>NZ_CP051684.1:0-4800000 GCF_012849375.1 Duganella dendranthematis
GGCGCTGTGCTTTTCCGCCGACACGGTCCGCGCTCGCCTGCTGGCGGCGCGGCGCCGGATCGACCAGACTTTTGGCTGCCTGCTGGTGGGCTTCGGCGCGCTGCTTGCGATCAGTTCGTCAAAGTGATATCGCCGCGATGCGCCACGAAGAAGGTGGCGTCGCTCAGCGCCAGCGCATCGTGGACGTCACCCTCTTTCAGCAGCAAGGTATCGCCCGCCGACAATTCGATATCGCCGAAACGGATACGGCCGCTCAGCATCAGGATTTGTTCCCATCCGTTGTGGTCGTGCATGGGAAAGCGGGTGCCTTCGTTGAACTGGACGAAGTAACTACCATCTTCGTTTTCATTCCAGACGTTGGCGACACGCATGCCGGAAATTTCGGTGTCGTTCCATTGACGGGTTTGTTTTCGTTCCAAAATCATGATGTTATTCCTTGAGTAGGTTGGCTGAGGAACGTGAGGTTGCCGTTTTCACGCCAGCGCCGTCAAGAAATTCCATCCGGCTCGGGTAATCACCCGATGGCCGTCAAGACCGGTTGTCGCTGAAGGCTTGCAACAGGCCCTGGATCGAGGCGTTGAGTTCTTTTAGCTGCGCCACCTTCAGACCGGTCGAATCTTGCAAGATGTCCGTCAACGTGCAGCGTCCCTGCAATGCCCGGCCCGCTTCGCTCAAGGTCACCAGCACTTGCCGATCATCCAGAGGATTGCGCTGGCGCGTCAGCATGCCCGCCGCTTCCAGCCGTTTGATCAGCGGCGTGATGTTGCTGGACTCCAGCGTCAGGCGTTGCGCGATCTCGCCGACCGTCCGTCCATCTTTTTCCCACAGGGAGTTCAGCACCAGAAACTGCGGATAGGTAATGCCCAGCTCATCAAACAGCGACTGATAGGCGCGGCCGATTTCCAGATTGGCGCGATAAAGCGAAAAGCATAGCTGGTCTTCCAGCATGGTGGTCTTAGATTTAGGCATGCGTTCAGTCTTCCCGAAAATACTTATCGTGACATATTTTACTGGACATCTGAATTGACCGCAGATATAGTCGATGCATATCGCGATATCATTTATCGCCGCATAGGAAAAGGATTCCATGAAGCATGTAATGCAGCTTGCGGACTGCGAGCGTTCGCTGGCGTTTGTCGGCGGCCTCAGCGGCGGCCATACTGGGCAACTCGGCGTGACCATTCTGCGTGCCGTGACATCCTGCTCAGCATCCGCGCTGGCCGGCGTGATGCATTTGCAGAACCGGAGCGACGCAATCGCGGCCATGCTCGGGCTGATCGCGGAAACGCACGGCCTGTCGTATTCGCCGATGGTCATGGACAACAAATTTCCATCCTTGGCCTGCAATCAAAAGGCGCGGCGTTCGGACGCGTTGTCGCTGGAACTGATGGCGGACCTGATCGATTTGCAGCAGCCCTGGTTATGCGGCCAATCGCGCCGCGTGGCCATCGCCAGCCGTGACGCCGCCATGCGCATGGGACTGGATGCGCCCACGCAGCAACACTGCTATCGCGCCGGACTGGTGCACGGCATCGGCCGCGGCGCTGTGCCAAGTGAACTGTGGAACGCAGCCCGGCCGCTGCCGCCGGCGGTGCGGGAGCGTTTGCGGATCGCGCCGTATTGGACCTTGCGCGCGCTGCGCGAAATAAAAGGGATGGCGGTGGCGGCAGAAATCGCCTCCTACGCCGGCGAGCGGCTGGATGGCTCCGGCAACTTTCGCGGCGCCATCGGCGCCGACATACCGATTGAAGGTCAGGTGCTGGCCGCAGCATCGGCCTGGATCGCCCTGCAATCGGCTCGTCCGTGGCGGCCGGCGTTTTCCGTGACGATGGCCGGCGATCAACTAGCCAGCGAAGCAAACGCCGGCCGCTTTCATCCCGGCGTAGTCGATGCCTTGCGTTATATGCCGGCGATGCCGGAAGCACTCCCCTCCGCCAGGATCAGCCTGAGTGAACGGGAGGCTGATGTCCTGCAAGCCATCAGCCGGGGCCACACCAACAAGGAAGCGGCGCGCCTGCTGGGTATCAGTCCACGCACCGTCAGCACCCACATGGAAAGCGCGTTCCGCAAATTGAATTGCACCACGCGCGCGGCGGCAGCGCTCAAGGCCGTGACGCTGAGATTGATTTGACGGCAAGAATGACATGAACCCATCCGATTCCGCAGCCAAAGCCCCTTCCAGACTGGTGATCGCCTCGCGCGAAAGCCGGCTCGCCATGTGGCAGGCCGAGCACGTCCGCGACCGCTTGAAGCTGCTCTATCCGCAGTGCGAGATCAGCATCCTCGGCATCACCACACTTGGCGACCAACTGCTGGAGCAAACGCTATCCAAGCTCGGCGGCAAAAGCCTGTTTGTCAAAGAGCTGGAAACGGCGATGGCGGAAGGCCGCGCCGACCTGGCGGTCCACTCGCTCAAGGACATGCCGATGACGCTGCCCGATGGCTTCGTCATCGCCGCCATGCTGGAACGCGACGACGCGCGCGACGCCTTGATTTCCAACCACTACGCGTCGCTGGCCGAGCTGCCGGCCGGCGCTGTGGTCGGCACCGGCAGCCTGCGCCGCCAGGCGCTCATCGCGGCGCGCTATCCGCAACTGCTGATCAAGCCGCTGCGCGGCAACCTGGATACCCGTCTGGCCAAGCTGGATCGCGGCGAATACGCTGCCATCATCCTCGCCGCCGCCGGCCTGAATCGCCTGGGGCTGGCCGCCCGCATCCGCTCTTTTCTGCCGCCGGAAATGAGCCTGCCCGCACCCGGCCAAGGCACGCTGGCAATCGAAATCGCGCAACGCGACGACGGCCCCGACCTGATAGCGCTACTGGCGCCGCTGCACCACGCACCGAGCGCACTGGTGTCTATCGCCGAACGCACGGTATCGCGGCAGCTAGGAGGGAGTTGCCAGGTGCCGCTCAGTGCCTACGCAACCATCAGCGGCGACCAGATGCACCTGCGTGCCATGGTGGCCACGCCGGACGGCAGGCGCATGCTCACCGCCGAAGCACGCGGCCCAGCCAGCGCACCCGAAGCGCTGGGCCTGCAGGTGGCCGATCAACTGCGCGCACAAGGCGCGGCGGATATTCTTGCCACCTGACTGTCGAATTTTACTGCGGCGGCTGCCCGTTGGAAGCCCTCAAACCAGCATCCACCGGCAGATTAACCCCGGTGATCAGACGGGCATCATCGCTGGCAAGAAAGGCCATTGCAGCTGCAATGCCATCCGGGTCTTCCGGCGTGCCGAGTGGCATGCGTTCCTTGAACTTGGCGACCAGTTCCGCATCCTTCAGCATATCTTTTGTCATGCCGGTTTTCGTCAGGCTGGGATTGACCGCATTGACGCGCACGCCATCCTTGGCCGCATCCAGGGCCATCGCGCGCACCATATTGCTGACGGCGCCTTTCGACGTGTTATAGGCAAACATCTCCCAGTCGCCGCCCAGCCCTGACACGGACGAGGTCATGACGATCGAGCCGCCTGCTTTCACCAGCGCCGGCATCGCCGCTTTGGCCATGTGGAAGTAGCCGGTGACATTGACTGCCATCACGCGCTCGAAGTCTGCTTCGCTGGTCTTCATGATGTCGCCCTCGCTGGCGACGCCGGCGTTGTTGATCAGGACATCCAGCCCGCCGAAGCGCTCGATCGTCGCTTTGACGGCGACCGCCGCAGTTTGCTGGTCAGCGGTATCGCCGACCTGCACCAGAACGCGGTCCTGTGGAAATTTTGCAGCAACTTCCTTGAGAGTACCCTCGTCGATATCGAGCATCGTAACGCGCGCGCCTTCATCGAGGAAGCGACGGGTAGCCGCCAAGCCCATGCCGGAAGCGGCGCCGGTGATCAGTACAGTTTTATCTTTAAAGCGGTTCATCTTTTTCCTTTCATGCAGGTTAAGGCATTCACGAGAATCTGATGAGGACGTTATCACAGCGGTGGAGCGTGCAGCTTTTCCGTACTGACAGGAAATCTTCGGGAATCAACGGGTATGCGCACCGAAAAACAGGTCAGCACCGGCCTGCCTGGCGCGCCGTCCATGACGGCGTTGGCCACCAGGTTTCCGACCAGCTGATGGATACGGTCGGCATCAAGATAAACCGTTCCCAACGGCGCATCAGGGCGATCAAGCTCGACGTTCGGGAAGCTGAGCCGCAGTTCATCGTTACGCAGGTCATGGCTGACGATGCCGACCATCTGCTCGGCCAACAGCACCCGACCTTCGGCGGCGACGCAGCGCCGACTCGGCCAGCTTTATGGCGTGCTCGGCCTTGTGTTCGGCGGCCAGCGCCGCGATGCGCATCAGCGCGCCGCCGTACGGATTTAGCTGGCGCGCCGGGTGTTGGTCACCAGGTTCAGCAGCACGTCGAATTTGGTGGGTTTGACCCTTGTGGCCATCCAACCCTGACTCGCGGACCCGCTGCCGGGTTTCCGGATCGCCCAGGCGGTATAGGCGATCACCACCAGCTGGTCCAGCGACCGCACTTTTCGCAGCGCGGACGCCACCGCGAAACCGTCCATCTCGGGCATGCCCAGGTCGGCCGCATCGCGGTTGTCGTCAACCACAAGAATACGTTTGGGGACAAATTGGGGCCGCGACGCAGTCCACACGACCAAATACCTCATGTCACGAAACTGACATCATACTTTGATACCATAAGGAAATTTTTTCGCTTTGCAATACCACTTGGCTTTGCCAATCCATGTTTTCACTTCTTGCAGTTTTCAAACGTCGTTGCGCTTCGCTTCTCACCAGCCAGCATACGTTGATACCAGGCGCCTTCGTCCTTGGGCTGGCCCTGCTCGTCTATCTATGGGCCTTGCACTTCACCCGCATCCAGAACGAGAAAAAGCTGGCGCTGCAGGCGACCACCGAAAGCAGCCAGAATATCGCCACCATCGTCGCCACCAATCTGGAAGAGGTGTTGGGCAGATCGTCACTGTACGCGCGCATCACCAGCAGCGGCGACCAGTCCAGCGGCGTCAAGAGCCTGCACTTCAATCCTCAGCAGGTCGGCGATTCCGCCTACTTGCGGGCTGCGGTGTATGACCGCGACGGCAAACTGATTTACTCGTCAGCCCATCAGCGCACCGAAACAGAATTGCAGCCGCTGCTCGATCAGGCGCTGCGCGAAGGCCCGCAAGGCTATCCATCGCACATCCTGATTGGCCACCCGCCTGTCGACGGCAATGGCGCCTGGCGCCTGCCGATTCTGGTGCCGCTCGGCGACGAGCGCAACGCCGGCTACTACGGCGCCATTCTCGACCTGGGATACATCCTGTCCCGTTACCGCGAGGTCGAGTTGGGCCAGGGCGGCAGCATCGAACTGATTCATTCGGATGGCTTGCCATTGGCCGTGCTGCGCGAAGGCGCCTTGTCGGTCGACACGCGCTTGCCAGGTTCGCACTCCAGGCTGCCCGTTGACATGGACGCCTTCACTTTCTCCAGCGGTCCCACCGATCTTGGCTATCTGTCCTCGGTACACCGTCTTACCCACTACCCGATCCAAGTCGCGGTCACGCAAAGTTCCGCCGTGGTACTGGCCCGGCTGGCGGCGCAGCATCAGGAATATCTGGTGCGCTCGCTGGTGTTCTCGGCGGTGGTCATCCTGGTGATCCTGATTGTCGTGTTCAGCCTGCGGCATCAGCATCGCCTGCATCAGGCCGTTGCGAATTCCGAACAGGAGAAAGAGAAACTGATCGACCTGCTGGAGCAGGAGAAGATCCGCGCACTCGCCTTGGCCTCGCACGATTACCTGACCGGCATTCCCAACCGCCGCCAATTCCAGCAGCTGGCTGCCTCCGAGCTCAAACGCGCCCGGCGCAGCAGGAATTTGTACGCGCTGCTGTTCTTCGATCTCGACCGCTTCAAGCTGGTCAATGACAATCTCGGCCATGCGGTCGGCGATCTGCTGCTGAAGGCGGTTGCCGGCCGGCTCCAGGCGTCGGTCCGCAACTACGACCTGGTGGCGCGTCTGGGCGGCGACGAATTTGTCGTCCTGTTGTCCGAAATTCCGTCCGAAGATTTCGTCAGCCAGCTGGCGGCCAACCTGGTGCAGGAACTGTCGAAAACCTATGTGGACCTCGATGGACACAGTGTCGACACCAGTCCCAGCGTCGGCATTGCGCTGTATCCGCGTGACGGCCAGACCGTGGATTCATTATTGCTCCATGCCGATCACGCCATGTACAGCGCCAAGGCCAAGGGCCGCGGCGTGTTCCGCTTTTACGACGCGTCGCTGAATGCATCGAGTGCGCGCCGCTCGGAACTGACCGCGCGCTTCAAGTCGGCCATGCACGACAACGAATTCTGCCTGCACTTCCAGCCCAAAGTGGCGCTCGACGACTTCGCTGTGGTTGGCCTTGAAGCGCTGATCCGCTGGGACCATCCGGAGCACGGCCTGATCTTCCCCGGCGACTTTATTCCCCTTGCCGAAGAACAGAACTACATCATCCCGCTGGGACGCTGGGTCATCGATGCGGTCTGCCGCCAGATCGCGCAGTGGCAAGCGGACGGTGTGCCGCTGGTGCCGGTGGCGATCAACGTCTCCGCGCACCAGCTGCGCGACGATCGGCTTCCCGAGGATGTGATCGCATCGCTGGCGCGTCACGCCGTCAGTCCCGGATGGATCGAGATCGAGATCACCGAGACCAGCCTGATCGAAGACACCCAGCTGGCGCGGCGCAATCTGGAAGCGCTGGCCGGCATGGGCATCAAGATCGCGCTGGACGACTATGGCACCGGCTTTTCCGGCCTGAGCATGCTGAAACAACTGCCGATCAACGCCGTCAAGGTGGACCGCTCGTTCATCCGCGACATCCGCAACGACACCGACGACGCGGTGATTGTCGCCTCGACCATCTCGCTGGCCCACAACCTCGGTCTGATCGTGGTGGCCGAAGGCGTCGAAAGCAAGGACCAGTTGCTGCACCTGAAGGCGGCCGGCTGCGACCAGGTACAGGGCTTCTTCCTGCAACGCCCCGTGTCGGCGCAGGACATCGCGCCGCTGCTGCGCAAACGCCATTACACCTTTCCTTCGACATGAACATCGCCCGCTTCTACCGCGCGCTTGCGCCTTTGCTGCTCCTTGCCGGGCTGGGGCTGCACACCGCCGCCCTTGGCGCCGACTGCGAAAATCCTGCCATGCTACGGATTTCGATCATCCCGTCGGGAGACCTCAAGAAGGACATGCTCGCCCATCAGCCGCTGCTGCAAGGGCTGCGCGCGGCCCTCGGCATCCCGGTCGAGATTTACGCCCCACCGTCCTACGGCGCGGTGGTGGAAGGACTGCTGTCCGGCGCCATCCAGCTGGCCCGCATGGGACCAGCCAGCTACGTCGCGGCCAGGAAGGCCGATCCGCAACTCACGCCGTTCGCCAGCTTCGAGCATAAGGCCAACGCCTACCAGCCAGCCGGCGCCTTCTATTACTCGCTGCTGATCGTACGGGCCGACAGCGGCATCGGCAATATCGCGGCCGTGCGCGGCAAGCGCCTGGCGCTGGTCGATCCGCAAAGCACCTCGGGCGCCCTGATTCCCAGACACGTCTTCTCAAAACAGGTCAGCCAGCCGCTGGAATCCTATTTCGGGCAGGTCGGTTATACGGGCAGCCATGTGCAGTCCATCAACCGCGTACTCGAAGGCCGGGCCGACGCCGCCTTTGTCGCCAGCGTCAATCTGGCGGCGGTCCTCAGCGATCCGGCCGCCATGCAAAAAGTCCGCGTGATATGGCGCTCGCAAGCTTTTCCCCTCGATCCATTTGTGTACCGGGGCCAGCTGTGCGGGGGCCTGAAGAAAAAGATACGTGACGTTTTCCTGACAAACGATGGCGCGCGCCGCGCCGCCGTGCTGGAAAATATCGATGGTGTGCGATTCGTGCCGATCTCGGATCAGGACTACCAACCTGTTCGCGATATCTACTGAGTCGTGGCGGCGGATTTGCTGACGGCCGTGAAGCGCCACTCTGAAATTTTCTGCCGGCCCGCCAATCCAGCAAAGCGCGGCGGGAAATTACCGATTTTGACTGGCTTCGCATCGGACAGGCTGTACACCGCCAGCACGCCGACTTTGCCGTTCAAATAGATGATGCCCCACTCCGCGCCGCCCGTCATGGGATCGACATAGATGCGCCGCAGGTGACGGCGCACGCCGGGGAAACGCGGATCGCGCAGCAGTTCGTTCAGCGATGGTGGCTGCGTCGGCATACCGGCCGGCGTGGCGTCGGCATAACTTTGCAGCGCGTCGCTGTAGGCGGCGCCGATATCGAGCAGTTGCTGCTCGGCCCTGCTGCGCTGGATAACCGAACCCATTTTCAGGGTAGCCGCCGTCGCCATGCCGATGATCGCCACCAGAATGATCAGGCTCAGATAGGTGAAACCGTTTTGACAGCGTGAGCGACGCACAGACATTACCAGTCAGCGTAAGGCTTGCCACTGCGGTCGTTGCCCACCGCGCCGCTGCGAATGTTATAGACCCCGCCTTTGCTGCCATCTTCCGGCGGCACGATGATCCACGCCGTATCGCTCTCCGCCACTGGGTCATACGGCAGCGCGCGCAGATATTTTTTCTCCACCAGTTGATCCAGCGAATCCGGATAGCGTCCGGTGTCGCCGTAATACTGGTCGATCAGCGAACGCATATTGTGCAGGTTATCGGCCAATACGGTTTCCTTCGACTTGTCCACGCTTGGAAAGTAACGCGGCACGGCGAGCGTCAACAGCAAGGCGATAATCCCCAGTACCACCAGCAGTTCGATCAGCGTGAAGCCTTTGGTTTTCATGGTCACCATTTCCGATACGGTATGCCGTTCAAGCCGCTCTTGTCACTGATGCTGAAGACATCGTAGACGTCCTCGCCCTCGCGCGGCGCATTGGCTTCACTGGCGTAACTGCGCTTGCCCCACGTCTGCGCCTCGCTCAGCGTCGCATCCGAATTGAACGGATCGCGCGGTATGCGGCGCAGGAAATAGATCTTGGCATGCCGCGGATTTTGCAGGTCGGGCACACCTTCCACCAGCATCTCCAGCGTTTTCGGATAACCGCTGGCGGCCAGGGTTTTGGTGATGCGGCCCTGATCGTAGGCTTGTTTGTAGGCGTCCAGCGCAGCGCGGATGTCGTGCAGGGCTTCGCGCAGATCCTGCTCCTGGCGACGCTGCACCACCACCTGCGCGGTCGGGATCACCAGAGCGCTCAGCAGGCCAAGGATGGCCAGCGTCACCAGCAGCTCGATCAGCGTAAAGCCACGCGCGCGCATCATGTTTCGCTTACTGCTCTGCCGGGGCAGCGGCAGGTGCAGGTGCAGGTGCAGGTCGCACCGTGCCCGGTGGCGGCGGCAATACGACGTCGGCGCGTGGCGCCGGATCCGGACGGCGGCGGAAGCTGGCATCCGTGCCGGCCGAGAATTCCGCTGCAGAGGCTTCCGGACGCTGCACATTGCGGATCAGATGCGGCGTAATCGACAGCACGATTTCGGTCTTCGCATTGTCGTCACGCTGGCTGCCGAACAGGCGGCTGATCACCGGCAGTTCGCTAAAGCCGGGAATCTTGTTCGACGAATTGCGCTCCTCGTTATTGATCAAGCCAGCCAGCACCTGGTTCTCGCCATCTTTCAGCTGCAACATGGTCGAAGCTTGACGCGTGCCGAGCTGGTAGGCCGTGGTGCCGTTCTTGGTGGTGATGGTGTTGACCAGATTACTGACTTCCAGCTGCATGCGGATTGCCACTTCGTTGTTCAGATAGATGGTCGGCTCGGCGTTCAGGGTCAACCCGACTTCCACGTAAGTGACCGAGTCGCTGGCAAAGCCGCCCACGCCGGACGACACGGTAGAGGTGATCACCGGCAGCTTGTCGCCGATGACGATCTTGGCCTTCTCTTTGTTGCGCACGCGGATGCGCGGATTGGCCAACAGGTTGGAGTCGTTGTCGTTCTTGTTGGCGTTGACGCCCAGCTGCACGCCGGTCACACTGATGGTGTCCGGGTTCAGGTTTTTCAGGTCGCGCACCGTGATGCCGGCGCCGCCGGAAGTCGACAGCGGTGCGAAGTTCAGCGACGTTGGCCATACCACACCCAGGTCCATCAAGCTGGAACGCTTCACTTCCAGGATCTCCACCTCCAGCATCACTTCCGGTTCCGGCGTATCCTGCAGCGCAATCAGGCGCTCAGCCAGACGGATCGCTTCCGGCGTGTCTCGCAGGATGATCAGGTTAAGTTTTTCATCCACCACCACGTCGCGCGACTTGAGGATGGTCTTCAGCGTATTGGCCACCAGCTTGGCCTCGGCGTTCGCCAGGAAGAAGGTCTTAACCGTCATCTCCTGGTATTCCTTCAGCTTGGCCGCGATGTTCGGATAGATCAGGATGGTGTTGGCGTCCATGACTTGCTGCTCCAGCTGATTGGTCAGCAGCAGGAAATAGATCGCCGATTCCACGGTGCTGTTCTTTAGCAGTATCGTGGTTTTCTGGTCGGTCTTCACGTCCTTGTCGAATACAAAATTCAGGCCGGAGCGGCGCGAGATGATTTCAAATACCTGCTTCAGCGGCGCGTCACGGAACTCGATGCTGATCGGCTGCCTGTAGCTTTTCGCCAGGCCGGTTTCCGCCACGGGCGGCGCGCTCTTGTCGGTGACTTCGCGCAGCATCACACGCGCCCTGTCGTTGGCTGGCGTTTCATCCAGCACCGCGTTCAGCTTCTGCTTGGCCAACTCATATTCGCCACGCCCCAGGTTCTGGGCGGCGGCGTCCAGCAGCTTGCCCTGACGGCTGTCGCGCTCCAGCGCGTGCATGCCGGCGGTGGCGCGCTCGTTTTGCGGGTCCAGCGCCAGTACCCGGCGGTAGCCCTGCTCCGCCGGCAGCGCGCGGCCTGCAGCCTGCTCGCGCTCTGCGGTCTCCAGCCAACGCCGCGCAGCACTTTCGCGTGCTTGCGCCAGGGCGGCGCGGTATTGCGCATTACCGGGTTCCGCCTGTACCGCCTCCTGGTATTTCGCCAGGCCGGCTTCGGTCTGGTTCTTCGCGATCAGCTCATTACCGTCGCGGTAAGCCATTTGGCCGGCGCAACCGCCCAGCAGCATGGCCAACGCCAGACAGCGGCCGATCGTTATCAGGGGGCTCGCCATCACTCAAGAACTCCAATATTCATTTGCTGTTGCTGCTTCAAGGGCAGATAGGTTACGGTCATCAGCGGCGGCGCGATCTTTTCAACACGATAAACGCCGTCAATGACCGCGTTGTTACGCACCGAATAGGTCTTGTCGCCGCGCGACAGGTAGACTTCCCACGCGCCATCCGCTGCGGCTTTGCCGATGTAGACGAACGGCATGGGCGGCGCCATCGGTGGCGGTGGCGGCTGGTTCGATGGTGGCGGCGCTGGTGGCGGCGGATTCCAGTTATGGTCCATGAAGATGCCCTCGCCTGCGGCGAAGGTAGCGTCGCCGGCGTCGCCCACCAGTTCTGCACGCGGGGTCAGGCGCAAAATGGCGGGATCGGCCTGTGCCTTGCCGTCCTTGGCGGATGCGGACGTGGTCCTGGCCGCAGCCGCCACCGCACTGCGGGTCACCGGTTCGGCAATGTCGCTGACGGGAGCGTTATCGCCGAACAGCACCAGCGCTGCGGCGCCCACCAGCGCCACGGCCATCGCGATCTGGTAGGGCTTCATGGTGCGCCATCCTTCAGATACAAGGTGAAGCGCAGCCGCGCCTCAACCGTCGGTTCGGCGATGCTCTCGCGGCGGAAACCTACTTCATCCAGCGAGGCGAATGGCATCGCGCGCAGGCTTTGCATGGCGAACTGCCAGATGGCCTGATACGGCCCTTTCACCGGCAGGATGATCTGGTAGGTGCTGACGCGGCTGGCCTTGTCGAAACCAGCCTTGTATTCACCCTGACTCAATACCAGATTGGATTGGGCCGCGAGGTCGAACAACAGCTTGACCTGCTGCTCGGCATAGCGCTGCTCTCCCAGCACACCGTAGAACACCGCCAGGTTCTGGTTGGCGGACGGCGGCGCGGGCGACGCTGCCAGCGTGGAAGGCGCCGGCAAAGGCTGGGCCATCACCCGGGCTTGTGCGGCACTGCGCGGCAGCAGCACTGCCCATGCGGCCACACCGGCTGCGCACAGCATCATGGCGAGACAGGCCAGCAGTCCAAGCCGCAGCACAGCGATACGGGCGCGCAGTAGCAGCGCCGCGATTTTCACATTATTCATTTTGCCAGCCATGTCGCCTCCAACTGGAAGCGCAAGGGCCGGTTCGGGTCCTGCTCATTGATTTCGTGACGGGACAACATGACGCCGCTGAAGCTTTCCTGCTCCTTCAGCGCTTCGATGTAGGCCACCATGTCGTCGCTGTTCTTTGTTTCAGCCGTGATTTTCAGGATGCGCTTGCGCGGATCGGGCTCCATCGCGATCAGCGCCACGCTGCGCGGTGTCGCCGCCAGTACGGCGTCCTGCAGTTCACGCCATGGAAGATTGAGTTGCATGATGGCGTCATTGACGAAGCTCGCCTGCGCTTCGGGAATCGCGACTTTCGCCACCTCGGGCGGACGTGCCGACAGCGCCGCCACGCGCTCCTGCGCATGCCGCAACTGGTGTTCGCGTTCGTGCTGCTGTTCCAGCAACCGCCAGCCGCCAAAGCCTGCGCCGGCGCACAGCAGCAGGCCAGCGCCGGCCAACGCCAGGACAGCGGGATGGAGGTGGAACCAGGTGCGGCGCATACCGCGTGGTGCGAAGTCGATTTTCATGGCGCGTGGACGATTGCTCATGCCGGCTGCTCCGCCAGCGCGCCGCATGGAATGTGCGCGGAACTGCCCACCGGTTTGATCCAGCTGGCGGGGACGCTGCCATTCACTTGCAGCAGCAAAGGCGCGTCCACTTCCAGCAGCAGCGCTTCGCGTTGCAGCGTCTGCGTCAGCCAGTCATGCCCGGCGCCGGGCGGAATCGGCAGCGGACGGACGGCGCGCACGCCTTGGCCATCCGCTTCGGTGGCGGCCAGTGTCAGCAACTGCTCGTGCACATGGCCGAACCAAGCGCCCTTCTTCATGCCACGACGGCTGCGGTTCCAGGCGCTGACAAAGCGCGGCTCAATGGCGACGATAGAAAGCTTGCACTCCTGCGCCACCGCCTGCAAGGAAGCCAGCAAGGCGCGCGGCACGCCTGCGGCAAAGAATGGTTGCGTCGCAGACCAGTCGGCGGAGACTTGCCACGCGGCCGGCGTTTCACCATACAGCGACTGGAAGCGCAGGCCCGCGGCCGCCGCCAGGTCTGCCATGTGCGCGGCGCCAGGCGGCGGCGTGACACGCCACATGCGCGTCAGTTCATCCGCCAGCACAATGCTGACCGGCCATCCTGCTGCGTCCAATTCGCCCAATATTGCGCGCAGCGCGTTGGCGATGGCGTCGAAGGGATGGTCGGCGGAAGGCGCGATCGCCTGTGTGGCCAACGTTTCCGCTGCAGCGCTGGCGGCACGGCCGAAGCCACGCCAACGGCGCACGCGCTGCACATTGACTGCATGCGGCCCCACGTCGATGCGCAGGAATTGTCCAAAGCCTCTACGCATGCAAAGTCACCCGTTTGATTTCCGTTAGCGTGGTGCCGCCACGCCTGACCAGTTCCAGCGCCGCCTGGCGCAGGCTGCGCGTGCCGTTCTCGTAGGCGGCCTGCTTGATCTGGCGGATCGGCCGCTTGTCGACGATCAGTTCGCGAATTTCGTCGTTCAAGGTCAGTATCTCGGCGATCGAGCGGCGTCCCTTGTAGCCGGTGCCGCGGCAATCGCCACAGCCCTTGCCCTGCATGAAGCGGTACGCATGCACGTCGGCGCGGGCCAGGCCGGCGCTGGCCAGCTCCTGATCGTCCGGCGTGTAATCGGTGGCGCAGTGCGGGCAATTGATGCGCACCAGGCGCTGGGCCCAGATGCCGTTCAGCGCCGACACGAAAGCATAAGGATCGATGCCCATGTGGGTGAAGCGGCCGAACACGTCGAACACATTATTCGCATGCACGGTGGTCAGCACCAGATGGCCTGTCAGCGCCGACTGCACGGCGATTTCCGCCGTCTCGCGGTCGCGGATTTCGCCGACCATGATCTTGTCCGGGTCATGCCGCAAGATGGAGCGCAATCCTTTGGCGAAGGTCAGTCCCTTCTTCTCATTGACCGGAATTTGCAGGATGCCGGGCAGCTGGTACTCGACCGGATCTTCAATCGTGATGATCTTTTCGCGGCCGTTATGAATTTCGGTCAGCGCCGCGTACAGCGTGGTGGTCTTGCCGGAGCCGGTCGGCCCGGTCACCAGCAGCATGCCGTAAGCCTCCTGCGCCAGCGTGCGCAGCGTGACCAGCGAGGGCGCGTCGAAACCCAGCGCCTCCAGCGTCAGCGCGCCATAGGCCTCAATCATGGCGCGCTTGTCGAGGATGCGGATCACCGCGTCCTCGCCGTGGATACTCGGCATGATGGAGACGCGCAGGTCGATCTCGCGGCCATTGACCTCGACACGGAAGCTGCCATCCTGCGGCACGCGGCGTTCCGCAATATCCAGTTCCGCCAGCACCTTCAGGCGCGAGATGATCTGTTCCGCGACCTCGATGCCGTTGACCGAGGTGGCGTGATCCAGCACGCCATCGACACGGTACTTGACCGCCAGGCCGCCGGCCGTGCTTTCCAGGTGAATGTCTGAGGCGCCGGCTTTCAGCGCGTCGTACAGTGTGGAGTTGACCAGCCGGACCGCCGGGCTGGCGCCCTCCGACACCGAGGCAAACGACAGCACCGTCGCCGTCTTGCCATCGCGCCGGCCTTCGCTGGCGCCGGGCAGCAGCGAGTCGGTAGCGCGCGCCGATTCCTCCTGCTTGGACAGGTAAGCGTGGATATCCGCGTGCAGCGCCAGCCGGATGGCCAGCGGCGCGCTCGGCGTGGCGCGCGCATGGGTGCCGAGCCAGGTTTGCAGATCGAGATCGAACGGGTCGGCGATCACGCCCACCACCGCGCCGTCGCCGCCGCGCAGCAGCACGCTGGCGCGCGCCATCGCCTGCGATAGCGGCAACAAGTCCCAGGCCGGCTCGTATGCCAGCATATCCACCGTCTCCAGCACCGCCATGCCGAACGGCTGCGCTAGCGCCTGCACCAGCTCGCGCGCTTCGGCGCCGGTCAGCGCTTCCAGTTCTTCCACCAGTGTGCGTTTTGATTGGCGCTGCAGGTGACGGGCACGCGCCAGCAGTGCGGTGTCGATCACCGTCATGACATATCTCCCGCCAGATCGAAGATCGGCATGTACAGCAGCACCACGATGGCGCCGACCACCAGGCCGATGGCGGCCATCAGCAGCGGTTCAAAGGTGCGCGTAAAGCGTTCTATCCAGCGGCCGATTTCGCCGTCGTAGAAGGCCGCCGACTGCGTCAGCATCGGCCCCATATCGCCGGTACGTTCGCCCACCCGCAGCATGCGCAGCGAGATCGGCGTGGTCAGCTGGCTGGCTTCAAACGCGGTCGACAGCGGCAGGCCCGCTTCCACCGCCACGCGCGCAGTCTGCAAATGCTGGCGCATGCCGGCCGATACCATGCCCTGCACCGTTTCGATCGCCTGCACGATGGTGATGCCGCCCTCGCTGAGCATGCCGAGCGTCAGGTACAAGCGCGATAATTCATAGATGCGCACCCGCTCGCCGATCGCGGGAAGTTTGCCGAGCACGCGCACCACGCCACCGTTGGCCATCAGCTGCCGCACGCCCAGCGCCAGCAGCGCCAAGGCGGCGCCGATACCGGCCAGCAGCAACGTGGTGTGCGCGGCGGCGAACTGGCCCCAGTTCAGCATCTGCTGCGACAGCCACGGCAGGTTGCGGCCGGCGCCCTGATAGACCTCGGCGAAGCGTGGCACCACATAGCTGATCAGGAACAGGCTGACGCCGCCGCCGACCAGCAGCAAAATGCACGGGTAAATCGCGGCCGACACCAGCTTGCCGCGCACCAGGTCGATGCGCTGCTGGTAATCGATAAACCGCGCGAGTGAGCGCGGCAGGTCCGAGGTCCCCTCGGCCGCCTTAACGATGCCGACGTACAGCGGCGGGAACAAATCCGGCTGCTCGGCCAGCACGGCGGAAAAGCGCTGCCCTTCGCGCAGGCCGGCCAGCAGCCGCTCCAGCACGCTGCGCGTGGCCGGATTGCTTTCCTTTTCCAGCAGCGCCTCCAGCCCTTCGACGATGCCCAGGCCGGCGCTCAACAGGGCCAGCAGCTCCTGGCTGAACAGCACCAGGGAAAGCGCAGCGCGCTTTCCTGCGCGTCTCACCAAACCGTCGCGCACCGGCGTGATGGCGCTGACGAACAGGCCGCGCGCCTCGACCTGGCGACGGGCATCCGCTTCATCGCGGCCATCGATCACCAGATGGGCGATGACCATCTCGGCCGACAGGGTGCGGACGTCGAACTGCATGGAGATTCAGCTTTCGGGCGACGTGGATTATTGCGAGACGATGTCGGCATCCTCGCCGCTACCACCCGGCTGGCCGTCACGGCCCAGCGAGATAATCTCGAACTCGGACTTGCTGCCCGGGGCCTTGTACTGGTACGGATGGCCCCAGGGATCGGGCGGCACGCCTTTTTTCAGGTAAGGGCCGTTCCATTTGGCGCCGGCGCTGGCGGGCGCGGTGACCAGTGAATTCAAGCCCTCTTCGGTGGTCGGATAACGGCCAACGTCCAGCCGGAAGGTATCCAGCGATTTCTCGAAGGCCTCGATTTGCGCCTTGGCGATGGTCACTTCCGACTTGCCGAGCTGGGCGAAATATTTGGGCCCGACGTACGCGGCCAGCAAGCCGATGATCACAATTACCACCAGTAATTCCAACAGGGTAAAACCGCCGGCCGCGCGCCCTGCCTTGACTCCACATTTCGTTACCACATCCGACTCCTGTTTCATCTTTATATCGACCGTTCCGGCACTGGACAGAGGCTACCAGCCATGTGCCGAAAAAACAATCTTTTTATTGCCGCTAAGCAGCATTTGCCAGCATTAACGGTGCGCGGTCGAACAGCTGGAGCACCATGCCGCGCGCGATCGCCTGGGCGCGGTTGGAGACACCCAGCAGCCGGTACAAGCGCTGCAAATGATTCTTCACCGTCAAGCCGCTGATGCCGAGGATCATGCCGATCTCGTCATTGCTCTTGCCTTCCCGCACCCAGTGCAGGATCTCCGCCTCACGCGCGCTGACCGGCCGCGCCAGCGTGCCCGCTTGCGCCTGCGCCTGCTGGCGGCTGATGCGCTGCAGGCTGATGTGCAGATACGGCAGCAGCAGCTGCAGGAAATATGCGTGGCGCGGACGCGGCCGGTGCGGCAGGCCGAACATGACAAAAAACGTGGCGCCGCCCGGCAGGCGTTCACTGCCGTGCATCAGCATATTTTCCAGTCCCAGCTCGCGCAACTCGCCCTGGAACGGCGCCAGCCCCTGCCCTGCCTTCAACGGATCGGCGTGGGGGCCAGCGTCCAGCAGGGCCGGCAGGCGGCCGCCGCTGCCACGGCAGTGTTGCGCCAGGCGCAGCGCCAGGCCGTCGTCGCGGCTGCACAGGCGGCTGCGCAAGCCAGCCTCCAACACCGTGCTGTGCAGGCATTCGATGTGCTGCAATTCCTCCTGTGCGCCAAACTGCAGGCACACCAGCACCTGGTGCGGCAACAGCGCCTGCAACTGCCCCTGGGTCCACAGGAAGAACTGGCGCGCATGCTGCACCGGCAAGGCTGCTTCGATAGCGTGCAGCAAATACTCCTGCTCCAGCTGGCTGAGGATGACCAACTGCTCCACGCTCATGCCAGCGCCGCCACAAAGCGATAGCCGCTGCCGCGCACGGTTTCGATGCGCTGCTGATTGCCGCTCGGCTGCAAGGCGCTGCGCAGCCGGCCGACGTGGGTGTCGACGGTGCGCTCGTCCAGATAGGCCGCCGTGCCCCAGACCTGGTCCAGCAACTGGGCGCGGGTATGCACCCGCTCCGGATGGCTCATCAGGAAATTCAACAGTTTGAACTCGACCCGGCCCAGCGCCAGTTCGCGCGTGCCAGCGGTGACCCGCTGCGTACACGGATCGAGCCGCAGGCCCGCCAGTTGCAGCGCCGCCCCGGCGTCGCTTGCCGCGTACGAGCGGCGCAACAGGCACTGCACCCGCGCCACCATCTCGCGTGGGCTGAAGGGCTTGGTCATATAGTCGTCGGCGCCACTTTCCAGCGCCATGATCTTGTCCGGCTCGCCGCAGCGGGCCGTCACCATCATGATGGGCAGGCTGCGGCTGCGGGTTTGCGCGCGCAGCCGGCGCACCAGCGACAGGCCGGATTGCCCCGGCAGATTCCAGTCCAGCAGCAGCAAATCCGGCAGCCGGTCCTCCAGCATCAGCATGGCGTTCTCGGCATCGGCGGCACGGCTGATCTGATACCCCGCCATGCCCAGATTGAGCGCAATGAGTTCCTGGATCGCTGGCGTGCTTTCTATGACGAGAATATGAGCGGCTGGCATAGTGTTTCCCTGTAAAGGAAACACTATGCATTAAGCAATGTGGCTTTACTAATATGATTTCCATCGCCGATTCAGAGGTCTGCGATATAAATCACACCTTCGTTAAGCGTTGCTTAAGCCGCCTGCTGACGACGGCGCATCAAGCCCAGCAGCGCCAGCCCACCGGCCATCAATGCCCAGCTCGACGGCTCCGGTACGGCGCTCACGGCAGTCACAGAAGTCGGCAGGCTGTTGACCAGCGGCGTCGACACGATGGTGCCGGCGTTGGCGGTCGTGCCCGCGTACCAGTTCAGCTGCACCAGCGAACCGCTCGTGTCGGTGGTGCCCAACGGCGTTAAACCGGTCGCATCGTACAAGGCCACCGCGAACACCGAGCCGGATGCGCTCTGCGCCGGATCGGCCGCGCCGCTGAAACTGACATTGAAAGCGATCTTGCCGCCGCTGTAATCGACCGAATGGAACAGATCGTTCAAGCCGCTGGCGTCGGTGTTGCTGATGGTGTAGCCGCTGGCCAGCGAGCCGCTGACGGCGCCGTTGATCTCCGCGTTGCTGCCGAAGCCGATGAAATCGCTCAACGTGACCGAAGCCGCCGTCATCGAACCGAAATTGCCCGGATTAAATTGCAGATCGATCCAGCCGTCGCCGCTCAGGCTCGACGTGTTCAGTTCGATGTGATAAGTGCTTGCGAATGCCAGGCTGGCGCACGCGCTCAGGGCCAATGCCAGCAGGCTGCGACGCAGGGTCAAAGAGGTGGTAAACATATTCATCTATCCTTAGAAAGTACCGCTGAAAACTTGGGTGGTGTAGCTGATGGCGGCGGTGCCGGTTTTGCTGAAGGCGACCGGCACCGTCAGCGATGCACCGGCAGCCAGGCTGCTGGCGTTGGCGGTGATATACGGTACACCGCTGCGGTTGCCGCTGGCATTGACCAGGGTCACGCCGGCTGGCAGGCCGCCCAGCGACAGTTGCAACGGGCCGCTCAGCGCCGCGCCACTGGTGTTGGTGATGGTCAGCGTGCCGGTCCACTGGTTGCTGGCGCGGGCAAACACCAGGCCCGAAGCCACTGCCTTGACGCTGGCGCTGACGTCAGTGTTCGGCGCGGCCAGGTTCAGGCTGATCACGACCGGGTCGTGGTCCGAAGCGCGGTACGGTGCGCTGGTGTACTTGTCCTGCGGCTTGCCGTCGGTGTTGTAATCGACCACCGGTGGTTCGTCGGCGTTGTTATGCCATTCCGCCGCACCCACCACTTGCGGGCTCAGTGCTGCGCTGGCCAGGGCGTGGTCGAGGTAGCCCGATTCGCCGTTGAAGACAAACGAGTACGGCATGCCGCCGCTGCCGCGCACAAAGCGCTCCAGCTGGTTGACGAAACCGGTCGCGGTGATGGCGGCGATCGGGTCTTCCATGCCATACGAGTTGAAGTCGCCGATCAGCAGCACCTTGGCGTCGCCGGCGGCAGCCACCACTTGCGGCACGAAGGCATTCATCAGGCGGTTGGCCTGCTGGATGCGGGTGGCGTTCCAGCAGCTCTGGCTGTCGTTCTGGTCGGCGTCGGCGCCGCTGCCGGTTGGGCAGCTGCCCTTCGATTTCAGGTGGTTGACCACCAGCGTGAACTTGGCGCCGTTGTTGGCGCGGAAGGTCTGCGCCATCGGCGGACGGTTGTTGATGGCGTCCGCATCGGACAGCGCGCCGCCCACCGGGGTCAGTGCCGCTGGCTTGTAGATCATCGCCACGCGGATGGCGTCGGTACCGGTGGCGGCCGGTTTCGGCACCACCGCATAGGTCTTGATACCGGTGCCCGGCGAGATCGCCTCGTTGAGCGAATCGACCAGCTTGGTGACGGTGTAGTCGCCGCTGTTCTGGATTTCCATCAGGCCGAACACGTCGGCATTGATGGCTTTCAGTTCGCCGACGATCTTGGCGTTCTGGCGGACGTACTCGTTCAGGTTGTCGGCGCCGCGACAGTTGGACTTGGCGGTGCTGCTGCCCAGCGTGCAGCCGACGCCGGTGTTGCCCTCGACATCGGTGCCGTTGGTGAAGGTGGTGAAGTAGTTCAGCACATTGGCGCTGGCCACTTTGACGTTGCCGGCTGCCAGCATGGGCGGGTCGGTGCGCGGATTATCCTGCGAGAACACCGGCGCTTCGGTCGGCTGCAGCTTGAAGCCGGCGCCGCCACCGCCCTTGGCGCCGAAGTCGACCACGCCGGTCAGGCCGGAGACGGTGTCGCCGGCGCGCAGCGAGCCGTCTTCGCCCAGGTAAGGAATCACGGTTGGGGTGACGAAAATGCCGTCGTCGAGGATGATCTGGTTCTGCTGGTTGGCGGCGGCCTGGGCGATTGCTTCGGCGGTGCGCGGACGATAGCGGTTCGAGGCGATTTCCAGGCGGCCCGAGGACAGCGTGACTTCGCCGCGGTCGCCCAGATACTCCAGCTGCGACACGGTCAGCGCATTGGTGAAGCGCACCAGCATGCCTTCGACCTGGCCCAGGTTGGCGAACGGCAGCTGGATGTTGGTCGGCGTGATGCTGATGCCGCCGGCCAGCTTGACGATGGCGGTGACGTTCTGCATCTCGGTGTACGAGCGCGTGGCGGCGGTTGGCGTGTATTCGGTGATCGAGCCGCTGATGCGGATCTTGTCGCCTACCTGGACCGTGCCGATGTTGGCGGCGGTGGTGAACACGAACAGGCCGTCCGAAGTCAGCGGATTGCCGTCGCCGTCCGGGTCCTGGATGAAGAAGCCGGAACCGACCTTGGCGGTGACCACGCCTTCGGTGGTCTGCACGCTGCCGGCGTACGGACTGGTCTCGCCCGGCCCCTGGATTTGCGGAATCGTATGGCTCACTGCGGCTGGCGCGGCAACGTTGACGCTGATCGCGCAGGTGGCGTCTTGCGCCTGGTCGTTGGCGAACTTGATGGTGACCGGATAGCTGCCGGCCTGCACGCTGGCGGCGATGCTGAGGCTGGCGGTGGCAGTGCCGCCGGCGGCCGAAGCGGCCAGGAAGTTGACCAGGCTGATGCCCGGCACGGCGGCCGAGGTGATCATCGCGCTATTGACGGTGCCGTCCGCATCGGTGGCACTGATGTCGGCGCTGCCGTTGATGCCGAAGGCCAGCGACAGGTTGGCCGGGCAGGTGGTGACGATCGGTGGATGCTGCGGCACGCCGCAGGCGTTCAGCGGGCTGGCGCTGTTGCGTGGGACTGGCGCACCGGCGGTGAAGTCGTTGCCGTTGTTGTCGGTGTCGGCGCAGCCGCCGCCGGCGCGCAGCGCGGCGGTGGTATTGCTCAAGCCAGGACCGACGGCCCCTTCAAAATAGCCGGCGGTGCCGAAACCCAGCAGGTCGGCAAAGGTGCCGGCGGCCGGCGCGGCGCCGGACAGCGCAGTGGTGCTGGCGACCAGGGCCACCTTGCCGGCGGTGCCGCTCAGCGCCAGGCTGCCCGACGCGTCCGCCGTTGGCAGGTCCACCGTGCCGCCGGTGCCGGCCGCCTCTTGCACCAGGAAATACTGACCATGCTGCAGCACGGTGTTACCGCTCAGTTTGGTGATCTGCCAGCTGCTGCCGGCCGCGCTGGCGTATTGCACGCTCCAGCCGCTGATGTCTACCGCTTCGCTGCTGCGGTTAAACAATTCGATGAAGTCGTTCTTGAGGCTGGCGCCGGAATTGCCGCCGCCGCCGTAGACCTGGGAGATCACCACCGGCGAGGCCGCCAGCGCGGGCGCCGAGAAGGCGGCCGCCAAGGCGGCGGCCAGGATCGTATTGGTTTTCATTATGCTGTCCTGTCGTTAGTAAATTGCTTTTAATATTGCAATTTGCATATTAAGGCGTCGCGGTGACGTCTTAATGACAGCGGATTAGTCCGAACGGATCAATCCCGCACGGACATCAAAACTTCATTTCCAGCGTCGCGCGCAGCATCGGCCAGCCTGCATAGACGGTGCGGCTGCGCTGCGTGCCGCTGCCTGCCACGGTGTAGCTGCTTTGGTAGATATAGTCCTGCCCCAGCAGATTGGAGCCGGCCACGCGCAGCTGGGTCTGCGGGTTCAACTTCCACAGCACATACAGGTCGAGATCGCGGCGCGCGCTCTCGTAGGTGACCTGGGCGGCCGACACCCGCACTTCGCCGCCTTGCTTGAAGACGAAGCTGCCGCCGCTGCTGAAGGCGCCGAGCTTGTAGTCGGCGCCCAGCGTGGCCGACAGTGGGGTCTGGTTCAGCAGGCGATTATTCGGCCCGGGGATCGCGTCGACGCTCGACCAGTTGCGCGACAGGCTGCTCCGCAGATCGAGCGCGGTGGTGGTGTCGATCACAGCCTTCAGCGGAAATTTGGCCTCCAGCTCCAGCCCGCGCGTGCGTGCGCGGCCGGTGTTCATCGGCAGAGAGACCCAGCGACCGCCTTCGAACACGGTCTGGTTGCGCACACTGTTGTCGATGTTACGGGCCGAGGCGCTGACCGATACCAGCGCCCCTTCACTCCAGTAATGCTCCCAGCCGCCCTCGACGCCGAACGCCAGTTCCGGCCGCAGCTTCGGGTTGCCGATCGCATCGGGATTGGTCTGGCTGTTGTTGGGCGAGGTAAAACGGTGCGGAATCAGGCTTTGCACGGAAGACGCGCGGTAAGTGCGGTTGAGAGCGAAGCGCAGCTGATCGCCTTTGGTGTTGGGCAGCTTGTACAGTGTCTGCAACAAGGGACTGAAGACGCTCGAACGGTTGTCCGTGTCCGCAAACGTATTGCCTTCGACTCGCGTCTGGATGCCTTCCCAGCGTGCGCCGAGATACACCGACCACTGCGGCGTGACGTTCCACTCGTCCTGACTGTACAGCGCCAGCCGTGCGACATCGGCGGTGTAAAACTCGTCGCCGCCAGGCAGCGATACGTCCGGCTGGTTGGCGTCGCGCACCAGGCGCGCGTCATGCGATTTCAGGTAGCCGCCGTCCCAGCCGAAGGCCAGCGCATGCCCTTCCCAACTGGCGTTGGTGACTTTGCCCATGGTATTCATGCCGCGCACGTTGTTGTCCGACTGCACCAGTTCATGCAGCGCACCCACGCCCGGGCTGCCGTCCGCCACGCGGTACATTCTGTTGGAGGCGGAGCCGGCGGTCACGCTCAATTTGGCGTCGAGCTTGGCGCCGGAGGCATATTTGTGAGTCCAGTTGACTTCCTCGCGCAGCAGGTTATTGCCGTTGCTCATAGTCTGCTCAAGGTTGGGATAGTCCGGCGGCGGACCCAGCACCGTATCGACCAGCGTGTGGATCGCGTTCTGGAAGTGGCCCAGCGTAAAAAAGGTTTGGGAAACCAGCTTGTCGCCGTTGTCGAGACTCCAGATCAAGCGCGGGTTCAGGTTGAGCCGCGTGACGCGCCCGTCCTCGGGCAGTTTGCCCAGGCGCAGGCCGTCCTGGCCGCCGGCCGGATCGGCGTGCTCCTCAACATTCTGCACTGCGCGCGCAAAGCGCTCGCGCATGACAGTGAGCGGGACCGACCAGGCCAGTGCGCCGGCCTTGTCGTCGAACTGCAGGCTGGCGTTGGGCCCATTGGTGTCGTGAGCGTGCGCATAACCGAGCTTCAGTTCGCGCTGCCCGGCCTTGACCATCTTCTTCAGCACAATGTTGATGGTGCCGGCAATCGCCTGGGTCGAAAATTCCGCACTGGCCGAGCGCATCACCTCGATGCGCTCGATGACGTCAGGCGACAGCGAATCAAGGGTGAAGCCCGGCGGGGCTTTTTCGCCGTTGATCAGGACCTGTGTATATTCCCCGCCCAGGCCGCGCATTTGCACCTCGCTGCCGCGCCCGCCATTGCCGCTCACCGTCACGCCCGGCACGCGCTTGAGCACATCGAGCAGATTGGTATCGCCATACTTGACGATCTCGTCGTGGTTGACCACGATCTTGCTGGCGGTGTCGTCGCGGCGCGGATCGTAGGCGTCGAGCGCGCCGCGCACCGTGACCTGCTGCACATCGCTGTCCTTGGTGTCCTTGGCGATCACGGATTGCTGGGCATGCGCTGGCGAAACGGCCAGCGTCATGGACAAGGTGGCGGCAACCGCTACAGCAAGTAAATTCATGCGCATCGAACATCCCGAGGTAGGAAAGCTTGCACCTTAGGGGATGGCCAGGCAGCGGTCGAGCCAATTGCGGCGACCCGTGCATATGTTGCGGCAAGTCGGTCAGAACGACCACTCCATTGTTACCGTAACAGCGGGCAGAGATACCCAATGATACTTATCCCGCGCCGGGGCGAGGTGTACTTTGCTGCCGAGGGTGCGCAAACTTGCGAACCATTTCTTTGGAGGCTTTGAACAACATGAGTTCTAAAATACTTCGCTCCCTATGTCTGGGCCTCTTCATCCACGTCGCCGGCACAGCATCGGCGGCCGGCCCCGTGCCCGCCACCGGCGGCGTCCTGCCTTCAGGCGAAAATTCAGACCAATTGTCCTGGCAACATTTTATCGCCGTGATCACGCCAGCATCCAAGTCGCAAGTCGTGTTTGAAACATGGGCATCGGATCCCGATATTTATACGCCCACGCCGCATTGGCCAACACCGGATCAGGCGAAGAATAAAAAACTGCGGCCCGGTCTGCTACAACTGAGCAAGGCGCCGCATGCGTTGGCGGCAACCAAGATCGATGGCAAATGCGGTCCTGTTAGCCAGCCCAAAGACGGCAATTTTCCCGTCGCTGGCAGTACGCCACCGCCGCAACCGCTCAAGCTGGCGGCGCCGCAGCCATGCTACGCCGAAGAAGTACGGCGCAACCGTCCCTCCTACGACTACTTGGTCGGCAACGGCCTGAATACGCAAGCGGGACTGGCCAAAGCCTATCAAAAAGCCAAATCCTCCACTTGGCGGGTGTCGCTGCCCACCGATTCGGTGGAGGTCAAGGCGGATTGGGTACCGATCGAGACCATTGTCGATTGGCTGGCCGCGAATCACGTGAAGAAAACCGTCGCACAAGTCAAAGCGCAGTATTACACCACCGTGTCCGACGGCACGGTTTACGGTCTAGTCTCATTCCATATCAGTTCCAAAGAAATCCCGAACTGGGTGTGGTCATCGTTCGAACACCAGGACAATCCGGGACGCTGCGACACCATGGGCTGCTACGACTCGTTCGGCGCGGTCAAGCCGAAAATTCTGCCGGCCCCGACGGCTTCGGCCAACGGTCAATACGGCAGCTGCACCAAAACGCCTGCGGTCGCCAAATTATTCAAGGCGGCACAGCTTGACGGCGTATGGCAGAACTATTGCTTGAAAGCGTCCCAGATTGACTACGTCGCCAAGAACGGCGAAGCGCTGATGCTGGGGGATTCGTTTACCGAGCGGATCGCGGCCGGTGTACCCATTCTGCAATCGTCCTGCATGGCTTGCCACGCCAGCGCAGCGGTGAACAAGGATGGCTCGCCCTTCACGACATTGCTGAATACCAATCCGATGGGCAACGTAACGCTGCCAACCGAGACGGTCAGCGTCGATTTCATCTGGGGCGTCATCAACCTGCTTCAATAAGGAATACATATGAGCTATTCGCCAAACATCATCGATCCGGTCCCGCCAGCGGCTTATCCAGCGCTGCAAGGTGTTGCGACTGCGGCGCCGGCGATGCCGTCGTCCTGGAACGGGGTGGCGTTGCTGCATCCGTTCAGCCCGCCCCAATCGAACAATCCCACCCCCAACAATCCTTTCTTCCAGCTGTGCGTCGCCAACCTCACGTATGTCGCCGGGACCTATTTTTCGGCGCAAATCGCCGGCGTCGATCATGGCAGCTGGTGGTATATCGTGACGCCAGGCGGCACCCAGCTGTCGATTGACCAGGGAATTACCTGGAGCAACGTCGACATGGGCTGGTCGTTGCCGGACAACTGGTTTGGCGGGCAACTGGCACACGCCGCGTGCGCCGGCGCCAGTCCGCTCAACTGGATGCCTGGTCCGACCGTGGACTGGTGGAAGGTTCCCGTGCCCGCCACATCAGGGGACACGCCCGCCGCGGCAACCTGGATGTGGTTCGACTCGTCGTCCGCGGCACCGGTGCGCATGATGTTCGGCCAGGGGCCGCTCTCGACGGATCAGGGCGACCCTACGCAACTGGCGCTGTTCCAGATGTATTCGATGAGTTACCTGCCTGTCTTCAGCGAAGGCGCGCCGGCGCAGCCGCCGCCATGGGAAGCGCCGGTTTTCCCCGGCTTCCAGAACGGCAATCCGGCAGGCTACCAGACCTTCCAGTGGAATGGTAATTTTGGCATGACAGCATTCATGACGCCGGTAAACGAACAGTACAACCCGCTGGCGACCCGAATACTGTATGTGTGGAAGCCTGACGCTCAATACGCGCTGTTTAGCGACCGTGCTCAACATACAAAGATGCTTTACGAATACAGCCAGCCCAATCCCGGCTCGCTGACGACCCAAATTGCCATCCTGACCGGACCGGCACCGGTGGCCATCCAGCCGGCGCCGGCGCAAAGCGCAACCAGTTACGACATTCAATATACGAATGCCGGAGGGGCGACGTGCGCGGGCCCGAGTCGCGGCTTCGACTTCCCCCAAGAGCCGCCGAACTGGATGTCGCTGCCGGCGATAAACGGCGTCATCCACGCCACCATCAACAACAATCCTGTGGTCAGTCCCGGCGCTACCGTGCTGATTTATTCGGCGCTGTTCCCACCGTCAGGAAACAATTATCCCGACTCCACTTATTTGTGGACATGGTATTCGCCGCTCGACGCCTCCGGCATCCGTGCCCGGCCGGTGACCTTCATGCAGTCGCAGTCCGGCGTCAATCTCGGCACCAGTCTGGCGCTGGCCGATTACTTCTTTTACGAGGAGTTTGAAACGCCGATTGATCCGGGCAACTTCGCCATCCCGGCGATCTGCGAAGTACCTGAATAAATGGCCCACCGCTGAAGGCAAAAAGGGCAGCAACATGGCTGCCCTTTCGGCGGACTACCGATAAGCCAATCTGGCACGCAGTGCAAGCTCGATGGCGGTCCCATCATCGGGTTTGCTGTGGATCGTCAACCTGGCGCCGATGCGCGTGGCCCGCTCGCGCATGCCGGCCAGTCCCCAATGACGCTCCCGCTGCCCCGACTGAAGAACAGAGTCATCAAAGCCCCTGCCCTGATCGCGCACTTGCAACGTCAAGCCGGCGCTGTCGTGGACCAGCTGCACCGACACTGCGGCGCTGCCGGAATGGCGTAGCGCGTTGGACACTGCTTCACGGGCGATGGCAAACAGCTCGTCCTTGACCTCGGCCTGCAACGCACGCCGCGGCCCGTGTTCGGACACCGAAAACGCCACGCCCTGTTGCGCGCAGGCGGCGCCGCATGTGCTTTCCAGCGCCGGCGCCAGCTCGCCCTGGCACAAGTGGTTGACGCGCAGGTCCATCAACTGGTCGCGCCCCTCTTCCGCCACCACGTCGGCGGCCTCCAGCGCGGCGTCAATCTGCAGCTGGACCACATCGTTCTTCGGCAGCACTGCTTTGATACTGTGGAAGCGCAGTATCAGGGACTGCACGCTTTGCAGATAGGTGTCATGCAGAGTACGGGCGATGCGCTCGCGCTCGGCCATCCGCACATCGAAGCTGCGCTGCATGCGGCGCAACGCCTGCCGCAGCCGCAGGCGGTGAACAGCCCATGCCAACAGCACCACCACTGCCACGATCAGCAGCTTGAACCACACCGTTTGCACCAGCGCCGGCGGCACCACCAGCAGCACGCTGGCGCCATTGGTGTTCCACACGCCATCTTCGTTGGCGGCCACCACGCGGAAGCGGTAACTGCCCGGCGCCAGCGTGGTGTAATAGGCCGAACGGCGATTGCCGGCCTCCTGCCATTGCGTGTCCACGCCTTCCAGCATATAGCGGAACTGCACCCGCTGCGGCAACGTCAGACTCAGCGCGGTGTAATCGATGCGCACGCTCTCCGGCGATGACGGCAGCGGCACTTGCGGCTGCGCTGGCCGCAATGGCTGGGCCGCCTGGTCCGACCAGATCCCTGTGATGTGCACCGGTGGTGGCGACGGATTGGTCGGGTAGCGCTGCGGGTCCAGCCGGTAAACGCCGCTGCTGGTAGCAAACAGTAATTCACCGGTGCTGAGCCGTGTCAGGCGCGGCGTGGATGACTCGTTGGCCGAGATGCCGCGCACGCCGTCATTGAAATTGAACTGCACGACGCGTACCGCATAGTCAGGCTGCTGCATCGCCTGATCCATTTCTTTGGCGTCAATCGCCTGCAGGCCTTGCGAAGAATTGATCCACACCCGGCCATCGGGCGCCACCAGCACGCCCTTGACACCGAAAAAGCGTGCCTCGTTGGCGCCCTTCAGCGATCGGAACACCTTGCCGTCAAACCACATCAGGCCAGGTAGACCGCCCACCAGGACGCCATTGCGATACGGCGTGATGGCATCGATCTCCCCCAGCTTCAGCCCTTCTTTCGCGCCCAGTTTGACTACCTTGCGCCCCTCCAGCTTGAACACCACATTGTCAACCGTGGCGAACCATAGGTGGCCAGCCGTGTCGGCCGCCATGCTCACCACGACCGCCTTGTCCAGCTCAGGCATGCCGCCCAACGCGGTCCAGGCGCCATCCTGGAGCCGGAACACGCCACTGCCGGCAAACGACACCCACAGGCCGCCGTCGGCATCCATCACCATATCGAGAATGGCAATGAAACGACGTTTGCCGAGACTGGCCGGTGGTGGAATGTGCACCCGCTGCTTGCCGTTGACCTGCCACAGGCCGTCGCGTGCCCCGCTCCACACCTGGCCGCGCGGATCGCGGTAGAGCGTCGTCACCAGCGTGGCGTCGCCGGCGCCCGGGCCATAATGCACCGGCGCGGCGCCCAGCGCGGAATAGTAATACTGGTCGATCCAGACATCGCCATGGCTACCGGCCAGCAAGGGGGCGCCAAAGGTCAGCATCGGCGCCAACTGCAGCTCCTGCACGCGGCGGGAACGGAACTGATCCAGGCCTTCGGGGGTGGCAATCCAGATATTGCCTTCATGGTCCTGGTGTAGCGCCGATACCGACGTCCCGGTCAGCCCCTGCTGCGCGGTAAATTCCCGCACAACGGGCTTGCCGCCCTCGAACGTCACCTGGCGCACGCCCTCATGCGCCGCAGACCATAGGTTGCCCGCATGGTCGAACATGAACTTGATGGAGTCGGCCATCGACATATCCGGCACTGCGGCCTTGACGTCCTGCGGTGCGTACACCAGCTGCATGCCATGACCGCCGGGCTGGGATGCCCACACCCGGCCATCCGGTGTTTCTGCCAGCCGGCCGGCAACGTGCTGTTCCGCCACCTTGGTAAATTCCTGGGCGCCAGGCGGGCGCGAGTACAGGCCGGCAGGACTCAGCAGCCAGAACGTGCCACGCCGGTCCTGCATCAAATCGAGCGCCAGGAACTTGGCCGGCAGGCCGAGCGCCGCATTGGCATCGGTCCAGCGCCTGGCGCCCGGTGCCAGCTGGGCGATGCCGGTCGAAGTGGCAGCCCATAGGCGCCCGTTGGCTTCTTGAACCACTTTGTACACCGCAGCACGCGGCAGGCCATCTGCGTCGTCGTAGCTTGTCGACACCCCATCCTGCAACAGCGCCAGACCGCCGCCGGTAAACGACATCCACAAGCGGCCGTCGGCAAGGCGTCCCATGGCCAGAATCCCGCTGCTGAACAGGCTGCCTGAGCGCGGCTGGTACAACTCGAATTGGGCGCCGTCAAAACGATAGAGTCCATCCCCGGTGCCCAGCCATAGCCAACCGTCGGCGGTCTGTTCGATGTCCTGGATGTTGGGCGGCGCGCCATCGCGGGCAGTCCACGCCGTGTGCTGCATCTCGATCAGCGCCGGCGGATGGCTTGGGGCCGACGCGGCACTGGCGGGCTGCGGACCGCTCAACGTCAGCCAGACCGTGACTACCACTGCCAGGATTTTTTTCATCGTTATCGTATGGGTGTGGGGGAAAGCGCTCCGTTGATTATGCCAATCTTGTTCCCTGGGTGGAGAGGCCTACCCACATTGGGTGAACATCGTTGCGTTAGCTAAAATTTATAATTTCACTGCGAGTCATTCCCGCGCCACGGGCGAGTTCCTACAATTTACGAACCTTAAACCGCGTTGTATTTTGAGAGGACGTCCCAGTGAACCCTTCCCGCATTCTTGGCCACAGCGTGGCCGCAATCAGCCTGGCCATCCTGGCCCACGTCGCGTACGCCGCGACCCCCGCCGCGCCCGCAAGCAGCAATGTCGCCAGCACGGCCAGCGTCAGCTATCGCAACGTCAAGGTCGATGGCGTGAATATCTTCTACCGCGAGGCGGGGCCGAAGAACGCCCCGACGCTGCTGCTACTGCACGGCTTCCCGACCTCGTCGCAAATGTTCCGCAACCTGATCCCCATGCTGGCCGACCGCTATCACATCATCGCGCCGGACTATCCAGGCTACGGCCAGTCCGACATGCCGCCGATGGACAAGTTCGAATACAGCTTCGACCACCTGGCCAGCATCATCGACAAGTTCACCACCGCGGTCGGCGTCTCGCGCTACGCGCTGTACGTCCAGGACTATGGCGCGCCGATCGGCTACCGCATCGCCGCCGCCCACCCGGAGCGCGTGACCGCCATCGTGGTCCAGAACGGCAACGCCTATGACGAGGGTCTCGACAACGACTTCTGGGTCCCGGCCAAAAAATACTGGGCCGCTAAAACGGAAGCCAACGGCAAGCCGCTGCGCCAGCTGTTCGAAATGCCGGCGACCAAGTGGCAGTACTCGGAAGGCTACCGCGACCAGACCCACATCAGCCCCGACGCCGCGACCATCGATCAGGCCTTGATGGACCGTCCGGGCAACAAGGATATTCAACTGGAGATGTTCTACAGCTACGGCACCAATCCCGGCCACTATCCGGAATGGCAGGCTTATTTCCGCAAGCACCAGCCGCCGATGCTGATCGTATGGGGCAAGAACGACAAGATCTTCCCGGCCGCCGGCGCCCACCCTTACCTGCGCGATCTGCCGAAGGCGGAACTGCACCTGCTCGATACCGGCCACTTCGCCCTGGAAGAAGACAGCGCCGTCATCGCCGGCCTGATGCGCAAGTTCCTGGGGCGCACCCTGAAGCAGCAATAACCCGTCCCATCAACGAGCACAGGAGCACACATGACAGCAACCACCGCACCCCGGCCACCGCTGCCGCCGTTTACCCACGAGTCGGCGGTCGAGAAAGTACGCCTCGCCGAAGATGGCTGGAATACGCGCAACGCCGGAAAAGTCAGCCTGGCCTACACCCCGGACAGCCGCTGGCGCAACCGCGCCGAGTTCGCCACCGGCCGGCCAGAGATCGTGCAGCTGCTGACGCGTAAATGGACCAGGGAACTTGATTATCGCCTGATCAAGGAGTTGTGGGCATTCGGCGGTAACCGCATCGCGGTGCGCTACGCCTACGAGTGGCGCGATGACTCGGGCAACTGGTTCCGCTCGTACGGCAACGAGAACTGGGAGTTCGATGAGCAAGGCTTGATGCAGCGGCGTTTTGCCTGCATCAACGATCTGGCGATCACGGAGGCTGAGCGGAAATTCCACTGGCCGCTGGGCCGCCGCCCGGATGACCATCCCGGCCTGACTGAACTGGGCCTTTAGCCTGCGACGGCGGGCGGCGATCCGCACGCCCCGGGTGGGGTACTCCATCGAGGTATTGAGCTTGTGTTGTGACTACTGTAGGCTTGCAATTTAGTTACGACAGACCTTGATTCGCCCCACCCGCATGAACGCTTACCAGCCGCTACCGATCACTGTGCTCACAGTGGATGACCATCCCCTGTTCCAGCAGGGCATCGCCAGCGTCATCGCCAACGAACCAGATCTTTATCTGGTCGGCCAGGCCGCCAACGGCGCGGAGGGGATCGCACTGTTCCGCGAAAAGCGCCCCGCCGTCACCCTGATCGATCTGCAAATGCCCGACATGAGCGGGATCGACGTCATCGTCGCCATCCGCGCCGAATTCCCCGCCGCCCGCATCGTGGTGCTGACCACGCTGGAGGGCGATGTCAACGCCGCGCGCGCGATCAAGGTCGGCGCGGTCGGCTATCTGTTCAAGAGTTCGGTCCGCAAGACGCTGCTGGAGACCGTGCGCATCGTCCACGCCGGCGGGCAATGCATTCCGCCATCGCTGGCGCATGCCTTGCTGGCGACCCGTAACGGCAATGCGATCACCGGGCGCGAGGTCGACGTCCTCAAGCTGGTCGCACACGGCAACTCCAACGTCTCCATCGCCGAGGCCTTGAGCCTCTCTCCCGAAACCGTCAAAGGCTACGTCAGCAGCATCCTGCTGAAGCTGCAGGCGCGCGACCGCGCCCACGCGGTCCTGATCGCGCTGCAACGCGGCATCCTCAGCCTCTGACCCCATTGTTGCCGCTCCCCCCATTACGGGGGGAAACGCGCCGCCATCTTTTTACCGCACTGCGATAAAGCGATAAAAATCGGTCAAACTTGCTTTTATGGATTCGGTCTCCCTTCCAATCCATCTGGAGAAGCCAAGTTATGGATCAGATACATCTCATGCAGGTCTTTGTTGCCGTGGGCGAGCAGGAAAGCTTTGTCGGCGCTTCGCGACGGCTGGACTTGTCGCCGGCGTCCGTCACGCGCGCCATTGGCGGGCTGGAGGCCTTGCTGGGCGTCCGGCTGCTGCGCCGTACCACGCGCAATGTGCGGCTGACGGAAGTTGGCCGCCGCTACCTGAGCGACAGCCGCGAAATTCTGGCCAGCATCGCCGAAGCCAACGAGGTCGCCGCCGGCGGCAATACCGCCCTCAAAGGTGAACTCTCCGTCACCGCGCCCGCCGGCTACGGACGGTTGTTCATCATGCCCTGCATCGTCGAGTTCCTGAAGCGCTATCCCGAGGTCGAGGTCTCGGGACACTTCCTGGACCGCATCGTCAACCTGGTCGACGAAGGCATCGATGTCGCGGTACGGATCGGGCATCTGCCGGACTCCAGCGCCAAGGGGCTGCGCGTCGGCCAGGTGCGGCGGGTGCTGTGCGCCTCACCGGAATACCTGGCCCGGCACGGCGTCCCACGCGTTCCCGGCGATTTGCAACGGCACACGATCGTCGCGACCGCCGGCGTGGCGCAAAGCGTGGAATGGAAGTTCGGCGGCGCCGGCAACCGGACTGCGGTGCGGATCAAACCACGCCTGACCGTTACCAACAATGAAGAAGCGATCGAGGCGGTGCTGGCCGGGCTGGGGATCTGCCGCCTGATGTGCTACCAGGTCGGCGCCGCGCTGGCTGCGGGGCAGCTGAAAATCATTCTGGCCGAGCACGAGGAAGCGCCGCTGCCCGTACACATTCTGCACCGGGAAAGTAACTTCGGATCCCCCAAGGTGCGCCACTTCATCGACTTGCTGGCCACGTCACTGCGCACGCACCCGTACATGAATCACGCTGGTTAAACCAAACGAAAGAGGAACAAGATGAACATTGCTGGCATATCTAAGAAAGTATCGGTCGTACTGGTGCATGGCGCTTTTGTCGATGGCTCCGGCTGGCAGGCGGTGCATGCCATCCTGTCGGATCAAGGCTACGAAGTGCTGGTGGTGCAGAACCCGACGCTCACGCTGGAGGGCGACGTTGCCGCCACCGAGCGCGTGATCGGCCAGGCCCGCCATCCGGTGGTGCTGGTGGGCCACAGTTATGGCGGCGCCGTGGTCACCCAGGCCGGCGACCATCCCAAGGTCACCGCGGTAGTTTATCTGGCCGCTTTCGTCCCCGACGTGGGAGAGTCGATAGCCTCGCTCACCGCCCACCCGGCCGAACCGGGCGAGGCCACGGCGCCAGTGATGCCGCCGCAGGATGGCTTCCTGATGGTCGATCCGGAGCGATTCCCGCAAGCCTTCGGCGCTGATGTCGCGCTGGAACAGACCCGCTTCATGGCGGCGTCGCAAGTGCCGTGGGGACTGGGCGCTGTGACAGCGGAGATAACGCGCACCGCGTGGAAAACCAAACCCACCCATTACCTGCTTGCACTGGACGACTTGATGATACCGCCCCGCGCGCAGCGCCAGATGGCCAGCCGGGCCGGCGCGCGGGTTGTGGAAATCGCAAGCAGCCATGCGGTGATGCTGTCGCGGCCGCACGAGGTGGCCACGTTCATCGAGAACGCAGCCAAGCTGGTGGCCTGACATGGATACCTCCGCCATCACCCGGCCGGTGACCTACCATCGCTCGGCCACTGTCGCCGGCCTCAAGGTCTTTTATCGTGAAGCCGGGCCTGCCGATGCGCCGGTCCTGGTGCTGCTGCATGGCTTCCCAAGCTCGTCGCACATGTTCCGCAACCTGATCCCGGCGCTGGCCGACCGCTATCGGGTGATTGCGCCAGATCTGCCAGGCTTCGGCCTGTCGGACATGCCATCGCCGGCTGACTTCCCGTACAGCTTTGCGACCTTCGCGGGCGTGGTCGATCAACTGCTGGTCCAGCTTGGCGCCGAACACTACGCGCTGTACGTGATGGATTACGGCGCCCCGGTCGGCTTTCGCCTGGCGTTGCTGCATCCCGAGCGGGTATCGGCGCTGGTCATCCAGAACGGCAACGCCTATGAGGACGGCATGGGCGACTTCTGGGCCACCACGCGCGCGCTGTGGGCCGACAACAGCGACGCCAACCGCGACGTCATGCGGCCCTTCCTGAAGATCGAGGCGACCCGCTTCCAGTATGTGGCCGGGGTCAAGGACGAATCCCGAATCGATCCGGCGGCCTGGATACATGACCAGTTTTTCCTCGATCGTCCCGGCAACGAAGCGATTCAGTTCGCCATCATGTATGACTACCGGACCAACGTTGAGCTGTATCCCGCATTCCATGATTACTTCCGGGCCGCGCAACCGCCTGCGTTGATTTTATGGGGGGCCAACGATCCCATCTTCCTGCTGGCAGGCGCGACCGCCTTCCAGCGCGACCTGCCGCAGGCAGAACTGCATCACCTCGATACCGGCCATTTCGCTCTGGAAGACAAGCTGGACGAGATGGTCCCTCTAATCCGGGAATTCCTCGGACGCCATTTACTCAAATAAAGGAGAATCACCATGCAAACCACCTCAACCACCAAAGCCAGCGTGCTGCCCACCGGCGGCGGCGCCCGGCTGCTGGACCCGGCCGACACCCTGGTGCTGCTGCTCGATCACCAGTCCGGCCTGTTCCAGACCGTCAAGGATATCCCGGTCGCCGACCTGCGCCGCAACGTGTCGATGATCGCCCGCCTGTGCACTTTGCTCAAGATCCCGGTGATCACCACCGCGTCCGAGCCGGCCGGCAGCAACGGTCCGCTGATGCCGGAAATCCACGAACTCGCGCCGCATGCCGTCTACGTGCCGCGCAAAGGCGAAGTCAACGCCTGGGACAACGAAGACTTTGTCGCGCAAGTGCGGGCCACCGGCCGTAAAACGCTGGTGATGGCCGGCGTCTGGACCAGTGTGTGCGTGATGTTCCCGGCGCTTGACGCCGTCGCGGCGGGCTACGACGTGTATGCCGTCATCGATGCCTCCGGCGACCCCAGCGACATGGCGTCGCGGGTATCGCTCGCGCGCTTTGTGCAGGGTGGCGTCAAGCCGACCTCCACCAACGCGTTACTGTCGGAACTGCACCGTACCTGGGCACGGCCGGAAGCCGCCGACCTGGCGCAGCTGTACGCGCTGGTCACGCCGAATTATGCGGCCGTGATGGAGAGCTACGCCCGCGCGCAGCAGGCCGCCAGGGACGCAAGGTAAGACAACCGAGGAGCTTGCCATGGCATATGGATTCATGGATGTTGCACGCACGCCCAGTGTGCAAGCCGCACAGGCGGAGATGGGTGCGGATCACCTGTGGGCTGATTTCAGCGGGCATCGCGACTTCGATCGCTTCAGCGACCAGGAGGCTGAGTTCATTGCCCAGCAAGACACCTTGTACCTGGCGTCGGTGTCGGAAACGGGTTGGCCGTACGTCCAGCATCGCGGCGGGCCGGCCGGCTTCCTGAAAGTGATCGACGAACAAACCCTCGCCTTTGCCGACTATCGCGGCAACCGGCAGTACATCAGCACCGGCAATTTCAAGGCCAGCGATCGTGCCTGCATGATCCTGGTCGACTATCCCCGCCGCGCGCGCCTGAAAATTTATGCGCACGTCGAGACCCTGGCGCTGGGCGCCGATCCGCTACTGACGGAGCGCGTATTGGACAAGGGGTACGGCGCAAAACCGGAACGGATATTCAAGTTGCGACTGCAGGCGTTCGACTGGAATTGTCCGCAACACATTACCCGGCGCTTCACGGAAGCGCAGATTGCCACCGTGGCGCAACCGCTACGCGAGCGCATCGAGCAGCTGGAGCGGGACAATGCTGCGCTGCGGGCAAAACTCCATCTTTAAGGCGAGGGATATCATGGATTCAGTGGCAGCGATCAAGGTAATGGTCTTGCATAGCGAACCGTTTGTCGCAGCGGGTCTGGTCGAAATGCTGCGCAAGCAGGACGACTTTATATTGCAATCGCCGCCTGCCGGCCAGCCGGACTGGCTGACGCACTCCGCGGCGGACGTGGTGGTGGCGGATTACGAGGCAGCGCTGGCGTTGCTGGCCATTGTCCAGGGACCGCGCGGCCGGCACGCCACCTCGGCCCGGTTGCTGATATTGAGCGGGCGAGAGACCGAGTCCGAGATTCGCCATGCGTTCGCATGCGGCGCGCATGGCTACCACATCCTCGGCGGCAAGTCCGACCAGCTGTTCGACGGCGTCCGCTCGGTGCACCGGGGCGTGCGCTATGTGTGTGCGGCAGCCGCGTGCCGTCTGGCCGACAGCATGGCCGGACGCGGCTTGACCGGGCGCGAGAGCGATGTGCTGCGTCTGGTCACCGAAGGCTGCTGCAACAAGACCGTCGCCCGCAGACTGGCCATCGCGCCGGACACCGTGAAGACCCACATGAAGGCGATTTTCCAGAAACTGGAGGCGAACAACCGCACCGAGGCGGCCGCTGTCGCGGAACGCCGTGGCCTGTTCAAGCAGCCTGGGGCCAGGGTTTAACGCAGTCGCAACACGCGGCGGGACCACGCGCCCGGCGCGCACCGCGGCGATTCATTCCGACATCGCGTATTTCCGGCAATGCTCAAGATAGCCCGCTTCGTGACTGGCGACCAGCTGAACCACGCTGTGCCACAACCAGTGTGGCGCGCCGGCGGACTTGGCGGGCTTGCCCATCAGTTCGGTGAGCCAGGCGTGGCGCGTTCCCGCGTCCATTTGCCGCGCATGCGCGCTACCGACCACATAGGCCAGATAACTGGCAGTCAGCACCGCATCCTCGATGCCCAGCTGTTCAATTTCCAATTTCAGGTCTTGCGGCAACAGTTCGCGGATAAACACGCCACGCTCCATGAATCGCCGCGCCACCATGCGCTCGCCCAATGCCGGGGTCAGATGACAAGCTCCTTCCGTCACGCGTTTGGCGTTATCGCGCGGCATGCTGGCACGGCGATAGCGCGGACTGGTCGCCGCCACGGCTTCCTTGATGTCGATTAGTCGGCGCGCGCCGTTGTAATCGACCAGGACGGCATAGCGCAGCAAGCCCAACGAGCTGCAGCCTTTGACCCAATACGCGGCGTCGACCACCACAGGACGGCGCGACGTGTCGCCAACCTCACCGCCCGTTACGCGGGCAAGGATGGCCGGATCGGCAAACATCTCGTCGATCGCGGACCGCTCCGCAGCGCTAATCGGCCAAAAGTTTTTGCCCAGCTGGATGGTCTGGCGGCCGTCGATGGCCCGCTCGCGCGCCAGCATCTTCCAGGAACGCTGCTGCGCCTGGCGTAAGGCCGTCTTGACCACCTGCGGCTTGACGAAGATCTCTTCGTGACCCGGGAAGAACGCCCGCTGATAGCCCAGCAGCATGTGCTGCAGCATGTGCGCGGTGACGATGCCTGGCAGTGATGAGCCGCGCGCGGCGCTGGCGAGCGACAGGCCGAGACGAATCAGGTCGTGCGACGGATTGCCGATGGTCGCCTGATCAAAATCGCGCAGGCGCAGCTGAACTTTTCGTTGCGCATCGGCGACCGGTCCCAGGTTGCCGACGTGGCAGTCGCCGCAGATCCAGATCGCCGGCCCACGCGGCAGCCGTTGTCCCGGCAAGGAGTGTAGCCAGTCATAGTATTGGGCAGTATTGCCGCGCACGTAGGCGTGCGGCGACCTGGCCATCTTCAGATCCCGGCGCTTGATCAAAGGCGCGCGGCGGCTGTCCGGCGACGGCAAGAGGGAGGCATCGGTAAATCGCGTCGTAACTTTATCCATGGTTCCATTGTGCGGGAAATTGCGTGGCGCCTGAGTGCGCTTTATGACGCCCGTAAAAAATTCCCGCGCACGGCTTGCGACTGGTATCGGACAGGCAGCGGTCACAAGTCCTGTTAGTTAGCGATCTTGAGCAGCTTGCCATCCTCGGCGCGCGCGTAGCTTTTAAAGAAAGCCCACATCACTTCATTGTCGGCCAGCCAGCTATGCCCTCCTCCCTCGGTAATGTAGGCGGTGACCTCGGCATTGTCCCGGCAGCCGTCGTAACGCTCCTGATACAGGGCCGGCGAGATCGCCCGCGTTACGGGAGATGTCTGGCAGTGATTCAGCGTCGCCCATCTGATTTCGGCGGAACGCATCGAGTACTGCCAGTATGGCGCGCCGCCGCCTTCCATCGGATTGACCGTGTCCTTGTTGCCGGCGAATGCGATGATCGGCAGGGCTGATTCTGGCTGGCAGCTCTCGGGGTCCGGACGGGCCGGATCCGACTTGAGCGGTGTTCCAGCACGCAGCCCCACCACCGGCGCGATGGCGGCGAAGCGCGTCGATGCGACGCAGCCCAACCAGCTGGTCTTGCGGCCGCCACCGGAGATGCCGGTGGCGTAGACACGGCTGCGGTCAACGCTGCCCTGCTTGACCAGCGCATTCAGGATGGACAGCATGTATTTGACGTCGTCCCTGTCGCCTGCGCCGGGAGCCTTGCCACTGACTGTCGCGACGCCCGGCACATTCCACGCAAATCCTTTGTCGAGATGGATTGCGCCCGTCGGCGCCGCGATGATAAAGCCATGTTTGTCAGCCGCTGCTTGCAAACCGGAGTTGCTTAATATGGATGGTCCATCTCCCGAGCTTCCATGCAGCAGGAACACCAGCGGCGCTTTCACGCCCGGCTCGACCGACGCGGGACGATACAGCGCAACCGGCAACTCGCCGGGCACCTCGAACTGTCGTACCGTTTGTCCCGTTGCCTGCGCTGCCAGTCCAAGGGATAAGACTGCGAATGTCGTGGCGAAGCGCTGGTATGCGGTCATGTGCTGTTCTCCCGGTTCAGTGATCAAATAATCCCAACTGCGTGTGCAAGCCTAGCATGAATGCATCGGCCACATGGCGCAATGGCGACAAGTCCACGTCCGAGCGGCCATCCCTGATCAGCGCGGCGAAGTGGCGGTACAGCGACGGATATTCCTTGTCCTCGCCCAGCACTTGCGCAACGCCCTGCCGCCACAGGCTCGCTCCGCCGTCACCGAGCCTGAGCTCTCCGGCGGCGGTCTGCACCACGATGTCCCAGCGCTGCTGCGTGGTCTCGCGCCAGTCGAAGTCGGCGTGCACCTGCATGCCGTCAGCATCCTGAAAGAATAACTCGGCCATGATGGGTGCGGCGCGGTTGGCGGGAAAGCCCAGTGTGGCCCGCTGCAGGAACACCCGTGACGGCAGGATCTCGGTGAGAATGGACAGCGCATTGATGCCGGGATCAAAAACGCCAAGACCGCCGGCCTGCCAGATCCACTCCTGGCCCGGATGCCATACTCGTACATCTTCGCGCCAGATGATCTGCACGCCCAGCGGCGGCCACTCGGCCAGAAACGCCTTGGCCGGCTGCACCGCCGGCGCGTGGCGCGAATGCCAGCTGGCGAACAGCGTGCAGCCTTGCCGTGCAGCCAGCGCCTGCAAATCCTCCACCTCGGACAGCGTCGCCCCGGGCGGCTTCTCCATCAGCACATGCTTGCCAGCCAAAAGCGCAGCGCGCGCCGCCATGTACCGATACTGCGGCGGCACGCACAGGGCCACTGCTTCGATCTTCGGCACCGCCGCCAGCATGTCGTCGATCGAGCGGAAGCCGGGCCAGCCGGCGACGGTGTCGCCCAGGCTGGCCGACGCCACCAGTTCAAATTCATCGCTCGCCCAAATCGCCGGCAAGTGCTGGTCGCAGGCGATTTTGCCGACGCCCACAATGGCGATCTTGATCGGACGTTTTTTCTTCATGACGCAGACTCCTGTTTTGTGCGCGCAAAAAAAAAGCAGGGAGCAAGCTCCCTGCGGAAGTACTACACTGGAGCGGATAACGCGACGTTACAGCTTGAAGCGCAAGCCAAGCGAGTAGACGGCCGGGTCGTAACGGATATCGCGTGCGAACTGTTGGTAGCCGCTATAGCTTTCATAGGCGGCGTGCGTCAGGTTCCAGGCGTTGAATTGCAAAGACAGGTGTGGGTTGATTTCGTACCCGATCGACAGATCGACCTGGGTCCGCGGACGCACCACATTGGTCGCCGGCAGCTGGATGCCGCCATTGTTCAGCGACTCGACATAGCTGTCTCGGCGGGAATAGGCCAGGCGGCCACTCAGTCCAAACTTCTCGTAGATCAGCGCCACGTTGGCGTTCTTCTTGGCGACATTGGTCAACGGCGTCACCGTGTAGTCGCTGCCATTGAGGGTATTGGCGCTTTCCGTGGTGCCGGTGATCCACGTGTAGTTGGCCTGTACGCCCAGTCCCGACAGCACGCCCGGCAGGAAGTCGAGGAACTTCTGCGCCGACAGCTCGTAACCATGCAGCTTGCCCTTGCCGGCATTTTGCGGCCGGGTCACGGTGTAATCGAGGCCGTTGATGCTCTCCACCTGCGAGAACGGCTGCAGGTAGCCATCGATGCGGCGGTCGAAGTACGCGACCGATGCATAGCCGTTGTTGTCGAAGTAGCGCTCCAGCGTGATGTCGAAGGACTTCGATTCGACCGGCTTCAGAGTCGGATTACCGGCGGTACCGTAGCCCGGGCGGTTGATCGACGGTGGCGTCAGCGACAGCGCGGGATTCAGCGAAGCGAAATCCGGACGGGTCACGGTCTTGCCCCAGCCGATGTGCGACATCCAGTCGCTGGCCCAGTCCACCTTGGCGCTGATGCTCGGCAGGACGTCGGTGTGCGAGGTGCTCAGATCGATATTGCTGATGGTGTCGCCGATGCGGCTGTTGCCGCTCAAATCGCGCTGGACACGGCTCACGCGCACGCCGGCCAGACCAGAAACGCCGACCGAGCCGACATCGAAACCGTAGTTGGCCATGCCATAGCCGGTGTAGGTTTTCTCGGTCTGCTTGAACAGGCGGTTGGGATCGTCCGGCAGGCGGCCCGCCGCCAGGCCGTAGTACTTGCGTACCTGGTCGCGGTTATCCAGCAGGAAGTCGGTCGACGGCGTCGCGAAGGCGCCGCCCAGACGCTCCACGCCCGGCACCACCGAATTAAACCCCGGCCCGAATACGCTGACCGGCACCGGACGCGCACCGCCCGGCGTATCGACACCGCCTTCGGCGCCGTGGTACTCGGCGTCGCGCGACGACAGGCGCAATCCGCCCGACAGCTTGCTGATGAAGCCTTCGCCGAGGCGATAGCTGACATCATTGCGCCATTGGACCTGGCGGCCGCTGCTCTCGTTCCACGACTGGAAGAAGCCGCGCAGCACATATTGATTCGGATCGCTCAGGGCATCCGGATGGCCCGGCGTGGAACCGGAGAAGCCACCGTGGCCGCTGGCGTCCAGGCCGACCACGTGCAAGCTCGCATTCGGCACGCTCTGGTCGACGATGATGCGGTCATCGGTGAACTTGGAGTAGGTGAACGCCAGGTCGGTGCTGGCCTGCCATGGACCATCCTTGTATTTGGCGCCGAAGCTGCCATAGGCGGTATCGGTCTTCTGCTGGTGCGCCTGGGTGCTGGACGCTGTGTACGGCGTGTTGCCATCAGCGGCGGCCAGCACGTCGGCCGAAGCGATCGGGCAGGCGTGGCCACGGCTGGTGTTGCAGTAGTCGCCGTCCGGCGCCAGCACCACATTGGTGGCGGCAAAGCCGTCGCGCGCCACGCCGAACAGGTAGTCTTCCGCGCTGCGGCTGCGGTAGCCCATGTAGATCATCTGGCTGTCCAGTTCCAGCTTGTCGTTCGGCTTCCATTGCAGCGCGCCGTGCAGCTGCTGGCGTTCGCGCTCGCCGGAGTTGTACACGCCGCCCGGGAACGGCATCACCGCCGCCGTGGTGGCGCCGCCCTTGGCCTTTTCGGCCGCCAGGTTCGGATTGCTCGGGTCGTCGCGATAGGCCGTGCCATCGGCGCGCACCTGCCACAGGCCGGCGCCGCCCGGCTCGGCGAGCCACTGCACCGGATTGACGAAGCGATCCTTGACATAGGTGCCGTCCAGCAGTGCGCCGACGTCGCCATGCTCGGTCTTCCAGCGGTTGGAGATCAGGCCACCCAACGAGGGATCGGTGTACGACTTGGCGCTGGTGCCGCGCGGGTGAACATTGACGCCGTCGGCGAAACCGGACGCGCTCAGGCCCTTGAAGTCGAACGGTTTGCGCAGCCGCACGTCCATCAGGCCAGCGATGCCGCCCTCCTGCTGGTTGGGCGTGGCCGACTTGAAGACGTCCAGCCCGGCCACGCCCTCGATGCGCAGATCCTGATAAGACAGGCGGCGGCCGTCGCCGGTGAAGATTTCGTTGCCGTTGATGGTGGTGGCCAGATCCGGCAGGCCGCGTATCAGTACGCTGTTTACTTCGCTGGCGGTACGGCTGACCTGTACGCCGGGAATGCGCTGCAGCGCCTCGCCCACCGAGCGGTCGGGGAATTTGCCGATGTCCTCGGCGTTGATGGAATCGACCACCTGGTCGGCGGTGCGCTTGATGTCTTCGGCCTTGCGTACGCTCTGGCGGATGCCCGACACCACCACGGTGGTGCCCTCGCCGGTGCTGTCGGCCGGCTGCTGCTGCGCCCATGCCGGTACGCCTGCCAATACACTCAGCAACGCCGCGGCGAGCGGCGTTCTTTTGAACTGTTGCATGTCTGTGTCTCCACTATTTGTATAGGACGACTGCTCCCGTGCAGACCCGGTATGCCCTGGCGAGCTACTGATACCGGATGCCTCCAGCGCGTTGCACGGCGCGTCATCGCTTTATATATTCGTTATGGGCGGCAATCTCGCAAACTTCTTTGCGACAGTGCCCTAGTAACGCTGCAATAGTGAAGCTATTTGATTTTTATTTCAAGAATATTTGCGACTAATGGCGAAATATCACTGAAATTTGGTGAGGTAGACGTTTCCCGCCCTAAGCAACAACAAAAGTTGTTGGAAAAACGTCACGCTTGATAGTCAATCAGATCGTGCCGGCGATAGGCACGGCTGCGCCTGCGGGAAACTCGAAGCCCATGCGCATGACGATATCCTGCGGATAGTTGCCGAATTTTCGGCCAAACAGATTCAGCCCGCCCTTGTTGCGGGCGTCGTCCTTGACACCGATGCGGACGCGGATGTGGTTGGCCTGCGCCAGATTCAGGTCGGCGATCGTGGTCGCACTCAGCGACACGCCATCGATCATCGCACCGCGCTCGCTGACGCTCCATTGTTTCAGCACGCCGTAAGTCGTCCCTTCGATCTGCCACCACGCCGGCGTCAGCAGCGCCGGCTTGCCGCCGAAATCGCCGGGCGAGGTCCAGGTACCCACTTCCACGTCGTTGATCCACAGCGTGATGTCGGACGGCCACTCCGGATTGTAGTTGGGCGCTTCCGAACACAGCTCCATCGACAGCGACAGGTCGGTGGTCACCGCGCCGTACGGCACATTATTAGGGAAAGCATATTCCACATGGCCCGCGCCAAACCACAGCAGCTGCGCATTGACGTGCTCCGGCTCGAAGAACGAGCGTGGATCGTCGAGCATGCCGATGATTTTGGTCTCGCTCACCAGGCCGCAGGTCGGGCTGGCCTCGACGCTGCGATAGCTGCCGATCGGCATGCTGATGGTGACCGTATTCTGCTCCGCCTCCACCGCCGCACCGGGCAGGCGGATACGGACTTCGTCGTAGCGCTTTGAGCACAGTTTCTGGATGCCGCGCGTGCCCGGCTCGGTCTCCACCACCACCAGGCCCACCGCCTCCAGCTGGTTGACGTTGAAGCTGACGGTGGAATGCGGCAGGTTCATGGTCGCGGCCAGCTCCGACAGATTGAGCACCTTGTGCGTCAACAGCGCCAGCATCGCCTGCCGCGTTTCCGACGACAGCGCCTTCACCAGCGGCAGCACCGCATCCCCCTCCACCAGTAGTGCCCGATTCGCGTCCATGCCTGTATTCCTATGAATTTGTTTGTTGGTTCGCATGATACAGCGTGGCGAAAACCCCAGCCGATCAAAATTTATAACAAATATTGTTGTCACTAATGAAGAATGTTGCGATAATTAATCCAACAAAAATATTTGTGACTTTAAAGTCCGACAACAACCAGGAGACAAGCATGACCCACCGTACCGGCATTTTTGCCGCTGCCGCGCTATGCGCGGGACTGATCTTGAGCGCCTGTGGCGGCAGCAGCGTCATCGCCACAACCCCGACTTCACCAGCCACCACACCGCCAGTCGCTGCCGGCGCGCCACGCGGCACGCTGCTGGCCGACATTTTCGGCACCTATCCGCGCCTGATCCGCCAAAGCCACCACCAGAACGCCGCGCTGAACGGCCGCCTGGTGGCCAGCATCTCGTCCACCGAAAACGGCGCGCCGGTCGGCGGCATCTACGCCAGTAGCGACGACGGCAAGAGCTTCAGCCGCATCGGCGTCATCGCCGATCCGGAATTCAAACAGGGCCAGTGCTGCGGCACGCTGTATGAACTGCCGGTGAAGATCGGCGCACTGCCGGCCGGCACCCTGCTCTACTCTACCTCGGTTGGCCAGGAACGCAACGCGCCAATGGAAAACCGCATCTACCAGAGCGCCGACGGCGGCGTCACCTGGACCTACCTGTCCCTGTGCGGCAAGGGCCGCATCGCCAAGAACTTGAAAGACCCGTCGGGCATCTGGGAGCCGGAATTCGGCATCGCAAAGAGCGGCGAACTGGTTTGCTACTACTCGGACGAAACGCTGGCCGGCCATTCGCAGATCCTGGTCGAAGTCACCAGCCGCGACGCCGTCAACTGGAGCGCGCCGCAAACCGTGGTCGCCGGCGACGATCCCAACGCCCGTCCCGGCATGGCCATCGTGCGCCAGCTGCCGTCCGGTGCTTACCTGATGACCTATGAGAACTGCTACGGCGGCCCGCTCGACTGCACGGTGCGCGCCAAGCGTTCCACGGACGGCATCAACTGGGGCGCCGCCAACGATCCCGGTTTCCGCCTGGAGACCGCCAGCGGCCAGTTCTTCCGCCACGCGCCGACCTTCGCCTGGACGCCGGTCGCGGGCCAGCCCAACGGCATGCTGATCGCCATCGGCCAGATCCTGTTCGACAAAAACGGCGCGGTCGATGCCGGCAACGGCAAGACCATGTTCACCAACACCTCCGCCGATGGCAGCGGCCCGTGGAAGGCAGTGGCCGCGCCGCTGGCCATTCCGTCGCCGCCGAGCGCCACCAACTGGTGCCAGAACTATTCCACGCCGCTGCTGCCTTCGGCCGACGGCAAGACGCTGACCATCCTGCAAAGCGATGGCGGCGCCGATACCAGTTGCCGCACCCGCTTCGGCAGCGCGGCCCTGGCGCCCTGATAACTCACCCACCAAGAAAGATTGAAGATGACTACTGCAAACGCCACGCCCGCCATTCCGCAAGCGCCAACGTGGAGTGCCCAGCGCGCGCATGCCTGGTATGCGGGACAGCCGCGCATCCTCGGCGCCAACTTCCTGCCGGCCAGCGCCATCAACCAATTGGAGATGTGGCAGGCCGAGACCTTTGACGTCGAACGCATCGACCTTGAACTGGGCTGGGCCGCCTCGCTCGGCATGAACACCATGCGCGTGTTCCTGCACGACCTGGTGTGGGCGCAGGATGCCGCCAGCTTCAAGCAGCGCATCGACACCTATCTCGACATCTCCACCAAACATGGCATCCGCACCATGCTGGTATTATTCGATTCGTGCTGGGATCCGCGTCCCGCCCTGGGTACGCAGCGCGCGCCCATGCCCGGCATCCACAACTCGGGCTGGGTGCAGAGCCCCGGCGCGGCGCAACTGGCCGATCCGGCCAGCTACCCGGCGCTGCGTGCCTATGTCGAAGATATCGTGACCAGCTTCGGCAACGACGAACGCGTGTGGTGCTGGGACCTGTGGAATGAACCGGACAACCAGGGCGGTGGCATGGGTTATTACCAGCAGTTCGAAGCAAAGGACAAGATCGCACTGGTGGCGCAGCTGCTGCCGCAGGTGTTTGGCTGGGCCCAGGCCTGCGCGCCGACCCAGCCGCTCACCAGCGGCATCTGGCTGGGCGAAGACTGGTCGCCGACGTCGGCCATCCTGAACGATGTGCAGAAGGCGCAGTTGGCGCTGTCGGACATCGTCACCTTCCACGACTACAGCTGGCCGGAGAAATTCCTGGCCCGCGTGCGCCAGCTGCAAGCCTACGGCCGTCCGCTGGTGTGCACCGAATACATGGCGCGCGGCATGGGCTCGACCTTCGATACCATCCTGCCGATTGCCCGCGCCGAGAACGTCGGCATGATCAACTGGGGCTTCGTGGTTGGCAAGAGCCAGACCAATATGCCGTGGGACTCGTGGAAGAATCCCTACACCTTCGCGCCGCCGTCGGTCTGGTTCCACGACGTGCTGCACACCGACGGCAAGCCGTATCGCACGCGTGAGACCGAGCTGCTGCGGCAGCACGTCAATGCCGTATGAAGATGACGCACGAACTGGGTGGCATCGAGTGGCGTGACGTCAGCAAGCGCTATGGCGAGCATACGGTGATCCCGAACTTCAATTTGTCGATCGCAGCCGGTGAGTTCATCGCGCTACTGGGGCCTTCGGGCTGCGGCAAGTCGACCCTGCTGCGCATGCTGGCGGGGCTGGAGCCGGTATCGAGCGGCCGCATCGACATCGGTGGCCGCGACGTCACCGACCTGGCGCCGGGGCAGCGCGGCATCGCCATGGTATTCCAGCAGTACGCGCTGTATCCGCACATGACGGTGCGCGACAACATGGCCTTCGGCCTGCGCAACGTTCGCATGGACGAAGCGGAGATCGACCGTCGCGTGACCGCTGCGGCGCAGATGCTGGAATTGCAAGCGCTGTTGGAACGCAAGCCGGTGCAGTTGTCGGGCGGTCAGCGCCAGCGCGTGGCGATCGGCCGCGCGGTGGTCAAGGAGCCGCTGGCCTTCCTGTTCGACGAGCCCTTGTCCAATCTGGATGCGGCGCTGCGCACGCGTACCCGCCTTGAGCTGGCGCGCCTGCACAAGCGTCTTGGCGCGACCATGCTGTTCGTCACCCACGACCAGGTCGAGGCGATGACGCTGGCGAACCGCATCGCCGTGATGAACCAGGGCCGCATCGAGCAGTTTGCCGCGCCGATGGCATTGTACGAGCGGCCGGCCACGCGCTTTGTGGCCGGCTTTGTCGGCAGTCCGTCGATGAACTTCCTGCCGGTGCGACGCGCCGCCGATCAGGATGGCTATTGCGCCGTCACGCTGGCCAATGGCCAGGCCGTGCGCACCGCCGTTCCTGGCGCCGCGCCGCCCGCCGGCGACGCGATGGAACTCGGCCTGCGCCCGGATGCACTGACGCCAGCAGCCGACGGCCAGCTGCAAGGCGTGGTCGAAGTCATCGAGCGTCTTGGCGACCGCACCTTGCTGCATGTGCAGCTGGCCGACGGCCTGCTGGTGGTCGCCGACGCGCCGCCCCGCGCCGCCGAACCGGCGATCGGCTCCACCCTCCACCTGCGCATGGACCTGCAACGCGCCCACCTGTTCGACGCGGCCGGCGCCGCGCACCATCCAGCATGATGCGCGACCTGCCCTCCTCCGTGCAGGCCAAGCCGCGCCTCGGGACTAGCACCGGCTGGATCGGACTGCTGTTCATCGCGCCTTTCCTGCTGTGCTATCTGGCGCTGCTGGTCTGGCCTTTGCTGAACGGCTTCTGGCTCAGCTTCCACGCCATCGACCTGCTGTCCAATATGGGCCGCTGGGTCGGCGTCACCAACTTCATCGACTTGCTACAGGACGAGATGTTTGTGCGTTCCGCCCTCAACAGCCTGCTGTTCGCCGCCCTGTGCACGCCGGTCATGGTCATCACCGGCCTGGCGCTGGCGCTGGCATTGAACCGGCCCGGCCGCACCACCGCCATTTTGCGCGGCATTTTCTTTGGCGCCGGCGTGCTGTCGGTCACCATCGTCACGCTGATCTGGCGCCTGGTGCTGCTGCCGGAACGCGGCCTGCTGGCCAACGCCATGCACGGCATGGGCATGGCCGCCGTGGCGCCGCTGAACCACGAATGGCTGGCATTGCCCGCCGTGGCGCTGGCCACCGTCTGGTGGGGCATCGGCATGCCGATGATGCTGTTCCTCGCGTCGCTGCAGCAGATCCCGCACGACGTCTACGAGGCGGCCGCGCTGGACAACACCAGCCGCTGGCGCAGCTTCCGCCATATCACGCTGCCGGCCATCCGCCACGGCGTGATCCTGGTGGCCGTTACCCAGATGATCGCGCAGTTGCAGGTGTTCGGCCAGGTGCAGTTGCTGACACAGGGCGGCCCTAATAACAGCACCCGCTCGCTGGTGATGTTCGTCTACGAAGCCATGTTCGAACAATGGCAACTCGGCTACGCCGCCGCTGGCGCGCAAGCGCTGTTCCTGCTGATGCTGGCCGGGATGTCGCTGCAAGGCTGGCTCGAACGCCGCGCCGGAAAGGCCCAAGCATGAATCCCAACCTGACCAACCGCTGGGGCAACCGCGTCATCCTCGGCGTCACCATCGCCGCCGCCATCGTCTGGGTGGCGCCGCTGCTGTGGGTACTGCTGCTGTCATTTAAACCGAACGAGCTGCTGGCGCAACGCACCGACATCCTGCTCGCGCCACCCTACACGCTGAAGAACTACAGCGACATCCTCGGCACCTCGCTAGTGTTCCGCTGGATCGCCAACTCCTGCGTGGTGGCGTTCGGCCAGACCATGCTGGTGCTGCTGCTGTCGTCCCTGGCCGGCTATGGCTTCGCCCGCACCGAGTTCCCCGGCAAGACCTGGCTGTACCGCTTTGTGCTGGCCGGCCTGGCCGTGCCGCAGACCGCCGTGGTAATTCCGCTGCACCGCATGTTCGCCGACCTTGGCCTGCACAACAGCTACGCGGGCCTGATCCTGCCCGGTCTGGCGGCGCCGTTCGGCGTGTTCCTGATGACGCAATACTTCAAGGCCATCCCGCGTGACCTGGAAGAAGCGGCGCTGCTGGACAACGCCTCGCGCTGGACCGTGTTCACCCGCGTGATCCTGCCGCTGTCGCTGCCGGTGCAAGCCACGCTGGGCATCGTCACCTTCCTCAGCGCGTGGAACGACTATCTGTGGCCGCTGATTTCCGCCACCCAGTCGGACCACTATACGCTGACGCTGGGACTGGCCTCGACCCAAACCAACTTCGCGCAATCCGAAGGACTGGGCTTCCTGATGGCGCAAGCTGTGTTTGCGGCAGCGCCGGTGCTGGTGCTGTATGCCTACTTCCAACAATACATCGTTGCCGCAGTTGCCGGCACCAAGGTACGGTAAAGCATGAGACTCATCAAACCAGGCGTGGCGCTGGCCCTGCTGCTGGCCGCTGCGGCGCCGGCATGGGCCGCGCCGGTAGAAATTTCATTCGCACGCTTCTTCGGTTCCTGCGAAGCGGACTACGGCAACCTCACCGATCCCGCCAAAGCCACCGGCGAATGCGGCATCATCACCGCGCTGACCAACAAGTTCAACGCCGAGCATCGCGGCCAGATCGTGGTGCGCACGCAGGTGGTGGAACATGCTTCGTACTACAGCCAGCTCGGTGCGCGCATCGTCGGCCGCGATGTGCCGGCGGTGGCCATCCTGCACAGCTCCGCGCTGAACGACTTCGTCAAACGCGGCCTGATCGCGCCGCTGGACGACGAGTTTCGCCAGGTGGGCATCGATAGCGCCGACTTCACGCCGCAGGCCGAAACAGCGGTGACCATCGACAGCCGGCACTACGCCCTGCCGTTCGACACCCACTCCTGGCTATGGCATTTCAACCTGAACCTGATGCGCAAGGCAGGACTGGTCAAGGATGGGAAGCCGGTGCTGCCACATTCGCCGCAACAGCTGCTGGCGCAGGCGCGCCAGTTCAAGCAGGCCACCGGCAAGCCCTACTTCATCTGGCTGACCGCCAATGATCCGGCCTTCTTCGCGCGCACGCTGCTATCCATGATCGGCCAGCAAAACGGCTCGCTGTTCCCCAAGTACTACTTCCACATCGACCTGCACAGCCCCGCGGTGCGCGACACGGTGCAGCTGCTGAAGACCATGTACGAGGAAGGCCTGACCTCGCGCGGCATGGACTACAGCGTTGCGCTGCAAGGCTTTGCCGCTGGCGAAGGCGCCGTCATGATCAACGGCACCTGGATCATCGGCGACCTGCTACGCCAGTCGAAGCAGGCCGACAGCGCCACCTACCAGGGCTACACCGCCACGCCGTTCCCACAGCTGTACGGCGCCAGCGCCATGTGGGCCGACAATCACATCATGGTGATGCTGAAAAGCGGCACGGCCGATGCTCGCAGCCGCGCGGCGGCGCTGTCCTTCCTCAAGTTCCTGTACGACGAAGGCGGCGTGTGGGCACGCACCGGGCAGTTGCCGACGCGGCGTTCCGTGATCGATTCGGCGGCGTTTCGCCAGCTGCCGTTGCGCAGCGGGATCGCAACCATCGCGCGCGATGGCGTGGCGCTGCCGATTGAAGTGGCGCGTCAGGCCATCATCACCAAAACGCTGGGCGATGCGCTGATCAGCATCGTGGTGTATGGCGCCGATGTGGCGCAAACGCTGACGCGCACCGAAACCAGCATCAACCGCATGCTGGAACGCGACGCCCAGTTTCAGGGGAATGTAGCCACGGCGCGCTGAAAACCGCCGCGCCACGTCCCGCTTGGCGAATCAGTGCTGCGCTGCGCAGAAGATGGCGTCGTTGATGTTCTGATGCGGCCAGGTGTTGTTCGAGCGATCCAGCAGCGCCATCACGTCAGTCGAGGTCGCCGATCGCGTATGGTTGCCGTTGTCCCACCAGATGGTCGGCATGCCGTACTTCGCCGCGCCCTGAACGAAAGCCGTGGCGTGCTGGACGCGCTCGGCCGCGTTGTCCTTGTCCGTCGAGGCCCATTCGCCGATCACCACCGGAATGCCCTTTGCCACGTATTTCGCGTTCAGGCGGCTGAACAGCTGGTCGAATTCGGCTTGGCCGGAAAAGATGCTGGTGCCTTTCTGCTCGCCGGCAAAGTTCCATGGACGGTAGGCGTGACTGGACAGCGCGATCATTGGGTCGGACGGCAGCACCAGCGGGTTGAGCTGGGCGTCGTCCGGCGCCGCCGCATACGACGGGATCATCACCAGCCGGCGGGTGTTGTTGCCGCCGGTGGCGCGGATCGCCGCCAATGCCGTGGCATTCAGTCGGTTCAGCACATCGTAGTACTCGGCCTTGCCGGTCCAGTCGTCGACGCCGCCGGGAGCCACGCGCGGCTCGTTCATCACCTCGAACGTGACGTGCTGGTCATATTTGTTGAAGCGCTCGCCGATCTGCGTCCACAGCCTGGACAGCGTGTCCTTGGCGCTGGCCTCGTTGGCCAATGTCGGCGCTTCCCAGCCGTTGTTGTGGTGGATGTTGACGATCACCGCCATGCCGTTGTCGAGCGCGTACTTCGCCACTTCCTCAACCCGGTTCATCCAGACCGGATCGATGGTGCGCGCGGCCCCGCTCATGTGGTCGTCCCAGCTGACCGGCAGGCGCAACGTGGTAAAGCCGGCTTTGCGCACGGTGTCGATCATGGCCTTGGTCGTCTTCGGGTTACCCCAGTAGGTTTCATCGGCGAGCGGGTTCGCCGCGTTGCCGAACGCGTCCAGCGTATTACCGAGATTCCAGCCCTGGCCCATGTCCCTGACGATGTCGACGGCCGTACGTGCGCGGCAGGTCTTACCGTTTTCAAGGCCGTTGCCGCTGGCGTCGGGTGCGGTGGACAGACTGGCGCAGAACTTGGTGCCTGCTGGCGGCGTCGCCACGGGCGGCTTGTAGGCAGCGGCGCAGGTGGCGGTCGATACCGAAGTGGCGGTGGCGGTGGCGCCGCTCGCAGCAAGCGTCGATGCGTTCGATCCATTGCCGCAGGCGGCAAGCACCACCAGCGCGACGGCAACGCCGATAGAACGTTTGGTCATTGGCCCTAATGCGGCTGCGATAGCAGTCTTCTGAACTTTCATGTGCCTCCCCTTTATTGGTATAAGTAGATGATACTAGAACAAGATCGGCACTCAGGGCTGGCTGAAGAAGGTACTCATGGTGACAAATCGTGAACTTTGCACGCAAGCAAGATGCTATCCTCATCATCTTCGTCCAGTTTCGGCCAAAACCGGACATCCTCAAAATTTACCTTGGGCACGAACTGATGCAGTTACACGATAAGCTTGAAGCGGTAATAGACGAAGCGACATTTCTCGACTTTGTCCGTGCGCTCACAGCTGACCGCCTGGAAAATTCTCAGGAATGGGAAAACGGAACGATTGAAGATTTTTTAGAAGCGGCAAGCAGCTGGGCAGATGACTCGGAATTTTGTTCGAGGCATGGACTTTCAAACGCATCACCTTGGAAGAAATTTGCCGTCTTCTTGTACTGCGGAAAAATATACGAATAGGCGTAATGCGCTGTTAGCGGCAGATGGCCACGAGTAGCCCGTCGTGTGAAGAACAACGAGAAAACAGCCAACGCTTGGCAGGTAAAAATTCTGGCCGATTGCGAACGCATTTTGCAACGACAACTGACTGATGTTGAAACAAGCTTTGTGCGTGTTCATGAAGGCTTTATGGCGCTTGAAATGATTGAAGACTCCGTATCTCAGATGAATGCTGTAGAACTAATCGCGTACTTGAATTCCGGCCACGGCGGCTGACGGCCAATTGCAGTCATTCCGTTCCCGTTGCGCGTGCGTTGGCGCTCGCTTCCATTGTTTAAGAGAATAGGTGCATGAATCTCAAAAGAGAAACGCAAGAAATTGTTGGGTACCCGTATCGGTATGCGTTATTCTATAACTTCCCAGGGGGACTCCGTTTTGAGTTGTCTGAAGGTGGCAATCCATTAGACCAGGTTTTGACGGCATTGCGTAAAGCTACCGCAGTCTGCGAAGACGTTTTTGCCAACGAAAAAACGATACTCGTCCACCTACTGACGTTTCTTCCTTTATCCAAATTTGGGCTGCGTCGAAAGCTTCGCGAGCTTCACGTAGCTGGGATAACCATTCCAGAAGTTAGAGAGTTATGGCTGGACGTGGAAGACCAAGACGATGACGAAGTCTTTTATTGGGTTAACTGCGCGTTTGAAGTCCCTGTTTCCAAAGTTCAAAACCTAATCTGGTGCGCGGTCACTACCGATTTTGGTACTTCGCTATCGCCTAATCCGCACTGTCGGGTATATCTGCTCAACCCGAGTGATGGAATTGTGGTGCACCCATATGATGACCGAGGAATGGATGTCATTAGCAAACATAAGTCGGCGCTAGCGGGACTATACGAGCGGCATAAACACCTACTACTTTCCCACGACATCGAAATTATGCGTCGGACCTTCGCTGATTCTTAGTATTCTAGTTATCACGAACTTCCGCTTCACGCCCTGAGGTGCTCCGTCAAGCCCTGAGGTGCTCCGTCAAGCCGCTGGCGCAGATGAATTAGCGAGTGCCGAGCCTTTCTGCCGTAGCTTTGCCATGTACCTCGCTTCGTCGTAGGGCACACGGCTCTGCCAGCAACAGAAAAGTATGCGTAGCCACTTGAAGGCCAGAGCTCGTACGGCTGCTTGGTACGAACTTCCCTTTGCACGCTGCTGTCGATAGTAGCTACCTGCCCACTTCGACTTGTTGATGGTCTGGCCTGCCCACTCGACAAATGTCTGGCGAACAAACGTCGGGCACTGCCATCGCCAATGTACCCAACTCTTCTTCCCACTTCGCTCAGTTACTGGCGCTACGCCCGAGTACTGTTGCAACTCCTTTGCCGAAGCGAATCGTTCGCGTTGCTCGCCAAACGCCACAAGGAGTCGCGGGGCTAGTGTGGGACCAGCGCCAGGCAAGTCCGCGAATAATTCAAAATCCGGTAGAGTCGGGGCCAGACGGGCAATGGCGTCGTCGAAACGCTCAATGGCCTTTAACGCCACTTTGATTTGTTCAATCAACACCAGCGTTTCCAATAGGTGCGGAGCAATGATCGCCACGTCCCGCGTCAATGGTCTCGCGGCCTTGATGGCCTCCATCCTCGCATCAATTACCGATGCACGTCTGGCATTGTGCTGCTTGAAGAACCTGTCCGGAGTCGCTGGGCGCGCGCCTTGAGCTTTTTCCAGGGTTGGCCCAGCGGGTGATGAAATCACAGAACAAGATAGTGTCGTGGTGATCAAACCATTCCAGAACTTGGGGGTAATACTGTTTAAGCGTATTGGTGAGGCGATTGGTAAAGCGTGTCTTGTCGCCAATGAGTTCACGCCGCCGTTCGACGAAACTCAACAGTGCCCTCATTGCCGGACTCTGCGGTGCGATAGGCTTAAAGCGTTCTGGATGACGTAGCAGTAAATCTAAGGCTAGCTCGGCATCTGTGGGGTCGTCTTTTGCGCGGCTCGGCTTAAACGCCTGACGGTACTTCGCCAGCGTTGCGGGGTTAATCGGAAACAGTACAAGAAAATCGTACTTCTGCAATGCGTACACCAATGGGCCTTTCGTCAACTCCAGACCGATGGCGATTTTTCCGCCATAGCGGCGGTGCAGGTTACTAACCCATTCGTCAATATGCGCCGCCTGGCTTGAGAAGACTCCGAACTCCCGTTGGTTTCCACCGGCCACCTGCAAGCAGAAATCATGCTTTGCGTCGGCCCAATCAATGCCTATGTAGACGGTAAAGCACGCCTCATCAAATTGGTCCATCAGACACCTCCCCAAGTGCTAGGATGATCAATGGGATCATGCATGCTTGTGCTCTCCGAAGGCAATATAGCGAGCCGGTCGGACGGCAAACCCTGAGTATTCGTTTTCGAACACAAGCACACCTGCGGAGCCGAAGCTAAAGCGGAAAACATCGGATGTTTGGGGCGAAATATTCGTGGTCCGCAGGTGCATGTCCCGCTTTCCAATCACAACACCAATGGCGCTCTGGATCTTGAGGAAAACGAGACGGACTGACTATAAAGGGGCGAGAACAGACGCTTGCAGTTCCTACAAGCCGCAAATGCAAAAAGGGCAGCCCACCGGGCTGCCCTTCTGCATTTTGGAGCGGGAGAAGAGTCTCGAACTCTCGACCTCAACCTTGGCAAGGTTGCGCTCTACCAACTGAGCTACTCCCGCATGGAGCTTTGGAGGCGAGGATCGGAGTCGAACCGACCTAGACGGCTTTGCAGGCCGCTGCATAACCGCTTTGCTACCTCGCCAGAGGAAACTTTTTACTGCAAGACCACAGCGGGGTTACGCGCTGTAATCCAGAATTCTGGAGCGGGAGAAGAGTCTCGAACTCTCGACCTCAACCTTGGCAAGGTTGCGCTCTACCAACTGAGCTACTCCCGCATGGAGTGTTGCTATTTTTACTGCGCCAGCCAATTTCCGAAGAAACTGGAGCGGGAGAAGAGTCTCGAACTCTCGACCTCAACCTTGGCAAGGTTGCGCTCTACCAACTGAGCTACTCCCGCATTTCGAGTCCAGCATCTTAGCAGGTGACTGCTGTTTTTGCTAGTACTACTTGTTTTCGATGACTTCGTTTGGAGCGGGAGAAGAGTCTCGAACTCTCGACCTCAACCTTGGCAAGGTTGCGCTCTACCAACTGAGCTACTCCCGCTTTGCTGCGTTGTCATCAACAACAGGCCAGCATTATAGAGGATCTGTGCCGCCTGTCAATGCCAAAATCTTTGCTCAATAAAAATATTGTTTATACGGTTACAGCTGGCCCGACTTTTCCTTGATCAGCGGCCACGCCAGACGCAAGTAGTAGAACATCGACCAGACGGTCAGCACCGCCGCGATTTCCAGCAGACGCGAGCCCCAGAACTGGGTATCGACCGCGCCGAACAGCACGTCATGGAACAGCAGCAGCGGAATGGCCATCATCTGCGCCGTGGTCTTGATCTTACCCAGCGAGCTGACCGCCACCGATTTGGAGGCGCCGATCTGCGCCATCCATTCGCGCAGCGCGGAAATGGCGATCTCGCGGCCGATGATGATGAAGGACAGCACAGCGTTGGCGCGGTCCAGCTGCACCAGCACCAGCAAGGCGCCGGCCACCATCAGTTTGTCGGCCACCGGGTCGAGGAAGGCGCCGAAGGCCGAGGTCTGGTTCCAGCGCCGCGCCAGGAAGCCGTCGAACCAGTCGGTGACGGCGGCCACGATGAACACCAGCGTGGCCGCCATATTCTGATCTGCTACCGGCAGCATCGTGGTGGGAAGGTAGTAGACGCCCACCACCAGCGGAATCAGCGCAACGCGCAACCAGGTCAACAGTATCGGAATATTGAAGGGCATAAGCTAAAAGTGATGTGCGGCGATGAAATTTTGTAATGCGCCGCTAGTCTACCTTGACCCCGCGCATTAAACCAGCACCGTTGCACCTGCCGCCGTCATCAATGCAATTGCTTGTAAATTTCCTCGGCCAGCGCGCTGGAAATGCCTTCAACTGTTTTCAGATCTTCGACGCTGGCGTTGACCACGCCGCGCAGACCGCCGAAGCGCGCCAGAAGGCGTTGCCGGCGCTTGGCGCCGATGCCTTCGATCTCCTCCAGCCGCGAGGTCTGCCGCGTTTTGGCGCGCTTGGCGCGCATGCCGGTGATGGCGAAGCGGTGCGCCTCGTCGCGGATCAATGCCACCAGCATCAGCGCCGCCGACTCCTTGCCCAGTTCCTGCGACGGCCGGCCGTCGACGAACATCAGCGTCTCCAGGCCGACGCGTCGCCCTTCCCCTTTGGCGACGCCGACAATCAGGCTGATGTCCAGCCCCAGTTCGGCGAACACCTGGCGCGCCATTTCGATCTGGCCTTTGCCGCCGTCGATCAGCACCACGTCTGGCATCACGCCGTCGCCGTTGGCCACCTTCTCGTAACGACGGAACAGCACCTGCCGCATCGCGGCGTAATCATCGCCCGGCGTGATGTCGTTGATGTTGTAGCGGCGGTATTCGCCGTTCTGCATCTGGTGGTGATGGAACACCACGCACGAAGCCTGCGTCGCCTCGCCCTGCGTGTGCGAGATGTCGAAGCATTCGATGCGCAGCGTGTCGATGTCCTCCGGCTCCAGCTGCAAAGCCTCGACCAGCGCGCGCGTGCGCGATTGCTGCGAGCCCTGCTCCGACAGCAGCCGCGCCAGCGAGATCTCGGCGCCCTTCTGCGCCAGTTCCAGCCATTTGCGACGCTGGTCCTGCGGCTGGAAGATTAGGTTGATGCGGTGGCCGCACTGCTCCTGCAAGGCCTGGATCAGCGCCGGGTGATTGAATTCGATATTCAGGATCAGTGTGCCGGGGATGAACTTGTCGGCGTAGTGCTGCGCCAGGAACGCGGCCAGCACCTCGACTTCGATGGCCTCTTCGGCAATCGCCTCGGCGTCGCTGACGTGGGTCGGGAAATAGGCGCGGTCACCCAAGTGACGGCCGCCGCGCACCATCGCCAGGTTGACGCAGGCGCGCCCGCCCTGCACCAGCACGGCGATGATGTCGACGTCGGCGTCGCCGGTGGTCTCCATGCTTTGCTGGTGCAGCACGCGCGACAGCGACTGGATCTGGTTGCGCACCGACGCCGCCTGCTCGAATTTGAGATCGGCCGCGTAGCCGTGCATTTTTTTCTCGAGGTCTTCCAGCACTTCGGACTGGCGGCCGCGCAGGAAGCGCGCGGCGTTGTCGACATCGAGCTTGTAGTCTTCCTTGCTGATCAAATCGACGCACGGCGCGCTGCACCGGCCGATCTGGTGCAGCAGGCAGGGGCGCGTGCGGTTGGCGTAGACGCTCTCCTCGCAGGTGCGGATCTGGAATACCTTCTGCAAAATCTGCATCGATTCCTTGACCGCCCATGAACTGGGAAAAGGTCCGAAATACTGGTTCTTCTTGTCGACCGCGCCGCGGTAGTAGACCATGCGCGGCGCATCGCCGCCGGTGATCTTCAGGTAGGGATACGATTTATCGTCGCGGAACAGGATGTTGAAGCGCGGCGCCAGCGCCTTGATCAGGTTATTCTCAAGGATCAGCGCTTCCGCTTCGCTGTGCGTGACGGTGGTCTCCAGCCGCGCGATGCGCTCGACCATCATGGCGATGCGCGGGCTGGCCAGGTTCTTCTGGAAGTAGCTCGATACGCGCTTCTTCAGGTCGCGCGCCTTGCCGACGTAGAGCACCCTGTCCTCGGCGTCGAAATAGCGGTACACGCCCGGCAGATTGGGCAGCTTGGCAACGGTGGCTAATACTTGTTCACGCGGATCGCTTACTTCTTGAGTCACTTTTCCTGCTCCACGATGACGAAGGCGACGGCATAGTCCTCTTCGTCACTGACGGTCACCTGGGCCGACAGCTTATGCTTGTCCATGAATTCTTTCAGCACGCCGCTGCAGACGATCATCGGCTTGCCGCTCGGATGATTCAGCATCTGCGCGGCGGGCCAGGTCATCGGCATGCGGATGCCCAGGCCGATGGCCTTGGCGAAGGCTTCCTTGGCGGCGAAACGGGTCGCCACGAAGCGGATGCCGCGCACCGGATTCTTGGCCTTGCGCGCCAGGTACTTCGCCATCTCCTGCGGCCCGAGGATCTTTTTCGCAAAGCGGTCGCCGTGACGCTCCAGCGCCGCCTCAATGCGCGGAATCTTGCAGATGTCGGTGCCGATGCCGTAGATCACAGCGTACGTCCGATGCGGGTCGAGACCATGATGGCCTTCATTTCGCGCACGGCGTTTTCCCAGCCGACGAATACCGCGTGCGCGACGATGGCGTGGCCGATATTGAGCTCGGCGATTTCCGGAATCGCAGCGATCGCCTGCACATTGGTGTAGTGCAGGCCGTGGCCGGCGTTGACCTTCAGGCCCTTGCCGACGCCATACAGCACGCCGCGGTGAATGCGTTCCAGTTCGGCCGCCTGCTCGGCGCCTTCGGTGTCGGCGTAGCGGCCGGTGTGCAGTTCGATCACCGGCGCGCCGAGGGCGGCGGTGGCGTCCATCTGCGCTTCTTCGGCGTCGATGAACAGGCTGACGCGGATGCCTTCGGCTTGCAGCTGCTTGACCGCGCGCTCGACGGCGTTGAAGTTGCCGGCGACATCGAGGCCGCCTTCGGTGGTGACTTCGGTGCGTTTTTCCGGCACCAGGCAGACATCGGCCGGCTTGATCTGGCAGGCGAAGTCGATCATCTCCTGCGTGACGGCCGCTTCCAGGTTCATGCGGGTGATCAGCTGCGGCGCCAGTGCGATGACGTCGGCGTCCTTGATGTGGCGGCGGTCTTCGCGCAGGTGCAGCGTGATGCAGTCGGCGCCGGCCTGCTCGGCCAGCAGCGCGGCGCGGATCGGGTCCGGGTATTGGGTGCCGCGCGCGTTGCGCAGCGTCGCCACGTGGTCGATGTTCACGCCAAGGTCGATGATGGTGCCGGACGGTTGCAGGAAGCTCATTGTTTTTTCTCTTATAACTGGATTTATAGCTGACTAAGATCGATCAGGATCTGGCGGGTGTTCAACGGCGCGCCATTCAGGTGGTGCGCGACCAGGAAGCGCATCAGCTGCTTGCTTTGGGCTTGCGTGGCGATGTCTTCGTAATTTTCACACTCCATGTCGAGCAGCGTCTTGCCGGCCACGCGCGGCCACGGATCGGCGGCGCGTTCGGGACGCGGTCCGTGCTCGGGATCGACCACGTAGGTGACGTCGGCCTGCACCGCGCGCCGCGTTTCCACACAACGCGCCAGATCGGCGGCCACGCCTGTCTCTTTAAGTAAGGCCCGTTCGAATTTTCTCAAGACGATGGACGCCGGCTCATTGTGCGCCAGCTGGTTGAGCGTGGAGACGTAGTGGTCGAACAAGGCCGGGTGGGCGTCGTCGCGCGCCAGCAGCTTGACCAGCAGTTCGTTCAGGTAGAAGCCGCACAGCAGCGCGGTTTTCTCCAGCGGCAGCATGCCGCCGACCCATTCGGCGTCGGTCAGCGTGCGTAGTTCGGATTTGCCGACCCAGCTGCTGGACAGCGGCTGGAAGGTTTGCAGCACGCCGCGCAATTGCGAGTGCGGCCGCTTGGCGCCCTTGGCGATCAAGGCCACGCGGCCGAAGTCCCGCGTGAACAGGTCGATAATCAGGCTGGTTTCTTTGTAGGGATAGCTGTGCAGGACGAAGGCCGGCTGGCCGGCGACCTTGGTGCCGATGGTGCGCTCGCGCGATGGCGCGCGCGGGCGCTTGGGCGCCGATGATGCGGCTGGTGCCGATGGTGATGCGGGTGCGACTGGCGCAGCAGCCACCGGCGCCGCAGCTTGCGGCGCGTCTAGGGTGGCGTCTGGCGTGGAGGACATGCTGGTGAGGGATTACTCGTAGCCGTAAGCGCGCAGGCCCGCTTCGTTATCTGCCCAGCCGGATTTGACCTTGACCCAGATTTCCAGGTACACCGGACCGCCGAACAGCTTTTCCATGTCGAGACGCGCTTGCGTCGACACTTCCTTCAGGCGCGCACCTTTGTTACCGATGATCATGGACTTGTGCGTGTCGCGTTCGACCAGGATGGCGGCAAACACGCGGCGCAGATCACCCTCCTGCTCGAACTGTTCGATCAGCACGGTGCTGGTGTATGGCAGCTCGTCGCCGACAAAGCGGAACAGCTTTTCGCGCACGATTTCCGACGCCATGAACTTTTCGCTGCGGTCGGTGATGTCGTCCGGGCCGAAAATCGCTTCGTTCTCCGGCAGCAGGCGTTTCAGTTCTTTTTCCAGGCCATCCAGCTGGAAGCGCAGCTTGGCCGATACCGGCACGATGGCGGCAAAGTTGAACTTGGCGGCAACCTGCTGCGCAAACGGCATCAGCGCGGCTTTGTCTTTCACGCGGTCGGCCTTGTTGATCACCAGGACCACCGGTACTTCGGTCGGCAGCAGGTCCAGCACTTGCTGGTCGGCCGGGCCGAAGGTGCCCGCTTCGATGACGAACAGGATCAGGTCCGACGAGATCAGCGTGTTGGTGACGGTTTTGTTCAGCGTCTTGTTCAGCGCATTGGCGTGACGGGTCTGGAAGCCCGGCGTATCGACGTAGATGAACTGTGCGTCGTCATAGGTCTGGATGCCGGTGATGCGGTGGCGCGTGGTCTGCGCCTTGCGCGAGGTGATGCTGACCTTGGCGCCAATCAGCGTATTCATCAGCGTGGACTTGCCGACGTTCGGGCGGCCCACAATGGCGATATAGCCGCAACGGTAATTGCTGGCGGAGGTCGTTTCGGTAGTCATGGTAATTCTCTTTTATTTGTTGGCGGCCTTGGCAGACGGCGACGGTGCGTCGCTGCTCTGCACGGTGGCAATGCCGGCCAGCTTGAGCTGGGCGGCGCGCGGCTTGGACTTGCGGGCGGTGGCCGGGGTTTTCTGCACGGCCAGCTCGGCGGCGGCCAGGGCCAGCTTGGCGGCCGCCTGTTCGCCGGCGCGGCGGCTGCCGCCACGGCCATAGACCTGGATGCCGAGCTTGGGCACCAGGCATTCGATCTCGAACTCCTGGCTGTGCGCGGCGCCATGGGTGGCAATCACGTTGTACAGCGGCAGCGAGATTTTCTTCGCCTGCAGGAATTCCTGCAGCAGCGTCTTGGCATCCTTGCCCAGCGTTTGCGGATCGACCGAATCCAGGATCGGGATGTAGAACGAGCGGATCGCGGTGCGCGCCGGCTCGAAGCCGCCATCGAGGAAGATGGCGCCAAGCAGCGCTTCCAGCGTGTCGGCCAGGATCGACGGCCGGCGGAAGCCGCCCGATTTCAGCTCGCCCTCGCCCAGGCGCAGGAACTGGGACAGCTCCAGCTTCTGGGCGATTTCGAACAGCGACTGCTGCTTGACCAGGTTGGCGCGCAGGCGCGACAGGTCGCCCTCGTCGATGTCCAGATACCGGTCGTACAGGATGGACGCCACCACGCAGTTGAGGATGGAGTCGCCCAGGAATTCCAGCCGCTCATTATGCACACTGCTGTGGCTACGGTGCGTCAAGGCCTGCTGCAGAAGACCAGCATCCTGGAACGTGTAGCCTAAACGAGTTTGCAATAACTGGAGATTCATTATGTGATCGGTTCTTTATTCGGTTTTCGCGGGTGTGGCGCCACTTTTGGCGGTGGTGCCTTCATACTCAAGCAGCAAGCTGGCCGGTCCGACCAGCGGGATTTTCTTCTCGTAGGCGAAACTGATATCGGTCTCGCCATTGTTTTTTTCAATGATCAGGTCACGGCTGCTGATCGAACTGATGTAGCCGGCAGTGGCGCTGGCGTCAAACGACTTCTGGATCTCGATCACGCCGCCGCCGGTGGCCTTGGCGGTGGCGATGGCGTTCTTGATCGCGCGGTATTCCATGTAGGTCGGCACAATCTTCAGGCCCAGCATCAGCACGAAGCCCAGCGCCGCCAGCACCACGATCAACCCTACCAGCGAAATCCCCTGCTGTCGTTTGTGCATCTTAGTCCCTTTTAATGGATGCCACCGATACGGCGCAGATTACCCAGGTTCATCCAGACAAAGAATGCCTTACCGACAATGTTCTTATCCGGCACAAAGCCCCAGTAACGGCTGTCCGCACTGTTGTCGCGGTTGTCGCCCATCATGAAGTAGTTGCCTGCTGGAACTGTGCAGGTAAAGCCTTCATAGCGGTAGGTGCAGGCATCATTATGCGGGAACGGCAGCACATTATCGCGATTGTAGGTCGGCGCCGCGGCGTTGTTCAGGATCCGATGGCTGACGCCGCTCAGGTTTTCCTCGAACTGCTTGTTATACACAAGCTTTTCGTCTTCCAGGTAATCGTCCAGCGCGGTGTACTTCACTTCCACGCCATTGACGGTTAAGCGCTTGTTTTCATACGTGATTTTATCACCCGGCACGCCGATCACGCGTTTGATGTAATCCTGGCTCATGTCCATCGGATATTTGAACACCATCACGTCGCCGCGCTGCGGGTCGTTGATCTGGATGATTTTCTTGTTCAGCACCGGCAGACGGATGCCGTAGGTGAACTTGTTCACCAGGATCAGATCGCCCACCAGCAGGGTCGGCACCATCGACGACGATGGAATCTTGAACGGCTCATACAGGAACGAACGCAGGCAGAACACCAGCGCGATCACCGGGAAGAAGCTGCCCGAGTATTCGATCCAGGTCGGCTGGCGAAGGATGCCGGCTTCCATTTCGGCGCGCTTGCCCTGGTTGTCCAGCTTGATGCCATCGGCGGTGGCCCTGGCGTTGCGCGCGTCGTACTCGGCCAGCGCGCGATCGGCGGCAGCGCGGCGCTGCTTGGCCAGGTAAAACACGTCCAGACACCAGATCACGCCGGTGATCACCATCAGCACGAACAGGATTAATGCAAAGTTCCCTAAAATGACTTGCAGGCTCATTTCTCGTCCACTTGTAAGATTGCCAGGAATGCTTCTTGTGGAATCTCCACCGAGCCCACTTGCTTCATGCGTTTTTTACCGGCCTTCTGCTTCTCCAGCAGTTTCTTCTTACGGCTGACGTCGCCGCCGTAGCACTTGGCCAGCACGTTCTTGCGCAAGGCCTTGACGTTTTCACGCGAGATGACGTTGACACCGATGGCGGCCTGAATCGCCACGTCGAACATCTGGCGCGGGATCAGTTCGCGCATTTTCGCCGCGACCTGGCGACCGCGGTAAGCCGAATTCGAGCGGTGAACGATGATCGCCAGCGCATCGACCTTCTCGCCGTTGATCAGCATGTCAACCTTGACCACGTCGGCGGTGCGGTATTCCTTGAACTCGTAGTCCATCGACGCGTAGCCGCGCGAGGTCGACTTCAGCTTGTCGAAGAAGTCCAGCACGATCTCGCCCATTGGCATTTCGTAGACCAGCTTGACCTGGCGGCCGTGGTAGCTCATGTCCATCTGCACGCCACGCTTGCCGATACACAGCGTAATCACCGAGCCGACGTACTCTTGCGGCATGTACAGGTTGACGGTAACGATAGGCTCGCGGATCTCGTTGATCTTGGTGGTGTCCGGCATGCGCGACGGATTGTCGACCTTGATGACGGAACCATCACGCAGCTCAACCTCGTAGACCACGGTTGGCGCGGTGGTGATCAGGTCCATGTCGAACTCGCGTTCGAGACGTTCCTGCACGATCTCCATGTGCAGCAGGCCGAGGAAGCCGCAGCGGAAGCCGAAGCCCAGCGCCTGCGACACTTCCGGCTCGTACATCAGCGCGGCGTCGTTCAGTTTCAGTTTTTCCAGCGAGTCGCGCAGCGCGTCGTACTGGTTGGCTTCAACCGGGAACAGACCGGCGAACACCTGTGGCTGCACTTCCTTGAAGCCTGGCAACGGCGCGGCGGCGCCATGCAGCGCGTGGGTGATGGTGTCGCCCACCTTGGCGGCCTTCAGTTCCTTGATGCCGGCGATGACGAAGCCGACCTGGCCGGCCGACAGCTGCGGCAGCGAGAACGAGCGCGGCGAGAACACGCCGACGTCTTCCACCAGTTGCAGCGAGTCGGTCGCCATCAGCTTGATTTTTTCTTTCGGTTTCAGCGTGCCGTTGACCACGCGCACCAGCATCACCACGCCCACATAGGCGTCGTACCACGAGTCGACGATCAGCGCCTGCAGCGGTGCGGCCGGATCACCCTTCGGTGGCGGCACTTTGGCGATGATCGATTCCAGCACGTCTTCCACGCCCAGGCCGGTCTTGGCCGAGCACTGCACGGCGTCGCCGGCTTCGATGCCGATCACGTCTTCGATTTCCTGGATGGCGTTCGGCGGATCGGCGTTCGGCAAGTCGATCTTGTTCAGCACCGGCACCACTTCCACACCGAGGTCGAGCGCGGTGTAGCAGTTGGCCACGGTCTGGGCTTCCACGCCCTGCGAGGCGTCCACCACCAGCAGCGCGCCTTCGCACGCCGACAGCGAACGCGACACTTCGTACGAGAAGTCGACGTGGCCGGGCGTATCGATCAGGTTCAGGTTGTAGACGATGCCGTCACGGGCTTTGTATTGCAGGGCGGCGGTTTGCGCCTTGATGGTAATGCCGCGCTCGCGTTCCAGATCCATCGAATCGAGCACTTGCGCCTCCATCTCGCGGTCGGACAGGCCGCCGCACAGCTGAATGATGCGGTCAGCCAGCGTCGATTTGCCGTGGTCGATGTGGGCGATGATGGAGAAGTTGCGTATGTTGTTCATTAACAAATATTCAAAAACGGGTTTGACACGACGAGCCCACAATACAAAAAAGCGCTCCGAACGGGGCGAAGCCCTGGCGAGCGCCTTGTGGAAATATACTTTACCCGGGCATTTTACCGGATTTCAGAGTGGAAAGCCCGATTTATGCCATGGGGCATGCACTTAGCTTAGGTTTTTAGCACTTTATGGACCTGGGCCTCGTCCAGGAAGTAGTGGCACAGCGCCGGCTGGGCCAGATCGGCGAACAGCACCGGCACCAGTTCGTCGTATTTGGCCAGCAAGACCGGGTCATCGGACTGGTCGATGTCGATGACGTCGACGGTAAACGTCTGACCTGGCGGCTGGAGGCGCATCAGCGCGTCCAGCATGTCCTGGCATAAATGGCAATAACTGCGCGAATACAGGGTGAAATGCATGTTGAACCGCCGCGCCGCCGGCCGATGACCGGTGGCGCGGCACGCCTTTACTTCGCGCTTGGACGCAGCGAGATGAAGCGGGTCGCATCATCGCGCCGCACCAGCACCACCGACGCCTTCTTCGGATCCAGCTTGGCTACCATCTCGTTGAACTGCTTGGCGCTCTTGATTTCGGTGTTATTCAGCTGCAGCAGCACGTCGCCCTCTTCCAACTGGGCACTGGCCGCCACACCCTCCACCGAATCCACCAGCACGCCGCCGTCCACACCCAGCTCTTTCTTCTGCTCGGCGTTCAGGTCGATCACCTTCAGGCCCAGCGCGTTGGCCTTGGCCACTTCCGGCGCCGGCTTGGCGCCTTTGCCCTTGGCCGTTTTGCCGCCCTTGTCGGCGTCCAGCTCAACCACCGTCACCGGCAGCGTCAGCTCGGCGCCTTTGCGCCACACGGTGACCGAACCCTTGACACCGAGCGGGCTGTCGCCCACCAGGCGCGGCAGGTCGGACGACTTGTTCACCGTCGTGCCGTTAAATTTCAGAATGATGTCGCCGGCCTTGACGCCGGCCTTGTCGGCAGGACCGCCCGGCTCCACCAGCGCCACCTCGGCGCCCTGCGCGTTCTTCAGGCCCAGCGACTCCGCCACTTCCTTGCTGACTTCGCCGATCTGCACGCCGATGCGGCCGCGCGTGACCTTGCCGTTTTTCTTCAGCTGCTCGGAGACGCGCATTGCTTCGTTGATCGGCACCGCGAAGGAAATGCCGTTATAGCCGCCCGACAGCGTGGCGATCTGCGAGTTAATCCCGATCACCTCGCCGCGCATATTGATCAGCGGTCCACCGGAGTTGCCCGGATTGACCGCCACATCGCTCTGGATCAACGCCAGGTATTCGCCGGTGTCACGCGACTTGGCCGAGATGATGCCGGCAGTCACCGTGTTTTCCAGGTTGAACGGCGAGCCGATGGCGATCACCCACTCGCCGGCGCGGATTTTGTCGGAGTCGCCCATTTGCAGGAACGGCAGTTTCTCGCCCTCAATCTTCAAGACGGCGACATCGGTGCTGGCGTCCGCGCCCAGCACCTTGGCCTTGAATTCGCGCTTGTCGGTCAGCGTGACGAATACTTCGTCGGCGCCATCGACCACGTGCGCGTTGGTCATCACATAGCCGTCCGCAGACAGAATGAAGCCGGAACCAACGCCGCGCTGTACCGGCTCGTCGGACGGCGCCTGGCGGCGCGGCGAACGGCCGTTCGGCACCGCGCCCGGCGGAATGGCGCCGCCAAAGAAGCGGCGCAGCAGCTCCTGCACATCGTCGTCGCCCAGGCCGGCGGCGCCCTTGCCCTGTTTCAGACGCTCGGTGGTGCGGATATTGACCACCGCCGGGCCGACGCTGTCGACCAGGTCGGCAAAGTTCGGCAGGCCGATGACGGCGCCGGTCACCGGCGTGGCCGCCGTAGCGGGCGACAGGCCCAGGGACATCCACAAGCTTGCGCCAAGCACCAGCGCGGACAGCGTTTTACCACCAGCAGAGAAGTTATTTTTCATGGAGTATCGGTCTCTTCTTCAAAAGTCAGTATGCAAGCGCGACATGAGCCTAGCACATGGTAAGCGAAAACTCGCTCCACCGTATGCGCCACAAGATTATAAGGGGATCAGGCTTAGGGGAAAATGATGGCGGCGGGCATATCTTCAAGAGCGGCCGGCGCGGGCTGATATGGCGCCTCGGCCGCCAGCCGCGCCGCCAGACGGGCGCTGAAGCCGTCGCTGAGCTCGCCGCCGGGCGTGCTGCGCAGCACGTCGCCGGTCAGGTGATAGGCGCGCCAGGCGGCCTGTCCGGCGCTGGTGTCCAGTGCGGCCAGGGCCAGCTCGCGTTCGCTGTCCGGCAAGGCGCCGTCAGCCAGTGCCGAGATATGTTCACGCAGTTTTTTGTCGGTGTCCATAGCTATCCCGCCATCTCAAGTTGCCGAATAACATCATCATTCCTGCCTTACCAGCGCTTGTCAACCGGCATATCCAGCAGGGGCCGCAATTTTTCGGCGATGACTTCGCGGGCGCGGAAGATGCGACTGCGCACGGTGCCGATCGGACAGGCCATGATGTCGGAAATTTCTTCATAGCTCAGCCCTTCGATCTCGCGCAGGGCGATCGCGGTACGCAAGTCCACCGGCAACGCGTCCATGGCCGCATTGACGGTCTGGGCGATCTGTTTGCTGGCCAGCATGGACTCTGGCGTATTGATGTCGCGCAAATGCTCGCCATCGTTAAATCCTTCGGCATGTTCATGATCGGCATCGGCAGACGTGAGCGTGCGCCGCCCCTGCGTCGCCAGGTGGTTCTTGGCGGTATTGATGCCGATGCGGTACAGCCAGGTGTAGAAAGCCGAATCGCCGCGGAAATGCCGCAACGCCCGGTACGCCTTGATAAAGGTTTCCTGCACCACGTCCTCTGCCTCGGCCGGGTCGTGCACGATACGCGACAGCAAGCGCATCAGCCGGCGTTGGTACTTCGCCACCAGCATGTCAAACGCCTGCTTGTCGCCATCGCGGACCCGCTCGACCAGCAATTGGTCACACTCGCGTTCTGTCGTCACTCCTGCATTCCTCGATGGCCTGCAGCGCAGCCGATTCGTATAGTCATATGCTATAGAGTTAGCCCGCTGCAAGAAGTTCACACTGCCGGTGTGTTTATTTCGGTGCGCGCCGCCGCGCGGCACGCCAGCGCCAACGCGCGCCACTGCTGCGGCGCCACGCTGTCCGGCAGCACCGCCAGTACCTGCACCTTGCCGTCCGCAGCCACGAGCCGCAGCAACAGCAAGCGCGGCCATAAGGTCGAGCCGCCCAGCAGGCGCAGCGCGCTGCCGTTGTGCTGGTATACCGCCAGCCGCAATTGGCCGACACCGGATATATCAAGCTGGCGTGCAATAGCCGGCGGGCGTCCGCCCAGCCAGGCGACGATGCCGGCCAACAGGCACAACAGCGGCGCCACCACGCCGGGGCAGGCGGCGGCGGACGCCATCACGCAACAGCACAGGCCGGCATGCGCAATGCGCAAGCCGCGCGAGGGGCGAACGATGACAGACACCGCGACCGACATGACGGCAGCACCACAAACACATGAATAAAAATTGGGGGATACTTCGTGGAAGCGCCGGCCGCAAGGCCGGGCAATTCAGGCGCCGGCGAGTGCCGGCGCCGAATTCTCGCTCACCCTGATTGGACAGGACGAGACGAGAATTGGTTCAAACTTTTTTTACACTTTACCGAAGACCAGGCTGCCGTTGGTGCCGCCGAAGCCGAACGAGTTTTTGACTGCATACTCGATCTTCATGTCGCGCGCCGTGTTGGCAACAAAGTCCAGGTCGCATGCCGGATCCTGGTTGAAGATGTTGATGGTGGGCGGCGACACCTGATGGTGTACTGCCAGCACCGTAAACACCGACTCCAGACCGCCCGCGCCGCCCAGCAAGTGGCCGGTCATCGACTTGGTCGAATTGACCACCAGCTTTTTGGCGTGGTCGCCGAAAGTGCGCTTGATGCCCTGCACTTCCGCCACGTCGCCTTGCGGCGTCGAGGTGCCGTGCGCATTCACATACTGCACCTGGTCCGGATTGATGCCGGCGTCGCGCAGCGCGGCTTGCGCCGACTTACTGCCACCGCTGCCATCTTCCAGAGGCGAAGTCATGTGATACGCATCCGCGCTCATGCCAAAGCCGAGCACTTCCGCATAGATCTTGGCGCCGCGCGCCTTGGCGTGTTCGTACTCCTCGAGCACCATCACGCCCGCACCTTCGCCCAGCACAAAGCCGTCGCGGTCCGCATCCCATGGACGGGAAGCGGTGGCCGGATCGTCGTTGCGGGACGACAGCGCCTTGGCCGAGGCGAAACCGCCCAGGCCCAGCGGCGACACGGTCGATTCAGCGCCACCCGCCACCATGACGTCGGCATCGCCGTACTCAATCATGCGCGCGGCGGCGCCGATGCAATGCAGGCCGGTGGTGCAAGCCGTCACGATCGACAGGTTAGGACCACGCATGCCGTACTTGATCGACAGGTTGCCCGAGATCATATTAATGATCGAGGCCGGCACGAAGAACGGCGAGATACGGCGCGGACCGCGCTTGTCGTAATCTTCCTTTTGCTCTTCGATCATCGGCAGACCGCCGATACCGGAACCGACGATCACGCCGATACGGTCGGCGTTTTCTTCGGTGACAACCACGCCCGAGTCTTGCACAGCCTGGATGCCGGCCGCCATGCCGTAATGGATGAAGGTATCCATGTGGCGGGCTTCTTTCGCGGAAATATAATCCTCGATGTTGAAGCCTTTGACTTCACCGGCAAAGCGGGTGCTGAAAGCTGTTGCGTCAAACTTGGTGATGGTGGCAATACCGGATTTACCCTCGACGGCTGCGGCCCACGTATCGGCAATGTTATTGCCAATCGGAGTCACGGCGCCCAGGCCGGTAATGACAACACGACGGTTTTTAGAACCTCTCAAGCGATTCTCCTAAAGTCGATCGGGCAGAAATTACGCCTTGACGTGAGCGGTAGCGTAGTCGATCGCTTGCTGCACGGTGGTGATTTTCTCTGCTTGTTCGTCAGGGATTTCCATTTCGAACTCGTCTTCCAGGGCCATCACCAGTTCAACGGTGTCCAGCGAGTCAGCGCCCAGATCGTCAACGAACGACGATTCGGTTTTGATGTCTGCTTCGGCGACGCCCAGTTGTTCAGCGACGATTTTCTTAACGCGTTGTTCGATATCCGACATGTTATGGCTCCATTTGTTTGTTACGGAAAGCGCGCATTTTATCAGGTTTGCGCACTGAAAAACTAATTTCGGTGAGTGCTGCTAAATATACCGAAATTACTACTAAAAGATTTGAAAGGGCTTTTAAATTGTGCCCATTCTCATCAGTTTACGTACATACCGCCATTCACGTGCAACGTGGTGCCGGTAATATAAGCGGCTTGCGGCGACGCCAGGAAGGCGACGGCCGCGGCGATATCCTCCGGCTTGCCGAGGCGCGCCAGCGGAATCTGGGTCAGCAAGGCGGCGTGCTGTTCGTCGCCCAGGGCCTTGGTCATATCGGTATCGATGAAGCCCGGCGCCACACTGTTGACGGTGATGTTGCGGCTGCCGATTTCACGCGCCAGCGCGCGCGTCATGCCTTCCACGCCGGCCTTGGCGGCGGCGTAGTTGATCTGGCCCGGATTGCCGGTCGACGCCACCACCGAGGTGATGTTGATGATGCGGCCGTTCTTGGCCTTCATCATGCCGCGCAGCACGCCGCGCGACAGGCGGCCGACCGAGGTCAGGTTGGTGGCGATGACGTTATCCCACTCTTCATCCTTCATGCGCATGGCCAGCTGGTCCTGGGTGATGCCGGCGTTGTTGACCAGGATGCCGACCGCGCCATAGGTCTTGCTGATGTCGTCGATGATAGCCGAGCACGCTTCGGCGTTGGTAACGTTCAGCACCATACCCTTGCCGGCTTCCGCGCCGATCTCGGCCAGGTAAGCGGAAATCGCTTCCGCGCCGGCTTCGGTGGTGGCGGTACCGATCACTTTCGCGCCCTGGCGCGCCAGTTCCTGGGCAATCGCCTTGCCGATGCCACGCGATGCGCCCGTTACCAGGGCGACTTGATTTGCTAAAGTCATGGAAGTCCTTCTACAGTAAATACGGAGTGTGCCTGAAACCGCAAACGATTATTTGAGTTCGCTCAACACGCGGTCCAGCGTGGCTTGATCATAAATCGCGTCGCCCACCAGATTGGCGTCGATGCGCTTGGTCAGCCCCATCAGCACTTTGCCCGGACCGCACTCGACCACCTTGGTGACGCCGTCGGCGGCGATCTTCTGCACGGTTTCCACCCAGCGCACCGGCGCGGCGGCCTGGCGCACCAGCGCGTCCTTGATCGCGGCCGGATCGTTCAGCACGGCGACGTCGACGTTGTTGATCAGTTCGATCTGCGGCGCAGCGAAGGTAATGTTGGCCAGGTAGTCGCGCAGGCGGTCCGACGCCGGCTTCAGCAGCGACGAGTGGAACGGCGCCGACACCGGCAGTTTCATGGCGCGCTTGGCGCCCTTGCCCTTGGCGATCTCGCAGGCGCGCTCAACGGCGGCGGTATCGCCCGCGATGACGACCTGCGCCGGCGCGTTGAAGTTGACGGCCTCGACCACGCCACCAGCGGCGGCGGCTTCGGCGCAAGCGGCACGGACATCGTCATCCGACAAGCCCAGCACCACGGCCATGGTGCCCTGACCGACCGGCACCGCTTCCTGCATGGCTTGCGCACGGAAGCGCACCAGCGGCACCGCGTCCTTGAACGAGATCACGCCGGCCGCCACCAGCGCCGAGTATTCGCCCAGGCTGTGGCCGGCCACCACCGACGGCACCGGGCCGCCGGCCGCGATCCAGGCGCGGTAAGTGGCGACCGCAGCGGTCAGCATCACCGGCTGGGTGTTGGTGGTCAGGTCCAGTTCTTCTTTCGGGCCTTCGGCGATCAGTTTGCCGAGGTCGAAGCCGAGCGCTTCCGACGCTTCGGCGACGGTCTGTGCAACGACCGGATTACCGGCAAAGCCGTCCAGCATCGCAATCGCTTGCGAACCTTGGCCTGGGAATACAAAAGCAAATTTAGTCATGACTTCCATCCATCTCTTTTATTATTGGCAGCAAAGCTATCATCGAAACATGACAGCGCTGCTACCGTTGAGTCCGTTAGAACTCTAATTCTAATTCAGGTCAAAAACGTAGCAGAACAGCGCCCCAGGTGAAGCCACCGCCGACACCTTCCAGCATCAGGTTCTGACCACGCTTGACGCGACCATCGCGCACCGCGGCGTCCAGCGCCAGCGGAATCGATGCAGCCGAGGTATTGCCGTGCTGATCCACTGTGACCACCATTTTGTCCATTGGCAGGCCCAGCTTTTTGGCGGTGCTGCTCATGATGCGCAGATTGGCCTGGTGAGGGATCAGCCAGTCAATTTCTTCCGCTTGCATCTTGGCTTTTTCCAGCGCCTCGTCGGCCACTTTGGCCAGCACCGAGACAGCCAGCTTGAATACTGCCGGGCCATCCATGTACAGGTAGGCTTCGCCGGCGGTAGCGCCGCCAAAACTATGCGGCATGCACAGGATGTCGGAATGGCTGCCGTCCGCATGCAGCGCGGTCGACAGGATGCCCGGCTGGTCCGATGCGCTCAGCACGACAGCGCCGGCGCCATCGCCGAACAGCACGCAGGTGGTGCGGTCGTTAAAATCGAGAATACGGGAGAACACTTCCGAGCCGATCACCAGCACGTTCTTGTGCACGCCGGCGCGGATGAACGCATCGGCGGTGGACAGCGCATAGACGAAGCCGCTGCAGACAGCCTGCACGTCGACGGCGGCGCCGTGGTTGGTGATGCCCAGTTTCTGCTGCACGATGCAGGCGGTGCTGGGGAAGCTGCCGAAGAAATCCGGCGTCGAGCTGGCCACGATGATCAGGTCGATATCGTTGGGCTGCAAACCAGCCATGTCCAGCGCGTTGTTGGCGGCCTTGACTGCCAGGTCGGACGATTTCTCATCCGCTGCGGCAAAGTGACGCGCCGCGATGCCGCTGCGGCTGACGATCCACTCGTCCGAGGTTTCGATGCCTTTGGCAGCGAGTTGATCAGCCAATTCCTGGTTGGTCACCCGCTTGGCCGGCAGGTAGCTGCCGGTGCCGAGAATTTTGCTATACAAAGTCATGCCGTTTTACCGTCCACTAAATAGTTGAGCTGGGTACTTCCGGTGTTTCGGTGTTACGCGGCATCAGCTCGGCGATCAGGGTCGAAATGTGCGGCAACACGTCATTTTTTGCAGCATCATACGCCCGCTTGATCGCCCATTCAAAGGAATATGCGTCGGCGCCGCCATGGCTCTTGAAGACCAGGCCGCGCAGGCCCAGCAGGCTGGCGCCGTTGTAACGCGACGGGGACAGGCGTTTTTTAATATTGTTCAGCGCGCCGCGACCGATCAATGCGCTCAGCATGGTCAGCGGGTTGCGGGTGAATTCCGATTTGACGGTATCGGCAAAGAAGCGGGCCACGCCCTCCACTGCCTTCAGTGTGACGTTGCCGGTAAAGCCGTCGCACACCACCAGGTCGGTCGTGCCCTTGAAGATATCGTTGCCTTCGACGTTGCCGTGGAAGTTCAACGCGCCACGCTCGTGGTCGGCTTGCAGCAGCTTGCTGGTGGCCTTGACCACGTCGTTGCCCTTGATGTCCTCGGTGCCGACGTTCAGCAGGCCGATGGTCGGGCGGGCGATGTTTTCCATCGACGACACCAGCACCGACCCCATGATGGCGAACTGGTGCAGGTGATGCGGTTCGCAATCGACGTTGGCGCCCAGGTCCAGCATATAGGTCGGGCCGCCCTTTTGATTGGGCATGATGCTGCAGATGGCCGGGCGATCGACGCCGCTCATGGTCTTCAGCACATAACGGGCGACCGCCATCAGCGCGCCGGTATTGCCGGCCGAGACGGAGGCCTGGGCGTTGCCGGCTTTGACTTGCTCGATGGCGACGCGCATCGACGAATCCTTCTTGCGGCGCAGGGCCACTTCCAGAGGATCGTCCATGGTAACTTGTTCGGAGGCGTGCACCACACTCAGACGCGGGTGGGCGTCGGCATGGTGTTTCTTCAGTTCGGCGCGGATGACGTCTTCGAGACCGACAAGGATCAGCTCGGCATCAGGCTCACGTTTAACGAAGGAAACAGCTGCGGGGATAGTGACTGAGGGCCGTGATCGCCACCCATGCAGTCGATAGAAATTTTGATTGTCATTGTTATGGCAAGCAGCGGGACCGCGACTTCCGGACTCCGCGTTGGAACATGACGGTGTGCAAAACCAAATTGCAGCCGATTAAAAAAGAAAAAGCGATGCTACGCAAGTCAGCACCGCCTATTTCCAGGTCCAGCAAAAGCGTCGATTACTCGTCGTTTTTGGTTTTCAGGACTTTGCGACCACGGTAGAAGCCGTTAGGGCTGATGTGGTGACGCAGGTGGGTTTCACCGGTGGTTGGCTCGATTGCCAGTTGTGGAGCAACCAGGAAATCGTGCGAACGGTGCATACCGCGCTTCGATGGGGATTTTTTGTTCTGTTGAACTGCCATGTTAATGACTCCTAATACATAAGTTCTAAAATTCTAACACAATCGATCAGCATACAACATGCGAATCGAGCCCTACTACATTGCACTGCTAACTTGCCAAGACTCGATTTGCACGCGTTCTGACACGTTCTTTACTACGAAGTTTCTTCAACTTCTAACTACTTATTCGGGTTTGAGGCTCTTCAGAGCATCGAAGGGCGAGATCTTCTCGCTTTTCGCTTTGTCCAACAGGCTGGAATCCGGGCAGACATCGTGACGTGACGATTGTGGCAAGGCCAGCAACGCTTCGTCTTCCACCAGGTACATCAGCTCCATGTTGCGACTTCCAACAATGACGTCGATCGATTCGTCGTCTATCGTCGCTTCAATTTCGTCCGCCTGTTCATCGTCCTTACCCAGCATCAGCACGGTCGACGAATCGAGGTGGTGAGCGTAAGGCTGCAGGCAGCGCTGGCAAATCAGTTGCACGGTGCCGTTGACCGACAGCGTCATCTGCGGAAAGCCCAGTTTATGGGTACTGCCGACTGCCTGCCAGGCGATCTCGCCGGACGGATCCGCACATTCCTTGGCCAGACGGGTCATTTCCGCAACGGGGGTCACGCCATCCCTGCTGCTGTTGGTCCGACAGAATTCAAAGGTGTCGATCACAAGAGCATTCATTACAGAGGTTCCCCGGAAAACCTGCGATAATAGCAGGGTTTTCGACATTAAGTCAAAGCCTTAGCGATTTTTGCGACATTATTGTCGCTTCCAGCGCCGGCGACAGAGCATATAACATTCCCCTCATGACATCAAGTTTACTCGTACTGGCTTCCAGCTCCGCCTACCGCAAAGAATTATTATCGCGCCTGCAACTGCCGTTCGAGGTGGCCGTGCCGGCCATCGACGAGTCCCCGCAGCCGGGCGAGATGCCAAGCGCCACCGCGCTGCGGCTGGCGCTGGAAAAAGCCGCCGCCGTGGCCGCCAGGATGCCGGGCGCCATCGTCATCGGCTCCGACCAGGTTGCCACGCTGGATGACGAACAGATCGGCAAGCCGGGCAACCACGCCAACGCGCTGGCGCAATTGCAGAAAATGCGCGGCCGCGAGGTCGTCTTCCACACCGCGCTGTGCGTATGGGACGGCCGCGACGGCAGCCACCAGCTGCAAGACATCCAGACCGTGGTCCAGTTCCGCGACCTGCCGGATGCCGAGCTGGACGCCTATCTGCGCATCGAGCAACCCTACGACTGCGCCGGCAGCGCCAAGAACGAGGCGCTGGGCATCGCCATCCTCGAACGCATCGACAGCAACGACCCGACCGCCCTCACCGGCTTGCCATTAATCGCGCTGACAGGCATGCTGCGCAATATTGGCATCACCTTCTTCCAACAATAATATGACCGGCACCCTCTTTTTAATCCCGAACACCCTGGGCGAGACCGAAGCGCTCGCCAATGTGCTGCCTGAACAGGTCCAGCGCATCACCTCGCAGCTCGACTACTTCGTGGCGGAAAACGCCAAGACCGCACGCGCTTTTCTCAAACTGGTCGGCGCCCAGCATCCGCTGTGCAAGCCGATGCAGGAAATCAAAATCGCCGAACTCAACGTCAACACCCCAGCCGCCGCACTGACCGACCTGCTGGCGCCGCTGCTGGCGGGCCAGGATGGCGGCCTGGTGTCGGAAGCCGGCGTGCCGGCTGTGGCCGATCCCGGTGCCGACCTGGTGCGGCTGGCGCATCAGCACAAGATCCCGGTGCGGCCGCTGGTCGGGCCGTCGTCGCTGCTGCTGGCCGTCATGGCGAGCGGCCTGAACGGCCAGAGCTTCGCCTTCAACGGCTACCTGCCCACCGATGCTGCCCAGCGTGACAAGCGCATCAAGGAACTGGAACTGCGCTCGCGCAAGGAAAAGCAAACTCAGCTCTTCATCGAAACCCCGTACCGCAACGCCGCCATGCTGGAAGCGCTGGTGGCGGCCTGCGCGCCGGTCACGCTGGTGTGCGTGGCGACCGATCTGAGTCTGCCCTCCGAAACCATCCGCACCATGACGGCGGCGCAGTGGAAAACCGCGCCGGCGCCGGACTTCCACAAGAAGCCGACCGTATTCCTGCTGCTGGGGCAATAAGATGACGACGCCTTATGAATGGCTGATCGGCCTGCGCTACATCCGTGCCGGCCGCCGCAGTGGCCGTAACAGCTACATCTCCTTCATGTCGCTGGTGTCGATTGCCGGCGTCGGCCTTGGCGTAGCGGCGCTGATCGTCGTACTGTCGGTGATGAACGGCTTCCAGCGCGACGTCGGCGCGCGCATGATCTCGATCCTGTCGCACATCGAAGTGTTTGATGCGCGCGGCATCCTGACGGACTGGCAAGCGACCGCGCGCGACGCCGAACGCAATCCGGCGGTCAAGGGCGCCGCCCCCTTCGTCGAACTGCCGGGCATGCTGCTGCAGGAAGACAGCATGAAACCGGCGCTGCTGCGCGGCATCCTGCCGGCACAGGAAGCCCAGGTCGCCGACTTCATGCAAGGCAAGAACGCCGCCGCGCTGGACCTGCTGAAAGCGGGCGCCAAGCAGATCGTGCTGGGCTCGGAACTGGCCAAGGCGCTGCACGTCAAGGCAGGCGACCACATCGTGCTGGCGATGCCGTCGCAGCAGTCGACCGTCAACAACCTGATGCCGCAGACCTACCGCTTCACAGTGGCGGGCACGTTTGAAGTCGGGCATTTTGAATTCGACTCCGGCATGGCCTTCATTCACATGCAGGATGCGGAAGACATTCTGCACCTGACCGCGCCGATGGGCCTGCGCCTGCGCATCACCGACGCCAACCAGGCGCCGCAGATCGCGCACGAACTGAAGAACAACCTCAGCGGCAACTACCTGGTGCGCGACTGGACCCAGCGCAATTCCACCTGGTTTGCCGCCGTGCAGAGCCAGAAGCACATGATGTTCATCATCCTGACGCTGATCGTGGCCGTGGCCGCGTTCAACGTGGTGGCGATGCTGGTGATGTCGGTGACCGACAAGCGCGCCGACATCGCCATTTTGCGCACGCTGGGTGCGCGCCCGGCGTCGATCATGAAGATCTTCATGGTGCAGGGTTTGCTGTCGGGCCTGATGGGCGTGGCGGCCGGCGCCACGCTGGGCATCCTGATCGCGTGGAACCTGCCGCAAATCGCCAGCGGCATCGAACACCTGCTGGGCATCCAGCTGCTCGACAAGAATATCTACTTCATCACCTCGGTGCCGTCGCAGCTGTTGTGGAGCGATGTGACCGGCGTGGTGGGCGTGGCGGTCGTGCTGTCTTTCCTGTCCACGCTGTATCCGAGCTGGTGGGCCACCCGCGCCAATCCGGCCGAAGCCTTGCGCTACGAGTAAAACCGGGGTCAAACCCGAAATTTTAAATGTTGCGGGTGTAGTCAGTGACCCACTCGATGGCGGCCAGCTGGATGGAGTAGAGGTCGGATGGCCGCAGGCTGAGCTGATGCAGCATCTGCGCCAGCACACGGCCGTCGCGGCCGCTTTCGAGGTGTTCGATCAGGCTCAGCATGCTGCCGTAGTCGCCGGCGCGGTGCAGCAAGGCGCCGCGCACGTCGTCCAGCACGTTGACGCTTTCCAGCACGTCGTGCATGTGGATCGAGAACAAGGTGTCCATCAGCGACATCACCCCCACCGTGAAGCCGATGTCGGCGCTGACCCGCTGGCCCGGCTGCCGGTGCTCCACCATCAATTCCATCGTCTTGCCGCGCGTGGTGGCCAGTTGCAGCAACGGTGAGGTGAATTCCTGCGTGCCGCCATTCTTCACGTACAGCAGGATCTGCAACCAGCGCCGCAGCTGGCGCCGCCCCAGCACCATTAGCGCATGGCTGACCGAGTTGATGCGCTGCCGCGCGCCGACCGCCGGCGTGTTCACCAGTCGCAGCAGGTTCAGCGTGATCAGCGCGTCATGTTTGACGCTACGTTCGATCTCGGCGCTGCTGGCGTCCTTGTCCAGCAATTCCAGCAGATGCAGCACGCTCATCTGCGAGGGCGAGATCTTCTTGCCGCTCAAAATCACCGGCCGCGCAAAGTAATAGCCCTGGAAGTATTCGAAGCCGAGGTCCATGCACTGCTGGAACTCTTCGACGGTCTCGACCTTCTCAGCCAGCAGCTTCTGCTTGGGATTCTTCAGCACCCGCGCCAGCGCCGGCAAGGTGCCGGGCTGCATATCCTTGATATCGACCTTGATCACGTCGCACAGCGGCGTCAGTTTCTGCACATCCTCCGTGTGACCGATCACATCGTCCAGTGCAAACCTGAAGCCGGCCTCCTTCAGTTCGCGCACGCGCGCCAGCACTTCCGGCGTGGCTTTGACGGTTTCCAGGAGTTCGAGGATGACTTTGTCGTTCGGCAGAAAGCGAATGAAGTCGCTCATCAGCCCGACCGCGTCGACGTTCACGAACGCCATCTGGTCGCCCACCACCTGCCCCATGCCCAGCTCGGATGCGTGGGCGATGACGGTTGCGGTGGCCTGGATATCGTCGGTGACGTGCGCGCCGTTGTAGGAGCCGGCGTCGCGGAACAGCAGCTCATACGCCACCAGCCGCTGTCCCCGGTTGAGGATAGGCTGGCGCGCGAGGAAGAAATTATCCGCTAATTTCGGTGAGGCCGGCGAAGCTAACATCATGGGGAGCTCCCAGTGTCAATCTGCTTGTCCCCAGCCTATACCTAATTATGTACTCTTTACAATATTTTTCTGGCGGATAGGCGGGCGGCGCTCGCTAGTGTTGCGCGTACCCGTCGTCTGCGTGCCCGTCTCCAGCGTAAAGCGCGCGCCGGCGTCCTGGCCCAGCGCTTTCACCAGCCACGGCATGACTTCCTTGAGCATCGGTTCCAGCGTGTACGGCGGGTTCAGGATGAACATGCCGCTGCTGTGCAGGCCGCCAATCCCGTCCGGCATCGGCGTCTTGATCGTCAACACCACGTTCAGCCATTGCGCGGCCGGTAGCTGCTTGAGCTTGTCGGCGAACTGGCGCGATTCCATCCGTTGCAGCAGCGGATACCAGACCGCGTAGGTCCCGGTCGGGAAGCGGCCCAGCGCTTCGGCCAGCACGTCCTTGGTCTTTTTGTAGTCCTGCTTGTCTTCATACGGCGGATCGATCAGCACCAGCGCGCGGCGCGACGGCGGCGGCAGCAGCGCTTTCAGTGCGGCGAAACCATCGCCACGCGTGACCAGCACGCGCTTGCCGCGCACGGTCGAGCGAATACCCTGCTGCGCAGCATGCTCGTCCAGCTTGCGGAAGTTATCCGCCAGCAGCTTGGAGTCGGCGGGGTGCAGCTCGAACAGGCGCAGGCGGTCCTGCTCGCGCGCCACCTTGTCGGCCACGTATGGCGAGCCCGGGTAGTAGCGCATCTTGCCGCTCGGGTTCATGCCGCGCACCAGGTCAACGTACTCCTTGACCGGCGCCGGCATGTCCGTCAGGTTCCACAGCGGGCCGATGCCGGTGTCGTACTCAGCATTCTTGGATGCGAACGCGCCGTCCAGCTCGTAGACGCCGGCGCCCGAATGGGTGTCGATGTAGCTGTAGGCCACATCTTTCTGATTCAGGTACTGCAGCAACTGGATGGTGATGAAGTGCTTGAGCACGTCGGCGTGGTTACCCGCGTGAAAGGCATGGCGGTAAGAGAACATAAGCTGGTGATCCTGATTGATTCAATCCGACATTATCCCTCAGATCGCGCCGGCAACCAAAAAAAGCCCGCATATCGTTTGCATCAAAGCGCCTGCATGCTGGCTGACTAAGATGGAACTGCTGCGTCGGCATCCGTTGGCGCAGCATATTTCATGGAGGAGATTATGGCTTTCAATAATGTAGGGCCGCTGACCTTCCTGGCGCCCGGCCAAGCCGTCACCTGGAGTTATACCTACGGCGGCGACCGCGGCACCCAGTTTGCGTCGGCAGACGTCAAAACGCCCAACCAGGGCGCCGTCCACCTGGCCGACCAGCAGCGCAAGGCCAAGGACAACAATGGCAACGCCACGTACTTCGTCACCATCCACAACCAGGGCGTCGGCGGCTGCTTCCACAACCTGCAAGGCGGGGGATGTCATGAAGATGACCATCGTAACTGACGTGCACGGCAACGTGCTGGGCGCCGTCCAGGGGCATAACCTGACGGAGAAGAAAGATGGTGTGGAGGCCACGGTGTCGTTCGCGCCGGGCCACGCCACCCATATGATCGAAGTCGACGATGACCTGACCACGGTCGATGATGTCGACGAATTCCAGCAACGCCTGCGCAGCCATCTGCAGAAACACCAGCAGCCTTAAGCAAGGCCAAGCCGCAGCGACGGTGCCGCTGCGGCTTCTTTTCCTCAAGCCAGCTTTTGCTGCGCAATCAGCACGCCGTCGGCATCGGCATAAATCCAGTCACCCGGATTGACCGGCACGCCGGCGATCTGCACCCGCACATTGCGTTCGCCCACGCCCTTCTTGCTGCTTTTTTGCGGATGCGCCGCCAGCGCGCGCACGCCGATGTCGCAGGCGTTGATTTCCTCGGTATCGCGGATGCAACCGTCAACGATGATGCCGGACCAGCCGTTGTCCTGCGCCAGCAAACCCAGCTGACCGCCGACCAGCGCCCGCCGCAGGCTGCCGCCGCCGTCCACCACCAGCACATTGCCGTCGCCCGGCGTTTCCAGCATGGCGCGCACCATGGCGTTGTCTTCATGCACCTTCAGCGTCACCACGCGGCCGCAAAAGCGTACCCGCTGGCCGTAGTGCTTGAACACCGGCGGCAGCACGTTCAGACGCCCGTCTTCCAGCAGGTTGGCGTGGTCGTCGCACAAATCGGTGGTGGCAAAACTCATGGCGGTTCCTTGCATCGTTAAAATGCTTTGATTCTATGCGGTTTTCGGCGTCGCCACCACGCGCGTGTTGCTGCCGACACCCACCGCCGTCAGGATCACCAGCGCCTGGAAGATGCCGATGAACACGAACACGCCGGCCGGATGGTGCGCATCCATCAGCGCGCCGAACAGCAGCGGCCCCAGCGCCAGGCCGCTGTCCAGGCCAGAGTACACCACGCCGAACACGCGGCCGGTGGCGTTGGCCGGCGCCGCAGCGCGTATCATCAGGTCACGCGATGGGCCGGAGATACCGGTCACCAGGCCGATCGCGCCCATCAGCCCTACCGCCAGCCACGCCGGCACCACAGCCGCCGCCAGAACCAGCGCTAGCAGCGCCGCCGTGCCGAAGGCGATCATGATGATACGGTCATGGTTGCGGCTGCCGGCGCCGAGGAAACCGCCATACGCCATGCCTGCCGCCGACGCGAACATGAAGCAGGTGTAGGCCGAGGTAGCCGTGCCCAGCGACATGCCGTACAGGCTGACCAGGCTGGTGGCGGCAAAGGTCTGGATGCCGGCCAGCGCCACGGCGGAGATCAGGAAGAAGGCGAAGCACAGCCACACCACTTTCAGTTTGAGGAAGCCGAAGGCGCTGGCGTCGGCGTTGGCAGGTCCGGCCTTGGCGCCAGCCACGCCGGCCAACGGAATCGCGGCCGGCTCGGGACGCAGCGCGTGGCGGTTCCAGACCAGCAGCGCCAGCACCATCAACGGCAACAGCGCGGCGCTCAGCAACGCAGTGCGCCAGTCGCTGCGGCCCGCCACAAACGTCAGGAACAGCGGCGATAGCGCCCAGCCGATATTGCCGCTGATGCCGTGCACCGAGAAGCCATGCGCCAGCCGCGCCTTGGACACGCGCTGGTTCAGCAGTGTGTAATCGGCCGGATGGAATACACTGTTGCCGCAGCCGGCCAGCAAGGCGCCCAGCATCATTTGCGGATAGCTGTGCGCGCTCGACAGCATCACCGCCGACACGCCCAGCAGCGCAATCCCGCTGAACAGCACGGTGCGCGCGCCGAGCCGGTCGACCACGAAGCCTGCCATCGCCTGCCCCACGCCGGACACCACGAAAAACACCGTCATCAGCAGCCCCAGCTCTGAATAGCTGAGACCGAACTCGGGCTTCAGCCACGGAATTAGCGCCGCCAGAATCACGTGATAAAAATGCGAAGTGCCGTGCGCCAGCCCTACCAGCCCGATCACGCGGGCGTCCTGCCGCAGCAAGGTCTTGTCGTTCATACTGCTCTCCCCTGGATATTTTGCCAAAGTGTAAGCAATTTGCGTCAGTCTGATTTAAGATAGAGCGACAACCTTTATCGCTTTTCTGCCATGCCTATTCCCATCGTCAACCATACCCGCTTCGACTGGCACAGCGACACGCCCAGCGCCGAGCGGCCGCTGACGATGTCCGGACGCGATCTGCAAGCGGCCGCCGTACTGCTGCCGCACCACCACAGCTGGGGCCAGTTCACCTACGCGTTGCAAGGCGTAATGCGGGTCGAAGCCAACCACAGCAGCTGGATCGTGCCGCAGCAGCGCGCCGTCTGGATTCCGCCCGGCGTGGTGCATGGTGTCACCGTGCTGGAAAATACCCACTTGCGGCCGATGTCCGTGTACGCCGGCCGCGCGCCGTTCGCCGGCAACGAATGCAAGGTGCTGGAGTTGTCCAGCCTGCTGCGCGAACTGCTGACGGCGCTGGAACAGCACGACCGCAACGAGCAATCGCCACGCGAACACCTGCTGATGGAAATGATCCTGGACGAAATCCCGCGCTGCGCGGTGCAGCCGGTGCGCGTGCCGCTGCCCACCGACAAGCGCCTGAAAACGCTGTGCGAGGCGCTGATCGCCGATCCCGGCGCGGAACGCACTTTGGCCGACTGGGCCGGCCAGGTCGGCGCCTCCGAACGTACCCTCGCCCGCCTGTTCGAGCGCGAACTGGGCATGGGCTTCGCGCAATGGCGCCAGCAAGCGCGGCTGGCGCACGCGGCGCCGCTGATCGCCAACGGCATGCCGCTGTCGCAGGTGGCGGCCGAACTGGGCTACGCCAGCCAGTCCGCCTTCTCGGCCATGTTTCGCAAAACCTTCGGCTGCTCGCCGTCAGCATTTTTTAAATAACAACAATAATGACCGTTCGTTAAGTTTTCCTATTTTCTGCCGATAAGCTGTGCTTGGACAAAAGTACGGTACATTAGTGGAAACCAATCAATTAGAAAAAACCTATCGAATGGCGGACCTGTCTCTCTTCTCGAACGAACAGATCGCGGCCCTGCTGTCGGCGCTGCCGGACCCGGCATTCATCCTCACCCGTAGCGGCCGCTACGCCGCTGTATTCGGCGGTACCGATAGCCGCTACTACCACGACGGTAGCGGCCTGGTCGGCAAGACCCTGGACGACGTGCTGCATCCGGAAAAAGCCGCCTGGTTCCAGGCGCAGGTCGCTATCGCGCTGGCCTCGCAGGGTTTGCATGTGGTGGAATACGCGCTGGGGCGGGACGACGTCAAAGGCATCGGCACCGACGGCCCGGAAGAACTGATCTGGTTTGAAGGCCGCGTGCAGACGCTGGGCTATCAGGTGCTGGAAGAAGAAGCGGTGCTGTGGGTCGCCAGCAATATCACCGCAAGTAAGAAACTGGAAGCGCTGCTGCGCATGCAGAGCGAGACCGATTCACTCAGCAACCTGCCCAACCGCCGCAAGCTGATGAGCAGCCTGACCGAGCATTTCGAACTGTTCGCCCGCTACAAGACGCCGGCCTCGGTGCTGATTTTCGATATCGACCACTTCAAGAGCATCAACGACGGCCAAGGCCATCTGGCCGGCGACAGGACCATCGCGGCCACTGCCGATGTCTGCCGGAGGGAGTTGCGCGCCACCGATTTTCCGGCGCGGCTGGGAGGGGATGAATTTGTCGTGCTGATGCCGCACACCGACAGCGAACAAGCGCTGCCGATCACGGAAAGGCTGCGCCAGCGCATCGCCGAACAGGCCGGCGCCACCATCAGCGGCGGCCTGAGCGAGATGACAGCGGGCGACCTGTCCTACGAAGAAGTGCTGAAGCGGGCGGACGACGCGCTGTACTGCGCCAAACGCGACGGCCGCAATCGCATCGTCCGCTCGTAAGGGATTACCGGAACGTCAGCTCGCCGTTGTTCACATCCACGTGGATGGTGTCGGTCGGGCCGAAGCGTCCTTGCAGAATCAGCTTGGACAGCGGATTTTCGATCTCCTGCTGGATCGCCCGTTTCAGTGGCCGCGCGCCATACACCGGATCGTAGCCCGCCTCGGCAATCTTGTGCAGCGCCGCGTCGGTCACCTGCAAGGTCATCTCCATCTTGGCCAGACGACGCTCCAGGATGGCCAGCTGAATCCGCGCAATCGCGCCGATGTTCTTCTCATCCAGACCGTGGAACACAACAATCTCATCGATCCGGTTGATGAACTCCGGACGGAAGTGCGAGCGCACCTCGGCCATCACCGCCAGCTTGATCACGCCAGGATCGGAATCCTCCATCGACTGGATCTTATGCGAACCCAGGTTCGAGGTCATGATGATCACCGTGTTCTTGAAGTCCACCGTGCGGCCCTGGCCGTCGGTCATGCGGCCATCGTCCAGCGCCTGCAACAGCACGTTGAACACGTCCGGATGGGCCTTCTCCACCTCGTCGAGCAGGATCACGCTGTACGGCTTGCGGCGCACCGCTTCGGTCAGGTAGCCGCCTTCGTCGTAGCCGACATAGCCCGGCGGCGCGCCGATCAGGCGGGCCACCGAATGCTTCTCCATGAACTCGCTCATGTCGATGCGGATCAGCGATTCTTCCGTATCGAACAGGAAGCCGGCCAGCGCCTTGGTCAGCTCGGTCTTGCCGACGCCCGTAGGTCCGAGGAACATGAACGAACCATACGGACGATTCGGGTCCGACAGGCCGGCGCGCGAACGGCGGATGGCGTCGGCCACCGCATTGATCGCCTCGTCCTGGCCCACCACGCGCTCGTGCAGCTTCTCTTCGATGTGCAGCAGCTTGTCGCGCTCGCCCTGCATCATGCGCGACACTGGAATGCCGGTCGCGCGCGACACCACTTCGGCGATCTCTTCGGCACCCACTTCGGTGCGCAGCAGACGTTGTTTCGGCGGCGTGTTCTTTTCCAACGACACGCCGTTGGCCGAAGCCGCCTCGGCCTGCTTCAGTTCCGCTTCCAGCTGCGGCAGGCGGCCGTATTGCAGCTCCGAGACGCGCTGCCAGTTGCTCTCACGCGTGGCCTGCTCCATCTGCAGCTTGATGCGTTCGATCTCTTCCTTGATGTGGGTACTGCCCTGCACCACGGCTTTTTCCGCCTTGAGGATTTCCTCGAAGTCGTTCAGCTCGCGCGTCAGGCGCACGATTTCCTCGTCGATCAGCTCCAGACGCTTGCGCGAACCGTCGTCCTTCTCCTTCTTGACGGCTTCCTTCTCGATTTTCAGCTGGATCAGGCGGCGTTCCAGCTTGTCCATCACTTCCGGCTTGGAATCGATCTCGATCTTGATCTTGGCCGCCGCTTCATCGATCAGGTCGATTGCCTTGTCCGGCAGGAAGCGGTCGGTGATGTAGCGGTGCGACAGCTCAGCCGCCGCGATAATCGCCGCGTCCGAAATGGCGACCTGGTGGTGCAGCTCGTACTTGTCCTGCAAGCCACGCAGGATGGCGATGGTGTCTTCCACGCTTGGTTCATCGACCAGGATCTTCTGGAAGCGGCGCTCCAGCGCCGGATCTTTCTCGATGTATTTGCGGTACTCGTCCAGCGTGGTGGCGCCGACGCAATGCAGCTCGCCGCGCGCCAGCGCCGGTTTCAGCATATTGCCCGCGTCCATTGCGCCATCGGCCTTGCCGGCGCCGACCATGGTGTGCATCTCGTCGATGAAGACGATGGTCTGGCCTTCATCCATGGCCAGTTCCTTCAGCACGGATTTCAGGCGTTCCTCGAACTCGCCGCGATACTTGGCGCCCGCCACCAGCGCGGCCATGTCCAGCGCCAGCACGCGTTTGCCCTTGAGCGAATCCGGCACTTCGTTGTTGATGATGCGCTGCGCCAGGCCTTCGACGATGGCGGTCTTGCCTACGCCCGGTTCGCCGATCAGCACTGGATTGTTCTTGGAACGGCGTTGCAGCACCTGGATGGCGCGGCGGATTTCATCGTCGCGGCCGATCACAGGATCGAGCTTGCCCTTGCGGGCGCGTTCGGTCAGGTCCAGCGTGTATTTTTTCAGGGCTTCGCGCTGGCCTTCGGCGTCGGCGTTGTCCACCTTGGCGCCGCCGCGCACGGCGTCGATCGCGGTTTCCAGCGACTTGCGGCTCAGGCCACTCTCGCGCGCCAGCGTGCCGGCGTCCGACTTGTCTTCCGTCAGGGCCAGCAGCACCATTTCGCTGGTGATGAACTGGTCGGCGCGCTTCTGCGCTTCCTTGTCGGCCAGGTTGAGTACGCCTACCAGCTCGCGGCTGGCTTGCACGTTGCCATCGGTGCCGGAGACTTTCGGCAGGCGCTCCATAGCGGCCGCCAGCGACTTGGTCAGGCTGCCGACGTTGACGCCGGCGCGTTGCATCAGCGACCGCGCGCTGCCGTCGTCCTGGTTCAGCAGGGCCGTCAGCAGGTGCAGCGGTTCGATGTATTGGTTGTCATTGCCCACGGCCAGACTCTGCGAGTCCGACAGGGCTTCCTGGAGTTTGGTGGTGAGTTTATCTTGACGCATGGTGTTGCTCCGATATATTTAACTATCGCTAACATAGGGATCAGCGATAGCTTTTCAAGGAGCAGCTACAACCATTTGTTTAGCGCCTGGTCGTCGCTGACGCGGGCATCCACCCAGCGCGCGCCCTCGGGCGTCTGCTCCTTCTTCCAAAACGGCGCTTCCGTCTTCAGATAGTCGATGATGAACTCGCTGGCGGCGAACGCCTCGCCCCGGTGCGCCGAGGTCACCGCCACCAGCACGATCTGATCTTTCGGCTGGAGCGGCCCCACGCGGTGGATCACCAGCGCGCTGAAAATCGGCCAGCGCAACTTTGCCTTATCAATAATGTCACTGATCGCCTGCTCGGTCATGCCCGGATAGTGCTCCAGCTCCATCTCCGACACAGTAGCGCCTTCATTCAGATCGCGCACCGTGCCGACGAAGGTGACCACGCCCCCCACTTTGGGATAGCCGGCGCGCAACTGCGCCACCTCGGTCGACAAATCGAAATCCCCGGTCTGAATGCGGACTTCGCTCAAGCTCATGCGCGCTCCGACGCGCCGATGCGGCGGAACAATTGCTCGATGCGGCTGGCGGTGCGGGCGTCGGCCAGGGCCGGCATCGCGCACAGTTGCAGATAGGCGGCAGTGGCCGATTGCGGCTTCTGGCCCGATTTCAGCGACGATTGCAGCACTTCGACCTGCATCTTCAGCCGTTCGCGGGCAAACTCGGCGCCGCTGTCGACGCCGGCCACGATTTCCAGCCGCAACACTTCGTCCAGCAGCTTGGCGCGGTTGCGCTCCAGCTGCGCCGCGTAGTCGCTGCGCTTGCCGTTGAGCGCATCCAGCGCGGCATTGAAGCGGCCTTGCAGTGCGCGTTCGTAATCATTACCCAGCGACGGCAAGGCCGCCCATTTGGCTTGCCACTCGGCGGCGTCGATGGCGGCGCCATCCGAGGCGACTTCGTTTTCCAGCGCCTGGTTCAGGCGCAGCTTGTCGCGCAGCGCATTGGCCTGGGCCGCGCCGGCACGGCGCTTGATCGCGTCCGCCTGCGCCTGCACCTTGCCGACCGCGTTGTGATACCGCTGATTAATGCGCGCTTCGGACGCGCGCGGCACCACGCCAGCCGCGTTCCAGGCAGTGGCGGCGTCCTTCAGCGCCTTGGCGATGGCGGCCAGCTGGGCCTTGTCGTCGCCGCTGAAGCTGGCCTCTTCCAGTTCGTGGCAGATGGCTTCGCGGGCGTGCAGATGCGCTTTGCGCTCGTGATCGGCGGCGTGGGCGGTTTCCTTGCGCTTGGCAAAGATGGCGTCGCAGGCGGCGCGGAAACGCTGCCACAGCGCCTGCTCGACCTTGCGTTCCAGCGGCAGCGACTTGGCCTGCTCCTGCCAGCGTTCCTGCAGGCGGCGCAGCTTGTCCAGCGTGTGGCGCTCGGACGGCTCCAGCGCTTCCGCTTCGGCAATCAGTTCCTCGCGCTTGGCGGCCTCCACCTTGCGCTGCTCGGACAGCGGCGCCAGCATTTGCGCCAGCACCTTGTCGAAGGTATGGTCGAGCTTGCGCTTTTCCTTGCGATCGATGGTGCCCAAACGGGTCCACATCTGGCGCAGGCGCTGGCCGGCGGCGGCCACATTTTTCAGGTCGGCGCCGTCGGCGGCCACTGATTCGGCCAGCGCGCGGGTCTCGGCAATCAGCGCCTCGGCCTTGGCGGCGTTGGCGTGACGCTCGTCCGCCAGTTGCTTGAAGTGGGCGGCGGCCGGGGCGTAGGCGCTGGTGCAGGCGGCGTCGAAGCGCTCCCACAGCGATTTTGGCGCGTGGCCGGAAACGGCGTCCAGCGCTTTCCAGCGGTCGCGCATGCTGCCGACTTTCTTGGCCAGCTCGCTCATCGACATTTTTTGACCGGCCAGGTCTTCCACCGCCTTGACCAGTTCCTCACGCGAGACGTTGCCGCCCCAGCGGGCCCAGTCGCCCAAGCGCTTGAGTTCGGCGCGGACGTGGGTCAGGTGGTCGTTCTGGGCGGGCGTGAGGCGGGCTTTGTGATCGCGCAGCCATTTATCGTGTTCGGCGGCGGCGTGCAGTTGGCCTTGCTCCAGGGCAGCTTCCAGCGCGTCCATGGTTTCCAGGAATTTTTTGTCGACTTCCGTTGGCGGCTGCTTGGGTTGTTTTGGCTGTTTGGCTGGCTTGGCGAGCACGGCGTTGGCCGCTGCTGTGCCGGCGGCGGCGGATTCACCGCTCGCTGTGGCGGAGGCGGCATCGCCCGTCGCCGGGTCTGCGGCCGCGTTGGCGACGCCAGCGGCAGCCGGGGCCGAGGCAGCGGCGGACGCAGCGACAGGCTTTGACGCCACCGTCAACGTGGTGCGCGTCTGCTCGACCGCTTGGGCGAAGTCGCTCAGCAGGTGGCGCGGCAAGGCGCCGTGTTCGGGTGCTTGCTGGTATTCCACCTGATCGGCGGCGTGGCGTTCCAGCGCTTGCAGCGCCTCGTCCGCCGGCAGGCCGGCTTGCGGCAACTTGCGCACCGCCGCCAGCGCATCGATGATGCGGCGCTGCAATGCCACCTGCGCCTCCAGCCGCGCCGCCAGCGCCGCGCGGGCGGTCGCATACGGTTCGGCCAGCGCCGGCACCGCCGCCACCACCTGCCATTGGCGATCCAGCTCCGCCACCTGGTTCGGCGTCAGTTTCTCATCTTGCAACATGCGGTGGGCCAGATCAAGGCAAGCCTGGGCCTTTTGCTGCTCGGCCAATTGGTAACGAATGGCGTCCAGCCGCCCCTGCATCAGCTTGGCGACGCGGCGGTCGGTATTGCGCACCGCCTGCAACACCTGTTCCAGGGCTGGCTGCGACTGCACATACTCCGCCGCGCTCAGACGCACGCTGGCAAACTCGCTCTCCAGGATCAAGGCGACGGCGGCCGCTTCGTTGCCATTCAGCGCGGCGGCGCGCTGCGTTTGCGCGTCCCGACGACCGGCAGTGGCGGCCGCAGCCGCATCCTGTTCGGGCGTGGCCGCAGGTGCTGTGGGAACGGCCGAGGTCTCGGTCGCACGCTTAAAGAGGAAATCGAACATGGTGCCCAGTGGTGATGGCTAAAACCACCATCATAGCAAAGCAGGGGAAATTTGCCCGGCTAGTGCTCTACGGGGCGGTTATTTCATAATTGCATCGTCGCGCGACTGCTGCCGCGCGGGCTTTTTCGGCGGTGGGGCCGGTACTTCTTCCAGGCTGACGATCGGCAACACCTGCAAGCCGGGAATGGAAATCTGGCCGTCATCCACCTCCCCGCCCGGCAGCGCGCGACGGCGGGCCGACACTTGCGCCGCCTCCGCCGGCGGCAGGCCGGAGCGCTTCATTTCATCAAGATGCTTGTCGTGCATCATTAATTGATTGGCGATCGAGAACCAGGTATCGCCGGCGATGGCGTTGCGCGCCAGGACAAACAATTCCTGTTCTTCCTTTTCCAGCCGCTTCAGCAGCGAGGCGCAGAACAGGTCGATGCTGTCGCACACTTCGCTGACTTGCTCATCGCGCACATCAGCCAGTGACCCCAGCTTCTCTTGCAGCAGGCGGATCGACGTCAGCGCCGACTGGTTCAGACGGTTGAGTTCATCTAATAGATGATCGGCACGCTCGGTCGCATCGCGCAGCGCCGGGATCAGATACATTTCAGTCTTGCGCCAGTGGCAAGCCTGATACAGGGTGTTGAGGTTTTCGCAAGCGTATTCCAGTTGCGACAGCGTCATGCGGTTCTGCTGCATGAGCGTGGTGCGCACATACTTTTGAAACGATAGCAAACTCAAACGAACACTGGCTTGCTCGACCGAGAGGGCTACCAAAGTGTATGTGGCGGTTAACATTCTGACTGACTCCCAGGGCTGGATAGCGGAAGTAAAAGTGTAAAGTTTCCCGACAACGGCGCTTTGCGCTAGAACAAACCCGCAGGCACGTTTGGTAGCACCAATATATCTCAAGCGTGGCGCGAATGCTATCGCAAAGGCAGTTGTAGACGCACCATTCCTGCTTCCGGATGCGGCAATACCACGCCGCCGAAGTGGCGTATCAGTTTTTGCACGCCGGTATTTTCCGACAAGGCGTCGCCGACGATCTCGCGCGTACCCCGTGCGCGGAAATAATCCACCAGTTTCTGGAACAAAATGTAGCCCAGTCCTTTGCCTTTCAAATCGGAACGCACGATGATGGCGAACTCGGCCGACTGGTTATCAGGGTCCAGCACCGCCCGCACCACGCCCAGCGTTTCCGGCTGGCCCTGGGGGTTGGGGCGGGTGGCGATGAACGCCATGGCGCGGTCGTAGTCGATTTGCGTCAGCCGCGCCAGCTGGGCCGGCGGCAGTTCGCGCATGGCGGAGAAAAAGCGCAGACGCACATCGTCCGGTGCCAGCGCACTGAAGAACTGCTGGTGCTGCGCGCCATCTTCTGGCTTGATGGGGCGCAGCAGGATCTGGCCGCCGTTCCAGTCCAGCCGCTCCTCCAGCTCCTGCGGGTACGGACGGATGGCCAGCTCCGTGCGCCGTCCGCGCGCCTTGGCCAGGTGCATGCGCGCGCTGAGCGCCACCACGCCGCCGCCGATCGCCAGCAGCGGATTCAAATCCAGTTCAGTCAATTCCGGCAGATCGGCCACCATGTCGGCCACCTGCACCAGCGTGCGGATCAGCGCCTCGCCGTCGGCCGGGGTCTGGCCCTGCGCCAGCAGGCGCGAAACGCGGGTGCGGTCGACCAGATCGCGCGCCAGCGCCATATTCAATGGCGGCAGGCCCGCCGCGCGGTCGGCCGCCACATCGGCGGCAATGCCGCCCTGACCGAAAAACACCACCGGCCCGAACACCGGATCGTGACTGATCTGGATGCGCGCCGCCGCCAGCGTGGCGCCAGCCAGCGCGGCCTGCTGCGGCGTCGCCAGCGCGATGCCATACGCCGCCATCAGCGCGCGCGCATCGGCGTCGGTCAATTCGCTGTGCCCCGCGTGCAGCGCAGCCTGCACCAGCGCGCGCGCCGCCGCCCGTTGCTTGGCGCCGGTGGTCGGCACGCCGACCGGCACCTCCATCAGCAGCTCCTGGTTGCGCCGATACTGGGCGATCTGCAGGAAGCCGTTGACGGCTTTCTCCGGCGTGTCGTAGGTTGGCAGGCCGGCGTCGGCGAACACGCGGCGCGCCTGCGCCACCGAGCTACCGCCCAGCCAGCAAGACAGCACGTTCTTGCCGGCCGCCTGCATCAGCGGCGCCACCGCGCGGGCGATCAGCTCACTGCCCACCATGGCGGTTGGCGCGTGCAGGAACAGCAGCGCGTCGGCCTGCGATTCGTTCAACAGCGCCTGCACCGCGCCGGTGTAACGCTCGACCGGCGCATCGGCCAGGAAGTCGACCGGATTGGTTTGCGGCGCGCCGGCCTGCGCCAGCCGCTTTAGCGTCTCCGGCGAAAACGCCGCCAGTTGCGCGCCGGTGCAGGACAGCGCATCGGCCGCGATCAATCCCAAGCCGCCGCCGTTGGTCAGCACCGCCAGCCGCTCGCCGCGCTGCGGCCGCTGGCGCGCCAGCGTTTCGACGGCGTCGAACAAATCCTCGGTGGAGTACACGCGCAGCATGCCGGCGCGGCGGATCGCCGCGTCAAACACCAGGTCCGCGCCCGGCGCCGCATCGCGTCCGACTTTCAGTACGATGACCGGTTTGCCGCGCGCCGCCAGCCGCCCGGCCGACATGAATTTCCGCGCACTGCTCACCTGTTCAATACACAGCAGGATGGCTTCCGTTTCGCCGTCGGCCGCCAGATAGTCCAGCAGGTCGCCGAAATCAACGTCGGCGCCATCGCCCATGGCGACAAAGCGCGAGAAGCCGATGCCGCGCTGGCCGGCCCAGTCCAGCACCGCCGTCGCCAGCGCCGCCGATTGCGAGACGAATCCCAGCTTGCCCTTGCGCGCCGGCATTTGTGTGAAGCTGGCGTCCAGTCCCATTGCCGGCGACTGCAAGCCCGCGCTGCCCGCGCCGAGGATGCGCAGCAAATACGGCCGCGCCGCTTCCAGCATCGGCTGGCGCAGGCCGCGGCCGCCGTTGTGGCCCGGATCGGCCGTCATCACAATCGCCGCCTTGCAGCCGGCCGCGCCCAGGTCGTGGATCAGCCCCGGCACGGTGGCCGGTGGCGTGCAGATGATGGCCAGGTCGGGCGACACCGGCAGCGCGCTCACCCGCGCGTGGCACTGCAAACCTTGCAGCCGCTGGTACTTGGGATTGACCGGCCACACGGTGCCGCCGCTGCGCGTAAATTCGCCATCCAGCAGATTGGCCAGCACCCGCGTGCCGATGCGCAGCGGCTTGTCCGACGCGCCGATCACGGCCACGGAACGCGGTTGAAACAGTCGGTCGAGATTACGGATGCTCATTGTTGGCTTACTTTCCGGCTTACCAGCGCGAGGAATGGTCTTCGGTCACGCCCATCAGCTGCGTGACCATGCGTTTCGGCTGATCCGGCGCGGCGCGCACCCAGCCGCTGAAGGTGCCGATCGGCTGCAGATAGCGGCTGGCCGCCACCATCGTCTTCTTGTTGTCGCGGCGCGCGCCTTCCGGTGTGAAGTACAAGTCCAGCATATCGTCCTCGGTGAAGATGTGCCACTGCGACAGCGCATCCTTTTTATCGTACAGGAAGTGGGCCGGGCCCAGCGCAATCAGGTCGCCGTCCAGCCACAGTGCGTTTTCATGGTCGCCGAAATAGCCGGCCTGCAGGTTGAAGCCCAGTTCCATATTGTGCGCCGAAGCCCAGCGCCAGGCGGTGTTGCGCGCCAGCAGGCCGTTGGAGTAATCGAAGCTGGCGACACCGCCATCGAGCTTGAATTCATCGCGCCAGGTGCGCACTTCACCGCGCAGCGGCATGGCCGACGATTTCTGCGTGGCGTGCACCGAGCCTTGCGCAATTGGCCCGGTGGCCAGCAGCAGCGGCGATGGCGAGGGGCCGAAGCTGGCGTCGACTTCCAGGTAGTCGCTGCGCAGCGTCAGCGCGTAGCTCCCGTCCCCGCTGGTGTCGATCGCGATGTGGGTGCCGCGCCGCGAGAAGCTGCTCGACTCGCCGGCATGATTGGCCAGCTTGGCCGACACCAGCGGCAAACCGTCCTGCGACAAGTTAGCCAGCATGTCGCCGTCCTTGCGCTCGAAGGCGTAGGCAAAGGCGGTGCTGATCCAGCCTAGATCGACGACGGCGACCGCGCAGAATACCTCCTCCGTGCACAGCGCCACGTAATGCCAGCGCTTGTGGTGAAAGCGCCGCCACAGCGGGCTGCGGGAAAACGGCGCGGCCAGCTGGCTCCAGTCGATGTTGCCGACCTGGCCGGCGTAACGTCCAAACAGCGGCTGTCCGTCGGCGGCCAGCAGGCTGGCGGGGGCAACGGGCAGTGTCATTTTCTTACCTTCATGCGGCTTCCTTGCCTGGTTCTGCCGCACTGAGTGCGGCTTGCAGCTGCGACCCGAAACTGGCCGGCGTCGCTTGCGTGATCTGTATGTGCGGGCATTGGTGCCAGTCGGCCAGCCGTTGCAGCGCGGCGGCGACGTCGCGCGTGAAGCGCTCGCTGACGCGCGTGGCCGGTTCCAGCACCAGCGATTTGAGTTCAAACACGCCGTCGCGCCGGTGCGCCTTGGCGTCCACCCGCCCCACCAGCGCGCCACGGCGCAGGATCGGCAGCGTGAAGTAGCCGTATTTGCGTTTGTCGGCCGGCGTGTAGCATTCCAGCCGGTAGTCGAAGTTGAATAGTTCGAGCGCGCGGCGGCGGTCCCACACCACCGGATCGAACGGCGACAGGATGGTGGTCAGCGTCGGCGCCAACGTGCCGGCGGCGGCGCTGTCCAGCAGCGCCGCATGGTCGGAATGGACGTAGATCGGATCATCCCAGTCATCCACCCAGGCGCGCAGCAATGCGCCCTGCTCCACCAGTGTTTCGGGATCGACGCGCGGCGGCTTGGTGCGGAAGTAGTCGCTGATCCAGCCGGCGCGCGCGCAGCCCATGGCCTTGACGGCTTTCAGTACCAGCTCTCGGCGCACCTCGTCCGTGTGCGGTAACTGGCTGTCGTCCCAGTGCGGCAGCACGCGCTCGGCCAGGTCGTAGATGCGCTGGAAGTTGTGGCGGGCGGCGATCATCAGCGCGCCGGTGGTGAACAGCACTTCCAGCGAACGCTTTTCCGGCTTCCAGCTCCACCAGCCGCCAGCCTGGCCGTCGGTGCGTTCAAAGTCCGAGGAGCGCGTGGGACCGTTGATGCGGATATGTTCCAGCACCGCGTCGACTTCGGCGCGGCGCTCCTTCATCCAGGTGGCGGAATACTTCCAGCCCATGGCTTCCGGGTCCAGCATGCGATGGCGATACAAGCCGTAATCCTCGATCGGCACAAAGCAGGCCTCGTGGGCCCAGTATTCAAACAGCTCACCACCGGCCAGCGCCTGCTCCAGCCATGCCTGCGGATAGTCGCCCAAACGGCTCCACAGCACCAGGTACGGACTGCGCGCCACCACGTGGATAGTATCGATTTGCAGCACGCCCATTTGCCGGATCGCCGCCAGCAGGTCGGGCGGACGGGCCTTGCGGCGACGCGGCTGCAACAGCCCTTGCGCCGCCAGATGCAGCGCGCGCGCGGCGGACAGGCTCAATATCGGTTCAGTCATGAGCGCTATTCTAATAAAGTTTTCAATATTGCCTGTGAACGGATTAAGGTTTTTTTCACCACTTTCACGCCAAAAGCGATATTTCCGTGCAGAATACCCCGAAAGATTTCCGATACCGATGAGGAACGTTCCCCGATGCGCGATCTCTTTCGCCGTTTATACCGCGCGATACTGCTGCCCGCCTTCGGCCTGGGGCTGCTGATTTTCACTTGGGCCGCCGTCACCTATCAGGTCCGGCAGGAACAGAACACCGCCCATTACGAGGCGGTGCTGCATAGTCAATCGCTGGCGCGCACGCTGGCCGAGCATAGCACCCACCTGCTGCGCCAGGTCGATCATGCCACCCAGCTGTTTAAACTCAAATACGAGGAAACCGGCGGCGCGCTGCGGCTGGCCGAATTCACCCGCAAGAACGGCCTGCTCGACTCGCTGCTGCCGACCAAGCTCGATCTGCCGCTGGCCATCCTCGACCGCGACGGCCGGATCATCGACAGCTTGAACGGCTACTTCACGCCGGACCTGAGACGCCAGCCGGTGTTCCGCAACCACGCCAACAACCCGTCCGACGTGTCGCTGGTGGCCACGCCGGTGGTCGACAGCCGCACCAAGAAATGGCAGATCCAGATCTCGCGCCGCCTGAATCATCCCGACGGCAGTTTCGCCGGCGTGATCATGGTGATGATCGATCCGGCCTATTTCGTCGAGGACTACGACCGCCTGAACGTTGATCCCGGCGGCGCGGTGATGCTGATCAGCCGCGAAAACGGCATGTCGGCCGCCCGCATCGACGACCAGGTGATCATCAGCGACAGCATCGACTTCAGCGTGCCGCAGCCCAGCGTCACCCAGCCGGCCGAGGAATTCCTGCTCAAGCGCCGCTTCGACGCCGTCGACCGCATCTACGGCTACGCCGAGATGCCGCGCTATCAGCTGACGGCCGTGGTGGGCGATCCTGCCGCGTCGGCCATGGCGCGCTTTGAACGCCGCCGCAATATCTATTTCGGCGCCGCCGCCGTGGTGTCGGTGCTGGTGACGCTGTTCGTCTACCTGCTGATGCGCCAGGCGCATCGCCTGCGCCACACCGCCCGCATGGTGATCGAGGCGCAGCTAATGCTGCGCGCCGCCGCCGACGCCAGCCTGGATGCGGTGTATATGTTCAAGGCGTGCCGCATGCGCGGCGCACACCGCGAAATACTCGACTTCACCATCGCCGATCTGAATGAACGCGGCGCGCAGCTGTTGGGCTACCGCAGCGCCGACATCAAGGACAAGCGCCTGGTGGAGGTGATGCCCGAGCTGCACTCCAAGGGTTTCGTCGAAAAATTCCGCCATGTGCTGGAATCGCGCCAGCCGCTGGAAGAGGAAATCGAAGTCGACTTCCTGCCCAACCGCGCAGTCCACTGGCTGCACCACCAGATTGTGCCGATCACCGACGGCGTGGCCGTCACCGTGCGCGACATCACCTCGCGCAAGGAAACCGAACTGGCCGCGCGCCAGCAGCAGGCCGAGCTCACCGCCGTCAACGACGCCTCGCCGCTAGGCCTGCTGCGCGCCGACGCCTCCGGCCACTGCACCTACGTCAACCGCACCTTTGAACTGATCACAGGGCTAACGCGCGAGGAAGCGCTGGGCGACGCCTGGATGCGCGCCGTCCATCCGCAAGACCGGGTGGTGCTCAAGACCGCGCTGCAGCACATGGCGCAAACCCGCGCGCCGCACCAGGACACGCTGCGTTGCGTGCACCCGGACGGCATGATCGTCTGGGTCTCGTTCAAGATCGCCGCCATGGTGGTGGACGGCAAAGTGTACGGCTACGTCGGCACGGTGGACGACATCACCCATGTCCGCAAGTCGGTGATGGCACTGCGCGAGAGCGAATCGCGCCTGCGCACCATCGCCGACACGCTGCCGGCGATGGTCGCCTACATCGACGCCAAACAGGTCTACCGCTTCCACAACGTGGCCTACGAACGGGAATTCAACCGCACCGGCACTACGGTGCTGGGCCGCAGCATCCGCGAAACGCTGGGCGAGCAGCGCTACGCCTTCCTGGAACCATACGTACTGCGCGCGCTGGAAGGCGAAACCCTGACCTTCGAGGAAGACGACGACAGCGACACCACTGAACGCACCTACGAAGTGGTGTACATCCCGCAAATGGACGAAGACGGCGCCAATGTGATCGGCTTCCACGTCATGCGGCAGGACATCACCGTGCAAAAGCGCGAGAAACAGCGTTTGCTGCGGCTGTCGCAGGTCGACGCGCTGACCGGCCTGACCAACCGCGCCGGCTTCCTGCAAAAGCTGCACGATTCCATGGCCGCCTCGCGCGCCAACGCCAACCTGATGGCAGTGATGTATATGGACATCGACCGCTTCAAGCCGGTCAACGACACCTTCGGCCACGCCGTCGGCGACGCCCTGCTGAAGGCATTTTCGGCGCGCCTGACCCATACCATGCGCGCCAGCGACACCATCGCCCGACTGGGCGGCGACGAATTCACCATCATCATGGAGCGCATCCACCGCACCGACGACGCGGCGGCCGCCGCGGCCAAAATCGTCACCGCCATGCAGGCCGATTTCGACCTCGGTGGCACCGTGGTGTCGATATCGACCAGCATCGGCCTGACCTACTACCGCGACGAAGAGGTTAGCCCCGCCGAACTGCTGAACCGCGCGGACATCCTGCTGTACGAGGCCAAACAGGCCGGCCGCAACACCTTCCGCGCCGGCTTGCCGGCCCACCCGCCAGCCAGTAACGTCGCATAAGCGCGGCATAAATCAAACCGGGAGCCGCCGGCTTGCGCTATATTGAGCGCTTTCCGGCTGCTTCATCCTATTTTTCATGCGTCTGCTGCACACCTCCGACTGGCATCTCGGCCAATCCCTGCATAATTTCGAGCGTCACTACGAACACCAGCGCTTTCTCGACTGGCTGTTGGACGCCATCGTCGCCGAACAGGCCGACGTGCTGCTGATCGCCGGGGATATTTACGATAACGCCAACCCGTCATCCGCTTCGCAAAAGCAGCTGTACCGCTTCCTGCGGATCGCCAAGGAGCGCGCACCGCATCTGAACCTGATCATCATCGCCGGCAACCACGATTCACCGGGCCGGCTGGATGCGCCCGGACCGCTGCTGGAAGCCCACGGCACGCGCGTGATCGGCGCCGTGCAGCGCAATGCCGATGGCGAGATCGATGTCGAATCGCTGGTGCTGCCACTCACGGGCCGCAGCGGCGCGGTGGAGGCCTGGTGCCTGGCAGTGCCGTTTTTGCGTCCCGGCGACGTGCCACGCGTGGCCACGGAAGACGGCGCCGATCCTTACCTGGCCGGCATCGCCACGCTGTACCAGCAGGCGTTTGCACTGGCGCAGAGCAGGCGCCAGGACGGCCAGGCCATCGTCGCCATGGGCCACTGCCACATGGTGGATGGGCAGATGTCCAACGATTCGGAACGCCGCATCGTTATCGGCGGCACCGAGATGCTGCCGGCCGGGATCTTCGATCCCGCCATCGCTTACGCAGCGCTGGGGCATTTGCATCTGGCGCAAAACGTCGGCAAGCAGGCACACATCCGCTACTCCGGCAGCCCGCTGCCGCTGTCGTTCGCCGAGGTGAATTACGCGCATCAGATTTTGCGCATCGACCTTGACGGCCCGGTGCTGCGCGAGATTGTGCCGGTGGCGGTGCCGCGCGCGGTGGAGCTGATGCGCGTGCCATCCAAGCCGGCGCCGCTAACGCAGGTGCTGGAGGAACTGGCTGCGCTGTCGCCGCCGGACGCGCCGGTGGAACAGCAACCCTATCTGGAAGTGCGCGTGCTGCTGGAGCAACCGGAACCCGGCCTGCGCGCGCGCATCGAAGCGGCGCTGGACGGCAAGCCGGTGCGGCTGGCGAAGATTGAAACCTCGACCGCCGCCCGCGCCTCGTCCATCGACAAGGAAGTGATGACGCTAGACCAGCTGGAAAAACTCAAGCCCGACGACATTTTCAGACAGCTGTACCAGCAGCGCTTCGGCAATGAAGCGCCGGCCGATCAACTGAGCGCTTTTGCGGAGTTGATGCTGCCATGAGAATCCTGAAAATCAGCGGCAAGAACCTGGCCTCGCTGGCCGAAGAATTCAGCGTCAATTTTGAAGCCGAGCCATTGGCCTCCACCGGCCTGTTCGCCATCAGCGGCCCGACCGGCGCAGGCAAGAGCACCTTGCTGGACGCCCTGTGCCTGGCGCTATACGACGCCACGCCACGCCTGCTGCGCGTGGCCGGACGCAATTACCTGGCCGATGTCGGCAACGAGACCGTCTCCACGCAAGACCCGCGCACCCTGCTGCGTCGGGGTACAGCTGAAGGCTACGCGGAAGTGGACTTCGTCGGCAGCGACGGCGCCTCGTACCGCGCGCGCTGGAGCGTGCGCCGCTCCCGCACCAAGGCGGAAGGCGCTTTGCAGCCGACCACCATGTCCCTCAAGCTGCTGCCATCGGAACAGCTGATTGGCGCCACCAAGACCGAGGTCAAGGCGGAAATCGAAAAACGCATCGGCCTGTCGTTTGAACAGTTCACGCGCGCCGTGCTGCTCGCGCAGAACGAGTTTTCGGCGTTCCTGAAAGCCGAAGACAACGAACGCGGCGAACTACTGGAAACGCTGACCGGCAGCACAGTCTATTCCGAAATCTCGATGCGCGCCTTCGAGCGCAACAAGCTGGAACAGGCCGCGCTGCAAAAACTGAATTTGCGCCTGGCCGACCAGAAGCCGCTTAACGCCGAGGAGCGCGCCGAGCTGCTGGCGAAAAGCGCCGACGCCGGCGTCGCCCTGCAAGCGCTGGATCAGCAAAAGGCGGAGCTGGAGCAGGAACTGCGCTGGCACCAGCAGGCGGAGCGCCTCGAACAGGAAGAACAAGCCGCGCGCCAGGCCAGTGCCGACGCGCAAGCCTCGGTGGAAGCCGCTGCACTGCGCCGCGCCGCGTTGGCGCGTATCGACGCCGTGCAGCCGGCACGTCCGCTGGCCGAGGATATCCGCCGCATCAACGGCGACATCACGGCTACGCAGGAAGCCATCGTCGCCGGCACGCACAACGTGCAGCAGGCCGCGCTGGCACTGGAACAGGCCAATGCCGCGCAGGCGCAAGCCGCCGCCAGCCAGCAGGAAGCGGAAGCCGCCCAGCGCGCCGCCGCGCCGCAGCTGGATCAGGCCAAGGCGCTGGACGCCCGCATCGAAGCGATGCTGCCGGCATGGCGGCAGGCATCGGCGGCGTGCGAGAAAGCCGACCAATCCGATGCTGCAGCCAACGCTGCGCTGCAATCGCGACAAGGCGAACATGCGCGCCTGACGGCGCAGCAGCAGGCCGGCGTCACTTGGTTGGAACAGCACAAACACTGGAAGGCCCTGGCGCAGCAGTGGGAGCGCTGGGACGTACTGTTCGTGCAGGCCGGCCAGGCGGCCGCGCAGGCCGAGCGTTTGCATGCAGGTTTATCGCGCGTGCAGCGCAACGCGCAGCTGCATCGCGACGAGGAAGCCGACGCCAGCACCAAGCTGGCCGGCGCCGTGGAAGCACTGCAAACGCTGGAGCTTCAGCGCCAGCAAACCGCGCAGCACCTTGCTTCGTATTCCATCGAGCAATTGCAGGCTTCGCGCGCCAGTTGGGAGCAGTACCGCAGCCGCCTGACCGGCGCGGAGAAAATCTGGTTGGATCTGGAATCACGCCAGACCCGCAACGCGCAAATCGAGACGCAATCGGCGCAGCTGCGCCAGACGATGACTGCCGCCGAGGCGCAACTGGTCGCCGCGCAGCAGGAAGGGATAGCCATTCTGGCCACTTTCGCGCAGGCGGAACGTTCGCTCAAACTGGCGGAAGCCGCCACTGCGGCCAGCGTGGAATCGCTGCGCCAGACGCTGGAAGACGACACGCCCTGCCCTGTCTGCGGCGCCAAGGACCATCCCTACCGCCACAACGACGACAGCCTGCAAACCATGCTGCGCGAGTTGCAAGGCGACGTGGCGCGTAGTCGCCAGCAGCTGGAAGTCAACGTCAATCAACAGGCAGCGCAGCGCGCCACCGCGCAGGCCAGCGCCGATCATCTGAGCGTACTGGCGGCCGAGCAGCGCTCGTTGCAGCAGCAGTTGGAACGCGTGTCCGCCACGTGGTCTGTGCATGCGCTGGTGGTCGCCAACGCGGTGCCGCCGGAAGCCGAACGCACGCAGTGGTTCATCGACAAGCTGACGGAAGCGCAGCAAGGACTGGAGGCCGTCGAGCAGCAGGAGCGCGAGGTGCAGGCAGCGCGGGTGGCGCGCGACCAGGCGCAAACGGCTTACGAACGCTTCGCAGCCGAGCATACGCGCCTGCAAACCGTGGCCGCTGCCGCCAAGGCCGCGCTGGCGCAAGCGGATACCGAATACAAGGCGCTGGAAGATCAGCGCATCGAAGTGGCGCTGGTGCTGAGCGGCCTGCTGGCCGATCTGGATTCGGCCTTCAGCGGCGGTGATATTCCAAGCGAAGAGTGGAAGGAAGACTGGAAGTCCGGCCCGGCGCGGTTTTACGAGGCGCGTCAGGCCGAGAGCAAGCAGTGGCTGGCGCAGCGCGCTGCTTACGATGACCGCGCTGCCGGCATGGCCGCCATCGAGGTCGAACTGAAGGGCTTGAACGAGGCGCTGGCCAAGGCCGGCCAGGACGCCCTGGCCGCGCGCACCGCATTCACGTCTGTCGATGCGGGCGTAAAAGCCAGCCAGGAACAGCGCATGGCGATGTGGGGCGGTAAGGAGATTCGCGACGTCGAAACCGCGCTGCAAGCCGCCATCGATGCCGCCAAAACGCGCCATGCGGCCAGCCAGGCCGCCGCCCAACACGCCGCGCAATTCCGCACGCGCGCCGACGAAGCGCTGGCGCAGGCTGGCAACCGTCTCGCAACGCTACACGCATCCGCCGCCACCGCCGCCGCGCGACTGGAAGACTGGCTGACCGCATTCCAGCAGCGCCAGCCCGATGCCGGCCTGCACGATCTGACGCAACTGCACGACCTGCTCGCCCTGTCCGCCGACGACATCAGCGCCGAGCGCGAAGCCCTGCAAACACTGGCCCGCGCCGCCGACCAGGCCACAACCGTGCTGCAAGAACGCCAACGCCAGCGCGAACAGCACCAACTCACCGCCCCGCCACCGCGCACCATCACCCAAATGCCGGCCGACGCGGTAGGCGCCGACAACGCTACCGGTGGCGCCGACGCGGGCGTGACTGCCGCCCCAGCCGCAGGCAACGCTAACGCGAAGGCCGCAGACAAATCCGCGCCCGCAACCGCAGACCTGTGGGCCGACGCCGCGACACAGGTCCTGGCATCAGCAGACGACGCGCCGCTGGAATCCGCGCCAGCCGCCGACGAAGCACCGGTCGAACCACCGGCCATGGTCATCGCTGCCCTGCTCGCCGCCCTGCTGGCCGAACGCAAAACCGCCAACGACCACGCCACCGCGCTGCACCTCGCGCTGGCGCAAGACGATGACAAACGCCACCGCTCCAGCGCCATGCTGGCAGAAATCGACCACCAGGAATCCATCACCCAGCGCTGGGCGCGAATGGATGACCTGATCGGCTCCGCCGACGGCAAACGCTTTCGCAACTACGCCCAGCAATTTACGCTCGACGTCCTGCTGGGCTACGCCAATGCGCATCTCAACCACCTGTCGCGCCGCTACCAGCTGGAACGCATCCAGAACAACGCCGCGCCATCGCTCGCCCTGCTGGTACGCGACCAGGACATGGGCGGCGAAATGCGCTCGGTGCACTCGCTGTCCGGCGGCGAGTCCTTCCTGGTCTCGCTGGCGCTGGCACTGGGCCTGGCCTCGCTCTCTTCCAACCGCGTACGCGTCGAATCGCTGTTCATCGACGAAGGCTTCGGCAGCCTGGATGCCGACACCCTGCGCGTCGCCATGGATGCGCTGGATGGCCTGCAAGCGATGGGCCGCAAAGTCGGCGTCATCTCCCACGTGCAGGAAATGACCGAGCGGATCTCGGCCAGAATCCTGGTCCAGCCATCCGCCGGTGGCCGCAGCACCATCACCGTTCAATAGGAGTGCCAATGCGCCGCGCCGTCTTGCGTTTCAGCTTATGCATGCTGTTTCCCCTGTCGGCCAGCGCAGCCTCCTGCGCCATCCCCACCATCCAAACCGACGGCTGGGAACTCAGCACGCCCGAAGCCAGCGGTTTCAATCCCACCACCCTGTGCCTGACGCTGACCGCCATCGCCCAGGGCAAGGACAACATCCACAGCATCGTCATCGAACGCCACGGCAAGCTGGTGGCGGAGATGTACCGCAGCGGCAAGGACAAGTCCATCGCCCGAGCGCTCGGCGTGTGGCCGCCGTTCGCGCCAACCGTCAGCTTCGGACCAGACACGCTGCACGACAATCGCTCTATCGGCAAAAGCATCATCAGCCTATTGGTCGGCATCGAAAAACAGCAAGGCAAAATCGACAGCCTCGCCACGCCTGTGCTGGACTACTACCCGGAATACAAAGACCTGCGCTCCCCAGCGCTGGACGCCATCAACCTCGAACACCTACTGACCATGAGCGGCGGTTGGAAGTGGGACGAAGGTGCGCAGCCCAACAACGAGATGCGCCTGTTCTGGAAAACCGATCCCATACGCTACGTGCTGGAGCGGCCGATCGAATCGCCGCCGGGCGCCAAATGGAACTACAACGGCGGCGGCACCTTGATCCTGGCCGATATCGTCAGCCGCGTCGCCGGCAAACCATGGCTGGATGTGGCCAACACCGAATTGTTCGCACCTCTGGGCATCACGCAATGGCAATGGGTGACCGACCTGCGCGGCCGCCCCGCGTCGTTCGCCGGCCTGCGCCTGCGTCCACGCGACATGGCCAAGCTGGGGCGCCTGATGCTGAACCACGGCCGCTGGAACGGCCGCCAACTGGTGGCGGAAGACTGGATCGACGCTTCGCTCAAGCCACGCCTGAGTGTCGGCTTCCGCAGCCCCGGCGACCAGCCGGATGAAATCCACTACGGCTACCAGTGGTGGGCCGGCACGGCGGCATGGAAGGATCACCGCGTCGCCTGGAACGCCGGATTTGGCAACGGCGGCCAGCGCATCTTCATCGTGCCTGAGCTGGACCTGACGCTGGTGGTCACCGCCGGCGACTACGGCTCCGACGAGATGGGCGCCAAGGTCAATCGCCTGCTGCACACCGTGGTGGCCACCGTCACCGAATAGGAAGTAACGCCGCGCTGTTTTTTTGCTATCATTCAGAGGGAGGTTCTCATCCCATGAATGTCGGCGCCATCCCGTCCAGCTATGCCACCGTACCGGCGACGCGCTTTGCGCCAGCGCCGCCGACGGCTAGCGCTGCGCCGCAAGCCACGCCATCGGCCACCACGCAGCTGTCGGAAGAAGCGCTGGCCATGCTGGACCAGCTCAAATCCCGCGACCTCGAAGTACGCCAGCACGAACAAGCCCACCTGGCCGCTGCCGGCGGACTGGCCACCTCCGGTGCCTCCTACACCTACCAGCGCGGCCCGAACGGCGTCGATTACGCCACCGGCGGCGAAGTCAATATCGACACCTCGCCCGGCGCCACGCCGCAAGAAACCATTGAACGCGCGCGCACCATTCAGGCGGCGGCGCTGGCCCCGGCCGAACCGTCCAGCGCCGATCGCGCAGTCGCCTCCCAGGCGCAGCAGATGGAAAACCAGGCCCGCGCCGAACTGGCGCAGCAAAAAACCCAGAACGCCTATGGCGCCGCGCCGACGGCCGCACCCTCGGTGGATATCTATGCGTGAGTGATAAAATCCCGCCTTTGCCTTTTCAAGCAGCGATACAACCATGTTAAAAGCACCACGCACCCTCACCTTCAAATGCGTTAAATGCGCCAAAGCCGTGCAAGTCCGCCTGCAAAAGGTCTCGGCCTGTTCGCACATCCAGCCTTACGTGGGCGTTTGCGCCTGCGGCGAAGTGAAACATCACGCCATCGGCCAGAAGGACGCCGTGCAATCCTACCTGGCCGCGCCAGAGGGCTGGACCCACCACCATTAATTTGCGCGCCGCGCCCTCAAGTAATCGACTACGATACCGTTAATTATTGTAGAAGTTACATTGAAACCGGAATCCGCCATGTCTACCATCTCGAATCTGGGCGCGCGCCTGCCATCGCTGTTCACCGGCACCCAAGCCGATCCCAAGACGCCAGCCTTGCAGAAAACGCAAGGTGTCTCCTCTGCCAACTCGTCCAGCAAGGCGCTGGACCTGGACAGCCGCGTCGCTTCGATCGGCAACGCCACGGTGGATTTTGCTCAGAGTTTCGTCAATAGCTTCACGCAAGCGCTGTTCGGCGACGACGCCAAAGGTGCGGTGATCGATTTCGACTCGGCCAGCCTGGAAACCAGTTCCACCATGGCCGTCGGCTACCAGCACACCTCCGGCGCCAACGGTACCACCGACGCTGCGGCCTTCAGTCTGACCGACAGCTCGCACTTCATCGGTAAAGGCACCATCACCACCGCCGACGGCCGCAAGTTCGATTTTGAAGTGGAAGTCCAGTACAACGCGGAACTCAATGCGGCCGCCAGCCAATCGAGCAGCGCCGATGACGCCAGCAGCGCGCAACCGGTCAAGCAGTCCGGCGACGGCAAGGCGGCCAAAGACCTGCCAAGCGTGCAGCTGCCGAACATCGACTTCCCGGGCACGCTGGCGGACCTGTTCCAGCTGATCGGCCGCGACCTGCAAACCGCGCTGTCCACCTCCAACAACAGCAACGACAAATCCGACGGCATCGACCGCAACACGCTGCGCGGCCTGTCGCTGCGCTTGCTCAATCTGGTCGACAGCAAGGACACCAACACCTACGCGCCGCCAACCGCCGCCGACAAAGCCAAGGCAGCCGCCAGCGCCACCGATACGCCAGCCATCACTAACGCTGCGACGCCCACTACCGCGCCAACCACCACGCCGGCAACCACACCAGCCGCCGCCGATGCTGCCGCGGCGACCGACGACACAACGCCGACCAACACCGCATCAACCTGAGCGCCGCCCGGCTGACCGGTATAATAGCGACACTTTCCGCTACGCCGCCTGGCGTAGCGCGTCCTTTATTCTGCCGATAGCCCCCACATGCCTGAACAAATTAACTCCTCCCCTGCCCATCACAGATCCACTGGGAGGAGAACGGCGAGCCACGTTCCGCGCGCTGGCGCTCCGAAGCCGGCATGCCGCCGCCAAAACGCGTGGTCATCGCCGACGACCGCACCAACGCCGATGTAGCCTACCGACTGGCCTGCGAAGGCACGGCGCTGCTGTGGCGCGGCGACTTCCAGAATGCGCGCCAGCTGCTGCAAGCGCTGGCCCGCCGCGCCGACCACAAAGCCAAGCCGGCCAAGAAGAACAAGCCAGCCAAAATTCCCGCCACGCCGACCGAAGCCTTCCACCTGCATCGCCAGGCGCAGTCGCAACGCGCGCGCACCTTGGCCATGCTGCTGATTCCTTTCGAAGACGGCTACACCATTCCGCTGCGCCGCGCGCCGGACGTCAAGCTGGCCTGCAACGAAGCCTATGGCCGCTATGAAGAGCCGTTCATCGCCTCGCTGCGCGAATTGCTTGGCCTGATCGGCGCGCACGAATGGCGCCGCACCGGCGTCGAAATCCCGGCGCTGGAAGCGCGCATCCATCCGCACTACGGCGTGTTCTCGCCGGTGCGTGGCGAATACGTGCAGATGGTGGCCGATGCCCCGCTGCCGGCCGGCGTCAATCTGGCGTTCGACATCGGCGTCGGTACCGGCGTGCTGTCGGCGGTGCTGGCCAAGCGCGGCATAGCACGCGTGATCGGCACCGACCAGGACCAGCGCGCCCTGAGCTGCGCCCGCGAAAACCTGGCGCTGCTGGGCTTCGATAACAAGGTCGAATTGCGCGTGGCCGACCTGTTCCCGGAAGGCCGCGCGCCGCTGGTGGTGTGTAATCCGCCGTGGGTGCCGGCGCGTCCGAGTTCTCCGATTGAATACGCGGTCTACGATCCGGATAGCCGCATGCTGCGCGGCTTCCTGGCCGGCCTCTCCGAGCATCTGACGCCGGGTGGCGAAGGTTGGCTGATCCTGTCCGACCTGGCCGAACACCTTGGCCTGCGTCCGCGCGAACAGCTGCTGGAATGGATCGCCGCCGCCGGCCTGAAAGTCACCGGCCGCCATGACGTGCGCCCGACCCACCCGCGCGCCAGCGACGACACCGATCCCCTGCACACCGCCCGCGCCGCCGAAGTAACGTCGCTGTGGCGACTGGCAGCGGCTTAAGAAAATAGTGATTCATCTCAAAGTCATGGCGTGTGGCCTTTGACTCTGCCCAACCGGCAGCGCAAACTTCCAAATGGAGGCCACACCATGCAATCAGCTGAGCTATTAAAAAATGTAGAAGGACTTCTGCAGCTTGATCGCTCAGCGGATATAGCCGCTTGTCTCAATACGATGCGCGAGATCGTCAACTCACTGATCGCACGCATACAACGGGATGAAGCGAAACAAGCACTGGATCTCAATTTCCGCATCGATGACACACTAGCCAAGCTTGGTGAGCTTATCCGCGATACCTATTTCCAAAGCGCCAATGCCGCTGTAAAAGAAGCCGCCCGCGCAGCCTACGCTGATGTCGTAAGCCTGCAATGGGCCATCGCCGACCACGACATTCTCTTCTCTCGTCGCAAATCCGGCTACGCAGCCAGCAGCGTGGAAGAAGTAGAAAAAGTTTTGGACCGGATTGAATCCGAAGAATGAAACCTGATCGCGTCGTCCGCAAGCTCAATCTTGATGAGCCAAGGTTTCAAAATAGTTTCAAGAGACTTAAACCGGATATCAAGAAGGAAGCGCGGCGCGCCCTTGGCGAGATGGTGTTATTGGATCTTGATCACCCGCCGGCCAAACTGCATCTTCACACTTTGACAAACAAACAAGTGCCATCCTTATTAGATCCATCAAAAAAAGTGAACGTGTACACATTGCACATCACTAGCAATGACAGCTACAAAGCCAGCTTCACCTTCGAGGACGGCTGCGCTTACATGCGTAACTGCGGGACACACGATGACGTAAATAAGACGCCGTAAAGCCTGCCAAGTCCGCAAACCAAAACCAGCACTTGCGGATTACGGCCGACCTCTATATAATCATGGCCTCAGACGCGGGGTGGAGCAGTCTGGCAGCTCGTCGGGCTCATAACCCGAAGGTCACAGGTTCAAATCCTGTCCCCGCAACCAAATTCAGGCAGAAGCCGTTGACTCTTAACCGATTCAACGGCTTTTTGCTTTCTAGTACGGGCTGGAGGCTGGCTGGCCAGCGAGGTCGGTCCAGATATCGTCTGGCAGCGATCGGTCTCGCACGCAAATCCGGTCGTGCTCAGGATAGGTAATGTGATCAACCGGCGCGCGGGTGCCGACAACCAGGCAGCGCGTTGCGGCAGAACTGCGATTCTCCAGATAGTGCCCAACCGCGACGCCGGCCCGGAAAGTTGCGACGCCACCGGCGCGTACCAGTGTCTCGGTCGCGCCCTCCACCACAGTGATTTCACCTTCCAGCACATAGACCATCTCATCTTCCGCGCTGTGCCAATGCTTGATTGACGACCTGCCGCCTGGCTGAAGCACTTCAATGAATGCACCAAACTGCGTAAGCTGCCCCGTCTCACTAATCCAAAGCGTTTGATTCGGTTCGGTCTCGGTGATGAGTTGATCTGGCGTGAAAACTGGCATGGCTGGACCTCCAAGGATAATGCCAATATTCTAAGACAAATGCTTCGCCCTGCAATGCTGTCAATAGTATTACTGATGCGACAGGCCCTCGCTAATCCCGTCCATCATGCAACAAACCTGTGTATCATCACTACCGGACATTTTGCTCGGTGGCCCTTATCCTCGCCCGCTCTGCCATATGCTCTTCAATTTCAGGCATATATTGCGCGCAAGGATCAGGCATGTTGGCATCAGATCAAAAAATGAATCAGAACGGCCTGTCGGCCACTTCCAAACAAGTATTGGCCATGCGCGACGCCGTGTTCGCGGAATGGGAAAGCCAGGTGCGCCTGCTGATCAAGGGCGCGCAGCATATCCTGCACCCTACGCTGCTCAACACGCTGCCTGTCTTTTATGACAATATTGCCGAGGCGTTGACACCGAACCACCCGCGCGACGAGGCCACCAGCAACAACGACATCGCCGCCGCCCATGGCGATGAACGCGCGCGCATGACGTCCTACGAGCCGGAACAGATCGTCCAGGAATACCAGCTATTCCGCGACGCCTTCTCGCACGTGGCCGACGAACAGGGCGTGGTGCTGAGCCGCGCCGAATGGGGCATCGTCAACGGTTCGATCGACACCGCGGTACGCGAGTCGATCCGCAAGTTCACGTCGATGCATGAATCGTTCCGCCACCAGATGGCGGCCGCGCTGTCGCACGATATGCGCAGCCCTTTGTCGGTGGTGATCACTGCGGCGCATCTGCTGACCATCGGCGCGACGCCGGAGCGCACCCCGGCCATCGCCCAGAAGATTCTCGACAACGGCCATCGCCTCGGCACCATGATCGAGGAACTGCTGGATGCGCTGAGTTTCAACCGCGGCGAACGGCTGGCGCTCGACCTGTCGCAGTTCAACGTACTGGAACTGGCGCGCCAGGTGTGCAGCGACGCCAGCATCGGCACGCCGGGCGCCTGCACCGTCGTCGGCAGCGCGGTCACCGGCTACTGGTGCGAAAATTCGCTGCGCCGGGCGCTGGAGAATCTGGTCATCAACGCCATCAAGTACGGCGACGGCAACGGCGTGCAGATCAAGATCGACGAGGCGCACGGCCGCATGCTGATCTCCGTGCACAATAGCGGCAACCCGATCGCCGACGAGCATCGCGGCCAGATCTTCGAATACCTGTGGCGCGACGGCAGCACCAAGAGCAAACCCGGTTGGGGCATCGGCCTGCCGTTCGTCAAGAGCGTGGCCGAGAGCCATGGCGGCAGCGTGGCGGTCGATAGTTCGGCGGCCAGCGGCACCACCTTCCTCATCGATATCCCGGTCGACTGCCGGCCCTTCGTGCCGGAAGCGTGAACCTGGATCCATACCCAAGCGGTCATAAAGCTGTCACAATTATTGTTTTAGCTTAGCCACGGAGGCCCGCGTGAAGGATCAAGCACCAGCAGCAGAACAATTAGAACAAGATGCTCCCGTCAGCCCTTCGCGCCGCCGCATCTTCCAAGCAGCCGGCGCCGCCGGCCTGGCGACCTCCCTGCCAGCGCTGAGCGAAGCCGCAACGGCCAAAGCAGCCACCAAAGGTTCGCTCGACGACAAGATCAAGTCCAACATCAAGAACGTGGTGGTGATCTATCTGGAGAACCGCAGCTTCAACAACCTGTTTGCCAACTTCCCCGGCACCGCCAATCCACTGTCGGCCGCGCCGGCCGCCGCCTGCCAGCAGCGCGACCGCGACGGCTCGGTGCTGCCGGTGCTGCCGAAGGTCTGGGGCGGCATGGTGCCGAATACGCAGGACATCGGCGGCAAAAAATACGTCCTCAAGGAAGACGACATCAAGAACCTGCCGAACGGCCCGTTCAAGCTGGTCGACACCGAAGGCAAGCCACTGCCGGAAGGCGTGATCACGCGCGACCTGTGGCACCTGTTCTACCAGAACCAGATGCAGATCAACGGCGGCAAGAACGACGGCTTCGCCGCGTGGGGCAACACCGGCGGCATGGTGATGGGCCACTACGGCGAAACCAGCAAGAACCTCGGCCTGTGGAAGATCGCCGAGCAGTACACGCTGTGCGATAACTTCTTCATGGCGGCCTTCGGCGGCTCGTACCTGAACCACCAGTTCCTGATCACCGGCCGCGTGCCGGAATACTTCAACGCCAAGGATACCGCAGCCAAGAAAAAGATCGCGGTGCTGGACGACGGCCCGACCGGTGTGCGGCTGTCGACCGCGCCCGACTCGCCCAAGTCGGCGCTGGACGGTCATCCGCACTTCGTCAACAATGGCGCCATCACACCGGACGGCTATGCGGTCAACACCATGGCCCCGCCCTATCAGCCAAGCTACATCCGCCCGGCCTACGACGGCGACCCGCTGCACGCCGATCCAAAGGACGCCAGCACGCTGCCACCACAAACTTACGACACCATCGGCGATCTGCTGTCGCGCAAGAGCGTCAGCTGGGCGTGGTACGGCGGCGCGTGGCAGGCGGCACTGGATGCGCGCGGCGGCGGCGAGAAGCCGAACTTCCAGTATCACCATCAGCCGTTTAACTACTTCCAGCAGTTCGCCCCGGGCACTAAGGCGCGCGACGAGCACCTGCGCGATGGCGGCCTGGGTGACAGCCCGATCTCCAACAAATTCCTGGCCGACGTGGTGGCGGGCAAACTGCCGGCGGTCAGCTTCTACAAGCCGCAAGGTAACCTGAACCTGCACGCCGGTTACTCGGATGTGGAATCCGGCGACGCCCACATCACCAACGTGGTCGAGCACTTGCGCAAGTCGCCACAGTTCAAGAACATGCTGGTGGTGATCACCTTCGACGAAAATGGCGGCTGGTGGGATCACGTCGCCCCGCCGAAGGGCGACCGCTGGGGTCCGGGTTCGCGCATTCCGGCCATCGTCATTTCGCCGTTCGCGAAAAAAGGCCATGTGGATCACAGCTTCTACGACACCACCTCGATCATGCGCTTCATCACCCGCCTGCACGACCTGCCGCTGCTGGAAGGTCTGAAGACGCGTAACGCGGCCTTCGCCGAGCGCCACGCCACGCCGCCGGGCGACCTGACGGGGGCCCTGAGCTTCCGCTGATCTGCGGCTTTGTGTTACACTGCGCGCAATTAATCCAGTAAGCTACCGGAGCCCGACTACTACAGCCGGGCTTTTGTTTTTTCCCCGATGAGAGATAAAAAAGATAACGCTACGTTCGACCTGCCGGGCTTTGCCCCTGCCGCGCCGCTCGAACCGGAAGCAAAACGTCCACCACTGCCGCGCATCCGGCGGGCGACGCTCAAGCAGGAACAAATGGAACTGCTGGAACCGACCGATAACAGCGGCCTGCCGGTCTGGGTCCGCGACGAGAATCTCGACCTTACCGGTTTGCCGGTATGGAAGCGTGACTGATACGGTACAACGCCGCTACGGCCGCAGCACGCCACCGCAGCACATCACATATACACATCCCGCACAGTGGGCCAGGCTACGGTTAGCCTGTTAGACTGTGCCCATATCCTTTTTGAACAGGGTCCGCCACCATGACTTCCACCTCCTTCGCCAGCCTGCCGCTGACACCCGCCTTCCTCGACAACCTCGACTCGCTCGGCTACAAGGAGATGACCACGATCCAGGCGCAAAGCCTGCCGTCGGTGCTGGAAGGCCGCGACCTGATCGCCCAGGCCAAGACCGGCAGCGGAAAGACCGCCGCCTTTGGCATCGGCATCCTGGCCAAACTGAATCCTGCATGGTTTGCGGTGCAGGCGCTGGTGCTGTGCCCTACCCGCGAACTGGCCGACCAGGTGGCGAATGAACTGCGCCGTCTGGCCCGTTCGACCGGCAACGTCAAGGTGCTGGTGCTGACCGGCGGTTCGCCGATGCGTCCACAAATCGCCTCGCTGGAACACGGCGCCCATATCATCGTCGGCACGCCGGGCCGCGTGCGCGATCACCTGGGCCGCGAGACGCTGGACCTGTCCAAGGTGAGCACGCTGGTGCTGGACGAAGCGGACCGCATGACCGACATGGGCTTCTACGACGAAATCGCCGGCATTGTCAGCGCCTGCCCGAAACGCCGCCAGACCTTGCTGTTCTCGGCCACTTACCCGGACGACATCCGCCGCGCCACCGACGACTTCCTGGTCGATCCAGTCGAGGTCACGGTCGAAGCACAGCACGATAACGACAAGATTGAGCAGCTATTCTTCGAGATCGGTTTCGACGGCCGCAATGACGCCGTGGCACGCCTGCTGGGCCACTACAAGCCGGTATCGGCGATCGCCTTCTGCAACACCAAGGTACAGTGCCGCGAACTGGTCGAGTCCTTGCAGCAGAAAGGCTTTTCCGCGATGGCGCTGTATGGTGAGCTGGAGCAGCGTGAGCGCGACGAGATCCTGATCCTGTTCGCCAACCGTAGCTGCTCCGTACTGGTGGCCACCGACGTCGCCGCGCGCGGCCTGGATATTCCGAATCTGGAAGCGGTGATCAACGTCGACGTCTCCAAGGACACCGAGGTGCACATTCACCGCGTCGGTCGTACCGGCCGTGGCGACGAACAGGGCCTGGCGCTGTCGCTGTGCGCACCGAACGAGAAGAAGTGGGTCAAGCTGATCGAAGAATATCAAGGCCAGCCGGTCGAGTGGTTCGACCTGAAAAGCCTGGACGACAACGAATACGGCGTCGATCCAGCGCCGATGATGACGCTGGTGATTTCGGGCGGTAAGAAAGACAAGCTGCGTCCGGGCGACGTGCTGGGCGCACTGACCGGCGACGCTGGCCTGAGCAAGGAACAAGTCGGCAAGATCAACGTGACCGAGTTCCAGACCTACGTCGCCATCGACCGCCGCGTGGCGTATGACGCTTTCGCAAACCTCAGCAAGGGCAATCCGCTGGGCGGCGACTTCGGCGCCTTTAAAGGCCGCAACTTCAAGATGCGCTTTATCGACGCCTGATCAGGCTTGGTGAATCAAGCTTAGTGCTTCTGCTGCTCAACGTGCGGCAGCAGCACCGTCAGGATACCCAGCAGCGGCAGGTACGAACACAGTTGGTAGACGTAGGCGATGCCGCTGACGTCCGCAATGTGGCCCATGGCCGCTGCGCCAATGCCGCTGATGCCGAACATCAGACCAAAGAAGATCCCCGCCACCATGCCGACCTTGCCCGGCATGAGTTCCTGCGCAAATACCACGATCGCCGAGAAGGCCGACGAGATCACGAAGCCGATGATCACCGTCAGCGCCGCAGTCCAGAACAGGTTCACATATGGCAGTGCCAGCGTGAACGGCGCCGCGCCCAGGATCGACATCCAGATCACGCGCTTGCGGCCAATGCGGTCGCCAATCGGGCCGCCCATGAAAGTGCCCGCAGCGACAGCCGCCAGGAACAGGAACAGGTACATCTGCGCATTCGACACCGATACGCCGAATTTATCGATCAGGTAAAAGGTGTAGTAGCTGGTCAGGCTGGACATGTAGATGTACTTGGAGAATACCAGCAGCGCCAGCACCGTCATGGCGCCATACACTTTGGCCTTGGGCAGCGGTGACACCGCCACGGTGGCAGCCTTCTTCGGCTGCGCCAGATGGTGACTGTGCCAGCGGCTCACATACACCAGCGCCCCAATTGCGGCCACCACCAGCACCGCAAACCAGGCGATGTTGGCCTGGCCACGGCCGATGATCACCGCCGCCGCCAGCACAGGACCCAGCGCCGAACCGGCATTGCCTCCCACCTGGAACAACGACTGCGCGAAGCCGAAACGTCCGCCCGATGCGGCACGCGCCACGCGCGAGGCTTCAGGGTGGAAGGTCGACGAACCGACGCCGATCAGCGCGGCCGAAATCAACAGCGCGTGGAACGACGAGGCGAAGGACATCATCAACACGCCCACCAGCGTGGCCACCATCCCCATCGGCAGCAGGAACGGCATCGGGCGCTTGTCGGTGTACGCGCCTATCCACGGCTGCAGCAGCGACGCGGTGCACTGGAAGGTCAGCGTGATCAGGCCGACCTGGGTGAAGGTCAGGCCAAATTCGGCCTTCAGCATCGGGTAGATCGACGGCAGCATGGCCTGCGTCAGGTCATTCAGCAGGTGGACCAGCGCCACCACGCCGAGGATGCGCATGACGGTATCGCCGTGGGGCCGCCCGATAGCTGTGGCGGCGGGTGCGGTTGCAGTATTCATAGTAAAGACCTTGTTTTAGGATGATGACAGTGTAATATGGTCGGCAAAGCCTGATATTCCAACTTTCGTCGAATAGGTGACAAATGCCCGATGCCAGCCGCAGCACCGACCACCGCGATTACCAGCGCGTGCCGCGCGTGGTCACGGCGCTGGCGCGCGATGCGGAGCATGGCGTCACCGCACCTGCGCACAACCACGAACGCGCGCAGCTGCTTTATGCCACACAGGGCCTGATGCGTGTGCAGACCGACGGCGGCGTGTGGATATTGCCGCCGCGCCGTGCGCTCTGGATCCCGTCGGGCGTCACGCATCACTGGACTTCGGTCAGCAAAGTCACCATGCGGACCATTTATGTGGAAGCCGGCGCCGCCAAACAATTTGGCGACAGCTGCCGCGTGATCGAAGTCAGTCCTTTACTGCGCGAGCTGATACTGGCGCTGCTGGACGAGCCGATTGAATATCCGATTCCGGGACGCGGCGAGCATCTGGCGATGCTGATCCTGTCGGAATTGAAGGGGGCGGAGACAGTGCCGATTGCGATTCCATGGCCACGCGACCGGCGGCTGGTGGCGGTGTGCAGCGCCATCATGGCCGATCCGGGCAGCAGCAGGAATATCGAACAGTGGGCCGATGAAGTGGGCGCCAGCGCGCGCACGCTGATCCGCCTGTTCCCCAAGGAGACCGGCCTGCATTACCGCCAGTGGGTGCAGCAGGTGCATCTGGCGGAAGCGTTTAAACGTCTGGCTGAGGGCCAGAGCGTGGGCGAGATTGCGGCGACGCTAGGCTATGCCAGTCCGAGCGCGTTCAGCGCCATGTTCCGCCGCATTCTCGGCAAAACGCCGCAGCATTACCTGACCGAGTGGCGCCAGCCGCTCACGCAGCATCCAGCGTAAAGCGGAACACCGCACCGAGATCGGGTTCGCTCACCAATTCTATGCTGCTGTGATGGAGTTGCAGGATGCGGTTGACCGTCAGCAGGCCAAGGCCGCCGACACGGTATTCGCCTTGCAGCGCCACCGGACGGCGGAACAGGTTGTCGCGCATGGCGGCCGGCACGCCGGGGCCGGTGTCGGCCACCGTCACGACGACCTTGCCGCCGGTCCCCGCTTGCACCGTGATTTCGACTTCGCCGCCGGCCGGCGTGTGGCGCAGCGCGTTATCGAATAGATTGGTCAGCACGCGCTCGATCATGCCCAGGTCCGCGCGCACCATCGGCGCCGGATGCGGCAGCGTCGCCATCAAGCGTACCTCGCGCTCGGCCGCTTGCAGCTCGAATTTCTGGAACACGTCCTGGATCAGGTCCGACAGCGAAAACGCCTCCAGCTCCGGCTGCACCGAGCCATGTTCCAGGCGCGCGAGCTCAAACAAGGCCTGCGCCAGCCGACCCACTTTCTGGCTCTGCGCCAGTGCGATGCCAAGGTAGCGCTGGCGATCCGCCGCGTTCAGCGTCTCGTCTTTCAGCGACAGCGTCTCCAGATAGCCGTGCAAGGAACCGAGCGGCGTGCGCAGGTCGTGTGAAATATTCGCCACTACTTCGCGCCGGTCGTGGTCCAGCTGGCGCATGGTTTTCCATTGGTCGTTGATGCGCGAGGCCATATCGCCAAAGGCGTGTTCCAGCACCGCGATTTCATCGCGCTGGCTGGCAGCGTCCGGGACCGCTACCGGCAGCGTCAGTTGATCAGCCTTGGTGTCCAGCTGCCGCATGGTGGTGGTCAGCCGGCGCAGGGGACGGGTGATCAGGCGGAAGGCGATCAAGCCGGCGATCAGCACCAGCGCAGCCACCACCACCATCGACCACAAGGTGGTGCGCAGCACCGAACTGGCGGTGGCGCGCGCGGACAGGCGGTCGTGCTCTTCGCTTTGCAAAATCACATAGATGTAGCCGACCTTGCGTTCACCGGCGCGCAGCACGGCCACGCTGAAAACCTTGCGGCCGGTCTCGCTGCGCGGATCGTCGCCCTGTATCGGCAAGGGCTCGTTGGCCAGCAGGCGGCGGATCGGCTCCAGGCCCACGTGGTCGCGCTTCAGGCTTCCATTCGGCGCGGCGTGGCCGACGATGCGGCCGTCCATGTCCAGCAGGTAGACTTCCACGCTGGGATTCACATCCATCAAACGGCTGAACAGGCGGCGCACGGCCTCGGGGCTGATGCCTTGCGTTGCAGTGGTGTCGTCTTCCGCATGCATCAGCTGTGCGTCCAGCGCGATGCTGCGCGCCAGTCCGCGCGACAGGCCCTGCACCACTTCCTTCTCATGCATGATATTGGCGCGGATCTGCAACCATGCGGACGCGCCGCAGCAGGCCAGCAGCAGGACTGAGAACACCAGCGACAGGCGCTGCGACAGCGTCAGGTTCATGCGGCCTCGCCGGCGCTGGCGTATCTGTAGCCTTTGCCCCAGACGGTGAGGATACGGGTTGGGTCGGCCGGATCGGCTTCGATCTTGGCGCGCAGGCGGTTGATGTGGGTATTGACGGTGTGCTCGTAGCCGTCATGCTGGTAGCCCCACACCTGGTTCAACAAGTCCAGCCGCGAGAATACTTTGTCAGGATGTTTGATGAAGAAGTACAGCAGGTCGAATTCACGCGGCGTCAGGTCCAGCGCACTGCCGTTGACACTGGCCTGGCGCGTCAAGGGATCGACGCGCACGCCGTTCAGTTCCAGCGCCCCTCCCTCGATGCGCTGGTTGCGCGACATGGCGTCGGCCCGGCGCAGCAGCGCTTTGACGCGCGCCACCAGCTCCAGCACCGAGAACGGCTTGGGCAGGTAATCGTCCGCCCCCAGCTCCAGGCCGAGGATGCGGTGAACCTCGCTGGCCCGCGCGCTGGTGATGATAATCGGCGTATAAGTCGTCATGGCGCGCGCCTGGCGGCAGATTTCCAGGCCATCCACGCCGGGCAGCATGATGTCGAGGATGAGCGCATCCCAGCCGCCAGTGCGCACCTGGGCCAGTCCTTGCGCGCCATCGGCGCAATGCGTTACCTGATAGCCCTCATCCTGAAGGTGCATGCGCAGCAGGTCGGCGATATGTATGTCGTCTTCGACAATTAAGACACGTTTAGCGGGTTCCATGGTCCGTATTGTGCAGGATTCCAGCGATGAAAAGTATCACAAATCGTTTACGTTTACGTGAGGATTTTGTCAGCACTGGGAGCGCAGAATGGCTCCATCGTCATTCCACCTACGGAGACCAGCATGACAACCAGACGTTCTTTCCTGCTCACCAGCGGCGCCGCCCTGCTGGCCAGCATCGCCTACCGCAGCACCATCGCCGGCCCTGCCGCCGCATGGGAAGTCACCCACACCGACGCCGAATGGCGTGCCCTGCTCTCGCCGGCCCAATACGAGGTGCTGCGCAAGCATGGCACCGAACGGCCGTTCAGCAGCCCATTGTACAAGGAGCATCGCGCCGGCAAATTCCTATGCGCCGGCTGCCAGAATCCGCTGTTCTCGTCCAGGAACAAGTTCGATAGCGGCACTGGCTGGCCGAGCTTCTGGAAACCGCTGGACCGTGGCGTGATCACCAGCCGCACCAATGCGCTTGGCCTGTACGGCGTGGAAGTGGTGTGCCGCCGCTGCGGCAGCCATCTGGGCGACGTGTTCGACGACGGCCCGGAACCGACCGGCCTGCGCTACTGCATCGACGGCGTCGCACTCAATTTCGCCGCCGGCGAAGCCTGATAAGGAGATCACCTCATGTTACTGATACTGCTTGCTTATCTCGGCGGCGCACTGACCATCGTCAGCCCATGCATTCTGCCGGTGCTGCCGTTTGTGTTTGCCCGAACAGGCCAACCGTTCGCCCGTAGCGGCCTGCCGCTGCTGGCCGGGATGGCGCTGACCTTTGCGCTGGTCGCCACGCTGGCTGCCGTCGGCGGCGGCTGGGTGGTGCAAGCCAACCAGTACGGCCGCTGGCTGGCACTGGCGCTGATGGCCTTCTTCGGCCTGACCTTGCTGCTGCCGCATCTGGCAGATCGCCTGACCAAGCCACTGGTGGCGCTGGGCGACCGGCTCTCCAACAAGGCGCAGCAGGCTGACGCCTCGGGCGAAGGTGCAACGGGCGCGCGCTCGTCATTCCTGCTCGGCGTGGCGACCGGCTTGCTGTGGGCGCCGTGCGCCGGGCCGGTGCTGGGCCTCGTGCTGACCGGCGCTGCGCTCAATGGCGCCAGCGTCGGCACCACGCTGCTGCTGTTGGCGTATGCAGCCGGCGCCGCCACTTCCTTGGCACTGGCGCTGCTGGTCGGCGGTAAAGTCTTCAGCGCGATGAAGCGTTCGCTGGGCGCCGGCGAGTGGGTCCGCCGTGGCCTGGGCGCTGCGATGCTGGCCGGCGTGGCAGCCATCGCCACAGGCCTGGACACCGGCCTGCTGACGCAAGTCTCGACCGTCGCCACCGCAGGCGTGGAGCAAAAGCTGATCGATACGCTGGCCCCGCGCAGCAATCCGGAGCACGGCAACCTGCCCGCCCAAGGAGGCGCCATGATGCGCAGTGCAGCAGCGGCCCGCAGCGACGACGTTGCGCCGGGCGGCGCGATGATGTCGCGTGCCGCCATGGTTGGCGACGCCGCCGGGCCTGCCATGCGGGCCATGCGCGCCGCGGCGCACGGCAACGACGAACTGCCGGTCGAAGGCAAGCTGCCGCAGTTGGACGGCGCGGTCGAATGGTTGAACTCCAAGCCACTGACTGCCGCGCAGCTGAAAGGCAAAGTGGTGCTGGTCGACTTCTGGACCTACTCGTGCATCAACTGCTTGCGCAGCCTGCCCTACACCAAGGCCTGGGCCGAGAAGTACCGTGACCAGGGCCTGGTGGTGATCGGCGTGCACGCGCCGGAATTCGCCTTCGAGCGCAACGTCGGCAATGTGCGCAAGGCGGTCAAGGACCAGGGCATCACCTTCCCGGTGGCGATCGATAACGATTATGCGATCTGGCGCGCCTTCGGCAACCAATACTGGCCCGCGCATTACTTCATCGACGCCCAGGGCCGCATCCGCCACCACCACTTCGGCGAAGGCGAGTACGCGCAGTCGGAACAGGTCATCCAGCAACTGCTGGAAGAAGCTGGCCGAAAGAACGTGACCAACACCGTGGTCAGCACGGAGGACGCGCACGGCGTGCAGCAGCAGTCGGACATGGGCTCGGTCGGATCGCCGGAGACCTATCTCGGCTTCGAGCGCACCCAGAATTTCGCCTCGCCGGAAACACAGGCGGCCAACGCCGCCCGTCAATACACGGCGCCTGCCAAGCCGGCACTGAACCAGTGGGGCCTGGGCGGCAACTGGCTGTCGCAGGCGGAGCAGATCACGCTGAACCAGGGCAGCGGCAGTATCGTCTACCGCTTCCATGCGCGTGACCTGCATCTGGTGCTGGGGCCAACCAAAGACGGCAAGCCGGTGCGCTTCCGCGTGACCATCGACGGCGCCGCACCGGGCCAGAACCACGGCGCCGATGTGGCGTCCGACGGCAGCGGCATCGTCGACAGCCAGCGCCTGTATCAGCTGGTGCGGCAAACGGGCAATCAAACGGGTAATGCCGGCGATGTCGGCGACCACACCTTCAACATTGAATTCCTCGATCCCGGCGTACAAGCCTACGCCTTCACCTTCGGTTAAACAGGAGCATCACCATGAAAAACCTTGTACTGAAAATCGGCGCACCAATCGCCCTCGTCGTCGGCGTCATCTTCCAGCAGCACGCCGCGTCGGCGGCGGAAGCAGCGGTCATCATCGCGCCGCCGGTGGTGGACGAACCGGCCGGCAGCGAACACTCGGCCACCGCCATCTTTGCCGGCGGCTGCTTCTGGGGCGTGCAAGGCGTGTTCCAGCACGTGAAAGGCGTCAGCAACGCCATCTCCGGCTACACCGGCGGCGACGCGCGCACCGCCACCTACGAGATGATCGAAAACGGCGACACCGGCCATGCGGAATCTGTGAAGATCACCTACGATCCAACGCAGGTCAGCTATGGCAAGCTGCTGCAAATCTTTTTCTCGGTGACGCACGATCCCACCACCTTGAATCGCCAGGGCGGCGACGTCGGCACGCAATACCGCTCCGCCATTTTCCCGCAAACGCCGGTGCAGCGCGCGGTGGCCGAGAAGTATATCGCCCAGCTGGACGCCTCGCACGTATTCAAGAAGCCGCTGACGACCAGGATCGAAACGGACAAGAAGTTCTACGTGGCCGAGTCCTACCACCAGAATTACCTGACGCTGCATCCGACCGATCCCTACATCGTTTATAACGACTTGCCAAAAGTGTCAAATCTAAAGCGCGTGCTGCCGGACCAGTATCGCGCGGATGCGGTCCTGGTGCGCAAGGCTATGTAGCGCCGCCTCTTGCGTGAGAATGCTAAGCTGCGCGGCATCATTCACGCAGGAGAGGTCATGTCTAACCGCGTTTATTTCTACTGCTCCGATTTTGCCGGTCTGCCCGACGACGACAAGGACTTCGACGCTTTCAGTGACGCTAGCGGCATCGAATACGAAGCCAGTTACACGATTCCGCTGTTCTGGCTTGCTTTGTTCTCCGCCGGCGACATTGCGCTGGCAAAGCAGAATGACCTGGACGAGGAAGACCGCAAGTACGCCTACCTGTTTGGCGACAAGGCGGCGGGCGTCGAACGCCTGCGCGCGTTGTCGCCGGCCATGCGCGCCGCACTGGGTTCCAGGCGCTTCGCCCTGTACGAGGAGTGGATCGGCCGGATTGCAGCCGAACCTTTCCAGCACATGCTGGTGCGCACGGTGGAACTGGACTGGATGGACGACGAAGGCGAATTGGAACGCCAGCTGCGCGCAGCCTTCGACGACCTGGAACATGCGCGCCAGACCGGCGAACTTCGGCTTGGCGACGCAATGCGAAATCTCATCAGCGTGTCGGCCAGCGAAAGCCTGGAGCAGATCGAGGGCTTCCGGCTGGCCGGCACCGCCAACGCATCGGACGAATGGCCGCCACGCCTGACGCCCTCGCCACCACCGTCCCCATCGGACCCGCCGAGGAAGAAATCCCGATGGCTCTTCTGGCTGCGCTGACATCGGCGATAATGCAGGCATGGACAAATTAATTTCAGAACTGAGAAGGCTGTTCCTGCTCAACGCCGACAATCACCAGCGCCTGCAGCATCACCTGCGCGGCGAGGCGACGTTTGCCTTCGACCTGGCGCAGGACGGCATGACGCGCGCCATCGTCATCGATTTTCACAAGGCTTCCGGCGAACAGCACTGGCTGCGACTGTGCGAGGTGGCCAATGCGCTGCAATCGGATCTGGATTTGCCGGCGCCGGCGGTTAGCGTGTCGGGCGGCGAGAGCTATCGTCTGTGGCTGTCGCTGGCATCACCCATCTCCACCGAGCGCGCGCGCCAGTTCCTGGCCTTGCTGCACAAGGCTTACTTTGAAGACGAGGCGATTGATTTGGGCCGCACGGTCGTAGAACTGCCGCCATGCCTGCACGTCGCCACCGGCTTGTGGGCGTCGTTCATCAATCCGGGTATGGGCGGCGCGCTGGCCGAAGACCTGGGCCTGGAAATGCCACCAAACGAATTATCGCAGGCGGCCTTTCTGGAAAAGCTGCATTGCATCAGCGACGAAGCATTCGCGCACGCGATGGACACGCTGCAACGCCGTCACACCGCCGTCAAAGCCGCGCCAGCGCCTGTGCCGTCAGCCGCCACGCCACAAAGCCTGCTGCTGAAAGACGCCACGCTGGAAGACATCGTCAAACACCTGCATGCGCTGGGCATCGAGCCCACCTTCCGCCACGTACTGAAAAACTAGCGCACCGCCAGCGATACGCTCGGCGGGAACTGCGGCGCGCGCCGGTGCAGCGTCGCCTGTTCATAGGCATACGCCATGCGGATCAAGGCGGCCTCGCTGTAGGCCGCGCCGACAAACGACAGGCCCACCGGCAGTCCATGTATATGCCCGGCCGGCACCGTGATGTGCGGATAACCCGCCACCGCCGCCGGCGACGAGAAGCCGCCGACAAAATGGTCGCCGTTGATGAAGTCCGTCAGCCACGCCGGGCCGCCGGTCGGCGCCACCAGTGCGTCGAGCTGGTGCTGCTTCATCACCTGGTCGATGCCTTCCGCGCGCGCGTAGCGGCGGTTGTTGGCCAGCGCCTCCTTGTAGGCCGGCGTTTCCAGATTGCCCTTGGCCTGCGCCTGCTCCAGGTACTCCTGCCCGAAGTAAGGCATCTCCTGCTGCCGATGCTTCTGGTTGAAGGCAATCACGTCGGCCATATTGGACACCGGCGCGTTCGGCGCATACTCCTTCAGATACGCCTCCAGATCGGTCTTGAATTCATACAGCAGCACCTCGGTTTCGCTGTCGCCATACTTGCCGACATTGGGCACTTCGGTATCGACCAGCACCGCGCCTTGCGCCTTCAGGTCCAGCAACGCTTTTTCGATGACCGCATCCAGTTCCGGGAGATGGCCGAAGAAATTACGCGCCACGCCGATGCGCGCGCCCTTCAAGCCGCCTTTGTCCAGCGCCGCGCGGTAGTCGCCAGCCTTGCCGACGCTTTCCGACGTCACCGGATCCTTCGGGTCCACGCCTGCCATCGCCGACAGCATCAAGGCCGCATCGGCGACGCTGCGCGCCATCGGGCCGGCGGTGTCCTGCGAATGCGCGATCGGGATAATGCCGCTACGGCTGACCAGCCCCAGTGTCGGCTTGATGCCCACCAGCCCGCAAATCGACGCCGGCGACACGATCGAACCATCGGTCTCGGTGCCCACCGCCAGCGTCGCCAGGCCGGCCGCAATCGCCGCGCCGGAGCCGGAACTGGACCCGCTGCAATTGCGGTCCAGCGCATAGGGATTCAAGGTTAAGCCACCGCGCCCGCTCCAGCCGCTGATGGAATTGGTGGAGCGCATATTGGCCCACTCGCTCAAATTGGTCTTGCCGATGATGACCGCGCCGGCCGCCCGCAGCTGTGCCGTCACATGCGCATCGCGCGCGGCGCGCACGCCGGCCAGCGCCAGCGAACCGGCGGTGGTGCTCATGCGGTCGCCGGTGGCGATATTGTCTTTCAGTAGAACGGGGATGCCGTGCAGCGGGCCGCGTACGCGCTTGAGGTTGCGCTCGCGGTCCATGTCCAGCGCGATTTTCAGCGCTTCCGGATTGATTTCAATGATGGCGTTGAGCCGCGGGCCCGCCTTGTCGATAGTCTTGATGCGCGCCAGATACTGCGACGTCAACGAATGCGAGGTCAGCTTGCCGGCCTCCATCATCTGCTGCTGCTCCCAGACGCCGGCGTCCAGGATGCCGCCGGTGCCCAGCGTCTTGGCCACTGCGCCACCCGCGACAGCGCCTGCCGCCAGCCCAATTTTTACGAAATCCCTGCGGTCCATGCCATCCTCGTGGTTGAATTGCATTTGTTGCGTTGCATTAATATATCAGCAGGTTGCAACTTCCACCACAAAAATTGATGAAAAAAAAAGCACACCGGCTTGCGCGGGTGTGCCTTTTTTGCAAAAACGTCGTATTAGTTGCGTACGACCTTCTTGAATTCGTTAGTGCGGGTGTCGATTTCGATCAGGTCGTCTTGCGAAACGAACAGTGGCACCTGGATCGAGAACTGCTTCGATTCGATGGCGTTTTCGATTTTCGCTTCTTTGGTCACGTTGCCCGAAGTGTTGCCTTTAACTGCAGGCTCCGAGTACACGATCTGACGCTGGATGGTGGTTGGCAGTTCGACCGAGATGGCTTTGCCATCGTAGAACACGGCTTCACATTCCATGCCGTCTTTCAGGTAGTTCAGCGACTCACCCAGATTTTCTTCTTCGATTTCGTACTGTTCGTAGTCAGCGTCCATGAACACGTACAGTGGATCGGCGAAGTACGAGTAGGTCACTGGCTTTTTGTCCAGAACCACGACGTCGAACTTGTCGTCACCGCGGAAGACGTTTTCCAGCGGTGCGTTGGTCAGCAGGTTCTTCATCTTCCACTTGTAGGTGAAGCCCGTGCGGCTCGAACCATTGACATCGGAGCGCAGCACGATGAATGGCTTAGCGTCAACCATAATGATATTGCCAACACGAATTTCTTTTGCAGGTTTCATAGTAATTCTACTTAATAAGGTGGTTGCGTAAAGATCATCGTCGCCACGCAGGCTTACGTTTGATCGGGTAAAAAATGCGTCAGAGATTAACCCGGCATTGTACCTTGTTTTTCCGGCAGCGCCTATCTCAGCGTGGCTGCAAACGACAGCATATTGCTGGCCAGATCGCCGTGCGCCAGCATTTTCTGCCGCCATTCGGCGGCGCGGACGGTGGCAACGGCGCGCTCCCCTCCCAGCGCGCCCCATAGGGCGGACCAGTCGTCGCCATTCGCGGCGGCGCCGTTCCAGGCCAGCGAGAACGCGGCCAGGCCAGGCAGCTCGCCGGCGTAGCGTTGCAGGAAGGCGCGCAGCTTCTTGTGATGCAGGTTTTCGTCCTGCGGGTAGATATGCCAGATGAACGGCTTGCCTGCCCACTGCGCGCGCACGAAGGAATCCTCGCCGCGCACGAAATTCAAATCGCAAGCCCACAGCAGCTTGTCGTAATCCGGCTGCGGCACGAAGGGCAGCACGCGCAGCGTCAGCGCGCCATGCCTGGCAACCTCGCCCGCCTTGCCCTCGCCGCCGGTGAAGGCGCGCACGGCGTCGGCCGCCACGCCTTCCGGCACCAGGCAGGCGACCGGCGCAGCGCCTTGCTGCCAGACCTCGAACAACGCCGCCACCGGCGCATGCGGATAGCAGAACAGTGACACCTTGGTGGCCGCGATCTCGTCCGGCGTCAGGCCCAGTTGCTGGAGGAACGGCGCCGGCGCGAATTGCAGGCGTTCTTGTTCCAGCGCCGCCTCGCGCAGCAGGCCGCCGGTTTTTTCGGTAAAGCCCGGGAAGAAGAAATGCTTGACCAGCGACTGCGGCTGCGACGACGGCAGGCGGTGGCAGCCCTCCACCCACTCCTCGGCCGTCAGCCCTTCCAGGTTGAACCACACGGGACGCGGCTGGCGCTGCGCCATGGCGTTAATGTAGCCCGGCGGCAGATCGACCGCGAAAAATTCGACCACAATGTCCGCCACCTCGTCCGGCGTGTAGACATCGTCCTGGCTGCGCCAGTGACGCACGGTGACGCCCTCCACTTGCTGCTGTTCGACGGCCGCGTCCACCGGCGGGCAGATGCGCTGGAAGCTGACCAGGTCGTCGACATACAGCGTCACCGCCAACTGATGCTCACGCACAAGCTGTTTGGCGAGACGCCAGCAGATGCCGATGTCGCCGTAATTGTCGACCACGCGGCAGAACAGGTCCAGTTTCATATGTGTGCAGGCAGAAAAAATCGAGGCTGGATGATACCTGATTACCGCGCAACGGCCACCAAGAATACCAAAACTTCATGCATCGCGCCCAGTCCAATCCTTCCAGCGTGGCCCCCTGGCCCGCTGCAGTCACCAACAACAAGGAGATGTCATGAACGAGTTTCAACAATACTATGGACAACAAATCGCACCACAGCAATACGGCGAGCTCGCCCCGCAAGGTTTCTTCGGTGGTCTGATCGGCGCCCCGCTGGGCGGCCTGATTGGTCGCGGCATCGGCGGCCTGTTCGGCAATGCCAACCTGGGCCGCCAGATCGGCTCGGCCGCCGGCGGCATTGGCGGCGGGCTGCTGCCGTTCGGCGTCGATCCGGTTGCTGCCGCCTATGCGCAGCAAGCACAACAACAGCAACTGCTGCAACAAGCCCAGCTGGCGCAACAAGGCCTGGCCCCGCAAGGCTGGTTCGGCAACATCATCAAGAGCGTGGCGCAGCCGCTGGGCGGCGCGATTGGCGGCGCGTTTGGTAACGCCGGCCTGGGCAACACCATCGGCGGCATCGCCGGCCAGCTGGGCGGCATGCTGCCGTTTGCCGCCGATCCGGTGACGCAAGCCTATGCGCAGCAAGCACAACTACAACAGCTGCAACAACAAGGCCTGGCGCCGCAAGGCTGGTTCGGCAACATCATCAAGAGCGTCGGCCGTCCACTGGGCGGCATGATCGGCGGCGCACTGGGCAATGCGGGCCTGGGCAATACTATCGGCGGCATTGCCGGCCATCTGGGCGGCATGCTTCCCTTCGCCGCCGATCCGGTCGCGCAGGCCTACGCGCAGCAGGAAGCACTGATGCAGCAGCAAGGCATCGCCCCGCAAGGCTGGCTGGGCGACCTGATGCGCAAATACCGTCCATATACCGGCATCATCAGCCCCACCGTGCCGGTGCCGCCGCAATCGACCATGCTGCCGTTCAGCGCCGACCCCGTCACCCAGGCCTACGCGCAGGGCCAGCAGGACGTACTGGCGCAACAAGGCCTGGCGCCGCAAGGCTGGTTCGGCAACATCATCAAGAGCGTGGCGCAGCCGCTGGGCGGCGCGATCGGCGGCGCCTTCGGTAACGCCGGCCTGGGCAACACCATCGGCGGCATCGCCGGCCAACTGGGCGGCATGCTGCCGTTCGGCGTCGATCCGGTGACGGCCGCCTACGCACAACAAGCACAACAGGCACAGCTGGCGCAACTGGCGGCGGCACAGCAAGGCAACAGCGCGCTGTACGGCCAGCAAACCCTGCATTGATCACGGCAGCGCCCGGACGCGGGCGCGCGCCAATTTGCCCTCCGGCGGCCCGGCTGCCGGAGGGCGCTGTGCTTTAAGGAGAATTCCTCATGCCCGAAACCTCAAGCGCCACGCAAGCGATGCCGGACAAGGCCCGCTTCCTGGTTCATGCCGCGCGTGGCGCGCCGCTCAACGACTTCCTGGCGGTGGCGTCCACCGATCCCGAGATCGCCGTGGTCGACGTCATCGGCCCGCGCGACCAGCCGCACACGGCGGTCGTGGAAATCACTCAGGACAAGGCGCGCCTGCTCGATCAGCACTTCCGCCGCACCGGCACGCCGTCGCACCAATTGACCATAGAACCGGACCGCCCGCTCTCCATGTTCGACGGCGGCGCAGTCGATCCCTTTTGAAAGGAACATCATGCCTAAAAATCCCAATGGCGGCAGCACACCGCCGTCAGACCTTCCCTCCACCAGCGATGGCGACAGCGCCTCGCCGGTGGAAAGCAGCAATCCCGGCAGCCGCCGCTCTGGCTTCAGCGCCAGCAGCAGCAGCAGCAGCAGCGACACGCGCGCTGCCGACACGGTGGCCATTGGCGCCGACGGCGAGTCTGCGCCGCACAGCAACGGCCACGCCGGCGGCACCGGCCACGCCATCGGCGCGCGCAAAAAACAATTCGTCATCGCCCCGCGCCACCAGACCGAAGCCTTGCAGACACTGGGCTTCCAGCCTTTGCAGTTCGACGCGCTGGAACAGGCGCTACGCAACAGCAACGATATCGAGGTGGTCGATAAGGTCGGTCCGCGCTCGGTGCTGAGCGCGCTATCCGACGGCAGCGGCTCGTCGCAAGGCGTGCTGGTGGCGCGCATGACGGAGCAGAAAGCCGCCGCGCTGCATCAGCAAGGCCAGGGCCGCCTGCTGGTCGAGCGCGACCAGCATCTGGCGCTGATGGACCCGTCGCTGCGCCTGCCCGCCATGGTCACCGGCGTGACGCCGACCAATGGCGGCGGACCGGTGCTCAACGCCGTCATCAGCGTGGTCGGCAAGGATGGCACGCCGCAGGCCAACGCCGAAGTGTCGCTGTTCGGCAGCATGCTGCCCGCCAGCGGCGTGACCGACGCCAACGGCCGCGTGACCTTGTCGCTGTTCGGCGAAACGCCCGACACCGTGCGCGGCCTGTACGTCAAGCCCAAGGCCGACTATTGGAGCTTCTACCAAAGCGATCCCGACATCAGCAGCGACGAGCCGAACGTGGTGGCGCTGCGTGCGCTGTCCGATTGGCCGGCGCTGTCTGGCTTCCCGCGCCAGCGCTGCTACGGCTGGGGCCAGAAGGCCATGCGGCTCGATCAACTGCCCGGCAACTATCGCGGCCAGGGCGTGAAGATCGCCATCATTGATTCCGGCGCCGCCACCTCGCACGACAACCTGCACGGCATCCACGCCGGCTTCGATGTGCTCAACAAGCAAAGCAACCCGGACGGCTGGGACCAGGACACGCTGGGCCACGGCACCCACTGCGCCGGCGTGATCGCGGCGGCCGACATCGCGTCCGGCATTCGCGGCTTCGCGCCGGATGCGGAAGTGCACGCCTGCAAACTGTTCCCCGGCGGCCAGGTCAGCCAGCTGATCGACGCACTGGAATACTGCATCGACAAGCAGATCGACGTGGTCAACCTGTCACTGGGCGGCGCCGACGTCTCGGAGGCGCTGGAGCAGCAGATCATCCGCGCCAAGCGCGCCGGCGTGGCGTGCATTGTCGCGGCCGGCAATTCGGGCGGACCGGTGCAGTACCCGGCCTCGTCGCCCAACGTGCTGGCGGTGTCGGCCATCGGCAAGCTGGACGAATTCCCGGCCGACAGCTACCACGCGCAGACGCTGGACAGCAATGTCGACGCCAACGGCTACTTTACGGCCAAGTTCAGCTGCTTCGGACCGCAGGTGGGCGTGTGTGCGCCGGGCGTAGCGATTACCTCGTGCGTGCCGCCGAATAACTTCGCCGCCTGGGACGGCACCTCGATGGCCACGCCGCACGTGACCGGACTGGCGGCGCTGACGGTGGCACATCATCCCGACTTCCAGACCGCGCAGTATCAGGCGCGCGGACCGGAGCGGGTCGAGCGGCTGTTCCAGATCATCCGCGCCAGCGCGCACCGCGTCAGCTTGGGCGACCAGAGCCGCACCGGGTTCGGTTTGCCGGATGTGTTGTTGGCGGTGGGATTGCAAACGCCGGCCGCGCGGCCGGCGATGCAGCCGCAGCAGATGATGGGACCGATGGTTGCGCCACTCGTCGCACCGATGATTGCACCACTGATGGCGGCGCCGCTGATGGCGCAGGCGCCGGTGTACGATCCGTTCGCGTTCGACGTCGCGCGTACGCACTTGGGCAACTTCGGCATGCAGTGGCCGCAGCTGCACGTGGGCCAGTTCCCGATCCCGAAACCGTACAACCCGATCATGTGGTGAGCCCGGAAATGCAAAAAGCCGCACAAGGCGGCTTTTTGCATGATTTGGCGTCCCCAGGGGATTCGAACCCCCGTACTCACCGTGAAAGGGTGATGTCCTAGGCCTCTAGACGATGGGGACAGAAACTGTCCGTACTGGCCGCTTGGAAATGTCGCGTTGGCGTCCCCAGGGGGATTCGAACCCCCGTACTCACCGTGAAAGGGTGATGTCCTAGGCCTCTAGACGATGGGGACATTTCCAAGGCGCGAATCATAGCAGCAGCCTACCGCGAACGCAATAGCCAAGCCGGTTTTTGCTGAAAAAACACAGCAAGATTGGCATCGCCGCAACGTTGCCTATTCAGCGGTGCTGGGACTCCAGAATGCCTGGCGCACGAAAGGCAGCGCCTGCAGCTGCGCGACCAGCAGATCCAGGTCATCGCCGTCCACCGACGTGCTGGCCAGCGTTGCCTCGATCTCCACTTCGTCATTGCCAAAGGGATGCAGATTAAGCGCGCGGGTCGGATAGTTGCCGCGCTCCAGCGCCTGCTCCAGCTGCGCCATCACGGTTTTCTGATGCGGCCTTTCCGCGATGACGTAGACGATATTGGTTACCTCAACCGATTCGACATCAATCGGCTTGCGGTTGATCTGATTGACTATCGGTCGCAGCAGCGTATTGGCGGCCAGCACAAACAGCGCGGCCAGCACCGCTTCGAGGATCAGATCGGCGCCTGCGGCAGCACCGACGCAGGCCGAACCCCACAGCGTCGCCGCCGTATTCAGCCCGCGGACGTTGCCGTCTTCCCGCATGATCGCGCCGGCGCCGAGAAAACCGATACCCGATACCACGTAGGCAATCACATGCACCGCGCCCTCATGCCCTTGCAGGCGATTAGCCATATCGACAAACATCGCCGCACCGACCGCGACCAGCACATTGGTCCGCAGGCCAGCAGTGCGCTGCCGATACTGCCGCTCCAGCCCAATCACGCCGCCCAGCACAAACGCCACGCCGAGCGACACCAGCGTATCGAGCAACGAATCCAGATTGATATTGGCGACCATCTGCATGATGAAGACTCTACGCCGACTAAGAGCCGACAGCGAAAAGAATCCACATTACTTTGCCAAGATGACGGGAACATGACGTCGCTGAATTGGCCGTTCTACGGAGTTCCCAGTTTAATGGGAGCGCAATATTTCGCAACCACAGCATCAAGGCATAGAAGCGCATCTGGCCCACGTAGAGAAATATTCTTTAACCTAATGGTCACGACCGGCCGCTTACGCCCCATTGCGGACACTTGCTGAGAGGTGTGTTCATGCCATGCCGGACGGACTTATTCCAAGCGCGCGCCCCAAATTTGGCGAGCCTAAAATATTAGTTAGGATACCAAAGGATTTCGAATTATCGGAAAATAGGCCCCGTGCATGACGCCGATGATGCCCATGGGGCGCAGGCGCGATCCCCCGAGGCCGGATCTTGGCGCGGCTTGCGCGACTTCGGCGCCCAGCGCCGCAAAGTCCACATGGGCTCCAGCAGTCGCAGTACATCGCCAAAGCTTGTTCAGCTTCGCTTCGCGCTCCTGGTCTGCAAACAAGCTGGTTTTGATCATCGGAAGGTCACCTCGAAAACCCTACTTCAACAGATTGACGTTGTACCTTATTGATTCCTATAGTTCCCAATTTGCGGAAATGAGGTTATTCGAGGTCCCCAGAGTACTACTTTTCAACAGCCTCCACCTTTGGTTCGTTTGCCTCAGGAATACACAAAGTTACCTCATACACAGTGGCTAATTCGGCCATAGATCGGGACAAAACCCGAAGGAAACTAATGTACTCCCGCAGTGATTCCACGGACGGCCAATCGAATTCGCCGGAAGGATGAGCGATTCGATTTCGCAAATCCATAAGATCATTGAGTTTGCGCTTTGCATTGGCTTCAACCTTCGCTGAGTCAGCCTCTTGAAAAAAGGCTTTTAGGGCAACTTGCGCTGAAACCTGTGCCCATATATTTGAGGCACCAATTCTTCCAAACAAGTCTGCCAACACATCCGCACGCATGTTCGACTCTGTCACGGAAAGACATTCATGATTTATTCGCTCGACTGCTGCATTAACAGCAAGATTGGAGGCAAGTGTAGTTACAAAAGTCCGGACGCCATTTTCGGCATGTCCGTACTTGCGCGGCTCAGAGATAACTTTCGCGGTGAATAGAGGAAGGTTCTCGCGCATTTTCTTAGGAAGACGAGCAAAACGTCCGGCTTTTGCTACTAGTCGCTGACAAAGATCTTCAAAAAGTACGCGAGTCATAGACTCAAAACGGCCACAGGCATAAAGGATTAAAGTTCCGCTGGCTAAAGGTAAGTTTCCATGAATCCGTTTGGCACCTTCATGAACCATTTTGGCCTCTATCCCAAATGGTTCAGTTAATAATGGATCATCTTCGCTAGGTAAATAGGCTGTAAACTTTCGAATTACTTCGATGAAATCTAGCTGCGCGGATACTTTATCTAAGTCACCTTCGAAGTCTTTAATGATTGGATCCATAGCGTTCATCCGACCAAGATAGTTGTAGCGAGTGCGACGCGCTCTTTAATGGCCTCCAAAGTGTTACCTCGCCCGACGAGTATTTCATATTTCTCTGGCTCTGCGAGTGCGGCGGCTAGCCGTTCCTTAATCGCAACAGAATCGATATCGAGATCTATCATTGGGTTAGCGTTGGCAGCAACCAAAATCGCATCATACAGCGGACGGCTGGGCCGGCCATCTGGGAGTAGATGGAAGTGAGAACTAAGAGCACGCGTTATCCGCAGAAGTGTGCCAAGGAAGTCTGACTTTAACAGATCAACTTGGCTCACCGTTAAGGTGCTGTACCGTTCCATTGTCCGATCAAAAATCTGTCGTAGTGAACCCTTTGTCTTTCCTGCGACAGCATCCCTAATGCCAAAGAAACGCAGAACTAATTCACAGTCCATCATTGATCGATATAAGGTATTTCGCAGTAACTCTGTCGCTGGTTGCTCGTCTTCTTTCGGAGTACGCTTGGGAATTTTCCACAGGTCGCAGAAAAGCTCTTCTCGCGACAACTCATGAAGCGCGGTATTAAATATTCCGGGGTATAGTGCATTCCGTAGCTCTTGGGGATTCAGTTTAATACCACCAGTATTCAATCGTCGAAATAGGACAAGTCGAATATCTACAGAGTCTTCGGATCGTGACGTTTCAGCGAGTAAAACAACTGCATTTAACGTACGTCGAAGTAATCCGCGTTGGACTGTCCCGGGTAGATCAGTAAAACGTTTGCCTTGAAGCTCTGGCCAGAACTCAAGCCCGGTTAGCGGGTATTTATTGTCCAAAAATTCCGAAATGGCCTCTAATCGTTGGCGTCCATCCATTATCTCGTACTGGTTGTAATCCTTCTCAAACAGAAATAATGGAGGAACTGGAATATTCATCAAAAATGATTCAATAAGCAGAGATTTTTTTCGTCTATCCCACCGAGCGCGCCGCTGGTAACCTGGGGCAATATTAATGTACGATTTGTCTTTAATCGATGCAACAAGTGTATGGAGAGTAAAATCGAGACTAGTTCGAACAATGCGGATTTGTGTATCTGCATATTTTTGAGAAAGCTCTTCGTCGCTAAGAACAGCTTCTGGCCCGTCAGCCTCCTCAGCCTCAAACCAATCCTCAATATCGTTATCGGAAAGTGAATTAACAGTCAGCTCGCTTTGGGTCATTCTATACCTTGGATTTTTAAATGTAAGTGGCGCCAAGTGGCGTAAATTAGGACAATTCAAATTTAAAATGCGTTATTTTATTGATGACACGCTAAAGCATTGAGTAAATGGGCAAAGGAGTACCACCAGGGCGTCTACGGTCCAGCCACTTGTACTTGGTCGCTCAACCATATAGTCAAACTTAAGGTATCTGGCTGCTCCTGGCCGATTTCGGTTGCTGCCTTGCAGCCTTCCTGGTTCAACAATCGAGTCCTTTGCACTTGCCGACCAACCCAACATCAAGAACAGCACCTGCATCTTGGACAGCACCCATGGTCATTTCAACCTGCTTGTATGGAACATCTTTCTCTAGCACCAAATGAATAGTTGCGCCCCTCTTCGATACCAGGGCCGCTGCGAGGTCTGTTCTGGAAGTATAAGTATTGCCTTCGAAATTAGCCCCTGACTTGGAAATAGAGATGTCAGCCACGTTGCCTTGGGTGGCACAACCAGAAATCACCAGCGATAAAAGTAAAATGAGATTTTTCATCCTGTACCTTGCCGATTGAGACCTAAGCTTGCAGGTAGTCATCAACCCGCTTTAACAGCAATGCACAGCGCAATCGGGTCGCTTCACTATCATTCAATTCTTGACGCTCGAGGACTGCGAATTCTCGAACGATGGAACCAGCCGGAAACTGCTGCCAGCTTAGATCAATGTGATACCAATCGTCGCCAACGCGGAGCCCATTCCAGAAATGGACCTCTAGCGATTTTCCAGTCCACACCTTTCCCTTGATGATTTCTGTCTCGGGATAGTAATGCTGCACGGTCCACGACGTTGGATAGCATTGGCCGAGGGCCGGATTTCCTATTTCTGCCACTCCCAGATAAGCGGTTTGCCTATCCCAGGAAGCAGCGAGTGCATCCCGAAGGCGAAGCATGAAGTCGTGGGGGCGGCGCTCCATTGTTCTACGCGATGAAGGCGCCAATCAGGCCACCAATAACACATGCAACAAAGAGGAGGCAGAAATAACCAAGCACACGCCCCACTGCACGCATGCGGAATCCAGATTCATTGCTTTGCACTACGTACAGCGGAATTGCCAACGGGGCGATGGCGATCACGCCTACGCTTAACCAAAATGTGCGCTTGAATCCTTTTTGGATACTGTCTATCCGATACCAACTGAATATGACGATGCTGGCAATCAGTCCTGAAACCAAAGGCCACCACGAAGGCTCCGGCGTATGACGAGCAGCAAAAATTCCACTCACCACACCTAAAAAAACAAACCACACAAGCAGGGAAATTTCGATTTTTCTTTTCATGGCAACAGCCTACCATGTTGCAATCAAGAAAAAATGCACAAATTGTCACACAGATGGCGACAAGCAAGCAGAAGGAAGGATGTTTGGTGGGCCTAGAAAACAAAAAAGCCGCTCTAAGCGGCTTCATCATTTTTGGCGTCCCCAGGGGGATTCGAACCCCCGTACTCACCGTGAAAGGGTGATGTCCTAGGCCTCTAGACGATGGGGACCTTGGAACTACGGCTTACTATCATCTCCGTGCGTTGGTGGAGGTAAGCGGGATCGAACCGCTGACCTCTTGCATGCCATGCAAGCGCTCTCCCAGCTGAGCTATACCCCCTGGCACAGAAACTATTGACTACTACCGACCAGCCTTGGCGAAGCTGGCGTCCCCAGGGGGATTCGAACCCCCGTACTCACCGTGAAAGGGTGATGTCCTAGGCCTCTAGACGATGGGGACCTCGGAACTACGGCACTACGATCATCCTCTGTGCGGTGGTGGAGGTAAGCGGGATCGAACCGCTGACCTCTTGCATGCCATGCAAGCGCTCTCCCAGCTGAGCTATACCCCCTCTGGCACAGATTATTTACTACTCACCAGCCTTGGCGAAGCTGGCGTCCCCAGGGGGATTCGAACCCCCGTACTCACCGTGAAAGGGTGATGTCCTAGGCCTCTAGACGATGGGGACCTTGGCACTACTACGGTACTACAACCTCTGCAAACTGGTGGAGGTAAGCGGGATCGAACCGCTGACCTCTTGCATGCCATGCAAGCGCTCTCCCAGCTGAGCTATACCCCCGTTTGCGCGAGAGACAAGAGTATAGCAGAGGCGCCGTATTATGCAAATACCCTTTTGCAACTTTGCCCCTGCTTCAATGAATTAATTAAATGAACTTTGCCAGGCGCGCGACAACCGCATCGCGGCCGAAGATTTCCAGTACCGCGTCAATCGCCGGCGTCTGCAACTGGCCGGTAATAAAGAGGCGCAACGGCATCGCGATCTGCGGCATCTTCAAACCATGCGCAGCCAGCACTTCCTTGATCATCGCGGCGATCGCCGCCTTGTTCCACTCGACCGTTTTGCAACGTTCGGCGAAGTCGGCCAGCGCTGGTTTGATGGCGTCGGTGACGTGCTGAGTCAGCAGCGCAGCGTCCGGCTGCGGCTCGCGGTAGAACAGCATGGCGGCGTCGGCCAGTTCGTTGACGGTATTGGTGCGCTCCTTCAGCAGCCCCAGCACCACGGCCAGCGACGGCGCGCCTTCCAGCACGGCGCCGTTGGCCAGCATGCGCGGCTTGGCCAGCTCGGCCAGACGCTCGTTGTCGGCCTGCTTAATATAGTGGTTGTTCAGCCAGTTCAGTTTTTCGATGTTGAACTGCGCCGCCGAGTTGGACAGGTGCGAACCGTCGAACCAGCCGCACACCTGCTCCATCGAGAACACTTCCTCGTCGCCGTGGCTCCAGCCCAGGCGCGCCAGGTAGTTCAGGATGGCTTCCGGCAGATAGCCTTCGGCCGGGTATTGCATGACGTTGACCGCGTCTTTGCGCTTGGACATCTTGGCGCCGTCCGAACCCAGAATCATCGGCAGGTGGCCGTACTCCGGCAGCGGCGCACCGATGGCGCGCAGGATGTTGATCTGGCGTGGCGTGTTGTTGACGTGGTCGTCGCCGCGCAGCACGTGGCTAATTTCCATATCCAGGTCGTCGATGGCGACGCAGAAGTTATAGGTCGGCGTGCCGTCGGTGCGGGCAATGACCAGATCGTCCAGCTCTTTATTGCCGATGGTGATGGTACCTTTGACGAAATCGTTCCAGGTCACTTCGCCGTCCAGCGGGTTCTTGAAGCGGACCACCGGTTTGCGGCCTTCCGGAATCGCCGGCAGGGTCTTGCCCGGCTCTGGACGCCAGGTGCCGTCGTAGCGCGGCTTCTGGCCAGCGGCGGTGGCGCGGTCGCGCATCGCCTGCACTTCTTCCGGCGACGAGTAGCAGTGGTAGGCGGTGCCGGCTTCCAGCATCTGGCCCACCACTTCGCGGTAGCGGTCCATGCGCTGCATCTGGTAGAACGGACCTTCGTCGTGATTCAGACCCAGCCACGCCATGCCTTCGATAATCGCTTGCACGGCTTCCGGGGTCGAGCGTTCCAGATCGGTGTCTTCGATACGCAGCACGAAGGTGCCGCCGAAGTGACGGGCGAAGGCCCACGAATACAGCGCCGTGCGGGCGCCGCCGAGGTGGAGGTAGCCGGTCGGGCTGGGTGCGAAACGGGTACGGACTGGCTTGGCTGGTGCGTTGGTCATCGGAGTGAAAGCTGAGATATATAAAGAATGCTATTTTACCGCGTCGGCGAGGGCTTGGCGCTCAAAGCTGGCGCGGTACTTCTCGTGGGCGTCGGCACGGGTGTTCATTTCGAACAGCAGGCCGCCGGGCGCCTCGCAGAAGAAGCGTGAGCCGCGCTCGTGCTGAAACATCCCGGTCTTCATCGTGACGCCCTGCGCCAGCAAGTGCTGGTACAGCTCGCTGACCGCGTCCACCGACGGCAGCTCGAAGCCGAGGTGGAAGTTGTGCGGCCACACCACGGTATGGTCTTTGGCCTCGATAACGATGTCGAAACCGGCGCGCTTGAGCATTGCCGCCGCCGGGCTGATGAATTCCAGCGAGCAGCCGAGGTGCTGCACAAAGAAGTTGGCGGTGGCTTTAACGTCGCTGGATGGAAAGCTGAGGTGATTGAATTTCATGGTCTGACTCCTGTTGGTGAAGCCATCAGAATACGACCCGGACGTCCTGCCCTCAACTCGCTTTCCGCTCGCAGAAAAGGCTTTTCCGTCAACGACTTAACGCCGCCGCAAACGAATTACTCGCTTTTACCAGCCGCTGAAGCGCGGCCACACCGGCCAATCGCCGCCGTCTTGTGGAATAACGTGGTACTGCCCATGCTGCGCGCCGGTGGCGCAAGCGTGATTCGGCAGCACGCGCAGGCTGCTGCCAACCGGGAAGCGCTGGACGATGTCCACGCCCGCTTCGCCGCGCCATTGCAGTACGCCGTGCTCCTGGTTGGCCTTGCCGAAGCCGAGGTCAGGAAGCGGCTGGCCCTCGGCATCGCACACCACGCCGTAGCCGTGCTCCTGATGGCCAAGGTCGCGGCTCATCGCCATCCAGCCACCATCGGTGATGACCCAGCCCTGCGCCGGCTGGTGACCAATCACGGTGCACAGCACGCTGATGGCGATCTCGTCCTGCGTGCACACACCCACGTCGGCCATCACCATATCGAAGAACACGTAGACGCCGGCGCGCACTTCCGTCACGCCCTCCAAATGGCGCGCGCTCAGGGCGGTAGGCGTGGAGCCGACGCTGACCACTTCGCACGTATGGCCAGCGCCGCGCAGCAGCATGGCGGCCGCCACGCAACGCGAACGTTCCTGCTCCGCTATCGCTTCCAGCGCTTCCGGCGTGTTCAGGTCGTAGGAGGCGCCAGCATGCGTCATCACGCCCTTGAGGCGGGCGCCGCCATGCAATGCGGCGGCGATGTCCAGCAGTACCGGATCGGCAGGCTTGACGCCGGAGCGGTGGCCGTCGGTATCGATTTCAATCAGCACCTCATAGCTCAGCCCGTGTTCGGCGCCGTGGCGGGCCACCTGCTGCGCCATCGCAACCGATTCCACCAGCAGCATCAGGCGCAGCCCGGCGCGGATCAGCCTCAGCGCGTGGTCCAGCTTGTTTGGCACGATGCCGACTGCATACAGAATATCCTCCACACCCGCGCGGAAGAACTCTTCCGCCTCCTTCAAGGTCGAAACGGTGATGCCATGCGCGCCGGCGGCGATCTGGCGGCGCACCACTTCCAGGCATTTGCTGGTCTTCACATGCGGGCGGAAAGACACGCCCAGCAGGTCCATGCGATTCTGCATGCGTTCGATATTGTTCTGCATGCGGCGCTCGTCCAACAACAGGACTGGGGTTTCCAGGATGTTTTGCATGACCAACTCCTTATTTGCGATAAAATACATTCTATCCAATTTTAGACAAATTAGCCAATCATGCGCAACCAAGCCCAACTTTTGCTTCTGGACCGCGATACCATTAACGACCTGCTCACGCCGGACATGGCGCTCACAGCGGTGAGCACTGCATTCACACTGCAGGGGTCACAGCAGGGACGGATCTTCCCTGTCGTGCGCGAGGCGCTGGCGACCGGCGGCGTGTTTGGCATCAAATCGGGTGATATCGCCAGCCAGGACGTGCTGGGTTTCAAGGCTGCCGGTTTCTGGCCCGCCAACCGCGCACTTGGCGGCGAGCCGCACCAGGCCACAGTGATGCTATTCGACCCGGCCACCGGGCGGCCGCGCTGCATTATGGACGGCAATGCGATCACCACCGCGCGCACTGCGGCGGCGGGCGAACTCGGCTTGCGCATGCTGGCGCGGCAGGATAGCGAAACGCTGTGCGTCTTCGGCACCGGCGTGCAGGCGGTAGCCCAAACAGCGGCAGCGTTGCGCGCCTTGCCTTCGCTGAAAGAGATTCGCTATGTGTCGCACAGCGGCGCGCCGGATGCCGGTTTTGAAGCGAAATTTGCTGCATGGGGCCAGCCCGAACATGCTGCCGATGCCGATGCAGCGGTCGCCGCCAGCGACATCGTCATCACGGCGACGCCGGGCCGAGGGCCGCTGTTCAGCGCAGGCGCGGTGCAGCCGGGGACACACATCAACTGCGTCGGCGCCGATACGCGCGGTAAGCGCGAGCTGCCGGAAGGCTTGCTGCAACAGGCGCGCATCGTCGTGGACGACCAGGCCCAAGCAAGCGCGCTGGGTGAAATGCAATGGGCGACAGGACTGGCATGCGTGCAGATGGGCGACCTGCTGGCTGGCCACGCATCGTTCACGCGCGAACCATCGGATATCACGATCTTCGATATGACCGGCCTGGCCTTGCAGGATCTGGTGCTGGGAGAGTATCTATATAAAGCTGCACAAGGGAATGGCGCGGGCCTGAACGTGGCTTGGCCGTGGTAGCTAGCTAGCCGCCCAGCACGCCAAAGGCTGCCGCGCGCACACGGCGGGCCAGATCCTCCACATCGCGCTCGCCGCGCTGGCCGGCGGCGTCCACCAGACCACGGATGATCACGAACAGATCGGCGGCAGCGACACTGCGGCGCGCATCATCCTGTAAATGCGTCGGCGTGTCGGGCTTGTCGAGCACGATAAGCAGCAGGTCATGAAAGCTGTGCTGCCCTTCCATCGCCGCGCGAATCTCCGGGCGCCCCTCTTCCTGATCCAGCAACCGCGCCAGATTGGGCCGCGTCAGCTGCTGCGCCACGCCGACGTCGATAAAGGCCGTCAACGCCTCGCGCCACGATGGCAGCGCGGCGGCCGCAGCGGCGGCGGCGTGCGCCTTGGCTTCCTCGCGCATCAGCAGCGCCAGGGTCAACGCATCTTTACTAGGGAAATATTGGTACAGCGTGCCGATGCTGGCGCCGGCGCGACGCGCCACGGCATTGGTATTGAATCCTGCCAGCCCCGCCTCTTCCAGCACCAGCGCTGCCGCTTCCAGTATGGCGTCCACCGTGTAGGCGGCGCGGCGCTGGCGTGGGGCTTTGCGCAGGCTCAGTGCGGCGGGCTGCGCGGGCATTACTTGACGGTGACTTTGATTTCCTTGTTCATGCCGGGGCCGTAAGCCTGGTGCAGGCCGTTGGCAAACTGCATGGTCAAGGTGTAATTCCCCGGCGGCAGCGTCAGTTCGGTTTCAGTCTGCCCCTTGCCGAAGTGGATGTGCTTGTCATCCATGGGAATCACTTCGCCGGCCTTGATGGCCGCGGCGTTGATCAGCAAATGATGATGTCCGGTATTGGCGGTCATGTCGCCGGCCGGCTTGACGTCCATGCCGGCCACCGCAAACTTGACCTTGAACGGGCTGCTCACGGTCGCGCCATTGGCCGGTTCGACAAACGACACCGACTGCTGCGCAAACGCCGCAGCGCTGAGCGCCAGCAAGCCCGCCGCCAATACCAATTTCATCATGATAACGCTCCTGTTTAGTCGTTTTTGACGACGATGGTCGGGAACTTGCTGGTCATGTCCTTGGCTTTGTCCGACACCTGGATCGCTACCTTGCGGGCAATCGCCTTATAGATAGCAGCGACCTGGCCGTCAGGATCGGCCACCACGGTCGGCTTGCCGGCGTCAGCCTGCTCGCGGATCGCCATGGTCAGCGGCAGCGCGCCGAGGAAGTCGACGTGGAAGTCCTTGCACATCTTCTCGCCGCCGCCGTGACCGAAGATTTCTTCCGCATGGCCGCAGTTGGTGCAGATGTGCACGCTCATGTTTTCCACGATGCCCAGGATCGGGATGCCGACCTTCTCGAACATCTTCAGGCCCTTGCGCGCATCCAGCAACGCGATGTCCTGCGGCGTGGTGACGATAATCGCGCCGGTGACCGGCACTTTTTGCGACAGGGTCAGCTGGATGTCGCCGGTGCCTGGCGGCATGTCGACGATCAGGTAATCCAGGTCGCGCCAGTTGGTCTGTTCCAGCAGCTGTTGCAGCGCCTGGGTGACCATCGGACCGCGCCATACCATCGGCTCGTCCGGATCGATCAGGAAGCCGATCGACGACACTTGCACGCCGTAGTTCTCCAGCGGCTCCATCGATTTGCCGTCCTTGGTTTCCGGACGACCTTTCACGCCCAGCATCATCGGCTGCGATGGGCCGTAGATATCGGCATCCAGCAGGCCCACCGACGCGCCTTCGGCGGCCAGCGCCAGCGCCAGGTTGACGGCGGTGGTCGATTTACCGACGCCGCCCTTGCCCGAGGCCACGGCAATGATGTTTTTGACATTGACCATCGGCTTCAGGCCGCGCTGCACCGTGTGCGCGAGGATCTTGGTGTACACGCTGACACTGATGTTGCCCACGCCCGGCAAGCTCTTCAGGCCGGCGATGATGCTGGCGCGGATGCCGTCGATCTGGCTTTTGGCTGGGTAGCCCAGTTCGATATCGAGCGAAATATCGCTGCCATCGACCTTTAAATTCTTGACGGCTTTACCCGTAATGAAGTCCTTCGTTGTGTTTGGATCAACAATTTTGGACAGGGCGGCCTTGACGTCTTCTACTGCAATGGTCATGTAACTCTCCGTTAAATATGCCGCCATTCTAGCGCAACCTGCGCAAGTGCCGCATCCGCTGTTAAAATGATCCCTTTCCATCCACAAAGTGCAACAAACCATGACCCGCAAGCTGTTCGTCACCACTGCCCTGCCCTACGCTAACGCCGCTTTCCATATTGGCCACATGATGGAGTACATCCAGGCCGACATTTGGGTACGCTTCCAGCGAATGCAGCGCGACAACGGTGTGGCGCGCGAGGTGCATTTTGTGGGCGCCGATGACACCCACGGCACGCCGATCATGATCGCCGCCGAGAAGGAAGGCATCACGCCGCAGCAGTTCGTGGCCAAGATCGCCGCCGGCCGCGCCCAGTACCTGGACGGTTTCCACATCGCCTTCGATAACTGGTACTCGACCGATTCGCCGGAAAACGTCGAACTGTCGCAAGGCATCTACCGCAAGTTGCGCGATGCCGGCCTGATCCAGACCAAAATCGTGCCGCGCTTCTACGACCCGGTTAAGGGCATGTTCCTGGCCGACCGTAACATCAAGGGCGAGTGCCCGGTGTGCCACGCCAAGGATCAGTACGGCGACAACTGCGAAGTCTGCGGCGCCGCCTATCAGCCAACCGAACTGATCAACCCGTTCTCGGTGTTCACCAACGCCACGCCGGTGCTGAAGGATTCGGAACAGTATTTCTTTAAGCTGTCCGACCCGCGCTGCTACGAGTTCCTCAAGGCCTGGCTGAACACGCCTGGCCGTTTGCAGCCAGAAATGGTCAACAAGGTCTCCGAATGGCTGGGCGAAGCCGGCGAAAAGCTGGCCGACTGGGATATCTCGCGTGACGCGCCGTACTTCGGCATCCCGATCCCTGACGCGCCGGGCAAATACTTCTACGTCTGGCTGGACGCGCCGGTCGGGTACTTGGCCTCGCTGAAAAATTACTTCGACAAGAAGGGCCTGGACTACGAGGCGTTCCTGCGCGATTCGAATACCGAGCAGATCCACTTCATCGGCAAGGACATCGTCTCCTTCCACCTGCTGTTCTGGCCGGCGATGCTGAAGTTTTCGGGCCTGCCGACGGTCGAGCGCATGCGCGTGGCGGTGCACGGCCACCTGACCGTCAACAACGAAAAAATGTCCAAGTCGCGCGGCACCGGCATCTCGCCGCTGCGCTACCTGAACCTGGGCATGAATCCGGAATGGCTGCGTTACTACATCGCCTTCAAGCTGAATTCCAAGGTAGAAGACCTGGACTTCACCGGCGACGATTTCGTGGCCCGCGTCAACTCGGATCTGATCGGCAAATACGTCAACATCGCCTCGCGCTGCGCCGGCTTCATCGCCAAGAAATTTGACGGCAAACTGGCCGACAGCCTGTCCGCCAATGCGCAGGAATGGATCAAGCGCGCACTGGTGACGCCGGAAGGCGTGGAACGCCAGGCCAACATCGCCGCCAATTTCGAGGCGCGCGAGTTCGGCAAGGCGCTGCGCGAAATCATGGAAATCGCCGACATCACCAACCAGTACGTGGACGAGAACAAGCCATGGATTCTGGCCAAGGACGAGACCAAGCTGGCCGAGCTGCACGACGTCTGCACCACCGCGCTGATCCTGTTCCGCCAGCTGACCTTGCTGCTGTCGCCGGTGCTGCCGGGCGTCGCCGCCAATGTCGCCAAGTTCCTCAACGACGAGCAACTGGTGTGGGCCGATACCGATGTCGCCAGCGGCGTCGTGTCGAGCGCGCTGCTGGGCCGCACCATCGGCGCCTACGCGCACCTGATGACCCGCGTTGACGCCACGATGATCGAAGAGCTGTTCGACGCGCCGCAGGGCGCCGCCGCGCAAGCCGCCGCTCCTGCCGTCAAGGCCGAGAAGCCAGCCAAGGCCAAGGCAGCGCCAGCAGTCGCCGTGACCGAGACCGGCATCGAAGTGATCGCGCCGGAAATCTCGGTGGACGACTTCTTCAAGGTCGACTTGCGCATCGCCAAAATCGTCAACTGCGAACACGTGGAAGGCTCCGACAAGCTGCTGCGCCTGACGCTGGACGCCGGCGAAGGCCGCCTGCGCAACGTGTTCTCCGGCATCAAGTCGATGTACCAGCCGGAAGACCTGATCGGCAAGCTGACCGTGCTGGTGGCCAACCTGGCGCCGCGCAAGATGAAGTTTGGCGTGTCGGAAGGCATGGTCATGGCGGCCTCGGCGGTGGATGAGAAAACCAAGCCGGGCATCTACATCCTGAATCCGTGGCCGGGCGCCGAGCCGGGCATGCGCATCAGCTAAGGACTGGGCATGAACCTGCGTGTGCGCGAAGCAACAACGGATGATGCCAGACTGATCGCCGAGCTCACGCGCGCTGCGTGGGCCGGCAAGGTCAGTGTCACTTCCAGCGGCCACCGCGAAACCGCCGTCATCGTTGCAGAACACCTGCGCGATGGCGGCGGTTTTGTTTTGGAGGTCGATAACCAGGCGATCGGCTCGGTGCGCTGGCTGCCGCTGGATTCGGAGCAGGACGTGTGGGAAGTGTGCCGCATGGGCGTGCTGCCCGGGCATCGCGGCACCAATTTGTCGCAGCACCTGCTGGAGGCGGTGATTCATCACGGGCTGACCTCCGGCGTGCAGGAAGTACGGCTGGCGGTGCGTGCAGACCAGCCCAAACTGATTGATTTCTACGCCGCCTACGAGTTTGAACTGGCGGAAGAGCTGGAATATTCCCACGCCAATCCGCTCGAACCGCCGCCGCTGGTCATGCGGCGTCTGCTACGACACTGACAGGCATACGGGCGTGTGTCCTACGTGTACACCCCGGCCCGCATGAAAGAATCATTGCTCACCGAATCGTTTCGAGGAGCAGAACATGAACAGCAAATTTATCGCCCTGATCGTAGCCGCCGGCTTCAGCTTTGCAGCCACCGCCCAGACCACCCCAGCCGGCCAAACCGGCCAAACCGGCGCGACCGGTACCACGGGTACGAACGGCGCAACGACGGGTACCGCCGCGCGGCCGACCACCATGCAACCAGCCGGCACGCAAAATCCCAACGCCATGCCGTTGAACCAGAGCCGCAGCACGCTCAGCAACCCGCCGAATTCGCTGACCAATCCAAACAGCAACCTCAATAGCAACAACCTGAATAACAACAATCCCAACAGCAATCTCAATAGCAACAACCTCAATAATAACAATCTGAACAACACCAATAACAACACCCTCAATCGCAATGGCAGCACCGTTAATTGCGTCAACGGAACAAGCAGCGCAACCACCGGCGCACCGCCGCTGACCAATAGCAGCCGCGTGGACACCGCTCCCAACGTTGCCTGTAATAACGGCGCCCAGCCCGGCCAGGTGCGACCATGAAGCGCGCGCTCGCCTTCTACCTGATGGCGGGTTGCCTCGGTGCACCCGTCTGGGCACATCAGGCCCAGCCCGATCCAGCCGTGAAAACCGGCGACGGCAAAGCAGCGCCGGCGAAAAAATCCAGCGCGTCCGCCTGTAGCAATATGGCAGGTGGCACCGAGGCCAGCGGCGGCGAAAACGTCGAGACGCAGGCCAAGACTGGCAAGGCGAAAACCGCTGGCTGCGGCCAGCACAACGGCAAGGCTTCCGCTCCTCACGCCGCGCCGACCACACCCAATCCAGACGTTAAAAGCCGGTCCTAGTCTGACCCCAACACAAGGCCGGCTCCTACGAGCCCGCCAGCCCTAGCGTGGAACAATGAACGCTCTTGAACCTCATTAATGGAGACCATCATGAATAGCAAATTTATCGCCCTGATCGCAGCCGCATGTCTGAGCACCGCCGCCCTGGCGCAAACCTCCGGCACCACCAATACCGGCACGCCAACCGCAGGCCAAAGCTCGGCCACCAGCGGCGAACAGCAAGCCACCACGATGCAAAACAATTCCAACATGCAAAACACCGCGCCGGCCAAAACCGCCAAGGAGCGCAAGCAGATGCAACGCGATAAAAACAAGGTCGATTGCAACACCGCAGCCACCGACGGCGGCGCAACTGCACCAGCCCACGCGCCGTGTGAAGACAAGAACGTGAAGTCGAAACGCGGCTGATTTACAGCGCCAGCGTAAGCGCGCCGCTACCGGCGCGCGGCACGACGGAACACAGCAGCACCTGGCCGGCTTCCGGCTCGGTGCCGCAGCTACGTGTGTAGCTGACGTCGCCGCCAGCCAGCCCTGCCGCACACGAGCCACACAGGCCTGAACGACACCCGGATGGCGCCTCCACGCCGCTTGCCTCGGCCAATTCCAGCAAACTGCTGTGCTTGCCGTCCCAGGTCGCATCGACACCAGAGCGCTCGAAGCGTATCTCTACCGGTCCGCTGGCCGGCTCCGTGACGGCCTGTTTGGCCACCCGGCCCGCATCGCGCCGTAAGCTGGCCGGGCCGAACGCTTCGAAGCGAATGCGTGCATCGGCCACATTCAGCTTGCGCAAACCGTCGTACATCGCCTGCATGAAGGCAGCCGGGCCGCATAGGTAAAAGTCATAGTCATCAAATGGCAGTAACTCCTTCAGCATCACCATGTCGATATGCCCGTCCTGGCTACTGTAGCGCGTGTGCAGATGCAGATTGTTATGGCCCGCCGCCAACGCATCGAGATGCGCGGCAAATGCATGTTCACTGCGGCTGCGCGCGCCGTGGACGAACCAGATGGGATGCTTGTGCCGCGTGCGACTGCCGTTCACCAGCAAGCCATTCAGCATGGCGATCATCGGCGTGATGCCGATGCCGGCCGACAACATCACCACCGGCCGCTGCGTGCCCTCTTCAAACGTGAACTCACCTCCCGGCCCCATCAGTTCTACCAGCGCGCCTGGCGCCAGATGCTGGTGCAGCCACGCCGACACCACGCCGTCACGCTTGACGCTGATGCGGTACTGGCGGCCATTCGGCGCGTCGGAAATCGTATAGCTGCGGATCTGCGGCGCCACGCCCTCGTCCGCCCACGCCGGCACGCGCAGCGAGATAAACTGGCCCGGCACATGCGGCGCGACGCCGGCGCCGTCCGCTGGCTCCAGATAGAACGAGCGAACGCCGTCACTCTCCCTCACTACATCGGCCACGGCAAACGAGCGCCAGCCTTTGACCAGCGCGGCAGCGGACTGCACGCTGTCCGCCTCGGTCCAGTTGCCGGTGCGCGCCACTTGCATGGCAGGTTGCGGTGCAGTCCAGCGAAACGGCAGCGCGCCGACGTTGCGCACCACTTCGCGTACATGGAAACGCAGCAGTTTTTCAGCGCCGACAAAAGCCTGTAACTGCGGACCGTCCCAGATGATTTCCGCTTCCACCGCCAGGTGCAGCATGTCGCCACTTTCAAAGTCGATGAACAGCAGCCCGGCGCGGGGCGAGGTCAGCAAATTGCCCATGGTGTTGAAGAAGTAGTTGCCGACGAACTCAGGCGAGGTCAGCGTCTGATCGTCGTCCACCCGCACAAAGCCGGGCCGGCCGCCGCGATGCGACACATCTACGCCACGGCCCCGCCCCGCATCGGACGCCATGTTGGCACTGGCGATGAAGAAAGTATCGGCGCGGGCGATCAGCGCCCGGTCGGCGTCGCTCAGCTTGCCGGCGCGCAGGACTTGCACGGCGTGGCCATCATCCGGCGCCGGGCTGTGCTGACGGTGCTGGATGTACTGCGGGCAGTTGCCGAAGCTCTGCGTGATGGCGATGCGCAGCACGCCGTTATCCGTCGACACAATCTCGCCATTGACGCGGTTACGGCGGCGCGTGGTCGGTTCCAGTCCCAGTCCACCGACGTGCGCGCCGGCATGCAACTGGCCTTGCAGCGGATCGCCTGGCAACATGCCGCCGTTGAAATCCAGCGTGCGTGCGTCCGGCGACACGATGAAGCCGGCATCGGCCGCCAGCATGGTCGCCCAAGGCTGCCCGGCCGCGTCCAGCGCGCCGAGGAAGAAGAACGGCAGCGACTGGAAGAACTCGCGATGCTGCGCCGGCATGTGGTCGCGGATGAATGCCGCTGCACCGGCCATTTGTTCGCGCACACCGACGCGCTCCTGGATCGCCAGTTCACCGGCATGAAATGGAGAGGCAGCGGCGTTCATGATTACACCTCCTCGGGAGCGAGGCCGGCTTTGGTGGCAGGCATGGCCACGAAGCCCGGCAGTGCGCGCACATTGTCCAACCAGGCGCGAATATTCGGATATGGTTTGAGCGAGACGCCACCTTCGGGGGCGTGGGCGACGTAGCTGTAGCCGGCGATATCGGCAATGCTGGCGTGCTCACCCACCAGCCAGCGGCGGCCTTGCAGTTCCTGCTCCATGACGTCGAACAGGCGTGCGGCGATGTCCTTAGCGACCTCGTGGTCGCGCGGGGCGTTGAACACGGTGACCAGGCGCGCTGCGGCCGGGCCGTAGGCGATCTTGCCGGCAGCGGCCGACAGCCAGCGCTGCACGTTGGCGGAGGCCAGCGGATCGCGCGGCAGCCAGCGGCCGGTGTCGTCGTATTTGGAGGCCAGGTAGACCAAGATGGCGTTGGAATCGGCCAGCGTCACATCGCCGTCCTGCAACACGGGAATTTCGCCGAACGCGTTGAGCGACAGGAAAGGCTGCTGCTTGTGCTCGCCCGCACCGAGGTTGACCGAGACGAATTCGTGCGGCAGGTTCAGCACGCCCAGGAATAGTTGTGCGCGGTGGGTGTGGCCGGAGAGAGGAATGCCGTACAGTTTCATGATGCGTCCTTGGTGAGTTGATGATGACGCCAGTATAAGGAGCGCGCATCGTGCTGATAAGACGGACAAAATCGGAATCAATGTCCACTAAAAGTGTACAATAAAGCCATGATTGATCTCAGCACCATTAACCTGAACCGCCTGACCACCTTTGTTGCCGTCGTGGAGGCCGGTTCGTTGACGGCCGCCGCCGAGCGGCTGGGCTTGGCAAAATCCATGGTCAGCAAGCATATGCAGCTGCTGGAGCAGGAAATCGGCGTCGGCCTGCTGCTGCGCTCAACGCGCAAGCTAAGCCTGACTGAAGCCGGCCGCACGTTTTACGAAGCCAGCCGCCAGTTGCTGCAAGCGGCCGAACAAGCCATCGAGCAGGCGCGCAGCGGCCGCGACCAGTTACAAGGGATACTGAGGGTGGCTTCGCCGATCGACTATGGGCTGATTGTAGTGTCGCCATTGCTGGCGCAACTGCGTGCGCGCTATCCAGCGCTGAAGATCGACCTTACCTGCGGCGACCACATCATCGACCTGATCGCCGAAGGCATCGACGTGACCGTGCGACTCGGCAAGCTCGCCGACTCCGGCCACATGGCGACGCGCGTGGACACGCTGGTGCGCTGGCTGGTGGCCAGTCCCGACTTTATCGCCCGTCATGGCATGCCGGCCACACCGGAGGATTTGCCGGCGTTGCCGTATGTCTCGCTGTCGGTGCTGGCGCAGCCGACGCAATTTACGCTGGGTGACGGCGCCGGCAAACAGGCACACGTGCGCATGCTGAACACCGTGTTCTCCTCCAACACCGCCTACGCCACACGCGCGGCCGCACTGAGCGGCGACGGCGTGTTGCGCGCCACCGTGTTTTCGGTCAAGGACGATGTGGCGGCGGGCCGGCTGGTGCGCGTGCTGCCGGATTGGTCGCTGCAGGAAAGCGATATCCACGCCGTCTACCCCGCCACCTCGCACGTGCCGCAGAAAGTGCGCGTGTTTATCGACGCGCTGAAGGCTGCAACGGCCGCCTAGCCGTCTTGCGGCGGCGGGTGACGATCCACCCGCTCGCCACGAACGCCGTCACCGCAACGCCGCCCCAAACCCAGGTTGCCACGGCTGATGCAGGCCGGCGCTCACGCGGCGCAGCGGGATCTCTGAAGGTGGCTGGAAACGCGCGCGGTGCAACCGGCACGATCTGCCAGTCCGCGCGGTTGGCCGGCGCGCGCTGCTGGTACTCGCGCAACGACAACACCGGGTCGCTGCCGAACGCGCGCGACGATGGATATTGCGGCAGGCGCACGAACAGCAGCGCTTCCAGATCGTCAGCCAGTTGCGCCTCCAGTCCGCTGCGGGCCGGGCCGCTGGTCAGGCGCCGCAGCAAATCATCACCGATGGTGTTGAACGCCACAAACGGCAGCAACTCTGTACGCTCGGTTTTCAGGTAGTCATAAGCGCTCTGACCGCTTGCCAGACTGACGTCCTTGAGCGCCATATAAGGCAAGGCCATCGCAGCCTTCAGCGGCGCTTCGCCACCCAGACGTGGAATCTGCCAACCCAAGGTACGCAACGTCTCGACGTTGATGCCGGCGCAGTTGGTGCTGGCGTGCCTGTAATGAAAATCCTGCCGATAGAAATGACTGAACACCCGGCTGATCGCCTCCTGATACAAGGCCGGCGCGCGAGCGTCCTTCAGCACCGCCACCAGCATGTACGACGGGCGATACCAGGACTGGCCGCTGTTCAGGTCGCCCATATACGCATCCATGGGCAGTGTGGCGGCGATGATGCCTTTCTCGCTGACCGAAGCCAGGCTGTAGAAATTATTCACCAGCCAGTCATCCCACTCGCCGGCGCCGCCAAAGCGGCCGGTCGCCACGGCAAAATGGCCGCCGTAAGACTCATCGTCATCGCCTTGCGCGCCGTTCAGAACAAAGCCCAGCGCCGGCTTGCCGGCCAGCGGCATCGGCTGCGCACCACCGTCACGGCGCCACAGCGTGCGCACGGCAAAATCGGCTTGGGCACCGCCGTGGTCTGCGCGCACCAGGCTTTCGATGGTTTCGCCGCGCGCCAACGGCTGGCTGGCGGCCGCGGCATCAATGGCATAGCGTTTGGGCCACAGCGTGCGGATCACAAAATGCTCGTCGCGCAGCACGCCGCGCGCCTTGATATCGCCATCGGCGAAAAAGGCGACGCTGCTGTCGTCCACGTAAGCGCGGTTGCTCGACAGGCGCGGCGTCAGTGTCACGGCCAGCGGCGCGGCATTGCCGGCGCGTGACAGTTGCCCGCCCGGCTGCCAGCGTCCTTCCGCCACATGCGGCGAGCCGATCCACAGCAAGGATGGCGGCTGGTCTCCGGGCCTGCCTTTGCCGTTGGCGAGCCACGCCTGCACATCTTCCTGCGCACGCAGGCGCGGATCGTAGCCGACGGCATCAGCCTTGGCCACGGCGATCATGTCATCGTTGAAGTACCACAGCGCTTGCTCCGGGGCGAGGCAGTCCCGGCAGCGGCCAGTGGACAGCTTGAAGCGGTCGGTGGCATACAGTCCCAGCAAGCCGGGTGCGAGGGCGTCGCGAACGCTGGTGTCTGGTGGCGGGGCAGCGTGCGATGACATGGCGGCCGTGTAGTACAGGGCTGCCGCTGCCAGCACAGCGAGAACGGGACGGGGCGGCATGCTGTCACTCCGGAAATTGACGGAGTTGCAGTGTAGAACGGGGCTAACCGGAGCTTGTTACGCTCCGTCAAGCTTTCTAGCCGCGACGGGCGGAAACCACGATGCCGCCAACAATCAGCGCAAACGCGGCGGCATGGTAGCCGTGCGGCGCTTCGCCGAGGAAGGCCGCCGACAGCACGGCCGCAAACAACGGCGTCAGGTTGACGAAGAAGCTGCCCACCGACGGCCCCGCCTCTCGCACGTCCGCGCCCCAGCAGCCGAAGGCGATAATGGCCGGGCCGGTCGAGACGTACAACAGCGCCGCCGCCAGGGCCCGGCTCCACTGCACCGGAATCGCGCCCAGCGCCTGTTCGCCCAGCGCGAAACCGCCTGACCACAGCACGCCAAACGCCACCTGCGCCAGCAGGAAACCGGCCCAGTCGGCACGGATGCCAGCCGGCTCAGTGGTGCGCGTCAGCAGCCAACTGTAGAACGACCAGGCGATGGTGGCCAGGATCATGAACAGATCGCCCGGCACCAGCCGCAATTCCAGCACATGCCGCCATTCGCCGCGCGCCAGCACCAGCAGCACGCCGGCGATCGACAGCACGGCGCCGGCCACTTGCCGCCGGTTAACCGGCACGCCGAAGAACAGCCAGCCGGTCAGCATCATCCACACCGGCATACCGGACGCCACCAGCGTGACGTTGATCGGCGTCGAGCTTTGCAGCGCCATGTATTGCAGCGCGTTGTACATGCCGATGCCGAGCAGGCCAAGCATGGCGTAGCGTTTCCAATGTTTCCACAGGCCGGCATCACGGCGGAATACGGGGCCGGCCAGCGGTAGCAGCAGGAAGAAAGCGATGCCCCAGCGCAGGAAATTCAGCAGCACCGGTGGCAACTGGTCGTGCACCAGCCGGCCGACGATGGCGTTGCCGGCCCACAGCAAGGGCGGCAAGGTCAGCAGGAAGATGGTTTTGGACGTCAGGCGCGTGGTCATTTTTATGTTTACACAACATTATTTTCAGGAGCATACCCGATCCGGCCCGCCACAAGCGATAGAAATAGCTTTGCAACGCCGGGGCGCGGTAAAATAGCCGTTGCTGATCCACCCACTTAGATAATATGAAACTTTCTAAACAACATTCGATGTACGAATCCGAGCACACCTTGTTCATCAAGGCGTTGAAGGAAAAGAACCCAGGTATTGAGGCAGGCCAGCAACTGGGCCGCGCGCTGCTGTGGGATCGTCCACCGGTTTCGCTGGATGAGCAACAGCGTCAGCTGGAATCGGCCGTCAAGCAACAAGCTTACGTCTACCAGAACAAACTCTAAGCACACGCGGGGCGGCAAGGATGTTGCCAGATCAGACGGCTGAGGTGCAGCCGCCGGAACAGGACGCTGCGGTTGCCGACGCGGTTGCCGTCACAGCCGAAGTTTCCGCCCTCGCCCGCCTGTACGGTGAGCCGCTGCTCAAGCTGCCCACCGACCTGTACATCCCGCCGGACGCGCTGGAAATTTTCCTCGATGCGTTTGAAGGTCCGCTGGACCTGCTGCTCTACCTGATCCGCAAGCAGAACTTCAACATCCTCGATATCCCGATGGCGCAGCTGACGCTGCAATACCTGAAGTATGTCGACCAGATCCGCCTGTCCAACCTGGAGCTGGCGGCCGAGTATCTGCTGATGGCGGCCATGCTAATCGAGATCAAATCGCGCATGCTGCTGCCGCAGCGCCAGGTCGACCTGGACGTGGAAGCGGACGATCCGCGTGCCGAGCTGGTGCGCCGACTGCTGGAATACGAACAGATCAAGCTGGCCGCGTACGACCTCAACGCCATCCCGCAGCTCGACCGCGATTTCACCCGCACCGAAATCTTCATCGAGCAGAGCCTGGTGCCGACCTGGCCCGAGGTGGTGGCCAGCGACCTGCAACAAGCGTGGCTGGATGTGATGAAGCGGGCCAAGCTGACCCAGCATCACAAGATCAGCCGCGAAGAGCTGTCGGTGCGCGAGCACATGACCGGCATCCTGCGGCGGCTGCAATCGGCCCGCTTTGTCGAGTTTGCCGATTTGTTTGACGTGGCCGGCGGCGTGCCGGTGGTGGTGGTCAACTTTGTCGCGCTGCTGGAGCTGGCCAAGGAAACCCTGATTGAAATTACCCAGGCCGAACCGTTCGCACCGATTTATGTGCGGCTGGCCTACTCGCCGGCGTGAGCCGGCATACGAATGAGCTTACACCATGAAAATCATCACCTCGATTGAAGAACTGCGCGACCAACTCAGTGGCCAGCTGCGCACCGCCTTTGTCCCGACCATGGGCAATCTGCATGAAGGCCACCTGTCGCTGATGCGTCTGGCGCGCAAGCACGGCGACCCGGTGGTGGCGTCGATCTTCGTCAACCGCCTGCAATTCGGCCCGAACGAAGACTTCGACAAGTATCCGCGTACCTTCCAGGCCGACGTCGAGAAGCTGGAGAAGGAAGGCGTGTACGTGCTGTTTGCGCCGACCGAGAAGGATCTGTATCCGGAGCCGCAGGAGTACCGCGTGCAGCCGCCGGACGGCCTCGGTAATACGCTGGAGGGCGAGTTCCGTCCGGGCTTCTTCAACGGCGTGTGCACGGTGGTGACCAAGCTGTTCTCGTGCGTGCAGCCGCGCGTGGCGGTGTTCGGCAAGAAGGATTATCAGCAGTTGATGATCATCCGGAATATGTCGCGCCAGTTCGCCATGCCGACCGAGATTATCGCCGCCGAAACGTATCGCGCGGACGATGGCCTGGCGCTGTCGTCGCGCAATATGTATCTGTCGGCGACCGAGCGGGCTGAAGCGCCGGCACTGTACCAGACGCTGAATGCGGTGGCGGACGAGGTCCGTTCGGGCCATCTGGATGTGTTCCAGCTGGAGCACAAGGCGATGGACGATCTGGCCCAGCGCGGCTGGAAGCCGGATTACATTTCGATCCGCAAACGCGGCGACCTGCAACCGCCGAACGCCGGCGATCTGGCGCAAGGCACGCCGCTGGTGGTGCTGGCCGCCGCCAAGCTGGGCACGACTCGCCTGATCGACAATCTGGAAATTTAAGGTTTGCCGCCGGGCGCCGCAACGGCTGGCGCGGCCGGCAACACGGTCGCGCCTTGCGGCGTCAGCTGGAGAATGACCGCCGGCGTGCTGATTGCCGGCGCCGACGCTTGCACTGGCGCGGGCGGCTGACGCGTCAGCAAGTTCACCATGAGACCGATCATGGCGATGAACATCCCGATGATAGCGATAAGTACCCCAACGATCCATTTGATGATCTCGGCCTTCACCGTCTCAGCCGAACTTTCTATCTTGGCGTCAATCGCGTCAAAGCGAGCGTAGACAAGTCCGAACTGCGAACGAACGCCCTCGAAGCGCTCGGTCATGGTGACCCGCAAGTCGTCCACAGCGGTGCGAACGTCGCCCACCTTATTGTCGATATACTCCCTGTCGGAATTGGCGTTCATGATGGAGCCATCATGCGCCGCGCAATCGGGGGCGTCAACGGCTGCGCGTGCGGTGTTTGAGGCAGATCAGGCGGCGACGTTTTGGGCCCAGGCCAGGGCTGACAGATGCGCCTTGTTGACATCCAACGGGCTCAGCTTGAGGGTCGCGGCCAGCGAGGCTACCAGGTCCGAATTCAGTTCGCAGGCCTCGGCCAGCGCCAGATAAGGCCCGTACTTGCCGCCGCGCGTCAGCAGCGCCGCCACCACGTCGTCGGACAGCTGGATGTTGGCCAGCACTTCCTGCATCGGAATCCCCAATAGCCGGTCCAGCAGCGAGAACATGCCCGCCACGAAGACATTTTCCGCTTCGCTCTTGCCCAGCGCAGACTGCGCCAGCAGCTCGGCCAGACGGCCGCGCACCACCGCCGTTTCCAGCAGCACCGGCGAATAGCCCGAGGTACTGGCGGTTGCCAGCAGCAAGGTCAGCCAGCGGTACAGCGGCTGGTAACCCAGCAAGGTCAGCGCCTGGCGCAGCGACTGCACTTCCCTGCCCGCGCCGAAGCCGGCCGAGTTGATGAAGCGCAGCAGCTTGTACGACAGCGTTGCATCGCGCTTCAGCACCGCCTCCAGTTGGGCGATATCGGCGTTCTGGCGCACCATCTGCATCAGCTGCATGATGATGGTCTGGGCCGGATTCAGGCCTTTGCTGTCGGTCGAGGGACGCGGCGTCAGGTGGAGTTTGCCAACGAAGGCGTTCAGGCCCAGCGCGGCGCAGGCGTCGAAGTCGGCCCAGTTGCTGACCGGGCGGGCGATCATGCCCACGCTGGTTTGCTTCAGGCCGGCATAGGTGCGGGCCTGGGTGGCCACATCGGCGCCGGTGAAGCGCATTTCAACATAGGATGCAATGCTCGGCAGACGACTGCCGATGCGCGCCAGGTCGGCCTCCCGCAGCAGCACGCCGACGTCGCCGGCGCGCAAGCCCTGTACCGCCGCCAGCGTATCCGGATTGGCCAGCTCGGCAGCCTTGATCGACAACACCGTGCGTTCCGGCGGCAGCGCGTACAGCGCATCGGTCGACAGCATGGCCGGCACGGCTTCGAGGAACAGGGTCTTGTCGCGCAGCAGCCAGCCGTCATCCTCATCGACCACCTGGCCGGCGACGAAGCCGACCAGCGACTCTAGCGCCTCCAGCGTGGACGCCGCGCCGCTGCTGGACTGTTGCCAGCACAGCTCGTAGCCGACCACGCGCTGCTTGGGGTCGAGCAAAGGTTCACGGACGATGAAGTTAGTCTGGTGCATGATTCACAATACCCCAAAACGAAAGGGTCTGACCCCGTACGAGGTCAGACCCTGGCCGCAGCGGTGTGCGGGGGTGCACGGGTGCCGCTGACAGCCGCGTAACACTTAGATCAAGCGCCGAGTTTCTCGAAGATCTTGTTCAGTTTTTCGTCCAGCGTAGCGGCGGTGAATGGTTTCACCACGTAGCCATTGGCGCCGGCCTGGGCCGCCGCAATGATGTTTTCCTTTTTCGCCTCGGCGGTCACCATCAGTACTGGCAGTTTGGCCAGTGCTGGATCGGCACGAATGTTTTGCAACATCGTCAGGCCGTCCATGTTCGGCATGTTCCAGTCGGACACGACGAAGTCGAACGATTCGGCGCGCAGTTTGGCCAGCGCCATCACGCCATCTTCTGCCTCGTCGACATTGGCATAACCCAGTTCTTTTAACAGATTCCGGACGATGCGGCGCATCGTCGAAAAATCGTCAACAACTAAAAATTTCATCTTTGGATCAGCCATGAATTGCTCCGTTGTTTCTCTACGCGGTTGTTAATATTGCCTACTAATCGTGCCCACATCGGCATTAAGTTGTAGGATAGCATTTTCGTTGCCTGAAGGCGAACAAAGTAGCAGTAAAACGTCACAGTTGCACGATTAAACACGCAAGGCGCGCATCCCATGCTGTGCCAGGTGTCCAAGAACCATGCCCGGCAGTGCCTGGAGTGCCCCAACTTCGTGCGCCGCGCCGACCGCAATCGCCTCGCGCGGCATGCCGAACACCACGCAACTCGCCTCGTCCTGGGCAAAATTATACGCTCCGGCGTTGCGCATCTCCAGCATCCCCGCCGCGCCATCCTTGCCCATGCCAGTCAGGATAACACCGACCGCGTTCTTACCGGCGGCTTGTGCAGCAGAACGGAACAAAACATCGACCGAGGGCCGGTGCCGGTTGACCGGCTCGGCCTGGTCGATGCGGGTCATGTAGTTGGCGCCGCTACGGGTCAGGTACAGGTGCGAGTGACCGGGCGCGATGTAGGCATGGCCCGGCAGCACGCGCTCATTGCCCTGCGCTTCCTGCACCGAGATCTTGCACAGCGAATCGAGGCGCTTGGCGAACGAGCGGGTAAAGCCTTCCGGCATGTGCTGAGTGATCAGGATGCCGGGACAGTCGGACGGCATCTGCATCAGGAATTCGCGGATGGCCTCGGTGCCGCCGGTGGAGGCGCCGATGATGATCAGTTTTTCCGACGACAGCAGCGGATTGCGCAAGGCCGACAGCGGCGATGCGGCATGGCCGTCCGCGCCCGGCTGCGGCAGGCGACGCGCCTGCACGCGCGCCTTGGAAGCGGCGCGGATCTTGTCGGTAATCAGTTCGGTGTACTCGCGCATGCCGGCCTGGATCGAGATCTTCGGCTTGGTGACGAAATCGACCGCGCCCAGCTCCAGCGCGCGCATGGTGATTTCCGAGCCGCGCTCGGTCAGCGACGACACCATCAATACCGGCATCGGTCGCAAGCGCATCAGTTTTTCCAGGAAGTCGAGGCCGTCCATCTTCGGCATCTCGACATCCAGCGTCAGCACGTCGGGGTTGGTTTGCTTGATCAGTTCGCGCGCCACCAGCGGATCGGGCGCCACGCCCACCACTTCCATGTCGGGTTGCGAGTTGATGATCTCGCTCATCACGCTGCGTATCAGTGCGGAGTCGTCGCACACCAGGACTTTGATCTTCATAAAAAGGCTTTCTTGTTATTTAAAACAGATCGATTTCGCCACCCACCGGCGCCACCTTGAGGCGGCTGGCATATTCGATTTCCCGCTTGACCAACGTATCGTTATGGCTCTGCATCAGTTTCTTGACCAACACCTTGCCGGTGCGCGGGAAGAAATACACTTTGCGCGGGTAGATGTCGTTCAGATCTTCCGCCACCACGCGGATTTTTTCCACCTTGAGGAAGTTCAGCACGAAGGCGGCGTTGCGTTCGCCGACGTTGATGGCGGTGAAGCCCTTCAGCACCGCGCCGCCACCGAATACCTTGGCTTCCAGGTTTTCGCGCCGGGCGCCGGCCTTCAGCAAATCATTGATCAGGATTTCCATCGCGTAGGTGCCATAGCGCGCCGAGGCCGATACCGGGCTGCCGTCGCCGCCGCCGTCCGGCAGCATGAAGTGGTTCATGCCGCCCAGGCCGGTGACACGGTCACGGATGCAGGCCGACACGCACGAACCGAGCACGGTGACGATCAGCATGTCCTTGTTGGTGAAGTAATACTCACCGGGCAGAATCTTGGCGGCCTGGCAGTCGAACGTGCGGTCAAAATAGACGTTCGTGGCAAATTGTTCGAGGTCCATGTTTTATTCTCATGTGCGTTGCGGTGCTTTACGGGCCGCAGCGGTATCGTCCAATTCGTAGACGGTCTTGCCGCGCAGTTTCAACGACTCCGAGACATACAGGAAATTCTCCGAGTGCCCCGCAAACAGCAGCGCATCCGGCTTCATCAGCGGCACGAAGCGCGACAGAATCTTGCGCTGGGTGGCCTTGTCAAAGTAAATCATCACGTTGCGGCAGAAAATGGCGTCGAACTGGCCGCTGATCGGCCAGCTGTCCGCCAACAAGTTCAACTGCTTGAACGTTATCATATTCCGCAGTTCAGGCCGCACGCGTGCCATACCTTCGCGGTCGCCCTTGCCTTTGAGGAAGAAGCGGCGCTGGCGTTCGGGCGACATCTTGTCCAGCCGGTCCATGCCGTAGACGCCGTTGGCGGCGGTCGCCAGCACATTGGTATCGATATCGGTGGCGACGATCTGCACGTTCGGCGTCAGCGTGTTGAACGCTTCGCACACCGTCATGGCGATCGAGTACGGCTCTTCGCCGGTGGAGCTGGCGGAACACCAGATGGTCAGCGGCTCGCGCTTGCCCTTGACGTGGTCGGCCAGCAGCGGGAAGTGATGCGCTTCGCGGAAGAACGAGGTCAGGTTGGTGGTCAGGGCGTTGGTGAACGATTCCCACTCTTCGCCCAGGCGGCCGGCTTCCAGGTCGTCCAGGTATTTGGCGAAGGAATCGATGCCGGTGGCGCGCAGCCGGCGGGCCAGACGGCTGTAAACCATCTCCTGCTTGCTGTCGGCCAGCGAGATGCCGGCGCGTTTGTAGATCAGTCCGCGTACGCGTTCGAAGTCGCGCGCGTTGAAGTCAAATTCCTTGACCGTGTCTTTGCTTTGCGGCATATGTTAACCCTTCTCTGGTACTGCTTACTAACAATGCCCGCCGTCATTCCCGCGCAGGCGGGAACCCATACTCAGCATGGGCACCCGCATGCGCGAGTGCGACGACCACTTAAAATTCTTCCCACTCGTCGGCGCCCGAGGACGCCGCTGTGGTTTTCTTCGGCGCGGCCGGACGCGCGGCAGCGGTCGGTGCTGGCGCTGGCGCCGATGCCGGACGCGATGCGGCGGCAATGGCTGCGCGTTTCGGCGCGGCGGCCGGCTTGACCACAGCGCGCTGCGGCGCCGGAGTCGGTGCGCGGCGCACCGCCGTGTCATGCGACAGCTTGAAGATGCTGACCGCCTGCGACAGCAACTCGGCCTGCTCCTGCATGCTTTCCGCTGCCGCAGCCGCCTCTTCCACCAGGGCCGCATTCTGCTGCGTCATCTCGTCCATCTGCGAAATCGCCTGATTGACTTCCTCGATGCCATTGCTCTGTTCCTGGGTGGCGGCGGTAATCTCGCCCATGATGTCGGCCACCTGGCGAATCGACGTCACGATCAGGTCCATGGTCTGACCGGCTTCGTCCACCAGCTTGCTACCGGCATCGACCTTGTCCACCGAGTCGGTGATCAGTTCCTTGATTTCCTTGGCCGCACCGGCCGAGCGCTGCGCCAGGTTGCGCACTTCCGACGCCACCACGGCGAAGCCACGGCCCTGCTCACCAGCACGGGCCGCTTCCACCGCCGCATTCAGCGCCAGGATGTTGGTCTGGAAAGCGATACCGTCAATCACCGAAATAATGTCGGCGATCTTGCGTGACGATTCGGTGATCGACCCCATGGTCTGTACCACCTGCGACACCACGGTGCCGCCCTTCTCCGCAACCGATGACGCCGACACGGCCAGCTGGTTGGCCTGGCGCGCATTGTCGGCATTCTGCTTGACGGTCGAGGTCAGTTCTTCCATCGACGACGCCGTTTCTTCCAGCGAACTGGCCTGCGATTCGGTACGGGCCGACAGGTCGGCATTGCCGGAAGCGATTTCCTGCGACGCCGTCGAAATCAATTCAGTACCGGTGCGCACATCGCCCACCGTCTTGGCCAGGCTTTCGTTCATATCCTTCAGCGCCTGCAACAGTTCGCTGGTTTCATCCTGGCCGGTGACCTGCACGTCGGAGGTCAACTCGCCGCTGGCCACTTTCTGCGCCACTTCCACCGCGCCCGACAACGGCACCGTGATCGAACGGGTGATGATCGTCGCGCACACCACGCCCAGCGCCACCGCCACGCCGCCCAGCACGAACAGCACCACCATCAGGCCGCGGTCCGAGGTGACCGAGCTGTCCATCACTTCCTCGGCGTTGGCGCGCTGCATGGCGACCAGCTTGTTGATCTGCACCAGCGTCTGCGTATTGAGCGGATCGATGCGGCCGGAAATCACCTTGGCGCCGCCCTCGCTGTTAAATGCCAGAATCTGGCCGATGGCTTCCTTGAAGGCGGTGTTGGTGTCGGCGTCCAGCACGCTGATGTCGGCCAGCACTTTCTTCTCGTTGTCGTTCAGGCCCAGCGCCTTGAGGTCGGCCAGCGCTTTCTCGTAGCGGGCGCGCTGGTCTTTCACTTTCTGCTCTTCCTTCTGCATCAGACTGACGTCCGATTGCAGGCCGATGTTACGCATGGCGATGCCGGTTTCCAGCATCGCGCTCTTCATCACGTCGGCCTGCAGGTTCTTGGCCGTCGCGGTTTCCAACCCGCTGGTCAGCTTGCTCTTGTTGCTGTAATTCAGGTAGTTGGTCATCAGCACGATGGCCACCAGGATCAGCAAAATAATGCCGAAACCGATGCGCAGCCGTGCGCCGATCTTGAAGTCGCGTAAGTTCATGTGGTACTCCCCTCTGTCTGTGCTCTATCGTCGTGTGGCGGCGCGTCCTTCTTTTTGGGACACGTCCGTGTACTGCAAGGTGCCGGCGCGGGGTTGAGGCGCCGGCGGGGCGGGCTAGGCTAAGTGTTGGTCACTCAAGCGGCCGCCAGCTGGTCCATCAAGCCCATTTCCGGGCTGGACATCAGCTTGTCGATGTTAACCAGGATCAGCATGCGCTCGTCGATGGTGCCGAGGCCGATCATATAGTCGGTGCTGAAGGCGGTGCCCATTTCCGGCGCCGGCTTCACTTGTTCCGGGGTCAGCGTGGTCACGTCCGACACCGAGTCCACCACCATGCCGACGATGCGGCCGTTGATGTTGAGGATGATGACCACGGTGAACTGGTCATACACCGGATCGCCGAGGTGGAACTTGATGCGCATGTCCACCACCGGAATGATGATGCCGCGCAGATTGATCACGCCCTTGATGAATTCAGGCGCGTTGGCGATGCGGGTCACCGCTTCGTAGCCGCGGATTTCCTGCACCTTCAGGATGTCGATGCCGTACTCTTCCGTACCAAGCTTGAAGGCCAGGTATTCGTGGCCGGCGATTTCGTTGGCCTGTGCGACGTTGGATTGGATCTCTGCCATGATGGCCCCCTATGAAGAAAAAATCGATTCGTCGGCCAACTGGCGCGACGAGCGTATCAGCGCGGCTACATCCAGGATCAGCGATACGCCGCCGTCACCCAGGATGGTTGCGCCGGAAATGCCGGCTACTTTGCGGTAATTGGATTCCAGGTTCTTGACCACCACCTGCTGCTGGCCGACCAGGTCGTCGACGAACAGGCCAGCCTTGCGGCCGTCGGTCTCGACGATGATGACGATGCCTTGGCACGGGTCGGTAAAGCGCGGCGCGATGTCGAACATCTGGTGCAGCGGCACCAGCGGCAGGTACTCGCCGCGCACCTTGATGACGCGGCCCTTGCCACTGATTTCCTTGACGTCTTCCGGCACCGGCTGCAGCGATTCGATCACGAAGCCCAGCGGCAAGATGTAAATCTCGTCGCCGACGCGGATCGACATGCCATCCAGAATCGCCAGCGTCAACGGCAGCGAAATCGAGATGGTGGTGCCGAAGCCCTTGGCCGAGCGGATGTCGACCACGCCGCCCATGGCGGTGATATTACGCTTGACCACGTCCATGCCGACGCCGCGTCCCGACACGTCGGTGACCACGTCGGCGGTCGAGAAGCCCGGCGCGAAGATCAGCTGCCAGACTTCGGCGTCGCTCATGTTTTCCGTTACCGGCAGGCCGTTCTGTTCGGCCTTGGCCAGGATGCGCTCGCGGTTCAAGCCGCCGCCATCATCCGATACTTCGATGATGATGTTGCCGCCCTGGTGAGAAGCCGACAGGAACAGCCGGCCGGCATCGCTCTTGCCGCCGGCGCGCCGCACTTCCGGCATTTCGATGCCGTGGTCGATCGAGTTGCGCACCAGGTGCGTCAGCGGATCGACGATGCGCTCGATCAGGCCCTTGTCCAGTTCGGTGGCGGCGCCGTTGGTGATGAAATCGACCTTCTTGCCCAGCTTGTGCGCCAGGTCGCGCACCATGCGCGGGAAGCGCGAGAACACGAAGTCCATCGGCATCATGCGGATCGACATCACCGCTTCCTGCAGGTCGCGGGTATTGCGGGTCAGCTGGCCGACGCTGTTGAGCAGGCGCTCGTGCACCATCGGGTCGAGCGTATCGACGCGCTGTTCGATCATCGCCTGCGTGATGACCAGTTCGCCAACCAGATTGATCAGCTGGTCGACCTTCTCGATCGAGACGCGGATCGAGGCCGACTCGGCGCCGGCGTGGGCAGGTGCCTTCTCTTTTTCCTTCTCTTCCTTCTTGACGACTTTCTTCTCTTCTTCCGGCGGCGTTTCGATCACGATGCCGGCGGCGGCGCGGATCTGTTCGACCGGCTGGAAGAAGCCGTAACCTTGTGCGTCTTCGCTGCCGGCGGCGGCGTTGGCGCGGATTTCGTCCAGCGGCTGGAAGAAGCCATAGCCCTCGCCGGCGGCGGCGGGCTTGAGTTCGGTAGTGTCGAAGAAACCGTAGCCGAGGTCAGCCTCGACCTGATTGCGCGCGGCCCGTTCCTTTGCCGCCTGCGCGTCGTCCAGCGCCGGCAGTTCGGTGACGATCATGTCGTCCGGATTGAGCACGAAGGAGCAGATGGCGATCACGTCGTCCAGGCTCTCATGCGTGGTGACCAGCATGGCGTTGCGGTCCTTGTCCAGCGGCGTGATCGAGACGTGGCCCATCAGGCCCAGTTCCTCGCCCAGCGCCTGCACCTCGCGGTGCGGCATGGCCGGCAGTTCCAGGCGGTAGCGGCGGCCGCCGCTGTGATCGACCACCTTGGTTTCGACCGCATTGTAGGCCGGCGCGACCGGCGCCAGCGCCACCACCGGCACGTCCTGCGCCAGCGATTGCAGCATCATGCGCACATTGCCGACCGCGTCCTGATCGACCGCGCTGCCGAGACGGTGACCGTCCAGCTGCATTTTGAGGATGTCCTTGGCGGCCAGGAAGGCGTCCACGTGTTCGCCGGTCAACGCCATCTCGCCTTTGCGGATGCGGTCCAGCAGGGTTTCCAGCACGTGCGTGATTTCGCTCATGTCGGTCACGCCAAACGTGGAGGCGCCGCCCTTGACCGAGTGGGCGGTGCGGAAGATCGCGTTCAGATCCTCGGCATCGGGGGCGTCCAGATCGACGGCCAGCAGCAGCCGCTCCATTTCAGCCAGCAGCTCCTCGGCCTCATCGAAAAAGACCTGATAAAACTGGCTTATATCGATGGTCATGGGGATACTCCGTTACGTTCGCTTCGCATCATGACGCCTTATCAGCCGATGACCTTTTTGACGACTTCGATCAGCCGCTGCGGATCGAAAGGTTTGACCAGCCAGCCATTGGCGCCGGCGGCGCGGCCCTTGGCCTTCATCTCGTCGGACGATTCGGTGGTCAGCATCAGGATGGGAGTCTTGGCGTAGCTCGGCAGCTCGCGCAGCAGCTTGATCAGTTGCAGGCCGTCCATGCGCGGCATATTCTGGTCGGTCAGCACCAGGTCGACGTTCTGCAGCTTGGCTTTTTCCAGGCCTTCCTGGCCGTCCACCGCCTCCACCACCTGGTAGCCGGCCGCCTTCAGGCTGAACGCCACCATCTGGCGCAGGGAGCTGGAATCATCAACTGCAAGTATAGTCTTGGCCATCTTTATCTCTCTTGTAAATCACGTTATATAGTTGTTAGAACAGCTCGATGTCGCCGCTCTCCAGGTGTTGCTGACTGACTGCTTTGCGCAACACGCTGCGCAATTCCAAACTCTGTATCGCCAGCGCCATGCTGACCTTGCCCAGCAGCTCGACGATCTGTTCGTTGTCGCTCTCGGGCAGCATCTCGTCGCCATGGGCGCCCAGCGTGCCGAGGAACTCGCGCAAGCCGGTCACGCGTTTCAGCGTGCGGTCCAGCAACTGGCTGGTCATGTCCTGGAATTGCAGGCTGGTGATGGCGGCGTTCACATAGCCGCCGACCTGGCCTTGCAGCGCCTCCAGCTGGGCGCGCTGCTCGGGGGTCGCGGTGCCGCCTTGCAGCAGCAGCTGGATGGTGGCCTGCTCGGCCTCCACCGTCTTATGGATCGCCATGAAGTTGAAGGACAGCTTTTCAATCGCTTCCTCCAGCAGCAGGCCGGTCTGGATCAGGTCGGTCTCGACTTCGGTCAGATGCCGGCGACCGTGGTCAGCCACGCCGGACAGCAGGCGCTTGACGTGGGACCCCAGAATTTTTTTTCTCGTCATAACAGTCTCGTTTACTTCTGTTTACTTCTACTGGCTTATTTGCGCACCGGCGGGCCGGACGGCTTACCCTGGGCCGCCGCTGCGGGGGCGATCTCGGCAGCATCCTCGGCGTCGCCGACCTCGATCTTGCGGCCGTCGCGCAGCACATTGTCTTCGGCCTTGCGGTTCATGACGACGATGCTGATGCGGCGGTTGATCGGATTGAACGGGTCGGCCTTGTCGAGGTTGATGGCCGAGGCCAGCCCGACCACGCGCAAGACCTTGGCATCCTGCATGCCGCCGACGATCAGCTCGCGGCGCGAAGCGTTGGCGCGGTCGGCCGACAATTCCCAATTGCTGTAGCCGGCGTCGCTCATATACGGCGTCGAATCGGTGTGGCCGGACAGGCTGATGCGATTCGGCACGTCATTCAGCACGAAGCCGATCTCGTGCAGGATGTCCTTGGTGTACGGTTGCAGCTCAGCCTTGGCCAGCGCGAACATCGGCCGGTTCTGCTCGTCGACGATCTGGATCCGCAGCCCCTCGCTGGTGATGTCGAGCAGCAGCTGGTCCTTGTATTTCTTCAGCAGCGGGTTGGCCTCGATCTTGTTCTCGATGCGTTCCTTGAGCGCTTTCAGGCGCTGGTTTTCTTCCGCTTCCATGGCGGCCTTGGCGGCCGTCAGGTTATAGGTCTTCTTGACCTGCGGGTCGTCGCTGGCCTTGACCTGGCCGTCGGTACGGGTCAAGTCCTTGCCGCCGCCCTTGATCACCGACGAGCTGTCGCCGCTGCCGGAACCGCCCGCCATCGCCACCTTCAGCGGCGTCTTGAAGTATTCGGAAATGCCGTTGAGGTCGCCCTTGGTGGTCGAACCCAGCAGCCACATCAGCAGGAAGAACGCCATCATCGCCGTCACGAAGTCGGCATACGCGATCTTCCAGGCGCCGCCGTGGTGACCGCCGCCGCCCTTCTTGATGCGCTTGACGATAATCGGCCGCAAGCCCTCTTCAGCCATGATTCATCCTTAAACTAGTGAAATTGCGCGGCATGGCTTACTTCGACTTGGATTTCTTGATGTGGTCTTCCAGCTCGTTGAAGGTCGGGCGCTCGGTCGAGTACAGCACCTTGCGGCCGAATTCCACCGCCAGCGCCGGCGCGTAGCCGTTCAAGCTGGCCAACAGCGTGACTTTCACGCACTGGTACATTTTGGTCGACTCTTCCAGCTTCTGTTCCAGCAGGCTCGACAGCGGACCGACGAAGCCGTAGGCCAGCAGAATACCGAGGAAGGTACCGACCAGCGCGTGGGCGATCAGGATACCCAGCTCGGCCGGCGGCAAGCCTACCGATTCCATGGTGTGCACCACGCCCATCACCGCCGCCACGATACCGAAGGCCGGCATGCCGTCGCCCAGCTTGGCGATGGCGTGGGCCGGCGCGGCGCCCTCGTGGTGGTGGGTCTCGATCTCCATGTCCATCAGGTTCTCGATCTGGAACGCATCCATATTCCCCGACACCATCAGGCGCAGGTAATCGGTCATGAATTCGACGATGTGATGGTCTTCCAGCACGCTCGGGTACTTGCTGAACAGCGGGCTTTGCTCCGGGCTGTCGATATCGCCTTCGATCGACATCAGGCCTTCCTTGCGGACCTTGGACAGCACGTCGAACAGCAGCGACATTAGCTCCATGTACAGGTCTTTGGTGTAGCGCGAGCCCTTGAACAGGGTCGGAATCGCACCCAGTGTAGCTTTCAGGGTCTTGCCGTTGTTACCGACCAGGAAGGCGCCGACAGCGCCGCCGCCGATCATGACCAGCTCCAGCGGCTGAATCAGCACGGCCATGTGCCCGCCGCTGGCGGCATAGCCGCCGAACACGCCAAGCAGGACCACTACATATCCGATGATGACTAACAAGTGTTCTGACTCCCCAGAGCGAAAACCGGCCGAATTGTGACGAAGTGGGCCGGTTTTTCAAGAATTTACATATAGAACTACAATAGCCTGACTAAGGGGGGGCGGGCAAGTGAATAACGTCAAATGATGCTTAAAAGTACCATATATAGAGGGGAATTTCGCGCTCTGTGGCTCTAATGATGCTATCTGGTGTTCTTTCCTCAATGACAAATTCATAGCTCACAAGCATCGAACCAGGACACATTTCAGCAGCCGCCTTGTGCCACAATCCGGACATGGCGGCCGGTGACAGATAAGCAAATACCATGTCGAACTGGCTAAAGTCCAGGCTTTCGTAGTCGCCCCGCAGGAAGCGGGCACGGCTGCCGCCGAGCCTGGCGCGCAGCCAGCTAACCAGCCACGGCAGCGGCGCCAGTTCAATGCCGACGACGTCGGCGTCCGGCCGCACCCGCGCCAGGTACAGGGTCAGGCCACCGAGGCCGCTGCCGATGTCGATCACACGTGGCGCAGCGCCCTGGCGGGCCGGCAGCAGCTGGCGTACCGCATCCCACACGGCCGGACCGGACGGGTAATACGGCACCTGAGTGCGGAACGTCGACCAATACCAGCCCAGCAGCAGCAAAAACACCGCGCCGAACAGCCACGACGGCAGGCTCAGCGCCAGCGCGGCCAGCACCGCCAGCGGAAACAACAACTGGATCGCGCGCCACCAGGCCGCCAGCGCCAGCTTCCAGGTGAGCGCGGCCGCCAGCAGGCCCTGCACCACGGCCACGGTCAGATAATCGACGGGGAAACGAAAACTGGCCATCACATAAATGATGGCCAGCGTGAGCGGCATGGCGCCGCACTGGATCAGCATGGCCTGTACAGCGGGTGCGCGGGCGATGCGTTGCAAGGAAGGTAAGTTCACGCGGCGTATTATGCCCGCGATTGCACGACTTAGGCGGCCAGCGCCTCGACTTCGCGTGATTTTTTGGTCTTGCCGGCGCGCGACGGCATGTGGCACAGGCCGCAAACGTAGCTGCCATGCAGGTCCATGGCGTTGACCACGAATTTGCCTTGGCATTTGCCGCACGGGGCGGTTTCCAGCATTTTGCTGCTGAAGAAGCGCACCAGGGTCCAGGCACGGGTCAGCGACAGCAGCGGCTCTTCGCCCGGTTCCGGCGGCATTTGTTCGAGGTACAGCTTGTAAGCCTTCATCACCGCTTCCACGCCCGTCGCGCCGGCGTGGGTCACCAGGAAGCTATGGATGTTGATGAACAGCGAGGAATGAATATTCGGTTGCCAGGTCAGGAACCAGTCGGTCGAGAACGGCAACATGCCTTTTGGCGGCGACACGCCCTTCAGCTCTTTGTACAGCTTGAGCAGGCGTTCGCGCGACAGCGACACTTCCGACTCCAGCAGTTGCAGGCGGGCGCCCAACTGGATCAGTTCGATGGCCAGCTGGATTTCCTGGGCTTCCGTTACAACGCTTTTCTTGGCGGCCATGATCTGAGCTCCTGACGATTAAACGATTTCTTCGACCGGCTGGCCGGCCATCAGGATGGCGGCGTGCGACTGGGCCAGCACGCGGTCCTTGTTGTAGTTCGTCAGCATCGACAGGATGGCGCTGTCGTCGAAGCGGAAGCGGGCCAGCATCATGTTGCCGCCTGCCAGTTTGAGAATCTGCGCGTTGCTCATGCCTTCGATCAGGTCGGCGATTTCAGCAGCGATGCCGAGACGGAAGATTGCGGTGACTTTGTCGGCGCGGATCATCTGCTGAGCCAGCATCAGGTAGCTCAGGTTGGCGTCGCGAATTTCGGCCATCATATCGTTTGCAGTCATTTTCCCACTCCTAGCGTTTTTCTCTCGTTGGAACACGTTTGCGTTTCCATTGAGATACATTCTGCTTGAGCAACAAAAAGCGGAGAAGAGGTGACTCTCCGTATTTTAGGTCGGAAAATAGCGGGTGCGACCTGTCGGTGTTTGTCTTACAAACACGCGCAGATCGGTTGCCACGCCCTTGCGGCGGGGGTTTCTTGCGGGATACAAGTTTTCAAAACATCCCTTTTTAAATCGAAAAATAAAGCAGCAAAGCGACTCTTTTTTGCGACATCTAAACCGGTAACGGCAGCCTTTTGAGGAACTTTAGGGTCTTTGCGAAATATTTTTAAAATTTTTCGCCCCTACCGCCGGGTTAGCGATGCACGGTTTTCTGCGCATCTTGAAACTGGTAACGGCAGCGGTTGAGGGAACTTTAGGGTTTTTTTGAAAAAAATCGAAAATAATTTAAAAAAGCCCCGAGAACGAGGATTCATGCGGGTTTGCCGCGCATGGGGTCTGACCCCGTACGGGGTCAGACCCCGGCTTTCCGGGTTAAACTATTGCTTTACACCTCAAACACTCACCCATGACAACCCGCACCCACTGCCTGGAACGCGACGCACAAGACGCCCTGGCCCCGCTCCGCGATCAGTTCGACCTACCTGCCGGCGTTATTTATCTGGATGGCAACTCTCTCGGCGCCCGCCCTAAGACCGCCCTCGTCCGCGCCCAGCACGTCATCGCCCAGGAATGGGGCTACGACCTGATCCGCAGCTGGAACAGCGCCGGCTGGTTCGACCTGCCCAAACGTCTCGGCGACCGCCTGGCCCCGCTGATTGGCGGCCTCGACGGTGAAGTAGTGGTCACTGATACCACTTCCGTCAACCTGTTCAAGGCGCTGGCCGCCGCCCTGCACATGCAGTCGGTCGAGACCGGCCGCCGCGTCATCGTCACCGAGCGCGCCAACTTCCCGACCGATATCTATATGGCCGAAGGCCTGACCAAGTGGCTGGATCGGGGTTACAGCATCAAACTGATCGACAGCCCGGACGAACTGCCGGCCGTCATCGGCGCCGACACCGCCGTCGTCATGCTGACCCACGTCAACTACCGCACCGGTTATCAATACGACATGCAGGCCACCAGCGCCCTTGCCCACGCCGCCGGCGCGCTGATCGTATGGGATCTGGCGCACTCGGCCGGCGCGGTGCCGGTCGACCTGAACGCCGACGGCGCCGACTTGGCCGTGGGCTGCACCTATAAATACCTGAACGGCGGCCCCGGCGCGCCAGCCTTCATCTGGGTGCCGAAAAAACACCAGGCCGCCTTCCAGCAGCCGCTGTCCGGCTGGTGGGGCCACGCCGCGCCGTTCGCCATGGCGCCGCACTATACGCCGACCGACGGCATCGGCCGCGCGCTATGCGGCACCCAGCCCATCGTCTCGCTGGCGATGGTCGAATGCGGCCTCGACGTGCACCACCAGACCAGCATGGCCGCCATCCGCGCCAAGTCGCTGGCGCTGACCGACCTGTTCATCGAACTGGTGGAGGCCCGCTGCGCCAGTCATCCGCTGGCGCTGGTAACGCCGCGCGAGCATGCGCGCCGTGGCAGCCAGGTCAGCTTCACCCACCCGCACGGCTATGCGGTGATGGCGGCGCTGATCGCGCGCGGCGTCATCGGCGACTACCGTGAACCGGCCATCATGCGCTTCGGCTTCACGCCGCTGTACACCAGCTACGCCGACGTGTGGGATGCGGTCGAGATCCTGCGCGACATCCTGGACCGCCAGGACTACAACGTCGACGCCAAGCGCGACGCCGTCACCTGAAACGAGATCAATCATATGAGCGAAAACAAACCCGCCAGCGGCTGCCCGATGCACGCGACCGCGCCAGCCGGCGACGCCGAGTGGCATGGCGCGCAAATGGACTTCAGTAACAAAATGAGCTACGGCGACTACCTGGGCCTGGAGAAAATCCTGCACGCCCAGCACCCGCTGTCACCCAACCATAACGAGATGCTGTTCATCGTCCAGCACCAGACCAGCGAACTGTGGATGAAGCTGATGCTGCACGAGATGCGCGCCGTGCGCGTCCACCTGCGCGCCGGCGACCTGCCGCCGGCCTTCAAGATGCTGGCCCGCGTGGCCCGCATCATGGACCAGCTGGTGCACGCCTGGGACGTGCTGGCCACCATGACGCCGCCTGAGTACACCGCCATTCGCCCCTACCTGGGCGCCTCGTCCGGCTTCCAGTCCTACCAGTACCGCGAAATTGAATTCATCCTCGGGAACAAGAACGCCGCGCTGCTCAACGTCCACGCCGGCACGCCCGAATTCCCGCTGCTGGAAGAGTCGCTGAATAAGCCGTCGCTGTACGACGAAGCGATCCATCTGCTGGCCCGTCACGGCCTGCCGATTTCCGCCGAACGCCTGAACGCCGATCCGACCCTGCCGACCGTGGCCGACGCCTCCGTGCAGCAGGCCTGGCTGCAAGTCTACGGAGACACCACGCGCTACTGGGCGCTGTATGAGCTGGCTGAAAAACTGGTGGACATGGAAACCGCGTTCCGCTTCTGGCGCTTCCGCCACGTCAGCACGGTCGAGCGCATCATCGGCTTCAAGACCGGTACCGGCGGCACGGCTGGCGTCAGCTATCTGCGCAAGATGCTGGACGTGGTGCTGTTCCCGGAACTGTTCGCGCTGCGCACCGAACTCTGACGACGGAACTTGCGCGCGGGGGTGCGCTCTAAGATTGTTCCAGCATTCAGGAGGGATATCATGAGACGACACATCCGCGCCGCCTTCGGCGCGTTCAGCGCAGTGGTATTGCTGTGCGCTGCCAGTGCAGCCAGCGCCGCCAGCTATACCAGCTACACCAGCATCCTCACCGGCCAGCAGTCAGCGCCGGCCAACAACTCACCCGGCATCGGCGCGGCCATCATCGACTTCAACGCCGACAGCCATGTGCTGCATGTCGGCGCCGCCTTCAGCGCGCTGCAGGGGCTGAGCACCGGCGCCAATATCCAGTGGAGCGGCAGCGGTGACACACTGGCGAGCCTGCTCGCCTTCCCGCTGGGCGTCAGCACCGGCGCCTACAGCCATAACTTCAACACCAGCCTGGACACCACCTGGAATCCCGTCTTCCTGAGCGCCAACGGCGGCAACGCGGCCGGTGCGGAAGCCGCTTTTGCGGCAGGCCTGGCCACCGGCACCGCCTATCTCAACATCAACAGCACCGCCTATCCGACCGGTGAGATCCGCGGCGCCCTCAATCTGGTGCCAACGGCGGCGGTACCGGAACCGGCCAGCCTGGCGATGCTGGGACTGGGCGCCCCCGCCATGCTGCTGCTGGCGCGCCGCCGTCGCAAGGGCTAGTTACTTGACGCTGGCGCCTACCAGCGGCAGCTCGATAAAGCTGTCGTGGTAGATGCGCTGCGTCGCCTTCTTGTAATCCGCCGGCTTCGCGTAGAAGATATTCGGCACGAAGGTCTGCGGGTTACGGTCGTACAGCGGGAACCAGCTAGACTGGATCTGCACCATGATGCGGTGTCCCGGCAGGAATACGTGGTTGGCCGTCGGCAGCGCAAATTTGTAAGGCAGCGCCTTATCGGCGGCAATCGGCTTGGCCGTCACTAGGCTCTCGCGATAGCGGCCTCGGAAGATATCGGCCGAAATCATCAGCTGATAGCCGCCCATCTCCGGCTGCGCCGCCACCTGGTCCGGATAAACGTCGATCAGCTTGACCACCCAGTCGGCATCCGTGCCACTGGTGGCGGCCAGCAGGTGCGCAACTGGTTCGCCGCTGATCTTCACCGGCGCCGTCAGCACGCCGGTGGTGTAGGTCAGCACATCGGTGCGGCCGGAGGCTTCACGCTGATCGTCCACCAGCCAGCGCGGCCAGGTCTGGCCCTTGGCTTCGTCGTAGCCATACGGCGGAATCGGCCGCTGGCGGTACGGCACCGGCTTGGCCGGATCGGCCACATATTCGTCGTAATCATTGCGGTGGGCCGGCTTGGACAGCGTGACCGGCGCGGTATTGGTCAGCGTTGCCTTGCCGTCCGCCGACAACTTCAGCGTGGCAGGCGCTATAAAGCAGCCGCTGACGCAGCCAGCTGGCCAGCTATTCAGCGCGCGCCACTTATTGGTGCCGGTCTCAAACGCCGTCACCGGCGCGATGCTGGCCGCCAGCGCTTCCGGCGACGGCTCGTCCTTCAGATAACGCTCGAGGAACGGCATCAGCACCTCTTCACGGAAATGCAGGCCGGTGTCGCTGTTGAAGCGGATCGGTCCCAGCTTGCTGCCGTCGCCATCCTGGCCGCCGTGGTTCCACGGCCCCATGGCCAGGAAAACCTTGTTGTCCTTGTCGTTCGGCTTGATCGCCTTGTAGACCGCGATAGCGCCGTAGATGTCTTCCGCGTCCCACAGGCTGTGCACCAGCAGCGTCGGCACTGTCACCGGCTGCTTGGCCAGCAGGGTATCGACGGCCTGGCTTTGCCAGAATTCGTCATACGCAGGATGGGCCGCCAGCTTGCGCCAGAAACCACTCTGCTCGACGCCGCGCTGGCGTGCCAGTTCTCCGGCCGAGCCGGCGCGCATGAAGGTATCGTAATCGTCGTAATGGCTGGTGAACCAGTGCGCGTCGTTGCGGCGCGTGACCACCTGCTCCATGATGTAGGACAGGTTAATCTGGCGGAACGCGCCGTTGTGGAACCAGTCGTCGCCGCGCCAGCCGTCCACCATGGGATTCATCGGCACCGCCACCTTCAGCGCCGGATGCGGATGGACCAGCGCGATCAGCGGCAGATAGCCGTCATACGACCCGCCGATGATGCCCACCTTGCCGTTCGACTCCGGCACATTCTTGCTGAGCCATTCGAGCGTGTCCCAGGTATCGGTGGAATGATCGACCGGGGTTGGATTGAACTGGGTACCGGCCATCGGCCGGTTCATCACGTAGTCACCCTCGGAGCCGTATTTGCCGCGCACGTCCTGCACCACGCGGATATAGCCGCCCTTGACGATCACGTCCGGCATATTGTCGTAGCCCAGCAGGACCGATTCCATCTGCGAGCTTTCCGCGTGCGCGGTCATGTCGGCGGCGTTGTACGGCGTGCGCGTCAACAGCATCGGCGCATGATTGGCCTTGCGCGGGATCAGCAGCACGGTATTGAGTTTGACGCCGTCGCGCATCGGTATCATCACCGTGCGGCGGACGAAGTCGAAACTATCGACCGGCGCCTTGAATTCCTCCGGCGTTTCGCTCGGCAGCGCGGGATAGAGCGGCGCCTGTTGCGCCATGCTGGCGTGGATGGAAAAAACGCCGGCCACCAGGGCCAGCGTCAATGCGGATTTCTTCATGGACGCCCCGGAATATTGTGAAACCATAAAGTATCACAACAGGCCGAGGCGCGGCAGCGCTTATTTTGCCAACAGCAGCTCGTTCAGGCGCTTGACGAAGGTGGCCGGGTCGCTCAGCGAACCGCCTTCGGCCAGCAAAGCCTGGTCGAACAGGATGTTAGACCAGTCGCTGAACGAGCTGGCCACGTCCTCGTTTTTCAGGCGCTGCACCAGCGGGTGATCCGGATTGATCTCCAGGATAGGCTTGGATTCCGGCGCGTCCTGACCGGCCGCCTTCAGCATGCGCAGCAGGTTGCCCGACAGCTCGTGCTCGTCCGCCACCAGGCAGGCTGGCGAATCGGTCAGGCGGAAGGTCACACGCACGTCCTTGGCTTTGTCGGCCAGCGCTTCCTTCATTTTCCCGACCAGATCCTTGTATGAGGTTTCGGTTTCTTCGTGTTCCTTCTTCTCGGCTTCATCTTCCAGCGCGCCCAGATCCAGGCCGCCTTTGGCCACCGACACCAGCTCATTGCCTTCGAACTCGGTCAGGAACGACAGCATCCACTCGTCCACGCGATCGGTCAGCAGCAGCACTTCGACGCCCTTCTTGCGGAAGATTTCCAGGTGCGGGCTGTTTTTCGCGGCGATGTAGTTATCGGCGGTGACGTAGTAGATCTTGTCCTGGCCTTCCTTGACGCGCGACAGGTACTGCTCCAGCGAGGTGATTTGCTGGTCGTTGTCGTTGGCGGTCGAAGCAAAGCGCAGCAGCTTGGCCAGACGGTCCTTGTTGGCCGTATCTTCGCCGATGCCCTCTTTCAGCACCTGGCCGAATTCGGTCCAGAAGGTCTGATATTTGTCTTTTTTCTCCTGCTCGTCGGCGTTGGCCAGTTCTTCCAGCATGCCGATCACACGCTTGGTCGAGCCATCGCGGATCACCTTGACGTCGCGCGACTCCTGCAAAATCTCGCGCGAGACGTTCAGCGGCAGGTCGGCCGAGTCGATTACGCCTTTGACGAAGCGCAGGTAGGTCGGCATCAGCTGCTCGGCGTCGTCCATGATGAACACGCGCTTGACATACAGCTTGATGCCGCCACGCTTGTTGCGGTCCCACAGGTCGAACGGCGCCTTGGCCGGGATGTACAGCAGCTGGGTGTATTCGCTGCGGCCTTCCACGCGGTTATGGGTGTGGGTCAGCGGCGCGGCGAAGTCGTGCGACACGTGTTTATAGAACTCGTCGTACTGCTCCGGCGTGATGTCGGATTTGCTGCGGGCCCACAGCGCGCTGGCCTGGTTGACGGTTTCCAGTTCGTCCTTGACGACGTTTTCGCTCTTCTCGGCGTCCCACTCTTCCTTCTGCATCACGATCGGCAGCGAGATATGGTCCGAGTACTTGCGGATGATGGACTGGACCTTCCAGGTCGACAGCAGCTCGTCCTCGCCTTCGCGCAGGTGCAGGATGATGTCGGTGCCACGACCGACTTTTTCGATCTGTTCAATCGAGTAGTCGCCCTGGCCTTCCGACTCCCAGCGCACGCCTTCCGACGCTGGCGCGCCGGCGCGGCGGGTTTCGACGGTGATCTTGTCGGCGACGATGAAGCCCGAGTAGAAACCGACGCCGAACTGGCCGATCAGGGCGGCGTCCTGCTGCTGGTCACCCGACAGCTTGCCGAAGAATTCCTTGGTGCCCGACTTGGCGATGGTGCCCAGGTGCGAGATGGCTTCTTCGCGGCTCATGCCGATGCCGTTGTCGGAGATGGTGATGGTGCGCGCGGACTTGTCGAACGAGACCTTGATCTTCAGTTCATGGTCGTTGCCGTACAGGGCGTCGTTGTTGATTGCTTCAAAACGCAGCTTGTCGGCGGCGTCGGAGGCATTGGAGATCAGTTCGCGCAGGAAGATCTCTTTGTTCGAGTACAGGGAGTGAATCATCAGCTGCAGCAGCTGTTTCACTTCGGCCTGGAATCCAAGGGTTTGTTTTTCGGTATTAGCCATTTTGTTTGAATAGTCTTTTGGTTAAGATTTCATGAAAGTGGGGATTATAAGAGGCTTTTCAAGGCCCGGGATGGTCAACTGAGTTCCCGTTCAAGGAAACGCCACACGGCCGGTTCCTGCATCGCCGCCACGTTGAGCCGCATGCGGGTCGATGGCAGCTGCTTGGGCGAGAACAGGCTGCCCGGCGCCAGCAGCAGGTTGTGCGCCATTGCCCGCTCGGTCAGCACATTGGTGTCGCAGCCGGCATCGGCCCAGACGAACATGCCGGCCGACGGCGAGCCATCCACTTTCAGGCCGACGCGCTCCATCTGGCGCAGCGTCTTGGCCCGAATGCCGTCCAGCCGCGCGCGCAGGCGGTCGGCATGCTTGCGATAGGAGCCTTCGGACAGCACTTTATATACGACTCGTTCGCCGATGTCGCTGGTGGTCAGCGTCGACAGCATCTTGCGGTCGGCCAGGCGCTCGGCGCGTTCCGGCGAAGTGGCGATGAAGCCGACCCGCAGGTTGGCGGCCATGGTCTTCGAGAAGCCGCTCAGATAGATCACCCGCTGCAACTGGTCCAGCGCCGACAGCCGCGTGGCCGGCTGCACCGCGCTGCCGGGATGCAGGTCGCAGTAGATATCGTCTTCCACGATGATGAAGTCATGCTCTTCGGCCAGCCGCAGCACCTGGAACGCCTTGGCCGCCGACAGCGAGGTGGAACTGGGGTTGTGCAGCACCGAATTGATGATGTACAGCTTGGGCTTGTGCAGCGCCGCCAGTTCGGCCAGCCGCGCGATGTCCGGGCCATCGCCCAGGCGCGGGATGCCGACCACCTTGGCGCCCAGCGCGGCGAAGGAGCCAAACATCAGGAACCAGGCCGGGTCGTCGACGAAGATGGTGTCGCCGGGGCGGCTGAATTCGCGCGCCACCAGGTCCAGCGCCTGGGTGACGCCGACGGTGGTAATAATCTGCTCGGGCGCGGCGGCGATTTCCAGTTCGGCCAGTTTGTGCTGCAACTGCTGGCGCAGCGGCAGGAAACCTTGCGGCACGCCGTAGCTTAATAATAGCGTCGGGTTCTGGCGGCTGACGGCGCGCAGGGCGTTGGCGATGGTCGGGCCATCCAGCCAGTCGGGCGGCAGCACGCCGGAGCCAGGCATCTGCTGGTGCGGCATCTGGCGGAACATATTCCTCACCAGCCAGACCACGTCGATCGGCTTGGCGTCGAAGCCGGATTGCGCGCCGCGTGATGCGCCGCCCGCGCCAGTAGCACCAAACATACCTCCGCCCATCGTCAGGTCAGCCGCATTGAGCGCCATCGCCGGCCGCTCACGCACGAAAAAGCCGGCGCCGCGGCGCGATTCAAGGTAGCCGGTGGCCACCAACTTGTCGTAAGCGGCTACCACGGTAAAAGCCGACACGCCGTGCGACCCCGCAAACGCCCGGATCGACGGCATGCGCGCACCACCGCGCAGCAAACGGTCATCAATCCGCGCCGCCACCGACCGCACAATCTGGTCGATCAGCGTTTCGCCCGACTCGCGCAACAGCAAACCAAGCATCGGGCCCGCCGCACCACGACGTGCGCTGTCGCCCACTGCGGCGGCGACCTCATCGCCCGCAGGCGCGCGGGTGGGCGTGCGCGCGGCGCCACGGCCGGAGGTGGCCGACACCGGCACCGACGTCACCGCCGGGCCGGGCGCCGGCGCGGCCAAAGCACGCGTCTCGCGGGCCTGTGCGGCAGCCAGCGCCTCATTGACTGCTTCCGCCGCCGCTGCCGCAGCGGCGCCCAACAGCGAAGTGCGGGGTCGTGTATTGGTCATATTACCGTCACAGTATAAGAAATTATGTTGCGAAGTGTACTGGCACTGTACTGGTTTTGTCACGTAGCATAAACCCATGAATACAAATACACCAGTCCTGACCACTCACCGGCGCCTGAGCGACGAAACCACCGGCATGCTGCTCGGCCTGATCGGCGTGGCCATCTTCAGCCTGACGCTGCCCTTTACCCGTCTGGCCGTCAGCGGCGGCATGGGCGGCACCGGCATGGGCGCTGCCGGTGTCGGCCTGTCGCCGATGTTCGTCGCCCTGGGCCGCGCCCTGACCGCCGCCATCCTGGCCGCCGGCTGGCTGTACTGGAAACGCGCACCGCTGCCGCCGCGCTCCGCCCTGCCCGCCCTCGCCATGGTGGCCATCGGCTGCGTCATCGGCTTCCCGTGGCTGACGTCAGTTGCCATGCGCACCCTGCCGGCCGCCCATGGCGCCGTGCTGGTCGGCGTGCTGCCGCTGGCCACCGCCCTGTTCGCAGCCCTGCTAGGCGGCGAAAAGCCGTCCAAGGGTTTCTGGGTGATGGCCATTTTAGGATCGGTACTGGTGATCGGCTTTGCGCTGCGCCAGAGCGGCGGCACCCTGCACGCGGCCGACCTGGCGATTTTCCTGGCGGTGCTGCTGGCCGCCATGGGCTACGCCGCCGGCGGCCGCCTGTCGCAAACGCTGGGCGGCCAGCAAACCATTTGCTGGGCGCTGATCCTGGCCGCACCGCCACTATTGCCGGTGGTCGGCTGGCTAGCCTGGCAGGACAGCGCGCAACTGGCCCACGCCAGCGCCGCCGCCTGGACCGGCTTCGCCTATGTTTCGGTATTCTCGATGTTCATCGGCTTTTTCTTCTGGTACCACGGCATGGCGCTGGGCGGCGTGGCGCGGGTGGGACAAGTACAGTTGGTCCAGCCCTTCCTCTCTGTACTGGGCGCCACGGTGGTGCTGGGCGAGACGCTGGAGTGGCCCACCCTGGTATTTGCAATCGCCGTCATCGCCACCGTGGCCACAGGCCGCAAAATGCAGGTAAAACGCGGCTGACGCCGTACAGTATCTCGATTTCACGGCAACTGGAGAGCCGCAGCGCCGCGAGAGTACAATATCGGTCTCAACACACATAACAACTGGATAAGCACATGTCTGTTTACGAAAAACTCAAAGCGCTGGATATCACCCTGGCTGCGCCAGCCACCCCGGCCGCCGCCTACGTCATGTACGCTCAAACCGGCAACCTGGTATTCCTGTCGGGCCACATCGCCAAGCGCGCCGATGGCAGCGTCTGGGTCGGCCAGCTGGGCAAGAACATCGACACCGCAGAGGGCAAGGCTGCCGCGCGGGCAATCGCCATCGACCTGATCGGCACCCTGCAAGCGGCTGTCGGCGGCGACCTGACCCGCGTCAAGCGCATCGTCAAAGTCATGAGCCTGGTGAACTCCACCTCTGAATTTACTGAACAACACCTGGTCACCAACGGCGCTTCCGAGCTGCTGGGCGAAGTCTTCGGCGATGCCGGCAAACACGCCCGCTCGGCCTTTGGTGTCGCTCAAATCCCGCTTGGCGCCTGCGTCGAAATCGAACTGATCGCGGAAGTCGCGTAAAGCGGGCGGCAGCTTACCCGCTGCCGTTCCATCTATAAAAGCACGCCACAAGCGAGCTTGTTGTTATCCTCTAGTGAGACACGTATGAAAATCGAAAATCCCAATCCGATCCAGTGGCAGTTCGCGGAACGCGCCGAACAGCTGCAAGCTTCGTTCATCCGCGAGATCCTGAAGATCACGCAACAGCCGGAGATCATCTCCTTCGCCGGCGGCCTGCCATCGCCGCTGACCTTCCCGGTCGACGAAATGAAGGTCGCCTACGACAAAGTGCTGACCAATAACGGCAAAGTCGCGCTGCAATACGGCCCGACCGACGGCTACACCCCGCTGCGCCAGTGGATCGCCGATTCGCTGTCGACCGGCGGCGCCAAGATCCTGCCGGAACAAGTGCTGATGACGTCCGGTTCGCAGCAGGCGCTCGACCTGCTGGGAAAAGTGCTGATCGACGAAGGCAGCCGCGTGCTGGTCGAGACGCCGTCCTACCTCGGCGCACTGCAAGCGTTCTCGGTGTACCTGCCGGAATTCAAATCGGTGGACACCGACGACCATGGCCTGGTGCCGTCGTCGATCGCCGCCGTCGCGCAAGGCGCGCGCCTGCTGTACTCGCTGCCGAACTTCCAGAACCCGACCGGCCGCAGCCTGTCGTTCGAGCGCCGCCAGGAACTGGTAGAGACCTGCGCCCGTCTGGGCCTGCCGCTGATCGAGGACGATCCTTATGGTTCGCTGAGCTACAAGGGCGAGCCGCTGCCAAAGATGGTGGCGATGAACCCGGACGGCGTGATCTACATGGGCTCCTTCTCCAAGGTGCTGACGCCTGGCATCCGCCTCGGTTACGTGGTGGCCCCGCTGCCGCTGGCGCGCCGTCTGGAACTGGCCAAGCAGGCGGCCGACCTGCACACTTCGCAGCTGACCCAGATGGTGGTGCACGAAGTGATCAAGGACGGTTTCCTCGACCAGCACATTCCAAAAATCCGCGCGCTGTACGGCGACCAGTGCCAGGTCATGCTGGACGCGATGGCCCAGCACTTCCCGGCCGGCGTTGAGTGGACCAAGCCGGAAGGCGGCATGTTCATCTGGGTCACGCTGCCGAAGCACATCGACGCCATGAAACTGCTGGACGAAGCGATCGCACAAAAAGTCGCCTTCGTACCAGGTTCGCCGTTCTACGCCAACGAGCCGGCCACCAACACGTTGCGCCTGTCGTTCGTCACCGTGCCGCCGGAACGCATCCGCCACGGCATCGAAATCCTGGGCAAGCTGATCGCCGCAAAACTGTAAACAGCACCATTGCGGGCGGCCGTTGTACGACGACGGCCGTCCGCAAAAATACAACACATCGCCGGCGACTTTATCACCAATAGTCACCTAAAACGGCCGATTCCGTAACATCCCACCAACATTACTTACACCATCTGGCGCGAGTCTGCGTGCGACCTGATGCATCCAATGCAACACCCTCGTTCGCCTGGATTTTTTTTCACCTACAGGCGTTGCAAAGCGGTATGATTTGAACGGATAGTCACTTTCATATCAGGCCAGCCTTGTTGAAACGCGCCCTCACCATTTCTGCGTGCCACCGCCGTTGCCGCCCCGCGCAACCGGCCAGCCACGCCTGCGCCCTGCATCAGGTTAGAGGCGCTCAACAATGAATTCCGGCAGTTTGAGTTACGCGACGCGGCGCGATGCCGCGATCCTGATCGTGGACGACGCCCCCGAGAATCTGGGTGCACTGCGCAAGCTGATGGTCGAACAGGGTTACCAGACCTTCGTGGCCACCAGCGGCGAACGCGCGCTGAAAATCGCCCGCCGCGTCCACCCGGACCTGATCCTGCTCGACATCATGATGGCGGGGATGGATGGCTACGAAACCTGCCGCCAGCTCAAAAGCCACGAGGCCACCCAGCGCATCCCGGTGATCTTCATGAGCGCACGCACCGATACGGACGACGTCGTGGCCGGCTTTGACCTCGGCGCGGTCGACTACATCAGCAAGCCACTGCGCATGGCGGAAGTGTGCGCACGTGTGCGCACGCAGCTGCAAATCCGCAGCCGCAGCGAGACCCACGAAGAACAGGCCGAACGCCTGCGCACCATCGTCAACAACATGGCCGAGGGCCTGTTGATCATCGAAGCCAATGGCCGCATCCAGTTCACCAATCCGGCCTGCGACAAATACCTGGGCTACCAAGCCGACGAACTGGCCGGCAGCACCATCGCCGACCTGCTCAATCCCCTGGTGGCGCAGGAATACCTTGACTACTTCGAGCGCTACGCCGCCGCGCCGCAGACCGCGCACAACCACGGCACGCGCGAAGTCATTATCCGCCACCGCAATGGCAGTTCGGTGTGCATGGACCTGACGCTGACGCCGATGTACCTGCGCCAGCCGCTGTTTATCGGCCTGCTGCACGACATCACCCACCACAAGCAGTCGGAAGACACGCTGCTGCGCGCCGCCATGGTCGACCCGCTGACCAAGATCGCCAATCGCCGCCACTTCGACACCTTCCTGGAAAAGGAATGGCAGCGCGCCATGCGCAGCGGCCAACCCTTGTCGCTGGTGGTGCTGGACGTCGACCACTTCAAGCTGTACAACGACACGCTAGGCCACCCGGCCGGCGACAGCTGTCTGCAGCAGGTGGCGGCTGCCATCGCCTCGCACGCGCTGCGGCCGACCGACCTGGCGGCACGCTACGGCGGCGAGGAATTCGTGCTGCTGTTCGCCGAGACGGATGGCGATGCCGCGTATCTGCTGGCGGAAGCGATTCGCAACCACATCGAATCGCTGCAAATTCCGCATCCGCGCTCCACCACCTCGGCATGGCTGACGGTCAGCATCGGCGTCGCCACCATCCATCCGCACCAGCTGGACAACACCGAATCGCTGTTCGTCGCCGCCGACCGCGCCATGTACGTGGCTAAGGAAGGGGGCCGCAATCAGGTGCAGGCCACCAAAACCGGCGGCGCCTCGCTGGCCGCCGTCAAAGCACTGGTGATGCGCTGACATTTGGCGTGCCGCGCAAGGCCTTGAGGCCGAGCGGCACGCTGCCCGCCAGCGCCAGCAGCGCAAACACGATCACGCCCATGCCGCCGGCATCCTGGAACAACTCGCCCGCGCCCACTGTGCCCAGTGCCACCGCCGCAAACGTCACCACCACGGAACGGGAGAGCAGGGTGCCATCGCGGTCCTGCGCCGAGATGAAACTGTTCAGCACCGCCATGATGGTATAGAAGGCCGCGTTCAGCATCAACTGGCCGACGAAGAACAGCAGCGCGTCATGCGCGGTGAAGAAGCACGCCACCGACGCAAACATCACCGCCAGCGCGCCGATCACCGTCAGCCCGCGCCGCGCCGCCAGCGCCGGTATCGCTGGCACCACCGCGCCGAAGAATCCCAGCAGCGACGACACCGACAGCAGCACGCCGATCTGCGGCAGCGTCAGGCCAATCCGCTCACCCTGCAAGGCCGACACCGCCCAGACGCCGGCCTGCACGCTATACACGCCGACAAACACACCCCATGCCAGCCAGATCTCTGCCATGCCGCGCTGCCGTCCCACCGCGACGCCAGCCGGCCGCTCCGGCATCAGCGATGGCACGCGCAACGCCACCACGCCCAATACCGCCGTCATCAGCGCCAGCCCTTGCCACACCGCCGCGCCGCTGGCCGCATCGGGAAAAAGCGTCAACAGCGTGAACACGCCGGCCACCGCCAGGCCGGAAAGCAGCAGCACCAGTCCCCACAAACGCTCCGCATCGCGATGACAGGCCAGGCAGATGCCGACCATGACGATCATCTGCGCCTCGCACAAACCGGCCACCAGCCGCAGCACGCTGAATACAGCCACGGGCAGCACCAGCATGCACGCAGCCTGGCATAGCGCCAGCAATAGCAAGGCTCCGGCGGTCAGCGCCGTCGGCGCGCGCCGCGCCAGCGCCGGCAGCACGATGCAGCCCACCAGCATGCCGATCATCTCGGCGCCGGTCAGCATGGTCGCCTGCCCTTCGTCCAGATGCAGGCGCGCCATCGCATTGGTCACCAGCAGCGGCATCATGGTGGTGCCGCCGATGCCCAGCGCCCAGGTGCAGGACAGGATGAAGGTCGGAGGTTGCGTCATGTCGTGTCCCCAGTTGTTGGCGGCCTTGCCGCTTTTTTCCAAGCTTACGATGGCGGCGCCACGTAACGGGTCTAAAATGGCCAAACAAGGCACCGAAACGGCCACTGCGACCATGCGTGATCCAGCTGCCACAAACCATACTATGCTAACCGCAAAGTTCACCCAAGGAGCGCCCATGCCGGTCAAACCGCATCATCCCGACGCCGAAGCCGCAGCCGATGTGCCGCCGCATGTAATTCGCCAGGTGCTGCAACTGGTGGCCAGCAGGGGCCACTCGGCGGAACGCCTGTGCAAGGGGCTGGGCTTCACGCCGGAGAACCTGTGCGACGCCAACTTCCGCGTCTCTTACCGTCAAACCAGCTTGCTGGTACGGCGCGCCATGCAGCGCTGGGGCGATCCGGCCATCGGCATCGCTACCGGCGCGCGCCAGACGGTGGTGTGTTTCGGCCTGCCGGGCCTCGGCATGCTGACCTGCGCTACGCTGGGAGAAGCCTTCCAGTACCTGATCAAATACCAGCGTGCGGCCGGGGCGCTGACCACCAACGAAATGAGCATCCTCGACGAGCACCACTTCGTCACGGAGGTGAATACGCGCTTTCACGATCCGGAGCTGGAGCCGTTCTTCATCGAAGAGATTTTCGTCAGCGGCGTGGAAGTCTCGCGCGCGATGGTCGGATCACACTTCCGCCCGGCGCGGCTGGAACTGCGCTATCCGCGCCCCGAGTATGCGGCGGCCTACAGCGAATACTTCCGCTGCCCTGTCGTCTTCAACGCCCCAATGAATCGGCTGATCTGCGACATGGCCTGGTACCACTGCCCCCTGCCCACGCACGACCGCTATATGCAGGACAGCCTGCAAGCGCAGATCGACGAACTGCTGGAACAGGAAACGCCGCGCAACGATCTGGTGGAATCGATCATGAACGAACTACGCGGCTCCATCGACGAAGTGCCGGCGCTGGCGCGCATCGGCGAAGCGCTCAACCTGAGCGAACGCACGCTGCGCCGCCGGCTGGCGGAACTGGACACCTCCTACCAGCGGCTGGTGGACCAGGTGCGCTACGAATGCGCGCTGGATCTGCTGAAGCGCAGCGACATGCCGCTGATCGATATCGCCATGGCCACCGGCTTTACCGACGCCCGCAACTTCCGCCGCGCCTTCAAGCGCTGGTGCGGCATGCTGCCCAACCAGATCCGCCAAGGTGCGCCCGCTCCGCGTTTGATTCCCATGGAGCGGGCCGGCAGCAACAGCAACGCCGCGCAAGCCGCCGTCTAAGACAGTTCCCACTTGCCGGCGCGGACCTGCACCAGTCCGCGCCGCCGCAGCGACTCCAGATAGCGCGCATGCCCGCGCAAGCCCTTCTTGCGGAACAGCGGTATCAGCTTGGGCAGCATGTTCGGCACCAGCATCGCCAGCCGCACCGTCCACGATTCGCTGACGCGCGGATAGCGCTCCAGGCACGGACTATCCAGCATCCGCATCACCTGCTTCGCCACGTCTTCCGGCTGCTGCGGCGGGTCCATGAATTGCAGCGTGTTGCCGCCTTCGATCGCCTCGCGCATCAGCATCGGCGTCTCGGTCGCCGATGGCATGACGTTGCCGATCTTGACGCCATGCCGCTCCGTGTCCATGCCGAGGCACAGCATGGCGCCGCGCAGTCCGAACTTGGTGGCCGAATAGATGCCCGTCTCCGGCAGCGGGAAAATCCCGCCCAGCGACACTGTGTTGATCACCCGGCCATCGCCTGAGCGCTGCAAGGCCGGAAAGGCCAGCCGCGTCAGCACAATCGGCGACAGCAGGTTGATATTCAGCTCGCCGAGAATATTCTCGACCGAGCGCTCCTCGAAATGGCCGGTGCCGGTAATGGCGGCGTTATTGACCAGGATATCCAGCCGCCCGTAGTGCTCCTGTATCAGCGCCAGCAGCTCCGGCAATTTATTGAAGTCGCGCAGATCGATTTGTACGCCGGTCGCCGCCGGTCCCAGTTCAGCCACGGCGAGATCCAGCGAGGCCTGGTTGTAATCCGCCAGCACGCACTGGATGCCGCGCTCAATGAGGCCGCGGCAGATGGCGCGGCCGATGCCGCCGGCGCCGCCGGTAATCAAGGCTACACGGCCCGGTGCTGTCGTCAGCATGGCGCGCCCCTTCCCAGTTGCATCCAGATCGTCTTGGTCTGCGTGTACTGGTCATGCGCCAGAAGCGACTTCTCGCGGCCACCGAAGCCTGACTCCTTGTAGCCGCCGAACGGCACGCCGGTATCGCCTTCCGAAAAACAGTTGACCGACACCGTGCCGGCGCGAATCTGCCGCGCCACGCCGTGCGCTGCATCCAGGCTGCTGGTATAGACCGACGACGCCAACCCGTAGCTGGTGTCGTTGGCGATGGCCACGCCCTGCGCCAGATCGTCAAACGCCATCACCGACAGCACCGGGCCGAAAATCTCTTCGCGGGCGATGGTCATCTCCGCGCGCACGCCATCAAAAATGGTCGGCTCGACGAAGCTGCCGCCGCTCTCCTGCCGCAATTGACGGCCGCCGTACACCAGCTGCGCACCTTGCGCCTTGCCGCCTTCAATGTAACCCAGCACCCGCCGCATATGCTGCGGCTCAATCATCGCCCCCACCCGCGTGGAAGGATCGAGCGGATCGCCGACGCGCCACTGGTCGAAGGCACGCTTGACCTCTTCCAGCAGCTCGTCCTTGCGCGAGCGGTGCACGATCAGCCGCGAACCGGCGCTGCAATTCTCTCCCTGGCAGAACAGCGCGCCTAGCGCCACCTGCTGCGCCACGCCTGGCAGATCATAGGCATCGGCCAGCACCAGCGCCGGGCTCTTGCCGCCGCATTCCAGCACCACCCGCTTCATATTCGACTCGGCCGAGTATTTGAGGAACTGCCGTCCCACCTCGCCCGAGCCGGTAAAACTGACGCAATCGATGTCACGATGGCGGCCGATCGCCTGCCCCACTGTCTCGCCGTAGCCCGGCACGATATTCAGCACGCCTTCCGGCACACCCGCTTCCAATGCCAGGCGGCCCAGCACCAGCGCCGTCAGCGTGGTCTGTTCGGCGGGTTTGATGACGATGGAGTTGCCGCTGGCTAGCGCCGGGCCGATCTTCCAGCCGGCCAGATAGATCGGGAAGTTCCACGGCAGGACCGCGCCCACCACGCCGATCGGTTCACGCACGATCATGGCCACAATGTCCGGTGCAGTCGGCGCCACCTGATCGTATAGCTTGTCGGCCGCTTCCGCGTGCCAGCGCAGGCTTTCAATCATGTCCGGCAGATCGGCCGACAGCGCATCGCGTATCGGTTTGCCGGAGTCCAGGCTCTCCATCAGCGCCAGCGTCTCCAGATTGGCTTCGACCAGATCGGCAAAGCGCAGCAGCACCTTCTTGCGGTGCTTGGGTGCGGCGCGCGACCAGTCGCCACGCTCGAACACGCGGCGCGCGGCGCTGACCGCATCGTCCACCTCCAGCGCGCCGCAACGGGCGATGCCGGCAAGCCGGCGGCCGGTGGCGGGATTGACGGTGTCAAATTCCTCCGCCGAGATGGCGTTGACGAAGCGGCCGTCAATCAGCGCGCGGGTTTCAAAGTCCAGTTGCGTGGCTTGCTGCTGGTAGTACTCAAAAGTCTTCTCCATGCCGCGCTCCTCAAGCCGCCGCGCGCAAGGCGGCGGGACGGGCAGCGGCGGTATCCACGCGCAGCCTGTCGTAGTAGTTTTCCGTCAGCTCCGGCCAGCCCATCTTGCGACGCAAGCGCTTCAGGTAGGACTTGAGCGCATGCGCTTCCAGATACACCTCATGCCGCTGCGACTGCACAAACTTCAGCCCTCCGGACAGGTCCGGATGGTCATGCGCGATCAGTTCATCGAAGCGGCTGGCGCTGCCCGGGTTGTCAAGCTGGTCGCGCAGGTAGGCGGCGATCATGAAGGCTTCGGTGTCAAACAGCTTGTAGGCGCTGGAGTTGGTCTCCACGTAGCCGATGCCAAACAGGTTGCGGTGATCGCGGCTGAACATCGACAGATACAGCTGCGGCCTGCCGCCCCGCCACTCGAAGTATTCGGCAGCATACTTGCAGCTCCACTTGTAGCCGGTGGCGTAGATCACCAGGTCCAGCTTCTCGCGGCTGCCATCCTTGAACACCACGTCGTCGCCATCGTAATGCGATACATCCGGCTTGACGGCGACATTGCCGTGCTGGAGATTGTGCAGCAGCTGCGAGTTAAGCAGCGGATGGCTTTCAAACAGTTTGTGATCCGGCTTGGGCAGGCCAAAGCGCGTCAGGTCGCCGGTGAACATCTTCAGCAGCAGGCTCATAACGGGACGCGCCACCCACAGCGGCAGCGGCGGGCCGCTCTCGCCCACCTGGTCGGCCGGGATGCCGAACAAATGTTTGGGGATGAAGTGATAACCGCGCCGCAAACTGATAAAAGCGCGGTCCGCGCGATTGGCCGCATCGCAGGCGATATCCGCGCCCGAATTGCCGGCGCCGACGATCATCACCCGCTTGCCGGCAAATTCATCGCTGCTCTTGTAGGTGACGGAATGGCGGATCTCGCCATTGAAGTGGCCCTTCAGCTCCGGCATATTCGCATCCCAGTTGCAGCCGGTGGCGCAGATCACAGCCAAATAGCGGCGGCGCGTACCGTCGCCCAGCGTGACCACCCACTTGCCGTTGTCCTCCTTGTGTACATGCTGCACCGGCGTGCTGAATCGGATCGACGCGCGCAGGCCGAAGGCATCGGCATAGCTGCGCACATAGCCGAGGATCTGCTGATTGGTCGGATAGTCCGGATATGACTTCGGCATCGGAAAGCCGATAAAGCCCGACAGGTCGCGCGACGAAATGAAGTGCGCCGATTCGTAAATCGGGCTGCCGGGATTATGCATATCCCAGATGCCGCCCACGTCCGAGTGGCGCTCGAACTGCTCGTACATCAGGTTCATGGACTTCAGCGCCCGCGCCGCCGACAAGCCGCCCGGCCCGGCCCCCACCACGCACACCGCGTTGCCGCAGTCGATAATCTCGTTGCTCATTGTTGTTCTCCCCTATTGTTGAAAGTCCCGGATTCATTGTGCAAACAAAGGCTGCACGGCACGGGGGCAAAAAGGACAGACGGGGAGCCGAAGCGGCCACGCAACACCTGGGCCGTTTGGCCGTGTGGGCGTCCTTGTCTGTCCGATCCGGCCCCCGGCATGGCAAAGCACGCGTCTACATTGAAAAAAAACCAAACAACCGAGGAGAGACCGTGAAGCCATCTGCAGTGAAGCCGCCACCCCGTCCTATGCGCATCCTTGCGCGCAGCATCGCCCTTGCCTTTGCCGGCACCATGCTTCACCACGCCGCGCAGGCGGACGACGACATGCAGAAAGTGATCGTCACCGCGCAGTCGCGCGCACAGTCGGCGCAGGAGGTGCCGATTTCGATGGAAGTGGTCACCGCGCGCGACATCCAGAACCTCGGTGCGCGCAACCTCGGCGACCTGACCGGCTATCTCCCCGGCCTGCAAGTGGACGCCACCCAGGCCACGCAGCCGATCTTCGGCATCCGCGGCGTGCAGGCGGGCGACTTCGGCATCGGCACCGATACGCCGGTCGGTATTTATGTGGACGGGGTCTATACCGGCAAGACCGGCGGCGCGCTGATGAACTTCATCGACATCCAGCGCGTGGAAGTGCTCAAGGGGCCGCAAGGCACGCTGTTCGGCCGTAACAGCGCCGCCGGCGCCATTTCGGTGGTGACCAATGAACCCGAGGCGGACTTCGACGCTTCCGGCCATATCAAGGTGGGCGACTACGGCCGCGCCAATCTGGACGCGATGCTCAACGTGCCGCTGGGCGCGACCACCGCTGCGCGGCTGGTGTTCGTGCGCGACACCAGCAACGGGTGGGTGCGCAACGCCACCACCGGCACTCGCACCGCCGGCGACAACTCGTGGGCCACCCGCCTGTCGATCAAACAGAAGGCCGGCGACGCCACGCTGCTGCTGTCGTGGGAACACGAGCAGTTGCGCCAGCACGGCTGGCCGGCGTTCGGCGTGGTCAAGGGCACTGCGCTGCCGATGGCCGGCTACACCGGCGTGTACGATGCCGCCTACGTCGCCAACTTCAGCGATCCGCGCAAGACGCCATTGGAGAACGACACCGACGGCCGCGAGACCCGCAACTTCGACGGCGTAACGCTGCGCGCCGAGCTGCCGCTGGGCGGCGTCACGCTGCGTTCCACCACCGCCTACCGCACCTTCTCCTCGCTCAACCTGACCGACAACGACGGCACCGCGCGCAACGATTTCATGCTGGCCACCCAGGACCAGAAGAAAGCCTACAACTGGCAGCAGGAATTCAAACTGTCCGGCGCCACCGATAAACTGGACTGGGTCGCGGGCGTGAGCTTCTACGACAACCGCGAACGCCAACGCAGCTCCGCCATCGTCAATACCCAGACGCTGGACAGCATCAGCCTGATGCAAGGCGGCAGCGCCGATTTGGCCTCCTTGTTTTCGGGCCTTGGCGAAGCCGGCGTGCCCGGCGTGGATAGCAACTCGGTATTCGGCTGGGAAGAAAATAACTACGCCAGGCTGCACACGCGCGCCGCGTCAATTTACGGAGATTTGATCTGGCGTCTGGCACCCGGCACGCGCCTGACCACAGGCCTGCGCTGGAGTCGCGACCGTAAGGAGATGCAGTGGTATGTGCCGGGCCGGCAGTCCGCCGCGCTGGACACGCTGCTCAACACCTACGGCCCCGCTGCCGGTATCGACGCCTCCGCGCTGCCGGCCAACGTCATCTTCGCCGCTGCCGGACCGCTGGCCGCCACGCCGGTCAACGCCACTCACAGCTGGACCGACTGGAGTCCGCGCCTGGTGCTGGATCATAAATTGACGGAAGACCTGCTGCTGTTTGCGTCACTCTCGCGCGGCTACCAGGCTGGCGGCTTCAATGTCTTCACGCCGCCGAATCCCGCGTCATCCAATCCGCGTGAGCGCGACCCGAGCTTCAATCCGGAGAAGATGACCAATCTTGAACTGGGCTTCAAACTATATGCGCCGTCGCTGCGCGCCACATTTAACGGTTCCTTATTCGCCTACCGCTTCAAGAATCTGCAGGACGTCAAACTGGGAGGCAGCAGCGCCATCCCCACCTACAACATCATCAACAGCGACCAGGAAGCGAAAGGGCTGGATCTCGATGGCCGCATCCGCATCACGCCACGCGTCATGCTGTTCGCCGGCGTGGAACTCATCGACCAGACCTACCAGCGTTTTGAAACCACCGACACCAGCGGCGCCACGCTCAATCTGTCCGGCCAGCCCGTCGGCACGCCGGTGTTCAGCGGCATGGCGGGCGTCAACGCCAACTGGGATGCGCTGAGTGGCCGCATGAGCGCCACGCTACAAGGAAGCTACCACGGCAAGAACCGCTGCAACGACGACACCCGCGCGCTGCAATGCCTGAACGCCCCTGCCTTCCGCACCGGCACCGCCGTCAGCAAAGCTGACCTGCGCGTGGGCTGGGACACGGCCGACGGCAAATTCGGCATCGGCCTGCTGGTCAACAACCTGTTCGACAAGCGCTACGTCTACAACCTGGATGGCCAAACCAAAGCCTTCGGCCTGCCCTACGCCAGCATCACCGCCCCCCGCAGCATCGCCCTCGAACTGCGCGGCAGCCTATAGCTGCTCTGGATAGCCGGTGATGTCGGCGATTTGCTGATACATCGGCTGGAGTTGCTTGTACATGCGGAGGTAGACGCGCCGGTATAGCTGGTCGTAGATTTGCTGGTTGGCGGCGATGGGATGGAAGATGCGGCCGGGGCGCGTCATGGCGCGGGTGGCGGTGTCGAAGTCCTTGTGCAGCCCGAGACCGGCGGCGATGGCGATGGCGGCTCCCAGGCCGGAGGTTTCGTAGACGTGCGCGCGGGCGGCTGGCAGGCCGAAGATGTCGGCCGTCAGCTGCATGGCGGCGTCGCTTTGCGATCCGCCGCCGGCGATACGCAGCTCCGTCACGGCGAGGCCGCTGCGCTTCTCGATGCGCTCTTTCCCTTCGCGCAGCGCATACGCCAGGCCTTCGAGAATGGCGCGGTACATATGGGCACGCGTGTGCACGTCGCCGAAGCCGATCATGGCGCCCTTGGCTTCCGGGCCGGGAATACGGATACCCGGACTCCAGTAGGGTTGCAGCATCAGGCCCATGGAACCCGGCGGCACTTCGTTGACCAGCCGGTCGAACATGGCTTCCGGTGCCAGTCCCTGCTCCGCGCCGGTCATCTGCTCCAGATGGCCAAACTGCTCCTTGAACCAATTGACCATCCAGTAGCCACGGAAGATCTGCACTTCGGTGCTGTAAGCGCCCGGCACCGCAGCGGGATACGGCGGAATAAACGGCGTGACTTCGACGTATTTGCGACTGGTGGTGTTGATGGTGGCCGTGGTGCCGTAGCTCAGACAGGCGATGTGCGGTTCCAGGCTGCCGGCGCCGATGACTTCGCAGGCTTTGTCGGCGGCGGCGGCCACCAGCGGCGTGCCTTCAGGGATGCCGGTCGCCGCAGCGGCAATAGCGGTGATGGCGCCGATCACCGTGCCCGGCGCCACCAGCTCGGACAGCATGTCCCTCCGAACGCGCAAGGCTTCCCATTTCCAGTCACGCGCACCGGCCCATTTGTGGCGCTTGTAGTCGAACGGCAGATACGCAACCTGCGATCCGATCGAGTCGACATGCCGTCCGCACAGGCGATAGTTGAGGAATCCCGACAGCAGCACGTATTTATGCGTCCTGGCCCAGATCTCCGGCTGATGCTCGGCGATCCAGTTGATCTCCGCTTCGCGGCGGAAGTATTCGATGGTGCTGTCCACGCGCGCCAGCTTGAAGGCGGTACGCCACCACAGGCTCAATGGCTTTTGCTTGCCGACGCGACGCTGGTCCAGCCAGGTGATCGCAGGCCGCAGCACCCTGCCGTCGCGGTCCAGATTGACCACCGTGCCGCGCTGCGTGGTGACAGCCACGCCTTTGATGGCGCTGCGTGGAATATCGGTGCTGCGCCACAGCTGCTGGCACGCGGCGGCCACGGCGTCCCAATAGCCATCGGCGTCATGCTCGGCCCAGCCGGGATGAGCGGAGAAATAGGCTTGCAGATGGATCTGTGCTTTGGCTGCGAGGTTGCCGTTCAAGTCGAACAGCAGCGCGCGCACGCTTTGCGTGCCGTTGTCGATGGAGAGCAGGTATTGGTCTGCCATGATGTCTCTTTATATTTTATGTTTTGGGCACGCTGTAATGCGCGCTCCATAGCGCCAGGTAGGCTGCTTGTTCCTCGTCCCAGCGCTGGGCGTTCCAGCCCAGTTCCGGCTGGCAGATGCTGCGGATGCGCGGCAGGACGTCGATGCCACCGCCGCGCAATTGAATGCCGATGCGACTGCGGCGCAGCAGCAGGTCTTCCAGCTTGCAGACGTCTTCATGGCGCGCAGCCCAGCGCAGTTGGGCCCAGATGGTTTCCGTGCCGGCGATGCAGGACAGTTCGTCCGGCTGCGCAGTATCGACCAGCGCTTGGGCGTCGGCGCCGTAGCGGCCTTGCAGGCGTTTTGCTTGTCCTGCCGGCAGATCTGGCAGGTAGCGCAGTGGCGGCGTAGCGGCGAACACTGGTTGCGGCGTCAGCTTGTCGCGCAGTTCCGGCAGGCGCGTGGCGGCCAGCTTGAGCGCGTCCAGTGCGATGACGCGGAAGGTGGTCAGTTTGCCGCCGGTGACGGTGAGCAGGCCGTGTTCCAGCCATAGTGCGTGATCGCGCGTCTCTTTGGAGGGATCGGCTTTGCCGCTGTCGATCACAGGGCGCACGCCGGCGTAGGTGGCGATGATGTCGTCGTCGGTCAGGTGCAGTTGCGGGAATTGGGCGTGCAAGGCGGTCAGCAGGTAGTCGCATTCGGCACGCGTAATGGCCGCTTCGCGCGACAGGTCATCATGGTGATCGACGTCCGTCGTGCCGACCAGCGTTACGCCTTCCCAAGGATAGGCGAAGACCGGACGGCCATCGGCCGGGTGCATCAAACTGATCGCCTGCGCCAGCGGCAGCCGCCACGCCGGCAGCACCAGATGGCTGCCGCGCAAAGGCCGCAAACGCCGCGTGCTATCACTATCACCACCGCTGCCACTGCCGCTATCGCCATGGCCAACGCCTCGCTGTCCGCTGCCGCTCTTTGCAGCCGGCGGCGACAGCGTGCGGGCCGTCCTCGGCGACGGCGCACGCAATCCTTCGGCCCATGCGCCAGTAGCATTGATGACGAGCCGCGCGCGAACCTCGTGCTGCGCGCCGCTCAGACCGTCCCGTAGCCGCACGCCGCACACGTCGCCAGCCTCTCCGGTGGCCGTGTCGACAGCATCCCCGCACAGCAGCGTCTCGGCGGCCATGTAGTTCAGCGCCGCGCCGCCATGGCGGCGCGCCTCTTGCAGCACGCGCAGCACCAGCCGCGCATCGTCCGTCTTGGCGTCCATGTAGACCATTCCACCCTGGAGACCGTCGGTGGCCACATTCGGCGCCAGCGCCGCAAACTCTTCGCGGCCGTAGTAATGCCGTCCGCGCTGCCCCGCCATGCGGTCATAAATCGCCAGCCCCGCCAGAAACGCCCGCTTGCCCGGCTTGCGCCCCACATAATCGCCAAACGCGAAACTCTGCGGCTCCACCAGCCCTGCCGCCTGCCGCAGCAGATGCTCCCGCTCATGCACCGACTCGCGCGTCAAACCAAACTGCCCTTCCTTCAGATAGCGCAAGCCGCCATGCACCAGCTTTGAAGACCTGCTCGACGTGCCCCACGCAAAGTCGCGCTGCTCCACCAGCAGCACCCGTAAACCCCGCCGCGCCGCCTCCAGCAGTATCCCGGCGCCGGTAATGCCGCCGCCAACCACTACCAGATCCCACTCACGTGCGAAGTCCGCGCGGCTCATGGCGCCAGCTTCCCAGGATTCATGATCTGCTGCGGGTCCACATGCGCAAACACAGCGCGCAGCGTCGACATGCCCAGCCAGCCCTTCTCCGCCGCCAGATACGGCGCATGATCGCTGCCCACGCCATGCTGATGGCTGATCGTCCCGCCATTGTCCACAATCGCCATCGACGCCGCCTTCTTCAACGACTTCCACCGCGCCAGGTCGGCCTCGTAGTCGCCAGCAAGTCGGTACACAAAGGTCGTATAAACACTCGCCCCCTGCGCATACAGATGCGACAAATGCGTGTAAGCGTGCACCTGCTCCCCATACTGTCCCAGCGCAGCAGCGCCAGCCGCCTCCACCGCCCGCATCATGATCTCCACGCGCGGCCAATCGACCGCCGTCTCCACCGTATCGATGGCATAACCATGCTGCCAGGCCGCGTTGCGCAGATAGACATTGCGGAAGCGGTTCTGTTTCCACTTCTCGCCCATGGTGCGGCCCACGTGCACGCCACCATGCGGCAAGGTCAATACCAGCGCCTCGCGCAACGCCGCCCGCGCCAGCGACTTGCGGCCGCTCACGCCGATCATCAGCATGCACTTATCGCCCTTGCAGCCACGCAGCGACAGATACCCTTCCAGCAGCGAGATCATTTTCTTGTGGCCCGCCAGCGCCAGCATGGTGGTCGTCTCCAGCGGATTCGACAAACGCAGCATCGACAGCGACAACCCAGCCTGCACCACTTGCCTGACGGCCGTTTCCGCCGCATGCCAGTTCGGGAAGAACACCGCATGAAACGCCTCGTACTCCGGCGCCGGTGTCACGCGCACCGTAGCCTCGGTCAGAATGCCCATCCGCCCTTCGGAACCCAGCACCATCTCGCGCAGATCCGGCCCCGCCGCCGATGCCGGAAAGGTCGGCAGATGCAGCGTGCCGGATGGCGTCTCCATCGAGCCGCCACGGAACATCTGCTCAATGCGTCCGTACTTCAAGGACTGCTGCCCCGACGAACGCGTAACGATCCAGCCACCCAGCGTCGAATACTCAAACGACTGCGGAAAGTGACCCAGCGTATAGCCACGGGCGCGCAACTGCGCCTCCAGATCCGGCCCGAACACACCGGCGCCAAACGTCGCCAACTGCGACTCGGTATCCAGATACAGCAACTGCCGCATGCGCGTCATGTTCACCGCCACCGACGGCATGCCGGACGGCGCCGTCAAATGTCCGGCCACGCTGGTGCCGCCGCCCTGCGGGATCAGCGCCGCCCCATGCTGCGTCGCATAGGCCAGCAGTTCGCGCACATCCTGCGCGCTTTGCGGATACGCCACGCCATCCGGCGCCCGGCCGATCACGCCATAGCGCAGCCGCAGCCAATCCGGCAAACTCTGGCCCAGCGCATTCCGCAATCGCACCTCGGGCGAAGTATCGATCAGCACATGCTCGGGCAAACGCGATGCACCGATCTGCGCGCGCGCCTGCGCCAGGCCGGCATCCCTTACCGGCCGGCCGGCGCCTATGCGCTGCACCAGAAACGCCAGCGCATCCGCATGCAGCGCAAACTCAATCAACTCATCGCCCCAACCATTCCAGCGTCTCATTGTTTTTCTATCTCCCTGGCGGTGCGCTTGCTATACTGCGAACGCACCGATTATTCACCAATTGAGATTAAAACAATGCCGCCCGCCGGTATTGCGCATTCATGACATCCCCCTTGTTCGATCATGCCAAACGCGTCGCCGGCTCGTATCTTCAGCCGCTGCTGGAAGCTGCCGCGTTGCGCGGCGTAACAGCACAGGCGCTGGAACAGGCAGCCGGCCTGCCGCCAGGCGCGCTGGAGCCGCCGCCGGAATCGCTGCCGGCCGACGTCTACGTACGCCTGCTCGACATCGGCGCCGAACTGGCCAACGATCCGCACTTCGGCCTGCATGTCGGCCAGTGCGTCAAGCTTGGCACCTACACCGTGTACGGTCTGATACTCCTGAGCTGCCGCCACTTCGGCCAGGTGTTCGAGCAGACCATGCGCTACGAGCAGCTGGCGCATGACCTGGGCCGTTCGGCCATCACCATCGACGACGACATCGCCCACTACACCTGGCATAGCAACTACAGCAGCGCGCACCGCCACCTGGCCGACAGCGTATTCGCCGGCATCCGCGTGTTCAGCAACTGGCTGGCCGGGATCACGCTGCCCGCCAACCAGCTGACGCTGACGCACGACGGCGGCCCGCCCGAACTGCGCGAAGAATATGTGAAGGTGCTGGGCGATATGCCGCTGTTTAACGCCGAGGCCAACGTCGCCAGCTTCAATGCCATGATGCTGTCATGGCCGGTGCCGAATGCAGACGTCAGCCTGTATCCGGTACTGCAACAGCACGCGGAACAACTGCTGCAACAACGCGCGAACAACGCGCCAGCCATCACGCAGCAGGTGCATGACGCCATCGTCGCCAGCCTGTCGGGCGGCCAGGTAAGGCTGGCCACCATCGCCGAGGTATTGAAACTGTCGCCACGCACGCTGCAACGCAAATTGAGCGACGCCGGCGCCACCTTCCAGCAGGTGCTGGACCAGGCCCGCTTTGCGCTGGCCAAGGAGTATCTGAAACGGCAGGAACTGAACCTGGTCGATATCGCCTTCCTGCTGGGCTACCAGGAACAGAGCGCGTTCAACCACGCATTCAAGGAATGGGCCGGCATCAACCCCGGCGCCTGGCGCAGCGGCTAGATGCGCAGTCCGCGCACGCGGATAAAGGGACCGATGCAGCGCTCAAGATTAGGCTCCACGCACATCACGAACAGCGTGCCGCTCTGGTTGAATTGCAGGTAGCTGGTCACGGCGCGTCCCGGCTTGGTGATATCGCCGCTGCAATCGGGCTTGCCATTATCCTTGGTGATGGTGTCGACCTGCTTGTAGAAGCCATTCTTGTCCGGCTGGTCGGAGACGGTAAAGGTGGATTCGGCCACCTCCTCGTTGCTGAACACCAGCGTGCTGCCGTCGGCGCGCATGCGGTAAGTCTCGCTGCAGGTACTATCGGGCAGCATGATCCGCCAGATGCCGATGAGCGGATGGTCGTGCCGCAGCGGCGCAGCAGCCGCCGGCATCGCTGCCGTTGTGACCAAGAGCGCCACCATCATCGCCAGTATCGTCCACGCCGTCCGCATCGCGCGCCTCCTTATTTTTCCGCCGCCGTTTTCATTTTCGCCAGGCCGCTGTCGAACGCCGGCCCGATCATGCTGTCCATGCTGATAAACACGTTCATCATCTTGGCCATGAAATCGCTATTGCCGGACATGGTCCAGCGCACCGTGGTGGTGTCGCCGTGCGGCTCCAGCACGAAATCCGTCATCGAGCTGGAATTCACCGGCGTCAGGAAGTCCAGCTTGATGCCCACCTTGGTCGGCGTCAGGCTGACCACTTCCATGCGGCCGGCGCCGACATCCTTGTTCCCCTCCCAGGCGTACACCGCGCCGAGATCTTTCGGTGCGCCGCTGAAGGTGCGCTTCATGGCCGGGTCCAGCCCTTCCCACGGCGACCACTGAGGCCAGTTGTGGAAGTCGCTGATCAGCGGCTGGATTTTTTCAGGCGGCGCCTTGATGACGATCGAGCGTTGCACGCTGTACGTCGACGGCTGGATCGCGGCCCAGGCCAGCAACACCAGCACCAGCACCGATATGCCGATAATGATTTTCTTGAACATGGTTGTTTTCCTTTTTATTGTGACACGAGCCTATCATGTTTTGCGCGCCAGCCGGACCGGCAACGAGTCCGGCGTCATGGTGAAGGTGAAGCACTCGCGCGCGGCAGGCGCACCGACCACCCGCTCCAGCGCGAAATGCCGCACCAGCATCGACATCACCATTTTAATCTCCGCCATGGCCAGATAACGCCCCGGACAGAAACGCGGCCCGCCGCCGAACGGCAGCAGCTTGCGGCCGGGATCATCGCCGTGCGCGGCCGCGCCGTCAAGCCAGCGTTCGGGCAAAAAGCGCTCCGGCTGCGGCAGCTCGCACTCGCGCTCCGACGCATGGCGCAGCAGCAGGAAGATCACCGTCCCCGCCGGCACGACCAGGTCGCCCAGCACCACATCCTGATTCGGCTCGGCCGCCATGAACGGCGCCACCGGCTTCAAGCGCATCGCTTCGCGGGTGGCGGCGTCGATGTACTTCAACTGGTCCAGCAGATGATAATCTGCCAGCACCGCCCGTTCGCCCAGCACCTGCTGCGCCTCCTGCGCCATGGTCGCGGCGGCGGCCGGATGGTCGGCCAAAAAGTCGATCAGCCACGCCGCCGTGTTCGAAGTCGTGTCCTCGCCGGCAAACACCATGGTGATGGCATTGCCCACCACCGCTTCGTCGGTGAAGCCAGAATCCGGCTCGTCGCGCGCCACGATCAGCGCTTCCAGCAGATTACCGGGCTTGAGCCGCCGCGCCGGATTTTCCGCCAGCCGCTTGCGCGCGTCGGCGATAAAGCCGAAGATGGCCTGCTGGATGCGCGCCGAGGCGGCAATCGCCTCATGGTCCTGCGCGCGCTTCAGTACCGGCACGCGCCAATAGGCAAACGGCGTGGTCAGGCGCCGCGCCACCAGCTTGAACAGAAATTCAATGTCGCGCTGGAGCGGATGCTCTTCCAGCTCCAGCGTGTTGATGTCCTGCCCCATCGCCAGGCCGATGGTCACGTCCAGCGTGTACGCCTTCAGGTCGCGTAGCAGGTCGACCGGCTGGCCGGCTGCTAGCGCGCTTTCCCACCGCAGCCGCAGGCGGTCGGTCATCGCCGCCAGCATCGGGAAAAAGTGATGAATAACTTCCGGCGTCAATGCCCGCATGACCAGCTTGCGCTGGCGGCGCCAGTCCTCGCCCTCTGCGGTGAACAGGCCGCGTGTGCCGATCTCGTTCAGCATTTCCGCCGTGCGGCTGGAGCGGCGCATCATGTCCGGCCGGTCGCGCAGCAGCGCCACGATCATCTCGCGGTCGGCGGTCGCCAGCATCTGTTTGCGCATGATGCGAAACCGGTACAGCGGCCCGTACTCGCGCCCCCAGCCCTCCAGCACCTGGTGGAATGGCTGCGCGCGGACCTCGCGCACATTGCCCAGCAGCGGCCGCGCCTTCGGCCCAGGCAGGTCGGCAATGTGACGTAATGGCGCCAGCCCCGGCGTGAGTTCCATGGTGATTTTGCCCATAGTTGTTCTTCTCCGCGTACACTATATCTCCAAATGTTGACGATATACTCACTCGCCGGAGGATGCAAATGCTGTCGCACGTTTATGTGGGGATTAACAACTTTGAGCCGGCGCTGGCGTTCTACAGCGCGGTAATGGAAGTGATCGGCGCCCGTCAGCGCTTTGTCGACACCATCCGGCCGTGGGCCGCATGGCAGCCGGCGGAAGATGCGCGGCCGTTGTTCATCATCGGTGCGCCGTACGACGGCCAGCCGGCCAGTTGCGGCAACGGCCAGATGATTTCCCTGTTGGCGACCTCACGCGAGGTGGTGGACCGCGCCTACGCCGCAGCGCGGGCGCACGGCGGCGCGTGCGAAGGCGCGCCGGGCCTGCGGCCGCAGTACCACGCCAACTACTATGGCACCTACTTCCGTGACCCGGAGGGGAATAAACTCAGCGTCGTCTGCCACGACGCTTTTCCGGATTAGGCCAGCGCTTCCTTGGCCGCTTCCTCCGGCGTCAGGCCGTCGTAGAACTGGTCGGTGAACCATTCCACCTGTTCTTCGATATGGTCCTGCGCCTCTTGCACCGTGGCGCCGCCCTTCACCAGGAAGCCCTCCACTTCAATGCACCAGTTAATCAGTTCCAGGGTTTCCGGGTCCAGCTCTTCTTTTTTCTTTGCCATGATTGCTCCTTACTTCTCAGGGTACAGCACCACTTGCAGATAGTTGTTGGTATCGAAGTAGCGCTGTGCGGCCTCTTTCAGGTCCGCCGTCGTCAACGCGTTCACGCGCGACTCATAAGTAAGTATATCCTCTGGATTGTTATTATTGAAGAAGGCATTCTGCAGGGACGCCATCCAATAGCCATTTTCACGCAAGCCCTTGCGGTAACCCTTGATCCAGGAAGCCTTCACCTTGTTCAGGTCCGCCTCGTCGACACCGTCGTGCTTGAGCTTCTCGATTTCGGCGAAGGTGGCGGCCAGCACCTTGTCCACGTTCTCCGGCGCGCACGGCAGATTGGCGTTGATGGTGTAATTACCGTAGGGGATGCGGCTCATGCTGCCGCTCATGCCGCCGCTGTACATCGCGCCCATCTTCTCGCGCAGCGTCTCAATCAGCTTGATGTTCATCACCTCGACCAGCGCCTGCAAGCGCATGCGCGCGGCGCGCGAGTATTCAACGTCGCCGGTGAAGGACAGCGAAATGGTGCTCTTCGGCTCCGAGCCGGCATGCACTTCCTTCTTCACCACGCCCTTGATCGGCCGCACGCCTTCGTCCTTGAAGGCCACCGGGATCTCGCCCACCGGCAGGCTGGCGATGTAATTGGCGATCAGCGGCTTGATCTTCTCCACATCAAAGCTGCCGACGATGAAGAAGGTGAAGTCGCGCGCGCTGGACAGGCGGCTGTTGTAGATATCCAGCACGCGGTCCAGCCCCAATTGATCGAAGTCCGCCGGACGCGCCGCGCGCAGCACGCGCGGGCTATTGTTGTACAGCGTTGCCGTCACAGTATCGTAGAACACCGACTCCGGCCGGGCCAGATTATTCTGCGCCAGTTCGCGCTGGCGATCGACGTAGGCGGTATAGATGGCGGCATCCTTGCGCGGCTGCGTCATCTGCAAGTAGACCAGTTGCAGCATGGCTTCCACGTCCGAACTGCCGGACACGCCGCCCACCGATTCATTGAGCGAACTGACATTGGCGGTGGAGCTGACGCTCTTCCCTGCCAGTACCTTGACCAGGTCATTCGGCGTGTAATTCAGCACGCCCATCTGGCCGACGATGCTGCTGGCGTACTGCGCGGCGAAGACATCGCTATCCGGCAGCAGTGACCAGCCGCCGTAGCGCAAGCCGCCCAGGATCACCTGATCGTTATTGAAGTCCGTCGGCTTCAGCACCACCTTGACGCCGTTGCTGAGCGTGAGCTCTGTGGTGCCGATTTTGGCGTCAAATTTTTCGCTGACGATGCTGCCGGCCTTCGGCGGATTGGGCATCAGCTGGGTCGCGTAGACCTTGTCTTCCATCGGCTTGACGGCGATCTTCTCGGCCGCGCTGGCAGTGCTGACCAGGTCATCGGCCTTCGGCTGCACGATGCCCGGCTTGTCGATGCCGCTGTAGATCACCAGCTTGCTCTGGTTGTCCGGAATGGCGGCGCGCACGGCGGCGTTGACCTCGTCCACCGAAATGCTCGGCAACAGCTGGTTGACGTAGCGGTATTCGGCGGCGATGCCGGGAATCGATTCATCTTCCAGGAAGTTGCGGATGTACTCCGCGGCATAGCCGCCGGAATCGGATTTTTCACGCTCGTTGTACATACGCTCATAGTTGCGCAGCATGCCCTTCTTGGCACGCTCCACTTCCGACGCGCTAAAGCCGTACTGGCGCGCGCGCTGGTCTTCCTGCACCAGCGCATTGATGGCCGGCGTAACGCCGCCCTTGCCCAGCACCGCACCGGCGCCATATGAACGATAGCCGCGCACGATCTTGTTCATGCCGCTGCCGCCTTGCAGGAACGGCGGGTTGGCCTGCTGCGTCAATTCAAACATGCGCTGACTGAGAATAAAGCTGTACAGGTTCTCGACCAGCTTCTGGCGATAATCGCCGAAGGTGCGCTCTTCCGGCAGGATCTGGATCGGGTAACGGATATACACCGTGTTGGCGCTGACTTCCTTGTCGGTGAAGACGATGCCTTCCGAGTCCTGGCGTTCCGGGATGGTGGCGTAAGCGCGCGGGCGCGGATGGGCAGGATTTTTCAGGTGGCCGAAATGCTGTTCGATCAGGCGCTGCGCCGCAGCCGGCTCAATATCGCCGACCACCACCACCGCCATCAGGTCCGGCCGATACCAGTCGCGGTAAAAGCGCTTGATGGCGTCGTACTTGAAGCCCTTGATGATGTCTTCTTTACCAATCGGCATACGCTGCGCGTAGCGTGAGCCATTCAGCACCTTGGGCAGCACCACCTTGTTCATGCGGTCATCCACGCCTTTACCGAGACGCAGTTCTTCCAGCACGATGCCACGTTCGCTGTCGATATCGGCATCGTTGAAGGACAGGCCATGCGCCCAGTCTTCCAGCACCTGGAAGCCCTTGTCGACGATTTCCTGTTTATCGGTCGGTATCGGCAGGATGTAGACGGTTTCGTCGAAGCTGGTGTAGGCGTTGAGATCTGCGCCGAACTTCACGCCGATCGACTGCAGGTAGGACACCAGCTCATTGCGCTTGAAATGCGTGGAGCCGTTGAACGCCATGTGTTCGGTGAAGTGCGCCAAGCCTTGCTGGTCCTCGTCTTCCAGGATCGAACCTGCCTTGACCACCAGCCGCAGCTCCAGCTTTTTCTCCGGGCGGCCGTTCTGCTGGATGTAGTACGTGAGGCCATTGGCCAATTTGCCAACCTTGACCTGCGGACCCACTGGAATCGGGTCGCTCAGCTTCGGCGCCGGCAGATCGTCGGCTTGCGCCAGGAAAGAACACGCCAGGATTGCAGCGCCGGACAGGATACGCAGGGTAATCAGCTTCATTCCGAATGCACAAAATCTAAGGGAACGGCTACCTTACACCGAATTCCCCGGTTTAGGCTAAAATCCTGTTGCCCGCCACTTGGCGGGTAATAACAACGTCTTCGGGGCGGGGTGTAATTCCCCACCGGCGGTAAGGTTCACAACCAAGCCCGCGAGCGCAGAAATGCGCAGATCTGGTGAAATGCCAGGGCCGACGGTTAAAGTCCGGATGAAAGAAGATGTGCGCTTGACGCATCCTGCTGCCCACTTGTGGCGCGGCTGGCTGCGCGTATTCGCTTGCCCTGTCGCGTTCCTGATTCTTACAAGGAGCGTATCACCATGCTGGACCACACCTCTGTATCCCCTTATTCCCTTGTTTCCGACGATCTGGAAGGTCGCATCCACGCGGCGCTGGAAGCCATGCGCGCCGGCGTGCCGGTCATCCTGCTGGACGATTTCGACCGCGAAAACGAAGCGGACCTGATCGTCGCCGCTGAAAAAATGACCGTGCAGACCATGGCCATGATGATCCGCGAATGCAGCGGCATTGTTTGCCTGTGCCTCAATGCCGACCGCGTGCGCGAACTGGAGTTGCCGATGATGGCGGCGAATAACGGCAGCCGTTACGGCACGCCGTTCACCGTGTCGATCGAGGCGCGCGAAGGCGTGACCACCGGCGTCTCGGCGGCGGACCGCGTCACCACCATCCGCGCTGCGACGGCGGCCAATGCCAAGCCGTCGGACCTGGTGCATCCGGGCCATGTATTCCCGCTGCGGGCGACGCCGGGTGGCGTGCTGTCACGCAAAGGCCATACCGAAGGCTCGGTGGACCTGGCCACCATGGCGGGCCTGAACCCGTCGGCGGTGCTGTGCGAATTGATGAACCCAGACGGCACCATGATGCGCGGCACCGACATCGAACGTTTCGCCGAACTGCATCAGATGCCGATCCTGACTATCGCCGAAATGATCGAGTGGCGCACCAGGCACAATGCCTAAACAGGCTTGACTAGTTTGACGTAGCGGTACACCAGGCACAACGCGCCTGCGTATGCCGCTACGATCAGCGTGAACGCCAGCGGCAGCCGCATTCCCCACGCCGGCGCCATATGCATCACTGTCCCCATCATCGCCACACCCACCAGCGCGCCGATCTGGCGATTGGCATTCAGCGCCGCTGCCGCACTATTGGCATGCGCCTTGCCCGCCACCAGCATCACCGTCGCGGTCATGCCCGGTATCGCAATCCCGATCGCCACATTCATCAGCACCGCCGCCGTCACCAGCTGCCAGTACGGCGACTCCGGACGCAAGCCAAACAGCATCACCAGCGCCATGCCCAGGCCAACCAGCAAACCATACATCATCGGCGGCCGCGTGCCCACCCTCGCAGTAATCCGGCCGGATGTCAGGTTACCAATCGCAAAAGCCGCCATCATCGGAATCAGCTTCACACCCGTTTGCAACGCATCCGCCCCGCCCTGCTGGATAAATAAACTCAGCAAGAACAACTGCCCGAACACCGCAAAATTAATCAGGAAGCCCACGCCATTGGCTGCGGCAAACGCCGGCGTCTCAAACAAGGCCTTGGGCAGCAAGGGATGCGCGCCGGCCCGCTCGCGCCGCACCAGCAATGCAGCCGCCGCTATCGCCACCACCGCCGCCATCAATACCGCCGCCGAGGTCCAACCCAAGGCCGGTCCCTCGATCAGCACAAAACTCAACGCCGCAAGCGTCACCACGCCCATCACATGACTCAGCATCGACAGATCGCGTGCATGGCGCGACGTCGCTGGCGCCAGCATCTGCGTCAGCACAATCCCCACCACGCCAATCGGCACATTCACCCAGAACACGCTGCGCCAGCCAAATTCGTGCACCAGCAGCCCCCCACCAGCGGCCCGGCCGCCGACGAACAACCGACAATCGCCGACCACGTGCCCAGCATGCGCGCCCGCGTGGCCTGATCTTCATAAGCATGCGTCAGCAAACTCAAAGAACTGGGCATGAACAGCGCCGCCCCCACGCCCTGCAACAGTCGCGCCGCAATCAACGCATGGCCGCTGGGCGACACCGCGCACAGCACCGAACCGAGGATAAACACGCTCAGGCCGCCCTGATACACGGTCTTGGGGCCGAAGCGGTCGGCCAGCGCGCCGCCCGCCATCAGCAGCGCGGCGAAGGTCAGCGTGTAACCGTCCACCACCCATACCAGGCCAGTCAGCGGCACCGCCAGGCTGACGGAAATATCAGACAACGCCGTGTTGACGGCGGTGACATCGATCATCGCCATCACAAAACCGATGGCCAGCGTCATCAGCATTAATAAAGGAGGCACCTGACGGGCTGGCGCCGCAGTGGAAATGGAAGTATTCATGCCCGCATGGTAGGCCGCTTGCATGATGCAGTAAATACGCATAACATCGGCACTCTGATGCAAAAATGCATCATGGAGCACACCATGGATTGGGACAACGCCCGCATTTTCCTCGCCATCTACCGCAAAGGCACGCTGCGCGCCGCCGCTGCGCTGCTGGACATCGACCAGGCCACCGTCGGCCGCCGCCTCAACGCGCTGGAAAAATCGCTCGGCGCGCGGCTGTTCCTGCGCACGCCGTCCGGCTACCTGGCCACGCCGGCCGGCGAACTGGCCGTCACCGCCGCCGAAAAGATGGAACAGGCTGCTCTGCAATTCCAGCGCGAGATGCAGGGCATCGACAACAGGCTGTCCGGCAGCGTGCGGGTGACCACCTCGGACACCATGGCCGCCCATTTCGTCCTCGCCGCCATGCAGCGCCTGCACGTGATGCACCCAGAAATCCGCATCGTGCTCAGTACCAGCACCGAGATCACCAGCCTGACGCGGCGCGAGGCCGACCTGGCAGTGCGTACCCTCAAGCCCACCAGCCCGGACCTGATCTCGCGCCACCTGACCCGTCGCAGCATGGGCCTGTACGCCACGCCGGACTATCTGAAAGAGCGCGGCATGCCGGTGCCGGGCAATGGCTTGGCCGGGCATGACATCGTCATTTATCAAGCATCGGTGGCGCCACGCCATCAGGAAAAAATCTGCCTGGAGCCGGTGCACAACGCCCGCGTGGCGATGGAAGTCAACAGCGGCCTGGCGCTGCTGGAGGCGGCGCGGCTGGGCATGGGTGTGACCGAACTGCCCTGCCACATGGCCGATGGCGATGCGCGCCTGGTGCGGGTGTGGCCGGAGCGCGTCGACCAGTACGACGTGTGGCTGGTGACGCACAGCGATTTAAGCCGCAGCGCGCGCGTGCGCGCCGTCGCCGACGCCATTATCGACACTTTCCCGGAAAAGTAACGTACACCAGGTTCACGCCCCGCAGTGCTAAGATGCCAACATGAGCATGCAAGCATCCCTTCCCAACCTCCTGCAACGGCTGCACCACGGCGCGGTCGCGTGGCTGCACAGCTGGTGGCGGCTGCTGCACTTCGCGGTGCTGATGTTCTCGGTGGCGCTGACGCCATCCAGCTATGGCCGCGACAAACGCCCGGTGCTGGCCGCCCATCTGGTGGCGGACACCGCCCCCAACCTGGCCTGGTATGGCGTGATGTCGGCGCTGGTCAGCCTGGTGTTGATCCGCATCGTGGTGGTCACATCACTGAGCTACGGCCTGTCGCGCTTTGCGCTGGAGATGGTGGTGCGGGTGCTGGTGCTGGAGTTGATCCCGCTGACCGCCGCCGCCTTTGTGGCGCTGCGCACCACGCTGCCGGCCGGACTGGAATTTGCGCAAAACCGCGCGGCCGACCGCGAGGTCACGGCACAGGAAATGCACAATGATTTCTTCCCGCGCGTGGCGGCCGGCATCTTCGCCGTGTGGATGCTGGCGGCAGTCAGCTGCGTGTTGACGCTGATCCTTGCCTACCTGTCGCTGTACGGCTTCACACCGTGGGCGTTGACCGGCTACACGCGCGTGGTCGGCCAGGTCTTCAATCCCGCCGTGACGCTGATCCTGGTCCTGAAGATCGTCTTCTTCAGCCTCGCCGTCGGCCTGATCCCGATGGCCTCCTCGTTCTACTTCGGCGCCAGCTACCGCAACAAGGTCACGCATGGCCTGTCGGACATGGTGCGGCTGTTTGCCGTGATACTGCTGATCGAAGTCGCCTCGCTGATGGGTAACTACTACTAAAACTATGACAGAACCAATCAATCAAGCCGCCCCTGTGCGCAATGCTGAATTCAAGGCCGCCCTGCTGCTGGTGCTGATGGCGGTGCTGGTCATCGGCTCCGCCCTGTACCTGCTGTACGCCCGCGGCGCGTTCGAATCGACCCAGACGCTGATTCTGCAAGCCGAGGACTCGGAAGGCGTCAGCGTCGGCATGGATGTCACCTTCGCCGGTTTCCCTATCGGCCGCGTGCGGCGCATTGAACTGAGCAAGGAAGGCAAGGCGCGGCTGGTGGTCGATGTACCGCGCGACGACGCCCACTGGCTGCGCAGCTCCAGCATCTTCACGCTGGAACGGGCGATTGTCGGCGGCGCCAAGCTGCGCGCCTTCAGCGGCATCCCCACCGATCCGCCGCTGGAAGACGGCGCCACCCGCTCGCTGCTGGTTGGCGATGCGGCGGCCGAGATCCCGCGCCTGCTGTCGGCAGCCAAAGACCTGCTGCAAAACCTGAACGACCTGACGGCGGAAAATTCCGCGCTGGCCGCCAGCTTGGCCAACGTGGCTGGCGTTACCGGCAAGCTGAATGGCCCGCACGGCGCCATGGGGCTGATCGCCGGCGACGACAAGAACGCGCAGCAGCTGACCGAACGCGCCAACAAGCTGCTGACCACCGTGAACGCGCTGACGCTGAAGGCCGATAGCCTGATCGGCCATGCCGACGAACGCGTCTTCGGCCAGCAAGGCGTGATGACGGACGCGCAGGCCACCATCGTCCAGCTTAACGGCCTGCTGGCGGACGCCCGCAATTCGCTGAAGAAAATGGATGCGGTGCTGGTGGAGGCGCAAGCGGTGGCGTCCAACACCAAGGAAGCCACGGCCGATCTGGGCACGTTGCGCGGCGAGGTGGAAAGCAGCTTGCGACGCGTCGAGCAGCTGGTCAATGAAATCAACCGCAAATGGCCGTTCAAGCGCGATACGGAGATCAAGCTGCCATGAAGAAGAGTATCGTCATCACCGCCCTCGCCCTGTCATTGGCCGCCTGCGGCAACAACCCGCCCGTACCGGACTGGCAGATGAACGCCAAAAACGGCATCGACCGCGCCACCGCCGCCTACATGGAGGGCAACGCCCGCGTGGAAGCGGCCGAATACAAGCGCGCCCGCGAAGCCTTGTCCAGTACCGGAAAAATCGATCTGATCATCCGCGCCGAACTGACGCAATGCGCCGCCCGCGTGGCCGCGCTGGTATTCGAGGACTGCGCCGGCTTCGACAAACTGGCGCAAGACGCCAGCCCCGCCGACCGCGCCTACGCCGCCTATCTGGCCGGTCGCGCCACCGCCAGCGACGCCGCGTTGCTGCCCGCCCAGCACCAGCCGGTCGCCGCAGCGGCGAGCGACGCAGCCGCCGCCAGCGCCGTGCAGGCCATCACCGATCCCTTATCGAAGCTGGTCGCCAGCGGCGTGCTGCTACGCGCCGGCAAAGCCAGCCCGCCGGTGCTGGCAGGCGCGGTGGATACCGCCTCCGCCCAAGGCTGGCGCCGGCCGTTGCTGGCCTGGCTGGGGGTACAATCCATGCGCGCAGAACAAGCCGGCGACAGCGCCGAAGCCCAACGCATCAAACGCCGTATCGACCTGATTACCGCAAAATGACTATCGCCGCCATCGCCACCACGGCCATACCGCAACATACCGAAATCGCCCAGCACCTGCACGGCGCGGACTTCCACGATTGCTATCAGACAGACATCGCGCCGACCTCCGAATCCGCGCTGGCGCTTTACCTGAAAGTGGTGGCTGCCACGCCGCGCTGGGTCAACGCCATGATGACGATGCGTAACCGCATCGTGCAGCTGGTGGGGCTGAAGAATCTGGGTGCGCTGGGCGACACCGACGCAGCCAAGCCGGCCAGCGCCTACCGCGTGGGCGACCGTGTCGGCATCTTCTCCATTGTCTACCTCAGCGACCAGGAAGTCATCCTCGGCGACTCGGACAAGCACCTGAACGTCGAAGTCTCGGTCTGCAAGCTGACCGACAAGGTGGCCGTCAGTACCGTGGTGCACACCCGTAATGCGCTGGGCCGCATCTACATGATGTTCGTAGCGCCGGCCCACCGCCGCATTGTGCCGGCCACGCTGAGGAATGCCCGCTTCCTGTAAAATCCCCGCTTCCAACGAATCGAGGATTTACATGGCTTATAACCTTGCCCGGCCGCTGCGCGGGCTGCTCACCGTGCTTGCGCTGTCCTGCGCGATGCTGGGTGTTCCTACGCAGGCGGCCGCGCCGCAAAAAGTCATCGTCGACATGGACATCGGCGACGACATCGACGACGCCTTCGCTCTCGGTCTGCTGCTGCAAAGCCCGGAGATCGAGATTGTCGGCATCACCACCGCCTGGGGCGACACCGCATTACGCGCGCAACTGGTGGAACGCATACTGCGCGAAACGGGCCACAGCCAGATCCCGGTCGCACAAGGCGTCCGCACCACCAACAACCCGCAGCCTTTCACGCAAGCGCGCTACGCCCAGCGCGGCAAAGTGCTGCCGCCAGTGGACGCCATCGGTTTCATGCTGGACCAGATCAAGCGCCAGCCGGGCCAAATCACGCTGGTGGCCCTTGGCCCGCTGACCAACATTGGCGCAGCTATCGACCGCGACGCCGCCACCTTCGGCAAACTCAAACAGGTGGTGATGATGGGCGGCTCGGTGCGAAGCGGATACCGCAAATCGCAATACGTGCCATCACGCCCGGCCGACAAGGAATACAACATCGTCTCCGACATCGCCGGCGCGCAAAAGCTGTTCACCGCCGGCGTGCCGATCGTGATGATGCCGGTCGACTCCACGCAAATTCGCCTGGATGAAGTGGAGCGTAATGCGCTGCTGGGCCACGGTTCGGCGATCACCGACCAACTGGCGCTGCTCTATCACCAATGGATCGACGCCTACCAGCCATGGTCCAGCAATATGCCGTCGCTGTTTGACGTGGTGCCGGTGGCGTGGATGCTCGATCCCGCCGTCTGCCACCTCACGCCGCTGCGCATTGTGGTGGACAAGGACGGCTACACCCGCGAACAGGCGGGCAAGCCGAACGCGCAGGTCTGCCTGACCTCGGACCAGAAGCGCTTCTTCGATATCTTCATGCCTCGACTGTTGAAGTACTAAGCCATGGCGCTCGTCTACTCCACCGAAACGGGCCGCATGTGCCCTGACTGCCGCAAGCCGATGACCGACTGCGACTGCAAAAGCGCCGCCAAGGCCAGGCCGGCCGGCGACGGCAATGTGCGCGTGTCGCGCGAATCCAAGGGACGCGGCGGCAAGACCGTCACGCTGGTGCGCGGCCTGCCGCTGGATGCCGACGCGCTGGCCGCATTGGGCAAGCAGTTGCGCAGCACCTGTGGCTCCGGCGGCACCGTCAAGGACGGCGTGCTCGAAATCCAGGGCGACCATTGCGAACGCGTGATGGCCGAACTGACTAAGCTTGGCCACAAGCCCAAACGCGTAGGCGGTTAGTCCGCAGCCTGTCCAGCCTGGGCGCGCTGGACCGACAGGTAGATATTGTCGCACTCCAGCGCCTTGCCTTCGCCCACTGCGGCGATCCACTCTTCCGTGCTACCGACGGCGGCAAAGCCGGAGTGGAACACCGTGCTGAATACGCGGTGTATCTCCTCCGCGCTGGCCTTGCCGGCCGCGTTCTCATACGACGGCGAGCCGCTGGCGTCGGCCAAAAATTCCACCGTCAGTCCCTTGTGCGCGGCTTCGTAGGTAGTGGCGGCATCGCAGTTATGCGTCATGTAGCCGACGATAGTCAGCGTATCGACGCCATGCTCCGTCAGCCACTCCGCCAGGCCGGTGCCGGTGAACACACTGGCATAGCTCTTGTTGACGTGATGGCTGGCCAGACGCTTCGTTACTTCGTCATGCAGCTGCCAGCCCGCTGATCCCTTGGCGAAAATCGGCGACTGCTCCGGCGCATCGTGTTGCACCACCACCACCGGGATATCGGCGGCATAGGCCGCATCCATCGCCCGCGTGATATTCGGCAGCGTCACGTCCACTGGCGGATATTCAATTTTCATATTCCCGCTGAAGTATTCATTTTGCACATCAATGACAATCAAGGCTCGGCGCATCATATTCTCCCTTTGGTTAATGAGGCTATTTTGCGCCTTGCCGCGCCTTGCCGACAGCGGCCCGAAGGCACACATGCGATATAATCGGGCCATGAACGCGCCAATTGCAAAACGTCACCGCATCGCCGTCATCGCCTTTGACGGCATCACGCCCTTTCACCTGTCGGTACCCGGCATGGTGTTTCGCGACGCCGCGTTCGACCTCAAAATCTGCTCGGCCGATCCATCGCCGCTGCGCACCACCGGTGGTTTCGATATCAGCGTCCAGCATGGACTACAAATACTCAGCCGCGCCGACATCGTGATCCTGCCGACCTGGCATGACGACTGCCGGCCAGCGCCAGCCGCGCTGTTGGAAGCGCTGGAACGCGCCCACAAGCGCGGCGCCCGCATCGTCGGCCTGTGCCTGGGCGCCTTCCCGCTGGCGGAGGCAGGCTTGCTAGATGGACGAACGGCCACCACCCACTGGGCCTATGCCGATGCGCTGGCCGAGCGCCATCCCGCCGTCGTGGTGGACCGCGGAGTGCTGTATGTGGATGATGATGTGCTGACCTCCGCCGGTGTGGCGGCGGGCCTGGACTGCTGCCTGCATCTGCTGCGCCAGCTGTGCGGCGCCGATGCGGCAAACCAGGTGGCGCGACAGTTGGTGGTGGCGCCGCATCGTCAGGGCGGACAGGCGCAATTCATCGAGCGCCCGGTGCCGGTGAGCGGCAGCGACGACCGCTTTGCGCAGGTGCTGGACTGGGTCAACCGCCATCTGGCCGACAACCACAGCATCGACGCACTGGCCGCGCGCGCCGCCATGAGCCGCCGTAATTTCACCCGCCACTTCCGCGACGCCACCGGCACCTCGTTCAAGCAATGGCTGTTGAATCAGCGCGTGGCGCACGCCCAGCGGCTGCTGGAAAGCAGCGACGCCTCGATTGAACTGGTGGCGCAGGAAGCCGGCTTCGGTTCGGCGCTATCGCTGCGCCAGCACTTTCGCGCAGTGCTGCTCACTTCACCGTCCGACTACCGCCGCCAGTTCCGCGCTGGCGCCGGCTGATTATTCGCCTGACTCGCCGGCGGTAGCGGCGGCGGCTTCACGCAGCTTGTCCTTCTTGCTCTTGCGTTTGCCCTTGATGCCGCCGTTTTCCACGTCGGTGACGGCGCTGACCGGCGCCGCCGTTTCCGTCTGCTCGAAACCGGAAATAGTCTCGCGTGGCACGCGCTGTTCCTGACGCTTCTCGATCAGGCGGAAATGCGGCTCCGATTCCGCCGTCACAAAGCTGATCGCCACGCCGCTCTCGCCCGCGCGGCCGGTGCGGCCGATGCGGTGCGTGTAGTCGACGGCGGAACGCGGCAAGTCGTAGTTGACCACCGCCGGCAAGCGCGCGATGTCGATGCCGCGCGCCGCCACGTCAGTCGCCACCAGCACTTGCAGATAGCCGGAGCGGAAATCGGTCAACGTCTGCGTGCGCGCACCCTGGCTCAACTCACCGTGGAAGGACGCAGCATGAATGCCGTTGCGATTCAATTTATCCGCCACGTGATCGGCTGCATATTTGGTGGCGACGAACACCATCACGCCGCGCCATTTGTGTTGCTGAATCAGATGCTTGAGCAGCATGGTACGGCGCGGCACGTCGACCGCAATCGCGCGCTGCACGATATCCGGCTTGCTGGACGGCTCGGACAGCACTTCGATGCGCGACGGCTGATGCAGGATGCCGTCGGCCAGCTTCTGCACCGCCGGGGGAAAGGTGGCGGAGAAAAACAGGTTCTGGCGCTGCTTGGGGAGCAAGTCCAAAATGCGGTTCAATTCCTCGCTGAAGCCCAGGTCCAGCAGGCGGTCCGCCTCGTCTAGCACCAGCATCGACACGCGCGAGATCTTCAGCGCGTTGTGGTCGATCAGGTCGAGCAGGCGGCCCGGCGTGGCGACCACGATGTCGGCGCCGCCGCGCAGCGCCATCATCTGCGGGTTGATCGAGACGCCGCCGAACACGATGGCGACTTTGACAGGCATGTTTAGATGCGACACCAGCTTGCGGATCGACTCGCCCACCTGCACCGCCAGTTCGCGCGTCGGCACCAGCACAAGGCCATGCAGCTGGCGCGGACCGTCGCGGTTGTCCAGCAGCGATTGCAGCAGCGGCAGCGCGAAGGCGGCCGTCTTGCCGGAGCCGGTTTGCGCGGCGCCTAGCACGTCCTCGCCACGCAGGATGGCGGGAATCGCGGCGGTTTGAATGGCGGTCGGCTCCTGGTAGCCGATCTCGGTGATGGCGTTGAGCAGGGAGGGAGCAAGGCCCAGTGTGGAAAAAGACATATCGGCCTAATTTAAACAAATCAGCCGACAGTATAAAGCATGCTAGTTGCACACCCCGCGCAAGGCGGCGACGGCGATGAACGGCAGCGCCAGATAGCCACCAAGGAAAAAAGTCGGCTGCCGCTTCAGGCCTTCCGAGTGCAGGCAGTCCGGCACCTTGGCTTCGTTAAAGGCTGCGGTCATGATGTCCGACTTGGCGACGCTGAATGCCGGCGTACTTTGCAGCAGCGGTGGTGGCGGTGGCTCGGCCGCCATCGCTTCTGCCACCGCTTTTCTGATGCCCGGATCGGCGCGGTCGGCGATGACCTTGACCTGCTGCGGCGAGGCGGCTGCGTCGAGGTACGGGTCCTTCTTGGCGTCTTCCGCATGCGCGCCGGCGCACAGCAACAGCATCCACATCCAACCCGATAAACGCATCATTTCCTCGCTCTCGATCGACTCCATGCATTATTATGCAGAATAGCCATTTTGACAAAGAAAACCACCATGATCAATTGGGATGCCCATGCCTGCTTGCCCCAGCACCCGCTGGCGGACTTCACACCCGTGCGCCGGCTGCATGCCGCCGGCGTCAATTATGTGTCGCTCAACGTGGGCGCAGACATGAATCCGCTGTCGCAAGTGATGTCTGTGATCGCCGGCTACCGCGCCACCATCGCCGCCGATCCGGAACGTTACGCGCTGGTCTCCAGCGTGGACGACATCATCCAGGCCGCCGCCGACGGCCGCATGGCGATCAGCTTCGACCTGGAAGGCGCGCTGCCGCTGATGGAGCAGCCGGACATGGTGGCGCTATATGCGCAACTGGGCGTGCGCCAGATCCACTTTGCCTACAACCGCAATAACAGCGTGGCGGACGGCTGCCATGACATCCCGCGCGGCCTGACGCCGCTGGGCCAGCGCATGGTGGAAGCGGTCAATGAGAACGGCATCCTGATGGACTGCTCGCACACCGGGCGCCTATGCAGCCTGGAGATCATGAACGCCTCCTCGCAGCCGGTGATCTTCAGCCACGCCAATCCGTACACGCTGGTGCAGCATGGCCGCAACGTCACCGATGAACAGATCCGCGCCTGCGCGGCGACCGGCGGCGTGGTGTGCGTGTCCGGCCTGTCGTTCTTCCTCGGCAGCGCGCAGCCGGACGCCAACGACGTGGCGCGCCACGTGGCCTACATTGCGGACCTGGTGGGCGTCCGCCATGCGGGAATTGGCTTGGATATCTGCTTCCAGCAGCCCGGCCTGGACGAAACGCCGCCCGGCGATTTCAACCCGGAGCACTGGTGGCCCGCGTCCGCCGGCTACAGCGCCGACAAGCCGCCCAGCTTCACGCCGCCGGAAGTATGGCGCGAACTGCCGGCCGCATTGCGCCGCGCCGGCATGAGCGAGACCGAAGCGGAGCTGGTCCTGGGCCGCAACATGATGCGTGTCGCGCAGCAGGTCTGGGGCACGTCCGAAGCGGCGCTGGCCAAAGCTGCCTGATTTGCCCTCTGATTATTTGTGCAGGCGGAGTTTCAGGTAGGCCTGCAAGGCCATCTTGAATTCCGCCACCAGTTCGCGGCGCTCGGCAGCACTGGCTTGCGCGTACAGCGGATTCAATCCCTTCACGATTTGCAGCGCCACATTGGCGGTGCGCAGCGCGTCCTCCTCCTCCATCTGCGGATTTTTCTGCCTTAACACCGCGCCGAATTGCGCCCGCAAACGCTGCCGCGCATCGGCGCTGCGCTGGTAGCCCAGTGTGGCGTTCAGCAGCGTGAAATAGGCCGGGTGCTCGTCGAAGAAACCGATCATCAAATCGAACACCCGGTCCGCCAGCGCATTCACGCTCAGGTGGGCGGCATCGGTTGTAAGGCCGCTCCAGCGCTGCGCCATGTCTTCGCCATACTGTTCACGCAGCGCGCGGGCCAGCGTCAGCTTGTTGGGAAAGTATTGATACAGCGCGCCGATAGACGAGCCGGAACGCTCGGCGATGGCGGTCATGGTGGCGGCGTCGAAGCCGAATTCGGCAAAGACAGCGGCGGCGGCATCCAGCATGGCGGCCATGCGCTGCTCGCCGCGCAACTGCTGCGGCTTGCGCCGTTTTTGATTATCTGAGGACATCCTCACATTATAGGCTACAATATATGAGGACACCCTCATATTAAAGGAGCGCACACCATGGAAACGACCGCACTGGTATTAATCGATCTTCAACATAGCAACGTGGCGCGCACGCTGGCGCCGCATTCCGCGCAGCAGGTAGTGGAAAACAGCGCGCGGCTGGCGCACGCTGTGCGCACCAAGGGCGGCACGGTGGTCTACGTGCGCGTGCTGGTCAACGAACTGCGGCCGCAGCCGGCCGACGTATCGGTGAGCCGCGATCCATCCGCCCCACCGCTGCCGCCACAGGCGTGGGAGATTGTCGACGCCGCCGGCATGCAGCCGGGCGACATCGTCATCGACAAGCGCCAGTGGGGCGCCTTTCACGGCACCTCGCTGGACCAGCAACTGCGCCGGCGCGGCATCAAGACCATCATCCTCGGCGGCATTGCCACCAACTTCGGCGTGGAATCCACCGCACGCGCGGCGCAAGACCTGGGCTACGCGCTGATGTTCGCGGAAGACGCCATGTCCAGCCTCACGGCGGAGATGCACCAGTTCCCCGTGCAGGCCATCTTCCCGATTCTTGGTCACGTCCGCTCGACGGAGGAGCTACTGGCAACCATTGGATAACGCCCCACGCCAGCTCCGGCGCGATGAATAGCCACAGCAATGGCGCGCCGGTGGCGGCTAGTGCCCAGATCATCCAGGCGGTAAACAGCAGCCGCGCGACGCCGTCGAAGCGTCCGTAGCGCGGCTGCGGGTCGCTGATGCGCAGCGCCGCCCACACCAGCACCACGCTGCCCAGCAGGCAGGCGAACAATACATGGAACGGCATGAAGGCTGGCAGCGCGGCGCCGCCGAGCGCCTGGTTGATGCCGTCCAGCTGCGCGTGCGCGTAGGCGAAACTCCACGGCGTGGCAAATGGCGCGGTGACCAGCAGGTCATAAATGGCGCTACCGAGGACAATGCGGCGGTAGTTGGTGGATGTCAGCATGAGCTCTCCCTATGAATGATGGAGCCATGCTAAAGGCTGGAGTACACTCCAGGGTCAAGCGACATTGGAGACTTTCAGATGCAGATCGGCGAAATCGCCAGCGCCACGGGGCTGAGCCGCGACACCTTGCGCTTCTATGAGAAGCGCGGCCTGCTGCGCGCGCGCCGCAGCGCCAACGGTTACCGCGACTATCCGCCGGAAGCGGTGGACTGGCTACGCTACATCAAACTGGCGCAAACGCTGGGCTTTACGCTGGCCGAAATCGAGGCCGACCTGCCGCTGCTGGCCGAACCGGATGCCGCCGGACCGCAATTGCGCGCGGCGCTGGAACGCAAGCTGGCCGATATCGACCAGCGCATTAATGGCCTGCGCCTGCTGCGCGGCGAATTGGCACGCCGCCTCGGAGACGACATGCAGGCCTGCCCCCTGCAAGGCGCGGCTACTTGATCTTCGAGCAGTCCTCTTCGGGTGTGTCGCTGATTTCAAATTCCACGCGCCGGCCGCCGACATTGAGGTCTTTGTAAGGCCGGTCGATCAGATTGAATTCGCCTTTGCGCAGCTTTTCTATGACTGCTTTGCAGGCGGTGTCGCGGTAGCTCATGGTGGCGACCACAGTCCAGTTACCGTCAGCACCCGCTGCGAACAGGCGGCCCAGGTTTGCATACGACCTGGCCACCAGCAGCACCTGCTGCTTGCCGTCGCCGCCAGCGTCGAGAATGAAGGCGTCGCATTTTCCGTCCTTGATGGTCAGGCAGTCCGGCTTGCGGTCGTCGGGCATCGCGTCCCACTTCTGCGCCACAAAACTAGCCGGCAGCTGTGCGCCAGCGGGCCACACGATCATATTGGCGGCGACCGACACCGGCGCGGTTGATCGCACCGGCGGCTGCCAGCGCTGTTTGAGGCTCAATGCCTGCGCGGCGGTGGCTTCGCGCAGCAACAGTGCGGCGTCCGGACCGGCGCTGCGTTTCAGCTCTTCCAGCGCCGCCTGCCCGTATCGGCCGCCCTCGAAGCGCAGATAGCGAAAATCGAACTTGGCGGCGACGATCTTGCCCTTGGCCAGCCGCGCCATCTGGCTATTGACGCCGATACGTGCCGGGTCGGCAATCGGCGTAAACAGGGCAAGCAGCACCGCCAGCACCAGGAACGAGGTGAAGATATTCACCACCGCCAGCGGCCGCAGCCAGGTGTCGTACTGGTACGCCGCCCACAGGTAACCGATGGCGTAGCTGCTGGCCACCAGCAGGCTCGCGGCCGCGATTACCCGATCCGAGGTCCAGCCATACTGCACCACCCGCAGCCCCAGTGCGTAAATGCCGACCATGATGATCGGCAGGATCAGGATCGCGGCCATGCGCGCGCTCACTCGCAGTGGCAAGGCAACCACCGCCTGGCCGTTCTGGAAGGCGGCATTGACCAGCACCAGCAGCACCGCCGCGGTGAACAGCAATACGGAAGTGGCGTGACGCGTCTCCCACAGCGCGGTCAGACCGGTGAAAGGCAGCGTGCACAGAAACCCGGTCACCAGCACCACGGCCACCGGCAAGATCCACGACATCAGCACCAGCAGCAAGGTGCGGATGCCGCGCACGATCGACGGCCGCACGTCCGTTACATGCATCGCGCAGGAGAAGGCGGTGCAGCTTATCGGCACGTTGAACCATGATTCTTCCAGCAATTTGTGTAAAAAATTCAGCTTCACCAGCATGAACAGGCTGGCGCCCATGTACAACACCAGGAACACCGCGCCGACGAAGAAGGCGGAGAACAGCAGCTGTATCGCCAGTTTCCACGCCACTTCAAAATATGTGTTGTAGCTGGCGATGCGCTTGCCGTCCTGCGCGCCGGCCATCACCAGCGCGTGGGCGATGAAGAAAAACACACAGCTAAAGACCACCAGCAGCATCGACGGCGAACCAATCGGCTTGTCGTTCCAGTTGGACAGGAAGGAATAGCTGTTCGTCCCGCGCCACACATCGTGCAGCGCCAGCACCAGCAGCACAGCCAGCGCCGCCAGCAACCAGGCAGCCGCCTGGCGCGGCGCCAGATGGCCAAGGCTGGAGACCAGCAATACCGGCACTATCAGCAGCACGGTCAGCAGCGGCGCCATCAGGTACGGCGCGGTGGCCGGCCAAGCCACATCGCGGCTGGCGGCGTATAGCCAATACAGCAGCAGTCCCTGCACCAGCCCCACCGCCAGCCGCGCCGCCATCACCTTGCGGCTGACCTGCGCCTCCAGCGCGATCTCGTTGTGTTCCATCTTTTCCGTCCAATGATGATGAATCCGATTATTTTAACAATTTAGCATGGATGACCGGGCAGGCGTGGAGGCGCTATAATCAAAGACTATGAATCCACTTCTCGACAAGCTGCATCCCTACCCGTTCGAAAAACTGCGTCTGCTGTTTGAGCAGGTTACGCCCGCCCCCGAGTACAAGGCCATCAGCCTTGGCATGGGTGAACCCAAGCATCCGACGCCCAAGTTCATCGAGCAGGCGCTGGCCGACAACCTGTCCGGTCTGGCCGTCTATCCCACCACCATCGGTTCGCCCGAGATGCGCGCCGCCATCGCCGGCTGGCTGGAACGCCGCTACAACCTGCCCAAGCTGAATCCCGCCACCCAGGTGCTGCCGGTGAACGGCTCGCGCGAGGCGCTGTTTGCGCTGGCCCAGGCGGTGATCGACAAGGACGCCAAATCGCTGGTGGTCAGCCCGAATCCGTTCTACCAGATCTATGAAGGCGCGGCCTACCTGGCCGGCGCCGAGCCGTACTTCATCAATTCCGACCCGGCGCGCAACTTCGGCTGCGACTACGACAGTATTCCGGCCGAGGTATGGCAGCGTGTGGCGCTGCTGTTCGTCTGCTCGCCGGGCAACCCGACCGGCGCCGTGCTGTCGCTGACCGACTGGGAAAACCTGTTCGCGCTGTCGGAACGCTACAACTTCATCATCGCCGCCGACGAGTGCTATTCCGAGATCTATCAAGGCGAACCGCCGCTGGGCGCGATGGAAGCGGCGCATCAACTGGGCCTGGCGACCATCGACAAACCGTATGCGCGCCTGGTGGTGTTCAGCAGCCTGTCCAAGCGCTCCAACGTGCCGGGCATGCGCTCGGGCTTCGTGGCCGGCGACGCCGACGTGCTAAAAAAATTCCTGTTGTACCGCACCTATCACGGCGGCGCCATGAGCCTCTCCGTGCAGGCTGCGTCGATCGCGGCGTGGAACGACGAAACCCATGTCGAACAAAACCGCGAACAATACCGCGCCAAGTTTAACGCCATCACGCCTTTGCTGAAGGAAGTGCTGGATGTCGAACTGCCGGACGCCGGCTTCTACCTGTGGGCTGACGTCAGCCGCACCGGCCTGTCCGACACCGAATTCGCCCAGCGCCTGTACGCCGAATATAATGTCACCGTACTGCCGGGCAGCTATCTGGCGCGCGAAGCGCATGGCGTCAATCCCGGCCGCAACCGCATCCGCATGGCGCTGGTCGCCGAAACGGCGGAAGGTCTGGAAGCGGCCCAGCGCATCGTCCAATTCTGCAAGTCCCTTAATAAATAAAGAGTCCATCATGAGCCAACAACTCCAGAACATCATCGAAACCGCCTGGGAAGACCGCGCGAACATCAACCCGTCCAACGGCGCCGCCGAACTGCGCGAAGCAGTCAACCACGTGCTGGCTGGCCTGGACGCTGGCACCATTCGCGTAGCCGACAAAGCCACCGGCGCCTGGGTAGTCAACCAGTGGGTCAAGAAGGCCGTGCTGCTGTCGTTCCGCCTGGAGAACAACGTGGTCCTGCCATCGGACGGCACCATGCAGTTCTACGACAAGGTGCCGACCAAGTTCGCCAACTACACCGCTGACGATTTCGCCAAAGGCGGCTTCCGCGTGGTGCCGCCAGCCGTGGCGCGTCGTGGTTCCTTCATCGCCAAGAACGTGGTGCTGATGCCGTCGTACGTCAACATCGGCGCCTACGTCGATGAAGGCGCAATGGTCGACACCTGGGCCACCGTCGGTTCGTGCGCGCAGATTGGCAAGAACGTCCACCTGTCGGGCGGCGTCGGCATCGGCGGCGTGCTGGAACCAATGCAGGCCAATCCGACCATCATCGAAGACAACTGCTTCATCGGCGCCCGTTCGGAAATCGTCGAAGGCGTGATCGTCGAAGAGAACTCGGTGATCTCGATGGGCGTGTACATCGGCCAGTCGACCAAGATCTACGACCGCGCCACCGGCGAAGTGACCTACGGCCGCGTGCCTTCGGGTTCGGTGGTGGTATCGGGTTCGCTGCCATCGGAAGACGGCAAGTACTCGCTGTACTGCGCGGTGATCGTCAAGCGCGTTGATGCGCAGACCCGCTCCAAAACCAGCATCAACGAACTGCTGCGCGGCGTTTAATGTAGTACAAACCGGAGATTCGCCATGGCCATGGACCGCCTGTTCCAGCTGATGAAGGAAAAAAACGCGTCGGACATGTTCTTCGCGGTGAACTCTCCGGTTCACATCAAGATCAACGGTAACCTCATCCCGATCAACCAGCAAAAGCTGGAGCCGGAAAACATCCATGCCCTGCTGGCGGAAATCGCCACGCCGGAGCAGATGGACGAACTGGCTGACACCAATGAATTGAATATGGGCGTGTCGGTGCCGAACCTGGGCCGCTTCCGCCTGTCGGCGTTCAAACAGCGCGGCAGCATTTCCGCCGTGTTCCGTTTTGTGCCCGCCACCATCCCGCTGCTGGCCGATTTGCAGCTGCCGCCGGTGCTGGCGGACCTGATCATGGAAAAGCGCGGCCTGCTGCTGCTGGTGGGCGCCACCGGCTCGGGCAAATCGACCACCATCGCCTCGATGCTGGATCACCGCAACGACCTGCGCTCCGGCCATATCCTGACGCTGGAAGATCCGATCGAGTACCTGTTCCGCAACAAGAAATCCATCGTCAACCAGCGCGAGATCGGCAGCGACGCCAAAGATTTTTCGACCGCGTTGCGCAACTCGATGCGCCAGGCGCCGGACTGCATTCTGATCGGCGAGATCCGCGACAAGGAAACCATGGCGGCGGCGCTGGCCTATGCGCAGTCGGGCCACCTGGTGCTGGCGACGCTACACGCCAACAACAGCTACAACGCGCTGAATCGCATCATCAGCTTCTATCCGATCGAGAATCGCCCTGCCCTGCTGCAGGATCTGTCGAGCGCCATCAAGGCGATTGTGTCGCAGCGGCTGGTGCGCTCGGTCAACGGCGGCACGCGTTCGGCGGCGGTGGAGGTGATGGTCAATACGCGCTATATCTCGGACTTGATCGAGAAAGGCGAAATCGGCCAGATCAAAGAAGCGATGGAGAAGAGTCTGTCACCCGGTTCGCAATCGTTCGAGCAATCGCTGCTCAAGCTGGTGCAAGATGGGCTGATCAGCCAGGACGAAGCGCTGGCCAACGCCGATTCGGCCACCAATCTGCTGTGGCTAATAAATAACGGCCCGGACAGCAAAACCGCCCAGGCCGAACCGGAGGCCAAGCCGCCCACCAGCGAAGCCTCCTTCACCGAATTCACCCTGAATACTTGATTGAGGTCCATATGAGCCAACCTGTCTACGACATTCCATTGCGCCGCATTGACGGCGAAGAGACCAGCATGGGTGCCTATCGCGGCAAAGTCGTGCTGGTGGTGAACGTGGCCTCCGCCTGCGGCCTGACGCCGCAGTACGAAGGTCTGGAAAAGCTGTACGAGGAAAAGCAGGCCCAGGGCCTGGTGGTGGCGGGCTTCCCAGCCAACGAATTCGGCGCACAGGAGCCGGGCACCAACGAAGAAATCGCCGCCTTCTGCACTAGCAAATTCAGCGTCAAGTTTCCGCTGTTTGAGAAGATCGTTGTCAAGGGTCCGGGCCAGCATCCGCTGTACCAGCGCCTGATCGAGGAACAGCCGCAGGCGCAGGAAAAGCCGGGCAGCGACTTCCGCGCCAAGCTGGCCGGTTACGGCATCAAACAGGACAACCCGACCGACGTGCTGTGGAACTTTGAGAAATTCCTGATCAGTAAAGACGGCAAGGTTGTCGGCCGCTTCGCGCCGGACACCACCACCGACGACGCCTTGCTGAAGGAAGCGATCGAACGCGAACTGCGCGCCTGATTGACGCGGCGGCGGATTGCATACTCAACACCAAAAATTTCATGAGTAAAAAGCAGCTGGGACATAGCAGCAAATTCCTATCGCTGATATTGCGGCATGCGCCCGAAACGATAGGCATCCAACTGGATAACAACGGCTGGGTGAGCATTTCGGCGCTGCTGAAACAGGCGGCGAAACATGATCATTCGATCAACCGTGCCAAGTTGGACGAGATTGTGGCAACGAGCGACAAGAAGCGCTTCGCCGTCAGCGACGATGGCCTGTCGATCCGAGCAAATCAGGGCCACTCCATCGCTAGCATCGACCTGGCCTTGCCGCCGGAGACACCACCCACCATCCTCTATCACGGCACGGCCAGCCGGTTCATTAATTCAATCAAGGCCGACGGACTGCGTGCAGGCTCGCGCAACCATGTCCATTTGTCGCTGAACCAGGAAACCGCAACTGCGGTCGGTTCGCGCCACGGCAAACCGGTCATCCTGCAAATCCGGGCCCAGGCGATGCAACAACATGGTCATTTGTTCTACATTTCCGATAACGGCGTCTGGCTAACCGCTGCGGTTCCAGTGGACTTCATTGACTTTCCCGCTGCCGTTTAAGCAGACTACAACTATCAGGCCGGGCGTGAGCCATGGTATCCTACCGGGTCCAACTTCCCCGACCTATCATGACCATTACCGTCTACGGCATCCCGAACTGCGATACCGTCAAAAAAGCGCGCACCTGGCTGGCCGAACATCAGCAGGAATTCGTGTTCCATGACTTTAAAAAGCAAGGCCTGAGCCGCGACATCGTCGCCGGCTGGCTGCAGCAGCTGTCGCGCGACGTGCTGGTGAACCGCAAGGGCACCACCTGGCGCGCGCTGTCCGATGAGCGCAAGGCATCCATCGTCGACGACGACGCGGCCATCGCGCTGATGCTGGAAAACCCGTCCGTAATCAAACGTCCGGTAATGGACAACAACGGCGCCTTCTCGGTCGGTTTCTCCGACGCGCAATACCAACAAATTTTCAATGGCTGATATGACTCCCTCCAAGACCCTGGCGCTGACCGAAAAACTGATCTCCCTGTCGTCCGTCACGCCCGACGACAAGGGCTGCCAGCAGCACCTGATCGACCTGCTGACGCCACTGGGCTTCGCCTGCGAGACCATCGAATCGAACGGCGTGACCAATCTGTGGGCGCGGCGCGGCACGACCTCGCCGGTGATGGTATTCGCCGGCCATACCGACGTGGTGCCGACCGGCCCGGTCGAGCAATGGCGCTCGCAGCCCTTCACGCCGACCCACCGCGACGGCAAGCTGTATGGCCGCGGCGCGGCCGACATGAAAACCTCGATCGCCGCCTTCGTCGTGGCCTGCGAAGAGTTCATCGCCAAGCACGCCGATCACAAAGGCTCGATCGCCTTCCTGATTACCAGCGATGAAGAAGGTCCGGCCACCGATGGCACGGTCATCGTCTGCAATCTGCTCAAAGAGCGCGGCGAGACGCTGGACTACTGCATCGTCGGCGAGCCAACCTCGGATGAAACGCTGGGCGACATGATCAAGAACGGCCGCCGTGGCTCGCTGTCCGGCAAGCTGACCATCAAGGGCGTGCAAGGCCACATCGCCTATCCGCAGCTGGCCAAGAACCCGATCCATCTGGGCGCGCCGGCACTGGCCGAACTGGCGGCCGAAGTCTGGGACCACGGTAACGAGTACTATCTGCCGACCTCCTGGCAGATGTCCAACATTAACGCCGGCACCGGCGCCAATAATGTGATTCCGGGCGAGATGGTGGTCGACTTCAACTTCCGCTTCTCCACCGCCAGCACCCACGAGGAGCTGAAACGCCGCGTGCACGCCATCCTGGACAAGCACCACCTCCATTACGACATCAAATGGGCGCTGAGCGGCTTGCCGTTCCTGACTCCGCGAGGCACCCTGAGCGATGCGCTGTCGGCGGCGATCAAGTCGGAAACCGGCGTTACCACCGAATTGTCGACCACCGGCGGCACTTCGGACGGCCGCTTTATCGCGCAGATCTGCCCTCAGGTGATAGAATTCGGGCCTCCCAACGCAAGTATCCACAAGATCGATGAGCATATCGAGCTGCGATTTGTCGATCCGCTGAAGAATATCTATCGCCGCACGCTGGAAAACCTGCTGACGTAAATAGCAGCGCGGCGTGGGCTCCGATGACCGTTTTACCGAGATAGCCATGAACACGACTCTATTCACCACGCCGCGCGACCTGCTGCGCTACGCCGTCACCCGCTTCAACACCGCCAAGCTGTTTTTCGGCCATGGCAGCACCGAAGCGTATGACGAAGCAGCCTATCTGATCCTGCACACGCTCAAGCTTCCGCTGGACCTGCTCGATCCTTTCCTGGATGCGAAGCTGCTGCCGGAAGAAGTGGCCGCGGTGCTGGCCGTGATCGACCGCCGCACCAACGACCGCGTGCCGGCTGCCTACATCACCAACGAAGCCTTCCTCGGCACCTACAAGTTCTACGTCGACGAGCGCACCATCGTGCCGCGCTCCTTCATCGCCGAACTGATTCCGGAATACTTCGCGCCTTGGGTCAACGAGCCTGAGAATGTGTCGAACATCCTGGAACTGTGCACCGGGTCCGGCTGCCTGGCCATCATGATGGCCGACGCTTTCCCGGATGCCGCCGTCGATGCGGTCGATATCTCGGCCGATGCGCTGGAAGTCGCCAAGCGCAACGTCGCCACCTACGAACTGGAAAACCGTCTGACGCTGATCCAGTCCGACCTGTACGCCAATGTGCCGAACAAGAAGTATGACCTGATCATCACCAATCCGCCTTACGTGAACTCGGCGTCGATGAGCAAGCTGCCGATGGAATACCGCGCCGAGCCTGAACTGGCGCTGGACGGCGGCAAAGACGGCATGGACCTGGTGCGCCGCATCGTGGCAGGTGCCGCCGAACGTCTGACCGACGATGGCCTGCTGATCGTCGAAATCGGCAATGAAAAGGAATACGCCGAAGCTGCATTTGGTGAACTTGGCCTGACATGGCTCACCACCAGCAATGGCGACGACATGGTCTTCCTGCTGACCGCCGACCAGTTGAAACTCTAAAAATAACCCGCGTCCTTCCCGCGCAGGCGGGAATCCATGCTGAGTATGGATCCCCGCCTCCGCGGGGACGACGGTATCGAGAACATGCAATGATCCGTTTTAACCAAGTAAGCCTGATGCGCGGCATAAAGCCGCTGCTGGAACAAGTCGACGTTACCCTCAACCCCGGCGACAAGATTGGCCTGATCGGCGCCAACGGCGCCGGCAAATCCAGCCTGTTCGCGATGATGCGCGGCGAGCTGCACCCGGACCAGGGCGATATCGACTTCCCGGCCAAGTGGCGTGTCGCCTACGTGGCGCAGGAAACCCCGCCGCTGGAACGCGCGGCGCTGGACTACGCCATCGATGGCGACGTCACGCTGCGCAAGCTGGAAGCCGAACTGGCGCGCCTGGAGTCCGAACCGGAAACCACCGAGAACGGCATCGCCATCGGTGAAATCTACAGCGAGCTGGCCGACGCCGACGCCTACACCGTGCAGTCGCGCGGCGAACAGCTGCTGCTGGGCCTTGGCTTCTCGCTGGACCAGATGCAGCAACCGGTGGCCAGCTTCTCCGGCGGCTGGCGCATGCGTTTGAATCTGGCGCAGGCGCTGATGTGCCCTTCCGACCTGCTGCTGCTCGATGAGCCAACCAATCACCTGGATCTGGACGCGATCATCTGGCTGGAAGACTGGCTGAAACGCTACCCCGGCACGCTGCTGATCATCTCCCACGATCGCGACTTCCTCGATGAAATCGTCAACGTCGTGGTGCACATCGATGAGCGCAAGCTGAAACGCTACTCGGGCAACTACTCGGCCTTCGAACGTCAGCGCGCAGCGCAGATGATCCTGGCCGCCGGCGCGCTGGAAAAGCAGCAGCGCAAACGCGCCCACCTGGAATCGTTCGTCAACCGCTTCAAGGCGCAAGCCTCCAAGGCCCGTCAGGCGCAGAGCCGCATGAAGGCGCTGGCCAAGATGGAAGAACTGGCGCCGTTGCGCGCCGCCGCCGAATTCTCGTTTGAATTCCGCGAGCCGCTGAGCGCACCGAATCCGCTGCTGGTGATGGAAGACGTCGATGCGGGTTACAAGATCGAAGACCAGGCGACCGGCGAGATCACGCACAAGACCATCGTCAACAACATCAACTTCTCGCTGCAGATCGGCCAGCGCATTGGCCTGCTGGGCGTGAACGGCGCCGGTAAATCGACGCTGATCAAGACCATCGCCGGCGACATCGCGCCGCTGACCGGCGAGTCAACCACCGGCAAGGGCCTGAACATCGGTTACTTCGCCCAGCACCAAGTGGAGATGCTGCGTCACGACGAATCGCCGCTGTGGCACTTGGCGAAGATCGCGCCGACCGTGCGTGAGCAGGAACTGCGCAACTTCCTGGGCGGCTTCAACTTCCCGGGCACCATGGTCACCAGCTCGATCGCGCCGTTCTCCGGCGGCGAGAAAGCGCGCCTGGCACTGGCGCTGATCGTCTGGCAGCGCCCTAACCTGCTGCTGCTCGATGAACCAACCAATCACCTGGATCTGGAAACCCGCGAAGCGCTGACCGAAGCGCTGGCGCAGTTCGAAGGCACGCTGGTGGTGGTATCCCACGATCGCCACCTGCTGCGCGCCACCACCGACCAGTTCATCATTGTCGCCGACGGCAAGCTGCAACCGTTCGACGGCGACCTGGATGACTACAAGGATTGGCTGTTCCAGACCAAGCTGGGTAAAGGCACCGACGTGCTGCCGGCGGCGGGCAAGGAAAACAAAACCGCGTTCCCGGTGCAGTCGCCGGTCGCGCCGGAAAAGGCTGCGGTTGACGCGCCGGTGGTCAACACCAAGGAACAGAAGCGCAAGGAGGCGGAAGAGCGCCAGCGCCTGTCCGCGCTGCGCAAGCCGCTGGAGCAGAAAATCAAGCGCCTGGACGAGCAGATCGCCAAGCGCACGACACAGAAGGCGGAAGTGGAAGCCAAGCTGGGCGAAGAGTCGATCTACGACGCCGCCAACAAGGCCAAGCTGAAGCAGCTGCTGGCCGACCAGACCTTCTTCAACAAGGACCTGGGCGAGCTGGAAGCCCAGTGGCTGGAGTTGAATGAGCAGATGGAAGCGCTCGGCTAAGCTTTAGCCGCTAGGCTGCCTGGCGGGCGCCGAACTGCACTTTGCGGATGGACATCAGCTTATCGATGTCCACCACGATCAAACGGCGTCCGTCCACCTCTCCCAACCCGATCAGATAATCCACCGCCGCCGCGCCGGCAATCGGTTCGATCTGGTCCAGCTTCAGCGCGACGATGTCCGTCACGCCATCCACCACCATCCCCATCACGCAGCTGGACAGCTTGAGAATGATCACGTCCGTCAGTGGATCATGCTGCGGCGGGCGCGGACCGAAGGCGATGCGCATATCGACGATCGGCATGATCACGCCGCGCGACACCACCACGCCGCTGATAATCTCGCCGTCATCTGACGAGAAGCGTTCCAATGCCTGTAACGGCCGCAGTTCCTGCACCTTGCTGAAATCCAGCGCGTAATCGAGTCCGCCGAGCCGGAATACCAGATACTGCTGCGCCTCAGCGGCGCTGGCCTGCGTGGTCGAGGAAGACATGTTGATCCTTTCGTTCGGAGAACAGCAAGTGCCATCCTAACCGCGCACGCCGTTGCTGGCGTTGACAGGCATCAACCTTCCCCGGCGCGTTGGCGTGTTTGCTACAATCGCCGCATGAACCAGATTAATCCCGATGAAGTGGAATTCACCGCCATCCGCGCCCAGGGCCCGGGCGGGCAAAATGTGAACAAGGTGTCGAACGCCGTGCATGTGCGCTTCGACATCGCTGCGTCGTCGCTGCCCGACCATATCAAGCAACGCATGCTGGCCCTGCGCGACAGCCGCCTTACGCGCGAAGGTGTGGTGGTGATGAAGGCGCAGCAGTCGCGCAGCCTGGGAGCCAACAAGCAGGACGCGTTACGCCGCCTTCAGGAGATGGTCGACAGCGTGGCCGTGCTGCCCGCAGTGCGCCGCGCCACCAAGCCTACGCTCGGGTCGCAGCGCCGGCGCCTGGAAGGCAAGAGCAAGGACGGCGAGAGAAAACAACTGCGCGGCAAGGTCGTCCTGTAACCACAGGTCGCTTGCCGCTCAGGCCTTCTTTTGCAGGAGGTCCGGATTCTGGTGAAGGTAGACATCCGCTGCCGCGCTGCCGGGATTGGCCGCCAGCGTCCAGTCGCCGCTCTTGATCTCGGCGGGTCGCTCGTCAAGCTGGCTGCCCATATTGACGCCAAAGCTGTAGCGCAGCTCCGGATTGCGCAACGAAAGCCGCTCCAGCGCTTCAAAGATGATGCGCACGTCAATTTCGTTTGAGCTGTCGGTGAGGCTTCGCTCCAGCCGCCCGACCAATTCGGCATTGACGCTGCGGCCAGCTTTGCCGGCTTCTGCCTTCAGCTTTTCGAACAGCGTGAAGGGCATACGGAATTGACTGCGGTAGATATTTGACATGGCGTTATCTTGGCATTAACCGGGAAAACTGGCTAGTGACAGGAAAACTTTAAATAGTGACACTTCATCTAAATTCATACAAAAGCCACGCCGCCAGCTGGTGCGCACCAAGCGCCAGCAAGGCAATGAAGAAGCAGCGACGGAACACCACTGGCGGCATCCGGCCCCGCAGCCACTGACCCAGTTGCATGCCGGCGAAGGCCGGAACCAGCGCCAGCAGAGATTGCCCTGCCGCCGTCACATGCCACTCACCGCGCGCGGCCAGCATGGCGGCCAGTGCCAGCGTGGAGACGGTGAAGGCCATGCCCATGGCCTGGATCAGATCCTCCTTGTCCAGATTGAGCGCTTGCAGATAAGGGGCCACCGGCATCACGAAAACGCCGGTCACCCCGGCCATGATGCCGGTGGCGGCGCCGGCCAGCGGCCCGGCCCAGCGTTCGGCGCGCGGCGCCACCCGCATGCGCCAGCCGGTCAGTCCAAGCACGCTGTAGGCCAGCAAGGCCACGCCGAGCACCGCGCCGCTCCATGCCGCCCCAGCCAGTAGCGGCGCGCAGCCAGTGCCCACACATACCGCCAGCAGCAGCCATCGCAAGCGCCGCCACAGCGGGTACAGCGCAGTCCCGGCCGCCAGCTGCCATACATTCGTAATCGACGAAGGCACAATCAATAGCGCCGCCGCCTCCAGTGGCGACATGTGCAGGGTCAGCAGTGCCACCGCGACCGTCGGTAAACCCATGCCGGTCACGCCCTTCACCAGGCCGGCCAGCACGAAGACAAGCGCAATAAATAAAGTATCCATGCCCGCTATTCTGCGCCGCCGGCACGCGCTTGAAAATCTGGCTTATACTGAGGCAGACTTCGGATTATCCATAGGCTATGCGCTTCGACCTGACCGATCTTAAGCTGTTCATCCATATCGCCGACAGCGGCAGCATTACGGCTGGCGCGCAGTTGGCGCATCTGGCGCTGCCCTCGGCCAGCGCCCGCGTGCGCGGCATGGAGGAAGCGCTGGACGTGCCGCTGCTGCAACGCGGCCGGCGCGGCGCCGAGCCCACCGAGGCCGGCCGCACGCTGCTACAGCATGCGCGCGCCATTACCCGCCAGGTGGAGGACATGCACGCCGATCTGGCGCAATTCGCTACCGGCTTGAAAGGCCAGGTGCGGCTGCTGTGCAATACCTCCGCCATGACCGAGTTCCTGCCGGACGCGCTGGCTGCGTTCCTGAAAACCCATCCGCAACTGAGCATCAACCTGGAAGAGCGCCTGAGCCGCGACATCGTGCAAGCGCTGGCCGACGGCGTGGCGGACATCGGCATCATCTCGGACGCGGTGGACCACGCCGCACTGCAAACCTTCCCCTTCCGCGACGACCCGCTAGTGCTGGCAATGGCGCGCAGCCATCCGCTGGCACACACGCTGGGACACAAGCGCCACATGGGGTTTGCCGATGCGCTGGACCACGACTTTATCGGCCTGGCCGGCGACAGCGCTTTTCAGCAGCAAGCTGTCGAACAAGCGGCCCGGCTGGGCCGCCGACTGCACTGCAAGATCCGCCTGCGCAGTTTTGAAGCGATGGCCCGCATGGCCGCCAGCGGCGCCGGCCTGGCGCTGCTGCCGGAAAGCGCCGCTCACCGCAGTCCGGACGAACTGCGCATCGTCAAGCTAAGCGACGCCTGGGCCGACCGCAAACTGCTGGTCTGCGTGCGCGACGAAGCCGCACTGCCCGGCTACGCGCGCGAGCTGCTAGCAGTTCTGCGGGCGGATTAGTGCCGTGTAGTGTGGATTAGTGCCGCTTAGTGCAGTCTAGCGCGAATTAGTATGGCGCGGCCGGCGCACTAGTTTTCAGCATACGGCGCCCAGTTGATCGGCCCCACCGGGCCTGAGTGCAGCACGGTCATGCCCGGCGTGGCGGTGCGCACCTTGGCTTTCAATTCCTTGGCCGGACGATCGTAGGGCGGCGGTTCGCCGGGCACAAAGCTCATGGTCCGCAGCAGCACGTCGCCGGTGATCAGCTCCACCGTGCAGCGCGAGCCGCGTATCAGCGCGGACTTCTGCCGCTGTACCTGATCGACCTCGCCCTGCGCCTGTTCCTGCTGCACCTGCGCCGCCTTGATCGCCAGCGAAATCTTCGCCACCTGGCGCAGCGACGGGCCGACCGCTTCCGCCATCTTCTGGAACAGCGGCAGCTGCTCCGGCGTCAGCACCACCTCGCGCTTGCGCACGCGCGTGGCCAGCGTCAGGTAGTTGCGCACTTCGGTCTGGCCGGTGATGGCGTCCATCTCGGCCTTGCGCGCATCCGCCTCGCGCGCCGCGTGCTGCACCTTGGGCTGCAACTCGGCGATCTTCTTGTCGAACTTTGTGGTATCCGGCACCAGCGCGTACAACAGCATCTCGTTCTGCTTGCGCGGACCGGCGTGCACAATCTCGATCTTGCGGGCGGCGATGGCGCAGCCTTCGGCCACCTTGATGACCACTTCATCGGCCATGATCTCGCAGTTACTGGCCTCGCCGATCACCACCCGGCTGCCGGAGATGATGCAGCTCTCGGCACGCGTCAGGGCCACCTCACCGCGCTTGGTTTGCAGCACCGCGCCGGATGCCACGCCACGCACGCGGATCGCGCCGTCGGCGTTGGTGACGGTGCCGCCCATCAGGTTTTTACTCAGCAGCACATCGCCACCGCGCGAGACGATATTCCCGAACACGTCGCCGTGGATGGTGATGTTGCCGCCTTCGACCATGCGCTGCTCCTGCACGTCGCCGAATTCCTCGTACTCGCCGGTCAGCTGCAAATTGCCGGTGGTGCGCGCGCTAACGCCTTCGCGGCTGATGATCTTGGGACCGATCGACAGGCGCTTGGTGGCCGGGTCCACACTCAGAAAACCTTCGACCGCCGACACCAAAAATTCACCGCCGCGCAGGTTCTCGATCACCGTACCATCGCCGGCCACGCTGGCCAGTTCGATATCCTTGGGCAGCGGCGGCTCCAGCACCAGTCCTGACAACTCATACCCGCGCACGCCCGCCGCGCGCGGCATCTTGCGCAGCAGCTTGACGTTCGGCTTCACCTGCGGGAAGCGGTTCTGGAACGATTGCAGATCCAGCCGGCCGTCGCCCATGTCCTTGGGCGCATTGCTGCGATGGATATCCTGCGACACTTCGACAATGGCGGCGTCCTTGCCCGGCACCGCGTTCAGGCGCCGCGCGACGATGATGCGCGCCAGCCGCCCGGTGGCAATGACGTCGCGCACCGCCGGCGCATCGATGCCGAAGCGGATGCCCTTGACCCACATATCAGCGACGAATTCGTCGAAGTTCAGGCGCGCCGGTTGCGGTGGCATGTCAGGGACGTCGAAGAACACCGGCTCGAAATAGTATTCCGCCTCGCCGTTGATGACCTTGACCGTCTTGTACAAGGCGCGGCGCGGCGCGTGGAATGGTTCGATGGAATCGGCGAAACGCAGCAGCGGCTGGTCGCGCAGGTTTTCCGGCAGATCCGGGCCAACGTTGTACAGCATCTTGCTGAACACCGCGTAATCCAGCCCGGCGAAATAGGCGCTGCCGAGGAACACCTGGCTGGCCGCCAAAGCGCAAGCCACCGCCGATGCATCGCCCTTGAAGAAGATGCCGTCGGCGCGCTTGACGATCGCTGTCGGGAGATCGCCTTCCGCAGTTGGTTCCAGCGCCGTCGCGTCGTCTGACACAGTCTAATCCCCAGGAAAATGTACGTCGGGCCAGCGCGCCATGGCGCGTCCCCTTCACTTTTTGATATTAGCCCAAGATTAGCATGTTACGCCGGGCTTGCGCCAGCCGCTTCAAGGCGATGCCGGCCGCAGGCGCGGATCCAGGTGCCAGTCCAGCGCGCCGGCACTGTCGGCAAACAGCAACTGGCCGCCGCTGGGCGTGCCGCGCAGGCGCTGCTTCAGATCCTTGGGCGGCAGCTGCCGCAGCGCCGCCGTGTCGGCGACAAACGGCATGGTGCGCACCAGCGTCTCGCCGCTGGCCATGTGCAGCCCGCAGCGCGCAATACCGGCTGCCTCCACCTTCTGCTCGATCACCCGCGCCAGCCGCTCGCTCAGCAGCGTATGCTGGGTCTGACCGACTTGCAAGTCCAGCTTGTGCTTCTGTATGGCTTTGATCTCTTCCGCCACCGCCGTGGCGATCTTGCGCAGGAACTGGCCCTGCTCCGGCGTCAGCACCAGCTCCTGCGTGCGCAGCTTGGCCGCCAGCGCCAGATAGCGGCGCACGTCCGGCAGCGCCGAGATGCGATCGATCTCCTGCTGGCTGTCGGCATTGGCCTGGGCGAAAGCGGCCACGCGCGCTTCCAGTTCGGCGATCTCCTGGTCGAACTGCGTCACGTCCTTCACCAGTACATAGATGATCATCTCCGTGCGGCGACGCGGACCGGCGCTTTCCACCTCGACGTTGCGGCCGGCGATGGCGCAGCCTTCGGCCACCGAAATCAGCACGCCGTCGCCGATGATTTCGCAGTTGGAGGCTTCCTCAATCTTGACGTTGACACCCGAGATCACGCAGTTCTCGGCACGCTGGATGGTGACCGCGCCATTCACCGCATGGATCACCGAGTTGGACGCGACGCCGGCGATATTGATATTGCCGGCCACGTTATGCACGCTGCCGCTGACCAGATTCTTGTCCAGCACCACCGTGCCGCCGCGCGAATGGATGTTCCCATAGACGTTGCCGTGCACGGTGATATCGGAGCCGGTGACATCCCGCTGCTCCTGCACGTCGCCGTATTCCTCATAAGCGCCGGCCAGTTGCAAGTTGCCGGTGGTACGGCCGCTGACGCCTTCCAGGCTGATGATTTTATCGGTGATCGAAATGCGGCTGGACTTGGCGTCCACGCTCAAAAAGCCCTCGCGTGTGGAGACCAGGTATTCGCCGTCCTCGAAGGTTTTGGCCTCTGTGCCCTCGCCGGCCAGGAAGCGCAGCGTCAAGTCCTTGGGCGGCGCCGGCTCGGTCCTGCGGCCGGCCAGGTCGAAGCCCGGCAAGCCAGGCACCGACGGCTCCTTCTTCAGCAGCCGGACGTCAGCCTTAATCTGCGGGAAGCGGTTCTGGAAGCTTTGCAGGTCGATGCGGCCGTCGGCGCGCGCTTTGGGCGCATCGCTGCGGTGCAGGTCGGACGAGACTTCCACCACAAAGGCGTCCTTGCCGTTTTCCGGCTCCAGGTCGGTGGCGAAGGTGATGCGGTCGGCCTTGGGCGACAGCATGGCCGCCTTCACCGCCGCCACGTCGATGCCGAAGCAGATACCTTTGTTCCACATATCAGCGATGAATTCGTCGATATCTAGGTGCGCCGGACGCTCGGGAATCACGGTGCCGTCGGGCAGCGTGATCTCGTCCAGGAACAGCGGCTGGAAGGTGTACTCGGCATAGGACAGGCTGATTTTGGGATTCTTGTACAGCGCCAGGCGGGCGCCGTCGAACATGCGCACGGCGTCGGCCAGGCGCAGCGCCTGCACCTCGCCGAGATCGGGCCCGACGCCATACAGCGCCTGCATCAGCGCGGCGTAATCGAGACCGGCGAAGTAGCCGCCGGACTGGAACACGTGCGTCACCGCCGCCGTCAGCGCCGGCTTGCTCATGCCCACATCGATATAAATTCCGTCCGCACGCTTCACTAAACCAATAGGCAAGCCGGGACCGGGAGCTTCTGGCTCCGAGCCGACGGCTAGCGCTGCGGATGCAACGTCTTGAACCACGGTCTTCCTCCAAACGGCACGCAGGCTGCCGGAAGGCGTTGCGTGTGATTAATTGATCTTACACGCAGACCATGCAAAAGATAGGAGAAAGGCGGCGCCAAGCGCCACAAGTGTGAGGATATTGATACAAAACAATAATACGCAAATAATAAATTTAGCGTTTTATTACTCTTGAGTATCAGATAATCAACAAAGCAATCAACGACGCGGCGGCACCGCGTACAAATCCTGACTGACCTCGTTGATCTGGCGACGCAGGTCGCGGCGCTCGTCCGGCGTCATGCGGCCGACACGGCGGCTCATCTCGGCGTTGCGGCTGGCGTCCTGCATGGCGCGGCGCTGTTCTTCGGCGCGCGCTTCGTAGCTGCGTGGATCGAGTTGGCGCACGTCGCCGGAACGCGGCTGATCGCCGCGTGGCGCGTTCTGTTGATGCTGCTGCGATTGCGGCGGCTGGTCGCGGCGTTGCTGGCCATTGGGTCCATCGCCGTCGGCATGCGCCAGGCTGGCGCCCAGCAAACCGCACACCAATGCGGAAGCCATAGTGAATCGAACGCAAAAAGATGCGCTAGCTGCCGCGAATTTTCTTTTGTGATCGATGAACATGACGTCCCCTGGAAAGCTGAATCTATGCCCGCAGTGTATGATGCTTTGCCTGAGGGGTAAGGCGAATTGGGTAAAGTTTGTAACACTTTGTAATGGGTTGTCGTGCGTGTTTTCGCAGGACGAATATGACGTTACCATAGCAACATGAATAAGACAAATCTGACAGCCAAATGACTACAACAACGACTGATTCCGGCAACAACGCGACCCATGGCCAGGGCCATGCCGCCAAAATCATGGTGGTCGACGACGACGTCCGACTGCGTGATCTGCTGCGCCGCTACCTGACCGAGCAAGGCTTCAATGTCTTCACCGCGGAAAGCGCCACCGCCATGAACAAACTGTGGCTGCGCGAGCGCTACGACCTGCTGGTGCTGGACCTGATGCTGCCGGGCGAAGACGGCCTGTCGATCTGCCGCCGCCTGCGCGGCGCCGGCGACCAGACGCCGATCATCATGCTGACCGCCAAAGGCGAAGACGTCGACCGCATCGTCGGCCTGGAAATGGGCGCAGACGACTATCTGCCCAAGCCTTTCAATCCGCGCGAACTGGTGGCCCGCATCGGCGCCGTGCTGCGCCGCCGCGGCCCGGACGAAATCCCCGGCGCGCCGTCGGAAACCCCGCAAACCTTCGAGTTCGGCCAGTTCGTGCTGGACCTGGGCACCCGCACGCTGAAGAAAAACGGCGAGACGGTGCCGCTGACCACCGGCGAGTTTTCGGTACTAAAAGTATTTGCCCGCCATGCGCGCCAGCCGCTGTCGCGCGAAAAACTGATGGAACTGGCGCGCGGCCGCGAATACGAAGTGTTCGACCGCAGCCTGGACGTGCAGATCTCGCGCCTGCGCAAGCTGATCGAGCCGGACCCTTCCAGCCCGCTGTACATCCAGACCGTGTGGGGCCTGGGCTATGTATTCATCCCGGAGGGACAGCCGCGCTAATCTGCGGACGCCTATGAAGTCGCTGCTGAAGTTTCCCTTCCCGCTACGCCTCGCCAGCCTGAAAAGCGGCCTATTCTGGCGCACCTTCTTTTTACTTGGCGCCCTCACCACCACCAGCATGACGGCCTGGGTCGGCATGATCAGCGTGGTGCAGCACGAGCCGCAGGTGCAGCAGATTTCCGCCCAGGTGATCTCGGTGGTCACCATCACCCACGCCGCACTGACGCACGCCGCGCCCGAACTGCGGCGCGAGCTGCTGTTCGACCTGGTGGCCAATGAGGGCATCCGCGTGTTCACGCTGGAGGACGACGACCAGGTGGCGCCGCCGGCCAACAACGCGCTGATGCCGGACATCGAGCAACTGGTACGCGCCAAGCTGGGGCAGGACACGCGTTTCTCGTCCAAGGTGAACGGCGTGTCGGGCTTCTGGGTCAGCTTCAAGATCGACGACGACCAGTATTGGCTGATGCTGGAGCGCGAACGCATCCGCGGCCTGACCGGCATCCAGTGGCTGGGCTGGGCCAGCGTGGTGTCGGTAGTGTCGCTGCTGGGCGCCGCCTTCATTTCCAGCCTGATTAACCTGCCGCTGCGCCGCCTGACCCAGGCCACCCGCGATTTCGCCCAGGGCAAGCACCCCGCCCCGCTGCCGGAAAAAGGGCCGGCCGAAATCATGGAGGCCAACCGCAGCTTCAACCAGATGGTGACCGATTTGCAGCAGGTCGAATCGGACCGCGCGGTGATCCTGGCCGGCATTTCGCACGATTTGCGCACGCCGCTGGCGCGCATGCAGCTGGAACTGGAGATGGCCAATCTGTCGACCGAGGCGCGCGAGGGCATGCAGTCCGACATCGGCCAGATGGACGCCATCATCGGCCAGTTCCTTGACTACGCCAAGCCCACCGAGGCGTCCAGCTTCGTCAACGTCGACATCAGCGAACTGCTGACCGACACCGCGCATGAAGTCTCGCGCCTGCCCGACGTGCGCATCAACACCGACATCGCGCCCGACGCCCATGCGATGGGCAACGCCACCGACATCAAGCGCGTGATTAACAACCTGATCGAAAACGCCCGCCGCTACGGCCGCAAGGCGGATGCCGACTACACCGAGATCGACATCAAGTGCAGCGTCAAAGGCATGCATGCGGCCAAACGCGTGATCATCGAAGTGCAGGATCACGGCACCGGCGTGCCGCCGGATCAAATCGAGCAGCTGCTCAAGCCCTTTACCCGGCTCGATGCGGCGCGCGGCCAGGCCAACGGCGCCGGGCTGGGGCTGGCGATTGTCGACCGCGTGATCACCCGCCACGGCGCCGAGCTAAATGTGCGCAACCGCGAAGGCGGCGGCTTGCAGATCCAGATCGTGATGAAGGCGCTGTGATGCGGCGCGTTCTGTTTGCCGCCGCGTTGGCGCTTGCCGCCAGCGTTTGCGCCGCCGCGCCGGCCGCCAGGCCAAAGACGCCGCCCTCCTTGCAGCTGCGCGAGCCGACTGCCGAGGAACGCAGCTCGTTCGAGGAATACTATCGCCTGCAAGTGCCGGCCAGGATCAGTGGCGGCCCGTCGCTGTTTGCGCCGGTGTTCGACATCCAGCGGCGCGGCAAGGAACCGTGGCAGGTGATCGCGCGGGTCGATTCGTCGCCGCGCCACTTTACGCCGGACCTGTGCCGGCAGGTGCGCACCAGCTACATCTACAATCCCAAGGCGCCGCAGGACCAGCGCTGGACGCCGTCGGCCGCCGCGCCGGAATGGTACGTCTGGCTGGCCACGCCGAAAGTGATCTGCACCGCCGCGCAATACACCACGCGCATGGACCCGGCCGTGCATCCGGACGACGTCAAGGCGCTGATCTGGCAGCACCGTGAACTGCTGGCGCGCGCGCGGCTGCTGTTCGCCGGAAACTCCGGCTGCGCGCGCCAACGCTCGCTAACCTTCCGCCTGAGCGCCATCGAGCCGGCGCCGCCGTCCAACGGCGCACCAACCATGGTGGGCATGGTGTTCGACAGCGACCGCGAGACGCAGGTGCGGGTTGCGGTGCGCAAAAGCCGCGGCGAATACGCGGCGTGGAATGTCAGCTGCGCGCCGTCTGCTGCGCCGTTTGCTGGTTGATCGGGTGGTCCGGTCCTTCCAGCAATTTGGTCAGCAATAGCTCCGCTGAGCCGTAACCGTACAGCGAATCGATGTCCAGCCCTTGTGTATCATAGGGGACAGACTCTTCGCGCTCCGAACGGCTGGGGTCCGGATCGGCATAGGTGACCCGCCAGGCGCGCTTGAGCGCGTCGGCACGGCGCAGGAACTGCGGCACCGGCCACTGCGCCGGGTCCCACGTATCGATATCGCCCAGCACGCGCCAGTGACCGCTGGCCAGCGCCATGTCGCCGCAACGCAGCACCTTGACGGCGTCCTGCGGCCGCAGCGTATTCAATTCTTCCAGCGACGGGAAGCGCGGCAGCTTGGGGCCGAACAGATAGGCCAGCATGATTTTACTGCCCGGCGACAGCCTCGCCACCAGACCCCATCCATAGCCGCCGTCCAGCAATGGCACGGCAAACCAGCTTCCCTCTTGATACGACTGCTTCATTCCAACCCCTTCCACTTCCGCCCTGCGGCGCAAGTTCGCAGTGTAGCGACGCCGCGCCAAACGTGGCGCACGCGATGTCAATTGTGAACTGTGATACACTCGCCGCTTCGCTAGGGGTCCTGGAACATTGTTTCCGGGTGAGAGATACCCTTCGTACCTGATCTGGATAATGCCAGCGAAGGAAAGCGCAAAAGTCGGATCTCCCTCCTTTGATGGCTCTCTTCGCCGGCCCCCAGCCGAGACAAGTAGAGAGCAAATATGTCCACACCAAACTTCGCAGTGTCCGCCATCGCCCTGGCGGTTTTACAGATGACTTCCAGCGCCGCGCGCGCGGAAGACCCCGACCAGACCATGCAGGAAGTGGTGGTCAGCGCCGCCAAGACGCGCGCCACCACCGCCAGCGTTGCCGGCTTCGCCAACGCGCCATTGCTGGAAACGCCCGCCTCGGTGAGCGTGCTGACCTCGCAGCAGATGCTGGACCTGCAAATCCGCTCGACCACCGACGCCGCCCGCTACGACGCCAGCCTGAGCGACGCCTACAACGCGGTCGGCTATGCCGAGCAGTTCTCGATCCGCGGCTTCAAGCTGGATAATGAATCGAGCTACCGCAAGGATGGCATGGCCATCACCGGCGACACCCAGATTCCGCTAGAGAACAAGGAACGGCTGGAAGTGCTGAAAGGCCTGTCCGGCCTGCAGGCAGGCGTGTCCGCGCCAGGCGGCATCATCAACTACGTCACCAAGCGTCCGACCGACACGCCGCTGCGCACCGTGGTGCTGGAAGAACGCGAACGCGGCAACCTGTATGGCGCGGTCGACCTGGGGGGCCGCTTCGAGAACCCCGACTTCGGCTACCGCATCAACGCCGCCGCCGAGCGTCTGCGCTCCTACATCAAGGGCGCCGACGGCAACCGCAAGTTCGTCTCGGCCGCCTTCGACTGGCGCATCTCGCCACAGGCGCTGTTGCAGATCGACGCCGACTACCAGCGCAAGTCACAGGTCACCGCGCCCGGCTACCAGCTGCTGAACAACCTGACGCTGCCGAACGTGCCGGCAGACCAGCTGCTGAACGACCAGCCGTGGAGCCGTCCGGTGGAAACCACCAGCAGCAACGTCGGTGCGCGCTTTGAATACAAGTTCTCGCCGGACTGGAACGCCACCATCAGCGCCAACCAGCATAACTTCAAGCGTGACGACTACACCGCCTTCCCTTACGGCTGCGGCGCGCAGGATCTGTATCCTGGCTTCTGCGGCAATGGCGATTACGACGTCTACAACTACATCAGCCTGGGCGAAAAGAAATCGCCGTTGACGGCGCAGGCCTTGCTGCAAGGCCGCTTTGCCACCGGCGCGATCAAGCATGACTTCACCGGCGGTGCGTCGTTCTTCAAGAACAGCGAAAAATGGGGCGACTACCTGTATGACCTGTCCGGCGTCAGCAACATCTATCATCCGGTAGTGGTGACGCCGGCGCCGGGCACCAGCGGCCCGGTCTCGGAACGCCGCCGCGACAACGAACGCGCGCTGTTCGCCCAGGACATCGTCAGCCTGAATGAACAACTCAAGCTGCATGCCGGCGCGCGCTATGTGAAAGTGAAGCGTGACGAATACGTCGGCGTGGACGACAACGGCGCCGTGCTGCCGTACGCGCATACCGACATCGGCTTCTGGCTGCCGAACGTGGCGCTGGTCTACAACGTACGGCCCAACGTGGCGACTTATGTCTCCTACGCGCAGGGCCTGGAGCATGGCGGCGTCGCGCCGATGGGCACCGAAAACGAACACCGCGCGCTGGCGCCGAGCAAATCGAAACAGGTGGAAGTGGGCGTCAAGGCCGACATCCGCCAGGACCTGAGCGCCAGCGTGGCGCTGTTCCAGATCCGAAAAGGCCTGGAATATACCGACGCCGCCAACGCCTACGTGCGCAACGGCGAAGCGCAGAATCGCGGCCTGGAAGTAGCGCTGAACGGTCGCGCATCGCGCGACCTGACGGTTGGCGTATCGGCCACCGCGCTGAACACGCAGCAAAGCGGCACCGGTTCGGCGGAGCTGGACGGCAAGCGCGTAACCGACGTCGCCGCGTTCAAATCATCGGTGTATGCGGATTACGCCCTGCCGCAGGTGCAGGGGCTGAAGGTCGGCGCCAACTGGCAGTACTCGGGCAAGAAGGCCTTCGACGCCGCCAACTCGGTGTTCGTACCGAGCTACCACGTAGTGAACCTGACCGGATCGTACGCCACCCGCATCGGCAATATCGGCACCACCTTCCGCGCCGGTATCGACAATGTGTTCGACAAGTTCTACTGGCGTGATGTGACGCCGGACCTGGGCGGCTATCTGATGCCGGGCGCCTCGCGCACCTTGCGCGTGTCGGCCACCTTCGATCTTTAAAAGATCAGCTGCGCGCGCATCGAAAAACTCTTCGCTGCGCGCGCCGAGTTCCTGCCGATCAGGTAAGCGAATTCGTACTTCAATTCCTGCCGTCCGATATCGGTGTGCCCACCGACCATCGGCCCGGCGCGATGCGACTGCTGCTTGTATGGCGACCAGTCGTTCCACTTCCCTACCTCGCCGAATGCCTGCACGCCGGGCTGGAACCACGGCTTCCAGTTGTGCTTCACCTGTAGCTGGTAAGTCAGTTCGGTTGGATTCGGACCGGAGACGGTGCGGTAATCGCGCTGGAAGAACAGGTTGGCGTTGAACTGGGTGCGGCCGATCTCCGTTTGCAGCACCGGCCCCCATTCCAGCATATAGCCATCATCCCGATCATGCGAGCGCTCGATTTTGGTGTGTAGCGCCAGATCGAAGTCGTACTGCCCTTGCGTCAGCATGTAGTCGTTCTGCCAGGCGGTGGCGGTGCGCTGCGTGCCGCCGCCATTGCGCGTGAACCACTCTTCGTAAATCTCCGTGTACCAGCGCGAAGTAACGCCATAGCCGATGCCGATTTCCGGCGACGCCGTGGTGCGGCCGCTGTATTGGGCGTGCCAGTATTTGTAGTCGATCGACGCCTGGCCTTCCACATCGTAGGTTGAGACCAAATAGTAGCCGGCATCGGCCAGCGCTAGCGGAGTAACCAAGATCGATAACGCCGCCAACCGCTTGATCATAAATACCCCGACGCCTGTGAGATGCGTTGATCGGGATCGCCCGATATCAACATGTAGGGTATCTCACGCGCAGCCAGTTCGTCCAGCAGCAAGCGGTTGACGATGATGCTGACTTCCTCGTTCTCGCGTTGCAAGCCATCGGCCACCCAGGGAATATCGGGCGCCATCACCAGCGTCATGGCGTAGTCACGCGGGTGCGCGTCCGCCAGCAGCGCCAATTGGGAATCGATGCCGCCAAAATAATGGCGGCTGTAGACCGCCGTCATCAGCGGCGTAGTGTCGCAAAAAAGATACTTGCCGGCCAGCGGCGCGGCGGCGTCCTCGCGCGCACGCTGCGTGCGGGCGATGTGGATCTGGTCCGCCGCCACCGGCACGCGGCCTTCCGTATCGACAAATTCGCGCAGGTACTCCGGCACCCACACGGTGCCGTAGCGCTGCGCCAGCGCCGCCGCCAAGGTAGTCTTGCCGGAGGACGCCGTGCCGAGAATCGCAATGCGTAGCGGTTTCATTCCATGGCCAGACGGCGGCCGCCCGTATGCGTGTCACCGCTCCAGGTGCGCAGGCCGATCACCGCCATGCCGACGAAGATGGCGTACAAGATCGCCGTCAACATCAGGTGCTTGTGCAGATACAGCCCGACGTACAGCACATCGACAATGATCCAAACATGCCAGTTCTCGATCTTCTTCCGCGACAGCAGCAACTGGCCGACCAGCGAACCGGCCGTCAGGAAGCCGTCCGAGTTCGGCACGTCGGTATCGGTATAGGACTTGAGGAACCAGGCCAGCAGCACAAAGCCGGCCAGCCAGGCGCCGGCGGCCAGCCAGCGGCCGCGCGCCGACAGCGCCGTCACCGGCAGCCTGTCATGGCGGTCGTCGCCGTGCAGCCACTGATACCAGCCGAACACCGACACCGCGATGAACACCAGTTGCAAGCCCATGTCGCCATACAACCGCGAACCATAAAACACCAGACCATAGGTGGCCGACGAAATGATGGCGAACAGCCAGCCCCAATGGCTCTGGCGAATGTTCAGCCACACCGTGGCCACCGACAGCAGGAACGACAGCAGCTCCAGCGGGGTCGTGGCAAATACTGCCAGGTGCAACGGCATATTCGCGTAACTAAGCAGGAGCTGGAGCGTCGTCATTTTTTAGGATATTTGATGGTCATTTCTTTGAGCAGATTGTCGGCGTGATCCACTTCCGACATCACCCACAGCATATACCGGATATCCAGATGGATGGCGCGGGTGATGTCGCGGTCGAAGTACCAGTCCTTGGTGATCGACTCGTAGGTCGAATCGAAGTTAAGGCCAATCAGCTCGCCGTTCTTGTTCATCACCGCCGAACCGGAATTGCCGCCGGTGGTGTCGGCGCTGGTCAGGAAGTCGACCGGCACCGTGCCCAGTACCGGATCCTTAAACTGGCCATAGCGCTTGGCCTTGATCGCATCCAGCAGGTTTTGCGGCGCGTCGAACGGCGCCTTGCCGGTGTTCTTCTCGACGATGCCTTCGATGGTGGTGAACGGCCCCTTGGTGATGCCGTCCTTCGGCGAATATGGCGATACGGTGCCGTAGGTCACGCGCAGCGTCGAATTGGCATCAGGATAAACCGGCTTGCCCTGCGATTTCTTCCACGCGATGACGGCCGCCATGTACTGCGGGATCACACGTTCCAGATTGCCATCCAGTTCCTTGCGGCGGTCCTTCAGCGACTGCGACACGTCGTCGGTCTTCACCGCCAGCTTGATGAAAGCGTCGTTCGATGCGCCGAAGGCGGCGGTGTCCTTGCCAACCCACGACAGGCGCGCCGCGCTATCGCCCAGTTGCGATTGCGCGTACAGCGCCGGCACCGCATCCACCGGCGGCAGCAGCGCATCCAGGCCGGTGACGTGCATCGACTTTGGCAGCCTGGCGTAACGCTGCAAGGCGGCGACGAAGCGCGCCTGGTCAACGCTGCCCACATACGACTGCTCCAGGCGGTTCAAACGCGCCTTGATGAACGGCAGGTCGCGCTGCTGGAAGCCCAGCTCACGCTCGGCGTCCGGCTTGGCGCTTTCCTGCGCCAGGCGGTACAGCGGCGCGGCGGCTTTCAGCAGGTCGCTGGTGGTGGCCACGCTGTAGCCGAATTCCTCGTCGCTCAGGGCGATGTCGGCGGCGATCAGCGCATCCAGTTCGGCCAGCAGCTTCTTGTCGCTGTTTGGCTGCTTGGCGTACCAGGCGCGGAACTCGGCGTCCTGCACGTCCTTGATGGCGGCGATGTCCTTGCGCGCAAAGCCGTCGATTAGGCCACGCGTTTTCTTCATCACGTTGTTCAGACCCTTGACCACGCTGGCGTAACGCACCGCGTTGGCTTCACTCTTCTCGGTGGAGGCGGCGATCACGTCCAGGTCGGACTGAATCTCGGCTGCCTTGGCCGGATAGGCGGCGTCGCGCGCGTAGCGGATTTCCGACGGCAGTTTGTAGCGGCTGGTGCGGCCCGGGTAGCCGGCCAGCAGCACCGGATCACCGTTCTTCAGGCCCGCGGCCGACACCACCAGGAAGTCCTTGGATTTATACGGGACGTTGTCCGGCGACGGTTCGGCCGGACGGCCATCCTTGCCCACATAGGCGCGCAGGAACGAATAATCACCCACGTGGCGCGGCCATTCGTAATTGTCGATATCGCCGCCAAAGTCGCCCAGCGAGTTGGCCGGCGCGTACACCAGGCGCACGTCGCGTATCATCATCTGGCGGATACGATAGTATTCCAGGCCGCGATGGAAGGCCGGCACCGAGCAGCGATAGAACTTGTCGCTCTCGCATTCGGCGATCAGGGCCTTGATGTTCTTGTCCACCGCTTCGCTGCGCGCCTTGCCGCTCATGCTTGGCGTGATGTCCTTCAGCACGCGGCCGGTGACGTTTTCCACCTTGTCGGTCACGTACACCAGCGTATTCGGGCCGCCCGGCAGCTCGTCTGCGCGGGTCTTGGCCAGGTAACCGTTGGCGATGTAATTATGTTCCAGCGTCGAATTGCGCTGGATGGCGCCATACGCGCAATGGTGGTTGGTAACCACCAGGCCGGCGTCCGACACGAACGACGCCGAGCAGCCGCCCAGCGAGACGATGGCGCTCATCGGATGCTTCGACAGGTCGGCCAGCTTTTCCGCCGGGATGGCGATACCGATGCGTTTGAGTTCGGATTTCAGCTGTGGCAGCTGGTACGGCTGCCATTGCCCTTCGTCGGCGTGTGCGCTGGTGGCGCACAGCAGTGCGGCGGGAATAACGAAATATTTTAACAAGATATGGCCCCTGATTGGTTACGGCGCCAGTATTATAGATCGAAGCTCAACGTCAGCCTACAGCCGCCGCTCGGCTGGTTGCAGATCTCCAGGCGGCCGCCCAGCGCGGCGACGCGCTGGTTCATGCCGATCAGGCCAAAGGACTCGGGCTTGCGCCGCTCCGGCTGCTGCAGGCCGATGCCGACACCGTCGTCGCTCACGCTCAGCGCCAGATGGCCGGCGCGCAGCGACAGCACAATATTCACCCGCCGCGCGTGCGCATGGCGGCGCACATTGTTCAGCGCCTCCTGCAGGCTGCGGAACAGCACGATCTGCATGTCGGGCGACAGTCCGGCCAGCGTCGCCAGGCCGGCCGCATCGGGCAGCGTCAGCGCGCACGCCAGTCCGGTGCGCCGGGCGAATTCGGCGGCCTGCCACTCGAGCGCCGCCTGCACGCCGAGATCGAGCACCGCCGGCCGCAATTCGTTCATGATGCCGCGCACACTGCGGATGGTGGCGTCCACATTCTCCAGCGCCGCGCTGACGCGCTGGTGCAGCAGGCCGTGGCTGCCGGCGGTGCGCGCGTTGAGCATCGACAGGTCGATGCGCAGCGCCAGCAGGTTTTGCCCCAATTCGTCGTGGATGTCGCGGGCGATGCGCTTGCGCTCATCCTCCTTGACGGTTTCCAGGTGCTCGGCCAGCTCGCGCAGCTCTTCGCGCGAAGCCGTCAGTTCGGCGGTGCGGGCCGCCACGCGCGCGTCCAATTCCGCCGACCAGCGTTGCAGCGCGGCCTCGGCGTCGCGCTGCGCGGTCACGTCGGAAAACACGCCGATGTAGTGGGTGATGGCGCCCTCGCCGTCGCGGATCACCGTCAGCGACATGCTGGCCACGTACGGCGTGCCGTCGCGGCGGCGGTTGAACACGTCGCCCTGCCAGCGTCCCTGGAGCCGCACCTGCGCCAGCGCGGCCGCGTGGTAGCCGGGCGGATGGGCGCCGGCGCGGCCGAGGAAACGCGGATTGCGTCCCAGCGCCTCTTCCGCCGCATAGCCGGTCAGCTGCGTGAAGGCGTGGTTGACGGAGACGATATTGAGGTCGGCGTCGCACACCAGCACGCCCTCGTTGATATTGCTCAGCACCTGCATGGCGCGCAGCCGCGCGGCGTCGCGCAGGCTGGCGTTGCCGACGTCGGTCAGGATCATGCGGCAGGTCTGGGCGCCGGCGTCCAGATTGGCTTCGATGCGCAGCCGGCGCGGTTCCTCGCCGGTGCGGACTGCGCCCGGCGGTTCAAACAGCAGCACCTCCAGCGCCGCACGCTCGCCGCTGTCGAACAGCCGCTGCAGGAAACGGCGCAGCTCGGCCTGCGCGGTGGGCGCCACAAACTGTTCCAGACGCTTGCCGAGCAGCGGCGCACCGGCGCCGGCCAGCAGTTCGGCCGCCGCCAGATTGGCACGCGTAATGTAGCCGCTGTGATTGAGCGACACATAGCCGGCCGGCGCCTGCTCGTACAGCGCGGCGTAGCGCGCGTGCAGCGCACTGGCCTGATCGCGCTCGGTTTGCAGTTCGGCCAGCGCCTCGCTTTGCAGATCGAGCTCGATCTGGCTGACCTGCAGTTCATGCCAGTGGCGCAGTTCGTCGCTGCCGGCGTCCGGCGCCGGCGGCAGCGGATAGCGCGCCACCGCATGCTCGGCGGCCGCCCGCAACTGCGCGGGATCAAGCTCGGGACGCGGCGGCTTTTTCATACTTACTCCGGCGTCCCCTGCATCATGCGCAGCCTGGCCTCCAGCTGCTTGGCTTCGCTGATATTGATGAACGTGACCACCACGCCGTCAATCACGTTGTCCACCGTCCGGTACGGCATGATGCGCACCATGTACCAGCCGCCGCCGCGGGCGGAAATCTGCCGCTCGCTGAACACCAGTGTGCGCAGCACCTCGCGCGCGTCGTCCTGCAGTTCCGGATAATCGAGGTCGTTGACGATGTCGCCCAGCGGCCGCTGCACGTCGCCCGGAATCAGCTTGTAGATCTGGGTGGCGCGGTCGGTAAAGCGGCGAATGCGCAGTTCGCTGTCGAGGAAGATGGTGGCGACGTCGGTGCTGTTGAGCAGATTTTTCATGTCGCCGTTGACCATCGACAGGTCGTCCACCTTCGATTGCAGCTCGGCGTTGACGGTGTACAGCTCCTCGTTCAGCGACTGCATCTCTTCCTTGGAGGTGGTCAGCTCCTCGTTGGTCGATTGCAGTTCCTCGTTGGTCGACTGCAGCTCTTCATTGGCCGATTTGAGTTCCTCGCGCGAGGCCTGCATCTCGTTGCGCACCGCCTGAATTTCCAGCCGCGCCTGTGCCAGCAGCTGCTCCAGCTCCAGTAGCTGTGGGTTGCGCGAGCGCGCGCGCCGCCGTTCGGCCGGCACCGCAACGCTGGCGAAGGTCACCAGCACCGCGCCGGCCAGCGGCCCTTCGTCCGCCATCGCCTCGGCCGTCATGTCGACCGCCATCGCCGGATGGCCGGCGGCGTCGCGCTGTATCAGGCCGCGCACACTCGCCGTTTCCTCGCCCTGGGTGGCGCGCTTGAGCAGTCCGGCCAGCTCGTGGCGCAAGCCCTCGCGCGCCATGGCGTGGATGTTCCAGTTGGCCTTGCCCGCGGCCGGCTCCAGATAGGCGCCCGTGCGGCCATGGATGTACAGGATGTCGCCATGCACGTTGAGCAGCACCGCCGCCGGTGTATGCCGCTTGAGCAGCTGCTGCTCGACCTGTTGTTGAAGATTACCGTTCATGGATGGGAGATGGGATGCGATAGCTGAGGGGACCGAGGCATTGCTGACCCGGGTCGGAAAATAACTGGCTACATGGTTGATCGACGCTTCCAGCCGGCGGTACACGCGCGCCACCGCGTTCAGCGGCGCAAACAGTTCGGTAAACTCGCCCGGCGTCTCAGCGCTTCCCAGCAGCAGCAAACCGTCCTGCTTGAGCGCGTAGTGGAACAAGGGAATCAGATCGCGCTGCAGCTTGGCCGTAAAGTATATCAGCAGGTTGCGACAGCAGAGCACATCGAGCTTGGTAAACGGCGGGTCGGAAATGATGTTCTGGCGCGCGAAGATGATGGTATTGCGGATGTCCTTGCGGATCCGGTAACGGCCATCTTCCTCGGTGACGAAATAGCGCTGCAGGCGCTGCTCGCCGACATCGTCGCGGATGGCGGCGCTGAACACGCCCTGGCGCGCGCGCGCCACCGCGTCGTCATCGAGGTCGGTGGCGAAGATCTGCAGCGTGTACTGGACAGTGGGACGCAGTTGCGCCAGCACTTCGTGAAAACTGATGGCCAGCGTGTAGGCTTCCTCGCCGGTCGAGCAGGCCGGCACCCAGGCCTTGAAGGCGGCGCCGTGCGGATGCCGTTCCAGCAGCTGCGGCAGCGCCGTCTCGATCAGGTATTCCCAGACTTTCGGGCCGCGGAAGAAATTGGTCACGCCGATCAGCAGCTCCTTGAACAGTAGCTCGACTTCGGCTGGGTTCTCACGCAGATAATCGATATACACGGGCAGCTCGCGGCACTGGCGCAGTTTCATGCGGCGCTCGATGCGGCGCATGACGGTACTCAGCTTGTAGTCGGAAAAATTGGCGCCGGTCTGGGCCAGCAACAGCTGGTACATCTGCTGCAGCGCCTCGCGCTGGCGCAAGGCATCGAGGTTGGCGCCAAGGCCATTGTCGCGCCGCCACCAGTCGAGCGCGCGCCGCGCCAGCTCAGCCGGCGGCGCCACTACATCGACCACGCCGGCACTGATGGCGCTGACCGGCATCGACTCGAAGCGGGCCGACGGCGGCAGCTGCGCCATGGTCAGCCCGCCACTGTCGCGGATCGCTTTCAGGCCCAGGGTGCCGTCCGCCCCCATGCCGGACAGCACGACCCCGACCGTCTGGCCGGCGCTATGCCGGGCCAGCGCCATGAACAGGCGGTCGATCGACAAATGCTCCTGGCGCGACACCGAATGGGGCTGCAGTGCGACGCGGTCGCCGTCCAGGATCAGCTGGCCGCGCGGCGGCATCACGTACACCCGGTCCGGCAACAGCGTCATGCCATCCTGCACTTCGCTGACCGGCATGGCCGTCACGCGCTGCAGCAGCTGGGTAAAAATGACCTGGTGCTGGGTGTCGACATGCTGCGCCACCATGTAGGCCATGCCGCTGGCGGGCGGCACACTGGCGAGGAACTCGCAGATCGGATCGAGCCCGCCGGCCGACGCGCCTATCCCCACCACCGGCACACCGGCGTCCGGCGACGCGGTGGTTCTGGCGGCTGCGTCGTCAGGGTCGAGAGTGGGCGTGGTCATGTTGCCTGATTATACAAAGCCCTCCCCAAAAACCAAGCGTGACGCTTAGTTGGTGGCCGTGCCGCCCGCTTGGTCGCTAGCGACGTGCCAGCCGCCGCCCAGCGACTGGATCAGCGCAATCGCCGTGGTCTGGCGGTTGACCTGGGCCTGCACCAGCGCACGGCGCGCGCTCAGCGCGGTCTGCTGCGCCGTGACCACATCACTGTAGCTGACTTGGCCGGCGCGGTAACGGTTGAGCAGCTGCGCCTCGACCTGGTCGGCCGCTTCCGACGCCGTCTTGCGCAGATCCTGCTGCTGCACCAGCGCGCGCGTGGCCACCAGCTGGTTTTCGACGTCGGCGAACGCCGTCAGCACCGTCTGGCGATAACTGGCGATGGCCTGGTCGCGCGCCGCCTCGGCGCCGCTGACGCGGGCCTTGGTGGCGCCGGCGTCGAACAGCGTCTGCGCCGCCGTCAGGCCCAGCGACCACAGGTTGTTGGAGGCGTTGAACAAGCCGCCGGTGGAGGCCGCGCCGTAGCCGAAGGAACCGGTCAGGTTCAGACTCGGGTAATAGGCGCTGCGGGCGATGCCGATGTTTTCATTGGCGGCGGCGACGCGGCGCTCAGCGGCGGCGATGTCCGGACGGCGTTGCAGCAGCGTCGAAGGCAGGCCGGTCGGAATATCCGGCACGGTGATGTTCCAGTCGGCCGGCGCCAGCGTGAACTCGCCGGCGGCCTTGCCCAGCAGGACCGCGATCGCATGCTCATAATTGGCGCGGCTGCGCACCAGCGTGATCTGGTCGATGCGCGCGCTGGCCAGCTGAGTTTGCGCCTGCAGCAGGTCGGACTTGGCGGCGATGCCGGCGTCGAAGCGGTTCTGCGTAATCTGCAGCACCCGCTCGTAGCCTTCGGTGGTCTGCTCCAGCAGCGCCTTCTCGGCGTCCGCCTCGCGCAGCGCGAAGTAATTGGTGGCCAGTTCGCCCTGCGCCGACAGGCGCGCGGCGGCCAGGTCGGCGGCGCTGGCCTGCAGGCTGGCGTTGGCGTTGCCGACACCGGCGCGCAGCTTGCCCCACACGTCCGGCTCCCAGCTGGCGCCGATGTTGGCGCGGTACTGGTTGGCGGTCTGGTTGTTGCCGCCGCCGCCGCTGCGGGTGGCGCTGCCGTTCAGGTCCACCACCGGGAACAGCGACGCGCGCTGCTCGGCCACCAGCGCGCGCGCCTGTGCGTACGCGGCGACGGCGGCGGCCACGTTCTGGTTATTCACCTCGATGCTGTCGGCCAGCTGATTCAGCAGCGGATCGCCGAACAGCTGCCACCACGGGCCCCGTTCCAGCGTGTCGGCGGGCGCGGCGGCGGTCCAGCCGGCGGCGGCCTTGTCGGCGTCGCTCGGGGTTTCTTTGTAGGCCGCCGGCTGCGGCGTCTCCGGCACCTTGTAGCTCGGCGTGACCGAGCAGCCGGCCAGCAGCGCAACCGCCATGGCCAGCGCAGTCAGGGGATAGCGGGAAGTTGGGGCGGTTTTGCTCACGTATGTGCTCACGTATTTGCTCATGAAATAATCGGCGATTCGCCGCTATGGATGCGGCTCAGTTGTTGTTCGGACGGGCTGCGGCGACGCAGCTTGTCCATCAGGATGTAGACCACGGGCGTCGTCAGCAGCGTTAGCAGCTGGCTGGCGATCAGGCCACCGATAATGGCCACGCCAAGCGGCTGGCGCAGCTCCGAGCCTTCGCCGAAACCGATCGCCAGCGGCAGCGCGCCCAGGGCGGCGGCCACGGTGGTCATCAGAATCGGGCGGAAACGCAGCAGGCAGGCTTCGCGCACCGCTTCCATCGGCGCCAGGCCGCGCGCGCGCTCGGCTTCCAGCGCAAAGTCGATGATCAGGATGGCGTTCTTCTTGACGATACCGATCAGCAGGAAGATGCCGATCAGCGCAATCGTCGAGAACTCCATCTTGAAGATCAGCAGCGCCAGCACCGCGCCGACACCGGCCGACGGCAGCGTGGTCAGCACCGTCACCGGGTGCACCAGGCTTTCGTACAGAATGCCCAGCACGATATAGATCACCACGATGGCGGCCAGGATCAGCAGCGGCAGCGACTTGTTGCTGTCCTGCGCCGACTTGGCGGCGCCGGCAAAGCTGCCGCGCACATTACCCGGCATGGCGATGTCCGCCTCCGCCTGGGCGATCTGCGCCGCCGCGTCGGACAGGCTGGCGCCCTCCACCAGGTTGAAGGCGATGGTCGTGGCCAGTTCGCCGTCCTGATGGTTGATCGAGGTCGGCGCCGAGCTTTCGGCGTAGCTGGCGACCGTCGACAACGGCACCATGGTGGTGGCCGAAGTGCTCAGCGAATTACCGGACGAGGCATCGCGCACCGCCGGCGCGGCGATGTTGGCGGCGGTGGCCGACGATGTCGTCGTGGTGCTGCTGGTGCCGCTGGTGCTGGTGGCCGCCGCCGTCGTCGCCACCTGGGCGCCGCTCGGGTTGGCGGCGCTCGGCGCCGGCAGGCCGGTGGACGGCACGTAGACGTCCTTCAGCGACTCCGGACTGCGCGCATACTCGCGCGCCACTTCCATGATGACGTGATACTGGTTCAGCTCATCATAGATGGTCGCCACCTGGCGCTGGCCGAAGCTGTCGTACAGCGCGTTGTCGATATCCTTGGTCGAGATGCCCAGCCGCGAGGCGCTCTGCTTGTCGATGGTGACGAAGGTCTCGACGCCGTTGTCGGCCTGGTCGGAGTCGACGTCGGTCAGCGCTTTCTGCCCCTTCATCGCTTCGGCCAGACGCGCCGCCCATTTTTTCAGGTCGGCCTGGTTGTCGGACTTCAGCGTGTACTGATAGTTGGCGTTGGCCGAACGGCCGCCCGAGCGCAGATCCTGCACGGGGCTGAGGAACAGGCTGACGCCGGTGACCCTGGCCAGCTTCGGCCGCAGGCGCGCAATCACCGCCTGCCCCGCCACCTTGCGTTCATTGGCCGGCTTCAGGTTGATGAACATGAAACCGCCGCCGGCGCGCCGGCCGCCGGTAAAGCCGACCACCGTGGCCACGTCCGGATCGGATTTGATGATGTCGACCAGCTGTTTCAGCTTGCCCTGCATGGCCTGGAACGAGATGCTCTGGTCGGCGCGGATGCCGCCATTGATCTGGCCCGTGTCCTGCTGCGGGAAGCCGCCCTTGGGAATCGCCGCGAACAGGTAGAAGTTCAGGCCAATCACAAACACCAGGCTAAGCATCACCAGCCAGACGCTGTGCAGCGCCCAGTCCAGCGCATGCTCGTAGCCTTTGAGGATGGCGTCGAAGCCGCGCTCGAAGAAGCGCGCGACGCGGCCCGGCGGCTTGGCGTGGACATTATCCGGCGACAGCAGCCAGGCGCACATCATCGGCGTGGTGGTCAGCGAGATCACCAGCGAAATCATCACCGCGGCCGACAGGGTAATGGCAAATTCCTTGAACAGCGCGCCGAACTGGCCGCCCATGAACAGCAGCGGAATGAACACGGCAATCAGCGAAAGACTGATCGACAGCACCGTGAAGCCCACCTCGCGCGCACCAAGCAGCGCCGCCTCGAAGCGGTCCATGCCCGCTTCGATATGGCGGGTGGTATTTTCCAGCACCACGATGGCGTCATCGACCACGAAGCCGGTGGCCACGGTCAGCGCCATCAGCGACAAGTTATTCAGGCTGAAGCCCAGCAAATACATCACGCCGAAAGTGCCCAGCAGCGAGACGATGGTGGCCACCGTCGGCACGATGGTGGCCCGCACGTTGCGCAGGAAGACGCTCACCACCAGCACCACCAAGAGGATCGAGATGATCAGCGTAATCTCGATTTCATGCAGCGACGAGCGGATCGAGTTGGTGCTGTCGCTGGCCACCTGGATCTTGACGTCCGGAGGCAGCTGCGCCTGCAGCATCGGCAACTGCGCCCGTACGCTGTCCACCGTCTCGATGACGTTGGCGCCGGCCTGGGAACGCAGCAGCACAATGATGGCCTTTTCGCCGTTGAACAGGCCAAGGTTGTTCTGGTCTTCGACGCCATCGACCACCTCCGCCACATCCTTCAGGCGGATCGCGGTGCTGTTGCGGTAGCCGACGATCAGGTTCTGGTAATCGCTGGCGCTGCGGCCGCCGGAGGCGTTGGCCGATTCGGAATAGATCTGCAAACGGCGGCCGTTGCCCTGCAAGGCGCCGCGCGGCCGGTTGGCGTTGGCGGCCTGGATGGCGGCGCGCACGTCCTCCATCGACAGCCCCTGCTTGTTCAGCGCATACGGGTTCAGTTCCACCCGCACCGCCGGCAGCGAGCTGCCGCCCAGTTCCACGTCGCCGACGCCGGTCACTTGCGACAGGCGTTGCAGCACGATGTTGGAAACGGCGTCGTAGATCTGGCCCGGCGTGCGGGTTTTCGAGGTCAGCGCCAGAATGATGATCGGCGCACCCGAGGTGTTGGCCTTGCGATAGGTCGGATTGCTGCGCAGCGTGGACGGCAGGTCGACGCGGCTGGCGTTGATCGCCGCCTGCACCTCGCGCGCCACCGAGTCGACGTTGCGGTTCAAATCGAACTGCAAGGTGACGTTGGCGGAGCTGGTGCTCGACTGCGAGGTCATTTCATTGACGCCGGCGATGGTGCCCAGATGCCGCTCCAGCGGCGTGGCGACGCTGGTCGCCATGGTGTCCGGGCTGGCGCCGGGCAACGTGGCGCTCACCGAAATAATCGGGAAGTCCACCTGCGGCAGCGGCGCCACCGGCAGCACGAAGAACGCGCCAATGCCGGCCAGCGCCACGCCCACCGTCAACAGGACGGTGGCGATCGGACGCTTGACGAATGGGGACGACAGATTCACGACGCGTCACCTTTGCCCTGACCTGGCGCTGGAGACAGCAGCGCCGCCTGGTGCGGGTCGCGCGGCGGCGCGCCGTTGAAGCGGCGGTTGACGCGGCGCGCCAGGCTGTCGAAGCCCAGGTAGATCACCGGCGTGGTGAACAACGTCAGCATCTGGCTGACAATCAGGCCGCCGAAGATGGCCAGGCCCAGTGGACGGCGCAATTCGGCGCCCTCGCCCCAGCCCAGCATCAGCGGCACGGCGGCGAACAGCGCGGCCAGTGTCGTCATCAGGATCGGACGGAAACGCAGCAGCGCGGCCTGGTGGATCGCTTCACGCGGCGGCTTGCCTTCGTCGCGCTCCGCCTCGATGGCGAAGTCGATCATCATAATGGCGTTCTTCTTGACGATACCGATCAGCAGGATGATGCCGATGATGCCGATCACGCCCAGGTCCTGGCCGGTGATCCACAGCGCCAGCAAGGCGCCGACGCCGGCCGACGGCAGCGTCGACAGAATCGTCAGCGGGTGGATATAGCTTTCATACAGCACGCCCAGCACGATATAGACGCAGACCACGGCGGCCAGGATCAGCCACAGTTGGTTGTTCAGCGAATTCTGGTACGCGCCGGATGCGCCGAGGAAGGTCAGCGTCACGGCGGACGGGAACTTGATCTCGGCGGCGGCCTGTTTGATGCTGTCCACCGCGGTGCCGAGCGAGACGCCCGGCGCGGTGTCGAAGCCCAGCGTGGTGGCCGGATACTGCGCCACGTGCGTTACCTGCAATGGCGCTGTGCGTTCGGTCACGCTGGCTACCGCCGCCAGCGGCGTGGCCTTGCCGGAACCGGTGCGCAGCTGGAGGTTTTCCAGGTCGGCAGGGTATTAATCGAATTGCGGCGCGCTTCCAGAATCACGCGATATTGGTTAGTCTCGGTGAAGATGGTCGAAACGATCCGCTGGCCGAAGGCGCTGTACAACGCGTCATCGATCGATGCGGCGGTCACCGACAGGCGCGACGCGGTGTCGCGATCAACCGTGACGTAAGCAGCCGCCGAACTGGCGCCGACGTCGGAAGTGACGTTGCGCAGCTGGGCCTTGGTGCGCATCTGCGCTTCCAGCTTGGTGGCCCACTCGTTGACGGATGCGTTGTCCGCACCTTCAATCGATACGCGGAACTGGGTCGGGCCGGTTTCGGCGTCGATGGTCAAATCCTGCGTTGGTTGCAGATACAGCGTCAGGCCCGGAATCTCGGCCACATGCGCGCGCAGGCGCTCCATGATGTCCTGCTGATTGCCGCTGCGATCGTGCTTCAGGTTGATCAGCATGCTGCCGGTATGCAGCATGGTGTTGTTGGCTGCGTCCACGCCGACCACCGAGCTAAGGTTCTCGACCGCCGCATCTTGCAGGATTACCTGGGCAGCCTTCTGCTGCAGCTCCGCCATCTTGTCGTACGAGACAGCTTTGCCGGTTTCCAGGCGGGCCTGCAACTGGCCGGTATCCTGGGTCGGGAACAGGCCCTTCGGAATCACCACGTACAGCAGTGCCGTCAACAGCAAGGTGGCCAGCGCCACCAGCAGCGTCAGGCCGCTATGGTTGATCACCCAGGTCAGCGATTTGTCGTAATGACCAATCACCCAGTCGAAGAACTGCTGGAAGCGCACGGCGAAGCGCGACGGCTTTTCTTCGGCGTGGCTCTTCAACCAGCGGGCCGACATCATCGGCACCAGCGTCAGCGACACCACGGCGGAGATCAGAATGGTGATGGCCAGCGAGATCGCGAATTCGCGGAACAAACGACCCACCACGTCGCCCATGAACAGCAACGGAATCAGCACGGCGATCAGCGACACCGTCAGCGAAATAATGGTGAAGCCGATCTGCTTGGCGCCTTTGAGCGCGGCGGCCATCGGCGTTTCGCCCTCTTCGATGTAGCGGGCGATGTTCTCGATCATGACGATGGCGTCATCGACCACGAAGCCGGTGGCGATGGTCAGCGCCATCAGCGACAGGTTGTTCAGGCTATAGCCGAGCAAATACATCACGCCGCAGGTGCCGATCAGCGAAATCGGCACCGAAAGGCTGGCGATGATGGTGGCGCGGATGCTGTGCAGGAAGGCGAAGATCACCAGCACCACCAGCACCACGGCCAGCACCAGTTCCATCTCCACGTGTTCGACGGAAGCGCGAATGCCGGTGGTGCGGTCGCTCAGCACCTCGACGTGGATCGCGCCCGGCAGGCCGGCCTGCAACTCAGGCAGGCGCGCCTTGATGGCGTCCACGGTGGCGATGACGTTGGCGCCAGGCTGGCGCTGCACATTGAGGATGATCGCCTGTTTCAGGCTGGATTTGGTGCCGGACCACGCGCCCAGTTCCACATTTTCCGCGCTGTCGATCACCTGGGCGACGTTGGAGAGGCGCACCGGGGCGCCGTTCTTGTAGGCCAGGATCAGGTCTTTATAGTCCTTGGCGGTCACCAGCTGGTCGTTGGCGTTGATGCTGTAGGCGCGGGTCGGGCCGTCGAAGCTGCCCTTGGCGCCATTGGCGTTGGCCGCCGTGATGGCGGTGCGCAGCGTGTCCAGACCGAGGCCATAAGACGCCAATGCGTTGGTGTCGGCCTGGATGCGGACCGCCGGACGCTGGCCACCGCTCAGGGTAATCAGGCCGACGCCCGACACCTGGCTCATTTTCAGCGCCAGGCGGGTGTTGACCACGTTCTGCACTTCGGTCAGCGGCATGGTGTCGGAGGTGATCGCCAGCGTCATCACCGGCGCGTCGGCCGGGTTAACCTTGGCGTACACCGGCGGCGCCGGCAGGTCGGTCGGCAGCAGCGAGTTGCCGGCGTTGATCGCGGCCTGCACTTCCTGCTCGGCCACGTCCAGCGTCTGGCCCAGGCCAAACTGCAGCGTGATGATGGAAACGCCGGCGGCGCTGGTGGAGCTCATGCGCGACAGGCCGGCCATGGCGCCGAACTGGCGCTCCAGCGGCGCGGTCACGGTCTGCGCCATCACTTCCGGACTGCCGCCCGGGTACAGCGTTTGTACCTGGATGGTCGGGAAGTCCACCTGCGGCAGCGCCGACAACGGCAGGAACTTGAAGCCGACGATACCCGCCAGGACGATCGCCAGCATCAGCAGCGACGTCGCTACCGGACGCTGGATGAAGGGTGCGGATGGACTCATTGCTTCGCTGCGCCTTCCTTGTTGCGACGGCGATGCTCGCCGTTTGGCGACGATGCGGCGCCGGCCGCGCCAGCGCCCTGACCTTTGGCGCCCGGCAGCGTGACCTTGGCGCCTTCTTTCAGGCGGTCGGCGCCTTCGGTGATCACCTGTTCGCCCAGTTTCAGGCCGTCGGTGACCTGCACTTTGTCGACCGTGGCGACGCCGCGCGTGACCGGACGCACGGTGACAGTCTTGTCCTCTTTCAGCACGTAGACGAAGTCGCCGCTGTTACCGTGGCGCAGTGCGTTCACCGGCACCATGACGGCATCCTTGATGGTGTTCAGTTCCAGACGCACGTTGACGAACTGGCTCGGGAACAGCGTCAGCTTGGTGTTGGCGAAGCGCGCCTTGGCCTTGACGGTACCGGTCTGGGTGTCGATCTGGTTGTCCATAGCTTTGAAGGCGCCGCTATCCAGCGTCGCGGTGCGGGTGCGGTTCAAAGCCAGCGCCGGCAAGGTGGCGCCGTCGTTGACGCGCTGCGCCACGCCCGGCACGCTGTCCTGCGGGATCGAGAACTCAACGTCGATCGGCGACAGCTGGGTAATCACGGCCAGGCCGCCGGTGTCGCTGGAGCTGACCAGGTTACCGATATCGACCACGCGCAAACCCACGCGACCGGAGATCGGCGCCACCACCTTGGTGTAGCCCAGATTGATTTTGGCCGTGCCTTCGGCCGCTTTATCGGTCAGCACCGTGCCTTCCAGTTGCTTGACCAGCGCCGCCTGCGTATCCACGTCCTGGCGGGCGATCGAATCCTGGGTCAACAGGGTGCGATAGCGGTTCAGCGTCAGCTTGGCGTTTTCCAGCTGCGCTTCATCGCGCTGGCGGTTACCGGTGGCCTGCATCAGCGCCATTTCGAACTGGCGCGGATCGATCTGCGCCAGTACCTGGCCGGCCTTGACCATCTGCCCTTCTTTGAACAAGACCGATTGCAGGATGCCGGACACCTGCGGACGCACCGTGGTGGTGGCAGCCGCCGTCACGGTGCCGAGGGCTTCCAGCGTCACCGGCACGTCGGCTTTTTCAGCCGTGGCCACACCAACCGTGGTCGCCGGCATGCGGCGGCCACCTGCACCACCACCAGGGCCGCCAGGACCACCGGGACCGCCTGGGCCAGGACCGCCCGCACCTTGTGCACCGGGCGCGCCGCCTGCTGGCTGGTGCGTCAGATACCACGCCAATCCCCCTAAAGCCGCCATCACGGCGACGGCAATCACGCTGCCGAGTAGCTTGCGGCTGCGTTTGGGAGGTTTGGCATTCAAAGTCGGCTTGGCTTGCGAATCCATCGTTATCCTTTTTCTAGGCGTGCGTGTCCATGGCAAACGCGCCATGGAATCAATGCGTGGACTCTAGCACAAGGTCTTGCCGCTGTCTGTCGGCCTTTGTCTGGGGTTACAATCTCGCTACAAATCAAGGACTTTGCGCATTTATCGTTAAACTACCTTTACATATCTTTACCGGACCGACATCGCTCCTACACGCGTGCGCGGCATACTGGCCGCACTCACCGTAGCGTAGAATTAATCGCATGAATCCTGTAGACCGAATTTTGCTGGTAGAAGACGACCCGCGCCTGGCCGAGATGCTCACCGAATACCTGGGCCAGTCCGGCTTTCGCGTGCTGCACGCGCCCACTGGACGCATCGCCATGGACCATATCGCCGCCTCCGAGATCGACGCTGTCATCCTCGACCTGATGCTCCCGGATATGGATGGCCTGGACGTGTGCCGCCAACTGCGCGCCACCTCCGACGTGCCGGTGCTGATGCTGACCGCGCGCGGTGACGCCATCGACCGCATCGTCGGCCTGGAAATCGGCGCCGACGACTACCTGCCCAAGCCTTTCGAACCGCGTGAACTGCTGGCGCGCCTGCGCGCCATCCTGCGTCGCCGCGTCGACGTGCGCCACCTGGACACGCCACCCGGCGCCGGCCAGCGCACACAACCCGGCCAGGACGAGCTCCTGCGCTTCGGCCGGCTGGAAGTCGACCCGGCCGCCCATGCCGCCCGGCTGGACGGCGTGCCGTGCGAGCTGACCGCCTACCAGTTCGACCTGCTGCTGGTGCTGGCCAAACACGCCGGCCGCGTGCTGTCGCGCGACGCGCTGATGGATTTACTCAAGGGCGAACCGCTGGAAGCCTTCGACCGCTCGATCGACGTGCATATGTCGCGCATACGCGCCGCTGTTGAAGACGATCCCAAAAAGCCGCGCCGCATCATCACCGTGCGCGGCGCCGGCTACCTGTTCGCCAAGGTGCAGGACTGATGAAGCGTCGCTTTAATCTTCCGCCTATCGGCCTGCCGCGCCTCTACTTCCGCTTTTACGTCGCGCTGCTGGTGATCCTGGCGATCTTCGCCTTCGCCACGCTGGAAATCTGGAACCGCACCGGCAGCCCGCTGGAGCGCTCCAACGCCACACTGGCGCAAGTAATGCAGAACGTGCTGGCGCCGCCCGACGCCCCGCCCGATATGCAGCAGGCCGCACTGGCGCGCGTCGCCGCTAACCTGAATGACGCCCACATGACGCTTTACACGCGCGACTGGCGCCCGCTGGCCGTGGTGGGAGACCTGATCCCGGCGCGTCACTGGCGCCGCCAGGGCGTGACCGGTCCGCCGCCGGAATCGTTTGTGCGTTTGCCGGACGGCCGCAAGCTGCTGTCCAGCGAACCGCTGGGCTTCACGCGGCCCAAGGCCATGCTGCATAACGCCCTGCTGCTGGTGGCGCTGGGCATCGGCGTGGCGGCCTTCCCGCTGGTGCGGCATTTGACCAAGCGGCTGGAACGGCTGCAAATCGGCGTCGAAAAACTCGGCGCCGGCGATTTCACCGCGCGCGTGCCGATCGAAGGCAAGGACGAAGTGGCGCGGCTGGCGCAAAGTTTTAACCGCGCCGCCGACCAGATCGAACAGCTGGTTGGCGCGCACAAGACGCTGCTGGCCAACGCCTCACACGAATTGCGCACGCCGTTGGCTCGCATCCGGCTGGCGCTGGAGCTGATCCCGGAAGGCATCGACCCGAAACGGCGCAAGGGCCTGGAACAGGACATCGCCGAACTGAATCACCTGCTGGATGAAATCCTGCTGGCCAGCCGCCTCGGCGCGATCCCGGAAAACACCGACACTGAAGAACTGGACCTGCTGGCCTTGGCGGCGGAAGAATGCGCGCGCTACGACGACACCATGCTGGATGGCGAGTCCGCCGTGATGCGGGGCGATCCTCGCCTGCTGCGCCGACTGCTGCGCAATTTGCTGGAGAACGCACACCGCCACGGCGTGCCGCCGGCCAGCGTGCGCATCATTTGCGCTAATAATGTGGCGACGTTGCGGGTATGGGATGAGGGTCCAGGCGTACCGGATCCGGAATTCGAGCGCGTATTCGAGCCCTTCTTCCGCCGTCGCGGCACGCTGGATAACAATGGCGCCGGATTGGGTCTGGCACTGGTGCGCCAGATCGCCCGGCGCCATGGAGGCGAAGCCCGCTGCGCCCTGATGCGGGATGGACGCAGCTGCTTCGAGGTGGAGTTGCCGCTAGCCTGAGCTAGCGTTCCATGGATTCCCGCGTGCGCGGGAACGACGTTATGGCGATTCGCACAGGCAGTGGGTGATCGCGGTGAACGGCTTGTGCTGCGCCGTGATCTCCGTCAGCCAGCCCAGGTCATTGGCGATGCCGGTGGCCGCGCTTGGCGGCAGACCGGTGGTGGCCGCAGCGCCCAGTTTCAGTTGCGACGATACAGCCTGCGCCACCGCTTGCGCCGTGCCGCCGCCGATCATCTCCACAAAGCGGTCAAACTTGCTGATGTCACGCTCGACATACACCACGCGGTAATCGGCCGGCAGTTTGGCACGGGCGGCGGCCGATTTCAGCGCGTCGCCATAGCTGCCCAGACGGTCGACCAGACCGCGATCCTTGGCCTGCGCGCCAGTCCACACACGGCCCTGCGCCACTTCATTGATCTTCTCCGGCGTGGTCTTGCGCGCCTGTGCCGCCTTGGTGGTGAACTCGGCGTAGATATGGTTGATGCTGCCCTGGATCACCTGGCCGAAGCGCGGGTCCAGTGGACGCAGCGGATTGCCGGCGTCACCCAGCCAGGTGGTCGGCTGGCCGGCGGTGTGGATGCCCAGCTTGTCGATCACCTTGTCGGCGGTCGGCAGGATGGCGAACACGCCGATCGAACCGGTGATGGTGGTCGGTTCGGCGATTACTTCGTCCGACGACATCGAAATCCAATAGCCGCCGGAAGCCGCCACGTTACCCATCGAAACCACCACCGGCTTGCCGGCGGCGCGCGTCAGTTCCAGCTCGCGGCGGATCAGCTCCGAAGCGAAGGCGCTGCCGCCTGGCGAATCGATGCGCAGCACCACGGCCTTGATGTTGCTGTCTTCACGCGCCATGCGGATCAGCTTCGAGGTCGAATCGCCGCCGATCGAGCCGGGACCGGCGCTGCCGTCGCTGATCTCGCCCTGCGCCACGATCACGCCGACTGCATCGCCGGTCAGCTTGTGCGGCACGCGCGCCAGGTATTCGTCAAACGCCACCTGGCGGAAGCTCTTGGCGTCCGTATCGGCGGCGCCACGCTTGATCATCATCTGGCGGATTTCATCCTTGGTCTTCAGGCCGTCGACCAGCTTCTCGGCCAGCGACAGCTTGGCCAGGTCGCCATTCACCGCCGCCACTTGCGTCGGCAGGTCGTCGATGGTTTTCATGATCTGGCCTTGCGGCAGCTTGCGCGCTTTCTCGACGTTGTCGGTGTACGACGCCCACAGCGCATTGTTCAGGTACGAATCGGCCTCGCTGGCAGCCTGCGACGGGCCGTTGGCGATGTACGGCTCGCCGAAGCTCTTGTAGGTGCCGACGCGCAGCAGGTTGACCGTCACGCCCAGCTTGTCCAGCGCATCGCGGTAGTAATTGCGATAGCGGCCGAAACCTTCGATCATCACCATGCCCATCGGATGCAGATAGACCTCGCTGGCATGCGCGGCCAGCAGGTACTGGCGCTGGTCATAGCTAGCGCCCCAGGCGATGACCGGCTTCCCGGCAGCCTTGAAGCGGTCGATGGCGGCCGCCACTTCGCGCAGCGAAGCCTGGCCGGCGCCTTGCAGGTCGTCGGTCAGCAGCACGGCGGATTCCACGTTCGGGTCCTTGGCGGCGGTGTCCAGTACGGCCAGCACGTCGCGCAGCTGGATCATCTTGTGCACTTCGCCGCCGCGGGCGTTGGCCAGCAGCGCTTCCGTGGCGTTGACGCTGGACTGTTCGACCAGTTGGCCCTTCAGGTCCAGCACCAGCGTGGTTTTCGGTTGCAGCGGCTTGGCGCCGCCACCGAAGATGGCGTACAGCAGGATCAGCACAATGGCCAGGAAAATCAGGTTCAGCACCGTACGGCGGGTGGCGTCGATCGAACGCCAGACAAAAGAAAAACCGCGACGAACAAAGGACCGCGGTTTTTGCGGGGATTGCGGGGACTGACTCATCAACACTCCAGTGGTTGCGTAATTTGCAATGATAATACCGCTACAGCGGCTTTTTGGAAATGACCAGCAGGCCGGCGAACACCAGCAAGCCGTTCAGGATAAGCAATTCAAGCCCGATCCGATAGCTTCCAAACAGCGATTGCTGATTAAAATCAATAACATAGCATAGTAGCGGCCCGGCCAGCGCCACGACTGGCACCCAGCGGTCACGCACTGCACGGCGGGTCAGGATACCGAAGGCGAATAGGCCCAACAATGGGCCATAGGTGTAGCCGGTCAGCTTCAGCACCAGGCCGACCATGCTGGCGTTGTCCACCCACTTAAACACCAGCACCAGCGCCAGGAAGATGGCGCAGAACGTCAGGTGCACGCGGTGGCGCAGGCGTTTGCGGCTGGCTTCCGTCAGGTCGCTGCGGCGCTGCACGCCGAGGATGTCGATACTAAAGCTGGAGGTCAGCGCAGTCATGGCGCCGTCGGCGCTGGGAAACAGCGCCGAGATCAGGCCGACGAAAAAGATCAGCTGCAACGCGGCCGGCATCTGGCCCATCACCACCGCCGGGAACAGCTTGTCCCCTACCGCGGTTACACCGGCCGTCGGCGCGTACAGGTACAGCAACCCGCCAAGGTACATGAACAGTACCAGTACAGCGGTCAGTACAGCGGTGGTCAGCAGCATGTTCTTCTGCGAGTCGCGCAGCGTTTGCACCGAGATGTTCTTCTGCATGGTCTCCTGGTCCATGCCGGTCATGGCCAGGACGATGAAGAAGCCGGCCAGCAGTTGCTTCCAGAAGTTGGCCGGGCTGTCGATGGACGTGGTGATCACCCGCGTCAGTCCGTGCGCCTGCATTTGCGCGAAGCTGTCCAGCGGGCCGAGGTGCATGGTGTGCAGCAGCCACCCAGCACAGATCACCAGGCCCAGCACCATGCCGGTGGTTTGCAGCGTGTCGGTCCAGACAATGGTCTTGACGCCGCCTTCGTAGGTGTACAGCAGGATCATGGCGAGAATGACGGTGGTAGTCAGCCAGAACGGCACGCCCATGCTGTCGAGGATCGTCAATTGCAGGATGTTGACCACCAGGTACAGCCGCGCAGAGGCGCTCAGCAGGCGCGAGATGATGAAGAACGCGGCGCCGCTCTGGTAGGCGCGCTGGCCGAGACGTTGCTCTAGATAGGTATAGATCGAGGTCAGCTTGAGACGGTAGTACAGCGGCAGCAGGATGAAGGTGACGGCGATATAGCCCAGCACATAGCCAAGTATCACTTGCAGGTAGCCGAAACCATCGCGGCCGACGGCGCCGGGAACGCTGATGAACGTCACCCCGCTCAGCGTGGTGCCGACCATGCCGAACGCCACCAGCATCCAGTTACTGCGCTTGTTACCGATGAAGAAGCTGTCGTTGTTGGCGTTGCGGGAGGTGCGCCAGGCTACGATCAGCAGCACGGCGAAATAGGCGGAGACGAGGCAAAACAGCGAGACTGCGGACATGGGATGGACGGCGAAGAATTCAGATCGCCGCCAATATACACCAGTTGGCGGCGCTGGCTTTTACCCCGAAGCCAAACCGGGGTCTGACCCCGTACGGGGTCAGACCCCTAGCGAAGTGCGGGTTTAGTGTGCTGCCACGCGCACGCCGCTACCCCGCACGGTACGTGGATTCAGCCGATCCAGCCGTCCGCTCAGCGCGGTCAGGCCCAGCGCGCCGAGTACCACCAGCCCGCCGATCCAGCCGGTGTGCACCAGACCCACATGCTCAACGATCAGACCACCTCCCCACGCGCCACCTGCAATCCCCAGGTTGAACGCCGCAATGTTCAGGCCCGATGCCACGTCGACGGCACGCGGCGTGTAGTGTTCCGCCTGCTGCACCACATACACCTGCAAGCCGGCCACGTTACCAAACGCCACCGCACCCCACACCAGTACAGTTGCCAGCATCAGCCATTTGTACGACGCCGCAAAGCTCAACACCACCAGTACAGCCGCCAGACCGAGGAAGATGATCTTCAGCGCGCCAATCGGACCGCGCTTGTCGGCCAGCTTGCCGCCCCATATATTCCCCACCGCGACCGATACACCGTAGACCAGCATTACCAGGCCCACCGCGCTGGCGCTGAAGCCAGTGATGTCGGTCAGGATCGGCGCCAGGAAGGTGAAGGCGATGAAGGAACCGCCATAGCCCACCGCCGTCATGGCGTACACCAGCAACAGGCGCGGCTCAGCCAGCACTTTCATCTGCTGCAGCAGCGAAGCCGGTTTGTTGTGCTGGATAGTCGACGGCACAAACAGCATGCTGCCCACCACCGCAATCGCACCCAGCGCTGCCACGGCCAGGAAAGTCTCGCGCCAGCCGAAATGCTGGCCGATGAAGGTCCCCAGCGGCACGCCGGTCACCAGCGCCACGGTCAGGCCGGTGAACATGATGGCGATCGCGCTGGCGGCTTTCTCCTTCGGCACCAGCGAGGTGGCGATGGTCGAGCCGATCGAGAAGAATACGCCGTGCGCCAGGCCGGTGAGAATGCGGGCGATCACCAGCGATTCGTAGCTGGGCGCTTTCCAGGCCAGCAGGTTACCGAGGGTGAACAGCACCATCAGCGATACCATCAGCAGCTTGCGCGGCACTTTACCGGTCAGTGCGGTCAGCAACGGCGCGCCGACGGCCACGCCCAGGGCGTACAGGCTGACCAGCAGGCCGGCTGATGGCAGGTTCACGCCCAGATCGGCGGCGATGGTCGGCAACAGGCCGACAATGACAAACTCGGTGGTCCCGATGGCGAATGCGCTGATGGTCAGCGCGAGTAGTGCAATTGGCATGACGTCACTCCTGAGTAGTTGATGTCATGCAGTATCAGGACTTTTGCGCAGGGGAAAAAGACACGAAACTCCAAAACATCTTTGCTCAGCACGCAATAATGGGAATGGTCTCGATGGCCCATGGCCCGCCGTCGCGGCGGTCCGGCCCCGGCACTACGCAGGCGGTGCGGCCGGTGAACTCGCGCTCTACGCGCACTTCGTCGATGCGCCAGCCGCGCTCCTCCAGCTCCCGGATCTTCTGGCGGAAGGCGATTTGCAGCGCGTCGGATTTGATCGACACCTCTTGCAGCCACGAATCCGGCACCCGCTCCGGGCGCACCTTGTTGAGCACCACCAGGTCCTGGTTGAAGATGTTGAGGTTGCTGGCGATGACGCGGCGGTCCAGCAGCGGCCAGCGCATGAAGGTGCGGCCCATCATCCACCAGGTGCGCGTACGGTTGCCGTCCACCGGCGTGTGAGCCGAGACGATGTAGATTTTCCAGCCGTCGCGCGGTGCCAGTTCCAGCGTGACGCAAGGGCCGGACAGGTGGAAGCCGGGCCGCGTGGCCACGCCCACATGCGCGCCGGTCGGCGCGCGCCGCCAGCCTTTGCGCACCGGACGGCGCATGGTCATCAGCGCGCTGCCGCCCCAGGGCTCGCGCTCGACGTCGAAGCCGCCGATTTCCGGATGTTCGGGATCGCCAAAGGTGGAGCCGTGGACGAACGGCGCGTGGGCGAAATCGAGACCGTTTTCCATCACCCGGTCCCAGCTCGCATCCCAGTCGAAGTGGCCGGAGACCACGCGCACATTCGGATCGTCGACCCAGTCCAGCTGCGGCAGCGGCGGACGTTCGGCTTCCGGCAGGTCGCCGAGGAAGGCCCAGATCCAGCCATAGCGTTCGATGGTCGGATAGGCATCCACGCGCGCGCGCAGCGGAATGCGCAGGTCTGGTTGCGCCGGAATGTGGTTGCAGACGCCGTCACCGCCGAAGCGCCAGCCGTGGTACGGGCATTGCACGCTGCCGCCCACCTTGACGCCGGCCGACAGCGCGCCGCCGCGATGGACGCAGATGTCCGACAGCAGCCGCGCCGCACCGACTTCATCGCGGAAAGCGACAAAGTGCTGCCCGAGCAGTTGCACGGGCTTCAGGCCGTCCGTCAGTTGCGCGGATGGCAGCACTACATACCAGAGATTAGTCAGCATGCCGCATTCTAATCTACCAGCCGAACTTGAGCTCCACACCAAGGTAATCGGCATCCCGGCCGCCGGCGTTGCGCAGCGTGTCGCCGACGTGGAAATGCACCGCTTCCACTGCCGCCGCAACGTTGGCCGTCACCGCCCAATCGACGCGCAGCTGGCCGTAGGCGCCGGTCCAGCGCGAACCCTGGCCTGCGGTGCGCGGCACGCCGGCCATGCTTTGCACGTACACCGCATCGGCGGTGGTCTGGCGCCATTGCAGGCCAAGCGCGGTGGTGACACTGAGCGTCTTCGCCGGCTTGAGCGTGACCGATGGCTTCAGGTGGATCAAGTTGCTGTAGCCGGTCAGGCCGGCCAGCGCGAAGTAGTACCCGTTGGGGAACAGCGGATTGAAGGTGCCCAGCGTGCCGTCGCCGGCGTGCTTGTCGCCGGACGCCATGTCGAACTGCAGGCCAACGCGCGGCGTCCATCCGGTCTTGGCGAAGGTGTAGCCGGCGATGGAGCCGATGGCCCATGCCGAGACCTGCTTGGCGCCCACCTGGCCGGTCTGGCGCATGCCTTCAATGTCAAAGTCCACTGCCCCGCTCTTGCCGTTGTAGCGCATGTCCCAGACGTTGCGGCGTTCGTCGCCGGTGGCGTCGAGGAAGCGCGCGCTGTCACGCCGATAGCGCGAGTAGTAGCCGGACAGGTCGCCGGGGCCGAGGCCCTGGTATTCAAGCCGCAGGCCGTTCAGCGTCAGGTGGCCGTTGGAGTAGTCGTCGAAGCTGTCGACGCTGCGGTTTTGCACCGGCTGCGTCACGTAGCCGATCAATCGCCACGGGCCATGCTCCCAGTCGGCCCAGACGCCATCGAAAGCCTGGCGCACATTGGGGCCGTCACGTACGGCGATAAAGCGCTGCAAATCGAAGGCCATTTCCTGGCGGCCGACGCGGACCTTGACGGCGCCGTCGGTTGTCGGCACGGCCACGGTCATGAACAGCTGTTCCATATCCAGCTTGTCGCGGTCGGGCGGCGCGATGGTCTTTTTGCCGAAGGTGCGGGCGTCGACCACTTGGCCGAACAGCTGCACGTAGGGGCCGAGACGCAGATCGGCGTGCAGGTTGGTGCGCTGGATGACGTAGCCGTCGGACGGCGTGGTGCCGGCGCCGTACAGCGGCGCGTCGATATGCTCGTAGCGCTCGCGCAGGCCGGCGCCCAGCGACAGGTAGGATATGCCGTCCTCGCTGAGCGGGATGTATTTCAGACCATCCAGCGGTTGCTGCGGCAGGCAGGGATCGGCCAGCACGCCCCAGTTTTCGTTCCAGCGATTGAAGTTGATGGCGGGCCGCTTGGCGTCGCAGACCGGCGCCGGGGTGCTGGCCGATGCGGCACCAGCGGGCGACGCATCGGCCGCCGTCAAGGTCTGCGCGCCGGCCGCGCCGCTGACCACCAGCGCCAGCGCGCCGCCGCAGCGGCGCAACGTCAAACTATTTCGCCGCATTGTGAATCTCGCTGATGTAACCGCCCGGGAACTGCAACATGGCGCTCACATTACCCTGACTCGTTTTCACCGGCGGCACCAGCACCTTGACGCCATTGGCGGCTGCCTTCTCCAGCGTCGCCGCCACGTCATCCACCTGATAGCCGGTGGTCTCGCGGCCATACGGGAACGGCAGCTTGCCGTCGCTGACATACACCATCATCTTGCCGAAGCCGGACGACAGCTGCACGCGGCGAATCTCGGTGCCTGCGCGGCCGATTTCCGCGCCATCGATCTTGTCATCGGCAGTCACTTTGGCATGCGCAAACTGCTTGAACTGGCCGATAAATTTATCGCCCGAGACCTTGGACACATACACTCGGTTATCCGGCACGCTATGCAACGGCGCGTATGACGGCGCCTTGGTATGCCAGTACAGCTGCATATTCACGCCGCCGGCCCATTGGATAATCACATCCTTGCCGATCGGGTCATCAAACGGTTCAACGGTGACATCGGCGCCCGCCTCCACCGCCGCCTTGGTGGCGCTGTGAATATCGCTCACCAGATAACCGGTGCGCTCCTCGCCGAAGCCATACGGAATCGGCGTCTGGAACGCAAACACCGACAGCATGCCGACCGGCGTCTGCACATATTGCGAGGCTGTCTTGCTCGGCGTCGGCGTCACGGTAAACACTGCACGCGGACTCGCCTTGCCGCCGAAAGTACCGGTAAAACTCTGGATGAAGGTCGCGAGATCGGCATCCTGCACATACACATGGGTGGTGTCGTACTGCGGACCGACCGCGACGTCCGGCGCCGCCATCGCCAGCGCCGGCAGCGCCAGGGCCACCGACAGTGCGCCAACGAGCATGCGGTGACGGAAGGATTGCAAGGTCATGGAAACTCCTGAAATAACGTGAATGAGGGATGGTTTCACTATACCGATCGCACGTCCCGGATTGCCCTACCATCGGATCAGGTCGGCCGATTTTTCTACCGTTCGGGAGGTCCGTCCGGTACGAATGCCGGGCATAGTCGCTCCACGCCACGCAATCTTGCAAGGAGAGCAATCATGATACGTTGCATACGCATATGGACCGGCCCCGGCGGTGATTCGCTGTTTGAAGAGGGACAGATTGCCCTGCTCCAGGGTGAGCGCGGCGACATGCTGAGCCCGCTACTCAAGGCCGCCAGCATCTCGTTCCGCGAAACCGTGGCCGGCGGCCAGTTCGCCCCGCACCACGCGCCATCGCTGCAACTCGTGCTGACCCTCAGCGGCACGCTGGAATTCACCACCGCCAGCGGCGCCACTTTCATCATCCACCCCGGCGACGTGCTGCTGGCCGACGATCTCAGCGGCAGCGGCCACAGCTGGCGCCTGATTGACGAGCAGCCGTGGCGCCGCGCCTACATCATCGTCGGCCCGGAAGTAGACACCCTCTTCACCCCAAGGAGCAAAGCATGAGCGACATTCAAGTCACGGAAAACCACGACATCGTCCTGATTGGTGGCGGCATCATGAGCGCCACGCTGGGCACCCTGCTGAAGGAACTGGACCCGGCGCTGTCCATCGTCATGCTGGAAGCGCTGCACGACTGTGCGCAGGAAAGCTCGGACGGCTGGAATAACGCCGGCACCGGGCACGCCGCCAACTGCGAATTGAATTACACGCCGCAGCGAGCGGACGGCAGCATCGACATCAGCAAGGCGCTGGAGGTCAACACCGAGTTCGACATCTCGCGCCAGCTGTGGGCGTATCTGGTCGGGCGCGGCGCAATCCCCGACCCGCGCGCCTTCCTGCATCCGTGCCCGCACATGAGTTTTGTATGGGGCGAGGAAAATGTCGCCTTCCTGCGCGCGCGGTACGAAGCCATGTCGGCCCACCACTGCTACCACGGCATGGAATACAGCGAAGACCCGGCCGTGATCGCCGAGTGGGCGCCGCTGGTGATCGAAGGTCGCGACCCGCAGCAGCCGATCGCCGCCACCCGCATGATCACCGGGACCGATGTCGACTATGGCGCGCTAACGCACCTGCTGGTCAAACATCTGAGCACACAGCCCGGTTTCGCGGTGCGTTACAACAGCAAGGTAGAAGGTCTGCAGCGGCAGGACGATCAAAGCTGGCTGGTGACGGCGGAAGATACGCGTAGCGGCGCCAAACGCCACCTGTCGGCGCGCTTCGTCTTCATCGGCGCCGGCGGCGGCGCGCTGCCGCTGCTGCAAAAATCGAAAATCCCGGAAGCCAAGGGCTACGGCGGCTTCCCGGTCAGCGGCATCTGGCTGCGCTGCGACGTGGACGCAGTCAGCCAGCGCCACCACGCCAAAGTGTACGGCAAGGCCGCCAGCGGTTCGCCGCCGATGTCGGTACCGCACCTGGACACCCGCATCATCGGCGGCAAGCAGTCCTTGCTATTCGGACCGTATGCCGGTTTTTCCACCAAACTGCTCAAGTACGGCGGCCTGTCGGACCTGTTCACCACGCTCACCCACAGCAATATCATCCCCTTGCTGGACGTCGCCCGCGACAACCTGCAACTGACCGAATACCTGATCGGCCAGGTGATGCAAAGCGCCGAGCACCAGTTTGCCGCGCTGAAGGAATTCTTCCCCAGGGCAGTCCAGCAGGACTGGAAAAAAGCCATCGCCGGCCAGCGCGTGCAAACCATCGCGCCGCATGAAAGCGCTGGCTGGTTCAAGCATGAGGAAGGCAAGCTGGAGTTCGGCACCGAACTGGTGTCGGCCGCCGACCAGTCGCTGGTGGCGCTGCTGGGGGCGTCGCCGGGCGCCTCGACCGCCGCCTACATCGCGCTGGAAGTGCTGCAACGCTGCTTTGGCGACCAGTTGACCGAGGCGGCCTGGCTGACCAAGCTGAAAGCGATCATCCCGACCTACGGCATTGACCTCAAGCAGGACGCCGAAGCTTGCCGCCAAAGCCGCGCCGCCACCGCCGCGCTGCTGCAAATCGAGAACGTCTGAAGGAGTGACAGCATGAACGCGATCACTAAACTGAAGGACTTGCCGATCGGGCTGGCCGCCAGCGGCAGCCGTCAGGAATTTGATTCCATGGGCACGGTCGACGTACCGGCCGACAAATACTACGGCGCGCAGACGGCGCGCTCGCTGCAGCACTTCTCCATCGGCGACGACCGCATGCCGAAGGCGGTGTATCACGCCTACGGCATCGTCAAGAAAGCCTGCGCGCTGGTCAACCAGGCCGCCGGTCGCTTGCCGGCGTGGAAGGCGCAAGCCATCCTGCGCGCCGCCGACGAAGCCATCGCCGGCCAGCTGGATGAGCATTTTCCGCTGTATGTGTGGCAAACCGGCTCCGGCACCCAGTCCAACATGAACGTCAACGAAGTGCTGTCGAACCGCGCCATCCAGCTGCTCGGCGGCACGCTGGGCAGCCAGCAGCCGGTCGGCCCCAACGACGACGTCAACATGGGGCAAAGCTCGAACGACACCTTCCCCACCGCGATGCACATCGCCGCACTGGACCTGCTGGATCGGCGCCTGCTGCCCGAACTGGCGCAACTGGCCGAGGTCATCGAGGACAAGGCGGCCGAGTGGATGGAGGTGGTCAAGATTGGCCGCACCCACCTGGAAGACGCGACGCCGCTGACGGTCGGTCAGGAATGGTCCGGCTACGCCGCCCAGCTGCGCGCCGCCCTGGTCAACATCGAGAACAGCCGCGCCGGCCTGTACGAGCTGGCGGTGGGCGGCACGGCGGTCGGCACCGGCATCAATGCGCCGCCAGGCTTTTCGGTGCAGGTGGCGCAGCGGATCGCCGAACTGACCGGCAAGCCGTTCATCACCGCCCCCAACAAATTCATGGCGCAGGGCTCGCTGGACGCCATGGTGCGCGCGCATGCGGCCTTGCGCGGACTGGCGGTGGCGCTGATGAAAATCGCCAACGACATGCGCTGGCTGGCGTCCGGCCCGCGCTGCGGCCTGGGCGAGCTGAAATTGCCGCAAAACGAGCCCGGCTCGTCCATCATGCCGGGCAAGGTCAATCCTACGCAGTGCGAGGCCATGGTGATGATCGCGATTCAGGTGCTCGGCGACGACAGCGCGGTGGCGCTTGCCGGCTCGCAGGGCAACTTTGAGCTGAACGCCATGCGGCCGATCATCATCAATGCCTTCCTGCATTCGGCGACCATCCTGGCCGACGGCTGCGCGAAATTCCGTACCTATTCGGTCGAAGGCACGCAGCTGAACCGTACCAAGATCGCCAGCTACCTCGACAACAGCCTGATGCTGGTGACGGCGCTATCGCCGGTAATCGGCTACCAGCACGCCGCGCATATCGCCGAGCAGGCCGACGCCAGCGGTTCGACGTTGCGGGAAGCGGCGCTGGCGTCCGGCTACGTCGACGCCGCCACCTTCGACCGCGTGGTCGACGCGCGCGCCATGATCGGCCACGGAGTCGCCGGCGCCTGAGTTAAAATCGCCGCATGAACTCAGAAAAACTCGCCCTGCTGCTGACTCGCGAAATGCCGTACGGGAAGTACAAAGGCCGCAAAATCGCCGACCTGCCCGGCCATTACCTGGGCTGGTTCGCGCGCGAAGGCTTCCCTTCCGGCGAGCTCGGCGCGCTGATCGCGCTGATGTACGAACTCGACCACAACAACCTGCGCATGTTGCTCGATCCCTTGCGCCAGCCACAGCGGTCAGCGTGACGTCCCAGCAATGAAAATACGTGTATAAATACGTTATTGCATTGTTTAGGAGAACGTCATGGCTGCGCACCCGCTTGGCTGTACCTGCTTCATCATTCCGTCCAACATGCTGCGCAAGCTGGCCGAGCAAACCCACGACCAGCACGAGCGCCACTGCCTGCTGGACACGGCCGAGTTGTCCGCCCATCTGCGCGGCCAGCGCTCCGTCGCGCCGATGACGATGGGCATTACCACCGCCGCCACCGGCGAGAAGCGCCGTACGGTCTACGATGCCCAGAACAAGTCCAAACTGCCCGGCAAGCTGGTGCGCGGGGAGGACAGCAAAGCGTCCGCCGACAAGGCGGTCAACCAGGCCTACGACGGCGCCGGCGCCACCTACGATTTCTACCGTGAAATCCTGCAGCGCAATTCCATCGACAACAAAGGCTTGCGCATCGATTCCACCGTTCATTACCAGAACAAATTCAATAATGCCTTCTGGAACGGCCAGCAGATGGTGTACGGCGACGGCGACGGCAAGCTGTTCATGGGCTTCACCGGCGCGGTCGACGTCATCGCCCACGAACTGACCCATGGCGTCACGCAGTACGCGGTGCCGGGCGGGCTGGTGTATGAGGGCCAGAGCGGCGCGCTCAACGAATCGATTTCCGATGTATTCGGCAGCGTGGTCAAACAATGGACGCTGAAGCAAAGCGCCGAGCAGGCCGACTGGCTGATCGGCGCCGGCATCATGGCGCCGTCGGTCGGCAAGGCGCTGCGCTCGATGGCCGATCCCGGCAACCAGGCGCTCACCTGGTCGGGCGACGACCAGCCGAAAACCATGGCAGGATATGTGGAAAACGGCGACGTCCACACCAACTCCGGCATTCCCAACCATGCGTTTTACGCGGCTGCGATCGCGCTCAAGGGCAATGCCTGGGAAAAGGCCGCGCCGATCTGGTACAAGTCGCTGTCGCTGCTGACGCCCAACGCCACGTTTGCCGACATGGCCAAGGCCACCACGCAAGCTGGCGCGCTGCTGTACGGCGCCGATTCGGCCGAGCAGCACGCGATACAGGCGGCATGGAAAGTGGTTGGCGTCAGTTAAATTAAGGAAGCATCATGCGTTTGACTCTGAAATGTACCGGCGGCTTCGCCGGACCGGCCGGCGCGCAAACCCGCACCGTCGATCTGGCCAAGCTGCCGCCGGACCAGTCCAGCCAGCTGGAGCAGCTGCTGCATGCCAGCGACTTCTTCACGCTGCCGCCCAAACTGGTGAAGGAAGCGCCGAAGTCGTGGGACTTTCAATACGATCTGGAAGTGGATGACGGCGGCAAGGCGCACTGCGTGCGCTACCACCTCGACCAGGCCTCGCCTGCGCTGAAAACGCTGACGGAAAAACTCAACGACGAGGTCGACCCGGATTAGCCCAGCAGGCGCGCGAACTCGCCGCTGGCGATCAGCTTTTGCAGGTCGGTAGCGCCGCCGATCAGCGTGCCGTTGACGAAGATCAGCGGGAAGGTCGACCAGCCGCTCCACAGCTTGAGCGCCAGGCGCGGTCGCCATTGCGAGAAATAATTGCCGTAACTCAGGTACTTGTACGGCGTGCCCTGACCGTCCAGGATCTTGCGTGCCTTGGCTGGGAAAGGATTCAGTCCCATGCCGACCACCACCACCTTGTTGGCGGCGATGGCGGCCTCCACCTCGGCGATCAGCTCGGTGTGATAGCTGCTGATCTGCGCCAGTGCGGCGGGGTGGATGCGTGCTTGATCCAGGAGCGGTCGGGTCATTATTGCCTTATAAGTCGAGTTTGGAAATTTTGGTGCCTTCGAGATTCAGGTTCGCCATCAGGCCGCCGTTGGTCAGCACGAAGGCCTGGATCGGATTGTTGGCGGTGGCCGTGTCGACCTCGCCATTGGCGCCCACTTTGATCAGCGCCACCGAGCCGTCAACACCAGCGGTCCAGCCTTTGCCGTTGCGGAATTTATCCAGCGCTTCGCGGCTCATGAACAGCAGCACCACGGCCTTCGATTGCGCGCCGGCCTGGAAGCCGACCGATACCGAAGCGACGCTGTAATAGTCCGCCACCTGGCCGCCGGTGCGCAGCACGCCCTTGCCGTATTCGCCGCCGACCACCAGGCCTGCCGCCACCACATTCGGGAACACCAGTACGCCGTTGGCCTTGTGGACCAGCTCGCGCGAACCTTTTACTTCTTTGTACAGGCGCTCCAGCGTGTTGTAGGAACCCTGTTCGATTTCCGTCTTCACGGCGGCCGAGCTTGGCTTGGCGGCGCCGGTGGTGGTGGTGCAGCCACCCAGCGCCAGACCAGCGAAAGCGACAGCGGCGGTAGCGCGCATCAGGAAAGTACGTTTTTGCATGGAAGTCTCCAGTAAGTGTGGATTAAACAGACCATTGTTTCATCTTCTACATTACCACGCTATCTCTCTTCCGTAGCACACCGCAGCTCAACGATTGGCGAAGGCCAGCCGCTTGCCTTCGCGCAGCATGGCGGCGAAATCGGCCGCCGGCACCGGCTGGCTGAACAGGTAGCCTTGCAGCTGGTCGCAGCCGAGTTCGCGCAGGAAAGCCATCTGCTCGGCCGTCTCCACACCCTCCGCCACAATCTCCTGGCGCAGCTGCTGCGCCATGGTGACGATGGCGCGGGCGATGGCGCAATCGTTTTCTTCATACGGCAGGCCGATGACGAAGGAACGGTCGATCTTCAAGGTGCTGATCGGGAATTTCTTCAGGTACGCCAGGCTGGAATAGCCGGTACCGAAGTCGTCCAGCGCCAGCGCCATGCCCATCGCCACCAGCTGGTTCATGATGGCGATCACCTTGTCGGTGCCGCGCACCAGCAGGCTTTCCGTAATTTCCAGGTTGATCTGGTCCGGCTGCACCTGATGACGCTCCAGCACCGCCGCTATGCGATTCGGCAACTCGGCGTCGAACTGGCGCGCCGACAGGTTGACCGCGATCGGCGGCGTGATCATATTGGCGTCGCGCCATTCGCGTACCTGGCGGCAGGCTTCTTCCAGCACCCAGGCGCCGAGATCGAGGATCAAGCCGGTCTCTTCCGCCACCGGGATGAACACGCCCGGCGACACCAGCCCGCGCAACGGATGGCGCCAGCGAAGCAGCGCCTCGGCGCCGACGATGCGGCCGCTGCGCAGGCTGACCTTGGGCTGGTAATACAGCTGCAACTCGTTATTTTGCAGCGCCTGCCGCAACTCGCTTTCGATGCGCAGATGCTCCTTGGCGCGCTGGTTCATCTCTTCGCTGTAGAACAGGAAGTTGGACTCGATGCTCTGCCCCGCCTTGGCCACCGCCACGTCGGCGTAGCGGATCAGCGTCGGCACGTCGGCGCCGTCCTCGTTGTAGACCGTGATGCCGACATGCGCGCCGACTTGCAGGCTGTGGCCGGCGATGGCGATCGGCGCCGCCAGCGCGGCCAGCAATTTTTCGGCGACGATGCCGGCATGTTCGCGTTTTTCCACGTGCAGCAGCGCGATCGCGAAACGGTGGCCGTCCAGCCGCGCCAGCACGTCGGCTTCGCGCAGCGTGGCGCGGAAGATGCGGCCGATTTCGCACAGCAGCTCATTGCCGAGATCGTGGCCCAGCGTGTCGCTGATCGCGCCCAAGCGGGTGATTTCCACCACCAGCAGCGCGCCGTGCTCGCCGGAGCGCTTGGTCTCGGTCAGCGCCTGGCCCACCAGCGTGGTTAGCAGGCACAGGTTCGGCAGCCCGGTCAGCGGATCGTAGTTGGCCATGCGTTGCATGCGCGCCTCGGCGTCCTTGTGCACGCTGATATCGGAGAACAGCGAGAAGGTATGACTGATCTTGCCATGCTGGTCGCGCACTGCGCTGATGGTCACCGACTGCGGGAACAGCTCGCCATTCTTGCGCTTGCCGATGATCTCGCCGCGCCACGGCCCGCCGCCCTGCATGGCGCTGCGCACCTTGGCGCGGAAGTCGGCGTCGTGCACGCCGGAGCGCAGCAGGTCGGGCGTTTTGCCGATCGATTCAGCCGGCGTATAGCCGGTGATGCGGGTGAACGAGGAATTGATCGAGACGATGCGTTCATGCGCGTCGGTGATCAGCACGCCCTGCTCGCTGTCCTCGATGATGCGCGCGTGCAGGTTGACCTTGTCGAGGTCGGACAGCGTCTGATTGGCTTGCGACAGCGTCACCAGCATGCCGCCGTCGTCGGGACGCAGCTCGATGTCCAGGTGCACCCAGATGATCTCGCCGTTCTTCTTGCGGCGGCGCACTTCGGTGCGGGCGGCCGAAGCGCCGGGGTCGTGGTCGAAGAACAGTTCGGCGATATTGCCGTCGTCGTCATCCTCGGCGTACAGGAACAGCACGTGCTGGCCGGTCACTTCGTCGGCCGTGTAGCCGAACATCTGCTGCGCGCCAATGCTCCAGGCGGTGACGTAACCGGTCAGGTCGAGCGCCAGCGTGGCGTCCTGCGGCGGCAGGTCGGCCGGCTTGATCGCCGCCTGCGCCTGGTGAAGGGCGGCGTCCAGTGCGGTCAGGGTCTGCGCCAGCGCGTCGCCTTGCTCGTTCCGTGCTTGGCGGCTCAGTGCAAGACAACGCTGGATCGCATCATGCATGGCCGCTACCCGCTTTGCCTGCCGTGACGTCCTGCATCCACAGGAAGGCGTCGATGACGATGCGGTTGTAGGTGCCGGCATCCAGCGGCAGCGCCGCCAGGCAGCCATCGAGCGCGTCGTGGTCTTCGCGCTCGGCGGACTCCACCACGCACAGCAGCTGACCCAGTTCGCCCTCGTGCGCCAGCAGCGCCTGCTGCACGGCGTCGCTGATGGTCAGCGGTTTCATCACTTCTTCCAGCGGCAGGCCGAACAGCACGCCCAGCAGCGAGAACATGCCCACCATGAAGGCCTGCTCCTGGTGCGGCTTGTCTTCGCCGCAGGCCTTAGACAGCAGTTCCATCATGCGCGCCCGCACCGCCACCCGCGCCAGCAGCATGGCCGAGCGTGGATCGCCTTCGCGCGACGAGAACAGCATCAGGTTCAGCCAGCGCCGCAGTTGCGCGCGGCCGAGGATCAGGATGGCTTGCGAAAAACTGGTGACGCGGCGGCCGGTGCCCATGCCGAGCGAATTGACCAGCCGCAGTAGGTGATACGACAGCGTCGGGTCTTGCCGCAGTAGCGCCTCGATTTCGTGGGTATCGGCATCGGCCGACACCAGTTGCACCAGTTGCAGCGCCAGTGCGCGCGAGGCAGCCTGCGTGCCGACCGCCTTCGGTGGCGGCGCCAGGAACCAGTCGCCTTCGATCCAGTTGACGCCGGGCGGCAGTTCCTTCGGCAGCACGTCATCGGCCCGCACCACCTTGTCGGCCGCCAGCGCTTGCCATCCGGCTTGCGCCAGCGCCTGATGCGGCGCCTGGTCGATGCCGGCGCGGTAGAAGCAATGCATGCCGCCGTTGGCGAGTTCTTCAAGTAGTTTCACCGGCGGTTCCGACGCGCGTGCCGGCACGCCGCCGGCGTCCAGCAGCAAGGCTGCCGGACTGCCTTTACGGTCAGCCAACAAATGCAGCAATACAGGCGTGGCGATTAGTGCGGTCATGACATGGTCCGTTCAGTGGTTCTGCTATGTTGCCCGAAACTATTGGCCTTGGTCAACTTTATGATGGGGCAGATGGCTCAGCAAGCGCTCGAACAGGCCGGGCCGCCGCATACGCTCGATCCACCAGTTCAACGCGGCGCCGTTTTCGCCGCTGCGCCAGGCCAGGTAGAAGGTCTCGGCCGGTTTTGGTTCTTCCACCGGCTTTTCCACCAGCAGCCCCTGGGCGATGGCGTAGCGGGCGCACGGTTCGGGCAGGAAACCGAAGCCCATGCCGGCCAGCTGGTACTGGTACTTGGTCTTCATGTCCGGCACGGTCAGCGTGTCCTGCCCCAGCAACAGGCCGACGGTGCGCGGCGCCATCTTGCGGGCGGAATCGGCCACGCTGATGGCACGGTAATTTTGCAGGTGCGTGCGGCTCAGCTTGCCCTCGACAGCGGCCAACGGATGCGACGGCGCCACCGCGAACACGAAATCGATCTTGCCGATCGGCTCGGACACATAACCGCCGCCGGCCGGACCGTCGCCGGCCGCCCCCACCAGCAGGTCGGCGCGCCGCTCGATCAAGGCTTCCCAGGTGCCGGACAGCGCTTCCTGCACGATGCGCAGCCGCGTTTGCTGGGCGACGTCATAGAAGGCCGGCACGTCGTCATGGAACAGACAGGCCGAAAACATCGAATCCATGCCGACCGCCAGCTCGGTTTCCCAGCCCGAAGCGACGCGGCGCACGCGGTGTTCCAGGTCCAGCGCCGCCTTAAGCAGGTAGCGGCCCTCTTTCAGAAGTTCAGCCCCGGCCGCCGTCAGCTCGACGCGCGGGCCGTTACGTTCGAAAACTTGCACACCGAGATCGTCCTCCAGCTTGCTGACGGTATAGGAAATTGTCGAGGGAACGCGGTGCAATTCCTTCCCTGCGGCAGAGAAAGACCCTCGCCGGTCGATAGCGTCAACGATTTGCAGGGCTTCCAGGCTGAGTCTGAGCATTCGAATTTATCGATAATAGAGGGGTAAATTTTCCGTTTTTTTAATCCCGAACACAGGTCTACAATGTGATTCATGGATGCAGCGATACGGAAGACGGCAGCAAAAAACGCTTTCAAAATTATCGCACATTAACTCACAAGAAACGGAGCTCATCATGTTACAAGTACGCCATTCTGATTCCCGCGGCAAAGCTAACCACGGCTGGCTGGATTCCAAACACAGCTTCTCGTTTGGTCACTACCATGACCCGGAGCACGTCGGTTTCGGTCCGTTGCTGGTGATTAATGAAGACCAGGTACAGGGCGGCCAGGGCTTCGGCACCCACGGTCACCGCGACATGGAGATTATCTCCTACGTGCTGAGCGGCGCGCTGGAACACAAGGACAGCATGGGCACCGGTTCGGTGCTGCACTACGGCGACGTCCAGCGCATGAGCGCCGGCACCGGTGTGCGTCACAGCGAGTACAACGGCGACCGCAGCCAGCAAGTGCACTTCCTGCAAATTTGGATTCAGCCGAACGAACTGGGCATTCCACCGAGCTACGAGGAAAAGCACTTCACGCCGGAGCACAAAAAAGGCAAATTGGCGCTGATCGCGTCCAACGATGGCCGCAACGGCTCGGTGCTGATTCACCAGAAAGCATCGATCTACGCTTCCATCATGGATGAAGGCGACCACCTGAAACATACGCTGGACGAAGACCGCCTCGGCTATGTCCATGTGATCCGCGGCGCGGTCACAGTCAACGGCGTGCACCTGAAACAGGGCGACGCGCTGAAGATCAGCGATGAAACGCTGGTGACGCTGGAACAAGCGGAAGAAGCCGAACTGCTGTTGTTCGACCTGCCAAAACAATAAGGGTCTGCAGGCCCGAGGGGGGCCTCAGAAACATTTCCGCCAGTTTTGGTATCATGAAGGGCGCGCCGGGTCTGTTGGAACAGCCCGGCGCGCCTTTTTTACCTTATATGAACAGAATAAAGAGCAAAACCATGTCGCAGAGCGCAGAAATCCCGTCCCAGGACGAACTGAACTACGTTACCTCCTGCGCCCTGCCGACTCCCTGGGCCCAGTTCACCTTGCACGCCTTTGTCGAAAAGGCCACCGGCAAGGAGCACCTGGCCATGGTGCTGGGCGATATCGGCGACGGCGAGCCGGTGCTGGCCCGCGTCCATTCGGAATGCCTGACCGGCGATGTGCTGTTCTCGCAGCGCTGCGACTGCGGCGCCCAGCTGGAAGGCGCGCTGAAGAAGATTGCCGAACAAGGCCGCGGCGTGCTGCTTTACCTGCGTCAGGAAGGCCGCGGCATTGGCCTGATCAACAAGATCCGCGCCTACCGCCTGCAGGAAGCCGGCGCCGATACGGTGCAAGCCAATGAACAACTGGGCTTCAAGCCGGATCAGCGCACCTACGGCCTGGTGCAGCCGATGCTGGCGCAGTTCGGCGTGAAAAGCCTGCGCCTGATGACCAATAATCCGCGTAAGATCGATGCCATGACCAAACTGGGCATTGAAGTGGCCGAGCGCGTTCCGCTGCTGGTCAACCGCAATGCCTTCAACCAGTATTATCTGGATACCAAGGCCGCCAAGCTGGGCCACATGATGACGCCGCTGACGCCGGCGCCGGTGGAGGATGGTGCGCTGTAACGTTTGAAGGAATGCATGAAAGTCACCAGGCTCGCTAGTACCCTTGTTTTGATCTGGGCCGCCGCCGGCCATGGCGCGGCCTCCGCTGCCGCCGCTGCTACTGCTGCTGCGCCGGCCCAGCCCGCCGCCAGGCCGCCCGCCGGCCAACCGCCCCACGCGGCGGCGCCCGCAGCTGCGGTGGCGCCAGCTGGCACGCCGCCAGCCGCCTCCGCCGCGCCGGGCGCCGACGCCAATGGCGACGCCGCGCCGTTGCCGCCGCCGTCCAGCGCCGCCCAACACCTGTATGCTTCCGCCAAGAACGACATCCTGCAAGTGCGCTCGCTGCTGAAAAGCGGCCGCACCCAATCCTCGGTCGGCTCCGGCTTTTTGATCGGCACCAGCAACCTGGTGGTGACCAATTACCACGTGGTATCCCAGTTCGCGCTCGATCCCGACACCTACGTCGGCGAGTGGGTCGACACCAGCGGCCAGCGCGGCAATGTGGAACTGCTTGCGGTCGATGTGCTGCACGACCTGGCGGTGCTGCGCGTCAGCCGCAACGGTACCGGCTTCTTCAAGATGCCGCCGCAACTGGCGCGCCTGACGCAAGGCCAGTATTTGTACTCGATGGGCAATCCGCTCGACCTCGGCTTTGCGATTTCGGAAGGCGCCTACAACGGCGTCATCGCGCGCAGCTTTTACGACCAGCTGATGTTCACCGGCCCGATCAACTCCGGCATGAGCGGCGGCCCCAGCGTGACGGCCGACGGTTCGGTGGCCGGCATCAACGTCTCCAAGCGCCTCGACGGCGAACTGGTCAGCTTCCTGGTGCCGGCCCGCTACGCCCAGGACATCCTCAACAAGGTGGAAACCCAGCAGAAAGCGCCGACCGATTTCACCGCCGTGGTGGCCGGCCAGCTGCTGGCGCACCAGACCGCGATGGTCAACCAGCTGCTGTCCAGCCCGCTGAGCTTGAAGCCGATGGGGCCGTATCAAGTGCCGGTGCGCGAATCCGAGCAGATGCGCTGCTGGGGCCGTTCCAACGTCAAGGCCGACAAGCCGTTCACGGTGGACGACGCCAGCTGTGCGATGGAATCGGCGATCTTCGTCAGCGGCTCCCTGCAAACCGGCCAGATCGCGATCCGCCACCAGTTCCTGCGCAGCGCCGGGCTCGACAAGCTGCGTTTCGCCCAGCTGGCCAGCGCCTCGTTCCGCAACGAGCATTTCGGCAGCAACAAGGACTCGCGCCTGACCGGCCCCAACTGCACCGAAGACTTCGTCAAGAACAAGGATCTGCCGCTGCGCGCCGTGCTGTGCGTGCGCGCCTACCGCAAGTTCGCCGGCCTGTACGACTTCGCCCTGCTGACCGCCAGCACCGACCAGGGCTTGATGAGCCTGCAAAGCCGGCTGGATGCGCGCGGCGTCTCGTATGAAAACGGCATGCGCCTGTCGCGCGTATTTCTCGATTCGCTGTCGCTCAAGCCTGTCGCCGACGTGGCGAAGAAAGGCGGCGTCAAATGAAAGCCCCCTACTTCGTCGAAATCCTGGCCCGCAATGGAGACGTGCTGCACCGGCACAAGGTCGCCGCGCTGCCTATCCGCATCGGCCGCGCCTACGACAATGAAATCATCCTGGACGACGCCCACAGCGCCGCCAGCCACGCCATCGTCGAAACCGACCAGCACAACCAGGTGATCTTGCGCGACCTCGGCAGCAAGAACGGCACCATCCACAAAGGCCGTCGCCAAACCAGCATCACGCTGGACGGCGACACCGTGGTGCGGCTCGGCCACACGCGGCTGCGGGTGCGGCCGTCGGACTTTCCGGTGGCGGCGGAAATCGCCGATACCACCATGCATAGCTGGGAAGGCGCGACGCCGGCCACCATCGGCCTGGTGCTGATCGCCATCTTCAGCTGCCTGGAAACCTGGCTTAGCGACGTCGAACCGTTTGCCCTGATCCGCTACCTGCTGGTGCTGGCCTCCAGCCTGGCCGCCGGTTTGCTGTGGGCCGGCGTGTGGGCATTGGCCAACCGCCTGTTCGGCACCCATGCACGGCTCGGCCGCCATTTGTTCATCCTCGGCAGCGCGCTGGCGGTGGTCGGCCTGTGGCGCGGCGGCAGCGCGGTGCTGGCCTATGCCTGGTCGGCCGAATCGCTGACGCGCTACGGCAATCTGGTCACGCTGGCGATTGCCTGCGCGATGATTTTCTTCCACCTGATTACCATCAAGCCGCACCACCCGCGCCGCTTCCTGATCGCCACTACGGTGATGCTGTTGGCCTGTTCGGGACTGGTCGTGTTGAGCAATCTGCAAAGCACCGGCCGCGCTTCCGACGAGCTGTACATGTCGGTGCTGCTGCCGCCGGAAGTGCGCCACAGCGACAACCGCAGCGTCGACCAGTTCCTGGCCAATGCCGCCAAGTTGCAGGCCGGGGTGGATGCCGCCCGCGCGCATGCAGTCAAGGATGGCGCCGACAACGATGATGGCGATGGCGACGAGGATAGCGGCGCCGATTGATGCGAGTTCTGCTGCTTTCCCTGCTGTTGGTACTGGCCATCGCGCGTCCGGCTGCGGCACTCGATGCGCGCATTCCGCTGTCCGACCTCAACCATGCGGCCTGGACCGACAAGGACGGCGTGCCGCAAAACAGCCAAGGCATGGCGCAGACCCGCGACGGCTGGCTGTGGATTGGCAGCAAGGACGGGCTATACCGGTTTGACGGCGTACGATTCGAGCGCTATCCGCTGGCCAACAACCAGATCAACTACCTGCGTGCGCTGCCGAATGGGGACCTGCTGCTGGGTTATTTATTCGACGGCGTCGGCGTGCTCCATGCCAACGGCAAGGTCGAACAGCTGGGCCAGGCCGACTGGCACCAGATTGAATCGCCGCTGGCGATGGACATGGACGCCGAGGGCACAATATGGGCCGCCAGTGACAGCGGCCTGCACCGCTACCGCGCGGGACGCTGGCAGACGGTGTCCACCGGCGCGGAGTGGCACACCGACAACCTCAGCGTGCTGATCGACCAGTACGACCGCGTCTGGGTCGGCAACGGCGAGCATGTGTCGCTGGTGGACCGCGCCGCCGGCCAGCTCAAGCGCTTGCCGGGCGATGCGCTGCGCGGCTTGCTGACACAATCGCCGGATGGCCAGATCTGGACACTGTCGCCGCAAGGCGCGCAGCCGGTGCCGATGCCGCCGACCGGCCAGCAGCTGCCGCGCCGGCCCGAATTCAACCAGCAGGAAGCGCGGCTGCGCGGCCAGTTCGACCGCGACGGCAATTTGTGGCTGCTGCAATGCCCGATCGGCGTATGCCGCATCAGCCGCGAGCAGATCCAGGCCGGCCAGCCGGTGACGCTGGCCGCCGCCAGGCACGACCAGCTCGACCAGCATTGGCAGCTCAGTTCGGTGGCGGTCAATGCCATGCTGGAAGACCGCGAAGGGAATGTCTGGGTGTCCACCCATGCCGGCGTCGACCGCTTCCGCATGAACAAGCTGGTGGCCGCCAACATCCCCAGCCGTTCCGGCGTGTTCAGCATCGCCGCCGATAGCGAGGGCCAGCTGTGGGCTGCCGAATATTCGGACGGCACGCTGTGGAAAGTGACGCCGGGGCAGCCACCGCAAGCGCAGCCGAGGCGTTATGCGCAGGTGCTGGGCAAGGACCGCGACGGCGCCATGCTGCTGGTCGGCAAGCGCGAGATCACGCGCGTGCTGCACGGCGCCACCAGCACCATCGCGCTGCCGACGGCGGGCGGCAAGCCGGCCGATCTGACGGTGCTGGGCGTGCTGGACGACGGCAAGGCGCTGTGGATGATGTCGTTGCAGACCGGCCTGATGGCGCTGGTCGACGGCAAGTGGTTGCCACGCCAGGCCTTCAACCTGCCGCCGCTGATCACCATGTCGGCGCCGGGCGACACCGGCCAGTTGTGGCTGAGCCACAGCGACGGCGGCCTGAGCCTGTACGACAACGGCAAGCTGTCCGAATTCGACATCCGCGTGGTCGGCGCCGAGTCGGGCATTTTCCCGGGCCCGCAACTGGTGGTGGGAGGCGAGCATGGCATCGCCGTGCGGCGCGGCCAGCAGTTCGAGCTGCTGGGGCCGCCCGACGCGGAAGCGCTGCGCAATGTCACCGGCCTGACGCTGCTGCCCAACGGCGACCGCTGGCTGAACGGCGCCAAGGGACTGGTGCGCATCCGCCGCGAGGACTGGGACGCCGCGTTGCGCCAGCCCAGGCTGCCGCTGAAGTTTGATCTGATCGACGCGCAGGAAGGCTATCCTGGCCGCGCCGCCTTCGATAACCGGCTGAGCACGCTGATCAACATCGACAACCAACGCCTGTGGGCGCGCGCCTCCGGCGGCCTGGTGCGGCTGGACCTGGATCAGGTCCAGACCAATCCGGTGCGTCCGAATGTCCAGCTGTTGCGGGTGGAAACCCAGAAAGGCGCCTACCCGGCCGATGGCGCGCTGCATCTGCCGCCCGGTTCGTCCAACCTGACCATCCATTACACCGCGCCGGGCCTGCGCAAGCCGGAAGGCATGCGCTTCCAGTACCAGCTGGAAGGCGTGGACACGGAATGGGAAGACGCCGGCACGCGCCGCGCCGCCTATTACACCAACGTCGGCCCGGGCCAATATGCGTTCCGCGTGCGCGCCGTCAACGAGGATGGCGTGGTCAGCGAATCGACCGCCGTGCTGCCAATCACGATCGCGCCAACCATCGCCCAGACCTGGTGGTTCCGGCTGCTGTGCGCGGCGCTGCTGCTTGGACTGGTCTACGGCCTGCACAAATACCGCCTGAAGATCGCCACCCGCCGCATTACGCACCAAGTGCAGAACCGCATGCAGGCCGGACTGGCGGAGCGCGAACGTATTGCCCGCACGCTGCACGATACCTTCCTGCAAAGCGTGCAAGGGCTGGCGTTGCAGATCCACGCGGTGGCGCAAGACTTGCCCGACGGCGGCCCGGCGCGCACCCGCCTGCAAAAAGTGCTGGGCAGCGCCACCCAGGCGATGGACGAGGGCCGCGCGCAGGTGCAGCAGCTACGCCGGGGCAGCGATCCCGAGCGCAAGCTCCAGCATCTGGGCGAATACCTGACGGTGCTGCATCCGGCCACCCGCTTTGCGCTGGAGATCGAAGGCCAGCGGCGCGCGTTGAGCGTGATCGTGCAGGAAGAATTAAGCGAGATCGGCCAGGAGGCGTTGCGCAACGCCTTCCAGCACGCCGAAGCCACACTGGTGACGGCGGAAATCTGCTACGCCAATGATGTGGTGACGCTGCGCATCGTCGACAACGGCAAGGGCTACGACGAGCAACAGCTGCAAAAAAGCATTCAGCAGGGACACTGGGGCATGCTGGGCATGCGCGAACGCGCGCAAAACCTGGGCGCCAAGCTGATCGTGGTCAGCAAGCCCGACAAAGGCACCTGGCTGGAGCTGAACGTGCCGGCGGAACTGGCCTACCCGCCCTGACTTGGCCAGCGGCCGGCAGGTCAGCAAGCCAGCGGGTCAGCACGCGAGCACGTGGGAATGTAAGCCGCGTCAGGCGCCCGGCCAGCCGCGCAATACCTGATCGACGACTTCCTGCAATTGCTGGCGGGTGGCCCCGGCGCCGGCCTGCACCGCCATGCCGTTGGACATCGTCATCACATAGCGCGCCATCTGGCTGGCGCAGAAATCTTCCGGCAAATCACCCTCGGCCTTGGCGCGGTCGAAGCGGTCGCGCAGGCGCGCTTCCGCGGCGGCGCGGCGCTCGATCAGGGAATTGCGGATCGGCAGCGCATCGTCGCTGCACGCCAGCGCGCCGTTGATGACCAGGCAACCGTGCGGATTCTCCTCCTCGGTCTGGGCATCGGCATTGCCGCGCAGGAAATGCTCGACCACACCGCGCGCGGTTTTCTCTTCCAGCGCAGCGTTGAACAGCGGATCGTGGGTGGCGCCGTAGCGCTCCAGCGCCAGCTTGAACAGGTTCTCCTTGTTGCCGAACACCGCGTACAGGCTGGGCCGGTTCATGCCCATGGCTTCCGTCAGCTCGGGCAAGGAACTGCCTTCGTAGCCCTTTTCCCAGAATACTCTCATGGCTTTATCCAGCGCCTGGTCTGCATCGAAGGTGCGTGGACGGCCGATTTTTCGCTCTTTCATACCGATCGGTTAAATATTTATTGACAAAGTATCTCCTGACGCACATTATGAACCGACCAGTAAAAAACTCAAGCTTTTTCAGGACGATCATGCAAAATCAAACCAACACCCTGGCCACCGAGGCCGAAACCTCACCGTCGCACCACCACTCGCCGTGGCCGGCTGTGATATCGATCGCCATCGGCGCCTTCGCGCTGGTGACCACCGAATTCCTGCCGGTCGGCCTGCTGCCGGCGATTGCCGCCGAACTGGGCGTGACCGAAGGCGTGGCCGGCATGATGGTCACCGTGCCCGGTTTAGTCGCAGCGCTGGCCGCCATCCTGGTCACGGTCGGCATCGGCAAGACCGACCGTCGCTTCGTGCTGTGGAGCCTGACCGGCACCATGCTGGTGTCCAACCTGATCGTCGCCCTGTCGCATTCCTTCCCGCTGGTGCTGTTCGGCCGCGCGTTGCTGGGTATCGGCGTCGGCGGCTTCTGGGCGTTGGGACCGGCGCTTAGCACGCGGCTGGTGCCGCCCGGCTCCGAGCCGCGCGCGCTGTCGATGATTTTTGCCGGCGTTTCCATCGGCACCGTGGCCGGTGTGCCGGCCGGTGCGCTGCTGGGCGAATTGTTCGGCTGGCGCATTGCCTTCCATGCCGGTGGCGTGGTCGCGTTGCTGGTGCTGCTAACGCAAATGCGCCTGCTGCCGTCGCTGCCGGCCAAATCGTCGGTGACCTTCCGCCAGTTGCCGGAAATGCTGCGCGTGCCGAAGGCACGGCTAGGCATTCTCATCACCATGCTGGTGTTCATCGGCCAGTTTGCCGCCTACACCTACATCACCCCGTTCCTCAGCCAGGTGGCGCATCTGGACGCCCGCACCATCAGCATCCTGCTGCTGGTGTACGGCGCGGCCGGCCTGGCAGGTAACGTCATCGGCGGCAAGATCCTGGCGCGCAGCGTGCGTGCCGGCCTGATCACCACTGGCGTGGTGATGGGCCTGTCAACCGCGCTGCTGCCGTTGCTGGGCACCGGCCTGATCGGTGCAACATTGCTGGTCATCGTGTGGGGCATTGCGTTCGGCATGATGCCGATGTCGGTGCAGACCTGGATCTTCCAGGCGGCGCCGCATGCGATGGAAAGCGGCGGCGCGGTATTCGTCACCACCGCGCAGATTGCGCTGGCCAGCGGTGCGCTGGTTGGTGGCGTGGCGGTCGATCATCTGGGTGTATCGAGCGCCATGGTGGTGGGCGGCGTACTGGCACTGGCCATGGCGGCAGTCACCATGCGCTGGGCACAGGACGGCGAACAGCCGGCCACCAAGCTACACGCGGTGCATTAAAGCGTTACAGTCTGACGCGGCGATAAGCGCCGAGGAAGACTTCCGCCTCCTGGTCCGACATCACGTTGATGTCGTCGCCATGCCAGACGTACAGGTACTGCGGACCGCCCAGGCGGTCCGTCAGTTTGGCGTCTACCAGGAAGCTGGTGCCGAGCGGGTAGATGCGGGTGTCGCACATGCGGCGCGAACACTGCACGTTGAGATCCGTCGCATAGGCCTGGCCTGGCATCGGATGGATCTCCACCTGGCCATTCCACTCCTCCGAATGCACCGCTACCTTGCGGTACGCCGTCATATCCCGCGTCGTCATTTGCTACTCCTGCTACTCCTAAAAGCCGTCATGGTAGCAGAGACTGGACAAAGGCCAGGAAGGCCTGCGTCTTGGCCGGCGGATGCTGGCGCGACGGGTACAGCGCATACAGCGGAAAACGTTCGTCCGGCCATGCCGTCAACACCGGCGTCAGGGCGCCGGAACGCAGCAGCGGCTGCACCGCCAGATCGATCACCTGCGCCAAGCCATAACCCGACAGCAGCACGCTCTCCATCGTGCCCGGATCGTTGAGCGTGACCTGGCCGCGTGGATGCACAATGGTCACCTTGCCGCCGCGATGAAACTCCCAGTCGAATGGCCGCCCCGTGACCGGGTTGCGGAAGTGGATGCAGACGTGGTCCGGGCTTTCCAGGTCGGACGGCTTCGTCGGCGTGCCGTGCTTGCGCAGATAGGCCGGCGTGGCGACGGTGAGCACGCGCGTGTCCATCAGCTTGCGGGCGATCAGCGATGAGGTCTGCGGATGACCGAGGCGGACGGCGAGGTCGAAACCATCGCCGACCATATCGCCCAAGTGATCGCGCACAGTCAGGTCCAGCTCCAGTTCCGGATACTGCTTAACAAAGGCGCCCAGCTTTGGACCCAGCAGCAGGCGCGCAAGCAGCGGATCGACATTCACCCGCAGCCGGCCGCGCACCACAACGGCGCCCTCGCCTGCGGACGCCACGGCATCTTCCAACCCCGCCAGCAGTGGATTGATCTGCGCGTAGAAGCGGCGGCCCTCGTCGGTGAGCGACACCTTGCGCGTGGTGCGGTCGAACAGCCGGATATTGAGCCGGGCCTCCAGCCGGGCGACGGCGCGGCTGACGCCCGACTGCGACATCGCCAGCGCCTCGCCAGCGCGCACGAAACTGCCGCTGTCCACAATTGCGGCCAGCACGCGCATACCGTTCACGGTTTTTTCGTCGAATGCCATATATGCCGATTAGTCATCAATGATATGCGTTCCATGCTATCGGAGTATTGGACGTTTTGCAGCAAAATTCTCCCATCAACTTCACAAGGAGAATCAGATGTATGCAATTACCGGTATTACGGGACAAGTCGGTTCGGAGCTGGGCAGGCAATTGCTGGCCGCCGGCCTGCCCGTGCGCGCCGTGGTGCGTGACGCGGCCAAAGGCCAGAGCTGGGCCGCCCACGGCGCCGAAGTCGCGCTGGCCGACATCAACGACGCTGACGCACTGGCCCATGCCTTTATCGGCGCCGAAGCGGTGTTCGTGCTGCTGCCGCCAACCTTCGATCCGACCGAAGGCTTTCCAGAAGCGCGCCGCAGCATCGCCGCCCTGCGCCTGGCACTGGCAACGGCGCGTCCGTCACGGGTTGTCGTACTGTCGACCATCGGCGCGCAAGCCACGCAGCCCAACCTGCTCAATCAGCTGGGCATCATGGAGCGCGAACTCGGTTCGCTGGATCTGCCGGTGACCTTCCTGCGCGCCGCATGGTTTATCGAGAATTACCAGTGGGACGTGCCATCCGCGCGCGCTGGCAGCATCGCCAGCTTCCTGCAACCACTGGAGCGTCCGGTGCCGATGGTGGCCTGCGCCGACATCTCCACGCTGGCGGCCGAGCTGCTGCAACAGACCTGGCAAGGCACCCGCGTGGTCGAACTGGAAGGACCGCAACGCATCAGCCCTGCCGACATCGCCGCCAGCTTCAGCCGCCTGCTGAGCCGCGAAGTGAGCGCGCGCGCCGTGCCACGCGACACCTGGGCCGAGCTGTTTGCGGCGCAAGGCATGACCAATCCAACGCCGCGCATGCAAATGCTGGATGGCTTTAACGAAGGCTGGATCGAGTTCGAAAAAGGGGAAAGCGGGTCGCGCAAAGGCACCGTCACGCTAGACCATGCCATCGCCGGACTGCTGGCGCGGGTGCAGGCATGAGCGGCCGCTTGTATGGTCAGCGCGTGATCGTGCTGGGTGCTTCGTCCGGGATCGGTCTCGCCGTGGCGCGTGAAGCCTTGCGTGAGGACGCGGAAGTCATGATCGTCTCCAGCCAGATGACGCGCATCGAGAAAGCGTTGGCGGTGCTCGGACCCAAGGCCCAAGGCTGCACGGTGGATCTGCGTGACGAAAGCGCGATAGAGCGCTTCTTCAACACCTGCGGCGCATTCGATCACCTGGTCTACACAGCCGGCGACTCGCTACAGCTTGCGCCGCTCCCGGACACCGACTTGCAGACGGCGCGCTCCGCGTTCGAGATCCGCTACTGGGGCGCGATGGCGGCGGCGAAATACGGCGTGCGTAACCTGCGGCCGGGCGGTTCGCTGACCTTCACCACCGGCATCGCGGCACAAAAACCGCACGCCAACTGGACGCTGGTCGCCAGCGTGTGCGGCGCAGTGGAAGCCTTGACGCGCGCGCTGGCGGTGGAACTGGCGCCCATTCGCGTCAATGCGGTATCGCCAGGCGTGGTAGCGACCAATCTGTGGTCGGGCATGACGGAAGAAGCCTGCCAGCGCATGTACGCTGACCTGGCCGCAAAGCTGCCGGTGGGCCGCGTCGGCTCGGCGGAGGACGTCGCGGCGGCCTACCTGTTCCTGATGACCAGCGGCTTCGCCACCGGCCAGGTGCACACCGTCGACGGCGGCGGCGTGCTGGTGTAACTGAACGCCCGCGCTAATGGCTTTACACCGCGCGGGCGTACAGATATTCTTGGCGTCCCGTGGATTTCATTTGGCGTGCAATGAACAAGCTGCTGCTCCCTCTTCTCACCTTGGCTTGCGTGATTCCTGCGTATGCCAGCGTTGGCCCGCAACCGGCGCCTGCGGCTCCTGCCATCGCCGCGCCGCGTGATATTCCGTTTAAAGGTGACATTACGCTCAAGGTCGACGCTTCAGACAGCGTGCATAAAATCTTCCGCGTGCGCGAGACCATTCCGGTACAGAAGGCAGGCGCCATGGTGCTGCTGTATCCGCAGTGGGAAACCGGCAGTCATTCGGCCACGCAGGAAGCGGCGGCGCTGGCGGGCCTGATCATCAAAGCCGGCCAGCGCAGGCTGGAATGGCGGCGCGATGTCGTCAACCCGTTTGCGTTCCATATCGACGTTCCCGCCGGCACGCGCGAGCTGGAACTGGAATTCCAGTACCTGCCCGCAGCGAACGGCCCTAAACTCATTTCGCGCGACATGCTGACGCTGCCCTGGTCCAAGGTGGCGCTCTACCCTGCCGGCTGGTTCATTCGCAATATCGGCGTGCAGGCGGAGTTGACGATGCCCGAGGGCTTCCAGTTCGCCACCTCGCTGGAAACGGCGCAGGCGAACGCCAATCGCGTCTCGTTCAAGCCGGCCAGCTTCGAGGATCTGGCCGACGCGCCGGTGTACGCTGGCCGCTACTACAAGCGTGTAGAGCTAACCAATGCACCGGCCATCCCGGTGCGCCTGAATATGTTCGGCGATAACGACGCTGCGCTGGACCTGCCGCCCGCGCTGGTGGAAAAATTCCGCGCGATGGCGACGGCGGTGCCGCAGTTATTCCGTTCGCAGCACTATCGCCACTTCGATCTGCTGATGTCCCTGTCCGACGTGATGCCGTCCGGAGGTGGCGTCGAGCATCAGGAATCGACCGAGATCAACGTCTCCGCCAACTACGCGCGCGATGTGGGCGAACAGGTCTTGATGGCCAATCTGGTGGCGCATGAATTTATCCATTCGTGGAATGGCCGCACGCGACAGCCGGCCGATTTGTGGTCGCCCAACCTGAACCTGCCGATGCGCGGCAGCCTGCTGTGGGTGTACGAAGGCCAGACCGAATTCTGGGCCCACGTCATGTCGCGGCGCCTTGGCTTGCGCACGATGGAGCAAAGCCTGGATGCGCTGGCGGTCGACGCGTCGCTGATGGCCAATCGTCCGGGGCGCGTGTGGAAGTCGCTACAGGACAGCACCGTCGATGCGCTGTACATGCCGGCCAAGCCAGTCCACTGGCGCGACTGGCAGCGGCGCGAGGACTACTACCCGGAAGGTGTGATGCTGTGGCTGGATGTCGACATGCTGCTGCGTGAACTGAGCGGCGGTCGGAAAAGCATGCTCGATTTTGCCGCCACCTTCTTCGGCCTGGGGCAGAATTCCCGCACCATCTCCACCTACACTTTCGACGACGTGTGCAAGGCCTTGAACCAGATTGCACCATACAACTGGGCGGCGTATTTCAACACGCGCCTGAACGCGCATGACGACACGCATCTGCTGGATGGCCTGAAGCGTGGCGGCTATCAGCTGGTGTACACCGACCAGCCGACCGATTTCTTCGTGCAGCACGAAGCGGACCTGGGCGGCATTGACCTCTCCACTTCGCTGGGACTGGTGATCGGCAAAAAAGGCGCGGTGAAAAGCGTGGCGTGGGAAAGCCCCGCCTTCAAGGCCGGCATCAGCCTTGGCACCCGTCTGACGGCCGTCGCGGGCAAGCCGTACACGGACGATCTGCTCAAACAAGCCATCCGCGATGCCGCTGCCAGCAAACAGCCAATCGAACTATCCTTCGACGCCGACGGCGCATCGTACACCGTCAGCATCGCCTACTTCGAGTCCCTGCGCTACCCGCGACTTCAACGGATTTCCGGCACAGCAGACCGCCTGCAAAGTCTCCTGGCGCCGTCCTCAGAAAACCAATAAGGATATGCGCAAATAGACTTGGTAAAAGAATGGCCATCGCGTGACAATCGATCGATCCGTATCGTTCTCCAAAGGATCTGAAATGAAGTTGCTACGCTTGATGGTTTTGCTGGCAGGCCTGTCCTGCCTTTTTCCCGTACACGCTGATGAGAACCCAGCGCGCGTCACAGTGATCTTTGACGCGTTCGGCAAACCATCGAACCTGGAGCGTGGCTGGGGCTATTCGGCGCTGGTGGAGTACGGCGGCAAACGGATTTTGTTTGACGCGGGCGGCCAGTATCAGGCCTTTGCGGACAATGTACGCAAGCTGAATATCGACCTGAAGACGCTGGACTTCGTCGTCATCTCGCATCGGCACGGCGACCATACTGGCGGACTGGCGTATGTGCTGGAGCAGAATCCCCATGTGAAGATTTATGCGCCGCTGGAAACCGGCTCATTCGGTACGCCGCCATCTCCTCCTGCGGCCAAGGCGTTGCTGCGCAATGCCGCCGGCATCACTCCCGACCTGCGCTATTTCAACGGCAAACCACCGGAAAACCTGACCATCGATTCGCCATGGCCAAACACCAAATTCACATTGATCGATAAGTCGGTAGAAATCGCACCGGGGCTGTTTTTGGTGAAGACGGTTTCTGACAGCAAAGGCACACTGGAGCTGAACGAACTATCTTTGGCGATCAAGACGCCGAAGGGCTTGGCGGTTGTGGTCGGCTGTTCGCATCCTGGCATCGAACGAATTCTGGAAGCGGCGGCGCAGTACGATACGCAGCTCTACACCATCGTCGGCGGTCTGCATCTGGTCGACAAGAGCGACCAGCAGGTCAGCGAAGTAGTCAACAATTTCAAATCGCGCTGGCATATCGAACGCGTCGCCGCCGGCCACTGCACGGGCGAATTCGCGCAGGTTGAACTGGAGCGGATTTTCGGCGACCATCACGACCACTCCGGCATTGGCGAAGTCATCCCTCTGCCCCGATAACTGAAAACAATTGCATACGGCATTACAATGAGATAGTATCTTTTTACTAACTCATTGGAGGCTCTTATGAAAATAATCGCTTCACGCCTGGCCGCTGCGGCACTCTGCTTTTCCGTCGCGTCCGCTTCTGCCCAGCAACAAGAGCAAGCGCTCAGCGCTGCCGCAGCGGCTGATCCCATTGGGAGCGTAACGGTCAAGGCGCGGCGCTATCACATGGAGCCGCAGGACTTCAAGGCGTTCGAGTACGAGTACGTGCTGAATAACGGCGACATCGTGCGCTTCAGCCGCCGGGTCGGCCGTTTCTATATAGGACTCAGGGGCAAGCCCACTGTGGAAATCTTCCCCACGTCCCCCGACCAGTTCGTCTCCAAGGACGGCGCCCAGCTGATCTTCACCGAAGGCGGCGACGCGCTGGACATCGATCATTACGAGACGCTGCAAGCCTCATTTGGCGTGCCGGTCACCACCGCAACGGCGACGCCAAAATAAGTTGGCTAACGGCCCACCGCTGGGGGGCAATCAGCCGGGATAAAACGCCGGCGGGCTTCTGCCTCGTATTCTTCCAGACTTTGCAGCCCAATCGCCAGGCGGCGACGGTTGACCAGTTTCCGATCATCCACCGGATCGAGTACCAGGTGGCAGCGATCCGTCAGCGAGAATTGCGTTCCATACTCTTGTGGGCGGCCTTCGTTGGTGGCAATGCGATCGGCAAGGTAGGCAACATCGAGCGGTGCGGCAATGCCTGCTTTGACTGAAGCTTCCAGCAGTTCCTTTGCACTGCGTTGAAACGCGAGGTCGCTATCCGCATGCTGGGCTAGCAACCAGGCGGCATGGCTGCCCTTTGTGGTCTTGGGCCACCCGCACGCTGCGACGATCGCTTTCAGGTGTTGCAGATTCTCGCTATCGATGACCATCTGGCGCTTTTGCACACGCTCCTGTTCAGCGGCAGTGGCCTGTTGATGCAGCGCTTGCCGAATTTTCTGGTCGCCACCCGCCAGCTCGTTCAAGCGAGTACTGACGGCATCACAATGAATGGTTTGCGCACTGGCCTGCAAAGCAAAAGCAAAAGCAAACCAGCCTAAAAAGATGAATCGATTCTTCACAAAACTCCTAAACCGCTTGAAGGCATTCTTGGCGTACGCAGCCGTCATGCGAAGAGCTGGCATGACTTCATCTCCAGGATATCAAATCACGCACCTTTGATCCAAACTAAAGATCAGGCAAACAGCAAGCGGACGATGGTGAAGATGCCCTGAGTCCGCTGGCTTTTCAGTCCGCTTGAAGGATATCGTCAAGCCGCTACACTGAAATGACTATCTATACATGGGACGCAGCTAAGCGCAAGAGCAATCTGCGTAAGCACGGCCTGGACTTCGCCGACGCTTGTGCTGTGCTTGAAGCTGAAGCACTCGTCATTGAAGATTTCCGCCATGACTACGGCGAACAACGCTACAACGCTTACGGCTGGTGGAACGCCCAGATCGTATGCATCACTTACACGGAGAGGCGCAATGGACTACGAATCATTTCATTCAGAAAAGCCACTCGACAAGAATCAAGAAGATACCTTCGACGATCAGGATAGCTGGTTTAATGCGATGCCCAATCACGACGACGAAATCATCATTGATGAGGATGGGCCGGAATATGATCCGAGGTATTTTGGTGAGCCGGTACATTACTTTAACGGTCGCGTGATTCCGCCCCGTCAATCGCCGCTGGACCCTTTTGATCCTGCGGTGCTGGCGTTTATGAAATCGATCACGCCATTGGTGCAGATGGAGCCGGACATCCTCGGCGGCATGCCAGTTTTCAAAGACACGCTAGTGCCGGTCAAGCGGATGTTCGACTATTTGTTGGCGGGACGGCCGATGGCGGACTTCCTCCGTGACTATCCCGCCGTGTCGCGCGACGTGGCGGTCGCCGTGCTGGAAAACGATGCGACGATTTTTTATGAGGCAATCAGCAAAGCGATGGATTCAGCAGCGATGCCTTCTTCACGTCCGAGGTAACCCAGCTTCTCATTGGTCTTGGCCTTGACGTTGACCTGGCTGATGTCCACGCCCAAATCCTCGGCGATGTTGGCGCGCATCGATGGGATGTGCGGCGCCATCTTCGGACGCTGGGCGATGATGGTGCAGTCGATGTTGCCGATACTATAGCCGGTCGCCACCACACGCCTGGCGGCCTCCTTCAACAGCTTGCGCGAGTCGGCGCCTTTGAATTCTGGATCGGTGTCTGGGAAGTGTTTGCCGATGTCGCCCAGGGCAGCGGCGCCCAGGATCGAGTCGGTGATCGCGTGCAGCAGCACGTCGGCATCCGAGTGGCCCAGCAGGCCGACGTGGTGCGGGATGTCTACGCCGCCGATAATCAGTTTGCGGCCTTCCACCAGCGCGTGGCAGTCATAGCCTTGACCGATGCGGAATGGGAGTTTGCTCATGTTTAGTCTTCCTTGTTAGCCAGGTACATTTCGGCGATGCGGATGTCCGCTGGCAGCGTTACTTTTAAATTCCGTGGATGGCCTTCGATCAGGCGCGGTGCATGGCCCAGCATTTCGACGGCGCTGGCGTCGTCGGTGATCGCATTGGCGTCGGGAGCGCTGCCCAAGGCGCGCAGCAGCAATCCGTAGCTGAACATTTGTGGCGTTTGCGCGGCCCACAGGCCATCGCGTGGCACGGTGGCGGCGCTGGTTCTTGAGCCGTCCGTCGCGGGGGCGCTGCGCTTGATGGTGTCGACTACCGGCATGGCCAGCAATCCGCCGGCCGGATCATCGCCGACGCCGTCGATCAGTTTGGCGATCAAGGCCGGCGTCAGACCGGGACGCGCGGCGTCGTGCACCATGACGAGGTCGTACTGATCGAGCACGCCAGTCAGCGCACGCAGGCCGTTCAGCACCGAGTCCATGCGCGTGGCGCCGCCGACGCGCAGCACCGTCACGCCGTCCAGGTTCGACGGCAGCACCGAGTCGATCACGCCATCGTCCGGGCTGACGACGACGTAGGTATGCGTCACCAGCGCGGAAGCGCGAAACGCGTCCACCGCATGTCGCAGCATCGGTTTGCCGCCGACAGTCAGGTATTGTTTCGGCCCGTTGGCCGCCATGCGCGCGCCAACGCCAGCGGCAGGCAGCAGCGCAAAGTAGCGCGGTGGTTGTTGAGTTGTTGCTGTCATCAGTTTCTCTATTTACGGCGGCGATTCACGATCGCCGCTATCTCGCCGTTGCAGGTCTGGGCCAGGCGTGCGTATTCCTGCGGCGTGTCGATCCTGGCCTGTTCGAGCTTGCCCTTGTCGAATTCCGCCTGGATGAACGGGAACCAGGTACCGTTGATTTCGTGCTCCAGCGCCGACATGGCGGTGCCGGACGGCGCGTACATCGGCTGCCCGGCAAAACGCTTGTTTAACGCCGCCGTCACCACTTTTTCCACCCGCGCCAGATTGTCCATGTAGGCTTTCAGGTGGCGCTGCTCGTGCGTCAGGATTTCCTTGTACGCGCAGGTGCCCGGCGCAAACTCGTTGCCGACATAGATCAGCACCGGCGAATAATTCAGCTGGATCGTCACGCGCGGCGCCACGCATTCGTAGCCGCTGGCCGGGTCTTGCAGAATCGGCCCGCCCAGCGTGGCGCGGTAAACGCCATTGGTGACCGTCAGCCCGAGTGTCTGCATGCGGTTGTCCATGCTGCCGGTGCGCGCAGTCAATGCGCGGTATGGCAGCTGGTTGTTGACGGTGAAGCCGTTCTGCTTCGACGACAGCACCGATACCGTCTTGCTGATCGTGTCTTCGCAGCGAATCTGGAATGGCGTGCGTTGCTGCGCCGCTTGCGCGCTACCAGCGGCAAGCATCAGCAAACACGCCATCCACGGTTTCATAGCTTCCAGTCGCCCGCGCGCAGCTTGTCCAGCCAGAAGATGCCGATCACAGTCTTGACGTCGGTGATCTTGCCTTCGCGGACCCATTGCAGCAGTTCGTCGATGGTGGCGGTGAAGGTTTCGAGAAACTCGCCTTCATCCAGTTTGGCCGGGCCGGCTTTCAGGCCGCGCGCCAGGTACAGGTCCAGGTGCTCGTCGGAATAGGCGATGGCGTTATGGATTTTGCTGACGAACTGCCATTCGCCGCCGGTGTAGCCGGTTTCCTCTTCCAGCTCGCGCTTGGCGGCGACCAACGGGTCTTCACCCTTGTCGATTTTCCCGGCCGGGAATTCGATGAAGACGTCATGCAATGGGTAGCGATATTGGCGCTCCATCAGCACCGTGCCGTCGTCCAGCAACGGCAGAATCACCACTGCACCGGGGTGCAGGATGTATTCACGCTTGGTGTGCTTGCCGTTGGGGAGTTCTATGATGTCGCGCTGCACCTTCAGGAAATGGCCGTTGTAGACCAGTTCACCGTCGATGCGCGTTTCTTTGAGGTTGTCCATCCCTGCTCCACGATCGTATGAGAACGATAGTGTATCAGCCGTGAGGCTTGCGCAGGTAACGGACGATGAATCCCGGAAAACCGAGAACCACAAACAGGCAGCCGGAGATTGCGTAGAACTCCCACGCCTGCGGGAAGCGGACGCCGATATTGGCTTCGAGGGCGAAGCCAATAAAACCGACCACCATGTACAGTGCCGTCATTTCCAGCAGCCGGATGTACAGCGGCTTGCGCTGCCATTTGGCGCCGACCACGGCGAACAGGCGGTCGTTGAAGAACGGCAGGTTGGCGGCCGCGAGTGCAATCGCGATCACCAACCAGCCGGCGGTGGAGGTATCCATCAGGTCGCGAGGGTCGCTTTGATGGCGGCCATGCAGGCTTTCAGCATGCCTTCTGGCATAACACCCAGCGCAACGACGGCCAGGCCGTTGATGCTCAGTACCAGCTTCATGTCGAACGGGGCGACGATCGGCGCGGTATCGACCGGCTCGTCAAACCACATGGTCTTGATGACGCGCAGATAGTAGAACGCACCAATCAGCGAGAACATCACGGCGAAGATGGTCAGCCACAGTTGGCCGGTGGCCAGCACCGAGTTCAGTACAGCGAACTTGGCGGCAAAGCCCATCATCGGTGGCACGCCAGCCAGCGAGAACAGCAGGATGGTCATCACCAGCGCGAACCAGCCATTACGCTTGCTCAGGCCCTTGAAGTCGGCCAGGTTGTCGGCGTCGAAGCCGGCGCGCGAGGCCAGCATCAGCGTGCCGAAGGTACCGACGGTGGTCAGCACGTAGGTGATCACGTAGTACATCGAGGCGCTGTAGGCAGCGTCGCGGCCGGTCACGTCGGTGGTGCCCGCCACGCCCGACAGCAGGCCCAGCAGCACGAAGCCGATTTGTGCGATGGTCGAGTACGCCAGCATACGCTTGATGTTGGTCTGGGCGATGGCGGTCAGGTTACCGATCGCCAGCGACAGCACGGCCAGCACCATCAGCATCTGCTGCCAGTCGAAGGCCATCGGCATCAGGCCTTCCACCAGCAGGCGGATGCAGATCGCGAAGGTAGCGATTTTCGGTGCGCCGCCCAGCAGCAGGGTCACGGCGGTTGGCGAACCGTCGTAGACGTCCGGCACCCACATGTGGAATGGCACGGCGCCCAGTTTGAACGCCAGGCCGGCTACCAGGAACACCAGGCCGAAGATCAGGATGGTTTTGTTGATGGTGCCGCTGGCTGCCGCTGCCGAGATCTGGGCGATGTCCAGCGTGCCGGTCGCGCCGTACAGCATCGACATACCGTACAGCAGGAAGCCCGACGCCAGGGCGCCCAGCACGAAGTACTTCATCGCCGCTTCGGTCGCGCGCACGTTGTCGCGACGGATCGCCACCAGTGCGTACAGCGACAGGGACATCAGTTCCACGCCCAGGTAGATCGACAGCAGGTTGGAACCCGAGATCATCACCATCTGGCCCATCATGGCGAACAGCGCCAGCACGTAGAACTCGCCGCCCAGGTTACCGCTCAGCATGTCGCGGTCCGCCGCGTACTGGCGCGAATACACCAGCGTCATGCCCACGGTCAGGTAGGTGAACAGTTTCAGCAGGTTGGCCATCGGATCGGAGACGAACATACCGTGGAAGGTATAGGTCGTCGTACCGGCGGCGTAGTCGTGGTAGCTGATGCCGGCCAGGACCACCAGCATCAGCAGCGACAGCGCGTAGGTGAACGAACGCTGCGCCTTGGTCAGGAACATATCGATCAGCAGGATCGCCGAGGCGCCGATCAATAACGCGATCTCGGCGTAGGCCGGGACCAGGTTCACGGCCTCTTGTGGAATAGGTGTAGTCATTTATGCGTTTCCGTTTTCTTCTTAATGCGCCGGGAACGGCAGCTTGCTCTGTGCAACGTGTGCCAGCAGGTCCGCAACCGAGGTTTGCATGGTGTCGGTGAATGGGGCTGGGTACAGGCCCATGGCCAGCACGCAGACTGCCAGAATGCCCAGCATCAGGAATTCACGGCCATTCAGATCAACCAGCTCGGCGACGTGGTGGTTGGCCACTTTGCCGAAGATGACGCGCTTGGCCATCCACAGCGAGTACGCTGCGCCGAAGATCAGCGCGGTGGCTGCCAGCAGGCCGATCCAGAAGTTGTACTGGGTGGCGCCCAGGATCACCATGAACTCGCCGACGAAACCGGAGGTCGCTGGCAGGCCGCAGTTGGCCATGGAGAACAGGATGAAGAAGGCGGCGAAACGCGGCATCTTGTTGACCACACCACCGTAGTCGGCGATCTGACGCGAGTGCGCCTGGTCGTACAGTACGCCGATGCACAGGAACATCGCGGCCGACACGAAGCCGTGCGAGATCATTTGCATGATGGCGCCCTGGGTGGCCATGCTGTTGAAGACGAAGAAGCCCAGGGTGACGAAGCCCATGTGCGCGATCGACGAGTAGGCGACTAGCTTCTTCATGTCTTTCTGGACCAGTGCCACCAGGCCGACGTAGATCACGGCGATCAGCGACAGGGTGATGACGAAGCCCGACAGGTAGTGCGAGGCGTCCGGGGTGATCGGCAGCGAGAAGCGGATGAAGCCGTACGCGCCCAGTTTCAGCATGATCGCGGCCAGCACGGCGGAACCGCCGGTTGGCGCTTCCACGTGGACGTCCGGCAGCCAGGTGTGGACCGGGAACATCGGTACCTTGACGGCGAACGCCATGAAGAAGGCGAAGAAGATGGCGACCTGCTCGGTCATCGTCAGCGGCGCCTTGTGCCAGTACAGAATGTCCCAGCTACCGGTGACTTTGTACAGGTAGATGATGGCAACCAGCGTCAGCAGCGAACCGAAGAAGGTGTACAGGAAGAACTTGAACGAGGCGTAGACACGGTTGTCGCCGCCCCAGATACCGATGATGATGTACATCGGGATCAGGGTCGCTTCAAAGAAGAAGTAGAACAGCAGGCCGTCCATGGCGCAGAACACGCCGATCATCAGGCCGGACAGGATCAGGAACGCGCCCATGTACTGGGCCACGCGTTTCTGGATCACCTGCCAGGCCGAGATCACCACGATGATGGTGATAAAGGCGGTCAGCGGCACGAACCACAGCGACAGGCCGTCGATGCCCAGCGAGTAGAAGATGTTGAAGCGCTCGATCCACGCCGATTTCTCGACGAACTGCATGCCGTGCGCGGCATTGTCAAAGTGCGTGACCAGCGGGATCGTCGCGCCGAAGCTGACGATGGACGCGATCAGCGTCAGCACGCGGGTAAAGCCGGCGTTGCTGTCGCGCCCCACTGCCAGGACGATCAGGCCGAAAATAATCGGGAGCCAGATCGCCAGGCTCAGGTACGGAGGTAGAGTAGATATGGTTTGCTGCATCATGGTTATCGTTATCTCTTTGCGTATCAGCTAATTAAGCGTGCCAAAACGGCAGGAAGTAGACCAGGAACCCCAGAATGCCGAGGATCATGACGAACGCATAGTGGTAGATGTAACCAGTCTGCGCCAGGCGGGTCAGCGAAGAGAACCAGCCCACTACTTTGGCGCTGCCGTTGACCAGCAGGCCGTCGATCAGGGTCTTGTCGCCGATTTTCCACAGGCCTTCGCCCAGCAGACGGGCGCCGCCTGCAAACACTACCTGGTTGAACTTGTCCAGGTAGTACTTGTTGTCCAGCAGCGTGTGCACTGCCTTGAACTTGGCGAAGAACCATGCCGGTACGCGTGGATTGATCATGTAGCAGTAGTACGACGATGCCACGCCCAGGATCGCCAGCCACAGCGGCAGCGAGGTCAGCGAGTGGATCGCCATGGCCAATGGACCGTGGTATTCCTCTTTCAGCAGTTCCATCGCGTGGTGGTTTTCGCCGATGTAGATCACATTCTTGAAGAAGTCGCCGAACAGCATCGGGCCGATGGCCAGCGCGCCGATGATGACCGATGGAATGGCCAGCATCACCAGCGGGAACCAGACCACGAATGGCGATTCATGCGGTTTCTGACCTGGGGCCAGACCGTGGTGAGCGTGGTCGTCTTCCTCTTCCTCATGGTGCGCGTCGGAATCGTGAGCGTGGTCGTCGTGCGCGGCGGCATGGTGGTCGTCATGACCATGCGCATGCGCCTGGCCGAAACGCTCTTTACCGTGGAACACCAGGAAGTACATACGGAACGAGTAGAACGCGGTCACGAACACGCCAGCAAGTACGGCGAACTGCGCGAAGCCGGCGCCCCAGATATGGGTCTCGCCCACTGCTTCGATGATCGAGTCTTTCGAGTAGAAGCCCGAGAAGAACGGCGTGCCGATCAGTGCCAAGGAACCCAGCAGCGAAGTGATCCAGGTGATCGGCATGTATTTACGCAGGCCGCCCATGTTGCGGATGTCTTGATCGTGGTGCATGCCGATGATGACCGAACCGGCGCCCAGGAACAGCAGTGCCTTGAAGAACGCGTGCGTCATCAGGTGGAACACGGCCACCGAGTACGCCGACGAACCCAGCGCCACCGTCATGTAGCCCAGCTGCGACAGCGTCGAGTAAGCCACCACGCGCTTGATGTCGTTCTGGATGATGCCCAGGAAGCCCATGAACAGCGCGGTGATCGAACCGATGACCAGGATGAAGCTCAGCGCGGTGTCCGACAGTTCGAACAGCGGCGACATGCGCGACACCATGAAGATGCCAGCGGTAACCATGGTTGCCGCGTGGATCAGTGCGGAAATCGGGGTTGGACCTTCCATCGAGTCCGGCAGCCAGACGTGCAGCGGGAACTGCGCCGATTTACCCATCGCGCCGATGAACAGGCAGATGCAGGCCACGGTCAGCAGCATCCAGTCGGTGCCTGGCAGAGTCAGCAGAGCCAGCGCTTCGCGCTTGGCGAACACCTCCTGGTAATTCATCGAACCACCGTAGGCCAGCAGCAGGCCGATACCCAGGATGAAGCCGAAGTCACCCACACGGTTGACCAGGAAAGCCTTCATGTTGGCGAAGATCGCGGTTGGACGGGTGTACCAGAAGCCGATCAGCAGGTACGACACCAGGCCCACCGCTTCCCAGCCGAAGAACAGCTGCAGGAAGTTGTTCGACATCACCAGCATCAGCATGGAGAAGGTGAACAGCGAGATGTATGAGAAGAAGCGGTTGTAGCCTTCGTCTTCCGCCATGTAGCCGATGGTGTAAATGTGCACCATCAGCGACACGAAGGTCACCACGCACATCATCATCGCCGACAGCGAGTCGATCTGGAAGCCGACTTCCATTTTCATGCCGGCCACGGTCATCCAGTTATAGATGGTGCCGTTGAAGGTTGCGCCGTTGAGCACGTCGTTCAGCGTCATCGCCGAAATAATGAATGCCACCAGCACGCCCAGGATGGTCGCCGCGGTCGCGGTCTTGCGACCGACCACGTTGCCGAAGAATTTCGTTCCCAACAAGCCCGCCACCGCCGCGCCCGCGAGGGGCGCCAGTGGTATGACCAGCAGGAGATTAGGGTTAAGAGTAACCGCCATGATGAACCTTAATCGTTATTTTTCGTGAGGTTAAAATTAGCCCTTGAGGCTGTCCAGGTCTTCGACGTTGATGGTGTCCAGATTACGGAACAGCACCACCAGGATCGCGAGGCCAATTGCCGATTCGGCGGCCGCAACGGTCAAAATGAAGAAGACAAAGATCTGACCTGCCGCATCACCGAGGTAATGCGAGAACGCGATGAAATTCATATTCACTGCCAGCAGCATCAGTTCGATGGCCATCAGGATGACGATGATGTTCTTGCGGTTCAGGAAAATACCGACGATCGAGATCGCGAACAGAATCGCGCCCAGAACGAGGTAGTGAGCCAGGGATAAAGTCATGGTGCCTCCTTAACTTCGGTTTCGGCCGCGCCGCGCGTGGTGACCGGGGCGATCTTGACGATCTTCAGGCGGTCATTGCGTTTGACGCGCACGGCGTCGGCTGGGTCGAAGTGTTTGGTGTCTTTGCGCTTGCGCAGCGTCAGTGCCACGGCGGCGATGATCGCCACCAGCAGGACCACGGCGGCGATCTCAAAGCCATAGATGTATTTGGTGTAGATCAGCATGCCCAGTTCCTTGGTGCCGCCCAGGCTGGCGACGGGCGCCGGACGCGGGTCGAACGACAGGAACGAGCGCCACAGCACGGCGGCCATTTCCAGCACGATGATCACGCCGACGAAGGAAGCGACCGGCAGGTAACCCCAGAAGTTCTCGCGCAGCTTTTCGGTGTCGATGTCGAGCATCATCACCACGAACAGGAACAGCACCATGACGGCGCCGACATAGACCAGCACCAGCACGATGGCCAGGAACTCGGCCTCCAGCAGCATCCAGATGCCGGCGGCGTTGAAGAACGCCAGCACAAGGAACAGTGCCGCGTGCACCGGATTGCGGGCCGTGATAACGCGCGTCGCAGCCAATATCATGATGGCGGCGAAGACGTAGAACAAAGCAGTTTTAAATTCCATAACTAACCCAAGAGACGTACAGTTTATTGATCACATCGCTGTAGCGGGCGGCCGGTACGGCGCCGCCCTGTTTCGTCAGCGATAAGGAGCGTCCGCTGCGCGGGCTGCGGCGATATCGTCTTCGTAACGATCGCCTACGGCCAGCAGCATCTCTTTCGTGTAGTACAGATCGCCGCGTTTCTCGCCGTGGTATTCCAGCACGTGCGTTTCGACGATCGAGTCGACCGGGCACGACTCTTCGCAGAAACCGCAGAAGATGCACTTGGTCAGGTCGATGTCGTAACGGGTGGTACGGCGCGAGCCGTCCGCACGCTGCTCGGATTCGATGGTGATCGCCATCGCCGGGCACACTGCTTCACACAGTTTGCAGGCGATGCAGCGCTCTTCCCCATTCGGGTAGCGGCGCAGCGCGTGCAGGCCGCGGAAGCGCGGCGACATCGGCGTCTTCTCTTCCGGGTACTGCACGGTGATCTTGCGCGAGAACATATATTTGCCCGTCAGCGCCATCCCTTTGATCAGCTCGGTCAGCATGAAGCTGCCGATGAAGTCTTTTAAACGTTCCATAGTCTCTATTCCTTACTTCCAGATATTCCAGGAGGTCTGCATCCAGCCAGCGACCAATACCAGCCACACCAGGGTCAGTGGAATGAATACTTTCCAGCCCAAACGCATGATCTGGTCGTAACGGTAGCGTGGGAAAGTACCGCGCACCCAGATGAAGACCGACACCAGGAAGAACGCTTTCGCGAACAACCAGAAGAAGCCGCCGAAACCGCCCCAGAATTCCAGGAAGGCGAACGGTGCGGACCAGCCGCCCAGGAACATGATCGAACCCAGCGTGGCGATCAGAATCATGTTGGCGTATTCGGCCAGCATGAACATGGCATAGGCCATGCCCGAGTATTCCACCATGTGACCGGCAACGATCTCGGACTCGCCTTCGACCACGTCGAACGGGTGACGGTTGCACTCGGCCAGGCCGGAGGTCAGGTACACCACGAACAGCGGCAGCAGCGGCAGCCAGTTCCACGACAGGAAGTTCAGGCCGTGCTCGACCATCATGCCCTTTTGCTGGCCGGCGACGATGTCACCGAAGTTCAGCGAACCGGACACCATCAGCACCACCACCAGCACGAAGCCCATCGGGATTTCGTAGGAAATCATCTGGGCCGACGCGCGCATTGCACCCATGAACGAGTACTTCGAGTTCGACGCCCAGCCGGCGATGATGATGCCGTAGACTTCCATCGAGGTAATCGCCATCAGCAGCAGCAGGCCGGCGTTGACGTTGGCGATTACCGCCTGTGGACCGAACGGCACCACCGACCAGCAAGCCAGCGCCGGCATGATGGTCATGATCGGACCGATCACGAACAAGCCAGGGTTGGCCTTGGCCGGGGTGATGATTTCTTTGAACAGCAGTTTCAGCGCATCGGCGATCGGCTGCAGCAGACCCAGTGGACCGACGCGGTTAGGACCAACGCGGATCTGGATCCAGCCGATGAACTTGCGTTCCCACAGCGTGGCGTAAGCAACCAGGCCCATCAGCGGCAACAGCACGCACAGGACTTTGATCAGCGACCAGACCAGCGGCCAGACCGGCGCCAGCACGCTGGTTTCGCCCAGCGTGTAAAGCGATGTAACGAACTCAGGCAGAGCCATTATTTCCCCTCTCCTGCTTTTTCTACGGTAATGGAACCGAACATGCTGCCCAGGGCGGCGGTCGATGCGTGCGCAGCGGCCACGCGCACGGCGTTGGCAGGCAGTTTGGCGTCAACAGCGGCGACCAGGATCGCGCTGCCGGAACCTTGGGTGACCTTGACCTTGTCGCCAGCGGCCACGCCCAGTTGCTGCGCCAGTGCGCTCGACAGGTGCGCTTGCGGCGCGGCGCTGTCGGCCATTTTCTGCAGCGATTCGGCGCGGCGCACCACGGCGTCGGCGAAGTAGATCGGCACGTCGGCGATACGCTCAGGACCGCTCGAAGCAACGCTCGAAGCGGCCAGCGGCAGTTTCGATACGTTGTTCAGCTTGGCCGAAACGTCGAACACATCGGCGCCCAGCACTTCGTTGCGCACCGCTTCCGAGGTGTCGTAGTCGAAGCCGGTCAGGCCGAGGATGTTGCCCAGTACGCGCAGCACTTTCCAGGCTGGACGGGTTTCCAGCAGCGGCTTGACGGTCGCGTTGAAGCTTTGCGCGCGGCCTTCGGCGTTGACGAAGGTGCCCGAGGTTTCGCTGAATGGCGATACCGGCAGCAGCACGTCGGCGTAGTCCATACCGTGTTTGAAGGCCGACAGCACGACGACCATTTCGGCCTTGTTCAGCGCGGCGACGGCGGCTTGCGGGTTGTGCGCGTCCAGCTCAGGCTCGGCGTTCAGCAGCACGTAGGCCGATTTGGCTTCGGTGAAGACTGGCGCCTTGCCGGCGTTGGCGTTGGCGATGTAGGCGCCGACGGTGTTGGCCGCTTCGGTCAGGTAGCCCAGCTTGGCGCCGGTCTGTTCCGCGATCCATTGGGCGGCGGCGTGCAGCGCGCCAGCTTGTGGATGTTGTGCAGCAGCGTTACCCAGGAACACGCCCTTGTTCTCGCCCGACAGCAGCGAGGCAGCGATGGCGGCGGCAGCGTCCGAAGCCTGTACGCCTTCGAAGCCGGCCGGAGCCGCCACTTCTTTGGCCTCGGCAACAGCGACCACCACTTGCGACAGCGCCGACAGCCACTCCGATGGAGCAACGATCAGTTTGTTGGCGACGTTCATCAGCAGGTCGTCGTCGGTCGCGCTCAGCAGCGACAACTTGGCGCCGCCCTTGATGGCGGTACGCAGACGGGTGGCCAGCAGCGGGTGATCCTTGCGCAGGAACGAGCCGATCACGAAGGCGCGGTTCAGCGCGCCGAATTCGGTGATCGACATGCCCAGCCATGGCGTCACGTCCAGCGAGAAATCGCTGTGACGCAGGCGGGTGTCGACACTGTCCGAACCCAGGCCGCGCACGACTTTTTGCAGCAGGTGCAGTTCTTCCAGCGTCGAGTGCGGCGTGGCCACGGCAGCGATGGCGTTGGCGCCGTGCTCGTGCTTGATGTTTTTCAGGCCGTGCGCCACGTATTCCAGCGCGGTTTGCCAGTCGACTTCTTTCCACTCACCGCCCTGCTTCAGCATCGGCTGGGTCAGACGGTCGGTGGTGTCCAGGCCTTCGTACGAGAAGCGGTCCTTGTCGGAAATCCAGCACTCGTTGACGGCGTCGTTTTCCAGCGGCAGCACGCGCTTGACCTTGCCGCCCTTGACCTGAACGATCAGGTTGGCGCCCAGGCCGTCGTGCGGCGAGACCGATTTGCGGCGCGACAGTTCCCACGAACGGGCGCTGTAACGGAACGGCTTCGACGTCAGTGCGCCGACCGGGCACAGGTCGATCATGTTGCCGGACATTTCCGAGTTGACGGTCTGGCCGACGAACGCGGTGATTTCCGAGTGTTCGCCGCGGCCGATCATGCCCAGCTCCATCACGCCGGCCACTTCCTGGCCGAAACGTACGCAACGGGTGCACTGGATGCAACGGGCCATTTCCTGCATCGACACCAGCGGGCCGGCGTCTTTCGGGGTCACGACGCGCTTGTCTTCTTCGTAGCGCGATTCGCCCTTGCCGTAGCCCACTGCCAAGTCTTGCAGCTGGCATTCGCCGCCCTGATCGCAGATCGGGCAGTCCAGCGGGTGGTTAATCAGCAGGAATTCCATGACCGACTTCTGTGCCTGGACGGCCTTTTCGGAGTGCGAGCGCACAATCATGCCGGCCGAGACCGGCGTTGCGCATGCTGGCAAAGGCTTCGGCGCCTTTTCCACTTCGACGAGGCACATCCGGCAGTTGGCCGCGATCGACAATTTCTTGTGATAGCAGAAGTGCGGAATGTAGGTTCCCAATTTGTTGGCGGCGTCCATCACCATGCTACCAGCAGGGACTTCGACTTTTTTGCCGTCTATTTCGATTTCAACCATGGTGATCGTTACCTGACGCAGCTTAGATATAAGCGGGCACGCAGCATTGCTTGTGCTCGATATGATGTTCAAATTCTTCGCGGAATTGCTTGATGAACGCACGCATCGGCATGGCCGCCGCGTCGCCCAGCGCGCAAATCGTGCGGCCCTGGATGTTGTCGCAGATCGAGTTCAGCACGTCCAGATCCGACTTGCGGCCCTGACCGTTTTCGATACGGTGGATCATGCGGTACATCCAGCCCGTACCTTCACGGCATGGGGTGCACTGGCCGCACGACTCTTCAAAGTAGAAGTACGCCAGACGCTCCATCGCCTTGACCATGCAGCGGGTCTCGTCCATGACGATGACCGCGCCCGAACCCAGCATCGAACCGGCTTTCGCGATCGAATCGTAGTCCAGGTCCGTCTGCATCATGACCTCGCCGCGCACCACTGGCGCGGAGGAGCCGCCAGGGATGACTGCCTTGATCTTTTTGCCGCCGCGCATGCCGCCTGCCAGTTCCAGCAGTTTGGCGAACGGGGTACCCAGCGGCACCTCGTAGTTGCCCGGACGCTCAACGTCGCCGGAGATCGAGAAGATCTTCGAGCCGCCGTTGTTCGGACGGCCGATCGCCAGGTACTTCTCCGGACCCATGTTCAGGATGAACGGCACCGCAGCGAAGGTTTCGGTGTTGTTGATGGTGGTCGGCTTGCCGTACAGGCCGAACGACGCCGGGAATGGCGGCTTGAAGCGCGGCTGGCCTTTTTTGCCTTCCAGCGATTCCAGCAGCGCGGTCTCTTCGCCGCAGATGTAGGCGCCATAACCGTGGTGCGCGTGCAGCTGGAAGCTGAACTCGCTGCCGAGGATCTTGTCGCCCAACATGCCGGCGGCGCGCGCCTCTTCCAGCGCTTCTTCAAAGCGCAGGTAGACGTCGAAGATCTCGCCGTGGATGTAGTTGTAGCCGACGGTGATGCCCATCGCGTAGGCGCCGATGGCCATGCCTTCGATCAGCGCGTGCGGGTTGTAGCGCAGGATGTCGCGGTCCTTGAAAGTGCCCGGCTCGCCCTCATCTGAGTTGCATACCAGGTACTTCTGGCCCGGGAACTGGCGTGGCATGAAGCTCCACTTCAGGCCGGTCGGGAAGCCCGCACCGCCACGGCCACGCAACGACGACGCTTTGAGGTCGGCGATGATTTGTTCCGGAGTGATTTTCTCTTCGATGATACGGCGCAGGGCGCTGTAGCCACCGCGTTTTACGTAGTCTTCCAGGTGCCAGTTGTCGCCGTTCAGGCCAGCCAGGATCACCGGGTCGATATGTCGGTCGTGGAGTGACGTCATTTCTTCAATTCCTCCACGAGGGAGTCGATTTTGTCATTGGACATGAAGCTGCACATGCGGTGATTGTTCACCAGCAGCACCGGCGCGTCGCCGCAAGCGCCCATGCACTCGCCTTCCATCAGCGTGAACTCGCCGTCGGCCGTGGTGTCACGGTAGTCGATGCCCAGCTTTTGTTTCAGGTGGTGCGCCGCGCGCTCGCCGCCCGACAGGGCGCAAGGCAGGTTGGTGCACACGGTGATCTTGTGTTTGCCGACCGGCTTCAGGTTGTACATATTGTAGAACGTGGCAACTTCCTGCACGGCAATCGCCGGCATGCGGATGTAGTCCGCCAGTTCCTGCATGGTTTCAGGCGAGATCCAGCCCAGTTCGACCTGGGCGTGCGCCAGCGCGGCCATGACGGCCGACTGACGCTGATCGTCTGGGTACTTGGCCAGCTCGCGATCGATTTTTTGGTAGCACTGCTCGGATAACAACATACTTTTTGCCTCTCGCACTTAGCGGTCAATACTGCCGAACACGATGTCCTGCGTGCCAATAATGGTCACGGCGTCGGCAATCATGTGGCCACGCGCCATTTCATCCAGCGACTGCAAGTGTGCGTAGTCTGGAGCGCGCAGTTTCACGCGGTATGGCTTGTTGGCGCCGTCGGACATCAGGTAGACGCCGAACTCGCCTTTCGGGTGTTCCACTGCGCAGTAGGCTTCGCCTGGCGGCACGTGGAAGCCTTCGGTAAACAGCTTGAAGTGGTGGATCAGCGATTCCATATTGGTCTTCATGTCCACGCGGCCTGGTGGCGCAACTTTACGGTTGCTGGTCATGACGGGACCCGGATTGTTGCGCAGCCACTCGACGCACTGTTTGATGATGCGGTTCGACTGGCGCAACTCTTCCACGCGCACCAGGTAACGGTCGTAGCAGTCGCCGTTGGTGCCGATCGGAATGTCGAAGTCCATCAGGTCGTACACTTCGTACGGCTGGTGCTTGCGCAGATCCCACTGGATGCCCGAACCGCGCAGCATGGCGCCGGTGAAGCCCATCGCTTTCGCATCTTCCGGCGACACCACGCCGATGCCGACGGTCCGCTGTTTCCAGATACGGTTGTCGGTCAGCAGCGTTTCGTATTCGTCGACATAGGTCGGGAAACGCGCGGTGAACGCTTCGATGAAGTCCAGCATCGAGCCTTGACGGTCCTTGTTCAGGTTGTCGATGGCCTTGGCCGAACGGATGATCGATGGCTTGTGCTGCGGCATCGCGTCCGGCAGGTCGCGGTAGACGCCGCCCGGACGGTAGTAGGCCGCGTGCATGCGCGCGCCCGACACCGCTTCGTAGCAGTCGAACAGGTCTTCGCGGTCGCGGAAGCAGTACAGGAACGGGCCCATGGCGCCGACGTCCAGCGCGTGCGCGCCCAGCCACATCAGGTGGTTCAGGATGCGGGTGATCTCGTCGAACATCACGCGGATGTATTGCGCGCGCAGCGGTACTTCGATGCCCATCAGTTTTTCGATGGCCATGACGTAGGCGTGCTCGTTGCACATCATCGACACGTAATCCAGGCGGTCCATATACGGCACCGACTGCAGGTAGGTCTTTTGCTCGGCCAGCTTCTCGGTGCCGCGGTGCAGCAGGCCGATGTGCGGGTCGGCGCGCTGGATCACTTCGCCGTCCAGCTCCAGCACCAGGCGCAGCACGCCGTGGGCGGCCGGGTGTTGCGGGCCAAAGTTCAGGGTGTAGTTCTTAATCTCAGCCATTATTTAATCCCGTAGTTTTCTTCGCGGATCACACGCGGCACGTTTTCACGCGGCTCGATGGTGACCGGCTGGTAGACCACGCGCTTCTGCTCTGGGTCGTAGCGCATTTCGACGTAGCCCGACACCGGGAAGTCCTTGCGGAACGGGTGGCCGATGAAGCCGTAGTCGGTCAGGATGCGGCGCAGGTCGTTGTGGTTCTCGAACAGGATGCCGAACATGTCGAACGCTTCGCGCTCGTACCAGTTCATCGCGCGCCACAGCGGCGTGATCGACGGCAGCAGCGGCATGTCGTCGTCGGCGCAGAACGCGCGCACGCGCACGCGCCAGTTGTGCTTGACCGACAGCAGGTGCACCACCGCGGCGAAGCGCTGGCCTTCCCAGATACCGTCGCCATAGTTCAGGTAATCCACGCCGCACAGGTCGATCGCGGTGTCGAAGCCGAGTTCGGCATTGTCACGCAGGAGTTGCATGACGGCGTAGTAATCGGCGCCCTTCACTTCCAGCGTGATTTCGCCCAGTGCAACGATGGTAGTAACGCGATCGCCCAGGGCAGTGCCGAGGGCGGTTTGGAGTTTTTCCAGATGAGTAGTCATTGTGTGTAGCGCCCCCATTAGCGTGCGATCGTGTTGGTGCGCTTGATCTTGTTCTGCAACTGCATGATGCCGTACAGCAGGGCTTCAGCGGTTGGCGGACAGCCCGGCACATACACGTCGACCGGCACGATGCGATCGCAGCCGCGCACGACGGAGTAAGAGTAGTGGTAGTAGCCGCCGCCGTTGGCGCAGGAACCCATCGAGATCACCCAGCGCGGCTCCGGCATCTGGTCGTAGACCTTGCGCAGTGCCGGGGCCATCTTGTTGCACAGCGTGCCGGCCACGATCATCACGTCGGACTGACGTGGCGATGGACGGAACACCACGCCGAAGCGGTCCATGTCGTAACGGGCTGCGCCCACGTGCATCATTTCGACCGCACAGCAGGCCAGACCGAACGTCATCGGGAACATCGAACCCGTACGCGCCCAGTTGATCAGCTTGTCGGCCGAGGTGGTGATGAAACCTTCGTTTAATACGCCTTCAATAGCCATGGCTTATTCCCAATCAAGGGCACCTTTCTTCCAGATATACCAAAAACCGACCACGAATTCGGCGATGAACACCATCATCGTAACGAAGCCCTGCCAGCCCAGTTCGCGCATGGAGACGCCCCACGGGAAGAAGAATGCCGTTTCCAGATCGAACAAAATAAAGAGAATCGCGACGAGGTAGTAACGCACGTCGAATTTCATGCGCGCATCTTCGAAAGCTTCGAAGCCGCACTCATACGGGGACAGCTTGGCTGCATCAGGCTTTTTCGGGCCGAGAATGTGGCCCAGCACTTGGGGAGCGATACCTACGCCGAGACCGACGAGGATGAACAACAGGACGGGGAGATAATTTTCGAGGTTCACGATTAGATGAGCTTATGTTGAACGATCAGTTTAAAGGACACATCGCGCTGTTCTGCGGTGCGCTTAACGTTCGCCCCAATCGTAAAACTGCTCTGACCAGGATCGAACGACACATCCTCGTAAAAAAGCCAGCTTGGTACCACCCTTGCTGGCCTATATTTTCTGGTGCCGACGACGAGACTCGAACTCGTACAGCTTGCGCCACTACCCCCTCAAGATAGCGTGTCTACCAATTTCACCACGTCGGCATAAGGCCGTTATTTTACTTCTTTTTCACGCGGTTGTTAATCCGTATTGCGTCAAAACAAGAAGAAAAACGATAAATCTTTAACTATTTTGATGCACAAAAGATTTTCGCTACGATACTGCCAAAACAATGTGCAAACAACTTAAAAAATTATCAACTGCGCCTAATTAACTACACAATTATATTACTTTGGGATGGAGTTTGCTGGCGCCGGTGCTGCAGGTGCGGCGGGCGCCGATGCCGCCGGCGCCGTTTGGGCCGCTGGCGTCGCAGGAATCGTGTTGGTCGGGGCTGGCGCCGGGGCGGTGACGGCCGGCAGCTTATCCATCACGCCGCCACTGACATTGTTGGTCTGGTGGGTGGTGATGTACGACAGCGCCAGCGTGGCGACGAAGAAGATGGCAGCAGCGACGCCGGTCGACTTCGACATGAAGTTGGAGGAGCCGGTGGCGCCGAACAGGCTACCCGATGCGCCCGAGCCGAAGGCCGCGCCCATGTCGGCGCCTTTGCCGTGCTGCAGCAGCACCAGGCCGATAATGGCGATGGCCGAAACGACCTGCACGATGATAACCAGATTGAACAAGGAGCTCATGTTATTCCATTCCAAATTAAAAGTTTTGTATCGTTTTGTTTCTACTTCAGTTTTACCGCTACAGCGTTGCGTTTAAACCGCCTGAATAATCCCGAGAAAATCAGTCGACTTTAAAGCTGCACCGCCGATCAGGCCGCCGTCGATATCCGGCTGCGCCATTAATTCTTTGGCATTCTCCGGCTTCATGCTGCCGCCGTACAGGATTTGCACGGTGGCGGCTGCTGCCGCATTCTTGCTGGCCACACAGTTGCGCAGGAAGCCATGGGCGTCTTGCGCAATTTGCGGCGTGGCGGTCTGGCCGGTGCCGATCGCCCACACCGGCTCGTAGGCCAGTATGATTTTCGCCACATCGTCCGCCGGCAGCGCATCCAGCACCGCCTGCAACTGGCCGCAGATCACATCCTCGGTCTGCCCCGCTTCGCGCTGGGCCAGCGATTCGCCCACGCACACCACCGGCGTCAGACCGGCAGCCAACGCCGCCACGGTCTTCTGCGCCACCAGCTCATTGCTCTCGTGGTGATAGGCGCGGCGCTCGGAGTGGCCGCACAGCACGTACGTGGCGCCGAAGTCCCGCAGCATTGCTGCCGACACTTCTCCAGTATAGGCGCCGTCGGCGTGGATGGAGACATCTTGTCCGCCCCACGCGACCGGCGTTCCCGCCAGCTCAGCCTGGCACTGCGCCAGGTACGGCGCCGGCACGCACACCGCGCAATCCGCGCCAAAGTCGTTTAAGCCGGCAACGATGCCGGACAACAGAGCCGTGTTGGCGGCGCGGTTGCCGTTCATTTTCCAGTTACCGATAACGAGTTTGTGACGCATAGCTAGCCTAAAGATGAATAACTCGCCATTGTACCGCGCCGAAAAAGGCGGGGTCAAACAGGCAAAGGACATCCCCGGCTAACCAAAACCGTAAATTTACTACGCATTTTACAACGAAATCCCCATTTAGATCACTTGCAACATGATTTTTCCGACGTGAGAACTACTCTCCATCAGCGCGTGGGCTGCGGCGGCCTGTTCCAGCGGGAACACGGTGTGGATCACCGGCTTGATCTTGCGCTCGGCCAGCATCGGCCACACCCGGTCTTTCAGCTTTTTGGCGATCGCGCCCTTGAATTCGGCCGACCGCGGGCGCAGCGTGGAGCCGGTGATGGTCAGCCGGCGGCGCAGCACCTGGGCCATGTCCAGCGTCGCTTTGCCACCGCCCAGGGTGGCGATGATGGCCAGGCGGCCGTCGTCCGCCAGGCAGGAAACCTCGCGTGGCAGGTAGTCTCCGGCCACCATGTCGAGAATCACGTCAACGCCGCGGTCATTGGTCAGCGACTTGATGACGGTGGCGAAGTCCTCGGTTTTGTAGTTGATGCCGCGCTCGGCGCCCAGCTTCATGCAGGCCGCCACCTTGTCGTCGGAACCGGCGGTGGCGAACACCCGATGGCCCATGGCAGTGGCCAACTGGATGGCGGTGACGCCGATGCCGGAGCTGCCGCCCTGCACCAATAAAGTCTCGCCGGCGGTCAGATGGGCACGGTCAAAAACGTTGCTCCAGACTGTGAAGTAATTTTCCGGAATTGAAGCCGCTTCCAGCATGGACCAGCCTTTCGGCACCGGTAAAACCTGCTGTATTGGCGCAACAACGTACTCGGCATAGCCGCCGCCCTGCACCAAAGCGCAGACATGGTCGCCGATATCAAGGGTGGTGTAGTCCAGATCGCCGTCGACGATCTCGCCGGCCACTTCCAGGCCGGGGATGTCGGAAGCGCCCGGTGGCGGCGCGTAATTACCCTGGCGCTGGAACACGTCGGGGCGGTTGACGCCGGCCGCGTGGACCTTAATCAGCACCTCGCCGGCCTTGACCACTGGCATCGGGCGTTCGCACAGTTTCAGGACATCGGCCGGGCCGGGCTGGGTGATTTCAATCGCGCGCATGGGGAACCTTTCAAGGAAAGCACGATTTTACCCCGCACGGCGATTCGCTGAGGGGTCTGGCCCCGTATGGGGCCAGACCCCTCTTCGCCTGGGGGTGTCAGCCGCCGCCCGTGCGCGACTTCTGAGGAAGCGGCGTATTGACCTTCCACGCCGCCGACAGCGCCTGCCCTTCCTCGACCTGCTCCTGGGTCATGGTCTTGACCACCTGCGCGCGCTGCTCGGCCGCATTGGCCGAGCCGTTGGCCGCCGCCAGGTTCCATAACATATAGGCAATCACATTGTCCTGCGGCACGCCGCCCATGTGATACCGGTACATCAGCCCCAGCACCTGCTGCGCCTGCACATGGCCCTGCTCGGCCGCCTTGCGGAACCAGCCCACCGCCTGCTTGTGATCCTGGATCACCGCATTGCCGGTGTAATACATGGCGCCCACCACATATTGCGCGTCGGCCTTGCCCTTGAGCGCCGCCTTGCGATGCCACTCCAGCGCCGCCTTGTAATCCTGCGGCACGCCGCGGCCCATGTAATACATCAAGCCCAGCAGATGCTCGGCATCCGCGTTGCCGGCCTGAGCCAATGGCCGTATTTCTTTCAACGCCACTGCGTAATTTTTGTTGTTGTACGCAGTCGCCCCTTCGGCGAATCCGGCCATCGCGGCTGACTGCCAGCCCAAAGCGATGACCATCGCTAGTATGAATTTTTTCATATCGCGTTATATATAGGTGTGTTTTACTTCCAGCTGACCTTGCCCAGGCCATCCACGCTGACATTGCGATTCAGCGGCTTGCCATACACAATGACCGATCCCAGGCCGCTCAAGTTCAGCGTTGCATTGGTTTTGGCGTTGACCGTGGCGTTGCCCAGGCCACTGAGGTCGATATCGACCGTGTCCGCCTGGAACTGCTGCGCATTCAGGCTGCCGACGCCACCGAGGTTGGCTTTCAGCAATTTGCTGCGGCCGCCCAGCGTGATGTAGCCGGCGCCGCGCAGGTCCAGGTCGGCCTCGTCGTTCTCGCTGATCCACAGATTCATGCTGCCGACGCCGCCCAGGCTGGCCTTCAGCGCGCGGTAATCGGCCACCACCTTCATGCTGCCGGCGCCGTCCATGCTCAATTCCAGCTTGTCGCCGCTAAACCCGTTGATATCGGTGGTGCCGACGCCTTCCGACACCACCTGGCGCAGGTTAGGCAGGATCAGTTCGGCGCGGGTGGTGCCGCGGCCCACCTTGATGCCACGCCCTTCGCTTTCCAGATGCAAGGTGTCGCCCGTCTGCGACGCCGTCAGCTTGTCCATATAGCGCTTTTCGCCGGTAACCTTCAGCGACGGCATGTCGCCCTGGCGCAACTTGACGTCGATCACGCCTTCGATCATGACTCGCACCACGCGGGCGTCGACCGTAATCGTGCGCGTTTCAGTGACCTCATCGGCGGCGCTGGCACGGCTGAACAGGGCACAGAACGCGGCAAACAGCAGGCCGAACCGGAAAAGCTTCTTCATTGTAGAATTCCTCAGATGTTGTTGCAGCTATCATAAGCATAATATGCTCAGCCGCGCCACCAGTCCGGAATGCGACGAACTGCACAAAACGGGCACTGGACGACGAATGGAGGCGATGGCGCGTTACAGCTTGATGTAGATTTTCCTGCGGTCCAGCGCGTAGCCGACCAGCCAGCAGCCGAGCATATAGGTCAGCGCCCACAGCAGCGTACCGTTGTAAATGCCGGCCCATGGCCGGAACAGATGTTGATAAATCCAGTCGAATATCGACCGGCCATCAATCTGGTTGATGAAGAACAGCGTCGCCAGCAACTCGCTGAACAGGTAGATGAATAGTGTGTTGCGGCCAAAGACTTCAAAGAAATAAGTCCAGCTGCGCTGCCCGCGCAGATCGATCACGTACAGCAGCAGCGCCAGTGCGCCGAGGTCAATCGCGATCGCGATCAGCGCGTAGGAACTGGTCCACAGCTTTTTATTCAGCGGGAACACGCTGCTCCAGCTCAGCGCCACCGCCGCCAGCACTGCGCCAGCCAGCATCAACCTGGCAATGGTCTCGTAGCTGGCGCCCAGCCGCCGCACCAGCCGTCCGGCAAAATAGCCGGCCAGCACGTTAACGATGGACGGCAGCGTGCTGAGTATCCCTTCCGGATCGAAGGCGATGCCCTCGCCGTGGTACATATGTGCTTCGCCCAGCACCAGCAGATCCAGCTTGCGCTGCGCATTGCCAGCCAGTGTGTAGTCGCCAAACCCGGCCATCACCGCCCAATAGCCGAACAGCGCCAGCACCGCAAACAGCAGCGCGCCCCTCTCGCCGCTGTAATGCAGGATCAGCGACGCGGCACAGTAGCCCAGTGCGATGCGCTGCAATACACCGAAGATGCGTGTGCCGGAGAGCGGAATCAGCGAGACGCCGTGCTCCAGGCTGATGAACGGGAACCAATACATCAGAAAACCGCACAGGAAGATCAGCGCAGTGCGGGTGAAGATTTTCTTCAGCACCGCCGCCTCGCCCATGCCCTCGTACTTTTGCAGCGTGAAGGCCAGCGCGGTGCCTACCACGAACATAAAGGTCGGGAACACCAGGTCGGTCAGCGTCAGCCCATGCCAGGCGGCGTGCAGGAATGGGGCATAGCTTGTTTCCGGCGAACCCGGCATGTTCACCATGATCATCAGCGCAACCGTCAGGCCGCGCAACACGTCGATTGCTTGCGAACGTTGATGCTGTGTCTTCATTGAACCGCCCTTTCCCTCAGATGATGAATCAAGCCGGCAGCCGGATCATGGCGTTCAGGCCGCCTTCCGGATGGTTCTCCAGTATCAGCTCGCCGCCCTGCGCTTCGATGATGCCGCGCGCGATGCCCAATCCCAGCCCCATGCCGCCGTCGTTCTGCTCGCGACCGTGGGCCAGCCGCACATACGGATCGAACAAGCTGGCAAAGGCGTCGTCCGGCACGCCGGGACCATGGTCGCGTACGGCGATGGTCACCGTTCCCGGCGCGGCGTAGGCACGGATCTCGGCGCGCTGACCGTAGAACAGTGCGTTGTCCAGCAGGTTGCCCAGCGCGCGCTTCAGCGCCAGCGGCTTGGCGCGCACCGTCAGTCCCTCGGGCTGCCACGCCACCACGTGCCCGGCCAGTTGCGCGCTGCGCACCAGCCGGCCGACCATGGCGTCGAGCTTGATCTCGGCCGGATTCTCGTGGATGTCGCTGTCCTTCACGCATTGCAGCGCGCCTTTGACCATCATGTCCAGCTCGTCGAGGTCTTCTTCGAACTCGTTGCGCAGCGCCTCGTCGTCCAGCAACTCGGAGCGCAGCTTGAGGCGGGTGATCGGCGTACGCAGGTCATGCGAAATCGAAATGAACAGCCGTTCGCGGTCCTCGATGTAACGGTGGATGCGCTCGCGCATGGCGCTGAATGCGCGCGCCGTGTTGATGAACTCGCGGCTGCCGGTCTCCGGCAATGGCCGGGTCTCCTCGTCCTGCCCCTGGCCGAAGGCCGCCGCCGCATCCGACAAGGCCGCCAGCGGCCGCGTGATCGAGCGCACCACCAGCAGGCACAGCACCAGCACCACGGCCAGCGACAGCGCCTGCGGCGTCAGCCGGTCCCACGTGAACGGGTCGTTACTGCTCAGGAAATACGGGTTGGGCATCAGCGCCGCCATGTACAGCCAGTTGCCCGGCTCAATCTCGGTCTGGATCACCAGGATGGGCGCGGGGTCCGGCTGCAACAGCAGCACGTGCTGCACCCACGAATCCGGCAGATCGTTGAGGCGCACGTCGTGCTCGGCCACCACCAGCTTGTCCGGCCACGAGAACGCCAGCTGGAAACCGGGCGAATGTGGCAGGTCGGCCTTCAGCGTCGCGCCGACGGTGGCAATCACGCTGTCGGCCAGCGGATAGCCCCTGATCTGGCTGACCGGCACATACGCATGGTTGAAGTTGACGAAGAAGCGCGTCCCGCCCATTTCGCGCAACTGCTGGATGATCAGCATGCGATAGGCCGGCGGCAGGCTGCGGAAGAAGCGGATGGCGCCGGCCGCGCTGTGCGCCACGTACTGCGCCGACGATTCCGCCTCCACGCGCGATTTGGCGCGCAGCTGGCTGGCCCAGATCGCGCTGGCGGCCACCTGCGTGACCAGCACGCCGGCCACCATCACCAGCGTCAGCCGGCCAAGCAGCGACGCCGGCCACAGCCGGCGCAGGCGCCCCATGAGCTTAAGCACTGGACACGCTGACGTCGGCGGCAAACACATAGCCGGCGCCGCGCACCGTCTTGATCAGCGCCGGCTGCTTGCCGTCGTCGTTGAGGCGCAGGCGCAGGCGGCTGATCTGCACGTCCAGCGAGCGGTCCAGCGGGCCGGTATCGCGGCCGCGCGTTTCTTCGCTCAGCACGCTGCGATCCAGCACCACGCCGCGATGTTCGATAAAGTATTTGAGCAGCTGGTAATCCAGCCCCGTCAGTACCACCTGCTGGCCGTCGCTGTCGGTGACCTTGCGCTCCATCAGGTCCAGCGTGAAGCCGACGAAACGGTAATAGCGCGCCGACGGCGCCTCCAGCGCGCTGCGCCGCAAGATGGCCTTGATGCGCGCCAGCAGCTCGCGCGGGCTGTACGGTTTGGCGATGTAATCGTCGGCGCCCAGTTCCAGCCCGACGATGCGGTCGGTCTCGTCGGAACTGGCGGTCAGCATGATGATCGGCACGTTGGACCGCTGGCGCACCTGCTTGCACAGCACGAAGCCGTCGGTATCCGGCAGCATGACGTCGAGGATCACCAGCGACAGCTGGTCCACATGCGTTTGCAGCTCGGCGAGAAAGCTCTCGCCGTTATGCGACAGGATCACCTCATACTGGTTTTTTTCCAGGTAGGTCTTGAGCAGCACACGGGTCTTTTGATCATCGTCTACGATCAGTATCTTGCGCACCAGGTACTCCTTGGTTTCTGAGATTGAACATTTTGAACAGGGCGCCGATGCGGCGCTGGGCCTCAGCCACCGTCACCCGGTCGTCGAGGAAATAGCGCTGCACTTCGGCGATGATGGCGTCGCGCGTGGCTTCGTCGGTGGCCATGCGGTGCACCAGGCTGGGCGCCTGCACCGCCGCACCTTTGGCGAACGTGGTCCACGAGGCGCGCGCGCAGCTGTCCATGCGCGCCGGATCGGCATCGCGCCGCACCGGCACGCCGCCCTTCAGCGCGTTAAAGTCACCCTGCAGCGCCGGCGTCACCAGCAGCCGCGCCATCTTTTCCTGCGCCGCCATGTGGCGGTAGTCGCCGGCGAACATCGACAATGCATCAACGCTGTACAGGTGGTACTTGCCGGTGTCCGGCGCGGCGGCGCAGCCGTAGTCCCGGTCCAGCACGGCGCCATGTTCGGCCAGTTCGGGCTTGGCCCAGTCGCCCATGATCAGCATGCCGACCGGCTGGCGCGCGAACTGGGCGACGATGTCGGTCCAAGGCCGCTCCTCCACCGGGCCGCGCATCCAGCCCTTGATCATGCGCAGGCGCTGCAAGGCGTTGGCGCTGCGCGGGTCGGCGGCGGCGGCCGGACTGCGGCGCACGAACAGCTCGCGATAGAACTCCGGGCCGCTTTCGGCCAGCACCAGGTTTTCAAACAGCGCCGCCACCTGCCACGCTTCGCTGCTTTGCGCCAGCGGCTGCACGCGGGCCGCGCGCAGCTTGTGCACGGCGGCCTCGAACTCGCGCCAGGTCTGCGGCGGCGCCAGCCTGAGCTGCGCGAACAGCGCGCGGTTGTAGTACAGCGTATTGACGCGGTGGATGCCCAGCGGCGCCGCCACCACATGGCGGCGGTGCTGGATCAGGCTCTGCACGGTCGGGAACAGGAAGCTGTTCCAGTTGCCGGCGGCGGCGACGTTGTCGAGTTCCAGCAACAGGCCCATCTCGGCCCATTCCGCAATCGAGACGCCGATCATCTGCGTGACTTCCGGCGCATCGCCGGCCAGCACCCTGCCCTTCAGTACCTTGCCGGCGCCAATCCCGGCGCCGCCGGGAATCGCCGCGTCCTGCCATTCGATATGTTCGTCGGCCAGGCGCTGCACCAGCAGGTCCGCGGCCTTGCGCTCGCTGGCCGAGGTCCACCAGTGCAGCACCTGCACGCTGGACGATGGCGCGGCAACCGGGGCGGAAGCGGGCGTGAGAATTTGTGCGGCCAGCGCCAATTGGCCGCCGTTGCAGGCGCAGGTCGCGGCCAGCAGGCCGAAGACCCAGGCGCGGCGCGCGGATGAGCTGTGAGAACGCGGGCGAAGGCATAACCAGTCGAAGCAAAACCGGCCCAGTTTTTCCATCGAAGCGATCACTCAATATCCCGCAGAAAACGTTGATTATAGCTAAGAAGCCCGCCGCCGGGCAGTCTGCGGCGGGCTGGTATGCTATGGCCGTTCGATGCGCGCCACGTTGCCGCGGCGGCCGTTGCGGTCGAAGGCGGCGACCTGGATCACGCCATGCTCCATGATGGGGCCGCTCACCAGCGGGCTGGTCGCCGTTGGTGCACTGCCGTCGCTGGTGTAGCGCATGGTGATGCCCGGCAGCAGATGGTTGGCCAGCACGCGGTCGCCATCGAGCATCAGGCCGGGTGGTGCGATGCGGTAATCGATGTCCGCATGTTCCAGGTCCAGGCGCGGCAGCACGCGCTGACTCAGGGCGTTGACGAAGCCGGTCCAGCCGATGCGGCGCAGCGCGGCGGCCTTGTCGGCATCCGGCTCGGTGGCCCAGGCCGGGTCCGGCGCCCAGGCGCGTTCCGCCACCGCCAGCAGGCGCGGCATCACGAGGTAATCGATGCGGCGCGGATCGCGCACCGTTTCAGTGAACAGCGTGGCCTCCAGCCCGCGCACACGGCGCTTGCCGTAATCGGTCAGCGCGTCCTTGCCGACACGGTTCGCTTCGCTCGCCTCTTTCAGGTAATCGAGCGGCATGAAGTTGTACACCGAATCGAGTTCGATATAAGCGCCCCAGTTGACGCCCGGCTCGTCCGGGTTCGGGTTATAGGACATATCCAGGTACATCTTGGTCACCGGCGCCAGCACGATGTCATAGCCGGCGTTGGCCAGGCGATAGGCGAAATCTTCGGCGCCCTCGGTGTTGTTCCACACGTAGGCGCTGAAGCCGCGCTGGGTGAAGCGCGGATTCGGAATCAGCTTGTGGCGGCCGTTGAGCATGGTCTTGCGCGCCGCCAGCTCTTCCCAGCCGGAGGTGAACAGGCCATGCTTGTGCAGGATGGTGTCGACCCGGTCGTAAAAATAATCCCACAGGTCGGCGGTGGTTTCCAGCTTCAGCCTCTGCATGGTCGCATGCGCGGCCGGCGATTTTTCCCAGGCGCCGTTCGGCAATTCGTCGCCGCCCATGTGGATGGTATGCAGCGGCACGCCGGCTTCGCGGTGCAGCGCCACCACTTCCTTGACCACCTGCTCGATGAAGGTGAAGCTGGACTCCAGTCCCGGATTGAGCACATGGTCGTTATACAGCTGCGGCGACTTGTAGACCGAGCGGTCGTCGAAGTCGTTCAGCAGATACTTGGCGGCGTCCTTGTCGCCGGCGGACTTGAGGCGGTGGTAGCGCGCCTCCATCGCCTGCACGGCGGCGCGCGCGTGGCCCGGCATTTCCAGCTCGGGAATCACCTCGATGTGGCGCGCGGCGGCGTAGCGCAGAATCTCGATATAGTCGGCGCGCGTGTAATAGCCGCTGCCGTGCGGATCGGCCGGATCGGGGCCGGAGCCGTAGGCCGGTTGCAGGCGCACGCCCGGCTTGTCGCTGTGGCCGCGCACCGCGCCGATCGCGGTCAGCTCCGGCAGGCCGTTGATCTGCAGGCGCCAGCCTTCGTCTTCGGTCAGGTGGAAGTGGAATTTGTTCAGCTTGTAGCGCGCCATCAGGTCGAGCCACTTGAATACAGTTTGCTTGGTGTGGAAGTTGCGCGCCACGTCCAGCTGGAAGCCGCGATAACCGAAACGCGGCGCGTCGACAATGCTGACTTCCCGCACGCTCAACTCAGCAGCGCCCGGCAGCGGCAGCAGGTCGCGCAGCGTTTCCAGGCCGTAGAACACGCCGGCGGCGCTGTTGCCGACAATGCTGATGCCGCTGTCGGCGCGCACCGTCAGGCTGTAGGCTTCCGGCGAGGCCTGCCCTTCCACCTTGCCGACAGCCAGCTTGAGCACTGGGCCGCCGGCCGCCGCCAGTCCGGCCGGGAACAGCGAACGCGCCAGCGCCGCCTCCCGCCCCAACGCGGCTGGGGCGCTGATCGCAGGCTGCGCCTTCAGCACCAGCGTGCCGCTGCCGGGATGCAGTTGCAGCGGCGTCGGCAGCACCGGAGGCACTTCGGCGGCGGGCAGCAGCGTGGCCTGGGTGTTGCGCAAATAAGTGTCTTGCGGCGTGACCACCGGCTTGGCGCCACTGTTGCCCTTGTCCAGTTGTTCCGGCCGCGTCACCGGCAGCCATTCGAAATCGGTAATCGCCACGCCCTGATCAGGCACGGCGTCGTAGACCAGGTAGGGGCCGACCGGCGCCTTGGCCATCTTGATGATCATGTCCGGGTGGTAGTAAGCAATCTCCAGCGTCTGCCCCGGCGCCAGGCCGGCAAAGTCCGGCGCCGGCCGCAGACGGAACAGGCTGCCCGCCACTTGTTCGAGGATCAGCTTGCTGGGCAGCGTACCGCTTTCGACGCCATCCATGCAGTTAAAATACAGCGACCAGCCTTGCGCCGGCAGCGGCAGCTTATCCTGATTGGTCAGGATGAAGCGCGTTTGCGCGCGGATGCCGGCCGCGCTGAACAGGTTGCGCTGCAACTCCCAGCGCAGCGTCAGTTTGGCGCCACTGGCGTAGCCGCTGACCTGCGACGCGGCGGGCGTGGCGGCGATCGCTTCGGTCAGCGGCGCCGCCAGCAACAGCAAGGCCAGTGCGCAGCTGCCATAGATGGTTTTATTCTTCAAGAGTCTCTCCAAGTCCTGCTCCCCAAAAAAATGCCGGCGCCGCGCGTCGGCGCCGGCCAAAAATTCACACACATCAATGGGAGGGATTATGTGTGACTACTTTTGCTGTGGCTTGTACCACTTGGCAAAACCTTGCTGCAACCTGTCCGCCGCTTCCTGCGGCGCCAGACTGCCATTCAACACACGGGCGTTGACGTCCCACAGTTCGCTTTCCATGCCGGGCTGGCCGCGATTGAGCACCTGTGCGTTCAGGCGGATGGTCGAGGCGCAACTGTTGCGCCACTCCTTCATCTGCTTGGCCACCGGATTGCGCACCGCGATCAGATGGTCCGACAGCGTGAACACGCCGGTCAGCCGGTCAGTGTACAGGTCGGCAAACTCCTGCGAACCGACCCACGCCAGAAATTTGTAGGCGTCTTCCTTGTTTTTCGAATTCCTGGCGACGCCGAGGCCGATATCCATGTGATCCGAAATAAAGCAGGCGTCGCCGCGCTTGCGCACCGGCGGCGCAAAGGCGCCAAATTCCAGACCGGGCACCTGGCTGAAGTAGGCGATGTCCCACGAGCCGGCCGGATAGATGGCGGCGCGGCCGGCGGCAAACTGCGCCTGGCTGTCGCCGTAGCTTTGCGTGGTCGAACTGGCGGGCAGATAGCTGCCCATGCGCGCCTCGAATTGCAGCGCGTCGACGAAAGGTGCATCGGTGAAGCGCGCGCGGCCGGCGATCAGCGCCTTGCGGCCCTCTTCCCCACGCCAGAAATTCGGGCCGATGTTGGTGAACACCATCTGACTCGACTCCCACTGTTCGGCCGTGCCCAGCGCCAGCGGCGCCACGCCGGATTTCTTCAGCACGTCGAGCACGGCAAAGAACTCGTCCACCGTTTTCGGCGGCTGCAGGTCCAGCTTGCGGAAAATCTTCTTGTTGTACAAAAAGCCGTGGATCACCGAGGCCACCGGCATGCAGAAGGTATCCTTGCCGTCGTCGGTCTGCCAGGCCAGCAAGGCGGTGGGGGCGAAGTTCTGCATGCCGGGCTTGCCGTTGAGACGGTCCAGATAACCCTTTTTGTACAGCGACAGCGAGGCGTCGAACGGCCGGCAGGCGATCAGGTCGCCGGCGCCGCCGGACGCCAGCCGGCTGGCCACGCTGGCGTCGTAGCCGGTCGGCGGACTGGCGGCGAAGCGCACTTCGATGCCCGGGTGATGCCGCTCGAAGGCCGGAATCAGCACCTGGTCCCACAGCGTCTTGTCGTCGCCGCGCCAGCTTTCGATCACCAGCGTGCCGCCGCGCGCGGACGCCGCCGCGCACAGGGCAAGCAACACGCCACGACGGAGCAAATCAATAATGCGCATACGGGTTCTTGTTCTGGTTGGCGAAATACAGCCAGGCCGTGCCGGCCACGCTGCCCGAACTGGTAAAGTCGGCGTTGCTATTTTGCGTGGCGTACGGCATGGTGTACAGCTTGTCGACCATGTAGTTCATCGACTCGACGATATTGGCGGCGGTGTTGCCGGCGCAAGTCATGGTGCTGGCGCCCTGCTTCATCGCCATCACCGCCCCCAGGGTGCCCTCGCTCCACACGAACGGCGACGATGATGGCACATTGTCGTAGATGACGTCATAGAAGCCGACGATGCCGGTGACTTTGCGGGATGGGTAGTCCAGCTTGCCTGCGACGTTGAAATAGTCGCACATGCCGGGTAGCGCAGCGGCAAAATTCTGTCCGCTGCTGCCGGTGTTACCCAGCGCCAGCACCGACCACGAATAATTGTCCAGATAGCGTTCGCTGGTGTTCAGCGTCTGCGTATTGGCGTCGTAGCCACCAAGGAAGCGGCTGCCGTTCCACAGGCTTTCCGACATCGCCCGCAGGCTGTTGGCGGCGCTCAGGTATTGCGCTCCGCCGTTGAGCGCATAATACTGGTGCATGCTGGCGTAGGCGTCCAGTTGGTGCTCCAGCGCATAGATGCCGGTGCGGCCCGCCACGTAGTTGGTCGGCGCGAAGCGCAGGCCTTTTTTCGCGCTGCCGTTGATGCTGATGTTGATCAGCTCGCCCAGCAGGTAGTTGTGCAACTTGGTCGACACCGCCAGGTACTTGGTGCTGTTGAAAGCTTTCTGGTAGGCGTTCAGCGCCATGCCGAACCAGGCGTTGGAGCCGGCGATGCGCATGTCGACACCGGCGTTGGCGTCCGAGCCGTCGGTCATGTAGGCAAACACCCAAGCGCCGGACGCGCTCTGCAGCTTGGCCATGGCATTGATGATCAGGTCGGCGTGGGCCTGGTCGCCGGCCAGGCTGAAGGCGATCACGGCCAGCGCCTGGTCGTACAGGAAGGCCGAGTCCATGTCGCGGAAACTGCGGATCAGACGGCCGTCACCATACGCGCCGCCGGTGATGGTGGTCGTGTTCATCATGCTTTGCAGGCCGGCGATCTGGGTATTGGCCGAGGTCACGGCGGCCGGGAAGTATGCCGCCGTGTAGGCCGTCAGCGTCGCCGGATCGAGCGGCAGCGTCAGCTTGGTGGCGGCCGTGGTGCTCGGGCTGCAATAGCCGCCGGCCGCATTGCAGTTCGACGCCGTCAGCGGGTTGCTGCCGCTAGGGTACAGCACCAGCACCGCGCGGTCGGCGCTGCCCACCGCGCGCGGGATGGTGACGCTGAAAGTACCGTTGGCATTGATGGCCGCCACGGCGTCGCCCTGCCAGTAAAACACATCATTATGCAGGAACACGCCGATGCGGTAGTTCTGCACGTTGGCCGCCGGCAGCGTGTGGCTGCCGGCGAACACCGTCTGCGACGCGGTCCGCGTCAGCTGCGAGATGCCGAAGGTGACCGCCGGAGCGGCCGCCAGCGGTGGCTCATTGTAAGGAAAGTCCAGGCCCGACCAGACCGGCCACGGAGACTGCTGCACCGCGAGCGCGCCTGCCCGCAATTGTTGCGACTGCTGTTGGGACGCCAGCGCCGGCGCCGTATTGTCACCGCATGCTGCCAGCAGCAGGCTGGCGCCCGCTGCCATCAAAGCCAGACTATTCCTGATATGAGCCATTATTTTCTCCTTACCATTCAGCGCCGATGCGCAAGCCAAACATCCGTGGATCGTTGTACTGGGCAATCACGTAGCCAGGATCGACAACGCGGGCATTGTTCTTGGCGAAGACATCGCTCAGGTTGTTGACGTACAGCTCCGCATGCCATTTGCCGCTTGGCGCGGTCAGGCGCAGCGCGGCGTCGTAGGTGGCGTAAGCTTTCTGCGAGTTGCCGACGTGCGCGTTGTCCAGGTTCTGGATGCTGAAGTACATCTTGTCCTGCCAGCGGGCCGACACGCGTGGCGTCAGCAGGTAGGCGTTCGGCAGCGCGAACTCCTGCGACATTTCGACGCGGGCGCTGTTGTCCGGCGCGTTCGGCAAGCGGTTGCCCACCACGTTCAGCGGGAACTTGCCGATCAGTGCAGGATCGGTGCCGGTGTAGCGCACGCAGGCCGGCACGCCGTAGGTCTCGCGGAACGGGCCGCACGGCACGTCACGCCAGGTCTGCACATAGTCCGGATACGAACTCACCACCGCATGCAGATGCGAGGCCGAGAAGTTGATTTCGGCGCCCGACCATGGCTTGTACTTGCCTTCCAGTTCCAGGCCGGAAATCTTGGCCTCGGCGGCGTTGGTGGTGCCGTACAACACGGCGGCGTCGCAGGCCGGGTTGGCGGCGGTGCACGGGATGGTCGGGATGATCTTGCCCATCTGTACCGCGCCGGTCATCTGCATGTCCTTGTAGCGGCTGTAGAACGCGGTGGCCGAGACCGACAGGCGGTTGTCCAGCATGCGGCCTTTGTAGCCCAGCTCGAAGTTGGTCAGCGTCTCAGGCTTCCATGGCAGGAAGGTGTAGTGCGGACCGGGCGTCATGTCGGCGCAATTGCCGTTCAGGCCGCGCGCGCAGATGTTCTGCTTGTCGCTGAAGCCGCCGGCCTTGTAGCCGGTGGACAGCGAAGTGAACAGGAAGTCGCGCGGAGTCGGCTGGTAGCTCAGGCCGAGACGCCAGGTGAATTTGTTCCACGAGTCCTTGTTGTTGCTGACGTCCGGCACGATCGCCGGGTTCAGGCCGCTCAGGCCATAGTAGGCGCCCATGCCCGGTTTCAGGTCGCTGCTATTGAAGTACTGCCCCGCCACCGGCGTGTACTGGCCCTGGAAGTAGGAATACGGATCGCTGACGGTGCCCGAGTCGTAGAACTTGCCGTCGCGGTCCTGGCGCACGTCGCGCGTGAAGCGGCCGCCGATGGTGGCGTTCCATTTCGGCGCAAAGCCCCAGTCGACCTGGCTGAAGACGGCCTTGGAATCGGACTGGCGGTCGGTCTGGCTGTACATATAGTAGTACGGCTGGCCTGGCGCCTGTACCATCGACGAGATGTCGTCCTCGCCGAATTCGATGGCGTTCTTTTCATGCATCCAGAACAGGCCGGCCACATAGCGCAGGCTGCCGCGTTCGCCGCGCCATTGCAGTTCGTTGACGGTGGTCTTGAACTTGGATGAATTGGTGAAGGTGGCGGTGTCGTTGTAGATGCCGCCGTAGATGTTGATGTCGTCGGCGTTCGGCTGGTAGCCGGCGTCGCCGTCGCGGATCTGGCGGCGCTTCTGCACCGCGTACGACGAGTTCAGCTCAATGGTGTCGGTCGGCGACACGGCCCAGGTGAAGCGGCTGCGCCAGGTATCGATACTCCAGTCCAGTTCGCCAGGCACGTTGATCTTGACGTCCCACTGGCCGCCCGGACAGGCGTAGGCGGTGCCGGCCGCCATCTTGCAGTCCTTCAGTGCGATATCGCCGGCGCCCTTGTTGGTGTAGCGCTCGTAGGCGCCCAGCCATTCCAGGTTGTTGCTGGCCTTCCAGCGCGCTTGCAGCCGCGCCGCCCATTCGTCCTTGTTGCCATACGCCTTGTCGGCGCCGACCTTGACGTTATGACGCTGGTCGACGTCCGGGATGATGTTGCCGGAGGCGTCACGCTGCGGCACGATGCCCAGCGCCGGGAAGTTGGCGGCGTAGAAGTCCTGCTGCTGGTTCAGGTAGCTGTCGCGCTTGATGACCATGGCGGTGGCGCGCATGGCGAAGGTGTCGCTGATCGGGATATTCTGCGCCACCGCTACCTGGCGCAGGTTGTAATTGCCGACCGTGAAGGTGCCCATGCCTTCGCTGACGCCGAATTGCGGCTTGGCCGGAATGATGTTGATGCTGCCGCCGGTGGCGTTGCGGCCGAACAGCGTACCTTGTGGACCGCGCAGCACTTCCACCTGGTCCAGGTCGAACAGCAGCGCCAGCGCCGATTGCGGCCGCGGCGTGTAGATGCCGTCCACATGCAGGCTCACCGCCGGATTGCCAATCTCGGTGAAGTCATTGCTGCTGACGCCGCGGATCGAGATCTTGACGCCCGAGCTGCCGTCGGTGGCGCTACCCAGTTGCAGATTGGGCACTTCGCCGCTGAGGCCGCGGATATCGGTGATGCCCTTGCGGGTCAGCTCGTCCTGCGTAACGGCGCTCATCGACACCGGCGTTTTCAGCAGTGAAGTGGCGTGGCGCGTCGCGGTGACCACCACTTCCGGGATTTCATCCTTGCTGGCCGCAGCCGGCGCCGCCTGCTGCGCCAGCGCCGGCGTGATGATACCGCCGCAAGCGCCAGCGACTGCCATACTGATAATCGTTTTTTTTGTGCTCAATAGGGACATCTCGATACTCTCCTGATTTTGGGGTGAGAAACGGTAATGCGGGTACGTCAGCGGCGACGCCAGTGGCGGATCTTGTGTCCGTAGGTGGCGTACCAGAGAATGACGGCGTAGCAAGGCAACAGCAGCCAGTAGCCGGCGCGCGGACTGGCGAAATCCGACAAGCGGCCATACAGCAGCGGCAGCACGGCGCCGCCGGAAATCGCCATGACCAGCAGCGCCGAGCCGGTGGCGGTGTAGCGTCCCAGGCCATGCAGCGCCAGCGGCCAGATCGCCGGCCACACCATGGCGTTGGCCAGACCCAGCAGCGCCAGGCACATGACGGTGTCCGGCACCAGCGGCACGCCGCTCCAGCCCAGCAGCGCCTGCGAGATGACGCCGTCGTGCGGCGAGCCGGTGACCACGCCCAGCGTCAGCGCCAGGCCCAGTACGGCCGACGCAACCAGCGCATGCTGTTGCGATAGATAGCGCGGAATCGCCACCACGCCGATCAGGTAGCCGATCACCATGCACACCATGGTGTACGAGGTCAGCACGCCGAAATTGGCGACGCTTAGTTCGTGGCCGTACAGGCCGATGGTGTCGCCGGCGATCACTTCCACGCCGACGTAGGCAAACAGCGCCAGCGCGCCCAGCACCAGCTGCGGAAACTGCAGCACGCCACTACGTTCCAGCTGCTCATCGACGCTGTCGGTCTGCGCCGGAATATCGCGCAGGCTGGAAAAATGGATGAAGGCCATGATCACGAACAGCACTGCGGCCATGCAGGCATACGGGAACACCAGCCGCTGCGCCAGCTGGCCCAGTGCGGCGACGCGGCCGGCCGCATCCAGCGCCGACAGTGCGGTGTGCGAGAAGTTGTCGATATCGGCCAGCATCAGCGACGAGAACACCAGCGGCACGACCACGCCGGCGCCCTTGTTGAACAGGCCCATGATGCTGATGCGCATGGCGGCGCTCTCACGCGGCCCGAGGCAGACGATGTAGGGATTGATGGCGGTCTGCATCAGCGTCATGCCGCTGGCCAGCGTGAACAGCGCGGCCAGGAACAATTCGTAGTGGGTGCTGCGCGCGGCCGGGATGAACAGCAAGGCGCCCACGCCCATGATGGCCAGGCCCAGTGTCATGCCCTTCTTGTAGCCGATGCGGCTCAGCACCATGGCCGACGGCAGCGCCATCACGGTGTAAGCGATGTAAAAAGCGAAGGTGACCCACAGCGCCTGGAAGTTGCTCAGGCTGCAGACAATCTTGAGGAACGGTACCAGTGAACCGTTCAGCCAGGTCACAAAACCCAGGATGAAAAACAGCAGGCCCACAAACAGCATCCCGACCACGACGGCGCGGGTGGAGCCGCCGCTACGCTGTTCGGACCAATCGTTACTAATTTCCATGTGCTGCCATCCCCTTGTTGTCGATGATTCATGCTAACAGCGGCAAACCTTGCATGACCAGCAAGCGTACGGGAATGTATAACCATATGATTTTATTGAGAATGTTCTTTTTGAAGGGGCTCCTGGGCTTACATTTCCTTACTTAAACCCACGTCTGGTGGCGTACGTCGCCATGCACTTTGCAAGATGCGCTTACAAAACTTAACCAAAATGTCGGGCAAGTGTTGTAAGCAGGTCTGTTTAGTAAAGACAAATAAACTGCATGCCTATTTTTGGAATCGTTTGACCCTCCTGTTTTTCGAGAGCAATCTGGTTTTGCCATATTGATAAATGTGGCTATAAATCAAAAAACCGAGGAGACAACATGCAGCAATCAACCAGTAGGACGCTGGTCAGTCTTGCCGTGGCCAGCGCTTGCGCTTTCATCAGCGCGACGGCCTGTGCGCAGGCCAGCGACACGGCCGCCGCAGCCCCCGCGCCTGACCAGATTCCAGAAGTCAAAGTCACCGCGACCCGCTATTCCACCTCGCTGCTGAAAACCCCGCTGGCCGTCACCGCCGTCACGCAGGAGCAGCTGACGCGCAAAGGCGTCACCAGCCTGAGTGACCTGAGCGGCGAAATCCCCAACGTGGTGATCGAAAACACCGGCCTCGATTCGGCGGTGCAGATCACCATCCGTGGCATCACTTCGACCAACTTCACCGAGACCGGCGACCCGGCGGTCGGCTTCCACGTGGACGGCATGTACTCGCCGCGTCCACAAGGCGCGCAGGCGCTGATGTTCGACCTGGAACAGGTGGAAGTGCTGCGCGGTCCGCAAGGCACGCTGTTCGGACGTAACTCGACCGGCGGCAGCATCAACGTGATTCCCGCCAAACCCGATTGGACCGGCAACTACGGCAAGGCCGATCTGGACCTGGGCAACTACAACAAGAAGCAGATCAACCTGATTCAGAACGTGGTGGTCAACGACGCGCTGGCCCTGCGCGCCACCTTCATGAAAGTGAAGCGCGACGGCTACGCCAACCAGACCCGCGACCTGAGCGAAGCCAACGCGCCGGCGCTGGGCTGGATCCCCAACGGCAAGCCGGACGTCGATCAGCGCTTCAACCGCGTGATCGGTCCGAGCGAGTTCTATACCAATCAGAACGAATGGGCCGGCCGCCTGACCGCGCTGCTGAAGGTCAACCGTGACATCACCGCCAAGGCGGCATATGAAGAATTCCAGGACTCCAGCGCCGGCGGTTCCAACTTCCGCGACTGCGACGCCGGCGCCGGCACGCGCTACGCCTGCACGCCAGGCCAGGGCGAGTGGGACATCAACGTCAACGTGCCGGGTCACACCGATATGAAAATCCGCACGCTGCGCACAGGTGTCAACTGGAACCTCAACGACCACACCAGCCTTGACTACACCTTCCAGGTGGCCGACCAGCGCCGCTCGGAAATCACCGACGACGACAAGGGCTTGCAGAACGCCGCGCCGTTCCAGATCAATGGCGCCTATCCGAATTCGGTCGACGGCAACTGGGGCACCTGGCCGCTCACCGACTCCTTCCACCGCACGCTGGACTCGCGCTACCTGTCGACCGTGCACGAGGCGCAGCTCAAGCAACAGCTGGGCAGCCTGAAATATGTGGCGGGCCTGTTCTGGATGCACGAGCGGAACGCCATCGACTACGAGCAGACCAACACCATCCAGAAACCATACGGCGATGTCGGCAGCGTGCTGTATCACCAGCCTAACCGCCAGGTGGACGCCAAGGCCGCCTTCGCGCAGGCCGACTGGCAGTTCGTGCCGACATGGACCGCCACCGCTGGTGCGCGCTACAGCATCGACAGCAAGGAGGACAAGGGCGGCCAGGTCTACGGCGCCAACTGGATCGGTAACGCGGCCTACTACAACGGCTGGTATTCGCAAGGCACGCCCGGGACGCCGGGCTTCCACGTCCACGACGGCACCGACCTGGCGCCCGGCATGGGCGGCAGCGTAGCGGCCTACAGCCTGTATGGCGCACCGACCTCCAACGATCATAAACAGACGTGGAACAAGGTCACCTGGCGTCTGGGCCTGCAAAAGCAGATCGACAACAACAAGATGGTGTACGGCTCCATCTCCACCGGCTACAAGGCCGGCGGCTTCGCCGACAAGACGGACAGCTGCAACAACCACCTGTGCGCCGATGGCAAGCCGGGCGTGGTCACCTTCCTGCCGTACGATCCGGAGACCGTCACCAACTATGAGCTGGGCTTCAAGGGCAAGTTCCTGGAAAATAAACTGAGCCTGTCCGCGACCGCCTTCTTCATGAAGTACAAGGGCATGCAGCTGACCGGCACCTACTTCGTCAACCAGATCATCCCGGACAACGGCCAGCCCTGCCCGGCCGACCAGCCGAAGTGCGATGTGTATGAAACCTGGCGCACCATCAACGTCGGCAAGGTCAATATCCCCGGCCTGGAACTGGAGTGGGATTACCGCCCATGGCGCGGCGGCCGCTTCGGCGGCGGCTTCGCCTACATCAACACCAGCATCCACGACTTCAATTCGTACAGCGACGATTACCAGTGCGATGTGCGCACGGAGCTTGGCCTGCCGGCCTGCCCTGCGGTCTACAACGGCAGCGACAAGACGCTGCTGGGACGCCGCTTGGCCAACATCGACGGCAACCACTTGCCGAATACGCCGAAGTACCAGGTCAACCTGAACTTCTCACAGGAGTTCGGGCTGGATAACGGCTACAAGGTTATTCCGTACGTGAAGCTGAACTGGCGCGACAAGGCGTACTTCGATCTGCTGAATTCCGACTTCGCCCACATCGGCCGCTTCCAGGACGCTTATGCGACGGGCGATGCGTCGGTGCGGTTTGAAACGCCGGAAGACACATGGCACGCGGAGCTGTATGTCCGCAACTTCACCGACAAGCATGCCAAGACCAGCACCGATTCGGCCTTCGGCGGCTTCATGAAGGCCAACTACATCGAGCCGCGCATGTTCGGCTTCCGCGTGGGAGCCAACTTCTAAGCTTTACTGCGCACCAGATCGAGCCAGGCGCGCGCGGCAAACGAGAGGTGGCCGCCGCGCCGCCAGGCCAGCATCAGCTTCCAGTCCAGGGCCGGTTCCTCCAGTTTGACCACGGTGAACTGGCCCTTTTCCAGCGTATCGCAAAACACCTTGGGCAGCAGCGTGATGCCCACGCCCAGCCGCACCAGCGAGGCGACAAAATCCCATTGACCACTGCGGCCGCTGATGCGCGGCGTGAAGCCGGCGCGCAGGCATGCATCGGCGATGATGTCGTTCAGCGCAAAGCCTTCGCCATAGAAGATGAAAGCGCAATCGGCCAGTTCGCGTAGCCGCACGCCGCGCTTGCCGCGCCAGGCGGAATCCTTCGGCGCCAGCAGGCACATTGGCGACGTCAGTAGCGGGAAGGAATCGAACTCCTGCCACGCTGCCTGATTGGACGGGTGATCCAGCATGGTGCCCATTTCCAGCACACCGCTACGCAGGTCTGCTTCAATGCCTTGCGAGCCGCCTTCAAACAGCTTCAGTTCTATCTGCGGATGACGCTTGTGATAGGCGGCCAGCAGCGGCGCCAGTGGTGCGTGCGATTGCTGGGTGACGCCCAGGCGCAGATCGCCGCGACGCAGCTGCTGCAAGTCTTGCAGCTCGACGCCCATCTCTTCGTGCATGGCCAGCAGCGCGCGGCCGCGTTGCAGCACCACGTTGCCGGCATCGGTCAGCGTGAAGCGCTTGCCGACCCGTTCCAGCAACGTGAGGTCGAGCGACTGCTCCAGCTGCTGGATCATCTTGCTGACGGTAGGCTGGGTCACATGCAGCGTTTCGGCGGCGCGGCTGAATCCCTGTTGATCGACGACGGCGACAAAATAGCGCAGCGCGCGGATATCCATGATCTATTCCAATTAAGAATGATTTTGATAATTTTAATTCATTTTATCTTTTAACTGCCGCAGCCTAGAATGGCAGCATGAAACGTATTGTCTACACACTGGCGCAGGTTCTGGGGCTGATCGCGGCATGGTATGCCGCCGACCGCTTCTCGGCCTGGGTCGGATTACCCTTCTCCGGCGGCGTGGTCGGCCTGATTGTCATGGTTATCCTGCTGCAAAGCGGCGTGCTGCGCCCATCCGCCATCGAGCATGGCGCCGACTGGCTGCTGTCTAATATGCTGTTGTTCTTTATTCCGCTGGTGGTGTCGGTGGTGCAGTTCACCGGCCTGCTGAAAGAAGACGGCCTGCGGCTGTTCGCCGCCATTGGCATCGGCTTCACCTGCGTGATGCTGGCTACTGCATTTACAGTGGAATGGGTGTGCCGCTTTGAGCGCGGCCGCAAGCTGCGCCGTCTGCGCGCCGACCGGGGCAGGACGGCGGTGGCATGAAGCCGCTGTTCTTCCTGCTGCTGACGCTAGGCCTGTTCTATGCGAATCAGGCGCTGCACAAGCGCTATCCGCGCATCTGGCTGACGCCCGCCATCGCCACCTCGGCGGTGCTGATCGCGGTGGTGCAGCTGTCGTCCACGCCGTTCCCGGTCTACTTCGGCGACACGCACTGGCTGTCATGGCTACTCGGCCCGGCCACGGTGGCGTTTGCGCTGCCGATCTATCAATATCGCGAACTGGTGAAGGAGCACTGGCTGGCGCTGTCGCTGGGCAGCGTGGCCGGGATCGTCGCCTCGCTGGGCAGCACGCTGCTGCTGGACCGCCTGCTTGGCCTGCACGGCAGCATGGCGCAAAGCCTGCTGGCGCGTTCAGTATCGACGCCGTTTGCGCTGGAGGCCACGCGCCACCTGGGCGGTTCGGCGCAACTGACCGGCGTGTTTGTCATCATCACCGGCTTGTTCGGCATCCTGCTGGGACAAGTGCTGCTGGCGCGCCTGCCGCTGCGAATGCGCATCGCGCGCGGTGCGCCGTATGGCGCGGCGGCCCACGGCTTCGGCTTGAGCAAGGCGCGGTCCATTGGCCCGCAAGAAGGCGCGGTCGCCAGCCTGACCATGATCTTCAGCGGCGTGCTAATGGTCTTGCTGGCGCCTTTGCTGGGTCACATCCTCACCAGTGCATAACCGCGCGCACTTGCGGTAGCAAGTCGTCGGCCATGCCGGCGTGCTGCTCGCGGGTGGGATGCGCGTCGAGGGCGTCGCCCGGATAGTGGGTGGACGCGATGGCGCGCACACGCGGGTCCGCCACGATGCGCACCGTGTCGGCGATATAGCTGTGTAGCGCCGCCTGCTTTTCGCTGTGCAGGATCGCGCCCTCGGTGAGCATGATCTGCGCCTGCGGATGGTCATGCAGCAGCCGGCGCACCAGAGACAAATAAGCGCCGACATACTCGTCGCGTTCCGGTATGCCGGTTGTCATGTCATTCGTGCCAATGGATACGATAATCGCATCCGGCCGGTAGTCGCGCTGATCCCACGGCACACTGTCCGGCTGCGTGGGCAGCGCCATGCCGTAGTAGTCGGCCAGATTCAGCTCATTGGTTTTGCCCTCCCACGTGCGAATCAGTCCACGGCCGCCGTAGCACACCAGTTGCACCTGCGCGTCCAGGCGGCGCGCCAGCAGCATGCCATAGGACGCGCGCGGATTGGCCCAGGAAGCATCCGCCTTTTCGCCGGCCACGCGCTCCATCGATGCGCCACACGTGACCGAATCGCCCAGCACCATCAGCTTGCGGCCGGGCAGCGCCGGCGCGGCGCGCCAGCCGCCATCCGTATCGAACGACAGCAGCGTGGCCGTGCCTTGCCAGGTTTCCGAGCGGTTGACGATTTCCGCCACGTGCGGGCCGGGCTTCAACCCTTCGGCCAGCACCGTGTTCTGGCGGCCGGCTTCCAGCCGCAGCTTGCGCGGCACGCCGTCGATCAGCACATCCACATAGCTATCCTTGCCGCTGGCCTGGGTGACTGCGCTAAGACGCGTGCCGTCAAAATTCAGGTAGAAGCTCACGCCCGGATAACTGAACCGCACGCCGCCATCGTCCGCCACCTGCGCGCGGCCCATGCGGGCGACATGCGCATCACTGGCTGCGATAGGCGCGGCGGAGACATTGGCCGTCAACGCAGCCAGCAGCAAAGCCATTGCACGCAGTCGCATGGATTACTCCATCAACTTGCGGACGGCGGGCAGCATGGCGTCGGCCCAGATCTGATAGCCCTTGGGGCTGGGATGCAGGAAGTCTCCCATCACCTCGGCCGCCATGTCGCCGCCCGGCTGCAGGAAGAACAGGCCGTAGTCCTGGTAGAACACATGCTGGCCGTCGTTCAGGCCCGCCACCATGCGGTTCAGCTCAACCACCTTGATGCGCTGCGGGCTTTGCGTGTACTGGCCGTATGGCAGTACGGCGTTCAGCAGGATGCGCGCATCGGGATAGATCTTGCGCAGCAGCTCGACCACCGCCTTCACGCCCTGGTAGGCCTGCTCCGGCGTGGCGTCGCAGAAGCCGAAGTTGTTGACGCCGATGGTCAGCACCACGGCCTTGGGATGCAGCTTTTCCGCATGGCCGTTTTGCAGGCGCCACAGCAGGTTGCCGGTATGGTCGCCACCGACGCCGAAGTTGGCCGTGCGCCAGGCGCCGAACGCGCGCTCAAACACCGCCTGGTTCCACATCTCGGTAATCGAATCGCCGACGAACAGCAGATCGACGCCGCCCTTGTCGGCCACCGCCACGTCTTCGTCGTAGAACTGCCGCCAGCGGGTGATCGACATCCAAGGATAGTCTTTCTGGCGCGGCACGGGCGTCAGACCGCAGGCGCCACCGTCAGGCCTGGCGGCTGCCGGCCCGTCGGCCGCCAGCGCAGGAATGCAGGCTGCCGCCAGCAATAGCGAAATCACAAACTTGCGCATTGTCTTCCTATCCTTTTGTTTTCAGGTGCAGTAGCAGGACGCTATGCGGCGCCACGCTGGCTTCCAGCTTTTTGCCGGTGTCGCCGGATTTGCCGCCCCAGATATCGCGCCAGCCGTAGACGGCCTTCTTGAAGTCCACTTCGCGCTTGCTCATCTCATCGCTGATGAAATGTGCCTTCCAGTCGTAGCTGAGGTTCACCGCCTGCTCGCCGCGATTGAGCACCATCAGCGCCCACTCGTTGTTGGCCAATGGCCTGGCCCAGTATTCCAGGCGTCCGTCGTCAAAGAACTTCCACGCCTGAATGCCCGCCTGATCCTGGCTGATGGCGATGACGTCCTTGTTGGCCAGGATGCTGCGGGTGGACTCCGGCATCTTGCGCAGATCATTGCCGAGGATGAGCGGGGACGCCATCATGGCCCAGATCGAGAAATGCGCGCGGTCTTCGTCGCCGCTCATGCCCATGCCCACTTCCAGCATGTCCATATCGTTCCAGTGTCCCGGGCCTGCGTACTTGCGCAAGCCGGCCTGCCGGTCGAGGATGCGCAGCACGCCAAGGCGCGAGAACGCATCATGATTCAGTTCGCAGTTCCAGCACGGGTAGATATCAGCGGTGGTGCGCCAGGAATGGCCGATATCCTTGCCCCACTCCCAGGCCTTGTTGTCGCCCCATTCGCACATGCTGAGCAACATGGGCCGGCCGGCGGCGCGGATGGCGTCACGCATGGTGGTGTAGGCGCCGGGGGCGCTCAGGCCCTTGGTGTCGCACCAGTCGTACTTGACGTAATCGACGCCCCAGTCGGCATAGGTCTTGGCGTCCTGGTACTCGTGGCCACGGCTGCCAGGCTTGCCACCGCAGGTAGTGGCGCCCGCGTCCGAGTAGATGCCCAGCTTGAGGCCCTTGCTGTGCACATAGTCGGCCAGCGTCTTCATCCCGGACGGGAAGCGCTGCGGGTCGGGATGAATGAAGCCATCCTTGTCGCGCTGCCCGTGCCAGCAATCGTCGATGTTGACGTACTGGTAGCCGGCATCCTTGAGCCCCAGCTTGACCATGGCGTCCGCCGTGTCGCGGATCAGTTGCTCGTTGATGTCGCAGGCGAACGAGTTCCAGCTGTTCCAGCCCATTTGCGGGGTGGCGGCCAGCCCATCGAATTTCTGGGCGTGGACGTTGGCGCCGACCAGCAGCGCCAATAAGATCAGCAGGCGTTTCATCGCTTGATGGCGTGCAGCTTGTCGGCATATTCTTTGATCAGCACCAGCGACGTCACGTCCGAATCAAAGACCGAATACAAACCCTGCTCTTCCTGCGGCGGATCGCCGACGAAGTCGTTACCCGGCTTCCACCAGTAATCCGCATTGGCCGCGCGGCCAGCGCCGCCCCATGCCCAGAAATTAAAGCCGGCGATCGGATCGCCCTTCTGCGCGCGCGTGGCGACAATCTCAAACACTTCGCGGTAGAAGCGATCGCGGATATGCGTGGTGGACTTGATGCTGAACGATGGACCGTCCCGGTCCAGGCCAAATTCTTCCAGCACGATCGGCTTGCCCAGTTTCTTGGCCAGCTCGATATGCGAGTTCAGATAGTCGCGGCTCTTGGTGATGGCGTTGTCCCAGCTGCCGGTCGGGTTGTTGGAATCGAACCAGCTCCAGTTCTTAGGCCACAGGTGATAGGTCAGGTAGTCGATGTTCTTGGTGCGGTGCGCGTCGAGATACAGCTGCGCGTCCTGCGCCGAGCCGGCAAGGCCTTCGCTACCGCTGCTGACCAGGTGATTGCGGTCCAGGCTATGGATGTAGCCCGCCACGTCGTCGATCCACTTGACGTACACCGCCTTCTCTTCCGGCGTTGCGTTGCCATTGCCGGGACGCGGCTCATTCGCCAGCTGCCACGACATGATGTGCGTGTCCTCGGCATAAGGCTTGCCGGTGATGGTGTTCACGCGCTTGACGATTTTCGCGATGACGTTGCGGTACTCGGCTTGCGCGGCGGCGTTACGGTAGAAGCCCGCCGTCTTCTGCATATAGGTGTCGTAATCCTTGGTCACGTTCGGGTCCAGCGCCGGCGTGCCTTCAAACCAGTTCAGGTACTGCGTCATGCCGCCCGACCACTGCCAGAAGTTGTTCAGGTAAAGCACCACCGTCATATCGCGCTTGGCCACTTCCGCCATCAGGAAGTCCAGCCCTGTCAGCAGCTCTTCGTCATACTTGCCCGGAGCATTGGTGGTGGCTGGACGCACGGCGCTCTTCATGTCGGTCTTTTCGGACACCGCGAGCACGCGCAGATTGTTGATGCCGATGGCCTTCATGTTATCCAGCTCTTTGAGCAAGCGCGCGCGTTCGCCCACGCCGCCGGCCGCACCCAGATAGCCGCCGTACCAGAAGTTGGCGCCAACAATGTAATACGCCTGTCCGTTGCGGGCGAAGTGGGTCTTATTGACGGTAACGAAGTCGCCCATGGCCGCAGGCGCTGCCTCCACGATGCCGCAGGCGCCGATCATCAACGCAGCCGCGCAGAATTTGTACAGTTGTTTCAAGTCTCGCTCCTTGGTTTTATTTTCCTGCCACGTTCAGCGTTCGCTGCGGCAGTTGGACGGTGATACTGGCGGCCTTGGCGTCTGCCGCATCATGCGCCAGCAACACCTTGTAACCACCCTTGGCGATACGCCAAGTCTTGCTCTTGCTGTCGAAGACGCCCAGCAGGCGCGGATCGATGGTGACGCTGACCTCCTTGCTTTCACCCGGGGCCAGTTCCACCTTGTCCCAGCCGGCCAGGCGTTTCGGCGCTTCCCACCTGGCGCTCACCGGCGCCACGTACAACTGCGGCACATCCTTACCCTTCACCGCGCCGGTGTTGGTGATCTTGAACTTCAGTTGCAGCTTGCCGTCCTTCTGGTTGGACGCCAGTCCCGAATAGGCAAACTGCGTGTACGACAGGCCGTGACCGAACGGGAACAGCGGCTTCAGCCCCTTGAGATCAAACCACTTGTAGCCGACCGTTGCGCCTTCATGATAATTGACGGTGAAGCGCACGGTCTCGTTCTTTGGATCGCCATCCAGCTTGGGGCGCGGCAGCTGACTTTCCGACGCCGGGAAAGTCGCCGGCAAGTGTCCGGATGGATTGACCTCGCCGAACAGCACGCGCGCAATCGCCTCGCCGCCACGGGTGCCCGGATACCACGCCTGCACAATGCCGGCCGCCTGATCGACCCACGGCATAAGCACCGGACCGGAAGTCTCCAGCACCACCACGGTTTTCGGATTGGCCTTGGCCACCGCGCCGATCAGCGCATCCTGATTGTCCGGCAGCGCCAGCGACACGGCGTCCAGCGCCTCGCCTATCCACTGCTGCGCGAACACCAGCACCACGTCGGCGCCGGCGGCGGCTCGCGCGGCGGCGGCCGGATCGCTGCCATCGTTGTAGATGACCTGCGCACCCGGCGCCCGCGCCTGAATCGCCTTCAATGGCGACGATGGGTGGTACACCACTGGTCCGGGCCACGAGGTCGGCGCAATGCCCGGCACCGCGTTGCCGCCGATCGGATACACCAGCGACGAACCGCCGCCGGCCAGCACGCCCACGTCCGCATGCGCACCGATGATGACGATCTTCTTCGCGCCGGCCTTCAGCGGCAGCACACCGTTGGCGTTCTTCAGCAGCACCATGCTGTCTTCCGCGTCGGCGCGGCTGACCAGGGCGTGGGCGTCGTAGTCGATGTTGCCGCCCTCCGCCACCGGATTGTCCACCACGCCCTTGTCGAACATCGTGCGCAGGATGCGGAATACCATATTGTCCAGACGCGCCTGCGGCACGTGGCCGTTGGCCACCGCTTCTTCCAGCGCGCCGCCAAAGTATTGCGACTTGTCGAACTCCCAGCCGGATTGCTGATCCAGCCCGGCGTTGGCCGATTCCACCGTGCTGTGGGTCGCGCCCCAGTCGGTCATTACATAGCCTTTGTACCCCCAGTCCTTCTTCAGCACCTGGTTGAGCAGGTAGTCGTTTTCGCAGGCGTACACGCCGTTCAGGCGATTGTAGGAACACATCACCGAACCGGGATCGGCCTGCTCCATCAGCAGCTGGAAGGCCAGCAGGTCGGACATCCGGTTGCTGGCGTCATCGATGCGCGCGTCGAGAATGAAACGCCCCGTCTCCTGATCGTTGACGGCGTAATGCTTCATGGTGGCGATGATGTTGTTCGACTGGATACCGCGCACCTGTTGCGCCACCATGGTGCCGGCCAACAGCGGATCTTCACCGGCGTATTCAAAATTGCGGCCGTTGCGCGGTTCGCGCAGCAAGTTGACGCCGCCGGCCAGCATGACGTTAAAGCCGGAAGCGCGCGCTTCCGAGCCGATCATCGCGCCGCCCTTGTAGGCCAGTTCGCGGTCCCAGGTAGCGGCGATGGCCAGGCCGGAAGGCAGCGAGGTGCGTTCGCGCGGCGTCTTCGACGCCTGCGTTGCAACGCCAAGGCCGGCGTCGGTCTCAAACAGCGCCGGCAGGCCAAGACGCGGCACGCCTTCAATGTAGCCGGCCGAGGAAGGCAGCGCGGCCGGATGCTTCTTGGTCTTGTTGCCGAAGTCGGAGCCGAAGTGGCCCAGCACCCACTTCAGTTTTTCCTGCTGCGTCATCGCCTGCAGCGCGAGTTCGGCGCGCTTGTCGGCGTTCAGCGACTTGTCCATCCATGGTTCGGCCGCCTGTGCTGACATCGCGGCCAGCGCCAGCGCAATCGCCAGTTTCAACTTCATACAGTCTCCTTGTTATACATGCTGGCGTATTTCAAACCAAAGTACAGGATAAACACATAGCATGCGGCCGGCACGACGAACGACAGTTGCAGGCCGATGGTGTCAGCCAGCAGCCCTTGCGCGAACGGCACCAGCGCGCCGCCGACGATCGCCATGCACAGGATGCCCGAGCCCTGGCCGGTCTGCTTGCCCAGCTTGTGCAGCGCCATGCTGAAGATGGTCGGGAACATGATGGAATTGAACAGGCCCACGGCGATGATGGACCACATGGCGACTTGGCCGTGGCCGAAGATCGCCAGCAAGATCAAGGCGATGGAGGCGGCCGAGTTGAAGGCCAGCGCTTTGCCCGGGCTGATATAACGCATGACGGCAAAGCCGATGAAACGGCCGACCATGGCGCCGCCCCAGTAGTAGCTGACGTAGTGCGCTGCGGCGCCGTTGGACAAGCCGGCAATATTGGCCTCGCCCAGGAAGTTAATCAGGAAGCTGCCGATGCTGACTTCTCCGCCGACGTAGAGGAAGATGCCGATGGCGCCCAGCAGCAGATGGCGATGCGCCAGCACGCCGGTCTGCACCGACGACACCGCGCCACCTTCCTCCGCAGAGTGGCTAATCTTCGGCAGCCGCACCACGGCGAACAATATGGCCAGCGCCAGCAGCGCGGCGGCCAGCGCGAGGTACGGGCCTTGCACGGCAGCCGCTTCCTCGGCCTTGGAGCGGACCAGGCCCGCGATGACCGGCGCGCCTTCCGTCAGGATCAGGAAACCGCCCAGCGACGGCGCAATCGTCGTGCCCAGCGAGTTGAAGGCCTGCGTCAGCGTCAGACGGCTGGACGCGGTGGCTGGTTCGCCCAGCACCGTCACATACGGATTGGCCGCCACCTGCAGGATGGTGATGCCGCTAGCCAGTACGAAGAACGCCAGCAGGAACAGGGCGTAGCCGTTCATCGAGGCCGGAAAGAACAGCGCGCAGCCGGCGGCCGCAATGACCAGTCCAGTGACCGCGCCACGCTGATAGCCGATCTTCTTGATCAGCATCCCCGCCGGCAGCGACACTATGAAGTAAGCGCCGAAGAAGCAGAACTGCACCAGCATGGCCTGCACATAATTGAGCGTGTAGATCGATTTCAGGTGGGGAATCAGCACGTCATTGAGGGAGGTCAGCAGCCCCCACATGAAGAACAACAGCGTGATGATGATGAGCGGGACGGTGTTCCCGCCCTCCGTATGGCCGTGCGGGCGCACAGCTGCGGATGCAACGTGTTCCATCTATGTCTCCAAGTTTTTTATATTATTGAAAAGATTCTGCATGCCGGCCGGCCCATGGTCAAACCCCATGCGTAATTTGGTCGCAGTTTAGTCCTCTTCACTAAACAAGGCAGAACGGGCGCGACGCAGGCCTGGGCTTCCTCTGCGCGGCTAAAGCCTGCTTGTTTAGTAAATTGCGCTAAACTCAAAGGTGAACTCGATGTGTCGTTTGACCGTCAATAGACGCTTATGCAAGACTGCATCCACACCGGAGGAGACATATAACAATGGGCACGAACATCACGATCAGGGATATCGCCCGGGTCGCTGGCGTATCGGCGGGGACGATTTCACGCGCACTGAAAAATGAGCCCGGCCTGACCGAAGCAACCCGCCAAATGGTGCTGGAAACAGCGCGCGATCTAGGCTACGACTTTTGCAAACTGCGTCCCAAGCGCCTGCGCCGCCTCACCTTCCTGCTACACCGCCAGCACAACACGGCGTCCAGCAGCCCGTTCTACTCGCCGGTGCTGCACGGCGCCGAGGAAGCCTGCCGCAAGCAGGGCATCGTGCTGTCGTTCATGGCGGTGGGGCCGGCCGATGGCCTGATCGACCAGATCCGCATGCACGCGCCTGACGGCATCGTCTGCGCCGGCTTCTTCGAACCGGAAACGCTGAGCGCCCTGCGCTCGACCGGCAAGCAGCTAGTGCTGATCGATATGAAGCTGCGCGGCTACAGCTCCGTCAATCCGGACAATATGATGGGCGGTTACCTGGCCACCAAACATTTGATCGACACCGGCCGCACGCGCATCGGCTTCATTTCCGGCCCGCTGGCGCACTACTCCATCCGCGAACGCGCGCGCGGCTACCGGCAAGCGCTGTTTGAAGAGGGCATCCTGGCCGACCCACGTCTGGACGCCGGCCTGCCCGATGGCGTGGACCTGGAAACCGGCGCCTGGGAAGCCATGGAGCAGCTGCTGGATCTGCCGCATCCGCCCGACGCGGTGTTCTGTTACAACGACAGCGCCGCGCTGGTGGCCATGCGCTGCTGCATCGCCAGAGGATTGAAAGTCCCGCACGACATAGCGATTGTCGGCTTCGACGACATCTCGACCGCCGTGCTGGGGCACCGTCCCCTGACCACGCTGCGCATCGATAAAAAAGCACTGGGCGCGCTGGGCGTGGAAATGCTGCTCAACGGCCCGCACGACGAGCCGGTGGAGAAGATCTCGCCGGTGGAATTGATCATCCGCGCCAGCACCGTCACGGAAGGCTGGCGCCCCAAGAACCTCCTCAACTTCAAACGGACCTGATAATGGCCCCAGATTTCCGATCCCGCACCACCCTGCTCAATCACATCCGCCACACCAAGAATTTCTACGACAGCCGCTGCGTCGATCCGAGCGGCGGCCTGTATCACTTCTATAAAGACGACGGCTCGGTCTACGATGCGCACACGCGCCATCTGGTCAGCAGCACGCGTTTCGTCTTCAATTACGCGATGGCGTGGCGGCAGTTTGGCGACGCTGCGGACCAGCAGCGCCTGCGTCATGCACTGGACTTCCTGCGCGAAGTGCACCGCGATCCGCATACCAAGGGCTATGCGTGGGAACTGGAATGGAAGGATGGCGTACTCACTGTTATCGACGCCACCAATCATTGCTACGGCCTGGCCTTCGTCCTGCTGGCCTACAGCCACGCTCTGATGGCCGGCGAAACGCAGGCGGCGGAATGGATCACGGAGACATTCGATCTGATGGAGCGCCGCTTCTGGGAGCCGCAGCATGGTCTGTACGCGGACGAAGCCAGCGCCGACTGGTCGCGCGTGGATAGCTATCGCGGTCAGAACGCCAATATGCATGCCTGCGAAGCGCTGATCGCCGCGTTTGAAGCCACCGGCAACCGTGATTACCTGCTGCGCGCCGAAACGCTGGCGCACAACATCACCATCCGCCAGGCCGCGCTGGCCGACAACATGGTGTGGGAACACTACCACGACGACTGGTCGGTGGATGCGGAGTACAACCGCAATGACAAGACCAATATCTTCCGCCCGTGGGGCTACCAGCCCGGCCACCTGACCGAATGGGCCAAGCTGTTGCTGCTGCTGGAACGCCACGGCGCGCAGCTGTCGCTCAATTCAAACTGGCTGCTGCCGCGCGCGGTAGAGTTGTTCGACGCGGCGCTGGCCAAGGCCTGGGACCACGAGCATGGCGGCATCTACTACGGCTTTGCGCCAGATGGCAGTATCTGCGACGATCTCAAATATTTCTGGGTGCAGGCAGAGAGTCTGGCTACCGCCGCCCTGCTGGCGGCCCGCACCGGCGAGGCGCGTTACTGGACCTGGTACGACAAAATCTGGACCTATAGCTGGGATCATTTCGTCGATCATCAATACGGTGCGTGGTATCGCATCCTCGGCGCGGACAACAGCAAGCTGACGGACGAGAAAAGCCCCGCCGGCAAGGTGGATTACCACACCATGGGCGCCTGCTATGAAGTGCTGAATGTATTGACCAAGGACTGAGATGGGCTTCCCTTTATTTGTGGCGGCGGGTGAGGCGCTGACCGACATGATCGTGCAGGATGCGGCGCAACAGCACTGGCTCGGCCAGGTTGGCGGCTCGACCTGGAATGTGGCGCGGGCGATGGCGAAGCTGGATGTATCGACGGCGTTCGCCGGCGCCATCAGCCAGGACGTCTTCGGCAATGCGCTATGGCGGGCCAGCGAAGCGGCGCGGCTGGATCTGCGCTTCCTGCAGCGGCATGCGCGTTCGCCATTGCTGGCCATCGTCCATCGCACCGATCCACCTGCCTATTTCTTCGTCGGCGACGACAGCGCCGATCTGCATTTCGATGCCGCGCAACTGCCGCAAGGCTGGCGCGCGCAGTGCAAGTGGGTGCACTTCGGCGGCATCAGCCTGGCGCGTCAACCGCTGGCCGGCAAGCTGATCGCGCTGGCCGAGCAGCTTAAGCAGGACGGAGTGCGCATCAGCTACGACCCGAACTACCGCGTGCTGATGGACGAACGGTACGACGCCACGCTGCGTCGCATGACCGAACTGGCCGATGTGATCAAGGTGTCGGAAGAGGATCTTGAAGGACTGTTCCGCACCAAAGACATCGCTGCCGCCTTCGATACGCTGCGGAGCTGGAATCCCGCCGCCACCTATTTATATACCAAGGGTGGCGCCGGCGCCTCGCTGCATATCGGCGATGCATCGTGGTCGTTGCCGGCGCCGCAGATCGAGGTGGTCGACACGGTCGGCGCCGGCGATGCCAGCATCGCCGCACTGGCATGGAGCATGATGCATCGCGAGTACGAGGAACCCTCACAGCATCTGCGCTTCTGCGTTGCTGCCGGCGCGGCTGCGTGCCTGGAGCAAGGCGCTTCGCCGCCGTCACTGGCCGCCATTGAGGCGCTGTTGTAAAACGGTGTAAATCATTAATACCTGAGGAAGAATCGGCCGCTCGTCATACGGGCGTCATATGCCGCCGATACGATGTTGGGCTTTATCTGTCCAACTTCCTCAGGTCCTTCATGTCCTCGAAAAATCCTTTCGCTCCATCCCGTCTGCAACTCGCCCTGGCCGCCGCCGGCCTGTGCGCCCTCCACTTCTCCGCCATCGCTGCGGAGGATGTCGGCGGCGCGCTGTCTACGGTCGAAGTCAAAGCCACCGTCGAAAAGAAAAAGCTCGGCGACAGCGTCAGCAGCGGCGCTCTGGGACGCAAGTCGGAACTGGATACGCCCTTCTCCACCAAGTCCGTCTCCAGCGACGAAATCGAAGACCGCCTGGCCACCAGCATTTCCGAAGTGCTGAAGTATGACGCGTCGGTCACCGCCATCTCGCCACCGATCTCCACCCACCCGGCCACCATCCAGATGCGCGGCCTGCGCCTGGATGACCTGAACGGCTACAAGGTCAATGGCCTGGCCAACATCAACCGCGGCACCGAGATGCCGCTGGAGATGTTCGAGAGCGTGGAAGCCCTGAAAGGCCTGACCGGCTATATGTACGGCTTCGGTTCGCCGGGCGGTATCATCAACTATGTGACCAAACGTCCAACCACCGAGAAGACCTTCAGCGCGGCGATGGGATACCAGGAAGGCGGCGCAATCAAGGAGCATATCGACACCGGCGGCCGTCTCGGCGAAGACGGTGAATTCGGCTACCGTCTGAATCTGGTGCACGAAGACGGCGACGTCAAACAGGAAAGTGGCTCGATCAAGCGCAACGCCGCCGGCCTGAATCTGGAATGGCGCGTGACCAGGGACCTGGCGCTGACCTACGATGCGATCTACCAGCGCCGCCGCAGCGTGGGCGGTACCGACATCATCCTCACCAACACACCTATTCCGTTCAAGATCCCGGCCGCGCTGGATGGCGACACCAAACTGAATAGCATCGGCGCGGGCAACGACGTGGAATACACGCTGGCCACCACCGGCGTCGAATACCGCCTGGCGCCAGACTGGGTTGCCAACGTATCGTACCGCACCTCGGACTCCACCCGCGTGTACAAGAAGGACCAGTACTACCTCACCAGCAATAAAGGCGACTACCGAGACCGCATTACCTCCGAGCTGCACGGCTACCATTTCGACCAGGTGCAGGCAACCGTCGACGGCAAATTCAATATCGCTGGCCTGAGCAATGAAGTGGTGCTGGGCACGATGTCGCAGAACCTTGTGTCGACGTCGTCGGTGGTGACGCCGAAGACCTACGTCGGCACCGGCAACCTGTCCGCGCCAAGCATCATCAGCGCCGCCAGCGTCAATTACAGCGGCGGTACCTATCGCGACGAAACCACGCGCCAGGAAGCGCTGTTCGCCAGCGACACGCTGAAGTTCAGCGACGCCTGGTCGCTGGTGGCCGGCGCGCGCTACACGCGCTTCACCGACAACGCCTATTCGACCAAGGGCGTTCTGACCGCCAGCTACCCGGCCAACAAGACCACGCCCACCGTCGCGCTGATGTTCAAGCCGGCCGCCGACACCACGCTGTACGCCAGCTACGTGGAAGCACTGGAACAAGCCGCGTCGGCACCAACCACCACCGTCAACGCCAACCAGACTTTCGCGCCGCTCAAGAGCAAGCAGTCGGAAGCCGGCGTCAAGATGGAGCGCAGCTGGTGGAACGCCACCGCCTCGCTGTTCCACATCGAGCGCGGCGCGCAGTACACCAACGCCAGCAACGTTTACGTGTCGGACGGCCAGTCCAAATACAATGGTCTGGAAGTGAACAGCGTGGTTCAGGCGGCGAAGAACCTGTCTATCGAAGGCGGCATCATGCTGCTGGATGCATCGCTGGAAGATGCAGCGCCGGGCTATAGCGGCAAGCGCGCCGTTGGTGCGCCACGCCGTCAGGCGTCGATTCAGGCGACCTTGCGCGATGTGCTGCCAGGCCTGGCGCTGCACGTCGGTTCGCAGTACCTGGGCGAGCTGCCGATGGACGCGGCCAATGTCAACACGCTGCCGGCGTACACGTTGTTCGATGCGGGCTTCAACTATCGTCACCGCTACTTCGGCAAGATGATCAGCGTGCGCGCGAATATCTCCAACATCGCCAACCGCAAATACTGGACCTACTACCAGGAGAACTACCTGAACATCGGCGCGCCGCGTACCGCCAGCCTCAGTGTTCGGGTAGACTTCTAAGCCATGAAACCACTCCGTCTTGCGGCCGGCGCCGCTCTGTCCCTGCTGTTGTCGCATGCGTATGGCGAGCAGTTTTATCAAACCAAAACGCCGTACGCACCACAGCAGGACAGCGCCAGCTACGAGAAGGCGCCTGCCGGCTACAAGGCGGTCTACACGCAGCTTCTGGCCCGCCACGGCTCGCGTGGCCTGAGCAGCTTCAAGACGGATCTCGCGCTGTACAACCTGTGGCAGCTGGCGCAGCAGCAGGATGCGCTGTCGCCGTTGGGCCGCCAGCTGGGGCCTGATATTGAAGCCATGATCAAGGCCAACGCGCTGCTGGGCTACGGCGTGGATGGCATCAGCAAACCAGGCTACGGCAACGAGACCATGCAGGGCGTGGACGAACACACCGGCCTCGCCCAGCGCCTGTATGCGCGCTTACCGGCGCTGTTCCGTGATGCGCAGAAGGACCAGCGCCGCATCGTGGTGCTCAGCTCCGGCAAGGACCGGGCGGTGGACAGCGCCGCCTTCTTCAGCCGCGCGCTGACCGCGCAGCAGCCAGGCCTGGCGCCGCTGATCGACGCCGGCATCGACCGCCCTACTCTCTATTTTCACAAACTGAATACCAAGCAGGATGGCATGACGCCGGAAGCTACGCTGGCTTACCAGCGCTGGGACCAGAGCGACGAACTGCAAGCCCGCAAGGCCGCGATTCACGCCGATCCTCGCCTGAAGGCCGCTGCGCTGTCCACGCTGGGTGCGTTGTTCTCGCCCAGCTTCATCGCGGCGCTGGAACACGGCCATATCAGCGCCGCCAATGCCGGTACGCGCAGCTACACCAGCGCCGACGGCAAGTTCACCACCAACATCACCGGCGACGGCGATACCAAAATCGGCACCGCCACCGACGCCGCGCTGACCCTGTATGAGTTGTATGCCGCCGCAGCCGACATGGAAGCCGAACTCAAAGCCGACTTCACCAAATACGTCCAGCCGCAGCAAGCCCGAGTTTACGCCGAAGCCGAAGACGCCGTCGCCTTCTACGAAAAAGGCCCCGGCGTCACTGAAAACGGCGACGTCACCTGGCGCATGGCCGGCGCGCTGGTCGCCGATTTCTTCCGCGAGGCCGACGCCATCGACGCCGGCAAGCGGGCCAACGCCGCCAAGCTGCGCTTCGCCCACGCCGAAATCGTCATCCCGTTCGCCAGCGCGCTGGGACTCAGCAGCATGTCCGAACAGCTGCCGCGCGCGACGACTTACAGTTACGACAACAGCCCATGGCGCGGCGTACAAGTCGCGCCGATGGCCGCCAATATTCAGTGGGATGTGTACCAGAATGGCGCCGGCCGCACGCTGGTCCGCATGCTGTACAACGAGCGCGAAACTGACTTCAACATGGCCTGCGACGCGGCACGCATCGCGCCGGCCAGCCACTTTTACGACTACCGGCAGTTGAAAAGTTGCTATAAGTATTAAGTAATCTTGCAAAGTTCGCTATACCAAAAGGCGATTCTGGTTCGAAAGCAACAATTAATACAATTCAGCACTCGCGGCGGGCGCCGACGCAATGATAAACTTGGGAGGTCACTAGACAATTAGAGAGGTAATCCCATGAACCAGATGTCGAGACGCCAGTTCCTTCGGGTAACCGGCGCGACCATCGCGGGTTCGAGCATTGCGCTCCTCGGCTTTGCGCCGGCAACGGCCTTGGCCGAAGTCCGGCAGTACAAGCTGGCGCGCAGTACCGAAACCCGCAACACTTGCCCCTACTGCTCCGTCGGTTGCGGCATTTTGATGTACGGCCTGGGCGACGGCGCCAAAAACGCCACCGCCAGCATCATCCACATTGAAGGCGACGCCGACCACCCGGTCAACCGCGGCACGCTGTGCCCGAAAGGCGCTTCGCTGATCGACTTCATCCACTCGCCGAACCGCCTGCTTGCGCCGCAATACCGCGCGCCCGGCGCCAGCGAATGGAGCCCGATGTCGTGGGATGACGCGCTGAACCGCATCGCTAAACTGATGAAGGCTGACCGTGACGCCAACTTCATCGAAAAAACCGAAGACGGCAAAACCGTCAACCGCTGGACCACCACCGGCATGCTGTGCGCTTCGGCGGCCAGCAACGAAGTCGGCTATTTAACCCATAAAACGATGCGTGCCACTGGCATGCTCCCATTCGACAACCAAGCACGTGTTTGACACGGTCCAACGGTGGCAGGTCTTGCCTCGACATTTGGACGTGGTGCGATGACGAATCACTGGGTTGACATCAAGAATGCTGATGTCATCCTGGTCATGGGCGGCAACGCAGCAGAAGCACACCCTTGCGGGTTTAAATGGGTCACGGAAGCAAAAGCGCATCGCGGCGCCAAGCTGATCGTGGTCGATCCACGCTTTACCCGAACGGCTTCGGTAGCGGACCATTACGTCGCTACGCGCACCGGTGCGGATATTGTGTTCCTGGGCGGTATCATCAATTACCTGCTCACCAACGACAAGATTCAACACGAGTACGTTCGTAACTATACGGACATGCCGTTTATCGTCCGCGAAGATTTCGCCTTCAACGACGGCCTGTATTCGGGCTGGGACGACGCGGCCAACAAGTACGCGGACAAGAGCAGCTGGAACTACGAGATGGGCGACGACGGCTATGCCAAGGTCGACCCGACGCTGGAGCATCCGCGCTGCGTGTACCAGTTGATGAAGAAGCACTACTCGCGCTACACGCCAGAAATGGTGGAGCGGGCCTGCGGCGTGCCACCGGAGAAATTCCATCTGGTGGCCGAAGCGCTGGCCTCGACCGCTGTGCCGGGCCGTGCCGCGACCATCCTGTACGCACTGGGCTGGACCCAGCACTCGACCGGCGCGGAAACCCTGCGTACCGGCGCCATGGTGCAGCTGCTGCTGGGTAATATGGGTATCGCCGGCGGCGGCATGAACGCGCTGCGCGGCCACTCCAACATCCAGGGTCTGACCGACCTGGGCCTGCTGACCAATATGCTGCCGGGTTACCTGACCCTGCCGAGCGAGTCGGAGCAGGATTGGGATGCCTATGTTGCCAAGCGCGCACTGAAACCATTGCGTCCGAACCAGCTGAGCTACTACAGCAACTCCAAGAAATTCCTGGTCTCCTTCATGAAGGCCTGGTGGGGCGATGCTGCGACCGAAGACAACAACTACGCCTTCGACTACCTGCCGAAGCTGGATAAACCTTACGACATGATGCAGGCTTTCGAGCTGATGAATCAGGGTAAGATGACCGGCTACATCTGCCAGGGCTTCAACATCCTGGCCTCCGGCCCGGACAAGCAGAAGATCACCGACTCGCTGTCCAAGCTGAAGTGGCTGGCCATCATGGACCCGCTGCAGACCGAGACCGCCGAGTTCTGGAAACCGCACGGCGACTTCCACAAGGTCGATCCGGCGCAGATCCAGACCGAGGTGTTCAGCCTGCCGACCTCGTGCTTCGCGGAAGAACGCGGTTCGCTGGTGTCGTCGTCGCGCGTGCTGCAATGGCACTGGCAAGGCGCCGAGCCGCCAGGCCAGGCCAAGTCCGACCTTGACATCATGTCGGCGCTGTTCCTGCGCCTCAAAAAGGCGTACCAGACCGAAGGCGGCAAGTTCCCGGATCCGATCCTGAATCTGACCTGGAACTACAGCAACCCGAACTCGCCGACGCCGGAAGAGATCGCGATGGAATTCAACGGTAAAGCGCTGAAGGAAATCACCGATCCGAAAGATCCGACCAAAGTCATCCTGAAGAAGAACGAGCAGCTGGCAGGCTTCGCTCAACTCAAGGACGACGGCAGCACCGCGTGCGGTTGCTGGATCTTTGCCGGTTCGTGGACCGCCGCCGGCAACCAAATGGGCCGCCGCGACAACAGCGACCCGACCGGTATCGGCAATACGCTGAACTGGGCCTGGGCCTGGCCGGCCAACCGCCGCGTGCTGTACAACCGCGCCTCGACCGACATGAAGGGCAAGCCGTGGGATCCAACCCGCAAGCTGATCTCGTGGAATGGCACGGCCTGGACCGGCGCCGACGTGCCCGATTACAAGGCCGACGAGCCGCCGGAAAACGGCATGGGTCCGTTCATCATGCTGGCCGAAGGCGTGGCCCGCTTCTTCTCGCGTGACGCGATGGCCGAAGGGCCGTTCCCGGAACACTACGAGCCGTTTGAATCGCCGATCGGGCACAACCCGATGCACCCGAACAATCCCAAGGCCTTCAACAACCCGGCCGGACGGATGTTCCCGAACGACCGCAAGAAACTGGGCAAGAAGGACGAGTATCCGCATGCGGCCACCAGCTACCGCCTGACCGAGCACTTCCACTTCTGGACCAAGCACGCGCGCCTCAACGCCATCGTGCAGCCGGAGCAGTTCGTGGAAATCGGCGAAGCGCTGGCCAAGGAAGTCGGCGTGGTGCATGGAGACCGGGTCAAGGTGTCGTCCAAGCGCGGCTACATCATCGCCAAAGCGGTGGTGACCAAGCGTATCAAGCAACTGACGATTGACGGCAAACCGATGCACCACGTCGGCCTGCCGATCAACTTCGGCTTCAAGGGCCTGACCAAACCGGGCTACCTTGTCAACACGCTGACGCCTACCGTGGGCGACGGCAATTCACAGACACCGGAATCGAAATCGTTCCTGGTGAAAGTGGAAAAAGCTTAAGCCGAAGGAGAGCACACTATGTCATTACAATCACTTGATATCCTGCGCATGTCCGCGACCACGGTGACGCCGCCCCAGGCGCGTACCCCGGTCACAGGCACGGTCGCCAAGCTGATCGACGTCTCCAAATGCATCGGCTGCAAGGCTTGCCAAACGGCCTGCATGGAGTGGAACGATCTGCGCGACGAGGTGGGTGAAACCACCGGCGTGTACGACAACCCGATCGACATGACGGCGAAATCCTGGACCGTCATGCGCTTCTCGGAATACGAGAACCCGAAGGGCGACCTCGAATGGCTGATCCGCAAGGACGGCTGCATGCACTGCGAAGATCCGGGCTGTCTTAAAGCCTGCCCGGCGCCGGGCGCCATCGTCCAGTACACCAACGGCATTGTGGATTTCCATCAGGAGAACTGCATTGGCTGCGGCTACTGTGTCGCCGGCTGCCCGTTCGACGTGCCACGCATTTCCAAGGAAGACAGCCGCGCCTACAAGTGCACGCTGTGTTCGGATCGTGTGGCCGTCGGCCAGGAACCTGCGTGCGTCAAAACCTGCCCTACCGGCGCCATCACCTTTGGCACCAAGGAGGACATGAAGGAGCACGCTGCCGAGCGCATCGAGGATCTGAAGTCGCGCGGCTTCGAGCACGCCGGCCTGTACGACCCGGCCGGTGTGGGCGGCACGCACGTCATGTACGTGCTGCACCACGCGGACCAGCCGTCGCTGTATCACGGCCTGAAAAAGGACCCGAGCATCGGCGTCACGGTCGGTTTGTGGAAAGGCCTGACCAAGCCGCTGGCACTGGCGGGTATCGCCATGACAGCGCTGGCCGGCTGGTTCCACTACTCGCGCATCGGTCCGAACGAAGTGTCGAAGGATGAAGAAGCCGAAGCGCTGGCCGAGGCACAACGCATCAGGGAGGAAGCACCATGAGCCACTCCAACCGCGATAAAGACGGCAATCCGCTGATCCAGCGTTACACGCCCAACGAGCGTAGCAACCACTGGATCACGGCCATCTGCTTCATTTTGCTGGCGGTGTCCGGCCTCGCCATGTTCCATCCGGCGATGTCGTGGATGTATATGTTCCTCGGTGGCGGCCAGTGGACCCGCATCCTCCATCCCTTCATCGGGCTGGTGATGTTTGTCTCCTTCGCCATCCTGGTGCTGCGCTTCTGGCACCACAACCACATCGACGCCGCCGACAAGCAGTGGATGAAGCAAATCGGCGATGTGCTGAACAACCGCGAAGACAAGCTGCCGAAAATCGGCATGTACAACGCCGGCCAGAAGATTCTGTTCTTCGTGCTGATCGCGTGCATGTGCGGGCTGCTGTTGTCGGGTATCGTGATCTGGCGCGCGTACTTCGCGTTCTATTTCCCGATCCCGCTGATCCGCGCGGCGGCGCTGCTGCATGCGGTGTGCGCGTTCGGCATCATCTGCTCGATCATTGTCCACATCTACGCAGCACTGTGGGTCAAGGGTTCGATCGGCGCCATGGTGCGCGGCACCGTCACCTATGGCTGGGCGCGCAAGCACCATCCGCGCTGGTTTGAAGCAGTGATCAAAAAATCACGCGACTGAAACTAGTGTCATGGCGCGCCGCAATGGCGCGCCATTTTTCCCTCCCTGAAGTATGACTTCCCCTTCTTAAAGACCGCCCGCCGGGACGAAGCTACAGCGCTGCCGATTTGGGATTAAAATATCACCTGAGCCGGCAGCTCTCCGCCACCGGCAAAGGAGATATTTTGGTACAACGTTTGTTAGAACCTGGCGAGATCGAGTCCCTCGATCACACGTCCATCCCGCGCCTGCTGCTGCCTGAAGCACGCAGCCTGTTCACCGGACGCGCCACGCGCCTGCGCCAGTTGGCAGATAATCAAATCAAGGGTATCCCGGTCGGCGATACCATGAAGGGTTACCTGCTGATGATGGCGGCGCTGGTGGACGCCCAGGCCGCGGTGATCCGCACGCTGCCGGCGGAGACTTTCGCCTTGCCAGACGCCGCAGGCATCGAACTGGCCATCGACCACCATATGCCGCCGCTGCCGGTCAGCGGCCAGCGTCCGGCCACCTGGCGCCGCGTGTTTGACGCCATCCTCGACCAACTGGATCCGCTGGCCGCCAGCCAGCCGCAACTCGCGGCCGTGCTGGCCGAGCTGCGTGCGCTCGACAGCGCAGAGCTGGAAGGCTGCGCCGACGCCGTACTGGCCGAACTGACCGAAGGCGTGCATCCGCTGCACGCGCCGTTCGTGGCTGCGGCCTTGCAAGTCATGTGGACCATGCGCGCCAGCCAGCTGGATGCGAAACGCGTGCAGCCGCTGGTGACCAACACCCTGTGCCCGGTGTGCGGCGCCCATCCGGTGGCCAGCGTGATCCGTATCGGCGGCCAGTCGCAAGGCTACCGCTACCTGCAATGCAGCTGCTGCGCCAGCGAATGGCACATGGTGCGCGTCAAGTGCACCACCTGCGAAAGCACGGCCGGCGTGGCCTACCAGAGCATCGAGCCGGAAGGCGGCATGCCGGCGGTGGACCCGAATGAGCCGGTCAACAAGGCCAACGATCCAAGCCGGGTCGCGCGCGCCGAGATCTGCGACTCGTGTCATACCTACCGCAAGATCTTCAACCAGGAGCACGACTACAACGTCGAGCCGCTGGCCGACGATCTGGCCAGCCTGGCGCTGGACGTGCTGGTGGGCGAAGCTGGCTACTCGCGCTCCAGCGGCAATCCCCTGCTGTGGTTTAACGCCGAATGAGCGAGCAGTCCGCCCGCTCAGACAACACGCTGCACGGCGCCGTGTCGGCCGCTGGCGTGCCGGCCGGCGCCATCCGCCTGCCTGCCGTGCACCTGATCCTGTCGGACGCCGGCTGCGAGCCGCTGCTGGCCGCCTATGGCCGCGTGCAGACGCTGGACGCGGCGCGCGCGCTGCTGGCCGAGTTGCGCGCCATGCTGCTGGCCGCGCGCGAAGGCGGCGAGACGGCGGCGGCCGTGACCGGCGCGCCCGACACCAGCATCCCGTCGCTGCTGGCGATGCTGGCGGCGCGGCTGCAGGAACAAAACGCTTCGCCGCTGCGGCCCGTGTTCAACCTGACCGGCACCGTGCTGCACACCAATCTGGGCCGCGCCTTGCTGCCCGACGCCGCTGTGCAAGCGGTGGTGGATTCGATGCGCTGGCCGATGAACCTGGAGTGGGACATCGACACCGGCAAACGCGGCGACCGCGATAACCTAATCGAAGAACTGCTGCTGGAACTGACCGGCGCCGAAGCGGCCACCATCGTCAACAACAACGCCGCCGCCGTGCTGCTAATGCTGAACACGGTGGCACTCGGCAAAGAGGTGATCGTCTCGCGCGGCGAGCTGGTGGAGATCGGCGGCGCCTTCCGCATTCCGGACGTGATGACGCGCGCCGGCGCGGTGCTGCGCGAAGTCGGCGCCACCAACCGTACGCATTTGAAGGACTACGACGAAGCAGCCGGCCCACAGACTGCGCTGATGATGAAGGTCCATACCAGCAATTACGCCATCACCGGCTTCACCAAGAGCATCGAGCTGGACGAACTGGCGCCGCTGTCGAAGAAGCACAATATCCCGCTGGCGGTGGACCTGGGCAGCGGCACGCTGGTCGATCTTGAACAGTATGGCCTGCCGCACGAAACCACTGTGCGCGAGACCATCGAAGGCGGCGCCGACCTGGTGACCTTCAGCGGCGACAAGCTGCTGGGCGGGCCGCAGTGCGGCATCATCGTCGGCCGCAAGGACCTGATCGCGCAGATCAAAAAGAATCCACTGAAGCGCGCGCTGCGCGTCGGCAAACTGACGCTGGCCGCGCTGGAACCGGTGCTGGCCCTGTACCGCGCGCCGGACCTGCTGCCGGAGCGCTTGACCACCCTCAAGCTGCTGACCCGCCCCGCCGCCGACATGCGCGCGCAGGCGCAAGCCATCCTGCCACAGTTGCAGGCCGCGCTGGGCGCCGGCTATGAAGTGACCGACGCAGCGATGTTCAGCCAGATCGGCAGCGGCGCGCTGCCGGTCGACCAGTTGCCGAGCCACGGCCTGGTGGTGCGGCCGGCCGCTGCGGGCCGCGTCAGCAACGCGCTGGGCGTGCTGGAACAGCGCCTGCGCGCGCTGCCGCTGCCGGTGATCGGCCGCGTGGCGCAGGACGCACTGTGGCTCGACCTGCGCTGCCTGCAGGACTATCAGCAGCAGCGCTTCATCGAACAACTGGGGCTGCTCACAGCATGATCGTCGGCACCGCAGGACACATCGACCACGGCAAAACCACGCTGACGCGCGCCCTCACCGGCGTCGATACCGATCGCCTGAAGGAAGAGAAAGCGCGCGGCATTTCGATTGAACTCGGCTACGCCTACGCGCCACTGGAAGGCGGCGAGATCCTCGGCGTGATCGACGTGCCGGGCCACGAGAAATTCATTCGCACCATGGCGGCCGGCGTGACCGGCATCGACGCCGCGCTGCTGGTGATCGCCGCCGACGACGGCATCATGCCGCAGACGTTGGAGCATCTGGCCATCCTGCGGCTGCTGGGCGTCCGGCGCGGCGCCGTGGCGCTGACCAAGATCGACCGCGCCGACAGCCAGCGGCTGGAGCAGCTGGAAGCGGAAATCCACGCGCTGCTGGCGCCGACCGACTTCGCGGGCGCGCAGATCTTCCGCACCAATGCAACGCTGGAAGGCGATATCGGCGTCAAGGGGCTGTTGCGCCATCTGGCGCAGATGGCGGCGACGCTGCCGGCCAGTGACGAGCGGCGCTTGTTCCGGCTGGGCGTGGACCGGGTGTTCACGCTGGCGGGCCAAGGGACCATCGTCACCGGCACCGCGCTGGCGGGCAGCGTGCGCGTGGGCGACACGCTGCAGCTGGCGCCCGGCGGCCAGGAGGCGCGGGTGCGCAGCATCCATGCGCAGAACCGCTCGTCCGATATGGGCCGCTCCGGACAACGCCTGGCGCTGAATCTGGGCGGCGTAAGCAAGGACGAGATCGCGCGCGGCACCTGGGTAGTGGCGCCGGCGCTTGCCGCCTGCTCCGAGCGGATCGACGTGCAGCTGACGCTGACGGCGGACTGCGGCCAGACGCTCAAGCCATGGTCGCCGGTGCACGTGCATTTGGGTGCTGCCCATCACACCGCCAACGTGGTGCTGCTGGACGACGAGGTGCTGGCGCCCGGCCATAGCGGCCGCGTGCAACTGGTGCTGGACGCGCCGGTGCATGCGGTGCCGGGCGACCGCTTTGTGATCCGCAACGCGCAAGCCACCACCACCATCGGCGGCGGCATGGTGCTCGATCCCTTCGGGCCGGCGCGCAAGCGGCGCAGTGCAACGCGGCTGGCGTGGCTGGATGCGCTGGCCGATTACATCGCCACCGGCGACATCGCTGCGCTGCTGGCGCGCGGGCCGCTGGGAATACGGGTCTCGACGCTGGTGCGGCTGTCGCAACTGCCGGCCGAAGAAATCAGCGCGCCGCCGGGCACCCAAACCGTCAGCCTGCAAGGCGGCGACCAGCTGCTGATCGCCGCGGGCGAGGTGCAGGCGCTGCAAGCGCGCATCCTGGCGGCGCTGACCGAGTTCCACGCGCGCGCGCCGGATGATGCGGGGCCGGAGCTGTGGCGCTTGAAACGCATCGTCTCGCCGGAGATGGAAGACCGTTTGTGGAGCCGCCTGGTCGACACCCTGCTGGCCAGCGGTGCGATCAAGCAGCGCGGCCGCAGCCTGCACCTGCCCGGGCATAGCGTCGAGCTGAGTGCAGAGGAACAGGTTCTGGTAGCGCCGCTGATGGCGTCGCTGCTGGCAGGCGGCTTCGATCCGCCCTGGGTACGCGAGCTGATGCGCGAACACCATCTGCCGGAAGCCGAGGTGCGGCGCCTGCTGCTCAAGCTATCCAAAACGGGTGAATTGAGCCAGGTGGTGACGGATTTGTTCTATCATCCGCAGCGGCTGGACGAGCTGGCGCGGCTGGTGGCCACGCTGCCCGACGTGCAGGCGTCGTCGTTCCGCGATGCGACCGGCATTGGCCGCAAGCGGGCGATTCAGATCTTGGAGTTCTTCGACCGCGTCGGCTATACTCGCCGGATTGGCAACGTCCATCTGGTGCGACCGAACGCCGTGTGGTCGTACAGCAGCTGAACTATAGCAATCAAGTCAATATGGAAGGCACACTCATCCGGTGATGGGGCCGGGCTTCAAACCCGGTGGGGGGCGTCAGACGCTCCCTCGTAAGTTCGACTCCTACTGCCTTCCGCCATCCACCACCTCCAGCACCAACTCCAATGCCGCGTTGAAGTCGGCTGGCGTTTCGGCCAGCAGTGCCCATAGGCGGTTGTGCTCGGCGCCTGGAACGATGAACAGCTGGCGCGATTGGGCGCGCGTGGCGGCGGCCACCAGGCGCTCGGAAATTTCCAGCGGGATGGTGGCGTCGTGCTCGGCGTGGATCACCAGCAGCCGGCCCTCGAAGCGCGACAGAATCTCCCACGCATCGCTATCGGCCCAGCTACGTTCGCGCCGGATGACGGTCGAGAAATCAGGGCCGAACGGCACGTCATACGCCGACGGCGTGTAGACGCCCGGCACAATCAGTACCAGCGCATCGATCTTGTGCTGCTCGGTCAGCCGGATCGCATTGTAGGCGCCCATGCTGCTGCCAAACACCACCAGCGGCTCCGGCATTGCCTGTGCCGCCATCACTGCCTGCGCCTGCCGCGTGCGGCTGGCCACCGACGACTGCGCCAGCGTGCCGCCCGTCTCGCCATGGCCGATGGCGTCGAAACACACGCTGCCCAGGCCGCGCTGCTGCAAGGCGCCGCGCAGCAGGCGGTGACTGTGGCGCTGGCTGTTGCCGGCGCCGTGCAGGTAGAGGATGCGATTGCTGTCGCGGCCAACGTAGTGGTCCGCCTTCAGCACATGGCCGTCGAACGGCACGTGGAAATCGAGGATGTTGGTCATGGCCGCAGCGTACCCAAGCTCTTCAACTTTGTAAATAAAAGTAAGAAACGATCTGTTGCCGTACGGCATTTATGATTCACTGATATAATGTTTAGAAGCAATATTAATTTGCATTTAAATAATAATAACTCCTCCAAGACATAACCACTTCACCACCATACGGAGGCATCATGAAATTATCTGAAATGAAAGTCAGCAACCGCTTGGCCATCGGCTTTGGCGTGACGCTGTTGCTGTTACTCGCTGTCGCCATCGCCAGCTGGATGAGCATCCGTCAAACCGCGCAGGACACCGACGCCCTGCTCGACCAGCATCTGAAGACCGAACGCCTGGTCAGCGGCTGGAAAGGCATTGTTGAAATCAATGTGCAACGCGCATTGGCGGCTTCCAAGACCGACGATCCTGCTACTCAAAAAATGTTTGAGGACGGCATCGCCAGCACCTCGAAAATCGCCGAAGGCTATCAGCGCCAGATCGTCGAGCTGCTGAGCGACAGCCAGGCCAAGTCGCTGTTCGACGCCGCGCAGGACAAACGCAAAACCTACCAGGCCATCCGCAAACAAGCCTTTGCGGAAAAAGCGGCCGGCAATATCGAGCACACCAACCAGATCATCGAGAAAGAGTTCATTCCTGCGGGCGAGGTGTATGTCGCCAGCATGGCTGCACTGGTTGAGCGTCAGAAGGCTGTCATCGACGAGATCGGCAAGACCATCCATGACCGCAGCATCGGTTCGGCGCTGATGATCGTCGTGCTGAGCACGATCTCGATCGTGGCGGCACTGGCGCTGGGCTGGTTGATCAGCCGTTCGCTGCTGAAACAACTGGGTGGCGAACCGGGCTATGCAGCCGGCATCACCGACCGCATCGCCGGCGGCGACTTGACGGTACGGGTACAACTGGCCGACGGCGACAACAGCAGCCTGCTGTACAGCATCGCGGCGATGCGCGAGCGGCTGGCCGCCATTGTCAGCGAAGTGCGCGGCAGCACCGATTCGGTCGCGACCGCCGCCGATGAAATCGCCAGCGGCAACCAGGATCTGTCGTCGCGCACCGAGCAGCAGGCCGGCTCGCTGGAAGAGACGGCTTCGTCGATGGAAGAACTGACTGCCACCGTCAAGCAGAATACCGAGTTTGCGCGCCAGGCCAACCAGCTGGCAGCCAGCGCGTCCGGCGTGGCCGTGCGTGGCGGCGAAGTGGTCGGCGGCGTGGTGACTACGATGGAAGAAATCAGCGCTTCGTCGCGCCAGATCGTCGACATCATCGGCGTCATTGACGGCATTGCCTTCCAGACCAATATCCTGGCGTTGAACGCCGCGGTGGAAGCCGCCCGCGCCGGCGAACAGGGCCGCGGCTTCGCCGTGGTGGCGCAGGAAGTGCGCACGCTGGCGCAGCGCTCGGCCAGCGCCGCCAAGGACATCAAGCTGCTGATCAACGAGTCGGTCGAGAAGATCGCCAACGGCGGCATGCTGGTGGACGAAGCCGGCAAGACCATGGCGGAGATTGTCGGCAGCATCCGCAACGTCAGCGAGATCATGGAGCAGATCACGGCCGCCAGCAGCGAGCAGGAAGCCGGCATCGAGCAGATCAACCAGGCCATCATGGAAATGGATGGCGTGACGCAGCAGAACGCCGCGCTGGTGGAGGAAGCCGCTGCGGCTGCCGAAGCGCTGCAAGGCCAGTCGGCCCATCTGGCTGAGCTGGTCAGCGTGTTCCAGGTTGATGGCGGGCCGCGTACCGCCAGCGTGTCGCCAATGGCCGCCGCGCGTACTCAGCCGGCGCCTCGCCGCTTGCCGGCATTGCCGCTGCGGACCGCCGCCGCACGTTAAGGCTGCGCTCGTGTGCATTAGGCAGAACTGACCCCGGGTTGGCGGCTGTACAATACGCCGTCAACCAACAGGGGAAAACAACAATGCACAAGTTCGCTCTGCAAGCCGCCGCCATCGGCATGGCGTTCACTGCCTTCACCGCTTCGGCGCAAACCGCCGACAAACTTTATCTAGCCAACTGCGCCGTCTGCCACGGCGCCAAAATGGAAGGCGCCATCGGCCCGACGTTGGGCGAGCACGCCTGGATCCACGGCGCGCCGACCAAGGCCAATCTCATCAAGATCATCAGCAAGGGCGTGCCGGAGAAGAATATGCCGGCCTGGTCGCCAACGCTGAGCGCGGCGCAAATTGCGTCGCTGGCCGATTACATTGCCGCCAGCGCCAACAAGAAGCTGGCTGCGCCTGCGGTGGCCCCTGCCGCCGCAGCGGCCAAGCCGACCGCCACCGACCTGCTGAGCGGTTTCAAGCTGCCGAAGGGTTTCCATATCAGCGTGTATGCGGATGGCGCGACGACGGCGCGCAGCATGGTGGTGTCGGACAGCGGCATTGTCTACGCCGGCTCGCGCAAGGCGGGTAAAGTCTATGCGCTGGTGCCACGTGCGGACAAGCAGTCGGCCGAGGTGGTGACCGTGGCCGAGGGACTGGAAAACCCGATCGGCGTGACGCTGCTGAACGGCGCGCTGTACGTGGGCGAAATCAGCCGCGTGATCCGTTTCGACAACATCGACAAGCGTTATGCGCAGAAGCCGTCGTATGCGGTGGTCAAGACCAGCCTGCCGAGCGACAAGTGGCATGGCGAGAAAGTGATGCGGGCCGGACCGGATGGCAAGCTGTACATTCCGGTCGGCGCGCCGTGCAATATCTGCGATACCGACGACACCAGGAGCGCCAAGATCTACCGCATGAATCCGGACGGCAGCCAGCTGGAGGAAGTGGCGCGCGGCGTGCGCAATACGGTCGGTTTCGATTTCCATCCGTCGACCAAACAGTTGTGGTTCACCGACAATGGCCGCGATGAGCTGGGCGATAACACGCCGTCCTGCGAACTGAACGTGGTGACCAAGCCGAACCAGCATTTCGGTTTCCCGTACTGCCACGGCGGCGTGGTGCCGGATCCTGAATTTGGCAAGAACCGCACCTGCGAGGAGTTCGAGCCGCCGGTCGCCAAGCTGGGGCCGCACGTGGCGCCGCTGGGCATGAGCTTCTACACCGGCAAGCAGTTCCCGGAGATCTATCGCAACAACATCTTCGTGGCCGAGCATGGTTCGTGGAACCGCAGCACCAAGAGCGGCTACACGGTGCATCTGATCACGCTGTACGGTAACAAGCTGGTCAGCGATACCGCCTTTATCGACGGCTTCCTGCGCGGTGACGAGGTGGTGGGCCGGCCGGTGGATGTGGTGACGCAGGCCGATGGTTCGCTGCTGGTGTCCGACGACTACGGCGGCCGCATCTTCCGCGTGACTTACGACGGCAAGTAATCTTCAGCCAGTACCTGCTCAAAGGTCCACGGGCAGATATCCGGCAGGTCAGCGCAATTGGCTTCGCCTATGCTCTTCAGCAGGGCATCCGCGCGATGCGGCGGCGCTGCAGAACAATCAGCCGGCGCCACAACGGACACTGGTTGCCTTGCTGCTGCTGCCACCGGGCCAGATGGGCCAGTAGCTCGGCACAACGCTGCGTCAGCAGCAGCCGGGGATGATGGCTAATCATCCCCGCTTCAGGCGGCCAGAAATCGATGTCCTTCCGCCATGGCAGCGGATCATAAAACAGTGCGCTCATGGTGCATCAGGCCAGAACTCTGGGGACAGCAGTTGCTGCAGTGTCCACGGGAGTTGGTCAGTCAAAGCGGGCTGACCGGTTTCGGCAAAAGTGATCATTCTGGCACGCCCCGAATGCGGCAGCAAGCCACTCGGAATCGCTCAGCACCGCCGTATGGCTGCGGTGTTTGGCGATATCGCGGCTGATAGATAAGTTCAGTCGCTACTTTAAAACGGCACGGTCAGGATTGCGGATCGAACTGAAACACGCGCAGTTCCTGGTTGCAGCGGCAGGCTTTGGCGATCCGTGCCGCCCAGGCAAGCGCATCGTCGTGCGACGGCAGCTCTAGCACGGTGAAGCCACCGTTCAGCGGCGGCGCCCACGGATAGCCGCCCTCTTCCGTCGTACCGTCCGCCGACACCAGCACCGGCGGCACGCTTTCGTTGATGCCGCCGGCGAAGACGTAGACGCCGGCCGCCTTGCTCTCTTCGATCACCGCACGCGCGGCATGCCCCACCACTTCCAATTCGTCAGCCGGCACCCGCATTGCCGCGCTGGGGAAAGAAATCAGATATTTGACCATCGTGCCCCCTCTTAAGCATGAGACGATAAAGCAAATTTTCACCTTTTCTAGGCATTCTGTAAATCATTTCGATCTCCTAAACTCCTTTCACACCAACATACCTCTTCAGGAGATTCAAAATGAAAAACCCCATCGCCGCTGTCGCGCTGCTCGTCGTCACCGGACTGCCGCTGGCCCACGCCGCCGATCCCAACAGCCCGGTCGTCAAGATCAATGAAGCCACCGCCAAGGCCGATATCACGGTCGAGACGCTGCGCGGCAATGTCAGCGTGCTGTACGGCTCGGGCGGCAACATCATCGTGTACACCAGCCCACAGGGGAAGTTCGTCATCGACTCCGGCATTGCCGTGTCGAAAGACAAGCTGACCGCCGCCTTGAACAAGCTCGGCCCGGCGCCGCTGAAGTACCTGGTCAACACCCACTACCACTGGGACCACACGGATGGTAACGCCTGGATGCATGCCGCCGGCGCCACCATCATCGGCGCGCCGCAGACAGTCAAGCACCTGTCGGAAGCCACCCGCGTGGACGACTGGAGCTATACCTTCGACGTCTGGCCGAAAGAGGCGCGTCCCACCATCCTCGTCAAAGACAGCAAGACCATGGAATTCGGCGGCGAGCAAGTAATGATCCGCAACTACGGCAACGGCCACACGGATGGCGACCTGTGGGTCTACCTGAAAAAAGCCGATGTGCTGGTACTCGGTGATACTTTCTGGAACAGCTACTACCCGTTCATCGATAACGAACACGGCGGCAGCGTCGGCAACACCATCGCCTGGGCCAACAAGGCGATCGATGCTACCACCGACCACACGCAGATCGTTCCGGGCCACGGCAACACCGGCACCCGCGCCGACCTGATCGCCTGGCGCGACATGCTGGTCAGTGTACGCGACCAGGTGACCGCACTGAAAAAACAAGGCAAGACGCTGGAACAGGTAGTCGCCGCCAAGCCGACCGCAGCGTATGACGCCAAGTATGGCGCTTATGTCATCAACGGCGAGTTCTTCACCAAGCTGGTATATGACGGCGTGAAATAAACGTCCAGATGCTCCAGCACGGCGGCGATCCGCTGCGGCAGCGCGCCGGAAAGCAGGATGTAGGGAATGTGACGGTGCTGCAGTTCGGCGATATACCAGTCGTGCTGGCGTTGGCGAAAGCCGGCTTCGCGCCGGGTGCCGTCCTGCACAAAGTCGAAGTCCGGTGCGCACAGAAAGACATGGTCGTAGCGTAGCTGCGCCATGTCTTCCAGCGCCGAGTCGACGCGGTCAAACATCTCGCGCGAGTAGAACAAGGTGGTCAGCGCTGACGTGTCGCAGATCAGGAAGCGGTTGGCCTGCCCGCGCAGCTGGCGTTCACGTTGTTGCTGCACTTCGCCGATGTGGCGCATGTCCTCGTAGACAAGATGGCCATCCTTCTCCACCCACAGCTCGCGTCCATACTCCGCTGCCCATATGGTCTCCAGCCGCGCAGCCATGGCCTCCGCCATGGTGCTCTTGCCGCTGGATTCTCCACCGAGGAAGCACACGGTCTGCACAAAGCTGGCGTACACCTCGGGCGACAGGAAGGCGCGATGGGCATGCGGGTCGCTGCGAATCCTGGTTCCCGATACCGGCACCAGCGTGCGCGCCTGATCCACCATCACATGATGTACCGGCCGGCCGCCGAAGTAGCGGCTAAGTTCTGCCGCAAAGCCGTCGCCATAATCCTCGCTGGTGAACACCGCATCGACCTCGCGCTTCAACAAGTGCACGCACGCCCATCCCATCAGCCGTCGGTGCACCAGCGCGTCGGCGTCGTTGTGCGGCAGCGCGTGTTGATCGTTGTGCAGCACCAACACCACCGCCTGCGGGAAGCGCGCGCGCAGCCATTGCTCGCGCAGGTACGATTCGCAGCCAGGCAACTCCGGCTCGGAATAGCTGATGATCAGCGTTTCCTCACACGCCGCCATGGCGCGCTGGATCAACAGCTCATGCCCGAGATGCAGCGGGCTGAATTTACCAACCACCAGTCCCGTTCGAAATTGCTTCATCCGTGTGCTCCGTCAAGGTCTGAGCTGTACTGCACCGTCTTGTCCTGCGCCGTCAGCACTTCCAGCGCTACCGCGCCGGCGCCGAACAGCGCCTCCAACGCGCGGCGCGCATCTTCGCCCAACTGCGTGCGGGCCTGGGCAAGCCGCAGTATCACGCGGCCGTCCGCGCACTGGTGCACGCCGAAGTGCGGAATCGGCAGGTGCTGCAACGCGTGCGTGACGTCGATGTTGTTGATCCAGCCGCTACGTGTACGGTAGCGCACCGGCGAACGTCCGGACAAGCCAAGCAGCACCGGCGCGTCGTCGCCAGCGCCGAACGCCAGCGAGGCATGATCGCCAGTCCGGTAACGTAGCAGCGGCAGGCAGAAATTGAACCCTCCGGTAACTGTGATTTCGCCGCGTTGTCCCGGCGCGACGGGGCGGCCCGCAGGGTCGAGCAGCTCGACGTAGAGCTGCGGTTGCAGCAGCACATGGCCGCCGGCGGCAGCGTCAAACACGGCAACGGGACCGACTTCGTTGAGCGAATAAATATCCAGCACCGGGCAGCCGAAGCGCTGCTCCAGTTGCGCGCGCAAGGCCGGCAGCAGCAGCATCGACACCGATAGCAGGACGCGTGGCCGCATGGTCAGCGGCAGTTTTAAGAGCTCGGCAAACGATATCGGATCGCCCGCCACCACTTCCGGCGCCAGCGCATCCAGATAAGTGGCGCGATCGTCCGGGCTGCGCCATTCGTCGGGATACAGGTTGATCTTGGCCAGCCCTGATTCGCCCATGGTCGGCGTGACCGACACGTAGGTGAAGCAGCGCTTCTGGTAACCCAGCAGCACCACCCCCACCTGCCCTGCGCCATGCGTCAGCTCCACGCCAAAGCGGCGCATGGCGCGCTTGTGGAACGCCAGATAACGCGCCGCCACCACCGGATGGGACGCAATCACCAGCGGATGGCCGGTGGTGCCAGTGGTGCGGAAGTTGATCATGCGCGTCAGGTCCGCGCTGTCCGGCACAAAGGCCGCGATGTCGTGCGCAAAGTCGGCACGGCTGACGGTAGGCAGCGTCTCGAAATCGCGCGGCACGGAACCCAGTTGGCGGTAATGCGGCACGCTGGCGAAGGTGTCACGCACAAAGTCCATCAGCCACGCTGGCTTGCCGCCTGCCGGCCAGCCGACGCGGGCGGTGACCACCTCGCGCTCGAAGTGGCGTACCTCCTCCACCTCATGCGCCAGCAGTTTGTTGCCGCTTTCGTTCCGGTAGGCCGGCGCCGCCGGATGCTCGCGCAGGAAGGCCAGCATCGCGCTGCCGGCGGCGCTCAGCGTGGGAAAGCGTTCGCGCTCTGCGTCTGCCTGCGCCACACTCATTCGCGCGACCATTTGTCGGCGGATTCCTCGGCCGCCTTGCGTGCCAGCGCGGCACGAATGTCGGCGGCGCGCTGTTCGGCCACGCGGCTGGCCTCCAGCAGTCGCTTGCGCTCAACGCCGCTGATGCGGGACAGGCGGTCGGTAGCTTGCGCCAGGGTTTCGCCATCGGGCCGGTAGTCCAGCCGCGCCAGCGTTACCCGTACCAGTTCTTCGCGGCGGTCCGGGTCTTCGACGAATTGATGGGCGCCGCCGGCTTGCGCCAGCTCAGTCACCACGCTTCCCAACAAATGCAGCACCTGGCTCTGTGGCGGCGCGGCGGCGACAAACCAGTCATCGGCCAGCAGCCACAGGGCAATCATCACCAACGCCAGGCGATTGCGGTCGCGCCGTACGTCTGCATCGGCGGCGCTGAAATGCTCCAGCGCCGCCAGCGAGGCGCGTTGTCCGTGCAGCGCGAGGACATCGTTCACCAGCGCCGCGACATGCACGGTGCCGGTCTTGCCGATGCGCGGTTCGGCCAGGAATTCGGCCGGCGTTTCGGCCAGCCGGTGCAGCAGGATTTCGAGGGCGGGGCCGGATTTTTCCATCATGGGTGCTCTTTCTGCGGCGCGCTGTTTGGGGCGTAGTGGCGCCGGCTGAAGGCGCGCGCGAATTCTACCAAGTCTTCAAACTTCGCAATCGCATGGATCTGCCAATCCTGCTCGCTGCGTGCGCGCTTCAGATCCTTGTAGGCACGCTGATACCAAGAAGGTTCACCTTGCGCCCAATCGGTGGGGATATTGAGCGCCATGGTGCCGCCGGCGTCGCCGTTCTTGAGCGCAGTGGCGGCGATGCTCCAGCCGTCGTTGCCGCGTTCATCCTGGTCAAACATGGTAGTGATGCCATCGTCCGAAATCATCAGGATGTGCGTGCGGCACGCGCGTTTGCTTTTGAAGGTGTCGCGCAATTTGTGAATCGGGAAGCAGGTGGCGCCGCCGTAAAAGCCAGTCAGGATGCCCAGCACCTCGTCTTCGTTGCGCGTAAAGCCGTCGGTCGACATGAACTGGTTTTTGCCGCTCCACAGCGTAACCTGCACGCGGGAGCCAGCACGCAGCGCGGACAAGCCAATGATGGCGCCGGCCAGCGCAAGATACGATGTGCGCTGGCGCGGATCGGGCATCGAGCCGGAGCTGTCGACGTACATGTCCAGGTCTATCGGCATCGGCTTGGGTGGCCGCACGCCATCCGGTCCATAGCGACGCTGTACGGTGGTGATGCCGGGGATCGGGCGCGGGCTCTGGATCACGCTTTGCAGCCAGTCGATCTGTTCCAGCGGGTCGCCGATCTGCCACGCTTCCACACCTTCCAGTTGCAGCCGGTCGGTTGAAGGCGCAGGCATCTTGGGAAAGGAGATCAGGTGCGGCAAGGCGCGTTCACGATAATAACGGATCGCGATTTGCTCTTCACTCAGTTTGACGCCGCTGGCCTTGAGGATTTCGCCGTACTCGAATGGCTCGCGGGTCTGGCCGCCCTGCTGGTCGGCGCCGGCTTCCTGCTGTGTCTCATTTTCCAGCCCGGAGATGCGCGGGTCGTGCACCGGATGGATGGCCGGCTCCAGTTCTCCCGGCTCGATTTGCTGGCCGCCGGCGGGCTCACAACCTTCGGCCGCATCGCGGGTGTCGAACATGCGGCTGAATTCTTGCGCCTGGTCCTGCCCTTCCACCAGATACGGCAGCAGCAGCGTGGCAAACCGGCCGGCGCCGTCCATCCAGTCCCTCGCATAGACGCGGATCAGGCGCGCACCGAGCCAGGCGTCGGTATCGATCGCATCATCGGCGGCGCCGCCGCCCAGGTCTCCCCTGGGCAGCTTCCACAGCTCTTCGTAGATGCGCATATAAAGCAGCCATACCTTGCTGTGATTCGTAAGCTGGTGATGCGCTTGCAGCCGCCGGTAGATGTCGGCCATGCGCAGGCCGGCCTGGCGCTGCAAACGGTCATTGATGTACAGGTCCGTGTACAGATTGCCGACCATGGGCGCATGCGCTTCCAGCGTGGGCAAGGCGCGGCGCAAGCGCGCCACCAACCGGAACTGGTCGGCAGCGGTGGCCGGCGCCAGGATGTGGTGGCCAATTTCGTGCGCGAGAATTTCCACCGCATAGTCCTGCAGTCCCAGCTCCCGCACCGATTGAAGGTCGACCACCACACTCTGATCGCGCAGGCGGATCATGGCAAAGCTGCCTTGCAAGCCTTCTCTGGCCGCTTCCATCGTGGTCTGGCACAGGCGCGCGTCACGCAGGCGCGTGAATCGGCTCCACGCGGCAAGCGCTGGCTCCCACGCGGCGCGCCATTGTTCCAGCAGCGGCGTATTCATCGCAGCGGCAGCACGCGAATGGCGTGACTATAAGGTGAAGTAATCGCGGCGGCATGGGCATTGCACACCACTTTGAGCCCCTCGCCCGGCAAGTCGAGCGGCGTGCTGCGGCCGTTCAGAATGACCTGCTGGCCGGCGATGCTGATATTGGCATCGGTGGCGGCCTGCGGATGGGCATATTCTTCCGCCGTCGCCGGATGCAGCACGGCGCCGCAAGCGTCAGCCACCAGCAAGGCGTGGCGTTCGCCGCTGCGCACCCAGAAGCCCTGCTGCGCCGGCCGCACTTCCGGCGGCGCGCTAAATTCGCCGCCGAAACCGGTGAAGCTGCCGATCTCGATGCCGGCCGCCGCGCGCCGGCGCACCGCAGCCTCCGGCGTCCACCATGGATCACGCAGCAAGGCTTCACGCACGGCCGGCCACTCGCCCTCCGTCGCGCCAAAGGCGGCCAGCGCCAGCGTCGCCGGCAACTGCTCCGCCGCAGCGATGGCGCCCTGGCGAAAATGCGCCATACCGGCGCGCCAGGCGCAGATCTGCCCGACAACGCCCACCTGCTGTAGCGTATCGACCTGCGGCGCCAGTTGCGTCATCCAGGCCAGCCATTCCGCCACCCGCGCGCCACGCACCTTTTGCATGTGCAGCGCGGCGTTGGTCAGCATGCCCAGTGTAGCGGCGGGCTGCTGCGCCAGCAGCGCGGCGTATTGCGGCGCCACCTCACTCCATACCTGACGCGCCAGCGCGCCACCGTGATTGTGCGCCGTCAGATCCAGGGCCAGGTCGAATACCGCCAGCGCCACCGGGCCAGCACGATCCGGCGCGGACGCCGCAACCGCGCCGACCACCGCGTCCGCCGCTGTCGCCAGGAAGCTGCCAAAGGCCTCGGCATCAAAGCCGGGATAGCGGCGCCGCGCCTCGGCCACGCGCCGGTTGAAGCCTGGGCGGCCAGCGGCCAGCAGGCTGGCGAATGGCGCGGAGATCATGATTGCGAGCGTACCCACACCAGGTAGTTGGTGTAGCGCTGGTGCAGATATTTCAGCTTGAGCAGGTCGTCGTACAGATGCCCATACAGCTTGCGGCCCTTGATCTGCTCACTGACATGGCGCTCGATCTTGTTGAGGCGCGCCAGCACATCGCGTTCGCTCAGGCCATCCAGGCCCGCTTCGAACTGCGCCGACAGCTCGCCCACCGGATCATGCTGGTCGAGGTCGAGGCGGTCGTAGTCGGCGTTGGACAGATCGAACAAGCGGCGCAGCCAGCTGATACGGTCGGTGCGATAGGCGGCATTTTCCGGCAGGCCGAAGAACGGCGCGTCGAGGTCCGGCTGCAGCTTATCGTGCAGGACGAACGGCAGCACCTGACGCACATCATCCAGTTCGATTTCGCCGTTACCGCGGAAGTAAGCCAGCGCCTTCGCGTAGATCAATAAGGTCATCAGATTGCGCACCGAGATGCCGTTGCGGGTCTGGCAGCCCAGATCCTTGAGGCGGTCACGCCCGCTGTCGGCGGCGATCACCTGGTCCCAATCGAAGCCGGACAGGCGCGCGGTGTCCTTGGTCATGTATTCAAACTGGCCGCCGGCGGTTTCCAGCAGCTCGAACTGGCTGGTGAAGAATTCGAGCCGGCGACGCAGCGGCGGCGGCACCACCACGGCGCGGATTTCCTCCACCATGCGGTCCACTTCTTCCGGCGTGAAGATGATCTCCGCCGGCACCAGTTCCTCCGGCTTGAGGTTTTCCTCGATGCGCATCAGCAGCTCACCGAGGAAGCGCGGATTGAACGCCAGCGCCTGCACGATCACGTCGATACGGTCGCGCAGCGCTTCGATCACCTCATACGTGCCGCCGCCCTGATCGTCGTTGGCGGTCAGGTACCAGGCCGAATCCGGGCATTCGTAAATGTGGTTCAGCACTTCGGCGTAGTTATCGCCCATCAGCGTCAGCAGCGCGCTCTGGGTGCGCGGCGGGATGCGGTTGTATTCGTCGATGATCTTGACCCGCATGCCGAGCCACGCACGCCAGGCGATGCGGATGTCGTCCATGTTCTGCGCGTTGACCAGGTCCGCCGGCAGCGGATTGCCCAGCAGGTCGGCGATCGTCATCTGCGGATGGCCGTGCTGCATGGCGCGCTTGACCTGCTTGACGCTGGCGCCGGACAGTACGCCCATCAAGATCGCGCTGGCGGTCTTGCCGCGTCCCGGCCCGCCGACAAACAGGCATTTGCGGCGGGTGGCGAAGGTCAGCAGCGGCAGCAGCACAAAGCTGGAATAACTTTGCGCCGACGGCAGATTCAAGCTGCGCTTGCTGTCGCCCACCGCGTACGATTGCGCCGGTCCGCGGTTGTATTCGATATCGTAATGCGGGCTGATGATGGCGTTGTTGACGATCCAGAAGTACGCCTGCCGCAGCTTTTCGTCCAGCGGCTGCGCTGTTACGCCCTCGCCTTGCGCGACGTTCAACGGTCCCTGGTACAAGTCGGCAACGTCGAACTGGCGCGGCTTGGGCGGCGCATTGGGATTGGTGGGCGCCTTGGAGACGCGCTGGAACAGATTGAAAGGCGGCATCGACGCGACCCAGTTAAGGAATTAACAATGGATCGCAGTATAGCTGAGTACACCATAAACCGCCGCCATGCTTGCGCCGGAAAGCTCTAAGCGATGTGGATGGGAGCGATGATTGCATGTCCAGATGAATTGAAGAAGCTGCCGCCGGCGTATCCGCTCGGCTGGCGTTCAATGAATTCCTTGGCACTGACTGCAGAAACCTGGGCTCTGTTCTCGGGAGCTACTTCGACGCGCCACCAGCGTCCGGCACGGCTACGGTGGGGTTCCTCAATGAGATACGTCAGCCACACCACGCCGCAGCGCCGGCATGTGGACAAGGAGACTTCGGCGCCACGCGGGTCGTCGCCACACTCAACGGTGTCGTAGTCGCCAAAATAGAATGGCGGATGCTGGCATTTACATGAGGCTTGTACAGTGGTCATGAGAAAGTCAGCAAGCAGGTTGGCGCCTCGGAGACAACAAAGGTGTTGACCTGAATCGCGGCAGAGGGCTTCAGGTCGTACTCGTCTGTAAGGTATTCGATCACAGCATCTTGCTCCCAAGGGCCAAGCGACGTTTTGAAGCCGGCATGCTCATCAAGGCATTCCTTCGATAGAAGCATGTCAGCCTCAGTGTAAATGATATGGAGTTCCATCCGCCGAACTTAACACACAGCAGCACGATCAGCACCACGATTCAAATCGACGCCGAGTGCAGCCTTGCGCAGACGCCGATTGCGTAGCACATACCGCACCGAAGCCGAGGTGTCATACATGAGCTGGTAATGGTAATAGTTAATGTGCTCCAGCATGGCGAACAGAAAAATCCCGAGCGGCCATGCCAATTGTGCGCTCCACCCCGCATCCAGTATCTGGACCACGAAGCCAAGCGCCACGCCACCAAACAGCACCAGATTCGATGCCTTGAATGCGTTGAACAGCCTGCAGAAATAACTCGGCAATGGCGCCGAGGCCGACAAGGCGCTGTGCTTCAGCTGCCAATACAAGGCGCCTTGCACCAGCAAATAGCTTACCGAAACCAACGCCCCCAGCCCCAGTGGCCAATGCACATCCGTGGCAGGCCTGCGCCAGTCCAGAATAAAAACAATTGGCAGCACGACGGCAGCCAGCGCCTCCATCCTGCGCAGGTAGTTGAAACGATTGTTAAGTTTATGCATGCCAAAGCTCGTGCGCCGGCGTGCCTTGGTGGTAGCGCAACTGCCATAGGTTTTCAACACGAACCCATACGGAAGAACGTAAGGTATGGTCTACCAAGCTGCCATCTTCTTTTCGATGAGCTGAGCGGTAAGTCAGCAGCGCAGTATTCGGCGCCAGCTGGCTGACGGCAAAATCGTCCGAGACAACCGATGGCGAATTTTCCTGCTCAGATAGATACTTCACAATGATGGCGCGGTCATATGTTCTACCCGAGCGGCCGACTTCGTGAAACTCCGCGTGCAACAGCTGCCCCAGTCGATCGCTATCGCAGCGAACACCGGGATGATGAAGCTCGACTTCAAGCGCCTGTATTTCTGAGAGTAGTGATTTCATGGTTAACGACGTCTGGATGTTAGAGTTTGGGGACAATTTGAGCACGCAGATATGGTTCAAACCAACGGCCAACTGGCTCCTGGGGAAACCGGCCCATATCCTGAAGTGACTCAACATGATGCGGTAAGCAGGTTGCAAGCCCCTGCACGGCCTTCTGCTTACAACTACCAATTCGGCAATCAGACTCGCCTTCAGCAAAGGAAATCTTCAAGAATTCCGCGATTCTGGCTACATAGATTAGCAACTCATCGGGTTGGACAAATACTTCTTTCAACCAGCCGGAGATTTCGATATCCGGTACTCGAAACAGGTATTCATCGTTCCCCCAGTTCCAAGCACGGCTACCTTGCCACAGCTGACCACAACCTTCACAGGAGTAGAGCTTGTGCTCCCCCATCCTTGTGTTTAGCGATGAGAGATAAGGACTTTCGTAGCGAGCGCGACGCCTTCAGGCGCACACTAACAGCAGAGCGCGTAAACTCAATTGGTACGTATTCGGTACATGTGCACATGCAAGAAACTATAAAGTGATTGTTCAGCGGCGCCGCAAGGCATACGCGAGGTCTGTAAGTTAGCGTTATTTTTTTTGTCCGAGCGAACTAGAACCCCACGTCAGGTCTGTACTGGTTTGTTTTTCGGTTTCCAAATTGCAACCAACCAGAAAATCGCCATGGCAGCCGACGAAATCCCTCCATGTATCACACTTTCTCTTATTTGAAGCAGGTAGCCAGCAGCAGTAATCGAACCGTTTTCGACAACCTGAGTGTGAGCATAAAAGTTGGATTCAAAATAGCTGAGCATCGAAACTGACAGAGTGAAATCCAGCAATGCCGCCACCATAAACATAACCGTACAGTAGGAGTAAATGCTGGTCTTACTCAACTGTGTAAGCACGATATGAGCGACACCAGATAAAACCAGAAAGACGAGGTAGGCAAAGGATGCGTTGATTACAACCCATTTATGAAAAGCTGACTGACCAAGTAAAGGAAGCATCCACACCAAGACATAGAGCCAGGGTGCCAATAAAATTCCGAGAATTATACGAACCATTAGTCCCCTTAAGCGTAGCTGGTGGGTTATACGGTTTAGCTCTGAAAAACGCTACACCTAATATAGAAAGAGCCAGCGGTGGCAGACTGCGAACCAGCGAACAACAAGATTATCACCCGGAACTTCTTTCCATGAAGTTGAAGACTCGCCGGTAAAATGCCATACAGTAGCGCCTAACGTTGAAGCTGCGCCACGAGCGGCGGCTGGCCGACGCGAGCCGATCCGAGCGATTGATAAGGCGTCACTGCACCTCCAGATGCGATATGTATTCGCGAATTTGAGCGACGACCTCGCTATCTTCGCTATCGCTGCTCCCACCGTTGTTATAGCGGCGAAGCGCCTCGCGACAGTAGCCCAGCGCAAGCTGATTCCCCGCATCAGCATATGCATGGCATAGATGATAGGCAGCTTCGTGATGTCCCGCCTTCGCGGCAGGCAACCAGTACTCAATAGCAGTCTTCGAGTTCTGCTCCACGCCCCAGCCCATGTAGTAGAGAAAGCCGATGTTATTTTGAGCGTTAGCACGGAAATGTCCGAGCTCTACCGGGATGTCGGTTTTGTCCACGATCACGAGCCATTCCTTGAGCGCAGCCGAATACTCCTCCGCACGGAAATGCCTCGTCCCTTTGTAGAAGTAGCATTCGGTATGAGTGCTTGGCACCGACTCCAGTTTTGGCTCCTGGCATGGAGCGGCACTCGCGATCGCGGTCAATACACTTCCGACAATAGCGATAAAAATGGAGGTGAGGAATTTATGCACTTGATGCCTAAAGTTCAAAATACCAGCGCGCTTTAGCGCGTTCGCGTTGATGGACTGCGGGGTTAAAAATCATTTACTAAAAGCATCCAGAACATTTTTCCTGTAATCGTGGTCTTTTTCCTTGATCCACAGGGCGCCTTGGTGCAAGTCGATATTTGTGTAGAGCTCGGCGTATCGTGCTTCCGGTCCATTAGCGAAGAAAAATACCTTGGCATCCAATTGATCTTTGGTCGCTCGCAGGGGGACTAAGGTGGCGACTACCCTTTTATTAAATTGGGACTTGGTAAGCGGCAAACGATAGAGCGCTGCAATCGCGGTGAGGAGTTGGTCGCTGGCGGCCCCTACAGACACGTAGGTGACCTTCAGGACCCGATCGGTCGTTTTTTCTTCGTTGACCTGAACCTCCAATCCAACCTGTTTTCCATTGTGAGTACCAGAAGCCCGCACATTGCACTGAGCCCAACTTGGACAATGGGCCGCCTCAATTTTCAGGCGAAGGTCTACAAACAGTGCGCTTTCCGGCATGCCATCGATCCGTTCAGGCTGGAAAATTTCTTGGGCTCCTACCGCGTTGTGTAACAGGAGCAGCGTTGCGAGTAATCGGACCATTATGCGCGACGACGTTGTCAATAAAGTATGCCAATTTAGCATACCTCTATTACTAAAAGCCATAAAAAAACCGCCGGGGCTTGCGCACCCGGCGGTTTTGGCTGAGCTTAGCTCAGATTACTGTGCAGCAGCGGCAGCTTCTTCAGCAGCAGCTTTCATCGACAGTTTCAGGCGGCCGCGGTCATCGGTTTCCAGAACCTTGACGCGCACTGCCTGGCCTTCTTTCAGGTAGTCGGCCACGGCGTTCACGCGCTCGTTGGCGATCTGCGAGATGTGCAGCAGACCATCTTTACCTGGCATCACTTGCACGATCGCGCCGAAGTCCAGCAGCTTCAGGACCACGCCGTCGTAGGTCTTGCCCACTTCGACCGAGGCGGTCAGTTCTTCGATGCGGCGCTTGGCTTCCTGGCCGGCAGCAGCGTCGACGGAAGCGATGGTGACCACGCCTTCGTCGCTGATGTCGATCTGGGTGCCGGTCTCTTCGGTCAGCGCGCGGATCACGGCGCCGCCCTTGCCGATCACGTCACGGATCTTCTCTGGGTTGATCTTGATGGTGATCAGGCGTGGTGCGAAGTCCGACAGTTCGGTCTTCACGCTCGGCACGGCCTTCTGCATTTCGCCCAGGATGTGCTCGCGGCCTTCTTTGGCTTGCGCCAGCGCCACTTGCATGATTTCCTTGGTGATGCCCTGGATCTTGATGTCCATCTGCAGTGCGGTGATACCGTTGCGGGTACCAGCGACTTTGAAGTCCATGTCGCCCAGGTGATCTTCGTCACCCAGAATGTCGGACAGCACGGCGAAACGGCCGCCTTCCTTGATCAGGCCCATGGCGATACCGGCCACGTGCTCTTTCATCGGCACGCCGGCATCCATCAGCGCCAGGCAGCCGCCGCACACCGAGGCCATCGACGACGAACCGTTCGATTCGGTGATTTCCGACACCAGACGCACCGAGTAGCTGAACTCGTCAGCCGACGGCAGCGCGGCGATCAGCGCGCGCTTGGCCAGACGGCCGTGGCCGATCTCGCGGCGCTTCGGCGTTCCGACGCGGCCGGTTTCGCCGGTGGCGAACGGTGGCATGTTGTAGTGCAGCATGAAGTCATCGGTGTACTCGCCCATCAGCGCGTCGATCTTCTGCGAATCGCGGGCGGTGCCCAGCGTCGCTACGACCAGGGCCTGGGTTTCGCCACGGGTGAACAGGGCAGAACCGTGGGTACGCGGCAGCACCGAGGTGCGGATCGCGATTGGACGCACGGTGCGGGTGTCGCGGCCGTCGATGCGGGGTTCGCCTTCGAGGATCTGCGAACGCACGGTTTTCGATTCCATGTCGAACAGGATGTTGCCAACTTCGACGTTGTCCGGGGCCGCAGCGCCGGCAGCGGCAGCTTCCGCCGCCAGGTCCGCCACCACTTGCGACGACATCGCGCGCAGCTTGTCGGTACGGGCTTGCTTGTCGCGGGTCTGGTAGGCTTCGCGGATTTTCGACTCGGCGAAATGGGCCACGCGGCCGATCAGCGCTTCGTTTTTGGCTGGTGCGGTCCAGACTTGCTCAGGCTTGCCGCCGTCGCGTACCAGGTCGTGAATCGCGTCGATCACGGCCTTCATTTCGGTGTGGCCGAAGACCACGGCGCCCAGCATGATTTCTTCCGACAGCTGCTGCGCTTCCGATTCCACCATCAGCACGGCGGTTTCGGTACCGGCAACCACCAGGTCCATCTGCGAGGTTTTCAGTTGTTCGACGGTTGGGTTCAGGATGTACTGGCCGTTGGCGTAACCCACGCGGGCGGCGCCGATTGGGCCGTTGAACGGTACGCCCGACACGCACAGCGCGGCCGAAGCACCGATCATCGCGGCGATGTCTGGATCGATTTCTGGGTTGACCGACAGCACGTGAATGACGACTTGCACTTCATTCATGTAGCCCTCTGGGAACAGAGGACGAATCGGACGGTCGATCAGGCGGGATGTCAGCGTTTCTTTTTCCGAAGGACGACCTTCACGCTTGAAGAAACCGCCCGGGATTTTACCGGCAGCATAGGTTTTCTCAAGGTAGTCGACGGTCAGCGGGAAGAAGTCCTGGCCTGGTTTCGCGTCTTTGCGCGCCACCACGGTAGCCAGCACTACGGTGTCTTCAATCGACACCATCACCGCGCCGGAGGCCTGACGAGCGATCTCGCCAGTTTCCAGCGTGACGGTGTGTTGACCGTACTGGAAGGTTTTCGTAACTTTATTAAACATGGGTAATCCCTTTCTATTTGCCGACAGATTTTCAGGGGCTGTCGTTCACCTCACCACAGGCAGCCGCAAGGCCACCTTTACTACATTCACTACATGCTACAAATTAGCAATTTTTTAACGTCCAGAAAGACAAAATGCCCGCGACAGCAAACTGGCGCAGGCATTTTGATTTAAGCCGGACGACGCAAGAATTACTTACGCAGGCCCAGTTTAGCGATCAGATCGCGATAACGGGTGGCGTCCTTGTTTTTCAGGTAGGACAGCAGGCTCTTACGACGGTTAACCATCATGATCAGACCACGACGCGAGTGGTGATCTTTGCTGTGGGCTTTGAAGTGGCCGTTCAGCTCGTTGATGCGTGCGGTCAGCAGTGCAACTTGCACTTCTGGCGAGCCGGTGTCTTTTTGGCCACGGGCGTTGTCAGCGATGATCGCTGCTTTGTTGATGTTTTCTACGGTCATGATATTTACCTTTAACATGCGGTGCGCGGAGTCATAACCCCACCCACCGTGATTACAATGAAGCCTGGCCGAAAAGACCAGACCCGGAAGTATAACGGAAAAAATCACGCATGCGCTATTTTTGCTGCTTTTTTCAGGAGATAAACATGAACAACGCGATTGTTCTGACAATCCTGGCGCTGGCCGTCAGCGCCTGCGCCCACTTCGGCGAGCCGCCGCCCCAGCCGGGCGCGCCGCTGGCCGCAGTCAAGGAGCGCCTCGGGCAGCCGACCAATGTGTATGTCAACGGCGCCGACACCATGCTGGAATACGCCACCGGCCCGATGGGCCAATACACCTGGATGGCGCGCATCGGCGCCGACGGCAGGCTGGTGTCGTACGAGCAGGTGCTGACCAGCGCCAAGTTCGGCACCGTCAAACTGGGCCGGGACGACAAGGCTAGCATCCTGCGCACCTTCGGCCGCCCGACCCAGGTCACGCATTATGCGAGCGTGGACGGCGACGTCTGGCTTTACCGCTATAAAGAGCAGGATGTGTGGAATTCGATGATGTCGGTGGAATTCAACCGCCAGGGCGTGGTGCAGGCCATGGTCAACGGGCCGGACGAGGAGCGCGAAGTGCGCCGACGCTAGGCGATTTCAAGTAGGAGCATTCCCACGTGCACTAAAGAAGTGCGCCGACGTATTTTTCATCGCTTGGTTGCTATTATCTTCCCATCAATATTGCAACCCATGGAGAATTCATGTCCTTCCGTACGCCCCCTGCCCGCCACGCCATCTACGCCGCCACTTTGATGGCTTTGAGCACTGTCAGTGCCATTGCCTGGGCAGACCCGTCGCCGGCGCTGGACCGCGCCAGCCTGTCGGTCGGTGCGTTTTATACCGAGCCACGCATCAACTACGAAGGCGACACCAATTACGGCCGCATCGACACCGGCACTTACAAGACCGATCACGTGACGTTGCCACGCGTAAAAGCGTCGATGCTGCTGGGCGATTCGCAAGGCCTGGACTTCGACTACTACCGTTACGACAAAACCTACAGCCCGACCTTGAGCGGCACCACCAATTACAACGGCCTGCCACTGACCGGCAATGGCAAGCTGGACGCCAAGCTGAAGCTGGACCTGGCCAATCTGGCCTATAAATGGTGGATCGGCAGCGGCAATGATGTATTCGGCGTTGGCGTCGGCGCAGCCTATTACCAGGCCAGCCTGAAAGGCACCGCCAGCGGCGTGCTGAACGGCGTGGCCGGCAGTGGGTCGTATGAAGAGAAAGAAAGCGCCTGGGCGCCGTTGCTGGAACTGGGCTGGCGTCATTCCATTTCGGAAAACGTCCGCGTCTACGCTGACGCTTCCGGTATCAAGAAAAATGGCGGCAGCATCCAGGGCCACATCTACGGCGGCGCCATCGGCGTTGAATGGTTCCCGGTCAAATCGGTGGGCGTGGTGGCGGAATACACGGCCAGCAAAATCAGCCTGAACCGTCAGCGCGACAACACCGACCTGAATATCCGCTTGAACGGTCCTGCGGCTTACGTCAAAGTTCGCTTCTAATTCGACAATCATGCTAAATTGACACCCACTATCTGGAGGGTGTCAACATGACGAAATATCCCGCCGCGTTCCTCGCGGCGTTTTCATTGGTAACCACCGCGCTGGCCCAAACGCCGGCGGCCAACCGCGCCGTGGCGGAGTTCAGTACCTGCGTCAAGCCGGAATGGCCCAAGGAATCCTTGCGCAAGGAGCAGCAGGGCACGGTGCAACTGGCTTTCCTGATCGGCGCCGATGGCAACGTGCAAGATACCCGCGTGGTCCGCTCCAGCGGCCATCCGCTCCTCGACAGCGCGGCCAAAGACTCCCTCTCCAAATGTAAATTCAAACCCGCCATGCATGATGGCCAAGCCGTCGAAAGCTGGACGCAGATGCAGTACGTCTGGAAGATCGATGGCCCGTCACCACAACAAATGGCTGCGGCATTCGCCAAGGCGCGCGAAGGCGCAGAACGCGGCGAGACGGTCGCGCAGTACAAACTTGGCGTGCTTTACTTGAACGGCCAGGGCGTCAAGCAGGATCGCGACGAGGCCAGCAAGTGGTTGCAAAAAGCGGCCGCACAAGGATCGGCCGATGCGCAGGAGGCGATGGGAGTGCTCATGGCGCCGCGCGCTAACTATCCCGGCGATAGCGCGCTGGCGGCATCATGGTTCCGTCAGGCGGCGGAGCAAGGCAAGCCACTCAGCCAATATTTCCTCGCCATGCTGCTGCGCACTCAGGGCAAGGATGACGAGGCCGTGGTTTGGCTGCGCAAGGCGGTGGCGCAAAATCAACCCGCAGCCGAGTCGATGTTGGGCGTGATGCTGCTGAACGGCGGTCAGTCAGGTGACCTGCCGGAGGCGGTCGACTTGCTGGGCAAGGCGGCGCAGCAGAATGATCGCATCGCACAAATGGCATTGGGCGAGTGCTACGAAAAAGGTCGTGGCGTGGATCAGGACTACACGCGGGCGGCCAAGCTGTATCAGGGTGCGGCGACGGCAAATATCCGTAGTGCGCTCGTTTCGCTGGCGCGGCTGTACGACAACGGCCAGGGCGTGCCGAAAGACACGGCCAAGGCGGAGCAGTTGCGTAACCAGGCGATTTCGGTGCAATAAGCGCCGCTGGTTCAGCGCTTCAGCCAATCATCCAGTGACTGCTGACCGCTGGCGGTGACCGTCAGCGCGCGGCTGTCGGCGCTGCGGCGCAGCCAGCCGCGTTCTATGAAGTTATCCAGCAGCGCCACTGCCAGCGGTCCGGCGAAGTGGTCGCGCCGTTCGGACCAGTCGACGCAGCCATATAGCTGGCGCGGCGCTTCTTGCAGCACGATGCCCTGTTCCCGCAGGTGCACTGCCCCTTCCTCGGTCACAGCATAGTCGTGGGCGTCGCCACTTACCCAGCCGTTTTGAACGAAACATTGGCACAGGTCCACGCCCAGCACGCCCGCCAGGTGGCCGTAGCAGCTGCGAGCGTGGCGCAGGCCGTGCATGGACGGCGCCTTCCAGCGGGTGGATTCCGGCAGCGCGCCATCGGCCACCCGCAGCAGCGCTTCCAGTGCGTGCGCCACATTGCCGTCGGCAAGCATGTAATAGCGATGGCGTCCCTGCGCGCGCACGCGGGCCAGACCTTCGTCGACCAGCAGCCGCAGATGCTGCGAGGCGGTTGGCGCAGCTACGCCAGCATGCTGCGCCAGCTCTGTGGCCGTATAGAAGCGGCCATCCAGCAGGCGCGATAGCATCAGCGCCCTCGTCGGATCGCCGATGGCGGCGGCGACGCGTGCAAAGCGCGGCTGCGCCAGCGTCATGGCGCGCCAGCCGGCGCTTGCGCGCGGTCGTGCATGCCGTAGTCGCGTATCACCGAGGCGACGCGCAAGCGATAGCTGTCGAACACACCGCCACGCCCTGCTTGCTGCGCGGCGCGATGCTCTTCCTGCCTGCACCATGCCCGTACCGCCGCCTCGTCGCGCCAGAAGGATAGCGACAACAGCTTGCCCGGCTGCGTCAAACTGCTGAATCGCTCGACAGATATGAAGCCGTCCACGCCAGCCAGCAAAGGCGCCAGTTGGCCCGCACGCTGCAAATACTCGGCGTGGCCATCGGCACTAGGCGTCACTTCAAAAATCACGGCGATCACGTGACAGCTCCGGATAAGAAATCGTTGACGGCATTGTAAAGCAGGCCACGGGACGACTCCAGGTGCATCAAGTGGGTCGCGCCGGGAATGGTGACGTTGACTTTGGCGGTGCCGATGATCGCATCCAACAAGCGATCCGCATCGACGGCGCTACAAGCACGATCCCATTCGCCGCGCACCAACAAGGTCGGGACATTGATGGCGGCGGCATCGTAGAGCATCTGGCCGCCGCGCAGCGCACGCATATCCCGCTGCGGTCCTACCGGCGACAGCACGGCAGGTGGCGTGCGCTGGCCGGCGTCTGGATCGGTCGCCAGAAAAGCCTTGCTCCACAATTGGAAGTGTTTCTCCGACAGCAGTTGCGCCTCACCGGCCGGAACATCTTCAATGAAGCGACGGTACTGCGCCCACGCGCTCACCAGGAAGTGCGACGATGTTGGTGCTGGCGGCATTGCGATGGCATCGCGCGCCAGAATCGGGGCGAATAATGCCAGCGACGCCAGATCCTCCGAGTGGCTGGAAGCATAGCTCAGCGCCACTGTGGCTCCCCAGGAATGCGCCAACAGGTTCACACAGCGACCGTGATTGCGGGAACGGATGGCGGCGATCACGCGCTGTAATTGCGGCAGCACTTGCGCGATGTCGCCGACAGGATGCGCAGCGTCCACCGGATAACGATCCGACGCGCCATAACCGGCGAAGTCAAACGACCAGACATTGAAGCCGGCATCACACAGCGCATCGGCCCATGAACGCCCATCCAGCTGGTAACGCACCGACAGATCGGCGCCGAAAGTCGAGCCATGGACGTAGAGCACATCGCCTTTGTCCGCCGGCGAAGGCTGGTGATACAACGCCAGTGCAGGCTCACCGGCGGCCTCCAGGCGGATCACGACGCTACCTTTGAAAGAAAGGTGCGCTCCTCGCGCAGGATGAAGCGCTGCTGCTGAGCGAAGGCGAAATTATCTTTAGCCTCGGTGTCCTCGCGCAAGCGGGCGCGGTACGCTTCGTACTCCGCCAGCGAGTCAAAGCCGACCAGCCCCCACGCCTCGTAATTGGTGCCTTCCAGCGGCAGGAAGTAGCCCAGCAGCCGACCGCCCAGGCGCGGAATGATGCGGTTCCAGTTTTCGGCATACTGGCGAAACGCATCGCGCTGGAAGGGATCGATCTCGTAACGGATGAAGCAAGTGACAGCCATGTGAACCTCCTGTAGAAAACATCAGGATAGTCACCTGGCCGCGCAAATGCTTCGGCGTGGAGCGAAGTATCAGCCCAATGCGGCGCGGACTTGCGCGGCAGTCGGAATCGGCGCCACTGCGCCGTGACCCAGCGTGGACAGGCCGGCGGCGGCATTCGCATAGCGCACCGCGTCGGCCAGCGTGTCGCCGTTGGCGAGACGCGCCAGCAGGCTGCCGTCAAAGCAGTCGCCGGCGCCGGTGGCGTCCACCGCCTGCACTGCGCGGGCTGCGGCCAGTTGCGGCTCCCCGCCCTGCTCCGCGTACCACGCTCCCGATGGCCCGGCCTTCAGCACCACCGTATGAGCGCCGTGCGCGCGGGCCCACGCGAAGATCGCCGGCACGTCGTCGGTGCCTGCCAGCGCCACCGCTTCGTCCAGACTGGGCAGGAACAGATCGGTCATCGCAATCGTCGCGCAGATGGTCGCGCGGGCGCGCGCTAATGGCCACAAGGACAGGCGCAGGTTGGGATCGAAACTCACTTTGCCGTTCGCCGCGCGCGCGGTTTCGATGGCGGCAAACACGGTGTCGCAAGCGCTGGCCGATATCGCCTGGGAGATGCCGGAGACGTGCAGCCAGCGCGTGCGCCCCGCCGCACTCAGGTCCATGGTTTGCGGCTGCATACGGCTGGCCGCCGATCCTGCGCGCAGATAACTGAAGCTGTGCCCTTGAGGTCCATGATTGACGAAATACAGCCCGGTCGGCGCCTGCGCATCACGTGCCACCGCGCTGACGTCCACACCTTCGGCCTGCCACAGGTCCAGCAGCATGCGGCCGAAATGGTCTTCGCCAACACGGCTCAGGTAGGCCACGCGCGCACCCTGGCGGCTGGCGGCGATGACTGCGTTGGAGGTATCGCCGCCAAAGCCCTGGCGGTACAACGGCTCGCTGGCGTTGGCCTGGTTGAATTCCACCATGGCCTCGCCCAGCGCCACCACGTCAAATTGCTCACTCATGGTTGCGGATTGACTCGTTCAATTTTCGAATGCAGTTTGTTCAGCGCCGACAGGTAGGCCTTGGCCGAGGCCACGATGATGTCCGGGTCGGCGCCGACGCCGTTGACGATGCGGCCGTCCTTCGACAAGCGCATCGTCACCTCGCCCTGCGACTGGGTGCCGGTGCTGATGGCGTTCACCGAGAACAGCACCAGCTCAGCACCGCTGCCCACTTCTCCCTCAATGGCGTTGACGGTGGCGTCGACCGGGCCATCGCCACGGCCTTCGCTGGCGTGTTCCTCGCCGTCGATAACGAACACGATTTTGGCAGTCGGCGTCTCGCCGCTAATCGAGCGCTGCTCCAGCGAGACGAAGCGATAGAACTCGCTCTCCTGCGACTGCTGTTCGTCCGACACCAGCGCCAGGATGTCCTCGTCAAAAATCTCGGCCTTGCGGTCGGCCAGTTCCTTGAAGCGCGCGAACGCCGCATTGACTTCAGCCTCCGACTCCAGATCGATACCCAGTTCCTGCAAGCGCTGCTTGAAGGCGTTGCGGCCGGAGAGCTTGCCCAGCACGATCTTGGTCGCAGCCCAGCCGACGTCTTCGGCGCGCATGATCTCGTAGGTCTCGCGCGACTTCAGCATGCCGTCCTGGTGGATGCCGGAAGCGTGCGCAAACGCGTTCGCGCCCACCACCGCCTTGTTGGGCTGCACCGCAAAGCCGGTAATCTGCGACACCATTTTGGACGCCGCCACAATCTGCGTGGTGTCGATGCCGCATTCCAGGTTGTAGTAGCCGCCGCGTGTGCGTAGCGCCATCACCACTTCTTCCAGCGCGGTGTTGCCGGCGCGTTCGCCGAGGCCATTGATGGTGCACTCGACCTGGCGCGCGCCGCCGATCATCACGCCGGCCAGCGAATTGGCCACCGCCAGCCCAAGGTCGTTATGGCAGTGCACCGACCACACGGCCTTGTCGGAATTGGGGATGCGCTCGCGCAGGCGGCGGATGGTCTCGCCGAAAATCTCCGGAACCGCATAGCCCACCGTGTCCGGGAAGTTGATGGTGGTCGCGCCTTCGGCGATCACGCCTTCCAGCACGCGGCACAGGAAGTCCTCGTCCGAGCGGCTGCCGTCTTCCGGGCTGAATTCGATATCGTCGGTGAACTGGCGGGCGAAGCGCACCGCGTCGCAGGCCTGCGCCAGCACCTGCTCCGGCAGCATGCGCAGCTTGGCCTCCATGTGCAGCTTGGAGGTGGCGATAAAAGTGTGAATGCGTTTGCGCTCGGCCGGCGCCAGCGCTTCGGCAGCGCGGGCGATGTCGCGGTCATTGGCGCGCGACAGCGAGCAGATGGTCGATTCGCGCACCACCGTGGCAATCGCCTTGATGGATTCGAAGTCGCCCGGCGAGGCGGCCGCGAAGCCGGCTTCGATGACGTCCACGCGCAGGCGCTCCAGCTGCTTGGCGATGCGGACTTTTTCGTCCTTCGTCATCGAGGCGCCGGGCGATTGTTCACCGTCGCGCAGCGTGGTGTCGAAGATGATGAGGCGGTTGGATGAGTTGTTCATGATCGCTCCGTGGCTAATGCTTCGTTGCTTAATCTTCTCAGGGCCTACCGCCCGGTGTTTAGCGCCGTTCGCTCGGATCGTCGCTGTGCATGTCGGTCTGAATCAGGCTGACCTTCTTGCCCTTGGCCGCGCGCCAGGCGGCGACCACATAGCCCGAGATGCCATAGATCGCAAACAGAGGCCACAAGGTGGCCGCCGGCTTGATGGCAATCAGCGCCAGTCCCAGCGCGATCAGGAACACGCCGATAAACGGCACCGGCTTGCGGAAGTTGACGTCCTTGAAGCTGTAGAACGGCACGTTGCTGACCATCGTCAGGCCGGCAAACAAGGCGATGCCCCACGAGACCCAGGCCATTTCCAGCCCGGAGACTTCCAGGTCCAGCATCATCAGGATAAAGCCGGCAATCAGCGCGGCGGCCGATGGCGACGGCATGCCCTGGAAGTAGCGCTTGTCCACCACTTCGATATTGGTGTTGAAGCGCGCCAGGCGCAAGGCGGCGCCGGCGCAGTAGACAAACGCCGCGATCCAGCCAAGCTTGCCCAGGCCGCGCAGCGACCACTCGTACATCACCAGCGCCGGCGCGGCGCCGAACGACACCATGTCCGACAGCGAATCGTACTGCGCGCCGAATTCGCTTTGTGTATTGGTCAGGCGGGCGACGCGGCCATCCAGACCGTCCAGCACCATGGCGATGAAGATGGCCCAGGCGGCGTGCTCGAATTTCTGGTTCATCGCCATGACGATGGCGTAGAAGCCGCAGAACAGCGCCGCCGTGGTGAAGGCGTTCGGTAGCAGATAAATGCCGCGATGGCGCGGCCGGTCAAGATCCTCTCCGCGGGCGCGACGCGCAAAACGGCTGAAACGGGACGTTTTGGGCAGTTTGGCGATGGCCGCGTTCTTGGCGCGGCGGCGGGGAAAATTGGGCATGGTGATCCATTCTGGTTATCGTGTGTGCGCCATCATTATAGAGGAGCCGCCTATAAAAAAGGGATGGCGCGCCATCCCCTATTGTGCCCAAGTTCGCTTATTTGAAGCGCACTTTGCCCACCAGCCGCATCGTCAGCGTGGTTTCGCCCGGTTCGAAGCTTGGCTCCGTCACCGGCTCGGCAGCGGCGCGGGCATACGCCGCCACACTCGAGCCGGTCACCTGGACCCGCTCGGCATAGTTGCCGGTGCCTTCAAAATCCACCGTATCGAGCACGGCATCGCCGACCTTGCGGCCCATGGCGGCGGCGATGGAAGTGATGCGCTCATTCAAGTTGAGATAGGTGGCGGCAATCCGCCGGTCGTCCAGCTTCTTGCTGGTGGCCGGCGCAAGGCCGAAGCGCAGCTGGTTCAGGCTCAACGCGATTTGCGCGGCAGCCACGGTCTTCGGCAGGCTGTCGAGGTTGGTTGTAACCAGCTGCACCGACTGGCCCACGCGCCAGGAAGTCGGCACGCGCGGCTTGCGCGGCTGGCCGGGCGGCGCCTGCACTTCTTCCGGGTAAACCGGATAGGTGTAGTAGTTCTGGGTTTTCAGGATGGCTTGCGGATCGGCCTTCTTCAGCAACTCCACGCCCTGCTTCATCTTCTGGTTGACGCGTGAGGCGGCGGCGGCTTTGTCCTTGTCGATCTCCTCAACCGACAGCGTGGCGGTGGCCTGGTCATTGACGTGGGTGACTTCGCCAATGGCCGGCACCACCACCAGCGTGCCGGTGGTCGGCAAGGATTGCGCCTGGGCGGCAACAACAAACGTCGTCAGGACGGCAACAGCGAGGTGTTTCATTGCGGACTCCAGTGAGGGATAAACCCTCACTCTACCGCACTGTCAGCCCCGCGCACGACGGCGACGCGCCATTGTGCCCAACAGACTTAGGCCGCTCAGCAGCATGGCATAGGTTTCCGCTTCCGGCACCTCCGACACGATGAAGGCGTGGTTGTCCGTTTCAAACGAATCGCTCGTCGAACGCAGTTCGATCCAGTCGAATGTGGTGCCGCCGGTGGCAAACACATTGAAATAGTAGGATGCGCGCGAACCCGGCACCAGATCTTGTATCTGCTGGCCGGTGATGGTGGTCAGGCTACCGTCCGAGCCGTGAAACGTGACCGAATTGTAGTCATCTATCGTGCTGAAATAAAAACCGAAATACGTCGTGCCCTGGTGGTAGCCAAAGGTAATGCGCGAGGTTGGCTCGTTCGCGCCGACGATCAGATATTGGGTGTGGTCATAATCCGGCGCGGTGTAGTGCTGGTCCGGGGCCGTGCCGGTGACGAGTTCGCCACCGGTGTAATACACGTCGGCTGGCGGTGCGCTGTCGAAGGTGGCGGTTTGCGCCACTTGCCATGGCGTGAACTGCCCCGAAGTGAGCTTCAGTGTGGAAAAGTCCACCGCCGCGCTGGCAAGGGTGGATGCGGCCGCCAAAGAAATGGCGAGCAGAAGTTGAATGGATCGCATAAATCTCCCGGGGTGGAATGAAAACAGATTGTTTTCAAAATAATAATATATTATTTGACGTGATTATCAAATGAATATTATTGATTGCAAACTGCAAGCCATCCCGGGGCGATCATTCTTATTTGAAGCGGACCTTGCCCACCAGTTGCATCTGCAAGGTGGTTTCGCCCGGCTCGAAGCTTGGTTCGGCCACGTCGGCCGTGTCGGCAGTCTTCATGCGCATCATCATCGGCGCCGCCGCCGGCCGGGATTCCGTGTAATTGCCCGAGCCTTCAAAGTCGACCGTATCGAGCACGGCGTCGCCAACCTTGCGGCCCATTGCATTGGCGATCGAGGCGATGCGCTCGTTCAGGTTTTTATAGGTGGCGGCGATGCGCTGGTCGTCCAGCTGCTTGGTGGTTTCCGGTTTCAGGCCGAAGTTGATGCTGTTGAGCGTCATGATCTTCTGCGCGGCGGCCACGGTTTTGGGCAGCTTGTCCAGGCTGGTGGTGGTGACTTCCAAGTATTGGCCGACGCGCCACGAGGTCGGCACGCGCGGTTGCTTGGCCGGACGGCCGTTGGCCAGCACGATCTCTTCCGGGTAGACAGGATAGGTGTAATAACCCTGGGTTTTCAGGCTGGCTTGCGGATCTTCCTTCTTGACGATCTCCAGGCCCTGCTTCATCTTGCTGTTGACGCGCGAGGCAGCGGCGGCCTTGTCCTTGTCGGTTTCCTCAATCGCCAGCATTACGACGGCCTGGTCGTTGGCGTGTTTGACTTCGCCATAAGCCGGCACCACCACCAGCGTGCCAGTGGTTGGCAGTGCATCAGTCGGAGCGGCGTGCGCGCCCAGCGCGAAGGACACAGCAGCAGCGGCGGCAAGTTTTTTCATCAGGTTCATTACGGCTCCAAAGTTGAGATTACGACAAGCCGCACTGTACATGAATTTACAAAGCACACCTGTAAGACATGGTGAGTGTTTGTAACAAGACGCCTGGCGTCGGTGCAGCCCGGCAATTAAGCATTTTTTAATACTCTGCTTACTATGATGGGGAATTAGCGACGGAGGACAGCGCCATGGCGATTGTGATTGAGTTTGCGTTCTACCTGTTGATGGAAGTCATCTTGTACACCATCGGGCGCGTGGTTATCCCTATCATCTCGTTTGGCCGCGCGCGGGCAATTTATGCCAAGGAGTTCTTTCGAGGCAAGCTAGCGACCTATGATGAGGAAACCGGCAAGATGCTGATCTCCACCTGGGGCGCTTCACTGATCGGCGGATTGACGCTGTGGGGTGTGCTGCTGCTGTCGTTTACTTTGGCGCGCTGACGGCGACTCAGCTGCGCCGGCGCTGCCATTCGTCGGCGATGTCACCGATGGTTTGGGCAGCGCCGCTGCGTATCCACGCCATCAGGTCGCGGTCGAACTTGAAGTCGGGGCCGCATTGCGCGGTCAGGAAACGGCGCACGTTCTGGGTGTTTTTGTAGGTGGCGTCCACCACCGTCGCGCGCGAGATGGCGCCGCCGTGCCAGTCAAATGTCATTGATTGCCTGTCGTGAGTTGAATCAGCTTTCTGGTGGTCTTCTGGCTGTGCTGCATCAGTCCGTCCAATTGCTGCTTTACCCAGCCGTCAGTCGTCGTGCTGCCGTTGTAGCAATGCATGCCTGCGAAAACGGTTGAACACAGCAGCTCCTCCACAGGGCTTTGAATGTGCAGGGTCAGCAGATCGTCCGTCGCCAGCAGGTAGGTTCGCGCTTCACCATCCTTATCGAGAGTCACAATCCCCGAGTAGCCTGGCGTCCACGGATCGCGGCGCATGCGGGCACCTACAGGCAGCGGCGCTGCGGGCCTTTTTTGCCGGGCCACAAAAAAGGTATTAAACGCCTGATCCCAGACTGCCGGTTCGACTTCCACCAAGGCCCGCAACCGGACGCGCGCGTTCTCCACGGTGAACTCGGTAACAAACGCCTTCTCCTCGTTACGGTACAGCACCCAGATCTCCTCCCGGTATGCCCACGGGGCAAAGCGAATCATGGCGAATTGGGTGACGCCTTTGGCGCGCAGTTGCTGCTCGATGTCAGCTGCGGTGTTGCGCGTCAGGTCAAGTGTCTTATTCAGCTGCACCACGTCGTCCGGCGCCTGCGCTGCAATCAACTCGGCCTCCGTGCCGGCAAACGCAATGCGCGCCAGAAGCATGCAGGTCAATCCAATGACTAATTTTGAGCGCAGCATACAGTTGGCATGAACGGTTGGGCCACTAGCATAACCGTAGGGAATGGCCGCAATATTCACACATTCCCACCAAATGAAAAAAGCCGGCGTGAGCCGGCTTTTCGTTGGAGCGGAGGTCGATTAGTTCTTCGACTGGTCGACCATTTTGTTTTTGGCGATCCAAGGCATCATGGCGCGCAGTTTGGCGCCGACTTCTTCGATCTGGTGCTCGGCGGTCAGACGACGACGCGAGATCAGGGTCGGTGCGCCTGCTTTGTTTTCCAGGATGAAGGACTTGGCGTATTCACCGGTCTGGATGTCTTTCAGGCACTGACGCATCGCATCTTTGGTCGCCGAGGTCACCACTTTCGGGCCGGTCACGTACTCGCCGTATTCGGCGTTGTTCGAGATCGAGTAGTTCATGTTGGCGATGCCGCCTTCGTAGATCAGGTCGACGATCAGCTTCAGTTCGTGCAAGCACTCGAAGTACGCCATTTCCGGCGCATAGCCCGCTTCGGTCAGGGTTTCGAAGCCGGCTTTGATCAGCTCGACCGCACCACCGCACAGCACGGCTTGTTCGCCGAACAGGTCGGTTTCGGTTTCTTCGCGGAAGTTGGTTTCGATGATGCCGGCCTTGCCGCCGCCATTCGCCGATGCGTACGACAGCGCGATGTCACGCGCCACGCCGGATTTGTCCTGGTACACCGCGATCAGGTGTGGCACGCCGCCGCCCTGGGTGTAGGTAGCGCGCACGGTGTGGCCTGGGGCTTTCGGTGCGACCATGATCACGTCCAGGTCAGCGCGCGGCACGACTTGGCCGTAATGCACGTTGAAGCCGTGGGCGAAGGCCAGTACCGCGCCTTGCTTGGCGTTCGGTGCGACGTTTTCGTTGTAAACCTGGGCGATGTTCTCGTCCGGCAGCAGGATCATGATGACGTCGGCGGCCTTGACGGCCTCGTTCACTTCAGCGACTTTCAGGCCGGCTTTCTCAACCTTGGTCCACGAAGCGCCGCCTTTGCGCAGGCCAACGGTGACGTTGACACCGGAGTCGCTCAGGTTTTGTGCGTGCGCGTGGCCCTGCGAGCCGTAGCCGATGATGGCGACGTTTTTGCCTTTGATCAGGGAGAGGTCAGCGTCTTTGTCGTAGAAAACTTTCATGTTCATTCCTAGTAAATTCGTTATGTATGAGGTGCTTGCTGCTTAAACTTTGAGGATGCGTTCGCCGCGTCCAATGCCGGAACCGCCGGTGCGGACTGTTTCAAGAATCGAGGCGCGGTCGATCGAATCGATAAACGCGTCGAGCTTGCTCTTGGCGCCGGTCAGTTCAATCGTGTAGCTCTTTTCGGTAACGTCGATGATGCGGCCGCGGAAGATGTCCGCCGTGCGCTTCATCTCTTCCCGTTCCTTGCCCACCGCCCGCACCTTGATCAGCATCAGTTCGCGTTCGATGTGATGGCCTTCGGTCAGGTCCACCACCTTCACCACCTCGATCAGGCGGTTCAGGTGCTTGGTGATCTGCTCGATGATGTCATCCGAACCGGAGGTGACGATGGTCATCCGCGACAAGGTCGGGTCTTCGGTCGGCGCCACGGTCAGCGTCTCGATGTTGTAGCCGCGGGCCGAGAATAGGCCCACCACGCGGGACAGCGCGCCGGCTTCGTTTTCCAGCAATACAGAGATAATGTGTCGCATGTTAGAGATCCTCCGAACCCAGCAGCATTTCGGACAGACCCTTGCCTGCTTTAACCATCGGCCAGACGTTTTCCGATTGATCGGTGATGAAGTTCATGAACACCAGCTTGTCCTTCATCGCAAACGCGTCGCGCAGTGCGCCGTCGACGTCGCCCGGTTTCTCGATGCGCATGCCGACGTGGCCATAAGCCTCGGCCAGCTTCTCGAAATTCGGCAGCGAATCCATGTAGGACTCGGAGTAGCGCGAACCGTAGTCGATCTGCTGCCACTGGCGGACCATGCCCAGGAAGCGGTTGTTCAGCATGATGATCTTCGGCGTCAGGTGGTACTGCTTGCAGGTCGCCAGCTCCTGGATGCACATCTGGATCGAACCTTCGCCGGTGATGCAGGCAACGGTGGCGTCCGGATTGGCCATCTGCACGCCCATGGCGTACGGCAGGCCGACCCCCATGGTGCCCAGGCCACCCGAGTTGACCCAGCGCTTAGGCTTGTCGAACGGGTAGTACTGCGCGGCCCACATCTGGTGCTGGCCGACGTCGGAGGTGATGAAGGCGTCGCCCTTGGTCACTTCCCACAGCTTTTGCACCACCGATTGCGGCTTGATTACCAGGTCGGACGAGGCGAACTTCAGGCAATCCTTGCCGCGCCATTCGCCGATCTGCTTCCACCAGTCCTTGAGCGCAGGCTGATTCGGCTTGGCGTCCGACGCGTCCAGCTGCGCCAGGAACTCGATCAGCACGTCCTTGACGTTGCCGACGATAGGAATATCGACTTTCACACGCTTGGAAATCGACGAAGGATCGATGTCCACGTGGATGATTTTGCGCGGATGGGAGGCGAAGTGTTTCGGGTTGCCGATCACGCGGTCGTCAAAACGGGCGCCGATGGCGATCAGCACGTCGCAGTGCTGCATGGCCATATTGGCTTCATAGGTGCCGTGCATGCCGGGCATGCCGACGAAGTTTTCGCTCGACGCTTTATATGCGCCCAGGCCCATCAGCGTGTTGGTGACCGGGAAGCCAAGCTTGTCCACCAGCTTGTTCAGTTCCGGCGCCGCGCTGGCCAGGATCACGCCGCCGCCGGTGTAGATCATCGGACGTTCGGCTTGCAGCAGCAGTTGCACCGCCTTGCGGATCTGGCCGGAGTGACCTTTGTCGACCGGTTTGTACGAACGCATCTCGACCTCTTTCGGGTACGAGAAGGTCGTTTTGTGCATCGAGATATCCTTCGGAATATCGACCAGCACGGGGCCGGGACGGCCGGTGCGGGCGATGAAGAAGGCTTTCTTGACGGTTTCCGCCAAGTCCTTGACGTCCTTGACGAGGAAATTGTGCTTGACCACCGGACGGGTAATGCCGACCGTGTCGCATTCCTGGAACGCATCCTGGCCGATCGCGTGGCTCGGCACCTGGCCGGAGATCACCACCATCGGGATGGAATCCATGTACGCAGTGGACAGACCGGTCACCGCATTGGTGACACCCGGACCGGACGTGACCAGCGCAACACCGACCTTGTTCGACGAGCGCGAATAGGCATCGGCGGCATGCACCGCAGCTTGCTCGTGGCGTACCAGAACGTGTTGGAATTTGTCTTGCTTGAAGATGGCGTCGTAGATGTACAGGACGGCTCCGCCCGGATAGCCGAAGACGTGTTCCACGCCCTCTTCCGCCAGGCAGCGCACCAGTATTTCTGCGCCAGTCAATTGATTGCTGCTAAATGAAGATGCTTCGGTATTCATGAAACATTCCTTTCAAGGTCCATAGGAGATTGATCGGATGCTCTGTCCTGACGAAGTACAAATACCGCTACAGCTCTGCCCAGCGTCCCTTTATTTATGCGGTCGCACTGCCTCTTCCGCCAACCGTAGTGACGTGCAAAGCGATGCTAGCGCAAACTCTCGTTTGGCCGGGTTTTCCGTAGTGGTTATGCGTACCTCTCGTACTTGTGGTACGGGCGAGAGCAAACTGCCTACATATGAAAGCGCGTCGTGTCGTTGCGGCGTTGTGTGCCTGCTGCGACCAGACCATAGAGCTTCGGGGTTGTTCAAAGCGTCCCATAACTTACACCCGCCGCCCCCGTTTGGGCAAGGGATAATTCGGAAATTGATCAGTTTTGACGTAAAACCATGCAAAACACGACGTTTTTTGCTAGCATGCGCCTCAGTTCAAAAAACCCGGCAGCCCCCTTTCCCGACGCATGGCCACAGACAAAGAATTATCCGACTTCCTCGAAAACGTCGAACGCCGGGCCTTCAAGCAAGCCGTCTACGCAGTACGCAAGGACGAATCCGCCCTGGACATCGTGCAGGACGCGATGATCAAGCTCGCCGAAAAATACGGCGACAAGCCGGCCGCCGAGCTGCCGATGCTGTTCCAGCGCATTCTGCAGACCACTATCCTCGACTACTTCCGCCGCGAAAAAGTACGCAACACCTGGGTCAGCCTGTTCTCCGGCATGGGCCCGGCGGGAGAGGACCATGAGGACTTTGATATACTCGAATCCTATGCTGCAGAGGCCGGTAGCGAAGCGGCCGAGTCCGGCGCCGACAAGCTCGAACGCCAGCAAACCCTGGCGCTCATCGATGCCGAAGTACAAAAGCTTCCGGCACGTCAACGCGAAGCCTTCCTGATGCGTTATTGGCAGGATATGGATGTAGCTGAAACTGCGGCGGCCATGGGCTGCTCAGAAGGCAGCGTCAAAACGCATTGCTCTCGTGCAACACATGCGCTGGCCGAGGCGCTGGCAGCCAAGGGACTTAAATTATGAACACCGACGATCTGAATTTCGCTTACAAAGTGCGCCACGCGCTCAATGAACGGCTGGACGAGCTGCCGGCCTCGACGACCGACCGCCTGGCGCAAGCGCGCAAGATGGCGCTCGCCCGCAAGAAAGCCCACGTGGAAGTACCACTGGCGGTACGCGTGGCCAAGACCGAACTGGCTGCGGCCGGCGGCGGCTTCATGTCGCAATTCAACTGGCTGGGCCGCTGGAGCATGGTGGTGCCGGCGCTGGCGCTGGTGATCGGCATGGTTGGCATTTATCAGTACGAACAGCAGGAACGCATCGCCGATCTGGCGGAAATCGACGCTGCCGTGCTGTCGGATGAATTGCCGCTGAACGCCTATCTGGATCACGGCTTCAACGCCTATCTGTCGCAAAGCGAGTAAGCCGATGGCATGGAGCGGTCGCGCCAAGCTGGGCGCAGGGGTAGCAGTGGCGGTGGTCGCACTGGGCGGCGCGGCCTGGCTGGGTAGCCAGCCGGATGCGCCGGAGCTGGTCAAGGCGCCGGTAGCGGCGGTGGCCGGCGGCAAGCTGGCCGGCAAGCCCCCTGAAAAAGTATTGTGGAAAGATCTGTCGCCTGCCCAGCAGCAGGCGCTGGAGCCGCTCGCCGGTGAGTGGGACCAGATGGAGCCGATTCGCCGGCAAAAATGGCTGGGCATCGCCAAGCGCTACGCACAGATGAAGGCGGATGAGCAGATCCGCGTGCAGGAACGCATGCGCGAGTGGGTGCGCATGACGCCGGAAGAACGCCGTCAGGTACGCCAGAACTATGCCCGCGCGCAGAAGCTGAATCCGTCGCAGAAGGCGGTCTCGTGGGAAGAGTATCAAACGCTGTCGGACGAGCAGAAGAAAGAGCTGGCCGCGCGCGCGTCCACCCGCAAGCAGGTGGTCAATCTGCCGACGCCGGCACAGGCCAAGATGCACTCGCCGGCGCCGGTCAAGCCGGCCGCGCCGCCAGCCGCACCGGTGATCTTGCCGGCGACGCCAGCCGCCGCCCCGGCCGATCCGAATGCGCCGCTGCCGAACGCGTCCAACGTGACGCCGATTCCGCCGACCTCCACGCCGCCAACCCAGGGCACGCCAGCCGATGTCAAATAACTTGGTCACCACATTCCCGACCGTCAAGCGCCGCCTGATTTCGATGGTGTACGAATCGCTGCTCGGCTTTGCCGTGCTGTTCCTGCCGTTTTTGATCTTCGAGATCGCCACCCACGCCAGCCATGCGCCGCTGATCGAACACATGCGGCAAGCGCTGGCATTCGTGGTGCTGGGCTTCTACTTCATCCATCAATGGACCCGCGACGGCCAGACGCTGGCCATGAAAACCTGGCGCATGAAGCTGGTGGGCGCGAACGGCGGCACTGTGACGCCGCGCGCCGCCGCCGTGCGCTACCTGCTGAGCTGGATGTGGATCTTGCCGGCGCTGCTGGTGGCGCTGGCGCTGGACCTGCATCGCTGGCCGGCGCTGGGCGCGATCCTGGCCGGCATCCTGCTGTGGTCGCTGACCGCCTTCCTCGACAAAGACCGCCAGTTCCTGCACGACAAACTGGCCGGCACGCGACTGGTGCAACTGCCGCCGCTGCCAAAGAAAAAGAAAGCCGCAGCGCCGGTGTAACCACCCGTCGTCATTCCCGTGAAAGCGGGAACGGGGATTTGTGGCGCAGCTGTATTTTTTTCAACCTTCCGTGGCAGAATAGGTTTTTCTGCCATGAGGGACTGAAAATGAAACCTGTCGCCTACGGCGTCGCGCTAGCTTTCGCCGCTTCCACTGCCTTTGCCGCCGACATCCCGCCGGCCCCAGTCGCCCGCGTCGCTCCCGTCACCGACACCTACTTCGGCGAAACCATCACCGACCGCTATCGCTGGATGGAGAACGACAAGGACCCGGACTGGCTGCCCTTCCTCAAGCAACAGAACGCCCACACCCGCGCGATCCTCGACACGCTGCCCAAGCGCGACGAACTGCTGAAACGCATCCAGCAACTGTCCGGCGACATCGCCGCGCCAGCGCGCGTGGAGAAAAGCGGCACACGCCTGTTCTATCAACAGCGCCCGGCCGGCTCCAACAACTTCAAACTGTTCGTGCGCGAGGGCGGCAAGGACCGCGTGCTGGTCGATCCCACCAAGCTCGATACCAAAACCAGCCACGTCTCGCTGGACTGGTGGCATCCGTCGCCCGATGGCAGCAAATTGGTATATGGCCTGTCGAAAGACGGCAGCGAGGATTCGGTCTTGTACATCATGGAGGTGCGCAGCGGCGAAATACTGAAAGAGCGCATCCCCAATACCGAAGGCGCGGAACCCAGCTGGCTGGCCGACAGTTCCGGCTTTTTCTACACCCAGTTGACCGGCAAGGTGAACACGCCTGAGCGCTATCTCAACGCGCAGGCGCGCTTCCACAAGGTCGGCACGGACGCCGGCAAAGACCCGGTGCTGATGAAACGTGGCCTCGATGCTGCGGTCCAGTACGAAAAGATCCAGTCGCCATATATCGAAGTCTTCCCGCATGCCGACAGCGCCGTGCTGCTGTTGTCCGACGTGCGCCAGGAAAAGCGCGTCTACACGGCGCCGCTGAAGGACGTCCTGACAGGCAAGGCCAAGTGGCAGCTGGTCGCCGACTTTGCCGATGAAGTGACCGCCATCGACCTGCACGGCGACGACCTGTATCTGCTGTCGACGCGCGGCCACCCGCGTGGACGCCTGTTGAAAACCTCGGCCAAGGCGCCGTCACCGGCCAGCGCACAGGAAGTGGCGCCGGAATCCGAGCTGGTACTGCAAGGCCTGGCGCGCGCCAAGGACGGCTTGTACATCCGCGCCATGGATGGCGGCATCGGCAAGCTACAACGCCTCGGTACGGACGGCAAGGTAACCAGCATTGCCCTGCCCTTTGACGGCACCCTTGGCTCCATCGACGCCGACGCCGATGCGCCGGGAGCACTGGTGATCCTGTCCGGCTGGTTGCAGCCCACCGGCATCTGGTCGGTAAGCGCCGACGGCAAGCTGGCCGACACCGGCATCACGCCGAAGCCGGCGATCGACGTCAGCGCCTACACCACCGAGCGCCGCTTCGCCACCGCCAAGGATGGCACCAAGATACCGTATTCGCTGATTTACAAAAAAGGCCTGAAGCTGGATGGTAAAAACCCCGCCTTCATCTCGGCCTACGGCAGCTATGGCGCCGCTGCCTACACCCCGTCATTTGCGGGACGCACGCTGGCGCTGGTGGACCAAGGCGCGGTGGTCGGCTACGCGAATGTGCGCGGCGGCGGCGAGTTTGGCCGCGAGTGGCATCGTGCCGGCCAGCTTGAAAACAAGCCGAATACCTGGCGCGATTTGATCGCCGTGTGTGAAGAGATCCAGGCCAAGGGCTACACCTCGCCGGCGTACCAGACCATCGGTGGGCGTTCGGCCGGCGGCATCACCATGGGCCGCGCACTGGAAGAACGTCCGGACCTGTTTGCGGCGGTGATCTCCGGCGTGGGCTGGCACAATCCGCTGCGCTACGTGGCCGAGCAGAATGGCTACGGTGAGGAACCTGAGTGGGGGGCGATTACCGACCCGGCAGGCTTCAAGGCGTTGAAGAGCATCGATAGCTATCAGCAGGTGGTGGACGGGACCAAGTATCCGGCGGTGTTGCTGACTACCGGCGTAACCGACCCGCGCGTGGCGCCGTTCCATCCGGCGAAGATGGCGGCGCGCTTGCAGGCCGCCACCGTGAGCGGCAAGCCGGTACTGCTGCGGGTGGACTTTGATGCAGGCCACGGCATGGGTTCAACCCGCGCGCAGCAGGACGCGGAAGCAGCCGATACCTACGCCTTCATCCTGTCGCAAACGGCGGGCGCCGCCGCGAAGTAATCAGAAGCGCTCGTAGCCTTGCAGGTAGCGCCATTCGCCTGACGGCAGGCTGGCCATGGAGATGCGTCCGACGCGGATGCGCTTCATGGACACCACCGTCAGGCCGACTTCCTTGCACAGCTTCTCAATCAATCCCAGCTTGGCGTTCTTCATGGCGAAGCGCAGACGCGTTTCGTTTTGCCAGCTTACCTTGCCGTTGATTTGGTTCAGCTGCTGCAGGCCGCCTTCGATGATGGCGCCGGAGACTTCAACAATAATCTCCTGCTCCAGCGATTCTTCGGACAGCTTGCGGTTGACCCGGAAGTCCTGCGTGAAGACCACCAGGCCACTGGCCTTGGCATCCAGCGGCACCATCTGCTCCTGACCGGTGATGTGGCGCTTGAGGAAGCGCTGCCCCGGCGAGGAACGAGTCAGCGTCTCTTCCTTCAGCAGATGCAGCGGCTGCGCCGTACCGGCTGGCTTGTGCAGCAGGATGGTGACCGGCACGATTTCCATCAGCGTCGCATCTTTCGCAATGCTGATCTGCTGCTCCGGTGCGACGCGCGCGCCGGCTTCCTCCACCAGCTTGCCATCGACGCTGACATAGCCGCCTTCGATGTACAGCTCCGCTTCGCGGCGCGAGCACTGGCGTTCTTCCATCACGCGCTTGGACAAGCGGACGGTATTGTCATCATTATCCAAAGAAGTCTCCAAACACGGTGATGGCGCGGTCGATGTCGTCGCGCGGCGCGTCCATGTGGGTGACGATGCGCAGGCGCGGCGCCATCGACACGCGGATGCGCGTCAGTTCCAGCACGTCGCTCAAGCCTTGCTGAACAAATTGCGGAATGTCGACATAGAAGATATTGGTCTGCGGCGTGCTGACCTTGAGGCCGCGCATCTTCGCCAGCTCACCGGCGAAGTAGGCAGCGTTGTCATGATCTTCGGCCAGGCGTGGGATGTTGTGCTCCAGCGCGTACAGGCCTGCGGCCGCGATGACGCCGGCCTGGCGCATGCCGCCGCCCAGCATCTTGCGCCAACGCTTGGCTTCCTTGATCAGCGGCTTGGTGCCCAGCAGAACCGAGCCGACCGGCGCGCCGAGACCTTTGGACAGGCATACGGACACCGAGTCAAAGCCTTTGACGATCTCGCGCGGGCTCACCCCCAGCTTGACCGCCGCATTGCAGACGCGCGCGCCGTCGAGGTGCGTGGCCAGTCCGCGATCGTGCGCCAGCTTGGTCGCCTGCTGCACGTAGTCCATTGGCAGCACGCGGCCGTTGATGGTGTTTTCCAGCGCCAGCAGCTTGGTGCGCGCAAAGTGGAAATCATCTGGCTTGATGTACGACGCGATGTCATCCAGCGCGATGCTGCCGTCAGCCTGATTGATGATCGGCTGCGGCTGGATGCTGCCCAGCACCGCAGCGCCGCCGCCTTCGTAGCGGTAGGTATGCGCTTCCTGGCCGACCAGGTATTCGTCGCCACGGCCGCAGTGCGCCAGCAACGCGAGCAGATTGCTCTGTGTGCCGGATGGCGCGAACACCGCATCTTCAAAACCGAACAAATCGGCCGCATATTCCTGCAGGCGGTTGACGGTAGGATCGTCGCCGTAGACGTCGTCGCCCACTTCTGCGAGATTCATGGCAGCGCGCATGGCGGCGCTGGGACGCGTGACAGTGTCACTGCGCAGGTCGAGCCAATTCTCCATTACGCTACCTCTTCTTCAGCGAAGAAACGGGTGTTCATCTCTTGTAGGCCAACCGTCTCCAACACCTCTTTCAGGCGCTCGGACGGACGCTTGCGCGGCAGGTTTTTGTAGGTGGCGATAATCAGCTCATTCTTCATCGAGTGTTCCCAGCCTACCAGCTCGGTCACGGTGACGTCGTAGCCATGCGCTTCCAGTTGCAGGCAGCGCAGCACGTTGGTGATCTGGCTGCCGAATTCGCGGGTATGAATCGGGTGGCGCCAGATTTCGGTCAGCGCGGATTTGCCCAGCGACTGGCCCTTGTTCTTCTTCAGGACCGAAGCCACTTCGGCCTGACAGCACGGCACCAGCACGATGTGCTTCGCCTTTTTCTTCAGCGCGAACTGGATGGCGTCATCGGTCGCCGTGTTGCAGGCGTGGAGCGCGGTCACGACGTCGATCTGCTCCGGCAGCAGCTTCGATTCGGTGGACTCGGCCACTGACAGCGGCAGGAAGGACATGCCGGGGAATTCAAATTGTTTGGCCAGTTCCTGCGAACGCGCCACCAGCTCTTCGCGCGTCTCGATGCCGTAGATATGCGAACCGTTTTTCAGCGCCTTGAAGAACAAGTCGTAGATGATGAAACCGAGGTAGGACTTGCCGGCGCCGTGATCGACCAGCGACACATTGTCCTTCTTGGCCAGCACTTCCTTCAGCAGCGGCTCGATGAACTGGTACAGGTGGTAGACCTGTTTCAGTTTGCGGCGGCTGTCCTGGTTCATCTTGCCGTCACGCGTCAGGATGTGCAGTTCCTGTAGCAGGGCTACGGTCTGGCCTTCGCGGATCTCGGGCATGTTGTCGGCGCTGGTGACGGTGGCGCCGATCTTCTGGACGGGTTTCTTGGGCTGCTTCATCGCTTTGGTCTCAGTGACCGCCTTCGCTCGCGTGATTGATGGTGTACTTCGGAATTTCGACGACCAGGTCTTCGTCCGCCACCACGGCCTGGCACGACAGGCGCGACACGGCTTCCAGGCCCCAGGCTTTATCCAGCAGGTCTTCTTCGGTTTCGCTGGCTTCGTTGAGCGAGTTGAAACCTTCGCGCACCAGCACGTGGCAGGTGGTGCAGGCGCAGGATTTTTCGCACGCGTGCTCGATGTGGATGTCATTCTCCAGCATGATGTCGCACAGCGTCTTGCCGGCTGGGGCGTCGATCACGGCGCCGTCCGGGCACAATTTTGCGTGGGGCAGGAATACGATTTGTGGCATGGTTAAACTCTTTATCTATTTTTTAAACTACTTGGTCCAGCGCTTTGCCGGCCAGCGCGCTGCGCACGCTGCGGTCCATGCGACGCGACGCAAATTCTTCGGTGCCGTGGGCCAGTGCCTCCACCGCCGCTTTCACGGCCAGATGATCGACAGCGCCAGTCTGCGATTGCGCGACGATGTCGCGGGTGTTCGCCATCACGGCATCGACGGCGGCGCGCTCTTCATCCGACAGCAGCGCCGCGTCTTCGTCCAGCGCCGCCTGGGTCGCCAGCAGGATGCGTTCCGCTTCCACTTGCTCTTCACGTAGCGCGCGCGCCTTCATATCGACATCGGCCGAAGCGTGCGACTCCATCAGCATGCGCGCCACATCGTCGTCGCCCAGACCATACGATGGCTTGACGGTGATCGATGCTTCAACACCTGAGCGCAGCTCGCGCGCGGACACCGACAGCAAGCCGTCCGCATCCACCTGGTAGGTGATGCGAATGCGCGCCGCGCCGGCCGACATCGGCGGAATGCCGCGCAGCTCGAAGCGCGCCAGCGAACGGCAATCGGCCACCAGTTCACGTTCGCCTTGCAGAACGTGCACCGCCAGCGCGGTCTGACCGTCTTTGAAAGTGGTGAATTCCTGCGCGCGGGCGCAAGGAATGGTGGAATTGCGCGGAATGATTTTCTCCACTAGGCCGCCCATGGTCTCGATGCCCAGCGACAGCGGTATCACATCCAGCAGCAGCCAGTCGTCGCCGGCGGCGCGGTTGCCGGCCAGCAGATTGGCCTGCACGGCGGCGCCCAGCGCCACTACCTTGTCCGGATCGATGTTGGCGTGCGGCGTGGTGTGGAAATGCTCGCTCACCGCGCGGTGCACGTGTGGCATGCGCGTGGCGCCGCCGACCATGACCACACCATCGACGTCGTCCGCATCGACATTGGCGTCGCGCAGCGCTTTCTTGATGGCCTTCATGGTCTTGTCGATCAGGTGTTTTGTGATCTCCTGGAAGGTCTCGGCGGTGATGGTGATGTGCACCTGCTCGCCCGATTTGAGCGCGGCGTCCACCGTCACTTCGGATTTAGTCGACAGCAGTTCCTTGGCTTCACGCGCTTTCACCATCAGCACAGCGGTGTCTTCGTCCGACAGCGGCGCCAGTTTTTCTTGCTGGTGAATATGGCAGAACAGGCGGTGATCGAAATCATCGCCGCCCAGCGCGGAATCGCCGCCGGTGGCCAGCACTTCAAACACGCCTTTGCTCAACTTGAGGATCGAGATATCGAAGGTGCCGCCACCCAGATCGTAGACGGCGTAGATGCCTTCCGAACCGTTATCCAGGCCATAGGCGATAGCGGCCGCAGTCGGCTCGCTCAGCAGGCGCAGCACATTCAGGCCGGCCAGTTGGGCCGCATCCTTGGTGGCCTGACGCTGCGCGTCGTCAAAGTAAGCCGGCACGGTAATCACCGCACCGACCAGATCATCGCCCAGCGAATCTTCTGCGCGCTGGCGCAGCGTGGCCAGGATCTGCGCCGACACTTCCACCGGGCTCTTGACGCCAGCGACGGTCTTCAGCTGCACCATGCCAGGCGTGTCCTGGAAGTCGTATGGCAGGTTTTCCGCGTAGGCGATATCGGCCAGGCCGCGGCCCATGAAGCGCTTCACCGAGACGATGGTGTTTTTTGGATCGGTGGTCTGCGCCGCCTGCGCCTTGTAGCCGATGTTGGCGTGACCGTTAGGCAAATAGCGCACCACCGACGGCAGCAGCGCGCGGCCATCTTCGTCGTTCAGCACTTCTGGAATGCTGTTGCGCACAGTCGCCACCAGCGAATTGGTGGTACCCAGATCGATGCCCACCGCCAGCCGGTGCTGGTGCGGTGCGGTCGACATGCCTGGTTCGGAAATTTGCAGAAGTGCCATGGGTGAGACCTGTATTTTTATGTAATCAGCTGAGGCGGCGCCGGCATGCGGCGCCGGGCTTCAGGCTTCGATTGCTTCAAAGGCGAAGCGGACTTCTTCGCCGAATTTTTCGAGGAACATCAGCGCGCGCACGCCTTGTGCGGCGGCGGCGTAGTCGGCGGCGTTGATCTGCTGCTCGATCTGCGCCAGCTGGTCCTTGCGGGCGTTGCGCAGCTGTCTGTCGAGCGACTCCAGTGCGTCGCTGTCCTTGCCGGCGCGGGCGTCGCCCAGTTCTTCGCGCCACTCCATCTGCTGCATCAGGAAAGCCATCGGCATTGAAGTATTCGACTCGGTCTGCAAATCGACGCCAGCCAGCTCGCACATGTACTGCGCACGCTTCTGCGGATTTTTCAGGGTCTGATAGGCTTCGTTGGCGCGGGTGGCCCACTGCATGGCGACGCGCTTTTCGGCGTCGGTGGCATTGACGAATTTGTCGGGATGGACGCGGCCTTGCACGTCGCGGTAGGCGCTGTCCAGCGCCACCGCGTCTACGGCAAACTGCAAAGGCAGGTTGAAGAGCTCAAAGTGATTCTGCATGACGGCTTAGACGCGGAAACTTTCACCGCAACCGCAAGCGTCTTTTTCGTTCGGGTTGTTGAACTTGAAGCCTTCGTTCAGGCCTTCGCGGGCGAAGTCCAGTTCCGTGCCGTCGATGTACGGCAGGCTTTTCGGATCGACGAATACCTTCACGCCGTGCGATTCGAAGACGCTGTCTTCGTCGGTCACGTCGTCCACGTATTCCAGCTTGTAGGCCATGCCCGAGCAACCGGTGGTGCGCACGCCGAAGCGCAGACCGATGCCCTTGCCGCGGCGTTCGATGTAGCGGTTGATGTGTTTCGCTGCTTTTTCGGTCAGGGTGACTGCCATTTGATTCTCCCGCGCCCCGGCGTCAAGCCGGAGCGACGTGTCGTAATGATTACGCTGCTACGGTGGCGTGCTTGTTCTGGTAGTCCAGGACTGCAGCCTTGATGGCGTCTTCCGCCAGGATCGAGCAGTGGATTTTCACTGGCGGCAGCGCCAGTTCTTCGGCGATCTGGGTGTTCTTGATGGCCAGTGCCTGGTCCAGGGTTTTGCCCTTGACCCATTCGGTCACCAGCGAGCTCGATGCGATCGCCGAGCCGCAGCCGTAGGTTTTGAATTTGGCATCTTCGATCAGGCCATCGGCGCCGACCTTGATTTGCAGTTTCATGACGTCGCCGCAGGCTGGCGCGCCAACCATGCCGGTCCCGACGCTGTCGTCGCCTTTTTCGAAAGCGCCAACGTTACGTGGGTTTTCGTAGTGATCCAGTACTTGTTCCGAGTAAGCCATTTTGATGCTCCTGTATCTTGAAAAATTAGTGGGCTGCCCATTGGATCGAGCTGATGTCGATACCTTCTTTGAACATATCCCACAGCGGCGACAGTTCACGCAGTTTGTGTACCTTGGACTTCATCAGTTCAATCGCGAAATCGATGTCGGCTTCGGTGGTGAAGCGGCCGATGGTGAAACGGATCGAGCTGTGCGCCAGTTCGTCGCTACGACCAAGCGCGCGCAATACATAAGATGGTTCCAGCGAGGCCGAAGTACAAGCGGAGCCCGACGATACCGCCAGGTCTTTCACCGCCATGATCAGCGACTCGCCCTCAACGTAGTTGAAGCTGACGTTCAGGTTGTGCGGCACACGGTGGTCCATGTCGCCGTTGATGTAGGTTTCTTCGATCTCTTGCAGGCCCTTGGCCAGACGGTCGCGCAGCGCTTTGACGCGGGCGATTTCGCTGTCCATTTCCACTTTCGCCAAGCGGAAGGCTTCGCCCATGCCGACGATCTGGTGGGTCGGCAGCGTGCCCGAACGCAGGCCGCGCTCGTGGCCACCGCCGTGCATTTGCGCTTCGATGCGCACGCGCGGCTTGCGGCAGACGTACAGCGCGCCGATGCCTTTCGGGCCGTAGGTTTTGTGCGCGGTGAAGGTCATCAGGTCAACCTTGGTTTTTTGCAGGTCGATCACCACTTTGCCGGTCGCTTGCGCGGCGTCGCAGTGGAAGATGATGCCTTTCGAACGGCACAGTTCGCCGATCTGGTCGATCGGCTGGATCACGCCGATTTCGTTGTTGACCAGCATGACCGAGATCAGGATGGTGTCCGGACGAATCACGGCGGTCAGCTGCTCGATGGTGATCAGGCCGTTGTCTTGCGGTTCCAGGTAGGTCGCTTCAAAACCCTGGCGCTCCAGTTCACGCACGGTGTCCAGCACGGCTTTGTGCTCGGTTTTCACGGTGATGATGTGCTTGCCCTTGGTCTTGTAGAACTGCGCCGCGCCTTTGATGGCCAGGTTGTTCGATTCGGTGGCGCCGGAGGTCCAGATGATTTCGCGCGGGTCGGCATTGACCAGGGCAGCGACGTTGGCGCGCGCCTCTTCCACCGCTTTCTCAGCGGTCCAGCCGTACATGTGGCTGCGCGAGGCCGGATTGCCGAACTGCTCGCGCAGGTACGGAATCATCGCATCGGCGACGCGCGGATCGATCGGCGTGGTGGCCGAATAGTCCATGTAGATCGGGAAATGCGGCGCGGTCTGGAATTTCACGTCAGCGATGTTTTTTTCTGGGGCGTTCATCTGGTTACTCCGTTATCTATCCGTATGGCACAGGGGCTTACACTGCGGCGTGGTTGCCGTTGCGGTGCATATGCACCACGTTCTGTGCCGCGTCCTTCTGCTTTTGTTGATCGACCAGATCCTGCAGTGAGACGGAATCCAGATAATCAACCATTTTTTCGTTCAGCGTGGCCCACAACTCGTGGGTCATGCAGCGCACGCCGCTGGCGGCATCGGCGCCGTGACAATTTTCCTTGCCGCCGCACTGCGTGGCGTCCAGCGGCTCGTCGACGGCGATGATGATGTCGGCGACGGTGACTTTATCGGCGCGGCGCGCCAGGCTGTAGCCGCCGCCGGGGCCGCGGATCGATTCGACGATTTCGTGGCGGCGCAGCTTGCCGAACAATTGCTCCAGGTAAGACAGTGAAATTGCCTGACGCTGGCTGATGCCGGACAGCGTAACCGGGCCCTTGCCTTGGCGCAACGCCAAGTCAATCATCGCAGTCACAGCAAAACGGCCTTTGGTGGTCAGACGCATCACTACCTCGGTTGGATTAAAATATCGACCTCATCGCCAATCACAAAGCCTGATTAGTTGATCGAATTAGTCAAGTATACCAAACTTTAATAAAGCTTGCTGGTCGGCCCTCGGTTTTAGCCCTGGAGCAGGCGCATCGGCCGGAACAGCTCGTGCATGGCCTGATTACCTATGAAGCTGAGGTTATACGGATGCTCGGCGACAATCTGCGGGAAATCTTTCATTACCGGCAACTTACTCAGCAATTCAGCGATTTTCCCCCACAGCACCATGGTCGGCACGGTGGCAGCTTGCCCGGCCAGCCCCGCCATCACTGTCTCAAAGAACGGCAGCCAGGCCTTGGCATCCTTGACCGGCGCCACGTGGCTGCGGAACACCAGCGAGGCATTCAGCAGCAGGAAACCCTGTTCGGTCAGCTTGCGCTGCATATCGGCCAGCGTGAGGATGTGGCTGCCCGCGCCACTGCGCGCCCGGGCCGATACGGCCGCCATGGCTTCGCCGGCGGTATTGCTCAGCTGGAGCTGGCCATCGGCCACCAGCAGCATCTTCATGAAGTTGCGCAGCGAGGTGGCCTTGTTGACCGGCTTAGACAAGCCGCCACCGCTTTCCTCCGACCACAGACCGCCAACCGCGCCATCCATGAAACAGACGCCGGTGGCGCTCTCTGCTCGCGGATATGGTCCTTCGCCGACTAGTACATACTTCACCTTATTGAGCGGTAATGCGAACGCGGCAAACAGGCGTTGCTCGGTCGGCAGGTACTGATCCTGCGCCAGTTGCGGCAGGTAGTCGGGCGTGGCCGCCATCATGGCTTCCAGCCCCTCGATCAGCAGCGGGCGCCAGGAAACATCGGCGCGCTGCAGCGCCTCCAGGATAGTGCTTGGAATCGTCATGAAGAAAGATGCTTTCGGGGAAAGGCGAGATTGTAACGCGACCAGCCCTCCAACGGCACTTTCTGATGGGAAAGTGTTAAGATAATTTTCGAATAAATAGCTTACTTTGAGGAATACATGGGTCGTCAACGCTGGATTGCCGGTGCGCTGCTGTTCTTGATGACAAGCGCCGGCGCGCAGACCGCTTCCGCCCCGGCGCTGGACGAGGCGCTGGACGCGCCGACGCGCGCGCACATCATCAACGAATATGCGCGCAGGCTGACCGAACAGCACGTCGACGGTCCGCGCGCCAAGGCGGCGGCCGACGATTTGCGCAAGCGCCTGGCGCGCGGCGAGTACGACGATCAGCTGACCGCGCGGTCGCTGGCGGCGCGCGTCACCCGCGACCTGGCGGCGGTGGCGCCCGACCGGCATACCTATCTGGAATGGGTGCCCTACGACTTGGGCGACGAGCGCCAGCGTCCTGTGCCGCCAGCACCGTCGGCCGACAACTTCGGCCTGCGCCGCTTTGAATTGATGGCCAACAATATCGGCTACCTGAAAATCACTCGTTTTGCCCCGCTGGACCGGGCATCCATCGAGGCGGCCGGCCGCTTCATGGCGCAGGCGGCCGACTGCCCTGCCCTGATCATCGACGTGCGCGACGCCGGCGGCGATGGGCAGCAAATGGCGGCGCTGCTGTCGAGCTATCTACTGGTCGACCGGCGCAGCTATATTTTCCCGGACAAGCAACTGCATCTGCACGACCAGATCGATCGCGAGGGCCACGTCACGGCCGAGTATTGGACGACATGGGATGTGGCCGGCAAGCGCTTTGGCGGCTACAAGCCCCTGTACGTGCTGGTCAACGACAAGACCAACGGCGCGGCCGAGGGCTTTGCCTACGATTTGCAGCAGTATGTGAAGCGCGCGGTGGTGGTCGGCGCGCCTACCATGGGCGATGCGCGGGTCGGCAGCAAGCAACGCATTTCGCGCCAGTTGCAGACCTCGATTGCCGTCACGCGGGCCAGCAACGCGATGACCCGCGCCAACTGGGAAAGCATGGGCGTGCAACCGGACCGCATGACCACGTCAGGCGCCGCGCTCGACACCGCGCTGCAACTAGCCCGCGACGCCATCCTCGTCCAGCCAGCCACCGGCAAAGCCCGCGCGGCGCAGTCCGCTCCGTAACGCGGCGTTCTCGCGCATCAGGCTCCACGGAAAATCATGCAGGTGGTTTTCCACCATGATGACGGTCGGCCCCTCGTTGATGCCGAAGTGATACGGCGATACCCAGCGCCGCCCGCCCCTGCCATGGTGAAACACGGTAGAGAACGAGGCCTTGAAGCCGTACGGGTTCTGCTCGCACAAATGCAGGCTTTGGTAGTGCTCGATGCTGGGCAGGACGATCTCCGGCGCGAACGGCAGCGAGGCCGCCACCGCCCAGGGCGCCAGCGTGCCGTCGTCCGGGCCGTATGGCGCGCCACGTCCGACATAGTCGTAAAACTTGCGCTGGATGCCGTCGATCTTGCGGGTGGCCGGGCCGGGTCCGTCGCTGGCCGTGATGCCCCAACACAGTTCGCCGTAGTCGGGAAAGCCGAGCGGGTTGTCGATGGCGTAACGTTGCTGCACGTGGGTGGCGCGGCGGCTGTTCTCAAAATAATCCAGGTCGTGCGCGCGCATGAAATCGTCGCGGATGCCGCGCAGGTCCAGCCAGATGTGCGACATCTGGTGGATGAACAGCGGCCCGGCATACAGGTAATCGATGCCGTAGACCGACTTCCATTCATAGGTGCTGGACCAGGCGTCGTAGCTGTCACGCTCGATCGGAAAGGTTGGCGAGCCCAGCGCCAGGATGTACAGGATCAGGGCTTCGTCGTAGCCTTCCCAATGCCAGCGCAAAAAACCTTTGCCCGGTTTCCAGCCGTGACACATCAAACGCTTGCGGCGGCACATCCAGCGCCAGTCGACGCGGCGGTACAGCATGTGGGCCAGTTCGCGGATCTCGCGCTCCTCGGGCGTGTCGGCGCTGAAGTAGCCGGCGGCGGTCAGCATGCCGGCGATCAGCAAGGCGGTGTCGATGCTGGACAGTTCGCAATCCAGCACGCGCTGGCCGCTGTCCATGTCGAGAAAATGATAGTAGAAGCCCTTGTAGCCGGTGGCGGTCGGCGAATCGCTCTGTTCGCTGGCGGCGAAGAAACGCAGGGTGGTCAGCGTGCGCGCAACGGCATCCTCACGCGGCATGCAGCCACGCTCGACGCCGATCGGATAGACCGTCAACGCCATGCCGACGGCTGCGATGCTGGCCGGCCAGTCATCGGCGGTCTTGTCGCGCACCAGGCCGTTGAGCGGATTAAACTCGCTCAAGAAATAATTAAACGAGTCTTTTTGCATTGAATGCAACAGAGCCTGCGAGTCGCCGGAAGTCATGGGATAGCCTGGGTGATACCGAAGCCTGCATACTCGCACACCACGCGACGCTGATATGTTCCTCAGCGCACGTAGCGGTACATGGCGCTATTCGGCGTCCGGCTGCTGGGCGGGGTGTGCCTGCTGGAAAGCGGGCAGTTCGTTGCAGGCGGCGTGGATGCGGGCGATGGTGGGGTACGGCGCCAGATCGACGCCGAAGCGCTGGGCGCTAAACACTTGCGGCACCAGGCAGCAGTCAGCCAGGGTCGGCGTGTCGCCATGGCAGTAGCGGCCAGTGCGCGGGTCGTTGGCCAGCAAGGATTCCAGCGACGACATGCCTGTGCGCAGCCAGTACTGCTGCCATGCGAGTTTGACCTCGTCCGGCACCGCGAGTTCCCCGGTCAGGTATTTCAGCACGCGCAGGTTACCGAGCGGGTGGGTATCGGCCGCCACGGTCAGCGCCAACGCACGCACCCGGGCGCGGCCGGCCGGATCGGATGGCAGCAGCGGCATTTGCGGCTGCGTTTCTTCCAGGTATTCGATGATGGCCAGCGATTGGCCGATGACGTTGCCGTCGTCTTCCAGCGCTGGCAGCAACATGGCCGGGTTGATGGCACGGTAGGCGTCGCTCAGTTGTTCGCCGCCATTGCGCAGCAGGTGCACCGGCGCCGCATCATAGGCGATGCCCTTGAGGTTGAGCGCAATGCGCACGCGGTAGGCGGCCGAGCTGCGGAAATAGGTGTAGAGCTTCATCAGCCGCGCTCCTGGTACGGGGTGACGGTTTGTTCGATGGCGCCGAAGATGCTGGCGCCCTGCTCGTCCTTCATTTCGATGCGCACGCTGTCGCCGAATTTGAGGAAGGCGGTCTGCGGCTTGCCGGTCTCGATGGTTTCGTACATGCGCACTTCCGCCAGGCAGCAGTAGCCGACGCCGCCGTTGGCGATGCTCGATCCGTGCAGACCGCCCTGCTTGTTGGATACCGTGCCGGAGCCGATGATGGTGCCGGCTGCCAGTTCGCGGGTGGCGGCCGCATGCGCCACCAGTTGGCCGAAGCTGAAAGTCATGTCTTCACCGGCGTTGGGCTTGCCGAATGGCTGGCTGTTCAAGTCCACTAGCAGCGGCAGGTGCAACTTGCTGTCGGCCCAGTGCGCGCCGAGCTCGTCCGGCGTAACAGCCACCGGCGAGAAGGCGCTGGCCGGCTTGGACTGGAAGAAGCCGAAGCCTTTCGCCAGTTCGTTCGGAATCAGGTTGCGCAGCGAGACGTCGTTGACCAGCATCACCAAGCGGATGGCTTGCGCGGCCTCCGCCGGCGTGGCGCCCATGCGGACGTCGCCGGTGATGACCGCGACTTCGGCTTCCAGGTCGATGCCCCACTCTTCTGACAATGCGTAAATCGGATCGCGCGGGCCAACGAAACTGTCCGAGCCGCCCTGGTACATGAGTGGATCGGTGTAGAACGAGGCCGGCACGTCGGCGTTGCGCGCCTTACGCACCAGCTCGACGTGGTTGATGTAGGCTGAGCCATCCGCCCATTGGTAGGCGCGCGGCAGCGGCGAGTGGCATTGCTGCTGCTCGAACGGCTTGGCATCGACTGCCTCGCCGCTGTTCAGCGTGGCGTAGACCTGCAGCAGACGCGGCGCGACCAGCTCCCAGTTGTCGAGCGCATGTTGCAGCGTGGCGGCGATCTTCGGCACATGCTGGTAATGCGACAGGTCGCGGCTGACCACCACCAGGCGGCCATCGCGGCTGCCGTCTTTTAGCGTGGCCAGCTTCATGCGTGGTCTCCGGCCGGCGCGTGCATCCAGGCCGCGTGGGCCGGCGCTTTCCTTGTTTGCGACCACTCTTCCAGCATCGCCCATTTGACGTCGTCCAGCTTCTGCATCATTTCCGGCGTGGCAGTGTTGCAGGCCAATTCCAGGCGGTGGCCGTTCGGATCGAAGAAGTAGATCGATTTGAAGATGGTGTGGTTGACCGGGCCAATGACGTCGATGCCGGCGGCGACCAGGCGTTCCTTGGCGGCCAGCAACGCTTCCATGCTGTCGACTTCCATCGCCAGATGCTGCACCCAGGCCGGCGTGTTCTGGTCGCGCCCCATGTCGGGCTGGGTCGGCAGTTCGAAGAAGGCCAGCACGTTGCCATGGCCGGCGTCCAAGAACACGTGCATATACGGGTCCGGCGCCTTGGTGGATGGCACTTCGTTTTCTGCAATCGCCAGCACGAAGTCCATATTCAGGTGTTTGACGTACCACTCGACGGTTTCCTTGGCGTCTTTGCAGCGGTAAGCGACGTGGTGTATCTGTTTGATTTTCATAGCTGTCTCCATCTTGATGTCCGCATTAGATGCCAGATTCAGATATCATACAAATCGTATTTATCTCATCATTTATCAGAATTTCCCATGAATCCCAGCCTGCGACAAATGCGCGCTTTGGTGGCGCTGGCCAAGACCGGCAGCTTCACCCTGGCCGCCGACCATTTGAGTGTGACGCAATCGGCGTTGAGCGGCCAGATCAAGGAATTGGAGCAGCTGCTGGGCATGCGCGTGGTCGAGCGTACCACGCGCAAGACCCAGCTTTCCGAGCTTGGCCGCGAACTGTATCCGCTGTTCGACAAGATGCTGCACGACCTCGATCGCGCCATGGCCGACATCGCCAGCCGCAAGGCGCTCAAGCAGGGCTCGGTGCGCGTGGCCGCGCCGCAGATGCTGTCCTGCACCATGATGCCGGAAGTGATCGCTGCCTACCGCGCCCGTCATCCCGAGGTGCAGGTACGGCTGACCGACTGCCCGCTGGAACAGGTGTCGGCGCGCGTATTCAGCGGCGAAGTCGACTTCGGCATCGGCCCCGAGCGCGACGCCACCGCCGAGATCGAAGCGCAGGCGCTGTTTGAAATGCCCTTCGTCGTGGTCTACCCGGACGGCCACGAGTTGGACCAGCGCAAGCGCATCAGCTGGAGCGACGTCAACCGCTACCCTTTCATATCATTGCAAGGCCAGTTCACCGAGCGGCTGTTGCGCGATGTTCACGTTTCCTTCAGGGAACTTTCGCTCAGTCCGCACAATGAGGTGACCTTCATGACCACCGCGTTGGCGATGGTGCATGCGCGCCAGGGCATCACCGTCTGCCTGCCCTACGCCGAGAAAATGGTGCAGCTGTATGGCCTGAAAATGCGGCCGCTGGCGGCACCGGCGCTCACCCGGCGCTTCTTCATCTACCGCCGTGGCGCCCGCGCGCTGTCGCCAGCAGCCGAGAGTTTTGCCGCTTTTTTGCACGAATTTGTCGCTGCGCATGAATGGAACCGGCCCTTGTCTTAATCACCAAAAATTACGACACTTACAATTCCTTTCAATTAGGAAAGGCTAATTGCCACAAATCTATTGTGGAAGCGGTTTCTCTCTGTGTATGCTTCATTGATGAATATTTTGCACATTGACTCCTGCGCCTTGGGCGACAATTCCACGTCCCGCCAGATCACGCTGGCGGCCATCACCGCATTGACTGCGGCTAACGAACAGGCCACCGTCCTGTACCGCGACCTCGCTGCCTCGCCGCTGTCACACGCCAGCGGCCCGCTGTTGCAAGTGATCAGCCAGCGCTGGGACGCCGAGATTCCGATGAACGCCGAACTGCGCGCCGAAGCCCTGCAAAGCGCCTCGCTGCTGCGGGAATTCCAGGAAGCCGACGTGGTGGTGCTGGGCGCCCCCATGCACAACTTCTCCGTCCCGTCGACGCTCAAGGCGTGGCTGGACCGCCTGCTGGAACTGCATACTGCCACCGGCCAGGGCCGCGCCGATCCGCACCTGATCCTGGTCACTTCCGGCTGCGCCGTGATGGGCCTGGAGTCCGAAGCGAAACTGGTCGGTCAACACGAAGTGCTGCTCAAAGCCGCCTTCGATTTCATGGGCGTCCGCCGCCTGCACGTGGTACGCCAGCTGGCCGATCTGCCAGCAGCACTGGCGCTTTAACACGCGCGCTGATGTTAGCGCTACCGCTGTTTTATAATAGCGGTATGACTGCGGACACCATCGCCATCAATCAATTGATGGACAAGTTTGACGGCCATCACAGCGTTTGGCTGTTTGGCTACGGCTCCTTGATCTACAAGGCTGACTTCCCCTACCTGCAACGCCGGCCGGCCAGCATTGCCGGTTGGACGCGGCGCTTCTGGCAAGGCTCGCACGACCATCGCGGCACGCCGGAAGCACCAGGCCGCGTGGTTACGCTGATCGAAGAGCCAGGCGCCATCTGCCACGGCATGGCCTACCTGATCACGCCGGAGGTGTTCGTTCACCTGGACCACCGCGAAAAAAACGGCTATCTGCGGCTGCCTCTGTCCATCACCTTTGAAGACGAGGGTGAAGTCGAAGGCCTGGTCTACATCGCCACGCCGGACAACACCGCCTTCCTCGGTGCCGCCTCCGAGCAGGAGATAGCCGCCCACATCGCCCGCGCCGCCGGCCCAAGCGGCCCCAATAGCGACTACCTCAACCACCTGGCCAGCGCCCTGCGCGAACTGGGCCGCCACGACCAGCACGTGTTCGAGATCGAACGCCATCTCGCTGCATTACGATTAAAATAAATCCAGCTGCCCCGCATCGGCCGCCGCCTTGGCGCGCGCGCCCAGCGGTGGCACCACCAGTGGCCGGGTGAACTGCGACGCATCCATGTGGTGGAAGCGGCTGCCGTGGCCCGTCAGCCCCAGCCGCTCCGAGGCGATCTTGACGCGCTGCCGTATCAGCTCTGCCCACACGCCCTCGCCCTTCATGCGGGTGTCGAAGTTGCTGTCGTAGTCTTTACCGCCGCGCATTTCACGCACGCGATTCATCACCCGCTGCGCCCGCTCGGGGAAATGCGCTTGCAGCCATTCCTTGAACAGCGGCGCCACTTCCCACGGCAGCCGCAGCACCGTGTAGTGCGCGCTGATGGCGCCAGCCTCCTTGACCGCCTCCAGTATCCGCTCGATGTCCGGCTCCGTAATGAAGGGGATGATGGGCGCGATACTGACTGCCACGGGAATACCGGCGTCGGTCAGTGTGCGGATGGTGCGCAGGCGACGCGCCGGGGCTGCCGCGCGCGGCTCCAGCGTACGGGCGATGGCCGGGTCCAGCGTGGTGAGCGTGATGGCAACGCCAGCCTGCTGCCTGGCCGCCATCGCCGACAGGATGTCGATGTCGCGTTCGATTAGCGAATTCTTGGTGATCAGGCCTACCGGATGCTGGCATTCCTGTAACACTTCCAGCACGCGGCGCGTGAGCTTGTACTGGCGTTCGCAGGGCTGGTAGGCGTCGGTGTTGACGCCCAGTGCGATCGACTGCGGCTCGTAGCCCGGCTTGGCCAGTTCGCGCCGCAGCATTTCCGGCGCGTTGATCTTGGCGAAGATCTTGCTCTCGAAGTCCATCCCTGGAGACAGTCCCAGATAGCTGTGCGTAGGCCGCGCAAAGCAGTAAATACAGCCATGCTCGCAACCACGATACGGATTGAGCGACACGCTGAACGGCAAATCCGGCGATGCATTGCGACTGAGGATGGACTTGCAGATTTCCTCGGTGACGTGGGTTTTCCATGGACGCTCCTCTTCTTCCTCGCGTTCCCAGCCGTCGTCATAGGCTTCGCGCGCGTTGAGTTCGTAACGGCCCTGCATATTGGACACCGCCCCCCGCCCTTTTTGCGCCTTGAGCGAAGGCGGTGGCAGCATTACCTGCTGCTGGTTGTTTTCATCGTGGGACATGGCATCGCTCGAAATACTGTATACATATACAGTATATTAGACCTTCGCCGCCGCCATATCAAGTGAAATCCGCTTGCATCCTTGGGGAGCGCCGGGGCAAGCTGGTATCATGCCGGGCTTCGCCCCAGCGCGCGCTCAGCGCAGCGCTCGGCAACCTTACAGTGAGCCATAACATGAATAATTCGAGCCAACCTCTGCCGTCTTTCTTCAGCCGGATTTCCATCGCCATCGGCGCTTTCTTCCGCGCGCTGTCCGATGCCGACTATGCAGCACGCCTGGCGCGCATTGACGATGCACCGCAACCGGCGGCCGCACCGGTCGCGCCGCCTGCACCTGCACCCGTACCGGCACCGGCACCGGTCACGCTGCGCGTCGCCACGCCGGACGCCGCGCTGCAACTGCTGTCGCTGTTCCAGCGCGAAGCGCGCCTGATCGACTTCACCCAGGAAAACCTCAGCGCTTATTCCGACGCCGACATCGGCGCCGCCGCGCGCGTGGTGCACGAAGGCTGCGCCAAGGTGCTGAAAGAGCACTTCACGATCCAGCCGATCCGCAGCGAAGCGGAAGGCAGCCGGGTCGAACTGGCGGAAGGCTTCGACGCCGCCGCAGTGCGCCTGACTGGCAACGTGGTCGGCAAAGCACCGTTCCGCGGCACGCTGAGTCACCGCGGCTGGCGCTCGGCCGAAGTACGCCTGCCGAAACTGGCGGAAGCCCATGACGCGGCCATCCTGGCGCCGGCGGAGGTGGAACTATGAGCGATCCACGTTACGCCATCGGCATCGACCTAGGCACCACGCACAGCGCGCTGTCGTATGTCAACCTGCAAGCCAGCGAAGGCGAAAAGACCGAGCATGGCGTGCTGGCGATTCCACAGCTGACAGCACCGGGCACCATCGAAGAACTGCCGCTGCTGCCGTCCTTCCTGTACCTGCCGCACGCCGACGAACTGGCGCCAGGCGAGAACAATCTGCCGTGGCAGCAAAGCGCCGAAGAACTTACCGGCGTGGCCGGCGAAATGGCGCGTAGCCGTGGCGCCACCACGCCGATCCGCCTGGTGTCGAGCGCCAAGAGCTGGTTGAGCCATCCCGGCGTCGACCGCCGCTCCGCGCTGCTGCCGAACGACGCGCCGGAAGAAGTCACGCGCGTGTCGCCGCTGGAAGCCTCGACCCGTTATCTGAGCCACCTGCGCAAGGCTTGGGAGCAGGCCTACCCTGATGCGCCGTTCGGCGAACAGGCGGTGACGGTGACGATTCCTGCCTCCTTCGATCCGGGCGCGCGCGAACTGACCGCCGACGCGGCACGCGCCGCCGGCTACACCAACCTCACGCTGCTGGAAGAACCGCAGGCCGCGCTGTATAGCTGGATTCAAGGCAGCGAAGGCCGCTGGCGCAAGGAAGTCAAACCGGGCGACGTCATTCTGGTGGTGGACGTAGGCGGCGGCACCAGCGACTTTTCGCTGATCGCCGTGCTGGAACGCGACGGCGTGCTGGAACCGCACCGCATCGCGGTCGGCGATCACATTCTGCTCGGCGGCGACAATATGGACCTGGCGCTGGCACACCTGGTGGCGCGCAAACTGGCCGCCGCCGGCACGCAGCTGGACGCGTGGCAGATGCGCGCGCTGACCTACGGCTGCCGCACCGCCAAGGAAAAGCTGCTGGCTGACGCCACCATCGCTACCTGGCCAATCGTGGTGCCAAGCCGTGGCTCCAAGCTGATTGGCGGTTCGATCCGCACCGAGTTGACGCGCGATGAAGTGACGACCTTTATTCTCGATGGCTTCTTCCCGCAAGTGGAAGCTGCTGCGCGTCCGGCTGTGCGTACCCGCGCGGGCCTGACGCAGCTTGGCCTGCCGTACGCGCAGGACGCCGGCATCACGCGCCATCTGGCCGCGTTCCTGGCACGCCAGCTGGGCGCTACGGCGGAACTGGAAGGCTACGCCGGCAAGCAAAGCGCCGACGCGACGTTCTTGCACCCAACCGCAGTGCTGTTCAACGGCGGCGTGTTCAAGTCGGACCTGCTGGCGCAGCGCATCATGGGTACCCTCAACGACTGGCTGTATCTGGAAGGCGCGGAGCCAGCACGCATGCTGGGTGGCGCCGATCTGGATCTGGCGGTGGCGCGTGGTGCGGCTTACTACAGCTACGTGCGTCGCGGGAGTGGCGTCCGGATTCGCGGCGGCACGGCGCGCTCGTATTACGTGGCGATTGAGTCGGCGATGCCGGCGATTCCCGGCATGGAGCCGCCGATTCAGGCGCTGTGCGTGGCGCCATTTGGAATGGAAGAAGGCAGCGAGATCGAATTGCCGAATCAGGAGTTTGGCCTGGTCGTCGGTGAGCCGGTGCAGTTCCGTTTCTTCGGTTCCTCGGTACGACGCCAGGACCAGATTGGCGATCTGCTGGACTTCTGGGGACCGGATGAGCTGATCGAGATGAACGAGATCGAAGCGAACCTGTCGCCGGAAGGCCGTCAGTCCGGCGATGTAGTGCAGGTGCGTCTGCATGCGATGGCGACGGAGTCGGGCACGCTGGAACTGGCCGCCGTGGCCACCGATGGCCAGCGCTGGAAGGTGGAGTTCGACGTTCGTTCCGCCGCCTGAGCATGAGTAAATACGTCGTCAGCATCGACCTGGGCACCACCAATACGGTGATGGCCTTCGCGGAAGCCGGCAGCGCGCAGATCCAGTTGTTCGAGATCGAACAGCTGATCGCGCCCGGAGAGGTTGGTGCGGCGGCGTTGCTGCCGTCCTTGCGCTATCACCCGGCGGCGGGTGAGCTGGCGGATGGCGAGTTGCAGCTGCCATGGCGTGCCGACGACGTGGCCGGATTGTCGCAGGTGGTTATCGGCCGTCTGGCGCGCAAGCTGGGATCGCAGGTGCCGGGGCGCCTGGTGGCTAGCGCCAAGAGCTGGTTGTCACATCCCCAGGTCGATCGCATGGCGCCGATTCTGCCGTGGGGCGCGGAGGCCGATGTGGCCAAGGTGTCGCCGGTGGCGGCCAGCGCTTCGTATCTGGCCCATCTGCGCAGCGCCTGGAATGCGCGCTTTCCCGCGTATCCTTTGGAATCGCAGCAGATTGTCTTAACCATTCCGGCATCGTTTGACGAAGGCGCGCGGGCGCTGACGCTGGAGGCGGCGCGCATGGCCAGCTTACCGTCCTTGCGCTTGCTGGAAGAACCGCAGGCGGCGTTCTATGATTGGCTGTTCCGCCAACGCGCCACGCTGGCCGATGAGCTGGCGGAGACACGTCTGGTGCTGGTGTGTGACGTCGGCGGCGGCACCACGGACTTCAGCCTGATGAAGGTCGATCTCGGCGACGGCCAGCCGGCCATCAGCCGCATCGGCGTCGGCAATCACCTGATCCTCGGCGGTGACAATATGGATCTCGCCCTCGCCCACCTGGTCGAAGCACGCATGGCCGGTGAAGCGCAGCCGCAGGCCAAGCTGTCCGCCAGCCGTCTGTCGCAACTGGCGGAGCGCTGCCGCGCTGCCAAGGAGCTGCTGCTGGCGGCCGACGCGCCGGAGCGCACCACCGTCACGCTACTGGGCGCCGGGTCGAAGCTGATCGGCGGCTCCCGTTCCGCCGACCTGACGCGCGAGGAAGTCTCCACACTGGTGGTGGACGGCTTCTTCCCCCTCAACGAACAACAAGAACCGGCCAAGCGTGGACGCGGTGCCATCGTGGAATTCGGCCTGCCTTACGCCAGCGATGCCGCCATCACGCGCCACCTGGCGGACTTCCTGCGCCAGCACGCCTTCGCCATGCGCGAAGCCCTCGGCGTGCCCGCCGACAGCACCGCCGTGCCGATCCCGGACACGCTGCTGCTCAACGGCGGCGTCTTCCGCGCCGACGCACTGGCGCGCCGGCTGGAAGCCACACTGGCCGGCTGGCGCCAACAGCCGCTGCGCATCCTGCACAACGATAATCCCGACGTCGCCGTCGCCCGTGGTGGCGTAGCCTACGCGCTAGGCCAATCCGGCCAGGCGCCGGTGATTGGCGGCGGCTCCGCGCGCAGCTATTTCCTGCTGCTGGACGACGCCGCGCATCCGGACCAGCCGCGCCGCGCCGTCTGCATCCTGCCGCGCGGCGCTGCCGAAAACCGCGAAATCCTGCTAGCCGACCGCACCTTCGCACTGCGCCTCGGTCGGCCGGTACGCTTCCACCTCGCGTCCTCCACTGCCGATGCGCCACAAGCCGGCGACGTAGTCACACTACAGCCGGACGACTACGTCCAACTGCCGCCCATCGCCACCGTGCTGCGCGACAGCAGCAGCGCCGACGCCCGCAAGGAGATCCCGGTGCAGCTGGCAACCTCGCTCAGCGAAGTCGGCACGCTGGAAGTCCACTGCGTCGCCAGGGACGACGCACAGCGTTGGCTGCTGGAGTTTCAGTTGCGCGGCGAAGCCGCCACTGAAACCGCACCAGACGAAGCGCCGATGCCGGCCGGCCTGTCCGCAGCCATCGACAGGATCGACCGCATCTTTGGCAGCCGTGCACTGCAAGTCGACATCAAGGAAGTGAAGCAGCTGCGCGCGCAACTGGAACAGCTGCTCGGCAGCCGCGAAAGCTGGCCGACACCTCTGCTGCGCCGCCTGTTCGACGCGCTGCTGGAACGCGCCAAAGGCCGCCGCCGCTCCTCCGAACACGAACGCGCATGGCTCAATCTCAGCGGCTACTGCCTGCGTCCCGGCTTTGGCTACACGCTGGACGAATGGCGCATCGAAAAACTGTGGGCGATGTTCGACACCGGCATTCAACATCACAAGGACAGCCAGGTCTGCGCCGAATGGTGGACGCTGTGGCGCCGCGTCTCCGGCGGCTTGAGCGTGGAAGCGCAACTGCGCGTGCTGGACGATTTCGCCTTCAATGTGCAGGCCGATGCAGCGGAACGCGGCCGCCGTCCCGTCACGCTGGTCAACGGCAGCGAGGAAGACATGCTGCGTCTCGGCGCCTCGCTGGAACGCATCCCCGGCAACTACAAGGCCGAAATCGGCGCGTGGATGCTGGACCAGTTACACAAAACCGCCAAGGCCGCCGGCAAAGCCGCCGCCAATAAAACCCGCAGCGGCGCAGCCGATCTGGCCAAGGCCGAAGCCACGCAAGGCCGCTTCCTTTGGGGCCTTAGCCGCGTCGGCGCGCGCCAGCCTTTCCACGGCAGCGCACACGATGTAGTGGAAACGCCGGTGGTCGAGCGATGGCTGGACGCGGTACTGTCGCTGGATTGGAAGAAGGTGGAACCGGCCGGCTTTGCCGCCGCTCATCTGGCGCGCATGACCGGCGACCGTTCGCGCGACATCAACGACACGCTGCGCGCCGAGGTGCTGCGCCGCCTGCAAGGCGTCGGCGCGCCGGCCAACTGGAGCGCGATGGTGCGCGAGGTAGTGCAGCTGGACCAGGCCGACGAGAAGCGCATGCTGGGCGACGCGCTGCCACCTGGCCTCAAGCTGATCGCGTGACGTAACTGGCCTGCTGCGCGACGAAACCATCGAAGGCGTCGATCAGCGGGTTGTATTTGTTTATATCGTTTTCCAGTTGCGCCAGCGCGTAAACGGTGGCTTCCAGCGTCGAAAGCTGGTCTGGCAAATGTGCCTTGCGGATCAAGTAATGCGATGGCGGCGCGTCGCGCAGCGGCAGGCGTGGCAAGGCTTGCAGCAGCGGATTCAGATACAGCATCTTGCGGCTCTTGCGCCAGGTGCCGTCCAACACCACCAACCGCAAAGGTTCGCGCAGCCATGCGTCGTCAAACGGCTGCGGCATGGCCAGTCCGAGCGACGCGTCTTCCGTGTCGGGATAGAGCAGCACGTTGCGGCGCTCCGGCGAGAGCAGCGCTTGTAGTTGCGCCGGATCGAAGGTCTCCCCCACTTCCAGCCGGCTGTTGGCCAAACATAGATGCAGCAGCCGCGCGCTGCCCTTGGCGTTGCTGACTTCCATTGGGTGTTGAAGGATCAACACCTCCACATGATTGGGTAGCGCTGTGACCCAGCGGCAGATGCAGGTCTGCTGTGGGCGCAGGCACGCGGCGCATAAGGCACGCCGCGTGGCTGGTAAGGAACTGGCGGTATTCATAACCGCCATTGTATCGCGGCTTAGAACTCTTCCCAGTCCGACTCGCCGGTGGTGACGGCTTTGCGCGGAGCGGCCCGCGCAGGCGCGGGTGCAGCATCCACCGCAGGCGCGGCACGTTTCACCGGCGCCGCCACGGCCGGCGTGCGGCGAGGCAGCGCAGCAGCACGCGCCGGTGCACGCGACAAGGCCGGCGCTGACGAAGCGTACGACGTATCCAGCTTGAATACGCTGACCACATCCGCCAGCTTGGCCGACTGCTCCTGCATCGATTCCGCCGCCGCTGCGGCCTCCTCCACCAGCGCCGCATTCTGCTGCGTTACCTGATCCATCTGCGTGATCGCATCGTTCACCTGCGCGATGCCGATGCTCTGCTCTTCGCTGGCATTGCTAATCTGCGTCATGATCTGCGTGACGCGGCTGATGCTCTGGACGATTTCTTCCATCGTCTGGCCGGCCTTATCCACCAGCTCGGAGCCGATCTGCACCTTCTGAACCGAATCGTCGATCAATCCTTTGATGTCCTTGGCGGCCGACGCGGATCGCTGCGCCAGATTGCGCACTTCCGACGCCACCACCGCAAAACCACGTCCCTGCTCACCCGCGCGCGCCGCCTCCACCGCAGCATTCAGCGCCAGGATATTGGTCTGAAACGCGATGCCGTCGATGACCGAAATGATATCAACAATCTTGCGCGACGAATCGTTGATCGATCCCATGGTGCTCACCACCTCGCCCACCACCGAGCCGCCACGGCTGGCGATTTCCGACGCATTGATCGCCAGCGCATTGGCCTGGCGTGCGTTCTCCGCGTTGAAGCGCACGGTGGACGTCAGCTCCTCCATCGACGATGCGGTTTCCTCCAGCGAGCTGGCTTGCTCCTCGGTGCGTGAAGACAGATCCTGATTGCCAGCGGCGATCTGCGTGGACGCCGTCGCAATCAAATCCGTGCCATTGGGCACCTGGCCGACGATGTTCACCAGATTGGTGTTCATGGTTTTCAGCGCGTACATCAACTGGCCGGTTTCATCGTTGCTGTTTACCTGGATATCGCTGGTCAGATCGCCCGACGATACCGTCTCCGCGACCTTCAGCGCTTCATTGATCGGCTGCGTGATGGTGCGCGTGATCCACCATGCGGCGAATACACCCATCACAATCGCGGCCAGACCGAGCATGATCAGCAGCGTGCGTCCGCTGCGGTATTGCTGTTGAATTTCTGCGGCCGAAGCATCCAGTAAAGCGGCCTGCTTGTCGACGAAGTTCTTCAGCGCAGCCAAGTACTGGATGCGGCTCTGCGTCATGTCGCCTTCGTAGATTTTGGTGGCCTTTTCCAGATCGCCGGCGTTCTTGGCGGCGAAGACCGCTTTGCGGAAATCGGTATAGGCCTTGCGCGTGTCGAGCACTTGCTTGAACAGCGGTTTGAGTTGATCGTCGTCGATGGTCGATCCAATCTGATCTTGGATCTGCGTGGCGCGGCCCGACGATTCGGCCATCAGCGTTTCCAGCTTTTTCTGATCGGCGGACTCGCGCACCATGAAAGCGCCGGTGGTGCGGGCGGCATTGACTTCAATGATCTTGCCCCATTCGGCAGTCAGACGCTCATCGCGGATCTTCACGTTGATCATCTCATCGGTTTTGTCGCTGGCGCTGCTCAAGCGTAGTATGCCTATCGAAGTCATCGCAACCAGCAGTAACAAAATGAGCGAAAAACCGAAGCCCAGGCGCGTACCGATCTTGAGATTGTTCATAGCCAACTCCCTCGCTAAAAGTCTGGATTGTTCAATTCATGCTAGCACTAATCCTCCCCAATATGTAGCATAAAAGAAATATTCAACATTGCGGCGCAGCATTATTCGACGGCCTTCGGCACCGCCAGCAACTCATCCATTCCGGCCAGGATGGCGGGATCCCTGATAACGCTTCTCAACCAGACATGCAGCGGCATGTCGCCCCAGCTCGCCGCGCGTTCCGCCAGATAGGCGACAGGACTATGCGGCTCGGTACGGCGGAAGAAATCCGCTACGAGACGCAGCTGTTGCAGGGCTTGCGTTCGGTTTTGCAGGCCGGCGCCGGTTGGTATGACAGCGTTACCAAGAGTGGCCGGACCAGCATCGGCAACCATGACAACATTGCCAAACGGCGTCAGGCTGCCAATCACCGCCTGCACAGCATCCTTGGCCGCCGCAAAGCCGGGACCGTCTGCGCCTAGTTGCGTATCTACCACGCGCTCCAGCGCGATCAGGCTGGCAAGGCAGTATTCCGCATCGCTTAACTGGGGTGTTTCGACGGCGCATTCCAGCACCAGAGGCGGGGTTCGGGCAAGCAGCCAGAACAGGTTGCCGATACGCTGATCGTAGTCGCCGTCATCGACTAACGGATACAAATCGGTCCAGTACATTTCGCATAAGCCCGCCAGCACGGCGAAGCCGTCACCGAGGCCGCGCAGGCCGCGCGTCTTGGCCAGGGCTTCGGCCAGCCAGGCGGCCAGGCGCAAATCCTTGCTGCGGGTGGCGATCATGTCGGCGCAGCGCGCCGCCACCAGCGGCCAGTCGGCTTCTTTCAGCGTAGTGGCCCATTCGCCCTGGTCCAGCGAGGGATCGTCGTACTGGCGCGCTTGCGCGATCTCGTCGACCTCCTTGCTGAAGGACAGATCCTGGCCGCAGCGTTGCTCGGCGCTGACCGGTTGCAGCAGTTGCGCTACGTTGAACATGTTCACCTCCTATTTGACGGTGTATTTGAACTGGCCCTTGCTGTTGGCGCCAACCTTGATCTGCGTGATCGGCTCTTCCTGGGCCATCTTCTCCAACACCGCCTGCGCGATCTCCGGCAGCAGCGTGCCGTTGAGGATGTGATCCACATTGCGCGCGCCAGAATCGACTTCGGTGCAGCGCGCCAGCACGGCGTTCACCAGCGAAGCGTCGTAGGTAAATTCGGCATGATGATGCGCGCGGATGCGCTGGGCGATGCGCGCCAGCTTGAGGGTGATGATCCCGCTCAGCACCGCATCCGGAATCGGGTAATACGGCACCACCTTCACGCGCCCGAGGAAGGCCGGCTTGAAGTGCTTGACCAGTTGTGGGCGCAGCAGCGCTTCCAGCTCCTCGGGCTGCGGCAGTGTCTCCTGGTTCAGGCAGGCCTGCATGATGGTGGCCGATCCGGCATTGGCGGTGGCGATGATGATGGTGTTGCGGAAATCGATCTCGCGGCCCTCGGCATCGTCCATGACACCTTTATCAAACACCTGGAAGAATAGTTCGAGAATGTCTGGATGCGCTTTTTCGATTTCATCCAGCAGCACCACGCTATAGGGATTGCGGCGCACTGCTTCGGTCAGCACGCCGCCCTGGCCATAGCCCACGTAACCGGGCGGGGAACCTTTCAGGCCGGAGACGCTGTGCGCTTCCTGGTACTCGCTCATGTTGATAGTAAGGAGTTTGCGTTCGCCGCCGTACAGCAGGTCGGCCAGCGCCAGTGCGGTCTCGGTCTTGCCTACGCCGGATGGGCCAACGAACAGGAACACCCCTTTCGGCTTGTTGGGATCATCCAGATTGGCGCGCGCGGTACGCACGCGCTGCGCCACGGCGGCCATGGCATGCGATTGGCCGAGGATGCGGGATTGCAGCGCGTCCTGTAGCCGCAGCACAGTGTTAATTTCGTCCTTGACCATTTTGCCCAGCGGGATGCCGGTCCAGCCGGAGACAATCGCCGCCACCGTGACACCATCCACTTCCAGCGGCACCATCGGCGTTTCGCCTTGCAGCGCAAGCAGTTCCTCTTTCAAGGCGCGAACTTCCGCCGCGCTGCCGTCCGCCGTCCGCTGACGGGTGATAGCTGCGACGATGGATTGTTCGCGCTGCCAGCGTTCGGCGTGACGTGCATGCTCCTCCGCCAGCGCTGCGTGCTCCGCCTGTAGCTGCTGCAAACGTTGCTGCGCGCGCTGCTGCGGCGCCTTGCCGTCTTCCTCGCGCTGTAAGGCCGAGATTTCGGAGGCGATGCGCTCCATCTGGCGCGCGGCGTCTTCCAGCAATGCCGGCGTGCCGCTCTGCGCCAACGCCACGCGCGCGCAGGCCGTATCCAGAAGGCTGACCGCTTTGTCGGGCAACTGGCGGCCGCTGATGTAGCGGTGCGACAGGCGCACCGCCTCAGTCACTGCTTCGTCGCGGATGCGGATACCGAAGTGCTGCTCCATCAACGGCGCCATGGCCCGCAGCATGGCGCTGGCGATGTCCTCGTCCGGCTCATCCACCTTCACCACCTGAAAGCGGCGTGCCAGCGCAGCGTCCTTCTCGAAGTACTTCTTGTATTCACTCCATGTGGTGGCGGCGATGGTCCGCAATTCGCCACGCGCCAGCGCGGGCTTGAGCAGGTTGGCGGCGTCGTTCTGGCCGGCCGTGCCGCCGGCGCCGATCATCGTGTGGGCTTCGTCGATGAACAGGATGATGGCATGCGGGCTTTGCTTCACTTCGTCGATGACGTTTTTGAGGCGGTTCTCAAACTCGCCTTTGACGCTGGCGCCGGCCTGCAACAAGCCCATATCCAGCAGGCGGATCTCAACGTCCTTCAGCGACACGGGTACATCGCCGGCGGCCACGCGCAACGCCAGGCCTTCCACCACGGCAGTTTTTCCGACGCCGGCTTCGCCGGTCAGGATGGGATTGTTCTGGCGGCGGCGCAGCAGGATGTCCACCACCTGGCGGATTTCCTTTTCTCGTCCGATCACCGGATCGAGCTTGCCGTCGCGCGCCTGGCGCGTCAGGCTGGTGGTGTACTGGTCCAGCGCCGGCGTGCGCGGGCTACCGGCTTGCGGTATACCGGTAAGCGGTTCGGCGGCGGTGTCGGGGGCTGCGGTTGTCTCTTCCTGCGAGCCATGCGTGTACTTCTGCAGTTGATGTTTGACTTCGTCGATTGGGATTTTGGCAAACTGCTGCGAGGCGCGCTGCGCCAGTTGCTCCAGTTCCGGCTCGGTCAACAGCGCCACCAGCAGATGCGCGCTGCGGATCGGTGCCGGCGGCGTCGCCAGCGATGCGATCAACCATGCGTTTTCCAGCAGCAGCGGAAGATGGCGAGAAAATACCGGCGTGCGCGTGCTGCCAGTCTTAAACTGGCTGATTTCCTGATGCAGGTCCGCTTCCAGCGCCTCGATGTTGGCGCCGCACTGGCGCGCGATCAGCACGACGTCGCTGCGCTCCTGTTCCAGCAGCGCCAGCAACAGATGTTCCACTTCCACCTCGTACTGCCCGAGTGCCACGCAGATGCTGGCGGCGCGGGTGGCGGCCAGGCGCGTGGTGTCATTCAATTTGCCGATCAGCGTTTTGAGATTGAGATTCATGTCCGGCCTCCGCGTGCGCTGCGATTGATGGAGTAATGCAGCGATGACGGTTGCAGCACCGCGTCAAAGCTGACTGCCTCGGTGGTGGGCAAGCCGGTCAGCGTGCCGAAGATGGCAAAGCTGACGCGGTTGATGGCGCCGGATTCACGCTCCAGGCGCGCCTGTACATTGCGCAGCCGTGGTTCGTGCCGCTCGATCGCGGCCTTCAGAGCGGCGCAGATGCGGGCGCGGTCCTCGGCGCTGTTCAGGCACATACCGGCAAAGTCCACCAGGCCGTAGTTGGCGATGGAGCGTGTGCATTCGGGATAGGCGCGCATCAGTTCATCCGGCAGCGCGCAGCGGGTATTCAGCAGATCTTCCAGATCGCGCGCCACGCTATCCTTGTACTGCTCCAGCGTCATCGGGCGGTCATGATCGCCAAGAAGACGGTCAAGCAGGCCGGGAGCAAAGCCTTTCATCGGATGCTTTCGAAAAGAAGCCAGGCCGGTAGGCCTGGCCGAAAAAGCGCGCCGCAGCGAGTCGCCATTTTGCCCACCACAGGCGCGGGGGAGCTTTAGACGATGCGGTTGGCGGAGAGATCCCAGCCGCCGGAGGTGTTGCCACCGGCGCCACCACTGATTTTCTGCTGCGTGTACTTCCACTTGATCTTGGAGAATTTGAGCGCCACGTCTTCGGTCAGGATGTCGCCCTCTTCCACCGACGGCGCCACCGCGCCGATCAGCACATTCTCGATTTCGATCTCGAAGTATTTAACCCGTTCGCCCTGGGCATCGGCACGCATGAATTCAAACCGCGCCTTGGGAATGGTGCGGCCCGCCGAGCAGGTTTGCAGCAGGATGGGCGAGGACAAATCGGCCAGCTTGGAGAGGACGATGTCGCGATGCTCGCAACGTTCCGCCGTGTGGCCGCCGCCGGTGGAGGCGGTAGCGGACTTAGGCTGCTCCACGCCGAAGCTGACCGATTTGCACTCGATCCAGTCCTTGTGGCGATCGTCATTCGATTCGCCCTTGATGCCATCAATGTACAGATAAACGTCGATTGCCATTGCATGCTCCTCTAGGTTGTTGGGTTAGTGGTTGGTCGATTGCGGCAGCTCCGCGACCAGACGGAGGGAAACGGAGATCTCGTCGAGCTGGAAGTGCGGCCGCAGGAAGGACACCGCGCGGTACACGCCCGGCCGCCCGACCACTTCGTGCACCTGCACCGATGCTTCGCGCAGCGGGAACTGCGCCTTCTGTTCCTGGCTGGCGTTATCGTCCAGCAGCACATACTTCATCAGCCAGCGATTGAGAAAGTCCTCGACATTGGAGGCGGCGGCAAAGCTGCCGACCTTGTCGCGCATCATGGCCTTCATGTAGTGCGCGATGCGCGAAACGGCAAAGATGTATTGCAGCTGCGACGACAGCACGGCGTTGGCGTTGGCCGCCTCGCTGCTGTACTTCTTGGCCTTCTGCGCCGACTGCGCACCGAAGAAGGCGGCGTACGAGGTGTTCTTGCAGTGAACCAGCGAGATGAAGCCGAGGTCACTCAGTTCCTTCTCGCGGCGGTCGGTGATGGCGACTTCGGTCGGGCACTTGAGCGCCACTTCGCCTTCGTCGGTCTTGAAGGTGTGCGTGGGCAGGTCGTCCACCAGGCCACCGCCCTCCACGCCACGAATCGCCGCACACCAGCCGAAATCGCCGAAAGCCTTGGTCAACTTGGCGCCGAATGCGTAGGCAGCGTTGCACCACAAATATTTGTGGTGATCGGTGCCGTCCACTTCTTCCACAAAGTTGAAGCCTTCCACCGTGGTGCCGTCGACGGGATTGAAAGGCAGGCGGCCGAGGAAGCGCGGCAACGTCAGGCCGACATAGCGCGAGTCTTCGGATTCGCGGAAGGCCTTCCACTTGGCGTATTCCACGGTGTCGAACACTTTCGACAGATCGCGCGGCCGCGCCAGGTCGCCGTAGCTTTCCAGCCCAAACAGTTCGGGTGAGGCAGCGCTGATGAACGGCGCATGCGAGGCCGCCGCCACGTGCGACATCTGCTCGATGAAGTACATATCCTCCGGCTGGCGCGAGATTTCAAAATCGCCCAGCAGCGCGGCATACGGCGCGCCGCCGAAGGTACCGAATTCTTCCTCGTAAACTTTCTTGAACATGCAGCTCTGGTCAAATTCCAGCGCGGACTGGAAGTCCTTCACCAACTCACGCTTGGTGGCGTTGAGCATGCGGATTTTCAGGCCCGAGCTGCTGGCGGAGTTCTTCACCAGATAATGCAGACCGGTCCAGCTTTGCTCCAGCTTCTGGAACGCCGGCGCATGCATGATGGCGCTCAGTTGCGTGGAGATCAGGCGGTCCAGTTCCGCGACACGTGCGTCCAGCGTCGCCGACAGGTTGTTGGAAACCACCACCGCGCCCTCCAGCACCTGATCGACCAGCTCTGTGATGATGTCCTTGGCGCGGTCGTGTTCCACGCTGGACTTGGCGACCTTGCTTTTTTCGACTATCTGGTCCAGCAGGCTATCGCCTTCGGCCAGCGGCGCGGCCTGCGCTTCCTGGTTAAGTTGAGCGGACATGTCAGCCTCCCTTGTTCGATTTGAGGCTGGCCAGCTTGCCGGTGTTATTCAGCACCTCGCTCAGGATGTCTTCCAGCTTGTCGTTGCCGGCCAACTTGTTGCGCAAATCGGCCAGCTTGGTGCGTGCCTCCAGCAGCTTGGCCAGCGGTTCCACCTGCCGCACCACGGCTTCCGGACGGAAGTCGTCCATCGCCTTGAAGCGCAGTTCGACATTCAGACTGGTGTCGTCGCCCTTCAGCTGATTAGGCACCTGGAAGCGCGCCACCGGCGCCACACCGCCCAGCACTTCATCGAAGTTGTCGGTGTCGATGCTGACAAACTTGCGGTCCTTGAGGCGCTTCTTCTCTACCTCCGAATTGCCGCCAAAGTCGCCGACCACGCCAACCACGAATGGCAGCTCCTTGTTTTCCATGGCGTCGCCGATTTCCACGTCGTAGGTCATCTGCACGCGCGGCGGGCGTACCTTGGTCAAGCGCTTTTGAATGCTGTCACCTTTAGCCATACAAGCTCCTTATTTCAATCCGCCGAAGGGATCGTTGGTTTGACTGCCGCTCTTGCCGGTGGCGGTGGGCGGTGCTTTTTTTCCGGATGCCGAGGACGACGAAGACGCGGCGGGCTTGCGCGCCGCATTCGACGTCGGCACCAGCACATCTTCGCCAAGGCTGGTGCGTAGCAGCTTGGCCAGATCCTGCGCTTCCGAGCGCAAGGAGCCGTTCAGATTATTCTGCTGGCTCAGGTCCGCCAGCGCGCGCGTCGACAAGCGCAAGCCACTGACGGCGATGATGCTGTTTCCCAGCTTGTCGTTGGGGTCGCGCTGTAGCGCCTCCTGCGCGTTCAGGATCGCTTCGCCGTAATTGGCGCGGTCGAATTTAATCTGCGCCATATGCAGCCAGGGCGTCTTGTCGGACGGGTAGCTGGCGGCGGCATTTTTCAGGATGCCTTGCGCCTTGTCGACATGGCCCGCGGTGAGCGCGGAATCGGCGTCGGCGAGTGCGCGATCCAGTGGCGGTGCTTGTGGTTTATCGGTTCGGACCACGGCGCCGTCCGTGGCGCACGCTGTCAGCAACAGCAGGCTGGCGACGCAGGGCAGCCATGTTCTTGAGGTGATCATCGGTTTCTCCTTTTGCGTAACCGTGCGAGAAGATGGCCAGTATTCATGAAATGCAGGCGGTGCCGATTGCGCTTACTCAAGCGCCGTCTTCTTTTCTCTTTGCTTGCGCCGTCGCAAAAAGACGAGTCACCGCTTTCGTTCTAATGAACGTCTCATCGAAGACAAGGCAGGGAGACAGCATGAGCATTCCATCCAAGGTGTTGTGGGGCGAAGGTTTGTTCCTGCGGCCGCAGCATTTCCAGCAGCAGGACCAGTATCACGAAGCGCGCCTTTACCACACTGCATGCGCGCTGCATCCGTATCTGTGGGGCGTACGCGATATCCGTTGGGACTTCGACGCACTCAAGGCCGGCAAGCTGCGGTTGGAAGCCTTGTCGCTGATCTTCCGTGATGGCGAGATTGTCGATGCACCGGCCAGCGCGCCGCTGCCGCAGACTGTGGACCTGAGCCGCATTTCCGCCAGCGTGCTGGAAGTGACGTGGTACGCCGCCCTGCCTTCACTCTCTGCAAACGGCGGCAATGCGGCGTCACATGACGAGCATCACGCCGGGCCGCGTTACGGCCAGGCCAGCCGCGAAGTGCCGGACCTGTACACGCAGGCGGTGGAGGCAGACGTTAGCTTTCTGCTCAGCGCGGTGCGGCTGATGTCTGATCTGGAGCCGCTGGGCGCCTTCGAATGCGTGCCGTTGATGCGGCTGCGGCGCGTGGTGACGGGCGGCTTTGAGCAAGATCCGTCGTTCATTCCGCCAGGCCTGTCGGTGGCCAGCGCGCCGGCCCTGAAAGCCATGCTGGATCGCTTGCTGGACGCGCTACAGGCCAAGGTGCAGTCGCTGCAAGGCCATATGCGTGAGCCGAGCCGCAATGTGATCGAATTCCGCTCCGGCGACGTCTCCTCATTCTGGCTGCTGCACACGGTCAGCACGTCGGCGGCCGCATTGATGCACTACGTCCGCAACCCCGAGCTGCATCCCGAACGCCTGTTTGAAGCGCTGCTCGCACTGGCGGGGGCGATGATGACCTACTCCAAGCAGTACACACTGATCGACCTGCCGGGCTACCTGCATGAAGACCCGGCGCAATGCTTTGCGGCGCTGGACCACATCATCCGCGACCTGCTGGACACGGTCATCTCCACCAAATACTTCTCGATTGCGCTGACCGAAGAGAAGCCCAGCTACCACCTAGGCAAACTCGATTCCGGAAAAATCGACCAGCGCACTACGCTGTACCTCGCCGTCAGCGCCGCGCTGCCTGCGCTGGAGCTGGTGGAGGTGGTACCGTTGCGCGTCAAAGTCGGCGCGCCGGACGATGTGGAGAAATGCGTGCTGTCGGCCATGCCTGGCGTGAAGTTGACCCACGCGCCACAAGTGCCGGCGGCGATTCCGTTGCAACCGGACACCTACTACTTCGCACTGGAGGGAAAAGGCATGCTGTATGAACAAATGCTCAAAGCGCAGTCGATCTCGATCTACGTGCCATCCGGCATACGCGACCTGCGCCTCAACCTGATCGCGGTGACAGCATGACGCCGCCCGTCGAACGCCGCGCCAATCCAACGCTGATGGGCGGTCAGCGCAAACAGATCCAGCCAGGATACGGCCATGTGCAAACGCTGCTCGATCTGCTGCAGGAGGGCTTCTACCTGCTGTTCATGCTAAAGAACGGCAGCGTGCCGCCGGGCGAAGCGCCCTTCCTCGACACCATCACCGCGTATCTGGCGGAATTCGATCGTGAAGCCCGCAAGATGCGCGCGCAGGGCGAGGATATTGACGCCGCCAAATACGCCTACTGCGCAGCGCTGGATGAAATCATCCTGTCGTCGCAGTTCCCAATGCGGCTGGCGTGGGAGCGGCGTCCACTGCAACTGGTGATCTTCGGCGACCAGTTGGCAGGTGAGCACTTCTTCGATCGTCTGGAAGCCCTGCGCGGTGCCGGCGGTGCGCGGCTGCCCGCGCTTCAGGTATTTCATATGTGCCTGCTGATCGGCTTTCGCGGCAAGCATGCGCTGGATGCCAGCGACAAGCTGTCCTACCTGACGGCGCGGCTGGGCGATGAAATCGCGCACATGCAAGGCAAGAGCAAAGGCTTTGCGCCGCAGGCGGAACGGCCGGACCAGATCGTGCACAAGCTGCGTTCCAACACGCCACTATGGGCGGTGTCCGCCGTGTTTGGGGTGATTGCGCTGGGTGCATACATTGGGCTGGAGTCGTCGTTGTCGCATAGCACGCAGGAATCGCTGGCGGGGTATTCGGACCTTGTCAAGCTGGCGCCGCGCCCGGCCTACGTCACCATCACGCTGCCTTGATCTACTGCGCCACGCGGAATTCGATACGGCGGTTGCGCGAACGGCCTTCCGCCGTGGTGTTCTCGGCCACCGGGCGATCAGGTCCCTGACCGGACACCATCACCATATCCTGACTGATGCCCTTCCCCGCCAGATAGGTGCGCACCGCCTCGGCGCGGGCCTGGCTCAGTGCCAGATTGCTGTCGCGCAGACCGACGTTGTCGGTGTGGCCGATGACTTCCACCTTCTTGCCTTTTACCTTTTGCAGCGCGGCCGCCATATCATCCAGTATGCCTTGCCCCGATGGCGTCAGCGTCGCTTTACCGCTATCGAATTCGATGATGCGCTTGGCCAGCGTTTCGTCCAGCAGGTTTTGCTCGGCGGCGCTCACGCGCAGACCGTTGTTGACGGTGTAGCTGGGATTGAGGCTGGTGGCGATGTCACTGGCGATCTGCTGCCTCTGCGCCTCGTTGGAGACTTCACCGCGCACGGTAATGTTAGTGCCGTCGATTTTCAGCTCCCCCTTGCTGATTAATTTCAGATTGGGGCTGATCAACTTTTGCACGTAGCCGTTCCAGTTGGGCGGCAGCGACACCTGGGCGATGTTCACCTGGTCGACCACGCGCTCCGTGCCGTACAAGGCGCGCACCTGCGCCAGCAGCGCGGCCTTGCTGGCTTCATCCGGCACGGCGCCGGTTACCACGATCTGGCCTGGTGTTTGCGCTGTGGCGCACGTTGCCGCCAGCAGCAACGCGGTCGTCATTATCGTCTTGCGCATGGAGGACTCCTTATCAGACAAAGGTTTCATGGAAAAGCGCTTGCGTGGAGCGTAAGGAAAGCTGGCCTTGCTCCAGATAGGCGGAGAGCTTTTGCACGCGAGCGTCGCCGGCGATCAGTTCATCGACCCAGCCGGCGTAATCGAAGCTGACCTGGTGTTCAGGTGCGCTGACGGGATCGATGATGGCGGCCAGTGTTTCGGGTGCGGCGCCACCGAAGCCGATGATCAGCGATGGCTTTCCGCGCAGGTCTGCAAGGAACAGGCTCAATTCAAAATCGGCTTGTTGCAGGAATGGGATGATCAGGTCTAGCCAGAAGGCGGCCACCAGGTAGCGCTGGCGCGAGGACTGCGGTAGTGGCAACACCAGGCTTTTATCCAGCCGTTCCGCGCCGCTGCGGCGTATCGGCTGCAACAACAGACCGATGGCCAGTATCGTGCGGCGCATGCAGGTGCTAGCTAGCATGGCTTCCAGCGCGGTGATGGTATGGCGGTCGAGGAAGTCGAGGAAGCTTTGCGCGTGCTGGCCGTCGGTGGTGTCGATGTCTATGCGGGTGGTGGCAAGCGTTTGTAGCGGTGCCTCCGGCTCTGGGGAGTCCATGACGTCGGCGGTCAGCAGGTGCAGTTCTTCCCACAGCGGCGCCAGTATCAATGGGCTATTGGGGACGAAGCGCGGCGGGTCGTCTACTTCGATGGCGCTCATGCTGAGGAAGGGATAGCGGCGCGTTGACAGGTCGCTGCTGGCGGCCAGGTGGCCGGCGATGGCGCGCCGGCTGCGCGTGCCGACAAAGGCAAAGTCCAGTGGCGGCATGGCGTCGTAGTTGAGTTTCCAGCGCGGGTCGGTGCTGAGGAGGTTCATGACTTCGGCCAGCCAGTCGTCCAGCAGGCTGGCCAGCGCCAGGTTGTCGGCCGCCTTGATGAAGTCAGCGCGTGTGGGCAGCTTGCCGAAGTAGCCTATGCGCGCCGTTTGCGCCCTGAGCTTCATTGCGTCGCTCCCGTTGGCGCAGCAGGCGCCAGCGTCGCCGGTGCGGTCGGCGTAGCGCCAGCGGCCGGCATGAAGGCAGCGGGCGATGCCCCCGCTGCGGCTGGGGGTGCGGTGGCGGTGGTCGTAGCCGGCGGTCCGCCGACGATGGTCTCCGGCAGCCGCATGCCACGGAAGCCTTGATCCGGCGACGCGCTGGCGGCGCTTTCCGGGCTGCTGATGATCTTGAGCCCCATCGCCACGGTAATCACGCCGCTGCTCCAGCGCAGCTCAAATACGCCGCCGTCGCGTTTCTGCTTGGTCGCCGTGTCGATCATGCGCTTCAATCCAAACTGTCCCGGCTCATTGAAGATATCCACGCTACGTCCATCCATCGCCACCGCCGTGATGCGCGCACCCGGCGCTCCCTGCGGACTCGGATGAACCATATTGGCCCACTGTGCCGGCGTATTCCGGTAGCGCAGCTGCTGGCCGTCGATCTCCACCGTGTACTCCAGCGTGCCGCTCGCCGGCATCGGCTGGATCTGGAACACCGTCTGCGGGCCGGACTGCGATGAGGCTACGCCACCCGCCGCCAGAGGCGCGATCCAACTGGGGAAGCGCAGCACCATCTGCGGCGACAGCGAAATACCCATATCCGCCCAGGTGCGCGGCGCCAGCACATCGCCCCGTCGCAGCACCAGCGTGCCAAGCGTGGTGGTGGCAAACTTGGCGACCGCGCCATCCGGTCCAAAGAACTGCGCGATCTCCGCGCTGGCTGCCTCGGTCCGCGCATCCGGCGAAAACGGATATTTGGGCGCCAGCGTTTTCTGGAATGGCTCATACACCTGCGCCACCCACGTCTTGTTAATCTCCGTCTCTGCTGGGCCGATCAGTACCGCAAAGATGTGCATCAACGGCCGCACCAGGATGGGGCGAATCGCCTGCTTCTGCGTATCCGTCATCCCCACCAACATTTGCTCATCGACGTAGCGCAGTGCGTCGGCCAGTTCCGAGCCGCTGCCGTCCAAAGTCTGCTGCATGAACTGGCGCGCGCCGGGTCCGGGATCGCCCTGGTTCTTCAGCTGATTGAGTCTGCCGCGTAGCTTGGACAGCATCTCCATGTAGGCGCGCATCAGTGATGCATCCTTATCCTTGGCCGCCACTAGCTTGCCGATGCCGGCGAACTCCCGCCCCACTGGTCCCATCGGCTTATCTGCCGAATTGGCCGGCAGGTTGATATTGATCTGCGCCGGTGAGCGCCGCAGCACGCTGTATTTCACCCAGTTGACAAAGCCCGTCTGCGCCTCCTTCACCTCCGCGCTGATCGCCGTCGGATTATCCCAGGAGGTTTGCTGATGCAATGCCGTCAGCAGCTTGGATAGCGGTGACAACTGCGGATCGCCGAGACGGTTCATCGCCGTCACCGCCGCGTCAAAGCCATTCAGGTTGGCGATGCTGACGCCTTGCACAAACTTCTGCCACTCGCGCGCGTAATCGGCCTTGTACAAATCGGTCAGCCCTTTCTGGATCTGTTCGGGACTGCCTTCCAGCGTCAGGTCATCACGCGCGGCGGTCTTCAGCACCCAGTCTGTGCTCTGCAGTTCGCGGCTGGCGGCATCGCGAAAAGCGTCCTGCACGAACTTCTCCCAGGCGTCGCGGGTGTAGGCGCCAGGGACTGCGTAGCTACCTGTGACCAGGGCCTGATCCTGCTCGCCGACCATGCGCGCCACCGTCATCGATGGAAATCGCGTGTTGGCACGGGCACGGATGTCGGCGTAGACGCGCTCCCGCGCCGGCATGCCGCGCACCACGCGCCGCAGGTTTTCGCGCGCCTGGTCGACCAGCGCCAGCTTCGGATCGATGCGCGGCCAAGCCGGATCAGGAATCTGCGCCAGATAGAACGTCATCAGCCGCTCGGCGCTGTGGATCATCTGCTCACGCGGCATGGCGCCGCGATTGTTTTCCAGCCATGCGCGCCAGTGACGCGGCAATTGGTCATTCAGGTGACTGCCTTCAGCATGCGATTTATCGGCCAGCATCAGGTAACTTTTCAGCGCGTTGTAGGCGTCATCGACATTGGTGGGCGAGGCCTCCTGGAACTGGCGTCCTGCCGTCGACGTAACCGCAGACACAGCACCGGCGCCGGATGGCTGCAACTCGGACGCATGCGCGTTCATCTCCGACAGCAGCGTTTCCAGATTGGCCACCACCGGCATCAGCATCACGTTCTTCACGCCGGCGAAGTATTCCTCGCGCAGCTTGCGCTCCAGCTGGTCGCCCTGATAAAGCCCCATGCGCAAAGACCACGGACGCGATGCGCGATATTTCTCCAGCTGCTCGATGCGGTCCTGGATAATCTCCAGCGCCTCCAGCCGCGATTGCAGGTCCAGCCGCTTGGCCTGCAGCTTGATCACCTTGTCCAGGTCCGCCTGCACATTGCTGACCAACTGGCGATTTCCCATGTACGACCAACTCCATCCGCCCAGCGATGCGCCAAGCATCAGCACCGCCGCAAAGAAAGCCGCATATTTCAAGCGCACCTTGTTCTTGCTGGCGTACTGCGACACCAGATCCTTGTCCGCGAAGATCACCTTGCGGAACAGGTTAAGCAGGAAGAAGCCGGAATGTCCGGAGGTAGACAACGGCGCGACATCAGGCATGGTCAAGGCAAAGCGACGGGCGACGCGCTGCGACTGTTCGCTGCGCGGCATCCCCTCCTGTAGCGCGCTAGTGAAATAGAAGCCCCGGAACACAGGTTTGAACTGGAACGGATTCTCTTCAAACAACGTCACCAGAAAAGCGCGCAGCGGCGTGCGGATGGTCGAAAACTCCAGCGGAAAAGTGAACACGCCAGGCTCCATGCGCTCGCGCCGCTGCTGGCCCATGGTGGCGAGACTCATCGCCTTCAAGCCATCGCACAGCTCATCGAAGGCATGGTCGAAGAATGCCATCACCTGCTGGCTGCTGGTCTTGCGCTGATACGGCATGGTCGCGCCCCATACGCGCTCTCGCTCCCCGCGCTCGGCCTGGGCGAAGAATTCGCCAAAGCCCGCAATCAGATCGGCCTTGGTGAACACCACGTACACCGGCGCAAATACCTCCAGCCGCTCGATCAGATCCTGCACCCGCTTGCGCAGGCTGCGCGCCAGCTGGATGCCGGCTTCCGGATCGTCGCCGCGCAGCTCCGCGATGCTGACCGCGATGATGATGCCGTTGACCGGCGCGCGACGGCGGTACTTCTTCAGCAGATCCAGAAAGCCGAACCACTCGGCGCGATGCTCGTCCTGCACCGAATAGCGGCCGGCCGTGTCGAGCAAAATGCCTTCGGTGGTGAAGAACCAGTCGCAGTTGCGCGTGCCGCCCACGCCTTGCAGCACCTTGCCGTCAGCGAAGGGGAACTGCAAGCCGGAGTTGGTGATGGCCGTGCTCTTGCCGGCCGCCGGATTCCCGATGATCATGTACCACGGCAGCTCATACAGGGCGCTCGCGCCGGCGACGATGCCCAGCTTCGATCCCTTGATCGTCTCGATCGCCTTCATCATGCTGTCGCGGATGACCTTGACCTCGGCCGCGGAGGGATCGGCGGACGGCTCCTGCTTGCCGATGACCTCTCCCAGCCGCTCCGACTCGCGCCGCGCGCGCCAGCGGCGCCACCACCACACGGCGCCGACCAGCGCCAGCATCAGGACGATGGCCAGCAGCGCCCACATCAGCGCCAATTCCAGCACTTGCGCGCCGAGGTAGAACAAGGCCGCCACCGCCGTCAGGCCGAGGATGGTGAGATTGCGGCTATCGGTGAGGAAGCTCCAGGTTCTGCGCAGCATAGAAGGTGTCCGGCGAAGACGGCGACGCCCAGGCGGCGGGCGGACCGATCAATGTTGCCACCAACAAAGCGGGAATTTCTTGCGCAAGAACAATGGCGCTTACTTCTTCACCGTGCCCGGCACGCGCAATTCGGTGTGGCCGAAGTCCATCATGGTCCAGCGCCCGCCCCAGGTCAGGCCGGCCGCTTCGGCGGCGACGCCGTACAGCTGGTAGCCGCGCATGGCCCAGGGATCCTTTTCCGAGATCACCAGTTTACCGTCGCGCAGAAAGGCGCAGTCGGCGGCCAGGCCGAACTGGTGATAGCTCTGGAAAGCCTTGGCATTGGTCACGCTGGGTCCGGCGGCGGCCAGCGTATTCTGCCGCTCCGGGCTACGGTAGCCCTCCAGGATCGCCATGTCGTAGCCGTGGCGCTCCTTCATGATGCGAAACACGAGCAGCAGGCGCTGCGCGAAGGCCGGATCGAGCAGCTGCCAGTTGCGGTTGGCGCTGTCGAGCATCGGCCGCACCAGCGTCACCTCGGCGGTAGTGAACACCAGCGGCGGTGGTGGCGTTGGCGCAGTCAGTTGCTCCCCTTGCAGCAGACCGGCGATCTGGTCGTTGATGGCGTGCGTATCGCTGTCGTAGCCGGACAGCATGCTGCGGCCACTGAGCATCAGCGCCAGCAGCGGTGGCACCGTCAGCAGCACCATGGCGGCCAGCAACAGCAGATAGCGCCGCTTCAAAAAACTCAATAGACGATGCACCCGGCCGCCCGCCTCGCGGCCCAGGCCTGCCGCTTGCTGCACGCCCTGCTGATAACCGCCGCGCAAACGCCGTCCCATACGGATGCCCAACAGGCCGAGCGACTGCACCACCACTTCCCGGCCGGCCGGAAACAGCAGCAACCAGGCGCAAAAACACGTCAAAACGAAGAACAACAGCATGGAAAAGAGAAACATGGTGCGCTCCATCAAAACGGTCCCCTGCCGCAGACCGGACACTGCATCGTAGGCCGTTCGCAGCACGGCGATATCGGCCAGATCAAATGCAAGGGGGATATTGTGGAAACGTCGAAACCGAAGCCGGACCTGATGGCCGGCGCCGCCAGTTCACACCGTCCGGCGACGGACAAGCGCATCCTGGCGCATCTGGAGCATGGCGCCAAAACGCCAGTCCGCGCCGCCAGCGTGCCGGGCTGGACCATCGATGGCTGGACGATAGGATTGTTTGGCTTGTTGCTATTGATGTGCGTCATGGCGTGGCTGTTGCACGACCGTACCATCACGCCGGGAACGTTCCGCAGCAGCGCCAGTGGCGGCGCGATTGCGCATGTAGCGACACGCCATGCGGCGCCCGCTCAGCCTGTGGCGGAGACGGCGCAGGCAGCCGCCATCGTCAATGTAGCGGCGGACGAGGCCGTCGTCGAGACCGAGACGCCGACTGCAGCGACGGTGGCCATCGCCAACGCGGCCAACTCGGCGAGTGCGGCGAATGCAACGCCACCGTCTGCCGTTCATCCGCAGACGCCACGGGCGACCGGCGCGGCAACAAGCAAGCCGCTAGCGCGCACACCGGCCACGCCAGCCAGCGCCACGCCGCCAATCAGCGCCGACACCGACGTCACCCTCCTCACCGCACTGGTGGCGCACGCCGGCAAACCAACCTCCGTCACGCCCGAACGCAGCCGCGACGTCGTCGAGCGCCAGGACGGCGACACCACCCCGCAACTGCTAGCGCGCTGCAAACAGCTGGGCGTAATCGAAGGCATGCTGTGCCGCTCGCGCATCTGCTCCGGCCGCTGGGATACGGACGCCGCCTGCCGCGCACCGGCGCACTAATTAACCGCGCTTGGGGATTTCCAGGCCTTTCGCCACGGCCGGACGCGCAACGAAGGCCGCCAGCACGCGCTGCACATTGGTGAACTTGCTGAACTCGACCAGATCGCCGGCGCCGTAGAAGCCGACCAGATTGCGAATCCACGGGAAGATGGCGATGTCGGCGATGGTGTAGGTATCGCCCATGATCCACTCACGACCTTCCAGACGCTGCTCCAGCACGCCCAGCAGACGCTTGGCTTCGTTGATGTAACGGTCGCGCGGACGCTTGTCCTCGTAATCCTTGCCGGCAAACTTGTGGAAGAAGCCGACCTGGCCGAACATCGGCCCCACGCCGCCCATCTGGAACATCAGCCACTGGATGGTTTCGTAGCGACCTGCCGCATCCTGCGGAATCAGCTGGCCGGTCTTGTCGGCGATATACAGCAGAATCGCGCCGGACTCGAACAGCGCCAGCGGCTTGCCGTCCGGCCCGTTCGGGTCGAGAATGGCGGGAATCTTATTGTTCGGATTCAACGACAGGAAGGCCGGCGACATTTGATCGTTGGTCTCAAAGCTGACCAGATGCGGCTCGTAGGCCAGCCCGGTTTCCTCCAGCGCAATCGACACCTTCACGCCGTTCGGCGTCGGCAGCGAGTACAGCTGAATGCGCTCAGGATGCTGGGCCGGCCATTTGCCGGTGATAGGGAATGCGGACAGATCGCTCATGGGATACGGGCTCACAAAAGAAAAGATAGGCCGATTATCACCGAAGAGAGAGAAACGCGCTTGCCCCCCTGAATTTGACCAATAGCAATTCTTCCCTGCCCCGATCAGTCAACAATAGACGTCTACCCCGATCAATGGAGCGATGACCATGTGGGCTGCAATCACGAAAGCAATCAAATCCAAATGGCAAAGACTAACGCGCCACACTGGCACACGGCGCCTGTCCTGGTTTGCGCTCCTGCTTGTATTTGCGCTGGACGGATACGTGCTGAGCCTGCTATTTGAGGGCACACAACACGCCGGTCGCACCATTGCGTACCCCGTTCATCCTATCTCAGACAATTGTGCGACGGCGTCTCAGCAATTCCTTGCGCGCAGCACCCCTGCCGAACGTGCGGTTGCCATCGGCTGGTTTGTCACCGCGGTAAAAGACAACAAAGCAGCCGTTAGCAACGGCTTCAGTAATACGTATGACGAAATCCCGGCAATCTGCGTTCAAATCCGGGACAAATGGCTGGCCGCCATCGATAATGCGATGCCGCAATTACGACCACTGGCCGAGGAGCGCAAAGCGCTCGAAACCGAAATTGACAAGGTCGAGTCTGAGATCAAAGAACTGAAAAGCAGCTATAGCACGGCACTGCTGGAGAAAATCGCCCGTCAAAGCCGCAGCGACTCCATTCTGCCAGCCGATGCGACACACACTAAAAGCACCATCGACGAATTGACTGAGACGTTGGCCGCTTTGAAACAGCAGCAGCATAACGCAGCTATCGCCATGGCACAAAACCCTCACATCCTTGCCTACCTACAGTACCTGGCATCCTTACCCATCGATAGCGAATTCAAGAAGGAAGAGATTCGCTACGAAAGCTGGCAATTCTGGTACCCCCTGAAAGTGTTGGGCATCCAGGCAGTCTTTATCTTGATACCGCTGCTATTTGCCATCTTTTGGAACGCGTATTCAATCAAGCGGCAACAAGATACCCAGATTCTGGTGTCATCACACATCATCCTCGTATGCGCCATTCCGATGCTATTGCGGCTACTGTATTTTGTTGAAGAACTGCTGCCGGAGGAATTGCTCTACTGGCTGCTGCGGAGTCTCGAACAATGGCGACTCGGCTTCATCTGGTACTACCTGCTCATCTTTGCTTGCATCGCCGGCGGGCTGCTGCTGATCTACATCGCACAACGCACCTTGTTCAGTACCGCCCGGCTGCGCCTGATTCGCCTGCGCAAAGCCCAATGCCAGCACTGCGGTGAAAAACTGCGCGGCAAGGAACAAGGCTGGTGCGAAGTCTGCGGCGCCAGCCAGACAGCGCCTTGCCGGCAATGTGGCCAGCCGCGACGTCTACTGGCGTTCCATTGCAGCCACTGCGGCACTTTGGCTTGACTAGCGCAACAGGTTCACCTTCGCCAAGTCGATGAGCTCGGCGGCGCGGCCGTCCATCACCGCTTTCAGCATGAACAAGCCGAATTTTCCGGCTTCCTCGGCCGTGGTGGTCGGCGGCATGATCAATTCTTGGCGGGCGCTGACCACGTCCACCAGCGCCGGACCATCATGCGCCAAGGCTTCGCGGATCGCCGACTCCAGCTGTCCCGGCTGCTCTACCCGGATGCCCTTGATGCCCATCGCCTCCGCCATCGCGGCGAAATTAGGATTGTGCAAATCGCAGCCGGTATCGAGGAAACCGTTGGCCTTCATCTCCATTTCAACGAAGCCCAGCGTGCCGTTGTTGAGCAGGATGATCTTCACCGGCAGCCCCAGTTGCAACAGCGTGACAAACTCGCCCATCATCATCGAAAAGCCGCCATCGCCGGAGAACGAAATCACCTGCCGGTCCGGATGCGACACCTGCGCGCCAATCGCGTGCAGCATGGCATTGGCCATCGAGCCGTGGTTGAACGAGCCGACGATGCGCCGCTTGCCGTTCACCTTCAGATAGCGCGCCGTCCACGCGATCGGCGTACCGACATCGCAGGTGAAGATGGCATCGTCCGCCGCCAGTTCGCTGACCAGCCGGGTGACGGCCTGCGGGTGAATCGTGCGCGTGCTCTCATCGAGCTCGGCCAGACTATCCAGATCCTTGCGCGCCGTCACATAGTCTTCCTGCGCGCTGTGCAGGAAGCTGCTGTCGCTCTTGACGGCCAGCTTCGGCAGCAGCGCGTCCAGCGTGTCCTTGACGCCGCCAAGCAATCCCAGCGTCAACGGACAACGGTTGCCCAGCGCTTCCGGCCGCAGGTCGATCTGGGCAATCTTCGCCTGCTCGGGGAAGAACTGGCGATAGGGAAAATCGGCGCCCAGTATCAGCAAGGTATCGCAACGCTTCATGGCCTTGTAGCCGGATGCAAAGCCGACCAGGCCGGTCATGCCGACGTCGTAGGGATTGTCGTATTCCAGATGCTCCTTGCCGCGCAAGGTATGCACAATCGGCGCTTGCAGCGTGTGCGCCAGTTGCATGATTTCCGCGTGCGCGCCGGCGCAACCGGCGCCGCAGAACAGCGCTACCCGCTCCGAGCCATTCAGCAACTCGGCCAATTGATCGATCTCGGCAGCGGCCGGCAATACCACCGGCGGCGTGGGCAGCAGCCAGTGCGGCGGTTTGGCGTCCAACTTGCTCAGCGCAACGTCGCCCGGAATCACCACCACCGCCACGCCACGCTTGGCCACCGCCACCCGCATTGCCCGCTGCAGAACTTGCGGCAGCATGGCCGGATTCGACACCAGCTCGACATAATGGCTGCACTCCTTGAACAGGCTCTCGGGATGGGTGGACTGGAAATAATCGATGCCGATCTCGCTGCTCGGAATATGCGCGGCAATCGCCAGCACAGGTACGCCGCTGCGCTGGCAATCGAACAGACCGTTGATCAGATGCAAGTTTCCGGGTCCACAGCTCCCGGCGCAGACCGCCAGGTCGCCGGTCAAATGAGCTTCGGCGCCGGCGGCAAAGGCCGCCCCCTCCTCGTGACGCATATGAATCCACTCGATCTCCTTCTGGCGCCGCAGCGAGTCGGTAAAACCGTTCAGAGAATCGCCCACCACACCATAGATGCGCTTGACGCCGGCCTGAGCCAGGGTATGTGCCATGTAGTCTGCTGCCGTACCGCTCATAGTCGAATCTCCAGGGAAAGGTCTAAGGTCTGACAATAGGCAGATAGCTTGATTGCTGCCAGCTAGTATGATTGCTGAGTGTAGCCATCCGTGGCGCACGCTCCAATCCTCCCATGGGCAGTAGCCAGCACTAACTTTTAGGTGCGTACTTACGAGTCCGGTATTGGTGCTTTACACTTCAGAATCCAACATCCACACAAGGGCATATATGAGCAAGACTATCGTTGTCTACCATTCGGGCTACGGCCATACCAAGCGCGTCGCCGAGTACGTGAGCGAAGGCGCCGGCGGCGAACTGCTGGCCATCGATGCCGATGGCAACCTGCCGGAAGGCGGCTGGGAGAAACTGGCAGCGGCTGACGCCATCATCTTCGGCGCCCCGACCTACATGGGCAGCCCAAGCTGGCAGTTCAAAAAATTTGCCGACGCCACCTCCAAGCCGTGGTTCGGCCGCGCGTGGCAAGACAAAGTGTTTGGCGGCTTCACCAACAGCGCCAGCTTCAACGGCGACAAGCAAGTGTCGCTGATCGCCCTGCAAACGCTGGCGTCGCAACACGGCGGCATCTGGGTCAGCCTGGGCCTGCCACCGGCCAACACCAAGGCCGCGCAGCGCACCGACATCAACAACCTGGGCGGCTCGGTCGGCCTGCTGGTGCAATCGCCATCGGACGCCAGCGTGGAAGAAATCCCGCAAGGCGACCTAGATACCGCCAAAGCCTACGGCAAGCGTGTGGCTGACATCGCAGGTCGTCTGGCCAAGTAAATCCGCGTCTAAACGCAAAAGGCCCGTGATTGCTCACGGGCCTTTTTTCTTCCGCATATGACAAAATACTGTTTTTAACCCCATGAACAGGTGTAAGAGTCCCTATGCAACTACCTAGCTTCAACGATAAATTTTCCGACAATCTGTCCCTGCTTCCTGCCATGGATACAGTTGCAGCCATCGAACTGATCGACCAGTCCGGCACGCCAGTGGCAACGATCGAAAATAAACCAGGCCAGGCGGGATCACTGCGGGTGTATGGCTGGCTGGCCGAAACACTCGGCGCGATTACCCCAGAAGCAGCGCAGCTCGGCCTGAAGATTTATGCCGAACACACGCAGGATGCCCGCACCAATCCAGGCAAACACCCCAATATCGACCGTCTGTTCGACATTAAAACGCCGGCGCAAACCCTGCAGGTAAAAGGCCTGTAAAAACAAAAAGCCCAACCTGTAAGGATTGGGCTTTTTTTATTCTGGCTCCCCGACCTGGACTCGAACCAGGGACCTGCGGATTAACAGTCCGTCGCTCTACCAACTGAGCTATCAGGGAAAAGAGGCCGCATTATATACGGCCGGTTTTCTGCTGTCTAGTCTGACTTAGGAATGCCGGAAAAACGCGGTTTGGCGGCCCGGGCCGGTTCTGTCAGCGCATGACAGCCGTCTGATGCAACACGAACTTCCCCACGACGTGCGACAGTGCAACGGCCTGGTCCTGCAATGATTCGGCAGCAGCAGCAGACTCCTCAACCAGAGCGGCATTCTGCTGCGTTACGCCGTCCATCTGAATGATCGCTTGATTAACCTGCTCGATGCCCAGGCTTTGCTCCTGGCTGGCGGCGGTGATTTCGGTAATGATGTCGCTCACTCGCCGCACACTGTCCACCACTTCGCTCATGGTCGCACCAGCTTGGTCAACCAGCTGCGTTCCAGACTCAACTTTTGAGACCGAATCGCTGATCAGCGTTTTAATTTCCTTCGCCGCCGCCGCGCTGCGTTGAGCGAGGTTGCGCACCTCAGTTGCCACCACGGCGAAGCCTCGTCCCTGCTCACCCGCACGCGCCGCCTCGACTGCCGCATTCAGCGCCAGAATGTTGGTCTGAAACGCGATACCATCAATCACGCCAATGATTTCAACGATTTTCTTCGACGAGGCATTGATGTCGCCCATCGTGCTTACCACGTCAGCGATCACGGCACCGCCTTTGGTGGCGACTTCCGACGCGGTGTTGGCCAGGTTGTTTGCCTGACGGGCGTTGTCGGCATTTTGCTTGACGGTACTGGTCAACTCTTCCATTGAGGATGCGGTTTCTTCAAGCGAACTTGCTTGCTGTTCCGTGCGGGAAGAGAGATCCAGGTTACCGGACGCGATTTCTTGCGACGCCGTGGTCATGGTTTCGGTACCGTTCCGGACCTGGCTAACGATCTGCTGCAAACTCTCATTCATAGTCTTAAGAGCACTCAACAACAAGCTGGTTTCGTCAGTGCCGTGGATCTCGATGTGACTGGTCAGGTCGCCGGCCGCAACGGTCTGGGCTATTTCTACAGCCCGGTTAATGGGGGCAGTGATACTGCGCGTAATCAGTAGTGCCAGCGTAACCCCAACGGCCACCGCAGCCGTAGCCAAGGCGAGCACGATATTGCGCGCGAACGCGTAAGCATCGTCAGCAGCGGCAATCAGATCCTCGTTTTGCTGGCGTTCCGACGCGACGAGGGATGCTAAGCGCGCAGTCCACTGATTCTGCACGGTGCGCAAGTCGCCCATCAAAAGTCGTACTGCCTCGGCATTATTGTTTGCCAGGCCAAGCTGTTGCACCTTTTGGATCAGTGGCTGAGCAGCCAGGCTACTTTCCTTGACCTCAGCCAGCAGCTTGGATTCATCGGCGTTGATGCCATAAGTAAAGAAGGTCGCTCGCAGCTTCTCCTCAGCGGCGTCGTAAAGCTTGCTTTGCGCGGTGACCCGGTCCACCTGCTGCTGCATCTGTTGTGGATCCTCCAGCAGGACCACATTGCGCAGAGCAATCATACGATCATCAAGGCTTAGCTTCATATCGGAAGCGAGGTTTGCCTCAACATCATTGCCCTTGGTGATCTCGATCATCGATGCCTGGATTGCCGCCATTCGCGTCAAGCCAACAATGGAGACACCGACCAGCATTGCCAGAACGATGGCGAAGGCCCCGCTAAGCCGGGCTCCGATTTTCAGATTTGTTATTTTCATTTTGCTGCTCCTTTGCAAGGAAAATCTTTACGGATTGGCCACGACAACATGGCGAAGGGGAATCCGTTTCGAATGACAGCGGCGGGCATGGGCCGGGAATAAATGGATATCGCGTTTGCTGGCGACGATGATTGAGGTAAGACTTACCATTAAATCGGAGGGACACTACGCGGCGGATCTAGGCGGCGTATGTCGATGAATGAATTGTACTGGAATTTTCCACGTGGAAACTTATCCTTTCCAAAAGGATAGGATAGATAGCCAGGAGAAATGGGGCGAACGGCGCGCCGAGAGCGGGCTCCGAGTGACTTGCTGGGGATGGCAGCGTGCGGGGCGACGCAGCGCTTTTAGCTGCGCAGAAGAAAAGTGGCCGCGCCCACAAAATCAATTTTGCGGAACGCGGCCAAGTTATATCAGCTGTCTAGGCTGAACGGCAATTTCTTAGAAGTTGCCGCGGAACTGCACGCCAAACTGACGTGGCTCGTTGACGAAGCCGGTCAGGTTGTTGAAGTCGATCGCGCCGATGACTTGTTGCTTGTCGGTGATGTTACGCACGAAGGCTGCGACTTCATACTTACCGCCATCCCAGTTGTAACCCGTGCGCAGGCCGCCTTCGGTCAGGGCTTTGCCGGTGAACTCTTTCGCTTCATACAGGAAGAAGTTCACTTTGCTGCGGTACGACCAGTCGGTCAGCACGAACAGGTTGCCGTTCGCCAGTGGCCAGTTGTAACGCGCGGTGGCGTTGAAGATCCACTTGGCTGCTTGCGGCAGCGGGTTGCCGTTGATCGAGACCAGGCCGTTGGCGCCGATCGGATCGGTGATCGTGCACTGTGCGCATTTCGCCACGTACAGGTTTGGATCTTCGATCTTGGTGAAGTTGTACGAACCGCTCAGCGTGGTCTTGAAGTCCGGCGTGATGAAGCCTTCGATCTCGCCTTCCAGACCGCGACCCTTGCTCTTGGCAGCGTTGATCAGCTTGGTGACGTTGGAGTTACCGCCAACCACCGTCAGCTGCTGGTTCTTGACTTCGAAGTCGAACACGCTCAGCGACGCGCGGGCGCGGCGGTTGAACAGGTCGGCCTTGATGCCGGCTTCATACGAGGTGATGGTTTCCGCATCGGCCACGGTGATCGGCACCGACGCCGACGCCGCTGCGATCGATGGTGCGCGGAAGCCGGTCGCTACGCGGGCGTAGGCACTGACGTCCTTGTTCAGCTTGTAGGTGCCGCTCAGATCCCAGTTTGCCTTGTTCTTGCTCTCGTCCACCGAGGTGGCGCCGACCTGCACCACGTTGACTGCCGACACGGTGCGGAAGTCTTTCTGGTCGTGGGTGTAACGCACGCCGCCGCGCACGGTGAAGTCGCTCGACACGTCATACGATACCGAACCGAACACCGCATAGGCTTCGTTGTTCTGATGGCTGGCCAGGTGCGAGGTCTGCAGCTGGGTGTTGCTGTCGAAGTTGTCGCTGTAGCCGTCGCCGCTTTCCTTGAAGTAGTAGACGCCGGTCTGCCAGTTCAGCGGACCTGGGTTTTTCGACTCCACGCGGAATTCCTGGGTGTACTGCTTCAGGCCGCTCAGCCCGCCACCGGTTTGTACCTGGAACGGAATGAAGCCTGGACCGGTCGGCGTGCCGCCGTCGATGTCGCCACGGCTGTAGTAGTTGTCCACGCCTTCGTAGCCGGTGATCGAGAACAGCTTGACCGAACCCAGATCCCAGGTCAGGCGAACGTTGGCGCCGTTGGTGCGCAGGTTCTGCATGTTCAGGCCGTTGGTGTTGATCTTGGTGAAGTCGTAGTCGTCGACCAGATCGTTGGTGCCCTTCTTGATGATGTTGGCGCGGAACAGACGGGCGCTGCCGTCGGTGGTGCGCGAGTGCACGTTGAACAGGGCGTTGAAGGTGGTGCTTGGCTGGTACAGGAACTGGACGCGCTCGGCGTGTTCGTTGTAGCCTTCCAGCGAGTCGTTCTGCTTGGTGAAGGTGTTGTCAACGAAGTCGTCGCGGTGCTGGCGCAGGGTCGACACGCGCATCGCCCATTCGCTCGACAGCGGAATGTTGGCGGCGGCTTCCACGCTGGAGGTCTTGTGGGTGGCCAGCGAAGCGCTGTAGTAGCCTTCGATCTTGTCCAGGTTCGGCTTGGCCGAATCAAACTTGACCACACCGGCTGGGGTGTTGCGGCCGAACAGCGTGCCCTGTGGGCCGCGCAGGACCTCGACACCAGCGACGTCGAACACCGGGAAGCCTTTCAGGATACCGTTCTCTTGCACCACGTCGTCATAGATCAGCGACACTGGCTGCGAGGCGAAGGTCGAGAAGTCGGTGTTGCCGTAGCCGCGGATGTAGAAGCGTGGGAAGGTACGGCCGTTCGACGACTCAACGTTCAACGAAGGCACTTTGCCTGCCAGGAAACGGATGTCCTGGCCGCCGGACAGCAGCACGTCCAGCTTTTCGCCGCTCAGCATGGTCACGGAGACCGGTACATCCTTGATGTTTTCCGCGCGGCGCTGGGCGGTCACGGTCACGGTTTCCAGCTGTGGCTGGGTGGTGCTGGCGGCGTCAGTCTGGGCCAGGGCGGTACCGATAGGCAACACGGCGCTCAGCGCCAGCAGGCGCTTGTGCATCTTCGACAGTTTGATCATTCAATTTCCCGATTTAAATGTAGTGCAAAGAGTTAGAAACAGTTGTCTCCTGCTTTCTCTTATTTTTGGTCACCACCCGGTCATCTGTCGTGATCGTGGTAGCGCAAGGCCTCTACGCCGTTGCGGAAACTAGCAATAGTGCACTGACTTTTTTGAAAGGCGATATTTTCTTTTATTGATAGTGGGTATTGCAAGCTGAATATATCTAAAACCAAATTAACTGTTAGAAATTCGGTTAAGCATATGCAATAACTGAATATTCAGTGGTTTACGCGTGTCGGCTTGTCCACAGTGTGGTGCGTTCGACAAGCTTGGCGGGGAGATACGGCGGCTGCGCTGTTGCGCAAATGACGCACGGCCAGCGCAGGCTGGCCGTGGTGGGGAGGGGTTACATGCCGAGCGATTTGAGCAATTCGTCGGCTTCGTCATCGGCGGACGACACGGCCGGCGCGCTGGCCGACTTCTGGCTGTCGCGCTCCTGGTCCAGCAGCGCATCCGGATCGCTGATTTCGCTGGAGTCGAAATCGTGCAGACGGATGAACTCGGTGCGGTCGATCGCCAGTTCCAGGTAGAAGATGTTGCTCTTCTCGGTATAGAAGCTGACGCGGCGCATTTCCGGACGGTCCAGCGGGGTATCGACGCTGAGCACGATCTGCTTGTTCAGCACCAGCATTTTCGGCTGATTCTGCGTGATGTTGGTTTGCAGCTCACGGCGGATCTTGCCGGTGAAGTCGCCGACGATCTGGTTCATCAGCTCGCCGAGGATGTTGGACACTTCGTCCGACGTGTGCGAACTGGCCAGTTCCGACTTCGGCATGCCCATGTGCAGCATGTAGCGCTCGTAGATTTCCATCGCGGTATCGGCGGCAAAGTTCAGCACCACTAGGCCGGTAAAGCCGCCGTCAAACAGCACGAAACAGCCGATGTCGGGCTTCAGGCCGACCTTGGTAATCCGCTGCACCATGCCGGAATAATTCACCTTGCTTTGCGTTGCCACATTCAGCACCCGGGTGACCGAGTTGCACAGACTCGACAACAAGTCTTCCGTGCCGTAGACAATCGCTTCGTTTTCGCCGCTCATATTTCTACCTCTGTTACTTTCTTTAGATGAAAACGCATTCCACTCTGTGGCGGAAATCAGATCCAGAATACCGAGGTGCAAGATTCTCGTCTACCTGAATCGTGTGTTTTGTGAACTTTCGGTGCAAAAATGCAAAATCCGTGAACGCCACAATCCGCAAGAAAGAGTCTCTGAAATGCAAAAAGCCCAATCCGCGAAGATTGGGCTTTTCAGTGTTCTGGCTCCCCGACCTGGACTCGAACCAGGGACCTGCGGATTAACAGTCCGTCGCTCTACCAACTGAGCTATCAGGGAATTGTGCTGCTTCTAAATTGTGGCTCCCCGACCTGGACTCGAACCAGGGACCTGCGGATTAACAGTCCGTCGCTCTACCGACTGAGCTATCAGGGAATTGAGGCCCGAATTGTATCGGTCAGAAGCCGATTTGCCTAGAGCTAAAACAGGTTTTTTTAGCCCGATTTAGCTTACTGCCCCAGGCAGATGATCTTGGTGGCGTATTCCTGGGCGCCTGGCTTCTTTTTGGTGGCCCAGGCAATCGCCTCTTCCGCTTCCGCGATGGTCATCACGGTGGCTTTCTCTTTATTCTTGATAAAGGAGACGCCTTCAAACACGCCCTCTTTGCTGCGCATGACCTTGGCGAATACCGGCGGCTTCATGTCGCCGTCGCTGATTTTGTTCTGCTGCACCAGGTAACGCTGATCGTTGTTTTCCATATCAATCATTCAAATGTAAAAAGCCCAACCTCGAAAGATTGGGCTTTTAGTATTCTGGCTCCCCGACCTGGACTCGAACCAGGGACCTGCGGATTAACAGTCCGTCGCTCTACCAACTGAGCTATCAGGGAATAGAGGCAACATTTTATACTGTTTCTTTCACATCAGCAAGATGCGATTTACTGCGGTATTTCATGTTGCCATCCTTCACGTGCTGTACAACGCAGCGCGAAGAAACGAGATTTTAGAGCACTTTGGCGATGGCGTCAATAACGATGTCGATATTGCGCGAATTCAACGCCGCCACGCAAATGCGGCCGGTGTCCACGGCGTAGATCGATTCAGCGCGCAGCTGCTCCACTTGCGCCTTGCTCAGGCCCGAGTACGAGAACATGCCGATCTGGTCGCGCACGAAGGCGAAGTCGTGGCCTTTGGCAGCCAGCTTCTGCACGAACGCTTCGCGCATTTCTTTGATGCGCACGCGCATGCCGGCCAGTTCGTCTTCCCACAGCTGACGCAGTTCCGGCGTGGTCAGCACGGTGGCTACTACCTTGCCGCCGTGTACCGGAGGATTGGAATAGTTGGTGCGCACCACGCGCTTCAGTTGCGACATAAGGCGGGCCGCTTCGTCAGCCGATGCTGCCACCACGCTCAGCGCGCCCACGCGCTCGCCGTACAGCGAGAACGATTTGGAGAACGAGTTCGACACCAGCAGCGGGCCGCCGGTGGCAGCGAAGCGGCGCACCACTTCGCCATCTTCCGCGATGCCGGCGCCAAAGCCCTGGTAAGCCATGTCCAGGAAGGGCACCAGGCCGCCCGAGCTGATGGTGCCGATGACTTCGGTCCACTGGTCTGCGGTCAGGTCGGCGCCGGTCGGGTTGTGGCAGCAGGCGTGCAGCAGCACAATCGAACCGCGCGGCATGGCTTTCAGGTCGGCGATCATGCCGGCGAAATTGACGCCGTGGGTCGCCGCGTCGAAGTACGCGTAGTTATTGACCTTAAAACCGGCGCTTTCAAACAGCGCGCGGTGATTTTCCCAGCTTGGGTCGCTGATATAGACTTCGGCGTCCGGCGCAAAGCGCTTCAGGAAGTCGGCGCCGATCTTCAGGGCGCCGGTGCCGCCGATGGCTTGCACGGTGACCGCACGCTTCTCTTGAATTACAGCGCTGTCGGCGCCAAATACCAGCTCTTGCACTGCCTTGTCGTAGGCCGCCAGACCTTCGATCGGCAGGTAGGTGCGCGGCGCTGGCGTGGCGATCAGGATTTCTTCCGCTTTCTGTACGCACGATAGCAGAGGCACCTTACCGTTATCGTCATAATAAACACCAACACCCAGATTGATTTTGTTCTGGTTGATGTCGGCGTTAAACGCCTCGGTAATACCCAGGATAGGGTCGCGCGGTGCCATGTCGATGGCGCTGAACAAGCTAGGATTCGTCATGATAAGATTGGATTCGATTGGAAGCGGTTCGCAGCAGAGATGTATAGACAGCGCCCCTAAAATACCGACTTCAGGCCGCTGGCAGGCCATTATTCTAACAAAGGTCTGAGCACGATGGCTGATTTACCTGTAGCAGAATTCCCCAAGGCAACCGTGGTGACGTTCCCCGATTCGCCGTTCAAATTGCACCAGCCCTTCCCGCCCGCCGGCGACCAGCCGGTGGCGATCGACCAGCTGTGCGAAGGCATCGACGATGGCCTGTTCTTCCAGACACTGCTGGGCGTGACCGGTTCCGGCAAGACCTATACAATGGCCAACGTGATCGCCCGCAAGGGCCGTCCGGCCATCGTGTTCGCGCCGAACAAGACGCTGGCGGCGCAGCTGTACTCGGAGTTCCGCGAATTCTTCCCGGAGAACGCGGTCGAATACTTCGTCTCCTACTACGATTACTACCAGCCGGAAGCCTACGTGCCGCAGCGCGACCTGTTCATTGAAAAGGATTCGTCCATCAATGAGCATATCGAGCAGATGCGCCTGTCGTGCACCAAGTCGCTGATGGAGCGGCGCGACGTGGTGATCGTGGCGACCGTGTCGGCCATCTACGGTATCGGTAATCCAAACGAATACCACCAGATGATTTTGACGCTGCGCCAGAAGGATCGCGTCTCGCAGCGCGACATCATCGCGCGCCTGATCCAGATGCAGTACACGCGCAATGAAGTGGACTTCGGGCGCGGCACCTTCCGCGTACGCGGCGATACGCTCGACATCTTCCCGGCCGAGAATGCGGACCTCGCGGTGCGCCTCGACCTGTTCGACGACGAACTGGAATCGATCCAGCTGTTCGATCCGCTGACCGGCCGCGTCAAGCAGAAGATTCCGCGCTTCACCGTGTATCCCGGCTCGCACTACGTGACGCCGCGCTCCACCGTGCTGCGCGCGATCGAGACCATCAAGCTGGAACTGCGCGACCGGCTGGAGTTCTTCCGCAAGGAGAACAAGCTGATTGAGGAACAGCGCCTGGAACAGCGCACCCGCTTCGACCTGGAGATGATGGCGGAAATTGGCTTCACCAAGGGCATCGAGAACTACTCGCGTCACCTCAGCGGCGCCATGCCGGGCGAACCGCCGCCAACGCTGGTGGACTATCTGCCGAAAGACGCGCTGATGTTCATGGACGAGTCGCACGTGCTGGTGGGCCAGTTGAGCGCAATGTACAACGGCGACCGTTCGCGCAAGACCAACCTGGTCGACTACGGCTTCCGCCTGCCGTCGGCGCTGGACAACCGTCCGCTGAAATTCGAGGAATTCGAAGGCAAGATGCGGCAGACCATCTTTGTCTCCGCCACGCCGGCCGAATACGAAAAGTCCCATGCCGACCAGGTGGTAGAGCAAGTGGTGCGGCCGACTGGCCTGGTAGACCCGCTGGTGATCGTACGCCCTGCCCTGTCGCAGGTGGACGATCTGATGTCCGAGATCACAGACCGCGTCGCCAAGAACGAGCGCGTGCTGGTGACCACGCTGACCAAGCGCATGTCCGAACAGCTGACCGAGTACCTGAGCGACCATGGCATCAAGGTGCGCTACCTGCACAGCGATATCGAAACCGTGGAGCGCGTCGAGTTACTGCGCGACCTGCGCATCGGCACCTTTGATGTGCTGGTCGGGATTAACTTGCTGCGCGAGGGTCTGGACTTGCCGGAGGTGTCGTTGGTGGCGATTCTGGACGCGGACAAGGAAGGCTTCCTGCGTTCCGATCGCTCGCTGATCCAGACCATCGGCCGCGCGGCGCGTAACCTGAACGGCGTCGCTATTCTGTACGCTGACCGCATGACCGATTCGATGGAGCGCGCCATCGGCGAGACCGAACGCCGGCGCGCCAAGCAGATCGCCTTCAATGAAGCCAACGGCATCGTGCCGCGCGGCGTGAAGAAGATCATCAAGGACATGATTGATGGTGTCTACAACGAGAAGGACGCGAAGGAAACGCTGGAGGTGGCGCAGGAAGCGGCCAAGTACGAATCGATGAGCGAGAAGCAGATCAGCAAGGAGATCAAGCGGCTGGAGAAAGCCATGCTGGATCACGCGAAGAATCTGGAATTCGAAAAGGCCGCGCAAGTGCGCGACCAGCTGCACCTCCTCAAGCAGCAACTGTTCGGCGCACCAGGCGCCGACAATATCGCCTGATACCCCGTGCTTACGGCGCCTTGACGAAGCTGCTCAAGGCGTCGATCAGTTGCGGCGCCACCGGCAGCGTCGGCGTAGCGTAAGAATTCATTTGCTGGGCCTCGTCATCCGGCACCAGTTTCAGGATGTGGTTCATGCCGTCGACGGTCACCAGCCGGGCCTTCGGCGCAGCTTCCGCCAGCGCCTTGGCGTCGTCCGCCTTAACCTGCATGTCGGTGCTGCCTTGCAGGATCAGTACCGGCATTTTTAACGCGGCGATGGCTTTGCGCGGGTCGTGCTGTAGCGCGGAGATCAGATAGGGCTGCACGTCCGGGTTATACACCGACATCAGTGGCGGCGGCACATTACTGGTGGTTTTTCCGGCCTTGAGCTCATCCAGAATGCGGTCGCTTTCAGCCTGCATTGGCGGCGGCAATTGCTCCTTCATCTGTTCGCGCAGCAGTTCTTCGACCGAACGGCCGGTGCCCGCGATCAGTACGCAGGCATCGGCCCCGCCCTGCTCGCAAGCTTCGGACGCGATCAATGCGCCTTCGCCATGACCGGCCATCACCACGCGCGAAAAGCGCGCATCGCTGCGCAACTTTTTCAGCCACGCCGTAGCGTCGCCGATGCAGTCATCCAGGCGCAGATCCTCTTCCTTCCACACTGGCAGCGCGCTGGCGGCGACGCCGCGCTTGTCGTAGCGGATCGAGGCGATGCCTTTCTTTGCCAACGCTTCGGCCAGCAAGCGCAAGGCATCGTTGGCGCCGAACTGCGTGGTGCTGTTGCCATCGCGGTCGGTGGGGCCGGCGTCGGCGTGCAGCACCACCACCGGGACTTTGCCGCTCACGCCATCCGGTGTCAGCTCGGTGCCATAGACGGCGCCGCCGCCCACTTCCACCGATACCGGCCGTTGCGCAGCCATCGCCGATACCGACACCATCAACAACGGCAACATGAATTTGAAACGCATACTTTTCTCCAATTACTGAGGAAGACGTTTATACAGCAGCAGCGAATAAGCTGCCGCCAGCGGCGCCCATGCACTCATCAGCACCAACAGCACCCAGTACGGGGCGGCCAGCCACACGGCCAGCAGGCCAAGCAAGCCGCTGGCCACCATCAGCCGCGCCGCCAGTCGATGGGTGGCGTACCACACCGCTTCGCTGGCCAGCGTCCACGGCGTGCGGATGCCGATGAAGAAGTTGCGGCGTACCTTACCCATTGAGTTGCCGATCAAAACCTGCGCCAGCAAGATCAGGGCAAGCAGTACGCGTACCGTCGGCAGCTGCACACCCAGCGCGCCGCATAGCATGATAATCTCGATGCCGCCAAATAGCGCCACCACCGCCGCCATGATATAGCTATAGGTCTCCGGGAAGCTTTTCACTTCAAATTTTTCGGGCGACAGCCACGGTATCGCCATCGCAAACAGCAGCATGCCGGTCATGGTGCCCGGACCGGCCAGCCACAGTTGCCAGCGTCCGCCGTAGCCATTGACCTTGCCGGCCGCGTTCCAGTGCACCGGAATGATTTCGGGCAGCGACGAATAGTAATACGCGGTGACGGCCGCCATGGCCAGGATCATCAAGAAGCACAGCATGATTGCGCGTGGCTTCATTTTTTTCTCCCCTTGGTATCGGCGCCGGCCAGGTCCATCATCCAGGACAGCACGTCTTGCAGCACGGTCGTATTGAGTCCATACCAGATGGTCTGCCCTTCGCGCCGACGCGTGATCAGGTCCGCTTCCGCCAGCACCGAGAAATGGTGCGACATGGTCGGCTTGCTAATGTCGAACTGCTGCGCCAGATCGCCGGCCGTCATCTCGCCGTTGCGCAGCAGGCGCAGGATCTCGCGCCGGGCGGGATCGGCAATGGCTTTGAAGGCGCTGTTGGAAGCATTCATTAGGCATACATCTAATTAGACAGTTATCTAAATATAGGCCGTTTTAAAAGCCGGGTCAAGTCCCGGCCTGCGCAATCAAGGCAGCGCAACGCCTTCCTGATCGAACACATGCCAGCGCTCCGGTGCTACCCGCACCCGCGCCATCTGGCCATTCTTCCACAGCGCCTCGGCATCGACGCGGGCGATGAACTGCGTGGTGCCACCGTCCGGCGTCAGATAGACGTAGCTGGCGTCGCCCAGCAACTCGGCCGCCTGCACCACCACATGGATGCCGTCGCTGTCGCTGGCCGGCTCCAACGCCATGTGTTCGGCCCGGACGCCGAGCGTTACGCCGGCGCCGGTCGCCACTCCGGCGCGCGCCGCCACCACCACCAAGGCGCCGCCGGCCACGCGCACCATCATCCGCCCTTGATTCATCTCTTCAACCCCGCCGCTGATCAGGTTCATCGCCGGCGATCCGAGAAAACCGGCCACAAACAGATTGGCCGGCTTCTGGTACAACTCCAGCGGCGCGCCGACCTGCTCCACCACACCGCCACGCAGAACCACAATGCGGTCGGCCAACGTCATCGCCTCCACCTGATCGTGGGTCACGTAAATCATCGTGCTACGCAGCGTGCGGTGCAGGTTCTTTAACTCGATGCGCATCTGCACCCGCAACGCCGCATCCAGATTGGATAGCGGCTCATCGAACAGGAACACCTCCGGCTGGCGCACAATCGCGCGGCCTATCGCCACGCGCTGCCGCTGGCCGCCGGACAGCTCTTTCGGCTTGCGCAGCAATAGCGGCTCGATGCGCAGGATGGCTGCCGCCTGCATCACTTTTTCGCGAATGGCCTCCGGCGTCAAACCCGCCAGCTTGAGCGCAAAGCCCATATTGTCGTACACCGTCATGTGCGGATATAGCGCATAACTCTGGAACACCATGGCAATGCCGCGCTGCGCCGGCGGCACGTGCGTCATGTCCTTCCCGCCAATCCGCACCGCGCCTTCGTCGACAGTCTCCAATCCGCAGATCGTGCGCAGCAGCGTCGACTTGCCGCAGCCCGACGGTCCGACGAACACCACGAACTCGCCATCGGCGATGCTCAGATCAATGCCGCGCAAAATCGGTTGCTGGCCGAAACCCTTGCGGACACCTTGAATCTCCAGTCCTGCCATGCGCTTCCCCTTAACCCAACAGCACTTCGATACGATGCAAGCCGTCGCCCTGCGACAACGGAATGCGCGCCGCGCCGGCTTGCGGCGCCAGCGACACGCCGTCCAGCGTAACGCCCACTACCTGACCCGCGCAGCCCTGCGGATTGTGCACCACGATCTGATAGCTGGCGCCATCCGGCGCGGCGTATTGGATGCTGAACTCCGGCCAGTCATCCGGCACGCGCGGCGACAATACGATGTGTGTGCCAGCCTCGATGCTGAAGCCCAGCACCGACTCCAGCCCGACGCGGAACATCCAGCCGGACGATCCGGTGTACCACGTCCAGCCGCCGCGTCCCACATGCGGCGCCTCGCCATAGACGTCTGCCGCAATCACATACGGCTCGACCTGATACACCGCGACAGCGGCCGGATCGAGCGCGTGACTGACAGGGCTGATCATTTCCAGCAGCCGCGCGGCGCGGTCGCGGCGGCCCGCTTCGGCCATGGCGCGCACCGCCCAGCAGGCGGCATGCGTGTACTGGCCGCCGTTCTCGCGCACGCCGGCCACGTAGCCTTTGATGTAGCCGGGATCATTGGGCGTGTTGACGAAGGCAGGCGTCAGCAGCCGGATCAGGCCATCGTGTTCGGAGATCAGCCGCTGTTCCATCGCATCCAGCGCCTGGCTGGCGCGCTGCGCCGGCGCTGCGCCGGAGATCACCGCCCAGGCCTGAGCCAGCGCGTCGATCTGGCATTCGTCGCTGTCCTTCGAGCCGATGACGGCGCCGTTGTCGTAGAAGGCGCGGCGATACCAGTCGCCGTCCCAGCCATCGGCATTCAGCGCGTAGTCCAGATGATCGTGGTAGGCGCGGTAGATGGTCACGCGTGCGTGGTCGCCGCGCTGTTCGCAGATCGGCAGGAAATCCTTGATGATGCGCGACAGGAAAAAGCCCATCCACACGCTCTCGCCCCGCCCTTCGCGGCCGACGCGGTTCATGCCGTCATTCCAGTCGCCGGTGCCCATCAACGGCAGGCCGTGCGCGCCCTGCGTCAGCGAGCGGTCCAGTGCGCGGCAGCAGTGTTCATAGATATCGGCGCTTTCGCCTGACAGTTCGGGCTTCAGGTAAACTTCGTCCTCGCCATCCTCCAGGTGCCGCGCGGTCAGGAACGGCTCCACTTCATCCAGCACGCTGCGGTCGCCGGTGGTGTGGACATAGAAAGCGGTGATGTAGGGCAGCCATAACAGATCGTCCGAGAAGCGCGTGCGCAGCCCCTGCTCCATCGGCGCGGTGTGCCACCAGTGCAGCACATCGCCTTCCACGAACTGATGGGCGGCGTGGATGCGGATCTGCTGGCGCGTCAGGTCGGGACGGGCATAAATCATGGCGCTGGAATCCTGCAACTGGTCGCGGTACCCCAGCGCGCCGCCGGACTGATAGAAGGCCGAGCGGCCCCAGATGCGGCAACTCAGGTTCTGATAGGCCAACCAGCCATTCAGCATCAGGTCAACTGCCGGCGCCGGCGTGCGCACCTGCACCGCGCCGACGGTCTTGCGCCAGAAGGCGGTAATCTCGTCGTAAGCCTGCTGCACCGCGCCGGGCGTCGAATAGCGCCGTACCAGCTCCAGCGCGGCGTTGCGCTCCACAGTCTCGCCGAGCAGGAAAACGCATTCCAGCGTGGCGCCCGGCGCCAGCTCCTGCACCACCTGCAAGGCCGCGCAGGGATCGAGTCCCGCGCCGCTGACGCCATCCAGCCGGGGCGCGGCCAATGCCGCCGGTTGCGCCGTGCTGCCATGCAGGCCGATAAACGCGGCGCGGTCGGCGCTGTGATGCACTGCGGCGTTATCTGCCGCCAAGGCGGCGGCGAAGGTCACGCCGTCTGCAAATACCCCGGCCAATGGATTGGTCGCCAGCAGCACGCCAGCAGGATCGTGTTCGGTCACGACAAAGCGGCTGCTGTCGGCGGGCGTGCCGCCCAACACCAGGCGCTGATACGAGAACAGCGACAGGCGGCGCGCGGTATCGCCATGATTGGTCACCCGCACGCGCACCAGTTTCACCGGATCGTGACGTGGCACGAACATCGTGGTTTGCTGCTCCAACCCATGGCTGATATGGCGGAAGCGCGTATAGCCAAAGCCGTGCGCCGCTTCGTAGCCTGCGCATGCCGTCGCCGGACCGGGTACCGGCGACCAGAATTGGCCGTTGTCTTCGTCGCGCACATATAACGCCTCGCCATGCGGATCGCGTATCGGATCGTTATACCACGGCGTCAGGCGATGCACGCGGCTGTTGCGGCTCCAGGTGTAGCCCGCACCGCTGTCGCTGACCAGGAAGCCGAAATGTTCGTTGGAGATGGCGTTGGTCCACGCCAGCGGCGGGCGATGCAGGCCGCGATCGGCGTCCCAGTCCATGCGGATCACATATTCATCGCCCGCTTCAGTGAAGCCGCCGTTGCCGTTAAAGAAGCGTAGCGCTGCATCGCTGCTGACTGCGGCCGGGCCGTTGGCCAGCGTGGCTTTGGGCGTATTTGACGCAATCGGCGTGGAAAGCGCTGCGCCATCGGACGTGTCCAGCGCTGGCAAGCCATCGCGCACCACGAGCAGAGCATTCAGTTCGATATGCGCCAGATCGGCAGTCGACAGGCTGGCATGATCGCGGACGTGCAGACCGTCGTCAGTGGCCCAGGCGCCGTCGCCCCCCAGCAGCAGCACGTTGAAGTGCAGCCCCATTGCGGCCCAGTAGCGGCGCGCCTGCAGCACCAGTTCCACATCAGCGTCACCAGGCCGCGTGGCCCACAGCAGCACATCGATCGGCGGCAGGCCGTGCGCCGCCGCGCCAACTTCACCGGTGGCTACGCCCGCGTCAATTGGCGCGGCGATCAGGCCGCTGGCCACGGCAATTGCCGCTGGTGGCAGACGCAGGCCCGCTTGGCCATACAGCATCGCGCCTGCCAGTCGTTGGCAGTATGCAGCCTGCTCCGCGCTCAGGCCAATCTGCTGGCGCAGCGCTTCGCCGGCGGTGCGCGCGGCGGCAAGCAGCGGCAGGCCATCCCCGCTCGCCGCGCTGACCAGCGCCAGCGCCTGATCGCGACTGGGTGCTGCACCGAGCACGAACACCACGCGCGCCTGTCCGCCCGGGGCCAGCGCCACGCTGCGGCGCAGGCTGAAAGCCGGGTCCAGCACATTGCCTGCGGTGCCGGACAAGGCGCCATCCATCCCCACCGGCGTGCGCAGATCGCGGCCACGGCCGACAAAGCGCGTGCGGTCCGTTTCAAAGCCGGCGGCCTCGCCACCGGCGGCGGCATGCACCATCCACAGTCCGGCCTCGCCCTCGCCTCGTGGGCGGCGGTGCGCCAGTAGCGCTCCACTGCCGGCATCATGCTCGGTCTGCACAAACAATTTTGAGAACGCAGGATGCCCTGCTTCCTCGGACTGGCGGTTCAGCACCACTTCCAGATAGCTGGTCAGCTCAATCTTGCGCGCGCGGTCCGACAGGTTACTAAGCAGGATGCTGCGCACCTCCACGTCCCGCTCAGGATCGAGCGCCGCTTCCAGGCGCGCCTCGATGCCATCAGCGGTGGCGCTGATCCAGCAACTGCCGGCATCACCGCCAGCGGCGCGTTGCGCGGCGACGCCGCCACCGGGCTGCGCGCCCAGCGGCCAATGCCTGCCGCTTTCGGTATCGCGCAGGTAGAAGAAGTAGCCTTCCGCGTCTTCAATGCGGTCGCCATTCCAGCGCGACAGCGTGGTGTCGCCAACACGGCTGAAGCCCGTGCCGGCGCCGGTCAGCAAAGTGGTGAAGCTGCCGTTCGACAGCAATTGCGCATGGCGCATCAGTACATTGGTCATGGTCGTTATACGGTTGGGTTCAGGCAGGCGCCATTGCTGGCGACGATATCGGCATACAGGTAGGCGCTGTCTTTCAGCGTGCGCTGCTGCGTTTCGAAATTCACATGGACGATGCCGAAGCGCTTGGCAAAGCCCAGCGACCACTCCAAGTTGTCGAGCAGCGACCACACCATGTAGCCGCGCACATCGACACCCTGCGCCAGCGCATTGCTCAGGGCTTGCATATTCTTGCGCAGACAATCGATCCGCAGCGGATCGTGCACGCGGCCGTTCTCCGCGTTCGGCGGATCGTAGAACGCTGAACCGTTTTCCATGATGTACACCGGCATGGGGCCATAACGCTGAGTGAAGGTGGTCAGCGTGTCGGTCAGTCCTTGCGGGAAGACTTCCCAGCCGGTTTCGGTGTAGGTGGCTTGCGGCTGGCGCACCGGGGCCACCTTCAGCGGCCAGTTGGACGGCTCGTTGCGCACCACGCTGCGCGTGTAGTAATTGATGCCGACGAAATCCAGCTTCTGGCCGATCAGATCGAAATCGGCCGCCGGCCAGTCCGGCCAGGCGTCGCCGAACATCTGCTTCAGCTCCGGTGGGTAACTGCCGAGAAAAATCGGATCGAGGTACTGGCGATTCATATAGGCGTCGGCACGGCGGGTCGCGTCAAGGTCTTCCTGCGACTGGCTGGCGGGGTACTTCGGTTCGATATTGACGACGATGCCGATCTGATGCCGCCCGATTTCGCGGTAGGCCTGGACGGCACTGCCGTGCGCACGCATCAGGTTATGGCTGGCCAACGCCGCCTCGTGCAGGTTGCGATGCCCCGGCGCCAGCGTGCCGTGCATGTAGCCGCCGTCCGTCACCACCCAGGGTTCGTTCAGGGTGGCCCAGGATTTGACGCGTCCATCGAAGGCCTTGAACAGGATGCGCGTGTAGTCCGTGAACCAGTCGGCGATATCGGGATTGAGCCAGCCGCCGCGATCGTCCAGCGCGGCCGGCAAGTCCCAGTGATACAGCGTCACCATCGGCTCGATCCCATGCGCCAGCAACTCGTCAATCAGTTTGCTGTAGAAATCCAGCCCGGGCTGATTGACCGCGCCACGCCCCTGCGGCAGGATGCGGCTCCACGATACACTGAAGCGGTAGGCTTTCAGCCCCAGTCTGGCCATCAGCGCCACGTCTTCCTTGTAGCGGTTGTAATGGTCGCAGGCGATGTCACCGTTGTCGCCGTCACGCACGTTGCCGGGCACCGCGCAGAAGCGCTGCCAGATACTCGGTCCCGCGCCATCGGCCAGCGGCGAGCCTTCGATCTGGTAGGCGGAAGTGGCGCTACCCCAAATGAAATCAGGCGGAAAATGAATCGGTTTGCTCATGTGTCGATATCCCTGAAAGTTAAAACGGCGCGCCATCGATATGCAGGACCGCTGGCAGACTGGTAATGGCGATCTGGCGGCCTTGCCATGTCACCGGCTGGCCGTTGAGGCTAGACGCAGCAGGAGCGGCAGGCCACGGCCAGGTGTAGATCAAGCCGCCGGGCGGCATCTTTGCCATCGCCGCAATGCGCAACGTGAGCTGCCCCCCTTGCCGCGCCAGCGTGTAGCTGAGCGGCCCATACGGCGTGCGCAGGCCTTGGAGGCCGACGCCGTCGCCGGCCAGCCATGCAGTCGGTACGCCCTCCGCCAGCAGCAGCGCGTGATCGGCTTCACGTTCGTAGGCGAAGGAATCGAGCGCGGCGCGAATGTAGTCCGACGAGATCCAGCCATGCGGCATGTCGCCGAGGAAGCGCGGCGCGCGCGCATCGCGGCCTACCACTTCGGCCCACTGGTTCCAGGCGCGGGGGCGCTGGTCGGCGTAGAAGTAGTCCAGCAGTTCCGTCGCGCGCTCGCGCCAGCCAAGACGAATGAAGGCGCTAACGTTACGCAGTTCATAGGGCGTATAGTCTTCCCAGGCTTTGCTGCCGTCGCGGCGCGCGCGGAAGAAGTCCCAGTATTTTTCGTAGGTTGCCTTGAGCATCGCAGCCGGCAGTTGCTGCTGCTCGCCGCCGGGCGTCAGTGCGATGGTGGAGGATGTCGGGTCGAAGTCGCCCAGCTCCGCCGCTCCGGGCAGGTAGTCGATGCCGTGCGCGCGGGTGCTGGCCTCCAGCGACGCGTAAAGGTCGTGACGGAATTCGTCGCGCTGTGCTGCCAGACGTTGTGCGGCGGCGGTATGACCGAGGACTGCGGCGACGTCGGCGGCGTCCTTGTAGCCACGCATGGCCCAGAAATCGTCCCAGTAGGAGTGCATCGGCTTTTCCGAGTAGCCTTCGTGACTGATCGAGGCGGGCATCAGGCCAAATAGCGCTTCCCGGCCGGCGGCACGATTGGCGTCCATGCGCTCGGACTGGCGCAGCTTTTCCATGTAGTTTGCGGCAGCCTCGATGCGCGGCCAGGCGGCGGCCAATGCGGCTTTGTCCTGCGTGTAGCGATGCAGTTCAGCGGCCAGGAATATCAGTTCACCATGGCTGTCGTTTTCCGGCACCGGATCGGCGCCGCGCGAGTCCACGCAGCACGGCACCTTACCGTTATCGAACTGGTATGGCGCGTACCAGCGCAGATAGCTGGCGGCGGTTTCCGCCTGACCGAGACGCAGCAACGCCTCGGACATCATGGCGCCATCGCGTATCCAGGAGCGGCGGTAGGACCGGGTTCCTGGCTGCAGCGCGTCGCCTTCACGCGTCATCAGGATGTGGGCCAGCGAGGAGCGCAGCGTATCGGCCATGTGCTGGCCGGAGGCCGGCAGCGAGAGCTTGACCTGATTGAGTCTGGCGCGCCAGCCGGCGGCGACCTGCTCCTGCTGTCTGGTGAGCCAACCGGCTGGATCGCGCTGCGGCGCCAGCCTGGCGGGAGCCGGGCTGGCCGCTTCGCCCGCCATCGGTAACACGGCGCCCAGCACCACGCTTCCGTGCGGTGGCAGCGTGACGTCATAGCTGAGCGCAGCGGAAGCCATGCCAACGTCATCGTGCAACGCCTGTCCGCTTGCCGGCGACGGGGCATTGCGCATTGCAGTCGCGCGCTCGGCTGGCAGCAAGCCCGCATCGAACGAAGCCAGCGCGATGCCGGCAGGCTGTGTAAGCGGATAGACCTTGCCGCTGCCGTTGATGGTAAGCGCCTTGCCGTCCCATTGCAGATCGGTGATCGCGCTATAGCCCCCAGGCGTGTTGAGAAACTGGCGCGGCGCGTTGACCTGGAACGGACGCGCAGCTAGCACCAGCGTCAGTTTCTTCACCTTCGCGTCCAGATTGGTCAGCGTGTAACGCGCCAGCAGTTGCGACACTGCTGGGGTGCCGGCGGCAGCAGCGGTCACGCTCAGCGTCCATGACGGATGGCGCCACGTCACCGTCGGCACTGGCAGGTAACCGTCCTCCAGGCTTTGGCTGACTTCCACGTCGGCCCAGCTAAATAGTCGGTCACCATCGCGCACAAACGGCTCAAGCGAAAAGCCGCCCTGTTTCGCCTCCAGCGCGCCGTCTTCGGAAATCAGCGCACTGTGGTCGCCGCCGCCGTCGACGCCAACCAGCGTCCAGTAAGGCTGCTCGCCGCTGAAGCCGCGCGGATACAGGCCGCGTGCCGCGCTGGCGGCCACCGCCGACAGGAACTGGTTCGGCGTGGCGCCGTAAGCCAGGTCTTTCAGTTCCACTTCCGCCAGCGCGTAGCCATCGGCATTTGCGGCGGGGCCGGCGTGCAGCGCCAGGCGGATGTAGCGCGCCTCCGACTCCGGCAAGCGCAAGGCATCGTCGCCGCCGTTACCTTCTGCGACGCGACGTACCGTGCGCCACTGTTGGGCGTCGTCGGAAAGGGCTACATCATAGCGACTGGCATAACGGCGGCCTTGCCAGTGCAGCAGCAGGCCGCCGAATTCGCGCTGCGCGCCGAGGTCGATGACCAGCTGCTGCTCGCCGCCGGCACTGCGCCAGGCGCTGGCTGGGTTGCCGTCCAGGGCCAGCGCCGCACCACCGCGCGGCAATGCCGATGATGCGCGCGCCGTCGGCTGCGGCCACACAGCCGGCGTTGGCGGCAAAGCGCGAATCGTCAGCTGCCGCAAGTAGATCGAACCTTTGCCGCCGCCACTGCCGGCGCTGACGACGAATTCCAGCTTGTCGGCGTGGCTCAGGTTGCGATCTTTGGTCGGTCCCCAGGCGAATGCGATCTGGCGTTTCTTGACTCGCACCAGTTGCCATTGTTTGGGGAAGGCATAGTTTTGCTGCTGGAACCACCAGACGTTGTCGCCGCTGGCATCGGTCAGCTTGAACTCGAAATGGTTGGCCGGCGCGTCGGCCCGCACATAGAAAGAAATTTCGTAATTGTCCGGCAAATCGAGCGGCAGGCTGCGGCGCGCGAAGGCGTATCCTCCCTTGCCGGCGAAGTCGAAATCAAGCCGCAGGCCGCCGTCCGCGGCACTGGCGCGGGATTGCACGCCGTCGGAGGCCTGCGCCTGCCATGCTGCGATGTTGGAAAAATCGTCCAGCACGCGTGGCGACGCGGCCAGCGCGGCGCCCGCAGTCAGCATCAGGGCCAGGAATGCGCTCGGCATCTTCATCCCTTGACGCTCCCCACCAGCAGACCCTGGATGTAGTAGCGCTGCAGACCAAGGAACAACAGCAGCACCGGCAGCACGGTCAGCACCGACCCGGCCATCATCAGTTCATTGTCCTGCACATGCTCGCGCGACAGCGATGCCAATGCCACCGGCAGCGTGTACAGCTCCTTGTCGGTCAACACGATCAAAGGCCACATGAAATCGTTCCAGGTGCCGAGGAAGGTGAAGATCCCCAGTGTGACCAGGATGGGCGTCAGCAGCGGCAGCACAATGATGCGGAAGATCTGGAACTCGCTGGCACCGTCCATGCGCGCCGCTTCCAGCAAGGCGTCCGGGATCGTCAACGCATACTGGCGCACCAGGAAGATGCCGAAGATGCCCGCCATCGCCGGCACCAGCACCGCACCGTAGGTATTCACCAGTCCCATATATTTCAGCAGCAGGAACAGCGGCAGCATCGCCACCTGGCTCGGAATCACCAGCGCCCCCAGCATCACCTTGAAGATCCGTTCGCGGCCCTGAAAGCGCAGCTTGGCGAACGCATAGCCGGCGCTGACGTTGAACAGCAGCGACAGCACCGTCGCCGCGCACGACAGCAGTACGCTGTTCAGCAGGTACTGGCCGATGCCGGCGTGGCTGAACAACTCGCGGTAGTTGAACAGCGTTGGCGACTTTGGCAGAACCTGCAACGGAAATGCACTGGACTCGCCGGGCGTCATCAGCGACGACGACAACATCCACAGCAGCGGGAACAGCGTCAGCAAGCCCGCGACCAGCATCAGGCCATTGAGCAGCAAGGCACGCGGTTTCATACCTCGCCTCCCTTGGCAAAGCGCAGTTGCAGCAGCGTGACGCCGAACATGATCGCAAACAGTACGAACGCCACCGCTGATGCGGCGCCCAGGTTCCACCATTTGAAGCCTTGCTCATACATGAAATACAGCACGCTGACGGTGCTCTGCACCGGCCCGCCCTGCGTCATCACATACGGTTCGGCGAACAGCTGGAAGTAGCCGGTCATGCTGAGGATGCTGACCATCAGCAGCGTCGGCCCGAGCATCGGCCAGGTCACGAAGCGAAACTGCTGCCACGTGCCCGCGCCGTCCAGTCCTGCCGCCTCGTACAGATCCTCGGGAATGCTTTGCAGCCCGGCCAGGAAGATGATCATGTTGTAGCCGAAGTTCTTCCACACCGCGAACAGGATAATTGCCGGCATCGCCCACTGCGGATCATTGAGCCAGTCGATCGCCGGTATTCCCAGTTCTTGCAAGCCGTAGTTGATCATGCCGTAGCGGGTGTGCAGCAGGTAGCGCCAGATCACGGCCACCGCCACCAGCGAGGTCACCACCGGCGCGAAGAACGCGGTGCGGAACAGGCCCTTGAACCACGTCAGCCGCGAATGCAGCAGCAGCGCGGCGCCCAGCGAAGCGGCGATCGACAGCGGCACGCCGACCACCACGAAATACAGCGTATTACCCAGCGCCTGCCAGAACAGCGGCGTTTGCAGCAGCTGGATGTAGTTGCGCAGGCCGACAAAGCGCAGGTTGCGCAGATCGGCCAGTGCGTAGATGTCGAAATCGGTCAGGCTCATGATCAGCGCAGCGAGCACCGGCAGGAAGAAGAACACGCTGATGACCAGCAGCGCAGGCGCGACGAAGCACCAGGCGGCACGTTGCGAATTCATCGCGCCTCCTTCCGCGCCAGCATCCAGCGGCGCTTTTCCAGTATGTGATCGGCCTTGGCGTCCAGCAGTTCAGCGGCCTGCGCGACGGTCAGTTCGCCATGCGTCACGCGTTCGGCCACCAGCCGCATTTCTGTGGCGATCTGCTCCCACTCCGGCACCTTGGGTGTTGGCCGCACGCGCTCGAACTGCTGCGCAAAGGCGCGTGCGTAGACGTCTTGCGCCAGTTTGGGAAGGGTCCAGTTGCTGCGTCGCGGCGGCAGGTCGCCGGTCAGTTCATTGAAGCGCGCCATGCTGTCGGTACGCGACAGGTATTCGATCAATTGCCACGCTTCCGTCTTGTGGCGCGACGACGCCGCCAGCACCAGGCTGGAGCCGCCGGCCACCGAGGCAGCCGGTCCCGCTGGTCCTGGCAGGATGGCGGTCATCCACTTGTCCTGCTGCTCGGCCGGCAGCCGGCGTTTGAACTCGCCCATATTCCAGGGGCCCGAGATGTAGAACGATACATAACCCATGCCGAATTCATGATAGACGTTGGTGATGCGGTTGAGCGGCGCCAGCTTCTGCGCGTACATGTCGGCATACAGCTGTAGGCTGCGCTGGAAGCCGGCGCTGCGGAAATTGCCATAGCGGTCGCCGTTACGCAGCAGCGGTTCGTCCTGCTGTAACGCCAGTGCCAGCAGCGGTTCGAATTCATCGCTCGGCAGCAGGATGGCGTAGTTGTCCGGACCGACCATGCGCTTGATGGCGGTCATCGCCTTCATCCACCCCGCCCACGTTTGTGGCGGCGTGTTGAAGCCGGCGCGTTTCAGCATGTCCTGGCGGTAGAACATCACCCGCGTGTCCACGTACCACGGTAGTCCCCACAGCCTGCCGTTCACCACATTGGTGTCCCAGATGCCGGGGAAGTAGTCATCCTGCCTGACCACCGCCGATGCGGCGACATAGCCGTCCAGCGGCGCCAGTGCGTTCAGCACTTCAAGCTCCGGTATCCAGGTATTCCCGAGTTGAAAAACATCCGGCATTACTTCGCCGGCAAAAGCGGTCAGCAGCTTCTCGTGGGCGGCGGTCCATGGCAGTTGCTGGACTTCGACACGCACACCGGGATGCGTGCGCTCGAATTCCGGAATCAGCGCCGTGACCACTTCGCCCTCGCGCCCCATGGCCCAGAACTTCAGCACCACGCCCTGCTCCTGCCGCTGCGAACAGGACGACAGCAGCGCGACCAGCGACAGCAACAGTGCGATGGAGACCAGTCGCGTCATTTTTCCAGCCAGCCGCCGGTGAAGCCGGCGCGTTGCAGTCCAAGGCGGATCGCCGGGTGCTTGCGCATGGCGCGCCATACCAGCTCGCTGCGGTAGTTCTCCGTCATGGCGATGATCGGCCCCTGGTCGATGCCAAGGTAATCCTTGTCCACCCAGCCCTTGCCGGCCACCACCTGCCCTTGCGACACCGGCACGTTGTAGGTAAAGCTGGGATTGAAGGCGTCGTAGAAGCCGTACTCGCCGTAGATGAAGTCTCCGTAGCGCTGCTTCATTTCCAGCACCGCAGGCACCACGATCTCCGGCGCGAACGGCAGTGACGCAGCGGCGGCGGTTGGCGCCAGCGTGCAGTCGTCATAGGCCTTCAGGCCACCGATGCCACGCGCCGAATAGGTGCGGAATGGCAGCTGCGTGCCGTTGTACTCCAGCACCTGGTCGACTGGACCGTCGCTGGCGGTGATCCCCCAGACGTTCTGGCCATAGCCCTTGCAGCGCAGCGGATTGGCCACCGCGTAAGCCTGCTGTGCGTATGTCGCGCGGCGGCTGTTTTCGAAGTAGTCGTAGCCGCGCGTCCGCATGTAGTCGTCGCGAATGCCGCGAAAATCAATCCACACATGGCTGTACTGGTGCACGAACAGCGATGGAAAGCCAAGGTGTTCCTCGCCGCGCTGGCCTTGCAGGCTTTTGTCGTAGGTGCTGGTCCACGCTTTCCAGGCGTCCGGCTGTACCGGATGCGTCGGTGATCCCAGCGCCAGCACGTAAATCAGCATCGCTTCGTTATAGCCCTTCCAGTCGTAGCCGTGGAAGCCGGATTCCGGTTCCCATCCCAGTGCGATGGAGGGTTTGCGCGTCTGCGCCCAGGTCCAGTCGACCCGCTCATAGATCTCTTTCGCCAGCTTGCGAATTTCCTGTTCGCCGGCGTCGCTGCCGTCAAAATAGGATTCGCAGAACAGCGCCCCGGCCAGGAACAGTGCCGTGTCCACCGTCGACAGTTCCACCTTGTCGTTGTAGCGCAGGCCGGTCTTCATGTCGAGGAAGTGATAGAAGAAACCCTTGTAGCCGCTGGCGACGGTGCCTTTGCCATCGCCCTGCGGCGCGTTGCGGAAGAAGCGCAGCGTGGCCAGTACCCGGTCGCGCGCCTGCTGGCGCGTAATGTACCCGCGCTCGACGCCGATCGGATAGGCGGTCAGGCCGAAGCCCACCGCCGCCACGCTGGAAAAGGACGGCGTCGGATACCGGTCCGGAACCAGGCCATTGGCGGGATTGGTGGTATCCCAGAAAAAGCGGAAGGTGCGCTGTTGCAGGTCGTCGAACACCGGCGGCAACGCTGTATCGCGCGCCGCCGCTGCTCCCGCGCCAGCCAGCGCGCAGGAAGCCAGCAACAGATTCAGGACGGTATGACGGGCGTGTGGTCGCATGCGGCGGTCCTTAGAATGCATAACGCGCGCTGAACTTCACGGTGCGCATCGGGCCGCCGACCGAATTCGGCGTGCCAAGGTTTTTGTTGTCACCGCCCAGGCGATTTTGCGGATTACCCGGTCCACCGCCCCAGCCATCGTAGCCGCCGTAGTTGATGCTGTTGAACAGGTTGAGCACGTCCGCGCGCAGCGATACGCGGCCGAAGCGGAACGCCACTTCCTTCGACAGGCCCACATCCACCTGATGGAAGGCGCTTCCCTCGCCCTTGGCGGACACGCACTGGTCGAAGCCTGTCGAACAATCGGTGATGCGGTACGGCAGGCCGGAGCCCAGCGTCAGCTTCCCGGACAGCATCAGGCCCCACGGCAGCAAGCCATCCGACACGCCGGCCACCACCAGGCGATGGCGTTCGACATCCGTCGATGGATTCCACGCATACGGATAGCGGCCGTAAGTCCAGTTGAAGATATTGTTGGTCCATTCCTTGTTGGTGGTCTCGCCGCGGCTGTAGGTATAGGTCGCGCCGAGACTCCACGTCGAGGCTTTGCTGTAAGGCTTGTCCATTTTCAGGTAGACCGAGTCGGTCTTGGCCTGGCTGATGAAGTCACCCAGCACCAGCGTCGAGTATCCCGGCATGGAGCCGAACAGCGGATCGATCGGGCTCGCGCTGCCGTAGCCGCCTTGCGGATCGCGATTGCCGCCGAACCAGTTGAACTGGTTATGGCTGCGCGAGTTGGTGTAGCCCGCCTCGCCGTTCCACATGCCCAGCGCCTGGCGCAGGCCGAAACTGTATTGGTCGGTGTAAGCCATCTTGTGGTCGTTCTTGATCAGCCACACTTCGCCGCCGGCCTGCGCGTTCTTCTGCGCTTCGTCCAGCGCGTGGTTGGCGATGGTGCGGTCGTAGGCGCGGCCCCAACCTGCGAACAGCACCGAGGCGCGGTCGCCGTTGATGTCGTACGAAAGGCCGAGCCGCGGCGCCCATGCGTTCTTGAACGGCTTGCGGCTGTTGCCGGTGCTGATGTAGTCGTTGATGTTGACGCCGCCCTTGGCCAGCGACTGTGCATACGTCTGCCCTGCCGGCGCACCGTCGCGCGGGTCCTGCTTGTTGAAGATGGCGACGCGGTCGGCCGGCGTGACATAGCTGTCGTTCAGCATATTGTCTTCGTAGTCGTAGCGCAGGCCGAGGTTCAGCAGCAGCTTGTTGTTGACCTGCCAGTCGTCCTGGAAGTAGACGCCGTACTGGTTGTTGTCGAAATCGACGCCGGAGGCGGGAATCGCGCCGTCGGTGCGGATGATGCTTGGCAGGCCGGTGACGGTGTCGATCCGTTCATACAGCTGGTCCACCGCGCGCGCGGTCCCGGACAGGTCGTAGCTGATATGCTTGATCTTGAAGCCGCCCTTCATCGTGTGGCCCCGCATGCCGGTGTAGGTCAGGTCGTCCTGCACCATCTCGCCGCGCTGCTCGCGGAACTGGTTGTTGGGCGAGCCGCCGGTGATGATCACGTCCACCACGTTGTTGTCGCTGTTGCTGGGGGAAACCTGGTAGCGGATATACGGCGCCACCGCCGTCGAATGCGGATTCCAGGTGTATTTTTCGTAGCCCACGCGGGCCTCGTTGAGGAAGCCGCGACCGCTCCACTCATGCTTGAAATCGAAGCGGTCCTCGTCGTTGCTGCGGTTGAGGGTGTTCTCCGCGACGCTCAGCTTTGCGTCTTCCGGGATCTGGTCGGTCTCGCGGCGGATGCGGGCCGTGGCCTCGACCCGCTGGTCCTCGCCGATCTGCGCATCGATCTTCAGCAGGAACAGGTTTTCCTTGAAGGTGGAGACGGCGGCGCCCTGCTGCGCCAGCAGCGACGGCACGATGCCGGCGTCGGGCAGCAAATCGGTGCGCTGCAGGATCACCTGGCGCGGGCTGTCGATTTTCTTGCCCTCGTAGGCGAAGAAGTAATGCGCGACGTCTTTCTTGATTGGTCCGCCCAGCGTCATGCCGTATTGGTCCTGCGAGGACGCCGGCCGCGCCACGCCCTGCGCTTCGGCGGTCTTCTGGAACGGATCGAGCGCGGTTAGGTTGGTGCCGGTGTGGTCCCAGAAGGCATCGCCATGCAGCTCGTTGCCGCCCGACTTGGTGACGGCGGTAATGGCGGCGCTGGACACCTGGTCATACTCGGCCTTGTAGTTCTGCGAGATCACCTTGTACTCGGCCACCGCCGACTGCGGGAACGGATTGCCGCGGCTCGAATCGATGCCGGACACGCCGCCGCGCAGGATGTTGTTCTTCTGGCTGACGCCATCGATGAAGACGTTGACGTTGTCCTGATTCTGCGAGCCGCTCTGCAGCTTGACATTGCCGCTCTGGTCGACGTCGAAGCGCACGCCCGGCGCCAGGTCGGCGAAGGACAGGAAGTTGCGCGTCACCTGCGGCAGCTTCTCGATCTGCTGGCGCGATACCGACGTGCCGACCTCGGAGCCGGCGACGTCGCGCCGCGTGGCCGAACCGGTGATCACCACCTGCGTCATGCCCTCTTGCAATTGCAGGTCGACCTGGCTGGTCTGGCCAACGCTGACGGTCACCAGTTCCGACTGCTGATTGCCGACCTTGATCTGATAGGTGCCCGGCGCCACGCCGGTCAGCACATAACTGCCATCGGCGTGGGTCACGGCGTTGTAGGCGTAGCCGTTGGCCTGATTGACCGCCGTCACCGGCGTGCCGGCGGCGGCCGCGCTGCCGCGCGTCACCTGCCCCTGGATCGTGGCGCTGCTCAATTGCGCGCTGGCGTAGGGTGCGGCCAGCAAGGCGGCGGCCAGTGCGGCCGCCATCACGGACAAACGTAGTACGGGAATGCGGTGTGTCGTTTTCATGGTTGTCTCCTGATTTTTTTGTATGTATCTAGGTCATGAAGCTGTGGTGCTGCGGTCGTGCTTAGGGTGAACTGGACTCTCCCGTCGAGGCGCGCAACACCAGTTCGGCGGCCAGCATTTCCATGCTGGCCTCACTGCGGCCGGCGTCACCGATAGCGGCCAGCAGGCGCTCCAGCGACTGCACGCCCAGCTCGGCGATGGGCACGCGCACCGTGGTCAGCGCCGGGCTGACATAGCGCGCGATGGGAATATCATCGAAGCCGGCCAGCGCCATGTCGCGCGGCACCTGCAGGCCGCCTTGGGTCAGCGTCAGCAGCGCGCCGATGGCCATCATGTCGTTGGCGGCGAACAGCGCGGCGGGACGCTGGTCGGCCGGCATAGCCAACAGCGCACGGCCGACCGCCTCGCCGGACTGCTCGGAGAAATCGCCTTCGAACACGCGCGGCTTTGCGCCTGCCGCCAGCCGCGCCAGCGCCGCGTGGTAGCCGCGCAGCCGTTCCTGCGCTTCGTAGTTGCCGGCCGGGCCGGCGAGGAAGGCGATGTCTTGGTAGCCGCAGGCCACCAGATGCGCCACCATGGCGTGGGCGGCGCTGTAATTGTCGACCGACAGCGACGGATAGTGAGCGCCGCCGCTGGCGGTGTTCATCAGCACGATCGGCAGCTCGTCCGGCAGGTTATCGGACAGGAAGGCGGCGTCGACGTGCGGCGACATCACCAGCAGGCCGTCGACGCGGCCACGCATGGCGCGCAACGCCAGCGCCGCTTCGTCGGCATCGCCGTGCAGGCTGGAGACCATCAGCTGCAGGCCGTGGCGGCGCGCGGCGCCGTCGATGCCGCGGATCATCTCCGAGAAGAATTCGCCGTACAGGTCAGGCAGCAGCACGCCGATGGTGTTGGTGGTGCTGGTGGTCAGGCTGCGCGCGCCAACATGCGGCATGTAGCGCATGCGCTTGACCACGTCCAGCACGTGCTTGCGGGTGTCGTCGGTAATGCTGGCGTGGCCGTTGAGCGCGCGCGACACCGACGCCACCGACACGCCCGCCGCCTGCGCCACATCCTTGATGGTTACCGCCATAGCCTGCCTTCTTTAAAATGTAACCGGTTACATCGTTATCTAAAAATAAAACCGGCTCGATCAATGACGAATGTAACCGGTTACATGACGTTCGAATAAAGTCTACTCGCGTTTTCGGCGCGCACCAAAGCTTTTTTACAATGTTGTGGATTTTTGTACGCAGCGGCGCCACGCCGGCGCCGCCGCCAACCTTACAGCGACTTGACGAACTCGCGGATGCCGCCCAGCAGCATTTCGACCGACATCGCTGTCAGGATCAGACCCATCAGGCGCTCGAAGGCGGTCATCACCTGCGGACCGAGGACTTTCTGCAGCTTCTCGGCGCTGAGAAACACCAGCAGCCACACCACGCCCACCGCCGCCAGCGCCGCCACGTGCACCAGCACTTCGCCGGTGCTTTCGCGCGAGAACAGCAGCACCGTGGCCAGCGCCGACGGTCCGGCCAGCGCCGGAATCGCCAACGGCACGATGAACGGCTCGGCGCCGTCGGTGCGGCCCAGCACGCCATCCGGATGCGGGAAGATCATGCGGATCGAGATCAGCAGCAGGATCACGGCGCCGCCGATGCGCAGCGCCACTTCCGACAGGTGCAGCGCCGCCAGGAAGTGACGGCCGAAGAACATGAAGATCAGCAGCAGCACAAAGGCGATGCCGCATTCGCGGATGACGATGCGCGGCCGGCGCGCCACCGGCACCGGATTGAGCACGCTGGCAAACAGCGGCACATTGCCGAAGGGGTCGGTCACCAGCACCAGCAGGATGAAGGTCTGGAAGAAGTCTTGAGTCATAAACTCTCTTGAAGAAAAAAGGGAGCCGCAGCTCCCTTGTTAACACGGCTTAAGCGGCCGTTTCGCCTTTCTTGATCCACGCCGCCAGCTGGTGCGGACGCAGGCCGTCATAGTCTTCAAACGGCTGGTGGATCCATGGATTGTGCGGCAGTTCTTCCATCTGGTAGTCCGGGCGGAAGGCCGAGCTGCCCTTGGTCCAGATCACGGCCGATTTGACTTCGGTCACGCCGTCGAAGTTGTCCTTCAGGTGCTGCATGACCTTGGTCAGCGTCACGCCGGAGTCGGCCAGATCATCGACCAGCAGGATCTTGCCCGACAGCGGGCCCTTGGTCATCGTCATGTACTTGGCGATGTCCAGGTCGCCCTGGGTGGTGCCCTTGTCTTCGCGGTACGAGCTGGTCGACAGAATCGCCAGCGGCACGTCGAAGATGCGCGAGAACACGTCGCCCGGACGCACGCCGCCGCGCGCCAGGCACAGCACCATGTCGAACTTCCAGCCCGATTCATGCACCTTGAGCGCCAGGCGCTCGATCAGGCGGTGGTATTCGTCCCAGGAGACCCAGAGGTGTTTTTCGTTGGTTTGTGGAGTGGTCATAAGATTCCTTGATTACGCGAACGGATGACGCAGCACGATCGTTTCTTCACGATCCGGACCGGTCGATACCATGTCGACCGGCACGCCGACCAACTCTTCGATACGCTTGATGTAGTTGCGGGCGGCCACCGGCAGCGCGTCCATCGACTTGGCGCCGACGGTGGTGTCGGTCCAGCCCGGCATTTCTTCGTACACCGGCACGCACAGCGCGGCTTCTTCAGCGCCCGACGGGAAGATGTCGGTGGCCACGCCGTTGATGGTGTAACCGGTGCACAGCTTCAGGGTTTCCAGGCCGTCCAGCACGTCCAGCTTGGTGATGCACATGCCGGTCACGCCGTTGATCTGGACCGAGCGGCGCAGCAGCGCGGCGTCGAACCAGCCGCAGCGACGGGCACGGCCGGTCACGGTGCCGAACTCGTGGCCCACTTGCGCCAGGTGGTGGCCCACGCCGGCGTCGGTTGGCAGCTCCGACGGGAACGGACCGGAACCCACGCGGGTGGTGTAGGCCTTGGTGATGCCCATCACGTAGTGCAGCATGCTCGGGCCGACGCCGGCGCCGGCGGCGGCATTGCCGGCCACGCAGTTCGACGAGGTCACGAACGGATAGGTGCCGTGGTCGACGTCCAGCAGCGAGCCCTGGGCGCCTTCGAACAGCAGGCTGGCGCCGGCCTTGTGCGCCTTGTACAGCGCGCTCGAAACGTCGGTCACCATAGGACGCAGGCGCGGCACGTAGGCCAGCGCGTCGTCCAGGGTCTTCTGGTAGTCGACCTTCGGTGCTTTCAGATAGTTTTCCAGCACGAAGTTATGGTAGTCCAGATTGGCTTCCAGTTTTTCGGCGAAACGTTTTTCGTTCAGCAGGTCGGCGATGCGGATGGCGCGGCGCGCCACCTTGTCTTCGTAGGCCGGGCCGATGCCCTTGCCGGTGGTGCCGATCTTGGCGTCGCCGCGGGCGGCTTCACGGGCGTGATCCAGCGCAGCGTGGTAAGGCAGGATGACCGGCGCCGCGTCCGACACTTTCAGGCGCGAGGCGACTTCGACGCCGACCGCTTCCAGTTTGTCGATTTCGCGCAGCACGTCCGGCACCGACACCACCACACCGTTACCGATGTAGCAGGCCACGCCCGGGCGCATGATGCCCGACGGGATCAGTTGCAGCGCAGTTTTGACGCCGCCGATAACCAGCGTATGGCCGGCGTTGTGGCCGCCCTGGAAGCGCACCACGCCTTGCGCGTGATCCGTCAGCCAGTCGACGATTTTGCCTTTACCTTCATCGCCCCATTGGGTACCGATGACGACGACGTTTTTTGCGTTTTTGTTTGACATCACATTAACCTAAGTTTTTAAGAATCCAGTTACTACCATGCTCTTCGAGGACCAGCGCGCGATCGCACTCGAACTCGTCCAGTTCGTGGCTGTGACCCGGCATACTCTGGATCACCACTTCGCCGGACTTGCGCAGCTCGGCGATTTTTTCCTTCAATTCCGGCGCATTGCCCCACGGCGCGCGGATCGAATGCTTGCGCTCCGCAGTAGGCAACAGGCGCGCCAGTTCGCGCAGGTCGAGCGAGAAACCGGTGGCGGGACGTGCCCGGCCGAAGGCCTCGCCTACGTGATCGTATCGGCCGCCGCGCGCCACCGCGTTCGGCAAGCCTGGTACATACAGCGCGAACATCGCGCCGCTTTCGTATTGGTAACCGCGCAGGTCGGCCAGGTCGATGGCGACCTGGGCCCGGCCCAGCGCCGACGCCGCCAGTGCGGCCAGTTCGGCCAGCGCCTTGGCGATGCCCGGCAGATCAGGCAGCACTTCGCGCGCTTTGGCCAGCACATCGACGTCGCCGTATAGCGACGGCAGTGCCAGCAAGGCGTCGCGCACCAGCGGCGCGTAATCCTTGGTCAGCGCCTGCAGGTCCGGCACGTCTTTGGCGCGCAGCGCGGCATACAGTTTCGCCTGGTCGCGCTGGGCGGCCGGGCAATTATCCAGCAACGCGCGCAGCACGCCGACGTGCATCAGGTCCAGCCGCACTTCGGTGAACCCGGCCAGGGCCAGCGAGGCCAGCGCCAGTTCCTGGATTTCGGCGTCGGCTTCCAGGCCGGCATGGCCGTACATCTCGCAGCCGATCTGCAACGGCTCGCGGGTGGCGTGCAGGCCCGAGGGACGGGTATGCAGCACGCTGCCGGCATAGCACAGGCGCGTGACCGACGTGCGATTCAGCAGGTGGGCGTCGATGCGCGCCACTTGCGTGGTCATGTCCGGGCGCAGGCCCAGCATGCGGCCCGACAGCTGGTCGACCAGCTTGAAGGTGCGCAGGTCGGTGTCTTCACCGGCGCCGGTCAGCAGCGATTCCAGGTATTCCAGCAAGGGCGGCATGACCAGCTCGTAGCCGTACAGACGGAAATTATCCAGCATCAGGCGACGCAACTCTTCAATCTTGCGAGCTTCCGACGGCAAAACGTCGGCGATATTCTCAGGCAGCAGCCAATTCGGCATGGGACTATTTATTTAAGAAATGAACAATGCGGCACGCAGGCCGAGGCCACCAAACTGGACGGCCGAACCTGATATTTTACGCGAAAATGCGTTGAATGAGGGGAAAAAGATGCGAACCCACGCTGATGCGGGGCTGTCCGCCGGCCGGCGACTGAAGGGTCGGACCCTGTACGGGGTCCGACCCTTTGCCGTAGCCTCGGGTTACTTCTTGGCCGGAGCCGGGGCTGCGCCGCCGGCGCCAGCGCCCTTGAAGTATTTGAAGAAGTCCGAGCTGGAATCCATCACCATCACGTCGCCATGGTTCTTGAAGGTGGTGCGGTAAGCTTCCAGGCTGCGATAGAACTTGTAGAACTCAGGGTTTTTGCCGAATGCATCAGCATAGATGGCGGATGCCTTGGCATCGCCCTCACCCTTGGTTTCTTCCGCTTCCCGGTACGCTTCCGCCAGGATCACCGAACGCTGACGATCGGCATCCGCGCGGATCTTTTCCGATTCCGCCGCGCCGGTCGAGCGCAGCTCGTTGGCCACGCGCATGCGCTCGGCCTTCATGCGTTCGTACACCGAGGTGTTGATCTGCTCAACATATTCCACGCGCTTCAGGCGCACGTCGATGATCTCGACGCCGATCTGGGCGGCTTCCTGCACTACCTTGGCGCGAATGCCTTCCATCACTTTGCCGCGCTGGCCGGAAATCACTTCCGCCACGGTGCGCTTGGTAATTTCTTCATTCAGCGCCGCCTTGATGATCTGCGACATACGATCACGCGCGCGGCTTTCTTCGCCGCCAAAGGTCACGTAGTACAGCTTGGGCTGGGCTTCGCCGCGGCCGATGCGCCATTTGACGAAGCTGTCCACCAGGATGTTCATTTTCTCGGCGGTGATGAAACGCTCGGCATCCGGCGATTCGATCGTCATGATGCGGTTATCCAGGAACACCACATTCTGGAACGGCGGCGGCAGTTTGAAGTGCAGGCCCGGTTCGCGGATCACTTCCTTGATCTGGCCCAGTGCGAACACGATCGCATACTTGCGCTGGTCGACCACGAACACGGTCGACGACAGCAGCATCAGCGCGATGAACGCCAGGACAACGGTACTAGCTATGCGATTCATTAACGGCTCTCCCGGTCACGTAAGGACTCGCGCGTGCGCGGGTCGCGCAGGCGGTTGACTTCCACCGACGGTATCAGGTCGGATGGCAGCGTGGCGCTGGTGGCTGGCGAGCCGCCGGCCGCCTGTGCCGCCGCAGCGGCGCGCGCCGCGGTGGCTTGCGCATCGGTGGCCGCGGCTTGGGCGATCAGCTTGTCCAGCGGCAGATACAGCAGATTGCTGCCGCTTTTCGCATCGACCATCACCTTGGAGGCGCTGGAGAAGATCTGCTGCATGGTGTCCAGGTACATGCGGTCACGCGTCACGCCTGGCGCTTTCTGGTACTCGACCAGCACCTGCTTGAAGCGCGAGGCATTACCGGTGGCGTTTTCCACCACCATCGAACGATAGCCCTCGGCTTCCTGCAGCAGGCGCGAAGCGGCGCCGCGCGCGGTAGGAATCACCTGGTTGGCGTAAGCCTGGCCTTCATTCTTTTGACGCTCGCGGTCCTGCCCTGCTTTCACCGCATCGTCGAAGGCGATCTGCACCTGCTCCGGCGGCTGCACCGCTTGCAGCGTCACGCTGGACACCAGCACGCCGGAGGCGTAACGGTCGAGGATCTGCTGCATCAGCTGCTGGGTTTCAAACGCCACTTTGTCGCGGCCTTCGTACAGCACGAAGTCCATCTTGTTCTTGCCGACGATTTCGCGGATCGACGTCTCGGCGACCTGGCGCACGGTGTCTTCCTCGTCGCGGTTATTCATCAACCACGCGACCGGATCTTTCAGCTTGAACTGCACGGCGAACTGGATGTCGATGATGTTTTCGTCATCGGTCAGCATCAGCGATTCGCGCGCCTGTTTGTTCTTGATATTGCCACGGTAGCCAATTTCCACCATGCGCATCTGCGACACCTTGACCGTCTCGTCGCTCTGGAACGGATACGGCCAGCGCCAGTTGAAACCGGAGCCGGTGGTGTGGCTGACTTTGCCGAAGGTGTAGACCACGCCGGTCTGGCCTTCCTGCACGATGAACGAACCGCTGGCAAGCCAGATCAGCGCTACCACCGCGCCAATGGCGCCAGCCGTGGCGCGGATGCCGCCGGCGAGATCGGGGCGATTGCCGCCGCCGTCACCGCTGCCGTTGTTGTCGTTGTTATTGTTGGGCGGACGCTTCTGGCCGAACAGGTTGTTCAGCTTCTGATTGAAGTCGCGCCACAGCTGCTCCATATCCGGCGGACCTTCACCGGGCTTCTTGCCTTCATTGGCCTGCGGCTTGTTGTCCTTCCCCCAGCGAGGGTCGTTCAGCGACAGCTTCAAGCCGAGTCGTTTCATAAGTGAGGAGACACGCATTAGTGTGATCCAACGTCAGTGAGGGTGGGACTGCTCTCTACTTCTTCTAATTCTTCTTGTGTGTCTTCGGTGTCGTACGGCTGCTGCAGGCGCGCGTTCGGCGCGGCCTTGGCCCATTCGGTGATGGCGCCGCGCAGCAAGTCCAGGCCTTCGCCAGTGCGGGCACTGAGGAAGACGCGAGAAATCTTATCATATTCATCTCGCTCAACCGAGGGTTCGAGGTCGGCCGCGTCGATCTTGTTCCACACCAGAATCTGCGGAATATGATCGGCGCCGATTTCCTTGAGCACCAGGTTGACCTGCTCGATCTGCTCCATGCGTACCGGCGACGCGGCGTCCACCACGTGCAGCAGCAGATCGGCATGAATGGTCTCTTCCAGCGTGGCGCGGAATGCCGCCACCAGCTGGTGCGGCAACTCGCGCACGAAACCCACCGTATCGGACAGCACCACGTTGCCGACTTCCTCGCCCATGTAGACGCGACGCGAGGTCGTGTCCAGCGTGGCGAACAATTGGTCGGCCGCATACACGCCGGCCTTGGTCACCGCGTTGAACAGGGTGGATTTGCCGGCATTGGTGTAACCGACCAGCGAAATCGAGAACGTCTGGGTACGGTTGCGAGAACGGCGCTGGGTCTCGTGCTGCTTGCGCAGCTTGGCCAGACGCGCGCGCAGGGCCTTGACCCGCTCGCCGATCAATCGGCGATCGGTTTCCAGCTGCGTTTCACCGGGGCCGCGCAAGCCGATACCGCCCTTCTGGCGCTCAAGGTGAGTCCAGCCGCGGATTAATCGGGTCGCAAGGTGCTGTAGCTGCGCCAGCTCAACTTGCAGCTTGCCCTCATGGCTCTTCGCGCGCTGCGCGAAAATATCAAGGATCAAACTGGTCCGGTCCAGCACCCGAATGTTCAGGCGCTTTTCCAGATTGCGTTGCTGCGCCGGCGACAGCGCGTGGTTGAAGATGACGATTTCGATGCGGTCGGCCAGCACGGCCTGGCCGATTTCGTCCGCCTTGCCGCTGCCGACGAAATAAGCCGCGTCCGGAGCGGAGCGCTTTGCCGTGATCACCGTCACCGGTTCCGCCCCGGCTGAACGCGCCAGCAGGTTGAGTTCCTCGACGCTGGCGGCAAAGTCGCCCTGGCCGAAATCGATACCGACTAAAGCTGCGCGCATACGACGGTCACGCTATGTGGAGAGAAGCGATGCTGCAAATGCTTATTCCGCTTCGTTTTCAATATTGAGGTTGACGGCGCGCGCCGGCACCACGGTGGAGATGGCGTGCTTGTACACCATCTGGGTCACAGTGTTACGCAGCAGTACGACGTACTGGTCGAACGATTCGATGTGGCCTTGCAGCTTGATGCCGTTGACCAGGTAGATCGAAACAGGAACGTGTTCCTTGCGCAAGGCGTTCAGGAATGGGTCTTGTAACAGTTGCCCTTTATTGCTCATAACAGCTCCATTTTATGTTGTTGTGTTGGAAGTGGAGGCGAAACGCTTGAATTCAAGGTCGTGGCCCAGCGAAAAGTCTTTAAAAGTCAAACTATTTTCGCTGAAACACCGCTCGCCACGTGAAAAGTGGTGCTTCTAAGCCACTGTACCTTGTTTTTGTTTTTTTTGCAGGCTGTTCCTGCAAAAAAAACCTTATTTTCCGGAAGTTTTTGCGAACGGGTTCTTACCCGTGCGCAGTTCGATCCGCAACGGCGTACCGACCAGATTGAACGTCTCGCGGAAATGCTTCTCCAGATAACGCTTGTACGGATCGCTGATGGCGTCGAGTGCATTGCCGTGGATGACGATCACCGGCGGATTCATGCCGCCCTGGTGCGCATAACGCATCTTCGGACGGATCGAACCCTTGCGCTTCGGCTCCTGCTTCTCCACCGCTTCGATCAGCGCGCGGGTCAGCTTAGGCGTCGAGAGGTCGGCAAACGCGGCGGCATAGGCCTGGTCCAGCGACTTCATCAGTGGACCGATGCCCTGCGCCTTCAGCGCCGAGATGAAGTGCATCTTGGCGAAGCCGAGGAAGTCCAGCTTGCGGTCGATGTCGATCTTGATCTCGTCGCGTTCGTCGGTGCGCAGGCCGTCCCACTTGTTGACGGCGATGACCAGCGCGCGGCCGGTCTCCAGCACGAAGCCGGCAATATGCGCATCCTGCTCGGAGATGTCCTGCTGCGCGTCGAGCATCAGCACGACCACGTTGGCTTCCGAGATCGATTGCAGCGTCTTCACCACCGAGAATTTCTCGATGGCTTCGAATACCTTGCCGCGGCGGCGGATACCGGCGGTGTCGATCAGCGTGTACTGCTTGCCGTCGCGCTCAAACGGAATCTCGATCGAGTCGCGGGTGGTGCCCGGCATGTCGAAAGCGATGACGCGTTCTTCACCCACCAGGGTATTGATCAGCGTCGACTTGCCGACGTTGGGACGGCCCACCAGCGCGATCTTGATACCGCGATCGGTTGGCTCCAGCTCTTCCGGATCTTCCGGACGCTTTTCAAACGCCGTATCCAGCGCCAGATCGACCAGATCGTGCACGCCGTCGCCGTGTGCCGACGAAATGACAGCCGGTTCGCCCAGTCCCAGTTCGTAGAAGTCCGCCACCACTGCGTTGTAGCGCATGCCCTCCGCCTTGTTCACGACCAGCAGCACCGGACGGCCGCTTTTACGCAGGAAGTCGGTGATGGTCTTGTCGTGCGGGGTCAAGCCCTGGCGGCCGTCGACCAGGAAGATGACAACGTCAGCTTCGGCCACGGCCTGCTTGGTTTGCTTGGCCATTTGGTGGAGGATGCCTTCCTTGGCCACCGGCTCAAAGCCGCCGGTGTCGATAACGAGGAAGGGACGTTCGCCGACACGGCCCTCGCCATAGTGACGATCGCGCGTCAACCCAGGCAAGTCCGCCACCAGCGCATCGCGCGAGCGGGTCAGACGATTGAACAAGGTCGATTTCCCTACATTGGGTCGACCCACTAGTGCGATTACCGGCTTCATTTTATTACTCGACCGCGAGTGCGGTCACTGTCCCTGATTGGGTTTGGAAAATCAAATTCGTGCCAGCGATGACGGGATCAGCCTGGATAGGGCTGCCGTCGGTCGCCACACGACCAATAAATGCGCCATCTTCCCGTGACAGGAAGTGGATGTAACCCTGGTAGTCGCCAACTGCCACTGCGCGGCCATACGACACGGGGGTCGACAGCACGCGGAAGGTCAGTTTGTCGTTCTTCCAGGCGTTAGCGCCGTTTTCGCGGCTGAACGCGGACACGGAGCCCTTGTCATCCGAAACGAAAACGAAACGCTGATCGACCGCCACGCCCTTGTCGGACGAAGCGGCCTTGCTCCACTTCGGCGCGCCGGTGGCGACGTCGAAGCAGGCTACGCGGCCCTGATAGGAAACCGCGCAGATGTCTTTCTCGTAAATGACCGGCGTGCCGGCGATGTCGGTCACGCGTTCCAGTTCGGTAGCGCCGCGCGGTTCGCCGACGACTACCTCAAAGCGCTGCTGACCTGCCGCCAGCGCCAGCGCCAGCAGCTTGCCGCCCGGCTGGGCGATGTACGCGTTCGGCGCGGCGATCACCATGCCCGGCGCATTGCGCAGGGTCAGGGCCGGCGTGGTACGGGTCACGTTCCATTTCTTGTCGCCGGTCTTGGCGTCGAAGCCGGTGATGACGTTGTCGACGCTGCGCACCACCACCAGGCCGCCGCCCGCTTCCGGCGACGACAGCACTTCGCTGGTGGCTTGCGCCTTCCACAGCTGCTTGCCGTTGATGTCATAGGCCAGTATCTGGCCCTTGACGCCGCCGACCACCACCACTTCGCCGTCGCTGCCCACACCGGCCGTCAGGTCGGTGCCGGTTTTGACGCGCCAGATTTCCTTGCCAGTGGCGGCGTTCAGGCGTACCAGTGCGCCGCCGGCATCGGCCACGTAGACACTGTCGCCCACCACCGCTGGCGTGAAGACTGCATTGCCGGCTTTGCCGACCGAGTACTTCCACACCGTCTTCGGCGACAGCGTCGGGTTTTTCAACTCCACCAGCGCCGCCGGCTGGTTCTTGGCATCTTTGGATCCGAACAAGGAACAACCGGCCAACATCGCAAACACGCTTGCTGCAACTACTTTTTCGGTAATACGCATAATTTATAAACCTTGATCGTTAGAGCCGTCGCTCCCGCGCATGCGGGAGTCTATACTCAGCATGGATTCCCGCGTGCGCGGGAACGACCTGCCGTTAAGCTGCGCCTTTTTCAGCCGGCACGGAGCCGCCGATTGCTTCCAGTTTCAGCTGGATCAGTTGACGGCCCGGATTCTTCTTGTCGGCGTCCAGCGCGGCCTGGTAGGCGGCGCGGGCTTCGGCCAGCTTGTTCTGCGCGGCCAGCACGTCACCCTTGCGGTCCGCCACGGCGCTGGCAAATTGCGCCGGCACGTCGCCCGACAGCACCTTCAGTGCTTCATCGTAGGCTTTTTCATCCAGCAGCACGCCGGCCAGACGGATCTTGGCGACCGCGCGGAATTCGTCGGCGCCGTGATCGGCCGCCCACTGCAACTGGGCCTTGGCCGATTTCAGATCGTTGGCTTCAAACGCGCTCTTGGCGGCCACCAGTGCGGCCATCGGCGCGTAGGTGGTGCTGCCAAATTTGCTTTCCATGTCGCCGGCGGCGCGCAGCACCTTGGCGTTGTCCTTGGCTTCCACCGCCGATTGCAGCTCGGCGTACAGCGCCGAGGCCTGGCCTGACTGATTGCGCTCGTAGTACTTCCAGCCGGTCCAGCCGGAGTACGCCGCCAGCGCCGCGATCACTACCCAGGTAGTGGCGTTGCCGTATTTGTCCCACCAAGCTTTGAGGGACGCGATTTGTTCTTGTTCTTCAAGATCGTATGCCATGGTATTCGTCTGCCGTATCGTTGGTTTGGTTGAATTAGTGGTTGCAGTGTTCGTCGTGCACGTGGTGATGGTGGTCGCCGCTGTCGGTGATCTGGTCCACCACAAAGTCGACCACTTCCTCGAACGGCACCGTGGTTTGCTGCTGGTCGCCTTCCGCCGCGCGCATCGCTTTCACGGCGGCGGTGTTGTTGGCCACTTCATCGTCACCGATGATGACGGCGAACGATGCGCCGCTGCCGTCGGCCTTCTTCATCTGCGACTTGAAGCTGCCCGGACCGGCGGCGGTGGAACCGTGCATGATCACGTCCAGGCCCGCATCGCGCAGGCGCTCGCCCAGCACGAAGGCTTGCAGCTGCGCCGCTTCGCCCTGGTGCACCAGGTAGACGTCGCACTGATTAGGCGCATCCGGCTCGCCGGCTTCCTTCATCAGTTCCAGCAGGCGTTCGATGCCCATGGCGAAACCGACGGCAGGCGTCGGCTTGCCACCGAAGGATGCAATCAGCGGATCGTAACGGCCGCCGGCGCACACGGTGCCCTGCGAGCCCAGTGCATCGGTGACCCATTCGAACACGGTGCGGTTGTAGTAATCCAGGCCGCGCACCAGGCGCGTATTGATCACGTACTGCACGTTGGCGTGGTCGAGGATCTTGCGCACGCCGTTGAAGTGGGCCAGCGACTCTTCGCCCAGGTAGTCCATCAGCTTCGGCGCGGCGTTGACCATGTCCTGCATAGCAGGATTCTTGGTGTCCAGGATGCGCAGCGGGTTGCTGTGCAGGCGGCGCTTGGCTTCGGCGTCAAGGATGTCTTCGTGCTTTTCCAGGTAGGCGATCAGGTCGACACGGTGGCGCGCGCGCTCTTCGGCGTCGCCGATCGAATTGATCTCCAGGCGGATTTCCGGCAGGCCCAGATCATCCCACAGGCGGCGGCACATGATGATCATTTCCGCGTCCACGTCCGGACCGGAGAAGCCCACAGCTTCGCAGCCGAACTGGTAGAACTGGCGATAGCGGCCGCGCTGCGGGCGCTCGTGGCGGAACATCGGGCCGGTGTACCACAGGCGTTTCGGGCCTTCGTAGACCAGGTTATGTTCGATGACGGCGCGCACCGCGCCGGCCGTGCCTTCAGGACGCAGCGTCAGCTGGTCGCCATTCATCGAGTCTTCGAAAGAGTACATTTCCTTTTCGACGATGTCGGTGACGGCGCCGATGGCGCGCTTGAACAGCGCGGTGTCTTCCACGATCGGCGTGCGGATCTGCTGGAAGCCATAGCTCTGCACCACCGACTGCGCGGTGTTCTCGAACAGCTGCCACAGATGCGAGTCGGTCGGCAGGATGTCGTTCATGCCCTTAACGGCAGTGATTTTTTCAGATTTGGACATGTTCTTTACTGTAGTTCTTCTTAACGTAATTTAGTACGATTTCCTGGAATTCCTCGACGATGCGCTCACCGCGCAGCGTGGCGAATTTGGCGCCATCGACAAACACCGGCGCCGCCGGCGATTCGCCGGTGCCCGGCAAACTGATGCCAATGTTGGCGTGCTTCGATTCGCCCGGACCGTTGACGATGCAGCCCATCACGGCCACGTTCATCGCCTCCACGCCCGGATAGGTCTTTTTCCACTCCGGCATCTGGTCGCGCAGGAAGGTCTGAATGTTATCCGCCAGCTCCTGGAAAGTGGTGGAGGTGGTGCGGCCGCAGCCCGGGCACGCGATCACCATCGGCGTGAATTTGCGCAGGCCCATGGTTTGCAGGATCTCCTGCCCGACCACGACTTCCTTGGTGCGGTCGCCGCCCGGCTCCGGCGTCAGCGAGATGCGGATAGTGTCGCCGATGCCTTCTTGCAGCAGCACCGACAGCGCCGCCGTCGAGGCGACGATGCCCTTGCTGCCCATGCCCGCTTCGGTCAGGCCCAGATGCAGCGGATAGTCGCAGCGCTTGCCCAGTTCACGATACACGGCGATCAAATCCTGCACGCCCGAGACCTTGCACGACAGGATGATCTTGTCGCGGCCCAGGCCCAGTTCTTCGGCGCGCACGGCGTTCTCGATGGCCGAGGTAATCAGCGCCTCATACATCACCTGCTGCGCAGTCCACGGATTCTCGCGGCCGGCGTTTTCGTCCATGATGCGCGCCAGCAGCGCCTGATCCAGGCTGCCCCAGTTGACGCCAATGCGCACCGGTTTGTCGTAGCGCGCCGCCACTTCGATCATCTGCGCAAACTGCGTGTCGCGCTTGGCGCCCTTGCCGACGTTGCCCGGGTTGATGCGGTACTTCGACAGCGCTTTCGCGCATTCCGGGTAATCGTTCAGCAGCGTGTGGCCGTTGTAGTGGAAGTCGCCGACCAGCGGCACGTCGACGTCCATCTTGTCCAGCTGTTCGCGGATGTACGGCACCGCTTCGGCGGCTTCCGGACGGTCCACGGTCAGGCGCACCAGCTCCGAACCGGCGCGCGCCAGGTCGCGGATCTGGATTGCGGTCTCGATGGCGTTGGCGGTGTCGGTGTTGGTCATCGATTGCACCACCACCGGCGCGTCGCCGCCCACCCATATTTTGCGCTCGCCGTGCGAGATCAACACGCGGCGGCTGGCGCGGCGGTCGAGTGGTCCCGATGGAATAGCAGTTTGCGTCATGGTTTCTTAACTCTGTTCTTACTTGATGCTTATTTGATGTTCACGCGTGAGATCGTGCCGCCTGGAATGGTCGGCAATGCCAGCGGCGTGCCGCCCAGCGTCGCTTCCACCGCACCAGGTTTGCCGACGATCAGCATGGCCGGGTCCTTGATATCGAAGGTCTCGGTGCTGCCGGCTTTGACCAGGCGCGCAATCAGCGACGTCGTGCCTGGGCGGCGGATCTCCACCCACGAATCTTCTTTCACTTTCAGCACCAGTTCATGGCCGGTGCTGGCGGCTGGCGCGGTCGATGCGGCCGGTGCCGGCGTCGGCGCAACCGCGACTGGCGCAGGCGTTGGTGCCGGCGCAGCGACCGGCGGCGACACCGCTGCCGGCGCTTCAGCCGCTGGCGCTGTCGTTTGCTCGCCTTGCGGCGGCACGGAAATCAGCGGCACATTGGTCGACTGCACCGGCGAGGCCTCCTCGCCCGGCTTGACCAGCGTGGTCTCGATCGGCGCCGAGGCTTCGACCGGCTTGGCTTCTTCCGCAGGGGCTTCCTTGCGCTGGAACAGCGAGGCCGGAATCAGACCGTTATGGTAAGCGTAAGCACCGGCGGCGCCCACCACGACCACCACTGCCAGTCCCACCAGCCAGCCGGCCGGCGAGGACGAACGTCCGGTCATCGACGGGAAGCGCGACTCCGAGAACGAGGCCGACAAATCCTTGCGCGGCACCACCACCTCGGGGGCAGGAGGCGCGGCCGCGTCGATCATCGCGACCAGCGGCGCCGCGTCCATCTTCAATACCTTGGCGTAGGCGCGCACAAAGCCGCGCGTGACCGCCATGTTGGGCAGCGCGGCGTAATCGCCGGCTTCCAATGCCTTCACCTGGCGTACCGCCAGCTTCAGTTGTTCCGCAATCTGTTCGACCGTCCAGCCCAGGGACTCGCGCTGGGACGCCAGTAATGCACCCGGCGTCGCCTTGCCGGTACTGGTGCTGCCCTGCTCTTGCGGCGGTTCTGCCCACTCAGAATTCATTGGTACCCCTGTTTCACTCATCAAACGCCCCACGTTGATAAGCAGCATACTCGGTCGAGCCGGAGTGGTGACGGCGCAATTGCGTCGCCCAGCCAGCCTCCGCATCCGTATCGCCCAGCTTATGCTGCACCTTAATCGCGAGCCACAGCACATCGGCCGTGAGACTCTCCATCTTTGCCACCTTGTTCAAACGGGTGATGAAGAAATTGGCGCGCACATAATCGCCCTTTTCAAAATATACCCGCGCCAGATTGGCGTTGGTGGCCGGCAGGTCAGGCGTCAACTGCAAGGCTTGCAGCAGATAACGCTCCGCGCTGGCGTAATCCTTGATCTTCAATGCGCACGAACCGGCGTTGTTCGCGGCACTGGCCGGCGAACGGTACGAGCGGTTGGCCAGGGCCGCATCAAACAGCGGCAACGCTTCCTTTACGCGGCCTTCCTGGCACAGGAAAGAACCGTAGTTGTTGGCCAGATCCGGGCTGGCCGGCGCCAGTTTGCGGGCGCGCACGAAGTTGTCTTCGGCCAGCGCGCGTTCGCCCATCTGCTGGTAAATCAGGCCGCGCATACCGTAACCGTCGGCGTAGGCCGGATCGGCCGCCAGCGCCAGCTTGACTTCATCCAGCGCCACCGGATACTGGCCCTGCTCGAAGTAGCCGATCGCCAGCTGCATGCGGATGTCCACCTTGCGCTGCAATGCCGTCTGGTCCGACGCGGTGGTCAGCTCGGCCTTGCCGCTATTGCCGTTCTGCGTGCCTGGCGAGGCGCAACCGGCCAGCGTCCCTGCCGCGCACAGGGCGACGAGACTGAGCCGGCTCCGCTGCGCCAGGAAGGTCATCAGGAATGGATCTCCACGATCTTGCCGAAGTTGGCGCCGAATTTTTGCTGGTACTCGGCCATTTTTTCCATCCGTTGCTGGACCTTGGTGCGGTCCTGCACTTCGCCGGCCAACTGGCCGCAGGCGGCGTCGATATCGTCGCCGCGCGTTTTGCGGATGGTGGTGACGATGCCGGCGTCCAGCAGCACCTGGGCGAAGGCGCTGATGCGCGGGTTCTTCGAGCGCAGCAGACCCGATTCCGGGAAGGGATTAAATGGAATCAGGTTGAATTTGCAGTTGACGCCGAACTCGGGATGCTGCACCAGCGCCACCAGTTCGCGCGCATGCTCGTCGCTGTCGTTGACGCCGTCGAGCATGCAGTACTCGAAAGTGATGAAGTCGCGCGGCGCAAACTCGATGTAGCGTTTGCAGGCCGCCATCAGCTCCTTCAGCGGGTACTTCTTGTTCAGCGGGATCAGGCCGTTGCGCAGCTCGTCGTTGGAGGCGTGCAGCGAGACGGCCAGGGCCACCGGCACTTCCTGCGACAGCTTGTCGATCATCGGCACCACGCCCGAAGTGGACAGGGTTACGCGGCGGCGCGACAGGCCGTAGGCGTTATCGTCCAGCATCAGCTTGAGCGCGGTGGCGGTCGGATCGAAATTCAGCAGCGGCTCGCCCATGCCCATCATGACCACATTGGTGATCTGGCGTTCGCCTTTCGGGCCGGGCTCGATGCCTTTGGTGCGGCGCAGTTCGAATTCCGCCATCCACAGCTGGCCGATGATCTCGCCCACGCTCAGGTTGCGGCTGAAGCCCTGCTTGCCGGTCGAGCAGAAACGGCAGTTGACGGCGCAACCGGCCTGGGTGGAGATGCACAGCGTGCCGCGGTTTTCTTCCGGGATGTACACGGTTTCGACCGCGTTGCCATTGCCGACATCGACCAGCCATTTGCGGGTGCCGTCGGTGGAGGTATGGTCGCTGATAATGGCCGGCGCCGCGATGTGGGCGCGGGTTTTCAGTTTATCGCGCAGCGACTTGGCCAGATCCGTCATGCTGTCGAAATCCGACGCGCCGAATTGATGGATCCAGCGCTGCAGTTGCTTGGCGCGGAACGGCTTCTCCCCCAACTCGGCGCAATAAGCGATAAGCTGCGCGGGATCGAAGTCCAGCAAGTTGGTCAGAGGTGCGTTCATATTCAGGTTCAAAACAGTACAAAAAAAGATACCGCTTCCGCGCGGGGCGCGGAAGCAGAATTACATCAAATTACTTACCGAAGAAGTAAGCGATTTCAACTTGGGCAGCTTCAACAGCGTCCGAGCCGTGAACGGCGTTAGCGTCGATCGAGTCGGCGAAATCAGCACGGATGGTGCCTTTGTCAGCCTTCTTAGGATCGGTCGCGCCCATCAGTTCGCGGTTTTTCAGGACGGCGTTTTCGCCTTCCAGTGCCTGGATCATGACTGGACCCGAAACCATGAAGTCCACCAGATCTTTGAAGAAGCCGCGCTCTTTGTGCGCGGCGTAGAAACCTTCAGCCTCTTCACGCGACAGCTGCTTCATTTGCGCAGCGACGATCTTCAGGCCAGCGTTCTCGAAGCGGCTGTAGATTTGGCCGATCACGTTTTTTGCAACTGCGTCTGGTTTGATGATCGACAGGGTGCGTTCGATTGCCATTTGAAAAACTCCAATAAAAAGAAAGGTTTAAAACGAAATTGATAATCCAATCAACCTTTGATTTTACCATAGAACACCCCACATTCCGAAACAAGGGCATAGATAAGCTTGCAATACGGCTACTATTTGCCCGTTTTTGGTGCCGGGAAACGCCCATGAAGGCAGATTAAGCCCGATTTAAGTGCAATAAAAGCAGGTTTTAAGGATTTCCCGACCCCGGCGTGCTATGCTTTTATCAAAGCAGTAAACTTTCATCCTTTAATGGAGGGCACTATGAACAACATGCAAAACACCTACGACCTGGCGGGAAGCCGTCGCCTGGTGCAGCACAACGTGCTGCGCAATACCTACTGGCTGCTGGCCCTGTCGATGGTGCCAACCATCTTCGGCGCGGTCATTGGCGTATCGCTGCACCTGCCGCTGAGCGGCGGCCTGATGGCGCTGGCCTTCCTGGCAATTGCCTTCGGCTTCATCTGGGGGATTGAAAAGAACAAGGATTCCGGCGTCGGCGTCGCCCTGCTGCTGGGCTTCACCTTCTTCATGGGCCTGTGGCTGACCCCACTGCTGTCGCGCATCCTGGGCTATTCGAACGGCGGCTTCCTGATCGCCACCGCGTTTGGCGGTACGGCGGCGGTGTTTGCGACGCTGGCGTCGATCGCCACCGTCTCCAAGCGTGATTTCTCGGGCATGGGCACGTGGCTGTTCGCCGGTGTGGTGATCCTGATCCTGGCGTCGCTGGCCAACATCTTCCTGCATATCCCGGCGCTGGCAATCGTGATCTCGGTGGTGGCGATTGGTATCTTCTCGGCCTATATCCTGTATGACGTGCAGCAGATCGTCAACGGCGGCGAGACCAACTACATCCGCGCCACGCTGAGCATCTACCTGGACGTGTACAACATCTTCACCAACCTGCTGTCGCTGCTGGGCATCTTTGGCGGCAACCGCAACTAAGCGTTAAGCATTCCCAGAAAGCCGGCCTCGCGCCGGCTTTTTTTATCGGCGCGCCGCGACGCCATGCGGGCGCTGGTGCGCTACCACGGCTTCGACCTGTGGGGCACGCAGGAAGGACCGGAAAACCAGTTGGCCGACCTGGATACACTGAATGAATATGCGCGCGTCGGTGTCGGCCGCGACGACGGCAAGCAGGCCGGCGAGCACTCGGCCATTTTTTATCGGCGTGAGCGTTTTGCACTGGAAGACCATGGCGATTTCTGGCTCAGCACCACGCCCGACAAACCCTCCATGGGCTGGGACGCGCGCTGCTGCAAACGCCTCGTGACCTGGGCAAAGTTGCGCGACAAGCCGAGTGGCCAGACGTTTGTAGTGCTGAATGCGCACTTCGACCACGAAGGCGTGATGGCGCGGCGCGAATCGGCGCGCCTGTTGGTGGAGCGCAGTCGCGCACTGGCCGGCAAGCTGCCGCTGATTGTGCTGGGCGATTTCAATAGCACGCCGGACAGCGAGGTGGTCGCCACCATCAGCGCCACCCTGCGCGACGCCAGGGCCATCAGCCAGATGCCCGCCTATGGGCCTTTAGAGACCTTCAACGACTTCGATATCAGCAAGCCGGCGCAGGAGCGTATCGACTACATCTTTCTCAGCCCGAAGTGGCAAGTGCTGCGCTACGCAGTGCTGACCGATTCGATGGAAGCGCGCTATCCGTCCGACCACTTCCCTGTCGCCGCGCGCCTGCGCTTGCCGGCGGATTGATTCACTCGGCAGACTTGTTGAGTCCCCGGACCTGGAAATGGGCGGTCGCGATCGGTTTTGCGTTGGCGTCGACCAGCGCCAGCTGGTGCTGGCCGGGAGTGGGGCGCCAGCTGTAGCTGCTGGCGGCCTGGCCTAGCGGCTCGCCGTCCAGCTGCCAGCTCAGGTTCTGCCCGCCCTGCGCCTGGAAGAATACGCGCTGGATGGCGTCCGGGATATCAGGATCAAGCGCAATGATGGCAGCTTCGCCTGGATACAAGATCTTCGGTGCGCGATGCAGGTCTTGCACCAGTGCGATCACCGGGCTTTCGGTGCCGGCGATGAACCATTCGTTGCGCGCCGCTTCCAGCGCCGGTTGATAGGCGACCTGCTGGCGCAACACGCCGGCCGGCGGCTTGGGTGCGCGGCTGGACTGGCCGCGATGCAGGTAGTCCATCACGTCGCGCCACACCGGCGCGGCGCCGCTGACGCCGGAAACGTCCCACATCGATTGGCCGTCAAAATTACCGACCCAGACCCCTACCGTGTATTTGTCGGTGTAGCCGACGCACCAGTTGTCGCGCATATCCTTGCTGGTGCCAGTCTTGACGGCGGCCCAGAAGGTGGTCGCCAGTTCGTTCTTCAGGCCGAAGGTGACGCTGCGCGCCGCGCGGTCGGCCAGGATGTCGCTGATGATGAAGCTGGCGCGCGCATCGAGTACGCGGCGTGGCGCGGCCGTGGCGGCAATCGCAGCTGCCTGCGGCGCCAGTGTCACCGCGCCATACATGCCGCCGTTGGCCAGCGTGCGATAGGCATTGCTCAGCTCCAGCAGCGACACCTCGGCCGATCCCAGCGCCAGCGAATAGCCATAGTATTCGGCCGGCCGCGTCAAACTGCTCAAGCCCACCTCGCGCAGGCGCTCGTGAAAACGCTCCATGCCCGTCATCACCAGCGTGCGCACGGCCGGTACGTTGAGTGAGCTGGCAAGGCTGGTGCGCACGCTGACGTAGCCTTTAAAATTCTTATCGTAGTTCTGCGGGATGTACATGCCGCCCGGCGTCGAGATATCGATCGCCGTATCGTCCATCAGCGACGCCGCCGTCAACTGCTTGCGCTCCAGCGCCAGCTCGTACAGAAACGGTTTGAGCGTCGATCCGGCCTGGCGCAGCGCCGCCACGCCATCCACTTCGCCGCCACCGGCGTTGCCGACATAGGCCAGAATCTCGCCGCTGGCGTTATCCAGCACCACCACCGCGCCGTCGTTCACATTGCGGCCCTGGAGCGCGGCCAGCTGCTGGCGCAGCACATTCTGCGCGTAGCGCTGCAAGCCCGCATCCAGCGTGCTGCGCACCGCCTGCCCGCTGCGCGTCAGAAGCTGTTGCGCCACCTGCGGCGCCGGCGGCAGGTTAGCAGCCAACTGCGGACGGCTCATCGCCACCACAATCCGCAACTGGATCTCGCTACAGGTCGACGGCAAACGCAACTCCAGCGCCAGCGCACAAGCCCGCTGCGACACCACCTTCTGCCCAGCCGCCGGTCCGCGCAGCAGACTGGCCAGAATCACCGCCTCGCTCAGATCCAGTCCGGAAGGCGCTTTGCCGAACATGCCGCGCGCCGCCGCGCCAACGCCTTGCAGCTCACCGCGATACGACACCATATTCAGATACGCTTCCATGATCTGCTGCTTGGTCCACTGCGTATCCAGCTCGCGCGCTGCCTTCACCTGATCCCACTTCTGCCCCCAGCTACGACCCTTGGCGGCCGGCTGCAAGGCGGGGTCGAGCAAAGCCGCCAATTGCATGGTGATGGTTGAAGCGCCGCGCGGACGGGTGCGGAACAGATTATCCCACGCCGCCTTGGCCGCCGCATTCCAGTCCACACCATCGTGCTGGTAGAAACGCTGATCCTCAGCTTGCAGCACCGCCGCCGGCAGCGCCGGCGAGATATCGTTCAGCGCCACCCACGGCAAGCGCCGCACCGTCATGTCGATGCGCAGCGACTGAATCGCCTCGCCGTGCCGGTCCAGCAGCTCCGCGTCCGACGAGCGATACGCCTTCCGCACCTCATCAAATGTCGGCGCTGCGTGAACGGCGCCGGCCAGCGCCAGCGCAAGGGTACAAACGATCAGCTTCATTTCACGGTAATGGCAGCATTGGGCGAAGCGCCAAACATCTCGGGGCTGTACATCGCCTCGACACGGGTTGGCGGCAGGTTGAACTGGCCCGGATTATTCAGGCGCACAGTGTACTCCACGCTCCATTTGCCTTTCGGGACAAACTCGTAGAACGCGCGATAACCCTCAAACGTGCGCTCCTGGAAGGCCGGATATGCCCAACCGGTACTGGCTTCACCGCTGCGCATGATCTTGGAATCGCCGCCCAGGCCGGAGCCCAGCACCGTGGCGCTGGCCGGGATCGGATCATCCACCACCACCCAGGTCATATCCGACTGCGCTTCCAGATCCAGATGTACGCGATAGACATCGCCACGCGACCACACGCCTTTGACCTTCTGCTCCACCGGCGTAATGGTCTTGGCGATGCGATAGCCGCTGGACAGTGGCGCCTTGAGCGGCACTGCGGACAAGGTCTGCACCGTGGCCCATGGCTTGCCGGCGCCCGCGTGCTCCAGCGCCAGCTGGCCACTACCGCCGCGCGGCCAAGGCAGCATCACCGTGCCGCCAGCCGGCTCGCCACCAAAGGCAATGCTCTTGCTGGCGTTGGCCAGTGTAGCGCCGGCAGTGCCCGTCACCTTGTCCTTCTCGAACAGGCGCGAGAATTTGTCCACCGCCAGTACGCCCCAGGCATTTGCGACCGTCGTGCCCCAACGGCCCTTCTGCTGACGTCCCAGCGCGCCGCGCGCCAGCCGGCCGATATCATCCTTCCACGCCGGGTTGTCGGCCATAACCAGCAACAGCCGGTTGGCATTGCCGTCAGCGGAAGACATCAGCCACCACCAGTCGTCGGTGCGCTCGGTGGAGAATGTCATCGTCGTGCCTTGCAGGTTCAGACGCGAGCGCAGGATCTGCTCCGCCTCCTTCAGGCGCTGCACGCGCTGCGGCAGCTCCTTCGAGCGTTGCAGGATCTGGTACCAGTCGAGGACTGCGGACGTCGGCCACAAATTCGGCTGCAGCGTGAACGACTCCAGATCAGCCGCCTGCGTCGGCCGCGAACGAGACAAGGCCTCTAGCGCGGCGATCTTACGTACCGCCAGATCGGCGGTCGGCAAGGCCGAGTAGCGCACCACTTTGCCCTGCACGAAGGCCAGCAGGCCCGACTCCATTTGTCCGCGCAGACCATCTGGAATCACATAGCCCGCTTCCGCCGCCGCCGACAGCACATACGCCGTCAGCGTATCGCTACCCTGTTGCATCGTCGCGAAATACTTGACCAGGCCATCGCTGTCCAGATGCGCCGGCAGCGTATCGATCGCCGACTGCCACATCGACTTGTCATGCAGCGCGATCGAACGCGAAGTGACCTGCTCGAAGCAGCGGTACGGGTACTTCTTCATGTACTCCTGAACGCCTGGCAGGTCGCCGCCCAGCGATGGGCTATACTGCACTTGCACGCCGCCGCGTCCCGGCACCGCGTCGTCCGGCAGCGCCACCTGCATCGACTGCTTGCGGTCCAGTTGCAGCAGGGTGGCCTGCATTACCGTCACCGGCACGGCCAGTACCACCTTCTGCTTGATCTTGATGCGGTCCGTCGACCCCGCGCCGCCGCCCTCCACTGCCGCGCTGACATCCCAATCCAGCGTGCTGGCGCCGGCCGGCACCTGCACGTCCCAGCCGATCTCGCGCGCCTGCCCCGGCTCCAGCGACACCGATTGCGGCGACAACGCCTTGCCACCCGCGCTGGCGGTCAACGTGGCTTTCACCGCAGCGTCGGTGGTATTGCGCAGCGTGAAGCCGGCGCGCAAGCGGTCGCCTTCGCGCACCAGCGCCGGCAAGCCGGAAAGCAGAATCAGATCCTGCGAGCTGCGTACTTCCGTGCGGCCAGTGCCGAACAAATCCGCCTGTGCGCTGGCGACGGCCACGATGCGGAACGCCGTCAGCGAATCGTTGATCGGCACCTGCACCGTGGCTTCGCCGTTCGCATCCAGCGTCACGCGCGCTTTCCAGAACAGCAGTGTGTCGAACAGCTCACGTCCCGCGCCCTTGCCGCCGCCGCCGCCCGCCGGTACCGCCTTGCGGCCGAAGTGGCGCTTGCCGACCACCTGCATCTGCGCAGTAGCCGTGGTCACTTGCAGGCTGCGTTGGCCCATCATGGTTTCCAGCAGATCCCAGCTGGTGTTGGGCATCAGCTCCAGCAGGCCGACATCGACCGCCGCCAGCGCCACTTCCGCGCCGGCCGGCGGCGCCGAGCCATCCGGCAGCGTGACCTTGACCGCCACCGTGGCCTTGTCGCGCACCTTGTACACCGGCTTGTCCGCCGTGACCTGCACCTTCAATTCGTTGGCCGACCAGCCCACGCGCAGCGGCGCGATCCCCAGCTTGTAGGCCGGCTTGCCCAGATCGACCAGCGCGGTCGGCTGCACACTGTTCACGCGGCCGCGGACCACCAGCGCGGAGACGTAGACATTCGGCGCATACGACTTCTTGACCGGAATGGTGAACACCGGCTCACTGCCGCTCAGCGGACGGATATAGGTATCGATCACGCCTTCGCGCTCCACCGTTACCAGCGCGGTCGCTTCGCGGAACGGCATGCGTACCTGGAAGCTGGCCGTCTCGCCGGGTTCGTAGCGTTTTTTCTCCGGCAGCAGGTCGATGCGATCGTTGTCGGTGGCGGCGAACCACCAGTCAGCGCCGTCGGCTACCCAGGTTTCGCGATGGGCGATGGCGGCGCGCTGCTGCCCATCCTGCGTCTTCGCGCGCAGGATCAGGTTACCCGACGCCGGCGCCTTGACCTTGCAGATCAACAGTCCCTTGTTGTCGGTTCTGCCTTCACACGCGGCGCCCAGCGCCTTGATCTCGCTGCTATTCTCGTAGGCGTAGAAGCCGCCGATCAGGCGGCGACGGTGCGAGTACGACAGGCGCTGGAAGAAGTCCACCGCCACAGGCGCATCGGGCACCGGCTTGCCTTGCAGGTCCAGCACCGCTACCGTGAATTTGAGGCCTTCCTTGCTGGCGACCCAGCCATCGGGCTGAATGCCGATCACATAGCTGGAAGGCCACAGCGCAATCTGCGTGGCGGCCGACAGCGTTTCGCCATTGGCGTCCTGGAAGGTCATCTCGGCCATCAGCTCTTTCGGCGTCTGCACCTCGGGCAGCTGGTCCAGCGTAACGCGCGCGCCGCCGGCCTTGTCCAGCGTCAGGTTGCGGGTCTTGATATTGGCCGGGCCGGCGACCGCCCCATCCTCGCCTTCGCCGTCGCCCTCGTACATGCCTTCGTCGTCATCGAAGGTGCCGGCGTTCTTTTCGGCGCCGACCTTGACGTCGCCGTTACTGAAGCTGAAGTCCGGATAATCGGCAAAGCTGACGCCCTTGTCCTGCACCACAGTGCGCAGCTGTACCGGCGCATCGCCCGCGCCGCCGCCGGACAGGTAGCCCAGCTGGATATCCAGCGCCACCGACGACGCCTGAATCGCCGGCGTCTTCGGCCCTTGCAAGAGCGCCTTCATGGTCGGCACGCGGAACTGTTCAACGCGGAAGCGACCTGCCGTGCGGCCACTCAGCATCAGCTGATACCAGCCCTGCTTGGCGTCCGCCGGAATGGTCCAGGTACTTTCGGCTGAGCCGCTGGGATTCCACTTGATCTGCACGTCGTACTGCTGCTGGCTGCCTTCATGCATGATGTGCAGCATACGATCCTGTTCTTTCGACGCCTGCACAATGCCCTGCTCGACGTGACGGCGCAGGAAGTGCTTCATGTGTACCGTCTCGCCGGCGCGCAGCAGCATGCGGTCAAACACCGTGGTGGCGATGACGTTATCGGCGCCGCCGTCGCCACCAGGCAGATTGAAGCGCCAGGTCTCGATGCCGCGATCCCAGTCGGACAAGGTGAACGTCATGTCCGCGCCAAGACGCGCGCTGACAAAGTAGCGGCCATCCTTTGCCTTGCGCGAGGTCGGCAGCTCCTTGCGGATGTGCGCCAGGCCGCCGGCGTCGGTCATACCCTGCCACAGCAGATTGCCTTCAAAATCGCGCACTACCACTTGCGCCTGCGGCACCGGCTGGCCCTTGTCGAGCGACGTCACCCACACCACCGACGACTCCGCGCCGTGCTTGAAGTGCGCCACCATATTGGTCACCAGCGCGGCCGCACTGACGTAAGCCTTCTTGCCAACGCCCAGTCCCTCGCCCAGCTTGGGACTCGCCAGCTCCACCACATAGAAGCCCGGCTTGCGCAGCGGGACGCCGACCACCTCCATCGCCCGGCCGCCGCTCGGTTTGGGCATGGCAAAGCGTTCCACCTTGCCGGCCTTGGCGTCCAGCAGCTGCTTGCCGAGGCTATCGCCCCACTGCTCCTGCGGCTGCCAGCTGTAGCTGGTGCCCATGCGCTTGAGCCATGCGATTACCTGCTGGTCTTGCTGATCGCTCGACGCCGCACCATCGTTGACCCGCAGCGCGGCGCCATCCACCTTGCTGCCCGCCAGCCGCGCCTCGACATTGCGCACGGTGACCGGCAACAGCTTGTCGCCCTTCGCCTCGATGATGCCGAAGCGCGCCGGGAACTTGACCAGCGGCGGCTGCGCATCGGTGCGCACCGTCATCGGGAAGCTGGCCTGGTTCACCAGCATGCGGCCGGCATCGTCCTTCAGCTTGGGCGGCATCGACAGCGTCAGCCTGGCGCTTTCGGGGAACGGGCCTTTGATGTTGAGCCATTGCAGATACTCGGCCTGCTCTTCTTCCTTGGTCAGCACCGGCTTGAACACCTTGCCGCTTGGCCCCGTGATCTTGACCGCCAGCGCGTCGGCGCGCGGCACCGGCGCCGAAAACTGCACGCGCATCGGCAGGAACGGAATGCAGGCGCCATCGGCCGCCAGCCTGTCGCAGCTGAAGCGCGCGTTGAAATCCGGCCGCGTATTGAAGGCCAGCTTTTGCTCCTGCGTGGTGACGAGGCCGCTGTCGGCGGCGATGCCCGCGCCCCACACCAGCGACACGTTGGCGTCCGCCGGCAACGGCCGCTGACATTGCAGCACCACGATCGGCAGTTTGTCGAGCTTCTGGTTATTGACCTTGGCGGTCGCCCGCCACACCACACCGCGCGCCTTGAAGTACAGGGACAGATAGCGTTCCGTGAACGACTTGCGCATCTCCAGCACGCGCTGACGCTCCGCGCCCTGCAGCAGGCGCACGCCGATTTTCTCGTTGATGCCCTCCGCCTGGCACCAGGCGTGGGCGGTGATGGTTGATTCGCTGGCCGGCGCGTCGAGGCCGAGCACAAAGATCTGCTGTTCGTCGATGGCGCCGGAGCCGTCGCGCGGTGCGGCCTCTACCACCGCCGGCCCGCCGGTGTCGAAGCTGAACTGGCGGTCGCCCTTCAGCGGCTTGCCGTCGATGTCCTTGACGTCGTCCTTGAGCGTGAAGCGGCAAGCCACGCCGCCCGGCAGGTCGCGCACAAAATCGTAGCTCCAGTTCTGGCCATCGATCCAGCGGCCCTTGCCCTCTTGCGGACAATCGACGGTGAACGGATCGCTGAGCCGCATATCGCCCAGCGGCACCATCTGGCCACTGAAGCGCGCCGCCACCTGGCGCACGCCCTTGACGGTGCCCGATGGCGAAAACGAGGTTACGGAAGTATCGGCCAGAACGGCCAGCGGCAGGCTGCTTAACGCAGCCAGCGCGATGATTCGGGACAGAAGGCGCATGCCAACTCCAGGCGCTGATTAACAATCAGCCCAGTGTTGCGCACGCCTCCTGCAAAGTCAATAATATTAGAAGAAAAACATTAGGCCAGGTCGAACACGGCCATCGATTCGACGTGCGAGGTGTGCGGGAACATATTCACCACGCCGGCCTTGTCCAGCTTGTAGCCGGCCAGGTTGACCAGCGCGTTGGCGTCGCGCGCCAGCGTCGACGGGCTGCACGAGACGTAGACGATGCGCTTCGGCAGGAACTCCGGATTCGTCTTGCGCAGTTCGCCCAGCGACTCGCACAAGGTCATGGCGCCATCGCGTGGCGGGTCGATCAGCATGCGGTCGAATTTGCCGAGCGCGATCAGGTCTGCCGGCGTGACTTCGAACAGATTGCGGTTGTAGAAGGTGGTCTTGCCGTCCAGGCCGTTGGCCTTGGCGTTGCTCAGCGAACGGTCGGTCAGCGCCTGGCTGCCTTCGATGCCCACCACTTCGCGCGCCAGCGTCGCCAGCGGCAGCGTGAAGTTACCCAGGCCGCAGAACAGGTCGGCCACGCGGTCTTCCGGTTGCACGTCCAGCAGGCGCAGCGCCTTGTGCACCAGCGCGCGGTTGATGTGGTGGTTGACCTGGGTGAAGTCGACCGGCTTGAACGGCATGCGCACGCCGTATTCCGGCAGCAGGTAGTGCAGCTGCGGCTCCAGCGGGTAGAACGGCGCGGCGGTTTCCGGGCCTTTGGTTTGCAGCCAGAACTGCACTTTGTATTCGTCGGCGAAGGCCTTGAGCTTGGCTTCGTCGTCGGCGGTCGGGGTCGCCATCACGCGCAGCACCAGCGCGGTGACGTCTTCACCGATCGCCAGTTCGATCTGCGGCACTTCCTTGTACAGCGTCAGCGAGCCGATCAGCGCGCGCAGCGGCAGCAGCATGTCCGACACGTGCTTTGGCAGGATCTGGCAGCTCTTGATGTCGGCCACGAACACCGACCGCTTCTCCTTGAAGCCGACCAGCACGGTGCCCTTTTTCTCGACCCAGCGCACCGACAGGCGCGCACGGAAACGGTAGCCCCAGGTCGGGCCGTACATCGGGCGCATGATGTTGTCGGCGGTGACTTTGCCGATGTGCCACAGGTTATCTTCCAGCACCCGCTGCTTGATCGCCACCTGCGCGGTCGGCTCCAGGTGCTGCATCGAGCAGCCGCCGCAATAGTCGAAGTGTTCGCACTGCGGCTTGACGCGCATCGACGATTCGCGGTGCAGCGCGGTCATACGCGCGGCTTCCCAGTTTTTCTTCTTCTTGAACGTCTCAAAGCTGACGCGCTCACCTGGCAGCGCACCTTCCACGAACACTACTTTACCCGGCGTGCCGTCTTCGTTTTCAATATGGCCGACGCCACGGGCGTCCATGTCGAGCGATTTGATGTCGATGGTATTTTCTTGCATAACGTTCAATAGTAGGGAAAGCGCGGCCGGCCCGCGTACAGGGGCGACATGATACCAGAACAGGCTGGGGCTACGCGACTACAGCAGGGAATCGCGGACCACGCCGCGCGCCGCCATCGCCCGTTTCAGCTTGACCAGCGCTTCCTGCTGGATCTGGCGCACCCGCTCCCGCGTCACGCCCATCTCTTCGGCCAGGGTTTCCAGCGTGGCCGGATCGTCATTATCGAGGCCGAAACGGCGCATGATGACGATGCGCTGCTTGTCCGGCAGCTTGGTCAGCCAGTCGCGAACCAGCACCGTCATTTCGTGGTGCTCGGCGCGGGCGTCGGGACTGTCGTCGCTGTCGCCCGGCAGCATGTCCATCAGCGACGATTGCGGATCGTTGTCGAGCGGCGCATCGAGCGAGGTGGCGTGTTCGGACAAGGCCAGGATGTCCTGCACCTCTTCCACCGGACGGCCGACCAGCTCGGCGATGTCTTCGGCGGTGGCGTCCTTGCCGTTGTGGTGCTGTGCTTCGAGGTGGTATTTGCCGCGCAGAATCTGGTTCAGCTCGCGCACCATGTGCACCGGCAGCCGCACCGTGCGCGCCTGGTTCATGATGGCGCGCTCGATGCTCTGGCGGATCCACCAGGTGGCGTAGGTGGAAAAACGGAAACCGCGCTCGGGCTCGAACTTGTCGATGGCGCGCATCAGGCCGATGTTGCCTTCTTCGATCATGTCCAGCAGTACCACGCCGCGGTTGATGTAGTGCTTGGCGATCGACACCACCAGCCGCAGGTTGTGCTCGATCATGGTCTGGCGCGCGCTGAAGTCGCCGGCCTTGGCCAGCGTGGCGTAATGGACTTCCTGCGGCGCCGTCAGCAGCGGCCGGGTGCCGATCTGGTTCAGATAGTGCTGGGTGGTGTCGGTCGACAGCTCGGCCGCCAGCACCTTCTTCAGCTCGTCGACGGTTTCCAGAACCGCGCCGGTCTCCGGCGCGTCGGCCTCGTCCGCGTCGTCGATGCTGGCCTCCTCATCCTGGAAATCATCCGGGAGCGAGTCGTCGTCCATCTGATCGTGCGGCGTAGAGGTCATGGCTCACATGGCTCAACTAGCGGTTATCTAGAGTTAATCTAGCGATTCGGCAGGAAGCGGGATGGATCGACTGGCTTGCCCTGCTGGCGGATTTCAAAGTGCAGCTTGACGGAGTCGGTATCGGAATCACCCATTTCCGCAATCATTTGTCCCTTGCTGACAGTCTGACCTTCCTTCACCAGGATGGTCCGGTTATGCGCGTAGGCCGACAGCAAATTACTACTGTGCTTCAATATAACGAGATTACCATATCCGCGGATACCGCTGCCGGCGAACATGACTTTTCCGGCGCCGGCAGCCACGACTTGCTGGCCGGCCTTGCCGGCGATGTCCACGCCCTTGTTCTTGCCTTCGTCGAAGACGGCGGTCACCTTGCCTTCGGCCGGCCAGACCCAGGTCACGGCGGCGTCGTCGGCGGCCAGGGTCGGACCGGCTGGCGCTGCCGGTGCAGCCGGGACAGAAGCACGGGCCGAAGCAGAGGCAGCGGCGGCGGACGGCGCGGGCGCGGCGGCGACGTCCTTGCCATTGTCGGCGCGCTGCAATTCGGCCAGGTTAGCGTCCGTATACGGCTTTTTCTCGCCTTTGGGACCGGTTTTCTTGACCACCGGCGCCGGCGGCGGCGTCTTGTCGGACGGCGGCATGATGACGGCGGCGGTTTCCACGCCGGCGCCATTCGGCGCACTATCCGGCGGCAGCACGCGCAGCACCTGGTCGACCTTGATATCGTTGGCGTTGGCCAGATTGTTCCAGGCCACCAGGTCGCGGTAGTTCTGGCCGTATTCCAGCGCGATGCGAATGAGGGTGTCGCCCTTTTTCACGGTGTACAGGCCGCGTTCCTCGCGGCCGATCTGCGCCGTTTCGCTCGGGGTGGCGGGTTTGACAGCGGGAGAGACGGGGCGGTCGACGACCGGGGCTTGGTTAGGGGGGGATTGGCAGGCGCTCAATAAAACCAGCGCAAAGCTCAGTACGAGCAGATTGCTTTTATTCGTCATTCTCATCTTTGTCTAGTGGTTCGGGCGCTAAATCACGCCCGGACGCAACGGCACGAAGTGGCAATCTTCCAGTGTTTCGCTGGTCCACTCCGCCTTGCCGGTGCGCGTAATCAGTTCCAAATGCTGCGTGCGGACGCCCACTGGCGCAACCAATCGGCCGCCGATGGCCAGCTGGTCCAGCAGGGCTTGCGGCACTTCCATTCCGGCCGCGGCCAGAATGATACCGTCAAACGGCGCAGCTTGCGGCAGGCCAAGCATACCATCTCCGTAATGCAGACGCAGGTTCGGGACGCGCAAGGGGCGCAGATTGGCCTTGGCCAGCTCGTGCAAAGGTTTGATACGCTCGATGGAATACACTTCTTGCGCCACACAGGACAGCACCGCCGCCTGGTAGCCGCAGCCGGTGCCGATCTCCAGCACGCGCTGCAGCTGGCCGCCGTTGCGCAGCACCTCGATCATGCGGGCCACGATGTAGGGCTGCGAGATGGTCTGATGGTGGCCGATAGGCAGCGAGGCGTCCACATACGCCTGCGGCGCCAGCCCTTCGTCCATGAACATGTGACGCGGCACGGTGTCCATCGCTCCCAATACCACCGGGTCCTTGACGCCCTGCTTGGCGATCCGCTGCACCATGGCGCGCCGCACGCCGTCCGACACCAGCGCGCTCTGGCGCGGCGCCGCCGCCGGGACCTGGGCCCGCTCGAGGGCGTAACTGTGCGACTTGGACGGCGTGGCCACCGCGCGCGGCGCCGGATATGGCGGCGGTGCGTGGCGGGCGGCGTTCTGGGTGGCGGTTTGCGGTGTGGCCACCGGCTTGAAGACCGTTGCCTTCCTGGCCCCCTGGTCGGTTACCGAGGACAGCGGCAAGGGAAAGGTACGGTTTTTTTCAGTCATGCCAAGGCCTTTGCCAATGCATTGAGTTGGGTGGAGTGCGTCAAATCGATCTGCAGCGGGGTGATCGACGTGCTGCCGTTGGCGCAGGCATGGAAATCCGTGCCCTCGCCGGCATCCTTGCACGCGCCCGGCGGGCCGATCCAGTAGATATCCCTGCCGCGCGGGTCCTTGGCCTTGATCACCGGTTCCGACTGGTGGCGGCGGCCCAGCCGCGTGGCAACCACCTGGTTAAGCTGGTCATAAGGACGATTCGGTATATTCACGTTCAGCAGATAGGGGCGCGGCAACGTTTCATAGTAGCGCTGGATAATGTCGCGCGCATGACGCGCAGCGTCGTCGATATGCTCCCAGCCGTAGGTGCCCTGTGAAAAGGCGATGGCGGGAATGCCGAACAGATAGCCCTCGGTGGCGGCGGCCACGGTGCCGGAATACAGCGTATCGTCGCCCATATTCGGGCCGTTGTTGATGCCGGAGACCACCAGGTCGGGCGGCGCATCCAGCAAGGCCGTCAACGCCACGTGCACGCAATCGCTGGGCGTGCCGTTGACAAAGTAGAAACCATTCGCCGCCTGCTGCACCGACAGCGGCCGGTCCAGCGACAGCGAATTCGATGCGCCCGAGCGGTTGCTGTCCGGCGCCACAACCACGATCTCGGCGATCGGGGCAAGCGCGTTGGCCAGCGCATTGATGCCGGGTGCCAAATAGCCGTCGTCATTGCTAATCAGGATTTTCATTCAAATGATTTTACCTGAAGCAATGCCGCTACTGCGCATGCCGGCCGCCCCCTTTACGTATAAATTTTCGTCAACGCGGCGGCGTACGGCCGCCATACAATGCCCCGTCCAGCGCTACCATTTCGTCCGCCGTGCGCGACCACGCACTGTTGGCCGTCAGCGCGCCGCGTCGCCGCAGCGGCCGCATCAGGGCGTCGCCGTAGTCGTCCATGGCCGCATCCTGATGTAATTCCGGCACCATGGGCGCCTCGTCGGCTGGCACGCCCAGTTGTAGTTGCACGTCAATTAATTGTTCGCGCGCCTTGCCGGTTTCCGGGTGATCCGGCCCCAGCCGGCGCAGATAAGCTTGCAGTACCGCGTCCAGCAGGCTGCGCGCCGTGTCCAGCTCTTGCATTTGCAACAACGTGTAGGCCAGCGCCGTCTTGCTGCGCAGCGTGTCGGGGTGCTCGGCGCCCAGCAAGCGCTTGTGCGCGGCCAGCACCTGCTCCTGCACGCTGCGCGCCAGCTGGATGTCGCCGCGTTGCAGCAGCAGTTCGGCGCGGGCCGCCTTGGCGCCCAGGGTTTGCAGATGTTCGGGGCCGACCAGCCGGGTGTAGGTGTCGAGCACGCCGTCCTGCATGGCCAGCGCCTCGACCAGCCGGCCTTGCTGGCCCAGCGTGGCGGCCAGGTTGGCGCGCGCTGCCAGCGTATCGGGATGTTCGCCGCCCAGCACGCGTTCACGCGCCTCGACGATGCATTCTTCAAGGAATTGCGCCTCATCCAACCGCCCCTGCTGGCGCAGCGCGCCGGCCAGATTGATCTTGCTGGCAAGCGTATCCGGGTGATCCTCGCCCAGCGCCCGCTGGCGCAGCGACAGGCTTTCCTCGAAGCTGGACAGGGCCGGCCGTAGCTTGCCCTCGCGTCGATATAGTTCGCCCAGCAGATTGAGTTCGCGCGCCAGCGGCTGCGACATGGCGCGCGCGGCAGCCCCGCCGTCGTCCAGCGCGCCGCGCGCCTCGTTAATCTTGGCCAGTAGCTGGATTTCGCCGCTGGATTGCCACGGGAAATAACCGGGCCCCAGCCATGACAGGAAAGCCTCGAAGGTACGTGTCATGGAAAAACGGTCGCCGCCCTGATCGAGCCGCACCGCCACCTGCTCGCCGTACACCAGCGAACGGGTCTGCTGCAATTGAACCTCATCAAAATAGCTTTCCAGCGAAACGTGCTGCATCCCATAGCACTCGCGTATCAGTTCCTCAAAGCCCGGCTGGTAGCCGGAAATCTGCTGCGAAGCATCGCCGCGCCGCCACTGCAGGCGCTCGCCGCAGTCGGCCATGTCTATGCGCGATGGCAAGGGATAGACCAGCAACGGCCGTTGCTCGTCCTCATGGCTGCGGCGATAGGTGGTGGCGCGGCTGACCAGTTCCTGCAAACCATCCAGACTGTGACGGCCGGGCGTGAACATCAACACCAATTTGCGTGGAAGCAAAGTCGTGCAGACGCCGGCGCTGTCGCTGCGGCCGTTGCGGGAATCGATCAGCACGTAGCGGAAATGCCGCGACAAGCGATCGGCGAAACAGCGGAACAGCGCCGGGCAACTGTAAAACAACTCCTCCCACTGCATGGCGGCCAGCCGGTCGGGATAGCTGTCGTCGAAGCGGCCGGCGCGCATCAGATAGAGCTGGCTGCCCTGATCGACGCGGGTCACATATTGCTCCCAGCCCACCGCCGCCAGCACATCGTGCGCCAATTCGTCGTCATCCACGGTCAGCGGGCCGGTGCGACGGCGCAACAGCTGCTCCCGGCAGGCCTCGAAAAACTCCAGCACCCCCGGCTTGTGCTCCTGCGGCTGCTCGAAATAGTGGTGCAAACCGGGGGCCTCCAGGTCCCAGTCGATCATCAGCACCGGCGCGGTGGCGTTTTGCTGGCGCGCCAATAGCACCGCTATATTAGATAAGGCCATGGTGCGACCCGTGCCGCCCTTGTAAGAATAGAAAGTAATAACTTCGCCGCCGGCGCTCAGCGGCGGTAATGACAGGGAGGTAAGTTCCATGGCAAACCTTTAGCGTGGGAAGTGTGGAGGAGGAACGGCACGCCATTCCGGCGGGATCTCCGGCAAGACAAAACGGCTGCAGTCATGCTCCGGCGGCGTGCTTCGTTTTAGGCAGTGGTAATGCTCGGCGATGCGGTGGACGATTTTTTCAATGTCCGGGATGAAATCGGGATTGGTCTTCAAGTCCCCGCTGGCCAGCGTGTAGCGGGAAAAATCCACATACATGCCCGGCCCGGTAATTTGCGGCGGCAGGCCGACCGGGTGGCGGGTCATGATGACGGGGATGATCAGGTGGCTGGGCAGCTGATACCAATGCTGGCGTTCGCGCTCGATAAGTTGCATTGCTGCAAACTCGCGACGCGTATAGCCATGGGCCTCATACTTGGGTGTATAAATGACAATCATGCACACGCTCTCACACAACGCGCGCGCGATTTTGCCGTCGAGGTCGTCACCGCCCCCGAGCTGCTCACTATCAACAAACAGTTCGTTCTCGTTGTCGAAGTGAGGTTCCAGATAGCATTTCAGGGCGTCCACCAGGTCGTCCTTGAATTTGCTCATGTAAGCATGCTGGCCATGTGCATAGCTGAAGAAACAGCCGTGACGGATAGTCATGATATCCCCCTTCGTTTAACCAACTCTAACAATCCAATCTGGCGACACCTTGAGGCAGAACAAACGTGCGGCAGGCCGAACTTTGCGCAAACGGCTGGCGCTTTAAGGTAAGATAAAAATATTACGAGCGTTCTTTTTTATAACCAGAGGAGACCAGTATGAAAGCTGTCGTATGTGAAGCGTGGGGTTTGCCCGAGTCGCTAAAAGTACAAAAATTACAAGACCCGCAGCCGGGTCCGGGCCAGGTGGTGATCGATGTCCAGGCCGCCGGCGTCAACTTCCCGGACGTGCTGATTGTGCAAGGAAAGTATCAATTCAAGCCGGAACTGCCGTTCGTTCCCGGCAGCGAAGTGGCCGGCGTGATTCGCTCAGTTGCTGCTGATGTGACAACTTTCGAGGTCGGTGACAAGGTTATCGCCTTCACTTCGACTGGTGGTTTTGGGCAGCAGTTGTTAGCGCCTGTGCAAGCCCTGATGCCGATGCCGCCGGGCATGGATTTCGACACGGCAGCAGCCATCACCCTCACCTACGGCACCTCGTATCATGCGATTGTGGACCGGGCCAAGCTAGAAGCTGGTGAGAACATGCTAATTCTTGGCGCAGCAGGCGGTGTGGGCCTGGCCGCGATCGAGATCGGCAAAGCCCTTGGAGCCCGCATTATTGCTTGCGCTTCGACTGATGAGAAGCTGGAAGTCTGCCGCCAGCATGGCGCGGACGTGCTGATCAATTACAGCAAGCAGGATTTGCGCGAGGCGGTCAAGGCGGCGACCGGCGGCAAGGGACCGGATGTGATTTACGACCCGGTCGGCGGCGACTATGCGGAGCCGGCGTTCAGGTCGATAGCCTGGGGTGGGCGGTATTTGGTGGTCGGGTTTGCCAACGGCGAGATTCCGAAGTTGCCGCTGAATTTGACCTTGCTGAAGGGGGCGTCGCTGATGGGCGTGTTCTGGGGCGAGTTCACCAAGCGTGATCCGAAAGGCAACTTGAAGAATATGCGTCAGGTGTTGCAGTGGCTGCAGGAGGGCAAAATTAAGCCGCTGATTTCGGGGCGCTATGCGCTGGAGGATGCGTGGCGGGCGCTGGATGATATGGCGGCGCGACGGGTTACTGGCAAGGTGGTAGTGTTGCCGCAGAAGGATCGCTGAGCTTGCTTTCACCCCGCAAGTCGATTTGCCGGGGTCTGACCCCATGCGGGGTCAGACCCCTTTCGCCTCGGGGGTTTGTGACTAGAAGTTACGAACTGGAATTCTTGTTTCGGAAGAATTCCAGCACCACTTCCTGCTCCCGCGTGCGCTTGAACGACGGCAAACTCTGCCAGATCCGCTTGCCATACGGCTTGGAAATCACCCGTGGATCGCACAACATCAGCACGCCCTGGTCGGCCTCATCGCGAATCAGACGTCCGGCTCCCTGCTTCAGATTGATGATCGCCTCCGGCAAAGTGTGGTGCATAAAGCCATTTTTGCCCTGCTTTTCCATTACCTCGATGCGCGCTGCCAGCACCGGATCGTCCGGCGGCGCAAATGGCAGTTTGTCAATAATGACCAAGGACAGTGCATCGCCGCGCACGTCGACACCTTCCCAGAAGCTCTGCGAACCGATCAGCACGCCATTACCGGCCTTGCGGAATTGGTCTAGCAGCTCAGTCCGGCCCTTATCCCCCTGCACAAACAGCGGGAACGGCAGATTACGCTTCTCAAATTCATCGCGCAGCCGCTCGGCAGCCCGCTTCACGGCCCGCAAAGTCGTGCACAAAAGGAAAGTTTTCCCACCCGCCGCCTCGATAATCGGCAGCGCCAGATCCAGCACGGCATCTGTATATCCCATCGAATTCGGGTCCGGTAAGCCGGTCGGCACGTACAAAATGCCCTGCTCTTCATAATTGAACGGGCTCGGCCAGGACATCGACGGCTCGTCGGTCAGGCCCATCTGCTCGGAAAAGTGGCTGAAGTCCTTCTTCACCGCCAGCGTCGCCGACGTGAAAATCCAGCTGCGCGGCACGCCTTCGCGCTGGCCGGCGAAGATCGGCGCAATCGACAGCGGCGTCTTGTGCAGCTGCAGTGACGACGCATACGCCTCGACCCAGAACACCGCCTCCTCGCCCTTGGCGACCTTGGCTTTCGGGTCGAATTTCCACGCCGCCAGGCGTGACACCAGATCCAGCCCGCGCTGACGGCACTGCTCCAGCGTTTCCGCCCGTTCGGCCTGGGTCTCCAGCACGGCCATCATGCCGTCCAGCTCATCTTTCAGCGTTTGCAACGCCGGGTAAAAGTCGCTCGATGGCGCGATTTGCGGCAGCGACAGCCGCACGATGTCTTGCGGGAATGTCAGCCGCAGGTCGCGCGCGGCCTTCTCCACCACCGTGACCACCTTGCCCCAGTCGGCGCCATCGCGGGCGTTCGACAGGCCTTCGGCCAGCACGTCGCGGCACAGTTCCAGCACTTGCGAAGTCGAAAACGTGTCACCGAAGAACAAAGTGGCGGTGTCCGGCAGCTGGTGCGCCTCATCGAAGATAATCGTGTTGGCGGACGGCAGCAACTCGGCCACGCCGGAATCCTTCAGGGCCACATCGGCAAAGAACAGGTGGTGATTGACCACCACCACGTCGGCCTGCTGCGCTTCCTTGCGCGCCTTCATGATGAAGCAATCCTGGTAATACTGGCATTCCGCGCCCATGCAGTTGTCGCGGGTCGAGGTCACCAGGTTCCAGATCAGCGCGTTTTCCGGCACGCGGGCCAGCTCGGCCTTGTCGCCGGTCTTGGTCATTTTCAGGAAACGCGAGATTTCACGCAGATAGCCGACGTCGTCGCGCGAAGTCATGCGGCCGTTCTGCAGCGTGCGTTCCAAGTGGTAATGGCACAGGTAATTCGAACGGCCCTTGAGCAGCGCCACCGACACCGGCGCCTGCAAGGCGGCGCGTACGGTCGGAATATCGCGCAGGAATAGCTGATCCTGCAAGTTTTTGGTCCCGGTCGAGACGATCGTCTTGCCGCCCCACAGCAGCGCCGGCACCAGATAGGCGAAGGTTTTCCCCGTGCCCGTACCGGCCTCGGCGATCAGCGTGGTCTGGTTGGCGATGGCCACCGCGACCGCCTTGGCCATCTCGGTTTGCGAGCGGCGCGGACGGAAATCGCCCACCGCCGGCCCCAGCGGGCCGCCAGCGCCGAACAGGCGCTCTACCTCGGCGTCGTGCTTGCCGGGGGATGGTCGGGAGTGGCGCCGATGATGGCGGGTGTCGCGTCGGACGCAGGTGGAAGGTGTTCGGTCAAAATAAACTTCGTTGTAACGTTTCGGCTCAGGCCGGAACGTCCGGCACCAGTTGCATTTTCAGCAGAGTGATATGGTCTTTCAGTTGCAGTTTGCGCTTCTTGAGACGGCGCAATTGCAGTTGATCGTGGTGTCCGTCCAGGGTGAGCATATCGATGACCGCGTCCAGATCGCGGTGTTCGACGTCGAGTTCAATCAAACGACGTTGGATATCTTGTACATCAGTCATATTTCTCAGTCAAATGGTTTCACCGGAACAACAAGAATTGCAAACACGTTGCCAACAAACTGCGACACGGTGCATAGTTTAATCTACGGCGCGTCGGACGCCAACAAATCATCTTATGCGCACTTATAAAATAGAGGCCGGGACCGCCCAGCACATCGGGAACCGGCCGCAGCAGAACGACCGCGTTGCGCTATTTACCGCCGCCAGGGCGCCCGGATACGTGCTGGCGGTGCTGGCCGACGGCAATACCAGCCCGATCGGACCGGATCAGGCGCTGCTCACCAGCAAACATCTGTTCGACGAATTCCGCATCGGCGACGCGCCCAGTCTGCCCCGGCTGGAGGAGTTGCTACGCAATATCGCGCAGGAAGCGCACGCCGTGATCAAAATGAATCCGATTGCCGCCGTGGCCGAACCGCAAAGCGCACTGGCGCTGCTGGTGCTGACGCCGCAAGCGCAACTGGTGTGGGCCCATGTGGGCGACGCCCGCGTCTACCACTTCCGTGGCGAAACATGTCTGATGCGCACCAGCGACAGCGACTACGTCGACCATCTGGTCAACCACGACAAGCTGCCGGGGGAAGCGGCCAAAAAACACCGCAGTTCGCGCCTGCTGAATAACGCGCTCGGCAACAGCCTGAAAGATCCGCATGTCAGCACCGGCACGCAACAAGGCTTGCAGGCCGGCGATTCATTGATGCTGTGTTCGGACGGACTGTGGCAGCTGTTCCGTCACGAGGAACTGGCCGCCGCCGTGGCCCGCAATACGCCGCGCCAGGCCGCCGAGCGACTGATCGCCAAGGCGGCGGAACGGGCACAGGGCAAGGGCGACAACTGCTCGATGGCCATCATCAAGCTGGTGGCGCCAGCCACTTAGCCAGCCCCTCATTCCCGCGCAAGCGGGAATCCATACACAACCGGCAAAATCCAACTCGGCATGGGTTCCCGCGCAAACGACGGGTGTCGCCGCTACTTGGCCGACGCAGCCGCCGACGCTGCAGCCGCCTTGTTCTTGTCCGCCTCAGCACGCGCGGCGGCCTGTTTGGCCTTCTCTTCGTTTTCCGCTTTCTTGCGCGCGACTTCCTTCTGACGGCGCTCCGACTCGGCCTGCTTGCGCTCGAAGGCAGCCACATTGGCGCTCCGCTTGCCCGCGTTGGCGGCGTCCTCGGCCTGCTGGCGTTTCAGCTTGGCCGCATGTTCGGCCTCGCGCTCCGCCAGACGGGGGCCGGACGATGGTTTCGCCGCTTCGTGCTCTTCCTTCGGGGCTTTCGGCGGCTGGGCGGAACGCAGCATCGCTTCGTCGGCGTCCTTGCGGGCACGGTCGGCCAGGTCGGCGTCGCGCTTGGCGACCGAGTCGGCTCGCTTGAAGTGCTCGGCGTCGACTTCGCGCACGCGTACCTCGGCCAGCGCCGCGCGGCGTTTTTCCTTGGCCTTGTCCATGCAGTTGGTAACGAAGAAGCGGGCCGAGCATTCGCGCTCGCTGGCGGCGAATTCGTCGGTGATGGCGGCGCGGTCCTGTGCCACTTTCACCAGCGCGGCATTGGCCTGCTCCACGGTCTGAACGTTCTGGGCCACGGCGGCCGACATCGTCGCCGCCAGCATGGCCATCATGGTAATCAGTGCTTTCATATTCTAAATCCTGTGACTTACGACAGCGATGCGGCCGCAGCGCGCTGTTCGCGGTCCATGTATTCGCGCGACTGCATCTCGACGATGCGCGACACGGTGCGATGGAATTCGTTGGCCATGGCGCCGTTGGTGTACAGCTCTTCCGGCTCCACTTCCGCCGACATCAGCAGCTTGACGCCCTGGTCGTAGAACACGTCGATCAGCCAGGTGAAACGGCGTGCTTCGGACGACATGGACGCCGACATCATCGGCACCCCTGACAATATCACGGTATGGAAACGGCTGGCGATTTCCAGGTAATCATTCTGCGAACGCGGGCCGCCGCACAGCGTGTTGAAGTCGAACCAGATGATGGTGCCGGCGCGGCGCAGCGCGCGGATTTCGCGCGCCTCGATGCGGATCACCGGATCTTCGTCGGCGGTTTCGGCCACGCTGGCGTAGGCGTCGCGCAGCGCCTTGTCGGTCTGCGCGTTGAGCGGCGTGTAATACGCCTCGACCTGCTCCAGCGCGCGGCCGCGATAGTCGATGCCGGCGTCGATGTTCATCACGTCCAGCTTTTCGTACAGCAGCGCGATGGTCGGCAAAATGCGGTCGCGATGCAGGCCATCCGGATACAGCAGCTCCGGATCGTAATTCGAGGTCATGATGAAGGACACGCCGTTGTCGAACAGCGCCTTCAGCAGGTTGTACATGATCATGGCGTCGGCCACGTCCGAGATGTGGAACTCGTCGAAGCAGATCAGCCGGTATTTCTTGGCGATGCGCTTGGCCACTTCGTCCAGCGGATCGGCCACGCCCCGCAGTTCGTCCAATTGACGGTGCACGTCGCGCATGAATTCGTGGAAGTGCAAACGCGTCTTGCGCACCAGCGGCACCACCGAGTAGAAGCTGTCCATCAAGAACGACTTGCCACGTCCCACTCCGCCCCACATGTACACGCCTTTCGGCACGGCCGGGCGATTGATCAGGCGCTTGAAGGTGCTGGAACGCTGCCCCTTGTAGGCCACCCACTCGTCATAGCATTGCTGCAGACGGGTGATCGCGCGCTGTTGTGCCTCATCGGCCTTGTAGTCGCGCTGGGCCAGCGCGTGGTGGTAGTACTCTTCGACGTTCATGGTTTCAATCTGCGCAAATAAAAACGGCGGGCCATGGTGGCCCGCCCTGCTAGCTACAACAAATCCAGCTTAGAAGTTCAGCGTACGCTTGTCGATCGCCAGTGCCGCCTCTTTGGTGGCTTCCGACAGCGATGGGTGAGCGTGGCAGATGCGCGCGATGTCTTCAGCCGAAGCCTTGAACTCCATCGCGACAACGGCTTCCGAGATCAGTTCCGACGCCATTGGGCCGATGATGTGCACGCCCAGGATTTCGTCGGTGTTGGCATCGGCCAGGAACTTGACCATACCGGCGGTGTCGCCCAGCGCGCGTGCGCGGCCGTTCGCCAGGAATGGGAAGGTGCCGGCTTTGTATGCCACGCCTTCGGCCTTCAGCGTCTGTTCGGTTTTGCCGACCCAGGCGATTTCCGGCGAGGTGTAGATCACCCAAGGAATGGTGTTGAAGTTGGTGTGACCGTGCTGGCCGGCGATACGCTCGGCCACGGCAACGCCCTCTTCTTCCGCTTTGTGCGCCAGCATCGGGCCACGTACCACGTCGCCGATTGCCCACACGCCTGGCAGGTTGGTTTTGCAGTCGCCGTCGACGGCCACGAAACCGCGCTCGTCCAGCGCCAGACCGACTTTGTCAGCAGCCAGGCCGTCGGTATTCGGGGTACGGCCGATCGAGACGATCAGCTTGTCGAACACGGCGGTGTTGGCTTCGCCCTTGGCGTTGTCGAATTCAACGGTGACGTTGTTGTCGCCCTTGGTGACCTTGTTGATCTTGACGCCCAGGTTGATCTTCAGGCCCTGCTTGGTGAACAGCTTGTTGGCTTCCTTGGCGATCTGCTCGTCCACGGCGCCCAGGAAGGTCGGCAGACCTTCCAGCACGGTCACTTCAGCACCCAGACGACGCCATACCGAACCCATTTCCAGGCCGATCACGCCGGCGCCGATCACGCCCAGCTGCTTCGGCACGTCGCCGATGGTCAGCGCGCCGGTGTTCGACAGGATCAGTTGTTCGTCGAACTCCGCGCCTGGCAGCGCACGGGCGTTGGAACCGGTGGCCACGATGACTTGCTTGGCGTTGATGGTCTCGTTGGCAGGCGCCGAGATCGTCAGCGGGTAGCCGTCAGCGGTGGCGGCGCCAGCGAACGCAGCGCGGCCGTGGAAGAAGGTGACTTTGTTTTTCTTGAACAGGAACAGGATGCCGTCGTTGTTTTGCTTGACGACGTTATCCTTGCGCTTGATCATTTGCGGCAGGTTCAGCGACAGGCCGGCGACATCGATGCCGTGCTCCTTGAACGCATGACCGGCGTGCTCGTAGTGTTCCGACGATTGCAGCAGCGCTTTCGACGGGATGCAGCCAACGTTGGTGCAGGTGCCGCCTGGCGCCGGGCCACCTTTTTCATTTTCCCACGCGTCCACGCAAGCAACCGAGAAACCCAGCTGGGCAGCACGAATCGCGGCGATGTAACCGCCAGGACCGGCGCCGATAACTACTACGTCAAATTGTTTACTCATTTTTTAATTTCCAATCAGTTCGTCTTCTGGAACGAAGATCCAAAGCAGAATGTAGATGGCGAGACCGAAACCAAAGGTGCAGACGAACAGCACAAACAGCAAGCGCCAGATCCACGACTCGACGCCGCTGACGCGCGCCAGGCCGCCACAGACGCCACCGAGCCAGCGGTCGGTGTGCGAGCGGCGCAGGCGCCACAGATCGGCGTCGCCGCCGAGGCCCGGTGTGGGACCGCTGTTCAGCAGCCGGGCCTTGGCGGCCGCGAACTCTTCGTCCGACAGCGCGCCCGCCTGGTGCAGTTCATGCAAACGTTTGATTTCTTCCGCAACGCTCATTCATGATCCTCCTAGTTAACCCCTGCAAGCCTGGGGTCTGACCCCGTACGGGGTCAGACCCCGGTCTACCGGGGTCGCCGGTACTTATTACAGGTCCAGCAGCAGACGTGCAGGATCTTCCAGCGCTTCCTTCATGGCCACCAGACCCAGTACGGCTTCGCGGCCGTCGATGATGCGGTGGTCGTAGGACATTGCCAGGTAGTTCATTGGACGAATCACGATCTGGCCGTTTTCCACCACAGCGCGGTCTTTGGTCGCGTGCACGCCCAGGATCGCCGATTGCGGTGGGTTGATGATCGGGGTCGACAGCATCGAACCGAAGGTGCCGCCGTTCGAGATCGAGAAGGTGCCGCCGGTCAGGTCGTCCAGGGTCAGCTTACCGTCTTTGGCTTTGGCGCCGAATTCGCCGATTTTCTTTTCGATTTCAGCGATCGACATCTGGTCGGCGTTGCGCAGGATCGGCACCACCAGGCCACGTGGCGAACCGACAGCGATACCGATGTCGAAGTAGCCGTGGTAGACGATGTCGTTGCCATCCACCGAAGCGTTGATGATTGGGTATTTCTTCAGCGCGGCCACAGCGGCTTTAACGAAGAACGACATGAAGCCCAGCTTGACGCCGTGCTCTTTTTCGAACTTGTCTTTGTACTTGTTGCGCAGTTCCATCACTGGCGCCATGTTCACTTCATTGAACGTGGTCAGGATGGCGTTGGTCGATTGCGACTGGATCAGTCGCTCGGCGATACGGGCGCGCAGGCGGCTCATCGGCACGCGCTCTTCAGGACGGTCGCCCAGGTTGGCGGCGGCTGGTGCGGCCACTTGTGCCAGTGCTGGCTTGGCGGCTGGTGCGGCCAGTGGTGCAACGGCTGGCGCTTTGGCGCCGGCGGCCAGGGCGTCGCCCTTGGTCACGCGGCCGTCTTTGCCCGAACCGGCGACATCGCCAGCGCTCAGGCCTTTTTCCGACAGGATCTTGGCGGCGGCTGGCATCGCCACGTCGCCTTTCGAACCACCGGTGGCTGCGGCTGGGGCAGCGGCTGGTGCAGCAGCGGCGGCTGGAGCGGCGGCAGCCGGGGCAGCGGCTGGCGCAACGGCGGCGGCGGTGCCTTCAGTATCGATGATGGCGATCAATTCGTCAGCCACTACGGTGCTGCCGTCGCCCTTGATGATTTCCACCAGGACGCCAGCGGCCGGTGCTGGCAGTTCCAGAACCACTTTATCGGTTTCGATGTCGATCAGGTTTTCGTCGCGGGTGATGGTGTCACCGATTTTTTTATGCCACGTCAGCATGGTTGCTTCTGCGACCGATTCCGACAGCTGAGGAACTTTGACTTCGATTTTTGCCATTTGAAAAACTCCGTTATTTGTTTTTGCGGCGCCGCCCCGCGTAGCAGGACGGCGCTCCGTTCAATAAATTAAAACTTATTTCGTCAGAATGAAGCCTTTGAGCTTCGAGAAAGCGGTTTCCAGCAGCTCTTTCTGTTGAGCGTAGTGCTTGTCGTAGTAACCGACCGCTGGCGATGCGGAAGCTGGGCGGCCGGCATACGCCAGACGCTGGCCCGACTCCAGGCTCTCGAAGATGTTGTGCTGAATCTGGAACCATGGGCCCTGATTCTGCGGCTCATCCTGCGCCCACACCACTTCGGTCGCCGCTGGGAACTTTTTCAGTTCGGCAGCGAAGGCCTTGTGCGGGAACGGATACAGCTGTTCGATACGCACGATGGCGGTATCGCTCTGGCCGCGGGTTTTGCGCGCGTTGACCAGGTCGTAGTAGACCTTGCCCGAGCAGGCGATCACGCGTTTGACTTTCTTGGCGTCGATGCTCTCGTCGACTTCGCCGATCACGGTCTGGAACGCGCCTTTGGCCAGTTCCGACAGTGGCGAACCTGCATCCTTGTTACGCAGCAGCGATTTCGGCGTCATGACTACCAGCGGCTTGCGGAACTGACGCACCATCTGACGACGCAGCACGTGGAAGATCTGCGACGCGGTGGTCGGCTGTACCACTTGCATATTGTTGTCTGCGCACAGTTGCAGGAAACGCTCTGGACGTGCCGACGAGTGCTCTGGACCCTGGCCTTCGTAGCCGTGTGGCAGCAGCATCACCAGACCCGAAGCGCGGCCCCACTTCACTTCGCCGGAGCTGATGAACTGGTCGATCACCACCTGGGCGCCATTGACGAAGTCGCCGAACTGGGCTTCCCAGATGGTCAGCGTGTTTGGCTCGGCGGTCGAGTACCCGTATTCGAAGCCCAGCACTGCCTCTTCCGACAGCACCGAGTCGATCACGGTGAATGGCGCCTGGCCTTCAGCGACGTTTTGCAGCGGCACGTAGGTGCCGGCATCCCAACGTTCACGGTTCTGATCGTGCAGCACGGCGTGACGGTGGGTGAAGGTACCACGGCCGGCGTCCTGACCGGTCAGGCGGATGGCGTAGCCCGACGATACCAGCGACGCGAAGCCCAGGTGTTCGCCCATGCCCCAGTCCAGGTTCAGTTCGCCACGGCCCATGGCAGCGCGGTCGCCCAGTACCTTCTCGACCAGCGAGTGGACCTTGAAGCCTTCCGGCACGGTAGTGATGCGCGCGGCCAGACGTTTCAGTTCGGTCAGCGGCACGGCGGTGTCGGCAGCGTCGGTCCATTTCTTGTTCAGGAACGGCAGCCAGTCGACCGCGTACTTGTTCTTGAAGTTGGAGATGACTGGATCGACGGTGTGTTTGCCGGCGTCCATGGCGTCGCGGAAAGCGGCTTGCAGCTGTTCGCCGCCATCGGCCGCGATCACGGTCTGGGCAACCAGTTTGTCCGCGTACAGCTTGCGGGTGCCTGGGTGCTGGCCGATTTTCTTGTACATCAGCGGCTGGGTCAGCGCTGGGGTGTCCTGCTCGTTGTGGCCCAGTTTGCGGAAGCAGATGATGTCGACCACGATGTCCTTGCCGAACTCAGTGCGGTAGTCCATCGCGATTTGCGATGCCAGCACGGTGGCTTCAGGATCATCGGCGTTGACGTGCAGCACCGGTGCTTCGATCATTTTGACCACGTCCGAGCAGTAGATGGTCGAACGGGCGTCGCGCGGATCGGAGGTGGTGAAACCGATCTGGTTGTTGATGACGATGTGCACGGTACCGCCGGTGCCATAGCCACGGGTTTGCGCCAGATTCAGCGTTTCCATGACCACGCCCTGGCCGGCGAATGCGGCGTCGCCGTGTACCAGGATCGGCAGCACTTGTTTGCCGCCGTGGTCGCCGCGGCGATCCATACGGGCTTTGACCGAACCTTCAACGACTGGGTTGACGATTTCCAGGTGCGACGGGTTGAACGCCAGCGACAGGTGGACCGGACCGCCAACGGTCGAGATGTCCGACGAGAAGCCCTGGTGGTATTTGACGTCACCGGCCGGCAGGTCGTCGCCGTGCTTGCCTTCGAATTCTTCGAACAGGTCTTTCGGCGCTTTGCCCAGGGTGTTGACCAGTACGTTCAGACGGCCGCGGTGGGCCATGCCGATCACGATCTCTTGCACGCCCTTTTCACCGGCGCGCTGGATGATCTCGTCGATCGACGCGATGAAGGTTTCGCCGCCTTCCAGCGAGAAACGCTTCTGGCCGACGTATTTGGTGTGGAGGTAACGTTCCAGGCCTTCGGCCGCCGTCAGACGCTCCAGAATGTGTTTTTTCTTTTCCGGGGTGAAGTTCGGGGTCGAGCGGATCGACTCCAGACGTTCTTGCAGCCAGCGCTTTTCGGCCGGGTCGGAAATGTACATGTACTCTGCACCGATCGAACGGGTGTAGGTATCACGCAGGAAATTGAGCAGGTCGCGAAGGGTCGCGGTCTCTGGCCCGAAGTAAGTATTGCTGACGTTGAACACGGTGTCCATGTCGGCATCGGTGAAGCCGTAGAAGCTTGGCTCCAGCTCAGGGATGCTTGGACGTTCCTGGCGTTGCAGCGGATCCAGGTTGGCCCAGCGCGAACCCAGATAGCGGTAAGCAGCGATCAGCTGGGTCACGGCGACGCGTTTGCGGCCCATTTCGGCATCGGCCGAGGCGGTAACGGTGCGGATTGGACCAGCTTTGGCGCGCTCGGCGAAGGAGGCGATCACGGAGGCGTGGGCGACGTCCGGTTTGTTGGAACCATCGACAGCCGGCACGTGTTGCATGGCGTCGAAATAGGAGCGCCAGTTATCTGGCACCGAGCCTGGGTTGTTCAGATACGCTTCGTACAGTTCTTCAACGTACGGGGCGTTCCCACCAAACAGGTAGGAGTTGGACGTATATTGTTGCATCATTCTTGCTCACCTTTCTTCGCGTTTCGCGAGGAATTAGCGGGTTGGTCTAACCTTCCGCGACACGGCCTGACCGGTTAGCGGATTGCACATCAAGTTGTGGGGGAAGGGCTTTTGTTCGGGTCTTACCTAAAACGGGTCCTTCAGCATAGCACCGGTATTGTATCCCAACAACCATATGTGCGGAAAAATACCGATGAAACTTGCAGCATTAATGCTAACTTAAGCCGCGCCGATGCTGGCTCTGCCGCTCGCTGCCAAACCACGTTAACAATAAGTCCAGCATGGCGCGCAAGGCCGGCGACATGTACTGGCGCGAAGTGTAAATGCCATAGATTCCCATACTTAAGGGAGTGTATCCAGGAAGCAACGCCACCAGCTTGCCTGCGCGGATCAGCGGGCCGGCGCTGTACAGCGGCTGCAGCGCAATGCCGCCGCCCTGCTCCGCCGCCTTCAGCACGATGAAGTCCTCGTTGGCCGACAGATTGCCGCTGACCGGCACCGACAGCGCCGCGCCGTCGGCATCGGTAAATTGCCACAGGCTTTTGCCAAAATAGGTGTACGTCAGGCAGTTGTGAGCGGCCAGGTCTTGCGGCAGCTGCGGTGTGCCATGCTGATCCAGATACGATGGTGCGGCGCACACCACCGAATCGCACACGCCCAGCTGGCGCGCGACCAGGTTGGGCTCCAGCGTGTTGGTGACGCGCAGCGCCAGGTCGATGCGCTCCTCGATCAGGTTGACGGCGCGGTTGCTCATCTGCAGGTCGACCGCGGTGCGCGGGTAGCGCTTCAGATATTCGCTGATGGCGCCCAGCAGCTCCGCCTGCGCCAGCGCCTGCGAACAGGTGATGCGCAGCAGGCCGCCGGGGGTGTCGGCATCGACGCCAGCGGACACCGCCATGTCGTCCGCCAGTTCCAGCATGCGGCGGCAACGCGCCAGCGTCAGGTCGCCGGCGTCGGTCAGGCTCAGGCGGCGGGTGCTCCGGTGCAGCAGACGGGCGCCGGCCCACTCTTCCATCTCGGCCAGATAGCGGGTGACCATGGCTCGCGACATATCCAATGCGTCGGCTGCGGCGATCATGCTGCCGCGCTCGGCAATGCTGACAAACACGCGGGCGGCAGTGATGCGATCCATGATTCGTCCGATATATGCAATTAACAAAGCCAGATTACCGTATTTTTCTATCGGTTTGAGAAATTTAAGATGGCGGCATTCTTACTTTTCTGGAGTGACCATGTTCAAACAAGCCCTGCTGACCGCCGCCCTCGCCACCGCCATCAGCGCCCAAGCGGCGCCGCTGAAGCTGGAAGTGTTCAATCCTGGCGAAGCCGCCATCTTCCCGGTGGCCTCGGTGCTGGTGACCGGCGACAAGGATGCGGTGCTGCTCGACACCCAGTTCTCGCGCGCAGAGGCGGTGAAACTGGCCGATAAGATCAAGGCGAGCGGCAAGCACCTGACCACCATCTATATCAGCCACGACGACCCGGACTACTACTTCGGCCTGGACGTCATCCACGCCGCCTTCCCGGACGCCAAATTGGTCGCGCTGCCGCACGTTATCGCCGGCATTCAGGCCAAGAAGGACGCCAAGGTCGCCTACTGGGGTCCAATCCTGAAGGACAACGCGCCGAAGGAAGTAATCGTGCCGCAGCCACTGAAAGGCGACCTGACGCTGGAAGGCCAAACACTGAAGATCGAACAGCACTACGTCTGGATTCCGTCGATCAAGGCGGTGGTGGGCGGCGTGGCGGTGTTCAACGGCCTGCACGTGTGGACCGCCGACTCGCAAACGCCAGCCTCGCGCAAGCAATGGCTGGCAACGCTGGACAGCATCGCCGCCTTGAAGCCGGCGACCGTGGTGCCGGGCCACTTTGCGCCGGGCCTGCCGCTGACGCCGGAGTCGGTCAGCTACACCCGCAATTACCTGGTTAAGTTTGAAGCGGAAACCGCCAAGGCCGCCAACTCGGCGGCGCTGATCGCCCGCATGAAAGCGCTGTACCCGAGCGCCGGACTGGAAAGCGCGCTCGACATCAGCGCCAAGGTGGCCAAGGGCGAAATGAAGTGGTAAGCCCGAGGGGCTAAGCGGCCGCCAACGATGACGGTGAAGTGATACACTGCGCCGTCGTCTTTACCGTCCCCTCTCATGCACACTCTGCAGCAGTTGCGCAGCGGCGCGCTGGCCGGCGTCCAACGCCTGTCGATGCGCTGCGGCCTCACCGAATTCCCGCGCGAAATCTTTGCGCTGGCCGACACGCTGGAAATCCTCGATCTGACCGGCAATGCCCTGTCGTCGCTGCCGGACGATCTGCACCGGCTGCACAAGCTGCGCATCCTGTTCTGCTCGGACAATCAATTTACCGAACTGCCGGCGGCCGTAGGCGGCTGCGCGGCACTCACCATGGTCGGCTTCAAGGCTAACCAGATCCGCGATGTGCCCGCTGCCGCGCTGCCACCGCAACTGCGCTGGCTGGTACTCACCGATAACCAGATCGAGGAATTGCCGGCCGCGCTGGGCGAACGTCCGCAGTTGCAGAAGCTGATGCTGGCCGGGAACCGCCTGCGCGCCCTGCCCGACTCCATGGCGCAGCTGCACAAACTGGAACTGCTGCGCATCGCCAGCAACCAGCTGAGCGCGCTGCCGGACTGGCTGCTATCGCTACCGCGCCTGACATGGCTGGCTTATGCCGGCAATCCCTTCAGCGAGCAGCATGAAGACGCGCTGGTCCACACACCATCGGCCGCGATTGACTGGTCCATGCTGACGCTGCGCGACAAGCTGGGCGAAGGCGCATCCGGCGTCATCTACCGCGCCGACTGGCAACGTAGTGCTGACGCCGCCGAACCGGTCGCCGTCAAACTCTTCAAAGGCGCCATGACCAGCGACGGCTCGCCGCTAAGCGAAATGGCAGCCTGCCTCGGCGCCGGCGGCCATCCCAACCTGATTCCCATCCTTGGCCATGTTGAAGGGCATCCCGACGGCGCCCACGGCCTGGTGATGTCGCTGATCTCGCCGGCCTTCCACAACCTGGCTGGGCCGCCGAGCCTGGATAGCTGCACCCGCGACATCTACGCCGATGATAAACGCTTCGAGCTGGCCGCCGCCTTGCGCATCGCCCGTGGCATCGCCTCCGCCGCCGCGCAATTGCACGCGCACGGCATCCTGCACGGCGACCTGTATGGCCACAACATCCTGCACGACGAGCACGGGAACACCCTGCTGGGCGACTTTGGCGCTGCCTCGTTCTATGACCCGGCCGGCCCGCAAGCCGCCGCACTGCAAACGCTGGAAGTACGCGCCTTCGGCAACCTGCTGGAAGAACTGCTGGACCGCAGCGACAGTGCGCCAGCGGCGTTGCGTGAATTGCAAGCCGCCTGCCAGCAAGGCCTGCCGCACTTCAACGACATCAAAGAACAGCTAGACAATCCGTTCTAGATATTTTATTCTACATCCATGAGTACCAATCTGCCCAAACCGACCGCTGCCGAACTGGAGATGCTACGCCTGCTGTTCGCGCTCGGCCCCGCCACGGCGCGGCAAGTGCACGAAGCCGCGCTGGAAACGCGTCCGGAGACGAGCTACGCCAACGTGCTGCGCGTGCTGCAAGTGATGCACACCAAAGGCCTGCTGAACCGCGACGAAAGCCAGCGCGCCCACGTCTACTCGCCGGTGCAGGAGCAGGACTCGGTCCAGACCAATCTGCTGAAAGACCTGATCCAGAAAGCTTTCGCCGGCTCCGGCAAAGCGCTGGTCCTGGCCGCCCTGCGCGGTGGCCACGTCAGCAAAAAAGAACGCGAAGAAATCCAGGCCTTGCTGGACCAGGAAAAGTAGCCGTATCTGCTCACTTCTTTGCATCACTACGCCTTAATGACTGAGCTAAAAAATCCCTGCTGCCCACAGCCAACCGGCGCATAAACGGCTTCTCGGGCCAGTCATTATTTGAGCGCGCTGACAACAGCGCATAACGGCGTGGGAAAATCTCAGACCAAATAAATGCACCAGCATTGGTTTTAGCTGAGATCAATTCCTGTTGCCGGACAAGGTTAATCTCATCTCCTTTCTCTCCCCAGAAAAACAAACCGGGTATCGCCTTCTCCTGCATCACATCGAGCGGCGACAAGGCATCCAGAAAATACTGCTTGTTTATCCTGGCCGCTATTGAAGGGATGAAAACACCGTGCACTGCACGGTTCCCCCCAATACCGTCTTCATCCTCACTCTGTATAAATCGCTCAAGTGCTCCTGCGTACCACTCTTCGAAATAACGCTCAAATTCCGGGTGCGTTTGAGGCGTCCATTTGCCATCACTGCTTAGCCAATCATCGATTGCAATAAAATTGCCGATTCCAGCTTGGTATCCTTTCTCGATCTCATCATTTGTCACTACTTGGTCATGATTGGCATCGAATAAAGGAAGAATGCCTATCGGCCTTTCAACTATGCGCCAACGCATCGTCGCCTTAGGACTTTCACCGGACGCGCCTAAGGCAATCAATGCAGAGATCTTGATATTCTGCCTTTCAGCAATGGCGGCGGCATGCACAATCCCTTCACGAATGCCAAGCAAGGCGAGTTGCTTGCTTTTGGGCGCTAAATTCTGAACGTGATTCAGAACTCTCTCAATACTTGCCACCAATTTGGGGCCAGCCAAAGAAGCATAAATGTCGGTATTCACGCAGTATTGCTGCATCTTCTCCTCATCGAAGGCCTGGGTTGATACGACCTGCCGACACATTTCTTGTGGTGTGGCGACGCCAGGATTATCGAAGCGCACGACAGCCATGCCTTCTTGGACAAATACTTGCGACAACTCTTCCAGAACCGAACGCTCGTTAAAAGCAGAGTCCAGATCTTTGAGCTGCCATCCATCTCGGTTAATAGGCTCGCCGGGATTAATCAAAACGACAATTGGCCCACTCCAGTCGGCCAAATTCGCCCCCGCCCAATCCACTTGACCATTGATAGCGTAAGTTGCGGATGTAACTGGCAATGAAAACAACGTGTTTTTTTGCGCTAGCGCTGGTGCAGCACAATTCATCGACAAAAACACTATCGCCAACATCCACTTGCCAGATAGGGAAATTTTCATCAGAGCTCCTCATTCAATCGATGCGTAGGTTGAAAGAACAAGGCAATTTTGCTTAACTTAAGCTTTTCCCGTATTGCACGAACGCAAGATCTTTTCAACACCTGAATCACGCAGACAAAGCCCAGCTACAATGGTGCCCTTGTCCACCTAATTTGAATAATGAACTCACATTTGTCGTCGTGGCCGCTCGCGCCCATCCCATCCTTGCCGTAATGCTGGCAGTTGCGATTTGCGCGGTGCCGGTGGTGCTGCCCCACTTCGATCTGGCCAACCTGCCGGCCAATCTGTTTGCGTATGTGTTCTGCTGCGTGCTGATCTATCCGGTGGCGGCGCTGCTGCGCCATCGCATCACCAGCCTGCCGGCCATCTGGGGCATCGCTGCGCTATTCCTGCTGGCGGCCTGCTTCTATCACACCAACATCATCGCCGAGACCGCCAACACCGCCTGGCCGCAGCGGCGCGACGTCACGCTCGACAAATTCCTGTTCAACTTGCCGCAAGTGACGCTGGGAGTGTTGTGTTGGTGGTTATTGGTGCTACGTCCTGACCGCCGCAATGGAAGAGTGTGATAATCTTTCCATAATCAAACTTCCAGTAGCATCATGACGCAGAAAGCCCGCACAGCCCGACGCCAGACGGTCCGCCAGCCGGCCACGCTGACCATGACCGACGAGACCCGTCATACCGTCCAGACGCTGGACCTGTCACATGGCGGCATCAGCCTGCAAACCGACAGCCAGCTGCGTCTGGCGCAATACTGCGCGGTGTCCTTCAAGGTGCAGCTGGGCGACACCGACCACAACGTGCTGGCCATGGGCCAGATCGTCTACAGCGATCCCGACGCCGAACTGGGCTTCAAGACCGGCGTGCAATTTCTCCGCATCGACGACGATAGCCGCGCCATTTTCCACCAACTGCTGCAGGAAAATCAGAACACATGACTCAAATGAAGAAATTGGTTTGTGCGCTCCCTGTTATCCTGCCGCTGCTGGCACATGCTGCAGCACTCCCCACGACTGACGCTTTCGCCAAGCCGCATCAGCGCGTCGATATCGGCGGCCGCTACATCAACCTTTTCTGCGCCGGCACCGGCAGCACGACGGTGGTCTTCGATGGCCCGGCGGGCGATGCCGGCTGGGCATGGTTCAAGGTCCAGCCCGAGGTGGCCAGGCACACGCGCGCCTGCACCTACGACCGAGCCGGCTTCGGCTTCAGTGATCCTGCTCCCCGCCCAAATACCTCGGAAAACGCGGCAGAGGATCTGCACAAGGCCTTGTCGGTGGCAGGCATCAAGCCGCCGTATCTGTTGGTCGGCAATTCCTTAGGCGGCAGTAATGTGCAGGTGTACAGCTATCGCTACCCCGGCGAGGTGAAAGGACTTGTGCTGGTCGAGCCGCAGAGCGAAGACGAAACCACGCGCAGCAATAAGGCGTCACAAGGCTTCATCAACAAGATCTATGCGATGGTCAAGGAGCACGACCAGCAGTGTCTGGACGCTGCGAACAAAGGCATGAAACCCGGCAGCGATGCGGCAGACAGCTGCATCGGCGACCCGGCGCAATACTACGGGCCGGTGCTGGGCAAGCAGGTCAAGGCGGCGATGATGACCAAGTCCTACTGGCGCACGCGGGTCGACGAAGCCAACGCCTACGACACCAGCGACAACCAGTTGCGCGCCCTGCGCAAGCCGTTCGGCGACCTGCCGCTGGTCGTCTTGACGCGCGGCGTGAGTCCTTACATGGATCCGTCCAAGCCGCAAAGCGCCGTCAACAAGGCGATGGAAGACGAGAACGAGAAAATCCACAAAGAACTCGCCGCCTTGTCCAGCAAGGGCAAACAGCGCGTCGTGCCCGGCGCATCGCACGGCATCCAGGGCGACAAACCCGCCGCCGTCACCCAGGCGGTGGTCGAGGTGCTGGCGCAGATCAAGTAAGCAACACTCCCGACGTCAGACGAAAAAAAAACGGGCCGAAGCCCGTTTTTTATTGCGACGTCAATCCAAAGATTAACGCTTGTCCAGCGGTGGTACGTCGCGCACGGTGGCGCCGACGAACAGTTGACGTGGACGGCCGATTTTCTGTTCCGGATCGGCGATCATTTCGTTCCACTGGGCGATCCAGCCGATGGTGCGTGCCATCGCGAAGATGCCGGTGAACAGCGACACTGGAATGCCCAGCGCCGATTGCACGATGCCCGAGTAGAAGTCGACGTTCGGGTACAGCTTGCGCGACACGAAGTATTCGTCGTTCAGTGCAATCTTTTCCAGTTCCATCGCCAGCTTGAACAGTGGGTCGTCTTGCAGGCCCAGCTCTTCCAGCACTTCGTAGCAGGTTTCACGCATCAGCTTGGCGCGTGGGTCGAAGTTTTTGTAGACGCGGTGACCGAAGCCCATCAGCTTGACGCCGGAGTTCTTGTCTTTCACCTGAGCGATGAAGGCAGGAATGTTGTCGACCGAGCCGATTTCTTTCAGCATGTTCAGTGCCGCTTCGTTGGCGCCGCCGTGGGCAGGGCCCCACAGGCAGGCGATACCGGCAGCGATACAGGCGAACGGGTTGGCGCCCGACGAACCGGCCAGACGCACGGTCGAGGTCGAAGCATTCTGTTCGTGGTCAGCGTGCAGGATCAGGATACGGTCCAGCGCGCGCACCAGCACGTCGTTGACTTTGTATTCTTCGCACGGATTGCCGAACATCATGCGCATGAAGTTGGCCGAGTACGACAGGTCGTTGCGTGGGTACATGAAAGGCTGGCCCATCGAGTACTTGTACGCCATCGCCACCAGGGTTGGCATCTTGGCGATCAGACGGATGGCCGAGATTTCACGCTGTTCGGCGTCGTTGATGTCCAGCGAGTCGTGGTAGAACGACGCCAGCGCGCCGACGGTACCGACCAGCACCGACATCGGGTGCGCGTCGCGACGGAAGCCGCGGAAGAAGAATTGCATCTGCTCGTGCACCATGGTGTGCTTGGTCACGGTCTCAACGAATTGCTCTTTCTGCACCGCGTTCGGCAGCTCGCCGTTCAGCAGCAGGTAGCACGATTCCATGAAGTCGGCGTTCACAGCCAGCTGTTCGATCGGGTAGCCGCGGTATTGCAGTTCGCCCTTGTCGCCGTCGATGTAGGTGATCGACGAGTTGCACGACGCGGTCGACATGAAGCCTGGATCGTAGGTGAACTTGCCGGTGCCGGCGTACAGCTTGCGAATGTCGATCACGTCCGGACCAACGGTGCCTTTGTAAATCGGGAATTCGACCGATGGGCTGCCATCGGAGAACGAGAGAGTGGCTTTGTTATCAGAGATATTCATGGACTCTTCCTTCTTGGAGAGATGATGCATGTAAAAGAAACTGGGTGTGTTACTACGCCAGGCGCAGTCGCTGCAACAACGCGTGAACGTGCGGCAGGTCGGTGTCGCCTTCCGGCTCTTTACGGGCCAGTACCAGATCCATCAGGGCATTGTCCGACAAGTCGAGGAGCCGCGTGAATGCGTCCACTTCGTCGTCGGTCAATTCGGTTTCATGCGCATCGAGAAAACGGGTGAGGATGATGTCGTTTTCCAGCAGACCCCGGCGTGAGCGCCAGCGCAGGCGGGCGCGGTTGGCTGGGTCGGACTGATGCGCAGAATGATTCGTTTCCATAGGTTTGCTACTTTACACAAAATTGGGCGGCGCCGCAGACACTGCCACGCCGCCCGTGTGCGTTAGATCGCGCGGCGTACCATCAGCTCTTTGATCTTGCCGATGGCCTTGTTCGGGTTCAGACCCTTAGGGCAGACATCGACGCAGTTCATGATCGAGTGGCAGCGGAACAGGCGGTACGGATCTTCCAGGTTGTCCAGACGCGGGCCGGTGGCTTCGTCGCGCGAGTCGGCGATGAAGCGGTAGGCTTGCAGCAGGCCGGCAGGACCGACGAACTTGTCCGGATTCCACCAGAACGACGGGCACGAGGTCGAGCAGCACGCGCACAGGATGCACTCGTACAGGCCGTCGAGTTCTTCGCGTTGTTCCGGCGTCTGCAGACGTTCTTTTTCAGGGCGGATCGAATCGTTGATCAGGTACGGCTTGATCGAATCGTACTGCTTGAAGAACTGGGTCATGTCGACGATCAGGTCGCGGATCACCGGCAGGCCTGGCAGCGGGCGCAGCACGATCGGCTCGCTCAGCTCGTTCAGGTTGGTGGTGCAGGCCAGGCCGTTCTTGCCATTGATGTTCATCGCGTCCGAACCGCACACGCCTTCGCGGCACGAGCGGCGCAGGGCCAGTGAGTCATCGACGTCGGACTTGATGCGTTGCAGCGCGTCCAGCAGCATCTTGTCGGTGTCTTTCAGCTCGACGGTGACGTCCTGCATATACGGCTTGGCGTCACGGTCCGGATCGTAACGGTAAATTTTCAGTTTCAGAGTGCGTGCCATGGTTATAGCCTTAGAAAGTACGTGGTTTCGGTTTGAAGGTATCGACCGTCAGCGGCTTGGTCACGACGGCTTTGTAATCCAGTCGGTTGCCTTCCGAGTACCACAGAGTGTGCTTCATCCAGTTGTCGTCGTCGCGGTGCGGGTGGTCGTCCTGGGCGTGGGCGCCGCGCGATTCTTTGCGGGCGGCGGCCGAGACCATGGTGGCTTTCGCGGTTTCGATCAGATTGTCCAGTTCCAGCGCTTCCACGCGGGCGGTGTTGAACACTTTCGACTTGTCCTTGAACGACACGTGCTTGCGGCGCTCGTCCAGCTTCAGGATCTCTTCCACGCCTTTGTTCAGCATCTCGTCGGTACGGAACACGCCGCAATATTTCTGCATGGTGGCGCGGATGTCGTTGGCGACGCCCTGCACTTTTTCGGTGCCGGTCGAGGTTTCCAGCGCGTTCAGACGGTTCAGCGCGAAGTCGGCGGCGTCTTTCGGCAGCGGTTTGTTTTCCTTCTGCTTCAGGTTCGATGCCACCACGTGGTTACCGGCGGCGCGGCCGAACACCAGCAGGTCCAGCAGCGAGTTGGTGCCCAGGCGGTTGGCGCCGTGCACCGAGACGCAGGCGCATTCGCCGATGGCGTACAGGCCGTTGACCACTTTCTGCGTGCCGTCGCCGTTTGGCGTGACGACTTGACCGTGGATGTTGGTCGGGATGCCGCCCATCTGGTAGTGGATGGTTGGCACGACCGGGATTGGCTCCTTGGTCGCATCGACGTTGGCGAACTTGTGGCCGATTTCCAGAATCGACGGCAGACGCTTCTCGATGGTTTCCTTGCCGATGTGGCGCAGGTCCAGCAGCACGTGATCCTTGTTCGGACCGACGCCGCGGCCTTCCTTGATCTCCTGGTCCATCGAACGGGACACGAAGTCGCGCGGCGCCAGGTCTTTCAGCGTCGGCGCATAGCGCTCCATGAAGCGTTCGCCTTCCGAGTTGATCAGGATACCGCCCTCACCGCGTACACCCTCGGTGATCAGCACGCCCGCGCCGGCCACGCCGGTCGGGTGGAACTGCCAGAATTCCATGTCTTGCAGCGGCAGGCCGGCGCGTGCCGCCATGCCCATGCCGTCGCCGGTGTTGATGAAGGCATTGGTCGAGGCAGCGAAGATACGGCCAGCGCCGCCGGTGGCGAAGATGGTGGTCTTGGCTTCCAGGATCATGGTTTCGCCGGTTTCCATTTCCAGCGCGACCACGCCGACCACGTCGCCTTCGGCGTCGCGGATCAGGTCCAGCGCCATCCACTCCACGAAGAAGTGGGTGCGCGCCTTGACGTTACGCTGATACAGCGTGTGCAGCAGTGCGTGACCGGTACGGTCGGCGGCGGCGCAAGCACGTTGCACGGCTTTTTCGCCGAAGTTGGCGGTGTGGCCGCCGAACGGACGCTGATAGATGGTGCCGTCCGGATTGCGGTCGAACGGCATGCCGAAGTGTTCCAGTTCGTACACGACCTTCGGTGCTTCGCGGCACATGAATTCGATCGCATCCTGGTCGCCCAGGTAGTCGCCACCCTTGACGGTGTCGAACATATGCCAGAACCAGTTGTCTTCGGCCATATTGCCCAGCGAAGCGCCGATGCCGCCCTGCGCCGCCACGGTGTGCGAGCGGGTTGGGAACACTTTCGACAGCACGGCGACGTTCAGGCCGGCTTCGGCCAGTTGCAGCGATGCGCGCATGCCGGAGCCGCCGGCGCCGACGATGACCGCGTCAAAGCGGCGGGTAGGAATTCCAGTTTTAATAGCTGCCACGATTACACACTCCAGATAATTTGAATCGACCAGACGGCACAGCCGATCAGCCAGGCCATGGTGGCGATTTGCAAGACCAGACGCAGGCCAAGGGCGCGTACATAGTCCATCCAGACGTCACGCATGCCAACCCAGGCGTGGTAGAACAGGCCGATCAGGGTCACGGCCGTGATCAGTTTGAACCACTGCTGGGCGAACAGGCCGGCCCAGCCTTCATAGGTGAAGTTCTGGCCCGTCAGGAAAGAGATCAGCAGGATGGCGGTGTACAACACCATCAGCACGGCGGTGACGCGTTGCGCCAGCCAGTCGCGCATGCCGTAATGGGCGCCAACGACGCGGCGCTTAGGACCGATACCGTTATCGTTAATCGACATAATTAGAACACTCCAAACAGTTTCAGGGCGACCAGCGCGGTCAGGACCAGGCTGATGACCAGCACGGTGGCGGACGATTTACGCGCCGAATCTTTGTCCAGGCCGACGTGCATATCCATCACCAGGTGGCGCACGCCGGCGCACAGGTGGTGCAGGAAGCCCCAGCTCAGGGCCAGGATGATCAGCTTGACCAGCGGGTAGGTCACGAAACCTTCGTAGTACGCGAAAGAGATCTCGGAGCGCAGCGAATTCTGCAAGAGATACAGCACGAACGGCAGCAGCACGAACATCAATACGCCGCTGATGCGGTGCAGGATGGACACGATGGCAGCCAGTGGCATGCGGTAATTGGACAGCTCGGTAACATGGATGTTACGGAACTCCGGCCGTTCTTTTTTAGGGGCTTCCCTTACGGCTTCTGACATAACAAGACCTCCTCAGGCTTATACAAAAATTTGGTGAGACTGCGATTTTCGCCGATTTCCACTCTTACAACCAATATCTATTGTTACATAGAATAAAAATAGTGGTCAGCGACACCAGCCGGCGGCTACTTTCCGTAGCTCAACGTATTATCAGCGCAACAATGCTACCGGCGTATGACTGCGCGCCATGTCTCCTTCAGTTCAACTCACTCAGTTCAGCTCATTATGATAATGGTGGCGTTCGGTCGAATACAGGCCGCGGCGCAACTCCACCGGCTTGTCGCCATAGGTATAGGACACCCGCTCCGATGCCAGCAGCGGCGTGTTGGCGGCAATCTTCAGCAGCACGGCGTCGCCTTCGGCGGCGCACACGGCGCGGATTTTTTCAGTGGCGCGGATCATCCGCGTACCGAATTCGGATTCAAACAGGCCATACATCGGACCTTTATACTCTTCCAGACGCTCCGCCGTCAGCCCCTTAAAAGTAATACCCGGCAGCCAGATTTCCTCGACGATGGTCGGCACGCTGTCGAAGTGCTGGACCCGCTTGATGAAGATCACGGCGTCGCCCGACTTCAGGTCCAGCAGGCGCGCCACATCGGCCGGCGCGCGCATGCGCTTGACTTCGATGAACTGGCTGACGCCCGGGTGTGGCACGCCCTCGTCCGGCATCAGCCGCAGGAAGCGAAACTGCGCCCGCTCCTCATGATGGGTGGAGACGAAGGTGCCCTTGCCCTGCTTGCGCATCACCAGATTCTCGGCGGCCAGCTCGTCGATCGCCTTGCGCACAGTGCCCTGGCTGACCTTGAATCGGTTGGCCAGTTCCACTTCGCTAGGGATCAGTTCGCCCGGCTTCCATTCGCCGGACTGCAGGCTCTTGGTGATCAGGGCCTTGATTTGCTGGTACAGCGGGGAGAACGTCGGTGACGCATTGGACGATGCCGTTGCCGCACCGCCGACACTGCTGGCGGCGGGATTGTTATTCGAATTTGGCGGCACGGAACTCATAGGCCAAGATTTCACCACAAATACACAGTGCCGTCCAGAAAAAACGGCAATAAGTTATCTGTCTTATATAAGACATAAGATAGGATTGACAGATAGTTGCGACGAGCCTACACTCGCCGCCGACGCTTATGGGATACAGATGATTATAAGCGCCGAATTTTGCAGTATGATTACGTTTTCCCGGACCGGGCGACGGTCCAGCGCTAAGTCCTTAGCACCTGTTACGCACTTGTTACTTCACACTTTGGAGATTCATCATGGCTAAAACCCCATTGCGCGTTGCTGTTACCGGCGCCGCCGGCCAAATCGGCTACGCTCTGCTGTTCCGCATCGCCAACGGCGACATGCTCGGCAAGGACCAGCCGGTCATCCTGCAACTGCTGGAAATCCCTGACGAAAAAGCACAGAAGGCGCTGAAAGGCGTCATGATGGAAATCGATGACTGCGCATTCCCGCTGCTGACCGAAATGACCGCCCACGGCGATCCGCTGACCGCTTTCAAGGATGTTGACTACGCCGTGCTGGTTGGCGCCCGTCCACGCGGCCCAGGCATGGAACGCAAAGACCTGCTGGAAGCCAACGCCCAGATCTTCACCGCGCAAGGCAAGGCGCTGGATCAAGTTGCTTCGCGCAACGTCAAAGTCCTGGTGGTCGGCAACCCGGCCAACACCAACGCCTACATCGCCATGAAATCGGCGCCATCGCTGCCGGCCAAAAACTTCACCGCCATGCTGCGCCTGGACCACAACCGCGCGCTGTCGCAAGTGGCTGCCAAGACCGGCACCGCCGTCAAAGACATCGAGAAACTGACCGTGTGGGGCAACCACTCGCCAACCATGTACGCTGACTACCGCTTCGCGACCGTCAACGGCAAGGCTGTCAAAGACCTGATCAACGACCAGGAATGGAACGCCAACACCTTCCTGCCAACCGTCGGCAAGCGCGGCGCCGCCATCATCGAAGCGCGTGGCCTGTCGTCGGCTGCCTCGGCCGCTAACGCCGCCATCGATCACATCCATGACTGGCACGTCGGCACCAACGGCAAATGGACCACCATGGGCATTCCATCGGATGGTTCGTACGGCATCCCGGAAGGCATCGTGTTCGGCTTCCCGGTCACCACCGAAAACGGCGAATACAAAATCGTTCAAGGCCTGGAAATCGATGCATTCTCGCAAGAGCGCATCAACCTGACCCTGAAAGAACTGACCGAAGAGCGTGAAGGCGTCAAGCACCTGCTGCCGGCCTAAGTTTCACCCCTTACGTGGAACCGGTTAAACCGCCGATCCGCCGCACCCGCCGCGCTGCCGAGAGCAGCGCGGCGGTCATTTCGCCAGCCGACCCAGCACGCATGCATCCATCCGAGGTTTTATTCCAGGGTAATCTTCAGCCGGCCATCCTCCCGGCCTGCGACCACTACGCCGGCTCCGAGAAGCTGATGCGCAAATCGATCGCCCTGCAACAAGAACTTGGTCCCCTGTTCGACATCACCCTCGATTGCGAGGACGGCGCCAGCGCCGGCAACGAGTTGGCCCACGCCCGCCTGGTGGCCGAGCTGCTGCAATCAGACGACAACAAATTCAATCGCATCGGCGCCCGCGTGCACGATGTCCACAGCCCTTACTTTGCGCAGGATGTCGAAATCATCTGCACCGCCGCGCAGCGCCTGGCCTACCTCGCCCTGCCGAAAGTGCAGAGCGTCGATGAAGTGGCGCGCGCCATCAAGCTGATTAACACCCACGCCACCAAGGCCGGCCGCAAGGACTTGCCGGTGCACGTGCTGATCGAGACCCACGGCGCGCTGCACGACGTCTACGCCATCGCCGCCCTGCCGCAGGTGCAGTGCCTGTCGTTCGGCATCATGGATTTCGTGTCGGCCCACTACGGCGCGATTCCCGGCAGCGCGATGCGCACGCCGGGCCAGTTCACCCATCCGCTGGTGACCCGCGCCAAGCTGGAAATCGCCGCCGCCTGCCACGCGCACGGCAAGGTGCCGTCGCATAACGTCACCACCGACATCAAGGACACCGCGGTGGCCGCCAACGATGCCCAGCGCGCCGCCGCCGAATTCGGCTACACGCGCATGTGGAGCATCCACCCGAACCAGATCAAGCCGATCGTCAAGACGTTTACGCCCCGTTTGTCCGAGGTCAGCGAGGCCGCCGCCATCCTGCACGAAGCCGCCGCCGCGCACTGGGGCCCGATTGCCCAGCATGGACGCTTGCATGACCGCGCCAGCTACCGATATTATTGGACCGTTTTACAGCGTGCCAGGCAGGCCGGCCTCAGTTTGCCGGAATCCGTGGCCGCGCTGTTCAACGGCACACCCACCGATCTCCCACAGGAAGCACACTGATGTCCATTTCCAAATTATTCATGGCTTGCAGCCTCGCGCTGGCCTCGTTGACCCTGGCCGCCGGCGCCCACGCCGACGACGCGCCGGCCAAGAAAACCGTCAAGAAGGCGGCCGCCAAGTCCACCAAGAAGGCCGCCGCCAAGCCCGTCGTTGCCGCTGAACCGAAAGCGCCGAACGAGGAAGAAGACGAGCCGGTCATCACCGATACCGCCTCCACCGACTTCGACTGCGAACTGGGCAACAAAATCACCATCTACCAGAACGCCACCGACGACAGCCACATCGCGCTGCGCTGGAAAAAGCGCCTGCACCGCCTGACCCGCGTCGGCACCACCACCGGCGCCAACCGCTTCGAAAACAAGATGTATGGCCTGATCTGGATCGGCATTCCGGCCAAGGGCATGCTGCTCGATTCCAAGCAAAACCGCCAGCTGGCCAACGAATGCCGCGACGCCGAACAGCGCAAGCCGGTGTCGACTGCAGCGGGCGAGCCGACCAGCGCCAAGATCTCGATTCAATAAATACCAGCACCACGTTTCACTTCAATAATAGTAATAGACGCTACCCCATCACTAAGGAGAGGTCATGTCCCGCAACACTCTGAACACGCTGAAGGAATTCACTATTTCGGGCAAGAAGGCGAAGTTCTACTCGCTGCCAGCCCTGGAAAAGAGCCTGGGCGCTAAAATCTCCCGCCTGCCGGTTTCGATCCGCGTGGTGCTGGAGTCCGTCCTGCGTAACGTCGACGGCAAGAAAGTCACCGAAGAACACGTGCGCCAGGTCGCCAACTGGGCCGCCACCGGCGAGCGCACCGATGAAATTCCGTTCGTGGTCGCGCGCGTGGTGCTGCAGGACTTCACCGGCGTGCCGCTGCTGGCCGATTTGGCCGCGATGCGCAACGTCGCCTACAAGATGGGCGTCAACGCCAAGAAAATCGAACCGCTGGTACCGGTTGACCTGGTGGTCGACCACTCGGTCACCATCGACCACTTCCGCGAGCCGCAGGCGCTGGATCTGAACATGAAGCTGGAATTCTCGCGCAACAACGAGCGCTACCAGTTCATGAAATGGGGCATGCAGGCCTTCGACACCTTCGGCGTGGTGCCACCGGGCTTCGGCATCGTCCACCAGGTCAACCTGGAATACCTGGCGCGCGGCGTCCACAAGGACAACGAAGGCGTGTACTACCCTGACTCGCTGGTCGGCACCGACTCGCACACCACCATGATCAACGGCATCGGCGTCGTCGGCTGGGGCGTGGGCGGCATCGAGGCGGAAGCCGGCATGCTGGGCCAGCCAGTCTACTTCCTGACCCCGGACGTGATCGGCGTCAACCTGACCGGCGTGCTGCGCGAAGGCTGCACCGCGACCGACCTGGTGCTGACCATCACCGAACTGCTGCGCAAGGAAAAAGTGGTCGGCAAGTTCGTCGAGTTCTTCGGCGAAGGCACCGAGACGCTGTCGGTGACCGACCGCGCCACCATCGGCAACATGGCGCCGGAATACGGCGCCACCATGGGCTTCTTCCCGGTCGACGACGCCACCATCGAATACTTCGAAGGCACCGGCCGCACCAAGGCTGAAATCGACGCCTTCCAGGCTTACTTCAAGGCCCAGGGCATGTACGGCATTCCAAAAGCCGGCGACATCGACTACACCCGCGTGGTGCACCTGAACCTGTCGAGCGTGACCCCATCGCTGGCCGGTCCGAAGCGTCCACAGGACCGTATCGAAATCGGCAACGTCAAGAGCAACTTCACCGAACTGTTCTCGAAACCGACCTCGGAAAACGGCTTCAACAAAAAGCCGGAAGACCTGAACCACAACTACACCACCAGCGACGGCCTGAACGTGAAAAACGGCGACGTGCTGATCGCCGCCATCACCTCGTGCACCAACACCTCGAATCCGAGCGTGATGCTGGCCGCCGGCCTGCTGGCCAAGAAAGCCGTGGAAGCCGGCCTGACCGTAGCGCCGCACATCAAATCGTCGCTGGCCCCTGGCTCGCGCGTGGTGACCGAGTACCTGACCGCCGCCGGCCTGCTGCCGTACCTGGAGCAACTGGGCTTTGGCGTCACCGCCTACGGCTGCACCACCTGCATCGGTAACGCCGGCGACCTGACGCCCGAGCTGAACGCCGCCATCACCAGCAACGACATCGTCGCTTCGGCCGTCCTGTCCGGTAACCGCAACTTTGAAGCGCGGATCCATCCGAACATCCGCTCCAACTTCCTGGCCTCGCCACCGCTGGTGGTCGCTTACGCCATCGCCGGCAACATGACGGTCGACCTGATGACCCAGCCGGTCGGCAAGGGCAAGGACGGCAAGGACGTGTACCTGGGCGACATCTGGCCGACCTCGAAAGAGATCGACAAGCTGATGAAGTTCGCGATGAACTCGAAAGTGTTCAAGACCAACTACGCCGACGTCAAGGGCAACCCGGGCAAGCTGTGGGAACACGTATCGTCGACCGAAGGCCAGGTCTACAACTGGCCAGCTTCGACCTACATCGCCGAGCCGCCATTCTTCGATGGCTTCGAGATGACGCCGAAACTGACCAACCCGAACATCAGCGGCGCGCGCGCACTGGGCGTGTTTGGCGATTCGATCACCACCGACCACATCTCTCCTGCCGGCTCGATCAAGGAAGACGGCCCGGCCGGTAAGTGGCTGAAGGACAACGGCGTGCTGAAAGCGGACTTCAACTCCTACGGCTCGCGCCGCGGCAACCACGAGATCATGATGCGCGGCACCTTCGCCAACGTGCGCATCAAGAACAAGATGATTCCGCCGAAAGCCGACGGTTCCGCAGTCGAAGGCGGCATCACGATTCACCAGCCATCGGGCGAACAGCTGTCGATCTACGACGCCGCCATGAAATACGTGGCAGCCGGCACCCCGACCATGGTGTTCGGTGGCGAAGAGTACGGTACCGGCTCGTCGCGCGACTGGGCTGCCAAAGGCACCCAGCTGCTGGGCGTGAAGGCGGTGATCGTGCGTTCGTTCGAGCGTATCCACCGCTCCAACCTAGTGGGCATGGGCGTGCTGCCGCTGCAATTCATCGGCACCGACTCGGTCGAATCGCTGGGCATCACCGGCAAGGAAACCTACGACCTGAAAGGCCTGGACGGCGACATCAAGCCGCAACAACTGGCCACGCTGGTGATCCACCGTGCCGACGGCACCAGCCAGGACGTAACCGTGCTGCTGCGCATCGACACCCCGATCGAAGTCGACTACTACAAACACGGCGGTATCCTGCCATTCGTACTGCGTCAACTGCTGGCCGCTTAATTCTTTAAGCGCTCACTAAAACGCCCCGTGGCTGCGAAGCCCCGGGGCGTTTTTTATTGGGTCGCCGCTGCGCAATCGCTTGACATGGAAACGTTTCCATACCATGATGTTAAAAACAATTCCCAAGCACAAAGGAGACCCGGTGGACAGCAATCCGACGGCGACAGGCTTCGCCGATACCAAGCGTCATTACGCCATCCTTGACGGCCTGCGCGGTGTGGCCGCCTTGCTGGTGGTGGCGTTCCACCTGTTCGAGGCTCATGCCGCCAGCCGCTTTGAACAGATCATCAACCACGGTTACCTGGCCGTCGACTTTTTCTTCGTGCTGTCCGGCTTTGTCATCGGCTACGCTTACGATGACCGCTGGCGCAGCATGTCCACCACGGAGTTCTTTCAGCGCCGGCTGATCCGGCTACACCCGATGATCGTGATTGCCATGCTGATCGGCGCCGGCATGTTCTACTTCCAGACCAGCCCAATATTTCCAAAAATCCAGGACACCCCGCCCTGGCTGATGCTGGTGGTGATGGTGATCGGCATGACACTGCTGCCGGTGGGCGCGGCGCTGGATATTCGTGGCTGGGGCGAAATGCATCCGCTCAATGGTCCGGGATGGTCGCTGTTTTACGAGTATGTCGCCAACATCCTGTACGCGCTATTTGTCCGCAAATTTTCCAAACTGGTGCTGGGTGTCTGCGTGTTCATCGCCGGCGCGGTGCTGCTGCACTATTGCGTGACCGGTCCCAACGGCGACGTGATCGGCGGCTGGTCATTGGAACCGGCGCAATTGCGCATCGGCCTCACGCGGCTGCTGTATCCGTTCTTTGCCGGTTTGCTGCTGTCACGCCTGGTTACGCCGGGACGCTACCAGCACGCCTTCCTGCTGTGCAGCGCCATCATTATTGTCGCGCTGGCGATGCCACGCATCGGCGGCCCGTCCGACCTGTGGCAGAACGGCCTGTATGACGCCCTGTGCATCACGCTAATTTTCCCGTTGGTGGTCTACCTCGGCGCCAGCGGCGATGTGCGCACGGCCTTGGGAACCAAAGTCTGCGGCTTTCTAGGCGCGATCTCCTATCCGCTGTACATCATTCACTACCCCTTCGTCTACACCTACACCGCGTGGGTGGCGAAAGGCAAAGTGCCATTGATGCAGGCGCTACCGATAACCATCGCCACCTTTTCGCTGTGCGTGCTGGTGGCCTACCTGTGCCTGCGGTTCTACGATATCCCGGTCCGCACTTGGCTCACCCAGCGCCTGCGGCAGCAAGGCCGGCAACAGGCGCTGGCCTAACCCTGGCCCTGGGTGTTAGCGGGTGCGCGGTGCGAGAATCTCGCGCAGCACATCCGGCCTGCCGGCAACGCGCTCCAGCGCCGGGAAGCGTTCGCCGTCGTGGTAGTCCAGCGCCAGCGTCTCCGCTGCGCCGGCCACCTTGAGGGTGATGGCGGCCGGCGTCTGCTGCGCGTCGCGGATCGCCTGGCGCAGCGCGGCCGTGGTGTAGGCATTGCCATTCACCAGGTCAATCTTCATGCCGGGTGCCAGCCCGGCGCGCCACGCCGCCCCGTCCTGCAGCACATCGCTGACGACGCCGCCCTGCCCGACCTCCATACCGACCGAATACAGCAGCCCTGAGCCATTGCGCGCCGAACTTGCGCGGTACGCCAGCTGATAGCCGCCGCCGGTGACGCCGTCCAGCGGCGCGTCCGGCCCCAGCGCATGCAGCCGCTTTTGCAGGAAGCCGCGCCAGTCATGCGGCACCACCGCGTTCAGCGCCACTATCAGGTCCTCGAAGCCATATGGCAGCGTGGTTGGCGGCGTATCGCCGCCAGCGCCGAGGAACAGCGCGACAAAGTCGTCCAGCGACTTGCGACCGTCGCTCAGCCGACGGATGGTGACGTCCACGTCCAGCCACACCAGCGCGCCCTCGCCGTAAAAGTCAAAGCCATCGCGACGCAGGCCACCGTAGCCGCCACCCTCCCGCTGCCATAGCGTCATGGCCATGCTGGCGGTATCTTGCAGATCGCGCCAGGCGCGGCCCGGCCGGTGGCTGTAGCGCGCCGCCGTGTCGGCCAGCGAGGCCAGATACTGCGCCGGCGTCCAGATGCCGGCGCGTGCGGTCAGCACACCGCCAAGATAATCGGCCAGTCCCTCAACCACCCACAGGCCGCTGCTGTCCACGGTTTGCTGGAAGTTGGGCGCAATCAGGCCTGCCGGCCGGCGATACTTGCCGTTCCAGCTGTGGACGAAATCATGCGGCAGGAAATTGCCATACAGCGCGCGCATGTCGGCATCCACCATGAATTTCGCCGGCCGCCGGTTGTCCAGCGATTCATGATGATCGACCGCCAGCCCGCTGACCTGATCCGACAAGGTCATCAGGAAACGGAAGTCGCCGTAATGCCGGCTGCGGAACAGATAGCCGGATTGCCGCACCAGTTCGCGCAACTGGCCGATCTGCGCATCGCTGACCGCCAGGTCTTGCGGACTGTCGGCCACCATGTCCAGGTAACGGTGTGGCGCGACCTCGACTTCGCGGAAATTGCGTCCGGCGATCAGCGGCGAATCGACCAGCCGCTCCAGCGAGACCGCCTCGAACGCGCCGTCGCGCTGCGGCAGCGAGGTCGCATAGCGCCAGTCCGGCGGCAGCGTCACGCTCGGTTGGACCATGATGGCGCTGGCCTGCGTCTGTGGGCCGCCATACGGATACAGCAGCATGCTGTTCCAGCTCAGCGCCGCCAGGTCGCGGCTGGCCACGCCGCCACGGACGCTGCCGCTGTCGGTGGTGATGAAATCGGACTGGATACGAAGCGCACTCACGCCCTGCGGTACGTTCAGGTGATAGAGATAGGCGTCATAGGGGTCGCGCGTCCACGGGATCGCCTGCTGCACGGCGCCGTCGCTGCGGATGACGATGCCGACGTGATTTTCCACCGGCGCCGGCGCATGCTCGGCGGGCAGCCACTGCGGATACGCCAGCGTCAATGGCCCCGGCGTCACAGGAATCACCTCGACGGCGTGATACAGCTTGCGCGGCGCGTCGCGCAGATCCACCGTCATGGTGATGGCGGCCAGACAGACAGAGGCGATCATGCAGACCTGCTTTCAAGAAAATGGAGAAGCGGCCAGCTTATGGCCGCGAGGCAGCGGCGCATAGCGAATAGGTATAATGGACGCCATTAACAACCCTAATACCATCATGCCCAGGAATCTCGACGTCGGCCTGTTGCGCACCCTGATCGCGGTGGCCGACTGCGGCAGCATGAGCACCGCCGCCAGCCGGCTGCACATGACGCAGGGCGCCATCAGCCAGCGCATCAAGCGGCTTGAAACGTCCACCGGCTTGGTCCTGATGGAACGCGACCAGCTGGGTGCGCGCCTGACGCCCGCCGGCGAACGCCTGCTGGCCAGCGCACGCCAAATGGTCGACCTCAACGACGCTATTCTCGCCACGCTGACGCCGGCACTGTCGGGTCGCGTGCGGCTGGGCGTGCCGCATGACCTGATCGGCACGCACCTGCCGCCGATGCTGCACCAGTTCGCGCAGCACCATCCCGATATCGACGTGGCGCTGATGGCTGGCTCCTCGCACGAACTGCGGCGGGCCTGGGAAAGCCACAAGGTGGATCTGGCGCTGGTCGAGGAACCGGCCGGGGCCGACGTTGGCCCAGGCGAATTGCTGTCGCTGGAGCAGCCGGTGTGGGTCGGCGCCGCCGGCGGCAGGGCATGGAGCCGGCGGCCGCTGCCGGTGTGCCTGGTGTCGGACACCTGCGTATTCCGCCAGCCGGTCGATGCTGCGCTGCGTCAGGCCGGCATCGCCGCGCGCACCGTCATCGACTACGCCAGCATGGAGGCCACCACCGCCACCGTGCAGGCGGATCTGGCCGTCAGCGCCTGGCTGGCCTCCACCGTGCCGGCCACGCTGGACATCCTCGGCCACGACAGCGGCCTGCCGCCGCTGCCGCCGTACGCCATCACACTGCTGGCCGGCGACGCCCCCGCCACGCAGGCGATGGCCGCCTGCCTGCGTCAGATGTATGCCCGGCGCACGAATCAACTACAATAGGGATCATAAGGGTTATGATCTGCATGACTGATCCGTTTTTTTATTCGCTTTTTCTTACCTGAGACTCTTATTGCGCTATGCGTCGTCCATCTAAAGCTTCATCCCACAAGTTATCCTCCGAGAGCCAACGCCTCGCCACCTATGCCCAGGCAGTCGGGCAGGCGGCCAGTCGCATCGAAGAGCGGGCCTGGGAGCACTCACTCGATGCGCAGCTCCAGAAGCTCCTCAAAACCGGTCACCAGGACACCGTCGACGCCACCCTCAATGCGCTGTTCAAGGAAGATCTGAACGCTTACGACGTGTTGATGGACAGCGTGGAGGCGGCCAGCGAATCGGCCCACATCACCATCGACACCGCCGACGGCGTCAGCAAGGCGTATGATGTGCTGCTGGTGGCCGCGCCGATCCTGGCCTGGACCCGTTTCGCCATCGCCTCCGGCGCGATTCCGGCCGACATTCTGCACACGCTGACAGCGCACTTCTCCGCCCACCTGCTGGCCGACGGCACGCAGCTGGCGGTGTCGCCGACGCTGTTCTCGATCGACCAGCTGCCGCGCAGCCACGTGGAAACCTACGGCAAGATCCACAAGCTGGCGCAAGCCGCCGTCAAAGGCACGACGCTGAAGGCTGACACCAAAGTCCCGGAAACCGCCCCCTTCCTGGCCGACACCCGCTACCTGCTGGTGGCCGTGGTGGCGCCGGCCGGTGGCCCGCTGTTCCGCTGGCAGATGCCGGAACACCAGGCCAGCTTCGCCGTCGAACGCGGCGCCGCGCTGGAGCAATGGCGCGCGCAGGCCACGCCGACCGTCAGCCGCCTGCTGCCGGGTTGTGGCGTTGAGCTGCTGCTGCCGGAAGCCTATTACATGGCCTGCCGCGAGGCCGACAAGCAAATTCGTCCGGTGTCGATCCGCGCCGCCGTGCACTACCTGACGCACACGCTGGGCGTGGAACCGTCCGAACTGCGCGCGGTGATCGCCGGCTTTGGCGAGGAAAGCGCCGAGAACCAGGTGGACGAATACCGCGTGGCCTTCACGCAGCGTTCGTCGAGCGATGTGATCTACGGTGTGGTGTGGCCGCTGTACGGCCAGGAAGATGAGGAAGGCACACCGCCGGAAGGTCCAGGCGCCGTCCCACTGGAACAGAAGCCGATGACGCCGATGGAAGACATCATCTCGCACCTGAACGAGGCCGGTGTTACGCAGATCAAAAAGCATAACGAACGTTATGTGGTCGAGTTCTGCGACGACTGCGGCGCGCCGTTGTTCGCCGACCCGCAGGGCGAACTGGCCCACGCCGAAATGCCCGAAGACGCCCCCAGCGGTACCGAGCACTTCCACTAAAACAGAAGCCCCTGCGAGACAGGGGCTTTTTTATTTCTGCGGCGGCGGCGAGAGGTAAATGACGATTGGCTGACTGGCTTGCGCCGGCTGCGTCGGCGCCGCCTGCACAACAACCGGCGCCGGCGTGGCTGGCGGCTTGATCAACTGAGCCAACGCAGCCGCCAGGCCGCCAAAGCCGATGAACAGACCAATCATGCTGCCGACCATCCACTTGTGTATATCAGCGCGCAACGCCTCCACGTCCGCCTTGGTGGCCAAGGTCGGCAGTATCGTATCGAAGCGCGCCTCCAGCGCAGTTTGGCGTTCAATGTCCATGCATCCAGCTTAGGACAGAACGGCGCGCTTACCAAGTGGAGAACGGCTTCTGAATCAGGTTCGAGTTGAGGTAGCGCAGGTCATCGGTGACTTCCTCGCCGATCCAGTCCGGCTTGTCGAACTGCTGGTCTTCCGACTGCAACTCGATCTCCGCCACCACCAAACCGGCATTCACGCCGAGGAACTCATCCACTTCCCACACATTGCCCGCGAACGTAATGCGGCGGCGGTACTTCTCGATCAACGGCCGCTCGCACAAGCCATCCAGCAGCTCAGCCGCATCGGCGACCGGGATCTCATACTCCCACTCGCCGCGCGTAGCGCCCTTGTTGGCGCTCTTGATCGTGATCACCGCCCGCTCGCCCTCGATGCGCACGCGCACCACCCGCTCCTTGCTGGACGACAGATAGCCCTGGCGAAAAAACACCGGCTCGCCCAGCGCCATCCAGTCATCCCCAGACAGCAGGAACTTGCGTTCGATCTCGACGCCCACGATCAGTAATCGTCCAGCGACAGCAGGATCGGCTGCAGGATCGAAGCGCCCAGCGCCGCACTACGCGCGCCACTCCAGCCCACATGCGGATCCGGCAGATCGGCGTTGTCCTTGAACGGCATCTCCAGCGTCAGCGCCAGGCAGCCAAAGTGGTGGCCGACGTATTTGGACGCCAGCGTCAGCATGTCTTCCTTGTACTTGCTGGCCGCGTAGCCGACTTTATCCTGGAAGTCCGGCGTGGCATTCTTGTAGCGGTCAATGAAAGCCTGCTGCTTCTGGCGACGCTCGTCGCTGAAGTTTTCCAGCATCTCGTTACCCGCCACGAAGTTGTACGGCAGCGCCTCGTCGCCGTGAATATCGAAGAACATATCGATGCCGGTTTCGTGCATCTTCTTCTTCACGTACAGCACTTCCGGACTGCGCTCGACCGAAGGCGTCATCCACTCGCGATTCAGGTTGGCGCCGGCCGCATTGGTGCGCAGGTTGCCGCGCACCGAACCGTCCGGATTCATGTTCGGCACAATGTAGAACACGCAGCGTTGCAGCAGCTTGCGGGCGATCGGGTTGGCATCGTCCAGCAGCGAATCGATCAGGCCTTCGATGAACCATTCGGCCATCGACTCGCCCGGATGCTGACGCGCGATGAACCAGATTTTCTTCTCCGCTTCCGGCTTGCCGATGACCACCAGGTTCAAATCGCGGCCATCGACCGTCGAACCCAGGTCCAGCACGCGCGCCAGCGGATGCTCGCCCACCTCGCCCAGCAGGCGCAGATGGCGCTCGAACGAATACGGCTCGAAGTAAGCGTAGTAGATGCTGTCGGTGTCCGGCGTGTGGTCGATCGTCATGACCGCGCCGTCGAACCTGGTCGGCACGCGAAACCAGTTCTCGGTGTCGTAGCTGGCCACTGCCTGGTAATCCTCGTAACCCTTGGCATAGGTGGCCTGGCCGGCGTTCAGGAAGCGCATGGTCAGCTTCTGGCCACGCGCACCCTGCACGCGGAAGTGGAACCACTGGTGGATGTCAGCGTGAGAATCCTTGCGCAGATTCAGTTCGATGGAGGCTGCGCTGTCCGCGCGCAGAACTTCGATCGCACCGGAGTCGAAGTTCTGGCTGATTTTAATGGTCATGTTGATCCAATGTTAAGTGAATGCAGATGACCATTATTTTACCAGCATGCTCCCTTCCCGTTTATAGCGGGCGTGCCACGACAACGCCTTCTCCAGCACGTGTGGCGTCTGGCCGCCGCCTTGCAGCGCTTCCTCGAAATAGGCGCGTAGCTGCGGGCGGTAGTCCGGATGCGCGCAGTTGTCGATGATGCGCGGCGCCCGTTCGCGCGGCGCCAGGCCGCGCAGGTCGGCCAGGCCCCATTCGGTCACCAGGATATCCACATCATGCTCGGTGTGGTCCACGTGCGCGGCAAACGGCACCACGCTGGAAATCGCGCCATCCTTGGCCACCGATTTGCTGACAAAGAAGGACAGCTGGCCATTGCGGGCAAAGTCGCCCGAGCCGCCGATGCCGTTCATCATATGCGTGCCGCCGACGTGGGTCGAATTGACGTTGCCGTAGATGTCGAACTCCAACGCCGTATTCAGTGCGATGACGCCGAGACGACGCACGATCTCCGGATGGTTGCTGATCTCCTGCGGCCGCAGCACGATGCGTTCGCGATACTGCTCGATGTTGTCGATGAATTTCTGGTGCATGGCCGCCGACAGTGTGATCGACGACGCCGACGCCATCATCAACTGGCCCGAATCCAGCAGTTCGATCGCGCTATCCTGCAGCACTTCCGAGAACATCGTCATGTTGCGGAACGGCGAATCGATCAGGCCATGCAGCACCGCGTTGGCGATGGTGCCGATGCCGGCTTGCAGCGGACGCAATGAAGGATCCATGCGCCCTGCATTCACTTCGGCTTCGAGGAAGGTGATGATGTGGCGCGCGATGGCGTCGGTCTCGTCGTCCGGTGGCAGCGCGTTGGATGGGCTGTCCGGACTATCGGTGATCACAATCGCGGCGATGCGCTCCGGATCGAGGGTAATTTCTGTCACGCCGATGCGGTCCCAAGGCGTCGTCAAAGGAATCGCGCTGCGGTGCGGACGCGCATCCGGCACATAAATATCGTGGAAGCCTTCCAGCGCCAGCGGCGCGCTCAGGTTAATCTCGACGATTACCTTGCCGGCCTGCTGCGCGAAGTTGGCCGAGTTCCCGACCGACATGGTGGGAATGATGCCGCCATCGGCCGTAATCGCCACCGCCTCGATCACCGCGATGTCGATGCCTTTCAGGTCGCCGGAACGCAGCTGCTCGGCGGTCTCCGATAAGTGCTGGTCGATGAACATCACCTCACCGGAATTGATCTTGCGGCGCAGCGCGGCGTCGGCCTGGAATGGCATGCGGCGCGCGACGACGCCGGCGTTGGCCATCAGCCCATCACTGTCGTTACCGAGCGAAGCGCCGGTCAGCAGTGTCAGTTGCAGCGGATTGCCCTGGCGGGCGCGTTCAACCAGCGCCGCCGGCAGCGCCTTGGCGTCGCCGGCGCGGGTAAAGCCGCTCATGCCAACGGTCATGCCGTCCTTGAATAGCAGGGCGGCCTGTTCGGCGCTCATCAGTTTGTTCATCAGCGCCGGGCGGCGAATGCGATCTTCATACATGGTGGTTCTCCTCATTCTTTTGTTTCAGTATAGAATCAGGAAAACTGCATGCTTATGAATTAAATTCCCACTTTCCAGTCGTTTTTTTCATGATGGCAGTTCGTGGATGACGATGCCCTCGATCGGGTCGACCGCCTGCTGCCACGGCCGCAGCTCAATGAAACGCTGCGTATCCTCATAGCCGGCTTGCCAGCGGGCGCGGATGCCGGCGGCGCTGAAGTCGATGTCCTTGGTGTGGTCCTCATTGCCGATGCGCGGCGCGCGCAGCGACACCACATGCATGTCGGTGCCGCAGCCCCATGACGCCAGCTCGCGCATCTCGGGCGACGCAGTTTCGTCCGCCGACAGATGCTTGCTCATCTCGCGGATCACATGGCGCAGCCGGTGCAGCTTGCGCTGCTGCTCGATATTGCTGGCGCGGCTGGCGTACTGGATCTCCTTGTGCTTGTCCAGCACATCGAGCACGCTTTCCGGCTCGCTGCCGTCCGGATTCCACACCTGCACCGAGAAGATCACCGAACTGCGGCGCGGCTCATCGTCAAGTACCGCTTCAATCGGCGTGTTGGAGTAGATGCCGCCATCCCAGTACGGTTGGCCGTCGATGCGCACCGCCGGAAACGCCGGCGGCAGCGCGCCCGACGCCATCACATGCTCGACCCGCAGCGGTTCCTGCTTGCTGTCGAAATAACGCATCGCGCCAGTGCGCGCATTAACCGCGCCGACCGTCAGGCGCATCTGCTTTTGATTGAGGTAATCGAAATCGACCAGCGCCTCCAGCGTGCTGCGCAAAGGCGTCGTCTGATAGAAGGAAGCGTGTTCGATTCCCACGCGCGCCTCGGGATTCCACCACGAGGTCAGATTAGGTTCGAAGAACGCCGGGATGCCCTGCCCCACCGTGATCGCGTTGGCGATCGCGCGCGGCATGGTGGAGAAGCCGAAGGCATTGCGCTCCATGCGATGCCAGAACTCGCGCAGTCGGTCCAGCCGCTGCTCGGGCGGATTGCCGGCGATGATGGCGCCATTGATGGCGCCAATCGAGGTGCCGATCACCCAGTCCGGCTCGATGCCGGCTTCGTGCAAGGCCTGGTATACGCCCAGTTGATAAGCACCCAAAGCGCCGCCGCCCTGCAGGACCAGAACAATCTGGCCCGGCAAGGCGGGCGATGGCGGACTAGCTGATTTGCGGCTCAAGACAGACCTCCACGATGCATGGCAACGTGGAGATTGTATGCCATCTTAGGCGACAGTCACGCCCTTCGCTTTCAGCGCCGCGCGCACGCCGGCGCCGTACGCTGGATCGGCCAGGTCGAGGTGACCCAGCTGGCGGGCGATGATCTCGGCGCTGACCTGGCTCAATGGACCTGCCATGTTGTTGAACAGATTTTGCTGCTCCTCTGCCGGCATCAGGCGGAACAGGTTGCCGGCCTGGGTGTAATCGTCCTCGGTGCCGCGGGCGTCGTAGCGGGCCGCCGCGCCTTGCAGCGCCAGTGCCGGTTCGCCATTGCCCAGTCCTTGCGGATTGCTGCCGCCGCCCTGCACCGGATCGTAGTTCTGCGCCGCGCCGCCGTTGGCGATAGCCATGCCGCCGTCACGCTGCTGGTTGTGGAACGGGCAGCGTGGCGCGTTCACCGGCAGGTGCTGGTGGTTGGTGCCGACGCGGTACAGCTGCGCGTCGTGGTAGGCGAACAGGCGCGCTTGCAGCATCTTGTCGGGCGAGTAGCCCAGGCCTGGCACCACGTGCGATGGCGACAACGCGGCTTGTTCCACTTCCGCGTGGTAGTTGACCGGGTTACGGTTCAGTTCCAGCACGCCGACCGGCAGCATCGGGAAGTCGGCATGCGGCCAGACCTTGGTCAGGTCGAACGGATTCCAGCCGGTGCGCGCTTCCCACGTCGCCAGTTCGGCTTCGGTGGCGACTTGCACCTTGACGTCCCAGCGCGGGAAATCGCCGCCGGCGATGGCGTTGAACAGATCGCGCTGCGCGTAGTCCGGATCGGAACCGGCGATGCGCGTGGCTTCCTCTGCGCTCAGGTTCTTGATGCCTTGCTGCGTCAGGAAGTGCCATTTGACGTAGACACGTTTGCCTTCGGCGTTAATCAGGCTGTAGGTGTGGCTGCCGAAACCGTGCATGTGGCGATAGCCATCCGGCGTGCCACGGCTGGAAAACAGCGTGGTGACCTGGTGCAGGCTCTCCGGCGTGCGGCTCCAGAAATCGAACATCATGGTCGGCGATTTCAGGTTGGTTTGCGGATCGCGTTTTTGCGTGTGGATGAAGTCCGGGAACTTGATGCCATCCTTGAGGAAGAACACCGGCGTGTTATTGCCGACCAGGTCCCAGTTGCCTTCTTCGGTATAGAAGCGCACGGCGAAACCGCGTGGATCGCGCTCGGTATCGGCACTGCCCTTTTCGCCGCCAACGGTGGAGAAGCGCAGGAAGGTCTCGGTCTGCTTGCCGACTTCGGCGAACAGTTTGGCCTTGGTGTATTTGGTGATGTCGTGTGTAACGGTGAAGGTGCCATACGCGCCCGAGCCTTTGGCGTGCACCACGCGCTCAGGAATGCGCTCGCGGTTGAAGTGCTGCAGCTTCTCGATCAGGTGGAAGTCCTGCAGCAGCACAGGGCCGCGTGGGCCGGCAGTGACGGAGTTCTGGTTGTCGGCGACTGGAATGCCGGACGCGGTGGTGATAGGTGGCTGGCTCATACTATGGCTCCTCGTTGTTGATAGCGTAGGGCTATTCTAACGAGGATAATCAATAAATAAAAACTATAAATATCTATAGCTTTGATAGCTTATGGCAATGATTGCTATACCTTATCGAAGCAACGCTCGACCAGTGTGCGGACATGCGCGCGCGACGGCAGGGTCGGACCAAACAGCGAGCGATAGATGATAGGCGCGACAACGCCATCCATCACCAGGTCCACCTCAGGCACCGCCTCCCGCCGGGCAATGCCACGGTCAAGGATTTGCTGGATTTGCCCGGCCACGTACACCGCGCACTGGCAGCTCGCTTCCGCGCGATTGCTGGCCAGTACGTCGTGCATCATTGTCATGCCGACCGCCGACGTCATTTCATCGAGATACAGTTCCGCCCAGGCCTGCAGGTCGCCCAGCACGGTGCCGGTGTCGATCAGTGGCGCATCCGCGCGCAAGCTGCCGACGGCGACATCGGACAGCAGGTCCGCCAGCGTGCCCCAGCGCCGGTAGATGGTGGACGGCGTCACGCCGGCACGGTCGGCGATCATCGGCACCGTCAGGTCGGCGCGGTCGATTTCAGCGGACAGTTCTTGCACCGCCTGGTGTACCGCCGCCTGGACGCGGGCGCTGCGCCCTCCTGGGCGTGGAGATGTTTTTGAATTCATTTCGCGATTCTAATGCAAAGAATTCGCTTTAGTGGTTTAATCGCACAAAAGCAAATTCTTTGCTTTTGTGCGGAAATGGACTTTTATGAAAACGACTGGACAGCAACTCAGCTCCAAGACATCACTCTGGCTACTGGCCAGCATTATGGTGGGCTTCCTGGCCGCCTCCAGCGCGCCGTCGCCGCTGTACGCGATCTACCGGCAGGCCTGGGGCTTTTCCGCGCTTACCCTCACGGTGGTGTTCTCCGTCTATGCCTTCGCGCTGCTGAGCGCACTGCTGGTATTTGGTTCGCTGTCGGACTTCCGCGGAAGGCGCGACATCATTCTGCTCGCCCTGGGGTTGGAGGTCGGCTCGCTGCTGCTGTTCCTGAACGCCGATTCGGTTGCCTCGCTGATCGCCGCCCGTGCGCTGCAAGGACTCGCCACCGGCATCGTCACCAGCGCCCTCAGCGCCGCGTTGATCGACATCGACCGAACGCACGGCGCATTGGTGAACAGCGTCGCGCCGATGATCGGCATGGGCATCGGCGCCTTGGGCACCAGCCTGCTGGTGCAGTTCGCGCCGGCGCCGACCAAGATCGTGTTCGAACTGCTGATCGTGGTGTTTATCGTGCAGGCGGCCGCCATGTGGTTCCTGCCGGAGACCGTGTCCCGCAGGCCGGGCGTCTGGCGCTCGCTGTGGCCGAGCATCGCGATTCCCCAGCAGGCCCGCGCCACCTTGTGGCAGGTCTTGCCAGTGAATACGGCGCTATGGGCGCTGGGCGGTTTCTCGCTGTCGCTGGGACCGAGCCTGGCGCGCATCGTCACCGCCAGCCAATCGCCGCTGGTAGGCGGCTTCGCCATCGCTGCGCTGGTACTCACCAGTGCGGCGGCGATTCTGGTGGTGCGCACGCATCCACCACGCGCGGTGCTGATCGGCGGGACGATCGCCCTGGCCACAGGCATGGTGGTGACGCTGGCCGGCATCGCTAGCTACTCCGCCGCCGCATATTTTATCGGGACAGCGATCATGGGAGCGGGCTTCGGCGCCGGCTTTAACGGCTCGTTACGCAGTCTGGTGGGATTGGCGCGGCCGGAACAACGCGGCGACTTGATGGCGGGATTTTTCTCACTGAGCTATCTGGCGTTCAGTGTACCGGCGATTCTGGCGGGACTGGCGGTAGGCTACTTCGGCCTGTATGCCACGGCGCTCGGCTTCCTGGCGGGAATCATGGCATTGGCGCTGATTGCGCTGGCGCTGATGACCAGAAAAACGCCTGGCGTCCCCGCTCGATAAACGGGGACGCCAGGCGGGAGAGAAGATCAGACTTCCTTGATGCGCTTGGCGATGTGGGCCAGCGCGTCCTCCACCTGGTCGATCAGGATCAGGCACAAGTCGCCGCCCTGCAGGCGCGCGAGCGCGGTGTCGATGGCTTTGAACTCGCCGTAGATTTCCTCGATGTGCGAGGTGCGCGGCGCGCCGGCCAGGCCGGAACGCAGCAGCGCCACCACTTCACCATCCACGCGGCCACGCTGGCAGGCGTCTTCGTACAGCAGCACGTCGTCAAACGCGCGGCCGAGGATTTCGGTCTGCTGCGTGATGTCCTGGTCGCGGCGGTCGCCGGCGCCCGAGATCACCACCACGCGGCGCTTGGCCGGCATGGTCTCCACGGCCTTTACCAGCGCCAGGATGGCGTCCGGATTGTGGCCGTAGTCGGCGATCAGGGTCGCGCCTTTGTAATCGAACACGTTGAAGCGGCCCGGCGCATTGTCGGAATCGTTGGCGAAGGTTTTCAGGCCGAGACGGATCGCGTCCCAGCTGATGCCCACGCCCCACGCCGCCGCCACCGACGCCATCACGTTCTCGACCTGGAAGCCGATCGCGCCGTTGCGGGTGATCGGCACGGCCGACAGCGGAATCCGGTTCTGCTCGCGGCCTTCCGCCGCCACAAGATGGCCGTCTTCCACGTACACGGTGCGGCTGCCTTGCGCCAGGTGCGTGGCGATCACCGGGTGCGAACGGTCGGCGCCGAAGAAGATCACCTTGCCGCGGCAATTCTGCGCCATGCCGGCGACGATAGGATCGACCGCGTTCAGCACAGCGAAGCCGCTGGCCGACACATTCTGCACGATCACGCGCTTGAGCACCGCCAGGTCTTCCACCGTGGTGATGTAGTTCAGGCCCAGGTGGTCGCCCATGCCGATATTGGTCACCACCGCCACCTGGCAGCGGTCGAAGGCCAGGCCTTCGCGCAGGATGCCGCCACGCGCGGTCTCGAACACCGCCGCGTCGACGTCTGGATGCAGCAGCACGTTACGCGCGCTGCGCGGACCGCTGCAATCGCCGCTGTCGGTCTGACGGCCTTCGATGTAGACGCCGTCGGTGTTGGTCATGCCGGTGCGCAGACCGCTGGCGGTCAGCAGGTGCGCAATCAGGCGCACGGTGGTGGTCTTGCCGTTGGTGCCGGTCACCGCCACGACCGGAATGCGGCCGTTCTCGCCCGGCGCAAACATGGTGTTGACAATCGCCTCGCCCACCGCGCGGCCTTTGCCGAACGATGGCGCGATGTGCATGCGCAGGCCAGGTGCGGCGTTGACTTCCACCACGCCGCCCCGTTGATTTTCAATCGGTTCCAGCACGTTATCACAGACCACGTCCACGCCGCACAGATCGAGGCCGATCATCTGCGCCGCTTCCACCGCGCGCGCCGCCACTTCCGGATGCACGTCGTCGGTAACGTCGGTGGCGGTGCCGCCGGTCGACAGGTTGGCGTTGTTGCGCAGGATGACGCGCTGGCCCTTGGCCGGCACCGAGTCCGCGTTCAGGTCTTGCAGCGCCAGGCGCGCAACCGCGATGTCGTCGAAGCGGATCTTGGTCAGCGAGGTCGAATGGCCCGAGCCGCGGCGCGGATCGGCGTTGACGATGTCGACCAGCTGACGCACGGTATGGGTGCCGTCGCCGATCACCAGCGGCGGATCGCGGCGCGCCGCAGCAATCAGCTTGTTGCCGATGACGAGCAGACGGTAATCGTGGCCCGGCAGGTAGCGTTCGACCATGACGTCGTCGCGGAATTCCTTGGCGGTGCGGAAGGCCTGCTCCAGGTGCGACTGGGTCATGATGTTGACCGTCACGCCCTTGCCCTGGTTTCCGTCCTTCGGCTTGACCACCACCGGCAGGCCGATTTCCTGCGCGGCTTTCCACGCGTCGGCTTCGTCTTCCACCGAACGACCGATCGGCACCGGCACGCCGGCCGCATGCAGCAGCTTCTTGGTCAGTTCCTTGTCCTGCGCGATGGTCTCGCCGATGGCGCCGGTAGTGTCCATTTCGGCAGCCTGGATGCGGCGCTGTTTCGAGCCCCAGCCAAACATCACCATCGAGCCTTCGGTCAGGCGGCGGAACGGAATGTCGCGCGCCACGGCGGCGTTGACGATGGCGCCGGTGCTTGGGCCAAGGCGCACGTCTTCATCCAGGTCGCGCAGTTCCGTCAGCGCGGCTTCCAAATCGAAGGCGGTATCGGCCAGCACGGAGTTGATCAGCGCTTCGGCCATTTCCACGGCACGGCGGCCGACGGCTTCCTCGGTGTACTCCACCACGGTCTGGTAGATGCCCTCATCCAGCGTGGCGTGGGTGCGGCTGAAAGTGACCGGGCAGCCGGCTTGCGCCTGCAGGCTCAATGTCGCCACTTCCAGCACGCCCGCCAGCGAGACGGCGTCCGAGGTGCCGGTGGGCTGCAGTGCGCCGACGGCCGGGAAGCGCGCGTGCAGGCGCTGCACGAAGTTCGGCAGCGTCGCGATCGATTGTTCTTCCGGCGGGCACGAGATGATGACTTCCACCGCAGTGTGGTGGCTCCAAAGATTCGGGCCGCGAAGGGCGCGGGTGCGTATGACTTCCATGCTCTTTTTTATTCTCTCAATGATGTATCAGTGGTGGCCGCGTTTCGGCGACGCTTCCCAGGTGCGCAGGCCGGCGCCGATCAGGTCGGGCGTCAGGCCCAGCGCCCAGCCGGCGGCAATCGCGGCCAGCACGGCTTCCGGCGGCACCAGCGGCGACAGCGGCAGGCTGCCCACTTCCTCGGTGCCGATCGCCATCACGATGCTGTCCCGGCTGCCGTTCTTGCGCTCGAATACCACACGCTTGCCGTCCTGGCGGTGCGCCACGATGGCGGGCAGATGCTCGTCGACGCCGTAGAAAATCACTTCGCCGTCGCACAGGCCGGCCATCTCCACTACTTGCGGATCAGCGGCGTTCAGCACCGCCACGCCGTCCGGCAGCACCACGTCCACCTGGGTGCGCAGCACGTTATACAGCTTATCTTCGCTGTCGATGTGGAAGTCGTTCAGGTCGGCGAAGTCGCTGACGTCGGTCACCACGCCCACCGCGCATTTGTCGTAGGCCAGGCCTTCCGACAGGATCATGCGGGCGCTGTTTTCAAACACACCGGCTTCGACGTTTTTGTTCAACAGCAGGCGCTCGCCGGTTTCCCAGTCGCTGAAGCCGTCGCGCGGCAGCAGGCGGCCGTTGACGAACAAGCCGTCGGCGCAGGTCAGGCCGGTTTTCTTGCCGCTGATTTGCAGCAGCCAAGCGACCAGGCGCGCGGTCATGGTGGTGCCGTGCTTGCCGGTGATGCCGACGATCGGCATGCGGCCGGTGGCGTCGCCAAACAGGTGATCGACAATCGCCTCGCCGACATTACGCGGTTCGCCTTCGGCCGGCTTCAGGTGGGCCAGCAAGCCAGGACTGGCGTTGACTTCGATGATGGCGCCGCCGGTTTCTTCCAGCGGACGGCTGATGTCCGAGGTCACCAGGTCGATGCCGGCGATGTCCAGGCCAACGATGCGCGCCGCCAGCGTGGCCATCGCCGCTACTTGCGGGTGCACCTTGTCGGTGACGTCAATGGCGACATTGCCGTTCGGCTGGATCAGCACCTTCTGGCCTTCGGCCGGCACCGAGTCGTGCGTCATGCCCTGGCGCTTCAGCTCCAGCACGATCTCGCCCGAGGTGTCCGGCGTGACCAGGCCCAGTGGGAATTCTTCGGTATCGCCGCGACGCGGATCGGTATTGATCTGCGTGTTGCACAGTTCCAGCACGCTGGCCTTGCCGTCGCCGGTGACCCACAGCGATTCGCCGGCGGCGGCGGCGACCATGCGCTTGCCCACCACCAGCAGGCGATGTTCTTCGCCGACGATGAAGCGCTCGACGATCACGCTGCTGCTGTCGCCTTCCACTGCGGCCAGCGCATAGGCGGCGGCGACATCGGCTTCGGTGCTCAGGTTGAGCGACACGCCACGGCCATGGTTGCCGTCATACGGTTTCAGGACCACCGGCAGGCCGATGTCCTGCGCGGCTTCCCAGGCTTCCTCGGCACTTTTGACCAACTGGCCTTCCGGCACCGGCACGCCGCACGAGGACACCAGCGTCTTGGTCAGGTCCTTGTCGCTGGCGATGCCTTCGGCGATGGCCGAGGTCTGTTCGGTTTCGGCCGTCCAGATGCGGCGCTGCGCGGCGCCATGGCCCAGCTGCACCAGGTTGCCGTCGGTCAGACGGATAAATGGAATCTTGCGCACGCCGGCGGCATCGACGATGTTGCCGGTGCTCGGGCCCAAGCACAGGCTCTCGACCATATCCGTCAGCTGCGCCACGGTGGCAGCCAGGTCGTACGGACGGTCTTCGATCATCGCCATCAACAGGTCACGGCCGGCGGCCAGCGCGGCGCGGCCGACTTCTTCCTGGCGGGTGCGGAAAGCCATTTTATACAGGCCGGTGTTTTCGCCGATTTCGCGGGTCTTGCCGAAGCCGGTTTTCATGCCGGCCAGGTTTTGCAGCTCTAGCACAACGTGTTCCAGGATGTGGCCGGCATAGGTGCCGTCGCGCAGCCGCTCCAGGAAGCCGCCGTGTTCGCCCACGCCGCAGCGGTGGACGATCAGGCCCGGCAGGATCGCCGTCAGGCGCTCATACAAACCGGGCAACAAATTCGAGGGGAAGTTCTCCAACTCGCCAATGTCCAGCCACGCCTCGACGACTGGGCGATAGGTCCAGATGTTGGGTCCGCGCAAATAAGTGACGCGCTGAACTTCAATGTCTTTCTTCTTAGTCATGTATTGATTCTTATAACTTTGTTATCGGCTGAGCCAGCCCGCGCCGTATTGTAAACCCTGTACCCTTGCCATGCTGCTGTGCGGTATACTTGCCGTCAAGTTTGACGCCGCCGCAACCATCTGATTTTATTGTTTTCTGTCAAATGTTTAATCACTGACAGAATACCGTAAATAATCCGTTACAACAGCCCTTTTCCCCTCAGGAGTACGCCACACGATGACGACAGAACAACTTTCCACCGTATCCAGCCAGAGCGAACTACCTGAACGCTGGCGTTCCGAGATACAGGCACAACTTTCCCAAGGGGAAAACGTTGCAGGTGCCCTGGAGGTTGACTTGGATCAGCAACTTCGTTTTTCCAAGGGTGTTGTGTTGGTGACGCCACACCGCGTTCTGGCGCGCGCGCCGGGTGCGGCTGGATGGGAATCGTGGCCGTTTACGCCCGATATGGTGCTGAAACACCACGACCACGCCGGCGTCGGCCATCTGGAGTTAGTCAATAATCAAGGCCGTCTGGCGGCGTGGCGCTTCACGCTGGGCCAGAACCTGGCCGCCATCCGCCTGGTCGAGCAATTCGACGCGCACCTCGACAGCCACGCCTCCGGCGAGCCGGTCATCGTCGACGACAAAAACGTCTGCCCAAGCTGCAAGGCGCCGATGGAGCCGGAGCAGGAGGAATGCCCGATCTGCACCAAGGTGGTGTACACGCCGCCGTCGACCTGGACGCTGTTTCGCCTGTGGCGCTTCGCCAAGCCGTACAAATGGCAACTGGCGCTGGGCTTCTCGTTCATGCTGCTGTCCACCGGCGCCCACCTGATTCCGCCCTACCTCACCATCCCGCTGATGGACAATGTGCTGATCCCCTACCAGAACGGCAAGGCGGTCGATCCGATGCTGGTGGTGATGTATATGTCCGGCCTGGTCGGCGCGTCGATCCTGGCGTGGATCTTCGGCTGGGGCAAAACCTATGTGCTGGCGCTGGCGTCGGAACGCATCGGCGCCGACCTGCGCACCACCACGTATGAGCACTTGCTGCAACTGTCGCTGGAATACTTCAGCGGCAAGCGCACCGGCGACCTGATGTCGCGCATCGGCTCCGAGAGTGACCGCATCTGCGTGTTCCTGTCGCTGCACTTGCTGGACTTCCTGTCCGACTGCCTGATGATCATCATGACCGGCGTGATCCTGTTCAACCTCGATCCGTGGCTGGCCATCTGCACGTTGGCGCCGCTGCCGTTCATCGCCTGGATGATCCACCTGGTGCGCGACCGCCTGCGCACCGGTTTCGAGAAAATCGACCGCGTGTGGGGCGAAGTGACCAACGTGCTGGCCGATACCATTCCCGGCATCCGCGTGGTGAAAGCCTTTGCGCAGGAAGCGCGCGAAGCCAACCGCTTCCGCACCGCCAACAAACATAACCTGGCCGTCAACGACAAGTTGAACAAGGTGTGGTCGCTGTTCTCGCCGACCGTGTCGTTCCTGACCGAACTGGGACTGCTGGTGATCTGGGTGTTCGGTATCTACCAGGTCTCCAAGGGCAATATCACGGTCGGTGTGCTGTCGTCGTTCGTGGCGTATGCCAGCCGCTTCTACGGCCGCCTGGATTCGATGAGCCGCATCGTCTCGGTGACGCAGAAATCGGCGTCGGCCGCCAAGCGTATCTTCGACATCCTCGACCACGTGTCGTCGGTGCCGGAGCCGGTCAACCCGGTCAAGCTGGATAAAGTGGAAGGCAATATCTCGCTGCGCGAAGTCGGTTTCCGCTACGGTAACCGCGCCGTCAACCGCGGCATCAACCTGGATATCAAGGCCGGCCAGATGGTCGGTCTGGTGGGCCACTCGGGCTCCGGCAAATCGACGCTGGTCAACCTGATCTGCCGCTTCTACGACGTGGCCGAAGGCGCCATCATGCTCGACGGCGTCGACATCCGCGCATTTGCAGTGTCGGACTACCGCCGCAATATCGGCCTGGTGCTGCAGGAGCCGTTCCTGTTCTTTGGCACCATCGCGGAGAATCTGGCTTACGGCAAGCCGGGGGCGACGCGCGAAGAGATCATCTCCGCCGCCCGCGCCGCGCATGCGCACGAATTCATCTTGCGCCTGCCACAGGGTTACGACTCGATGGTCGGTGAGCGCGGCCAGGGCCTGTCGGGCGGCGAGCGTCAGCGCATCTCGATTGCACGCGCGCTGCTGATCGATCCGAAGATCCTGATCCTTGACGAAGCCACGGCCTCGGTCGACTCGGAAACCGAAAAAGAAATCCAGAAGGCGCTGGACAATCTGGTGCAAGGCCGCACCACCATCGCCATCGCTCACCGCCTGTCGACCTTGCAGAAGGCCGACCGCCTGGTGGTGCTGGATCGCGGCGTGGTGGTGGAGGATGGACCGCACGACGAACTGATGGCGCGCGAAGGCGCTTACTACCGCCTGTATCAGGCCCAGGCCCGCAATGTGGATAAGGATCTGGACGACAGCGCCAGTGAGGAATAACAGATTATGACGACGACATTTGAACTGATCCGCAATCCCTTCGGCCGGCTGGTGCTGACCACCACCGAAGGCGTGGTGCACGAGGGCGTATCGCCGGTACGCGCCTTCCCGGTGCAGGCGCCGGAAGACGGCATCTCGCTGCTCAACACCGACGGCAAGGAAGTGGCGTGGATCGATGTGATCAGCGACCTGCCGCCGGCCATCGGCGCGCTTGTGAGCGAGGAATTGAGCGGCCGCGAATTCATGCCGGAGATTGCGCGCATCAACAGCGTGACCAGCTACGCCACGCCGTGCACCTGGAACGTGGCGACGGATCGCGGCGACACCGAGTTCGTGCTGCGCGGCGAAGAAGACATCCGCCGCCTGACCATCGACACGCTGCTGATCTCCGACATTCACGGCATTCACTACCTGATCCGCGATCTTCGCGAACTGGACAAGCACAGCAAGAAAATCATCGACCGCTTCCTGTAAGCGCACCTCTCGCGCCATCGGCCACCCGGCTGATGGCGCCGCCTTTCCCCTCTGATCCACCGCAAAGCGGCCTCAAATAGCGAGGCCATGATGGGAATCGTGCGCCCATCAAGAAGGCGCGGAAAGGCATACAATGAAACTCCTTGAACCAAAGTCACACGTGCCGCAGCGCCCGGCTCCAAAGCGGAAGCGCAAGCGCCGCAAGCCAGCACCTGCCACGCCGCAGCCACCGAAGAAGGGAGCTGATCATGGATGAAGACAAGGAAGAGCTCTACTTTAATTTCCGCTACGCGCAGCGATTGTGCCAACGGACGGCACGTTTTTATCGCCGCATTCAAACCTTGCTCACCTTTATGAGCTTGCTCGCCGGCAGCAGTGCTGTAGCAACCCTCGCGGCGCAACTACCGGCGCAGTCGGCCTGGCTGCTGGCCACATTTGCTGTTCTCGGCTGCATGAATGTGGCCATACGCCCTGCCGAGCGTATTGCGGCCAACGAAGCTGACGTCAGGAAGTATGGCGCGCTGCTGGCCAAACTCAAGCAGATGGATGCCGCATCGCTGCAGCAATTGCTCGATGAGGCGCGACTTTCCGATACCACGGAAGTCGAGCATCTACGGCCCGTCGCGTATAACGACGTGGTGCTGGAAATCGACGAGCCGGAAGCCCTGATTCCGCTGACCCCGATGCAGAAACTGATCGGGGCGTTGGCGTGATTATTTGAATGCCTTGATCACCGCATCAAACTTCACTTTCAACGACTCATCGTGCGGCGTGACGCGCGGAACTTCGCGTTGCACATTCAGCAGTTGGTAGACCGCCGTCTGCGCCGCGCGCACCGAGTATTCGACGGTGAACACCACATCCTCCGCCACCTCGACGAACTGGCTGACAAACGCCAGGTTGCGCGAACCCGTCGGCACCGGCAGCGGGCGGTCGCTGTACTGGCGCGGCATGAACATGCTGGTGATGTACGGCATGCGGCACGGGATGCAGTTCGCCGTCGACATCACGTCGTCGTAGTCGAAGTTCAGATGGCCGCACAACTCGCGCAAGATCTCTTCGCCGCTGCATTCAGCCATCGGCTTGGCAACAAAGTTGCCGATGCGGTCAGGATGCAGGCCATACCCCCAGAACACCTGGACGCCTTCCGGCTGCCCGACAAAGTGCGGCTGATGCGCCAGCACCACCGACATGAACCAGTTGGAATCCTTGAAGGTCACCAGTCCGCCAGTGCCGGCCACGTTGCCGCTGAATTTTTGCATACGGTCGAAGAAGGCAGCGTCTTTCAGCGTGACGGTGAACGACTCCCACCACGATTCCGGAATACTGGAATTGAATGCGGACGGATTGCCGAACTGCGGCCTGCCCTGCGCCAGCTTTTCCCACAACGCCCAGCCCTGGCTATCGCGCTTGTCCAGTTTGGCCGGCGCGCTTTGCATCGTACCGTAGCTCGACGCATCCGTCATCGAACCGTTCTGGAAGAACACCAGATCGTCCGGCGCAACCTGAATGGTTTGCGCCTCACCATTGCGCACATAGCGGATCGCGGTGACGGTCGATGCATCCTCGCTCAACGACAGATCGTCAACCCTGGCGCCGAACACCACCTGCACGCCCTGCTGCTGCAGCCAATGCTGCAACGGGCGCACAAACGAATCGTACTGGTTGTAGACGGTACGCTTGACACCCGCTAGCGTCTCGATACGCGAGAACTCCATCATGAAGCGGCGCAGGTAGCGCTTGAACTCCACCGCGCTATGCCACGGCTGGAAGGCAAACGTGGTGGCCCACATATACCAGAACTTGGTCTCGAAGAATTCCGGCGATAGCCAGTCGGTGATGGCGCTGTCGCCCAGATCTTTTTCGTCGGCCTCCTCCAGCTTTACCAGCTCCAGCCGGTCCTGCATGGAAAAGCCCATCGAGGTGACATCGACCTTGAAGCGGTTGCGGTCCACCAGTCGCGCGCGCGAATGCGACTTGTGCAGTTCATTGAAGGCGATGGTTTCGTCGTACACCGTCTGGCCGGGATGCTCCAGCGACGGGATGCTCTTGAACAGATCCCAGGTGCACTCGTAGTTGTCGGTGGTGAGCATGCGGCCGCCGCGCAGCGTGTAGCCGCTGTCCGGGTTGCCGCCGCCATCGAGACTGCCGCCGGCGAGCGGCAGCGCCTCGAAGATGGTGATATCGCTGCCGGCCACGCCGGCGTCGCGAATCATGAAGGCCGCAGCGGCCAGAGAACCGATGCCGCCGCCGATCAAATACGCTTTAGTCATGATGCACACTCCTTCAGTTGTAGTGAGCCGATAATAGGCAATCAAAACAACCGGTGCGCATGCGTGCGATCAAAAACCGCCGCGATTAGTAGTGCTTACCTAAATCGCAACGGCATTGAACAAGAAAGCCTACTTTTCGTTGTACATATTGGCGTACTTCAGGCCGAAGTACAGGATAAACAGGTAGCACGCGGCCGGCACGAAGAACGACACCTGCAAACTGAGGTGATCGGCCAGCAAGCCTTGCGCGAACGGCACCAGCGCGCCGCCCACAATCGCCATGCACAACACGCCCGAACCCTGGCCGGTCAACGGACCCAGTTTGTTCAGCGCCATCGAGAAGATGGTTGGGAACATGATGGAGTTGAACAGGCCCACCGCCACGATCGACCATTTGGCCACATCGCCATTGCTGAAGATCGCCGTCAGCACCAGCGCAATCACCACCGCCGCGTTGAACGCCAGCGCCTTGCCCGGGCTGACCTTCTGCATCACGACGAAGCCGATGAAGCGGCCGATCATCGCGCCCATCCAGTAGTAGCCGACGTAATGCGACGCTTCGGCCGCCGTCAGGCCGGCCACGTGCGGCTCGCCCAGGAAGTTGATCAGGAAGCTGCCGATACTGACTTCACCACCCACGTAAAGGAAGATCGCCACCGCGCCCAGCGCCAGGTGACGATGCTTGAGCACATCGGCGAAAGTGCCTTGCGCTTCGCCCGGCGCCGCCTCTGCATCGGCAATCTTCGGCAGGCGCGCCAGCGCGAACAGAATCGCCAGCAGCAGCAGCGCAGCAGCCAGCGCCAGATATGGACCTTGCACGGCGGTGGCCTGCGCCGCGTTGTATGCCGCCAGCTGGTCGGCGCTGAACTTCGCCAGATCGGACGAACTGAGAACGCCGCCGGCCAGGATCAGCATCCCGCCCAGGAACGGCGCCACGGTGGTGCCCAGCGAGTTGAAAGCCTGAGTCAGCGTCAGGCGGCTGGATGCGGTGCGCGGATCGCCCAGCACCGCCACGTATGGATTGGCCGCCACCTGCAAAATGGTGATCCCGCCCGCCAGCACGAAGAAGGCAATCAGGAACAGCGTGTAGCCGCTGGTGGCCGCCGGGTAGAACAGCGCGCAACCGGCAGCGGCAATCGTCAGGCCGGCCACGGCGCCGTTCTGGTAGCCGATCTTCTTGATCAGCATCCCGGCCGGCAGCGACACGATGAAGTACGCGCCGAAGAAGCAGAACTGCACCAGCATCGCCTGCACATAAGTGAGCGTGTAGACCGCCTTCAGGTGCGGAATCAGCACGTCATTCAGGGACGTCAGCAGACCCCACATGAAAAACAGGATGGTGACGATGACCAGCGGGCCGGTGTAATTGCCCGTCTGGTGCTCCCCCTTCGGCTGCCCGGATGCCACCGGGGCAGCTTGCGAATAGTGTTCCATACTTTTACTTTCTCCTCGTTTTATTTATTTGAATGCGCCGCACGCCAGCGCATCCTTGTCCTTGGCGGCGCCGCCAACGATCTGGATGTTGGCGAAGGTCGCGGCAAACGGCGCATCGGCGGCCACGCTGAACGGCGTACTGAATGCCGCCAGCGGTAAGCCTTTGGCGCTAAAGCAGGCCAGCGGGATTTTTACCGTTTGCTTGCCCTTGCCCGCCAGCTGCTGGAATACAGCGCTGGCGTCCAGTTCCACCGTTTCGATACCGATGTTGACCTTGCCCTGCGGCGCAGCCGACACGATAGTATCAAATTGCAGCGCGCCGTCGGTGCTGGCGTAGGCCGGCAGCTTGATCGCCTTGTTCGCCTGCGCTTCCAGCTTGGCCGGACCGCCCCAGGTCAGGCGCTTGGCATCCTGCTGGGTGTTGATCTGCGCCGTCTCCACTTTCACGGTCGGCAGATTGAACACCGCATTCAGGTCCGCACCCAACGCCACGCGCTGGCCGCCGCTGCTGACATACAGCGCATAGGTCGAACGGTCGGTCGGATTGTACACCGGCACCGCCAGCGACTTGCCGCAGCCGCCTTCCGGATAGCTGGTATCCAGCGCCGGCACAGTGGCCTTGCTAGCGTAGTTCAGGCCATAGCCGTATTTGAACAGCGGATCGTAATTCACATCGCCGACGTTCAGTGGCGACTGGCAGGCCGACTTCGGCCACGAGAACGACAGCTTGCCACGGAAGTCCGCATTGACCTTGCCGTTCGCTTTGCGGAACAGCACATCCGACACGCCTTTGCCTTCAGTGCCTGGCAGCCACGCGGCCACCACACTATCCGACAGGTTGATGATGTCGTTGGTGTACAGCGGGCGGCCGGTCACCAGCAGCGTCACCACCGGCTTGCCCTTGCCCGATACGGCTTGCAGCACCGCCAGGTCTTCCGGATGACGGCCCGATAAACGCAGCGTGCCGGCCGGGCCGATGTCGCCATCGCCCTCGGCGTAAGGCGTTTCGCCGATTACCGCGATCACCGCATCGAACTTGCTGACATCGACGTCGGTAGCTTTTTCACTGAAGGTGACGTTGGCCTCGCCCGCCGCTTCCTTGATGCCGGTCAGGATGGTGTCGCTGACTGGATAATCACTGTTCTTGTTGTCGGTGCCTTGCCAGGTCAGCGACCAGCCGCCGGACTGGTTGGCCATGTTGTCGGCGCTCTTGCCGACCACGAGGATTTTCTTGCCGCGTACCAGCGGCAGCACACCGCCGTTATTCTTCAGCAGCACCAGCGATTCACGCACCGCCTGGCGCGCCAGTGCGCGGTCCTGCAATGCTTCCTGCTTGCCGGCGTAGATATTCTGCGAAGGCTTCTTGCCATCGAACAGACCGGCGCGCAGCTTCACGCGCAGGATGCGGGTCACAGCATCGTCAATGCGCGACATCGGAATCTCGCCCTTCTCCACTTGCGCGATGGTGTTGGCGATGAAGGTCTTCCACTTCTCGGGCACCATCACCATGTCGACACCGGCGTTGATCGAGGCGGCGCAGCTGTCTTCCGCGCAGCCTGGCACTTCGGTGATCGCGTTCCAGTCGCTGACCACCAGGCCGTCGAAGCCCATCTTCTCTTTCAGCGCCACGGTCAATAGCTCGCGGCTGCCGTGCATCTTGCCGTGGTCGGTGCCGCCCTTGACATCGTTCCAGCTGTTGAAGGACGCCATCACCGTCTGCACGCCGGCGGCGAGCGCCGGGTAGTAGCCCTGCGCGTGGATGTTGATCATCTCCGACATGGTGGACTGGTTGACGCCACGGTCCTTGCCTTCCGCCGTTCCGCCGTCGCCGACGAAGTGCTTGGCCGTCGCCACCACGGTGTTATCGGATTTCAGATCACCCTGCAAACCCTTGACGTACACGCCGGCATACGATTTGACGATGGCCGGATCTTCCGAGAAGCTCTCGTACGTGCGTCCCCAACGATCGTCGCGCACCACCGCCAGCGTTGGCGCAAATACCCAGTCGATGCCGGTAGCGCGCACCGCCTTGGCGACGGTCTTCGCCATCGCTTCCACCAGTTTCGGATCGCGCGCGGCGCCCAGGCCGATGTTATGCGGGAACAGCGTGGCGCCGTACATATTCGAATTGCCGTGCATGGCGTCGATGCCCCAGATGACCGGGATCTGCACCTTCATGTCGGTGCTCATCGAGGCGTCGTAGTAAGCGTCCGCCAGCTTGACCCAGTCGGCGGCGCTGGCGTGCTTGTTCCCTTGCGGCCAGCTGCCGCCGCCATTCAACACGGAGCCGATGTAATATTTACGGATATCTTCCGGCGTGCTGAATTTGATTTCCGGCTGCGTCATCTGGCCGATCTTCTGCGCCAGCGTCATGCCGGCGACGATCTGCTTGATGCGCGCTTCCATGCGGGCGTCCTGCTTGACCGGGCTGGCGATGTGCGGCCAGTCGGCCAGCGGCTTGGCGTCCGGCGCGGCGATGACATTGGCCCCCAGGGCCAGCGTTGCCGCCAGCACGGCGCGACGCAGAATGTGATTGGTCGTGGTCTTCATTACGTATTGTCTCCGTTGTGATTATGAGTTCTGGCCGCGCACGAAGGCGCTATACCATTCGCCGCTCTGTTTGACGATGCGGCGCTGCGTCGGGTAGTCGATGTAGGTCAGGCCGAAGCGACGCAGATAGCCTTCCGCCCATTCAAAGTTATCCAGCAGGCTCCAGGCGAAATAGCCTTTGATGTTGCCGCCGGCGGTGATCGCATCGCGCATCGCGGTCAGGTGGCGGATCAGGTAATCGCGGCGCGCGGTGTCGGTCACGGTAGCGTCCTCGTTCAGGTGATCGTCGTAGGACGAGCCGTTTTCGGTCACGTACAAATCGCCGGTCGGATAATCGCGCGCCACGCGTTCCAGCAGCGAGATCAGACCTTCCGGCGAGACTTCCCAGCCAAAGTCGGTGCGCTGACGGCCTTCCGGATGGATGATGCGGGTGCGCAGCGGATATTCGTCTGGCGCATCGACCACCACTTCCGGGAAATAGTAGTTCACGCCGAGGAAATCGCACGGCACGGCGATGGCGTCCAGATCGCCCGCCTCCACCACCGGCGCATCCGCGCCCACCAGCGCCAGCGCTTCGGCCGGATAGCCGCGGCCATACAGCACGTCGAGGAACCAGCGGTTGCGCAGCGCGTCGTGACGCGAGACCGCCGCCAGATCGGCCGCGCTGTCGCTGCCGGCCTTGATGGGATGCAGGCTTAATGCGATGCCGACTTGCGCGCCCGGCGCATTGGCGCGGATCAGCGGCACGGCGCGGCCGTGCGACACCAGCACGTTGTGGCAGACCTGCAGCGCCAGCGGCAGGCTCTTGTTGCCCGGCGCGTGCATGCCGTCCCAGTTGCCGTGCATGGCCGTGCACCATGGCTCGTTATGCGTGATCCAGTGCTTAATGCGGCTGCCCAGATGCCTGGTGATCACATCGACGTAGTGCAGATAGGCGTCGATGGTGGCGCGGTTGTTCCAGCCGCCCTGGTCTTGCAGGTACTGCGGCAAGTCCCAGTGATACAGCGTGCACCAGGGCTGCAAGCCACGCGCCAGCATGCCGTCCACCAGCCTGGAATAGAACGCCAGCCCTTTGGCATTCGGTTCCGCATCGACGCCGTTGAAGATGCGCGTCCACGCAATCGAGAAGCGGTAGGAGTTGAGGCCCATCGCTTGCGCCAGGTCGAGATCTTCTTCCCAGCGGTGATAGTGGTCGCAGGCCACGGCGCCGGTGGAGCCGTCGCGGATTTTTCCCGGCGTCTCGCTGAAGGTGTCCCAGATCGACGGCACGCGGCCATCAACGGCGGCGGCGCCTTCGATCTGATAGGCCGATGTGGAGACGCCCCACAGGAAGTCGCTGGCAAAGTCGGTACGCTTAATCATGGTCATATTATTTTTTAGCGAAAGGTGTAGGTGGAACAGGGGCGTTCATCCATTTGATGGCGGTTTGCTGCGGTTGATACGGCACGCTGCCAAACAGGCGGAAGAGGTTTTCAATCTCGGCCAGTGAGGCCTTGTTGAAATCGAGTTGGGGAATACGGGCGCCGGGCGCGTTGGCCACCAGGCCCCAGGTGCCTACGCCCTGCCCGCCCTTGTTGGACAGGCGCTTGTAGGCCCACGCGGTGCTGGCCCAGCCATTGGCGACGTAGGTGTCGTAAGTCACGCGCATGACCTGGCCGCCGTTCTCGGCGCCCATGAAGGCCCACGGCTGGAACTCGCCGACGAAGAACGCAGTGTCCAGCGCATCAAGCTTAGTCTTCCATTTGCAAACGTTGTCACCTTCGCCCGTGCATTGCAGCCAGTCTTTGTGCACGGCCAGTCCCGGCTTGCCCCAGCCGAAGTGGCCGGGATACGGATGCATCTCGAAGGCGACGTTGGTCATGCCATGCTCGGATGGTTTGCCGTAGGCGTCGATGCCCTTGTTATGGCCGGGCAGGATGATCACATGGTTCTGATCGACCTCGCGAATCGCCTTGTACAAGGTGCCCATCACCGCCGCCAGGTTTTCCGGCGTGGTGCCCCACGGTTCGTTCAGGATGCTGTAGCCGGCCACCGCGCCGCGGTCCTTGTAGCGCGCGGCGATCTGCTGCCACAGCCAGATGGTGCGCTCCTGGTATTCCGGCGTGTCCCAGTATTTGTTCTGGCCCGCGCAGCCACTGTGGTGCTCCCAGCCCTGGCTGCCAACGGCGCCGTGCAGGTCGAGGATCACATAGATACCGCGTTTCTCGGCCTGGTCAATGGCGTTGTCCAGATACTTCCAGGCGTCGGCGCGCAGGTGGCGCGGGTTCTTCTCGTCCTCCACCACGCTGTAGATGAACGGCAGGCGCACCAGGTTCAGATTCATCTTGGGCAGCATGTCCCAGTCGCGCTGCTTGATCCAGTTATCGCGGAACAGCGTGTACAGGCGCTGGCGCTCTGCGTAGCCGAAGCGCTTGTCGAGCACCGCTTCCAGCTTGCACTGGTCGTCCACCGCCTTGGTTTCCTGCCCCATCATCCAGAACTCCTGGATCAGATAGTTGCCCAGATTGATGCCGCGCAGCGCCGGTTGCGTGCCGTCGGCGGCCAGCCATTTGGTGCCTTCCGTGTGCAGCATCGGCAGCGCAGTGGTCTGCGCATGTGCGGTGCTGCCCAGCAGCCACGCCGCCAATCCGGCCGTTTTAAGCAATCGTTTTATCAGCATCTTGTCTCCCCCTGTTCCATTCGATATGGAATCGTTTCCAATATACTGTAAAAAAAGAGCAAGCGGCTAGCGCATGCTCCTTTTATTTACGCCGTTTTACTGCTTCAGTGACGCCAGCGAAGCCCTTTCAGTCACGTGCAGCTGATATTCCCGCGTGACCGGCCGTTTCAGGCCATAGCAGTGGTTCAGCAGATAATTTAAACCATTCAAGGTCATCTCGCTCCACGGGATATGCACGCTGGTCAGCTGCGGCGCGGTGAACTCCGCGCTGTGCGTATCATCGTAGCTCAGCACTGAGACCTGCTCCGGCACCTTGACGCCCTGCTTCTGGAACAGCGACAACGCCCCCACCGCCATTTCATCATTGGCGCAAAACACCGCCGTAAACTCCGCGCCGGACTTCAGCAATTCATCGGCGCGGGCAAAGCCGCCTTCCGGCGTGAACTCGCCGTCGGCCATCCACACCGTGCTGGTATCGATGCCCACCGCCTCCAGCTCCGCCATGAACCCGGCGATACGCTGCTGATTATCGGCTGCCGCCGCGCGACCGGCGATCACGGCGATCTTGCGGTGGCCCTGTGCCAGCAAGGTGCGCGCCGCCAGCCGCCCGCCGGCGTCGTGATCGACCGTGAAGCACTGCGGCGCCATGCCCGGCAAGTCCTGGTTGATCACCACCACCCGCGACTGGAACGGCCCCAGTGCCGCAAAGTCTTCCTCTTCCATCGCGGTGCTCATGACGATCAGGCCATCGCTGCCACGCTCAATCAGGAAGTTCAGGCCATCGATGGCCTGGTTGCGCGCATCGCCGTCACCGACGCCGAACGCCACCACCATGTTCAAACCCGCCTCACGTAAAGCTGTGTAAATCGACTGCAAAATGGGCGTATAGAACGTCCCCGCCAGGTAGGGGATGTACACGCCGATCATTTGCGAGGAGCCCGACAACAGCGAGCGCGCCGCATGCGACGGACGGAATTCCAGTTCTTCGATGGCCTTGCGCACCTTGTCCTGCGTGGATTGCGATACCGAGCCCTTGCCGCTGATAACACGCGAGGCGGTGCCCAACCCCACACCCGCCAGCCGGGCTACGTCCTTGATGGTTGCCACGAATTTCCCTTATCCCTTTAGTCTGTGCGGCGGCAAGGATAACCCACACCCTCAAGCATGACAAGCAGGCTATGCCTCTGATCAATCCTGCAATGCCGAGACAATTCCCTTCTGTGCCTTCTCCACCGGCATGCGGGTATTCCAGTACGTGGTCAGCACATCCTGCAAGGCGCCGTTCTGGTCCGGCGTCAAAAACACCTCGATCATGCCGACCGCGCGCGTCTTGTCCTTCAGGATCGCCATGCCGGCTTGCGCGCACACGTCCATGCCCGAGGTGTCGACATTGCTGAGAATCGGCAGCGCGCCCTTGATCTTGTTGAACTCCAGCTGCGCGCCCGGCGTCAGCATGGTGGTCGCCAGCAGCTTCTGCGCCCGCACCGCTTCCGGATTGCTGGTCTTGGGGAAGACGAAGGCGTCGCCCTGGATCAGGTACGGCACGTTGGCGCCCAGGCCGGGAATGCAGCCGAAGTCCTTGCCGGCGGTCTGGCGCGCGGAAGCGAATTCGCCCTTGGCCCAGTCACCCATGATCTGCACCCCGGCCTTGCCGCTGATGAGCATCGCGGTGGCGTCGTTCCAGTTGCGGTTGGGCGAGCCGGTATCGACATAGCCTTGCAGGCGCTTGAAGGCCAGCAGCACTTTCTTGAAGGCGTCGGAATTGATGGCCTTCGGCGAGCGGTCGCGCAGCACTTGCAGGTACAGCTCGCGGCCGCCGACATTGGCCAGCATGGCCTGGAACAGGATGTTCTCCTGCCACGGCTGGCCGCCGTGCGCCAGGCCGACCAGGCCGGCGGCTTTCAGCTTGTCCAGCGCGGCGAACAGCTCGTCCGGCGTGGCGGGCTCTTTGGCAATGCCGGCCTTCTTGAACGCGGCTTTTGAATACCAGATCCAGGTCGACATATGAATGTCCACCGGCACCGCGTAGAAGTGGCCCTTGACCTTGATCACGTCCAGGATCGGCTGCGGCATCAGCTGGTCCCAGCGGTCGCGGATGGCGATGTCGTCGACGTTGTTGAGCGAGCCCTGGTCGATCAGGTCGCGGAATTGTTTGGTGGTGTTGAATTGCGCAGCGGTGGGCGGATTGCCGCCGACGATGCGGTTGATCGCCACTGCCTTGGCCTGGTCGGCGCCGGCAATCGCGGTATCGCCCCAGACGCCGCCGGCGGCGCGGTAGGCGTCGGCGAACTTGCGCACGGCAGCCGACTCGCTGCTGGAGGTCCACCAGTGCATGACCTCGGCCTTGGGTGCGGCGGCTGCGGCCGCGCCGGACTTGCCGGCGGCAAACGCCAACATCGCGAGCAACACCCATGCAATGCGCGTGGCGCCCCTACTTTGCTTGGTCATCCAGTCTCCGTGTATTTTTTTGTACAAACCTAATACTACCGTCTTCCAGCCGCAAAAAAGCCGGCGCCGCCTGAGGCGCCGGCAACTTCGCGGGGCGAAGAGACGAACAGTGCGCCAAACAAAATTGGAAACGTTCCCAATCTGGAACCAAATATAGCATCCAATGATTTTGAGTGTCAACGGAAAGCCGAACATTGCCACCTTGCGCCGCATCAATTTCCAATATTTCTTGCTGGATAAAATCGAAGCGTGCAAGCACCGACAGGAGAAGCGCATGCGTCCCAACAGCCTGCCCCGCCAGCGGGGCGTGATCGCCATCATCTGCTGCGTCATGGCGCTGGGCATGCTGGCCATGGTGGGCATGGCGCTCGACCTGGCCATGCTGTACAACCGCAAGGCCGAACTGCAGGCGCTGGCGGACGCCACCGCGCTGGCCGCCGCGCGCGAACTGAACGGCACCGCCAGCGGCGTCGCCAATGCGGCGATAGCCGCCGCCGACACTGCCGCTAGCTACCGTTACCAGTACAACCGCCGGCTGATCACCTGGAGCGGCGACGCGCTGCGCTTCGCCGCCTCGGCCGCCACGCCGGACGCCAGCTGGCTCGACGAAACCGCCGCCGAAACCGCGCCGACCAGCATCATGTTCGTCAAGGTCGATACGCGCGCGCTGAGGGCCGATATCGGCCTGGTGTCGACCGTCTTCATCCGCATGGCCGACAACGGCCCAAGCAGCGCCACCACGGCGGCGCGGGCGGTGGCCGGACGCGTGTCGACACTGCTGTCGCCGCTGGCGATCTGCGCGCAGTCAACAACGCCGGCGGCGTCGCGGGTCAATGTCACCGGCAGCTCCAGCTATAACGAACTGGTGGAATACGGCTTCCGGCGCGGCGTCGCCTATGACCTGATGAACCTGAATGCCAGCGGCGTCACGCCGGAAAATTTCCTGATCGATCCGCTGGCCCCGCCCGGCGTCACTGGCGTCGCGAGCCACTTTGCCACCGACGTGGTCGGCCCCTTCGTGTGCGCCGGCCAGTTGCCGCTGCCGACCGTCGCCGGCGGCACGCTGACGCTGAAGCGCGGCTTTCCGCTGACCGCCTTGTACCACCATTTGAACTCGCGCTTTGACGACTACGCCGACCATGCCTGCACGGCGGAGGGCGCGCCGCCGGACAGCAACATCATGCCGTACGACAAAGCCGCCATCACCTGGATGACGCCAGCAGCCAGCAGCCAAACCGCCGCCAGCTGGACCAGCAGCGGCAAGCTGTGGACCCGCGCCGACCCCTTGCCGGGGGACGCCAGCAACACCGCGTCGCAGTACGGGCCGCTGTGGGCGTACACCCATGCCGTTCCCTACAGTGCCTACAGCGCGCAGCCGGTGGAGCCGGCCACCGGCTATAGCGGCTTCTCCACCAGCGCCTGGCTCAAGCTGTACGCGCCGAATCCGCCGGCGGCCTCCACCAGCTACCCCGCGTCGTCCTCGACCTCCACACCGTACGCCCAGCTGGCCGGCGCCAACTTTCTCGCGCCCATCGCCGACCACCAGCCGGGAGTAGCCAGACGGCGCGTGCTCAACGTGGCGTTGCTGGGCTGCCCGGTGGCGGCCGGCGCCATCACCAGCGCCAGCGTGCTGGGCGTGGGCCGCTTCTTCATGACCGTGCCGGCCACCAGCACCAGCCTGAGCGCGGAATTTGCCGGCGCCGTGCCGCTGTCGACGCTGAGCGGCGTGGTGGAGTTACAGCCATGAAGGCGATGCGCCAACAATGCGGTGCGGTGGCGCTGGAACTGGCGCTGACGCTGGGCTTTTTGTTCCCGGTGGCGGCCATGCTGCTGTTCTATGGCCGCGTGCTGTACAACTATGAAGTGGCGCAGAAAGCCGCGCATGACGCGGTGCGCCACATGGCCAGCGCCAACGTCCTCAACATCAACAACAACGCCATGGTCGGCTTCGAAGTCGCTGTGGCGCAGGCGATCGTGCGGGAGGAAGTGAGCGTGCTCAACCCGAGTGTGCTGGGCGTGTCGGTCGCCTGCGATGGCCTGCAATGCCTCGGCCTGGGCGTGCCGACCACCGTCACGGTCGGCGTGCAGATCAAGGTGCGCAACCAGATGTACGGCTACGCGCCGGAGCTGGCCGACCAGAACATCACCGCGACGCAAAGCATGCGCTATGTGGGCAACTGAGCGCCAGCGCGGCGCCACCGCCGCCGAATTCGCCTTGTGCGTGGTGGTGTTCTTCGGTGCACTGTTCTTCATCATCGAAATGGCGCGCGCGATGTACTTGCTGCACACGCTGCAGGAAGCCTCGCGCCGCGCCGCGGCGGCGGCGGCCGTCAGCGACTTCAGCGATCCGGCGGTGATGGCCAGCATCCGCCAGGCGGCCGTGCTGCGCGATACGCCGGGGCCGCTGCTGATGGGGGCGCCGATCACCGATGCGCATATCCGCATCGATTACCTGTCGCTGGCGCGCGCCTCGAACGGCAGCATGACCTTGACCGAGATACCGACCGCCAGCCTGCCGGCCTGTCCGGTGCGGGCACGCATCCAGTGCGTGGCCAATCCCCACGGCGCCAGTTGCATCCGCTACGTACGCGTGCGCGTGTGCGCGCCGGGCGGTTCGGACTGCGGCCAAGTCACCTACCAACCGCTGTTCCCTTTGACGGGCCTCAGTTTCCCACTGCCGCAGACGATTACCATCGCCAAGGCGGAAGCACTGGGCTTTCAACCGGGGAGCACATTATGCCCATGAAATTTGACGATAGCGGACGCGAGGCCTATGATCAGGCGATGGAAAACCGCGTCCAAATACTGGAAACTGAATTGGCCACCATCAAAACCGATGTGGCCGTAATCAAGTCCAACTATGCCACCAAGGCAGATGTGGCTGAGGCCAAGAACAGCATCATCATCTGGGTCGTCAGCGCCATTTTGCTCGCGCAACTATTGCCAGTCTTGATGAAAAAGTTCGGCCTCTAACCAGCAATTATTTGTCACCCAGCATGGCCGACATGGCGTCGATCACTTCCTGCGCCTGACTCTTGGGAATGATGATGATGCTGTCCTCCTGCCCATCCATACCCTGCTGGCGCAGTACGATTTCACCGTTATTGTTTGCGTAGATCGCCAACGCATCCACGCGCGGCAGCACCAGCGACTCCCTCGCCGACGCGCTATTCCAATCCCAATCTGCCATGTCGAACCTCATATTTAGTTGAGGAAATATGATAGCCGATAACGGCTGGCCCGGACCCGGCTTAACCGATGTGCTCGTACAAAATGACGCTGCCGATGATGATCAGCACCACGCCACCGATAAGCTCAGCACGCTTGCCGATCACCGCCCCCAGCGCGCGCCCCACCATGATCCCGATAGTGACCATCACAAAGGTGCTGAAGCCAATGGCGGCAGCGGTCGCGTAAATATTCACACCGATCAGCGCCAGGCTGGCGCCGACTGCCATCGCATCAATGCTGGTCGCAAGGCCGGTGATGGCCAGCACCCAGGCCGACTGATCGGCGCCCTTCTGCTCGTCGCCGTCCGCTTTATCAAAGCTCTCATGGATCATTTTGGCGCCGAGCGCCACCAGCAGGCCAAAGGCAATCCAGTGGTCCCAGGCTTCAACATACGGCGCCGCAGCCTGGCCCAGCAGCCAGCCGATGATCGGCGTCAGACCCTCGATCACGCCAAAGATCAAACCGATGCGCAGCGCCTGGCGCAAGGTAGGTTTCTGGATCGATGCGCCTTTGCTGATGGCGACGGCAAAAGCATCGGTGGACATGGCCAGGGATAAGGCGGCGGTGGCTGCGAAGTTCATCTAGCTTCCTGGTCGGGTAGGACGAAAATTATACATGCGGCGCAGGACGAGACCGATATGGCCAGACAAACCAGAAGTCACAGCACGTGTCTGACTTGCACTATCTGGCATTGAACAAAAAAACTCGATGCTGTAGGCTGTTGCGTTTACGACATTTAATGCGATAACCAAGATGCCTGTTGCTTCACATCGGTGGTCCCGGCTGCGGGTCTGTGTCTCTGCGCTGCTGGCGACGGCTGCGCTCGAGTCCTGCGCGGCATCCATGGAGGCGCTACCGTTCTGGCAATCCAACTTGTCGCATACCGCGTGGACGGCGCGGGATGGCGCGCCGTCCGATGCCGGCACGATGCTGCAGGACCGCAATGGTATGCTGTGGTTTGGCGCACCCAACGGCCTGTTCCGCTTCGACGGCGTACGCTTCGAGCGTATCGACGAGATCAGCGGCAACAAGCTGCTGTCGCCCAATGTACAAGCGCTGGCCCTGTTCGGCGATGCGCTGTGGGTAGGCTATAACGCCGGCGGCATCAGCGTGTTCGAACACGGCACGGTGCGGCACTACGGCGAAGCGCAAGGCGTGCCAGCCGGTCGCATCCTGGAGTTCATCAAGACCGCAGACGGCACGCTGTGGATGTCGAGCCATGCCGGAATTTACTGGCTGGACGGCGCGCGCTGGCGCCAGGTGGGGCCGGACGATGGCCTGCCGACCGGCGAGCGCCCTTCCATCAACCTGCTGCATGACGGCGGTCTGTTGATCACCCACCCGGCTGGCCTGTTTCGCAGCGTACCTGGCACGCATCGCTTCCGCAAGGTCGACACGGCGGGCAGCATGCTGGCCAGTCAGGTCCAGGCCGATGGCAAGGTGATCGTGATGAAATTCGGCGAAACGCCGAGGCTATTCAACCCCGTTACCGAGACCTCGTCACCACTGCGCTTGCCGGCCAGCGGCGGCCTGCCCTACAGCGTCCACCGGGATCGCCGCAATGGGTGGTGGATCGGTCCCGGCGACGGCATGCGGCTGTACACCCCCGACTTTGTGCTGAAGAAGCAATTCCCGGCGCCCTACCAGTTCAGCGCCGCGCGCACCTTCACGCCGCCGTTTGACGACCGCGAGGGCAATCTCTGGTTCATGACGGAAAACGGCATCGACCGGATACGGGAAAACCATCTGTCGGTGCAAGCGATGCCCGAGGGCAGCACCGACTTCATCGTCACGGCCGGTCCTGACGGCGAAGTCTGGATCAACAGCCACTCGTCGCGGCAGGCGCTGTCGCCGCCGACCTTCGCCATCGCGCGTGATGGCCGGCGCATCGCCAGCGACATGCCGTCCGCCACCGCCAGCACGCGCGCCGTTGATGGCACGCTGTGGTTTGGCAACCCGCATCAGTTGTGGCGCTGGCGTGACGGCAAGCAACGTCGTTGGCCGCTGCCGCCGGCGCTGATACAACAGCCGGTGCAGGCGATGGCGATGGGCGACGAGGGGCAGCTATGGCTGTCCATCTTGCGGCGCGGCGTCTATACCTTCAAGGACGGCGTCTGGCAGGCCGGCGGCGGCCATGCCGCGCTGACCGGGCGCACCGCCCTCTCGGTGCACCGCGACGCCCAGGGCAGGATCTGGTTCGGCTACACCAGCAACGCCATCACCATGCTGGACCACGGCAAGCTGCGCCAGTTCGGCCCCGCCGATGGCTTGGCGGTCGGCAGCGTGACGACCATGTTCAGCGGCCAGGGCACGCTGTGGATCGGTGGCGAGCTGGGCCTGGCGCACTGGCGCAACGGCCGCTTTATCCCGCTCAATGACAGCAATGGACAGCCGTTCAACGGCGTGTCCGGCATCGTCCAAACGGCACAGGGCGAGCTGTGGCTGCACGGCCCTGACGGCTTGGTGCGGATCGGCGCCGCCGATGTGGCCGCCGCGCTGGCCGGCGACCTGGACCGGGTCACCGCCGAGCGCTTCGGCTACCTGGACGGCCACGAAGGCGCGACGGCGTCGGTGCCTTCCGACAGCCTGATTGAGTCCGGCGATGGCCGCCTGTGGTACGCCACCTCCAGCAGCGTGGGCTGGATCGATCCACGCCACATTACCCGCAACCCGGTCCGGCCGACGCCGCTGATCACCTCGCTCAGCATCAACAACCGGCGTTACCCCGCCGTCAACGACCTCGGCCTGCCACAGGGCACACACAATCTGCGCGTCGACTTCACCGCCGCCGTCTTGTCGATCCCGGAGCGGGCACGCTTCCGTACCCGGCTGATCGGACAAGACCATGAATGGCAGGACGCCGGCGCTTTGCGCCAGGGGTTCTACACCAACCTCGGCCCGGGCGACTATCGTTTCGAGGTGATGGCGGCCAACGAGGACGGCTTGTGGAGCGCTGCGCCTGCCAGCCTGAGCTTTCGTATCGCGCCGGCGTTTTACCAGGCGCTCTGGTTCAAACTGATGTGCGCGGCGCTGCTGGCGGGCGGCGTGTATCTGCTATACCTGCGGAGGCTAGCCTACCTGACCGCGCGCGCCGTCGAGCGCATGCGTACCCGGCTGGAAGAACGCGAACGCATCGCCCGCACGCTGCACGACACCTTCCTGCAAAGCGTGCAAAGCTTGATCCTGCGCTTCCACAGCATCAAGGCGGTGCTGCCGAAGAACGCTGCGGTACAGCAGCAGATCGATGCCGCACTCGACGCCGCCGACACCGTGGCCGATGAGGGCCGCGACCAGTTGATGGGCCTGCGCGTGCATTACGGCGGTGGCAGCGCCCTGGCGCCAGTGCTCAAAGAAGCCGGCGTCGCTGCAGCGACCCAGTACGGCGTGGAGTTCTCGCTGAGTGAGTCGGGCACCCAGCGCGCGCTGCAGGTCGAGGTCGGAGACGAACTGTTTGCCATCGGCAGAGAAGCCGTCGCCAACGCGCTGCGCCATTCCGGCAGCGCGCAGGTGATGGTGCAGCTAATTTATGATGCGTCCAGCTTCACGATGGAAGTGCGCGACCACGGCAAGGGCCTCGACGACGAAGTGCGCCAAACCGGGCACCGCGACCGCCACTGGGGGCTGACCGGCATGCAAGAACGCGCCGCCCGCATCGGCGGCAAGCTGGCCATCCACAGCAAGCGCGGCGAAGGTACCACCATCGTGGTGAAACTTCCTGCGAGCCTGGCTTATCGGTAAAGAGGGCATTCTTGCGACCTCCACAGTTATTTGCCGGCGCCGATCCCGACGGGCAAGCGGAAAAATGAAAAAGGCCAGCATCGAGGCTGGCCTAAGTCATTGATTTTGGTCGGGGCGAGAGGATCCAAACCTCCGACCCGTGCATCTCATGCGCGGGTGCAAATCCCTCAAACGTAGAATTAATGCGGTGTTTGCATAGAACTGTTTAATATCCAGCACCTGTATGATGCAGCGTTGCAAGGGTATTTTATGATCCAAATATGAAAAATTAGATAGGTTTTCACTTTTTCTTTAGAGGATCGACTTTCCAACGCGCAGCAAGCCACTCAAAATCCTGAAAAATAGTGTCTTTTTTATCCTTGTTTCGGAGCTCGATTATCATCGCTTGGGAGGCAGCGTAAACTTTCAATACGTTGGAGCATTGCATCTGCTTATACAGTGACTCAGAAAAAGCTCCGGACCGGATCCCACCTGCAATGAATTCATGATTGTTGAGCACACGGAGGACACACTTGCCTTCTGCTGATCCCAGATCCAAGGTGCTGAACTTCACTTGGCTCTCGTTCAGACGGTAGACCTCCTCGATACACCTCAACAAATCTTGATCGCTTTTCTGATGCATTACGAGATCAATGGTCGCACGCAATCTTGCAAGCTTTCCATTGTGATAGATGATATATGCAGCGGCTAAAGCAGATAAAAGAAAGGCTCCTGTTTGTATCCAGAAGCCTAAACTTTCGCCTAACCACAAGATGACCTTGGTAGACTGTACGGGATCGCTCACTTAGCCATCCCAACCTTCGCGATATCGGTTCATAATTTCCTCCTAAAATGACACCAGAAAAATTACCTGATCCAAGGTGTATGCAGAAAGTCTACATCAAATTTGATCAATGGGTATGCACCATATCAAACTTATTGCGTTCCCGCAACGGCCCTGAAATTCTACGACCGATCACAATCATCTGGTTGTGATGCGAAAAAGGGTTTCGCCAGAAATCCTACTTACGGGAAAGCAAACTAGAATGTACAATATTTCCTCATGGACACATTTTATAGGAAGTTTATGAAACTCGCTGCTTTCCTCACGACTACCGTGACGGCTCTAGTTCTCCCCGCATCGGCGCAAAATCAAACCCAGCTTGCCAGCACCCGAGCAGTGTACGAGTGCAGCTCTAGCGGTTGTGTTGTCAGCTGCAAAAACGCCACAGGTGTATGGGTCGAACTCGACCACGCGATCAATTACGTCTATATGGACAGCTATGTGAGCGGCAACACCAAGTTCACCTTTGAAGATGGTTCAAGAGGCGTTCGAACTTACATGCTGTCGCCGGCAAACTTGCCTTGCAAGGTCGACGGCCAACGGTAGCTACAGGCTAACGCGACTATCGGCTGCAGGCGATGACCGGCCGCTGCTGTCCCTCATACTTCAAATCGGGACTCTCCTCGATGTGGAAGCGGGCCGCCAAGCGCAAGAAGATCGAAGTGGGGGCGATGTTCAAGGATATCCGCGCCCTGGGCGCCACGGACGCGGCACGGGGCCGCATCGCGACGGGTGAGGTCCAGACGCAGTTGGCCCATACATCCTCCCAGACGACCGACATCTATATCAAAGAAGCGATCCCGGATGTGTCGGAAATTGTGATGGACCTGCCATGGGCCGACGAGGCGAAATAGCACAAAGCCCGGCGAACATATTAGACAATCGTCTAATATACAGCGCTGGGCTTTTATACAGTTCCTACTCTAAGTATTTGATTTTGTTGGTCGGGGCGAGAGGATTCGAACCTCCGACCCCGTGCACCCCATGCACGTACGCTACCAGGCTGCGCTACGCCCCGACGAACGGCTTATTATAGCAGCGCGTTTAAGTATTTGTCATGTTTGCCGGGCGCAGCTAAGATGGCGTCATGGATACCGCCGATCTCGAACACGCCGCCGCCCTGCTCCAACAAGCCGACCTGCTGATCATCGCGGCCGGCGCCGGCATGGGCGTCGATTCCGGCTTGCCGGATTTTCGCGGCAATGAAGGTTTCTGGCGGGCCTATCCTGCCCTCGGTCGCGCGCGCATGGCGTTTACCAGCGTCGCCTCGCCCGCCACGTTTCATGCAGATCCGGCGCTGGCCTGGGGATTTTACGGGCACCGGCTCAATCTCTACCGCGACACGCAACCACACGTCGGCTTCACGCTGCTGAAGCGATGGGGCGAACGCATGCAGCATGGCGCCGCAGTCTTCACCAGCAATGTCGATGGCCATTTTCAGAAAGCCGGCTTCGATCCGCAGCGCATCCTGGAATGCCACGGCTCTATCCACCATCTGCAATGCCTGACGCCCTGCGGCGATCATATCTGGCCGGCGGATGGCTACACGCCGCAAGTGGACACCGTCAACTGCCAGTTATTGAACCAGCCGCCCACTTGCCCGCACTGCGGCGCATTGGCGCGGCCAAATATTCTGATGTTTGGTGACAGTGGCTGGATCGAGTCGCGTGCCAGCGCCCAGGAAGCGCGTCTGCACGCGCTGCTGCACAAAGCCAGCAAGCCGCTGGTGATTGAACTGGGCGCTGGAGTGGCAATTCCATCGGTGCGCCATTTCGGCCAGTCCGTGATCCGCCACCACAACGGCCGCATGATACGGATTAACCCGCGTGAGCCGCAGGTCGCCAGCCCGCAGGATGTGGGGCTGGCGGCCAACGCGTTGATGGCGTTGAGCGCCATCAACGCGCTGCTATAACCGGTTTATACCAATTTAACGGTAATCGGGGAGAGGCCGGCAACCTTGCCTTCCAGGACATTACCGCGCACCACCGCGCCCACACCTTCCGGCGTGCCACTGAAGATCAAGTCGCCCGGCGCCAGCGTGAAATAGGTCGACAGGTTGGCGATGGTTTCGCTGACCGACCAGATCAGCTCCGAAATATGCGACGACTGCTTGGTCACGCCATCCACATCCAGCTGGATCGCGGCGTGGTTGATGTCGCCCGCATCTTCGGCGCGGGTGATCAGGCCGATCGGCGCGGAGTAGTCGAACGCCTTGCCGATTTCCCACGGACGGCCGACGTCGCGCATCTTGAATTGCAGATCGCGGCGCGTCATGTCGAAGCCGACCGCGTAGCCGAAGATGTGCGAGGCCGCATCTTCCACCGAAATATTGGCGCCGCCCTTGCCCAGCGCGACCACCAGTTCGCACTCGTAGTGCAGATTATTGGTCAGCGGCGGGTACGGCAGTTCCAGCACGCGGTTCGGCGCGGCCGGCACCACGGCCTGGGCGTCGCCCGGCTTGGAGAAGAAGAATGGCGGTTCGCGGGTCGGGTCGGAACCCATCTCGCGCGCGTGGCCGGCGTAGTTGCGGCCGACGCAGTAGACGCGGCGCACCGGGAACAAGTCGGAAGTGCCGGCGACCGGCAGGCCGACGATGTCATGGGCGGGAATTACGTAGGCAGTCATGATGCTCCTGTAGGCTGTAGAGGGACATCACGCATGGTACAACAGCAGCCAACCGCGTGCAGCGGAAGGATACATTAAGAGACAAATCAGCTCAGCAGCAGCGCCTTCATGGCGACCCGGTACCCTTCCACAAGGGAGTTGCGGTCCATGTCCGGACGGTGCAAGGCGCGGATCGGCAGGCCGTGGAACAGCGACACCATGGTGTTGATGCGGCCGTCGAGCAGCGCGTCGTCAACCGGCAGGCCGCGCCGTTCGCGTTCGCGCTTGATGATGGGCCGGAACTCGGCCATCGCCACCACGTCGGAAGCGCGCATGGCGTCGGCGATCTTGGGATTGCGCGCCGCTTCGGCAAACATCTCCAGCGGCAGCTGGAAGTACTGCGGATCGAGGTTTTCGTCGATGTGGCGCGGCGCCTCGTCGATCATCGATTGCAGCGGATCGTCCTTGCCGCTCAATTCGCGCAACTGCGCCGCCACATGCTCCGACTCCAGGTCGACGAAGGCCATGATGATGGCTTCCTTGTTGTCGAAGTAGTTGTAGATGTGGCCCGCGCTCATGCCGGCTTCTTTCGAAATCTCGGACATGCTGGCGCCATGGAAGCCGCTGCGCGCGAAGCACACGGCAGCGGCCTGCAAAACCTGGTTACGGCGACTCTGCGCCCGTTCCGGGTCAGTGCGTCGCTTGACGTGGGATTTCATGGAGCGGTCCTTGGGTAATATGAAAAGATCAAACCGGTGGACGCCAGTGCGGCGTCCACCGTGCAGCATCAGCGCTGCGGTGGCAACTCAGGCTGCCAGCCGCCGCCCAGCACCTTATACAAGGTGACGGCGTTGCTGTTTTTTGCAAGGCGCGTGGTGATCAAACCTTGCTGCGCCGTGTACAGCGCGCGTTGCGACACCAGTGCGTTCAGGTAGGTGTCAGCCCCCTGGCGATAACGCGCTTCGTTGATGGTGTAGCTCTTCTGCGAAGCCTCGACCAGCGCCTGCGACGACGCCAGACGCTGATCCAGCGTGCCGCGCGTGGCCAGTGCATCGGCCACTTCGCGGAACGCGGTCTGGATCGACTTCTCATACTGCGCCACCGAGATGTCCCGATCGGCCTTGGCGATATTCAGGTTGGCGCGGTTGACGCCTCCATCGAAGATCGGCAGGTTGATCTGCGGCGCAAAGCTCCACGTCGACGAACCGGCCTTGAACAAGCCGGACAAGGTGCTGCTGGCGCTACCGCCCGACGCCGTCAGCGAAATGCTCGGGAAGAAGGCGGCGCGCGCCACGCCGATATTGGCATTGGCGGCGCGCAGCGAGCGCTCCGCTTCCTGCACGTCCGGACGCGATTGCAGCAGGTCCGATGGCAGGCCGGCCGGAATCGCCGCCAGCTGCGTCACCTCTTCCAGCTCGCCGGTTGGCAGCAGCTCGTCCGGCACGGCGCTGCCGACCAGCAGCGCCAGCGCATTCTGGTCCAGCGCCACCTGCGCGGTGTAGACCGCGGCGTCGTTGCGCGCGGTTTCCACGCTGGTCTGCGCGTCGTACATATCGGTGCCGGCCACCACGCCGGAAGCGAAGCGCTTGCGGCTCAGGTCATAGCTGGTCTGCTGGCTTTTGACGGTCTCCAGCGACAGCTTCAAACGCTGCTGATCGGCGATCAGCGTCAGGTAGGCATTCGCCACTTCCGACACCAGCGTAATCTGCTGCGTGCGGCGCGCTTCCTCGGTGCCCAGGTAGCTTTGCAGGCCAGCCTCGGACTGGTTGCGCACCTTGCCGAAGAAGTCCAGCTCATACGAAGACATCACCAGGCCGCCGTTGTACTGGCGGTTGACGATCGACTGGCCGGTGCCGGTCATGTTGGACGGCGTGCGCGAGGCGCTCTGGCTAACGTTGGCCGACAGTTTCGGCAGCAGCGCCGCCGTGTCGATGTTGTACTGCGCCTTGGCCTTCTCGATGTTGAGAACCGACACGCGCAGGTCGCGGTTGTTGGCCAGCGCAAGCTCGATCACCTTGCGCAGCTTGGGATCGGCGAAGTATTCGCGCCACAGGATTTGCGACACCGGCTTGGCGTCGGCCGCCGCCTGTGGCACGCCCTGGTAGGCCTCGCCGTGCGGGAAGGTCTGCGCCACCGGTTGCGCCGGGCGTTCATACACTGGCGCCAGGCTGCAGCCGGCCAACATCGCCAGCGCCGCCATCGTGAATAAAGATTTTTTCATCATATTAGTGCACCTCTACAGCAGGAGCAGGAGCGGCCGGCTTCTTCGGAGCGAAGTAGCCACGCACCAGCACAAAGAACAGCGGCACGAAGAAGATCCCCAGGAAGGTCGCCGTCAGCATCCCGCCCAGCACGCCGATGCCGATCGCATTCTGGCTGCCGGAACCGGCGCCGCTGCTGATCGCCAACGGGAACACGCCCAGGCCGAACGCGATGGAAGTCATCAGGATCGGACGCAGACGCATTTTGACCGCGTGCAGCGTGGCCTTCTTCAGATCCTCGCCGGCGTCCTGCAGTTCCTTCGCAAACTCCACGATCAGAATCGCATTCTTCGCCGCCAGACCGACCACGGTCAGCAGGCCGACCTGGAAGTAGACGTCGTTGGACAGCTTGAACACATAGGTCGCCACCACCGCGCCGATCACACCCAGCGGCACTACCAGCAGCACCGAGAACGGAATCGACCAGCTTTCATACAGCGCGGCCAGGCACAGGAACACGATCAGCACCGAGATGGCGTACAGCTGCGTGGTCTGCGAGCCGGAATCGCGTTCCTCGGTCGACAGGCCGGTCCACTCGAAGCCGATACCCGGCGGCAGTTGCGCCGCCAGCTTTTCGATTTCCGCCATCGCGGTACCCGAGCTCTGACCCGGCGCAGGCGCGCCCAGGATCTCGGTCGATGGCAGGCCGTTGTAGCGCTCCAGGCGCGGCGAGGCGTAAATCCATTCGCCCGCCGAGAACGACGAGAATGGCACCATCTGGCCGCTGGCGTTACGCACGAACCATTTGTTCAGGTCTTCCGGCGTCATGCGCGCTTCGGCCGCGCCTTGCAGGTACACCTTCTTCACGCGGCCACGGTCGACAAAGTCGTTGACGTAAGCACTACCCCAGGCAGTGCTCAGCACCGAGTTCACATCGGACACGGTCAGGCCGAGCGCAATCGCTTTCTGCTGGTCGACGGTGATCTTGTACTGCGGCGTATCTTCCTGGCCGTTGGGACGCACGCCCACCAGCACTTTGCTCTGCGATGCCATGCCCAGCATCTGGTTACGCGCAGCCATCAGCGCATCGTGACCGACGCCGCCGATATCCTGCAGCTGCAGGTCGAAGCCGCTGGCGTTACCCAGTTCCAGCACCGCAGGCGGGGCGAAGGCGAACACCATCGCGTCCTTGATCTGCGAGAACGAACCCATGGCGCGGCCGACGATCGAGCTGACGCGATTGGAGACGCCCGGACGATCCGCCCAGTCCTTCATCCGCACGAAGGCGATGCCGGTATTCTGGCCATTGCCGCTGAAGCTGAAGCCAGCCACCGCGAACACGGAAGCGACGTTGTCCTTCTCGTTGGTCAGGAAGTGGTTCTCGACTTTTTCGATCACTTTCAGCGTGCGTTGCTGGGTTGCGCCGGTTGGCAGCTGGATCTGCGAGAACAGCACGCCCTGGTCTTCTTCCGGCAGGAAGGAAGTCGGCAGGCGCATGAACACCACGGCCAGCACCACCAGGAGCACTGCGTACAGCACCAGCGAACGGCCGCCGCGATTCAGGATCGAACCAACGATGCCCTGGTATTTATTGGTGCCACGCTCAAAGGTACGGTTGAACCAACCGAAGAAACCCTTGTTGGACATGGCATGGCCTTTTTCCACCGGCTTCAGGATGGTGGCGCACAGCGCTGGCGTGAAGATCATCGCCACCAGCACCGACAGCACCATCGCCGACACAATGGTCACCGAGAACTGGCGGTAAATCACGCCGGTCGAACCGCTGAAGAAGGCCATCGGCACAAACACCGCCGACAGCACCATGGCGATGCCGACCAGCGCACCGCTGATCTGGGTCATTGACTTGCGCGTCGCTTCCAGCGGCGACAAGCCTTCGTCCGTCATCACGCGCTCGACGTTTTCCACCACCACAATCGCATCATCGACCAGCAGGCCGATTGCCAGCACCACCGCGAACATGGTCAGCGTGTTGATCGAATAGCCCAGCGCCGACAGGATGGCGAAGGTACCCAGCAGCACCACCGGCACCGCCATGGTTGGAATCAGCGTGGCGCGGAAGTTTTGCAGGAACAGGTACATCACCAGGAACACCAGGACGATTGCCTCGACCAGGGTTTTCACCACTTCTTCAATCGACAGCTTGACGAATGGCGTAGTGTCGAACGCGACGACGGCTTTCAGACCTTTCGGGAACTGGCCTTCCATCGACTTGATCTTGGCCTTGACCGCATTGGCGGTGTCCAGCGCGTTGGCGCCGGTGGCCAGCTTGATCGCCATGCCGGATGCCGGCTTGCCGTTGTAGCGCGCCAGGATGTTATAGGTCTCGCTGCCCAGCTCCATGCGGGCCACATCGCGCAGGTGCACGGTGGCGCCGCTGGTGCTGGTCTTCAGCAGGATCTCACCGAACTGCTCGGCCGTTTGCAAACGGCTTTGCGCAGTCACGGTGGCATTCAGCTGCTGGCCGGCGACGGCCGGCAGGCCGCCCAGTTGGCCAGCCGAGACTTCGGTGTTCTGCGCGCTGATCGCGGCACTGACGTCGGCAGGGGTCAGCTGGTAGCTTTGCAGCTTGGCGGCGTCCAGCCAGATGCGCATGGCGTACTGCGAACCGAAGTTGGTCACATCGCCCACGCCTTCCACCCGCGAGACCGGATCGATCACGCTGGCGGTGACGTAATCGCCGATGTCGGCCTGCTTCATCGAGCCGTCTTCCGACACGAAGCCCAGCACCATCAGGAAGTTCTTGGTAGCTTTCGCCACCACCAGGCCTTGCTGCTGCACGGCAGCAGGCAGCAGCGGCGTGGCCAGCTGCAGCTTGTTCTGCACCTGCACCTGCGCGATGTCAGGATTGGTGCCGCTCTTGAAGGTCAGCGTCAGCGTCACGCCACCGGCCGAATCGGACGATGACGACATGTAACGCAGGCCGTCGATACCCTTCATCTTTTGTTCGATGATCTGGGTAACGGCGTTTTCCACGGTCTTGGCCGAGGCGCCTGGGTAGGTGCCGCTGATCGAAATCGACGGCGGCGCAATGCTTGGATACTGTGCGATCGGCAGGCCGAGAATCGAGATTATGCCGCCCAGCATAATCACGATCGCGACCACCCACGCAAAAATCGGGCGATCAATAAAGAAACGAGACATAGACTAACTCCTTATTGCGCGCTCTTGGCGTTGGCGGGGACGGCGCCGCCGGCGGCGAGCGCCGCGGCAGGTGCAGCGGCCGGTGCGGCGGCAGGCTTGGCGGCGTTGGCCGGCGCGCCAGGTTTAACTTTCTGCACGCCTTCGACGATCAACAGATCGCCTTCGTTCAGGCCCGATTTAACCAGCCACTTGTCGCCGATGGTGCCGCCGGTGGTCAGCACGCGTTGTTCGACCTTGCCTTCCTTGTTCAGCACCAGTGCCGTCGCTTCGCCCTTGGCGTTGCGGGTCACGCCCTGCTGTGGCACGGCGATGGCGTGCTCGTTGACGCCGGAATCGACGATGGCGCGCACAAACATGCCAGGCAGCAGATCATGCTTGGGATTCGGGAACAGCGCGCGCAGCGTGACGTTGCCGGTGCCGGTATCGACCGTCACATCGGAGAACTGCAACTTGCCCTCTTCCGCGTACTTGGTGCCGTCCGACAGCACCAGCGTCACCTTGGCCTGGCCGTCTTTGCGCAGGCTGCCGTTAGCGACGTCGCGCTTCAGGCGAAGCATGTCTTCGCTCGACTGGGTAACGTCGACGTAGATCGGGTCCAGCTGCTGCACGGTGGTCAGCGCGGTGGTCTGGCCGGCGGTCACCAGCGCACCCGGCGTGACGGTCGAACGGCCGATACGACCGCTGATCGGCGCATCGACGTGGGTGTAGTTCACATTGATCTTGGCTTGTTCCACGGCGGCGTTGGCCGATTCCACATCGGCTTTGGCTTGCTCGTAGGCGGCCACGGCGTCGTCGTAATCCTGCTTGCTGACGCCTTCGATGGCCACCAGCTCTTTATAGCGGCCCACTTTCGGCTGCGACGTCAGCAGGTTGGCCTTGGCCTTGGCCAGGGTGGCCTTGGCGGAGTTGTACGCGGCCTGATAGGTGGCCGGGTCAATCTGGTATAACGGGACACCGGCTTTGACGTCGGCGCCTTCGACAAACAGGCGTTTCTGAATCAGACCGCTGACCTGCGGGCGCACTTCAGCGACTTGGTATGCGCTGGTGCGGCCCGGCAGTTCGGTCGTGATTTGCAGCGGCGCTTGCGCCACTTTGAAAACGCCCACTTCCGCCACCTGCTGCTGGTGAGGTGCTTCGGACGTGGACTTGGAGCAACCGGCCAACACGGCCAGTGCGGAGACGATAGCTGCGGCACCAGCGGTGCGCAGCATTGTTTTTTTGCAGAAAAGGGCTTCCATGTGATGAGCTTTCTGTATAAAAATTAAGCACAACCTATAGAATGAACGATCATTCTAATTAAGTCAAGCAACTATATGGTGCAGTGCGGGGTGATACCGAAAGATTTAAGCGTGGCTTAAGGCGATGAAATTCAGCGCACTGTCCTAGTGCAGGGACGTTGCAATGCTACAATCAGTTAATTTCTTTACGTCATCATTTAGTACGCTCGTGCACATTCCTAAACCGTCCTCTACCACCCGCCCCGCCTCACCACCCTGGTGACGATGGGCGTCAGCGCCACGGTGCTGCTGACGGTGCTATCGCTGTTGATTCTGGTCGACCATTTCGCGCTGAACTACGCGCGCCGCGAGGCCCAACAGCGTTTACAACAATTGTCGTGGCAAATGCGCGACGCCCTGAATGGCGCAGTGCGGCGCGCCAGCGGCGATGTCCAATTGCTCACGTCATTGCCTGACATGCGCGCCGCCCGCGCGCCGGCCGAAGTGCGCCAGGCGCTGGAAAGCCTGCAAAAAACCTTCCCCGACTACGCCTGGATCGGCCTGGCCAACCCGCAAGGCGTGGTGATGGCCGCCACCCAGGGTGTGCTGGAAGGCGCCGATGTCAGTGGCCGCCCCTGGTTCAAGCAGGGCCAGCGCGCGCTGTACGCTGGCGAGGCCTCGTCTCCCGCGCTGACCGGCCAAAAGCCGTCCTCCGCCGCCGAACCATGGCGTTTCATCGACGCCGCCGGCCCGCTGCAGGACGCCGACGGCAACTACCGCGGCGTGCTGTGCGTGCGCCTGAGCTGGGGCTGGATGCGGCGCCTGGCGCAGACCATGCTGGCGCCGGCCGGCGACCAGCAGTATTCGGCCGACCTGTTCGTGGTGCGCGCCGACGGCACCGTCATGCTCGGGCCGCCGGGCAGCGAGGAACAACAGATCTATAGCGACAGCCTGACCATGGCGCGCAGCGGCGCCTCCGGCGCGCTCAAGGAAACCTGGGCCGACGGCCGCAGCTACCTGACCGGCTACGCCCGCAGCGGCAGTCCTGACGATCCGGCCACGCTCAGCTGGGCCATCCTGGCGCGCCAGCCGGAGGAGCAGGCGCTGTCCGGCGCCCGCGCACTGGAACGCCAGATCCTGCTGCTGGGCGCCATCCTCGGCGCCGCCATGGCGCTGGCCGCCGCCATCGTCACGCGCCGCCTGACCCGGCCACTCAATGAACTCAGCCACACCATCGAGGCGCGGCTGGTGACCACCGACGCGCTGCCGACACTGCCGGCGATCCAGCCGGTCGACACCTTCCACGAGGCGCAGGTGCTATCGCGCGCGCTGGCGGAAATGCTGCGCAACGAGCAGCACCACCTGGACGCGCTGCGCGGCCTGAATGAAAAGCTGGAATCGACGGTGGCCGAGCGCACCCGAGAAATCGCCCGCAAGGCCTTGCAGCTGGAGCGCGCGCTGGGCCAGGAGCAAAGCACGCAACAGCTGCTGCAGGAGCGCGCGGCCGAACTGCGTGCCATTTTGGACAACGCCCACGACGCCTTCATTGCGCTTGATCCGGGCGGCGTGGTGCGCGAATGGAACCTGCAAGCGGAAAAGCTGCTGGGCTGGAAGCGCTCGGAAGTGATCGGCCAGCCACTGGCCGCCATGATGCTGCCGCTGCCGCTGCGCCGCGCCTACGAACGCGACATGCGTCAGCTGGCCGAAAGCGCCGACGGCGCCACCACCGTGCTGAGCCGCCGGGTCGAACTGGCGCTGCACAACCGCGCCGGCCAGGAACTGCCGGTGGAAGTGTCGCTGGCCTACGTGCCGCGCAGCAGCGGCCACCTGTTTATCGCCTTCCTGCACGATATCAGCGAGCGCAAGCAGCTGTTTGCGTCGATGGAGGAACTGGCGCTGCGCGACACCCTGACCGGCCTGCCGAACCGGCGCGCGCTGATGAAGACGCTGCCGGAAGCGCTGCAACGGGCCAACCGCTCGGGCCAGGCCTGCGCCGTGTTCTTCCTCGACCTCGACCGCTTCAAGCAGATCAACGACCGCTACGGCCACGAGGAAGGCGACGAGCTGCTGCGTCAGTTCGCCCAGCGCGTGCGCGGCGCGGTGCGCAAGACCGACACCGTCGGCCGCCTGGCCGGGGACGAGTTCATCGTCATCCTCGAGATGCTGGCCAGCGACGCCGCCGCCCAGGAAGCGGCCGACAAGCTGTTGCCGGCGCTAAGCCAGCCGTTCACGCTGAAGACCACCAGCGTCACCCTCAGCGCCAGCCTGGGCATCGCGGTGCACCACCCGGACGACCCGCAGGATACCGAAATGCTACTGGGCCGCGCCGACCGCGCCATGTACCGCCACAAGCAACAGGGAATTCAGCAGCGCGCCCGCCGTTAGCGCTTTCCGGTAGCATCGTCCAGACAACAATTAATGCCTGGAACGCGACCAATGGAAGAACAAAACAGCCTGAGCACCGATTTTCTCCCCACCGGCGTGCCGGGCCTGGACGTGGTCCTCACCGGCGGCCTGACCAAGGACCGGCTGTACCTCGTCGAAGGCGAGCCGGGCACCGGCAAGACCACGCTGGCGCTGCAGTTCCTCAACGAAGGCGTGCGGCGCGGCGAAACCACGCTATACATCACGCTGGCCGAAACCGCCGTGGAACTGCGCAGCGTGGCGCAGTCGCACGGCTGGAGCATGGACGGCATCCATATCGAGGAGATCATTCCCGACGAAAAGGCGCTCGACCCGGACCAGCAGTACACCATCTTCCACCCGTCCGAAATCGAACTGGGCAACACCACCCAGCGCATTCTCGGCGCCATCGACCGCTACCATCCGAGCCGCGTGGTGCTCGATTCGCTGTCCGAGCTGCAACTGCTGGCGGAAAGCCCGCTGCGCTACCGGCGCCAGGTGCTGGCGCTCAAGCAATACATGAGCAGCCGCAACTGCACCACCATTTTCCTCGACGACCGCACCGCGCTGTCGACCGACTTGCAAGTGCGCAGCGTGGCGCACGGCGTCATGACGCTGGAACTGGCCGACCAGGCTTATGGCGCCGAGCGCCGCCGGCTGCGCGTGGTCAAATACCGCGGCGTGGCCTTCCGCGGCGGTGCGCACGACTACAAGATCATCAAGGGCGGACTGTATATTTATCCGCGCCTGGTGGCCGCTGCCACGCGCGAATCGGCCAGCCGCCGGCAATTGTCGAGCGGCTTGGCCTCGCTCGACGCACTGCTGGGCGGCGGCCTGGAGGAAGGCATGAGCACGCTGCTGTCCGGTCCCTCCGGCACCGGCAAGTCGTCGCTGGCGGCGCAATTCGTCCACGCCGCCACCGAGCGCGGCGAGCGTTGCGCCATGTTCCTGTTCGAGGAAGCGCGCAACAATATGCTCAACCGCTGCACCAACCTCGGCTTCAACCTGCACGGCGCGATTGACAAGGGCCTGCTGTCGGTGCAGCAGATCGATCCGGCCGAACTGTCGCCGGGCGAATTCGCCAGCGCCGTCGTGCGCGAGGTGGAACACGGCGCGCGGGTGGTCGTCATCGACAGCCTGAACGGCTATATGAACGCGGTGCCGGACGAGCGCTTCCTGATCATCCACCTGCACGAGCTGCTGACCTACCTGGGTCAGCGTGGCGTGGTCAGCGTGCTGGTCGGCGTGCAATCGGGCGTGATGGGTCCCGGCATGACCTCCGCCGTCGACGCCAGCTACCTGGCCGACAACATCATCATGCTGCGCTATTTCGAGGCCGAAGGCGAAGTGCGCCAGGCCATCTCGGTGTTCAAGAAGCGCGGCAGCACGCACGAGCGCACGCTGCGCCGCTTCGAGATCAGCGCCACCGGCCTGCGGGTGGGGCCGGTGCTGAAGGACTTCCACGGCGTGCTGACCGGCGTGCCGACCTATCACGGCCCGGCCGCCATTCAGCCGCCGGCGCTCTGAGCACCATGGAAACGCGCATCCTGATTTACGCCCCCACCGGTCAGGACGCGCCGCTGGCGGCCAAGGTGCTGGCGCTGGCCGCCATCGACAGCCAGGTGTGCGCCAACCTGGCGCAACTGGAGGAGGAACTGGCACGCGGCGCCGGCGCCGTGCTGACAGTGGAGGAAGCATTGGCGCCGGGCGCCTTGCAGCTGTTGCAGCGCTGCGTCGACCGTCAGCCAGACTGGTCCGACCTGCCGATCATCCTGCTGACGCACAACGGCGCCGATTCGGCGGTGGTGCGGCGCGCCATCACCGGCCTGGGCAACCTGAGCCTGATGGAGCGGCCGGTGCGCACGCTGACCCTGATCACCGCGCTGCATTCGACGCTGCGCGCGCGCAACAAGCAATACCAGGTGCGCGAAGCGGCGCGCCGCAAGGATGAATTCCTCGCCAGCCTCGGACACGAACTGCGCAATCCGCTGGCGCCGATCCGCACCTCGGTGTCGCTGCTGACGCACCTGTATCCGGACGCGGCGCCGGTGGCGCGCATCCGCGACATGGTGGAACGCCAGGTGCGCCTGCTGACGCGCCTGGTCGACGACCTGCTGGACGTGTCGCGCATCACCAGCGGCAAGATCAGGCTGCAACCGCAGCTGGTGTCGCTGGGCTCGGTGATGAGCCACGTGTCCGAACTGTGCCAGCAAGCCGCCGACGCCAAGCGCATCCACATCGCCTGGCAGCTGCCGCCCAGCGAAATCATGCTGAATGCCGATTACGCGCGCGTGGTGCAAATCTACGCCAACATCCTGTCCAACGCGGTCAAGTTCACGCCGCAGGGTGGCCATGTGCTGGTGCGCGCCACGGCGGACGACGGCACGCTGCAAGTCACCATCCGCGACGACGGCATCGGGCTGGATGCCGATACCATCCCGCGCATCTTCCGTATGTTCGAGCAAAGCAATACCGTCAGCGGCCAGTTTTCCAGCGGGCTGGGAATTGGCCTGAGCCTGGCGCGCGAGTTCGCCGAAATGCACGGCGGCAGTGTGGACGCCCACAGCGCCGGACTCGGCCAGGGCAGTGAATTCGTAATCCGCCTGCCGGTGCTCGACAGCGAAGGCGCGCGCCAGCCGGTGCCGCTTGCGCAGCACGCCGGCCACGACGGCCGCAAAATGCAGGTCCTGGTGGTGGACGACAACCAGGACGCCGCCGACTCACTGGCCGCACTGCTGGAAATCGACGGCTTCGACGTGCGCGCCGTGTACGACGGCCCGGCCGCCATCGCCGCTGTGGAAAAACTGGCGCCGGACATGATCATCATGGACCTCGGCATGCCGGGCATGGATGGCTACGAAACCGCGCGTGCCATCCGCCAGCGGCCCGGCGCCGAGCGCATTCTGTTACTGGCCCTGACCGGCTGGGGCCAGAGCGACGCCCGCCGCCGCACCGTGGAAGCCGGCTTCGACCATCATCTGGTGAAGCCGGTGGAGCTGGATCAAATCGTCCGCCTGGCCGGCGCGCGGCATAACCGCGAGCAGGTGCAGGCGGCGCGCTGATTACCGTAGCTTGATTACTGCGGCTTGACGTTGACGGTCGCGCCCAGCAGGAACCAGGCGTTGGTGGCTTCAAAGCCGGAATCGGCGCCCAGCACGATCCACAGCTTGCCGTCCTTGTCGGCGGTGACCGGAATAGCCTCGTCCGAAGCGCGGGTCTGTTTCACCCACACACCGGCGCCGCACTCCAGATCTTCCGAGCCCAGCACGCCCAGCGTCTTGCCCTGGGTGCCAGATTCGCCGTTATTGCCGCGATCCAGATTCAGACGGTATGCGCCATTCGCCTGCTTGACCGTTTTCGGCTCGTCACCGCTGGCCGCCGCCACCATGAAGATGCCGAGCCCGCGCGAGCCGCCGACGCCGAAGCATTGGGTGGAGGCATCGGTGGCATAGGTCATCGAGAAAGTCAGATTGTATTTCGCGCCCGGCACAAAGCCGCCGACCTGATGCTTGGCATAGGTCAGCACATCGTCGCTGTTGTTGTGGGAAGTCAGGAAGTAGCCCTTGCCTTCCAGCGGTGCGGGCAGCTTGGACCAGCCATAGCCGGTTTCGCTCGGCTCATCGCCGTCGACATAATCGGCCACGCCCGGCGTCCAGCCGTCGATGCCCTGGGTAAAATCAACCTTGATGACCGAGGCCACCGGTGTTGGCGGCGGCGCAGGTGGTGCGGCTGGTGGCGGCGTGTAAGTATTGTCGAAGCCGCCGCCGCAAGCGCTCAGCGCCAGCGCAGCCGCCAGCGCCAACGCGCTGTAGGTAAGTTTTTGCATTTTTAGTTTTCCCCTGATTGGTATGTGACGCCCTCGTGAGGCGCCGCATGGCAGTCTAAAGAAAACCTGTAAAGACAAAAATGGAATTTGTAACCTGTGGTAAGTTACATTTTCTAACCACTATGACATGGACATTTTAGCCAGATGGCATTATTGGCATCGACGCTCGAGCATGTAACTATTGATAGCCTTGCCGTGCAGTTCGGTTTCCATTTCGTAGACCATGCCCAGGCGCTCGGCCACGCGGCGTGACGACTCATTGCCAGTGGTGATCAGCGCTCGGACTTTCGGTTCACCGCGCACCTCGAACGCATACTGCAAGACCGCCGCAGCGGCCTCGTTGGCCATACCTTGCCCCCAGAATGCGCGATAGGTATTCCAGCCCAGTTCCATCACCGTGGCCTGCTCGCGGAAGAAAGCGCCGACGCAGCCGACCACCTGGCCGGTCTGCCGATCCTCCACGGTCCACCAGCCGGCGCCGTGCAGCAGCCACAATCCGGCATGCGAGCCGAAAATGCGCCACGCCGTGGCACGGTCGGCGGAGCCCAGGAACGCCGAACTTTCCGCATTCGCCAGATGGTCGGCAAATAACTCAAAATCTTCGCGCCGGTATTCGCGCAGTATCAGTCGCTCGGTCTGAAGGCGCGGGACGGAGGCGGTAAAGGTGTCTGCCATACTTATTTCCAATCGCCGCGCAAGGCCGCTACGCGCTGTTTGAGGTCTTCCGGCGTGACGTCCTGCGGCGCCACCGGTTCGCCCACCACCAGTTCCAGGCGCGAACGCAAGCCGATGCGGAAGGCGCGGCCGAAGACGTTCTCGCGGTTGCGGGTCAGCAGATGGGTCCACAGCCCGCGCAGCGCCATTGGAATCACCGGCACCTTGGTGCGGTCGATGATCTTGGCGATGCCGCCCTTGAAGTCGTTGATGTCGCCGGTGCGCGTCAGCTGCCCTTCGGGGAAGATGCACACCAGCTCACCTTCATGCAGCGCCTGCGCGATATCGATATACGCCTTCTCCATCAGCCACGGATCTTCCTTGGCCGGCGCAATCGGAATCGTGCGCGCGGTACGGAAGATCCACCCCAGCAGCGGCAGCTTGAAGATGCGGTGATCCATGACGAAGCGGATCGGCCGTGGCGCGGTGGCGCCGATGACGATGGCGTCGACGTAGCTGACGTGGTTACACACCAGCACCGCCGCGCCTTCGGCCGGAATCCGTTCGACGTCCACCGTGCGCACGCGGTGCACAGTATGGATCAGCAGCCAGGCCAGGAAGCGCATCAGGAATTCCGGCACCAGCGAGAAGATATAGATCGCCACCACGGCGTTCAGCAGCGCGGTCACCAGGAACAGCTGCGGGATCGTCAAGCCCTGGCCCAGCAGCACAATCGCCAGGCCGGCCGCCGCCACCATGAACAGCGCGTTGAGGATGTTCATGCCGGCGATGGTGCGCGAGATATGCTGCGGATCGCAGCGCAGCTGGATCAGCGCGAACAGCGGCACGATGAAGAAGCCGCCGAACATGCCGATCATCAGCACGTCGAACAGGATGCGCCACATCCCGTGCTGCGCCAGTAGCGCAAACGCGTCCAGATGCACGCCCGCCGGGATCAGTGCCCCGCCGCTAAAGGCCAAACTGGCGAAATACAGGTCGATACCAAACACCGTCAGGCCGATGGAGCCGAACGGCACCAGGCCAATCTCCACCTTGCGGCCCGACAGCCGTTCGCACAGCAGCGAGCCGCTGCCCACGCCCAGCGAGAAAATCGTCAACAGCAGCACGAAAGCGCCGTGGTCGCCGTGCAGGTAATCCTTGGCGTACACAGGGAACTGCGCCAGTATCAGCGCGCCATAAAACCAGAACCACGAGTTGCCCAGCATCGACAGGAACACCGTGCGGTTCTTGCGCGAGAAATTGATATTGCGGACCGATTCGCTGACGAAGTTCCAGCTGATCTTCAGGTCCGGCGCCGGCGCCGGCGAATTGGGAATGCGGTACGCTGCGGCCAGGCCAAGCGCAGCCACCACTACCGTGGCTGCAGCTTCATACAGCAGGCCATGCGGCTGCTGTACCACCAGCACCGCGCCCAGCACCTCGCCCATCAGGATGCCGACGAAGGTACCCATCTCGGTGACGCCGTTACCGCCGATCAGTTCTTCCGGCTTGAGCTGCTGCGGCAGGTAGGCATATTTGACGGGACCGAACAGCGTCGAATGCACGCCCATGCCCACCACCGCCGCGATCAGCAGCCACAGATGATGCGTCACCCAGCCCAGCGCGGCCACGCACATGATGCCGACTTCCAGCCACTTGACGAAGCGCGTCAGGCCGGCCTTCTCGAACTTGTCGGCCAATTGGCCGGCGGTCGCCGAGAACAGCACATACGGCAGGATGAACAGGCCGGGGATCAGGTTGGTGATCAGCGATGGTTCCATCGAGGTCCACCTGAGCGCATCGAAGGTGATGATGACCACCAGCGCGGTCTTGAACAGATTGTCGTTGAAGGCGCCGAGGAACTGGGTCCAGAAAAACGGCGCGAAACGGCGTTGCTTGAGCAGGGAAAACTGATTGGGCTGGCTCATATGAGGGCGGGTCCGTTCAATATGAAGTTTCCGGAAAGATTGAACGGATTATAACCGCATGCCGCCGCCGCCCGGCATGCGTTCCCTCAAGCTGCCTGCTGCACCTCTGCGGCTTGTTGCGCCGGTGTGCGCAACGACCAGACGCTGTGCGGATCGCCGTGGCGGCCGCGATGCAGGGCGGCGCGGGCCATTTTCCAGAACAGCGTCGCCACCAGCAGCGCAACGATGGCAACGCCGGTCACGACGCCGTCACCCTGCAACAGCGCCAGCAGCGGATTGCGGCTGGTGTTCCACCAGTGCGCCAGCGGCACCGCCAGCGTCAGCGCGGCGCACAGTACCAGCAACTCATGCGCGGCGCGCGCCGGCGGACGGGCGAAGGCCCACAACACGCAGCCGAAGAACACCGCGTAATAGCTGCGCGCTTCCCACAGGGGCAACTGCCCTGCCGGTCCCAGTTTATTCGCCAGGAACACCGCCGACACGCCGGCCACGCAGCCAAGGCATACGCCCAGCGTGGCTTGCGCCATCAGCTTGCCGCTGCGCGGCTGCACCAGTTTCTGCCGCTTGCGGCGCGCTTCGATCCACAGCAGGTTCCCGCTGTAGAACAGGAACGCCCCTGCCAGGCCGAGTATGAAATACATCCACCGCACCGCCAAATCGCCAAAGCTGGCAAAGTGCAGCGACTGCAAACTGCGCAGGAAGCGCGTGCCGGGGCTGAAATTCTCCGGCATCATCGCGCGCTGCACTTTGCCGGTGCTGGCGTTCAGCACCACCGCGCCGATGCTGGCCACGGTCTGCTGATGCATTGGCCCATACGCCTGCAACTGCGCGTTGGCGTCGCCGGCCTGGCGGTAGACCATCGTCTCAATTTCGATGCCCGGCGCGGCGCGCTGCACTTCGGCCAACAGCTGCGCGGCCGGCATCAGCGGCGCCGCCGTGCCGGATGCTTGCGGCGGCGCAGCGGCGTTGATGTCCTGCCCGACCAGTTGCAGCAGCTTGCCGTCGAAGACCATGTACTGGAATGGCGCCAGCAGGATGAGGCCCAGCGCCAGCACGGCGCTGCTCCACGCATACATCAGGTGGAACGGCAGCGACAGGATGCCAATCGCGTTGTGCGCGTCCTGCCACATGCGCTTGATGTTCTTCCCGATCCGCAGCGCAAACAAGTCCTTGACGAAGCTCGGCGCGTAGATGATCACCCCACTGGCCAGCGCCAGTCCGTACAGGATGCACACCACGCCCAGCACGTAGATGCCCCAGCTATTCGGCAAGCCCGCCGTGTAATGCAGGCGGTAGATGAAGTCCACCAGTTGCGAACGTTCGTGGAATTCTTCCAGCTTGCCGCTGGCGTCGAAGCGGAAGTGGCGCTCGTCGAATTCCAGCACCAGCTCCGGCGCGGTCTTCGACGGCAGGCGCAGGAAGAACATATCCTTAGCTTTGGGGTGCGCTTGCAGCACTGCGTCGATCAGCGCCTGCGGATCGCGCTGCGGCACGGCCGTTTGCGGCAGTGGCGTCTCCCACGCATGCAGCTCCTCGTGGAACAGCGTCACCGCCCCCGCATAGAAGGCGATAAACAGGAAGAAGCCCGCCACAATCCCCACCCAGGTATGCACCGAAATATAGGTGCGTAAAGTCGCGGCCTTCATGCGGCGATCCTGATCAGGCCACTGGCCTTGAGAAAATGCAGTGCGGCGTAGCCGGCCACGGTCAGCCCGCCCATCCACAGCCAGGCGCGCAACCCGGTCCTGAACAGGAAAGTACCCGTCATCACCACGATCCACACCACGAAGAACAGCAGCAGCCAAGGCAGCGTGGTATTGGCCTGGTCGCTGCTGAGCAGCGCCGCAAAGCCAACCACCAGTACGGACAGCGGCAAGCCAAGGAAAACAGCGGCAGTCGATTTACCCCACATGGCGTGCTCCCTTCCGACGCCATGCGTCCAGATACGGCAGCAACACCAGCGTGGTCATGAAGCCTGCCAGCGCCATGCACACGCCGCACCACCCGCCATACGTTTCGGTCGCCGTGGCGATGGCCCCCACCGCCAGCGGCACCGACAACCAGCGCAGGAAAGCCCGCCGCCGCAACGCCGCCGGCCACAAGGCCTGATGCGGCGACGCCAGGTAAAGACACAAGGCAGCCAGTGCCGCCACGCCGATACAGATCCAGTTCATGCCATCCCTCCGCGTTACAGCGTGCCCTGCACACCGAAGCCGAACTGGCGTGCGGCGCCCAGCGCTACGTTGTAGCGGCCGGTCACCGACACTAGCTTGTTGGCGGTGATGTAGGTCTGGTTGGTCAGATTGCTGCCGTAGGCGAACAGCGTGACGCCCTTGCTCAGCTCATAAGTAGCCTTGCCGCCCAGCGTGGTGTGGCCGTCGTTGCGGTCGATATTGGCGGCATCCATGTAGGTGCCGTCGGCGTGCTGCAGGTTCATATTGAGCATCCAGCGGCCCGGCGTCCAGCTGAAGCCGACCGACTGCGTCTGGCGCGGCGAACGCCCAAACTGATGGCCGGTGTAGTCGCCGGTCGGCGAGACGAAATCGATGAATTTGGTGCGGGCCAGACCCAGCGCGCCGAACAGCTCCAGGGTCGGCGTGACCTTGCCGCGCAGTTCGGCCTCAGCTCCTTGCAGGCGCGAACTGCCGGCGTTGACCAGATAGGTGTCCAGCGAATTGCGGCCGACGTCGACCTGCTGGTCGGTCCAGTTGACGCGGTAGGCGTTCAGCGACACCATCAGGCCGCTGCCCAGCACGCCCTTGAGCGAGGCCTCGTAGTTTTTGGTGTATTCCGGTCCGAAGGCGTGCGCGCCGCGCTGATAACTGTAGTCGACGCCGCCGGTGCGGTAGCCGCGCTGCGCCGTCAGGCCCGCCACCCACTCCGGCGCCAGTGCGTAGCGCACGCCCAGCTTCGGCAGCCACACCGAATTATCGTTGGCGAGGTCCTGCACACCATCCGGCGCAAAAATGCCGCCGCGGATCAGCTGCGTGAACACCTGCCTGGCCAGCGGCGACGTGCCGTTGGTCTCGGACTGCAGGATGCGCTTCTGGCGCTCGCCGTCGAAACGGATGCCGCCCGTCAGGGTCAGCTTGCCGATTACATAGTCCGCCTCGCCATACGCCGCGCGTGTCTTGCTGGCGTTATTCTGCATCTGGCGGCGGTTGATGAAGTCGGCGCCGTACTGGGCGTCGCATGCGGCTTGCACGCGGCATTGGCCGGTCAGGCCCAGAACATACGATACCGGCACAGTGAACAGATCATCACCATCGTAGTACTGCTGCGAGTAGTACAGGCCGACCACGCCCTTCAGCTTGTTGCCTGCCACGACCGTGTCGAAATTGGCGCGCGCCTCCTGCACCCACTGACGGTCGATGTTGACGCCATCGCGGTAACCCTGCCGCAGCTCGGTGCCGTCGTAGTCCTGAATGCGGCTGTAGCGGTTGTGCGAATACGTCGTCAGCAGCGTGATGTCCGCGCCCAGCGCGCGGAAGGTCTGCTCCAGCGCGGCGGACCGCGTGCGGTTGACCGTGTCGCGCGGCTCGTTGGAGAAATTCTCGCGCGCCGACGCCGGCACCGTCACCGCTTCCACATTGCCGTAGCCGCGCTCCTGCTTGTCGTCCACCAGCGTCACAAGCGCCTGGTAGTTGTCGCCCCGTGGCGTGATGCGCAGCTTGCCGCGCAGCGTGTAGCCATCGTCGTGATTGGAGCGGCGGTCGTCGCGGGTCGGGTTGTAGACGTCGCCGTCGCGCTTGTGCTGCTCCAGCGAGAGGCGTCCCGCCAGCACGTCGTCCACGATGGCGCCGCCGCCGGCGATCGCCTCGCGGTGCGCATGCTGGTTGCCGGCGCTGACGCGGTAGCTGAAATCGCGTGCATCCTGCGGGTCGCGCGTCTTCAACACCACCGCGCCGGCCAGCGAATTGCGGCCCTGGTTGGTGGACTGCGGCCCGCGCAGCACTTCCACGCGGTCGGCGTCCCACACACTCAGATTGGAGATGTCCTGGCCAAAGCCGTCCTGCGGCACGCCGTCCACCACCAGCGTGATGGTCTTGCCGCCACCGCCGGTCGGACCATAGGCCTGCACACCACGGATCGACAGGTTTTCGGCGGTGCCGACGTTGGCCATCTGCGATGCCACTTCGTCCAGCGACGACATGCCGGATTCGGCGATCTGGCGGCGGTTGCGCGCGCCGACGCTGGCGCTGCTGTCGATTTCCGTGCGTTTCAGCTTGTCGCCGGTAATCACCACCTGCTCCACTGGTTCTACTTCTTCCGCCTGCACTGCCCAGCCAGCCATGACTCCGGCCAGCGCCACCACCATCACCTTGATGCGCATTTCCCTATTTCCCCTGTTTTTATTGAATGAGAATTATTCCCAAATAAGAATATTAAATGAGAATCGTTTACATTCAAAGAGAAAATTTATCGAATTGGCATTGCAATGTTGATACGTGTGCCGGCGCTCAACCGGGAATCGATGGCGATGCGGCCATTGAGGGCGTACACGCGCTCGCGCATGCCCACCAGGCCGATGCCGGATGAAGCCTGGGCCGGATCAAAGCCGGCGCCGTTGTCGCTGATCTGCATGCGCAACTCGCCCTCTTCCAGCGACAACTGTACAGACGATTGCGTGGCCCGTGCATGTTTGACGATGTTGGACAATGCCTCCTGCACAATCCGGTACGCCGAGATAGCAACTCCTGCTTCCATCTTCGAGAAGTCACCCTGCGCCTGCAAATCGAAGCGGCAGCCGCTGCGCGCGCTGTCGTAGTGGCGCATCATCTCCTCCACCGCGCCGTCCAGGCCCAGCATGTCCAGCACTTCGGGCCGCAGACGGCGCACCAGCGCGCGGCCGCTGTTGTACAAACCAAGCGCCAGCTTGATGATGGACTGCGCCTTGTCGCGCGCCTCGCCCTCCGGACTGATGGCGGCAATCCGCTGCGCTTCCAGCCGCACCGCGATCAGCGTGGCGTTGAGTTCATCATGGATCTCCAGCGCGATGCTCTGGCGTTCATCTTCCACCGCCGTGTTGACCTTGCTGATCAAGCGGCGCTTCTCATCATCCGCCTCGCGCAGCGCGCGCATCGACGCCTGCAACGACGCATCCAGTCCCTTGGCCAGTTGCCATGCCAGCAGCACGCACGCCAGCAGGCCGAGACAGCCGACCATCAGCTCCACATAGAACCTGCGCGTCTGCTTGAGCAGCAGCGCTGACGGCGACATCGTCACCCGCACATAGCCCATGGTCTCCACCGTCATGCCGCTGGCGGCGGGACGGTCCTTCTGATACGGCGTACCGTCCGGCGCCAGCATCGACACCCACATCAGGCGCTTGAGGACCGGCGCCTCGTCATAACGCAGCTCCTGCGACGAAGCGCTGCCGGCGCGCGCGGCCGCCTGCACCAACTCGCGCCGCTGCGCATCCAGCACCTCGATGCGCTGGATACTGGGGTCCGCACGCAGCAGGCCATTGATGGTCAGCTTCAGATCATCATAGCGGCGTGACACCAAACTGAATTCACTGCTATCGGCCAGCACCTTGGCCACCAGCGGCCCGCGCTCCGCCATCTCCTCGCGCACTTCCGACAAGCGCGATTGGTACGCGTACCAGACAAAGGTGCAAAACAGATAGGCCAGCGGCAGCGCGGTCATCGCCATCAGACGCGTGCGCACGCTCCAGTGGCGCCAGTGCCAGCGCATCAAGGCTCAATCAATCCGTGCTTGACCGCCAGCCGCGTGATGTAGGCCGGACGGTGCACGCCCAGCTTTTCCTTCACCGCCTGGCTGATATTGCTGATGGTCTTGGTGGAGACATCCAGCTTCTCCGCGATCTCCGCGTTGGTCAGGCCTTCCGCCATCAGGGTAAAAATCTCCAGCGCGCGCTCGTCCAGCTGCGACTGCGGCGACGCATCGCCGCGCACCGACAGATTGGCCAGCCGCTCGGCGATATGCGGCAGGAAGTACAACTCACCGTCATGCGCACGTTTTACCGCCGCCGCCAGGTCGGCCGGGTCGCAATCCTTGGTCATGAAAGCGCGGCCGCCGAGGCGGTAGGTTTCCTTGATCAGGCTATCCTGGTCGAACTGGCTGAGGAAGACAACGGCGGCGGAAGGCGTCTGCGCCAGGATCTGCTTGGCCACATCAAGCCCGGTCAACTGTTCGCCGAAACGGATGTCCAACACGATCACGTCCGGCTTCAATTCCTGGTACTGCGCCAGCGCCTCGGCCGGCGTGCGCGCCTGCGCCACCACGTCCAGCCCCTGCCCCTGCAGCGACATGGCAAAACCCGTCATCACGATTGGGTGATCGTCCGCCAGCATCACGCGTATTTTTTTCATTTTCTACTCCAAAGCATGCCTTGGGCGAAGCATATCACATCGCCATTGCACAAAAACCGCTTTTATTTTGCTAATGCATAGAATAGTATACTTCCAATACATAGCAATTTCACCCACCACAAAGGAGCAACCATGAACCAAAAGAAGAACCTGACCGGCATGAGCACCGTCGTTCTGCTGCACATCGCGCTGTTGGCTGTGTTCCTGCACGGCTCCAAGCTGACGATATTCAAGCCGTCGCCATCGGTGGTCGATCTGGTGCCCACGCTTGATCCACCCAAGCCAAAACCGCTTGATCCGCAGGTGGAACTGCCAAAAATGACGCGGCCGGATATCTTCGTGCCTGAACTCCCCTTCGACGTGCCGGTGCAGTCGCCACCGAACGTCACGGCGCGCGCCATGCCGGATCAGCCACCGGCCCTGCCGCCGATGGGCGGAACCGCCGACACCGGCGTCAAGCCGACGCCGGCCAAATCGGCGCCGGTGATTACGGCGGCCGTGGTCGACGCGCAAGCCTGCACCAAGCCGGATTATCCGAAAAACGCACTGCGCAACGGCGATACCGGCACCGTCCTGCTGGCCTTTCTGATCGGCGTCGACGGCAAGGTGGCCGATTCGCGCATCGAGAAAACCAGCGGCTTCCGCGACCTCGACCGCGCCGCCCAGGCCGGCCTGAGTCTGTGCAAATTCAAGCCCGGCACCGTGGACGGCGTGCCCCAGCAGCTGTGGACAAAAATGCAATACGTCTGGAGCCTGGACTAACGCTACTTGAATCACATTTGCATGATTGAGTATTCTTCCATATAATATTGCCCCAGCGAAACGGAACAACCGCATCACGCAGGTTGTTCCGTTTTGCTTTTCTAGCCACACTTTAGGGAATAGCAAATGAAAAAGAATATCTTGTTCGCACTGATCGCAGCACTGGCTGCCCCACTGGCCGCTCACGCTGAAGGCAACTACTACGTCGGCGGCAACGTCGGCCGCGCCGAGCAGAAAGTGGATCTCGACGGCCTGTCGATCAAAGAACACAAAACCGCGTACAAAGTGTACGGCGGCTACAACTACAGCCAGAACTTCGGCGCCGAAATCGGCTTCGCCGACCTGCGTGAAGTAGAAAAAACCGGCAACGGCGCGCGCATCGCATCGAAACCGCAATCGCTGTACGTGGCTGCCGTGGGCACCCTGCCGCTGAACGAACAGTTCGCGCTGATCGGCAAACTGGGCGTCGCCTACAACCATGTCAAAGTGTCGGCATCGGCGCCAGGCTACTCGGACAGCGCATCGGATAACCGCACCTCGCCATACATCAGCGCCGGCGCAGCGTATGTACTGAACAAAAACGTCAGCTTCGTGGCGGAATACGAGTACTTCGGCAAAGTCGCCAAGGACGGCGACGCCAGCATCAAAGCCAACCTGGTATCGGTTGGCGTGCGTTATGCGTTCTAAGCTTTAGCGCTTAAACAAAAAGCCGGCATGCGCCGGCTTTTTTCATTCAAGCGTAACGAGTTCTATCATCGGCGCCTTGCCCAGCGGCTGCTCGCTGCACAGCACCACCGACAATTCGGCATGCGGCAGCACGACAGCGTGTCCGCCGGCCGCCACGCCCAACTTGAAGCGGGCTTCCTTCTCGCTCCACAAACGGTAAAAGCCTTCGACCCGTTCATCATCGGGTAAGCCTTGCAGACGCTCCCACCGCAGCATCTCGCCGCTGTCGAACGCTTGCGCAGCCAGCGCGTTCAGGTCGCGCGCCGCATCCTTCATCTCGATATCCAGTCCCAGCGCAGTTTGCGCACTGACCGCACACGCCACCCAGCGGCCGCTGTGCGAAATGCTGAAACCCGGCGCTACACCCTTGATTGCCGGCGCCACCATGCGCGGCGCCTTGCCAACCTGCTCGTCGAGACGGATCTCCTGCGGCGTCACGCCCAGCAAGCGCGCCAGCATCATCCGCAACAGCACGCGGCCGACGATGAACTGGCGCTGCCGCTGCGCGCGCACGAAGCGCTGATGACGCGCCATCTCGTCCGCCGACAGCCAGCCACGCCAGCGCTGCAAATCAGCATCCGCCACCGCATCCGCGTCGACCATCCAGAGTGTAGCCTTCGTCATCTTGAACATTGCCAGAATCAAAAGGGCATTATAAACGAGGGCCATTCGCGCCGCCGGCGGCACGCTGCGGTCGAAGTCGATATGTGGGAGCTGTCGCATGGACTCTGACGCGCCGGAATTTCGGGCTAAAGCCAGCCCTCATCGCGCAAATGAATGAAGTATTCGCGCGCTTCACCGAGGTTGGGCAAGTTATACTGTAAGGCTCGCGGCCCGCAGGCAATTTCAAGCGCGGGCCGCTATTGACCTATGCCGATTTTTGCCGGCGCAGCAACAAGGAATAACATGATTACCAAAGAAGAAATGGTCGCGCTGTTCGACGACATGAAACAAAACGCCCCATGGGATCTTAGCAAGCCGCTGTTGTGGGGCTACTTCTTCGCCGACGCCGACAAGGCCAAGCTGGAAACCGCGCAGGCGCTGCTGAAAGCCAAGGGCTACCAGGTGGTCGGCATCTACGACTCCAAACCGGAGGGCGACAGCCCGGCGCTGTGGTGGCTGCATATCGAAAAAGTCGAGAAGCACACGGTCGACACGCTGCACGCCCGCAACCAGGAATTCTACAAGTTCGCCGAAGAACAGCAGCTGGAATCTTACGACGGCATGGACGTCGGCCCGGCTTCCTGACCCGCCGCAAGCGCCCAATCGAACAGGCTATCGCGGCTGTTTGGCCTTATTATTTCTTTAATATAGCCACTCTTTAACCCGCGATGCTCTCGAAACTCTCGTTTCGCCAGCTGCTGCTGGGTGTCTTTTTGCTGATTGCCGTGTTGTTGAGCGCCGCCTCGCTGCACGCTTTGTGGACGCTGGACCGCCTGGCGGCCCACAGCCGCGACAGCGGACACCACGCGCTGGCGCTCACTGAAAATACCCAACAGTTGGCCGAACGCAGCGTCGCCATGACGCGCAGCGCCCGCCAGTACCTGGTGCTGGACGATCCCGCCTTCCGCAAACGCTACGCCGACGCCTGGCGCGACGCCCGCCTGTCGCTCGACGCGGTGGCGGCCGCCCTGCCGAACGCGCCCGAAGCGCTGTTCCAGCGCTGGCGCCAGGCCAGCGAACAGGCGTGGGATATCCTGCAAATGCCATCCCGCTCGCGCAACAGCGCGCGCCAGCAGGCACTGGAAAAAGCGCTCGATCCGCTGCCCACCATCAACGAGCAACTGGCCGAGGAAGTCAAACAGGAAGTCGAACGCCGCAACGCCGAGCTGTTGGCCGAACTCGACCAACGGCGCGCCGTGCTGAAGGCGCAAGTGATCGGCTCCATCCTGCTGGCCGCGCTGCTGGCGTCCGGCTTCGGCCTGTGGCTGTCGCGGCCACTGGCGCAGATCGAGCAGGCCATCGACACGCTCGGCGAAAGCCGCTACGACCAGACGGTGGTGGTGCGCGGCCCCAGCGACCTGCAACGCGTGGGCCAGCAGCTGAACTGGCTGCGTCAGCGCCTGGCCGACCTGGAAGCCGACAAGGCGCGCTTCCTGCGACACATCTCGCACGAACTGAAAACGCCGCTGGCGGCGCTGCGCGAAGGCGTGGCGTTGCTGGAAGACGGCGTGGCCGGCGCGCTGTCGCCCAACCAGCGCGAGATCGCCGGCATCCTCAACCAGAACACCGCCGCGCTGCAATCGCAGATCGAAGCGCTGCTGCGCTACAACACCGCCACCTTCGACGCCCAGCACCTGCACCGTCAGCCGGCCGACATGGGCGACCTGCTGGCGCACGCCATCGATAGCCAGCGGCTGCAATGGCAGGCCATGCGCCTGACCGTGGCCACCGAAGGCAAGGCGCGCAGCATCGCCATCGATACCGACAAGATGGCGATTGCAGTCGGCAACCTGCTGTCGAACGCCGTGCGTTTCAGCCCGCCGGACGGCCTGATCTCCTTCCGCCTGGGCGAACTGGACGGCATGCTGCTGCTCGATTGCCGCGACCAGGGGCCGGGCGTGGCGCCGGACGACGCCGCCCATATCTTCGAACCGTTTTACCAGGGACAGCGCCAGCCGCCCGGCGCCCGCCGCGGCAATGGCATCGGACTGTCCATCGTGCATGAATACGTGGCCGCGCATGGCGGCCTTCTCAAACTGATGCCCTCGCAACGAGGCGCCCACTTCCGCATTGAATTGCCCTATGAATCCTAAGCTCCCCCTGATCCTGACCGTGCTGGCCTGCCTGTCGCTGGCCGCCTGCACGCTCAACTCGCCGCTGCCGGCCGAACCGCCGCCGGCGCCAACGCCCCCACCGGTGATCGAACTGGTGGCGCCGCCATTGCCGCCGCCGGACGAGGTCGGCCCGCTGCTCAGCTACCACCAGTCGCTGCGGCGCATGAGCCAGGGCGAGCTGGTCAAGGAACTGAGCGGCCTCGGCCTGCAACAGCGCAGTCCGCGCGTAGCAATCCAGATGGGCATGGCGCTGATGCTAACGCGCGGCAATGGCGACCTGGCCCGCGCGCAGGCGCTGCTCGACAGCGTGGCCACCGCGGCCGATGTGGACGCCGCGCCGTTGCGGCCGCTGGCGCAACTGTTGTCCAGCAACTGCGCCGAAGCCCGCCGCCTGTACGACCACGTCGACAAGCTGGCCACGCAGCAAAAAGAAAACCAGCGCCGCATCGATCAGTTGAGCGACATGCTGGAAGGCCTGAAAACCATCGAACGTACACTGCCGGTCCGCCCGGCGCCAGGACCACAGGTGACCAAATGACGACGACTCAAGGCCAGGGCGCCCACCTGCTGCTGGTGGATGACGACGACGACCTGCTGCGCCTGCTCTCGATGCGGCTAACCGCCAACGGCTACCGCGTCACCGCCGTCGGCAGCGCCGAAGCGGCCGTGACGCGGCTGTCGATGGAGCTGCCTCGTCTGGTCATCAGCGACATCCGCCTGCCCGACCGCGACGGCATGTGGCTGTTCCAGGAAATCCGCCGCAGCTACCCGGCGCTGCCGGTGATCCTGCTGACCGCACACGGCACCATTCCCGATGCGGTGGAAGCCACCACACTGGGCGCCTACGCCTACCTGACCAAGCCGTTCGACGCCAAGCTGCTGCTGGAGCGCATCGCCCAGGCGCTCAGCCTGTCGGCGCCGGCCGCCAGCGCCACTGAAGCCGGCGAGGACTGGCGCGCCGCCATCATCAGCCGCAGCCAGTGCATGGACGAGCTGCTGGCCGAAGCCCGGCTGGTGGCGGCCTCCGACGCCAGCGTGCTGATACGCGGCGAAAGCGGCACCGGCAAGGAGTTGCTGGCGCAAGCCATTCACCGCGCCAGCCGGCGCGCCAAGGCGCCGTTCATCGCCGTCAACTGCGGCGCGATCCCGGAAGCGCTGCTGGAATCGGAACTGTTCGGCCACGTCAAGGGCGCCTATACCGGCGCCGTCGCCGCGCGCGAGGGTCTGCTGCAGGCGGCCGACGGCGGCACCCTGTTCCTCGACGAGATCGGCGACATGCCGCTGCTGCTGCAAGTTAAACTGCTGCGGGTGTTGCAGGAGCGCGTGGTGCGCCAGCTGGGTTCGGACGTGGCCAAGCCGGTCGATGTGCGTATCCTGTCGGCCACCCACCGCGATCTGGATGTCGCCATGCGCGAAGGCCAGTTCCGCGAGGATCTCTATTACCGCCTCAACGTCATCGCCCTGACCTTGCCGCCGCTGGCGCAACGGCGTGAGGACGTGGCGCCGATGGCCAACCAGTTCCTGCAAACGCTGGCCGCCAAATACGGCAAGACGGTGCGCGGCTTTGCGCCGGACGCGCTGGAGGCGCTGACCATGTCGTCCTGGCCCGGCAATGTGCGGCAGTTATATAACGTGGTCGAGCACGTTTGCGCGCTGGCGACGGCGCCGCTGGTGCCCTTGTCGCTAGTGCAACGGGCGCTGCGGGTGCCGTCGCTGGAGGTGCTGAGCTACACCGAGGCGCGCCTGCGATTCGAGCGCAATTACCTGGTCCAGCTGTTGAAACTGGCCGACGGCAACGTCGCCGACGCCGCCCGCCTGGCCGAGCGCAACCGCACGGAATTCTACCGTCTGCTGCAGAAACACAATCTGGACGCTAGCCTGTTCCGCAGCGATGTCGCCGAAGAGCGACAAGACGAATCGCTTAAAAATCAATGACTTAAGTAATGGCGACGCAACGTCGTCGCTATTTCCCGACAAATTTGGACACATAATCCATATTGTCATAGTTCCACGAGGGAACAATATAGCTAAGCCATTGAATTCAAATAGAAAATCAGAGCTGGCACGGGGTTTGCAAAGGAGTTGGCTAACGTCACTGACGTCTTATCCTCAAACTCGATAAAGGAAGCAAATCATGATGACCAACAAACTGATCGCCCGCCTGCTGGTAGCCACCGCTCTGACCGCCGCCGCCGCAACCGGAACCGCCTTCGCCGCTGGCCAACAGGATGGAGCACTGGCTGGCGCCGCGAAAGCCGGCACCGCCACCAATGACGAGGCCATCACCAGCAAGATCAAGGCTTCGCTGGCAGATCAAAAGCAAATCGGCGTGACCACCGCAGACGGCGTGGTCACCCTGTCGGGTAGCGTTGCCAGCACCGATGTTGGCACCAAGGCCATCCAGGTCGCATCGGCCGTACCAGGCGTGAAGGAAGTAAAAAGCGAGCTGACTGTCGCTTCGAAGTAAAGATGTAGCCGGCTTTAAACTGTAGAGAGAACCCTTTGCCGGTCAGCGTGCGTAGACGCTGACCGGATTTTTTTATTCAGCTCAGGTTTTCCAGACGGATCTTGGTGACGCTGCCGCCCACCGTCGACAAGGCTTCCATCTTGGCAATCGCCGCCGTCACATGCTTTTCCTGCGTCTGGTGCGTCAGGAAAATGATATCGGTGCGGGTCTCGCCTTCCGCCGGCTCTTTTTGCAGCATGGCGTCGATCGAAATGCCGCCATCGGCCAGAATCCGCGTCAGGTCGGCCAGCACGCCCGGCTCATCGCTCACATCCATGCGCAGGTAGTAGCTGGTGGTCACTTCCGACATCGGCAGAATCTCGATATTGGTCATGGCGTTCGGCTGGAACGCCAGATGCGGCACGCGGTGCTCCGGATCGGCCGTGGCCAGGCGGGTGATGTCCACCAGGTCGGCGATCACCGCCGAGGCGGTCGGCTCCGAACCGGCGCCCTTGCCGTAGTACAGCGTCGCGCCGACGGCGTCGCCCTGCACCAGCACCGCATTCATCGCGCCTTCCACATTGGCGATCAAACGCTTGGATGGAATCAGGGTCGGGTGCACGCGCAGCTCCACGCCTTCCTTGCCGTTGACCTTGGCGCGCTTGGCGATGCCCAGCAGCTTGATGCGGTAACCCAGTTGCTCGGCGTAGCGGATGTCGATAGCGTTCAGCTTGGAAATGCCTTCCACGTGCGCCTTGTCGAACTGCACCGGAATGCCGAAGGCAATCGCCGACATGATGGTGGCCTTGTGCGCCGCATCCACGCCTTCGATGTCGAAGGTCGGGTCGGCTTCCGCATAACCCAGTTCCTGCGCCTGCTTCAGCACGGTGGCGAAGTCCAGGCCCTTGTCCCGCATTTCGGACAGGATGAAGTTGGTGGTGCCGTTGATGATGCCGGCTAGCCAGTCGATGCGGTTGGCGGTCAGGCCTTCGCGCAGCGCCTTGATGATCGGGATGCCGCCCGCCACGGCCGCTTCAAACGCCACCATGACGCCCTTGGCTTGCGCGGCGGCGAAAATCTCGTTGCCGTGCACGGCCAGCAGCGCCTTGTTGGCGGTGACCACGTGCTTGCCGTTTTCAATCGCCTTGAGCACCAGCTCGCGCGCCTGGTCGTAGCCGCCGATCAGTTCGACGACGATGTCGATTTCCGGATCGTTGACGATGTCGAACGGGCTGGCCACGACGTTGACCTTGCCGCCGGTACGGGTTTTGGCGCGTTCCAGATTGCGTGCCGACACGGCCACGATCTCGATGCTGCGGCCGGCGCGGCGGCGGATTTCTTCCTGATTGCGCTCCAGCACGTCGAACGTGCCACCGCCGACATTGCCGACGCCTAATAAACCTACTTTGATTGGTTTCATATGTGTTTCCAGAGATCTGACTTAGAAGCTGGCGCCGTGGCGCTTGCGGTAGCTTTCCATGAACTTGGCCATGCGGCCGAAGGCTTCCACCATATCGTCCGAGTTCGGCAGGAACACGACGCGGAAGTGATCCGGCGCGATCCAGTTAAAGCCGCTGCCCTGGACGATCAGCACTTTCGTTTCGGCCAGCAGCTCGTAGGCGAACTGCTGGTCATCCGCGATCGGATAGATCTTCGGATCGAGGCGCGGGAACATATACAGCGCCGCTTTCGGCTTGACACAAGTGACGCCCGGTATCTCGGTCAGCAGCTTGTAGGCCAGATCGCGTTGCTTCAACAGGCGCCCGCCCGGGCCCACCAGATCGTCGATGGACTGGTAGCCGCCGAGCGCAGTCTGGATCGCAAACTGCCCCGGAGCGTTGGCGCACAAGCGCATCGAGGCCAGCATGTTCAGGCCTTCGATATAATCTTTTGCGTGCGACTTTTCGCCCGACACCACCATCCAGCCGGAGCGGTAGCCGCAGGCGCGGTAATTCTTCGACAGGCCGTTGAAGGTCACGAACAGCAGGTCGTCCGCCAGCGAGGCGATCGACACGTGCTCGGCGCCGTCGTACAGCACCTTGTCGTAGATTTCATCGGCGTAAATAATCAGGTCGTGCTGGCGCGCCAGTTCGATGATCTGCAACAGCAGCTCGACCGGGTACAGCGCGCCGGTCGGATTGTTGGGGTTGATGACGACAATGGCGCGCGTGTTCGGCGTGATCTTGCGGCGCATGTCCTCGATGTCCGGATACCACTCCTGCTGCTCATCGCACACATAGTGCACCGGCGTGCCGCCCGACAGCGAGACCGCCGCCGTCCATAGCGGATAGTCCGGGGCCGGCACCAGCACCTCGTCGCCGTTGTTCAGCAGCGCGTTCATCGACATCACGATCAGCTCGGACGCGCCGTTGCCCAGGTAGATATCGTCAATGCTGACGCCGGCGATATTCTTGCCCTGGGTGTAGTGCATCACCGCCTTGCGCGGCGCAAACATGCCCTTGGAATCGGTATAGCCAGCCGCATTCGACAGGTTGATCTTCATATCCTGCACGATCTCGTCCGGCGGATCAAAGCCGAACACGGCGAGGTTGCCGATATTCAACTTGGTGATCTTATGGCCTTCCTCTTCCATTTGCCGGGCTTTTTCCGGCACCGGGCCGCGGATCTCGTAGCAGACTTCCGCCAGTTTGTTCGATTTTTGAATCGGTCGCAAAATAAAATCCTGTTTATGTGAGGCAAACTTCCATGACCTGCCAAAAATACCGGTGGCGGCCCATGCTGCAATGCAAAGAGGACCATTCTGCCGAAAGGGCCGATTTAATCAACCTTTCAGGCCGGACGCCCCTTGAAAACGCTACAATGACAACTTCTTTTGCGCTTTATACACCCGATTCCATCCACGATTTCCGACATGAAGCTCCACCAAAGCGATACCCAAAAATACCAGACCGTTACCGGCTACGACGAAACCGGCGTCGAAATCAACGCTGAGCGCTACAACTACAGCCTGATCGTGCTGCCGGAAGTGGCGCCGCGCGCCTGGAACGCGCCGACCTTCGAGTCGATCACCGCCGAACATTTCGACCTGATCGGCGCCGAGAATCCGGACGTGGTGATCCTCGGCACCGGCGCCCGCCAGCGCTTCATCCATCCCAAGCTGACCGCCGCGCTGACGCTGCGCCGCATCGGCGTCGAGTGCATGGACAGCCAGGCCGCCTGCCGCACCTACAACATCCTGATGGGCGAAGGCCGCAAGGTCGCGCTGGCCCTGATCATCGACGCCAACGAGGGCAAAAGCGCCTGATGAACGACCTCTACAATTCGAAGAAAGTCGTATGGGGACTGCTGGCCGCGTTCGTCATCGTCTGGCTGTACGTGCTGGGCGTGCGCACGCTGGTGCCGCCCGATGAAGGCCGCTACGCTGAAATGGCGCGCGAAATGTGGGCCACCGGCGACTGGATCACCACTCGCCTGAACGGCATCAAGTATTTCGAAAAGCCGCCGCTGCAAACCTGGATGAACGCAGTCTCGTTCGGCCTGTTCGGCCTGGGCGAGTGGCAAGCACGCCTGTGGACCGGGCTGTGCGGCCTGGGCGGCGTGCTGCTCACCAGCTACACCGCCAACCGCCTGTTCGGCCAGCGCACCGGCTTCTACGCCGCACTGGCGCTGGGTTCGACGCTGTACTGGGTCGCAGGCGGCCAGATCGATTCGCTGGACATGGGCCTGTCGGGCATGATGACCGTCGCCCTGTGCAGTCTGCTGATCGCCCAGCGTGACACCGCTACGCCCGCCGAGCAGCGCAACTGGATGCTGCTGTGCTGGGCCGGCATGGCGCTGGCGGTGTTAGCCAAGGGCTTGATCGGCGTGGTGTTGCCGGGCGCGGTGCTGGTGCTGTACACCCTGCTGTCGCGCGACCTGGCCATCTGGACCCGCCTGCACCTGGGCAAAGGACTGCTGCTGTTCTTTGCCATCGCCACGCCATGGTTTGTGCTGGTGGCGCTGAAGAATCCGGAACAGCCGCACTTCTTCTTCATCCACGAACACTGGGAACGATTCTTCCTCAAGACCCACCACCGCGAAGGCGCCTGGTACTACTTCCTGCTGCTGCTGATTCCCGGCGTGATGCCATGGTTCGGCCTGCTGCCGCAGGCGCTGGTGCAGGGCGTCAAGCGGGCGCCGGGGGTGTTCCAGCCCAAGCTGCTGCTGGTGCTCTGGGCCGTGTTCATCACCTTTTTCTTCAGCTACTCCAGCTCCAAGCTGCCGGGTTACATCCTGCCGGTGTTTCCGGCGCTGGCCATCCTGATCGCCAGCTACCTGGAAAGCGCCTCGCGCATGAACCGCATGCTGGCCGCCGGCCTGCTGCTGCTGCTCGGCGTGGCCGGCCTGGCGGCGCTGCCGCACTGGATCGGCTCGGCGCCGCGACATCCGGACGAACGCGCGCTGCTGGAAGCCTACCAGCCCTGGGTGCTGAGCGCCGCCATCGTCGCCGCCGCCGGCGGCGCGCTGGCGATCTTCCACGCGCGCCAGCTGCGCCGCGACCTGACGGTGCTGACGCTGGCCATCGCCGGTTTTGTGTCGGTGCAGCTGATCCTGACCGGCTTTGAGCCGTACGGCAACCTGCGCGCCGGCAAGCAGCTGGCGCTGAAGATGTTGCCCGAGCTGCAAGCGGACACCAAGATCTATTCGGTATCTACCTACGAACAATCGATGACCTTCTACCTGCGCCGCACGGTGATCCTGGTCAACTACTGGGATGAATTCACCTTCGGCCTGCAGCAACAGCCGGAGCTGTCGATTCCGACGGTGGACGGCTTTATCGCCCGCTGGCAGGAGCATACGGCGCAAAAGGTCAAGGCCATGGCCATCGTCAGCGACGATGCCTATCGTGAACTGAAAACCAAGGGCGTAACCATGCGCGTGATCGCGGAAGACAGCCGCCGGCTGGTCATTACCAATCTGTAATGAATAAAACCATAAATGAATATTGCAACGTTTAGCTTCATCATCGTCGGCGTGCTGCTGAATGCAGTGGCACAACTGCTGCTCAAGGCCGGCGCCCGCAACGTCGGCGAAATCCACCTGACGCTGAGCAATCTGTTCAGTGTCGGCTGGCGCGTCGCCACCCAGTTGCCCATCATTGGCGGGCTTACTTGCTACGTGTTGTCGGTGGTGCTGTGGATTATTGCGCTGTCGCGCGTCGACGTTTCCGTCGCTTATCCGATGTTGTCTTTAGGCTATGTGGTCACCGCCGTCGGCGCCTGGTACCTGTTTGGCGAAGCGCTGTCGGTACAGCGCCTGCTTGCCATTTTCGTCATCCTGGTCGGGGTGGCGTGGCTGGCGCGCACCTGACGAACAATTTAGAATGGCGGCCAGACGTCATAGATAAAAATAGATTAAGAGAGCAAACCACCTCATGAGTGCTGATCAGCCCTTCCTGCCTTTTTCCAAGCCTACGATCGACGAGGCCACCATTACCGCCGTGGGCGAAGTCCTGCGCTCGGGCTGGATCACCAGCGGCCCCAAAGTGGCGGCGTTCGAAGCCCAGATGTCCGAGTACTTCGGCGGCCGTCCGGTGCGCACCTTCAATTCCGGCACCTGCACGATGGAAATCGCCTTGCGCATCGCCGGCATCGGTCCTGGCGATGAAGTGATCACCACGCCGATTTCGTGGGTGGCTACCGCCAACGTCATCATCGAAGTCGGCGCCACCCCGGTGTTTGCCGACATCGACCCGATCACCCGCAATATCGACCTCGACAAAGTCGAAGCCGCGATCACGCCGCGTACCAAGGCCATTATTCCGGTCTACCTGTCCGGCCTGCCGGTCGATATGGACCGCCTGTACGCCATCGCGAAAAAGCACAATCTGCGCGTGGTGGAAGATGCGGCGCAAGCCTTCGGCGCCGAGTGGAAAGGCAAGCGCATCGGTTCGTTCGGCGACTTCGTCTCGTTCAGCTTCCAGGCCAACAAGAACCTGACCACTGGTGAAGGCGGCGCGCTGGTACTAAACAATCTGGAAGAAGCCAAACTGGCCGACAAGTACCGCCTGCAAGGCGTGACCCGCAGTGGCGTTGACGGCATCGATGTCGATGTGCTCGGCGGCAAATACAATATGAGCGACATCATGGCCGCCATCGGCCTGGGCCAGTTCGCCAATATCGAGCAGATCACCGCCCACCGCCGCGCATTGGCGCGCCGCTATTACGAGGCGTTTGGTCCGGAGTTTGAAGCGCAGTCCGGCGCCCAGCTGCCGCTGCAAGCGTTCGATTCCAGCAATTACCACCTGTTCCAGATCATCCTGCCGGACAACGGCCCGAGCACGCGCGCCGATTTCATGACCGCCATGAAGGACCGCTTCAACGTCGGCACCGGCTACCACTATTCGCCGATCCATTTGTTCAGCCTGTACCGCGAACGCGGCTTCAAGGAAGGCATGTTCCCGGTTTCCGAAAAACTTGGCTACCTGACCGTGACGCTGCCGATGTTCTACGCCATGACCTTTGCCGATGTCGATCGCGCCGTCGCAGCCGTGAAAGCGATCCTGATCAAATGACCGTCTCCCTGACCAAACCGGAAATCTCCGTCGTCATTCCGATCTACAACGAACAAGCCGGCCTGGCCGCCCTGTTCGCGCGCCTGTACCCGGCGCTCGACAAGCTGGGCGCCAGCTACGAAATCGTGTTCGTCAACGACGGCAGTCGCGACAACTCGGTGTCGATCCTGGCCGAGCAATTCCGCCAGCGTCCGGACGTGACCCGCGTGGTGCTGTTCAACGGCAACTACGGCCAGCACATGGCCATCCTGGCCGGCTTTGAAGCGTCGCGTGGCGAGATCATGGTGACGCTGGACGCCGACCTGCAAAATCCGCCGGAAGAAATCGGCAACCTGGTGGCCAAGATGCGCGAAGGTTACGACTACGTCGGCTCGATCCGTCGCAAGCGACAGGACTCGGCATGGCGCACCTACGCATCCAAGGCCATGAACCGCCTGCGCGAACGCATCACCAACATCAAGATCACTGACCAGGGCAATATGCTGCGCGCCTACGGCCGCAACATTGTCGACCTGATGAACCAGTGCGCGGAAGTGAATACCTTCGTGCCGGCGCTGGCCTACCGCTTCGCCCGCAACCCGACCGAAATCGTGGTCGAGCACGAAGAGCGCTCGGCCGGCGAGTCGAAATACTCGCTGTACAGCCTGATCCGCCTGAACTTCGACCTGGTCACCGGCTTTTCGCTGATCCCGCTGCAGTTCTACTCGATGATGGGCATGCTGATGTCGCTGCTGTCGGCGCTGCTCGTCGTGGTGCTGGTGGCGCGCCGCCTGTTCCTCGGCGCGGAAGCGGAAGGCGTGTTCACGCTGTTTGCCATCACCTTCTTCTTCATGGGCATCATCCTGTTCGGCATCGGTTTGCTGGGCGAATATGTCGGCCGCATCTTCCAGCAGGTGCGGGCCCGTCCGCGCTATGTGGTGCAGACCATCCTGCAACAGCGCGACGACAACGGCCAGCCGCTGCCGCCGCCCGGCGTCGAGAAACGCACCGTGGGCCGTCACCATGAGTGACCTGGAACCGCGCAAGCGCGCCGTCGTCTTCGGCTATCACAATGTCGGCGTGCGCTGCCTGAAAGTGCTGCTGGCCGGCGGCGTGGACGTCGCGCTGGTGGTCACGCACGAGGACAGCGCCAGCGAAAACATCTGGTTCGAATCGGTGATTTCGCTGTGCCAGACCGAAGGTATTCCCTACATCACGCCGGCCGACGCCAAGTCGCCCGAGCTGCTGGAACAGGTCAAGGCCGCCAAGCCGGACCTGATGTTCAGCTTCTACTACCGCAACATGCTGCCGGCCGAACTGCTGGCGGTGGCGCCCGCGTTCAATATGCACGGCTCGCTGTTGCCGGAATACCGCGGCCGCGCGCCGGTCAACTGGGCGGTGCTGCACGGCGCCACCGTCACCGGCGCCACGTTGCACGAAATGACCGTCAAGCCAGACGCCGGCGCCATCGTCGCGCAGATGGAAGTACCAATCCTGCCGGACGACACCGCGCACGAAGTGTTCGGCAAGGTGCAGGTCGCGGCCGAGCAGGCGCTGTGGCGCGTGTTGCCGTCGCTGCTGGACGGCACCGCGCCGCGCCTGCACAACGACCTGAGCAAGGGCGGCTACTTCGGCGGACGCAAGCCGGAAGACGGCCGCATCGACTGGTTCTGGCCAGCCCAGCACGTCTACAACCTGCACCGCGCGGTGGCGCCGCCCTATCCGGGCGCCTTTACCGATATCGACGGTGTACGCTACGTCATCCAGCGCGCCCGGATTACCGGCACTGGACATGGCAACTTTGGCAATGTTGTCTCCCTCAGTTTGCCACCGGGCTTGACAGTAGTAGATAATTGCATCTTTGGCGTTTGCGGCGATGGCCGCATGCTGACGATTTCCGCATTGACCGCCGATGGTGAACCGATCACGGCGGAGCAGCTCGATATTCGCCTGGCCGCGCGCACTTAAGCGGCGGCAGCACTAAACATTACCTGGACCTACACACATGAAAAAAGTTCTCATCCTCGGCGTCAATGGCTTTATCGGCCATCACCTGTCGAAACGCATTCTGGAAACCACCGACTGGCACGTGTACGGCATGGACATGAGTACCGACCGTATCACCGACGTGCTGGAGAATGAGGCTTACAAGTCGCGCATGCACTTCTTCGAAGGCGACATCACCATCAACAAGGAATGGGTCGAGTACCACGTCAAGAAATGCGACGTGATCCTGCCGCTGGTCGCCATCGCCACCCCGTCGACCTACGTGAAAGCGCCGCTGCGCGTGTTCGAGCTGGACTTCGAAGCCAATCTGCCGATCGTGCGTTCGGCCGCCAAATATGGCAAGCACCTGGTGTTCCCGTCGACCTCGGAAGTGTATGGCATGTGCCACGACGAAGAGTTCGACCCTGAGAACTCGGAACTGATCTGCGGCCCGATCAACAAGCCGCGCTGGATCTACTCCAACGCCAAGCAGCTGATGGACCGCGTGATCTGGGGCTACGGCATGGAAGGCCTGAACTTCACCCTGTTCCGTCCATTCAACTGGATCGGCGCCGGCCTCGATTCGATCCACACGCCGAAAGAAGGTTCGTCGCGCGTGGTGACCCAGTTCTTCGGCCACATCGTCCGTGGCGAGAACATCTCGCTGGTGGACGGCGGTGCGCAGAAACGCGCCTTCACCGACATCGACGACGGCATCGACGCGCTGATGAAAATCATTGAGAACAAGAACGGCGCCGCCACCGGCAAGATCTACAACATCGGCAACCCGGTCAACAATTTCTCGATCCGCGAACTGGCCAACATGATGCTGGAACTGGCGCCGCAATATCCTGAATACGCCGAAGGCGCGGCCAAGGTCAAGATCGTCGAGACCACCTCGGGCGCCTACTACGGCGCCGGCTACCAGGACGTGCAGAACCGCGTGCCGAAAATCACCAACACCTGCGAAGAGCTGGGCTGGAAACCGACCACCACCATGGCTGACGCGCTGAAGAAAATCTTCGACGCCTACCGCAGCCAGGTGGCCGAAGCACAGAAACTGATGGACTAAGCATTGAATCAACAACCATTGATGGTGTTGAAGATCGACGTCGACACCTACCGCGGCACCCGTGAGGGCGTACCCAACCTGGTACGCATGCTGAAGGCGCACAACGCCGGCGCCACCTTCCTGTTTTCGCTCGGGCCGGATCACACCGGCTGGGCGATGCGGCGCGCGCTGCGTCCGGGCTTCTTCAGCAAGGTGTCGCGCACGTCGGTGGTGGAGCATTATGGTTTCAAGACGCTGATGTACGGCGTGCTGTTGCCCGGCCCGGACATTGGCAAGCACTGCGCCGCCGACATGCGTGCGGTGCAGGACGCCGGCTTCGAATGTGGCATCCACACCTGGGACCATGTGCTGTGGCAGGACAACGTCGCCAAGCGCGACGCCGGTTGGGCCACCAGCATGATGCGCAAGGCCGCCAACCGCTTCACCCAGGTGTTCGGCCAGGCGCCGCGCACCCACGGCGCCGCCGGCTGGCAGATGAACAACGCCGCTTTCCACGAACACGACAGCGCCGGCTACGCCTACGCTTCCGACGGCCGCTGCGTGCTGAAGGAAAACGGCCAGCTGGCCAATCCGGCCGACGGTCCGCACCGCTTGTCCGACGGCGCGCAGGTGCTGAAGCACATCCAGATGCCGACCACGCTGCCGACGCTGGACGAAGTGCTGGGCTGCGAAATCGATGGCGTGACCATCGGCACCGGCAATATCGCCGCCTTCCTGCTCAAGCTGACCGAAGGCGCCACGCGCGACCACGTCTATACTTTGCACGCTGAGCTTGAAGGACAGAAACTCGCCCCCATATTCGAGCAGCTATTGGCAGGGTGGCAAGCACAGGGATACCAACTGGCGTCCATGGCTGACTACCATCAGAAGATACAAGACCTGCCGATGCCGGTTTGTCCCATCACCTGGGGCGAGCTGCCGGGACGCTCGGGCCAGCTGATCATTCAGGGCCCCGCCCGCGCCGAATAACCCTTCCAGGAGACGCCTGTGGCTGATGTAGTAACCGATTTCTCCGCGCCGATGACCAGCGGCCAGACCTTCCAGTTGTCCGGCCGCCCGGCGCGTTATACCGTGCTGTTCTTCTACCCCAAGGACAACACCCCAGGCTGCACCACCGAAAACATGGCCTTCCGCGACCTGTACGAGCAATTCCAGGCGGCCGAGACCGAAATCTACGGCATCAGCCGCGACTCGCTGCGTTCGCACGAAGGCTTTCGCGCCAAGCTGGGCCTGCCGTTTGAACTGATTTCCGACCCGGAAGAAAAAGTCTGCGAACAGTTCGGTGTCATGAAGATGAAGCAAATGTACGGTAAGACTGTCCGGGGCATCGAACGCAGCACGTTTGTGATTGACGCTACTGGTCAATTGGTGAAAGAATGGAGAGGCGTGAAGGTAGCGGGTCACGTCGATGAAGTGCTGGAATTTGTCACGCGCCAGGCTTAAGTTGTAGGGATGCGTTGCAGCTTCCAGTTTGCTCAACCGTAGCAGAACCGAGCGTATCCAGTTATTTTGAGTCAGCACTGTAATTCTTCCCACCCTACATGGTGGCCAGCCGGCCACCACGCGGTACTTTCACCGGGCGCCCTGCGTGCCCGTCGGCAGTCTCCTTTTCCCTTTTACCCAGCATCCACCCCATCGGGACGACTCCCTGTGGGCGGATTCCTCCAGATATCTTTCGATTGAGATCCTGATGCCACTGCCAAAAATACCAAGTAAGCCAGCGACTATACTGTTGGCAAAAGATTACCCCAAGGGCACCGGCCCACGCAATGTTGCTGCCCCTGCCCTCGCGGCAGTTGCCGACATCGCACCCGAGCCAGCACCAGCGCCGAAGAAAGCGGCGACCGTCAAAGCCGTTCCCGTAGCAAAAAAACCGGTGGTCGCCAAAGCGCCCGCCGCCGTTGCAACACCGGCGCCTGCGCCTGCCAAATCCAAAGCCGTGGCCGCCGTGCTGAAAGCCGCACCGGCCGTGTTGAAAGCGGCGGCCGACGCCGTCGAAGCCAAGGGCAAGCCGTCGCCGCGCGGCAAGGTCACGCCGATCACCAACGAAGCGCCGCATCCGGCCAAGCACAAGGCCAATGAGGTGGCGATCAAGTCGTCCACCAGCCGCAATGCCGACCAGACCGGCGCCACCAAGATGTTCGTGCTCGACACCAACGTGCTGATGCACGATCCATCGTCGCTGTTCCGCTTTGAAGAGCACGACGTCTACCTGCCGATGATGACGCTGGAAGAGCTGGACAACCACAAGAAAGGCATGACCGAGGTGGCGCGCAATGCACGCCAGGTCTCGCGCACGCTGGACGCGCTGGTCTCCAACACCGACGACGACGCCATCGAAAACGGCATCCCGCTGTCCAAGCTGGGCAACAAGGACGCCAAGGGCCGCCTGTACTTCCAGACCCGCCTGCAGACGGCGGAACTGCCGGTCGGCCTGCCGTCGGGCAAAGCCGACAACCAGATCCTGTCGGTGGTGCGTTCGCTGGAATCGGAACAGGAAGGCCGCGCCATCGTGCTGGTGTCGAAAGACATCAACATGCGCATCAAGGCGCGCGCACTGGGCCTGCCGGCGGAAGACTACTTCAACGACCACGTGCTGGAAGATACCGACCTGCTGTACTCGGGCATCCTGCAACTGCCGGAAGACTTCTGGAACAAGCACGCCAAGGACCTGGAGTCGTGGCAGGAGAACAAGAGCGGCCAGAGCGCTACCTTCTACCGCGTGACCGGCCCGTTCGTGCCGTCGATGCTGGTCAACCAGTTCGTGTTCCTGGAGCCGAAGAATGGCGAAGCGCCGTTCTATGGTCAGGTCAAGCAGATCAACGGCAAAACCGCCGTGCTGCAAACCCTGCGCGACTTCAGCCATAACAAGAACAATGTGTGGGGCGTGACCGCGCGCAACCGCGAGCAGAACTTCGCACTCAACCTGCTGATGAATCCGGAATGCGACTTCGTCACACTGCTGGGCCAGGCCGGTACGGGTAAAACCCTGCTGGCGCTGGCGGCCGGCCTGGCGCAAGTGCTGGAAACCAAGCTCTACAACGAAATCATCGTCACCCGCGTGACGGTGCCGGTCGGCGAAGACATCGGTTTCCTGCCGGGCACCGAGGAAGAGAAAATGTCGCCGTGGATGGGCGCGTTTGACGACAACCTGGAAGTGCTCAACAAGTCCGATTCGGATGGCGGCGAGTGGGGCCGCGCGGCAACGCAAGACCTGATCCGTTCGCGCATCAAAATCAAGTCGCTGAACTTCATGCGTGGCCGTACCTTCGTCAACAAGTTCCTGATCATCGACGAAGCGCAGAACTTGACGCCGAAACAGGTCAAGACGCTGGTGACGCGTGCCGGTCCGGGCACCAAGATTATCTGCCTGGGCAATATCGCGCAGATCGACACGCCATACCTGACCGAAGGGTCGAGCGGCCTGACGTATGTGGTGGATCGCTTCAAGGGCTGGTCGCACAGCGGTCATGTGACGCTGGCGCGCGGCGAACGTTCGCGCCTGGCCGATCACGCCAGCGAAGTTCTGTAATGGTATAAATCGTTTAGTTCGATCCCCTCAGCCCCGGCCGCAGCAATGCCGGCGGGGCTGAGTTTTTTTTACGCCTGCTTTTTCTCGCGGCGACGGCGGGCAATGGCGCCGACCACGCCCAGGCCGCCCAGCATCATGGCGTAGGTTTCCGGCTCAGGCACAGGCGCCATCTGCAGGGTGCTGGCGCTGAAGCTCTGGAACGCGGCGCCGTTGGCCGAATACTGCACCTGCTGGCCGCCGTCGCAGCAGCCTTCCAGGCCGTAGATCGTCAGCGTGTGATTGCCGGCCGTCAGCGCCTTGTTGCTGACGCTGAACACCGAATTGGTGTTGGCGTAATCATGCGCCCACCACATGTCGGTGGTTTTCAGATCGACCGCCTGGCCGTCCAGGAACACCGCGCCGCCGTTGCCGAAGTCGACGCCGGCACGGAACGAATAGGTGCCGGACGCGCTGAGGCCAAAGTTGATGGTCGACTTGAAGGCGATATTGGTGGCGCCGGCGCCGAACAGCGACTGGTTGGAGACGATATCGTAGTTGTTCAGTACGGTTGAATGCGACGAATTGGCAACAGCGGCGTCGACGATATCGCGGTAGGCGTTGGCGGTGGTTTGCGCACCGGCGCTCGACGTACCGGTTTGGAAAGTGATGACAGCAGCGTCTGCGCTACCGTAGGCGAGTGCAACGGCGAGTGCGGCGAGTTTGGCGTATTTCATGATGGTCCCTGTAGGTAAATGGTTGAAAAGCGGTGAGGCTTAACCAGGTACGGGGGTGTGGGACCTTGGCGAAAGAGTGCTTCTATTGTGCACTTTTAAATTCTTTAATGCATGACTCGAATGTTATCTGAGGCAACAGGCGATGTCAATCGCTCAAAAACCACGAATAGCGGAGTAAACACACGTCTGAAAAAGTGCTTGAAACCGTCGGCATCCTGTATGACACTAAGAATCCAAGTTATTGATTTTGCCCGGATTTCGCGCCCTAGCAGAGGTCAGACATCATGGACATTCCTATCCTGATCCAGAAAACCATCGGCGCCAAAAAATATGGCGTGACGGTGCCGGACATTCCCGGCTGCGTCACCACGGGCGACACGGTGGGCACCGCCATGAGCAACGCCACCAAGGCCATCTATGGCCACGTGGGCCAGTTGGTGGAGCAAGGCAAAGCCTTCGAAATCCGGCCGTCGGAAGTGGAAACCCTGTCGCAGGAACCGGACTACGCAGGCGGCATCTGGGCCCTGGTCAGCCTCGACCTGGCCCGCCTGGACGACCCGCCGCAGGATTAATCAGGCGCCTTCACTTCCGCCATGGCCTCGGCCAGCGAGGGGACGTGGAAGGCGGCGCGTTCGGCGTCGGTGACGGCGTTGGGATCGACTGGGTAGAGCGTGCGCACGCCCTCTTTGGACACCTGATACTGCGTGCCATACCACTGCGGTAATTTCTTCCACATCAGATAGCGGTCCCATGACGCGGCGAAGAGCCACTTGGGCGCTGGATGTTCCGGCTCCAGCTTGGACGCGATGGTGGCAAACGCTTGCGCCAGCCGGATATCTTCCGGCCCCTCGCCATGCTGATAAATCATGCCGGCAAAGTAAAAATCTTCCGCCGTCCGGATCTCGCCATGCGCCAGCATCTCGGACACCCGCTGGCGCCGCTGCGCATCCTTGGCGTTGACTACCGTCCAGTCGATCTTATCCGGCTCCCGGTCCGCCGCGTCCGCCCGGTTCATCGCCCGCAACTCCGGATTGGATTGCAGGTCAGTCGCAGCGCAAGCGCCACACCACATCGCCATCATGGCGAACAACAGCGTTTTTTTCATCATTCCTTCTCAAGTGTTTGTAGCAGACGACATGCCGCCGCAAGCATGAGCGCTCTCATCGGCTACGCACCTTCCGCCACAGCCTGCGTCCCAGCCACACAGCCACGGCCAGCGCAAACAACCATGGCAGCATATACGCCAGCCCTGTAACCAGCCCGGCAATGCCGCTGGACAGGTTGCCGCCAAAAGCGACCAGCGCATCGCGGATCGGCGTCCAGAACGACTGCTGATGGCGTGAGTAAATCGTGATCGTGAGGATGTCGAGATTGATGCGGTCCATCAGATGCGCATTCTCGCCGGCGGCGGTTTCCAGATCCGACTGCACGCTGGCCTGCTCCTTCGCCAGCTTGATCAGGGCGTCGGCATCCAGGCCGGGCCGGCGATTCAGTTCGCTCAGCTTTTGCTGATATGCGCGCAGCATCTCCAGCCGCTTGACATTGTCGGCGACCGGCCGCGCGAGGTCTTCGACGCGGGTGTCCTGCCGCGCCAGTTCGCCACCGGCGGCGGCCAGCGCCAGCAGCTTGTTGATCCCTGGCGCTTTCGCGCGCAGACGGATATTCGCGCTGTCGTAACGTCCCGCCTCCAGCGAGGAATTCAGCACGGTGCAGTGATTATCGCGATCTGCTTCGCACGCGGCCACCAGTTGCCGGAACAGGGGCTTAACCTTGCCTTCGGCGGCGTCAATGGTAATGCCGTGTTCATACGCCAGAAACTTGTCGCGCGCGTCGGCCGGCGACACGGCCTTTGAACCAGCCGGCGTCACCTTGCTGCTACAGGCTGCCAGCAAGAGCGCGCATAGTACCAACAGAAGTCTGTTCATCAGTCATCAAGGCGAGTTAAGCATTTGGCAATCATACACCGCCCTGATCGCCGCCGCACTAGCCGACGCGCAGCAGCGCTTCGCGCACCAGCTTGTATTCTTCCAGCCGCGCGTAGTCGTCGGCGGTGGGGTTGGCGATGCGGCTTAGGTCCATGTTCTCGGCGTTGTCCGACAGCTTGACCACGCGCGCGATGGGATTGGCGGCGGCGCGCTCGGCTGCCTGCATGCGCGACTCGTTTGGACGCTTGGTTAGCGCCGCCACCGCCGCGATGACCTCGGGCGCAAAGCCTTCCGCCGCCAGCGTGTCCAGTGTTACATCGGTATCTTCGACCACATCATGCAGCACCGCCGCCGTGCGCTCATGCTCGGTGGTGACGCGCAGCATCACGCGCAACGGATGCAGGATATACGGCTGCCCCGCTTTGTCCACCTGCCCCGCGTGCGCCGCTGCGGCGATCGCAATCGCCCGCTCCAAAGTTGCCATGCCAACCCTCCCAAATGAACGCTTGACCTTCCCATGGCAGGAAGGATTAAAGTACAGGTAATGAAACTGTTTAAGGAGTATGCGATGTACCAGCTGCAAGTAGAAAACATGAGCTGCGGCCACTGCGTGGGCGCCGTCACCAAGGCCGTGCAAGCCATCGACGCCGGCGCCAAAGTCGAGATCGACCTGACCACCAAATCCGTCAAGATCGACAGCAGCACCCCACTCGCCCCGCTGAAATCCGCCATCGCCGACGCCGGCTACCCGGTCACCAGCGCCGCCTGATCCCCCGGTGATTGTTATTGGTTCAAGCCACAAATACAAATACCGCTTGGCCTATGTTGTGCGTCGTCGTTTATAGCGAGGTGGAATCATGAAAACGGTGAAGATTGAAGTTCGCTCGGCTGCGGAGGCGATGGACGATGTCATCAGAACTGTGGCATCCGGCTGCCCAATGCCGTACGCCACCTTGACATTCATTTCGCAGGAACTGCTGCTGCAAGTGCTTACCGAAAAACGCCTCCAGATTCTGCACCAGCTTTGCGGCACGTCGCCGATGCCGGTCAAGGAACTGGCCAGCCGCCTTGATCGCGATGTGAAGGCGGTTCACGATGATGTTGATGCGCTCCTGAACGCTGGCGTGGTTGACCGTAAACGCGGCGGCGCGATCAGTTTACCTTACGATGAAATCATCTATCCAGCTCCGGATAGTGGCGGAAGATGTCGGTCTCGTTATTCGGAATCCGGCGCTTCGAGTTGAGGTAGGCGGCGACGTTGGAGCGCTGCGCTACTTTGGCGTGCAGAGCAAACAGGCCGGGATACGATGGCGCCAGTTTCGCCATCGTGTTGGGGAAGGCATACGCCAGCCCGTCCAGCAGCTGGAAGAGCGATAGGTCCACATACGACAGCCGTGAGCCGACCGCGTAACCGCCACGTCCCGGATTGCGTTCGATGACGCCTTCAAAATAATCTAGGAACTTCGGTATGCGATGTTCGCGAAAATCCCTGGCGCGCGCCTTGGCTTCCTTCTTCTGGTCCTCGTAGTACGCGCTGGAAGAAATCGGATGATGCGTATCATGCGCCTCGGCGACGATATCGGCGATGGTCAGCTGTAGCTGATTGGCCCACAAACGCCCGTCCAGCGAACGCGGCGCCAGTCCATGTTTCGCCCCCAAATACAGCAGGATATTGGCGGTCTGCCCGATCAGCAGTTCGCCTACCTGCAGCACCGGCGGCGCAAACGATGGATGCGCCACCTGCTCGCCATCCAGGCTGGCCGTCAGCGCGGACATACCGCCCTTCTTGCGCGCCACATCCACGTACGGCACGCCGGCTTCCTCCAGCGCCAGCCGCACAAATTCACCGCGGCCCTGGAGACCGTCCCAATAATAAAGTTGGTATGGAGTCGTCATGCAGCCATGGTAGCACCGGCGCCACCATGGCGTAGCCCGATTCAGAACGTGGTCTTGACCGTCAGGCGGAAGGTGCGGCGTTCGGCCGGATGGTAGTGGATATCGTCCACGCCTTCCGCCGGTTCGCCCGGCAGGCGAGAGGCGTAGTAGTAATCGACATCGCTGGCCTTGCGGTCGAACAGGTTGAAGGCATCCAGCTGCACCGTCCAGCGGCGGTTGAATTTGTAGCCTACACGTGCATATGCGATCGCGGTGCTGGCCGAGCGCTGGCTGTTATCTTCGATCAGCGGACGCGGTCCGAAATAGCGCATCTGGAACGCGCCCGACCATGGCCCCAGATCCATGGTGGTGGCGCCGAACGACGCCACCTTGCCGATCGCGCCGGGAATGTAGTCGCCCACCGGATCGTGCTCGGTGTAGTGACTGCGCGAATACGCCATATCCAGATCGAACAGCAGCCACGAATTGGCGATGTAGTGGTTGTTCCACTCGATGCCGGAACGGTAACTGCCACGGCTCGGCGAGGTATCACCGGCGTCGCCGGAAAATACCAGCTCCGATTCGGAGCGCAGCTTCCACAACGCCATCGAGCTTTGCAGGCCAGGCAGGAATTCGGTGCGCGCGCCGATCTCCGCGCCGCGCGTCTTCACCAGCGGCGTGACCGGGTCGATCGGTTCACGCTCCTTCGGCGTCAGATGCACGGTGGTGCCGCGCGCGTCGTTGCTGTGGAAGCCCTCGCCGTAGTTGACGAAGAATTCGGTCCTGGCCCAAGGCCCCAGCACCACCGAGAATTTCGGCGACGTGGTGCCGGCGCTGACGTTGCCTGAGTTCTCGGCGATATTGCTGTCGACGTCAAAGCGGTAACGGTCATAACGCAGGCCGGCCGTGGTGCGCATCCACGGCAGCCACTGCACGGTGTTCTCGACGTAGGCGCCGGCGCTGGCTTCCTTCACTTTCGATTCGGTGATCACGCCCAGCGTTTGCTGGTGCGCCGTCTTGTAGAGGCCCAGCGGCGAGATGTAGTCGTAGCGTCCCTGCAAGCCAACCTTGTTGCTGACATCCAGACCGCCCCAGTGGCTGAACCACGTCTGGCCGACGTCGAACCCGGCCATGCGGCGCTTCTCGGTCTGGCGCGACTGGTCGCCATTGACCGGGTCGTCGAGGAAGTAGGTGAAGTCGTTGTACAGCGTCAGGCTGGATTGCACCACGTAGGCATTCGCCTGGAACAGCGCGTCGCTGGTGCGCTTGCGCATGGCGGCGGACAGGCTGTATCGCGAGGTCTCGCCGCCGTCGGTCGGATCGATGGCGCCGAACGGATCGATCTCGCCGCTCTGCACCGCGCGCAGCGGAATCTGATTACTCGCGTGCCAGGCGCCCTTGTAGAACATGCCGGTCACAGTGAACTGGTCATCGCTGGCGCCTTGCGCGTAACGCAGCACGCCCAGGCTTTTGTGGAAGGCCTCCGGCTCCACCCACGGGCCGTTGTTGTGGCCCAGCTCCGCGCCGTACACCAGATTGCCGGCGCCCAGCGGCGTCGAGCCAGTGACCACCGAGCGGTAATACTGATTCTCGCCCACCGACACGCTGGCGGTGTTTTCGCGCAGCTTGTTCGCCAGCGTCAGATGCGCCGCGCCGGCGGATGCGAAGTCGCCTTCGTCCGCATAGTACGGGCCTTTTTTGTAGTTGATGCGGTCCACCAGTTCCGGGATCAGGAAGTTCAGATCCGTGTAGCCTTGGCCATGCGCGTGGGTGCGCATATTGACCGGCATGCCGTCGACGAAGGTGGCGAAGTCGGTGCCGTGGTCGAGGTTAAAGCCGCGCAGGAAGTATTGATTGGCCTTGCCGTCGCCGCTGTGCTGCGTGACGATCACGCCGGGTACAAACTCCAGCAGTTCGCCCGGCCGCAAGGCAGGACGGTTGGCGATCAGCTCCGCCGTTACCGCACCCTGGCTGGCGGCGTTGGAGGTGCCCACGCCGTTATCGTAATGGCCGCGTACCTGGACCGTGGTCGCCGGCGTATCGCCAGCATCCGTGGTGTCCGCATGGACGGCCAGCGGCAGGAAAGTCGCCAAGGCGACGATCGATTTGTAGATCATTGAAAGCTTTCAGAAGCAAGCCACTCACCTCCCCGTGAGCGGATTGAATAGAAATGCCTGCGGCATCTCCCCTGTTTGGCCGGTATCCGGGCTGGCAAGCAAATCCGCCTGACCTTCCCATGCATGAAGCACAGTGGTATTGCGAGGCGGAGTGTCGTCATGCGACGACGCTTGTTGGCCGTTGCGGGGGCAGCACAGGTGGGCCGCTGACGGCTTCCTGTTTCCCGTTTAACTGCGCATCCAGACGGACGCGCGAGCACCAAAACGTGTCAGGATTATACGAGATTCGGCGATGGCTGTTGACGCTTTTCGTACCAGCGGAAGTACAGCAGCATCTCGGCGCCGATCAGCGCACCGGCGCCCAGCCAGATCAGGGCGATCATCAGGTAGGCGTGGACGAAGACGGCGTGGATCTGCTGCCCTGCCACGTCGAGGATAATCTGCGGCAGCGTGCGATCCAGCGCCGACAGGTCGACCCGGCGATTGGCATCCAGCAGCACCTTGCGCAGCGCATCGACGCCCACCTTGGCGGCTTCGTTTTGCGTCTGGTTCTTCAGCCCTGCCGCCATGGTCTCGACCTTGGCGACGATGATCTTCTGGAACACAGCCGTCAGCACTTCACCACCCAGCTTGCGCAACGTCCAGTTGACGATGCGCGCCTTGCCGCGCTCCCACAGGCTGTCCGACGTGGGACGGTAATAAAGATCCTTGAGCGTGGCATCGACCAGCTCACGCGCGCTGACCGGCTGGCCAGGCGCGTAGGCCGACATCTTCAGCGTCAGATACTGACGCAGCAGCACGGTGTTGGTGCGCACCAGCGGCGTGACCGAGACCTCCAGTGCGCTCATGGTCTCCTTCTGCACATGGCGCACCACGCCGACGGCGGTGAAGGCAAACAGCGTCACCAGCAGGATCGCCAGATAGCTCACTTTCGCCAGCACGTTCCACACGCGCGGGCGGCGGCGCAGCAGGTTTTTTCTGCCTACCCAGACCATCAGCACGATGGCTGCGACCAAGCCCATGGCCGCGTACAGCAATGCGGTCGGCATGCTGCTCCAGATCAGGGTGAACACAAAGTCCGTCAGAGACGACGACCATTGACTCAGTGCGCTGCTGTTTACCTGCATAGGCTTTACCTCGGGCGATATCAGACCGCGAGTGTAGCGCAAATATCATTTAAACAACGACCGGCCTTCTATTGTGCGAGGCTTTGCAGGATGGGGCAATCGGGGCGCTGGTCGCCGTGGCAGCAGCTGGCCATGGTTTGCAGCGTGTCGCGCATTTCGGTCAGTTCGGCGATGCGCTGATTGAGTTCGGCCACATGGCCCATGGCGATCGTCTTGACGTCAGCGCTGGCGCGTCCCTTGTTCTGCCACAGCGACAGCAGGCCGCGAATCTGCTCCAGCGAGAAGCCCAGCAAGCGGGCACGCTTGACGAAGCGCAGCGTGTGCAGGTCGTTGTCGCCGTAGATGCGGTAGCCGGCGTCAGTGCGTTTGCCGGCCGGGATCAGGGCGATGCTTTCGTAGTAGCGGATCATTTTGGCCGAAACGCCGGTGGCCGTTGCGGCCTGTCCGATATTCATGTGCGGTCCTCCGGTTTCCAGCGGCGCAGCAGCAGCGCGTTGCTGATCACGCTGACCGAGCTGAGTGCCATCGCACCGCCGGCCACCATGGGGTTGAGCAGGCCGAAGGCGGCCAGCGGAATGCCGATCAAATTATAGATAAAGGCCCAGAACAGGTTCTGGCGGATCTTGCTGTAGCTGCGGCGCGAGATGGAGATGGCGGCGGCCACCAGTGCCGGATCGCCGCGCATCAGCGTGATGCCGGCGGCGTGCATGGCGACGTCGGTGCCGCTGGACATGGCGATGCCGACATCGGCGGCGGCCAGCGCCGGCGCGTCGTTGATGCCGTCGCCGACCATGGCGATGGTGCCGCCTTCCTGTTTGAGCGCGGCGATGGTGCTGGCTTTATCGGCCGGCAGCATGTTGGCGACAATGCGCTGCACGCCGAGCTGCTGGCCGACGGCGTTGGCGCTGCCCTGGTTGTCGCCGGTGAGCAGCACGGTGTGGATGCCCATCGCATGCAGCGCGGCGATGGCGGCTTGGGCTTGCGGTTTGATGCGATCTCCGAAGGCCAGCAGGCCAAGGAGCTGGTGGGTGGTGGCGTCGGCAAGCCAGGAGATGGTGTGGCCGGTGTGCTCCAGTTCTTCGGCACGGGTGGATAGCGCTTGCAGTGAGATGCCCTGCTCTTGCATCAGGCGCGTGCTGCCCAGCAGCAGACGGGCGCCGGCCACCGTGGCCTTCACGCCGCGTCCAGGCAAGGCGCTGATGTCGGACGCCAGCAGTGGCGCGGCGGCATTCGGCACGCCGGCGGCTAGCTGGACGGCGCGGGCCAGCGCGTGTTCGCTGCCGCGCTGCACAGCGGCGGCCAGTTGCAGCAGGTGCGGTTCGTCGACGCCCGGCGCGGGCGCCAGCACGGCCAGCGATGGTTGGCCTTCGGTCAGCGTGCCGGTCTTGTCGAAGGCCACGGTGGTGATGCGGTGCGCCAGTTCCAGTGCTTCCGCATCCTTGATCAGAATCCCGTAGCGCGCCGCGACGCCGGTGCCGGCCATGATGGCGGCCGGCGTCGCCAGCCCCAGCGCGCAGGGGCACGCAATCACCAGCACCGCCACCGCATTGATGATGGCCTGCTCGGCATCGCCGGCCACCAGCCACCAGCCTGCGAAGGTCAGCAGCGCCAGCGCCAGCACCACCGGCACGAACACCGCGCTCACGCGGTCTACCAGATGCTGCACCGGCGCCTTGGCCGCCTGTGCATCCTCCACCAGGCGAATGATGCGTGACAACGTGCTTTCCGCCCCCACCGCCGTCACGCGCACCAGCAGCAAACCTTCGCCATTGATGGCGCCTCCCGTCACCCGCTCGCCGGCATGACGGGCCACCGGCAGGCTCTCGCCGGTAATCAGCGCCTCATCCACGTGGCTGGCGCCTTCGCTGACCACACCGTCGGCAGCGATGCGCTCCCCCGGCCGCACGACGATGACGTCATCCACGCGCACTTCATGAATCGCGACATCCACATCCTGGCCGTCCCGGCGCACACGCGCCGACTCGGGCCGCAGTGTTTGCAACGCGCGAATCGCCTGCGCCGTCTGGCGCTTGGCGCGCGCCTCCAGCCATTTCCCCAGCAACACCAGCGTAATCACCACCGCCGATGCCTCAAAATACAGGTGTGGCATAGCGCCGGCAGACAGCAACTGATACACGCTCAGGCCATAAGCCGCGCTGGTGCCAAGGGCCACCAGCAAGTCCATATTGCCGCTGCCCGCACGCACCGCCAGCCAGCCGGCGCGATAGAAGCGCGCCCCCAGCCAGAATTGCACCGGCGTGGCGAGCAGCCATTGCAGGCGGCCATCCAGCATCCAGTGGATGCCGGCCAGTTCCAGCAGCATTGGAAAAATCAGGGGAAGTGAGAACAGCGCGGCCAGCAGGACCGCCGTGCCACCGCTCGGCGCGAAGGCTGCGAAGAAACCGCGCGCGGTCGGCGCAGCGACGGCGGCTGCATCGTCGGCAGGCGCGGCGCCCGGCTCCGGTGGCGGCAGCGAGGCCTGATAGCCGGCCTTGTCGACCGCCTGCGCCAGCGCGGCAAAGTCGACCGGTTCGGCCGATTCCACGCGCGCCATTTCGGTGGCCAGATTGACACTGACTTTGTCGACGCCCGGCACCGCCGCCAGCACCCGCTCCACCCTGCCAACGCAGGAGGCGCAGCTCATACCGTCAATTTTGATCGCTTGCTGATTCATGGTCTACCCGATGCTGTATTTACCTGCCTACAGCATCAAGTATCCCACGATTGGAAGGTCAAGGCTTTTTAGCGCACTTCGCAATCCACTGTATTGGACTTGGGTGGCGTGGCGGCCCCGCCAGCCGGGGCAGGCGGCTGCGTAAAGGCCGGTGGCAGCGTGAATTGAATGCCAGGGTTCTTCGGTACGATCACCGGCGGCTGCGTCGGGCTCGCCGTGTAACCGAACTGGCCGGCAGCAAAGTTCTGTGCCCCGCCCTTATTGGTCAGATTGATCATTCCGTCGATCACCTGAACGTACAGTCCCGGCGGCAGCGCGGGCGTGTTCGGCGCGGGAATGGCGGCTTGCGCCAGCATCAGCGGCTGCAGCGGATAGGTGTCTCCCAGGCTGGCAGTGCTGGCCATGAGCCAAGCCTGCCGTTGGGCAGCGGCGTATGCCACGGCCTGCTCGGTCGGCTCCACCCACTCGGCGACAAAGGTGGTGCCGCGAATGCCGATGGTGGCGCTTGGCGTCTTCAGCGAGAACTTTTCCTTGTTGCGCTTGCCCAGCAGGCCGGTCACCGAGCGCAAGCCGCCCTTGACGAGGTTAAAGGACGCGTTGTCGCCATCGGGCTTGTCGGCATCGTAGGCGAAATTCTCCACCTTGAAGGTGGTGGAAGGCTTCAGCGTGATCTCGCTGTTGTCGATGAACTTGACCATGGCGTAGGTGTTCTTCTCGGTCACCAGGGTGTCGCCGCTTTCGACTTCGGACTTCATCGACAGTATGCGTACCGCGCCGTTGGCCTTGCGCGCCATCAACGGGCCGCTCAGTTGCGTGATGGTGCCCGCCACCTGCGCGGCCCAACCGACGCTGGCCACACACCACAGCAGTAGCGCCAGCCAGGCCTTAATTGCAGTAAGTCTTTTTAGTTGGTTCATTTTTCGTTCCGGTCTTGTCGCTGGTTGCTTCTACTTTGTCCGTCTTCTTGCTGTCGTCAGGCGTGGACGATGTGGCCGCGCCGCCCGAGCTGGAACTGCCGGACGAGCTGCTGCCCGGCACACCGTCGCTGGTCGACAAGGTCTTGATGACCTCGTTGGATGCCTGCTGGACTGGCTTGACCGGCTCTGAAGCCGTTGGCGGCGACAGCACTTGGCACAACGCCGAATTCGGCGCGATGGTGCAGATGTCGGCCGATGGCGGCGGCGTTGGCGTTGGCGTTGGCACCGGTGTTGGTACAGGCGTCGGTACAGGCGTCGGTACAGGCGTCGGTACAGGCGTCGGCACAGGGGTCGGCACTGGCGTCGGTACAGGGGTCGGTACCGGAGTCGGTACCGGTGTTGGCACTGGCGTCGGCACAGGGGTCGGCACTGGCGTCGGTACTGGCGTCGGTACTGGCGTTGGCACAGGCGTCGGTACTGGCGTTGGCACAGGCGTCGGTACTGGCGTCGGCGTTGGTACTGGAGTTGGTACTGGAGTCGGCACAGGCGTTGGCGTCGGCGTCGGCGTCGGCGTCGGCATTGGCGTTGGCGTTGGCGTTGGCGTTGGCGTTGGCGTTGGCGTCGGCGTTGGCGTAGGAGCCGGCACCAGCGTTGCCGTCACCGCCCCATTCACATCCTGCACCTGACCGGCGGAGCTATACGATGTCGCCGTAACGGCCACATGCCCACTGATCGACTTCACCACCGCGCCGTTACCGATCGTAATTGTATTGCTAACGTCATAGCCCGTACCCGCGGCCAACGTGATATTGCCGCTATCCGACGCGACAGAGCCATCCACCACCAGCGGACTATGCGTCTGCAAAGCGATCGCGCCAGTGGTGGTCGCCACCGTACCGGCAATCTTCATGCCGCCGGTATTATCGATGCTGATGGCGCCGCCATTACCGCCTCCCGCGTTCACCTGCGTAACGTCATGCACCGTCATCATCTGCGTATTGTGGTTGGTGTTGGCGATATAAATTCCCGCCATGCTGCTGCTACCGGCCGTATTGGTCACCGTCAGGTCAGACACCTCGGTCACCAGCGGGCTGCCGTTGGCGCCCACGCCGCCCGTGGTGTTCAAGGTCAGCGAATCCGCCGTCAACGCCATGCCGCTACCGCGCACCACGCCGCCGCCGGTCACCGACAGCTCCACATCACCATTGCTGCTGACGCCATCGATGCCGTCGAGCTGCGCAATCGCCAGCGTACCGGTATTGGCGAAGTGCAGGTGCCCCGATCCGGTCTGCGCCACCGCCAGGTTGGTGACGGTATTGCCCGAATTGGTCAGCATTATATTGTCGGAGGTCTGCAATGCCAGATCCTGCACATCAATGGCGCCGGTCTGGGTAATGTGGCCGCTATTGCTGAACAGCGCAATGCGAGTGGTCGCAGCATTACGGGTCGCCAGCGTGCCGCCATTGCCGCCGATGATGCCAGCCACCGTGATATTGCCCAGGTTGAGCGTGGCATCGGTCGAGCCCAGCGTCACGCTTGGCGCTGACAAATGCCACAGATTGCTCACCGCCAGGCAATCGCCTCCACAGCCGGCGTTGGTGCCAATCACCATTTTGTAGTCGCTGCTGTACGGATGCACAATCGCGTAGCTGGACGTCAGGTCCGCCGCCAGCGTCAGTGCATCGGCGCCGATCTCGAAAGTGCCGGCCGTTCCGGTGTGACTCACCACCACCGAACCGCCCGACAACGATACCTTCTGCGCGCGGCCGTTCAAGGTGCCGCTCACCGTGATGCCAGTCGCCTCCACGTTGACAGCGCCGGTAGACCCGCTGCTCAGCGAGACGTTCCCCAACGTCAGCGCCTGACCGTTATAGAGCGACAGCGAACCCACATCCGTGGCGCTAAGCGCGGTGATGCGGTTGTTCCCCAGCAGGCTCACCTCGCCCGGCGTGCTCACACTCAGCGACAGCGCGCGGAGTGCGCCATCATCGACAGTCTGGAAAATGTTGCCGGGCCCCGACAGCGCGATACTGTTCTGACCGGCGTCGATATTGCTCACAACGTAATCGCCGGCGCCGCTATACCCGAAGTTGCCATTGGAGCTACCGGTGACGCGATCGACCAGGTTGGCGCCGCTCAGGCCGACACTGCCGCCCGCAATGGCGTCCAGGTAGCTGGCCGTGATCACGCCGCTGCCCGTGATGTTGGCGCCCATCAGCGTCACACTTTGCGTCTTGGCATTCAGCGCGCCGGACACCAGCAGGTCGCCGCTGGTGCGGATGCTGATGGTGCCGTCGCCATAATCGCCGGTCAACGTGACGGCATTCAGCGTCAGCGCCTGGCTGGCGCTGTTAGTGAAGGACAAGGAGCCAACACTGGTCGCGCTCAATGCCGCGATCTGATTGGAGGAACCGTTCAGCCGCGCCGCGCCGGTCGCCGTCACCGCCAACGAGTTTGCTGTCAGCGCGGAGGACCCGGTCTGCTGAATGCCGCCGCCGGAATTGAGGGTGATACCGGTGACGGCCGAAATGTTGCCGCCAATGTTCATGTCGTCCACGCTGCTGAAGCTGAAGCCGGCAGTACGCGCAGCGCCGGAGATATTGTCGACGTTATTGGCGCCGGTGAGGGCGACGCTGGCGCCGTTGGCGCTCAAGCTGTCGGCGGTAATCGCCCCGGTGCCGCTAAGGCTATTCGTTGCGTTCAGGTTCAGCCCGTGCGCCACCGTCAGCGCGCCGTCGATCGCGATCGAGGCGCCGGTGAGGTTCAACTGACCACTGGCGCCGCCGCTGCTCAGGTCGAGCGGACCAGCCACCGTCACCGCGCCAGCCGCACCATCACCAATGGAGAGCGTGCCGGTCGACACTGACCCCAGCGCGGCTGCGCTCAGGCTCAGCGCATTGGCATTGCTGCCGCCGAGAGTAATGCCGCGGCCAGCCGTGTAGGCCGCAAACGAGACCGAATCGTTGCCATCGCTGGCGCCACTGCCGACGGTGCCGCTGGCGCCGTTCAGCACAATATTGTCGGCCACGAAGGACAGCACTGCCGGGCTGCCGGCGCTGGTCGCCACACTGCTGCTGGCGCCCAGCGTGATGGTGCCGCCGGCCACATTGGCGCGCGCGTCCAGGTTGCCGCCGGCCAGATCCACCTTGCCGTCGATGTTGACGTAGGCGCCGGTCAACGTCGCGTTCTTGCCACCGGTGCGCAGGATGTAAGCGTTGTTGGCGGCGCTGGCCAGTGTGATGCCGCCGATACCGGTGGCGTTGCCGCTGGCGGCATCATTGGCGGTCAGCGTGACGCCGCCGCCCATGTAGATCGGCGCGTTGACCTTGATGTCATTGCCGGCCTGCACGGTCAGCGACGCACTGGAGTCGTTCGAAATACTGCTGCTGATGGTGACGTCGCGCTTGGCTTGCAGCACAACGTTGGAGGAGGAATCCGTAATCAAGCCGGCGCCGATGGACGTCAGGTCTGTAAGCAGACTGACGCCAAAGGTGGCAACGTCGCTCAGCTGCGTGAGCGTTGTGCCGCCAACCACCTCGATATCCAGCGGATCGAGCAGCCAGCTGCCGGTCTTGCCGCTGGCCGCGCCTGTGTTCACGCGCGCGCCGGCCACGTCAAGATAATCGCCGGAGGTTTCCACCTGGCCGCCATTGCCGCTCTGCGCGGCGCCGCGTGCGTAGATCGAACCGTACATGCGCGTCGCGTCCTGGCTCCACACCACTACCGTGCCGCCATTGCCGCCCTGAGTCGCATCGGCGCTGATGACCACGTCCTTGCCGACGTAGGTCGACTCGGCATTGACCACCGCCGCGTTCTTGCCCTGATAGTCGCCGCCGACCAGGACCTTGCCGCCGCCAGCCGCGCCGCTGGCGTCCACTACCGCATTGCCGGTCACGCCAACCTGCCGGCCCAGCAGCAAGATATCGCCGCCGGTGTTCTGATCACTGCCGGTGGCGCTGGTGACACTGCCCGCCTCCACCAGCGTGGTGGCGCTGGCCTTGAGGACTATCTTGCCGTTCTCGCCGCGCACCGCGCTGTTGGCGTTGATCACGCCGCGTTGATTGACCAGCGCGCCGTACACGCCCACGCGCCCGCCCTGCGCCACGATGCTGCCCAGATTCAGCGCCTGATCAGCCGGCGCCGACACCACCACCTGCACATTCGGATCTTTCGAGTCGAACAGCTGCACGCTATGGCCGGCAGCCAGCACCACATCGCCATTCGGCGCGGTGATGACGCCGCTGTTTTCCACCGATGGCGCGATCAGGAAGATCTGGCCGCCGGACGGCGTGGTAATCGTGCCCTGGTTGCTGACCTTGCCCGCGACATCGCCAGCTGTGAAGTTGTTTTTACCGGCCAGGAAATCGGCGTTGGAAATATTCAGGCTCGACGCCACCAGGCCGTTGACGTCCACGCGCGCGCCGGCGCCGAACACCACGCCGTTCGGATTAATCAGGAACACCTTGCCGTTCGATTGCAGCGAACCGAGGATCAGGCTAGGGTCCACGCCGGTCACCCGGTTCAGCACCTTGCTGTCGCTGCTTTGCTGGATGAAACGGGTGACCTCGTCGGCGGCTATCGAAAATCCCTGCCAGTTGATGATGGCGTTCGGCGTATTGGTAATCGTAAAGGTCTTGCCTTGCTGGCTGAAGCTCGCCTGCCCCGCCACCACGGTCGGGTTGACGGGCGCCGCCTGGACGCTGGCGTAACAGGCCGCCACCATCATGGCGAGGGCTTTGCGGCGCAAGTTAAAACGTGGGGTCGGTTTCATCTTGTCTCTTCTTTACTTAGTAAGCCACGCCCAGGCGCAGGTGCAGGCGGTTGGCGTCGGCGCGGGTGGTGAGGCCGGCCTTGGTCACGTGGCCATAGTCCAGTTGCAGATTCACATACGTCGACAGCACCAGGCGCGCGCCGAGGCCGGCGCTGGCGATGGTGGTGGTATCGAGGTCGCCCGGCTGCGCCTTGTTGCGGCTGACGTAGGCTGTATCGTAGAAACCCAGCAGGCGGCAGTTCCAGCCCGCGCGCGTGCACAGGTTGGGCGTGTAGACCTCCAGGTTGAGGCTGACGCCGGAATCGTTGGAAATTTCACGCTCGATGAAACCGCGCACCGACGTGGCGCCACCGGCGCCGAACTGCTCGCCGGGAATCAGCGCATCGCGCGTGTACTGGCCGTTGACGATGGCCCGCAGCTGCCAGTCGCTGACCAGCGCGCGCGTGACGCTGCCGGCGAAGCGCAACACGGTGTAGTCCGCTTTAGCGTTCAGGCGCGCGGCGGTGAAGGCGCCCTGATCGCCGTTGGCGCCGCCGGAGATATTGCGCAGCAGCGTCAGCTGGCCGCCGACCTCGCCTTGCGGGATAGGCGCATTCACCTGATAACTGACGCTGACCGGATGCACCGTCACATCATTGCCCAGCTCAACACCGTCGTACTGCACGCTGTTCTTGAACGCTTTCACATCAACGCCGTAGGACAGCCTCGACTCGACTTCGCCGCGCTTGGCCAGCGCCTGGTTATAGCGCGCGCCGTATACCGCGCCCTTGCCGCTGACGGCCAGATTGAGCAAGCCGGCGCTGATGGTGCCGGAATCAACGTTGGAATAGCTGGCGAACAAGTCCAGCGAGTCACCCAGGTCATACAGCGGAATATGGTAGCCGGCGCCATACACCTTGACCCGGCCCGGTTCCTCGGCCGAGGTGGTGTATTGCAGCGAACCCACATGGTCGCGGCCGAACAGGTTGGCGTTTTGCAGCACCACGCCGACGTGGGTCTTGCCGGTGCCCTCGGTGCCGGTGTTGTCGGCGTTGGCCATGACCTTCCACGGCGACTCATCCTTGACGTCCAGCAGCGCATCGACCTCGTCGTCGCGCTCGCCGCCTTGCAGCTTCATCGTCACCTGCTTGGAGGGATTCTCGTTGCCCTGCTTCAGGTTGGCCGACACCGCCGTCAGATCCGGCGAGCGGCCCGGCTGCAAGGCCGGCAGGCTGCGGCGGATATTGGCTTCGTCGAAATAGCGGTTGTTCTTGACCGTTACGCGGCCGATTTTCGTCTCCACCACGCGCAGCGTCACCACGCCGCCGTTCAGCTCCTGCTCCGGCAGCTCGACGGTGACGATGTTGTAGCCGTGCTGGTGATAGCGCGCCTCCAAGGCTTCCAGCGCGCGCTGGACATCGCCGAAATCGCGCTGCTGGCCGCTGTAGCCGGCCAGTACGGCGTCGATTTCGGCCTGCGGCAACAAGGTATTGCCCTTGACGTCAAAGCGGGAAATCTCAAAGCGGATGACACCATCGTCCGCCGCGCCCCACGCCGACGCCACTGCAGCGGCAAGAAAGGAAGCTGCAAGCAGGCGCGTGATTTTATATTTCATGTTGTGACGCATGACGGATGGCATTCGATTGACTGGGGTGAGGTACGGGCTAAAAAATAGCCCCAGGGAAACTTTTTATTGAAGTGTAAACTGCCTTGGCACGAATCGCCATGTAATTCTGTCGATTGTTACTTTTTAAGTATTATTTTGTGTCATAGGTGGTAACACCGTCCCAACTTTCGCCCGGCGGATGGGCGCGGTAGTGGGCAATGCGGTCGCGGTACAGCTGGTACAGGCCGCGCTGCGGCGACAGTGCCTGCAATGCTGCAAGCTGCGCTTCGGCCTCGCCCCAGCGTTGCGCGCGGACGGCGGCCAGCGCCGCGTGCCAGCTTGCCAGTTCGGCGCGGGTGGCGTCGTCCACCTCGGCATCCAGCGCCAGCGGCTCGAAAATCGCCACCGGCTCGTTCTTGCCCTTGACCCGCACCAGGTCCAGTTCGCGGTAGCAGAATTCCGGCGCTGCCGCGCGCGTGGCCTCGCCCACCGCGATGCCGACGCCATACACCTTGGTGATGCCCTCCAGCCGCGAACCCAGATTGACGGCATCGCCCATCACCGTGTACGCGCGGCGGATGTTGGAGCCCATGTCGCCCACGTGCATCAGGCCGGAGTTGAGGCCGATGCCGATCTTTAGTTCTGGCCAGCCGCGCGCGATGAAGTCGTCGTTCAGGCGGCGCGCGCTGGCTTGCATCAGCAGCGAGGTGGCGACCGCACGGCGGGCATGGTCGCTGAAGTGCACCGGCGCGCCCCAGAACGCCATCACGGCGTCGCCGATGTATTTGTCCAGCGTGCCCTGGTGGGCGCTGCGGATGTCTTCCGACATCGCCGTCAGGTACAGGTTGATGTATTCGCGCAGCTGCTTCGGCGTCAGATCTTCCGAGATGGTGGTAAAGCCGCGCACGTCGACGAACATCACGGTCAGCTCGCGGCTTTCGCCATCCATATTGTATTGGGCAGGATTCTCGGCCATCTGCGCCACCAGTTCCGGCGCCACGTATTCGCCGAAGCGCGACACCAGCCCGCGGTTGCGGCGCACTTCAAAGAAGTAGCCCCAGGCCACGTTCAGCACGAACACGGCGGCGATCAGCACCAGCGTCATCGCCATCTTCAGCACCGCGTCCATCTCGGTGTAGCTCCAGTAGTTGAAGCCGAACACCGCAGCGGCCAGGGCCGCCGCCAGCAGCATCGACGGCAGCGGCGCCAGCACGCCGAGTGCCAGCGCCAGCACGCCGCCCACCACCAGAACCTGGATCGCCTCGATGCCATCGGCATAATCCGGCCGCACTTTGAAGCGGTCGTCGAGGATGGATTTGATCATGTTGGCGTGCACCTCGACACCGGGGTAGGCGCTGCTGACCGGCGTGGCGCGCAAGTCCAGCAGGCCGGGCGCGGTGGTGCCGATCAGGATGATGCGGTCGGCCAGCACCTCTTGCTTGACGCGGCCGGCCAGCACGTCAGCTGCCGACACGTACGGGAAGGCGCCGCCTTGGGGGCCGCCGGTGCCGCGAAACTCGATCAGGTTGGACAGGTTTTCACCGACCGCGATGTGCAGCGGTACTTTCTCCTGGCCGACGAACATCAGCAGCGTGTCGAGGCCGCCGTTGGCGCGCTGCCGGGCCGACATCTCGGCCACATTGGTTTCCCACAACGGCGTGATGGCGCGCGCCTGCAAGGCTACCGCCGCCGTCGCCAGCGACAGCGTCGGATAGAAGCCATCACCGATGCGCATCAGTAGCGCGGTGTGACGCAGGATGCCGTCCGGGTCCGGCAAGGCGGTGAAGATGCCGCCGCTGGCCGCCGCGCCCTGCAAGCGGTCGAGGTTGGCCAGGTAGCCGTTGGAGGCGACGGCCGGCAGTTCGCGGCCGTTCAGCGTGTCGGTATTAAAGAAGGGATTGGGCAGCTTGCCCTTGCGCTGGTTCTCGGCCACGTTATAGCCCAGCACCACCGGCTGGTCTTCCAATGCCTTGACCAGCAGGCCGTCGTAGTCCAGCTGTTCTTTGAGGCCGGCGACGCGGGCGCCGAAGCCGCCGACGTCCTTCAGTTCGCGCTGCGCCAATTGCTCCAGTACGTCGTAGCCGGAGGTGTTGTCGGCTTCGGCGAAGACGATGTCGAAGCCGGCCGCTGCCACGCCGTAGTGCTCGGTCAGCTGCGTGACCAGCTGGGCGACGATCTTGCGGTTCCACGGAAAGTGGCCGACTTCGGCGATGCTTTTTTCATCGATATCGACCACCACGATGCGCGGGTCCAGCACCGGCTTGACCAGCCGCATGCGTAAATCGGCAAAGAATGTGTCCATGCGCTCGACGGCGTCGATGTGCAGCGCGCCCGACACTTGCAACACCGCCAGCGCCGTCAGCAGCAGGCCGAGCGCCCAGCGCAGGCCGTACTTTTTAAGCGTTTTGATCCGCACGATAACCAGGGATCTGCGTTTCGTCGATGAAGTCGATCTGTTTTTCGTCCATGTTCTTGTGGGCGAATTCCAGGTAAATCTTGTTGCGGATGAAGATGTCGAACAGGTCCGGATCGATGTGGCCGTTCAGCGCGAAATGGCCGAGGATGCGCAGCGACTCCGACAGCATCTTGCCCTTCTTGTACGGGCGGTCCTTGGCGGTCAGCGCCTCGAAGATATCGGCAATCGCCATCACCCGCGCCTGCACCGACATCTGGTCCTTGGTCAGGCCGCGCGGATAGCCCTTGCCGTCCATGCGCTCGTGGTGGCCGCCGGCGTATTCGGGCACGTTCTTCAAGTGCTTCGGCCACGGCAGCGCCTCCAGCATCTTGATCGTCATCGAGATGTGGTTGTTGATTTCCTTGCGTTCCGGTTCGGTGAGCGTACCGAACTTGATGGTCAGGTTGGTCAGCTCGTCGGCGCTGAGGAAGGCTTGTTCGGCGCCGTCCGGACCGGTCCAGCGGCGCTGGCCGATCTGGCGCACGCGCGCCTGGTCGTCCGGCTGCATGCCCTCGCCGCCGACGTTGGCGTAGCGGATGAAGTCGCGCTCTTCGCGCAGCGCGGCCTGTTGCTGCGCCAGCTCGGCATCGATGGCGGCATGGTCGGCGCCCGCGCCGGTGCCAACCTCCAGCTTGCGCTTGAGGGCGGCGATTTCAGCGTCGCGCAGCAGCACTTCAAAGCGCGTGTCCACCAGCGCGATGCGGTCGAAAATGGTTTCCAGCTTGGTGGCCTTGTCGACCACGTGTACCGGCGTGGTGATCTTGCCGCAATCGTGCAGCAGGCCGGCCAGCCACAATTCCTTGCGGTCGGCGTCGTTCATCTGGAAATCGGCCAGCGGGCCGGTGTCCGTGTTGTGCACGGCCTCGGCCAGCATCATGGTCAGCTCGGGCACGAACTGGCAATGGCGGCCGGTGTACGGCGACTTTTCGTCGATGCCGATGTTGATCAGGTTCACCAGGGATTCCAGCAGCTCTTCCAGTTGCGCGATAAGGCGCTGGTGGGTCAGCGCCACCGCCGCCTGCGCCGCCAGGGCTTCGATGAAACGCTGGTCGGTCTGGGTGAAGGCGCGGATCTCGCCGGTTTCAGTATCCTTGGAATTGATCAGTTGCAGCACGCCCACCAGTTCGCCTTCGTGGTCGCTCATCGGCACCGTCAGGAAGGATTGCGAGTGGTAGTTGCGCAGCTGGTCGAACTTGACCATGCCGGAGAAGTTGAACACATCGGCCTTGTACACATCCTCGATGTTGACCGACAGGCCGAAGTGCGCGGCGTAGGCCGCCACCGCCGACAGGTTTTTCTCGCCGTCGTCGTTGTACAGCGGCACGCTGCCGGCCGTCACCGGCTGGCCGCTGGAGCCGCCCTGGTGGGTTTGCAGCGTGTCGTTGATGAGGATGTGAAAATTCAGCTGCCGCTTGTCGTCGCTGGGACGGTACAGCGTGCCGCCATCGGCATTGGTCATGCGCTTGGCGACGATCAGTATGCGCTCCAGCAAGGAGTCGGTATCGTGGCTGCTGCCCAACTGAACGTTGAGTTCAGTCAGCTGATCCAGCCGCTCGGCGATTTGCGATTGATTCAACTCTTGCATGGTTGCTTTTTAGATACCTGTGGAGGGGATGGCAGCGGCCGTACAATGAGCAGGCTCAGGGTGGAAGTGTATCTCTAGCGCAAGCTGTTGTACATCGGGAAATAGCGGGAAGCGATGAAATTGCATCGGCTTTTTCCCTGCGGCGGGAAAAAAAAGCTATCATCGGCTGTAGGTAATGCGGCAACACACCAAATAGCAAGAATAAAAAAGTACACCAGGGATTTTGCGTATGAAATTCACATTTTGGGGAGTCCGTGGTTCGATTCCCTCCCCCGGTCCACGGACGGCGCGCTATGGTGGCAACACCACCTGCATCGAAGTCCGCACCGATGACGACACCCTGATCATTCTCGACGGCGGCACCGGCCTGTTTTCGCTGGCGCAATCGCTGATCCAGCAAAAAACCCGTCCTATCCACGCGAACATTTTCATTACCCACAGTCATTGGGATCACATCCACGGCCTGCCGTTTTTTACGCCGCTGTTTATCCGCGACAGCCGGGTGCGGCTGCATGGCGTGACCGATCCGGTCACCGGCAACGGCATCGAACATGTGATGGGGGTGCAGCTACAGAACAGTTATTTCCCAGTCAGCGAAACGCAGATGGACGCGACCATTGAATACCAGACGCTGGAGGTGGACCAGCCGATCAGCGTGGGCGACGCCACGGTGAGCAATGTGGTGATGAACCATCCGGTGACGGATCTGGGCTATCGGGTGGAATGCAATGGCCGCTCGCTGTTCTTCACCGGCGATCACGAACCGCACTACAACATTCATCCGGCCGGTCACCCGGAGCATGCGGCGTACGAAGCGTGGATGGCCGAGCGCAACGCCGCCATCGACGCCACGGTGCGCGGCGTCGATGCGTTAATCGTCGATTGTTCGTACACGCGCGAGGAATACCCCGCCAAGCAGGGCTGGGGGCACGGCACCTTCGACTCGGCGTTTGCACTGGCACTGCGCACCGGCGCCAAAACGCTGTTCTGCACCCACCATGAGCCGACCCGCAGCGACGATGAGCTGGAAGCCGTGTTCGCCGAAGTCATGGCGCGCCATGCGCCGGTGCTGGGCGATTTGAAGGTGGTGCTGGCTTACGAGGGTATGGAAGTCGAGCTAGCCTGATTAGCCGAGGTGCGGCGTCGGCAGCAGCATCGCCAGCGGTTGCTTGGGAATCACCGACATCAGGATGGTGCGCGCGGTCTGCATCAGCGAACCACGCGGTTTGCTGCGGCGGTCGGCCAGAGCCCGCAAGCGGGCCAGGCCGGCCTTGACGTTGAAGGATCGGCCGGCCAGCATGGCGTTCACCAGTTGCGTCGCCATTTTCAGCGACGGCGCGGCGGCGCTTTTCGCGCTATACGGCAGCACCATGCGATAGCGGCCCTGCATGCGCGGCACCACGTCGACAAAGCCGACCGTCACTTCATTCAGCGCCAGACGGCGCAATTCCAGGGCAGTTTGTTGCACCAGTTCCACCACGGGCGGCACAGCGTCGGCACGCTTGCCGACCAGGCCACGCAGACGGGCCAGGCCCGGCAAGGCGGCGTACAGTCGTTCCTGTAATTTTTCAGTTGCTTCTTCGCTGACGGCGTCCAGTTCGAGGATGCTCAGCAGGCAGGTTTGGGTAGAGTAGCGGTTGCCACTTTCCAGATAACGTTGGTCGATGATTTTCATGAGCAGCATTGTGCCCGTTGGCGACTGTGCGCGTAAGCAGCGCCGGGCGCGGCGACTTGTAAGACAAAACTTACATCACGGCCGCGCGGCGAAAATTGGATCCAGCTCGGCAAGGAAAGTTTCCACGGCACTAGTGTAGGCGCCCGGCTGGCCCAGCGTGGCGTTAATCTCCATGTGGCTCAGCGGCTGCGCCAACACCTGCACGCGCATCCCCAGCGCGCCGGCGCGGCTGGCGTACGCTTCGGCTTGTGGACAGGAGTCCTGGCGCCGCGACGAGCACACCGCCAGCAGCGGCGAGGCGCCCGGTTTCAGTTGCGCCGCCGGCGACACGCTGCGCCAGTAAGCGGCATCGCTGCCGAAAACGCGGTCATAGAATGGAAAGTGGCGCTGCGCCATCAGCGCCGGCACGTCCATGGCGGCGCTGTCGAGCGCCACCGCGCCCAGCCACGGCGTGACGCCCTGCGCCGGCGGCGCCGAGGCCAGCAGCGCCACCAGATGGGCCCCGGCCGAATGCCCCATCAGCACGAACTTGCTGCGGTCGCCACCCCAGCCGGCGGCGCCGGCCTGCGCCGCCGCCAGCGCGGCAGCCACGTCGGCCGCTTGCGTCGCCACGCTGGCGCCGGGCAGCAGGCGGTAGTTGACCGACACCACGATGATGCCGCGCGCGGTCCAGCGCAGTACCTTGTTGCTCACCACCTGCGCGCTGGCCTTGTCGCCGGTGCGCCAAGCGCCGCCGTGGACCATGAAGATCACCGGGGCATGGCTGGCGTTGCGCGGCAGATATACATCGAAACGCTGCAGGCGATCCTCGCCGTACGCCTGGTCGGCCAGTAGCCGCACGCCGGCGGGCAGCGCAAACGGCGCCGCAGCGCCGCCCTCGTCCATCTCATCCTGCAAGGCGGCAAGGCGGTCGCGCAGCGGGCCAGCCGCCGGCGCGCCAAGCGCCAGCATCAGCAGTGCGGCAAGGACGGCGTGACGGTTCATGGCAATTGCTTCTCGAAACAGACGGCCAGCGGGTTGCCGATGTACTTGCCGTAGTTGGCGATGCGCTGGTAGCCGCGCGCTTCATAAAAATCCATGGCGCGACGGTTGACCAGCCGCGTTTCCAGCCAGACGGCCTGGTAGCCCAGCGCCTGCGCCTCGCCTTCCAGATAGCGCAGCACGGCGCTGCCGACGCCGCTGGTGCCGTGGCGCGCGTACATGCGCTTGATCTCGGCCACGCCGGGTTCCAGCGGGCGGAAGGCGCCGCAGCCGAGCGCCGCGCCGCTATCGCTGCGCGCCACCACAAAGCAGGCGGCCGGGCCGCGCACGTCGTCGGCATCGAACGAGGCCCTGCCGCTATCGCCGGTGATGGCTTCCAGCGCGGTCGACAATTCCGCCATCAGCAGAACGGACTCGGGCGCGGTCGGATCTTCTTCAATCAGGTGGATGGTGTGCATGGTGGCTAGATTATTGCACAGTGCAGATCACCAGTTCCGGATCGGCGTTGATGCGGACTGGAATATTGCCGCAGCCGACGCCGCGGCTGACGATCAAGTCGCCGTTAGCGGGCACCGGGAAGCGGCCATAATAGAACGGCCGCGACAGCGGACCCTGCGGCATCAGCAAGGGCGTACCGTTGGGCAAGGCGATCTGGCCGCCGTGCGTGTGACCGGCGAAACCGATGTCGTAGCGCTGGCGATCCAGCATCAGCAGGCCGTCTGGCGCATGCATCAGCAACACGCGGGTAGCGGCCGCGCCGGCGAAAGTGGCGGCGGCGTCGGGCGCGCCGGTCCAGGGATCATCCATGCCGCAGATCGAGACGCTGTCGAACGGCGCCGGCAGCGTCAGCGCGCGGTTGACCAGCGTGTGCACGCCGGCTCGGCTGAACATCTGCGTCAGCTGCATGTCGTCGGTGGACAGATCGTGGTTGCCGAACACGGCGAACTTGCCGCACGGCGGATGGCAGGCCGACAACCGCGGCATCAGCACCTCGGCGTAATGCGCAGGGCCGGAGACGTAATCGCCGCCCAGCAGCAGCACATGCGGCAGCTCGATGGCCATTTGCGCGAACAGATCGTCAAAGATGGCCGGATGGGTCGATGGGCCGGCGTGGAAGTCGGAGGCGAAGGCGATCTTCAACGGCTCCGGCAAGCGCCGCTCGGGCGGCAGCGCGACCGTGTGGCGGGTGACGCCGAACCGGCCGTGCAAGCCCAGCCGATAACTCCACGCCGCCACGCGCCCGCCCAGCAAGGCGGCATTCAGCCACGCTTCCGTGGTGCTGCGGCGGCGGGAATAGCGTTTGTTACGCGGAGCGGACATGAGGCGGCCAGGAAAGCGGAAAACCCGGCATCATAGCCTAACTGGCGGCGGCCATGGCCGGCGTTCGCGAATCGCTTCCTACAGCGGCGCGTCGACCAGCAACTGCGGACGCAGCGCGCGCAGCCGCACTTCGGTGAAGTAGCCGCCGCCTTCCGTGTAGCGCAGATAAAGGCGGCTGCATTTTACGCAGCGCAATACCTGGCTCAGATTGGCCGGATAGTAGCGTGGCGCGATGGGAGCGTCGTCGCTTTGCAGGCGGGTGCCGGCTGGATGGTATTCCTTGAAAGCCGGTTCGCCATACGGATCTTGCACCAGCGTGCCTACTTCTTCGAATTGGTCCAGCTCCAGCGTCAGCGGAATCTGCTGCCAGGCCAACGCCTGCGCGTCGTTACAGCTGCAGGGTTGCGTCACAGCGGCGGATTGTTGCGCCATCCGCTGCAGGTTTGCGAAATCGATAAACATGCTCTTATTCACTAAAATACGACCAGCAGCCACTATACCTAAAGTAATTTTTCTTCGTATCGGCAGCAACAAAAAAGGGAGCCGCAGCTCCCTTGGTGTTACATGATGTGGTGTCCGACCCACCAGGCCAGCGCGGCCACGAAGGCCGAAGCGGGAATGGTGAAGATCCAGGCCCAGACGATGTTGCCCGCCACGCCCCAGCGCACCGCCGACATCTTCTGCGCCGAGCCGACGCCGACGATGGCGCCGGTAATCGTGTGCGTGGTCGACACCGGCACGCCGAAGTGCGAGGCGATCAGCAAGGTGATGGCGCCGCCGCTCTCGGCGCAGAAGCCGCCGACCGGCTTCAGTTTGGTGATCTTCTGGCCCATGGTCTTGACGATGCGCCAGCCGCCGAACAGCGTGCCGAACGAGATCGCGCCGTAGCACGACACGATCACCCACAGCGGCGGCGTTTCGCCACCGGCCGGCACCTGGCCGACCGCGATCAGCAGCATCCAGATGATGCCGATGGTTTTCTGCGCGTCATTGCCGCCGTGGCCCAGGCTGTACGAAGCAGCCGAGATCAGTTGCAGGCGGCGGAACCATTTGTCGACCCGGCGCGGCGTCGAGCGCACGAAGATCCACGACACAATCAACATGATGATGGAGCCGAACACAAAGCCCATCAGCGGCGACAGGATGATCCACTGCACGGTCTTCCACAGGCCGCCGCCGACCAGCGCGCTGGTGCCGGACTTGGCCACCGCGGCGCCCACCAGGCCGCCGATCAGCGCGTGCGACGACGACGATGGAATGCCGTAGTACCAGGTAAACAGGTTCCAGACGATGGCGCCCACCAGCGCGCCAAAGATGACGTACTGGTCGACGATGCCGGGGTCGATGGTGCCCTTGCCGACCGTGCCGGCCACGTGCAGGCCGACCACGAAGATCGCCACGAAGTTGAACAGCGCCGCCATGGCCACCGCCGTTTGCGGCTTCAGCACGCCGGTCGAGACCACCGTGGCGATCGCATTGGCGGCGTCGTGGAAGCCGTTCATGAAGTCGAATATCAGCGCCAGCCCGATCAGCAGGATCAGCACGTAGAGACTGATTTGTATGGTATGCATATTGTTATTCTTAAGCGTTTTCGACGATGATGCCTTCGATGATGTTGGCCACGTCTTCGCAACGGTCGGTCACCGTTTCGAGGATTTCGTAGATGGCCTTCATCTTGATCAGGTTGCGCACATCCGGCTCATCGCGGAACAGCTTGGACATGGCGGCGCGCATCACGTGGTCGGCGTCCGACTCCAGGCGGTCGATTTCTTCGCAGATGGCGACGATCTGGCGCGAGTTGTCCATGTTATGCAGCAGCGACACGGCTTCCTTGACCTTCTCGGCGCAGGCCAGCACCAGCTCGGCCAGGCGCTTGGCTTCCGGCGTCACCGAATGCAGGTCGTACAGCGACACGGTCTGGGCCGCGTCCTCCAGCAGGTCGAGAATGTCGTCCTGGCGCGTGATCAGCTTGTGGATGTCGTCGCGGTCGATCGGCGTGATGAAAGTTTTGTGCAGCAGGTCGACGGTCTGGTAGGTGATCTTGTCGGCCTGTTTCTCGATGCTCTCGATCGCGTGCACGCGGTTTTCCAGGTCGTCGAAGTTGGACATCAGGCCCACCATTTCTTTTGCGCCTTTGACGCACAGCTCGGCGTGCTGATTAAACAGGTCAAAGAATTTGCCCTCGGTGGGCATCAAACGTCCAAACATATTTTTCTCCGTTTTATTACTACTGCAGATCGCCGGTCTCTTGGATGAGGTACCAGCGTTAAGGATTAGTCACCCTGGTACACACCCAAGCTACCAGAGTAATTGCCAAATTTGGTGTACTGGCCGATCCAGGTCAGACGTACCGCGCCGATCGGGCCGTTACGCTGCTTACCGATAATGATTTCGGCCGTTCCCTTATCGGGCGAGTCGGGATTGTAGACCTCGTCGCGATACAGGAAGATGATGACGTCGGCGTCCTGCTCGATAGCGCCGGATTCGCGCAAGTCGGACATGACGGGACGTTTGTTGGGGCGTTGTTCCAGCGAGCGGTTCAGCTGCGACAGCGCGATCACCGGGCAGCCCAGCTCCTTGGCCAGGCCTTTCAGCGAACGGGAAATCTCCGAGATCTCGGAGGCGCGGTTGTCGCCCGCCTTGGAACCCTGCATCAGCTGCAGGTAGTCGACGATGATCAGGCCGAGCTTGCCGCACTGGCGCGCCAGGCGGCGCGCACGGGCGCGCATCTCGATCGGATTCAGCGCCGGGGTTTCATCGATGAACACCTGGGCGTCGTTCATCTTCTGGATGGCGTGCGTCAGGCGCGGCCAGTCCTCGTCGTTCAGGCGGCCGGTACGCAGGCGGTGCTGGTCAAGCTGGCCGACCGAGCCCAGCATACGCATCGCCAGCTGGGCGCCGCCCATCTCCATCGAGAAAATCGCCACCGGCAAACCGGCTTCGATGGCGACGTTTTCACCGATGTTGACCGAAAATGCGGTTTTACCCATCGACGGACGGCCGGCCACGATGACCAGGTCGCCGCCCTGCAGGCCCGACGTCATGCGGTCGAGGTCGATGAAGCCGGTCGGCACGCCGGTAATTTCCGACTGGTTCTCGCGCGAGTACAGCTCGTCGATGCGCTCGACCACCTGGGTCAGCAGCGGCTGCACCGCCAGCCAGCCGGCGGCGCCGCGGGCGCCCTGCTCGGCAATGGCGAAGATGCGCGATTCGGCCTCGTCGAGGATTTCCTTGGTTTCCTTGCCCTGCGGACTGAACGCCTGGCCGGAAATGTCGTCGGCCACGGTGATCAGCTGGCGCAGCACCGAGCGGTCGCGCACGATCTCGGCGTAGCGGCGGATATTAGCGGCGGACGGCGTGTTCTGCGCCATCGCGTTCAGATAGGTCAGGCCGCCGACGTCGTCGGCCTTGCCCAGCTGGGTCAGGTTCTCGAACACGGTGATGACGTCCGCCGGGCGCGAGCTGTTGATCATCTTGACGATCTGCTCGAAGATGATGCGGTGGTCGTACCGGTAGAAGTCTTCCGGATTCATCATGTCGGCGATACGGTCAAAGGACGCGTTATCGCGCAGCAGGCCGCCAATGACGGACTGTTCTGCTTCGATGGAGTGCGGCGGGACGCGGAGCGAATCGACTTGCGGATCGGAGGGGGCGTTCATGGCGCGAATTATACCTGCTTGTGCCGTACTACAAAATTATGACGAGAAAAAAGCCGGGACAAAGCCCGGCTTTTTCAAGGGTGTTGCAAACCAGACAGGCGTTGCCGCCCGGTCCAGTCTTAGGCAGCTTCGCCTACGACGGCAACGGTCACTTCCGCCAGCACATCGGTGTGCAGCGAAACGGTGACTGGGAACTCGCCGACGGTCTTCAGCGGACCGGTTGGCAGGCGCACAGCAGCTTTTTCCACTGCGAAGCCGGCTTTGCTCAGCGCTTCAGCGATGTCGAAGTTGGTGACCGAGCCGAACAGACGGCCGTCAACACCAGCTTTTTGCGAAACGGTCACGGTCATGCCGTTCAGTTTCTCGCCTTGGGCTTGGGCAGCGGCCAGCTTGGCGGCAGCAGCTTTTTCCAGTTCAGCGCGTTTGGCTTCGAATTCCGCGATAGCCGACGTGGTTGCACGACGGGCCATTTTTTGCGGGATCAGGAAGTTACGTGCGTAGCCGTCTTTAACTTTAACGACTTCACCCAGGTTGCCCAGATTGACAACTTTTTCCAACAGAATGATTTGCATAGTTCTTCTCCAGTTACTCTGCCGCGATTAAGCGTTGTGCAGATCGGTGTACGGCAGCAGGGCCAGATAGCGAGCGCGCTTGATCGCGGTGTCAACTTGACGCTGGTAGTGCGCCTTGGTACCGGTCAGACGTGCTGGCATGATTTTGCCGTTTTCCTGGACGAAGTCTTTCAGGGTGTCTACGTCTTTGTAGTCTACTTGCTCAACGCCAGCGGCGGTGAAGCGGCAGAACTTCTTGCGCTTGAACAGTGGGTTTTGTTGCTTGCGCTTTTCTTTCAGCTTGAGCTTGTTTTTGTCGAACTTTTTACCGAATGCCATTTTAGGCTCCTGTATTTAAATTGCGCTGTCTTGGACAGCACTAAAATCAATGATGTGAAACACCAGGCTTTTGCTATTGCGGCTTTTCTTGTTGAGAAAACCGGTGAACTGATACAGTCCTGCCAGCGGCGTCTGACTGAAGCGGCTTGAAATCTCGCCCGCGGCAATCGCGGACACTTCAAACTCGCTCAATCGGGCGATGCCCGCCTCCATCTGCTGCGACCGGTGCTGGAGTACAGCATTGACGATCGGCATACCGGCCGGGGTGTAACGTATTGCATCCCGTTCGGCGATGAGGGCGATGAACTGGAGCTGGTTCAGCGCGGTTCCTTCTCAGACCAATTAAGCAGCGGCTGGAGCAGCAGCGGCTGGAGCTTCGGTGCGATGCGATTTCGCTGCATCTTCGCGTTGTACCGACTTCATCATTGGCGAAGGAGCGGTTTCGGCTTTCTTCAGCTTGACGGTCAGGTGACGCAGAACGGCATCATTGAATTTGAATGCGGTTTCCAGCTCAACCAGGGTTTCGTTGTCTGCTTCGATGTTCAGGCAGATGTAGTGCGCTTTGGCCAGTTTCTGGATTGGGTAAGCCATTTGGCGGCGGCCCCAATCTTCAACGCGGTGCACGGAGCCGCCGCGAGTCGTTACGGTTGCTTTGTAACGTTCGATCATGGCGGGCACTTGCTCGCTCTGGTCCGGATGGACGATAAATACGATTTCGTAGTGACGCATGTATAACTCCCTTAAGGACTTGAAAATGAGCCCACCCTGGCGTCAAGACAGGTGTGGGAAGAGGTAAGCCCGCGACTATACCAGCTTTTCAGGCGGAACGCCAGCCCGGCCATGCTGGTGTTACAGTGCCGGTATTGTCGTTCAAACAGGATTGCCCATGACACCACATTTATCCACCTGGTTGCTGCCGATGGCCGTATTGGCCGCCGCCCCTACCCTGGCGGCCGATTATCCGGCCATCCAGACCAAGGCCTACAGCACGCCGCAATGGCTGTTCGCGCTGCGCACCGACACCCAGACTTTGTCCAGGCTGACCCCGGTTAGCGACCCCAGCCACGATTTCACGCTCGGCCCGCGCGAGGAAGAACGCCAGTTCGACGGCTACCGCCACATCGGCGACCTGACGCTGAAACTGCGCCAGGGTGGCGGCGCCTGGCAAGACTACGCCACCTTCGCGAAACGCCAGCCGGTCCGCGTGCTGCCGGCCGTGCGGGCGTTGGCCGCGGCCGACATCAGCGCCAGCTTCGGCGCCGGCCTGCCGCTGACGGTGGAGCGCCGCTGGATCAACGACAAGGGCGCGCTGGTGCTGCGCTACACGCTGATCAACCGCAGCAAGCAGCCGGTCGAGGTGGCCGAGGCCGGCATGCCGCTGATCGTCGACCAGAGCGGCGGCGTCAAGGCCCGCCCCGGCGACCAGGGTGTGGTAGAAGTCAGGCGGCCGGAGGGCCAGCGGCCAACGCTGCGGGTGCAGCCGGACGGTCGCACGCCACTCGACAGCTGGCAGCCGCCGGCCGAGCAGCGCGCAAGCGGCGAAAACCACCCAAGCTGGGTCACTGGCGGCTTCACGCTGAAACCCGGCGCCAAGCGCGACATCGGCCTGCACTTCATAGTCCGCTAAAGCCGGCGAGTTGGTTAGAATGTGTGCATTGCCCTCAGGAATGCACATGAAATCTTTGTTCGCCGCCGCCCTCCTCGCCGCCCTTCCCTGCTTCGCCGCCGAGCGCGCCTACAGCACGCCGCAACTGTTGCTGGCCCTGCGCACCGACACGCAGACGCTGGCGCGGCTGACGCCGGTCAGCGATCCCGGCTTCGACTTCACGCCGGGCACGCGCGAGGCCGAGCGCAGCGGCAATGGCTACGCCCATATCGGCGACCTCAACCTGCGACTGCGCAGCGGCGACGGCGCCTGGCAGGACTATTCCTCGTCCAGGGAACGCAAGCCGGTGCGCGTGCTGGCGGCCGGCCCCGCGCTGGCCGCCGCCGACATCAGCGCCACCTTCGGCGCCGGCCTGCCGCTGACGGTGGAGCGACGCTGGCTCAACGACAAGGGCGCGCTGGTGCTGCGCTTCACGCTGATCAATCGCTCGGCCCGGCCGGTGGAAATCGGCGGCCTCGGCATGCCGATGGTGTTCGACAACATCATCACCGACCGCACGCTGGAGCAGGCCCACGCCAGCGCCAGCTTCGCCGATCCCTACATCGGCCGCGACGCCGGTTACGTGCAGGTGACGCGCCTCAACGGCGCCGGTCCGGCGCTGCTGGTGCTGCCGGACGGCCATACGCCGCTGGAAGCCTGGCGCCCGATCGACGACAACAGCAAACGCGCGCAGACCGCCGAGGGCTTTTACGACTGGACCGTGGCCAGCAAGGCCTATGCGGAAACCGACTGGAAAACCGCCGGCCAGCAATGGAATACGCCCACCAGCCTGACGCTGCAAGCGGGCGAACGGCGCGAGATCGGCGTGCGCTTTGTCACCGCGCAGTCCATCCGTGCCATCGAGCAGACGCTGGTGGCGCAGCAGCGGCCGGTGGCGATTGGCATCCCCGGTTACGTGGTACCGACCGACCTGGACGCCACACTGTTCCTGCACAGTGCACAGAAAATCTCCGCCATCAGCGCCGAACCGGCCGGCGCGCTGACTGCCACGCCGGCCACAGCGCCAGCCAGCGCCACCGCCAAAGGCTGGCTGCGCTATACCATCAAGAGCCAGGGCTGGGGACCGGCGCGGCTGAACATCACCTACGCCGACCACAGCGTGCAGACCATCAGCTATTTCATCACCAAGCCGCTGGAACAGGCCGTGGCCGACCTCGGCCGCTTCAGCACCACGCAGCAATGGTTCGATGACAAGACCGATCCTTTCCAGCGTGCGCCGGCGATCCTGACCTACGACAACGACGCCAAACGCATCGTCACCGACGACACCCGCGTGTGGATCTCCGGCATGAGCGACGAAGGCGGCGCCGGCAGCTGGGTCGCGGCCATCATGAAACAACTCGACAATCCGGACGCGGCCGAGGTGGCCAGGCTGGAACGCCTGGTCAACGAGACCGTGCTCGGCAAACTGCAAGTAGCGGAAGGCCCGCAGGCCGGCGCTGTGCGCAAGAGCCTGTTCTACTACGATCCGCAAGCCTTCCCGGCCTATTACGGCGCCACGCAAGACTGGAAGAGCTGGACCTCGTGGAACAAGAAGGATGCCGGCGACCTCGGCCGCGCCTACAACTATCCGCACGTGGCGATCGGCCACTGGGTGCTGTACCGCCTGGCGCGCAACCACAGCGGCCTGGTCACCGCGCACGACTGGCGCTGGTATCTGCAACACGCCTACCAGACCGTGGTGGCGATGGAGCGCGACGCGCCCGAATACGCGCAGTTCGGGTTGATGGAAGGCGACGTCTTCGTCGACATCCTGCAAGACCTGCAACGTGAAGGCCTGCAAGCCGAAGCCGCCAATATGGAACGCCTGATGAAGCAGCGCGCCGACCACTGGCGCTCGCTGGCCTACCCGTTCGGCAGCGAGATGGCGTGGGACTCGACGGGCCAGGCCGAGGTCTACGCCTGGATGCGCTATTTCGGCTACCAGAAGCAGGCCGACATCACGCGCGAGGTCATCCTCGGCTACGACCCGACGCTGCCAAGCTGGGGCTATAACGGCAACGCCCGCCGCTACTGGGACTTCCTGTACGGCGGCAAGACGCGCCGCATCGAACGCCAGCTGCACCACTACGGCTCGACGCTGAACGCGGTGCCGTTGTTTGCCGCCTACCGCGCCAACCCGACCGACCTGCACCTGCTGCGCGTGGCGTACGGTGGCCTGTTGGGCGGCATCACCAATATCGACCAGCAAGGCTTTGCCTCGGCCGCGTTCCACGCCTGGCCGGACATGATGCGCTGGGACGCCTACAGCGGCGACTACGGCATGGGCTTCTACGGCCACGCCTACGCCACCGCCACCTACGTTCTCAACGATCCGGTGTTCGGCTGGCTGGCCTTTGGCGCCAACCTGCGCAATGACGGCGCCACGCTGCACATCACGCCGAAGGACAGCGCCCGCAGTCGCCTGTTTGTCGCCTCGACCCGCACCTGGATCACGCTGGAAGCCGGCAAGATCGACAGCGCCGATATCGACATCCGCAACGGCGCCATCACGCTGCATTTGGCGCCGCGCACGGCATCGACGCCGACCGCGCGCGTGATCGTCGAGCGCGACGGCAAGCGCAACGACGCGCTGGTGACGTTGACAGAGGGAGTGACCGCCTGGCGCACCAAGTGAATTTATTTCGTCCGAGGCAACAAATTCCCTTGCATTTCAAGGCATACTGTACAAAAATACAGACTGTCTATATACACAGGCTCACCGTACCCCATGCTTAAGCTCACCGCCCGCCAGGAACAAATCCTGAATCTGATCAAGGACGCGATCGAAAACACCGGCTTCCCGCCGACGCGCGCCGAGATCGCCAATGAACTGGGCTTCAAGTCCGCCAACGCCGCCGAGGAACACTTGCAGGCGCTGGCCCGCAAGGGTGCGATTGAAATCGCCGCCGGCACCTCACGCGGCATCCGTCTGCTGGGCGTGCACGCCGAACCGGCCGCGTCGAAAATTCCGGCCGCGCTGATGATGTCGCTGCCGCTGATCGGCCGCGTGGCCGCTGGCTCGCCGATCCTGGCGCAAGAAAACCTGGAAACCAACTACAACGTCGACCCGGCCATGTTCGCCGCCAAGCCGGATTATTTGCTGAAGGTACGCGGGGAATCGATGCGCGACGCCGGCATCATGGACGGTGACCTGCTGGCCGTGAAAAAAGTCGATAGCGCCAAGAACGGCCAGATCGTCGTCGCCCGCATCGGCAACGACGTCACGGTCAAGCGCTACCGCAAGACCGGCGGCCTGATCGAACTGCTGCCGGAAAATCCGGACTTCAAGATCATCACCGTCGATCCGGAAGCGGACGAGTTCGCGCTGGAAGGCCTGGCGGTCGGCCTGATGCGCACCTGGCACTAACGCTTGATGTTGTTCGGTGCGACATCCCGCACCGATCCGGATGCGGTCGCGAAGTCCAGTATTTCGCGATCGCGCATTTCCTTGTGACGGGCTGTACGCTCGTTCTCCGTGCTGACATACTCATTGGTGCCAGCCTGCCATGCAGTGCGCGCGGCAACGATTTTGTCGGCCTGACGCCGGGCATCCTGAATCACTGCGCTGTAGGCGCGGTCCATCTGCGCCGAAGCGCGGCCAATCTCGGCATCGGTCATCAGGTTGGACAGGTCGGCGGGAATCGCCTTTCCGGCTGGCAGCAACTCCTGTAGCTTTTGCACGAAGCCGTTGTAGCAGGTCATCCAGGCATCGATGCCATCCCCGACCCCTTTGATTTCCTGCTTGTTGGTCGAGCGTGCCGGAATGTCCGGCGTGACGCATTTGGCATTGGACAGGGCCACATCGGCGCCGTCATAACCCTGCACGTAGTAGTCGATGTCTTTTTGACGGGCCTGGCGTTGTGTGGTCAGCGTCAGGGCGGCCTTGGCCTCGGCGTAGCCGGCGGCACTCGCTTTGCGGAACCACTCGTCACCCTTGGCGGTATCGGCAGGCATACCTTCGCCATACCAGTAAATCTCGCCCAACCGGAACTGCGCTGCAGGATTACCGGCCGACGCCAGCTTCACATACAGCGGCATCGCGCCCGCATAATTCTTCGCTTCCATCAGCTTGTTGGCGTCGGTCAATTCGTCAGCCAGTGCGACATTGCCCACGGCCAGCGCGGCCATCAGTAAAAAAGCGGCTTTCATGGTTACCCCTCGACTTAAGTGCTTAAAAATCAAGTCTATCCAAGAAGGTAACTTTGAGCAAACTAAACATATCGCCCGTTGGTTATTCGCCACCGGGGGCAAAAGCAATTAGCAGCCTTCGAGGGCGGTGCAGAAATCATCCAGCAGATCGGCGGTGTCTTCGATGCCGACCGAGACGCGGATCAGCGATTCGGCAATGCCCATCGAGGCGCGGCGTTCGGCGCCCATCTCGTAGAAGATGGTGTGCGCGACCGGGATGATCAACGTGCGGTTGTCGCCCAGATTGGATGCCGGAATCGCCAGCTTGAGGCGGTTCAGGAAGTCGAAGCAGTCCAGGCCATCCTTCAGTTCAAAGCTCAGCAGCGAGCCGTGCGCGCGGAACAGTTCCGAACTGATGGCGTGCTGCGGATGCGACTGCAGGCCCGGATAGTATACTGCGGCGACGCGCTCATCCTTCTCCAGCAACTCGGCCAGCGCCAGCGCGTTGGCGGTGGTGCGCTGCATGCGCAGGGCCAGCGTTTCGGCGCCGACCGCGATGTGGTGCGCGGCGTCCGGCGCCAGCGAGGAGCCGAAGTCGCGCAGCGCCTTGGCGCGGATCTGCGCCAGCCCCCATTGCAGCGGCGCGGCTTTCTTGTAGTTCTCGTAGATATTGGGGAAGCGGGTCCAGTCGTAGGCGCCGGTGTCGGTCAGGCTGCCGCCCAGCGCATTGCCGTGGCCGCCGATCGACTTGGTCAGCGCGTTAACCACCAGGCCCGCCCCCACCGCTTTCGGCAGGAACAGGTAGGGCGTGGTCATGGTGTTGTCCACCACGTACAGGATGCCGCGCGCCTGGCACAGTTCGCCGATGCGCTTCAGGTCCGCCACTTGCGTGCGCGGATTGGCGATGGTTTCCACGAAGACCACGCGGGTGTTCTCGGTGATGGCCGCTTCCACATTGGCCACATCGGTCGCGTCCACGAAGGACACGCCGATGCCCTGGCTCATGGCGGTCTGCCACAGGCTGTTGGTATTACCGAACAAGAAGGCCGACGACACCACATGATCACCCGTGCGCAACAACGCCTGCACCACGGCGCCGATCGCGCCCATGCCGGTGGCGAAGCAGATGGTGCCGACACCCTGCTCCATCTTGTTGACCTTGTCTTCCAGGGCCGAGATGGTCGGGTTGCCCTGGCGGCCGTAGCGGAAGCCCGGTTCCTTGCCCTGGAAAACCGACGCCAGCTGACGCGCATCGGCGTAGCCGAAGGCCACCGAGGTATGGATAGGCTTGTGCAGCGAACCGTGCTCGATGCCCTTCTGGCGGTCGCCGTGCAGGATGGTGGTGGTGAAGCCGTAGTTCTTCTTGTCGCTCATAGTTACGCTTCGCTGGCTGCCAGGTTCAGGTTCAGCTGCGAACGGCCAGCATCTTCCGGCGCGGCGGCCTTGGTCGGGTGGTGACGCTCGTATTCCAGTTTATCGAGATACTCGCGGGTCACGTCGCCGGTCACGTAGACGCCGTCGAAGCACGATGCTTCAAAGTTGGTCAACGCCGGATTGACATCCGAAATCGCCCGTTTCAGCGCATCGATGTCCTGGTACACCAGGGCGTCGGCGGTGATTTCGCGGCAGACTTCTTCCACCGTGCGACCGTGGGCGATCAGCTCGTCGCGGGTCGGCATGTCGATGCCGTACACGTTCGGGTAGATCACCGGCGGCGCGGCCGACGCGAAAATCACCTTGGTGGCGCCGGAGTCGCGCGCCATCTGCACGATTTCGCGGCTGGTGGTGCCGCGCACGATCGAGTCATCGACCAGCAGCACGACCTTGCCCTTGAATTCGTCCGGAATCGCGTTTAGCTTCTGGCGCACGGATTTCTTGCGCGCGGCCTGGCCCGGCATGATGAAGGTCCGGCCGATGTAACGGTTCTTGATGAAGCCTTCGCGGTATTCCACGTTCAGCGCCAGCGCCAGCTGGATCGCGGCAGGACGCGACGAATCCGGGATCGGCATGACGACGTCGATCTTCATGTCTTTCAGCTCGCGCTTGATTTTCTCGGCCAGGTACTCGCCCATTTTCAGGCGGGTGGCGTACACCGAGGCGCCGTCGATGACCGAATCCGGACGGGCCAGATACACAAACTCGAACACGCACGGGTTCAGCGACGGATTGTCGGCGCACTGGCGCGAATGCAGCTGCTTGTTGGTGTCGATGAACACCGCTTCGCCCGGCGCGATGTCGCGCACAAAGCGGAAGCCCATGCCTTCCAGCGCCACCGATTCCGACGCGATCAGGTATTCGGTGCCTTCGGCGGTTTCATTAATGCCCAGGCACAGCGGACGGATGCCGAATGGATCGCGGAATGCCAGCAGGCCGACGCCGGCGATCTGCGCCACCGCAGCGTAACCGCCACGCACGCGGCGGTGCAACACGGTCACGGCGTTGAAGATGGTGTTGGCGTCGATCGAAATGCCGACCGTGGCTTTTTCGATTTCGTGCGCCAGCACGTTCAGCAGCACCTCCGAATCGGAATCGGTGTTGATGTGGCGGCGGTCATTCTCGAACATCTCTTTTTTGAGCTGTTCCCAGTTGGTCAGGTTACCGTTGTGGGCCAGCGTGATGCCGAACGGGGCGTTGACGTAGAACGGTTGCGCCTCCTCCTCGCTCGACGAGCCGGCGGTTGGGTAGCGGCAGTGACCGATACCGGAGTTGCCTTGCAGCGTACGCATGTTACGGGTACGGAAAACGTCGCGCACCAGGCCGTTGGCCTTGTGCATGGCGAACATGCTGCTGTGATTGGTCGCGATACCTGCCGCATCCTGACCGCGATGCTGCAACAGCAGCAAGGCGTCATACAGCATTTGGTTGACAGGTTGATGGGAAACGACGCCGACAATGCCACACATGATGGTGCTCCTGGACTGGACTACAGATTTAAAAACGCAGATTTAAAGAATTCAAAAATTTACATGCTGCGCGATGGCAGCGGGAAGATAGGGTTTGGCCATCCGTACGCCTTCTTCCGCGTAAGGACTCAACATCGCATGCTTCCAAAAATCCTGTTGTGGCAGCGAGGTCATCCCACTCAAGATGACGGCGGCCAGCACAATTACAAGTCCACGGGCAACGCCGAACGCGGCGCCGAGCACGCGGTCGATGAAGCTCAGGCCGCCCGCGTCGAGCAAGGCGTCCAGCGCCAGCGACAACAGGCTCATCAAAATCCGTGCACCGATAAACAGTGCAATAAAGGCAACGATCAGCCGCAGCACCTCGCCCGGCACCGCCGCCGGCAGCATCTGCGCCAGCGGCGCCGCGTAGGCATTGGCCACCACGAACGCCACGATCCAGCTCAGCAGCGACAGCACTTCCTTGACCAGGCCGCGCACCAGACCAATGATGACCGACGTGGCCAGCACGAAGATCACCAGGTAGTCGAAGAGCGTCACGTCAGACGGTTTCCAGGCGGCCGTCCAGGCCCATGCTGGTCAGCTTGGCCTTGACCTTCTCGGCCTCTTCCTTGCTGCCGAACGGGCCGACCCGCACGCGGGTAATGCCCGATGGCGTTTTCTGCGTGAACGAGCTGATGCCGGCGTTTTTCAGTTTGGCGCGCAGTTCGTCCGCCTTGCCCTGGTCGCTCAGTGCGGCCACTTGCAGTACGAATTTCTGCCCCCCTTCGGCCGCCGACGCGGCGCCCTTGCCTTCCAGGATGGCCAGCGCGCGGGCGTCGTCGGACTTGGACGGCGCAGCGGCCGGCTTGGCTTCGGCGGCCTTGGCGGCTTTGGCTTCGGCCAGTTTGCGTTCGGCGTCCTTGTCGGCCTTGAGCCTGGCTTCGGCTTTGGCCTCGGCCTGCTTGCGTTCCTGTTCCTGCTTGTAGTCGGCGTCCTGGCGGGCCTTCAGTTCGCGCTCAGCTTGCGCCTTTGCCATGATTTCCGCGCGGGCGTCCGCCTTGGCTTTGGCTTCCGCCTTGGCGGCGTCCTGTTTGGTGGTATCGACGGCGGCGACCACCGGCGCGGCTGCGGCAGTGGCTGCGGCAGTGGTGGTGGCGGCTGGCTTGGCGGCCGGCTTCACGTCCTCGACGATTTCTTCCCTGCTGTCTAGCGCGGCGTTGGCCGGCACGGTGGCGGCAGGCGCAGGCGCAGGCGCAGCCTCGGCGACCGGCTTGTCCTTGGATGGAATTTTAATTTCGATATCGGACGCGATCTGCTTGGGCTCGGAGTCGAGCAGCATCGGCAAGCCGACGGCGACGCCCAGCGCCAGCATGATGGCGCCGACCAGCCGGCGGCGCGCGCGTTTCTTTTCCGGCAACACCGGATCATCCTCTTCGCGGTCGCGCGAGCGGCGCTTGGGACCATCGGCCGACGAAGCGCGCTTGGAGCGGGCGCGTTCCGTTGCCGCCTGGTCATCTGCGCTGGTGTAATAGCCGCTGTCCTGGCCAGCGTCTTGCTTGTTTTTACCGGATTTCGAGAACAAGCCCATGCGTGATTTCAGTCCTGTGCGTTCAGTGGAGTGAGGATTTTCGTGCCGCCATGACACCAGCCACGGTCAGGAACGATCCAAAGACCACAATTCTATCATCCTCACCGGCCCGGCTGACGGCATTTGCGTACGCGGCGGCAGGATCATCGAACACATTGATGGTGCGTTCGTCGCGCTCCGGCTGCACCAGTTGCACCTTGGCGGCCAGTTCCGACGCACTGGCCGAACGCGGCGACGGCAGCGTCGCCAGGCACCAGTGATCGACGTGCTCGGACATGGCGGCGATCACGCCGTCGATATCCTTGTCCTGCATCGAACCGAACACGGCGTAGGTGTAACGGTGAAAACCCATATTGCCGAGATTCTGGTTGAGCGCGGCGGCGGCGTGCGGATTGTGAGCGACGTCGAGGATGGTGGTTGGACGGCCCGGCAACACCTGGAAGCGGCCCGGCAGTTCCACCGTCACCAGCCCGGTGCGCACTTCCTGCGCGCCGACCGGCAATTCCAGCTTGAGCGCTTCCAGTGCGGCCAGCGCGGCACAGGCATTGAGGATCTGGTTGGCGCCGCGCAGGCTTGGGTAGGCCAGCGAATTGCGGCGCTGGTTGCGGCCGCCGTAGCTCCACTGCTGCTTGTCGCCGGAATAATTGAAATCGCGGCCCATCAGCCACAAGTCGGCGCCGATGGCTTCGGCGTGGTCGATCAGCGACTGCGGCGGCACCGGGTCGGAACAGATCGCGGTTTTGCCGGCGCGGAAAATACCGGCCTTCTCGAAGCCGATCTTCTCGCGGGTGTCGCCCAGGTAGTCGGTATGGTCGATGTCGACGCTGGTGACGATGGAAACGTCGGCGTCAACGATGTTGACTGCGTCGAGGCGTCCGCCCAGGCCCACTTCCAGGATCACCACGTCCATGCCGGCTTGCGACAGCAGCTTCATGATCGCCAGCGTGGTGAATTCAAAATAGGTCAGCGTGGTGTCGCCACGGGCGGCTTCGACCTCGTTGAAAGCGGCCACCAGCACTTCATCGCTGGCCAGGTCGCCATTGACGCGCGCGCGCTCGTTGAAATCGAGGAAATGCGGCTTGATGTACAGGCCGACCTTGTAGCCGGCGCGCAGCAGGATCGATTCCAGCATCGAGCAGGTCGAGCCCTTGCCGTTGGTGCCGGCCACCATGATGACCGGGCAGCTGAAGCTCAGCTGCAGGCGTTCCTTGACAGCGAGAACGCGGTCCAGGCCCATGTTGATGACGGTTTCGGCATGGCGCGATTCAAGCAGCGCAAGCCAGGCGGGCAAAGTAGTTGGGAGGTTCGACATGATGGGACTCTGAAATGAAAACGGCGCGCAGGCCGGATGATATCCGATTGCGCGCCGTAGTGTGTGGGCCGGGTCGTTTTTTAGGCGAGCACTTCCACAGGTTGATTTTGCAGCAAGGCCAGCAGACGGGCGATTTCTTCACGCATCTTGCGGCGGTCGACGATCATGTCCACCGCGCCTTTGGTCACCAGGAACTCGGCGCGCTGGAAGCCTTCCGGCAGTTTCTCGCGCACGGTGTTCTCGATCACGCGCGGGCCGGCGAAGCCGATCAGCGCTTTTGGCTCGGCGATCACCACGTCGCCCATGAAGGCGAACGAGGCCGACACGCCGCCCATGGTCGGGTCGGTCAGCACACTGATGAACGGCAGTTTCTTTTCCGACAATTTGGTCAGCATGGCGGTGGTCTTGGCCATCTGCATCAGCGACAGCAGACCTTCCTGCATGCGGGCGCCGCCGGTGGCGGTGATGCAAATGAACGGCACTTTCTGTTCCAGCGCCTGTTGCGCGCCGCGCACGAAGCGCTCGCCGACCACGGAGCCCATCGAGCCGCCCATGAATTCGAATTCGAAGCACGCCACCACGACCGGCAGGCTCATGATGGAGCCACCCATGACGATCAGCGCATCGGTCTCGCCGGTGGCTTCCATGGCTTGTTTGAGACGGTCTGGATATTTCTTGCTGTCTTTGAACTTCAGCGTATCGACCGGCAGCGTGTCCATGCCGATTTCATAACGGCCGCCGGCGTCGAACAGGCTGTCGAGGCGTTCGCGGGCGCGGATGCGCATATGGTGGTCGCATTTCGGGCAAACGTGCAGGTTCGACTCCAGGTCGGTGCGGTACAGGACAGCTTCGCACGACGGGCATTTGACCCACAGGCCTTCCGGCATGGTCTTGCGCGCGGCAGCGTCAGAACGCTGGATTCGGGGGGCAGCAGTTTTTCCAACCAACTCATAAATTCTCCTTGCAGCTTACTCGTGGGCCGAAGTGTAGCCGTTTCTCGCAGACCTGTCGAACTTTAGAGGAAATACACTATTGAAGAGACATTATTTCAATATACTCAACATTAGGGATATTTCAAGGGGCGCCATGGCGGCGCCCCCCGGTAAACGCATTAAGCGTCGAGGGCGGTGCGGATGGAGGTGGTGAAGGCTTGTACGGCGGCGACTGCGCCGTCTTTGCCGGCGGTTTCGATTTCCTGGATGATACGGCTGCCGATGACAACGGCGTCCGCCACCTCGGCCACAGCGCGCGCGGTGGCGCCGTCGCGGATGCCGAAACCTACGCCGATCGGCAACTTGACGTGCTTGCGGATCGCCGTCAGCCGCTGCGCCACATCGGCCACGTCGATATTGCCGGCGCCGGTCACGCCTTTCAGCGAGACGTAGTAGCTGAAGCCGCCGCCGACCTTGGCCACCTGCTCGATGCGCTGCTCGGTCGAGGTCGGCGCGAGCAGGAAGATCAGGTCCAGCCCGGCCGCACGCATGGCGGCGGCGAACTCTTCACATTCTTCCGGCGGATAGTCGACCACAATCGCGCCATCCGCCCCCACCGCTGTCGAACGCGAAATGAATTCGGCTGCGCCGATGCGTTCGATCGGGTTGGCATAGCCCATCAGCACCACCGGCGTGGTCTGGTTGGTCTTGCGGAACTCGGCCACGTAGTCAAACACATCCTGAATGCCGACGCCATTGGCCAGCGCCCGCTCGCAGGCACGCTGGATCACCGGGCCTTCGGCCATCGGGTCGGAAAACGGCACGCCCAGTTCGATGATGTCGGCGCCGCCGGCCACCAGCGCGTGCATCAACGGCACCGTGGAGTCCTTGCCGGGATCGCCGGCGGTGATGAAGGTGACGAGCGCGGTCTTGTTTTGCGCTTTCAAAGCGCTGAAGGTTGCTGCGATGTTGGACATTGTCGGTTTCCTTAGTTGAAGTTCAGACCCATACGCTCTGCGACCGTATGCATGTCCTTGTCACCACGGCCCGACAGGTTGGCCAAAACAATCTTATCTTTCGGCAGCGTAGCCGCCAGCTTGGCCGCATAGGCCAGCGCATGCGACGACTCCAGCGCCGGAATGATGCCCTCGATATGGCAGCAATCATGGAAGGCCTGCAACGCTTCCTCGTCCGTGATCGAGACGTACTCGGCACGGCCGCTATCCTTCAGATACGCATGCTCCGGACCGACGCCTGGATAGTCCAGCCCGGCCGACACCGAATGCGTCTCGATGATCTGGCCGTTCTGGTCTTGCAGCAGATAGGTGCGGTTACCGTGCAGCACGCCCGGATAGCCCTTGGTCAGCGAGGCGGCATGCTTGTCGCCGTCCAGCCCTTCGCCCGCCGCTTCAACGCCAACCAGCTTGGTATTCTTCTCATCGATGTACGGGTAGAAAATGCCCATGGCGTTGGAACCGCCGCCGATACAGGCCACCACATAATCTGGCTGGCGGCCGGTCATTTCCGGCATCTGCACCAGGCATTCCTCGCCGATCACCGACTGGAAGTCGCGCACCAGCATCGGATACGGGTGCGGACCAGCCACAGTGCCGATGATGTAGAAGGTGTTTTCAATATTGGTGACCCAGTCGCGCATCGCTTCGTTGAGCGCGTCCTTCAGCGTCTTGGAACCGGATTCGACCGGCACAACCGTCGCTCCCAGCAGCTTCATGCGGTAGACGTTCTGCGCCTGCCGCTTGACGTCTTCGCTGCCCATGTAGACCACGCACTCCAGGCCGAAACGCGCGCAGATGGTGGCGGTAGCCACGCCATGCTGGCCGGCGCCGGTCTCGGCGATGATGCGCGGCTTGCCCATACGCTTGGCCAGCAACGCCTGGCCGATCACGTTGTTGATCTTGTGGGCGCCGGTGTGATTCAGGTCTTCGCGCTTGAAGTAGATCTGCGCGCCACCGGCCAGCTCGGACCAGCGCTTGGCGTGATAAATCGGCGACGGCCGGCCGACGAAGTGCTTCAGCTCGTAGCGGAATTCTTCAAGGAACTCGGGATCTTTGCTGTAGCGCTCGTAGGCTTCGTTGAGCTCGGCCAGCGCGTAGGTCAGCGTTTCGGCGACAAAACTGCCGCCGTAGGGGCCAAAGTGACCTTTGGCGTTGGGTAAATCGTATTCTTTAGCGTGGAACAGCGGTTTCGCTTGAGGATTCATGATGGGCTTAGCTTTCTAAAATGGCATCTCCGGCCCGCACCGCCGCGACAAAGTCGGCGATCTTGCGGGCATCCTTGATTCCCTTGGCCGCCTCGACACCAGAACTGATGTCGACAGCGTAGGGACGTACACCGACCACCGCGTCAGTCGCGTTGTGTACGCTCAAGCCACCACTTAAAACGACCCGAGGCGCGAGATCTTTTGGAATGAGAGACCAATCAAAACCCTTTCCTGCACCGCCGTAGGCGTCCACATAGGTATCCAGCAACAGGCTGGTGAACAAGGGACTGGCGGCGCGGTTTGCCTGCGCATATTCTAGCAGTTCATGCGGCAGCGTGTCAGGTTTGACGCGGAACACTTTCATGTACTGCCGCCCCGCCGCCGCCGCGATGGTGGCCGCCTCTTCCACGGTTTCATCGCCATGCAGCTGAATCAACGACAACGGCGCTACCCGCACAATCGCGGCCACCTCGTCCGGCGTGGCGTTGACGAACAGGCCGACGGTGCTGACAAACGGCGGCACGCTGCGGATCAGTTCGGCGGCGCGCTCGGGCGTGACGTAGCGCGGGCTGTTCGGATAGAACACGAAGCCGATCGCATCGGCGCCGGCAGCCACCACGGCTTGCACGTCTTCTTCGCGGGTCAGGCCGCAGATCTTGATACGGGTGCGCATGCTCATCCTTTAAAACCAGGGCAGCGCGCTGGTGCTTTCCTGCGGCAGTGCCCACTTTTCATCGTAGTCGATTTTCGCCAGGTACAGGCCGTCCGGCATGAAGGTCGGCGCGGCCAGTCCGCGATTTTTAGATGCCAGCAATTCGCCCAGCCAACTGACCTCTTCGCGGCCCTGGCCGATGTACACCAGCGAGCCGACCAGGTTGCGCACCATATGGTGCAGGAAGGCGTTGGCTTTCAAGGTGAACACGATCAGCTCGCCATGGCGGCGGATCTGGATATCGTGCATCAGCTTGACCGGCGACTTGGCCTGGCATTGCGCGGCGCGGAAGGTGGTGAAGTCGTGCCAGCCCAGCAAGGGCGCGACCGCCGCCTGCATGCGCTCCACGTCCAGCGGGCGATGGTAGAAACCGGCACGGCCGACCAGCAGCGGCGAACGCGTGGGATTGTTGTACAGCACGTAGTGATAGGTGCGCGCCTGGGCGCTGAAGCGGGCGTGGAAGAAATCGAGCACGCTCGGATCGCCTTCCAGCTCCTTCACCCAGCGCACGGCAATGGATGGCGGCAGGAAGGCGTTGATGCCGCGCAGCCAGGCGTACGGCACGCGATCGAGATCGGTATCGAAATGCACCACCTGCTCGCTGGCGTGCACACCGGCGTCGGTGCGGCCGGCGCAAGTGGTTGCCAGCGGCACTTTGGTGAACTCCTGCAGCGCATGCTCCAGCTTGTCCTGCACGGTAAGGCCGTGGATTTGCTTCTGGTAACCCTGCCAGGCCTGACCGTCGTACTGGAGCCCGATTGCGATCCGTTTCAATTGCTGCCCAATCTAAATGTCTGAGTCAGCCATTATATAACGCCGGGCTTTTATCCCAGCTGGGCCTTCATGGCGTTGGCCTTGGCGACTTGCTCGTCGCTGCCGCCGCGCAGCACCTCGTCCAGCAGCTCGCGCGCGCCTTCCTTGTCGCCGATTTCCTGATAGGCGACTGCCAGATCCAGCTTGGTATCCATCTCCATCTGCATCGCCGACATTGGTTCGTTGCTGGCTGCGGCGGCAGCCGGGGCGGCGGTGTCGTTGTTGAAGCTGCCCAGGTCCAGGTCGATATTCGACAGGTCGAATTCCGGCGTTGCCGGGGCCGGTGCTGGCGTGATGGTTTCCACGTCAGGCGGCAGGTCCAAAGTGGCGTCGAAGTCCAGCGGCGCCGGTTCCTTCGGCGGCTCGGTGAAGGCGCGTACTTCCGGAATGTCGAAGCCGGCCAGGTCCAGGTCGAGCGGATCGACGGTGGTCAGGTCGCGTGGTTCCGGCGCGGGCGCAGTAACAGGCGCGGCGGCCGGCGATGGCAGGTCAAGGCCGAAGTCCAGGCTCATGTCGTCGACTGGCGCAGGCGCTTCCGGCTCGGCGGCAGGGGCCGGCATTTCAATCGCCGGCGACGGCGCGGGGACCGGCTCGAAGCTCAGGCCGCCCAGGTCGAAGTCCATCAGGTTGTCGTTTTCTGCCGCTACCGAAGCTGGCGAGATGGCGGCATCGGCTGCTTGGGGCAGCGCGGTTTCCATGTCGTCGGCAGCGAAATCGGCGCCAAAGTCGGGGCTGTGCGAGATTGGGGCCGAACGCACGGCGTCCTGGCTCAGGTCGAAGTCCAGCGGCGATGGCGCGGCGGCAGGTGCCGGGGCCGGCGCTTCAGCGCCGAAGGTGTCACCGAAGTCGTTACTGAAGTCCGACGATTCATACGCGGCGACAGCAGCGGCGCCGGCGGCAACGCCAGCAGCGCCGGCAGCCAGCGGCACGGCGGCAAAGCTGCCCTCATCCTGGCCGGCGGTGTACAGCGGATTCGACGGATCGAGCGCCTTGCCCAGCCCGGCAGCATGATCCCACTCGTCGCCCTGGCCGCGGGTTTGCGCGTAGAGCTCGGAGGCCTGGGTTTCAAACGCGCGCGCATCCTTGCGGGCGGCATAGATTTCCAGCAGCTTCAGGCGCACGGCGTGGCGTTCCGGATGGGTGCGCAGCGCTTCTTTCAGGATCTCTTCGGCCTGGGCGTCGCGGCCGTAGGCGATGTAGACATCGGCTTCCGCGACCGGATCGACTTCATTGGTGTCCAGCTGGCTGGCGGACGGCGCGAAGTTCGAGTTGAACACGCTGTTGTTGGTATCGATGCTCTGGCCGCCGGCATCGGCGATCAGCGGCTGTGGTGGCGGCAGCGCGGTATCGCCCAGGATCGACGGTTCGTCCTGCGGCACGACGAATTTCTTGCGGCGGCGCGAAGCGATGATGCCCAGCGCGCCAGCCAGCACCGCTACGGCGGCCAGGCCGACATAGGCGATATTGTCCATCAGCGTTTCGAACAGGCTCGGCTCGGCAAACTTCGGCGGCAGCACCAGCGTGCGCTTCGGCTTGACTTCGGACGGGGCCGAGGCCGCAACGGAGGCCGCTGCGGAGGCGGAGGCGGCCGGCGCCTTCACATCGGCGGCCGTCTTGCTCTTCAAGGCCATCAACTTTTCCAGATCGTTGACGTTCTTTTCCAGTTCCTTGACGCGGGCGGCAGCTTCGTCCACCTGCTTCTGCTTGGCGATCTTGTCTTCTTCCGCCGCCACGCCGGTCTTGCCGGCTTGCGGTTTCTCGGTGGTGGCCTTGGACAGCGTCAGCTTGTCCTGCGCGGTGTTGGTGGCGTTGGGTTTCTCTTCCACCTTGGCGGTGACTTTGCCCGACGCGATCTTGCTCGGTTCGGTTTCCTTGGCGGCCGGACTGGCGGCGACCTGGCCGGCCAGCTTGGCGCGGTAGGCGTTGAAGTCGGCTGCGTGCGCGACCACCACGCCATGCGCCTCGCCTTCGCCGCCGACAGCGCGGATCTGTTCGGCATCCGGCACGGCCAGGATCTGGCCGGATTTCAGGCGGTTCATGTTCTTGCCGGCGAAGGCTTCCGGATTGGCGCGGTACAGCGCGACCAGCATGGTATCCAGCGACACATCCACCGGCTTGACCTGGTTGGCGATGCGGGTCAGGTTATCGCCCTGCTTGACGGTGTAGTCGGCGGCGGCGGCCCTGGCCGTCGGTTTGGCGGCCGGCTGCGGACGTGCCGGCTCTGCGCGTGCCGCTGCAGCAGCTGCCGCGGCTGGCTGCGCGGCGGTTGGCGTCTGCGCCGGTGCTGCGGCTGGCGCCTGCCCGGTGCGATTGCTGACATCCACCGGCGCGGTCACTTGCGGCGCCTGGGCAGCGCGCAGGTCCGGCGGGTCGAGCAGGAACGTATATTCGCGCACCATGCGGCCGCCGTTCCACGTCAGTTCCAGCAGCATGTCGACGAACGGCTCGTTGATGGCCTGGCTGGAGCTGACCTTGATGACCTGCCGGCCATTGCGCGGCTCGACTTCAAAACGTAGCGAACTCAATGCTGGATTGAAGTCGATATTGGCGCTGCGGAAGGCATCCGCCGGCGCCAGCTTGGCCACCAGCGCGCTGGCTTCCTCGGCCGAGACCGAGGTCAATTCGATTTCCGCCCGCAGCGGCTGACCCAGCGACGATAGCACCGTCAACTTGCCTAACCCAGCCGCATTGGCCGTGGAGGCCACTAGCACCGCGCTAGCAACAGCGCTGGTGAGCGTTTTCAACGCAAACGAAACAATGCGGGGGCGATTTTGTACAGGCATAGTGGGGCGGTTCTTATGGTTGTCAGTTGGAAAATGTTACTTTCCCAGATATATCAACATAACATCATGCACAGGAGCGTGCAAGCTTTGCACCACTTTAAACGACAAAAAGGGATTTCCCCTATGAGAACACATAGGAAAAACCCCTTCTCTTGCAATGATGACGCAGCCTGCACGGCTTGGGGTCTGACCCCATCCGGGGTCAGACCCCGCATGGCGGTGCGGGTTTACTGGTCCAGCACAATGCGCAGCATGCGGCGCAGCGGTTCGGCCGCGCCCCACAGCAGCTGGTCGCCCACCGTGAAGGCCGACAGATACTCCGGACCCATGCTCATCTTGCGCAGACGGCCCACCGGAATCGTCAGGCTGCCGGTCACCGCGGCTGGCGACAGATCCTTGACCGAGGCTTCACGCGTATTCGGCACCACTTTCGCCCACTGGTTGGCCGAAGCGATGATGTCGGTGATTTCGTCCAGCGGCACATCCTTGTTCAGCTTGATGGTCAGCGCCTGCGAGTGGCAACGCATGGCGCCGATACGCACGCACAGGCCGTCCACTGGGATCGCTTTCGAACCGAAGTCCGCGCCCAGGCCGAGGATCTTGTTGGTCTCGGCGCCGGCTTTCCACTCTTCTTTCGATTGGCCGTTGCCCAAGTCCTTGTCGATCCACGGAATCAGGTTGCCGGCCAGCGGCGCGCCGAACTGCTTGATCTCGTCCGGCGACAGGCCATGCTGGGTGACCAGCACCTGACGGTCGATTTCCAGGATCGCCGAAGCAGGATCATCCAGCAGCGGCTTGACCGCACTGTTGATGGTGCCGAACTGGGTCAGCAGTTCACGCATGTGCTGCGCGCCGCCGCCCGATGCCGCCTGATACGTCATCGAGGTCATCCAGTCGACCAGACCGTGCTGGAACAGACCGCCCAGGCCGATCAGCATGCACGACACGGTGCAGTTACCGCCGATGAAGTTCTTCACGCCCTTGCCCAGCGCGTCCTTGATGACGTGCATATTGACCGGGTCCAGCACGATCACCGCATCTTTTTCCATGCGCAGGGTCGATGCCGCATCGATCCAGTAACCGTTCCAGCCGGCTGCGCGCAGTTGCGGGAACACCTCGGTGGTGTAATCGCCGCCCTGGCACGAGATGATGATCTCGCACTTTTTCAGTTCGTCGATGTCGGTCGCGCTTTTCAGCTTGGTTTCGTTCTTGGCCATCGCCGGTGCATTACCGCCCGGATTCGAGGTGGTGAAGAACACCGGCTCGATATGGGCGAAATCGCCCTCTTCCTGCATGCGTTGCATCAGGACCGAACCCACCATACCGCGCCAACCTACCAGACCTACGAGTTTCATTTTGCTCTTCCTTGTCTATGAATTTTTATGCGAGTGCTTTGACGACCGCGTTGCCCATCTCTTCCGTGCCCACCTTGGTGGTGCCGGCTTCGTAGATGTCGGCGGTGCGCAGGCCCTGGGCCAGCACTTTCTTGACGGCGTTTTCGATACGGTTGGCCTGCTCTTCCTTGTTCAGCGAGAAGCGCAGCATCATCGCGGCCGACAGGATGGTCGCCAGCGGATTGGCGATGCCCTTGCCGGCGATGTCCGGCGCCGAACCGTGCGACGGCTCGTACAAGCCCTTGTTGTTGGCGTCCAGCGAGGCCGATGGCAGCATGCCGATCGAACCGGTCAGCATCGCCGCCGCGTCGCTCAGGATGTCGCCGAACATATTGCCGGTGACGATGACGTCGAACTTCTTCGGCGCGCGCACCAGTTGCATGGCGGCGTTGTCGACATACATGTGGTCCAGCGCGACATCCGGGTACTCTTTATGCACGTCGGTGACGATGTCTTTCCAGAACTGGAACGTCTCCAGCACATTGGCCTTGTCCACCGAGGTCAGACGCTTGTCGCGCTTTTGCGCCGCCTGGAACGCCACGTGGGCGATGCGGCGGATTTCGCCTTCCGCATAGCGCATGGTGTCGAAGCCTTCGCGCTGGCCCTTGAACGGACCGTCCGGGCACTCGCGCACGCCGCGCGGCTGGCCGAAGTAGATATCGCCGGTCAGTTCGCGCACGATCAGGATGTCCAGGCCGGAGACGATTTCCGGCTTCAGCGTCGAGGCGTTGGCCAGTTCCGGATACAGGATGGCCGGACGCAGGTTGCCGAACAGGCCGAGGTTCTTGCGCAGGCCCAGAATCGCCTGCTCGGGACGCAGCGGACGGTCCAGCGTGTCGTACTTCCAGTCGCCCACGGCGCCGAACAGCACGGCGTCGGCGTCCTTGGCCAGTTGCAGCGTGGCGTCCGGCAGCGGATGGCCGCTGGCTTCGTAGCCAGCGCCGCCGACCGGCGCGGTTTCCAGTTCAAATTGCTCGCCCAGCGCGTTCAGTACCTTGACCGCTTGGGTGACGATTTCCGGGCCGATGCCATCGCCCGGGAGGATTGCGATTTTCATGTCTTTGATCTTTAGATGACGTTAGCCAACCAGGGTTGGTTTGCCAGATGACGCGCTTCGTATTCACGGATGGTGTCGGCGTGACGCAGCGTCAGGCCAATATCGTCGAGGCCGTTCATCAGGCAGTATTTGCGGAAGGCGTCGATCTCGAAGGGATAGGAGATGCTGCCATTGCTGGTGGAAATGCGTTGCTGCTCAAGGTCGACCACCAGTTTGTATCCGGGGAACGCCTTGACTTCGTTGAACAGATGATCGATCTGCGCTTCAGTTAATACGATGGGCAGCAAGCCGCTCTTGAAACAGTTGTTGAAGAAGATGTCGGCAAACGATGGCGCGACCACGGCGCGGAAGCCGTACTGGTCCAGCGCCCACGGCGCGTGTTCGCGCGAGGAGCCGCAACCGAAGTTCTTGCGGGTCAGCAGGATCGAGGCGCCTTGATAGCGCGGCTCGTTCAGCACGAAGTCCGGGTTCAGCGGACGTTTGCTGTTGTCCATGCCCGGTTCGCCGTGGTCCAGATAGCGCCACTCGTCAAACAGGTTGGGGCCGAAGCCGGTACGGTGAATGGACTTCAGGAACTGCTTCGGGATGATGGCGTCGGTGTCGACATTGGCGCGATCCAGCGGCGCGACCAGACCTTCGTAAATCGTAAATTTTTCCATAATGCTCTTCCTGGGACGCCACCCCGCCGCTGCGGGCGAGGGGCGTCGGTTCGTTAATGCCCGGCAGCGCCCTGCACCGCCTGGCCGGCTTTCTGCACATCCTTGCCCATGCCGGCAATGGTGTTGCAGCCGGTGATAGTGATGGCGAGGATGGTCAGAGCGATCAGTTTTTTCATGATAATTCCCGGTGGGTAGAGGGGTTAGTGCAGTGCACGCACGTCAACAAAATGGCCGGCGATACCGGCTGCCGCCGCCATGGCGGGAGACACCAGATGGGTGCGTCCGCCCTGGCCTTGGCGTCCTTCAAAATTACGGTTGGAAGTCGAGGCGCAGCGCTCGCCCGGTTCCAGACGGTCGGCGTTCATCGCCAGGCACATCGAGCAGCCCGGTTCGCGCCACTCGAAACCGGCATCCTTGAAGATGCGGTCCAGGCCTTCGCGTTCGGCCTGCTCTTTGACCAGGCCGGAGCCTGGCACCACCAGCGCCAGCTTGACGTTGGACGCGCGCTGCTTGCCGCGCACCACCGCCGCCGCCGCGCGCAAATCTTCGATGCGCGAGTTGGTGCAGGAACCGATGAAGACCTTGTCGATGCGGATGTCCTCGATCGCCGTGTTCGGCTTGAGGTTCATATACACCAGCGCCTTTTCCATGGCGTCGCGCTTGACGGCGTCTTTTTCCAGGTCCGGGTCCGGCACGCGGCCGTCGACCGGCAGCACCATTTCCGGCGAAGTGCCCCAGGTGACCTGCGGCTTGATCTCGGCGGCGTTCAGCGTCACCACCAGATCGAACTTGGCGCCCGGATCGGTGTGCAGCGTGCGCCAGTAGCTCACCGCCTGGTCCCAATGCGGACCGGCCGGCGAGAACGGGCGGCCCTTGACGTAGTTGATGGTGGTGTCGTCAACGCCGATGATGCCGGCACGCGCGCCCGCTTCGATCGCCATATTGCAGACCGTCATGCGGCCTTCCATCGACAGCGCGCGGATGGTCGAACCGCCGAACTCGATACAGTAGCCATTGCCGCCGGCGGTGCCGATCTTGCCGATGATGGCCAGCACGATGTCCTTGGAGGTGACGCCGGCCGGCAGCACGCCATTGACTTCCACCAGCATCGCCTTGGATTTTTTCTGCAGCAGCGTCTGGGTGGCCAGCACATGCTCCACTTCCGAGGTGCCGATGCCGTGCGCCAGCGCGCCGAACGCGCCGTGGGTCGAGGTGTGCGAGTCGCCGCACACGACGGTCATGCCCGGCAGGGTCGCGCCCTGCTCCGGCCCGATCACGTGGACGATGCCCTGACGCTTGTCGTTCATGTTGAAGTAGGTCAGGCCGTAGGACTTGGCGTTGTTGTCCAGCGTTTCGACCTGCAGCCGCGAGACCGGGTCGGCGATGCCGTCGGCGCGCGAGGTGGTCGGCACGTTGTGGTCGGCCACGGCCAGGTTGGCCGACAGGCGCCACGGCTGGCGGTTGGCGGCGCGCAGGCCGTCGAATGCTTGCGGGCTGGTCACTTCGTGGACCAGGTGGCGATCAATATAGAGGATGGTGGTGCCGTCTTCCTCGGTCTTGACTACGTGGGATTCCCAGAGTTTGTCGTAAAGCGTCTTCATGATGTTCTTTGCGTACTGCTACTATTATCCAACTTGATTATGCCATATTGTGCAATGCAATAGCAGCCACCGCTGTCCAGCCTCTTGAGCCCGACGCCTTCTGCCCATCCATCCACTTGGTATGACCCCGTGTTCTTTACTGCGAAAAAAAAGCCTGCGTGAACGCAGGCTTTTGGTCTTTTCTGGCTTGATCCGTGAATCAAGCCGCCATGCGTACACTACCCCTGCAACCGTCCATTAGGAACGATAGGCCCACCACTAGCACCAGCTCGCCCTCTGCAGAGCGCGCCGTGCCGGTAATGCCCTCGACGGTAATCGCGGTCATCGGCTTGATCACCAGATCGGCAGTGCCATCCACCGCTTCCACGGCCAGGATGTACGGCTGTGGTGCCGAGACAACAATACCCACCTTCTCGCGGCAGCTTTCGTAGCCCAGCGAGTCGGCCAGCGAACGCACCGGCAGCGGACGGCCCTGGTCCTTCAGCACCGGCGCGCCGCCGACTTCCATGAACACTTCCGGCAGCTCGACCACGCGCTGTACCACGGCCATCGGCAGCGCCAGCGCGGCGCCCGAGGTCGAGACCAGCATGGTCGGCACGATCGACAGCTCGATCGGCAGGCGGATGGAGAACTTAGTGCCCTTGCCCAGCTCGGACTCGATGTGGATCGCGCCGCGGTTTTTCTCCACGGCGGTTTTCACCACGTCCATGCCGACGCCGCGACCGGAGACGCTGGACGCCACTTCCTTGGTCGAGAAACCCGGCAAGAATACCAGTTGATAGCAATCGTCGGCGGTCAACTGTGCCGATTCCGAGATCAGCCCCTTGCGCAAGGCGATCTGGCGCAGCTTGACCGGGTCCATGCCCTTGCCGTCATCCTGCAGCACGATCATCACGCTGTTGGCTTCCTGCCACGCTTTGAGCTGGATGAACGAGCGCAGCGGCTTGCCGACTGCGGCGCGCTCTTCCGGCGTCTCGACGCCGTGATCGAGCGCGTTGCGCAGCATGTGCACCAGCGGATCGTACAGCGAATCGACCACCACACGGTCGACTTCGGTCTCCGCACCTTCGATGTTCAGATCGACTTCCTTGCCCAGATCCTTGGCCAGCTCGCGCACCAGGCGCGGGAATTTCTGGAACAGGCGGCCGACCGGCTGCATGCGGGTCGCCAGCGTGGCGCGCTGCAGTTCGGTCGAGTAGCGCGAGGCGCGTTCCAGCGTTTCGGCCAGCGTCGACATCAGCGTCTGCGCCTGGCCTTCGAACTTGAACTGCATCAGGCGTTCCAGCAGCACGGCGGCCTGGTTGGCGGCCTGTACCGATTCGCCGGCCACTTCGAGCAGCGCGTCCAGCTTGACGGCGTCGATCCGGATCGATTCTTCCTTGGCCGGCGCGGCGTGGGCACGTTCGTCTTTTTTGTCGGCCACTTCGCGGCGCGCACCTGGCGCGGCCTTGACTTCGGCCGCGACAGCGGCGATTTCCGCGGCGCTTGGCGGCGCGGAAGCGGCCGGCGCGGCCGCTGCGGCAACGGCTTCCACCGGCGCGGCCACCGCGACCGGGGCCGGGGCGGAACGGGTGTAGCTACCGGCAGGCATCACGGTTTCATACATGCCTTCCCAGTCCAGGCCGTCGGCCGATGGCGCGGCGGCAACGGCGACAGGGGCGGCGGCAACTGGCGCCGGTGCGGGCGCGGCGGCGGCGGCAGCCGGCTTGGCCGGCGCGCTGGACTTGCCGGCGATGGCGTCGTTGAGCAACTGTTCCAGATCGCTCGGCAGCGCCGGCAGGCTGCTCGGCTCGGCGCCGTCGTTCAGTTCGGCCAGCTGGTCGGCGACAAAGCCCGACGCTTGCAGCGCCGCTTCGATCGACAGCGGCGTCACCGGCGCGGCGCCGGTCCGCAGGGCGTCAAACAGATTCTCGGTCAGGTGGCAGGCCGTCACCATCGCCGGCAGGCCCATGAAACCGGCGCCGCCCTTGATGGTGTGGAACGAACGGAACACCGCGTTCAGCGTTTCCTTGTTCTCGGGGTCACGTTCGAGGCGCAGCAGGTGCTCCTCCACGTTGACCGCCAGATCCATCGCCTCAACGACGAAATCCTTCAGCATATCGTCCATTAGAACCCCAGATCGGCAAGAAGATCGTCAACACTGTCCTGATTCAGCGCCACGGCCGGAGCGGACGGACCGGACATCAGGGACACTTCTTTCTGTGCAATCTTCTCCTTGACCGCCGGCGGCGCATTGTCGCGCAGCAGCGTGGCCAATTCACTCTCGACAGTTTTCGTGATAGTCACCACTTTCTTGATCAATTGACCGGTGATGTCCTGGAAGTCCTGGGCCATCATGATTTCCAGCAGGCGCGCCTTTTCCGCTTCGGTGGCGGCCGACACGGCGATCGCGAACTGCTGCGAGTCGCCGGCCAGTTGCTTGAACTGCTCCAGGCTGAGCTTGCCTGCGAACAGGTCGGCCCAGCGGTTTTCCATGTCTTTTGATTTTTTCGACAGCGTGTCCTGCTCCGGCATGCCCTCGTCCAGGGTGTTGAGCACCTTGTTGGCGGCTTGCTCGGTCAGCGTAGCGACGTATTCGAGGCGGTCCTGGGCGTCGTTGATCTGGCTCGACGCTTCGGTCAGGGCCTTGTCGTAGCCCAGTTCGCGCAGCGAATCGTGCAACAAACGCACGATGCCGCCCAGGCGTTCGAACATGGCCTTGTCTTCGACGGGCGCCCCCTCGGCTGGGGCGGCTGCGGCGGGCGCAGCAACGGCGGCGGGCGCGGCATCGGCCGGACGGGCCGCTGCGACTTCTTCAAACAGGCTTTCCAGGTCGTCTTCTGCGCTGGCGGCCGGGGCTGGCGCAGGCGCTGGAGCGGGCGCTGCTGTCTTGCTCTGAGCGGACACTTCTTCAAATAAGGCGTCGAAATCGTCAGCGGCGTTAGTCATAATCCCTGCTTCTCCATATTGATAAATTTACTGCCTAAACTAGCTGTATTTGGAGATACTAACATTGGAAAGATCACCGAGGTATGCCGCAGGACACAAAAGTAGTGCTTTAGTGCAAAAAAAACGTGTCAGACGCATAAAAGCCCACACCCTGCACCACAGGATAAAGCGATTTTATTTGATAAACATCAAGTCTTTCCATACTGTTAATAATGTAAATCGGGGCTACAATCATCTTGTGAGTTGATGCATAAAAGGGAGGTTTGTCATGTACCGCAAAATCCTGATCACCACCGACGGCTCGGCCGTATCCAGCAAGACCGCCTGCGCCGGCGTGCAGTTTGCCGAACAGCTGGGCGCCGAAGTGCTGGCCCTGTTTGTTGCGCCGGAATACCAGTACCCGATCTACGTCGAAATCATTCCACCCAGCTATCCCAGCGAGGCCGAATACCGCGCCGCGATGGAGCGCGCCGGCGCCGACCACACCCAGGACGTGGCCGATTCCTGCGCCAAACGCGGCGTCAACTGCACCACGCTCACCGCCTTCCACGAGAGCGCCGCGCTGAAAATCGTCGACGTCGCGCAACAGCATGGTTGCGACCTGATCTTCATGGGATCGCACGGCCGCAGCGGCTGGGGTCAGTTGTTACTGGGCAGTGTAACCAACAAGGTGTTGCAGCATTCCAAAATCCCGGTGCTGGTACACCGCCTGATCAAGGAGCCTGGCGCCAAATAAGCGCCCGTCGGTCAACGTTTATAGTAATATGACCAACTTGACTCAACAGTAACAAAACTTACTATTAATCATTTTTTTGCCACCATTCCATGATTCGTATAGTGATTGCCGACGACCACACCATCATGCGCGAGGGGCTGAAACGCATTCTTGATGGCGCGCCGGATATCGACATCGTGGGCGAGGCCATCGACGGCTTCGAGGTGCTCGGCCATGTGCGCCAGGGCGGCTTCGACCTGCTGCTGCTGGACTTGTCGATGCCGGGCCGCAGTGGCGTCGACCTGATCCGCCAGGTCAAGGCCGAGGCGCCCAAGCTGGCCATCCTGATCCTCACCATGCACGAGGAAGAACAGTACGCGGTGCGCGCCATCCGCGCCGGCGCCCAGGGCTATCTGACCAAGGAAAGCGCCGGCACCCAGCTGGTCGGCGCGATCCGCAAGGTCGCTTCCGGCCGCCCGTACATCAGCACCGAAGTAGCCGAGCAGCTGGCGCTCAACATCATGATGCCGCACGAGTCGCTGTTGCATAAACAACTGTCGGACCGCGAATTCGAGGTGTTCTCGCTGCTGGTGGCCGGCCGTTCCATCACCGAGATCGCCAACAGCCTGCACCTGAGCGTCAAAACCGTCAGCACCCACAAAACCCGCATCATGCAGAAAATGGGCATGAGTTCATTGGCGGAAATGGTGCAGTACGCCGTCGCCCACCGTCTGTTATCCCCGTTCAAAACCTGATAGCCGAGCTCACCTGTAGGACGACTCCTACAAACTTTAGCCCGACTCCTACCAGTAGATTCAGCCATTGCTGATATCTATCCGACCTCCGTGTTGACATACTGAAACCATACCGTTCAGATACCTGTCTACAGGAGACCACTATGCTGTCAACGCAAACGTCTGAAATTCGCCCGGCCACGACGGCACTGCAATCGTCGTCGATGGAAGCCGGCCGCCAGCGGCAGGGGCGGCTCTGGTCGAACCTCAAAGAGGTCTGCGACTTGCTGCACATTCCCGCCGCCAGTTCAATGGCCAACGAGGAATTGCTGTTCCAGCACGTGCAGTTTAAAACCGGCCAGCGCATCCACACCATCGGCCAGCCGTTCGACACGCTGTACATCGTCAACTCCGGCTTCCTCAAAACCGTGCTGATCGACGAATACGGCAACGAGCAGGTGCTCAGCTTCCCGATGAAGGGCGACATGCTGGGCGTCGACGGCATCCACACCCGCCACTACTCGTCGGAAGCGGTGGCGCTGTCCGATTGCGACCTGATCCTGCTGCCGTTCAAGAAACTGACCGCGCTCGGCCGCATCCACCTTGAGCTGGAAAACATGATGTACGGCGTCATGAGCCGCGAGCTGGTGCGCGAGCAGGCGATGATCGGCATGCTGGGCGCGCTCAGCGCCGAGGCCCGGGTGGCGCGCTTCCTGGTGGCGCTGGCCGAACGCTTCGCGCAGATGGGCTACTCCAGCAAGCTGTTCAACCTGCGCATGACGCGCCACGAAATCGGCAGCTACCTGGGCCTGACGCTGGAAACCGTCAGCCGCACCCTGTCCGCCTTCAACGAGATCGGCCTGATCAGCGTCGACCAGCGCACCATCGGCATCAAGGATCCCGAAGCCCTGAAAACCTTGCGCCGCCTGCCGCCCTCGCGCACGCGGGGCAAGCCCGCCACCAGCAAGTCCAAAGGTGGCGCTACCGTACCGTCCGGCCAGTTGCTGGCGGCTTTGTAGTAACCCGCAGTGATTCATTGTAGTGATTCAAGTACTACCTCCCGCATTACCCAGCCTTGGGCCCGGTCATTGACTGGGCCGTTTTTTTATCGTCTTGGTAACGAAAAGACTGCAAAAACGCTTGCATTCCGCCGCGTCTTCCTCAATAATGAATGCAAATACGAATCATTCTTATTAAGGAGAAGCGAAGATGATCACGACTACCCCTGCGATGGCCCCCGCCGCCCACCCTGTCGCCGTAGCTGCCGCTCAGGCGGTCAAGCCGGTCAAACGCGTCAGCAGCGCCGGCCTGATGGATGGCGGCCGCGAGATGGAAATCGAGCACGGCGGCCGCGTCTACCGCCTGCGCATCACCCAGCTGAACAAGCTGATCCTCACTGCCTGATTTGTGCCGTACCGATTAACTGTGCGTTAAAGGGCGCCGCCGCGCCCAATCTCCCCTTGAGTAGCCAGCCGCCGCCAGCCACACTCTCTTTCCACACCTGGAGCGTCTGATGGCCATCGAACATAGCAACCCGATTTTCCTCGCCTCATCGCATGGCGGCCACAATCCCGAACTGATGCTGTCCGCCGTGCTGCATCTGATGTCGCACTACACCGCCGGCAGCGATGACGCCGGTGGTTGCGTCAAGCTGGCCTCGGTGATCGAGCGTCATCTGAAAGCACTAGCCGGTTTGCCGGAACTGGCGCCGGTGCTGAGCGCGACCTGCGCCCAGTTGTCGGAACAGTGGGCAAGCGAGGTGGAACGCAACATGCACGAACAGGAAAAGACCAACTTCCTGAGCCGCATCATGGCCCGCGCGCGCACTGCGCCGTCGGTCGCCTGAGCGGAGCCGTTGACCATGTGCGAGAAACACGATCCACTGGCGGCTATCATCGCCGCCGCCATGCCGCAGGTGGCCGGGCCGGTAGCCCAGCCCGGTCAGCGTCTGGCCGAGCAGAACGCCCGGCAAGTCATCAAGCCGGTCATCAACAACGTTTTCAGCGTGCTGGGCAAGGAACCGGAAGCGCAGGCTTCGCGCCGCCGCCGGCTGTGGGAACTGGGCCATGCCTGCCACTGCCCGCTGGTCGGGGTCGGCTTCCCGCTGGGCGTGCTGCGCAAGCTGGTCGACAAAGTCACCAGTGGCAAAGTGGTGGCCGACGACTACGAAGTACACGTCGGCGCGGTGACCGAATGCGCCAGCCGCAACCGCCTGTCGGAAGCGCTGCAAAAAGAGCTGGAACGTCGCTACGCGGCCGTGCTGCTGCGTTTCCGCAACGCCAAGACGACCGAACAGGTGGCCGAGCTGTGGCGCGCTGCGGTCAACAATGGCGACGTCGCCGGCGCCTTCTGGGCCGGCCTGACGCATCCGCGCTGCAATTCCGAACTGGAAGAACAGATGTGCCGCGACCTGCACATGGTGCAGCACCAGGCTGGCGCGTGCGTGCGTGCCGACATCACCAAGTTCAACGCCACGCTGGAAGAAAACAAGCGCCTGACGCACGAGCTGGCCAAAGCCCAGCAACGCGCCAGCGCGCTGATGGCCGAGAAAACCACCGACGCCGACAAGCACGCCTCGCAGCTGATGCAGCTGCGCGCGCAGGTGGTGGGCAAGGACAGCATGATCGACTCGATCAGGGGCGAACTGGAACAATTGCGCGAATCGATTCCCGGCCTGGAATCGCGCGCCAAGCTGGCCGAGCGCCTAGGCCAGATGGAAGAACGCGAACGCGCCATGCGCAACCAGATCGCCGAACTGAAACTGGAACTGGCGCGCGCCAACGACGCCTCAGTAGCCCCGGCGCCGGTGCAGGAAGCGGCCCGGCAGGTGGTCGAGCACGTCATGAAAATGCCGTTGAGTCTGCGTGAACGCGCGGTGCTGTGTGTCGGCGGTCGCAACGGTAACGTCGCCAGTTACCGCGAACTGATCGAGCGCGAAGGCGCGCAATTCAGCCACCACGACGGCGGCCTGGAAGACAACGCCAACCGCCTGGAAGCGAGCCTGGCGGCGGCCGACCTGGTGATTTGTCAGACCGGCTGCATCAGCCACAGCGCGTACTGGCGGGTCAAAGACTACTGCAAGCGCAACGGCAAGCGTTGCGTCTTCATCGACAACCCCTCCATCTCCAGCCTGGCCCGCGGCCTGGAACAAGCCGGCGCCGATTAGTAGACGTCGCGGCGGTAGCGGCCGGCGACGGCGAGTGCGTCCAGGCCGTCGCGGCCTAGCGCGGCTTCCAGTGCGGCGTCGACGCCGGCCGCCATGCCTTCCAGGCTGCCGCAGATGTAGATGGCGGCGCCTTCGGCGATCCATTCTCGCACCGCTTCCGCCTGCTCGGCCAAACGGTCTTGCACGTAGCGCCGCTCGGTCTGGTCGCGAGAAAACACCATATCCAGTTTTTCCAGCATGCCGTCGCGCTGCCAGCCGTCCAGTTCAGCGCGGTAGTGGTAGTCGTAGGCGGCGTTGCGTTCGCCGAACAGCAACCAGTTGCGTCCCTGCCCTGCCAGCACACGCGCTTTCAGGTGGCCGCGCAGGCCGGCGATGCCACTGCCGTTGCCGATCAAGATCAGCGGCCGTTCGACGTTGCCTTCAAGGCGGAAACGGCGATGCTGGCGCAGCCGCAATTGCACGGTCTCGCCCAGCGACGCCTGCTGCGTCAGCCAGCCGGAGGCCACGCCGTGGCTGCCGTCATCATGCGTATGCAGACGCACCAGCAAATGGACGCGGCCATCGGCCGGAATCGAGGCGATTGAATATTCCCGCGCGCGCGACGGATCGGCCGGCGCGGCCACCTGCACCAGGTCGCCCGACTGCCAGGCCGGCAGCGCGCCGTTCAGCGGTTCCAGTTCCAAGTGATACACCGGCGCGCCGGCGCTGCCGGCATTCAGTTGCACCCGCTCGCTCAGACGCCATGCGTCAAACGCCGGCGCGCTCCAGTCAGGCGCATCGCTGGTGCCTGCCAGGTGGCTCAATTGCTGCCGCCATTGCCCGATCGCCTGTTCCGAACTGCGGTTCACTTCCACGCGTGGGAACAGGCTTTGCGCGCCCTGCGCCTGCAGCCATTGATCCAGCGCGCGGCCGAAACCGCAGAACTGCGCATAAGCACTGTCGCCCAGCGCCAGCACCGCGTAATGCAGTTTCGGCAGCGGCAGCGAGGTGGTCATCAGGCGGCCTGCAAAGCCGGCCGCCGCATCCGGCGCGTCGCCCTCGCCATAGGTGCTGACCAGGAACAGGATGCGCTCGGCTTCCTGCAAATCCTGCGCCTCCAGCTCGGACAATTCGCACAGCCGTGCCGGAATACCGGCCAGCTTCAGCGTGGCGGCGGTTTGCTGCGCCAGTTCATCGGCATTGCCGGTCTGGCTGGCGTAGGTGACGATCCAGCCGGGCGAGGCCGCTGCTTCCGCCTTGGCGCGCGCGGCGGCCTGACGCTTGCGGCGCGTGCGCAGGTACGGCGCCAGACACACCAGCGCGTACCCCACGCTCATGCCTGCCACCATCATCAATCGGGAAGGGTCGTTGGTCCAAATCATTATTCGTCTAACATGCTGCGTAAATGGGTACTCAGGTATTCGGCGAAACTGCCGTCCGGCTGACGCACGACAAAGCGCGCCGCCAGTCCTTGCAGCTCAGCCAGATGCAGGCCGTCGCGCCAGCCCAGCACGGTCAGCGCGGTCGACCAGGCGTCGGCTGCCATGCACTGCGCGTGCACTACCGTGACCGAGGCCAGGTCGTTGGCGATCGGCATGCCGCTGCGCGGATCGACGGTGTGGGAATAGCGCTTGCCGTCCAGCTCGAAATAGCGGCGATAGTCGCCAGAGGTGGCGACCGCCAGCCCATGCAAGGCCAGCACCAGTTCGTCCGGCGCGGTTGCGCCCGGGGCGATGTCGGTGACTTGCTCCAGCATGACCCACCAAGGCTGGCCGTCCGGCTTGACGCCGGCGCCGCGCAACTCGCCGCCCACCTCGACCAGGTGGTGCGCAAAGCCCTGGGTTTTCAGGTAATAAGACAGCCGGTCGACGCTGTAGCCCTTGGCCACGGCCGACAGATCCAGCTGCACGCCGCCCGGCTGCAAGGCCTTGCGGCCATCGCGCTGCAGGCGCACCGGCCGCGCCGCCAGCTGGCTGCGGGCGATGCTGATTTCATCGTTGGAAGGCGGTACAAAATCCGGCTGGTCGTAGCGCCCCCACGGGCCGAAGCCCCACAGGTTGACAAGCGTACCGGCGGTCGGATCGTAAGCGCCGCCGGAAGCGCGCGCTACATCCATCGCAAAAGCCAGCACATCAAAAAATGCCGGCGGCAACACGTGCCAGCTATCGGCGGGCGCGCGGTTGAAGCGGCCCAGGTCGGAATCGGTTTCCCAGTGGCTCATTTCAGCCACGATGGCGTCGAGCTGCTGTTGCAGCCCGTCCTGCAAATGCGTGCAGACGGCATCCGGCGCGGCCACCAGCCGCACCGACCAGCTGGTACCCATGCTGCGGCCAGCGTAGTCGTGGATCACGCCGCCTGCTGGCGCCGGGTCGTCGGAAATATCGTGTGGCAGAAGAACCCGGCGCATGCCTGCCTTATTCCGGCAGGATCTCGACCACGGCCGAGTAGCTGACGCGGCGTGGCGCCATCTGCGGCGGCTGGCCTTCGACGCGCTTGATTTCAGGCCAGCTGCTGCTGATCATGTACTGGCCGGCGGCCGGCAGCGTCAGCGTCAGTTCGCCCTTGTCGTTGGTGGTCTGACGGATTTCGCCCAGCGTGCCACGGAACTTGACGCCGCCCTGGAACAGGCTCACGCCCTGGTTGGCGGCCGGTTTGCCGTCCACCAGGAAACGCCAGGTCACCTTGTCACCCGCGTGCAGCTCGGTTGGATTGGTGACTGGCACCATTTCCAGGCCTTTGCCGGTCGGCTTGAACACATTCATGTCCGGCTTGCCGGTGGAGACAAAAGTTTCCAGACGGGTTTCCTGACGCGAGATTTTCACCTCGGTGGCATCGGCCGGCACTTCTTTCGACAGCGTTTCCTCGGTAGCACGGAAGCGCTTCATATTGCCTTCCTTGTCCTTGTAGCTGCCCATCACGGCGGCGTTGACCAGCGCGACTTTGTAGGTGCCCGGCTTCGGCAGGTTCAGGTCGAACGTACTGCGCAGCTTGCCGTTGTTGACGTTCTGCGGCTGCAAGGCGCTGCCGTCCGGCGCGGTGATGCTCAAGCCGTCCAGCTTCAGCGAGAAATCGATGGTGAACAGATTCTCGGCCACGGCGGCGTCAAACGTCACCCAGGCCGAACCGTCACGCGCCGGTTCCACTTCCGTGGTCGAGGCCAGGATGTACGGCTTGTGCGCCTGCGCATTCAGCGAGACAACGGACAGGCCAGCCAGCGCCAGTGCGATCAACGACTTATTCATTTTCGACATATCCCCGTCCATTCTTATGGTTTGACTTGCACAACGACCGCGCCGAGTTCTTCCTTGCCCTGGCCGTTCACGTTCTGTGCCGACTTCGGCGGCCATTGCAGCGGCACCTTGACCACTTCGCGGCCACCGGCTTCGCGCGCCGCTTCGACCATCACGGTGTACTGGCCGGCCGGCAGCTTGTCCAGCGCGCCTTTCGGTGCATTCAGCGTGAACTCGCCTGGCGCCTTGGTCGCACCCGACACGCCATCCAGCGGCATCGTCAGTTCACGGCCGGTCTTGCGCCACCACGTGCGCATGTCCTTCAGCCACTTGGTGCCGGCGTTGTCCTTTTTCTTGGTGTCGTACAGCACGGCCAGGTTGGCCACCACCTGCTGGTCGGCGTTTTCCACCCACGCAGCGATGTAAGGGCGATGGTATTCCGCCACATTCAACTGCGGCACGTCGAGTTTGAGGGCCAGATCGGCGGCCATGGCCGAAGCACTGGCGAGTGGCAGACTAAGCGCGATGGAGTAGCGTAATTTCATGGAAGTCCTGTGTGGGATTAATGGATAAACAGCAGTGCAATTACGATGGGAATCAGCACGCCCAGGCCCACCATCGGCCAGGTGAACGGCCGATTCGCCGCATGGAACTTCAAAATCAATAAACCGGTGATGCAGAACACCAGGCACAGCACGGCGAAGATGTCGATGAACCAGTTCCACGCCGGACCGGTGTTGCGGCCCTTGTGGACGTCGTTCAGCCACGAGATCCAGCCGCGGTCGGTATTTTCGAATTCGGCCGCGCCGTCTTCCAGGCCGATGCGCACCCAGGCGTCGCCGCCGGCCTTGGGCATCGGCAGATAGACTTCGTCGCTGGCCCACTCGGCATTGCGGCCGCCCGGCTGCACCTTGAATGTGTCCTTCAGCCATTGCTCAACCGGCGCCGGCAGCGGCTCCTTGGCGCCGTCGTGCTGCTCGGCATAGCTGCGCAGCTGGGTCGTCAGCGGCGCCGGCAACTGCGCCTGCTGGCGGGTGATGACCGGCTTGGCCTCGATCTGCGACGCGTGGTTCAGCGTGATGCCGGTGACCGAAAACAGGAACATGCAGAGCAGACACATGGCCGAACTGATCCAATGCCACTGGTGCAACTGCTTCAGCCAGACGGCGCGGCTGGCATTGCGGGCGGAACTGGCGCCTTGTACGCTCACGGGAATTCCCTCGACGAAAAACATAAATGATAATGATTATCATTTGATGGGTCAAGCCGATTGTGTATCTGCTATGTAAAGTTGCGCACATTGTGTGGGCGGCAAGCGGGTTAAGGTGAACGCAACGACATCTTTATCATGGAGGCGCATCATGCCGCTCTATTCGCAGGAACAAATCAACACCATCGCCGCCAAGATCAAGCATGTGAAGTTCGGCATGTTCACCACGGTGGATGGCGATAACGTGCTGAGCAGCCGTCCGCTGACCACGCAGCAGATGGATAACGAGGGCAATATGTGGTTCTTCACCTCGGACGAGGCGGCATTCACGCACGATCTGGCGCAGCATCCGGAGGTGAATGTGAGTTTTTCCAATCCGGACGAGCAGTTATACCTGTCGGTGACCGGGCAGGCGTATTTGCTGAAGGACCGGGCCAAGGCGCGGGAATTGTGGAGTCCGCTGGTGCGGGCATGGTTCCCCGGTGGTCTGGATGACCCGCATCTGGCCATGATACGGGTCCGCATCCAGACCGCCGAGTACTGGGACGCCAGCGCCAGCAAGATGAAGCAGCTGGTGCAGCTAGCCAAAGCGGCCGTCACCGGCCGCACGGCGGTGGATATGGGCAAGCATTACACGATCTGTTTGTAACCCAACACCAAGGGGTCTGACCCCGCGGGGTCAGACCCTGGCATCGCGGTGTAAGGGGGGCAAGCGCGCTATTTCGATCGGCTGCCGCCCCGCCCGCCCTTGCTGTTATCCTGCTCCATATTCTCGCCTTCGTCCTCCTCCTCCTCCTCCTCGGGCTTGGCGCTACCCTTGTTGCCCGGGTTGGCGCTCTGCTTGCTGCGTCCCGGATCGTTCTTGTGACTCATCGCGCCGGCCTTGCGCGCCTCCTCCGATGTGAACTCATGCGCCGTGCCTTTTTCATGCGCGGCGCGACCGCCTTCCGCAGCGATTTCGCGCTGCTGTTCCGGGTCCATGGAAGCGAACCCGCGTTTGCTGGTGTTGTCGCTTTGCTTGTTACCTTTGTCATTGGTTGCCATGATCATCTCCTGAGATAAAACTCCTGCGTGCAGCACAGGAGCAGTCATCCTAGTTCACGTCCAATGCACCCAACGTAGGACGCCGGCAATAGCCGATGTAGGAGCGTTCCGCATCAAGGAATCGACAACACCGCCTCGCCGCTGCTGACGTACATGCGCTCGTCCGGCTGCGCCATCACCGGATGGCCGCCGGTGAACGCGCCAAACGACGGCAGCACCATGCGCTGCGGCCCCACCAGGAAGCACGGCAGCAACAACGACTCCCAGCCCGAACGCAGCCGGTATACCGGATGCACATGCCCCGCCAGCACATACGACGGCACCAGCACGTCCGGGTGATGGCAAAACGCGAACGGCCCGATCACATGCGGCTCGTCCACCATCTCAATCTCCAGCTCCGCCGGCGGATCGCCCGCATGCGCATCATGGTTGCCGCGCACCACGGTCAGACGCAGGTCGGGATGGCGCTGGCGCCAGGCCAGCATCGCCGCCAGCGTGGCCGGCGCATGGGCCGCCCGCGCATGCAGGAAGTCGCCGAGGAACATGACGTGGCGCACATCGTACTGCGCCAGCAGCGCATCCAGCCCCAGCAGATTGGCACTGGTGGTGCCCGCAGGCACCGGCACGCCCAAGGCGCGGAACGAGGCGGCCTTGCCAAAGTGAATGTCGGCGATGATCAGCATGCCCTCGCGCGGCCAATAGGCGGCCTTTTGCGGCAACAGCAGCAGTTGTTCATTGGCCAGGGTCAGCATCATGGTCCAGCAGCCTTTTCGAGTTCGCGTACCAGACGGGCGACGCGGTCCGACAGTTTTTCTGTCGATAGTTTTTCACGGAAGCGCTCGACCATCAAGGCGAACCCGAATGGCGTGGCGCGTTTGATCGCATGGAACTGCACCCGGCGCGCCTGCAATTCCAGTAGTGTGGCGCGCAGTCGGCCCAGTTCCAGTTCCTGCTCCAACACTTCGCGCTGGGCCTGGGTCAGCAATAGATTGCCGGCGTCATGCTGGCGGAAGACCGCAAAGAACAGGGACGACGACGCCTGCAACTGGCGCGCGCTCTTGCCCTGTCCCGGATAGCCCTGGAACACCAGGCCGGCAATGCGGGCAATTTCGCGGAAGCGGCGTTGTGACATTTCGGTGGCGTTGAGGCTGGCCAGCACGTCTTCCAGCAGATGCTCGGTGCTGAACAGATCGACATCGGCGCCGTGGGCGGCGTCCAGCAACGGCGCCCAGTCCAGTTCCTGCGCGGACAGCAGCTCGAAGCCATAGTCGTTGACGGCAATCGAAAACGTTACCGGCGTCATGCGGCCGACGCGGTACGCCAGCAGCGACGCCAGCCCGACGTGCACCGAGCGCCCGGCAAACGGAAACATGAACAGATGACGGCCCTCGCGGCTGTGCATGGTTTCGATGACGGTGGCGTCCGGCGTCGGCAGCGACGACCAGCGCTGCTGGATCTCCAGCAAGGGTTTGAGTGCCTGCATTTCCGGCCCCTCGTAGCGCTCCAGCGTGGCGAGCCGCAATTGCTCCAGCGCCGCATGCGCCAGCTCGGACGACATCGGCATGCGACCGCCCTGCCAGCGCGGCACCGCCCCCTTGGCGCCGGTGGCGCGCCGCACGTAAGCGGTCATCTCGTGCAGCCGCACAAATTCCAGGATGCGGCCGGCGAACAGGAAATGGTCGCCCTTGCGCAAGCGGGCGATGAACGATTCCTCCACGCTGCCGAGCCGTCCGCCGCTGACGTATTTCACTTGCAGCGACGAATCGGAAACAATGGTGCCGATACCCATGCGGTGGCGGCGACCGATCGCCGCGTCGGGCACGCGATAGACGCCCTGCTCGTCCGGCAGCACGCGGCGGTATTCGGGATACGCCGTCAGCGTCTGGCCACCGCGTGCCACGAAGTCCAGCGCCCATTGCCACTCCTCATCGCTCAGGTGGCGGAACGACCAGGCGCTGCGCACTTCGGCCAGCAACTCATCCGGCCGGAAACCACCACCCAGCGCGATGGTCACCAAATGCTGCACCAGCACGTCCAGCGGCTTGTCCGGCACCGGCCGCGCTTCGATGTCGCGCGCGGCGACGGCGTGGATGGCGCCGGCCGCTTCCAGCAATTCCATGCTTTGCGTTGGCACCAGCGTCAGGCGCGAGATGCGGCCGGGCGCGTGCCCACTGCGGCCGGCGCGCTGCAACAACCGGGCGATACCTTTGGCGCTGCCGATTTGCAGCACGCGCTCCACCGGCAAAAAGTCGACGCCCAGGTCAAGGCTGGAAGTGCACACCACGGCTTTCAGCTGGCCCTGCTTGAGGCCCTGCTCCACCCACTCGCGCACTTCCTTGTCCAGCGAGCCGTGATGCAGTGCGATCAGCCCAGCCCAGTCGGGACGCGCGTCCAACATGTGCTGATACCACAGCTCGGCCTGCGAGCGGGTGTTGGTGAACACCAGCGTGGTGGACGCCTGTTCGATTTCGCGTATCACCGGCTGCAACATCTGCACGCCCAGGTGGCCGCCCCAAGGGAAGCGCGACGGATTTTCAGGAATCAGCGTATCCACCAGCAGCTCTTTGCTGACATGGCCTTCGATGATGACGCCTTCCGGCATCAGCACATCGCGCGCCCGTTCCAGATTGCCGAGCGTGGCCGATAAGCCCCACACCAGCAGCGACGGATTCCACTGCCGCAAGCGCGCCAGCGCCAGCTGGGTCTGCACGCCGCGCTTGTTACCCATCAGCTCGTGCCATTCGTCGATGATGATCATTTGCAGCTGCTTGAAGCGGTCGGCGGCGTCCGGATGGCTCAGCAGCAGCGTCAGGCTTTCCGGCGTGGTGATCAGCGCATCGGGCAGGCGCTTGTTCTGGCGCGCACGTTGGGCCGAGCTGGTATCGCCGGTGCGGGCTTCCACTTGCCAGTCGGGAGCGGCGTCCTGCAAGGCGCGCAAGGTGTCGGCGGCCAGTGCGCGCATCGGCGTGATCCACAGCACGCGCAGGCCGGTCTTTGGCGTGCTGCGCGCCGTGTCGCTGGCATCGGCAGGCATGCGGCGCGTGCGAGAACGCAGGGCGTTGGCGCGGCCAAGCAAGCGCTCACCATAACCGGCGCGCTGCAAGGCGGCGAACCACACAGCATAGGTCTTGCCGGAACCGGTGGTGGCGTGCAGCAGGCCGGAGCGGCCTTCGGCGGCGGCTTCCCATACGGCGCGCTGGAACGGGAACACCGTCCAGCCGCGCGCGGCGAACCAGGCTTCCGCCTTCATGACGCCACAAGCAGGCTTTTGAGTGACTCCAGCGTGTCGGCCTCGTCCACGGATTTATCTTCGCGCCGCCGCAGGATGCGCGGAAAGCGCACGGCGATGCCGGATTTGTGGCGCGGCGAACTGGCGATGCCTTCAAAGCCGATTTCAAACACCATGCTCGGCGTCACGCTGCGCACCGGTCCGAATTTCTCGATGGTGGTCTTGCGGATCGCCTGGTCCACCTGCGCAATCTCCACATCCGTCAGGCCGGAATAGGCTTTGGCGAACGGCACCAGGTTGCGTTCCTGATCCCACACGGCGAAGGTGTAGTCGGTGTACAGGGAAGCGCGGCGGCCGTGCCCAGCCTGCGCGTAGATCAGCACCGCATCCACACTGTAGGGATCGATCTTCCACTTCCACCAGGTGCCGACGCTCTTGGTGCGGCCGACGCCGTAGCGCGCATCGACCGCCTTCAGCATCATGCCCTCGACGCCGCGCTCGCGCGATTCGGCGCGGATCTCGGCCAGGTGCTCCCAGCTGTCCGCCACGATCAACGGCGCCAGCCTCAGCTGCGGCGTCCCTTGCAAACTGCCGATCAGTTGTTCCAGCAGCATTCGCCGCTCGGCTTGCGGCAGGTCGCGCAGATCGCGGCCGTCCAGTTCCAGCAGGTCATAGGCCACCATCACGGCGGGCAATTCGCCCAGCAGGCGCGCCGACACTTGTTTGCGGCCCATGCGTTTTTGCAGGTCGGCGAACGGCGCCGGTGCGGTGCCGCCGTGCCAGATCAGGATTTCGCCGTCCAGCACCACGCCGTCCGGCAGGCGCAGCGCCGCCAGTTCGGGGAAGCGTTCGGTGATCAGGTCTTCGCCGCGCGACCATAGCCAGTTCTTGCCTTCGCGCCGCACCAGTTGCGCGCGCATGCCATCGTATTTCCATTCGACTTGCCAGTTGGCCAGGTCGCCCAGTGTGGATGGCTCCCGTTCCAGCTGGTGCGCCAGGAAGAATGGGTATGGCTGGCCGCCCCGCTGCGCCAGTTCTTCCGGCGCGTGGGCGGCCGTCAACTGCTTGAACCCGGCGGCGGTTGGGCTGACGCTGCCGTCGGTCCAGCCCATCAGGCGCTGGGCGATCAGTTTGCTGTCGAGGCCGGCGATGGCGCTCAGCGCGCGCGTCACCAGCAAGCGCGAGACGCCGACGCGGAAACCGCCGCCGATCAGCTTTGTCAGCAGGAAGCGTTCGCGGGTGTCGAGCTGGTCCCAGTAGGTGAACAATGCTGTCCGCACGGTTTCCGGCGGTGCGCCGCGCAAGGGCGCGATGCCGAGTTCGATCCAGTCGGCCAGGCCGATTTCGCTTGGGTGGGTCGGCGGCGGCAGCACCAGGGCGATGGTTTCGGCCAGATCGCCAACCGAGTGGTAACACTCGTCGAACAGCCATTCGTCGAGACCGGCGTATTCCATCGCGTACTGGCGCAGCAGCTTGGTCGGCACCGCCTGGCGCGGTTTGCCACCGGCGAGAAAGTAAACGGCCCAGGCGGCGTCTTGCGGCGCGGCAGTGGTGAAATAGGTTTGCAGCGCCGCCAACTTGCGGGTGGTGGACGTGGTCTCGTCCAATTCGGCGTACAGGCGGGCGAAGTCACGCATGCTCCGCTCCTTCGGCAGCCGGGAATGCAGGGAGGCCGGGGCCAGCCGCAGCAGCCGAGTCGCCAGCGCGGGCGGCGACGGCGGCCGGGGCCGCGGCGCCATCGGCAGGCGCTGCGGCGCTGTCAGCAGTCGCAGCATCGTCGGCCTCATCGTCGCCATATTCGGTATCGAAGCCGCTGGCCTGCAAGCCTTGCGCCTGTAGCCAGCGCACCAGCACCGCAATCGAGCCGTGCGTCACGATCACGCGCTGCGCGCCGGTGGCGCCGATCGCCTCCAGCAAACCCGGCCAGTCGGCATGATCGGACAGCACAAAGCCACGATCGACACCCCGCCGGCGACGGGCGCCGCGCAGCTGCATCCAGCCGCTGGCAAAGGCATCGCTGTAATCGCCAAAGCGCTTGATCCAGGGTGAGCCGGCAGCCGACGGCGGCGCCAACACAATCGACCTGCTGATCTCGCTCTTGGGCACATCAGCCACCATCACAGTCGACGGCAACCACACGCCCTCATCGCGATACACCTGGTTCAAGGTCTGCACCGCACCATGGCAGATGATCGGCCCATTAGAAGGATCCAGCCCGCTCAACAGCCGCTGCGCCTTGCCAAAGCTATAGCCCAGCAGCACACTGGCGCGGCCCTGCGCCGCATTGGCCGCCCACCATTGGTTGACGTCCTCAAAGATTTGCTGCTCCGGCTGCCAGCGGTAAATCGGCAGGCCGAAGGTCGATTCGGTGATGAAGGTATCGCAGCGCACCGGCTCGAACGGCGTGCAGGTGCGGTCCGCCTCGACCTTGTAATCGCCCGACGCCACCCACACCTCGCCCCGATAGTCCATGCGCACCTGGGCCGATCCCAGCACATGGCCGGCCGGATGCAGCGACACCGTCACGCCGTTATGCACCACCTGCTCGCCATACGCCAGCCCGGTGATATTGATCGGCCCCAGCCGCGACTTCATCACATTTACGCCCGGCGCTGCCGTCAGATAATGCTGATGACCGCCGCGCGCATGGTCGCCGTGCGCATGGGTGATGACGGCACGCTCCACCGGCCGCCACGGGTCGATGTAAAACTGGCCGGGCACGCAATACAGCCCTTCCTTGCGGACGATCACCATATCTGCGGACATAAACGGCTTTCATTTTCTGAAGATAGCCGATTGTCACGCCCGGCTGCGCTCCCGTCTGTGAGAGAACGCACCGAGGCTAGAGGGTATCGATCACTTCCGCCATAAAGGCAATGTTATCGTCTTCCTCATATACGATATGCACGCGCTCCTCGCCGACCATCAGCAAGGCGTCGATATCGATAGTGGGCGGCGGTGGCGACTCAACGTGTTTTGGCTTGTTGTGACGCGGCGGCTCAGCGTTCTTTTTTCTGGTGGACATATTTACCCCGCTTGGTGAATGACGCGCTGCCCACCAGAGTATCCTGCACACGGCCGTTCCGCTATCAGATACTGCCTACAAAAAGGGTAGGAAGTCTTCGTAATTTGGCCGGATCGGCTACCATAGAGGCCTCGGCGCGCCTGCGCTTATTTTCAGAACAACACATCATGACCTTCACCCTCAGCGACAACGCTTACGGCACCGACAGCGCCGACGCCAAAAATGCCATGTACAACGACCTGCGCCCACAGCTGCAAGGCCTGCTGCACGGCGAGACCGATTTGATCGCCAACACCGCCAATTTCAGCTCGCTGGTATTCAACACCATGCCGGGCCTGAACTGGGCCGGCTTCTACTTCCTCAAAGGCGATGAACTGGTGCTCGGCCCGTTCCAGGGCAAGCCGGCCTGCATCCGCATCAAGAAAGGCCGTGGCGTCTGCGGCACCACCGTGGTGGAAGGCAAAGCCATCGTCGTGCCGGACGTGCACGCCTTCCCGGGCCACATCGCCTGCGACGTCAATTCGCGTTCGGAGCTGGTGGTGCCGGTGCGCGGCCCGGACGGCGCCATCGTCGGCGTGTTCGACCTCGATAGCCCGCTGCCGAACCGCTTCGACCAAACCGACGCCGACGGCATCGAAGCGCTGATCAAGCTGCTGGAAGCCACGCTGGCTTAATGCGCCTGGGCGCGCGCCAGCAGCAGCTGGCGTTCGCGCTCGTTCTGTGTCAGCGACGCGGCGCGGCCGAACTCCAGGCGCGCTTCGTCGTGACGTCCCAGCTTGGCCAGCAAGTCGCCACGCACGCTGGGCAGCAAATGGTAGTACTTCAACGCCGGCGCTGCCAGCAAACCATCTACCACCTCCAGTCCCGCCTGCGGACCGTACGCCATCGACAGCGCCACAGCGCGATTCAACTCGACGATTGGGGACGGCGACAACTGCGCCAGAGCGTCATACAGCGCGGCGATTCGCGGCCAGTCGGTATCCTGCGCCTGCCGGGCGCGCGCGTGACAGGCGGCGATGGCGGCCTGCAGCCCGTACGGCCCGAGGCCACGGCCGCTGCGTTCGGCGCGTGCCAGCGCCGCCAGTCCGCGCCGGATCAGCAACTGATCCCAGCGCGCGCGATCCTGTTCCAGCAACAGAATCGGCTCCCCGGCCGGCCCTACGCGGGCGCGGGCGCGCGAGGACTGGATTTCCATCAGCGCCACCAGCCCGTGCACTTCCGCTTCGTCCGGCTGCAAGCCGGCCAGCACGCGCCCCAGCCGCAACGCTTCCTCGCACAGCGCGGGCCGCATCCAGTCGGCGCCGGCGCTGGCGGAATAGCCTTCGTTGTAGATCAGGTAGATCACTTGCAGCACCGACGCCAGCCGCTCGTGCAGCTCATGCGCGCGCGGCGGCTCGAACGGCACCTTGGCCTCGGCCAGCGTGCGCTTGGCGCGCACAATACGCTGCGCCACGGTCTTTTCCGGCACCAGGAAGGCGCGGGCGATTTCCTCGGTGCTCAAACCGCCCAGCATGCGCAAGGTCAGCGCAACGCGGCCATCGGTCGGCAGAACCGGATGACAGGCCACAAACACCAGCCGCAGCACATCGTCGCCAATGTCGTTTTCCAGCGCCTCGGCCACCGCGTGCTCCAGATCGGGCGCGGCGTCTTGCAGCAGCTGGTCGATTTCATAGCTCAGTTGCGGTTCTTTTTCGTGATGCAGCTGGCGGCGGCGCAGCGCGTCCAGCGCGCGGTTCTTGGCGACGGTGGTCAGCCAGGCGGCCGGCTGTTCCGGCACGCCGCTGTCCGGCCAGCGCTCCAGCGCCAGCACCAGTGCGTCCTGCGCCAGTTCCTCGGCCTGGCCGACGTCGCGCAGCATGCGCGCCAACACGGCGATGATTTTGGCGGACTCCATCCGCCATACCGCTTCAACGATTTTGTGAACGTCAGCCGCCACGGGCCGCTTTACTGAATGCGTTGCGCAGCCCCGCTTCCAGCAATTCGGCGCGCAGGCGTTCTTCCGCCTTGACCATCTCCGGCGTGAACTCCTGGCGGTCGATGCGTTCGCAGGCCTCGCGGATTTCCAGCGTGATCTCGCCCGGCTGCGGATAGGGATAAGTCTTGGCCCAGGCAATCGCTTCCTCGAGCGAGGCGGCCTGGATCATCCAGTAGCCGGCGATCAGCTCCTTCACTTCGGTGAACGGGCCGTCCACCACCGAAGTGCGCGAGTTGGCGTAGTGGACGCGGGCGGCGGTGTCCGTTCCCTTCAGTCCTTCGCCGGCCAGCAGCACGCCCTGCTGCACGCCGCTTTCATTAAACGCGTTCATCACATCGATGACTTCCGGCGGCGGTTCGGCGTTGGCTTCCGCATACACGTCCGAACGCAGGAAAATCACATAGCGCTTCAACGCTTCATTGCGCTTTGGAATAGTGCCGGCCGCCGTGCCGCGCTCATCGAAGCCGACGCAGTTCCCGGGGCAGCCGGCGTCGCGGATTTCATACACTGCGCCGCTGTCGAACAAGGGCCACCAGCGCACCTGTTCGACGATGTCCTCGCGCGACGCCGCCTCCAGCAGCACGAAGCCGGCGATCAGCTCCTTCGGCGGAAACGGGCCTTTCAGCTCGCCCCATTCGCCGTCACGGCGCTGCAAGCGCACCGCCTCCACGCTGGGGCGCAGGAAAATGCCCGGCTCCAGCGCTGGCGGTTGTATCCCTCGTTCCGTGCTTTGATTGGCGCGGCGCAGTACCATGAATTCCATTACATCGAGCTCCCGATTGACTTAGGCATTAAGGTATCACAGGCGCGCCCGTAAAGCCTCCTCCTGGGCCACCACTTCCGGCGTGGCGGCGTCGCCAAAGTCGCTCATTTCATACACTTGACGGATTTCGATGTCCGACGGCACATCGAATGGATTCGGACAGCGCTTCATCCACTCAATCGCCTCTTCCTTCGATTTCACCTGGATCAGCCAGAAACCGGCGATCAACTCCTTGGTCTCGGAGAACGGGCCGTCGGTCACGGTGCGGCTGGCGCCGTCGAAATGGATGCGCGCGCCTCTGGCGGTCGGATGCAGGCCCTCGCCCGCCAGCAGCACGCCGGCGTTGACCAGTTCCTCGTTGAACTTGCCCATGGCGGTCATCAGCTCGGTGCTGGGCAGCTTGCCCGCTTCGGAGTCGGCGGTGGCTTTTACAATGATCATGAATCGCATGCGGCGCTCCTTACTGACATTCGGACTGCTGTTTCATCGCTTCCATCATCTCGGCCGGCGTCATGTCCTTGATGTGGGTGGCGATGGACCAGTGATGGCCGAACGGATCGGTGACCTGCCCGTAGCGGTCGTCCCAGAACATATCGGCCGGCGCCATGCGCACCGAGGCGCCGGCGTCCACCGCCTGCTGGAACGAGGCGTCCACGTCCGGCACAACCATATGCAGCGTGACCGGGCTGCCTTTCAGCGCCTTCGGCCCGAGACCGCCGTATTCGGGGAAGTCATCGGCCAGCATGATGGTGGAGTTGCCGATGGTGAGGGCGGCATGCATGATGCGGCCGTTATCGCCAGGCATGCGCATCTGCTCGACGGCGTTGAAGGCTTTTTTATAGAACTCGATAGCGTCGGCGGCGCCTTCGCATACCAGGTGTGGAATCACGGTGGTGGTCATGATGGTCTCCTTGGGTTGACGAGTAAGTCACTCTACCCCTACGACGCACCAGCAACACACAAATCGACACGATTTTTTAACTATTTTGAGCTTTTTTGAACAGCAGGAAAAACGTGGTGCTGGCGCCCGGCTGACTGTCCACGGAAATCTTTCCGCCATGTAAATTCATGATGGCGCGGACGATGGACAGGCCCAGTCCGGCCGAATGGGCTTGGTCCGAGCGCGCCTGGTCGGCCCGGTAGTAGCGGTCAAAGATATGCGGCAAATGCTCGGGCGCGATGCCGGGGCCGGTGTTGCTGACCGCCAGTTGCACGCCCTCTTCCACCGCGCGCGCCGACAGGTGCACTTCGCCGCCGGCCGGCGTGTAGCGGATCGCATTCGACACCAGGTTATTGACGGCGCGCTGCAACAGTACCGGGTCGATCTCGGCGCGCAGCGGCTCGGCTTCGACGGTCAGGCGAACGCCGCCGTCATCGGCCAGGATCTCGAAATACTCGTGGATGCGCTGCAATTCCACCTGCAAGTCCAGCGACTCGCGCCGCAGCGCCAGCTGAGCGTTGTCGACCCGCGCCAGAAAGAGCGTGTTTTCGATCATGCGCGCCAGCCGCTCGTATTCCTCGGAGTTTGACGCCAGCAGCGCCTGGTATTCCTCCGGCGTGCGCGGGCGCGACAGCGCCACCTGGGTTTCCACCATCAGCGTGTTGACCGGCGTGCGCATGTCGTGCGCCAGGTCAGCGGCAAAGCCGGACAATCGCTGCACGCCGTCCTCCAACCGGTCCAGCATGGCGTTGAAGGCTTCGCCCATCTGCCGCAACTCGGCCGGCGCGTCCTCTACCGACAAGCGCGTGTTCAGGCGGCTGGCGTTGATGTCCCCGGCCTTGGCAATCACCGAGCGGAATTGCCGCATGCTGTAACGCACCACCGCATAGCCCAGCGCGGTCGCCAGCAAAGCGCCGCCACACAGCGCCACCAGCAGATCGGCGACATAGGCGCGCAGCAGCTGCAAACGGTCCGACCGTTCCCGCGCGAGCGTGATCTGCACCGGTTCACCAGCGTCGCCGGCGGTCGGGTTGACGCCCACCAGCCCGGTGGCGCGCACCATGCGGCCGCGTCCCATGGCCGGCTGCCAGTCGTGCACATCGTCCATGGTCAGCGCGCGTTGCGCCGGCACGCTGGCCACTGTCGGCAGCGGCCGCGAGGTGACCGAGGTCTGCACCAGTTGCTTGCCGTCGGCGCCGTTCACCTTCAGCATGAAGTCGTTGTGGCCATACAGCGTGTCGGTCAGCGGCCGGGCGTTGCGCACCATGGCCGACACCGACGGCAGCTCGGCCAGCACGCGGCGGATCTGGCCGACCTTGGCGATCAGCTCGACGTCGTCGCGGTAGGCCATCTGCCGCTGCAAGGTGTGATACAGGTAGGCGCCAACGGCCAGAAAGGTCGCCACCGCCACCGCCGACAGCAGCAAGGCCACGCGCAATGTCAGCGACAGCGGACGGCGCTTCACGAGCGCGCTTCCAGGAGATAGCCCATACCGCGCACCGTCTGCACCAGTTTGAGCGGATACGGGTCGTCCAGTTTGACGCGCAGGCGGCGGATCGCCACGTCCACCACATTGGTGTCGGAGTCGAAATTCATGTCCCACACCATGGAAGCGATCTGCGTGCGCGACAGCACCTCGCCCTGGCGCTTGGCCAGCAGGTGCAGCAAGGCAAATTCCTTGGCGGTCAGCTCGATGCGCTGGCCGCCGCGCGACACGCGCCGTCGCAACACGTCGATTTCGAGGTCCGCCACGCGGATGACTTCCGCCTCGCGCACCGGGCCGCGCCGCATCAGCGTTTTGACGCGCGCCAGAAACTCGGCAAACGCAAACGGCTTGACCAGGTAATCGTCGGCGCCCAGCTCCAGCCCCTTGACGCGGTCGGCCACGTCGTCGCGGGCGGTGAGGAACAGCACCGGCGTTTCCTTGCGTTCACGCAGCCTGGCCAGCACCTGCCAGCCGTCCATCTGCGGCAGCATCACGTCCAGCACGATCAAGTCGTAATCGATCTCCAGCGCCAATGACAGGCCGTCGACGCCGTTGCGCGCCAGGTCGGCCACGTAGCCCGATTCCTGCAGGCCCTTGACCAGATAGTCGCCCGCTTTGGGCTCGTCTTCAACAATAAGTATTTTCATGATGGCTGCATTCTCGGCTGTTTGCGCCGCCGTGGGGATTACAAATCTGTCATTTGAGCGTCATCTTCCTGTCAGTGCCCATTGCTTAGACTGGCTACATCTTCACTTCACCCCGAAAGGAAACATCATGTTCAACGCTCTGCGCACCACCATCATCGCCGCCACCTTGTTCACCGGCGCCGCCCACGCTGTGGTCAATCCGAATCCGCAGTTCGGCATGGCCGAAAGCAACGCCAGCGCCGACCGCCAGGTGACCATCAACGCCAACACCAAATCGGTCAACGTCAACAACGGCGACACCGTGGCCTTCAACGTCAATGGCAAGACCTTCACCTGGCATTTTGACACGCTGCACGCCGAAGAAGCCTTCAGCCTGGCCAAAATCGCCCCGGCCGGTATCGATCTCGGCAACGTGACGGTCTACGTCGGCAGCAACCCGCTGTACCGAGGCTAAGCTGGTGCGCGCCGCCCTCATCGCCGGCCTGGCCGCGCTGTCGCTCACAGCGGCAGCGGCCAGCGCGCAGGAGCACCACCATCATGGCGAGGCCGCATCGACGCCCCCGGCGTCGGCAGCGCCGCCCGTCTTCGTCGCCAGCAGCGCCAAGCCGTTCAGCGCGCTGATGGACGACGCCATGGCCGTCATGGACGCCGGCATGCGCCAGGCGCCGATGAACGGCAATCCCGACCACGACTTCGTCACCATGATGATGCCCCATCACCAGGGTGCTGTCGACATGGCAAAAGCAGTGCTGCTATCGACCAAAGATCCCGAGATCCGCAACCTGGCGCTGGGCATCATCGCCGAGCAGCAGGTCGAAATCCAGGTCATGCAGGCCTGGCTAGACCACCATCCCACCAAGGAGACCACCAAATGAAGCAACTCGCATTCGCCGCCGCCATCGGCATGGCCCTGAGCGTCCACGCCGAAGCCGCCATCTCGCCGCTGGACCGGGTCTACACGGCCGACCAGAATACCAATACCGTGTCCGTCTTCAGCCCGGCGTCCAACAAGCTGCTGGGCCAGATCAAACTGGGCAACCAGCGGCCTGACGTGCTGTCGCCGCTGTACAAAGGCGAGATCAATGTGCACGGCCTGGGGTTTTCGCCGGACCACAAGACGCTGATTGCGATTTCCAACGGCTCCAACTCGGTTACGTTTATCGACACCGCCACCAACAAGGTCAAAGGTAAAACCTACGTCGGCCGCTCGCCGCATGAAGGTTTCTTTAGCGCCGATGGCAAGGAAGTGTGGGTAGTGGTGCGCGGCGAGGACTATATTTCGGTGATCGATCCGGTGACCTTCAAGGAAACCCACCGCATCCAGACCGAACTGGGACCGGGCATGGTGCAATTCCATCCGGATGGCAAGCTGGCGTTTGCCGTTTCCAGCTTTACGCCGACCGTCGACATCATCGACGTGGCGACGCACACCATCATCAAACGCATCAATGTGGTCAGCCCGTTCTCGCCCTTCCTGCAATTTACCCCCGACTACAGCGAAATCTGGATGACGCACAAGGACGTCGGCAAAGTCACGCGCATCAGCACCAAGACGCTGGAAGTGACCGGCGTGATCGATACCGGCTTCATCACCAACCACCTGGCGTTTGCCAAGGTCGGCGGCGAAGTGCGCGCGTATGTGACGATCGGCGGCGAAAACGTGGTCAAGGTGTACAGCACCGGCCCGCAAGCGAAACTGCTGGCCACCATTCCGACCGGCGCCCTGCCGCACGGCGCCTGGACCTCGGACGACAACAGCCGGGTCTACATCGGCCTGGAAAACGGCGACGGCGTACAAGTGATCGACACCGCCACCAATAAAGTGATTGCCACCATGGGCGGCGGGCAGGCGCCGCAGGCGCTGGTCTATCTGTCGAACGTGGCGCCATCGGCCACCGACGCGTCCAACCTGGTGCCGCGCGTGAATCAGGATTCGGCGAATATCCAGCTCAAACCGGTCGCCGGCGAAGCCAAGGGCTTTGTGGTGGTGCGCAGCCTGGGCGTGGTGGAATCGATCGAGGCCTTCCTGTACAAGCTCAAGCCGGATACGCAATATGACGTCTATGCGGGCAACGGCGCGGCGCCGGTTGGCAGTTTCCGCACCAACGCCATGGGCATAGCCAACGGCACCATGATCGGCCCGGGCCACGCCGATGGCGCCATCACCGTCAAGCAGGCCGGCGGCGCCACCGTGCTGACCTCCCTATTCCATAAGTAAGAGGATTATTGAGCCTGGCTCAAATCTCTTTTTACCGTGCGGTGCTTGCCGCTTCTTACCGTGCCACTGAGACTGGGGCTCCCCCCCATCTCAGGAGACACAATGCAAAACAAGCCAAGCTGGTATCCGTCGCGCTTTGGCGCGGCAGATGAAATCGGCGCCGCCAACCTCATTACCCCGGAACGGGTGCTGAAGGCGGCGGCGCTGATCAAGACGGGCCGCACCTATCCGCTGGCGGTGCCGGTCAGCAAAGACCTGCCGGCCTTCCGCCACCGCAGCTTCAAACTGTACAACATTCAGCCGGGCGAACAAGCCGGCAAAACCACGGGGCCGAACCAGTTCACCTTCAATGACGAACTGGCGGTGGCGTGGACCGGTGTCGGCACGCAACTCAACGGCATCGGCCATATCGGCATCAACCATGTGTATTACAACGGCAACCACGCCACCGACTTCGTCACCGTGGAAGGGGTCAAAAAGCTGGGCGTGGAAAAAGTGCCGCCGCTGGTGGCGCGCGGCGTGGTGCTGGATATGACCGTGCATTTCGGCGTGGCTATCGTGCCGGGCGGCACCACCATCACGGTGGCCGATATTGAAGCCACGCTGGCGCGCCAGGGCGTTCAGATCGAGGCCGGCGACGTGGTGCTGTTCAATACCGGCTGGCTGGAGCTAATCGGCAAGGACGACAAGCAATTCCTGGAAGTGGAGCCGGGCATCGACATCGAGGCGGCGAAATGGCTGGCCGAGCGTGATATCGTCGCTTTCGGCGGCGACACCTGGGCCTCGGAGGTGTATCCGAACCCGACCGGCGAGGAATTCCCGGTCAACCAGTTCATGCTGGCGCAGCGCGGCATCTACAACCTGGAACTGATCGACACCCGGGCGCTGCTGCGCGACGGCATCTTTGAATTTCTGTTTGTGCTGGGCCAGCCGCTGTATGTCGGCTCGACCCAGGTCAACATCAATCCGGTCGCGATTGCCTGAGCGTTATTTGGCGGCTTCCAGGATCAGATTAGCGATCTCGTCCGCGTGCGAAATCATAGACAGGTGGCTGGACGCCAGCTCGATGGTCCTGGCACCCATGCGCTTGGCCAGGAAACGCTCCAGGTCCGGCGAGGTGGTGCGGTCGTTGGTGGATACCGCGTAATAAGTCGGCTTGACCTTCCACGCCGCCTGCGTGGTGCGGGCGCTGAACAGGGTCTGCGAGATGCGGCCCTGGCCGGCATACAGCACGCGCGCGCGCGCCGGGTCCAGATCGCCGCCGAAGTCGCGCACAAACGCCTCCTCGCTCAGTTGCGCGAAGCCGTCCGGCGATTTCACCAGACCGGCACTGGCCGGCGGCGCCGGGAACTTTGCCGCCAGCGCGCCGTAATCCTCACCGGCATCCGGCGCCCGCGCCGCCACATACACCAGCGCCTTGACCTTCGGATCGACGCCGGTCTCGCTGATCACCGTACCGGCCCACGAATGGCCCACCAGCACCACCGGCCCGTCCTGCAGCGCCAGCACGCGGCGGGTGGCGTCGGCGTCATCCGTCAGCGAGGTCAGCGGGTTCTGCACGGCGGTGACGTGCTTGCCGGCTTGCTGCAATTTGGCGATCACGTCATTCCAGCACGAGCCGTCGGCGTACGCGCCATGCACTAACACGATATTATTCACTTCTGCGGAAGCGGCGCCGGAGAACAAGGCGGCGAAGGCGCCGGCCAGTAACAGCTTTTTCATGATGGTTTCCTTCAGTGATGGGAATGAAACCAGTATAAAAATCCCTCCCTGACGGCAAGGTGACAGCTGGATTACAAACAGATTACATTCCGCACTGGAATACAGCGTATCCGCCGATTGATACATGCCAGAAACAATTCTTAAGTCAACTATAACGATTAAGACGATAAAATTATTCACTAATGTAGCACTTGTTAGCATCCCTGCTGCATAAGCGCAGCATCATCAGCATCACCTTGGCATTGATTAGCCTGGCTCATAAGGTCATGCGATTCCGCCGCATTATTCAAAATGCTGCACCGCGCTATATTGTCCGGTCAGTCTGTCCCTGGGGGTAATTTGTGTGTTAATTGAAATCGTCCGCGTGGCGCTCCGGCGTCCCTATACATTTGTGGTCATGGCCTTGCTGCTGCTGATCATCGGTCCGCTGGCAGCGATGCGCACGCCGACCGACATCTTCCCCGACATCCGGATTCCGGTGATCGCGGTCGCATGGCAGTACACCGGCCAGCCGCCCGACCAGATGGCTGGCCGCGTCTCGACCCTGTTCCAGCGCGCGCTGACCACCACGGTCAACGACATTGAACACATCGAGGCCAACACCTTCACCGGCGTGTCGATCGTCAAGATCTTCTTCCAGCCAGGCGTCAACGTGGCGGTGGCCAATGCCCAGGTAACGGCAATCTCGCAGGCGCTGCTGAAGCAAATGCCGGCCGGTATTACCCCGCCGCTGATCATTAACTACAATGCGGCCACCGTGCCGATTCTGCAAGTGGCGCTGTCGGGCAAAGGCCTGACGGAACAGCAGCTGTCCGACCTGGGCACCAACACCGTGCGCACGCCGCTCGTCAGCGTGCCCGGCGCGGCAATTCCGCTGCCGTACGGCGGCAAGCAGCGCCAGGTGCAGATCGACGTCGATCCGGCGCTGTTGCAGGCGCGCGGCCTGTCGGCGCAGGACATCGCCAACGCGCTGGCCGCCCAGAACGTGCTGACCCCGGTCGGCACGCAGAAAATCGATTCGCTCGAATACACCATCCAGCTCAATAGCGCGCCAACGGCCATCGCCGACCTGGCCCGCCTGCCGGTAAAAGTGGTCAACGGCACCACCATCTACCTGGGCGACATCGCCAACGTCCACGACGGCAATGCGCCGCAAACCAACGTGGTGCACGTCGACGGCAGCCGCTCGGTGCTGATGTCGGTGCTGAAGAATGGTTCGACCTCGACGCTGGCAATTGTTGACGGCATCCGCAACAAGATCGACACGCTGAAATCCGGCTGGCCGGAAGCGCTGAAAGTCACACCGATCAATGACCAGTCCGTGTTCGTGCGCGCTGCCATCAAAGGCGTGGCCTCGGAAGGCGTGATCGCCGCTGCGTTGACCAGCCTGATGATCCTGCTGTTCCTCGGAAGCTGGCGCTCGACGATTATTATTGCGGTATCGATTCCGCTGTCGATTCTCGGCTCCATCATCGCCCTGTCGGCCATCGGCGAATCGCTCAACCTGATGACCCTGGGCGGCCTGGCGCTGGCCGTGGGTATCCTGGTCGATGATGCGACCGTCACCATCGAAAACATCAACTGGCACCTGGAACAAGGCAAGCCGGTTGAAACCTCGATCATGGACGGCGCGGCGCAGATCGCCACCCCGGCTTTCGTCTCGCTGCTGTGTATCTGTATCGTGTTCGTGCCGATGTTCTTCCTGGACGGCGTGTCGCGCTTCCTGTTCGTGCCGATGGCCGAGGCGGTGATCTTCGCAATGATCTTCTCGTTCCTGCTGTCGCGTACCCTGGTGCCGACCATGGCCAACTACCTGCTGAAGGCGCACGATACCGGCGAAGGCCATGCCCACGGCCACCACGGCGCGGCCACCCTGCCGCCATCGCGCAATCCACTGGTCAACTTCCAGCGCGCCTTCGAAGCCCGCTTCGAGCGCCTGCGCGCCGGTTACTACGGCATCCTGGAATCGGCCATCGGCAGCCGTCCGAAGTTCATCATCGGCTTCATGGTGGTGGTGTTGGCGTCGTTTGCACTGGTGCCTTTCCTGGGCAGTAACTTCTTCCCATCGGTCGACTCCGGTCAAGTGCTGCTGCACGTGCGCGTGCCGGTCGGCACCCGGATCGAGGAAACCGCAGCCCGCTTCGCCCACATCGAGCAAGCCATCCGCCGCGTGATCCCGTCCAAGGAAATCGTCACCCTGACCGACAACATCGGCATGCCGGCCAGCTCGATCAATATGGTGTACAACAACACCGGCATGATGGGCACCCAGGACGGCGACTTCCAGATCGCGCTGGGCGAGGATCATGCGCCGACCGCCGAGTACGTGCGCAAGCTGCGCAAGGTGCTGCCGGAAGAATTCCCGGACACCACGTTCTCGTTCCCGCCAGCCGACATCGTCGGCCAGATCCTGAACTTCGGTTCGCCGGCGCCGATCGATATCCAGATCCGCGGCGCCAAGATCGATGACAACTACGTCTACGCTGACAAGCTGCTGAAACGCATTCGCGCCATCAAGGGCGTGGCCGACGCCCGCATCCAGCAGTCGAACAAGGCGCCGGTGTTCAACGTCGACCTCGACCGTACCCAGGCGCAGCAGCTGGGCCTGAACACGCGCGACATCACCAACAGCATGGTGGTCAACCTGGCCGGTTCGTCGCAGGTAGCGCCGACCTTCTGGCTCAATCCCGCCAACGGCGTCAGCTATCCGATCGTCATGCAGACCCCGCAACCGCAGCTGGATTCGCTGACCGCGCTGGCCAACCTGCCGGTCGGTAACGGCACCTCCACCGGCACCGCTACCTTAGGCGGCGTCGCCCGCTTCCAGCGCGGCACCGCGTCGGCGCTGGTCAGCCAGTACGATATTTCGCCGATGGTGCAGATCTACGCCACCACCCAGGACCGTGACCTCGGCGCCGTCGCCAAGGACATCAACAAGGTGCTGGAAGAAACCAAGGCCGAACTGCCGAAAGGTTCGTCGGCGCAGATGCTGGGCCAGGTGAAAACCATGGACCGCGCCTTCTCCGGCCTGCTGTTCGGCCTGCTGGGCGCCGTGGTGCTGATTTACTTCCTGATCGTGGTCAACTTCCAGTCGTGGCTGGACCCGGCCGTGATCGTCTCGGCGCTGCCGGCCGCCCTGGCCGGTATCGTCTGGATGCTGTTCGCCACCAATACCACGCTGTCGGTGCCGGCGCTGACCGGGGCCATCATGTGTATGGGTGTGGCCACCGCCAACTCGGTGCTGGTGATCTCGTTTGCCCGTGAACGGCTGGAAGAACTGGGCGACGCCACCGCCGCCGCGCTGGAAGCCGGCTCGGTCCGCTTCCGTCCGGTGCTGATGACGGCGCTGTCGATGATCATCGGCATGCTGCCGATGGCCCTGGGCCTGGGCGATGGCGGCGAGCAGAATGCGCCGCTGGGCCGCGCCGTGATCGGCGGCCTGATCTTCGCGACCACCGCCACGCTGCTGTTCGTGCCGGTTGTGTTCAGCCTGGTGCATCGGAAGCATGCGCCGAAATCCCAATCCAACGACCAACCTATTTCCGGAGCACCTGTCCATGCAAACTAAAACTACTCGTATGGGTCACAAGCCGCTGGCCCTGGGTCTGATCGTGCTTGCCGTCGCCCTGGTGGCGGCCGGCGTGATAAGCCGCCGCTCGGTCGCCGAGCAAGTCAACGAAGCCAGCGCACCGCTGGTGCCGATGGTTAGCGTGCTGGCCGTCAAGCCGATCAGCGGCGCGCCGCTGGAACTGCCGGCCCGCATCGAAGCGTGGCAACGCGCACCGATCTATGCCCGCGTCAGCGGCTACCTGAAAAGCTGGAGCGTCGACATCGGCGCGCCGGTCAAGGCCGGCCAGCAACTGGCCGACATCGAAACGCCCGACCTCGACCAGCAACTGCTGCAAGCCAAGGCCGAACTGGCCAGCGCGCGCAGCAACCTGACGCTGGCCGCCAGCACCGCCAAGCGCTGGCAGGGTCTGCTGACGGCGGACGCCGTGTCGCGCCAGGAAGCGGACGAGAAAGCCGGCGACCTGGCCGCCAAGCAGGCCGCCGTCAGCGCCATGCAGGCCAATGTCGACCGCGTGCAATCGCTGCAGCGCTACACCCGCCTGGTGGCGCCGTTCGACGGCGTGGTGACCACCCGCAACACCGATGTCGGCGCGCTGATCAGCGTCGGCGGTGCGCCGGGCACGGAACTGTTCGTGGTGTCCGACATCAGCCGCCTGCGCGTCTACGTCAACGTGCCGCAACGCCAGATCGCCGCCATCAAGGTCGGCGACAAGGCCGAGCTGACCGTGCCGGAACGTCCGGGCAAGACCTTCGTCGCCACCGTGCAGTCGCTGTCGCAGTCGATCAATGTCAGTTCCGGCGCCATGCTGGTGCAGCTGAGCGTGCAGAACGACAGCCACGACCTGCTGCCGGGCGGTTACGCCTCGCTGCACTTCGACGCGCCGCTGACCAGCAACGCGCTGAGCATCCCGCCAAGCGCGCTGATCTTCAACAAGGCCGGCACCCAGGTCGCGACGCTGGGCAAGGATAACCATGTGGTAGTGAAAACCATCACCGTTGGCCGCGACCTCGGCAATGTGCTGGAAATCGCCTCCGGCCTCGATAGCAACGACCAGGTGATCGCCAATCCGCCGGACGGCGTCGCCACCGGCGATGTGGTCCGCGTTGCCGCCGCTGCTACTAACTCCAAGGCCAAGCTGTGAAGATCTTTAATCCCGCTCCCCTCGCTTTGGCCGTGACGCTGGCGTTGGCCTTGAGCGCCTGCGCCGACGCTCCGGTTCAGGCTCCGCCGGCGGTGCCGCTGGCCGACGCTTTCCGCGACCTGCCGCCCGGCTGGGCCGACGCCAACGCCAAGGCGCCGCAACTGCCCGCCGACTGGTGGAAAATGTACGGCGACCAGCAACTCGACCAGCTGCAACAACAGCTGCTGGATAACAGCCCCGACCTGGCCAGCGCGCTGGCGCGCTACCTGCAGGCGCAGGCCGCCACCAATACGCTGCGGGCGGCGCAATCGCCGACCCTGGGCGCCTCGCTCAACGGCCAGCGCGACCGCCAGTCCGACCTCAAGCCGCTGCGCGGCGCCACCTCGCCGGCTGAATACAACAGCGGCACGCTGCAATTCGATCTCGGCTACGAAGTCGACCTGTGGGGCCGCATCAGCAAGCAGGTCAGCGCTGGCGTGGCGCAGGAACGCGCCGCCAATGCCGATCTGGCAGCGGCCCGCCTGTCGCTGCAAATCCAGCTGGCCGACACGCTGCTGGCCCTGCGCGGCGCCGATGCCGACCTCAAGCTGCTGCGCGAAACCGAAGTGGCCTACCAGCGCCAGGCCGACCTGATCAACCGCCGGCATGAAGGCGGCAGCGCCTCCGGCCTGGACCTGGCCCGCGCCGAGACCCAGCTGGAATCGACCCGCTCGCTGCTGCGTCAGCGCCAGGCCCAGCGCAATGTGCAGGAACACGCGATCGCCGCACTGGTCGGCGCCAACGCCGCCAGCTTCACGCTGGCGCCGAACGACGTCAGCTTCGTGACGCCGGCGCTGCCGGTCGGCCTGCCGTCGCAATTGCTGCAACGCCGTCCCGACATCGCCGCAGCGGCGCTGCGCGTGGCGGCCGCCAGCGACCAGGTCGGCGTGGCGCGCACCGCGCTGTTCCCGTCGCTGACGCTGAACGCGTCGGGTGGTTTCCAGTCGAGCGACTTCGGCCGCTTTGCCCAGGCTTCCAACCTGTTCTGGGCAGTCGGTCCGTCGCTGGCCGTCAGCCTGCTGGATGGCGGCCGCCGCAAGGCGCAGATCGCCAATGCCGAGGCACAGCTGGATGAAGCCGGCGCGCGCTACCGTTCGGTGGTGCTGACCGCCTTCCAGCAGGTCGAAGACCAGCTGTCGCTGCTGACCAACTACGACGAAGCGTCCAAGTCCGACCATCTGGCCGCCACCGCCGCCCAGCGCGCGCTGGACCTGGCCAAGAAGCGTTACGACGAAGGCGCGGCCAGCTACCTGGAAGTGGTGACGGCGCAAACCGCCTACCTGCAATCGGCGCGCAGCGAACTGGACCTGACCACCCGCTACCGCCAGGCCGGCGTGCAGCTGGTCAAGGCCATCGGCGGCGGCTGGACCGCAGGTTAAGCGGGATCTGGCTAGCGGGGCAGGCAGAATCGCCGTCATGGCGCTACAATGGATGAGTTAACGACTAATCAAGGAGCTCCATGATGGCGAAAGCAATGAAGATCGATATCGGCCTGTCCGATAAAAGCCGTGCGAAAATCGCGGCTGGCCTGTCCGGCCTGCTGGCCGACAGCTACACGCTGTACCTGATGACCCACAACTTCCACTGGAACGTCAAAGGTCCGATGTTCAACTCGCTGCACCAGATGTTCATGACGCAGTACACCGAACAATGGGCGGCGCTGGACCAGATCGCCGAGCGCATCCGTGCGCTGGGCTACCCGGCGCCGGGCACCTACGCCCAGTTCGCCAAGCTGGCCACCATCAAGGAAGTCGACGGTGTGCCGGTCGCGCTGGACATGGTGCGTCACTTGGTCGAAGCGCAGGAAGCCACCGCCCGCACCGCGCGCAAGCTGCTGCCGGTGGTCGACGAGTGCGACGACCAGCCGACCGCCGACCTGCTGACCCAGCGTCTGGACGTGCACGAGAAAACCGCGTGGATGTTGCGCAGCCTGCTGGAAGAATAAACCTTTCGTACCTTAGCAAAAGGGGCCGCATGCGGCCCCTTTTTTCATTTAGAACTCTTCCCACTCCTGGCTGTTATCGGCCGGCGCCTTGCGCGGCGCCGACGACGCTGGCGCGGCTGCCTTGGCCGCCGCCTTGGCTACCGGCTTGCTCGCCAGTTTTAGCGCCGGTTTGCGTGGCGCCGCAGCGGCCGGGGCCGCCGCCGTTGCCCGCGCCGCCGGCCGGGCAGTCGAGATCTTGCGGGCTGCGATATTGCCGCCTTCCACCTGGAACACCGCCACCATCTCGGCCAGCTTGACGGCCTGCTCCTGCATCGCTTGCGATGCCGCCGCCGCCTGTTCCACCAGCGCCGCATTCTGCTGCGTCACGGTATCCATCTCGGCCACTGCCGTATTGATCTGTTCGATGCCGATTTCCTGCTCGCGGCCTGCCGAGCTGATCTCGCTGATGATGTCGGTCACGCGCTTGACGCTGGTGACGATCTCTTCCATCGTGGTGCCGGCCTCGTTGACCAGCGCACTGCCGCTGCCGACCTTCTCCACCGAATCGGTAATCAGCGCCTTGATGTCCTTGGCGGCAGCGGCCGAGCGTTGCGCCAGATTGCGCACCTCGGTGGCGACCACCGCGAAGCCACGGCCTTGCTCACCGGCACGGGCCGCTTCCACGGCCGCATTCAGCGCCAGGATGTTGGTCTGGAAGGCGATGCCGTCGATGACGCCGATGATGTCGGCGATCTTGTCGGACGATTCGGTAATCGAGCCCATGGTGCCGATCACGCGGCTGACCAGCTCGCCACCCTTGATGGCAATGTCGGACGCCGACGACGCCAGCGTATTGGCCTGGCGCGCATTATCGGAATTCTGGCGTACGGTCGAGGTCAGCTCTTCCAGCGACGACGCCGTCTCTTCCAGGCTGGCGGCCTGCTGCTCGGTGCGGCGCGACAGGTCGAGGTTGCCGGCGGCGATTTCGCTGGACGCGGTGGCGATCGCATCGCTGCCTTCGCGCACGCTGCGCACGGTGTCGGCCAGCCGCTCCTGCATCGCGCCCAGGCCTTCCATCATCGCCCCCATCTCATCCTTGCGGCCATGCTCGATGCGATTGGCCAAGTTGCCGTCCGCCATCGCGTTGAACAGCGTCAGCGCCTGGTTCAGCGGCCCCATGACCGCGCGCAGCAGCAGCAAGCCGGAGAACGCCGCCAGCGCGATGCCGATCACGATGGCGACAATCGCCAGCGTCAGGTTGCGCTGGTAGGCGGCCTGGCTGGCTTCATACTGATCGGTAGTCGACTTCAGCTGGTAGGTGGTGAGCTTTTCCGAGCTGTCCGTGTACAGGCGGAACAGACGCGTGACCTCGCTCAGCATCATGCGGTCGATCTCGGGCTTGTTCTTGTCGGTGATGGCCTTGATGGCAACCAGAATACCCTGCTTGATCAGCGCCTCGCGCTGCGCCGCGACCTGGTCGGCCAGCGCCTTTTCGCCCTCGCCGAATGGCAGCGAATAGTAAGTCTTCCACAGCTTGTCGCTGTTGTCGATGAAGTCCTGGGTGCGCTTGAGCGTCTCCGGCACGTTGGCCGCGTCCGGCGCCATGGCGATGCGGTCCAGCGACAGGCGCGCGCGGTCGATCTGGATCTGCGCTTCATAAATTGCCTTCATCGACACCATCGCATTGCTGTTGACATCTTTCAGCACATCGTTGGATGTATGCAACGCCTGGATGCCGCGCACGCCGATGAAAATAATGAGAAGTCCCAGCAAGGCCATGGTGCCGATCAGCCGGGTACGAATAGTCAGGTTAGCAAACATAATATTTTTCCAATCGAAAGAAAATCGATAGCTGTCCTATGAGGACATTGAGATCGCTAAATGAATTCGGACACGGCGGGGATGGGGCCGTAATAATAATGACGCACGCCCGGCAGGGGGTGGCATGGCGGCGGAGAATCGAGTGCAATCAGCTTAGCGGAATACTTTCCATATAACAAGTGATATCCATGGCGATCCTTTGGGGCGTGCCGGCCTCGTTACGTGACCATAGGCAATGAAATATACTGGCGCCTGTTTTTGGCTGATCAAGGTACAGGGCATGGAAACAAAACGCGCGGCGCTGGAGCGGCCATGGCTAATCGTGGTGCTGCTGGCGCTGGGGCAGATGATTTCCTTTGTCGACCGCACCAGCCTGTCGTCGGCACTGGCCGACCACGGGTTCATCAGTGAATTCGGACTGACCAGTGTCGAGCGCGGCTGGCTCAGTTCAGCCTTTTTCTGGTCGTATGGACTAGTGCAGCTGCCGATGGGCTGGGTCGTCGACCGCTACGGCGTCAAGTGGCCATACGCCATCTGCCTGGCCGTGTGGTGCATGACGGCGGCGGCCACCGGCCTGGTCGGCACACTGTGGGCGCTGATTCTGATGCGGCTGCTGATCGGCGCAGCCGAAGGCGTGGTGGTGCCGGCCACCTACCGCTACCTCGCCAACCACTTTGCCGAGCGTCAGCGCGGCACGGCGCTGGGCATCTTCTCGGTCGGCGGCAAGATGGGGCCGGCGCTGGGTGCGCCAATCGCCGCCTGGCTGATTGTGCATCACTCGTGGCAGCTGATGTTCATCGCCACCGGCCTGACTGGACTGCTGTGGCTGTGGCCGTGGCTGACGCAGGTGAAGAATGATTTTCCGTCGCCGCAAGAACTGGCGGTACGGGTGGAGCAAGCGGCGTCGGTGCCGCTGCGTAATCTGCTGGCCAGCCCGGTGATCTGGGGCGGCATGCTGAACAACTTCTGCTACGCCTACTTCTACATTTATTGCATGACGTGGATGCCGGCCTATTTGGTCGAGCAGCGCGGATTGACGCTGCAAAAATCCGGGCTCTACACCTTCTTCAGCTTTGCCGGCATCGCCGTGGTGGCGGCGCTGGCCGGCTGGAGCGCCGACCGCCTGATCGCGCGCGGTCACGACGCCGTACGGGTGCGCAAATGCTTCATCGTCGCCGGCTTCATCGGCGCCACTACCGTGCTGCTGGGCGCGTATGCCGACACGCTGCGCATGGCGCTGTTCTGGAATGTGGTGTCACTCTCGCTGCTGGGGCTGGTGACCGCCAACCACCTGGCGCTCAGCAAGCTGACACTGATCCCGCTGCCGGCGGTCGGCCTCAACACGGGCTTGCTGCAAGTCGCCACCAGCCTGGCGGGCGGCGTCTCGGCCAGCCTTTCCGGCTGGCTGCTGCACACCAGCGGCAGTTACACGCTATCGATGCAAGCCATCTTCCTGTTCCTGCTGCTGGGCGCCACCAGCACGCTGGTGCTATTTCGCCGCCAGTGGGCGCCCAAGATCCGCTGATTAGTGACCTTCAGCCGCGTTGAACATGGTTTTGGCGTAGATCAGGCCCAGGCCGTAGCCGCCGCCGTGGGCGATCGAGGTCGCTACGGTTTCGTTGTAGGTCTCGCCACGGGCCCAGTCGCGTTGCAGTTCCAGCAGGTATTGCAGCGAGGTCATCGGACGGGCGCCGGCCTGGATCATGCGGGCCACGGCGCGTTCATGCGCTTCGTCGGAGACGTCACCGCTGGCGTCGGTGATGACGTAGACTTCAAAGCCTTGGTCGAGTGCCGACAGCGCTGGGCCGACGATGCAGACCGAAGTCCACAGACCGGCCAGCACGATTTTGTCCTTGCCGATGGCGTTCACGCGCTCGGCGATGCGCGGGTCTTCCCAGGTATTCATGGTGGTGCGGTCAATCGCCACTTCGTCCGGGAACACGTCCTTGATTTCGTTGAAGATCGGGCCGGAGAACGATTTTTCCGCCACCGTGGTCAGGATGGTCGGCACCTTGAATTCCTTGGCCGCTTTCGACACCAGCGCCACGTTGTTGCGCAGCTGGACCGGGTCAATCGACTTGGTGGCAAACGACATCTGCGACTGGTGATCGATCAGGATCAGGGCGTGGTTAGTTGGGCTCAGCAGAGTTTGACCTGGTTTGGCGATGGCGGTTGGCATAATGTATTCTCCTAAAATTCAAAAATTTCGATATGGTGTTTAGCGCTGCGTTTTGCTGTGTGCCTTGCTGATGGAATGAATTATGCGGCAGCCATTCACAATCAGAAAGCGGAAAAGTTACCGCTCTATTATCGAAATTTTCGAAAGCCATCCGAACGCGGCCTTTCAGGCGACGGGGCTATACTGGGCTCCCTATTGCGCGGTGCAGGTCAGGAGCCCCGATGCGGCCGCTTTTCAGCTTCTTCCTCAGCTTTAAGTTCAAGATCAGCGCGCTGATCATTGCGCTGCTGCTGTTCGCCGGCATCGGCGCCGGCGGCATTTCGCTGTTGATTGCCGAATCCGAACTGCGCCAGATCCTCGCCCGCCAGGAACTGTCGCTGCTGACCGGCGCCGCAGCCTTCATCGACAACGACCTGCAAAACAAGCGCCAGTTGCTGAAAGCGCTGGGCGAGGAGATCAACGACCGCGGCCTGCCGCTGGCCGAGCTGCAGACCATGCTGGAGGCGCACGAAACGCTGCGCGACACTTTTTTCAACGTCAACGCTTTCGACCTGTCGGGCAACCTGGTCGCCAGCCTGCGCGACCGCAACGCCAGGCGCATCAATATCGCCGAACGCAAATATTTCCAGGACACGCTGCGCCTGCAGGAAGGCGTGATCTCGCCGCCGATCAAAAGCGCACTGTCTGGCCAGCCGGTGGTGGTGATTACCCAACCGTTGCGCGATGCCGATGGCAAGCTGATCGGCATCGTGCTAGGCGCCATCGACCTGCTACGGCCATCGTTCTCGGCCCAGCTGGATGCGCTGCGCTCGGGCGCCGATGGCTACCTGTTCATCGTCGCCGGCGACGGCGTCACCGTGCACCATCCGGACAAGGCGCGCATCCTGGAAAAGGCCGACGACGCCCCCGGCACCCTGCTGGACGCCGCGCTGCGCACGCCGGAAGGCTGGGAAGACGGCCTGCTCGACGACGGCGTGCCGGTGCTGCTGGTGCACAGGCACCTGCGCGAAGTGGACTGGACCATCGCCCTCTCCTACCCGCTGCGCAGCGCGTTTGCCTCGATGCAAAGCGTGCGGCTGCGGGCGCTGCTGGGTGCGGCCGTCCTGACCGCTTGCGCCGGCCTGTTCGGCTGGGCCATCACCAAGAAGCTGCTGCGTCCGTTGACCAAGCTGCATGAACATGTGGAAAACATCAGTGCCGGCCGCGCCGATATCGTCGTGTTCGATGTCGCGCGGCGCGACGAGTTCGGCGACCTGAGCCGCGCCTTCTATGGTCTGTCGCAGCGCCGCGAGCAGGCGGAGCAGGAACTGCACCACCTGGCCACCACCGACGTCCTGACCGGCCTCAACAACCGCCGCATGTTCGACGCCTTTCTGCCGCAAGCCCTGGCGCGCGCGGCCCGCTCCGGCCAGCCGGTGGCCTTGGCCATCCTGGACGTCGACCACTTCAAGGACATCAACGACACGCTGGGCCACGCCGCCGGCGATCAGGTGTTGGTGGAATTTGCACGCCGGCTGTCGGCGGCCGTGCGCGCCAGCGACACCGTGGCGCGGCTGGCCGGCGATGAATTCGTCATCGTGTTCGAGCAGCTGTCGTGCCCCGCCGAGATGGACGTGCTGGGCAAGCGCATCCTGGAAGCCATGCACGCGCCGTTTGCGCTGGGCAGCGTGCAGCGCGTGGTACAGGCCAGCATCGGCATCGCCGTCACCCACAGCGCCGGCGTCGATGTGGAGGAACTGATGCGCGCCGCCGACCAGGCCTTGTACGGCGTCAAGACCGCCGGCCGCAACAGCTTCGCCATCAATGCCGTCGGCGCCGAACGCGTGGCGCTGGTAAGCGGCCGTGGTTAGTCGGCGCGGAAGGCTTCCATCGCCTTGGTTGGTCGGCCGTCGGCGCCCCATGCGCTCAGCTCGTAGTGGCTCCAGCTGCGCGCGCCTTGCGGTTCCCAGTAGATCACGCCCAGGCCCTTGTGGTCAGGCACCGCTTTCACCTTGCGCTGCACGGCCACCAGCATGTCGTAGGTATTTTGCGGCTGCGTGTCTTCGCCGCCGACTTCCACCACCATCACTTCCTTGCCGTAGCGCGCCGCCATGTCGTTCATGTTGGCGGCCAGGTCGTTGATCGAGGCGGTGTAGTCGGGCCGGCCGTCCAGCCAGTACGGGTAATAAGACATGCCGATCACGTCATACTTGGCGCCGTTGGCCCTGGCGTTGTCGAACCAAGTGCGGAAGCGCTGGCTGTCGTTGCCGCGATCCAGATGCAGCACCACCTTGGACGTGGGGCTGACGGCCTTGATGGCGTCATAGCCCTGGTTGATCAGCTGCGCCAGTTGCGGCCAGTTGTCGGTGTGACCTTCCGGATAGATCATGCCGGTCGGCGTTTCATTGCCCACCTGTACCCACTCGGGCGTGACACCGGCCTGCTTCAGCGCGCTCATCACCTCATGCGTGTAACCATAGACATCCTTCAGCAGTTGCGGGAAATCGTGACCGATCCACGCGGCCGGCTTGCGCTGCTGCTGCGGATCGGCCCAGCTGTCGCTGTAGTGGAAATTGATCATCACGCGCATGCCCATCTTCTGCGCGCGCACCGCCATGGCGACGGTTTCGTCCTTGCTGTTGTGGCCGCTGGCGCGGTCGCTGGACGGGTTGACCCAGGTCCGCAGGCGGATGGTGTTGATGCCGTCCTCCTTGAGTATCTGCAACAGGTCTTCCTGCTTGCCCTGGCGGTTGTAGAATTTGTAGCCGGTGGCTTCCATCTGCGGCAGCCAGCCGACATCGGCGCCTTTGACGAATGGTTCGGCGTGGGCGGTGATGGCAGCAGCCATCATGAATGCGATCAGGATGTTTTTCATGCGCGTATGCTAGCCCAAAGGCAGAGCGCGCAGGCATGCGGAAAATGGCAGAATCCATGCCCTTTCGATATGGACGCGCCGCCATGGCGTTTGCCGGTAAGATAGAAACACCATGACCACCCAAGACTCCGCCACCGTCCTCACCTCCGATCCCCACCAGCGCCTCGGCAAGCCGGCCGGCGGCTGGCGTGCCGCGCTGTACGCCATCATCTTCGAATCCGACACGCCGAAAGGCCGCGCTTTCGACCTGGCGCTGATCGGCGCCATCCTGCTCAGTGTGCTGGTGGTGGTGCTCACCAGCGTCAAGCCGATCGCCGACAAATATGGCGACTGGCTGCATGCCGGCGAATGGTTCTTCACCGCGCTGTTCACCATCGAATATGCCGCGCGCTGCCTGTGCGTGCAGCGGCCGGTGCTGTACGCGCGCAGCTTTTTCGGCGTGATCGACCTGATGTCCATCCTGCCCGCCTACATCTCGCTGTTTGTGCCGGCCGCGCACGTCGTGTCGGGCGTGCGCATTCTGCGGCTGCTGCGCATTTTCCGCATCCTCAAGCTGACCTTGTACATCCAGGAATACAGCATGCTGGGCGACGCGCTGCTAGCCAGCCGCCGCAAGATCTTCGTGTTTTTGTCGGTGGTATTTCTGGTCGTGTTCTTGCTGGGGAGCGTGATGTACGTGGTCGAAGGTCCGGAAAACGGCTACACCAGCATCCCCACCGCCGTCTACTGGGCCATCTCGACCATGACCACGGTCGGCTTTGGCGACCTGGTGCCCAAGACCGACATCGGCCGCACCATCGCCTCATTCATGATGCTGCTGGGCTGGGGCATCCTGGCCGTGCCGACCGGTATCATCAGCTCCGAGATCACCCACCAGCGCGGCCAGCGGCTGCTCTCGATGCGCGTCTGCCCCAACTGCCACAGCACCGGCCATGAGCCGGAAGCACGCTACTGCAAAGATTGCGGCACGGCGCTGCCCTCCTGAGCCGTCAGGATCGCTTTGCGGCCGTCGGGCGAGGCATAGGCCATGGCCGCGTCGATCTGCTGGTAGCTGAATTGCTGTCCCTGCCAGGTGGCGAACATCGGATCGGCAATCAGCGGCTCCAGTGCCTTCAGCGCCGCCACCAGCCGCGCCGGCTGCTTGACGGTGGCGCTTTCAAAATTGCTGAAACGGCGGATCGTAAGATTCTTCATCATCAACAGCGTGGTGTGGATGGCGGCAGGCGCCGCGCCGCCCAGGAAGCCGTAGCAATAGATGGTGCTATTCGCCGGCAGGGCCGGTGCGATCTGGCCCATCAACTCGCCGCCGACGCCGTCGAACACCGCCGTCGCCCGCAGCGCCGCAGCCAGCAAGGCCAGTTGCCCGGCATAACCTTCGCTGGTGACGATGACGTGCTCGACGCCCAGCGCGCGCAGTGTTTCGGCAGCGGCCTCGCTGCGCACCAGAAAAATTGCCGGCATTTGCCGGGCACGCGCCAGCGCCGCCATGGCATGGCCGGTAGCCGAATTGCCTGCCGTGACGATCACGCCCTGATGTCCGGCTTCGGCGACTTCCTCAAGAAATGCGTAGGCGGTGATGACGTTGACCAGCGAGCCGCAGTAGTCCCTGGCGTTCACCTGCTCCGGCAAGATCAGGCAACTGGTGTAAGGAATAACTGCTGTCTCGCACCACAAGCCGACGCTATCAGGGCTGCGCGTCAGCGAGCGGTAGATCGCCACCTGCTTGCCGGCGTATTCGGCTGGCACGCCGTCGCCCAGTGCGACCACCCTGCCCGCGCCAGACGCACCCCACACGTCGTGGCGCGACGCCGGAATCTGCGGGCCGGCCGCTGCTGGCATTTTCAGGAAGGCCTTGTCGCCATGGTTGATGGCAGAGGCTTCCATCGCCACCAGCACATGGCCGGCCGCCGGTTGCTGCGGGGCCGGAAGGTCGCGCACTTCAAGCTCGCGGTTGACGGTGACACAAATCGCTTTCATTGCTGCACTCCGTTGAATGATCCAGACAGCATCATAGGAAACCTGATCGATTGACGAAACGCCGGCCGGCGACATACCATCGATTCCACTTTGGAATTGATTGGAGCAGAAAAGATGGATCGTCTGGATGCCATGCGCCTGTTTGTGCGGCTGGTGGAATGCGGCAGTTTTTCCGCCGTCGGCCGCGAGGAAGGCATTGGGCAGCCGGCGGTCAGCAAGCAGATCGCCGCACTGGAGCGGCATCTGGGCGCGCAGCTGGTGCTGCGCAATTCGCGCAATGTCGTCATCACCGATGCCGGCCAGGCCTTCTATGAATCGGCCAAGCAGCTGATCGATGACTTTGACGCGGTGGAATCGTCCGTGGGAGACCGCCAGCAATCGCCTCACGGCCTGGTCAGGGTCAGTACCGCACCCGGCCACGGGCGGCTGTGCGTGACGCCGTTGCTGGCCGAATTCTTCCGCCGCTATCCGCAGGTGTCGGTGGAAATATCGGTATCCGAACGGCCGGTCGATCTGGTGGCGGAAGGGATCGACATCGCCATCCGCCATGGCCGCCTGCTGGACTCCTCACTCACTGCGCAACAATGGTCGGAGACGGATTTTGTGCTGGCCGCCAGCCCGGCGTATCTGGCGGCGCATGGCACGCCGTCGAATCTGTCCGACCTCGATCATCACACCTGCATCGTCTTCGCGCGCGGGCGCGAGCGTTACCCATGGCGCTTCCACAGGGGCCAGCAGGCCGTGTCCTACATGCCGCGCGGCTCGCTCTTGACCGGCGATGCCGAACACGTGCGCGCCGCCGTGCTGTGCGGCCTGGGCGTGGCGCAGGCGCCGCGCTGGCTACTGGAAGACGAGATCCGCAGCGGCCAGGTCAGCGTGCTGCTGCCGGCCTTACAGCCGGAGCGGCTGCCGCTCAACATCGTCTACGCAGCCGGGCGCCGCGTGCCGATGCGGGTGCGCGTGCTGATCGACTATCTGCTGGCCCAATGAAAAAAGCCCCCAGCATTGCTGCCGAGGGCTTCCGATTCTACAGACTGCTACAGCTTAGAACTTGTAGCTAGCCGACACGTAGCCAGTGGCGCCGTGTGCATCGTAGTAGGTTGGATCGTAGCCAGCCTGGAAGTAGTTACCCAGGCCGATGATCTCAGGTGGCTGACGGTTGAACAGGTTCTTCACGCCAACACGTACGGTCAGGTTTTTCACGCCGGTGTACGACACTTGCGAATCCCAGGTCGAGAACGCGCCAACACGTACTGGCGTCACCGATTTTTCCAGGTCTTCATCCGCGCGGGTTGCGTCGTGGTAGCCCGACTGGAAGTTCTGGGTCAGGTTGACGCCCCAGTTCTGGTATTTCCAGTCAAACGCCAGCTGATGCTTCCAGCGCAGGATGATGCCGCCGTTGCCGACCGCGTTCAGCGGCGAGCCGGTTTCATCAACGGTGCGCGCCACGCTCTGCTGCACGGTACCGTCCGGCAGGGTCATGTCGTACTTGGTGACGTAGGTGCCGTTCAGGCGGGTGGCGAAGGTGCCGTAGTTGGCAGTCTTGGCGATGGTCCAGCGGGCATCCAGATCGATACCGGCGGTTTTCAGGCCGCCAGCGTTCAGGTTGGTGCTGGTGATCTGGGTGATGTTGCCGGCCGAGTCACGCTGCACCAGCGCGCCGTAGGCAGGAACATCTTCGTGGTCGACGATGAACTCAGGAGTCAGCGACGTCACCAGGTTGTTGACGTTGATTTTCCAGTAGTCGATGGCGATCGAAGCGCCTGGCACCGGATCAATCACGAAGCCGACCGAAGTCTGTTCCGATTTCTCTGGTTTCAGGTTTGGATTGCCACCGGCCAGCACGTTGAACTGACCGAAGGTATTGGTCTTCGGATCGGTGAAGCTGGCGCTGGTGCCCAGGGTTTGCGGGTTGTTCAGCTCAGGCAGCGCCGCTTCGCGGAAGCCGCGGCCGTAGGAAGCGCGCACCAGCACTTGTTGCAGCGGCTGGTAGCGGAAGCTGACCTTCGGATTGGTCGCGGTCGCGTTTGGATAGCGGTCGGTACGCACGGCCAGATCGGCTTCCAGGTTTTTCAGGATCGGTGCGTTCAGCTCGGCGAAGATCGCCGACGAGTTACGCGATGCCGACAGCGGCAGCGTCTGGCCGCCGTAGCCCGAGATGTCGCCCGACTGGTACGCCGCCGACGGGTTCAGGTCCAGCTTCTCGTCGGTCATCGACGCGCCCACTGCGAACTTGGCCATACCGGCCGGCAGCTGGTACAGGTCGCCCGAGATGCGCGCGTTCAGCGAGTCATTGCTCAGGGTCGAGTTGATCATGTTGCCAACGTAGTTGGTGGCGTAGATCTGCTGGGCCAGCGCTGGCGACTGGGTCGCTGCGAACGGGTTGAAGGCGTTGTTGTTGCTCAGCAGTTTGACCAGCGCCAGCTGCGACTGGTAGCCGGAGATGGTGTCTTCGCTGACATTGCTGGAGTTGTGGGTGTAGGCCACATCGTAGTCGTAACCCTTGACGGTGCCGCGGAAGCCCATCACCAGATGGCTCATCTTGGCGTGGTCGTCGTGCGAACGACCGCCGCCGTCAAACGCGCGGTAGCTGACGGTCACCGGCTGGCCATTGACCGTTGGGTAGTTGGCGGCCAGGTAGGATGCTGGATAGTACGGGCTGCTTGGCGACAGAATGATGGCCGGGTACACATTGGCGGTGGCGAATGCGTTGTCGGTCGACAGGAACGAGGCGCTGTACGGCGACGACTGTTCGTTGGTAGTGGTTTTCTGTTCCGAGTGGAAGCCTTCGATGAAGAATTCATTCTGCTCGTTCAGCTTGAAGCGGAAGTTGGCCGAGACGTTGGCGCGGGTCACGTCCGGGAACAGCGGCACGGCGCCGGCCGAGTTGAAGCGGCACGAACCGGTGTTGGCGTCGAACTGGCTGCCGTTGGTGGTGCAATCGCCGCCATTCAGCGGGTTGCCCAGGCCGGAGCCCAGCGAGGCCAGCGAATTCGGGATCACGCCGTTGGCGTTTGGCGTGGTGGTCGGGTTGAAGGTGCTCAGGTTGCCGCTTGGGGTCGCCGAAGCGTCACGCAGGCCGTTGTTGTTCCACGATTCGCGGGCGTAGCCGCGCTGGCTGCCGTAGATCGCTTGTTCCTTGCCAACGTCAGCCGACACGGTGAAGTTGTAGCGGTCTTCGTCGTAGTCGCCGAAGCCGGCCAGGATCGAGGCTTTGGTGTTGCGGCCGCCGCCGTCCTTGGTGCCGCTGCCGTAGCCGGTCACTTCCACGCCGTTGTAGTTGTTGCGCAGGATGAAGTTGATCACACCGCCGATGGCGTCGGAACCGTACACTCCGGAGGCGCCGTCCTTCAGGATTTCCACGTGGTCCACCGCGGCCAGCGGGATCGAATTGATGTCGACCGAGGTACCGTCGGTGGCGAAGTTGGCCAGGCGGCGGCCGTTGACCAGCACCAGGGTTTTGTTCGAGCCGAGGCCGCGCAGCGAGGCGGCAGCCAGACCGTAGGTCGAGGCGCCGGCGCCCTGGGCGCTCACGGTGCCGCCGACGGCGGTATTGGCGGTGATGCTGGCCAGCAGTGCTTCGGTGCTGGTGGCGCCGGTCTTGGCGATGTCTTCACGGGAGACGGTCTGCACCGGCAGCGCGCCTTCAACTTGCGCGCGTTTGATGGACGAACCGGTGATTTCCACGCGGGCGATCGGCGCTTCCGGCGCGGTTTGGGCATGGGCGCCGGCGATCGCGCCAAAGGCCACGGTGCCGGAGAACATCAGGCGCAGCGAGCGCGAGATAACAGTTTCTTTGGTCATTTAAATTCCCGATTTGTTGTGTGAGTCTTTGAGACTGCATGGGCGGGACCTTGAGGGGTAATCAAAGTCGGGTCACATGACAACACGCGGGAAAGATTTCACCAATGACAGCGTGGACAAAATGCGTCACTTGTCAGCCGCAAGTGTAAAAACACCGCAGCATTAAGGCAATCTTAAGAATCGTGGCGAATTTAAGTTTCTTAACGGCGATTTACCAGTTTTTTCACTAGTAAACTATTGAAAGACTAAATAAAGTCTGTTCATGCGGCAGGCGGCCGAGCGGGTTGGAGCGGATGACTCTTATCAGTCCACTATTTTTGGGAACATCTTGTTACACTTGATACCAAACTCTCTTGGGAAGTTAGCATACTTTTCCTGCAACATGCATGAAACTTGCATAAAGTTGGTGAGATACAACAGATTAAGCGGGTAGCAGCCAATTTGCCGCATTCACCACGTAGCGGTGGATGTCGGCCAGCGCTGCCGGATGGGTGTGCATGCCGTCGCCCGGCGCCTCGCTGACGAAGCCGGGGCAGCCCTGTTGCGCGTCCCAGTTGTAGTCGGCGAAATGGTGGAAGGTGCTGGCGGCGAGCGCGCGGCCACGACCGCCCTCGCCCTCGAAAGCCACGGCCAGATTGAACATCTCGCCGCTGACAATGCTGCGGCCCTGGGCGATGACGCGCGCGTGCTGTCCCGGCGGCGCGCTGACCGCGCCTTCGTGCGGATGGGCCGGGAACCAGCGGATCGCGCCGGTCGGCGAGGAAGGATCGGCCAGCACCGGATGCAGCGGCGCGCAAATGGTCACCGGCTGATAGTCACCGTTGCGGCCGGAATGGTAATTCGGCCACTGGATCGCCGGCGTGCCGGTGTCGTCGTTGACGCGGCGGCGCGCATCGTGTTCCGGGTTGTGGCTGTGAAAATGGTGGGCGGCGCCGATGTCATCCAGGCCGCACACCGACGAGCCCAGGTCCATGTGATCGCGCGCCACCAGCACGCCGCCGCCGCGCTGGCGGAAGCGTTCGATGGCCCGGCATTCCTCGGGGTGCAGGCCGTCGCCCACATCCACCGCCAGCAGCCACAGCACGTCGATATCGCTGAGATCCAGACCGGCCAGCACCGGATCGGGCTGGCCACTGACGGCGCGGTCGCGCGCCAGCACCTCGAATAGCGGCGCGCCGTCGGCGTCGCGTTGGTCGCGCAGCAGTTGCACCATCAGCGAGAAGCGCTGGATCGACCAGTCTTCAATGGCCGGTTCAATGGTGGTCTGGATCAGGATTTTGCGCATGGGAGGTCAGGTAAATAATCAAGTTTCCACAAAGGTGGCAAGGTCACCAGATGCAAAGTCGGCAACAGCTTATTGAGAGCGTACCAGTTCTCCATCGGGAGCGCGATATCCTGATGCGCCCCCAAATGGAGGATGGGAATCGTGGCGATTTTGAGCGCCGGCCGGGAGCCTACAGCTAGCTCCGCGCCTGCAGCACCTCGACCTTGCGCTCGGCCAGCAAAGCCAGCACGCGGCCCACCACCAGCGCCTGGTAATGCGACGACTGTTTGTGGTCCTCCAGCGCCTGCGCATCGCGGTAATGCTCCAGCAACAGGAAGCTGCGTGGCTGCGCGGCGCTTTCGAACACTTCGTAGCCGAGACAGCCCGGCTCCGCCAGCGATAGTGGACGAAGCTCGTCTATGACAGCCCGCACCTGCTCATACGCGCCTTCGGTCGGCAGCCAGCGGGCCACAATGGTGATTGGGTTGGTTGCGCTCATGCTCATTCTCCTTTCATTGCTTCAACGATGGCTTCTGCCAACGGGCCGGCCGAAGCGGGGTTCTGGCCGGTGAACAGGCGGCCGTCGATCACCACTTTCGGCTGCCAGACCGCAGTTTCCACATAATCGGCGCCTTCGGCACGCAGCGCGTCTTCCAGCAGGAACGGCACGTCGGCCTGGGCGTAGCCGGCCTCCTCCGCGTTGGAGAATGAGGTCAGCTTGCGGTTTTCAATCAGGCGCGTGCCGTCGGACAGCGTCACGCCCAGGAATGCCGCCGGGCCGTGGCAGACGGCGGCGACGATCTTGCCGGCCTCCCAGGCACGCGCCACCACGCGCTTGACCTCGGGGTCGACGGCGATGTCCACCATCGGTCCCAGCCCGCCTGGGAAGAACACGGCGTCGTAGTCGAGCACATCGACTTCGGACAGTTTGCGGCTGCGGCCCATGCGGCGGATCGCCGCGCTATCGCGGAAGGCCGCCTGGACCGGATCGGCGCCGTCGTAGCCATCTTCCGGCGGCGTGCCGCCCAGCGGCGACGCGTATTCGATGGCGATGCCGGCCTGGTCAAATACGTCGTAAGGATGCGCCACCTCAGCGAAGAAGTAACCGGTAGGACGATGCTGAGGGCCGATTTCAGGGGTGTTGGTCAGGACAAACAAGACATGTTTAACGCTCATGATATTCTCCAAAAAAGTGTAGTCAGGCGAAGCGCCCGGTTCAGAACTGCTCTGACGTCACTTTAGAGCGGCAAGCAACACGGAAGAAGGCGTGTTGTTATCCTATGACTGCCAGTCACTGGCATGGCTTTGCGCCAAAGGGTGATATCATTTCATCGCATGACTTCCAGCTTACAGACAGATATCGCCTCCATTCAGAGCATCGGTTCCGTGCCGACCATTCTCAAGGCGGTCGCCGAACTCACCGGATTGGGCTTCGTCTGCGTGGCCCGCGTCACGCAGGATAGCTGGCACTCGTGCGCCGTCCTGGACCAGCTGGAATTTGGCTTGAACGTCGGCGACAGCCTCGACGTCACTACCACGATTTGCGAGGAAGTCCGCGACAACAACGCCGCCGTCATCATCGACCACGTGTCGGAGAACGACCAATACCGCGACCACCACACACCGCGAATGTATGGCTTTCAAAGCTATTTCTCGATTCCTTTGTATCGGCCCGATGGCGAGTATTTCGGCACCTTGTGCGGTCTCGACCCCAAGCCGGCGGCGCTGACCAAGGCGTCGATTCAAAACACGCTGATGCTGTTTGCCGAACTCATTTCGCGTCAACTGGTCAATGAAGTCAGGATCAACGCCTCCGAGTCGGCGCTGAGCGACGCGCTGGAAACCTCGCAGCTGCGCGAGCAATTCATCGCAGTCCTGGGGCATGATTTGCGCACCCCGCTCGGCGCGCTGCTGAACGGTACCGAATTACTGCGCCACCACGCGACGCCCGCCGCCGTTCCAGTGCTGAATCGCATGCGCCGCAGTATTGAACGCATCGCCGGCCTGATCGACGATGTGCTGGACTTTACGCGCGGCCGTATGGGCGGCGGGATCTCGCTCAATATGCGGCACGAGAAAGCCCTGCATCTGACGTTGGCGCAGGTGGTGGAAGAACTGCGGGCCGCGCATGCGGATCGGCAAATCATCGCCGTGCTGCCCGCGGATCTGTCGCTGCTCTGCGATGCGGCGCGCATGGGGCAGCTGCTGTCCAACCTGCTGAAAAATGCCCTGGTCCACGGCAGCCAGTCGGAACCCGTGCACGTCCGGGCCAGCCAGGTCAACGGCATCTTTGAACTCGCGGTATCGAACCAGGGCAGCCCGATCAGCAGAGAAGTCGTGGCGAAATTGTTCAAGCCGTTTTGGCGGGCCCAAGGCCAAAGCCCGAGCGAAGGCCTGGGCCTGGGCCTGTTCATCGTCTCCGAAATCGCCAAATCCCACGGCGGCACGCTGGACGTCGTTTCGTCCGACACCACCACATCGTTCATCTATCGCTACCGGACTGCATCGTTTGTCGAGCGACGCATTCTCGCGCGGGAGTGATGCATCCCATGGAGAATGAAGTGGCTCAAACTTTACATGCGGCGGTTGACCTCCCCTGGAGCGCCGACCCGGTGATTCACACCCACTTGCTTCAGCAGCGGCCGTCGAAAGCCCCCAACTATCAGGCGGAAAACGCTGCGATGATGGAGTTGATGGGCGAACTGGCCAACGATCCCGAGTCGGTGACGCAGCGCCTGGTGGAAGTCGCACTGCGATTGACGGCTGCCGGGTCGGCCGGGCTCAGTCTTGCCGAGACGGAAGACGGCAAGGAAATCTTCCGGTGGATCGCCACCGCTGGCCAATACGCTCGTTATTTGCACGGCACCATGCCGCGCGACTTCAGCCCTTGCGGCGAGGTTCTGCGCAGAGGCGAGCCGCTGCTGATGCGCGACGTGGTCCGCGCCTATCCCTACACCGCCAGCCTGCACGCGCCACCGACCGAGGTATTGCTGGTGCCGTTTGCCAACAATGGCAAGCTGGTCGGCACCGTCTGGATCGTCGCGCACGATCCGGGTCACACCTTCGACAAGGAAGACTTGCGGGTGGTCGCCAGCCTGGCGGTGTTCGCGTCGGCCGTGTCCGCCACCGTGAGCGTGGTCCGTAACCTTGCTGCCCGTGAGTCAGAGCGGGACCAGAATGCCCAGGCCATTTCACGCGAACTGCAGGACACCCGTTTATTGCGGGATGTCGCCTCGCGTCTGATCGGCACGGAAGGCAGCGACGCGTTGTTCGGCGAGATTCTTGATGCTGCGATCAATATTACGCAGGCCGATGCCGGCACGATTCAATTGCACAACAAGGATAGCAATACCCTGACCTTTCTCGCCACGCGCGGCTTCGCTCCGGACATATTGACTCATTTTGCGCGCGTGGATGCATCATCCGGCTCCCCGTGCGGGATTGCCCTGTCCACCGGCAAGCGCGCCATGGTCGAATTCCGGCGCGACGCCCCTGATCCGGACGGTTCGATCAAATTACATGCAGACGCAGGTTTCAGTTCAGCCCAGTCCACGCCGCTGATCAGCCGCACCGGCCAACCGATGGGCATGTTTTCCACGCACTGGCATGCGCCTCGCGAACTGAGCGAGCGCGAACTGCGTTTCCTCGACCTGCTGGGCCGCCAGGCGGCCGATTTGATCGAACGGATCGAGGTACAGGAAGCGCTGCGCAGTAGCGAAAAAGCGCTGCGCGAAGGCGCGCGCCGCAAGGATGAGTTTCTGGCGGTGCTGGCCCATGAGCTGCGCAATCCGCTGGCGCCGATCCGGACCGGCACCGACCTGCTCAAGCGCGCCATGCATGAGCCCATCGTCGCCAAAGTGCAGCCCATGATGGAGCGCCAGACGACCCATATGGTGCGTCTCATCGACGACCTGCTGGACGTCTCGCGCATTACCTCCGGCAAGGTCGTGCTGCAACACGAGACCGTCACCTTGGGCAGCCTGGTGGAAACCGCCGTCGAAGCCAACCGCAGTGCACTGGTCGCCGCGGGTCTCGAATTGCAGGTTGAGATGGACGAACCGGAGCGGCGGCTGGATGTCGACGCCACACGCATGTCGCAGGTGCTGTCGAATATTTTGCATAACGCGGTGAAGTTCACGCCTGCCGGCGGCAAGATCATCCTCAGCACGCGCCTCGATCCTGGGCCAAGTCCATCTCAGGTTGAGCAGGTGATCGCGATCACGGATACCGGCGTCGGCATCGCTGCGGACACCTTGCCCACCATCTTTGAACTGTTCACCCAAGCCCGCCCGGACAGTGCCCTGCGTCATGGCGGCATGGGCATCGGCCTGGCCCTGGCGCGAAGCCTGGTCAGCCTGCATGGCGGCACACTCAGTGCCGAAAGCCAAGGCCCGGGTACCGGCAGCACGTTTGTCATTCGTATTCCAGCACCCGCATTGGCGAGCCTGGCTGCACCTCAATCCATACCATCTGCAGCAGCAAAACTGGCAGGCCTGCGGGTCCTGGTGGTCGACGACAACAGGGACGCTGCGGAGGCGCTGGGACACTTGTTGTCACACCATGGCAGCGACGTGCGCATCAGCTATCTTGCTGAACCTGCGATCGACTTGCTCGGCGAATTCGATCCTGCCATCGTTTTGCTCGACATCGGCTTGCCCTTTATGGACGGGTACGAAGCGTGCAAACGCATGCGTGCCATGAGCGGGACCGGGGTTCGCATCGTCGCCCTGACTGGCTGGGGGCAGGACAGCGATCGTCATCGGGCAGCCGAGGCGGGTTTCGATGCCCATTTGACCAAGCCCGTGGAGTTCGAGCGGCTAGCGGCTGTCGCATTCCCCGGTGATTAAGTCGGTTAATGTGTCGTCGCCAGTTTTTGCGCCTCGCCCAGCACGCGCAGGAAATTTCCACCCATAGCTTTGCGATGTCGCCCTCGGCATATCCGCGCCGCAGCAGTTCGATGGTGACATTTTGCGCTTCACCCTCATTGTCCCAGCCTTGCACGCCGCCGCCGTGATTGAAGTCCGACGCGATGCCGACGTGATCGACGCCGATTCTCTTGACGGCATAAGCAATCGCATCCACCAGTTGCGCCACGGTCGCCGGAGCTGCCTTCACGCCTTCCGGCGCCTTGCGCAGATAGTTGCTGAACGCGACTACCTGCACCACGCCGCCATTCTGCTTGATCAGATCCAATTCCTCGTCGCTCAGATTACGCGGCGCATCCACGATGGCTTTGAGGCCGGAGTGCGTCGCTACGACCGGCGCCTTGGTCAGCGCCAGCACCTGCTTGAGCGCCGGCGTCGTCAGCTGCGAGACATCGATCAGGACCCCGAGCCGATTGAGGCGAGCCACGCCCTGCTTGCCCAGCTCCGTCAAACCGCCGCTCTGGTCCGGCGTATCGTTGAGTGTCTTGCTTGGACGGGATGAATCGGACCACTGATTGTTGCCCGCATGGGTGTAGCCCAACACGCGCACGCCGCGCTGGTACCAAGCGTCGAGTTGATTCACATCGGTGCCCAGCGGATAGGCGTTCAACACGCTGATCAATACCGCAAACTTGCCCTGCCCTGCAAGCCGCCGCACGTCATCCGGCGTGTACGCAAGCGCCACCTTGTCCGGATTGTCCTCGGCGAAGGACTTGATCAGCTGGTATTTCTTCTCGGCCTCTTCGCTCGCTTTGGCGTAACCCTCCGGCGTTCTCGGGCCTTGCGGGACAAATACCGCCAGCGCCGCCCCCTTCAACTGACCGCGCGCCACTTTTGGAAGATCGATCTGCGTGGGTCCGTCCGTCGCCGCGCCTGGGTAATCGAACGGCAGATCAACGTGGCTGTCGATGGCAATAATCCGCTGATGGATTTGCCGGGCCTGCTCGGCCAGCGTGGCGTCTGCCGCGCCGGCATTGCCGGCACCAAGGATCAAGCCTGCTATCAGGCAGTACAGTGTTCTGTTCATTGAATGCATCCCTTAAAGTAAACCAATCAAGCGGCCCGCAATAATTGTTGCCAGCCACGTCAGCGCGATCAGCGCGGCAACCGGCCTTGCTGGCGCGGCGTCATGTTTGGCGCTACGCAGCAGCCATATCTGCGCCACCGTCATCACGATGAGCAGCACCAGTTTTGTTTTGAATACCGGGTTCGCCCAGAATTTCAATACATCGGCAACAAACAACCAGAAGCCGCTGAGCAAGGCGACGCTCAATCCGGCCAGCAAATAGGGCTGCACGTTTTGAGCGATACTCGCCGCCGAACTGGCCCGCAGGCCGATTCCGACCAGGCGCAAATCGAGTATCAGGGAGGTGCCGAATGCCAGCGCGATGCCGAGCAAATGGATGCTCATGACGGCGGCGAAAATCCAGGGATCGGCTTCGTTGAAAGTATGGGCGACCGAAGTTTGCGCCAGCCATTCGATGACCGCTGGATGCGTGTGGACAGACATCGTAATTCCTCAGATATAAAAAGCGATCAGGCGGCCGGCGATCAGCGTGCCCGTCCATAACAGCAGCGAGGAAGCCCCGGCGAATCTGGCTTGCCACGGCAGCACCGGCGCGTTGCTCCATTGCGCATGGCGCGAAAAGTTATAGTGCCAATAGCCGATGTTCAGCGCGGCCAATATCAGCAACAGCAGCTTGGCTTGCAGCAGCGGGTTGACCCATATCCTGGCCGCTTGCGGCAAAAACAGTCCGATGCCGCTGGGGAAAACAAGCACGGCGCCGAGTATGGTGATCGGCAGGACTTGCTTTTGCAGCGTCGCCAGCCCGACCTCCGGAAACGCGAGGCCGAGCAAACGCAAGTCCACGACCGCAATGCTGCCCGCAAGCAGCAAGACGCCCACCACATGGATCACATCGAGCGCGGTGAACAGATTCAGTGATTCACCAATGAGTTGGCTGACAGGCAGCGCCGCCAACTCGTCAAAAAAAATGCCAACAGGCATTGCATCGCTCCTTAGAACTTGTAATTCAGCGTGGCGGCATACTGCGTGCCGATGTCGGCGCCCAGCGGTCCGCTGGTGTCGAAGGCGTACAGATACTGGCCCTTGGACGCGTTGGTGCGCGAGATATCCGGCACGCGTCGCGCGCGTTCGTTGAACAGGTTGAAGGCGGATACTTTGGCGTCAAACCCATGTCCCAGATTCCAGCCTAGCGTCAGGTCGGTGGTCCAGAGTTTGCCGGCGTTCCATTCTCCGGTGGTCGGGAGACCGGCCGCGGCGTTGTCGGCGTTGGTCCAGAAGCGGCGCACTTTGCCAATCCGGGTTTCAATCACATTGACGGTGAAGGCGCCGCTTTTGTAATTGACGTTGAGGATTTGCTTGTCACGCGGCGCCAGGTACAGCGTGTTCTGCTGGTTGGTCAGCGACAAGGTGGTGATGTTGGGCAGCCCCTGCAACTTCGCCGGGATGCCGGAAATGCGCGTGAATGCGCTGGTATTGATATTCGCGGCGAAGTTCCACCTCAACACACCATCGCCCAGACGGTGCTTGCCATCGACGGTCAAGTCCAGGCCGCGACTGCGGACGTCGCCGACATCGGTGAAGTAATGCGCCGTCAGCCCATTGCCTTGCTGCGGAATGGCCAGCCCGGCCGTCGTAAAGTAGTTTTGCAGGACGGCCAGCTGCGCAGGCGTCAGGAGCGCGCCGGTGGCGTCGCGGAATTGGCCGTCCGCGTTGGTGCGGTCCAGGCCGACGGAGGCGGAAGTGCCGAGCGTGTGTTGCACTTCCGTCTGATAAAAGTCCAGCGCGTAATTGAATTGCGACGCGACGTCGCCGGTAATGCCGAGAGTGTAGCCCTTGGCTTTTTCCGGCGCCAGAGGAACCGCGCCCAGCGCCAGGCCGGCCGCCGAGTCCGGCCTCACCAGCGAGGAAATCAGGCCATTCGGGCGGCCGGACGTATTGCTGAACGAGACGGTTTGCAGTGCCGGCGCGTGGAAGCCATTGCTGGCGGTACCGCGTAATGCAAACGCCGGGCTGAAGTCATAGCGCGTCGACAGCTTGCCGATTGCCCCGCTGCTACCGAAATCCGAGTAATGCTCGCCGCGCAGGCCGCCGTCGAGGAACCATTCCTTGGTGATGTTGGCGCCGGCGCCGAGATAGCCGGAATAACTATGGCGCTTGGTATCGGACGCATCACGCGGCAGATAACCGGGCAGCGATTGCGCACCGCCGCTGCCACTGCCGCCGTCGCCCGGAATCACACCCAGATAGGCGTTGGGCTCGCCCGGCTTGAGCTGGCTATGTTCCTGGGAATATTCGAGACCGGCCGAAAGATTCAGCGGCTTGGCGGTCCAACCGGTCTCCACACTGCGGGTCAGATCTAGCGTGTTCGACCACAGGGAATAAGCGTTCTGGCCGATGTAAAAATCGGTTTGACCGGCAGAAGCTGGCAGCGCGTAGTTGGCGGAATCCACGGTGTAGACATCGACCTTGTCCTTGCCGTAGTTGGTACTCAAGTCCCAATTCCAGCCGCCAAGCACGCCACGGATACCGGCCACCAGTTGCGCCTCACGGTCGGAGGTGGATTCCTGCGGCGTAAAGCCGTCTGGATAAAACCCGTACCAGCCGTTGGTCCGCGCCAGCGTGCTGCTATAGATGGAAAACGGGCTGCGGAAGTTCTGCGCCGAATATGCGCGGCGGTCGGCATACGTGCCGAAGCTGTAGACGGTGAGGTCGCGGCCCAGGTCATACTCGCCATTGAAGCCGACGCTGGCGTTCCTGACGTCGAGTTTTTGTCCGCTGTTCCTCCACGGCGCATTGTCGCGCGTGGCTTCCTTGGGATTCGGCTTGGCCCCGGCTGGCAATGTGTTGTTGGCGCCGAGCGTGGTGGACAAGGTGCCGTCGGCTTTGATCGCAGGGTAATACAAATAGTTCGGATTCAAGGGCGAACTGCGGATTGCCGGTTTCTGCTTGCTCAATTGCCCGAACAGGTTGACGAAACCGCCCTCGCCCAATGCGAGGCCCTGGTCCACGGCAATGCTGCCGTTCTCGCCGCCCCCTTTGAACGTGGAGCCGCCTTTAAAGACGACGCTGCCGCTTTGCGCATTGTGTTTCAGTATCACGTTGACGGTGCCGGCAATCGCCGACGAACCGTACAATGCCGATGCGCCGTCGCGCAACACTTCGACGTGGTCGATCGCGCTGGTCGGTATCAAGCCCAGGTCCACCGCAGCCGAGCCGGCGAAGCCGCCCTCGTTGACCACCGCCGTGGTGTTGCGGCGCTTACCGTTGATCAGTACCAGCGTGTACGCCGGCGACAGATTGCGCTGTTGTACGCCGAGCACAATACTGCCCAAATCGGGTTGCGGCGATTGGCCCGGCAGATTGAAGGACGGCACCAGCGCAACCAGCGCGCCGAGCAGATTGTCCGAACCGCTGTTGGCCAAATCTTCCTGCGTGAGGACGTCGATCGGCGAGGCGCTATTCTCCACAGTGCGTCCACTCACGCGCGAACCGGTAACCACCACCACACTCCCCTCCGCGCCCGGATCGGCCGCCTGCGCGGGCGCAATCAGGGCCAGGGAAACCGCCAGAGCCAGCGCAGTTAATGGAACGTTGTGGTGATCTTTTGGATTTGAACTCATCTCGGCGCTTTCATCATTTAGTGAACGAAAGCCCGATTTTCCACGCGGCACACACTGCTGTCGAAGAATAAAACCTCACACCGATATGCGGCCCGGCAGCGTAAGCTAATTACAATATTGAATCAATCGTTGACTCAGGCACCAGCCGGCTTCGGCGTCTCGGCAGGCTTGCTGTCGCCGGGGCCGCCATCGCCATCGGTGCCGCCATTGATCACGCGGCCGTCGGGCAAGGTCACCACGCGGCCATCAATCAAACGCACGCCGGCCTTCTTGACCAGGTAGCCATCCACGATCAGCGTATCGCCAACTTTCACGTCGCCCTTTTTGAAACCGCGACGCGACAAGGCGCCCGGTCCCGCACCTTCCACCGCCCAGCTGTTGGTGACGCCCTTGCTGTCGACCACGTCGACGTGGAAATAACTGTGCGGGTTGGTCCATTCAATTTTGGTGAGCGTCCCTTTCAGGCGTATCGGTTTGTTGGCGTCGAACAGCGCGGCAAAGGAATGGTGGGCAGAGGCCAGCGGGCCAACTGTCAAAGCCGCCAGAACCAGCACGGCGCGGGGGAAAATTTTCTTCAAGGTGGATCTCCAATAGCTGACGAGGTGCGTGCAGCTTACCTGCAAATATGTCCCCGACCAAACGCGTACTTAAGATATGGATATGCAATAAGCTTATTGGACGGGGTGCGTGCTTGCTGGCAAATTACGCTTTCCTTAAATCACTTCCCCAAGAGAATCCAATGCCTCTTCGAATCAATCCGCTGCATATGGCGGTTGGCTTGGCTCTATCCGCGGCAGCCTTGTCGGCCTCTGCGCAATACCGCGATGAAGCCAAGCCGGATAGCATCACCACCAAGTCCGAAGCCATCTGGCTCGGCACTGAATATGCTGGCAAGCCTGTCAGCACGCCGCGTGATGCCAAAGGCAAACCGCTGCTGAATGGCTATTGGAAGCTGCTGCACGAAGCCGACAAGCCCGACGGCAATCTGGGGAAGGATTTGCCGAATTTCCAGTTGCCCTACACGGCAGCCGGCAAGGCTGCGCTGGCCGCCAACACCAAAATCGTTGATCCGGAAGCGCGCTGCATCGTCACCGGCATCCCGCGCGCGCTCACTGCCGTGCTGCCGTTTGAAATTCAACATAACGGTGTGCGCTTTGCCAGCTTTCATCAACTGGGTTGGCATCGCCTGGCCTGGCTGGACGACCGCAAGCCAGCGCCAGATCCCGATCCGCGTTACAGCGGCAACGGCATCGGCAAGTGGGACGGCGATACGCTGGTGATTCGTTCGCATGCGTTCAAGGGCAGCGGCGAAGGCCGGGTCTGGGCCGATGACAATGCCAATCCCATCAGCACTGAGGCCGTGCTGGTTGAGCGTTGGACACGTCCCGATTATCACCACCTGAATCTGGAATTCACCCTGACCGATGCCAAGTATTACAGCAAGCCGATCAAGTACACGCGCAAGTTTGTACTGGCGCCGGAAGGTGAAGCGCTGAAGGAGTTTTCCTGCGAGTGGAACACCCACTGGGTCACCACGCAACTGGAGCCGGGACCAGGCAAGATCGGCGCCGACGGCAATCGCTACTTCGGGCCGGACAAGCAGCTCGTGCCGGACTGGCCCTTGGGCGCGGTGGACGACGACGGTCGCGGCACCGGCTACTGGCTATATCGCAAAAACAAACCGAAACCATCGGATTTGCCACCCAAGCCGGAGGCCAAGTGAATAGAATCAATACGGAGATCAGGTGCATGAGCTTGGCGAAAAGTGTCTTGTTATTGAGTGTACTGGCGGCCTCGAGCGGCAACGCGCTGGCGCAAAAAAAGCCGGCTGCCACGCGTCCGGCGCAGGCCCAGGCTGATAGCGGCGATGCGGAAACTGAAATGTTCAGGCCGTTCATCTACAACGGCCCGCCAGTCGCGACGCCGCGCCTGTCGGATGGCAAGCCGGACTTGAGTGGGTTCTGGCAAGGTGCGCGTGAAAAAGGCGTGCCTGGCGGGAATCACGGAAAAGACCAGCCTGGCTTCATTTTGCCGCTGAGCGAAAAGGGCAAGCGGGCGATGATCTACTCGCAAAACCATACGCCGGACCCGGAAGCAGTCTGCATCAACGGCGGCATCCCGCGCCACAACAGCAGCGGGCTGCCGTTTGAAATCCTGCAGACCACCGACCGCTTCAGTACGCTCTATCACTACACCACGCACCGTTCGGCGGCTGTCGGCCCCAAGCGCAACTTGCCGCCGAAAGACCAGGTCACCAAGACATATTTCGGCACCAATGTAGCGTACTGGGACGGCGATACGCTGGTGATTGAAACCACCGGCTTGCGCGATTCTTCGTTCGAGAAAATCTGGCTCGATGAAAACGGCAATCCCACCAGCGACCAAACCACCGTGGTCGAACGCTGGTCGCGTCCGGATTACCACCACCTGCAACTGGAAGAGACCGTGACAGACCTGAAGTATTACCGCGCGCCTTTCAAATTCACGCGCAAGTGGAATTACGGCGGCGACGGGCGCGGCGTAGGCGAATACTCCTGCAACGAGAACAATGTCGAGCGCGAACATATCGGACCGGGAGCCGGCGTGATCGGTCCAGACGGCGGCCGCGGCTTCGGCTATAACACCCCCTTGCCTAAAACCCCACCTGGTCCGGACGCCTACGATTTATGATCATACCCACACGCCATCTTCGACGCCTGATCGGGCTGGCAGCGTTGGCGCTGCTGGCGGCATGCAAACCGCAACCGGAAACGCCCGCGCCCACGAAAGCGGCATTCGTCAATATACCGCCCTATGCGGCGCAGATCACCTTGCAGGATCTGATGAATCAGATCGTCGATCCGGAAGCCGACGTGATCTGGAACGCCACCGGCTCCATCGCCACCAAGAAAGGCGTCGTCGAGAATTACCCCAGAACAGATGCAGATTGGGAAGCGCAGCGACGGGCCGTATTGCGTCTGCTGGAAGCCAGCAACTTGCTGTTGATACCTGATCGCAAAGTAGCCGATACGCCGTTTGAATCGGCCGGCCCCGGTGTCTACAGTTCGGCTGAAGTCCAGCATCAAATCGACACGCGCCGCGCCGTCTTCAACAGCATGGCGCTGAACCTGCGCGGCGCTGCGCAAGAACTGCTGAAGGCCACGGACACGCGCAATGTGAAGGCCTTATTGGAATTGGGCGATGCCCTGGACAAAGCATGCGAAAGTTGCCACAAAACGTTTTGGTACCCGGATGAAAAAGTCCCGTACCCCCCGTTGAAGCCACCTTCGCCATGACAAAGGTGTGATTTCACCAGTAGCGCGGCCGAAGCGGTAGAATGACGGGTTACGCACGGGGGCGATTTTCGCTCCCGCAAAACCAGCCTTATCGCACTGCCGAAAAGAAACAATGACCACCGTCCCGAACGAAATCAACGCCGCCGCCGTCAAGAACAGTCCTACCGAAAAGCTCACGCCGATGATGCAGCAGTACATGGGCATCAAGAACCAGCATCCCGACATGCTGGTGTTTTATCGCATGGGCGATTTCTATGAGCTGTTCCATGAAGACGCGGAAAAGGCGTCGCGCATTCTCGGCATTACGCTGACTGCGCGCGGTTCGTCGGGCGGTCAGCCGATCAAGATGTGCGGCGTGCCGTTCCACTCGCTGGAAGGTTATCTGGCCAAGCTGGTCAAGATCGGCGAATCCTGCGCCATTTGCGAACAGATCGGTGATCCGGCCACCAGCAAAGGCCCGGTCGAACGCAAGGTGATGCGCGTGGTCACGCCAGGCACGCTGACCGATGCCGATCTGCTGCCGGAAAAATCGGAACGTCCGCTGCTGGCCCTGGCCATCATCAGCCAGCGTAAGGTCGCCACCGCCGGCCTGGCGTGGCTGTCGCTGGCCAGCGGCGCGCTGCGCCTGATGGAATTCTCCGGCGACGCTCACACGGTCAACACGCGCATCCAGCAGGAGCTGGAACGCATCGCCCCGGCCGAACTGCTGCGCGGCGATAATGGCGAGCTATTTGAAGAGTACACCGCCTGCCACGTCAACCGCGTGCCGGAGTGGCACTTCGACGTCGTCAGCGGCCACAAGGCGCTGCTGGATCAACTGGCCGTGGCCACGCTGACCGGCTTTGGCGCCGATGGCCTGGGCGCGGCATTCGGCGCCGCCGGCGCGCTGCTGCGTTACGCGCAGTCGACGCAAGGACGCGGCCTGCAACACGTGCGCACGCTGACCACCGAAACGGAAAATGAATTCATCGGCCTCGATGCCGCCACCCGCCGCAACCTGGAGCTGACCGAAACCATCCGTGGCCAGGAATCGCCGACGCTGTTCTCGCTGCTGGACCACTGCCGCACCACCATGGGGTCGCGCCTGCTGCGCCACTGGCTGCACCATGCGCGCCGCGACCAGAACATGGCGCGTTCGCGTCATCAGGCCATCGCCGCGCTGGCGCAGGCCGACGCCACAGGTTCGCTGTCGCACACGCTGGCGCAGGTGCCGGATATCGAACGCATCACGACCCGCATCGCCTTGCTGTCGGCGCGTCCGCGCGACCTGGCCAGCCTGCGCGACGGCCTGGTGCAGCTGCCGGCGCTGCGTCACGGCATGCAGCGCACGCTGACCGATGCGCAAGGCCTGCTGGCCGCCATCCACGCCGACCTAGCCACGCCGGAGTCCTGCCTCGATCTGCTGCAACGCGCCGTCATGCCGGAACCGGCGGTGATGGTGCGCGACGGCGGTGTCATCGCGCGTGGCTTCGACGCGGAGCTGGATGAGCTGCGCGGCCTGTCGGAAAACGCCGGCCAGTACCTGGTCGACCTGGAGACGCGCGAGCGCGCCCGCACCGGCATCGCCAATCTGCGCGTGGAGTACAACAAGGTGCACGGCTTCTACATCGAAGTCACCAACGGCCAGGCCACTAAGGTGCCGGACGATTACCGCCGCCGCCAGACGTTGAAGAACTGCGAGCGTTACATCACGCCGGAGCTGAAGGCGTTTGAAGACAAGGCGCTGTCGGCGCAGGACCGCGCACTGGCGCGCGAGAAGATGCTGTACGACCAGCTGCTTGGCGACCTCGCGCCGTTCATCGGTGTGCTGCAAACCATCGCCCGCGCACTGGCGCAGCTGGACACGCTGACCGCCCTCACCGACCACGCGCTGCGCCACAACTGGTGCGCGCCGGAGCTGGTGGCCACGCCGTGCATCAATATCAAGGAAGGCCGCCACCCGGTGGTGGAGAACCAGATCGAACGCTTCATCGCCAACGATTGCCGCTTCGTCGACGAACGCCGCCTACTGCTGATTACCGGTCCTAACATGGGCGGTAAATCGACCTTCATGCGCCAGGTGGCGCTGATTACGCTGCTGGCCTACATGGGCAGTTACGTGCCGGCGCAAAGCGCCGTGATCGGCCCGATCGACCGCATCTTCACCCGCATCGGCGCCACCGACGATCTGGCCGGCGGCCGTTCGACCTTCATGGTGGAGATGACGGAAGCTGCCGCGATTCTGAACGGCGCCACCGAAAACTCGCTGGTGCTGATGGACGAAATCGGCCGCGGCACCTCGACCTTCGACGGCCTGGCGCTGGCGTGGGCGATTGCGCGCCATCTGATCGAGACCAGCCGCAGCTTCTCGCTGTTCGCCACCCACTACTTCGAACTGACGCAGCTGCCGGACAGCCATCCAACCGCCAGCAATGTGCACCTGTCGGCGGTGGAGCACAAGGACACCATCGTCTTCCTGCACGCAGTGCAGGACGGCCCGGCGTCGCAGAGCTACGGCTTGCAGGTGGCGCAACTGGCTGGTGTGCCGCAGCCGGTGATCAAGGCCGCGCGCAAGCATCTGGCGCGACTGGAAGCACAGGCGCTGGACGCCACGCCGCAGCTGGACCTGTTTGCCGCGCCGTCGGTCGACGCCAATGACGAAGAAGTCGCAACGCCGGCCGCCGCCACCAGCCCGGCGATGCGCGAACTGCTCGACGCGCTGGACGATCTGGACCCAGACGCGCTGACGCCGCGTGAAGCGCTGGACCGCCTGTATCAGCTGAAGCGCCTGACGGAGTCGGCGCAAGCATGACGCCGCGCATGCGCCGCCGCACACTGCCAACCGCCTTGATGGTGCTGGCGGTCATGGCGGCGCATGTTGGCCACGCCGCGCCGACATCGGCGCCGGCAGCGCCGCGCAACTTCGAATTCGGCGTCATCGGCCATCCCCTGCAGCACGGTCGCGATGAAGCGGCGCTCAAGCGCGCCATTACAGAAGCGGCGCAAGCCAATCCAGCTTTCGTCGTCGCCACCGGCATCAAGTCGATCACCGAGCCATGCAGCGACAAGCTGTATGCGCAACGCCGCGAGCTGCTGAATGAATCGTCGGCGCCGATGATTGTGTCGCTGGCGGGCAGCGACTGGAGCGCGTGCCTCAATTCGGCCGGCCGCTCCAACGCCATCGAACGCCTGAACCGCCTGCGCGAAGTGTTTTACGTCGATGCCGAATCGCTCGGCGCGCGCCGCCTGCAGGTAACGCGCTTGTCGGCCACCGCCAAGTTCCGCAGCTATGCGGAGAACTCGCACTGGGAATACGGCAAGGTGCTATTCGCCACCATCAACCTGCCGGCCAATAACAACCACTATCGCCCGGAAGCGGGCCGCAACAGCGAATTCGAAGACCGGCTGGTGGCCAACCGCGCGTGGCTGCATCGGCTATTCACGCTGGCCGAACGCGAAAAAATGCATGGCCTGGTGCTGTTCTCGGATGGCGATGCCGGCGTCACGGCGGAAGAAGGTTTTTCGCTGCTGTCCAGTTTCCGGACCAAACAGGATGGCTTTGCCGAAGCGCGCAAACAGATTCGCAGCATGGCGGAAAAATACAAAGGGACGGTATTGCTGATTGATGCCCAGCCGGTAGCGCCGGGAGCGCATCCTGAACCGGCCATTCAATGGCGCGGCAATGTGGGGCATGTGACCATGACCTCGGACTGGGCCGAAGTGCACGTAACGCCGGGCGCCGCCGCCCTGTTCTCCATCAAGGGCGGCAGCGCCGCGGCAAGCGACTAAGGTCTACAACCGATTAGTGAATCGGGTGGATGGCGACGTGGTCGCCCTCTTCGCCTTCGTCGTCCTCGTCACCGTGGTGGTGGCCGTGGGCGCCGTGCACGTGACCGTGGGCGATTTCTTCGTCGGTGGCTTCGCGCACGTCAGCGACGCTCAGCGAGAAGCGCAGTGCCATACCGGCCAGCGGATGATTGCCGTCCAGGACCACTTTGTCGTCAGCGATATCGGTCACGGTGAAGATCATGGCCTCATCGTCGCCTTCGCCGTCCGGCATGCCTTCAAACTGCATACCCACTTCCAGCGGTTCCGGCAGGCGGTTACGCGCCTCGACCTTGACCAGCGCTGCGTCGTAATCGCCGAACGCATCTTCCGGTTCGATCTGGATAATCGACGAGTAGCCGACTTCCTTGCCATCCAGTTCTTCTTCGATTTTCGGCAGGGTGTTCTCGTAGCCACCGTGCAGGTAAACCATAGGCTGACGGCCGTCTTCGATCAGATTGTCCTGGGCATCGGACAGTTTATAGTTCACAGTCACGACTGTATTCTTGGCAATCTTCATGTTATGCATCCTTTCTGTAATTAGCCCCGGATTATACCTTGGATCGGCGCGGGGCCGCTTTGCCACGCTGGCCGCATAAGGATATGCCGAATCCGTTCTGGCCGCAGCACGCCACACGTTTTACAATCATGGCCATGCAAGCCGCCACCTCCGACAAACTCGCCCAATGGCTGTTAAACAGCATCGAGCTGGATGCCGCCGCGCTGCACGTGGGCCGCTATTGCGGGCCATGGCGCGCCTCCACGGCCGGCAAGGCGCTGGCCAGCTTCCACCTGGTGCTGGAAGGCGACTGCTATCTGCACATCGACGGCCAGCCGCCGCTGCACCTGCAGGCGCGCGACGGCGTGTTCCTGATGAGCGACGTGCCGCACTTCCTCAGCCCTTCGGCCGATCCGGCCATCCCGCTAAAGCGCCCGGCCATGCGGCCGCTGGGCGGCGCGGCGGAGCCGGACAGCGCCGGACTGGCCTGCGGCTTCTTCCGCTTCAGCGGCGCTTTGAGTCCGCTGGTGGTGGCGTCCTTCCCCGCTTACCTGGTGTGCCGCAGCGGCGACGCTGCGCTGGGCCACACCGCAGCGCTGTTCGACATGATCCTGGCCGAAACTGGCGGCGATCCGGACAAGCCATCGCCGCTGATTGCGCGGCTGGTGGAGCTGCTGTTCTTCTACCTGATCCGCCACGCCAGCCAGCGCGAAGCCCTGAGCGCCGGGCTGCTGGCGTTGGCGCAGCGCGGCGAGTTCATGGCACTGCTGGACCAGATGCTGCAAAGTCCCGGCGAAGAGTGGTCGATCGCGCGCATGGCAGCGGCTGCGCATATGTCGCGGGCGGCCTTCTGCAAGCACTTCACCGGTGCTGGCGGTGTCACGCCGGCGCAGTTCCTGCTGCACCTGCGCATGCGGCTGGCCACGCAGCGGCTGAACGCCGGCGACTCGGTCGAGCAAGCGGCCAGCCATGTGGGCTATCAGTCGCATGCCGCATTCACGCGCGCCTTCAAACGCATCGTCGGCGAGCAGCCCGGCGCTTATCGCCGGCAACTGCGCGCCGCCGGATGACCCCAAGACGAAAGGGTCAGACCCCGTACGGGGTCTGACCCTGGCCGCAGCGCTGTGCGGGTTGCCCATAAAAAGACGTTTGAACACAAAAGCGCGACTTTTGGACATGGTGTCAAATCCGTGGCGCGCTGATAATATGTCGTCAATGTTTATGAAAGCCCACCATGTCCCGTCTGACCCTGCACACCCTCGACACCGCGCCTGAAGACAGCCGCCCCTTCGTCGAAAAAGCGATTGCCAACAATGGCTACCTGCCTAACCTGATCGGCGTGCTGGCCAACGCGCCGGTGGCGCTGGAAACCTACCTGACCGTCTCCGGCATCAACGCGCGCGCCAGCCTGTCGCTGGCCGAACGCGAAGTGGTGCAGATCACCGCCGCCCGCATCCACGGCTGCGACTTCTGCGTCGCCGGCCACACCGCCATCTGGCTGAAGAAAGCCGGCCAATCCGCCGAAGCGGTACGGGCACTGCACGAAGGTGCGCCAACCGGCGACGCCAAGCTGGACGCCGTTGCTGCGTTTGCAACCGCCGTCATCGCGCGCCGTGGCGCCGTCGACGACGCCGACCTGCAAGCCTTCCTGGCCGCCGGCTACAACCAGCAGCAGGCGCTGGAAGTGGTGCTGGGCATCAGCCTGGCGACGCTGTGCAACTTCGCCAACAGCCTGGCCGGCACGCCGGTCAATCCGCAGTTGCAGCCTTACCTGCCCGGCGCGGTCTAAGCATGGCGACCTTGCACGATTGGCTGGCGCAGAACGCCGACACGCTCGATCAATCGGAATCGCTCAGCGATGAAGTGATGCCGGCGCTGGCTGCACATGGCAGCTTCCGCGCCGGCGTGCCGCTGGCGCTCGGCGGTGAGCCGGGCGAATATGGCGACGTGCGCGACGCCATTCTCGGCATCGCCGATGTGGCGCGCTATTCGGTGACGGCGGCCTTTGTGTACTGGGGCCAGCGCAGCTTTATCGAATATCTGCTGCAAAGTTCCAACACGGCGCTGCGCGACCGCTTGCTGCCTTCGTTGCTGGATGGTTCGCTGGCCGGCGCCACCGGTTTGTCCAATGCGATGAAATTCTTGTCTGGCATGGAGCCGTTGTCGGTGCAGGGAACGGCCGATGGCGATGGCTGGCGTTTGAATGGCAAGCTGGCATGGATTACCAATCTGCGACCGCAGCGTTTTGTCGCGGCGGCTGCCGTGGCGCCGGTGGATGGATCAACGCCGCTGGTGACGATGTTCGCCAGCGGTGACGATGGCGTGCAGCGCAGCGACAACCTGCAACTGATCGCCATGCGAGGCAGTCACACGGCTGCGGTGCGGCTGGAGAATGTGGCGGCACCGGCCGATTACGTTATCGCAGCGCAGGCGCCGGAATGGTTGGCGCGCGTGCGGCCGGCGTTCCTCGGAATGCAATGCGGGATGTCGATCGGCCTCGCCACAGCGTCGCTGGACAAGGCATCGCAGGTGGCGGCAGCCGCGCGCGGTCAGCTTGGTGAGCAGATCGCCGCTGCGCAGCAGGCATTGGCGGCGCTGACGGCGCAATTGCTGGATGGTGTGGCCGATGGTCGCTTCGTCACCGCTGCGCCGTCAATGTTCAAGCTGCGCATTGCGCTGGCGGACTTGGTGCAGCAGGCGGTTACGCTGGAGCTGCAAGCTAAGGGCGGCCACGCCTATCTGGTGCAGGAAGAAGACGGCTTTGCACGCCGCTGGCGCGAATCGGCGTTCATCCCGGTGATCACGCCGAGCATCACGCAACTGCAAGCAGCGCTGGCCAAGCACGCGGCGGCGACGCAATGAGCCGCGACGGCGGGCGAGTGACGCACGAGCCGGCGCCAAGCGACGATCCGGCGGCGGACGGCTGGGCGCTGCGCGCCGACGGCCTGACGTTTGCCTACGCTGGTGGCAAGCCTACGTTTAAAGACATCTCACTCGGCGTGCGACCGCGCGAGATTGTCGCGCTGCTGGGCGGTAGCGGCTGCGGCAAATCCACGCTGCTGCGCGTGCTGGCCGGTTTGCAGCCCCCCAGCGCCGGCAGCATGCAATTCCTCGATCAACCGCTGACCGAACCGAGTCCCCGCAGCGCGCTGGTGTTCCAGCAAGCCAGCCTGCTGCCCTGGCTGAACGTCACGTCCAACGTCGGCTTCGGCCTGGACTTCGCGCGCCAGCCAAAGATCGCCCGCACGGAGCACACACGGCGCGTACAGGACGCAATTGACGCCGTCGGCCTGTCCGGCAGCGAAAAACGCTACCCGGCCGCGCTATCCGGCGGCATGGCGCAGCGCGTCGCCCTGGCGCGCGCGCTGGCGCGTCAGCCAGAACTGCTGTTCGCCGACGAACCGTTCTCCGCGCTGGACGCCATCACCCGCGCCGAAATGCAAACCCTGCTGGTCGACGTGGTCCACCGCTGGCACACCGCCGTGCTGCTGGTCACCCACGACATCGACGAAGCCATCCTGGTCGCCGACCGCATCGTGCTGATGGGCGGCCGTCCCGGCGCCATCGTCCGCGAATGGCAGGTCGACCTGCCCCGCCCGCGCTTTGCCGACGGCGCCGCCGTCGCCGCGCTGCGGCTTGACATCCTGGCCGCGCTACAAGGCCAACGCACCACCGCCACTATGACGACAGAAAGCACTATATGACCCAAGCACCTCACATCTGCGTATCCTCCGACTGCGACTGCGGCATGACCCGCCGCGACTTCCTGCGCGTGTCCGCTCTGGGTACCGCCAGCGTCGCCGCGCCGCTGCTGTTCGCCGGCGACGCCATGGCCCAGCAAGGCCCGAAAGGCGACGACCAGCCGGTCAAGATCGGCTACCTGCCGATCACCGACGCCACGCCGCTGCTGGTGGCGCATGGCCGCAAGCTGTTTGAAGCGGAAGGCCTGCAGGCCGAAACGCCACGCCTGTTCCGCAGCTGGGCACAGATCATCGAAGCCTTCGTCTCCGGCCAGGTCAACGTGATTCACCTGCTGTCGCCGGCCACCATGTCGGTACGCTACGGCGCCAAGTTCCCGGCCAAAGTGGTGGCGTGGAACCACATCAACGGCTCGGCGCTGACGGTCGCCAAGGACATCAACAAAGTCACCGACCTCGGTGGCAAGACGGTGGCGATTCCGTTCTGGTACTCGATCCACAATGTGCTGCTGCAGGAGATCCTGGCCAAGAATGGCCTGTCGGTGGTGAGCAAGGGGCGCGATGGCAGCATCGGCCCGAAGGAAGTCAATCTGATCGTGCTGGCGCCGGCCGAGATGGTGTCTGCGCTGGCCAGCAAATCGATCGCCGGTTTCATCGTCGCCGAGCCGTTCAACGCGCTGGCCGAAACCGCCGGCGTCGGCAAGGTGCTGCGCTTCTCCGGCGACGTGTGGAAGAACCACGCCTGCTGCGTGACGTTCCTGTCGGAGCGCGACATCACCACCCGTCCGGAGTGGGCGCAGCGCGTCACCAACGCCATCGTCAAGGCGCAGCTGTGGACCCGTTCCAACCAGCTCGACACCGCGCGCCTGCTGTCCAACAGCGATAGTCACAAATACACGCCGCATGCGCTGCAAGTGCTGTCGAAGGTGCTGACCGTGACCGATTACGCCGACTACGAAAAGAGCGGCATCATCGTGCACAAGGACTGGAACCAGCGTCGCATCGACTTCCAGCCTTACCCGTTTGCCTCGTACACCGAGCAGATGGTGCGCGCCTTGCAAAAGGTCCGTCTGGAAGGCGACACCGGCTTCCTGCAAAAACTCGATCCCGCCTATGTCGCCAAGGATCTGGTGGACGACCGCTTCGTGCGCAAGGCGATTACCGCCGTCGGCGGCCCGCAAGCCTTTGGCCTGCCGGCGAACCTGATGCGCACTGAAACGCTGGCCATCTGATGCCGCTGAAACGATTGGGCCTGCCGCTGCTGGGCTTTGCGGTGGCGCTGGTGCTGTGGCAGGCCGGCGTGACGGCGCTGGAGAAGGACACGCCGATCGCCGCAGCCTTCGCGCCGCAGCAGGCCGCACTGGCGCTGGCGCAGATGCTGCAAGGGCCGGATATCTGGCGCGACATCGGTTTGAGTCTGCGGCGCGTTGGGTATGGATTGATGGCGGCGGTGCTGATCGGCGTGCCGCTGGGTGTCCTGGTGGGCAGCTCGAAACGCTTCGCTGCGGCTGCCATGCCGCTGTTCCAGCTGCTGCGCATGGTGTCACCGCTGTCGTGGATGCCGCTGGCGGTGATGACCTTGGGCGTGGGTGACGCGCCGGTGTACTTCCTGCTGGCGTTTGCGGCGGTGTGGCCGATTTTGCTCAACACCGCCAGCGGCGTGGCGCGGCTCGATCCCAACTGGCTGCTGCTGGCGCGCAGTTTGTCGGCCACGCGCAGCGAGACGGTGTTCAAGGTGGTGCTGCCGGGGATCACGGCTGACATCCTGACCGGCGTGCGGCTGGCGATCGGCATTATCTGGATTGTGCTGGTGCCGGCGGAGATGCTGGGCGTGTCGGCGGGGCTGGGCTACTTCATCCTGGATGCGCGCGACCGGCTGGCGTATAACGAATTGATGGCGGCGATTGTATTGATCGGCATCCTCGGCTTCGCGCTCGACTGGCTGGCCCGCGCAGCGCATGCAAGGTGGCTGCACACGCGCTAGCAGTACCCCACACCACGCTCAGTGGCGGGGTCTGACCCCATGCGGGGTCAGACCCCTCTGTCGGTTGGGGGTTTATAATCGCGGTATGAAAAAATTACCTCTCCTCGGCGACATCACGCCAGCCCAATTCCTGCGCGACTACTGGCATAAAAAGCCACTGCTGATCCGCAACGCCATCCCCGGCTTCAAGCCGCTGCTGAGCTTTGACGCCCTGACTAAACTGGCGTCCACCAACCACGCCGAATCGCGCCTGGTCACCGGCTTCGACGGCGAATGGGCCATGCAGCACGGCCCACTGGAAACCCTGCCGGCGCGCGACAAGCGCGAATGGACCATGCTGGTCCAGGGCGTCAACCTGTTCGACGCCAAAGCCGACGAACTGCTGCGCCAGTTCCGCTTCCTGCCGGACGCCCGCCTCGACGACCTGATGGTCAGCTTTGCCACCGACGGCGGCGGCGTCGGCCCGCACTTCGACTCCTACGACGTCTTCCTGCTGCAAGCGCAGGGCCAGCGCCGCTGGAGCATCGGTCCGCAGAAGGACCTGTCGCTGATCGACGGCTTGCCGCTGAAAATCCTGGCCAACTTCACCCCGAACGAAGAATTCGTTCTGAATCCGGGCGACATGCTGTACCTGCCGCCGCACTATGCGCACGACGGCATCGCCATCGGCGACTGCCAGACCTATTCGATCGGCTTCCGTTCGCCGTCATACCAGGAACTGGGCGAGAACTTCCTGCAGTTCATGGCCGATTCGATCGACCTGCCGGGCCGCTACGCCGACCCGGAGCTGGAAGCCACCAGCAAGCCGGCCGAAATCCCGCGCCACATGCTGACCGCGCTGACCGAGGAACTGAACAAGGTCCGCTTCACCGAGGAAGACATCACCATCTTCTTCGGCGAGTACATGTCCGAGCCGAAGCACAATGTGTTCTTCACCGGCCCGGCCAAGCCGCTCACGGTCGGCAAGTTCGGCGACGCGGTGGCAAAGAAAGGCCTGGTCCTGTCGCGCAAGACGCAGATGCTGTATCGCGGCAAGAACGTCTTCATCAACGGCGAATCGTTCGGCGTCGGCAAGCAGGACAAGGCCACGCTGGAACTGCTGGCCAACAATCGCCGCCTGGAAGGTGCGGAGTTTGCCGCCGCCTCGGACGATGTGCTGGAAGCGCTGTACACCTGGTACCAGGACGGCTGGGTCGAGTTAGGCTAATTGCGGAGACGGCAAGATGGACAGACAAGTCATTCCCTTCACCACGCGGGCGGAATTTCAGCAGCACCTGGCCACTTGCCTGTCCGGCGCGCAGCACACGCTGCAGATGTTCGATCCGGATTACAGCATCTGGCAGCTGGGCAGCAGCGCCACCGAGACCGAGCTGCGCCGTTTCCTGCACGCCGGCGGCAAATTGCAGCTGGTGGCGCACGACGGCCGTCTGATCGAACGTGAGGCGCCGCGTTTCCTGCGCCTGCTGAAGGACTATGGCCACTTGATCGAAGCGCGTCGCACCAGCCAGCCATTACGCCAGTTGACCGACTCGTTCTGCATCGCCGATCAGCGCGATATGGTGCGCCGGTTTCATGCAGACCATTTCCGTGGGGAAGCCGTATTTAACGGTCCGCAAGACCTGCAAATCAGCCTGGAACGTTTCCTTACAATTTGGATAGAATCTACCCCCGCTTTGGTAGCAAACTTCACTGGATTATGAGCGGCTTAGGAGTAAAATGCTGCCAACACGGTAGATAGCGTGTCAATGAGGTCCAAAACGAAATGTTGCGATATCGCAAAATAGTTATGCGTTAGGTCTATAGAACTATTGCGATGCACTAAAAATCGCTATAATATTCGGCTAGGAAGTTTCCGTTGTCTAGTAGGCACCTTTTAGGTACGAAAGCCTTCGAAGACGACCTAATTGAGCGATAATTACCGGTAATTATTAATCGCAACACTGTGTTTAATTTTTGAATTAACTAAGGAAAATCCATGAAAAAATCCCTGCTGATCGCTTCCCTGCTGGCCGTTGTTGCTCTGACCGCTTGCTCGAAAAAAGAAGAAACCACCACCGTTACCCCAGCTCCAGTAGCTGCTCCAGAAGCCGCTGCTCCAGCACCAGCTCCAGCACCAGCTCCAGCTGACGCTGCTGCTCCAGCTGCTGCTGCTCCTGCTGCTTCGGACGCTGCTGCTGCTCCAGCCGCTGCTGCTCCAGCTGCTTCGAAGTAATATCAGCTTGAGTAAAAAAACCGGCTTCGGCCGGTTTTTTTTCGTCCCGAGTTTTATAGAATTAATTTCAGACATATAAAAAAAACCGCCAGCACTGAGCGCGATCTTGAGCGCGTTCAGGCTGGCGGTTTTCACGCCGCGATTAGCGGCAATTCTTTTACTTCAACTGTTCATGTAGCAGCGTCGCGATCTTTTCGCCGACAGCACTGGTTTCCGGCTGGCCCGAATTGTTCAACACCTTCACGATGCTGGTATTGCCTTCGTTAGCCTTGACCGAAATACGGTAGCGCTGCGCTTCTTTATCCGCCTCATCCGACGAACCCCAGCTAAACAGCTTGCTGAAGAAACCTTTGGTTTCGGTTGCGTCGTTGATATAACGCACGAAGTAAATACCTTGGGTGCGGTCGCGGTCTTCCACGGTGAAGCCAGCGCGGTCCAGCGCCAGGCCTACACGGCGCCAGGCGCGGTCGAAGCCCTCGTCCACCTGCACCGCACGGTCGGCGCCTGCGCCCACCAGCGAGGCGTGCTGAGGCTGCACAATCGCGCCTTCCACTGCCGTCTTGGCCGACGCCAGCTGTTCGCCGCCGTTGCCCAGCTTGTTCATCATGCGCGCCAGGAATTCGGCTTCCAGGCCTGGATCGTTCGGACGCGGCATCCACTTGGTGGTTTCCTTGTCGGAACCGGTGGCAACTTCCTGCACGCCGCGATGGCTAATGTAGATCTCGCTGGAACCGTCGGCGCGGCGCTCGATGCGGGTGCGGAACTTGTCGCGCTCGCCGCTGGAATACACCGAGTCAAACACCTTGCCGATGGTATTGCGGATGAAATCCTGCGGAATCTTGGCGCGATTCTCGTTCCATTCGGTTTCCATGATGCCCGACGCCGGCAGCTCTTCCGACAGCGTGAAGCCCGAATCTTCCCAGAACTGTTTCAGTTGCGGCCACAGTTGCTCCGGTGTCTGCTTGATGATCAGCCAACGCTGGTTGCCGTCGCGCTCCACCTTGATGTCGTTCAGGCTGACTTGCGCCACGGTGCCGGCGGCCGGCTGGCCCGGCACAATGATGGCGGTCTGGTTCAGCGCACCCGATTGCGCCGCTTTCGAGGCGTTGTAGCCGGAAGCAGTGGCCACGCCATTGCTCGAATCCGGCAGCGAATAGCGGTTATCTTTTTGCAACTGGGTCAGATCCGGCGGCACGTCCAGCGTACTGGCTTTTTTGGCGGACTTGTAGTCCACCTTGTCGTTGCCCACCACCGAGCTGATCATGCCGCAGCCGCTCAGGCTGGTCACGGTGGCCACCACGGCGCCCACTACCAGCGCGCGCTGCGAGGAAATAAAAGCTGTCTTGCGAATAGTCATGTCGTTACTGTTTTAAGAAGCTGAGTGCAGCAAAATATGATCCGACCAGGTCGGGGCTCGTTGCTCGTTGCTACGGGTTTTACAGGATGCCGGCTTCGCGCAGGGCGTCGCGAACGGACTCATGATAACCGTCCGCCAGCGGCACCAGCGGCAGGCGGATACCGGCAGGCATCTTGCCCATTTCGGCCAGCGCCCATTTCACCGGCACCGGATTCGGCTCAATGAACAGTTTCTGGTGCAGCGGGAAGACTTTATTGTTCAGCTCCAGCGCCTTGGCGACGTCGCCGGCGATGGCGGCGCGGCACATATCGGCCATTGCGCGCGGCGCCACGTTGGCGGTCACCGAGATATTGCCGGCGCCGCCGGCCAGCATCAGGGCCATGGCGGTTGGATCGTCGCCCGAGTAGACGGCGAACGATTTCGGCGCCAGGCGCAACAGGTCGTAGCCACGGCCGATGTTGCCGGTCGCGTCTTTGACGCCGACGATGTTCGGAATCGCGGCCAGGCGCAGGATGGTGTCGTTGCTCATGTCGGCCACGGTACGGCCCGGCACGTTGTACAGGATCACCGGCAGGTCCACCGCTTCGGCGATGGCCTTGAAGTGCTGGTACATGCCTTCCTGGGTAGGACGGTTGTAGTACGGCACCACTTGCAGCGTGGCGTCGGCACCGGCTTCCTTGGCGTAACGGGTCAGCTTGATCGCTTCGGCGGTCGAGTTGGCGCCGGCGCCGGCGATGATCGGGATGCGGCCCTTGGCATGGGCAACCGTCGCCTTGATCAGCGCGCAATGCTCTTCCACGCTGACGGTAGCCGATTCACCGGTGGTGCCGGCAATGACGATGCTGTCCGTACCTTCGGCGATGTGCCAGTCGATCAGCTTGTTCAAACCCTCAAAGTCCAGACTGCCGTCTGCGTGCATCGGGGTGACGATTGCTACGATGCTGCCCTTAATCATAGGAAACCACTGCTAAAAGTATTAAAACAACGATTGTAGTCGATAGGTTGCGCCCGTGGTGCATTCGGCGGGACAAATCGACGCTCAAAATGGCGGTAATAGAGCCGCCTCTCGGGGAAATTCAGGCTTTACGGCGCATAGTCGTTGCACCATGGCAGCTTTTGGGCTGTCGATGACGCCGTCTTCGAACGCCACCACCCGCAAGCCGTGGGCGGCAGCCAGCGCCAGCAATTCGCCCGGCTGCAAGAGAAATGCCGGATTCGACGGTTTGCCGAACTGCGCATTGCCGTCGGCGAAGGTCTCATAAATCAGCACGCCATTTGGCGCCAGACTACCCAGCATGTCGGCAATTAGCGGCCGATGCAGGTAGTTTGTGACCACGATGCCGGCAAAACGCTGCGGACCGAAAGGCCAGACGGCGCCCTCTTCTTCCAGGTCGATAGCACTGGTAGTGATGCCAGGCCCGCAAGTGGCCGCCAGCGCCGCCGGGTCGCGGTCGACCGCCACCACCTCGTGGCCCAGCGCCGCCATATGGCGCGAATGGCGGCCGCTGCCGCATGCCAGGTCCAGCACGGCGCCGCCGGGGACCAGGGGCGCATAACGCTGCACCCAGGGCGAGATTTGATCGCTCATTTGATTTACCTGCTTTTACGTATAGACCAGGCCCATGGCCTCGCGCACATCGCGCATGGTTTCCTGTGCCATTTTGCGCGCCACATCGTTGCCGTCGGCAACAATAGCGCGCACCAGCGACGGGTCGTCCAGATACGGCTGGGCGCGCTCGTGCATCGGCTCCTGTTCCTTGATGATGGCGTCGATGACCGGCTGTTTGCACTCGATACAACCGATACCGGCCGACTTGCAGCCCTTGACCACCCACTCCTTGGTGGCTGTATCGGAATACACCTGGTGGAACTGCCACACCGGGCAACGCTCGGGATCGCCGGCGTCAGTGCGGCGCACGCGCGCCGGGTCGGTGGGCATGGTCTTGATTTTCTTGCTGACCGATTCCTTGTCTTCGCGCAGCGCGATGGCGTTGCCGTAGCTCTTGGACATCTTGCGGCCGTCCAGCCCCGGCAGGCGGGCTGCTTCGGTCAGGCGTGCCTGCGGTTCGACCAGGATCAGCTTGCGGCTGCCTTCCAGATAGCCGAACAAGCGTTCGCGGTCGCCCATCGACAGGCTCTGGGCATCGTCCAGCATGGCCTTGGCCTGTTCCAGCGCCTCGTCCTTGCCGTCCTGCTGGTATTCGGTGCGCAGTTCGTTGTACAGCTTGGCGCGCTTGCTGCCCAGCTTTTTGACAGCATCTTGCGCCTTCTCCTCGAAACCCTTTTCTTTGCCGTACAAGTGATTAAAACGGCGCGCAATCTCGCGCATCATTTCAATGTGCGGCACCTGGTCTTCACCGACCGGCACCTGGCTGGCGCGGTAGATCAGCACGTCTGCGGCCTGCAGCAGCGGATAGCCGAGGAAGCCGTAAGTTGCCAGGTCTTTCGTGGCCAGATTCTCGATCTGGTCCTTGTAGGTCGGCACCCGCTCCAGCCAGCCCAGCGGCGTGGCCATCGACAGCAGAAGGTGCAACTCGGCGTGCTCGGGCACGCGCGACTGGATGAACAGCGTCGATTGCGACGGATCGACGCCGGCCGCCAGCCAGTCGACCAGCATGTCCCAGGTGCTGCGCTCGATGACCGTGGGGTCGTCGTAGTGCGTGGTCAGCGCGTGCCAGTCGGCCACGAAGAACAGGCACGGCAGCTCGGTCTGCATCCTGACCCAGTTCTTCAGGGCGCCGTGGTAGTGGCCCAGATGCATGGCGCCGGTAGGACGCATGCCGGAGACAACGCGATCGGGGTACATAGTCAACTCAACAGGATAAGGAGGGGTTTGACCAGAATACCGTAGATGGACTGCATGATCGCGCTGCCAGCGCGCATATAGCCGCTCAACAAACCGTAGTAGACCATCGCGATCAGGCCGATGAACACGATCAGGCTGTAGCGCTCGATTTTCGCGTAGTGGCGCGCGATCGACAGCGGCAGCAGGCCAGTGACGATGCGGCCGCCGTCCAGCGGCGGCAGCGGAATCAGGTTGAACACGCACATCGAACAATTGACCAGCACGCCCACCTCGGCCATTTGCACGAAGAAATCATGCTGTTCGAAGTTCATGCCACGAATCAGTACCACCCACAACACCATCCAGCCGAAACCCATGACGAAGTTGGCGGCGGGGCCGGCGGCAGCGACGAACGCCATCTGTTTCTTCGGATTACGCAGACGGCCATAGTCCACCGGTACCGGCTTGGCATAGCCCAGCGGCGGCAGGTGCGCCAGCGCCAGCATCAGCGGCAGCAGGACGGTGCCGAACGGGTCGATGTGCTTAAGCGGGTTGGCGGTCAGGCGGCCCTCGTTGGCGGCGGTCGGATCGCCAAAATAGCGGGCGACGAAGCCGTGAGCGGCTTCATGCAGCGAAATGGCAAAAAGGATGGGAATCAAGGCCACCGCGATGGCCTGGACAATACTGTCAATGTCGTTCATGGAGCGGGATTCTACCAGAGGCTGGATTGCCTACTTGCGGCGCCGTCAAAGGCCGGCGCCCTCGCCTAATGTGGAATCAGAGTCCGAATGCGCTGGCGTCGCCCCGGCCCTGGCGCACCAGTACGGCTTCAGGACCGGTCAGGTCGATGACGGTGGTCGGCTCCATGCAGCAGGCGCCGCCGTCGATGATCAGCTCGAGCTGTTTGCCGAGCCGGTCGCAGATGACGTCGGCGTCATTCAGCGCCTCGGTCTCGCCCGGCATAATCAGCGTACTGCCCAGCAACGGCTGGTCGAGCTCGGCCAGCAACGCATTGACGATGTTATCTTCCGGCACGCGCAGGCCAATGGTCTTGCGCGAGGGATGGCTGAGACGGCGCGGCACCACCTTGGTGGCCTCAAGAATAAAGGTGAACGGCCCCGGCGTGGCCGCCTTCAGCAGGCGGAACTGGCGGTTGTCAACGCGGGCGTAGACGCCCAGCTCGCTCAAATCGCGGCACAGCAGGGTCAGATGGTGCTTTTCGTCAATGCCACGGATGCGGCGCAGGCGCTCGACGGCGCCCTTGTCGTCCAGATGGCAAACCAGCGCATAGCTGGAGTCGGTCGGCACGGCGACGATGCCGCCATCATGGATGATCTGCGCCGCCTGCTTGATCAGGCGGGCTTGCGGATTGACGGGATGGACCTGGAAAAATTGGCTCATGCCTTATTGTACTGCACGCAGCGCGGCGATACGCTGCTCGAAAGGAGGATGGGTCGAGAACAGCGCACCCCAGCCGCCGCCGCCGGTGATGCCCGAGGCCGCGAACGACTGCGGCAGCGCGCCCGGCTCCACGCCGTTCAGGCGGGCCAGCGCGTGCTGCATCGGCACGGTGCTGCCCAGCAGCTTGGCCGAACCGGCGTCGGCGCGGAATTCGCGCTGGCGCGAGAACCAGGCCACGATCAGCGACGCCAGCAGGCCGAACACGATTTCGCAGACGAACACGGTGATCATGTAGCCAATGCCGGGGCCTCGACGTTCTTCGTTTTTGTTCAGCATGTTGTCGACAAAGAAACCGACGATACGAGCCAGGAACACCACGAAGGTATTGGTCACGCCCTGGATCAGGGTCATGGTGACCATGTCGCCATTGGCGATGTGCGCCACCTCGTGGCCCAGCACGGCTTCGACCTCGTCACGGTTCATGCTTTCCAGAAGGCCGGTGGAAACGGCCACCAATGCCGAATTCTTGAAGGCGCCAGTGGCGAAGGCGTTCGGCTCGCCCGGGTAGACGGCCACCTGCGGCATGCCGATGCCGGCGCGTTCGGACAGTGCCTTGACGGTATTCACCAGCCACAGCTCGGTGGAATTGGACGGATTGTCGATCACGCGCGCGCCGGTCGACCATTTGGCCATCGGCTTGGAGATCAGCAGCGAAAAGATAGCGCCGGTAAAGCCGACCACCAGCGAAAACGCCAGCAGGCTGCCCAGCTGCAGCGTACTGCCCGAGCCCGGACGGCCGATACCCAGCAGCGACAGGACGATGGACAGCACCACCATCACAGCGAGGTTGGTAGCAATAAACAGGACAATGCGTTTCATATCAAGAATCTCCGGTACGGACAGTTTGCCGAAATAATAAGGTAAGACCGGGCGGACGCAAAATCAAGAGCCCGGCGGCCAGATGCCACCGGTAATCTTGCAGCGATTTCACCGCGCGGCTTAGAACCAGTCGTGCCAGACTGGTGTGACGTTGGCGGGCAGCGGCGGCAAGGCGGCAAAATCCACGCGGGATTCGCCCGGCGCGTGGAAATCGGTGCCGCGCGAGGCCAGGAAGCCGTAGTAGTTTGCCAACTGCGCGTATTCCGGATACTGGTCCGGGGTGTGGCTGCCGGTCACCACCTCGATGGCGGCGCCGCCCAATTGCTTGAATTCCTCGAACAACTGGCCCTGCGCCAGCTGCGTGAAGCGGTAACGGCCCGGGTGGGCGATCACGGCGATGCCGCCGGCGCCGCGAATCCAGTCGACCGACTGCTGCAGCGAGGCCCAGCAATGCGGCACATAGCCCGGCTTGCCTTCGGACAGATACTTCTTGAACACCTCGCCCGTATTGGCGCAGGCGCCGATCTCGACCAGGTAGCGCGCAAAGTGGGTGCGCGACATCAGGTCCGGATTGCCGACGTATTTCAGCGCACCTTCGTAGGCGCCCTCGATGCCGATCAATTCCAGCTGCCTGGCGATCTCGCGGCCGCGGTTGTCGCGGCCGGAACGGGTGCAGGCCAGGCCATCCACCAGCGCCTGGTTGTTCTCGTCGATTTGCAGGCCGACGATGTGCACCGTCTCGTTGGCCCAGGTAATGGAAATCTCGACGCCGGTGACAAAGCGCATGCCCTGCGCGGCGGCAGCGGTGCGCGCGGCCGGAATGCCGCTCACCTCGTCGTGGTCGGTCAGCGCCCAGACGTCGACCCCGGCCTTGCGCGCGGTTTCCGCCACGGCAGCCGGAGCCAGAACGCCATCGGAGACGTTGGAATGACAATGCAGATCAACTTTCATAACAGGCATTGTACAACGTTAGCCGGCGAGGAATTCCTCTATCATTTCCGCTAGCGCTTGAGGCTGATCATGGTGCAGCATATGGCCCGCATCGTAGACCATCTTGCTGGTAACGTCGCGCAGATGGGACAGGCGGCGCTCCAGTTCCACGCGCCCGGCCGGCTTGGCACCCATCCAGTCCCACATATTGGTCTGGTCGGCTTCCACCCACAGCACCGGCGCCGTGATCGCCTGCCAGCAGGCCATCACGTCATCCACGTGATACGGCAGCGGACCGGCCTGCTTGTGCACCGGATCGCCGAGGATTTCCCATTCGCCGGCGTCATTCTGGGCCGACCAGTGCTGCGCCAGGAAGGCGGCGCGCTCGTCGCTCAGGCGCGGATTGGTCTTTTGCAGGCGCGCGGCCACGGCGGCCTGATTCGGATAGGTGCGCATCTCCGGCTGCTCCAGCAGGCTGTCCATCCACTTGGCGTAGCGGCCCGGCGTTTGCTCCGGTTTGGCGCTGCGCAGGCCGGCGCCTTCCAGGTTGATCAGCTTGCGGATGCGCTCCGGCCGCGCGCCCGCATACAGGCCGACGATGTTGCCGCCCATGCTGTGGCCCAGCAGATAAACCGCCTGATCCGGACAATAGTGGCGCAGGATGGCGTCCAGGTCGGCAAGGTAATCGGGGAACCAGTAGGTATCCAGCCCGTTGCGCTGCGACAGGCCGAAGCCGCGCCAGTCCGGCGCGATCACATGCCAGTCGCCCTTCAACTCGTCCACGACGAACTGGAACGAGGCGCCCACATCCATCCAGCCGTGCATCATGAACAGCTTGGGTGCGCCTTCCCGGCCCCAGTGGCGCACGTGGCAGCGCAGGCCGCGAATGGTCAGGAATTCAGAACGGGACGGAGTGTGAATGCTCATTACGTGGACCTTGAAATTAGGAACGGCAGCGCCATATCGGATGCTTACTGGCGCAAAGCAAAATAATAGCACGACCGTTCGTTAGCTTTGAAAACAAAAAGCAAGCGTAAAATAGCGCCATCCCACCGCACTCAACCAGGTTCCAATGTCTATATATCAACTGGGCGATCACACGCCCGAGATAGCTGCATCGTCATTTGTTGCCGATTCTGCCACTGTGATTGGCAAGGTCAGCCTGCACGACAACACTTCGGTGTGGTTTGGTGCGACGCTGCGCGGCGACAACGAGCGTATCACCATCGGTGAAAACAGCAACGTCCAGGAAGGCACGGTGATGCACACCGACATGGGCTACCCGCTGAGTGTGGGCCGCAACGTGACCATCGGCCACCAGGCCATGCTGCACGGCTGCACCATCGGCGACGGTTCGCTGGTCGGCATCCAGGCCGTGATCCTGAATGGCGCGGTGATCGGCAAGGGCTGCCTGGTGGGCGCCGGCGCCTTGGTCACCGAAGGCAAGACCTTCCCCGACCATTCGCTGATCATCGGCGCGCCGGCCAAGGTGGCGCGCCAGCTATCGCTGGAAGAAGTCGCCGCCCTGCAAGGCAGCGCCGACAGCTACGTAAAACGCGGTCAACTGTTCAAGACGCAACTCAAAAAGATCGGATAAATAATGAGCATTACCATCACTGGCCAGGACACCCTGCAAAAATTCATCTTCGATAACGCTGCCGTGCGCGGCGAGCTGATCGACATTTCCGCCACCTGGCGCGAAGTGCTGTCGCGTCACGAATACCCGGTCGCGGTCAAAAAGCTGCTGGGCCAGATGACGGCGGCGGCGGCGCTGCTGTCGGCGAACCTGAAGTTCAACGGTTCGATCATCATGCAGATTCATGGTGACGGTCCGGTGCGCCTGCTGGTGGTTGAGTGCGACGCCGAGCTGCGCCTGCGCGCCACTGCCAAGCTGAATCCGGACCTGGCGATCGCCGACGACGCCAACCTGACCACGCTACTGAACCCGCATGGCAATGGCCGCTTCATCATCACACTCGATCCGCTCGACAAGATGCCGGGCCAGCAGCCGTACCAGGGCGTCGTGCCGCTGGACGGCGACGACGTGGCGACCGTGATTGAAAATTACATGCTGCGCTCGGAACAGCTGGACACCAAGCTGTGGCTGGCGGCGGACGATAATGTCTCGCGCGGGCTGCTGCTGCAAAAGCTGCCGCATCACGGCGGCAAGGCGGAAGCCACGCCGGTCAGCGAAGAAGATGCGCTGGAAACCTGGAACCGCGCAGTCATGCTGGGTTCCACGCTGAAGGAGCAGGAACTGCTGGAGACCGGCATCGAGGTGCTGATGCAGCGCCTGTTCTGGGAAGAGACGATCCGCGTGTTCGATCCGCTGCACCCGCAGTTCCATTGCAGCTGCACCCGCGAAAAGGTCGGCAATATGCTGAAGATGCTGGGCCGCGAAGAAGTGGAAAGCGTGATCGCCGAGCTGGGCCATGTTGGCGTCAACTGCGATTTCTGCGGCCAGCACTACGAGTACGACAAGGTCGATTGCGCGCAGCTGTTTGTCAGCAATGACCCGGTCGAAGCCTTGTTACCGGCCGGCGAAGTCAAGCACTAAGTATGGATTCCCGCGAACGCGGGGATCCCATTTAATCGACTTCCTTGGCGTAGCGCTGTGCCAGCACAGCGCACACCATCAGCTGCAACTGGTGGAACAACATCAACGGCAACACCACGGCGCCCAGCGCGCCGCCTGCGAACAGCACCTTGGCCATAGGCACCCCGCTGGCCAAGCTCTTTTTGGAACCGCAGAACACGATCGCAATCCGGTCCTCGCGATTGAACCCCAGCCGCCGCGCCGCCTGCGCGCTGATGAACATCACCAATCCCAGCAGCAGCGCATTCACCACCATTAGCCCGGCCAGCGTGGCCCACGACACGTCGTGCCACAAGCCCTGCCCGACCGCTTCGCTGAACGCGGTATAGACCACCAGCAGGATCGAGCCCTGGTCCACCAGCCGCGTCAACGCCTTGTTGCGCTCGACCCAGCCGCCGATCCAGCGCCGCGCGATCTGGCCGGCGATGAACGGCAGCAGCAGCTGCAAGGCGATCTGCAAGGCCGAGTCCAACGGCGAACCGCCGGCCATCTGCGCCGAGGTCAGCAAGCCGACCAGCACCGGCGTCAGGAAAATCCCGAACAGGTTCGACGCCGACGCGCTGCAAATCGCCGCCGGCACGTTGCCGCGCGCTGCCGCCGTGAAGGCGATCGACGACTGCACGGTCGATGGCAGCATGCACAGGAACAGGATGCCGAGGTATAGGTCCGGCGTCACCAGCGGCGTCAGCACCGGCTTGAGCAGCAGTCCCAGCAAGGGGAACAGCGCGAAGGTGCACAGCATCACCAGCAGGTGCAAGCGCCAGTGCGTGATTCCCGCAATCACCGCCTCGCGCGACAGCTTGGCGCCGTGCAGGAAGAACAGCAGCGACACCGCCACGTGGGTGACGTTATTGAAGATGATTTCGCCCTGCCCATGGCAGGGGAAGAAACTGGCGGCGATCACGGTCGCAATCATCGCCAGCGTAAAGTTATCCGGCAAAAAACGGGGACGCTTGATCATTTAGGGCACTTTACTTCCAGCACATCGATGGCGCCCACGGTCTTGGCGGACGAGGCGCTGCGCACCAGGTCGACCCGTTCCAGGCAATTCTTCTGCACCAGCCGCTCGTAGGTGCGGGTGCAGCTGATCACGGCGTCGGCGCCGCTGCCGGCGTTGCAGTAAAAGCCTTCGGCCTGCATGCGCACCAGCGCCTGCTCCATCGGCATGCCGGGCTGCACGGTCTGGGTGACGAAATGGCCCAGCCGCGACTGGTCGATTGAACAGGCTGCCAACAGCAGTGGCAGCGCCGCCAAGAATATTCTGCGCATGTAGCTTTCTCCTTATTGCCAGACAGCAGTGTAACGCAATGTGCGCGTCATGATCCGGTCACACTTGCCACCTATGATGCGCAGCGTTATTCATCCCTTAATCTGGACAATTCATGAACAAGAAATTCTCCGTAGTGTGCTTCGCCGTGCTGAGCCTGCCTATGCTGGCGATGGCAGCCAACGTTGCCGCCGCTGTTGCCGAAATGGCTGATACCCCTGCCGCCGTCGAAACTGCTTCGGAGGCCGAGGCCGCCGCCGCCGGTCCGATCGCCACCGTCGAAGTGGCCACCCGCAAGACCCGCTCGTCGGTCGACCTGAGCAAGAGCGACATGCAGAAAATCCTGCCGGGCATTAACCCGCTGAAGGCGCTGCAAACCCTGCCGGGCGTCAGCTTCCAGACCGCCGATCCATGGGGCAATAACGAACAGAATCTGTCGCTGTTCATCCACGGCTTCAGCGGTTCGCAGCTGGGCTACACGCTGGACGGCGTGCCGCTGGGCGACCAGCAATACGGCAACTACAACGGCCTGTCGCCACAGCGCGCCATCACCAGCGAAAACGTCGGCAGCGTGATCCTGTCGTCGGGCGCCGGCGACCTGTCGACCGCTTCCACCAGCAACCTGGGCGGCACCATCGAGACCTTCTCCAGCAACCCGCTGGCCAACCAGAACGTCGCCGTGCAACAGACCGTGGGCAGCTACAAGACCTCGCGCACGTTCGTCCGCTACGACACCGGCAACTTCGGCGACGGCAACAGCGCCTACATTTCGGCCGTGCACCACGAGCAGAAGGCCTGGGACTTCAACGGTCGCCAGGGCGGCGACCAGGTCAACGCCAAGTTCGTCAACAACGGCAACAACGGCAAGCTGACCCTGTACTTCGCGTACTCGGACAAGATCGAGCCGAACGAAGACAGCACCGTGCGCTCGGCTACCGAGAAGTACCAGCCGTACACCCGTCCGTTCATGTATCCGAACTTCCAGCAAGCGGTGAACTACCTGTCGCCCACCGGCGGCACCCCTGCTGCGGACGGCAACAACTACCGCAACTACTACAGCGATGCGCAGCGTACCGATTACCTGACCTACGCCAAGTACGACTGGAACATCAACGACACCACCACCTGGTCCAACCAGATCTACTACCATAACGACGACGGCGTCGGCGTGGTGGCCGGTCCTATCGGCGTGGCAGGCTTGCCGGCGCTGTTCGCGGTCTACTTCCCGGGCCAGAACCTGAAGCAGGTGTTCGGCAACTCCGGCTACGCCACCCGCACCACCGAATACGCGATCAACCGCAACGGCTGGCTGTCGAATTTCAAGACCGAACTCGGCGACCACACCCTGCAAGCCGGCCTGTGGTTCGAGCACAACCGCTCGTCGGCCTACCGCCGCTGGTACGCGCTGGATGTCAACAATCCTAGCTCGCCATACGACCGTCCGAGCAACCCGTTGATCACCCAGTACGGCAGCGAGATCGACAACAAGGTCGCCCAACTAAGCCTGCAAGACGAATGGCGTCTGCGTCCGGACATGACCTTGCTGGCCGGCTTCAAATCCAGCCTGCAATTTGCCGATGGCCAGTTCCCGGTGCAGCCGAAGAACGGCGCGATTGCCGGCTCGACCGCACTGCCGGTCGGTAATATCGACACCAAGAAATGGTTCCTGCCGCAAATCGGCGGCCGCTGGGATATCACCGCGCAAGACCAGGCCTTCTTCAACGTGCAGAAAAACATGCGCCAGTTCGTCACCTACGGCGGTGGCGGCGCGTCGCCATGGAGCTTGTCGAGCCAGGCCGCGTTTGACCTGTTCAAACAGACCGCGAAGCCGGAAACCTCGATCACCTACGAAGCCGGCCTGCGCAGCAGTCACCAGCTGAACTGGGGTGCGCTGAGCGCGATCGACGGCCAGATCAACGTCTACCACGTCGACTTCAAGGACCGCCTGCTGCAGATCAGCCCGACGTCGGTAATCTCGTCGATTATCGGCGGCAACCTGGCGGTGCTGACCAACGTCGGCAGCGTCAAGACCAACGGCATCGACCTGTCGGCGACCGCCCACTTCGGCCGCACCTTCTCGCTGTACAACGCGCTGTCGTACAACGACTCCAAGTACGACGACAACTACCTGAACGGCAAAGACACCGTACAAACCGCTGGCAAGAAAGTGCCAGGCAGCCCGGAGTGGATGAACAAGACCGTCGCCACCCTGACCGTGGCCGACACCGAGTTCCAGCTGATCGGCGACTACGTCGGCAAGCGCTACGCCACCTTCACCAACGACCTGTCGGTCAAGAGCTACTTCCTGATGAGCCTGGGCGTATCGGGCAAGCTGCCATTCATGAACGGCGGCTGGGTCAAAAACGCGCGCTATCGCCTGAACGTGACGAACCTGGCCAATCGCGAGGGTGACCTCAACGTGGTGGTCGGCGCGGCCAGCGGCACGTACAATACCTTCCCAATTGCACCTCGTCAGGGCTTCCTGACTTTGATGGCGGACTTCTGATGACCACACTTTATTTGCCTAAGCGCCTGTCTCGTCGCGGCTTCATCCAGACCGCGGCAGTGGCGACCGGCGCGGCCGGCGCCGCCCTGCTGCTGCCGGGCCTGTCGCACGCGGCCAGTATGCTGACGCCGGGTGCGTTCGCCACGCCGGACCTGTCCGGCATGCCGGGTGTCGGTCCGGTCGGCGTGGTGCAGCCGCGTCCGCTGATCTTCGGCCATCGTGGCGCCAGTGCGCTGCGTCCCGAGCATACGCTGGCCTCGTACGCCAAAGCGATTGCCGACGGCGCCGACTATGTCGAGCCGGACCTGGTCAGCACCAGGGATGGCGTGCTGGTGGCGCGTCACGAAGCCTTCCTGAGCGAGACCACCGACGTCAGCAGCCGTCCGGAATTTGCCAGCCGCAAGACCCGCAAAACCATCGACGGCGAAACCCACGAAGGCTGGTTCGTCGACGACTTCACGCTGGCCGAACTGAAAACGCTGCGCGCGGTGGAGCGGATTCCGCAATACCGTCCGGGCAGCGCGCAGTACAACGGCATGTTCCAGGTGGCGACGTTCGAAGAAATCATCGACTTCGTCGCGGCCGAGTCGGCAGCGCGCGGCCGCATCGTCGGCATCGTGCCGGAGCTGAAACACTCGACCTACTTCGCCAGCGTCGGCCTGCCGCTGGAAGACCGCTTCCTGGCGATCATCGCGGCGCACGACTACACGCGCCGCAATCCCATCGAGATCCAGTCGTTTGAAGTGGCCAACCTGAAATACCTGCGCGGCAAGCTGGGCCGCCGTGCCAACCTGCGCCTGATGCAGCTGGTGATCGGCGAGAACGTGCGGCCGATGGACGTGGCAGCCGCCGGCGGCACGCTGACCTTCGCACAAATGTGCACGCCAGCCGGCCTGCGCGACATCGCCCAGTACGCCGACGTGGTAGCGCCGCCGACGCGCAGCATCATCCCGTTGAAAAAAGACGGTTCGCTGGATGCGCCATCGTCGCTGGTGGAAGATGCGCACAAAGCCGGCCTGCGGGTGGAGCCATGGACCTTCCGTCCGGAGAACCACTTCCTGGCCGCCGACTTCCGCAACAGCGCCGGCGACGCCGTCCGCAACGAAGCCGGCTCCATCGCCGAAATCAAACGCTACATCGCCACCGGCATCGACGGCTTCTTCACCGACGACCCCGCCCTAGGCCGCGCCGCCCTCGGCTAAACAACCCGGGGTCAGTTCCGAAGAACTGCCCCCAAGCCTGTTCACTCCTCCCACATCTGTTTTATGCCGCGTATATGCCTGTTCGTCGCATGCGCCAGCTTATAAACAAGTCAACAGTTAAGCTTCCAGCACGATCACTCCCGATTGCATCCTGATAAATTATTCATACTTATGGAGCTGAAGCCTATGCGTAAATTCCTTCCCGCAGCAGTCATGACCCTCTGCGCCGTCACCCTCACTACCGCGCACGCACAAGCACCGGGGCCTGCCGCAGCGGCGCCATCGTCGCAGCCGTTGAGCGCCGCCGACAAGGCCGGCGCCGTCGATCTGCTGGCCCAACGCCTGTCCGCCAAATACATTTACGCTGACGCAGGCGACAAGATGGCCGCCGCCGTTCGCGACCATTTGCGCAAGGGTGACTACGAGAAGATTGCGACGGATGAGGAGTTCGCAAAAATGCTGACGTCCGATATCCAGGCCGCCAACCCGGACAAACACCTGAGCATCCGCTACGTCCCCAATGCACGGCCTGATATGCCTCGCCCCACTGCCAAGCAAGGCATGCCGGATGACATGCGACAGCGTATGACCGAAGTGGGCAAACACATCAATTTCGGATTTGAAAAGGTGGAGCGCCTGCCGGGCAATATCATGTACATCAAGTTCGACGCGTTCTTTGAAGCGAATCTCGGCAAGGCAGCCGCGACGGCCGCCATGAACCTGGCAGCCAATGGCGACGCGATGATCATCGACCTGCGCGAGAATGGCGGCGGCGACCCGAACATGGTGGCGCACGTGGCCAGCTACCTGCTGGGCGATCAGAAAATCCATCTGTCGGACATCTACTACCGGGCGGATAATGAAACCAATTCCTTCTGGAGCGATCCCGCCGTTCCGGGCGCGCGCTTCGGCGCGGACAAGCCGGTCTACGTGCTCACCAGCGGCAACACCTTCTCCGCAGCGGAAGATTTTACTTACAACCTGCAGGCCATCAAGCGCATTACGGTAGTGGGTGAAACCAGCGGCGGCGGTGCGCATCCGATCCAGCCGTTCCGCATCGATCCTAACCTGGTCGCCGTCATCCCAATCGGACGCTCCATCAACCCGATCACCAAAGCCGATTGGGAAGGTAATGGCGTAAAACCCGACGTTGCCACCGCTGCGGACAAGGCCCTGACCAAAGCAAATGTGCTGGCCCTGCGTCAGGTATTGCCAACAATTAAAAATCCCCAAGAGCGATCTACCCTAGAGAAACAGCTCGCCGAATTGGAAGCCGCTTTGTAAATCAAAAAGGCCGGAGTCTCTTCCGGCCTGTTGACTTTAACGGTTGGCCTGTCGCGTAGCGTCGGCTTTCGGCAGCGCCGCGGTCATATCGACCCAGCTTTGCGGCTGCGGCTTGTTGCGCTCACGGACGCCGAAGAAGCTGACCACCAGGTCGCCATTCTTATCGAAGAATTCCACCGACGTCACGCCGGCGCGCTTGATCACGTAGCCGCTGTGGAAGGCGCTGTCGCGCAGGTGCAAATTGAACTCCGGGTCGAGCACGTTGAAGAAGCCGCCGGCTTCCTGCACCTTGACGATCTTGCCGCTGTAGATCTGGATCGTGGCGTCATTGCCGAGGAAGGCCATGATGTCCAGCTTCTGCTTGGCCGACTCTTCCAGCAACTGACGCACTGCCTGCGGCGTGATCGGCTGCACCTTGTCCACCGGTCCCAGGCGCAGCGCCTGTTCGCGCGACATGCCGAACTCGGTCACCAGGCGGTTGAACTGGTGCACATCGTTCAGTTCATTCCACGCCAGCTGGTACTCCTTGACGTCGATCGCACTGTCCGGCTTGGAGGCCGGCTTGAGCGGCGCCGCCGCCACTTTCAGGTCGGCGCTTTGCACCGGATTGCGGAAGTCGGCCACGATCTTGTCGAACACCGCCACGCCTGCTTCGCTCTTGACGTACAGCTTGTGCGCGGCGTTGCCGCTCTGGTCGAAGAATTGCAGGCTGCGCGTGACGGCGCCATCCTTGCCCGGCTGTACCACGGCAAACGCGTACTTCCAGTTTTTAAAGGTGAAGCGCAGATCGATCTCGCCGCCCAGATAGCCGCCAGCGATGTTGCGCAGGCGTGCTTCGCGTTCCTTTTCCTTGTCGGCGTCGAGGCCGGCGATTTCTTCCTGCGGCTTCAGGCGCGTGGCGACGCCGGTGCGTTCGATGACGCCATTTTCATTGCGCGTCAGCGCCATCACGGTGCCGAGGTCGAGCGCGCGACGCATGATTTCGCGCGGCACGTTGTCCCCTTCCTGCAAACGCGTGACGGTCTTGCCGAGGCCGGTGGTGGCCAGCAGCTCGGCTTCCGAGACGTTCAGCCTGGCGGCGGCGTCGCGCAGCGCCAGCTTCGGCTGTTCGGCGCGCAGCGCGTCGTAGCGTTCGGCCAGACTGGCTGCAACCGCCGGCACGGACGAGATCAGCAAAGCGCCGGTCAGCGCCAGGGCAAATCGATGGTGGGGTTTCATGGCGAGCTCCTTAGTAAATCACTTTGAGGTTGAATGCATAGTTGCGACCTGGACGAGTCTGGCGTTCGATATCGGCCAGCGTGGCGGCCGTGGTGCCGGCCGGCAGGCTGCGCGACGAGGCGTAGTCCCAGTATTTCTTGTCGCCCAGGTTGTAGACGCCACCGCTGAGGGTGACGTGCTTGTTGATGTTCCAGTACGCCGTCAGGTCCAGCACGCTGTAGCCGGGCACATCGAACAAGGTGGTGGTGCTGCCGGTCAGCACGTCGCCGACGGCGCGCTTGCCGCGCGCGGTGCTGGCGGTCAGTGCCGCGCCGCCGCGCAGGGCCGGATCGTCATAGGCGAAGGTGGCGTTGGCTTTGTACGGCTGCACCGATGGCAGGTCGGCTTGCTTGCCGGTCGTGGTGTTTTCCGACGTGCCTTTGGAGGCGCCGGCCGCGAGATTGACGCTATAGCCTTTCATCGCCGGCAGCCACTGGCCCAGCTGGAAGTTGGAACTGAATTCAACGCCGTAGATATTAGCCTTGCCGATGTTCTCCGGACGGTACAGGCCGAAGGTGATGGTCGGATAGTTGACCGGGTCCGGCGCCTGCGTGGCGTACTCGATGAAGTTGCTGTAGCGGGTGTCGAACACCGAAGCGCTGAATTCCACGCCCGGCGTCGGCGCGCCTTTCAGGCCCACTTCAAAGGCGTTGCTGGTTTCTTTTTGCAGGTTGGGATTGCCGAGCACGGCGTAGCCGTTGCCGGTGCCGGTGTAGCTGAACGAGTCGTAGGTGCCGGTGCGCTCGGCCGCTGACGGCAGGCGCGTGCCGCGCGAATACTGCGCAAATGCGTTGAGGTTCGGCGCCACTTCCACCGACAGGTTCAGCGACGGCGTCAGGAAGGAATCGGTCTCCTCCTTGATTTCCTTGGCCGCGCTCGGCACGGCGACGATGTAGCTTTGCAGATTCTTCGGCGTCAGCTTGCGCTGTTCGCCGCGCAGGCCCGGCGTCAGCGTGGCTTGCCTGCCGCCCAGTGTGAAGCCGATCTCGTCGCGCACATAGGCGACGAATTTGTCGGTGTCCATGTCGACCATGCGGTTCTTCAGCGTGACCTGGTGCACGCCGGTCTTGACCACCACGCGGTCTTCGCTCCATGGACGACGGGTTTGCTGCTGCTCGTAGCTGACGCCGTAGCTCAGCAGATTGCCGGGAGCCAGCTGCTTGGTGGCGTCGGCGGCGATGCCTTTGCTGTCGTTGAAGTAGCCGGTGTTGATGTCGCGCACGTAGGGCTGCGCGCCGGTGATGTAGTCGGCGTGGGTCAGGTCCACCACTTCGGCTTTTTGCGTGAACAGCTTGGTGTCCAGCGTATCGAACAGGGCGATGCCGACCGGCGTCCACTGGTGCTCGACGCTGAAGCGGTTACGCTTGGTGTTGGAGTTCTGCGTCGCACCATCCGGGTATGACGAGCCGACCTTGTTGTCGAATTCGCGGTTGTGCTCGTTCTTGTAGCTGTCGATGGTGAAGCCCAGTTTCTGGCCTTTGGCAATGGTCCAGTTCAGTTTGGCCAACACGGCGGTCGAATCCCAGTCATCAGGATTCGACGGCGCGGTGCTGTTGATCATCGACTGGTCGCCGGTGCGGTGCGCAACCACGATCAGAGCTTTCAGGCTCGGGCTAATTTCGGCGGCGCCGGTCACCGCGTGCAGACGCATGCCGTGGTCCGAGGTGTGGCCGAACTTGTATTCGCCATAAACCTTGCGGGTGCCGTCAAGGTAGTCTTCCGGGTCCTTGGTAATGAAAGATACCGAACCGCCCAGGCCAGGCGTACCGCCGCCGGTCGGGCTGGCGCCGGAACCGATGCGCACTTCGCGGAAAGTCTCCGGATCGAAGTAGTCGCGACCGATGCCGAACGAGCTGTTCGAGGTGCCGTCCGGCCGCGCGGCCGCATCCGGCAGCGAAATGCCGTCCACTTCCAGGCTGATGCGGTTGCCTTCGACGCCACGGATGTTGATGCCGGTATTGCCGGCGCCATCCCAGATATTGCCGCCGCCGCTGGCCGCCGACGGTACCGCCACCAGTGGCGAGTAGCGGGCGATGTTGGCCATGTCGATGGCATTATTCTGCTCAAGCTGGCGCGAGGTCAGCATGGTAGTGCTGCCGTTTTTGGTGGAATTAACGTCGTCGCGCCTGGCCTTGACCAGGATCTCCGACAATTCGGAAGCGGACTTGGCCGGCGCATCCTGCGCTACCGCCGGCAGGATGGCGGCACCCAGCATCACCAGCAGGGCCGAGCGGACGTGAAGAGACAATGGCGCGGCCCGATGCCGAGCGCCCGTAGGGGTAGCGATCATAGTTTTCCAAGAGAGAAGTTGAACGGCTGGCTCTCGGAAGATGGACGATTGCTGGCAAAGGAGACATCCTAACAATAATGATTCTCATTTACAAGTGCCATTGCAATCAATCTTGGTAAATCCGCTACAATCCATGTATGGAACGTCTTTCTTTGACCACGCCCAATATGGCCGCCGCCAGCTACCCAGGCTGGGCGCCAGCTGCCTGCGCGGTGGTCGCGTTTGCCGGCGCGCTGATGGCAATGGCATTGACTGCCATCTGGCCGCTGGCCATCAGCCTGGGCGGCACGCTAGCGTGCGGCTGGCTGCTGCATACGCAGCCGCTGGAACGGGAAGTGGAATATTTTTCAGCCGATGAAGACGGCCTGCGCTACGTACACATGACCGGCCAGGACGGCCAGGTATCGCGTTATAAATGGACGGAAATCCTGGAAGTGCACGCCGCCGAGGGTGGCCTCAGCGTGCAGACCGGCCGTGGCGCGCTGAAAGGCGCGGCGGTGTTTTTTCCGATGCACTCGGCTGCGGACAGCAAGGCCGCCAGCGCGGCGGCCAGCCAGTGGCTGGCGGCTTATCGGCTATAAGCGCGTCTGTAATCAGCCGGCCAGATAGTTGTTCTTCACGCGCACATAGTGCTCGGCCGAATACTTCATGTAGGCGATTTCTTCCGGCGTCAGCGCCCTCACCTTCACCGCCGGACGGCCGACGTACAAGTGGCCGCTCTCCAGCACCTTGCCCGGCGATACCAGACTGCCGGCGCCGACCATCACCTGATCCTGCACCACCACATCGTCCATGATGATGGCGGCCATGCCGATCAACACTTCATTGCCGATGGTACAGCCATGCAGCATGGCCTGGTGGCCGATGGTGACATAGTCGCCGATAATCAGCGGCGAGCCGTTCGGCTTCTTGTCATTCTTGTGCGACACGTGGCCCATGGCGAAATCCTGCACATTGGTGCAGTTGCCGATGACGATACGGTTGACGTCGCCACGCAGCACGGTGTTGCACCAGATCGAGCAATCCTTGCCGACGGTGACGTCGCCAATCACTTGCGCCGATGGATGCAGGTACAGGCCCTCGCCCAGCTGCGGCGTGGTGTTCAGGTAGGAAGTGACTGCCATGCGGTAAATCCTTATTTGCGGGAGTATTTCGCCATCATACTGCTCAGCTCCTGCTGGTGGGTAGCCATCCAGGTCCAGACGGCTTCCACCTGATCGCGGTGCGCGGTGTAGTAGGCCGGATTGGTGGCCAGCCAGATATTGCCGCTGAACAGCGGCACGCGCAAGCGCACCACGTCATTGCCGTAACGCTCGGCGATCGACTGGTCCATATCGTTGACTGCGCCGACCGTCAGCGCCACGCCATCCACGCGCTTGAGCTTGAGCTTGCCGACATTGCTTTCCAGGTCGCGGCCGCCCTCGTCAACCTTGATGCCGGCGTCGCGCAGGGTATCCGCGTACGGTGCACCGTACGGCACGCCGATTACGCGGCCCTGAAAATAGCGCGGCGTGATGGTGTCGGCCGGCAGCTGGTCGGCGGCGCGCACCAGCACGATGATGCTGGTGTGGACCGCGCGGCTGCGGTCCAGCGCGCCGTTGCGGTCACGCGGCAGCATTACCTCGGTCGGCAGCTCGGCGCGCTCTTCGATCGGCAGATAGTCGATGGCGCCGGTTTGCAGCGCGATGCGCAGGCGGTTGGCAGGCAGGCGCACAAACTGCACCGGGCATGGAATCGCGGCGGCCGCAGCGGCGCGCAGGTAATCGACGGCCACGCCTGGCGGGTCCGGCACCTCGGCGCCTTTGCCCAGCCAGTAAGGCGGCCGGTCCTGGTCCATATAGCCGATGCGTACCGGTGGACAGGCGGCCTGGACGCCGGTGGAAGCCAGTAAGGCAAAGACGAGCAAGACGCGCAGCATAAACTAGGACAATATTAGTGACGAAAACGTCATTATACGTGTGGCAAGTCAGCCTTGGTAAGTGCTGTCGCCATGCGGTGCGGCGCGGAACTCCGGCAACGCTTCAGCTTCACGCGAATACGCAGCCAGGGCCGGATAATCGGCGGCCGACACCACATCCGGCAGCATCTGCTGGATGAAGTGCCAGGTGATCGCCTGCATCACGCCGGGCGGCGGCATGGCGGCGCTGGTGGCTTCCAATGGTTGCTGCTGCTGTTCGGCTTCCAGCACGTCCAGCGCGGCGCGCAGTTGCAGGATGACGCGGTCAGCCCACGGCTGGTGCAGCTTCTCGGCTGGACGCAACTGCCGTTCATAGACGAGCTGCACTGCCTTGTCGCAAGCCGCCAGCGCCAGGCCCAGCAGCCGCTGCGAGCGCATCAATTCGGTTGGCATCGACGGCGTGCGGCGCGCCGATGGGCGGGCGATGGATTCGGCATATTGCAGGATCAGCGTGGAGTCCATCAGCGCATTGCCTTCCTCATCGACCAGCGTTGGCGCCTTAACCACCGGATTAATCTGCCGAAACTGCTCGAAGGTGCTGAACACCGACAGCGACTGGTGCTCGAACTTCAGCCCCAGCAACTGCAAGGACACCGCCACGCGGCGGACGTAAGGTGAATCCAGCATACCGATCAGTTTCATAACCACTCCAGACTTTTCTATTTGAATAGATGCATTACGCAAGGGCCTGCCCCCATAGGGGACAGACCGTGGCAAGTTATGCGCAGTTTAGCTGAAGGGGAAAAGAATGCGCAGTGCTTTCTTCAGACGCCAGGCCTTTTACGGCGCGCGCCGAACAAACCCACAGAATACCCTGCGTCGCGCAGGAAGCTGGTCGCTTTATGGTTCAAAATCAGCAATGTGAAGAAACCGATATAGGGCATCCACAGGAAGAACAACCACTTACTGCCGCCGCCTGTCGAAAAGCCGTCGTGATGCGCCTGCAAAGCGTCTCCCATGCTGTAGACAGCCCAGTACGATAAAAGCACACCGACCACAAAAAATGGGGTGCCTAACTGCGGCACCATGCTCGCCAACTCCAGGACGAAGCCAAGCAATAGCCATTTCTGCGCCTTGGCGACATTCCAGCCGTAAGTGGGGGAACGCTGGTCCAGTGTCGAAACAATCGGGCTATTCTGATCAGTCGAACTCACAGTTTTTCCTCAATAACAATTATTTCGAAATTATAAGGAGATTTCCGTGCGGAAAACTATTAGATTGTCACGAAGCTTGCAGCAATACGGCGGCGCCGCGCGCGACGGCGCGTACCACTTGCATCACGTCCCAGTTGGTGAGGCGGATGCAGCCGTGCGATTGGGTCTTGCCGATATTGCCCGGCTCAGGCGTGCCGTGGATGCCGTAGTGCTCTTTGCTGAGGTCGATCCAGGCCAGTCCGACCGGGTTGTTGGGGCCGGCCGCGATGCGGGCCTTGGTGTCGCCGGCCTTGGCATCCCAGAACAGTTTGGGGTTGTAGCGGTATTCGGGATTGGTGGCGACGCCGCGCACCTGCCAGCGGCCTTCCGGCAGAGGATCGTGCTTGCTTCCGGTGCTGGCCGGGAACTGCGCGAACGGCATGCCGCCGGCGTCCAGCAGGGTCAGCGTGCCCTCTTTCGCGTCGACCAGGATCGACGCGGCTTTCGGCAGTGGCTTGATGATGGCGACATTCGGTACCAGCAATTGTTCGCCGGCCTTGTTGAGCTTCTTGCCGGGATTGAGGCGGCGCAGCAGCTCCGGGCTGCAATGGAAGCGCTCGCCCAGCGCTTCGGCCACGCTGGCGTAACCCAGCGCCGACAACTTGGCCTTGCCGGCCATGTCGGACGGCACCGGCACATAGGGACCGGCGACGTCCTGCGCGGTCAGCGTGTAGACCGCCAGCACCGGCGCGTCATCGCGCTCCAGTTCCTGCCAGGTGGCGGGGTCGACATTGCCAGTCAGCGGCAGTTGATGCAGTTTCTGGAAGCCGCGTATCGCCTGATGCATATTGCTGCCGTAGGCCGCATCCATCTCGCCGGGAGAAAAGTGCGCGCGGTCCAGCAGCACCTGCGCGCGTAGCACATTCGGACCGGCGCTCTTGGGAGCAACCGGCTTGGCGCGTTGCGCTACATTCAGGGTATCGGCTGCGGACAGCGCCGGCTCGGCGGCGTTTGCGCTGGACAGCGCCAGCATGGCGACAAAAAATAAGACTCTCAAACCAGACTCGGATCAAACCAGGGAGCTTATTCTAGCCGACGGGAGGCAGGATCAGCGTTCCAATTGCTGGCCGACTTCCCAGCTGTGGCCGGCGGGATCGATAAAGTTGATGGTGCGCAGTCCCCATGGCCGATCCAGCGGACCGTTGAGTGCAATGCCGCGCTGTTGCAGGCGCTCGTAGACCGCTTGCACATCCGCCACCCAGATGCTGAGCTGGAAGCGTGACCCTGCCTCGCGCGGGGCCACGGCGGCGGGCGCCACGATCTGCGGCGCATGGGCAATCTGCAACAGGTTGATCAGCACATTGTCGAATTTGACGACGGTGCAGTTGTCGTCCTCGTACTCTACCGGCACGCCAAACACATCCAGATAAAACGCCCTGGCTGCCGGCAGGTCTTCCACAAACAAGCTGATCGCGCTGATGTGTTGCATGGCTTAATCCTTCTTGTAGCGTTGCATGACGTAGCCGAGGCGGCTGCGGTTGGTGTCCAGCCAGGTCCACAGGGCTTCGGCCTGCTGCGGATGGGCGTGGTAAAAGCTGTCGTTGAACGCCAGCCACAGGCGGATGTTGAGCAGCGGCTGCGGCAGCTGCACGATCTCGCCCTTGTACTTGGCCAGCGTCTGCTTGAGGTGCTTCGGCGCCACCGCCGCCACCACCACGCCGTCCACCCGGCCCAGCCGCAGTTTTTCGATATTGCGGTCGAGGTCGCGGGCGCCGTCGTCCAGCGTCAGGCCGGATTCGCGCAGGCGGGGCGCGTAGCTGTTGCCCATCGGGATGCCCAGCGTCTTGCCCTTGAAGTATTGCATCGGGTTGGTGCTGGCCGGCAGCTTGTCGCTCTTACGCACCAAGACCAGCACCTGGTTGTGCAGGGCGCGGTTCAAATCGATATTGCCGGCCTTGTCGCGCGGGATGGCGATTTCGGCCGGATAGAAACTCATCTCGCCCAGCGGCGCCAGGTCGATGTCGCCAGCGGCCAGCGCCACCTTGATGCGCGCCGCCGGCAGCCGCACCCAGATCGGCATACAGGGACCAAACCCGGAACCCTGCACGGCATCAAGAATCAGGTCGACCGCCGCGCCGGGCGGGTCGGGCACTTTATCGCCGTCGCCCAGCCAGTAAGGCGGACGGTTCTGGTCCAGATAGCCGACACGAATGGGAATGCAATCAGCCGCCCGCACCAGCGGCGCGACAGTGATAGCGGTAGCAGCCACGGCGGCAAGCAACATCAACGATATGCCAGCGCGCAGCGTCATGAGATCAGGGATGAGGCGGAGTGGATGCTGCCGGCTTGGGCGCCAGCGGGGCGAGTGCCGCAGCCTGGTCCTTGCCGACGATCTGAACGAAGATCTCGTTCTGCTTGATCATGCTCAGCTCGTAGCGGGCCCGCTCTTCGACCGCGCCGGTGCCGTCCTTGAGGTCTCGCACTTCGGAGTCGAGCTTGGCGTTACGTGCCAGCAGTTCGGCGTTCTTCTTGTGCGCCGCGTCGACCTGCATCTCGAAATCCTTGACGCGCAGCCAGCCGCCCTTCCCCAGCCATAGCGGGTACTGGATCAACAGCAGCAGGAAAGCCAGTCCGAGCGTAATCAGGCGCATGAGGTGAATGCGGCCGGATTTGCTCCGGCCGCGCTTGCTTAATTACTTCAGATTATAGAACGCATCGCGGCCTGGGTAGGAAGCGATATCGCCCAGATCTTCCTCAATGCGCAGCAGCTGGTTGTATTTCGCCATGCGGTCCGAACGCGACATCGAGCCGGTCTTGATTTGCAGTGCGTTCATGCCCACCGCGATATCGGCGATGGTCGAATCTTCGGTTTCGCCCGAACGGTGCGAGATCACGGCGGTATAACCGGCGCGCTTGGCCATTTCGATGGCGGCGAAGGTTTCGGTCAGGGTGCCGATCTGGTTGATCTTGATCAGGATCGAGTTGGCGATGCCTTTCGAGATGCCTTCCTTCAGGATCTTGGTGTTGGTGACGTACAGGTCGTCGCCCACCAGCTGGACTTTCTTGCCTAGTTCCTTGGTCAGGATGGCCCAGCCGTCCCAGTCGCCTTCGTGCATCGCGTCTTCGATCGAGATGATCGGGTACTTGTCGCACCAGGTCGCCAGCAGGTTGGTGAATTCGGTGGCGGTCAGCGACAGGCCTTCGCCGGCCAGCTCGTATTTGCCGTCCTTGTAGAACTCCGACGCCGCGCAGTCCAGGCCGATGGCGATCTGGGTGCCTGGCTCGTAGCCGGCCTGCTCGATCGCTTCAATGATCAGCTTGATCGCTTCTTCGTGGTTGGCCAGCGAAGGCGCAAAGCCGCCTTCGTCGCCGACGTTGGTGTTCAGGCCCTTCTTGTGCAGAATCTTTTTCAGCGTGTGGAACACTTCCGCGCCGTAACGCACGGCTTCCTTGAACGACGGTGCGCCGACTGGAATGATCATGAATTCCTGGATGTCCAGGTTGTTGTCGGCGTGCGCGCCGCCGTTGATCACGTTCATCATCGGTACTGGCAGTTGCATCGCGCCCGAACCGCCGAAGTAGCGGTACAGCGGCAGGCCGGCTTCTTCCGCCGCAGCCTTGGCCACGGCCATCGACACGGCCAGCATGGCGTTGGCGCCCAGGCGTGCCTTATTTTCCGTACCATCCAGGTCGATCAGAGTGCGGTCCAGGAAGGCTTGTTCATTGGCGTCCAGGCCCATGATGGCTTCCGAGATTTCGGTGTTGATGTTTTCGCAGGCTTTCAGGACGCCCTTGCCGAAGTAACGCTTCGGATCGCCGTCACGCAGTTCGATCGCTTCGCGCGAACCGGTCGAGGCGCCGGACGGCACCGCGGCGCGGCCCATCACGCCCGATTCCAGCAGGACGTCGCATTCGACGGTTGGATTGCCGCGCGAATCGATTACTTCACGGCCGATAATATCAACAATAGCACTCATGTCATTCTCCAAAGTTAGGCGATACGAAGTCGCGCCGCGTCTTTACGCGCGTTGCGAGGTCAAGGATAACGGGAATTGTACCCGGTGCAGGGAACATTGTTAAAGTTTCCACACCGGGCAGGCTGCTTAGTTGAAGCTGTTCTCCAGGAAGCCAGCTTTTTTGGTAGCGCGGTCCAGTTCGATCAGAACGGACAGCAGGTCCTTCATGCGGCCCAGCGGCACGGCGTTGGGGCCGTCCGACAGGGCTTCTGCAGGGTTGGGATGGGTTTCCATGAACAGGCCATCGACGCCCACGGCCACGGCCGCACGCGACAGCACCGGCACCATCTCGCGCATGCCGCCCGAGGACGTGCCGTTGCCGCCCGGCAGTTGCACCGAGTGGGTCGCATCGAACACGACCGGCGCGCCGGTTTCGCGCATGATCGCCAGCGAGCGCATGTCGGACACCAAGTTGTTGTAGCCGAACGAGGCGCCGCGTTCGCAGGCCATGAAGTTGTCGTCAGGCAGACCGGCTTCCTTGGCGGCAGCGCGCGCCTTATCGATCACGTTCTTCATGTCGTGCGGGGCCAGGAACTGGCCCTTCTTGATGTTGACCGGCAGGCCGGACTGCGCGCAGGCGACGATGAAGTCGGTCTGGCGGCACAGGAAGGCCGGGGTCTGCAGCACGTCCACCACTTTCGAGGCCACTTCGATGTCTTCGATCGAGTGGACGTCGGTCAGCACCGGCACGCCCAGTTCGCGTTTGACGGCGGCCAGGATCTCCAGGCCCTGCTCGCGGCCCGGGCCGCGGTAGGATTTGCCCGACGAGCGGTTGGCCTTGTCGAACGAGGCCTTGAAGATGAATGGAATGCCCAGTTCGGTGGTGATGTCCTTCAGCGTGCCGGCGGTATCGAACGCCATCTGGCGCGACTCCACCACGCAGTTGCCGGAAATCAGGAAGAACGGCTTGTCCAGGCCGACGTCAAATCCGCACAGTTTCATGCTGCCTCTCCTGCTGCCTTGTGGGCCAGCGCTGCCTTGATGTAAGACGTGAACAGCGGATGGCCGTCACGCGGGGTCGATTTGAATTCCGGGTGGTACTGCACGCCCATATACCATGGATGCGCATTATCGCCGGTGCGTGGCAGTTCCATGATTTCGCACAGGTCTTCGGTCGGCGTACGGGCCGCCACCACCAGGCCGGCCGCTTCCACGCGTGGCAGGTAGTGGTTGTTGGCTTCGTAGCGGTGACGGTGACGCTCGGTCACCACCGCGCCATAGATTTCCGAGGCCAGCGTGCCTGGCTTGATGGCGCAGGTTTGCGCGCCCAGGCGCATGGTGCCGCCCAGATCGGAATTCTCGTCGCGTTTTTCAACCTTGCCGTCCTGGCCTTGCCATTCGTCGATCAGGGCGACGACTGGCTGGGCGGTGTCGAGGTCGAACTCGGTCGAATTCGCTTCCGTCAGGCCGGCCTTGTGGCGCGCGTATTCGATCAGCGCCACCTGCATGCCGAGGCAGATGCCCAGGTAAGGAATCTTGTTTTCACGGGCGAACTGGGCCGCCATGATCTTGCCTTCCACGCCGCGCTTGCCGAAGCCGCCCGGCACCAGGATGGCGTCGTACTTGGCCAGGTTGTCGCAACCGGTGGTTTCGATCTCTTCCGAGTCGATGTACTCGATGTTCACTTTGGACTCGTTGTGGATGCCGGCGTGACGCAGCGCTTCGGTCAGCGATTTGTACGACTCGGTCAGCTCCACATACTTGCCGACCATGCCGATCGACACTTCGGTTTTCGGATGCTCCAGCGTGTAGATAAGGCGGCTCCAGACCGACAGGTCGGCCGGCGCCGGGTTGATGTCCAGCGCTTCGCAGATGATCGCGTCCAGGCCCTGGTCGTGCAGCATTTGCGGCACTTTGTAGATGGTGTCGACGTCCCATACCGAAATCACGGCCTGCTCTTCGATGTTGGAGAACAGCGAGATCTTGGCGCGTTCGTCGTCCGGGATCGGACGGTCGGCACGGCACAGCAGCGCGTTCGGCGAGATGCCAATTTCACGCAGTTTCTGTACCGAGTGCTGGGTCGGCTTGGTTTTCAGTTCGCCGGCGGAGGCGATGAACGGCACCAGCGTCAGGTGCACGAAGGCGGTGTTCTTGCGGCCAGCGCGCAGGCTCAGCTGACGCGCCGCTTCCAGGAACGGCAGCGATTCGATATCGCCGACGGTGCCGCCGATTTCGCACAGGGCCACGTCGTAGCCTTCGGCGCCGCGACGGATGTAGTCCTGGATTTCATTGGTAATGTGCGGAATCACCTGCACGGTCTTGCCCAGGTACTCGCCGCGGCGTTCCTTGCGGATCACCGATTCGTAGATCTGGCCGGTGGTGAAGTTGTTCACCTTTTTCATGCGGGTGGAAATGAAACGCTCATAGTGGCCCAGATCCAGATCGGTTTCTGCGCCATCGTCGGTGACGAACACCTCGCCGTGTTGCATAGGCGACATGGTGCCCGGATCGACGTTGATGTACGGATCGAGCTTGAGCATGGTGACTTTGAGGCCGCGCGATTCGAGGATCGCGGCGAGGGAGGCGGCGGCAATCCCTTTACCAAGGGAGGACACAACGCCACCGGTGACGAAGACAAATTTGGTCATTGCGGATGGTGCCGAACGGCACATGCGGGAAATTGAAATTATACACCAAAACCCCCGATTCTTCATCTTCCATGTGCATCAGCGTACAGACCCGGCTTGCAAAAAAGAACAAAATGAATGCTCAATACTTAAAGGAGATTCATGATGAGCTACGAAGATCGTGATCAATATGGCATGTACGTGGACAACGGCCATAAGGGCCCCGGCCCGGAACTGATGGGCGCTGACACGCTGATCGGCGACCACGTCCACAACCTGCAAAATGAGCATCTGGGTGAGATCAAGGAAATCATGCTCGACATGCGCACCGGTAAGATCGCCTACGCGGTGATGTCGTCCGGCGGCGTGCTGACCATCGGCGAAAAACTGTTCGCCGTACCATGGGAAGCGCTGACGCTGGACACCGTCAACAAACGCTTCACGCTCAACCTCGACAAGGAACGCATCGAGGCGGCGCCGGGCTTTGACAAAGACAGCTGGCCCGACATGGCCAACCAGACCTGGGCCAGCCAGGTGCACAATTACTACGGCATCGGCGGGGACACCCGTCCAGGGGTGCGCTAATGTTTGCCGCCATCCTGGTGCTGGCCGGCATAGCCGGCGTAGCCGGTCATTGGCTGTATCGCAACTACCTGGGCCGCCCAAAGCGGCTGCGGGGTGGCATGCCCGTCATGCTCAGCAGTTGGGACGACGGACAGGAATCCATGGTGGCGGTACATTTGCGGCGTAAAAACCGCTGAGTTGTCAGCAAAAATCACGGCTGGTCGTCGGCAGCCTGCCCAGCAGGTGCGACATGTCGACCAGCCGCTTGGCAACCAGGTGGCGCACCATGCCCTCCTGTTGCCACACTCCATACACTCCCAGCAGCGGCGCACTGAGCACTTCACGCCGCTGTTGTTCCAATAGCGTTGGCCAGATAATCACGTTGACGCTGCCGGTCTCATCTTCCAAAGTCATGAACAGCACGCCCTTGGCGGTGCCGGGACGTTGCCGCACCGTGACCATGCCGCAGGCGCGCGCCACCATGTTGCTGGTGTAGGTGTTGAGCGTTTCGGCCGGCATGAAGCGGTGCTTCAGCAGCGTTTCGCGTAACAGCGCCACCGGATGGCGGCGCAGCGTCAGGCCGTGCGAGCGGTAATCGCCGAGGATGTCCTCGCCCTCGCTGGGCGCCGGCAGCGCCGGCGTTTCCTCGTCAGGCATGGTGGGACGCAGCAAATCCTTGTCCGGCACCGCGCCGACCGCTTGCCACAGGGCCTGGCGCCGATGGCCGGACAGCCGGCTCAGCGCATCCCCACCGGCCAGCACTTGCAGCGCATGGCGATCAAGGTCGGCCCGCCGCGCCAGATCGGCCACGCTGGCGAACGGTCCGGCGGCGCGTGTGGCTTCGATGCGCAGCGCAGTGTCCTCGCGCATGCCCTTGAGCATGTTGAGGCCGAGCCGCACCGCCGGCTGCCCGCGCGGGCCGGCCGCTTCCTCCAGCGACGACTCCCAGCCGCTGATGGTGACATCAATCTCGCGCACCACCACGCCATGCCGCTTGGCGTCCTGCACCAGTTGCGACGGGCTGTAGAAGCCCATCGGCTGGCTGTTCAGCAACGCGCACAGAAACGCCGACGGTTCGTGGCATTTGAGCCAGGAACTGGCGTAGCTCAGCAGCGCAAAGCTGGCCGAGTGCGATTCCGGGAAACCGTATTCGCCGAAGCCCTGGATTTGCTTGCAGATGCCGTCGGCGAAATCGTCGTCATAGCCGCGCTCGCGCATGCCGTCCTTGATCTGCTGCTCGTACTTGTCGACGCCGCCCTTACGCTTCCAGGCCGCCATGGCGCGGCGCAGCTGGTCGGCCTGCCCCTCGGTGAAGCCGGCGGCGATCTGGGCGATCTGCATCACCTGCTCCTGGAAGATCGGCACGCCCAGCGTGCGGCCCAGCGCGTCCTCCAGCTTGGGCGGATACACCACCAGCTTCCGATTCATGCGCCGCTGTAAATACGGATGTACCATGCCGCCCTGTATCGGCCCCGGCCGCACGATGGCGACTTCGATCACCAGATCGTAAAACGTCTTCGGCCGCAGGCGCGGCAGCATGCTCATCTGCGCGCGCGATTCGATCTGGAACACGCCGATGGTATCGGCCTCGCAGATCATGTCGTAGGTGTCGCGGTCCTCGGCGGGAATATCCTGCATGCGGAACGGCTGGCCACGCTGCGCGCTCAGCAGATCCAGTGTGCGGCGCAGCGCCGACAACATGCCGAGCGCCAGCACATCCACCTTCATCAGCCCCAGCTCCTCCAGGTCATCCTTGTCCCACTGGATGACGTAGCGGTTTTCCATGGTGGCTTTTTCGATCGGCACCAGCCGCGTCAGCTTCTCGTGCGAGATGACGAAGCCGCCCGGATGCTGCGACAGATGGCGCGGAAAACTCAGCAGCGTAAACGCCAGCGCGGCCCACTGCTGCGCCAGTTGCGATTCCGGGTCCAGTCCGCACTCAGCCAACCGTTGCACCAGATCGTGACGGCTGTCGAACCAGCGTTGCGACTTGCAGACTTTTTCGACGATCGCCAGGTCCACGCCCAGCGCCTTGCCGCTGTCGCGTAACGCGCTCTTGGGACGGTAGCTGATCACCACCGCCGCCAGCGCCGCCCGGTCGTGACCGTATTTTTGGTAGATGTACTGGATCACCTCCTCGCGCCGCTGGTGCTCGAAATCGACATCGATATCCGGCGGCTCGTTGCGCTCTTTCGAAATGAAGCGCCCGGTCAGCATATTGCTGCGCTCGGGATCGACTTCGGTCACGCCGAGGCAGTAACACACCACCGAGTTGGCGGCCGAGCCCCTTCCCTGGCAGAGAATGCCCTGCGAGCGGGCGAAGCGGACGATGTCGAACACGGTCAGAAAATACGGCTCGTATCGCAACTCGGCAATCAGTTCCAGCTCCTTCTCGATTTGCGCGCGCACCTTGTCGGAAGGACCATCGGCCCAGCGCCGCAACGTGCCGGCGTAGACCTCCTGGCGTAGATAGCTGGCCGGCGTGTGGCCGGGCGGAATCAGTTCGTGCGGATACTCGTAGCGCAGTTCGCTAAGATTGAAGGTGCACTGCCCGGCGATCTCCAGCGTCTCCGCCAAGGCCGCCTGCGGATACAGATTGGCCAGTTGCACGCGGGCGCGCAGATGCTGTTCGGCGTTCTGCGCCAGCGCGTAGCCGCACTCGCCCACCGGCTTGCCGACCCGGATCGCCGTCAGCGTGTCTTGCAACGGCTTGCGCGAACGCACGTGCATGCAGACCTGTCCCACCGCCACCACCGCCATCTGATGCTGCGACGCAACCTCGGCAATACTGAGCCGGTGCGCCTCGTCAAACGAGCGCAGCAGCAGATTCAGTCCCATCCAGGTGCGGCCCGGAAAGGTCGCTTCCATCCACGCTGCCTGCGCGTGCAAGCGGTCCACGTCGTCCGGCCGATGCACCGGGTATTCCGGCAGCAGGATCAGCAAACAGTCCGGCAACCCTTTCAGATGCGCAAACGCTGGCGGCGGCGACGTCAGGTCGGCAGGCGTCAGCAGATAGCTGCCCTTGGCCACGCGGTTGCGGGCTATCGTAATCAGCTCGCACAGATTACCGTAGCCATCTTTACTTTTTGCCAACGCAACCAACGACAGCGCTGGCGTGCCATCCGGATGGGTCAGCCGGAAATAGCTGCCAATAATCAGCGGAAAATCCGCCTCCTTGGCTTCGGCGTGAGCACGCACTACGCCCGCCAGCGAGCATTCATCGGTAATCGCCAGCGCCGCGTAATCCAGCTGCACGGCGCGCGCAACCAGCTCCTCGGCATGCGAAGCGCCTTGCAGAAACGAGAAATTGGACAGACAGAACAGCTCGGCATAGGCCGGCAGTCGCAAGGGGGGCGAATTCATATGGATACTGTGTTTTTATACAGTATAGCACACGCTTTTTACGCCATTGTTCAAGGAGCGACGATTCGAAACTCTACTGCTTTGACAACAGGACGTACCTGGTTGCGTCTTCGTTTTAATTCGACGATGCCACATCGGGAAAGGCTTTTCAAGGCACGAGACAGCGCCTCCGTTTCTCGACCTGTCGTTTTGGCCAAAGCAGCAAGCGAGACGGGTTTGGTGTCAGCGATAATCCGCAGCAATTCACGGTTTTCATCGCTCAACACTTCAGCCAAGGACGTCATCGAGGCAAACCATATTCTCGGCTCCCCTGGCGGAGGTTTGTATGTACCTCCGGCAATCGCCTGCATCCGCTGTCGTATGCGTTCCGGCGACATCACACCAATAGGCAACGGTTCCATTAACTCTATACCTCCCGCAATAGCCGATTAACGTCCACCCAAAAATCATTGAGCAGTTGCTGGGCATTCGTAAATGCATAAGGCACGCCATGATCCGACGGGTGCCGATGTTTGTGATCAAAAGCGAGACTATGTCCTGCGTGCTTGAACTTCTTAGGCTGTTTGATGGCGTGGGCATTGTCATAACCGAGAATACGCTTATCAAATGGGTCATGCAACGTCAGCGAATATCGGATACCGTGCGGGATTGCGCTTGATGCTTCGACCAATCTGGCTTCAATCCCAATCCAATATCCATTCTCCTGCTCCAGGATTGCGCCGTTAAAGTCCAGTAAAAAATCAACAGCAGGATCGCGGTTCATATGAGTCCCATTTCATCTGTCTGCCACCACGATGGTCGCCAGATTGGGACGCTTCTTTTTGATTTTGCGCAGAAAGTTATCTACGCAGTATGGCGAGAAGTTGTTGGATGGCGTCGATGATGACTTGGGGCGAGGCGGTTTGCATCTGGTGGTCGGAATCCACCACGATGGTTTTTGCTTGCGGATACATGGCGCGCACTGCGGCGATGGTTTGCGGATCGCTGTTGACGACGCCGAAATCGACCGGCACGGCGGTTGCGCCTTTGGGCTGGTTGACCAGGCGGATCATCGGCTTGTCGTCGATATTGCCTTGGACTAGCACCTGCTCACCTGTCTGGTAAATACTGCCGATTTCTTTGCGCACGGTGCTGGAGAAAAACAGCCACTCGCCGGCACGCGTCAGCAGCGGAAAGTCTTCCGGCTTCTTGATCACATGCGGATAGAGCGCGTCGACCAGCACGATGCCGGCCACTTCGTCGGGATGGCGTTTGGCGAACAGCTGCATGTACAAGCCACCCAGCGAGTGGCCGACCAGGATGTACGGCGGCCTCAGGCCTTCATGCTGAAGGTTGCGGCGCAGTTCTTCGACGATGGTCAGGCCGTCGCGCGGCGTGTCGGTGGCCGTGCTGTCACCGTAGCCGGGACGGTTGTAGGCAAACACCGAGGCCTGCAACGCGATGCCGTCGATGACCTTGTCCCATTTATCCACCGTAGCGCGTGAGCCGTTTTCAAAGACCACCGTGGCCAAGGCTGCCGGATTTTTCACCGCCACCAGTTCCACCTTGCGGCCATCGATCAGTTGAGTGGTGATGGTAGCCGCCATCAGCGGTCCGGCAAACAGCAGGCCTGCCCAGCACAGCGCGATACGCTTTGTCATAATGCCCTTCCCTGACGAAAATTGCATTTTTCCAGACTGCGTGCCACCAAGCGCGGAGAATGCGATGAAACGCAGATACGGAGACTCAGAATGCAATATTCACAAGTATGCGAATTGCTTTGTTTTGGCGTTGCGCCGGGCGGCGGCAATGCGGCGCTGGTAGTCCAGCACGATCATTCCAGCGCTGAGCAGCGCCAGCAGTTCGCCAGAGAACGCAACAAGCCGGCTTGCGTGTTTATCGATACGGCGGCCGATGGCGGCATCGTGCTGGACTTTTTCTATCCCCACATGCGCAGCCCGCTGTGTTCGCACGCCACGCTGGCGGCGGCGCGCGTGCTGCTATCGGCGGAACGTCCCAGACTGGAAGTGCGCTCCGCCATGCATGGCCAGCCGCTGACGCTGATTCTGCACGATGACGAAGTTTTCCTGCAGTTGTCGCCGCAACCAGCACCGCAAGTGAACCTATCCGACGAGCTGGCGCAGCAGTTACTGGCCGCGCCCGGCATTCAGCTGGCCTCGCCGCCGGCAATCGCCTCGGTCGGCAGCCCCAAGTTGCTGCTGGAAGTGGCCGACAGCGCTACGCTGCAAGCGCTGACGCCTGACCTGCAAGGCATCGCCGACTGGGGCAAGCAGCACGGCGTCAGCGGCGCCTACGCCTGGTGCCGCCGCCCGGACGGCGCGCTGGAAGGCCGCAGTTTCAACCATCTTAATCCGGAGGCAGAAGACGGCGCCACCGGCGTGGCAGCCGGCGCGCTCTCCGTGTTGCTGAAAAGCAGCGTCACGGTCTACCAGGGCGCTAACCTCGGCACGCCCTGCCAGCTGCGCGCAGAGTTCCTCGATGAAAGTATTTTAATCGGTGGAAAAACCGAATTTGCGTAGTGCTACGTAGGGTGAACACGCTAGTGGCGCGTGCATACAACACAAAATAATGTTTGCGCATCAAAGTGATACAAAATCGTCTATCCATATGAAATATTTGCATAGAATCAAATTTTTCATGGGAGATGACACGTGTTCAAAACAAAAACCCTACGCAAAGCCGTCTTGGTCGCACTGTACGGCGCCAGCGCGGTCGCAGTCACCCCGCTTACTTTTGCGCAAACTGATACCTCGATGCAATCGGTCAGCGTGATCGGATCGCGCCGCGCCACCAGCTCGGCCACTGATACTGTGGTACCGGTCGATGTCATTCCGCTGAGCAAAATCACCGAATCGGGCGGCCAGTTCGACCTGGCGCAGACGCTGACCTATATTTCCCCATCGTTCAACTCGACCCGCCAGACCGGTTCCGACGGCGCCGACCTGGTCGACTCCGCCGCGCTGCGCGGCCTCGGTTCGGACCAGACGCTGGTGCTGGTCAACGGCAAGCGCCGCCACACCACTGCGCTGGTCAACCTGTTTGGCGCGCGCAACCGCGGCAACACCGGCACCGACATGAACGCCATTCCGATGCTGGCCATCAAGGACGTGCAAGTGCTGCGTGACGGCGCTGCCGCCCAGTACGGATCCGACGCCATCGCGGGCGTGCTGGACATCGGCCTGAAGAAATCCAAGGGCTGCGAAGCGGTCGCCGGCTTCAGCGAATACTCGCGCCGCGACGGCAAGAATTACCTGGCCTCGGCCTACTGCGGCGTCGACATCGGCAACGGCGGCGTGCTCGGCATCACCGGAGAATACCTCGACCGTGGCCGCTCCAACCGCGCCGAAGACGGCAACCCGCGCACCATCGGCGATAGCAAGACCAAGAATCAGACCCTGTACCTGAATGGCGAACTGCCAACTGTCGGTACCGGCCGCCTGTACCTGACCGCCGGCGCGCAAACCCGCGACGCTTCGTCCGGCGCCTGGGCGCGCGGCGGCATCGACAGCGACGACATCCCGTCGCGCAACTCGGCCGCCATGTACCCGAACGGTTTCGTGCCGTTCATCAACGCCACCATCGACGACCGCTACGCCACCATCGGCCACCGCAACCAGGTGGGCGAATGGAATATGGACCTGTCGCAGACCTACGGCTACAACAAAATGATCTACGACATCAGCAACACGCTGAATGCGTCGATCGCCAACAAGGATTTGCTGGCCGGCGGCAAGGGCATCAGCCCGACCAGCTTCAACGCCGGCGGTTTCTCGTTCGAGCAGCTGACCACCAACCTCGACTTCAACCGCTACTTTGAAGGCGTGATGGGCCGTGGCCTGAACGTCGCCTTCGGCGCCGAGTACCGTCACGAGAACTACAAGATCTACGCCGGTGAAACCGGCTCGTACATCGACGCCGACGGCGTCGGCATCGGCGGCGCGGCCGGCAGCCAGGGCTTCCCCGGCTTCCAGCCAGCCGACCAGGTCGACGCCAACCGTCACAACGTCGCCGCCTACCTCGATCTGGAAGCGGACCTGACCGACACCGTCAAGGCGCAGGGTGCGGTGCGTTATGAGAAGTACAGCGACTTCGGCTCGACCACCACCGGCAAGCTGGCCGGCAGCTGGCGCGTGGCGCCAACCGTGCTGTTGCGCGGTTCGGCTTCGACCGGCTTCCGCGCGCCGTCGTTGCAGCAGATGTATTTTTCGTCTACCTTCACCGACTTCATCGGCGGCGTGCCGACCGATGTGGTGCTGGCGCCGAACAATAGCGCGGTCACCAACCTGGCCGGCATTCCCAAGCTGAAGGAAGAGAAATCCACCAGCTTCACGCTGGGCTCGACCTGGACGCCGACGCAAGCCGTGTCCGTCACCGCCGACCTGTACCAGATCAAGATCAAGGATCGCATCGTGCTGTCCGGCCGCTTTGACGACAGCAACTATCCGGACCTGGCGAGCAAGCTGGCGACCTTGGGCGTGGGCCAGGCGCAGTTCTTCGTCAACTCGGTCGACACCAAGACCAAGGGCCTGGACCTGACCGCCTCGCACAAGGCCACCTTTGGCGCTGACAAGCTGACCACCTTCCTGGCGCTCAACGTCAGCAAGACGGAAGTGACCGGCATCCACGCGCCAGCCTCGCTGAAGGGCTATGAAGATGTGCTGCTGTCGGAGAAGGAACGCCTCTACATCGAGCAGGGCGCGCCGCGTTCCAAAGCGACGCTGGGCTTCGACTACGTGCACAGCGCCTGGGAAACCGATCTCAAGCTGATCTACTTCGGCCCGCAGACGCTGGGCACCTACAGCGGCACCGCCGCTGGCGTAGCCAACCAGCATTACGACGCCAAGGCCTCGGCCGACCTGAGCTTCACGTACACCATCAACAAGAACATGAAGTTCACGTTTGGCGGCAACAACATCTTCAACGTGCACCCGACCACGCAGAATCCGGATGAGACCGACAATGGCTTCAAGTACGAGTCGGTACAGTTCGGCCTGAATGGGGCGTCCTACTTCGGCAGGCTCTACGTGAAGTTCTGAGCTGGCTCAATGGTGCGCGTTTGACGGCGCCAATGACGCGGAATACGATCCTGGTATGGAAACCAGGATCGCAAAACTCGAAGAATTCGCAGCCGACGCCAAGGAAAGATTGGTTAAGCTGGAAGAATTCGCTATAGACACCAAGCAAAGGCTGGTGAAAATAGAGACGCGCCTGGACCAGTGCGCCACTAAGTCCGACCTCGAAGCCTTACGGGCCGAAATGCACAAGGGCTTTGCCGACATCATCAAGTGGATCGTCGGCACAGCGATTGTCATGAGTGGCACCGGCATCGTCGTCATGACCTTCGTGCTCAACAATGCGGTGCCCAAAACGCCGCCGCCGGCGCCTCTGCCGCCGGTGGTGATCTACACTCAGCCGGTGCCGGTTGCTCCTGCGGCTGCCGCGCCGCGCATGTAACGTTTTATTACATATCGCTAACCTAACTGAACGCGCGACCGTTCTAGACTAGCATTGTCTTTATTTTCGGCAATGGAGCGTCTATGCGCCGCGCACTCACCCTGATGTTATTCCTGTCCATGCTACAAGGCGCACTCGCCTGGGCAGCACTGGGCAGCACCCCGTCCGAATTCGGCGGCACTACCACCCAGACCCGCTTGGCGGCCCGCAGCCTGGCGGCCACCAGCACCAGCAGCACCACCGCGGCGGTCTACACCATCAGCCAGAGCACGCTCGACAGCGGCACCGTCGTGCGCGAATACACCGACGCCAGCGGCGTGGTATTTGCCGTCAGCTGGACCGGCCCGACATTGCCAGACCTGCGCACGCTGCTCGGCGATAAATTCACCGTCATGACCAGCAACGCCGCCAAGCGTCCCAAGGCGGGACATTCGCAACTGGCGGTCGACCAGTCCGACGTGGTCATCGTCTCCAGCGGCCACATGCGCGCGTATGCCGGCCAGGCCTGGATTCCCAGCGCGCTGCCGGCCGGCTTCGATACCACCACCATAGAATAAGGGAGTCTGCATGAAAGTATCTCATCTGGCGGGCGCCTTGCTGTGCCTGGCGCTAGCTGCGTGCGGCGGCGGTGGCAGTTCCTCTTCCACCGCAGCCACCACCAGCACCACCGAATCGATGGCTGCGGCCACGCCGGTCGTCAGCATCAGCGCCTCGCCCACCGCCACCACCACCGGCCAGGTCGTCACGCTCACCTGGAGCGTCGCCAACCCGACCGGCAGCAACTGCACCGCCTCCGGCGCCTGGAGCGGCACGCTGGCCACCAGCGGCACCCAGACCGTCACCGCCGGCGCGGCCGGCACCGCTAATTACACGCTGACTTGCGGCAGCGTCAGCAACACCGCCGTGGTGACCGTGGCCACGCCGCCGCCCTCGCCCACCGTCAGCCTGACGCTGGCGCCGGCCAATATCACCACTGCGCAGAGCACCACGCTCAGCTGGTCGTCGGCCAACGCCACCAGTTGCACCGCCAGCGGCGCCTGGAGCGGCAGCAAAGCCACCTCCGGTTCCATGACGATCACACCGACCGCAGTCGGCAGCTTCACCTACAGCATGACCTGCAGCGGCGACGGCGGCAGCGCCGACGCCAGCACCGCGCTCAGCGTCACGGCAGCGCTCAGCAACAGCACCGCCATCCTGGTCGACAGTGGCCCGAGCGGCGTCAGCGGCGTGATCAATGTGCCGTATGTCAGCGTCACCGTCTGCCGTCCCGGCACCACCACCTGCCAGACCATCGACCACGTGCTGCTGGATACCGGCTCCTACGGCCTGCGCCTGCTGGCCGGCCAGCTCAGTTCGACATTGGCGCTGCCGGCCGTCAGCACCGCCAGCGGCGCCGACGCCGGCGAATGCGGCAAGTTCATCAGCGGCTACACGTGGGGCGCGGTGCGCCAGGCCGACGTCAAGATGGCCGATGAAGTGGCGTCCGCCATCTCGATCCAGGTCATCGGCGACACCGGCAGCAGCTACACCAGCACACCGTCCAGTTGCAGCAGCGCCGGCAGCAATATGGGTACGCTGTCGGCGCTCGGCGCCAAGGGGATCCTCGGCGTCGGCATGTTCAAGCAGGATTGCGGCAGCTCGTGCGCCAACGCCGCCATCAGCGGCGTCTACTACGCCTGCGCCAGCGGCAGTTGCAGCGCCAGCGCCATGCCGCTGGCCAAGCAGATCACCAATCCGGTATCCTCATTCGCCGTCAACAACAACGGCCTGCTGATCACCATGCCCAGCGTCGGCACCGCCGGCCTGACCTCGGTCAGCGGTACGCTGGTCTTCGGCGTCAACACGCAAAGCAACAACACCATCGCCGGCGAGACCATCTTCAAGGCCAACAGCAGCGGCGACTTCACCACCACCTACAATGGCAAGGCCTACAGCGCCAGCTTCATCGACAGCGGCTCGAACGGCTACTTTTTCACCGACAGCAGCATCCGCCAATGCTCGGGCGGCGACTTCTACTGCCCGGCCTCGACGCTGTCGCTGAGCGCCACCAACACCGCTTCCGACGGCAGCGCCAGCGGCGCGGTCAACTTCAACGTGGTCAATCTGGTCAACCTGGCGTCGACCATCAACGCGGCGCAGGTCGGCGGCACGGTCGGCAGCAGCGGCGCCTCCAGCAACTATTTCGACTGGGGGCTACCGTTCTTCTACGGCCGCCGCGTGTTCGTGGTGATGGAAAACAATACCGTGGCCGGCAAGGCCGGACCGTACTGGGCATATTGATTGCGCCATGTCATATCGTTGTCACGATAGATAGCTAAAGTCGCAACCTTGAATTTTCCCCTTCGAGGTAGTGATGAAATTAAATCTGGTGATGCTGGCTGCCATGACGGCAGCCGGCCTGGTAGCATGCGGCGGCGATAACAGTCCTGTTGCAGTAACCCCACCCGCCGCGCCGGCGATCCCGGAAGGCACCACCGTCACCGTGGCACTGTTGGAAACCACCGACATCCACGCCAACGTGATGAGCTACAACTACTACTCGCTGGCCGAGGACACCAGCCTCGGCCTGGAGCGCACGTCGTCGCTGGTCAAGGCCGCGCGCAGCGAGAATCCGAACAACGTCCTGCTGGACGATGGCGATACCATCCAGGGCACGCTGCTGGGCGACCTGCAAGCCGTCACCAAGCCGATCGCCTGCACCGACACGCTGGCCGTGCACAAAGTCATGAACGCCATGAAGTTCGACGGCGGCGGCTTTGGCAACCACGAATTCAATTACGGCCTGCCATTCCTGAGCCAAGTCACCAATACCGACTTCGGCATTCCAGGCGTGACCAAGCCGAGCGGCACCTGCGGCGCGCCAGCCTTCCCGCTGGTGCTGACCAACGTCACCGGCGTGGCCAGCGGCAAGCCGATCGTCCAGCCGTACACGCTGCTGCCGCGCACTTTCTCGGCCACCAAGCCGGACGGCAGCAAGCTGGACGTGAAAATGAACATCGGCATCATGAGCTTCGTGCCGCCGCAGATCCTCGAGTGGGACCAGAAAAACCTGGCCGGCAAAGTCGCCATCACCGGTGTGCAGGAAGCCGCCAAGCAATACGTGCCGGAACTGCGCAGCAAAGGCGCCGATCTGGTGGTGGCGCTGTCGCACGGCGGCCTCGACCCAAGCGCCTACAGCCCGAAAATGGAAAACGGCTCCTACCACCTGACCAGCACCGGCATCGACGCGCTGCTGATCGGCCACTCGCACCTGATCTTCCCGAAAGGTAAGGAGACCGGCGCGGCGGCACTGGACCCGGCGTTCGCCGCGTTCCCGGCCAGCGCCAACATCGACGCCGTCAACGGCTTCGTCAACGGTGTGCCGACCGTCATGGCGCAAAGCTGGGGCCGCCGCCTGGGCATCATCAAGCTGACCCTGGCCTACACCGGCGGCAAATGGGTGGTGCAGCCAACCAAGACCACGGTGGAATCGCGCGGCTTCAAGTACACCGACGGCGCCACCAATATCGCCGCCGACAGCAGCGTCGCGCCGCTGGTGGCCACCGAGCACGCCGCCACCATCGCCTACGCCAAGCAGCCGCTGGGCGTGACCACCGACTTCGAGATGTCCTCGTACTTCTCGCTGGCCGGCGACGTCAGCGCGATCCAGCTGGTCAACCAGGCACAGCTGGCATACGTGAAGAATTTCATCGCCACCAGCACCGACGCCACGCTGGCCAGCTACAAGAACATCCCGGTGATTTCGTGCAGCGCGCCGTTCAAGGCCGGCCGCAACGGTCCTTCGGACTTTACCGATGTGGCGCCGGGCGCCTCGTCGGCTGCGCCGATCGGCCTGCAGGTGCGTAATCCGGGCGACCTGTACCTGTACTCGAACAACAACCTGCAAGCGGTCAAGATCAAGGGTTCCGACCTGAAGGCCTGGCTGGAAACCGCCGCCAAGCAGTTCGGCCAGATCGATCCGGCCAAGACTGCCGAGCAGGATCTGGTGCCAAGCTACAGCACCATTTACAACTACGACGTGTTCTACGCCGAGAACAACGCGCTGACCTACCAGATCGACGTCACCAAGCCAGCCGGCAGCCGCATCGTCAACCTGACCTACCTGGGCAAGGCCGTGGCCGATGGCGACGACTTCATCGTCGCCACCAACGACTACCGCGCAGGCGGCGGTGGCGCAGTGCCGGGCATCGACGGCAGCAAAACCATCATCAAGTCGCCGGACGCCAACCAGACCGTGGTCAGCAACTACCTGACGGCGCAAGGTGCGGCCACCGGCAAGGTCACGCTGACCGGCAACGGCAGCGCGCGCAGCTGGAGCTTCGTCAAGGTGGCCACCGCCGGTCCGGTGATCCTGCGCTCGGCGCCGGGCCACCTGGCGGTCGCCAAGGGCAGCGGCCTGACGGCGGTGACGGCTGAAGGCGGCCTGGACGCCAGCGGCTTCGCCAAGTACACCATCGACTTGAGCAAATAAGCTGAGGACTACCATGCGTACCCTGACCGCAGCGTTGCTGAGTTCGGTTTTGCTGTTCGGCTGCCAGATGCAGCAGGAAAAACCGACCTCGGCGCAAATCGAAGTCACCGGCATGAAGGCCAAGCAGGAAGCGGACGCGCACGCCGAGCGCAAGCTGATCGCCTGGTCGGAGCAGAACCTGCCGGTGGCGCAGCGCGAACTGGCGATACTCTACCAGTCGCGTCCCGAGCAACGCGCCGACGCGCTCAAGCTGTTTGAGCAGGCGGCACGAGGGGGCGATGTCGAAGCCGCCTTCCAGCTGGGCGAAATGCTGCGGATCGGCGTGCTGGGCGTGCCGGCCGCACCCGCGGCGGCAGCGCCGTGGTACGCGCTGGCTGCGCAGCACCAGCACGCCAGGGCGGCGCTGGCGCTGGGACTGATGGTCAGGAACGGCAACGGCGTGCCGCGCGATACGGCACGGGCGGCGCGCCTGTTGACGCAGGCGGCGGAGTTGGGTAATGCGCATGCGATGTTCCTGCTCTCCAACATCTACCGCGAAGGCGACGGCGTGGCGCAGGATACCGTCAAGGCCCGCAGCTGGCTGGAAGAAGCGGCCGAGCACGAATATCCGCCGGCGCTGCAGGAACTGGCGATGACCGTGCAGCTGGGTGACGCCCTGTCCGCCAGGGACGAGCGCCGCGCCGGCGAGCTGATGAAAGAAGCCAGCGAACACCGTCGCAACAACTGGAATCGCTTCTGAGCAACGGCGTACAGCGTGGTCCGGCGCACAGACCGGGGTGAGGGGTGCTCCTAGACTGGCTTGGCAGTCCCCGCACGTTTCATTAGCCACGCAAGGAGCCGACATGAGAACCACTTCACAATCGCAGGACAAGATTCCAAAGCCTATTCCCACCTCCACCGAACCGCAAGACGCGATCACGCTGCTCACCGAAGACCACGAGCACGTTAAATCGATGTTCGAACAGTATGAAGAGCTGGGCGACCGCGCGCACGTCAGCAAACACAAGCTGGCCCTGCAAATCTGCGAAGAGCTGACCAAGCATGCGACGGCGGAAGAAGAGATTTTCTACCCGGCCGTACGTAAGGCCACCAAGGAAGAAGACCTGGTGGACGAAGCCGTGGTCGAGCACGCGTCGGCCAAAGACCTGATCGCGCAGATCATCAGCATGGAGCCGACCGACGACCTGTACGACGCCAAGGTCAAGGTGCTGGGCGAGCTGATCGACCATCACGTCAAGGAAGAGGAAGAAGAAATGTTCCCCAAGGCGCGTAAGGCCAAGCTGGACCTGATGGCGCTGGGCGAAGCCATCGCCATCCGCAAGGAACAGGTCGAACTGCCGCCGACCGCCTGATCAGCCGGCCGCCAGCCGCGCCATCTCGCGCTGCATGTTGTCGATGGCGCGCTCGTTGTACTGCTCGGCAAAGTAGGCGTTGCCGAACAGCAGACCTTGCTGCGCCTTGCGGCACAGGTGCGCCAGCGCTGCGCCGCGCTGTTCGCGATAGACGTCGTCCGCCATATGGCTGTACTCCTGGCGGATGGCGCGCGCGTAATTCTGGTAGACCTCGTCATCCTGCCCCAGAATCGCCAAGTCCACGCTCAACAGTACATCTTTGAGCCGGTGCGTGATCGCCGCTTCCTGGAAATGATCGGTGGCGCGTATCAGCTCGGCCGCATCGTCCATTTCCTGGCCCAGGTGGCTACCCAGCCACATCTGTGCACTGGCTTCTTCGTTGGTGGCCGCCGCCGGGTCGCCATGATGGCCATACTCGGCATCGTGGAACCAGAAGGCCTGCTTGATAATGTCGACATCCGCCGGATCAGGCCGCATATTGCCGGCCCACACGCGGATTTCGCACAGCCCGTGCACCAGATGGTCGAGGTTGTGATAATAGCGTGCCGCACCGCCGTAGCAATCGGGGCCGGTCAGCCGCGCGAACCAGTCGTCTGCATGAGCGATGGCGGTGGCGTCGCGGTGCTCGTAGTCCCACAAGGTTTCCCACTCCTTGCGCAGCCAGCTCAGCACCCAGGCGTGATACGCCGGGCCAGGCACGAATTTCTTCATGATCCAGTTCCAGCCGATCGGCCCTTCCAGCGCCTTGACGAACGACGAGCTGACCGAGCCCAGGTCGCGCGGCGGCATGACGAATACCGTCTTCGCGCCTTGCAGCACGTCCACATTGGTTTGCTGGATCAGGTTCTCGTAATCGAAGTCGGCAGTGGTGCGGATGCCGCGGATCAGGCACTCGACGCCCTGCTTCTTGGCCGCGCGCGCCGTGTAGTCGCCGCGCACGATCACCACCGAGACATTGTGCCAGCCCTGTTCCGTGCAGCTGAGCGAGATGATGCTCTTGCGCTCCTCGGCCGAAAACTTGGGCTTCTTGGCCGGATTCTCGGACAGGAAGACCACTACCTCATCCGCCAGCGAACGGGCTTCGTTGATCACCCACATATGGCCGTTGGTGATCGGGTCCAGGGTTCCCGAAAATCCGATTTTCTTCATGCACCACTCCAACACCGTGTCAAAACGGCATTTTAGACCGGAGTGGGCTTGCTAGTCTCGGGAAAATCGACATTCACCTTCAGACCGCCCAACCGTTCGGACTGGGCGAGCGACAAGACCGCGCCGTGGCGCTCGGCAATCGACTGCACAATCGCCATGCCCAGGCCACTGCCGCCGGCCGGACTCCCCGGCACGCGGTAGAAGCGGCTGAACACCCGTTCGCGCTCCTCGGCCGGGATGCCGGGACCGGAATCCTCGACGCTAAGCACAATGCGCGGCTTGGCATGTTTTGTGGCGGCGACGCTACGCTGCAGGTCGATATCGACGGTGCCGCCGGCCGGGGTGTACTTGATGGCGTTGTCGACCAGGTTGCGCAGCAGGATCAGCAGCGCATCCGGATGCCCGGCCACCACCACATCCTCATTATGGTGCAGGCCGAGGTCGATCTGACGCGCCTGCGCCAGCCCGTTCATATCGCCCAGCACGCGCTTGACCACGTCGCCCAGGTTGACCGGCTCGGACTTGATCTCCTCGCTGGCGCCCTCCTGCCGCGCCAGCACCAGCAACTGCTCGACCAGCCGCGTGGCGCGCTCGATGCCGGCCGTCACGCGCGACACCGCCAGCTTGCGCGACGCCTCATCCTGCGCGCGCTCCAGGCTCAACACCTGCAACTTGAGCGCCGCCAGCGGCGTGCGCAATTCGTGCGCGGCGTCGGCCACAAAGTGCTGCTGGGCGTCAAACGCCGTCCTCACCCGCACAAACAGCAGATTGAGCTCCTGCACCAGCGGCAGCACCTCATCGGGCAAATCGTTTTCCGACACCGGCGACAAATCCTCGGCCTGGCGCGCCGCCACCTGACGCTTGACGCGCGACACCGGCGCGAGCGAACCGGACACTACCCACCACACCACCAGCATCAGCACCGGCGCCATGACGGCGATCGGGCCGACCGTGCGCAAGGCCAGCGTACCGGCCATGCGCTGGCGCACCGCCATGTCCTGCGCGATCTGCACCGTCTGGTTGGAAGTCTGCACCGAGAACACCCGGTAGGTGGTTTTGTTGACGCGGACGTTGGAGAAGCCCAGCACCGCCCGCTGCGGCAGCGCCGCGCGCGACAGCGAGCGGAACACCTGCGCACCGTCCGGGGTCCACACCTGCACCACCAGATCGTCGTTTTCCGGATCGGCCGCCGTGTCGGCCGCCTTGTTGGTCAGGGTGGCGCTGGAGCGCAGCGACATTGCCATCTGCTGCATGTGATAGTCGAAGATCTGGTCCGCGTCGCTCAGCGCGCTGCGGTAGGCGATCATCGCTTGCGCAAAGGCCGCCATGGTGATGGCGGCCAGCAGGAACCACAGCAAACGGCCGCGCAGCGAGTGGGTCACCACCGGCACGCGCGGCAGCGGCGGCATCCTTACTTTCATAGTTTCGGCACCATGTACCCCAGGCCGCGCACGTTCTGGATCAGTTCCGCACCGAGTTTCTTGCGCAGGCCGTGGATGTAGACTTCCACCGCGTTGCTGTTGACTTCATCCTTCCAGCTGTACAGCTTTTCTTCCAACTGGTGGCGCGACAGCACGATGCCCGGCCGCGCGATCAGCGCCTCCAGCACCGCCCATTCGCGCGCCGACAGGCTGACCGGCTTGCCGTCGGCGATCACTTCGCGGGTTTGCGGATTGACGGTGACGTTGCCGTGCTCGAACACCGGCTCGGCGCGCCCGGCCGAACGGCGCAGCAGCGCACGGATGCGGGCCAGCAGCTCGTCCAGGTCGTACGGCTTGAGCACGTAATCGTCGGCGCCGGCGTCCAGACCGGCGATGCGCTGTTCCTTGGCGTCGCGCGCGGTGGCGATCAACACCGGGGTCAGCTCCTTGCGCAGGCGCATCGAGCGCAGCACTTCAAGACCGTCCTTGCGCGGCAGGCCCAGGTCCAGCAGCACCAGATCGTAGGTCTGGGTTTGCAGCGCGGTGTCGGCCATGGCGCCGTCCTTGACCCAGTCGACCGCGTAGTGCTCGGCCCGCAACAGGTCGAGCACTACCTCGCCGATCATCGTGTCGTCTTCTACCAGCAGAAGTCGCATGTTATTCCCTTTCTATTTTTGTTAAGCGTTCTGCCGATGCGAAGCATCTTATCCCAGGCGCACCGGAATGAAGATTTTATCGTCACCGCGCTGGATCAGCAATGCCACCGACTTGGACGACTTGCCCACCACCTCGCGCACCTGGTCGACGCTGTTGACCGGACGACCGTTGACCGACAGCAGTACATCACCCGGCTGCACGCCGGCATCGGCCGCCGCGCCACCGGCATCCTGAATCAGCAGGCCGCCGGCGATGCCGGAATCACGGCGTTCAGCCGGTTCCAGCGGACGCAGCGATAGGCCCAGGCGCATCTTGGCGGTGGCCGGATCGCCAGCCGGCGCATCGGCCTTGGCCGTCTTGTCGGCGGCATTGCCCAGCGTCGCCGTCACCTGCAACGGCTTGCCCTGGCGCCAGATCTCCAGCGCGATCTTGTCGCCCGGCGTCGACAGGCCCACCACCGACGGCAGGTCGGCCGAACTGATGATCTTCTGGCCGTTGAGCGCGCGGATCACGTCGCCCGCCTTCAGGCCGGCCTTGTCCGCCGGGCCACCGCTCTCGACATTCGAGATCAGCGCGCCTTCCGGCGTCGCCAGGTTGAACGAATCGGCAAAGCCCTGATTCACTTCCTGCACCGTCACACCCAGCTTGGCGTGCACCACCTTGCCGGTGGAGACGATCTGGTTCTTGATCTTGTTGGCCACATCAATCGGGATGGCGAACGACAAGCCCTGGTAACCGCCGGTCTGGCTGTAGATCTGCGAGTTGATGCCGACCACCTCGCCGCGTGTGTTGAACAGCGGGCCGCCGGAGTTACCCGGATTGACGGCGACGTCGGTCTGGATGAACGGCACATTACCGTCCGGCAGCGAGCGGCCCTTGGCGCTGACCACGCCGGCAGTCACAGTGTTATCCAGGCCGTATGGCGAACCGATCGCCAGCACCCATTCACCGACTTTCAGGTCGTTGCCCTTGGCCAGTGGCACCACCGGCAAGTTCTTGGCGTCGATTTTCAGCACGGCGACGTCGCTTTGCGGATCGGAACCCAGCACCTTGGCGCGGAATTCGCGGCGGTCGGTCAGCTTGACCACCACCTCGCTGGCGTCACGCACCACGTGCGCATTGGTCAGGATGATGCCGTCCGGGCTGATGATGAAGCCGGAACCGAGGCCATGGGTCGGCGCCTGCTGGCGCTGCTGGCCACGCTGCTGGCCCTGGAAGCGGCGGAAGAATTCGTAGAACGGATCGTCCGCATACGGATCGTTACGGCCCTGCTGGGCGTCCGGATCGAAGGCGGTCTTGGTACTGCCGGTAACGTTGATGTTGACCACGGCCGGACCGTTCTGGGTGACGATGCTGCTGAAATCAGGCAGGGAGATGGCTGGCGCGCCGACCGGCGCAGGGGCGGCGCTGGTGGCGACGGCAGCGACCGGCACAGTGGCGGCGGCCACGGCGGCGCTCTGTTTGACTGCGACCGCACCGCCGACGCCGATCACGCCCAGCACGGCGACAGCGACGGCAGCGCGTTTCAAAGTAGTGGTGGACATAACGGTTCTCCTAATGAGTGAAGACTTTAGATGTATCCAATATGACGCTAAAAACTTAGGCCCTACTTAACCAAAAAGCGGCCTAAAACGCAAAACTGGCCGGATATACCGGCCAGTTGCAACTACTATATTAAAGCGGGATTAAGCTGCTTGACGCTGCTCCAGCGAGGTGACGTTTTCGCCGCCGTCGATGATGATCTTGCGTGGTTTCAGCGCTTCCGGAATCTCACGCACCAGTTCAATGGTGAGCATGCCGTTGTCGAAGCTGGCGCCGGTCACTTTGACGTGGTTGGCCAGCTGGAAGCGCTGCTCGAAGTCACGGGCGGCGATGCCACGATGCAGATAGGTGCGCTCGGTGGCGTCCTTCTGTTTGCGGCCGACCACGGTCAGCGCATCGCGTTCAAAGGTGATGTCGATTTCCGAGCGGTCGAAGCCGGCCAGGGCCATGACGATGCGGTACTGGTCATCCGATACCAGCTCGATGTTGTATGGGGGATAGCTAGGGGTCTCGTTGCGTTGGGCGTCGTTCAGCAGTTGTGCCAGACGATCGAAACCGATGGCGGAACGGTACAGCGGGGCGAGGTCAAAAGTACGCATGGTAGATATCCTTGTCAAAATAAGCGATATGGTTAAACGGGGAGCATCCCCTTCTCACGGTCCCCATCTGGGCAACCGCTGATTCCCATATGCGTCGTGCTCCAGGGCTTTCAAGAGTTCTTGCGCGAATTTTTTTTCGCTGCATTGCGGCATGGGTTTTGCGAGATTTGCAAGTTAGGCGCGTGCTACACTCTTTCTCTTGTTCAACCGTTTTGCGTGACAACTATGACCTTGACCCGTGCCGTACTTGCCGCCGTGCTGGCTACCGCCTTCAGCGCCCAGGCCGCTTCCGACCAGCCTTATCCAGGCACCATCGTCCTCAAAGTGGACGCCACCAACACCGCCCAGCAAATTTTCCGCGTGCGCGAAAGCATCCCGGCCAAGGCCGGCAAGCTGACGCTGCTGTATCCGCAGTGGATTCCCGGCAATCACGGCCCGAGCGGCGCGCTGAACCAGTTCGCCGGCCTCAAGGTCAGCGCCAACGGCCAGCCGGTGGAATGGACGCGCGACCCGGTCAATGTCTACGCCTTCCACGTCACGGTGCCGAAAGGCGCCAGCAGCGTCGACGTCGAATTCGAATACCTGTCGCCGGTGGAAGCCAACCAGGGTCGCACCACCATGACCAACGACATCCTTGGCGTGCAATGGCAATCGGTGGCGCTGTATCCGGCCGGCTACGCCAGCAACAAGATCACCGTGCAACCCAACCTGACCGTGCCGGCCGGCTGGCAGTTCGGCAGCGCGCTGGAGCAGCAGACTCGCACCGGCGACCAGATCGCCTTCAAGCCGACCGATCTGGAAACCCTGGTCGATTCGCCGCTGTTCGCCGGCCGCTACTTCCGCCGCATCGACCTCGATCCGGGCGCGAAAATTCCGGTGCACCTGAACGTCGTGGCCGACTCGGCCGAGCAGCTGGACGCCACGCCGGAACAGATCGCGCCGCACCGCGAACTGATCCAGCAGGCCTACAAGCTGTTCAACTCGCAGCACTACAAGCACTACGATTTCCTGTTCGCCATCAGCGACGAATTTGGCGGCATCGGCCGTGAACACCACCAGTCGAGCGAGAACGGCGTCAAGCTGGGCTACTTCGCCGAATGGAAGAAATACGAAGCGCGGCGCGAACTGCTGCCGCATGAATTTACGCATTCGTGGAACGGCAAGTTCCGCCGTCCGGCCGGCCAGGCCGTGGCCGACTTCAACACCCCGTTGCAGAACGAACTGCTGTGGGTGTACGAAGGCCAGACCCAGTACTGGGGCGCGGTACTGGCCGCGCGTTCGGGCCTGATCAAGCCGGAACACACGCGTGACCTGATCGCCGCTACCGCCGCCCGCTACGACAACGTCAAGGGCCGTGACTGGCGCGCGGTGCAGGACACCGTCAACGACCCGATCATCAACGCCCGCCGTCCGCAAGGCTGGAACAACTGGCAGCGCGCCGAGGATTACTACTCGGAAGGCGAACTGATCTGGCTGGACGCCGACACCAAGATCCGCGAACTGTCGGGCGACAAGAAATCGCTGAACGACTTCGCCAAAGCCTTCTTCGGCGTGGATGATGGCGTCAACGTCGCCAAGCCGTACACCTTCGAGGACGTGGTCAAAGCCCTCAACGCCGTGCAGCCGTACGAGTGGGCCAAGTTCCTGCGCACCCGCCTGGACGGCCACGGCCCGGGCGCGCCGCTGGACGGCCTGACCCGCGCCGGCTGGAAACTGGCCTACAGCGACAAGCCGACCGAGTTCCTCAAGGCGCAGGAAGACCTGAGCAAATCGGCCAACTTCCAATACTCGCTGGGCTTCTCGGTCGGTGCGGACGGCAAGCTGGAAGCGTTCCAGTGGGATGGCGTCGGCTTCAAGGCCGGCCTGTCGGGCGGCACCACGCTGCTGGCCGTCAACGGCCGCGCCTACAAGGCGGAACTGCTGCGGGCGGCGGTGACGGCGGCCAAGGACGGCAAAGAGCCGATCAACCTGCTGGTCAAAAAAGGCAATCTGTACCAGACCGTCTCGCTCGACTACCACGGCGGCCTGAAGTACCCGCGCCTGGAACGCATCGAAGGCACGCCAGATCGCCTGGAAGCCATTCTGCAACCACTGAAGTAAGCGGCAAGCAGCACGCCGCGCCGGTCTACGGGGCGCGGCGTTATCGCGGGATGGATTATCGTTACAGAAAATCCATCCCGAGGACCACCATGCTGACCCTGTACACCTGGACCACGCCCAACGGCCGCAAAATCCCCATCATGCTGGAGGAACTGGGCCTGCAGTACACCATCAAGACCGTCAACATCGGCAAGGGCGAACAGTTCACGCCCGAGTTTCTGGCCATCTCCCCCAATAACAAAATCCCCGCCATCATCGATACCGATGTGGATGGCGGCACCGTCAGCATCTTCGAAAGCGGCGCCATTCTCACTTACCTGGCGGAGAAAACCGGCAAATTGCTGCCCGCCGCCGGTGCGGAGCGCTACAAGGTCCTGGAATGGCTGCACTGGCAAATCGGCGGCCTGGGTCCGATGCTGGGCCAGGTCGGCTTTTTCGCCATCCGCTCGGAAGAAAAATCCGCGCTGGCCATCAAGCATTTCGTCGAGGAAGCAGACCGGCTGCTGGGCGTGATGGACAAGCAACTGGCCGACAACGTCTATATCGCCGGCACGCACTACAGCATTGCCGACATCGCCTGCTATCCGTGGGCGGTCGGCGTGCTGGACAAGCTGAAGCCGGCGCTCGGCGACAAGCTGGACAGCAAGCCCAACCTGCGCCGCTGGCTGGATATGATTGGCGCCCGGCCGGCCGTGCAGCGCGGCATGGCGCTGCCGAAAGTGGACTAAGCCGTTACTGGCGTGTATGCTCATCCTATGACACAAGATACCGACATCCAACTCAGCGGCCCGTTCAAGGCCACCGACGGCTCCGGCCGTGCCCACGACGCCAGCGCGATTCGTATTTTTGATGAAGGCTATGGCGCCATCGACGTCTACGTCGACTTCAAAGCACCGATCAGCGGCCTGCACAAGGACAAGGCGCTGATCGGCGCCGTGGTGGCGCAACTGCGCACCGTCGGCTACAAAGGTCCGGACCTGACGGCTGGCGATCCGGTGTTGCAGGAGGGCCGGCTGCTGGTGCTGGAAGCGCCGGACGAGTTCACCGCCTTTGCCGTCAGCAAAGGCTGGAAAGACCTGTCGGAAGACTTCTAAAACAGATAGCGGTCGGCCCAGACCGCGATCACATTGGCCACATACACGGCGTCTTCACGCCGTGTCAGCAGATGGTCGGCGCTGTCCAGCGAGACAAAACTTTTCGGATGCTTGGCGGCGGTGAAAATTTCCATCGCATTGCTGATGCCGACCGTGTCGTCGCCCGGCGCATGCATCACCAGCAAGGCCCGTCTCAGGGCCGCGATCTTCAATTTCAAATTGTGCCCGCCCGCATCTTCGACGAATTGCTGCTGGATGCGGAACGGCCTTCCGGCCAGCTGCACCAGCGCTTCGCCGTCGCGCGCGATCTCGTCCAGATGCTGGCTGAACATGCCGGTAACCGATACCGGATCGCTCGGCGCGGCAATCGTCACCACCGCCTTCACTTCCGGCATCTGATCAGCCGACGCCAGCACCGCCGCGCCGCCAAGGCTGTGGCCGATCAACAACTGCGGCGCCTGATAGGTCTGGCGCATGAAATCGGCCGCCGCCACCAGATCGGCCAGGTTGGACGAGAAGTTGGTGTTGGCGAACTCCCCTTCGCTGGCGCCCAAGCCGGTAAAGTCGAAACGCAGCACCGCGATGCCGTGTTCCGTCAGCGCCTGCGCCACGCGGCTGGCGGCAAATACATCCTTGCCGCAGGTAAAACAGTGCGCGAACAGCGCATAGGCCTTGACCTCACCGTCCGGCCCATCCAGCCGCGCCGCCAGCTTGTGGCCATGTGCGCCGATAAATTCCTGTCGCTGTGATTGCATCGCGTGTCCCGAAAAGAATGTCTGCGGCTATTTAACCAAACTTCCGCCGCCTTGTGTGCCCGTCTCGTCCAAACGATGGAGCAACGCCGCTTCCGACAATGGTCCCATGTGCTGATACACCAGCTTGCCGGAGGCATCGAAAAACAAGGTGGTGGGATAGCCCATGACCGAAAACCCGCGCGCGGTCGCCTGCGCCGGGTCCAGCAGCACGTTGTTCAGCGCCAGCCGTCCAGCCGCCAGGAATTGCTGGATCACTTGCGGCGATTCACCTTGGTTGATGAACACAAAGTTCACATCCGGCCGCTGCGCCTGGACTTGCGCCATGGCTGGCATTTCCTTTTGACACGGCGGACACCAGGTCGCCCAGAAATTGATGACGGTGGGTTTGCCGTGAAAATCCGACAGCGCCACCTGCTGGCCGTTCAGGCTCCGCAATGCGTTGCCGGGCATGCTGCCCTGCGCCGACGTGCTGGTAATCAGCAGCACCGTACCTGCCAGCCACAGCACGCTGGCTGCGCCAACCGTCACCGCCACGGCCTTGCGGATGGTGCGATCACGCTGCCATATCACCAGCGCAACCACCCACGCGGCGATGACACCGCTTTGCGCATCCCAGCCGCCATCGCGGATGTCCAGAATGGTCAACAGATGACTCAGATACAAGGACTGGTAGCGCAGGACAAACGCCAGCCGCGCCACCAGCACCGCCACAATAAACATGATGGTGATCGACGTCTCGATCTTGCGCTCATTGCGGCGGTCGAAATAGCGGGCGATTGCAAAGCTGATCGTTACCACGATCAACAGCAACAGCGCGGTGTACGGCAGTAACAGCGGGCCTATCTTCATGACGTCGATACGTGAAAGCAAAAAAGCGCATGATACGTCTTATCCAAACAATCCGTGCAGATACCAGCGCGTTTCCGGTTCCGTCGCGCCGCTGTCGCGTTCCTTGAACAGCCAGTAGTGTGCGTTGTCCTCCCCTTGCGCCATGAAGTAATCGCGCGTCTGCATCGCGCCCCACCACCCTGATTCGATGCGCTCGCCGGTGGAGCGGATGCGCAGCGGCGAGCCGTAGTACGGGCGGTGGTCGCGCATCATCAGCGCAATCGGCTTGGGCAGCAGCCAGGTCGGACGCGGCAGGCTGCCGATGTCCGGCGGCAGTTGCGCGCGGGCTTCGGCCGGACGGATTTTAGTCTGGATGCTGACCCAGCTGTTGGCATGCTCGGGCCGGTAGTCGGCGTTGGGTGCGGCTTGCAGCACGTTGTCCGCGCCCAGCCGCGCAGCCAGCAGTTCCAGCAGGCGCTGCCAGTCTTCCTTGCTGCCGCCCGGTTCGGGAAAGAGCGATTCGCTGGGCGGCGCCATCGGCTGCACCTGCGGCGCTTCCAGGCACAGGCCGATGACCGGCGCCGGCAACTCCAGCTTGGCCAGCCGCTCCTTCAGCAGACGCACCAGATGCGTGTCTTTCCAGGTCGGTTCGGCCAGCATGATTTCCACCACTGTGGGCGGGCCGGCGATGCGGCCGCGCTCGTGCTCCAGCAGCAACTGGATGCGCTCGACCGCCAGTTGGTGCGCGCTCAGCCAGCCGGTCAATTGCAGCACCAGCCGGTGCGCGCCGAACAGCAGCGCTTCGGCATTTTCCACGCGGTCGAACAGCTCCAGCTTGGCGTGGAAACTGGCCGGCGCCGCCAACCACTGGTGCAGCTCCGGCCGGGCGCCGTGGGCGTCGTCCAGCATGTCCAGCAAAGCGCGACCGCAACGGCGCTGCAAGCCGGGACGCGGTAGGCTCCGCAGTTGGCCGATGGTCAGGCAACCGATGCCTTCCAACCAGTCCAGATAGGCGCGCGCCGGCGGCAGCAGCCCGGGCGGCAAGCCCTCCAGACGACGTTCAAGCGAGGCCATCGTCAAGCTGCGGCCGGCGTTGCTACGCGCCAGCATCCAGGCGCCGCGCGCGGTCGGCGCGCAGCTGAGCGTGCCGGTAAAGCCCAGCGCCCGCACGCTCTGCGCCACCCGATGGCACAGCGCGCGAATGCCGCCAAACAGGCGCAGGCTGGCGCCGACATCCAATAGCAGCGTGGCCTCTTCCGCCTCGGCCAGTTGCGGCGTAAATTGCAGCAGCGCCAGCGCGGTGGCCTGCAACGCTTCCGCTTCCAGCGGCAACGAGCGCTGCTGGAACTGCGTTTGCGGCGCCAGCATGATGGCGCCGCCGCGCCGCAAGCCCCGCCGTACGCCGGCTTCATACGCCGCCGCCGACAGGGCGATCACGCGCTCCTGCTCCAGCACCACCGTGCCCTGGTCAGTTGACCAGCGCGGGCAGAATACTTCGAGCGGGAGCTGTGGCAGGTGTATCGCGATCCAGAGGCGCATGGCGTTGCAGCAAAGCAGGGGTTAAAGGTAAGAACAAGGGCGTATCGCGTTGCGGTCCGCGCCGTTTGACAAAGCCGATGTCGACCCCGCCCGCTGCCGGTTTCAACGACAGCCGCAGCGGCGCCGGCGACGCGTCCTGCGCGGCCGCCAGCGGCCGCACCATGCAGAACAGGGTCTCGCCGCTTTGCGCCGCCAGGTGCAGCCGCCGCAGCGTTTCGCCGCGCGCCTGCTTTTGCCAGAACAGCAGCGCGCCGCAACAGCCGCTGCGCAGGATTTGTTCAGCCGCCCACAGCGCATCGCTGGCCTTGGCGCCGCTGCGCACCCACAGCAGTTGCGACGGCTCCAGCCCCAGCGCGGCCAGCGCCAGCGCTTGCGGCAAATGCGGCGGTTGCAGCAACACGATGGGACGCTTGTCCAGCGCGGCCAAGGCCGGCTGCAACAAACGCAGTTCACCAATGCCATGCTGCTGCACCAGCAGATCGATCAGCGTGCCCAGCGGCCAGCCGCCTCCCGGCAACTGCGCGGACAAGGCGGCAAAGCCTGTGTCCGCGCAGCGCGTGGCGCTATGCGCCAGTTGGTCCGCGCGCCAGAGCGACGGATGCAGGGTTTCCGGGTGTATCATGGCATTGTACCGCAAAAATACTGTATAAATACACAGTACTATCTACACCGTAGTTTGACAAGGTTTTTTTGCCTTTGCTGTACCATGTACCCAGGAGAAATGATCAAAGGAAGCACTTTGCAAACGATACAACTGGTAGGCGCAATCCTGTTCGGTCTGGCACTGATTCACACCTTCGCCGCCAAGTCTTTCGAGAAGCTGGCGCATCGTCATCCGCGTCATGCCGGCCTGTTCCATCTGCTGGGCGAAGTCGAGGTGGTGTTCGGGTTCTGGGCGTTTATCTTGATGATTGCACTGGCCTTGCTGAATGGCGGCCAGGCGGCCATCGCCTACGCCGAATCGCGCCAGTACACTGAGCCGCTGTTTGTGTTTGTGGTGATGGTGGTGGCGGCTTCGCGCCCCGTGATGGACTTCGTCCAGCGCGTCTTGTCGGCGCTGGCGCAATGGATGCCGGTGCGGGCCGAACTGGCGCTGGTGTGGTTCGGCCTGGCGCTGGTGCCGCTGACCGGTTCGCTGATCACCGAGCCGGCCGCAATGACGCTGGCGGCGCTGATGCTGGCGCCGCTCATCTTCCGCGACGGCATGCCGGAATGGTTGAAGTATGCGGCGCTGGGCGTGCTGTTCGTGAACATTTCCATCGGCGGCATGCTGACCGCCTACGCCGCGCCGCCGGTGCTGATGGTGGCCGCCACCTGGGATTGGGACACCGCCCACATGGCGGCGCACTTTGGATGGAAGGCCGTGATCGCGGTACTGATCAACGCCACCGTGATCAGCTTCATGCTGCGCAAGCATTTGCGGGCATCGGCACCGGCCGCCTTGGCTGACAAGGCGCCGGCGGTGCCATGGGCCGTGACGCTGATCCATCTGGGCTTCCTGGCGGCAGTGGTGGTGCTGGGTCATCATGTCGAACTGTTCCTCGGCATATTCATGCTGTTCCTCGGCTTTACCACCGCCTACCAGCGCTACCAGAGTCCGCTGATCATCAAGGAAGGCTTGCTGGTCGGCTTCTTTCTGGCCGGGCTGGTGGTGCTGGGCGGAATGCAGCAATGGTGGCTGCAACCGATCGTCGAAAGCCTGTCGCCGCTGGCGCTGTTCTTCGGCGCGATGAGCCTGACGGCCATCACCGACAACGCCGCCCTCACCTATCTCGGCTCGCTGATCGACGGCATCTCGCCGCATGCGCAATACATGCTGATGGCCGGCGCCGTCACCGGCGGCGGCCTGACAGTGATCGCCAACGCGCCGAATCCGGCCGGCGCCTCGCTGTTGCGGCGCGGCTTCCGCGACGAATCCATCGGCGCCCTCGGCCTGCTGGCCGGCGCGCTGGCCCCCACCGCAGTCGCGGCGCTGGCCTTCCTGTTGTTGTAAGTAAGGCCTAGCGCTGGTGGCGCGAGAAGAATTCCAGCAGCATTTTGCTGGCGTCGGGACCGGCCTTGGCGTTGAAGGCGAGCGCGGGATCGCCGCCGCTCCAGGCGTGTTCCAGTTGTTCGATGTGGGCGATGCGCAGCATGAGTTTGCGGCCGACGTACAAGTCGTGCAGCTGGTGCGCGTTGTGGCGGCCTTTCGGTTTGAACGTGACTTTGGCCGGGCCGGTGAGGCGGTTCAGCAGCATGCTTTGGCGCGCCAGCTGGATTTGGTTGATGGGGCGGACCACGTTGTCGCCAGCGCCTTGCAGCAGGATCGCCGGCATCCCGGGAAAGTGCGGCTGGCGTTGCAGCAAATCGTGGACGGCGGTGTCGGTCCGCAGTCCGGCGCCGTGTTTCATCACGCCCAGCGCGCCGAGCGTGTTGTGGCCCGCGCCGAACACGGGACCGGAGTGCAGACCGACGGCGGCGAATAATCGCGGGTGGTTCAGCGCCAGGATGTTGGCCATGCCGGCGCCGGCCGATATGCCGGCCACGTAGATGCGTGAGCGGTCGATAGCGTACTGTGTCAGCACCTGGTGGACCATGGCGAGGATGGTCGGGACATCGCCGCCGCCCTCCTGCGTGGCGCGGTCGTACCATTTCCAGCAGCGCTGCGGCTGGATGGTGGCGAGTTGCTGCGGATAGAGCACAGCGTAGCCCTTCTTCTCGGCCCACAAATTCATGCGCGTGCCTTGCGCGAACTGGGTGGCGGTCTGGTGGCAGCCGTGCAGCATCACGACTAGCGGCATGCCTTTGCGTTCGGCGCGCTCTGGAAGCTGGTTGGGCAGGTAAAGCCAGTAGCTCATACGTTGCCCGGCGGCGGTCAGCACGTGGGCGGAGAGCCATTTGCCCGGCGCGACGGCGGACGGGCGAAGGGTCGGCGTCGCGGTAGTGCGCGGTGTGCGGGTTTTGGCGGCGGGACGTGGTGCGGACGGCTTGGTGAAGGATGTGGTGGGAGATTTGGCGGCGAGCGGCTTTACGCGTGGGCGCCGAGGCTTGGGCTTCGGCTTGGCCGGCGGCGTCGCCATGGCGACGAATAGCTTGGCCGTGCGCGTGCCGGCGCGAATCAGACTACGCAGCAGCTTTCCGGATTTGGCCATCGCAACGTCTCCCTGTTGCCACAGTCTACCTGAAAGCCGCCGCGTCAAGCGTGCGACAAGCCGCTCAGCGTTGCATGGACTCCCATACTTTAAGCAAGCGCTTGGCCGATACCGGCATCGGCGTGCGCAGCTCCTGCGCAAACAGCGACACGCGCAGCTCCTCCAGCATCCAGCGGAATTCCACCATCTTCGGATCGGTGTTCTTGCCGGCCGATTTGTCGCGGCTCGCACGCAGGTAAGCCGCAGCGGCTTGCTGCCACTCCGCCATCAGCTTGGTATCGCGCGCGGGATCGCCGCGCAGCTTTTCGATCCGCACATTCATCGCCTTCAGATAGCGCGGGAAGTGCGCCAGCTGGCTGTAGTCGTTCTCCTGCAGGAAGCGCTTGTGCACCAGGCCTTGCAACTGCTGCTGCATGTCCTGCGCCGCCTGCTGTGACAAGCCTTGCAGGCGTTTCGGCAGGCCGTGGAATTCGGTCAGCACTTGCGACAGCAGGCGCGCGATCTCGTTCACCAGCAGCACCAGGCGCGATTTTCCTTCGTCCTTGCGCTTGGCGAAACTGGCGGCGTCGATCGGCAGCGGGTCTTGCAGGCACGCGATGTCCAGCGCCTTGTTGATAATCTGCTCGCGCAGCTCTTCCTGCGTGCCCATGCTCATGAACTGCATGCCCATTTGCTGCAGGTTGGGGATGCTCTTTTCGATGAACTTGATCTGATCCTTCATCTGCAAGGCGAACAACCGGCGCAAGCCGACGCGGTGCGTGCGCGCCGCCACTGTTGGATCGTCGAAGACTTCCAGATCGCAGTGCGTGACCTTGTCCACCAGCGCCGGGAAGCCGATCAGCGTCAGCTTGCCCTGGGCGATTTCCAGCAGTTCCGGCAGTTCGCCGAAGGTCCACGAGGTCAGGTTGGTCAGCGTAATGTTGCTGGCTGGCGCGCTGGACTTGGCTGCATCAGGCGTCGCATGGGCGCCGGCTTTCGCCGGTGCGACGGCCTTCGCTGGCACCACGGCGCGCGCGGCGACGGTCGATTGCGGGCCGGAAGCCTCTGCCATCTTCTGGAAGCTCTCGCGCGCCTGCGTGCCGTATTCTGCCTGCAAAGTGGCGAGGTTGCGGCCCATGTCCAGCTGGCGGCCATGCTCGTCGATCACCTTGAAGTTCATGAAGTGGTGCGCCGGCAGCGTTTCCGGCTTGAAGTCGGTGGTCAGCGGCGTTACCGTGATCTCCTTGCGGATATCGGCGATGATCGCGTCAATCAACTCGCCGCGACCGAAAGCGTGCTTCTCCTCCACGCGCTCGCAGAACTTGGCGGCGTAATCCGGCAGCGGCACGCAATGGCGACGCAGTTTCTGCGGCAGGGATTTCAGCAGCAAATGCACCTTCTCCTTCAACATGCCCGGCACCAGCCATTCGCAGCGTTCGCGCGACAGCTGATTCAATGCATACAGCGGCACCGCCAGCGTCACCCCATCGCGCACGCTGCCCGGTTCGAAGTGATAGGTCAGCGCCAGCTCCAGGCCGGATACGCTCATCTTCTTCGGGAACAGGTCGGTGGTCACGCCGGCCGCCTCGTGGCGCATCAGCTCATCGCGGTTCAGGAACAGCAGCTTGGGCTCCTGCGCCGTCACGTCCTTGTGCCACTTCTCGAAGCCGGCGCCGTTGACCACATCGGCCGGCAGCAGCTTGTCGTAGAAGGCGGCGATCAGTTCATCGTCCACCAGCACGTCCTGACGGCGCGACTTGTGTTCGAGGTTCTCGATCTCTTTAATCAGCTTGTGGTTGTGGGCGAAGAACGGCGCGCGCGTCTCGTAATCGCCGCCGACCAGCGCATCGCGAATAAAGATCTCGCGCGCCTCTGCGGGATTGAACAAGCCGTAGTTGATGCGGCGCTGACTGTACACCACCAGGCCATACAAGGTGGCGCGCTCGGACGCGGTGACCTGCGCCGATTTTTTCTCCCAGCGCGGCTCGCCCCACGATTTTTTCAGCAGGTGGCCACCGATCTTTTCCAGCCACTCCGGCTGGATCTGCGCGATGCAGCGCGCGTACAGGCGCGTGGTGTCCACCAGCTCCGCCGCCATGATCCATTTGCCCGGCTTTTTGCTCAGCGAAGAACCCGGCCAGATATTGAACTTGATGCCACGCGCGCCGAGGAAGCCGGGATCGTCTTCCATCTTGAAGCCGACATTGCCCAGCAAGCCAGTCAGCAGCGCCATGTGCAGGTTCTCGTAAGTGGCCGGCGCTTCGTTCAGGCGCCAGCCCTGCTCTTTGACGATGGTGAGCAGTTGCGAGTGCACGTCGCGCCATTCGCGCAGGCGCAGTTGCGACAGGAAGTTGGTGCGGCAGTTGTCCTGCAGCTGGCGGTTGGTCTTCTTGTGCTCAATCGCGTTTTCGAACCAGCGCCAGATCTTGATATAGCTGAGGAATTCGGACTTCTCGTCGGCGAACTTCTTGTGCGCTTCGTCGGCGGCCTGCTGGTGCTCCATCGGCCGGTCGCGCGGATCCTGCACCGACAGTGCCGACGCGATGATCAGCACTTCGGTCAGGCAGACGTTGTCCAGCGCCGCCAGAATCATGCGGCCCACACGCGGGTCCAGCGGCAGCTTGGCCAGCTTGGTGCCGAGTGGCGTGATCTGGTTGTATTCATCGACCGCACCGAGTTCCTGCAGCAGCTGGTAGCCGTCGGCGATGGCGCGCGCCAGCGGCGGTTCGATGAACGGGAAGGTCTCCACATCGGCCAGATGCAAGGTCTTCATGCGCAGGATGACGGAGGCCAGCGACGAGCGCAAGATCTCCGGCTCGGTAAATTTAGGCCGCTGCAGGAAGTCCTGTTCGTCGTACAAGCGGATGCAGACGCCATCGGCCACGCGGCCGCATCGGCCGGCGCGCTGGTTGGCGGCCGATTGCGCGATCGGCTCGATCTGCAACTGCTCTACCTTGTTGCGGTAGCTGTAGCGCTTCACGCGCGCCAGGCCGGCATCCACCACGTAGCGGATGCCGGGCACGGTCAGCGAGGTCTCGGCCACGTTGGTGGACAGGACGATGCGGCGCGCATTGGTCAGTTTGAATACGCGCTCCTGCTCTTCGGCCGACAGGCGGGCGAACAGCGGCAGGATTTCCACGTGCGGCGGATGGTGCTTGCGCAGGGCTTCGGCGGCGTCGCGGATTTCGCGCTCGCCGGGCAGGAACACCAGGATGTCGCCGGAGCCGATGCGCGCTACTTCGTCCACACCGTCAATCACGGCGTCCATCAGATCGCGCTTTTCGCGGGCGGCGGCGGTGCGCGCGCCCTTGCCTTCGGCGTTGGCCACTGCCGGCGCATTTGCCCCACCCACCACGTCGCTTTCGATCGGGCGATAGCGCACTTCCACTTTATACAGGCGGCCCGAGACCTCGATCACCGGCGCCGGCTTCTCCGGCGTGCCAAAGTGGCGCGCGAAGCGGTCGGCGTCGATGGTCGCCGAGGTGATGATGATCTTCAGGTCCGGACGGCGCGGCAGCAGCTGTTTCAGGTAGCCGAGCAGGAAGTCGATGTTCAGGCTGCGTTCGTGCGCTTCATCGATGATGATGGTGTCGTAGGCCTTGAGCAGCGGGTCGCTTTGCGTTTCGGTCAGCAGGATACCGTCGGTCATCAGCTTGATGTAGGCGCCTTTTTGCAGCGTGTCGGCGAAGCGGACCTTGAAGCCTACGTGTTCGCCCAGCGGCGAGCCCAGTTCCGCGGCGATGCGCTTGGCGGTCGACGAGGCGGCGATGCGGCGCGGCTGGGTGTGGCCGATCATGCCTTTTTGGCCACGTCCCAGTTCCAGGCAGATCTTCGGCAGCTGGGTGGTTTTACCGGAACCGGTTTCGCCGGAGACGATGACGACCTGGTTGTTTTGCAGCGCTTCGGCGATTTCCTGGCGGCGGCCGGAGACCGGCAGGTCTTCCGGGAAGGTGATCGGCGGCAGCGGATTGCGGAAATTGCGCTCGGCCTCGCGCGCGGCCAGTTGCTCCGGGGTGAGCCGAGGCTTGGGCTCGCGGCGCGGACGGTTTTCGGTGCCCGGCGGCGTGCGTGGTCCGCGCCCGCCACCCCGCACTGCGGCCACAGGGGTCTGACCCCGCACGGGGTCAGACCCCGCCTCGGTTCGGGGTGCAGCGGCGCTTTGGAAGTTTTTTTGCTTGTTGCTGGCTTCTGACATTGTTTTTTACAAAGGTATTTGGCGCGGACGTCGCGCCCCGAATTATAATGCGGCTAATGGAAAATCCTACCCAATTCGTCCAATGGCTGCGCTCTGTCGCGCCTTACATCCACGCTTTCCGTGGCAAGACCTTCGTGGTCGCCTTCCCAGGTGAACTGGTGGCCGCCGGCGCCTTGCCGGTGCTGGCCCACGACCTGTCGCTGCTGCACGCGCTCGACATCAACGTCACCGTCATCTACGGCTCCCGGCCGCAAGTCGCCGAACAACTGGCGCTGCGTAACGTCGAAGGCCGCTTCCACAACGGCGTGCGCATCACCGACACGGCCGCCATGGAGTGCGCCAAGGAAGCCGCCGGCGAACTGCGCCTCGACATCGAGGCCGCATTCAGCCAGGGCTTGCCGAACACGCCGATGTCCAACGCCGCGATCCGTATCATTTCCGGCAACTTCATCACCGCCAAGCCGCTCGGCGTGATCGACGGCGTCGACCTGGAACTGACCGGCGTCACCCGCAAGGTGGACGCCGAGACCATCCACTCGATTCTCGGCTCGGACGGCCTGGTGCTGCTGTCGCCGCTGGGCTTCTCGCCGACCGGCGAGGCGTTCAACCTGACCATGGAAGACGTGGCCTGCTCCACCGCCATCGCGCTGCACGCCGACAAGCTGATCTTCATCACCGAAACGCCGCTGATGACCGATGCCGGCGGCTTCGAAATCCGCGAACTGTCGTCGCACCAGGCGGAAGCCGTGCTGCAGGCCGGCTTCCTGCCCGACGCCACCGCGTTCTACCTGAAGCACTGCGTCAAGGCCTGCGACAACGGCGTCGAACGCTCGCACATCGTCTCGTTCGACATGGACGGCTCGGCGCTGCTGGAACTGTTCACCCACGATGGCGTGGGCACCATGATCTCACACGAAAACCTGGAATCGCTGCGCACCGCCACAATTGAGGACGTTGGCGGCATTATCAAGCTGATCGAACCGCTGGAAGCCGACGGCACGCTGGTCAAGCGCGGCCGCGAGCTGATCGAACGCGAGATCGACCTGTTCTCGGTCATCGAGCACGATGGCGTGATCTTCGGCTGCGCCGCGCTGTACCCGTTCCCGGAACAGAAAATGGCCGAAATGGCATGCCTGACCGTCAACCCGGACGTCCAGGGCCAGGGCGACGGCGACCGCATCCTCAAGCACATGGAAAACCGCGCCCGCGCGCTCGGCCTGAACAAACTGTTCGTGCTAACCACCCGCACCGCGCACTGGTTCATCAAACGCGGCTTCGCGCCGGCCACCGTCGATGCGCTGCCGAAGGACCGTCAGCGCATGTATAACTGGCAGCGCAAATCCCAGGTTCTGATTAAAACCTTATAATCTCGTTTTTACTTAAAGCTTTAGGAGCAACCCATATGGCCCGCACCGTTCAATGCATCAAACTCAACAAGGAAGCCGAGGGCTTGGACTTCCCGCCGTATCCGGGTGAACTGGGTAAGAAGATTTATGAGTCGGTGTCCAAAGAAGCCTGGGCTGCCTGGCTCAAGCACCAGACCATGCTGGTTAATGAAAACCGCCTGAACCTGGCCGATCAGCGCGCCCGCAAGTATCTGGCGACGCAGATGGAAAAACACTTCTTCGGCGATGGCGCCGATGCGGCTCAAGGCTACGTGCCGCCTGCGGACTAATTCGTCGTCCCCGCGAAAGCGGGGACCCATGCTGAGCGGCGATTCCGCCGCTCTATGGATTCCGGCTTGCGCCGGAACGCCACCACATCAGAACTTCAGCGTCTTCACGCCCTCCGCAGTGCCCAGCAGGCAGACATTGGCGCCACGCGCCGCAAACAAGCCCACCGCAATCACGCCGACGATCTGGTTGATCTGCGCTTCCAGCGCCTTCGGATCGGTAATCGACAGTCCCGCCACATCCAGCAGATAACCGCCGTTATCGGTCACAAACGCCTCATCCGTACCGGGTTTCAGGCGCAGTTTCGGCGTGCCGCCCAGCTTGACCAGCTCACGCGCCACCGACGCGCGCGCCATCGGGATCACTTCCACCGGCAGCGGGAACTTGCCCATCACGTCCACCAGCTTGGAGCCGTCGGCGATGCAGACGAACTGCCTGGCCACCGAGGCGACGATCTTCTCGCGCGTCAACGCCGCGCCGCCACCCTTGATCATGGCACCGCTGTTGTCAATTTCATCAGCACCATCGATGTAGACGGCGATGTCCGCCACGTCATTCAGGTCGAACACTTCGATGCCATGGCCGCGCAGACGGGCGGCGGTGGCTTCCGACGACGCCACGGCGCCCTTGATGTCGCCCTTGATCTTGGCCAGTTCGTCGATGAAGAAGTTGGCGGTGGAGCCGGTGCCGACGCCGATGATCTCATTTTTCACCACATAGTCGATGGCGGTGCGGGCTACGGCTTGTTTCAGTTCGTCTTGGGTCATGATAAATACATAAGAGAGGGGAAATCGGATGGCGCTATTTTACCACCCCGTTTTTTGCCTAAAAATTGCGCACGGACAACACCATGTAATAAGCGTATAAACGTAACAACACCTGTGATCAGTCAGGCCATTGAGTATGCGAGAATGGACACAGCGCATGCCTATAAAAAGATCGCCGGGGAAGAGACCATGACCAGCACCAAAACTGTTCTGATAGTCGACGACAGCCGCGTCTCGCGCATGATGGCGCGCCAGTACATCGTCGGCATGCACGCCGACTGGATCGTCGAGGAAGCTGGCACCGGCGAGGAATCGCTGCTCAAGGCGCGCAGCACCCCGCCCGACCTGATCCTGATGGACGTCAACATGCCCGGCATGGGCGGCATCGCCGCCGCCGAGCAGTTGCGCCAGGAATTCCCCGCCATCCCCATCTCGCTGCTGACTGCCAATGTGCAGACGGCCACGCGCGAACGCGCCGCCGCCATGGGCATCGGTTTCGTTGAAAAGCCGATCACCGAGGCGCGCATCGCGCAGCTGGTAGCCACGCTGGAAGCGGCGTAATCATGTTCACGCTGAGTGAACTGGAAAACGATGCGCTGATCGAGATCTTCAACATCGGCGTCGGCCACGCGGCGGCGTCGATGAGCGCCATCGTCAATGAGGCAGTGCGTATGTCGGTGCCGTCGATCAGCTTCATTCCGCGCGCCGAGGCGGCGCGGCTGCTGGGCGCCGGCGATGCCGGGCCGGAGCGCATCTGCGGCGTCAGCCAGCATTACGCCGGCGCCTTCGAGACCGAAGCCATCCTCATGTTCCCCGAAGATAAAAGCCTGGAAATCGTGCGCCTGATGGTGGGCGAAGCGGTGCCGCTGAAGGAGCTGACCGACATGGAGCAGGAAGCCATGTGCGAGATCGGCAACATCATGCTCAACTCCTGCGTCGGCACGCTGGCCAATATCTTCCAGCGCGAGCTGCAAGGGTCGCTGCCGCAGTATCACGTCGGCACCAGCGACGAGATCCTCACCGCCACCGCCGCCGGCAGCCAGGCCGATACCGTGGTGCTCATGCTACACATCGACTTCCTGCTGGAGAAGCACCAGATCCACGGCTACGTCGCCTTCGTGCTGGCCATCTCCGCGCTGCACGACCTGAAAGACCAGATCAACCTGTACATCGCGCGCGTCATGGGGCAGACATGAACTCCTCGCGTCTGCCCCTGCTGGAAAGCGTATTCTGCGCGGTGAACGTGGGCGCCATCGTGCTCGATCAGCAGCGCCGCATCGCGCTGTGGAATGCGTGGATGATCAAACATTCCGGACTGGCGCACGAGCAGGTGCTGGGCCAGGACTTCTTCGCCGTCTGCCCGGAACTGCGCGGCGGCCGCGTGGACGCCGCCATCCAGTACGCGCTGTACAACAACTTCCCTTCGCTGCTGTCGCAGACGCTGAACAAGGCGCCGTTCCCGCTGTATGTGCGCGATGAACGCATCCAGCAGGCGGTGGAAGTCACGCCGCTGGAGGTGGACGGCGCACCGCGCCACTGCCTGATCCAGGTTACCGATGTCAGCATCGCGGTAACGCGCGAGAAGCTGCTGCGCGAGCAGGCCATGGTGCTGCGTTCGCAGACGTTTGCCGACGGCCTGACCGGCATCGCCAACCGCCGCCACTTCGACGTGGCGATGGAGAAGGAACACCGGCGCGCCAAGCGTGGCGGCACGCCGCTGTCGCTGCTGATGATCGACATCGACCACTTCAAGGCCTACAACGATCACTACGGCCACCAGAAAGGCGACCAGTGTCTGATCCAGGTGGCGGCCGCGCTGGCGGATATGCTGAAGCGCCCCTGCGACCTGATGGCGCGCTACGGCGGCGAAGAGTTTGCGATGATACTGCCGGAGACCGACGTCGATCAGGCGCTGCTGATGGCGGAGTCGATCCGCGCGCGGGCGCAGGAGCTGGCGATACCGCATGAACGCACCACCGATCCGTCGCAGCAGGTCACGGTCAGCATCGGCATCGCCACGCAAAAGAGCGACGCGCCGGTGGACATCGACGCCCTGATCGGCGCTGCCGACCGCGCGCTGTACCAGGCCAAGCGCAATGGCCGCAACCTGATTGCTTCAATGCTTCCCGCGTGAGGACCGTGATGCGTAACGTACTGCTCCCCCTGTTGCTGGCCTCGGCCGGCGTCCACGCCGCGCCAATTGACCAGCTGGCCTGGCTGGCCGGCTGCTGGAGCGCCGACGGCGGCGAAGCCGGTTCGGTCGAACAATGGACCGCACCGGCCGGCGATTCGATGATGGGCATGAGCCGCACGCTCAAGGGCGGCAAGGTGGCCAACTATGAATTCATGCGCATCTCCACCGCCAACGATGGCGCGGTTATCTTCCACGCGCAGCCCTCAGGGCAGGATGGCGCCAGCTTCACCGCCACCACGCTGACCGCGACGGAGGTGGTATTTGAAAACCTCGGCCACGACTTTCCACAGCGCGTGATCTATCGCTTTGAAGCGCCGTCCCGGCTGCGCGCCAGCATTGAAGGCACGATCAAGGGCGCCATCAAACGTATCGACTTTCCGATGACCCGCGCGGCTTGCGGCGGTCAGCTCCAGACGCGGTAAATCCAGTAACTTTCGTCGCTGGAGGCCAGCACGCGCGCCAGCTCCAGCGGGGTACGGCCGGTGATTTCGCGCGCTTCGCGGCAGAAGTGCGCCTGGTCCGAATAGCCGCCGCGCGCGGCGATGTCCGACCACACGGCTTTGCCGGACAGGTAATCCTCGCGCGCCTCAAAGAAGGTGTGCTCGGCGCGCTGGCGGCGCAGCAGCTTGCGCATCGGTTGTCCGGCGCGGGCCTTGATGCGGCGCTCGATATTGCGGACGCCGCGTCCCAGCGCGGTGTCTGCAACCTCGGTGGCCAAGTGGCGCACCCATGGCGCCGGCGCCGCCGGGACGGGCGGCCTGCCAGCGCGGCTCCAGGAAATTGTCGACCAGCGCCAGCCGCGTGGCATCGTCCGGCGCCGTCAGTATTGCATCGGCCAGCGCCTGCCACTCGAGGCCCAGCGCCTTGATGTCATCCCAACGATCCACCCACTCGGCCACGTCGATGCCGCATAGCGCATGCAGCGCGTGCGGATAAAACATCACCATCAACATGCGCACCGGGCCGGGATTGTAGGTGGTGATTGGCCGCGTCTGCGGGCCACCGAAGACGGCACGAAAGCGTTCCTGCGGCGCGTTCTCTGGTAGCAGCACTTCCGTGTCGCCTTCGATGTAGAACGTCACCCAGCAATGCGGCGTGGCCGGATAGTGATTGAGGCGGTCGCCATCGCTGGCCAGCGGCGTCTCCACCGTGCTGCGAACGATGGTCGCCCGCACGCACGATGCCAGCGATTTGCGCGGGAAAATCAGTCGGGTCGTCGGTTCCATGCCAAACAGTTTATACCAGGAGCCGATGTCGGAATCATTCAATACAGCGAATCTAATCAGGCGCACACTGGGCCATCGTCAACCGAGGAGCAGCCATGTACAACACCATCGCAGCCGAACTTCGCCACATCGCCGACCTGCCCGGACCACGTCCATGGCCACTGGCCGGCAACCTGCCGCAGATAACGCCGACGCGCCTGCATCAGGACCTGGAGGGCTGGGCCAAGCAATACGGCCCGCTGTTCAAGATCAGCTTTGGCCGCACGCAGATGCTGGTGGTGTCGTCGCATGAATTGGTGAATGCGGTGCTACGCGACCGGCCGGATGGCTTCCGCCGCCCGTCCATCACGGCAACCGTGTCGGATGAAATGGGCGGCCGTCCCGGCTTGTTCCTGGCCGAAGGCACGGCGTGGCGCGACCAGCGGCGCATGGTGATGACGGCGCTGGCGCCGCATGCGGTGAAGGCGTATTTCCCGTCGCTGGTGGCGGTGGGCCTGCGGCTGCAACAGCACTGGCAGCGGGCCGCACGCGAGGGCCGCGTCATCGACCTGACCGAAGACTTGAAGCGCTTCAGCGTCGACGTCATCGCCGGGCTGGCGTTTGGCAGCGACGTCAATACCATCGACGGCGGCGAGGATGTGATCCAGCGTCATATGGATATTGTGCTGCCGGCGGTGGCGCGCCGTTCGATGGCGTTGTTCCCTTACTGGCGCTATGTCAGGCTGCCGCAGGACCGTCAACTGGACGCCAGCCTGCTGGCGCTGAACCAGTCCATCGATGGCCTGATCACCATCGCCCGCGCGCGGCTGGCGGCCGAGCCGGAGCGGCGTGTGCGTCCTGCCAATCTGCTGGAGGCGATGATCTGCGCGGCCGATGAAGGCGGCAGCGGTGTCGATGACGTGGCGGTGGCCGGCAACGTCGCCACCATGCTGCTGGCCGGTGAGGACACCACCAGCAACACGCTGGCGTGGATGCTCTACCTTTTGCAGCAGAATCCCGCTGCGATGCAAAAGGCGCGTGAAGAAGTGCTGCGCGTGGCGCCCGATCCGCGCGCGTTCACCATCGAGCAAATGGATGGACTGGATTATCTCGACGCCTGCGCGCAGGAAGCCATGCGCCTCAAGCCGGTGGCGCCGTTCATACCCATGGAGGCGCTGCGCGACAGCGTGGTCGGCGATGTGCAAGTGCCCAAGGGCAGCCTGGTATGGTGCGTGATGCGGAACGACAGCGTATCCAACGACTTCGTCGCCGACGCCGCCGATTTCCATCCCGAACGCTGGCTGGCCGGCGCCGCACAGCCGATGAACAAGCAGGTATCGATGCCCTTCGGCGCCGGCGTGCGCACCTGTCCGGGACGTTATCTGGCGCTACTGGAAATCAAACTCGCCAGCGCGATGCTGCTATCGAGCTTCGACATCGCCTCAATCGGCACCGCCAGCGGCGCGGAACCACAGGAACTTGATGGCTTTACCATGTCGCCAATCGGCTTGCAGATGCGGCTTTGACCAAGAACAACACGCTGGGCTTCGCTTGACTATATAGATAGTCGATGCATAATCAATTCAACGACGTCGAATTCGATCCGAGAAAAGAGCGAGCAAATCTGCGCAAGCACCAGGTCAGTTTTGCTCAGGCCGAACAAGCGCTATACGACCAACTCGCCATTACCACCGAAGACACTCGAATCGCTAATGAGCAGCGCGTTTCAACGCTCGGCGCTGACGCCAGTGGAAGAGTTCTGATCGTCATTCATACACCGCGCGGCACACGCACTCGACTGATTTCCGCGCAAGGCCAGCAAAGGCGAAGCGGAGCAATATTATGCGCAAAGATTATGATTTCAGCAAAGGACAACACGGTTCCGTATTATCCACAGAAGGAAAAACCCACACCTCAATCTGGCTGGATGATGACGTCTACGCCTTCTTCTGCACCAAAGCACAGGCACAGGCACAGGGACGTGGTTATCAAGGCTTGATTAACGACGCTTTAAGAGAAACGATGAAACACAGCGCGATACCTCCCCAGGAATCTGAACACTCCTGATTTGCAAGCATGTTTCGCGTGCGCGGCCGGCATGCTACGCTGACCCCTTGTATCAACGGAGGAGCGCGATGCGGTTTAAATTTGAAACCAAGCGGCATGGACGATGCTATGCCGAGAGCGAGCATGATGAAGACAGCATTCGGGTCGAAATCTGGTACGACGAAAACACCGATCCCAAACGCGTTGAATACCTGCTGCATATCCGCGACGAACCGCTACCCAAGCAGATCACCGAAGCCGGCGCGCTGCAGGACGCGACCCGCATCGCCATCAACCACTTCCAGGCCACCAAAACCAAGGACGGCGACGAATTCGAGATGCACTGCAGCCGCATCACGCAACGCTGGCCCGGCACGCTGTACAACAAGCTCGGTGGCTAAGTGAAGCAAGGTTACACCACGCTGCCAGACATGCTCACGCCCGCGCACTTACAGGCGCTGGATGCGGCGCTTGGCGCAGCGCCCGAGAACTCGCGGCGGATGTTGCAGCTGGGCTGGTGCAGAGAGCTGGCCGAAGAAGTGCGCATGCAGCTGATTGCCAGCGGTCTGATTTCAGCAGACTATGTCGCCGTCCAATGCACCTACTTCGAGAAATCGCGCGGCCATAACTGGCTGGTGGCGCTGCATCAGGATTTGAGCATTCCCGTCAAAATGCGGATCGAGCATGCGTCGTTAAGCGGCTGGTCGGAAAAGGATGGCGCGCTGTTTGTGCAGCCGCCGGTGGCAGTGCTGGAGCAGCTGCTGGCGCTACGCCTGCATATCGACACATGCGGGCCGGAAGACGGCGCGCTGAAAGTCATCCCCGGCTCGCACCTGAACGGACGGCTGGACGAGAACGACAAGGCGCGGGCGAAAGCCGGCGCGGAGGCGGTGTTATGTCCGGTCGCCCAAGGCGCCGGCATGGCGATGCGCCCGTTGCTGCTGCACGCATCGTCCAAAGCGACCGGCAGCAGCCGCAGGCGCGTGCTGCATTTTCTGTTCGGCCCACCCGCACTGCCCTTCGGCCTGGAGTGGGCCTGACGACAATTAACGCAGGCCGCTGGCGGCTTTTGCCAGGTCGGTGATGCGGCCCCAGTCGCCGGCGGCGATGGCGTCTTTTGGCGTCAGCCACGAACCACCCACGCAGGCGACGTTCTTCAGCGCAAGGAATTGCGACGCCGTCTCTTGCGAGATGCCGCCGGTCGGGCAGAAGGTGACGTCCGGCAGCGGGCCGTTGATCGCGCTCAGCATGCCAACGCCGCCCGCCGGCACCGCCGGGAACAGCTTCAGTTGACGGAAGCCTTGTTCACGCGCCGCCATCACTTCCGACGGCGTCATCACGCCCGGCAGCAGCGGCAGGCCGCTGCTCTTGGCGGCAGCGATCAGCGCGGCCGTCAAACCAGGCGACACGCCGAACACCGCACCCGCATCGCGCGCGGCGGCAAATTCTTCCGGCTGCGTCAGCGTGCCGACGCCGACGATGGCGCCTTCCACCGCGCTCATCGCCTTGATCGCGCCCAGGCCATGCTTGGTGCGCAGCGTGACTTCCAGCACGCGGATGCCGCCGGCCACCAGCGCTTTCGCCAGCGGCACGGCATGTTCAGGGTCGTCAATCGCGATCACAGGGATCACGGCCGAGGTACGCATAATGTCGAGCAGAGTCATGGTCATGATTAGGTTGCTTTCTTCGTCGAGAAATCTTCGTCGGAACCCGGCACGGTGTTACCGACCGGTTCTTTGTCATGCAGGCCCACCGTGGTGCCGATCGGCGACGGCAGCGGGAACGTGGTCGCGCCCTTCTCGGCTTCGCACACGCTGTTGCGGAACATCGAGAACAGTTCGCGGCCCATGCCGATCTGGTTGATCGACATGTCGGCATGCGCCATCGAGCGCGCGTGCCACACGGCCGAATCGACCAGCGCTTCCAGCGTGCCGGTTTCGGCGCACACCTTGATGATATCGCCATCGCGCACCAGGCCCAGTGGACCACCGGCCAGGATCTCCGGCGACACGTGGATCGCCGCCGGCACTTTGCCCGACGCGCCCGACATGCGGCCGTCGGTCACCAGCGCCACTTTGCGGCCGGCGTCTTGCAGGTTGGCCAGCGCCGGGGTCAGCGCGTGCAGTTCCGGCATGCCATTGGCGCGCGGGCCCTGGAAGCGCAGCACCGCCACGAAGTCGCGGTCCAGCTGACCGGTCTTGTACGCGTCCATGAAGTCTTCCTGCGAATTGAACACCAGCGCCGGCGCTTCCACCGTGCGGTGATGCGGCTTGACCGCCGATACCTTCATCACGGCGCGGCCCAGGTTACCCTGCACCAGCACCATGCCGCCATCCGGCGAGAATGGATTGTCGTGCTTGCGCAGCACTTTTTCGTCGCCCGATTCGGCCGGCGATGGCTTGAACACCACGCCTTCATTACCTGGCGCGCCTTCGCCGAGGAACGGCTCGGCGCAGTGCTTGCTCAGGCCCTTGCCCAGGATGGTGGTGACGTCGTCGTGCAGCAGGCCAGCGGCCAGCAGTTCGCGGATCACGAAACCAGTGCTACCGGCAGCGTGGAAGTGGTTCACGTCCGCTTCGCCGTTCGGGTAGATGCGGCACAGCAGCGGCACCACTTTCGACAGCTCGTCGAAGTCGTTCCAGTCGATCACGATGCCGGCTGCCTTGGCGATGGCCGGCAGGTGCAGCGTGTGATTGGTGGAACCGCCGGTGGCCAGCAGCGCGACGATCGCATTAACGATGGCCTTCTCGTCGACCACATGGCCGACCGGGATGTATTCGTTGCCCTGGTCCGAAATGACGGCAGCGCGTTGTGCGGCAGCCTTGGTCAGTTCATCCCGCAGCGGCGTGTTCGGCGTGATGAACGCGGCGCCCGGCAGGTGCAGGCCCATGACTTCCATCAGCATCTGATTGCTGTTGGCGGTGCCGTAGAAAGTACAGGTGCCGGCGCCGTGGTAGGACTGCGACTCGCCTTCCAGCAGTTCGGCGCGACCGACCTTGCCCTGCGCGTACAGCTGGCGAATCTTGGCTTTCTCGGAATTCGACAAGCCGGTGGTCATCGGACCGGCCGGCACGAACACCGCCGGCAGATGGCCGAAGTGCAGCGCGCCGATCAACAGGCCCGGCACGATTTTGTCGCACACGCCCAGGTACACCGCCGAGTCGAACATATTGTGCGACAGCGCGATGGCGGCCGACATGGCAATCGCGTCACGCGAGAACAGCGACAACTCCATGCCAGGCTGTCCCTGCGTGACGCCGTCGCACATGGCAGGCGTACCGCCGGCAAACTGCGCCACCGCACCGACTTCCCGCACGGCTTGTTTGATAATTTCAGGGTAACGCTCGAACGGCTGGTGCGCCGACAGCATGTCGTTGTAGGCCGAAATAATCGCCACCGATGGCTTCTTGATCTCTTTCAGCACCAATTTATCGTTGGCGGGGAAAGCGGCAAAGCCGTGTGCCAGATTGGTACAGGCCAGCGTGCCGCGCTGCGGGCCGCCTTTGACGCGGGCCGCTTCGAGATGCGCCAGATACGCGCCGCGCGAAGGTTTGCTACGCTGAATAATGCGATTGGTGACAGTTTCCAGGACTGGATGCAACGCCATGATCGTTCCTTATGAATGGATTCCATGAAATTTTACTACAAAATCTTGAAACCCGCCGCCCTTTCTATATAGTTGGCGGGCTTTGGCTGGCTTGCGCTGGCGATCAGCAACACGGCATAACCATCCTTTTTACAGGCGTAAATATTCGGGCACGATATGCAAACCGTAGTGAATTTACCTGTTTTTCCTGTATCATTCGATCATCCTTCTCCATCTGCCAACATTATGCGCCAGCCTGCACTCACTTCCACTGCCAGCTTCCAAGCCCTCGCATCCCACGCCGTCGACGCCAAACAATGGCAATTGCGCCAGTTGTTCGCCAGCGACGCCCAACGTTTCCCGAAACTGACGGTCGATGCGGCGGGCCTGTTCCTGGACTACTCCAAGAACCGACTGGACGCCACCACCGTCGGCCTGCTGCTGGACCTGGCCCGCGAGCGCGGCGTGGAAGCCCAGCGCGACGCCATGCTGCGTGGCGAGAAGATCAATCTTACCGAACAACGGGCCGTACTGCACACTGCGTTGCGCATGCCGCGCGGCAAGACGCTGGTGGTGGACGGCCAGGACGTCAACGCCGACGTCCATGCGGTGCTGGATCACGTTAAGGAATTCACCGACCGTGTGCGCAACGGTCAGTGGCTGGGCTACAGCGGCAAGCCGATCACCGACATCGTCAACGTCGGCATCGGCGGCTCGGACCTGGGACCGAAAATGGCGGTGCTGGCGCTTCGTTCGTACGCGCATCCTCGCCTGAAAATGCACTTCGTCTCCAACGTCGACGGCCATGACATGGATGCGGCGCTGGCGCAGGTCAATCCTGAAACCACGCTGTTCATCATCGCCTCCAAGACCTTTACCACCGCCGAGACCATGCTGAATGCCACCAGCGCGCGCAACTGGTTCCTGCAAAACGGCGGCACGGCGGACAATCTGGCCAAACACTTCGTGGCCGTCTCCACCAACACCAAGGCAGTGGCGGAATTCGGCATCGACACCGCCAATATGTTCCCGTTCTGGGACTGGGTCGGCGGCCGTTACTCGGTGTGGTCGGCGATTGGCTTGTCGGTGGCGCTGGCGGTGGGCTTCGGCTACTTCAGCGACTTCCTGGCAGGCGCGCACGCCATGGACGAACACTTCCGCGAAGCGCCGCTGGAACAGAACATGCCGGTGCTGCTGGCGATGACCGGCTTCTGGAACCGCCAGTTCCTCGACTGCGGCTCACTGTCGATCGCGCCCTACCACCAGGACCTGAACCGCTTTGCCGCTTACCTGCAACAGCTGGACATGGAATCCAACGGCAAGCGCGTGACCCGCAACGGCGCCGCAGTGGATACGCCCACCTGCCCGGTGGTGTGGGGCGAGTGCGGCACCAACGCACAGCACGCGTACTTCCAGCTGCTGCACCAGGGCACCGACATCGTGCCGATCGACTTCATCGCCGCACTGCGCGCCACGCATGACCTGCCGGGCCATCACGATGCCCTGCTGGCCAACTGCTTCGCGCAATCGGAAGCCTTCATGACCGGCAAAACCGCCGACGAAGTGCGCGCCGACCTGGCCGGCCAGAACCTGAGCGACGACCAGATCGACGCACTGGTGCCGCACAAGACCTTCCCTGGCAACCGTCCATCCAACACCATCCTGATGGACCAGCTGACGCCGGGCGCTCTGGGCGCCTTGATCGCGCTGTACGAGCACAAGACCTTTGTGCAGGGCGTGATCTGGGACGTCAACAGCTTTGACCAGTGGGGCGTGGAGCTGGGCAAAGTCCTGGCCAAGAACATCCAGTCGGAACTGACCGGCGAAGTCAAACCGGAACGTCACGACAGCTCGACCAATGGCCTGATCTTCATGGCGAAGGCGGCGCAACACATATGATCACGGTAGCCTACGATGAAGTAATGCAAACCGGTGAATGCCCGTTGTGGCATCCGCAGGAACAGGCGCTGTACTGGGTGGACATTCCCGCCTTTACCGTGCACCGTCTCGCCCCGGCCACTGGCGCACACCGCGCGTGGAAGCTGGCCAGCGAACCGGCCACGCTGGCCATCAGCGACCAGGGCGGCCTGATCGTCGCCATGCGCAGCGGCTTCGCGCATCTGGACACCAGCAGCGACGAAGTCAAACTGACCGAGATTATCGTGGCGCCGTACGACCAATCGATTACCCGCTTCAACGACGGCCACGTCGATCCTGCGGGCCGCTTCTGGGTCGGCACCATCTACGAGCCGCGCGACAAGCCGGCCGCCGAGATGTACGTGCTGGAACAAGGCAAGCTGCGCCAGGCCTGGGCCGGCGGCATGACCAACTCGAATGGCCTCGGCTTTAGCCCGGACCAGAAGACTATGTACCACGCCGACACCGCCGCCCACCGCGTCTCGCGCTACGACTACGACATTTCCACCGGCACCGTCAGCAATCAGCAATTGCTGCACCAGTTCTCGGCCGACAAGGAGAACAACTACGGCGGCCGCCCGGACGGCGCGGCGGTCGATAGCGAAGGCAATTACTGGGTGGCGATGTTTGAAGGCGCGCGCATCGCCAAGCTGTCGCCGCAGGGTGATCTGCTGGATGAAATCAAGCTGCCGGTACGCTGCCCAACCATGCCGGCCTTCGGCGGCCCGGACCTGCGCACGCTGTACGTCACCAGCGCCGGCGCCCGTCCAGCAGCCGAGCTGGAACAGTACCCGCTGAGCGGCAAGCTGCTGGCGATCCAGATGGACGTCGCCGGCCGCGTCGAGCCTAGCTACAAGCAGTAAATTCCCCCCTCGCGTCCGGCCATCCGCGCCGGACGCAGCACCACTCCCCAAGCAAACTCTACCGTGCGTAGCCACTGCGCGAATCCGGGTAAAATCTAAAAACTTATCATTTTTATCACAGAATATCTCATAGGGCAGCACCCCCATGACCGCTCTGGATACCCTGATTCCCGGCCAGGCTTTGATCGACCAGCAAAGCCGCCTGCTCAAGCTCAGCACGCCGCTGGGCGACGATATTTTGCTGCCGCAACGCGTGGTCGGCCATGACGTGCTGGGCAGGGATTATGCGTACACCGTCGATTGCCTTGCGGTGCGGGACGATATCGAGCTGAAGAAACTCATCGCGCAGCCGGTCACGCTGTGGGTGCAGCAGGCCGACCAGAGCTACCTTCCGGTACACGGCTATGCGTACCGCATGAAACGGCTGGGCAGCGACGGCCAGTTCGTCCACTGCCAGCTGGCGTTTGCGCCGTGGCTGCACTTCCTCAAGTTCCGCAAGGACGCGCGCATCTGGCAGGACAAGCCTGCCGACGCCATTCTCAGCGACGTATTCGGCGGCCACCAGCAGGCGCAAGGTAACTTCCGCTTCGAGATCAAGGAAGCCGCCCTGCCCCGCTCCTACTGCACGCAGTACGAGACCGACTGGCACTTTGCCCAGCGCCTGATGGAAGAGGAAGGCTGGTACGGCTATCACGAGCAGAAGCCGGACGGCTCCGGCCATACGCTGGTGATCACCGATAGCACCGACCAGCTGAAGCCGCTGCCGCAGGAGCAGATCCATTTCCATGGCGCCGGCACCGATGATGAGCTGAACAAGATCGTCCACTGGAGCGCCGAACGCAGCCTGGCGTCCAGCCAGCTGACTACGCGCACTTACGACTACAAGGCACCCAACGAATCGCGACAGAGCAACACCATCGTCCAGGCTGAGCACGGCGACCTGCCGGCCCAGCTGGAGGTGTACGAATATACCGGCGCCTACACTTACTCGAAGCAGGACCAGGGCGACAGGCAATCGCGGCTGCGCGTCGAGCAATGGGAGTCGAGCATGAAGCGGTTTTCGGCCGTTTCCGGCGTACGCTTTTTGCCGGCGGGCAGCTGGTTCACGCTGGAAGACCATCCGGCGCATCTGATCGATGCGGCCGAGGACCGGCAGTTCGTGGTCACCGCCGTCGAGTGGTGCATCGAGAATAATCTGCCGCTGTCGAACAAGGTCAAGGAATTTCCCGGCAGCCTGGCGCCGCAGGTGGCGGCGTTTAAAGCAACGCTAGACCGCGACGAGGTGACTTCGGTCGACAACGAGCACACCGGCCATTGCTTCAACCGGCTGGAAGTCCAGCGCCGCAAGGTGCCGTTCCGCAGCCCGTTCGAGCACGAGAAACCGTCACTGCATCCGCAAACGGCGATGGTGGTCGGCCCGGCCGAGGAAGAGATTTACACCGACCACCTGAACCGCGTCAAAGTCAAATTCCGCTGGGACCGGCTCAATCCTGGCGACGAACGCGCCTCGTGCTGGGTGCGCGTCAGCTATCCGAATGCGGGACAAGGCTGGGGCGGGCTGAACGTGCCGCGCATCGGCCAGGAAGTCATCGTCACCTTCCTTGATGGCGACGCGGACCGTCCGGTGATTACCGGACGCCTGTACAACGAAGACCAGACGCCGCAGTGGCACACGGACGGCAAGCTGTCCGGCTACAAATCCAAGGAATACAAAGGCAGCGGCTTCAACCAACTGGTGCTGGACGACACAACACAGCAGAACCGGGTGCACCTGTACAGTACCAGTACACATGCGCAACTCAACCTGGGCTACCTGGTCAGCCAGACCGGCAACAAGCGCAACGGCTTCTACGGCTCCGGCTTCGCCTTGAGCACCGATGAATTCGGCGCCATCGTCACCCACAAGGGCTTGTACCTCAGCACCTATGGCCGCCCCGGCCCGCAAGGCACGCAGCTGGATGCCGCCGAGGCCACCGCGCAGCTCAAGGCCGGCGCCGAGCTGACCAAGAAGCTGTCGGACACCGCCGCCAAAGCCGGCGCCGAAGCGCTGATCGGGCAGGAGGCGCTGACCCAATTTGCCGACGCCACGCAGGAGCGCTATGACGGCGACGGCCAAACCGACGCCAACCGCTTCAAGGAGCCTATCCTGCTGGCCGGCTCGCCGGCCGGCATCGGCCTGGCCACTAACAAAGGCGCACACGTGCACGCCGGCGCCGAAGTCACGCTGTCGTCCGGGCAGGACACCAATATCGCGGTTGGCAAGAGCCTGCTGGCCAGCATCGGCGAGAAAATCAGCCTGTTTGCCTACAACGCCGGCGTCAAACTGTTTGCCGCCAAGGGCAAGGTGGAAATACAGGCGCAAAGCGATGACCTCGACCTGATCGCCGAAAAAGTGGTGCGGCTGCTGTCCACCACGGCCAGCATCGACATCCACGCGAAAGAAGAAATCACCATCTCGGCCGGCGGCTCCTTCATCAAGATCAACGCCTCCGGCATCGCCAACGGCACCTCCGGCACCTGGACCGCGCAGGCATCGATGCACACCATGCCCGGGCCGGCCAACCAGCAGTACGTGATGCCGCACGTGGCCAAGCCGGAGCTGCAGAAGTCCGACCTGGAATTCCGCCACCTGACCGACTGGGGCGCGCCGCTGGCCGGCGCCGCCTACAAGGCCACGCTGAGCGACGGCAGCATCCGCAAGGGCATCCTCGACGCCGCCGGCATCGCCCGCATCGCCGGCGTGCCGGCCGGCGCCGGCGCCAAGATCGAGTACGACTACAAGCCGCTGCAGGCCAGTTCCACCGTCAGCACCGAAATGCACGACGATCTGCACGAGTTCCTGAACTGGACGCCGGGCGCAGGCAGCCAAAAAGGTTGAGCATGGCGCCGCCACCGGAGCAATCGATACTGGAAGACGCCTGGGGCCAGGTGGTGGGCGGCATGGACTGGCTGAAGTCCGTGCTGTTCGGCGAGTTTGCCGATCACCGGCCACTGTCGGCGGTGGTGGCGGACATGCTGGTCAGCTTCATCCCCGGCGTGGTGATCGTCACCAGCGCGCGCGACGCGGTGGCGGTGATCCTGCGGCTGGCCAACCATCCGGAAAAGCGCGAGGACCTGATGGAGTGGGTGCTGCTGAGCGCCTGCCTGATCGTGATCGCCCTGCCGCTGGCGATGGCGGCCGGCGGCGCGGCGGCGGCCGGCGTCGGCGCGGTGGTGGGTGGCATCGCCGGTTCGGAACTGGGCGCGGCGCTGCGCTCGGTGATGCTGTTGCTGATCAAGGAAGCGTCCAAGCTGGTGGAACTGGTGCGGTTTCTGCAAAAATTTATCAAGGGCGACATCCTGAAGTTTTTGCGGGCCGTGAAATTTGCCCAGTACGAAAAGCCGCTGTTGCAAGCGCTGAGCAAAATCAGCGGCAAGCTGGTGGACATCGTCAAATCGCTGCGCGTGCATCTGGAGAGCCTGAGTTATTTCGACCGCGTGACAGCCGCCATCGCCAAGCTGGCGGCGTGGGAAAGGAAGTTTTACGCCGTGCAGCAGGACGCCATCCGCCAAGTACCGAAGGCGCTGGCCGAACTGGACGCGCGGCTGGGCAAGCTGCTGTCCGAAACCGCGCCGAAAGAGACCCATACCGTTCCGGCCGGCGTGCAGGCCGACAAGGCGGCAGCGGCATCACCGCCGAAACAGCGCGTCAAGGACACGCCAGGCAAGGTACTGGCCAAAGTGGAGGACGAAGCCGGCGCCGCTGGCGGGGTGCCGGCGTCATCCGGCCATGGCGCCAAGGCCGGGACGCCGGCGGCGGCCGGCTCGCCCAAGGGCAGCCCGGACCCGGTCAAGCCGCCGGACGAGGGACCGAACACCAAGAAGCAGGAAGCGCTGGATGCGGAAGCGGTCGCGGCCCGCGAAAAGGCGAACAAGATCGCCGGCCAGATCGGCGACGATATCAAGAACCATCCGCTGCGGCAGGCCTACGAGGCGGAAGTGGCGGGACTCAAGGAGGAAGCGGACGCCATGGCAAAAGCAGGCGCATCGGATGAATCGATCGCCAGGGCGATGTGGCAGCGGCGCCGGGACATCGGCGTGAAATACAAGAACGTCACGCCGGAACCGCTGCGCGATTACATTTATGAGGTCAACACCGGCCGCTACAACGATCCGCTGGGGCCGTCGTTCGACAGTCTGGTAAAGTCGGCCGAGAAAAAAATGCTGGATCCGTACCAGACCATCATCGATTCGTCTTCCCGGCCCAATAGTGACGTCAATGCCTTGCTGTCCAAATTCGAGGACTGGCTGGCCAAAAAAGATGCGTCCTATCTGGATGCAGCCCTGAAAAAGGTAGGAAACTAATATGCAAAGCAAACCCATCGCAGTCAGCCAGTTCGACGGGACTGTGAATCTACTGAAGCTCAATCTGATCTCCGGTGAACGAGAGATCATCGCCGCCGACACAGTCAATGAAGACCATGTGTCGTTCGGCTTGTTTGAGCTGGAAAGCGAGCAGCCGAAGCTGGAGTATCTGGCCCTGCTGGCAACGCCTGACGGCCCGCTGCTGGTATTCGACGACGACGTGTACTACCCGGAACCCGGCAAGACCACGATCGACATCACCGATGACGGCAATTACTCGCACTTCAAGCTGATGGATGACGGTGAGCTGGTGTTTGGCCTGTTTTACGAGAGCAAATTTGGCATTGGTCTGCACCCTTACAACCGCACCCGCGAAGACATCGATTTCTACTATTGGCTCAGCAAGAAAATCAGCGATCCAAAGTTTTATACGACCTACACCAAAGACATTGAATATCTCAGCTAATCGGCTGACCGCACAGAGAACTGCCTGACATGCCGCCACCACCGCCACCGGAACACTCAATCCTGGAAGACGCCTGGAGCCAGGTGGTGGGCGGCATGGACTGGCTCAAGTCCGTGCTGTTCGGCGAGTTCGCCGACCACCGGCCGCTGTCGGCCGTGGTGGCCGACATGCTGGTCAGCTTCATTCCCGGCGTGGTCATCGTCACCAGCGCGCGCGATGCGGTGGCAGTGATCCTGCGGCTGGCCAACCATCCCGAAAAGCGCGAAGAGCTGATGGAATGGGTGCTGCTGAGTGCCTGCCTGATCGTCATCGCGCTGCCATTGGCGATGGCCGCCGGCGGCGCGGCGGCGGCCGGCGTTGGCGCGGTGGTGGGCGGCATCGCCGGCTCCGAACTGGGCGCGGCGCTGCGCTCGGTGATGCTGCTGTTGATCAAAGAGGCCTCCAAGCTGGTGGAGCTGATCCGCTTCCTGCAGAAATTCATTAAAGGCGACATCCTCAAATTCCTGCGCGCCGTCAAGTTTGCCAAGTACGAAAAGCCGCTGCTGCAAGCGCTGAGCAAAATCAGCGGCAAGCTGGTGGATCTGGTCAAATCGCTGCGCGGCCATCTGGAAAGCCTGAGCTATTTCGACCGCGTCAAAGCCACCATCGCCAAGCTGGCGGCGTGGGAGAAAAAGTTCTACGCGGTGCAGCAGGACGCCATCCGCCAGGTGCCCAAAGCGCTGGCCGAACTGGACGCGCGTCTGACCAAGCTGCTATCCGAAACTGCGCCCAAGGAAGCGCACACGGTGCCCGCCGGCGTGCAAGCCGACAAGGCCGCCGCCGCCGCGCCGGCCAAGCAACGCGTGAAAGACACGCCGGGCAAAGTAATGCCCAAGGTCGAAGACAAGCCGGCCACGCCCAAACCAAAGCCAGCGACAACATCGGCCGCCAAATCAAAACCGAAGCCGAAGGCCGCGCCGAAACCGCCAGCCGCCCCGCCACCACCACTGAAAGACGCGCCCGAGCCCGTCAAGCCGCCTGACGAAGGCGCCAACACGAAGAAGCAGGCGGTGGCCGATGTGGCAGTAGCGGCAGACCGGGAGCGCATTACGCAACTGTCCAACGAGGCACGCGAAGCTCAAAAGAAAGGTGACACGGTACTTGCACAGGCCAAGATTGAAGAAGCACGCGACATCCTCAGACCATATCTTCCAAAAAAGTCAGGCGACTCCTGGGATGAAATAGTAAAGCGCCTGGATGTGTCTTCGCCTCGTGACGGTGCAGTTTTCTGGTCTGGAGACCCAAAAACCGCACAAAAGTTTGCAGAGGGAATTCACGGAGTGACCCTGGAAACTACCGCAGGGGGCAGGATTATCGACGAATGGCCAGATCTAAAATCCTACAACTGGGTTAAAGATAACGGTCCACCACCACATGCCAGGGATTTATGGAAAGCAGCATCAGAGAAATATGCTGAAGGAGCATCAGGAATCGTGAACACAGTACAAACGGCTGACAAGCTCGATGCCTCTTATACGCTATGGCACAATGTAGAGAAACGAGTGATCGCCGATCGCTTGGATACCGGGGATGTCACTGCATTGAACATGTATGTTATTCAAGGAAACGACTTCGTACCTTTAGAAAAAAATGTGGTCAAATCTCTTATGGCTATTGTAGGCACCGCACCATGAAAACCCTCTCCCCAAACACCGGCTTGACAAGACTTTATGACTTCTTCAACACCACCGGTCTTGAAAGATTGAGTGGCCTGGATAGAAGTTATTTTGAGGGATTAAGTGACAACGAGAAATTAGAGGCTTGGAACTTTCTGAAAAATAATTTCCCCTCTTCGGGAGACAAAATAGCGGGATTGTTTCTCCTGAATGCACGCAAAGCACTTGATCTTTTCAAAGAACAAGTAGTTTTACCTCTGGAAGAAGATCTTTACCCCGAGGACCGGCGCGAGATGGAAGAAAATCGCATGCTCATGTTGCGCTACATTGTCGCGCTTGATAAAGACGAGAAATATGTTGATCTCATGAATACCTTTGCAATGAGTGAATTTGACAACGTGAGAGCAGATTTTGCAGAATATTTACCTGTGTGGGGTGCAACAATTCGCTCTCTTGAAATCCTGAAAGGCATGATTTTTACAGAGACCAAAACAATTCCGATATCTTCCGCCATCCGGAAGTTTATGGCGATTTACGGACTCGACTCCAGCACTGATGAGACTCGTTACAAAGCACTTTACCGCGCACTACGTTTGGGAAACGAGAGAGAGAAAATTGCTGCGATCACTCAGATTGAAAGCAGGACGTAGAATGAAAGCGGCGTTCGATGAATTTATACGCCAGCACAAAATGACTGGAAGTCAAAAGGCTGACGGTTATAGCACGCATGTTTTAGAAAGACTAATGGGTCGGGAAAAGGATATCGCCTTTAAGCTGCTCGAACAAGAATTGCCTTGGTCAGCTCACTGGATTTTTCTCATCGATGCAGAGCGGGCAGTAGCGGTCCTGAAAGCACAGGAACAAGCGTTACGCGGCGATCCTCATGGGGATGTTTATATGATTCAGCAGAATCTGGTGAGCTACACCGGCGACTTGCTCTATCAAAAACACATGATCGAGGATTATCCTAACTATATCGAGAAGAAGCGGCCGCTCGTGGTGGATGCCGTTCATCGCACACCCGCCAACGCAGACACGGTCAGTTTTTTCAGGCGTGTCATCCTGTTCGAAGTCAACCCCAATGCAGTTGCACGCGCAAGCCGTCACTTGCTGGACTCGCTCGGATTTTCCTGCGCTACAGAGCTCAGCAAGAAGGATTACGATCAACTGACCAGTCATTTGAGAAGCGAAGACGACGAGCTTAAGCAGAAAGCCTTGAAGCAGATCGGAGTCGTGGCATGATGAGTACATCCTCACCGGGGTTGACCAGGTTTTACGCCTTCTTTGAATCTTGGGGGCGGGAGCGTCTTGATGGACTCGACGCGAGCCACTTTCGCGGCCTCACTGACAGCGAGACAGAAGAGGCGTGGAATTTTCTTGAGAAAAACCTTGCGGTCTCTTTGGAGAGCACACGCGGATTGTATCTGATTAACCCGCTAAGAGCTGTTGAAGAGTTTAAGAAACAGGTCTCTATGCCGATAGCTGAGAGCACTTATCGCGATCAGCGATGCGCAAGAGAGGAAAATCGCACGCTGATGCTTCATCTTATCTTGTCGCACGAGCCCGCGCGCGCGTACGTTGAAATCCTCAACGCATTTGCGTCCAGCGAGTTTGCAGACGTCCGAGCAAGATTTGCGGACTATCTCCCGGTTGCAGAGGTTTCACAACGTTCGTTAGACCTGCTTAAAGGAATGATTTTTACAGAGACGGACAGCATCGCGCAATCACTCGCGATCTCCAAATTCATGGCCGTTCGAGGCTACAATTTTAAATTCCGCGATGAGCATTACAAAGCACTTTACCGCGCGCTGACGTCGAGCGATGAAGAGGAGAAAAGGGCTGCTATCCAGCAGATCGAAAATGACCGCAGCATTTGATGAGTTTATGCGGCAACACCGCATGACCGGCAGCGAGAAGGCTGACGGATACAGCCCGAGTGTGTTCGTGGATCTTAGCGAAGAAGAAAAGCCCATCGTCCTGTCATTGCTGCTGCAGGAATTGCCTTGGTCCGCAGACTGGATTTGGGTTGTCGCTCCAGATAAAGCAGAAATTGTACTCAAAGAGTGGATTGAGGCACGGCGCGGAGATCCTTACAGACATGTTTATATGGCCCAGCAAAGTCTGGTCAGACACACCGGAGACTTACGCTACCAGCAGCAAATGGTCGAGGACTATCCAGGCTATCACGACGAAATGAAACATCGAGTTGTGGATGCCATCCATTACACACCGGTGAACGTGGAGACCATCGCCTTTTTCAAGTATGTCGTGCTGGAGGATGCGGATGCCGACGCACGTTTTGCCGCCGCGTTTAGCGTGTTGGATAGTCTTCAAGTCCCTGATACCGCCGAATATGAGCAGTTGCTGGGCCATCTGCGAAGTGAGGATGTGGAACTCAGGGCTGCGGCATTGGCACAGCTAGACCAACAGTTCGGGAACTAATTACTATGGCACTTCCACTTGTCCGTTTGGGCGACCTGACCTCACATGGCGGAAAGGTCATCACCGCTTCGACCACGCATCTGGCGGGCGGCATCGGCATCGCGCGGGTAGGCGACAAAATCACCTGTCCGCTACCGGGGCATGGCGTGAATATGATCGTCGAGGGGGCGCCGACGTATCTGATTGGCGGCCGCATGGTGGCGTTGCACGGCCATCATTGCGCCTGCGGCTGCACATTAATCTCCAGTCTGGTCACCGCAACGCATGGCTGATACGAACGCCTATCAGAACTTCCTGGACTTCTTTTCGCGGCGCGACAAGGAGCGGCTCGATGGGCTGAATGAAGGCTACTTCAGCGGAATGACGCCCAACGAAAGAAACCAGGCGTTTGAATATTTGCGGCGCTTGGTCGAAGCGGGCGGCGGCCGGGAGAGCATCCATGGCTTGTTCATCGCCGATTGGGAGCGGGCGACCACTGTTCTGACGCGGCTGCTCAAGGAACACAGGTTCCAGGGCGAAGCAGAGGTGATCGCCGCCTGGAACGTCTACCGGGTCGAGCGCGACCGTTCGCTGCTGGAGATATTTATCCGCGCCATGTCCAGCGACGACAAACGCGTTCGTCAGGCGGCCGCGTACTATGTTCCTGCGGATACCGTCACACTGGAGTTACTCGCCGCGCTGAAACAGATGATCCGCGTGGAAACCGATCGACTTGCGGCCATTCACGCGGTCAACGCCCTGCTGGCGTGCTATGACGTCAGCAAGGAGTCAGTCGGTGCCAAGCCATACCGGGAAATTTATCTGGGACTGCGTGCCTTAGACTCCACAGCAAAAGAAGCGGCGTTCAGGCAGCTCGATGCGCTGTATGCGTGAGGCGCCGCGCCGCCACGCCTGCATCCACGCCGCCCGGCTCCAGCTTGAAGGCTGATACCAGCCCGGTCAGATGTTGCGCTTCCTGCGCCAGCGCATCGGCCGCTGCGGCGTCTTCTTCCACCAAGGCTGAATTCTGCTGCGTGCTCTCGTCAAACTCGACAATGGCGCTGTTGATGCGCTCGATGCCTTCGTTCTGCTCCTGGTTGGCGTTGCTCATCTCGCCCATGATGGCGGTCACGCGCTGCACGCTGTCCACCACTTCCAGCATGGTGGCCCCGGCTTCTTCCACCAGCTTGTTGCCGCCCTCCACCGTCTGCACGGTGTTGCCGATCAGCTCCTTGATTTCCTTGGCGGCCGCCGCCGAGCGGTGCGCCAGGCTGCGCACTTCGGACGCCACCACCGCAAAGCCCCGGCCCTGCTCGCCGGCGCGCGCCGCTTCCACCGCCGCGTTCAGCGCCAGGATATTGGTCTGGAAGGCGATGCCGTCGATCACCGAGATGATGTCGACAATCTGCCGCGATGAGGCGTTGATCTCGCCCATGGTATCGACCACCTGCCGCACCGCCGCGCCGCCTTTGGCGGCAATGGTGGATGCGCTCTGCGCCAGTTCGTTGGCCTGGCGCGCGCTTTCGTTATTGGCGCGCACCGTGGCCGCCAGTCGCGCCATCGCCGCCGCCGTCTGCTCGATGCTGCCGGCCTGCCGTTCGGTACGGCGCGACAATTCCGCGTTGCCCTGCGCGATCTCGCCCGAGGCGCCGGCAATGGTATGCGCGCCATCGCGCACGCCGGCAATCGTGTCGCGCATGGTCACCAGCATCTCCAGCAGCGAACGCGCCAGCCGGCTGCGCGGCCTCGCCTCGGTGGCCGACAGGTCGATCCGGCCCTCGATCGCAGCCAGCGCGGCAACGATGCTTTCCAGTTCAGCGGCCTGGTTGGCGGCGCGCCGCAGGATCGTAGCCAGAAAGATCAGCACCGCCGACTCCACCACCACATACGCGGCGTGAATAAACACGGTCGACAGCTGCGGCCGGGTGAAGCACATCACGCCGTAGTTCCATTCCTGCAGATAGTGGAAACTCAGATGGTGCACGGCGATGACGGCCGCCGCGACGACAATCGGCCGCCAGTCGCGGTAAGCCAGCAGGAAGGCAAGATAAACGAAAATACCGAAGTGCAGCTCGGTCAGCCCGGCGCCCTGATGGATGTTCAGCGCCGCAAACACCATGACCGCCACCGCCACCGCGCAGCGCGTCAGCAGCGAACCGGGCGCCGTGTAGTGCAGCGCACTCGGCACGCCGGCCGCCGGCAGGCCGATCAGCAGCGCCAAGTGCCAGGTGTCGTACAGTCCCGCCAGCGCCAGCGAGAACAGCTGCAAAGCCCACAGCACGCACAGCATCATCTTGTCGGCTTGCACGCCGATCGCTTGCAAAGGATCGTATTGCTTGGTCATGAATCGCTCCCGGCGAGCCGGTCTGCACAACGCGACTGCACGCGATGACGGGCCAGCTTATAATTTGCGTCACGGCTTACCGCATCATTCAATTATAGGATCGTCGTTTGCCCAGTGGAAAGGCAGCGTAGCGGAAGGCGGAGTGGGCGCAACACTTGCATACGGATACTCTCAGTTTCCATAGGCGTTATGTAGTAAAATTTCTTGCAAACGGCTCTTATAAGTAGTAAATTTACATTGGCGGCCGCAACCATCTCGCGGCCATTCCTTCGGCACTTTTTTTGCGACGATTTTCATACTATGGCTCTTTCCGATTTTGATCTGGTCCTGTTTGGCGGCAGCGGCGATCTGGCGATGCGCAAACTCCTGCCCGCGATGTACGCCCGCGACGTTGCCAAAGACCTGCCGCCGACCGCGCGCATCATCTGCGTCGGCCGCGCAGACGCCAGCCAGGAAGAATTCCTGCAAACCGTCGAGACCACCTCCAAGCCCCTGATCAAATCGCCGGCCGTGACGCCGGCCGACTGGGACCGCTTCACCAAGCGCATCGTCTACGTCTCGCTCAACGCCACCGAGGCCGGCAGCTACAAGCCGCTGGTGGACGCGCTGCGCAAGGACGAGGCCATCACCAAGGTCTACTACCTGGCCACGCCGCCGGCGATCTTCTCGCAGATTTGCGAAGCGCTGAAGGAAAACGGCCTGGTCACGCCGAACTCGCGCGTGGTGCTGGAAAAACCGCTGGGCCGCGACCTGGCCTCGGCCAAGCAGATCAACGCCGAAGTCGGCAAGGTGTTCGAGGAATCGCAGATCTACCGGATCGACCACTACCTGGGCAAGGAAACCGTGCAGAATCTGCTGGCCCTGCGCTTCGGTAACATCCTGTTCGAGCCGCTGTGGCGCCGCGAGTGGATCTCCGACGTGCAGATCACCATCGCCGAGAAACTGGGCGTGGGCAACCGCCTGGGCTACTACGACACCTCCGGCGCGCTGCGCGACATGCTGCAAAATCACCTGTTGCAACTGCTGTGTATCGTCGCCATGGAACCGCCGACCTCGATTTCGCCGGACGCGGTGCGCGACTCCAAGCTGCAAGTGCTGCGCTCGCTGAAAAAATTCACGCCGACCACGCTGGCACAGAACATCGTGCGCGGCCAGTACCGCGCCGGCCACGTCGACGGCAAAGCCGTGCCGAGCTACCGCGACGAACCGGATGCACCGGAACATTCGCGCACCGAAACCTTTGTTGCCATGAAGGCGGAAATCGATACCTGGCGCTGGGCCGGCGTGCCGTTCTACCTGCGCACCGGCAAGCGCATGGCCGACGGCCTGGCCGAAATCGTGGTGCGCTTCAAGCAGATCCCGCACTCGATCTTCGCCCAGCCGACCAACAGCTTCCAGCCGAATTCGCTGGTGATCCGTCTGCAACCGGACGAAGGCCTGCGCATGAACCTGATGGCGAAAACGCCGGGCGACGGCATGCGCCTGAAGCAAGCCGAACTGGAACTGGACTTCCGCGAGCAGTTCAAATCGCCGCGTATGGAAGCCTACGAGCGCCTGCTGCTCGACGTGCTGCGCGGCCAGCTGACGCTGTTCATGCGCGGCGACGAGCTGGAAGCCGCCTGGGAATGGGTCGAACCTATCCTCAACAACTGGGAATCGGACGACAGCTACCCGCTCCCGTACGCCTCCGGCACCTGGGGTCCGGCCGCGGCCTCCGCGCTGATCGGCCGTGACGGCCTGCAATGGCGCGAAGAAGTGCTGCCTGAGGATTAATGTAGATGCTGCTGGATTCCATCCGCACCCAACTCGACTCGCTCTCCAAATCGGAGCGCAAGGTGGCGTTGGCCGTGCTCGAACACCCGACGCAGACGGTCAACCAGAACATCACTGCGCTGGCCAAGAACGCCCAGGTGTCCGAACCGACCGTGGTGCGTTTTTGTCGCACGCTGGGCTATGACGGCTGGCACGAGTTCAAGCTCAAGCTGGCCCAGGGCCTGGCGCTGGCCTTGCCGGGCCTGAACGAACAGCCGACCCAGGACGACCTTGCGGCCGACCTGGTCAACAAGATTTGCAGCCGTTCGATCAATACCCTGCTGGACTTGCGCAACAACCTCAACCCGGAGCAGATCCAGAAGGCGCTGGACATCCTGTCCAAGGCCAACAAGATCGAGTTCTACGGCCAGGGCACCTCCGGCATCGTTGCCGCCGACGCCCAGCACAAGTTCTTCCGTTCCGGCGTACCGACCGTGGCCTATGCCGATCCGCACATCCACAGCATCGCCGCGGCGCTGCTGCGCACCGGCGACGCGCTGGTGGCGATTTCGCAGCGCGGCAACAGCCCGTCGCTGGTGCGCTCGGTCAAGCTGGCCAAGCGCGGCGGCGCCGAGGTGATCGTGCTGGCGCCGTCCGGCACGCCGCTGGCCGACCTGGCCACGGTGCTGATCCCGATCGACCTGATCTTCAACATCGACCCGTACACGCCGATTTCGGCGCGGCTGGCCTACCTGGTGGTGATCGACGTGCTGGCGGTCGGCCTGGCGCTGCAACGCGGCCCGGAATTCCGCAAGAAAATGCAGAACGCCCAGAAAGCCCTGCAGGAATTCGACCTGCAGTTCGATTCGTTTATCGGTTAGGCGGCTTGACGGCGGGTGTGCTACAGTGCATGGATTATTTGCCGCATCTACAACCTTGCGCCATGCACAACCGCCTCTCCCAGCGCATCCCTCTGCTCAGCACCAACATTCCCGGCCTTGACGACATCCTGGGCGGCGGCTTTCCCGCGCACAGCCTGTACCTGATCCAGGGCCTGGCCGGCAGCGGCAAGACCACGCTGGCCTGCCAGATCGGTTTCCAGCACGCGCACCAGGGCAAGAAGGTGCTGATCCTGACGCTGATCGCCGAAACCCACGGCAAGATGCTGAATCACCTGAGCAACTTCTCGTTCTTCGACGAACAACTGGTGGGCGAACGCATCGTCTTCATCGGCGCCTACAGCGACCTGCTCAAGGGCGGCCTGCGCGAACTGCTCAAATCGATCGCCGCCACGCTGGCCGAGCAACAGCCCGACATCATGATCATCGACGGCTTCCGCACCGTGCGCGAGGCCAAGCCGTCCGACGTGGCGCTGTCCGAATTCATGCTCTCGCTCAATTCGCTGGTGTCGACCATGGAATGCACCACCTTCCTGCTGTCGCCCACCGAAGGCAATGTGGCCGATTCGGAAAACACGCTGGTCGACGGCCTGATCGAACTGAGCCAGTACGAGCGCGGCCTGCAACTGATCCGCGAGATCAAGGTCTTCAAGCTGCGCGGCAGCAAGCACCTGCTGGGCCGCCACGTGTTCGAGGTGGGCGAGGACGGCGTCGAGATCTATCCGCGCCTGGAAGCGGTCAGCAGCCTGTCGCCGGCCATGCCGACCGCGGCGGCGGGCCGGGTCAGCTTCGGCATCCCCGGCTGGGACGGCCTGACCAAGGGCGGCGTGGCGCGCGGCTCGACCACCGCCCTGCTCGGCAATCCGGGCGTCGGCAAGACGCTGATGGGCCTGCACTTCATCCACGAGGGACTGCAGCGCGGCGAACAGGCGCTGATCATCGGCTTCTACGAGTCGCCGCAGCGGCTGCTGGAAAAGGCGCGCAGCGTCGGCCTCGATCTGGCCACCTATTTCCATAACGGCGCGCTGCAGATCATCTGGCATCCGCCGCTGGAGGTGCTGGTCGACAGCCTGGCCAACGGCCTGCTGCGCAACATCGAACAGCGCGGCGTGACGCGGCTGCTGATCGACGGCATCGACGGCCTGCGCGAAATCGTCATGCACGAGGGCCGCTCGCGCTCGTTCCTGGCGGCGCTCGTCAACGAACTGCGGGTGCGCAACGTCACCACCTTCTTCACCCAGGAACTGCCGTATTTCGGCGCCGGCACGGTGCAGGGCGAGGTCACCGCCTCGATGCTGTTCGAAAACATCATCCTGCTGCGCTATGTGGACGTGGCCGGCATCAACCTGCGCCAGATCGGCGTGCTCAAGCTGCGCGAAAACGGCTACGACGCCGCCAACCACGTGCTGCTCATTTCCGACCTGGGCATGAGCATCGACGGCCCCGTGTCCCCCAGCGTGCCGCCCGTGCTGAACCGGTAGCGTGCGGCCATGAGCGATCATCCCGCCCTCATGGACAGCAACCCGGATGGCAAGCTCATTCTGGTGGTCGACGACGAATTCGACGTCCTGTCGGCCTACACCATGCTGTTTGAGTTTCGCGGTTTTCGCGTGCGCACCGCCGCCAACGGCGCCGAGGCGCTGGCGGCGGCGCAGCGCGAGCGGCCCGACATCGTGGTGTCCGACTACATGATGCCGGTCATGAACGGCGCCGACCTGTGCGTGGCGTGGCGCGCCGACCCGGCGCTGGCGGCCATCCCGTTCATCCTCACCAGCGCCGGCATCCTGCCGCGCGACCTGCTGCCGCCGTACGACCTGTTCTTCCGCAAGCCGGTGTCGTTCGACACGCTGCTGGCGGCCATCCACCAACTGATCGCGCGCCCGGACTAGCCGATGGCGGGCGAGGTCGTTACCGTCGTCCTGCTGGCCGCGCTGCTGCACGCCAGCTGGAACGCGCTGGTCAAGGCCGGCCCCGACAAATACCTGAGCACCCTGCTGGTGGCCTGCGGCGCCGGTCTGGTATCGCTGCCGCTGCTGCCGTTGGCGGCGCTGCCGCACGCCGACAGCTGGCCGTGGCTGGTGGCGTCGGCCTGCTGCCAGGTGATCTACTACCGGCTGCTGGCGGCCGCCTACCGCCACGGCGACATGAGCCAGGCCTATCCACTGATGCGCGGCGCCGCGCCGCTGCTGGTGGCGCTGGCCAGCGTGCCGCTGCTGGGCGAACGGCTGCACCTGCGCCAGGACATCGCGGTCATGCTGATCTGCGGTGGCGTACTGACGCTGACCATCCTGCGCGGCGCCCGCGCCGGCGCCGACACCGCCGCCAACCGTGACGCCCGCCGCCGCGCCACCGGCTACGCCCTGCTGAACGCCGCCGTCATCGCCACCTACACCATGATCGACGCAGTCGGCGTGCGGCGCTCGGGTACGCCGGCGGGCTACACCATGTGGCTGTTCGTGCTGACCGCCGTGCTGCTGCTGTTGTGCTCCGCCAACCGCTGGGCCGAACTGCCGGCCTATGCACGGCGCCATGCGCGGGTCCTGCTGCTGGGCGGCGGCGGCACGCTGGCCTCGTACGGGCTGGCGCTGTGGGCGATGACGCTGGCGCCGGTGGCGGCGGTGGCGGCGCTGCGCGAGACGTCGATCCTGTTTGCGGCCGTCATCGCCGCCGTGTTCCTGCGCGAACGGCTGGCGCCGGGGCGCATCGTCGCCGTCAGCCTGATTGCCTGTGGCGCAATTGTCATGCGGCTGGGCTGAATAGGACGGCAACGCGGCAGGTTCGGAGTAAAATAAACGGACAACAACTTCTTTATCAGAATGGCAGTGCTTATGAACCAACTCGAACAACTCAAACAATACACCACCGTAGTTGCCGACACCGGCGATTTCCAGGCCATCCAGCAATACACGCCGCGCGACGCCACCACCAATCCGTCGCTGATCCTGAAGGCGGTGCAGAAGGACGAGTACAAGCCGCTGCTGGAAAAAGCCGTGCGCGACAACCTGGACGCCAGCACCGGCGAAGTGATCGACCACCTGCTGGTGGCGTTCGGCAAGCAGATCCTGCGCGTGATTCCGGGCCGCGTGTCGACCGAGATCGACGCCGCGCTGTCGTTCAACACCGCCGGCTCGGTGGCCAAGGGCCGCGAGTTGATCAAGCTGTATGAAAAGAATGGCATCGAGCGCGAGCGCATCCTGATCAAGATGGCCTCGACGTGGGAAGGCATCCGTGCCGCCGAGATCCTGGAAAAAGAAGGCATCCACACCAACATGACGCTGCTGTTCTCGCTGCCGCAGGCGATCGCCTGCGCTGAAGCCGGCGCCCAGCTGATTTCGCCGTTCGTCGGCCGCATCTACGACTGGTACAAGAAATCGACCGGCATTGACTACCAGGGCGCGGAAGATCCGGGTGTGCAGTCGGTCAAGCGCATCTACAACTACTACCGCAAGTTCGGCTACCAGACCGAAGTGATGGGCGCCAGCTTCCGCAACACCGGCCAGATCCTGGAACTGGCCGGCTGCGACCTGCTGACCATCAGCCCGGACCTGCTGCAACAGCTGGCCGACACCAACGCCCCAGTCGAGCGCAAGCTGAGTTCGGACAGCGGCAAAAACGCCACCATCGGCAAAATCGCGATGGATGAAGCCACCTTCCGCTTCATGGTCAACGAAGACGCGATGGCGACCGAAAAAACCGCCGAAGGCATCCGCGCCTTCGTCGCCGACACCGGCAAGCTAAAGCAAATCATCTCGGGCATGCGTTAATCTACCGGGCTTGATGAGTTCGTCGATTACGATTCGGCTGGGGCGGCGGGCGCGGGAGCGGATTGCGGCCGAGGGCGTGCAGGCGGCCGATATCGCTATCGTGCCGGCGGCGGCCGGCGGGCCGAAAGGCCTGATCCTGCACGGCCTCGATTGCTGGATGTTCGGCGAATTCTTGCGTCACGCGCCACGCCAGCGCCGTCTCGTGGGCGCGTCGATCGGCGCCTGGCGCATGGCGGCGTCGGCCTTCGATGATCCGGTCGCCGCGCATCAGCGGCTGGTGCGGCTGTATGCCGGCCAGCGCTACCCCGCCAAGGTCACGCCCGATTACGTCAGCCGCACCTGCCGCGCGCTGCTCGATGAATTGCTGGACGGCCGCGCCGCCGAAGCCGTCAATCACCCACACCACCACGTCTCCGTGCTGACGGTGCGCGGCATCGGCGCGCTCGGCAATACCAACGGCGCCCGCTGGCGTGAAATGGCCGGCTTTCTGCTGGCCGCCGCCGGTAACGCCGTGTCGCGCAAGCGCCTGGCGGCCTCGATGGAACGCGTGATTTTCCACCACCGCGACGACGACGCGCGCTGGCTGCGCGAGGAATTCGACGCCTTCGCCGGCCACTTCGTCGGCCTGTCGGCAGACAATCTGCGCGACGCCCTGCTGGCCTCCGGCTCGATCCCGCTGGTGCTGCAGGCGGTGACCGACATCGCCGGCGCTCCTACCGGCGCCTACTGGGATGGCGGCCTGATCGATTACCACCTGCACCTGCCCTACCAGCGCGATCCCGGCCTGGTGCTGTACCCGCATTTCAGTGACGGCATCGTGCCCGGCTGGCTGGACAAATCGATGCCGTGGCGCCGCGCGCGCGACCAGTCGCTCGACAATCTGATCCTGGTCTCGCCGTCGGCCGATTTCGTCCGCAAGCTGCCCAACGCCAAGCTGCCGGACCGCAAGGATTTCACCGTCTACGCCCAGGACCACGGACGCCGTAATCGCGACTGGCTGCAGGCCATCGGCGAGAGCCAGCGGATGGCCGACGACTTCGCCCGCTGGTGCCAGCAACCCGACCTGAAGCAAGCCGCCAGTTTCTGACTCTGTTCCCAAAACGCAACGAAACGCCACGAAGGCGGCCACCAGCCGCCGCGACAGGTGCATACTTTATTGTCCGCTTTCTTGTTGGGAGTCATGATTATGAACGTCCTGTCGCAGATGCGTATCGGCACCCGTCTGGCCATCGGTTTCGCGGTGGTGCTGTTGCTGGCCATCCTGGCCACCTCGGTGGCGCTGGTCAACGCCCGCACCAACGCCAAGGCCACACGCGCCATGATGGAGCAGCCGCTGGCCAAGGAGCGGCTGGTGTCCGACTGGTATGTGCTGATCTACTCGGCCATCGCCCGCACCGCACTGATCGCCCGCAGCAGCGACGACAAACTGTCCGATACCTTTGCCGATGTCATCGCCGCCAGCACCAAGCGCGGCGGTGAGCTGCTGGGCCAGATCAAGGAATTGCTGTCGACGGACGAGGAACGCAAGATCTACGACGAGATCACGACGCTGCGCAACACCTACCAGAAGGCCAAGACCGACGTCATGAACGCCCGCAAGGCGGGTGACGCCGCCCGCGCAGAACAGCTGTTCCAGAACGGCTTCTCGCCGTCCGCCTCGGCTTACCAGGACCGCGTCAAGAGCTTCCTCGCCATGCAGCGCAAGGCCATCGACGACACCGCCCACGCGATCGATGCCGCCAACGACCGCAGCAACGCGCTGCTGCTGGTGCTGGGCGGGCTGATGGTGGCCATCGGCTCGCTGGCGGCCTGGGTGATTTCGCGTTCGATCACCGTGCCGCTGAAATCGGCGGTCGACATCGCCGCTACCGTCGCCAACGGCGACCTGACCACGCAATTCGCCACGCGCCACGACAAGGACGAAATCGGCGACCTGATGACAGCGCTGAGCGGCATGAATGACGCGCTGCGCAACGTGGTCAGCCAGGTGCAGATCGGCACCAGCACCATCGCCACTGCCTCCAACCAGATCGCTTCCGGCAATATGGACCTGTCGCAGCGTACCGAGGAACAAGCCAGTTCGCTGGAAGAGACCGCCTCTTCGATGGAAGAACTGACCTCGACCGTGCGTCAGAACGCCGAGAACGCCCGCCAGGCCAACCAGCTGGCGCAGACCGCGTCCGATGTGGCGGAAAAAGGCGGCGCCATCGTCGGCCAGGTGGTCAACACCATGGGCTCGATCAACGATTCCTCGCGCAAGATCTTCGACATCATCAGCGTAATCGACAGCATCGCCTTCCAGACCAATATCCTGGCGCTCAACGCCGCAGTGGAAGCCGCGCGCGCCGGTGAACAGGGACGCGGCTTTGCCGTGGTGGCGTCCGAAGTGCGCAACCTGGCGCAGCGCTCGGCCGGCGCCGCCAAGGAGATCAAGGAACTGATCGGCAATTCGGTCGATCAGGTAGAGATCGGCTCCAAGCTGGTCCAGCAGGCCGGCAGTACCATGGACGAGGTGGTGGCTAGCGTGCGCCGCGTAACCGACATCATGGCCGAGATCACCTCGGCCAGCAGCGAGCAAAGCATCGGCATCGACCAGGTCAACACCGCCATCGGCCAGATGGATAGCGTGACGCAGCAGAACGCCGCGCTGGTCGAACAGGCTGCTGCGGCCGCCGCCAGCATGCAGGAACAGGCGGCCCGGCTTGCCGAGGTGGCGTCGTCCTTCCGGCTCGGCAATGACGGATTGCACACCAGGCTGGCGGCGCCGGCCCGGCGACTGGCGCTGGGACCAACGTTGCAGCATTCTGTAACGTAATATTTCTAAAACCAAACTTTTTAAACAAAAGGATATATTGGTAGCGTTACCAATAATTACAAGCCATCTGCGGCTTGCGACCAGCCATGTCCTTTCTTTCCAACATCCGCATTGGTTCCCGGCTGGCGCTGGGCTTTGCCATTGTTCTCATACTCTCCATTATTTCGACCTCGTTCGCGCTGCGCAACGCGGTGGACAACGCCGCCGCCACCAAGCGCATGATGGCCGAACCGCTGGCGCGCGAACGCCTCGCCACCGACTGGTACACGCAGACCGCCGTCACCATCGCCCGCACCATCATGATGGCCAAGAGCAGCGACACCTCGCTGGCCACCACCTTTGCCGAAACCATGGCCGACGGCTCGAAAAAGGGCAACGTCATGAACCGCAAGATGGGTGAGCTGATCAGCAGCGATGAGGAAAAAGCCATCTACCAGGCCACGCTGGGCGTGCGCGCCAAGTTCGTCGAATCCAAGCAGGCGCTAATGGATGCCAACAAGGCCGGCGACAGCGACAACGCGGCGCGCATCTTCACTGCCAGCTTTACGCCATCGGCCGAAGCCTACCAGGCCGGCATGCTGAAACTGGTGGAGTACGAGCGCAAGGTGCTGGACCAGATGGCGCAGGATGTGGAGGCCGCCACCAGCCGCAGCATCAACCTGTCGATCACGCTGGGCGTGCTGCTGGTGGCGCTGGGCGTGGTGTGCGCGGCGCTGATTTCGCGCAGCATCACGCGGCCGCTGGAATCGGCGGTGGCAGTGGCCACCCCGGTGGCCGGCGGCGACCTGACCACCGAATTCGGCGTCGCTACGCGCGACCAGATCGGTGACCTGATGCGCGAGCTGCAAGGCATGAACAATGAACTGGTCAAGGTGGTGGGCGACGTCCAGCATGGCGCCAGGGCGATCGCGCTGGCGTCCAGCGAAATCGCGGCCGGCAACCATGACCTGTCGGCGCGCACCGAGCAGCAGGCCAGCGCGCTGGAGGAAACCGCCGCCTCGATGGAGGAACTGACCACCACCGTGCGCCAGAACGCCGACAACGCCCGCCAGGCCGACAAGCTGGCGCATGCCGCGTCTGCGGTGGCCGAACAAGGCGGCGCCATCGTCAACAAGGTGGTCGACACCATGGGGGCCATCGATGGTTCGGCGCGCAAGATCGTCGACATCATCAGCGTCATCGACGGCATCGCTTTCCAGACCAATATCCTGGCGCTGAATGCGGCGGTGGAAGCGGCGCGCGCCGGCGAACAAGGTCGCGGCTTTGCCGTGGTGGCGTCCGAAGTGCGCGGCCTGGCGCAACGCTCGGCGGCGGCGGCCAAGGAGATCAAGGGCTTGATCGATAATTCGGTAGCGCAGGTGGATGCCGGTTCGCAGCTGGTGCAGCAGGCCGGCGCCACGATGGCGGAAGTGGTGGCCAGCGTGCGCCGCGTGACCGACATCATGAGCGAAATCACCGCCGCCAGCGCGGAGCAAAGCATCGGCATCAATCAGGTCAACGAAGCGATTACGCAGATGGATGAAATGACGCAGCAGAACGCGGCGCTGGTGGAACAGGCGGCAGCGGCGGCGGCCAGCATGCAGGATCAGGCGGCGTCGCTGGCCGGTGTATCGTCGCAGTTCAAACTGCGTAGCGATGCCAGCGCCAGCGCAACTGCGCGCTTCACCCCTTCAGGAACATCTCCTGCAGGTCGTTCAAGAAGCGTTGGCCTAATTCCGTCGGCTTGATGATTTTGTAGTCGCGATACAGCAGCCCTTTGGCCTCGGCCGCATTGAGCTGCTGGTCGATGGCGTTGATGCTCAAGCCGGTGCGTTCGCTGAACAGATTGGGGTCGAAGCCGCCGTGCAGGCGCAGCGTGTTGAGCATGAACTCGAAGCCCATGTCCTCGCGCTGGATTTCATACTCCTCCTGCACCGGCGCGCCGAGTTTGACCTGTTCCATATAGGCCTTGGGCTGCTTGTAGCGGGCCTGGCGCAGGATGCGGTGCGGGAACGACAGCTTGGAATGCGCGCCGGCGCCGATGCCGAGGTAATCGCCGAACTCCCAGTAATTCAGGTTGTGGCGCGCGCGATGGCCCTCTTTGGCGTAGGCTGAAATCTCGTACTGGTTGTAGCCATTGGCGGCGGTCAGTTCGGCGATCATGTCCTGCATGTCGGCGCTGGCGTCATCGTCCGGCAGCGACGGCGGATACTTGGCGAACAGCGTGTTCGGCTCCATCGTCAGGTGATACAGCGACAGGTGCGGCGGCTTGAACGCCATCGCCGTTTCCACGTCGGCGCGCGCTTCTTCCAGCGTTTGCGACGGCAGCGCGTACATCAGGTCCAGGTTGAAGTTGTCGAAGTTGTCCAGCGCGATTTCCACCGCGCGTTTGGCTTCGCCGTCGTCATGGATGCGGCCCAATGCCTTCAGGTGACGCGCGTTGAAACTCTGGATGCCGATCGACAGCCGATTGACGCCGCTGGCGCGGTACGACTTGAACTTCTCCGCCTCGAAGGTGCCGGGATTGGCTTCCATCGTGATCTCGCAGTCGCTGTCGAGCGGCAGCAAGGTGCGCATGTCGGACAGCAGGCGGTCCAGCCCCGCGGCCGACATCAGGCTCGGCGTGCCGCCGCCGATGAAGATCGTATAGATTTTGCGGCCCCAGATCAGCGGCAAGGCCTGTTCCAGGTCGGCGCGCACCGCGTCCAGGTATTCCTGTTCGGGGAAGGCTTCGCCCTCCTTCGGCTCGTGCGAATTAAAATCGCAATACGGGCATTTGCGCACGCACCACGGGAAGTGAATGTACAGCGACAGCGGCGGCAGCGCCGTCAGGTTCAGCGAGCCGCCTTGCAGGTATTTCGCAGCGACGCCGGCGGCTTCGCTGATGTCGGCTGCTGGCTTGGCGTTTGCCTTGGTGCTGGCGCCGACGACTTTAATCGGGATCATTTCAGTTTCTCTACCAATGCGCGCAATGCCTGGCCGCGATGCGACAAGGCGTTTTTCTCTTCCGGCGCCAATTCGGCGGCGCATTTGCCGAGCGATGGGATGAAGAAGTAAGGATCGTACCCAAAGCCGCCCTGGCCGCGCGGCGTATCGACCATCACGCCGTTCCAGCGGCCGTCGGCGATGATCGGCTGCGGATCGTCGGCGTGGCGCAAGAACACCAGCACGCAGTAGTAATACGCGGACTTGTCTTCATGCTTGGCCAGTTCAACGATCATCTTCTCATTGTTGCGGGCGTCCGATTTCGGCTCGCCGGCGAAGCGCGCCGAGTACACGCCGGGCGCGCCGCCCAAAGCGTTGACGCACACGCCGGAATCGTCGGCCAACGCCGGCAGGCCGGTGATGCGCGCCGCGTGGCGGGCCTTTTGCAGTGCATTTTCCACAAACGTGTGAAAAGGTTCATCCGCTTCAGGAACATCGTACTCGCCCTGCGCGTGCACGGAGAAGCCGACGGTGGACAGGAGCTCGTTGAACTCCTTCAGTTTGCCCTTGTTGTTGGAGGCGAGGATCAGGCGTTTGGTCATGGCGTATTTTACTCCGTGATGCCCAGTGCCTGCTTTTGCAGCTTGACGATGTCGGCGATGCCGGCCTGCGCCAGGTCCAGCAGGCGGTCCATGCCGGCGCGGTCGAACGCCGCGCCTTCTGCCGTGCCCTGCACTTCAATAAAGTTGCCGGCGTCGGTCATCACCACGTTCATGTCGGTGTCGCAGTTGGAGTCTTCCACGTAGTCCAGGTCCAGCACCGGCGTGCCTTGATAGACGCCGACCGAGATCGCGGCCACGAAGTGCTTCAGCGGAATCGCCGGGATCGCGCCGCGCGCCACCAGTTTGGAGAAGGCGTCATACGCCGCCACCATGGCGCCGGTGATCGAGGCGGTGCGGGTGCCGCCGTCGGCCTGGATCACGTCGCAGTCCAGGTGCAGCGTGCGTTCGCCGAAGGCTTCCAGGTCGAAGGCGGCGCGCAGCGAGCGGCCGATCAGGCGCTGAATCTCCTGGGTGCGGCCGGACTGCTTGCCGCGCGCCGCTTCGCGGTCCATGCGGGTGTTGGTGGAGCGCGGCAGCATGCCGTATTCGGCGGTCAGCCAGCCCTGGCCTTTACCCTTCAGGAAGCCCGGCACTTTGTCTTCGATGCTGGCGGTGCAGATCACCTTGGTGTCGCCGCATTCGATCAGCACCGAACCTTCGGCGTGCTTGGTGAAGTCGCGGGTCAGACGCAAGGTGCGCAGCGCATCGACAGCGCGGCCGCTAGGACGGGTTACAACAGTCATGGGGATTCCTTATTTGAGTATTTGGGAGGATTTCTCGATCGCCCCGCGGATTTCCGCGATGGCTTTTTCAATTTCGTCGTCATCGAAGGCGTCGGCCGGCGCGGCGTCATCGGCTGCCGGCGTGTCGCGGATGGTGGTGCTGTGCAGGTCTTGCGGCAGCGCTTCGGTGGAAATCATGGTGGCCGTGATCGGCCCCAGATCATCCGCCATACTGCTGCCCTGCCACATGATGGCCAGCGCCGTGACGTTGTCGCTGGCGCCGCCCGCCGCCGTCAGCGCGGCCTGCAGTATATCCGGTACGGCGCGCACCACGGTTTGCTCGTGCATGCGGCGTACCAGTTCATCGTCCGGCAGCATAGACCACAAACCATCGGAGCACAACAGCAGCCGGTCGCCCGGCAGCAGGCTGGCGCCGGGCGAGACTTCCACCTTGGGCGGGCTGTCGGCGCCCAGGCAGTTGAACAGCTTGTTGCGGTCCGGATGGGTGGCGCGCTCGGACGGCTGCGCCAGGCCGCGCGCGATCAGGTTTTCCACGTGCGAGTGGTCTCGGGTGCGCGCCAGCAGCTGGCCTTCGCGCAGCCAGTACAGGCGCGAGTCGCCGCAATGGGCCCAGGTGGCTATGTTGTGCTGAATCAGGCAGGCGACGATGGTGGTGCGCGGCGCCTCCGGCATCTGCTGTTCGATGCGGTACTGGTGGATGTCGCGGTGGGCGGCGTGGAGCGCCTCTTCCAGGAAACGCTGCGGCTTCTTCACATAGGGCTGCGCCTGTTGCTGGAACATGGTGGAAATGGTCCGCAGCGCCACCGTGGCCGCCACTTCGCCACGCAGATGGCCGCCCATGCCGTCGGCCAGCACCAGCAGCAGCGCGTCGCGCGTAAAGCTGTAGCCCATGCGGTCCTGGTTGACCTTGCGGCCGCCGATGTGGCTTTCCTGATACACGGAGAATTGCATGGTGTCGTCCTCTCGATTCAGACCAGCGTGTCCGGGCCGGCCTTGGCGCGGGCGCCGCTGCCGCCCAGCCTGCCCATCAGCCCGCGCAGCTTGTCGATCATGGTCGGCGCGGCCGGCGCCGGCATCGCAACGGCCACGGCGGCCTGCAAGCCCTTCTGCACCGCGAACAGGCTTTGTGGCCGCTCCAGCGGCTCCACTTCCAGGCACCAGCGCACCAGTTGCACCAGTTCCGCCGAATACATGCCGTTCAGCTGCTGGAAATGGCTGGCCATCTTGTCTTCGCTCTTGCGCTGGTCGGCCGGCTGCGGCGGCGAGCCGACCATGCAGGCAAACATCGACGCGCCGATGCTATAGATGTCGGTCCACGGTCCCAGCCCGGTCTTGGCGTACAGTTCGGGCGGCGCGAAGCCGGGGGTGTACATCGGTGTCAGCGTCGGCAGGTCGGTGTTGACGGTCTGGCGCGCGGCGCCAAAGTCCAGCAGCATCGGCGTGCCGTCGGTGCGCAGGTAGATATTGGCCGGTTTCAGATCCAGGTGCAGCAGCTGGTTGGCGTGGACTTCGCGCAGCCCCTTGACCACCTGCGTGAAAATGGTGCGGATGAAGGCTTCGCCCACTTTGCTGCCCTTGCCGCGCTGCCGCTGGATGTGTTCCTGCAGCGAATGCCCCGATTCGTAGGCCATCACCATATAAACAGTTTCGTGCGCGCGGAAGAAATTGAGCACACTTACAACATTCGGGTGCGAGATGCGGGCCAACGCCCGGCCCTCCTCAAAAAAGCACTTGAGACCGATGCGGAACACGGGAAGATGGGCTTTTGAGACGGAAGGCACCAGTTCGCCGGGCTGCCGCAGCGCCAAAGAACTGGGCAAATACTCCTTGATTGCCACCGCGTTACCATCAGTATCATATGCAAGGTAAACAATACTGAACCCACCGGACGCAATTTTCTTTACAATGCGATATCCAGCAATTTCCAGACCATCTGGTAACGGGGCGTTGTTTTGTGCAGCCATAAGATTCCTCGCCTCAACACCCGGATTGTGTGGATAAATCACTGTTTTGTAAAGATTAAATCGGGGATATCCATTGAGCATTTCCAGCATGACGGGCTACGCGGTCGCCACCAGTGAAAGTGCGGCGGGAACACTGACCATTGAAATCAAGAGCGTCAACTCACGATTTTTGGACTTACAGTTTCGAATAAACGACGATTTGCGAGCGCTCGAACCCGATTTACGCTCCGCGATCATGGGCGCTATCACGCGCGGCAAGGTGGAATTGCGCCTCAGCTTCGGACGCAAGGCGGCCACCACCGGCACCCAGGCGCTGAATCTCCCCTTATTGACTGAAATACAACGCTTGCAGGGCGAAGTCAGCGGCCTGTTCCCCGGCGTGCAAACGATGTCAGTAGCAGAATTACTGCGCTGGCCCGGCGTTATCGAAGAGGCGCAGATCGGCCAGGAGTCGCTGCAGGCGGATGTGGCCACCCTCGCCGGCCGCACCATCGAAGCGTTTGTGACCAGCCGTCAACGCGAAGGCGCGGCGCTGGAAGCAATGCTGATTTCGCGCATCGAGGCGATGGAAGCCATCGTCAAGCGCATTACGCCGCTGATACCGCAAGTGGTGGCGGCGTTCCAGCAGAAGGCAATCGAGCGCATGCAGGATGCGCTGGGGCTGGCGTGCCAGGGGTCGAATTCGGCGCTGTCGCGCCAGGATGCGCTGGAGCGCATTCGGCAGGAAGTGATCCTGTACGGCATCCGCATTGACGTGGCCGAAGAGCTGGGCCGCCTGTCGGCACACCTGACCGAGACCCGTCATATCCTGAAAAAAGGCGGCCAGGTCGGCAAGCGCCTGGACTTCATGATGCAGGAGCTGAACCGCGAAGCCAATACGCTGGGCGCCAAGGCGTCGGTGAAGGAACTGGCCGATGCGTCGATGGAACTCAAGCTGCTGATCGAACAGATGCGCGAACAGGTGCAAAACCTGGAGTAATCAAAAGGAGCCGCGGCTCCTTTTTTTTATGGCGCAACCGCTTGGCTCAAAGCTGCCCTTTGAGCTTGTAGACCGGTTGATCGACCTCGCCTTTCTCCGCCATGGCAAGCAGGCGCTGCAGTTCCGTGCGCTCGTCGCCCTGCTTTGCAGCGGCCACCAGATTGCGCAGGATGGCGACATGCGCGGTCTGCAATGCCTGCGCTGCGGGCACGGCGACGTCCGGTTTCACGCCGACGTGTTCCCAATTGGTTTTGGAGACGAAATTGGTGGTGCGCGCCGTCGGGATCGAGGCCACGATGTCGTGTCCCAGGCTGAACCAGCTCACCGGGTTGGAGGCGCCGGCCGTGGTTTCACCGACCAGGGTGCCGCGCTTCAGCACCTGGAAGTCGTAAGCGCAGTCCTCGCCGCCGGAACCTGTCCGGGCCGAGGTCAGCACATACACCGGCTTGTCATAACGCTGCGCCACCGTCGGCACGCTCCAGATCTGGCGCGTCGTGTCGGTCGGGCGATCGTAGATGTCGATCAGGTGGCGCACGTCGCCCGCCGGCAGGAAATGACTCATCAGGTAAGCCACGCTGGCCGGACTGCCGCCGCCGTTGCGGCGCAGGTCGAGGATCAGCGCATCCGTGCCGCTGATGAGCGACATCGCCGCCGCGTAGGCCGGGCCGACGAATTCCACGTTGCCGAAGCCGCGCAACTCGATGTAGCCGACGTTGCCAGGCAGGCGTTCGATCTTCTCGATCTCATAGCCGCGCCGCGCGGCCGCGTTGCGCCATTCGTCCAGCTTGGCGCGGGTCGGCGGCTCCGGCGGACCGCTGGGCTCGGTGAAACCCTCGTAACGCGCGGCGCTGAAATGCAGGTCGCCGCTCAATGCGCGCAAGTCCTGCTGCAGCGCCGCGCTGAACGCCTTGGCGCCGGCGGCGTCCGCATAGCCTCCGTCGGCATTCTTCCTGATGATCGCACTGCCGAGCCGTTCGGCCTTTTCCGGCTCGATGTAATTCGCGTTGATTTTCGCCGCCAGCGTCTGCACGATTGCGGCGCGATCGGATGCTTTCAACGCGGTGTCCTCCACCGCCAGGGCGGGCCACGACAACAGCGCCCCCAACACGACCGCTGCGATAAGCTTCTTGCTACCAGACATACATTCCTCCAGGTTGGACTACGAATCGGTTTTGGTGTTGAGGTGTTGTAGCGCCTCCGTCAAGGCAGGCATATAGGAGCGGCTGGCGCGCAGCACGCTGCCGTCGCGCAGGCGCAGCATGGCGTCGCGGTTGGTGAGCGAACGCAGCTCGGTGATCATGTCCAGCCGCACGATGGACGAACGGTGCACGCGGTGGAACTGGCGTGGATCGAGCTGCGTGGCGAGGTTGTGCAGGCGTTCCCGCACCAGCCAGATCTTGCCGTTGGCATGCAGCGAGGCGTAGTCGCCGTCGGCCTCGATGCGCTCGACGTCGGCCACCGGCACCAGCACCGTGCGCGATCCCACCCGCACGCTGAAGCTGCGCAACGCCGGTGCCACAGGTGCTGCCTGTGCTGCGGCACGGCTTTGGCAACGGTAGGGAAACGCCTGCTGCGCGCGGTCCAGGGCTTCGTCGAAGCGTTCGTCATCGACCGGCTTGAGCAGGTAATCGAGGGCGGCCAGTTCAAACGCTTGCAGGGCGAAGCCTTCGTAGGCGGTCAGCAGGATCGCCATCGGCCGCTGCGCCGGCGGCAGTGCGGCCAGCATGTCGAGGCCGCTCTTGCCCGGCATCTCGACGTCGACGAACACCAGGTCGGGCTTCAGCGCCACAATCCCTTCGTACGCGCTGTCGCCGTCGCCAAATTCGCCCACCAGCTCGAAGGCGGCGCGCTGCGCCAGCCTCACTTTGACCGCCAGCCTGGCCAGCGGCTCGTCGTCGACGATCACCACCCGGATGTTCAAGCCGCCACCTCCATACCGCGCAGCGGCATGGAAATTTGCACGTGGAAGCGGCCGTCCGCGCGCCAGCCGGCATCCACCTGCTGATCCGCGCCGTACAGGTGGCGCAGGCGTTCCCGGACGTTGGCCAGGCCGATGCCGCTGCCTTCGTTCGCCGCTGGTTGGCCGTCATTTTGCACGCCGATCAACAGGCGCGCGCCGGCGCGCTCGACCAGAATATCCAGCCGGCCAGGCGCGGCCAGCGGCGCGATGCCGTGGCGGATCGCGTTCTCGACCAGCGGCTGCAACATGAGGTAGGGCACGACGCTGCCCAGCAGATCGGGGCCGGTCTTCATCGTCAGCTGCAGGCGCTCGCCGAGGCGCGCCTTTTCGATGGCGAGGTAGGCGTCCAGTAGAGCCAGTTCATCGGCCAGCGCATGCTCGTGGCGGCCATCATGCGCCAGGGTGGCGCGCAGGAAATCGGCCACGCACGCCAGCATGCGGTTGGCTTCCCGGTTGGACTGGGCCGACACCAGCGCCGAGATCGCGTTCAGCGAGTTGAACAGAAAGTGCGGATTGACCTGCAGGCGCAGCGCGCGCAACTCGGCGTCGCGGGCCGCGCTTTGCGCCTGGGCCAGATGCAGGCGGACCTGCTGCAGCGACAGGTAATAGGCGGCCACCGCATGCACCGCGCAGAATGCGACCAGCGCCAGCCAGCAGCTATCCAGGCCCCGTGCCAGATATTGCCATTGGTAGCCCGTCTCCCGTCCGATCGCGATCCCAAAGCTCTGTCCCAGAAAGGCGTTGGTAATCGCCATCGCATAGGTGGTCACCAGCAGTATCGGCCCCATCCGCAGCCACGACCATTCGCGGCGCCACATGGCCCGCTGCATCAGCGTCAGCGGAATCAGCCACAACAGGCAGGCGACGAAGAACAGCGCACGAAAGGCGATGATATAGCGATTGCTGTAGGCCGGCAGGCCCAGGATGGCCATGCAGACGCACACCGGCAGTGCGGCCAGCACGGGAGCAAGCAAGGGCGTTTCAACTTTCACGCAGGCTTTCCAAAGATGTAAGGAAGCATTGATCTTAGGTGAAGGCCGCGTGGCGGTCCAGTCCCATGCGGCGACCCGTGCATTCCTTGCGGCGAGCCGGTCGGCGATTATCCACCCATGGGAATAAACATTTCGTCTTTAGCGGATTTATTCAACAATCGACTGGCGTTACAGTGGAGTCACTTCAACTTCTTACCGAAAGAAATATCATGAAAAACGCTAACCAACTGTTGCACGCCTACCTGGCCAATATCCAAACCCCTGCCGCCGCTGCGGCGCTGTTTGCCGACGACGGCGTGCTGGAACTGCCATCGCTGGGCCCGCAAGTGCGCGCGGTCGGCCCCGCCGCGATCGAAAGCTTCATCGGCGGTCTGCTGAAAAAAGTGCCGGACTTCTACTTCAAAGATGTGCAGCTGTTCATCGACACGGAAGACAAAGTATTCGGCGAATACAGCGTGGAAGCCCTGGTGCCGTCGACCGGCAAAATCTACAAACAAACCTACGCCGGCATGCTGGTGGCCGAAAACGGCAAAATCAAACACCTGCGCGAAGCCCTCGACACCCTCGCCGCCGCCAAAGCCTTCACGCCAGACTGAACAGCTTGCTTGCGACTTCCTCCTGAAAAGCGTAATGTTGACTCACTTTCAGGAGGAGGCGTCATCATGGCCACAGCCACCTTACCGAGTAGAAAAATCGATCCCAATCTGCCCGACCTGCTGCTGGAAGAGTGCAGCGACGGGCCAGTGTTTTTGAGCGACGAACATGGCCCTTCGCACGTACTAATGACCATCGCCGACTACGAGCGCATTATTAGCGGCAAGCTGAACATCATCGAAATGTTGTGGATGCCGGGCATGCCGGACATCGACTTCGACCCTGTGCGCTCCATCGAATCGGTGCCCCCAGCCGACCTCTCGTAATGATTATCCTGGATACCAAGTGGTGTCCGAACTGCGCAAAGTCGCACTCGGCAAAGCCAACGTGAATGTCCAAAGATGGGCATCACAGAAGGATGTCGACACGATGTACCTGTCAGCCATCACTATTCATGAGCTGGAGGTAGGGATTTGTCGGCTCCAGCGCCGCCGTGACTTCAGCAGCGAAGCCCTGCGCAGATGGCTGGACAGCTATGTACTAAAAACTTTTTCGGGCCGCATCCTGCCGATAGATACCACAGTGGCACAAAGCAGCGCCGCGCTACATTTTCCGCAGACACGCCCATGGGCGGATGCGTTTATCGCAGCCACCGCGCTCGTGCATGGCATGGTCGTAATCACACGGAATACACGTGACTTTCACCCCATGGGCGTTACCGTTATAAATCCGCTTATAACACCTGATTCAGCTTGAGGATCTGGATGTCGGCTTTGCCGCCCATGGCTTTGACCAGGTCCTGGAAGTGCGGCGTGGCTTCGTGCGCGGTCAGCGCATCCTGGTCGCGCCAGGCTTCCAGCATGACGAAGCTGGCGTGGTTGCCGAGGTCGATATGCAAGTCGTAGCGCAGGCAGCCGGCTTCCGCGCGGCTTGGCGGCACCACCCGCTCCAGCGCCTCGCGCACCAGCACTTCATTGCCCTCTTTTGCGGTGATGGTGGCGACGACGATCAGATCTTTCATGGTATATCCCTGTCTAGGCTAAAAAAACCGATACTATCATCGGCGCCACAACTCGGCAGGAGAGCAGACCATATGGCAGAGATACGGGCAGGCATCGGCGGCTGGGACTTCGCACCCTGGCGCGAAACTTTCTATCCCAAGGAAGTGCCGATCAAGAAGCAGCTGGAATACGCCAGCACGCAGGTGACCAGCATCGAAATCAACGGCACCTTCTACCGCACCGCCAAGCCCGAACACTTCGCCAGCTGGGCCGAGAAGACGCCGGATGACTTCGTGTTCTCGGTCAAGGCCTCGCGCTACGCCACCAACCGCAAGGTGCTGGCCGAAGCCGGCGAGTCGATCGCGCGCTTCATGGACAGCGGCCTGACCGAACTGGGCGACAAACTCGGCCCCATCCTGTGGCAGCTGGCCGCCACCAAGCAGTTCGATCCCGACGACCTGGAAGCGTTTTTCAAGCTGCTGCCTACCAAGCTCGGTAAACGCAAGCTGCAGCACGTGCTGGACGCGCGCCACGACAGCTTTCTCAACGACGCTTACCTCAAGCTGGCGCGTAAATACAAGGTCGCCACCGTCATCACCGACTCGCCGAAATTCCCCAACTTCACCGAGCTCACCGGCGACTTCGCCTACGCCCGCCTGATGGATGCACACAGCGACATCGCAACCGGTTACACCAAGCCGGCGCTGAAGAAGTGGGCCAAGCAGGCGCAGGCCTGGCAGCAGCAAGCCAAGTCCGGTCAGGTCTACGTCTACTTCATCAACGGCGCCAAGGAGCGGGCGCCGGCGGCGGCGCAACACTTGCTGTCGTTGCTGTAAATTGAGTACCTCGCGTTGCTCTTGGTAAAATACATCTTTGGGCGACGGAAAACGGCGCCCGCTGACGAATTTGAAAGATCAACATGAGCTCAACCAAGGCATTTTCGGGCAGCCTGTTCGTGGTGGCGGCGCCGTCCGGCGCCGGCAAGTCGACGCTGGTCAACGCGCTGCTGGCCAAGGAACCGACCATCAAGCTGTCGATTTCCACCACCACCCGCGCGCCGCGTCCGGGCGAAACCCACGGCCAGCAATACTACTTCACCACGGCGGAAGATTTCGTCGCGCGCGCCGACAACGGCGAGTTCCTGGAGTGGGCCGAAGTGCACGGTAATTATTACGGCACCTCGCGCCTGATGGTGGAAGAACAGATGAAATCCGGCACCGACGTGTTGCTGGAAATCGACTGGCAAGGCGCGCGCCAGGTCAAGAAACTGTTCCCGCAAGCGGCCGGCATTTTCATCCTGCCGCCATCGATCGACGCGCTGGAAGAGCGCCTGAAAAAACGCGCCACCGATGAACCGCACGTGATCACCAAACGGCTGCTGGCGGCGGGCGGCGAAATCGCCCACGCTCCCGAGTTCGAGTATGCTATTATCAACGAAGAATTCGACGTCGCGCTGTCGGAATTGACAGCGATAGTCCGAGCGGCCCGTTGCCGGTTTGCGCAACAAGCGGCACGCAACACCTCGCTCTTTGCCCAGCTGGGCATCCACGCTGAATAATTACACAAGATTTTAGGAGTTTTAGATGGCCCGCATTACGATTGAAGATTGTCTGAAAAATATACCGAACCGTTTCCAGCTGACCCTGGCCGCCACCTACCGCGCGCGCCAACTGCTGCAAGGCCACACCCCAAAAGTGGAAGCCAAGGACAAGCCGACCGTGGTCGCCCTGCGTGAAATCGCAGCCGGCAAAGTCGGTCTGGAAATGTTGAAAAAGGTCCCAATGTAAGTTGGGACCGCGTTCCCGATCAATGCGAATGTGGTATGTTTTGTAGCAGCTAGACATTCTCATCGAGACGGAACGCATACGTATGAATCTGATCCCTGCCGATCCGACACTGAGTGACACCCCGCCCACCAGGGCAAAACGGCCGGCCAAAGCGTCGGCTGTGGTCACGTCTGAGACCAGCGCAGGGGACGCCACTGTCTCCGCCCCACCTGCCCCACCCCCAGTCCCGCCTGTGATTTCCTCGTCGCCCCTGGCCACGCCTCCTGCCCTGACGGCCGGTGTCGCGTCGGTAACCCATCTCACCGAAAAACTGGCCGAATACATGTCGGCCGCCGATCTCAAAAAGGTCAAGGAAGCCTATCGCTTCTCGGACGAGATGCACCTTGGGCAATTGCGCAAGTCGGGCGAGCCGTACATCTCGCATCCGATCGCGGTGGCGGAAATCTGCGCCGACTGGAAGCTGGACGCGCAAGCCATCATGGCCGCGCTGCTGCACGATGTGATGGAAGACCAGGACGTCAAGAAGGACGAGCTGATCGAACGCTTCGGCGCGCCGGTCGCCAACCTGGTGGACGGCTTGTCGAAGCTGGAAAAAATCGAGTTCCAGAGCCAGATCGAAGCGCAGGCGGAAAACTTCCGCAAGATGCTGCTGGCCATGGCCTCGGACGTGCGCGTGATCCTGATCAAGCTGGCCGACCGCCTGCACAATATGCGCACCATGGATGTGATGAAGCCGGCCGCCAAGGCCCGTATCTCCAAAGAGACCATGGAAGTGTATGTGCCGATCGCGCACCGGCTCGGCCTGAACAACATCTACCGCGAACTGCAGGACTTGTCGTTTGCCCATTTGTTCCCGCTGCGTTATCGCGTGCTGGGCAAGGCCGTCAAGGCGGCGCGCGGCAACCGCCGCGAAGTGGTCAAGAAAATCCTGGAGTCGGTCAAGAATACGCTGTCCACGGCCAATATCGAGGCCGAAGTATATGGCCGCGAAAAGACCCTGTTCGGCATCTACAAGAAGATGCGCAACAAGCACCTGTCGTTCTCGCAGGTGCTGGACGTGTACGGCTTCCGCGTGGTGGTCGACAACTTCTCCGAATGCTATGTGGCACTGGGCACGCTGCACCAGCTGTACAAGCCGATGCCGGGCAAGTTCAAGGACTATATTGCGATTCGCAAGCTGAACGGCTACCAGTCGCTGCACACCACCTTGATCGGCCCGTATGGCACGCCGGTGGAGTTCCAGATCCGCACCCAGGAAATGCACCGCACCGCCGAATCGGGCGTGGCGGCGCACTGGCTGTACAAGAACGGCGACGCCAATATGTCGGACTTGCAGCAGCGTACCCACGCGTGGCTGCAATCGCTGCTGGACATCCAGCAGCAGACCGGCGACTCGGCCGAGTTTTTGGAACACGTCAAGGTCGATCTGTTCCCGGATTCGGTGTACGTGTTTACGCCAAAGTCCAAGATCATCGCGCTGCCGCGCGGAGCCACGCCGATCGATTTTGCCTATGCGATTCACACCGGCATTGGCGACCACACGGTGTCGGTCACCATCAACAACGAACCGGCATCGCTGCGCACCGAGCTGCGCAATGGCGACATCGTCGAGATCGTAACGGATTCGAACTCGCGTCCAAGCCCGAGCTGGCTGTCGTTCGTCCGCACCGGCAAGGCGCGTTCGGCGATCCGTCACCACCTGCGCACGATTAACCTGCCGGAATCGATCGCGCTGGGTGCGCAATTGCTGGCGCATGCGTTGACCTCGCTGGGCATCAGCCCGGATCTGGAAGACCATCTGGTCGAGAGACTGCTGAAGGAATCGAGCGCCAAGTCGCTGGATGAGTTGTATGCCGATATCGGCGTCGGCAAGCGCATGGCGGCCTTGGTGGCGCGCCATATCTTTGGTCTGCGCGGCGGCGAATCGGCCAGCGCGCCGATCGATCACAACAGCGCGGCCGAACTGGACCCGGTCACCATCTGCGGCAGCGAAGGCGTGTCGGTGCAACTGGCGCCGTGCTGCCTGCCGATTCCGGGCGATGCGATTATCGGCCAGCTGCGGCGCGATCAGGGTTTGCTGGTGCATACGTCGGATTGCACGCAGGCCAAGCGTCAGCGTGCCAAGGAGCCGGACCGCTGGATCGCCGTCAAATGGGGGACGGAACTGAACCGCCGTTTCGACAGCCGCATTAAGCTGCTGATCAACAACGAAAAAGGCATCCTGGCGCGCGTGGCGGCGGAGATCGGCGAATCGGACGCCAACATCACCTACGTCGGCATGGACGAGGACAAGGACAACGTGCTGCACCAGCTGCGCTTCACCGTGCAGGTGAAAGACCGCGTGCACCTGGCAGGCCTGCTGCGCAACGTGCGCCGCGTGGCCGGCGTCAATCGCATTCTGCGCGAACGAAACTAGACCCGCACCGCCATGCGGGGTCTGACCCCGCATGGGGTCAGACCCCTATGCGGTGAATCATACTTATCACTTACGGTTGCGGGTGGGACGTTGGTGGCTGGCGACAAACGCTGCATCGCCCAGCACCCCGCTACCATTGCCTGCTGCGCGAATCTGCTCCACCTGCATTGGGGTCAGCGCTTGCTGAAATAGCCGCAAATACGCCTGCCGACGCGCCGATGCATCCCGCCCCATCCTGTCATACACTAAATGCGGCGTCACCACCCCATCATGCCGCCCTTCCGCGTTCGACCGGTAACTGGACCACTTGTAATTGCCGGGAAACCGCACCATTCCCGCCCTTATCGGATTCAGCTCAATATACCGCTGACACGTCAACAAATATCCCTCAGTCTGCACCAGACAACTCTTGTACCGCCCATCCCAAGGCGATCCTGACGTCCCATGGCATTTATTAAAACGCTGCGCATACCGTTGCCCCACGTTCTTCATCAGCCTCGCCAGTTGTTCCACACCCTCCACGCTCAACAACAAGTGCACATGATTACTCATCAGCACATACGCATGAATTCGACACCCGGCAACAACGGCCTCCTCATGTAGCCATTGCCGGTATGCCGCAAAATCCTCATCCACAAAAAAACAACGCTGCCGATCATGCCCTCGCTGAATCACATGTAACGGAACAGCGGGCAACACAACACGAGAATGGCGTGGCATGGCTTTCCTCCCCAATATCCAGCCAAAATAGCAGGCACCGGGCAGCCATTTACTGAGGTAACACAAACTAGCGCGGCAGATCAAACGGGTCGAACCAGTAGGCTCTGTTGGACAACGGGGTTTGCGGCGACAGCAGCGGGTTCTCCAGCCGGAAAATGCGGCGTTTGCGCATGCCCACCTTGTCGATCAGCGCATCGTAAAATTGATGGAACAACTGATCGAAGCGGCCGTCGGCAATCAATAATTGCATACCATATTCCAGCCGCTGCGCAATGTGCGCCTCGTGGCCGGCGTCCATCGCATTCTGCGCGAACGAAACTAGACCCGCACCGCCAGGCGGGGTCTGACCCCGCATGGGGTCAGACCCCTATGCGGCGAATCATACTATCACTTGCGGTTGCGGGTGGGACGTTGATGGCTGGCGACAAACGCTGCATCACCCAGCCCCCCGCTGCTATTGCCTGCGGCACGAATCTGCTCCACCTGCATTGGGGTCAGCGCTTGCTGAAATAGCCGCAAATACGCCTGCCGACGCACCGGGCAGCCCTTTTGAGGTAACACACACTAGCGCGGCGGATCCAACGGGTCGAACCAGTAGGCTTTGTTGGACAACGGGGTTTGCGGCGACAGCAGCGGGTTCTCCAGCCGGAAGATGCGGCGTTTGCGCAGGCCCACCTTGTCGATCAGTGCATCGTAAAATTGATGGAACAACTGATCGAAGCGGCCGTCGGCAATCAATAATTGCATGCCGTATTCCAGCCGCTGCGCCAGGCGCCGCTGTTCGGCGCCGCCCAGGAAGAAGTAGCGCGGCGACGGCACGTACAGCGCAAAGCTGCGCTCCAGCGCCAGTGTCGGGAAGCCCGGCATATACGCCGCCTGTTCATACACCGCTTCATCTATCGCGCGCGGAAAGTGCTGGAAGCGCCCCGCCGCCAGCATGCCGTGCAAGCCGGCCGAGGTACTGCCCTCCACCACATGGAATCCGGCCTGCTTGTAGGTGATGGTCAGGCTCCACTGGCGGCCGGCGCCGAGCGACAGCGCTTTCAACTGCTCGACATTGCGCACCGCGCTGAACAAGTCCTGGTTGCGACCGTCGATCAGCGAGATGCGGTAGCAGGAGATCCCCTTGTCGAGCGGAATCCGAATCGGGGTCAGCTTTTGCTCCCACTCCAGCGACGTCACCTGTCCGCTCAGGTTGACCAGCTCGCCCTTGATCATTTCCTGCATCAGCCGGTCGCGCTCCATGCGCAGCTGCGCTATTTTCAGTTCGTATGGCCCGTATTTGGGCCGCGACGCGTCCAGCGCCGCTTGCAGCAGATGCACGATGTGGCTGTCGCTGTACTGCGATTTGCTGGAATTCATGTCGATGGTATAGACATCGACCGCACACGCCACGCCCTGCCAGCCGGCCAGCGCCAGCAGGCACAGCCACTTCCCGAACTTAGTCAGCGACCGGCGCAGGATAGCGTACCTCCAGGATGTCCAGTTCTTCGACGCCATGCGGCGCCTGGAAGGTGATGGTGTCGCCTTCGCGCGCCTTGGTCAGCGCGCGCGCCACCGGCGCCACCCAGCTGATCTTGCCGTTCAGCGGGTCCAGCTCGTCGATGCCGACGATCGTGATGGTGCGTTCCTCGCCGCTCTGGTTGCTGTAGGTCACTGTGGCGCCAAAGAATACTTGATCACTGCCAAAATGCGCGCTGGGATCGACGATCGCGGCCGAATCCAGCCGCTTGGTCAGGAAACGGATGCGGCGGTCGATCTCGCGCAGCCGGCGTTTGCCGTAGATGTAATCGCCATTTTCCGAGCGGTCGCCGTTGGAGGCGGCCCAGTGGACGATTTTCACCACTTCCGGCCGGTCGACGTCGATCAATTGCAGCAACTCTTCCTTGATGCGCTGGTAGCCCTCGGGCGGATGTAGTTTTTCGAGCCAGCCGGGATCGCCAACGCCAGCGCTGCGGCTTCGTCGTCATCGTCCTGGTCGCTCTCTTTGACAAAGGCTTTATTCATACGGGCTATTGTAACGGCTTTCACGTATCATGCTGTCGAAGGAACAACCATGAGAACACTGCACCGCTACCGTCGCTGGCTGTTTGCGCCGCTGGTTTATCTGGCGGCGCTGTTGCTATTGCTGGAAGACTGGCTGTGGAACCTCGGCGCGCGGGTGATGAACCGGCTGGCCCAGTGGCCGCCGCTGCACCGGCTGGAAGCGTGGATTTGCCGCCTCGGCCCGAAGGCGGCGCTGGTGCTGTTCGTGCTGCCGGCCACGCTGCTGTTCCCGGTCAAGCTGCTGGCGCTGTGGGCCATGGCCAACGGCCACCCGCTGACCGGCGTGACGGTGATCGTGCTGGCCAAGCTGGGCGGCGCGGCCGCGGTGGCGCGGCTGTATCTGCTGACGCGGCCGGTCTTGATGACCATCGTCTGGTTCGCCGCGCTGCTGGGCTGGTTCCTGGCGCTGAAGGAACGCTGGATCGAACGGCTGCGCGCCACCCGCGCCTGGCGCAAGGTCGAAGCGTTGCGCCACGCCTTCCACCACTGGCGCCAGCACGTCGCGCCGCGGCCCGGCAGCTGGCTGGCGCGCTTCCGCCGTCTGCTGAAGCGCTTCCGCCGCCGCTGGGACACGCGCTAGAATGGCGGTCACATGAGCGCAACCGTCCCCTCCCTTCACGATCCCCTGGCCCTGGCGGCGGAACTGGAACAGGTGCGCGCGCGCTTTGCCGCGATCGTCTCCAACACGCCCGGGCTGGTGTACCAGTTTGTGCTGCACGCCGACGGCCAGGTCAGCTTCCCCTACCTGAGCGACGGCTGCCAGGCGCTGCTGGGGCTGACCACGGCCGAACTGCACGCCACGCCGCAGCGCTTTCTCGAACTGATTTTGCCGGATGACCGCCCGTCCTACCTGGACGCCATGCGCGCCTCGGCGGCGGCGCAGTGGAGCTGGAACTGGGAAGGCCGCATCTGGGTCGACGCCTGGAAGGACATCAAGTGGATCAATCTGCGCAGCACGCCCCACGCGCTGGGCGACGGCGCGGTGCGCTGGGACGGCATCATGACGAATATCACCGACAGCAAGCTGGAGCAAATGGAAGTGCGCCACTCACGCGCCCGCCTGGCCGAGCTGAGCGCGCATACCGACCGCGTCAAGGAACAGGAACGCACCCGCATCGCCCGCGAAATCCACGATGAGCTGGGCGGCAACCTGACCGCGATCAAGATGGCGGTGGCGATGCTGGCGGCGCGGCTGGAGCACAGCGCGGCCGAGCCGGCGCTGCGCGAGAAGACCGACTATGTCGACCTGCTGGTCGACCGCACCATCGAGGCGATCCACCGCATTTCACTGGACCTGCGGCCGCCGCTGCTGGACCTGGGACTGGTGGCGGCGCTGGAATGGCAAACCAAGGAATTCGACAAGCAGACCGGCATCCACGCCAGTTTCAGCGCCAACCAGCGCGACATCGGCCTCGACACCGACCAGGCCACCGCCCTGTTCCGCATCGCCCAGGAGGCGCTGACCAACGTCGCCAAGCATGCGCACGCAACCAGGGTCAGCGTCAAACTGGTCAAGCAGCGCTACCACGTGACCCTGAAAATCAGCGACAACGGCACCGGCATCGCCCACGCCGACCGCAGCAAACCGGCCTCGTTCGGCCTGCGCGGCATGGCCGAACGCGCCCGCGCGCTGGGCGGCACCCTGACCCTGAGCCACGCCAGCGGCGGCGGCACGGTGGTCGCGATCAAGATCAAGCAAGAAATTAAGCCGGACACTGCACAGGATAGCCTCCTGCAGCTCACTGCGGGCGCTACAATAGCGGAAGAAAACATTTCTTCCGCGAAATAATGTGTCGTCACGAACACACGACAGGAAACACAGGGTAAAAGAGAGTTCATGACAGAAAAAGCCATCATCAAGGTCTTCATCGCCGATGATCACGCCATTGTGCGCGAAGGCTTGAAGCAAATCCTGGCCGAAACGCGCGACATCGTGGTGGCCGGCGAGGCGGAAAACGGCCTGGACGCCATCAAGCTGTTCCGCAAATCCGAATGCCAGGTGCTGTTGCTGGACATTTCGTTGCCAGATCGCAACGGCATCGAGGTGCTCAAGCAGATCAAGAAGGAAAAACCGGAACTGGCCGTGCTGATGCTGTCGATGCATCGCGAAGATCAGTACGCGATTCGCGCGCTGAAGGCCGGCGCGTCCGGCTACCTGACCAAACAGAGCGCGCCGAAGGAGCTGGTGACGGCGATCCGCCAGGTCGGCGGCGGTCTGAAGTACATCAGTGCGGCGCTGGCGCAGGAACTGGCCAACCACGTCGGCGACGACCACGAGGCGCCGCTGCACGAGAGCCTGTCCGACCGCGAATACCAGACCCTGACCATGATCGCCTCCGGCAAGACGGTCGGCGTGATCGCCAAGGAACTGTCGCTGTCGGTCAAGACGGTCAGCGAGTACCGGGCCCGCCTGCTGGTCAAGATGAAACTGAAAAACAGCGCCGAATTGACGCATTACGCCATTAAAAATCAACTCATTGAATAAGCCAGAGTAAGATAACAACTCCTGCGCAACGATCGCATCACGCCAACGTTGCCGAAAGGAAAATGGTTAATGCTTTGATGAAAGCCACCTTCCCGCCCTTTATTCGGGCAATGCCGGCTGGGCAGCGCGCTTATCATTGCTGTAATTGGTAATCCATACAGAGGTACGCGCGTCATTATGTCCAGCAAACCCACTACGCCCGAGCAGAATCCGGCCGATATCGCACGCGAGGCGTTCCGTCGCCTGGCGGTGCGCCGCATCGCCCCGACCCCGGAAGCCTATCGCGAGATTTATAACGAAATTGCCGGCATCGCGCCTGAGCCGGCCCCGGCTACCGCTGCGCCACTGGGCAGCGCCGATCCCGGACCGGAATCGGTGCTGAGCCAGTTTGCCACCCGCATGACCGAAGGCGCCGGCGAACTGGGCGAGTATGGCCGCCGCTTCAACCGCGCCGTCAAGACGCGCGACTGGGAAGGCTATGCGCGCGCCTTGTCGCAACTGGTCGAAAAACACTTTGTCAGCCCGAAAAAAGGCATCGAAGTGGCCGGCATCGGCGGTGAGGAAAGCGAACAGTCGCGCAGCCTGCGCGACCTGCTGGCGCGCACCCTGACCTTTGCCGTGGCGTCGCTGCTGGCCGGGGCGCCGGTGCTGGCGGCCGAGGCCGAATCGCTGGGCAACGCCACCAAGAGCGCCCACAGCGAGGAAGCGCTGGCCGAGATCGCCGTGCGGCTGAAACAGTTGTGCTACCAGATCGAAGTGCGCGGCGGCGACAGCGGCGAACAGCAGGAGCTGCTACTGCGCCTGTTCCGCCTGCTGCTGGAAAACGTCAGCGAGCTGCTGGACGACGACAGCTGGCTGCGCGGCCAGATCGAGGCGGTGCAGAACCTGATCGCCGGCCCGCTGGACGTGCGCGCGCTGGAGGAAGCCACCCGCAGCCTGAAGGAAGTCATCTATAAACAGGGGCAGCTCAAGCACAGCCTGTCGGACGTCAAGCTCACCGTCAAGAATATGATGATGACCTTTATCGACCGGCTCGGCCAGGTGGCCGCGTCGACCGGCGACTTCCACGAAAAAATCGGCGGCTATTCCGACAAGATCAGCAAGGCCGACAATATCGCCGAACTCAACAGCATCCTCGACGAGGTGCTGAAGGAAACCCGGCTGGTCCAGAGCGAGGCGCTGAAAGCGCGCGACAAGATGATGCTGGCCAAGCAGGAAGTGCAAGATGCCGAAGCGCGCATCCACTCGCTGGAAGCCAAGCTGCAGCATTTGAGCGAACTGGTGCGCGAAGACCAGCTGACCGGCAGCCTCAACCGTCGTGGCCTGGACGATGTGTTCGAGCGCGAGACCGCCCGCTCCGACCGCCGCGGCACGCCGCTGTGCATCGCCGTGCTGGACCTGGACGATTTCAAGAAGCTCAACGACACCTACGGCCACATCGCCGGCGACGCCGCGCTGAAGCACCTGGTCAAGATCGTCAAGGACACGCTGCGCTCGATGGACGTGATCGCCCGCTTCGGCGGCGAGGAATTCCTGATCCTGATGCCGGAGACCTCGGTCGAGGCGGCAGCATCGACGATGACCCGGCTGCAGCGCGAGCTGACCAAACATTTCTTCCTGCACGATAACGAGAAAGTGCTGATCACTTTCTCGGCCGGAGTGGCGCTGCGCCGTCCCAACGAAGAGCAGACCGAGCTGGTCAAACGGGCCGACAAGGCCATGTACACCGCCAAGCAAACCGGCAAAAACCGGGTGGTCGTTGCCGAATAAATAAGTTTCTCAGCTCCAACAACGTGCCCGGACCCTGCGCCGGGCATTTTTTTTGCCCGAAATAAATTTTTTTTCGCCCTCAAGTTTCGTTTTCCGGCGTCGTTTAGACGCTTAGGCGGGACGAACTTGAGGCCTGATCGTAAAAATTTACCTGCTTTTTGTGCCTAAACTTTCCATACGGGAACCCGTTACCAGCAATAACTGCGGTGTGATTGTCTCGAAACAAGGAGACACACCAAAGGGAACTGAGGCACCCAGCCCACAATATGTAATACCAGTTTTGGAGAAATACCATGGCACAAGTCATTAATACCAACGTCGCATCGCTGAACTCGCAACGCAACCTGTCGTCCTCGCAAGCTAGCCTGCAGACCTCGCTGCAACGTCTGTCGTCGGGTCTGCGCATCAACAGCGCCAAGGACGACGCTGCCGGTCTGGCCATTTCCGACCGCTTCAGCGCGCAGATTCGCGGTAATACCACGGCTGCACGTAACGCCAACGACGGTATCTCGCTGGCGCAAACGGCCGAGGGTGGCTTGAGCACCGCCGGCGACCTGCTGCAGCGTATCCGTGAGCTGGCCGTGCAGTCGGCCAACGGCACCAACTCGGCATCGGACCGTCAATCGATCCAGGGCGAGGTCGCCTCGTTGTCGCAAGAGCTGGACCGCGTTGCCAACACCACCCAGTTCAACGGCCAGAACGTGCTGGACGGTTCGCTGACCTCGGCCCAGTTCCAGGTCGGCGCCAACTCGGGTCAGACCATCAACGTCGGCATCCTGTCGGCCAAAGCGACCGATATCGGCAACAACACCCTGCAAGCCGACTACGGCGACGCTGCCACCACCGGCGCCGCTGACGCCGCAGTGGCCGGCACGGTCAACAATATCAAGGGCACCCAGACGCTGAATATCACGTCGGGCAACGGCATCTCCACCACCGTCAACATCGCCAATGACGGCGACAGCGCCAAAAAGGTCGCTGCCAACGTCAACGCCCTGAGCGGCAAAAGCGGCGTGACCGCCACCGCCACCACCAGCGCCACGCTGGCCGGCGTCGGCAACGGTTCGGTACAGTTCAAGCTGCGCGGCGACAACTCGACTGAAGCTGATCCAAACTCGGCCGCTGTAACCATCTCGGCCCAGGTGAAGAACAACGACCTGTCGTCGCTGGCCCAGGCCATCAACGCCCAGTCCGGCACCACCGGCATCACGGCAGCAATCGAACTCGATTCCAGCGGCGCCAAACAGCTGAAGATGACCAATGCCTCCGGCTCCGACATCCAGCTGGAGAACGTCAACACCGCGCCAGCGGCCGGCACCACCGATGCCCTGGCAGCCGCCAACCTGCTGGGCACCGACAAGCCTGGTTCGGGTGCGGCTGGCACCGGCGCCGCCACCGGCGCGCCGATCCCTGTCACGGCCGGCCTCAGCGCCACCGTCGGCGGCCACCTGAGCTTCTCGTCGGACAGCGGTTTCACCATCACCGACAGCGGTTCCGGCATCCTGACCGGCACCGCCGGTTCGGACCTGCAATCGGTCGCCAAGATCGACGTCAGCACCGTGGATGGCGCCAACGCGGCGATGAAAACCATCGACTCGGCCCTGGCCCAGGTGGACAGCAACCGTGCAGCACTGGGTGCGATCCAGAATCGTTTCACGTCGACCATCTCGAACCTGAACACGACCACGGAAAACTTGACCGCGTCGCGTAGCCGGATTCAAGATACCGACTTTGCAGCAGAAACGGCCAACCTGACCCGCGGCCAGATCCTGCAACAAGCTGGTACCGCGATGCTGGCGCAAGCCAACTCGCTGCCGAACGGCGTGCTGTCCCTGCTGCGTTAAAATCCGGAGCAGCGGTGACCGGCTAACGGTCACGCTGATCGGGGTCCCCGGCTGATTTATTCAGCCGGGGATTTTTCACAAAGGAACAATCATGACTATCGACACGATAGGCTCCGCCAGCACGGCGCGCCCCACCGACCGCGCGGTCGGCGGCGACGCCACGCCGGCCAGCGGCGCTGCGCGCGCCCCGGCCGCCCCCGTCGAGACTGCCAACGCGGTCAAGGCCGCCGAAGCCTTGCCGAGCGAACAGCAAGTCAGCGATGCGCTGTCCAAGTTGAACAAGACGCCGCAGGCACAAGCCAACAACCTCGAGTTTTCGGTCGACCAGGACACCAAGCGCACGGTGGTCAAGGTGATCGACCAGAACACCAAAGAAGTGGTGCGCCAGTTTCCGACCAAGGAAGCACTGGCGATCGCCAAGGCGCTCGACGAAGAAAGCAAAGGCAGTCCCGGTCTGTTGATCGACCAGACCGCCTGAAACGGCGCGCACCACCTGGTGCGCGCCGTTTTTTTCTCATCTGTGGCATCCTGTTCCGGGAGCGCCTGCCTGCGGGGTGATCCGCCCTCCGCACTGGGTTTTTACCCGCTTTCACAGCTTGCGCCAAACAAGCCGGTATTTCCCCCTCTCAAGTCCGGTTTGATTCTGCCGATATCAGCTTATATTATTGCTTTACTTAGGAGCGCATCGTGGGCATTTCATCACCCGGCATTGGTTCAGGCCTTGACGTCAACACCATCGTCAGCAAACTGATGGCCGTGGAGTCGGCGCCACTGACCGACTTCGACAAGAAGACCGCCAGCTTCCAGGCGCAGGTTTCGGCGTTTGGCGCCATGTCCAGTGCGCTCGGCAATTTCCAGAGCACGCTGACCAGCCTCAGTTCGATCGCCAGCTTCCAGGCCCTAACCACCACGCCGGGCGACGCGACGGTGGTCACGGCCACCACCACCAGCAGCGCCCAGGCCGGCAATTACCGGGTCAACATCAGCCAGCTGGCGCAGGCGCAGACGCTGGCGTCGGGCGGCTACAAGAGCAGCACGGCCACCCTCGGCACGGGCGCCAAGACCACCATTAGTTTCGCGCTCGGCACGGTGAGCAACAGCGAATTCGGCATCGCCGGCACGGCGCTGGCCAACAGCATGCGCACCAGTGGCCTGACGGCCGGCTCGGTCAGCATCAACGGCACCACCATCACCACCAACAACACCACCCGCAGCGCGCGCGCGCTGGCCGACGCCATCAACGACAAGACCACCACCACCGGGTCTCGGCCAAGGCCTCGCCGGCGCTCACCGACAAGGCGCTGTTCAGCACCTTTGGCGACATCGACACCAGCACCGGCGGCAGCTATACGCTGTCGGTTGGCGGCGTCGACATCGCGGTGCAGGGCGCCAATGTGGCCGGCGGCGCCGGCGTCACCGCCGCCTCGCTGGACGCTGCGCTGAGCGGCGACACCGCCATCTCGCGCGCCCTGGCCGACGCCAACATCACCGTCACCGGCACCGCTGCCGGCGGCGACCTACAGTTCAGCAACGCCGACGGCAGCAACGTGGCGCTGACCGAAACCGTCACCGGGAATGTGACCGGCGGCATCGGCAACACCGCCGGCACCGCCAACATCGGTTCCAGCGTCACCGCGGTCGGCACCATCACGCTGGTGTCGGCCGACGGCAGCCCGATCACCGTGGGCGGCAGCAACCCGGCTGCGGCCGGCCTGACGGCCGGTGTCGGCGGCAACTATCTGAGCGCCGACTTCAGCGCCGATTCCACCCGCACCGCCGGCAACATCGTCATCGACAGTACCAACAACACGCTGCAGGGCATCATGGATGCCATCAACAAGGGCAACTTTGGCGTCACCGCGTCGATCGTCTCGGACGGCAGCACCGGCACCGGCGCCACGCCGAATCACCTGGTGCTGACCTCCAGCTCCACCGGCGCCAACTCGACCATGAAGATCACGCTGGCCGGTTCCGGCGGCGACCCGGCCGACCCCGACCTGGTCAAGCTGCTGGGCTACGATCCGGGCGGCGACCAGAACCTGAGCCAGAAGGCGGCCGCCGCCGATACCCTGGCCACCGTCAATGGCATCGCCGTCACCAGCAGCGGCACCAGCATCACCGGCGCCGTCACCGGCGTCACCTTCAACGCGCTCAAGATCGGCAGCACCAGCGTCACAGTGGCCAAGGACTCGTCCACCCTGACCAATTCGGTCAACTCCTTCGTCAAGGCCTACAACGACCTCAACACGCAGCTGGCCGCGCTCGGTTCCTACGACCCCGACACCAAGGCCGCCGGCCCGCTGCTGGGCGACAGCACGCTGCGCAACCTGTCGTCGTCGGTGCGCGCCACGCTCAGCAGTGCGATCGCCGGCCTGCAGAGCACCAGCCTGACCAGTCTGTCGCAGATCGGCGTGTCATTCCAGAAGGACGGCTCGCTGGCGGTCGACAACGCCAAGTTGCAAAAGGCCATCACCAACAATTTCAACGACATCGCCGGCCTGTTTGCGGCGGTGGGCCGCTCGTCCGACCCGGACATCACGTTCAGTAGTTCGTCGACCAAGACGCAGGCCGGTAGCTACGGCATCAACATCACCCAGCTGGCCACCCAGGGCACGCTGCAGGGCAATGTGCCGCTGCCGGCCGAGACCACCATCGACCAGGACACCACCTGGACCGTGACGCTGGACGACACCACGCCGCCAACGCTGGCCAACACCGCCACCATCACGCTGCCAGCCGGCACCTACAATCCGAGCCAGCTGGCGACGCTGCTGCAATCCAGCATCAACGGCGTCAGCGCGTTTTCCAATGCCGGCGCGGCGGTCACCGCCACGCTGGGCGACGACGGCTCGCTGAAGCTGCAGTCGGCCTCCTACGGCGCCGCGTCCAACCTGAAGATCACCACCGCCACGGGCACCGATGTCTCGGCCGTGTTCGGCACTGGCAGCGCGGTCGACGGTCTCGATGTGGTCGGCACCATCGGCGGTTACAGCGCCACCGGCAAGGGCCAGGTGCTGACCGGGTCGCCCGGCGGCCCGGTCGACGGCCTGAAGCTGACGGTCAAGGGCGACACCCTGGGCGCGCGCGGCACCTTCGGCTTCTCGCAGGGCTATGCCTACATGCTCAACACGCTGGCGGCCGGCTACCTCGGCAGCAGCGGCACGATTGCCAGCCGCACCAAGGGGCTGAATGCGTCGGTAACCGACATCGCCACCCAGCGCGCCAGCTTTGCCGACCGCCTGACCGATATCGAAAAACGCTACCGCACGCAATATTCGGCGCTCGACACCACCATCGCCAGCATGAACAGCACCCAGCAGTTCCTGACCCAACAGCTGGCGCAACTGGCCGCCAACAGCTAAGCACGACCGCACTGAAAAGGAGTAATACGTATGTTCGGATCTCGACAAACTGGCGTCAACGCCTATGCCAAAATCGGCATGGAAACCGGTGTCCTGGCCGCCAGCCCCCACAAGCTGATCGTGATGTTGTTCGACGGCGCGTTGACCGCGCTCAACGATGCGGCGGCCGGGATCAAAAACAGCGACATCGGCCAGAAAGGCAAATCGCTGTCGAAGGCGATCATGATCATCGACAGCGGCCTGCGCGCCGCGCTCGACAAGAAAGCCGGTGGCGACATCGCCGAAAGTCTGGATGCGCTGTACGAATACATGAGCAACCGGCTGCTGGCCGCCAACGTCAATAGCGACCTCGGCATGGTCGAGGAAGTGCAGCGCCTGCTGATCGAGTTGCGCGACGCCTGGAACGCCATCGCCGACACCCCTGCCGCAAGCGGCATCCCCCAACCTAACCTCGCGAGCGCCTGATTTATGATGACGATTCAAGACGTGCTATCCGTGTACGCCGCCATGGCCGACCTGACCGAACAAATGGTGCAGGCCGCCACGCGCAGCGACTGGGATGCCCTGGTCCTGCTGGAACAGCGCTGCGCCGCCCATGCGCAAGCGCTGCGCGAACAGGAAACGCTGCAACCGATGCGCGGCGCCGACCGTGAGCGCAAGATCGAACTCATCCGCCAGATGCTGAACGCCGACCGCCAGATCCGCGACCTGACCATGCCGTGGATGGCCCAGTTGTCCAAGCTGATCAACTCCACCGGCACGGAACGGCGCGTCGTCAACGCCTACGGTAGCGTTTAACGCCGGCGCGCGCCATGTTGCCGCGCCTGGACGCCGCTCTCCCGCCGGTTACACCGGCTGACGGCGCTGGCGGCGGCGCGGCGGTTGGCGACAGCCGCCAGGCCGCGTTCCAGCGCGCGCTGCAAGGCCTCGTTGGACAGACCGTCAGCGCCGAGGTCGTGTCCAAGATGAAGGACGGCAGCTACCTGGTCAAGGTGGCCGACAACACCGTGCGCATGGCGCTGCCGGGCGACACCCAGATCGGCAGCAATGTGTCGCTGACCGTGCTCAGCGCCCAGCCCCGTCCCACCTTCCAGCTCGGTAACACCACGCCGGGCGCCACGCCGACTCTGGTCACTGCCGAGGGCAGCGTCCCTGACGGCGGCGAACCGGCCGCCACCCTGCCCTCGCAAGGCGCGGCCGTGTATGTGCCCGGTGGCGGCAAGCCAGCCAGCGGCGCGGCGCCAGGCCAGCCCGCGCTGCCGGGTGGCGCGACCAACGCCGGGCAAGCCGCCGGCGCGGCGCCGCAAGGCGACGCCGACGCCATTCCCGGCCAAGCCAGACCCGGCGCCGCCAATACGCCCGCCACCGCCACGCCCGCCCGTCCCGGCCTGCCAGCCGGCGCCGCCGACCTGCCCGCTGCGGCGCTGCCGCAGGCCGGCCGCCCCGTCGTGACTGGCGGCGCCACGCCCAATCCGGCCGCCGCGCTGGCGACGCCGGGCCAGGCCCCGGTCCTGACACAGGCCCAGGCCGGCGCTGCATTGGCGGCCGGCACGGCTGGCGGCGCCGCCCCGGCCGACGGCGTCAAACCGCAAAGCCTGGCCGCCACACTGCTGGGCAAGGCGCCGCTGACGCCATCCAGCGAACTGCCCGACCTGAACGCCAGCACGCCGCAGCCGACGCTGAGCAGCGCCGCCCGCGCGCTGACCACGCTGCTCAGCACCGCCCAGGCCGGCCAGACGGGACAACTGGCCCTGATCGGCAAGACCGCGCTGTTCGGCAACGCCGCGCCGGACACCGCCGACCTGGCGCAAAAGCTACAGGACAGCATCTCCAAAAGCGGCCTGTTCTACGAATCGCATGTGGCCGAATGGGTCAAGGGCGACCGTCCGCTGGCCGACCTGATGCGCGAGCCGCAAATGCAACGCCTGATGCAGCAAGGCGCCGAAACCGCGCGCGCCGCCACCAACGGTCCCGACCTGAGCGCCGCGCAGATGGTCAATCAGCAGTTGCACACCCAGGAGCAGAACCGCGTGCTGTGGAACGGCCAGGCCTGGCCGGGCCAGCAAATGCAATGGGAAGTGCAGCGCGACCAGCGCGAAGGCGGTCGCGGCGGCGAGGCCGACGAACAGGCCGAGCCGATCTGGCGCAGTGGCGTGCGTTTTCGCCTGCCGCTGCTGGGCGCGGTGTCGGCGGCGGTGACGCTGATCGGCGACCAGGTCCACATTCAGGTCCAGACCGCCAGCGACGGCAGCGCCACCACGCTGCGCGCCTGGTCCGGCCAGCTGGAAAGCGCCATGGCGGCGGCCGGCGCCCAGTTATCGTCGCTGAGCATCAGCCAGGAGGACGGCGATGCCGGATGAAACCGCCCGCAAGCCGCTGCAACAGGCGGTGGCGCTGGCCTACGACACCGGCCAGCCGGCCCCCAAAGTGGTGGCCAAGGGCCGTGGCCTGATCGCCGAGCAGATCATCCACGTCGCCCAGGAAGCCGGAGTGGCTATCCACGAATCCAAGGAGCTTGTCTCGCTGCTCATGGATATTGATCTTGATCAACAGATTCCGCCCATGTTGTATCGGACGATTGCGGAACTATTAGCGTGGCTATATCATATTGAAGCAGCGCAAAAGTCTGGTACGCCACTGCCGCCGGCGCCGGACACCAGCATCCCATTGACCGAAATTTGACTCGACTGGTAACAGATGTACCCACACTTTCAGGATGCGGAATTGGAAAACTGGCATGATTTTGAAGTCGAGTCGCGGCGGGAGATCATCGCCCTGCTGCGCGGCATCGGCGAGAAAAATCAGTTAATCCGCATGCTCATCAAGGGCGAGGCCGATGTCTGCGTGACCTCTATTCTGGATGTCGACGAAGCGGCGCAGGCCGTCTACCTCGACTGTTCGATCGACCAGGACCAGAACCGGCGGGTGCTGGCGTCACGCCAGCTGTCGTTTGAGACCACGCTGGACAAGGTGCGCATCCTGTTTGCCGCCGAAAACGTCGAAGCCACCACCTACGAAGGCAATCCCGCCTTCAAGATTGCCATTCCCGCCACGCTGATCCGCTTGCAGCGGCGCGAGTTCTACCGCATCGGCACGCCGGTCAGCAACCCGGTGCGGGTGCTGATCGCGTTGCCGGCCGAGCTGGGTGGACCGACCAGCTTCCCGCTGGCCGACATCAGCTGCGGCGGCATCTCCATCCTCGACAACAAAATGATCCTGGGGAACGCGGTCGGCAAGGAATATCCGGATTGCCGCATCGACTTGCCGGAAGTGGGGGCGGTCGCCACCGCGCTACAGGTGCGCAATTCGCTGGACCTGACGCTGCTCAACAACAAGAGCAACCGCCGGCTGGGCTGTGAATTCCGCAACATCTCACGCGGCGCGCTGGCAACGGTGCAGCGCTACATCACCAAGCTGGAACGCGAACGCAACGCCCGCATCGCCGGCCTCAGCTAAGAAAAAAGGAGCCGTAGCTCCTTTTTTTTACACCTGCATATTCATGATGTCGTGATAGGCCGACACCAGCTTGTTGCGCACCTGCAGGGTGGCCTGGAAGTTGATACTGGCTTTTTGTTGCGCAATCATCACGTCCGACAGGCTGACCGAGTCGTCCCCCATCGCAAATTTCTTGCCCATGCCGTCCGCCTCCATCTGGCTGGCGTTGACTGCGTCCAGCGACTTTTTCAACGCGTCGCCAAAGTCGGCCTTGGGCGTGGCGGCCGGCTCCGTCTGGATTACCGGCGGCGTCAGGCTCGGCCGTGTGGCGTGGGCTTTCAGCTGCGCGATCATCGACTGAATCTGGCTGCTGTCGATTCCACCTGTTCTCATTGCTACTCCTCTTGTTACAATAGGGCAAGGCTCTATCAGTGCTGACAGAATACCAAGGGAAAGTCCACCCACCAGCATCGAGCAGGGCCGTAAAGGGTGCGCTATTCAAGGATTTGAATTTCCCCGTTACAAGTAATAATGGCGCTATTCCTTCAAGAACCCTCGTATTCGGGACCTAATCATCATGGCCGTAGCGGAAGAAATCGATAACGCCACAGCAGGCGCGCCAGACGACGGCGCCGAGAAACTGCCTTTCATCCAGACGCCGATGGGCAAGATCTTCGTGCGCGCCGCCGGCGCTGCGGCGATCGTCGCCATCCTGATCGGCCTGTGGCTGTGGAACAAACCACCCGAGTACGCGGTGCTGTTCTCCAATTACACCGACCGCGACGGCGGCGCCATCACGGCCGAGCTGGACAAGATGAACGTCAAGCACAAGTTTTCGGACAACGGCACCGCCATCCTGGTGCCGGCCGAGCAAGTGCACGACATCCGCCTGAAACTGGCCGCCCAGGGCCTGCCGAAAGGCGGCAACGTCGGCTTCGAGCTGATGGAGAATCAGAAGCTGGGCGTGTCGCAATTCCAGGAACAGGTCAATTACCAGCGCGCGCTGGAAGGCGAACTGGCGCGGTCGGTGATGTCGCTGGCGCCGGTCGAAAACGCCCGCGTCCACCTGGCGCTGCCGAAACCGTCCGTGTTCGTGCGTGACCAGCAGAAGCCGACCGCATCGGTGATCGTCACGCTGCACCCGAACCGCATGCTGGACAAGCAGCAAACCGGCGCCATCGTCCACCTGGTCGCCTCCAGCGTGCCGGAGCTGTTGCCGGCCAACGTCACCGTGGTCGACCAGGCCGGCAATCTGATTTCCGACCAGGAAAAGGCCGGCGCCGGCAACGCCAAGCTCGACGAGCAGCAGCTGAAATACGTCAAGGACATGCAAACCCAGGTGATCAAGCAGGTGGAGTCGATCATCATCCCGATCGTCGGCGACGGCAATGTGCGCGCCGAAGCGGTGGCCGATGTCGACTTCGCCCAGATCGAGCAAGCCACCGAGAACTACAAGCCGAACTCGCCGCCGGCCGCCTCCGCCATCCGCAGCCAGCAGACCAGCGAGACCAATGGCAACAACAACGCCGCCAATCCGGGCGGGATTCCGGGTGCGCTGTCGAACCAGCCGCCGGGCACCGCCACCGCGCCGCTGAACCAGACCGCCGCCGCCAACGGCCCCAACGCGCCGCCCCCGGCACGCCGCCGGGCGCGCTGCCCGCCAGCGGCGCCGCCGGTTCGCCGTCGCACAAGGAATCGACCACCAATTATGAAGTCGACAAGACTGTGCGCTACGAGCAACGCGGCATGGGCGGCCTGCGCCGCCTGACCGTGGCGGTGGTGGTCAATTTCAAGCGCATCGTCGATAAGGACGGCAAAGTCACGGTAAAAGCCTATACTCCTGAAGAGATGGCCAAGATCAATGATCTGGTCAAGCAGGCCATGGGCTACAACCAGGACCGCGGCGACGCCGTCAGCGTCGCCAACTCGCCGTTCGACGGCGTCGACAAGCCGTTCGAGCGCCCGCCTGACTGGTGGCGCGATCCGGCCAACTTGCCGATGGCCAAGGATCTGGCGAAGTTCCTGATCACCGCCCTGATTCTGCTGTACATCGTGATGCGCATTGTGCGTCCGATGATGCGCCCGGTGTTCAAGAAAATCGACGAGATCAATGCGCCCGAGCCGGAGCCGGAAGTGCCGGAAGAAGAGGTCGAGGAAGGTCCGGACGAGGCCCTCATCGCCGAAGAAGCACTGCGCAAAATGGAAGAGAGCACCGCCCGCGGCTACCGCGAAAACCTGGCCATGGCCAAGAAACTGGCGGTGGAAGACCCACGCATTGTGGCCAACGTGATTAAGGAATGGATAGGCGCCAATGACTGAGAATACCGGACTGCAAAAAGCCGCCATCCTGATGCTGGCGATGGGCGAAACCGAGGCCGCCGAGGTGATGAAATTCCTCGGCCCGCGCGAGGTGCTGAAGCTCGGCGCCGCCATGGCCACCATGAAGAACGTGCCGCACGAGGAAGTGGTCGGCACGCTCGACAATTTCCGTGACATGGTCGCGGCCGCCTCCACCGTGGGCCTGGATTCGGACGAGTACATCCGCCAGGTGCTGACCAAGGCGCTGGGCGACGACAAGGCGTCGGTGCTGCTGTCGCGGATTCTGGGCGGCAAGGACGCCTCCGGCATCGAGTCGCTGAAGTGGATGGATTCGCAATCCGTCGCCGAGCTGATCCGCAACGAACACCCGCAGATCATCGCCACCATCCTGGTCCACCTGGAGCGCGACCAGGCCTGCGAGATTCTCGGCAACTTCACCGACCGCCTGCGCAACGACGTGGTGCTGCGTATCGCCACGCTGGACGGCGTACAGCCGGCCGCGTTGCGCGAGCTGAACGACGTGCTGACCAAGCTGCTGTCGGGTAACGAGAACATCAAGAAATCGACGCTGGGCGGGGTGCGCGCGGCGGCCGAGATTCTTAACTTTATGTCCGGCGAGCAGGAAAGCTCGGTCATGGACAACATCAAGAACTACGACAACGATATGGCGCAGAAGATCATGGACGAGATGTTCGTGTTCGATAATCTGATCGATATCGACGACCGCGGCATCCAGCTGCTGCTGCGCGAAGTGCAGTCGGAAATGCTGATCGTCGCGCTCAAGGGCGCCTCGCAGGAGCTGCGCGACAAGATCTTCAAGAACATGTCGGCGCGCGCCTCGGAAATGATGCGCGAAGACCTGGAGTCCAAGGGTCCGGTGCGCCTGTCGGAAGTGGAAACCCAGCAAAAGCAAATTCTGCAAATCGTGCGCCGCCTGGCCGACGAAGGCCAGATCGTGCTCGGTGGCAAAGGTGAGGATTCCTTCGTTTAATGAGTATGCACAGCAAAGACGCGCAGCCGGCCTTCAAACGCTGGGAAATGACCTCGTTTGGCGACGAACGCCCCAGCACGGTGGCGCTGCGCGAAGCGGAACAGCGCGAGATCGACGCCGAGAACGCCCGGCTGGAAGCCGAACAGCGGGTGCACGAAGCCTTGCAGGCGCAGCAGCAGCAAATGGAAATGGGGCCGCCGCTGCCGCCGCCCATCGAATACCCCACCGTCGAGGAACTGGAAGGCATCCGCGAGGACGCCCGCAAGGATGGCTACCAGGAAGGTCATGAGGCCGGTCACGCCGACGCCATGGAAGTGGCCAAGGAAGCGCTCAAGGGTGAACTGGAGCAAGTGCGCGTTATCGCCAACAACTTTAGCACCGCACTGCAGGACGCCGACCAGCTGATCGCCAACGAGGTGCTGGAACTGGCGCTGCAACTGGCCAAAGGCATGCTGAAGAACGCCTTGCAGGTCAAGCCGGAGCTGATCCTGCCGATCGTGCGCGACGCCATCGAATACCTGCCGGTGCTGCAACAACCTGCCCTGCTGGTGCTACATCCGGACGACGCCGCCACTGTGCGCGCCGGCATCGGCGAGGAGCTGGACAAGGGCGGCTGGCGCGTGGTCGAAGACCCGTCGGTCGGCCGTGGCGGCTGCAAGGTCGATACCGCCAGCAACACCATCGACGCCACCGCCGCCGCGCGCTGGCAGCGCCTGAGCCATGCGCTCGGCAAGGAAGTGGACTGGCTGGACTGACGCCATGGACACCATCGACCGCAGCCCCGCCGGCAACACCGCCCCCGCCGCCAGCCCGCACGCCGGCCGCTGGAAATCCTACCTCAGCGATTGCGCCGCCCTGACCAGCATGGTCGAGCCGATGCAGATCTCCGGCCGCGTCACGCGCGTGGCCGGGCTGGTGATGGAAGCGGTCGGCCTGCGCCTGGCGGTGGGCGCCGCCTGCACCATTCCGCTGCCCAACGGCGGCAAGATCGAAGCCGAAGTGGTCGGCTTTGAAGGCGACAAACTCTTCCTGATGCCGCAGTCGGACGTCGAAGGCGTGGTGCCCGGCACCCGCGTCTTCCCGGTCGAGCCGGCCATTCCGAAACCGGGCAGCGTGGCCCATCCGCGCCGCCGTCCGAGCGACCGCGCGCGCCACCTGCCGGTCGGCGTCGAACTGCTGGGCCGGGTGGTCGATGCCGCCGGCCGCCCGCTGGACGGCAAGGGCCCGATCAACGCCGTCGACAGCGCGCCGATCAACACCCGCCCGGCCAATCCGCTGGGCCGCGCGCCGATTGTCGAGACGCTGGACGTCGGCGTGCGTTGCATCAACGCCATGCTGACCGTGGGACGCGGCCAGCGCATGGGCCTGTTCGCCGGCTCGGGCGTCGGTAAATCCGTGCTGCTGGGCATGATGGCGCGCTACACCGAAGCCGACATCATCGTGGTCGGGCTGATCGGCGAGCGGGGCCGCGAGGTCAAGGAATTCATCGAGCAAATTCTCGGCGAGGATGGCCTGGCGCGTTCGGTGGTCGTGGCGGCTCCGGCCGATACGCCGCCGCTGATGCGACTGCAAGGCGCGGCCTATTCCACCGCGATTGCCGAGCACTTCCGCGACAAGGGCCAGAACGTGCTGCTGATCATGGATTCGCTGACCCGCTACGCCATGGCGCAACGCGAAATCGCGCTGGCCATCGGCGAACCGCCGGCCACCAAGGGCTATCCGCCGTCGGTCTTCGCCAAGCTGCCGGTGCTGGTCGAACGCGCCGGCAATGGCGAGCTGGGCGGCGGCTCGATCACCGCCTTCTACACCGTGCTGACCGAGGGCGACGACCAGCAGGACCCGATTGCCGACTCGGCGCGGGCGATCCTGGACGGCCACATCGTGCTGAACCGCCGCCTGGCCGAAGCCGGCCACTACCCGGCCATCGATATCGAACAGTCGATCAGCCGCGCCATGCACTCGATCACCTCGCACGAGCATCAGAGCAAGGCGCGCCAGCTGAAGCAACTGTTTTCGCGCTTCGAGCGCAGCCGCGACCTGATCAGCGTCGGCGCCTACGCCGCCGGTACCGACCCGGTGCTGGATCAGGCTATCCAATTGCATGATCGGATAGAAAATTTCTTACAGCAACAAATCACGGAACAGGTCACCATGGGCGAGAGTTTGGGGCAATTGACCTCTCTATTCGACTGATTGATCTGGCTGGACGTTCCTTATAATTCTCACCATGGCCTCCAAAGCGCAACTTGAAACCCTGATGGACCTGGCACGGCGTGAAACCGACGACGCCGCCAAGCGGCTCGGTGCGTCCCTGAAAGCCGTCGACGAGGCCAAGCAAAAGCACGAAATGCTGATCGGTTTCCGCGAGGAATACATCAAGCGTTTCGAGGCAGCCCAGGCGGCCGGTATCACGCCCATGGCCTACCGCAACTTCGTGGCGTTCATCGACAAGCTGGAAGTGGCGATCAAGGGCCAGCTGGAAATGATACGGCACGCCCAGCTGCGCAGCGAGCAAGAAAAAGCGGCGTGGCAAGGCAGCGAACGCAAGCGCATGTCGTATTCCACCCTGAACGACCGGGCCGATGCGGCGGCGCTCAAGCTGGAAAACAAGCGCGACCAGAAGGCCATGGACGAACACGCGGCACGCGGGGCGTACTACAAACGATGACACGAGAGAGCGCGTAACATGCAAAGCAATAACCTCCAGATTCCCAGCCTGAATGCCAATGCAGTGGCCGCGCCCAAAGTCAACCTGAACCTGAGTGCGGGCGGCGACAACAGCGCCTTCAAGCAAGCCCTGTCGCGCGAGATCGACCAGCGCCAGGCCAATAACACCAGCAGCAACCAGCCGGCCAAGGCCGCCGAACGGCCGAACGCATCGCGCGCCTCGGCGCCGAAACAGCAAGCCGCGCCGGCCAGGCAGGCGCAATCGGAGCAGGCCGACGCGCCAGCCAATACCAATAACGAAGCCGCCGCCGCGCCAGCTGCCGCGCCGGTGCAGGAAAAAACCGCCGCCAGCGATAGCGACAGCAGTGACAAAGACAGCGCCAACAGCGACGCCCAGGCAGCGCAAGCAGCCGATCCGGTAGCCGATATGCTGGCCCTGGTCGCAGCTTTCAATCAGCCTGCCGCGCCTGTTGCCGCACCGGCCGCCACTGCGGCGGACGCTGGCGCCATTGGCGCCGGTGGTGGCAGCGCCGCCGCGCTGGCCGCCGATGCCGCTGCGGCTGCGGCCGCCCAGGCTGCCGCAAGCGCCGCTGGCGCCGCCCTGCCCGCCGATCCAGCCACCGCTGCCGATGCCGCCGCACTCGCTGCCGATGCCGCCGCGCTGCAAACCGCCCAGGACCAGGCCGCCGCTGGCGCGGCCGACTTCAAGAGCACCTTGGACAAGGCCGGCACCGCCACGCAAACCGCCGCCGACGCAGCGACCTTGGCCGCCGCTGCCGCCGTCAAAGCCGCTGCCGGCAAGGGCGACGGCACCGACAGCCTCAAACCAGTGACCGTCGCCACCACCGTAGCGGGCGATGCTGCTGACAGCACCAAGGCCGCCGCGCAGCCGGCCGACAACGCCGCCGTGGCCGATGCCGCCGCGCCAAAAACCGGCGCCGACGCCATCAACCACATCGACACCAAGGCCGCGCCGAAGACTGACGCCCAGCCGCAAGTGTCGCAAACCCAGCAGCAACAGCAGGCGGCCGCCGATCCGGCCCAGCTGGCCGCCGCGCCCAAAGCCACCGCTGCCAACGCCGAGGCCGCCGCAACGCTGAAAGAACAAGCCAGCATCACCATCGCGCCGACCGCCAGCCATGCGGCGCAGGAGATCGCCAAGGCCACCGCCACCGCCGTGCCGACCGACAAGCTCAGCAGCCGCGTCGGCAGCCAGGCCTGGGACCAGCAACTGGGCCAGAAAATCATCTTCATGGCCGCCGGCGGCGAACAGAGCGCCACCATGGAGCTGAATCCGCCAGACTTGGGTCCGCTGCAGGTGGTGTTGAGCGTCAACAAGGACCAGGCCACCGCCGCCTTCAGCTCGGCCGCGCCGGAAGTGCGTCAGGCGCTGGAAAACGCCTTGCCGAAGCTGAAGGAAATGATGAGCGACGCCGGCATCCAGCTGGGCAGCGCCACCGTCTCGTCCAGCATGTCGGACCAGAGCAACAGCAGCTTCAGCCAACAAGCCAGCTCGGCGCAGAGCGGCAACGGTGGCGGCAGCGGCCGTTCGGGTGGCAGCTATGGGCGCGATAACAACAACCAGGCCGATGCGGCCCGCAGCGCGCCGCCGGTGCGCCGCCTGCCGGCCGGTGCGGTCGATACCTTCGCCTGAGCGGGCTCGGCCACAGCGCAAACCGGGACCGGCGCTCACGCCCTCCCGGTTTTGTTGTCTGTTACACTAGGGAAATGTCAAGCAGCACCGGGAACGCCCCTCTTTTCAGCGCTTCCGTCTGCCTTGGCGCGACTGATAATGACATAATGGCGGCGTGAAACACTCCGCAACATGAAGGGCTACTTTGAAAGCGAACCCAAAAATGAAAGCCGATCAGAAAGTTGAAGCACCCGCAGGCGGTGGCAGCAAAAAACTGATCATCATCATTCTGGCCGTGGTATTGGTGCTGGGCGCCGCCGGCGGCGGTGCGGCCTGGTTCTTCCTGCACGGCAAAGCCGATGCCGAAGAGCACGACGAGGCGCCGTCCAAGAAGAAAAAATCCAAGAAGCCGGCCGGTCCGGCGATTTACGAGCCGGTCGAACCATTTACCGTCAACCTGCAACCGGGCGAAAGCGGCGCCGACCAGTATCTGCAAGTGGCGTTCTCGCTGCAGGTGGCGGACGCCGAAACCCAGGAAGAGGTCAAGAAGAACATGGCCAAGGTGCGCAGCCGCATCCTGTTGCTGCTGTCGGCCAAGCACGCCGCCGACATCAACACGCCGGAAGGCAAGATCCAGTTGGCCAAGGAAATCATCACGGCGCTGAAAGAACCGTTTGAAGACCGTGGTTCGCCGCAAGAAATCGAAGACGTATTGTTTACGTCGTTCATCATCCAGTAAGTAGAAAGTAAGCAGAGCACACCCCATGGCTGATAATTTTCTATCCCAGGAAGAAGTCGATGCCCTTTTAAAGGGCGTCAACGGCGACCAGGACGATGTCGCGGCGGCGGAAGACGTCGCGGGCGTACGCACGTACAACCTGGCCACCCAGGAACGTATCGTGCGCGGCCGGATGCCGACGCTGGAAATTATCAACGAACGCTTTGCCCGCCTGCTGCGTGTCGGCCTGTTCAACTTCCTGCGCCGCAGCGCCGAGGTCTCGGTCGGCTCGGTGCGGGTCTCCAAGTATTCCGAGTTCATCCGTAACCTGGTGGTGCCGACCAACCTGAATCTGGTGCATATGAAGCCGCTGCGCGGCACCGCGCTGATGGTGTTCGATCCGGGCCTGGTGTTCCTGCTGGTGGACAACTTGTTCGGCGGCGACGGCCGTTTCCACACCCGCGTCGAGGGCCGCGACTTTACCCAGACCGAGCAGCGCATCATTTTGCGCATCCTGGACATCGTGTTCGAGGCTTACACCAAGTCGTGGGAGCCGGTCTATCCGGTCGAGTTCGAATACATCCGCTCGGAAATGAATACCCAGTTCGCTAACATCGCCACGCCGAACGAGGTGGTGGTGGCGTCGACCTTCACGGTGGAGCTGGGCTCGGTGTCGGGCCAGATCCACTTCTGCATGCCGTACTCGATGATCGAACCGATCCGCGACTCGCTGACCTCCAGCCTGCAAGGCGAGGCGCTGGAAGTGGACAAGCGCTGGATCCGCCTGATGACGCAGCAGATCCAGATCGCCGAAGTCGAACTGGTGGCCTCGCTGGGCACGGCCAAAGTCAATTTCGACGAGATCCTGAATATGCGGGTGGGCGACATCATCCCGCTGTCGATTCCGGAATTCATCTCGGCCACCGTGGACGGCGTGCCGGTCATGGATTGCAGTTATGGCGTGATGAATGGGCAGTACGCGCTCAAGGTCGAGAAACTGCTGGCCAATGCCGATAACCTTAAATAAGCAAGTAAATAAACCCGGAGAGAATCATGTCGGACAATCAAGACGATCAACCGCTGGACGATGACGATCCATGGGGTGCGGCGATCGCCGAACAGGCGCAGGCCGAAGCGGCCGCGCTGGAAAAGCAGCAAGCCGCGTCGCAAGCGGCCAGCGCCGCCGTGTTCAAGGATTTTTCCAGCACGCCGAGCAAGACCGAAACCCATAACGATATCGACTTCATCCTCGACATCCCGGTCCAGCTGACGGTGGAGCTGGGTCGCACCAAGATCGCCATCAAGAACTTGCTGCAATTGGCGCAGGGCTCGGTGGTGGAACTGGACGGCCTGGCCGGTGAACCGATGGACGTGCTGGTCAACGGCTGCCTGATCGCCCAGGGCGAGGTGGTGGTGGTGAACGACAAGTTCGGTATCCGCCTGACCGACATCATCACGCCTTCCGAACGTATCCGAAAATTGAATAAATGAAGCACGGACTGATTTCCTCTCTGACGATCGCGGCGGCCTTGGCCGCCGCGCCTGCGATGGCCCAGCACACTGTGTCGGGCACCATCGGCGGCGCCCATGCGGCCACACCGGCCGCCGCAGCCGCCACCGCGCAAGCCTCCACCGCCGCCACCGCTGCCACGCCGGCGCCGGCGGACACTGCGCCGACGGCCGGCGGCACGGCCGCTGCGGCGGCCGACAACGCTGCCGCGGCATCTGCCCCGGCCGCACCGGCTGTCCCGCTCACGCCAGCCGCGCCTGCCCCATCCGGCGCCATGGCCATGACCATCCCGACGCCGCAACCGGCCGCGCCATCGACCGGCGGCGGCCTGCTGCAAACCTCGCTGGCGCTGATCTTCGTGATCGGCCTGATGCTCGGCCTGGCCTGGCTGACCAAACGCTTCGGCCCGCGCAACTTCGGCGGCGGCAACAGCAACATCAAGCTGGTCGGCACGCTCAGCGTCGGCACGCGCGAGCGCATCCTGGTGGTGGAAGTGGGCGAGCAATGGATCGTGGTGGGCGCCTCGCCCGGCCGCATGAACGCGCTGGCCACCATGCCGCGCCAGGAAAGCAGCGAACCGTTGCAGACGGTCGCCCTGCCGACCGCCAATTTCGCCGAATGGTTCAAACAAACGATCGACAAACGCAATGGCAAATAAGCTGTCCGGCTACATCCCGCCGCTGCTCGCGCTGACGCTGCTGGCGCTGCCGCTGGTGGCCGGCGCCGAATCCAATATCGGCATCCCGGCCCTGAACGCGACCCCGGCGCCGGGCGGCGGCACCAATTACACGCTGCCGATCCAGACCATGCTGCTGATGACGGCGCTGACCTTCATCCCGGCAGCGCTGTTGTTGATGACCAGCTTCACCCGCATCATCATCGTGCTGTCGCTGCTGCGCCAGGCGCTGGGCACCCAATCGGCGCCGCCCAACCAGGTGATGGTCGGGCTGGCACTGTTCCTGACGCTGTTCGTCATGGGCCCCACGTTCGATAAAATCTACAACGAAGCCTACCTGCCGCTGCAGGAAAACAAGCTCAACATGAGTCAGGCGCTGGACAAGGGCGCCGCGCCATTAAAAACGTTCATGCTCAAGCAAACCCGCGAGGCCGACCTGGCGCTGTTCGTCAAATTGTCGCGCAGCCCGGCCTTGCAAGGGCCGGAAGACGTGCCGCTGCGCATTCTGGTGCCGGCGTTCGTCACCAGTGAGCTGAAAACTGCGTTCCAGATCGGCTTTGCCATCTTCATTCCATTTCTGATTATCGACATGGTGGTCGCCTCTGTACTGATGTCGATGGGCATGATGATGATGTCGCCGGCAGTGATTTCGCTGCCGTTCAAGCTGATGCTGTTTGTGCTGGTGGACGGCTGGCAGTTGCTGCTCGGCTCGCTGGCCCAGAGTTTCTACTAGGAGGTCGCCATGACACCCGAAAGCGTCATGACCATGGGCAAGCACGCCATGGAAATCACCCTGATGGTGGCCGCGCCGCTGCTGCTGGTGGCGCTGGTCATCGGCCTGGTGGTCAGCATTTTCCAGGCCGCCACCCAGATCAACGAACAGACGCTGTCCTTCATTCCCAAGCTGGTCGGGGTGTTTGTGGCGCTGGTGGTGGCCGGCCCGTGGATGCTGTCCATCATGCTCGACTACATGCGCGAAGTGTTCGGCGGCATCCCCCTGCTGGTGGGATAGTCACTTTATCAATATGTAACAGTTTCCGATTTAGTAAGCACTTGATCTACAATACAAAAGATGCCGGACGGAAATGTAACAGACCCTTATGCTGACCGTCTCTTCTGCCGATATCAATATGTGGATCGCCGGCCTGTTGTGGCCGCTGTGCCGCATCATGGCGCTGATCGCCGCCTCGCCGCTGCTGGGCAATAGCGCGGTGCCGGCCAGCGTCAAGCTGAGCCTGGGGGTGATGATCGCCGCCATCGTCGCGCCGGCGGTGCCGGCCTGGCCAGCCACCGACCCGATGTCCTGGGCCGGCCTGCTGATTGTTATGCAGGAAATGTTGATCGGGCTGGCCATGGGCTTCAGCATCCGCATTATTTTTGCGGCGGTGGAGATGGCGGGGGAAATTTCCAGTTTGACCATGGGCCTGGGATTCGCCACCTTTTTCGATCCGACCACCCAGGGCCGCTCGTCGGCGATCAGCCAGTTTCTGTCGCTGGTGGCGACCATGGCCTTTTTGGCGGTCAACGGCCACCTGGTGCTGCTGTCGGCGCTGGTGGAAAGTTTTTCCACGCTGCCGGTGTCGGCCATTCCAGTCTACGGCGGCGGTTTCAAGCAGCTGGCCGACTGGGGCGGCATGATTTTCAGCGTCGGGGTGCAACTGTCGTTGCCGATCGTCGCAGCTTTACTGATTACTAACGTGGCGCTCGGCATCCTGACGCGCGCCGCGCCGCAGCTGAATTTGTTTGGCATTGGCTTCCCGATAACATTGGGCGTCGGCTTGCTGGTCATCGCCATGACGCTGCCTTACCTGGGAATGCCGATCCAGAATCTGTTTTTGGACGGGATAGAGCGCGCGCGGCTGATGCCGCGGACCTGGTCGCAGCGACCGCAAGTAGTCAAACCGGCAACCGTTCCGGTTCGGCCAGCGGTGCTGCAACCGATGGCGGAATAGCCTCATCCATTCGCATTTTGGTTTCCTTAAGGAAATTTAACGCGTATCATGGCAGCACCCTAGGGAGATCCTGTAATGACTTCGATTATCGCCAACCTCAATTCTGACCAAATCGCCGCCATCTCGACCGAGCAGATTGCAGCACTGGCCAGCGAAGACATGCAGGCCCTCACGTCTGACCAGCTGAGCTGGTTCAGCACCGACCAGGTGCGGGCGCTGACCACCCGCGCCGTGACCCAGCTGACCGCCACCACCCTGGGCGGCCTGAGCACCGACGGCATCCAGGCGCTGCGCACCACCCAGCTGACCGCGATCCCGACCGCCATCCTGTCCGGCCTGACCTCCGACCAGCTGGTGGCGCTGACCACCCAGGACATGCCGGCCCTGACCACCGGCCAGGTGAGCGCGCTGTCGGCCGCCCAGTTCGCCGCGCTGGAAACCGACGACCTGCGCGCGCTGCGCACCCAGCAGATCGCCGCTGTCAATTCCAACCAGTTGCCGGCCCTGAGCACCGACCAGTTCACCGCGCTGAGCACGCTGCAGTTGCGCGCGCTCAGCACCAGCGCCGTGACCACCATGACGTCCGACCAGGTGGCGTCGCTCAGTTCGCAGGCGCTGCAAGCGCTGCGCACCGACCAGATCAATGCCCTCAACGCCAGCCAGCTGAATACCTTGAACGTCGACCAGATCGCCTACCTGAGCACGCTCCAGGTCGCCTCGCTGGCGACCGCTTCGGTAGCGGCACTGACCGGCGACCAGGTCGCCGCGCTGGAAACCCGCGACCTGATCTGGCTGTCCAGCCAGCAGGTCCGCGCGCTCAACGGCGATCAACTGGCCTTCCTCAGCACCGACCAGCTGCATGCGCTGCGCACCAACGAAATCGCCGCCCTGCTGGCCGACCAGATCAGCGCGCTGAGCACCGACCAGCTGAATGCGCTGACCACGCTGTCGCCGCTGAACTCGGCGCAGATCGGCGGCCTGACGGTGGACCAGATCGTCGGCCTGACCACCAAGACCATCACCGCCCTCAGCAGCGAGCAACTGGCCGCGTTCAACGCCGACCAGATCGCCAGCCTCAGCACCGACCAGATCGTCGCGCTCAGCAGCCTGCAAGTGTCGACCCTGACCACCGGCATGATCAGCCAGCTGAGCACCGACCAGCTGGGGGCGCTGGAAACCCGCGACGTGCCGGCGCTGACCAGCGGCCAGCTGCGCGCCCTCACCTACGACCAATTGGTGGCGCTCACCACCGGCCAACTGGCGGCCTTGTCCAGCGCCATGCTGCCATCGCTGAGCCCGGACCAGATCAGCGTCCTCAACACCGACCAGATCGCCGCGCTGAAAAACCTGCTGCTGCTCACCACCGCGCAGTTCGCCGCGCTGACTACCGACCAGTTGGCCGGGCTGGAAACCCGCGACTTTGTGGCCCTGACCAGCGCCCAGCTGGGCGCGCTGACGGGCGACCAGATCGCCGCACTGAGCACCGACCAGGTGGTGCTGCTGACCTCAGCCCAGGTCAGCGCCCTGACCACCGCCGTGGTCGGCCAGCTCAGCGCCGCCCAGATCGCCGCGATTGAAACGCGCGACATCCGCGCCCTGACCACCGGCCAGATCGGCGCGCTGAATAGCGACCAGCTGGTGGCGCTGACCACCGATCAGATCTACGCGCTGACCACCGACGACGCCAAGGCCTTGCGCCCGGACCAACTGGCCGTGATGACCACCGCCCAGATCGTCGCGATCAAGACCATCCTGCCGCTGACCACCGCGCAGATCGCCGCGCTGACCACCGAACAGGTGGCGTCACTGGAAACCAAGACCATCGCCACCCTGACCAGCGCCCAGCTGGCCGCACTCGGCCTGGAGCAGGTGCAGGCACTGACCTCGGACCAGCTGGTGGCGCTGAGCACCACCCAGATGACCACGCTCGGCACCACGCTGCTGAGCGAACTGACGCCCGTCCAGTTGCAGGTGCTGGAAACCCGCGACGTCGCCGCGCTCGGCTCGGCGCAGATCGGCGCGCTGTCGGTCGAGCAGCTGACCGCGCTCACCACCGACCAGTTCGGCGCGCTGAGCAGCGCCGCCGAACGCGGCCTGACGGCCGACCAGATCGCCGCGCTGACCACCGAACAAATCGCCGCGCTGGCATCGCTGGCGCCATTCAGCACGCTGCAAATCCAGGCGCTGACCACGCTCCAGCTGGTGGGGCTGGAAAGCCGCGACCTGGTGGCGCTGACCAGCACCCAGCTGGCCGCGCTGACCGTCGACCAGATCCAGTCGCTGAGCGCCACCCAGATCGTCGACCTCAGCACCAACCAGTACGCCAGCATGGGCACCGACATGCTCAACACGCTGACCACCGACCAGCTGATCCTGATTGAAACCCGCGACATCGCCGCGCTGCGCAGCGCGCAAGTGGCGGCGCTGGCAACTGGTCAATTGTCGTCACTAACCACCGACCAGTTCACCGCGCTCAGCAGCGCCGCCATCGGCGCCCTCAGCACCGCGCAGATCCAGGTGCTGACCAGCGAGCAACTCAACGCCATGAGCACGCTGGCCGGCATCAGCAGCCGCCAGCTGGCGGCCTTCACCACCGACCAGATCAGCACGCTGTCGACGCGCAACCTGACGACGCTGGCCAGCAGCCAGCTGGGTGTGTTGACCTCCGACCAGGTGCAGTCGCTGACATCGGACCAGATCGTTGCCCTCAGCGGCGACCAGTTCCGCGGTCTCAGTTCGGTCGGCATCGCCGCCCTCACCCCCGACCAGCTGCATGCGATCGAAACCCGCGACATCGCCGCGCTCAGCACGCAACAGATCACCAAATTCACCACCGACCAGATCGTCGCGCTGCTGACCGAGCAGCTGGCCGCGCTCACCACCGCCGAGACCGCCGCATTGACCAGCGACCAGATCGCCACGCTGAACGACGCTCAGCTGGACGCGCTGAGCAATCTCAGCGTGCTGACCACGCTGCAAATCCGCGCCCTCACCAGCGACCAGCTCGGCGCGCTCAACACCGACGACCTGGTGACGCTGACCAGCCGCCAGTTGGCCGCCCTCAGCAGCGACCAGTTGCAGGCGCTCGGCACCGCCCAGATCGTCGCGCTCAGCACGGCGCAGGTCGCCGCACTGAGCACCGCCGCGATTACCGCGCTCAGCCTGGAAGCGATCGCCGCCATCGAAACCCGCGACATCCGCGCTATGCGGACCGCCCAGATCGCCCGCCTCAGTACCGACCAGGTGATGGCGCTGACCAGCGACCAGTTGGCCGCGTTCACCACCGCCGAAGTGCGGGCGCTGACGCCGACCCAGATCAGCGTGCTGACCACCGAGCAACTGACCGTGCTGCAACTGCTGCCGCTGGTCACCAAGCAAATCGTCGCGCTGACCAGCGACCAGATCTCGCAGATGAGCAGCAGCGACTTCGCCAAGCTGCAAACCGTGCAGCTGGCCGCGCTGTCGGCGGCCCAGGCCGGCGCCATCACCAGCGCCCAGATGGTGGCGTTGGGCACCGACCAGCTGCGCGCGCTGAGCACCGCCACACTGTCGGCGCTGGCCGATGACCGCATCGTCGCCCTCAGCAACGGCGACCTGGCGGCGCTGACCACGCGCCAGATCGCCGCGCTGACCAGCGACCAGCTGGCCGCGCTGAGCACGGCCCAGCTGCGCGCGCTGACCACCCAGGAAATCGCCGCGCTGACGGCGCTGCAATTGAGCGCGATGGTGGATGCCCAGCTCGACGCGCTGCAAACCCTCGGCGCGCTGACCACCCGCCAGTTGCAGGCGCTCAGTACCGAACAGGTGTCGCACCTGAACGTGGCCGACCTGCGCTCGCTCAGTACGCGCCAGGTATCGGCGCTCGGCAGCGACCAGGTGGCGGCGCTCAGCACCGCCCAGCTGGCTGGCCTGCTGAACGAACAGCTGCGCGCCATCAGCACGCGCGCCATCCAGGCGCTCGGCACTGAGCAGCTGACCTCGCTTAGCGGCGCCGCGCTGTCCAGCCTCAGCACGCGCCAGATCGCGTCGCTGACCACCGACCAGGTGGTGGCCCTGACCACCCAGCAGATCACCGCGCTGACCACGGCCGAAGTGGCGGCGCTGACGCCGGCGCAAAAATCCGTGCTCAGCAGCGAACAGATCGCCGCCCTGCCGTCGCTGGCCAGCTTCTCGACACTGGCCATCGCTTCGCTGACCACCGAGCAGATCGTCGCGCTGCCGTTGGCGACGCTGGCCAGCCTGACCACGCGCCAGATCGCCGCCCTGACCACCGAACAGACCAGCGTGCTGACCAGCGCCGAAATCATCGCCCTCAGCACCGGCCAGGTGCGTGCGCTGAGCACGCTGCAGTTGTCGGCGCTCAGCACCAACCAGATCCAGGCCATCGAGGTGGCCGACCTGCAAGCGCTGTCGACCAAGCAGGTCGTCGGCCTCAGCACCGACCAGATCAGCAGCCTGACGCTGAGCCAGATCGGCGGCCTCAGCACGCAAGTGATCAGCGCGCTGACCACCGCCCAGGTGCATGCGCTGAGTACCCGGCAGATGGCGGCGCTGAGCACGCTGGCGCCGCTGACCAGCAAGCAGATCGGCGCCCTCACGACCGAGCAGATCGCCAGCCTGTCGAGCATCGCCACGCTGAAGACCAACCAGATCGCCGGCCTCACCAGCGACCAGATCGGCGCGCTGACCAATAGCCAAATCGTCGCCCTTACCACCGCCCAGGTGCGCAGTCTGAGCGCCAGCGCGCTGGGCGCGCTGTCACTCAGCCAGGTGGCGGCGATTGAAGCGGTCGACATCGGCGCGCTGACCAGCAAGCAGATCACCGCTTTCACCAGCAGCCAGCTGGGGGCGCTGACGTCATCCCAGTTCGCGGCGCTGCGCACCGCCATCCTGGCCAGCCTGACCACCCGCCAGGTGGCGGCCCTGTCCAATGACCAGATCGACAGCCTGGCGTCGCTGGCGCCGCTGACCACCAACCAGGTGCGCGCGCTGACCAGCGGCCAGATCACCAGCCTGCTGCTGCCGCAGATCGGCACGCTGACCACGCGCCAGCTGCGCGCGCTCACCAGCGACCAGCTGCAAACGCTGAGCGAAGACCAGCTGGTGGCCTTGAGCACCGCGCAGATCCGCGGCCTGGGCGCCGCGCTGGCGCTGCTGACGCCGGACCAGATCGCCGAAATCGCGCTGGACGATATCGCCGCGCTGTCCACCGCGCAAGTGGTGGCGCTGAACACCGACCAGGTGGCGGCCTTGACGGTGGCCCAGCTCTCGGCCTTCACCTCGCAGGAAATCGCCGCGCTGACACCGGCCCAGCTCAGCGTGCTGAGCGATGCCCAGTTCGCCGCGCTCGGCAGCTTGGGCGGGCTCGGCACCAAGCAGATCGCCGCCATGTCGTCGGACCAGATCATCGCGCTGACGCCGGACCAGATCGCCAACCTGAAAACCAGCCAGATCGCCGCGCTCAGCAGCACCCAGATCCAGTACCTGAGCGTCACGCAGATCCCGGCCCTGACCACCGCCCAGATCCGCTCGCTGTCAAACGCCGCCATTGCCGCGCTGACGCCGGACCAGCTGGCGGCGCTGGAAGACGCCGACCTGCGCGCCTTCAGCACCCGCCAGATCACCGCCCTCGGCAGCGACCAGCTGGCGGCGCTGACGCTGGCCCAGTACGGTGTGCTGACCACCCAGGAAATCGCCGGCTTCAGCACCCGCCAGATCAGCTGGCTGGACAACACCCAGCTGGCCGCCCTGGCCACCCTGGCAGCGCTGACTAGCAGCCAGGTACGCGCCCTCGGCAGCGACCAGATCGGCGGCCTGACGGTCGACCAGCTGACCTCCTTCAAGACCAGCCAGCTGGCGGCCCTGACCGCCGCCCAGGCGGACGGCCTGAGCGCGGCGCAACTGATCGCCCTCAGCACCGGCCAGGTGCGCTCGTTGTCCAGCGCGCTGATCGCGCACCTGAGCGACGCCCAGCTGACCGCCATCGAGACCGAAGACTTTGCCGCGCTCAGCAGCACCCAGCTGCGCGCGCTGACCACCGACCAGATGGCGGTGCTGCTGACCGAGCAACTGCATGCCCTGAGCAGCGCCAACATCAACGCCTTCAGCCAGGCCCAGATCGGCGCCCTCAGCGCCGCCCAACTGGCCGCGCTGGGCAACCTGGCCGACTACACCACCACCCAGATCGCCGGCCTGTCGACCGACCGCATCATGACGCTGACGGCGGACGACCTGGCCCTGCTCAGCACGCGCCAGATCGGCGCCCTGACGTCGGTGCAGACCGGCGTGCTGGACGCCACCCAGCTGGCCGCCCTGAGCGGCGCCCAGATCGGCGCGCTCAGCATCAAGGGCCTGGCCGGCTTGACGGCCGCCCAGTTGCCGAGCATCGACGCCGACGACTTCGCTTTCTTCAAATCGGCCCAGGTGGCCGCGCTCACTACCGATCAGTTGGCCGCACTGACCAGCGACCAGTTTGCCGCCCTCAGTACCCAGGGCGTGGCGGGCCTGAAGGCCGCCGTGCTGCCGTCGCTGAGCGCCGAGCAACTGAACGCGCTGCACATCGTCGGCCTCAGCACGGCGCAGGTGCGTGCGCTGACCAGCGACCAGATCACCGGCTTGTCGTCCGACCAGATCGCCGCGCTGAAGACCAACCAGATCGCCGCCCTCAGCAATGCCCAGGCCGCGGCGCTGACCACCGAACAGATCGTCGCACTGGAAACCGGCGACCTGCTGGCAATGAATACCCGCGCGCTGCAATCGCTGAGCGTGGAGCAGATCGCCGCCATCGAAGGCCAGGACCTGGTCGCGCTGAAATCGGCGCAGATCGCCGCCCTGACTTCGGCCCAGTTCGGCGCACTGACCAACGACCAGATCAGCTTCCTCAGCACCGCCGCCATGGCCGGCCTGACCGTGGCCCAGGTGCAGAGCCTGAGTGCCGGCCAGGTGACCGGCCTGACTGGCGGCCAGCTGCGCGCCCTCAGCACCAAGGCCATCGCCGCACTCGACGCCACCCAGTTCGGCGCCATCGAGGCGGCCGACATGGCGTCGCTGACCACCGCGCAAATCGTTGCGCTGGGCACGGCCGATATCCAGATCATCAGCAACGACCAGCTGCAAGGCCTGACCTCATCGCAAGTGCGCGCGCTCAGCACCGCCCAGGTCGCCGCGCTGAGTTCCGAGCAGCTAGCCTTGCTGCCGATCGGCTGGCTGAGCACCCGCCAGCTGCCGGCGCTCAGCACCGACAACTTGAGCGGACTGGACGATAGCCAGCTGGGCAACCTCAGCACGACCCAGATCGCCTCGCTGTCGAGCAAGCAGATCGCCACGCTGACCGAGCACCAGATCCAGGCGCTGTCGGTGGCGCAATGGCGCGCCATGAGCACCGGCGCCATTCGCGCCCTCAGCAGCGAGCAGCTAGCCGCGATGGAACAGGAAGACCTGGCCGGCCTCAAGACCAACCAGTTCGCCGCGCTCAGCACCTTGCAGATCAGCCAGCTGAGCCTCGACCAGATGGGCCAGCTCAGCACCGCCGAGATCGCCGCGATGACGGCGGCGCAGCTCAAGACCCTGACCACCGACCAGCTGGCCGCACTGAACTCGCTCAATCCGCTGACCACGCTGCAATTCAGCGGCCTGACCAGCGAGCAGTTGCAATCGCTGGACGCGGCCCACATCGCCACACTGAAAACCAGCCAAGTCGCTGCGCTGACCAAGACCCAGCTGCAGATCCTGGGCACCGATCAGATCATTGCGCTGACCACCGCGCAAACACGGGCGCTGGCGCTGGCCGCGCTGGCCGGCCTGTCGACCGAACAGATCGCCTTGATGGAAGTGGAAGACGCGGCCGCCCTCAGCAGCGCCCAGCTGGCGATGCTGAACACCACCCAAGTGACGGCATTGACGCTGGACCAGTTGTCCAGCCTGAAATCGTCGCAACTGCCGGGCCTGAACGCCGCCGACCTCAAGGCGCTCAGCACCGACCAGCTGAACGCGCTGGTCACGCTGGGTACGCTGAACGACAGTCAGGTCGCGGGACTGACCGTCGAGCAGTTGGGTGCGCTGGACGACGACAGCTTCCTGTCGCTGCGCTCGGCGCAGATGGCGGCGCTCAAAGCGGCCCAGGTCGCGGCGCTGTCGACCGACCAGCTGGCCAACCTGACCACCCAGCAGGTCAGCGGCCTGACGCTGACCTACCTGACCACCGAGCAGTTCCCGCTGCTGAGCGTGACGGCCATGAGCGGCCTGACTTCGACCCAGATCAGCACGCTGAAAACCACCCAACTGAGCGTGCTGACGGCGACGCAGCTGAACGCACTGTCGACGCGCACGCTGGCGGCGCTGACGGTTAGCCAGATCAAGGGCTTGACCACCGAGCAGTTGAGCGGCATGAACACGCTGGCTGGTTTCACCACGCTGCAAATCCCGGGTCTGACCTCGGAACAGGTAGCGGCGCTGTCCGACAGCCTGTTCGACACGCTGAGCACGCGCCAGCTGTCGGCGCTGGCCACGGCCCAGGTGGCCGGCATGACCACCACGCAGATCGCCACCCTTAGCACCGCCGACCTCGGCGCGCTGTCGGTGGTGGCGCTGAACGCCTTCAATTCCGACCAGATCACCGCGCTCGACGCCACCGACATGGCGGCGCTAAAAACCGCGCAGCTGGTCGGCCTGAAGGCGGCCACGGTGGAGCTGTTCAGCGCCGACCAGTTCAAGGCGCTGACCACCGGCCAGCTGAAATCGCTGATCTCGACCCAGCTCAAAGCCATCACCACCGACCAGTTGGCGGCACTCAGCATGACCCAGGCCACCGCCTTGCTGGCCAATCCGGCCAAGGCCTCGCTGTCGACCGACCAACTGGCGGCGCTGACCGCCAGCCCGCTGGTGCTGGATCTGGATGGCCTCGGCATCAACACGCTGAACATCAACGCCGGCGTCACCTTCGACATCCGCGCCGACGGCACCAAGGTCAACACCGGCTGGGTCGGTTCCGGCGACGGTTTGCTGGCCCTGGACCGCAACGGCGACGGCCTCATCAACGACGGCAGCGAACTGTTCGGCACGGCGACCGCCAGCAGCAGCGGTGGCAAGACCAGCAACGGCTTTGCCGCGCTGGCCGACATCGACAGCAACCACGATGGCGTGATCGACAGCAAGGATGCGCAGTTCGGCAACCTGCGCGTGTGGGTGGACGCCAATGCGGACGGCGTCAGCCAGGCCGACGAACTGAAGACGCTGGCTTCGCTGAACATCGCCAGCCTGACGGTGGCGGCGCAAGGCGTGAAGAACTTCGACAACGGCAACTGGATCGGCATGGAGTCGAGCTACACCAGCACCGATGGCAGCACGCATGCGCTGGCCGACGTCTGGTTCCAGGCGGGACGCGCCAGCGATGTCAGTGCGCTGAGTTCGGCCATCAGCGGTTACCAGAACAGTAGCGCCACGAGCACGACCAGCACGCCGGCGACGAAACTGGACACGACTACTGCAAGCGGCCTCAGCAGCAGCGTGGCCGCGCTGGCCGGGGAAATGCATCACTACCAGGCCACCACCGCGCTCAGCGGCGTCACCACGGCCACCCGCGACGACGACTGGCTGCGCAAGCAGGCCAGCGCCAGCCACGGCATCCTGGCGGCCAAGTAAGCGGCAGCGACCTGCTACGGCGGGGCGCACAAACAAAAACGGCCAGCTCGCAAGCTGGCCGTTTTTTTATGGCGGCGAAAACTGAATGGATATAACTTAGCTGATGTAATTAAACAGCGACAGGCCCGACATCGTGGTGAACGATTTCTGCGCCGCCGTCAGCGTGGTCTGCTGCTGCGTGAACAGCGAAATCGCCGCCGTGTAATCCAGATCCTGCAGGGTCGACAGCGTGCTGGCGTACTGCAAGCCGGCGTCATCACCCGAACTGTCCAGATAATCCAGCTCCTTCAGCCGCGCGCCGACCGCAGAGTTGACCGACGACACATTTTCAGCGGCGTTATCGATATTCACCTGCAACTGGTTCAGCATATTGTTCAGGCTGGCCTGGCCGGCAGGACCGGAACCCGGCTGGCGCAGCTGGTCGATAAAGCTCTGCACCGTGGTAAACACCGACTGCTTGGTCGATGGCTCGACCGTAAAGCTGTCGCCGTCGGCCGGATCGCCCTGGACATCAAACTGCACGCCGTCGAACGAGATATTCTGGCCGCTGACATACGCCTGCGGCACGGCCGGCACCGGGGTCGGCGGCACCGGCACCGGGTTGGCGGGATCGGTCATGTCGGTCACTGTGTAGGTGGTGGCCTTGGGCACGCCCGCCGTGGCCGGCACCACCTGAAAACTGATCTGATAATTGTGTCCCGGCAGCACCTGGGTTGCGTCCTTGACCGAGCCGGCGCTGATGATGCCGCTACCGCCACGACCGTAGTTGCCCGGGTCCGGCTTGGTGACAAAGGTGCCATTACCGGTCTGGTTGGCCTCGAACACGGAAGAGCCGGAATCGGTGATCGGCACGGTGCGGGTGGTGCCCACTTGCAGCGAACGCTGTCCCTGGTCGCCCTGGTAGTCGGCGCCGGTGGCGGTCTTGGTGAACGGCAAAGTGGTCGACTTGTAGCCGGAGAACACATAGCCGCCGACGCCGTCAGCGGTGTTGGCGATGCCCATCAGGTCGGCGAGCTTGCCTTCCAGCTCGATCGCCACCGACTCGCGGTCGGCGTCGGTGTAGGTGCCGTTGCCGGACTTCACCGCCAGGTCCTTGATGTCCTGCAGCAGCGACGTGGTGCTGGACAGCGCCGTCGTCTCGATCCCCAGCACGCCCTTGGCGTTGGAGCGGTTGGTGGCCAGCTGGGTGTTGAGCGACTGTGACTGCGTCACTTCCAGCGCGCGCGAACTGGCGATCGGATCGTCGGCCGCGGTCAGGTTCTTGCGGCCGGTCGACAGCTGCTGCTGCGTGCGCGCCATGGCCGAACTCAGCGACGTGATCTGCATCGAGCCGGTGTCAAAAATTGTTCTGGTGCTGATGCGCATAACCATAGAGCTACCCTATTCCTTAATTGCCGATGCTGAGCAAAGTATCAAATAACTGGCTGGCCACCTGCATCACCTTGCCGCTGGCCTGGTAAGCCTGCTGGTAGCGCAGCAGATTGGCCGCTTCCTCATCCAGATTAACCCCCGACACGCTTTGCTGCGCGGCGGTGGCCTGCTTGACCGACGCATCGGCGGCGGTGCTGCTGATCTGCGCCTCACGCGCCTTGGTGCCGACGAAGTTGACCATCTGCGCGTAGCTGGTCTGGAAGGTGGCGGTGCCGTTGTTCATCACGTTCTTGGTCTGCAGGCCGGCCAGCAGCGCACCGTTACGGCTGTCGCCGACGCCGCTGGTGTTGGGGCCGACCGTGAAGGTGTCCTTGTCGACCGGCGTGCCGCTGATGGCGAAGTTGACGCCGCCAAAGCTGATGTTGGCGCCGTCGGTATACGGCACCGGCGTGCCGGCCGGGTACACGGTCGGCGTGCCGTTCACGGTGACCGTCACATCCTGGCCGGCCGGGAAGCCGGACAAGGTGCCGCTGGCGCTGTCGAAGGTCAGCGTGGCGGGCGCCGTCAGCGCATTGCCAGGCGTCAGGTAATTCTTGTCGACGCTACCGGCGCTGATCTTGGCGTTGCCGGCGTTGGCGGTCGCGGCAGCGGTGGCGATCGGCGCCGCCAGCGCGATCTTGGTGGTGTCGGTGATCGCCACCGACAGGCTGGTGGCGGCGTTGTAGGTCGGCCGCACCAGGAAGTTATCGTTCTGCTGCGGCGTGCCGCTGAAGGTGTAGGTGACGCCGTCGATTTCCTGCGGCGAGCCGGTCACCGCCGTCACCTGGCCGTCGCTCTTGCGGGTGACGTTGTAATTGGTGCCGTCGTAATCGACGCTGTAATCGCTGGCGGTCAGCGCCGAGCCATCGGTCACCACCGCCGTCACGTCCGCCGTGCTGGCCGGCGAGTTGTGCGTGTTGGTGCCGACATAGGCCTGAATCGGGTTGAAGAAATTGGTGCCCAGGTCGCCGTTCTGGTCCTGCCCCAGCACGTGCTGGGCGTTGAAGGCGGTGGCCAGGCTGGCCGCCACCTGTCCCAGCGCGTTTTGCGCCTTGTCCAGCGCGCCGTTGCGGAACTCCATCAGGCCGCCCATCTGGCCGCCGGTGAAAGCGCTGTCCGGCAGCGCGCTGAAGTTGCCATTGGACGACTGGTAGCCGATCGTCACCCGGCTGACATCCGTCGGCGAGGTGGACGTGGTCAGCTGGAACGGCTGGTTGCCCACCACCAGCGGCTGGCCGGTGCCGAACTGCACATTGAGCATATTGTTGTCGCCCGGCGTCACACTGACTTTGACCAGCTTGTTCAGCTCGGTCAGCATCTGGTCGCGCTTGTCCAACAGGTCGTTCGGCGCGGCCTGGTCGGTGGTCAGGCCGGCGATGGTGTTGTTGATCGCGGCGATCTGCGTGGCGTAGGAATTGATTTCGTTGACACTGGACGTGATTGTCGAATTGACGCCGGAGCTGATCTCGGTCAGCTTGGCGCTCATGTCCTGGAAGCGCGACGCCAGTGACTGCGCGTTCGATAGCAGCGACTGGCGCGCGGCGGCCGAGGCCGGATTGGCGGTGGCGTCCTGCACACCGCTGAAGAAGTCCTGCAGCGCCGGCGACAGGCCGGCGGTCGGATCGGCCAGCAGATTGTCGATCTGGCTGATCTGGCCGCTATAGGCGTCCAGCGACGCCTGGTTGGCCTCGGCGCCGCGCAGCGAAGTGGCCAGGAAGTTATCGTAATAGCGGCGCACAGCCTGGATTTCGGTACCCGTGCCCACGTAGCCGAAGCCCTGGTACTGGGTACCGGTATCGCCCTGGATGGCCACCTGGCGGTTGTAGCCGGCCGTATTGGCGTTGGTGATGTTGTTGCCGGTGGTCGCTAAACCGACCTGGGCAGCCAACAAACCGCTTTTACCGATGCTGAGAAGACTGGACATAGTATGTTTAACTCTGTGATATGCGTGTTAACGGCAAACCGCCGAAAAACTTGATTAGCCGGCCAGCGAGCGCTTGATGATGCTGGTCAGCTTGGAGGCGTAATTCGGATCGGTAGCGTAGCCGGCCTTCTGCAAGCCCTGGGCAAAGCTGCTGGCGTCGCCTGCGCTGGCCAAGACTTTTTCATAGCGGGGGTTACTCGCAAGCAATTTCCCGTAATCCTTGAAACTATCGGCATAACTGTCATAGGCGCGGAAGCGCTCGACCTTGGTCTGCGCCTTGCCGTTGACGTATTCGGTGGTGGTGGCCTCGACCACCTTGCCCTTCCAGTCGGCGCTGGCCTTGATGCCGAACAGGTTGTGGCTGTTGGTGCCGTCGCGGCCCTTGATCTCGCGCTTGCCCCAGCCCGACTCCAGCGCCGCCTGGCCCAGCATGAACTTGGCCGGAATGCCGGTGGCCTTGCTGGCCTCTTCCGCGTGCGACGCCAGTTTCTCCTGGAAGCTGCGCACATGCGGCGCCTGCGAACCTTTATTGCTGCTGGTGGCGTCGGTGCTGGTGGTGGCGCTCGTGGTGGCGGCGGCATTGCCGCCGGCGGCGGCGATCGCCCGTTGCAGCTTGGCGTCCATCAGGCTGGCCACGCCGGCAAAGCTGCCGGCGTTGGCGCCGCTGCTGCTGTCGGCCGCCTCGCCGCTGAGCGCCAGCGCTTGCGCTTCGGTCTGCTTGTTGAGCTGGCGCACCAGCATATCGGCCAGGCCGATGCCCTTCTTGGCGATACTCTGGCTGGTCTGCTGGTCCTGCATGGTCTGGAACATCTTGGTCTGCGCGCTGTCCGTCAGGCCATCCTGCGGCGTCGCCTCGCGCATGCTCTTCATCATCATGTTGACGAACATGGCTTCGAACTGGGTGGCGGCGGTCTTCAGCGCGGCCGGGCTGCCGGCGCGGGCCGACTGCTTGAGGCTGCCCATATCGCGCACATCCAGCGCAAACTTGCCGCTCAGGTCGGTATTGGTCGAAGTTGGACTGGTCATGGTCGCACCTGCTTAAATGATTTCCAGTTCGGCGTGCAGCGAACCTGCCGCCTTCATCGCCTGCAAGATCGACAGCAGGTCCTGCGGCGTCGCGCCGATGGCGTTAAGCGCCTTGACCACATCGGCCAGCGACGCGCCGCCCTTGACCAGCATCACCTTGCCGCCATCGGCCTTGATGCCGACCTGCGGGTTCTGCGTGACCACCGTGCGGCCGCCCGACAACGGGTTCGGCTGGCTGACTGAAGTATCGGCGTTGACCGATACTGACAGATTACCGTGGGAAATGGCGCACGTATCCAGCGTCACGGCGCGGTTCATCACCACCGAGCCGGTGCGGGCGTTCATGATCACCTTGGCCTGCTGCTCGGCCGGATTGACTTGCATGTCCTGTAGCGTGCCGATGAAGGTCACGCGCTGGTCGCTGCTGCTAGGCGCCTGCACGCGGATCACGCGGCTGTCCAGCGCGTAGGCGATGCCGGCGCCGTATTTGTCATTGATGGCTTCGACCACGCGGCTGGCGGTGGCGAAGTCGGCGCTGTTGAGTTCCAGCTTGATCATATTGCCTTCGCCCAAGTTGGAAGCGACAGCGCGCTCAACCGTTGCACCGCCGGAAATCTTGCCCACGCTCAGGTGGTTGACGGTCAGCGAACTGCCGCCGCCCCCACCGCCGCCGGCTTGCACGCCGACGCCGCCGACCAGCACATTGCCCTGCGCCATGCCATACACCTGGCCGTCGGCGCCTTTCAGCGGCGTCATCAGCAGCGTGCCGCCGCGCAGGCTCTTGGCGTTCCCCATCGACGACACGGTGATGTCCAGCTGCTGCCCCGGCTGCGCAAACGGCGGCAGCGTGGCCGTGACCATCACGGCGGCGACGTTTTTCAGCTGCAACTGCGTGCCGCCCTGCGGCAGGTTGACGCCCAGTTGCTGCAACATCGACACCACGCTTTGCACGGTGAACGGCGTCTGCGTGGTCTGGTCGCCCGAACCGTCGAGGCCGACCACCAGGCCATAGCCCAGCAATTGGTTGTTCCGCACCCCGGCGATGCTGGCCAGATCCTTGATGCGCTCGGCCTGGGTCAGCGGCGATAACAACGCCAGGCAGACCAGGATGGCGGCTTTGAGTGGAGTTTTCATGATCATCAGAAAGGCAGCAAGCTTTGGAAGAAGCGCGACGCCATCGACGACAGCTCGGCGCGGTCGATATGGTTGGCGGTGCGGTACTCGACGCGGGCGTCGGCCACGGCGGTCGACTGCACAGTGTTGCCGGTGGCGATGCTGTCCGGATTGATCATGCCGGAGAAGCGGATGTATTCCGTGCCCTTGTTCATGCCGATCTGCTTTTCGCCGGCGACGATCAGGTTGCCGTTGCCCAGCACTTCCACCACCGTGATGCCCATGGTGCCGGTGAAGGCGTTGCTGGCGGTCTGGTTGTCGCCGTCGGTGTAGGTGTTGGTGGTGGCGGCAGTCAATGGATTGCCGAAGGTGCTGCTCAGCTTGCCAGGCAAGGTGGCGCTGACGCTGCCCGACTTGTTGCCGGTGGCGGTGCCAGCCTTGTTGGCCGAGGTGCGCTCGGTGATCACCAGCGTCAGCACATCGCCCACATGGCGCGCGCGGCGGTCTTCGAATACCGGACGGAACGCGGCCGGCTGGTAGATGGCGCCGTTGTTCGGCACTGCCTGCATCTGCTCGGTGGTCAGCGGACGCGCGGTCATCGGCGCGCTGACGATCGAGGTCGGCGTCGAAGCGCAAGCGCTCAACAGAGCGGCGGCAACAACAGCAACAAAGGGGATGGCGTATTTCATGATCATGTCCTTACATCTGCGACAGTTTTTGCAGCATCTGGTCGGAGGTGGTAATGGCCTTGGAATTGATCTCGTAGGCGCGCTGGGTCTGGATCATATTGACCATCTCCTCCACCACGTTGACGTTGGAGGTTTCCACATAGCCTTGCAAGATCGTGCCGGTGCCGTTGCTGCCCGGCGTGTTCTGCTGCGGCGCGCCGGAAGCGGTGGTTTCCACGTACAGGTTCTCGCCCTTCGATTCCAGCCCGGTCGGGTTGATGAAAGTGGCCAGCTGCAAACTGCCCAGCTGCTGGGTGGTGGTGGCGCCGTTGGTGTTGGCGATGTTGACCGAGACGGTGCCGTCGCGCGCCACGGTGATCGATTGCGCGGTGATCGGGATGGTGATGGCCGGTTGCAGCGCGAAGCCTTCCGAAGTCACCATCTGGCCGTTCTGGTCGCGCTGGAACGAGCCGTCGCGGGTGTAGGCGGTGGTGCCGTCCGGCAGCAGCACGGTGAAGAAGCCGCTGCCGTTGACCATGATGTCTTTATCGTTGCCGGTCGACTGCGGATTGCCCTGAGTGTGGATGCGCTCGATGGCGACGGTGCGCACACCGGTACCGAGCTGCATGCCGGACGGCAGATTGGTCTGCTGCGACGATTGCGCACCCGGCTGGCGGATATTCTGGTACAGCAGATCTTCGAAGACGGCGCGTGACTTCTTGAAACCGTTGGTGCTGACGTTGGCCAGATTATGGGACGTCACGTCCATCTGCGTCTGCTGCGCTTCCATGCCAGTCTTGGCGATCCATAACGAACGTATCATGATGCTTCTCCCAATGCCGGACGAACATCAAACCTGTTCATCCCATGCAAGCATTATGCGGGAGGGCGCATCAACTCAAAGCGAGGATCTGGGTGGCTTTTGCGGCGTTATTCTCGGCGTTCTTCATCAGGCTCATTTGCATTTCGAACTGCCTTGCCAGACTGATCATGTTGACCATGGAATCGACCGGATTGACGTTGCTGCCCTCGACCGCGCCGTCGACCACCCGCACGGTCGGGTCGTTCTGGGCCGGCGTGCCGTCGGCCTGGCGGAACAGACCGTCATCGCCGCGCAGCAGCGTCTTGGTGTCCGGATTGACCAGCTTGATGCGGCCCAGCACATTGGCCGGGCCAGGCGCGTAGTTGTCGTCGTTGACGCTCACCGTGCCGTCGCTGGAGATGGTGATCTTGGTGTCCGGCGGCACCGCGATGGGCCCGCCGTCACCGATCACGTTCTGCCCGCTGGTGGTTTGCAGGATGCCGTTTTCGGTGACTTTCAGGCTGCCGTTGCGGGTATAGGCTTCGGAACCGTCCGCCGACTGCACCGCGATCATGCCCTGGTCGCGGATGGCGATGTCCAGCGCGCGGCCGGTGGTCTCGATCGGGCCGGAACGGAAGTCCGTGCCGACCGTGGAGTCGACCACAAAGGCGCGCGTGGGCAAGCCCTCGGACACCACCGGCACCGCCCGGAACGTATCGAGCTGGGCGCGAAAGCCGGTGGTGGTGGCGTTGGCCAGGTTGTTCGACACGGTGGCTTGCTGCTCCATCACGTGGCGGGCCCCGGTCATCGCGGTGTAGACGAGACGGTCCATAACTTATCCCTTTAACTGCGTCATTAACGCAGATTGACCAGCGTTTGCAGGATCGAGTCCTCGGTCTTGATGGTCTGCGCATTGGCCTGGTAGACGCGCTGCGCGGTGATCATGTTGACCAGTTCGGCCGTCAGGTCGGTGTTGGAAGTCTCCACCGCCGACGACCGCAGCGAGCCCATCGAGCCCGCGTTCGGCACGCCGATAGTTGGCGGACCCGACGACGAGCTTTCCGCCCAGGCATTGTTGCCCAGCGGCGTCAGGCCGTCGACGCTGGCGAAGTTGGCCATGGCGATCTGGCCCATGGCGCGCGACTTGCCGTTGCTGTACTGGCCCAGGATCACCCCGTTCTCGTCGATCGAATAACGCTGCCAGGAACCGGCCGAGTAACCGTTCTGGGTCGAGCCCAGGTCGTTGGTCACGCTGCCGTACTGGGTGGTCTTGTCGAAGGTGGTGGCGACCGTCATCGGCTCTTGCGCGCCGGTGTCCGGGAAGATTGGCAGCTGGATCTGGAATGGCAGCGTTTGTGGCGGGTCCAGCTGCGCCATGGCTTGCGGGTCCAGCGCGCCGTTCTTGGTGAACAGCAGCGTGCCGGCCTTGACCGCCGGCACCGTGATGGCGGCGCCCAGCAGGGCATTGATCTGGTCCGGCGTCTTGCCGGTGATCGACTGGCTGCCGCTCGGGTCCAGCGCGGTGTAGGCGGCGGTCAGCGCATCCAGCTGAGCCTGGCTGGCGGCGGCTGGCGCCACTTGGGCCGCATCAAACATGGTCTGGTAAGCCACGGCAGCATAGGCGCCTGCGGCCTGGGCGATGGCGTCGGCATCCGGCGGGGTAGCTTGGACCGCGGCGTTATATGCGGTACGGGCGGCCACCACATCGGCATTGCTGTTGACGGCGGCGGCCACACTGGCCGACACCACTTCCTTGTTGTCGGCGGCGGCGTACACATCCCAGGTGTTGGCGTCGGTCTTGACGTAATAAGTCGTCATGATGTGCGCCGTACCCAGCGAATCGTACACGTTCAGCACGGTCTGCTTGTTGTAGCTGGTCGGATCGGTGGCGTCGAACGGAATCGTGGCCGGCACTTTTTCCGCCGAGCTCAGGTTCAGCTGGAAGTTGGCTTCGGTGGTTTCCACCGGCGTCAGGTCGGACTTGTCCAAGGTCAGCGGCACTGGCGAACCGAGCTGGATCACGCCGGCCGTGTTGGACAGATAACCGGTCAGCTGTGCGCCCTGGGCGTTGACCAGTGTGTGGCTTGCGTCCTCGTGGAACTGGCCGTTACGCGAGTATTCCACCGCGCCGTTGACCACCAGGCGGAAGAAACCGCCGCCATTGATCGCCACGTCCAGCGGATTGCTGCTGGTCTCGATATTACCCTGCGTGAATTGCTGCGCCAGTTTCGACACCGTCACACCAATACCGGCGTTGTTGCCGGACACGCCGTTCAGCGAGTTGGCGTACAAGTCGGCAAACTGCGCTTGCGATGCCTTGAAACCCACCGTGCTGGCATTGGCAATGTTGTTGCCAATGACGTCCAGCGATTTGGATGCAGCATTCAAGCCGCTCAGTCCTTGTTGGAACATGGTATTCCCCTATTGGTGATGACTGCTTACAGAACTTCTTTGACATCGCTCATGGCGAACTGCCCGAGCGAGGTATTCAATTTGACGCCGCCGCTGCCGGTCGACACGCTGGCCACCGCCGCCAGTTGCAATGGCGTGGCGTCGGTCAGCGTGCTGCCGCCGCTGGTGGCGGTGACGGTAAAGGTGTACTTGCCGGCCGGCGCCGCGGTTTTGTCGTCCTGGGTGCCGTCCCAGGTGATCGGATAGGTGCCGACGTCGGCATTGGTCATGGCCATGGTGCGCACCGTCTTGCCGGTGCTGTCCTGGATCGCGATGGTGACGCTCTGCGCCGCCGAGGCCAGATCGATGCCGAACACGCTGGAGCTGGTCTTGGTGCCGTCGTCGGCGGTGCTGGTCGCCAGTTCGATGCCCTTGCCCTCCACCAGCACGCCCTTGCCGATCATGCTGATCGCGCTTTGCGACTGCGAACTGGCGATATCGGAGCGCAGCGATTCCAGCGTGGCGTTGACCTTGTTGATGCCGGTCACGGTCGACAGCTGGGCCAGCTGGCTGGTCATGGCCGCGTTGTCCATCGGATTCAGCGGATCCTGGTTCTGCAGCTGGGTCACCAGCAGCTTCATGAACTTGTCCTGGTCCGCCTGCACGCTGTCGGTCGAGGTGGTGGTCGTGGTGGTCGGAGTACTGTTTACCGCCGCCGGCGTGTCGATGATGCCGCTAATGGTCATGATGGCCTCTTGTTTCTCTTATTTAGTTTTGACCGATGGTCAGGGTTTTCAACAGCAGCGTTTTCGCCGTATTCATGGTTTCCACATTGTTCTGGTAGGAGCGCGAGGCCGACATCATGTTGACCATCTCGTCCACGACATTGACGTTCGGCATGGTGACGTAGCCGTTTTCGTCGGCGCCCGGATGCTTGGGGTCGTACATCATCTTCATCGGCGACTGGTCTTCCACCACCTGCTTGACGCGCACGCCGGTGGAGGCGCCGCCATTGGTTGGCGTCTGCGCCTCGAACACCACTTGGCGCGCGCGGTAGGCTTCGCCAGTGGCGCTGGTGGCGCTGTCGGCATTGGCCAGATTGGAGGCCACCACGTTCAGCCGCTGCGACTGCGCGCTCATGGCCGAACCGGAAACATTAAAAATATTAAACAGTGACATGATCAGCTCCCTGACTGGATCGCCGCCAGCATCGACTTGATCTGGCCGTTGATGGCGGTGATGCCGGCTTCGTAGCGGATGGCGTTGTCGGCAAACTGGTTGCGCTCGACGTCCATGTCCACCGTGTTACCGTCCACCGCGCCCTGGATCACGCCGCGGTACAGCAGCGGGGTGCCGTCGGCCAGCGTACCGGCGTCTTGCAGAGGGTTGGGGTAATGCTTGACGGCGGTGGTGGCCAACGATTGCTGGGCGTTCGGATTGGCCTTGTCCAGCGCGGCCTGCATGGTGGCGCTGAAGTCGATGTCGCGCGCCTTGTAATTCGGCGTGTCCGCGTTGGCAATATTGGAGGCGAGCACCGACTGGCGCGTGGAACGCAGGCTCAGTGCCGTTTCATTAAAGCGCATGTAATCGTCTAACTTGCTGCCGAGCATGATGTGCTCCCCTTCCACATTGATGACAGGATCGATGATACGGAGTTGCCCGCCGTAACAATCTGGCGATAAGCACGCCATTTCCCGTCTTATTCAACGCTTCAAGTTCAGACCGCCAGACTATGATGGCACTATTGAACGGGAAACCATCACCATGAAACCACGTCTGCTCCTCCCTGCACTGTTAGCCATTGCACTCAGCGCCAGCGCCGCCGCCCAGCCCGGTCGGCAGGACATCGCCGCCATCAAGCGCACGGTCGAACAATTCCTGCAGGTGCAGGCGGGCGGCTTGCCGGGCCAGGTCACGGTCACGGTCGGCGCCATCGATCCGCGCATGCAACTGGCCGCCTGCCCCGATCCGCAAGCTTTCTTCATGCCCGGCGCCCGCGCCTGGGGCAAAACCACGGTCGGCGTGCGCTGTGCGACACCGGCCACGTGGACGGTATATATTCAAGCCAACGTGACCGTGGTGGGCGAATACATCGCCGCCGCCGCCCCGCTGGTGCAGGGCCAGCCAATCGACGCCAACCAGCTGACCGTCCTCAAAGGCGATCTGACAATGTTGCCGGCAGGTATAGCTACCGACGCTAGCCAGGTGATCGGCCGCAGCGCCTCGGTATCGTTGCCCCCAGGCACTCCTTTGCGTCTGGACACGCTGCGCAGCAAGCCGGTGGTGCAGTCCGGCCAGCTGGTGCGGCTGGTGTCGAGCGGCAGCGGTTTCAGCGTGTCGGCCGAGGGCCGCGCCATGAGCACGGCCGGCGACGGCCAGGTGGTACAGGTAAAAACCGGCAATGGGCAACAGATTACCGGCATCGCCAAGACCGGTGGTATGGTCGAGGTGGCATTTTGAGCAATGGCCAGGCAAACCCGGCTAAAGTTTACGACCGAATCGCCGTTACCGACTCAGATCCCGGAGTTTCGTACTCCTCGCTGAGAAGGAAATGCTGTGAAAATTAACGATACATTAAAGAGCACGCCCGGCCTGCCGTCGACGCCTGCTGCAACCAGCTCCACCGCGCGCGGCGCGGACAAGGCAGCGGAAGCGGCGCCGTCGAATGTGGCGTCGGACAGTGTCCGCCTGTCGCCGCAAGGCCAGGCCATGGCGGCCAGTTCGGCCAGCGGCGCCAATGCCGTGTTCGACACCAAAAAAGTCGAGCGCATCAAGTTGGCAATTGCCGATGGCCAGTTCCAGGTCAACTCGGAAAAAGTAGCGGATGGCTTGCTGGATACCGTCAAGGATCTGCTGCACTCAAGAAAACGATAGGATAGTCATGACCACCGTCACCCCGCTGAACAGCCTGCGCGAAGAAGAACACATCATGTCCACCCTGCTGGATGTGCTGCGCCAGGAACAGCAAATGCTGGTGGCGGCGGATATCGAAGGCCTGCCGGCCGTCACCACCCGCAAGACCGCGCTGGTCACGCAAATGACCCTGTTGTCCGCGCAACGTCACCGCTCGCTGGGCAAATGCGGCTTTCCTGCAGAGGAAGCCGGCATGGATGCGTGGATCGCCGCCAGCGGCGAGGCGCGCGCGGAATCGGAAAGCTTGTGGGGGGCGCTGTTGCAGCATACCCGCACCGCCAAGGAACTGAACCTCATCAATGGCGTGCTGATCAACAAGCAGATGGGGCAAACCCAGGATGCGCTGCACGCCTTGCGTCCGCAGGGTTCGGCTGGCAATAACTTCTACGGTCCAGGCGGTGTGACCACCACCCTGCCGCGCAGCCGCGGTTTTCTGGCCGGCTGACGCTCCCCCGCACTGCGCATACCAGGGTCAGTCCCCATGCGGGGACTGACCCTTTTTTGCTGAGGGTTACTGCGCTGGCAGAGTTGGGACTTCCGTACTCGGATCAGGAATTCCCGACAAGATCGTCACCGCCACGCGGCGGTTGCGCGCGCGGCCCAGTGGCGTGTCGTTATCGGCCACCGGCTGGTTGGAACTGAAACCCACGGCAGTCAACCGCGTCGGCGCCACGCCGGCATCGATAAACAGCCGCACCACACTGCTGGCGCGCACCGACGACAATTCCCAATTGGATGGATAGCGCGGATTGGCGATCGGCTGGTTGTCCGTATGCCCTTCCACCTGCACATCGTGGCCGTCGCTCTTGAGCAGATTGGCCACCGCGCGCAGCGCCTCCACCGATTCCGGCATCAGCCTGGCCTCGCCCGGATCGAACAGCACCGAGGCATTGATTTCGACGCTGACGCCGCGGCTGTTCTGCGTCACCCGCACCTTGCCTTCCTTGACCAGCGGCGCCATGGTCGACAGCAAATCCTGGGCCAGCCGCGTCATCTGCTCTTTTTCCTTGCGCAGCATCTCGGTGCGGCGCTTCAGGCCGGGATTGGGAATCGGCAGGTTCTGCACCTGCGTATTGACCGGCGTGGCCGAACCCTGGCCGCCGAAGGCATTGCCCAGCGCATCGGAAAACACCTTGTACTTACCGATATTGACCGCCGAAATCGCATACATCACGACAAAGAACGCGAACAGCAGCGTGATGAAGTCGGCATACGAAATCAGCCAGCGCTCATGGTTCTCCGGCTCGTCGTCGAACTTTTTGCGGGCGCGACGGTAATACATCTCAATGCTCCCGCAGCAGCGTGGCGATGCGTTCGTCAATCACCCGCGTGTGGTCGCCGGTGGCGATGTCGTAGAACACCGCCGCGGCAATCTCCTGCTGGTGCACTTCCTGCGTGACGATGGCCTTCAGCTTATTGGCGATCGGGTAGAAGAACAGGTTGGCCAGGCCGACGCCGTAAATGGTCGACACGAACGCGATCGCGATGCCGGAACCCAGCTTGCTGGGATCGGTCAAGTTTTCCATCACATGGATCAGGCCCAGCACCGCGCCCAGGATGCCAATGGTCGGCGAATAGCCGGCCGCCGATTCCCAGATGCGCACCGCCTGCCGTTCGGCCGTTTCATAGGCGGTGATTTCGGTGTCCAGCAGCTGGCGCAGTTTTTCCGGCGCGATGCCGTCGACGATCAAGCGCAAGCCCTTGACGTTGAACTGGTCCTTGGACGCCAGCATATAGCGCTCCAGCGACAGCAGGCCGTCGCGGCGCGCCGCCAGGTTCCAGGCGTTGATGTCGCGCGCCAGGGCGGCGCGGGTGTCCTTGGGCGGCGCAAACACCAGCCGCAGCATGCGCACGCCGCGAACAAAGGTCTTGAAACGGGTCTGCAACAGCACCGCGCCAAACGTGCCGACCACGACGATCGCAAACGCCGCGGGTTGCAACAAGGAAGTGAGCTTGCCGCCCTCCATGGTCTGGCCGGCCATGATGCCGGCCAGCGCCAGCAGCACGCCGGCTACGCTGGCCCAGTCCAAGACCGCTCCCGGAGTGAGGCGCGCAGACGCGCCACGGCCTGCGTATGCAATTGCGATACGCGCGATTCGGATACGCCCATCACGGCGCCAATTTCTTTCAAGTTGAGCTCCTCTTCGTAGTACAAGCCCATCAGCATCTTCTCGCGTTCCGGCAGCATATCGATGGCATCGATCACGGCCTGGCGGAAGTCGCCGTCCAGCAGGGAACGCAGCGGATCGGCGTCGTCATCGGCGGCATAGCGGTCGAGGAAGCTGTCGTTGCCGTCGTCGTCATGGAAATCTTCGTAATACACCAGCTGGTGACCGCCGCCGTCGCCCAGCATTTCCTGGTAGTCGGCCAGCGACAGCTTGAGCGACTTGGCGACTTCCGATTCGCTAGGCGGCCGCCCCAGGCGCTGCTGCAGCGTCGACATGGCGGCTTCGACCTTGCGCATATTCTGCCGCAGCGAGCGCGGCAGCCAGTCGCTGCTGCGCAGTTCGTCCAGCATGGCGCCGCGGATGCGCAGCACCGCATAGGTTTCAAATTGCGCGCCGTGGGTTTCTTCGTAACGGCTGATGGCGTCCAACAGGCCGATCATTCCGGCTTGCACCAGATCGTCGACTTCGACGCTGGGCGGCAGTTTCGCCTTCATGTGGTGGGCCAAGCGTTTCACCAACGGCATATGCTCCGTCAGTAAAGTATCCTTGTCCGCTTTCCCTTTTACCGTATACATTCGAATATTTATTATATTAATCAAGCGCGCAGTTGGTGATCCCCCCCCAGCGCGAAGCGGCCCGCCAATTGGCGAAACGCGACCGAGGCCCCTGCCAGCGGAAATGCATCGACCACCGCGCGCCCCAAGCGCGCCGCACGTTGCAGGTACTCATCCGCCGGTACCGATCCCATCGACACCAAGTTGACGGCCAGGTAACGGCTTGCCGCCTGTGCCATATTATCGTAAACCAACCGCGCTTCGTCTTCAGAGGCGCCGGTGACCAGAATGCCGAACGGCCGACGGCCCAGTTCCTGGTTCAGGCGCTTAATCATACTGTACGCAGCCTTGATCGAGGTAGCGCTATTCGAGACCTGCACCACAATCTCCGAGCTGGCCATGATCGGCACCGGGAAGGCTTCGCCGTCGAATTCGCCGTCGACCAGCACCATGCCGGTCTGTTTGGCCAGCACATCGAAGGCCTTGGCCAGGCGCCGGGTCTCGTCCGGACCGCCGCGCACCGCGCCGCGCGTCATCGACGCCACCGAGAAACCTTGCGGCACCGCGTGGATCACCTGGTTCAGCGCGCATTCCTGGCGCGCCACGTTCAGCAGGCTGTCGCCGCCGTCGACGCCGAGGCGCGAGGCGACGCCGTGGGCGCTGGCGCAGGCGTCGACGATCAGCACGTCATTGCCGGCGCGGGCCAGCGAGGCGCCCAGGTTGACCAGCATGGCGCCCTTGTCGTCCTGCGGCGCGGCCGACAAGAAGGTGACGATGCGGGGCTGGGCCCCGGCCAGCATGCGGCGCAGGCCCTCCGCCTGGTCGAAATTAAAATTAGCCAAGTTGCACCTCGCGCATGCTGCGGTTGTCTTGGGTTGCGTTGCTCATCAGCACAGGCAGCTCCGCATCCTGGTATTGGGTGTTGACGATGTCGCGCTTGAGCTTGAAGGCGCGGTCGATCAGGTAGGCCGGATCGGCCAGGTGCAGATCTTCCGGCACGCGCTGGCCGTTCGACACGTAGAACAGGTTGAGCTTGTGGCGGATCACCACGTCCAGCGCATTGCCGATCGCGGCCGCTTCGTCGAGCTTGGTCATGATGCAGCCGGCCAGGCCGCTGCCCTGATAGGCACGCACCACTTCGCTCAGGGTCTCCTGGGTCGCGGTGGCGTTCAGGCACAGCAGGCGCTTGACGTTGGTGTCGGCGCCTTGCAGCATCGACACCTGCTCGGTGACCATCTGGTCGCGCTGGCTGACGCCGACGGTGTCAATCAACACGGTATGCTTGTTCTTCAGTTCTTTCAAGGCGATGCGCAGGTCGGCTTCGTCCTTGACCGAGTGCACCATCACGCCGAGGATCTTGCCGTAGATGCGCAACTGTTCATGCGCGCCGATCCGGTAGGCGTCGGTGGTGATCAGGGCCAGCTTGTCCGGGCCGTGGCGCATCACGCAGCGCGCGGCCAGCTTGGCGGTGCTGGTGGTCTTGCCGACGCCGGTCGGACCGACCAGCGCGAACACCCCGCCCTGCTCGATCAGCGCGTCTTCGTTGGCCATGGTTTGCAGGTTGCGCGTGAGGACGGTTTTCATCCAGCGCAGGCTGTCGGCGGCATCGCGGCCGGCCGGCAATTTTTCTATCAGGTAGCGCGCCAGGCTGGCCGAGAAACCGGCCGCCAGCATTTCGCGCAGCACGGCGGTCTTCTGCGGTTCGCGCGCTTGCGTGGCGCCCCACGACAGTTCGGCCAACTGGGTTTCCATCATGCCGCGCATGGCGCGGATTTCGCTCATCATGCCGCTCATCTCGACGGCGGCCGATTCCTTGGCGCTGGCGACGGCGGCGGTGACCAGGGCGGCGATCTGGTGGGCGTCGATGGCTGGCGCGGCTTTCGGTTGCAGCGCTGGCGCCGGGGTCGGTGCTGGTGCAGGCGCGGCAGCGGCAACCTTGGTGGCCAGCGACGAATGCGAGGCCACCACGCGGCGTTGCGGCTGCACCGGCAGGCTGGCTGGACGGGTGTTGGCGACCGGCGGCGACATATGCGGCAATTCATCTTCGAAGCGCGGCTCGACGCGGCCGGCGGCGATCACCGGGGCGTCCAGGTCCAGCGACGGTGCGGGTTCCGCCATCGGCGAATGCGGCGCCGGCATGGCCAGAGAGGCGGCGTCGTCGTTTGCCAGGGCGAGGATTTCGACGATGCCGTCGGATTGACGGTTGGACAGGATCACGGCGTCAGGGCCGAGGGATTCGCGGACTTTGCGCAGCGCTTCGCGGGAAGTCGGTGCGGTAAATTTTTTAACGTTCATGACCGTCTCTCAAGGGAACCAGGTTGAGCCACGCGCCTTTAAAGCAAGACGCCTCGACTCCAATGCTTCCATTATTGACGATGCACTCTGGAAACGATCTGATGAACAGGAGCACAAATGGCCCGTATTTCAGTCGCGGAAAACCTGGTCTAGGGTACTGGCGTCAACGAAGTTCAGCCCCCATTTGGACAGTTGGTCAACCTCGGCGTTAGCCAGGCGCGCCACCATGTCAGGAGCGAGCGGGCCGAAGCGCTTGTTCAGTAGCGCCACCAGCAGCTCCGCCCCACCTTCCTTTCGACCTTCCTGTCGGCCTTCCTGCAGCCCCTTCTGTCGGCCTTCCTGTAACCCCTTCTGCATTCCCTTCTGCAACCCCTCCTCCAATCCTTTCTGCAACCCCTCCTGCAGGCCTTTGTTCATACCAATCTCCATCCCTATACGCTCATATGAGGTGACATAAGGCATAGCTCTTCTCCTTTCCAATTCCAGGATTCCATACCTAAGCCGCTTATCAAGCGACTTGGGCAGACGCATTAGCCAGTCGATCGTGCGGTGCAGATTAATGATACGCCGCTTGTCCCAGTCACGTTGATACAGTAGCTTGGCCAAACGCCACTTGGCGCGGCGGCGTTGATGAGGGCTGTGTTTGGTTTGCTGCGTCAACAGGTGGGCCGCAGTCACCAGCGCAAACGGATTGGCATCAGTCAAAAGCGCGTCCATGCAGCCGGCATAGTCCTGCAGCTTGACCACTGGAAAATTCAAGCGCAACTCGCAGCCCAATAGGGAATACGCGAACGATGCTGGCCTCCAGCGCGGCCCCGGATCGGCCAGCACCGCCATGCTGGCGACCGGCCTGCGATAGCGGTCATACACGCGGTAGTGATACGTGAAGATGCGTTCGGCAAAACCGACGTCGCGCCAGCCCTGCACTTCCAGGTGCACCAGCACCCACTGCTCGCCGCCGTGATGCAGATACACGCGCACCAGCTTGTCCAGCAGGCGCTTGCCCAGCTCGGCACCGGGCGACAGCGCAGACAACTCCTGATCGAGAAAATCATGCGGCCGCGACCAGTCGATCACGGCATGCGCCGAGGGGAAGTAGAAAGCCATGAATTCAGGGAAGTGATCGGTGATCACGTCCTTCCACGGCGTATCGTAATCGTCATTCATGCAGGCAGTCTAGGCTGCCTGCATGGGAACATGACGCGCTAGATCAAGCCGGCTGCTGGCCCACCAGCGCCGTCACGCGGATGGTTTTGCTTTCCGGGATTTCGGCATGCGACAGCACCTTCAGCTGCGGCAGCGAACGGCGCAGGAAGCGCGACAGCAAGGCCCGCAACGGCCCCGGCACCAGCAGCACCGGCGTCAGGCCCAGCGCCTCCTGCTGCTGCGTGGCGGCCGCCGCCTGCTGTGCAATGGTATCGGCCAGCCCCGGCTCGATGCCGGCGCCATCCGGACCACTGGCCGCCAGCGCCTGCATCAGCAAGCGTTCCAGGCGATTATCCAGCGTCATCACCGACAACTCGCCGGCGCCGGGGAACAGCTGCTGCACAATCGCCCGGCCCAGCGCAATGCGCACCAGCGCCGTCAGGTCGCCGGCATCCTGGGTATGCGCGCCATGCTCGGCCAGCGTCTCGATGATGGTGCGCATATCGCGGATATGCACGCCTTCCGTCAGCAGATTCTGCAGCACTTTCTGCAAGGTCGAGATCGACACCATCTTCGGCACCAGATCCTCCACCAGCTTCGGCGATTCCTTGGCCAGGTGATCCAGCAGCGACTGCACTTCGGAACGGCCCAGCAGCTCCGACGCATGCGTGGTAATCAGGTGATTCAAGTGCGTCGCCACCACCGTGCCGGCGTCCACCACGGTATAGCCCATGCCCTGCGCCTGGTCGCGCAGGCTGGCGTCGATCCACACCGCCGGCAGGCCGAAGGCCGGATCGGTGGTCACCATACCCTGCAAGGTGCCGCTCGCCATACCCGGATTAATCGCCAGGAACTGGCCATTGAACGCCTCGCCCGCGCCCACTTCCACGCCCTTCAGCGCGATGCGATAGGCCGACGGCTTAAGTTCCAGGTTATCGCGGATATGCACCGGCGGCGCCAGGAAACCCACCTCCTGCGCGAACTTCTTGCGGATGCCCTTGATGCGCTTGAGCAGCTCGCCGCCCTGGGTCTTGTCCACCAGCGGAATCAGGCGATAGCCCACTTCCAGCCCCAGTGTATCGACCGGCATGATGTCCTGCCAGGTCGCCTCTTCCTGCTCCGAGGTGGCCGCCGCAGCCGGCGCCGCCGCTTCCGCCGCAGCCGTCTCCGCCGCGACTTTCTGTACTTTTTTCTTCGACATCAGATAAGCCGAACCGGCCAGCGTGCTGGCCAGCATGATGAACACCAGGTTCGGCATGCCGGGAATCAGGCCCATGCCGCCGATGATGCCGGCCGTGATGTAAAGCACTTCCGGCTTGGCGAACAGCTCGCCCACCAGTTGCGTACCGATATCCTTGTCGCTGGCCACGCGCGACACCACGATACCGGCCGCCACCGAAATAATCAGCGAGGGAATCTGCGCCACCAGGCCGTCACCAATGGCCAGCAGCGTGTAGTTTTTCAGCGCGTCGGCAAACGGCATGTCGTGCTGAATCAGACCGACCAGCAGGCCGCCGATCACGTTAATCACCGTCACCATGATGCCGGCCACGGCGTCGCCGCGAACGTACTTCGATGCACCGTCCATGGCGCCGTAGAATTCGGCTTCCATCGATACTTCGCTGCGGCGCTTCTTGGCCTCCGCCTCGCCGATCAGGCCGGCGTTGAGGTCGGCGTCAATCGCCATCTGTTTACCTGGCATTGCGTCCAGGGCGAAGCGCGCCCCCACCTCGGCGATACGGCCCGCACCCTTGGTCACCACCACAAAGTTGATGATCGTCAGGATGATGAACACCACGATACCGACCGTGTAGTTCCCGCCGATCAGAAAGTGGCCGAAGGCCTCGATCACCTTACCGGCCGCATCGGCGCCGGTATGGCCTTCGGTCAGCACCACGCGGGTCGAGCCCACGTTCAGCGACAGCCGCAGCATGGTCGATACCAGCAGGATGGTCGGGAACGACATGAAGTCCAGCGGCTTCACCGTGTACAGCGAGGTCAGCAGCACAATCACCGACAGCGCGATATTAAAGCTGAAGAAGATATCCAGCACAAACGCCGGCAACGGCAGGATCATCATTGCCAGCAGCATGATGATCAGGACCGGCGCCGCCAGGCTGGACTTGTTCGGCGAGGACGCCAGGCCTTGCAGCCATGGGGGTAACTTCACGTTGCTGAGGGCGTTCATGCGGATGCTCCGTTATTCAAATCTGGGTTCTTGCCATGCTTCGGGATAAAAGCGGGGTTCAGCGGGTCCAGGGTGGCTGGCACGTCGAGCTGCTTCGGCTCTTCCGGACGGTTGCCACCGCCACGGCTGAACACGCGCAGCTGGAACACATACGCCAGCACCTCGGCCACGGCCGCGTATAGCTGCTCCGGAATTTCGTCGCCGATCTCGGTGTGCTTGTGCAGCGCCCGCGCCAGTGCCGGTGCTTCCAGGATCGCCACCTTGTTTTCCTTGCCGATTTCGCGGATCTTGGCGGCCACCTCGTCGATACCTTTGGCCACCACTTTCGGCGCGCCGCGCATGCCGTCGTTGTATTTCAGCGCCACCGCATAGTGGGTCGGATTGGTGACGATGACGTCGGCGGTCGGCACGTCGGCCATCATGCGGCGCTTGGCCATTTCGCGTTGCAGCTGGCGGATCTTGCCCTTGATCTGAGGATTACCGTCGGATTCCTTGGATTCCTGGATCAGCTCCTGGCGCGTCATCTTCAGCTTGTCGGCGTAGTGCCACATCTGGTACGGGCCGTCGATGGCGGCGATCAGGCCCAGCGCGCCGACGATGAACATAAAGCTGGACGCCAGCATGTTCAGCGTGTGGCCGATGCCCAGCTTGAGCGGTTCGACCGACAGGCCGATCACCGCATCCTTGTACTTCATCACCACCAGATAGGTGACGAAGCCGACCACCACCGTTTTCAGGATGGCCTTGAACAGCTCGACCAGCGAGTTCTTCGAGAACATATTGGTAATGCCGCTGATCGGATTGAGCTTGCCGAAATTCGGCGTGAAGACCTTGCTGCTGAACAGCCAGCCGCCCACCAGCAACGGCGAGGCCAGCGCCACCACCATCACCGCCACACCCAGCGGCAGGCAGGCGATAAGCACCTGCACCAAGTCCACGGCAATGCGGTGAATCAGCACGTCGCTGTCGAAAATCTGCTCCTGAGTCAGCTTGAGGCCTGACACCAGCACCGTCTCCAGCTGCCGGATCAAGCCGTCGCCGGTCATCCACAGGCCGGCACCGGCCGACATCAGCACGGTAAACGTCGCCACTTCCCGCGAACGGGGAACATCGCCTTCTTCGCGCGCCTGCTCGAGGCGCTTCGCTGACGCGGGTTCGGTCTTTTCGGCGTCGCTGTCTTCTGCCATGGATTCTGCCTGCTGCGTGGGTTAATTGTCGACAGTGCCATTATCGACGGCGGCAGGCGCGCGGCATCGGTGGAATACGGCGGTTTTTCACCGCCTACTCCACAATTCCATACGGAAACTCAGGCTGGTTAAGCGGTTTGCTTGACGGTTTGCTGGATGGCGCCGAACACGGATTTACCGTCGTCCAGCATTTCGATGCGGATGGTGTCGCCAAACGCCATGAACGGCGTGACCGGCGCGCCGCCGGCGATCATCTCCAGGCAGCGCTGCTCGGCGATGCAGGAATAGCCGCGCTTGGCGTCCTTGTTGGACACCGTGCCCGAGCCGATGATGGAGCCGGCCCGCACATTGCGCGACTTGGCCAGATGGGCAATCAGTTGCGGAAAATTGAACACCATATCGACGCCGGCATGCGGTTTGCCCACCAGTTTATCGTTCAAGGTCGACAATAGTGGGAGATGCACCTTGCCGTTTTTCCAGGCGTCGCCCAGCTCGTCCGGGGTCACCGCCACCGGCGAAAAGCTGGTGGCCGGCTTGGATTGCACGAAGCCGAAACCCTTGGCCAGCTCTTCCGGAATCAGGTTGCGCAGTGACACATCGTTGGCCAGCATCAGCAGGCGAATCCGCTGGTGGGCCTGGTCAGGCGTCGATCCCATGGCCACATCGTCGGTGATCACGCAGACTTCTGCTTCGAAATCGATGCCCCACTCTTCATGCGCCAATACGATGTCGTCGGTCGGGCCGAGCAGGTCGTCGCTGCCGCCCTGGTACATCAGCGGCTCCTCCCAGAACGAAGCCGGCAGCTCGGCGCCACGCGCCTTGCGCACCAGTTCGACGTGGTTGACGTAGGCCGAACCGTCGGCCCACTGGAATGCGCGCGGCAGCGGCGCCATACAGTTTTGTGGCTCGAAATCGAAGCTGCGACGGCCGTCACCGCGGTTCAGTTCACGGTAGATGGCATCGAGTTGCGGGGAGATGAAGGTCCAATCGTCCAGCGCCCGTTGCAGCGTGCGGGCCACGCCGTCGGCCAGCTGGGCGGTTTTCAGGTCGCGCGAGACCACCATCAACTGGCCGTCGCGGGTGCCGTCCTTCAGCGTCGCGAGTTTCATGCCGGCGTCAGCAAAGCCAATTGTTCAGGCGTCAGGTAGCACCAGTCGCCCTCCTCGATGCCCAGCGACACCAGCTCCAGGCCACCGATGGCGGAACGGTGCAGCGCCGAGCAATGGTTGCCGGCCGCAGCCAGCATGCGCTTGACCTGGTGGTATTTGCCCTGCTCCAGCACGATTTCCAGCTGGAATTCGCCGCGCTTGATGCAGGTCTGCGCCGCCAGCGGCGCCGGTTCGTCATGCAGCTGCACGCCGGCCAGCAGCTGGGCGATCAGTTCATCGGTGACCGGCTCAGCCGTGGTGGCCTGATAAATCTTCGGCACATGCCGCTTCGGCGACGATTGCGCATGGATAAACGCGCCATCGTCTGACATCAGCAGCATGCCGGTGGTGTCGTGGTCGAGCCGGCCGACCGGCTGCACGTCGCGCCAGGTCAGTTCCTCCGGCAGCAGGGTCAATACGCCCGGATGGTGGCTGGGCTTGCGCGAACATTCGTAGTTCTGCGGCTTGAACAGCGCGATATAGACGTGTTCGCGGTACACGACGTCTTCGTCGAACAGGTTGAATACCAACCCGTCGGTGTCGATGGTTTCTTTGTAATTGTCGTGCACCACGCCGTTGATGGTGACTTCGCCGTCCTCAATCAGGGAGCGGCAGTATTTGCGGGTGCCATAGCCCTGCGATTGCAGGATGCGGTCCAAGGATAATTTGCTCATGGCCGGGATTTTACAGGAGTCTGGATCATTGATGCATATCAAGCCCTGCTCGGATTCTATTGATAAACTGAAACTGCATTAGGAATTCCCCTACTGCGCTTCGGAATTTCAGCAGGACATCATATGACTTTTCCCGCCAACCCAGCGGCGCAAGCCCAGGCAGCCAGGCACCGGGCCGCGCTGCTGCTGGAACGCTGCCGTTATGAGCAGCCACTGCCCGCACCGACCGCTACCGCGCAAGCGCTGTGGCACCGCTATCAGCAAACCCTGTTCCTGGCCTGGCTGGATGCCGGCGGCTTTGCACAAAGCGAGCCACCAATAGAAAACAGCGGCATTGCGCCGCTGTTTTCAGCCCCACAAGGGGACTCGAAAGAGGAATCGAAATTCTCTCTGAGCCGCATCGACGATGCGGTGGAGTAGTTCCATCATTCAGTCTGAATCAAGAACGTGCTGACAACAAGCTAAACTGTTTATATCGGCCCCCCTTGGAAAGAACTACAACACCACTATAGTTCACCACCCCGGATATGCAAGTGAAAAAGAGACCGTATTGATAATGTTAATCGCCGCGCCAGTCATACCATGACGCAGGCTAATGCAGGCTCGGCCGCACGGTATCGACCGCCGACTTCATCGCGCCCGCGCCCATGGCCGCGCCGAATTTCTTCAGCACGCGTTCAGGCAGGCCTTCGTGCTGCGTGTAGTCGACGATGTCTTCGGCCTTGATGACGTCGCGCGCCACCGTATCGACGGTGCCGTAAGCATCGGCCAGGCCCATGTCGATCGACTTGGCGCCGGTCCAGAACAGGCCGGAGAACATCTCCGGCGTTTCCTTCAAGCGCTTGCCACGGCCGTTGCGCACCACCTGGATGAACTGTTCGTGGATTTCATTCAGCATCACTTGCGCGTGCTGCTTGTGTTTCTCGGTCAGCGGGCTGAACGGGTCCATGAAACCTTTGTTTTCGCCGGCGGTCAGCAGGCGGCGTTCGACGCCCAGCTTTTCCATCGCGCCGGTAAAGCCGAAGCCGTCCATCAGCACGCCGATCGAGCCGATGATGCTGGCCTTGTTGACGTAGATGCGATCGGCGCCGGCGGCGATGTAGTAGCAGCCGGAGGCGCAGATCTCGTCCACCACCACGTACAGCGGCTTGGCCGGATAGCCCTTGCGCAGACGCACCATCTCGTCGACGATCATGCCGGCTTGCACCGGGCTGCCGCCGGGGCTATTAATATGCAGCACCACCGCCACCGAGCCGGTGTCCGAAAACGCCTTGTTCAGCGCCGGAATCACCACTGCCGCCGAACCGCTGCCTTCGGATTCGATGGCGCCCTCGACTTCGATCAGCGCCGTGTGGCGGCCCAGCGTTTCGCTGTCCGAGCCGGTCCAGCTGAAGTCGAAGTAGGCGCTGAGCGCAAACACGATCACCAGCAAGGTCACGGCCTTGAAAAAAATACCCCAGCGGCGCGCAGCCTTCTGTTCCTTCAGCGTGGCGAACACCAGCTTTTCCAGCACCTCGCGCTCCCAGTTGGAGGCGCTGACGGCTGGCTTGGCCGGCTGCGGAGCAGGCGTCGGCGTCGGGGTGCTGCTCGGATCGATGTTGTCGCTCATGGATTGCTTGTCTTGGTTAATCAGGCGCGCACGGGGCGCACGTATTCATCCGGCTGCCAGTAAATCTGCTGGTCATGCTCGACCACGGCGATCGGCCGCAGCCGTCCACCACGGCACGGCCCGCCGGCGCACTGCCCGGTTTCCGGCACATACACCGCGCCGTGGGTCGAACACATGAGGTACAGCTTGCTGGATTCAAAGAACTCGCCTTCCGCCCAATCCAGTTCGATCGGCACATGGGCGCAACGGTTCAGGTAGGCGTAGGCGGTGCCGCCGTGACGCACCACGAAGCCGGTGGCGTCTTCGCCGCCAGCCGTCAGCGGAAAGCGCACGCCCTTGCCGCCATTCTCGATGGCGTCCGAGGCGCAGATCAGGATGTCATCCACGGTGTCACTCATCTAGGCATTCTCGCTCAACCAGCCATGCAGCTCGGCCACCGTCTTGGCCGAGAACATCGGCTTGCAGGCGGTCAATTGCTCGACTGGATGCGCGCCGTACTCGACCGCCACACCGGCCGCGCCGGCGTTATTGGCCATCAGCAAATCGTGCGACGTATCGCCGATCATCACGGTACGGCGCATATCCTGGCCCAACTCGCGCGTCAATTCCTGCAACATGGCCGGGTGCGGCTTGGAGAAGGTTTCGTCAGCGCAGCGCGTGGCGTCGAACAACGACAGCACCTTGACGTCGTTCATGGCGCGGTTCAGACCGACCCGGCTCTTGCCGGTGGCCACGGCCAGGAAATAGCCGTGGTGCGACAAATCCTCCAGCATGTCGTGCACGCCGGGGAACAGACTGATTTCGTGGTCGCGCGACAAAAAGTGGTAACGATAGCGCTCCACCATGCGCGGGTAGTAGGTCGGATCGATGTCCGGCAATACCGCTTGCATGGCTTCGTGCAGGCCGAGGCCGATCACGTGCGCCGCCATTTCGTCGCGCGGCACCGGCAGCGCCAGGTCGCGCGCCGCCGCCTGGATGCATTTCACGATGGTGGAGGTGGAATCCATCAAGGTGCCATCCCAATCGAAGACGATCAGATCAAATTGCTTTCTTGCCATTGTGTTTGCGATTAATTAAGAGGTTTGCCCAAGCTTACCAAGAATCGCTCACATTCGGCGGCCAATGGCGCATTGAGCGTCATGTTTTTGCCAGATTCGGGATGGGTAAACGTAATTTGATGCGCATGCAGGAACATGCGCTTCAGCGCGCCGCGTTTGTCCGTAGCTTTCAGCAACGCCTTGTTCAGCGCGAAATCGCCGTATTTGTCGTCACCGAGGATGGGAAACTCCGACGAAGACAGATGAACGCGAATCTGGTGGGTACGGCCGGTTTTCAGTTCGGCTTCCAGCAAGGCGAAACCGTCGAATTTCTTCAGCAGCGAAAAAATCGTGTGCGACGCCATGCCGCCTTCGTGCGACACGGTCACGCGGCGTTCGCCATCCGCCGTCGTGTATTTATGCAATGGCAACTTGATATGCTGGCGGGCGTTTTTCCAGTCGCCTGCCACCATGGTCAGGTAGCGCTTGTCGGTCAGGCCGTCGCGCATTTGCTCGTGCAGGTTGGTCAGCGCCGAGCGTTTCTTTGCAAGCAACAACAGGCCCGAGGTTTCACGGTCCAGGCGGTGCACCAGTTCCAGGAACTTGGCGTCCGGCCGCGAGGCGCGCAACTGCTCGATGACGCCGAACGAGACGCCGGAACCGCCATGCACGGCCACGCCGGCCGGCTTGTCGATCACCAGCAGGTGGCTATCCTCGAAAATAATATCGAATTCGGCCGCCGGCACGTGGTTATCCGGCTTCTCTGCCAAACGGATGGGGGGATCCGCACAACATCCCCTTGTACCAGACGGTACAGTTGGTCGATACGCCCCTTGTTAACGCGTACTTCGCCCGAGCGCAGGATACGATAGACGTGACTTTTCGGCACGCCTTTGCAGATACGCAACAGGTAGTTATCGATCCGTTGACCGGCTTCTTCTTCAGTGATGGTGACGAATTGGGCTTGCAGCGGGGCGGACGTTGAAGCGGGAACAACATCTTTTTGCATCTTCATTTGCTCTGTCTTCCCAGAAATCTCTCTAAGTCCTTCATTTTGAATATATAATTGTTTCGCTGCGGTTCAACCTGCGGCAAGTGTAAGAATAAAAGCACATTTTACACAGGGGCGTCTCCACTGGCCTCGCCAAATTGCAAATTCAGAGGAAAAAATGTATACGCACCATCCCTGACGGAATCAAGGTTGCACCGTCGTTGTAATCGGAGGGCGGCAGGGGTGGCGAAGAAGATTGATTGGTTAGTAAGGATAAAAGTCCGGTCAGCCAGCTCACGCGGGCTGGCCGGTTTGATGAGTAGTTGATAACGCTTGCCGTTTTCGCCAGACCCCATGCTTTACTGCAAGCTCGACGGAAGGCTGGAAACCAGCCTGGTTACCGAAGTTGCATTATTTGTAGTAGCAAGCATGGTCGAGATCTGGTCATTTAGACGCTGCTCTCCGTCTGTTCTTTTCTGCCGTCCGTTGGGGCCGCATGGAGAACTACAGATGAAGCGAGCACTCGGCATGTCGATCAGCCTCATGCGCCCAGTTGCGGCCGTTTCGTGCAGCCGCACAGGATGGGCATAACCCACCGCAATCACTCCTATTCTCGCGTATATCCCTGTAGCTTGCTGGACCGGACTAAGAAACCGGACAGCATAGATGGCCCGAGGGTCGCGGAGTTAATAAAAATGAAACGCATGTTATTTAACGCTACGCAGCAAGAAGAGCTGCGCGTAGCGATTGTCGACGGTCAGAAGCTGATCGATATCGACATCGAAACCGCCGGACGCGAACAGCGCAAGTCCAACATCTACAAAGGCGTGATCACCCGTATCGAACCGTCGCTGGAAGCGTGCTTCGTCAGCTACGGCGAAGACCGCCACGGTTTCCTGCCCTTCAAGGAAGTCGCCCGCACCTACTTCAAGGAAGGCGTCGATGTCCGTAACGCCTCGATCAAGGATGCGCTGCGCGAAGGCCAGGAAATCATGGTTCAGGTCGAAAAAGAAGAACGCGGCAACAAGGGCGCCGCCCTGACCTCGTTCGTCTCGCTGGCCGGCCGCTACCTGGTGCTGATGCCGAACAACCCGCGTGGTGGTGGCGTATCGCGCCGCGTCGAAGGGGAAGAGCGTCAGGAACTGCGCGAAACCATGGACAAGCTGGACCTGCCGCCAGGCATGTCGGTGATTGCCCGCACCGCCGGCATCGGCCGCAACGTCGATGAACTGCAGTGGGACTTGAACTACCTGATGCAACTGTGGCGCGCCATCGAAGGCGCTGGCAAATCGGCCTCGGGCGCGTTCCTGATCTACCAGGAATCGTCGCTGGTGATCCGCGCCATCCGCGACTACTTCCAGCCGGACATCGGCGAGATCCTGATCGACACCGACGAGATCTACGAGCAAGCCCATCAGTTCATGAGCCACGTGATGCCCGACATGGTGCACCGTGTAAAACGCTACAGCGACGACGTGCCGCTGTTCTCGCGTTTCCAGATTGAACACCAGATCGAAACCGCCTACAGCCGCACCGTGCCGCTGCCATCGGGCGGCGCCATCGTCATCGACCACACCGAAGCCCTGGTCTCGGTCGACGTCAACTCGGCCCGCGCCACCCGCGGTTCCGACATCGAAACCACCGCCTTCCACACCAACTGCGAAGCTGCTGAAGAAGTGGCCCGCCAGCTGCGCCTGCGCGACTTGGGCGGCCTGATCGTGATCGACTTCATCGACATGGAAGTGGCCAAGAACCAGCGCGAAGTGGAACAGCGCCTGAAAGATGCGCTGCACCACGACCGTGCCCGCGTCCAGATGGGCAAGATTTCCCGCTTCGGCCTGATGGAACTGTCGCGCCAGCGCCTGCGTCCGTCGCTGTCGGAAGGTTCGCACGTTGCCTGCCCACGCTGCTCGGGCACCGGCCACATCCGCGATACCGAATCGTCGGCGCTGCAAGTCCTGCGCATCATCCAAGAAGAAGCGATGAAGGAAAACTCGGCCACCATCCACGTGCAAGTGCCCGTGGACGTCGCCGCTTTCCTGCTGAACGAAAAACGCAGCGAAGTGCTGAAGATCGAGACGCGTCACCGCATCAACGTCATCCTGGTGCCGAACAAGCACCTGGAAACCCCGCACTACAAGCTGGAGCGCATCAAGCACGACGATCCGCGCCTGGAAGACAGCGCCGCCAGCTACTCGCTGGCCGAGACCGCCGAAACCGACATGGCCTACAGCAAGCGCCAGAAGGAAGAAGCCAAGCCGCGCCAGGAAGCCATGGTCAAGACCATCACTCCTGATCAACCGGCGCCGCTGGTCGAGCGCAAGCCGACCGAAACCGTGATCAAGCCAGCACCGGCGCCAGCGCCGACGCCGGCCCCGCAAGGTTTCTTCGCCAAGCTGATCAGCTTCTTCACCGGCGCGCCAGCCGCTCCGGCCCTGCCGCAGCAGCCGACCATCGTGGTCAAGGCGCCAGCCGGCGCCGACCGTGGCGACCGCAACGCCCGTGGCCCACGCGGCCGCAACCGCAACGGCAAAACCGGCCGTCCTGAGCGTGAAGAGAAAGAACCAGGCGCAGCCCGCGCCGGCGCCGGCCAGGAAGAAGGCAAGGCAGCCGACGCCAACGGCCGTCCACCACGTCAGCCACGTCCACCCCGCGAACCGCGTGAAGGCCGCGAGCCACGTGAAGCGGGCGCCGAAGGCCAGGGCCGTGAACGCGCTGAGCGTGCAGAACGTCCGGAACGCGCAGAACGTCCTGAGCGCGCCGAGCGTGCGGAACGTGGCGAGCGTCCACCACGCCAGCCACGCGAACCGCGCGGCGACAAGGCGCCAGTAGAAGCCAAAGTGGAAGAACTGGCACTGAACGCCGGTGTTCCAGCGACCGGTCCAGTGGCCGACGCCGCCAGCATCCTGAAAACCGCACCGAACGCCGGTCCGGAAGGCGATGAAAACGACGTCGCAGGCGAAGGCGATGAGCCACGCCGTCGTCGTCGTCGTGGCGGCCGTAACCGTAACCGTCGTGAGCGCGAAGGCGCTGAAGGCGTGGATGGCGTAGAAGGTCAGGAAGGCGAAGCGGGCGAACAGGCAGAACTGAGCTTCACGCCAGTCGCGGAAACCGCCGCTGTGGCCGTCACCGCTGTCGCCGTGACGGAAGTCGTCACCGAGGCTGTGGCTGTTGCCGCTCCGGCGGTTGAAGCTGCCCCAGTTGTTGACGCTGCCCCAGTTGTTGACGCTGCCCCAGTCGTGGAAGCTGCACCTGCCGCGCCAGTAGCAGAAGCCGCTCCGGTAGTGGTCGAGGCGCCAGCCCCGGCACCAGTCGAAGCCGCGCCAGTCGCCGTTGTGGCGGAAGCAATTGTTCCGCCAGCACCGGTAGTTGAAGTGGCAGCCGAAACCATCGCCGCACCGGCCGTGGTAGAAGAAGCCGCGCCAGTCGCCGTCGCCGCGCCAGTGATGGAAGCAGCACCGGCCCCAGCGCCTGTAGCAGAAGCGCCAGTCGCCGCACCAGTGGTGCTCGAAGCAACGCCAGTAGCAGTAGAAGTTGCACCGGTGGTTGCAGAACCAGTGGCCGCACCAGCGCCAGCACCGGTCGTTGCCGCGCCTGCTCCTGCTCCAGCACCAGCCCCTGCGCCAGCCCCATCGGCGACAATCGACCTGCAAGCAGTGCTCGGCTCCGCCGGCCTGACGCTGGCAGCCACCGATCCGGCAAAACTGCGTGCAGCACAGGAAGCTGCTGCGCAAGTCGCGCCGCCGGTCCGCGTGCCGCGTGAACGCAAGCCAGTACAGCAGCAAGTTGACGAGCCATTGATCCAGGTCGATACTCGCCGCTAATCTGCTCCGGTAAAGAAAAAAACGGGAAGCTTCGGCTTCCCTTTTTTCTTGGCAACCTGCTTCTCACCTCTGGGTAGTACGTCAACTGGCCGCTCGTGGTATCGTACCCGGTTGGTACGTACGAGGGTGCGCGCCGTTTTTCAAAAACAGCAAGATTGCATGACCCATGGCAGAAAAAATCATCATGATGACCGAGCAGCGCGGCGATACGCCGGTCATCCCCACCACGCTGGAAGCGCCTACCGGTCTGCTGAGCGATCGCCTGGCGCGGCCGCTGCATGACCTGCGCATCTCGGTCACCGACCGCTGCAACTTCCGCTGCGTGTACTGCATGCCGAAGGCGGTGTTCGACAATAACTACCAATACCTGCCGCATACCTCGCTGCTGTCGTTTGAAGAGATCACCCGCATCGCGCGCCTGTTCGTCGCACACGGCGTGGAAAAGCTGCGCCTGACCGGCGGCGAGCCACTGCTGCGCAAGAACGTCGAACGCCTGATCGGCATGCTGGCCGAACTGAAAACCGTCAGCGGCAAGCCGCTCGACCTGACGCTGACCACCAATGCCTCTCTGCTGGCGCGCAAGGCGCAGTCGCTCAAGGACGCCGGCCTGCAACGCGTGACGGTGTCGCTCGATGCGCTCGACAACGACACCTTCCGCCGCATGAACGATGTCGATTTTTCGGTGGACGATGTGCTGAAGGGGATCGACGTCGCGCACCAGGTCGGCCTCGGCCCAATCAAGATCAACATGGTGGTCAAGGGCGGCATGAACGACCAGGAGATCGTGCCAATGGCGCGCCATTTCCGTGGTTCGCCCTACATCCTGCGCTTTATCGAATACATGGACGTCGGCGCTTCCAACGGCTGGAAGATGGATGAGGTAGTCCCGTCGGCGGAAGTGGTGCGCCGCATCAGCGCCGCCATGCCGCTGGAGCCCATCGCCGCCAACTACACCGGAGAGACGGCGTCGCGCTGGCGTTATACCGACGGCGGCGGTGAAATCGGCGTGATTTCCAGCGTCTCCCAGGCTTTTTGCGCCGACTGCTCTCGCGCGCGACTGTCAACTGAGGGTAAACTGTACACCTGTCTGTTCGCCACCAGCGGCCACGATCTGCGCGCGCTGCTGCGCGAAGGCCGCAGCGATGCCGAAATCAGCACCGCGCTGGCGCATCTGTGGCGCGCGCGCGGCGACCGCTATTCGGAGCTGCGCACCAGTCAGACCGAGGAGCTGAAGCGCGAGCGCAGCGCCAATAAAGTGGAAATGTCATATATCGGGGGATAGTTTGTCTTTGAAGAGCAAGGTCACGGGACTGGTACTGGCGGGCGGTCGCGGCACACGCATGGGCCGTGTGGACAAGGGCTTGCAGCCGTTTCGCGAATCGACGCTGGTAGCGCATGTGCTGGCGCGTCTGTCGCCGCAAGTGGCGTCGGTGGCGATCAACGCCAACCGTAATTTGCCGCAGTATCAGGTGGTGGCTGGCGCATCGCCGGTGCTGCCGGACTTCCTCGAAGGGTTTGCCGGGCCGCTGGCGGGCTTGCAGATTGGCTTGCAGTTCTGCCCGACCGAGTTGCTGCTGACGACGCCGTGCGATTCGCCGTTCTTCCCGCTCGATTTGGCCGAGCGCCTGCACGCGGCGATGGCGGTCCAGGATGCCGACCTGGCGATGGCGGTGACCATGGAGCGCGACCCTGAGCAGCCGGACGCCGCGCCGTACCGCCAGCCACACCCCGTCTTCAGCTTGATCAAGGCCAGCGTGCTGCCGCAGCTGGACGCGTATCTGGAAACCGGCGGGCGCCGCATGGAAGGCTTCTTCAAATCCCTGCGCGTGGCCGAAGTGCTGTTCGACGACAGCGCCGCCTTCGGCAACATCAACACCCTCGAAGACCTGCACCGCGCCGAACGCGCCACGCCAGCCGTGCAGACGGCCGCCACACCGGCGCCGAGTGCCGACGCCGCGTCCGGCCTGGCGCCAGCGCCGTCCGCCGACCCCGCCGCCGGTTTCGAGCCGGCTGCGACCAGCGCGCCCGCCGCCCGCCCGGCAGACAACGATCCGGCCGCGCTGCCGGTCGATGAAGCGCAGCGCCTGATCTGCGACCGCATCACCGCCGTCGAGGCCACCGAAACCCTCCCTCTGCTCAACGCCTTGGACCGCGTGCTCGCCGTCGACATCATCTCGCCGATCAACGTCCCCGCCTACGACAACTCGGCCATGGACGGCTACGCCCTGCGCGGCGCCGACCTGCCCGCCGACGGCGCCGCCGCGGTCACCTTCAAGAACATCGGCATCGCCTACGCCGGCCACCCGTTCACGCAAGCGCCGCAGCAAAACGAATGCATCCGCATCATGACCGGCGCCGCCATCCCGCCCGGCTGCGACAGCGTGCTGCCGCAAGAACTGACCGCCGCGATTGACGGCGAAAACGTCACCATCGCCGCCAACGTCATCCGCGCCGGCGCAAACCTGCGCCGCGCCGGCGAAGACCTGCCACAAGGCGGCATCGCCATCGCCGCCGGCAAACTGCTGCGTCCTGCGGACCTCGGCCTGATCGCCTCACTCGGCATCCCCAACGTGACAGTGCGCCGCAAACTGCGCGTCGCCTTCTTCTCCACCGGCGACGAACTGCGCTCCATCGGCGAACAACTGGAAGCCGGCTGCGTCTACGACAGCAACCGCTACACCCTGTTCGGCATGCTGCAACGGCTCGGCTGCGACATCATCGACATGGGCGTGGTGCGCGACGACCCGCAAGCACTGGAAGCCGCGCTGCGCCAGGCCGCCAAAACCACCGACGCCATCATCACCTCCGGCGGCGTCTCCGAAGGCGCGGCCGACTACACGCGCGACATCATGGCGCTGCTGGGCGACGTCGCTTTCTGGAAGCTGGCCATGCGTCCCGGCCGTCCGCTCGCTTTCGGCAAAGTCCAAACGGAGCAAGACAGCGCCTGGCTGTTTGGCCTGCCCGGCAACCCGGTGGCCGTCATGGTCTCGTTCTACCTGTTCGCCCGCCCCGCCCTGCTGCGCATGATGGGCGCCGACAGCAAACTGCAGACCATGCAGGCGCACGCGGCGGAGAACATTCGCAAGCGTCCCGGCCGCACCGAATACCAGCGCGGCATCGTCAGCACCGCCGCCGACGGCACGCCGCAAGTGCGCCTGACCGGCGCCCAGGGTTCCGGCATCCTCAGCTCCATGACCGAAGCAAACTGCATCGTCGTGCTGCACCACGCGCAGGCCAACGTCGCCGCCGGCCAACTGGTCGACGTGCTGCTGTTCGACGGCCTGACCTGAAGCGACATGCCGCCGCGCCTTCAGGTCCGCCAACTACAATCGCCACTGGCCGGCCCCTACTCATTCGAGCTGGCGGCCGGCCAGTGCATCACCATCTCCGGCCCGTCAGGCTCGGGCAAAAGCCTGCTGTTGCGGATGCTGTGCGACCTCGATCCCAACACCGGCGAAATTCTGCTGGACGGCGCGCCGCGCTCCAGCATCAATCCGCCCGCGTGGCGCGCGCAGGTGCTGTACCAGCCGGCCGAGCCGGCATGGTGGCTGCCTACTGCCGGCGCGCACTTCCGGCCAGGCCAGATTCCGCGCATGCAGGAGCTGCTGCCGCAACTGAACCTGTCGCCGCAACTGCTGGAACATGAAGTGAGCCGCCTCTCCACCGGCGAACGCCAGCGCATGGCACTGATCCGCTCACTGGCCTGCAATCCCAAGGTGCTCTTGCTGGACGAACCCACCGCCGCGCTGGACCCGGAATCCGTGGCCGCCACCGAAGCGCTGCTGCATCAGGAAGTGGCCAACGGCCTGTCGCTAATCCTGGTCACCCACTCCGAAGCGCAGGCGCAAACATTGGGCCACCGCCACATGACCCTGCGCGACCGCCAGCTGCACATGCATGGCGGGGCCACGCCATGAACGCCATCCAGCCCGGCGCCATCGATCTCGCCATCGCCTCCTCGCTGGTGGTGCTCAACGCCGGCATCTCCGCCTATCTCGGCTTGCGCATGCAGCGCATGATGCTATGGTCCGCCGTGCGCATGGTGGTGCAACTGCTGCTGGTAGGCCTGGTGCTGCGCTGGGTGTTCGCGCTGGCGTCGCCCGCCGCCACGCTGGCGGTAGCGCTGCTGATGATTGTCGCCGCCGCGCGCGAGGTGGTGGCGCGGCCGGCGCACAGCGTGCGCGGCTGGCCCGGCGTAGGGCTGGCCACGGCCAGCGTCGGCCTGTCCAGCATCGCCACCGTCGTGCTGGCGCTGCTGACGGTGCTGCACCCGACACCGTGGTACGAGCCGCAGTACGCGGTGCCGCTGATCGGCATCGTGCTGGGCAACGTGCTGAACTCCGCCAGCCTGGGACTGGACACCTTCTACGGCGGTGTGGTCAACTCGCGCGCCGCCATCGAAGGGCAGCTGGTGCTGGGCGCCACCCGCAACGAAGCACTGGCGCCGCTGATCCGCGACTCGGTGCGCAAAGGCCTGATCCCGATCATCAACCAGATGTCGGCGGCCGGTATCATCACGCTGCCTGGCATCATGACCGGCCAGATCCTCGCCGGCATGGACCCGATGGACGCGGTGCGCTACCAGATCCTGCTGATGTTTTTGCTGGCCGGCGGCAGCGGCATTTCCGTCACGCTGGCGGTCTACCTGGCCGCGCGCAGCGTCACGGACGAGCGTCACCGCCTGCGGCTGGAGCGACTGACGAGCCGCTGAGCGCCACCACCAGCATGCCGCACGCCAGCGCCGCAAATGCCCACTGCAAGCCAACGGCGTGCGCCACGAAGCCGATCACGCCGGGACCGGCCAGGATGCCCGCATAGCCGATTGTAGAAATCGCGCTCACGGCCAGGCTGGCCGGCATATCGCGCTGGCTACCCGCCGCCGTGAACAGCACCGGCACGATGTTGGACGCGCCACAGCCGATCAGCACAAAGCCCGGCAGCGCCAGCCAAGCCGATGGCGCCAGCACCACCAGCAAGAAGCCCAGCGCCGACGCCAGACCGCCCAGCAGCATGATGCGGCGGCCGCCCCAGCGCTGCACAATGCGGTCGCCGTTCAAACGGCCGATGGTCATCGCCACCGCAAACGCCGCATAACCCAGGCCGCCCTGCGCGCCGCTCATGCCGCCATTGGTCAGCAGCACCGCGCTCCAGTCGAGCACCGCGCCTTCGGCCAGGAACACGAACATGCACAACACGCCGATCAGCACCACCGCGCCGCGCGGCACCACCAGCAGCGGCGCATCGCGTTCCGCTGCCGGCGCTTCACGCAGCAGGTTCGGACCCGCCGCCAGGAGCACCAACGCTACCGCAATCGTCATCGCCACCGAGGCGCTGACGATGTCCATGCCCAGCCACAGCATGGCGCTCATGCTACCCGCACCGACGATGCCACCCACACTGAACAGGCCATGGAAGCCGGACATCAGCGCGCCGCCGTAATCCTTCTCGACGATCACCGCCTGCACGTTCATCGACACATCCAGCGTGCCGATGGTGGCGCCGAACAGGAACAAAGCCAGCGCCAGCAAGGGCGCGCTCGGCGCGATGGCCAAAAAAGGGAACACCGCGCAGCAGCCCAGACCAGACAACAGGATCACGCGGCGACAGCCGAAGCGTGCAGCCAGGATGCCGGTCACCGGCATCGCCAGCAGGGAACCGATGCCTAAGCAAAGCAGCAGCAGGCCGAGTTGCGCGGCCTCGACGCCTGTGCGCGCCTGCGCATACGGCACCAGCGGCGCCCACGAGGACATGGCCATGCCGGCCGCCAGGAACGCCAGGCGCGTCGAAACGCGCTGCTTTAAACCAGTTGTTTTCATTGTATTCAGGCGTCCGCGCGCAGCAGGTTGGCGCCGGCGGCGGCATACGCCGCAACCAGTTCCGCGCCCGCTTCCGCTTCGACGATCAGGTGAGTGAGTTGAGAGAGAGGCAGCACGCGGTAGGACGCCACGGCGCCCAGCTTGGCGCCGGTGGCGACGACGGCGGTGGCTTTGCTTTGCGCGGCCAGGCGGCGCTTGAATTCCGCTTCTTCGTAATCGACCGCAGTGACGCCGGCATCAACATCCACCCCGCAGGCGCCGATGAAGTACAGGTCGGGATGAATCAGTTCCACCTCGCGCAGCGCGGTCGCGCCGACGCTGCCGCCCAGGCTTTGCTTGATGCGGCCACCGATCATGATCAGATCGATATGCGGCTTATCCAGCAGCCGCGCGGCGATTGATGGCGCGTTGGTCAGCACCGTCAGCGGCACCGCCGGCAGCGCGTCGGCGATGGCCAGGTTGCTGGAGCCGGCGTCGAGGAAGATGGTGGCGCCCTGCTGCACCAGCGTAACTGCGGCAACCGCCAGCCGCGATTTGTCGGACTGCTGGCGCGTCATGCGCTGCGTCAGCGTGCCGCCTTCCGGCGCGGCCGGCATGCGCACCGCGCCGCCGTAGACCTTCTGGCACAAGCCGGTAGCCGCCAAGTCGCGCAGGTCGCGGCGGATCGTGTCTTCGGTAACGTTGAGCTCACGCGCCAGCACGGCGGCCAGCACGCGGCCTTCGGTTTCGAGTTGCTTAAGTATTAACGCATGCCGCTCGGGCAGCAGTAGGTTGTCTGTTTTCATGCGCACATTGTACACAAATACGCACAAACACGCATAACTAAGGATTCATGATGCCAGGCAGGAACAAACGTGCATCCATCATTTTCAGCTGCGGGCTGATCGCTGGCTGAAAGTCCATGTGCGCCAGGATGTCGCGCTCCACGTTGATATCCGGCGCGATCTCGATCAGCTCCAGCCCGGACTCGCCATCCCGCAGCACCAGCCGGAACACGCAGCGCTCCGTTACGAACAACGCTTCCTGCCCGCGCTGCGCCGCATAACTGCCGCTGTAAGTGCGGTGTTCGACTTCATGGACAAACTTGCGCGTGGCGCCGCCGGCGGCGGTGAAGGTACCGACAAACACCACCTTGCGCGCGTTCTGGCTGATGTTGATAAACCCGCCCGCGCCAGCCAGCTTGCTGCCGAATTTGCTGACGTTCAGATTACCCTGCCGGTCCGCCTGCGCCAGCCCGAGGATGGCCACATCGAGCCCGCCGCCGTCGTAAAAGTCAAACTGGTAGGGCTGGTCGATGACCGCGTCGGCGTTGATCGCGGCGCCAAAATTCAGGCCCGACGCCGGCATGCCGCCGATCACGCCCGCTTCCGCCGTCAGCGTCACCAGTTCCAGCATCTGCTCTTCCGCCGCCACCACCGCCACGCCCTCCGGCATGCCGATGCCGAGGTTGACCACGTCGCCCGGCCGCAGCTCCATCAGCGCGCGGCGCGCGATCACCTTGCGGTCCGACAGCGGCATCTCGCCCAGCGCCGACAAGGCCACACGCTCTTCGCTGGCGAAGGCCGCGTTGTAGGCCTCGGCAAACGTCTGCATGTGATAGGCCGGCTGCTCCGCCACCACCACGTAGTCCACCATGATGCCGGGGATTTTCACCTGACGTGGATTGAGCGTGCCGCGCTGCGCGATGCGCTCCACCTGCACGATGACGATGCCGCCCGAGTTATGCGCCGCCATGGCAATGGCCAAGGCCTCCAGCGTCAGCGCCTCGCGCTCCATCGTCACGTTGCCGTTGGCGTCGGCCGTGGTGCCGCGTATCAGTACCACTTGGATCGGATGGGTTTTGTAGAACAGGTATTCCTTGCCGCCTAGCGTGGTCAGCTCGACCAGGTCTTCGGTGGTGCGGTCGTTGATCTTGCCGCCGCCATGACGCGGATCGACAAACGTGCCTAGGCCAACGTGCGTCAGCAATCCCGGCTTGCCGGCGGCGGTATCGCGAAACAGCTGGCTGATGACCCCTTGCGGCAGGTTGTACGCTTCCACCTTGCCGCTGATGGCCAGCTGTTGCAGCTTGGGCACCAGGCTCCAGTGGCCGCCGATAATGCGCCGCACCAGCCCTTCGTGGCCGAGGTGATTCAGGCCACGGTCCTTGCCGTCGCCCTGCCCGGCCGCATAGACCAGCGTCAGGTCGCGCGGCGTGGCGGTGGTCAGGAAGCGCTGCTCCAGCGCCACTGCCAGGTTTTCGGCAAAACCAACGCCGACAAAGCCGCCGGTGGCGATAGTGTCGCCGTCGCGTATCAGGCCCACGGCGTGCGCCGCGCTCACCACCTTGCCGTCCATGCCGCGCTCCTTATTCCGTATCGAGGTCGCTCTTGTCCAACTCTGCTCCCATCAGCAACTGCGCCTGTTCGCTCGGCAGCGCCTCCACCGTCTTCAGCTTGCGTGCCATCACGCGGCTGCGCGTTTCGGCCGATTCGATATTCTTGGCGGCGCGTTCCAGCGTCAGCTTGGTGGCGGCCAGCACATCGCCGAATTTGGAGAACTCGGTCTTGACCGCACCCAGCACCTGCCACACTTCCGACGAGCGTTTTTCCAGCGCTAGCGTGCGGAAGCCCATTTGCAGGCTGTTGAGCAGCGCCGTCAGCGTCGATGGTCCAGCGATGCTGATGCGGTGCACGCGTTGCAGGTCGTCGGCCAGGCCGGGACGGCGCATCACTTCCGCGTACAAGCCTTCGGTCGGCAGGAACAGGATGGCGAAGTCGGTGGTGTGCGGCGGCGACACATACTTTTCGGAGATGGTCTTGGCTTCGACCCGCACCGCGCGTTCCAGTTCCCGGCCGGCCAGCGCCACGCCTTCCGCATCGGCGTTGTCGGCCGCTTCAAGCAAACGTTCGTACTGCTCTTTCGGGAACTTGGCATCAATCGGCATCCACACCGGCGTGCCATTGTCGTTCTGCCCCGGCAGCTTGAGCGCGAACTCGACGCGCGCGCCGCTGCCGGCGATGGTCTCAACGTTCTTGCCATATTGCTCCGGCGTCAGCACCTGCTCCAGCAGCATTTCCAGCTGCACTTCGCCCCAGGTACCGCGCGTTTTCACGTTGGTCAGCACGCGCTTCAAATCGCCGACGCCCAGCGCCAGCTGCTGCATTTCGCCCAGGCCCTGATGCACGCGCTCCAGCCGTTCCGACACCTGCTGGAACGACGCGGTCAAACGCGTCTCCAGCGTGGCGTGCAGTTTCTCGTCGACTGTCTTGCGCATCTCTTCCAGGCGCATGCCGTTGTCGGCTTGCAGATCCTTGATCTTGGTTTCCAGCGTGCCGCGGATTTCTTCCATGCGCTGATGCATGGTGTCGGCAAACGCCTTCAGGCTGCGCGCCTGTTCGTTGCGGCCGACCAGTCCTTGCGCCTCCAGCTGGCGGCGCATCGCTTCAAACTGCTGCATTGTGGCGGCGTTGCTGGTCTGCGCCGTGGTTTGCAGCTGCATGCGCACTTCGCGCTCGACGCGTTCGATGCGTTCGGCCAGATCGGCCGCCGGGCTGCTGCGGGATCGCAGCATCGCCAGTACCTGCAATACGATCACGGCGGCCAGCGCCGCCAACAACACGAAAAACTCGATCTGGCTCATGGGCTTAATCCGGCTTGTTGCGCATCCAGTCGGCGGTCTGGAAGAAGGAGTTCATCAGCCGCACACGCAGCTCGGTGTCGATGCCGACATCCTCCATCGCCCACGCCATGCAGCGCAGCCACTGGTCGCGCTCCTGGGTGCCGATGGCGAACGGCATGTGCCGCATGCGCAGGCGCGGATGGCCGTGCGCTTCCTGGTACAGATCCGGGCCGCCCATCCAGCCGCTGAGGAACATGAACAGGCGCTGGCGCGCATTCTCCAGCGACGGGCCGTGCACGGAGCGCAGCAGTTGAAACTCCGGTTCCAGTTCCATCAAATCATAAAAGCGATCGACCATGTCGCGCACGGTCGGCTCGCCACCAATTACTTCATACAGGGTGCGGGATTCTTCAGTCATCCCGCCATGATAGCTTATACCAGCGCCAGCTTGCGCAGGCGCCGCGTGGAAGACCAGTTCTCCAGCTCGATCTGGCTGCGAATCGCATCGCAAGCGTGGACGATGCGCGCCAGCTGCAAGCGATCCAGCCCGGAATTGAGCGTCAGCCGCACCAGCGAGCGATTCTTCGGCGTGGCCGGCGCGCAGAACATGGCGCCGTAGACGCCATGGTTTTCCAGCAGCTTGCGCAGGGCCAGCGTCTTCGGTTCCGGTCCTGGCTCCAACGCGATGATTTGTTCGCTGCCGTCGCTGACGTTGTAGCCCAAGGCGCTCAACTCCTCGCGCAGCTCCCGCGCGTGCGCATGCAGCGTGGCGCGGCGGTCATCGGCAGCGGCGATGAAGTCGATGGCGGCGTCGAACCACGCCAGCTCATGCCCCAGCAGGCAGGAACTGAAAATCGCCGGCCGCGACTCCGACAAGAAGTAACCCTTGAAATAGCTGGAACAACTGATGAAGCCCGCCCGTCCGGCAAACGCCTTGGCCAGCGACGCCGTGCGGAAATGCACCCTGTCGCTCAAGCCCAGCGCCGCCACCAGCCCGGCGCCGCGCGGACCGTGCGTGCCCAGCGAATGCGACTCGTCGACAATCAGCATGCAGCCGCTGCGCTCCGCGATCTCCACCAGATCCGCCAGCGGCGCCACGCTGCCGTTGGTGCTGTACAGCGCATCGACCACGATCAGACCACGGCCGTGGCGCTGCAACTGCTTCTGCAAATGCTCCATGTCGTTATGCAGAAAGGACACCGGCAGCGCGCCGGCCGACTGCACGCCTTCCCACAGCGAGGCGTGCGCCTGCATGTCCAGATACACCGGGATGCCCGGCCCGGCCAGCGTCTGCACCAAGCCAACGTTGGCGGCCCAGCCGGATTGCGCCAGAATGCCGTCCTCCGCCCCCATGAAGCGCGCCAGCTTGCGTTCCAGCCGGTGCTGGGGGCTGCCCTCCTGCAGATACACGGCCGACATCAGCATCTCGCCCTGGCTATGCTGCAAGGCGGTTACCTGCGCGCGCACCAGTGCTGGTTCCCCGGCCAGGCACAGATAGTCATTGCCAGCCAAAAAAACCGCGTTGGCCGGCGTCGGTTGCCAGGCGTGTGGATGCTCGCCGCCCAGCAACTGGGCGATCCGCGTGACATAGTGCAAGTCCATGCGGCGCGCGACAAAGTCGGGAAACAGGGAATGAGCTTGGTGGTCGGCAATAGCGTAGGTCATGGCGAAATCTCCTGGAGGTAGTAACAAGAAAGATTGTTTTTTTATGAACCGCGAAGCCCACGATGCGGCGAAAAAAACTCAAAGAGATTGATGCGGATCAATTCCCGTTTTGATACCCCCAACCACGTTGTAAATTAAGGCCATGATGGCAACTTGATAAAAATCAAACGTAATCATGAGCCCGACCCTGCAAGAACGCTGGAAGCGCTGGCAACACGGACTGGTGCAGTCTTTGTTGCTGTATCACGGCCGCGAAGACCATGCGACCGTGCGCGTGCTGCTGCTGTCCTGCATCGGCACGGTGGGCATGCCGCTGTACTACGTGATCTGGCAGCACTTCTTTCCGCAGGAGTACGAGTCGCTGTCGCTGCGCCTGCTCGGCATCCTGCTGTGCGCGCTGGGTCTGTTCGCGCGCCAGTTCAGCCGGCAGATGCTCAACCTGTACCTGCTGGTCACGCTCAGCTACATCTTCCCGTTCTTCTTCACGTTTATGTTTTTGATGAATCACGCGTCCGGCGTATGGGGCGAATCGCTTTTGATCGGGCTGGTGGTGCTGTTCCATTTCGATACCGGCCTGGCGCTGCGCGCCTACGTCATCGGCACCACGCTGGCCTGCGTGGCGGCGAGCGCGCTGGGCGCCGGCGACATGCTGCTGAGCCGGCAGGTGTTGCAGCAACTTCCAATCCACCTGTTCACCATCGCCGTGCTGTCGGTGGCCAAGATCAGCCGCCACGTGCTGGCGCAGGAAAAGCTGGCCGGCATGGGCGCCGGCCTGGCCACCGTGGCGCACGAGTTGCGCACGCCGCTGACCAGCGTCGACGCCAATGTGCGCGGCCTGCTGCGCATGATGGCCGACGCCCAGAGCCAGGGCCAGAGTCCGGACGACCGCCTGACCATCATCGACGCGCTGGCGCGCATCCAGTTCGAGGTGCGCCATATGAACCACATGATCGATCTGTTTTTGTTGAGCGCCACGGCGGTGCGGCAAAACCTGCACCCGGTGGAGACGGTGTCGATGGAGACCGTGGTGGAGGCGGTGCTGAAGCGCTATCCATTCTCCAGCACCAAGCAGCAGAAGCAGGTCCGGTTGGAGGTGCGCCACAACTTCCAGTTCGCCGGCCAGACGGAACTGGCGGTGGTGGTGCTGCTTAATCTGCTGCGCAACGCGCTGCGCGCCGTGCAGCGCGCCGGCAAGGGACGCGTGCGCATCATTATCGACGGCGGCCACCAGCCGCCACGCCTGCTGTTCATCGATACCGGCTGCGGCATACCGACCTCGCAGCTGGCGATGATTTTCCGCCGCTTCTATTCGCATCCGCCGCACAACGGCGCCGGCATCGGCCTGGCGCTGTGCCAGGAAATCATGGACGCGTGGCGCGCCAAGATCCGTTGCGTATCGCGCGAGAGCGCCTACGCCATCTTTATTCTGGAATTCCCCGCGAGGTGAACCATGCATCTACCCGTCTACGCCCATCCCACGCTGACCGTACTGATTGACGACAGCGACTCGTTCTTGCGTAGTCTGTCGTTTCAGCTGGATCCGATGTTGGCCAACAAGACCTTCCACGACACCGCCGAAGCGCTGCTCTGGCTACGCGCCAGCGCGCCAGAACCCGGCGTGCCGCTGCACGTCAACTTCGACATGCAGAACCTGCCCGCCGACCAGTGCAACGTGGCGCTGGACCTGGAGCGCATCTACCGCATCGCCGAACAGCGCGAACGCTTTGCGATTCCATCGGTGCTGGTGGTGGATTATTCGATGCCGCAGATGAATGGGGTGGAGTTCTGCGAAGCGGTGGCGCACCTGCCATGCAAGAAGATCCTATTCACCGGCGCGGCCGATGAGAAGATCGCCGTCAGCGCCTTCAACCGCGGCCTGATCGACCGCTATATCAAGAAGAGCGACGACCACGCGCTGGATATCCTGGAGATGGAAGTGGCGGCGCTACAGGAGCGCTATTTCGACAACCGCTCCGACACCATCCGCGACATGGTGGCGCTGCACGATTACCGCTTTCTGACCGATCCGGCGCTGGCGGAAGTGGTGCGGGAACTCAAGCGCACGCTGGGCTTTGTCGAGCATTACATCTTCCCCAATCCGACCGGTATCCTGTTCCTCGACCGCGACGGCAAGGCCACGCTGATGATGATTGAAACCGAGGAAAGCATGCAGTCGCAATACGAAATCGCCCGTGACAGCGACGCCCCACGCTCGCTGCTGCGCGCGCTGCTGGAGCGGCGCGTGCTGACCTTCTTCAGCGATCCGTTCGGCGACGGCATGTACACCAGCAGCATGAGCGAGAACTGGCACCGCTACAGCGCCGCGCCGCGCATCTGCCAGGGCAAGGAGACCTACTACTGGGCGCTGTTCGAACTGCCGGCCCATTACTTCGACCAGCGCCCCCATACCTATGCGCAGTTCCTGCAGGAGCTGCAGCCGCAGGTGATTGCGGCATAACCGTTCACGCTTCGCGCAGCGTTTGCAGCGGCGGCTGGCGCAGCACGTTGCGCAGTCCTAGCCAGCCGCCGGTGATGGCGCACAGTGCGCCGGCCAGCAGGCCGACCAGCCACACCACAGGGCTGAATTCCCAAGCAAACTTGAACTGGTAGGTGGCCAGCGCCCAGCCCATGGCCGCCGCGCCGGTCGCCGCCAGCACGCCGGACAGCGCGCCGACCAGCGTGAACTCGATCAGCTGCGCCTGCGACAGCTGCTTGCGCGTCGCGCCCAGCGCCCGCAGCAGGCCCGCTTCACGCGTGCGCTCGTCCTGTGATCCCATCAGCGCCGCGTACAGCACCAGCACGCCGGAGGCCAGCGTAAAGATGAACAGGAACTCCACCGCCGTAATCACCTGGTCCAGCACCGCCTGCACCTGGCGCAGGATGCCGCCGACATCGACGATGGTCAGGTTGGGATAATCGCGCGTCAGCGCATTCATCGCCGCGCCCTGCCCTTGTGGCAGATGGAAGGCGGTGATCCAGCTTTGCGACACCTCCGTCATCGCCGCCGGGTTGATGATGACGAAGAAGTTGACCCGCATCGATCCCCAATCGAGCTTGCGGATGCTGGTGATGGTCACATCGACCGGCGTGCCGGCGATATCGAAGCGCAGCTTGTCGCCCAGCTTCCAGTGCAGCGTCTTGGCGATGCCCTGCTCCACCGAGGCTTCGCCGGCGCCCGGCTTGTCCTCGAACCATTTGCCTTCGACCAGCTTGTTCTCGGCCTGCATCTGCGCCATCGAAGACAGATTGAATTCGCGGTCGGCCAGGCCTTTGGCGCGGTCTTCGGTATAGGTGTCGGCGGTGACCTGCTTGTCGTTCACGGCGGTCAGGCGGCCGCGTATCATCGGATACTGCGGCGCGTACTGTACACCCGCAGCCTGCAGGCGCTTGCCGAGGTCCTGCTGCTGCTCCGGCTGAATGTTGATGATGAAGCGGTTCGGCGCATCCGGCGGCGTGGCGTTGCGCCAGGCAGTCATCAGGTCGCCGCGCACCACGGTCAGCACCAGCAGCGCCATCATGCCCAGCGCCAGCGACACCACCTGCACGATGGTCGCGCCGGGGCGGCGCTGCAAGGACGTGACGGCGAAACGCCAGCTTTGATGGTCAATCGCGCCGCGCAGCGAGCGCAGGGAACGCAGGCCAAGCCAGGCCACCAGCGCGAAGACGGCAAAAGCGCCGATGAAGCCAAGCGCCGTGTACAGTGCCATCGCCACATCGCCGGCTTGCCACAGCAGCAGCGCCACAAAGCCGGCCATGCCGAAGCCGTAGGTGGCCAGCGCGGTGACTTTGGGCGGTTCCTGCTCGCGACGGATCACGCGGTTGTGCGGCACTTTGCGCAGTTGCAGAATCGGCGGCAGCGCAAACGCGGCCAGCAGCAGGATGCCAATCGCCATGCCCTGCAGCGCCGGATAAATGGTCGGCGCCGGCAGTTCGGCGGAGACCAGTGATCCCAGCACTTCCAGCAGCACGTAGTGCGCGCCGAAGCCGAGCGCCACGCCCATCGCGCTGCCCAGCAGGCCGACCAGCAGGAATTCGATCAGGTACATGCTGGTGACCTGATTCTGCGTCAGTCCCAGGCAGCGCAGCATGGCGCAGGCGTCGAGGTGGCGCTGCATGAAGCGGCGCGCGGCCATGGCCACGGCCACCGCCGCCAGCATCGCCGACAGCAGGCCGACCAGCGACAGGAAGCGGTCGGCGCGTTCCAGCGTGGTTTGCATTTCAGGGCGGCCGTTTTCCAGCGACTCGACCCGCACGCCCTTGATATTGTTGTTCTTGATTTGCGCTTGCAGCCAGTCCTGATAAGCCTTGGCGACGGCGGCGCCGTTCTTCAGCGACGGCGGCGTGCCGACCAGCAGCCGGTAATTCACGCGCGAGCCGGGCTGGATCAGATTGGTGGCGTCCAGGTCCGACAGCGCCAGCATCACGCGCGGCGCGAAGGCCAGGAAGTTGGCGCCGCGATCCGGTTCGGTAGCGATCAGTTGCGTGACGGTGAAGGTCTTGTCGCCCAGCTTGAGCGGCTGGCCGACCTTGGTATTGAGGCTGCCCAGCAAGCCTGGTTCGATCCACACCGTGCCCGGTGCGGGAACGGTGCTGGCAGGCGTGCCGATACTTTGCTCGGCCTGCGCGGCGTCGGTAGTGATCTTCACCTTGCCGCGCAAGGGGTAGCCGGGACCGACGGCTTTCAAAGCCGACAGCATGGAGGTGGACGCATCGCCCTCGCCGGCTTGCGCCATGCTGGGGAAGGTGACGGTATCGGTCACCGTCAGGCCGCGCTGGATGGCTTGCGCGCGCCAGTCGGCACGTACCGGCAAATCGGCGCTGACCACCACGTCGGCGCCCAGCAGTTGATGGGCGTCGCGATCCAGCCCGCTGCGCAGGCGGTCGATGAAGAAGCCGGTGGCAGACAAAGCGGCCACCGCCACCGTCAGCGCGATCAGCAGAAAGCGCAACTGGCCGGCACGCCAGTCGCGCGCCGTCATGTTGAGGGCGAGTTTGAGCATTTAGATTTTAGCGAAGAAGGCGTCTACTTCATCAAGATACTGCTGCTTTTTGTCGGCCGGCAGGAAGGCTGCCGAGAAGCCGTTGCGCGCCAGCGTCTGCGCGTGCGACAGCCCCAAAGGCAGCGCTTCAAAGGTGGCGATGAAGTTGTCGTTCATGTAGCCGCCGAAGTAGGCAGGATCGTCCGAGTTCACGGTCGCCACGATGCCGGCGTCCAGCAGTTCCAGAATATTGTGCTGCTCCATTTTGTCGAACACGCACAGCTTGATGTTGGACAGCGGGCACACGGTCAGCGCCATTTTTTCGCGTGCCAGGCGTTGGGTCAGCGCCTTGTCCTCCAGGCAGCGCACACCGTGATCGATGCGTTCCACCTTGAGCGTATCGAGCGCGGTGTAGATGTAGGCCGGCGGTCCCTCTTCGCCCGCGTGCGCCACCAGGTGCAACCCCAGTGCGTGGCAACGCGCAAACACGTTGGCAAATTTCTCTGGCGGATTGCCGACTTCCGACGAATCCAGTCCGACGCCGATGAACTTGTCGCGGTACGGCAACGCCGCCTCCAGCGTGGCGATCGCATCTTCTTCCGACAAGTGGCGCAGGAAGCACAGGATCAGCTTGGCGCTGACTGGGCTGTCCTGACAGGCACGGTAGATGCCTTCAATCACCACCTTGATGTCGACGCCGCGCGCGGTGTGCGTCTGCGGATCGAAAAAGATTTCGGTGTGACGGACATTGTCCTGTTCCGCGCGCTTGAGGTAGGCGGCGGTCATGTCGTAAAAATCCTGTTCCTGCAACAACACGCTGGCGCCGGCGTAGTAGATGTCGAGGAAGGATTGCAAATCGGTAAAAGCGTACGCCGCACGCAACTCTTCCACCGAACCGTACGCCAGCTGGACGCCATTGCGTTCGGCCAGCGCGAAGATCAGTTCGGGCTCAAGCGAGCCTTCGATATGGATGTGCAGCTCGGCTTTGGGCATTTGCTGCAAAACACGGCGTAATTGATCGTTCAACATTTGATTTATTCCTGTTACCTGGTTCCTGAATTGATCCATCTTATCTCATGCGGCGGATAGCGTGTCAGCACATCTTCCCAAGCCGTGTTACTGTGGTGTTGAAGGACTAAAAAACACCACGAAATTGGCGTGATTAAATCGATATTTTCTTTTTAAATCATGAAGTTACAAAAGAGTATTAACGATATTACGACATACCTTTTGACTTCCTGCGGCAATAGCGCAATAATCAATTTCATAGACGTAAGAAGCGTTACGACCAACACATAAAAGCCGCCATCCGGCCAGAAAGCCAGCTCACCGGCACGGGCAATCCGTGCCACCCAAGAGAAGCTGACCAGAAGAAAAATAAGAACGAAAGGGATTATACAAATCAGAGCCAGGGCAGGCGAACTGCCGGTGACTCGTGACCAGCAGGTTTTCATCATCAAAGGACATTCACATGACCATTTTTGACAACTACGCCGCACGATACGAACGGACCAAAGAAGAAGAGATGTCCATGAAGGAATATCTCGAACTTTGCAAGAAAGACCGGCTGACCTATGCCAGCGCCGCCGAGCGCATGCTGGCCGCCATCGGCGAACCCACCCTGATCGACACGCGCAACGACACGCGCCTGTCGCGCATCTTCGCCAACAAGATCATCAAGATTTATCCGGCATTTCGCGAGTTCTACGGCACCGAGGAAGTCATCGAGCAAGTGGTGTCCTATTTCCGCCACGCGGCGCAGGGACTGGAAGAACGCAAGCAGATCCTTTACCTGCTGGGCCCGGTGGGCGGCGGTAAATCGTCGATCGCGGAAAAGCTCAAGTCGCTGATGGAACATGTGCCCTTCTACTGCCTGAAGGGTTCGCCGGTGAATGAATCGCCGCTGGGCCTGTTCAACGAGGAGGAGGATGGCACCATCCTCGAAGAAGACTACGGCATCCCGCGTCGCTACCTGCGCAATATCCCGTCGCCGTGGGCGGTCAAGCGCCTGCACGAGTTTAACGGCGACATCAACCAGTTCCGCGTGATCCGGCGCTACCCGTCGGTGCTGAAACAAATCGGCATTTCCAAAACGGAACCGGGCGACGAGAACAACCAGGATATTTCCTCGCTGGTCGGCAAGGTCGATATCCGCAAGCTGGAAGATTATTCGCAGGACGATCCGGACGCCTACAGCTACTCCGGCGGCCTGTGCCTGGCCAATCAGGGCCTGATGGAATTCGTCGAGATGTTCAAGGCGCCGATCAAGGTGCTGCATCCGCTGCTGACCGCCACGCAGGAAGGCAACTACAAGGGCACCGAAGGCTTTGGCGCGATTCCGTTCGACGGCGTGGTGCTGGCGCACTCGAATGAGTCTGAGTGGAAAACCTTCAAGAACAACCGCAACAACGAGGCGTTCCTCGATCGTATCTACATCGTCAAAGTGCCGTATTGCCTGCGCGTCAGCGATGAGATCAAGATTTACGACAAGCTGCTGTTCAATTCCTCGCTGTCGAGTGCGCCTTGCGCGCCGGGCACCTTGCGCATGATGGCGCAGTTCGCCATCCTGTCGCGGCTGAAGGATCCGGAGAACTCCAGCATCTTCAGCAAGATGCTGGTGTACGACGGTGACAATCTGAAGGACACCGATCCGAAAGCCAAGTCGATCCACGAGTACGTCGACTATGCCGGTGTGGATGAAGGCATGAACGGGCTGTCGACGCGCTTTGCATTCAAGATTCTGTCCAAGGTGTTTAACTTCGATAACACCGAAGTGGCCGCCAATCCGGTGCACCTGCTGTACGTGCTGGAGCAGCAGGTCGAACGCGAGCAGTTCCCGCCCGAGCTGGAGCAAAAATACTTCTCGTACATCAAGGAGCACCTGGCGCAGCGCTATGTCGAGTTTATCGGCAAGGAGATTCAGACCGCTTATCTGGAATCGTATTCCGAATACGGCCAGAATATCTTCGACCGCTACGTCACCTTTGCCGACTTCTGGATCCAGGATCAGGAATACCGCGATCCCGATACCGGCGAGAGCTTCGACCGCGAATCGCTGAACAATGAACTGGAAAAAATCGAGAAGCCGGCCGGCATTTCGAATCCCAAGGATTTCCGCAACGAGATTGTCAACTTCGGACTGCGGGCGCGCGCTAATAATGGGGGCAAGAATCCTGCGTGGACCAGCTATGAAAAGTTCCGCACCGTGATCGAGAAGAAAATGTTCTCCAACACGGAAGAGCTGCTGCCGGTGATTTCGTTTAACGCCAAGGCCAGCGCGGAAGACGCCAACAAGCACGCCGACTTTGTCGCGCGCATGGTGGAGAAAGGCTATACCGCCAAGCAGGTCCGCTTGCTGTGCGAATGGTATCTGCGCGTGAGGAAGTCCTCGTAGTGCCTCGTCCCTCCTGCTGACGTGGGAGGGACGGCCGGAAAACAGTTGTAGGAGGCATCTTTTGACTTACCTCATCGACCGTCGTTTGCAAGGCAAGAACAAGTCCGCCGTCAACCGCGAACGCTTCTTGCGGCGTTACAAATCGCAGATCAAGGACGCGGTGGGCCGCGCCATCAAGGGCCGCTCCATCACCGACGTGGAGAACGGCGAAAAGGTCTCCATCCCGGTCAAGGATGTGAGCGAGCCCTCGTTTGGCCACGCCCATGGCGGCGTGTGGGAAGTGGTCAACCCCGGCAACCAGGAATACCTCAAAGGCGATCAGATCAACCGGCCCAAGGGCGGCGCCGGTTCCGGCCGCGGCAAGGCCGGCAATAGCGACCAGATGACCGAAGACGACTTCATCTTCGAACTGTCGCGCGAAGAATTCATGAACTATTTCTTCGAGGACCTGGAACTGCCGCACATGGTCAAGACCCAGCTGACCGCCAGCACCGATTTCAAGAACCAGCGCGCCGGCTACAATATGTCCGGCACGCCCTCCAACATCCATGTGCTGCGTTCGCTGCGCGGCGCACTGGGCCGGCGCATCGCGGTTGGCGGCGGTTCGCGCAAGCGCGTCGCCGAAGCCGAGCGCGAACTGGAACAACTGCTGCTGGACGGCGTGCCGCTGCTCGACCCGCGCGTGGTCGAACTGAAAAAACTGATCCACCACCTGCACACCCGCCTGCTGGCGATCCCCTTCATCGATCCGTTCGACCTGCGCTACACCAACCGCATCAAGGTGCCCAAGCCGATGACGCAGGCGGTGATGTTCTGCATCATGGACGTGTCCGGTTCGATGGACGAGACGCGCAAGGACACCGCCAAGCGCTTCTTCATCCTGCTGTACCTGTTCCTCAAGCGCGTGTACGACAAGATCGAGGTGGTGTTCATCCGCCACCACACGGCGGCGGCCGAGGTCGATGAGGAAGAGTTCTTCCACTCGCGCGAGTCGGGCGGCACGGTGGTGTCGTCGGCGCTGCATTTGCTGGACAAGATCATCGACGAGCGCTACGGCGGCGGCAGCTACAACGCCTACGTGGCGCAAGCGTCGGACGGCGACAACTGGGACAACGATTCGGTGCTGTGCCGCCAGCTGCTGGTCAACACCATCATGCCCAAGGTCCAGTACTACACCTACGTCGAGATTACCGACGGCCCGCCGCAAAATCTGTGGGAACAGTATTCGCAGGTGCCGGATCACCACCAGCATTTCGCCATGCAGAAAATCGTCACGCCGGCCGATATCTATCCGGTGTTCCGTGAACTGTTCAAGAAGCAGCCGAAATAGTGGACCCCATCTATGAATGACATGACCGCCAAACCGCGTCACCCCAACGCCCTGCCCGAGCAGTCGGAATGGACCTTTGAGCTGATCGAACAGATTCACCAGGAAATCCGCCGCGTGGCCGAAGGCTTCGGGCTGGATACGTATCCGAACCAGCTGGAGATCATCACCGCCGAGCAGATGATGGACGCCTACACCTCGGTCGGCATGCCGGTGTCGTACAACCACTGGTCGTTCGGCAAGCATTTCCTCAGCACCGAGAAGGGCTACAAGCGCGGGCAAATGGGACTGGCGTACGAGATCGTCATCAACTCCAATCCCTGCATCGCCTACCTGATGGAGGAAAACAGCCTGACCATGCAGTCGTTGGTGATCGCGCATGCGGCCTATGGGCACAACTCCTTCTTCAAGGGCAATTACCTGTTCCGTACCTGGACCGATGCCGAGGCCATCGTCGATTACATGGTGTTCGCCAAGAACTACATCGCCGAGTGCGAACAGCGCCATGGCATCGACGCGGTCGAAACGCTGCTCGATTCCTGCCACGCGATCCAGAACTACGGCGTCGACCGCTACAAACGGCCGGCCAAGCTGTCGCTGATGGAAGAGCGCGCGCGGCAGAAGGAACGCGAAGCCTATGTGCAGTCGCAGCTCAACGACCTGTGGCGCACCTTGCCGCGCCGCGAGGAAGAAGAAACCGCCAAGGCCGCCAAGCGCTTTCCGGTCGAGCCGGAAGAAAATCTGCTGTACTTCATCGAGAAGTACGCGCCGCTGCTGGAACCGTGGCAGCGCGAGATGGTGCGGATCGTCCGCAAGATCTCCCAGTACTTTTACCCGCAGCGCCAGACCCAGGTGATGAACGAAGGCTGGGCCACCTTCTGGCATTACACCATCCTCAACCAGTTGTACGATGAGAGCGTGATCGGCGACGGCTTCATGATGGAGTTCCTCAAGAGCCATACCAACGTGGTGTACCAGCCGCCGGTCAACAGCCCGCATTACAGCGGCATCAACCCGTATGCACTGGGCTTTGCGATGATGACCGACATCCGGCGCATCTGCGAAAATCCGACCGATGAGGACCGCGAATGGTTCCCCGACATCGCCGGCAGCGACTGGCAAAAGACGCTCGATTTCGCCATGCGCAATTTCAAGGACGAGAGCTTCATCGCCCAGTATCTGTCGCCCAAGCTGATCCGTGAGTTCCACTTCTTCGCCGTGCTGGACGACGACAACAACGAGAAGCTCAACGTCTCGGCCATCCACGACGACAGCGGCTACCGATACGTGCGCCAGCAACTTGCGGAACAATATAATCTGGGTAACCGTGAGCCCAACATCCAGGTATGGTCGGTCAACACCCAGGACGACCGCGCGCTGACCTTGCGCCATACCCAGTTCCAGCGCCGTCCGCTGAACCAGCAGGCCGGCGAAGTGCTGAAGCATGTTGCACGCTTATGGGGCTTCGACGTCCATCTGGAAACAGTGGCGCCAAACGGCGAAGTCATTAGTACCCTGGAGGTCAGACGGGAGAAACGCAGCAGGATTCCGTGACCAACTAATATATAAGGCTTTTTTCAGGCGGCGTGTCCTGCACCAGTTTCAGGCACGGCTCTTGCAAGAGTCAGAACCGGGGGCAGCGACGGCGCGTTGTTCCCGGTTTTTTTTCGCGGATGCATGATGCGGGGCAGAAGTCAATATTTTTCTGAAGCTACTTGTATAGTAGTGCCCGCTAGAATTTCACGAAAGAAACATTTACGGCCAAATTATCAACTGCCTGTAGTAAAACTACCGGCATAAAATTCCGTTTTTGGCCTTAAGGGAAAACTAAGTAACGTCGTGGTGCGTGTACGCCCAAAAATGCGCCGTAGAGTCTTGCTCGTTGAGCCAGAACGGTGCAAAGGGAGCGCTACCACATAGGAAAACCCTATGAAATTTAACCGGTTTTAGGGATGAAAATTCTATGTAAAATCAAGAATTCGTATGTATAATTCGCCGACGTCCCGGATGCGGCTGTTGTTTTGTGTCGCCATTTTGGGGTTTAAGTAGCACCAAAGAGAGTTGGTATTGGAGAAAGCAGGCATGAATTTCACGCACAACGAGAAAAGCACCGGGAAGAACTTTACAGGCATTACGATTGTCGTTTTGTTGCACATCCTGGTTGCTTATGGGATCGTGACGGGCTTGGGAAAACGTCTGGTGGCCAAAATGGTCGAACCAGTGGAGACCAAGATCATTGAGGAGGTCAAACCTCCTCCACCAAAGGAACTCCCACCACCGCCACCTCCGCCAGAGATGAAAGCGCCACCACCGCCATTCATCCCACCAGTTGAGGTGAACGTGCAGCAGCCGCCACCGCCGAACAACGTTATTCAGAACGCGACTAACGTGAAGCCGGCCACCACCGAGATCCAGAAGGCACCGCCAGCACCACCTGCGGCGCCACCTGGCCCGGCCAAAACCGGTGTGCGTACTGCAGCAGTGGTTGACTTCAGCACTTGCGCCAAGCCGGAATGGCCGAAGTCGTCGCTGCGTAACGAAGAAACCGGTACCGTGCAGCTGTCCTTCCTGATCGCAGCCGATGGCCGCGTCGCCGAAGGCAAGATCGTGAAATCCAGTGGTTTCCGCGATCTGGACAAGGCCGCGATTGCCGGTATCACCAAATGCCGCTTCAAACCGGCAACGGAAGATGGCGTACCAAAAGAAGGCTGGCAGCAGATGCAATACGTCTGGACGCTGGAGTAAAACCGAGGCAGAACACCGTCTCATATGTAGTTTTCGTTGTCATTACGCCAGCGATCTGATTATTTTATCAATTTGGAGGAAGCATGTTTAAGAATACCCGTTTGTCCGCTGTACTGGCCGCTGTGCTGTTCTCGGTGACCGCAGCCACCGCCCTGGTTAGCTCGGCTCAAGAGCAAGCCTCGGCAGCCGCTTCGGCTCCAGCAGCAGACGCAGCAGCGCCAGCACCAGCGCCAGCAGCGGATGCAGCAGCAGCGCCAGCAGCAGAAGCCGCAGCGCCAGCAGCTAAAGGCGGTAAAGAAGAAGTGGAAAATCCATACGGCTTCGCAGCTGTGTGGGAAGCTGGTTTCGTTTCGCGCGGCACCCTGATCATCCTGTCGCTGATGTCGATGGGTTCGTGGTACATCATCATCACCAAACTGATCGACCAGACCAAGATCTTCAAGCAATCGAAAGAAGCTTCGGCCAAGTTCTGGAAAGCTTCGTCGATCGCTGCTGGTTCGGCTTCGCTGACCGACGGTTCGCCATTCCGCTTCATCGCTGAAACCGGCACCAAGGCGACCGCGCACCACGACGGCGCCCTGCTGGAACAAATCGACCTGTCGACCTGGGTGACCATGTCGATCCAGCGCGCTGTTGAGAAAGTCCAATCGCGTCTGCAAGATGGCCTGTCGTTCCTGGCAACCGTGGGTTCGACCGCACCGTTCATCGGTCTGTTCGGTACCGTGTGGGGTATTTACAATGCACTGATCGCCATCGGCATGTCGGGTAACGCCTCGATCGATAAAGTCGCAGGTCCAGTGGGTGAAGCGCTGATCATGACCGCTTTCGGTCTGTTCGTGGCAGTTCCAGCCGTTCTGGGTTACAACTGGCTGGTGCGTCGTAACAAGTCGGCAATGGAAGATGTCCGTGCTTTCTCGGCTGACGTTCACTCGGTGCTGATCTCGGGCGCCATGTCGACCGCTACCGGCAACAAAAAAGTTGGGTAATTAACCATGTCCATGTCCGTAGGCTCCGATAGCGGAGACGAAGATCAAGTCATGTCAGAAATCAACACGACGCCCCTGGTGGACATCATGTTGGTGCTGCTGATTATCTTCCTGATCACGAGCCCGGTTGTTCTGAAGCTGATCAAGATCAAGCTGCCAGAGGAAACCAACCAGGTTATCCAGACCAAGCCGGAAGACGTCAACATTGTCGTTAGCAAAGATGGCGACATCTATTGGAATCAGCGCAAAATGCGCGACGCCAATGAGCTGTTCGACAATCTGAAGGTGGAAGCTGTGAAACTGCCTCAGCCGGAAGTTCATGTACGTGGCGACCAAGAAACCAAGTACGAAGCCATCGGCAAGGTTATTTTCACCACCCAGCGTGCTGGTATTCAGAAGGTCGGCTTCATCACCGAACCGCCTGATAAGGGTTAATACCCGACAGTGCATCGCAGGCCTGTCCGCAGGCCTGCCCTTCTCAAAAGGAAAACATCATGAGTATGAATGTGGGCTCCCCTTCCGCAGGCGCGGATCCGGAACCAATGATGGAAATGAATATGACGCCCCTCATCGACGTGATGCTGGTGCTGATTATCATGATGATCATTACGATTCCTAAGGCCAACCACTCGGTGAACCTGAATATGCCAGTCGGCACCCCGCCGCCTCCGACCAAGGAGCCAGTGGTGGTAACGATTGACGTCGACTTCGACGGTACGATTCTGTGGGATAACGCTGTCGTACCTGACCGCGCCACCCTGGAAGCGAAACTGACCGACGTCGCCGCGCAAGCGGATCAGCCGGAAGTGCATCTGCGTCCGAACAAGCTGGTCTCGTACAAAGTTGTCGCAGGCGTCATGGCTTCGGCCCAGCGCTTGGGCGTGACCAAAATTGGTCTGGTCGGTAACGAACAGTTCCAGTAAACAGTCCCATGTACAATAATAGGCAGGACCATTCCTGCCTATTTGCTTTTTTGAAGAAAGAAAATTCACCCATGACCAAGTTTCGTCTCGCTCATCTCGGCCTGGTAATGGCCGCTATTGGTTTTACCGCAGCAGCTCCACTCGCAGGTTTCTCGTCGGTCGCTTACGCCGCCGAAACGGTACGCGCAGAAATCGGCAAACCATTGCAAGAAGCACAGAAACTGGCCGCGGCCGGCAAGAACAAAGAAGCACTTGCCAAACTGAAAGAAACTGATTCTGTCGGCGGCAAATCCGCCAACGAGACCTATTTGATCGAGCGCACCCGCGCCTCGGCTGCAGCTGCTGCTGGCGATAACGACGCCGCCGCCAAAGCCTTTGAGTCGGTCATCAATTCGGGCAAGCTGTCGGCTGCCGAACAACCCAAATTCACCCAGGCCCTGGCCGGTATCTACTACCGCGCCAAGGACTACCCAAAAGCCATCACCTGGATCCAGCGCGCGCTGAAAGACAATCCAAACGATGGTCAGATGCATGACCTGCTGATCCAGACCTACTACATCAGCGGCAAGTACGCTGAAGCCGCCAAGGAACTGTCGAACGCCAAGGGTGCATCGGAGCAGAACCTGCAAATGCTGGCGAATATCCAGCTGAAGCAGAACGACAAGGCCGGCTATGTCCAGACGCTGGAAAAACTGGCCGGTTCGTATCCAAAAACCAGCTACTGGGCCGACCTGCTGAACCGCGTCTCGGGCAAGCCTGGCTTCTCGCCGACCCTGTCGCTGGACGTGCTGCGCCTGCGCCTGGTCAACGGCCTGCTGACCAAACCATCGGAATACCTGGAAATGGCCCAGCTGTCGCTGCAAGCCGGCAACCCGGCTGAAGCCATCAAGATCATCGACCAGGGCTACAAAAAAGGCATTCTGGGCACCGGCTCCGACGCGCCGCGCCACCAGCGTCTGAAAGACCTGGCCGCCAAGACCCAGACCGAGTTCGACGCCAAGGCCGCGACGGCTGAAGCCGAAGCCGTCAAAGCCAAAGACGCCGACGCACTGGCCAACCTGGGCTACGGCCTGGTGTCGGAAGGCAAAGCCGACAAGGGTCTGCCGCTGATGGATCAAGCCGTCAAGCTGGGCACCGGCCGCAATCCGGAAGCCATCAAACTGCACTACGGTATCGCTCAGAGCATCGCCGGCAAGAAACCTGCTGCGCTGGCAACCCTGAAAACCGTAAAAGGCACCGACGGCACCGCCGATCTGGCCCGCTACTGGACCCTGAACATTAATCACCCGATGTAATTCGGGCGGTTGATCAGCAAAGCGCTGCTCCGGCCCAGCCGGACAGCGCTTTTTTTTCGCTTTGAGGGATTCCCCGTATAATCCCGTATTTGCGACAAGTTTTCCCCAGATTCCCATGAAGGTATTTCGAGGTCTTCCCAATGCAGCGGCGCGCGCGCCGTGCGCGCTCACGATCGGCAATTTCGACGGCGTCCATCTCGGCCACCAGGCCTTGCTGGCCCGCGTGCGCGCGGCCGCCACCGGCCTGGGACTGGAAGCGGCCGTGATGACCTTCGAGCCGCATCCGCGCGAATTCTTCGCCCAGAAAGCCGGCGACCTGTCGCGCGCCCCGGCCCGCATCGCCAACCTGCGCGACAAGCTGCAATCGCTGTCCGACAACGGCATCGACCGCGTCATCGTCGAGCATTTCTCGGCGCCGTTCGCGGCGCTGACGCCGCAGGAGTTCACCGAAAAAGTGCTGGTCGAAGGCCTGCACGTCAAATGGCTGATGGTCGGCGACGACTTCTGCTACGGCGCCCGCCGCGCCGGCAATGTGCAAATGCTGCTGGAGGCCGGCCAGAAATACGGCTTCCACGTCGAGACGTTGCCGACCGTGATGAACGGCAGCACCCGCATCTCCTCCTCCGCCGTGCGCGCCGCGCTGAACCAAGGCGACTTCCCGCACGCCGAAGCGCTGCTGGGCCATCCGTACGCCATCTCCGGCCATGTGATCCACGGCCAGAAGCTGGGCCGCACGCTGGGCTTCCCGACGCTCAACCTGCGCGTGCCGCACCGCCCTGCGCTGTCCGGCATTTTCATCGTGCAGGTGCACGGCCTGGCCGAGCAGCCGTTGCCGGCCGTCGCCAGCCTGGGCGTGCGTCCGACCGTCGACGACAGCGGCCGCGTGCTGCTGGAGGTGCACGTGTTCGACTTCGACCAGGGCTGCTACGGCCGCCAGGTGCGCGTCGAATTCCTGCAGAAGATCCGCGACGAAGAAAAATACATCGACCTGCCGACGCTAACGGCCGCCATCCATCGCGACGCCGACATCGCCCGCGCCTTCTTTGCCCAGCGCATGGCAACCGCCGCCACCGACCGAATTTGACCGCGCGATTTAGCTACGCGCGCCGGCTACCCAGCATTCCCGAATAAATCACTGAAGACCACTATGTCCGATAACAAATCCGCAAAAAAGCCTGAAAGCAAATACCCGGTCAATATGACCGAAACCCCGTTCCCGATGCGCGGCGACCTCGCCAAGCGCGAACCGAACTGGGTCCAGCAATGGCAGACCAAGAAGATCTACGAGCGCGTGCGCAAGGCCGCCGCCGGCCGTCCGAAATTCATCCTGCATGACGGCCCACCGTACGCCAACGGCGACATCCACCTGGGCCACGCCGTCAACAAGATCCTCAAGGACATGGTGATCAAATCGCGCTCGCTGGCCGGTTTCGACGCCCCTTACGTGCCGGGCTGGGATTGCCACGGCATGCCGATCGAGATCCAGATCGAAAAGCTGTATGGCAAAAACCTGCCGACCGCCGACGTGCTGACCAAGGCCCGCGCCTACGCGCTGGAACAGGTCGACCGCCAGCGCAAGGACTTCATCCGCTTGGGCGTGCTGGGCGAATGGCAGAACCCTTACCTGACCATGAACTACTCCAACGAGGCCGACGAACTGCGCGCGCTCGGCACCATGCTGGAAAAAGGCTACGTCTATCGCGGCCTGAAGCCGGTCAACTGGTGCTTCGACTGCCAGTCCGCACTGGCCGAAGCGGAAGTGGAATACCAGGACAAGCGCGATCCGGCGATCGACGTCGGCTTCAAGTTCGCTGAATTCGACAAGCTGGCCAACGCCTTCGACCTGACCCAGTTGCCGACGCATGAAGGCTACATCGTCATCTGGACCACCACCCCATGGACCATTCCTGCCAACCAGGCGCTCAACGTCAATCCGGAAGTGACCTACGCGCTGGTGCAGACCGAGCGTGACGGCCAGCCGCTGCTGCTGATCCTGGCGCAAGACCTGGTGGAGTCGTCGCTGGCGCGCTTCAAGCTGGAAGGCGTCACCATCGCCACCTGCAAGGGCGAAGACCTGTCCGGTATCAGCTTCCTGCATCCGCTGCACGCCGCCGACACCTTCTACAACCGCCTGTCGCCGATGTACCTGGCCGACTACGTGACCACCGAGAGCGGCACCGGCGTGGTGCACTCGGCGCCTGCATATGGCCTGGACGACTTCATCTCCTGCAAAGCCCACGGCATGCAGGACGATCACATCCTGACGCCGGTGATGGGCGACGGCAAATACGTCTCGACCCTGCCGCTGTTCGGCGGCATGACCATCTGGGAAGCGTCAAAACCGATCTGCAACGCGCTGCGCGAAGCCGGCGCGCTGTTTGAAGTCAAGATGTTCGACCACAGCTACATGCACTGCTGGCGCCACAAGACCCCGATCATCTACCGCGCCACCTCGCAGTGGTTCGCCGGCATGGACATCAAGCCGAAAGACGGCGACGCCAGCCTGCGCGAGACCGCGCTCAAAGGCATCGCCGAGACCAAGTTCTTCCCGGACTGGGGCCAGGCGCGCCTGCACGGCATGATCGCCAACCGTCCGGACTGGACCCTGTCGCGTCAGCGCCAGTGGGGCGTGCCGATGGCCTTCGTGGTCCACAAGGAAACCGGCGCGCTGCATCCGCGCACGCCGGAACTGCTGGAGCAAGTCGCCCAGCTGATCGAAAAGAGCGGCATCGACGCCTGGCTGGCGCTGGACCTGAAAGACCTGATCGGCGAAGAGGCATCCGACTACGTCAAGAACAAGGACACGCTGGACGTCTGGTTCGACTCCGGCACCACCCACCAGACCGTGCTGCGCGGCTCGCACAAACAGCAGCTGGCCTTCCCGGCCGACCTGTACCTGGAAGGTTCGGACCAGCACCGCGGCTGGTTCCACTCGTCGCTGCTGACCTCCTCGATGCTGAACGGCGCGCCGCCGTACAAAGCGCTGCTGACGCACGGCTTCACCGTCGATGGCGAAGGCAAGAAGATGTCCAAGTCGCTGGGCAACACGCTGGCGCCGCAGAAAATCTCCGACACGCTGGGCGCCGACATTCTGCGCCTGTGGATCGCCTCGACCGACTACACCGGCGAGCTGTCGATCTCGGACGAGATCCTGAAGCGCGTGACGGAAGCCTATCGCCGCATCCGCAACACGTTGCGCTTCCTGCTGGCCAATATCTCCGATTTCAACCACGCGCAAGACGCCGTGCCGGTCGCCGAGCTGCTGGAAATCGACCGCTACGCAATCGCCAACATGGCCGCGCTGCAGAAGGAAATCGAAGCGCACTACGAGCAGTATGAATTCCAGCCGGTTTACTCCAAGCTGCAGAACTACTGCTCGGAAGACCTGGGTGGCTTCTACCTGGACGTGCTGAAAGACCGCCTGTACACCACTGCCGTGACCTCGCACGCGCGCCGCTCGGCGCAGACCGCGCTGTGGCACATCACGCAAAGCCTGCTGCGCATCATGGCGCCGGCGCTGTCGTTCACCGCCGAAGAGGCATGGGCCATCTTCGCCGGCGAAGAAGCCTTCAAGGCCAGCGATGAAACCATCTTCACGCAAACCTGGTGGCAGTTGCCGGAGCTGGCCGACGGCGACGCGCTGCTGGCCAAGTACGCGGCGCTGCGCACAGTGCGCACCGACGTCACCAAACAGCTGGAAGACCTGCGCACCTCGGGCGCGATTGGCTCCTCGCTGCAGGCGGAACTGGGCATCAAGGCCGCCGGCGACAAGTACCAGCTGCTGGCCAGCCTGGAAGATGACCTCAAGTTCATCTTCATCACCTCGCTGGCGAAAGTGACGGAAGTGGCGTCGGAAGCGGAAGAAGCGGTTACCGTGGCCGCGTCGACCGCCGAGAAGTGCGAGCGCTGCTGGCACTACCGCGCCGACGTCGGCGCCCACGCCGACCACCCTACCCTGTGCGGCCGCTGCTACAGCAACCTGTTTGGTGCGGGCGAAAAACGCAAGTTCGCTTAATATGACGCACCGTCATTCCGGCGAAAGCCGGCATCCATACGTCGCTTGCGCTCATGCGTTCTATGGATTCCGGCGTGCGGCGGAATGACGGGTTTGAAGCTACGTAAATTAAATAACATGGCCACCAAAAAAATCTTCCCGACCAAATCCTCGGCCAGCATCACGCCATGGCTGTGCGTCGCTGCGCTCGTGATCCTGATCGACCAGCTGACCAAGATCACCATCACCAAGACCTTCCAGCTGGGCGAAGAAAAATTCATCACCTCGTTCTTCAACCTGGTGCTGGCGTATAACAAAGGCGCCGCCTTCAGCTTTTTGAGCAATAGCGGCGGCTGGCAGCGTTACTTCTTCACCGGCATCGGCCTGTGCGCCGCCATCTTCATCATCTACCTGCTGAAAAAGCACAGTGGCCAGCGTATGTTCGCGTGGGCGCTGTCGCTGGTGCTGGGCGGTGCGCTGGGCAACGTCATCGACCGCCTGCTGTATGGCCACGTGGTCGATTTCCTCGACTTCCACTGGCAAGGCCTGGGCCACTTCCCGGCTTTCAACGTCGCCGATTCGGCCATTTGCGTCGGCGCCGCCCTGTTCATCCTCGACGAACTGCGCCGGGTGAATAAATAACGGAGCCGCACCATGATGGAACTGACTGGTAAAAAAATCGTCCTCGGCCTGTCCGGCGGCGTGGCCTGCTACAAGGCGGCGGAACTGTGCCGCGCCTTTACCAAGGCCGGCGCTTCGGTGCAGGTGGTGATGACGGAAGCGGCCACCCACTTCATCACGGCCGTCACCATGCAGGCGCTGTCCGGCCGCCCGGTGTACACCGACCAGTGGGACGCGCGCGTCAACAACAACATGGCCCACATCGACGTCACCCGTGACGCCGACGCCATCATCATCGCGCCCTGCTCAACGGACTTTATCCGCAAGCTGGCGCACGGCGCCTGCGACGACCTGCTGTCAACGCTGTGCGTGGCGCGTCCGCGCCATGTGCCGCTGCTGATCGCACCGGCCATGAACGTCGAGATGTGGCTCAATCCCGCCACCCAGCGCAACGTGCAGACGCTGCGCGACGACGGCATTGCCATCTTCGGCCCGGCGGCCGGCGACCAGGCCTGCGGTGAAGTGGGTTTCGGCCGCATGCTGGAACCGGAACAGCTGCTGGAAGAAGTGATCGCCGCCTTCCAGCCGAAAGTCCTGGCGGGCAAACGCATTTTGATCACCGCCGGCCCGACCTTCGAACCGATCGATCCGGTGCGCGGCATCACCAATCTGTCCTCGGGCAAGATGGGCTACGCCGTGGCGCGCGCCGCGCGCGAAGCCGGCGCCGAAGTCATGCTGATCTCCGGCCCGGTGGCCCTGCCGACGCCTTTCGGCGTCCAGCGCATCAACGTCCAGAGCGCGCAGCAGATGTATGACGCGGTGATGGCCAATGTCGACCACCAGCATATCTTCATCGCGGTGGCGGCGGTGGCCGACTGGCGCATCGCCAACGCCAGCGACCAGAAACTGAAGAAGAACCCGAACGGCACCGCGCCGGACCTGAAGTTCGAGCAGAACCCGGACATCCTGGCCTCGGTGGCCGCGCTGACCAATCTGGCCGGCCATCCGTACTGCGTCGGCTTTGCCGCCGAGTCGGAAAACCTGGTCAAGTTCGGCGCCGACAAGCGCGAGAAAAAAGGCATCCCTCTGCTAGTAGGGAATATCGGCCACCACACCTTCGGTCAGGACGACAACACCATCATCCTGTTCGATGAAAACGGCCACACCATTTTGCCGCGCGCCGACAAACTGACGCTGGCGCGCCAACTGATTTCCGAGATCTCGAAACGCATCTCGCAGCACTCTCTCTTCGCCAAGTAAATGAACACTGTAGACGTAAAAATCCTCGACCCGCGCATGAAGGACCAACTGCCGGCCTACGCCACCCCTGGTTCGGCGGGCCTGGACCTGCGCGCCTGCATCGACGCACCGATGGTGATCGAAGCCGGCCAGACCGTGCTGATTCCAACCGGCCTGGCGATCCACGTCGCCAATCCGGGCTATGCCGCCATGATCCTGCCGCGCAGCGGCATGGGCCACAAAAACGGCATCGTGCTGGGGAATCTGGTAGGCTTGATCGACTCCGACTATCAGGGTCAGTTGATGATTTCGACCTGGAATCGCGGTCACAGCGCCTTTACGCTGAACCCGATGGAGCGCCTGGCGCAGCTGATTATTGTGCCGGTGCTGCAAGTCGGCTTTAACGTTGTGGAAGAATTCGAATCGAGCGAGCGTGGTGTCGGCGGTTTCGGCAGCACCGGCAAACAATAAAATGGAGACGGAGTGCAGGGATGAATATGACGAATAAATTTGGCGCCTTCTCCCTGGTGGCTGCGAGCGCCTTGCTCTCCGCCTGCTCCACCTTTCAATCGCAACCGGCCGCGCCGGAACCTGCGCCGGCGGTGGTGACGACCGTCACCGAAGCGCCGCCGGTGGTCACCGCCAAGATGGCCGCCGCGCGCCAGCAACTGAGCCAGATGGTGGCGCTGCAGGATCGCCTGTACCGCGTCGCCGGCCCGCTGCTGATCAACAACGCAGACCTGTGCCGCAACCAGGCGCGCAACCTGCTCGGCTTCACGGCCAAGAACAAATATTCGTACTCCGGCGAATTCGTCGACGCCGCGCAAGCGGTGCTGAACTACGGCGACCGCCTGGAAGTAGCCAGCGTGCTGGCCGGCAGCGGCGCCGCCCGTGTCGGCCTGCGCAAGGGTGACGTACTGGTGGCCGCCGACGGCAAATTGCTGCCGGTGGGGACCAACGCGGAAACCGAAGCGGCTGCGGTACTCGGTCCACTGGTCAGCGCCAACAAGGTACTGACGCTGACCATCGCGCGCGGGGGCAACAACCAGCAGCTGCGGGTGCCGGTGACGCGCGCCTGCGCCTTCAAGATCGACATCGGCAACTCGGACAATATCAACGCCTATTCCGACGGCCAGCGCGTGATGATCACGCGCGGCATGGTCAACTTTGCGCAGAGCGATGACGCCATCGCCTACGTGCTGGCCAAGGACATCGCCCACAATGTGCTGGGCCACGCCGCCACCACCAAGCAGGCTTACACGGTGGGCAGCATCATCGACAACCTGGTGGCCGTGCGGCCTGATTTGTCGATGCTGATCGGCACCGCCGGCGTCAAGCCGATGCCGCAGGAGCTGGATGCGGCGGCCGACAACCTGTCGCTGTACATGGTGGCGCGCGCCGGCTACAACGTCGATGGCGCGCGCGCCTTCTGGCAGCGCCTGGCCACGCAATATCCGGCCACCGTGTTGAACGGCTATACCGCCAACCACCCAGCCGTGGCCTATCGCCTGTCGACCATCGACAAGAGCGTGGCGGCGATCCGCAACAAACGGTCGGCCAAGCAGCCGCTGGTTCCTTAATCGAGAGATGACGCCATGAACAAGTCCGGCCTGATCGCAATCATCCTGATGTTGGCGGCCGGCTCGGCCCAGGCGGCGCAGTGGGTGCGCGTGGGCGGCAACAAAACCGCCACCTACTACATCGACAAAGCCAGCGTGATCCCGATCGACAAGACGCGCAAGGCGTGGTCGATGCAAACCTATGCCCGCATGCAGAAGACGCCGGAGGGCAAGCTGTATAAGTCGGTGAAGATGCTGCACGTGTATGGCTGCGACGACCACACCACCACCCTGCTGGCGCAGGTCTATTATCCGGAAGCGATGGGCAAGGGCGAGCCGGTGGAGAACTACAAGTTCGAAAAGTTCAACCCGGAAGACATTGTGCCTGACAGCCCGTTCGACGCCACGTTGGCCGCCGCCTGCAAAAGCTAGCCTGGGAAGTTGGGGAACACCGTCGCCATCAGCCAGGTCAGGCCGGCGCACAGCAGCACGGCAAAAATCAGCACGACCAGCAAACGGCCAAATTTGGGGGCGCCGTCATCTTCCTTAAGGGGCATACGCTTCTCCGGTGTCTGCAAGCTTTGATGAGCCGTAGTATATTCCATTCATGGACTCTATCGACCTCGAAGTATTAAAAACCAGCGCCGCGTGGATCGCGGCCGGACGCCGCTGTGAGCTGATCACTGTCATCAAGACCTGGGGCTCCAGCCCGCGTCCGGTCGGCGCCACGCTGGCCATCTGCGAAGACGGCACGGTGGTCGGTTCGGTGTCAGGCGGCTGCATTGAAGACGATTTGATCGCGCGCGTGCGCGACGAAGGCATCCGCCGCACCATTCCGGAAATCGTCAGCTACGGCATTACCGCTGACGAAGCGCATCGTTTCGGCCTGCCTTGCGGCGGCACGATTGAACTGTCGATCGAGCCACTGTCGGCGCATAGCCGCATCGACGAACTGCTGGCGCGGCTGGAACAGCACGAACTGGTGCAGCGCCGGCTGGACCTGCGCAGCGGCGAAGTCGAACTGTCCAAGGCCGGCGCCGGCGCACAGATGCAAGTCAGCGAGCAGGCCATGGTGACCTTGCACGGGCCGCGCTGGCGGCTGCTGATTATTGGCGCCGGCCAGCTGTCGCGCTTTCTGGCGCAGATTGCGCTGGCCATGGACTACAGCGTCACCGTCTGCGATCCGCGCGAGGAATATCGCGCCGGCTGGCATGTCGACGGCGTGCAGCTGGTGCACGACATGCCGGACGACGTCGTGCTGGCAATGAACCTGGACCACCGCAGCGCGGTCGTCGCGCTGACCCACGATCCCAAGCTGGACGACCTGGCGCTGATGGAGGCGTTGAAGTCGGACGCGTTCTACGTCGGCGCCATCGGCTCGCGCGTGAACAACAGCAAGCGCCGCGAGCGACTGCTGGAATTCGACCTGACGCCGGAACAGCTGGCGCGATTGCACGGGCCGATCGGTCTGTACATCGGCAGCAAGACGCCATCGGAAATCGCCATCTCCATCCTGGCCGAAATGACGGCCATCAAAAACGGCGTGCCGACCAATCTGATCGTGCCGCACGCCGCCGCGCCGACCAAGGCCGGCGACGCGGTCTGCGTGGTGGACAGCGGCGCGGTATAGACCCGCACGGCGGCATTCAAGGGTCTGACCCTGCGGGGTCAGACCCTGCCTCTACCGGGTGAATATGCGGCTAACTTAAACTTTCAATTCAAAAGCAAGAATCGGCTGGTTTGCTGCGCGCGCTTAAGCGACAATAGCGCGGCTGGGGTACGCCGCCCCCGCTCAACCCACTGGAACCCGCATGAGCACCGCCAACCTGTTACGCCTCATCCTGCTCGCCGCCATCTGGGGCGGCTCCTTCCTCTTCATGCGCATCGCCGCGCCGGTGCTGGGCGCTGCGGTGCTGATCGAATACCGCGTGCTGTTCGCCGCCATCTTCCTCGCAATCGTCGGCGTATTCCTGAAAAAATCCCTGATGTGGAAGCAGCACTGGAAGCACTTCTTCATTCTCGGCCTGTTCAACTCCGCCCTGCCCTTTTTGATGTTCGCCTTCGCCGCGCGCACCCTGTCGGCCTCCGTGCTGGCGGTGCTGAACGCCACCACGCCGCTGTGGGGCACGCTAATCGCCGCCATCTGGTCGCGCACCATGGTCAGCGGCAAAGTGCTGATGGGCCTCGGACTGGGTACCTGCGGCGTCGCCCTGCTGGTCGGCTTTGACCACGTCAGCACCAAGCCAGGCGCCGGCATCGCCATCGCCGCCGTGCTGTTCGCCTCATTCAATTACGGCATCGCCAGCAACTACGCCAAGCAGGCCAAGGCGGTCGAACCGTTCGCCAATGCGCATGGTTCGATGTGGGCCTCGGCGCTGCTGGTGCTGCCGGTAGTGCCGTTCTTCCCGGCGCCGGCCGAGCCGACCATCGGCATCATGAGCGCGGTGATCGCGCTGGCGGTGCTGTGCAGCGGCGTGGCTTACCTGATTTACTTCCGCCTGATCCAGGATGTCGGCCCGTCGTCCGCATTGACCGTGACGTTCCTCAGTCCTTTGTTCGGCATTTTGTGGGGCGTCATGTTCCTCGGCGAGACGGTCGGCTGGTACACCTTCGCAGGCGCCGCCATCGTCATCACCGGCACCGCGCTGGTAACTGGATTCCGCCCAAGCTTCCGCCTGAAACCGCGCACCGCATGAAGCCCTACACGCTGCCGCTGCCGGACGACTACCGCGTCGACGACGTGCTGGCTTTCCACCGCCGCGACACCGAAAGCGTCGCCGAGGAAGTCAGCGCTGAGCGCTTTCGCAAAGGCATGCTGCTGGACGGCATACCGGTCGTGCTGGACATCGCGCTGTCGTCTTCCTCCGCACAGGTGACTGTGCATGCAGACGCCAAACTGACCGCAGCAGCACAGCAGCAAGCTCGCGACGCCGTCCTGAATATCCTCGGACTGCGCATCGATCCCGCGCCGTTCTACACCTTCGTGAAAAAGGACAAACTCTTTGCCGCGCTGGCGCGCAAGCAGCCCGGCTTGCGCATCGTGCAATCGGCCACCGTATTCGAGGCGCTGACGTGGGCCATCATCGGCCAGCAGATCAACCTGTCGTTTGCGATCGCGCTACGCCGCACCTTCATCCTGCTGGCCGGCCGTCAGCACAGCAGCGGCTTGTGGTGCTATCCCGACGCCCACCGCGCCGCCGCATTGACGCTGGAAGACCTCACCAGCCGCAAATTCTCGCGTGCCAAGGCCGAAACCATCCTACGCCTGGCCGCGCTGATCACCAACGGCGAACTGCGGCTGGAACCGGCGGACGACAACAGCATCGATCAGATCTCGGCCGCGCTGCTGGCGGTCAAAGGCATCGGTCCGTGGACCGTCAACTACGGCCTGCTGCGCGGCTACGGACATGCCGACTGCTCGCTGCATGGCGATGTCGCCGTGCGCGCCGCGCTGCAAACGCTGCTCGGCGAAGACGTCAAACCGGGCATCAAACGCACCGAAGAAATTCTCGCCCGCTACAGCCCTCACCGCACCATGGCCGCCGCCCACCTGTGGGCCAGCCTGCACCCACGCGACTAAATTCCGCTTGAGCCTCACGTAACGTCAGGCTTTACGCTCTTCTCATCAACTACAAGGAGAGCACAATGCAGAAGCCCAGCGCCTGGATCACCGCCACCGCCCGCGCCGCCCACCAGCTGTACGACCAGCCACTGATCCTGAACGACCCGCTGGCCGTGCGCCTGCTGGGCGCGGAACGCGAGGCCGAACTGCGCGCCGACGCCCAGCGCCAGCAGCATCCGCTGGCCGTTGCCATGCGCGCCACCATGGCGGTCCGTGCGCGATTGGCGGAAGACAGCTGGCTGACGGCGCAAGCGCGCGGCATGCAGCAATACGTCATCCTCGGCGCGGGCCTCGACACCTACGCCTACCGCGCCGAACACACAGCGCACATCTACGAAGTCGATCTGCCAGCCATGCAGCAGTGGAAGCGCGACTGCCTGCGTGCCGCCGATATCAGCGAACCGGCCAACGTGCGCTACACCGCCACCGACTTCACCGACGGCAGCCTGCTGGAAGACTTGCAACAGCAAGGCTTCGACGCCGCGCACCCGGCGTGCTTCTCGTGGCTGGGCGTCAGCATGTATCTGCGGCCGGATGAAGTCATGCGCACCTTGCGCGACATCGCCGACTGCGCGCCCGGCAGCAGCATCGTGTTCGACTACTGCGTGCAGCGCCGCCACCTCAACGACAACGAACGCGCTGGCCTGGACTTCGTCGCCGCCGCGCTGGCGGCGCAAGGCGAACCTTTACAGAGCAGCTTTGAGCCGCCGCTGCTGGAACACATGCTGCGCCATCACGGCTATCGCCACATCGAACATTTCGGCGCGGAGGAATTGAGTGCGCTGTATGGTCCGCGCCTGAGCGGGATTTTCCGCCTGGTTCGCGCCACGGTTTAAACTACGGGGCATGGAAAAAACCGTACTGAAAATCGGCGAACTGGCCGCACGCTCCGGCCTCACGGTGCGCGCGCTGCACCACTACGACAGCATCGAACTGCTGACGCCATCGGCGCGCGCCGATTCCGGCTATCGTCTCTACAACCGCGACGACGTCGAACGCCTGCACAAGATCCAGGCGCTGCGCAAATTCGGCATGTCGCTGGCGGACATCGCCACCTTCCTCGCCAGTCCGGATGCGCAGTTTGCCGACATCGTCGCGCAGCAGATCGTCGCGCTGGACCAGCAGATCAAGCAGGCCAGCACACTGCGTGATCAACTCAGCCTGTTACAGCGGCAGATGCCGAGTGAGGAGGCGCCGGCATTGGAAGACTGGCTGGGCGCGCTCGAACACATGAAGCTGTACGAACAATACTTTACGCCGGAGGAATTGCGCCGGCTGCCGTTCTGGCAGCAGAGCGCACGCCGCAACGCCAGGTGGCGCGGGATGGTAAACGAGCTGCAATCGCTGATGGAGCGCGGCGTCGCCACCGACAGTGAAGAGGCCAGCGCCTTGTCCCAGCGCTGGATGGAGACACTGGAACACGACACCGCCACCAATCCCGCCTTCGCCCACCGCATGACGCAGTTGCTGCAACAAGAACGCGCGGAAGGCCGCCGTTCGCCGATTACCGAAGAGATGCAACTCTACATCGGCGCCGCCTTCAACGCCCGCAAGATGGCGCTGTACGCGAAATACCTCAACGACGACGAGTTGCACTACCTGCGCGAGCACAGCCGCAAGTATCAGCAGGAATGGATACTGCTGTTCATTGAAGTCCACAAGCAGATGGAGCAAGGCGTACCGCCGGAAGCGCCGTCGTCGCAAGCGCTGGCGCAAGAGTGGATGCGCCTGTTCCACGCGCGCGCCGGCAGCGATCCGCAGACGCAGGCAAAAATCCGCCACGCCCACGAAGCCGAGCCCGAGCTGCTGAAAGGCACCTGGGTCAGCAAGGACACCATCGCCTTCATCCGTCAGGCCGTGGCCGCTTGCGGCGCAGGTTGATACGGCATAAAGTAAAAGCCCAATCCCCGTTCTATGATGGTGTCTTATGGACGATCATCTCAACAACCTCTACGAATCCGACGCCCTGATCTGGACCGAAACCCAGATCGCGCTGCTGCGCGCCGGCAAATTCGATCAGCTGGATCTGGAAAACATCATTTCAGAACTAGGATACCAAGTGCGAAAAGACAAACGTCAGGTGGCGCACCGCATGGTGGGTTTGCTCAGCCATCTGCTGAAATACCAATACCAGCCGCAACGCATCAGCAAAAGCTGGATCCACACCATCCACAACCACCGCATGAAGATCGGCGGGATAATCAAGCAGATGCCTAGCCTGGCGCCAGTGCTCGCCGAATACATCATGGACGCGTATCCCCGGGCGGTGCGGGAGGCCGCACTGGAAACGCGATTGCCGCCGTCCATCTTTCCCAGGAAATGTCCTTTCTCGCAACAGCAAATCTTTGACGAAGATTTTTTCCCCGGCGAAAACGAAAAAGCCGTTGAACCTTAACGGTATCAACGGCTTTTGAATTTGGTTGCGGGGACAGGATTTGAACCTGTGACCTTCGGGTTATGAGCCCGACGAGCTGCCAGACTGCTCCACCCCGCGTCTGTATGCATGTATTATAGGGCAGATCAGGTGATTAGGCAATATTAATCCTTGAATCCGGCACGATAGATCGAATAAATGCTGAGCCGCGTCCGTAGCGGGCGTGCCGTAGCAGGGGCAATCGGTGTAAAGTAAGCATAAACCGACCTCACTACTAGCTTATGAAATTCTGTTCCGAATGCGCCTCCCCTGTCAGCCTCAGCATCCCAGCTGGCGATAACCGTCCCCGCTATGTGTGCAGCCAGTGCGCGACCATCCATTACCAGAATCCGAAAATGGTGCTCGGCTCGATCCCGGTCTGGGAACGCGACGGCGAACTGAAGGTGCTGCTGTGCAAGCGCGCCATCGAGCCGCGCCATGGCTACTGGACGCTGCCGGCCGGCTTCATGGAAAACAATGAGACCACCGGCGAGGCCGCCATCCGCGAAACCGAGGAAGAAGCTGGCGCCAATATCAAGCTTGGCAATCTGTTCAGCTTGCTCAACGTGGCGCGCGTGCACCAGGTGCATATGTTTTACCTGGCCGAGCTGCTGGACCTCGACTTCGCCCCCGGCGAGGAAAGCCTGGACGTGCGGCTGTTCACCGAAAGCGAGATCCCGTGGGACGACCTGGCCTTCCCCACCATCCGCACCACGCTGGAACTGTTCTTCGCCGACCGCGTCAAGATCCGCGAAGGCGGCGGCTACGGCTTCCACACCCAGGACATCACGCGCCCCATGCGCTCCGACGACCAGCCAACCTGACGCGGCCGCATGATTCCCTGGCTCGACACCAACACGCCCTTCCCCGACGTTAGCCAGGCGCTGACCACCGACGCGCCCGGCCTGCTGGCGGCCGGCGCCGACCTGTCACCGCAGCGTTTGCTGATGGCGTACCGGCACGGCATCTTCCCGTGGTTCTCGGAAGGCCAGCCCATCCTGTGGTGGAGCACCGATCCGCGCATGGTACTGCGCACCGAACAGTTCCGTGTTTCCGACTCGCTCAAGAAAACCCTGCGCAAGGTCGAGCGCAGCCGGCAGGAAGGCGGCCGCTGGCAAGTCCGCTTCGACAGCGCCTTCGAGCAGGTGATGCGCAACTGCGCCGCGCCGCGCCGCGACGGCCCCGGCACCTGGATCTCGGAAGAGATCATCGCCGGCTACAGCGGCCTGCACCGCATGGGCCACGCGCACTCGGCCGAAGTGTGGCTCGATGGCGAACTGGTCGGAGGCGCCTACGGCGTCTGCCTGGGCCGCATGTTCTATGGCGAATCGATGTTCGCACGCGTCACCGATGCGTCCAAGATCGCCTTGGCCTATCTGGTGCGCTTTCTGCACGCGCACGGCGTGGCGATGATCGATTGTCAACAGGAGACCGGGCATCTGGCTTCGCTGGGGGCGGCGCCGATTGCACGGTCACAATTCCTGGCGCATCTGCGCAACAATATCGACTTGCCGCAGATCAGCAAATGGGAACCCATTGCACCTCTGGGCCCGGACGGTGTTAAGCTAGCCATAGACTCCACCACCGCTCGATAGGACGTGCATGACGCACCTGAACGACCTGCCCTTCGCGACGCTGCAGTTTTACACGACGGCGCCCTACCCTTGCAGCTACCTTGACGCGCGCCAGGCGCGTTCGCAGGTGGCGACGCCGTCGCACCTGATCAACGCGGATGTCTACTCGGAGCTGGTGAAGAACGGCTTCCGCCGCAGCGGCATCTTTACTTATCGTCCATATTGCGACGGCTGCCAGGCCTGCATCCCGGTGCGCGTGGTGACCGACGAGTTCCGTCCCAACCGCACCCAGCGCCGCGCGTGGATGAAGCACGGCGAATTGACCGCCGGCGTCGCCACGCTGTCGTTCTCCGACGAGCATTACGACCTCTACCTTCGCTACCAGAGCCGGCGCCATGCCGGCGGCGGCATGGACCAGGACAGCCGCGATCAATACGCGCAGTTCCTGCTGCAAAGCCGTGTCAACACGCGGCTGGTGGAATTCCGCGAACCGGGCGGCACGCTGCGCATGGTCAGCATCATCGACGTGCTGTCGGACGGCCTGTCGTCGGTGTACACCTTCTTCGACCCGGATATGGAAGGCGCGTCCTACGGCACCTTCAACGTGCTGTGGCAAATCGAACAGGCGCGCGAGCTCAAGCTGCCATACGTCTACCTTGGTTACTGGATCAAGGAAAGCCCGAAAATGTCCTATAAAACCAACTTCAAACCGCTGGAAGCGCGGGTCAAAGGCGTGTGGAGCGTGCTGGACGCCTGATAAAATACGGGCGAACCACAACCTGAGCGCCCCATGTCCAACAAATTCCTGTATTCCCTGGCCCGTCCTATGCTGTTTTCGATGGACGCCGAAGCCGCCCACCACTTCACCCTTCCCGCACTGAAACGCGCCGCCGCGCTGGGCCTGACCAAGCTGGTCAAGCAGCCGCAGGCCGATCCGCGCACCGTGATGGGCATTACCTTCAAGAACCCGGTCGGCCTGGCCGCCGGCCTGGACAAGGACGGCGCCTACATCGACGCGCTGGCCGACCTCGGCTTCGGCTCGATCGAAGTGGGTACCGTGACGCCGCGCGCACAGCCGGGCAATCCGAAGCCGCGCATGTTCCGCCTGCCGGAAGCGCACGCCATCATCAACCGCATGGGCTTCAACAACGGCGGCGTCGACGCCTTTGTCGCCAATGTGCAGGCTTCGCGCTTCTACCAGAACAAGGAAGGCGTGCTGGGCCTGAACATCGGCAAGAACGCCGATACGCCGATCGAGCGCGCCACCGAGGACTACCTGCACTGCCTGGAAAAAGTCTATCCATACGCCAGCTACGTCACCGTCAACATCTCGTCGCCGAACACCAAAAACCTGCGCCAGCTGCAAGGCGGCTCGGAACTGGACGGCTTGCTCAGCACGCTGAAGCAAGCCCAGCTGCGCCTGGCCGACCAGCATAAACGCTACGTGCCGCTGGCGCTGAAGATTGCGCCGGACATGGACGGCGACCAGGTCAAGAACATCGCCGACGCGCTGATCCGCCACAAGATCGATGGCGTCATCGCCACCAATACCACACTGAACCGCGACGCTGTCACCGGCATGCTGCATGGCGCCGAAGCGGGCGGGCTGTCGGGCGCGCCGGTGTTCCAGTTCTCCAATACCGTGATCCGCTTGCTGAAGGCCGAGCTGGGCGATGCGCTGCCGATCATCGGCGTCGGCGGCATCATGCAGGGGCTGGATGCGCGCATGAAGATGGAGTGCGGCGCCCAGCTGGTGCAGCTGTACAGCGGACTGATTTACGCCGGCCCGGCACTGATCAAGGATTGCGCCGACGCCCTGCGCGGCCACTAACACGGAGTTCTGCATGGACAAGGTACAACTGGGTAGCAGCCACCTCAACGTCAGCAAAATCTGCCTCGGCACGATGACCTGGGGCGAGCAGAACACCGAAGCGGAAGCGCACAGCCAGCTCGATTACGCCATCGAGCGCGGCATCAACTTCATCGATACGGCGGAAATGTACCCGGTGATGACGCGCGCTGAAACCCAGGGCGCGACCGAGCGCTACATCGGCAGCTGGCTGAAGAAAAGCGGCCGGCGCGACCAGCTGGTGATCGCCACCAAGGCGGCCGGACCGAACGCCAGCATCAGCTGGCTGCGTGGCGGCCGTGCCCGCAACTTCGACGCCGCCAACCTGAAGGCCGCGGTAGAGACCAGCCTGAAGCGGCTGCAAATCGAGCATATCGATTTATACCAATTGCACTGGCCGAGCCGCAACGTGCCTATCTTCGGCAACAACGTCTTCAATCCCAAGCAGGAACGCGCCGGCGTGGCGATTGAAGAAACGCTGGCCGCGCTGGGCGAGCTGGTCAAGGAAGGCAAGATCGGCGCGATCGGCGTTTCCAACGAATCGTGCTGGGGCGTGAGCGAATTCATCAAGCAGTCCGAGATCAACGGTCTGCCGCGCATCGCCACCATCCAGAACCTGTACAACCTGACCGCGCGCCACTACGAAACCAGCCTGCTGGACGAGACCTGCTATCGCGAGAACGTCAGCCTGCTGGCCTACAGTCCGCTGGCGTTCGGTCAACTGACCGGCAAATACATCGACGATCCGGCGGCGCACGGCCGCCTGACCATCTTCCCGGCCAACTGGAGCCCGCGCTACGTGCGGCCGGCTACGGTGGAAGCGGCCCGCCGCTACGTCCAGCTGGCGCGCGAGCATGGCCTGACGCCGGCGCAACTGGCGCTGGCCTGGTGCTACTCGCGCTGGTTCGTGGCCTCGACCATTATCGGCGCCACCAGCCTGGAACAATTGCAAGCCAATATCGACGCCTACAGCATTGTGTTGTCGCTGGACGTCATCAAGCAAATCGACCAGATCCACGCCGAAATCACCAATCCAGGCCAGTAAATCCGGGCGCTGTAACAACAATATTCAAAATTCACATATGTTAATTGCTAACGAGTAGTGTGCTTTGGGGGGCGCGGCATATAAGATTTACGTATTAATGCCACTTGAGAAAGAAAGTCACCATGCAGAACCGCCGCACCGCTCCCCGCTTCGCTCTCGCCCCACTGCCTCGTGCCCTGCTGTTGGGCGGGCTGATGGTGACTACTTTTGCCGCGGAGGCGCAGGAAAGCAGCGTTACGGACGGCGAATTGCAGTCCGTCGTCGTCACCGGCACCTACGCCAAGAACCGCCGCACCGTCGACTCGGAATCGCCGATCGACATCATCGGCGCGAAGGAGCTGCAAGCCAGCGGTTCGACCGAGCTGGCCACCGTGCTGGGCCGTGTGCTGCCGTCGCTGAACTTCCCGCGCCCATCCGGCGCCGACGCCTCCGACGCGGTGCGCCCGGCCCAGCTGCGCGGCCTGTCCCCGGACCAGGTGCTGGTGCTGGTCAACGGCAAGCGCCGCCACACGTCGGCGGTAGTCAACGTCAACGGCACCCAGGGCCGCGGCTCGGCGCCGGTCGACCTGAATGCGATTCCGCTGTCGGCCATCGACCACATCGAAGTGCTGCGTGACGGCGCCGCCGCCCAGTACGGTTCCGATGCGATTGCCGGCGTGATCAACATCATCCTGAAAAAAGGCGCCAGCGGCGGCGAAGCGGAAATCGGCTTTGGCGAGTACCAGAAACGCGACGGCCGCCAACGCTCGGTGCGCGCTTCCGGCGGCCTGGCGCTTGGCGAAAGCGGCTGGGTACGTCTGGCAGTCGATGCCGCCGACCGCGATCCGACCAACCGCGCCGGCGCCGACTTCCGCAATCCGGCCGAGCCGCTGTACGGCAAGGTCACGCAGCGCTTCGGCGATCCGGACACCAAGCCGGCCTCGCTGTTCCTCAACAGCGAATACCGCGTTACCGACGACATCGACTGGTACGCCTTCGCCAATTACGGCCAGCGCGACACTTCGGCGGCGGCCACCTGGCGCACCGCCTTCAACGGCACCGCGCTGCGTTCGCCGCTGTTCCCGCAAGGCTTCCTGCCGCTGGAAAACAGCCGCTCGACCGACACTTCGCTGGTAACCGGCGTGCGCGGCGAAAACACCGGCTGGCGCTGGGACCTGAGCGTGAACTACGGCGAGAACGAGTTCAAACTGAACCTGGACAACACCGTCAACCAGGACCTGGGCGCCAACAGCCCGACGCACTTCTACGCCGGCCGCCTGAAGAACTCGGAAACCGTGCTCAACTTCGACGTCGCCAAGGACTTCCCGGTCGAGGCCTTCAGCGGCCCGGTCACCGTGGCGCTGGGCACCGAGTACCGCAAGGAGACCTATGAAATCGGCGCCGGCGACGTGGCCTCGTACAGCGGCACTGGCGCGCAAGGCTTCTCGGGCTTCCGTCCGGTCAACGCCGGCAGCAACAGCCGCAACAACAAATCCATTTACGCCAACGTGGAAGCGGAGATCACCAAGCAGTTCTCGGCCTCCGCCGCGCTGCGTCACGAGCGCTACAGCGATTTCGGCAACACCACCTCGGCCAAGGGCTCGGCCCGCTATGCGTTCAACGACATCGTGTCGCTGCGCGCTACCGCCTCGTCGGGCTTCCGCGCACCGTCGCTGGCGCAGCAGTTCTACACGATCACCACCACCAACTTCTCCGTGGTCAATGGCGTCAACACGCCGATTGAAACCGGCACCTTTGCGGTCGGCAGCGCCGCCGCCACCGCGCTCGGCGCAACCCCGCTGAAGGCCGAGAAAGCCCGCAACTACAGCCTCGGCCTGGTGGTGCAGCCAAGCCGCAACTGGACCACCACGGTGGACGCCTACCGCATCAATATCGACGACCGCGTGGCGCTGTCGGCCAATATGACGCTGAACCAGACGCTCAAAAATGCGCTGGCCACGCAAGGCATTCTGGTCGGCGCGGGCCGCTACTTCACCAACGCCATCGACACCCGCACCACCGGCGTCGATGTGCTGAGCACCTACCGTTGGGACACGCGCGATTACGGCCGTTTCGACTTCACCGGCGCGTATAACCATAACAAGACGGATGTGGAAGGCATCAAAGCCAACCCGGCGATCCTGACCGCCAACGGCCTGACGCTGATCGACCGCCAGACCGTCAACCGCCTGACCGTCGGTTCGCCGAAAGACAAGCTGAGCCTGACGACCGACTGGGCCATCAGCAATTGGGGCCTGCGCGCCGTGGTCAACCGCTACGGCAGCTTCACGGTACCGCAGAACAACGCGACGCTGGATCAGACCTACGATCCGCAATGGACGCTGGACTTGTCGGGCAACGTCAAGTTGGGCAAGAACTGGCGCCTGACGGCGGGCGTGGATAACGCCACCAACCGCTACCCGGACCAGGTAACGTCGGCGGGCAACCTCAACACCAACGGCATCTACCCGTACAGCGGCTGGGCGCCGAACGGTTTCAATGGCCGCTACTACTACGCCAAGGCCAGCTACACCTGGTAACCCGCACGGCGGCGCGCTGGGGTCGGACCCGTGCCGGGTCAGACCCCGGTGTGCCCGGGTTTAGCGTTACGGCTCACGCCACCGCCAGCCGGGTCACGCGCGGTGTTGCTGGCAACGGACTCCCCGCCAGCTTGAACACGCTCACCGCCTGCGCCAGCAAGTCCGCCTGGTCGCGCATGCTTTGCGCGGCGGCGGCGGCCTGTTCCACCAGCGCGGCGTTCTGCTGCGTTACATCGTCTATCGACACGATGGCCTGATTGACCTGTTCGATGCCCGTGCTCTGCTCGCTGCTGGCGGCGCTGATCTGGTGCATGATTTCCGCCACTTGCTGCACCGACTGCACAATGCCCTCCATCGTCGCGCCAGCCTGACTGACCAGCGCCGCGCCGGCATCGACGGTCTCCACCGAACGTCCGATCAGCTCCTTGATTTCTCTGGCCGCCGAGGCCGACCGCTGCGCCAGGTTGCGCACTTCCGACGCCACCACCGCAAAGCCCCGCCCCTGCTCGCCGGCACGCGCCGCTTCCACCGCCGCATTCAAGGCCAGAATATTGGTCTGAAACGCAATGCCATCAATCACGCTGATGATATCGACGATCTTGCTGGAGCTTTCCTTGATCGCGCCCATCGTGGTCACCACCTGGCCGACCACCTGGCCGCCTTTGGTGGCATAGTCGCTGGCAGTCACCACCAGCTTGGTTGCCTGCCGCGCATTCTCGGCATTCTGCGACACGGTCGAGGTCAGCTCTTCCATGGAGGACGCCGTCTCTTCCAAACTGGATGCCTGCTGCTCGGTGCGCGACGACAGGTCCAGGTTGCCACTGGCGATTTCGTTCGACGCCGTGGCGATGGTATCCGTGCCCGAACGTACCTGGCCGACGGTGCGCGCCAGCGCATCGTTCATGTCGATCAGCGCGCGCAGCAGCTGGCCGGTCTCATCGGTGGTGTGGCACTCCATGCGCATGGTCAGGTCGCCGCCGGCCACCGCCTGCGCCATACCGACCGCGCGGTTCAGCGGCAGCGTGATGCTGCGCGTGATCACGTACAGTACCCACGCCGCCAGCGCGGCCGCCACCACGGTCAGTACAATCATCGTGGTGCGCGAGCTGGCATAGGCGCGCTCGGCCACCGCGCTGGTCTCCTCGACAGCGGCGATCTGGAACTTGACCATGTCGTTCAAGGCATTCAGGTAAGCGGTCTGCTCCTTGCGCACCGTGGTCAGCAGATACTTGACCGACTCGTCGCGCTGGCTCTGGTCAGTGGACATTTTCAGGAACGCGCTCTGCACCACCACATATTTTTCGCGCGCCTCCAGCACCGCCTGCAGCTTGAGCTTGCTTTGCGGGTCGCCGTCATCGGCGATCAGCTTGCCCAGCTTGTCAAGCCGTTCGACGTTTTCCACGCGGCGTTTTTCCACCCGCTCCAGCTCGGCCTTGACCACCGCCGGATCGGTCGACAGCATGGCGTTGCGCATGGCGCGGGCGATGTCGTTCAGACCGCCTATCGTTTCGTAAGCCAGGATGACCTTGGGGACTTTATCAACCGCGAGATCCTTGGTGTTGCTGTTGAGCTTACCAAGATTGCTGATGCCTTCGACGGCGATGCCGATCATGAAAATGATGGCCATGCCCAGACCGGCCGCCAGGCGGTAGCCGATTTTCCAATTACCGATACCCATGTGCGCTCCCAAAGTTGGTTGCAGGGATTCAGTATATGGTCATTTCGATATGGCAAATGAAAAAATTGAACGACTGTTTTGCTGCCGCCACAACTGATGCGGCGGCAGCAACAGATCAGGACAGATCCCCGCCGTTGAGGGCGGCGTCGATGTCGGCGCGGGTCAGATCCGGCGCGAATTCCTGGATGAAGTGGTAGGCGTATGAGCGCAGGTAGGCGCCCTTGCGCACCGCCAGCCGGGTGGTGTTCTGCGCAAACAGGTGCGACGCTTCCACCGCGCGCATGCCCTTGTCGCGGCCGTGGTCGAAGGCCATCGAGGCGACGATGCCGACGCCCAGGCCCAGCGACACGTACTGCTTGATCACGTCCGAATCCATGGCGGTCAGCACGATGTCCGGCTTGACGCCGGCCTGCGCGAACGCCGCATCAATATGGCCACGGCCGGTAAAACCGACGTCATAGGTAATCAGCGGGAACTCGGCCAGGTCTTCCAGCCTGATCGGCGAACGCGACAGCAGCGGATGGCCATCCGGCACCACGATCAAATGGCTCCAGCGGTAGCACGGGAACGACACCAGGTCCGGGAACTGCGACAGTCCTTCGGTGGCGATGCCGATGTCGGTCTTGCCGGACAAGATCCATTCGGCAATGTGCTCAGGCGCACTCTGCTGCAAGGCGATGCGCACGTCCGGATAGGCGGTGCGGAAGCTCTGCACCACTTTCGGCAGCGCGTAGCGCGCCTGCGTGTGGGTAGCCGCCACGCTCAAGGTGCCGCTCTGCTGGCCGGTATATTCCAGGCTGGCCTGTTGCAGGTTCTCGGCCTCGATCAGCAGGCGGTCGATGATCTTCAAGATCCCTTTGCCCGGCTCGGTCATGCCGGTCAGGCGCTTGCCGTTGCGTTCGAAAATCACGACGCCCAGTTCGTCTTCTAGCTCACGGATCTGGCGCGACACGCCAGGCTGCGAGGTGAACAGGGCATTCGCCACTTCGGTCAGGTTGTAGCCACGACGGGCTGCTTCGCGGATGGACCGCAGCTGTTGAAAATTCATATGGAGGCTCCTTCGTCCACGAACACCCGCAGGCGCTTTGGACGTACAACTAAAGTTTCGCCTTCTTTCAGGCCCAGGGAGCTGAAGCGCTCATTCGGAATCACTGCTTCAATCAATTCGTTGGTATCGTCGCGTTCCAGGTCCAGCTGGGCCAGCGGGCCGATCGCATGCGCGCGGCGCAGCTTGACCACAATGCCTTCGGCGCCCGGCGTGTAGCGGTCCACTTCCAGCTCGTGCGGACGGACATAAGCCGTGCCTTTGCCGGCCGCGCCGCCTTCGCCCGGCACGGTAAAGCTGGCGTCGCCGCTGGCCAGGATGCCGTCCTGCACGCGGCCGTGGAACACGTTCACATTGCCGAGGAAGCCGTAGACGAATGGCGAGGCCGGATGGTTGTAGACCTCGTCCGGCGCACCGATCTGTTCGACGTTACCCTTGTTCATCAGCACCACCTGGTCGGCTACTTCCAGCGCTTCTTCCTGGTCGTGGGTGACGAAGATGGAAGTGACGTGCAGCTCGTCATGCAGGCGACGCAGCCAGCGGCGCAGTTCCTTGCGCACCTTGGCGTCCAGCGCACCGAACGGTTCGTCCAGCAGCAATACACGAGGTTCAACTGCCAAAGCCCGCGCGAGCGCAATGCGCTGACGCTGGCCACCCGACAGTTGCGGCGGATAGCGGTCGGCCAGCCAGTCCAGCTGCACCAGTTCCAGCAGGTCTTTCACCTTGCGGCGGATCTGGTCTTCCGACGGACGTTCGCTGCGCGGTTTGACGCGCAGGCCGAAGGCGACGTTTTCAAACACGGTCATGTGCTTGAACAGCGCGTAGTGCTGGAACACGAAGCCGACCTGGCGCTCGCGCACATGGCTGCGCGACGCATCCTGCCCTTCCAGCAGCACCTGGCCCGAGTCCGGATGTTCGAGGCCGGCGATGCAACGCAGCAGCGTGGTCTTGCCGCAGCCGGACGGGCCCAGCAGCGCAGTCAGCTCGCCTTGCGGGAAATCCAGCGACACGTTGTTGAGGGCGACGAAATCGCCGAAACGCTTGTTGATGTTTTTAACTTGGATCGTCATGGTATTACTCCGAAATGCGGGCGTCGTCAGCGACGGATTCGTTCAGGCGCCAGGCGATAAAGGTTTTCACCACCAGCGTCACCAGCGCCAGCAGCGCCAGCAGCGACGCCACGGCAAAGGCGGCGGCAAAGTTGTATTCGTTGTAGAGAATTTCCACTTGCAGCGGCATGGTGTTGGTCTCGCCACGGATGTGGCCGGACACCACCGACACCGCGCCGAATTCGCCCATGGCGCGGGCGTTACACAGGATCACACCGTACAGCAGGCCCCACTTGATATTCGGCAGCGTCACGCGGCGGAAGGTGTCCCAGCCCGACGCGCCCAGCACGATGGCGGCCTCTTCTTCTTCGCTGCCCTGCGCCTGCATCAGCGGGATCAGCTCGCGCGCCACGAACGGGAAAGTGACAAAGATGGTGGCCAGCACAATGCCCGGCACCGCGAACAGGATCTTGATGTCGTGGTCCATCAGCCAGGGGCCGAAGTAGCCTTGCGCGCCGAACAGCAGCACGTAAATCAGACCGGAGATCACCGGCGACACCGAGAACGGCAGGTCGATCAAGGTCAGCAGGATGCTCTTGCCACGGAATTCAAACTTGGCGATGCACCACGAGGCCGCCACGCCAAACACCAGGTTCAGCGGCACGGCGATGGCGGCGGTAATCAGCGTCAGCTTGATGGCCGAGATGGCGTCTTCGTCGATGATCGCGGCGACGTAGGCGTCCCAGCCTTTTTTCAGGCCTTCGTAGAATACCGACACCAGCGGCACGAACAGGAACAAAGTCAGGAAGATCAGCGCGATGGCAATCAGCACGATGCGGACCCAGCCTGGTTCCAGGCTCCTCGGCGCCGACGGCAATTCGCCGCGACGGGCGACAGTAACAGGCGTAGCACTCATGATTATTTCCCCGACTTTCCGCGCGCCCAGGCTTGCAGCAGATTAATCCCCAACAGCAGCAGGAAGGACACCACCAGCATCACGGTTGCAATCGCGGTGGCGCCGGCGTAGTCGTACTGCTCCAGCTTGGTGATGATGAACAACGGCGTGATTTCCGACACCATCGGCATATTGCCGGCGATGAAAATTACCGAGCCGTATTCACCGGTAGCGCGGGCGAAGGCCAGCGCGAAGCCAGTCATCAGCGACGGCATGATGGTCGGGAACACCACGCGCGAAAATGTCTGCCAGGCGTTGGCGCCGAGACTGGCGGCGGCTTCTTCCAGTTCACGTTCCGCGTCTTCCAGCACTGGCTGCACCGTGCGCACCACGAACGGCAGGCCGATGAAGGTCAGCGCGATCACCACGCCGACCGGCGTGAACGCCACCTTGATGCCCCACATGCCTTCAATCACCTGGCCGAGCCAGCCATTGGCCGAATACAGCGCGGTCAGCGTGATGCCTGCCACCGCGGTCGGCAGCGCGAATGGCAGGTCGACCAGCGCGTCGATGATGCGTTTGCCGGGGAATTCATAGCGCACCAGCACCCACGCCACGATGCCGCCGAAGATGACGTTGATGAACGCGCCGAGCAGCGAGGCGCCAAACGTCAATCGGTAAGAAGCCATCACGCGCGCCGACGTCACCGTGGTCCAGAACGAATCCCAGGTCAGCGTGAACGTTTTGAGGAACACCGCAGACAGCGGGATCAGGACGATCAGCGTCAGGTAGAAAATGGTGAAACCCAGCGAGAGCCGGAATCCCGGCATCACGCGGAATGGTGCGCCCCGCTTGGCCACCGGCGGGGTGACCTCGGATGCTGCAAGAACAGCTGACATGAATGCTCCCTTATTACAAAACCTTCTATAAGGGCTGCATGTTCTCACCTCTGCTTCATAATACAAACGAAGCAATAGTCATTTGATTAGATGATTCAGCTATATACGAGCTTTGCCGCAACGGCAACAAGTGTTACCGCCAGCAAGCCCCGCAACAGGCGCTCGGGCACCGCGCGCGCGGCATAGGCGCCGATGGTGATGCCGGGCAGCGAACCGACCAGCAAGGTCAGCAGCAAGCTCCAGTTGATCGAGCCCAGCCACCAGTGGCCGACGGCCGCGATGGCGGTCAGCGGCACGGCGTAGGCGATGTCGGTGCCGGCCACTTCGGCGGCGGTCAGGCGCGGATACAGCATCACCAGCAGCGTGGCGCCAATCGCGCCGGCGCCGATAGACGAGATCGTCACCAGCGTGCCCAGCACGGCGCCGGAGACGATGGTGGCGCTGCTCAGCGCACGGCCTTGCAGCTGGCGTTCCGGATGGGCGGTGATCCAGGCCAGCATCTTGCGCTTGAACAGTAGCGCGATCACGGTCAGCAGCACCGAGCTGGCGATCATGTAGCGGATGATCTGACCCATTTCTTTGTTGAGTGTGCCGAAGTGCTTGAGCGCCAGGCTGGCGAAGAAGGCGGCCGGCAGCGCGCCGATGCACAGGCGGCGCACGATGTCCCAGTGGACGGTGCCGCGCATTTTATGGGTGAAGGTGCCGACGCCCTTGGTCAGCGAGGCAAACGCCAGATCGGTGCCGACCGCCACGGCGGGCGTGACGCCGAACAGCAAGGTCAACAGCGGCGTCATCAGTGAGCCGCCACCGACGCCGGTCATGCCGACCAGTAAGCCGACTGCGAATCCTGAAACGACAAACTGCACATCCATGCGATTTCCCCAAAGTAGGCCCGAAGGTTAACCTACTCTGGGGAAAGATCCAAACAACGGAAAACTAATAAGCTTATTTGCTCGCTTATTTGTTTGGCTGTGGGGTCACGCGCAGATATGGGCGCTCGGCGGTAAAGCCTTTTGGATATTTCTGCTTCAGCACTTCCGGATCCTGCACGGTCAGCGGAATGATGACGTCGTCGCCATCTTTCCAATTGCCGGGCGTGGCCACCGTGTAGCCATCAGTCAGTTGCAGCGCATCGATCACGCGCAGCACTTCGTCGAAGTTACGGCCGGTGCTCATCGGATAGGTAATGGTCAGGCGCACTTTCTTGTTCGGATCGATCACGAACAGCGAGCGCACGGTGGCCGTGGCCGATGCTTCCGGGTGAATCATGTCATACAGGCCCGAGACCTTGCGGTCCGCGTCGGCGATGATCGGGAAACCGACCACGGTCTTCTGGGTTTCTTCGATGTCCTTGATCCAGGCTTTGTGCGACTCGGCCGGGTCGACCGACAACGCGATGGCTTTCACATTGCGCTTGTCAAATTCAGGCTTCAGCTTGGCGGTCAGGCCCAGCTCGGTGGTGCAGACCGGCGTGAAGTCGGCCGGGTGCGAAAACAGCACCACCCACGAATCGCCAGCCCATTCATGGAACTTCAGTGGGCCGATGGAAGAATCTTGTTCGAAATCAGGGGCGGTATCGCCCAGGCGGATAGTCATGTTGGTCTCCAGAATAAAAAGGTCACGCGGACAACGCACCATTGTGCGCTTGTTCTGACAGAAAATACAAGGTTTCCAGTCCTTCCGGCCAGTCGCCCAGGCCGGACTCCGCATTGATGTGGCCGAGCGGTCCACCGTTGATGAAGCGGCTGCCCCAGCGCTGTGCCCACAAGGCGGCGCGCGGCGCGGCCATCCACGGATCGTTGGTGCTGCCGACCATGATGGACGGCACGGCCAGCGCCTGCTGCGGCAGCAAGGACGCCACATTGAACTTGTCGGGATCGGCCGGCGCCACCAGCAGCAAGCCAGCCACGCCGCCGGCATTGCGCGCCACGCTGTGCACCGTGGCCAGCGCGCCGAAGCTGTGGGCAACGATCAGCATCGGCCGTGGATCGTTGCCGCGTTGGCGCAGCTGGTCTACGCGCGCCGACCAGCGCGGCAGGTCGGGTACTTCCCAGTCATCCTGCTGCACCCGCTCGAAAGCGGGGAACAGCCGTTGCCAGCGACTTTGCCAGTGATCCGGTCCGCTGTTATGCAGGCCGGGCGCGATCAGCACGCGAAACTGTTCAAAGACGCTGGTCATTAGCTTACCTCGCAGATTACTTGTTAGGCTGGTAAATCTGGTCGAACAGGCCGCCGTCGGCGAAGTGGGTCTTCTGCGCCTTGGTCCAGTCGCCGGCTACGTCAGCCAGAGTGAACAGCTTCACTTTCGGGAATTGGCCGGCGTATTTCTTGGCGGCTTTCTCGGTGGCTGGACGGTAGTAGTTTTTGGCGATGATGTCCTGCGCTTCGTCGGTGTACAGGAAGTTCAGGTAAGCCTCCGCCACCTTGCGGGTGCCGCGCTTGTCGACCACTTTATCGACCACGGCCACCGGCGGTTCCGCCAGGATCGAGACCGACGGCGCGATGATGTCGAACTTGGTCGGGCCCAGTTCCTTCACGGCCAGCAGCGCTTCGTTTTCCCAGGCGATCAGCACGTCGCCGATGCCGCGCTCGACGAAGGTAGTGGTGGCGCCGCGCGCGCCGGAATCCAGCACCGGCACGTTTTTATACAGCTTGGTCAGGTAGTCCTTGGCGCTGGCTTCGCTACCGCCCGGCTGGCGCAGCGCGTAGCCGTAAGCGGCCAGGTGATTCCAGCGGGCGCCGCCAGAGGTTTTTGGATTCGGGGTGATGACCGATACGCCTGGCTTGACCAGGTCGGCCCAGTCCTTGATGCCCTTAGGATTGCCCTTGCGGACGAGGAACACGATGGTTGAGGTGTACGGGGTGCTGTTGTGCGGCAGCTTTTTCTGCCAGTCCGGCGACAGCAACTTGTGTTCGGCGATGGCGTCGATGTCGTAGGCCAGTGCCAGCGAGACCACGTCGGCCTCCAGACCGTCGATCACCGCGCGGCCCTGTTTGCCGGAACCGCCGTGCGACTGCTTGATCTTGACCGTGTCGCCGGTCTTGGTTTTCCACTCTTTGGCAAATGCTGTGTTGACGTCCTGGTACAACTCGCGGGTTGGATCATACGACACGTTCAACAGCGAGATGTCCGCTGCCATTGCTGGGGCGACGGCGGAAATGGCGAGAACAGCAGCGGCAATAATTTTTTTGGACAGCATTTGATTCCCCTAGTAGTGAAGGTCTCCAGATTACTGCTGCCCCTTATAAATGAGAACTAAGCTTTTATCAGTTCTATATACCGAAAAATCATATGAATCGGTTATACAGCACCACCGCCCAGGTGGCGATCGCCAGCAAACAGGTTAGCAATACTGCCGCGCTGCCGAAATCCTTGGCGTTCTTGGACAGAGGATGGCGCTCCAACGAGACCCGGTCCACCACCGCTTCGATCGACGAATTGATCAGCTCGACAATCAAGATCAGCATCAGCACGCCGATCAGCACCAGCTTTTCAAACGCCGACACGCGCAACAGCAGCGCAATGATGGTGCCGACGACAAACACGCTGACCTCCTGGCGGAAAGCGTGTTCATTCCGCCACGCCGAGCGGAAGCCATCGAGCGAGTAGAAGAACGCCTGGTGGATACGTTTGAGGCCGCTTTTACTCTTGAATTCGCTGATCGGTTGCATGGGAATAGTTGTGCGTTGTGAATAGCATATTATGCACCTTTTACCACATTATGGTATAAATCAGGTATCCCTTACCGCATTGCACCAACCACATCATGAAAATCGAATCCGTTCCCGAGCAGAAGACCACCATCCAGGTGATCGAACGCATGGTAGCGCTGCTCGATGCGCTGGCCAAGTATCCCGACCCCGTCAGCCTCAAGGAATTGTCCAAGGTCTCGGGGCTACACCCGTCCACCGCCCATCGCATCCTGAACGACATGGTGGTCACCCGCTTTGTCGACCGGGTCGAACCGGGCACTTACCGGCTCGGCATGCGGCTGCTGGAACTCGGCAATGTGGTCAAGAGCCGGCTGTCGGTGCGCGAAGCTGCGCTGGATTTCATGCGTGCACTGCACAAAAAAACCCAGCAGACCATCAATCTGTCGGTGCGCCAGGGCGACGAGATCGTCTACATCGACCGCGCCTTCTCGGAACGCTCGGGCATGCAGGTGGTGCGCGCCATTGGCGGCCGCGGCCCGCTGCACCTGACCTCGACCGGCAAGTTGTTCCTGTCGGTGGATGAGCCGAAAGCCATCCGCGCCTATGCCACGCGCACCGGGCTGGCCGGACACAACAAAAATTCGATTACCGATCTGGGCAAGCTGGAGCGCGAACTGGGGCTGGTGAAGTCACGCGGCTACTCGCGCGACAATGAAGAGCTGGAGCTTGGGGTGCGTTGCATGGCCGCCGGCATCTACGACGACAGCGGCAAGCTGATTGCCGGACTGTCGATCTCGGCGCCGGCCGACCGCTTGCAGGAAGATTGGCTGGAAGATCTGGTGCTGACTGCGCGCCAGATCTCCGTCACGCTGGGTTACATGCCGGTCGAATAAGCACCGGTGCTGCTGCCGCCGCCGACCAGGTTGGCCGGACGCAGCGCTTCCAGCCATTTGCGCATGCGGCCGGCGTCTGCCGTCCGCGATTGCTTGCCCTTGGAATCCAGGAACACCATGATCACCGAGCGGCCTTCAATGACCGCCTGCATCATCAGGCAACGCCCTGCTTCATTGATGAAACCGGTTTTCTGCAAACCGATCGCCCAGTCCGGGCTGGCCACCAGATGGTTGGTGGTGCCGAACTGCATCGGCCGGCCGTTGCTCAGTTCCACCGTGGCTTTCGGATCGGTGGAGAACTGGCGCAGCATCGGCTGCTGATACGCCGCCATCGCCAGCTTGGCCAGATCGCGCGCGCTGGCCACATTCATTTTCGACAAGCCGTTGGAATCGACGTAGTGGGTGTCGCTCATGCCCAGTTCACGCGCCTTGGCATTCATCGCTTCCACAAACGCCGGACGGCCGCCCGGATAGTTGCGGCCCAGTGCCGAGGCGGCGCGGTTTTCCGAACTCATCAACGCGATGTGCAGCATATTGGCGCGCGTCATCTGCGTGCCGACTTTCAGGCGCGAGCTGCTGAATTTTTCGCGGTCCACATCCTCGTCGGTCACGGTGAGGATTTCGTCCATGTCCTGCTTGGCTTCCACCACGATCAGGCCAGTCATCATTTTGGTGATGGAGGCGATCGGCAAGGCAACGTTGGAATTCTTTTCAAACAGCACTTCCGAGTTGGCCTGATCCAGCACCAGCGCCACGTTGGATTTCAGGTCCAGCGGATCGTGCGTGCTGTTCAGGCCGGCGAGGTCACCCATGGTCGGCACGGCAGGTGCCGCTGCCAGCACGCGCTGGTAGACCACCTTACGCTTGCCCTTGACCTTGATCACGCGCTTGACCATGCGGTCGCTTGCATCGGCGGCGGCCACGCGCACCGGTTGGCGCTTTTTCAGCACCAGCTTTTTATTGGGCGCGCTGCCGGCGTCGGCTGCCTGCACGGTAATGGCTGCGGAAGCAAACATCAGCGAAATAAGGGCGCTTAATGCGAGTTTGATCATTCGTATCCCCAAAAAAGAAATCAGCCAAGACCCGTTGCAGTGTAGCAAAACGCTGCGCCAGCGCAAGGAAATTTAACACTCATCGCACCAATGGTTGTGTTGGCGCAATAGAGGAAAAAACAAGCTAGTCTTACTCGACAAATTTAACAAATTCTGTGAGCGGCATCCGCTCAGTGATTAAAGAGTTTTCGATTTTGCTCAAATCGGCCACACCTAGCGCCATGCCGCACACCACCGTTTCGCTTTCAGGCAACTGCAACTGCTGGCTTATGATGCGGTGATACTGGGTAAAAGCTGCCTGCGGGCAGGTGTCGAAGCCGCGGGCCCGGGCCGCGACCATTATGTTCTGCAGGAACATACCGTAGTCCAGCCAGGAGCCCTGCTCCATCACGCGGTCGATGGTGAAGATCAGGCCGACCGGGGCGCCGAAGAAATCGTAATTCTTTGCATGTTGGGCGGCCATGCCGGCTTTGTTGTCCCGAGTCAGGCCCAGCAGCGAATACAAATCCCAGCCTACCTTGCGGCGGCGATCTATATAAGGCGATACCCATTCCTGCGGGTAATAGGCGTACTCTTCCTTGTGCTGACTCGCTTGCTCTGGATTATTATGTGCGGCCAATATCGCCGAAGACAACTGCTGCTTGCGCTTACCTTGCAACACATAGACTTTCCACGGCTGCGTGTTGGTGCCGGACGGCGCGCGGCCGGCCACTTGCAAAATCTGTTCGATATCCTCGTGCGCGACCGGGGTCGGCAAAAAGGCACGCAGGGAGCGGCGCGAGGTGATCGCGGCGTCGACAGCCTGCTGCTCGGGAGTTGAAATCATGCTTCCTCGCTCACTTGGATTTCTTGACTACAAATATCACGCCGGTCACCGCCAGCGCCATGCCAGCCATGCCGAGGGCGTTGAACGCTTCGCCAAACATCAGCCATGCCATGATAGCGGTGGTTGGCGGCGTCAGATACATCAAACTGGTGACCTGGGTGGCGTCATTTCTGCGGATCAACGCGAACAGCAAGAAAATCGCGCCGATCGACAGCCCCAGCACCGACCACAGCAAAGCGCCCACAAAGCGCGGTGTCCACTGCACCGCAGCAAAATCCGGGCCAAGACCTTCGAAGTACATTGCCAGCGGCAAGACCACAATGGTCGAGGCGGCAAACTGGATCACCGTGCCCACCCGCAGGTCGAATTGCGGGCAATGATGTTTCTGGTACAGCGTGCCGGCCGTGATACTGAATAGTGCAAGCACGCACAATAAAATGGCATCCGGCGAAAGTCCGACCAGCTGGATCTTGGCGGCCACCACCAGCCCTACCCCGCCAATGCCGAACAGCAAACCCAGCCATTGGCGCGGCAGCACTTTTTCACCGATCAGGGGCGCGGCGAACGCCGTCAGGATTGGCTGCATGCCGACGATCAGCGCCGACAAGCCGGCAGGCATGCCCTGTTTGATGGCGCACCAGACACCGATCAGGTAGCCGGCCTGCACCAGCAGCCCGGCCAGCGCGATGTGGCCGATCTTGCCATGCGGCCAAGGCGCGCGCAGCACCAGCACGGCCGGTACCAGGAACACCAGCACGCCGAGAAAGCGCAACAACAGGAAAGTCAGCGGCGGCGCATACGGCAGGCCGAACTTGGCGACGATAAAGCCGCTGCTCCACAACAGCACGAAAAACAGCGGCAACGGCGACAAAAAACTGGCGTTCCGGGCGGTTTGCGCGGCGTGGGGCGTATCAGGCATCAGAATAACTTGTGATCTAAAAGGCAATCGGCGCCGGAATGCGGCGCCGACTCGGGTGTCATTGAGTCTAACACGGCAGCGTTTTTTCCACCGGCAAGCCCCTGTTTGCCTCATTCCTAAGGAATAGTTCCCTAGGAAAATATTCTAGTTGACGAACTTAAGGTTCTTTGATGCAACGCACAAAAAATCGCTTGACTTAATTTCTGGAGGTCGTAAAATCGGGTTTGTTGCGTTGCACAATTTGTTGTTCGGTCTGAAACGTAGTTGGGCTGTTTCTCACCGACGGTAGAAACACACACAAGCAGTTATTTTAATGAACGACTATTTTCTGGAGAACCAAATGTTTTCGATTCCTGAGCAATTTTCCAATGCGACCAAAGCCAATTTCGAAGCGCAATTCGCTATCTTCTCGACCCTGACCAATAAAGCATTTGAAGGCGTGGAGAAATTCGTCGACTTGAATCTGACCGCTGCCAAGGCTTCGTTGGAAGAAACTTCGGCAACCACCAAGCAATTGCTGGCCGCTAAAGATCCACAAGAATTCTTCTCGCTGGCTACTGCTCAAGCTCAGCCTAATGCAGAAAAAACCATCGCGTATGGCCGCCACTTGGCAACCATCGCCAGCACCACCGGCGCTGAATTCAGCAAAGCTGCTGAAAACCAAATCGCTGAAACCAATCGTAAAGTTATTTCGCTGGTTGATGAAGTCAGCAAAAATGCACCAGCCGGTAGCGAAAATGCCGTGGCACTGTTTAAATCGGCAATCGGCAATGCCACCGCCGGTTACGAGCAGTTCACCAAAACCGCGAAACAAGCTGTTGAATCGCTGGAAACCAATGTGAATGCAGCCGTGAGCCAATTCAACGCTGCTGCCGCTAAAGTAACGCCTAAGAAATAATTAAGATAAAACGGCACGGTAGGGTGCCGCTTATCTCGCAAAAGCCTCGGTGACCCGAGGCTTTTTTATTACCCCTAGCAGAGGGGTCTGACCCCATCCGGGGTCAGACCCCGGCCGCAGTGATGTGCGGGGGTACAAAGTCGCCGCCTACGCTAAAGCGTGGCGCGAATATGCCAATAAATGGCATGCATCGCCCAAGAAAAAGCCGCTCAGATCGCTCTGAGCGGCTTTGCATGATGCTTGGGGCTTATTCCCCGAGGTAGGCGGCCTTGACGCGTGGATCGTCCAGCATATCCTTGGCGTTGCCGGTCATAGTGATATTCCCGGAGTCCATGACATAACCGCGGTGCGCGGCTTGCAGTGCGAGTTTCGCATTCTGTTCCACCAACAGCACGGTAATGCCCTCTTTCGAGACATTGCGAATCACCTCGAAAATCTTTTCCACCATAATAGGCGACAAGCCCATCGACGGCTCATCCAATAACAGCAATTGGGGATGCGACATTAATGCCCGCGCCATCGCCAGCATCTGCTGTTCACCGCCCGATAACGTCCCTGCCAATTGCTGCGCGCGTTCTTTCAAACGCGGGAATATATCAAACCACTTGGCAATATCCGCTTCAATCCCGGCTTTATCATTGCGAGTATATGCACCCATCATCAGATTCTCTTGAATCGACATACGGGTAAATACACCACGGCCCTCCGGTACCATCGCCAGTTTCTTTTCAACCAAATGAAAAGATTTACTGCCTTTCAGCGATTCACCCTGATAAGTAATCGTGCCTTCGACTTTACAAGGCGGCAGCGTGCCGGTAATTGCTTTCAACGTGGTGGTTTTACCGGCGCCATTGGCGCCGATCAAAGCGATTAACTCGCCCTTATTCACTTCCAGATCGATACCCTTGACGGCTTTAATGCCGCCGTACGCGACTTTCAGTCCCGATACTTTAAGAACATTGTCGCTCATTAGTGCGATCCTCCCAGGTAGGCGTCAATCACAGCCTGATTACTTTGTATCTCCGCCGGCAGTCCTTCTGCAATCGGCTTGCCGTACTCCAGCACCATCATGCGGTCGCACAAGCTCATCATCATCTTGACATCGTGTTCAATCAGCAACACTGTCCGGCCCTGTTCTTTGATTTTTGTCAATAAATCGCGTAATGCCAGTTTCTCGGTGGCGTTCATGCCGGCCGCCGGTTCGTCCAGCGCCAGCAGCTGCGGATCGGTCGCCAGCGCACGGGCGATTTCCAGGCGGCGCTGGTCGCCATACGACAGGAATTTCGAGGTGCGGCTGGCAAACTTGCCGATGCCGACGAAATCCAGCAGCTCCTGCGCGCGCTGGCGAATCGCCGCCTCTTCCTCGCGCGCCGCCTTGTGGCGGAAGATGGCGCCGAACACGCCCTGCCTGGAGCGCACGTGACGCCCCACCATGACGTTTTCCAGCGCTGTCATCTCGCCGAACAGGCGAATATTCTGGAAGGTGCGGGCGATCCCCGCCTTGGCCACCTCATGCGGCGCGGACGGTGAATACGGCTTGCCGGCCAGCTCGAAGGTGCCGGTGTCCGGCTGGTACAGGCCGGTAATCACATTGAAAAACGTCGTTTTACCGGCGCCATTCGGGCCGATCAGGCCATAAATCTGGCCTTTCATGATCTTGATGCCGACATCGGTCAGCGCCTGCAAGCCGCCGAAACGCTTGTTGACGCCGGCGATCTGGAGAATTACCTGTTCTGTCATGTCTGTGTTCCTTACGCCGCCATCACGCCGGACGATTGATTCTTGGTGTCGGAGTCGCCATCCGGCCGGTCTTCATGCTTGGGCGCAGGCCACAAGCCGGCCGGCCGCAGCAGCATGGTCAGCACCAGCGCCAGGCCGTACAGCAGCTGGCGCAGCACTTCCGCCTCGATCAGCACGTGGCCGAACAATTTCTCCTGCAGCGGCTCCACCACGTGACGCAACACCTCCGGCAACGCCGCCAGCAGCGCGCCGCCCAAGATCACGCCCGGAATGTGGCCGATACCGCCCAGCACCACCATCGCCAGCACCACAATCGATTCCGTCAGCGAGAACGACTCCGGCGACACAAAGCCCTGGAACGAGGCGAACATGGCGCCGGCCACACCGCCGAACGAGGCGCCCATCGAGAACGCCAGCAGCTTGACGTTGCGGGTGTTGATGCCCATCGCCTTGGCGGCGATCTCATCTTCGCGGATCGCCACCCAGGCGCGGCCCAGGCGCGAGTGTTGCAGGCGCGAGGTGACGAACACCACCGCCACGCACAGCGCCAGGAACAGGAAGTAGTAGGCGTTGACCGAAGGAATGCCGAAGCCGCCGACAAACACGGTGGCGCGCGAACCGGCCTCGCCACCCAGATTGACGCCGAACACGCGGATCGGGTCGATCATATTGATGCCCTGCGGACCGTTGGTGAAATTGATCGGCTCGTTCAGGTTGTTCATGAAGATGCGGATGATCTCGCCAAAGCCCAGCGTAACGATGGCCAGGTAGTCGCCGCGCAGCTTCAGCGTCGGCGCCCCAAGTAGCGCGCCGAAGAAGCCGGCCAGCGCCGCCGCCATCGGCACGATGGCCCACACCGACAGGTGGATGCCGTTCTGCTGGATTTCCGGTCCCAGAATCGCCACCAGCGAATCGCCGAGCACCGGGTACTGGTTAATGATGGATTCCAGCAGCGCCGCAAATTGCGGCGAGGCCAGCAGGCCGGCCAGGTAGGCGCCGACCGCGTAAAAGGCGATATAGCCCAGGTCCAGCAGGCCGGCAAAGCCGACCACGATGTTCAGGCCCAGCGCCAGCATGATGTACAGCAGCGCCATGTCGGCGATGCGCACCCAGGAGTTGCCGAACTGCTGGGCAAAGAATGGGAAGATCAGCAACAGCGCCACCAGCACCGTCGTGCTGACGGCGGCCTTGCGCGGATTGCGTTGGAAGTCGAAATTAATCAGTGCCATGGTCGTCTCCCCTTATGCCCGGTCCGCCACGCGCTCACCCATGATGCCGGACGGACGCACCGTCAGCACCAGAATCAGCACCACGAAGGCGAAGATATCCTGGTAGTGGCTGCCGAGGAAGCCGCCGGTCAGGTCGCCGATGTAGCCGGCGCCCAGGCTTTCAATAATGCCCAGCACGATGCCGCCGACCATGGCGCCGTAGATATTGCCAATGCCGCCCAGCACCGCCGCGCAGAAGGCTTTCAGCCCCGGCAGGAAGCCCATCGTGAATTGCACGGACGCATAGTTGGCGCCCCACATCACGCCAGCCACCGCCGCCAGCGCCGCGCCCAGCGCGAAGGTGGCGACGATGACCAGGTTCGAATCGACGCCCATCAGGCCGGCGACGCGCGGGTTTTCCGCCGTCGCGCGCATGGCGCGGCCCATCTTGGTTTTTTCCACCAGCAGCACCAGGCCGGCCATCGACACCAGCGCCAGCGCCAGCAGCAGGATCTGGGTCGGGGTAATCACGGCGCCGCCGATCATGACCGGGTCGGACGGCAGCAGTTGCGGGAACGGCAGCGGGTTGCGGTCCCAGATCATCATGGCAAACACGTTCAGCAGGGTCGAGACGCCGATCGCGGTGATCAGCGGCGCCAGCCGTGGCGCATTGCGCAGGCGGCGGTAAGCCACGCGCTCGATGATGATGTTGACGATCATGCAGACCGGAATGGCGCCGCCGATGGCGATCGCCAGTTTGACGGCGCCCGGCATGTCGGGGAAATGCGTGTTGAGGAAGTTGAGGATCGTCAAGCCGGTCATGGCGCCGATCATCAGCACGTCGCCGTGGGCGAAGTTGATCAGATTCAGTACGCCGTACACCATGGTGTAGCCCAGCGCGACCAGTGCGTACATGCTGCCCAGCACTAGCCCGTTAATAATTTGTTGGATAAAAGTATCCATGCTCTGCCTTTACCTATTGTTATGCGTCCATGTAACAAAAACGGCACCCGGGTGTCCCCGTAGTGCCGCCGTTGACTACACGTTCACGATGCAAGTTTCATGCCTGCCTGATCTCTCTGTCGCCCGGTTTTATTAAGCCGAAAGGACAACTTTTTAGGGCGAGGCAAATCATAACGAGAATTCCAGAAAACTAATCCCGGAATAACGCGAACAGAACGGAATTATATTCCGTTTTTAAAGGTAAATGATTAGGCCGCGCCCTCGATTGGTGCAGTTTTTGGCCCACCGTCCAGACCTTTCGGCAGCGGGAAGGTGACATTCTCCTCCACGCCCTCCAGCGGACGTACGCTGCGCACACCCAGTTCCTTCAACCGGTCGATCACGGCCTGGACCAGCACTTCCGGCGCCGAGGCACCAGCGGTGACGCCGACCCGGAGCTTGCCTTCCAGCCATTCCGGCTTGATCTGCGTGGCGTTGTCGACCATGAAGGCCGGCGTGCCTTTCTTTTCCGCCACTTCGCGCAGGCGGTTGGAGTTGGAGCTATTCGGGCTGCCGACCACGATCACCACTTCCACCTGCGGCGCCATGAACTTCACGGCTTCCTGGCGGTTGGTGGTGGCGTAGCAGATATCGCCCTTCTTCGGCTCGATGATGGCTGGATACTTAACCTTCAGCGCGGCGATGATGTCGGCGGTGTCGTCGACCGACAGCGTGGTCTGCGACACGTATGCCAGCTGGTCCGGCTTGGCGACCTGCAGCTTGGCCACATCGGCCACGGTTTCCACCAGATACATGCCCTCTTCGGTCTGACCCATGGTGCCTTCCACTTCCGGGTGACCGTCGTGGCCGATCATGATGATCTCGCAGCCCTGCTTGCGCATCTTGGCCACTTCCACGTGCACCTTGGTGACCAGCGGGCAAGTGGCGTCAAAGATGCTGAAGCCGCGGGCGTCGGCTTCCGCCCGCACCGCCTTCGACACGCCGTGCGCCGAGAACACCAGCGTATTGCCGGCCGGGACTTCGTTCAGATCCTCGATAAAGACCGCGCCCTTGGCGCGCAGGTCAGCCACCACGTAGGCGTTGTGGACGATTTCATGGCGCACGTAGATCGGCGCGCCAAACTGTTGCAGCGCGCGCTCGACGATTTCGATGGCGCGGTCGACACCGGCGCAAAAGCCGCGCGGCTGGGCCAGCAGGAGTTCTTTATCGCTCATGCATTCCTCACAGTACGGAAATCAGTTGCACTTCAAACTTCAGCGGCTGGCCGGCCAGCGGGTGGTTGAAGTCGAACACGCAGGTTTCATCGCCCAGCTCGCGCAGAATGCCGGCAAAGCGGCCGCCGCCCGGCGCGGCGAAGTCGACCAGGTCGCCGATCTTGTAGTCGGCGTCCGGCGCCGAGTTCTGGTCCAGCGTAGCGCGGCTGACTTCGCGGATCAACTCCGGATTACGCGGGCCGAAGCCGACGCCCGGTTCCAGGTCGAAGGTCTTGTGCGTGCCTTCAGGCAGGCCGATCAGCAATTCTTCCAGCACCGGTGCCAACTGGCCCTGGCCCATCAGCAGGGTGGCCGGCGTGGCGTCAAAGGTGGTGACAATATTGTTGCCATCCAGCGAGGCCAGACGGTAATTCAGGGTGAGATACGACGACGCGGTGACAACAGGTTGCTCGTTAGACATGACTTAAGCTTCGTTGGACTGGGAAAGGCCATATTGTAAGCCACCTTTGATCCGCATCGCTTTGTCTGCCCGCCACTGATGCAAAGTAAATGGCGATTTAGGAGAATCCACATGCCGATCCTGGACTGGCCGCAAGAAAAACGCCCGCGTGAGCGGCTGATCCGCGAAGGCGCGCAGGCGCTGTCGGAGGCCGAGTTGCTGGCGATTTTCCTGCGCACCGGCGTGGCCGGCAAGGATGCGGTTCAGCTGGGCCAGGAGATGATGCACCACTTTGGATCACTGCAACGGCTATTCGGCGCGACCCTGCCGGAATTCGCCCTGGTGCACGGGCTGGGACCGGCCAAGTTCGCCCAGCTGCAGGCGGTGATGGAACTGGCGCGGCGTGCCATTCTTGAAGAGATCAAGGCCGGCGTCATGCTCAGCTCACCGCGCGCGGTAAAGGAATACCTGCGCACCGCCTTTGCCGGCAAGCCATTTGAATCCTTCCACGTGCTGTTCCTGGACGTAAAGAACCGCCTGATCGACGCCAAGGAAATGTTTCGCGGCACTTTGACGCACACCTCCGTGTATCCGCGCGAGGTGGTCAAGGAAGCCTTGGCGCGCAACGCAGCCAGCGTGATGCTGGCCCACAATCACCCGTCCGGCACGCCGGAGCCCAGCGAGTCCGACCTGCTGCTGACGCGGGCCCTGATGCAGGCGCTGGCGCTGGTGGATATCCGCATCCTCGACCATTTTGTGGTGGCCGGGCATCAAGTTCATTCGTTTGCCGAGCATGGACAACTGTAAGTTTACCCCTGTGCGCTCAAGGGTTTACGAGTGGATTCACAATTGTTAAATTTTTTAACGATATCAAGACACAATTGTTTTTCGTAAGTGATTGAAAAACCTGCTGTTTTTGGATATACTCTCGTTTTTCCAATTGTGGAATGTCTTTTAAGGAGTGCGTTATGGCACGTGTTTGCCAAGTTACTGGGAAGAAGCCGATGGTCGGCAACAATGTTTCCCACGCAAACAACAAAACCAAACGTCGTTTCCTGCCTAACCTGCAGAACCGTCGTATTTTTGTTGAATCTGAAAACCGCTGGGTCTCCCTGCGTCTGTCCAACGCTGGTCTGCGCGTAATCGACAAAGTCGGCATCGATGCCGTACTGGCCGACATGCGCGCCCGTGGCGAAAAAGTCTAAATAGGGAGCTATCATGGCAAAAACTGGCCGCGACAAAATCAAGCTGGAATCGACCGCAGGTACGGGTCACTTCTACACCACGACCAAAAACAAGCGCACGATGCCTGCTAAAATGGAGATCACCAAGTTTGATCCTAAAGCACGCAAGCACGTGATCTACAAAGAAACCAAGATCAAGTAATTCGATCTCGCTTCTTACGAAAAGCCGCTGACGACGTCAGCGGTTTTTTTTGCCCTCTGCCCGTCCTCTCTCCAAAGTATTGCCCCTACGCACAATTGACGGCGGCAAGAAGTCGTTCCAGGCCCATCTGCGCGAATTGACCGAACTCACCGCCGACAACCCGGCGCAACAGGAACGCCTGAAGCGCTTAGCGGAAAAACAGCAGGAATGGCTCAGCGCCGCGATCGATCCGGCGATCGCCCTGCGTCGCCGCGGCGACGATGCCGAGGCGCTGGCGGCGGTGGTCGCCGAGGAACAGTCCAGCAAGGGCAAGGCGGCCATGGACAGCATGCGCCAACTATTGAGCGACATCGGCGGCACCGAGCGCGATCTGCTCAAGCGCCGCAATACGGAAGCGGCTGCCGTGCGTAGCCAGACGGAGTTGCTGATCATCGGCGGCGGCCTGGCGGCGGCGGCGCTGGCCGCACTGCTGGCCTGGCTCCTGGGCCGCAACATCAGCGTGCCGCTGTCGGCCGCAGTAACGCTGGCGCAGCGCGTGGCGCGTGGCGACCTGAGCAGCCATATCTCGGTCGATAGCAAGGATGAGATCGGCCAGCTGATGCAGGCGCTGCGCGACATGAACGCCGCGCTGACCACCATCGTGCGCGGCGTGCGCTAGGGCACGGACACCATCGCCACGGCGGCGGTCGAAATCTCCGCCGGCAATATGGACCTGTCGTCGCGCACCGAACAGCAGGCCAGTTCGCTGGAAGAAACCGCGTCCTCCATGGAAGAACTGACGTCCACCGTCAAGCAGAATGCTGACAGCGCCCGCCAGGCGCGCGACTTGGCCGGCACGGCCTCCGGGGTGGCCACGCGCGGCGGCGAGCTGGTGGCCGAAGTGGTGACCACAATGGGCACCATCAACGATTCGGCACGCAAGATTGCCGACATCATCGGCGTGATCGACGGTATCGCCTTCCAGACCAATATCCTGGCGCTGAATGCGGCGGTGGAAGCGGCGCGGGCCGGCGAACAAGGCCGCGGCTTTGCCGTGGTGGCCACCGAAGTGCGCAATCTGGCGCAGCGCTCGGCCAGCGCCGCCAAGGAAATCAAGACCCTGATCGACGACTCGGTCAACAAAGTCGATGCCGGCAGCAAGCTGGTCGACCGCGCCGGCGCCACTATGCAGGAAGTGGTGGCCAGCGTACGCAGCGTGGCCGATCTGATCAACGATATCGCCGCCGCCAGCGAAGAGCAGCGCAACGGCATCGAGCAGGTCAACGACGCCATCACCCAGATGGACCAGGTGACCCAGCAGAACGCCGCGCTGGTTGAGGAAGCGGCCGCTGCCGCTGGCGCGCTGCAGGAACAAGCGCAAGACCTGTCGCAGGCGGTCAGCGTGTTCCAGCTGGGCGACAGCCGCAGCGACGCCCGCCACACCGGGCCGGCGCCACGGCGCGCTGCACCACCGGCCGGACTGATGCTGCAGGACGCCAACTGAGGTTGACAACCGCACTCGGTGTGTGAGTGGCTTTTTTTTCGTCCCGCGCCCACTGCCGGGACTGTTATCGCATATTGCGGACGACAAAAAAAATGGCCCCGCAGGGCCATGGTATCGCGTGTCGCCGCGTTAAGCGTAGCTACGCAGGCGCAGCGAAAAGTCTTCCAGCGACTTGATGCCCGACGCTTCGGCGCGGTTGCACCAGTCTTGCAGCTTGTGCAGCAGCTGGTCGCGGGTGAAGTGCGAACGCTCCCAGATCACGCCCAGTTCCACGCGCATATTGTGCATAGTTTCCAGCGCCTTGCTGTGCTGGAACAGTTCCGTCAGCTGCTGCTGCTGCGGCGCTTCCAGTTTGGCCGGCTCGCGCTGCATCAGCTTGCGTGACGATTTGAGGAAGCGCGCTTCCAGCTGGGCCTTGTCCTTCAGGTGCTCCAGTTCCTCTTTCCATGCATGCTTCATCGACTTGGCGTACTTGGCCATCACGTCGTAGCGGTTGGCGATCACCGATTGCAGCGTGTCGAAGTCGGCTTCCAGCTTGTCCTTGGCGAACTTCGGCGCCGGCGCCAGTTTCTTCACCTTGGCCAGGCCGACGATTTCCAGCGCGCGGATATAACCCCAGCCGATGTCGAACTCGTACCATTTGGACGACAGCTTGGCCGAGGTCGCAAACGTGTGATGGTTGTTGTGCAACTCTTCGCCGCCGATCAGGATGCCGAACGGGATGATGTTGGTGGCCGCATCGGCGCAATCGTAGTTGCGATAGCCCCAATAGTGGCCGATGCCGTTGATGATGCCGGCCGCCGTCACCGGAATCCACATCATCTGCACCGCCCACACGGTGATGCCGATGACGCCGAACAGCGCGAAGTTGATCACCAGCAGCGCTACCACGCCGGCCGCGCTGTGGCGCGTGTAGACGTTGCGTTCCATCCAGTCATCCGGCGTGCCATGGCCATACTTGTCCATGGTTTCCTGGTTTTTCGATTCGGCGCGATACAGTTCGGCGCCTTCCCAGAATACTTTCTTGATGCCGCGCGTAACCGGGCTGTGCGGATCTTCCTCGGTGTCGCACTTGGCGTGGTGCTTGCGGTGGATCGAGGCCCACTCCTTGGTCACCTGGCCGGTGGTCAGCCACAGCCAGAAACGGAAGAAGTGACTGACGATCGGATGCAGGTCCAGCGCACGATGCGCCTGGCAGCGGTGCAGGTAAATCGTCACACTGGCAATGGTGATGTGGGTGACCACCATCGTGTAGAAGAACACTTCCCAGCCACTCAGGCGGGTGATGCCGTTCGACAAGAAATCCAATACTGCGTATAAATCCATTACTACTCCAAAGGATGGCCGGAGGGCCAAGATTGTGTTTTCGACAGGCGTACGGTCACCCGTCAGTTATAACTTTTGGACGACATTGTACGCTGAAACAAGCGGGGTCTACTGACTATTCTTTAGGCACGGTCGTGCTTTCCGGTTCCGCCAGGACGGCCGGCACCGGGCCGAGGATGCGCATCTCCCGTTGCGGGAATGGCACAGAGATATTGTTTTCTTTGAGTGTACGCCAGATCGCCCGGTTGACGTCGGACGTTACGCCGCCGCGGCCGTTCTGCGGATCGTTGATCCAGAAACTGACCGTCAGTTCCAGGCCGTCGGCGCCAAAGCTGGTCAGGTTGACCGACGGCGCTTTGTCCTTCAACACGCGCTCGACCGTCAAGGCGGCGTCGTTCAACAGCTGGATGACGAGATCGACGTCGGTGTCGTACGCCACCGACACCTTGGTCGAGATATTCAGCAGACTATTGGACAGCGACGAGTTCTGCACCGCGCCCGACACCAGCATTTCATTAGGCACGATCGATTCCATGCCGTCCAGGCTTTGCAGCACCGTGTACCGGGTGTTGATCTGCGTGACTTTGCCGCTGTATTTGTCGACCGTGATCATGTCGCCGATGGTCAGCGAGCGGTCCAGCAGGATGACGAAGCCGGACACATAGTTGCTGGCGATCTTCTGCAAGCCCAGACCAAGGCCGACGCCCAGCGCGCCGCCGAACACCGACAGCACGGTCAGGTCGATCCCCACCAGCGACAGACTCATCAGCACAGCCACCAGGATCAGCACCGCGCGCGCCGTGCGCGACGCCACCACCCGCAGATTGGTGTGCATGCCCGGCATTTTCATCAGCCATTCTTCCAGCGCGGCGCCGGCCCACAGCGCCAGCATCAGCAGCACCACCACCGACACCGTGGCCTGCAGGATGTCGCCAATCGACACCTTGTATTTCCCCAGCGGCAGCACGGTGTTGTCCATAAACTCGAACACATCGACCCACAGGCCGGTGATGTACAGCACGAAGGCCAGCCACACCAGCAGCTGGAACACTTTCTCGAACGCCAGCATATTCGGGCTGATGGTGCGGCCATTGCGCGCAAACACGCGGCGCAGCAGATAGAAGGTGAAGCGGATCACCGCCAGCGAACCGAAGATCGGCATCGCCACCCGGATCCAGTTGACATGGGTGTAGTGGTACTTGACCAGGATCAGGCGCGACAAGGCCAGCAGGCCGATCACCGCCAACGGCGCCATCACGCGGCCGAAACTCTCCACGCCAAAGCCCAGCATGCCGGTGTGCGCCTCGTGGTGCCGGCCGAAACGCTTGCGCAACAGCCGCGCCAGGCCAAAGCCGACCAGCACCGACAGCGCGATGGCCAGCAGCTGCAATACCAGGCTGGGTTCATGCAGGTCACCGGTCAGGTCGTCGATCAGATTGAGCAGGGGCTGTTGTTGGGTCATTGCGCGTGACTGTATATAAGGGATGGATAGATTAACGTAAAACAGGCCGGAATCTCCGGCCTGTTGCATTACTCGTCGGCTTGCTCGGCCGGTTCTTCCTCTTGCTTGACCTTTTTGGCCATCGGCTTGCGCTCGAACACGGCGGCGAAGAAGCCGTCGGTCTGGTGCTTGTGCGGCAGCAGCTTCAGATAGTCGCCCATCTCCAGCTCGATCTTCTGCTCGGCCAGCGCCTTGTTCATCGGCACCAGTTCGAAGTCCGGATGGCTTTCCAGGAATTGCTTGGCGATGAACTCGTTCTCGTCTTCCAGCACCGAGCAGGTAGCGTAGACCAGGCGGCCGCCGCCTTTGACCAGACGGGCGGCGCCGTCCAGGATGGCGGCTTGCTTGACTTGCAGTTCGCCGATGGCTTCCGGCTTCTGGCGCCATTTGACGTCAGGGTTGCGGCGCAAGGTGCCCAGGCCCGAGCATGGCGCATCGACCAGCACGCGGTCGATCTTGCCGGCCAGACGCTTGATCTTGGCGTCGCGCTCATGCGCGATCACCACCGGATGCACGTTCGACAGGCCGCTGCGCGCCAGGCGCGGCTTGAGCTTGGTCAAACGCTTTTCCGACACGTCAAACGCGTACAGACGGCCGGTGTTGCGCATGGTCGCGCCCAGCGACAACGTCTTGCCGCCGGCGCCGGCGCAGAAGTCCACCACCATCTCGCCGCGCTTGGCCGCGACCAGGGCCGACAGCAGCTGGCTGCCTTCGTCCTGCACTTCGATGTGGCCGTCCTTGAACAGCGGCAGGTTTTGCAGCTGCGGCTTTTGCAGCACGCGCAGCCCCTGCGGCGCGAACGGCGTCGGCGTGGCGCGGATCGGCGCCTCGGCCAGCTTGGCGATGACGTCGTCGCGGTTGGCCTTGAGCGTGTTGACGCGCAGGTCCAGCGGCGCCGGCTGGTTCAGGGCGTCGGCCAGCTCCAGCGATTCTGCTTCGCCATACTGCTCCACCAGTTTCTCGAACAGCCATTTCGGCATGTTGGAACGGCTGGATTTATGCATCACCTTGCGGTCGATTTCCAGGATGCGGGTCACCCACGCCACTTCGTCTTCGCTCAGGCCGCCCAGCGAGTCCAGGCCGACGGCGTCGGCCATGCCCAGCAGGGTCAGGCGGCGCATGGTGGCGCCACCGCCGGCTTCGGAGAAGTCGGTGTAGAAGTTCTTGTTGCGCAGCACGTTGTACACGGACTCGGCAATCGCACCGCGTTCGCGGCCGCCCAGGCGCGGGTGGTCTTTGAAATAGCGCGACAGGGTGGTATCGGCTGGCGCGGCAAAGCGCAAAATCTCGCGCAACACTTCTTCGGCGTTGGCGAGTATCGCTGGAGGCAATCTCATGGAATTCCTTGGTTAATTTTTACTTGCTGTGGTCCACCTGGACCGCGCCCTGCGCCACCGTCAGCCGGTCTTCTACAAACCAGCGCACTGCGCGCGGGTAAATGACATGCTCTTGTTCCAGTACGCGGGCCGACAGGGTTTCGACCGTATCTTCCGGCTGCACCGGCACGCTGGTCTGCAACACCATCGGCCCGTGGTCGAGTTCGGCCGTTACGAAATGCACCGTGGCGCCATGCTCGCGCACGCCGGCGGCCAGCGCCTGCGCATGCGTCGCCAGCCCGGGGAACAGCGGCAGCAGCGACGGATGGATATTCAGCATGCGGCCCGCGTAATGCGTGACGAATGCCTCGGTCAGGATGCGCATGAAGCCGGCCAGCACCACCAGATCCGGCGCAAAGCCGTCGATCACGGTTTGCAGCGCGGCGTCGAATTCGGCGCGGCTGGCGTAGTCCTTGTTGGCCACCACCGCCGTCGCGATGCCGTGCGCGGCCGCAAAAGCCAGGCCGGGCGCGTCAGCGCGATTGCTGATGACAGCGGCAATGCGGGCCGGCCAGCGCTCGGATTGCAGCGCCTGGACGATGGCTTCCATATTGCTGCCGCGACCAGAAATCAGAATGACGATGTTTTTCATAACCCGGCATTGTACCGCGTCCCACCTCGCAGGGCCACTAAAAGGCAAGAATTGTTGCGATGCAGCAGGCGCGCGCCGGCCTACTCGAAGGAGTAAAAGACCCGGAACGGCACTTTTTTGTCGGCCCAGTAGTCGGCCGCGTCGCGGAACACGTCCAGCAGGGTTTCCCGTGCTTCCTTGTCAAATTTCTGGGTGTTAGGCAATTGTTCCAGTACCACCAGGAAGCCGGTTTGCGTACCGGCCTGGAACATGGTGTCGGTCAGCGTGGCGCGCAGACCGTCGAAATTCTTGCCTATCCCCTTGGGAAACAGGAACGATTCCGCAATCAGCCCCAGCACCTGCTGCTTGGTGGCGCCGGTGTTTGGATGCGCATACAGGAAGTGCTGTCCCAGGCGGGCCGCCTCTTCCTGCAGCTCACCGACGCGGAAGGCGCGGATCGACTGCACGAGGTTGGCCGGCACACTGGCCAGCAAGCTCTCGTTTCCCTCAATTTGACCTGGTATGTACGGAGTGTCCACTTTGCTGTCGGGAGTGCCTAACTTGTGAATTAATGAGTAAATAATTTGAGCACCTGTCCACGAAACATGGCTGACGGGTCGGCGCCGGCCATGGTTGATTCAATATGTTTCTGAATCCCATACGCATATTAGGGTAACGTGTTGTTCCTCCCAGATCAACACGTATATGATATTCAACGCAATATTTGTTAAAAACAGAAGATTTTCATCGGGTTTAGCGGTGAAATCGGCACAATTCGCTTGATGTCCGCTGTTACAATTTGTTGCCACAGATACCGAAGAGGGGCTAGTCGCGCCGCGGCGACAGGATTACCATACGATTCATGCAATATCAGAATCCCCCTGATAGACACCCTGAACACAACGAGGTCTCCAAATGAACTTGCAAGCCAAACTGATCGCAACTGCACTCTGCGCTAGCGCCCTGCCTTTTGCCCAGGCCGCCGATTTTGAAGATTTCGGCCGCGTGGTGAATGTCGTGCCACAAGTCCAACAAGTCAACAGCCCGCGCCAGGAATGCCGCACTGAATATGTACAGGTCCAGCAACCGGCGCCGGAACGCGGCGTCGGCGGCGCCATCCTGGGCGGCCTGGTGGGCGGCCTGGCCGGTAACCAGATCGGTGGCGGCTCGGGCCGTTCGGTGGCTACCGCTGCGGGCGCCATCGCCGGCGCGCTGGTCGGTGACCGCGTCGACAACGCCAACACGCCAAACAGCGGCGGCGTGCAGGAACAAGCGGTCAAGCAATGCCGCACCGTCGACCATTGGGAGTCGCGCACCTCGGGCTACCAGGTGACGTATAGCTACCAGGGCCGCAACTACACCACCCCGATGTCCTACGACCCGGGTGACCGCATCCGTCTGCGCGTGGTGGTTGAGCCATCGCAACGTTAAGCCAATCAGCTTACGTCTTTTCAATGCCGGCCTTGCGCCGGCATTGTTGTTTTCAGATAATGCCGGTTCATCCTCCTGCTGCTGTCCTCTAATCACTCCCAATGTTAATCAAACGTAAATCCATCGAAAAAGAAGAATCCTCGCGTCCGGCAGCATCGGCGCCGGCCGCCAAACCGGCGCGCAAGCCGAAGTATGCGCCGGTGACCTTGTCGGAGTTCGATGGCGTGCGTTACCTGCACTTCGGCACCGAGTGGGTGCAGGGCGCGATGCGCATCCGCAAGCCGAACTGGCTGGAGCTGGAATACGCGCAGCAGATGATGGCCTGGATGCTGTGGCTGGAACAGCCGCGCCGCATCGCCCAGCTGGGCCTGGGCACGGCCGCGCTGACCAAGTTCTGCTACACCACCTTTCCCTCGGCGCAGGTCACCGCGATCGAACTGAATCCGTCGGTGATCACCATCTGCGAGACCATGTTCAAGCTGCCACCCAACGACGAGCGCCTGCATGTGCTGGAAATGGACGCGCTGGATTTCGTCAACGACAAGGCCAACGTCGACACGCTGGACGCGCTGCAGGTCGACCTGTACGACGCCACCGCGCGCGGTCCAGTGCTCGACACGCCGGAGTTCTACCAGGCCTGCAACGCCTGCCTGACCGACGACGGCGTGATGACCATCAACCTGTTCGGCGACCACCCGAGCTACGCGCGCAACCTCAAGGCCATCAAATTCGCCTTTGCGCAGGTGATTTGCCTGCCGCAGGTGCATGATGGTAACGTAGTCGCGATCGCCTTCAAGCGCGCCCGCAGCATCGACCTGGAAGCGCTGACGGCGCGTGCCGCGCAGATCGTCGCCGCGACCAAACTGCCGGCCAAGTCCTGGGTCAAGGGCATCGCCACAAAATAACGGAAAGGTGGCCGCACAGATGAATTCAGCAATCGCCCCGAGCAAAGCGGCCCCGCTCGATCTGCAACAGATCTACACCTGGCTGCTGGCCGACGGCATGATCCGCAAGGCCGAGGTTAAGGAGCTCTACGCGCAGAGCTCGGCCATTTTGAAGAACACCAGCGGCTATATGCATCCGTTGTGCGCGGTGGCGCACGCCAAGCTGCTGTCGGCGCAACCGCCGCACCGCCTGCTGACGCTTGACGCGCTGTGCGAATGGCTGGCGGCGCGCGTCAACCTGCCCTTCATCCGCATCGATCCGCTGAAGATCGACTTCACCAAAGTAGCCGATGTGATGTCGGCCAGCTACGCCGCCCGCTTCAACATCCTGCCGGTGGAACTCAACGCCGATACGCTGGTGGTGGCCACCGCCGATCCGTATTCGCACGAGTGGGAAGCCGAGATCGCCAAGATCTCGCGCCGCGCGGTGCGCCGCGTGATCGCCAATCCGCTCGACATCGCGCAGTACATCACGCAGTTCTTCAGCCTGGCCAAGTCGATCAAGAAGGCCAATAAGACCGGCGGCAACGACCTGTCGCTGCGCAACAACTTCGAGCAGTTGGTCGAGCTGGGCAAGAGCAATAAGCAGGTCGACGCCAACGACCAGCACGTCATCAACATCGTCGACTGGCTGTGGCAGTACGCGTTTGAACAGCGCGCCTCCGACATCCATCTCGAACCCAAGCGCGACATGGCGGCGATCCGCTTCCGCATCGATGGCGTGCTGCATCAGGTCTACCAGGTGCCAGCGGTGGTGATGATCGCCATGACCGCGCGCATCAAGCTGCTGGGCCGCATGGACGTGATCGAAAAGCGCCGCCCGCAGGACGGCCGCATCAAGACCCGCACCGCCGGCGGCCAGGAAGTCGAGCTGCGCCTGTCGACCTTGCCGACCGCGTTCGGCGAAAAGCTGGTGATGCGGATTTTCGATCCCGAGGTGGTGGTCAAGACGCTGCCGGAACTCGGCTTCCCGCTGGACGACGCCGAACGCTGGGACGCGTTGACCCAGCGTCCGCACGGCATCATCCTGGTGACCGGACCGACCGGATCCGGCAAGACCACCACGCTGTACACCACGCTCAAAGCGCTGGCCACTTCCGAGGTCAACGTCTGCACGGTGGAAGATCCGATCGAGATGGTCGAGCCGGCCTTCAACCAGATGCAGGTGCAGCCCGGCATCGACCTGTCGTTCGCCGATGGCGTGCGGGCGCTGATGCGGCAAGACCCGGACATCATCATGGTTGGCGAGATCCGCGACCTGGCCACCGCCGAGATGGCGATCCAGGCGGCGCTGACCGGCCACCTGGTGCTGTCGACGCTGCACACCAACGATGCGCCATCGGCCGTGATGCGACTGCTGGAGCTGGGCGTGCCCTACTACCTGCTGGAAGCCACGCTGATCGGCATCATGGCGCAACGGCTGGTGCGCACGCTGTGCGAAGACTGCAAGGCCGAGGGTGGCGAGCTGAGCGACGAGATCTGGTCCAGCCTGGCGGGCGAATGGAATCTGCCCAAGCCGGCCACCGTGTACAAGCCGGTCGGCTGTCCGGAGTGCCGGCAGACCGGCTATCGCGGTCGCACGGGATTGTACGAACTGCTGACCGTGACCGAAGCCTTCAGCGCGCAGGTGCGCGAAGAAACCGACATCCAGGCGCTGCGCCGGCAAAGCCTGGCCGACGGCATGAAACCGCTGCGCATCGCCGGCGCGCTGAAGATCGAGGAAGGCGTCACCACCGCCGACGAAGTGCTGAAAGTCACGGCCGCGCTGGGCATGAAATAAAAGAACTTTGCAATTGTCGCCGGACTGTATATAATACGGCCTCTTTCGGGGGTCGTTAGCTCAGCTGGTAGAGCAGCGGACTTTTAATCCGTTGGTCGCAGGTTCGAATCCCGCACGGCCTACCACCGAATTCCTAAAAAAGCTTCCAGACTGGAAGCTTTTTTTTCGCCCCGGATGTTGGCAAGCATCCTCTGGTGTAAGCTAGTGTCATAGAGCGCGAGGCGCCGGACTTTTGGGGACGTTATGGCAGGCATGTACAGCATAGGGGCAGCGCTGCTGGTAGCGGCGTTCTGGATGCCCACGCTGGCCGCCGCCGAAGCCACGGTGACATTGCGCACCGCCGCCCAGGAAGGCTCCGAACCCAAATTCATCGCCGACGGCAAGGACAAGATCGCCGGCCTGTGCATCGACATCATGCGCGCTGTCGAGCAGATCGATCCTGGCCTGCGCTTCGTCGGCGATCAGCAATGGAAGCCGCTGATCCGCGTTATCGCGGAACTGGCCAACGGCACCGAGGACGCGGGCTGCGCCATCCAGCGCACGCCGGATCGCGAAAAACTCTTCAACTTCATCGGCCCGGCGCTGTACACCATCGATTATCACTTCCTGGTCCGCAGCGACGACGACATCACCGTCAACAACTGGGATGACGTGCGCAAGCTGGGACCCAGCGCAGTGGTGCTGGTCAATCGCGGCTATGCGGCCGGCGAGATCCTCACCGCCATGGGCGGCTTCACGGTCGACGCCAGTTCGCCGCGCGCCGAACTGAACCTGCATAAACTGGTCGCCGGGCGCGGCCGCCTATACTTCCATCGCGGCCCCGGTTTGCATAAACTACTGCAACGCACCGGCACCGCCGGCCAGGTCAAAATCCTGCCGCAGATAATGTACAGCGCCAAGTTATACTTCACTGCCAGCAAGCAGCTGGACCGCAAGACCAGCGACCGCATCGCGAACGCGCTCTTCTCGCTGGAAAAAAAAGGTGAACTGGAAAGGCTGATACACAAATGGGATTGAAGGCGCCAGCACGATGGCAAGCACGACTGCTATTCAGCGGCGCACTGCTGTGCGCGCCGTTGGCGTGGGCGCAACCGACCGTGCTGAAGGTAGTGGCGCAGGAAGGCACCGAACCCAAGTTCATCCCGGCCGGCATCGGTCGCGTGGTCGGCCTGTGCGTCGATCTGTACCGCGCCATCGAGCGGGTCGATCCCGGCTTGCAATTTGTCGGCGACCAGCAATGGCTGCCGCTGCTGCGCGCACATTCCGAACTGGCCACCCACCAGCATGACGCCTTGTGCGCCGTGCAGCGCACCGACGAGCGCGCCCGCCAGTATGTCTTCCTCGATCCGCCGCTGTTCCAGTTCCGCTACCAGCTGATTGCACGCGCCGACGATCCGGCCGTCATCGCCAACTGGGACGATGTGCGCAAGCTTGGCACGCAAGGCGTGGTGCTGACCAACCGCGGCTACACCACGCCGGAAATGCTGGAGCGGATCGGCGGCCTGCGCGTAGATTCCAGCGCCACCAGCCCCAGCATCAATCTGCACAAGCTGGTGGCGGGACGCGGCCGCTTCTTCCTGCACCGCGCGCCCGGCATGCAGGGCTTTATCGCCCGCGCCGGTGTGGCCGGCAAGGTCAAGATCCTGCCGGCGGTGATGGCTTCCACCGACGTCTACATGGCGATGGGCACCCACGTCGATCCCGCCGTGCGGCTGCGCGTGCAGCGCGCGGTGGAGCAGCTGGACCGCAGCGGCGAGTTGGCCAAGCTGCTGAAGAAGTGGGACTGAGCAACCTTATTCGCCCAGCCATCGGGCGCTGCCCGCCACCCGTATCGAACTCCCCTGCTCGGCCGGAATCTGCACCTGCAGATGACAAGGCGCCCCATGTCTTCGCCCTGGATGATGTCGATCGCGCCGCCATGCGGCCAATCGAGGTCGCGCAGATAGCCGGCCAGCGCCGCCGCAGCAGCACCGGTGGCCGGGTCCTCGTACACGCCACCCGACGCAAACGCATTGCGCGCATGGAAGCGCTGCGGCGTTTCCGCATAGATCAGCGAGATGGTGGCAAAACCATGCCGGCGCATCAGCTCGCGGCCGGCGGCCAGTTCGTAGCGCATCGCGCGCAGCTTGTCACGGCTTTTCAGCGCCAGGATCAGATGGTGCGCGCCGCCATTCGCCACCGCCGGAGGAATGCGGTCGTCTAGGTCGGCCAGCGTGTAGCCGAACAGCGCCAGCGCCTCCTGCACCAGCGCCGGCGTGGCGGGCGAGCTGTGCGTAGCCGGCGATTGCAGCGCCGCATGCGCGCCATCGGCATGTGCACGGCCCTCCACCGTCACCCGCGTGTGATTGGTGGTCAGCGGAAAAATGCCGTCACCATTCTGCTGCGCCAGCACGGCGCCCAGCGCGATCGTCGCGTGGCCGCAGAACGGCACCTCGCCGTCCGGCGAAAAATAGCGCACGCGCCAGCCGTCTTCATGCGGCGCGGCAAACACGGTTTCCGAGTAGCCCATTTCACTGGCGATCCGCTGCATCGCCGGCTCCTCCGGCAGCGCCGCGCGGATCATCACGCCGGCCGGATTGCCGCCCTGCGCGCCGGCGGTGAACGCTGCCACTTTGTGAACTTTGGTAATCGTCTGCATGTTGTCTCCTGGCTTGGAAAGTTGCGGATACTTGATTGACAGCAATGAGGGATGTGGCCACTATCGTTGTTTTCACTGACTTTATTACCGAACTCGCCATGACTATACCGCGACTTTCCGTTCTTGCCTTCATCATTTCGGCCCAGTTGACTTGCGCCGCGGTCGCCGCCGACGCGATCCCTGCCAAGCACGCCATCACCCACGAAGACGTCTGGCTGATGAAGCGCGTTGGCGCGCCGCAGCCGAGTCCGGACGGCCGCTGGGCCGTGTTCTCCGTCACCGATCCGGCCTACGACAGCAAGGAACAATGGTCGGACCTGTGGATCAAATCGCTGACCGACGACACGCCGGCACGCCGCCTGACCTTCAGCAAAGGCGGCGAAGGCTCGGTCAACTGGTCGCCGGATAGCAAACGACTGGTCTTCATCGCCAAGCGCGACGGCGACGACGCCGGCCAGATCTACCGCATCGACGTCGCCGGCGGCGGCGAAGCCCAGCGCCTGACCACGCTGACCTTGGGCGCCCGCACGCCGAAGTTCAGCCCGGACGGCAAGCAGATCCTGTTCGTCAGCGACATCTTCCCCGGCAACGTGACCGAAGACGACGTCAAGAAAACCGCCAAGGAACGCAAGGACCGCAAATACTCGGCGCGCGCCTACGAAAGCTTCCCGCCGCGCTACTTTGACAAATGGCTGGACGACAAACAAGTGCGCCTGTTCGTGATGGACGCCGCCACCGGCGCCAAGCCGCGCGACCTGCTGAGCGGCAGCAAGCTGGCGGCGCTGCCGGGCTTCGGCGGCGGCCAGGGCGACGAAGGCCAATCGCTGGATGCGATCTGGGCGCCGGACGGCAACAGCATCGTGTTCTCGGCCTCGACCAACCGCGACGAACAGGCGCGCAACGCGGCCTACACGCAGATCTTCAGCGTGCCGGTCACGGGCGGCGACGCCACCCAGCTGACTGCGGACAAGCACAGCTACAACAACCTGAAATTTAGCGCCGACGGCAAGATCCTGTTCACGCTGACCGAAGCGGAAGAAGCCGGCAAGGTCTACGACCTCAGCCGCCTGGCCAGCTTCGCCTGGCCGATCGCCAACCCCGCACCGAAAATCCTGACCGCCACGCTGGACCGCTCGATCACGCGCTACGCGCTGCCGGCCGGCAGCAACCGCGTCGTATTCAGCTTCGAGTATGCAGGCCTGGAGCAGCTGCATTCGATCAACTACGCCGGTGGCGACCTGCGCGACGAAGCATCGCTGCCGACCGGCAGCATCAACTCTTTGAACGCCGGCGGCAAGGCCGTGGTGGGCGTGTGGGAATCGGCGATCAATCCGCCGGAGGTGTACGCCTTCGGCAACGGCGCGCCGAAACGCCTGACCGCCTTCAACACCGCGCGCGCGGCGACCATTGACTGGCAGACGCCGGAACACTTCTGGTTCAAGGCCAGCGACGGCCGCATGATCCACAACATGCTGATCAAGCCGGCCAACTTTGATCCGAGCAAAAAGTATCCGCTGTTCGCGGTGATCCACGGCGGCGCCGCCAATATGTGGCGCGACCAGTTCGTGCTGCGATGGAACTACCACCTGCTGGCCCAGCCCGGCTACGTAGTGCTGCTGACCGACTACAAAGGCTCGACCGGCTACGGCGAAGCATTCGCCCGCGCCATCCAGGGCGATCCGCTGAAAGGCCCGGCCGACGAAATCAACGAGGCGGTCGATGAAGCCGTCAAAAAATACAGCTACATCGACGGCAGCAAACTGGCGGCTGGCGGCGCTAGCTACGGTGGCCACCTGGCCAACTGGCTGCAAGCCACCACCACGCGCTACAAGGCCATCATCTCGCACGCCGGCGAGATGGACCTGATGATGCAATGGGGCAGCAGCGACAGCATCTGGGGGCGCGAAGTCAACAGCGGCGGCCCGGTCTGGGGCGACCAGGCCGTGTGGCGCGAACAAAGCCCGGTGCTACAAGGCGGCAACCACGCCAAAGGCACCGGCTTCACGACGCCGATCCTGATCTCGGTGGGCGAGCTGGACTACCGCGTCCCGGCCAACAACGCCCTGATGAACTTCGCCACCCAGCAGCGCCTGAGTGTGCCGAGCAAACTGCTGGTCTTCCCCGACGAAAACCACTGGATCCTCAAAGGCGAAAACAGCCGCTACTTCTACAGCGAAGTCCACGGCTGGCTGGCCAAATACCTGAAATAAGCTAGTTGAAGCTCAGTGCGCTGCTGCTGGCGTTGCTGAGCTTCTGCGCTTTCAGGTCGATCGTGAAGTGGTCGCTTGGCTTGCCGGAGCCCAGGCCTTTCAGGATTGCGAACACTTGCTTGAACTGCGACTGGAACGCCACCTGCACCGGGTTCTGGTCGGACAGCTGGTCGCCGATCCTGACGATCGCCGCCGGCGAGGCCGGGAACGCGTTCATCAGCACCTTGTATTGCGCCACCCGCTCCGCGCCCATGTCGCGCAAAGCCAGTTCGCCGGCGTACACGGTGCGGTGGAAGTCGCCATAGAATTCATAGGCGCTGATCTTGGCGAAGTCGGCCAGCTTGAGGTTGGCGGCTGCTGCCACTTGCTCGGCCTTGGCGGTGGCCGTGGCCCAGTCGGCCGTCAGCTGGCTGGCGGCGACGCCGTCGCCGGACGCCGTGCCCTTGGCGGCGCAGGTCGCGGTGATCGGCAGCACCGATGGATTGTCCTTCAACTGCGCCAGGGTGACCTTGGTTTGCAGCTGCGACAAAATCAACATCTGGCGCGCATCCAGTGACATCGCCGCTTCCTTCATTTCGCATGGCCAGTAGTCGCTCATGAAGCGCAGCCGCGACAGTTCGCCGAAGTAGGTGCGGGTGAATTCGCCATACGATTTGCTGTCGAGGATGCTGCGATTCCAGCGCTTGGCGATGTCGCCGGCCGCAGTGCTGCCTTGCAGGTAGTCGTACTCCACCTGGTACAGCGGGAACAGTTCGTTGTGACGCGCCACGCTGTTCAGACCCACGGTCTGCACGTCGATCACGTCCTTGCTCTGGTAGCTGACGATCTTGTACGCCGCGCCAAACACCGCCAGCGACGGCGACTGCACGTTGACCAGATAGTTGCCGGCGCTGTCCTTGTAATCGTTGCTGCCGTTGAAGTGCATGTGGCCGCCGATATGCAGCGGCAGGCCGGTCGCCGCCAACGCGGCGGTGGTGGCCGCCGCTGGCATGCGCGTCACCTGGAATGCACCCGGCTTGAACACGGCTTTCATCGCGTCGGTCTGGTTAGCGTAGAAGTCCATGGTCGGATAGTGCGAGAACGCCATCAGTTGCTTGCCCTGCGCCCTGGCGCGCGCGGCCACCGATTTGATCCATTCCATCTGGTGAATCTTGTGCGTTTGCACTTTGTTCCAGCCGGCGTCGCCGGCGTTGTCGAAGCCTTTGAAGGCGGTCGGATTGGCCGGGTCGAAGTTGGCGTTCGGCACGTGCACATTGGCGTCCAGCGCCAGCAGCCAGACGCCCTTGACGGGTTCCACCAGGTAGCTGGCGTCGATGATATTGGCGCAGCGGCTGTAGGTCTTGCCGGCCACCTTGTACTTGCCGCCCTCGCCTTCGCTGCAAATTTCGAACTTGCGCTTGCTCAGGTCGGCCGCTGCGGCAGCAGCGTCGTAGCTGTACTTGCCATCGGCGTAGGTGGTGAACGGGGTTTCCCAGTAGACGTCGTTCTTGTTCGGCGCGTAGCCAAACTCGGCCAGTTTGGTCAGCAGCTTGTCGTAGCCCTGCTCCATCAGCTGGTTGGTGCACACCACCGCCGGGTCCTTGGCCTTGCAGGCGGCGTTGTTGACGGCGTAGATTTTTTGCTCCTTGCCGTCCTTGGTCAGGAAGTCGTTCTTGCCGGCTTCGTCGTCGTCGAACGGCTCGTTCGGGTCGTGGTTGCCGGGAGCGATGAAGAAGCGCATGCCCTTGGCCTGGTATTCGTGCAGGATGTCGGTCAGGCCATCGATGTTGATCGGCTGGGCGTCGTCCGAGATATCGCCCGGCAGCGCCACCAGGCGCAGGCCTTTGCTGTAGGCGTCGTCAAGCGCGGCGCGGAAGGCGAAGTAGTTTTCGTTGAACAGCCGCGTCGAGGTCAGCTGGGCGTACATGGTGCGGATGGTGGCGTTCTTGCCATCCTTGGTCGGGATGCCGGCGAACTGCGTGCTTTTCAGGTCGCCGTAGATGTTCTCGAAGTGGACGTCGCTCATGAAGGCGACCGCGGTCTGGTTGACCGTGTCGGCCGGCTGGGTGGCGGCAGCGGGCTGGTTGTCGCTGCCGCAGGCGGCCAGCAGCGCGGAAGTGGCAACCGCGGCAGCAGCCGCAAGGGCCGCCGCAGGCAAGGCATAACGCATACAAAACTCCATCAGGCTGGTTGCAAACCGCCGCATTGTCACATTAGCAAATGACAAGCTGATTACATTTTGGAAGCGCTCCCATTTTTTATGCGGCCTTGGCTTGGGCCGGAGCGGCCGCGCTGGCGGCGGCCGGTTTGCGGATGATCCAGACCATGGCGGCCGCCACCAGGCAGGCGGCGCCGGCGGCGAACAGCGCCGGGTCATAGGTCAGCAGCAAGGTGCGCACGCGGCCGGCGCCATACGCGGCCACCGCTGCCCCCAATTGGTGGGCGGCGAAGATCCAGCCGAACACCATGCCGGCCTTTTCTTTGCCGAAGGTGGCGGCGGTCAGGCGCACGGTCGGCGGCACGGTGGCGATCCAGTCGAGGCCGTAGAACATGGCGAACACTGACAGGCCGTACAAGGTGAATTCCGAATACGGCAGCCACAGCAGCGACAGCCCGCGCAGGCCGTAGTACATGAACAGCAGCTTGCGGTTGTCGTAACGGTCCGACAGCCAGCCGGAAGCGATGGTGCCGACCAGGTCGAACGCGCCCATCATCGCCAGCACCGAGGCGGCCGGCACCGGGCCGAGGCCGGCGTCGCCGCACAGCGAGATGAAGTGGGTCTGGATCAGGCCGTTGGTGCTGAGGCCGCAAATGAAGAAGGTGCCGGCCAGTACCCAGAATACGCGGTGCTGCGCGGCCTCGGCCAGCACCTTGAACGGCGTGGCGAAGGTGATGCGCATGGCCGGTGCAGCGGCCGCCACCGGCGTGCCGGGCGCGGCGCCGAACGGCGTCAGGCCCACATCGGATGGCCGGTTGCGCATCAGCAGGAACACCGCCACCGCCACCAGCGCGCAGGCGCTCAGCACCGGCAGCACCGCCAGGCGCCAGCCGAAGTGCTCCACCAACCACGCCCCCACCGGCAGGAAGATCAGCTGGCCGGTGGCGGAGCTGGCGGTCAACAGGCCGACCACCAGGCCGCGATGGCTGTCGAACCAGCGATTCGACACCACCGCGCTGAGCACCAGCGCGGTCAGCCCAGAGCCGACGCCGAGCATGATCCCCCAGAACAGTACCAGCTGCCACAACTGCGTCATCTGCGTGGCCAGCGCCATGCCGGCCGCCACCAGCGTCAGCGCCGTGACCACCACGTTGCGCACGCCGAAGCGCTCCATCAGGATGGCGGCGAACGGTCCCATCAGGCCGAACAGGGCGAAGCGCAGGGCCAGCGCGGACGAGATCTGCTCGACGTCCCAGCCGAACTCCTTGGACAGCGGCTGCAGCAAGGCGCCCGGCAGCCCCAGCGCCGCCGACGAGCTCAACGCAGTCAGGAAAGTCAGGGCGACGATCACCCAGGAAAAGTGCAGGCCACGGCGGTGCAGCCAATTGGATAACGGTTGTGCAAACATCAGATCCTCGCAAGGCAATGCGCGCCGGCAGCACGCTTGCCTGTATTTTAAATGATGATCGTAATGAATACAATCAGAAAAATACGGGGCTAACGCCGGCGCCGCTGCGTCTGTTGTACTGCCAGCACCTTTCTTGACGCGCAAGCGTCCTTATAGCATCATTGGCAATGTAGCTGCATAGCACCGATTACCGGTCCGGAAGTCCACTGAAATAACGTCTGGCGCTGAAGCAACAGATCTGCCTTACTAAGGAACACCATGCCCGCCGTTACCGTTCTCATCCCGGCCCATAACGCCGCCGCCACGCTGGCCCAAACATTGGACAGCCTGGTCGCCCAGACGTATCGCGATTTCGACGTCCTGATCATCAACGACGCGTCCGCCGACAACACCGCCGAGCTTGCGCTCGGCTACCGTCAACAATTGGCGATCGAGGTGGTGACGCTGACCGAAAACGCCGGCGTTGCAGGCGCCCTGAACCACGGTCTGGCGCTAATTGAATCGCCATACATCGCCCGCCTGGACGCCGATGATATGGCCTTTCCGCAACGGCTGGAACGGCAGATGGCGTTCCTGGAAGCCAATCGGGACATCGCCGTCTGCAGCAGCGCGATGCAGATGTTTTTTGACGACGGCAAGGCCACCGAGGTGCTGACCAAGCCGCAGCACGACGCCACCATCAAGACTGCGCTGCTGCAATACTCGGCCCTGTCGCACACCGCGTCGACCTTCCGCAAGAGTTTTTTCGACGACGTCGGCGTGTTCGACACGCGGGTCGATTTTGCCGAAGACTATGACCTGTGGACTCGCGGCGCGCTGCTCGGCAAACGCTATACCAACCTGCCGGACGTGCTAACGCACTATCGCCGCCACGCCAACTCGGTTAGCGTGCAGAAGATGCAGCTGCAATACGAGCGCGACCTGATCATCAAGCGCAAATATATTACGGCCCTGCTGGACGGCGACGCGCCTGACAACCTGGCCGAGTTTTTCTCCCTGATGACCTCTTTCACGAGCCAGGAGGTGGCAATTACCGTGGTTGAACAATCGCTGCCGCTGCTGCTCAAACTGGGCCGCAGAGTGCCGGATCCAGCCTTGTTTGCCGAGATCGTCTCCAAGTGTATCGGTCGCCACCTGCGGAATAAATAAAGCCATCCGATGTCGAACAAGCCCATTTATGTGACCCAGCCGGCGCTGCCGCCGCTGGAAGAGTTTATTCCCTACCTGGAACAGATCTGGGACAGTAAGGTGCTGACCAACGGCGGGCCGTTCCACCAGCAACTGGAGCAGGCGCTGTGCGAGCACCTGGGCGTCAAGCACATCAGCCTGTTCACCAACGCCACCATCGCGCTGATCACGGCGCTGCAGGCGCTGCGCATCACCGGCGAAGTGATCACCACACCCTACTCCTTCGTCGCCACCGCGCACTCGCTGTTGTGGACCGGCGTCAAGCCGGTGTTCATCGATGTCGACCCGCGCAACTTCAACCTCGACCCGGACTGCATCGAGGCGGCCATCACGCCGCACACCACCGCCATCATGCCGGTGCACTGCTACGGCCACCCGTGCGACGTCGAGCGCATCGAGCGCATCGCCGATACCTACGGGCTGAAGGTGATTTACGACGCCGCCCACGCGTTCGGCGTCAGGAACGCCCGGGGCAGCATCCTCAATTACGGCGACCTGTCGGTGCTGAGCTTCCACGCCACCAAGGTGTTCAACACCTTCGAAGGCGGCGCCATCATTTGCCCGGACGCCAAGACCAAGCAACGCATCGATCACCTGAAAAACTTCGGCTTTGTCGACGAAGTGACCGTGATCGCGCCGGGCATCAACGGCAAGATGAGCGAGTTCAACGCCGCTCTCGGCCTGTTGCAGCTGAAGGACATCGACAACGCCATCGCCAGGCGCCAGGCCATCGACGCCCGCTACCGCGCGGCGCTGGGCGGCATCACCGGCATCGGCCTGCTGTCCGGCTCGGACGATGCGGTGGCCAACTACGCCTACTTCCCGATCCTGGTGCAACCTGGCTTTGCGCTCAACCGCGACGGGCTGTTCGCCCGCCTGCGCGAGCACGGCATCATGGCGCGCCGCTATTTCTATCCGCTCATCAGCGATTTCCCGATGTACCGCGGCCTGCCTTCGGCGGCGCCGGCGTTGCTGCCGACCGCGCGCCAGGCGGCCCAGCAAGTGATTTGCCTGCCAATCTATCCGGACCTGCCGGTCGAGCAGCAGGAACGCATCATCGAGTTGATCGTCTCGGCCGCCTGACGGCGCATAAGCGAACGCCCGGCCGCGTCACTGAAGACCGGCCGGGCGTCAGGATCAGACGGCGCTCAGCGCCGCCCTGTGCATTACTTGATGCGCAGCGAACTTTGCACCTTGTTCACACCCTTGACGTTGCGGGCGACGTCAACGGCTTTATCTACTTCAGCTTGCGATGGCACGAAGCCGCTCAGCATCACGGTGCCGTTGTTGGTTTCCACGTGCACGTCCAGCGATTTCAGTGCAGGCTCAGCCAGCAGTTCGGTTTTGACTTTGGTGGTGATGGCGGTGTCGGCCAGCGCATCCTTGGTCAGCGCGGTTTTCGAGCGGGTTTCGCACGATGCCTTGTCGGTGCCGGTCATGGTGCTGCAGTCAATGCCGGTCTGCGCGGTGTCGGCAGCTTTCTTGCCGGCTTTGGCATCGCTGACCCAGGCGGTGTGCTGTTGTTTGGCGCCGCTCAGGCAGCTGTCCTTGTCGGCGCCGGTGCGGTTGGCGCACTGGGCTTTGGCGAGGTCATAGTTGGCGTCGGCCACATTGATCTGGGCTTTCTCGACCGATTTTTTATCGTTCTTGTATTGCAGGGCGGCGGTCGACTCGGCGTTGGCGCGGCTGACTTTGGCCTGTTCCTGGCAGACATCCTTGGCATTACCCGATTGTGCATCGCAGGCGGCCTTGGCGGTTTTGTAGGCGGCGTCCGACTGGTTGATCGCAGCTTTGTAGGCCACGGTGTCGTTGGTCGGGGTGGCGGCAAAGGCGGCGCTGGCGGCGGTGGCCAGCACGAAGCAGAGTAATTTATTCATGATCGTGTCCCTCTTGTGGTGGTTGATGGACACATTAAACCCCCGCCGGGCTACAGCCTCCGTGCGGAAACGTACACAGAACCGGTTTTCATTGTTCTTGCAACAAGCCCTGGCGCCACACCAGGCTGGCTTGTTCAAACACCGGCAGTCCCGGCGTGAAGGCGGCGCCGGTGGACGCCAGTTGCAGCCAGTTCAACGTGCTGTGGCTGCCGGCGGCGGGCGAGGGTGCGCGCACTTGGCGCATCCAGGTCGCCACCGTGGCGTATTGGTCGGGATGGCGCTGCTGGATCCACGCCAGCGCCACCAGGTCGGCATAGCCTTCCTCGCGGCGGGTGTCGCGCAGCTGATCGGCGGCGGCTTCGTGCGGCGTGGTCTGGTTCTGGCTGGCTTCAAAGCCGGCCGGCAGCACGTGCCACACACCTTGCGCATAACGCCAGCAGTGGCCGATTTCATGCGCCACCATGGCTTCGATCATCAGCGGGCGTTGTGCGGGAGCTACATTGTTCAGGATGTCTTCGGCGGTGGGATTGCCGCGCATCGACAGCACCAGCTTGCAGCGGCCCTTGTCGTAACCCAGCGCCAGCGGCACGTCGTTGGGGCCGACCTGCGGTTGGACGGTGATATCGATCGGCAGCTTCAGGTCTTGCTTGGCATAGGACAGCACCGCGGCGCCGGCGCTCAGCCAGCGGATTTCCATCTCGGTCAGGTCGGCAGCCGAGGCCAGACCGGACGTCAACAATAGCAAGGGGAGGAAGGCGCGCTTGATCATGGTGATCAAACTGTAGCATGCACCGGGCAAGAATTATTGCCCGGTGGCAGGTAAATTACTACGTAGAAAAACCTGAATGATTAAGGTTTTGGAATGCTACTTGCCCAGCAGGCTATTGGCGGTCTTGAATTCCGGACGGATGTCGTTCGGTACAGATTTCATCTTATCCAAGGCCTTCTGCACGTCCGGACGGATCACCACGTACTTGGTCATCAAGTCCTTGGCGCGCGCGTAATCGCCGGTGGCTTCGATGGTCAGGAACTCGCGGTCGAGGTCGGTCACGGCCTGCTTGATCTTGCCGAAATCCACCGCAAACGTGCCATCGCCATGCGACACAAAGCCACCCTTGTCGAGGATGTAGTTGACCTGGATCGCCATGCCGCGCGCGTGCGAGTCGGTCAGGCCGAAGTGCAGCGTGCGGAAGGCCGACGCCAGGAAGGTGGTGTACAGCTTGCGCTCGGCCGCCTCGCCCTGCCCCAGCGTGCCTTTCAGCTGGCCCTTGTCCATCATATAGGCCAGCGCGTACAGGCCGGTGATGTCGGCCTTGGCCTCCTCGATGGTGGAATAGGCTTCCTTCAAGTCCTGGCGCGGGGTCGATTCCTTGCCGCCGGTTTTGGTGATGTGCGGCCCCAGGCCGTGGGTGATTTCATGCGCCAGGATATGGGTGAAGAAGGAGTCGAAATCCACATCCTTCTGGTCGGCCGGACGCAGCACCAGCTTGGAAATCGGCGTCAGCGTCGACTTGAATTTGGCCTGCTGCACGTTCTTCAGCATTACACGCTTGGAGCCGCGCTGGCTAATGATGCGCTCGTCGTTGGGCAGGTTGTAGGCGGCGGTCTGTACGCCCATATTGCCGTCGCCGGCACCATACACCTGATTGACCACCACCATCGGCGCCAGCGCGCCGACTTTCGGATTGCGGTATTGCGCATCGATGGGCAGATTGTCTTCCAGCTCCTGCATGTGCTTGGCGAAGAAGTCCAGCCTCTGGGTTTCCTTCTGGTCGCGGATGTTGACGTAGGCTTCAAACGCCGCCTTGTAGCCGAACAGTTCGTCGTTATAGGTCTCGTAGGGGCCGATGGTGATATCGACCGGCGCATCCAGGTCCATCCAGGCGAAGTCAGAAGCCAGGTAGTCGTTGCTGAGGAAGGCTTCGGCGCGCAGTTGCAGGAATTTTTTCAGCGAGGCGTTGTCGGTATCGGCGGCGGCCTGCTTTAGCAGCGACGCGGCTTTTTCCAGATCGGCCTTGTATTCCTCGGAATACTTGACGGTGGCGAACTTGCCATCCTTGTTCTTGCGGATCACGGTGAAGAACCACTGCGCCTGCTCCTTGTCGGCCGCCGGCAGCGCGTTGATCCAGCTTTCCAGTTCGGCCTTGGTGGCACCCGCCGGATAGAAATTGCCGCCTTCGGGCTTCTTGGCTGGCACCTGGATGCCGGCCACTTCCGCCGGCAGGAAGGACTGGTGATCGTCGAGGATCGACCATGGGCCTTTGTTGAGCCAGAAATAGTTCAGGCGGGCCTTGCCGAGCGGCGTGGTGTCTTTTTGCAGCGCGGCCCACAGCGCTTCGTTGCCGGACCAGCGCTGGCGCAGTTGCAGCACGTCGACGATCTTGGCCGCTTCGATCAGTTTGGCGATGGCTTTCTTGTCGCCGGCCGACAGCTGGCTGGTATCGGCGGTCAGCGCGACCGGCGCGTAGCGCTGGCTCATCTGGTTGAGTTGATTGACGTCGGCCGGGGCGGCCCAGGCGGTGGCGCAGGCGACTACCAGCGCCAGCGGGAGCAGGATTTTTTTCATGTGGTCCTCTTGTGCAGTGAGGACCACATTGTAAAGCACCGCGGCTTACCAGGCTTTGTAGACCTGCCCCGTTTGCGCGCCATCGACACTGCGCGCGTACGACAACGCAACGCGGCTGGCGGCAATCGGTTCGAAGCCGATGAAGAGCGGACCATGGGTGCTCATCGATTCCTGCAGCACCGTCGGGCTGACCACGTTGATGCGCAGGCCGCGCGGCAGTTCGATTGCCGCTGCGCGCACAAACCCCAGCACCCCGGCATTGGCGGTCGAGGCCGCGACCGCGCCGCGTATCGGATGATCGGTATCGACGCCACTGGTCAGCGTGATGGAGCCGCCGTCATTCAAGTATTGCTGCGCAGCCAGGGCCACGTTGACCTGCCCCATCAGCTTGCCCCTGAGGCCGACGTGAAAATGCTCCGGCGCCAGCTGCGCCAGCGGCCCCACATGCAAGGCGCCGGCCGCCACCACCACCGCGTCCAGACTGCCGGCCTGCGCAAACAAGCGCTGTACCTGGTCGAATTCTTCGATGTTCACCTGATACTGGCCGCTGCGCGAACCCACCGCAATCACCTCGTGCCGTTGCGCCAGCTCGCGCGCCACGGCGGAGCCAATGGCGCCGGTGGCGCCGATCACCATCACTTTCATGCGCGTCCTCCCGCGCGGTAAACTTGCCCGGTCTGGGCGCCATCGACGCTGCGCGCGTATGACAGCGCGGCGCGGCTGGCGGCAATCGGTTCGAAGCCGACGAAGAACGGGCCATAGCTGTCCATTGATTCCGCCAGCACCGTCGGGCTGACGACGTTGATACGCAGGCCGCGCGGCAGCTCGATCGCCGCCGCCCGCGCAAAGCCTTCGACGGCCGCGTTGACCATGGTGGCGCTAACGCCGTTGCGGATCGGCTCCTCCGCCACAATCCCGCTGGTGAGCGTAATCGAGCCGCCGTCGTTGAGATACTCCTGCGCCACCAGCGCCACATTCACCTGTCCCATCAACTTGCTGTTCAGTCCCACGTAAAACTGCTCCGGCGTAAAGCTGTCCAGCGGCGCGAAGTGCAACGAGCCTGCCGCCACCACCACCGCGTCCACTTTGCCCACCTTGGCAAACAGCGAACGCACCGAGGCGATATCGGCGAAGTCCACCTGATGCTGGCCGCCGCGCGCCCCCACCATTACCACCTCATGGCGCTGGCCCAGCTCCGCCACCACCGCCTTGCCCACTGCGCCCGTTGCGCCGATCACAATCACTTTCATGCTGAACCTCCGTATCAAAAATCCAGTATGGTCCCCTTCCACCAAAGAATAAATGCGCTACCATGAACAACATTACCAACCCACAGTTAGCAATCGATGGACAAGCTGCGCAGCATGGAAATCTTCATCGCGGTGGTCGATGCCGGCAACTTCACAGCCGCCGCCAGCCGCTTCAACCTGTCGCCGGTGATGGTCGGCAAACACATCGCGCAACTGGAAGCCACGCTCGGCGCGCGCCTGCTGACGCGCACCACGCGCCGCCAGAGCCTGACCGAAATCGGCGCCCAGTACGCCGACCAATGCCGCGCGATTCTGGCGCAGATTGAAGCCGCCGAACGCGGCGCCGAAGCCATGCGCAGCGTGCCGCGCGGCCGCCTGCGCGTCACCGCCTCCACCTCTTTCGGCAACGAATGGCTGGCGCCGGCGCTGACCGACTACCTGCGCCTGCATCCAGAAGTGAGCGTGGACCTGAACCTGAACGACCGCACGGTCGATCTGGTGGACGAGGGCTACGACGCCGCCATCCGCATCGGCGCGCTGGACGACTCGGGCATGATCGCCCGTCCGCTACAGCCATACAAGATGGCCATCTGCGCCGCGCCCGGCTACCTGCGGCAGCGCGGCACGCCGCACACGCCGCAGGAGCTGGCGCAGCATGAATGCCTGGATTTCGTGGTGGGAGATATCGGTGTCAGCTGGCGCCTGCAATCGGTGCACGGCAAGCACGCGCTGCCGCCGAGCCGTTTCCGCGCCAACAATGGCCAGGCATTGCGCATGGCCGCGCTCAAGGATTTCGGGATTGTGATGCAGGCCGAAGTGCTGCTGGCGCAGGACATCGCCGCCGGCCGGCTGGTGCCGATTTTGAGCGACTACCTGCCGGCGCCGCGCGCCATGCACGTGGTCTACCCGCGCGACCGCCGCGCCACGCCCAAGCTGACCACCTTCATTGACTTTATTCTGGAACGCTTAGGACCAGCGGCACCGTTGCCGCTGGCCTCTTCGCGTAAAAGGACGACGCTTACTGCGCCTTGAGATTGCCGTTCTGCGCCACTTGCGACAGCTGCGCCGAAGGCTGCCAGCCGGCGCCCAGCGCGCGCGCCACGGCCACTGCCGCCAGCAGGCGCTGAGTATTGATTTGCACCGCCGCGCGGTCCGCCGTCAACGCGCTACGCTGGGCATCGGTGACGTCAAGGTAGGTCGAGACGCCGCGTTCATAGCGGGCGCGCGCCACCAGGTAGCCACGCGCTGCCGCCACCTGCGAGGCTTGCTGCGCATCGCCCTGTTGCTGGCGTTGCTGCACGTCGGACAGCGCATCTTCCACTTCGCGCAGCGCCGTCAGCAGCTTGGTCTGGTGGTTGGCAATCGCCTCTTCGTAGCGCGACTTGGCGATCGCCAGGTTGGCCTTGTTGCGGCCACCGTCGAACACCGGCAGCGACAATGCCAGCGGGCCGACGCTGAACTGGCGCGAATCGCCCTTGGCCAGATTGCTCAGGCTTTCCGACGCAAAGCCGAAGTTACCGGTCAGCGAGAACGATGGATAGAACGCGCCTTCGGCCACGCCGATTTGCGCATTGGCGGCGCGCAGCGTCGCCACGCTGCCGGCCAAATCCGGACGCTGCGCCAGCAGGCTGGCCGGCAGGCCGACCGGAATCGCCGGCGGCTGCGGCAGCACGGCGGCATCCGCTTTCGGCGCGGTCAGCAGCGACGACGGCGAGGCGCCGACCAGGGTCGCCAGGCTGTGTTCCAGCAGGTTGCGCTGACGCTGCACTTCATGCAGGTCGGCCTGCGCATTGGCGCGCTCGATGCGGGCGCGCGACACGTCCAGTTCGTTCGACAGGCCGGCGTCAAAACGCGCCGTCACCAGCTGTTCGCTTTCGCGGCGGGTATCCAGCGCGCCGTTCAGGATGGCGATTTCTGCATCCAGGCCGCGCAGCTGCCAGTAGGTGGTGGCCAGTTGCGACGACAGTACCAGCAGCACGCCGTCGCGGTCCGCTTCGGCCGCCAGCGCTTGCGCGTCCGATGCTTCCACCAGACGGCGCACGCGGCCCAGCAAGTCCACTTCATACGAGAAGCTGGTGCCGACCGAGTAGTTGTTACCTTCGATCGCGCGGCCGCCCAGCGCCAGGCCCTGCGAGGTTTCGGCCGAGGTGCGCGAGTTGGAGATGCCGGCGTTGACGCTCAACTGCGGCTGCTGGTTGGCGCGCGAAACGCCGGCCTGCTGCTGCGCCTGAATCAGGCGTTCGGCGGCTGCCTTCACGCTCGGATTGTCGCGCAGCGCGGTTTCTTCGAGCTGGTTCAGGGTGGCGTCGTTAAACACGGTCCACCACTGCGCCGGCAGGTGCGCGGCGTTGGCGCCGGCCTGCGGCAAATGGCGGAACGAGGCGTCGGCGACATTCGCCGGCGCCTTGAAGTCGCTGCCTACGGTGGTGCAGCCGGTGACGGCCAGGGTGACGGAAACAGCGAGCGTCAGGCGCTTCAGAGCTGAATTCAACATGTGATTACCTCTAAGATTAAACAGTTATCCCGTCGTTCCCGCGCAGGCGGGAACGACGACGTTATTAGTGCGCACCGCCGCCACCGCCGCCGGAGGGGGCTTTGACTTTGTCCGAGAACCACAGCACCGCGATGCAGCCAAACAGCACCATCGCCACCAGGAAGAAGCCGTCGTTATAGGCCATCACGTACGCTTCGCGACGGACGATGCCGTCCACCGCCTTGAGCGCCATGTCGGCCGCGGTGGCGCTATCGAAGCCGTTGTTGATGAACGACGACGTCAGCGTCGACAGGCGTTCCTGCGTGGTCAGCGCGTAATTGCTGACCGACTCGCCGATGCGGGCCGAGTGGAAGTGTTCGCGGTTGGTCAGCGCGGTGGCCAGCAGCGCGATGCCGATCGAACCGCCCAGGTTACGGGTCATGTTGATCAGGCTCGACGCCGATGGAATATCTTTCGGCTGAATGCCGTTCATCGCAAAGTTCGACAAGGTCAGCATCACGAACGGCTGCCCCAGCGCCCGCACGATCTGCGACAGCAGCAGCTGGTCGTAGCCGGTGGTGGCGTCCATGTAGGCGTTCATCAGGCACGAACCGCCGAACAGCAGCAGGCCGAAGGTGCACAGCACGCGGTTGTCGATCTTGGACGACAGCTTGGCCACGAACGGCATGATGAACAGCTGCGGCAGGCCGGCCCACATGATCACTTCACCGATCTGCATCGGCGAGTAACCCGGAATCTGCGCCAGGAACAGCGGCAAAATAAACGCCGAACCGTACAAACCCATACCCATCGCCATCGACAGCGCGGTGGCGGCGGCGAAGTTGCGCTGGCCGTACAGGCCCAGATTGACAAACGGCTGCTTGCGCAAAGTGCTGTTGACCACCCAGCCCAGCAAGCCGACCACGGCCAGCGCGGCAAAGGTGTTGATGAACGGCGAGTCGAACCAATCCTTGGTGTTGCCCTCTTCCAGGAACACGGTCAGGCTACCCAGGCCGACGGCCATGAAGGCGATGCCCAGCCAGTCGGCGTCCAGCAGGGCCGACAGGTTGCGCTTCTCCTTGTCCAGGCCGACGGCGATACCGCCGATCAGCAGCAGGCCAGGCACCCAGTTGATGAAGAAGATCGACGGCCAGCCATACAGGTCGCTCAGGTAGCCGCCCAGCGTCGGGCCCATCGACGGCGCCAGCGTGGCGGTCAGGCCGAAGATGGCCATGCCGGTGGCGCGTTTCGATGGCGGCAGCTTGGCCATCACCAGCGTCATCGCCATGGGAATCAGCGCGCCGCCGGTAAAGCCTTGCAGCATGCGGAAGGCGATCATGCTCGGCAGGTTCCAGGCGAAGCCGCACAGCGTCGAGAAGCCGAGGAACAGCGTGGTGGTGCCGATCATGTAGGCGCGCATGCCGAACACGCGCACGAACAGGCCGGTCATCGGAATCACGATGATTTCCGCCACCAGGTAGGCGGTGGCGATCCACGAGCCCTCTTCCTGGGTGGCGGACAGGGCGCCGAGGATGTCCTTCAGCGACGAGTTGGTGATCTGGATGTCGAGCACCGCCATGAAGGCGCCCAACATGCCGGCGGCCACCGCCAGCCAGGTGCGGCCGGAGACCTTTTCGCTCGGCGCCGCCGGGGCGGCCGCCTTCCCGCCGGCCGGCGTATCGATTGTGGTGCTAGCCATGACGCGCTCCTTAGCGGGCGGCGTTATCGGACTTCAGCGACACTTCGGCGATCGCCGACATGCCCGGCACCAGACGGCCGCTCAGGGCCTTGACGTCTTCCGGCTTGAAGGTGATCTTGACCGGCACGCGCTGGACGATCTTGGTGAAGTTGCCGGTGGCGTTATCGGCCGGCAGCAGCGCGAACTGCGCGCCTGAGGCTGGCGAGAAGCTGTCGACCTTGCCGATCAGTTCCTTGCCCGGCAGCGCATCGACCGACACTTTGACTTCCTGGCCCGGCTTCAGTTCGGCCAGCTGGGTTTCCTTGAAGTTGGCGGTCAGCCAGACGTTTTCCTGCACGATGGCGGTCAGTTGCTGGCCCGGCTGCACGCGCTGGCCCACTTCGATGGTGCGCTTGCCGATCCGGCCCGACACCGGCGCCAGGATCTTGTTGTACGCCAGTTGCTGCTGCGCGTCTTTCAGTTGCACTTGCAGCACGCCGACCTGCGCCTGCGCCACATCGCGCGCCGACTTGGCCGACTCGATCTGGGCCTTGGCGGCGGACGTGCTGTCCTTGCGCGCGGCGACATCGGCCACGGCGCTGGCGCGGGCGGCGACGGCGGCATCCAGTTCGGACTTCGACACGGCTTTCATCTGGCTGTTATACAGCTGGCCGAAACGCTCGGCGTCCTGATTGGCGCGCACCAGCTGCGCCTGCGACTGCGCCACTTGCGCGGCGGCGGCGCTGGCTTGCGCCTGCACTTGCACGATCTGCGCGTCGGCCTGCACCACCTGCTGCTTGGCCGAGGCGATCTGCGCCTGGATCTGTTCGACGCGCACGCCCTGGTCAAACGGGTCCAGCTCGGCGATGACATCGCCTTCCTTGACCAGCTGGTTATCCTCGATCAGCACCTTGGTCACCACACCGGCGATGCGCGACGATACCGGCGTCACGTGGCCGGCCACGTAGGCATTGTCGGTCTCGACATAGTAATGGCTGCGGTACCACATGCGTCCACCGATGCCGATCGCGGCCAGCGCGACGATGGCGGCCACGATCAGCACGCGACGGTTCGGGCCCTGCGCTGCCGGGGCTGCAGGGGCGGCTGGTGCTGCCGCTGGAGGAACGGCACTGATTTTTTGTTCTTGGGTGGACATGGACAGCTCCGAGAAAATGAAATGAGATGGGAGCATTATGGCGGGTTTCTGCGCAAAGTCAAGAAATGAAACGGTTGCATTTCATTTTTTTTTGGACTAGCATGGCGGCATTCGCTATCATTCGACCGCCATGAATACCACCGCCCCCACCGAGGCCGCCGCGCTGGACGAGCAAGATTGTCCGGAAGGCCATTACTCCCCCGATTCGCCGTGCTTCGGCAAGGCCGCCGGCCGCCCGCGCGCCGCCGACAAGGCCGCGCGCCGCGCCGCCCTGCTGCACACTGCCGGCCAGCTGTTCCTGGAAAAAGGCTACAGCAAGGTCAGCCTGGAAATGATCGCCCGCGAAGCCCACGTGGCGGTGCGCACCATCTACGTCAAATTTGGCGGCAAGGTCGGCCTGCTGGAAGCCATCATCACCGACGGCCGTGCCAACTACATGGCCGGCGTGGCCAACATGGAAACCGATCCGCGACCGATGCAGCAGATTCTGTCCGACTTCGCCGTGCGCTTCCTGGAACTGATCTCGCTGCCCACCTTCACCAGCCTGCACCGCATGGTGGTGGCCGAAGCCAAGAGCACGCCGGAACTGGCGGCCGCATTCTTCGAGGCCGGCCCGCTGCGCACGCGCGAGGAACTCGGCCGTTTCTTCGCCCGCGCCGACGTCCAGGCGCAGCTGCGGCCCGACCTGCGCCCCGACCTGCTGCCGGTGTTCCTGATCAACTGCCTGATGGGCGACCACATGGCGCGCCTGCTGTTCCCGGCCGAGCAGCCGGCCACGCGGGAAGAACTGCGCCGCCAAGCCGACGAGGGGCTGGATCTGTTCCTGCGCGGCGTGCTGCGCTAAGTACGCTAGCGCACATCAAAAGGCGCCGCGTATTTGCCTTTTGTTCTATACTGGTTTTTTGAAAATCGGAGCGCACATGAGCAAAATGAATCGTCTGGACTGGAGCAAACAAATCACGCTCATGAATGAGCGCATCAAGAACTTCCAGGCCAATCCGGGCCAGGAACAGCTGGAAGCGGTGATCGTCGAACTGCAGGCGTATGCAGAAGCAGCGCGCAGCGGCGGCATCGAAATCCCGGCGCGTTTTACCGTCAACTGACATGAAAGCCCTGCGCTGGGCCGTGCTGGCCCTGGTGCTGGCAGGCGTTGGCGCTGCCGGCTACTACTACATCCGCAATCCCGAATCGCTGACGCTGAATACGGTGGCACGGCGCGACGCCCAGGCGCCCGGCGCCTACGTCACGCTGGGCGACGGCGTCACCCATTACGAAGTGGCCGGCCCGGACAACGGCCGGGTGGTGGTGCTGGTGCACGGCTTCTCGGTGCCCTCGTATATTTGGGACCCGACCTTTGCCGCGCTGCGCGACGCCGGCTATCGCGTGATCCGCTACGACCTGTACGGCCGCGGCCTGTCGGACCGGCCCGACGCCGCCTATGACGGCGCCTTCTACGACCGCCAGCTGGACCAGCTGCTGGCCGCACTGAAGGTGGACGGCAAGATCGATTTGTTCGGGCTGTCGTTCGGCGGCTATGTCAGCGCACACTACGCCTCGACCCATCCGCAGCGCATCCGCACTCTAAACCTGGTCGACCCGTCCAACAGCGCACCCAAGCTGGGCTGGCAGATGACCACCCCACTGCTTGGCCCCTACCTGTTCCAGACCGGCGCCGTGCCCGGCATGGCGGACAACCAGAGCAGCGACTTCCTGCATCCGGAACAATTCCCCGGCTGGGCCGACCGCTACAAGCAGCAGATGCAGTACCACGGCTTCGGCCGCGCGTTGTACCGGTCGCGCGTCGCGCTGGCACGCGAGGATTTTGACGGCATCTACGCCGCCATCGCCCGCGCCGGCACGCCGGTGCATCTGGTGTGGGGCAAGCAGGACCCGACCATTCCAGTAGCGCAGGCGACGCATATCCGCAACGCCATCCCGTCGACCGCCTACCGCGAGATCGACCAGTCCGGCCACCTGCCGCAGATGGAGCAGGCGGCCCTGTTCAACCACGACATGCTGACTTACCTGGCGGCCCATCCATGAACATCCGCACTCTGCAAGCCGATGACGTCGAGCGCCTGCTGGCGTTTGAAACCGCCAACCGCGCCTGGTTCGAGCAGCACGTCGAAGCGCGTGCGCCCAGCTTCTATTCGGAATCCGGCGTCGCCGCCCATATCGCCGATTACTTGGACAGCTACCAGGCCGGCGCCATGCATCCGTGCGTGCTGACCAGCGACGACGGCGCCGCCATCATCGGCCGCGCCAACCTGCGCCATATCGACCACGCAGCCGGCAGCGGCGAAGTCGGCTACCGCATCGGCCAGGCGCAAGCGCGCCAGGGGCTGGGCAGCCAGGCGTTAACGCATCTGATGGAATTGGCGCGCGAGCGCTACGGCCTGCGTATGCTGAACGCCTGGATCTCGCCGCAAAACCTCGGCTCACGGCGGGTGGTGGAGAAATGCGGCTTCACGCGTGATGCGCTGGCCGCACCGGTGACGACGCAGGTGAACGGCGTCGATCACGCCTCCCACCTGTACCAGTGTCACCTGTAGAGCTTACTTCTTGCCGGCGCGCGCCTGCGCCACCAGCGCATCGAGCACCTGCAGCGTCGCCGCGTTCAGCTGCTGGCGCGGCGTGCCCGGATTGCTGGCGTCGACCATGGTCGGATTGGTGACGTAGCGACCGTCCACCACCATCGTCGGCGTGCTGTTGACTTCATAGGTACTGGCCACGCGGCCGGCGTTCTTCAGGCGCGTCATCACCGCGAACGAGGTGTACATGCTGGTGAACTTCTGCTTGTCGATGCCGTTCTTGACCGCCCAGTCGATATTCGCCTCGTCACTGTTCAGACGGCGGCGCTCGACGTGCCAGGTGCTGAGGATCTTGGCGTGCAGCTGCTCTTCCAGCTTCAGCGCTTCCAGCGTCAGGAACATATGCGCTTCCGGATCATTCTCGCCGGTCAGCGGCAGGTGGATGCGGCGGAACACGATGTTGTCGCCCTGCTTCTTGACCCAAGCCAGCATGTCCGGCTCCAGCGCGTAACACGCCGGGCAGTGATACATGAAGAACTCGATCACCTCGACCTTCTGGCCCTGCGCCTGCACCGGCTGCGGGGTTTTCAGGGTGGTGTATTCGGCGCCGTTACGCGGCGCGGTCGGCGAAGCAAACGCGGTGGCGGCGCACAGGCCGGCGACCACCAGGGCAATCTTCAACAAACGCATGATCATCCTCAAAAGAGCAAAGACAGCAGATTATCACTTCTGTGGCGGGCGCGCTTCCAAACCGGCGATATCCTGCATCAGCGCGATCAGCCGCGCCGCGCCCAGGCCCAGCGGCCGGTCGTTGATCCACACCACGTCGACCCACAGCCGCAACTCGCTGCTCATGTGCGCGAAGACGATGCCCAGCAGCTCGCCGCTGTCCATAAGCGGCTGCGCCAGGCGGCGCGGCAGGTAGGCCCAGCCCAGACCGGCGCGCACCAGTCCCAGCGTGGCCAGATGACTGTCGGTGCGCCACAACTTGCGCGAGATCAGCAGGCGCAGGTCGGCCTGCTCGCCGATGCTGCTGGCGATGGCGATCTGCCGCAAGTCGACCAGATCTTCCAGCCGGAAGCTGCCGTTGTGCGCGAGGGCGCGCGGGTGGCGCGGCGCGATGACGGGCACCAGCACCTCGCTGCCCAGCTCCTGAAAACTTTCGCGGCCATCGACCCGCGTGCGCTCATACATCAAACCCAGTTGCGCGGTGCCGTCATGCAGCATGCGCTGCAAGGCGTCCTGCGGCGCCGACAGCACCTCGACCTCCAGCGAGGGGAATTCCTCGGCCAGCCGCGCCAGCGGATCGCTGAATGGCGCCGACAGCAGTTCCGGCGCCACCGCCAGCGTGAGCCTGCGCTCCAACCCCTGGTGCAGCGACAGCGCGTGCGCCTGCAGGCGGCGTAGCTGACCGGCCATCTGGCGTGCCTCGGCCTCCAGCGCGCGCGCCGCTTCGGTCGGCCGCACCTCGCGCGAACTGCGCTCGAACAGCGCCAGCCCCAGTTCCGCCTCCAGATGGCCGATGGTCATGCTGACCGCCGACGGCACCCGTCCCAGCGCCCGCGCGGCCGCCGAGAACGAACCGTGGTCGAGCACCGCCAGAAAGACCGCGACGTTATCCGATGAAAAAGCCATAGCTGGCAATCTATCAGAAAAACTGACAGCGGCTGACTTTTTCAATCAGAAAAATTCCCATACCATACGCACTGTTGTTATCTGAACCAAGGAAATCCCATGCAAGGCATGAAACGCAAAGTCGTCTACGCATCCCTGTTTGAACTGATCGCCATCGGCCTGACCAGCAGCCTGCTGATGTTCGGCGCCGGCCACGACGCCAGCCATGCCGGCGTGGCGGCGGTGGCGTCGTCGAGCGTCGCCTTCGCCTGGAACTTCGTATTCAACTCGGCGTTCGAGGCGTGGGAAACGCGCCAGGCCACGCGCGGTCGCAACTGGAAGCGCCGCGTCGCCCACGCTGTGGGCTTCGAGGGCGGGCTGGTGGTGATGCTGGTGCCGCTGTTCGCCTGGTGGCTGCGCATCTCACTGTGGGACGCGCTGGTGCTGGATATCGGCCTGCTGTTGTTCTTTATGGTGTATACGTATATCTTCAGCCTGACGTTCGACCGAATCTTCGGCCTGCCCGCATCGGCGCAAGGCTAAGCCACCACCTATTGGAGATCACATGAAGTTGCATCCGCTTGCTGTCGCAGTCCTGGCTTTGACCTTCAGCGCGGCGCATGCCGATGCACTCTCCCCCACCGAGCAGAAAATCGTCGCCGAAATCAAGGCGCATGCGCCGCAGGGACTGGACCTGCTGGAACGCTCGGTCAACATCAACAGCGGCACCATGAACCACGACGGCGTGCGCGCGGTCGGCAAGCTGTTTGGAGAACAGTTCGCCCAGCTGGGCTTTGCCACGCGCTGGTCCGACATGCCGGCCGCGATGCAGCGCGCCGGCCACTTGATCGCCACGCGCGAAGGCAAGCAAGGCAAGCGCCTGCTGCTGATCGGCCATCTGGACACGGTGTTTGAAAAGGACAGCCAGGTGCAGCTGTGGCAGCGCAACGGCGACCGCGTGCGCGGCCAGGGCGTCAACGACATGAAAGGCGGCGACGTCATCATCGTCGAAGCGCTGCGCGCCTTGCAGCGCGTGGGAGCGCTGGACAACACCAGCATCACCATCGTCTTCAGCGGCGATGAAGAGAATGCCGGCGAGCCGATTGCGGTCTCGCGCGCCGACATGGTCAACGCCGCCAAACGCAGCGACATCGCCCTGGCCTTCGAAGCCACGGTGCGCGACAAGAGCGGGCGCGATACCGGCACTATCGGCCGCCGCTCGTCGTCGTCGTGGGAATTGAAAGTCAGCGGCAAGCAGGGCCACTCCAGCGGTATCTTCAGCGACAGCGCCGGCTATGGCGCGATTTACGAAGCGGCGCGCATCCTCGACGGCTTCCGTCAGCAGGTGATCGAGCCGGACCTGACCTTCAGCCCCGGCATGATCGTCGGCGGCACCGACGCCAGCACCAACACGCTCGGCACCACCGGTCAGGCGGCCGGTAAGACCAACGTCATCTCGCGCAGCGCCACCGTGGAGGGCGACCTGCGCTACCTGACCTACGAACAGCGCGACCGCGCGCACGCGAAAATGAAAGCCATCGTCGCCCAGAACCTGCCGGGCACCAGCGCCAGCATCACCTTCCACGATTCATATCCGCCGATGTCGCCGACTGCCGGCAACCTGGCGGTGCTGAAAATTTATTCGCAGGCCAGCCAGGACGCTGGCTTGGGCGAGATCCCCGCGCTGCCACCGGGCCAACGCGGCGCAGGCGACATCCAGTTCGTCGCCCCGCTGCTCGATTCGCTGGACGGTCTGGGCGCCACCGGCAATGGCGCCCACTCGCCCGACGAAGACCTGGAAATCGCCTCGATCGAACGCGCCACCATCCGCACCGCCATCCTGCTGTATCGCCTGACGCGCTGATTTTATTGAAGCTAATTCCTGATCAAATCCACGGTGGTGATGCAGTCTCCAGTTTGAACCACGCGCAAATACATTTCACTGTCGCTGTGGCCGGGAAAAACAAACTGGTAGGTGCGGACCGGGATGCAGGGCAGCGTCGGCTCGGGAAATGCCGGCGAAGCCGATGCTACTGGCGCACTCTGAAAGACCTTGACCAGGTCGTCCTGACGAAGACACTGTCTATCCACTGCAGCCAGTTTGCGCGCGGTATCGATATCGACATCCGCATGAGCGGTGGCGCATAACGCAGCCAGAAGAATCGCGGGGCAAAGAGTTTTCATGGTTTTAGTCCGCAGCGGCGTCGATGGCGCGGCGAGACCAATGCAGAAGTTGTTCGGCATCGTCGAGCAGGAATTCCGGGGCGGTGTAGAACTTGCGGACGGTGACCTCGCCCTTTTTGGTGGTGTACTTGAAGGGCTGCTCAACATTCGCGGCCATGCGCGTCTCCGATAAAATTTAGTGCATCATCGCCGAATGCATCACCGCCCACACCATCACCAGCGGCACCAGCAAGCCGTAGGCGATCAGCGACAACATGGCGGCGCCTTTGCTGCCTACCGGCTTGCCATCCAGCGTGCGGGCGCGCGCAGCGAGATACCAGGCGCCGATGCCGACCTGAATGACGACACTGGCAGCCACCGCCACCAAGTCAGGAATCACGTCCCCGGACAAGCGGTTGAGCAGCATACCGGCGCCCAGCACCAGCAATAAAATCAGGCTGAAGATGCTGGCGTCGCGCCAGCTCAAACGGGCGCGCTTGTACAGCAAGGCCGCCAGCTTGACGCTGCCGGCGTACAGCGCCACGATCAGCAGCAGAAACAAAAAAGAAAAAGAGCTCATGGTCAAACCTCACAAATAAAAAAACCGGGAGCATGTCCCGGTTTTGTGTTGCCACTACCTGCTTAGCGCTTGCGCGGTGGCGGCAGGTCGGTGCAGACGCCTTCGTAGACTTCGGCGGCCATGCCGATCGATTCGCCCAGCGTTGGATGCGGGTGGATCGTCTTGCCGATATCGGTGCCGTCGGCGCCCATTTCGATGGCCAGCGCGATTTCGCCGATCATGTCGCCGGCGTGCGTGCCGACCATGGTACCGCCGATGATGCGATGCGTCTCAGCGTCGAACAGCAGCTTGGTAAAGCCCTCTGCGCGACCATTGGCCACAGCGCGGCCGCTCGCGGCCCAAGGGAAGTGGCCCTTCTCGACCTTGATGCCCTTGGCTTTCGCTTCGTCTTCGGTCACGCCGACCCACGCCACTTCCGGATCGGTGTAGGCCACCGATGGAATCACCTTCACATCGAAGTGCGACTTCTGGCCCGCTGCCGCCTCGGCAGCTACATGGCCTTCGTGCACCGCCTTGTGCGCCAGCATTGGCTGGCCCACCAGGTCGCCGATGGCGAAGATGTTCGGCACGTTGGTGCGCATCTGGCTGTCGACCGGGATGAAGCCACGGTCGGTCACCACCACGCCAGCCTTGTCGGCGGAGATCTTCTTGCCGTTCGGGCTGCGGCCAACGGCCACCAGCACCAGGTCATAGACCTGTGGCGCAGGCGACGGTGCGCCGGCTTCCGCTGCTTCAAAAGTGACTTTGATCCCTTCCGGCAGCGCTTCAACGCCGACGGTTTTGGTCTTGGTCATGATGTTGTCGAAGCGGGCTTCGTTGTACTTCTGCCAGACCTTGACCGCATCGCGGTCGGCGCCTTGCATCAGGCCGTCCATCATTTCGACCACGTCGATGCGCGCGCCGAAAGTGGAGTAGACGGTGGCCATTTCCAGGCCGATGATGCCGCCGCCGATAACCAGCATGCGTTTCGGGATCTGACGCAGTTCCAGCGCGCCGGTCGAATCGACGATGCGCGGATCTTCCGGCACGAACGGCAGCTTCACCACCGACGAACCGGCGGCGATGATGGCCTGCTTGAACTGCACCACTTTCTTGGTGCCGTCGTTGGCGGTGACTTCGATGTGGTTCGCGCTCAGGAACTGGCCGACGCCGGTGACAACCTGCGTCTTGCGTGCCTTGGCCATGCCGGCCAGGCCGTTGGTCATGTTCTTGATGACGCTTTCCTTGTGCTTGCGCACCTGGTCGATGTCGATGGTCGGCTTGGCGAAGGTCACGCCGGTCTTGGCCATGTGCGAGGTTTCGTCGATCACGGCTGCCACGTGCAGCAGCGCCTTCGATGGGATGCAACCCACGTTCAGGCACACGCCTCCCAGCACGTCGTAACGTTCGACCAGCACGGTGTTCAGGCCCAGGTCCGACGAACGGAACGCAGCCGAGTAACCGCCAGGGCCGGAGCCAAGCACCATCATGTCGCAGTCGATGTCGACCTGGCCGGTGTAGCTGCTACCGGCTGGCGCGGCGATCGGTGCGGCAGGAGCAACTGCCGGCGCCGATGCGGCGGCGGGAGTTGCTGGGGCAGCAGCGGCAGGCGCAGGAGCAGGAGCAGGAGCAGCAGCAGCACCTTCGCTGGCTTCAACCACCAGCAGCGCAACGCCTTCCTTGACCTTGTCGCCAACCTTGACGCGCACTTCCTTCACCACGCCGCTGTGCGACGATGGGATTTCCATACTGGCCTTGTCCGATTCCACGGTAATCAGGGACTGATCCACCTTGATCGTGTCGCCCACCTTGACCATCACTTCGATTACTTCTACTTCCGCGAAGTCGCCGATATTCGGCACTTTTACTTCTGTGCTCATCATGGCTCCTTACAGCAGAATTTTACGCATGTCGCCGAGCACTTCGCTCAGGTACACGGAGAAGCGCGCGCCCATCGCGCCATCAACCACACGGTGATCGTAGGACAGCGAGGTACCCATCAGCAGGCGAGGCTGGAACGCCTTGCCATCCCACACCGGCTTGAGCGATGCCTTGGACAAGCCCAGGATCGCCACTTCCGGCGCGTTGACGATCGGCGTGAAGTGCGTGCCGCCAATACCGCCCAGCGACGAAATGGTGAAGGTCGCGCCTTGCATGTCGGCCGGTTTCAGTTTGCCTTCGCGCGCTTGCAGCGACAGCTCGGTCATTTCCTTGGCGATCTGCGTGACCGATTTCTGGTCGGCGTTTTTGATCACTGGGACAACCAGGCCGTTCGGCGTGTCGGCGGCGAAGCCGATGTTGTAGTACTTCTTCAGAATCAGGTTCTCGCCCTTCGCGTCCAGCGACGAATTGAAGGTCGGGAATTTCTTCAGCGCGGCGACCGACGCCTTGATCACGAAGGCCAGCATGGTGAGCTTGGTGGCGTCCTTGTTCTTGGCGGTAGCGGCGTTCGATTCAACGCGGAAGGCTTCCAGGTCGGTGATGTCGGCGTCGTCGAATTGCGTGACGTGCGGGATCTGCACCCAGTTGCGGTGCAGGTTAGGACCCGAGATTTTCTTGATGCGCGACAGCGGCAGCAGTTCGGTTTCGCCGAATTTGCTGAAGTCCAGCGACGGCCATGGCAGCACGCTGAAGTTGCCGCCGCCACCGACGGCGCCACCAGCAGCGCCCGAAGGTGCAGCAACGGTACCGGCGATCACGCCCTTGACGTAGTTCTGCACATCGATCTGTGTGATGCGGCCTTTAGGACCGGAGCCTGGCACTTTGCCCAGGTCCACGCCCAGTTCGCGGGCGAATTTGCGGATCGATGGCGATGCGTGCGCCAGTTTGCCGGTTGCGACCGAACCTTGCGATGCGGTCGGTGCGGCAGCGGCAGCAGCCGGCGCAGGTGCTGGCGACGGTGCAGCGGCGGCAGGCGCCGGAGCAGCAGGAGCAGCGGCCGGCGCAGGCGCAGCGGCGACTGGGCTACCCACCGCGTCGACGACGAATACAACCGTGCCCATGGCAACCTTGTCGCCTACCTTGACCTTCACTTCTTTCACCACGCCGGCGTGCGACGATGGGATTTCCATGCTGGCCTTGTCCGATTCAACGGTCAGCAGCGACTGGTCTACCTTGATGGTGTCGCCAACCTTGACCATGACTTCGATGACTTCCACTTCCTTGAAGTCGCCGATGTCCGGTACCTTGACATCAACCGGGCCGGCCGATGCTGCCGGCGCGGCGGCTGGCGCCGGCGCAGGGGCAGCGGCAGCCGGTGCTGGCGCAGCGGCGGCAGGAGCGGCAGCCGGCGCAGGCGCAGCGGCGGCGCCATCGGCCTCCAGCAGCAGCACCAGCGAACCCATGGCAACCTTCTCGCCAACCTTCACTTTGATCTCCTTCACCACGCCGGCGGCCGACGAAGGAATCTCCATGCTGGCCTTATCCGATTCAACGGTGATCAGCGACTGATCGACCTTGATGGTGTCGCCAACCTTGACCATCACTTCGATGATCTCAACTTCCTTGAAATCGCCGATATCCGGGACTTTAACTTCCACAATGCTCATAGCGTTTGCTCCGTATTTTTCTAAGCGGATTATTGGGTCACCGGATTTGGCTTGTTCGGATTGAGGTTGTACTTGGCCACAGCCTGTTCAACCACCGAAGCGTCGATCTTGCCTTCTTCCGACAGCGACTTCAGTGCGGCGACCGTGATGTAGTAACGGTTCACCTCAAAGAACTCGCGCAGCTTGGCGCGGCTGTCCGAACGGCCGAAACCATCGGTGCCCAGCACGCGGTAGGTGCGGTCTTTAGGAATGAAGGCGCGGATCTGTTCAGCAAACGCGCGCATGTAGTCAGTGGTCGCCACGATCGGACCGCTGGTGTCTTTCAGCAGTTGCGCCACGTATGGCACGCGCTGTTCTTTGGTCGGATTGACCAGGTTCCAGCGCTCGGCGTCCTGACCATCGCGCGCCACCAGTGTCAGCGAAGGAGCGGACCACACGTCGGCAGCGATGTTCCAGTCGTTCTTCAGCAGTTCAGCCGCGAAGATCGACTCACGCAGGATGGTGCCGGAGCCGATCAGCTGTACGCGCTGTTTCAGCGACTCGTCGCCTTGCTGCAGCAGGTACATACCTTTCAGGATGCCCTCTTCCTGGCCTGGCTTGATGCCTGGGTGTGGGTAGTTCTCGTTCATGATGGTGATGTAGTAGAACACGTCTTCCTGTTCTTCCACCATGCGGCGCATACCGTCTTGAATAATCACTGCCAGCTCGTGACCGAAGGTCGGGTCATACGGCATGCAGTTCGGCACAGCCGCTGCGAACAGGTGGCTATGACCATCTTCGTGCTGCAGGCCTTCGCCGTTCAGCGTCGTGCGGCCGGCGGTGCCGCCCATCAGGAAGCCGCGTGCGCGCATGTCGGCCGCTGCCCACACCAGATCGCCGATACGCTGCATACCGAACATCGAATAGTAGGTATAGAACGGGATCATCACGCGGTTGTTGGTCGAGTACGAGGTCGCCGCAGCGATCCACGAGCTCATACCACCGGCTTCATTGATACCTTCTTGCAGGATCTGGCCGGCCTTGTCTTCGCGGTAGTACATCACCTGGTCTTTATCGACCGGCTCGTACAACTGGCCTTGCTGGTTGAAGATACCGACCTGACGGAACAGACCTTCCATACCGAAGGTACGCGATTCATCGACCAGCACCGGCACGATGCGTGGGCCGACGCTCTGGTCTTTCAGCAGCGTGGTCAGGATACGTACGTAAGCCTGGGTCGACGACACTTCACGGCCTTCGGCGGTCGCGTCCAGCACGTTCTGGAAGGCGCTCAGCGGCGGTACGGTCAGTTTTTCGTCGGCTTGCTGGCGACGGGCCGGCAGGTAGCCGCCCAGCGCGGCGCGGCGCTCGTGCAGGTATTTGATTTCCGGTGCGTCGTCGGCTGGCTTGTAGAACGGGATGTCGGCCAGTTGATCGTCCGGAATCGGGATCGAGTAGCGGTCGCGCATTTCGCGCACGGCTTCGTCGGTCAGTTTCTTGGTGTTGTGCGCGGTGTTGCGTGCTTCGCCGTGCTTGCCCATGCCGAAGCCCTTGATGGTTTTCACCAGCAGGACGGTCGGTTGGCCTTTGTGTTCTTGCGCGACCTTGAAGGCGGCGTAGATCTTGTGCGGATCGTGACCGCCGCGGGTCAGGCGCCAGATGTCGTCGTCGGTCATGTTGGCAACCATCTCCAGCAGCTTTGGATGCTTGCCGAAGAAGTGCTTGCGCACGTAGGCGCCGTCTTTGGCCTTGTAGTTCTGGTACTCGCCGTCGACGGTGTCCATCATCACTTTGCGCAGGATGCCTTCTTTATCCTGTTGCAGCAGCGCGTCCCAGCCCGGACCCCAGATGACTTTGACCACGTTCCAGCCGGCGCCACGGAATTCGCCTTCCAGTTCCTGGATGATCTTGCCGTTGCCGCGCACCGGACCGTCCAGGCGCTGCAGGTTGCAGTTGACCACGATGACCAGGTTGTCCAGCTTCTCGCGCGCGGCCATGCCGATCGCGCCCAGCGATTCCGGTTCGTCCATCTCGCCGTCGCCGCAGAAGGCCCAGACTTTGCGGTCGGTGGTGTCGGCGATCGAGCGCGCGTGCAGGTATTTCAGGAAGCGTGCCTGATAAATCGCCATCAGCGGGCCCAGGCCCATCGAGACGGTCGGGAACTGCCAGAAGCTTGGCATCAGTTTCGGGTGCGGGTACGACGACAGGCCGCCACCGTCGACTTCGCGACGGAAGTGCAGCAGTTGGTCTTCGCTCAGGCGGCCTTCCAGGAAGGCGCGCGCGTAGACGCCAGGCGACGAGTGGCCCTGGATGTACAGCAGGTCGCCGCCGTGGTTTTCGCTCGGCGCTTTCCAGAAGTGGTTGAAGCCGATGCCCAGCATGTTGGCCAGCGAGGCGAACGAGGACAGGTGACCACCCAGGTCGCCGTCAACGCGGTTGGCCTTGACCACCATCGCCATGGCGTTCCAGCGCATCCACGAGCGCAGTTTTTCTTCGTATTCCAGGTTGCCCGGGCAGTGTTGCTCCTGGGACAGTGGAATCGTGTTGACGTAAGCGGTGTTGGCCGAGAACGGGATGTCCGAGCCGCTCTGGCGGGCCAGGTCGATCAGGCGTTCCAGCAGGTAGTGAGCACGATCAGGGCCCTCTTGTTCCAGCACTGAGGCCAGGGAATCCAACCATTCTTTAGTTTCTTGCGAATCCGGGTCGGTGTTTGCCGTTACCTGGTCAAGTTGAGCTGACATGTATTAAGTCTCCTGAGTTGAGATTGTGCCCCGAACCATGCGGCTTCCGGGTTGAGAGTTTGCTGATTATTTACTATTACTTTAATGATGTGTGGGGATTCTAGCAGCCTATTTTGCCTTTTTCAAATTACGATAAGGCATTTCATATTATGGGATTTCCCTATGAAAACCTTGTGCAGTGCAGCATTCGGCGATGGCGGAAAACGCGGCGGGATGGCCGCTGCCGCTTTATAATGCGGTTCTCCCTCTACCACTCTGGTTAAATCATGCCTGCTCAACTGATCGACGGAATCGCCCTCTCCCAAAAACTGCGCGCGGAAATTGCTGCACGTGCTGCAAAACTGACCGCCCAAGGCAAGCAGCCCGGCCTGGCCGTCATCATTGTCGGCGACGACCCGGCCAGCCACGTGTATGTACGCAACAAGGTCAAGGCTTGCGAGGACGCCGGTTTCTATTCGCTCAAGGATCAATACCCTGCGGATCTGAGCGAGGCTGCACTGCTGGAACGCATCGCCGCGCTGAACGCCGATCCGGCCATCCACGGCATCCTGGTGCAGATGCCGCTGCCCAAGCACATTAATCCGCACAAGGTCATCGAAGCCATCTCCACTAAGAAAGACGTCGACGGTTACTCGGTGCTGAGCGCGGGCGAGCTGATGACCGGCCTGGAAGGCTTCCGCCCGTGCACGCCGTATGGCTGCATGAAACTGATCGAGAGCACCGGCGTGGACCTGCGCGGCAAGCATGCGGTGGTCATTGGCCGCAGCAACACGGTCGGCAAGCCGATGGCGCTGCTGCTCTTGCAAGCCAACGCCACCGTCACCATCTGTCATAGTGCGACCCCGGACATCGGCGTGTACACCCGCCAGGCGGACGTGGTCGTGGCCGCAACCGGCCGCCGCAATACCCTGACTGCTGATATGGTCAAGCCGGGCGCGATCGTGATCGACGTCGGCATCAACCGTAACGACGAAGGCAAGCTGTGCGGCGACGTCGACTTCGACGGCATCAAGGAAGTGGCATCGCACATCACGCCGGTACCCGGCGGCGTGGGTCCGATGACCATCACCATGCTGCTGATGAACACGGTGGAAGCGGCCGAGCGCGTATAAACCAATATAGGACCCCAAGATGACTGACAAGAATCCCCTGCTCGACTTCAGCGGCCTGCCGCGTTTTGACGCCATCAAACCGGAGCACGTCACCCCAGCCATCGACGACCTGCTGGCCAAAAGCCGCGCCGTGGTCGAACAGCTGCAAGCACCTGCCGACCACGTCACCTGGAACAGCTTCGTCACGCCGCTGGAAGACGCCACCGAGCTGCTGGGCCGCGCCTGGGGCATCGTCAGTCATCTGAACAACGTGGTGGACACGCCGGAACTGCGCGCCGTCTACAACGAGAACCAACCGAAAGTGACCGAATTCTGGACCGAGCTGGGCCAGAACGAAGCGCTGTTCGCCAAGTACAAGGCGCTGCGCGCCTCGGCCGAATTCGCCACGCTGACGCCGGCCCGCCAGCGCATCATCGACAACGCCATCCGCGATTTCCGCATGGGCGGCGCCGAACTGCCGGAAGCGCAAAAAGAACGCTTCGCCGACATTCAGGAAGAGCACGCCAAGACTTCGACCCGCTTCTCGGAAAACGTGCTGGACGCGACCAACGACTACAAGCTGCTGGTGACCGATGAAGCCGATCTGGCCGGCCTGCCGGAAGACGTCAAGGCCGCCGCCCGCGCCGCCGCCGAGAAGGCCGAAAAACAAGGCTGGGAATTCTCGCTACACTTCCCGTCGTACTACCCGATCCTGCAATTCGCCGACAAGCGCGAACTGCGCGAAACCATCTACCGCGCCAACGCCACCAAGGCCTCCGAACAAGGCGACGTCTTCAGCAAAAAGGAAGACTGGGACAACACCGCCAACATCGTCACGCTGCTCAAGCTGCGCGACGAAGAAGCCAAGCTGCTCGGCTATAACAACTTCGCCGAAGTCTCGCTGGTGCCGAAGATGGCCAAGTCGCCCGACGAAGTGATCGCCTTCCTGGAAGACCTGGCCCGACGCGCGCGCCCGTTCGCCGAGAAAGACCTAGCCGAACTGCGCGCCTTCGCCAAGGACGAGCTCGGCATCGACGAGCTGAAAGCCTGGGACATTCCGTACGCCTCCGAAAAACTGCAGGAAGCGCGCTACGCCTTCTCGGCGCAGGAAGTGAAGCAATACTTCCCTGAACACAAAGTGGTCGACGGCCTGTTCCGCCAGATCCAGAACCTGTTCAACGTCGAGATCAAGCCCGACGACGCGCCGGTGTGGCACAAGGACGTGCGCTTCTTCCGCATCGAGCGTGATGGCAAGCTGATCGGCCAGTTCTACCTCGACCTGTACGCGCGCGCCGGCAAGTCCGGCGGCGCCTGGATGGACGATGCGCGCGGCCGCCGCGCCGACGCCACCAATGTGCAGACGCCGGTCGCCTACCTGACCTGCAACTTCACCGAACCTGCGGTGGAAGACGGCGTCGCCAAGCCGGCGCTGTTCACGCACGATGAAGTGATCACGCTGTTCCACGAATTCGGCCACGGCCTGCATCACATGCTGACGCAGGTCGATGAGCTGGGCGTATCCGGCATTTCCGGCGTCGAGTGGGACGCGGTGGAACTGCCGTCGCAGTTCATGGAAAACTTCTGCTGGGAGTGGGAAGTGCTGGAACACATGACCGCGCACGCGGTCACCGGCGAGCCGCTGCCGCGCGCGCTGTACGACAAGATGCTGGCCGCGAAGAACTACCAGTCCGGTTTGCAGACGCTGCGCCAGGTCGAGTTCTCGCTGCTGGACATGCACCTGCACTACGATTACGACGCCAGCAGCGGCAAGAGCGTGCAGCAGCTGATCGACGAAGTGCGCAGCAAATTCTCGTTGGTGATTCCGCCCGCGTTCAACCGCTTCCAGAACTCGTTCGGCCACATCTTCGCCGGCGGGTATGCGGCCGGCTACTACAGCTACAAGTGGGCCGAAGTGTTGTCCGCCGATGCGTACGCCGCGTTTGAAGAAGCGCAGAAACTGGGGCGGCCGCCGTGTCGGAAACCGGCAAGCGCTACCTGGCCGAGATCCTGTCGGTCGGCGGTTCGCGTCCGGCGCTGGAATCGTTCACCGCCTTCCGCGGCCGCGAGCCAAGCATCGACGCACTGCTGCGTCACAGCGGCATGGCCGCGTAACCATTCCTCTTCCTTCCCCCCGCCGGGAACCGCGCGGTAGCAACATCGATGCCAGCGGTTTCCGGCGTTTTCGCATACACTGGATTTACCATGACACGCATCGACTTCCACACCAACGTCCCGGACAAAGTCGCCTACGCCTGCCGCCTGGTGCGCAAGGCCTGGGCCGCGAATAACCGCGTGGTGCTGATGACCGACGATGCCGTGCAACTGGCAGAACTTAACGCGGCGATGTGGGCATTTTCTTCCACCGACTTTCTGCCGCATGTATTGGCGGACGATGCGCTGGCGGCGCACACCCCAATCCTGCTGACGGACGATGATGAGGCGGAATTACCACACACGCACAAAGAATTATTGGTCAATCTGTCGCGCCGCGCCCCGCGCAATGTGACGCAGTTTGCGCGCATGATTGAAGTGATTTCTTCTGAAGAAGATGATGCGGCTGCCGGCCGCAAGCGTTATGTCGCATACAAGCAGCAAGACTATCCACTTACCCACTTTGTCGCAGGAAAATCATGAGCCAAGCATCGTTTGACGCAAGTATCCCTGTCCTGACGGAAGTTCTGAAAGCGGAGCCTTTGAATGACGAAGGCGCACCGCCGCCACCGATCTCCACCGAGGCCCAGTTGGAAGCCGAGGCCATCGACGGCTGGACCGACGCCGAATGGGCCGTCATGGAACACCGGCTGTCGGTACGCATCATGCACCAGTTGCAGTCGCGCGTGGATTTTGTGCTGGAGCAGCGCATCAAGGACAGCATGGCCGAAGTGCTCAGCCATGCACTGCATGACCTGACCAACGAAATCCGCATCGGCCTGCACGACACGATCGAAAAGATCGTCTCGCGCGCAGTCGCCCAGGAACTGACCCATCTGCAAGCGCAGAAAAAGTAATCCTGCCGAAGGGGTCTGACCCCATGCGGGGTCAGACCCCGGCACTGTTGCAGTGCGGGTTAAACGGTGTCGCCAGCCGCCAAATCAACACCATCATAGTGCGCCACCCGCACCACCCTGAAGCAGCTTTGCCTCAAATCAGGGAAACGCTCCAAAAAAGTTCAAAAGCCCCTGTTTGCCGCTTTGCGCGGCGAATAAATTGTTGTACCTTGGTGGCCTTGCATACAACTTTGGAGATTTGCACATGCAGTTCAAATTCATTCCCCTGGCCCTGGCCCTGGCGTTTGCCGGCAGCGCCGGTGCGCAGGAAGTGATCAAGATCGGCCACGTGGCGCCGGTCTCGGGTCCATCGGCTCACCTCGGCAAGGACAATGAAAACGGCGCCAAAATGGCGATCGAGGATTTGAACGCCAAGGGCATCAAGATCGACGGCAAGCCGGTCAAGTTCGTGCTGCAGCTGGAAGACGACGGCGGCGACCCGAAGCAAGGCACGGCGGTCGCACAGAAGCTGGTCGACGCCAAGGTCAACGGCGTGATCGGCCACCTGAACTCCGGCACCTCCATCCCCGCCTCCAAGATTTACTACGACGCCGGCATCCCGCAAATCTCGCCGGCTACCACCCAGACCAAGTACACGCAGCAAGGCTTCAAATCGACCTTCCGCGTAGTCGCCAATGACGCCAAGCTGGGCGGCACGCTGGGCGGCTACGCCGTCAGCAAAATCGGCGCCAAGAAAATCGCCGTGATCGACGACCGCACGGCCTACGGCCAGGGCGTGGCGGAAGAATTCGTAAAGGGCGCCAAGAAGGCGGCGCCAGGCATCGACATCGTCGCCAAGGAATTCACCACCGACAAAGCCACCGACTTCAACGCCATCCTCACCAAGATCAAGGCCAAGAATCCGGACTTGATCTTCTTCGGCGGCATGGACTCGGTCGGCGGCCCGCTGCTGCGCCAGATGAAGGCGCTGGGCATCACCGCCAAGTACATGGGCGGCGACGGCACCTGCACCGAATCGCTGCCGAAGCTGGCCGGCGTGGCGGCCGTGACCGGCACCGTGACCTGCGCCGAAGCCGGCGGCGTCACCGCCGAACAGCAGAAAGGCATGGACGACTTCCAGGCCCGCTACAAGAAGAAATACAACGCCGACGTGCAGCTGTATTCGCCCTACGTCTACGATGCGGTGATGACCATGGCTACCGCCATGCAGGAAGCCAACTCCGCACAGCCGGCCAAGTACCTGCCCTTCCTGCAGAAGATCAAGTATCAGGGCGTGACCGGCCTGATCTCGTTCGACGCCAAGGGCGACATCAAGGATGGCGCACTGACGTTGTTCAACTATGACAACGGCAAGAAGACCAAGTTTGAAGTCATCAAGTAATAATGAAAAACGCGCCTTGAAGGCGCGTTTTTTTATGCATCAGCCGGCCGCGTTCATTTCTGCGACAGCACCCATTTCACCAGGGTGTGGGCTTCGGCCTCGCTCACCTGAGGATTGGCTGGCATAGGGATCGCGCCCCAGGTGCCCGAACCGCCCTTCATCACCTTGGTAACCAGTTTGCCTTCGGCATCTTTCTGGCCGGCGTATTTGGCGGCGACATCCTTGTAGGCAGGACCGACGACCTTGTTGGCGACCGCGTGGCAAGCCATGCAGTTCTTGGCCTTGGCCAGATCCAGGCCGGCGTCCGCCATGGCGACTTGCGAAGCGAAGGCCGATGCCACCACTACCCCAACCATCATCAAATTGCGTTTCATTGTGTGTTCTCCAGGTGAATGCGACTAAATCTTGCCGAACCATTTTACCGCGTTTTGCTTTAGCGCATTTAACGCTCAAATCAAGTAATGGTTGACGATGCGGGGAATATTGCTGTCAATGAAACCAATGTAAGATAGCGGAAAAGGAGAATATCATGCCATTGATCTTGCTAATTCTAGCTTTGGTAGTGCTACGCTATTTTGAAGTTTGGAAGTTTGCCGAGCTGTCCTGGTGGGCGATCGGCGCCCTGATGGTGCTGGCTTTCCTGTGGTTCGAATTCCTCGAACCGATGCTGGGCTTTGACAAACGCAAGGCCCACAACGAAGACGAAAAACGCCGCAAGGAACGCGTCAAACAGTCGTTCGACAACAAGAAATAAAGCCAACCCCGCAATGCGGCAAAAAGGGGCTGACCCCGCATGGGGTCAGACCCTCGCGTCCGAAGTGCGGGTTAACGCTTAAGCTGAGAAAGATCGCGCACCGCGCCGCGGTCGGCGGAGGTGGTCAGGGCGGCGTAGGCTTGCAGTGCTTGCGAGACGTAGCGCTCGCGATTCACCGGCTGCCATGCGTCGACGCCCTTGGCTTCCATGGTAGCTCGGCGCGCTGCCAGTTCGGCGTCGGTGATGCGCAGGCCGATGGTGCGGTTAGGGATGTCGATGTCGATCATGTCGCCCTCTTCCACCAGGCCGATGGCCCCGCCTTCCGCCGCTTCCGGCGAAGCATGGCCAATCACCAGACCCGACGAACCACCTGAGAAGCGGCCATCGGTGAACAGCGCGCATGCCTTGCCCAGACCTTTCGATTTGATGTAGGAGGTTGGATACAGCATCTCCTGCATGCCAGGACCGCCCTTCGGACCTTCGTAGCGGATGATGACCACATCGCCTTCATGCACGTGGTCGCCGAGGATCGCTTCGACCGCCGCGTCCTGCGATTCAAACACCCGCGCCTTGCCGCTGAATTTCAGAATGCTTTCATCCACGCCCGCCGTCTTGACGATGCAGCCCTTCTCCGCCAGATTGCCGTACAAGACCGCCAGACCGCCGTCCTGCGAATACGCGTGTTCCTTGTCGCGGATGCAGCCCGTGGAACGGTCCAGATCCAGCGATGCGAAGCGCTCGGACTGCGAGAACGCCACCTGGGTCGGCACCCCGCCCGGCGCTGCACTGAACAGCTTGTGCACGGCAGGATCGTCGCTGCGCTTGATGTCGTTGCGTTCAATCGCATCGGCCAGCGTCGGCGCATGAATGGTCGGACGCGACGTATCCAGCAGACCGCCGCGTGCCAGTTCCCCCAGGATCGAGATGATGCCGCCGGCGCGGTGCACGTCTTCGATGTGGAACTTGTCAGTCATCGGCGCCACTTTGCACAGGCACGGCACCTTGCGCGAGATGCGGTCGATGTCGGCCATGGTGAAGTCCACGCCGGCTTCGTGCGCGGCCGCCAGCAGGTGCAGCACGGTGTTGGTCGAGCCGCCCATCGACACGTCCAGCGCCATCGCATTTTCAAACGTCGCCTTGTTGGCGATGGTGCGCGGTAGGATCGAATAGTCGTCCTGCTCGTAGTGGCGCTTGGCCAGTTCGACGATCAGGCGGCCGGCGCGCAGGAACAGCTGTTCGCGGTCCGCATGGGTAGCGACGATGGTGCCGTTACCCGGCAGCGACAGGCCCAGCGCCTCGGTCAGGCAGTTCATCGAGTTGGCGGTAAACATGCCGGAGCACGAACCGCAGGTCGGACAGGCCGAACGCTCAATCTCGGCTACGTCGGCGTCGCTGACGCTGCTGTCGCCGGCCTTGATCATGGCGTCCACCAGATCGAGCTTGATGATCTTCTGTCCACCGTTGACCACCTTGACCACTTTGCCCGCTTCCATCGGGCCGCCGGATACGAATACCACCGGAATGTTAAGGCGCATGGCAGCCATCAGCATGCCCGGCGTGATCTTATCGCAGTTGGAGATGCAGACCATCGCATCGGCGCAATGGGCGTTGACCATGTACTCGACCGAGTCGGCGATCAGGTCGCGCGACGGCAGCGAGTACAGCATGCCGCCGTGGCCCATGGCGATACCATCGTCCACCGCGATGGTGTTGAATTCTTTCGCCACGCCACCCGCTTTTTCAATCTCGCGCGCGACCAGCTGACCCAGGTCCTTCAGGTGCACGTGACCCGGCACGAACTGGGTAAAGGAGTTGACCACGGCGACGATCGGCTTATCGAAGTCGCCATCTTTCATGCCGGTGGCGCGCCAGAGTGCGCGGGCGCCGGCCATATTGCGGCCGTGGGTGGTGGTGCGGGAACGGTATTGCGGCATGGTGTTTCTCCTGGTGTTGCTCGGCTGCTAAGGCGAGCTTAATTCGGCTGGCTTAGCATGGGAGTTTGCGACGTCCCCACGATGGTGTCAAATATATGATTTGCACAGCTGTGAGTCGTATAAAATATCACAGAGCAAAAACAACATAGTAAACCATATGGAACTGCGACAGCTGCGCTACTTCGTGACCGTCGCCGAAGAACTCCACTTCGGCAAGGCGGCGCTACGCCTGCACATGACGCAGCCGCCGCTGTCGCAAACCATCCAGGCGCTGGAGGAAGAACTGGGAGCGCCGCTGTTCGAGCGCAACCGCCGTGGCGTGACGCTGTCGCCGGCCGGCGCCGCGCTGCTGCCGGAAGCCCGCCGCATGCTGGCGCACGCGCAGGAGCTGCCGCAACTGGTGCAGCGCGCCGCCGGCGGCGAAGTCGGGCGCCTGACGCTGGCCTTCGTCTCGTCGGCCGACTACAGCGTGCTGCCGCCCTTTCTGCGCGCCTACCGCGCCGCCTATCCGCAAGTACAGATCACACTGCAGGAAGCCACCTCCGACCTGCAACTGAACGACCTGCTGCACAACCGCATCGACGCCGGCCTGCTGATCCCGCCGCTGCCCGACAAGGCGAAAGAACAACTCGACTACCTGCCAGTGTTGAACGAGCCGCTGGTGCTGGCCCTGCCCGCCGGCCTGCCGGCGCTGAAAAAGAAAGGCAAGCTGACGCTGTCAGCCCTGCCGCCACTACCGCTGATCATCTTCCCGCGCGCGATCTCGCCGGCGCTGCATGACGCCATCCTGTCCGTGTTCCGCGACGCCGGCATCACGCCGCAGATCGGGCAGGAAGCGATCCAGATGCAGACCATCGTCAGCCTGGTATCGGCCGGCATTGGCATGGCGCTGGTGCCGCAGTCCGTCTCCAATCTGATGCGGACCGGGGTAGAATACCGGGCGCTGGCCACCGCCACGCCACTGGTCGAAACCGGCCTGGCCTGGCGGCGCGACAACGCCTCGCCGGTGCTGCACGGCTTTTTGGATTTATTAAGAAACGAATTGAGGAAAAGCGCTCTATGCTGATACACCCAATGCCCGATCCCGTCGCCCTGCAACTGGGGCCGGTAGCAATCCACTGGTATGGTTTGATGTACGTGCTGGCCTTTGCGCTGTTCATCGCGCTGGGACGGGTGCGCATCAAGCAGCCGCACATCGCCGCGCAGCTGTGGAAGAAAGAGGATCTGGACGACATGCTGTTTTACGGCATGATGGGCGTGATCATCGGCGGCCGCCTGGGCGAGGTGCTGTTCTACGAGCCGGTAAAATACTTCTCCGACCCGATCGAAATCTTCAAGGTCTGGCATGGCGGCATGTCATTCCACGGCGGCTTCCTCGGTGTGGTGATCGCCATGTCGCTGTGGGCGCGCAAGGCCGGCCGCAACCTGCTGGACGTGTACGATTTCATCGCGCCGCTGGTGCCGCTGGGTTACGCCGCCGGCCGTATGGGCAACTTCATCAACGCCGAACTGCCGGGCCGCGTGGTCAGCGATCCATCGCTGCCGTGGGCCATGCTGTGGCCGGACATCCGCTACCCGCTGCATCCGGACCCGGTGTTCCTGCAAGGACTGCGCCATCCGTCGCCCATCTACCAGATGCTGATCGACGGCCTGCTGGTGTTCGTGATTTTGTGGCTGTACTCGCGCAAGGAGCGCCCACGCCTGGCGGTCGGCGCCATGTACACGCTGCTGTATGGCTGCGCGCGCTTCTTCACCGAATGGTTCCGCACGCCGGACTGGGAAACCAACGTGCTTGGTTTGCCGATCACCTCAGGCCAGGTGCTGTCGCTGCCGATGATCGTCGGCGCCATCCTGATGCTGGTGTGGGCTTACAAGGTCCGCCAGCAGGGACGGCCGCCGATTATTTCAAAAGCTTGACCACTGCCTTCCATTGCGCCGGCGTGACCGGCGTGATGGACAAGCGGCTGCCCTTCTGCAGCACCGTCATCTCTTCCAGCGCCGGGATGGTCCGCATCTCCGCGAGAGACAGCAAGCGCGTTTTCCGCGTGCCCTTCACATCGATCGAAATCCAGCGCGGCTGCTCCTGCGTGGCCTTGGGATCGTAGTATTTGCCCTTGGCGTCGAACTGCGAAGCGTCCGGATAAGGAGCGCTCACTATCTCCGCCAGGCCCGCAATGCCGGGCTCCGGGCAACTGGAGTGGTAGAACAACACGCCGTCGCCGACCTGCATCTGGTCGCGCATGAAATTGCGCGCCTGGTAGTTGCGCACGCCGAACCACGGCGTGGTCTGGTCCTTCGAAGCCATGACGTCGTCGATACTCACTTCATCCGGTTCGGATTTCATCAGCCAATACTGCATCGCGCCTCCTCGCAAAAACGTCCAGACGAAAAAAAGCGGCTGCGCATTCACATGCTTGCAACCGCTCTTCGTTGAATAGGGCCCCACGTGTGCCGTCTTGCCGGCATCCCGAACCAAAAGGCTCAGGTGGTCACAGTTAGTTCAATTTCGGGTTCATCGGACTAGCGACGCTCTCGCCCATCGAACAAATTTCCGTAACCGGTGCAAAAAAATGGTTCAAGGAATATATGACAAGTCTCGAACACTGCAGGGTGAATGAAGTTTACTCTCTTGTGCGCCGCAAAGGAAGGGCTGATCCAATTAAAAACGAATTAAAACAAGGTTTCCTGTGGCGTCAGCGCGGCGTCCAGCACTTTGTGCATGGCGCTGATCTTGGTCTGTACTTCCAGAATCGACATGTCAGACAACGGACCTTGCGGCGCTTTCACCGTCAGGAATTCCGCCGCCACGCTCAATGCCGCCATCACGGCGATGCGGTCATTGCCCTTGACTTTACCGGCGTCGCGGATCGTCGACATTTTCTTGTCCAGGAAAGACGCCGCCTTGCGCAGCGCCGCTTCTTCCTCTTCCTTGCAGGCCAGCTTGTAGCTCAGGCCCATGATGGTCACATCCACCTGGATCATCGTGCGTCCTCGTTTTCAGGCTGCTTTTCGTCGGGAGTGTCGGCGTCCAGGGACGGGATCTGCTCCAGCAAAGCCTCGACCCGCGTCGAGGCCTCGCTCAGGCGGCGTTGATAACCCATGTTCTCCACCACGAGGGCGGCGTTGGCCTGGCGCAGCTGCGCATTTTCCCGGCGCAGGGCGACGGTCATCTCGGCCAGCTGGTCGATTTTATCGGACAGTTCTTGGAAATCTGAAATCATCCCGCCACTATAGGCAGCGCGCGGGATGCCGTCAACCGAATCGCGTGTTTGCTACCGACAAGCACGCGATTTATTTACTCGCCGTCAACTACTGCACCGGCTCGATGGTGACATTGCCCTCGATGCCGCCGCCCTGCCCCGCTTCCGCTTCGATCAGCACATTGATCTCGCGCTTGCCGTCGCCGGCCGGCAGCACCACGTCCAGTGGCGCGGCGGCGTAGCTGTCTTTCTTGCCGACCAGCGCGCCGTTGAGCCAGATCTCGGCCTTGCCCTTGATCGACGCAAAGCGAATGTGGCCACTGCCATCCGACAGGTTTTTGCGCGGCGTGAAGCTGGCGCGGTACAGGTGATACTTGCTGCCTGCGGCGGCGCGCATCGGCGGCGATCCCCAGCCCCAGGTATTCATGTCGAAGCTGGCCAGCTTCTGGTTCGGGTCCGGGCGCGCGTCGCCATCCGGCGCGATCCGCCAGCTGCGCACAAACGTCAGCGGCGCATCGGCCGGCGCCACGAACGGTTCGGCCGCCACCGGCTTGACCGGAATCGTCACGCGCGCCGCTTGCAGGCCGGGCGCCGTGGCGCTGATCGTGACGGCATCCTTGGCATCGTAGTTGGTCTGCACGATCAGCTGCGCCAGGCCGTTGAACAGGCGGCGCGTGGCGCCCTTCTCGTCTTCGTGCGAATTCGGATCGCCGTTGCCATGGCCGATGGAGCGGCCGCCGCCGGTGACGGCGAAGGTCACCTCATTGTCCGCCAGCGGCACGGCGCGCCCCTGTGCATCCAGCGCGCGCACGGTGATCGGCAGCGCATCGCGACCATCGCCGTTCAGTTGCGCGCGGTCCGGCACCAGCTCCAGCGACACCGGCGCGCCGGTGGTCTCCACGGCAGTGCGCACCACTTCCTTGCCGCCACGGTAGCCGATGGCTTCCAGCTTGCCCGGCTCGAAGGCGACGTCGAAGTTATTCATGCGATAAGGATCGGTCTTCTGCTCACCCAAGGCGCGGCCATTCAGCAGCAGCTGGATGCGTTCGACGTTGGCCATCACCATCACGCGCACCTTGTCGCCCTGCTTCCAGTTCCAGTGCGGCGCGATGTGGATCAGCGGCTTGTCCTTGATCCACTGTACCTGGTGGATGTAGTAGGCGGTTTTCGGGAAACCGTTCAAGTCCATGATGCCGAACACGGAGCTCACCGAAGGCCATTCATTCGGCGTCGGCTCTCCGCGATAATCGAAGCCGGTCCACACAAAGCCGCCCGCCACGAAAGGACGCTTGTCGATGGCTTCCCACGCATCGCGGTGGGTATTACCCCACTGCGCCGCATCGTCGTCGTAGCTGGCGATCAGGTTCTTCTCTTTGACCGTTTTGTACTCGCCACGCGTCATGAAGGCGGACGTGTCTTCGGAGCTGGTGAACGGCTTGTTCGGATAAGCCTTGTGATAACGGTCGTAATCCGGCACCTGGTAATTGGCGCCGACCACGTCCACCGCGTGCGACACATTCAACTCGGTCAGGAAACCGCCGTTCATCGCAGCGGTGACCGGACGCGTATCGTCCAGTGCCTTGACGGCGGCCGACATGCGACGCGCCATTTCGTAACCCACTTCGGTGGCCTGCACCGGCTCCTCGTTAAACACCGACCACAGGACGATGCCAGGGTGGTGACGGTCACGCTTGACCATCCACTCCAGCTGCTTCATGTAGTCCGCCGACGGGTTGAAGTTGCGGTTCTCGTCCATGACGACGAAGCCCATGCGGTCCACCATGTCCAGCACTTCCGCCGCCGGCGCATTGTGCGAGAAGCGGATGGCGTTGACGCCCATTTCCTTCAGACGGCGCAGGCGAAACTCCCACACAGAATCCGGCACCGCCACGCCGACGCCGGCGTGATCCTGGTGAATGCACACGCCTTGCAGCTTGACGTGCACGCCGTTGAGGAAGAAGCCCTGCGCCGCATCGAAGCGGATGGTGCGGAAGCCGGTGTTCAGCGACACTTCATCCTGCGCCTTGCCGGCTTGCAGAACGCGCGTGGTCACGCGATACAGATTGGTTTTCTCCAGCGACCAGATGGCAGGATTGTTGACGGTGATCGGCAGCTGCACGGTGCTGGTGGCCAGCACGCCCACGCGCGCCGGGGCGGTGCGCTGCGCCACCTGCTTGCCTGCGGCGTCGTACAGCGTCACTTCGACGATCACGTCGCTGGCGGCCTTGCCGCTGTTATTCAGCGTGACTTCAACCGGAATGCTCCACTGCTTGTCCTTCACCAGGCGCGGCGTGGCGTGCACGCCGTCAGTCACCACATGCACCGGATTGCGCTTCACCAGCCAGCTGTGGCGATACATGCCGGCGCCTTCGTACCACCAGCCCTCCATCGCTTCCGCATCGACGCGGATGGCGATGGTGTTCATCGCATCGCCATAACGCAGGAACGGGGTGATGTCGATGTAGCTGGCGTTGTAGCCGGACCAGTTGCGGCTGACCACATTACCGTTGACCCACACCGTGGCGTGGGTGGCGATGGCGTCGAACTGCAATTCAAAATGCTTGCCGCGATCCGCCGGATCGACTTGCAGGTAGCGGCGATACCAGCCGATGCCGCGCGGACGGTAGCCCTGCGCCACATTGGCCTTCGGATCGAACGGACCTTCGACGGCCCAGTCGTGCGGCAGGTCGAGGCGGCGCCAGTCCGAGTCGTCGTATTCATTGCCAGCCGCGCCGCCGGCGCTGCCGGCTTTGGCGTTGCTGTAGGATTCTTCGTGTCCAACGATAGGCGGCTGAACGATGTCACCCTGGTGGAACAGCCAGCCGCGATCCAGCGACAGCCGTTCGCGTGTGGCGGCGTTGACATTCACGCAGGCCATCAACAACAGCATGATACTTATCAGTCTTATTTTCAAAGCAGTCTCCCCTGATAAAAAAAACGGAGCAGTGCCATCACGCACCGCTCCGCAAATACCACGATAAAAAGGTTACGTGCTTACAGCTTGAACGACAGGCCCAGATTGTAGCGGCGGCCGTAATCGGTCACCTGCTGTTGCAGCGGGTTGTTGGCGCTGGTGTAGACCGATTTCTGATTGCTCAGGTTATCGATGCCGAAGCGGACCTGAATGTTAGGCGTCAGTTGCTTGGCCAGGTTCAGCGTGTAGTAGGTCTCCGCGCCGTTCACCAGCAGCTGGCCGGCATCCCAGCTTGGGTTACGCACGAACGAGCTGTGATGGGTAGCTGACAGGCGTGCTTCGTAGCCTGCTTTCTCGTACCACAGCGTGATGCCGCCGTTGTTCTTCATCAGACCCTGGATCGGGTACGGATTACCGACCGGTACCTGTTCATGGATGGAGCTCAGCGTGTAAGCGTAGTTGCTGGCGATACCCAGGCCGTCGAATGGCGCCGGCAGGAAGTTGAATGCCTGCTGATACACCAGTTCCAGGCCGCGCACATTGCCGCCTTCGCCATTGACCGAGCGGGTAATTGCCTCGCTCTGCGTGATGGCGATGTAACGCTGCACCTGCTTGTAGAAGCCGGCCACCGATACCAGGCCGCCCTTGGCGAAGTACCACTGGTACGCCAGGTCCAGCTGATTGGCCATCATCGGCAGCAGATCAGGATTGCCGGCGGTACCGGTTTGCGGACGGCCGGTGGTGACGGTGCTCAGGATGCGCGAAGCACGCAGCTCGTCCAGCGGTGGACGCGACATGGCGCGCGCCGCGCTGAAGCGGATCTGATGTTCCTGCGCTTCGTCCAGATTGAAGATCAGGTTCAGGCTAGGCAGGACTTCGGTGTACGAGGTGCCGCCTTCCACTGGCGTGGCATCCGCGCCGCCGATCGACTCCATGCCGTAGCTGTCGGTCTTGGTGTGCACAACGCGCACACCGACGTTGCCGCGGTAGGTTTTGCCGAAGGCTTCGCCGTCCAGGTCACCCTGGATGAAGGCCGAGGTGCTGCGCTCCTTGACCTTCCAGCCGGACAGCAGATCGTCCTGGGTCTGCACGCGGCCGGTCGGGTTGGTGGCGTTGGCGCCGTAGACCGAGGCGATGGTGCTGTCGAAGTCCTTGAGCGCGATGTACGACGGGAAGCCAGCGACATTCACGGTTTCAAATGCCGATTGCGGAATCGCTTGGGAACCCATATCCCAGGTGGTCTGGCGATAGCTCTTCTCGCGATCGGTGGCGCGCACACCAACCTTGATACGGCTGATGATGCTGTTATCGATCGGACGCGAAGCGCTGACCGACACGGCATTCAGCAGATCCTTCACGTGGCCGTCGGTGTCGACGTACAGCGTTGCGGCGCTGTAGTTGGCCGGATTGCCGGTGTCCATGCCGAAGCTGTAGGCCTGGTGTTCGTTACCGGTAAAGTCGAAGGTGGTCTTGATGTAGTCGTTGCTCCACTGGCGCACATCCACCCACTGGCTGCTGCGCATGGCGTGGGAGGTCGACAGGTCGGTTTCGACTTTCCAGTCGCCGGCGGTGAACTTGCCGTTCAGGCCAGTGGCGGCCACATTGGCGTCCTGCAGCCAGCGCGAGTGGTTGTTCACAACCTTGGTCCAGTCGGCGGTAGCGCCGGCCACGTAACCGTTGATCAGGTTAACGTTGGTGTAGTTGCCGTAGTTGGCCAGACCTTCGGTCCAATGCTGCAACTGGTCTTCGTTGATCTTGGTCTTGGCGAAGTACGTGTCGGCGGTGATCAGGACATCGTTGTTCGGTTTCCATTCGACTTTGCCCAGCACGCTGCTACGCTTGTTGTCGCCGCGGCGGATGTCATCCTGGAAGCCCCAAGGCGTCTTGTTGGTGGCGGTGCTTTCATCGAAGCCCCACTGCTGCACGCCCTTCTGCACCGATGGCTGGTCCTGGTAGCTGAAAGCGATGGCCGCACCCAGCGTCTTGTTCAGGAACTGGTCGACGTAAATGCCGCCCACGCGTGGCGCGGTCTTGTCGGCGCCGGCGATGTCTTTCGAGATCGGGTAGTACAGTGCATCGGCTTTCAGGTTGATCTGACGGCCGTTGTACTTCAGTGGCGATACGGTTTGCAGGTCGATGGTGGTAGCGATGCCGCCTTCCACCAGTTCCGCGTTCTGCGTTTTATACACAGTCGCGCCGCTGATCGACTCCGATGGGAACTGCTCGAAACGCACTGCGCGATCTGGTTCCGACGAGGCCAGCTCACGGCCGTTCAGCGTGGCGCCGATGAAGCGTGGACCCATACCGCGCGCGACGATCTGCGATGCGTTGCCGCGATCCAGGCCGGACGACAAACCTGGCAAACGCGCCAGCGATTCTGCAATGGTGGTATCCGGTAGTTTGCCGATGTCTTCCGACGATACGACTTCCACCATGCTGTTGGAGGCTTCCTTGGCCGCCAGCGCATTGCGCACCGAGGCGCGGATACCGGTCACATTAATTTGTTGAATGTCGCCTGCTGCTGCGGCGGCGTCTTGTGCCATGGCCTGTTGAACCAGCAGCGGGGAAGTGAAGAGCGTGGCAATCAGCCAGCTCATTTTTTTGTGTTTCATTGTGCATCTCCAGTGTTTGTCTTTGTCCCGTCTCTGTTAAAGATTGGACGGATAACCGGATGCTAGCGAAACACCAATTTTCAAACCAATAGATTATTTAGCGCGGGCCATACCAAGTTCGTATATCACGCTGCAAGTCATGCCTGCGCTGGCGCGCGATAGTGAGGATAGATGCTGGCTGCGGCGTCGCGCAGCGCGATCAGCATGGCATCGGCGCCAGGCGAGAGCTGGTGTCGCTTGCGCGTCACAATGCCGAACGAATCCATGCTCACACCCAGATCGAACGGTAGCGCCTTCAACAAACCGGCGTCCAGATACGGCTGCACTGCTTCCACCGGCAGCGCCACGATCATGTCGTTATTGAGCAGGAGACTAGCAACCACCGGCATGTCCAGCGTTTCGACGGTTTCCGCCGGCTGCTCCAGGCCATGCGATAAAAACAGCGCGGTCAGGCGATCGCGCAGAATGGAGCCGGCCGGCGGCAGGATCCAGCACTGCTCCATCAGGTCTTCCAGCTTCAGGTCTGCGCGGTCGATCAGCGGATGACTGGCGCGGGCGATCAGCACATGCGGCTCGTCGGTCAGCGGTTCGAAATTCAGTTCGTCGGCCGCCTCGGTATCGAGGATGCGGCCCACCACCAGATCCAGTTCGCCGCTGCGCAGGCGTTCCACCAGCACTTTGCTGGTCGACATGGTCACCGCCACATGCACGCGCGAATGTCGCGCCTTCAGCAGGTTAATCGCCTTCGGCACCAGGCCAGTGGCCGGCGCCAGCACCGTGCCCAGGCCCACGCGGCCGCGCAGGCCGGATAGCAGTTCCATCACTTCCTGATGCGCCGCATCCATCTCGGCCAGCGCCGCGCCGGCGCGGCGAATCAGCACCTTGCCGTACCACGTTGGCGACACGCCGCGCGACAGACGCTCGAACAGCTGCACCCCAAGCGCGTGTTCCAGCTCGCCCAATAACTTGGACGCGCCAGGCTGCGTCAGATTGGCGGCTTGCGCTGCGTGAGCGATGGAGCCGTGCCGGCCCAGCTCAACGAGCAGGACCAGGTGGCGGGTTTTCAGGTGGGAACGAACAAAGCGGTCCGAGCGGGAATCAGTCATAAGGGTGATTGGTTTGATTGCCCATCATAAATGCGGGCTGGACCAGCGTCAATCACCGTCACGTGCGGGAAACCGGTATGGAAGCGCTACCGCTATCAATAAACAGGCTGTCGGCGACGCCCCGCGCCAGTCCCTTGGCCACATCGGGCGGCAAGCCGTACAGGCCGCCCTGCGCGCCAAGCACCAGCAATTGCCGCAGGCCTTCGCCGCCAAACGCCACCGAGGCGACGGCCTCGCGCGCCAGCGAAATCTGCCGCAAGACTTCGCCGGCGCTGTCGTACTGCACCAGCACGCCGCCCTGCACGCTCCAGATGTTGCCTTTACTATCAGCAATGGCGGCGCCGGCGCCGCGCTCGACCAGTTGCGAAAAAGTTCTCATTCCGCCAACCTTGGCCCGCTCGGCATCGTAGTCGCATTGCATCAACTCGCCGCGGGTGGCGTCGGCAAAGATCATCGTGCGGCCATCCGGGCTGAATGCGATGCTGGCGGCCTTCACCACTGCCGGCAAAGCCAGCCGGCGCAAACCGTAGCGCTGCGAATACTGGTAAAAACTGCCAATCGGCCGCTGGTCCTGCGCCGTGTTGGCGGTGCCGAACACGAAATTGCCGTCGCGGTCGGTGCAACCGTCGCTGATGGCGGTGCGCGGTTCGGCCGCGTCGATGGTGATCAGCACTTGGGCCTGCAAGGTGCGCACCGGCTGGCCCGGCTGCGGCAATTCCAGCATGCCGAGCCGCTTGCCCAGTCCCAGCAGCACGCGGCCGGAGCTGCAACAGACCATCACGCAGGCGCTCTCGTGCAGGCGGACGCCGCTCGGCATGGCGGGCGGCGCCGGCCATGCATACAATTGGCTGCCCACCGGATCGGGCCAGCGCCAACATTGCTGTACAGCATCCCAACGCAGCGCGCAGCCGGCCTGCCCCACCCGGATCAGCATGATGCCGGGCGTGGAGGCGACCGGGGTGGCTGCATGGGTGGCTACATTCATAGGAGTCCTGAAACGGTTTTCGACAGCGGAAAGTCTAAGGGAAGGCGGCCGGCCGCAGCTATGAATAAAGCGCCGCCAGCCATGCAGATATCGGATAGCAGCGCCGGCATGGCTGCTATCCGATAATGATATGGCTCCCAGCGAATTAATCATATTTCCAGTCTAGCCGGCCGTTTTAGACTGAGCGTCTGTTCCCCGAACTCCATCCTGACTTTACCCTATGAAAATCACTAAACTGACGACCTACCGTGTTCCACCGCGCTGGATGCTGCTGAAAATCGAAACCGATGAAGGCGTCGTCGGCTGGGGCGAACCGGTCATCGAAGGCCGCGCCCGCACCGTGGAGACTGCGGTTCAGGAGATGGAGCCGTATCTGATCGGCCAGGACCCGGCCCGCATCAACGACCTGTGGCAGACCATGTACCGCGCCGGCTTCTACCGTGGCGGCGCCATCCTGATGAGCGCGATCGCCGGTATCGACCAGGCGCTGTGGGACATCAAGGGCAAAGTACTGGGCAAGCCGGTGGTCGAACTGCTGGGCGGCCTGGTGCGCGACCGCATGAAAATGTACAGCTGGGTCGGCGGCGACCGTCCGTCGGACATCATCGAACAAATCCGCACGCTGCAAAAGGGCGGCTTCAACACCTTCAAGATGAACGGCACCGAAGAATTGGGCATGCTGGACACCTCGGCCAAGGTCGACGAAGCGGTGCGCCGCGTGGCCGAGATCCGCGAAGCCTTCGGCACCACCATCGAATTCGGCCTGGACTTCCACGGCCGCGTGGCCGCGCCGATGGCCAAGACCCTGCTGCGCGAGCTGGAACAATTCCGTCCGCTGTTCGTGGAAGAACCGGTACTGGCCGAGCAGGCCGAGTACTACCCGCGCCTGGCCGAGATGACCTCGATCCCGCTGGCCGCCGGTGAGCGCATGTACTCGCGCTTCGAATTCAAGAACGTGTTCGCGGCCGGTGGCCTGTCGATCGTGCAGCCGGACCTGTCGCACGCCGGCGGCATCACCGAGTGCCTGAAGATCGCCTCGATGGCCGAAGCCTACGACATCACGTTGGCGCCGCACTGCCCTCTGGGCCCGGTCGCGCTGGCGGCCTGCCTGGCGGTGGACTTCGTGTCGTACAACGCCGTGCTGCAAGAGCAGAGCATGGGCATCCACTACAACAAGGGCGGCGAGCTGCTGGACTACGTGATCAACAAGGAAGACTTCAAGATCGTCGACGGCTACTGCAACCCGCTGCCGAAACCAGGCCTGGGCGTGGAAGTGGACGAAGAGCGCGTCATCGAAGCCGCCAAGAACGCGCCGGACTGGCGTAACCCGGTATGGCGCCACGAAGACGGCAGCGTCGCCGAATGGTGATCGCGCCCCGCCTCCGCATTTGCGCGGCGGTGGTGGCAAGCGTGCTGGCCACCGGCTTTGCCGGCGCCGGCACGTTGTCCATCGACGCCAGCGCGCCAACGCCCGCCCCGCTCAACGCCGCGCTGCGGCTCGGCACCGCCACCGCGCCAAATGGCGCCACGCTCGGCGCCAACGCCCGCTACCTGACCCGCAACGGCGCCCCATGGCTGCCGGTGATGGGCGAATTCCACTACAGCCGCACCCCCGCCTCGCAATGGGAAGCGGAACTGCGCAAGATGAAAGCGGCCGGCATCGACATCGTCGCCAGCTACGTCATGTGGAATCACCACGAAGAAGTCGAAGGAAAATTCGACTGGTCCGGCAACCGCGACCTGCATCGCTTCATCGAACTGGCTGGCAAGGCCGGGCTGGATGTCGTGGTCCGAGTCGGCCCGTGGGCGCACGCCGAAGTGCGGTTCGGCGGCTTCCCGGACTGGGTGGTCAACGCCATGCCGACGCGCGGCAACGATCCGCAGTACATGCGCTTCGTCGAGCGCCTGTATGGGCAGATCGGCCAGCAGCTCAAGGGCCAGCTGTGGAAAGACGGCGGCCATGTGATCGGCATCCAGCTGGAAAACGAATACAACATCGATGGTCCCGGCAAAGGCGCGGCACACATCGCCGCGCTGAAAAAGCTGGCGCTCAAGGCGGGCATGGATGTGCCCTACTACACCGTCACCGGCTGGGACGGCACCATCTACCCGACCGGCGAAGTGACGCCGGTATTCGGCGGCTATCCCGACGAGCCTTGGGGCGTTAGCACCAAAGAGCTGCCGCCGAAAGAAACCTATGCCTTCCGCTTCGACACCCGCGTCAGCGGCGACCTGGGTGCGCAGACCGCGGCCCACGCGCCGGGCACCGCCGAAACCGACAAGGAGGTCACGCCATTCCTCGGCGCCGAATATGGCGCCGGACTGCCGTTCATGTATCGCCGCCGCACCGTGGTATCGGCCGACGACATCGCCTCCATGCTGCCGGTGCAGCTGGGTTCCGGCGTCAACCTGATGGGTTACTACATGTTCCACGGCGGCCGCAATCCGCTGAGCCTCGGCGGCACCGGCATGGAAGAAAGCTCCCTCAGTGGCGGCTACAACGACACCACCATGATCAGCTACGACTTCCAGGCGCCACTCGGCCCGGATGGCCAGCAGCGCAAGGTGCTGGAGAAGCTGCGTCCATTCCACCTGTTCACGCGCGCCTTCGGTTCACGCCTGGCGCCGATGACCGTGCGCAAGCCGGACGTGTCGCCGGCCAAGCCAGATGACCTGAGCACCGCGCGCTTTGCGGTGCGCAGCGAAGGTGAACGCGGCTTCCTGTTCGTGAACAACCACGTGCGCCAGTACGACATGGCTGCGCAGAAGACGACGCAATTCTCGGTCAAGTTACCGGGCCAGCAGATCACGCTGCCGAGCAAGCCGGTGGACATCGCCAACGGCGCTTACTTCATCTGGCCGCTGAATTTGGACCTCGACGGCACCAACCTGCACTACGCCACCGCCCAGCCTTTGACGCTGCTGGATCAGGGCAAGGCAGGCCTGGTGGCGGTATTCGGCGCCAATGCCGGCGTGCCGGTCGAGCTGTCGTTCGATGCCGGAACACGTGTTACGGCGGCAGGCGGTGCACAAGTTGCCGCCAGCGCCGGCCACACGCTGGTCACCGGCGTGCAGCCTGGCGCTGGCGCGGCGGTGACGGTGCAGCGCGACGGCAAGCGTCCGCTAACCATCGTGGTGCTGACGGCGGAACAATCGCAGCAACTGAGCGTGGTGCAGCTGGCCGGCCAACAGCGGCTGCTGCTTAGCGCCGACCAGGCCTACGTTGACGGCAACGCGCTGCAACTGCGTTCGGTCGGCGACAGCAAGTTCCGCTTCGCGATCTACCCGGCACTGGTGAATGCGCCAAAAGCCACCACCACCGGCGCGGCGTGGAATGCCAAGCCGGCGGCCAAGGCTGCGGCAGCGCCGTCCAACGCCGGCGCGTATGCGGCTGTGGATGCGCCGACCGCCACCGTCGCCCTGCGCGCGGCCGGCAACGACGGCATCTTCCAGGCGTTTGAAGCGACGCTGCCTGCGCACGAGATCAAAGCTACTGTCACGCAGACCCGCAACGCGCAAGAAGCGGCGCCTGTGGTTATCGGCGGCAGCGCGAAAGCGGCCATCCAGCCGGCGCCGGAAAACTTCAAGGCCGCCGGCGCATGGCAGATCAACGTCCCGCGCGAGCAGCTGAAAGGTTTGGACGACGCCCTGCTGCAAATCGACTTTGTCGGCGACATCGGCCGCCTGTATGCAGGCACCCGCATGTTGGACGACTGGTACTACAGCGGCTATCAATGGCAGTTCGGCCTGCGTCAGCAAGCCGCGCTGCTGGACCAGCCGCTGACCGTATCCGTGTTGCCGCTCCGCGCCGATGCGCCTATCTACCTGCCCAAAGAGGCACGCCCCGATTTCGGCGGCGCGAAGCAGATGGCAACCGTGCGCAGTGTGACGGTGATTCCAGTGTATCAATTACGTATCAACCCATAATAACGATATAAATCGAATGGAGACAGGATATGAAACGTACTTTGTTGGTTGCCGCGGCGCTTTGCGCTGCGGCCTGGGCGCATGCCGCTGATCCCGTAAAAATCGGCTTCCTCGTCAAACAGGCGGAGGAGCCGTGGTTCCAGGATGAGTGGCGTTATGCGGAAGTCGCCGCCAAGGAGAAAGGCTTCACGCTGGTGAAGATCGGCATCCCCAACGGCGAAAAGACCATGGCGGCCATCGACAATCTGGCGGCGCAGAAGGCACAAGGCTTTGTCATCTGCGCGCCGGACGTCAAGCTGGGCAAGGCCATCGAACGCGCGGCCAAGCGCAACAACCTCAAAGTCGTTTCAGTCGATGACCGTCTGGTCGATGGCAGCGGCAAGCCGATTGAGTCCATACCTCACATGGGCATTTCCGGCTACCAGATCGGCAAGCAGGTCGGCGAAGGCATCATCGCCGAAATCAAGGCCCGCAAATGGAATATGGCGGAAGTCGGCGCAATCCGCGTCGCCTACGACCAGCTCCCGACCGGCAAGGAACGCACCACCGGCGCAGTCGATGCGCTGAAAGCCGCCGGCTTCCCGGCCGCGAACATCATCGACGCTCCCCAAGCCAAGACCGACACCGAGAACGCCTTCAACGCCACCAACATCGCGCTGACCAAGAACGCCAAGTTCAAACACTGGGTGGCGGTGGGCCTGAACGATGAAGCGGTACTCGGCGCCGTGCGCGCCGCCGAAGGACGCGGCATCAAGGCCGACAACATGATCGGCATCGGCATCGGCGGCGCCAAGGCCGCGGAAAATGAATTGAACAAGCCGCAGCCAACCGGCTTCTTTGGCTCGGTGATGATCAGCGCTAAGGAACACGGCTACCAGACCTCCGTCAATCTGGTTAACTGGATCAACGGCAAAGCCACGCCACCGGCTGAAGTGCTCACCAAAGGAATGTTGATGACCCGCGCCAATCAGGCCGAGGTCCGCAAAGCGATGGGCCAGTAGCCATGGCCGCATATCTGGAATTCGACCATGTGTGCAAATTCTTCCCCGGCGTGAAGGCGCTGAACGGTGTGAGCTTCGCAGCCCACGCCGGTCAGGTGCATGGGCTGCTGGGCGAGAATGGCGCAGGTAAGTCAACACTGTTGAAAATACTCGGCGGCCAGTACAAGCCGGATGGCGGCCGGCTGCTGGTGGATGGGCAGGAGCGCCACTTCACCAGCGCCAAGGATGCAATCCGCGCCGGCATCGCCATCATTCACCAGGAATTGCAGTACGTGCCCGAACTGACAGTGGCGGAGAACGTGCTGCTGGGCCGCATGCCGTCGCGCTTCGGCTTTCTCGACAAGGCGCGCGCGCATCGCATCGTGGCGGAGAAGCTAGCCGCCATCGGCGTAGACCTGTCGCCAGCTGCGCGGCTGGCCGACCTGTCGATCGCGCAGCGGCAGATGGTGGAGATCTGCAAAGCCATCATGCAGGACGCGCAGGTGATCGCGTTCGATGAACCCACCTCCTCGCTGTCGCACCGCGAAACCGAAATCCTGTTCCGCTTAGTGAAAGAGCTGCGCGCCGATGGCCGCACGCTGATTTACATTTCGCACCGACTGGAAGAGTTGTATGAGCTGTGCGACGCCTGCACCATCTTTCGCGATGGCCGCAAGATCGTCACGCATGAGGTGATGGCCAACGTGCCACGCGATCGGCTGATCAGCGATATGGTCGGCCGGGAACTAAGCGATATCTACGATTATCGAGAACGTCCGCATACGCAAGCGCGCCTGCAGGTACAAGGCCTCGATGGCAAGCATATTAAAGGACCGCAAAGCTTCAGCGTCCATGGTGGCGAAGTGCTGGGCTTCTTCGGCCTGGTGGGTGCGGGACGCAGCGAGTTAATGCGCCTGCTGTACAACGCCGATGCGCGCAGTGCCGGCACGGTGCTGCTGGATGGCGCGCCTGTCGCCACTGGCGGTCCGGCGGATGCGATTGCCGCCGGCATCGTGCTGTGCCCGGAGGACCGCAAGGAGCAAGGCATTCTTGCTACGGCGTCGGTGGCGGAGAACATCAACATCAGCGTGCGAAGGAATGATCTGCGTGGCGGCGTGTTCCTGCGCCACAAGCGCGAAGCGGCGCTGGCGGATGAATTCATCGCCCGTCTGCGCATCAAGACGCCCAATCGCCAGCAGGAGATACGTTTGCTCTCAGGCGGCAATCAGCAGAAGGTGATTCTGGCGCGCTGGCTGGCGGAGCCGGGCCTGAAGGTGCTGATACTCGATGAGCCGACGCGCGGCATCGACGTCGGCGCCAAGAACGATATCTACCGCATCATCCATGAAGTGGCGGAACGCGGTTGTTGCGTGATCGTGGTGTCGAGCGAACTGCCGGAAGTGCTGGGCATCGCCGACCGCGTAATCGTCATGCGCGAAGGCGCCATCTGCGGCGAACTGTCGCGCGCAGACGCCAACGAAACCGAAGTCCTGCGCCTCGCCCTGCCTGACGGCGCCACGCCAGCCGCCGCCACCTCCACCACCGCGCCGGCCGCCTACATCGAATCGCCTGCCCAACCTACACGGAGCATCGCATGAGCGTCTCTCAACTCAATCCCGCCGCTGCGGCCTCGCCGCTAATCTCGCGCCAATGGCTGTCGGAATACAGCATGCCGCTGGCCTACCTGGTGCTGTTCGCCGTGTTGTCGGCGACGGTGGAAAATTTCTTCTCCGTGACCAACGTCATCGGGCTGATGCTGTCGGTGGCGCAGATCGGCATGGTCGCCTGCACCATGATGCTGTGCCTTGCCTCGCGCGATTTCGACCTGTCGGTCGGCTCCACCATCGCCTTCGCCGGCGTGCTGGGCGCCATCGTGCTGGAACATAGCGGCAGCGTCGCCATCGCCGTCGCCGCCGGCCTGGGCGCCGGTGCGCTGATCGGGGCCCTCAATGGCGTCCTGATCGCCTACCTGCGCGTGAACGCATTGATCGCCACCCTGGCCACCATGCTGATGGTGCGCGGCCTGGCCTTCATCGTCTCCAAAGGCCAGGCAGTCGGCATCAACGACGACAGCTTTATCGACTTCGGCGACACCCGCATCTTCGGCCTGCCGCTGCCGGTGCTGGTGGCCGGCGCCTGCTTCGTCGTCTTCGGCATCCTGCTCAACCAGACGGTCTTCGGCCGCAACACGCTGGCCATCGGCGGCAATCCAGAAGCCGCGCGGCTGGCCGGCGTGCGCGTCGAACGACTGCGCGTGTGGATCTTCCTGCTGCAAGGCGTGGTAACCGCCATGGCGGGCCTGATCCTCGCCTCACGCATTACCAGCGGCCAGCCGAACGCGGCGCAAGGCTTTGAGCTGGACGTGATCTCCGCCTGCGTGCTGGGCGGCGTCTCGCTCCAGGGCGGCAAGGCGCGCATCTTCGGTGTGCTGATCGGCGTGCTGATTATGGGGACTGTGGAAAACGTCATGAACCTGCTGGACGTCGACGCCTTCTACCAATACCTGATGCGCGGTCTGATTCTGCTGGTCGCGGTGCTGCTCGACCAGCTCAAGACGCGCGGCGAGCGACGTTGAACCACGGCGCGGCGGCCTGCGCAAGGTCGCCGTCGCCGTCTCGCCAGGCAATCACGCCATCCGGGCGCACCAGCAATGCGCTGTATCCCAGCCGGTCCGGCACGCTGCCCGTCACGTACTTGACGGCATGCGAAGTCGCCCAACTGCGCAGCGCCGGATCGGCGTCGAAGTCCAGCAGCATGCCCAGCCCGTCACGCATCAGTGCCTGCACCGTCACGCCATCAATTTCAAAGTTAGGTACGCTGTTGGTGGTGATACCCCACACACGGCCGGCAATGTAGGTCGCGCCGTCGCGTGTCTTGATCAAATCACGGAAGATCGCATGCAGCGCGCTGGCTTCCGGGCCAGGACGCATGATGGCAACCTGCGCGCGCGACCAGTCCAGCACACGCACGCCCAGCGGATGGCGTTCGGCCTCGTAGCTGTCCAGCAGACCGTCCGGTGCATCGCCGCGTATGGTGGCGGCCAGCTTCCAGCCTAGGTTCATCGCGTCGCCAAGTCCCAGATTGAGGCCCTGCCCTCCCAGCGGAGAGTGAATGTGCGCGGCATCGCCGGCTAACAGGATGCGGCCATTGCGGTAGCTGGTGGCCTGGCGCGCGCGGTCAGTCCACGTGGTGGCGACGTGCAGTGCGCTGATGGTGATGTCGGTAGCCGAAATCCTGCGCAACACCGATTGCACGTGCGCCAGCGTGACCGCCTCGCCGCGCTGATGAAACGCGCCGCCATCAAAATCCTGGATAGCCAGGTAGCCGGGCTGCGTTTGAAAGTACATGCCGCGCGGCGTAACGTTGCGGCCGGAATTAAGCAGCTCCGGATTGGCGAAATCCACCTTCACCGTGTAGCCGGTGAATTCCGGCTCGGTGCCGGCGAACTCGAAACCGCCCTCCTTGCGCACCACGCTGCGCGCGCCGTCGCAACCCACCAGCCACAGTCCCTGGAAGCTGCTGTAGCCGGCCTTCACCGTAACGCTAGCATCATCCTGCTCAACGCCAGTCACGCCCACGCCACGCCGGATCTCAACGCCCAGCGCCTGTGCGCGACGCGTCAGCACCGCTTCGGTCTCCGCCATTTCAGAGATCATATTGGTGGGCGTGGAACTGGGCAGCCGATGCGGCCACTGTGCGGTATCGATATCGCCATACAAAAACGGAATACCAGCAAAATGCCCCGCCTGCGCCGAGCCCACATGACCAAACGGATTTTTGACACGTTTAGGCACTTCCAGCTGGTCGAGCAGGCCGCGACGATCCAGCGCCTCAATCGACGGCGCGTTCAGACCTCGTATGCCAAAGGGCATCTGCTTCAACGGCGAGTGCGGATCTTCCGCCTTCTCCAGAATCAGTACGGAACAGTCGGCCAGCGCCAGCTCGCAAGCGAGAAACAGGCCGACCGGACCGGCGCCTGAAATAATGATGTCATAAGTTTTCATGCCCGCAAGTCTAAATTCTGCGGGCCAGGCCGGATTGTACAAACGCGACAAAAATTACGGTCTTCGCTTGCGCGCGAACGCCGCCGGCGTCATGCCGCTGTAGCGCTTGAAATCGCGGCTCAGGTGCGACTGGTCGGTGTAGCCCAGCGCCTGCGCCAAGTCGGCAAGCTTGATGTCCGGCTCGGCCCACAGCCGGTTACGCGCCTGTTCAAAGCGCATCAGGCCGGACACGTCCTTCACCGTATGCCCGGACGACTGCTTGAACTTGCGCTCCAGCGTGCGCACCGTCGCATGCGCCGCTGCGGCCACCTCGCTGACCGGCAGCACGCCGCGCGCCTCCAGCATCGCCGCGCCGGCCTTGAACAGCGTAGGATCCAGCGCTGCCGGCTGTGCGCCGTTGAAGTAATCCGCCAGCAGCGCCACCGCATCCTCGATGCGCCCGTCAGCCACGCAGGCTTGCAAAGCCGGTTGCAGCGCCGCCACCGGATGCTCGAACGCGCGCAAGCCATCCCTGTCCGCCGGCAGGCCGAGCAAATCGAACACGGTCCACGGATAACAGCGGACGCCGATCACCTCCAGCACGTCGTCGGTGGTCAGATGCAGCGGCTGGTTGAGCAAACCCATCAGGAATGGCGACGGCAGTGGCTTGCCATCCAGATAACAGCTACCGAAGTAAAAAATGATCTCCGCATACCCATCCGGGATGATTTCGAAGCGCGGTCCATGGTCGGCGCGGCGGGTGTGCCAGAAGCACCGGATGGCGCCGCGCAACGGCTCAGGAGGCGCAAATTCGCGGTGAAGATCATGCATTGTAGTCATATCGATACTATTTTCATGTTTATTTGATGCTTCGCAAGCTTGTGCGCCTTGAAATGGACCGAGGTCGTCCCTATAATTAGCACTCGTTACGGTGGAGTGCTAACAGCACCCAGCTCAACTTTCCGTCGTAGCAATCTGATTGAAACGACAACCAACTGTACCATTGTTAAAAATTAAGGAGTTTTGTATGAACCTTCGCCCTTTGAACGATCGCGTAATCGTCAAACGCCTCGACCAGGAAACCAAAACTGCGTCCGGCCTGATCATCCCTGATGCGGCTGCTGAAAAACCAGATCAAGGCGAAGTCCTGGCGGTTGGCAATGGCAAGATCCTGGAAGATGGCAAAGTCCGTCCTCTGGATGTCAAGGTAGGCGACCGCGTCCTGTTCGGCAAATACGCCGGCCAGACCGTCAAGATCGACGGCCAGGAACTGATGGTCATGCGCGAAGAAGACATCATGGCGATCGTCACCAAGTAATTCCTGGTCCCGACTGATCCCACTCAACACCTCAAGGAGCAATAAACATGGCAGCTAAAGAAGTTATTTTCGGCGACGCAGCGCGCGCCAAAATGGTTGAAGGCGTGAACATCCTGGCTAACGCCGTTAAAGTCACCCTGGGCCCGAAAGGCCGCAACGTTGTGCTGGAACGTTCGTTCGGCGCCCCTACCGTCACCAAAGACGGCGTATCCGTTGCCAAAGAAGTTGAACTGAAAGACAAGCTGCAGAACATGGGCGCGCAAATGGTCAAGGAAGTTGCTTCCCGTACCAGCGACAACGCCGGCGATGGCACCACCACCGCAACCGTGCTGGCCCAGGCCATCGTGCGCGAAGGCATGAAGTTCGTTGCCGCCGGCATGAACCCGATGGACCTGAAGCGCGGTATCGACAAAGCTGTTGCAGCGACCGTCGAAGAACTGAAAAAAATCGCCAAGCCAACCACCACCTCGAAAGAAATCGCCCAGGTCGGCGCGATCTCGGCCAACTCGGACACCTCGATCGGCGAGCGTATCGCTGAAGCGATGGAAAAAGTCGGCAAAGAAGGCGTGATCACCGTGGAAGACGGCAAATCGCTGAACGACGAGCTGGACATCGTTGAAGGTATGCAGTTCGACCGCGGCTACCTGTCGCCATACTTCATCAACAATCAAGAGAAACAAGTTGCCGCGCTGGACAGCCCATTCGTCCTGCTGTGCGACAAGAAAATCTCGAACATCCGTGACCTGCTGCCGGTACTGGAACAAGTCGCCAAAGCTGGCCGTCCACTGCTGATCATCGCTGAAGACATCGAAGGCGAAGCACTGGCTACCCTGGTGGTCAACAACATCCGCGGCATCCTGAAAACCGTTGCTGTCAAAGCTCCTGGCTTCGGCGACCGTCGTAAAGCCATGCTGGAAGACATCGCTGTGCTGACCGGCGGCCAGGTAGTTGCTGAAGAAATCGGCCTGACCCTGGAAAAAATCACCCTGGAAGAACTGGGTCAAGCCAAGCGTATCGAAGTCGGCAAAGAAAACACCATCATCATCGATGGCGCTGGTCAAGCCGCTAACATCGAAGCGCGCGTCAAGCAAATCCGCGTGCAGATCGAAGAAGCGACCTCGGACTACGACCGTGAAAAACTGCAAGAGCGCGTGGCCAAGCTGGCCGGCGGCGTTGCCGTGATCAAAGTCGGTGCTGCTACCGAAGTTGAAATGAAAGAGAAAAAAGCCCGCGTGGAAGATGCACTGCACGCTACCCGCGCTGCCGTGGAAGAAGGCATCGTGCCAGGCGGCGGCGTTGCCCTGCTGCGCGCTCGTGCGCTGGTACAAGGCCTGAAAGGCGACAACCCAGACCAGGACGCAGGTATCAAGATCGTTCTGCGCGCCATGGAAGAGCCACTGCGCATGATCGTGCAAAACGCTGGCGAAGAATCGTCGGTAGTGGTTGCTGCTGTGTTGGCTGGCACCGGTAACTACGGTTACAACGCTGCCAACGGCACCTACGGCGACATGGTTGAAATGGGCGTGCTGGATCCAGCTAAAGTCACCCGCTCGGCACTGCAAAACGCAGCGTCGATCGCTGGCCTGATGCTGACCACCGACTGCATGATCGCTGAAGTCACCGAAGACAAACCAGCCGGCGGCATGGGCGGTATGGGTGGCATGGGCGGCATGGGTGGCATGGACGGCATGATGTAATGTTGCCGGCCGGCTGACTTAGCCTGCCAACAAGAGCCCGCGAAGCTTCGGCGACGCGGGCTTTTTTGCATCTGCTAAACTGATGCGCATGAAATTATTCCCTCTTTTGCTCGCCGCGCTGCCGGCCATCGCACTGGCGCAGGACGTGCCGCCGGTGCTGCATCCCGACCAACTGAATGCCATCCACGCCGCGCCCGGCGTCACGCTGTGGGAACTGAGCGGCCGCACCGCGCCCCCCGGCGCCCGCAGCGACAAGGTCAGCGTGGCGCTGTTCCGGCTCGAACCCGGCAAGGCCAGCGCGTGGAGCCACAACAAGCTGGGCGAGGAATCGTTCTTCGTGCTCAGCGGCGAGGGCGAGGTCTGGACCGACAGCAAGGTGCAGGCGGTGAAGCCTGGTTCCTACATCGTCATCCAGCCCAGCACGGTGCGCTCGATCCGCGCCAGCAAGGGCGTGCCGCTGACGTTCTACGCCGTCACGTCGCCCGCGTGGAGCAGTGACGATGACGTCCTGACCGCCGCGCCTGTCGGCGCCCCAAAATAACCGCCCGACCGCTATCGTGGCGCGTCCCAAAGGCGCTTTCGGACTACAATCTGCGTTCCCATGAACTTCGCCTGAAGGAGTACAGCATGGAAACACAAGAACTGCACCGTGGCCGCTTGATCGACCATATTCACCTGGTCGTGTCCGACCTTCCCGCTACGCAAAAATTCTATATCGCCGTGTTTGACGTGCTGGGCATCCCACTGGGTGGCGCCGGCGACGACTATTTTTGGGCTGATGAGTTGTTCGTGTCGACCGCGGACAGCGATGCGGCGCTAGGCGTGCTGACGGGCCGCCATCACCTGGCGTTTCAGGCCAGCGACCGCAAGATGGTGGAGGCGTTCTACCACGCGGCCCTGGACGCCGGCGGCAAGGACAATGGCGCACCGGGCGAACGTCCCTACCACCCCGGGTACTTCGCCGCCTTCGTGCTCGACCCGGCCGGCAACAACATCGAAGCGGTGTTCCACGGTGAGGCCAAGCGCAGCGCGCCGTCCGTGCGCATCACGTTCTAACGGTGGCGAGGCCATTCCGCGCGCAACTGGCGCAGCAACTCCTCGCCATTGTCCGGGTACATTTCCGGATCGCGCTCTTTCAGGATGGTACTCGCTTCACTCATGGCGATGGAGTAGTGCCGGATGGTCTGTTGATCCAGCTGATCAATTTCTTTTTGCTGCTCGGCTTCGATGCCCGCCAGAATTGCGAGCGTTAGCGCCCGACTCTCCGGGCCAGGCACGCAATCGGGATGATCCGTAAAGATATCCAGTCGCATTTCCTTAGGCCACGCCGCATGCTCAAATGCTCGCCGAACGTAGAACATTGCTTCGATAGCTGTGTCATAAGGTACTGATTCAACATAAGCAAGTATGTTCATGTCATCCTCCCTGTTACAGTTCAATCGCATCGAACAGATGACGTGGCAGATCCGTGATGATGTATTCCTCGGATAACGAACTGGCCCTGTTTCTGATATCAACCAACTTCACTCTGCCGGTAACAGGATGCAAGGGAATAACAAACATTAGTGGCACAAAATCTGATACGTGAGCAAACCGTGCTATCCGTTTGATTTGAAGGTATTGCGATCGCGTTATGATACCAGCCGCGCGCTTGATGGCTGCTCCATGTTCAATTCCGTCCCGCACGTCCGCTATCTTTGCCGAGTGAAGGTCGCCAGCGTCGACATCCCTTTTGAGACTCCAATAGATAGCGCGGGGATTCGAACTCGGCGGGATCGAGTTGGGCAGGCTGAACACAGATTCCGCGTCGAAGAAGGGTGCGCACCAGGCGTAATGTCGCTGGCCATAATAATGCTGGCAGATCTGGTAGGACAGCCACGTACTGCAGGAATAATAGATGCGCTTGCTGTTCATGTCGCCACCTCCTCCTGCGCTTGTAGCACAACGAAGCGTGGCGGCGACTGAGGCTGATCAACTCAGGCGTCGCTGTACGCGTCTTCGAGTTCTTCGCGGCGCGGGGTGTCGGCGATGTGGAGGATGAGGGTGTCTTGCAGGTCAGCCGGATGGGACGCGCGGTGGCGGGCGAACCAGAACACTTCTTCCAGATCGTCATCCTCATGCGCGGTGACCAGCACGCGGTGCTGTTCCGCCACGTCTTCGTAGTTGACGGCTTCCAGCGCCGCATCCTCGACCGCCTCGCGCCATTGTTCGCTGTCCTTGCCCCACACCAGCACATACAGGCTGCCGGACTCGATCAGCCAGCGGCTGATGTCCCACATGGTGGTTTCCTGCACTTCAACATCGGCGACAAGAATGGTTTTGAACGCACGCAGGCCTTCCAATACAGGAAGGTCGGCGTCCGGGTGAAAGTGAAAATATTTAGGTGCTGGAGTTTGCATGGCGGCGGGCTTGTACTAAAGCCCGCATTTTAGCCGAAGCGCGCCGCCGGCACGCCGGCAACGTCAACCCGTACCGCAAACACGGCGCCGGTCAGCGGATGAGCGGCCAGTTGCTCGGGCGTGTTGTCCTCGCTGGCGGTGGTGATGAACAGCGTTTTCAGATCGTCGCCGCCGAAGGTGCACGAGGCCGGATTGCGCACCGGCACCGCGATGGTCTCCAGTAACTCGCCATCCGCCGAGTAACGGCAGACGCGGCTGCCACCCCATTGCGCGATCCACACGCAGCCTTCGCTGTCGACCGTCATGCCGTCCGGTGAACCTTCGCCATCGCCGAACTGGCGCCATACGCGCGGCTCGCCCAGCGTGCCGTCGGCCGCCAGCGGATAGGCGTAGGTGCGGCCTTCGTAGCTGTCGGTGTGGTACATGGTGGCGCCGTCCAGACTGAAGGTCGGGCCGTTGCAGATGTGATAGTCGTTCTCGGTAGCGTGCAGCTGATGATCGGTATCCAGGCGGAACAGCGTGCCGATCGCTTGCGCGTAATCGGTGTTGTGCATCGAACCGGCCCAGATACGGCCGGCGCTGTCGACCTTGGCATCGTTCATGCGCAGGCCGCTATCCTCGGGGAACGGACGGTGCAGATACGCGATGCGCAGCTCAGGCTCCAGCCACACGCGGGCAATGCCGTCGCGCAGGCCGGCCATGAAGCCGTCGCCGTCGCGGCGTGCGATCAGCCAGCAGATGTAGTCCGGCATGGCCCAGCTGTAGCGCTCGCCGCTGCCGACATCGACCGCGTGCAGGTTCTGGCTTTTCAGGTCGACAAAGTACAGGCGGTTCTGTTCCGCCACCCACAGCGGGCCTTCGCCCAGTTGTGCGCCCAGGTCCCACAGGCACTGCACATCATGCTTGCTCATCAGTTCGGTTCCTCAGATTAGAGAGCCGCCATCATACGGCCAAAGCGCGCCAGGTGCTAACGAACGCTTCCGCGCGCTCCTTCAGCTGCTCCAGCGTCACGCCCGGGGTGTACAGCGCGCCGCCGATGCCGAAACCGGTGGCGCCGGCCTTGACCCAGTCGGCCATGGTTTCCGGCGACACGCCGCCCACCGGCCACACCGGCGTACCAGCCGGCAGCACGCTCTTGAGCGCCTTGATGCCGCCGTGGCCAACCGACTCGGCCGGGAAAATCTTCAGCGCGTGGGCGCCGGCGTCCAGCGCGGCAAACGCCTCGCTTGGCGTCGCCACGCCTGGTGCGCAGTACATGCCCAGTTCGGCCGCGCGACGGATCACCGCCGGCACGCAGTTCGGCGACACCAGCAGGCGGCCACCGGCTGCGAAGACTGCGTCCACGTGATCGACGGTGAGCATGGTGCCACCGCCGACCAGCGTATCGGGCAGTTCCAGCGCGACGATGGCGGCGATCGCCTCAAGCGCGCCCGGACGGTTCAGCGGCACTTCCAGCGCGCGGAAGCCAGCCGTATGCAGCACCTTGGCGACATCCACCGCTTCGGCGGGATTCAAGCCGCGCAGGATGGCAACCAGCGGCGTGGCAGGATGGGTAACAGTAGTCATGGTCAGGCTTTCAGGAATTGGGAAATGGCGGTGCAATACACCGCATGTGGGTCGAGCACCTTACAGTTCAAGCCGAAATGCTGCGCGGCCAGCGCATAGCGCGCCGCCAGCGCCGGCGAACCGATCACGGCAATGCCCTGCCCTTCGGCCGCACGCGCCGCAGCGGCGAACTCGGCGCCGATCAGCAGGCCGCTGACGGTGGCCGCCGCCTGCTGTGCCGGCGCCGCGCGCGACACCACGCCGGCGCGCACGCGGAACAGACTATTCGACAGCGGTTCGTTGCGCGCCGCCTGATTGAGGCCGGTGGCAAAGCCGTCGGCGTCGGCACTGTCGCCGCCCATCATCGACGACAAGGTGCCGCCCTTGGACAGCATGGAAAACAGTTCGCCGGTCATGTAGGTGGCAAACGACTGGATCACGCCGTCACGCAGCAACACCCACTTGCTGTGGGTGCCGGGCAGCACCAGCCAGCCGTCGCGGTGGCCCTGCGCGACCGCGCCCAGCAGCTGGGTTTCCTCGCCGCGCATCACATCGGACGAAGCACCGTTGCGGTACACATAGCCCGGCACGATGGTGGCACGGCCGGCCCAGGCCGGATCGGTGACGGCCGCCAAGTGCTGCGGCAACTGCGTCAGCGGCACCGAGGCGTCGAGGTAATCGACCTCCTGCCAGCCGGAGGCGCTGCCCACCATGCCGGACATGATCACCGGCACGTCGGCCGGCAGTTGCATCGCGTCCAGCAGACCGGCCAGCGAGGCGCCAAACTGGTCGCGTCCGCCCACGGCCAGCATGCCCTGGCCGTCTTCATGCTCGGCCAGGCAGGCGCCCGATTGATCTATCAGATAGGCGCGCCGGTTGCTGGTGCCCCAATCGATTCCCACAATATTCTTGTTCACAGGCATATCCTTTACTGATGCTGCGACGATGGTACGAAAATCCGCCCTCAACAGCCAATGAATTATCTCGCCGGAGTAATACCAAAATAATATAGGGAAGCCACGAAACATTATCGACAAAGCAATGCAAAACGCGTAAAAAAAGAGCAAAAGTTGCCCCTAAGATGCCTTTGGTTTAGTATGGCCGACTATAAAATCAGTCTTCTGAATCCCCCTCATGGAATTAAGCAAGCAGTCTTCCCGCAAACTGGTCATCGCCGGCGTCGCCACGGCGGTTGTCGCGCTGGGCTTTGCCGCCTATTTTGCCAGCGCCCCGTCAGCCGAATCGCAGGTCGTGGTCAAGGTGCCCGCAGCGTCGTCGGCCAGCGCCAGCAGCGCAGCCGTCGCCAAGAAGCCGGTCCCGGCCGCGACGCCAGCACGTCCGGCCGAGATCAAGGACCCGGCGCCACCGCCTGAGCCGCGTGCCGTGCGCACCAAGGAACAAGGCGCAGCGGCTTTGATGTCGCTGCCGGAACTGCAAGCCTGGTCGGCGCTGATTGAGAAAAACACCAACGGCAAGGCCCACGGCGGCCTGCTGGAATACGATCCGGTGCCACGCAAGCTAAACGGCAAAAACTACTGGCAGTTCAGCTTTGTGGAAAACAGTGCCGAGTCGGCGCTGCGCTGGGAAAGCTTCCTGGTGTCGTCCAGCGACGATGAGATCCTGGTCGAAGACGGCGCCAACGACGAAGTCATCAGCCTGGCGCGCTGGCGCCGCGAAAAGCATCCAGCCAAGCGCACCGCATTCGACAGCCAGCCGGCCAACTAAGCCGCTTTCACCCCTACCGGCGCCGCCGCTGGCGCGGCGCCGCGTACCTGCCCGACCCACAGCACCGTCAACAAGGACAGCCCGGCCGCAATCCAGCCGTTCAGACCGTAACCGGCGATGTGGCCCGACGCCTGCGTATGCAAGGTTAGCCCGCCCAGCAACGCGCCGACGCCGGTGCCCACTTGCTGGATCGCCGCGTTCGCGCTGAGGAAGGCGCCGCGTCGTGCCGGCTCCGGCACCGTGGTCATCAGCGCCTGCATCGGAATATTGCGGCCCGACGCCAGTACCATGAAGAACGGGAAGAACAGCATCACGCCCACCAGCGGCAGCACCGGCATATGGGTGATGAACAGCACCGGCAAGATGAACAGCAGCGAGACGATGCGGTACACCTTCTGTGCGCCGTAACGGTCCGACCACGTACCGATGCGGCGCGCGGTGAAGAAAGTCGCCAGGCCGCCGGCCAGATAGACATAGGTGATCTCGGCCGGCTGCAAGCCGACGTTGTTGACCAGCACCGGCGAAATAAACGGAATCACCATCATGCCCGTCATCATGTTGACTACCGACAGCAGGAAGGCCTTCAGATGCTCGCGCTTCTTGTACAGCGCGAGCAGGTTGGGCAGCACCGCCGACAACGGCGTGTTGTTCGGCATATGGCTGTCCAGCGCCGGCAGCACGCGCGCCGCCAGCAGCAGAATCGGCAGCGAGCAAATGACCAGAATATAGAACGGCGACGCCCAGCCGTAATGCGCGGCCAGCATCACGCCGGTCGGCACGCCCAGCACCGAGGCCATGCTGAACGACGTCATCACGATGCCGGTGGCGGCGCCACGGCGGTTGGCCGGAATCAGGTCGCCGATGATGGCCATGACGATGGCGCCGAGGATGCCGCCACTCAAGCCGGCAAAGGCGCGCGACAGCACCAGCACATGGAAGTTCGGCGCCGCCGCGCACGCCAGGTTGGACAGCGTAAACAGCGCAAACACCACCAGCAGCAGCTTCTTGCGGTCGAAGCGGTCGATATACATCGCCGCCGCCAGCCCGGATATGCCGGCGCACCAGGCGTAGGCCGAGACCGCGCCCGACACCGCCGCCGGCTCGATGGCGAACGCCCGCATCAATTGCGGCGCCAGCGGCATCATCACCATAAAGTCCATGATGACGGTGAACTGCGTCAGCGCCAGCAGCCACAGCACGATGCGCTCGCGCGCCGGTGTCAAAGGCAGCGCGCTGCTCATAGGGCGTTAATGTCCACCACAGCCTGGCGCAGGATGGCGCGGATCTGCTCGATCCGTTCCGGGCTGTGGTTGCTGGCGCGGGCCTGCTCGATGGCGGCATGCTTGAGCTCGTGCATGGCGGTGCGCAGGCCTTCGCGGTGCTCGTCGCCTTCCGCCAGGCGCGCCAGGATGGCGTCGACAAACTGGCGGTTCTCGGCCAGGAAAGCCTCGCCTTCCGGGGTGATGGTGTGCAGCTTCTTGTTGCCGTCCGGCGAGGCCAGCACGTGGCCCATGTCCAGCAGCATCGACAGCAGCGGATAGATCGCGCCCGGGCTCGGCGAATAGCCGCCGCTGGAACGCTGCTCCAGCTCCTTGATGATTTCGTAGCCATGGCGCGGCTTCTCGGCGATCAGTTGCAGCACGACATAGCGCATGGCGCCGGCGTCGAACATTTTCGGTCCACGGCCACGGGGACCGCCGCCATGGCCAGGGCCGCCATGGTGTGGGTGATGGCCGTGCGGGCCGTGTGGACGGTGGTGGTGATGAAATCCAAACATGGTGAAACTCCTTTTAAGATATAACTTATTTCGATATATCTTAACCTATTCTTTCAGAACCTCAAGTACCGATTTGTAACAGCGCGAAATAATTAATGAGATTGATTCGCATTTACTATTCTTTACATACGCCTTACAATTGCAGGATTTACATGCGTACGGGGATCAAAATGCGGTTGAAGATGAAAGCGGTAAGTATTGCAGTGTGGTCGGCGTTCGCCCTGGTGGCACATGCGGAAGACGATCAGCAGTTGCAGGTAATCAAAGTGGTGGGCGCGCGCGACGACGGCAGCAACTACGTGGCGCGCAGCTCGGGCGGCGCCACCAAGACCGATATGGACCTGAAGGACGTGCCGCAAACCGTCAACGTCATCCCCGCCGCCGTCATCAAGGATCTGCACGCGACGTCGCTGCAAGACGTGCTGAAGACCGTGCCGGGCGTCGGCCTGTCCACCGGCGACGGCCAGCGCGACCAGGTGTTCATTCGCGGCTTCACCGCCATCGGCGACCAGTTCGTCGACGGCTTCCGCGACGACGCGCTGTACTTCCGCGACCTGTCCAACATCGAGCGACTGGAAGTGGTCAAAGGACCGGCGGCCGTGCTGTATGGCCGAGGCTCATCGGGCGGCCTGGTCAATCGCGTGACCAAGAAACCGGGCGCCGACGTCAACGACATCGCCGTCAGCCTGAGCGACCACAGCGGCCGCCGTGGCGAGATCGACTTCGGCCGCGCCGGCGACACCGTGGCCTGGCGTCTGACCGGCGCGCGCGAAAAAGCCGACAGCTACCGTTCGCAGCAATTCCTCGACCGCACTGCCCTGGCCCCATCGGTGGCGCTGCGCGTGTCGGCCGACACCAAAGTGCTGCTGCAAGCCGACTACCTGGAAGACCGCCGCCTGACCGACTTCGGCATCCCGTCGTACAACGGCCGCGCGGTCGACGTCGAGCCAGGCCGGTACTACGGCGCCGCCAACGCCCGCCAGGCCGACTACAGCCAGTCGCGCGTGGTCTCCGGCGCCGCCACGCTGACGCACCGCGTCGACGCCAGCCTGTCGCTGCGCAACGGCTTGCGCTATTACGACTACACGCTGGACCGCAACAACACCAACATCTCAGGCAACGTCAACGAAGTGGCCGCCACCATGTCGCTGGCGCACGCCAAGCTGGCGCGCGTGGAACACGGCTGGTCCAACCAGACCGAGCTGACGCAAAAACTGACCACCGGCGGCATCCAGCACGAACTGCTGTACGGCGTGGAATTCGGCCAGCAACGCAAGGATGCGTTCACCAACGCCGCCGTGGTGGTGGCCACCAATGTGTCGATCTTCAACCCGGTGCTGCCGCAGGTCGATCCGGCCAAACTCGGCGCGCGCACCGACACCTTCGGCACCTACAAAACCTCGGCCGCCTATCTGCAGGATGCCCTGGTGTTCAGCGATGAATGGAAGGCGCTGGCTGGCGTGCGCTACGACGGCTTCAAGCAGGAATCGCGCATCGTCAGCCCGGCCGGTGTCGCCACCAGCCTGAGCCGCACCGACAACGCCTGGAGCCCGCGCGCCGGCCTGGTGTGGCAGCCGAGCCAGCAGCAGTCGTACTACGCGTCCTGGAGCCGTTCCTTCCAGCCGAGCGGCGAGAACTTCGCGCTGGCCGCCAACAATGCCGACCTGGCGCCGGAAACCACGCGCAATGCCGAAGTGGGCGGCAAATATGACCTGTGGGGCGGCCGCGCCAACGCCACCGTGTCGCTGTACCGCCTGGAGCGCGACAACATCAAGATCACCGATCCGCTGACCAACCGCATCGTCCCGATCGGCAAGCAGCGCTCGGACGGCCTGGAGCTGACCTTCAGCGCCGACCTGGGCAACGCCTGGAAGGTGCTGGCCGGCTACGCCTACACCGACGCCACCGTGACCGAATCGGTGGCGGTCGATACCAGCGTCAACCAGCCCGGCAAAACCGTGGGCGCGCAGATTCCGGTACAAGGCAAGCGCGCCACGCTGACGGCACGCAACAGCGGCAACCTGTGGCTGACCAAGGAATTGGGATATGGCTTCAAGGCCGGTAGCGGCATTAATGCGGTTGGCAGCCGTTACGCCAACACCGGCAACACCGTGGTGCTGCCGGGCTATATCACGGCGGACGCCATGCTGGCGTACCAGGCGAGCAAATATGAAGTGCAGCTGAACCTGAACAACATCGGCGACGCGCGCTACATCGTCTCCGGTCACGGCTCCAGCCCTAACCTGAGCTTGCCAGGTTCGCCGCGCAGCATCGCCTTGACGCTGCGCTACAAGCTGTAATTAACCGTCCAGGTGGGAGATCATCAAGCGGCGGTTGTCGGCCTCGCCGTTGTTGCTCTTGTGTTCGACCACCAGGCGGGCGTTTTGCGTGTCCAGCGAAATGCCGACCGACAGGATGTCGATCAGCAGCAGTTGCAGGATGCGCGAGATCATCGACAGGAAGCTGGTGCTGTCCTCGGTGTGATCGACCGCCAGGCAGACAGTGGCTTTCTTCGCCAGCGGCGAGTTGCTGGAGGTAATGGCGATGACGTCGGCGCCGGCGGCGCGCGCCGCATCCACCGCCGCCAGCAAATCCGGCAGCTTGCCGGAATTGGAGATGGCAATCACCACATCGCCCGGATTCAGCAGCTCGGCCGCCAGCGTCAGCAAGTGCGAATCGCCATACGCCGATGTCGGAATGCGGAAGCGGAAGAATTTGTGCTGGCCGTCCAGCGCCACCACCCGCGAATTGCCCATGGCGTAGAACTCAACCCGCTTGGCCTTGGCCACCAGCGCAATCGCCTTGTCCAGCGAGCGCACGTCCAGCTGGTCGCGGAATTTCAAAATCGCCGACACCGTGTTGTCGATCACCTTGGCGCTCAGGTCGTGCGTGCTGTCGCTGACGCGCACCTGGCTGTGGCGCACCGGAATCGCGCCGGTCAGGCTGCTGGCGAACTTCAGCTTGAAGTCGGCCAGGCCGAGGAAGCCCAGCGAACGGCAGAAGCGAATCACGGTCGGCTGGCTGACTTCCGCCATGCGCGCGATATCGGCGATCGGCTCGTTCAGCACCAGGCGCGGCTGCTCCAGCACCAGCTGCGCCACGCGCTGCTCGGCCGGGGTCAGCTCGTGTTGCAGATGCTGCACGCGCTCCATCAGCGTGTTGGCGCCGCTGCGGCCGCGCAGGTGTTCCGACAAAATCGTCGCCACGCCGTAGAACGCCGGATTCGGCGTGGTAATCACGTAAGTCGGAATCTCGGCCAGGTAGCTGGTGAAGCGGCCCTTGGCCTCAAAGCGCGCGCGGAACGGCGACGAGGCGAACCATTCGCCCAGACGCGGCACGATGCCGCCGCCGATGAACATGCCGCCGAACGCACCCAGCGTCACGGCCAGGTTGGCGGTGGCGCCGCCCAGCATGGCGCAGAAGCATTCCAGCACTTCCAGGCACAGCGGGTCTTTGTCGGTCAGCGCGCCGGAGATGATTTCCTGCGAACTCAGATCGCGCACCTGGCGGCCGTTGCGCTTGGCGATGGCGCGGTAGATGATTTCCATGCCGGGGCCGGAAATCAAACGCTCGGTCGACACGTGCGACCAGGTTTGCCATGCATATTGCAGGATCGCGTATTCGCGCTCGTCGGCCGGCGCAAAGTTGGTGTGGCCGCCTTCCGAACCGAGCGTGACGAAACCGTCGACGGTCGGAATCACGCCTGACACGCCCAGACCGGTGCCCGGTCCCAGCACGCCGATCACCGAATTGGTGGCCGGCTTGCCGCCGCCCACCTGCATTAAATCGGCCGGCTTGAGGCCCGGCAGCGACATCGCCAGCGCGGTAAAGTCATTCACCACCAGCAGCGTGTGCAGGCCGAGCGCGCGGCGCACTTCGTCGGTGGAGAATTCCCAGTCGCGGTTGGTCATGCGGATGTAATCGCCGCTGACCGGGTTGGCCACGGCCAGCGCCGCGTGGTTCAGGTTGACGCCGGCGTGGTCCGACAGATACGAACGCAGCATCGCCACGATGTCCGGATAGTCGTCGCACTTGAGCACGCGCACGGCGCGGAACTCGCCGGGCGCGGTCTGCAAGGCGAAGCGGGCATGGGTGGCGCCGATGTCGGCCAGCAGGCGCGGGCCGTCGGCGAAGGCGGTACGATTCAGTTTTTGATCCACTTCAGCTTGTTTCATTGTCGGTTCAGTCCAAACAGTTGGCGGAAGCATACCTGAAATACCTGATGTTAAGAAGGAAATCCCCTTAGACCGCGTAGCCGAACCAAGCGCCGTACGGCGGCAGCTGGACCTTGCCGTCCGCTGCGGTGCCCGGCAGGCCGTAGCCTTGCAACTGCTCGGCGCCGGCGCTGGCCGGCAGGTCCACCGTCTGCGCTTCGCCGCTCAGGTTGAACACGGCGAAGATGCTGCGCTGGCCGGCCAGGTCGCGGCGCAATGCCAGCACCTGGTCTTGCGTGTCGAAGAAGGCGATCTCGCCGCGCAGCAGTTGCGGATGCTGGCGACGCCAGGCGGTGAAGGCGCGGGTGAAGGCCAGCGACGATGCCGCGTCCGCCTCCTGCACCGAGGCCGCCTTGGCCAGATGGTCCGGCGACACCGGCAGCCATGGCTTGCCGGTGGTAAAGCCGCCGTTGGCGCCATCGGTCCAGGCGATCGGCGTGCGGCAACCATCGCGGCCTTTGAACTCCGGCCAGAAGGTGATGCCATACGGATCTTGCAGCAACTCGAACGGCACGTCCGCTTCGGCAAAGGCCAGCTCGTCGCCCTGATACAGGCACGGCGTGCCCTTCAGCGACAGCTGCATCGCCAGCGCCAGCTTGGCAAACGCCTGCGGCGCCGACGGCCCGCCCCAGCGCGAGGCCACACGCGGCACGTCGTGATTGCCGACCGACCACGAGGCCCAGCCGCCCTTCACGCGTTTTTCAAACTGCTCCACCTGCTCGCGGATGTAGTGCGACGACAGCAGGTTGACCAGCAGGTTGAAACTATAGGCCATGTGCAGCTTGTCGCCGCCAGCGGTGTATTCGGCCATGGTGGCCAGCGAATCGTCGGAACCGACTTCGCCGATCGACACCGCCTTGTATTCATCCAGCAGCGCGCGCAGCTTTTGCAGGAACGGTACGTTCTCCGGACGGGTCTTGTCGAAGTCGTGCGCCTGCATGCCGTACGGGTTGACGTCAGTGACGGTGATCGAGTCGCGGTTGGTGGCCGGCGGATTGTCGCGCAGCTGCTGGTCGTGGAAGTGGTAGTTGCAGGCGTCCAGGCGAATGCCGTCGACGCCCCGCTCCAGCCAGAAGCGCAGCGCATCCAGGTGCGCTTGCTGCACCGCCGGATTGTGGAAGTTCAGTTGCGGCTGGCTGACCAGGAAATTGTGCATGTAGTACTGGCGGCGGCGCGTATCCCACTGCCAGGCCGAACCGCCGAACACGGACAGCCAGTTGTTGGGCGGGTTGCCGTCCGGCTTGGGATCGGACCAGACGTACCAGTCGGCTTTCGGATTATCGCGGCTGGAACGGCTCTCCTTGAACCACGCATGATCTTCCGCAGTATGCGCCATCACCTGGTCGATCATGATCTTCAGGCCCAGGCTGTGCGCCTTGGCGATCAGCGCATCGAAGTCGGCCAACGTGCCGAACAGAGGATCGACGTCGCAGTAATCGGCGATGTCGTAGCCGAAGTCTTTCATCGGTGATTTGAAGAAAGGCGAAATCCACAGGATGTCCACGCCCAGCGATGCGATATAGTCCAGCTTTGCCGTAATCCCCGGCAGATCGCCCACGCCGTCGCCGTTGCTGTCCATGTAGCTGCGCGGGTAAACCTGGTAAATGATCGCGTCGCGATACCAGTCTGGGGAGTGGGGGGACACTTGAGTAAGTTGCTTAGTCATAAGAAAATCCGGGGTTGGCTGGGCGGTCACACATTTTTGTAGAGAATATACAGCACGAAAACAGATTTTTCAATCCGCACCCAGTCACACTAAAATAGCAAACAACCCTTTAAAAACAAAAACTTAAGAATTCCAACCGGGATTCTTTAGATAAAAAATAGTAGTCAAACTACACAACATCAGGAGTGAAATACAGTGAGCAACAACGGCAACGGGCCGATGCCCCGGCAAATTCCCTACATCATCGCCAACGAAGGCTGCGAGCGGTTCAGCTTTTACGGCATGCGCAACATCCTCACGCCCTTCCTGCTGAGTACCCTGCTGCTGTTCATTCCGATTGGCGACCGCGCCACCGAAGCCAAGCATGTGTTCCACACCTTTGTCATTGGCGTCTACTTCTTCCCGCTGCTGGGCGGCTGGATCGCCGACCGCTTCTGGGGCAAGTACAAGACGGTGTTCTGGTTCAGCCTGATCTACGTGGCGGGCCATGCCTGCCTGGCGATCTTTGAACACAACCTGCAAGGCTTCTACCTTGGGCTGGCGCTGATCGCGTTCGGCTCGGGAGGCATCAAGCCGCTGGTGGTGTCCTTCGTCGGCGACCAGTTCGACCAGACCAACAAGAACCGCGCCAAGCTGGTGTTCGACGCCTTCTACTGGATCATCAACTTCGGCTCCTTCTTTGCCTCGCTGCTGATGCCGCTGTTCCTGCGCGACTACGGCCCGGCCGTGGCGTTCGGCATTCCCGGCATCCTGATGGCGATTGCGACGTTGGTGTTCTGGCTGGGCCGCGGCAAGTATGTGCACGTGCCGCCGGCCGCGCCGAATCCGGATTCATTCAGCAGCGTGGCGCGCACCGCCCTGCTGGCGCGCGCCAGCAGCCAGTCGTGGCACGGTCTGTCGCGTCCCGGCCTGATGGTGGCCGGCTTCGGCGCATTGGCCGGTGTGGTCTCGCTGTGCATGACGCCGGCCTGGGGCTTCGTCATCGCCGCCTGCACGGCGCTGGCGCTGGTGCTGGCGTTTGGCGGCATCGGCGTGTCGATGCAGCTGGAACGCGCGCGCGGCAAGCACACCGACGAAGCGGTGGAAGGCGTGCGCTCGGTGCTGCGCATCCTGATCGTGTTCGCGCTGACCACGCCGTTCTGGTCGCTGTTCGACCAGAAGGCCTCGACCTGGATCGTCCAGGCCAACACCATGGACAGCCCGCTGCTGTCGATCTTCGGCTGGAACTTCACGCTGCTGCCGGCGCAGATGCAGGCGGTCAATCCGATCCTGGTGATGTTGCTGATCCCGTTCAACAACGTCGCGCTGTTCCCGCTCATGCGCGCGGTCGGCATCACGCCGACGCCGCTGCGCCGCATGGGGCTGGGCATCGCGCTGTCGGCATCGGCCTGGGTGGTGATCGGCATGATCCAGCTGTGGATGGATGGCGGCGACAAAGTCTCCATCCTGTGGCAGCTGCTGCCATATGCGCTGCTGACTTTGGGCGAGGTGCTGGTGTCGGCCACCGGACTGGAATTCGCCTACAGCCAGGCGCCGGCTTCGATGAAGGGCATCATCCTCAGCTTCTGGTACCTGGCCGTCACGGTCGGCAACCTGTGGGTACTGATCGTCAATGCCGGCGTGAAGAACGACGTGGTGGGCGGCTGGATCGCCAGCAGCGGCCTGAGTCCGATCGCCTTCCAGATGTTCCTGTTCGCCGCCTTCGCCGCCGCAGTCGCCGCACTCTTCGCGCTCTACGCCCTACGCTACAAGATGGTGGATAATTACCGCAAGACGGCATAATCACAGAGAGGCAAACCATGGCCATTTCTTTTGAACTGGATGACAAAACAGAACAGCGCTTAAGAAAGCTGGCCATGCGCACCGGGAAGTCGCTAGACGCCCACCTGCAAGAACTCATCGCGCAAAGCATCGACGATCTGGAAGATCTCTATCTCGCCGAGGCCACGATGCAGCGCGTAGCCAGCGGCAAAGAGCCGGTTTATTCATCTGAACAGGTCAGGAAAAATCTTGGCCTGGCAGATTGACTACACTCGCCAGGCACAGCGTCAGCTATTAAAGCTGGACAAAGCCGCAGCGCGGCGCATTCTTGACTATATGGACCAGCAGGTTGCGCCGCAAGCTGACCCGCGTAGCCTGGGCAAAGCATTGACCGGAGCAAAACTCGGCAGCTACTGGCGCTACCGTGTTGGCGACTACCGCATCATCTGCGACATACAGGATGGAATTCTCCATGTGCTTGTCGTCGGCATCGGTTATCGTAAGCAAATATACCGTCAGGTTTAAGATCACACTTTGTGACCTCCGACTTTTACACACTGCAGAGCGCGAATTTCAAAGCTGTTGATTCTGGAGTACCATAGCCGCCAATTTCAAGTTTCAGGAGACGGTAGATGGTTGGTAAGCGTTGGGCGGCTGGTTCGTTGGGGGGCGCTCTGGCGCTGACTTGTTTGACGGCGTCGGCGGCGCCGGCGCTGGCGGATTGCGATGGGCCGTTTGCCGCGCCGCTGCATGCCGCTCCCGCCGTCGATGCCCGCGCTTATTGGCTGAATCGTCAGTTGATCAAATGGCCGGGCGTCGATGCATCGCGCGGCGTCTTCAAACTCTACTTCTCCTCCAACGCCTTACTGCGCGCAGCGCCCGGCGCACGCGTCAGCGGTGAGGATGGCGTGCTGACGCTGGCGCGCTTTGAGGGCGACGTGCCGGCTGCCGCCGCGCAGCGCTTCAAGTTCACCGCCGACGGCATCGTGTTCAATGTCGCCAATGCAGCGAAGCTGATGACGCAGCAAGTGCTGTTGGTGCAGGAAGCCGACGACGGCGCCGTCATCGCCGCCACCTCGCTGCAAATCGCCGGCGCGCTGGATGACCTCTACGCCAACGCCGCCAAGGCCGACGATCTCGGCGCCACCGTCACAGCGCGCGGCGCCACCTTCAAGCTGTGGGCTCCCACTGCGCAAAGCGTGGCCGTCTGCTCCTACGCCAGCGGCGCCGGCAAAGCCACCGCCATCACGACCATGCAACGCGACGACGCCACCGGCATCTGGTCCGCCAGCGCTCAGGGCCCTTACTACCAGTACGTGGTGGACGTGATGACACCAAGCGCCGGCATCGTCCGCAACCTGGTGACCGATCCCTACTCGGTGAGTTTGACCACCGACTCGAAGCGCAGCTACGTCGCCAATCTCAACGCCGCCAAACTCAAACCGGCCGGCTGGGACGGCACGCCGTCGCCAAACAAGGTCGCCGCGCAGACCGACATGACGGTCTACGAACTGCACGTGCGCGATTTCTCGATCAACGACAACACCGTCAGCGCCGCCAACCGCGGCAAGTACCTGGCCTTCACCGAGGCCAAGTCCAACGGCATGAAACACCTGGCCGCGCTGAGCAAAGCCGGCATGACCGACATCCACCTGCTGCCCGTCTACGACATCGGCAGCGTGCCGGAAAAAGCCTGCGTAACACCCGCCATTCCAGTCGCCGATGCCGACAGCGACGCGCAGCAGGCCGCAGTGGCCGAAGCCAGCGCGCAGGACTGCTTCAACTGGGGCTACGATCCCTTCCACTACAACGCGCCGGAAGGCAGCTACAGCACTGATCCCGCCGACGGCGCCAGGCGCATCGTCGAATTCCGCCAGATGGTGCAGGCGCTGCACAAGACCGGCCTGCGGGTCGGCATGGACGTGGTCTACAACCATACCTTTATCGCCGGCCAGAACGAGAAATCGGTACTGGACCGCGTGGTGCCCGGCTACTACCACCGCCTCAACGCCAAAGGCGATATCGAACGCTCGACCTGCTGCGACAACACCGCCACCGAAAACCTCATGATGGGCAAGTTGATGGTGGACTCGGTGGCCTTCTGGGCCAGGAACTACAAGATCGATTCCTTCCGCTTCGACCTGATGGGCCACCAGCCGCGCGCCGTAATGGAGCAAGTGCAGGCCCGCGCCGACAAGGCCGCCGGCCGCCACATCAACCTGATCGGCGAAGGCTGGAACTTCGGCGAAGTGGCCGACGGCGCGCGCTTCCTACAAGCCTCGCAGCTGTCGCTCAACGGCAGCGGCATCGGCACCTTTAGCGACCGTGGACGCGACGCCGTTCGCGGCGGCGGCGCCGGCGACAGCGGCCAGCAGCTGTTCGCGCAGCAGGGATACATCAATGGCCTGGTCTACGACACCAATGCGCAAGTCGGCCAGCGTCCCGTCGCCGACCTGCTGCACGCCTCGGACATGGTCAAGGTCGGACTGGCCGGCACGCTGCGCACCTACCAGCTGACCACCGCCGACGGCAATACCGTGGCCTTGCAGGACATTGTCTACGGCGGCAACCAGCCGGCCGGCTACGCCAGCGAACCGGGTGAAGTGGTCAACTACGTCGAGAACCACGACAACCAGACGCTGTACGACATCAACGCCTTCAAGCTGCCGCAGTCCACCACTGCGCACGACCGCGCGCAGGTGCAGATGCTGGGCGCCGCCATCAACGCCTTCAGTCAGGGCGTGGCTTACTTCCACGCCGGTTTCGACATCCTGCGATCCAAATCGCTGGACCGCAACAGCTTTGAATCGGGCGACTGGTTCAATCGCCTGGACTGGAGCTACCAGGACAACTACTTCGGCACCGGCCTGCCGCCGGCCGCCGACAACGGCAAGGATTACGCGCTGCTCAAACCCGTGCTGCGCAACGAGAACATCAAGCCGGCGCCGGCGGACATCGCCTACGCGCGCGACGCCTTCCGCGACCTGCTGGCGATCCGCAGCAGCAGCACGCTGTTCCGCCTGCGTAGCGCGGCCGACATCAAGCAGCGCCTGCGCTTCTTCAATACCGGTCCGTCACAGGTGCCGACCGTGGTGGCCGCCCGCATCGACGGCAAGGGCTACGCCGGCGCGCGCTTCAAGACGGTGGTTTACCTGATCAACGTCGACAAGACCGAGCAGCGCGTCACCGCCACCGAAGAACGCAACCGCCGCTATCAGCTGCATCCTGTCCACACCGGCATGGCCGCAGCGGACAAACGCGTGGCCGCGGAAGCCAAATACGATAAACTCAGCGGTACCTTCACCATCCCTGCACGCAGCGCGGTCGTTTTCGTTGAAAATTGATGGATGCGAAAATTCCCCCTTGCGATCCTGTTGGCGCTGAGCGCCTGCGGCGGTGGTGACTACACGCCGCAGGCCAATCGCGCGCCGGTAGCCAACGCCGGCGCGGCGCAAACCGTCGCTGCCGGCAGTTCGATCAAACTGGCCGGCAGCGGCGCCGATGCCGACCAGGATATTGTGCTGTATTCGTGGACACTGACAAAACCGGCAGGCAGTGGCGCAACGCTGCTAAACTACCATGTCGCCACACCGACCTTTTTCGCCGACCTGCCGGGCGTGTATGTCGCCACGCTGATAGTGAATGACGGGAAGCTCGATAGCGCGCCTTCCTCCGTCACCATTACAGCGCAATAGGACATGAAACTACTCGCACTGCCGTTCCTCTTCACGATACTCACCGCCTCCGCCGCCACTGCCGCGCCGATCACCGATCCGGTCGAATGGATCAATCCCCTGATGGGCACCGCCAGCAAGCCGGAACTCTCCAACGGCAATACCTACCCCGCCATCGCGCTGCCGTGGGGGATGAATTTCTGGACGCCGCAAACCGGCAAGATGGGCAATGGCTGGGCCTACACCTACGACGCCGACAAGATCCGCGGCTTCAAGCAGACGCACCAGCCGTCGCCGTGGATGAACGACTACGGCCAGTTCGCCATCATGCCGCTGACGGGAAAAATGCGCTTCACGCAGGACGACCGCGCCAGCTGGTTCTCGCACAAGGCGGAAGTGGCGAAGCCTTACTACTACAGCGTGTATCTGGCCGACTCCGACGTCACCACCGAAATCACGCCGACCGAACGCGCCGCGCAGTTCCGCTTCACCTATCCGAAGACCGATGAGGCCTACGTGGTGGTGGACGCCTACGACAAGGGCTCCTACATCAAGGTGCTGCCGGAGCAGCGCAAGATCGTCGGCTACAGCACCCGCTACGCGCGCGGCCCGCTGCCGAAGAACTTCAAGAACTGGTTCGTCATCTATTTCGACAAACCGTTCACCTCCACCCACATCTGGAGCGGCGACAAGCTGGTGGACGGCGTGACGGAGCTGGCCAGCAACCATAGCGGCGTGGTGGTCGGCTTCAAGACCGAGAAAGGCGAAAAGGTCGGCATGCGCGTGGCTTCCTCCTTCATCAGCGAGGAACAGGCGGAATTGAATCTCAAGCGCGAACTGGCCGACGACAGCTTCGACGCCACCGCGCAAAAGGGCAAGGATGTCTGGAACAAGACGCTGAGCCGCGTCAGCGTGGAAGGCGGCAGCGTCGATCAGACGCGCACCTTCTATTCCAGCCTGTACCGCATGCTGTTCTTCCCGAATAAGCTGTACGAAATCGACGCCAACAACCAGATCGTCCACTGGAGTCCTTACAATGGCCAGATCCTGCCCGGCTATATGTTCGCCGGCACCGGCTTCTGGGACACCTTCCGCGCACTGTATCCGTTCCTGAATCTGATGTACCCGTCGATCAACCGCGAAATGCAGGCGGGCCTGGTCAACGACTACAAGGAAGGCGGCTGGCTGCCCGAGTGGTCCAGTCCCGGCCTGGCCAACGTCATGATCGGCAATAACTCGGCCTCGGTGGTGGCGGAGGCTTACGTCAAAGGCCTGCGCGGCTACGATGTCGAGACGCTGTGGCAGGCGCTCAAGCACGGCGCCGACAATGAAGGGCCGATGGACGCCGTCGGCCGCAAGGGCGTCAAGTATTACAACGACTTGGGCTACGTGCCCTACGACGTCAAGATCAACGAGAACGCCGCCCGCACGCTGGAATACGCCTACGACGATTTCGCCATCTGGCAGCTGGGCAAAGCGCTCGGCAAGCCGGAGTCGGAAATCGCCATCTACAAGCAGCGCGCGATGAACTACAAAAAACTGTTCGATCCGGAGACGGGCCTGATGCGCGGCCGGAATCAGGATGGCAGCTTCCAGTCACCGTTCAATCCCTTCAAGTGGGGCGACGCTTTCACCGAGGGCAATAGCTGGCACTACACCTGGTCGGTGTTCCAGGACGTGCAGGGCCTGATGCAGCTGATGGGCGGCCGTGACAAGTTCGTCGCCAAGCTGGATCAGGTGTTCACGCTGCCGCCGGTCTTCGACGAGAGCTACTACGGTGAAGTGATCCACGAGATCCGCGAAATGCAGATCGCGAACATGGGCCAGTACGCGCACGGCAACCAGCCGATCCAGCACATGATCTACCTGTACGGCTACGCCGGCGCGCCGTGGAAAACCCAGTACTGGGCGCGCGAAACCATGAACCGCCTGTACAAGGCCACGCCGGACGGCTACTGCGGCGACGAGGACAACGGCCAGACCTCGGCCTGGTATGTGTTCTCGGCGCTGGGCTTCTACCCGGTGACGCCGGCGGTGCCGCAGTACGTGCTGGGCGCGCCGCTGTTCAAGAAAGCCACGCTGCATCTGGAGAATGGCAAAACCGTCATCATTAACGCGCCGGCCAATAGTGACCGGCAGCGCTACGTGCGGGCGCTGAAGGTCAACGGCAAGCCCTACGCGCACAACTGGCTCGATCATGCGGCGCTGATGCGGGGCGCCACACTGGACTTCGAGATGTCGGCCACGCCCAACACAGCGCGCGGCGCCAGCGCCGCCGATGCACCGTATTCGCTATCGGTCCCATAGAAAACACCAGCGGCGGCGGGGGCCGAATCGTGATACCATACGGTTTCCATGCGGAAATATAGTTATATTTCCGCCATCGCGAGCCCCGCCCCGCTCCCGCTTTTATTGCCAGTGCCCCGCCCCGCATTGCTACCTGACCGGCTTTTCGGATTGCACATGACGATATCCTGCGAACTTACCGAGGCGCGCCGCCTCGATGCGCTTCACAAACTCAATCTGCTGGACACGCCGCCCAGCGAGGCGTTCGACCGCATCACGCGCATGGCGGCCAGCGTCTTCAAGCTGCCGGTCGCCGCCATCTCGCTGACCGACGCCGACCGCCAGTGGTTCAAGTCGCGCGTCGGCGTCGAGCACACCAGCATTCCGCGCCTGCGCGCGCCGTGCGCCCAGGTGGCCGACAGCAGCGATGTGCTGGTGATTCCCGATCTGCTGACCGACGACTTTTATCGCGACAGCCCGCTCGCCGCCAGCGGCATCCGCTACTACGCCGGCGCGCCGCTGACCACCACCGACGGCCACTGTCTGGGCGCCATGTGCGTGCTGGGGACCGAACCGCGCGACACCACGCCGGAAGAGCTGACCGCCTTGTGCGACCTGGCCGGCATGGTGATGGCACAGATCGAATTGCAGCACGCGCTGGGCCGCATCGACGCCGTCAGCGGCCTGCCCAACCGCCATCAGTTCATCGAGGATTTCGCCGACCTGGAACTGGACAGTGTCGATGGCGAGCAGCGGCTGGCGGTACTGGTCAACCTGGCCACGCCGGAACAGGTGGTGCACGCCACGCGCGCCATGAAATCTTCTTATCTGGACGAACTGGTGACCGAGGCGGCGCGCTGGCTGCGCGCCGAAATCGGCCCTCACCGCCGCATCTACCATGTAGCGACCGCGCAGTTCATGCTGTTGTCGCCGCCCGGCGCCACGCTGGACACCATCGTGCCGGTGGTGAAAGCTCGGATGCAGGATGCGCTGTTCATCGCCAAGGCGCGCCATATGGCGACGCCATCGGCCGGCGTGGTGCCGTTCGAGATCGGCCGCGCCGACAGCATGATGGTGCTACGCAAGGCGCAAAGCGCCGCGCATGACGCCATCGACAGCTCGACCCATGTCGCCGTCTACTCGCAGGTGGAGGATGCGCTGTACCAGCGCCGTTTCCGCCTGCTGAACGATTTTGTCGCTGCGCTCGACAGCGGCGACCAGCTGCGGCTGGTGTACCAGCCGCGCATCGACGTCGCCAGCGGCCAGTGCATCGGCGCCGAAGCGCTGCTGCGCTGGAACCATCCGGAACTGGGCGCCATCGGACCGGCGGAATTCATTCCCATCATCGAACGCTCGGAGCTGGCGCAAGCGACCACCGCATGGGTGCTGGAGGCGGCGCTGCGCCAGCAGCAGGCCTGGCGCGCGTGCGGCCTGGTGGTGCAGGTGTCGGTGAACGTATCGGCAGCCAACCTGCTGGAGCCGGCGTTTGCCGCCAGCGTGGCGGCCGGCCTGGCGCGCTGCCAGCTGCCGGCTGATTGCCTGGAGCTGGAAATCACCGAGAGCGCCATCATGGAGCAGCCGGTAAAAGCGCACGCCACGCTGACGCAGATCGCCGCGCTGGGTGTCGGTCTGGCGATCGACGATTTCGGCACCGGCTACAGCAGCCTGTCGTATTTGCAGACCATGCCGGCCGATGTGGTGAAGATTGACCAGTCCTTCATCCGCGACCTGGCCGACGACAAGCGACAGCAGGCGCTGGTGACGGCCATGATCACGCTGTCGCAAGACCTGGGCCACCGCGTGGTGGCGGAAGGCGTCGAGACGGAGGCGGTGCTGGCCTTCCTGCGCCGCGCCGGTTGCGATGAAGTCCAGGGCTACCTGTTCGCCAAGCCGCTGGAGCCGGCCGCCTTTGTGCAGCACACGCATCAAATAACCCAACAGAATAAACAAGCGCGAATTGCTTCGTTGTCCGACATATAAGCTTCCTTTACAGTCCGTGGCATACACCATCGACTACGACAGGAGCAGTGATGAGCAAGTGGCACAAGGGCGCCGCGCTGGCGGCGTTCGCACTGACGTCTGCCGCGCAGGCGGCAACCTACTACGTCGCACCGGGCGGCAATGACAGCAATGCCGGCACGCTGGCGGCGCCATGGCAGTCCATCGCAAGGGCGCAGGCGGCAGCAGCGCCGGGCGACACCATCTATTTCCGTGGCGGCGATTACGTCTACACCGGCACCATCGCCAGCTGCGCCAGCCAGACCGACGTGGTCAACGCCATCACGCTGGACAAGAGCGGCGCGCAGGACCAGCCGATCCGCTACTGGGCCTATCCGGGCGAGACGCCGGTATTCGACTTCACGCCGATCAAGGAGAACTGCCGCGTCAAGGGTTTCAACGTCACGGCCAGCTATCTGCACCTGAAAGGGCTGGAGCTGAAAGGCGCGCCGCAGCAGCCCGGCAATTTACTCAACAACGAATCGTGGGGCATCTGGGTCAAGGGCAGCTATAACACTTTTGAAGCGCTCAACACCCATCACCATATGGGGCCAGGCTTCTTCCTGTCGAACGGCAGCTACAACCTGGTGCTCAATGTCGACTTGCACCACAACTACGACCCATACAGCAAATCCGGCGCCGGCCAGAATGCCGACGGCTTCGGCGCGCATATTAAGGCCGGCAATCCGGGCAATGTGTTTCGCGGTTGCCGCGCGTGGGCCAATACCGACGACGGCTTTGACCTGATCAACGCTTACTCGCCGGTGCTGATCGAGAATTCGTGGGCGTGGCAGCACGGCTACCTGCCGGGCACTTTCACCTCGCTGGCGGCGGGCAACGGCAATGGCTTCAAGGTCGGCGGCTACAGCGGTGTGTATCAGCCCAATGCGCCGGTGCACACGGTGCGTTTTTCGGTGGCGTTCAAGAACAAAGCCAACGGCTTTTATGCAAATCACCATCCGGTCGCCAACCTGTATTACAACAACACCAGCATCGCCAATGGCGCCGGCTTCAATTTCCTCGGCATCGATTCGGCCAACGCCGCCATCTCGCTGGGTGTGGCGCGCAACAACCTCGCTGTCGAGAACACGCCGATCGCCAGTGCCGGCGGCGCCGATACCGCCTACAACAGCTGGAGCCTGCCGGTCAGCGTGACAGCGGCCGACTTCCAGAGCGTGTCGACCACCGGCTGGGATACCCCGCGCCAGCCGGACGGCAGCCTGCCGCTGCTGCCTTACCTGCATCTGGCGGCCGGCAGCGATTTGATCGACAAGGGTGTGAATCTGGGCCTGCCCTACAGCGGCACCGCGCCGGACCTGGGCGCGTTTGAAGGCAGCGCCAGGGTGTCGCTACTCACCGACGTTACCGCCAGCGTGAAGGTTGTGCAGTCAGGGCTGACGCTGGACCGCGCCACGCAAAAGAGCAAGGGCACGGTGTCGTTCACCAATACCTCCAACGCCATCATCAGCGGCAATCTCCTGTTCCGCGCCGACTACCTGACCGAGGGCGTGACGCTGGATAACCAGAGCGGCGTGCAAGGCGGCTCGCCGACGCTGGCGCTGCCGGTGTCCGTGCTGGCGCCGGGGCAGACCGCCAGCGTCACCACCATCTTCAATAATCCCAACCGCGCCAGCGTGGGCTATCTGCCCAAGCTGATTGCCGGCACGCCTTAAGGAGCAACGATGTCGATTCTGAATAAACTGAGTGCGCGCTTGTTGTTTGCGCTGATGCTGGTCGCCGACGTGGTGCCGGCTTCGGCTTCGGCCGAGTCCTATCATGTGTCGATCGACACCAGCACGCTGGCGGGGCGCGAAGGCTATCTGGACTTCCTGTTTCTCGGGCTGGCCAATGCCGGTCCAGTGCAGGCAAAACTGTCCAACTTTGCCGGCGACTTCACCTCGTCCAGTTTCGCGCAGGGACAGGTGTCTGGATCGCTGGCGTCGCAGCTCACCATTGGCAACGGCGACGCGTGGAATGAGTTTGCGCAGTGGACGCGCTTGGGTGGCACACTGTCGTTCGACGTCAGCTTCAGCCGGCCGGCCGGCAGCAGCAGCAGCAGCAGCAGCAGCAGCAGCGTCGCCGGGGCCACGCTGTCGGTCGCGCTGCTGGACGCCGGCCTGAATTACCTCGGCGCCAGCGGCGACATCGCCACCTTCGCGCTGCTGCCGGCCGCCGTTACAACGGTCAGCACGGATGCGGCTTACGCCACCGTCAGCAACATCAGCCCAGTGCCGGAACCGGCGACCTACGTGATGCTGGCGGCGGGCCTGTTGCTGATCACCGGCCTGATCGCCCGCCGCGTTTAAGGCTACTGGCCAATCAGCACCACCGCGTTGCGCGTGCCGAAATTGACAGCGCCGCCGGATACCACGGCGGTCTTGCCGGAGTAGTAGTCAGTCACGCGCTGGCCGTTGGCGAACACGCCATGCAGATTGATGCTGGTGGATTTATTGGTCGGCAGGTCCAGCGCCACCACTACCTTGTCACGCACGCCGTCCTTGTCGTAGGTGCGTTTGAAAACGTAAGGCTTGGCCTGCAGCTGCTGGTGCACGCCGGCGCCGACCGCCACGTGGGCCTTGCGGAATAAGCCCAGCTTGGCCCAGTGCGCGCGCACCTCGGCCACCTTGTAGCCATCACGCGCGGTGTTCTGCGCCAGCTCGTTCCAGTTCATGAAGGAGCGCAGCTTGGCGTCGCCGGTGGCTTCCGCCACATCCAGCCGGCGCGCGGTTTCGTCGCCGTAGTAGATCTGTGCCGCGCCAGGCGCCAGCAGCAGCTTGGTGGCGCTCTCGAACGGCTTTTTGCGCGACGGGTCGAATGGCGCGCCGTCGTCGTGCGAGTCGAGATAGTTCAGTACCGAGTAGCCATTCAAACGGCCGCCATGCAGCGCGGTGGAGTAGCTGCTGAACAGCGTTTCATAATCCTGCTCCGCATCCTTCACCAGTCCGAAGTTGATCATGCTGTTGAAGTTGGCCAGATAGTAGTTGACGCTCTGCCCTGCGCCCAGGTCGTGATACAGGCCGTCGCTGACCTTGTAGTTGTAGACTTCCGCCGTGGTGTAGAACTTGTCGTCACCCAGCTTCTTCTCCGGGTTGGCCTTCTTCCAGTCCTCGAACGCCAGCGCGGCTTCCTTCTGCAGCTCTTTCCACACCTTGGCTTCCACGTGCTTGACGGTGTCGGCGCGGAAGCCGTCCACGCCGTACTTGCGGATCCAGTCGGTGTGCCATTTGATCAGGTAGTAGCGCGGCGCACGCGGGTAGCCGGTGCGGGCGAAGAAGTCGTTGAGGCTCTTGATCTCTTCCTCGAAACGGCCCTCGCGCTGCCATTTGGCGGCCAGCCGTTCCGGCAGCTCCACCGGGGTGTCGCTCTCGGTCAGGAAGTCCGGCAGGTTTTTCACCAGCGTGCATTCAATAGTGGTCTTGGCAGTCTTGTAGGTGCACTGCGGCGCGGTGCGCACCCAGTCGCTCGGCCACACCGGGTCTTCTTCCGTCACCGGGCCGGTGTGGTTCATCACCACGTCCAGCAGCACGCGGATGCCGTGCGCGTGCGCCGCGTCGACCAGGTTGCGGAAGTCGTTCTCGGTACCGAGGTTGGCGTCAACCGCCGTGAAGTCGGAGGCCCAGTAGCCGTGGAAGGCGTAGGACTTGCCGGTGCCTTCGTCGGTGCTGCCGTGAATCTGTTCCACCGGCGGCGTGATCCAGATGGCGTTGACGCCCAGGCTGTCGAAGTAGCCGTCGTTGATCTTGTTGATCACGCCGGCCAGGTCGCCGCCCATGTAGCCGCGCAGCGGCGCCGCGTCCTTCTTCCGGTCGTAGGCCAGGTCGTTGCCAGTGAAAGCGTTGTTGAAGCGGTCGGTCAGCAGGAAATAGACGGTCGCATTCTCCCACAGGAAGGGCCTCGGCTTGTCGGCCGCCACGGCCGGTGCGGCCGCTGTAAAGCCCAGTGCCATGGTCAATGCGAGTGTCGTCAATTTCATGCTGTCGTCCTTTATGGTTTATGTTGTGACGGTGGGGTGAGCGCGGCCGGTCCAGTCGGCGATGCCCGCGACCTGCTCGGCGATCAGGATCAGTGGATACAGCGCCTGCTGCGTCGGCAGATGGTGGAATTCGGGATCGGCTTCGTAGCGTTCCAGGTAGACCCGCAGCGTTGCCCCTTCGGTACCGGTGCCGGACAGCCGGAACACGATGCGCGAACCGTTGGTCATGACGATGCGCACGCCCTGCTGCTGCGACACCGACCCGTCGACCGGATCCTTGTATTCGAAATCATCGGCAAAGTCGACTACGTAGTGGCCCAGGTCCTGGCCCTTCATCGGGGCCAGCTTGATGCGCAGGGACGCCATCAGTTCATTGGCGGCGTGGGTATCGACGCCTTCGTAGTCGTGGCGCGAATAGTAGTTGCGGCCAAAACGCTGCCAGTGTTCGCTGACTAACGCTTCCACCGACTTGCCGGTCGCCGCCAGCAGATTAAGCCAGAACAGCACCGCCCACACGCCATCTTTTTCGCGGATGTGATCCGAGCCGGTGCCGTAGCTCTCTTCGCCGCACAGCGTGGCCTTGCCGGCGTCCAGCAGGTTGCCGAAAAACTTCCAGCCGGTCGGCGTTTCAAACGCCGGGATGCCCAGCGCCTGCGCCACGCGGTCGGCTGCCTGCGAGGTCGGCATCGAACGGGCGATGCCTTTCAGGCCGGCGCGGTAGCCCGGCGCCAGCGTCGCATGCGCGGCCAGCACCGCCAGGCTGTCGGACGGCGTGACATCGAATTTGCGGCCCAGGATCATATTGCGGTCGCCGTCGCCGTCGGAGGCGGCGCCGAAATCGGGGGCGTCATCGGCCGCCATGATGTCGATCAGCTGCGCGGCGTTGACCGGGTTCGGGTCCGGATGGTGGCCGCCGAAATCTTCCAGCGGCACGGCGTTGATCACGCTGCCGGCCGGGGCGCCCAGCTGGCCTTCGAAGATGGCCTTGGCGTACGGGCCGGAGACGGCGTGCATGCCGTCGAAGCACATGCGGAAGCCGCCGGCGAACAGCTTGCGGATGGCGTCGAAGTCGAACAGCTGCTGCATCAGTTCCGCGTAGTCGGCGACGGAGTCGATCACCTCGACATCCATCGCTTCGATGCGCGTGGCGCCAATTTTCTGCAAGTCGATGTCGGCGGCGTCGCTGATGCGGTATTCGGTGATGGATTCGGTGCGCTGGTAGACTGCCTCGGTCACGCTCTCCGGCGCCGGGCCGCCGTTGCTGATGTTGTACTTGATGCCGAAATCGCCATCCGGGCCGCCTGGATTATGGCTGGCCGACAGCACGATGCCGCCCAGCGCGCCGTGCTTTCTGATGACGCAGCTGACGGCCGGCGTCGACAGAATGCCGCCCTGCCCCACCAGCACCTTGGCGAAGCCGTGCGCCGCCGCCATGCGCAGGATGGTCTGTACCGCCTCGCGGTTGTGGAAGCGGCCATCGCCGCCCAGCACCAGCGTCTTGCCGGCGCAGTCGCCCAGCGTGTCGAACACGCTTTGCACAAAGTTTTCGAGGTAATGGGCCTGCTGGAATACGCTGACTTTCTTGCGCAGGCCCGAGGTGCCCGGCCGCTGGCCGGGGAAGGGAGTGGTGCTGACCGTGTTGATGCTCATGATTGCTCCGCGTAGGTAATTGACAAATTCAACCCAACGGTTTTACCTGTTCCGGCAAAATCGCGTCGCACAACTAACTTGTCTCGCGGACAATATTACATCACTGCTCGGCGTCGTCCCGCACCAGCAGCGTCAAAACGCCCGCCACCACCATGCACACGCCGCCCAGCATCAGGGTCTTGACGGTGTGGCCGGCGAACCAGTGCTTGGTCACAAAGCCCAGCAGCAGGCCGCTGACGATCTGCGGGATAACGATGAAGAAGTTGAACACGCCCATGTAGTAGCCCATGCGGTTGGCCGGCAGCGCCCCGGCCAGGATCGCGTACGGCATGGTCAGGATCGAGGCCCAGGCGATGCCGATGCCGATCATCGGGTAGTACAGGCTTTCCAGGTCGCGGATGGCGTAGATGCTGAACAAGCTGACGCCGCCGATGACCAGGCACACCAGGTGCACGAACTTGCGGCTGGTGCGGCGCGCGAACACCGGCAGGATGAACGCGGCCAGCGCCGACACGCCGCTGTACACGGCGAACATCACGCCGACGTGGTTGCCGGCGTTCTGGAACGCCGCCGATTGCGCGTCGGTGGTGCCGAACACGTTTTCGGCCACCGCGTTGGTGGTGTAGATCCACATCGCGAACAGGCCAATCCAGGTGAAGAACTGCACCGCCGCCAGCTGCACCATGGTCTTTGGCATGTGGGCGAAGCCGCTGAAGATTTCCTTCAGCGCGTGGCCCAGGCCCGCGCTGCGCTGCTGTTCGGCGCGGAACGCGGCCAGGTCGGTCGGCGGCGTTTCCTTGGCGGTCAGCACGGTCCACAGCACGGCGCAGAAGTACACCGCGCCACCGGCGTAGAACGCGTAGCGCACGGTGTCGGGAATCGCGCCGCCGCCAGCGTCGTTGCTGACGCCGAAGTGGGTGAAGATGGTCGGCAGCAGCGAGGCGATCACCGCGCCCCAGCCGATGAAGAAGGTCTGCATCGCGAAGCCGGCGGTCTGCTGGCGCGGTCCCAGCTTGTCGCCGACGAAGGCGCGGAACGGCTCCATCGAAACGTTAATGGCGCCGTCCAGCAGCCACAGGACGATCACCGCCATCCACAGCGAAACGGAATTGGGCATCAGCAGCAGCGCGATCGACGCCAGCAAGGCGCCGACGAAGAAGAACGGCCGGCGGCGGCCCCACACGGGGTGCCAGGTGTTGTCGCTCAGGTAGCCGATGATGGGCTGCACCAGCAGTCCGGTCACCGGCGCCGCCAGCCAGAACAGGGACAAATCGTCGGGATTGGCGCCCAGCGTGGAGAAAATCCGGCTGACATTGGCGTTTTGCAGCGCAAAGCCGAATTGGATGCCGAAGAAGCCGAGGCTCATATTCCACAACTGCCAGAATGACAGGAGGGGCTTGTGGCTGGAAGATTGCATGCTGCGCGTCCCGAATTTTAAAATTTGTAGCAAAATAACACGCGACCCCAGACGTGTCAATCACAACGAAATCCCAATGAAATGAAGGGAATATGCTTGTTTAGTGGAGCAGATATGGTGTCAAATGTAGCCAAACAACAAGCGCTGAGACTTAACTACATGAAAATCACCCCGTTCACCGCCCTGGCCGCCGCCACGCTGCTGGCCAGCCTGCCCGCCCACGCGCAAAACGCCGACCGCAAGTTCGACGGCGTCACCCAGCGTGACGGCCATCTGGAAGTCCGCACCAGCGACGGCAGCTACCTGATCACGCCCTACTCGGCCGGCATTATCGAAACCACCTTCGTGCCCAAGGGCGAAAGCGCCGATCCGGCCTCGCACGCGGTGGTGCTGGCGCCGGCCGCCGTCAAGACCACGCTGAAACAGAAGGCCGGCGCCATCGAATACGCCACGCCGGGCCTGACCGTGATCATCACCAAGTCGCCGTTCAGGATCGCCTACGCTTACAAGGGCAAGCCGCTGGTGGCCGAAAAACGCGGCTACATCCACGTCACCGACGACGTGGCCAAGGGCAGCAAGGATATCAACAAGGGCGAGCCGCGCACGCTGGAGGCCATCGAGTTCGCGCTCGATAAAACCGAAGCCCTGTACGGCGCCGGCTCGCGCGCGGTCGGCATGGACCGTCGCGGCTACCGCTTCACACTATATAACAAGGCGCACTACGGCTACGGCGAACACTCGGAGCTGATGGGCTACACCATGCCGGTCGCGCTGTCGTCGAAGATGTACGCGATCCACTTCGACAATCCGCAAACTGGCTACCTCGATTTCGACAGCCGCAAGGACAACACGCTGACCTATGAAGCGATCGGCGGACGCAAGACCTATCAGGTGATCGCCGGCGACAGCTGGGCCGACGTGGTGGGCAACTACACCAGCCTGACCGGCAAGCAGCCATTGCCGCCACGCTGGGCCTTCGGCAATTTCGCCATGCGCTTCGGCTACCACAATGAGCAGCAGGCGCGCGACACGGTCAACCAGTTCATCGCCGACGACATTCCGCTGGACGCCATCGTGTTCGACCTGTTCTGGTTCGGCAAAGAGATCAAAGGCACCATGGGTAACCTGGCCTGGGACAAGAATAACTTCCCCAATCCGCAGGCGATGATCGCCGACTTCCAGAGCAAGGGCGTGCAGACGGTGCTGATCTCCGAGCCGTTTGTGCTGGATACCTCCAGCCGCTGGCAGGAGGCGGTCGACAAAAAGGTGCTGGCCACCGGTGCCGACGGCCAGCCGCTGGCCTACGACTTCTACTTCGGCCACACCGGCTTGATCGACATCTTCGGCGCGCAGGGCAAGGACTGGCTGTGGGATATCTACAAGGGCCTGCACCAGCAAGGCGTCAAGGGCGTGTGGGGCGATCTCGGTGAACCGGAAGTGCATCCGACTGCGGCGCGCCACGCCACCGGCAGCGCGGACCAGGTGCACAACATCTACGGCCATCAATGGGCGCGACTGGTGGCGGAAGGCTACCAGCGCGACTTCCCGAACGAGCGGCCGTTTATCCTGATGCGCGCCGGCTATTCGGGCACGCAGCGCTACGGCATCATGCCGTGGTCGGGCGATGTCAATCGCGGCTGGGACGGACTGCAATCGCAGCCGGAAATCTCGCTGCAAATGGGCATGCAGGGCGTCGGCTATATGCACTCGGACCTGGGCGGCTTCGCCAACCCGGTGCTGGACAACGAGCTGTATCAGCGCTGGCTGCAATACGGCGTGTTCCAGCCGGTATTCCGCCCGCATGCGCAGGAAGAAGTGCCGTCCGAGCCAGTCTATCGCGAAGCAAAAACCAAGGCGCTGGCGCGCGAGGCGATTCGCCTGCGTTACCGCCTGCTGCCGTATAACTACACGCTGGGCTTCGACAACAATCAGCAAGGCTTGCCGCTGATGCGTCCCATGCTGTACGAGGAGCCGGGCAACGCCAAGGTGCGCGCCATGTCGTCCACCTACTTGTGGGGCAAGGACTTCCTGGTCACGCCGGTGATGAAGCCTGGTGCCACCACGGCCGACGTCTACTTCCCGGCGCGCAGCGCGTGGTTCGACTTCTACACCGGCGAGAAGCAGGCCGGCGGGGCCACGCGCTCGGTCGCGCTGACGCCCGACCACGTACCGGTCTACGTCCGTGCCGGCGCCTTCATCCCGATGACGAAAGTGGTGCAGACCACGCGCGACTACAACACGCGTCAGCTGGAACTGCACTACTGGCACGACCCCTCGGCGCCAGCCGGCAGCGGCAAGCTATATGACGACGACGGCCTGACCGCGCAAGCCTACGAACAAGGCAAGTATGAGCTGGTGCGCTTCGCCAGCAAGCTGCAAGGCAAGGCGCTGTCGCTGCGGGTGGAGTCGGAAGTCGGCCAGCACTACCAGCGGCCGGAACGTGCCATCGCGCTGACCGTGCATAACGTCACGGCCGCGCCATCGTCGGTACGCGTCGATGGCAAGATCGCCGTCTATGCGTGGGACGAGGCGGCCAGGCTGCTCACCGTCGACCTGCCGGCCAGCGCGCAGGCCAGCCGCAGCGTCGAGATCGCGCTGTAGTCAGATGCGGTCGAGCAGCTGCTGCTCGGCCCTTTCGCTCAGCACCAGCACCAGCTTCAGGCGCGCGCGCGTCATGCCGACGAACAGCTTGCGCAGCACCAGCTGATCCATCTCCTCGAAATCGATCTCGGTGAAGATGATGGCCGGCGCCGACTGGCCCTTGAAGCGGTACACCGATTCCGCCAGCAGGCCGCCGTCGCGGTATTGCGGATTGCCGAACAAATCGTATTCGCCGGTGAAGGACTTCAGCGTGTGCACATCGCTCAGCTGGTCGAGGTGCAGGATGGCCGATTTCTCGCGGCCGCGGAAAGACGCGATGGCGATGTCCTCGCGCGTAAAGCCGGCGCCCAGGCATAGTGTGACGGCGCGCCGCGTTTGCGCCAGCATCGCCTCGGTGTCGCCTTCCGGATACACCAGTTCCTCGATATCGGCGCCCTTGAACGGGCTGCCCGCTTCCACCGGCGTGTCGGTGGCGCCGATGGTCGCCAGTAGTTCGACGATCTGGCGCGGACTGCGGTAGTTGGTGTCAGAGTGCAGCGTTACCCAGCCAGGCAAAGGAACACTCTCCTTGCCGTACAGGTTTTGATTCGGATCTTCCAGCCAGATTGCGCGGCCTTCGGGCCTGAGCATGCGCAGCAAAATGTCGCGCCAGGCGGACGAGAAATCCTGCCCTTCGTCGACGATCAGCACATCGTATTGCCAGTTCGCCGGCAGCGGCGACACTGTCATTTCTGCTTCGATTTTTTCCCATACATCCGGCGCGGCATAGTTGGGCGTATTGCCCTGCTCACGCGCGAAGGCGTCGCTCAGCATGTGGAAGCTGGTCACGCGGCCGCCGTCCGGTACCAGCGTCTGGATATGGTCGGCCAGCGGCCGGTTGTAGCACACGTACAGCGGACACAGGCCCGCTTCGATGGCGGCCGCGTATTCCGACAACGCCAGCTGCGTCTTGCCACTGCCGGCGGTGCCCATCACGCGCAGGCGAAACGGCGCGAACTCCAGCCGGTGCGCCCACGTTGCCAGGCCGCCCGACAGCCGCGCCACCATGCGCGCGGCATTGCCGATCATCGCGCTCGGGTCGGGACGGAGGCTGAGCATATTGCCAAGGAAGCGCGTGACCTTGTCGAACTGCGCGTCGGCTGGCGCATCGCCCACCGGCAGGATGTCGCGCACCATTTGCGCCAGCAGGTGCTTGTTGCTGGCGTCGATGATGTGGCGCGGGTCCAGCCCGGCCAGGTGCGGATCGCGCACCAGGTAGTCCGGGCAATACAGTACGTAGTCGATCGACAGCTCGCTGCCAAAGCGCTCGGTCAGCACGCGGATCGAACGCATGATGTGCTGCGCCACGCGGCGCGGCTTGCCGGCGTACTGCTTGACTAGGCCATCCGGCGTCTCGTTGAGGAAGCCGGCGATCTGCTCGATCAGCAGCACCCGGCCGTTCGGCGCCACGATCACAAAGTCAACCTGGTCAAACGCCGAGTAGCCCTTCTCCACATTAGTCCAGTGGACGCCGTGATAGATATGGTAGGGCGATTCCGCCAGCGTCGCATTCAGATACGCCAGCGTTTCAATCTCGCGCGCCGCCGCGCCAGTCGCCGACATCTCTTGCCAGCCGGTGGGATGAAGATGAGCCATGTAGTGAGCGCCGCCCTAATAAAAAATACATTGTAAGTTATATACCCACGGGAGCCCGATCTACGCCCCTGTGGCAATCCTTCTATTTTCGCCCCTATTTTTCACTATTTTCTTCTGCTTTTTTCTATTAAGTGGGCTGCAGAACCAAACAGAGAAAAATAGAAGGAAATAGAAGGCCAAATAGAACGAAATCCACAGGGAGCGGGGGACGGTCCACCTACCCGATATAGACCGCCTTCGACCATGTATCATTACTCATCGCCGCCGTCGTGCGATGACCAACACCAATACCTCGGGAGATGTCTGTGACACCAAAAATTATCAGCACGCTGCTGGCCTCCGCCCTCGCAGCCACCAGCGTTACCGCGCTGGCCGCACCCGCTGCCAAACCCACCGCCGCCGAAGCCGAACGCTTCCTTGCCGACACTGAAGCCAGGCTGAATAAGCTGAACAACGAACAGTCGCGCGCCGCCTGGGTCGGTTCCAACTTCATCACCGACGACACCGAAGGCATCGCCTCCTACTTCGCCGAACGCTACCTGACCGCCTCCGGCGAAGCCGCCATCGGCGCGCGCCGCTTCAACGGCGTCAAGCTGCCGGCGGAATCCGCGCGCAAGATCATGCTGCTGCAGCAAACGCTGGTCTTCGCCGATCCGAAGGAACGCGAACAGTACGCCCAGCTGCAAGCCGCCATGAACGGCGCCTACGGCAAAGCCAAATACTGCTCCACGCCCGACAACTGCATGGCGCTCGGCGAAATGGAAAAAGTCCTGGCCACCAGCCACGACGAAGCCAAACTGAAGGAAATGTGGGTCGGCTGGCACGCCCAGTCGCCGTCGTACAAACAGAAATACATCGACTACGTCGCCCTGTCCAACAAAGGCGCGCAGCAGATGGGCTTTGCCGATACCGGCGTGATGTGGCGCTCGCAGTACGACATGCCGCCGGAAGCCTTTGCCGCCGAGATGGAACGTCTGTGGCAGCAGGTCAAGCCGCTGTACGACTCGCTGCTGACCTACACCCGCTACAAGCTGCGCGCCACCTACGGCCCGGACGTGGTGCCGCTGGACGGCCCGATTCCGTCGCACCTATTCGGCAATATGTGGGCGCAAAACTGGTCCAACCTGTACCCGCTGTTGAAACCGACGACGGGCGCCAGCAGCTACGACCTGACCAAGGTGCTGGAGCAACGCAAGACCGATGCCAAACAGATGACCCAATATGCCGAGGGCTTCTACACCTCATTGGGCATGCAGAAGCTGCCGACATCGTTCTGGGAACGCTCGCTGCTGACCAAGCCGCGCGACCGCGACGTGGTGTGTCACGCGTCGGCCTGGCCGTTGAATGAGAAGGACGACGTGCGCATCAAGATGTGCATCACGCCGACCGCCGAAGACTTCACCGTGATCCACCATGAACTGGGCCACATCTACTACTTCCTGGCCTACACCAAGCAGCCCTTCCTGTTCCGCAACGGCGCCAATGACGGCTTCCACGAAGCCATCGGCGACACCGTCGCGCTGTCGATCACGCCGAGCTACCTGAAGCAGATCGGCCTGATGGACCAGGAACCGGACGTCACCGCCGACATCCCGCAACTGCTGGAACGCGCGCTGAGCAAGGTGGCGATCCTGCCGTTCGCCTACTCGGTGGATAAATGGCGCTGGGACGTCTACTCCGGCAAAACCAAGCCGGCCGACTACGACAACAGCTGGTGGCAGCTGCGTGAGCAATACATGGGCATGAAGCGCCCAGTGCCGGCCAACGGCACCAGTGGCTTTGACGCCGGCGCCAAGTACCACGTAGCGGCCGACGTGCCGTATGCGCGCTACTTCCTGGCCGACATGCTGCAATTCCAGTTCCACCGCGCGCTGTGCCGCGAAGCTGGCTACACCGGCCCGTTGAACCGCTGCTCGGTGTACGGCAACGCCAAGGCCGGCGCCAAGCTGCAACAGATGCTGGCACTGGGCGCCAGCAAGCCATGGCCGGAAGCCTTGAAAGCCATCTCCGGCGAAGACAAAATCGACGGCAACGCGCTGCTCGAATACTTCGCGCCGCTGAAAACCTGGCTGGATCAGCAGAACGCCGCGCTGGCGGCGGCAGAGAAGAAGTCGTAAAGCCACCCCGCACGGCAACGCAAAGGTCTGACTCCGTACGGAGTCAGACCCCGAGCGCAAGCCTCGGGGAGCGCAGTGCTAATACCGCCCAATCAACAATCCGATCCCGCCACAATCCCCTTCTTCTGCTGCTCGCGGCAACGAGGAGAATCACGCGCCATGGTGCGCTGGTTTTCTTCCTTCAGGCGCTCCGCCTCGCGCGCGCGTGCTTCCATGATCGGCTGCGCCGCCGCCTGATCCTGCTCCAGCCCCGGCACATTGGCCGGACGCGTGATGGTCGCCGCCAGATCGGCAAACACCGGCAGGTTGGTCCAATAAGTATTCTTCGCGCCGCTGACCCACACCGCCGTCACTTCCGGCGTGGCGATGCTGCTCACCCCATCCGGATATTGATAGGTGCGTACCACTGGCGCCACGCCCAGCGCCTTGCCGTTTTCGTAAATGGTGGCGCCGACCGGCATGCTGTCGTAGGTCAGCATCGCGGTGCGCGCACCTGGCGCTGCACAGCCGCTAAAAACTGCCACTACCGCAGCCGCCATGGCGACGCGAACGATTTTTTTCATTGTTTTCTCCCCTCGGTTTTTATAATAGGCGCCGCACAATGTGCGGCGATAAACGCGGCCTGCGTCGGCATCGCGCCCACGCAGTTCCGGATCACACTTTCCACTTCCTTCAGCAAACCATCGATCTGCGCCTCGCCAGTCAGGCCCACCAGCGGATGACTGGCGCGCGGCCGCACGCGCTGGCCATGCAGCACCTGCAGCCAGTTATGCTGGGTGAACAGCTCCAGCCCATCGCGGAACACCCGGCCGTGACTGCGGAACAAATCGATCCGGTGCTGCAAATCTTCCGGCACCTCCATCTGCCGGCAGTAGTTCCAGAAGCGCGTGTCATCGCGCTCGGTGGCTTTGTAGTGCAGGATAACGAAATCGCGCGCCCAGCGGTATTCCTCATCCATCACCCGATTGTACTGCCGGATGTCGGCCGCCTCGAAACCGCCCGAGGGGAAGTAGCTGATCAGGTGCGCGATCGCCATTTGGATCAGATGAATGCTGGTCGGCTCCAGCGGCTCGATAAACCCGCACGACAGCCCGATCGACACCACGTTGCCATGCCACGCCTTGCTACGCTTGCCGGTGCGGAAACGGAGGGTGCGCGGTTCGGCCAGCGCCTCGCCATCCAGATTATTCATCAGAATGGACTGCGCCTCGTCCGCGCTCATGAACTTACTGGAGAACACATGGCCATTGCCGATGCGGTGCTGCAGCGGGATGCGCCACTGCCAGCCGGCGCCATGCGCGGTGGCGCGCGTGTACGGCGTCAACTCCGGCGCATTCGCGCACGGCACCGCAATCGCCGTATCGCACGGCAGCCAGTGCGACCAGTCCTCGAACGGCGTATTCATCGCGCCTTCGATCAGCAGCGCGCGGAAGCCGGAACAGTCGATAAACAGATCGCCCGCGATCACCGTGCCGTTTTCCAGCACCACGGCGGTGACGTGGTTGTCCGCATCGCGCTGGCGCACCTGGGTGATCTTGCCCTCCACCCGCTGCACGCCGCGCGTCTCGCTGAAATTGCGCAGGAAGCGCGCATACAGCGAGGCGTCGAACTGGTACGCATGGACGATCTGCGACAGCGGCGAATTGCCCAGCTCCGGCCGCGCGCGCGTGAACTTGTTGTGCATGGCGGCGACATTGTTGATCGAGTAGTGCTCCAGCGCCGACGCCTTGCCGGCCAGGTACTGCTGCAGCCAGTGCTGGTAGAAATCCACCGTCCAGCCATCCTGGCCGATCACGCCGAACCCGTGCACATAGCGGTCGCCGATGCGTCCCCAGTTGACAAACTCGATGCCCAGCTTGAAGGTGCCCTGGGTCTGCCGCATGAAATCGTCCTCGTCGAGGTCGAGCATGCGGTTGAACAGGTTAATCATCGGGATGGTGGCCTCGCCGACGCCGATGGTGGCGATCTGGTCGGATTCCACCAGCTTGATGTTGTACTGGCCCTTCAGCATCTTCGACAGCGCTGCAGCCGTCATCCAGCCGGCGGTGCCGCCACCGACGATGACGATGTCTTTTAATGGTTGCATCTTCGCTCCAGAAGAGAAAAAGCCCCTTGCCGAACAAATCCGGTCAAGGGGCTTTCACTTTACCTCACAACTTCAGCTTACATCTTGTAGCTGAGGCTGAAGAACAGGGTGCGGCCGGTCTGCGTGCGGGTCTTGGTCGAACCGTCGGCATTCGACTCCACGTAGTAAGGGCTGTTCAGGTTGTTACCCTCGACGCGGAACGACAGTCCTTTCATCGGACCTTCCTGGATCTCGTAGCCGATCTGTGCCGACAGCCACTTCTGCGACTCGATGTACACCAGCGATGGGAAACCGCCGACCGTATCATTCGCGACGTTACCCACGTAACGCGAACGGTAGTTGGTGGCCACGAAGGCGCTGAAGCCTTTCTTCTCGAAGTACACCTGCAGCTTGGCGTTGGTCTTCGACAGGCCTGGCAGCGGGATGTTGCCGGCGTCAGCCGCCTGGTCCGGATTCTTGCCGATGATGTTAGGCAGTTGCACCGAGCTGAACGTCGACGAGTAGCTGCCCGAGGCGCCGAAGCCATTCAGGATCGGATGAATCAGCTCGAACGGCGCCGATGCGGTCAGCTCGAAGCCCTTCAGGTTGCCGCCGTTACCATTGGTGGTGGTGGTGTAGATACCCTTGTTACCACCGGCTGGAGTCGACAGGCCGAAGGTGGTCAGGTACGGCGAGAAGTCGAAGTCCGAAATCGTCTGCGGCACGATGTAGCTGTTCAGCTTTTTGTAGAACAGCGCGGCGCTGACGTAGCCCTTCTTGGCGAAGTATTTCTCCAGCGAGAAGTCCAGCGCATCGGCACGGAACGGCTTCAGGTTCGGATTGCCGGCCGAGCCTTCAAAGCGGGCCGGCGGCACCACGCCATTGACGGCGGTTGGCGTATTGTTCACGGCGAAGCTGAACGAATTGCGCATGTCGGTCATGTTCGGACGCGCCACCTGTTTCGACGCGCCGAAACGCGCCAGGTAGCTGTTACCCAGATCGAAATTCAGGTTCAGCGACGGCAGGAAATCGTTGTAGCTGGTGCCATCGGTCACCAGGCCGGTCGATGGGTCGTTCAGCACTGGCGACGAACCCACGGCAGCGTGGTAGCCGGTCGCTTCCTGCTTGGTGTGCACCGCCTGGAAGCCGACGTTACCGCTGACCGGGATCTCGCCCACGCGGCTGTCGATATCCAGCTTGGCGTAGACCGTGCTCAGTTTTTCCTGCACGCCGTAGGATTTCGACAGAATGTCGTTGGCGTACTTGCGCTGCACTACCGCGCCCGGGATCAGGTCCACCTGTGGATCGAACACCAGCATGCTGATGCCGGTGCCGCCGACATTGCTGGCCACGGTCGAACCGCTCGGGAACGGCACGCGGTCGTAGCCGTCGTTGGTGGCCGACTGGATCACACCTTCATCGGCCACGCGCTTCTTGGTGCGGTCGGTAAAGTTGACGCCAAAGCGCAGGTTCGAGAAGTAGTTATTCTCCGGGATTTCGTACTTGGCTTCGGCGCGGATCGCATTGACCTGGTCGCGGATCGTCGGGCCCTTGTAGTAGCCGGCTTGCGACACCGAACCGCAGGCCGAGGTATTGGCGATGCCGGACCAGCCGCACTGGTTACGCACGGCCATGGTGTTTGGATCGGTCAGGCTGTTACCGTAGCTCATGCTCGGGATGTGGCCATCCAGGCCGGTCAGCGTCAGCGCAGCGTTGGTCGGGGTGCCGCCGTAGTATTCCACGTCGCGCTCAACACGGTCGGCCGAATTGTGGCTCAGGTCAACCATGGTGCTCCAGCCGTTACCCAGCTTGAGGTTGGTTTTCCAGCCGATCGACTTGATGGTGTCGTTGTCCAGAATACCTTCGTTGCGGTCGATCAGGCCGACATTGTTCATGGTGGCCGAGGTGGCGATGCCGTTGGCCACCGTGGCGTTGGTGAACACGCCGGTGCCTGGCACCTGGATCTGGCTCAGCTTGGTGTAGTCGTCGATCTTCGACCAGAACATATCGATCTGGCTGTTGAAGTCGCGGCTAGGCTTGAAGGCGATGATCGCCGCCACGCCCTTGCGGTCGTCGCGCACATTGCGGGTGCTGGCGTTATAGCCCGAGCCACCCGGTACTTTGGCGGTGACGGTATTGCCGGCGGTGTCGGTGACGGCACCGGTGTAGTCGCCCCAGGTGCCGAATTCATATTGCGAGGAATCGTTGGTCTGACGCACGAAGCCGACCGCCACGCCCAGCGTGCGGTTCAGGAACTGGTCGATGTAGGTGACGCTCTCGCGGTGGCCCTTGCCCTGGGCTTCCAGGCCCAGACCGTTCTTGGTGCGCTGGAACTTGGCGGCGATGGTGCGCTTGCCGAAGGCCAGCGGATCGATCAGCTGCTGGTCGATGGTACCGGCCAGGCCCGCACCCATCACGGTCGAATCGGTGGTTTTATAAACGGTGGCGCCGGCGATCAGTTCAGCCGGGTACGCGCTCAGGTCGACCGCGCGGCTGTCGCCGGTGCTGGTCTGTTCGCGGCCATTCAGCAGGTAGCCGGCGAAGTCCGGGCCGAGGCCGCGGATGCTGACGGTGGAGGCGTTGCCGTCCTTGGTACGCTGGGTGGTCAGGCCCGGCAGGCGTGCCAGCGATTCCGCGATGGTGGTGTCCGGCAGCTTGCCGATATCTTCCGCCGAAATCGCTTCCACGATGGAGCTGGCGTCTTTCTTAACCGAAATCGCGTCCTCGATGCCGCGGCGGATGCCGGACACGGTCACGCTCTGCACGCTGTCGGCGCTTGGCGCGGTCTGCGCAAACGCAGGCTGGACCAGAGTCGACAGCAAGACGGCGCAACCAGCTGCGACCGGGCTCAATTTAAATACAACGGCCTGGGCGGCGCCGCGCTGGTTAACGGAATTCTTCATCTGTGTCCCCTCATCATCAAAAAAATACCCGCGACACCACGGCCGGCTCTGGCTACATCGACTACACGGGTTCCAAGGAATATGAACGCTCTTTAGGACGTTCTAAACAGAATTTTGTACTAAAACTAGATTCTGTGTCAATCAAGCTTCTGTAATCCTACGGCGTCATAGGTGCGCCAGCCCTTGCTTCTCCTATGAAAACCGCGATGTCGTTGTATTTCGGCTACAGAAGTGTCGTCATCAAACTGTAGTGGAACTACATTTTAGTGGCCGGCAAGCTGCAATTCTGTGGCATTTCCTACCTGTCAACCCTTCGCCACCACGCACGGCACCGCCCTCGGTCGAATATCTGTATTAAAACTAGAAATTCAGCCGGATTCCGTAGTATTCTCGCCAAAAACCATCAAAACGCATCTGTAGTACAACTACCACGGGTGCTTCCGGAGACCATATGCACAAGATTCTCGCCGCCCTGCTGGCGCTGCTGCCGCTCAGCGCCACCGCCGCCCCTTATCAGATCGACCACATGGACCCGCCGCTGTGGTGGACCGGCATGCACAACAGCCGGCTGCAACTGATGGTGCACGGCCAGCAGATCGCCGACCTGGAACCGGCGCTGGCCTATCCAGGCGTGCGCATCGCCTCGGTCAGCCGCGTCGCCAACCGCAACTACCTGTTTGTCGACCTGGAGATCGCCCCCGACGCCAAGCCCGGCAAGATCGACCTGACCTTCCAGCGCGGCAGCCAGAACGTCCACTACAGCTACCAGCTGCTGGCGCGCGCACCCGGCTCGGCACAGCGCGCCGGCTTCAGCAGCAAGGACGCGATCTACCAGGTGATGCCGGACCGCTTCGCCAACGGCGACCCGGCCAACGACAACGCCGCGGGCATGCGCGAGCGCGCCAACCGCGCCGAAGGCGGCGGCCGCCACGGCGGCGACATCCGCGGCATGGCCCAGCACCTCGACTACATCGCCGGCATGGGCTTCACCATGCTGTGGCCGACGCCGCTGCTGGAGTCGAACATGCCGGCCTACTCCTACCATGGCTACGCCACCACCGACCATTACCGCATCGACCCGCGCTACGGCAGCAACGCCGAATACCGCGACTTCGTGGCGGCCGCGCGCGGCAAAGGGCTGGGCGTGATCCAGGACGTGGTGCTGAATCACATCGGTTCCAGCCATTGGTGGCTGCAGGACATGCCAACCCCGGACTGGCTGACCTATCAAGGCAAATACGTGCCGACCGAGCACCACCGCGTGGCGTTGCAGGACCCGTACGCATCGGACGAAGACAAGCGCAACTTCACCGACGGCTGGTTCGTGCAAAGCATGCCGGACCTGAACCAGGCCAATCCCTACCTGGCCACCTACCTGATCCAGAACGACATCTGGTGGATCGAATACGCCGGCCTGGCCGGCCTGCGGGTGGACACCTACGGTTACTCGAACACCGACTTCCTCAGCCGCTGGTCCGGCGCGCTGATGGCCGAGTACCCGCACCTGAATCTGGTGGGCGAGGAATGGAGCACCATGGCGCCGGTGGTGGCTCACTGGCAGCAGGGCAAGCGCAACTTCAACGGCTACGAATCGCACATGCCGAGCATGATGGACTTCCCGCTGACCGACGCCATGCGCCGCGGCCTGGCCGCCGCCGATGGCGACGAGCGCAGCCTGACCACGCTGTACGAAGCGCTGTCGCTCGACTACCTGTACCCGAATCCGGGCAACCTGGTGCTGTTCGAGGGCAACCATGACATGTCGCGCATCTTTAGCGAACTGCATGGCGATGAAAACCTGTTCCGCATGGCGATGGCCTTCGTCGCCACCGCGCCGCGCATCCCGCAGTTCTATACCGGCAGCGAGATCCTGATGACCAGCACCGTCAAGCACCGCGACGACGCCTCCTACCGCCTCGACTTCCCCGGCGGCTGGAGCGGCGACACCGTCAACGCCTTCACCGGCCAGGGCCTGACGCCACAGCAGCTGGCGGCGCAAGCCTACGTCAAGCGGCTGTTCAACTGGCGCAAGAACGCCACCGTCATCCACAACGGCAAGATGATGCACTACGGTCCGGAGCAGAACACCTACGTCTACTTCCGCTATGACGGCACGCACAAAGTCATGGTGGCCTTCAACAAGAACCAGACCGACACCGTGCTGAAGACCGGCCGCTTCCACGAAATGCTGGACGGCGTCAGCGCCGGCACCGACGTCATGACCGGTCAGCGCGTGTCCTTGGCGGGCGAAGTCAGGCTACCGGCGCGCTCGGTGATGATCCTGGAGATCCAATAATGAAGCCCGTCCGCACCGCGCTCTGCGCCGCGCTGCTGCCGTTATTCGCCCACGCGGCCGCCGGCACTAGCACCGCCACTGCCAGCTACCCGACCTGGGACGGCAAGCAGGAAACCGTGCGCTACGCCACCCCGGACGCCGGCGCCGCGCAGCGCAGTTACACCCAGTCGACCACCATGAAGGTGCGCGAAGGCGGCAAACAAGAAATCAGCTACAGCGAAAGCGCGTCGCTGCCAACGGTCCGCAGCGGCAACCTCGCCTTCGACGCCCTGTTCGCGCTGGCCGGCGCCGAAATGAAGCTGGACTCCGTCAGTGAAATCCGCGACGGCAGCTACAACGGCGGCAACGCCATCCCGTGCGACTGCTTCGAAACCGGCGAGTTGTGGCACTACGTGTGGACGCGCGACCTGTCCTACGCCGCCTTGCTGGGCCTCGGCATGCTCGACCCGCAACGCACCCGCAACTCGCTTGCCTTCAAACTTGCCGGCTACCGCGATGGCGTCACGGCTGGCGCCCACGCGGTCGGCGACGGCTACCAGATCGTGCAGGACACCGGCAGCGGCGGCAGCTGGCCGGTCAGCACCGATCGCGTCAGCTGGGCCTTCGGCGCTGACGAAGCCTTGAAAGCGCTGCCGCCGGCCGAACGCCAGGCCTTCGCACAACAAGCCTTGCACGCCCTGCGCAACACGCTGGACAACGACCGCATCGCCATCTGGGACGCCGCCGACGGCTTGTACAACGGCGAAGAATCCTTCCTCGACTGGCGCGAACAAAGCTACGCCGCCTGGCTGCCGAACGAGCTGTCGTACATGGCCACGTCCAAGGCGCTGTCCACCAACGCCGCCCACTACAAGGCGCTGACGCTGGCCGCGCAACTGGCCAAGGAACAGGGCGACACCGCCACCGCCGCGCGTTACAACGGCTGGGCCACCGCATTGAAGACCGCCATCAACCGGCGCTTCTGGCAAGCCGACAGCGGCATGTACAGCAGCGTCACCGCCGGCCACTTCGACGGCGCGGCGCTGTACAAATACGACTGGCTGGGGCAGTCGCTGGCCATCGTCACCGGCATCGCCGATCAGCGCCAGACGGAAAGCATTCTGGCCCACTATCCGCATGGCCCGTTCGGCGCGCCGGTCATCTGGCCGCAGCAGGCCAATACCGCCGTTTATCACAACCGCGCCATGTGGCCGTTCGTTACCGCGTACGGCTTGAAGGCGGCTGCCATCGGCGGCAACGTCGCCGTGGCAGATGCGGCCTACGCCACGCTGATGCGCGGCGCAGCCACCAACCTGTCCAACATGGAAAATCTGGAATGGCTGTCCGGCCAGCCGATGCTCGACGACGGCAAACTGAGTGGTCCGGTAGTCAATTCGCGCCGCCAGTTGTGGTCTGTCGGCGGTTACCTGGGCATGGTGGTGGGCAGCGTGTTTGGCGTGCAGACCACCAACGACGGCATCGCCGTGCGGCCGTTCATCACGGCGCGGCTGCGGCGCGAGACATTTGTAGGCAGCGATGCGATCACGCTGAATCAACTCACGCTTCGCGGCAAGCGCATCGCCGTGCGCGTGCAACTGCCGACCGCCGTTGCGGGCGATGGCTACTACGCAGTCGCCGGCATCACGTTGAACGGCAAGCCTGCCAGCGCGGCGCTGGCATGGGATGCGCTGGGCGACGACAACAGCATCGAGATCCGCCTCGGCAAACTGCTGCCGGGCCAGCAGGCCAAGCGCAGCGTGACCGCCAAACCACTGGCGCACGACGCCGCCGTCTACGCACCGGTCGAACCGCGCATCACCAAACTGGAACGCGGCGCCTACGGTTTCCCGACGCTGCACATCGACGGCGGTGCGACTGGCGGCGCGGGTGACAAGGCGGCCGGCGATGCCATCACCTACAACATCTACCGCAACGGCCAGTTGGTCGGGCCGCGCATCAGCGCCAGCATGTGGTCCGACCGCCACGCCGGCAAGGAAGGTAATGCCTGCTACGCGGTGGAAGCCGTGTACACGCGCTCTGGCAACCGCAGCCACCACAGCATGCCCGCATGCCTGAACAACGGCCAGGAAATCGACGTCTCCCGCGCCGGCTGGGGCGCGCCGGCGGACACCTTCGCGCAAGCCTTCAAAGTAGACAGCGCCGGCGACTACGCGGTGCAAATCAAATACCGCAACACCGCGCACCAGATCAACCTGGGCATCAGCGGCGGCGTCAAATGGGCCTCGCTGAAAGACAGCAGCGGCGCCACAGTCGCCAGCGGCATAGTCCAACTGCCGCACTCCCCGGCCAGCGAAGGCGCCAAATACTCGACGCCACTGCGCGCCGCGTTAAAGCCCGGCAGCTACACGCTGCAACTGGAAGACTTCTACAACATGAGCTACATGAAAAACAACGCCACCTACAGTGATGCAGGTGGCGTCCGGGGCCATCCAACAAGTTCGACATCGACGCCGTGCGCATCATGCCGGCTGCGCAAGTCAAGAAGTAAGCGCTGCCGCCACCTGCTGCTGGCCGCCCGCCAGCAGCAGCTCCACCTCATCCGCCGGCACCGCCGCGCTGATGCAGAAACCAAACGCCTCGTCGCACGCCATCTGCTGCAACTGCGCCAGCTGATCGGCGGTTTCCACGCCGGCCGCAATCACCTGCATGTCGAGTGTATGCGCCATCTCGATAATCGCCCGCACCATGGCCCGCCGCGCGCCAGATCATCGACAAACGACTTATCGATCTTCACCACATCCACCGCAAAACGCCGCAGATAATTCAGCGACGCATAACCGGTGCCGAAATCGCTGATCGCAATCCGCATACCCAACTGTTTGAACTGCTGCAGGATCTCCTCCGCGTTTTGGTTTTTATCGATCAGCATAGCCTCGGTGATTTCCAGCTCGATGCAACGGCCCGGCACACCGGCCTTCTCCAGTATCGCCGCAAAACTCGGCACGATATCCTTGTGGAAGAACTGACGCTGCGACAGATGCACCGTCACCGTCAGCGCCCTGCCCTGCTCCAGCCAGCGGCGCGCCTGCTCGGCCGCCGTCGCCATCACCCACGCCCCCACCGGCATGATCAGCGAACTCTGTTCCAGCACCGGCAGAAAATCCAGCGGCATCACCACGCCTAACTCCGGATGCTTCCAGCGCAGCAGCGCCTTCACGCCGGTGATCTGCTGCCGCTTCAGATCCAGCTTGGGCTGATAAGTAAGAATAAACTCATCGTTGTCCAGCGCGTGGCGTAGCGCCGTCTCCAGGATCAGCCGCGAATAAGCCTTGGCCTGCATGCTGGGCAGGAAGCGCAGGCTGGCGCCCTTGCCGCGCTGCTTGGCCGCATACATCGCCAGATCCGCCTTCTCGATCAGCGTCTCGATATCGTCGTCGTCATCCGGATACACCGCCACGCCGATGCTGGCCGCCACGTCCAGCAGATCGCCATTGACCACAAACGGCTCGGCGATGGTGTTCATGATCTTCTCCGCCACCTGCTGCGCATCGGCGCCGTTGTGCAGCTCCGTCAGCAGCACGATGAACTCATCGCCGCCCTGGCGCGCCACCGTATCCACCTCACGCACGCACTGGCGCAGGCGCTGGGCAAACTGCACCAGCACCTGGTCGCCGGCGTCATGGCCCAACGTATCGTTAATGGTTTTAAAGCGGTCGATATCGACAAACAGCACCGCCAGCAAACTCTCGTGGCGGCGCGCATAGGCCACGCCATGCTCTAGCTGCATCTGGAACTGCAAGCGGTTGGGCAGGCCGGTCAGGCTGTCGTGATGGGCGATGAAATCCAGCCGCATCTCATTGTCGCGCTGCGCCGCCAGCGCCGCCTGCAACTGGGTGCAGCGCGCGCGCAGGCCGCGCGTCTGCCATTGACCGGCCAACAGCGCCAGCAAACATGGCGCAACGCCGGCCGCTACCGGCCATATGCTGTTCATGCTGTCCCTCTTCGTCGGCTGCAGTGCGGAAGAGGGAATGATAGTGGATCGGGCTGCGCCCGATGAGCCGTTCAGCCGCCCGCTTGAGGCACGTCAAACGGCTTGTGGCAATTTTCAGCCAGCCAGCTGCAAGGTGCGGCGGCGCGATGGCGCTAATGCCACCACCGGTCCGTGCAGCTTGAAGATGCTGACCGCCTCCGACAACCTGGCCGCCTGCTGCTCCAGCGACTCGGCGGCGGCGGCGGCCTCCTCCACCAGCGCCGCGTTCTGCTGCGTCACGCTGTCCATCTGATTGATGGCGATGCTGATCTGCTCAATGCCGTCGCGCTGCTCGCCGCTGGCCACCGAAATATCGCCGATGATGGCGGTGACGCGCTGCACGCTGGCCTCGACCTCGCTCATCGTCTCGCCAGCCTGGCCGACCAGCCGGCTGCCCGCCTCTACCCGACCGACCGAGGTGCCGATCAGCTCCTTGATCTCGCGCGCCGCCGCAGCCGAGCGCTGCGCCAGCGTCCGCACTTCCGACGCCACCACCGCAAAGCCGCGCCCCTGTTCGCCGGCGCGCGCCGCCTCCACTGCCGCATTCAGCGCCAGGATATTAGTCTGAAAGGCGATGCCATCGATTACGCCGATAATGTCGGCGATCTGGCGCGAACTGTCGTTGATCTCGCCCATGGTGCGCACCATCTGGGCCACCGCGTTGCCGCCACGCGCCGCCACCTCGCGCGCGCTATCGGCCAGGCGGCAGGCTTCGGCCGCGTTCTCGTTATTCTGCTTGACGGTGGCGGTCAGCTCCACCATGGCCGCCGCCGTCTCCTCCAGCGAGCTAGCCTGCTCCTCGGTGCGGCCCGACAGATCCAGATTGCCCGCGGCAATCTCGACCGAGGCGCCGTGGATCGTCTCGGTTCCCGTGCGCACCTTGCCGACGATGGAACTCAGATTACTCTGCATCAGCTTCAGCGCCCCCAGCAGGTCGCCGATCTCATCCTTGCTGTCGACCCGCACCTCGCTGCGCAGGTCACCGGCGGCCACCGTTTGCGCCACGCTGACCGCGGCATCCAGCGGCCGCGTGATGCTGCGGATCAGCGACGTCACCGTCAGCACGCCCACCACCACCGTCACCAGCAGTGTCACGCCCATGGTAATCAGCGTCTGCCGGTAAGCAGCGCTGCTTTCCTCTTCGATCGCGCCGATCAGCCGCACCGACTCCTTGCCGATGAAGGCCACGATGTCATCGATTTTCTTGGTCGGCTCGCGGTCCATGCCCTTGACCAGGTTGTCCACCAGGTGCGCGCTGTCGGGATTGGCGGCATCGTATTTCTTCAGCGCCTCCATATAGCGCGCCACCAGCTCGTTCTGGGTTTGTATCGCCTCATCCACCAGCGGCGTTTTCAGGCCCAGCTTGCTGAGCAGGCCATCGAGCTTTTGCAGCTCGCCGCGCGTGGTTTCGCCGCCCTTGACGAAGGCCTTGCTGTATTTGTCGAGTTGGGCGGGATCGTTGCCGCGTACCAGGATGTTCTTCCATTCCTGCACCTGAATTTTGAATTCCACCTGCGCGCTGCGCGCGGTGTCGATGGCCTGGCTCAGCGCCACCGAACGCGCCAGCGCTTCTGCGCTGCGCGTGTTACTGCTGTCCAACGCGCGCCAGCCGGCCAGCGCCACGATCGCCAGTGCCAGGAAGAAGAACGCCCCCAACAGGCCCAAGCGCACACCGATCTTTAGATTGGCGAGTTTCATGACTACCCCTTTCAAGAATTCAATTCAGACAAGCTTGCTGTGCTTAATTGGTTCCGTTGTTTGGGGAACGGGCAATACTCAATACCCGGAGTCCATCTTGCTATATCGCGCTGAAAAAATCTATCAAATCTCCACGCTAGGAGAGCGCGAGTCGGTAAATGTTGGTAGGACGATTATCGGGCGGCAGCGGTTTGTGTTCAATAAACGTCAGGCCAAGCTTGGCCAGCAGTTTGATCGATACCGTGTTGTGCGGGTTGGTGATGCCCATCAAGCACTTCATGCCGAGCACATCGCGCGCATATGCCACCACTGCCGACGCCGCCTCGTACGTATAGCCCTGGCCAAAATGCGCCGGCCGGATGGCGTAGCCGATATCGACATCCGGCAGGCTGTCGCGCTTGATCAGTCCGCACAAGCCCAGCGCCTGGCCATCGCTCTTGCGTTCCATCACATACAGCGAATGCCCATGGCGCTGCTGCATCGCGCACGGCCCATCAATGATAGCGATGCGGGCGCCCTCCACGCTGCGGATACCCTTGTCGCCGATATGCTCGATCCAGGTCGGATCGTTGACCAGCTCATAATAGAACGCCGCGTCGTCGGGCGTAATGGTGCGCAGGCACAGGCGTTGCGTTTCAAGTATCTTCATGCGTCCGGCCAGTGTGAAGGATCCTCCAGCAACTGGTACATGACATACACATCGACAAAGCCGAGATACTGGTGGCGGTACGCGCGCGGCAAGGTGCCGACGATGGAAAAGCCCAGCTTCTTCCACAGCAGCACGGCCGGCATATTCGAGCTGACCACGTAATTGAACTGCATCGCCAGATAACCCTCGGCGCGGGCCCGTTCCAGGCAATCGGCGCCCAGCAGCTTGCCGACGCCGACGCCCTGCGCCGCCGGGCTGACCATAAACGAAGCATTCGCCACATGGGCGCCGCGGTCGCGCTGGTTGGGCATCAGCCGGTACATGCCGACCAGTCGTTCGCCGTTGTGGATGGCCACGTAACTGTCGATGCCGGGACCGAACCAGTAAGCGTGGCAATCCTCGCGGCTGGTATCGGCGGCAAAATAATAGGTGTCGCCGCTGGCGATCAGTTCCTGAAATATGTCCCACATGGCGCCGAAGTCGGCTTCCGTGGCGGGGCGGATGGCGATTTCTTTCAAGGCAACTCCAAGCGCATTAAACAGTGTTCAATTGTCATGGATTTCCCCGCCCAAGTCCAGCACGCATGCTAGCGGTTCAGACGGAAATTCACACTGTCCGGCCGGTCCGGCAAGCTCAGGCGCGCATGGGCGCGTGGCGACTCTGCAATAATTTTTCCTCGACGCATCACCATGCGGCGCGCGGCGCGCAGGCGGATCGCCTCCACCGGGTCGGCAGCATCCAGCAACACCAGATCGGCATGGCAGCCGGGCGCCACGCCATAGCCTTGCAGGCCGAGGATGGCGGCCGGCGTGCTGGTCACGGCGCGGAAGCAATCGCGCATCGCCTCCTGCCCCGTCATCTGCGCCACGTGCAAGCCCATCTGCGCCACCTCCAGCATATCGGCCGAGCCCAAGCTGTACCAGGGGTCCATCACGCAATCGTGGCCGAAGGCGACCGGCACGCCGGCCGCCAGCAACTCCGGCACGCGCGTCATGCCGCGCCGCTTCGGATAGGTATCGTGGCGGCCCTGCAGCGTGATATTGATCAGCGGATTGGCAATAGCGTTGACGCCGGCCTCGCGCATCAGCGGCAGCAGCTTGCTGACATAGTAGTTGTCCATCGAATGCATCGAGGTCAGGTGCGAGCCGGTCACGCGGCCGTGCAGGCCGAGACGGTTGCTCTGATAGGCCAGCGTTTCGATATGGCGCGACATCGGATCGTCCGACTCGTCGCAATGCATGTCCACCATCAAGCCCTGGTCGGCAGCGTATTCGCACAGGATGCGCACCGACTCGGCGCCATCGGCCATGGTGCGTTCGAAATGGGGAATGCCGCCCACCACATCCACACCCATGCCGATCGCGCGCTTCAGGTTGATCAGCGCATTCGGCGCGCGCAGCACGCCATCCTGCGGAAACGCCACCAGCTGCAAATCCAGATACGGCGCCACGCGGCGCTTGACCTCCAGCAGCGCTTCCACCGCCAGCAAACGGTCGTCGCAGATATCGACATGGGAACGGATCGCCAGCAGGCCGCGCGCCACCGCCCAATCGCAATACTGCAAGGCGCGGTCGATCAGCGCCTGCTGTGTCAGGTGCGGCTTCAGCTCGCCCCACAGCGCGATGCCTTCCAGCAGCGTGCCGGACGCATTGACGCGCGGCAGGCCGTAGCTGAGCGTGGCGTCCATGTGAAAGTGCGCGTCCACAAATGGCGCGCTCAGCAGATCGCCGTCGGCATCGATTTCCTGTCCGGCCTGCACCGCCAGACGCGGCCCGACCTCGACGATACGGCCGTGCTCGATGGCCACATCCACACCCTGCTGGCCATCGGCCAGATTGGCGTTGCGTATCACGACATCCATCTGCGCTCCCATTGATTTCAAGTAAAACCATTGTAGACATATTCAACAAAATACAGCAATTGTTGCATTGCACTAAGGCTTATATATTTCCTGCATGCACATGGTAGAAAAAATAACTTTCCATCGCCAAAAATCGTCGTTAGAATGGGCTTATTGCGTTGCATCATAATTTCAGGAGAAACCATGTCTTCGATCACCGAACAGTTTTCCGCAGCCACGAAATCGCAACTAGAAGCGCAATTCCAGATCTTCAACACCATCGCCAGCGCGGCGGTCGAGAGCGCAGAAAAAGTCATCGCGCTCAACATCAACGCCACCAAGGCTTCGGTAGAAAAATCCTCGGCCGCCGCCAAGCAATGGCTGGCCGTCAAGGACCCGAAAGAACTTTTCGCCTTGGGCGCGCAGCCGACGGGCAGCTTCGACAGCCTGCTGGCCTATGGCCGCGAACTGGCCAGCATCGCCTCCGCCGCCCAGGCCGAGCTGATCAAAAGCGCGCAGAGCAGCTTCAAGCAGGTGAGCGACCTGGCGGCGACCAAGCCGACTGTGCTGGCGCCGTCCGCGCCAACAGCGCCAGCGGCGCCGGCCGCGCCTTCGGCGCAGTCGATTCCTGAGGCGGCGCCGGCGCTGGCCGCAGCGGTCAGCGCGGCGGTCATCGCCGCCAACGAACCGATCGCCACCCCGCCGAAACCGCCAAAAGCCAAACCAGCCGCCGCGCCGATCCCGGAGCAGCAAGAATTCATCGAAGTCAAAGCCCAGGTCAAGCCAAGCTTCCCGGCGCCGCCGCCAAAGCCGATCGCCCTGGCGCCGGAAACCAAGCCTGCCAAATCCGCCCCAAAGCCAAGAAATAAACCAGCTGCCCCCGAACGAAAGGGTCTGACCCGGCACGGGTCAGACCCTAGCCGCAGCGCAGTGCGGGGTGCGCAGCAGCCGTTGGCTTTTACGCCTTTTTTGTGCATGTTGTATCCTAGCGGGCTATACGCTTTTCAAGGCAACATGCATGTCTAAACTCTCCCGGTTGATCGGCGGCTTTGTCTGCCAGCACAGCCGCGCCTATATCGTGTCCGGCATCATGCTGGCCGGCGTCGCTACCCTGAGCGTCTGGGTGCCGCGCAAGGTCGGCGCCATGATCGACGGGCTGGCCAACCATACCCTGTCCGGCAACGCACTGCTGATGCAAATCGGCTCGCTGCTGCTGATCGGCCTGGGCATCTACTTCCTGCGCGTGGCCTGGCGCCAGATTTTGTACGGCGCCGCCTACCAGCTCGGCGTGTCGCTGCGTACCCGCCTCTACACCCGCATGACGCTACAAGGCCCGGCCTTCTACCAGCGCCAGCGCACCGGCGACCTGATGGCGCTGGCCACCAACGATATCGACGCCATCGAAATGGCCGCAGGCGAAGCGATGCTGGCCGGCTTCGACGGCGCCCTGACACTGGTGATGGTGCTGGGGGTGATGCTGCTCGGCGTCGATTGGCGCCTGGCCTGCATCGCGCTGCTGCCGTTCCCGCTGATGGGCTGGGCGTTCTGGTACATCTCCGGCCACATCCACACCGCCTCCACCGATTCGCTCAAGCGCTTCAGCGCGCTGAACGACCATGTACAGGAAACCTTGTCCGGCGTGCGCACCTTGCGCGCGCTCGGCCTGGAACAGCGCAGCGCCGACCAGTTTTCCGAACTGGCCTCCAAGGCCTCCGACGCCAGCCTGCGCGCACAAGTCTGGGAAGCCGCCTACGAACCCGCCGTCGGCCTGACGCTGACCGCTGCCACCGGCCTGACCTTGGGCCTCGGCGGTTATCTGATCTGGCACAACCAGCTGACCATCGGCGCGCTGACCAGCTTCACCATGTACCTAGGCCAGTTGATCTGGCCGATGTTCGCCGCCGGCTGGGTGCTGTCGCTGATCGAGCGTGGTCGCGCCGCCTGGCAGCGACTGCAACCGATGCTGGATGCGCCGCTGGCCATCGACGATCACGGCACGCTGGCCACCGTGCCGGCCGGCCCGCTGTCGCTGCGCGACATCAGCTACGCCTACACCGGCCAGACCGTGCAAGCCATCAGCGACATCACGCTGGAACTGAAGCCCGGTCAGACGCTCGGCCTGGTCGGTCCCACCGGCAGCGGTAAGTCGACGCTGCTGCGCGTGCTGCTGCGCCAGGTCACGCCGCAACACGGCAGCGCGCAATGGAGCGGCAATACGCTCGACGCCTACACGCTGCAGGCGCTGCGCGCCGCCATCAGCTGGGTGCCGCAGGAGTCCTTCCTGTTCTCCGCTTCGATCGCCGACAACATCGCGCTGGCCCGCCCGGACGCCACGCGCGCGCAGATCGAACACGCCGCCGACCTGGCCGCCATCCACGACGACATCCTGTTGTTCGCCGACGGCTACGATACGCAGGTCGGCGAAAAAGGCATCACGCTGTCGGGCGGCCAGCGCCAGCGCGTCGCCATCGCCCGCGCGCTGTTGGCCGACAACGACCTGCTGCTGCTCGACGACGCGCTGTCCGCCGTCGATACCGGCACCGAGACGCGCATCCTCCACCATCTGGAAGAACTGCGCCAGGCGCGCAAGGGCCGCAGCGCCATCATCGCCAGCCACCGTTTGAGCTCCGTGGTCAGCGCCGACCTGATTGTGGTGCTGCGCGATGGCCGCATCAGCGAAACCGGCAGCCACGAACAGCTACTCGCACTGGATGGCTGGTACGCCAGCCAGTGGCGCTATCAACAATTGGAAGCAAGTCTTGATGAAGCCTGAAATGAAGTCTGAAACCGCCAATCCACGCGGCCAGCTGCGCCAGGCGCTGTCCCTGCTGCGCCGCGCCGCCCTGCCCGACCAGCACCATCTCGGCTGGGCAGTCCTGTGGCTGGTCGCCGCCGCGCTGCTGGAAGTAATGGGCCCCATCATGGGCAAGGCGCTGATCGACGAGCACCTGCTACCGCATCACCTGGACTGGCCGCGCATGGCCGCGCTGCTGGCCGGCGTGGTGCTGACCGGCTGGATCGCCAGCGGCCTGCGCTACCTGCAACTGGTGCGACTGTCCGGCCTCGCCATGCGCTCGGTGATGCGGCTGCGGCAGATGGTCTACACCCACGTGCTGCTGCTGCCGATGTCGTTCTTCGACCGCGCCATCACCGGCCAGCTGGTCTCGCGCGTGACCAACGATACCGAGGCGGTGAAGAGTCTCTATATCCAGGTGCTGTTCGTGATGCTCGATTCGACCATCGTGTTGATCGGCACCGTCTGCGCCATGGCCTTCCTCGACTGGCGCCTGATGCTGATCGTGCTGGCGCTGTTGCCGGCGGTGCTGCTGATCGTCTGGCTGTACCAGCGCTGGAGCGCGCCGGCCGTGACCCGCGCCCGCGCGCTGCGCAGCGAGATCAATGGCCAGATGGCCGAATCCATCGGCGGCATGAGCGTGCTCCAGGCCAGCAACGCCGAGGCGCGCTTCGGCCAGCGCTTCGCCAACACCAACCAGGACCACTACACCGCGCGCCTGGCCGAACTGCGCGCCAACGCCTGGCTGCTGCGGCCCGCGCTGGACATGTTCAACATCATCCTGCTGGGCGCCGTGATCTTCATGTTCGGCCAGCGCGAAATGACCGCCACCGAAGTCGGCATCCTGTACGCCTTCATCAGCTACCTGGCGCGCGTGATCGAACCGCTGATCCAGATCACCATGCAGTTCAGCCAATTGCAGCAATCAGTGGTGGCCAGCGCGCGCGTGGCGACGCTGCTGGAAGAAGGCGCGGCACAGGAACACGCCAGCAACCGCGCCAGCGCCGGCCAGGCCGCCGCCAACGACAGCAGCGCGCCGGCCGTCTCGATCAGCCACCTGGACTTCGCCTACAACCCCGGCCAGCCGGTGCTGCACGACCTGTCGCTGGAGATCCCGCAGGGCGATTTCGTCGGCATCGTCGGCCACACCGGCAGCGGCAAATCGACCTTGCTGTCGCTGCTGCTGCGCTTCTATCCGGCGCCGCACGGCAGTATCCTGATGCACGGTGTGCCGCTTGACGATATCGACAATGAACGCTTCCGCGCCGAAGTGGGCCTGGTGCCGCAAGACCCCTTCCTGCTGGCTGCCTCCGCGCGCGAAAACATCGACATGGGCCGCGGCCTGACGCAGCCGCAGATCGAAGCGGCCGCCCGCGCCGCCCACGCGCATGACTTCATTGCGGCGCTGGACCAGGGCTACGACACGCCGCTGGGCGAAGGCGGCTCGCGCCTGTCGGTCGGCCAGAAGCAGCTGATCGCCATCGCCCGCGCGCTGGCCGGCGCGCCGCGCATCCTGCTGCTGGACGAAGCCACCTCGCACATCGATTCGCAAACCGAGCAGATCGTGCAAGTGGCGCTGGATGAACTGCGCGGCAAGGTGACGGTGATCGCCATCGCCCACCGCCTGTCCACCATCCGCGACGCCAACCGCATCATCGTGCTCAATCACGGCCGCATCACGGAAACCGGCCCGCACGAGCAGCTGATGCAGATCGACGGCGGCTTGTATCAACGCCTATACCTTTTGCAGCAACTAGCTGCTTAATGTAGTTGAAAAGCCATTGAAAACTGTGCGATTTTGAGGAAAAATCGCACGCTCAAGGGCGTTCTCGACTGCAACACGCCTATAATTGTCTAGACATTGCGTTGCGTTTTGGGGGCGTCAAGTTGGCTGGATCAAGAAACGGTGGATGGTGGCATAGCAAGCGGCTGGCCGTGGCGGCAGCCATGGCGTTGACGCTGGCGCCGGCGTGGGCGCAAACTCCGGCCACGCTGGACGACCGCATCCTCGACATCCGCGAACAAAGTCGTTTCGTGCCCGACAAGGCGCTGGCGCAACTGCAAAAGCTGCAACCGGAACTGCGCGACGCGCCGCCCCATACCCGCGCCGAATTCCTCACCCAGATGAGCGCCGTGCGCATGCGACTGGGCCAGAACGACAGGGCCATGGAAACGGCCGAGCAGGTCATCACGCTGGGTCAATCGCTGCGCGACAACACCATCATCGCCAAGGGCATGCTGGCCAAGACCTATGTGCTGTTTGCGCAGGCCGACGTCGACGCCGCGCACCGCCTGGCGTTCGATTCCGAGGCGCTGGCGCTAACCACCAGCGACATCGGGCTCAAGGTCCAATCGACCATCACCGCCGGACAATCCTACGCCGAACAGGGCAACTTCCCGGCCGCGCTGCTCAAGCTGCAGCATGCGGTGGACCAGGCGCGTCCGCCGGCCGGCGACGCCATCAGCCTGGTGGCTGCGCTCAATGCGCTGACCAAGCTGCACGTGCAAATGAAGGAATACGAAAACGCCGCCGAAACACTGAAAGAGCTGCTGGCGGAAACCGAAAAACTCGATTCGCCCGGCCGCATGGCGATGGCCAAGAACACCGAGTACGGACTGGCCATCGACTCGGGGCAGCCCAAGCGCGCCTTGCGCGTGCTGGAGGAAAGCCTGGCGCTGGAACGCAAGCTGGGGGCGGAACGCATGGTCGGCATCACGCTGGTCAATCTGTCGGACAACGCCTTGAAGCAGCGCGACTTTGCACGCGCCGCGCAGTACGCGCAGGAGTCGCTGCTGTCGGCGCAAAAGACCGGCGACAAAACCACCGAAGCGACGGCGCGCGTCAACCTGGGCCAGACTTACCTCGGCACCGGGCGGCTGGCCGAAGGCAAGCGGCAGTTCGAAATGGGCCTGGCGCGCATGGAGCAGGAGAACAACAAGCCCGATCTGCAAGCGGCGCTGCGCGAATATGGCGAAGCGCTGGAGCGTGCCGGCGACCTGGCCGGCTCGCTGTCCGCCTATCACCGCGAACGCAATATCTCCAACGAGCTGTTTGAAAAGCGCCGCCAGCAGGCCATGCTGGAACTGCAGGAAAAGTACGAGACCGAGAAGAAGCAGCGCCAGATCGAACTACTGAGCCGCGAGAACCAGGTCAAGGGCGCGGAGATCGACAACCGCCGCCTGCAACAGCGCGTGTGGTGGCTGCTGGCACTGGTGTTTGCGCTGGCGGCGGCGGTGGTCGGCCTGTTGTACCGCAAGGTGCGGCACACCAACGCCCAGCTGGAGGTGAAGAACCTGGAGCTGAAGGCGCAGTCCACGCTCGATCCACTGACGTCGCTGTACAACCGTCGCCACTTCCAGGACTATATGCGCGGCCTGAAAATACAGGAGCGCTCCGACGACGTGGTCGGCGCGCTGTTCCTGCTGGACGTCGACCACTTCAAGCATATCAACGACAACTACGGCCACGCGGCCGGCGATGCGGTGCTGAAGATGATCTCCGAGAATCTGCGCATCGCGCTGCGTGAAACCGACATGATCGTGCGCTGGGGCGGCGAGGAATTCCTCGCCTTCCTGCCGGCGATACCGCGCCATGGCATGGAAGAAGTGGCGCGCCGCATCCTCACCAGCATCTCATCGCAGTCGCTCCAATACGGCGAGCATGAGATCAGCGTGAATGTGTCGGTGGGCTTCTCGCCGTTCCCGCTGATGCCGGACGGCGTGCCGCTGGTGTGGGAACGCGCGGTCAACCTGGTCGACATGGCGCTGTACCTGGCCAAGGCGCACGGCCGCAACCGCGCCTACGGCGTGCGCGGCTTCGAGAACTTCCATCTGACCTCGATGGAGGCGATCGAACGCGATCTGGAACGTGCCTGGCGTGCCGGCTTCGTCGACCTGAGCGTGGTGCTGGGCGGCGATCCGGACACGCACCCGCCTGCCCCGAGCGAGCACCTCAACGTGGTCTCGATCAAGCAGGCCGGGCATAAACACTGACAAACACTGATTACTTCTTGGCCTCGCGCTCGTCGGCGGCGGTCTGCATCTTCTCGCCGGCCCGTTCCAGTTTGCGGCCGGCTTCCTTGGTGGCCTCGTTCAACTTCTCGCTGGCCGTATCGGCCGCCTTGTCGAGTTTCTGGCTGGTGTCCTTGGCGGCGTCGCTCAGTTGCTGATTGGCTTGCTGCGCGGCGTTGTCCAGCTTCTGGCCGGCTTGCTGCGTGGCTTCATCCAGCTTGCGGCCGGCGCGTTCGGCAGGACCGGCTTCGCTCGGATCGTCCTTCTTCTGGCAGCCGCCGAGCAGCGCCAGCGCCGTCAACGTCACCGCTACATAACGGATCATCATCATCGTCTCCTGAAAGAATGAATTCTTGCCAAGAGCATACAACGTCCTACTGCTTCGCAGCGCACGCCTAACCAGAATTGCGGATTGCTATTCGACGATTTTCTTCGGTGGTGGGGGTGGCGTGAAAACGACGTTTTCCGATTCCGGCCCGCCGTCCAGCATCTCGGACTTTTCCAGCCAGTTGCGCAGCTTTTCCATGCGGCGGATCAGGATGCCCTTGCTGCTGATGTAACCCACCTGCTCAAAATTCTCCGGCTTGCTGACCATCTTGGAGACGGTCGGCAGATTCTCCGCCAGCCGCTCAAACGCCTTGCGCGCTTTCTGCTCCCATTTGACCAGGTTCGGCTCGTTGAAGCGGTTGCTTTCGTAATAAATCGTCAAGGTACGATCGTGGTTGCCATAACCGACAATTGCCGCCCCCATCCGCACCGTCTCCAGCACATCGCCCTTGATCGATGCCGTCGGCACAAACAATGCGGCCCGCCCGGTCATATCCGGTCGTTCCAGCGGCAAATCCTGTCCCATTAATACGGTCATCACGCTTCCTGTTGTTATCGCCACGGAGTTGCCGGTAGGCTATTTTTTAATTCTATATCGCTCTTTTCTCTATTACAAGAAGAATGCGTGTCAGCGTGGCATTGCCGACAACTACCTTATAATGCGGGCTGATCCCAATATCGCCTCACCATGACGTCCTCCGCTTCCCCCACCCTGTCCCGTTTCGGCGCCATTCCCGAAGCCGCCGTCGACCAGGCCGCACGCCACCTGCACGACACGCTGACCATCGCCATCGAACACCGCGCACCGCACGCCGCGCTGATCGTCTACGACACCCGCACCGACCTTAATCGCGCGCTGACGGCAGCCTATCGCCGCGCCGCGCCGGACGCCCAGTTCATCGACTTCGACAGCACCGAGCCGGCCGCCACCCTGGCCACCTTCGAGCGCCTGCAAGCCGGCGACCTGGTGGTGCTGGTGCAATCGACCAGCTTCCGCATGGACGCCTACCGCATCCGCATCGAGCTGTTCAAGCGCGGGCTGAAAGTGATCGAGCACGTCCACCTGTCGCGCATGCCGGGCGAACAGGGCCTGCACTACATCAACTCGCTGGCCTACGACCCGGCCTATTACCGCGGCGTCGGCCACGGCCTGAAGGCGCGCATCGACCGCGCGCAACGCGGTGTGGTCGACAGCGGCGACGGCGCGCAGCTGGTGTTTGCCTCGCCGTTTGAAGCAGCCAAGCTGAATATCGGCGACTACAGCGGCATGACCAACGTCGGCGGCCAGTTCCCGCTGGGCGAAGTGTTTACCGAAGCGCAGGATCTGGAAGCGGTCAGCGGCCGCGCTCGCATCTTCGTGTTTGGCGACACCAAATTCCTGGTCAACCGCCCGGCCGCGCCGATTACCATCGTCGTAGAAAAAGGCCGCGTGGTCGGCACCGAAAACAGCACGCCCGAATTCGACGAAATGCTGGCCATCATCCGCGAACACGAAGGCGAAGTGTGGCTGCGCGAACTGGGCTTCGGCATGAACCGCGCCTTCGCGCGCGACCGCATGGTGGACGACATCGGCACCTACGAGCGCATGTGCGGCATCCACCTGTCGCTCGGCGCCAAGCACGGCGTCTATATGAAACCGCAGCTGAAACGCAAGGACGCCCGCTACCACATTGACGTCTTCGCCGTCACCGACGGCGTCTACCTCGACGACCAGCGCGTGTACCAGGACGCCGCCTGGCAGCTCCCCTGACGCCGGACGAAGGGCTGTGCTAATGTTGCGCTGGTCACATTTTTCCAGATAAGGATGTCATGCCCCGCTCACCAGTTTCCAGCCTGCTTCGCACCGCCGCGCTTGCGACGTTGCTGATCGCCCTGCCCGTTGTTCACGCCGCCGATACGCCACCGGCAGCCGACGCCAAAGCCAAATCCGACCTCGAACTGCCGCCGCTGCCGGACGACAAAACCATCCACCAGACCATCCGCCTGAACGGCAAGCCGTTCAATTACGATGCCACGGTCGGCACCATCAAAGTGCGCGACGCCAAAGGCAAAGTGATCGGCGAAGTGGTCTACACCGCCTACACGGTGCCGGGCAGCAGCCCCAACCGGCCGGTCACCTTCGCCTTCAACGGCGGTCCAGGCGCCTCGTCGGTGTACCTGAACCTGGGCGCCATCGGCCCGCGCCGCGTGCAGTTTGGCGCCGCCGGCGATACGCCGTCCGACTCGTCGGAACTGCAGGACAATCCGCACACCTGGCTGGACATGACCGACCTGGTCTTCATCGACCCGATCGGCACCGGGTTCAGCCGCGCGCTGGAAGAACCGGCCAAGGCCAAGGCCGACTTCTACGCCACCGAACCGGACATCAAATACCTGTCGCGCACCGTGTATGACTGGCTGGTCAAGAACGGCCGCCTGCGCTCGCCGAAATTCCTGATGGGCGAATCCTACGGCGGCTACCGCGCGCCGCGCCTGGCCCGCGAGTTGCAAACCCAGCTGGGCGTCGGCATCAAAGGCCTGTTCATGGTCTCGCCGTATCTGGACCCGGCCGCGATTGGCGACGACACCGCGCTGTCGCCGCTGCCATGGATGATCAACCTGCCGTCGATGGCGGCCTCGCACCTGGAAGCGCAGCAACGCCTGACGCCGGAGGCGATGCGCAGCGTGGAAGCCTACACCCGTGGTCAGTTCGCCACCGACCTGCTGGCGGGCCGTTCCGATCCCGGCGCCATCACGCGCCTGGTGGGCAAGGTCAGCGAGCTGACCGGCATCGACGCCGTCACAGTGGGCCGCCTGGACGGCCGCCTCGACATCCAGACCTTCCTGCGCGAACTGCATCGCAACGACCGCAAGATCGGCTCCGTGTACGACGCCAACGTCACCGCCTACGACCCGTTCCCGGCCTCGGCCGAGCGCAAGTCGGGCGACCCGATCCTGAACGCGCTGATCGCCCCGACCACCAGCGCCATGGTCGATTTCATCACGCGTGAAGTCGGCTGGAAAACGGACGCCCAGTACAAGGCGCTGTCGTATGAAGTGAATGCCGCCTGGGACCGTGGCGCCAGCCAGGACAAGCCGGTGAGCGACTTGCGCCAGGCTATGGCCAACGATCCGAAAATGGGCGTGCTGATCGCGCACGGCTACAACGACCTGTCGTGCCCGTACTTCACGTCGTCGCTGATCCTCGATCAGATGCCAGCCGCCATGGCCACCCCGGCGAAACTGGCCGTCTACCCAGGCGGCCACATGTTCTACAGCCGCGATGGTTCGGCACTCTCCTTCAAGCGCGACGCGCAAGCCTTATTCGCGAAGTGAATCACGCTTAACGAGGTGTTATCGACGACGCCTTCGCCTGCGCGAAGGCGTCTTTGCCGACAAGCGCGCCAGCGCTCCTTCCTGTAATGTCGGATCGCGGCCAAACGCTTCGGCGATGAAGTCCATGAACACAGCGGCGCGCCGTGGCAGCAGGCGATGCGCGGAATAAATGATGTTGATCGGTACCGCCGGCGCATAGTGGTCAGCCAACAGCATGCGCACGCTGCCGTCGAGTATCTCGCGCTCGAACATCCATTGCGGCCCGTAGCCGATTCCCAGCCCATCCATGACAGCGCGATGCACGCCATCCAGCGTATTCGAGCGAAAACTACCGCGCACCGGCACTTCGCCCTCACGGAAGCGCCAGCTGATGCCTGAATTCATCAGCGTGTAGACAATGCAGTGATGCTGCTGCAGGTCGCCCGGCGTTTGCGGCGCCGCGCGTCCGGCCAGATACGCGGTACTCGCCACGCAGACCCGCTCCGACATGCCGATGCGGCGCGCGCGCAGCGCACTATCTTCCGGCACGCCAACCCGTATCGCCAGGTCGACGCCATCTTCCACCAGATCGATATAGCGATCGCTCAGTTGCAGGTCCAGTTCCATCTCGGGATAGCGGGCCAGCAGTGCCCCTACATGCGGCAATAGATGCACGCGTCCCAGCACGGTCGAACAACTGACCCGCAACAGGCCGCTCGGCTTGCCCTCCCCGCGTGCATTGGCGTCGGCTTCCTCGGCGGCATCGAGCACCCGGCGCACCTCGACGTAGTAGCGCTCACCCTCCGGGGTTGGCGTCAGCTTGCGGGTGGAGCGGTGCAGCAGCCGCGTGCCCAAATGCTGCTCCAGCGCCGCGATATTGCGGCTGATGTTGGGCTGGCCGGTGCCCAGTTCGCGCGCGACGGCGGAAAAGCTGCCGGTTTCGACGGCGCGGACATAGCAGTGCATCAAAAGAAAGCGGTCCATTAAATCACTCCAAAATACGCCGATTCATGCTTCTGAGGAATGAGCATTATACGGCGGCATTGACTTATCAATTCTGGCCCGGATCTCGATACTGCTGGTCATGGTGCAGCGGAATAGCCGGCTCACCAGCTTTATCAACTCATTAAAGGAGCAACAACATGGGCAAGCTTCAACTGGAAAGCAAAATCGCCGTCATCACGGGCGGCAGCAGCGGCATCGGTCTGGCGACCGCGCAGCGTTTCGTTGCCGAAGGCGCACATGTGTTCATCACCGGCCGCCGTCAGGTCGAGCTGGACAAAGCCGTCGAACTGATCGGTGCCAATGTCACCGCCGTGCAAGGCGACGTCAGCAAGCTGGCCGACCTGGACCGCTTGTACGCCACGGTGAAAGCCAGCAAAGGCCGGGTGGACATCCTGGTGGCCAACTCCGGCATCGTCGATCCGACCGGCATCGACGACGTCACCAGCGAGCACTACGACAAGACCTTCGACATCAACGCCAAAGGCTTGCTGTTCACGGTGCAAAAAGCGCTGCCACTGATGGGCAAAGGCGGCGCCATCGTGCTGACCGCGTCGATCGCCTCGGTCAAGGGCATGCCAGGCTACGGCACCTACAGCGCCAGCAAGGCTGCCGTGCGTTCGTTCGCGCGCACCTGGACCATAGAATTGAAGGAGCGCGGCATCCGCGTCAACACGCTCAGCCCAGGGCCGGTGGATACGCCGATCATCGACAGCCAGGCCAGCGACCAGGCCAGCGCCGATCAGCTACGCAATATGTTCTCGACAATGATCCCACTCGGCCGCATGGGCCGTCCGGAAGAAGTCGCCGCCGCCGCGCTGTTCCTGGCGTCGGATGAGAGCAGCTTCGTCGCCGGCATCGACCTGAGCGTGGACGGCGGCATGGCGCAGGTTTAAGGCTAAGGAAACAGGGTCCGCCTCAGCGGTATGCGGAGAAGGAGAAATTTGGCACGTCCCCGGCCAACAGCTTCTTCTTCCATAAGGCCAGCCACACATCGCCGCTCTTCCAAAAGACGCGGCATTGTTCCAGGTAGGTGAGGACGGCGCTGAACTCGCCCTGCTTAGCCAAGGCCTTGGCGAGTTGCATCGACGGACCGAAGGAATTCAGTTGCGGCGACCCTGGCGTCTCGCCAGCCTGGTGAAGCCGGGTCAACGCCTCGTCGGCTTGGCCGTTGTGCAGCGCGCATAGTCCAAGGGCGGTATGGCCAAAGTGCAGCGCATTCCCATAGTTCCAGTCGTCCGTAAAGTTTGGCGCAATGGCGAGCGCTTTTTCTGCCAGGCTGATGGCAAGGTCGATTTTTCCGAGATGCCACGCGCCCATGGCGCCATGAGGCAATGCGTAAAACAAGTCCAGGTCCGTCGCCGCCCTGTCCACTGTGGCCAGTTCTCCAGGTGCCCGTTCAATCGTAAGCCTGCGTAACGCTTCCATCTGGGCGTCAGTAAGCGGAGTTAGTTCTGAGTCTTCTTCGAAGCTCATAATCACATTACCTTTCCACTGAATTCATTCACCGTCTAGCGTAGAAAACGACCAGCTTTGACCTCCAGCAGCTTGATCAACGCCGGCTGCATATAGTCGTAATCATCAGGGATATCGAGACAGATAATGCGCTTGCCGTTAAGGTGAGAGCGGAACCTGGTCGACAAGCGATTCCGATGGGCTTTTTCCATCACGAAGATGATATTGGCCCACGCAATCTGCTCGCTTGACAGCGGCACATTCGCATCGCCGCCCAAGCCGGCCGAGTCGGTCTCCACATCAGGCCACGTAGAAAATATCTGCTCGGCCGTCGGGCTTCGCAGACGGTTCTGGCTACAGATGAACAAGGCTCGTTTCAATCGATTTCGCCAATAATAAAATTCAAAGATCACTCCAAGCTAGAAAACGCCATAGTGCTGCTTCATGGGTTTATTAAGAAATCGCAGCGGACACCTGCGACTGAACCTGATGGAGGAAGGCTTGCTGGAAGAAGCGGCAGCGGTCGCAGTAAAGCGCATTATTGCGTGGCAGAAAAAATCAAGATCGAGCTTGTGCCAACCTAATCTATGTAACCCCAATCATGGAAATGTTGACGATTAGAATAACACTTTACTCAATCCAAGAAATACGCGCATTTCCACCGGCTTAACGCAATATGCCGGAGGTCTGCAATTCGCGGTCCCACGGCGGCACGGGATGGTATTCGGCGACCAGGAAGTCGATCAGCGCGCGCACTTTGGGTGATGGCTGGCGGCTGGCCGGATACAGTGCGCTGAGGTGATTCAGCGGCAGTTCCCAGTCGCCCAGCACCGGCACCAGCGTGCCTTCCATCAGGCTGCGCCAAGCCAGGAAGGTGGTGTTGTAGACGATGCCCAGTCCCTGCTGCGCGGCCTGTTGCAGCACCAGCCCATTGTTGGCCGTGAAGCTGGCGGCGACGCGCACCGATTGCTGTTGGTCGCCGCGCGTAAAATGCCATTGCGTGCCGTCGGTCAGGTGGCTGAAGTGCAGGCAGCGGTGCTGCTGCAAATCCTGCGGCGTGGCCGGCACGCCATGCCGCGCCAGGTACGACGGCGATGCGCACAGCACGCCGCGACACGGCGCCAGCGGCCGCATGGCCAGCGCATGCACGTCCGGTATGCCGCCCACCCGTATCGTCAGGTCGAAGCCATGTTCGATCGGATCGAGCAGCGCGTCGTCGACGAACAGCATCGGCTCCAGCAAGGGATGCAGCAGTGCGAAGCGCGCCAGCGCGCCGGCCAGCCACTCGCTGCCGAAGCTCGACGGCGCCTGTATCCGCAGCGGCCCTGCCAGCTCGTCGCCGGCCTGCTGCGCCACTACCCGCGCCGCTTCCTGCGCCTGCGCCACCGTCGCCATGCACGGCGTCAGATACGCCTGGCCGACGTCGGTCAGACTCACTTCACGCGTGGAGCGGTGCAGCAACCGCGCGCCCAGATTTCCCTCCAGTTGCAGGATGTGCTTGCTAACCATGGCGCGCGTCAGTCCCAGGCGGCGGCCGGCCTCGCTGAAGCTGCGCTGCCGTGCCACCTCAACAAATATTTCCATCGCCCGTAATTGGTCCATACCTTGATTGTCTCCACTTTAGCGACAATGTGTCAACCTTTTGCGGATTGTGATGGCCCTATCATGTCCGTAAAATGCGATGGATCAAATATCCCGCCATGGAGCCAGACATGCTGACAGAATCACAAAAACAACAATATCAACGCGATGGCTTCATCGTCATCCCCGGTTTCAAGAGCGCCGATGAGATCACCAGGCTGCGCGCCCGCGCCGCGCAGATTGTCAACGATTTCGATCCGGCCGCGCAATCCGGCATCTTCAGCACAATCGAGCAGGAAAAGACCACCGACGATTACTTCCTCGGCTCCGACAACACCGTGCGCTGCTTCTTTGAAGAAGAAGCCTTCGGCGCCGACGGCCTGCTGAAACAGGCCAAGGAACTATCGATCAACAAGATCGGCCACGCCATGCACGATCTCGACCCGGCCTTTCGCGCCTTCACCGCCGACGCCCGTCTGGAAGAATTGGCGCGCGAACTCGGTCTGTCCGATCCAAAAGTCTGGCAGTCGATGTACATCTTCAAGCAGCCCGGCATCGGCGGCGAAGTGCGCTGGCACCAGGACGCCACCTACTTCGACACCGATCCGGTCAGCGTCACCACCTTCTGGTTCGCGCTGGAAGACGCCACCCTGGACAACGGTTGCATGTGGGCTGAACCAGGCGGCCATCGCGGCCCGATGCGCGAACGCTTCCTGCGCAACGGCGACGACGTGCGCATGGAAAAGCTCAGCGACATGGGCTGGCCGGACAACAGCACCGCCGTGCCGCTGGAATGCAAGGCCGGTAGCCTGGTGTGCTTCCACGGCCTGCTGCCACACTACAGCGCGCCGAACCGTTCGGCGGTATCGCGCCACGCCTACACGCTGCACGTCACCGACGGCGCCACCCGCTACTCGCCGCAAAACTGGATCCAGCGCGACGAAAAACTGCCGGCGCGAGGCTTCCTGTAATGCAGATCCAGATTTTCGCCGCCCAGTGGGGCAATAACGAGCTGCCGGCGCCGGTGTTCATCGAGCGCGTGAAAGCCGCAGGTTTCGACGGCATCGAAATGTCGCTGCCGCTCGACGCCGCCGAACGCGATGACTGGACCCGCCAGATCGCTGACGCGGGTCTGGGCCTGATCGTCGCCCAATGGGAGACGGTGTTTCACCCGACCTTCGCGCCGCACAAGCAAGCGCTGGCCGAACTGCTGCACAACGCCTGCGCCGCCAGGCCGCTGCACGTCAATTCGCACACCGGCAAGGACTACTTCACGCCTGCGCAGAACCGCGAACTGCTGGACCTCGCCGCCGACATCTCACGCCAGCATGGCGTGCCGATCGTCCACGAGATCCACCGCAGCCGTTTCAGCGGCCACCCGATGCTGCTGATGCCTTACCTTGAACAGATGCCGGACCTGCAGCTGACGGCCGACCTGTCACACTGGTGCTGCGCCTGCGAATCCCTGCTGGAAGACCAGCCGGAGACGCTGGCCAAAACGCTGCCGCACGTGCGCCACATCCACGCCCGCGTGGGACACGCGCAAGGTCCGCAAGTAGCCGACTTCCGCGCGCCGGAATCGCAGGCCGCTCTGGAAGCGCACCTGTCATGGTGGGATGAAGTGATACGCCTGCGCCGCGCCGCCGGTGCATCGCGCATGACGCTGACGCCGGAATTCGGCCCGGTGCCCTACACGCAAACCCTGCCCTACACGCAGAAGGAAGTCTCGAACGCGTGGGAACTGAACGTGGCAATGCTCCAGCTGCTGCGCCAGCGCTACGCCTGAGCCAATTCCTCTTCCGGCGCCAGTGGCAGCACCAGCAGCACGCTGGTGCCACCGGCCGGCACCGACTCTACGCGGATGGTCCCTTTCAGTACACCGGTCACAATGTTATAAACGATATTCATCCCCAGCCCTGAACCGCCCTGCCCCATCTTGGTGGTGAAGAAGGGATCGAAGATTTTGTGCAGCACCACGTCGGTCATGCCGATGCCGTCGTCCTTCATTTGCAGCACCACCAGGTCGCGTCCCTCGCGCCGCGCGCTGATCGCCAGCACACCACTCTCGCGGCCATCGAAGCCGTGCAGCAGCGCGTTGCCGATCAGATTACTCAGCACCTGGCCCAAACTCCCCGGATAGGAATCGAACATCAGATCGGCCGGCACGTCCACCGTCACCGTGCAGCAGGCGCGCCGCAGCTGCGCCGCGTAGGTGGCCAGCGTATCGTGCAGCACCTCGTCCAGCCGGAAGCGGCGGCGCTGGCCGCTGGCCTGGTCCACCGCCACCTGCTTGAAGGACGTGATCAGGTCCGCCGCCCGCGTCAGCGAATGCGCCATGATGTCGCAAGCCTTGCGGGCGTCGGCCAGATGCGCCTCCAGCGCCGAACGTTTCAGGCCACCGCCTTCCTGCAAGCGGCGCTCAAAGTCGCGCACCATGTCGGCCAGCGCGGTGGCGGTCAGCAGGCTGTTGCCGATCGGCGTATTCAGTTCATGCGCCACCCCGGCCACCAGCGCCCCCAGCGACGCCATCTTCTCCGAGGTTTGCAGATTGGTCTGCGCTTGCTTCAGCGTCGCCACCACGCGCGACAGGCTGTTGCGCGCCTGCTCGGCATTCTGCTTTTGCAGCGCCAGTTCATTCAGGCTGAATTCCATGCCGTGCCGCGCATCCGTCTCGCGCCGGTTGACCACCAGCAGCGCGGCGATCAGCGCGCTGATGATCACGCCCGCTATCCCGATCAGCACCACCGGCAATTGCGAGCGGCCGTAACGCGCGCCGGCGCGGCCTTCAAACCGCACGATCCAGTGGCGCTGCGCCACCGGCAGCACGGTTTGCGCCGTCAGTCCAGTCACCTTCTCGCCGCGCTCCTGATGTGTCTCGACCCTGCCGTCGCTGTCGTACAGCAGTGTGTCGACGCCGGGCGCCGGCGGTTTCCCCTGCTGAAAGCCGCCGTCCTCGATGCGCACGTGCAAATGCTCCAGCAGCGCCGGATCGAGCACCTCGCGCATTAGCGCATTAACGCGAAACACAATCGCCACAAAGCCTTCCAGCGCCTCGCGCCGCTGCGCCGTGGTCTCCAGCGGCAGGCCGTTGCGGTACACCGGCGCGCGCGCCACGAAGCCCGGTTCGCCGCTGGCGTCCTGCACCAGCGTGATGCGCTCGGTGGCGACGATGTCGCCGCTGTCGCGTCCCAGTTCCAGCGCCTTCAGGTGCGGCGCCAGCGCCGCCAGATCGAGGCCAAAGGCGTTCTCGTTGCCCTTCAGCGGTTCGGTGTATTCAATGATGTAGTGCAGCGGGCGGCGCGTGGCCGGGTGCACATGAAATTGCGGATAGCCTTGCGCTTCCAGCGTAGTGTCCCGCTTCACACGTTCCACAAACGCCGGCAGTTCCGCCTCCGGCACCACGCGCACAAACTGCAAGGCCTGATAGCCGGGGTAGCGCTTGTCGACCTTCAGTTCATTGACGAAGCGGTGGAAGTGTTTGCGGTCGATGGCATCGATACTGTCACTAAGCGCATACATGCCCTTCATGCTGTGCAGCGTGTCGAAATAGATTTGCAGCCGGTTCTGCATATCGCGCGCCACCCTCTCGGTGTCGCGCTGGAAGCTGGCCTGCACTTGCTGCTTCTGCTGTTCCTGAATCACAAAATAGCAGGTCCAGGCTGTCAGGCAGATCCCGACAAAGAAAGCCAGGTAGCCGCGCGCGCGCATGGCCTAGCCGGCAGCGTCACTGTAACGGTTGGCGATGGCCATGAATTCCTCCTCCACCGTCAGCATGGCGTCGACCACGTCCGGGTCGAAATGCTCGCCGCTTCCCTGCCGTATCATCTCCATGGCGGTTTCGTGGGTGAAGGCCGGCTTGTAGACGCGCTTGGAAATCAGCGCGTCGTACACGTCGGCCACCGCCATCAGGCGCGCCGACATCGGGATCGCCTCGGCCGCAAGGCCTTGCGGATAACCGGAGCCGTCAAACTTCTCCTGGTGCGAATAGGCGATCTCGCGCGCGTAGCGCAGGAAGGTGTTGGTGTAGCCCAGCGTGTTCTCGACGTTGGCGATGGCGTCGCGGCCATACACCGTATGCTTTTTCATGACCTCGAATTCGGCGTCGGTCAGACGGTCCGGCTTGAGCAGGATGGCGTCCGGGATCGACACCTTGCCGATATCGTGCAGCGGCGCGGCCTTGAACAGCGCCTTGATATTGGCGTCGCTCAGTTCTTCCTCAAAGCGCTTGTGATGGCGCAGCTGGCGCGCCAGCGCCACAATGTAGTGCTGCACCCGGCGCAGGTGGTTGGCGGTTTCGTATTCGCGCGTTTCGGCCAGCGACGCCAGCGCCCAGATCATCGCATCGAGCATCTGGCTCAGTTCCGCCGTCACCTCTTCCACCACGTGTTCCAGCAGATTGCGCTGCTGCTTGAGCAGTTCGCGCGCGTGGCGCAGTTGCAGATGGGTGTCGACCCGCGCGCGCAGCACGCCGCCCTGCACCGGCTTGGGCACCACGTCGGCCGCGCAGGCGTCCAGCGCGCGCTGCTCGTCCAGCGCGCGTTGCAGGAAAATGACCGGGATATCGGCGGTGTCGGGGCTGGACTTGAGCTGTTGGCAGACGCTGTAGCCGTCCACGCCGGGCAGGTCGGCATTCACCACCACCAGGTGCGGGCGCGGCACGTGCTGCATGATGTCCAGCGCCGCGCGGCCGCTGTTGGCCAGCCGGACTTCGTACTGATCCTCCAGCATGCTATTCATCTGGATCAGGTTGTCCGTCGCTTCATCGACTATGAGTACGATGGCCTTTTTGACATTCATGCGCCGCTGCTCCCGCGAGTATTCTTTCCATCATCATAACCGAGCGGATTTGCCGGCCAAAACTATTTTTCCCCGGCGAGCTTGCAATTGGATAGTGCACTACCTATACTGGGAAGATGGATACGCAAACTACCCCCACCTCCGGCGTCCCGCAGCTCGATCAGCAACTGTGCTTCGCTCTTTACTCCACCTCGCTGGCAATGAGCAAGCTGTATCGCAAGCTGCTGCGCGGCCTGGGTCTGACCTACTCCCAATACCTCGTCATGATGGTGCTGTGGGAGAAAAACGAACTGACCGTGTCGGAAGTCGGCGAACGCCTGTTCCTCGACTCGGCCACCCTGACGCCGCTGCTCAAGCGCATGGAAGTGGCGGAGCTGATCACCCGCAACCGCGCCGCCAGCGACGAACGCCAGGTCATCATCAAGCTGACGCCGCACGGCGACGCGCTGCGCCACGAGGCGGCCAAGCTGCCGCCGTCCATCCTGCAAGCCACGCAATGCACGCTGGACCAGGTGGTGGGCATGAAACAGCAGCTGGACGAACTGCGTTCCAGCCTGATGACCTCGGCCGGTTAACTAATATGACGACACCTATCTACACGCCACTGGCCGACACCGTGACGGCCCTGCGCCGCGACGGCTATGCATTGCTACAACCGCAGGACGTGGCCACGCTGGCCGGCCTGCCGCTGGCCGCGCTGGACGCGCTGATCCCCAGCTGGAACGACCTCGCGACCGACCAGTATCTGAAGGACGGCGGCCGCTACCGGCGCCGCCGCCATTCCTGCTTCATCCAGGAAGGCCGCCACCTGACGCAGACGCCGCACCGCGCGCACTGGCAGCCGCTGGAATACAACGCCCTGCACGGCGGCATGCACCGGCTGTTCGAGCCGGTGCTGCCGGCCACCGTCACGCAGCAAAGCTGGCCGGCGCTGATCACCGCCATCGGCCAGTTGTGCAGCGCGGCGCGCGACACTTCCGCGCCTTGGTATGTTGAAGCGCACCAGTTCCGCATCGACACCACCGACGGCATCGGCCGGCCCACGCCGGAAGGCGCGCACCGCGACGGCGTCGATTTCGTCGCCGTGATCCTGATCGCCCGCGACGGTATCAAGGGCGGCGAGACGCGCGTGTTCGAGGCCGATGGCCCGAACGGCAAGCGTTTCACCATGACCGCGCCGTGGACCATGTTGTTGCTGAATGACGCCACTGTCATCCATGAATCCACGCCGATCCAGCCCCTGGCGCAACACGGCCATCGCGACACACTGGTACTGACCTGGCGCGCCGGCAGTTTCCAGGGACAGGAAACTTCCCCTTGATGGGGTAATCCGATATAGTTTGCCTAGCCAACTATGCACCAGGAGGGTGGTCTGTGGACACCAGTTACGAAATACAGCCAGATGAAATCGAAATACTGATCGTCGAAGACAGTCCCACCCAGGCCGAACGTCTGCGCCGGCTGATCCAGTCGATGCGCTACAACGCCCGCGTGGCGCCGAACGGCCGCCTGGCGCTGGAAGCCATCCGCGAGCGCAAGCCGCACCTGGTGCTGTCGGACATCGTCATGCCCGAAATGGACGGCTACACGCTGTGCCGCGCCATCAAGGCCGACCCGGAACTGCGCGACATCCCGGTGATCCTGGTCACTTCGCTGATGGACCCGAAGGACATCATCCGCGGCATCGAATGCGGCGCCGATAACTTCATCCGCAAGCCGTACGCGGAAGATTATCTGCTGAACCGCATCGGCCATATGCTGATGAACCAGAAGCTGCGCAAGAACCAGAATATGGAGATCGGCATCGCCCTGTATCTGGGCGAGCAAAAGCACTTCATCAACGCCGACCGCCAGCAGATCCTCGACCTGCTGATCTCCACCTACGAACAGGCGGTGCAGGTCAATAGCGAATTGCAAGCGCGCGAGCGCCAGGTGATCGAATTGAATATGCGGCTGGCGCACCACGCCGGCGAACTGGAAACCATCAACCGCGAAATCGCGCTGAAGAACCTGGAGCTGGCCGAGGCGAGCCGCATGAAGTCAGCCTTCATCGCCAATATGTCGCACGAACTGCGCACGCCGCTGAACGCTATCATCGGCTTCACCGGCGCGCTGCTGATGAAGCTGCCCGGCCCGCTGACGCCGGAACAGGACAAGCAGCTCAACACCATCCGCACCAGCGCGCGCCACCTGCTCTCGCTGATCAACGACATTCTGGACGTGGCCAAGATCGAAGCCGGCAAGGTCACGCTGGAACTAGAAACCGTGCAGTGCCAGGGCGTGGTCAAGGATGTGGTGGACACGCTACGTCCGCTGGCCGTGCAAAAGAACCTGACGCTGGAAATGGACCTGGCCGATCCGGCCATCGTGCTGGAGACCGACCGCCGGGCGCTGACGCAGATTCTGCTCAACCTGGGCAACAACGCCATCAAGTTCACCGAAAGCGGCACCGTGCGCGTGTCGCTGAGCCAGCGCGTGGTCGAGGGCCAGGCGCCGGTGATCGAATTTTCGGTGGCCGACAGCGGCGCCGGCATCCGCGAGGAAGACCAGGCCAAGCTGTTCCAGGCGTTCTCGCAGCTGGATTCGACCTCCACCCGGCACGCCGAAGGCGCCGGCCTGGGCCTGTACCTGTGCCAGAACCTGGCCAACCTGATCGGCGGCTCGCTGTTCTTCAAGAGCGACTTCGGCCAAGGCAGCACCTTCACGCTGGCACTGCCTGCCAGAGGCGTTTGAGGATTTTAAAAGATGACAATAATAACAACGTAATTCTACGGTATTGCAGTGCAACATAAAGAGGGGTATAGTTGGAACTGTCTCCTCCAATCCGTTCGCTGAACATTGGAATTCAACCCGCGCCACTGGCAGCGGGTTTTTTTTTGCCTGTACCAGGGATGGCGACTGCTGATGCAGCAATGCGACACGGTGAGAAATGGAGAGTCTTTCCGATACTCAAACATCTATACTTCCAGGCTACATTGTTACCGGCGCCCCATCCCTGCGCCATCCTGCATCGCCATGGATCCCTCTACTCTGGTCATCTCGACCGCAATGGCCGCCACCATCATGGCCGCCAGCATGTTCCTGTTGCACCGCGCAAGCCCGCGCGAGCGCTGTCTGCTGGACTGGTCACTGGCCGGGCTGGCCTTCCTCGCATCAAATGGGCTGGCGCTGGGCGCCATCCACCACCGGCTGCCGTTCCTGCTGGTGCCGGGGCTGGCCAACGTCTTCTACATCAGCGGTCATTACCTGATACTGGCCGGCGTGCGCCGCCACCTGGGCCGGCGGCCGCGCTTCGACTGGCTGGCGTTGCTGGCGCTGTCACTGCTGGCGATCCACACCACCAACTACGCGCACGGCCCGGTCAACCAGCGCCTGGTGATGCTGGCGCCGGCCATCATCGTCATCAACGCCAGCGTAGTCTGGCTGCTGGCGCGCCGCACCGATCCCGCCATGCGATCGTGCTATCTGCCGCTCATGCTGGTGGAAGCGGTCTTCATGCTGCAGCAGGCGGCGCGCACGATCGTCATGGCGCAGGACCAGCCCTCGCAGCTGACCTTCATCGGCGCCCAGTGGGTGCAGACCACCGGTTCGCTGGCGGTCCTGGCGTTCCTGTCGCTGGCCACGATGTGCTGCGCGCTGATCGTCATGCGGCGTCAGGAACTGGCCTTGCACAGCGCCGCGCTGACCGACGCCTTGACCGGCTGGCACAACCGCCGCGCGCTGCAGGAAGCCGCGGAACCGGCATTCCAGCGCCATCGCCGCAGCGGCGCCGCGCTGCATATGCTGATGTTTGACATTGACCACTTCAAACCGATCAACGATCAATACGGCCATGCCGCCGGCGACGCCGCCATTCGCCATGTGGCCGACGTTGCTGCGCAGGCGCTGCGTGGCTACGACGCCCGCTTCCGCATCGGCGGCGAGGAATTCGCCGTACTGATCGCCGGCAGCAGTCCGCAGCACGCGCTCCAGGTTGGCGAACGCCTGCGCGGGCAGATCGAGACAGCAGCACTGCAACTCAATGATCGTAGCCTGACGCTGACCGTCAGCGTCGGCCTGTCCGCTTGCATGCGCGACGATCAGCATTGGGAAGACGCCCTGCGCCGCGCCGACCAGGCGCTGTATTACGCGAAACGCCACGGCCGCAATCGTGTTCGCCTGCATGAAGAAGAATTGAACCAGCCGCCGGCCGCACTCGTGGCCTGATCCTTTTCGTTATTTATTTTTCCGATCCTGCAATATTGGAGGCGCAGTCGCGTCTACACAGCGGTCAACGCGAAAAACACACTACGACAACAAGGGAAAGCATGAAAGTTTTATTACGCGCGATGGCCCTGGCCGTCGCGGCGACGTTGAGCGCCTGCGCGGTACAGGGACCGGCGGCGCAAGTGGAAGCGCCAACGCCGCAGCAGTGGCAGGCGCCGTTGCCGCATAACGGCAGCCAGACCGATCTCGCCACCTGGTGGCGCGGACAGGCCGATGGCTTGCTGGTGCAGCTGATCGAATCGGCGCAGGCGGTCAGTCCGACCGTGGCGTCGGCCGCCTCGCGCATTGCGCAGTCGCGTGCCGAGCGGGTGGCCGCAGGAGCGGCGCTGCTGCCGAATGTGGATGCGGCGGCCAGCGTGAACCGCTCCAACCAGCAGTCGTCGCTGCCGATGGGGACCACCTCGCAAGCAGCGTTGAATGCGTCGTGGGAGGTGGATCTGTTTGGCGCCAACCGCGCGGCGCGCGACGCGGCGCAGGCGCGGCTGGAGAGCGCGCATGCGGGCTGGCATGATGCGCGCGTATCGGTGGCGGCCGAGGTGGCGAACCAGTATTACGGTCTGCGCGCCTGCGAGCAGCTGCTGGCCGTGGCGCAGCAGGATGCAAGGTCGCGCGACGACACCGAGCGGCTGACGGCGCTGAGCGCCAAAGCGGGCTTCCAGTCGCCCGCCAGCCTGTCGCTGGCCCGCGCCAGCGCCGCCGACGGCAACAACCGTTACCTCGCCCAGCGTGCCGCGTGCGACATCGACGTCAAAGTGCTGTCCGCCCTGACCGCCATCGACGAACCGGCACTGCGCCAGAAACTCGCGGCCGGCCTACCGAACGATGCGACACGCGTTGCCAGCGGCAGCGGCAGCGGCAGCATGATGGGCCGCGCTGCGGGCGAAATGCTAAGCGGCGCGGCCGACACAGCAACGGACGCTGTGTATGCGTCCTTCACCGCGCCGGCGATGGCGATTGCCGAGCTGCCGGCGCGTACCTTAAGTCAGCGGCCGGACGTGTTCACTGCCGAACGCGAAGTGGCAGCCGCCAGTGCCGATGTCGGCAACGCCCAGGCGCAGCGCTATCCGCGCCTGACCTTATCCGGTTCGGTCGGCGTCGCCAACTTCCGCGCCAGCGGCGACAACACCAAAACCGACACCTGGACCATCGGCCCGGTCGCGCTGTCGCTGCCGGTGTTCGACGCCGGCCGCCGCCGCGCCAACGTCGACTCGGCCAATGCGCGCTATGACGCCGCCGTCAGCAGCTACCGCGCCACCGTGCGCCAGGCGGTCAGTGAAGTCGAACAGGCGCTGGTCAACCTGGACAGCACCGCCGCCCGCGCCGGCCACGCCCAGAGCGCGCTGGAAGGCTACCGCGCCAACTACGCCGCCGTCGATGAGCGCTACAAGAACGGCATGGCCAGCCTGTTCGAACTGGAAGACGCGCGCCGCACCCGCCTCACCGCCGAGCAAGCCGTCATCAACCTGCAACGCGACCGCAGCGCCGCCTGGGTGGCCCTGTACCGCGCCGCCGGCGGTGGCTTCACACCACCCGCTAGCCCGCAGCCTTCAGCCGCAGCCGCGCCGCAGCCGACCGCGCCAGTCGGCGGCTTCAGCGCCGCCGACGACGCCACCCGCGCCGCTGTCACGGCAACCACTGGCCGCCCTGCCCAGGTGGCAGCCATCCTCCGCGTCGCCAACTAACTCCATCAACCCATCATGAACGCTAAACTGAAACCACTCGCCTACGTCCTGGCCGCCGCTTTTGCAGTAGCCGCCGCCGGCATCGCCAGCTACGCGCAAGCCGCCGACGACAAGAAAGCCGAAGCGCCGAAAGCCGCGCTGACCGTCACCATCACCCAGCCCAGCGCCGCCAGCCTGCCGATCAAACTGGCCGCCAACGGCAACGTCGCCGCCTGGCAGGAAGCCAGCGTTTCCAGCGAATCCAGTGGCCTGCGCCTGACCGACGTGCGCGTCAACGTCGGCGACATCGTCAAGGCCGGCCAGGTGCTGGCCGTGTTCTCCGCCGACACCGTCAACGCCGACCTCGCGCAAGCCCAAGCCGCTGTCCACGAAGCCGAAGCCAATGCCGCCGATGCCGCCGCCAACGCCGCCCGCGCCCGCACCCTGCAAAACTCCGGCGCATTAAGCACGCAGCAGATCAGCCAATACAACACCGCCGAGCAAACCGCCAACGCCCGCATCGCCTCTGCCAAGGCGGCACTGGCCAGCCAACAGCTGCGCCTCAAATACACCAAAGTCGTCGCCCCCGACAGCGGCGTCATCTCGGCCCGCAGCGCCACCGTCGGCGCGGTTTCCGGCGCCGGCACGGAATTGTTCCGCATGATCCGCCAGGGCCGCCTCGAATGGCGCGCCGAAGTCGTCGCCGCCGACCTGCGCTACCTCAAGCCCGGCGTCAACGCCATCGTCAAAGCCGCCAACGGCAGCGAAGTCACCGGCAAGGTGCGCATGATCGCACCAACCGTCGACCCGCAAACCCGCTCGGCACTGGTCTACGTGGACCTGCCGCAAAGCGCCGGCAGCAAGGACGCGCCGTTCAAGGCCGGCATGTTCGCCAGCGGCCAGTTCCAACTGGGCGCCTCCGACGCCATGACCGTGCCGCAGCAGGCCATCGTGGTGCGCGACGGTTTCAGCTTCGTGTTCCGCCTAAACGCCGACAAGCATGTCAGCCAGATCAAGGTGCAGCCGGGCCGCCGCCTCGGCGACCGCATCGAAGTGCTGGGCGGCCTCAAAGCCGACACCCAGATCGTGGTGCGTGGCGCCGGCTTCCTGAACGACGGTGACCTGGTCAACGTCGTCGCCAGCTAAGGAACAGCATGAACTTCTCCGCCCTCTCCATCAAGAATCCGATCCCGGCGATCATGCTGTTTGCGCTGCTGTCGCTGGCCGGCTTCCTGGCCTACAAAGCCAATCCGGTGCAGGACTTCCCGGACATCGAACTGCCGATCGTCACCGTCACCGCCACGCTGGACGGCAGCGCGCCGGCGCAGCTGGAAACCGAAGTCTCACGCAAGATCGAAGACTCGGTGGCCACGCTGCAAGGCATCAAGAACATCTCCACCACCGTGCTCGATGGCGTTTCCACCACCACCATCGAATTCATCCTGGAGAAGAACATCTCCGACGCGGTGAACGATGTGCGCGACGCCGTCGCCCGCGTCAAGGCCGACATGCCGGCCGAGCTGCGCGACCCCAGCGTCACCAAAGCCTCCACCGCCGGCCGCGTGGTGCTGACCTTCACCGCCGCCGCCGCGCCGACCCATGGCGACAAAATGGACAGCCAGGAAATCAGCTGGTTCGTCGATAACACCGTCGCCAAGCGCCTGCTGGCGGTGCCCGGCGTCGGCGCGGTCAAGCGCGTCGGCGGCGTTTATCGCGAAATCCGCGTGGAGCTGGACGACGCCCGCATGGCAGCGCTGCGCGTCTCCGCGCTGGACGTCTCGCGCCAGCTGCATCAGGTACAGAAGGAAGCGCCAGGCGGACGCGGTGACGTCAGCGGCGCAGAACAATCGGTGCGCACCATCGCCACCGTGCAGACGGCGGCCGAACTGGCGGCCATGGACCTGCCGCTGCCGGACGGCCGCCGCGTGCGGCTCGATCAGGTGGCAACCGTCACCGACACCGTCTCCGAACCGCGCGCCGTCGCACTGCAAGACGGCGCGCCAGTGGTCGGCTTTGAAATCTTCCGTACCAAGGGCGCCAGCGAAGTGGCGGTCGCCAAAGGCGCGCGCGCCGCCATCGAAGAGCTGCAAAAGAACAATCCAAAAGTCGAACTGAAACAGGTCATCGACAACGCCCATCCGGTTGAAGAAAACTTCGACGGCTCGATGGAACTGCTGTACGAAGGCTCGCTGCTGGCGGTACTGGTGGTGTGGTGGTTCCTGCGCGACTGGCGCGCCACGCTGGTGGCCGCCGCCGCCCTGCCGCTGTCGGTGATGCCGGCCTTCCTCGGCATCTACCTGTTCGGCTACACGCTCAACACCGTCACGCTGCTGTCGCTGGCCCTGGTGGTCGGCGTGCTGGTGGACGACGCCATCGTTGAAATCGAAAACATCGAGCGCCATCTGCGCATGGGCAAAACGCCGATGGAAGCGGCGATGGAAGCGGCCGACGAAATCGGCATGGCCGTCATCGCCACCACCTTCGCGCTGGTGGCGGTGTTCCTGCCGACCGCCTTCATGAGCGGCATTCCCGGCCTGTTCTTCAAGCAGTTCGGCTGGACCGCCGTGATCGCGGTGCTGGCGTCGCTGGTGGTCGCGCGTCTGCTGACGCCGATGATGGCGGCCTACATCCTCAAGCCTGCCGCGCACAAGGAAGAAAAAGACGGCTGGCTGATGTCGCGCTACATCCGCGTCATGCGCTGGTGCCTGACGCACCGCCTGGTGACCGCCAGCGCCGCCGCCGTGTTCTTCGTCACCTCGATCATGCTGGTCGGCCTGCTGCCGACCGGCTTCGTGCCCGCCGCCGACCGCTCGCAGACGCAGATCAACCTGGAACTGCCGCCCGGCTCCACGCTGGCCGAAACCAGCGTGGTGGCCGAGCGCGCGCGCCAGGCGGCGATGCAGGTCAAAGGCATCAAGTCGATCTTCAGCTCCATCGGTGGCGGCTCCAGCGGCGACGCCTTCGCCCCCGGCGCCGCAGCCGAAGCGCGCAGCGCCGTGCTGACGCTGACCACCGTGCACCGCACCGACCGCAAGGAATCGATGGCCGATCTGGAAGCCGAAATCCGCCACAAGCTGGACGCCATTCCCGGCGCCCGCTTCAAGGTCGGCCCGCCGGACAACGGCGTCAAGATGCAGCTGGTGCTGCGCAGCGAAGACCCGGTGGCGCTGAAAGCCGCCGCACAGAAAGCCGAACGTGAACTGCGCACGCTGAAGGGCGTCGGCAACGTGCGCTCGACCGCGTCGCTGGTGCGGCCGGAAATCATCGTCAAGCCGGATTTCGCCAAGGCGGCCGACATGGGCGTCACCGCCGAATCCATCGGCCAGACGGTGCGCGTGGCCACCGCCGGCGACTACGACACCGACCTGACCAAAATGAACCTGCCGGAGCGCCAGGTGCCGATCCGCGTCAAGCTGCCGGACGCGGTACGCGCCGACCTGGACGCCATCGGCCGCCTGACGGTGCCGGGCAAGAACGGCCCGGTACTGCTGGCCACCGTGGCCGACATCAGCATGGAAAGCGGTCCGGCGCAGATCAATCGCCTCAACCGCAGCCGCAACGTCACGCTGGAAGTGGAGCTGGGCAAACGCGCGCTGGGTGAAGTCAACAGCGAAGCGCGCGCGCTGCCGTCGCTGAAAAACCTGCCGCCGTCGGTGAAGATCGCGGAACTCGGCGACACCCAGGAGATGGCGTCGCTGTTCGCCAGCTTCGGCCTCGCCATGCTGATCGGCGTATTGTGCATCTACTGTGTGCTGGTGCTGCTGTTCAAAGACTTCATGCAGCCGGCGACGATTCTGGCGGCGCTGCCGCTGTCGATCGGCGGCGCCTTCGTGGCGCTGCTGGTGACGCATAGCGCGCTGTCGATGCCGTCGATGATCGGCTTGATCATGCTGATGGGGATCGTGACCAAGAATTCAATCTTGTTGGTTGATTATGCTATTCTGGCCCGTCAGGAAGGCATGGGGCGCTTTGAAGCGCTGGTCGATGCCTGCCACAAACGTAGCCGTCCGATCCTGATGACCACCATTGCGATGGGCGCGGGCATGATGCCACTGGCCTTGGGCTGGGGCGCCGACCCGAGCTTCCGCTCCCCGATGGCGATCACCGTGATTGGCGGCCTGATTACTTCAACGCTTTTGAGCTTGCTGGTGGTGCCTGCCGTGTTCACCTATGTCGACGACTTTGAACACTGGCTGCAGCGCATGCTGCGCAAGGTGCGCCGCCAGCCGGCTGTTCATGAAGGAGACGTGCATGCAATACGAGATAAAAGAACTGCCTGAAGTCCGTGTCGCCTACTTGCGCTACAAGGGACCGTTCGGTCCCGCCGTCGGCGAGTTCTGGAAGGAAGTGTTCACGCCGTGGCAGCAGGCCATGGGCCTGACCGGCAAAGTGACCTACGGCGTGGCGCAGGATGATCCGTCCACCACGCCGGCCGCCGAGTGCCGCTACGACGCCTGCGTGGCGGTATCGGCCGAGTATCCGATCCAGCCACCGGCCAAGGAATCGCACCTGCCGGCGGGGCATTACGCGGTGGCGCCGTTCAAGGGCGCCGGCGCCGACGTCCCGAAAGCATGGGGCGAATTCTTCGGCCAACTGTCGGCCGAGGGCAAGATCGACGAAGGCGTGTGCTTCGAGCGTTATCCGGCCGAGTACAACATGGACCCGGACACCGGCGTGTTCTCCGCAGAACTGTGCATCCCTGTTAAGTAACCCCAGTCCGAAGGGGTCTGACCCCGCACGGGGTCTGACCCCGGCACGCCGCCGTGCGGGGTAGCGGGCGCCGTCACCTTGCACCCAAATCGGCGCCGCCGACTCGCGGTTGCCATCCCCCGCCCATTACGCGGTACAGGTCCACTGAAGCGACCAGTATCCGCGTCTTCAACTGCAGGCGTCCGACGTCCGCGCTGTACAGCGTGCGTTGGGCGTCCAGTTCTTCCAGATACGAGGCGTAGCCGTTGCGATAGCGGTTGTGCGCGATGCGCAGCGTTTCCGCCGCCGTGGCGCGACGCGCGTCGTTCTGGATCGCCTGTTCACGCAGCCGTACAATCGCGCCAAGACCATTCTCGGTTTCCGAAAACGCCGTCCTCACCGCACTCTCATACGCATAGATGCTCTGGTCGCGCTGCGCCGCCACCGAGTCGGTCTGCGACTGCACGCGGCCGCCGTCAAACACCGGCGCGGCCACGGCGGCGGTCAGGTGCCACAGCGCCGTCGGCGCATTGAGCAGATCGTGCCACTTCAGATTCTGCACGCCACCCGCTGCGGTCAGCCGGAACGACGGCAGCAACTGGTCGCGCGTGGCTTGCAGGTTGGCGTTGAGGGCCACCAGGTTGTATTCGGCGCGCGCGATGTCGGGACGGCGGCGCAGCAGTTCCGACGGCAGCCCTTCCGGCACCGGCGGCGATTGCAGGTCGGCCAATGCGGTGCCGCGCGCCACCGGCCCGGGATTACCGCCGGTGAGGATGGACAGCGCATTTTCCTGTTCAAAGATTTGCCGTTTCAGCTGCGGCACGGTTTCGGCGGTGGTCTGGTACTCGGCCTGCGCCTGCAGCCATTCCAGCCGCGAGCTGTAGCCGACGTCGAACTGGCGCTTAGCCAGCTTGGCGGATTCTTCGCGCAGCTTGAGCGTGGCTTCGGTCAGTTCCAGCTGCGCATCCAGCCCGCGCAGGTTGAGATAGCCGGAAGCCACGGTGGCGGCGATCGACAGCGCCACCGCATCGGCGTTGGCTTGCTCGGCCTGATAGGTGGCAGTGGCGGCGTCGGTCAGTGCGGCCAGTCGGCCCCACGCGTCGATTTCGTAGCTGGCCTGGAATTCGGCCTGGTAGACATTGGTCACGTATGGCACGCCGTTGTAGGCCAGCTGGCGCGCGCGGGTCGGCGTCGAGTCGACCGAGACGGTGGGTTTCTGTCCCGCTTCGGCCACGCCGATCAGCGCGCGGTACTGCGCAACGCGGGCGCGGGCCACGCGCAGGTCGCCGTTGTTTTGTAAGGCTTGGTCGACCAGCGCCGTCAAGGCGGGATCGCCAAAGCTCTGCCACCACTGCTGCGCCACTGGCCCGCTACCCTGCTGCTGCACCGCCGTGCGCCATGCGGTTGGCACCTGCAAGGTCGATGCCGGCGGCGGTGCAACAGTCGCCGCGCAGCCAGCCAGAACCAGCGCCACGGCCAACGCCACGCCCGTGGCGCGCGGGCGCCTCCACCAGGCGCGCCACATCATGGCTGGGCTCCCGTCGGCGTTACGGCTGGTGCGGGCTGGCTATGCGCCGTCTCGCGCACCTTGACCGAGGTGTCGATGCTGACCACCACCGACATGCCCGGCGCCAGCCGGCGCGCATTGGCCTGGCCCTGGTCGATGCGAATGCGCACAGGAATCCGCTGGGCGATCTTGACGAAGTTGCCGGTGGCGTTATCGGCCGGCAGCACGCTGAACTCCGAGCCGGTGGCCGGCGATATCCGCTCCACCACGCCGGTCAGCTGCGCGCCATCCAGCGCGTCGACCTTGAACGTGGCCGGCTGACCGACCTGCACGCCGTTCATCTGCGTTTCTTTGAGGTTGGCGATCACCCACAGCTGCTTCGGCACCAGCCCCATCAGCTGCGCGCCGACGTTGACGTACGCGCCCTTGCGCACCGTCACCTGCCCCAGCTGGCCATCTTCCGGCGCCGTGATGCGGGTATTGTCGAGATCCACCTTGGCCGCCTTCAGCGCCGCTTCCGCGTTGGCCACCGCCGCCTCTAGCGACAGCTTGTTGACCGTTACCGACAACACCTGCTGCTTGGCGATATCCAGGCCGGCGCGCGCCTGCGCCACCGCCGCCGAGGTCTGGGCATTGGCCGCGCGCGACGAATCCTGTTCGCGCAGCGACAGCGAACCATCTTCCGCCAGCGAATTGACGCGCTTCAGATCGGCCACCGACTTGGCTGCCTGCGCCTGCGCGTTGGCCAGCGTGGCCTGGTTCAGCAGCACACTGGCCTCGGCCGAGCGATGCGCCTGCACCCAGTTTTCCAGCGCGGCTTTTTGCGCGGCCAGCTGCGCGTGCGCCTGTTCGTAGCGCTGCTGGTAGATGCGGTCGTCGATCTGCGCCAACAACTCGCCCTGCTTAACCCACTGGAAGTCCTGTACCTTGACGTCCACCACATAGCCGGGCAACTGCGTGCCGATCAGCGTCACCTGGCCGCGCACCAGCGCATTCTCGGTGGAGACGATGGCGCTGGTGAATGGCGGCAGCCGCCACGCATACAGCACCACCAGCACGCCCACCAGCGCCACCAGCGCAAACAAGGTTGCGGACAGCACTTGCGCGCGCCGGTCCGGAGTCTGCGCGGCGGGACTGGACGCCGCCACGGCAGCAGCGGCCGCCGCGGCAGCCATCGCCGCCATGCGGCTGTCGGAAGTGGACGGGGTGTCGGGAGGTGGAGTAGTGGCCATAGGTTTCAGCGAGATCCGGAATTGTTAAGAGAAGCAGCCGCCATGCCGGTCTGGGCGTTCTGCACCGATTTCGATTGATGGGACACGCAGGCGGTCCACAGGTAATGCGTCAGCATCGCCGCCATCGTAAACAGCGCCAGCACAGTCACGCCGAGGAAGACGTCGTTGTAGGCAAGGATGTTGGCTTCGCGCGTGGCCGTCGCACTGAGCGAGGCCAGTCCGCGCGCGCCGCCGGACTGGATGCGCGCCGCCACCTGCGGGTCGAGTAGCGTCAGGTGCTCAACCAGAATGCTGGAATGGTATTTCTCGCGCCATACTTGGAAGGTGCCGGTCAGCGCCGTACCCAGCAGACTACCCAGCGTCTGCGTGATCGAGAACATCACCGAGAAGCTGACCAGGTTGTTCGGCGCGGCGATCACCGCGCCAAAGCCTGAGATGAATGTGGGACCGACAAACAGCGCGCCGCCAAAGCCGAGCAGGAACTGTGACAAGTACAGGTCTTGCGGCCGCGTCAGATTGGTGGCGTCGGAGTCCAGGTAGGCGCCCAGCGCCATCACCGCCAGCGAGAACAGCAGCTGACCGGGAATGCGCGACGGCGCAATGTACAGCGCGCTGACCACCAGTCCGGCCACGGCGCCGGCCATGACGATCCACCACAGCGTCAGCATCTGGTCGTTGTTCAGGCCCAGCGTCTGCAAAAAGCCGACCGTGCCGCTGGCTTCCGACTGCACCACGCGGATCAGCAGTACCGAGGTGGCCAGCCGGGCGATGTTGGGATTGATCAGCCAGCGCGTGTTGAGCAGCGGCCGCGCGCGGTTGTGTTCAATCGCCAGCGCGGCGCAGATCAGCGCGATCGAGCCGGCCAGCGCATAGCCGACCCACGGCGCGTCCAGCCACCAGACGGTGCGGCCCAGCGCCAGCACGGCCGACAGCAGCGCCACGCCGGGGGCGAACAGGCCGAAAGTCAAAAAGTCCATTTTCTCGAACACCTTGATGCGGTCGCCCGGCGGCAGCTTCAACGCCAGCACGCAGGCCAGCGACACCAGCGCCATGCCCAGTTCGAAGAAGTACAGGCCGCGCCATTCGCCGAAGTCCAGCAGGTCGGACGAGAACAGCCGCGCCATGGGAATCGCCAGCTGAGAAAAGCCGATGCCCAGCACCGCCCCCTTGAGCCGATGCTTGGCCGGAAAGGCTTGCAGCGTGTAATACAGGCCGAGTGTGGTCAGCGCCGCACCGCTCATGCCGTGCGCGGCCCGCACGGCGATGGCCGAGCCGAGGCCATGCACGAACAAGTGGGCCACGGTGACCAGCGCATACAGCACCAGGAACAATTCGGTAAACAGGCGCAGCCCGTACTGCTGGCGGAATTTCACCAGCAGCAGGTTCATCGACACGTTGGTCATCACATAGGCGGCCGGCAGCCACTGGATTTCGGTGGTGAACACGCCCAGCGAGCCTTGCAGATATGGCAGGTTGACCGACACCAGCGCATTGCCGAGGCCGCCGGTGATGGCGACGATGAAGCCCACCACCAGGAAGGCCACCCGCTTCGGCATGGAATGGTCGGGATTGGACGGCGATCCCGGCAGGGTCGGCCGTTCGTGCGGCTGCCATACTTGAGGGGCGTATACGTCCATGCGTCAGGTATCCTGATTCTTTCTTTTGGTAGAGGCAATAAAAGCGTTAATGGCGAGCATATCACTATGCTCGCCATCAATGGAACACGTCAATGGTACAGGACGGTTTTACAGTGGCACGGCGTCGGTTTCGCGCTGGAAGTTACGGTGACCGCCCAGCGCCTGCTGGAACTCGCTCAATGCGCTGTCCAACGCGCCGGCAGAAACCTGCCACAGCGCCGGATCAGGCGTGCCGTCGGCCAGCGCGGCTGGAATGCCGGCCGCCGCCAGCAGCTGCTGACCGTCGCCGATCGCCAGCATCGGCTTGCAGTGACGGTATTGCAGGCGCACGAAGTCGCGGGCGTCGGCGTCGCCGGCCAGCATCGAGGCGCTGGTGGCGCCGTCGGCGATCACCACCGCGTCATACAGCACGCCGGGACCGGCTTCGATCGAGATCTCGACATCCAGACGGCTGCCGTCGGCCGCCGTCAATTGGCCCAGTTGCGGCGCCACCACACGTGGCACGGCGCCGGCCGCCAGCAGCGCGGCATACACTTTTTTCACGCTGTCGGCGTCAACCCCGTGGCCGGCCAGAATGGCCACCTTGCGCGTCTTGGCGCCGATGGCACCGGGACGGCTCAGCAGCGACAGCGCCGGCGATGGCTCGTAGTGCGGCGGCGGCGCGTCGGTCGCCAGCGGCATCGGTGGCGGCACCTCCATGCCCAGTCCCTGCGCCACGCCTTCGGCCAGGATCGGGTCGACATTGGCCAGCATCGACAGCAGACGTACGCGGATCGCCGGCACCGTTACCCGGCTCAATTCAAAGCGGTAGGCGTTGACGATGTGGGCCTGCTCGGCCGGGCTCTGGCTGATCCAGAACAGGCGCGCCTGGGAATAGTGGTCGGCGAACAGTTCCGGCTTGCCGCGCACCTTGTCTTCCAGTGGTTGCGGCATCTGGCTGAAGGCGGTGGTGAAACCGGCCATGCCGGCCTGGAACGGACAGCCGCCACCCAGCGAGTTCGGCTCATAGGCCACGCGGCCGCGATGTACGGCCTGGCGATGCATGCCGTCCCGCTGGTTGTTGTGCACCGGCGCCAGCGGCGCGTTGATCGGAATCTCGTGGAAGTTGACGCCGCCCAGGCGGCTAATCTGCGTATCCAGATACGAATGGATACGCCCCTGCAGCAGCGGGTCGTTGGTGAAGTCGATGCCCGGCACGATGTGCGCGGTACAGAACGCCACCTGTTCGGTCTCGGCGAAGAAATTGTCCGGGTTGCGGTTCAGCGTCATCTTGCCGACCACCTGCACCGGCACCAGCTCTTCCGGCACGATCTTGGTCGGGTCCAGCACGTCGAACGGGAACGATGCCGCCTGCTCTTCGCTGAAGATCTGCAGGCCCAGTTCCCATTCCGGATAGGCGCCGGCCTCGATCGCTTCCCATAGGTCGCGGCGGTGGAAGTCGGGATCGGCGCCGATGATCTTGGCCGCCTCGTCCCACACCAGCGAGTGGGTGCCGCCCACCGGCTGCCAGTGGAATTTGCAGAACACCGAGGCGCCCTGCGCATTGACCAGGCGGAAGGTATGCACGCCGAAGCCCTGCATGGTGCGGTAGCTGCGCGGGATGGCGCGGTCGGACAGGTGCCACATCAGCATGTGGGTCGATTCCGGCATCAGCGTGACGAAGTCCCAGAAGGTATCGTGCGCGCTGGCCGCCTGCGGGATGCCGTTGTGCGGCTCGGGCTTGACCGAGTGGATCAGGTCCGGGAATTTCATCGCGTCCTGGATGAAGAACACCGGAATGTTATTGCCCACCAGATCCCAGTTGCCTTCGTCGGTGTAAAACTTGACGGCAAAGCCGCGCACGTCGCGCACGGTGTCGGCCGAACCGCGCTCGCCGGCCACGGTCGAGAAGCGCACGAACACCGGGGTGCGCTTGCCGGCCGCCGCGAACGGCGCCGCGCGGGTCAGGTCGCTCAGGTCCTGGTAGCTTTCGAAGTAGCCATGGGCGGCCGAGCCGCGCGCATGCACCACGCGTTCCGGAATGCGTTCATGGTCGAAATGGGTGATTTTTTCGCGCAGGATGAAGTCTTCCATCGCGGTTGGTCCGCGCAGGCCGACTTTCAGCGAATTCTGGTTGTCGGCGACCGGCACGCCCTGGTTGGTGGTCAGACGCTGGTCGCTGCCGTCTGCGCGCACACGGTCCAGGTCACCTGCAGGGCACACGCCCAGCGGCGGCGCGCCATTGCCGGTCTTCGGCGATGGGGTGGTTTCGCCGGCGGTACTGGCGCTGGCCACCGGGTGCGGCACCGGGCAGGTCTGGCCGGGCTGCGGCGTACGTGCGGCTTCGCCGTGTTCGCCGGCTTTATTGGCGTTGTACGGCATGGCGTCGGCGGCCTGCTGGCCGCCGGTCACTTTGTCGATCAGGGCCTGGTCCTGGGTGCTGGCGCCACCCAGACTGGTGGGCGGATTGGCGGACGATGGGCCCGCAACGGTGCTCAATACACTACCGGCCCCCATTACGGAGGCCGGCGATTTTTGCTTGGTGGTCATGGATATCCTTTGAACGAGACGAACGGAATGCCCTTGCGGACATCACCGGTCGTCCCGGCGATGACACCAGCCGGGCCAACGAAAAATTTACTTGCTGCCGCGCGAACCCAGCAGCTTGGAGATGCCGTAACCAGCGGCCGCTGCCACCAGTACCGAGATCACCGGATTGGCGCGCACGTGGGTGCGGCTCGCTTCGGTGAAGTTTTTGTACGATTCAACGACTTGCTTGCTGCGTGCGGCCAGCGTGTCGGAGGTGCTTTCCACGGTGTCGGCAACTTTGTCGACGCCGGTGTGGGCCTGGCTGGCCAGACGGTCGGTGGTCGGCGGCACTTTGTCGGCGACTTTGTCAATGGCAGCGTGGGCGTCGGCGCGCAGGTCTTTGCCGATTTGGGTAACGCCGTCGCGGGTGCTGTTGATTTTGGTATCGATGCTGTTATCCATAATGCGATCCTCTCGTGGGTTGTTCGGGGTTGGAAGGCTTACGATAGGCTTGACCAGCGCGCTTGACCGTGCGGGAACACACAGTGTGCAAAATGGCCGGCTATGTGAAATGACACACGGACGCGGCTGCCACATCGGAGCATGCTATACGTGAGCCATACCTACTTTTGGAGAGCGGCAATGTTTCCCATCTCATCCCTGACGCCATCGGCGACGACGGAGTTGCAAGCGGTCAACCGCGCTTCGGAAACGGCGGCGGTGAATAACGCCACCATCAATGCGGTCGGCAGCGCGCTGGATGCGCCACCGGCGGCGTCGGTGACGGTGGATTTGTCGCCGGTAGCGGGCTTTCTGTTGTCGGTGACCAACGCTCAGCAGCAGTTATCTCAGGTGCAGGGCAACACCTTGCTCGACACTGCGCAACGCGCCGATACCGTCAATACGGCGGTGCAGAATGTGGTGGATGCGTTCAACCTGCTGCCGACTGTGGATTTCGATCAGGGCCAACCGCTGCAAGGATCTTTGTTGAACAACCTGGTCAGCAGCCTGAACCAGCAGCTCAACGATAGCACCACCACGCAGGCGCAGAATCTGGCGCAACTGGGCGTGACCTTGCAGCCGCCGTTGCTGTCGGCACTAACCGGCGGCCTGTCGCTGGAACCGGAGCAACTCCGCGCCGCCTTCAACGCCAACAATCAGCAGACCACATCGACGCTGGACAATACCCTGAACAATTTCCGCACGCTGGCAACCGAATTTGCCGAGCAACTCAGCGTGGCGGGCAGCGCGCAGTTTCCTGCGTTGGGCAGCAATCCGTTCCAGAGTCTGAACGTGCAGCAGCGCGCCGGCTTGACGCCGGAAGAACTGTCGGCCAATACGCGACTGGACCTGGCGCGACAGGAAATCGATAACCTGTCGCAGAACCCGCTGCCGGAAACGGCGGCCGACCGCTTGTCGGCACAGCGCGCGCAACTGGAGCAAACGAATACGGCGCAGCAGCCGGAAACGCCATCGCCCATCGTGCAGCAACAGCAGGCGGAAGCGGCGCAACAGGCACAGGCCAACGTCCAGCAGGCCAATCTGCAACAAGCCCTGCTTGACCAGGCCACCACCGACCAGCAGGCACAAGCCACCCAGCAAGCCAATCTGGCGCAAACCCAGCAGGCTCAGGCCGCACAGCAGACCAACGCCCAGCAACAGGCCAATCAGGCACTGGCGCAACAGCAATTGCAGGATCAGCAAACCAACGCCCAGCAGCTGCAGGCCAACCAGTTGACCGCGCAGCAAACCCAGCAAGCCGCACAGCAGGCGCAGGCCGATCAATTGCGGACGGCGCAACTGGCGCAGGCCGACCAGACCGCCGATGCCCAGCGAGCGCAGTTGCTGCAAGCAGCGACGCAGCAAGCCAACCTGACGCAGGCCCAACAGACGCAGGCGGCGCTCAACCAGCAAACCCAGCTCGACCAGGCACGCGCCGCGCAACAAGCGCAAGTGCAGCAGGCGGCCACGCAGGTGCAGAACGCCCAGCAGGCGCAGGCGGCCCAGGTATCGGCCTTGCAGCAAACCTTGCAACTGAATCAGGCCGCGCAGCAAGCGCAACAGGAGGCTCGCGCCGCACAGGAAGCCCAGGCGGCGCGCCAGGGCCAGCAAGCGCAGAATGCACAGCAAGCGCAAGGCACGCTGCAAAGCCAGCAGGCACAGACGTTGCAACGAGCCCAAGCCACATTGCAAGGGCAGCAGGCGCAGAACGCGCAGCAAGCCCAGGCCGCGTTGCAAGGACAGCAGGCGCAGCAGACGCTGGCGGCGCAACGCGCCCAAACCAGTCTGCAGGCGCAAAATGCCCGACAGGCCCAGAATGCAGCGAATGCGGCGTCGGCACAGCAAGCCCAGCAAGCCGCACCGACCGCCGCCGAGCAGGCGCAGCAAACCGCGCTGACCGCAGCCCAGCAGGCGCAGGCCACCGCACAGGCGCAAACAGCGCGTCAGCAGGCCACGGCCACCGTCACCACCGCCACCGGCGCCGCACAGCAGGCGCAGCAACAAGCCGTGGCGGCCCAGAACGCCGTACAGAACATCCCGACCTTGCCGGCCAACGCCACCGCCGCGCAGCAAGCCCAGACCGCGCAGGCCGCTGCCGCCCAGGTGGCGATCGCCAACTCGGCAGCGCAGTCGGCCGCCGTGCAGGCCCAGGCCGCGCAGAATGCCGCTGACGCCATGGCCGCGCAGAACGCAGCCGCCGTGGCGGCCGCCGCGCAATCTCGCCTGGCGCAGAATAACGTCGGCACCGCCGATGCCGCCACCACCGCAGCCAACGTCGCCGCGCAACAAGCCGCGGCCGTACAGCAGACCGCCGCCAGCCTGGCCGCCGCCAACGCTGCCGCCGCCGACGCCAACCAGCAAGCCGCTGCCGCCGCCAATGCCGCTCAGCAGGCAGCCGCAGCGCAAGCCGCCGCCGAGCAGACCAACGCCGCCCAAGTGGCCGCAGCACAGAACGTCGTCAACACGCCGGCCGATCTGCGCGCCAATCCAGCGCTGGCCGCCGCCATTGCCGCCTACAACGTCAACGACATTGCCGGCACCACCGCCAATGCCGCCCGCGCCGCCACCGCCGCGATTCCGCGTGTGGGCGCGGTCAACGCCACCAGCGCCACCCGCAGCATCGGCAACGCACCGTAACCCCGACGCCTCGCCGGGCGCGGCATTCCGCTCTGGCGACGCGCCGCTCCGTCATTCGCGCCGGGCGGCGCACCGCGACCGTGCGGACCGCGCACCGCATGCCGGCGAGTGCACTGGCGCGGGGCGCGCTCGCCACATCGCCCCGCCACCGGCACGGCCGGCCAAATTAAATTTTGAAGACTCCCTGTTTGCTAGCGCAACTCGCACGATAATATTCTGCGTTTTTAGCGATAATCATCGCATCAACAAACAGGAGATCGCATGAAATTGAAGCACACCGCCGCCGCCCTGGCCCTGCTGGCCGCCTTTGGCGCCCATGCCCAGGACACCGTCATCAAAATCGGCCACAGCGGCCCGCTGTCCGGCGCCCAGGCATTTGCCGGCAAGGACAATGAAAACGGCGCCCGCCTGGCGGTGGAAGAACTCAATGCCAAGCCGATCACCGTGGCCGGCAAGAAGCTGAAATTCGAACTGCTGTCGGAAGACGACCAGGGCGACCCGAAAGCCGGCATGGCCGCCGCCCAGAAACTGATCGACGCTGGCGTGCACTACGTGGTCGGCCCGTACAACTCGGGTGTCGCCATCCCTGCCTCGCGCGCCTACAACGACGCCGGCGCGCTGGTGGCCAGCGTCGCCACCAACCCCAAGCTGACCCAACAAGGCTACAAAGGCCTGTACCGCGTCAACGCCAGCGACTCCCAGCTGGGCTCGAAAATGGCGCTGTACGCCGCCAATGAAATGAAACTGAAAAACGTCGCCGTGATCGACGACCGCACCGCCTTCGGCCAGGGCTTGGCGGAAGAATTCAAGAAGCAGGCCAAGGCGTCCGGCATGACCGTGGCCGGCCACGAATTCACCAACGACAAGGCGTTCGACTTCACCTCCATCCTGACCAAGCTGAAGACCAAGAACGTGCAGGCGATTTTCTTCGGCGGCTACGCGCCGCAAGCCGCGCCGATGGCGCGCCAGATGAAACAGCTGGGCATTACCGCCAAGCTGCTGGGCGGCGACACCATTTGCACCGCCGAAATGGGCAAGCTGGGCGGCGACACCGTCGGCGACAACGTGCTGTGCTCGCAAGGCGGCGCCATCCTCGACAAGGCCGCCACCGGCCCGGCCTTCAAGGCCAAGTTCAAGGCCCGCTTCAAGCAGGACGCCGACGTCTACGCCGCCGCTTATTACGATGCGGTGATGCTGTACGCGCAAGGCATGCAAAAGGCCAACTCGATCGATGCGCAAAAAGTGCAGGCCATCATCAGCGCCGGCTCCTACCAGGGCGTGGCCGGCACCTATGCTTTCGACGCCAAGGGCGACATGAAGCAGTCGCCGGTGACCATCTTCACCTTCAAGGGCGGCCAGCCGGTGCCGTTGACCAGCTATTAAGCAGCCCGATCAGGCTGTCGAAGGCTTGCTGGGCCCCCTGGCATGCCTGTTCGACCTGCACCGGCGTCACCACGTCGGCGCGCAGGGCGGCCAGGAACTGCTGCCAGCGCGGGCCGGGCGAGCCCTGTCCGCGCAGATAGCCCAGTGGATGCGGCGCCAATGATGCGGCCAGGCGCTTGTAAAGCACCGCCCCGCCCAGCTGCGAACCTTCGATGACATAACTGACGCCCCAACGATAGGCGGCACTGGCCTGCGGCGGCCATGGCGGCTGCGCCGCCAGCGGCGTGGCGGCGGGCAGCCCTTGCAGCGACGGATCGGCCAGGTCGATACGCAGCTGCGCCAGATAATCGCGGGGCGGCATCTGCTGGCGTGGGCCATCCGGGTAGCTGTCCAGCCACGCTTGCAGCGGCGCCAGCCACGTCTCCAGCAACTGCAAGTGATCGCGGTAGGCGCGCAGGTCCGGCGCGGCGGCCGCCAGCGGCGTGCGCGAGTCCAGCTCGGCGTGACGGTCGGCAGTGGCGGCGCGCAGGGCGGTCAAGACATCCAATATATTCCCCAGATTCAACATGAAGTGACGATTCTACACAGTCATTACCCGCGCACGGTACGCTATGGCACCATCGCAGAGGGCCGCGCTCAGGTAAAATTTTAATCATCTTTTTTTTGCCGCGCCCATGAACGACATTCCTGCCTCTTTTTGTTCCGTGCTGCTGATCGATGACGAAGCCATGGCCGAGGACCTGATCGGCTATCGCCTGTCGCAGCAGGCCGACATCCGGCTGCGCTACGACGCCCGCGCCGAGCTGGCGGTGAAGCTATGCTGCGAGACCGCGGCCAGCGTGGTGCTGGTCGACCTGCGCATGCCGGGGCCGGACGGCTTCGACGTCATCCGACTGCTGCGCGCCGCCCCCGAAACGGAACATGTGCCGGTCATCCTGCTGTCGTCCGAGGACGACGCCGATACCAAGGCACGCGCCTTCGCGCTCGGCGCCAACGATTATCTGGTCAAGTGGCCGGAGGCGCGCGAACTGGAGGCGCGCATCCGCTATCACAGCGCCGCCTACCAGGCGCGCCGCCAGCGCGACGCCGCCTTCCTGGAATTGCGCGAGCGCGAGGCGGAACTGCGCGCCAGCCAGGCCGCGCTGCACCAGTCGCAAAAAATGGAAGCCATCGGCCAGCTGACCGGCGGCATTGCCCACGATTTCAACAATGTGCTGCAGGTCATCGGCGGCAATTTGCAGCTGGTCAAGATGATCGGCGGCGTCAATCCGCAGGGGCTGGCGCGGGTCGACAACGCCCTCAACGGCGTCGAGCGCGGCGCCCGGCTGGCGGCCCACCTGCTGGCCTTTGCCCGTCGCCAGCCCTTGCAGGCGGCGGTGGTGGCGCTGGCGCCGCTGCTGGCCAATATGGACGACATGCTGCGCCGCGTGCTGGGCGCGCAGGCCCAGGTGCTGACCGACCTGGCGCCGCAGCTGTGGCACACCGAGGTCGATGTCGGCCAGCTCAACAACGTGATCCTGAATCTGGCGATTAACGCCCGCGACGCCATGCACGGCGACGGCACGCTGACCATCCGCGCCCGCAATGTCGCCGCTGGCGCGCCGCTGCCGGACAACCAAGGTCCGTGCGGCTGCGACTATGTGCTGATCGAAATCGCCGACACCGGCGCCGGCATGCCGCCGGAAGTGCTGCAACGCGCGTTTGAGCCGTTCTTTACCACCAAGCCGACCGGCCAGGGCACCGGCCTCGGCCTGAGCATGGCGTATGGCTTCGTCAAGCAGTCGGGCGGCGAGATCGCGCTGCGCAGCGAGGTCGGCCACGGCACCTGCGTGCAGATCTATTTGCCGCGCAGCCACGGCACGCCGGCCGGCACCGTGCCAGACACGGCCGTACCACTGCGCGGCGGCGCCGAAACCATTCTGGTGGTGGAGGACGAGGAAGATGTGCGCGCCGCCACCGCCGACCTGCTGGCGGCACTGGGCTACGATGTGCTGAGCAGCGTCGACGGCGAACAGGCCGCCCGGCTGATCGAAGACGGCGCCCACATCGACTTGCTGTTTACCGACGTCGTCATGCCGGGCCGCGTCAGCAGCCTGGCCTTGAGCGAGCTGGTCAAGCGCAAGCTGCCGCAGGCGCAGATTCTGTTCACGTCGGGTTACGCGGAGGGGGTGCTGGCGCACGACGGCAAGCTGCCGCCGGGCGTCAACCTGTTGCCGAAACCGTACAGCGCCGAAACATTGAGCGCGCGCATCCGCCACTTGCTGGGGCAGCGCGCCGCTTCTACAGCGGCTTGACGTAGCGCTGCGATCCCGGCGGCGGTTCGTTGAGCACCGCCCAGAAGATGCCCAGGTCGGCGATCGCGCGCACGAATTCGGTGAAGTCGACCGGCTTGACCACATAGGCGTTGACGCCCAGCTCGTAGCTGCGCACCAGGTCCTGCTCTTCGCGCGACGAGGTCAGCATCACCACCGGGATGCTTTTCAGCGTCGCCGAACCGCGGATCTCGGCCAGCACTTCCAGCCCATCCACCTTGGGCAGTTTCAGGTCCAGCAGCACCACCGCCGGGTTGCCCTGGTCGCGGCTGCCGTACGCGCCACGCGCGTGCAGGTAGTCGAGCGCTTCGGCGCCGTCGCGTACCACGACCACTTCATTGGCCAGCTGGCTGCGCTCGAGCGCGATCAGGGTCAGTTCCAGGTCGTTGGGATTGTCTTCCACCAGCAGGATGGGCTTTAACATAGTCGGTCTCAATCAGTTACGGGTAAAGCAAACGAAAACGTGGCGCCCTCTCCCGGCACCGAGTGGGCCCAGACGCGGCCGCCATGGCGCTCGATGATACGGCGCACATTGGCCAGGCCGATGCCGGTGCCCTGGAAATCTTCCATCCGGTGCAGGCGCTGGAATACGCCAAATAATTTGTGGGCATATTCCATGTTGAAGCCGACGCCATTGTCGGCCACGTGGAACACAGTCTCGCCCGGCAACTGCACGCTGCTGATACGGATCACCGCCGGATCGCGCGTGCTGGTGAACTTGACTGCATTCGACAGCAAATTATACAAGGCCAGCTGCAGGAAGGTGGGGTCGGCGATGATCTCCGGCAGCGGTTCGATGACCCACTCGATGCGGTGCGCCGGCAAGTCCGGCGACAGCTTGTCGATGCAGCCGCGCACCAGCTGCTCCATGCGCACCGGCACCGGCCGCAACGCCGCCCGGCCCATCTGCGAAAAACTCAGCAAATCGTCGACCAGCTTGCCGGCCAGCCGCGCCGCGTCCTTGATGTTGACCAGGAAGCGCTGGCGGCGTTCCTGATTGTCGTTGGCGGCCGCCTCCAGCAGCAGGTCGGCAAAGCCGACGATGTGGCGCAGCGGCGCACGCAGGTCGTGCGACACCGAATACGAGAACGCCTCCAGCTCCTTGTTGGCGCGGCCAAGTTCCTCGGCCAGATCGGCCATCTGTTCGGCGCGCTCCAGCGCGATGCCCAGCAGCGCGGTGCGGAATTCCAGCGCCAGTTCCACCTCGCCGTCGCGCCATGGCTCGCTGTTGCCATGGATGGTCTCGCGCCACAGCTGGAAACTGCTGCGCGGCGACAGCTGGCCGAACGGGCCGGCCGGCTTGTCGTCCGGACGCCCGGCCCAGTCGATCTGCACCACGTGCTCGGGCCGGAACCACAGCAGGTAGTGCGGGTGGATGCGCGAGATCTGCATCGCCATCAGGCCGCTGGCGCAATCGGTGTAGGCGGCTGCCGGCGCATAGCGCGCCGCCAGGTGGGCGCTGTGGAACACGTCGTCGTGCACCTCTCCATTCAGCCAGGCGGCAAGCGCCTGGATCTGTTCCTCGGACGGCGTGTCGCCAAACGTAATCAGCCGTTCGCCGATGACGATGGCGACCCCGCCGGCGCGGGCGAAGTGCAGCAGCTCGGGCAGCACGCTGCGCAGGTTTTCGATGAAGTCGGCGCCTTGGGTCAGGCCGCCGAGAATGCGCACCATGGCGCGCCGCACTTCGAGGCGGAACTGCAACTCGTCGGCGTCGCTGCGGTTCTTGATGTGCAGCGCCAGGATCTGCCCCAGCTGCTCGCACACGGTGCGCTGGTGGAAGCTGAGCCGGTGCGGCTGCGCATGGTGGCAGGAGATCAGTCCCCACAGCTTGCCCTTGACCACCAGTGACACCGACATCGACGCCAGCGTGCCCATGTTGCGCATGTATTGCAGGTGCACCGGCGACACGCTACGCAACGCCGCAAACGACAGGTCGCTGGCGTGGCCGCCGAACGGATGCTGCGGCGGCACCAGCGGCGCCGGCGTGTAGTGCGCGTCCGGAATCAGCCGCACCCGGTTGGCCACGTACAGCGCGCGCGCCTGGCGCGGAATGTCGCTGGCGGGAAAGCGCTGGCCCAGATAGCTGTCGTAGCCGTCGGCCAGCGACTCGGCCAGCACCGTGCCGTGGCCGTCTTCGTCGAAGGCGTACACCATCACCCGGCCAAAGCCGGTCAGGGCGCGGATGTCCTCCGCCGCCAGTCGGCTTAGTTCGGCGATGGTGTCGGCGTCGCTGATCTTGTTGAGGAAATCGCCTACCAGCGGATACAGCTGCTGCAGATCGCTGCCGGCGCCGCTGGCCGGCTCGAATTCCAGCAGCAGCAAGCCGTCCCACGCATGGGCCAGCACGTCGAAGCGTGACGCGCTCTGTACCACGGTGGCCAGATAGGCCGGCTGCTCGCGCAGCCCGCCGGCCGTCAGGTGCGGGGCCAGCAGCGCTGCGCCTTCGGCGCCGATGACCTCGGCCAGCGGCCGGCCCAGCGCCTGCTCCGGCGTCATCCCGGTGAACGGGGCCAGGTTGGCGCTGACCTGGCGCACCGTCAGTTGCTCGTCCAGCGCCAGCAAAAAGCCGTGCGGCTGCACCGCGCCGGGCGTGCGAATCGGTTCGCGGTCGCAGCTGGTGAGATCGATGGCGGGACTATCCTGGGGCATTGTCTGGACGCAAAAATACGAAGTTATCAGGCCTGCATGATAGCAAGTTCTAGCCAACGCCGCCGCACGCCTCAGCCCAGTTTCAATTCCCAGTAGCCGACGTCGATCCAGCGGTCGAACTTGCGCCCGACCTCGCTGAAATGCGCCACCTTGACGAAGCCCAGCCGCTCATGCAGCGCCACGCTGGCCGGATTGGGCTGGGCGATGCCGCCGATCACCATGTGCACGCCGCGCTGGCGCAGTTGGTCCAGCAGCGCGGTGTACAGCGCGCTGCCGATGCCCTGCCCGCCCTGCCCCGGCGCCACATACACGCTGGTTTCGGCCGAGAAACGGTAGGCGCTGCGCACCCGCCATCTGGTGGCGTAGGCGTAGCCGGTCACTTGGCCGGCGGCGTCCTCGCGCACCAGCCACGGCAGCACGGCGCTGACGTCGCGGATGCGCTGCGCCATCTCCTCTTCCGTGACCGCGCGCTCCTCGAAGCTGATGGTGGTGGTGGCGATGTAGTGGTTGTAGATGGCGGCGATGGCGCCGGCGTCCTCCGGTGTGGCGGCGCGCAGCATCAATTGTCGGTCGCCGGACGCAACGAGGCGAACAGCGGCGAGGCCATCGGGCCGGTGTCCGGCAGCGGCATGAAGGCGATGGCGCGCGCCTCGTCGGCCGGCAAGCCGATGCCTTGCAGCACCACCGTCAGCATTTCCTCGATGTGCTGCGGCCCGCCGCCGCCCTCGGTCAGCTGGGTCTCGATGCCGAAGAACAGCGAACCCAGAATCATGTCGCGCAGCGCCAGCGCGCTGCTGGCGGCAAAGCGGCCGCTGGCCAGGCCCAGTTCCAGGTCGCGCAACAGGTAGCGGTCCAGCCGCCGCCCGCGCACCGCGTGCGCCGGGCCGATGCGCGTCAGGAAGGTGCCCCACACCGGATAGCGCAGCGCAAAATACACATACAGCCGGGTGCCGACGCAAAACCGCACCACCGGATCGTCGTAGCGCAGCACCTGCGGATCGACCACGCCCAGCAGCTCTTCGTTGAGGTCCTCGGTGACGGCCGCCAGCAGCTCGTGCGTGGTCTTGAAATAATTGTAGAACGTGCCGCGCGCCACGCCGGCGGCGGCGATAAAGTCGTCGATCACCGGCGCGTCCGGGCCGAGCCGGGCGAAAACGTCGATGGCGCTGCGGATCAGCAGCGCGCGGGTGCGCTCGCGCCGTTCGATGCCGACGCGCTGCTGGTGATTGGGTGCTGGAGTGGTGAGGATTTCGTTCATGCGGGAAGTATAGACCAACTAATTACGTCCGCGCACGTCGTCCAGCAGCGGCACGATGGCCAACAGCAGCAGCGCCGCCGCCAGCGGCAACGTGGCCGCGAAGCCCAATTGCTGGAAGCCGAAGGCGCCGGCCACGCCGCCCGCCAAGAACATCGCCAGCAGCGAGCCGAGCAGCGCCAGCCGGCGGTGATCGGCCGTCACAGGCGTGACGTCAGCAGCGCGGTTCCAGTAACACAGCTTGCCCAGCTCGATGCCGATATCGGTCACCAGGCCGGTGACGTGGGTGGTGCGGATTTCGGCGCGCGAGGCCTTGGTGACGATGGCGTTTTGCAGCCCCATCACAAAGCACAGCAGCGCGACGGTGGCGGCGATATGGCCGTGCGCCGCCACCCGTGCGCCGAGCAAGCCGAAGGCCAGCAACAGCGCCGCCTCCAGCAGCAGCGGCAGCGCGTAACAGCTGTGCGCGGCGCGGCGCCGGCCCCAGTTGATCAGGATGGCCGAAGTGGCGGCGCCGAGAAAAAACGCCGCCAGCGACGCCAGCCCCGCCAGCAGCAGCCCGCCTTGGCCCAGCGCCAGATTGTCGGCCAGCGCCGACACCACGCCCGACATGTGCGACGTGTATTGGCCGACCGCGAAAAAGCCGCCCGCATTGACTGCCCCGGCCACAAACGCCAGCGCGCGCCCCAGCCGGCGGTTGCTGAGATCGGTGCGCTGCGGACTGGCGTAGGTGCGCAGATAGTGCATGGGCATGACGGGTCTCCGTGAGGAATGTCGCCCGTCGATTGTAAATCAGAAGTCCTGGGTGGCCGGATATTGGCTGTAGAAGTCGTTGTCCCAGTGGAAGTGGGTGGTGGAGATGGTGATGGTGACATCCAGCGCCTCGACGAAATGCCACCAGCCGACCGGCAGGAACAGGATCTCGCCCGGCGCCAGTACGCACTCGCGCACCGGCACGCCGGCCATCAGCGGGAAGCGCTCCAGGTCGATGTGTCGGCCGTCCACCGGTGAAAAACAGTGGCGCTGGTTGTACATCCTGGGCGTGTCGCACGGCGCCACCAGCCGCACCCGCTTGCGCCCGGCGATCTGGATCATGAAGTTGTTGGTCAGATCGTGGTGGAACGGCGTGATGGTGCCGGCCGGGCCAAACCAGAAAAAGCCGCTGCTGCCCGGCTGCAGATAGGCGTCCAGCGGCGGCAGGTCGGCCATCAGCTCCTGCAAGGCGGCGCGGTTCTGGCCGTCGTTATTGGCGGTCATGTAGAAATCGTTGGTAACGCCGGCGTTTTGCACCAGCGCCACATAGTCGCTGAACGGCATGCGGCGGCGGTGCGAGGTGCTGTTGATCTCGTAGTCCGGATCGGCGTTGCGGCCGAACTGCACTTCCACCTCGCGCTGCCCCAACTGCGCGGCCAGGTAGTCGAAGGTCCATTTTTCGCGCGCGGCGCAGTCGTCCAGCATGCCGGTGATGATGACCGGCTGGTTGCGCTGGTAGAACTCGTGCAGGAATGCGTCGCCCGACAGGCGCTCGCGGCGCGGCACCTCGGCCGGCGCCAGCTGATTCAGCCGAGACTGGATGCCCAGCACCCAGTCGCGCTTGGCCAGCCGGTTGTGCAACCGCGCCACCCCGCGCAAATAGGGACTGGCCAGCGCCGCCTCGACCTCGGCGCGCGCCGCCGCCTCGGCGATGCCGGATTGGACCATGATGCCGGCCAGATGCCCGGGCTGGCCGCCGAGGATCAGGTTCTCGGCGATCCAGCCGCGCCAGGAATCGTTGACAGCGATCGGCGGCACGGCATCCTGGCGGTTCATCGGCGAGCTATCCTTTTTGCATTGTTGCTTTTTTAATACACAGTTTCCGGCAACACTGCACGCGCCACGCCGTCGCGGACATCGATCACGCGCGGGAACACTTTGCCGAAACTCATCTTATAACAAGCCTGGCCATCTTTCCATGCAGTCGGCAACACCAGCAACATCTGGAACGACGTCGGCTGATCGCTCTGCGCGCCGAAAATCGGCGGCGTGCCGGCCAGCACGATGGCCTGCATCGGCTCGCCGGTATCGATCTCCATGTGGTGACCGCGCACCGACATTTCGTGCACTTCGCCGGTGACGGTTTCCAGCACCGCGGTGCCGACCACGCTCTCGGTTTCGCGGTTGACAACCAGGTTCAGACGCAGCGACGGACGGCCCAGGGCGGCGCTGTGGATTTCATAAACGGCGGCAAATAACTGACTCATGGCATTTCCTAAAGTGAAGAGCTGAAAACATGCTCTGCACTGTAGGCGGACCGCCACAGAATTGCCTTCCGGTTACCTTCCGATTCGTAAGCCGCTGTTTATAAAGACAATTTACCGCTTGGGCAAGACCCAGCCCGGACGGATGTAATGGCAGGTGTAGCCGTTCGGAATGCGTTCCAGATAGTCCTGATGCTCCGGTTCGGCTTCCCAGAACGGGCCAAACGGGGCCAGTTCGGTGACCACTTTGCCCGGCCACAAACCAGAGGCGTTAACATCGGCGATGGTGTCCTCGGCCACCTCACGTTGTTTCTCATCAGCATAATAAATAGCCGAACGGTAACTCGTACCAAGGTCATTGCCTTGCCGATTGGCGGTGCTCGGGTCGTGAATCTGGAAGAAAAATTCCAGGATTTTGCGGTAGCTGAGCACGGCCGGATCGAAGCTGATCTCGATCGCCTCGGCGTGCGTGCCATGGTTGCGGTAGGTGGCGTTGGCGACGTCGCCGCCGCTGTAGCCGACCCGCGTGGACACCACGCCCGGCATTTTGCGAATCAGATCCTGCATGCCCCAGAAGCATCCGCCGGCCAGAATGGCTTTTTCCGTGCTCATATTCGTTCCTTTCAATAAATGTTCTTAGCTAATTTGGAGACATCTCGACGATTCTTCAAGCAAACAGCGGAATAAGCACTATAATTGACGCTAGGAAAGCCAAATTTCTTTGGCTCGCGTGCCCCTTCCCTGTCGCGCCCTCTCTCCTCCGGCCTGGACCCAGCCGAACGCAACGTTTCATTTTTCGTTCATATCATGGACCAGACCACTACCCAACGTATTCTCGTTGTCGACGACAACAGCGAAGCGGCCGACATCTCGGCCGAACTATTGGAACTGCACGGCTATCGCACCGCAGTCGCCTACACCGGCCTGACCGGGCTAGAAGCGGTGCGCACTTTCGAGCCGCACGCCGTGCTGCTGGACCTCGGCATGCCCGGCATGGACGGCTACCAGGTCGCGGCCGCGCTGCGCGCCGTGCCGGACTTCGACCAGGTGGCGCTGATCGCCTTCACCGCCTGGGGCGACGTCGTCACCCGCCAGCGCGTGATCGACACCGGCTTCGACGCCCACGTGATCAAACCGGCCAACCTGGAACGCATCCTGAACGCGGTGCGCGAAGCACTGGCCGCGCGCGCGCAGATGCACACCAGCGCCGCCTAGTCACTTCAGCAACACCCGGCCGAAACCGGTATCGGTGCGTTCGCCGGCCTGACCGGCGGCGTAGCCGAAGCGGCAGCTTTGCAGATAGCCAACCGCCTGCGCCACCAGCGCCGGCGGCTGGCCGTTCGGCTCGGCCACCACGCGGGTCGGCGCGCCGTCGGCGTTCACCAGAAAACGCAGCAGGATGCCATCGGCATTGCTGGGCCGCTGGTCGGCCGCGCGGAAAGTGGCAAAGCGGTCGGACGGCGGGCAACTGTCGGCCAGCAGCACCGGCCGCGCCGCCGGCGTGCCGCTCAATTTCCACACGTACTGTAACGGGAACACCGTCTGCTTGCTGGCGGCTGGCAGATCCGGCTGGAACACGCAGCTGGCGATGCCTTGCAGCGCCGCCTGATCGAGGATTTGCCAGCCGCTGCCCTGTGTCACCGACGGATGCAGCACCCGACCGTCGCTGCCGATTTCAAAGCGGATCGTCGTCGCGCCCTCGATTTCATAGCGGCGCGCCTCAGCCGGCCACTGCGGCTGCGCGCAACTGGCCGGGCTGACCAAGGCCTGAAACGGCGCCTGCTGCCCCGACTGGGCGGCACGGCTGGCGAAATTAATGACGCCAAACACCGCAGAGATCGCGGCGAGGGCAAGAAGTTTCCGGTTCATGCCGCGATGATAGCTTACTTGTCAGCTTCTTACTGAGCCTGCTGAGCACGTTTCTCGGCAGCGCTCGCCAAGCCACGCACATAACTGAAGCGGTTGGCCACGGGCGTTTGGTTCAACGGCCATACTATTTGTGCCGGATTGGGAAAGCGGAGACGCTAGATATGATTGCGCACCACAATGCGCAATCTTTCAAACTGTTCATCATCCCAGGTGTGCGAAGCATGCTGTAGAAATTCGGGATCTTTCGCCAAGCTCTGCACCAGCTTGCTGTACATAAAAAACGTCCGGTACAAATCGTAAGCAACCCGAATACCCATTAGCGCGCAAATGCCCATGCCTACCATTAAAAAAAACAGAGAAGGGGTCCATTAGTGCCTCCTACTTATCTGTCAAAAACTCAAAGAAATCTTCTTTGCCACGTACGTGACGAAAGGATCTCTCAATAATATGCGCGGCGAATATAAATACAATAGCCGCACCGGAAGCCGGTAACACATTGTGAAGCAGGCGAACGGGTTCAGTGGACAGGTAACCAAACACAGCAGAAAAAATCACGCCAATTAAGAAGCCAATACCAAAAGTGACGGTATAGCGTGACGACAAAATTCTGCCAGCAATCCAGTGTGCTTTTTTCTTTCTGGTTCATGCAGCGCCCCGGTAGACGGATGAGACTTCCAGCCTACTGAAGTTCAGCCACACGCCGCATGATCCAAGTCATGTAAGATAGCGCAGCGCGGGTGGGTATAATTGGTGGATGCGCCTATCGGATAAACGGAACGTCTTGCACTTGTGGATCGCCATTCTGGCGCTGCTATTTAGTGCGATTGCGCCTGCCGTGTCGCATGCGATGTCGGGGGCCGGCGGCGTTCCGGGGCTGGAGCTGTGTACCATAGCCGGCGTCAAGGCGCCACCGGGCAAGTCGCTGTCGGACGCGATTGTGCACGCCTTCGAACATTGTCCTTACTGCGCCGCGCACGCGACGCCGCCCGCGTTGCCGCCACAGTCGGCATGGCACTTTCCGCTGCACCGCGCGCAGCCGATTTTCCCTGCGCTGTATTACCACGCGCCGTCGCCGCTATTCGCCTGGTCGACCGCCAATCCACGCGCGCCTCCCGCTTTGATCTAATCCGTTCGTCCGCAGCGCTGTTAGCGCGCTGCGCTTTCGCATCTGTAAAGCTGGAGATTGCTCATGTCCCACCCGTCCTCCGCGTCCGGAATGTACCGGCGCGTCTGGCACTGGCATTTTTATGCCGGCCTGATTTGCCTGCCCTTTATCTTTTTACTGGCGCTGACCGGCGCCGCCTACCTGTTCCACCAGCAGATCGACGACGTCATCTACGCCCGCCTGCTACTGCGCGAAGCCGACCCCAGGCCAACGTTGGCGCCGACACAGCTGATCGCCGCCGCCCTGCGCGCCGAACCCGGCGACGTCAAAGCCATCACGCTGCCGGACGACGACACGCACAGCGTGCAGGTAGACGTCACGCAAGCCGGCGGCAAAGTGCGCCAGGTATTCATCGATCCCGCCTCCGGCAAAGTGCTCGGCGCTATCGACGAATCGGCGCGCGTGATGACCTTCGTGAAGCACCTGCATTCGCTGACGGTACTGGGCAACGGCGGCCGCATGGTCATCGAAACCGTGGCCGGCTGGATCATCGTGCTGATACTGACCGGCGCCTACCTGTGGTGGCCGCGCGGCCGCCGTCACGGCGTGATCAGCATCCGTCCCGGCGCCACAGGACGCAACTGGTGGCGCGACCTGCACGCCGTCACCGGCGCCTTCGGCGGCATCGTCATCCTGTTTTTGGCGCTGACCGGCATGCCGTGGACTGCGGTCTGGGGCCAGCAAGTCAACCGCTGGCTCAGCGAACATGATCTTGGCGCGCCGAACGGCATGTGGCGCAACCTGCCGCATTCCACCGTCCCCGCTTCCGCGCTGGGCGACCTGCCCTGGACCTTGCAGCAGCAACCACTGCCCGCCTCCGACGATCCGCACGCCGAACACCACGGGCATGGCGGCCACCACGGCCCCGTCGCGCCGGCCGGCATTGCCCGCGTTAGCGCCGACCAGGCAGTCAGCACGCTGGCCGCCGCCGGCCTGCGCCAAGGCTACCGGCTGGTGCTGCCGCAAGACGCGCAAGCCGTCTATAGCGCCATCCGCACGCCGCGCCAGCTGGCCGGACGGCGCGTGATCCATCTCGACCAGTACAGCGGCAAGGTGCTAATGGACCTCGGCGCGGACCGCATCGGCGCGATTGGCCGCGTTACCGAATGGGGCGTCAGCGTGCATCAGGGTGGGGAATATGGCTGGATCAATCAGATGGTGATGCTGCTCGGCTGCGTCGCGCTGATGCTGCTGTGCGTGAGCGGCGTGGTGGTGTGGTGGAAACGTAGACCCACGGGCAGCTTTGCACCGCCGCCATGCCGGGATGGGGATCGCCTGGCGCTGGGCGCCATCATCATTGCCGTCGTCACCGGCATGATGTTTCCGTTGCTGGGCGCGTCAATGCTGCTGGCGGCCCTGCTTACTGCAAGGCGCAGACCATCACTTTAAGGGACGGTCTGCGCCAACCGGCTATCAGGACTTGAAGAAGGCCAGCAGGTCCGGGTTGATCACATCGGCGTGCGTGGTCGGCATGCCGTGTGGGAAGCCTGGGTAGGAAATCAGCTTGCCATGCTTGAGCAGCTTGACCGATTTCGCGCCGCTGTTGCCAAATGGGACGATCTGGTCGTCTTCACCGTGCAGCACCAGCACTGGGATATCCAGCGCGCGCAGGTCTTCGGTGAAGTCCACCTGGGCGAATTGGAAGATGCAATCGTAGGCGGCTTTAACGCCACCGTTCATGCCTTGACGCCACCAGTTCTGGCGAATCGCTTCCGACACTTTGGCGCCTGGACGGTTGTAGCCGTAGAACGGAATCGTCAGGTCCATGTAGAACTGTGGACGATTGAACGCGGTGCCCTGACGGATGTCGTCGAAGACTTTCAGCGGCACGCCGTCCGGATTGGTGGCCGATTGCACCATGATTGGTGGCACGGCGCTGATCAGCACAGCCTTGGTCACCAGACCTTTGCCGTGTTGACGCACGTAGCGGACTACCTCGCCGCCGCCGGTCGAGTGACCCACGTGGATCGCGCTCTTCACTTTCAATGCCGCGACTACGGCGGCGGTGTCGGCGCTGTAGGTGTCCATGTCGTTGCCATGGTCGGTCTGGGTCGAACGGCCGTGACCGCGACGGTCATGGGCGATGACGCGGTAGCCGTGCTGCAGGAAGAACATCATCTGCGCATCCCAGTCGTCCGAGCTCAGCGGCCAGCCGTGGTGGAACCAGACGACTGGTGCGTCTTTAGGACCCCAGTCCTTGTAGAAAATCTGGCTACCGTCTTTTACTGTAACAAAACCGCTGTCCATGTTGAATGCTCCTTGATGAGGGGTGGTGGAAGATGTCGCAGCCGAGGCGATCGAAGGCAGGCCAGCCGCTGCGGCGGCAACAGCACCCAGGCCGCCGACGATGGCCGAGCGGCGGGATGAGCTGACGTCGGAGGAAGTCTTTTCGGAATTCACGTGATACTCCTTCTTATGTGATTGATGTGGCAAAGCCAGATCACATTGGAACCGAACCGACCCTCTTTTGTAACCCGCCTAAAGGTAGGCTTATCCCATTTTGGATAAGTGACTGATTGCGGACACCAGCTGATCCAGATCGCCGGTGCGGGTGAACAAGCCGGGGGTGACCCGGATACAGGCGCCGCCCACCGGCCCCTTGCGCGCCACGGTGAAAATCCGGTATTCCTCCACCAGCCGGTTGACCAGCGCCGCGTTCTGTTCAAACGAGGTGTGACCGCGCAGGCGGAACGAGGTCACCGCGCCATAGCTGCCCGCCTCATCGGGCGTCAGGACCTGCACGCCGTCCATGCCGCGCACCTTCCGCACCCAGTAATCGCGCAGCTCGCGCAGGCGGCGTCCGCGATTGGCGACGCCGATTTCGGCGTGCAGCTTGAGCGCCGCCGGTACGGTCATCAAAGCCGCAGCGTTGAAGGTACCCGAATGCACGCGCGAACGGATATCGCCGGCAGGATAATCCTCGTCGCCTCGCTCAATGCCGATATCCGCCAGCCGCTCTTTGCGAATATACAGAAAACCCGTGCCCAGCGGCGCACCAACCCATTTGTGCAGATTGGCGCCGATAAAATCCGCCCCCAGGTCGGGCAGCTTGTAGTCCAGCTGTCCCCACGACTGCGCCACGTCGAGGATCACATCGACGCCGCGCGCCTTGGCCAGCTTGATGATTTCCACAACCGGCAGCACAAAGCCGGTGCGGTGATTGACGTGCGTGAGCAGCAGCAGGCGGGTGCGCGGATGCTGGCGCAAGGCCTGTTCATAGACGTCGATGGCGGTCTGGCGGTTGATAGGCTCAGGGATCTTCACCAGCGCCACTTTAGCGCCGTTGCGCTGGGCCAGATCGTTCATCGCGTACTGCATGGCGTCGTAATCGAGATTGGCGTACATGATGGTGTCGCCGCGCTTGAGCAAACGATAATTGCAGATCAGGTTTTGCAGCGACTCGGTGGCGCCGCGCGTGATCGCCAGTTCTTCCGCCGCCACGCCGGTGTGTGTCGCCAGCAGCGCGCGCAGCTGCTCCATGCCGGCGTGGTCGAACTGACGGCGCAGATAGTAGGAGTTGTTGCGGTTCAGGTAATCGATATTGCGCTTGAAGTCCTCCACCACCGGCCGCGCCATGATGCCGTAATAGGCGTTTTCCAGATTGACGATATCGCCGGCGACGTCGTAACTTTGCGCGACCGCCTCCCAGTCCGCCGACGACGACGGCGCCGCCGGCAATGCCGACGAAACGCCCGGCACCGCCAGCGCCGTCATCCCCGCAGCCGCCCCCAACAACCTGCGCCGCCCCGCTTGAAATCCATCCATTCCGTACCTCCAGAAGTTAGTATCGCAAACCAGTTGCACAGCTTTCGCCAGCTCATGGGCATAATACGGGAAGAATAACGCGCACGAGGAGCATTCCATGCATGTACCAACACGCCGCCGTGCCCTGGCGTCCATGGCCTCCATCGCGGCGCTCGGCGCACTGCCGGCGACATCGTCGGCCTCCGCCGCCAGTGCACGCGCGCCGCTGCGCCTGACGATGGTCAACCTGATGCCGTGGGCCAGCAACGACGCGCATGGCCGGCCGATCGGCGCCTTGATCGGCTTATGCGCACAAATGGCGACGCTGAGCGGCGTGCCGATCACACCCATTCCGGTGCCGTACGGCCGTGCGCCGCACATGCTGAACAGCGGCGGTGCGGACCTGATGCTGATCATCGACACCAGCGCCAAAGGCGGCGGCATCGACTACGTGGGCACGGTCGATATTGTGGTGTTCGGCCGCAGCGGCTTCCGCTTCCAGCGCATGGAAGACCTGTTCGGCAAAACCGTCGGCACGCTGCGTCACTCCGGCTACAGCCCGGAACTGGAGGCCGAAGCGCGCATCCGCAAACACGCTTTCGACAGCTACGACCAGGGCGTGCGCATGCTGCAGGCCGGCCGGCTGGATGTGGTGCTCGGCGTGCGCGACAGCATCGAATATGCGCTGGGTAAAGCGGCCGGCGAGGTCAGTCCGCGCTATACGCTGGCGAGCGGCCGGGTGGCGCTGTACGCCGAGCCCAAGCTCGACGCCGCCACCATCGCCGCGCTGCAAACGGCCTGCCGCCAGCTGCGCCAGAAACGCGTGCTGGACGAGTTGCTACATCGCCCTCAGCGCCGGTAAAACTGCTTGACCATCTCGGTGAAGTTCTGCACCGTGACCGACTTCTCGCGCGGCCGCGTGATCAGCGCAATCGCCGTGCCCAGTCCCTGATTGCGCAGGTCCTGATAGGTGACGCCTTCGGAACGAAACTGGCCGATGGACTCCGGAATGATGGCCACGCCGAAGCCCGCCGCCACCATGTTGACGCCCGACGAAATCTGCGGCGACTCCATTTCGATCCTGGGTGAAAAGCCGGCCACGTGGCAGGCGCTGATAATGGCGTCGTACAGCTCCGGATTGATGGCGCGCGGGTACAGGATGAACGGATCGGCCGCCAGCTGTTTCAAGTCGATGGTGCGGCGCCGGCCGAGCGCATGGCCGCTGGGCAGCACCGCGATCATCTTCTCCTGTACCAGCGGCGTCACGGTCAGGTCGCCGCAATCGAGGGCAGGCGGATCATGGCGCAATCGACCTGGGCGTCGGCCAGCTTGCCCAGCAGCGCCGTGCTGTTGCTCTCCTCGGTGCGGATCTTCACCCCCGGATAGTCCTCGCGGAAGCGGCGCAGCAGACGCGCCACGGTCGGATGAAACACCGTCGACCCGGCGAAACCGATCGACAGGTTGCCGCTCTCGCCGCGCGCCGCCATCTTCACATGTTCCAGCGCGTCGTTGGCGTCGTCCAGCACGCGCCGCGCGCGCTCTTTGAAAATCACCCCTGCCGCAGTCAACTCCACGCGGCGCGGATGGCGGATGAACAGCTGCGTGCCGATCTCCCGTTCCAGCTTGATGATCTGCTGGCTCAACGGCGGCTGCGCAATGCCCAGCCGCTCAGCCGCTACCGTGAAGTGCAGGTGCTCGGCCACGGCCAGAAAATAGCGTAACTGGCGAAACTCCATCGTTGTCCTTTCATCTTGAAGAGCATGTTGCGATATCTTTTTCGTCTTGAAGAGACTAGCACGAAATATTGGATTCGCGGAGCGTGTGCGCTTAAGCTGGACCTCATGATGCTCAAATCCCTGCTCACCCACGCCACCGACAAGGCCAACCTGCTGGAAGGCATGCGCGCCGCCTCGGCGTCCGCCATCATGCTGCTGGTGGGCTGCGCGCTGCACGCGCCGGACTTTGCGTGGGCGGCGATTGGCGCTTTCTGGACCTCGCTGGCTACCGCCTCCGACACTGCACGTAACCGGCTGGCGTCGATGCTGTCGTTCGCCGTGCTGTCGACCGTGGCCGGCGGCTTGACCACCTACGCCGCCAGCCTGGGCACGGCGGCCGGCGCGCTGGCCATTCTGGTGGTGGTCACCGGCGCCGGACTGGCGCGCGTGTGGGGCGCCAAGGCCTACCAGGTCGCCATCCTGGCCGCCACCGCCTGCGTGGTGATGGTGGACCGGCCGTGGCATGGCGGCAGCGGCGGCATGGCCTACCTGGGCGTGTACCTGTTCGGCTGCCTGTTCGCCACCGCGCTGAGCGTGGTGATCTGGCAGATCCGCCCTTTCGCGCCGGAGCACTACGCCACCAGCTGGCACGCCGCCGGCGCGCGGAGCGTGCGCGAAGGCTGGCGGCATCTGCGCAACCACGCCTCGCTGTCCAGCGACGGCGTGCACTTCGCGCTGCGGCTCGGCATCGCCACCACCGTGGCCTACCTGACGGTGCACATGCTGGATCTGTCGAACGGGTATTGGGCGACCATGGCAGTGCTGCTGATCTTGCAACCGTCCGCCTCGGGCACGCTGCCGCGTAGCGTCGAGCGCGCGGTTGGCACGGTGGTCGGCACCATCATCGCGGTAGCCATCAGCGGCCTTGCAACGTCGCCACTGGCAATCGCGCTGGCGGTGTTCCCGCTGATCGGCCTGACGATGACTTTGCGGCCAGTGGGCTACGGCGTCTTCGTCGCCTTCCTGACGCCCTCCTTCGTACTGGTGGCCGACTACGCCATGCCAGTCTTCAACGAATACAACTACGCACTGGCGCGACTGGAAACCAACCTGCTCGGCAGCGCCATCGCCATAGTCGCCACACTGACCCTGTGGCCGCTGACGGAGCGCTTCAGAAAGTAAGCTGCCAAGCGTCCCGCTCGGCCATGGCGGTTGATGCGGAATCCGCAACCGCCACAATCAGCCGTTGGCACGCGCCGCGCGGGCGATGCTTTCAGCAAACAGCGGCGTCTCGCGGCGATTGTGGTCGCCCGACGAGGCCTGGCGGTCGGCGCACGCCTGCTCCCACGAGATGCCATGTGCCTTGATGAAGTCGAGGAACTCTTCGGTCGGATGCGACACCACGCTGTTGGTGTACTCGGTACGGTTGTCGTCGATTTTCTTCGCGCTCAGATCCCAGATCACCTGCACCTTGGTGCGGCCGTTGGGCGTGAAGACGTCGGAGGTGGAGACCATGCGGCAATGCGCCGCTTCGGTGATGTCGCCGACGTAATGCTGCACCACCAGGCCGGTGCCGATCATCTCCACGTTGATGGACATGCGGCGGCCGTCATCGGTGAAGGTGGCACCGGCGGCGATGTGGTCGGGCGGCGCGCAGCGCTGGTATTCCGCATCGGGCAAGGCGAACAGCCACTTGGCGATATCGATTTGTTCAAACGGCACGTCGACGATGTGGCTGAAGGCGGATTGCGACAACACCAGGTCGGTACGGATAACAGTCATGATAATTCTCCTGAAATGAAATGCATCTAAACGTTTGGAAAGTTCGAGCAGGTTGGCTGGAGACATCATCATCGCAGGCGACAAATTTTCACGACAATCGCAAAGGAAGTGCGGACACATATGCCATGCGAAACGCGCGGCATCCCTGAGTTGGGTAGGCCAGTGCCCTCCCCTGTGGCCGCGCGGCCAGACAAGCCACCGCCTATGGCAACACCGCCAGCCGACCGGCAGAGCCGAACATGCGGTCAGCCGTTGATGGCGAACGCCTTGCGCCACGCGCTGGCGCTCACGCCCTCGCTTTTGCGGAACTCCCGCGCCAGGTGGCTTGGGTCGGCAAAGCCGCACAGACGCGCCACCTCCGCCAGCGACAAATGCGGCTGCGCGATCAGCGCCCGGGCCCGGGCCAGCCGGCGGCTGATGATCCACTGATGCGGCGTGATGCCGACGCTGGCCTTGAAGGCGCGCCCAAACTGGCTCGGCGACAGCTGGGCTTGCTCGGCCAGCGCCAGCAACCCGATCCCCGCGTGCAGATGGGCCTCGATGTACTCCTTCACCCGGCGCTCCTGCCATCCCGCCAGTCCGCCGCGCACGGCCGTCGAGGCCGGCGCGCGGCCAAAATATTGTTTCAGCAGATGACGATGGACCGACAGCGCCATCGCTTCCAGAAACAGCGGCGTGGCCGGCCCAACGTGGGAGACGGCGAACACGGCCATTTGCGCCAGATGCGCCAGGATGGTGTCTTCACCGCCGTTGATCAGCGGGATTTCGCCAAACCTGGCGACGCCCTCCGCCTCCGACAGCGCGTCCAGGGCGCCGCGGGCGAAATACAGCTGCACGCAGTTGTAGCTGCTGGCCAGATTGGCCATGGGCGAAGCCTGCAGATCCATCATCGTCAGGGCGCCGGCCGGATACGGCTTGACCCGCATGTCCTTGCCGTCCACCCACAGATTGTGCTTGAGCAGCGGCTTCAACTGCACCGCCATCAGCAGCGCGGGCTGCGGCGGCACCGGATCGGTGAAGCCGGTTCCCGGGCCGTCGTAGCGCATGTGCGTCACCGCCACATGATGATCCAGCGCGGCCGAGCGGATTTGCAGAGCTGCCTGCTGCTCTGCAAAGTAGTCGCCCATTGTTTCGCCGTATGCCCGTTCCATGACTCTTTCCAATGTGCGAATTAATCATCTTAGCAAGTTTTGACGGCGCTTGAACAAAATCCGCATAACTGGAAGGATCGCGCTGCGAATCGCGCTGAAACCGCAGCAGAGCTTGGCAGCGATTGCGGCCGAATCGTAAGATATGACGGTGCCAACTGACACATACTTGACTGAGCCGACAATGAAAACCTCAACGAAACCTGTCCGGGTCCTGATCGCCGATGACCATGAAATTCTTCGTGAAGGCATCGTGTCAGTGCTCTCGACCATGGAAGCGATCGACGTCGTGGGCGAGGCGAACAATGCGGAAATGGCGGTGGTGCTGTTTGAGCAATTACGCCCGGACGTCACGGTACTCGATTTGAAAATGCCGCTGATGGGCGGCATCGAAGCGATCAAGGCCATCCGCCGCATCGACAGCGCGGCCCGCATTCTGGCGCTGACCGCCTACCAGGGAGACGTACTGGCGCGCGAAGTGCTAGCCGCCGGCGCCGCAGGCTACATGCTGAAACACGGCATCCGCAAAGAGCTGGTGGAGGCGATCAGCAACATCGCCAACGGCTTCAAGCATATCTCGCTCGACGTCGCGCTGGAGCTGGGCCACTACTGCGACAGCGAGCTGCTCTCCCAGCGCGAGCTGGAGGTGTTGCGCTACGTCGCCGTCGGCAACACCAACCGCAAAATCGGCGAGCTGATGGGCTTGAGCGAAGAGACCATCAAGACCCACGTCAAAACCATCCTGGCGAAAACCAAGGCCCACGACCGCACGCATGCGGTGACCATTGCGCTGCAGCGGGGAATGTTGCGGGTGTAGCGCGTAGCTACTGGACTGGATGGCCTTCGATCTCTTCTTCGTACTCATTAAGCAGAAACATGACCTTCGCGTTATTGGCGTACTTTTTCTTCAACGCAGCCAACGCCTCATCGGTGCCCTTACACAGGGTGTTGATTTTGCGGATGACTTCCTTCATACGTTTCTTCTCCGATGGATCAGGAAGTTCGCCACGAAAGTGATCGCAGCCATCCCTTTTCGAAATGAAGCTGCTAACGTCCTTGGGAACGGCAGACGCCCCATGGGCCATATTCAAGTTACCCAATAACAAAAACGCTGCAATCAGCAATGTCCTCACCTTAAGCTCCCGTATCGGACCAGTGCGGACGGTCCTGTCCACGCTGGTTATATTTAATCACGCCATACGTCGCGCCGACCATATGCAACTGACGGTTCATGCCGGTCTTCGGCCCCTCCGCAATGCATACATGGCTCCCATCCGCCGACAAGATACCCAAAGCACCATGCCAGCGAATCGACATATCAACTGCGCAGCGGGCTGTGTGCCGTGAGATCAATGCAGGGGCTATCGCAAGGGTATCGATACCGTACGCCTTGGTCATGGCTTTGGCTGCATCGATCGAACGCTCCGACGAATACTCTCCTTCATCATCCTGATGATCCCACTGGATCGAAACGCCTGGCGTAGACGGTACCTTCCGTGGATCTTGCCCCGCTTTCGCAATCAGCCATGACCAATGCATCAAATAAGCTCGTTCCAATGGCCTGTACGTGGCTGCAATTGATACTACTGCACCTGCGGCCTTGAGCGCATCAATAAAGGCATTGGCATAGTCCTGGAAAGGCGGAGCCAAGTCACTGAGCGACACACTACCGGGAAACCTAGATACCCATATGACGCCACTCAGCTCTCGGCAGGCAATCTTAGCAATCGCAGGCGTCGTATCCGAAACAGCCGTCAGTCTGTGTCGAGTCTTGGTCATAGTATGGAGCCTCAAGAGTGGCAGTTTCAGGGACATCACTTGACACCAACTGCGTCCGTCCTTGTTGATCGCTGATTCCTGTGATGGTTTTTCCTGATTCAAGTGTTATCTTGTATGGGATTCCCGCGAGAGGAAGCCCTGTACCCTGATCCTGAATCACGAAGACCAGATCGTAGTTGGATCTATTAGTTTTCAGATTGCAAATATCACCTGTAGCAGCATTCGACGCCACCGTAGGCGTACCAGCTGGCGCTTCGATGACTTGGTATCGCATGTTCTGATTGGGAATCAGCTTTGGGGGGATGGGGCAAGCGCACGCGCACAAATCATCCTCCAACGCGATTTGCTTCCCATTCCACGTCTCAGGAATGCGCGGACCGACACAGAGTATTTTCCCCTGCGATTTACACGCATGACAAAAGATTGCATCGCTTTCCAATGCGATCGTCGCGCCATTGATGCTCCCTGCGCTGCTCGCAGAGATAACTTTACCGCCCGCAGAGGTTGATGCTCCAAGCGTGATTGTGTGACGCCTCATCCTTATTCTCCGGCAAGATGAAGCGCTAATTATTAACCTGTTGCAATTACCCTCTTTGCGTATGCGCAAGAGCCACGCTCAATGCAAACACTTCAGGAGCGTCGGTCCGGTCTTTTATTTGAGGCGGATATATAAATGGGGTGCAGTAGACTTCTCGCTCAGGACTTCTTTCACTTCGATGTATTGCTGCTTTCTGACCAGCTCACCGAGCTTCTGGCTACCGTAATTACGGGGGTCGAATGACGGATCCATTTTTAGCATCAGGTGTCCGACCGGCCCAAGAGGAGCAAATCCATCATCGCGCGCCACCGCCAAAATCGCTTTCCGGAACAAGTCTTCTAGTCCGGTCATTGATTCGATAACAGGCTTGGGGGCGTCGCAAGTGAAAGTTTTGACTCACCGGCCGAAGACGGCGCAATTCTCAGAATTTCCGTGTACACAAACTTGTCACATGCCACAACAAAAGGTTCAGGCGTTTTCTTTTCGCCAAAGCCATATGCCAGCAAACCGGCTTCGCGAATGCGCGTGGCAAGCCGGGTGAAATCGCTATCTGAAAGGAGATGCAGAGTGTTGGGCAATGCCTAAATACTAACACCGACACTTCATAAAGCGAGTAGAAAATGGAAGTTGAACCCGCTTTTGGCTGCAGATAACAAAAAACCCGTTTTCCTCAAAGAGAAAAACGGGTTTCTTGATTATTCCTTGGTGCCGCTTGCCGGAATCGAACTGGCGACCTTTTCATTACGAATGAACTGCTCTACCAACTGAGCTAAAGCGGCGACGACCAGCATTTTAACAAAGAACCAGCACTCCAACCAGCCCCAAAGCAATAATTTTTGGCGCTGGTTGCAACTATTTCATTGCCTTATGCCGGTTTCAGGCTTTTCAGCCTTCGCTATGGTAACCGGTGACCACCGCCACCTCGTCGCGCGAGCCCAGGAACACCGGCACGCGCTGGTGCAGTTTGTGCGGCTGGATGTCCATGATGCGCTGTTTGCCGTCGGTGGCCGCGCCGCCCGCCTGCTCGACGATGAAGGCCATCGGGTTCGCTTCGTACATCAGGCGCAGCTTGCCTGGCATCGAGGTGTCGCGGGTGTCGGCCGGGTACATGAAGATGCCGCCGCGGTTCAGGATGCGGTGCACATCGGCCACCATCGAGGCGATCCAGCGCATGTTGAAGTTGGTGCCGCGCGGGCCGGTGTCGCCGGCCAGCAGTTCGCCGATGTAGCGCTGCACCGGCGCATGCCAGTGGCGCTGGTTCGACATGTTGATGGCGAATTCCTTGGTCTTGGCCGGAATCTGGATGTCGCGCTGGGTCAGTACCCACGAACCCATTTCACGGTCCAGCGTGAAGCAGTTGACGCCGTTACCGGTGGTCAGCACCAGCATGGTCTGCGGGCCGTACACGGCGTAGCCGGCGGCAACCTGCTTGGTGCCAGCCTGCATGAAGTCGGCTTCTGTCGGCTGGCCCATGCCTTCCGGCGCTTTCAGCACGGAGAAGATGGTGCCGATCGAGACGTTGACGTCGATGTTCGACGAGCCATCCAGCGGGTCGAACAGCAGCATGTATTCGCCCTTTGGATAGCGGTTTGGAATCGGATGGATAGATTCCATTTCTTCCGATGCCATGGCAGCCAGGTGGCCGCCCCATTCGTTGGCTTCCAGCAGGATTTCGTTGGAGATGATGTCCAGCTTTTTCTGCACTTCGCCCTGGATATTTTCGGTCTCGGCGGTGCCGAGCACTTCGCCCAGCGCACCCTTGCCCACCGAGTGGCTGATGGTTTTGCAGGCGCGCGCCACCACTTCGATCAGCAGGCGCAGTTCGGCCGGGATCGTGTTGTGCTGGCGTTGTTCTTCCACCAGGTATTGCGTAAGACTGATGCGTTTCATGTTTTCCCTTGAGGTAGAGGTAATGCGATTTTTTCGGCTCAGCATGGATTCCCGCGTTCGCGGGAATGACGCGTGCTAGGCCGCGAGTGCTTTGGTGATCACTTCGGCGACGTCGTTAGACAGTTTTTGGGCGGCGACTTTTTCCAGCGCCTGTTTCATCTTGGCCTGCAACGCCGGGGCGTAACGGCGCCAGCGGTCCATGGCGCGCGCCAGGCGGGCCGCCACTTGCGGGTTGATGGCGTCGAGCTTGATTACGTATTCGGCCCAGAAATCGTAGGCGCTGCCATCGGCAGCGTGGAATTGCGACGGGTTGGCGTTGGTGAAGTTGAAGATCAGCGCGCGTGCGCGGTTCGGCGTCTTCAGCGTGAAGGCCGGATGCTGCATCAGCTTGCGCACGGCCGCCGCATCGGTGGTCGGCGCCGAGGCTTGCATGGCAAACCATTTGTCGATGACCAGCGCTTCGTTTTCAAAGTCCTGGTAGAAGGCTTTCAGGTACGGACCGGCTTCGACGCCGCTGTGGATCATGGCCACCAGTGCGGCCGAGCGGTCGGTCATGTTGGTAGCGCTTTCAAACTGCTGTTGCGACAGTTTGAGCTCGGCCATGTCCGGCGTCGCCATCAGGTAAGACAGGCATAGGTTTTTCAGCGCGCGCTTGCCGGCCGACAGCGCGTCCGGGCTGTACTCGCCCGGCGTCTGGTTGGCGTGGTATTGCGCCAGCAGTTCCGGCTTGAGCGCGGCGCCGATGGTGCGGCGCAGGAACTGGCGCGCGGTGTGGATGGCTTGCGGGTCGACTACTTCCATCTGCTCGGCGATGATGGTTTCCGACGGCAGGATCAGCGCCAGTTCGCGGAACGCCGGGTCCAGCGTTTCGTCGGTCAGCACGGTGCGCATGGCGTTGATGAAGGTGTTGTCCAGCTTGAGGTTGCCGTCGCCGTGCGCCGCCACTTGCGCGGTCAGTTTCAGCAGGCGCTCCATGGCCAGCCGCTGGCCGGCTTCCCAGCGGTTGACCGGGTCGCTGTCGTGGTTGAACAGGTGCAGCAGTTCGCCATCGGTGTAGTCGTATTCGAGGATCACCGGCGCCGAGAAGTCGCGCAGGATCGATGGAATCGGCCGTTCGTCGACGTTGCGGAAGCGGAAGATCTGCTCCTGCGTGGTCAGCTCCAGCACGATGGTGGTGGCGCCTTTTTCGTGCTTGCCATTTTCCAGCGTCAGCGGCAGGTCCTTGCCGTCGGCGCCCAGCAGGCCCACCGCCACCGGAATGTGGAACGGTTGTTGGTCGGCCTGGCCGCGCTGCGACAGGATGATGTCGAAGTTGCGCTTGACTGCGTCGTAGCGGGTGCGCGCGGTCACCACCGGCGTGCCGGCCTGTGAATACCAGCGCTCGAACTGGGCCAGGTCGCGGTCGTTGGCGTCGGCCATGGCGGCGCGGAAGTCGTCGCAGGTCACGGCCTGGCCGTCGTGGCGCTCGAAGTACAGGTCCATGCCTTTGCGGAAGCCGTCGCGGCCCAGCAGGGTCTGGTACATGCGCACCACTTCGGCGCCTTTTTCGTACACGGTGACGGTGTAGAAGTTGTTGATTTCGACGAAGGAGTCGGGACGCACCGGGTGCGCCATCGGGCCGGCGTCTTCCGGGAACTGCGCCTGGCGCAGCGTGCGCACCTGGTCGATCCGGGTGACGGCGCGGCCGCTGTCGGTACCGATCATGTCGGCCGAGAATTCCTGGTCGCGGAACACGGTCAGGCCTTCCTTCAGCGACAGCTGGAACCAGTCGCGGCAGGTCACGCGGTTGCCGGTCCAATTGTGGAAGTATTCGTGGCCAACCACCGCTTCAATGCCGGCGAAGTCGATGTCGGTGGCGGTGCGCGGGTTGGCCAGCACAAACTTGGTGTTGAAGATGTTCAGGCCCTTGTTTTCCATCGCCCCCATGTTGAAATCGCCTACGGCGACGATCATGAAGCGGTCCAGGTCGAGTTCCAGGTTGAAGCGTTCCTCGTCCCAGCGGATCGAGTTCTTCAGCGACTGCATGGCGTAGTCGGTCTTGTCGAGGTTGCCCTCTTCCACCCACACTTGCAGCAGGACGTCGCGGCCGTCGGCCAGCTTGAAGGTTTCTTCCTGGCAAACCAGTTTGGCCGCCACCAGCGCGAACAGGTAGGAAGGCTTTTTGAACGGGTCTTCCCATTTGGCGTAATGGCGGCCGTCGCCGAGATCGCCCTCTTCGATCAAATTGCCGTTGGACAGCAGCACCGGGTAGGCGGCCTTGTCGGCGCGCAGCATCACGGTGTACTTGGCCATCACGTCCGGACGGTCGGGGAAGAAGGTGATGCGGCGGAAGCCTTCAGCCTCGCACTGGGTGAAAAAGTTGCCGTTGGACACATACAAGCCGGACAAAGTCGTGTTTTCCACCGGCGCGCAGATGGTTTCGATTTCCAGCACCACATCGGCCGGCGCCTTGCGGATGGTGAGCGTCGATTCGGTCAGCATGTAATCGCCGACGTCCAGCTGCTTCCCGTTCAGGCGCAGTTGCACCAGTTCAATAGCTTCGCCATGCAGCACGATGTCGTGGCTGGACGAGGCCGGGTTCTGGCGCAGGGTGATGCGATTCGCCACCACGGTCCGCGCTGGCGCCAGGTCGAAACCGAGTTCTACGGTGTCAACCAGGAAGGCGGGAGGGGTGTAATCTTTGCGGTAGATCGTCGTGGGGCTGCTGTCGGTGCGCATTGGAGGCTCTGAGGACGGATACAAAGGCTTATTTTACCAATACCGGGGCTGCCTGATGCGCGGAATCGTGGTTTGAGAGACAATTGACCTTTGGTGGGAACTAACATTGCTGGCGTACATCGCGCCGTAACAGTCTGTAATAATCAAGCGGGCGCCGTGCCGGCGGCATACACTGGATCCCGGATCACCCGTTTTAGCTGAAAGGGAATCATCATGAAAAACTATCTTGCCGCGCTGGGAGCGGCCGCCGTGGTGCTGTTGAGCGGATGCGCGACCACGCTGCACAGCAACGTCACCGCGTTCAACGACTGGCCGGCCGCCGATCTTCAGGACAAGTCCTTCGCTTTCGAGGCGCCGCAGGGGGCCAACGATACGCTGGAATTCCGCAACTACCAGGCGCTGGTGGCCAACCAGCTGACCCAGCTGGGCTTCCATCAGGCTGGCGAAGGCCAACAGCCGCAGCTGATGGTCAGCATGAAATACTTCACCATCGATCATCCGGTGCGCGTGATTCAGGCCGATCCGTTTGACGATCCGTACTGGGGGCCGGGCTTTGGCCGCTACGGCTACTATGGCCGCTTCGGCTATTCGCGCTGGGCTTATCGTCCGTTCTTCTATGATCCGTACCGTTTCGGTCCGCGTTATGTGAGCGAGCAGATCAAGCACCAGTATCAACGCCAGCTGCGTGTGACCATCGATACCGTATCGGGCCGCAAGCTGTATGACGTGACGGTGCAGAACACCAGCGGCGTGCAGGCGACGCCGTATGTGATGCCGGCGCTGGTGCAGAGTGCGTTCACCGGCTTCCCGGGCCAGAATGGCGTGCCGCGTACCATCGACATCACCATCGATCCGAAGACACCGACGGTGCAGGCGGCCAATCCGGCGCCGAAGGCTAACTGACGTCATTCCCGCGCACGCGGGAATCCATACTCAGCATGGGCTCCCGCTTGCGCGGGAGCGACGCGTCATAACCGGCGCTTCAGGTAGACCGGCATCAGCCACCAGGCGCACACAATCAGCAGCCCCATCACGGCGGCAACCGCCATCCCCACGGTGGCGCCAAATACTTCCGACATCACCAGATCCGTCCCCAGCACCAGGGCAATCGCCAGCGCAAACGCGCCCGCGACGATCTGGCGCGTGGCGATGCGCTTGAAGCGGGCCCGGTCCTTCAGCGGCCGCAGCAGCCGGTGCTGGATCGCCGGCGCGCTCAGCAGCACCAGGCTGGCCAGCGAAAACAAGAAGGTCGCCAGGAACAGCAGCTTTTCAAGGTGCACAATTTTCGCAAAGCCGCCGTTGAACGGCAGGATGATCAGAAACGCCGACAGCATCTGCGCACCCGGCAGCAGGATGCGCATTTCGCTCAGCATGTCCGAAAAATCACCGTCGTCGCGCTCGTCGCTTTGGGTGTCGTTGTCGCGCTCTTCCGGGGCCGCGCTCATGGCAGCAGGATGGTCGAGCCGGTGGTCTTGCGCGCTTCCAGGTCGCGGTGCGCCTGTTGCACGTCGGCCAGCGCATAGCGTTGGCGAATATCTATTTTCACTTCCCCGCTGCTGACCACGCCGAACAGCGACTTGGCCATCGCTTCCAGATCCTCGCGCCTGGCGGCATAAGTCATCAAGGTCGGCCGCGTGACGAACAGCGAACCGCGGCTGGCCAGCTCGCTCAGGGCGAACGGCGTCACCGGACCGGAGGCGTTGCCGAAACTGACCATCGTGCCCAGCGGCTGCAGGCAATCCAGCGAGCCGATGAAGGTATCCTTGCCGATCGAGTCGTAGACTGCCGAGACGCCCTTGCCGTCGGTCAGTTCCTTGACGCGCTCGGTGAAGTTTTCCTTGTTGTAGTTGATGACCTCGGCGGCGCCGTTTTCAATCGCCAGCGCCGCCTTCTCTTCCGAGCCGACCGTGCCGATCAGCTTGACGCCCATCACCCTCGCCCACTGGCAGGCGATCAGGCCGACGCCGCCGGCCGCCGCGTGGAACAGAATGGTGTCGCCGGCCTTCAGCGGCACCGTGCGGTGGAACAGGTATTGCACCGTCAGCCCTTGCAGCATCATCGCGGCGGCGGTGTCGAATTCGATCTGGTTCGGCAGCACCAGCAGCTGCGAGGCCGGGATGATGCGCGCTTCCGAATACGAACCCAGCGGACGGCCGCCGTAGGCCACGCGGTCGCCGACCTTCAGATCGGTCACGCCCTCGCCCACTTCTTCCACCACGCCGGCGCCCTCCACGCCCAGCGCGCCGGGCATCGGCTGCGGGTACAGGCCGGTGCGGTGGTAGACGTCGATATAGTTCAGGCCAATGGCTTCATGGCGCATCCGCACCTCGCCCGGACCGGGCGGCGGCAGATCGACCTCCACCAGTTCCATCACTTCGGGACCGCCGACGCGGTTGATGCGGATCGCCTTGACCATTGCTCTTCTCCTCAATTAGGCAGCGCGTTGCTGAAGCTGAGACAGTACCAGATGTGCCGACGACAGGTTGGTGGCGCACGGCGTATTGTGCACGTCGCAGGCGCGCACCAGGGCGTTGATGTCCGGTTCGTGCGGCTGCGGCGTCATCGGATCGCGCAGGAAGATCACGCAGTCGATCTGGCCTTCCACCAGCAGCGAGCCGATCTGCAAATCGCCGCCGAACGGGCCGGAATGCTTGCGCTCCACCTCCAGGCCGACTTCGTTGATCAGGCGGCCGCCGGTGGTGCCGGTGGCCACCAGCGCGCAGGTCGACAGGAACGCCTTGTATTCGGTGGCCAGCGTGATCATGTCGTCTTTTTTCTTGTCGTGCGCAATCAGGGCAATGCGGAATTTCATGTCTTGATCCTAGTTTATTTTTTGGACAGCAGATAGATCCCGGCCAGCACGAGGGCGGTGCCGCCCAGTTGCCAGGAGGTGACGGGTTCGCCCAGCAGCAGCGCGCCCAGGAACAGCGTTGACACCGGGCCGATCATACCAGCCTGCGAGGCGGTGCCCGCGCCGATGCGTTCGACGGCGATCATGGTCATGAACACCGGCGCCACCGTGCACAGCAGGCCGTTCAGCAGCGACAGGCCGTACACCGGCAACGGCTGGATCAGCATCTCGGGCGGCCGCAGCAGGAAGAACTGGCCAACGCAGGCCACGGTCGAGACGCACATCGCGTACGACACCAGCTTGAGCGAGCCGAGCCGCTTGACCATTTCACCGGACAGCAGCAGGTAGGCGGCATACGCGGCGGCCGAGCCGGTCACCAATGCCGCACCCAACACGACGTTATGGCCGCCCTGCAGGTCGTGCACGAACACCAGCACGATGCCGCAGTAAGAAATCAGCAGCGCCATCCACTGCTTGTGGCTGATGTGCTGCTTGAGAAAGGTGGAGCTGATGAGCAGCACGAAGGTGGGCGTCAGGAACAGGATCAGCCGCTCCAGGCCGACTGAAATGTATTGCAGGCCGAGGAAGTCGAGGAAGCTGGACAGGTAGTAGCCGACCAGGCCGAGGCCGAGGATGCGCCAGCGGTCGCCACCGGTCAGCGGCGCGCCGGTGCGCATCTTCCACACCGCCACAGCGGCGAACACCGGGAACGAGAACAGCATGCGGAAAGCGATCAGGGTGACGGCGTCGATGTGGTAGCGGTACAGCAGCTTGGCGACGATGGCCTTGGTGGAAAACAGAACCGAGCCGCCGATGGCGATACCCAACCCGCTGAGAAATGCCGCGCGCGTCAGCGGGCTGTGTGTGGTACTTTTGTCCATAGGCAAATTGTATCGCCTAAACCCCAACCTCGCTCGGCAGCCCCATTTTGAGCCGCGTCAATTTGATTGGTGATAGGCTGTGTGAGCATCGCGAGATGGAGATTCGAAGATATACGCGAGCGGATCTATCCGTTCCCTTCCAACAATGGTTTGACCATTTGGACAAACTCGCGGCGGCAAAAGTCTCAAGGGCGCTATTTAGAATGGGCGATGGAAACCTGTCCCGAGTGAAATGGTTTGCCAGTATTGGGGAATATGTCATCGACTGGGGGCCTGGATATCGGATTTATCTTGCAAAAGACGGCGCGATGACGATTCTATTGCTTGGTGGCGGAACAAAAAAACATCAACAAATCGATATCACACGCGCAAAGCTCATGCACGAAGAATTCAAAAGGCGCAAGAAAGAGACCGGCGGAGGATTACTATGGAGCTAGCGGGTTTTGAAGTCGGCATTGTTGAGCGCATTCAACGTGAGCCAGCTTTTGCCGTCGCCTTGATGACAGAAGTAAATGAAGCTTTTGCAGAAGATGAAAACAATATCGCAAAAGGTATATTGCGAGTCTTAACCTTCGGCACAGTTGGGTTCTCAGCTTTGGCACATTCCTTGTCATTGACGGCGGAGACACTGCAGCAATTGCTTTCGCAAGACGCAACGCCAGACACCGCCAGCCTGAGAGCGGTAGAAAAGGCGCTCAGGCTGGCGTTGGGGGTTGCTGCTAGCTAATCGTCACCGCTGGCGTGCCGGCGGTGACCGTCGCGGTGGTGGTGCGGGCGACGATGGTGGCTGGGGCGGTGGTGCCGACCAGCTTGTTCACCTGGCGGAACTGGGCCGTCATTTTGCCCGGCGTCAGCGTCACCAGCGTGTAGCCCTGCGCATCGGTGTTCAGATGCTTGAGCCACGGATTGTTGCCCAGCGCGGATAGTTGCTGCGCCAGCGTGAGCAGGCTGGTGTTGAAGTCGCTGTTGGCTTGCAGGCCGGCCAGTACGGCGCCGGTGGTCGCTTCCAGCTGCGACTCCGGCACGCCTTTCGCCGCCAGCGCGCCGCGCAGCTGCACGCGGGTCTGTTCGGCCAGCGACGCCACCGTCGGCGCAGCTTTGCCCATGGTGTAATCCAGCAGGTTGAAGTTCAGGTTGACCGTGCCCAGCCCGGTCACCGGCACCGCTACCGGGTAGGACACCAGCGTGCCGATGTCGCCCAGCGTCGATGCCGCATCGCGCAGGTAGCTGAAGAACGAGTCCGAGCTGATGCCGGCCGATACCAGATCCACCATCACCGGCGTGCCGCCACCGGTGGCGTCGAAGTCGTCGTTGACGGTGCCGGCGAAGAAGGAGTGAATGTCGCCGGTCATCGCCACCACGTTGCCGATGTTGTTGGTCTTCAGGTGAGCCATCAGCGCCTTGCGCTCGCTGTTGTAGCCGTCCCACTGGTCACAGTTGAGCAGGAACTTGGTGAAGAACGCCGACAGCGCATCCTTCTTGCCCGATGCCGCCACAAACGCGGAATTGGCCTTGTTGGCCTGCACTTCCGGCTTGATGTAGCCGAAGGCGATGGTCTGCCCCGCCACCGCAGCCAGCGCCGCGCCGCTTTGGCCGGCAGCCGCCGCAGCAGCGACCTTGCCGAAGGTGGCGACGGCAATCGCCGCCTGCGCCGCCGTCAGTCCGGCCGCCACGCCAGCCGCCGCTTGCGCATCCGCTGCGGCGCCGCCGGCCGCCTTGGTGGCGATGGCGACTGCGGCCGCTTGCGCCACGGCCGATGATGCGCCCGCCGTCACACCCGCCACAATCGCACCAGCCACGGCGAAGTTGCCGCCGGTCGATGCAGCGGCCGTGCCGACCGAAGTCGCCACGGTCGTCACCGCGTTCAAGGCCAGCAAGGTGGCAATGGCGTCCACGCCGTTCAGGCCCATGCGCAGCAGCGAGACTTCATTGCCCCACAGTTTCCAGGTCGCGGTGGCGGCCTTCATCTTGTCCATCCACCACTGGCGCTGGGTGTTGCCGAGCATGGTGGCGGTGGTCAGCGGGTCCAGGCCGATGCTCTTGGCGCCGGCCATCTTCTGCGCTTCCACGCTATTGAACAGGTCTTGCGGCACCAGGTAACGCGAGCCGATGCGGCCCAGCGGCTTGCCGGTTGCCGGGTTAATCGACGATTCCGGAATGATGTGGTCGGCGCGGTACAGGCGCTCGTCGGTCATCACCAGTTGCATCAGCTTGCCGAACTGGAAGTCGCGGTAGATCTTGATGTTCTGGAAGGTGGTGTTGGCGCCGTCCAGCGTCACATCGGCCGGCATGTACTCGAACCAGGCCTGGTTGGCGCTGCGGCGGCGCGCCGGCTGGTGCAGGTCGGAGCCGTCGGCGTTGAACGAGCCGTCGTAGGTTTCGGCGTCCTGCCAGGCGTCGTCGGTAAATTCATGGTCGTCCCAGATGGCGATGAAGGCGAAGCGCTCGTGCAGCGCCTGCAGGCGCGCGTCGGTGCGGTATTTCTTGTACAGGTAGCGGTAATCGTTGACCGTGTTGGCGTACTTGGCGCCGGAGCTGCCGTTTTTATACACGCCGTCCGGCAGCACCAGCGCATCGTGGCGGCTTTCCACCGCGCCGAGCTGGAAGTCCTCGCCCACGGTTTCGTAGATGTAATCGCCCAGGTGGACGATGAAGTCCAGCTGCTCGGCGGCGATCGACGTCATCGCGCCCCAGTGGTTGACGCTCCAGTCCTGGCACGTCATGTAGACGAACTGCAGCTGCGCGACGTCGGCGTCGGCCGCCGGTGCGGTCTTGAAGCGGCCGACATTCGAGCGGTTGTCGCCGGCGATGAACTGGTAATAGTAAGTGGTGGCGGCCGACAGCCCGGTCAGCTTGTGGCGCACGGTGTTGTCGTACTGGACCTGCAACGGCAGCTTGACGTCGGCCACGGTGGCGCCGCTGAGCGCGGCATTGCTGCCCAGCGCGGCGCTGTTGTCGGTGGTGGTGACGATCAGACGGATGGCGGTGTCGCTGCCGGTGGCGACGGCGACGTTGTCGAAAGCCGACGGCACGGCGCGGGTCCACAGCATAATGCTGTCGGCGCGCGGGTCGCCGGAGGCCACGCTTTGCGGGAATTTCCACGCGCCGCTGGCCAGCGCCAGGTCGCTGCCGGGCGCGCCATCGCTGCCGCCGCAGGCGCTCAAGCCCACGCCCGAGGCCACCGATACCGTGATAAAGCTGCCGAATTTAATAAACTGCCGACGATCCATGTCCACTCCCGCCAATGTAATAGTGACAAAAGAATCAACATTAGCAGGTCGATGTGACAACTTCCCTACAAAAAGTGGAGGCCGGCCTCTAGCGGCAGCACAGGGAGGCCAAGACGGTTTCTGTCAAGGCTCTTATGCTAGAATACCGCCCTCACCGCAGCACCATCGCTTAAATTACCGACACACCGCCGAAGGAAGACCGAACATGGCTGGACACAGCAAATGGGCCAACATCAAGCACAAAAAGGCAGCAACTGACGCGAAACGCGGCAAGATCTGGACTCGCCTGATCAAGGAAATCACCGTTGCTGCGCGCATGGGCGGCGGCGACATCACGTCGAATCCGCGCCTGCGCCTCGCCATCGACAAGGCGGCCGACGCCAATATGCCGAAAGATAACGTGCAGCGCGCGATCACCCGCGGCACCGGCGGCGAAGACGGCGCGGCCTACGAGGAAGTCCGCTACGAAGGCTACGGCGTCGGCGGCGCGGCGATCATCGTCGACTGCATGACCGACAACCGCGTGCGCACCGTGGCTGAAGTCCGCAACGCCTTCAACAAGAATGGCGGTAACATGGGCAACGAAGGCTCGGTGGCCTTCATGTTCAAGCACTGCGGCCAGTTCCTGTTCGCGCCGGGCACCAATGAAGACGCACTGATGGAAGCGGCGCTGGAAGCCGGCGCCGAAGACGTGGTCACCGATGAGGAAGGCGGCATCGAAGTGCTGTGCGGCCCGCACGACTTCGCCGGCGTGAAAGACGCGCTGGAAGCCAAGGGCTTCAAGGCCGAAGTGGCCGAGATCATCATGAAGCCGGATGTCGAAATCGCCGTCAACGGCGACAACGCGATCAAGATGCAGAAACTGCTGGACGCGCTGGAAGCGCTGGACGATGTGCAGGAAGTGTATTCCAACACCCTGATTGAAGACTGAGCGAAGACTGAGGGATTATGAAAATATTGGTAGTCGGCTCCGGCGGCCGTGAACATGCACTGGCCTGGAAACTGGCGCAGTCCGAGCGCATCCAGATGGTGTACGTGGCCCCAGGTAATGGCGGCACCGCGCGCGATTCGCGCCTGGTCAACGTCAACATCACCGACCTGCACGAGCTGGCGAACTTCGTCGAGAGCGAAGGCATCAGCCTGACCGTGGTCGGCCCGGAGACCCCGCTGGCCGGCGGCATCGTCAACCTGTTCCGCGCGCGCGGCCTGAAAGTCTTCGGCCCAACGAAAGAAGCGGCGCAGCTGGAGTCGTCGAAAGACTTCGCCAAGGCGTTCATGCATCGCCACGGCATCCCGACCGCCAAGTACGAAACCTTCTCCGACGTCGCTCCGGCGCACGCCTACATCGACGCCCATGGCGCACCGATCGTCATCAAGGCCGACGGCCTGGCCGCCGGCAAGGGCGTGGTGGTGGCGCTGTCGCTGGAAGAAGCGCACCAGGCAGTGGACGACATGCTGGCCGATAACCGCTTCGGCGACGCCGGCGCCCGCATCGTCATCGAAGAATTCCTGGCCGGCGAAGAAGCCAGCTTCATCGTCATGTGCGACGGCAAAAACATCCTGCCACTGGCCACCAGCCAGGATCACAAGCGCCTCAAGGACAACGACGAAGGCCCGAACACCGGCGGCATGGGCGCCTACTCCCCTGCCCCGATCGTGACGCCGGCAATGCACGCCCGCGTGATGCGCGAGATCATCAACCCGACCATCGCCGGCATGGCGAAGGACGGCATCGTCTTCACCGGCTTCCTGTACGCCGGCCTGATGATCGACGCCGCCGGCAATCCGCGCACGCTGGAATTCAACTGCCGCATGGGCGATCCGGAAACCCAGCCGATCATGTCGCGCCTGAAGACCGACCTGCTGGCGGTGATGGAACACGCCGTCAACGGCACGCTGGACCAGATCGAACTGGAATGGGACCGCCGCACCGCCGTCGGCGTGGTACTGGCCGCCGAAGGCTATCCGGACGCGCCGCTGAAAGGCGCCGTGATCGATGGCATCCCGGCCGAAACGCCGGAATCGGTGACCTTCCACGCCGGCACCGCCGAAGTGGACGGCCAGCTGGTGGTGACCGGTGGCCGCGTGCTGTGCGCGGTCGGCCTGGGCGACAGCGTCAAGCTGGCGCAGAAGCAGGCTTACGAAGTGGTCGACCAGATCCACTTCGCCGGCATGCAGTGCCGCCGCGACATCGGCTGGCGTGGTCTGAAACACTAAGATGACCGTAACCGCCTCTTCACCGCAGCCGCAAGCCGTCAAGGCCTGGCTGCTCGACCTGCAAGCCCGCATCGTGCAGCGACTGGAAGTCATCGACGGCACGCCATTCCTGCGCGACGCGTGGCAGCGTCCTGAAGGCGGCGGCGGCATTTCGCGCCTGGTGGAAGAAGGCAATGTCATCGAGCGCGGCGGCGTCAATTTCTCGCATGTGCAGGGCGCCAAGCTGCCGCCGTCGGCGTCGGCCCACCGTCCTGACATCGGCGGCAATCCGTGGGAAGCCATGGGCGTGTCGCTGGTGATCCATCCGCGCAATCCGTACGCGCCGACGGTGCACATGAACGTGCGCTTCTTCAGCACCACCAACGCTGCCGGCGAGCCGGTATGGTGGTTCGGCGGCGGCATGGACCTGACGCCGTACTACGGCTTCAAGGACGACGCAAAGCATTTCCACCAGAGCTGCCATGACGCCCTCGCCCCGTTCGGCGCTGAGTTGCACGGCAAGTTCAAGCAATGGTGCGACGAGTATTTTTACCTGAAACACCGCCAGGAAGCGCGCGGCGTCGGCGGCATTTTCTTCGACGACCACAGCGCCGGCGGTTTCGAGCAAAGTTTCGCCATGACGCAAAGCGTCGGCGACGCCTTCCTCACCGCTTACCTGCCGATCCTGGAAGCGCGCAAGGACACGCCGTACGGCGAGCGCGAACGCGACTTCCAGGCTTACCGGCGCGGCCGCTATGTCGAATTCAACCTGGTATTCGACCGCGGCACGCTGTTTGGCCTGCAATCCGGTGGCCGCACCGAGGCCATCCTGATGTCGATGCCGCCGATCGTCAAATGGCGCTATCGCTGGGAACCGGAAGACGGCACGCCGGAGGCGGCGCTGTACACCGACTTCCTGCCGCACCGCGACTGGCTTGCCGCATAAGATGGCATACCGCATCGCACTGCTGGGAGGCAGCTACGATCCGGTGCATCTAGGTCACGTCGCGCTGGGCGAATATTTCGCCGCGCTGCTGCAAGTCGACCAGTTGCGCGTGATCCCGACCGGACTGCCGTGGCAGAAAGCCACGCTGAAAGCATCGGCGCAGCAGCGCGCCGACATGCTGGGACTGGCGTTTGCCGGCCGCCCGTTCAGCGTCGCGGTCGACCTGCAGGAAATCGCGCGCGGCGCCCAGGGGCTGCCGACGTATTCCATCGACACGCTGCGCCAGATCCGCGCCGAACTGGGGCCGCAAGCCTCGATCAGTTTCCTGATGGGCGCCGACCAGCTGCAGCGGTTCGACTCTTGGCACGAATGGCAGTCGCTGTTCGGCTACGCGCATTTCTGCGTAGCGGCCCGTCCAGGCTATGACATGGCCACCGCCGGCTTGCCGCCAGCAGTGGCCGAGGCGTTTTCCAGCCGACTGGGAACGCCTGAACAAATCCGTAACACGCCGCATGGTCTGACTTATCTGGCACAAGACTTCGCGGTGGATATTTCCGCCACCCAGATACGTGCGGCATTACAACGGGGGGAGAAGGCAGACTCGCTTATCCCGCCGCTAGTGCTAGACTATATTGAACAACATCATCTATACAAAAGCTAATGGACATCAAAAAACTGCAAACCCTGGTCGTTGACGCCCTCGAAGACGTCAAGGCCCAAGACATCGTCCTGTTCGACACGACCCACCTCACCAGCCTGTTCGACCGCATCGCCATCGCGTCCGGTACCTCGAATCGCCAGACCAAGGCGCTGGCCGCCTCGGTGCGCGACAAGGTCAAAGCCGCCGGCGGCGAAGTCTATGGCATGGAAGGCGAGGACACCGGTGAATGGGTGCTGGTCGACCTGGGCGACATCATCGTCCACATCATGCAAGCGCCGATCCGCGCCTACTACCGCCTGGAAGAGCTGTGGGGCGACAAGCCGGTGAAACTGGGCGCCGCCAAGCGCAAGAACACCGCCGAAGGTGAAGCCGCCGCCGAGCCGAAGAAAGTCAGCACCCACCTGGCCGCCGGCAAAAAAGCCGTGGAAGCCTCGCCAGTGGTCGAGAAAAAGGTCTCGGCACGCAAGCCTGCCGCCGCCAAAGCGACTACCGCGACCAAAAAAGCCGCCGCCAAGCCGGCCGCCGTCCCAGCCGGCAAGAAGATCAAGGTCGGCGTGCCGAAGGCCACCGCCGCCGCCGTCAAGGCACTGAAGGCTTCCAAGCCAAAAGTCGCCAAGCCGAAGGCTGACGAAGCGCCGGTCAAAACCGTCATCAAGCGCATCAAAAAATCGGAAGAGTAATCCGGCATGCAGCTGATTATCGCTGCGGTCGGCCACAAGATGCCGGCCTGGATCGAAAGCGGCTACGCCGAGTATGTGAAGCGCATGCCGCCGGAACTGAAGATCGTGCTGAAAGAAATCAAGCCAGTCGAGCGTTCCGGCAGCAAGACCGCCGCCACCGCGATGGCGCTGGAGCGCGAGCGCATCGAGGCGGCGCTGCCGAAATCGGTGCGCATCATCGCCCTCGATGAACGCGGCAAGGATTTGACGTCGGTCGGCCTGTCGCAGCAGCTGGAAACCTGGCAGCAGGATGGCCGCGACACCGCCTTCCTGATCGGCGGCGCCGACGGCCTCGATCCGGCGCTCAAGGCGCGCGCGGAAGGCTTGATCCGCATTTCCAGCATGACGCTGCCGCATGGTATGGTGCGGGTGATGCTGGCCGAGCAGCTGTACCGCGCCTGGACCATTACGCAGAACCACCCTTATCACCGCGTCTAACAATAACCATATGAAACCGGTCGACAAGAAGATCTACCTTGCTTCCAAAAGCCCACGGCGGCGCGAGTTGCTGCGCCAGGTGGGCATCGACTTTGAACTTCTGCTGCTGCGCAACGACGGCCCGCGCGGCGCCGACGTGACGGAAGAAGTGCTGCCCGGCGAAGCGCCGCTCGATTACGTGGCCCGCGTGGCCAGGGAAAAAGCCGTGTTCGCGGCCGACCTGGTGGTGCGCCGCCGCATGGCGCCGCGCCCGGTGCTGTCGGCCGACACCACCGTCACCATCGATGGCGCCATCCTCGGCAAGCCGGCCAATCCGGCCGAAGCCACCGCCATGCTGCAACAACTGTCGGGCCGCACGCACCAGGTACTGACGGCGATTGCAGTGGAAGCAGCCGGCTTCTCGGCGCAGATCACGCAAGTATCGGATGTGCGCTTCGGCGTGCTGTCGCCGGCCGCCATCGCCGCCTATTGCGCCACCGCCGAACCGTACGACAAGGCCGGCGCCTACGGCATCCAGGGACCGGCCGCGCAGTTCATCGAGCACATCGACGGCAGCCATTCCGGCATCATGGGCCTGCCCATCTACGAAACGGTGCAACTGCTGCGCCAAGCCGGTTTGCCGCTCCCCTAAACCCGCAAGACAGATGCAGGGGTCTGACCCCGCACGGGGTCAGACCCCGCTGGCCGGTGCGGGTTGGCGGTCTGCACGCGCCCGTGTATGATCAGGGCATGAACGAAGACATCCTGATCAACATCACCCCGCAGGAAACCCGCGTCGCCCTGATCGTCCAGGGCGCAGTGCAGGAACTCCATATCGAGCGTACGCTCACGCGCGGCCTGGCCGGTAACGTGTATTCCGGCAAAGTGGTCCGCGTGCTGCCCGGCATGCAATCCGCCTTTATCGACATCGGCCTGGAACGCGCCGCGTTTTTGCACGTGGCCGATATCTGGGAAGCCCGCCCGCACGATGGCGGCAACAACGCCACCCCGACGCCAATCGAGAAGCTGCTGTTCGACGGCCAGGTGCTGACCGTACAGGTGATCAAGGACCCGATCGGCACCAAGGGCGCGCGCCTGTCGACGCAGATCTCGATCGCCGGCCGCATGCTGGTGTACCTGCCGCAGGATGGCCATATCGGCGTCTCGCAAAAAATTGAAAAGGAAGCCGAACGCGAAGCGCTGCGCACGCGTTTGCAAAGCCTGCTGCCGAAGGATGAAAAAGGCGGCTACATCATCCGCACGCAGGCGGAAGAAGCCTCCGATCCGGACATCGCCGCCGATGTCGACTACCTGCGCAAGACCTGGGCCGCGATCACCCACGGTGCCCGCACCAAGCCGGCCACCACGCTGCTGCACCAGGACTTGAGCCTGGCCCAGCGCGTGCTGCGTGACTTCGTGCAGGACGAAACCGCCACCATCCAGGTCGACTCGCGCGAGAACTATCTGAACCTGCAGGAATTCGGCCAGGCTTACACGCCGGGCGTGCTGCCACGGCTGCACCACTACACCGGCGAACGGCCGCTGTTCGACCTGTATGGCGTGGAAGAAGAAATTCTGCGCGCGCTGGGCCGGCGCGTGGACCTGAAATCGGGCGGCTATCTGATCGTCGACCAGACCGAAGCCATGACCACCATCGACGTCAACACTGGTGGCTTTGTGGGCGGACGCAATTTCGCCGATACGATTTTCAAGACCAATCTGGAAGCGGCGCACGCGATCGCCCGCCAGCTGCGCTTGCGCAACCTGGGCGGCATCATCATCCTCGACTTCATCGACATGGAGAACACCGAGCACCGCAACGCCGTGCTGGGCGAGTTGAAGAAAGCGCTGTCGCGCGACCGCACCAAGGTCTCGGTCAGCAACTTCTCGGCGCTGGGGCTGGTGGAAATGACGCGCAAACGCACCCGCGAATCGCTGGCGCACATCCTGTGCGAACCATGCCCGGCCTGCCACGGCAAAGGTCAGGTGAAAACCTCGCGCACCATTTGCTACGAAATCCTGCGCGAACTGCTGCGCGAAGCCAAGCAGTTCAATCCGCGCGAATTCCGCATCCTCGCCTCGCAGGAGGTGGTGGATATGTTCCTGGAAGAGGAATCCCAGCACCTGGCGATGCTGGGCGATTTCATCGGCAAGAAGATTTCACTGCAAGTGGAAACCGCCTACGACCAGGAACAGTACGACGTCATTTTGATGTAACTACACACCGAACGTTTGTGGAGTCGCCATGACCTCTTCCGCCCTTCCCCGCTGGCTGATGCTGCTGTGTCTTAGCGCCTGTGCGCCGGCCAAGCAGGAGGCGGCGCCGCCGGTCAGCGCCGCCAGCAATGGCAGCAATGGCAGCAACGCCCGCACTGCCTGCGGCGCCGCGCCGGCCGCGACCACCACCGCCACCAGCAAGGTGCGCCACATTCCAGACGAGAACGACCCGTGCGCGGAGTCGCGCGGCCTGCCGTCGCGCTGACATAAAAAAAGCCGCGCGGCAGCGCGGCTTTCAATACCGTAAAAGCGCTTAGCTGCGGCGACGGCGTTGGGCCACGCCCGCCACCAGCGCCATGCCTGCCAGCAGCATCAAGATGCTCGATGGCTCCGGTACGGCCGTCACTGGCGTGCCCAGGATCTGGCCGCCGTAGTTGCCGCCGTTGAGCAGATAGGTGCCGGCCACATACAGGCCGTAGGTGCCGCTGCCCAACAGCCATGCGTCGCCGGTAACGGTGTTGGATTTGGTGGCGTCGACTGCGGCCACCACGTCGCCATCGCTGTAGGTGTAAATGAGGAAGCCGCCACCCAGGAAGTTGACGCCATCCGACTTGCCGCGCAACAGGGAGGTCAGCGTGACCGAGATGTACTGCGTATCGGGCACGTTGAAGATGAAGAAGTCTTCGAACATCTGGCCGGCCGCGTGCGCGGTGTCGGTCGAGCCGAGGAAGGTCCAGGTATTGTCGAAGTCGCCTGGTACGCCGATGTCTTTGTTGATAAAGGTGTCCGCATGGGCGGCGAAGGCGCTCATGGCCAGCGCGACGGTAACGATGAGTTGCTTGAAGAATTTCATGTGCTATCCATATCTAAAAGGTCAGGAAAAAGACGGCGGCCACCCGGGCGCCGTCCAGGTAGTGCTTACTTGAGGCCCAGCGCCTTGGCCAGCGCGTTCACGTCCAGCGAACCGAGGCCGGTGGCCGGGTTGTAGCTGGCGGTGGCTGGATAGAACTGGTTGGTGCCGGCGGTAATCGGCTTGAACGGCGATCCGGCGCCATAGCCGTAGGTCTTGAAGGCGCTGTACAGCTGCGGATTGATCGGTCCGACGCGGCCGTTGATGCCGGCGCTGATCAGGGTCAGGATGCCGTTCAGCTGCGGCGAGACGAAGCTGGTGCCGCCCGAACCGGTCGACCAGGCGCCGTTGACGTACACCGCATAACCGCTGTACGGGTCGGCATTGAGCGACACGTCCGGCAGGTTGCGGCCAGGGAGGTTGGCCGGGAGGTCGAGGTAGTCGCCATAGCCGGCGCCTTGGTCGAACACCGCGTTTTCGCACACCAGCGATTGCGCAGCGGCGGTTTTCTGCACTCCGGCCAGGTTCTTCTGGTACGACGGCGCAGCGTAGACCGAGCTGACGCCGCCGCCGCCGCCTACGGCCAGGTAGCTGGCGTAGTACAGATCGGTACCGTAGTACTTGACGATGTAGTCTTTCTGGTAGTCCCAGCCCCAGGCGCGCTCGGTCGGCACGGTGACGGTGCCGTATTTACGCACGGCAGTATTCGGCAGCGTGGTGCCGCCGGCGGCCAGCACCAGCGGATCGGCGGCCGGGAAGTCGACCCCCAGCAGCGTGGTGCACGCCGGATATGGCAGCGAACGGTTGATATCGAACGCGCCGGCGTCGCCGGAGGCGGCGATCACCGGAATGCCTTGTGCGGCCGCCTGCTGGAATACGGCATGGAAGGCAGCGATAGTAGGATCGTCGAAATACACTTCCGGATTGCCCCAACTGACCGACAGCACGTCGACCAGGTTCTCGTCCACCGCTTGCGCAAACACGTCAATGAAGCCGGCGTCGGTATTCGGCGCCAGGTAAACGCGCAGCTTGGCGCCCGGCGCCACCCCGCCCGACTGCTGCACGTCCAGCGTGGTTTCGCCGGCGCCGTCCGAGCCCGGACCGTCCTGCGGACGCGGGCCGCCGTCGACCAGCACGTCGGTGATGCGCTTGCTGTCGACGCTCAGGCCGAGCTGGTTCCAGTAAGCGAAGGCGTCCGATTGCAGATAGCCGGCCAGCGTGGCGATGCCGATGGTCTTGCCGGCGCCGGTGATGCCGCGCGCGTACAGCGGATTGATGTTGTACTTGGCCGCCAGATCGGTGGTGGTGTACTGGCCCGGGGTGCCGCCGATGGCGCCCGCCACTTTCAGATTGACGTCGCCAGCCAGGGCGCCGGTGCGCGGCACGGCAGTCGAATGCTTGTTGAACAGCGCGCGGGTGCTGATGCCGTTGACCGCCTTCACGACCGACGCCAGCGCGGTCGGGATGGTGGGCGTGGTGGCGGCGGCCTGGAAGCGGTTACCCAGCAGCGAGTAGTTGTGCACGCTGGCGCCGAAGGCGGCGCTAATCTGGGCATTGGTGCCGGTGGCGGTGATCTGCAGGTTATTGCCAAACACCTTGTTGATCGTGAAGCCTTTGGACTTCAGGTAGCTGACGACGCTGGCCACCGATTCCGCGCTTTGGCCGTAGTTGGCGGCAAACTGCTGCGGGGTGATGAATTTGCGGAAGTTGGTGCTGGTCGGATCGGCCAGGCTAGCGATGAACGTATCCAGCTGGTCGGCGTTGCGGACCGCCAGCGACAGCGAGATGGTCTTCACATCGGTCGAGGCGGCCAGACCGAGGTCGACGATCCGCGTATCGGCAGCGACGCGCGGTTTGGTCAGGGGAGTTGTACCCGGCAGAGTGATGGCCTGCGAGCTACCCGCTACGGCCGCGATGGCGGCACACACTATCAGAAGCTTAGTCTTCATTTGATCCCTTATCGGCTGGTATGAATGTCAATGAATGTGATGATTTTTGACACACCACTCTAGCATTCCGTTGTTGAAATTTATACATATTTTCCCGAGCATTGATAGACGGAAAATCCGCATAGTTACAGGGATGCCAGTGTTTTTACTTGAAGGAAATTCATGATGTAGCGGGCGCCAGAGGGAAAACGCGCGTGCTGCGGCTTGCAAGCGGGTAGCGAATGATTAAATGCGGCGCGACGCTAGCTGTTATAGATTTGATACAAATCGATACAAATGTTGTAGTTATGTCACGCAGCAAACTGTCTGATGGACAACTCGAGCAGCATGGCCAGTAAAGCGCCGATGGCATAGGCCGCCAGGTCGGGCCAGTTGAAGGTGGAACCCAGCACCAGGTGCCCAAGCGGATGTGCGCGTACCGCATTGATCCACGGTGCCTGGTACAGCTGGCTGAATTCAACCGCATACGAAATCACCAGCGCACCAGCGGTAAGCCGCATGACGCCAAGTCTCGGCCAGATAACGGCGAGACCAAAAAACACCATCATGGTCCACAGTACGTCACCCGGATACTTGCCCGCCGCAGCGGGCAACATCATCGGAAAACGCCGCGACGCCAGGCCGATCGCAATGACAGCCAACGTGATGCCGCAATACAGCAGCCGATTTCGTGCCACGCGTCAGGGCTTTTTAAAGCGCAGCACAAAACGGTCGGTCTTGCCGCGTATGGCCGGGTCGAAGATTTTCAGCTGGTGGTCGTCGCCGGCGACGGCCAGCACGGTGCTTTCGCCATCCAGCACAAAGCCGGCTTTTTCCACTTCGGCTTTCACCGTGGCCGGATCGATACGGTGCAGGTCTTCGGTGTTTTTCAAGCCGGTTCCGGCAGCGGCGGCATGGTCGGCAACGATGTAGTAGCCGCCCGATTTCAGGCGCTTGAAGACGGCCTGGTTGAAGGCGTTCACATCGGCGCCTTTCATGAAGCTGTCATGCAGGTCGTGGTAGTTCTCGAAGGTCCAGACCACATCCACCTTGTTGACCATATCGGCTGCAGGCTGCTCGGCGGCCGGGTAAGAAGTCGCCTCGACATTGCCGTGTCCGGCTTCGGTAGAGATAGCTTTGGCCAGCGCCAGCGGATCGGACTTGAAGCCGGTAATCTCGGCCGGCACATAGGCGTACACCTTGCCCTTGGGGCCAACCACCGTGGAGAACAGGCGCGACCAGTAGCCGCCGCCCGGCCAGACATCGACCACCGTATCCCCCGCCTTGACCTTGGCGAAAGCGACCAGCTCGGCCGGATGACGCACTGCATCCTGCTGCACATCTTTTTCCGGCCGGGCCTTATCGGCAACCGCCGCCGTCACCGCCGCCGACGGCGCCTGTGCCTGAGCCGGCACGGACCACAACACCGGTGCAACCGCCAGCGTCACGAGCGCTGACTTCAAGAACAATACTGATTTCATGGATCGGACCTTTCCTGATTTTTCCGCACACGTCGCGCGGCAGCGCTATCTTACTGCATAAAAAAAAGCTCGCCGAAGCGAGCTTGAAGTGGTGCGTGAACCGGTGTTTAGAACTGGTTCATCGTGTTGTCTTTGCCGGCCGCCTTCAGGGCCGCTTCGCCGCTGAAGTAATCCTTGTGGTCGTCGCCGATGTCCGAGCCGGACATATTCTGGTGCTTGACGCAGGCGATGCCCTGGCGGATTTCCTTGCGCTGCACGCCGGCCACGTAGCCCAGCATGCCCTGGTCGCCGAAGTAGTCCTTGGCGAGGTTGTCGGTCGACAGCGCAGCGGTGTGGTAGGTCGGCAGCGTGATCAGGTGGTGGAAGATGCCCGCTTCGCGCGCGGCGTCGGCCTGGAAGGTGCGGATCTTTTCATCGGCCACCTTGGCCAGCTCGCTCTCGTCATATTCCACGCTCATCAGCTGGGTGCGCTCGTAGGCGGAGACGTCCTTGCCTTCGGCTTTGAAGGCGTCGTACACCTGCTGGCGGAAATTCAGCGTCCAGTTAAACGACGGGCTGTTGTTGTACACCAGCTTGGCGTTCGGGATGACCTTGCGGATTTCGCTGACCATGCCGCCGATCTGCGCGATGTGCGGTTTCTCGGTTTCGATCCACAGCAGGTCGGCGCCGTTTTGCAGCGAGGTGATGCAATCCAGCACGCAGCGCGCCTCGCCGCTGCCGGCGCGGAACTGGAACAGGTTGCTCGGCAGGCGCTTAGGACGCAGCAGCTTGCCTTCGCGTTTGATGATGACGTCGCCATTGCCCAGCGCATCGGCCGACACTTCTTCGCAGTCAAGGAAGGCGTTGTACTGGTCGCCCAGGTCGCCCGGCTCGGCGGTGACGGCAATCTGCTTGGTCAGGCCGGCGCCCAGCGAGTCGGTGCGGGCGACGATGATGCCGTTGTCCACGCCCAGTTCCAGGAAGGCGTAGCGGATGGCGCGGATCTTGGCCAGGAAGTCTTCATGCGGCACGGTGACCTTGCCGTCCTGGTGACCGCACTGCTTCTCGTCCGATACCTGGTTTTCGATCTGGATGCAGCAGGCGCCCGCTTCGATGAACTGCTTGGCCAGCAGGTAGGTCGCTTCCGCATTGCCGAAGCCGGCGTCGATGTCGGCGATGATCGGCACCACGTGGGTGACGTGGTTGTCGATCTTGTCCTGGATGGCGGCCTTGGCCGGGCCTTCGGCGGCGTCCAGCTGGCGGAACAAGCCGCCCAGTTCCCGCGCATCGGCCTGGCGCAGGAAGGTGTACAGCTCTTTGATCAGCGCCGAAACAGCGGTTTTTTCATGCATCGACTGGTCCGGCAGCGGGCCGAATTCCGAGCGCAGCGCGGCAACCATCCAGCCCGACAGGTACAGGTAGCGGCGGTCGGTGCTGTTGAAGTGCTTTTTAATCGAGATCATTTTTTGCTGGCCGATGAAACCGTGCCAGCAGCCCAGCGACTGGGTGTATTTGCTTGGATCGGCGTCGTAGGCTGCCATGTCGGCGCGCATGATGCCAGCCGTGTATTTGGCAATGTCCAGGCCGGTTTTGAATTTGTTCTGCGCGCGCATGCGGGCGGCGGACTCGGGATTGATGGCGTTCCAGGCGGAACCTTGTTGCTCTTTCAAAGCGCCAACTGCCTTGATGTCGTCTTGGTACTGGGACATTTTTATCTCCTAAAGAAAAACACAAATAAGCAAAACCGTATGACTAAATAGTAGGACATTCTGATGCGTTGCACCAAGTCTTATATAAGACATATAAGTTAAATTTATTCGTTATTTTTCAATGAGATAGACCACACTTTTCTTGATGTGAAACGTCTTTTCAAAAAATGGAAAAAAAGATGCGGCAGCCCATCATGCCGCATCCCATAATGTGGAAGGCGTTTTCAGCTCTTGATGCTGTCCAGCTTGCGCAGCGCTGCCGGAGGCAGCACCAGCGTGGCGGCGGCGATGTTCTGGCGCAGATGGGCCACCGACGACGTGCCGGGAATCAGCAGGATGTTCGGCGCACGTTGCAGCAGCCAGGCCAGCGCGACTTGCATCGGCGTAGCGTCCAGCTCGGCCGCCACCTCGGCCAGCTGCGACGATTGCAGCGGCGAGAAACCGCCCAGCGGGAAGAACGGCACGTAGGCGATGCCGTCTTGCGCCAGCTCATCGATCATGGCGTCGTCATGGCGGTGCACCAGGTTGTACTGGTTCTGCACGCAGACAATGGGAGCGATGCTGCGCGCCTGCCGCACTTGCGCGGCGGTGGCGTTGCTCAGGCCGATGTGGCGGATCAGGCCGCGCTGTTGCAAGCCGGCCAGCGCATTGATGTGGGCTTCGATGTCGCCTTCGGCCGGCCCCATCACGTCAAACATCAGGCGCATGTTGACCACGTCCAGCACGTCCAGTCCGAGGTTGCGCAGATTGTCATGCACAGCCGCTTCCAGTTGCTGCGGCGATTGCGCCGGCAGCCAGCCGCCTTCTGCATCCCGGAAGGCGCCGACCTTCGTGACGATGGTCAGATCGTCCGCATACGGGTGCAGCGCTTCGCGGATCAGCTGATTGGTCACGTGCGGGCCGTAGAAATCGCTGGTGTCGATGTGGTTGATGCCGTTGGCCACGGTGTCGCGCAGCACGGCCAGCGCCGCCTCGCGGTCCTTCGGCGGGCCGAACACGTGCGGGCCGGCCAGTTGCATGGCGCCATAGCCCATGCGGTTGACAGTCAGGTCGCCGAGTTGAAAGGTGCTCATGGTGTTCTCCTGTGGATGAGTGAATGAACACAGTCTAGGCAGCTTTCTGCTGTGCGACAATACATCACAGTGGCACAGCTTGTGCCGAAAACAGGACAATCCAAAAATGGCGGAATTACAGGACATCGGCGCCTTCGTGGCGGTGGCCACGCATGGCGGCTTTCGCGAAGCGGCGCGCCAGAGCGGCAGCAGCGCGTCGCAACTGAGCGAGGCGGTGCGGCGGCTGGAGGCGCAACTGGGCGTGCGCCTGCTCCACCGCACCACCCGCAGCGTGGCCGCCACCGAAGCCGGCCAGCGCCTGCTGGAGCAGCTGACGCCGGCGCTGGACGCGGTCACCTCGGCGCTGGATGTGGTGAACGGCTTCCGCGACCGCCCTGCCGGACGGCTGCGCCTCAACGTGCCTTTGAGTGCGTCAAAGCTGATCCTGCCGCGCATTCTGCCGCCGTTCATGGCGGCCTATCCGGAGATCTGCGTCGAGGTCACGGTGGAGGACAGCTTTGTCGACCTGCTGCGCTCGGGCTGCGACGCCGGCATCCGCTACGGCGAGCGCATGGAACAGGATATGGTGGCGCTGCCGATCGGCCCGCGCACGCAGCGCATGGCGCTGGCGGCGTCGCCGGCCTATCTGCAGCAGCATGGGCTGCCGAAGAAGCCGCAGGACTTGTTGCAGCACATCTGCCTGCGCGGACGCTTTTCCAGCGGCGCTATGCCGGCCTGGGAGTTCCACAACAAGGGCCGCACGGTGGTGATCGAGCCGGCCGGCCCGCTGATTGTCAGCCTGGGCGCCGGCGCCGACCTTGCGGTCGATGCAGCGCTGGCCGGCAGCGGCCTGGTCTACCTGTTCGAGGACTGGCTGCGACCGTATATGGAACGCGGTGAACTGGCGCCGGTGCTGGAACGCTGGTGGCCGGCCTTCAGCGGGCCGTCGCTGTACTACCCCGGCCGCCGCTATCTGCCGGCGCCGCTACGCGCCTTCGCCGATTTCATCCAGACCATGCGCTGGTAAGTCGGCGCTTACTGGGTAGCGGTCGCGATAGCGGCGCGCAGGCTGGCGTCGGTCCAGCCATAGGTCTGGGTCTGATTCTGCTCGCCGCCGGACAGGGTCACGCCGTTGCTACCCAACACGGCCTGCAACGCTTGGGTGGCGCCGAGGCGGGTGATCATCAGTTGGCCACGGTCGGGACGGTTGTCGCCGGCCTCATGCACCGGGCTCATCACACTGACCTGCCAGCTGTCCTTGCCGTTGCTGACGGTGTACACCAGGTTGTTGGTGCTGCGCTCCGGCTTGCCGGCAACGAAGACGATCACGGTCGAGGTGCTGCCGGCGTTGCTGATGGTGTAATTGGTCGAAGCGCCGGCGCGGAATTGCAACTGGGTGGAGTTGTAGAAGTAACTGTCGTCGCTACCGTTGTCCTGCATGGTGCCGTTAATATCGCCGCCGACCAGCTTGAACTCCAGCGCGCCGTCGGTGTCCAACACATCGATCGCCGGCGCGGTCAGCTGCGCCACCACCAGCGTGTGGTCGGCATTGGCGGTCAATTGCTTGACGGTGCTGGTACCGCTGTACAGCTGGTACGGCATTTCGTTCAGCTTGCAACGGTTCAGCGTCTGCGTGGCCTTATTCGCGTCGTAGGCGGTAGTGCCGCCCGCGCCGCAGTTGCCGCTGCCGCCGGCGGTCAATTGCAGCGCCTGCACCGATTCCAGCATCTGGAAGCTGGCCCAGGCCACGGCGAACGAGCTCAGGTCGTTGCCGGTGGTGGCCGGCGGCGTGGTCACCGGCGGGGTTGTGACAGGCGGCGTAGTGACCGGCGGCGTCGTCACGGGCGGCGTGACGGCGGCGGTATCGGTATCGCTGCCGCCGCCGCCGCCGCAGGCGCTCAGGGTGAGCGCAAGGGCCAGGGGGATTGCGGTCAAAGTCAGGTGAAATGCGCGCATGGTGATTCCTTTAAGTGTATAGGTTGGCGACCGCGTGGATTGGGCGGACACCTAGCTATTCGTCGCCGGCGCGCAACGGGTTCAAACTTTTTGACACTGTTTTCCGGCGTTACATGCAGCTTGCACTGCTCCAACCTTGTGCTATATTCAATGCACAAATCACAATAAAGGAGACAGCATGACCATCAAACGTTCGTTTGCAGTGCTCTGTTTCATCCTGCCGTGCGCACTCGCGCACGCGGGCAACCACGAAGCGGTGCCGGCCCCGGCACAGGCGGTCGGCGATTCGTGGACCTATCAATATACCGATGTATGGAAAGGGGCCAAGGGCAACATCAACCGCATGGAAGTGGCGGCGATTGACGACGCCGGCATCCACGTGGCGATCAAGCGTGCCGCCAGCGGCGCCCTGATCAGCACGCAGTTATTCACCCCCGAGATGAATCCGGTCGAGCGCGGCGGCATGCATTTCGCGCCGTCGTTCACGCGCTACGTGTTCCCGCTGGCGCCCGGCGCCGAATGGAGCAACGATGTGCTCGGCGATAACAGCAAGGCCGGCAAGCAATGGCGCTATGCGATCAAGGGCAAAGTGGTGGACTGGGAAAAAGTGCGGGTGCCGGCTGGCGAGTTCGACGCGCTGAAGATCGTGGTCGAGGCCCAGTATGCCGACGTCAACGACAGCAGCAAGATCGGCGGCAAGCTGACCGAGACCGTGTGGTTTGTGCCGACGCTCAGCAACTACGTCAAGCTGGACTACCAGGACGCCGACGCCGCCGGCCGGCTCTACAGCCGCGACAGCTGGGAGCTGATGTCATTTACCCACAAGGCGCCGGCGCTGGCAGCGACCGCGCCGGCGGTGCACTAAGACTTACTTGGTAATCCGCATGATGGCCGACGCCAGCTTGCCAAAGCATGGCGTCAGGTCGGACTGGGTGGCGGCGTAGCAGTAGACGCCCATCGGCTTGGTGGGACGCGCGCAGCGCGCCGGCGCGTCCACCGAATTGGCCATGCATTTCAGCGTGTCCTCCCCCTTTTCGCCATCGAAACCGGAAGCGGCCTTCAATTGCGATCCCAGGCCCAGCGTGAACACGTAGATCCCTTCATCCTGTGACTTCGCCGCCATCGCTTCCACCAGATTACGCGCGGCACGGTTGACGTTCTGGTAGGTGATGGCGTTGGTCACCACGCGCGGCGAATTGGTCACGATCTTGAAATCGCGCGCGTTCGGATCGTTGGGATTGGTGGGCAGATTATGGCCGTTGTACCAGTCCGGCAAGGAGTCCACCTTGGCCGACAACTCGTAGTTGTACTTCCCCTTCTGATAATTGTAGCCATAGTAGTTATAGGTGTTGCATTTGTCAGGCGAAGCGGTGTAAGTCGCGTCCGGGCTGTACAGGCCATACGGTTCACCGCTGCCGTCATCGTCGGTGGCGATCGTGCCCGCCACGGTGCAGTCGCTTGGCGTTTTCCAGTTGAGATAGGCGGCAAACGAGTTCGGGGCGCCATCCGAGAAGAACACGATCACCCGCAGGTTGGAACGGTTCAGATTGGTCGTCGGTACACTGTTCAATTGATCCCGCGCCCGCCACATGCCCTCCACCGAAGCGGTCGAGCCTTCGAACCTGAACGCTTTGGTGTCATTGATGTGATTGGTCATGCTGACGCGGTCGAAACCGCGCGCGCCCACCGTGGTCCGGATCGCATCATCCACCACCGAGCCGAAGGCGAAATGCACCAGTCCCACCCGGTCCTGATTGATATTGAACTGATTGAGGAAGGTGATGGCCGAACTGCGCACCGTCGCGCCGCTGGAACTCAGCGATCCCGAGGTATCCAGCGTCAGCACCATATCCAGGTTCTTGCGCACCGTCTGGGTCGTCACGCTGGGCGTCAGCGGACCGCTCAGGTTGGTGCCGAGCAGGGTCGCCGGCATGGTGGCCGAGGCCGACACCGAGACGGTGACCGCGTTGTTGTCAAAAGTCACCGACACGTCGCCCAGCTTGCCGGTCGAGCCCAGGTAGCCGGCCGGGAAGTTAGCATTGAAAAAGTTGGTGGCGGCGTTCTTGGCGAAGGTGATCTGTTCCGCCTGGGTCGTGCCCTGGCTGATGGCGTTCGCCGCCGCCAGGCCGGCCGAGTCGGTGGCGGCATTCAGCCTGGCCTTGATCATGTAGCTGAGACCGGCGCTGAACGCCAGGCCGACCGCCATGATCAGCACCATGAGACCGAGCACCACCAGCGGCATCACCGCTCCCTGTTGTTGACGTGTATGAATGCGCATGATCAGAATACCGACATTGAGTAAAGGTCTGGACCGATGGTTCCGGTGCCGGTCGATCCCAACGTGATCGGCGAAAACACCATGTTGAATTTGTAGAAGACTTCGACCGCATACACCACCTGGCCATCAGCCAATTGATTGCTGAGCAGCGAAATCACCGGCGCGCTGCTGCCGCTGGGCACCGTGCAGCTGCCGCCGGTCGAGCCAGCCCAGTTCCCGCAGTTCCAGACTTTGCTCAGCGGCGCATAGCCGCTGACGCGGTAGCCACGGTTGTTGGCGCTATCGTCCCAGCGGAATTGCGCATCGACGATGGTGCGGGTAGGCGTGCTGGCGGTCCCGGTTTTCTGGCCGACGATGCGCGTGATGTAGATCATGCCCTGCTGGTTCATATTCAGCGGCGGCGCCGAGTCCGTCACCGCCTTCATGATGATTTGCGCATTGTCGGACAGCTGCCCCGGCGAACGCGACGCCAGATTGGCCGCTTCGCGGCCGATGTTAATCAGGATCATATTGGCCTGGATGCCGCGCGCGATATCGACCAGGCCCATGAACAGCACCACGATGATCGGCAGCATCAGCGCCAGTTCCAGCGCCGCGATGCCGCGCTGCCGCCGGCGCGCGCGGCCAGGTTGAACCAGTTCGGCCATCATAATGAATTCCACGTTTCGTTCAGCATGGTCGCGCCCACCGTGAAGCTCAGCTTGCCGTCCTTGAACAGGGCGCCGATCAGCGGCGTCACGAATTTCCAGCTGCAATCGACGCGGATCGACACGATGTCGCCCGGCGCGCCGAACATGGTGTTGGAATACGCCGACGTGGTGGCATAGGTGGTGCCGTTGACGGTGATCACCGGCGACACCATATCGTACATGCCCACCGAGTTATCGCGCAGCACCTGCAGCACCGCCTTGTAGCGCTGGTTGCCGCCGCTCGGGTCCTTGTCGGACTGGCCGGTGACGCCGTAGCGCGCGGCTTCGCGCACCGCGTATTGCATCGTCATCGTGGTGAAGAACAGCAGGCTGAATTCCAGAATCGCGCACATCAGCAGCAGCACGATGGGCGCCACCAGCGCAAACTCAACCACCGTCGATCCGCCGGCTCGGCGTGACCTGAAATTATGTACTCTCATGACCTGGCGTCCGTGAAGCGTAAAAGAAGGGAAACGGGCGGCGGCGCGCACTGCGCGGCACGGCGAAACGGCGGCCGGCAACCTGTTGCAGGCGCGGCGGCGTCACGGGATTGAGGTGGCGATGGCGCATTGTAGCCTGATTTGAATGTTTCGTCTTTTCATTTAAAGTTGATTTCAAGTATCAAGTCAGTCGCGCACAACACCTGTCGCCCTGGCACGGCAGCGGGTCAGGTCAAGCGCCGCCAAAACGGCGCTGGACAGGACCCGATTCTATGAGTAGACTCGCGCAATTGCAAGTAGAGCAACTAAGTTAATATTATTTAATCCATACGCCCACGCGAACGACATTGGACGACCTTACTCAGCAAGCAAGCGACATTGATAGCCTTCATGGCCGCAACGGCGATGTCGCCGGCGCCTCGATGGTGTTCATCATGCGTCTGCTGCTGGCGTTGTCCGCACTGCTGACGTTGACCATCGCTCCGGCCGACCTGGGCAATCCCGGCGCGCCGGGCCTGCTGCCATGGCTGGTGTTCAGCGCCTACCTGGTGCATAGCGTAACGCTGCTGGTGGCCGCGCGCCGCCACCGCACGCCGTTCTGGCACGGCAAAGTGGTGTACTGGCTCGATCTCGGCTGGTATGGCCTGATGGTGTACTGCAGCGGCGGCACCAACAGCTTCTTCTTCCCGTTTTTCTTTTTCGTGATCCTGACCGCCTCGTTCCAGTGGGGCTTTGACGAAGGCGCCCGCATCACGCTGGCGGCGGCGCTGGTGCTGGCCCTGTCGACCTGGCTGGCGGACCAGAGCACTGACCAGGCCCACCTGCTGCTGCGCGCCACCTTCCTGCTGGCGCTGGGCTATATGATTTCCTACTGGGGCGGCATGGGCTTGTCGCAGCGTCGCCGTCTGAGCTTGCTGCGGCGGGTCAGCCAGCTATCCAATCCGCGCTTCGGCGTCGACCAGACCATCGCCTCGATGCTGCAGCAGACCGGGCGTTTTTACCACGCCAGCAACTGCCTGCTGCTGATGCGCAGCGGCGCCGACGACCTGTGGCAGCTGCATTCGGCGACCGGGGACAAGGTCACACTGTCGCATTTATCCGACGCCGCCGCGGCGCCGCTGCTGGCGTTTGGTCCGCGCACCATGGTGCAATTCGCCCGCGCGCTGCATCCGCGCCTGGGCGGCACGGTCGAGGCGCGGGTGCGCGACGGCGGCGATCCGGCGTGGCGCAAGCTGCCGCCCGCCGAACTGGCCAATCTGGTCGACCTGCTCGATGCGGCCTCGTTCGTCAGCGTGCCGCTGCCGCTGCGCAAGGGCGAAGGCCGGCTGTACGTGGTATCGGCCGGCTACCGCCTGACGCGCGGCGACGCCGCCTTCCTGCGGCAACTGGCGGCGCAGTTCTTCCCGGTGATCGAAAACATCGTGCTGCTGGACCGGCTGGCCTCGGACGCGGCGTTCCGCGAGCGGCAAAAAATCGCCCGTGACTTGCATGACACCACGATCCAGCCCTACATCGGCCTGCGCCACGGCATCAGTGCGATTCGCCAGAGCATGCAATCAGAACACCCAAGTGTGCCGGAACTCGATAAACTACTGGACATGACGAGCCAGGTCATCACCGACATGCGGACGTTTGCCAAAACCGTGCGGGAAGGTGCAGCCCGGCAGGAACACGAATTGCTCGTGGCGCTGCGGCGCCAGGCCAGGCAGGTCCAGGAATTTTACGGCCTGGCGATCGCGGTCGATGCCGCCGACGGCCTGCGCGTCAGCGACCGGCTGGCGGCCGAGGTGTTCCAGATCGTCAATGAAGGCATGAGCAACATCCGTAAACACACCCGCGCGCGTAGCGGGCGCATCTACCTAAGCACCGTCGATGACCAGCTACGCATCCGCATTGAAAATGAAACACCGGAAGGTCCACCGGCCCCATTCCTGCCAGGATCGATCGCCGAGCGCACTGCAGCGCTCGGTGGAACGATCACGATCGACCGCGCGGCGCCCGGCGCCACTGCGGTCAACATCACCATTCCGGTCTGACCCAGACTAGAAATGACCACTACCACTGCTACTCCGATCCGCATCATGCTGGTCGACGACCACAAGACCATGTTGTGGGGGCTGGAAAAACTGATCGAAGGCGCCGGCGCCGCGCTGCGGCTGGTGGGCACCGCCCACAACAACGACAGCGCCTTGCGCGAAGCCAGCCGCCTGCGGCCGGACCTGATCGTGCTCGACCTCGACCTCGAAGGCCGCAGCTCGCTGGAAGTGCTGCCGCAACTGCTGCAGGACAGCGGCGCGCGCGTGCTGATCCTCAGCGGCAACCGCGACCAGTCGCTGCTGGCGCAAGCCGTCAAGCTCGGCGCGCGCGGCGTGCTCAGCAAGGAAGCGCCGGCCGACCAGGTGATCAAGGCCATCGAACGGGTGCATGCCGGCGAAATGCACCTGGACGCCAGCCTGATGGGCGCGCTGCTGGCCCAGCCGGCGCCGGTCAAGGCCGATCCGGAAGCTGCGCGCATCGCCACGCTGACGCCGAAGGAACGCAAGATCGTCGCCATCGTGGTCGAGAGCAATGGCGCCGCCAACAAGGAGCTGGCGGCCAAGCTATTCATCGCCGAACCGACGCTGCGCAACAACCTGACCTCGATCTATCAGAAACTGGGCGTCGCCAACCGCCTGGAACTGTACGTCTACGCCACCCGCCACGGCCTGCAATGACGGCCGGCGGCGGCAGGCGTGACAAATGTCACGCCTGCCGCCGTGCAAATCGTGACCATCCTCCTGCCCACAAAGTGACATCTGTCGGATGTCACGCCGCCGGGGCTTCCGTAGAATTCATTACATCAGCAGCGGTGTTGTACCGGCTGAACCGGCAACGGACCGAAAGGCTAACAGGAGCATCAGCATGCAGCGTTCAATCAGTAAGGCACACCGCGTCGGCCGCTTTATCCGCCACACGCACGGCGCCACCCTGATGGAATACGCACTGATGACAGCTCTCGGATCGGTGATCGTCATCATCGCGCTGCTCGCATTTTTTAGGACCTAAAACCTGAACCCCGTTTTAGTTGAATTGACGATGTACACAAACTTAATTTAACCCACAGATATCAAGGAAACTATCATGAACGCCATCAAAAACTTCATCCAGGACGAATCCGGTGTCACCGCCATGGAATACGCACTGATCGCTGGCGCCATCGCCGCCATCGTGGGCGTGGTCTTCACCAACATCGGTACCCAAGTCAAAACCAAACTGAACGCTGTTCTGGTCGCACTGGGCGGCACCGCTGTCTAAGCCTCGCTTGCTTCAAGAAAGCGGACCTGCACCTGCAGGTCCGCTTTTTTTTGCCCGCAAGCGATGTCTGCTGCGGTAACATTGTTCATCCTCTATCCCGCCCCGCGCCATGACCCGACTGCCTCTGATTTTGCTGTGCTGCCTGCTTGCGCTGGCCGTGTGGAACGATGTGCGCACGCGCCGCATTCCGAATCTGCTGGTGTTCGGCGGCGCCCTGCTGGGCGTGGCACTGAACAGCGCCTACCCGGCCGGCGACAGCCTGTTCACCACGCCGTTCGGCGGCCTCGGCTTCCTGATGTCGCTGGCCGGTCTCGGCGCCGGCCTCGGCCTGCTGCTGCCCATGTATATGCTGCGCACGCTCGGCGCCGGCGACGTCAAGATGATGGCCATGGTGGGCGCCTTCGTCGGCCCGCACGGGGTGCTGGTGTGCACCGCGCTGACGTTGCTGGCGGGCGGCGTGCTGGCGCTGGCGGTGGCGGCCGCCACTGGCCGCCTGCGTCACTTGCTGCGCAATACCTACCAGATGGGCGTGCATGCCATGTTCCGCAACCTGAGCGGCGAACGCCTGCAGTTCGACGCGCCGGCCGAAGCCAGCGGCCGCCTGCCGTATGCGGTGGCGATCGCCGCCGGCACGCTGCCGTGGCTGGTGGCGGGCGCGCTGACCGGCAACGCGCTGGTCTGAACAGTCTTTTTTTTACAACAAGGTGCAGGCGCTAGCCCTTGCTGGCGATATAATTTTCAAATCAACAAAATTGTTGACCGCTAACTATCAAGGACCTCATGCAAGCTGAGCACGGCTTAGTCGCCACTGCTGCAGAATCCAGCGCTCCCGCCGACGCCCGCGCGCCGCGCAGCGTCGAAGAAACCGGTTTGTCGTTCTTGTTCCTCACCGAGCTGGTGCTCAAGGTACTATTCCAGCGCGGCCAGGTGCGGCTGCCCGAACTGGCGGTCCATATCAAACTCAGCATCAGCGTCATCACGCCGCTGGTGACTTTCCTGCGCGATGAAAAGCTGTGCGAAGTCACGCGCAGCGGCCACAGCGGCACTGACGCCGACCTCACCTATCACCTGACCGATGCCGGCGCGCTGCGCGCCACCGCCTGCCTCAACCGCAACGCCTACGCCGGCCCGGCGCCGGTGACGCTGGCCGCCTACGTGGCGCAGGTCGCCACCCAGAGCGTGCGCCACCTGCATGTGACGCGCGCCGATGTCGCCGGCGCCTTCAGCGACGTGGTCGCCAGCCAGGGCGTGCTGGACCAGATGGGCGCGGCCATGAATTCCGGCCGCGCGATGTTCATCTACGGCCAGGCCGGCAGCGGCAAGACCTTCCTGGCCGAGCGCCTGTGCGGCCTGCTGCACGGCGCGATTGCCGTGCCCTACGCGATCATGATCGACGCCGAGGTGGTGCCGTTCTACGATCCGGTGCAGCACCAGCCGGTGGCGGCGGCAGCCAGCGCGCCGGGCGACACCATCTCCATTGAGTTCGGCGACCGCAACCGCACGCTGGATGCGCGCTGGGTACGCGGCCTGCAGCGGCCGACCGCGCTGACCGGCGGCGAACTGACCATGGAGATGCTGGACCTGCGCTTCGACGCCAACACCCGCCTGTACCAGGCGCCGCCGCACCTGAAAGCCAACAACGGCATCTTCATCATCGACGACCTGGGACGGCAGCGCTGCTCGCCGCTGGAACTGATGAACCGCTGGATCGTGCCGATGGACCGTGGCGTCGACTATCTTTCTTTGCACACGGGACTGGTTTTTCAGGTGCCGTTCGATGTCGTCGTGGTATTCTCCTCGAACTTTCTTCCTGAACGATTGTCCGACGGCGCCTTCTTGCGCCGACTGGGTTACAAGATTGAAGTCCCGCCCCAAACCCAGGCGGAATATGAGCTGCTGTTTCGCCAGGCCTGCACCGCGCACGGCATGGCGTTCGACGCCGACGCCTTCGCGTATCTGCTCAACGAACACCATGCCAAGGACCAGACGCCGTTGCTGGCCTGTTATCCGCGCGACCTGATCCGCCAAGTGCGCGATCTGGCGCGCTATGAAAACACGCAGCCGAAAATCGACCGGCGCTCGCTCGACTGGGCCTGGCAAAATTATTTCGCTGGCGCCGGCGCGCGACGTGTCGCGGCCGAACAGCAAAAAAAGGAGCGCGAACGACGCGACTCCCCGATTTTGGGATAACCGAGAAAGTACAGCATGAGAAATACGCGGGCCTTGACAATGATTGCAGTGGCGCTGGTGATGGCACTGGGCGCCGTGGTGCTGGCGGCGCAATGGATCGCCGGCCAGTCGGCCACCAACAGCAACAAGGTGGCGGTGGCGCTGCTCGACATCAGCATGGGCGCGCGCGTCACGCCCGAGCTGGTGCACATGGTCGACTGGCCGACCAACTCGATGCCGCCCGGCGCGCTGGTCGACCTCAAGTCGACCGACGGCCGCATCACCCGCACCAATATCCAGCGCGGCGAACCGATCACCGAAGGCAAGCTGGCGCCGGCCGGCACCACCGGCGGCCTGTCGGCCGTGGTGGCGGCCGGCAAGCGCGCGATGACGGTGCGCGTCAACGACGTGGTCGGCGTGGCCGGCTTTGCGCTGCCCGGCAATTTCGTCGACATCCTGGTCAACACCCAGAGCGACTACCGCGGCGACAATGCGCCGCGCGACCAGGCGATTTCCAAAATTGTGCTGGAACGTATCCTGGTGCTGGCGATCGCGCAGGAGTCCAACCGCGACGACACCAAGCCAAAAGTGGTGAACGCGGTGACGCTGGAACTGACGCCCGAGCAGGTCGAGAAGCTGGACCTGGCGCGCAGCGTCGGCACCCTGTCGCTGGTGCTGCGCAACCAGGTCGACCCGCAAGTGGCCAACACCGAGGGCGCGACCAAGAGTTCGCTGCTGGATGACGGCAAGCCGCAGCGGCCGGCCGTGAGCGCGCCGCCATCGGCGCCGCCGCCACCGCCGGCGGCGGTGCACGCGCCCGTGGCCAAGCCGGCGCCGCGCGGCGAGACCATCGAAGTCATCAAGGGCCTGGACCGTAGTTCACAACAATTTTAAAGCTAACCAGGAGACTGATTGATGTCCGTTCCTTACCCGGCCACGCCGCTGCAAGTCGCCCTGCTGGCCGCGCTGCTGGCCATCGCCCCGGCCCAGGCCGCCGCAGTCAAGACCGCCCCGGCCAGCGCACCGGGCCAGACCACCAGCGTGGAACTGGCGGCGCAGATGACGCTCTCGGAAGGCAAGTCGACGCTGATGCACCTGCCGTTCCCGGCCGCCCGGCTGGCGGTCGGCGACGCCCACATTGCCGACGTCATCCTGATCAATCCGAGCGAGGTGTACATGCTGGGCAAAGCCAGCGGCACCACCAATCTAATCGTCTGGAACAAGGCCAACCAGGCCACCATCATCGACATCGTGGTCGGCCTCGACACCAGCCTGCTGCGCCAGCAGTTCGACCAGCTGTTCCCGACTGAAAAAGACATCCGCATGACGGTCTCGGGCGGCTCGTTGATCCTGTCGGGCACGGTGGCCGACTCGGTGCGGGCGGCGCAGATCGTCGCCGTCGCCAGCGCTCACCTGCAGCGCAGCAGCCGCAGCAGCGGCAATGCTGGCGGTGCCGCACCAGCGGCCGCCGCCAATGCCAGCGCTGGCGCCGGTGCGCCGGCCGCCGCCGCCCCCGCCGCCGATCCCGCCGCCAGCCAGGGTTCAGGCCAGAACAGCGGACGCGTCATCAATATGCTGGCCATCGCCGCGCCGCAACAGGTGATGCTGGAAGTGCGCATCGCCGAAATTTCCAAGACCCTGGTCGACCAGCTGGGCGCCAGCGTCGGCCTGACCGGCACCGCCGGCAACTGGACCTATACGCTGCTGTCGAATCTGCTCAGCGGCAATCCGAACAAACTCGACGCCTTCAACCGCGCCAACGGCAAGTTCGCCACGCTGGACGCCCAAAAGAACGACGGCCTGATCAAGATCCTGGCCGAGCCGACGGTGATGGCGATCAGCGGCCAGGAGGCCAGCTTCCTGGCCGGCGGCAAAATCTTCATTCCGGTGGCGCAGGACAGCACCAGCGGCTCCGGCCGCGTGACGCTGGAAGAAAAAGAATACGGCGTGGCGGTCAAGTTCACGCCGACCGTGCTGGAAGGCGGCCGCATCAATCTGCGCGTGTCGCCCGAGGTGTCCGAACTGAACCGCGAAGGCATCGGCATCTCGGCCACCGGCGCCACCGCCACCGCCGTGCTGCCGTCGTTTACCACGCGCCGCGCCAGCACCACGGTGCAGCTGTACGACGGCCAGAGTTTCGCTATCGGCGGCCTGATCAAGAACAATGTGACCACCAGCATCAAGGCCTTCCCCGGCCTGGGTGAAATTCCGATCCTCGGCGCGCTGTTCCGCAGCAGCGACTTCCAGAGCGACCGCACCGAACTGGTGTTCATCGTCACGCCGCACCTGGCGCAACCGCTGCCACCCGACCACAAGCTGCCGACCGACGACTACACGCCGCCCAACCGCGCCGATTTCTTCTTGCGCGGCAAAATGGAAGGCACGCCGCCGCCGGCCCCCGCCGCCCCACAGGACCGCCCATGAAAACTTTTCTCTTTCCGACCGCCCGACTGCTGGCCGTGATGGCGATGGCGGCCAGTCTCGGCGCCTGTGCGCTGACGCCGCGGGTCGACCGCAATTTCGGCAGCAGCGTGCGCCTGGCGCTGGCGCAGCAAACGCTCAATCCGCAGGCGCGCGACAACCGCGCCCCGGTCAACGGCCTCGACGCCCAGGCAGCCAAGAGCGCCTACGACAATTACCAGCGTTCGTATGCCAGCCCGGAACAGCAGCAAAACAGTTTCAGCATCGGCGCCACCAGGTAGCCGCCGCATCCGCCCACTCACGAGCATGCAGGAACCAAATTGAAGATAGCAGTCATTTCCCGCGATGAGCGACACCTGGCCGAAGTGATGCGCATGTTGCGCGCGCGCTCGCCCGCCGATGAAATCGACCACTTGGTGGGGGGCGTCACGCGCGCCGCCACGCTAACCGACGAACAGCTGCCGGACGTGCTGATCCTCGACCGGCCATCGCGCGAGGATGGCGACCTGGAAAATCTGGAGCGCTTCTCGGCGCAGTATCCGCGCATCGCCTGCGTGGCGCTGTGCACCGAGCGCGATCCGGAATTCCTGATGCAGGCGATGCGCGCCGGCGTGCGCGAAGTGCTGCCGTCGCCGGCCACCAGCACCACGCTGTATCCGGCCATCGAACGCATCGGCGAAAAGCTGGAGCGGCGCGGCCAGGTCAGCGGCAAGGTGCTGGCGTTCATCTCGTGCAAGGGCGGCAGCGGCGCCACCTTCCTCGCCACCAATCTGGGCTACGCGCTGGCCGCCAGCGGCAAGCACAAGGTGGCGCTGATCGACATGAACCTGCAGTTCGGTGACGCCTCGCTGTTCGTCTCCGACCACAAGCCGCTGGCCACGCTGAGCGATGTGGCGCAGCAGATCCACCGGCTGGACCCGTCGTTCCTGTCGTCCAGCATGCTGAGCGTGACGCCCAACTATGGCGTGCTGGCGGCGCCGTCCGATCCGGCCCACGCCAACGACGTCAAGCCCGACCACATCGACGCCATCCTCAAGCTGGCGCGCCGCCAGTACGATTTCATTCTGCTCGACGTCGGCCGCAGCCTGGACGCGGTCAGCATCCGCGCGCTCGACCATGCCGACCATATCTACCCGATTCTGCAGACCACGCTGCCGTATATCCGCGACGGCAAGCGCCTGCTCAACGTGTTCCGTTCGCTGGAATACGGCAAGGAGAAAATCCACCTGGCGGTCAACCGCTACGACAAGGGCGGCGAGATCCGCCTGCAAGACCTGGAAGGCGCGTTTGACGCCGACGTCAATATCACCTTCCCCAACCATTACGATGCGGCCGCCGCCTCGGTCAACCAGGGCGTGCCGGTGCTGAAGCTGTCGCCGAGCAGTCCATTGAGCCTGGCGCTGGCGGCACTGGCCCGCACCCTGACCGGCGAAGCGGCGCCGGAAGCTCAGGGCGGCGGCTGGCTGTCCAAGCTGCTGCCGCGCAAATAAGGATTGAACCATGAGCACCCCGATTTCATTGCGTGAACGGCTGGAGAGCGGCGAAGCCCGCGTCGCCGGCCAGCGCGTCACCGGCATCGACAACCGCGCCTACCAGAAGCTCAAGCAGCGGCTGCACGCCGCGCTGCTCGACCGGGTCGACCTGGAAAGCATGCAGCGGCTGACCCAGGACCAGTTGCGCACCGAGCTGCGCAACCTGGTCGAGAAACTGCTGGAAGAAGACGCGGTGGTGATCAACGACGCCGAACGCAAGACGCTGACGCGCGACATCCAGAATGAGATGCTGGGCTTTGGCCCACTGGAACCGCTGCTGGAAGACCCGACCGTGTCGGACATCCTGGTCAATACCTACCGCCAGATCTATGTCGAACGGCGCGGCAAGCTGGAGCTGACCGACGTCACCTTCAGCGACGACGCCCACCTGATGAAGATCATCGACAAGATCGTCTCACGGGTGGGCCGCCGCATCGACGAGTCCAGCCCAATGGTCGACGCCCGCCTGCCGGATGGCTCGCGCGTCAACGCCATCATCCCGCCGCTGGCGATCGATGGTCCGATCATGTCGATCCGGCGCTTTTCGGCCGACCCGCTGCGGCTGGCCGACCTGGTGGCCTACGGCAGCATGACGGCCGATATGGCCGAGGTGCTGCAAGGGCTGGGCAAGGCCAAGGTCAACATCCTGATTTCCGGCGGCACCGGCTCCGGCAAGACCACCATGCTGAACGTGATTTCCGGCTTCATCGGCCGCACCGAGCGCATCGTCACGGTGGAAGACGCGGCCGAGCTGCAACTGCAGCAGCCGCACGTGGTGCGGCTGGAAACCCGCCCGGCCAATATCGAAGGCAAGGGCGAAGTGTCGCAGCGGGCGCTGGTGCGCAATGCGCTGCGCATGCGCCCCGACCGCATCATCCTGGGCGAGGTGCGCGGCGCCGAGGCGCTCGACATGCTGGGCGCGATGAACACCGGCCACGAAGGCTCGATGGCCACCATCCACGCCAACACCCCGCGCGACGCCCTGACCCGGCTGGAGAACATGATCAGCATGGCGGCCGCCAACCTGCCAACCAAGGCCATGCGCCAGCAGATCAGTTCGGCCGTGGGGGTGGTGGTGCAGGTCTCGCGCCAGACCGACGGCAAGCGCAAGGTGATGTCGATCCAGGAAGTCACCGGCATGGAGGGCGAGATCATCACCATGCAGGAAATCTTCGCCTTCAAACAGACCGGGCTGGCCGACGACGGCACCGTGCTGGGCCACCACACCGCCAGCGGCGTGCGGCCGCGCTTCATCGAGCGCCTGCGCAACTTCGGCGTGACGGTGTCGGCCAACGTGTTCGATCCGGTCAACCGCTAGGTCCCATCATGGATATCCGTTTGCTCTTGTTTGGCCTGCTGATCTTCGGCGCCGTGGCGCTGCTGGTGTGGGGCGTCTACAGCGGCTGGAACACCACCCGCGGCCCGGAAGCCGAGCGGGTCGCGCGCCGCCTGCGCAACGCCATCGGCGACGAAGGCAGCGAACTGGCGGTGTCGATCACCAAGGAACGCGTGCTGAGCCGCGATCCCGGCCTGCAAAAACTGCTGCAACGGCTGCCCGGCATCCAGCGCCTGGACCGCCTGCTGCTGCAAACCGGCCGCAGCATGACCACCGCGCAACTGCTGGTGCTGATGGGCGGCTGCTGGCTGCTGGGGCTGATCATCCTGTCCGGCATGCACCTGCCGTGGCTGTTACGCCTGCTGCTGGCGCTCGGCTTTGCCGGGCTGCCGCTGCTGGAAGCCAACCGCGCCAAAAGCAAGCGCCTGACCCGGATCGAAGCCATGCTGCCCGATGCGCTGGACATGATGAGCCGCGCCATGCGCGCCGGCCACGCCTTCCCAACCGCGCTGAAAATGGTCGGCGAAGAGCTGGCCGATCCGCTCGGCGGCGAGTTCCGCGCGGTGTTCGACGAAGTCAATTTCGGCGTCGCCATGCCGGATGCGCTGATGAACCTGGCCACCCGCGTGCCCAGCACCGACTTGCGCTATTTCGTCATCGCCGTGCTGATCCAGCGCGAGACCGGCGGCAACCTGACCGACCTGCTGACGTCGATCAGCGCGATCATCCGCGACCGCCTCAAGCTGCTCGGCCAGATCCGCGTGATGAGCGCCGAGGGCCGCATGTCGGCCTGGGTGCTGAGTTCGCTGCCATTCGCCATGGCCGGGTTTATCGGGCTGACCAATCCACAAACGCTGGCGCCACTGTTTACCGACCCGCTGGGCCAGAAGATGATGACCATCGTCGGCATCCTGATGGTGATCGGCATGTTCGCTACGCGCCGCATTACCCAGGTCCGGGTCTGAGGAGCCGCCATGACAGTCATTCAAATCGCCTTTCTGCTGGTGCTGTTCATCGTGGTGTTTGGCGGCATTCTGCTGGCGGTGCGCGTGCTGACCAGCAATCCGCTGAAAGACCGGCTGGAGGCGCTGGAAGAGCGCAGCAAGGTCACCCGCAACAACCGCCAATGGGTCGATACGCTGGTCAACATGGCGGCGCCGCTGGCCAAGCTGTCGGTGCCGACCGAGGGCTGGGAAAGCTCGCCGGTGCGCAAGCGCTTCATCAACGCCGGCTGGCGCACGCCGTCCACGCCCGGCATGTTTTATGCCGGTAAAACCATGCTGGCGCTGGTGCTGCCGCTGCTGGCCTTCCTGTATCTCAGCAGCCGGCCCGCCGATGGCGACGACAGCAAGCTGCTGTGGCTGATCACCAGCGCCGGCCTCGGTTACTACCTGCCCAACCTGGTGCTGAACCATGTGGTCAAGCGCCGTCAGCGCGACATTTTTGAAAGCTTCCCGGATGCGCTGGACCTGATGACGGTCTGCGTCGAGGCCGGCCTGGCGATGGATGCGGCGCTGGCCCGCGTGGCCAACGAGATCGGCCTGAAAAGCCTGGTGCTGGCCGAAGAACTGCAACTGGTGACGCTGGAACTGCGCGCCGGCAGCGCCAAGGACAAGGCGCTGCGCAATCTGGCGCTGCGCACCGGGGTCGAGGATGTCGATGCGCTGGTCACGCTGCTGATCCAGGCCGACCGCTTTGGCACCAGCATTGCCGATTCGCTGCGGGTGCAATCGGAGCAGCTGCGCATCAAACGCCGCCAGCGCGCGGAAGAGCAGGCCGCCAAGGTCTCGCTGAAACTGTTGTTCCCGCTGGTGTTCTTTATTTTCCCGGCCCTGTTCGCCGTGCTGCTGGGACCGGCGGTGCTGACCCTGTACCATAATCTGGTTGAGGGAGGCTAGGCGCATGGTCCGCACCAACTCGCTCGTCACGACGGCCGCCGCGATGTTGACCGGCGCCCTGCTGCAAGCCTGCGGCCAGGCGTCGCTGGCGGTGACGCCGGTGCTGCGCATCGACGACGCGCGCGCCATGCTGACGCAGCAACGCGCCTCAGCGCTGCCGCGCCAGCCGGCGCCGGCAACCGTGGCGCCAGTGTCGCCAATCTCGCTCGCCGCGCAGCGCGCCACGCTGCCCGTGACGCCGTCGCGCATGGAAATCGTCCAGCTGGGACCGAACGAATACCGGCTGCAGTACCGCCAGCAGCCTGCCGCTGCCAGCCCCGCCGCCACTGCGTCTGCCGGCCAGGACACCGCCGCACCGCTACAAATCGTCAACGGCAACGGCGTGCGCGGCATGGGCGAGCGGGTGCGCGCACTGCTGGCGCGCCAGGGCATCGCCGCCAGCCGGGTCGTCAACCAGCGTGGCCACTACCAGCGCACCACCATCATCGAATACCTGCCCGGCCAGCAGCAACGCGCCGCCGACGTGCGAACCGCGCTCAACGGCCATGCCGTGCTGCTGCCGGCGCGCGCGCTGCCCGATGGGCTGGCGCTGCGGCTGGTGCTGGGCCGCGACCACGTCGCCCGGCTCAGTACGCTGGCAGCACTGGCCGCGCCGGCTGCCCGGCTAGCCGCCACGGCGCCGCTGCTGAGCGCGCTCGACGCGCCGGCACTCCCCTCTTTCAACCAGGAGTAACTATGTTCAGAAACAAGCAGCCCCAACACTGGGCTCATGATGCCGCCGGCTGGATGCTGGCGGCCGCCTTCGCGGCAATATTGGCCGGTTGCGGCGGTGGCGGCAGCAACAGCGCCGGCTGCACCACGATCGATCCGAGCCGCCCATCCAGCTTGCCCGGCTGCCCGACCACCACCACGCCGGATGCCAGCAAGTCGACGCTGGCGCTGGCGCTGAACGACGCCAGCGGGGCCACCACCAGCATCGCCACCGACCGCAGCGGCACGCTGGTGGCCACCGTCAAGGACGCCAACGGCCTGGCGGTGGCCAACGCCCTGGTCAGCTTCGCCACCACCGACAAGAGCGCCGTACTGACGCCAGCCACCGGCACCGCCGTCAGCGACGCCAGCGGCAAAGCCAGCATCGGCATCGCGGCCGGCACCGCGGCCGGCGCTTTCAGCGCCACCGCCAACGCTACGGTCAACGGTACGGCGCTCAGCGCCACGCTCAATTACACCGTCACCCTGCTGCAACTGACGCTGGCGGCGCCGGTCATTTCGCCAAGCACGCTGGCAGCCGGCGGCACCGCCAGCCTGACCGCCACCGTGCTCAACGGCAGCACGCCGTATGCGCCGGCCCAGGTTGTCACCTTCAGCTCGCCGTGCGTCACCGCCGGCAAAGCGCGCATCGCGTCGCCGGTCACCACCGTCAGCGGCATCGCCACCACCTCCTACACCGACCTCGGTTGCGGCGGCGTCGACCCGGTGACCGCTTCCTTCGTCGCCAATGGCGTCACCATTACCAGCAGCGCCAACCTGACGGTGCAGCCGGCAGCGGCCGGGCAACTGGTGTTTGTCTCGGCGCTGCCGCAGAATATCTCGCTGAAAGGCACCGGCGGCGCCGGTCGTCAGGAGAGTTCGACCGTCACCTTCAAGGTACTCGACCGCAACGGCAATCCGGTATCCGGGCAGGCCGTCAGCTTCGCGCTGAACACCACCGCCGGCGGCCTGTCGCTGAATCCTGCCAGCGCCACCACCGGCGCCGGCGGCCTGGTTACCACCACGGTTGCCTCCGGCACCGTCAATACGCCGGTGCGCGTCACCGCCACCTTGCCGGGCACCACGCTGAGCACCCTGTCCGACCAGCTGGTGGTGTCGACCGGCGTGCCGGAGCAAAACAGCTTCTCGCTGAGCGCCGTCATCAAGAATGTCGAAGGCGGCCAGTTCAACGGCTGTACCGATCCAACCGGCACCATTGTCACGGCGCGCCTGGCCGACCACTTCCACAACCCGGCGCCGGACGGCACCGCCGTCAGCTTCACCGCCGAGGGTGGTTCGATCGATGCGTCCTGCCTGACCGGTCTGACCAGCACCACGCTGACCGATGGCACCGTGATCACGCAAAAAGGCACGCCGGGCGAGTGCACGGTCCGCTTCTGCTCGGGTAATCCGCGCCAGGCAGACGGCCGCATCACCGTGCTGGCCTATGCGCTGGGCGAGGAGAGCTTTGTCGACAACAACGGCAACAACCGTTACGACGCCGGCGAACCATTTGGCGACCTGGGCGATCCGTTCCGCAATGACCGCGCCGTCACCGACGACAATGCCAACGGCACCGACGATATCTGGAAGAGCGGCAACGCCACCCGCGTCAGCGGCGAGCAATACATCGACTCGAACGGCGACGGCGCCTGGAACGCCACCGGCGACGGCGTATACAATGGCGTGCTGCGCGCGGTGCCCAACACCGCCATCAACAACACCGTGCATGTGCGCAAATCGATGGTGATGGTGATGTCCAACAGCACGGCCGCCATCTCGCTGCTGGACCAGTCGCCGGTCACCGGTCTGGCGCTGCCGCATTGCACCAGCGGCACCGTATTCAATAACGTCAGCCGCACCTTCCACTTCGCGATCCGCGATAACAATCCGACCGTGTTTGCCAACAACCGCATGGCGGCGCATCCCGGCGATCCGCTGTGGCTGTTCGACCGGCCGGGTAATCCGCTGCCGGCAGGAAGCAAAATCCTGTTCAGCACGTCTAACGGCCTGATCGGCTCGGCCACCTCGCTGGCAGTGCCAAGCACCAACGACGCCGACTCCAACTCGTGGGTCTACACCGTGCTGCTGGCCAGCGACGCCACCCAGGCCTCCGACACCCTGGTGTGCAGCAACGCCATTTCCAGCGGCGCGTTGACGATTACCGTGACCACGCCAAACGGCACCACCACCAGCGCCAGCTTCCCGGTCACCGACTAAAATCGCTGGACAAAAAAAAGCCGCCAGGTCACAACCTGGCGGCTTTTTTATTGCGCCGTTCGCGTTACTGCTTCGGCGGCGCGTCTTTTACATACTTGTCGAACCAGCGCAGCATTTCGTAGATCAGCTGTTCGTTCGACTCGCGCGCGGCGTACCAGTGCGGTTCGTGCGGCAGCATCACCAGGCGGGTCACGCCACCGTTGCCGCGGATTGCTTCAAACAGCTTGACCGATTGCAGCGGCGTAGTGCCTGGGTTGGCGTCGTCGCCGCCGTGCACGATCAGCAACGGCGTCTTCAGCTTGTCGGCGTAGAAGAAGGTCGACGCCTTGGTGTAGACATCCGGCGCTTCCCACACCGAGCGGCGCTCGTTCTGGAAACCGAACGGCGTCAGCGACTTGTTGTACGAACCGCTGGTGGCGGCGCCGGCACGGAACAGGTCCGAATGCGCCAGCAGGTTGGCGGTCATCAGCGCGCCGTGGCTGTGGCCCGTGACGCCGACACGGTTCGGATCGGTTACGCCCAGACGTACCGCCTCATCCACCGCAGCCTTGGCGTTGGCGACCAGTTGTTCGGTGTAGGTGTCATACGCCTTGCGCGGATCGCCGACGATCGGGAACGCTGCGCTGTCGATAATCGCGTAGCCCGACAACAGCAGCAGACGGTACTGGCGCAGACGGGTGAAGGTAGCTTGCGAACCGGTGGTCTGGCCAGCCTTGGACGCATCCGCAAAGTCCATCGGATAGGCGTTGAGGATGGTCGGCAGCGGCGTGCCTTCCTTGTAGCCCGGCGGCGTGTACAGCGTGAACGACAGGTCGATGCCGTCGGCGCGCTTGTACTTGACCAGACGCTTCTTGATCTCGCGCACTTGCGGTACCGGATCGACCAGGTGAGTCAGCGCCACGCTGGACGACGCGTAGGTCGGTTCACCCGCCTCGGCGGTGGTGCTGGCGCCCAAGGTGCGGACGAAGGCGTTCGGCGTATCTTCCGGCGACTGCGACCAGGTCAGCAAACGGCCTTCGCCGGGGCCGGCAAAGCCGATGAACTGTTCATACGAGGTTTTGCTGCTGCGGAACAGGCGTTCTTTCTGCTGCGTCTTCAGGTCGAACTTGTCGAGGAACGGACGGTCGCCATCCGGCGACGAACCGGCACCGGACAGGTACATGGTGTCGCCCTGCAGGCGGATCACCGAGAAGCCGTTCGGCAGGCGGCGATGCACCGGCTGGCCCGGATTGGCATACTTCTCGTCGCTCGACTGGTCCCAGATCAGGCGGCGCGAATTGGCCGCATCGTCGACATTGATTTGCCAGGTGCGCACCCACTTGCGGTTGACGTCGTAGTCGGTCAGCAGCGCCACGCCAGGCTGTTCGCTCCACGACAGGCCGCCGAAGCGCTGTTCGGTGCGGGTCAGTTCGACCGGCGCGGCGTTGAACGGCGCCTTCAGCAGCATCAGCTTGTCGCGTTCGCTGGCCTTGACGTTCGGATCGCCGCCGTCGACCGCTTCCACCCACACCAGCGTGGCGGCGTCGGTTGGGCGCCATGTGAAGTTGCGCGGACCGGTCGGCACGCCGCGGTTCGGCACGCGGTCGGCCAGCGGCAGCGCGGCGATTTCGCGCACCACCGGATTGCCGTCCTTGCCCGGACGCTGGGCCAGATCCCACAGGTCGACCTGTTTCGGGAAACGGTCAAACGTGGTGACGTAGGAATACGGCGGACGGATCTCGGTCACCACCACATGGCGGCCATCCGGTGCGATCGACAGGTCTTCATACAGGCCGGGCTTGCCAACCGGGGTGATCTTGCCGGTGGCCACATCGACCAGCGCCAGCTGCGAGGTGCCGTAGTAGTTGAACAGCTCTTCGTCGTGACGGTTGCGCAGCGTGTCGCGGTTTTCATAGGTGCTGCTCTGGCCTTTCTGGCCCAGCGACTCCTGGATGCCCGGACCTTCCGAGCCCGGCGCTTCAACCGGCGGCGCCTTGCGCGCGACGACCTGCTTGACCAGCAGCGTCTTCTGGTCCGGCATCCAGTGCAGCTGGTCGCCGAACATCTGGTTCAGGCGCACACCCGGCAGACGGCGGATGGCGCCGCTTTTGGCGTCGCCCACCCACAGTTCCACCGCGTCGGTGGTGACGTTTTCAAACACGAAGCGCTGGCCATCGGCGCTCCACACCGGACGGCGCGGGCAGGCGTCGGCCGCAGCCGGCAGCTTGACGGCGATGCTCTTGCCGCTGTCCACCTGCACCAGATCGATGGCGCTGACGCACGGCGGGATGCCGTAGCCGCCCGGCGTATCGTGCTGGCTGTGGTTGCCCGGCTCGATGCGTACGCCAGCCAGGCGCAGGAACGGCGTCGCCACCTTGGCGATCGACGGGTAGTCCTGCATGGTCACCAGCATCAGCTTGTCGCGGGTCGGACTCAGCGACGGCGACGGCGGCGCCGCGGCGCGCATCACGTCGAGGATCTCTTTCGGTGGCTGGTTGTAGATGCTGGCGGCTGGCGTAGGCATGGTGGCCGCCGCTGGAGCGGCCACGGCAGCGGTACTGAGGCCGGCGGCGAGGGCTGCGCTGACCAGCGTGCGCAACAGGTGTTGTCCCTGCATAGTATTTCTCTCCCGATTTATGTAACTACATGAATGCATGGACAGGATCGCTGTCCGCGCATGTGGAACGGAACATTAAGCCACGAAAACATTTCTGGAGCAATAATAAATTGTTGCATGCAAGTTGCATTACTGCGTGCTTGCTAGCCGCGAATATTTCGGATCGAGGTAGGCCGTGCCGGAAAACTTCGATACACTAAATTGTTTGCTGGCTGCTTGACCTAAAACTTTGACGTGCTCATCGGGAGGGTATCACCATGCGATTCTCCGACTTCGGCATCACCCGCAAGCTGTATCTCGGCTTCGGCGCGGTGGTGGTCATCCTGGCGCTACTGCTGGGCACCGCCTACACCAACTTCTCGCGGCTGGCGCAGGCCAATGGCTGGAACAACCATACCCATGAAGTGATCGCCGAAACCCAGGCCATCCTGGAGAGCTTGCTCAATATGGAAACGGGCGAACGCGGCTACGCACTGACCGGTGAGGACGCCTCGATGGCGCCGCTCAAGGCCGGCCAGGCGGCATTTTCCCAACACCTCAACCAAGCCCGTTCGCTGACTGCCGACAACCCGGCGCAACAGGACCGGCTGCGCAAGCTGGAACAGGCCGAACAGGCGTGGTACGCCGATGCGGTGGCGCCGGTGCTGGCGTTGCGCGCCAAGGCCAACGACGGCGCCAGCATCGACCCGCTGCTGCAATTCGAGCGCGAAGGCCGTGGCCGCGCCGGCATGGATGCGATGCGCGCACTGCTCAAGGACATCAGCGGCGCCGAACAAACGCTGCTGGTGCAGCGCGCGGCCGATGCCGCCTCGCTGCAAAGCCTGACCGCCAACACCATAATCATCGGCGGCCTGCTGACGGTGGCGCTGGCGGCGGTGCTGGCGTGGATCCTGAGCCGCAGCATCGTCGGTCCGCTCAGTGCGGCGGTGCGGATTGCGCGCACGGTCGCAGCAGGCGATTTGCGCAGCCGGATCGAATCGCACTCGCGCGATGAAACCGGCCAGATGCTGGAGGCGCTGGGCGATATGAACCAGAGCCTGCTGAACATCGTCGGCGAAGTGCGGCGCGGCACGGATACGATCGCCACCGCCACCAGCGAAATCGCGCGCGGCAACCAGGACTTGTCGAGCCGCACCGAGCAGCAGGCCAGCTCGCTGGAGGAAACCGCATCGTCGATGGAGCAGCTGACCGGCACCGTCAAGCAGAACGCCGACAATGCGCGCCAGGCCAACCAGCTGGCGGCATCGGCTTCGCAGGTCGCCAGCAAGGGCGGCGCGGTGGTGGCACAGGTGGTCGAGACCATGCACTCGATCAGCGCCTCGTCGCAAAACATCGTGGAGATTATCGCGGTGATCGACGGCATTGCGTTCCAGACCAATATCCTGGCGCTGAACGCGGCGGTGGAAGCGGCGCGCGCCGGCGAGCAGGGGCGCGGCTTTGCGGTGGTGGCGTCGGAAGTACGGACGCTGGCGCAACGTTCGGCGGCGGCGGCCAAGGAAATCAAGATGCTGATCGACGACTCGGTCGGCAAGGTCGATGCCGGCAGCAAGCTGGTGGAACAGGCCGGCGCGACCATGGAAGAAATTGTCGGCAGCGTGCAACGGGTGACGACCATCATGCAGGATATTGCGTCGGCCAGCGAAGAGCAAATCGCCGGTATCGAGCAGATCAACCACGCGATCAGCCAGATGGACAATGTGACGCAGCAGAATGCGGCGCTGGTGGAAGAAGCGGCGGCAGCGGCGGCGTCGTTGCAGGAGCAGGCGGCCAGCCAGGCCAATGTGGTCAGCGTGTTCAAGCTGGATGACCGCGCCACGGCGATGGCGATAGCCGCCCCGCCGCCGCCCGCCAGGCTGCCATCCGCCGCACCGGGTCCGGCCATCGCCATCGGCGGCGCGCGCAGCAACGGCGGCAGGCCGGGCGCTGGCCGGACCGGTGCGGCCCCGTCGTCCGCAGGCGCGGCAGCGGTCGGCTCAGCGGCGACAGGCGGCCAGTCCGGCGCGGGACGCACCACTGCCCAACGCGGCACGCCGGTCAAAGCGGGCGGTGACGACTGGGAGGAATTCTGAACACCCCGGCACCAGCACCGGCGCCCGCGTCCACACCCTACGCGGACGGCCGCCTGCATGCGCGGCCCGACCTGCTTCGGCTGATTCCCCACCAGCGCCAGCCGGCGCTGGACTGCGGCACACACCAGTTGTCGTTTAACGATGGCCGCAAGGCGGTGCTGCATGTGCCGCCGCATCTGGACTCGGGCAGCGGCGCCGGCGGCCAGCCGTTGCACCTGTTGGTCTGGCTGCACGGCGCCGGCGGCCAGCACGGCGGCGGCGACCACATCGCGCTGGCGCATGCGGTCCGCCACGGCGCGCTGCTGCTGATTCCGGAAGCGCTGTCGACCAGCTGGGACATGCTGCGCGGCGGCTTCGGCCCCGACCTCGCCTTCCTCGACCGCGCGCTGCTGTGGACCATGCAGCGCTACCAGGTGGACGAACACGCGATGGCGCTGGCCGGCTTCTCCGACGGCGCCTCGTACGCGCTGTCGGTGGGCCTGATGAACGGCCACCTGTTCAGCGACATCCTGGCATTTTCGCCCGGCTACATGGCGCCGTTGCGGCGTGAAGGACAGCCGCGCGTGGCCGTGGTGCACGGCAAGGACGATCCGGTGCTGCCGGTGCTCCGTGGGCACGATATCGCCCAGCGGCTAACGCAGGAAAGCTACGAGGTCCACTACAATGAATTCGACGGCGCCCACATCGTCTCGCCGCCAGAGGCGCGCGCCGCCCTGCAACGGCTGGAAGAGCGCTAACCGTCGTTCCCGCGCACGCGGGAACCCATGCTGAAGATGCCATGCGCAGGTGCCATGGGTACCGGCTTGCGCCGGTACGACCTCAGGCCAGGCTGACCTGGTTGCGCCCCGCCGACTTGGCCACGTACAGCGCCTTGTCGGCCGCCTCCACCAGCATGCCGGCCATATGCACGCCACGCTGTGGCGCGATGGTCGCCACGCCGGCGCTCAGCGTCACCACGCCGAACGGACTGCCGTGGTGCGCCATCTGCAAATTCTGCACCGCCTCGCGGATGCGTTCGGCCACCGCCTGCGCGCCGGCCAGATCGGTATTCGGCAACAGGATGCCGACCTCTTCGCCGCCATAGCGCGCCGTCAGATCACCGGGCCGCTTGGGCGTCAAAGCGCGGATCAGCTTGCTCACCGCGCGCAGCACCTCGTCGCCGGCGCTGTGGCCGTACATATCGTTGTACTGCTTGAAGTAATCGACATCGATCATGATGAACGCCAGCGTATCCTGGTGCCGCATCGCGCGGCTGAATTCATTGCCCAGCGTGACATCGAACTGGCGCCGGTTGGCCAGCCCGGTCAGGCCATCCGACATGGCCTGCCGCGCCAGCGTGTGGTTGGCGCTCTCCAGCGCATCGCGCGCCAGCCGCAGCTCGGCCTCGACCTGTACGCGCAGCTTGATCTGGTCCACCAGCCGCTTGCCGAAAAAGCCCAGCAGCGCCGCCAGCACCACCACCCCGATCGAACGCGTGAACGTATCGCGCCGCCAGTTCTCCAGCATCTCCTCGCGCGACAACGCCGCCGTGACGAACAGCGGATAGTGCTCCAGCGGCCGGAAGCTGTTGAGCCGCACCTCGTCGTCGTGGAAAGAATGGAAGAAGGCACTGCCGGTGCGCGCCGCGCCGGACGCCGCCGCATAATGGCGGAACAACTCGCTGTCGCGCATGCTGCTGCCGACCCGGCCGCTGTCGAAAGGCTGGCGCAGCAGCAGCGTGCCGTCATTGGACAGCAACGCCACCGCGCCGCGCGTGCCGAGGTCGAAACTTTCGTAAAAGCGGCGGAAGTAATCGATGTCCAGCGTGGCCAGCACCACGCCGCCGAAACTGCCGTCCGGCTTGTTGAGGCGACGCGACACCGGCATGATCCACTTGCCGCTGGAACGGCTGATCACCGGCAGGCCGACATGCGGCCCGCGCTCCGTATGGGTGCGGTGATAGATGAAGTATTCGCGGTCGGCGTTGTTGTAGGCCTGGCTCACCACGGCACGCGAATTGGCGATCCAGCTGCCGCCTTCATCGTAGACAAACAGCCCCACCAGCTGCGGCAGATTGGCGACCTGCGCGCGCATCTGCTGTTGCAGGCGCGCCAGCGCACGCGGCGTGCGGCCGTCCGACTCGATGCGTTCGACGATATCGGCCAGCGCGATGTCGGCCGCCTTGATGGTGTCGTCGGCCTGCTGCGCCATGGCGCGCGCCAAGTTGGCGCCCTGCCGTTCTTTTTCCAGCAGCTGTTCGCTGCGGGCGTTAATGCTGCGCCAGACGTCGACGCCGACCAGCGACAGGCACACCACCGTGACAAACACGGTGGCCCAGAAAGTGATGGAAAGGCGCTTGAACATAAGCTTACAACTGGCGTTGTTCTTACCGCTTTTATACAGTAATTCCGCCCGTCATGTTGCGCGGCTTAGCCCGCCGCCAGCATCGGCTGCAAGCGCTGCCACGCCAGATCCGGCGTCAGCTTGACCATGCAGTCGTGATGACCGAGCGGACATTCGCGTTGCTTACATGGCGAACAATCCAGCCGCAGCGAAATCGACGCGGCCAGGTCCGAGAACGGCGGCGCGTGGTCGGGGTCGGTCGGGCCGTACAGCGCCAGCACCGGCCGGTTCAGCGCCGAGGCGATGTGCAGCAAGCCGGAATCGTTGGCCACCACGGCGGCGGCGCGCGCGATCAGCGCAATCGCCTCGGCCAGGCTGGTGGCGCCGGCCAGGTTGAACACCGCCGTGCCGTCCGGCAGCCCGGCCGCCACTTCGGCGCAGGCCGTGTGGTCCTTGGGCGAACCGAGCAAGGCGATCTGGGTCGCTGGCTCGCGTGCCAGCACCGCCTTGGCGAGGCTGGCGAAATGCTGCGCCGGCCAGCGCTTGGCGGCGCCGAATTCCGCGCCCGGCGCCAATGCCACCACCGGCCTCGCCGGATCAATGCCGAGGCGTTCGCACACGGCCGCCATTTGCTCGGCGCTGGCCACCAGGCGCGGACGCGGCAAGGCGGCGCGCAGGCCGGGGCCCTGCACCGTCACCGGCGGCTTGGCCAGCGCGGCGTAGAACGGCACCATTGGCCGTGGCGGCACTTCGTCGTGGTGCATCACGTTGATCATGCCGTAGCGGCTCTCGCCCTTGTAGCCCACGCGTTTTTTAATCCCGGCCAGCCACGGGATCAGCGCGTACTTGATGGTGTTGGGCAGGATGTAGGCATCCACGTAGCCGCGCTTGCGCAGCAGGCGGGCAAACTGCCAGCGCTGCTTGAGCTGCAAGGCGCCGTGGCGGAACGGCGTTTCCAGCACCTCGTCCACCTCGGCCGCCTGGCGCCACACCGGCGACACCGCCGGCGGCGCCAGCACATCGATCGGCCGTTCCGGATGGGCGGCGCGCAGCAGTTGCAGCAGCGGCTGCGCCATGACCGCATCGCCGATCCAGTTCGGCGAAATGATCAGGGTGCGCGGCTGGCTCATTGCGCATCCTCCTTGGCGTTCAGACACAGGCCAGCCAGCAGGAACAGCATCATGGCGTAGAACATGCAGCTGCGCACCGACCAGAAGATCACCTCGGTCAGGCCGAAGCTGAAGTAGCTCAGCACCAGCAGCAGGCCGGCCAGCGCTGGCGCGTTGCGGGCGCCGCCGCCGCGCTGCATCTGGCGCAGGAAGAAGACGAACGGCGCCACCAGCGTGCCGCCCCACACCAGCAGGCCGACCACGCCGCCGAACACCAGCGCTTGCAGAATGTCGTTGTGGAAGTGTTCAAACTCCAGCACGTAAGGATGGGCGCGGTGCTGGGCCACCAATTCTTCCATCTCGCGCCGGGCGGTCGGAATGCTGGCGCCCAGCAGCGGCCGGCGTTCGATCAGTTGCAGCGCGCTGCGCCACAGCTCGAAGCGGATGCCGATGTTGGTAAACGTTTCCCCACCATTGAAATACTGGTGCACATCGTTGAAGCCCTGGTCGATGCGTTGGCGGGTGCCGGTCTGCGGAATGAAATACGTACTGACCAGCAGCGCCAGCGCCAGCAGCGCCAGCACCTTGCGCCAGCGGCCGCGCAACACGTGACCGTAGCGCCCCAACAACAGTGCCGCCAGCGCGATCGCGATCCAGCCGCCGCGCGTGCCGGTCGCCACCGAGCCGACCAGCCCGGCCAGCGCACCGAGGCTGGGCCAGAGGGCGCTGCGGCCGGCGAAGTCCAACGTGCCAGCCAGGCACATCAGGCCCATGCACAGCATGATGTCGCCAAACGTGATCGAATTAATCAGGCCGCCCGGACGGTCGAGGCCGATAAACCAGCGCTGGTAGGCAATGAACACGGCGCCGGCCATGGCGCCGGCGATCAGGCCCCACCACAGCGCCTTGCGGCTGGGACGGCAGGCCAGCACCGTCAGCATGACGGTGCTGGCAGCCAGCATACGGACCGGTTTTTCGAGGTCACGCAGGCGGCCGTCGCCGCTCAGCGTGCACCACAATAGTGCCAGCAGCAGCAGCGCGCCAAAAGCTACCAATACCCCGCGAATCTCAGTAAGATGACGCATCAGGACCGGCCAGCCCTGGCGCCGATAAACGATGGCCGCAAGCAAAAAAGTAAAGCTGCACAGGCCGATCCCGAAGCGTGTAATCAGCAACAGGAACGGAAACAGAAAAATCAGGCTGTGGATAAAGACAGTGCTGGCGCGGGACTGGGCTGAGGTATTATTCATTCATATTATCGTTTATTGCAAAAAAGCAATCCGCTACAGCAAGTTGCCCACCATGTCACCCGTGCTTATTTCCGTCGTCGTCACCACCTATAACCGGCCGGATGCGCTGACTGCCGTCGTTGAAGCCTGCTTTGCCCAGGACGACCTGGGCTTTGAAATCATTATCGCTGATGACGGCTCGGGCCACAACACGCAACAAGCAGTGGCGGCGCTGCAAGCGCGCGCGCCGGTGCCGCTGCGCCACGTGTGGCAGGAAGACCTGGGCTTCCGCGCCGCCCGCGCGCGCAACCTCGGCACGCTGGACGCCGAGGGCGACTACATCATTTTCCTCGACGGCGACTGCGTGCCGCAGCGGAATTTTATCAGCCAGCACCGCAAACTGGCGCAGCCCGGCTATCTGGTGCAAGGCAGCCGCATCCTGCTGGATGAAGCCGCGACCAGCCGCGTGCTGGGCCAGCATATCGATCTGGGCGTGCTGAGCGCCGGCGACAAGCTGGCGTGGCGCAGCAGCGGCGCCCTCAATAAGGTGCTGCCTTTGCTGCTGACCTTGCCCGACATCGGCCGCACCAGCAAGCGCTTCACCTGGCGCCGCATCAAGAGCTGCAACCTGGCCGTCTGGCGCAGCGACCTGGAGCTGGTCAACGGCTTCGATGAAAGCTTCCTCGGCTGGGGCCATGAAGATTCCGACCTGGTGGTGCGGCTGTACCACGCCGGCGTGCTGCGCAAGGACGGCGCCTACGCCACCGAAGTATTCCACCTGTGGCACCGCGAAAACGCCCGCGACCAGGAAACCAGCAACCGCGCCACCGTGCTCCAGCGCCATGCCGAGCGCACCACGCTGGCAGTGAAAGGGCTACGCGCATGAAACCCGTCGTGGTGGACAGCGGCCTGCGGCTCAGCATCCTGGTGCCGGCCTACAATGTCGAGCGCTATATCACCGATTGCCTGGAGCACATCGTCGTCCAGATGGATGCGCGCCACGAACTGATCGTGGTGGACGACGGCTCCACCGACCACACGCTGACACGCATCCGCGCCGTCCAGGCCGCCTGGCCGCGGCTGAACATCACGTTGATCGAACAGCGCAACAGCGGCATCGCCGACGCCCGCAACCGCGCGCTGAAGGAAGCCAGCGGCGACTACATCCTGTTCATCGACAGCGACGACCGCCTGCTGCCGCGCTCGCTGGACGTGCTGTGCGAGACCATCGCGCACCATCAGCCGGACGTGATCGCCACGGCGCTGCGCATGTGGCATCCCCATGCGCCGCACAAGGACAAGGATATCTTCATGAGCTACGCGCCGGATCAGGCCATCACCTGCCAGGACGCGATCCTCACGCCGTTCTTCGACGACCGCCAAATGTATGTGTGGTGCAAGGTGTTCCGACGCGCGATCTATGCCCAGAGGACCATGCCGGTGTTCCCGTCGCAACGGGTGTTCGAGGACGTGGCGGTTGTGCCGCTGCTGCTGCAAGGGTGCGCCAGCCTGGTCTACCTACCGCATGTGCTGCTAGCCTACCGCCAGCACCCGGTCAGCATCACCCGCCTGATCAGCGAACAGTGGTGCGTGGATTTCGTCTCGGCGCTGGCCACCGTCAAGCCGCATCTGGAGCGCGCCGGCGTCAGCGCCAAGGTGCGCGCGCAGTTCGACGTGGCGGTGTGCCACTTCTACCTGAGCATGATCAAGAATTCTTACCAGCTGCCGGCGGCGGCCGGCGCGGTGGTGCGGCGCCGGGTGCATGAGATTTTCCTGTCCAGCTTGTTTTCGCCGCCGCAGCAGGTGCTGTCCGGCATGACGCGCAACCTGCGCGACGCCCGCACCGCGCTGCAGGTGCAGCACGTGATCGACGGCAACCGCTGGTTCCATGTGCGCCAGAGCGTGGTGCGCAAGTTCAAGCTGTGGCGCCGCATGCGCCAGACCCGCGCGCTGCAGCGCCGCTAACCCGTCATTCCCGCCTGCGCGGGAATGACGGCTACTCGCCCTGATCCAGCATGCTGATGCGGACCAGGTCGGCCACATTGTCGACCCCCAGCTTGCTCATCAGGCGCGCCTTGTGGACTTCCACCGTGCGCACGCTGATGCCCAGCTCCGGGCCGATGTCGCGGTTGTGCCGCCCCACCACTACCAGCTGCATCACCTCGCGCTCGCGCGGCGTCAATTCGCTCAGCAGGCTGACGCTGCGGCTGCGCCGCTGCTGTTCGCTCTGGTTGGTGCGGGCGCGCGACAGGGCTTCGTCGATGGCGCCGATCAGCTTGGCGTCGTCGAGCGGTTTTTCGAGGAAGTCGACGGCGTCGGCCTTGAACGCCATGCGCGCCGTGCTGACATCGCCATGGCCGCTCATGATCACCACCGGCATGGTGCAGCCGCGCGCGATCAGCTCCCGTTGCAGGCTCAGCCCGTCCATGCCGGACATGCGGATATCGATCAGCAGCGCGCCGCTCCAGGCCGGCTGCCAGCCCTGCAGGAAGGCTTCCGCGCTGGCGAACACGGCGGTGCGATAGCCGCGCACGCCCAGCAGCAAGCCCAGCGCATCGCGCACGGCCGGGTCGTCATCGACAATGAATACGGTTAAATCATGCTGCAACATAGTTCTCCTGACCTTCCACTACGGGGCGCGCCAGCGGCAGCGCCATCCTGAATATACCGTGATCGCCCACCTCGGCCCAGAGCGAGCCGCCGTGCGCTTCCATGATGGCCCGGCTCAGCACCAGGCCCAGTCCGAGGCCGGTGGCCTTGGACGAGACAAACGGTTCAAACAAGCGCGCCAGCAATGCCGCCGACACGCCCTTGCCACTATCTTCCACCGACAGCTGCAAACAGCTGCCCTTGCCATGCTTTTTGCTGTCCAGCAGTTGCGCCGAGACCGTGATGCGGCGCCCGCCCTCGGGCCGCTCCTGCACCGCGTCCAGCGCGTTGGCCAGCAGGTTGCGCAGCACCAGCTCGATCTGCAAACGGTCGGCCAGCATCGCCAGCGTCGGCATGTCCTCGACCTGCAGCACCACGCCATGCTGGCGCAGCTGGGTAAAGAACTGCTGGCTGACCGACGACACCAGTTGGCCGGCGTCGACCGGCTCCAGCTTCATGGCGCCGGTGCGGAAAAAATCGCGCAGCCGCCGCACCACTTCCGCCGCCCGGCCCGACTCGGCGATCATGCGCTGCACCGCGCTTTTCAGCATCTCGCCGCCCTGCCCGCCCTCGTTGCGCTCGATCAGGAATTCGCAGGCCTTGCCGTAGGCGCTGAGCGCCGTCAGCGGCTGGTTCAGTTCGTGCGCCAGTGCGGCGGCCATCTCGCCGGCCGCCGCCAGCCGCAGCGACTGCTTCAAATCATTCGACACCTGGCGCAACTCGTCGACCACGATGCCCAGCGAAAAGCCGACCAGCGCCAGCATCGCATCCAGCATCTGCAGTTCCGGCACCTCGATGTTGACCGCATTATTCCACTTGACCAGGCCGCCGATGCCGAGTTGCAGCACAAACACCATCAGCGCCGTGCCGTACAGGCCCTGGCGCGAAGCGGCCCAGATCACCGGCAGGAACAGGAAGTAGAAATGCTTGAACTCCGAGGTCGCTATGGTGCCGAACACCAGGTACAGCACGCAGATCGCCAGCGCCAGGTAGCCCAGCGTCTCGTAGTGCCACACGGTCTGGCGCAGCCGCTGGCGGCCGTCGGCGCTGGACAGCATCCAGATCAGCGGCATCGAGACCAGCACGCCCACCATGTCGCCAATGCCAAAGCGCAGCACCACCGCCACCCATTCGCCCGGCGGGATCAGCCCGGCCAAGGATAGCAGCGACATATACACCACATCGTTGAGCAGCGTACCGACCACCACAATTAATACCCACTGGAACAGCTTGTGCCGGCTGTCGAATACGCCGCCGCTGCCGAAAGTGCGCTTGAGCGCAACGCCCAGCAGGCCGTAGCCGATGGTCAGCCACAGCGACAGCAGCAGCGACAGCGGCAAGCCGGCCGGCATGCCGCGCACCAGCCACTCGCCCAGCATCAGCGCGATAAACCACGGCAGCGCGGCGCGCCAGCCATAGCGCAGCCAGAACACCAGCCCCAGCGCCGGGTCCGGATTCCAAGGCGTGATATTCAGGCCATACAAGGGATCGATGTATGTGGCCCAGTCAAATAGCACGTACAAGCCGATAAACGCGGGAAACAGCAGATGGCGGGACGGGGAAGGCGCTGTCATACAGGGTGGTTTGTATCGCAATGTATCATTATGCATTGCCTCATTTCATCTTGTCTTGCATTTTACAACTAGGTGCAACCCTTATGGCTTAGGCATCGCATCTATACAACAGCGCGTTTATCCAAGATGCAATTATTAAGGGTAATTCGTAGATCTTTACCCGAATTTACATTGCGTTACATGCCCACTACCATCGCGACTTGCCCACAAGGCCCCTTTTGGAAGAGTTGACGATGCAGTCCATTACCATCCGCGCCGGCGCCGCAGGCTTTACCGGCCTGAAACAGTTGCGTGAGACCATTAAACTGTCGCTGCGCGCCCGGCTGCACCGCCACGCCACCTTCGGCTGGCTGGAACTGCTGAACTCCCATCCGCTGTTTGCCGAACTGGTCAAGGCGCGGCCGCGCCTGATCTACAAAATCTACCGCCCTTACCTGAGCAACACCATGGACGCCAGCCAGCGTCTGGCGCTGCTGCGCAGCCATTACCGCCACATCTTCCGCCACGGCATGGGGCCGCTGACGGTGCAGGCGGCGCGCCACGCGGTGGTGCTGGCCACCATCGCAGGCAAGAGCGGCGTGGCCTACCAGGTGCAGCTGCGCGCCATCGAGCCGATGGAGCGCGAAGGCGAACTGGTGCTGCAACTGCTGCAGGGCGGCGATCTGGTCTACAGCGCGGCGTTTTCCTTCCTCGACGGCGGCCACGATGGCATGGCGCTGGGCATCGGCTGCATGCAGGGACCGAAGGGCGAAAGCGGCCTGCAACTGATCAAGGACGCCACCCGCGAGCTGCATGGCTTGCGGCCGAAGAATCTGATGGTCAAGCTGCTGAGCCAGATCGCCCACGACCACGATTGCGCTGCGCTGCGCCTGGTCGGCAATGCCAACCGCGCGGTGTGCGGCGCCACCCGCCAGGGCAAGGTGCACGCGGATTACGATGCGCTGTGGCAGGAACTGGGCGCCGTGGCGCGCAGCGACGGCGATTATGCACTGGCCAGCGAAGCGATCTGCGCGCCGGACCTGAACGCGATTGCGTCGAAGAAACGTTCGGAAGCGCGCAAGCGCCATGAAACGCTGTGCGAACTGGCGCAGGCGGTGGCGGTGAGCCTGCACGCGCCGCGCATCGAGGCGGTGCAGCAGCAGGTGCTGACGGTGCCGGTTTTCCTGCCTATGGCAGAGGAAGCCGAGAAGTACGCCCTCGCTTGATGAAATCCGCTACCATGGGTTTTTCGTCAGAGGAGAATCACCATGCGTGTGGACATTTATAGCCGCGAAGAAGCACAAGGCAAGCATACCTATCTGGCTGTGCCGGAAGGTAAACCGATTCCGGAAGAAGCCACCAACACCGACTGGCATGCGGAAGCGCAGCACGTGGAAATCGACGACGGCCAGGACACGCTGCCCAAATACCATATCGACCAGCCGCTGGCACAGATCGGCGCCAAGGGTTACGCCATTACCGGCGTCAGTGCCCAGTTCTAAAAGCTGACGGCGCCGGCGCAACCCGCACGGCGCCGGCGCCAGGGACTCGGCGTCCCCGTCTGACCCCGTACGGGGTCAGACCCTTGTGTCCGGTGTCAATATTCGACCGCGACTTCGCGTGCGCCCAGCACCTGCTGCAACGCCAGCTGCAACTCATCCGACGGCGCCACGCGCCACCCTTCCCCCAACTGCAACACACAGCTGACGCCCTGCGGCTGAATGCGCGCCGAAATCGGCAAGCCATCGGTCTGGCGGTACGGCGCCAGCACTTCCGCCACCTTCTTCGCATCGACCGAGACCGGCAACGCCATGCTCAGCTGCTTGCCGTGCTTGACGCGCGACGAGATGATGTCGAACACTTTTTCAGCCGAAATCCGCAAGCCGCCGTTGAAGCGGTCCTCCGACACCTTGCCGATCACCGCCAGGAATTCATCTTCCTTGAACATATGCTTGTGTTCCTCGAACACCTCGGCATACACGGTCACTTCCACCACCGCGCTCTTGTCGTCCAGCGTGACGATCAGGATCTTGCCGCGCTGGGTCATCTGCGGACGGATGCCGGTGATGACGCCGCACAGCATACGCGGATCGCGCGACGGCTCCAGGTCGGCCAGCTTGGTGCGCGAGAAGCGCCGCGCTTCCGGCGCGAACGAATCGAACATGTGGCCGGACAGGTAGAAGCCCAGCGCCATCTTTTCCTCAGCCAGCCGCTGGCGGTCGGTGAAGGGCGTGGCCTTGACGTAGTCCGGCGGCGGTTCGAGGTCGCTGTCGTCGCCGCCAAACAGGCTGACCTGGTTGGCCGACTTGGCCTGCTGGTCGGCATATTCCATCGCGAAGCTGACCGAGGCCAGCAGCACGGCGCGGTCAACGCCCAGGCAGTCGAAGGCGCCGGCGCGGATCAGCGATTCGATGGTGCGGCGGTTGATCTGCTTCTTGTCGACGCGCTTGCAGAAATCGAACAGGCTGGTGAACGGACCGTCGGCATTGCGCGCGGCGATGATCGCCTCGATCGCGTTCTGGCCCGCACCCTTGCAGGCGCCCAGGCCGTAACGGATCTGCGTGACCTTCTTGCCGGTGACCGACGGCGGCGGGCCGTCCGGCATGAAGCGGAAGTCGGACTTGTTGATGTCCGGCGGCAGGATGGTCAGGCCGCAGATGTCGATCGAGTCCTCGACCAGAATCTTGACCTTCTCGGTGTCCTCCATCGCCAGCGACATATTGGCTGCCATGAAAGCGGCCGGATGGTGCGCCTTCAGGTAGGCCGTGTGATACGACAGCAGCGCGTAGGCGGCCGCGTGCGATTTGTTGAAGCCGTAGCCCGCGAACTTCTCCATCAAGTCGAAGATCTCGTCGGCTTTTTGCGTGCTCAGGCCATCCTTGGCGGCGCCGGCGCGGAAGATCTCGCGGTGCTCGGCCATCTCCTCGGCTTTTTTCTTACCCATCGCGCGGCGCAGCATGTCGGCGCCGCCCAGCGAGTAGCCGCCGACGATCTGCGCCATCTGCATCACCTGCTCCTGATACACCATGATGCCGTAGGTTTCGGACAGAATCGATTCGGTGCGCGGATCGGGATAGTCGAACTTTTCACCGTGCTTGCGCTTGCAGAAGTCGGGGATCAGGTCCATCGGGCCCGGACGGTACAGCGCCACCAGCGCGATAATGTCCTCGAAGCGGTCGGGACGCGCATCCTTCAGCATGCCCTGCATGCCGCGCGACTCCAGCTGGAATACCGCGACCGTCTTGGCCTTGGTCAGCAGGTCGTATGAAGGACGGTCATTCAGCGGCAGCTTGGACAGGTCGAAATCTTTTTCCTCCGGATCGAGCGCCTTGATGTAGCGCACCGCGCGGTCGAGAATGGTCAGCGTGGTCAGACCCAAGAAGTCGAACTTGACCAGGCCCACGGCCTCCACGTCGTCCTTGTCGTACTGCGACACCACGCCGCCGTCGCCGCCCTGCGTGTACAGCGGACAGAAATCGGTTAGCTTGCCCGGCGCGATCAGCACGCCACCGGCGTGCATGCCGATGTTACGGGTGATGCCTTCGACCTGTTGCGCCAGGTCCAGCAGCTGCGCCACTTCTTCCTCGTTCTGCTGGCGCTCCTTGAGCATCGGCTCTTCCTCGATCGCCTCGGCAATCGACACCGGCTTGCCCGGCTTGAACGGAATCAGCTTGGAGACGCCGTCGCAGAAGTTGTAGCCGAAATCCATCACGCGGCCGACGTCGCGGATCGCGCCCTTGGCCGCCATGGTACCGAACGTGGCGATCTGCGACACCGCGTCGCGGCCGTACAGATCCTTCACGTGCTGGATCACCAGCTCGCGCTTTTCCTGGCAGAAGTCAATATCGAAGTCGGGCATCGACACCCGCTCAGGGTTGAGGAAACGCTCGAACAGCAGGTTGTACTTCAGCGGATCCAGATCGGTAATCTTCAGCGCATACGCCACCAGCGAACCGGCGCCCGAACCGCGGCCCGGGCCGATCGGCACATCGTTGTTCTTGCCCCACTGGATAAACTCGGCCACGATCAGGAAGTAGCCGGGGAACTTCATGTTGATGATGGTGTTGTTCTCGAACTCCAGCCGCTCCTCGTAGCGCTGGCGGTTGGCCTCGCGCTTGACCGGGTCCGGATACAGCTGCTCCAGCCGCTCCTCCAGACCCTTCCTGGTTTCGGCACGCAGGAAATCGTCGATGGTCATGCCAGGCGTCGGGAAGTTCGGCAGCTGCGGCTTGCCCAGGGTCAGCGTCAGATTGCAGCGCTTGGCGATTTCCACCGAATTCTGCAACGCGGCCGGCAGGTCGTGGAACAGCTCGGCCATCTCGGCCTGCGTCAGGAAGCGCATCTGCTCGTTGAAGCGCTTGACGCGCTTGGCGTTGGCCAGCATCTCGCCCTCGGCGATACAGACGCGCGCCTCGTGGGCGATGTACTCGTCCTTGCTGACAAACTGCACCGGATGGGTCGCCACTACCGGCAGACCCAGCTTGGCCGCCAGCGCGATCGAGTGGCGTACCTGCATCTCCTGGTTGGCCTGACCGGCGCGCTGGATCTCGATGTAGAAATGGCCGGGGAACAGCGCCGCCCACTTCTGTGCGTTGGCTTCGGCCAGCGCCGGGTTGCCGTTTTCGATGGCGGTGCCGATGTCGCCGAAATGGGCGCCGGACAGCACGATCAGGCCGTTGGCCGGGTTGTCGTCGGGCAGCAGCGCATAGGTCTTGGAGGTCAGCTCGGCCAGCCATTCGGTACGGATCTCGGCCCGGCCCTTGTACTGGTTGGTCAGCCAGGCTTGCGACAGCAGCTCGCACAGCTGCAGATAGCCCATGCGGTTCTTGGCGAACAGCATCAGGCGCGACGGCTTGTCGCGGTTGTCGTCATTGGTGATCCAGACATCGACGCCGACCACCGGCTTGATGCCCTTGCCGCGCGCCGCCTTGTAGAACTTGACCATGCCGAACATATTGGCAAGATCGGTGACCGCCAGCGCGCCCTGCTTGTCCTTGACAGCCTGCTTGATCAGATCGTCGATGCGCACCAGCCCGTCGACGATGGAATACTCCGAATGGACGCGCAAATGGACAAAAGACGGTCCCACCGGCGCCACGGCACTGCCGGCTACTGCTTGTTCATTTGCTACCACTGGGTGTACTACCTGGTTCATATGCGACTCAAGGCTGGTTCAATAACCCCCTATTTTACCGCGCAGCGGCCCGGACCGATAAATCTGATTCAGCCAGACCGTTTGATATCGCGATAAAAATTCTCGTGCGGTCCGACCGCCTCTAAATAGATCAGCTGGATGCCCTCATCCAGGGTATAACCGAGCAGATAAAGCTGCCCGCCGCTGCGGAACTTGTGGAGAAAGAGCGCGGCCAGATCACCTTTTTTTCGCTCCCCCACGTGCGGATCTGCCTGCACCGCCGCCACGGCGATGTCGACATCGCCGGCTGTGTTGTCGTGCAGTTTTTTATACTGCCTGGCAAATCGTCTGGTCTGCCGCACCGCCCACATTATTTGCCCGGGCTACTGCGCGGCACAAACGGTTGCGCATCCTCGCGCGGCTCCGAGAGCGAAGCCAACGACTCGGCAATAAAGCCGACAGGTAAATCAGGATTGTCCAGCGCAGCCCGCCCCACCCTCGCCCAGAACTCGATTTGCCCGGCGATGGAACGATGCTCTATCGCCGCATCCTGCCTGGCCTGCTCATACAGCTGCTGATTGATACGAATCGATGTACTCCCCGCCATCGCAACCTCCGTTACCACATTTGTGGTAATAATCTTAGCACCAGAACGCGTATAATGTCGCCTTTCCCTTTTTGATCTCACCATCATGCAAGCTAATACTGCTTTACAAGCTGAAGCGCATGCTGGCGCTGCTCCGCACGTCAACATCGCCGCCTACAAATTCATCACCTTCGACGACACCGAGGCGATGCGCCCGCAGTACCAGGACATCTGCAATCGCCTGGGCCTGAAAGGCACCATCCTGTTGACGCCGGAAGGGATCAATATGTTCCTGTCCGGCCCGCGCGGCAATATCGACGAATTCCTGGCCTGGGTCCGCAGCGACGCCCGCTTCGCCGACCTGGAAGTGAAAGAAAGCCTGTCGGCCGAACAGTCGCACAAGCGCATGCTGGTCAAGATCAAAAAAGAAATCATCACCATGCGCATGCCGCTGATCAAGCCGGAAGACGGCCGCGCGCCGTTCGTCGAAGCCCAGACGCTCAAGCGCTGGCTGGACAACGGCGTCGACGACAACGGCAAGCCGGTGGTGATGGTCGACACCCGCAACGATTTTGAAGTGGACGTCGGCACCTTCGACAACACGGTCGACTACCGCATCAAGAAGTTCACCGAATTCCCGGATCTGATCGCCGCCCACAAGGACGACTTTGAAGGCAAGACCGTGGTCACCTTCTGCACCGGCGGCATCCGCTGCGAAAAAGCCGCGATCCACATGCAGAACATCGGCTACGACAACGTCTACCAGCTCGAAGGCGGCATCCTCAAGTACTTCGAGGAAGTCGGCGGCGCCCACTACACCGGCGACTGCTTCGTGTTCGACTACCGCACCGCGCTCAACCCGCAGCTGCAACCGACCGAAACCGTGCAATGCTTCGTCTGCCGCGCCGTGGTCACCCCGCGCCAGCAGCTGGCGCCGGAATACGTCTACGAGAAATCATGCCCGGCCTGCTACGGCAAATAAGCCGGCGCCCCGCAAAAAAAATCCTCGCCGTGGCGAGGATTTTTTCTTACTGCTTCAACCGCGGCACCAGCTGCTGCAAGGCTGCCTGGTAGGCGTTGCGCGCGGTCTGGAATACGGCCAGCTTGGCGTTCAGCTCCGTCATCTGTGCTTCCACAAACTGCAGACTGGCGACCTGCTCCTTGGCGGCGTCGCTCAGTTCGCTGAGCTTGTAGGTGACGCCGTCGACCGTGACTTCGGTTTCCTCTTCCATGCTGCGTTAGCGGAAATAGGCGGCGATCTCGCGCACATCGTCTACATTGACGGTCCCCACCGAGGCGCGCATCCGCAACGACGTCAGCAAGTAATTGAACCGCGCCTGCGCCAGGTCACGCTTGGCGGTGTACAGCTGCTGCTTGGCGTTCAGCGCATCCAGGTTGATGCGGACACCGCCCTTGATACTTTTCTCGGTCGCGATGATCAGGTTTTCCGATGAGGAAACCGACTTCATCAAGGCATCCACCCGCTTGACGCTGCTGGCCATCACCGCATAATCCTTGCGCAACTCCAGCATGATCTTGTCGATTTGCGCCTGCAAGTCTTCCTTGGCCTTCTCCCGCGAAGCGACGGCCTGGCGCGACGAGGCATTCACCTGGCCACCCGAGTAGATCGGAATATTCACCTGAACGCCGATGCTGCGGATCTTCTGGTCTTCCTGGAAAGTCGTAATCGAATCGGATGACGTCTTGCCATAGCTGCCGACCACATCAATCCGCGGCGCATGGCCGGCGCGCTGCTTCAGTACTTCCTGCTCGGCGATATCGACCCCATACTTGAGCGTCTTGATGTCCGGGTTGCGTTCCAGCGCGATCGTCTTCCAGTAATCGAACGGCTTGTCATCGACCGGGCGCACGCGAAAATCCGGCACCAGCTCCTGCACTTCGCCCACCTCGCCGCCAATCACGGTCCCCAGGGTTTCGCGCGAGACCGTCAGATTGTCCTGCGCTTCCAGCAGCGTTGCCTCCGCTACATCGAGGCGGGCCTGGGTTTCCAGCATGTCGGTGCGCGTGCCCTCACCCTTTTCAAACAGATGATTGTTCAGCTGGCCCTGTTCGGCATACATCTCCCGCTCGACTTGCGCCAGCGCCAACAACTCCTGCTTGTACAGCACATCCAGGTAGGACGCCACCACGCGGTAGATCACTTCCTGCTGCTGGCTCTCGAACAAGGCCTGACCATACAGCGCCTGCGCCTTGCCCTGCTTGTAGCGTGCCCAACCATCCAGATTGAACAGGGGTTGGCGGACTTGCAGCATGGCCGAGCGCGAGATGAAGTCACGCGGCGACACCAAGCCGCCCACGAATTGCGCACTGCGGTCGGTCACCGTATCGCGATTCTGGCTGCCGCTCCAGCTGCCGCTGATATTCGGCAGCAGATTCGACAAGCCCAGCTTGGCATTTTCCTTGGCCCCTTCGTTGGCGTAATACGCCGCGCGATAGGTAGGGTCGTTCTGCAGTGCCATGTCGTACGCCTGCATCAGGGTGACTGCCATTGCGCCGGGGCTGTACAGTGCCAACGCCGCGCTCACAGCCGCAGCGCTTGCCAGCAGGCGCGAGCGGATTTGCATCGTTGCCATCATCAATCCTCCGACATCGACGATTTGGCGCGGTCAAACACCGGTTTCAACAAGTAATTCATCATGGTGCGTTCGCCAGTCTTCACAAACATTTCCGCTGGCATGCCGGGCTGGATATCCAGCTTTTTCTCGGCAATCAGCTTGGCACCTTCCGGCGATACGCGCGCACGCACCTTGTAGTACGGCTGGCCGGAGCGCTCTTCCACCGACCGGTCGGCCGACACCTGGATCACCGTGCCAGGGATATGCGGCGTCCGGTTGGAGTTGAATGCCGAGAAGATCAGCTCGGCAGGCATGCCGACCCGCACCTTGTCGATCAGGTTGACCGGCAACTGGCCTTCCACCACCAACGCGTCTTCGCTCGGCACGATTTCCATCATTTTGGCGCCCGCAGCCACCACGCCGCCACGGGTAAAGATGTTCGAACCGACCACGATGCCATCGACTGGCGACTTCACCTCGACATTGGCGACGTCAAATTTTTGCGCGTCCAGGCGGCCTTCCAGCGCTTCGGCTTCCTTCTGGGTATCGGCCAGCAGCGTGCGGACCTCTTTTTGATAGTCCTGCAGGCGCTGACTCTTGCGCGCTTGCAATTCCGAAATCTGGCGCTGGGCGCGACCGATATTGCCCACGTCCTCGGAAATCGCGCCGTTGGTCTGCGAGTAGGTGCGTTCCAGTTCCAGCAGGCGGTTGCGCGCCAGGTAGCCTTCCTTCGACAGTTCACGCGAATTGTCGAGCTGCTCCTTAAGCGAACCCAACTGATCCTTCTTGTTGTCGCGCGATTGCTGTAAGCCGGTGATTTGCAGCTTCAGGCCTTCGATGTTTTCATCGGCGGCGCTCAACTCGCTACGCAGTGAACCCTGGCGCGCTTGCAGCAACTGGTTTTGCAGGGTCATCGCTTCGGTCACGGCAGGCTGATCCTTGTAGACCTTCAGGCTAGCCGGCAACGTCACCGAGCTTTGGCCGGCCAGCTCCGCCAGCAGGCGGGCTTCGGTCGCGCGGGCGCTGACAAATTGGACTTCGGTGATATCGAGCGCCGACTTGACCTGTACGTTGTTCATGCGCACCAGCACTTGGCCCGCTTTGACCACGTCACCATCCTGAACCAGGATGTCCTGCACTATGCCATTCTGCAAATACTGTACCGATTTACGGTTCGATTCCTTCACCACCGTGCCCGACATCGGCACGCCTTTGTCCAATGGTGCGAACGTGGCCCAGATCAGGAAACCCAGGAAGCCAATCACCACGATGGCCCAGCCTACTTTGGCGTAGCTTCCCGCGTCCGTGTCGACCGTCAACGGCGTGACGTCGTGCGTGATCACTTCGGTGGCGGCTTCTTGCGACTTTACAATATTAACCATGATTATTCCTCATTCACCGGCGCGGTATGCGCGGTATTGCCGGCTTGCGCTTGCGCAGCAGCCTGCTGTGCGGCTTGTTGCTGTGCCTGTTGCTGGGCTTGCGCCTGCTGCTGGGCTTGTGCCTGTGCCTGTGCTTGCAAAGCCTGCTTCTGGTTCGCTTCGTTCAGCGCGTTCAGTACTTGGTTGGTTTCGCCAAACAAGGCGACCGTGCCATCGCGCAGCAACAGCAATTTGGTCGTCACGGCAATCGCATTGGTACGGTGGGTAATCAACACGATGGTCTTGCCGCGCGCGCGCAAATCGCTCACAGCCTGGACCAGCGCCAACTCCCCGGCATCATCCAGATTCGAGTTCGGTTCATCCAGCACGATCACCGACGGGTCGCCATACATGGCGCGCGCCAAGCCCAGGCGCTGACGCTGACCGCCCGACAAACCTGCGCCGCCGTCGCCCAGTTCGGTATCGTAGCCTTTCGGCAGATGCAGGATCATGTCGTGGACGCCGGCGCGCTTGGCGGCCAGCACCACTTTTTCAGGATCAATGTCGCCGAAGCGGGCGATGTTCTCGCTCACGGTACCGGCAAACAGTTCGATATCCTGCGGCAGATAGCCCAGATGCGGCCCCAGTTCGGCTTTGTTCCACTGGTAAATATCAGCACCATCCAGACGCACCTTGCCCATGGCGGCAGGCCATACTCCCACCAGCAAGCGGGCCAGTGTCGACTTACCGGAACCGCTCGGTCCAATCACGCCCAGTACATCACCAGCCTGGATTGCGAAGCTTACGCCTTTCAGTACGGCAGCCTGTGCGCCTGGCGGCGCCGCAGCGACGTTCTCCACCGCGACATGGCCCTGCGGCTTCGGCAGTTCCATGCCCGCTTCACGCACCGGATTAACTTCCAGCAGCTTGGTCAGGCGCTCATAGGCGCTACGGGTACTGGCAAACGACTTCCAGACCGCGATCACTTGCTGCACCGGCGCCAGTGCGCGGCCTACCAGGATCGACGCAGCAATCATCATGCCGGCGGTAATCTTATTTTCGAGCACCAACAGCGCGCCAAAGCCCAGCACCAGCGACTGCAACGACACTTGGACAAACTTGGTGATCGCGCCGACCAGGCCTGCTTTCTGGCTGGCTTCCGCCTGCAGACGCAGGAAACGGCCGTGGATCTTGAACCAGCGGCCCATCAAATTGGGCAGCATGCCCATCGACTCGATCACCTCGGCGTTGCGCAGATTATTGGTGGCCAGATTGGTGGCGGCGATCGACGTGGCGTTGGCGTCAGCCAACGGCTTGTGGGACACGCGTTCATTTACGTAGGCCAAGACCACCAGGATCACGGTGCCACCCAGCGCAAACAGGCCCAGCGAAGGCTCGAACACGAAAATCACGATCAGATAGACCGGGAACCATGGGGCGTCGAAGAAGGCAAACAAGGCGCTGCCGGTCAGGAATTGACGCACATTGGTCAGATCCTGCAACGCCTGGCCGGCGTTGGTGCCGCTGCGTTTGAGATTCTGTTCAAACGCGGCCGTGTACACGCGCTTGTTCAGTTGCATATCGAAGCGGGCGCCAACCCGGATCAGCACGAAACTACGGATCAGCTCAAGCGCGCTCATCATCAGATAGCCGCCCAACATCATCAAGGTCAGCATCAGCAGCGTCAGTTCGTTGCGGCTGTTCAGCACGCGGTCGTACACCTGCAACATGTACAACGACGGTACCAGCATCAGCAAATTGCTGATGGCGCTGAACGTGCCGACTGTGACAAAGGTCGACTTGAAGGTCCGTAGAACCTCTTCAATCTCGTTCTTAGTATTGAGTAATTTATTTTTCATAATGTGCGTGTGCGATACGACAGAACCACTGTTGCGCAGAAAGGATGTAATTTAATCAACTTTCCGACTGGCATGGGCCGAATGATGGAGCCGAGAGATTATCGCCTAAAAACACTGAGAAATGTGACCTGTATCACATTTTTTACACTTTAGGCCGGGAGTGGTACACGTGGAGCAACACAAACTCTATTTTGCCTTTATCCGTATTGAAGCGTAACAAACGGGAGGCAAAAAAATAAAAAAGCCGGGCATAAGCCCGGCTTTTTGCACACATCAGGAGGGGTTGCCCCGTCCCGAGGTGGAACCTGGAGATTAAGCCAGGGTGATGACGCCGGCACCGCTGATTGCGGTGGTCGAAGCAGCGTGGTAGCCAACCAGAACGATCGACTCGAAGTGACCAGCAACATCGTAGGTTACAACGGTGTCAGCACCAGCTGCGCCGTAGGCAAAGATGCCGTTAGCTGCATCGAAGGTACCCGAAGCGAACACAACGTGACCGGTAACGCCAGCCAGGTTGGTAGCTGCCAAGTCGCCCGAACCGATGGTCAGGCCACCGCCGAAGCTGCTCAGATCGATCTTCGTGCCAGCAGTTACGCCTTTGATGACGTCGAAGGTAGCGGTCAGTTCGCTGGTAGCGGTATTCAGAGTTGCATTGGTACCCGAGTGGCCCGAACCCTGGATGATGGTCGAGGTGTTGCCGCTGATGGTGATCGAGTCAGCACCTGCGCCGCCGGTGATCTTGTCAGCACCGCCGCCGCCAACGATAACGTCTTTGCCCGAACCGCCAACGATGGTGTCGTTACCAGTGCCACCGGTCAGGGTGCTGGCAACAGTCGAGCTACCGGTGATGCTGTTGGTGCCCTTAACTTCGGTGATGGTTACACCTTTCAGCGAAGCCGCAGCGTTGATCACGTCGCCGCCGTTAGCCGAACCTTTGATGGTTGCAACCACTGCTGGGGTAGCGCTCGAAGCCACCAGTGCGCCGGTGGTGAACGAAATACCGGTGCCAGCTGCGCCCGAACCAGCAACAACCAGACCCGATGCGTCGAACGAAGTCAGCGCGGTCGAACCAGCGGTCAGCACGGTGTGCGAAGTGCCCGATACAGCGATCGTTTTCACGTCGTTGCCGGTGATCGACAGGGTAGCTGCCGAGGTGCCAGCTGGGGTGGTTGCGGTGTCGGTTGCTACAACGTTGATGGTCTCAACGTTAGCAGCAGTAACAGCGCCGAAGTCGGTCGCGCCGCTGCCCGACAGACGTACGTTCAGCACGTCGTTGGTGGCAGCCAGGGAACCGGTCAGGTTGGTGGTGTACGTACCACCAGCAGCAGCGCCGGTCAGGGCCAGGGTGGCACCCGAGGTCAGGCTGTTGATGGTCAGCGCGGTTGCGCCGGCGGTGGTCACGTAGTTGAAGCCGCCCAGTGCGTTAGCATCGATGGTGGTCGAACCTGGGGTGGTGATTGCCAGACGGCTGAAGCCGGTGAAGCCAGCAGCGAACTGAGCCACGCCCGAAGCGGTTTGTGCATCGGCACCGGTCATTTGCAGGGTGTTCACGCCTGCGCCGCCAGCAACGGTTGCGCCGTTCAGGGTGCTAACGATAACGGTGTCGTCGCCGCTACCAAAGGTTACGGCCTTGGTTGCAGCAGCAGCCAGGGTCACAACGTTGTTACCTGCGGTGAACGAGCCGGTTTCAGCAACGTTCAGGGCAACGGTCACACCAGCGGTGTTGCTGGAGGTGATCGAGGTTGCGTTAGCAACGGTCGAACCGGTCAGGTCCAAAGCCTTGTCGCCAGCAACGGTGATGGCTTTTACTGCGGCGCCGGTCACAACCAGATCCGAAGCAGCACCGGTCGCGGTGATGTTCAGGGTCTGTACTTTGCTGTCAACCAGGGTGCTGTCAACGCCGTTCACGGTCAGCGCCAGAGCGGTAGCTTTGGTGGTGGCCAGGTTGTCGTTCACGGTCACGGTGCCGCTACCATTGGTCAGCGACAGGGTCGACAGCGCGTTGGTGTTAACCGTGGCGCTGGCAAAGTTGTTCAGCGTGACGCTGGTGATGGTGCTGGCTTTGGTGCCGTCGGTGTTAGCCGAGTTCACGTCGTTGATGGTCACAGCGCCGTCAGCGATACCACCAACAGCGGTAACAGCAGCGGTGCCGCCTACGCCACCTTGGCCGATAATAGTCGAAGTAGGAGCAGTGCCGCCGCCAGTTGCGGAGCCGGTAGCTGCCAAGTCGGTAACGTTGGTAGCTGCGGTGGTGCTGGTGAACACGTTGGTAGCGCCAGTAGCGGCGCTAACAGTCCATGCGCCGGTGTTGCCGGTGATGGTCAGGCCTGCAACGGTGCCGCCACCAGCAACGGTTGCCACTTGAGCAGCCGTGAAGGTACCTGCGCCACCTGCGGTGATAGTGATGCCACCGATGGTTTGGGTACCAACAGCGGTGAAGGCTTGCCAGGTCACGGTCGACGATTCGGTCGAAGCTGCAACGAAAGCCACGCCTGCAACCGCAGCAACTTCAGCGCTCTGGTTCACGGTCACTGCGGTGGTAGCTGCGCCGCCGTTAACAACAACGTTGCCGCCGGTCGAGGTGTGAGCAGCGCCCACAGCCGAGGTAGCAGCAGCGATGTTTTGGGTAACGGTAACGGTGGTGCCACCTTTGACGGTGACGGTGCTGCCGACTACGTCAGCTGCGGTGGTGTTGTTGTCCGATACGGTTGCAACGATGGCGCCGGCGGTAGCTGCGCTGCCGATATTGACTGCGCCGCCGGTGGTTACGCCAGCGATGTTGGCGGTGATCGACGAGCCGCCGGTAACCGAAACGGTGGCAGCAACCAGTGCCGAGTTGTTAGCCACAACAGCGGTGGTAGCAGCAGCGGTGATGGTTTCGGTACCAGCAGCCGACACGGTCAGCTTGGTCACGCCAGCGATTGCGCTGCTGTCGGCGATCACGCCTTCTTGCGACTGGATGTTCAGGTTCTGGATGTTTTTGATCGAAACGCCGGTCAGCGGGGTTACGGTGCCTGCAACGACACTGAAGTCGTTGATGGTCAGGGTGTTCACGCCGACGCCGCCGTCGATAGTGTCGAATGCGGTCAGGGTGGTAGCAGTGCCGTTGTTGAACGAAGCGGTGATCACGTCGTTGGCCGAAGTGCCAACGAAGTTGTCGGTACCGGTGGTCAGAGCGGTGTTCACAACAACAACTGGGATCAGACCGGTGATCGCGTCAACAACTGCAGCGTGTTCGGTGGTCAGGTTGGTGGTGTAGTCAACGGTGCCCAGCAGATCACGTGCTACGCCAGCAGCGGTGTCGCCCGAGTACGAGTTGATTTTAGCGATGGTGTCCAGCGACTTGGTGAAGTCGTCAGCGACAGCAGCTTTGTTCGACACGGTCTGTGCATCCAGCAGGCCTTGAGCCGAGGTGTTAGCCATGGCGCCTTGGGTGATGGCCAGAGCAGCGTTGGCTTTGCTCAGACGACCCGAAACGATTTCGTTGATCCAGAAAGTGCCGCCGTCGGTGTCAGCATCACGGTTCAGCACGTTGTTGTAGATCGCGTTAACGAACTTCGAGATGCTGATGATGTCGGTGCCGGTGCCGTACAGAGCGACGGATTCTGGTGCCGAGTTGAAGCTGTTGACCAGTTTGGCCAGCGCCGAAGTTGGGTCAGCTTGCACTGCCGAATTGATTTCAGCAACGGTGGTTGGCGCGCCCAGGGCGTTCAGTTGCGCTTCGAAGTTCTGCAGACCATAGTAGTCAGCAGGACGACCGAAATAGGAGACATACAGTTGTTGTACTACTGCATTGTAATCAGCTGCCGCCATGATGATGATTCCTTAAAAAGATTTTGGTTTAAACCAGAAATTCTGCTTGTTCAGAGCATACAGCGCCGTATGACACTGAACCCTTTATGCAGAAGGTGGGAGTATATTGCCACACAGGGAAACTAATGTTGTGACGGGCGTCACAAAACAATTTTTTTTCACAGCAAGTTGCAACAAGTTGTAAATTAACTGCTGAATATTTATGCAAAAAGAGTAAATATTCACCAATTATCACACCTGTTGTAGAAATAAAACCCATCCGGCGCTCTTTATATCACAAGCGGCGTTACAAAACAAAAAGGACAATGTTGTAGACACAACATTGTCCTTCGGCGGGTGTGCGACTGCGGATTTAGCGCGACCAGGTAGTCGCTCCATTCACCATCACACCCAGCGTCTTATACTGGAAAATATACGCCGCTTCTTCCGCGTGTGCGCCGCCCAGATAACCGCGTATTTTGGAATCCGTCAGGCCGGTATTCACCAGCTCACCTACCTTGGTAACATCGCCAGTAATATTAACCGGCACGCGCAGGCCGTCGCCTACTACGGTTAATCCAGTATCAAAAGTTTTGGTGCTGAAATTCACCGTCAGCCGCGCATCCTGTACCGATGCTGGAACCGCAAAGCCATCAGTCCGCTGCAGAATCGCATCGCTGCTGGCCAGCACGAACGACGCTGTCCCCTCGCGCGGTGCAACATACGCCGTATCCTTCAGGCGGGCGATCTGATACGACCCCAGAAACTGCTGGGCAGTGTAGGCGCCGCTATTCAGCTTGGCTTGCACCTCGGCATCCGCCGCACCGCCGGCAATCGCCGCATAGCGTCCCCAGATAACTTCTTTCGGCCCCGGGTTGACTACTGGCGGCAACTCCACGACTGGCGTGGTGGGGGTGGTGGTTGGCGGCGGCGACGTGTCCACCACCGGCGGCACGGTCACCACAGGCGGCGGGTTAGAATTATTTACCAGCGACTTCGAACCGCTCAGCACGCTGACCGACTTCTGCGCATCCAGGTTAACATCAGCAGCAGCATTGGCGCCGACCTTGCCGACCGGTTCATCCGGCCGTGCCGGCGTGCCCTGGTCAGCCGGCGACATCACCGGGCTGCGCAGCAGTTGTGGTGCAGTCTGGCCGCGCTGCACCTGCAGCATCAAGCCCGCCTGGCCGGCGAACAGTTCGCGGCTCGCGCCACCCTCGCACGGGCCTCCGCCATCCGGACCGCAGGCGCCGGCAAAGCCGCTGACCACCACGCCGCCGGAGACCACCGTCACGCGCGAGGTCTGCTGGTCGGTGTAGACCACGAAGTCGGTGCCGCGCACGCCGATGGCGGCCACTGGCGTATTGAAGCGGAAATTCTGCCGCGCGTGTTTGACGCCGTTACCGGAGATGCTGCGCGCCACGCCCTGCAGCAACTCCAGCTTGACGCGGGTGTTGGCCGGGTTGGCGGCATCAATATGGTAGGTCACAATGCGGGCCTTGCTGTTGGGGCGCAACACCAGGAAGCCTTGGTCGACAGTTTTGACGTACACATAGCCATCGGCGCCGGTCGTCAGCTCGTCGCCTTCCTGCACCGCCGCGTCCAGCACGGCTGCGCGCGCGGCCAGCTTGACCTCGCCGGCGACGAACACCACCTTGCCGGCTTCCGCCGCCATGGCCGCAGACGACAGCGCCGCCAGCACGGCCAGCAGACTGCCGGCAACAATGGATTTAACTTGCTTAGTCATAATTAGATTCTCCCTCAGCCTGCATTTTCCGCCATCGTGCGTGAAAGTATGTGACTCGGGTCACATTCTTTCATTTGGATACAAATTGCGCGCAGATGGTGTCACACTGGCGTAAAAAAGCTGAAAGATCATGCAAAAAAGCTAATCAACTCTGTTCCTCCAGGGAACAAAACGTTATACTTGGCCCGATTTTACCCTGAACAAAGTACCCGGCCGCAGTGGCGCCCGGTTCCACAACGAGTACCGGCACTTGCGCATTTCCTTTTCCCTCACCACCGTCGTGCGCGGCTGCATATTATTAGCAGCCCTGCTGATCACTGCCCTCGGGCAGTGGCACGGCGGCAGCGTGCAGCGCCTCGACAACTGGCTGCGGGACCGCTCGCTGCTGCTGCACGCCAGTCCGCAGCCGGACCAGCGCATCCTGCTGGTCGACATCGATGAAGCCAGCCTGGCGCGCTACCCGTGGCCGTGGTCGCGCGACCGCATGGCTGAGCTAGTGGAGAACCTGCTGATGGACGGCGCCCGCGGCGTCGCGCTCGACATCTTGCAGGAAAAGCCTGGCGACGCCGGCGGCGACGCCCGCATGGCGATGCTGGCGCAACATGCGCCACTGGTGCTGGCCCAGCTGTTCGACTTCGGCCCGCGCGAGGAGCCGCTGCGCGGCGGCGTGCTGGCGGGCGGCGTTCCCGGCCACGCCGGCGTGCCGGCCAGCGGCTACCTGGCCAACCATGCCGGCCTGGCACAGTCGGCCCACTTCGGCAGCATCGGCGTCACTCCCGATGCGGACGGCGTGTTGCGCCGCGTGCCCATGTACACCGTGTTCAACGGCCGCCAGTACCCGACGCTGTCGCGCGCGCTGGTGGACTGCTGCGCCGGCGGCGCGCCGTTGCCGCCGCAGCAGAGCGGCGCCGTGCGCGTGCCCTACCGCCGCACCTGGGGCGCCTACGACGTGGCGCGCGCCGCCGACCTGCTGGACCACCAGGTGCCGCCCACTATGATCGCCAACCGGCTGGTGCTGGTCGGCTCGTCCGCGCTCAGTATCGGCGACCGCGTGGCGACCCCGCTGGGCGCCCTCAGCGCCGGGCTGATGGTGCACGCCTCCATGCTCAGCGGCCTGCTCGACAGCCAGGCCGGGCGCGCGCCGGCGCCCTGGCCGGGCAAGCTGATCGCGGTGGGCTATTGCCTGCTGCTGACCGCGCTGGCCGGCCGGATGCTGCCGCGCCGCGCCGCCGCCGCCAACATCGCCCTGCTGCTGGGCGGCGCCCTGCTGTGGCTGCCGCTGGCGCACCTGCTGCTGCCGCACGACGGCGACTTCAGCCCGGCCGCGCCGCTGCTGTCGCTGCTGTTCCTGCTGGTGGTGGCGGTGCCCTTCCACTGGCAGCTGGCGCAGCAGCGTTCGCGTCGGCTGCTCGACACGCTGCGCCAGTATGTGGCGGGCGACGTGGTGGACGAACTGTTACGCAGCAACCTGCAAGATCCGCTGGCGCCGCGCCGTTGCGAAGTCACCACGCTGATCGCCGACATGGAAGGCTACACCAGCCACGTCGAAGCCCTGCCGGTGGAACAGGCAGCGCAGCTGACCACCACCTTCCTCGACTGCCTGACGCGGCCGGTGCTGGCCAAACATGGCACGCTGGACAAGTACACCGGCGACGGCATGGTGGCGTTCTGGGGCGCGCCGCTGCCGAATCCGGCCCACGCCGACCTGGCGCTGGACGCCGCGCGCGCCATGGTCGCGGCAGTGGCGGCGCTGAATGCCATCCGGGCCCAGGATCGCCTGGCGCCGCTGCGGGTGCGCATCGGCATCGAGAGCGGCACCGCGATGGCGGGCGATTTTGGCACCGCGCTGCGCAGTATCTACACGGCGGTGGGCGACAGCGTCAACACCGCCTCGCGCCTGGAGCAGGCGGCGCGCGACTATCCGTGCGATATCATCATCGGCGAAGGCACGGTGCGCCATGCGACGCGCCACCGTTTCCGCCACCTGGGCCAGCGCGTGTTGCGCGGCAAGGAGCACCCGATCGAGATTTATACGCTGGAGGACGCGCCATGCGCGGCCTGACCACATTGCGCACGCTGCTGACCGCCCTGCTGTTGTGGCAGGGCGCGCCGCTGGCCGCGCAAACGCTGACGGCCGCCGACCATGCCGCGCCGGCCAGCGAGGCCGCCAGCGACAGCGGCGACAGCCCAACCGCACCGTCCGAGCCGCGCCCGGTACAAAACGAAGCGCTGTATCTGGAAGCACTGCGTGCGCTGGCGGCCGACCAGCCGGAGCGCGCCAACGAGCTGCTGCAACGCTTCGTCAAGGACGAGCCGCTGCACGCCGGCGCCTGGCTGGACCTGGCATTCACCGAGTGCACGCTGGGCCATTCGGCCGACGCCGAGCGGCTGTTCCGCGAAATCGAAGCCCGCTTCAAGCCGCCGCCAGGCATCATGGAGCTGATCGAGCAGCACCGCGCGCGCGGCTGCAACCAGAAACCGAGCTGGCGACCGCTATGGGCGGTGTCGCTGGGGCGCGGCTACGACAACAATGTCAATCAGGGCGCCAGCAGCAACCTGTTTACCACCGGCAGCGGCAGCGACAGCACGCAGTGGGAACTGTCGCCCGACTTCCTGCCCAAGCCGGACCACCAGACCACCGCCAGCTTCGACTACATGCAGCAAGCCGACGAGGCCGGTTCACTGGTGCTGGCCCAGGTGCGCCTGCGCCAGAACGACCACGTGCATGAACAAGACACCGCGTCGGTGCTGCTGGGCTACGAGCGGCCGTGGGAATGGGGCCGCTGGCGCGGTTACGGCACCGTTGCCGTCAGTGTACTGCAGCTGCAAGGGCAGCTGTACCAGCGTCAAGAACAGGTGCAGTTGCGCGCCACACCGCCGCTGGCGCAGCGGCTGCCGGAAGAGCTGCAATGGTCGCTGCTGGCCAGCATGAGCCATGTGCGCTATCCTACCCGCACCAAGTTTGATGCCAACATCGTCGAGCTCGGCACCAACTTCTACTGGCGCGGCGCGCGCCAATGGTCGTTCTCGCTGAGCGGCATGGCCGACCAGGGCCAGAACGGCCGTCTCGGCGGCGACCGTCACGGCTGGTACAGCGCCTTGCAACTGAGTCAGCCGGTGACGGCCAGTCTGCGCGGCGATTTGGGCTGGAGCCGCCAGGTGTGGCACAGCAGCGAAGTGTACGCCCCCGGCCAGATCGACCTGGTGCGCCACCAGGATACCCGGCAGCTGCGCGCCAGCCTGCAGTACACGCTGGCGCCGCACCACAGCGTGCAACTGGAATGGCGCGCGATAAGAAATCAGGAAAACATCTCGCTGTTTCAATATAATAGCCGTTCCATCCAGCTCAACTGGCGCTGGGACAACTTCTGACGGCGCCGCGCGCGCCACTACGTTTGAGCATGGTTCAACTGACGATTTACGCCTGGAGCATGGTATGAGCACGCCTGATCCGGCGCCCGCGCTGTCGCCGGCCGCCGACACCGACGCGGCCAATGCGGCACTGACTCCGCCGGCCGCCGAGCCATCGGTCAATCTGCAAATTCACCTGCGCAAGATTCCGCTGCTGGCCGAGCTGACCGATGACGAAATGGCGCGTGTCAAGGCCGATCTGCGCATCCGCCACTACGCGAAGCGCGAGGTGGTGCTGCAAAAGGGGGGTGCCGGCGACAGCCTGCTGTTCCTGCTGCAAGGCCAGTTGCAGGTAATCGACATCACCGAGGACGGCCGCGCGATCGGCCTGCGCATGCTGGCGCCGGGCGATTTCTTCGGCGAGATCGCGGTCATCAACGACTCAATCCGCTCGGCCTCGGTGGTGGCGCTGACGCCGGTGCTGGTGGCGCTGCTGCCGCGCGCCACCGCGCTGCACCTGTTCTCCCACTCGCCGTCGGTGGCCAACCAGATGCTGCGTTTCCTGGCCAACAAGGTGCAGCGCGACTCGGAATTCCGCGCCCTGCTCAGCATCCACAACACCGCCAAGCGCATCTACAGCTTCCTGGAACTACTGAAAGAAAAAAAGGAAGACGACCAGGAAGTGGTGGAAAACCTGCCGACCCACCAGGATATTGCCAATATGATCAACACCAGCCGCGAGACCGTGACCCGCACGCTGCTGACACTGGTCCAGCAGGGCATCATCAAAAAAGGCACGCACAAACTGATCATCATCAACCCGGAAGCGCTGCAGAAACTCGCACAAAGTTAGTTACAAATTGCATTTTTTTCAATGCTTGTGTAATGCTATAATCGCCGCCTTGTCCAACTCAGCGGCCGCTGCAAGGCCACTCTCTGCTGCATGATTCTCCCTACGACCGTCCGCACCGTGCCTGCGCACGTGCCTGGAGCCTGAGCATGGCAGCCGCCCTGCTGCAGGCCATCTGGCGCTACCGAGGTTTCATCCTTGGCAGCGTCAAGCGTGAATTCCAGTCTAAATACCGCAACTCGATTTTCGGCGCCGCCTGGACCGTGCTCAATCCGCTGGCCATGATCGTGGTCTACACCGTGATCTTCTCGCAAGTGATGCACAATCGCCTGCAAGGCGCGACCACGCCGTTCGCCTACAGCATCTACCTGTGCGCCGGCGTGCTGACCTGGGGTTTGTTCGCCGAGATCACCACGCGCAGCCTCGGCATGTTCATCGACAACGCCAACCTGATCAAGAAGCTGCAGTTTCCACGCATCTGCCTGCCGATCATCGTGGTGCTCAACGCCGGCGTCAACTTCGCCATCATCTTCGGCCTGTTTACCGCCTTCCTGCTGCTGTCGGGCACCTTCCCCGGCTGGAGCTACCTGGCGCTGCTGCCGCTGATCGCCTTGATGGCGCTGTTCGCCATCGGCCTCGGCATGATCCTCGGCGTGCTCAACGTGTTCTTCCGCGACGTCGGCCAGTTCTTCACCATCTTGTTGCAATTCTGGTTCTGGTTCACGCCGATCGTCTACCCGGTCACCACGCTGCCCGAGGAAGTGCGCGCGGCGCTGGGCTGGAATCCGATGGTGGCGCTGATCCAGGCGTTCCAGACCGTGCTGGTGCACGGCGCCTGGCCGCACTGGGGCAGCCTGCTGCCGGTCACCTTGCTGGGCCTGGCCTGCTGCGCGCTGGGCCTGCGCCTGTTCCGTAAACGCGCCGGCGAAATGGTGGATGAACTGTAATGGGCGCAATTATCGTCAAACAACTGGGCAAGGCCTACAAGCAATACGGCAACCGCTGGAGTCGGCTGGGCGAATGGCTGCTGCCGTTCCGCGGCCCGCGCCATCAGTTGAAGTGGGTAATCCACGACATCAGCTTCCAGCTGGCGCCGGGCGAGGCGGTCGGCATCATCGGCGTCAACGGCGCCGGCAAGAGTACGCTGCTCAAGCTGATCACCGGCACCACCCAGCCGACCACCGGCAGCGTCACCATCACCGGCCGCGTGGCGGCGCTGCTGGAACTGGGCATGGGTTTCCATCCCGACTTCACCGGCCGCCAGAACGCCTACATGGCGGGCCAGCTGATCGGCCTGACGGTGGATGAAATCAGCACGCTGATGCCGCAGATCGAGGCGTTCGCCGATATCGGCGACTATATCGACCAGCCGGTGCGGGTGTATTCGTCCGGCATGCAGATGCGGCTGGCGTTCAGCGTGGCCACCGTCAAGCGCCCGGACGTGCTGATCGTCGACGAGGCACTGTCGGTCGGCGACGCCTATTTCCAGCACAAGAGCTTCGACCGCATCCGCGACTACCGCCAGCAGGGCACCACGCTACTGATCGTCAGCCATGACCGCGGCGCCATCCAGTCGATCTGCGACCGCGCCATCCTGCTGGACGGCGGCCGCCTGGCGCATCAGGGCAAGCCGGAAGAAGTGATGGACTACTACAACGCCGTCATCGCCGAGCGCGAAGGCAGCAGCATCGCGCAGAGCGTCACCGACGATGGCCGCGTGCAGACCAGCTCCGGCAGCCGCGAGGCCACCGTGGCCGACATCGCGCTGCTCGACGAGCATGGCGCGCCCATCGAAGTGGCCAACGTCGGCGCCGCCGTGCAGCTGCGGGTGCGGGTGCAGGCGCACGCCGACCTGCCGCGCCTGGTGCTGGGGTATATGATCAAGGACCGCCTGGGCCAGCCGATCTACGGCACCAACACGCACCACATGGAACAGGCGCTGGATAACGTAAAGGCCGGCGAACAGATCGAGTTCCGCTTCGCCTTCCCGCTCAACCTGGGGCCGGGCAGCTATTCGGTGACCACCGCGCTGACCAGCAATGAAACCCATTTGGCCAACAACTACGAGTGGCGCGATCTGGCGCTGCTGTTTATCGTGATGAACATGAACCGCAAAGAATTCGTCGGCACCAGCTGGCTGGAGCCGCAGATCGAGATCAGCCGATGAGCACCGTGCCCTTCTACCGCGCCTTTGAAGATGCGTATCGCGGCGACCGCGACGTCATCAAGCAGCGCTTGCGCGCCTACGCGCCCTTCCTCGACCAGCTGGCGACCTTGAGCGGCCCGGCCGCGCAACCGGCCGCGCTCGACCTCGGCTGCGGCCGCGGCGAGTGGCTGGAGCTGCTGGGCGAATATGGCATCGCCGCCCGCGGCGTCGACCTCGACGCCGGCATGCTGGCCGCCTGCTACGAGCGCGGCCTGCAGGTCGAGCAGACCGACGCAGTCAGCGCGCTGCGCGCCTGCGCCGACAACAGCCTGGCGCTGGTGTCGGCCTTCCACTTGGTCGAGCACATTCCGTTCGAGGTGCTGCAGGCGCTGATCACCGAAGCGCTGCGCGCGCTGCAACCGGGCGGCCTGCTGATCATGGAAACGCCGAATCCGGAAAACCTCAGCGTCGGCGCCACCAGTTTCTATCTTGACCCGTCGCACGAAAAGCCGCTGCCGCCGCTGCTGCTGGGATTCCTGGCCGACTACGCCGGCTTCGGCCGCCAGCGCACCGTGCGCCTGCAGGAGCCGGCGCACCTGCATGACGCCGCCCGCCCGGTGGGCCTGATCGACGTGCTGGAAAACGTCAGCCCCGACTACGCCATCGTTGCCCAGAAGGCGGCGCCGGCCGCCGTGCTGGCGCCGTTCGACGCCGCCTGGAGCGGCCACTATGGTTTTTCGCTGGGCGCCATGGCGCAACGCTTCGAACAGACCGGCGCCGCCCGCCTGGACGAAGTGCACGCCCTGGTGGCGCAGCAGGCCGAAGGGCTGGTCACGCTGAACCGGCTGCACGCCGCCGTCGCCGCCGACGTCGCGGCCCTGAACCGCCACGCGGCCAGCGTCGAAGGCCAGCTGGGCCACCTGTCCGGCCGCATCGACCAGTCCAACCTGGCCACCGAAGCGGCACTGCAGCGCGCCGACGCCGCGCTGCAACACGCCGAGGCCATGCACCAGCAGGTGCTGGCCATGCTCAACAGCAGTTCGTGGCGCATCACCCGCCCCTACCGCTATGCCGGCGGCCAGGTGCTGCGCGCCAAGGCAGCGTTCAAGCACCGCGCCCACGGGCCGCTACTGCAGCTGATCCGCGCCGTGCTGCGCCAGCCGCTGCTGCGCGCCGTCGCCCGCGGCGTGGTGCGCCGCTTCCCCGGCGTCTACGCGCGCCTGCGCGGCATGCTGTACCAGCCGGTGCAAGGCGGCGCCGCGCTGCCGCCCGAACCGCTGCCGGCCGCTGGCGACCTGTCGCCGCGCGCCGCCCGCATCTATCAAGAACTGAAGCAAACGCTGGAAGCGAGAAAACACTGATGCGCATTGTCATCGACCTGCAGGGAGCCCAATCGGAAAGCCGCTTCCGCGGCATCGGCCGCTATTCGCTGGCGCTGGCGCTGGGCATCGCCCGCAACGCCGGCCAGCACGAAGTCTGGCTGGCGCTGAACGGCGCGCTGGCCGCCGCCATCCCCGACCTGCGCGCCGCGTTTACCGGCCTGGTGCCGGCCGAACGCATCCGCGTGTTCGACGTGGTGCCGCACGTGGCCGAACTGGACGCCGGCAACCACGGCCGCGCGCGCGCCGCCGAACTGCTGCGCGAATACGTCATCGCCCAGTTGCAGCCGGACATGGTGCTGGTCACCAGCCTGTTCGAAGGCTATGTCGACGACAGCGTCACCTCGATCGGCGCCTTCACCAGCGGCGCCGACACCGCCGTCATCCTGTACGACCTGATCCCGGCGCTGAACCCGGCCGCCTACCTCGCCACCGCCACCCAGCGCCAGCACTACGAAGGGAAGCTGGCCTCGCTCAAGCGCGCCGGCCTGGTGCTGTCGATTTCCGACTACTCGCGCCAGGAGGCAATCGACCTGCTGCAACTGGCGCCGGACAGCGTGCACCCGATCTCCACCGCGGTCGACGCCAGCTTCTGCCGCGCCGAGGCCGACCCGGCTGCCGTCGCGGCGCTGCGGGCCCGCTTCGGCATTACCCGCGGCATGCTGATGTACGCCCCCGGCGGCGCCGATTCGCGCAAGAATATCGACGGCCTGATCCAGGCTTTCGGCCTGCTGCCGGCCGCCGTGCGCGACGCCCATCAACTGCTGATCGCCAGCAAGATCAACGACGGCGAACGCCAGCGCCTGCTGGACGCGGCGCGCGCCGCCGGCCTGCGCGACGACGAACTGGTGATGACCGGCTATGTCGACGACGCCACGCTGATCGCGCTGTACCGCGCCTGCACGCTGTTCGTGTTCCCGTCCAAGCATGAGGGCTTCGGCCTGCCGGCGCTGGAGGCGATGGCCTGCGGCGCGCTGGTGATCGGCGCCGACAACACCAGCATCCCGGAAGTGATCGGCTGCGACGAGGCGCTGTTCGACGCCGCCTCGCCGCAGGCGATCGCCGACAAGATCGCCGCCGTGCTGACCGACGCAGCGCTGCAGCAGCGCCTGCGCGCGCACGGCCGCCGCCAGGCCGCCCGCTTCTCGTGGGACGTCTCGGCACAGAAAGCGCTGCGGGCGATGGAAGCCCACGTGGCGCAGCGCGCGCCGGCCGTGATTCCCCACCAGCGCCGCCGCCTGGCCTTCGTCTGCCCGCTGCCGCCCGAGCGCACCGGCATTGCCGACTATGCGCTGGAAGTGTTGCCGGCGCTCACCGCCCACTTCGATATCGCACTGATCTTGCACCAGACCCGCTGCACGCTGCCGCCGTCGCTGGCGCAGCTGGCGCAGCACGACGTGGCCTGGTTCCGCCAGCACGCCGGCGAGTTCGACCAGATTCTCTACCAGTTCGGCAACAGCCCGTTCCACAGCCACATGCTGGAGCTGCTCAAGGAATATCCGGGCGTGGTGGTGCTGCACGATTTCTTCCTCAGCGGCATGCTGTCGTATGAGCAGATCACCGGCGCCATGCCGGGCGTGTGGAACCAGGCGCTGTTCCATGCGCACGGCTATCCGGCGCTGCTGGCGAGCCAGCAGCCGGACGGCGTCGAGCGCGCCAAATACGACTACCCGGCCAGCCTCGGCGTTCTGGAAGGCGCCACCCGGGTGATCTACCATTCCGAGTATGCGCTGACACTGGCGCGCGCGTGGTACGGCCCCCAAGCCGGCCACAACTGGAGCATGGTGCCGCACCCGCGCGCGCTGCCGGTCCAGCATGACCGCGCCGCCGCGCGCGCCGCGCTCGGCATCCGTCCCGAGGCGTTCGTCGTGTGCAGCTTCGGCTTTATCGATCCGACCAAACTGAGTCGTGAACTGGTGGCGGCGTGGGTGGCCTCGAGCCTGCACGCCGACCCCGATTGCGAACTGGTGCTGGTGGGCGCCAACCACGGTGGCGAGTACGGCGCGCAGCTGAGCGAACTGATCGCCGAAGCCAACCACGGCGGCCAGCGCATCCGGATCGCCGGCTGGACCGACGACGCGGTGTTCCGGCAATACCTGCAGGCGGCCGACGTCGGCGTGCAGCTGCGCGCGATTTCACGCGGCGAAACCTCGGGCGCGGTGCTCTATTGCATGAGTTATGGCCTGCCCACCATCGTCAACGCCAACGGCGCGTTCGCGGCGCTGCCGGACGACGCGGTCTGCAAGCTGGACGACCAGTTCGCCCCGGATGCCCTGCGCGACGCGCTGCAGACCCTGCGCAGCGATGCCGGGCGGCGCGCCGCACTGGCCGCCGCCAGCCGCGCGCTGCTGCTGCGCCAGCACAGCCAGGAACATTGCGCCCAGCTGTACGCCGACGCGCTGGACCTCGCGCAGGCCGAGGCCGCCACCAGCCGGCGCGGCCTGCTGCGCGCCCTGGCGGCCTTGCCGCAGTTGCCGGCCGACGACGGCTACCTGCAGCAGCTGGCGACCTGCATCGCCCGCGCGCCCGATGCGCTGGCGCCGCGCCAGCTGCTGGTGGACGTGACCGCCATTTCGCGCCACGACCTCAAGACCGGCATCGAACGGGTGGTGCGGGCGCAGCTGCTGGCACTGCTGCGCCAGCGCACCCCGGGCTGGCGGGTCGAACCGGTCTATCTCAGCGACGAAGGCGGCCACTGGCATTACCGTTACGCGCGCCGCTACGCGCTCGAGCTGCTGGGACTGGACGCCGGCCAGGTGGTTGACGCGCGCGCCGACGTCACCGCCGGCGACGCCTTCTACAGCGCCGACTCGGCGCCGGCAGCCATGATGGCGGCCGCCCGCCAGGGCCTGTACGCGCAGTGGCGCGCGCGCGGCGTTGGCGTGCATTTCCTGGTGCACGACCTGTTGCCCGTGCTGCGGCCGGAATTCTTCCCGCTCGGCGCCGCCGACGGCCATGCCGCCTGGCTGGCCGCCATCGTCAGCGAAGCCGACAGCGTGATCAGCATTTCCGACGCGGTGCGCCAGGAATTGCGCGCCTGGATCGCCACCCGCGCCGACCTGCAGGGGCGGCAGCCGCGCCTGGGCGTACTGCACCACGGCGCCGACTTCGAACAGGCGCCGGTGCCGGCCGCCGTCGCGGCCGATCCGGCCGACCAGTCCCGGCTGGCGCAGCTGCGCCGCGCGCCGACCTTCCTGATGGTCGGCACCATCGAGCCGCGCAAGGGCCATCTGCAGGCGCTGGCCGCATTCGACCTGCTATGGCAGCAAGGCGTGGAAGTCAATCTGGCCATCGTCGGCCACGAAGGCTGGACCGCGCTGCCGGCGGCCGAGCGCCGCACCATTCCGCAAATTGTCGAGCGCCTGCAGCAGCATCCGCAGCGCGAACGCCAGCTGTTCTGGCTGCGCGGCATCGACGACACGCTGCTGCAAAAGGTCTACCAGGCCAGCGACTGCCTGCTGATGGCCAGCGAAGGCGAAGGCTACGGCCTGCCGCTGATCGAGGCGGCCCACCACAGCCTGCCAGTGCTGGCGCGCGACATCCCAGTGTTCCGCGAAGTGGCACAGCAGCATGCCAGCTACTTCAGCGGCTTGGAGCCGGCCGCGCTGGCCGACGCCGTCCGCCACTGGCTGGCGCAGCAGCAGGCCGGCGCCGCCCCGGCCTCGGCCGGCATGCAGCGCAACAGCTGGCACGACAATACCGTCCAGCTGCTGGCATGGCTGGATGAGGGCCCGCCAGCGGCGTAAGAAAGTGTAACATCGCGGTGCCGGTCCAGCCCGCGATGGCTTATACTCTCGATAATTCTCAAATCACTAAGCTTTCCATGCAGGTAACCCCTTTCCTGCAGCAGTGGGTGCGCCGGCTGTTGCCGCTGGCGATCGCGCTCAATCTGTTGCTCTTGCTGTACTACGTTGCCATCGATTATCAAGTCGGACTTCACGCGGACTCTGCGGTGATGAACCTGCTGGCGCAGGAAATGATTGAGACGCGCAGTTTCTTCCCTTCCAGCTGGTATTACGCCAACGGCGATTTGTGGATCGCCACCACCCAGTTGCCGATTGCGGCGCTGTTGCCCTTCACCAAAAACACCTTTGGCCTGCACGCCTTCTCCAGCCTGGTGTGCGCGGCGCTGGTGCTGGGCAGCGCCTGGTGCGTCAGCGGCATGCTCGGCCAGTCGCGCACCGCGCGCACGCTGCTGTTGCTGCTGCTGGCCGGCGGCATCTCCCCGAATATGGCGGAAAACCTGTACGGCCAGGGTGCGTATGGCGTGCTGTTTGCGTACGCGTGCCTGCTGGCCGTCAGCGGCTGGCGCCTGCTGCACGCCTGCGGCGCCGCCCGCTGGCGCTGGGGCACGCTGTTTGCCGTGCTGGCGCTGCTGGTGTGCTGGTCCAATCCACAACGGGCGCTGGTGTTCTACGCGCTGCCGCTGCTGGCCGCGCTGGCGCTCACGCAAGCGCCCGTGCTGTCCGTGCAACGCCGCGGCGCCGTGCTGCTGGCGGCGCTGCTGCTGGTCGCCATCGTCATCGGCGCCGTGCTGCACGGCGCGGTGGTGCGCCAGGTCGGCAACAGCGGCTTGCCGCCGCCGACCTGGCTGGACTTCGACGGCATGGTGCGCAACACGCTGGGCACGTTGCGCGGCGTACTCAGTCTGCTCGGCGGCCTGCCGCCGGCGGGCGCCAAGGTGGCCTCCACCGGCGGCGCGCTGGACGCGCTGCGCCTGTGCGGCGCGCTGGCGCTGCTGGTGCTGCTGCCGTGGGCGGTGTGGCGCGCCTTGCGTACCGCGCAGCACGACGCCCGCCGCTACTTCGCCATGTATACGCTGACCGGCGCCGCCATCAACCTGCTGGTGGCGCTGGCGACCAGCATTCCCGACATGGGCTCGCCGGAAGCATCGGTACGCTATCTGGTGCTAGCGCTGCTGGGCGCGCTGGTGCTGCTGACCGGCGACGCGGTGGACCAGCTGCGCTGGGACCGTCCGGCTACGCTGGCGGCGCTGGCGGCGCTGTTGCTGCTGGGCCTGACGCCGGCGCGCAACTACCATGTGCCGGACGTGCCACGCTATTTCCCGCGCGGCGGCATCGTTGAATACAACCTGTTCGGCAAAATTGCCCGCTTCATCGAGCAGCAGGGACTGCAGCGCGGCTACTCGACCTTCTGGAGCGCCGGCACCATCACCGTGCTGAGCGGCCACGATTTGCGCCAGCGGCCGATCGCCATCGACCACGGCCTGCCGATGCCGGTGCGCCACCTGTCGTCGTCGCGCTGGTACGAGGGCACGCAGCCGGCCGGCGTCACCTACCTGATGCTGAACTACGACGAAGTCAAACAGATCGACTGGAACCAGCTGGCCGCCTACCTCGGCCAGCCAGTGCGGGTGCTGGATTTCGCCGGCTGCAAGTTCTACATCTACGACTTTGACATCGCCACCAGGCTGCCGCTGTGGAACCTGCAGCACGGCGCGGCGCTGCAAGTGCCGGTCACGGCCGCCACCCAGCACCACATCGGCCAGCTGACCGACAACGGCACGGCGCTGCATAGCGCGGCCGGCGAAGGCGGCCACCTGCGCTTCGGCAGCATCGTCACGCCGCCGCCCGGCGATTACCTCGTCAGCTTCGACCTGGAAACCAGCGGCGACGGCGTGGCCGAATACGGCATGGTCGACGCTGCCACCGACAACGGCGCCGTGCTGCTGGCCAACCAGCCAATCAAGGCCCAGGGCCGCCAGCGCCTCAGCATGCCGCTGACGGTGCCGCCGCTGAACGGCGCCCAGCTGGAACTGCGGGTGCTGAGCAACGGCAATGGCGCCATCACGCTGCGCAATATCGAACTGAACACCACTTCCGGCAAGCAAAAATAAAAAATGAGCACAAGCACCCCTTTGATTTCCGTCGTGATTCCGGTCTACAAGGCCGAGAAGATCCTCGACGAGTTGTACCGTCGCCTGCGCGACGCCCTGGAAACCGTCAGCCCCGCGTTTGAGATCGTACTGGTCGAAGACTGCGGCGGCGACCGCTCGTGGGAGGTGATCGAGCGCCTGGCGCAGGCCGACCCGCGCGTGGTCGGCCTGCAATTCTCGCGCAACTTCGGCCAGCACTACGGCATTACCGCCGGCATGGACCAGTGCCGCGGCGACTGGGTGGTGGTGATGGACTGCGACCTGCAGGACGCACCGGAAGAAATCCCGCGCCTGTACGCCAAGGCCCAGGAGGGCTACGACGTGGTGCTGGCGCTGCGCGGCAAACGCCAGGACCCGCTGCTCAAGCGCGCCACCTCGTGGCTGTACTACCGCCTGTTCAGCTACCTGGCCGACCTCGACATCGATGGCGACAGCGGCAACTTCCGCATCATGTCGCGTCAGGTGGTGAAGAATTTCGTCCGCATGCGCGAGCAGCTGCGCTTCTTCGGCGGCCATGTGCAGTGGATGGGCTTCCCCACCACCGGCATCCAGGTGCAGCACGCCGAGCGCGCCGAGGGGACCTCGACCTATACCTTCGCCAAGCTGTGGCGGCTGGCGATGGATACCATCCTGGCCTATTCCGACAAGCCGCTGCGCATGGCCGCCAAGCTGGGCATGACGATGGCGGCGGTGTCGCTGGCGGCCGGCCTGTACCTGCTGGTGTCGTCGCTGGTGCACCGCTCGCCGATCGCCGGCTGGTCCAGCCTGATCGTCTCGCTGTACTTCATCGGCGGCCTGATCATCGGCATTCTCGGCATCCTCGGCATCTACCTCGGCAAGGCCTTCGACGAAACCAAGAAGCGTCCGCTGTACATCGTGCGCCGCGCCACGCCCAACACGGTCGTGCGCGATCTCTGAAAGACCAGCATGGACCTGTCTCTCTCCCCCCTCGACCTGGAACGCTTCGGCGTGACGACCGCCAAGGCGGCGCTGACTGCCGACGACCAGGCGCCGGCCGTGACGGCCTGGTGCCGCGCGCATGCCGTGCAGATGCTGATCGCGCGCGTGCCGACCTGCGCCGTCACCCTGGTGCAGCAGCTGGAACAAGGCGGCGCCTTCCTGACCGACACGCTGCTGTACTACAGCCGCAAGCAGCTGTCCGAGCAGCCGGCCGTGCTGCCGGACGGCTACCGCTGGCGCCTGGCCAACGCCGCCGACGCCGACGCCGTTGCGACCCTGGCAGCGCTGACCTTCACCGGCTATGCCGGCCACTATCACGCCGATCCGCGGCTGGACCGCGCTACCGCCGACCTGGTGTATTCCGACTGGGCCGCCAACTCCTGCCGCCACCCGGCGGTGGCCGACGCCGTGCTGCTGATCGAACACGACGGCCAGCCGGTGGCTTTCGCCACGCTCAAGGACCGCGGCGCGCCGCTGTTCGAAGGCGTGCTGTTCGGCGTCCACCCGTCCCACCAGGGACGCGGGCTGTACCAGGCCCTGATGCAGCAAGCCCAGCACTGGGGGCGCGAGCATGGCTTCGGCGCCATGACCGTCTCCACCCAGGTGGTCAACCTGGCGGTGCAGAAGGTCTGGTGCCGGCTCGGCTTTGAACCCTCGTCCAGTTATTACACCTTCCACCAATGGTGGGGAGACGCCGCATGAATTACCTGTATATCGCCGCAACCATCGTGCTGACCGTATTCGGCCAGATCGCCATCAAGATGCAGGTGGCCAAGGCCGGTGCGCTGCCGGCCGACGCCACCGACAAGCTGTGGTTCCTGATCAAGCTGCTGCTGAATCCGTGGATCATCGCCGCCTTCGCCGCCGCCTTCCTGGCCTCGGTGACGTGGATGGGCGCCATGAGCAAGTTTCAGCTGAGCCATGCCTATCCGTTCATGAGCCTGAATTTCGTCATCGTGCTGGGCCTAAGCGCCTGGCTGTTCAACGAACCCATGTCGCTGATGCGCATGGCGGGCGTGGCGCTGATCTGCATCGGCACCGTCGTCGCTTCGCAAGGTTGAGGAAAATCCCATGACCCCGATTCCATTCAACAAGCCCTTCATGACCGGCCGCGAGCTGTGGTACATCGCCCAGGCGCACACCAACGGCCACCTGTCCGGCGACGGCCAGTTCACCAAGAAATGCCACGCCTGGCTGGAACAGACCACCGGCACCCGCCGCGCGCTGCTGACCCACTCGTGCACCGCCGCGCTGGAAATGGCGGCGCTGCTGGCCGAGGTCGAACCGGGCGACGAAATCATCATGCCGTCGTACACCTTCGTCTCGACCGCCAACGCCTTCGTCATGCGCGGCGCGGTGCCGGTGTTTGTCGACATCCGCGCCGACACGCTGAACCTCGACGAGACCAAGATCGAGGCCGCCATCACGCCGCGCACCCGGGTCATCCTGCCGGTGCACTACGCCGGCGTGGCGTGCGAGATGGACACCATCATGGACATCGCCCGGCGCCACAACCTGCTGGTGGTGGAGGACGCGGCGCAGGGCATCATGTCGACCTACAAGGGACGGCCGCTGGGCACCATCGGCCACCTCGGCGCCTACTCGTTCCACGAGACCAAGAACATCATCGCCGGCGAAGGCGGTGCGCTGCTGGTCAACGACGCCCGGCTGGCCGAGCGCGCCGAGATCATCCGCGAGAAAGGCACCAACCGCGGCCAGTTCTTCCGCGGCCAGGTGGACAAGTACACCTGGGTCGATATCGGCTCGTCCTATCTGCCGGGCGAAGTGATCGCCGCCTTCCTGTGGGCGCAGATGGAGGAAGGCGACGCCATCACCGCGCGCCGGCTGGCGCTGTGGGACCGCTACCACGCGGCGCTGGCGCCGCTGGAGGCGGACGGCCTGCTGCGCCGTCCGCGCGTGCCGGACGGGTGCGTGCAAAATGCCCACATGTACTATATCCTGCTCGAATCGCTGGACCAGCGCACTGCCGTCATCAACAGCATGAAGGCGCAGGGGGTCAACACCGTGTTCCACTACGTACCGCTGCACAGCGCGCCCGGCGGCCGCAAATTCGGCCGCGCCCACGGTGAGCTGACCGAGACCGACCGCCTGTCGGAACGCCTGCTGCGGCTGCCGCTGTGGGTCGGCCTGGAGGCGCAGCAGCAACAGGTGCTGGACGCGCTCAAGCAAGCATTGCGCGAGCATCCGGCGCACCACTAGTTTTTATTTTTGATCAAGCCCCTGTGAATCCTCTGACTTCTGGCGCTGCGGCGCCGAGCTGGCGCCCGGCCCCGGTGGCGCGCACCCTGGCCGCTCCGGCCGGCCCGCTGGCCCTGGTGCTGGCCGCGTTGCTGGCGCTGGCGCTGGCCCATCTGCTGTACTCGACACCGTTCATGCGCGGCCTGCTGCCGTTCTGGCACCAGCAGGACAACGACATCGCCCAATACGTGGCCGGCTTCAACGCCTTCGTGCGCGAAGCGTGGCACTGGCCGCTGCTGCGCGTCAATTCGATCAATGCGCCGGACGGCACGCTGGCCACCTTCCTCGACACGGTGCCGCTGTACTCGCTGTTACTGAAGCTGTGGCAGCACGGGCCGGATACGCCGTTCCGCAATCCCTACCCGGTATGGATCGCGCTGTGCTTTGTGCTGCAGGGCGTGGGCGCGTGGTGGATCTGCCGCGAAGCGCAGCTGCGCTCGTGGATGGCGCTGCTGGCGATGACGCTGCTGCTGGCCGCCTTCCCGCCGTTCGCCTACCGCATCAACCACCTCGGCCTGATGGGCCAGTGGCTGCTGCCGCTGGCGCTGGCCTGCTACCTGCGCAGCACGCGGCTGGGCCGGCTGGCGTCCGGCGCCTGGGTGGCGCTGGTGCTGGCAGCGTTCTATGTCCACATTTACCTGTTTGCCATGGTGGCGCTGGTGTTCGCGGCCGACCTGTGGCGCCACTTCACCGGCGGCGACCAACGCCGCGCGCTGCTGACCGCCGTGGCCAGCGGCGTGCTGCTGGTGGCCAGCCTGTTCGTGACGATGCTGCCGGTGCCGGGCCAGGCCGGCGGTGGCGAGTGGGGCTTCGGCTACTACTCGATGAACCTGCTGGGACCGTTCGCCGGCGGCCGCCTGCTGCAGTTCCAGCATGCCACCGCGACCGACGGCCAGGGCGAAGGCTATGCCTATGTCGGCATCTTCGTACTGATGGCGGCCGCCTACGGCGTGTCGTTGCGGCGCCGCCTCGATCCGGCATTCTGGACCCGCCACCGCGCGCTGCTGGCGGCGCTGGCCGCGATGACCTGCTTTGCCCTCTCCAACATCGTCTACCTCGGTCCGGTCGAGCTGTTCCACCTGGACCTGCCGGGCTGGGTGGGCAAGATCACGGCCGTGTTGCGCAGTTCCGGCCGCTTCTTCTGGCCGGTCGGCTACGCCATCACCGCGTTTGCAGTCATCAGCCTGACGCGCCACCTGCCGCCACGGCGCGCCGGCGCGCTGCTGCTGGCGCTGCTGTGCCTGCACGCCTGGGATCTGTGGCCGCACGCCAAGCGGGTGCGCGCATCGGTCAGCGTCGGCGCCGTCGAGCGCCTGCATGCGGCACAATGGGATAGTTTCCTCGGCGCCGACGTCAAGGCGCTGCAAGTGTATCCGCCGTTCGGCTGCAACAAGGGTGTGGCGCTGCAGACACTGTTGCCGACCATGGGCTATGCGGTGGCGCGCCAGCTGCCGATATCGACCGGCTATGTGGCGCGCGTCCGGAAGCCATGCGACAATTACGCGCAAGAAATTGCCGGCATCCGCGCCCCGAGTACGGCGTTTGTGTTCATCAAGGAGGAATTTGTCGACCTGAACGCCGTGCGACAGTTGCTGGGCGATGCCGCCGCCACCTGTATCGAAGCCGACTTCGCCTGGCTGTGCAAACGCCAGCCGGCCGTCGCATTGGAGAAGAAACCGTGAAGAAGCTAGTATCCCTGGTCGCCCCGTTCTACAACGAATCGGGCAATGTGGCGGAGTTTTTCCGCCGCGTGGCCGTCGTTGCCGCCGCCCTGCCGGCCTATGACATCGAAGTCATCGCCGTCAACGACGGCAGCCGCGACAACACCTGGAACGAGCTGCTGGCAGCGCACGCCCTGTATCCGCGCGTGCAGGTGATCGACCTGTCGCGCAACTTCGGCAAGGAAGCCGCCCTCACCGCCGGCCTCGACCGCGCGCACGGCGACGCCGTGGTGCCGATCGATTCCGACCTGCAGCACCCGCCGGAACTGCTCGCCGAGATGCTGGCGCAGTGGGAGCAAGGCGCCGAAGTGGTGCTGGCGCAGCGCACCGACCGCGTCACCGACGGCCGCCTGCAAAAGCTGTCGGCCGAATCGTTCTACCGCTTCCACAACAAGATTTCCAATATCCGCGTGCCGGCCAACGTCGGCGACTTCCGCCTGATGGATAAGCGGGTGGTGATGGCGCTGCGCCAGCTGCCGGAAAACCACCGCTTCATGAAGGGCCTGTTCGCCTGGGTAGGCTTCCGCACGGTGACCATTCCGTACGAACATGGCGAGCGCGGCGCCGGCACCTCCAGCTTCAATTTCTGGAAGCTGTGGAACCTGGCGCTGGAAGGCATCACCAGTTTCAGCACGGCGCCGCTGAAGATCTGGACCTATATCGGCCTCGGCACCTCGGCGTTCGCGCTGCTGTACACGCTGATGATCATCATCAAGACCATGATCTTCGGCATCGATGTGCCGGGTTACGCGTCGTTGATCGTCAGCGTGATGTTCCTCGGCGGCGTGCAGCTGATCGGGATTGGCGTGCTGGGCGAATATATCGGCCGCATTTACCACGAAGTCAAACGCCGGCCGGTCTACCTGGTACGCGAAGAGCACAGCCGTGACCAGCCTTAAGCAACTATTGCTGCGCTACCGCGATGTGCTGGTGTTCGGCGTCATCGGCGTGGTCAACACGCTGCTGCATTCGGGCATGGTGGTGCTGCTGGTGGAACGCGCCCACGTGTCGCCGGTGCCGGCCAATGTGGCCGGCTTTGCGCTGGCCAATACGGCGTCGTTTTACGCCAACAGCTATCTGACCTTCCGCCGCCAGCCGACGCTGGCGCTGTACTGGAAGTTTTTATTGGTGTCGATGGGCAGCCTGGCGCTGACGGTGCTGTTGTCCGGCTTCGCCGAGATGATGCACTGGCATTATCTGATCGGGCTGGCGATGGTGCTGCTGTGCGGGCCGGTGCTGACCTATCTGCTGCACAAGAGTTTTACCTTCCGCAAACACCAGCCCTGAATACAAAAAAGCCATGTGACTGTGAGCACATGGCTTTTTTATTACTTCGGTACGCCGCCCAGCAGGAAGGCCAGCTTGGGCTTGGCCTTGGTGAGCGCGCCGCCGGCTGCGGGCGCCGGCGCTGGTGCGGTCTTGGCCGGCTCGTAGGGCTTGAGGAACCACGGATCGACTTTCTCGCGGCGTGGTGGACCGCCGCCCCCCAGGCTGCGCGGCGGACGTTCGCTGCGCTCGGCAGGACGGCCGGCCGGGGCGCGGCCGATGTCTTCGGTGCGGCGTGGACGGCGTTCGCCACGTTCGTCGGCAAAGCTCGGGGCCGGATTGAAACCTTCCGGCTCGGCGCGACGGATGGTCTGCTTGATCAGTTTTTCGATATCGACCAGCAGGCGCTCGTCCTTGTCCGAATAGATCGAGATGGCGTCGCCCGAGGCGCCGGCGCGGCCGGTGCGGCCAATCCGGTGCACATAGTCTTCGGCGTTGTACGGCAGGTCGTAGTTGATCACGCACGGCAGGTCGGAGATGTCGAGGCCGCGCGCGGCCACGTCGGTCGCCACCAGGATGTCGATCTCGCCCTTCTTGAACGCGTCCAGCGCCGCCATGCGTTCCTGCTGCGTGCGGTCGCCGTGGATCGCCACTGCCTTCATGCCTTCACGTTCCAGCTCGCGCGCCAGACGCGAGGCGCCCAGCTTGGTGTTGGAGAAGATGATCACCTGCTTGAGCTCGCGCTGGCGCAGGATGTGCGCGGTCAGCGCATGCTTCTGGTTCTCGGCGATCTTGTAGACCACCTGGGTCACCTTGTCGGCGGTCTGGTTGCTGCGCGCCACTTCGATGGTGATCGGGTCGGTCAGGAAGGTGTTGGCCAGCTTCTTGATTTCCGGCGAGAAGGTGGCCGAGAACATCAGGTTCTGGCGTTTCTTCGGCAGCAGGTTGATGATGCGCTGCAGGTCCGGCAGGAAGCCCATGTCCAGCATGCGGTCGGCTTCGTCCATGACCAGCATCTGCACCTGGCCCAGGCTGATGTTCTTTTGCTCCACGTGGTCCAGCAGACGGCCCGGGGTGGCGATGACGATTTCCACGCCGGCTTTCAGGATTACGGTCTGCGGCTTCATGTCCATGCCGCCGAACACCACGGTCGAGCGCAGCGGCGTATGCACCGCGTAGGCCTTGACGTTCTCGGCCACCTGCACCGCCAGTTCGCGGGTCGGCGTCAGGATCAGCGCGCGCACCGGGTGACGCGCCGGCGAGGTGCTGGTGCTGGCGTGCGCCAGCAGCATCTGGATGATCGGCAGCGCGAAGCTGGCGGTCTTGCCGGTACCGGTCTGGGCCGCGCCCATGACGTCGCGGCCTTGCAGCAGCACAGGGATAGCCTGGGCTTGAATCGGCGTCGGGTGCTCGTAGCCCTGGTCGTTCAGCGCGCGCAGGATGTCGGGCGACAGGCCGAAATCGGCGAAACGGACGGGGGCGGCGGCAGCGACGGCGGCTTGCTCGGGGACGGTAGGGGTGGTGATCTCGGTATCGGACATATTCTGGACGGATGGTGAAGCGCCGTAAACTATACCCTAATTTTTGACAACTGCGCTAAAAACCAGCAGCTTTTATCACGAAACCCTTGCATCAATGGCATGTATAATAGCCAATCTGTCCAGAATTCACTGTGATCCCCCATGTTAGCGCCCTTCTCGGCCCTGCGCCGCCTGCTCTTCCTTTGCCTGTTGCTGGCGCTGAGCGCCGCCAGTGTCACCGTCACCAGCGCGGCGCCCTCGCCGTCGTTGCGTTTCAAGAAACTCGGCCCGCTGGCCGGCGACGAACCGTCGATGCTGTCGCTGATCCAGGACCGCAAGGGCTTCGTCTGGGTCGGCACCCACACGGACGGCCTGTACCGCTACAACGGCTACCAGGCGGTGAAGTACACCAACAATCCGGCCGATCCGGCCAGCCTGCCGCATGACCGCGTGTCGGCCATCTTCGAGGACCGGCAAGGCCGCATCTGGGCCGCCACCCAGAACGGCCTGGCGCGCTTCAATCCGGACACCAACAACTTCACCACGTTTACCTCCGACAAGGCGCCGAAGAACCACCGCATCGTCAAGAACATCATTTCCGACGGCAAGGACGGCCTGTGGATCGGCACCTGGGGCGGCCTGCAGCACTTCGATCCCCGCAGCGGCAAGTTCGACGCCATCTACGCCCATAGCGACGCCGATCCCGACAGCCTGGCCAGCAACGACCTCAACGCGCTGGCACTGGACGCGCAAGGCGGCGTGTGGATCGGCACCTGGCCCGGCGGCCTCGACTACCTGGCGCCCGGCGCCAAGACCTTCCGCCATCACCAGGTCGATCCGGCCGCCAAGCCGGACGCGCGCGTCAACATCGTCCGCGCGCTGCAGTTCGACACCACCGGCGCGCTGTGGATCGGCACCGAGTCCGGCATCATCCGCTGGGACGGCAAGAGCGACTGGGACACGCGCAAGGCGATCGTCTCGCCGTACAGCCGCATCACCAACTTCGGCCTCGACAACAAGGGCGTGCTGTGGGCCACCACGCTGTCGGCCGGGCTGCTGCGCTGGAACGAGGCCAACGAAGCGTTCGACCAGTTCGTGCACGCCGCCGACGATCCGTACAGCCTGCCCGGCGACAACCTGCGCGCGGTGATGCAGGACCGCGGCGGCATGCTGTGGATCGCCTCCTTCACCGACGGCATCGCCATGGCCAACCTGAGCAGCGAAGGCTTTACCCGCCACGTGCCGTTCCGCATCGACAGCCGCTCGGCGCCGGCCAGCAACGCGCTGCTGAGCCTGTCGCGCGCGCCGAACGGCAAGATGTGGCTGGGCGGGAATGTGGGCATGAGCTTGTACGACCCGGCATCCAGCAAGGTGCTGCGCAGCTACCACGCCGACGACAAGGTGCCCGGCAAGCTATCGCATTCGATCGTCTACAGCATGTACCAGGACGACGACGGCAAGGGGCCGCTGTGGCTAGGCACGTCCAACGGCTTGAACCGGCTGGACACGCCGGACAGCCCGTTCCAGGCCATCCACTTCGGCAACACCGCCAGCGACTACATCAACGCCATCGCGCCCGGCGCCGGCGGCATGCTGTGGCTGGCCACCGGCAACAGCCTGATCCGCTACGAGATCAAGACCGACGTACGCAAGATTTACTACAACGATCCGCAAGACCCGAGTTCGCGCAGCGTCAACGGCACCTCGGCGGTGCTGGAAGATCGCCAGGGCCGCGTGTGGGCCGGTTCGGAATGGAATGGCGGCGGCCTCGACCTGCTGGACCAGGCCAGCGGCAAGTTCCGCCACTACCGCCACGCCAACCAGGACGCCAACAGCCTCAGTGACGACAACATCGCCAGCCTGCATGAAGATGCGCAAGGCCGCATCTGGGTCGGCACCAGCAAGGGACTGAACCTGGTGGTGGTCAAGCCGGATGGCTCGATCACCTTCAAGTCCTACGCGGCCGCGATGCGCGCGCCGAAGATCCTGTCGATTCAGCACGACCACGAGGGCAAGATCTGGTGCAGCACCATCACCGGCCTGTACCGGCTGGAGCCGGACAGCGGCAAGGTCACGCACTTCACCGCGTCGGATGGTTTGACCGAAGGCTTTACCGTCAACTCGTCGGCACTGGGCGCGGACGGCACGCTGTTCTTCGGCGGCGTGCACGGCATGACGGCGGTGACGCCGTCGAAAGTGAAGACCAGTTCGGTACCGCCGCAGGTGGCGATTACCGACATCACCGTGTTCAACCATTCGCTGCAAAACGGCCAGCCCAGCGAAAACGTCAAGGCCGACGGTCCGGTGACGGCGCCCACGGCGCTGACCTTGTCGTCGCAGGCGTCGGTGTTTGCGCTGGAGTTCGCCGCGTTGCATTACACCGAACCGTCCGGCAACCGCTACTCATATCAACTGCAAGGCTTCGACCGCGACTGGGTCGAGACCGACGCCGGCCACCGCACCGCCAGCTACACCAATCTGAATCCGGGCAAGTACATCTTCCGCGTCAAGGCCGCCAATCACTTGGGCGTATGGAACCAGGTGCCGGCCACCCTCAACATCACCATCACCCCGCCGTTCTGGCAGCGCTGGTGGTTCCGTTCCGGCCTGATGGCGCTGGTGGTGGGCTCGCTGGCGCTGGCGTACAAGGTGCGCATCACGCGGCTGACGCGCCATCAGGCCGAGCTGGAACAGACCGTGGCGGCGCGCACCGTCGAGCTGGAAGAATCCAACCGCAAGCTGGCCGCGCTCAGCACCACAGACGGCCTGACCGGCGTCAGCAACCGGCGCGGTTTCGACCTGGCGCTGGAAGCCGAATGGCGGCGCGCCGCGCGCACCGGTCAGACGCTGGCGCTGTCGATGCTGGACGTGGATTACTTCAAGAAATACAACGACCACTACGGCCACCTGGCCGGCGACGCCGCGCTGCGCACCGTGGCCGATCTGATCACCAGCCACGGCCGCCGCACCACCGACCTGGTGGCGCGCTATGGCGGCGAAGAGTTCGCGTTGCTGGCGGCAGCCACCGATGCGGCCGATGCATTTGGCGTGGCGCAGGATATCTGCGCCGAGCTAGCGCGGCGGGCGTTGCCGCACGAACAGTCGCCGTTTGGTATCATGACGATCAGTATCGGCGTGGCGGTGATGGTGCCGACCGACGACACCTCGCCGCAGGATCTGGTGCAACTGGCCGACCGGGCCCTGTATCGCGCCAAGGAAAAAGGACGCAACATGGCACTGCTGGCCATGCCGCCGATGTAGAGAAAAGTATGAGTATGGATGACCCGAAGCCGCAACCACCCACCCCGCCCGAACCGGGCGACTGCTGCCACAGCGGCTGCACCTACTGCGTAGACGACCTGTACCAGGAAGAACTGGACCGCTACCGCGAGGCGCTCAAGGCCTGGCAGGCGCGCCATCCGGAATAAACCGGCGGCGCACCCTCGCCGTTATGCGCGTTGCCGACGGCGCGCGCTGAATGCCAGCAACAGCGCCGAGATCAGGAAGTAGAACGCGCCGAATCCCGCATAGCCCACCACCGTGGCCAGTGCCGGCGGTTCGGCCGTGTGCAGCGCCTGGAAGATGAAGGCGCCACCCGCCAGTGCCGACTGGCCGCCGCTCAGGATCATCGCCCACTGCGCGCCGTTGGTTTTCCAGCGCCGCACGCCGGTGCCCAGCTGAAGCAGGCCCGCCAGAATCGCCCATGCGCCGAATACGCCCAGCACCGCCTGCATGCTTTGCAGCGACAGTCCGACCGCCAGCGCGGTCGCCAGGCTGACGCCGAAGTTGATGGCCTGGGTGCGGTTGGCGGCCAGCCCGCCGTTACGGGCGGCGTCGATGAAGTTGGCCACCGCGTCCCATGCCGGATAGGCGACCAGCAGCACCGCGCCGATCAGCCACGATTGCTTGCCGACCGTCAAGGCCGCAATCACCCAGGCGATGGAAAACGCCGCACGCAGGGAGTAGTACTGCTTGAGCCAGCTTTCTTGGTTGAGATTGTCATTCATGATCATTCCTTTGTTTCTACCTACTAGTTGGTAGAGCGATGGTTTTTAAAAAAGGGATGCCTGATCATTCCGGCATCCCTGCTTAGACTGCAGTCAACAAATCCAGTTGCGGTTTCATGATGGCGCCGAACATGGCTGGATCGCCATAAGCCCGCGCCGACAGCATGGCGCCATGGACCGACGCCATAAAGATTTCAGCCTCCACCTGCGGTGCGCGTGCCAGCTTCAGCACACCCTGCTGCTGTCCCCGTTCCAGCGCGCGTGCCATCCACGCCGCCAGTGCGCGGAAATGTGACCGGACTTCCAGCGCCACCTCTTCCGGCAGGATCGGCAACTCGCTGGCCAGCAAGGCACAGACGCAAAACTGCGCGCTGGCATCGCCAATACAGGTTTCCCAGTACTGGATGTAGGCGCGCAGTTGCTGGGCCGGATCGGGCAAGCTGAGTTCCAGCTTTTCCAGTCCGTCCTTGGCGGCGGCGCGGTACTGCTCCACCAGCGTCCGCACCAGGTCCACCTTGCTGGGGAAATGATGATGAATGCTGGCTTTGCGGATGCCAATCACTTCGGCTATGTCGGCATAGCTGAAGCCGTTGTATCCACCCGCCGCGATCAGCACCCGGGCGCTGCCGAGGATGTCTTCCGCTGTGTTGGATAATTTACTCATGCATTCATCCTACCTTCTAGTAGGTTGAGAGTCAAGCGATTTAAAAGCCGGCGCATTTTCAGAGGCGCCGGCTGCTGGCCGCTACCCGGTCAGAACGCTTCCCACTCGTCGCCGCCGACGGTTTCCTTGACCGGCTTTTTCAGCGCCGGACGTGGCGCCGGCGCCTTGGCACTGGCCACTACCGAGGCCGGCACCGCCGGCTTGCGCGGCGCCGCTGGACGCTTCACCGACGGCGCGGATTGCGACGTCGCCAGCAGCTTGAATACGCTGACCACTTCGCTCAGCTTGGCCGCCTGCTCCTGCATCGACTCCGCCGCTGCCGCCGCTTGTTCCACCAGCGCCGCATTCTGCTGCGTCACCTGATCCATCTGCACAATCGCCGTGTTCACCTGCTCGATGCCGGCGCTCTGCTCCACGCTGGCGGAGGTGATCTCGCTCATGATGTCGGTCACGCGGGTGATGCTGGTGACGATCTCGTTCATCGTCTCGCCGGCCTGGTTGACCAGCACCGAGCCAGCCTCCACCTTGTCCACCGAATCGCTGATCAGCAGCTTGATGTCCTTGGCCGCCGCCGCCGAACGATGGGCCAGATTGCGCACCTCGCTCGCCACCACCGCAAAGCCGCGGCCCTGCTCGCCGGCGCGGGCCGCTTCCACCGCCGCGTTCAACGCCAGGATGTTGGTCTGGAACGCGATCCCGTCGATCACCGAAATAATATCGACAATCTTGCGCGACGATTCATTGATCGACGCCATGGTGCCAACCACCTGCCCCACCACATCGCCGCCCTTCATGGCAATGCCGGAAGCCGACTGCGCCAGCTGGTTGGCCTGGCGCGCGTTGTCGGCGTTCTGCTTGACGGTGCTGGTCAACTCTTCCATCGACGACGCCGTCTCTTCCAGCGAACTAGCCTGCTCCTCGGTGCGCGACGACAGGTCCTGGTTGCCGCTGGCAATCTCCGACGACGCCGTGGCGATGGTGTCGGTACCGTTGCGCACCTGGCTGACCAGGCTCTGCAGATTGCCGGTCATGTCCTTCAGCGCCTGCATCAGCTGGCCCGTCTCGCAAGCGCTCTTGACGTCGATGGAACGGGTCAGGTCGCCGTCGGCCACATCGCGCGCCAGCGACACCGCTTCCTGCAAGGGCGTGGCGACGATGCGCGCCACCCACATCGCCAGCGCCATGCCGATGCCGATATTTACCACCAGCAGCACGATCGAGGTAATGCGGGCATTCTGATAGGTGGCCGAAGCGGCGTCGCTGGCGACATCGCCGCCATCCACGTTCAGCTTGACCAGCTTGTTGACGTTGTCAGTGATGATGGTCAGCGCCTGCGCCGAGCTGTTGGACGACAAGGTGCGCGCCTCCGCCTTCTTGCCGGCGCGCGACATCTCGATCATCTTGCCGTGGTCGGCCAGGAACGCCGTCACGCCCTTGTCAAACTCGGTGGCAATGGCTTTTTCTTCCGGGCTGGAAATCAGCTTTTCGTAGTTGTCGCGGTGTTGTTTGAGGAGGGCCAGCGACTTGTCGAGACGCTGTTCATAATCGGCCATGGCGGCCGGGTCCTCGTTCAGCAGATGGGCCAGTTCCCAGCGCCGCACTTCGCCCACGTCGGTGCGCAGGTCCATCACCGCGCGCACACTGGGCATCCAGTTTTCGGCCAGGTCGGTCGAAGCTTGGTTGACGCGATCCATTGACACCATGTTGCTGATGCCCAGCACCAAGGTCAACATCAGCACAGCGCCAAAAGAAACGAACAGTTTTGTGGCTATTTTCAGATCGTAAAACCATTTCATGGCCCAACTCCTCATAGCGGCTTCTGGCTAGCCAGTATGCAACTATGTGCAGCGCCATGCCAGCGCCACGCTGTGCTTGTGTTTTCCGTGCAACAACGTGGCGCTGGACTTGCTTACAGCTTGCCGTTCAGGGTCAGGAAGAACTGGCGTGGCGCGCCGGTCAGCAGCGTTTGCGCGGTGCCGTTCGGATCGCTAGCCTGGAAGCCATTGGTGCCGATGGTGCTGATGTACTGCTTGTCGAACAGATTGGTCACGTTCAACTGCAGCGACAGTTCCTTGGCCCAGCCCAGCGACTTCAGCTTGTAGCCGGCCGACAGGTTGGCCAGCCAGAAGGCGTCCACACCCTGGTCGTTCAGGTAGGTGTAGTAGCGCTTGCCGGTGTACTTGGCGCCCAGGCGGGCGAATACCGGACCGCCTTCATACGACACTTCGGTGTTGAACAGCTGGCGTGGTGCATTCACGACCGTCTTGCCGCTGACTGCGACCAGCGTGGTGCCATCCATGTAGTTCGACTTGTACTTGGAATCGTTGTAGGTGTAGGAGTTGAACCAGCTGAATTCGCGGTTGAACTTCCACACGGCGACCGCTTCCGCACCCTTGGTGTCGACCTTGCCGACGTTGACGAAGGTCGATGGGCAACCGACGATACCGGCGCAAGTCGCCACGCTCAGCTGACGATCATCAAAGCGCGCGCTGTACACCGCGACCGAACCTTGCAGGCTGGCGCGTTTGAAGCGGTAGCCGAGGTCGACGTTGGTCGAGGTTTCCGGTTTCAGGCTGGCGACGCCGGCGTTGTAGGCGGCTTGCGTTTGCGAGAACGGACCGCTGACGCCCGGCTGGTGCGCGCGCATGTTTTTCGATGCCGAACCGAACACTTCGTCGTCGCTGGTCAGCGCGTAGTTGAAGCCGGCTTGCGGCAGGAATTTCTTGTTAGCGTCCAGGTCGCCGGCGGCACGGGTGCCGACGATATTGGTGGCCTTGATATCGACGTCCAGCGCCTTGAAGCCGGCGTTGATTTTCAGCTTGTTGTCCATCAGCGCCAGCGCGTCTTGCAGGTAGTACTGCGAGGTGGTGGTGATAAAGTTCTGCTTCCAGTCGGTGGCGAACGGATTGGTCAGGTAGAACATGGTGTCGGCCGGACCGGTCACGCCGTAGTAGTTGCGGCTGGCGGTGTGGTTGTTGCGCTCGCCCCACAGGCCGGCGGTGACGGTGTGGTCGCCGATTTCCCAGCTCAGGTCGCTGGTGACGCCATCGCGGTTGATGGTGTACTCGGTGGTGCGCAGCGAGATCGGGTTGGCGGCATTGGTCGCCACGTATGGCGTGTACCAGTGGCCCTGGCCCTTGTTGTCGTGGTGGTAGATGGTGGTCTTCAGATCCACGCCCTGGGTCAGGTGCAGGTCCAGCGTCAGGCCGCCGATGGTGTCCTTGCGCAGGCCGCCAGCCGAATAGTAGGCATCGTCCAGGCTGGTGACGCCGCCGGTGAAGACGCCCTTGGCGGCATTGACCGCGCGCTGCCAGTCCGGCTGGTAGTTGTCCCAGTTGTAGCCGAGGCGACGCACCATTTCCAGCGACATATCCTGGTAGTCGATTTCCTTGCGGTCCGAGTAGTTCAGGAAGCCGGTCAGGCTGTTGTCGCCGAAGTTGAAGACAAAGCGCGAGTTCCACTGATCCTGGTCCTGGCCGCCGTCGCCTTTCCATTTGTCGGTGCGCTGGCGGGTGCCGCTCAGGAAGGCCTTGAAGACGCCGTTGATCAGGCCGGTGTCGACGCGGGCGAAGGTGCGCGAGGTCGAATCGCTGCCGACGGTTTGCGCGAAGGTCAGGCCGCGCTCATCGGTTGGCGCGAGCGTGAAGAACTGTACCGTGCCGCCCAGGTTGCTCGACGACGCGGTGCCCAGCGAACCGGCGCCTTGCGACACCGACACGCTGCCGATGTTTTCCGACGAGATGGCGCGGCTGATGTGCAGGCCGTTGTTGTTACCGTAGCTCATGTCGCCGAGCGGCACGCCGTCCAGCGTGTAGCCCAGCTGGCTCTGGTTGAAGCCGCGAATGCTGAAGCTGGTGGACCATTCGTAGGCGCCGAACGGATCGGCCGACTGGAAGTTTACGCCTGGCAGCTTGTCCAGCACCTTCAGCGGGCTGGTGCCCGGCAGGACTTCGGCCAGGTCGGCCTTATTGATGTTTTGCACCTGACGCGACTGGCCGCGGCCGGTGATTTCCACCGTTTGCACCGGACCGGCCATGGCGCCGACCGCAGCGCTGTCATCGGCGGCGGCATCGGCAACGTCCGCGGTGCCAGCATAAGCCTGGCAAGCCAAGGCTTGCAGGACGACCAGGCACAAAGGTTTCAAAGGGAAGCGCTGTGACATGAGAGTATTCTTTCTTGCAAGGGTGGTGGATAATCAACTGGCAAGATTGTAGGAAGCGCATGTGACCAAGCGATGACGCTGGCGTGACATCTTGATGACACAGCAACAGTTATTCAGCCAGTCTCAGTACGGCTGCGTACGGAAGCGCCGCCCGGGCCGCCTTAGCATCAAGCAAACAGGAGACATCATGGACACAGCAGAAGTACCCACGCAGGCAGCCGACGCTAGCGCGCCGCCGCCGGCCGCCAAGGCAGCGGCCAAGGGCTGGCTCAGCAAGCTTGGCCCCGGCCTGATCACCGGCGCCGCCGACGACGACCCGAGCGGCATCGCCACCTATTCGCAAGCTGGCGCGCAGTTCGGCTACGGCATGGTGTGGACGCTGATCCTGACCTATCCGCTGATGGTCGGCATTCAGGCCATCAGCGCGCAGATCGGCCGCGTTAGCGGGCACGGCCTGGCGACCAATATCCGCCGCCATTTCCCGGCCTGGCTACTGTACGCACTGGTCGGACTGCTGCTGCTGGCCAACACCATCAACATCGCTGCCGACGTCGCCGCCATGGGCCAGGCCGCCAGCATGGTGCTGGGCGGCGGCGCGCAATGGTATGCGGCCGGCGCTGGCGTGCTGTCGGCCGTGCTGCAAGTGATGCTGCCCTACCGCAGCTACGTGCGCGTGCTTAAATGGCTGACGCTGGCGCTGCTGGCCTATGTGGTCACCGCGCTCACGCTCAAGCTGCCGTGGCTGCAGATCCTGCATGCCGCCGTGCTGCCGCCGCTGACCTGGAACAAGGACTACATCACCACCGTGGTGGCCATCTTCGGCACCACCATCAGCCCGTATCTGTTCTTCTGGCAGGCCTCGCAGGAGGTGGAGGACCTGCGCGCCGACCCCGATGCCCACCCGCTCAAGCGCGCCAGCGAACAGGCCAAGGACCAGCTGATGCGTATCAAGATCGACACCGTCACCGGCATGGGGTTCTCCAACCTGGTGGCGATGTGCATCATGCTGACCACTGCCGCCACGCTCGGCGCGCACGGCATCACGCACATCAGCTCGTCGGCACAGGCGGCCGAAGCGCTGCGGCCGATCGCCGGCGACTTCGCGTTTGCGCTGTTCAGCATGGGCATTATCGGCACCGGCTTGCTGGCGGTGCCGGTGCTGGCCGGCTCGGCCGCCTATGCCATCGCCGGCGCCATGCGCTGGAAGAACAGCCTGGAGCTGCAACTGTCCGGCGCGCGCAAGTTCTACGGCATCATCATCGGCGCCACGCTGGTCGGCACGGCGTTGTGCTTCACCAATGTCGACCCGATCCAGGCGCTGTTCTGGAGCGCGGTGCTGAATGGCGTGATCGCGGTGCCCGTAATGGTGGTGGTCATGCTGCTGGCCTCGCGCAAGTCGGTGATGGGCGCGCTGGTGATTTCACGCCGGCTGCGCGTGCTGGGCTGGCTGTGCACCGGCGTGATGGCGGTCGCTGTAGTGGCGATGTTCAGCACGCTGGGGTAAGCTGGCGTTTTCCACAGGAGGGACGATGCGAAAACTCAGCGCGTTGTTATTAGCCGCGATGCTGGCCTTGCCGGCTTTTGCGATCGACCGTCCCTTCCCCGCCAACATCCTGCGCGGCAAGTTCACGCCCGGCTACTACCCGGACATTATGCTGGACGGCAAACCGCGCCAGCTGTCGCCGTCGGCGCGCATCTTCAATCAGGACAATCGTATTGAAATGCCGGCGGCCGTGCGCGGTAGCGATATCGTGGTCAACTACACGGTGGACGGCATGGGCTATATCGACCGCATCTGGATACTGACCGACGACGAAGCAGCGCAGAAAGTGCCGGTCGCTAAATAACGAAATCGGGCTGGGCCGGCGTCTGCTGCGCCAGGGCTCCGGCGCGGCTGTCCGCAAAGCGCAACAGCTCATCCGGCGCAATCGGCCGCGCGATGTGATAGCCCCGCAAATAATGACAGCCCATCTGTTCGAGAATGGTGGCCTGGCCGGCGGTCTCCACGCCTTCCGCCACCAGTTGCAAGCCGAGGCTGTGGCCCATGGCGATAATCGCGTGCACCAGGTTGTTGCTGCGCTCGCTATGCTCGATATCCATGACGAAAGCGCGGTCGATCTTCAGCGTGTTCAGGTGGAACTGGGTCAGGTAGCTGAGCGAGGAATAGCCGGTGCCGAAATCATCCAGCGAAATGCCGACGCCCAGCGCGCGCAGCTGCGCCAGCACGGTCTGCACGTTGAGGGTGTCCTCGATCAGCACGCGCTCGGTCAGTTCCAGCTCCAGCTGGTGCGGCGACAGGCCATTGCGGATCAGCGCCTGCGACACCAGCGTGACGAAGCCCGGATCGGCCAGCTGCCAGGACGAGACGTTGATGCTGATAGTGACGTCGTCCAGCGCACTCTGCTTCCACAGACCGACCTGGCGGCAGGCCTGATCCAGCACCCAGGTACCCAGCTCGATAATCATGCCGCTGTCTTCCGCCACCGGGATGAAGCGGTCCGGTGGAACCGGCCCCAGCAGCGAACTGTTCCAGCGCAGCAGCGCCTCGACCTTGGTCAGCTTGCCGGTCTGGGCATTGGTAATGGCCTGGTAGACCAGCGAAAATTCGTTAGCTTCGATGGCGCCACGTAATGCGCCGTCAATCACCAGGCCATCGCGCGCCACCGCATTCATGTCTTCGGTGAACATGCGCTGTTCGCCACGGCCGGTTTTCTTGGCCGCGTACATCGCGATGTCGGCATTGCGTATCAGCGTATCGCTATCGGTTCCGTGTTTTGGATAGCAGGAGATGCCGATGCTGGCCGTGACGCTGATGGCGTGATAGGACAGCTCGAAGCCGCGCGCCATGGCTGCAATGATGGCCTCGGCGCAATCGGCCGCCATCTGCTCCGCGCTGTTCGGCGCCAGGTCCGGAATCACAATGATGAATTCGTCGCCGCCGAAGCGGGCCAGCACATCGGTCGGACGCAGCAGCGCGTGCAGGCGGTGAGCAGCCGAGCGCAGCAATTCGTCGCCGGCGGCGTGGCCGAAGGAATCGTTGACGCGCTTGAACTTGTCCAGGTCGATAAACAGCACCGCGCATTCGCGACCGTTTTCGGCCGCCCGGGCCACTTTCAGCGCCAACCTATCCGACAAGGCGTGGCGGTTGGAATAGCCGGTCACCGGGTCGACACGGGCGGCCTGGAATAACTGATCATCCTTCTTTTTGCGTTCGCTGATGTCCAGCAACTGGACCAGGCAGTACAAGCGGCCACGCTCGATGTAAGGCGACCCCAGCAATTCAACCGGCAGATGGTTGCCGTTTCGCAGTTTAAATGTTGCCGTATCGGCAATCGGATATTGCACGCCGTCGGCTTCGAAACGGAAGAAATAATGGTCAGCCATTTCGCGCGACAACCCCGGCAACAGATCGCAGACGTGCTTGCCGATCAGTTGCTGGGCGTTATCAAAACCCAGCAACTTGGCGCAACGTTCGTTGGCGACGTGGACATAGCCGCGCCGGTCGCGGATCAGGAATCCGTGGCTCAGGCTGTCGATGGTGCGGGCATAGCGCTGCTGGATTTCATCCTGCACCGCGTAGACCAGACCAAGCATCGTCAGCACCTTGAGCACGCTGGTGCCGATAAACCACACCACATACGTATCTTGATTGAGGCTGACGGCGGCGAATAAATTAAAACCGCCGCGCAGCATCAGCGTCAGGCCGAGGAAACGGTAGCGGTTATTAATACCGACCAGCCGCGTCCCTGCCCATAACATAATAAATCCTAGAGCGGCGGCGCTGCCGCGCGGCAGCCAGCTATTGTCGATATTCCACAGCAGATAAAATATTCCACTGACGATGAGAACTACCGGCGCCATCCAGCGCACATGCACCGCGCGTAATTTTCCGATAAAGAATTGCGTGCCGGACCAATATCCGGCCATGCCGGCCGATAAAAAGAAAGCGCTTAAATACAGCCGCCATTGCAGCGACATAAAATCTGCCGTGCCAAACCAGACGATACCGCCAGCCATAATCGCCAATTGGCCGATACCCCAGAATAGCGCATGCTTTTCCTTGCGCTGCATCAGCCAAAGGAAAATCAGTAAGGCGCTCAAGATGGTATCGGCGGTAAATTCCACCACCATCGCGGTGATAAAGCCTGGATCTGCGCTCATTGACATGCGGCGCCGGTGCGGCGCGGTTCAAGTGACCATGTCATTGTAAGCCTAACTGGAAGAATCATGCCAAAAATTAGCACATACTAGCCAGTTTTGAGCTTGTGCCCTACAGAAACAGCGAGACGGCGAGACTCCACATGACCACCGCGATAATCCCATCCAGAATTCGCCAGGCACTCGGCCGGGAAAATATCGGCCTCAAATACTGCGCACCGAGACCCAGGCTGCTAAACCATAGGATGGAAGCCAACATTGCTCCCAAAGCAAAATAGAGCCGACCATCCCCAGGTTGTTGACCGCCGATGGAGCCTAATAACACTACCGTGTCCAGATAAACGTGCGGGTTTAATAAACTGAAGGCTAACATAGCGGCGATAACCGTCTTGCGGTCAGGCGCAGTGGTATTTTTATCCTCTTCCATCGCTGAAGGATTAATAGCTGAGCGCGCTGCACGCAATCCATACCAGAACAAAAATCCAGCGCCGGCAATTTTTATCCAGAATAAAAGCGATGGCGCCTCCATAATCATCTGCCCCATGCCTGCTACGCCGGCACCAATTAACACCACGTCGCAAATAATACAGATGGCAATGCAGGTCATTACAAATTCGCGTTTCAGCGCTTGCCGCAATAAATACGCGTTTTGTGAACCGATGGCAACGATCAAGCTGCCGCCCAGCCCGATACCTTTCAAAAAAGCGGTGGCTTCCATGGCCTTCTCCGTGCAAAAAAACGCCAGATTACGGCTCGCCGCAAGATAAGTATAATTAATCTTATTTGCTAAATATTAGGTGAGCTAATGAGCCGTGTAGACTATCGGGGACTGGCCGCACTGGACGCAGTCATCGATCATGGCAGTTTTGACAAGGCCGCTGCGGCCCTGTCGATCACCCAGTCGGCGGTGTCGCAGCGCATCCGCATGCTGGAAAACAGCGCCGGCGAGTTGCTGATTGTGCGCAGCCAACCGCCCTCGCCAACCGAAGCCGGACAGCGCCTGATCGCCCATTACCGCCAAGTGCGGCTGCTGGAATCGGCGCTGGACAAGCGCCCCGGCGAGCTCGATATCCGTCCCGAAATCGCCATCGCCGTCAATGCCGACAGCGCCGCCACCTGGCTACAGGAAGCGGTGACGCCGCTGATGCACAGCGGCGACTGCATGTTGCAGATCCGGCTGGACGACCAGGATCACACGCTGAGCATGCTGCGCGAAGGCCGGGTTTTCGGCTGCGTCACCAGCGAAACCGCCCAGGTGCCCGGCACTACCGCCACGCCGCTGGGCATCATGCGCTATTTCTGCGTAGCGACACCGGAGTTTGCCGCCCGCTGGTTTCCGGACGGCATGACTGCGGAAACCGTCCAGCGCGCGCCGGTGATGACCTTCGACCGCAAGGACATGCTGCAAACCCGCTTCATCGCCCAGCATACCGGCTATACCGGCCGCTATCCGCACCACGCGCTGTCCAGCTCGGAAGGGTATGTGCGGTTTGTCGAAGCGGGATTTGGCTACGGCATGCTGCCGCTGCCGCAATGCCAGCGGCAACTCCAGCAAGGCCAACTGGTCGACCTGGCGCCGGGAAAATGGCTGGACGTGCCGCTGATCTGGCATATGTGGGACATCCAGACGCCGTTCACGCGCGCATTGTCGGATAACTTGATCGCTACTGCACGCAAATGGCTGCTTTAATCGGCCAACTCGGTACGCACACGGGCTTCCCATGCCGCCACGTCCGGCTGGTGCAGATAGCGCACTTCCGACGCTGGCTCAATCATCGGCGGGCCGACGCGCTGGTAAATCATCACGCTGGTCCACGATAGCGTGCCCGGCGCATGCGATTGCAGCAGCCGGAACGCCGGGTGCTTGATCGGATAGGTGGTGGTAGTGACCAGCGCACCTTCCTGCAATTCACGCGCCAATTTGTTGCTGATCGCGTCCATCAGCGGACCGAAGCAGGTGCTGTACAAAAACACCAGACTGGCGCCGCGCACATCGAACTTGAACATATCGCTCTCGACAAAAGCGATGCGCGAACCCAATTCCAGCAAATGGCTGCCGCTGGCCGGCAGGCCGGACGGCAAGAGCAGCGGCGTATCGAGCGTCAGCGGTCGCGGCAGGGATTCCAGCCCCTTGCGGGTCAGCGTCAGCAGCTTGATCAGCCGCTCCTGCGCCAGCCGATGCCGGTAATTCATCAGCTCGATGCCAACGCAGCGCGTGAAGGGCAACGTCAGCGCCGCCGTCATCACCACCTTGCCCAGGCCACTGCCGAGGTCGACCATCACGCCGCCCGGCGACAAAAACGGTTTGATGGCGTCGAAGTAGTTTTCCAGCTCGAAGCGCTGCATTTCGCCGTAGATCAGGCCACCTTCGAGAATCAGCCAGTCACGCACCTCCTCGTCGGAAATGGCTTCCAGCGGGCGAAAACTGGGCAGCGGCGCCAGCTTGGGCAGCATGCCCATCGGCAGGATGCTGGCCGGCAGCGTGCCAATCATCACGCTCAGGTGCGGCCGCAGGCGCTCGATCAGATAATCGTGACGGCTCGGCTTTTCCAGGCAGGCGCGCAGCGCGTAGCCGATTTCCAGGAACGGCAGGAATGGCGAACCGGGCGTCAACTCCAGCGTGGGACGCGCGTGGACCTCGCCACCCTGGATACTCTGGAACAAGGATTCGAAAATATCAGCCGGCTGGCGACAGCGAGGAACCGGCTCGGCCGGCCGGTTTTCAGTACGGAAGGTGGGCTGCAGAGTCGTGCTATTCATCAGAACGAGGATTGCACTTCCTGTCAGTTTTGTAAATAGAACATCATGCCGGGCGCAAAGGTTTTAGCATCTTTGCAACATCGTCGTAATGCGCCTGCCAGCCTGAACTGGCCAACTTGGGTGCGCACACCGGGCATGCCACAAACGGATCGCAGTCATGCTGCAACTCGATGTAGAAACGGCCGATGACCGGTTTGCCCGCGTACGAATCCGTCATCACCGGACGCGACTTGAGCGACGGCTTGGCCACCGCCGGCACAAAATCGGCGCCGCCGGGCGGCAGCCAGCGCTCGAAGGCGCCGGTGTCTTTGCCATCTGGCACGTACCAGGACTTGCGCTCGCTGTTCCAGCGCGCGCCGAGCGCTTTGGCTTCTTCTTTTTCCGCGAACGGCACTTTTAAAAACATCATCTTCAATCACTCCCCGACAGCAAGATGATTATTTTACCGGCTGTGTGCGAAAATATGCGCATGCCTACGATAGAACCCCTCACCCTGACCCTGGCCGAAGTGGCCGAGCGCTGGAATCTGCTGCCGCAGGAAGTGCTGCTCTCGCCACATGCGCTGCCGATGTATTTTTACTTTGACGGCCTGGTATTCGACTTCAACGACAAATGGCACCGCGCCAATGGCGACGTCAGCATCGTGCAGGCGCTGGAAGGCCACAAGACGCGCCAGTCCACGCTGGAAATCGACTTGCAGCGCCAGACCATGCACAAGCGCGGCTTGCTGAAGCTGACGCAATGGGAAGAAGCGCTGAGCGACGAGGAAATGCAAAGCCAGCAGTCCGAATCCGACCGGCTGACCGAAGAAATCGCGCGTCTGGGCGAATTGCTGAAAAAGCGTAGCGAAGAACGCCAGCGCAGCGTGCGTAACGGCCTGTTGCGCGCCGCGCCGCGCAGTCTCAACGAAATCGCCGAGCGCGGCCAGACCCGCTTTCCGCAATTCGCCTACATGCCGCACACGCCCAACCGTCCGGCCGGCGAGGCGGCGGCCATCGTCGAAGGATCTGTAGTGGCGCTGGAAGACGGCTTCCCGCTGAAGGAATTTTTAACCGGCGCGGATCTGGTGGTGTCGATGCTGGATATCCGCGCCGTCGAAGACCTGGCTAAATAAGCGCGATCCGCTTCTGCTCGCGCGCCGAGCGGTAGATCGCTTCCACGATACGGATATCGCGCAAGCCTTCCTCGCCCGGCACGATCGGCTCCTTGTTATTGAGCACGCACAGCGACAGATGGTCCAGCTGGCCGGACCATTGCGTCGCGCCCGGCCCCGGCGCTGGCGTGATCAGGTTGCTGCGGTCTTGGCCCACCCACAGCTTGTTGCCGTCATAGCGCGTCCCCGGCTCCATATCGATGCGGCCCTTGTCGCCCATCAGCAAAATGTGGTTCTGGTTGGCGCTGTACATCGACATGCAGGACGCGATGACGCCGGACGGGAACTCCAGCTCGAACTCGATCATATCCTCCACCTCGCGGAAGCGCGGATCGTGGCGGTCGGTGGTTTCCTTGGCGTAGACGGCGATCGGTTCCTCGGCCGTCATATAGCGCGCGGCGTTGAGCGCGTAGATGCCGATGTCCATCAGCGAACCGCCGCCGGACATGGCTTTCTTCAGGCGCCAGGAGTTGGGATTGCCGGCGGTGAAGCCGTGTTCGGAGCGGAAGTAGCGCAGCTTGCCGATCTCACCGGCACGGGCGCGGCGGCGCGCTTCCAGATTGTTGGCCTCGAAGTGGCAGCGGTAGCCGATCATCAATTTCTTGCCGGCCTTTTTGCAGGCGGCGATCATCGCTTCGCACTCTTTGGACGACACCGCCATCGGCTTCTCGCACATCACATGCTTGCCGGCTTGCGCGGCGCGGATGGTGTACTCGGCGTGCATCGAGACCGGCAGGCAGACGTAGACCACGTCGATATCCGGATTGTCCTTGATGCTGTCGAAGTTCTGGTAATTGTAGATGCTGCGTTCCGGCACGCCGTACTCGGCCGCGACACGCTTGGCCTTGACCGGGTCGCCACTGACCAGCGCCACCAGCTTGCTGTGCTGGCAGTTCTTAAACTGCGGAATAATAATCCCCAGCCCGTAGCCGCCCAGCCCGACAATCGCATAACCCAGCTTCCGCTCCGGCGTTGCCGCCAACACCGGCAAACCCACCGCCGATACGGTGATAGCGCTACCAGCAGCCAACACAAGGCCGCGTCTATTCAAATCAATCATCTCCTCACTCCTTTTGGTAGTTTGTCAGGCGATTTTAGTACAAACTAAGAAGACTGAGTCCAGCAAGAGGCAGCCATGCTTACCGTCAATCTCAATGAAGCAAAAACCCATCTTGCAAGACTTGTTGAGCAAGCTGCCCAAGGAGAGCCGTTTGTGATCACAAAGGCGAGGAAACCTCTTGTAAAGGTAACTGCACTCCACCCGCCAAAAATTGATCAAACTCACCGTCTCGGTTCACTTTACTTGATGACGCGAATAACGAGCTGTTGTTCAGTGCTGCCAGCCTATGGGAAATTACGATCAAAAGCGGCCTCGGACGCAGCGATTTTCTTGTCGATCCGCGCCGGCTGAGACGCGGACTGCTTGACAATGGTTATAGAGATCCCGTAGTAGCTAAGTATCCTGGGCCCGTGCAAAGCGTGTGAAATAAACCGGGACCTGTTACTGAGCGCCGGGAGCTTTTGCTATTTGCGCCAAGGCGACGTCCAGCGCCTGCGCGGCGGACACTTCGATGTCCGGCTGCACGCCGGTGCGTTCCCAATTGGACTGGGTAATCGGATCGACACTGCGGCCAATCGCCACGAAGGCAATCAGGTGATGCGACACCGGTTCGCCAAACTGCTTGTGCGCACCGCCAGAAGTCTTGTGGCCGACAATCAACGCCCGCTTCTGCTTCTGCAAACCGTAAGCAAAAGCTTCCGCCGCCGATGCGGTTTCTTCGTCAACCAGAATATACAACGGGCGCTGGCTGCCGTAGCGTGGCCCGGTCAGCTTGGCGGTGGTGATAAATGAATCGGTGACTTTGCCACTGCGGTCCAACTCGTCCAGCAAATGCACAGGACGGTCATCAAAGAAATAGCTGGACAGCAGCGTCACCATTGGCGGCATGCCACCCTGTCCATCGCGCAAGTCAACGATCATGGCCTGGCTATCGGCCGCCTGCGACATCACCTTGGCCAGAGCCTCGGTGGCAAATGAATCCACAGGCCCGAAGCGGCTAACTTGCAGATACGCCACCTTGCCCTTCATCTCGAATTTGGCCAGACCAAAATTGTCCGGTCCCGGACGCGCTACCGGCACGGCCGGCTTGGGTGGCGGCGGTGGCGGCTCCTCCAGCGCATCAAACTCAACATACACCAGCCCGTTGTGCTGATCCGGCACGACGGCATCCAGATCCTTCTGCACCTGTTCCGCCAGGGCTTTCTCCTCCAGCCCGGCATAGTCGCCATGCTTCAGATGGCTTCGCAGACTATCGGCCAACAGCTTGCCTTTGGCAGGGAAAACGTACTTATCTTGCAGCTTCTTTGCGTATTCTTCAATCAGCTTGGCACGCGAGCCATCGTCAAATTCCACCGCCTGCACCACTCCGGCCAAGCTCAAAGCAGCCAGCACCACGACGCGAGAAAACGGAATCATTTTTGCCTTCGAATGAAGTTAAGGATGCAGGAATAATAACATTACTTACGGGAATGTTCGCTGGAAGTGGCCATCGACAAGATCAAGCGTGAGCTCGATAAATTCTGCTCGATCAACCTGACCAAGTCGGCCTACGACAAAGTCATCGCCAGCAGCATCGCCTCCGAGAAGATTACCAACAGCACAAGGCCAACAAGGCAAAATAAATTGCTGGCTGTTACAAAGCATGAGAATTGAAAGCATGTCGAACTGTAAAATTGCCGCAAGACAATTATTTATGGTTCGACATGAACAGCACAGCTCTACTGATCGCCGTCATCATCGGGATACTGATTGCAGTTTCGCTGATGCCGAAAAAGCGCAGCAAACTCAAGCCGCTTAGCCAGCTGAAGGTGCAGCCACGCAGGCCGTTGACCGCGCGCGAACAGCAAATGTTCTTCCGGCTAACGGAAACCCTCACCGACTGCACCGTGTTTGCTCAAGTCCCGCTAGCCGCCCTGCTGACCACCACAGACCATCAAGACCGCAACCGCTACGACCGCAAAATCGCCGACTTCCTGATCTGCACCAAAACCCTCACGCCCATCGCCGTCATCGAACTGGACGACGCTACTCATGACAACAAGATTGCGAAAGACGCTGACCGCGACGCCATGCTGAGAAACGCCGGTTACCAGACCATCCGTTACCGCAACTATCCATCACCGGATCAGCTACGCCAGGATATTGAGAACGCATTCAAGAAAGTTGCGGGGCTGACGCCGCAGATAGCGCAGAAAATCTAACGCCAGATGAAATAATAGCTGCCCAAGAGCAGCTATTAAAAATTGGTAGGCCCTCGCGGAGTCGAACCGCGCACCAAAGGATTATGAGTCCTCTGCTCTAACCAAGCATGAGCTAAGGGCCCGAAGAACACGGGAGCATATAGGCTCCCCCTATCTCAGTCAAGCCTTAGTTACCTTCCAGGAAACTCTTCAGCTTGTCCGAGCGGCTCGGGTGACGCAGCTTGCGCAAGGCCTTGGCTTCGATCTGGCGAATCCGCTCACGCGTGACGTCGAACTGCTTACCAACCTCCTCCAGCGTGTGGTCGGTCGACATTTCGATGCCGAAGCGCATGCGCAGCACCTTGGCTTCGCGCGGCGTCAACGAGTCCAGCACATCCTTGACCACGCCACGCATCGACGCGTGCAGCGCGGCGTCGGACGGCGCCAGCGTGTTGTTGTCCTCGATGAAGTCGCCCAGATGCGAATCGTCGTCGTCGCCGATCGGCGTTTCCATCGAGATCGGCTCTTTGGCGATCTTCATGATCTTGCGGATCTTGTCCTCTGGCATTTCCATCTTGATGGCCAGCGTCGCCGGGTCCGGCTCGGCGCCGGTCTCTTGCAGGATCTGGCGCGAGATGCGGTTCATCTTGTTGATGGTCTCGATCATGTGCACCGGAATCCGGATGGTGCGCGCCTGGTCGGCGATCGAACGGGTGATGGCCTGACGGATCCACCACGTCGCATACGTCGAGAACTTGTAGCCGCGACGGTATTCAAACTTGTCCACCGCCTTCATCAGGCCGATGTTGCCCTCCTGGATCAGGTCGAGGAATTGCAGGCCGCGGTTGGTGTACTTCTTGGCGATCGAGATCACCAGGCGCAAGTTGGCCTCGGTCATTTCGCGTTTGGCCTTGCGCGCCTTCATTTCACCGGCCGCCATCTGGCGGTTGATGTTGCGCAAGTCCGGCAGCGGCAGCACCACGCGCGCTTGCAGGTCGATCAGGCGCTGTTGCAGTTCCTTGATGGTCGGAATGTTACGGCCCAGGATGGCGCTGTAGGCGTGGCCGGCGGCCACTTCGCCATCGACCCATTCCAGATTGGTTTCATTGCCCGGGAATACTTTGATAAAGTGCGCGCGCGGCATACCGCACTTGTTCACCGCCACGTCGAGAATTTGCTTCTCGATGTGACGCACTTCGTCTACCTGGCCGCGCAGCGTGTCGCACAGCTTTTCTACCACTTTGGCGGTGAAGCGGATGCCCAGCAGTTCCGAGGAAATCGCTTCCTGCGCCTTGACGTAGGCCTTGGAGTTGTAGCCTTCCTTCTCGAAGGCGCGGCGCATCTTGTCGAATTGCAGGGAGATGGTGTCGAATTTATCCAGCGCAGCGTTTTTCATCGCTTCCAGCTGTTCGGCCGAGTAGCCGGCGGCAGCGCCCGAAGCGCTGGCTTCTTCCTCTTCCTCTTCTTCCTCTTCCTCTTCTTCCTCTTCTTCTTCGTCCTCGTCGCTGGCGGCGGGCGCCGGCGCCGGCGGCGCGTCTTCGTTATCGTCTACCAGACCGTCGACAATTTCGTCGATCTTGATCTCATCGGCGCGGATGCGGTCGGACGCGGCGATGATTTCCGCGATCGTCACCGGGCAGGCCGAAATCGCCTGGATCATGTCCTTTAGGCCATCTTCGATGCGCTTGGCGATTTCGATCTCGCCTTCACGGGTCAGCAGCTCGACCGAACCCATTTCGCGCATATACATGCGGACCGGGTCGGTAGTGCGGCCGAAATCGGAATCGACGGTGGACAGCGCCGCTTCGGCGGCGGCCTCGGCTTCGTCATCGCTGGTCACGGTGGCGACATTGTCGGACAGCAGCAGCGTCTCGGCATCGGGCGCGTGCTCGTAGACGGCGATGCCCATGTCGTTGAAGGTGCCAATAATGCCTTCGATCGCTTCCGGATCGACGATATTGTCTGGCAGATGGTCGTTGATCTCGGCGTACGTGAGGAAACCGCGTTCCTTGCCGAACTTGATCAGGGTCTTGAGTTTCTGGCGGCGGCGTTCGAGCTCTTCCTCGGTCGCTTCCGTATCCGACGAGAACGCATCTTTGAGCAGCGCTTTTTCCTTGGCCTTGCGGTCCTTGGCCTTGGCCTTGTCGACCGCCTTCAGCTCGGCGCGTTCGACCGCGTTGAGTGCGGCGACTTCGTCGTTCTCGGGTTGGAATTCTTTAGGTTTGCGCCCGCGCCGGCCCGGCACTTTGACCGAAGGCAACACGTAACCCGACGTGTCGATGGCTGCCAGCGTCGCCGCGTCGGTGGTCTGGCTGACCGCCGGCGGATTGCTGGCAACACGCGTCTCCGGCTTATCAGCCGTTTTAGCGGATTTTGCGCTCACTTTAGCTGGCTTTTCAGCCGCTTTGGATTCAGGTTTCTTGATTGGCACAGGCGCTTTCGATTACGGATAAAGTTTCGATCCTTAGATCACTACGTCTTCGAACTTGCCGACTACACAAGTCCGACAATACTACGACTTACTTACACCTGGGTCAGGCCGACCGCCCTCTATAGAACTCCAAGGAATTCTACTGCATCAGACACGTGCGCGGGGGCAAGAAACCGTGGCTCGGTGAGCTAGCAAACAGACTATTTGCTCAACCGTAGCTGGCCCTGGCCGCCGACACCTGTCCTTCCGCGTCGATCAAGAGCCTAACTCACTGAAAACAAACACACTCTGAACAGAAAAACGATGCCAAAACATACAACACTTAGCGTTTTATTATAGCACGTCACTTTTCAATTTCCAGAGGGAAGACCGGGACATCCCCCACTGGAATAATGACAGAAACGTTACGACACAAAACCAACAACAACTTAACGGATGGGCAACTCCGCCTGCGCCTCGCGCAACAGCTGATCCTGCTGTGCGGTCAGCTCGCGGTAGCGCACTCCAATCTCATCGGACGACAGGCCCGCGGCAAACAACTGGCTCAACTCATGCTTGAGCGCATCATGCTTGACCTGGCGAATCGCCGCCCGCAATACCACGCGCTCGGTATCGCGCTCAGTCTCAGGCTCCTTGACGATTTCAGCGATGAGGCTGTCGTAATCGTCGCCCAGCGACTTCAGATGCTGGGCAAATGCGGCAAACGCGCCACCCTCGCCCATCTCGCGCGCCGTCGTCACCAGCTGCGCCAGCCGCTCGGCCGATTCCTGGCCGAAGAAACCGAACGCCGCCTGGGCCGCGTCATCGATCTCCAGCGCCAGCGCCGGATGCGCCACCAGTACGCGCATGATTTGCAGCTCCAGCCCTTTCGGCTGCGGCCGGCCGCCGCGTGGCGGCGCGATCTTGTTCAGCGCCACCGGCTTGGACAGCTCGAACAGCACCTCGATTTCCGACGGCGAGGTCTGCGTCAGCTGCGCCAGGCCACGGACGATCTGCAGGCGCAGCGCGGTCGGGGTCATCGCCTGCAACATCGGCTTGGCGTCGAACTGCGCGCGGGCGCGGCCTTCGAGGCTATTCATATCGTGCTCGCCGCAGGCTTCCTTGATCAGGAACTGCGACAGCGGCATCGCCTCGTAAATTTCCTGTTCAAACGCTTCCTTGCCGTGTTCGCGCACGTAGCTGTCCGGGTCGTGCTCGGTCGGCAGGAACAGGAACTTGATCGTCTTGTTGTCCGTCACATGCGGCAGGCACGCTTCCAGCGCGCGGCGTGCAGCGCGGCGGCCGGCCTTGTCGCCGTCGAAACTGAAGATCACCGTGTCGGTCTGGCGCAACAACTTCTGTACGTGATGGGTGGTGCAGGCGGTGCCGAGTGTCGCCACCGCTTGCGGGAAGCCCATCTGCGCCAGCGCCACCACGTCCATATAGCCTTCCGTCACCAGCACATAGCCGGCGTCGCGGATCGCCTGGCGCGCCTCGAACAAGCCATACAGCTCGAAGCCCTTTGAAAATAAAGGCGTTTCGGGAGAATTCAAGTATTTGGGTTCGCCCTGATCCAGCACCCGGCCGCCGAAGGCGATGACCTGGCCCTTGGTATTGCGGATTGGGAACATCACGCGTTCGCGGAAGCGGTCATAGCGCTTGCGGTTGCCGCCATCCTCGTCCACTTTGTCGATCACCAGGCCGGATTCGGCCAGCGCCACCGCTTCATAGTCGGGAAACACGGAGCGCAGATTGTCCCAGCCGTGCGGCGCGTAGCCGAGGCCGAAGCGGGCGGCAATTTCGCCGGTCAGGCCGCGACGTTTCAGGTAAGCAATGGCCTCCGGCGCGCTGCGCAGTTGCAGCTTGTAGAAATCGGTGGCGCGCGTCATGGCTTCGGTCAGCGCCAGGCTCTGGGCCTGCATTTGCGCCCGTTGCGCTGGCGGAATCTTGTCGTCCTGGTCCGGCACCACCATGCCGACGTTTTGCGCCAGTTCCTTGACGGCATCGACAAAGCCCATGCCGGAATATTCGATCATGAAACCGATCGAGGTGCCATGCGCGCCACAGCCGAAGCAATGGTAAAACTGCTTGGTCGGGCTGACGGTGAAGCTGGGCGACTTCTCGTTGTGAAACGGGCACAGCCCCATGAAGTTCGCGCCGCCTTTTTTCAGCTGCACGTAACGGCCGACCACGTCGACGATATCGACGCGGTTCAGCAAATCGGCGATAAAAGATTGTGGTATCACTGGGCTGGACGGTCTCGGAGTGGATCAGACTATACCGCCGCCGCCGATGCGCCTTGATGCACATCAAACGGCGGCGGCGGTGTTGCTTACGCTGGGGTCAGCGCTTTCTTGACCAGGGCGGACACCACGGTCATATCGGCACGGCCGGCCAGCTTCGGCTTGACGATGCCCATCACTTTGCCCATGTCCTGAGGACCGGCGGCGCCCGATGCGGCCACGGCGGCAGCGACTTCAGCGGCGATTTCCTCGTCCGACAGGCCTGCAGGCATGTAGGTGACCAGCACGCTCAGTTCGGCTTTTTCGATATCGGCCAGGTCGGGACGGTTGCCCGCTTCAAACTGGGTGATCGAATCCTTGCGCTGCTTGATCATTTTTTCCACGATGGCCACCACCTGCTCATCGCTGACTTCGATCTGCTCGTCCACTTCCTTGCGCTTGATGTCGGCCAGGATCAGGCGAATCGTCGCCAGACGACCGCTGTCCTTGGCGCGCATGGCGTTTTTCATGTCTTCGGTAATTTGTTCTTTCAAGCCCATGAGGTTTCCTTGAGAAAATGTGGCGGTGAAAAAGCGAAAACCCGCTGCGGACCAAGCCGGAGCGGGTATCTCTTAGATGCCGCTAAACACAACCGGCGTGTGCCAGGTTGGCCTGCGTAAGCAATCTTAGAAGAGTTTTTTCGGCAGCTGTTGGCTGCGAATGCGTTTGTAGTGACGCTTTACGGCTGCAGCCAGCTTGCGCTTACGTTCAGCCGTTGGCTTCTCGTAGAACTCGCGTGCGCGCAGTTCGGTCAGCAGACCGGTTTTTTCGATGGTGCGTTTGAAGCGACGCATTGCGACTTCGAACGGCTCGTTTTCTTTAAGGCGAATAGTGGTCATGTAAAAATTCAAACCGTTGGAGGTTATAGGGAGACAGAGACTATAGCAGGTTTTTCCAGAAAATGGAAGTCATGGGCTGTCGGGAACAGCCCGCCATGCGGCTTTCGCAGGAAAAACAACAACGTGCAGGCGGCCAGTATATCAGACTGCCTGACCCGCCGCTACGCCGGACGCCCAGGCCCACTGGAAGTTGTAGCCGCCCAGCCACCCGGTGACGTCGACCGTTTCGCCGATGAAATACAGGCCCGGCACCTTGGTCGCCATCATGGTCTGCTGCGACAGTTCACGGGTGTCGATGCCGCCGCGCGTCACCTCGGCCTTTTTGTAGCCTTCCGAGCCGTTCGGCGTCAGCGTCCACTGGTTGATCACGGCGCCCAGCTTGCGCAGTTGCGCATCCGGCATGTCGGCCAGACGGGCGTCCAGCGCAAAACCGTGGGCCAGCAGCAAGCCTTCCGCCAGGCGGGTCGGCAGCCATTGCGACAGGACATTGCCCAGCTGCTTCTTGATGGTGCCCTTGCCTTCGATCAGCGTCGCGGCCAAGTCCAGTTCCGGCAGCAGGTTGATGACGATCGGGGTGCCCGGCTGCCAGTACGACGAAATCTGCAGGATCGCCGGGCCGGACAGGCCGCGGTGGGTGAACAGCAGGTCTTCGCGGAAGCGCGCGCCGCTCGGGTTGCGGCCTTTCAGCGAACCGGTCTCGACGTCGACTTCCAGCGCGATGCCGGCCATTTCCACGAACGGTGCCCACTGCTGCGGGTCGAAGGTCAGCGGCACCAGCGCCGGACGCGGCTCGACCATGCGCAAGTCGAACTGCTGGGCGATGCGGTAGCCGAAGTCGGTCGCGCCGATTTTCGGGATCGACAGGCCGCCGGTGGCAATCACCACGCTGGTCGCTTCGATCTCGCCGCTATCGGTCTGTAACACGAAGCCTTGTTCGCCCTGCTCCACGCTCTCGACCTTGCACGGCATGCGCCAGTGGACGTCGCCGCCGGCGCACTCGTCCTTGAGCATCTCGATGATCTGCTCGGCGGACTCGGTGCAGAACAGCTGGCCCTTGTGCTTCTCGTGGTAGCCGATGCGGTGGCGTTTGACCAGCGCGACGAAATCGGCCGGCGTGTAGCGCGACAAGGCGCTTTTGCAGAAATGCGGATTTTCCGACAGGAAGTTGGCCGGACCGGCGTTCACATTGGTGAAGTTGCAGCGGCCGCCGCCGGAGATGCGGATTTTCTCGGCCAGTTTGGCGGCGTGGTCAATCAGCACCACGCGCAGGCCGCGCTGGGCGGCCGTGGCCGCGCACATCATGCCGGCCGCGCCCGCGCCGATTACCGCTACATCAAACTTTGCCATGTTGTTCCCGTCAGTTAGTCAACCGTCGCCCTCGCGCAAGCGGGGGCCCATAGAACGCCGGCCGGGAGGCTCAGCATGGATCCCCGCCTGCGCGGGGATGACGAGGGGGCGCATTTTACTCGATCGGCTCGCTCACATGCTGGCGCGAGGCCACCGTCCGCGCCACCAACAGGCATTGCGCCACCTGTTCGGCGATCGGCGGCGGCACCGGCACGTCGCCGTCCAGCACCGACTGGATCCATGCGGCCGTGGTCGCCGCATCCTTGTTTTCCGGCAGCAGCGGCAGTTCGCCGACCAGCGTCTGCTTCGGTACCAAGGTCGTGCGCAGGCCGCCGTGGAACCAGTCGATCTGCTGCGCCTTATTGGCGTTGGCCACCGTCTCGCCTTCCGTGCCGCGCATCAGGAACGCGTCGCCGCGCTCGTGCAGCGCCGCCGTGGTGAAGTATTCGCCCAGCATTTCCAGGTATTCCGGATGGGTGTACGACACCAGCCGCAGCGCCGGTCCGGCGAACGGCTGCATGATCTTGACCAGCGTATGGGTCGAGTTGCGCACGCCCAGCTTGCGCCGCAGCGACAGCAGGTACGCCAGCTTGGGCGCCATGGTGTCGATGGTGATAAAGGCCGGCTTGCCCTGCGACATGGCCTCTTCCGCCTCCGAGCGGTGGCGCGCCGTCACCACGCCCAGCTCGTGCAGCACCTCGGCCGACGCCACCCGTCCTAGGTCAGTGGCGACGCCGTGCAGCAGCACCGGCACGCCCTCGCGCGCCAGCAGCAAGGCCAGCAGCGGCGTCAGGTTGGCCATCTTGCGCGCGCCGTTGTACGACGGAATCGACACCGGCGCAAACTGGCCCGGCGGCGCGTTGAACGGCTCGAACGAGGCCTCGGCCGCATCGAGGAAGCCAGCGATCTCCTCCACCGACTCGCCCTTGATGCGCATCGATAGCAAAATGCCGCCCAGTTCTAGGTCGGAAACCCGGCCGTCCAGCATGGCCTGGTACAAATCGTGGGCGTCGTCGCGGCTCATGCTGCGGGCGCCGGCCTTGCCGCGGCCGATTTCTTTGATGAAGCGGGCGGCGGCGAATGGTTCGGTATTGATAATGGTCATGGCAGCAAGCTTAAACCACTGGCGCGCATTTCGGCTACACTATCTGTCCCCAGAAATAAAACCATTGTAGAGATCATGATTTCCCCAGACATTGAAAACGTCAACGTCACCTCGTTTGCGCCGATGCCGTCGCCGGAAGCCTTGCATAGCAAGCTGCCGCTGACCGATCTGGCCTCCGAGACCGTGATGCAGGGCCGCGAAGCCCTGCGCAACATCATCGACCGCCAGGACAAGCGCCTGTTCGTGGTCGTCGGCCCATGCTCGATCCACGACCCGGTCGCCGGTCTGGACTATGCACGCCGCCTGAAGGCGCTGCAGGCCGAAGTGGCCGATACCATGTTGCTGGTGATGCGCGTGTATTTCGAAAAGCCGCGCACCACCACCGGCTGGAAGGGGTATATCAACGATCCCGACATGGACGATTCGTTCCGCGTCAACGTCGGCATGGAAAAGGCGCGCCAGTTCCTGCTGGACGTGTGCGAACTGGGCCTGCCGACCGCCACCGAGGCGCTGGACCCGATCTCGCCGCAATACCTGGGCGACCTGATCGCCTGGACCGCCATCGGCGCCCGCACGACGGAATCGCAGACCCACCGCGAGATGTCGTCCGGCCTGTCGACCCCGGTCGGCTTCAAGAACGGCACCGACGGCGACATCAGCATCGCCATCAACGCCATCCTGTCGTCGGCGCACCCGCACTCCTTCCTGGGCATCAATGCGCAGGGCAATGTGTCGATCGTGCGGACCCGCGGCAACGCCTACGGCCACGTGGTGCTGCGCGGCGGCGATGGCCGTCCAAACTACGATTCGGTGTCGATCGCGATTGCCGAACAGGCGCTGGCCAAGGCCAAGCTGCCGGCCAACCTGGTGGTCGATTGCTCGCACGCCAACAGCTACAAGAAACCGGAACTGCAACCGTTGGTGATGGCGGACGTGATCCATCAAATCGTCCAGGGCAACAAGTCGCTGGTCGGCGTGATGATCGAGTCCAACATCGTCGGCGGCAACCAGAAGATCCCGGCCGACCTGAGTCAGCTGAAGTACGGCTGCTCGGTCACCGACGGCTGCATCGACTGGGACACCACCGAGCAGATGCTGCGCGAGGCGCACAAGCAGCTGCTGGGCCGCCCGTAACCCCGCGCACCACTGCGGCCGGGGTCTGACCCCTTCGGCTGTGGGGTTAGTAGCAGTACGCCACCAGGCTGGTGGCCACGCCAAACGTCCCCGCCAGCGCCGCCTCGGCCTTGCTGGCCGGGGCGCTCAGTTCTTCCAGGTCCAGATAGACCCGGCAATTCTCCACCTTCACCGAATACCGGCGCGCGCCACTGAAGCGGGCGTCGGCGCCCTGGCATTCGAGCACCGCATGCACGCTTTCCTCATCGGAGCGGTACAGCGCCACGCCCGGCAACTCCTGCCAGCCCAGCCCGCGCGGCACCAGACGCACGCCGCCGTCAAGGGGCACTTCCTTCACTTTGCAAATCAATTTCCATTGTGCGGACATGGTTCCTCCTACGCTTTGCCTACTTTCTAAGCAAAACCGATGCCACGGAAAAACGCCCGAATTTCTGTCCATTTGGCAAAATTCCGCACCCGGCCAGTGCGGCGCGGCGCGGTGCTGGTGCATGCTTGCACGCACTTTCCTTTACAATGGCGGATTCCCCTTTAGACTTGTGCTGCTTCCATGATCGTTCTTGGTGTTGAATCTTCCTGTGACGAAACCGGCCTGGCGTTGTACGACACGCAACACGGCCTGCTGTCCCACGCCCTGCACTCGCAGGTCGCCATGCACGAAGAATACGGCGGCGTGGTGCCGGAACTGGCCTCGCGCGACCATATCCGCCGCGCCATTCCGCTGCTGACGCAAACGCTGGCCGGCGCCGGCAAGACGCTGGACGACATCGACGCCATCGCCTACACCCAAGGCCCCGGCTTGGCCGGCGCGCTGCTGGTCGGCTCGTCCGTGGCTTGCAGCCTCGGCCTGGCGCTGGACAAGCCGGTGCTGGGCGTGCACCACCTGGAAGGTCATTTGCTGTCCCCGCTGTTAGCCTCGGAGCCGCCGGAATTCCCGTTCATCGCGCTGCTGGTATCGGGCGGCCACACGCAGCTGATGCGGGTGGACGGCGTCGGCCAGTACACGCTGCTGGGCGAGACGCTGGACGATGCCGCCGGCGAAGCGTTCGACAAGTCGGCCAAGCTGCTGGGCCTGGGTTATCCGGGCGGCCCGGCGATTTCGCGTCTGGCCGAGTTTGGCGATCCGCTAGCTTACAAGCTGCCGCGTCCGATGATGCACACCAAGGATTTCAATTTCAGCTTCTCCGGCCTGAAAACGGCGGTGCTGACGGTGGTGAAGAACCACGAGGAGAAAGTCGTCGCCAACATCTGCGATCAGGACAAGGCCAATATCGCCCGTGGCTTCGTCGATGCGATTGTGGAAGTATTGACCGCAAAATGCGTGTCGGCGCTCAAGCACACCGGCCTGAAGCGGCTGGTGATTGCCGGCGGCGTCGGCGCCAATGCGCAGCTGCGCGCTTCGCTGAACGCGGCGGCGGCCAAGAAGAAATTCAAGGTCTACTACCCTGAGCTGGAATTCTGCACCGACAATGGCGCCATGATCGCCTTCGCTGGCGCGCGTCGCTTGATGATCAATCCAGACGCGGCCAAGAAGGATTACTCGTTCAACGTGCGGCCGCGCTGGCCGCTCGACGAGCTGAAAGTCATTTAAGCCTGGGCGAACGCCATGCCGGCTAGCACGGCAAGGCCGACCAGCGGAATCAGGTACTTGGCTTTGCCCTTGCTCAGGCTCACGCCACGCGCAGCAATGCGCTCGCTGCGCAGACGATGTTCGTCAACTGGCGACTCATGCGCCACGGTTTTATTGTCTTTTTCAGTTACGGTATTCATAACAGCCTCCATGTAATCGATCATCGTCCTTTCTGGAGGGCAATGCAATTGTTGTGCCAACCAAATAGGCAGTAAGTTGCCTAGTCAGCTTGATTCTAGGCGCTTTTGTGGTGAACTTGCCACACGATATAACGTTTCGGGCACTAAAACCGTGCACAAACACACGCTATCTTGCTTTGGCCGCATTGACAGCCCGCCGCTGCCCTTGCAGCCGTGGCGGCGCGTGTTCCGCCACATAATCGATGAAATGCCGCACACGTAACGGCATCTGCGTGCGCTGTTGGTAGTACATGAACACGCCATTGTTGACGGTAATGGTCGGCGTCATCAGCGGCACCAGCGCGCCGCTGGCCAGTTCCCGCTCGATCATGAACACCGGCACCTGACCAATGCCAACGCCGCTGAGCACAGCCATCAACTCCCCTTCCACCGTATTGAAACTGGCCACCGCCGGCACGTCCTGATAGACGGTGGCGCCGTCCACATGGAATTCCCACGGCAGCAGGCGGCCGGTATTCGGCTGGCGGAAGCCGGTGCAGCGATGACCGGCCAGATCGGCCACACGCTTCGGCGTGCCATGCTGCGCCAGATAGGCTGGCGACGCGCAGGTCAGCAGCGTGATCTCGCCCAGCTTGCGCGAAACGAGGTTGCGTTCAGGCGGACTGCCGGCGCGAAAGCCGACGTCGATCTTGTTTTCCACCAGATCGGTGAAATGGTCATCCAGTTGCAAATCGAAATGCGCGCCGGGATAGAGTTGCTGAAAACCCTGCAACAGCGGCACGATGATCGCGTTGCCGATCGAGGTCGGTGCAACCAGCCGGATCAGGCCATCAACTTCCAGCCGGCTGCTCTGAACCTGCTCCAGTGCCTCGTCCAGCAGCCGCAGGCCGGGATTGGCCAGCTCGAACAGCCGCGTGCCGTCGTCGGTCAGACTGAGGCTGCGCGTGGTGCGGTGAAACAGCCGCACGCCCAGATGTTCCTCCAGCTGCCGCACCGCTTTGCTGACCGCCTGAGGTGTCAATCCCGCCTCCACCGCCGCCTGGCTGAAGCATCACACCCAGCCTGGCGATCCGGCCAAGCTAGCCAGCGCCTTGCTGAAACTGGCCGACAGCGCCACGCCGCCGGTGCGCCTGCAACTCGGTTCGGACACCGTGCAGCGCGTGCGTGCCAAGAACCAGTTCGTCGAGCAGGAGATGTCGCAATGGCTCGACGTCGCCGTCTCTACCGACCGTGACGACGTGGTGAAGCAGGCCGCCTAAAACAAGTCGGCACGCGGATAGCCCCATGCCGGCACACCCGCCGGGCATGGGGCCGGCGCCAGGTGCAGCGTAGAGAAATTACCACGTGGGGTGCTGGCGAAACGGTAGTCGGACAGCGCATCCTTCGCCAACTCCGGCATGCGGCCGAAGCGCAGCCACGCATCGGCTTCGCAGTTGGACGCCTTCAGCGCGCGTAATTGCGACAGACTGGCGTCCGCGCTACCGTGTTGCAGCACGCCCGTCCACAGTGTCTGCGCCGGCTTTTTCTCCACCAGCCCTGCTGGACAGGCCGATGGCGCCAGCCAGTCCGGCGCGATGCTGGCAACGCCGCGCCGCAAGCGATAGCGGTCCGCCGCCGGATTGCTCTCCACGCTGGCGTAGGACCAGCACAAAGGCTGAGACGGAAACGCCGTCATCGCCAGATCCAGCACGCGCGACGCCGGGTCGATGCGCTGCAAGTCCGCCGTAATCTGCGCCCGGCCGATATGTGACGCTACGCCCTGCAGCGCGATAAAGCCAACGCTGATCCCCAGCGCCAGCAGCAGGCCGCCGCGTCCCTGTGGGCCGGAACGCATTTGCGCCCAACCGCACACCACGCCAATTACCAGCAATGCGACCAGCGACGGCCAGCCCAGATAGCCTAACGCCGCAAACGCTACCAGCGCCGCGGCCAGCAGCGCCAGCCCGGCGATGCGCACGCCGCGCCAGCGCATGATCAACGCCATCGGCACCGCAATCGCCGCCCAGAACAGCGGCTCGACGATAAACACCATATCGCCATACAGCCAGCGCGCATCGAGCGGATACCACGGATGCAAGCCATACGAATTGGTGTAGTCCATCAGCAGGTGCAGCGCGAAGCCGAGACCTATGCTCAGCGCCAGCCCAAGCCGCGCCGGCCGGCTGGTGCGCAGCAGCGCCCGCGCCGACGGCCAGCATAACCACAACAGCGCCGCCAGCAGCAACGCCTGCGGCACCGCCCATGCCACCGTATGTGTGTGGCCGCGATGATTCAGCAGATAGCCCAGCGGATCGGGCAGCAGCTTGGTCAGGAACAGGTCCAGATCAGGAAAATTGCTGGCCAGCGCGCAGGCCACCAGCAGCAGCCGATGCCGCACGCGCTGCGCCGGCGCGTCGGCTTCCGCAGGCAGGCTGCGATGTACAACCTCGCCGACGCTAAAACCGATAATACTATGGGTGATGTTATCCATCTGAGTCCGGGGCAAGCAGCTGCTTCAGCCGCTGAGGGTAGTGGTTGAGAAAATCGCGCGTGATCGCGTAATGCTCCGTGTCTTCGTACGCCACCTCGGTGATGCCGGTGCCGTCGAACAGCATGATCTTCGCGTTGGGATACGCCAGCAGAATCGGCGAGTGGGTGGCGATGATGAATTGCGAATCCTGCTGCACTAGCTGGTCAATCACGCGCAACGCCGCCAGCTGCCGATTCGGCGACAGCGCCGCCTCCGGCTCGTCCAGCAGATACAGGCCATGGCCGCGAAAAGTATTCAGCAGCACCGACATGAACGCCTCGCCATGCGAACGTGCATGTAACGAGTCGCCGCTGGAGGCGCCGCGACCATAATATTGGTCCATGCGCGTGGCGACATTATGGAAACTCTCGGCGCGGAAGAAATAGCGGTCGCGCGGCGTCTTGAAGCTCTTGGATAGCCGCAGCGACTGGAACAGGGGTGACGCCTCCTGCGCCGTATTCAGATTGCTGACATTGCGGCTGCCGCCATCGATGCTGAAGCCCAGCGCCAGCGCGATCGCTTCCAGCAGCGTCGATTTGCCGGCGCCGTTCTCGCCGATGAAAAAGGTCACGTCCGGATGAAAATCGAGCGCTGACAAATCGCGCACCGCCGGCACGCGATAGGGATGGCGCTCCCAGTCCACATCGTCACCGAACAGCGCGGTGATCCTTTGCAGATAGGGCCTGGCCTGCAATCCCACTAGCGCTGCACTTCGACGCCGCGCCAGAACGCCACGTGGTCCTTGATCTGCGCGGCCTTGTCGGACGGCTCCGGGTAGTACCACGCGGCGTTTTCGTTGACCTTGCCGTTGACGTTGAGCGAATAGTAGCTGGCCAGTCCTTTCCATGGACAGCGCGAGGTGTGGCTGCTGTCCTGCAGGTACTCGCGCTTCACGCTCGACGGCGGGAAGTAGACATTGTTTTCAACGATTTCAACCTCGTCGTCGTTCGCCTGCGCGATGACGACGCCATTCCAGCTAGCGGTAGGCATGACCAGTCTCCTTTATGTAGTGCCGCACTCCACGCGATTGCGGCCGCCGTGCTTGGCGCGATACAGCGCGGTGTCGGCCTGCCGCAGCAGGCCGTCCGCATCATCGATTTCCATGTGATCGAACGAGCCCACGCCCAGGCTGGCCGTGATGTGCAGCGGCCGCGTGCCGGCGTAGTGCACCTGCGCCTCGATCTTGGCGCGCAGCGCTTCGGCGAACTTGCAGGCGCCGTCCAGCGGCGTATTCGGCAGGATCACGCACAGCTCCTCGCCGCCGTAGCGGCCGGGGATGTCGATCACCCGCACGTTGTCGCGCAGCAGCCGGCCCAGCGCGGTCAACACCTGGTCGCCCACGGCGTGGCCATGGTCGTCGTTGACCTTCTTGAAGTGATCGAGATCGATCATCACCGCCGACAGCGGCGCGCGGAAACGCTTGGCGCGCGCGGTTTCAAACTTCAGGCGGTGCAGCAGCGAACGGCGGTTGTGCAGGCCGGTCAGATCGTCGGTGGTGGCCAGCAGTTCCAGCTCGCGCACCGTCGCCGACAGCGTTTTTTCGTTGGCGCGCAATTCGATCAGCGCCATCACCTGGCGCGCCAGCTTGACCAGCATGGCGCGCTTGTCGGCGCTCAGGCCACCCGGCTTGGTATCGAGCACGCACAAGGTGCCGATGGCGAAACCGTCGGACGACGTCAGCGCCACGCTGCTGTACATGCGCATGAACGGCGCGCTGACCGTCAGCCGCATGGTGGTGGTGCGCGGGTCCAGCCGCAGGTCGGGGATTTCAGTGGCGGCGTCGCCCAGCACCGCCAACGAACAGTAGCTCTCGCCGCGCGGCAGTTCGCCCATGTGCATGCCGGCGCAGGACTTGATCCACACGCGGTCGGCGTCCACCAGCGAAATGAAAGCATAAGGCACCTCGCAGACCTTGGTCGCCAGCTCGGTGAGGAAGCTGAAGTCTTCGCAGGCGGGAGTGTCGAGGATGTGATACCGGTGCAGCGCGGCCAGGCGGAAGTTGTCGGCCTGCGAGTGGGCGTTGATCAGCGTGTGTACTTTTTCTTCGGCCAGCATGGGCCTCCCTGGATGGTAACGACGTGTTCTTTAGCCAAGGAGTTTATAGCAAAACAAGACCGGTGGGAGCGCTCCCTCCCACCCGGCAGGCACTTTTTATGCCGATTTGGCCATAATCTCGCGCAGCGCTTTTTCAAACACCGCCGCCGGCTGGCCGCCGGAGATCAGGTGGCGCTCGTTGATGATCACGGCCGGCACCGAGTTGATGCCGTGACGGTGAAAGAATTCCTCCGCTTCGCGCACCTCGGCTGCGTACTCGTTCGAATGCAGCACCTTGCGCGCCGCTTCCTTGTCCAGCCCCACTTCGCCGGCCACGTAGATCAGCACCTCGTGTGCGCTCGGGTCCAGGCCCTGCGTGAAGTAGGCCTTGAACAGCGCTTCCTTCAGCGCCTTCTGTTTGCCTTCCAGCCCGGCCCAGTGCAGCAGGCGGTGGGCGTCGAAGGTGTTGTAGATGCGGGCACGCTTGTCCATGGCGAAATCAAAGCCGACATCGGCGCCGCGCGAACGGATCATCTCGCGCGCCTGCTGCTGCTGCTCCGGCGTCGATCCGTATTTCTCGGTCAGGTGCTCGGTGATGTCCTGGCCTTCCGGCGGCATCGCCGCGTTCAGCTCGAACGGCTGGAAGTGGATCTGCACGTCGGCGTCGTCGCCGATGGCGTCCAGCGCCTGGTTCAGTGAGTTCAGGCCGATCGCGCACCATGGGCACGAGACGTCCGAGACGAAATCAATTTTTATTGGCGTTGCCATGTTTGCCTTTCGATTTGCTGCCGATGCGGCTTTCTTTACCCGCGATCAGATTCGAGATATTTTTGCTATGACGGAATACCAACAGCACGCTCATGATGAACACGGCGGCCAGCTGCGGCTCCACGCCAAACAATAAACCATAATAGAACGGCGCGAAGATCGCTGCCACCAGCGCCGCCAGCGACGAATAGCGGAAGGCGAACGCCACCACGGCCCACGTCACCAAGGTGGCGACGCCCAGCCAGACATTCAAGCCCAGCAGCACACCGGCCGCCGTCGCCACGCCCTTGCCGCCGACAAAGCGGAAGAACACCGGCCACAGATGGCCGAGGAACACGGCAATCGCCACCAGCGCGATGGTGGCGTCGCCGACATTCAGGCGTTCCTGGAAATGCAGCGCCAGCCACACCGCCAGCCAGCCTTTGACAGCGTCGCCGAGCAAGGTCACGATGGCGGCTGCCTTATTGCCGCTGCGCAACACGTTGGTGGCGCCGGGATTTTTCGAGCCGTAGGTGCGCGGGTCGGCCAGGCCGAACAACTTGCTGCTGACGACGGCAAATGAGATCGAGCCGATCAGGTAGGCGGCCACGGTCATCCAAACTGTATTCATCTTTTCCTCTAGTTATCGTTCTGGGCCCACATTAACGGGGCCGCTGAATATACAGCCTTACTCGGCCAGTGCGCAATGCACCGGCTTGGCATTGAGCAGTTCGGTCAGCACCTGCGGCGCAATGCCGACCAGGTAACCGCGCCGCCCTCCATTGATATAAATCGTTTCCAGCGCAAGAATGCTATCCTCTACATACACCGGCATGCTTTTCTTGGTGCCGAACGGCGAGGTGCCGCCGATCATGTAGCCGCTGTGGCGCGACGCCACCTCCGGCTTGCATGGTTCGACGGATTTGCAGCCGATGTTGCGGGCCAGGTTCTTGGTGGAGACCTTGCAATCGCCGTGCATCAGCACAATTAAAGGTTTAGCGGCCTCGTCTTGCATCACCAGGGTCTTGACCACGTGATGTTCGTCGACGCCCAGTTCGCGCGAGGACACACCGGTGCCGCCGTGCTCCTCGTAGTTGTACGGGTGCTCGGAGAACGCCACCTTGTGCTTGCGCAGTAGTTGAGTGGCAGGGGTTTCGGAGATATGCTCTTTTTTAGCCATGGTGCGATCGGAGTTGTTCATTATGCAGCAGGAAATTCGCTTTGCTACTTTCAATGTTTGCAATCTTTCCCAGCCTGGGGCGAAATTGTACGACAATCTGGCGCCCCTGACCGAGGCCGAGTATGAAGCGAAAGTCGCCTGGACGGCGCAACAGCTAGACCAGCTCGACGCCGACGTCATCGGCTTGCAGGAAATTTTCTCGCTCGACGCGCTGCGCGACGTGCTGGCCCACAGCCGACGCTACCGCGAAGCCACGCTGACCGGCTTTGCGCCGCCGCCCGATCCGGCCACCGGCCTGCCGCGCATGACGCCGGAACTGGCGCTGATTTCGCGCCTGCCTCTGGCGGCGCCGGCCCAGGCCTACATTATGTTCCCGGCCGGCATATCACTGCCCGACGGCCACCGCGACGCCGACCGCTTCGCCCGCGCGCCGCTGCACGCGCAGGTGGTGCTGCCGGATGAACGGATTGTCGACGTCATCGTGGTCCACCTCAAGTCCAAGCGGCCCGACTACAGCAGCGGCGACACCGGCGACGACCCGATGCTGCACGCGCAGGCCAACCTGCGCTCGCTGATCCGGCGCGGCACCGAAGCGGTGGCGCTACGCTCGCTGCTGAGCGCAATGGACAAGCAGCAGCAGGATCGGCGCCGGCCGCGCGTGGTGCTCGGCGATTTCAACGACACCGTGGACGCAGTGACCACTCACATCGTCATGGGCGCTGGCGCCGCCTGCGAGCCGGGCGAGGAGTTGCACGGCCAGCTGTTCGACAGCCGCCAGATCCAGTCCGGCCGCGAACGCCGGCGCGACAGCGGCTACACCATCGCTCACGACGGCCGCCACGCCACCATCGACCATGTGCTGGTGTCGGAGGAATTCAATCCAGCCTCGCGCCACGCGATCGGCGAAGTGGCCGAAGTGACCTACCTCAACGAGCACCTGGCGCTGGCCACGCCGGCCGCGTCCGACCACGGCCAGGTGCTGGTCAGCTTGCGTCTCTACTAGGCCACCCACGCGTTTTTGCATTTCAGCCGTGCTTTTGCACGGCTTATCGCATTTTTCTGGCTGTCGCCCTTGGAAATACCTAAAGTGGCAACATGCGCAACCTCCTTCAGGCCAGAAAAACGATATGAGACTAGAAACTTTGCCTCCACAAACGCAGCCCACCGTCCGTAGCCGGCGCTGGCGCACACCGGCGGCCATCCTGATCGTGGTCGCACTGGCCGGCGGCGGCTGGACCGTCCTGCGCAGCAAGCCGGCGCCCGCGCCCGCCCCTGCCACCACTGCAGCCAAGGAAAAGAAAGAGATCTTCGAGCTGTCGACAGGCGACGTCGCCGCCGTCAGTTCCCGATCATTGGCGGTCAGCTTGCCCTTGTCCGGCTCGCTGGCGCCCCTGAGTTCCGCCACCATCAAGTCCAAGGTCTCGGGCGTGGTGGAAGCGACCACGTTGCAGGAAGGCATGGCGGTTCGCGCCGGCCAGGTGCTGGCCCGCGTCGACCAGGCCGACCTGCGCGCGCGCCTGCAACAGCAGCAGGCCATGCTGGACGAGGCGCAGGCCAGGCTGGCGCTGGCCACCAAGAATGAAACCAACAGCCAGGCGCTGCTGAAGCAAAAATACATCTCGCAAAACGCCTACGACTCCACGCAGAACTCGGTCGACCTGGCGCGCGCCTCGGTCAAGTCCGCCAGCGCCATGGTGGAACTGGCCCGCATCGCCCTCAACGACGGCGTGATCAAGGCGCCGATCGACGGCGTGGTCAGCAAGCGTCACGTGCAGGCCGGCGAAAAGCTGGCGCTGGACATGCCGGTCTACAGCATCGTCAACCTGGCGGAGATGATTCTGGAAGCGCAGGTGCCGGCCTCGGAAATCCCGCGCATCAAAGTCGGCCAGGACGTCAAATTCCGCGTCGAAGGCTATGCCCAGCGCGACTTCCACGGCAAGGTGGCGCGCATCAATCCGGCCACCGAAGCCGGCTCGCGCGCCATGCTGGTCTATATCGCCGTGCCGAATGGCGACAACGCGCTGCGCGCCGGCATGTTCGCCAAGGGCAGCATCGTCACCGACCGCTCGGCCGTGGCGCCGATCGTGCCGCTGGCCGCCGTGCGCAGCGACAAGGACGGCAAGCACCTGGTCTACAAGGTGGAACAGGGCAAGCTGGTGGCGCAGCCGGTCAAGATCGGCCTGCGCAACGAGGATGAGGGCTACGCCGAAGTCACCGAAGGCCTGCAGCAAGGCGCCAACGTCATCGTCTCGCGGCTGGACAACCTGAAGCCCGGCGCCGCCGTCAAACTGCCGGCCGCCGCCAGTGGCACCGGCAGCGGCGCGCCGCCATCGGCCCAGGCCAAGGCCGCTGAACCGGCGAAGGGCTGATCATGTGGATTACCAAAGTCAGCATCCGCAACCCGGTGTTCGCCACCATGGTGATGGTGGCGCTGATGGTGCTGGGGTTGTTCTCGTACCGCGGCCTCGGGCTGGAAGCCATGCCCAACATCAGCATTCCCGGCGCCGCCATCGAGGTCAATTACCCGGGCGCCTCGCCGGAAGCGGTGGAGAACGACATCACCCGCCCGATCGAGGAAGCGGTCAACACCGTCAGCGGCATCAAGACGCTACGCGCCAACTCGTGGGAAGGCCGGGCCGGCGTCTACGTCGACTTCGAACTGTCGACCGATATGGACCGCGCCATGCAGGATCTGCGCGACAAGGTGGCGCAGGTGCGGCCGCGCTTCCCGCGCGAAGCCAAGGACCCGTTCATCGTCCGCTTTGAAGGCGAGAACGCGCAGCCGATCGCGCAGATCGGCCTGACCGCCAGCGAGCACTCGCTGCGCGACCTGTCGACCATCGTCGACCAGATCGTCGCCAAGCGCTTCCAGGGCGTGGCCGGCGTCGGCCAGGTACGTACCAACGGCATGGCGGCGCGCCAGATCCTGATCCAGCTGCGGCCCAACGACCTGACCGCGCAGGCGGTCGGCGTCGATGAAGTGCTGAACGCGATCCAGAACACCAACACCAACCTGCCCGCCGGCTTCATCAGCTACGGCGCCAGCGAGCGGCTGGTGCGGGTGGAAGGCAAGATGAAAGACCCGCGCGACTTCAACAAGATCATCGTGGCGCGCCGCGCCAACGGCCCGGTCTACCTGGAACAGGTGGCGACGGTGGAAGACGGCGCGCAGGAAGAGCTGTCGATCTCGCGCATCAACGGCCAGCGCGCCGTCACGCTGGACATCACCAAGGTGCAGGACGCCAACGTGGTCGAAGTGGGCCGCCGCATCCAGCAGGTCGCAGCCGACCTGAAGAAAACGCTGCCGGCCGATATCAAGCTGGAAGTGCTAAATGACGAATCCCTGAAGGTGCAAAGCCAGCTCGATAACGTCAAGGAGACGATCATCGAAGGCGCGGTGCTGACCATGGTGATCGTGTTCTTCTTCCTGCACTCGTGGCGCTCGACCATCATCACCGGCCTGACGCTGCCGATTTCAGTGATGGCCAGCTTTATTGCGATGAAGGCGTTCGGCTTCACGCTCAATTTCCTGACCCTGATGGCGCTGTCGCTGTGCATCGGCCTGCTGATCGATGACGCCATCGTGGTGCGCGAGAACATCGTGCGCCACCTCGGCATGGGCAAGAATCACCGCAAGGCGGCCGAAGACGGCACCAACGAAATCGGCCTGGCGGTGATGGCCACCACCTTTGCGATTGTCGCCGTGTTCATCCCGGTGGCCTTCATGGACGGCATCATCGGCCGCTTCTTCCTGCAGTTCGGGATCACGGTGGCGGTGGCGGTGCTGGTGTCCTTGTTCGTCTCGTTCACGCTGGACCCGATGCTGTCGTCGGTATGGCCGGACCCGGTGCAGGACCGCTTCAAGTACGTGCCGTGGCTGGGCCGCTTCATGCACTGGCTGGAAGGCGGCGTCGAATGGCTGCACGTGGTGTACGGCAAAGTGCTGGCGCTGGCGCTGCGCTGGAAGAAAATGACGCTGCTGCTGGCCTTTGCGCTGTTCGCCGGCAGCATCCTGCTGGTGCCGAAAATCGGTGGCGAGATGATGCCGGAGCAGGACAACGGCTGGGTCAACTTCATGATCAAGACGCCGGTCGGCTCCAGCCTGGAATACACCGACAACAAGATGCACCAGGTGGAAGACGCGCTGAAGGCGTTCCCGGAAATCGCCAGCGTCAACACCGTGGTCGGCACCTGGGACGGCCGTAACACCGCCCAGCTCGACATGAAGCTGCTCGACCGCAAGCTGCACAAGCGCCGCACCCAGCAGCAGATGGAAGCGGCGATCCGCGCGCGCCTGAGCCAGATCGCGGGCATCACGCTGTCGATGGGCCAGAAGCCGATCTTCATCGCCATCCTCGGCACCGACGAAGGCAAGCTGGACGACGTGGCGCACCGGCTGATGGACAAGATGCGCAAGATCAAGGGCATCGCCGACCTGGAATACAGCCAGGAAGGCGCCAATCCGTCGACCAACATCAAGATCAACAACGAGCTGGCCAGCGACCTGGGACTGACCACGCAGCAGATCGGCGCCGCGCTGCGGCCGTTCGTGGCAGGCGACACCACCTCGCACTTCCTGGCCTCGGACGGCCAGAACTACGACGTCAACGTGCAGTTGCCCAAGTCCGGCCGCCAAAAGGTGACCGACCTGGCCGACCTGTCGCTGGCGTCGAGCAAGCTAGGCCCGGACGGCCGGCCGATCATGGTGCCGCTGCGCCAGGTGGTGGAATTTGTGCCGGCCTTCAGCCCGCAGGTGCTCAAGCGCCAGGCGCTGCAACGCCGGGTAGCGGTGTACGCCAGTACCGAAGGCCGTCCGGGCGGCGACGTCGACAGCGACGTCAAGAAGGTCATGAAGGAAATCGAGCTGCCGGCCGGCGTGCGCTTCGACGTTGGCGGCAATGCGCAAAGCATGGCGGAATCGATGAACTCGGCGATGGTGGCGCTGGGTATCGCGGTGATCTTCATCTACCTGGTGCTGGCGTCGCAGTTCGGCAGCTTCCTGCAGCCGGTGGCGATCATGATGTCGCTGCCGCTGTCGCTGATCGGCGTGCTGGTGGCACTGCTGGTAACGGGGAGTACGCTGAATATCTTCTCGGTGATCGGCTTCATCATGCTGATGGGCCTGGTGACCAAGAACGCGATTTTGCTGGTGGACTTCACCAACCATGCGCAGAAGGAAGGCCAGAACCAGTACGACGCCCTGATGACCGCCGGCCAGGTGCGGCTGCGGCCTATCCTGATGACGACGCTGGCGATGGTGTTCGGGATGCTGCCGATGGCGATCGGCATGGGGGACGGCGGCGAAACGCAAGCGCCGATGGGCCGCGCGGTGATCGGCGGCGTGCTGACCTCAACCCTGCTGACGCTGGTGGTGGTGCCGGTGGCTTACACCTACCTGGACCGCTGGGGCAAACGCTGCGCGCGCTTCTTCAAGGGAAAACACGAAGAAGAACACGTGCTGCGTGAGGTAGCCTGATCCGGGGGTTATTCGGTGCCGGGGGTGGACGCTTCGCCCTCGGCCACGTCTTCCTCTCCTTCCTGCGCCAAATCCGGGTTGTTCTTCAACTCGGCCTTGCGCCGGTTCTTCTCTTCCTGCTTTTTCTTCTTTTCCAATTCCCGCTGCCGCTTTTCATATGCGAAGTTTGTTTTGGCCATTTGCTTCTCCTTCTTTAAAAGCGTTGCACTGCACAACCCTCATTATGAACCAAGTTGCTCACCCGCGAGGATGATGTTGCGCATGCAAATGCTTGAGGCGTTCGCGGGCGACGTGTGTATAGATCTGCGTGGTCGAGATATCGGAGTGTCCCAGTAGCAATTGAACAACACGCAAGTCGGCGCCGTGGTTCAGCAAATGGGTGGCAAACGCGTGCCGCAATGTGTGCGGCGACAGCGGCGTCTTGATCTCCGCGTTTAACGCATGCTTCTTGATCAGTACCCAGAACATCTGCCGCGTCATGCCGGCGCCGCGCGCGGTGACGAACAGCGCGTCGTCCTGCTGGCCGTTGAGGATGACGCCGCGCGCTCCATTGACGTAGCGCTCGATCCAGACCCGCGCCTGCTGACCAAACGGCACCAGCCGCGTCTTGGCGCCCTTGCCGGTCACCCGCAGCACGCCGTCGTTCAGGCTCAGTTCCAGCATCTTCAGGTCGACCAGCTCGGACACCCGCAGGCCGCTGGCGTACATCAGCTCCAGCATGGTGCGGTCGCGCAAGCCCAATGGGGTATTGACATCCGGCACGGCCAGCAAGGCCTCCACCTGCGCTTCGCTCAGCGTATGCACAAAGCGCTGCGGCTGCTTGGCCGACACCAGCTTCAGGCTGGGATCGTCCTCGATACGGCGCTGCCGCTGCAACATCTGGTAGAAGCGTCGGATAACCGATAGTCGCCGGTTGGACGAGGTCGCCTTGCCCTGCTCATGGCGCGCGCCGATATAGCTTTCGATATCGTGGGCGGCCACCGCCAGCAGGCCGCCGACGTCCGGCCGCTTCTTTTCCAGCCAGCCGGCGAACAAACGCATATCGCGCCGGTAGGCTTCCAGCGTATTCTTCGACAGCCCGTCTTCCAGCCACAGGCTGTCGCAGAACTCGTCAATCAGAGCAAAGTTGTCTGCTGCCATGCGTATTCACTCGATCCTTCATGTGCCAGCAACCAGCGTTTGATGCCGAGCAGGTAACCGTTGGGATCGTCGCTGTTAGAGAAGCCGCCCAGGCCGGTGGCGGCGGTCACGCGGTGGCATGGCACCACCACCGGGAACCAGTTGGCGCCGCACGCCTGCCCCACCGCGCGCGGCGCCGACCCGAGGTGCCGCGCCAGTTCGCCGTAGGTGCGCGTGCTGCCGCGCGGAATCGCGCACAGCTCATCCCACACCTTTTGCTGGAACTCGGTGCCACTGCGCTTGAGCGGCAGGGAGAACTGGAAGTCGGCGTCGTCGCAATACTTGCCTACTTGGTAAGCCAGCAATTCGGCCGTCGCGTCCTGCGGCGCTTTTGCCTCAAAATGGGGCGGCAGGTAGCACAGCTCGGTAATCATGCCCTGAGCCGTGCGAACGCCCAGTTTCCCAAAGGGGAACGCCAGAACGGCGGCGAACAACTCACTACCCTGTTGTATTTTCATCACAGTTACTTGCACCAAAAAAGTACCAAAGTTGTCCGAACGCACCATATTGTTGCGTCCTTACTACAGCAAAAAAACCACGTTTAATAGATTGTAAAGCGTCGGGGCGAAAAAAAACGCACCCTCAGGTGCGTTTTCAAATCCTGCTTCACGTTCCCGGTCGCTTGCTTGGTTCCGTAGCACGCTTGTGGCGGCCTGCAGACCCTATAACAGCAACATTCTGTAAAACGTGTGTCTCCTCGATCTATTGCCGGTATTCGTTACCGTTTCTATACACACTCCCCACTAACAATTCTTTGCTACAAGGTCGCATATCGATATGCATGTTTCCCTGAGAGCGACGCCATCATAACGTATTCGTTAAGCTTTTTCTCAAGTTTTTTGTAGCGGAAAGCGGAACTAGTTTAAGAGTAAATCAAATTTGGCAGCCACAAGGAAATTTGTGGTATGTATGTGACCAGGATCAAGAACCCCAGCATGGTCAGCAGCCAAGGCCATACCGCCACCGTCAGTTCGGTGATGCCCATCTTGGTGATGCCGGACGCCACATACAAGTTCAGGCCCACCGGCGGATGGCACATGCCGACTTCCATATTGACCACGATCAAGATACCGAAGTGCACCGGATCGATCCCCAGCTTCATCGCCACCGGGAACAGGATAGGCGCCATAATCAGCACGATCGACGATGGTTCCATGACGTTACCAGCCAATAGCAGCAGGATGTTCACCACCAGCAGGAACGACACCACCCCCAGCCCCTGGCCGGTGATCCACTCGGCCATGGCCTGCGGAATGTTTTCACTGGTCATCAGGAACGAGAACAGGATGGCGTTGGTGATGATATACAGCAGCATGGCCGACATCGCCGCCGAATCCAGCAGCACCTTGCCCACCTGCTTCAGCTTCAGGTCCTTGTAGACGAACACCGCGATAAAGAACGCGTACACCGCCGCCATCGCCGCCGCCTCGGTCGGCGTGAACGTGCCGGTGTAGATGCCACCCATCACGATGACGATCAGCAGCAGGCCCCACGCGCTCTTGCGGAAGGTGGTCCAGCGCTCACCCCAGCTGGCCTTGGCCATGCGCGGGTAGTTGTGCTTGCGCGCCAGCCACCAGGTGGTCAGGCCCAGGAAGAACGCCAGCATCACACCCGGCACCACGCCGGCCATGAACAGCTTGCCGACCGAGGTGTTGGTGGTGACCGAATACATCACCATCACGATCGACGGCGGGATCAGGATGCCCAGCGCGCCGGAGGTGGTGATGACGCCGGCGCCGAAGCTCTTCGGATAGCCCTGGCGCACCATGGCCGGCAGGATGATGGAGCCGATCGCCACCACGGTGGCCGGCGACGAGCCCGACACCGCCGCGAACAAGGCGCAGGCCAGCACGCCGGCCAGCGCCAGGCCGCCGTGCCAGTGGCCGACCATCGAGCTGGCGAAGTTGATCATGCGCCGCGCTACCCCGCCATGGGTCAGGAAATTGCCCGCCAAAATAAAGAACGGGATGGCCATGATCTCGAATTTCTCAATGCCGGTAAACAGCTTGAGCGCCACGGTGTCGATCGGCACCTCGGTCATGGTAAACAGGAACGTCAGCACCGTCAGGCCGAGCGAGATGGAGATCGGCATGCCGGTCAGCATCAGCGCCAGCAGCAGCACGAAAATAATCAGCGCGTTCATGCTTGGGCTCCTTTGTCGCTCACTGGCAGTTCGTTTTCCAGGCCCTCGACGTGCGAGTGGTCATGCTTAGGCAGCGCGCCGGTCTTGACGAACGACACCAGCACCTGCAGGAAGCGGAAGCACATCAGATAGGAACCCAGCGGCACCGCCAGGTAGACGATCCACATCGGAATTTCCAGGTCGGCCGAGGTCTGGTCGGTCTGCGACATGTGGTGCACGAAGTTGGCGCCCAGCGTGCCGATGATGGCGGTGAACGTGGCGCCGGCCAGCAGGCCGAATATGATAAATTTGTTGCGCCACGGGGTGTTCATGCGGTTGATCAGCACGTCGACGCCGACGTGGATTCCGGTGCGCACGCCGTAGGCCGCGCCGAACTTGGCCATCCACACGAACATGTAGATGCAGGCCTCCTGGGCCCAGCTGGTATTAATGGTGATCAGGTAATCCTGCAGGCCGGGAATCGGCAGGCCGGACAGGTAGCGGTGCAGCACCGCTACGAAGATCAATAGCGTCGCCACGCCCATTAGGGACGCGATCAGCCATTCTTCGAGCTTATCGAGGAATTTCATGGTGTACCTTTAGAGGAAAAAGGAAACGGGACGGCCTTGCGCCGCCCCGGCCGCCGGGCTCTTACTTGGAGGCTTCTTTATTGATCGCCGAGATCAGGTCCTTGCCGATCCGGCCTTCCATCGATTGCTGCACCGGCAGCAGCGCTTTACGCCAGTCGGCCTGCTCTTTCACGCTGAGCGTGTAGATTTCGGTTTTGCCGGTCTTCTTGATGGCGTCCAGCGCCAGATCATTGTCACGTTGCGCGATGGCTTTCTCGAAGGTGGTGGCATCCTTCATCGCCTTATCCAGCGCGGCGCGGATATCCGGCGGCAAGCCGTCCCAGAACTTCTTGTTAACGATCACCGCATAGCCCAGGTAACCGTGGTTCGACACCGTCACATACTTCTGCACCTCGTGCATCTTCTGCGTGTACATATTCGACGGCGGATTCTCGGTGCCATCCACCACGCCGGTCTGCAGCGCCTGGTACACCTCGGAGAACGCCAGCACCTGCGGATTGGCGCCCAGCGCGCGCATCTGCGCGTCCAGCACCTTGGACGACTGGATGCGCATCTTCAGACCTTTGAAGTCGCTCGGATTGCGCAGCGGCTTATTGGCCGACATCACCTTGAAGCCGTTATCCCAGAACGCCAGGCCGGTAATGCCCTTCGGCTCCAGCTTCTTCAGCAGCGACTTGCCGATTTCGCCTTCGGTCACGTTGTACAGCGCGGTCTTCGACGGGAAGATATATGGCAGGTCGAACGCCTCGAACTCCTTCACGCCCAGCGGGCCGAACTTAGCCAGCGACGGCGCCAGCATCTGCACCGCGCCCAATTGCAGCGCTTCCAGCTCTTCCTTGTCCTTGTACAGCTGGCTGTTCGGATAGACCTCGACCTTGACGCGGCCGTTGGTGGCTTTTTCCGCCAGTTGCTTGAAGCGCTCCGCTGCCTGGCCTTTCGGCGTGTCGGTCGCCACCACGTGGCTGAATTTGATGACGATCGGCGCCTGGGCGTACACGTTGAAGCTCAGGGCGGCGCTCAGGACGAGCAGTGCGGTTTTCAGTTTCATGAAGTCTCCTGGTGGTTAAATTGCGCTATTGTTCTATTTTGGTCGATTCTTATGAATTGCTGCAACACATGCAACTGTGGATAACCACAATGACCGCCCGGTTCCGACCGACTACCCTGAGCCCCCATGACCTCCAGCCCCGCCAATCCTCACGCTCCGCGCCGTCGCCCGTATTCCAGCACCTCGCTGCGCTGGCTGCTGCCGATCGTGCTGGTGTTGTTTTTCCTGGCAATCCTGATCTGGCTGCCCTGGCAGGCGCGCCAGATGGAGAGCAACGAGCGCCAGGAACAGCTGATCGCCGATACGCTGTGGGTCGAACAGACCATCCGCTTCCAGATGGCGCGCGACGAGGAAAGCCTGCGCACGCTGGGGATCGAGATCGCCGCCGGTCGCCTGTCGCCGAAAGAACTGCACGAGCGCATGGCGCGCCTGCTGCAGAACGGCCATGAACTGCTGCGCGTGGTCTGGCTGACGCCGGACGGCCGGCCCGGCGGCAGCAGCGACCCGCTGGCCGTGCCGATCGAACTGACGGCGGCGTCGCGCGCCACGGCCGAGATCACGCGCAAGACCCGGCGCCCGATGTACACCCAGCCGGAGATGCAGGCGCACAACCCGTCGGCAGCGCCGTCGGCGGTGCTGATGGACTACCACGTGCCGCTGTTCCACGGCGACACCTATCTGGGCGACCTGGTGGCCACCTACCAGACCGCCGCGCTGCTGGACGAGATGGTGCCGTGGTGGTTCGCGCAGGACAACCAGGTCACGCTGGTGGACCGCGACGACAAGGTGCTGGCGCGGCGCGCGGCGGCCGGGCCGGGTCACGGCGTCTACACCCACAAGCGCGCGCTGGATTTGCCCGGCGCCTCGGTCACGCTGGTGACCGACAGCGTCAAGAGCGAACCGCAGCTGCTGCCCAACCTGCTGGTCGGCTCGGTGATCGTGCTCTCGCTTGGCCTGTTATGGAGCCTGCTGGCCTTGTGGGGCCACATCTCGAAAAGGCTGGCGGCGGAAGGCGCGCTGCGCCAGCAGATGTCGTTCCGCACCGCGATGGAAAATTCGCTGGTGACCGGCCTGCGCGCGCGCGACCTGGAAGGCCGCATCACGTATGTCAATCCGGCCTTCTGCCAGATCGTCGGCTATCCCGCCGAGGAAATCGTCGGCAAGCTGCCGCCGATGCCCTACTGGGCCGAAGAAGCCATGTCCGAGTACCAGGCGCGCTTTGCCTCGGTCCTCGCAGGTAAAGTGACGCCGCAATTCGAGACCTTCTTCCAGCGTCCCAACGGCGAGCGGGTGCCGGTGCTGGTGTTCGAGGCGCCGCTGGTGGACAACAACGGCAAGCAGACCGGCTGGATGGGCTCCATCCTCGACATCTCCGACCGCAAGCGCATCGAAGAGGTCAACCGACAGCAGCAGGAAAAACTGCAATCGTCGGCGCGCCTGGCCACCATGGGCGAAATCGCCTCGATGCTGGCGCATGAACTGAACCAGCCGCTGGCCGCCATCTCCAGCTACACCACCGGCGCGCTGAATGTGCTGGATCGTGACGCGCCGGTCGACCGCGCCATCCTCAAGCCGGCGCTGGAACAGGCCAGCGCGCAGGCGCAGCGGGCCGGCCAGATCATCCGCAGCGTGCACGAATTCGTCAAGAAGCGCGAACCGCTGCGCCAGGCATTGGCCATCCCGTCGCTGCTGGACGGCATCCGCGCGCTGATCGAGCTACAAGCGCGCCAGAGCTACGTCACCTTCCGCACCGAGATTCCGCCCGACCTGCCGCCGGTGCGCGCCGACCGCGTGATGATCGAACAGGTGCTGCTCAACCTGACCCGCAACGGCATCGAAGCCATGCAGCACATCCCGCCGCAGCGCCGCATCCTCAACGTGGTGGCGGCCTATGACGCCGAGACGGACAAAGTCAGTGTCGCCGTCATCGACCAGGGCCACGGCATCCCGGAAGACGTGGCGGCGCGGCTGTTCTCGCCGTTCTTCTCGACCAAGGCCGAAGGCATGGGTATGGGCCTCAACATCTGCCGGACTGCGATAGAATTCCACGGTGGAGCCCTGACCTTCCACGCCAACCCGCAAGGCGGGACCATATTTACGTTCGTGCTGCCGGCTGCGCCGGTCGCCACGACACAGGAGACATAAGAAAAATGCTGCATATCGTCGACGATGAAGCGGTAGTGCGCGACGCACTGAGCTGGCTGGCCACATCCCGGGCGATAGCCGCGCGCGCCTACGAATCGGGGGCGCAGTTCCTGCAGCAGATTGGTGATTTTGACGCGGCCGGCGACTGCGTGCTGCTCGACGTGCGCATGCCGGACATGAACGGCGTGGCGGTGTTCGACCAGCTGCTGACGCGCGGCCTGGCGCAGCGCATGCCGGTGATTTTCCTGACCGGCCACGGCGACGTGCCGATGGCGGTCGACACGCTGAAACGCGGCGCCTTCGACTTCTTCGAGAAACCCTTCAACGACAACCAGTTGATGGACCGCGTGCAGGAAGCGCTGACCAACTCGCGACGCGCCAGCGACACCGCCGCGGTCCACGCCCGCCTGGCCACGCTGTCGACGCGCGAGCGCGAAGTGCTGGACCTGATCCTGGCCGGCAAAATGAACAAGGTGGTGGCCGACCAGTTGGGCATCAGCATGCGCACGGTGGAAGTCCACCGCGCACACATCTTCGACAAGATGCAGGTCAAAACCGCCGTTGAACTGGCGGGCCTGCTCAAATAATCCCAGACGTGAGTCGTTGTTCGGCTAACTTGTGAACACACCCCAGGCTAAATTAAATACATAAGCACTTATGTATTATGTTAAAGTTCCAACATGAGACAAGGACTTGGAACCCAGTTGCGCCATTTGATCGACTTGCTGGACGGCGCCGTCAGCGCCGCCTACGACGAGGCGGGCATCGACTATCGGCCGCGCTATACACCGGTGATGCGGGCGCTGGAAGGCGGCCAACCGCACACCGTCAGCCAGATCGCCGAAGCGGCCGGCATCACCCAGCCGGCGGCCACCCAGACGGTCGCGCTAATGATCAAGGAAGGACTGCTGGAATCGTCGCCCGGCGTGCGTGACGCGCGCCAGAAAGTGGTGCGCCTCAGCGCCCGTGGCCGAGACCTGCTGCCGCAACTGCACCTGTGCTGGCAAGCCACCCGCGCCGCCGCCGACAGCCTGGATGGCGACCTGCCCTACCCTTTGTCCGAAGCCCTGGCGGCCGCCATCGCCGCCTTGCAGCATCAGCCATTCGGCGCCCGCATCCGCAAAGCGCGCGCCGCCATCACCAAGGAGACATCATGAGCATCGCCCAACCCGCAGGTACGCCCATCCCTTCTTTCCGCGCGCGCGTGTTGACGCATCCGCTGCTGCGCATCGTGCTCGGCGTGGTCGCCGTCATGCTGCCGATTTCGCTAACGCTGGCGCTGATCCATGCCCTGGTGCCGCAGCCGCTGCGCATGGTGTGGCCGATGCCGCTGGCCGCCGTGCTCAGCTTCCTGAGCTACCGCCTGTTCGTCATCCGCATCGAGAAACGCCAGCCGGCCGAACTGGCGGCGCCGCACGCCGCACGCGACCTTGGCGCCGGCGTGGTGGCCGGTGCGGCGCTGGGGCTGAAGGTGGCCGTCATCCTGGCGGTGATGGGCGCGTTTGTGGTCACCGGCACCAGCACCGGCTGGGACTTCCTGCTCAAGTGCCTGCCGGAGCAGATCATGGTGGCGACGTTTGAGGAGCTGATCTTCCGCGCCGTGCTGTTCCGCATTGTCGACCAGCGCTGGGGCACGCGCACCGCGCTGGCGGTATCGTTCGTGCTGTTCTCCCTCGCCCATCTGCCCAACGACAACATCAGCGCGCTGGCAGTGCTCAACACCGCCGTGGTATCGCTGACGCTGTGCGCCGCGTATATGCTGACCGGCCGCGTGTGGCTGCCGATCGGCATTCACTTCGGCTGGAACTTCCTGTTTGACGGCGTGTTTGCAGTGCCGCTGTCCGGCCACGCAGCGCGCGGCTGGCTGCAAGTCTCGCTGCCCGGCCCCGAATGGCTGACCGGCGGCGCCTACGGCGTCGAAGCCTCGGTGCTAACGCTACTGGTGTGGGGCATCGCCACGGTGCTGGTGCTTAAACGCGCTCAACCGCATCACCTCGCTTGATAGCGCTCAAATGACGGTCTATCATCAAATGACAAGATCGTCCCATGATTACCTGGGACGAAAAAAAACGCAAACGTAATATCTTGGCGCATGGGATTGATCTTGCCGATCTGGAAGTTGTCTTCGATTTCCCGATGCAAACAACTGAAGATCGGACGACCGACCACACCGAAAGACGGCACCGCAGTCTTTGTCTGTTTCAGGGCAGAGTTGTGGTGCTGATTTGGACGGAGCGAAACAACACTGCCAGACTCATCTCTTGCCGAAACGGTGATAAACGTGAGCACGAAACCTACTTTCAAAACGCCTTCCTTTAGCCCGCAAGAAATCAAGGCAATGATCGCGGCCGCCCCTGATCGTGTCGATGATCCTGATTGCCCATACGATACGAATGATCCAGAGGCTTTCAATGCATACTGGGCGGACGCGAAAACGATTCCCCCTGGCCAGCACGCTTTCCAAAAAGTCGAGCGTTTAACGCTCAAGAAGGCTAAACGCTAGTGCTGTCATTTCAGGCGTGGCAAGCCAGCGCCCACGCCACGTGCTCGCGTACTAGTTCGGACGGATCGTCGCGGCGCGCTTCCAACGCGGCGACGATGGCGGCGTCGCCGCGTGCCCCGGCGGCTGCCGCATTGCCCAGGCCCACGGCGATATTGCGCAGCCATCGTTCATGGCCGATGCGGCGTATCGGGCTGCCTTCCATCTTGCGGTTGAAGTCTTCTTCGTTCCACGCAAACAGTTCGATCATCGACGCGCTGCCCAGGCCATGGCGCTCATCGAAGTCCGGCAGCACCGCGCGCTGCGCGAACTTGTTCCATGGGCAGGCGGTCTGGCAGTCGTCGCAGCCGTAGATGCGGTTGCCGATTAGCGGCCGCATCTCCAGCGGGATCGCATTCTTCAATTCGATGGTCAGGTAAGAGATGCAACGACGCGCATCCAGCTTGCCCGGTCCGAGAATGGCCTGGGTCGGACAGGCGGTGATGCACGCCGAGCACTGGCCGCAATGCGCGCCGGTCGGCTCGTCGATCGGCAGCGGCAGGTCGACCAGGAACTCGCCCATGAAGAACATCGAGCCGGCAGTGCGCGACAGCAGCAAGGTGTGCTTGCCACGCCAGCCCAGCCCCGCCTTCTCGGCCAGCGGCAACTCCATCACCGGCGCCGAGTCGGTAAACACGCGATAACCAAAATCGCCGATTTCCGCCTTCACCTTGTCGGCCAGCTGTTGCAGCCGCGCGCGCAGCACCTTGTGGTAGTCGCGACCGCGCGCATACACCGAGATCACCGCCGCGCCGGGATCAGCCAGCCGCGTCGCCTCGCGCTCGCGCCAGTCATGTTCGCCCCCGGTTTCCGTGTCCCTCGGCAGATAGTTCATGCGGGCGCTGACCACGCGGATGGTGCCCGGCACCAGCTCGGCGGGACGCGCGCGCTTCATGCCATGCGCCGCCATGTAGTCCATTTCGCCGTGCATGCCCGCGTCCAGCCAGGCCTGCAGGCCGGCTTCGGCGTGGCTCAGGTCCACATCGGTGATGCGGATTTCGGCGAAGCCCAGCTCCACACCCCAACGCTTGATGCTGAGGGCGAGTTCGGCTAAATTGGATTCAGGCAGGGACATCTTGGCATTCGAGGCGGCGTAGGCGGTTACAATGGCGGTCAAACCAACATGACATTTTAATTGATGCAGCACTTCACAGCCCATCTCCACGACGAAGAAGGCACCGCAGCACTCGGCGCGGCGTTGTCGCGGGCGCTCGTACCGGGCCTGGCGATCCACCTGCACGGCGACCTTGGCGCCGGCAAAACCGCCCTCACCCGCGCGCTGCTGCACGCCGCCGGCCATGTCGGCACCGTCAAAAGCCCGACTTACACCTTGTCTGAACCATACACCATCCAGCTCGATGGCCGCGCCGTCAGCGTGATCCACTTTGACCTGTACCGCATGGGCAGTCCGGAAGAATTCCTCGACGCCGGCTTCCGCGAAGACTTCAACGGCGATAACATCTGCATCGTCGAATGGCCGGAAAAAGCCGACGGCGTGCTGCCGCCGCCCGATCTGAACGTATTTTTGACTGTGGCCGGCCATGGCCGTGATGTAGAATTGCAGGCGTCTACCGCCTTGGGTAACTCATGCCTTCAACGCCTCAAATTCGCTCCCAACATGTGAGCCGCCGCACCGTCCTGAAGGCCGGCGCCACCCTGCTGCTGTCCGTGACGGCGCCGCTACGCGCCAGCGCCGCGCAAATTCTCGCGGTGCGCGTCTGGCCAGCCGACGACTATACCCGCGTCACGCTGGAAAACGACAGCGAGCTCAAAGCCACCCACTTCATCGTCAAAGACCCGGAGCGGATGGTGGTCGACATCGAAGGCCTGGAGCTCAATCCCACGCTGAAAAGCCTGGTGGCCAAGATCCAGTCCAACGACCCGTACATCAAGCAGGTGCGCGTGGGCCAGAACCGGCCCAACGTGGTGCGGCTGGTGTTCGACCTGAAAGAAGAAGTCAAGCCGCAGGTGTTCACGCTGCCGCCGGCCGGCAACTACAAGCACCGCTTGATCTTCGACCTGTATCCGGTCAAGGCGGCCGACCCGATCGCCGCCATGATCGAAAAAGGCGACTGGACCGCCGATCAGAAAGTGGCCGCCGCGCCGCCGTCATCGCCGAAAGAGCAGCTGGAACAGCTCAAGCCCGACCTGAAAGCAGAACCGCGCGAGGAACTCAAGGCCGACCTCAAAACCGCCGAGACCCAGACCAAGGCCGATAAATTCGACAAGAACGGCAAGATGGTGCGCATGATTACCATCGCGCTCGATCCCGGCCATGGTGGCGAAGACCCCGGCGCCTCCGGCAAGAACGGCAGCCGCGAGAAGGACATCGTGCTGGCCATCGCCAAGCGCCTCAAGGCCAAGCTGGAAGAACAGTCGAACGTGCGCGTGATGCTGACCCGCGACGGCGACTACTTCGTGCCGCTCGGCACCCGCGTCGACAAGGCGCGCAAGGTGCAGGCCGACCTGTTCGTGTCGATCCACGCCGACGCCTTCGTGCAGCCGACCGCGCGCGGCTCCTCGGTGTTCGTGCTGTCGGAAAAAGGCGCCACCTCGTCGGCCGCGCGCTGGCTGGCGGACAAGGAAAATTCGGCCGACAACATCGGCGGCGTCAACGTCAAGAACCACGACCGCCAGCTGGCCAGCGTGTTGCTCGACCTGTCCACCACCGCGCAGATCAACGACAGCATGAAGCTGGGCCGCTCGGTGCTGGGCGAAATCGGCGGCATCAACCGCCTGCACAAAGGTTCGGTCGAACAGGCCGGCTTTGCGGTGCTGAAGGCGCCGGACATTCCGTCGATCCTGATCGAAACCGCCTTCATCTCCAATCCGGAAGAAGAAGCCAAGCTGCTTGACGAGGCTTACCAGAATAAGCTGGCGGACGCCATTGTCACCGGCATCCGCCGCTATTTTTCGAAGAATCCACCGCTGGCGAAGAACCGCCTGACTTAAAAAGAGAGACCCATGGCTGTAGTTACGATGACCACCTACGGCGATCTGCCGGCCGTCCACCTGACCGCAGCCGATGGCGCGCAAGCGACGGTGTCGCTATTCGGCGCGCACCTGCTGTCGTGGAAAACCGCCGACGGCAAGGAACGCCTGTTCGTCAGTTCGCAAACGCCGCTCGACGGCAGCAAGGCGATCCGCGGCGGCGTGCCGGTCATCTTCCCGCAGTTTAATGTGCGCGGCCCCGGCCTGCGTCACGGCTTTGCGCGCGTTAGCACCTGGCGCCTGACCGGACAGGGTGATTCGTTCCTGGAATTCGGCCTGGCGCCTTCCGACCTGTCGGCAGAACATGCGCAAGCATGGCCGCACGACTTTACGCTGACGCTGCGCTTCACGCTGCGCGGCGATGCGCTAGACATCAGCTACAGCGCACACAATCCGGGCCAGCAGGCTTACGATTTCGGCGTGGCGCTGCATACGTACTACGACGTCGGCCAGCTGGATGCGACCAGCATCAGCGGCCTGCAACACCAGCAGTTCCTCGATCACCACAATCAAACGCTGGTGCAGGATACGCCGGCGCTGCACTTCACCGAGAAGCACGACCGCATGTACCAGTCCACGCCGAGCGTGACGCTGAACACGGCCGACGCCACGCTGCACCTGGCGCAGCAAGGCTTCGATCAGTGGGTAGTGTGGAATCCGGGCAAAGACGATGCCGCCGCGCTGACCGATTTGGCTGACGACGAATACCTGCGCTTCGTCTGCATCGAACCGGCGCGCATCTATCAGCAACCGCTGGCCGCCGGCGCCACCTGGACCGGCAAGCACACCATCAGTACCTGACGTGGGTTCCCGCGCAGGCGGGAACCCATAGTCAGCATAGATTCCCGCGTGCGCGGGAATGACGGCTAATTCGACTCTTTGATGATGCGGCCAGCGCTAGGCTGGACCGGCCGCGCATTCAATGGATAGAGGCGGCTGAACAGCGCCATCTGCTGCGGCGAAGCCTGTAGCAGTTCCTTCATCACCAGCCACAACACGCCCTCGTTGCACGGCGGCGTGGTCATCGATCCCATGAAGGTGTAGTACTCGCGCTTGGCCGGCAGCAGATCCTGCGGATCGAGCGGTTCGGACGGCGCCGCCGTATCGAACTTCTCCAGCGGCAGATTATTCCACACGGTCTGGATCACCGGCTGCGGCTTGCCGCGTTCCAGCAGCAGCGCCAGCATGGCGATGCGGCCTTCCGGGTCCTTGTGCACCAGGTGCACCACCATCTCAAAGCCCTTGCCGTTGATGCGCTCTTCCGACGGACGATGGAAGTGGAACTGGATCAGCTCATAGGTGCGATTGCCAACCGTGAGGAAATTGCCGCTGCCAACCATCACCTGCACCGTGTGGCCGTTGTCGGTCACATTGAACGACGACGGGTGATAGTCAAACGTGATCTGCTCCAGATCGACCTTCATGCCGTCGCGCAGATCGATCGGCGACTGGCGGTTGCCGCTGCCGCACTTGGCCCACGCCGGATTGATCTTGCCCCAGTTGGCCGGGCCGGTCTCGCCTTCATACGACCACACATTGCTGTAGACCTTGGGGATGGCCGCTACGGCGGCTTCCTTGACGGCGGCCTGCTTCCTGGCCTTGGCCGCTGCGGCGACGCGCGCGGCCTGGTTGGCGCGCATGATGGCCAGACGTTCCTGGATGCGGGCGGTCAGATCGGCCTCCGCCTGCGCTTCTTTTTCACGCTCGGTCATCTTGCGCGGCGGCGCGCTCGACGCCGCAGACGAAGCCGACGACGCACCCAACACCGACGCAGCTGCGCCAGTGACACCCGCAGCCCCGGCCACCGCCGATTTCGTCGAAGGCGAAAGCAGCGGATCTTTTTCAGTGCCGGTGGCTGCGGAAACCACGCAGCAGCAGGCAATCAGGGTCAGGAGGGAGCGCATGAAGTATCCAGAAGTAACAGTTACAGTCTGGTATACGGATGCATTTGGGCAAAACTTGAGGGCAGCGCCTTGGCAAGGCGCGAAGAAAATAGCAAAAAAATATGCTGCGACGACCGCGCAGCATGGCTACATGCGGGTTTCAGCGGCTTTGCAGGCGCCGAGTTAATTTCCACAGGGCGCCGATCACCATCGGCACCACGGCCAGGGCAACGCCGAACAGCACGATTTCGGTCAGGTGCTCGCGCACGATCGGGATGTTGCCGAAGAAGTAGCCGGCCGAGGTCAACAGCAGCACCCACAGGATGGCGCCGGTGAAGTTATACAGCTGGAAGCGGGCAAACGTCATGTCCGACACACCGGCGACGAACGGCGCAAAAGTGCGCACCACCGGAATGAACCGCGCCAGCACTATGGTCTTGCCGCCGTGTTTTTCGAAAAAGTTGTGGGTGCGCGTGAGCGCTTCTTTATTGAGCCAGCGGTAATCATGGGTAAATACCCGCTGTCCGACCTTTTCGCCGATCCAGTAATTGACCGTATTGCCGGTGACAGCCGCGGTAGTCAGCAGCACCATCAGCAGCGGCAGATTCATCTCGCCCACCGCGCACAGCGCGCCAGCGATAAACAACAGCGTATCCCCAGGGAAGAAGAACAGAACTACCAGACCGGTTTCGGCGAAGATAATGGCAAATAGCACAACATAAATCAGCGTACCGTACTGCTGGATCAACAATTCCAACGTCTTATCGACATGCAGAATCATCTCAAAAAAATGCACTAAGTCCATATTCTTTCCATAAGGTGAGCCGGCATCATACACTACCGCCAGTCACTGGGCGGCGGTTTCCGCGCTGGTCATATCCAGATTACAATCGTCGCAGGCCCCGCAGCAAGCGGGTTCGATCAACCAAGGAGATTTGGATGGCTTTGTTCCGCACTTTACGTGTTTTATCCCTGCCAGCACTGGCGTTGGGCCTCGGCGCCGCCAGCGCTGTCGCCGCCGATCTGCCGGAGCGCCCGAGCGCCGGCGACATCATCAAGACGTCCAAGCCGGCCGACTGGCGGCCGACCGATCCGGCCAACACGCTGTATATGGATCTGCCGACCGGCCGCGTGGTCATCGAACTGGCGCCGGACTTCGCGCCGCTGGGCGTGGCCAATATCAAGACCATGGTCAACGAACACTACTTCGATGGACTGGCGGTGATCCGTTCGCAGGATAACTACGTGGCGCAGTGGGGCGATCCGAATGCCGAGACCAAGCCCAAGTCGCTGGGCACGGCCAAGGCCAAGGTGCCGGGCGAGTTCACTGCGCCGCTGGCGAACGACAAGCACTTCGTGCTGCAAAAGGATGCGGATGGCTACGCGCCGCAGATCGGCCACTCCAATGGTTTCCCGGTGGGACGCGATCCGAAAGCCAAGACCACCTGGCTGGCGCACTGTTACGGCATGGTGGGCGTGGGCCGCGACAACGACACCGACAGCGGCAGCGGCTCCGAGCTGTATGCGATCACCGGCCATGCGCCGCGTCACCTGGACCGCAATATCACGCTGCTGGGTCGCGTGATCTCGGGCATGCCGTTGCTGACTACCCTGCCGCGCGGCAGCGAAGCGCTGGGCTTCTACGGCCCGAACGAGCCGCGCATGCCGATTGTCTCGGTGCGGCTGGAGGCGGATGTGCCGGAAGCGGAGCGCAGCCACTTTGAAGTGATGCGCAGCGAGGCGCCAATCTACGAGCAGGTGCTGGAAGCGCAACGCAATCGCGGCGGCCCGTGGAACAAATACGCCGCCAACTATCTGGAACTGTGCAACGCCGCCATCCCGGTGCGCGAACGTCCAAAGCAGTAACCCCAACCGGAGGGGGGTCTGACCCCGTACGGGGTCAGACCCCCATCCCTGGTTTGCGGGGTAAAAGGTGCCGCACACGCTATAATCGCAGGGATGAACGCCCCAGACCTCCGTCCCCCACGCCCCATCCTGGCCCTGCCCGACCAGCTGATTTCCCAGATCGCCGCCGGCGAGGTGGTGGAACGGCCGTCCGCCGTGGTCAAAGAGCTACTGGAAAATGCGCTGGACGCCGGCGGCACGCAAATCGCCGTGCGCCTGGAAGAAGGCGGCGTCAAACGCATCTGCATCACCGACAACGGCCGTGGCATCCCGCCCGAGCAAATGCCGCTGGCATTGGCGCGCCACGCCACCTCCAAGATCGCCTCGCTGGACGACCTGGAAAACGTCGGCACCCTCGGCTTCCGTGGCGAGGCGCTGGCCTCCATCGCCTCTGTTGCGCAAGTGACCATTACCTCGCGCACCACCGATGTGGCCCATGCATGGGAAATCGCCGGCTCGCACAACGCCACGCCGACGCCATCGTCCGGCGCGCTGGGCACCACCATCGACGTCAAGGACCTGTACTACAACACGCCGGCGCGGCGCAAGTTCCTCAAGTCCGAGCAAACCGAATTTGGCCATTGCGCCGAGGTCGTGCGCCGCATCGCACTGGCGCGGCCCGACGTCTCGTTCTCGCTGACCCACAACGGCCGCACCGTCGATCACTGGAACGTCAGCGAAATCGCCCGCCGCAGCGCGCAGATCCTCGGCGACGGCTTTGCCGAAGCGCGCCTGCCGGTCGATGAAACCATCGGCCCTTTGCGACTGCATGGTTACATCGGTCTGCCGACCGCCTCCAAGGCGCGCGCCGACGGCCAGTTCTTCTACGTGAACGGCCGCTTCGTGCGCGACAAGGTGCTGGTGCATGCGGTCAAAGCGGCTTACCAGGACGTGCTGCATGGCGACCGTTTCCCGTCGTACGTGCTGTCGCTGGACATGGACCCGTCGCTGGTGGACGTCAACGTTCACCCGTCGAAAATCGAAGTGCGCTTCCGCGATGGCCGCGCCGTGCATCAATGCGTGTTCCACGCAGTGCAGCGCGCGCTGGCGCAAACCTCGGCCACCGCGCACGGCAGTGTGCCATCGCCGCTGCCGGCGGCGGATAGCCTGAACACCACGCCGATGTGGCGCGGCGAACAGACCTCGTTCGGCCCACTGCTGGCGCCTGATTACGCACCGACGTTCTCGCCATCGCCATTCGGCGCGCGCGGTACGGACAGCGGCGCGGCCGACGGCAGAGATGCGGCCAGTGGCGGTTTTGGTGGCCCAGCCGATGGTAATGGCTACGGCGGCGCATCGACTGGCCGCGGTATTGGCGGCGGCTTTGGCGGCAACTACGCCGGCCCGCGCTTCGGCGCCGGCGGCGGTGTCGCGCAAAGCACCGAACGATACGGCGCCATGTTCCGCGACAGCGACCGCCCTGCCGGCGACCGCGCCGCCGACATGACGCTGCCGCAAACCAGCTCCTTCACCGTCTCCGCCGCCGCCATGGCGCAGGAAGAATTCCCGCTCGGCTTCGCGCTGGCGCAGCTGCACGGCATCTACATACTGGCGCAGAACGTCAAAGGCCTGGTGCTGGTCGACATGCACGCCGCGCATGAACGCATCCTGTACGAGCAACTGAAAAATGCGCTGGATAGCCGCGTGGCAGGCGAAGAAATGCAGGTGCAACCGCTGCTGATCCCGATCACCTTCTACGCCGACGCGGTGGAAGTCGGCACCGCCGAAGAACACCAGGAGACCTTGCAGACACTGGGCTTCGACATCGCCGTGCTGTCGCCGACCACGCTGGCGGTGCGCTCGGTGCCGGTGCTGCTGAAGAACGCCGACGCCCAGACGCTGGCGCGCGACGTGCTGCGCGATGTGCGCGAATTCGGCGGCTCGCGCGTGCTGATCGAACGCCAGAACGAACTGCTCGGCACCCTCGCCTGCCACACGGCGGTGCGCGCCAACCGCATCCTGTCGCTGCAGGAGATGAACGCCCTGCTGCGCCAGATGGAAATCACCGAACGTGCGGACCAGTGCAACCACGGTCGTCCGACCTGGGTGCAGGTGGAAATCGGCGCGCTCGATAAGCTCTTCCTGCGCGGTCAATAATCATGAGCTCCAAACCACTGGCCGTCGCCATCATGGGGCCGACGGCGTCGGGCAAGACCGCATCCGCGCTGGCGATTGCGGCCCGCATCCCGTCCGAAATCATCTCCGTCGATTCGGCGCTGGTCTACAAAGGCATGGACATCGGCACCGCCAAGCCGACCAGGGACGAACTGGCGGCCGCGCCGCATCACCTGATCGACATCCTCGATCCGCTGGATTCGTATTCGGTGGCGCAATTTCGCAAGGACACGCTGCGGCTGGTGGCAGACATCAGCGCGCGCGGCAAACTGCCGTTGCTGGTGGGCGGCACCATGCTGTACTTCAAAGGCCTGGCCGATGGACTGGACGACTTGCCGGGCGCCGATCCGGCCGTGCGCGCCGCGCTGGATGAGGAAGCGGCCCGCATCGGCTGGCCCGCCATGCACGCGCGCCTGGCCGCCGTCGATCCGGAGACTGCCGCGCGCCTGGCGCCGGCCGATTCGCAGCGAATCCAGCGTGCGCTGGAGATTCATGCGCTGAGCGGCAAGCCGATGTCCGAGCTGCTGGCGCTGCGCGAAAAAACCGAACTGCCGTTTGAACTGCTGTCGTTTGCGCTGGAGCCGTCGGACCGCGCGGTACTGCATCAGCGCATCGCGCGCCGCTTCGACATCATGCTGGAAGAAACCCCGCACGGTAATCTGATCACCGAAGTGGAAACGCTTCGCCGGCGCGGCGACCTGCATCTGGGCCTGCCATCGATCCGCTGCGTGGGCTACCGCCAGGCGTGGGAATACCTGGATGGCACAATTGACTATCCGACCATGCGTGAAACCGGCATCATCGCCACGCGCCAGCTGGCCAAGCGCCAGCTGACCTGGCTGCGTTCAATGCCGGATCGCGTGGTGCTCGACTGCCTGGCGCCCGACCCGGCCAGCACCATGCTGGCGCAGATCGCCGACCGCCTGGGTTAAGTCTTGGGCGGTTCGCCGCTCATGTAGACCAGTTCCCACAGGTGGCCGTCCAGGTCCTGGTAACCGTGGCCGTACATGAAGCCATGGTCCTGCGGCTCCTTGTAGGCGCTGCCGCCGGCCTCGATGGCTTTGTTGACCAGCGCCGTCACCGCCTCGCGCGACTCCATCTGCAAACACACCAGCACCTCGGTTGAAGTGTGCGCGTCGCTGATAGGCTTCGGCGTAAACTCCTTGAAGCGGGTTTCGGTCAGCAGCATCACAAAGATATTCTCATCCACGATCATGCAGGTGGCGGAGTCATCGGTGTAATGCAGGTTGAAGCTGTAACCCAGGTGAGTGAAGAACTGGATGGACTTCTGCAGATCCCGCACCGGCAGGTTGATGAAGATATTGGTGGCCATATCGTCTCCATTGAAAAATGGTTATGCGCTCAGAATACCAATATGCCAACGTTTTGACGACCGCCACACGATAACGCGCATTTTTTTCAAAAAACTTTGGGGGCGTTCTTGACAGTTCGGGCGCCATCCCCGATAATGCTTCGCGTTGCAGGTGATATAGCTCAGTTGGTTAGAGCACAGCATTCATAATGCTGGGGTCGGTGGTTCAAGTCCACCTATCACCACCAAGATTCCGAAAGCCGTAAATCATACTAAATGATTTACGGCTTTTTTGTTTTTACCGGCACCCCACCGCGAAATCCACGTGATAGTGCTCGTCGTGGCGTATCCACGGACGTTCCTTCATGAAGTGCAGATGCTGTCGCAGATACGCACCGCGCCGCGTGGCGAACAGTGGCGGCATCAGGACAGGATCGAAGATCACGCGGGTGATACCGATGTTGTGCGCATCGGCAGTGCGGTATAGCTGGTACAGGTGTTCGGCGATTGCCTCGTAGTCAATCCGCAGATCCTCAAACCTGCCGGACTTGTCGAACTCAATGCCGTAGCCGAACTTGTTGGTGACATTGCCCGGCAGCGGCACCGACGCGCCGGCGGCATTCAGCACCGGCACCATGAAGTCCACCGACAATCCAGCCTGATGGGTTTTATGCGGCCGTATCGGCCCGCCTTGCGCCAAGCCGGTCTCGCCGTAGACAAAGGTTTTGCCCGGCGCAGCCTGCTCCAATGTGCGATATGTCGCTACCACCACGTCACGCACGGCGTCATGGACAAAGGTTCGGCCAAGCTGCACGCCGAGCGTACTGTAAGCGGCAAAGTTGGCGCCCTCTTTCGGCAACTGCACACCCTGCTCTAGCCGCCCATGCGCAACCGTTCCATAGCAGGTGCTCGCCATCACCATGCCTGGCAAGACAACAAGCAAAATACAACTTGGCAGGTAACGCATATCTCATCCTTTCGTGCAGCCTCAGTTTTACCACGGCTACGCCACATCAAACTGATCGCCCGCAAGCGCAGGACAATGGCCTAAACTACCATCATCAATATCGCTGCGCGCCTGCGCAGCACCAGCGTCCGCAGGCGGGCGAAAATTGCATTGCCTGAGCAATTATCCTGGCAACGACGCAGGCGCGAAGCTTAATCGTCGTAACACGGAACAAGAGGGATTTCAAAGGCCCCAATATACGGATTCCTACGAGCTGGAAACTGTCACCTCCACGCGCGTGATCAACGTCCGGCCGCCGCCGCTGCCGTGAAATGGCGCGTCGGTTTTTCCCCACATCGACGTATGGGAAATTTGCATCGGCCTATACGATGTCGGCATAGCTGAGCGGATAAAACTGCCCATCGCCACGGTTTTCAAGCTAATCACCCGCACAAAATCACCTGATTTCATAGCGAAATCGCCCTCGCCGCGCCTCTGCCGCACTGCAATAAAACGTTTTCCCAGGCGTGTTGCCCATGCTTGCCGAAATGGCTAGTCTTGACTGTGACAGGTCATCAGACAACCTGCACCCTCCCAGAACTAACCGACTGAGGAAGACATGAAAAAGAAAATAATGGAGACCATGGTTCCGCTCGCTCTAGCGGCCATGTATGCGCCTGCGGCCTCGGCCCAGGCAACACAAGCAGAACCGCCGGCCGCTACCGACGATCCCGGCACCACCGTGGTGGTCACCGGCTTCCGTTCCAGCCTGCAAAAAGCGCTGAACCTGAAACAGCAAGCCATCGGCGTGCGCGATTCCATCGTCGCCGAAGACATCGGCAAATTCCCCGAAGCGAACGTGGCCGAGTCGCTGCAGCGCGTGCCCGGCGTGATCCTCAACCGCGACGAATCGTCCGGCGAAGGCCAGCGCATCTCGATCCGCGGCCTGCCGACCGAATATTCGGTCACCACGCTGAACGGCGCGCCGGTCAACACCACCTCCACCGCCACCATCGGCTCGGCGGCGCGCGGCTTCAACTACGACGTCTTCGCGTCCGAATTATTTGGTCGCGTCGACTTCTACAAATCGCCGCTGGCCGAACTGACCGAGGGCGGCCTCGGTGGCATCGTCGACCTGCAAACGCCGCGCCCCTTCGACAATCCCAAGCGCACCATCCGCTACGGCCTGACCGACACCTACAACACCAGCTCCAAGCACAATGACCCGAACGGCTTTGTGCTGTACTCAAACACCTGGGACAATCTCGGCTTCCTGATCGGCGCCTCGCACAGCGGCAGCATCAACACCCGCTCCGGCTTCGAAGCCACCGGCGGCTACAACAGCTCCTTCAACGGCAGCCAGAATCCGGTCAAGGGCAACTTCGCCCTCGCGCTGGACTTCGACAGCCCGCTGGCCAACCTCGGAGGCTACACGCGCGACCAGGTGGCGCAGGCCCTGCTGCCGCGCATCTACCGCTTCTACGGCTCGCAGAACGAGCGCACGCGCGACGGCCTGGTGTCGTCGGTGCAGTGGAAAACGTCCACGCTCAACGTCAGCTTCGACACGCTGTACTCGAAGCTGGAGAACACGCGCGCGGAACAGCTGTTCGGCATCCTGGTCCGCAGCACCGCCACCACCAACCGCAATGCGCCGGTCGGCGCCAGCGGCAACAACGGCCTGATACCGCTCGACGTCCACATCGACCCGGGCACCAATCTGCTGACCGGCACCTTCGGCAACACCACCTACAACGCCGGCGCCGCCTACACCAAGGACGACACCAAGTTCGGCTACGGCGCCTTGAACGCCAGCTGGAAAGCCAGCCCGAAACTGACGCTGAGCGGCCAGGCCAGCCTGAATCAAAGCACCGCCACCAGCGCCACCGGTCAGCTGTCAGGCTACATCTACGGCGCCACCTCGACCATCGACTACGGCAGCGATCACGTCTACCCATCGATCTCCTCGCCGACCAGCTACACCGATCCGAATAGCTGGAGCGGCTTCACCATCGGCACTGGCTGGACCAAGGAAACCGACAAGGGCAAGCAGGCGCGCGTGGCCGCCGACTATGACTATGATCTGCCAGGCGGCTGGACCGGCCACCTGAAAACAGGCCTGACCTACGTCGCCACCATCAAGGGCGTCAACAAGCGTAACGGCACCGCGCTCGCCACCGCGCACCTGAACAGCATCGGCGCGGCCGGCTTGCGCAGCGCGATGACGTCGCAACTGCCGATCAATAACCTCGACTTCGGCGCCGGCTGGCCGCATAGCTGGGCGACGTGGAACAGCAACTACTTCTACTCGCAGTTCGATCCCAATGTGTACAACCCGGATTCCACCTTCACGCCATCGCAAAGCTTCGCAGCGGAAGAGGATGTGAAGACGGCCTTTGTGCAGTCCGACTTCAAGGGCGACATCGGCGGCCACGAATTGCGCTTCAACGCCGGCGTACGTTTCTCCAAAACCGAAACCGACATCGACAACTTCAAGCAGAAAGGCGCGGGCCTGGTCTACTCGCCGAATCACGAGCAAGGCTCGTATAGCAACGTACTGCCGGCCCTCAGCAGCGCCTTCGACCTGACCGATGACCTGATGTGGCGTGCTTCGTGGGGCAAAACCATCACGCGCGCATCGCTGTCGATCATCGCAGCGCAAACGGTGATTCCAAACCAGTTCGACAACTCGGCCACCTCGGGCAATCCCAACCTGCGCCCGCAGCAATCGAAGAACCTGGACACCAGCCTGGAATGGTACTTCAAGCCGGGCAGCCTGCTGTCGGCCGCCGTGTTCCAGAAGAAGCTGACCGACGCCACGGTCGCCAACACCACCGTGGTGCCGTTCTCCTCGCTCGGCCTGCCGGATACCGCACTGGGACCGCTGTTCCAGGACGCGAATGGCCACGTCGATCCCAACCTGGCGATGACGCTGCGCACTTACACCAACGCCGGCGAACAAACGTTGAAAGGGTATGAGCTGGCCTACCAGCAGGCCTTCAACTTCCTTCCTGCGCCGTGGAGCGGCATGGGTGCGATCGCCAGCTATACCCACATCAATCCCTTCAACAGCGCACCGTGGATTACCAACGCGGGCAAAGTCATCGACGTCAACTCGGTGCCGAAGTACGCTTACAGCACCACGGTCTACTACGAACAGGGGCCATGGGCGGCGCGCCTGTCCTACAACTACAAGGACAAGTCGCTTCACCCGGATAACCCGCGCAACCTGGGCGATGACCTGATCCGCTGGCGCGCGGGACGCGGCTACCTCGACGCCAACATCAGCTACAAGATCAACGAGAATCTCGAATTCCGTATCGATGCGCTCAACCTGAGTAACACGCTGGCCTACGATTACTTTGAAGACGCCAGCGGCAAATACGGCAGCGGCAAGAAGACCCGCATGGACTATGCGAAGTATGATGGCCGCACGATCAAATTCGGCATCCGGGGAAAACTCTAAATGATGAAACGACTCTACGCCGCCGGCCTGCTGGCGGCGAGTTTGGCCGGCTGCGCTTCGGCGCCGCCGGCGGTCGACACGTCCGAACAGGAAGTGATCGGCATTATCAACAAGGTCAATGGCTACTGGCAGCAGCGCGAAGCGCCGCAAAAGTGGGCCTTCTGGGATATCGCCGCCTACCATACGGGGAATATGGAGGCTTACCAGATTACCGGCAATCCCGCGTGGCGCAGATATTCCGAAGACTGGGCGGCGCATAACAACTGGCAGGGCGCCAAGTCCACCGACAAGACCTCATGGAAGTACCAGTATGGCGAGACCGACGACCATGTGATGTTCGGCGACTGGCAGATCTGCTTCCAGACCTATGCGGACTTGTACAAGCTCGATCCCGATCCGAAGAAGATCGCCCGCGCACGCGAGGTGATGGAGTATCAGATGCGTACTCCAAACAAGGACTACTGGTGGTGGTCGGACGGCTTGTACATGGTGATGCCGGTAATGACCAAGCTGTATGCGATCACCGGCAACCGCCAGTACCTCGACAAGCTACACGAGTATTTTGAATACTCGAACAGCATCATGTACGACAGCGACGCGCAGCTGTACTACCGCGATGCGCGCTACGTCTATCCCAAACATCAAAGCGTCAACGGCAAGAAGGACTTCTGGTCGCGCGGCGATGGGTGGGTATTCGCCGGCCTGGCCAAGGTACTGAATGATCTGCCGAAAGACGATCCTTATCGTGCCGACTACATCGCCAAATTCAAAGGCATGGCGCAGGCATTGAAGAAAGCGCAGACCGACGACGGCTACTGGACGCGCAGCCTGCTCGATCCGCAGCACGCACCGGGACCGGAAACCAGCGGCACCGCCTTCTTCGTCTACGGCTACCTGTGGGGCATCAATAACGGCCAGCTGGAGCGCGATGAGTATCTGCCGGTGGTGCGCAAAGGCTGGCGCTACCTGAGCAAAACCGCACTGCAAGCGGACGGCAAAATCGGCTACGTACAGCCGATCGGCGACCGCGCCATACCGGGACAGGTGGTGGACCAGAATTCGACCACGGCGTTCGGTGTTGGCGCCTACCTGCTGGCGTCCTCGGAGCTGGTGCGCCTGCTGCGTCAATAACAACGGAGACTGAATGGAACGACGACACTTTATCCAGACCCTCGCAGCGACGGTGGGCGGCGGCACCGCCAGCGCGCCAGCCACGGCGGCCACGTTGACCACCACGAGCGCCGACACCAGCGGTGCCGCAGCCCGCACACAACTCGCCACACTGGCGCAAAAAATGTCCGAGCCAGTGCTGACCAATATGGCGGCCGGCACGCTGAAGAAAAATTTCGCCCTCGAAGTCAGTCCCACCTGGGATGGCCGCGACAAAGGCGTGGCCTACCTCGAGTGCTTCGGCCGACTGATCGCCGGCATCGCGCCATGGCTGGCCCTTGCCGACGACGGCACGCCAGAAGGCCGCACCCGCAAGCGCCTGCAACAACTCGCACTGCAAAGCTACACCAACTCTGTCGAGCCATCTAATCCAGATTACCTGCTGTGGCAAGGGCCCGGCCAGACCCTGGTCGATTCCGCCTACTTCACCAATGCCCTGATCCGCGCGCCGCAAGCGCTGTGGGAACCGCTGGACGCCAAAACCAAACAGCGCATCATCGCCGAAATCAAATCCCTGCGCCGCATCGAACCGCCGTACATCAACTGGATGCTGTTCGCCGCCATGAACGAAGCCTGGCTGATGTCCATCGGCGAAGAATTCGACCCGCTGCGGATGAACGTCGCCATCCGAAAAATCAACGAATGGTATGTCGGCGATGGCTGGATCAAGGACGGTGACGCATTCCACTTCGACTACTACAACGCCTTTGTCATGCACCCGATGCTGGTCGAAATCCTCGACGTGCTGCATGCGAAAAAAGGCGCGTTCTGGAACGGCAAACCGGAAGAGTTGCGCGCGCAAGCCATCAAACGCATGCAGCGCTACAGCGAGCACCTGGAGCGCTTCATCTCCACCGATGGCAGCTTCCCGCCGATCGGCCGATCGCTCACCTACCGCACCGCCGCCTTTCAGCCATTGGCGCTGCTGGCGTTGCGCAAGCAGCTGCCGCAAAGTCTGCCCGAAGGCCAGATCCGCGCCGCGCTGCAAGCGGTGCACAAAGCCGTATGGTCGGCGCCGTCCAACTTCAACAAGGAAGGCTACCTCACCATCGGCTTCGTCGGCCATCAACCGGAGCTGGGCGACTGGTACTCCAACAACGGCAGCATGTATATCGCCTCCGCCAGCCTGCTGCCACTCGGCCTGCCGCCAACCGACAGCTACTGGACTGCGCCCGCGCAGGACTGGACGCAGAAGAAAGCCTTCTCCGGCGCCCGCTTCCCTAAAGACTACCCGGTAAACTACTAATGACGATCAAGTCCACCTCCCGCCGCACCATGTTGCGCGGCGCCAGCGCCGCCGCAGCAGTAACCACCATGGGCAGCCTGATACTGCCGCTGTCGGCGCAAGCCGCCGCCCGCTTCACCATCAGCGACACCGACTTCATGCTCGACGGCCAGCGTCTGCAAATCCGCTGCGGTGAAATGCACTTCGCCCGCGTGCCGCGCGAATACTGGCAGCACCGCCTGAAAGCCATCAAGGCGATGGGCCTCAACACCGTCTGCGCCTACCTGTTCTGGAATTACCACGAATGGCGCGAAGGCCGCTACGACTGGCAGGGACAGCGCGACGCCGCCGAATTCTGCAAACTCGCGCAGCAGGAAGGCCTGTGGGTCATCCTGCGTCCCGGCCCTTATGCTTGCGCCGAGTGGGAAATGGGCGGCCTGCCATGGTGGCTGCTGAAGAAACCCGGCGACGCCTTCCTGCGGACACGCGACGCCAACTTCGTGCAGCCGGCGCGCCGTTACATGAAGGAAGTCGGCCGCATCCTCGGACCGCAGCAGATCACCCACGGCGGCCCGATACTGATGGTGCAGGTCGAAAATGAATACGGCTTCTTCGGCGAAGACCTGGACTACATGCGCGACATGAAAAGCATGCTGCAAGATGCCGGCTTCGACGTGCCGCTCTTCCAGTGCAATCCAACCAACTCGGTGGTCAAGTCGCACATCGACGGCTTGTTCAACGTCGTCAATTTCGGCAGCGATCCGCAGACCGGCTTCAAGGCGCTGGACCAGGTGCAGAAAGGCCCGCGCATGTGCGGCGAATACTACTCCGGCTGGTTTGACACCTGGGGCGCGCCGCATCGTCGCGGCTCCGCCAACGGCGCCGTGGCCGACATCCAGACCATGCTGAAGGCCAATGGCTCCTTCAGCCTGTACATGGCGCACGGCGGTACCAGCTTCGGCCTGTGGGGCGGCTGCGATCGCCCCTTCCGTCCCGACACCAGCAGCTACGACTACGACGCGCCGATCAGCGAAGCCGGATGGACCGGCGAAAAGTTCCAGGCCTACCGCGACGGCATCAAACCCTTCCTGCCAGCGGGTGAAACACTGCCGCCGCCTCCGCCGAAAAATCCGGTCATCGCCATCAAACCGTTTGCGTTCAAGGAGTCCTGCACGGTGGCCGCCGCTATGCCGGCCAAGGCGCTCAGCGTCACCTCGCCGCAGCCGATCGAGCAGTACGACATCAGCCGCGGCCTGGTCGCCTACCGCGTCACGCTGCCCGTCGGCCCGGCCGGCAAGCTGGAAGCGGCCAAGGTGCGCGACCTGGCGTGGGTCAGCATCGACGGCAAACAAATCGGCACCATGGACACGCGCTACCGCCGCTTCAGCATCGACCTGCCGGCGCGCAGCAAACCGGCGACGCTGGAGATCCTGCTGTACACCATCGCCCGCGTCAACTTCGGCGTCGAAATCCACGACCGAAAAGGCCTGCATGGGCCGGTGCTTCTCAACGGCCAGCCGCTGGAAAACTGGGACATCCGCGCCATCGACTTCGACGCCGACGCCGTACTTCCGCCGCTGACGTGGAAGACCGGCCGCGCGCAAGGCGCCGCCTTCTGGCGCGGAGGTTTCGATGTTACGGAAAGCGGCGACACCTTCCTCGACATGTCCGGCTGGGGCCAGGGGATCGTGTGGGTCAATGGCCGCTGCCTTGGCCGTTACTGGAGCATCGGCCCGACGCAGACCATGTATCTTCCCGGCCCATGGATAAAACAGGGCCACAACGAAGTGGTGGTGCTGGACCTGACCGGCCCGCGCAGCGCCCGCATCGAAGGCCTGACCATGCCGGTTCTCGACAAGCTGCGGCCAGAGCTGGATCTGGCGCGTCCGCCTAGCAAAGTGAAACCGGCCCTGGACGGCGTCAAGCCAGCGCACGACGGCGAATTCGCGCAAGGCTCGACGGTGCAGGACGTGAAGTTCGCGCAGCCGGTGAAAGGCCGGCAGTTCTGCCTGGAGTCGCTCGATGCGTTCGACGGCAAGCAGTACGCCGCCGTGGCCGAACTGGCGCTGCTGGGTGTCGATGGCAAGACGCTCAACCAGTCCAACTGGACCATCGTCTACGCCAGCAGCGAGGAAGCCACCAAGGAAGACGGCGGCGCGCTCAACGCCATCAATGGCCAGGCCTCCGACTTCTGGCACACCGCCTACAGCGGCAAGGCAGCGACGGCGCCAGGCAGCAAGCATCCGCACCGTCTGATCATCGACCTCGGCGCCGAAGCCACCGTTGCCGGTCTGCGCTACACGCCGCGCCAAGGACCGGAAAGCGTTACCGGCCGCATCAAGCACTACCGCGCCTACATCGGCGACCGGTTGGTTAAGGAGGGCTGACAGCAGACTGCGACAGGCTGCGATCAGATTGAGGATTTCCCATCGGCAATCGTTGACAGCATCCCACGCGCCGGATGATCATGTTGCGAATGATCAAACGTGAAAAATTCTGGCGCCAGCCGGGCTGGCTGTTTTGCCTGCTGCTACCGCTGTTCCATTTTGCCAGCGTCAAGCTGACTTTCTTCTGTGCCGTCACACCGGAAAACGCGGTCGTCGTCTGGCTGCCGAATGCCGTGCTGCTGGCGGCGCTGCTGCGCTTTCGCGGCCAGCGCGCGTCCTTGCTGGCCGCGCTCACCTTCACGTCCGACGTGCTGGCCAACCTCAATGCTTTCCCCTGGTACGAGGCGATTCTGCTCAGTGCCGTCAATGTGCTGGAAGTGACGATCACCTACCAGCTCATGAAGCGCAGCCAGACCTCGCCGCGCCTGCACCGTCTGAAAGACCTGGGCAAATTCATTCTCGCCGGCCCGGTGTTCGGCGCGATGCTGGCCGGCCTGATTGCGGCGGTGGTGCTGCAACAGGTGGGCGGCGCGAGCACGCCCTATCTGACCTTGGCGCGTGTCTGGTGGTTTGGCGACGGATTGGGACTGCTGATCTACACGCCGCTGCTGCTGGCCTACACGCAGTCGCAGCACCAGCGCCCCAAGCTCACGCGCTGGGACGATGCGGCGCTGATCACTACGCTGCTGCTGGCCGTTGCCGTGCTGTCCGCGCACGGCGGCGAGATCGATGGCGTATCAGTCACGCCAACGCTGCTGCTGCCGGCGGTGGCGGTAATCGCCTTCCGTTTCGGCGTGCGCCTCACTACCCTGCTGGTGGCGCTGATTTCGCTCAGCACCGCGATGCTGATGACTACCGGTTTGAAACCGTTCGGCGAAGTGCCGATCCATCTGGAAGTGGTGCGTGCACAGGAATTCATTCTCACGCTGTGCATCATCGGCATCGGCTTTGCGGTGGTGCTCAGCGAGCTGCAAACGCGCGAGCGTGAACTGGAAAGCCGGGTGCGCGAACGCACGCGCGAACTGGAACAATCCAATTCACGGCTGGCCGATATCAGCGCCACCGATGGCCTGACCGGCATCGCCAACCGCCGCCGTTTCGACGAAACGCTGGCGGCGGAATGGAGCCGCGCGCGCCGCAACAAACAGCCCCTGATGCTGGCGTTGTTGGACGTCGATCTATTCAAACAATACAACGACTGCTACGGCCACCAGAGCGGCGACGATGCGCTGCGGGCGGTGGCGAACGAGCTGGCAAAGCAGATGCGTCGCGGCGGTGATTTCGTGGCCCGCTACGGTGGTGAGGAATTTGCCGTGATCGCGCAGTCGGTCAATGAAGAACATGCGCTGGCGATGGCGGAGTCGATTTGCGCCGCGATCGCCGCGCTGAATCTGCCGCACGCCACTTCTCCGTTCAAAGTGCTCACCGCCAGCATCGGCGTGGCGCTGGTGACTCCGGACGAACAGCACTCGATTACGTCGCTGATCAAGACCGCCGACGTGGCGCTGTACCGCGCCAAGCAGCTCGGCCGCAACCGCGTCGAGCAGGCCGACGTCACCTCAATCGCCTGATCGTCCAGACGCCACACGCCGGTACTGGCTGGGCGTCAGCCCGGTAGTAGCCTTGAACTGGCGCGTGAAAGCGGAATGGTCGCCGTAGCCGCAGGCTTGCGCGATTTCCGCGACGCTGGCGTCGCCGTTCAGCATGCGCGAGGCGGCGTCTACGCGGGTCTGGATGATCATCTGGCGCGGCGTCAGGTGGAAGATGCGCAGGAAGTACCGCTCGATCTGCGCCACCGACATATTGGCGATGCGGGCCAACTCCGGCAGTTGCAGGGGCTGGCCATACTGTTCGTGAATCACGGTGACCGCCGCCGCCACTTTGCGGTAGGCGGGATTCTTCTTGTCTGCCATCGCCAGGTCGCGCGAGATGCCGGTCAGGCCGACGATGCGGCCATCGGCGTCGCGCAGCGCGGTCTTGCGCGTCAGGCACCAGCCGGGATCGCGGTTGGGATACAGGTGCAGTTCCAGCTGGTCTTCAATGTCGTTATCGCCGGCCAGCACCATCAAGTCCTGCGCATGATAGGTCTGGCCGAAAGGATGGGCAAACACCTCGGCCGGCGTGCGGCCGATCAGCGCAGACTTGTGCCGCTGACCGCAACGCTGCACCAAGGTCTGGTTGACCACCACGTAACGCCCCTCGCCGTCCTTGACGAAGAACACCACGTCCGGCAGTGCATCAAACAGCCCTTCCGCAAAGAAGGGATCGGCGACGGCGGCGCCCAGCGCGGCGCGCGTGGTTTCATGGTTGGCAGTGTGCATGGACTTCATTCTGCACCATTGTGCAGATTTCGTCACCCATCGTGCGCAAGCGGTGCAAGACAGGCAACGGCGGCCAGCCTAAGATTTCAACATGAAAACCATCTCGATTATCGACTCCCATACCGGCGGCGAACCTACCCGCCTGGTCATCGACGGCGGCCCCGATCTGGGCCACGGCCCGCTCAGCGAACGCGTAGCACGTCTGCGCGCCGCCCATGACAACTTCCGCTCCGCCGTCGTCTGCGAACCGCGCGGCTCGGACGTGCTGGTCGGCGCCCTGCTGTGCGCACCGCATGCGCCGGACTGCGTGGCGGGCGTGATCTTCTTTAACAACGTCGGCTACCTTGGTATGTGCGGACACGGCACCATCGGCCTGGTGGCCTCGCTGGCCTTCATGGGCCGCATCGGGCCGGGACGCCATCGCATCGATACGCCAGTCGGCGTGGTGGAGGCAGAACTGCATGCCGACGGCAGCGTCACCGTCGATAATGTAGCGTCCTACCGAAGCCGCGCCGCCGTCACCGTCGAGGTGCCGGGCATCGGCGCCGTCACCGGCGACATCGCCTACGGCGGCAACTGGTTCTTCCTGGTGGCCGAGCATGGCCAGGAACTCAGCGTGCGTAATGTGGAGGCGCTGACCAGCTACACCGTGGCCGTCGCCGCCGCGCTGGCCGACCAGGACATCACCGGCGATGACGGCGCGCTGATCGACCACATCGAGCTGTTTGCCGATTCGCGTACTGGCGCCGACAGCCAGAGCTTCGTGCTCTGCCCCGGCAAGGCCTACGACCGTTCGCCATGCGGCACCGGCACCAGCGCCAAGCTGGCCTGCCTGGCCGCCGACGGCAAGCTGGCCGAAGGAGCTTTGTGGAAGCAGGAGAGCGTGATCGGCAGCGTGTTCGAAGCGTCCTACCGCGTGCGCGACGGCCAGCTGCTGCCGAGCATCCGCGGCAAGGCGTGGGTCAACGCGCAGGCGCAGCTGATCCTCGATCCGAGCGATCCATTCGTCTGGGGCATACGGTGAACAATGCCGAAGTGATCGTCATCGGCGCCGGCATCGTCGGCGCCGCGTGTGCGGATGCGCTCAGTGAGCGCGGGCTGCGCGTGGCGGTCATCGAGCAGGATATCGCCGGCGGCGGCGCCACGGCGGCCGGCATGGGCCACCTGGTGGTGATGGACGACAACGCAGCCGAACTGGCACTGTCGGCCTACTCGGTCGCCTTGTGGAAGGATCTGGTGGGCGACCGCCCGCAACGTCATGAATACAGCGGCTGCGGAACCATCTGGGTCGCCGCCGACGAAGAGGAAATGGACGCCGCGCTGCAAAAGGCGCAAACATTGTCCGGCCACGGCCTGCTGTGCGAAGTGCTGACGCCTGCGGCGCTGTATGCACGCGAGCCGCAGCTGCGCGCCGGCCTCGCGGGCGGCCTGCTGGTGCGCGGCGACGGCCTGGTCTATCCGCCCAAGACCACGCGCATTCTGCTGGATCGCGCCATGCGTCGCGGCACCATCACCAAGCGCGCCACCGTCACGGCGATCGAAGACCATGGCGTGGTGCTGAGCGACGGCACCCGTCATCAGGCGCAGCACATCGTGCTGGCGGCCGGCGCGCGATCGAGCACGCTGCTGCCGGAGCTGCCGATCCAGCCGAAGAAAGGCCATCTGGCCATCACCGACCGCTATCCCGGCTTTGTGAAGCACCAGCTGGTGGAACTGGGCTATATCAAGAGCGCGCATGCCGCCAGCGGCGATTCGGTCGCCTTCAATCTGCAACCGCGTCCAACCGGCCAAATCCTGATCGGCTCGTCGCGCCAGTTCGACACCACCGATCCGGCGGTGGAACCGGCGATGTTACAGCGCATGCTGCGCCACGCCACTACCTTCACGCCGCGCTTGGAGGAATTGAACGTGCTGCGCACCTGGACCGGCTTTCGCGCCGCCACGCCGGACGGCCTGCCATTGATCGGCCCTTGCAGCGCAAGGCGCGGTTTATGGCTGGCCACCGGCCATGAAGGTCTCGGTATCACCACCTCCCTGGCGACGGCGCAACTGCTGGCCGGCCAGATACAAAACGAACGCACGCGCATCCCGTTTGCGCCCTATCTGCCGGGACGCTTCCATGTCTGACGCCCTGATCACCATCAGCATCAACGCCCACGACATCAGCGTGGCGCACGGCGTGACTGTGGCCGCCGCCATCGCCATGGCGGGTAACACCATCACACGCCGCTCTGTCAGCGGCGCGGCGCGCGCGCCCTTGTGCGGCATGGGCGTTTGCCAGGAATGCCGCGTCACCATCGACGGCCGCGCGCACCAGCTGTCGTGCCAGACGCTGTGCGCCGACGGCATGCACGTGGTGACAGGAGCGGCAGCATGAAGCGCTTCGACGTATTGGTGGTAGGCGCTGGCCCGGCCGGACTGGCGGCGGCGCATGCAGCCATGACGCATGGCGCGCAGGTCGGCATCGTCGATGACAATCCGCTGGCCGGTGGTCAGATCTGGCGCGGTGGCGCCGATATCCAACCCGACCAGCGCGGGCAGCGGCTGTGGAACGAATTACGTGACTCCAGGCGCATGATTTTCCTGCCGCAGACGCGCGTGCTGTACTCGCCACAGCCGGGCCACCTGCAGGTGCAGACGCCGGAAGCATCGGCCGCGCTGCACTACAATAAACTGATACTGGCGACCGGCGCGCGCGAACGCCTGCTGCCCTTCCCTGGCTGGACGCTGCCCGGCGTGACCGGCGCCGGCGGCTTGCAGGCGCTGTCCAAGGGCGGCTATCCGCTGCAAGGCAAGCGCGTGGTGGTGGCGGGCAGCGGCCCGCTGCTGCTGGCTGCCGCCGCCACCTTGCGCAGCAAAGGCGCGCATATCGTCGCCATCGTCGAGCAGGCGGCCACGCCGGCGTTACTGCGCTTCGGTATCGGCCTGCTGGCGACGCCGTCCAAAATCACGCAAGCACTGCATCTGGGTACGCAACTGCGCGGCGTGCCTTATCTGCGCAACAGCTACGTACTGTCGGCACATGGCGACGGCACGCTGCAATCGGTGCAGATCCAGCGTACCGGCGTGCCGGAAGTCGAAACCCTGCAATGCGATTACCTGGCCTGTGGCTACGGCCTGCTGCCGAATGTGGAACTGGCGCAGGCGCTGGGCTGCGCCACCGCTTCGCATAACGGCCAGACCGTGGTCAAGGTCGGCGATATGCAGCGCACCACCGTGCCGGACATCTACTGCGCCGGCGAAGGCACCGGCGTGGGCGGGGTTGACCTGGCGCTGGCCGAAGGCCACATCGCCGGACTGGCCGCCAGCGGTCACGCCAACGAAGCACAGGAAGCCATGGGCCGCCGCGCGCACTGGAGAAAATTCGCCGACCGCCTGGCACGCGCATTTGCGTTGCGTTCGGAACTGCGCACGCTGGCCGGCGACGACACCATTGTCTGCCGCTGCGAAGACGTCTGCCATGGCGACCTGCGCACCCACACCGGCTGGCGCAGCGCCAAGCTGCAAACCCGTTGCGGCATGGGACCGTGCCAGGGACGCATCTGCGGCGGCGCCACCGAAGTGCTGTACGGCTGGCGTCCCGACGCGGTACGCCTGCCGATTTCGCCGGCACGCATCGCCAGCATGATCGAGTAGCTTTTTAGTTACGCTTGATGGTCGAGCTACGCAGGATCAACTGCGGCTCGACCATGGTGGTGGACGGCGCTTCCTTGCCGTCGATGGTGGCGATCAGTTTTTCCATCGCGATGGCGCCCATGCGTTCACTTTGCAGGTCCACCGTAGTCAATGGCGGCGAGGTGTACAAGCCGTAGTGGATGTTGTCGAAGCCAGCCACCGACATATCCTCCGGCAGCTTGAAGCCCAGCGACTGCGCGGCTTTCATGAAGCCCAGCGCCATCAGATCGTTATAGCAGATCAGCGCATCCGGATGTTCAGCGCCCAGCATGATGGCCGAGCATACGCGTTCGCCTTCGGCCGCCGTCGGCGCGCTGCCTTCGTGCGTGGTCAGTTGCAAGCCATGCGCAGCCAGGCATTCGCGGATGCCGCCGAGACGTTCCTCGTCGCGGCGCGAACGCGGGAAGCTCAGATAGGCGATACGCTTGTGGCCCAGTGAGATCAGGTGGCGCGTCAGCATGTAGGCGCCGCGATGGTCGTCGCTGATCACCCATGGAATCTCCAGCCGGTTCAAACGGCCGAAGAACACTAGTGGCTTGCCCAGTTCCGTCATCCAGTCCATTTCCGATTCCAGCATGCGCGAGAAGACGATCATGCCGTCCACGCGGCGGCTCAGCGCTTCCAGCAGCGGACGTTCGCGGCCGGGATTTTCTTCGGTATCGACCAGCAGCAGCGTGTAGCCGTGGGCCAGCGCCACGCGGTTGGCGCCCTTGACGATGCTGGTGAAGTGCGGGTTGCTGACGTCCAGCACCGACAGGCCGATGCTCTTGGTGCGGCCGGTGATCATGGACGCCGCCAGTGGATTGGAACGATAGCCCAGTTTGGCAATCACCTCCGTGATGGTCGCTTCCACCGCTGGCGAGAACCGCTGCGCGCCGTTGACGAACTTCGAGACGGTGGCTGTCGAGACGCCGGCGGCGGCGGCGACGTCACGGATGGTGGCTACGTTTTTTTTCATGATCAGACTGTCGGAAAGCATGGCGCGTACTGCACCAAAGGGACGATCTTATCATGACGGCATGATTATTCAGTCGTCGCCGAAGCGGAAGCTGGTCTGCGAGCGAAACACCTGCCCCGGATACAACGCGGTGGTCGGGAAGCTGGCGTGGTTCGGGCTATCCGGCAGGTGCTGCGTTTCAAACGCAAACGCGCCGTGGCGCTGGTAGCTGACGCCTTCGCTGCCGGTCTCCGTGCCGTCAAAGCCGTTGACGGTGTATAGCTGCACCGATGGCTCGCTGGTGCTGACCACCAGCCGGCGTGCGGCGGCGGTGATGGTGGCCACGCGGGCGAAAGCGCCCAACGGTTTGGCCAGCACCAAGGTGTGGTCATAGCCGCCGGGGACCGACGGCAACCGCGCGCTGGCGCTGGCCGCGTGGCGGAAGTCGAACGGCGTGCCGGCCACGTCCAGCAGCGCGCCAGTGGGTATGCGCACGGCGTTGGTCTCCAGATAGCGGTTTGCATAAATCTGGAAGCGATGATCAGCCAGCGTATTGGCGGCAGCGCCGGCCAGATTAAGGTAGACGTGATTGGTCAGGTTGAGCACCGTCGGTGCGGTGGTCGTGGCCTGGTATTCGATGCGAAATTCGTCGCGCTTGCGCAGCAGACGGTAAGTCACCGTGATGTCCATCGCGCCGGGGAAGTTCTGGTCGCCGTCGGGACTGTGCAGGCGGTAGATGGAGCCGATCGATTCCTTATCGGCGAAGTCCTGGCGCCGCCATACGCGCTTGTCGTAGGGTTGCGGGTCGCCATGAATGGCCATGCCTTTGCCGTTGGGGACCAGTTGCACGGTCTTGCCGTCCAGCGTGTAGCGGGCGTTGGCGATGCGGCCGGCGTAGCGGCCTATCACGGCGCCGTAGCGGCCGCGCGTGCGCTCGAACGCCGCCAGGTCGGGCAGGCTGAGAATGATGTTGGTGCGTTTGCCGTGGTGGTCCGCCACCTCCGCCGCCACCAGCGTGGCGCCGTAGTCGATGTAGGCCAGCCGCATGCCGCGCTCATTTTCAAGCACGACTTTTTCGACCGGCTGGCCGGCAGCCGTGACGCCATATGCCTCGGCGCGGATGCCCGCCAGCGCCGGCGCCGTGATGACGGCGACGACGGCAAGCAGGGCAGCCGGCAGGCGCCGCATCACAGGTCCGTGATTTCCTTGTGGCGCGGGACCAGCGCCTTCATCACCACCCATGCCGCCAGGTAAGCCAGCGCGCAGATGCCGAACATGATCATGTAGCCGGTATGGATATCGTTGATCGTCTTGTAGTAGTCGAACACCCAGCCACCCAGCTTGGTCAGCAGCACGCCGCCAAGGCCGCCGGCCATGCCGCCGATGCCGATCACCGACGCCACCGATTTTTGCGGGAACATATCGGACACGGTGGTGAAGATATTCGCCGACCACGCCTGGTGCGCCGATGCGCCGACGCCGATCAGCAGCACCGGAATCCAGTAGCTGATCGCGCCCAGCGGCTGCGCCAGCAGCACCACCAGCGGGAAGAAGGCGATTACCAGCATGGCTTTCATGCGGCCGTCATACGGCGCATAACCGCGCGCCATGAAGTAACTCGGGAACCAGCCGCCGCCGATCGAACCAACCATGGTCATGCTGTACAACACGGCCAGCGGCAGCACGATGGCCTCGCCCTTCATGCCGTATTGCGCCGACAGATAGGTCGGCAGCCAGAACAGGAAGAACCACCACACGCCGTCGGTCATGAATTTGCCGAAGGCGAAGGCCCAGGTCTGGCGATACTTCAGTAGCTGGAACCACGAGACTTTTTTGGCAGCGGCGATCGAGGCTTCCTCGGTCTTTTCCACCGGCGCCACCGTGTCGCTGCGGATGTAGGCCAGCTCGCCAGCAGACAGGCGCTTTTGCTGTTCCGGCTTTTCGTACAGCCACAGCCAGACGCTCATCCAGATAAAGCCCAGCATGCCGATCATGATGAAGGCAGCCTGCCAGCCCCAGATGGCGGCCAGCACCGGCACGGTGATCGGCGCCAGGATCGCGCCGACGTTGGCGCCTGAGTTGAAGATGCCGGTGGCGAAGGAACGTTCTTTCTTCGGGAAGTATTCGGCGGTGGCCTTGATGGCGGCCGGAAAGTTACCGGCCTCGCCCACCGCCAGCACGGCGCGTGAAATCATGAAGCCGACGATGGACGGCGCAGCCGCCACGCCGAACACGCCCAGCACCGCCACTGCCGCATGGCCCATCGGCACCGAGAACGCATGCATCAGCGCGCCCAGCGACCAGATGGTGATGGCCACCACGTAGGCGGCCTTGGTGCCGATCTTGTCGACCACGCGGCCGGCAAACAGCATCGAGATGGCATAGACAAACTGGAAGGCGGCGGCAATGTTGGCGTAGTCGGTATTGCTCCAGCCAAACTCGGTCGAAAGGGACGGGGCCAGCAGACTCAATACCTGGCGGTCCAGGTAATTGACGGTGGTGGCGAAAAACAACAGGGCGCAGATGGTCCAACGGTATTTACCGACGGATTGCGCCACCGCTTGCGCATTGACAGGCTCGCTCAGGTTCATGGCATCACTTATTTTATGTTTATGGTGATGATCTCTCGGTCTCCACGAGATCATCCTTAGTCGTATGTCATCGTACAACTACTTAGAACCCGAGGCAAGCGGAAAGATGCGCTTGCCCGTAAATGTTGTACGATGACTTAGCGAGTTTTTACCATGAGCAATGCCAGCAGACTGATGACCGCAGCCACCGACAAATAGTAGCCAACGTACTGCAAGCCATAGTGGGTCGCCAGCCACGTCGCCGCGTACGGCGCCAGCGAGGCGCCCAGGATGCCGGCCAGGTTGAAGGTCAGTGACGCGCCGGTATAGCGCACCTCGGCCGGGAACAATTCCGACAGCATGGTGCCCAGCGGACCGTAGGTCAGCCCCATCAGACCCAGGCCCAGTGACAGGAAAATGGTGACCTCGGTCGGGTCGCCCGAACCGAACATCGGCCCCAGCACGAGGCCGAAGATGGCGATCGCTGCCGACACCCAGATCAGCGTCGCGCGGCGGCCCTTGCGGTCGGCCCAGACGGCGGACAGCGGGATCGTCAGCGCGAAGAACAGCACCGCGAACAGTTGCAGGATCAGGAAGTTCTGGCGCGTAAATTTCAGCGCGCTGGTGCCCCAGCTGAGCGCAAACACCGTCATCAGGTAGAACAGCACGAAGGTGCACAGCGCGATCAGCGTGCCCAGCACCAGCACGCGGCGATGGTCGCGCCACACCGTCAGCACCGGCACCTTGACCCGCTCGTTCTTGTCCAGCACCTTCTGGAAGTCCGGCGTTTCATGAATTTTCAGACGGATGTACAGGCCGACGATCACCAGCAGCGAACTGGCCAGGAAAGGAATGCGCCAGCCGTAGCTGAAGAATTCGGCGTCGCTCAGCACCTGGCTCAGCAGCAGGAAGATGCCGCCCGACAGGAAGAAGCCGATCGGCGCGCCCAGCTGCGGGAACATGCCGTACCAGGCGCGCTTGCCCGGCGGTGCGTTCTCGGTGGCCAGCAGCACCGCCCCGCCCCACTCGCCGCCCAGGCCGAGGCCCTGGCCGAAGCGGCACAGCGCCAGCAGTGCCGGCGCCAGCGTGCCGATGGTAGCGTAGGTCGGCAGCAGGCCGATCACCACGGTCGAAACGCCCATCGTCAGCAGCGCCGCCACCAGCGTGGCCTTGCGGCCGATGCGGTCGCCGAAGTGGCCGAACACGGCCGAGCCGACCGGACGCGCAAAGAAGGCGATCGCGAAGGTGGCCAGCGATTGCAGCGTGGCGGCGGCAGGGTCGCTGGCGGGGAAGAATAGCTTGGGGAACACCAGCACCGCGGCAGTGGCGTAGATGTAGAAATCGAAGAACTCAATCGTGGTGCCGATCAGGCTGGCAAACAGCACGGTGGCTGGCGAATTGGTCTTCGGCGCTCCCTGGTGAGGCTGACTCATACGTGACGCTCCTGCAGTGTGGTGTGCGGGCCATCATACACACCACATTGCAGGATTGCCAAGCTTGGCTATGGGTCGATTTGCGCAAATCCCACGGACAGATCTTCGGCCCGTAGCGGCCGCACCACGCGCGCCTTTTCCTCGCCGTCCAGCAGGAAGATGAAGGTGGGCCACAGCTTGACGCGGAACGAGCGCCCCAGCGGCCGGCCGGGACCGTCTTCGACCTTGTAATGCGTCACACTCTCGCCGCCGGCAAACGCCTGCTCCAGCGGCGGCTGCGCCGCCATGCAGTGGCCGCACCAGTTGGCGCCGAACTCCAGCAAGAGCGGGCCCTTGCTGGCGTCGATCTCGGCGCGCTGCGGCGCCTCGGGAATGTAGCGTGTTTTCATCGTCCCTTTTTCACTTGTTTGCACGGGTCGTCGCGTTGCTGCGGCGCCAGTGTCTGGATGCTGTCATAACGGCCGCCGTTTTCGCGGTCTTCGATAAAGCCGACACTGCGCACGCTTAGTGCCGGCGCCACCTGGTTGATCCAGTAGCCCACGCCGATGTCCTTGCGCACATGGCCGTTGCCGGCGATGAGCACCACGTCGCGCGGCTGCTGGTCGCGGATGATCTTGGCCATCCAGATATCGCGCGCCACCTGGGCGTTGACCATGCCGCCGATCATCATCTCCGGCAGCATATTGCAATGGCCGATGACGATTTCCTGCTGCTGCGCGCTGGCCACCGCCGGCGGCAGCGGCTGCTCCAGCTTGTACTCCTTGACGCTTTTCGGATCGAAGCTGGACGCCACGCCATCCCGCACCACGCGCGAGGCATCGGCACGCGACAGATTGCCCGCCACCAGCGGCAGGTGATACGTCAGTGCCAACTGAATCACAGGATAATACAATTGCCAATCCCAGCGCGCACCGCCCACCACCTGGATCACGCACGCCGCGTCGGCGCAGCCTTTTTGCGCCTTGTCGACCAGATCCTGGTTTTCGCGATCGAACTGCTCCATGACAATAGCCGGCCGCCAGCCGGCTTCCACCCGCTGGCGCAGCAGCTCGTAGCGCAGCTTGTGTCCCTGCGCATTGTCATGTACCTCGCCAAGCAGCAGCACTTGCGGATTATTAGCTTCCAGCAATCCCTCTGCCGGCGCGCTGGCCGGCTTGCCGCCGCTGGCGCAGCCAGCCATCAACACCGCCGCCGCCAAGGCCGAAGTCAATCGAATTTTGCCTGTATATGTAGAAATCATCTGATGAACGCCTGTATGCTTCAAAATTGTTTGTTGAAAAAGTGATATCCATCTGCGCCACTGGCAAGCGGCCGGCGGGTGTTGTTGCGGCGCAAAAATTCGTTATATCAAAAGAAAAACTGATGGCAATTTGTTATTGGACATGGTTTAATAGCAGAACGGTAGCGAGTGTTAGACCTGCCCTCTCAAATTTTACAGTTTGTGCATTAGATTGCTCTTAACTTCCTGTTCATGCAGCAACGCCAGGAGTGTCATCGTGAAAGTACTGTCCTTGATTTCGACTGCTTTACTAGCTTTAAGCCTCGCCGGCGCCGTACAGGCTCAGCCTGCCGCTCCGGTCACTAGCAATGTTGCACCTGCAACAATCGTCCTAGCCCACTGCGAGTCCGGCGAGACTGTGCCGTGCCGCACCGACGTGCCGACTGACAAGGTGGACGACGCCGATCATACCGCCCTGCCGCCTAACGATCCGAAACAGCGCCAGCAAGCAGTGCCGGCGACGCCGGTGCCGGAGCCGCAGACCTTCGTGATGTTGATGCTGGGTCTGGTAGTGCTGGGCGTGGCTTCGCGCCGCCGCCAGACGACCGACAAGTTCTCCGACTGAACCCATAAGCCGTTAAGCCAGGGTCTGCCCCTACCGGGTCAGACCCTTTTGTTTTGGGGGCGCTTACGCATGCAGGCGGGCGTCCGCGTGCAGTGCACTCTCGTCCACCGGCGTCACGCACGGCATGCGCAGCACAAAGCTGGCGCCCTGCCCCAGCACACTCGACACGGTGACACTGCCGCCAAACTGCTTGGCCATCAGGTTGAACACGATGTTCAGCCCCAGCCCCGTGCCGCCCTGACCACGCCTGGTGGTGACAAACGGGTCGAATACCTTGTCCAGCATATCCGGCGGAATACCCTTGCCGTTATCGGTCACCTGCATCTCGACCCAGTCGCCCTGCTGCGCCACGCCGATCGTGATGCGGCCCTCATCGTCCGGCCCGAAGGCGTGATCGACGCAGTTCAAGGTCAGATTGGTGATGACCTGCGCCAGCGCTCCGGGATAGCTGTCTAGCATGATGTCCGGCGGACAGGCGATGCTGACAGTGATGCGCGTCTTCTTCAACTTGGGCTGCAAGCTGGATACCACCTCGTTGATATAGTCGCGCAACTCGAAGCGCCGGCGCGCCTCGCTCACCTGGTCGACCGCGATCTGCTTGAAGCTGTGGATCAGGTGCGCCGCCCGATAGGCATTGTTCATGATCAGCCGCGTACTCTCCGCCGCCGTCTCCAGATAACGCGTGATATCGGATTTCTTGATGTTGCCGCCATCGACCGACGCCTGCACCTTCTCGGTAGCCTCCATCAGCACTGAAGCGCTGGTCAGCGCGATGCCGACCGGCGTATTGATCTCGTGCGCGACGCCCGCCACCAGCCCGCCCAGCGACGCCAGCCGCTCCGCCTGCAGCAGCGATTCCTGCGTGCGGCGCAAATCGGCCATCGCCTTGGCGGTGACCTGCGCCGATTTGCGCGCCTCATCCTCCGCCTCGCGGATGCGCTGGATATTCGATTTGATCTTGCGCTGGATGGCGTTGAAGCCGCGGATCACCTCGCCCAGCTCATCCTGGCGATTGTCCGGCAGTTCTTCCACCTCGTCGCTGCCGCGCGTGGCCAGGTCGAACAGGCCGTCGCGCAGCTGCTTGAGCGGATCGAACACGATGCGCAGCGACCACGCCAGCGCCGCCACCAGAATCAGGTCCAGCAGCAGCACCTCGGTGACCTTGCGGCGCACCTCGGCGGCCAGCGTGGCGTCGATCTGCGCGCGGCTGAAATTGACCACCACGCGGCCGACGATCACCGGCTTCAGCGCCGCCCCGGCCGCGCCGGAATCGCGATACGCCAGATCCGCCACCACCGGCGTGCCCGGCACGGAAGCGTCGTTTTCAATCGACGAAATGCTGCCGTTCTCGTTGCGCAGTTTGCCGGAAAACAGGCCAACCGACGTATCATAGACACGGATAGAGACCAGCTCCGGCGGCATCATCTCAGCCGCGACGATGTTGTCGACCTTGGCTTTATCGAGATCCCACAGGGCGGAAGGCAGGCTGGTTTGCAGGCGCGTCAGCACCCCTTGGCGCAGGCGCTGGCTGCTAACCTCAAGTTCATGACCAAGACTGTACTGGGCATAAGTGCCGGAGACGCCCAGCACCAGGGTAACAATGACCACAAAAAGCAGCGTCAAGCGGCCTTTAATACCAAACATCGAGCGATCTCCCGACAACACGGATTTGACGGCAACGTCCCAATGTACGGTATGGGCTGCATCTTGGCAAGACAATGGTAAGATCGGGAAATATAGTCCAAGCGGCAACCGGGGAGGCGGCATGACAGGCAATTACCATCAACTGACACTGGCGGAGGTGCGGCCGGGCATGGTCTTGTCCGACGTTCTGCTGGATGTGCAAGGCCATGTGCTGCTGCCACAGGGCACGGTGCTGACCGAGGCCATGCTGGCGCTAATGCCGCGCCATGGCATCGCCGTGCTGCCCATCGTCAAGGATCAGGTGACGCCGGAAATGGTGGCCGCCACCCTGCAGCATCACGACGCGCGCATCGCCCAGCTGTTCCGCAAGACCGATCCGGACAGCAGCAGCGACTGGGCCACTGCCACGCTGCGCCGCTTCGTCACCGATTTCCGCCTGGGTGTAGAGGAGACGCCGGAACATGAGTAACACATTAAGCTACGACGACGTGGTGCGCACGCTGGACGACCTGCCTTCGCTGCCGGCGGTGGTGATGGAGCTGCTCAACAGCATCGACCAGGACGACGTCGACATTTCCGTGCTGGCCAAGAAGGTCAGCTACGACCAGGCGCTGACGGCCAAGACGCTGCGCCTGGCCAACTCGTCGCTGTATGGCTTGCAGGTCAAGGTCACCACCATCCAGCAGGCGATTACCTACCTGGGTTTCCAGACCACGCGCAACCTGATCACGGCGGCCGCCGTCACCGGCTGCTTCGCCGAAGGCCACTGCCCCGGCTTCGATCACAAGGCCTTCTGGCGCCACTCGATCGCCACCGCCGCCTGCGCCAAGGTGCTGGCGCGGCAGATGCGTTTCAACCAGGATTACGCCTTCACGGCCGGGCTGCTGCACGATATCGGCCGGCTGGTGCTGGTGTCGTGCTTCCCGAACCAGTATTCGGAAGCCATCGCGTGGCGCGAGCAGCATGACGCCTATATGCTGGACGCCGAACGCACCGTGCTGGGCGTCGATCATGTCGACGCCGGCCTGGCACTGGCGGAACACTGGAATTTTTCGGATACGATGCGCCTCGCCATCGGCGGCCATCACGCCCCGGAAGCGCCGGGCGCGGGATTTTTGGCGGCCATCATTCATGTGGCCGACGCTATCGTGCATGCGCTCGATCTGGCGCAGGTACAGGACGACCTGGTGCCGCCCGTATCCACCGTGGCCTGGACTGCGCTGGGCCTCGATGAAGAAATATATCTGCAGATCTTCCGTGAAACGGAGTTGCAGTATGAAGAAATCTCTATGGTGCTGCTAACCTGAAAACCTGAAGTGGTGTCCTGCCGGGACGGGTCAAGCTCGCACCGGCAGGCGCATGCGCTGGGGGCGCATCAGTGATGGGCCGCGTTTCCGGCCGAGGCCTTGTCAGCTGCTGGACGATCTTCTGGCTTCGGACGGCCTTGGGCGTCGGACAGGCGGTACTTGGTGCGGCGGTCGCCCATCAGGTCGCGCAGGTCGCGGATGCTCATGCCGGTCACTTCATGCATGCGGATCAGCAGCGAGGCGCCGACTGGCAGACGGTGGTGGCGGATTTTGCTGATCACCGGTGGCGCGACTTCCAGCAGACGCGACAGCGCGGCATCGTTCTTCAGCTGCATCTTGCCGAGCAAGATATCCAGCAGGTGGTTAGGATTGTAGCTTTCCTGGGAAGCGAGTGCATGATGTGCCATGATGAAATTCCTCGTGAGTTGGGGTGAACAGATAGTGCTGGTTTGAACTTAAGCAAAACTTAGAGTACGGAATTGCTATTTGCACAAGATACCAGCCCACATCGGGGCTAAGATTGTTGGACATCAATCAGTGGCTAGAAACCTTAGCAACAATGCTATTTCATCACATGGGAACGAAGACTGTCGCACACAAGAACTTGTAGGAAACTGTTACACAAAGCAAGTTCAGCTTTACAGCGGCAAGGGAAGAGAAAATCAGGCGGTGGTGTCGATATTGCGGCCCAGCGTTTTTTCGCTGTCGCGGCGCTGGGTGTCGGCTTTTTTGTCGGCCTGCTGGGCGGCGCGGCGGTCGGCTGCGGCGGCTTGGTCGTTGTTGCGGGATTCGCTGCGGGTGGCTTCGGTGTTTTCCTTGACGCGCTGCTTGAGCACCGCGTTGTCCTTCTGGGCGCGGTTGGTCTGTTCGGTGCGACGCGTCTCGCCGGCCTGCTCGCTGCGCTGCTCGGCACGGTTGGCGCGGGTCTCGCGCAGGTTCAGCTGCACCGGATTCGCGTTGGAGGTGGAAGTAACATTAATTGCCATGACTCCACTGTAGCGCAACGGCAAGCAAAATCAAGTGCTGCTGGCGGCAAATACGATAAACTATCGGCTGTGCCGTTTCTACGGCCTTCTCTCGTCAAAGCACCCATTGAAAACCAAAACTCCAGTCCAGCCGCACTACTTCGTCCCCGAGCCGCTGGATAACGCGCGCCTGGCCCATTTGTGCGGCCCGCTCGACGAAAACCTGCGCCAGATTTCCGCCGCGCTGGACGTCACCATTTTCCGCCGCGGCGAAAAGTTCATCGTTAGCGGCCACAACGCCGAACGCGCGGTCGAGATCCTCGAACACTTCTACGCCATCGCCAACAAGATCGTGCCGATCGAAGAAGTGCAACTGGCGCTGGTCGAACAGCGCGCCAGCATGCACGCCAATAACGTCGCCGAGCTGGCGCCAGAGACCGCCACGGCAACAGCCGAGGCGCCAGCCACCAAGCCGCGTAAGGTCGAAGTGGTGCCGGCCATCGACATCGACATCAACAGCCCGGTGCTGAAGACCCGCCGCACCGACCTGCGAGGGCGCACGCCGCACCAGATTCGCTACCTGCGCAACATCCTCGAACACGACATCAGCTTCGGCGTCGGTCCGGCCGGCACCGGCAAGACCTATCTGGCGGTGGCCTGCGCGGTCGATGCGCTGGAGCGTGACGCCGTCAAACGCATCATCCTGACCCGTCCGGCGGTGGAAGCCGGCGAACGCCTCGGCTTCCTGCCGGGCGACCTGTCGCAAAAAGTCGATCCGTATCTGCGTCCGCTGTACGACGCGCTGTACGACCTGCTGGGCTTCGACCGCACGCAGAAAATGTTCGAGAAGCAGGTGATTGAAATCGCCCCGCTGGCCTACATGCGCGGCCGCACGCTGAACCACGCCTTTGTGATCCTGGACGAAGCGCAGAACACCACCGTCGAGCAGATGAAAATGTTCCTGACCCGCATCGGCTTCGGCAGCAAGGCCGTGATCACCGGCGACGTCACCCAGGTCGACCTGCACAAGAGCCAGAAGAGCGGCCTGGTGGACGCCATCCAGGTGCTGAAGGAAGTGCGCGGCATCGCCTTCAGTCACTTCAACAGCGAAGACGTGGTGCGTCACCCGCTGGTGGCGCGCATCGTCGACGCCTACGAAACCGCCCATAACCACGAGGCGGAAATCGCTCCGCTCCTCAAAGCTACCGCCCTGAAAAATGTCCGCAAAAAATAAACTGACGCTGTCGGTGCAATACGCCGACCCGCGCCTGCAGGAAAGCATCACCCGCCCCATGATCCGCAAGTGGATCATGGCCGCGCTGTTCGCGCCGGCCGAGCTGACCATCCGCTTTGTCGACGCCGCCGAAGGCCAGACCCTGAACCGCGAATACCGCGGCAAGGACTACGCCACCAACGTGCTGACCTTCGCCTACAACGAAGGCGAGGAAGAACTGCCGGACGACGCCCCGACCCAGGCCGACATCATCCTCTGCACCGACGTGCTGGAAAAGGAAGCGGCCGAGCAAAAGAAAACCGTGGAAGAGCACACCGCCCACCTGATCGTCCACGGCGTGCTGCACGCCCAAGGCTACGACCACATGGACGACGAGGAAGCCACCGAAATGGAAGGCATCGAAACCGAGATCCTGGCGGAACTTGGTTACGCCGATCCTTACGCCTGAAGCAGCGCGCTGACCGCGCCGGCGATGCGCTCCAGCAGCACTTCGTCATACGGCAGCCACGGCACGGCGGCCAGCTTGCCGCCAGCCTTGATGTCCATCTCCACCGGCGCACCGGCTCGTGTCACGCGGCCGGTCGCCAGGCTGATTCGGTAATCAGCCAGATTCACTTCCCGCTCCGTCACTATCACCTTACCGGCGTCAATCAGTGGCGCCAGCGCCAGTTCCAGCGCACGCCGGCGCATCGCCACCATGTGCCCGCGCTGCAGCGACGCCAGGTTCGCCAGATGGCGTCCACGCACTACATCCGGCAATTCATCCCCAACCTGCAACGCCAGTCCGGCCACGCTGACCAGCAGGTCAGCCGCGCGGCAGGCTTCCGAATACACCACAGGATCGATCTGCTCCGGCACGCGCTCGCGCCAGTGCTTGCCGTCGCGCAGGTGGAAAGCCAGGCCCAGCGTTTCCGTATAACCGTCGGCGCCGGGATAGATGTCGCCACTGAGCTTGAGTACCACGCGCACTGCGCCGAATTGCCGCGCCAGGCCAGCGCAAGCATCGATCTTCCAGCCCTCGCGCCGCGCCAGGCCGACCAGTTGGCGCACCGCCAGCACATGGCCGGCAAAGTCCTCGGGCGGCAGGTAGAACTCGCGATAAATCTGCCGCAGCGGCTGGCGCAAGCGGCGCTGTGCAGCCAGCGCCTGCCATGCCGCGCGCTCCGCCTCGTCGGCATGCAGCGGATGCCACACGGACAGCCGCGCCAACTCCGGCAGACCATCAGGCTCGTCGTCGCCCAGAAAGCTGACGCGCGCTCCTTCCCATGCCGCGCACCACACCAGCGTGCGCGCCACCGGGCCGCCGGCAGCCGATTGCAGCAGGCCGCGCCACGCCGTCATGTCCAGGGTGGTCCCCAGCCACCAGCCGGCTTCCAGGCTGCCGGCCACCATACCCTGTTCGCGCTTGCCGGCCTTCAGCATGCCGGTGAGCCGCAACGCCACTGCCGGCCGCTCCAGCAACGTCCGCTCGGCCGGCTTGAGATTGCGCGCCAGCTTCTTCTGCACGCCGGCATGCCGCACCACCGCCAGCGCCGCACGCAGGGCCTGCACGCCTTCCGGCGTCGGCACGCCCTCGATCGAATGGCCGAGCGCAATCGCCAGCGACTGCGACGGCGCCGTCTTCGCCGCGCCCGGCGCCACGCAGGATAAGGTCAGCAGGCGCGGCAACAACTCCGCCAGCCATGGCTCGTCGCGCAAGGCCGCTACCCGCAGCGCGCGGGCAATCACCGGCGTATCGTTGACCGAAAACGCGCCATCCGCCACATACGGCACGGCGCCGGCGTGGATCGTATCCAGCCGCCGCCCCGCCTGCTCAAGGATGTCACGGGCGAAGTCGAGATACGCTGCATCTTCCGCCAGCACCAGCGCCGGATCGGCATCCGCATCTTCCTGCCCGGCCCAGAAAATCATCGACCAACGCGAGCCGCCGAGCGCCAGCGCGGATTGATCGCTCAGTTGGCTTAACAGCTCCAGCTCCTGCAACAGGTAAGAGGCGTTGGCGTAACGGTCGCGCACCAGCGCCGCCAGCCGCGCCTGGATGCCGGCGCCAGCCCAACGCGCCAGCGCGTGGCTGCGGTGAATGTGCTCGGTCCAGGCCTCCGGCTCGCCCAGCACGCGGCGCAGTTCGGCTGCCACTTCCGGCGGCGGCGCGCAGCGCAGCCAGGACAGGCATTCGATCGCTTGATCGGCATTCTCCACAGCCCGGAAAGCAGCGGTGCACGCCGCTGCATCTGCCAATGGTACGATGTGTAAATGAGGCGGTTCTGGTAGCATAAAGCCAATGTAGCATGCCTCCAGAAATGCTGCTTTTCTGACAAAATCGGCCTTCGGGCGCTTTTGGTGTATCCTATACCCCTTCAAAACAATGGCTCACGCCTCCTATGCAAGAGCACTCTAGTAGCGTCAAGACTGACGCTAAACCCCACAGGTCGCTGTTTGAACGGCTGACCGCACTGATTTCCCCCGAGCCCGAGAACCGATCGGAGCTGCTCGAAGTTCTGCATGACGCCCACGAACGCAACCTGATCGACGCCGACGCCCTGTCGATGATCGAAGGCGTGTTCCAGGTGTCGGATCTGTCCGCCCGCGATATCATGATCCCGCGCTCGCAGATGGATGTCATCGATATCTCCAAGCCGATCGAAGAATGGATGCCGCTGGTGCTGGACACCGCCCACTCGCGCTTCCCTGCCATCGAAGGCGAACGCGACAAGGTGATCGGCATCCTGCTGGCCAAAGACCTGCTGCGCTATTACGCCGAAGAATCGTTCGACGTGCGCGACATGCTGCGTCCGGCCATCTTCATCCCGGAATCGAAACGCCTGAACGTGCTGCTGCGCGACTTCCGCGCCAACCACAATCACATGGCCATCGTTGTCGATGAGTACAGCGGCGTCGCCGGCCTGATCACCATCGAAGACGTGCTGGAGCAGATCGTCGGCGACATCGAGGACGAGTACGATTTCGACGAGGAAGAAGACAACATCCTGTCGATCCGCGAAGGCCAGCACGGCCCGCGCTGGCGCGTCAAGGCGCTGACCGAGATCGAACAGTTCAACGAAGAGCTGGACACCGCGCTGCCGGACGACGACGTCGACACCATCGGCGGCCTGGTCGCCAAGCACCTGGGCCGCATGCCGCACAAGGGCGACACCTTCGACTTTGAAGGCCTGCGCTTTGAAGTGCTGCGCGCCGACGCCCGCCAGATCCACGTGCTGACGGTGGAAAAACTGCCGCCGGCGCCAAGCCACGACGACGACGCATAATGCGCTTTCGCCGCGCCAATCCCAACGATCCCCCTAAGCCGCAACGCTCGACCCGAGGCCGGATGATCATCACCGGTCTGGCCGGCGCACTGTGCGTGTTCGCCTTTGCGCCGTTCGGTTGGTGGCCGCTCGAAATCCTCGGCCTGGCCACGCTGTTCTACCAGGTCTTGCGCAGCTCCAGCATCAAGGCTGCCGCGCTGATCGGCTGGGCCTTCGTCACCGGCTGGACCGCCGCCGGCGTCCACTGGCTGTACGTGTCGATGCATACCTATGGGGACATGCCGGCGCCGCTGGCCGCCGCCGCCGTGCTGCTGCTGGGCGCCGCCATGGGCATTTACGGCGCCGCCGCCATGGCCAGCGCCGCCTGGCTGCGCCAGCGCTGGACGCTGCCGCTGCCGGTCGCCAACCTGCTGGTATTCCCGGCCGTGTGGGCGCTGTTTGAATGGCTGCGCGGCTGGCTGTTCACCGGCTTCCCGTGGCTGTCGTCCGGCTACGCCCATAATCACAGCCCGCTGGCCGGCTTTGCGCCGATCATCGGCATGTACGGCCTCGGCTGGCTGGCGGCCGTCATGGCCGGCGCCCTGCTGTTGCTGCTGCACCGGACGCGTATTCGCGCCGCCGGCCTGATCGTCGCCATCGGCGTGGCCGGCGTCGGTCTCAGTTTCCTGAAATGGACTTACCCGGAAGGCAAGCCGATCTCGGTGCGTCTGCTGCAAGGCAATATCCCGCAGGACGAGAAATTCAACGGCGCCAAGGTGATGTCGACGCTCAAGCTGTACCAGGACGCCATCACCGCCGCGCCGGCCGACCTGATCGCCACGCCGGAGACCGCCATCGTCATGCTGCCGCAGCAGCTGCCGCCGGATTACCTGCCGGGCATCGCCCAGTTCCTCAACAAGACCAACAGCAACCTGATCCTCGGCATTCCGCTGGCCGACAGCCAGACCGCCTATTTCAACAGCGCGATCGGCATCACGCCGCGCCAGAGTAATGGCTACTATCGCTACGACAAGCACCATCTGGTGCCATATGGCGAGTTCATCCCGTTCGGCTTCCGCTGGTTTGTCAACCTGATGTCGATCCCGCTGGGCGACCAGACCAGTGGCCGCGACATCCAGCCGGCGTTCCCGATCAAGGACCAGCGCGTGCTGCCCAACATCTGCTACGAAGACTTGTTTGGCGAGGAAATCGCCGACCAGCTGAACCATCCGGCGCAGGACCAGAAACCGGCCACGCTGCTGCTCAACATCTCCAACCTGGCCTGGTTTGGCGACACCATCGCCATTCCGCAGCATTTGCAGATCTCGCAGATGCGCACGCTGGAAACCGGCCGCCCCATGCTGCGGGCGACCAATACCGGGGCCACCGCCATCATCAACGGCGAAGGAAAAGTGGTACAGCAGCTGCCGGCCAACAGCTTCGGCACGCTGGCCGCCAATGTGCAGGGCATGGCGGGCAGCACGCCCTATATCATCTGGGGGAACAAGCTGTTCCTGGCCCTGACCGCGCTGTCCCTGGCGGCAGCGTGGTTTTTGACGCGCCGCGCAAAAAATCAGCCAAAAGCCGCTTAACCCGCTAAAATCATCCCTTTAGCGAAACTGCAACCGCGCGCCCGCCGGCCCTGCCCGGGCGCGCCACCGACAATACAAGATGCTGACATTTCAACAAATTATCCTGACCTTGCAAACCTACTGGGACAAGCAAGGCTGCGCCCTGCTCCAGCCCTACGACATGGAAGTCGGCGCCGGCACCTTCCACACCGGTACGTTCCTGCGCGCGATCGGCCCTGAGCCTTGGCGCGCCGCCTACGTGCAGCCGTCGCGCCGCCCGAAAGACGGCCGCTATGGCGAGAACCCGAACCGCGGTCAGCACTACTACCAGTACCAGGTGGTGATGAAGCCGGCGCCGGAAAATATTCTGGACCTGTATCTGGGTTCGCTGGAAGCGCTGGGCCTGGACCTGAAGCAGAACGATGTCCGCTTCGTCGAAGACGACTGGGAATCGCCGACGCTGGGCGCCTGGGGCCTGGGTTGGGAAGTCTGGCTGAACGGCATGGAGGTGACGCAGTTTACCTACTTCCAGCAGGTGGGCGGACTGGATTGCAAACCGGTGCTGGGTGAAATTACCTACGGCGTCGAGCGTCTGGCCATGTATCTGCAAGGCGTCGAGAATATGTATGACCTGGTGTGGACCACGTGGGAAGAAAACGGCGAGACCAAGACGCTGAAGTACGGCGACGTCTTCCACCAGAACGAAGTGGAACAATCGGCCTACAACTTCGAGCACTCGAACACCGAGCTGCTGTTCTCGCAGTTTAACAACCACGAGTCGGAAGCCAAACGCCTGATCGAAGCGCAACTGACGCTGCCAGCCTATGAGCAGATCATGAAGGCCTCGCACAGCTTCAACCTGCTGGACGCGCGTGGCGCCATCTCGGTCACCGAGCGCGCCGCCTACATCGGCCGCGTGCGCACTTTGTCGCGCCTCGTGGCGCAGGCTTACTACGATTCGCGTGAGCGTCTGGGCTTCCCTATGGCCCCGAAGACCGCCGCTCCTGCCGCCGCTGAATAAACGATATAAACGATATGACTCAAACTCTGCTCATCGAACTGCTGACCGAAGAACTGCCGCCGAAGGCGCTCGCCAAACTGGGCAAGGCTTTCGCGGACGGCATCGTCAACGGCCTGAAATCGCGCGACTTCCTGGAAGCTGACAGCGTCGCCACCGCCTACGCCACGCCGCGCCGCCTGGCCGTGTCCATCACCAAAGTGCGCGCCGTGTCGCCGGATAAAATGATCCGCGAAAAAATCCTGCCTGTGAGCGTCGCACTCGATGCCGCCGGGTCTCCATCGGCGCCGCTGCTGAAAAAACTGGCCGCCATGAACCTTTCGCACGTCACAGTGGCCGACATGGAGCGCGCTCAGGATGGCAAAGCCGAAAGCTTCTTCTACACCTCGCTGGCTGCCGGCAGCAATCTGCTGGTCGGGCTGCAATCTGCGCTCGAAGAATCGGTCGCCAAGCTGCCGATTCCTAAAGTAATGAGCTACCAGCGTCCGGACGGCGCCACCGTGCAGTTCGTGCGTCCTGCGCACGCGCTGATCGCGCTGCATGGTTCGACCGTGCTGCCACTGACCCTGCTCGGCCTGACCGCCGCCAACGTCACCGAAGGCCACCGCTTCTTGACCGCACCGGGCCAACGCGCCGTCACCATCGCGGAAGCCGACGCCTACGCCGCCACGCTGAAGAGCGAAGGCAAAGTGCTGGCATCCGTTGAAGAGCGCAAGGAACAGATCCGCGCCGAGCTGCTGGCGAAGGCCGGCGCCGACCTGGTGCTGATGCCGGAAGCGCTGCTGGACGAAGTATCCGCGCTGGTCGAATGGCCGGTGGTCTACGAATGCAACTTCGAGGAAGAGTTCCTGGCCGTGCCGCAGGAATGCCTGATCCTCACCATGCAGACCAATCAAAAGTATTTCGCGCTGACCGACACCAACGGCAAGCTGCGTTCGCGCTTCCTGATCGTCTCCAACATCGCCACCGACACGCCTGACGCCATCATCAACGGTAACGAGCGCGTGGTGCGTCCGCGCCTGTCCGACGCCAAGTTCTTCTTCGAGCAAGACAAGAAGAAAACCCTGGAATCGCGCCTGCCGCTGCTGGACAAAATCGTCTACCACAACAAACTGGGCACGCAAGGCGCGCGCGGCGAACGCGTTGCGGCGCTGGCCGGCTTCATCGCCACCGCCATCGGCGGCGACGCCACGCTGGCGCAACGCGCCGCCAAACTGTCGAAGGCCGATCTGGTCACCGAAATGGTCGGCGAGTTCCCTGAGCTGCAAGGCATCATGGGCACCTATTACGCCCGCAACGACGGCGAGCCGGAAGACGTGGCGCTGGCCGCGTCCGAGCACTATCAGCCGCGCTTCGCCGGCGACGCCCTGCCGACCACTGTCACCGGCACCGCCGTGGCGCTGGCCGACAAGCTGGAAACCCTGGTCGGCATCTGGGCCATCGGCCTGGCGCCAACCGGCGACAAGGATCCGTTTGCGCTGCGCCGCCATGCACTGGGCGTGCTGCGCATGCTGATCGAAAAACGCCTGTCGCTGTCGATCAGCAGCCTGCTGGCGCAAGCGGCGCAGCTGTTCCAATCGGTGCCCGGCTTCAAAGACCCATCGGCCGACGTCGCGACCTTCATGTACGACCGTCTGCGCGGCATCCTGCGCGAGCGCGGCTTCTCGGTCAACGAGATCGAAGCCGTGGTCGCGCAAAATCCGGACCGCCTGGACGACATCGTGCAGCGCCTGGAAGCCGTGCAGGCGTTCGCCGCCCTGCCGGAATCGGCCTCGCTGGCCGCCGCCAACAAGCGCATCACCAACATCCTGAAGAAGAATGAAGAAGCCCTGGCCGCCGTTGGCGAGCAAGGCGTCAACGTCTCGCTGCTGCAGGACACCGCCGAGAAAAACCTCAACACCGCCGTGGTGCGCGTGCTGCCGGAAATTGACGCGGCCTTCAACAACGGCGACTTCGCCGGCACGCTGAAAACGCTGGCGCAGCTGAAGGACGAAGTGGACGCCTTCTTCAACGACGTGATGGTGATGGCGGAAGATGTCGCCCTGCGCAACAACCGCCTGGCGCTGCTGTCGTCCCTGCACGGGATGATGAACCGCGTGGCCGACATCTCGAAACTGGCGGCGTAAATGGGTACGCCGTCCATGAAACTGATCATTCTCGATCGCGACGGCGTTATCAACCACGATTCGCCGGACTTCATCAAATCGCCGGCGGAGTGGATTCCCATCCCCGGCTCGATGGAGGCGATCGCCAGGTTGAACCAGGCCGGCTACCGGGTGGTGGTGGCGTCGAACCAGTCGGGCATCGCCCGCGAGTTCTTCGACATGACCATCCTCAACGCCATCCACCAGAAGATGCACAACCTGGCGCAGCAAGTCGGCGCCGACATCGACGCGGTGTTCTTCTGCCCCCACGCCGCGGCCGACAATTGCGACTGCCGCAAGCCCAAGCCGGGCATGTTCACAGAAATCTCGCAGCGCTATAAAATCAGCCTGAAAGGCGTGCCGGTGGTCGGCGATTCGCTGCGCGACCTGCAGGCTGGTTACGTCAGCGGCTGCGTGCCGTACCTGGTCCTAACCGGCAAAGGCGAAAAGACCCAGTCCACCGGCGGTCTGCCGCCCGGCACCGTGGTATTCCCGGATCTGGCCGCGATGGTCACGCACCTGCTGAAGACCAGCGTGCCGCCGGCGCTGCACGTTGTCAGTTAATTGTTTTTGGAGTCTGCATTGGGTCATCCCGTTTTATTTCTGCGTTCCCTGATCTTCACCATCGTCATGGTGGTGTCGACCATCTTCTGGTCCTGCATCTGCTTCCTGGCGGCGCCGCTGCCGTACCGCCAGCGCTTCTTCATCACGTCGCGCTGGAATGTCTTCATGATCTGGTGCCTGAAGGTCATCTGCGGCATCCGCTACGAAATCCGTGGCCAGGAAAACTTCCCGGACGCGCCGGCCATCGTGCTGTCCAAGCACCAGTCGGCGTGGGAGACCATCTTCCTGCTGCCGAACATGCCGCGTCCACTGGTGTTCGTGTTCAAGAAGGAGATCCTGTACATTCCGTTCTTCGGCTGGGCCATGGCGCTGCTGCGCATGATCCCGATCGACCGCAAGCAGGGCAAGCACGCCTTCAAGCACGTGGTCCGTCACGGCAAGCGCCGGCTGGAGCAAGGCCTGTGGATTATCATGTTCCCGGAAGGGACGCGGATTCCGGTCGGCCAGACCGGCAAGTACAAGAGCGGCGGCACCCGGCTGGCGATCGAGACCAACGCCGTGGTTGTGCCGATTGCCCACAATTCGGGTGAGTGCTGGCCAAAAAACTCTTTCATCAAACGGCCCGGCCTTGTTACAGTATCGATAGGCAAACCAATCTCGCCGGAGGGTCAAACCCCGGACAGCATGATGCAACAGGTGGAAACTTGGATAGAATCAGAAATGCGCGTCATTTCGCCCCACGCCTACAACGCTGGTTAGACGATCTGGCGACGCTGGTCAAACCGGCGTCCCCCGATCCGAATCAGCCGGACCTGTTTGGACGGGAGGCCTCCGCACCTCCCAAGCCGGTGTACACCACGCCGGTATGGTCGGTTCCGCCGACACCCGCCACATCGACCAAGCCACCTCCCGTATCGCCCTACGTCGCCCCGCCGGAAACCGCGGTGCCGGTCAAGACCCGGCCGCTGGTGGCGCCGCCGCCCGACCTGCCGCCGCGCCGGCAACTGATGGTGGGTGATTTCATCCTCGAATACGAATTGCGTCGCTCGACGCGGCGCTCGATCGGCTTCATGATCGACGACGACGGCCTGCGCGTGACCGCGCCCAAGCGCATCACCATCGCCGAAATCGACGAGGCGATCCGCACCAAGCAGCACTGGATCCTCAGCAAACTGAAAGAGCGGCGCGAACGCCGCGCGGCGCGGCTGCAAAAGCCGCCGGTGGAATGGATCGACGGCACCCAGATTCCGTATCTGGGCCAGGACATCACGCTGCGGCTGCTGGTGGGCGGCCGCAATCGCAGCATCTACAATCCCAACACCCGCGAGCTGTGGATGACCATGATGCCGGGCGCTAGCGAAAACCAGCTGAAGGAACGCGTCAAGGTCTGGTATCAGCAGCAGGCCAAGGCGCTATTTGAAGAGCGCCTGGATTTGTACGCCGCCCGGCTGGGCGTGCAATACCACTCGTTCGGCCTGACCTCGGCCGGCACCCGCTGGGGCTCGTGCACCGCCGACCGCAAGATCCGCCTGAACTGGAAACTGATCCACTTCTCGCTGCCGCTGATCGACTACGTAGTGGCGCACGAACTGTCGCACATCCTGGAAATGAATCACAGCCAGCAATTCTGGGACACCGTCGGCCTGATTTATCCCGAATACGAAGACGCCAAAAACCTGCTGCGCAAACGCTCGCAAGAGCTGCCCGTGCTGTTCCCCTGAAATCCAGAAAGAAGTTCATGCAATTCATTCCTCGCAAGACCCTGCCGGCGGCGCTGCTGCTGTGCTTTGCCACCGGCGCCATCGCCGCCGATGCCGGTCCCAACGTCACCGCCCATCAGGCCGAGATCGACCAGATCGTCAAAGAGATTTCACCGCAGCGCATCGAAGGCTATGTGCGCAAGCTGGTCAGCTTCGGCACCCGTCACACCATGTCCGACACGGTGTCCGACACGCGCGGCATCGGCGCCGCGCGGCGCTGGATCAAAAGTGAGCTGGAACGTTGCGGCGCGGCGGCCGGCGGCCGGCTGCAGGTCAGCTACGACAGTCATGTGCATCCGGTGATGGCGCGTCTGAGCCAGCCGACCGAGATCGTCAACGTGGTCGCCACACTGCCGGGCACGCAGGCGGAATCGGTGGACCGCATGTACGTGGTCAGCGGCCACTACGATTCGCGCGTGACCGACGTCATGAACGCCACCAGCGATGCGCCGGGCGCCAACGACGACGCCTCCGGCACCGCCGCCGTGATCGAAATGGCGTGCGTCATGGCGCGCCACAAGTTCGACGCCACGCTAGTCTTCATGACCGTGGCGGCGGAAGAACAAGGCCTGCTGGGCGCGGCCAACTGGGCCGAGTTGGCCAAGCAGAAGAACTGGAACATCGCCGGCATGCTGAACAACGACATCATCGGCAGCTCGCGCGCCGACGACGGCCATGTCGACAATACGCAAGTGCGCCTGTTCGCCGAAGGCGTTCCGGCCGTCAGGGAGATGTCGGACGCCAACCGCGCGCTGGTGGCCACCGGCGGCGAGAACGACTCCATCACTCGCCAGCTGGCGCGCCATATCAAGGAAACCGGCGAACGCTATGTCGACAAGTTCAGCGTCAACGTGATTTACCGGCGCGACCGCTACCTGCGCGGTGGCGACCACAGCCCGTTCCTCGATCGCGGCTACGCAGCGGTGCGCTTCACCGAGCCGAACGAAGACTTCAACCACCAGCACCAGGATCTGCGTGAAGAAGGCGGCAAGAAAATCGGCGACCTTCCGGAATACGACGACTTCAACTACATCGCCCAGGTGGCGCGCGTGAATGCGGCCTCGCTGTCGTCGCTGGCGCTGGCGCCGGCCGCACCGCAGCAGGTCAAGGTACGTACCGCCAAGCTGGATAACAATACGGAACTGGTGTGGCAGGCCAACAAGGAACCGGACCTGGCCGGCTACCGCATCGTCTGGCGCGAAACCACCGCGCCGCAGTGGCAAGGCGCGCTCTACGTCGGCAATACCACGCAGTATGTGGTGCCACGCTCCAAGGATAACTTCCTGTTCGGCGTGCAGGCGGTGGACAAGGACGGCAACGTCAGCGTCGCCACCTATCCGCTGCCGCAGCGTTAAAAGATGTCACGGCGTAACGAATGATCGTTCCGGAGTCAGGCGTGCCAGAATGGGCGCCTGAACTTCTTTGCGAGGCCGCCATGAACAACGAATCCGATCCAGCAATGAATCCCGGCGACGACGCCCCGGCGGGTACGCCGGGCACCGGTGAGGATGTATGCCCGGTCTGTCACGGCAGCGGCAAGGTGGAAGCGGAAGGCGCGCCGCAAACCTGCGTCAATTGCGGCGGCACCGGTGTGATCGTGGAAGGCATCGGTGGCGGCTGAGGCACCGGTGGCTAAGCGCGACGGATCAGCGCCGGCAGCAGGGCCAGTGTACGGCGGGTAGCGCCGCGGTGCTGGTTGGCAAAGGCCAGGGCATTGTCGCCCATGGTGCTGCGGGCCGCCGTGTCGCCCAGCAGGCGACCAGCGGTGGTGAGCAGGTCGCTGGCATCCGTGACGCGTTGGGCGCCGCCGGCGGCCAGGGCGTCTTCCGTTACCAGTTCGAAGTTGAAGGTGTGCTGACCGATCAGCACCGGCTTGCCCAAGGCTGCCGGTTCGATCAGGTTCTGGCCGCCCAGCGGCAGCAGGCTGCCGCCGACAAACGCGACGTCGCACGCCGCGTAGTAAGCAAACATTTCGCCCATCGAGTCGCCCAGCAGCACGTCGACGCTGTGCGCCATGGCGCCGCCATCCAGCGCCAGCTTGCTGCGGCGCTCTACCACCAGGCCGCGCGCGGCGATCAGTTGTTGCACCTCGTCGAAGCGCTGCGGGTGGCGTGGCACGATCAGTAGCAGCACATCTGCCGGCAAGGCGGAGCGGGCGCTTACATACGCTTGCAGAATCAGTTCCTCTTCGCCTTCGCGCGTGGAGGCGCACAACAGCACCGGACGTGCGCCGATGGCGGCGCGCAGCGCGGCGCCGATGGCCAGCGCCGCATCCGGCACCACCACGTCAAACTTGATGCTGCCGGTGACTTCCACCCGCTGCACGCCCAGCGACCGCACGCGCTGCGCGTCGGCTTCGGTTTGCGCGGCCACCAGCGTAATGCCGCGCGCGGCAGTGGTCAGGAGGGAGCCGAAGCGCGTGGCCTTGCGCAGCGAGCGTTCCGACAAGCGGGCGTTGGCCAGCACCACCGGCACGTCCTTGGCGCCGCAGACGGCAATCAGGTTCGGCCAGACTTCGGTCTCCATCAAGATGCAAACGCTGGGCTTGAAGTGGCGGATGAAGCGCGACACCATGCTTGCCGTGTCATACGGCAGATAGGATTGCACCAGCCGCTCGCCGTGCTTGGCGAACAGCGACTTGCCGGTAGCGCGGCCGGTCGGCGTCATGTGGGTGAGGATGATGCGGCTGTGCGGGTACTCGGCCAGCAAGGCGTCCACCAGCGGTTCGGCGGCGCGCGTTTCGCCGACCGAGACGGCGTGGACCCATAGCACAGGCGCCGCCGAAGACTCGGTCGCGCGACCGTAAAAGCCCAGCCGCTCGCCCCAGTGCTGGCGATAGCCCGGCTCCTTGCGTCCGCGGAGCCACAGGCGCGTGAGCACCAGCGGCAAGGCCAGCCACCACATCAGGGAATAAAACAAACGCATACAATCAGCCCAGCAAACTCCGGGCTGCAGCCAGTACGTCCGCCACCGCTGGCGGCGTACCCTGATCGCCCAAATTGATAATGCGCGGCGACCAGTTACCCTCAGTCTTCCAGCGCGGCGAATCCGCATAAATTTCCACCGTCGGCCGCACGAAGGCTGCGGCAATGTGCACCAGCCCCGTATCAACGCCGATCACCAGCGACGCGCGGCGCGCCACCATGATCGCATCGGCCATCGACAGCTTGGGCAGCACGCGCGCATTCGGCAGGCCGGCGGCGATGCGCTCGGCCTCCGCCAGTTCCTTCGGCGAACCCCACGGCAGCAGCACCGGCAACGGCGACAGCTCGCGGCCCAGCGCGATCCAGTTTTCAGTCGACCACTTCTTGGCGTCGCGCGCCGTGCCGTGGAAGAATACGGCATACGATGCCGGCATCCACTCCGGACGCGGCGTGTCGTCCGGCACCGCCGGCAAGCCGAAATCGGCCGGCGTATCGACCGGATAGCCGAGCGCCGCACCGGCGACGATGCGCCCGCGCGCCACCGCATGGGTACGCGGATCGGTGGGAATGCTCAGATGATGAAAAATGCGCGAGATGCCCTCATACCCCGAGCCCTCGCTGCCATTGGCCAGGCCGACCTTGCGGCCGCCCTTGACCACGCGCGCGGCGCCCATGATGATGCCGGTCTTCAGCAAGCCCTGGGTATCGAACACGAAATCGTATTCCTGCTGGCGCAGCGTGCGGAAGAAGTGCTTGATCTCGGCGCGCGTCTCCGGCTTGCCGAGGCTCTTGCGCCAGCGCCGCAACGCGAACGGAATCACATTGCGCACGCGGGCGTTCAGCCGCACCAGGCTGACAAAGCCCTCCTCCACCACCCAGTCGATATTCGCGTCCGGGTAGTGGCGGGCGATGTCGGCCACCATGGGCATGTTATGCAGCACGTCGCCCAGCGACGACACCCGCACCAACAGGATATTCAGCGGCTTTTGCGTCGACATCACAAACTTAGAAAGGCAGCTCCGCGTCCGGCTTGGCAGCCAGGATCACGCTCTTGAACTGGCCCTGGATGCGTTCCAGCGCGGCCGGCGTTTCCGCCTCGAAGCGCATCACGATCACCGGCGTGGTGTTCGAGGAACGCGCCAGGCCGAAACCGTCCGGGTATTCCACGCGCAGGCCGTCGATGGTGATGATGCGCTCATTGCCCGGGAACTCGGCGTTGGCGCGCAGCTTGTCCATGACGATGAAGTTCTCGCCTTCCTTCAGGTGCAGGTGCAGTTCAGGCGTGCTGTCCGACTGCGGCAGCGCGTTCAGCAGCGCCGACGGGTCTTGTTCCTTGGTCAGGATTTCCAGCATGCGGGCGCCGGCGTACAGGCCGTCGTCGAAACCGTACCAGCGGTCCTTGAAGAAAATGTGGCCGCTCATCTCGCCGCCCAGCGGCGAACCGGTTTCCTTCAGCTTGGCCTTGACCAGCGAGTGGCCGGTCTTGTACATCAGCGGCTTGCCGCCGGATTTCTCGATGTACGGCGCCAGGTGGCGGGTGCACTTGACGTCGTACAGGATCTCGGCGCCCGGATTGCGCGACAGCACATCGGCGGCGAACAACATCATCTGGCGGTCCGGATAAATGATCTGGCCATCCTTGGTCACCAGGCCCAGGCGGTCGCCGTCGCCGTCGAAGGCCAGGCCGATTTCAGCATCAGTCTCTTGCAGCGCGCGGATCAGGTCTTGCAGGTTTTCCGGATGGGCCGGATCCGGGTGGTGGTTGGGGAAATTGCCGTCCACTTCGCAGAACAGCTCGACCACTTCGCAGCCCATGCCGCGATACAGGTCGCCGGCGAATGCGCCAGCCACGCCGTTACCGCAATCCACTGCGATCTTGATCGGACGGGAAATTTTCACGTCGCCGATGATGCGCTGCAGGTACTCGGCGCGGATATCGTGGGTGCTGTAGGCGCCCGGCGTGGCCGCCGACGAACCGTCATGCGCCTCGATGCTGTCGAACAGGCCGGTGATCGACTCGCCGTGGATGGCTTCGCCGGCCAGCACCATCTTGAAACCGTTGTAGTCCGGCGGATTGTGGCTGCCGGTGACCATGATGCCCGACGCCGCACCCAGTACATTGGTGCCGAAGTACACCATCGGCGTGGCCACCACGCCCAGGTCGATCACATCGACGCCGGACGATTGCAGGCCTTCGGCCAGCGCCTTGGCCAGCGATGGACCGGATAGCCGGCCGTCACGGCCGATCACGACTTTCTTCTCACCCTTGGCCAGCGCGGCGCGGCCGAAGGCGGCGCCGATCTGGTGCGCCACGCCGGCGTCCAGGGTTTTATCGATGATGCCGCGGATATCGTAAGCTTTGAAGATAGTTTTGGATAAGGTGACCATAATTGGAAGTGTGCGTGCGGGATTAGTAGGAAGGAGCTTGCCTGCATTGCAGCAGACACAACTTTCATATAGTAATTGTGATAATGGCGACGCGCAAGCCTTGCAATTGTGCGCAGCACAAAAATCAATGTTTCTTATGCCGTATCATCCAGCGCGGCGCCTTGAAGCGCACGATGCGCACGTAAATCCAGATGTAGCTGCCGATGAACAGCAGGCAGGAAATCATCAAGACCCAGGTCTGACGCCAGAATACCGTGGCCGGAATCACCGCCATCAGCGAAAACAGCCACAGATACGGCGACGTCAGCGAATTGCGGCGGATCAGCGCGCGCGCCTCCTTGCGGCCCACCGCCCACTGGACGATGCGGCGGAAAATCAGGCTGTGCAGGTGGATGCCGTCCGGCATGGCTGGCGACTTGCCGCGCACGAACATGCGGCGGTAGACGGAAAACAGGGTTTCAAAGGTCGGATAAATCAGCAGCAAGGCGGCGTACCAGGTCGATACCTGCGGATTGCGCATCACCAGCAGCAGCGCCAGCTCGCCCAGCATGAAGCCGATGAAATACGCGCCGCCGTCGCCGAGGAAGATCAGGCCGACCGGATAATTCCAGATCAGGAAACCGGCAGTGGCGCCGGCCACCATCAGTGCGGCGATCAGCACGAACATATCGTTGACCTGCAAGGCCACATAGCCGAGCGACAGCAGCATGCAGATGCACACCACGCTGGCCAGGCCGTTAAAACCGTCGATGATATTGACCGCATTGGCAATGCCGGCCACCGCCAGCACCGTCAGCGGCAGCGTAATCCACATATACGGTAACGCCCACGACGCAAACGGCAAGTCCAGGCGGTCGATACGGGCGTCGAGCAGGAAGTAACCGAGCGTGGCGGCGGCCATGGTCAGCAGCAGACGGCGGGTCGGACTGACGCGGCCGGTATAGTCTTCCACGATGCCGCCGGCGAAGGCGACGGCGGCGCAGGCCAGCAGCGCTAGCAGCAGGTCGCTGAGCACCGGCACGCGCCAGATGGAAATGGCCGAACTGAGCGCCACCGCCACAAAAATCGGCAGGCCGCCAATGCGCGCCACATCGTGGGCATGGACTTTTTGCACGCCGTCGAAATTGGCGTCCAGCGCCGGGCCGTGCAATCTTGCCTCTTTAATGACCAGCAGTGTCAGCAGCGCGGAAGCGATAAAGCTCAGTAAGAAGGAAAACATATTATTTTAATTTCTGCGTTGTATCGCAACACGAAGCATTATCAGCGTGCTAACAGCTGATTGTACAGGATTCACGCGGCCGGATGATACCAGCCCCGGCCCGCACAACCGAGCATGCTTACCAATCGATACAACTCCCTGGATGGCGTTAATGGCTAGGTCGCGGCACGACCTTGTCTTCCAGGATTTGCAGCAGATACTGACCGTAATTGTTTTTCCTCAGCGGCTCGGCCAGCTTGCGCAGCTGGTCGGTGTCGATATAGCCCTTGCGGTAGGCGATCTCTTCCGGACACGCCACTTTCAGGCCCTGGCGCTTCTCGATGGTGGCGATGAACTGGCCGGCTTCCAGCAGCGAATCGTGGGTGCCGGTGTCCAGCCAGGCCATGCCGCGGCCCATGACTTCCACGTTCAGCTGGCCCTTGTCGAGGTAGACCTGGTTCACGTCGGTGATTTCCAGCTCGCCGCGCGCCGATGGCTCAATGCTGGCGGCGATATCGCACACCTGGCTGTCGTAGAAATACAGGCCGGTGACGGCGTAGTTGGATTTCGGCTGTTTCGGCTTCTCTTCGATCGACACCGCGGTGCGCTGCTCGTCGAACGCGACCACACCGTAACGTTCCGGATCCTGCACGTGGTAGGCGAACACGGTGGCGCCATCGGTCTGTTCGGTGGCGTGGCGCAGCAGCCCGTCCAGATCGTTGCCATAGTAGATGTTATCGCCGAGGATCAGCGCCGACGGCGCGTCGCCGACAAATTCCTTGCCGATGATGAAGGCTTGCGCCAGGCCGTCCGGCGACGGCTGCACCGCGTAGCTGATGCTGATACCCCACTGGCTGCCATCGCCCAGCAGATCCTTGAAGCGCGGGGTGTCCTGCGGCGTCGAGATCAGCAGGATTTCCGTCATGCCGGCCAACATCAGCACCGTCAGCGGGTGGTAGATCATCGGCTTGTCGTAGATCGGCAGCAGCTGCTTGGAGACGCTCATCGTCACCGGATACAGGCGGGTGCCGGAACCACCGGCCAGAATAATGCCTTTGCGCTTGAGCGTGCTCATTGCTGGCCTTCGCGATTGAAGTAATTGGTTTCCACCCACTTGGCATAGCTGCCCGACTGCACGTCGGCCACCCACGCCTGATTATCCAGATACCATTGCACCGTCTTGGCGATGCCGCTCTGGAAAGTCTCGGCCGGCTTCCAGCCCAGTTCGCGCTCCAGCTTGCGCGCGTCGATCGCGTAGCGGCGGTCATGGCCGGGACGGTCTTTGACGAAGGTGATTTGGTCGCGGTAGCTGCCTTCGGCTTTCGGCTTCAGCTTGTCCAGCATGTCGCACAAGGTATGTACGACATCCAGATTGGCCATTTCGTTCCAGCCGCCGACGTTATACGTTTCGCCCAGGCGGCCGGCTTCCAGCACGCGGCGGATCGCTGCGGCGTGGTCGGTGACGTACAGCCAGTCACGCACCTGCTGGCCGTCGCCATAGATCGGCAGCGGCTTGCCGGCTTGCGCGTTGGCGATGATCAGCGGAATCAGTTTTTCCGGGAAGTGGTACGGACCGTAGTTATTCGAGCAGTTGGTGGTCAGCACCGGCAGGCCGTAGGTATGGAAGTACGAACGCACCAGGTGGTCCGACGCGGCTTTCGATGCCGAATACGGGCTGTTCGGCGCAAACGCGGTGGTTTCGCTGAACGGCGCATCGTCCGGGCCCAGCGTGCCGTACACCTCGTCGGTGGAGACGTGCAGGAAGCGGAACGCCGCTTTTTCGTCGTCCGGCAGCGCCGACCAGTAAGCGCGCGCGGCTTCCAGCAGACTGAAGGTACCGTTGATGTTGGTATTGATGAATTCGCCGGGGCCGACGATGGAGCGGTCGACGTGGCTTTCGGCCGCGAAGTGCACCACGGCGCGCGGCTTGTGTTGTTGAAACAACGCCAGCACCTGGGCCTGGTCGCATATATCGCCGCGCACAAACGTGTGACGCGCGTCCTGTTTCAGCGACGCCAGATTGTTCAGATTGCCGGCATACGTCAGCTTGTCGAAGTTGAGAACCGGCTCATCCGACTGCGCCAGCCAGTCGAGAACAAAGTTCGAGCCTATGAAGCCAGCACCACCCGTAACAAAAATCATTTAGTATCCCGCAGCAAGCGTTAATTAATCGTAGCTAGGATTTTATGTGAAGTACCCGGCATTCGGGTAAAAATAAAACAAAGTGAGCACACAGATGAAAACCTATGTCATCGGGGATTTGCAGGGCTGCCACGAGCAGGCGCTGGCCATTCTCGACCGCATACGCACCCACGCTGCGGAGAGCGGCGTCACCGATCCGGCGATCCTGTTCGCAGGCGACCTGATCAATCGCGGACCGGATTCACTGGCCACGCTGCGGCAGGTGCGGCAGCTGGCCATCGCCAGCGGCGGCCTGGTCGACAGCGTGCTCGGCAATCATGACCTGCACCTGCTGGCGGTGGCCTACGGCATCCGGCCCGAGCACAAGTCGGACACGCTGGCCGAGATCCTGCACGCGCCCGATCGTGACGAGCTGATTGACTGGCTGCGGCGCCGGCCACTGGCGATCCGCTCCGGCGAACACGTGCTGGTGCACGCCGGCCTGCTGCCGCAATGGACCGGCGCGCAAGCGATGGCGCTGGCCGGCGAGGTGCAGGAAATGCTGCGCGGCGATGGCATTGAGGAGTTTCTGGCCGAGATGTACGGCAACGAGCCGGCGCAATGGTCGGACGATTTGCAGGGCGCCGACCGGCTGCGCTGCATCATCAACGCCATGACGCGGCTACGCTTTTGCAGCGCCGATGGCGTGATGGACTTCAAGATGAAGGAAAGCGGCACCGTCGATCCGTCGACCGGATTGATGCCGTGGTTCGACGTGCCGGGCCGCCGCAGCCAGCGCGACACCGTGGTGTTCGGCCACTGGTCGGCGCTGGGCTTGAAGATCGAGGCCAATGTGATCGGCCTGGACAGCGGCTGCGTGTGGGGCGGCCAGTTGTCCGCCGTGTGCCTGGAGGACCGCAGCCTGTTGCAGGTGCAATGTCCGCAGTTCAAGGAACCTTCACCCCGCAAGGCGGCCACAGGGGTCTGACCCCGTACGGGGTCAGACCCCACGTCCGATTTACGGGGTGGCGGCCGGCACGCCGAGCGCTACAGCCACCGCCTGCTGCGCGGCTTCCGCCAGATCGCGACGATGCGCGCCGGCCGTGTCCAGCGCCGGCAGAATCGCCAGCTGCGCCTGCACCGGCGGCCCGTTGAGAATCAGCGCGATGCTCTCGGCAAAACTGGTCTCGCCGATGAAGTCCACCGACGGATGGCTACCGCCGCTGCCATCCCGATAGGTCAGCGCAAACGGCTGCACCGGCACTTGCGCGTCGATGGCCGCCTCAAACAGATTGGCGTGGAACGGCAGCAAACTGCCCTGCGCCGAGGTCGTCCCTTCCGGGAAAAACGCCACCCGCTCGCCGTTCTGCAAACTGGTCACTAGCCCTTTGAAGATATGCCGCAGATCGCGCCGGTTGCCGCGCGAGATGAACACCGTGCCGGCCTTCTCCGCCAGCCACCCGGCCAGCGGCCACGAGCGGATCTCCGCCTTGGCCACGAAATGGCTGGGGTACAGGCTGTGCACCACAAAAATATCCAGCCACGAGACGTGGTTGGCGACCACCATGGCGCGCTCCAGCACCGGCACGCTGCCCGGCGCCAGCGACACCGTCACATTGCACATTTTCAGCAAGCGCGTGGACCAGCGCCGGATATGCGCATTGCGCTGCTCCTGGCCGATCCACGGAAACACCGTGGCACAGATCGCCATACCCTTGAACACGTGCAGCAGCACCCGCACCAGGCGGAATATCGTCGACAGTTTCATGCAGCGCGATCAGCGTTGATATGCAACGTGGCCGGCCACGATGGTGGTTTGGACTTGTCCCGACAGGTTGTAACCCAGGAACGGCGTATGTTTGCCCTGGCTGGCCAGCGCCGACGCCTCCACCGTCCAATGCGCACCGGCATCGAACAGCACCACGTCCGCCACCGCGCCGACCGACAGCGTGCCGGCGTCCAGCCCCGCCACCCGCGCCGCTTCCGACGTAATGCGCGATAAGGCGCGCGACAGCGCACTGTGGTCGCCGGTGTCCTGTTTCGAGGCGTAATCGTCGGCCCATTTCAGTGTCAGCGACAGCAGCAACTCCAGCCCGGTCGCGCCCGGCGAGGCTTCGCCGAACGGCAGCAGCTTCTCGTCGTCATCGACCGGCGTGTGGTCCGAGCACAGCGCATCGACCGTGCCGTCCAGCAGGCCGAGGCGGATCGCATCGCGGTCGCGCTGGCTGCGGAATGGCGGGTCCATGCGTGCATTCGAATCGAAAAAGCCGATGTCGGCATCGGTCATGTGAATGTGGTGGGCGCCAACGTCGCAGGTCACCGGCAGGCCTTCGGCCTTGGCCTTGCGGATCAGTTCCAGGCTGGCGGCGGCCGAAATGCGGCACAGGTGCACGCGCGCGCCGGTGGCGCGCATCAGCTCGAAGATGGTGTGCAGCGCGATGGTTTCCGACATCACCGGCACGCCCGACAGGCCCAGGCGCGAGGCCAGCGGACCGGAAGCGGCCACGCCGCCACGGCCGAGGTGCGCATCCTGCGGACGCAGCCACACGGTGTAGCCGAAGGTCTTGGCGTACTGCATGGCGCGCAGCAGCACGTTGGTGTCTTCGATGGGCTGCTCGGCGTGCGAGAAGCCGATGCAGCCGGAGGCGGTCAGCGCCGACATCTCGGTCAGCGACTCGCCTTTCAGGCCCATGGTCAGCGCACCCAACGGATGCACGTGCGCCTGGTTCAGCTTGTGCGCGCGGTGCTTCAGCATCTCCACCAGGCCCGGCTCGTCCAGCACCGGATCGGTGTCCGGCGGGCACACCAGCGAGGTGACGCCGCCTTGCATGGCGGCCTGCATTTCCGATTCCAGCGTGGCCTTGTATTCAAAGCCCGGTTCGCGCAGGCGCGCCGACAGGTCGACGAAGCCAGGCGAGACGATCAGGCCGGTGGCGTCGATGGTCTGGTCGACCGTAAAGCCGGCCGCGATTTCGGCCGGAAGCGCACCGATGGTCAGCACCTTGCCGTCGGCCAGGTAAAGGTCATGAATGCCGTCGATGCCGTTGGCGGGATCGATCAGGCGGCCGTTTTTAATGTGGATAGTTTTCGTCACGTTCATGCTTGCGTTCCTGCTACGATGCTCATCACCGCCATACGTACTGCGATACCAAACGTCACCTGCGGCAGGATCACTGCCTGCGCGCCATCGGCCACGGCGGAATCGATTTCCACGCCGCGGTTCATCGGCCCCGGGTGCATGACGATGGCGTCCGGCTTGGCCAGCGCCAGCCGCTCCGGCGTCAGGCCGTAGTTGGAGAAATATTCGCCGGCCGACGGCAGCAGCGCGCCGCTCATGCGTTCATTTTGCAGACGCAGCATGATGATCACGTCGACGTCCTTCAGGCCTTCATCCATATTGGTGAAGGTGCGCACGCCCATCTGCTCCAGTCCGCCCGGCAGCAAGGTGTGCGGGCCGATGGCGCGCACTTCCGGCACGCCCAGCGTGGTCAGCGCGTGGATGTCCGAACGGGCCACGCGGCTGTGCAGAATGTCGCCGACAATCGCCACCCGCAGGTTGGTGAAGTCTTTCTTGTAGTGGCGGATGGTGTACATGTCCAGCAGGCCCTGGGTCGGGTGCGCATGACGGCCATCGCCGGCGTTGACCACGTGCACGTGGTTCTGCCTGGTTTCCATCAGGTGCTTGGCGATCAGGTACGGCGCGCCGGACTGCGCGTGGCGCACCACGAACATGTCGGCGTGCATCGCCGCCAGGTTGTCGATGGTGTCCAGCAGCGATTCACCCTTGCTGGCCGACGAGGCTTGGATGTTCAGGTTGATGACGTCGGCCGACAGGCGCTTGGCGGCGATTTCAAACGTCGTGCGGGTGCGGGTCGAGTTCTCGAAGAACAGGTTGAACACCGATTTGCCGCGCATCAGCGGCACTTTTTTCACGTCGCGGTCGGAGATGCCGACGAAGGACGAGGCGGTGTCCAGGATGTGATTGAGGATGCTCTTGGGCAGGCCCTCGATCGACAGCAAGTGCTGCAACTCGCCGTGTTTGTTCAGTTGCGGATTCAACATAGGTGGGATCTAAGCGGTTATTCAATGGTTAGCGTGAATTTGTCATCATCGGCGCGCTTCAGGACCAGCGCCTGGCCGGCCGGCACCGCCACCTTGGCGGCGACGAAATCGGCGGCCACCGGCAGCTGGCGTTCGCCGCGGTCGACCAGCGCCGCCAGCATGATGCGCGCCGGGCGGCCGTAGTCGAACAGCTCGTTGATGGCGGCGCGCGTGGTGCGACCGGTGTACAGCACGTCATCGACCAGCAGGATGTTGGCGGCGGCTACGTCGAAGGTGATGTTGGTCGGCTTGACGTCGGCCGGCAGGCCCTTCTTGGCGTAATCGTCGCGGTAGAAGGACACGTCCAGCACGCCGCAGCGCGCCGACAGGCCTAGGTCGGCCGCCAGGCGTTCGGCGATCCAGGCGCCGCCGGAATGGATGCCGACAATGGCAACGTCCGGCACGCCGGCCAGGCCGGCTTTCACATCAGCCAGCAGCGTCGCGTACAGCGCTTCGGCATCGAGTTGGTGGGGATTGAGGGTAGACATGGTCACAGGGTATCGAAGTATTGTTGCAGAATGATGGCGGCGGCGCGGTCGTCGATGACCTCGCCGCGCTTGGCCGAGATGACGGCCGAGGAATAACGCTCGTCGACCAGCTCCACCGGCAGGCTGAAGCGGCCGTGCAATTGATTGGCAAACCGGCGCGCGCGCGCCGTCATCTCGTGTTCATTGCCGTCCGGGTGCATCGGCAGGCCGACCACCAGCAGGGCCGGCTTCCACTCGTCCAGCAGTTTCTGGATGTCGGCGAAGCGCTTGGCGTTGTCGATGGCGCTGATGACTTTGAGCGGCTCGGCCTGGCGCAGCATGGTGTTCCCCATGGCCACGCCGATTCTTTTCACGCCGAAGTCGAAAGCAAAGATGGTGTCGATACTGCTCATTTAGGCGTGACCCGCCTCGGAGGTCAGCATCAACGGATCGATGCCCAGTAGGCGCATGGCCGCCGTGTAGCGCTCCTCGATCGGCATATTGAACAGGATCTCGGGATCGGCGCCAACCGTCAGCCAGCCGTTGCGGCCGATTTCGTCTTCCAGCTGGCCCGGGCTCCAGCCCGAGTAGCCGATCGACACCAGCATGCGCGGCGGACCTTCGCCGGCGGCCACCGCCTCCAGCACGTCGATCGAGGTGGTAAAGGCGATTTCGTCGGTCACCGTCAGCGATGACGAATAGCGGTGACCGGGCGTGTGCAGCACGAAACCGCGGTCGTCCTGCACCGGGCCGCCGAACATGATCGGCTCGTCGTCGTGGCCTTCCAGGCCGGACTCCACTTTCAGCTCGATGCGCTCGAACAGCGTGTGCATGGTCATGTCGGTAGGCTTGTTGATCACGACGCCGAGCACGCCGTTTTCATTGTGTTCACAAACATACACGACGGCGCCGCCGAAGACTGGATCTTGCATCGACGGCATTGCTATTAGGAAATGATTAGCCAGATTCAGCGCGTTGCTTGCGACGCCGACCGACTCGCCGGCTTCATGCGACATGCCGGGGACAGGTAGAGTTGTGCCAATTTTGCTCTTCTTCATACAAGTTGCTCTCTCTGCTGGGTGCGTGTGCTTTCTGTGCTGCTGACAATTACTGTAGTATTCGCGCGGCTAGCAACTATGTTTACCCTGTAGTTTACACTGAATTGCGTGGACGACCATGATTGCGTCTACCACAATATTGATACAGACCGAATGAAACTGACTTCCTCCCTCGTATGGCTGCGCCGCGATTTGCGGGTTTTCGACCATGTCGCCCTGCAGCAGGCGCTGCTAGGCAGCGAAAAAGTGTATTGCGTTTTTGTCTACGACACCACGATCCTGGACAGCCTGCCGCGCCGCGACCGCCGGGTCGACTTCATCCACGCCAGCATTGCCGAAGTGGCGGCCGAACTGGCGCAACTGGGCGGCCATCTGATCGTGCGGCATGGCGATCCGGTCGCCGAGATCCCGGCGCTGGCCGCCGAACTGGGCGTGCAGGCGGTGTTTTGCAATCACGATTATGAACCGCAAGCGATCGAACGTGACGCCACGGTGGCGGCGACCCTGGAAGCGACCGGACGCAAGTTTTTCAGCTACAAGGATCAGGTGATCTTTGAGTGCAGCGAAGTGCTGTCGCAGACCGGCGGCGTGTTCTCGGTGTTCACGCCATACAAGAATGCATGGCTGAAAAAGCTGGCGGCCGATCCGTCGGTGCTGGCGCCGTACAACATCGAGCCGCATGCCGCGCGCCTGGCGCCGCCGCCCTCGCCTGCACCGGCTTTGCCGACCCTGGCCGAACTGGGTTTCGAGCCGAGCAACCTGGCCGAGCTGAAGATCCCGACCGGCATGTCCGGCGCGGCGCAGCTGTTTGAGGACTTCCTGCCGCGCATGGCCGACTACAACGTCGCCCGCGATTTCCCGGCGGTGAAGGGACCGTCGTATCTGTCGGTGCACTTCCGCTTCGGCACGCTGTCGGTGCGACACCTGGTGCGCACGGTGCTGGACTTGCAGGAACGCGGCGCCGGCGGCGAAGGCGCAGCCGTCTGGCTGTCGGAACTGATCTGGCGCGAGTTCTACGCCATGATCCTGTATCACAATCCGCACGTGGTGGGCGGCGCCTACAAGCCGGCCTATGACGCGATTGAATGGGAGACCGGGCCGGAAGCCGACGAACTGTTCGCAGCCTGGTGCGAAGGCCGCACCGGCTATCCGCTGGTGGATGCGGCCATGCTGCAACTGAACCAGACCGGCTGGATGCACAACCGCCTGCGCATGGTGACGGCGTGCTTCCTGATCAAGGATTTGGGCATAGACTGGCGGCGCGGCGAGGCTTATTTCGCGCAGCACCTGAACGACTTCGATCTGGCCTCCAACAACGGCGGCTGGCAATGGGCCTCGTCGTCCGGCTGCGACGCGCAGCCCTACTTCCGCATCTTCAATCCGGTGATGCAGTCGCAGAAATTTGACGCGCAAGGAAAATTCATCCGCCGCTATCTGCCGCAACTGAAAGAGCTGAGCGACAAGGAAATCCACGCGCCATGGCTGGCGCCGCGCATGCTGGCGCCGGGCTATCCAGCGCCAGTGGTGATGCACGACGAAGCGCGCAAGCTGACGCTGGAACGCTACGAAGTAGTCAAGAAAACCCCAACCTAAGGGGTCTGACCCCGGACGGGGTCAGACCCCGCGCCGCAGCGGTGTGCGGGGTACAACAGTCGCGCCAGCCGCTACTGCGCGATCAAGCCGCCAATCGCCTCCAGCAGCACCGCTTCCTGATACGGCTTGCCGAAGTAGGCGTTCACGCCCAGTTCCAGCGCCACGTTGCGGTGCTTGTCGGCGCTGCGCGAGGTGATCATGATGATCGGGATATTTTTGGTGCGCTCGTCGCCGCGCACATTGCGCGTCAGGTCGAAACCGTCCATGCGCGGCATCTCGATATCGACCAGCATCAGGTCCGGCGTCGACTCCTGCAACTGCTCCAGCGCGTCCACGCCATCCTTGGCCAGCAGCACGCGATAGCCTTCGCGCTCCAGCAGGCGCTGGGTCACGCGGCGCACGGTCAGCGAATCGTCCACCACCATGATGCTGCGGCCCAGCGCCGGCAGCACCGCCGGACTTTCAGCCGCCGCCTGCGCATACTCCAGCCGCGCTTCCGGGTGATGCGCCAGATGCTGCGCCAGCGCCACCGGATTCAGGATCAGCACAATGTCGCCGGTGCCCAGCACCGTGGCGCCGGCAATCCCCACCATGCGTGCCAACTGCGGTCCGATATTCTTGATCACCACTTCACGGTTGCCCAGCACCTCATCCACCTGCAAGGCCAGACGCTCGTTGCCGTTCTTGAGCATCATCACCGGCGATGAACGCTGTACCGGCGGCTGCGCGCTGTCGCCCAGCAGCGTAGGCAGATACTGCATGCCGTTCTCGCGCGCCTCGGCCAGTGCCGCATCCTTCATCTGCAGTACCTGTTCGACCAGAATCGCCGGCAGCGCGTAGGTCTTGCCGCCGGCGGCCAGCAGCACCACCTGGGTGACGGCCAGCGTCAATGGCAGGCGGATGGTGAAGCGCGTGCCCTTGCCCGGCTCCGACAGCATGTCCACGCGGCCGCCCAGGGCCTGCGCCTCCGACTGCACCACGTCCATGCCGACGCCGCGTCCAGACAACTCGGTCAGCGTGTCGGCGGTGGAGAAGCCAGGTTCGAAAATCAGGTCGGCGATTTGCGCGTCGGAGGCGGCGTCTTCTTCCGCCAGCAGGCCGGTGCTGATCGCCTTGGCCTTGATGCGCTCCAGATCGAGACCGCCGCCATCGTCGCTGAATTCGATGACGATCTCATTGCCTTCCTGCGCCACCTGCACCAGCAGTTCGCCGGTTTCGTTCTTGCCGGCTGCAGTGCGGGCTTCGCGCGTTTCCACGCCGTGGGCGATGGCGTTGCGCAGCAGGTGTTCAAACGGCGCGGCCATGCGTTCCAGCACACTGCGGTCCAGTTCCACGCTGCTGCCGCGGATATCCAGGTTGACGCGCTTATCGACGTCCTTGGCGCTCTGGCGGGCGACGCGGAACAAGCGCTCCGAGATGCTGGCGAAAGGCACCATGCGCACGCGCATCAGGTCACGTTGCAGGTCGCGCGTCAGGCGGGCCTGCTGCGCCAGGTCGTTGTGGGCGTTGTCGACGCTGCGGGTGAGGCTTTCGTGGAAGCTGGCGACGTCGTTGACACTTTCGGCCATCATGCGCGTGAGTTCTTGCAGGCGCGTGAAACGGTCGAATTCGAGCGGGTCGAATTCGCGGTCGCTGGAGACGGCCATGCGCGAGGCGATTTGCGATTCGGCCTGCATTTCGACTTCGCGCAACTGGCGGCGCAGGCGGGCCAGATTGTCGGAGAAGTCGGTCAGCGAGGTGCGCAGGGTGTCTACTTCGTTTTCCAGACGGGAGCGGGAGATCGACACTTCGCCGGCCTGGTTGACCAGGCGGTCGAGGATGTCGGCGCGCACGCGGACCAGTGGCGATTTGACGCCGGCTTGGGCTTCATCGGCAGGATGGGTGATGGCCGGCGCTGTCGATTGTGGAGCTTCGCCGGACGGCATGGCTGAAGCACCGCCGGCTGCGCTGTCGCCTTGATGCGCGGCTACAGCCTCGCCATCCGCCAGCGCGTCGACATTGTCTGCCAAACCGGCTTGCAATGCCTGAGGATTTTGCAATTGCTCGAACAGCAGCAGCGCGTGATCGTAGTGCGCCAGCAGTTCATCGAAGGCTTGCGGCGTGGCGGAGCCGGCGTGCACCATGTTTTCAATGTGCGTTTCGATCTCGTGGCAATGCTGGCCGAGACGCATCGCGCCGGCCATGCGCGCGCTGCCTTTGACGGTATGCAGGAGACGCAGCAGGCTTTGGGCTTGCGCGGTGTCGGCGGGATGGTGCTGCCAGGTGCGCAGCGCTTCGCCGACTTGCGGCAGCAGATCCGCACCTTCTTCCAGAAAGACCGGCAGCAGATCGGCGTCCAGTTCATCATTGAAGATGGCGGGAGCGACAGCCAGGATTTCCGGCGCAGCAGGCGCCAGCGCGATAACTTCAGCATCCGGTTCGGCGACGGGCGGCTCGACAGGCGTGGCGTCCTGCTCAGATGGAGCCTCGGCGACGGGCGGTTGAACGGACTCCGGCTCGGTGGCGGCTGGCGCGGGCGCTAGCTCGGCGGCGAGCGGCACGTCAGGCTCTCGCTCCGACAGCGGCTCGGCGGCAAGCGGTGCGTCGAAGTCTGGCTCCGGCTCCGGCTCCGGCTCTGGCTCCGGTTCGGTGGCGGGTGGCGCGGGTTCTGGCGGCGGTACGGGTGCGATTGGCTCGGCGATCTGTAGCGGCGGATCGGCGAAAGCATCGTCAAAGGCAGCGTTGAACAGATCATCAATGCCGTCATCAACATGCACTTCCGGCTTTTTCTTCAACGGCGGCGCAACCGGCGCTTCAGACTCCGGCACCGTTCCGCTGATCGCGTTGTAAGTCTCGCGGAACAACTGGTCCAGTGCCGACTCCTGCGCCACCGGCGGCGCATTGATGCCATCCATGGTCTCGGACACCAGATCATCCAGTCGCGCTTCGATTTCATTGCTGGCCGCAGGTGGCGTCGCCGCCAGCTCTTCACGCAATCCCTGCAAAGCGCCGATCAACTCCGGCTGCGCATCCGGCAATTCGCCGGCCGCAAAGCTATGCAGCATCTGGCGAACGCGCTCCATGGTGAAGTCCAGCAGATCATGCTGCACCTGATCCAGATGCGGCGCCGGCGGCAGCAGAACTTCCAGCGTGTTCTCCAGCGCCAGCGCCAGTTCGCGCAAAGCCTTGAAGCCCACCGTACCCGAGGTGCCAGCCAGCGTATGCGCAGCCTGCAGCGCCTCCGGATTCACCGGACGACGCGGCTCATGACGCCACTCGCCAAAATCCTGCACCAGCTTACGCACCAGATCATCCGACTCGTGCAGATAGATGTTGTACAGCGGCAGAGGGATTTCCAGATCGCCGATATGCTTGACATTGTCGTCGCGCTCCACCGACGGCGGCGTGATGGTCGGGAATTCGATCACGTTGCCATGACTGATGGCCGGCGGCGCGGGCGGCGCAATCAGCGGCGGCTCATCCGGCGCGGCAATGGCCTCGATTTCCTCGACAGCAGGCGGCTCAGCCACGTCCGGCTCCACCGCCTCCAGCGCGGCATCACCGCCATCCTGCACGCGCGCAGCGGCAGCAATCAGCGCATCGGCATTACGCTCCGAAACGCCATTCGCAACCAGCTCCGCCACCCACACGTCCAGCGCCTGCGCCGCGCTACCCAACAACTCATACAGCGCATCCGTGGCCGGACGCTGCTCCGCCAGCCACACATTGAGCACTTTCTCAATCGCGTAAGCCGCATCGGCAAACTGGTTCAAGCCCACCATGCGCCCACTGCCCTTCAGCGTATGGAAGGAGCGCCGCAGCATGCTCAGATTTTCCTCGCTGCGCGGCTGCGGCAAAGCCTCGCCGACAAACAACAGCACCTCCTGCGCCTCGGAGATAAAGATGGCGAGCAGCTCCTCCTCGACCGCCGCATCGCTGGCTGCAGGCGGCGGCGCTTCGACCGGCATCGACACCGGCGCTGGCGCCGGCACCTGCTCGTCCAGCACCGGAATCGACTCGGACGCCGCGATCTTCTTGAACGGCACCGAACGGAAACTGCCCTGCTCCGCATCAAACGCAAAGCGCTCGCGCGCACCATCGGCATTCTGCGCCAGCATATCGACGAAGAAGCCCAGCGCGCCGACATTCTGCGCAATATCATCCAGCGCCTTCGGCTCGGCGGACGGATCGACGTCGCCATGCAGCAGCGCCTGCACATCGGACTTCACCTGCTGCACCGCGCGCGTGGCGTCGTCCTGATCCAACACCGACAAGGCGCCCTGCAACTGATGCAACACCGGGTCCAGTTCCTGCAACGACGGCCGCTTCGACGGATCGGCGTAGTAATCGTCCAGCACCTTTTCCACTTGGCGCAGGCCGGACTTCATTTCCATCGCCAGCGCCACCACGGTGTCGTCCTGCTGCATCTGATTGGTCAGCCCTTGCTGCCACTGGGCCGGTTCAGGCGGCGTGTCGCCAGCGACCAGCGCCTGCAAGCGCGCGCCGATGGTGTCCGCATGGGCGGCGAAATCATCCGGCAAATGGCGGATATGCTGCAACCCATGTTCCGCGAACAGCAGCGCGGTCGCCATCTCCAGCGCCAGCTCCTCGCTGCGGCCGGCCGATACCGCCTTGCGCGCCACATCCGCCAGTTGGCGCAGCAGAGCGCTCAGCGCCGGCAGGTTCAGCGTCTCGCATTCGGCCGCCGTGTCGGACAGCGCCGCTTCGAAAGCCGCATCCAGGTCCGGATCGATTTCCGCATTGGCCAGCCGGTCCCAGTTGGACTTGGCCTGCGCGATGCCGGCCTTGGCGCGTGCCAGCGCCTCAAGGTTGATCTGGCCATAACGGCGGGTTTCATAGTCGGCTGGCGCCAAACCGTCCAACGCGTAGGCGCTGCGCAGCTGCTGCACTGTGCTGGCTGGCGATCCCGCACCAGCGGTGGCGATGAAGAACAGCGCATCGCGCAGCATCGCTTCCCGCTGCGCCGCCGTGCCCTGGCTCAAACGGCGGATCTGCAAATTGATCATGCCGAACAGCTGCTTGACGTACAGGCTGGCCGTCAGCTGGCCGCCGGCCACCAGTTCCGCAAAACCCTGCATCGCCAGCCAGAACGCGCGCGCCGCGCCGTCCTGCTGCGCATCGGCCACCTGCTTGACGGCATCCAGCAACGCGGCCGCATGCTCCTGCTGCTGCGCCGGATCGGCACTCTTCAGATACGGCAGCAGCGCACGTTCGAAGCGCTGGCGGCAGGCCGCGTAGTCCGGCGCTTCAGCAGGGGCTTCAGCAGCGGCCTCGGACGGTGGCAAACCGACCGGCTGCGACAAATCGGGGAAGAACAAATCCGCCGGATGGATGCGCTCCACGCCGATCATCTCCTGCACCGCACGGTAGTACGGGAACAGCCTGGCCGGTTGCGATGGCGCGCCCGCCAGCAGTTCTTCCAGATACTCCACCAGCGCCTGATACAGCTGCGCCACCGCCTGTGCGTTGTCGGTGCTGCACTTCAGCGTGCCGGCCTTGAAGCGGTCCAGCGCCGCCTCGGCCACCTCGGTCATCAGGCTGACGCCATCCAGATCCACCATCTGCAACGCGCCGTGCGCCTGATGCAGGTGCGACTTGGCGTGTTGTAGCTGCGTGGCCTGATCTTCCGGCTCCCGGCCGCCCGCCTCAAACAGCGCGGTGCGCGAACGGGCCAGCGACTCGCGGATTTCCACCATCACCCACGATAGGGGGCCGGTGTCCAAGGGCGGTTGCTGCGGGGTCGAAAAATCAGTATGGGTCATGCTTGTCTCAGCCTTAAGCGATGCGGAAGCGCGCCACGGAGTTCTTCAGCTCCTGCGCCAGCACCGATAACTTGTGAATGGATTGCGCGGTTTGCTGGGTGCCGTCCTGCGTCTGCTGCGTCACCGTCAGAATATGCTGGATATTGTGCGCCACGCCGGACGCCGATGTCGCCTGCTGGCCGGTGGCCTGCGAAATCCCGGAGATCAGCTCCGCCAGGCGGTTGGACACCTGCGAGATATCGTGCAGCGCCGCGCCGGCCGCATCGGACAGGCGCGCGCCTTCCACCACGCCCTGGGTCGACTTTTCCATCGCCGCCACCGCGTCGTGGGTGTCGGTCTGAATCGTCCGCACCAGCGCGCCGATCTGCTTGGCCGCGCCGGCCGAACGTTCCGCCAGCCGCTGCACTTCCTCCGCCACCACCGAGAAGCCACGTCCCGCCTCGCCGGCCGATGCGGCCTGGATGGCGGCGTTCAGCGCCAGCACGTTGGTCTGTTCGGTAATGTCGGAAATCAGCTCGGTGATCTCGCCAATCTCCTGCGACGATTCGCCCAGCCGCTTGATGCGCTTGGACGTATCCTGAATCTGTTCGCGGATCTCGTGCATGCCCTTGATGGCGTTTTCCACCGCTGTCGATCCCTGCTGCGCCGCCGCCACCGACTGCCGCGCCACATCGGCCGACTCGCTGGCGGAACGCGACACGTCGGTAATCTCGTTGGCCATCTTCACCACCGTCGACGACGCATCCTGGATCTCGCGCGACTGCTGCTGCGACGCCGCCAGCAAATCGCTGGAGATGCTCTGCGCGTGGGTCGATGCCTTGGTCACCTGCTCGGCCGTCGCCGTCACCCGGCCCACCAGGCCGCGCAGCTCTTCCACCGTGTAGTTGACCGAATCGGCGATGGCGCCGGTGATGTCCTCGGACACCGTGGCCTGCACCGTCAAGTCGCCGTCCGCCACTTCCTGCAACTCGTTCATCAGGCGCAGAATGGCCGCCTGATTCTGGTCGTTCATGGCCTTGGCCTCTTCTTCCTGGCGCTGCGACTGCTGGCGCATGGCGTCGGCTTCCTGACGGCGGCGTTCCGCGCCGCGCGTGCGGTTGTGCGAATCCATCAGCAGCACGCGGCCGATGGCGGCGGCGCTGACCAGCGTCAGCATGCCGCCGACCACCATCAGCCAGAAGGTCAGACCGAGCGAATCCTGGCTCTCGCGGTACACCTGCTGCACCACGCTCAAGCGCTGGCGCAGCGCTTCGTTGTCGTTGAAGATCAGCTGTTCGGCTGCGCGCGCGGCGCTGAATTTATCCAGCTTGTTGAGCACCGCCGCCACCAGCTTCTGGTACTCCTCGAAATCCGTCTGCAAGCCGGTGAACTTGGCGCGCAGGTCCGGCTCGCGCACGGCGGCCAGTCCAAGCGGCGCGCTACCGCTGAGGAAGCCATCGACGGTGTTGCGGAACACCGTGGTGTCGCGTCCCAGCTGGAAGGCGGTCTCGGAGCTGATGCCGCCGGCAGTGAGGAATTCGCTGGCGCTGCGGCTCATGCGCTGGGTCAGCATGGTCAGCTTGCCCAGTGCAGCGATCTCGCGCGCAGAGCCGCCGCGCTGCAATTTGAGCGCGATGATGTCCTCGGTGCGCACCAGCAGGTCGGGCGACATATCGTTCAGTTTTTGCAGCGTCTTGTCCATGCCGCTGAGGTCCGCCTTCAGCATCAGGATGGTGCCGGCGGCGAGGTCGGTGGCGTTCCATTGCTTGCGCGCGGCCGCCACCACAATGGCGATGTCGGACGGCGGCTCGCCGATGGTGCGGCCCTGGTATGTGCCGCCGCGCGTCATCAGGTTGATGTCGTTGGTGAGTTCCTTGCGGCTTTCTTCCAGCTGGCGGAAGCCTTCCGCGCTGCCCTGCACCGCATTCGGCGCAGCCTTGCCGATGCGCTGCGAGTGCATCAGCGCATCGCTGGCGACCTGGGTTTGCGCCGAGCGGTTGGCGTTGTGGATGGTGTTGAGCGCCACGAACACGGCGCTCGCGCCGAGGCAGATCGCCAGCGCGGTCGACAGGATGCTCAGTTGGCGCTGCGCCGGCAGGTGGCCGATCAGCGGCAGCTTGACGTCGGGGGCGGCTTCGATCGGCATAGCGGAGGTGCGGCGGCGTCCCAGCGCATCGCGCAGGCGCAGCGGCGCGTCGCCGTCATCCGCCGCCGCGGTGGACGTATTGGGTGCGGCCGGCGCAGGTGTGCCGGCGGTATGCAGAAACTGCGAATCGCCAAACTCTGAATGTGCTGCTGTATCCTCTGCGGCGTTCCGGCTACCGCGCGACAAAAAGCCCAACTTGAAAGCCATACACCTCTCCGGATTAGGGTTTGCCTGCTAGATCAGTCCTACATGTGCAAAACGCGGTTCCTGCACCAGCAGCGCCAGATCGATGCGGGTCCACTGCTGGCCGTCGCTGTCGAGAAACTGCGAGCTGTCGTCCTGCTGCGTCATCTCGGCCAGCTTGCGCAGGCCCAGCACGCGCTCCACCTGCAAGGCGCAGTTGAAGCCCAGGCCCGGCGCGAAGGTAATCAGGCGACGCTCGGACGGCGCGCTGTCGCCGGCGGCCAGGCCCTGATAGCGCGCCAGGTCGATCACGCCGGTCAGGTGGCCGCGAATATTGGTCAGGCCCAGATACCACTCCTGCGTCAGCGGCACCGGCGTGGCGGCTTGCAGCGGCACGATCTCGCTGATCTGCGTCAGGTCCAGCAGGCACGGACGCCCGCCCAGCAGCACGCCCAGCTCACGTCCGCCGACCGCCGCGCCGCTCTTGGCGGCCTGCATGCGCTCCAGCAGCTGCACCTGGTACTGGCGCAAGCGGCTGCGGCGTTCGGTCGGAGCCTGGCTGTCCATCTCAGCTCAGCGCCGCGATCTTGTCCAGCAGCTCGGCCGGATCGACCGGCTTGACCAGGTAGTCGCGCGCGCCCTGGCGCAATGCCCAGATGCGGTCCGTCTCCTGGCTCTTGCTGGAGCAGATAATGATCGGCACATCCTTCAGCTCCGGATCGCGGGCGATCGAGCGCGTGACTTGGAAGCCGTTCGCGCCCGGCATCACCACGTCCATCAGAATCAGTTCCGGCTTGTCGGCCTTGATCTTGACCAGTGCTTCCTCGCCGCTTTCGGCCACCGTCACGGTGTATCCCTTTTTGGAGAGGATATCGCTCAGGTAGTAACGCTCCGTGGGCGAATCGTCGACGATCAAAATACGTTGTATGGCCATATTTCCCCCTGCGGCTTTCTTATTCTGGTGTAGCGACAGCGCCGCCGGTGTGCTCGCGCACGGCGGTCAGCAGGCTGTCCTTGGTAAAAGGTTTGGTCAGATAGGCCACCGCGCCGACCATGGCGCCGCGCGCGCGGTCGAACAGGCCGTCCTTGGAGGACAGCATCAGCACCGGCGTGGCATGGAATTTCGCACTTTTTTTAATCAGCGCGCAGGTCTGGTAGCCGTCCAGCCGTGGCATCAGGATGTCGCAGAACACCAGCGCCGGGTGATGGTCGTTGATCTTGGCCAGCGCGTCGAAGCCGTCTTCGGCCAGCACCACCTGGTAGCCGGCCTGGCTCAGGAAGATCTCGGCGGAGCGACGAATCGTGCTGCTATCGTCGATCACCATGATTTTCAGGGGCGTAGAGGTCATAATAGATTCGCTAAGATGAGACTACACCATAGCATAGGGCGACGCTGCCCGGGATTCAGATGGCGACCATCTCGAAATCGTCCTTGCGGGCGCCGCATTCCGGGCAGCTCCAGTTCATCGGCACGTCGGCCCAGCGGGTGCCGGGGGCGATACCTTCGTCCGGCAGGCCGGCGGCTTCGTCGTAGATCCAGCCGCAGATGAGACACATCCAGGTCTGGAATTCCTGCGTTGTTTCGTTGCTACTCACTTTTTGCCACCCTCAAGTAAAATGCTGAATTAGGTATCTTAATCTACCCGCCGTGCAAAACCAAACTTCTCCCCTTATTCTCAGCTTTGGCGCCGCCGATCCGGCCGGCGCCATGGGTGTCCAGGCCGACCTGGCAGCTTTCTCCGCCCTCTCCTGCACCGGACTGGCGGTGACCACCGCGTTGCTGATCGGCGACAGCGCCCGCGTCGAAGACCTGCAGGACATCGACCCCGATTGGGTGGCCGACCAGGCCCGCGTGCTGCTGGAGGACATGACCATGGCCGCCTTCAAGGTCGGCGCCATCACCAACCTGGAACAGGTGGCGGCGATCGCCGAGATCCTGTCCGACTACCCGGACGCGCCGCTGATCCTCGATCCCTTCAGTTCCCGCCTGCCGGCGCTGCCCGACGACGACGCCGAAGAGCTGCTGACCGCGATCCGCCAGTTGCTGGTGCCGCAGGCCACGCTGCTGATGCTGTCGCAGGTGGAACTGGGCCGGCTGGCCGAAACCTGGCGCGAGTCCGGCGATGTCGGTGAACCCGGCGAGTCTGGCGAAGCCGCCGCATCCGGCGCCGATGCGGATGCTGATTCCGACGCCGACGCCGACGCCGTCATGGTTGAAGACACGCTGGAATCGGACGTCGAGCACCTGCTGGCCCTGGGCTGCGAATTCGTGCTGGTGACCGGCACCCCGTCCGGCGCGCCGGGCGAAAACGGCGGCCCAAACACGCTGGCCAATACCCTGTTCGGCGCCGATGGCGTCATCAGTCACGACGCCTGGCAGCACCTGACCGGGCCATTCATCGGCGCCGGCGGCACGCTGTCGGCCGCGCTGACGGCCTTCATGGCGCGCGGCGCCGACGTGCCGGAAGCAGTGGCGGCGGCGCAGGAGTACACTGTCGGCGCGCTGGCGCATGCGCAGCGCTACGGCATGGGCAAGTTCGTGCCGAACCGTTTTTTCCATTTACAGTCCGCAGCGGACATGCAGTAGTAGAGAAAGATGCCATCATGACCACGATTTCCAAGAACGACCAGCTGTTCGAGCGCGCCCAGAAAACCACGCCGGGCGGCGTCAACTCGCCGGTGCGCGCCTTCCGTTCGGTGGGCGGCACGCCGCGCTTCATCACCCGCGCCGAAGGCCCGTACTTCTGGGACGCGGACGGCAAGCGTTATATCGACTACATCGGCTCGTGGGGCCCGGCGATCGTCGGCCACGCGCATCCGGAGGTGGTGAAAGCGGTGCAGGAAGCGGCCACGCGCGGCCTGTCGTTCGGCGCGCCGACCGAAGGCGAAGTGGAAATGGCGGAGGAACTGGTGCGCCTGGTGCCGTCGCTGGAGCAGGTGCGTCTGGTGTCGTCGGGCACCGAAGCGACCATGAGCGCGCTGCGCCTGGCGCGCGGCGCCACGGGCCGCGACAAGATCGTCAAGTTCGAAGGCTGCTACCACGGCCACGCCGATTCGCTGTTGGTGAAAGCGGGCAGCGGCCTGCTCACCTTCGGCAATCCGACGTCGGCCGGCGTGCCGGAGGACTTCGTCAAGCACACGCTGGTGCTGGACTATAACGACGTGACGCAGATCGAAGAGGCGTTCGCCAACTTCGGCGACGAAATCGCCTGCGTGATCGTCGAACCAGTGGCCGGCAATATGAACCTTATCAAGGCGTCGGAAGCCTTCCTGCAAGCGCTGCGCGCGCTGTGCACAAAACATGGCGCGCTGCTGATCTTCGATGAAGTGATGTGCGGCTTCCGCGTGGCGCTGGGCGGCGCGCAGGAACTGTACGGCATCGAGCCGGATCTGACGGCGTTGGGCAAAGTGATCGGCGGCGGTTTGCCGGTCGCGGCGTTTGGCGGCAGCGCGAAATTGATGAGCAATATGTCGCCGGTTGGCGCCGTGTACCAGGCCGGCACGCTGTCGGGCAATCCGGTGGCGGTGGCGGCGGGCATGACCACGCTCAAGCTGATCCAGCAGCCAGGCTTCTACGACAAATTGGGCGCCACCGCCAAGCGTCTGGCCGATGGCCTGACGGCGGCGGCGAAGGAAGCCGGCATTCCGTTCTGCGCCGATGCGGTGGGCGGCATGTTCGGCCTGTATTTCAGCGAGACGCCGCCGAACAACTACGCCGAAATGATGGCCGGTAACCGCGAGCGCTTCAACGTCTTCTTCCACAAGATGCTGGACGAAGGCGTGTACTTCGCGCCGGCGGCGTTTGAAGCGGGCTTCGTCTCGGCGCAGCACAGCGACGACGTGATCGACGAGACCATCGCCGCCGCCCGCCGCGTGTTCGCCACGCTGTAATTCACTTGTAGTACCTCAATGCGGGCACCAGCAGCTTGGTCGTAGACTGGCTGCATGCCCGCCACCACGCCTCCCGCCCGCTACGACCTGCCTTGGAAAGCTGCCCTCACCCATGCTTTTCGGGCTTTCATGGTTTTCTTTTTTGGCGAGCTCTGCGTTCAAATAGACTGGTCAAAACGCCCGCGCTTCCGCGATAAGGAGCTGGCTGGGATCATGTTGGGCGATGCTCCCGACGCCATGGTGGCTGACAAGCTGGTGGAATTATCGCTGCGCGACGGCCGCGTGCAATGGGTGCTGGTTCACGTTGAGATTCAGACGCAGCGCGATACATCGCTGGCCCGGCGTGTGCTCGATTACAACTACAGGATTTTTCAGCAATACAAGCAGCCGGTTGCCAGCCTGGTGTTGCTGGCAGATGACGATCCCGACTGGCGGCCCAATGCCTTCCACAACCAGCTGCTGGGCACCAAAATGGGGATTTCTTTCGCTACCGCCAAGCTGCTGGACTATGCGTCCCGTGAGGATCTGGAGTCCTCGCAAAATCCGTTTGCCCTGGTGACGCTGGCCCATCTGCGCACGCAGCAGGCGCATCACGACCCGGATCAGCTGTATGCCGCCAAGTGGCATCTGACCAAGCTACTGTACCAACACCGCTGGAGCAAAGCGCGCATAATCATCTTGTTCAAAGTGATTAACTGGATGATGGCGTTGCCTGAAACTCAGCAGAAACACTTTTGGCAAGCTGCGGCCCAGTTGAAAAAGGAGCGCAAAATGACAGACCCGATGAAATGGATCACTCCGCTGGAAGAAATGTTTATCGACGAAGGCATGCAGAAAGGCGCCGCCGCCATATTGGAGCGGCAGCTCACGCGGCGCTTCGGCCCTGTGTCGAAAACAACCCAGAAGAAACTTGCGAAAGCCAGTCTGGCGCAACTCACCGCCTGGAGCGATGCCGTGCTGGATGCGACATCACTGACGCAAGTCTTCAGGACTCAGTCGGCAGCAGGATCATCTTCTTCCGGACGCTGAATCACGCCGGTGTTGAAGTTGTACTCGAACAGATCGCCGTAACGGCCCCACTCGATTGCCACCCGCAGCGCGCGTTCGGCTTCTTCTTCGCTCAGCGTAAAGCGCAGCAGCTTGAGGAACAGGTCTTCCGGCAGGTCGCCCGATTTATCCTGTTGCAGGCCGTGGCAGATGTAGGCGATCAGCGGCACATGCTCCAGCAACTGCTTGCCGAATATCTCCTGGCGCTCGGTGTTGTTCGCCGCCACATAACGTCCGCCCAGCTCTGTCATCAGGATGTCGCCATTGGTCAGGTAAGTGAAGCCCAGCAGAATCAAGGCATTCAGCACTTCCAGCAATTCCGCGTCAGTCAGCTCGGTCTCTTCGGCGATCTTCGGCAAATCGGCGCGGCCGTGGAACGGCTCTTCGGCCAGCGACTCCAGTATCCCTTCCATGTGCGCGATGCCGGCCTGCGGCAGACGGTCGCCCAGTTGCAGCTTGACTTCCCGCTCGCTGATCAAGCCACTACCACCACCGCCGCGACGCCCGGCGCTGGCCGTCATCAATTCATACACCTTGTCGATCAGATGGCGCACCTCGGCGCTTTCCGCCTTGCGTGGCTGCGGCAAGGAGATCGGCAGCTCGGCGCGAATACGTCCCGGATCGCTGGCGAAGATCAGCACCCGGTCGGCCATCATCACGGCTTCCTCGATATTGTGCGACACCACCAGAATCGCCTTGGTCGGAATCTGGCCCGACTGCCACAACTCCAGAATCTCTTCGCGCAGGCGCTCGCCGGTCAGCACGTCCAGCGCCGAAAACGCCTCGTCCATCAGCAGCACTTCCGGCTCCATCACCAGCGCGCGGGCGATGCCGACCCGCTGGCGCATGCCGCCCGACAGCTCGCGCGGCAACGCGCCTTCAAAGCCGGACAGACCAATCAGGTCGATCACCTTCTCGGCGCGGCGCGCACGTTCTTCCGGCGGCATGCCCTGCGCTTCCAGGCCCAGTTCCACATTCTTCTGCACCGTCAACCATGGGAATAGTGCAAACGACTGGAACACCATGCGGATGCCGCGCGCCGTGCCGTACAAGGGCATGCCGCGATACAGTACCTGGCCCTCGTCGGCCTGGATCAGGCCCGCCATGATGCGCAGCATGGTCGATTTGCCGGAACCGGATTGGCCCAGCAGTGCAACGATTTCGCCTTCGCGCAGCGTAAATTCAACACCTTCCAGCACCGAGCGCGCGGAGCCGTCGGCGCCGCGGAAGTGTTTGCCGACGGCTTTCAGTTCAACGATAGGAGTGCTCATGATTCTGTTCCTAGAAATGCAGCCGGCTTTCGGCCAGGGTGTACAAACGGCGCCACACGAAGTGGTTAAAGCCCATCACGAAAATACACATGATGCCGATGCCCAGCGCGATGCGCGGGAAGTCGCCGGTGGCGGTCATCTCGGCGATGTAGCTGCCGATGCCGTGCGCCTTCAAGGTGGTCGGACCCCAGCTCACCAGCTCCGAGACGATGGCGGCATTCCACGAGCCGCCCGACGCGGTAATCGCCCCCGTCACAAAGCTGGGGAAGATGGCCGGCAACAGGTAGCGGCGCCATTTCAGCCAGCCGGTCAAACCGAAGTTCTTGGCGGCGTGACGCAATTCGGTCGGAATGGTCGACGCGCCGGCGATCACGTTAAATAGCAGGTACCACTGGGTACCGAGGATCATCAGCGGCGACAGCCAGATGTCTGGATTGAGGTGATAGCGCACGATGATAATTACCGCCACCGGGAACACCAGGTTGGCCGGAAACGCCGCCAGAAACTGCGCCACCGCCTGCGTGCGCGATGCCCAACGCGGATTCATGCCGATCCAGATCCCTACCGGCACCCAGACGATGGCCGCCAGCGCCAGCAGCACCACCACGCGGATCATGGTGTACACGCCCAGCATCAGCACATGCCCCACTTCCCCCCAACCGACTTCGGTGCGAATGAAGTGCACCAGGCTCCATAGCGCGTAAAACACCACCGCCGCGATCACCGCATCCCACACGCGCTGCGGCACCAGCGACGGTTTATCCTTGCGCGCGCGGATCGAGGTGCCGTCGTGCGACAGGCGGAACACGGCGATGGAGCGCGACAGCTGGTGGCCAAACCATTCCACCAGTTGCTGCGTGCGTTCGGTGCGGCGCAGCCAGGTGAGCAGCCACGAGGACTGCGCGGTATCGCCGCCGGTTTCCTCGAAACGGAATTTGTCGGCCCACGCCAGCAATGGGCGGAAGAACAGCTGGTCATACGCCAGCACCGCGATCAGCATGGCGAAGATGGCCCAGCCGATCGCGCCCAGATTACTTTGCTCGATCGCCAGCGCGATATAGGAACCCATGCCGGGCAGCTTGATGGTCTGGTTGGAGACCACGATCGCTTCCGACGCCACCACGAAGAACCAGCCGCCGGACATCGACATCATCATATTCCACAGCAGGCCAGGCATGGCATACGGCAGTTCCAGGCGCCAGAAGCGCTGCCAGCCCGACAGCTGGAACACCTGCGCCGCTTCTGACAATTCGGCCGGCACGGTGCGAAAGCCCTGGTAGGCCGAGAAAGCCATATTCCACGCCTGCGACGTGAAGATCGCAAACACGGCGGCGCATTCCACGCCCAGCAGGTTGCCGGGAAATAGCGCGATGAAGGCCGTGACGGTAATCGACAGGAAGCCCAGAATCGGAATCGATTGCAGGATGTCGAGCATCGGCACCATGATTTTTTCAGCGGTGCGGTACTTGGTGGTCAGCGCGGCAAACACGCAGCTGAAAATCACCGACGCGCCGAGCGCGATGAACATGCGCAGCGTGGTGCGCAGCACGTAGTACGGCAGATTGATCGGGTCGAGCGACATCGGCAAGGCCTGGCCGAGTTCATACGGACGCGCCATCTGCTGGCTACCATAAGCCATCAGCACGAAGACCGCCAATACGATAGGCAGCAGCGCCCAGTCCCAGCGATTACCGCCGGCTTCCACCACCTGGCGGGGGAAAAATTGCCGTTTCTTGTTCATATTATTACTTTCTCTGGGCGGCTGAAGGGGCCGCGAGGAGCAAAGGAAGGAGGGAGCGCAATGCGCCGCCCGCCATTCTAATAGATTAATCCGGCAACTATATTACGATCTTGAAAGTTAAGTTATTTCAACCAGCCGCGATGGCGGAAGTACAGGAACGGTGCAATCGCGCTGGTCACCATCAGGACGATGGCGAACGGGTAGCCGAGCTGCCACTCCAGTTCCGGCAGCCATTTGAAGTTCATGCCGTAGATCGAGGCGATCAGGGTCGGCGGCAGGAAGGCCACGCTGGCCACCGAGAAGATCTTGATGATCTTGTTCTGGTTAATGTTGATGAAACCGACCGTGGCGTCCATCAGGAAGTTGATCTTGTCGAACAGGAAGGAGGTGTGGCCGTCCAGCGATTCGATGTCGCGCAAAATCTGGCGCGCTTCTTCAAACTGCTCGGAATTGAGCAGCCGGCCGCGCATCAGGAAGCTGACCGCGCGTCGCGTGTCCATCATGTTGCGGCGGATGCGGCCGTTCAAGTCTTCCTCGTGGGCGATGGCGTTCAGCGCGGCGGCCGCGTCCTGGTCGGTGAAGGTTTCCTGCAGCACGCGGCCGCTAACCTCTTCCAGCTGCTGGTAGATACCTTCCAGCGCATCGGCCGAATATTCGGCGTCGGTGGCGTACAGGTCCAGCAGCACGTCCATGTAGTCGGCGATCGACCCCGGACGCGAACGGGCGCGCATGCGCACCAGGCGGAACACTGGCAAATCGTCGGTATGCACCGAGAACAGAATCTTGCGCGCCAGGATAAACGCCACCGTCACGATGCGCGACGGGCCGTCCTCTTCTTCCAGCAGGAAGTCGGTGCGCAGGTGCAGGTCGCCGTTTTCCGCTTCGTAATAACGGGCCGACGCTTCGATGTCCTTGACCTCGTCCTCACCCGGCAAGATCACGCCGTAGATGGTGCGGACCCAGGCGCGTTCGTCATCCGTCGGGTCGGTCAGGTCCACCCAGACCGGCTCGACCTGTTCCAGGTCGGCGCGACTGTCGATGGGCACCTGGTTGAGCCGGCCATTCTGGAGAACGAAAACATTAATCATGGATAAACGCGCCTTTGGAAACAGCGCAAGTGTACCCGCAAAGCCTGGTTTAAGGTAGGTCCGCTGAGCCCATGCGGCGCAAAATCACGCCGGTGCGGCGCGCCAGGTAATTGGAGTCGCGGTGTTTGTCGAAATAGCGCGGATTAGGCAGCAGCACCGCCAGTTTGGCCGCCTGCGGCGCGCTCAGGTTGGCCGCGCTGACGCCGTAGTAATGCCGCGCCGCCGCCTCGGCGCCAAAGGTGCCGTTGCCGAACTCCACCACGTTCAGGTAGATCTCGAAAATGCGCTCCTTGTCCATCAGCGTTTCCAGCATGAAGGTGATGATCAGCTCCTGGCCCTTGCGCACGTAGCTGCGCGAACCGGACAGGAACAGGTTCTTGGCCAGCTGCTGGGTAATGGTCGAGCCGCCCGAAACCACCTTGTGCTTCTTGTTGTTCTTCTCGTAGGCCTTTTGCAGCGCGTCCCAGTCGACGCCGTCATGGTCGGAGAAGTTGGCGTCCTCGGAGGCGATGATGGCGCGCTTGAGGTTGTTGGAGATGCGGTTGTACGGCACCCACTGCTGCTGGATGTTGGCGTTGGGATTCTTCTCGCGCAGCGCCGACTGCTGCTCGCGCATAAAGCTGGTCATGCCCGGATTGTGGCCAACCCACCACCAGATCTGCAGCAGGAAGTACAGCTGCACCGCCACGAACAGCAGGATCGGGACGATGAACAGCCACTTCACCCAGCGCCATTTACCGGACGATTTACTCATAGCTGGTCACGCAGCTTCTGCAATACATCTGCCGTGGCCGGCTGCACGCCGCGCCACAGGTGGAAGGCTTCGGCAGCCTGCTCGACCAGCATGCCCAGACCATCGCGCAACTGTGCGCCATGCCGGGCTGCGAACTGCAAAAATACAGTGGGCGAGGCTCCGTACATCATGTCCAAAGCCAAACATCCCGGCGCAAAGACCGACGGCGACACGGGCGGCACTTCCGCGCTCAGGCTGGCCGCCGTGCCGTTGATGATGATGTCGTACGCGCCGTCGATATCGGCAAAACCGCATGCCGACACCACGCCCTCGCCACCCAGCGCGGCAAACTGTTCGACCAGTTCTTCGGCCTTGGCCACGGTGCGGTTGGCGATCACCAATTTGGCGGGACGATGCTCCAGGATCGGCAGTACCACGCCGCGCACCGCGCCACCCGCGCCGAGCAGCAGCACGCGCTTGCCGGTGATGCGCACGCCGGCGTTGTTGACAATGTCCGCCACCAGCCCGGCGCCATCGGTGTTGTCGCCGATGATGCCTTCGTCGCTGAACACCAGCGTGTTGACCGCGCCGGCCGCGCGCGCGCGGATGGTCAGCGCCTGCGCCAGCTTGACCGCTTCCAGTTTGAACGGCACCGTCACGTTGGCGCCCTTGCCGCCTTCGGCAATAAAGGCGCGCACCGCATCGGCAAAGCCGTCCAGCGGCGCCAGACGGCGTTCGTATTGGATGTCGTGGCCGGTCTGCGCCGCGTAGGCGGCGTGAATTTCCGGCGATTTACTGTGGGCGATCGGGTTGCCGAAGACGCAGTAGCGGTCCATGTTCTTATCTTCCTCCGCCGCTCAGGTCGGCTTGTAATTTCTCTTCGCGGGTGAATTTGAAGGTGGTGATGATCACCCACAAATCATCCTTGTCTCTGGACAGCATATTGGGCGGAAATTTGCCGAACGGCGCCGAGCGGCGCACGATGCGCATGGCCGCCTCGTCCAGCGCCGCATTGCCGGAACTGCGCTCGACCTTGATGCCGCCCTCTTTCTCATAGATGGTGCCGTCCTGGAATACCGGGATCGACAGCGTCAGCTGGCCATACAGTTTGCGCCCGTTCACGTTCGGGAAGTTCAGCGTGCCGATGTCCTCGATGCGCTTCTGCATGGTCTTGTAATAAATCGCGTAACCGACGCCACGCGTGCTCGGCGTGATCTGCGTGCGGTTCGGCCGTTTGTTCTGGTCCTCGATGGTCTCGCTGATTTCCGCCACGCGGCGGGCGATGGCCTTGCTCGATTCCAGCAGGTCGGCGCCGGTGGGCGTCGGGTCCGGCTTGAGTTGTTCGGTGACCGGCGGCGCGGTGACTGGCGACGGCGAGCGCACCTGGGTCATCAGCTGTTTCTGGCGCTCTTCCAGCTCGGCGATGCGGCGCTTGTTGGCTTTGACGCTGTCGCCCATTTCGGTCTTGCGCATGTCCGGCATCGGCGACTTGGAGCGGCCCTGGTTGGCCGCGCCACCGCCTTCCAGATCGGCCTGGGCGACGGCGTCGGCCTTCAGCGGCGCCTTGTTGTGCTTGGCGTTGACGAGGATGACTTCCAGCCCGGGATCGGCGGCCAATGCCGGCGCCGGCAACGGCGCGATGAACCGCACGGCCAGCAACACGGCGTGCGCCACCAGCGACAGGCCGATGGCGAGGTACAGCAAGCGATTTTCTTTAAAAGACTTCACGCGGGCAGGCTTCAATAGACGTCGGAACAAGGCGGAACGCTGATTTTACCCGCTGATTTTACTCGATTTGGCGAGCCGGTCCGAACGGCCTGGGCTTTCATGCGCCGGCGGCGTTGCGGCGCAGGTTGAAGAAGGCGTTGACCGTCAGCCGGCCGGTCTGCACATCGTCCACCAGCAGCTCGGGAGAATGGATATCGGCGCTGTGCAGCACCGTGCCCGGATAGAAGATGGCCCGGTTCCATGCCGGCTGCGCCGTATAGACCTTCTCGAAATAGCGGTCGCTCGCCACGGCGTAGCCGGGACCGGCGCCGGTCAGCGCGGTGAAGGCGTCGCGCTCCATGCCGCGCGAACGCAGCACCATGTCGGTAAAGGCGGCGTCGGAACAGGTCTGTCGGAAGAAGCCAGTGCCGCCCAGCCGGATGTCGTGAAACAGATACAGCACCATGGCGCCGGTTCCCTCCATGCCGGGCTGCGGCACGGTGTCGCGGTGACACACCCGCTGCAGGTTCTGCAGTTGCGGCGGCTGCAGCGTGGCCAGCGCCAGCCGCGTGGCCAGCATGCTGGTGCGGCGCGCGCCCAGCGGCTTGCGCACATGGCCGATAATGAACTGATCGAAAGCCTGCGCCAGCGCCGGCGGCAGGTTCAGCTCCGGGCCGGGAAAATAATTATGGTCGGCATCGGAAAAGTCCGCGCGCGACTGCCTGGCCAGTTCGACCATCTTGTGCGGTTCCAGCAGCAAGTCGTCGACGATGACCAGGTGTTCCTTGTCGGGCAAGGGCACGACGCGGATCGCCGGGCGCGGATTGAACATTTATGGCGCCGGCGTGTCGGTGACCGGCGCCGCAGTGACCTCGGCCGTGTTTTCCTCGGCAGCGGTCTGGTCCGCTACTTCGGCATCGCCGGACGGCGCGTCGTCCACCTCGTCGTCCTCGAAGTCGACATCGGTAGCGGCCACATCGGTCGGAATTTCCAGCAGACGCGCTTCGATGGTCAGGTCGACCTCGTCCCAGCGCAGGATATCCAGCTTGACCTGCGCACCGCGCGCCACCGACGGCATGCCCGGCAGGCGGATGATCAGCGGAATATCGCTCAGGCGCAGCACTTCGTCCTTCAGCACCACCGCCTCCACCTGACGCGCATTCTCCTGGCCCAGCCAGCGCAAGCACCAGTAGCGCTCCATATTGGCCTGGTGATCCGCATAGGCGCCGTACGCCGCGTCAAACTGCGACACGATGGCGAACAGCTCCGCATCCTTGTGCTTGAAGTGCGCCACCAGCGGCGCCATCACGCCCTTCTCGGCGCAGGCCAGGATCTGCCACTGGTTGACCAGGTCGGTATACCGGCGCAGCGGCGAGGTGCTCCACGCATATTGGTCCACGCCCAGGCCTTCGTGCGGCGCGGCGTGGGTCAGCATGCGCACCTGCATCTTGGCGTTCCAGCCGCCGACGCCACGGCCCTGGCTGCGGTAAATGCCCGGCACGCCATTGTCATGCATCAGCTTGCCCCAGGTGCTGTTGGCGAAGATCATCAGTTCGGCGACGATCTTGTCCAGCGGCGCGCCGCGCTTGCGGCGGGTGACGCTGACCACGTCGTCCTCGACATAGAAGTTGTAATCGACGCGGTTGTTCTGTTCCGGCTTGAGGCCAAAGCCTTCGCGCTTGACCATGCGCGCCGCTTCCAGCACTTGCGCCCACTGCCAGATCAGGCCCAGCGATTCCTTGTGCGGATAGTCGCCCTCTCCGCTAGCCAAGGTTTCTTCGTTGACCAGGTCGTCCAGGTCGTTGTGGCGCAGATTGTTCGCAATCGGCACCAGCTCGGCGCGGGTTTCGGTGGCCAGCACCGACCAGTCGGCCGGATTCAGGGTGGCGTACAGCGACAGCGCCGGGCAGGTCTTGCCCTCGGCCAGCGTGAACGCTTCAACGATGCTGTCCGGCAGCATGGTGATCTTATCGCCCGGCATGTAGACGGTCGACATGCGGCCACGGGCCAGCTTGTCCACCGCGTCGTCCGGCTTGATGCCCAGGCCCGGCGCGGCAATGTGGATACCGATCTTGACGTTGCCGTCGGCCAGTTTGGTCACCGAGAAGGCGTCGTCAATCTCGGTGGTGGTGACGTCATCGATGGAGAACGCCTGCACGTCGGCCACCGGCAGATTGCCCGGCGCAACCGGCACCGGCACGTCCGGGAAGCCGGCGCCTTTCGGGAAGTTCTCGAACAGGAACTTGGCCATGTGCAGCGCCTTGGCCGAGGCCACGCCGCCCACCGCCAGCATCAGCCGCTGCGGCGTGGTGTGCAGTTCGGTGCAGGCGGCGTCCAGCGCCTTGTATTCGATCGAATTCTTGTCCGGCTTGAACAACAGTTGCAGCACGATGTTCTGCATCGCTTCCGGCAGCGTGTTGGCTTTCAGCTCTTCGACATAGGCGGCCTGCACCAGCGCCTGCTGTTTCTTCTTCTCGATGCCGGCCAGCGCGGCGCGCAGCGATTGCTCGGGCGCGGCCTTGTAGCGGCCACGGCCTTTTTTATAGAAGTAGACCGGCGACGAATGCAGGCTCAGGATCAGCCCGGCAGCTTCGGCCGGCTGCGGCGCGTGACCGAAGTATTCGGCGCCCAGCTCGGCAAAGCCGAATTCTTCCTCGCCGGCGACTTCCCACAGGAACTCCAGGTCGATGTCGGCGGCGATGGCCTTGGCTTGCTCCATCAGGTCGGCGGGCGACGGCTTTTCAAATTGCAGCAGCACGTCCTTGGCCTTGACCTTGGTGCGCTTGCCACTGGCCATTTCGACCTGGTACGCCTCGCCGGCCTGGGTCATTACGCTGCCGACTTTGAAATCGCCGGATTCTTCAAAAAATACATTCATCGTTTATTGTCGTTCGTTTTAATCAGTTCCAGCACCGACGGCAGGAAAACTTCCGTTACCAGCAGCGTACCTTGACGGCGCCGATACAGACAGCGCCGTGCATATAATATGTGGGCATCCGGGGCCGCGACGCCGTTGGCAATCAATGCCGTCCGTGCGCGCTGCGCCAAAGGATGCCCTTCTCGCAATCTTGCAAATTCCAATACGCCGCGCTCGACCAGCGGATCGCCAAACAGCGTGGTGCCCAGCGAGCGCTCGCCCAGCGTACTAAACAGCGGCCAGTCGCTGGCCGTGGCCGACATCGGCACCACCGTGTGGCCGAACACCGCAGGCGTATTATCACATCTCAGCAGTACTTCCCTCTCCCACACTCGGCCGGGCCGATGCATGCCGATCGCCACCGCCTCGTCGCTCAGGCAGCGCGCCACGCGCTGATGCAAGCACTGTACGCGGAAATTGTGACTGTGTGCTTTCAGGCGCGCGGTCAGCGAGCCGCCCTCGGTCAGCCATGGCACGTAGGCGGACGGGGCATTCAAGGCCAGCACGTGTGGCTGCCACTGCGCCTGCCGCAGCGAGGCGCTTCTTGGCGGCGCGCTCAAGCCCGCGCCTCAATGCCGCAGAAGGCCAGTATTTCATCGACGTACTGCGGAAATTCGGAGATGGCGTGATCGCTGCCTTGAATAACATGCTGGCGCGCGCCTTGATAGTGGGCCACCATGTCGCGGTAGTCCAGCACTTCGTCGCCGGTGGCGGCGATCAGGAAATAGCGTTCCGGCTTGCTGATCTTCGGCACTTCCAGCGCGTGCAGTTCGTCGATGTATTCGCGCTTGAATTCAAACGGCTCGTCGGAATGGAATTGGGTGGTCACGCCGACGTGCTGGTCCAGGTTCACACGCGGCACGATAGCCGGGTTCAGCAGCACCGCGCGGCAGCCAACGCGCTCGGCCAGCCAGGTGGCGTAGTAGCCGCCCAGGGACGAGCCGATAATGCTCAGTTGCTCGGCCGGCACGCCCTCTATTAAAGACAGCGCCAGTTTCATCGCCAGCTTGGGCGAGGCCGGCAGCTGCGGCGACACGACCTGGTCGGCCAGCCCCAGCGCCGCCATGCGCTCGCCCACCACGCGCGCCTTCATCGACTGCGGCGAGGAGCGAAAACCATGCAGGTACAGAATCATTGCGCCAGCGCTTTCAGGATTTTGTCGTGCACACCGCCGAAGCCGCCGTTGCTCATTACAATGATCTGGTCGCCCGGCTGCGCGGCCTTGGCCACGGCAGCCACCAGCGCGTCGATGTCTTCGTAAGCACTGGCGGTCTGGCCGATCGGCGCCAGCGCCTGGCCCAGGTTCCAGCCCAGCGCCTGTTCGCTGCCGAAACCGAACACCAGGTCGGCGTCGGTCAGGCTGCCCGGCAGCGCGTCTTTCATCGTGCCCAGCTTCATGGTGTTGGAGCGCGGCTCCAGCACCGCCAGGATGCGGGCGGCCTTGCCGATCTTCTGGCGCAGGCCGCCGACGGTGGTGGCGATGGCGGTGGGGTGGTGGGCAAAGTCGTCGTAGACGGTGATGTTATTCACCACGCCGCGCACTTCCATGCGGCGCTTGACGTTCTCGAACGTGGCCAGCGATTTGGCGGCCTGCGCGATCGGCACGCCGACATGGCGGGCGGCGGCAATGGCGGCCAGCGCGTTGGCGCGGTTATGCTTGCCGGTCAGCGACCACTCGACCCGGCCCTGCACTTCGCCTTTGAAAATAACCTCGAACGTGCCGTCATCGTATTCGTTCAGCGCCCAATCGGCGCCGTTGCTGCGGCCGAAGCTTTCCTGCTCGCTCCAGCAGCCGCGCTTGAGTACGCGCTGCAGCGGTGCTTCGTCGGCGTTGAAAATGACCCGGCCGATGCCCGGCACGGTGCGCACCAGATGGTGGAATTGGGTTTCGATCGCGTGCAGATCGGGGAAGATATCGGCGTGATCGTATTCAAGGTTGTTCAGGATGGCGGTCTTGGCGTGGTAGTGCACGAACTTGCTGCGCTTATCGAAGAAGGCGGTGTCGTACTCGTCCGCCTCGATGACGAAGAAGATCGAATCCTTATCGCCTTGCATGCGCGCCGAGACACCGAAGTTCTTCGGCACGCCGCCGACCAGGAAGCCCGGCGCGTAGCCGGCGTCTTCCAAAATCCAGGTCAGCATGGCGGTGGTGGTGGTCTTGCCGTGCGTCCCGGCCACGGCCAGCACCCATTTGTCTCTTAATATATGGTCGCCGATCCACTGCGGGCCGGAAACATACGGCAGGCCGCGATTCATGATTTCCTCGATCAGCGGATTGCCGCGCGTGACGACGTTGCCGATCACGTACAGGTCCGGCTTCAGCGCGATCTGTTCCGGGCCGTAGCCGGTGATCAGTTCGATGCCCTGGGCTTCCAGCTGGGTGCTCATGGGTGGGTAGACGTTGGCGTCGCAGCCGGTAACGCGGTGGCCCGCTTCTTTCGCCAGGACCGCCAGGCCGCCCATGAAGGTGCCGCAAATACCAAGGATATGAATGTGCATAGTAATGAAGACGACGTGTGGATCTCCGTCATGCCCGCTCGAGCGGGAATGACGCGCTAACTGAATACGCGATTTTACCTGAGCCGACGCGCTTTTCCCGGTTCAGAGTATTATCTCGTCCATGACTGCCAATGTGAATGAAGAACTCCAGCTTCTGCGTGCCGAGATCGCGGCGGCTGCCGCGCGTCTGATCGCCGAGGATGGCGCCGACTACAACACGGCCAAGCGCAAAGCTGCGCGGCAGATCCTGGGCGACACGCAACCGCCGCTGAATCTGTTGCCGGACAATGCGCAGATCGAGGCCGAGGTGCGGCTGTACCAATCGCTGTTCCATGCCGATACCCAGCCGGCCCGTTTGTTCCGGCTGCGCACGCTGGCGGTCGACATCATGGAAGGCTTGCAAAAATTCCATCCATATCTGAGCGGCTCCGTATTAAATGGCACCGCCGGTCCACACGACGATATCCATTTGCAGCTGTTTGCCGACAGCGCCAAGGAAGTCGAGATCTTCCTGCTGAACCGGAATTTGCAAATCGACATCTCGGAAACGCCGCACTTCAAGGGGCCGCGTTACGGCATGGTCGAAACCGTCAGCTTCATGTGGCACAAGGAAGGCGTGCACGCTGCTTTATATGAGCTGGACGATTTGCGCGGCGCCGTCAAAACCCGCGGCGACGGCAAACTGGCCCGCGCCGACATTGCCGCCGTGCGCGCCCTATTAGTTAACAGCACTCACCCACCATCACCATGAGCAAAAAGAACCTGCCTGTTTATATAGCTGTCGCCGTCGTCTTTGCCGCCGCCGGCGCTTACCTGGGCCTGCACAAAGAACAATCCCCGGTCACGGCCACCGCCCCGGCCGGCGTGACCACGCCGGTAGCCGCCCTGTATCAGCAAACGCTGCCGGACGCCAAGGGTGTCGCCACCCCGCTGGCCCAATATAAAGGCAAGGCTATGCTGGTCAATTTCTGGGCCCCGTGGTGCGGTCCGTGCGTGCAGGAGATGCCGGAGCTGTCGGCGCTGGCCGCCGGAGAAGAAGGCAAGAAGCTGCAAGTTATCGGCATCGGCATTGATTCACCGTCAAATATCGCGGAATTTAGCGACAAATATAAAATCACCTATCCGGTGCTGGTGGCGGGCATGAGCGGCACCGAGCTGTCGCGCCAATTCGGTAACAGCGGTGGCGGCCTGCCCTACACGGTTCTGATCGGCGCCGATGGCCAGGTCAAGAAGACTTACCTGGGCAAACTCAAATTTGACGAGCTGCGCAAAGATTTAGCAACTCTATAAGTAGTTTCACAAGTTTTTTTCTCTTGCCAAATGTCCGTAGTTGGCGTCAAAATGCGGATCTTTCGCGGAGAAGGCTCAGGAATCATGGCAAAAAACCTCCTACTGCTCAACGGCCCCAACCTGAATTTGCTGGGGACACGGGAGCCCGAGGTCTACGGCGCTAGCACATTGGCCGACATCGAACACGCCGCCCAGGCCCAGGCCCAGGCAGCGGGCGCGAGCTTGTCTTGTTTCCAAAGCAACCACGAAGGCGCACTGATCGACCGCATCCATGCCGCCAGAACCGAAGGCGTGGACGCCATCGTCATCAATCCGGGCGGCCTGACTCACACCAGCGTGGCCTTGCGCGACGCTCTGGCAGGGGTAGCCATTCCGTTTGTGGAAGTGCATATTTCGAATATTTACCAGCGCGAGTCGTTTCGCCACCATTCGTTCCTGAGCGCGATCGCCGTAGGGACGATCTGCGGACTGGGTATCGAAGGATATCGGTTTGCCATCGACTTCGTCCTTAAAAAGCGATAACCTACGCGATCTGCGCGCATTTTTAGCGCGGTGACGTTCACAAGACGGCGCCGCTCACTCATATTAAAAGACATTCCTCTGGGGGTTACATGGATCTACGCAAGCTGAAGACCTTGATTGATTTGGTCGCAGAATCGGACATCGCCGAACTCGAAGTGACCGAAGGCGAAAGCAAAGTTCGCATCGTCAAATCGTCGGCGCTGCCGCAAAATCAGATGGTCATGATGCAGCCGCAAGCCATCCCGCAATACAGCGCCGCACCGTCCGCCGCGCCAGCCGCCGCAGCCGCCGCCCCAGCCCCAGCTGCGGCCGCCGAGCCAACCGGTCACATCGTCAAATCGCCGATGGTCGGCACCTTCTACCGCTCGTCTGCGCCCGGCGCGGCAGCATTCGTGGAAGTGGGCCAGTCGGTCAAGGAAGGCGAGACCCTGTGCATCATCGAAGCGATGAAGCTGCTGAACGAAATCGATGCCGACAAGTCCGGCACCATCACCCAGATCCTCGTCGAAAACGGCCAGCCGGTCGAGTACGGCCAACCGCTGTTTGTGATCGGCTAAGACAGGCCTGCGCCCTCCCCATCGGCGACGGGCGCGCCTGCTTGGTCCGCAATCCCTCCTCACCTGACGCAGCCAATCGGCGCTCACAGACATAGCGAACCTATCATGTTTGAAAAAATCCTCATTGCCAACCGCGGCGAAATTGCCCTCCGTATCCAGCGCGCTTGCCGCGAACTGGGCATCAAGACGGTCGTGGTCCACTCGGAAGCGGACAAAGACGCCAAATACGTGAAGTTGGCCGATGAATCGGTCTGTATCGGTCCGGCGCCATCGTCGCTGAGCTATCTGAACATGCCGGCCATCATCAGCGCCGCAGAAGTGACCGACGCCGAAGCGATTCACCCGGGCTACGGCTTCCTGTCGGAAAACGCCGACTTCGCCGAGCGCGTGGAAAAATCGGGCTTCGTCTTCATCGGCCCGCGTTCGGAATCGATCCGCACCATGGGTGACAAGGTCACCGCCAAGCAGACCATGATCAAGGCCGGCGTGCCGTGCGTGCCGGGCTCGGAAGGCGCACTGCCGGACGATCCGAAAGCCATCGTGCAGATCGCCCGCAAGGTCGGCTACCCGGTCATCATCAAGGCCGCCGGTGGTGGTGGCGGTCGCGGCATGCGCGTAGTGCATACCGAAGCGGCGCTGATCAACGCAGTGCAGATGACCAAGACCGAAGCCGGTACCGCCTTCGGCAATCCGGAAGTCTACATGGAGAAGTACCTGGAAAATCCGCGTCACGTGGAAATCCAGATCCTCGCCGACGAACACAAAAACGCCGTCTGGCTGGGCGAACGCGACTGCTCGATGCAGCGCCGCCACCAGAAGGTCATCGAGGAAGCGCCGGCGCCCGGCATTCCACGCAAGCTGATCGAAAAAGTCGGCGAACGCTGCGCTGAAGCCTGCCGCAAGATCGGCTACCGCGGCGCCGGCACCTTCGAGTTCCTATATGAGAACGGCGAGTTCTACTTCATCGAGATGAACACCCGCGTGCAGGTCGAACACCCGGTCACCGAAATGATCACCGGCATCGACATCGTGCAGGAACAGATCCGCATCGCCTGCGGCGAGAAGCTGCGCTTCCGCCAGCGCGACGTGATGCTGTCCGGCCACGCCATCGAGTGCCGCATCAACGCGGAAGACCCATTTAAATTTACGCCGTCGCCAGGCCGTATCACTTCCTGGCACGTGCCGGGCGGTCCGGGCGTGCGCGTCGACTCCCACTCGTACGCAGGCTATTATGTGCCACCGCACTACGATTCGATGATCGGCAAAGTCATCACCTACGGCGCCACCCGCGAGCAGGCCATCCGCCGCATGCAGATCGCGCTGTCGGAGATGGTTGTCGAAGGCATCTCGACCAACATCCCGCTGCACCGCGAGCTGATGGTCGACGCCCGTTTCATCGAAGGCGGCACCAACATCCATTACCTTGAACAGAAACTGGCGGATATGCCGGATCTGCACAAACTGAGTTTGAAAGCGCAATAAACATGAGCTGGACTGAAATCGTCATCGAAATCGCGCGTGACCACGCTGAAGCCCTGTCCGAGGCGCTGATGGACGTGGGCGCCCTGTCGGTTTCCGTGGAAGACGCGGACGAAGGCACCGACGCGGAAAAGCCGCTGTTCGGCGAGCCGGGCATGGAGCCGACCGAAGCGGCGTGGGATCACAGCCGCGTGGTCGCCCTGACCGACGAAGATGACGACCAGGCCGTGATCGTGGCCGCCGCCGCCGGCCAGATCGGCCTGACCACCCTGCCGAAGTTCACCACCCGCAAGGTGGAGGAGCAGGACTGGGTGCGTCTGACCCAATCGCAGTTCGCGCCTATTCCGATCGGCAAGAACATCTGGGTGGTGCCGTCGTGGCACGAAGCGCCGAATCCGGACGCGCTGATCCTGGAACTCGATCCAGGCCTGGCGTTCGGCACCGGCAGCCATCCGACCACCCGTCTGTGCATGGAGTGGCTGGAGGCCAATCCGGCCCCGGGCAAGGCCGTGCTGGACTACGGCTGCGGTTCCGGCATCCTGGCCATGGTGGCCAAGAAGGTTGGCGCCGGCGAAGTGGTGGGCGTGGACATCGATCCGCAAGCGATCGAGTCGGCGGCCGACAATGCTGTCCGCAACCATTGCGAGATCGAATTCTTCCTGCCGGATAGCTTCGCCGAGTCGCAGCACGCGACCCAGCGTTTCGACATCGTGGTCGCCAACATCCTGTCCAGCCCGCTGAAGCTGATGGCGCCGATGCTGTCCGGCCGCGTGGCCGACGGCGGTTCGCTGATCCTGTCGGGCGTGCTGGCGCGCCAGGCGGAAGAAGTGGCGGCTGCGTACGCGCCATTCATCAAGCTGGGCGTGTGGGCCGAGCAAGAAGGCTGGGTGGCGCTGCATGGCCGCCTGGGCAGCGATACCGTTCCGCCTGCACGTTCGGAACAATAAGCGCAGCATCAATGGCGCTCGCCACTAAATGCCCCCACTGCAACACGGTATTTCGGGTCGCTCATGACCAGTTGAAATTACGTGGTGGCATAGTGCGCTGTGGCGCCTGTAATGAAGTCTTTGATGGCAACGCGGCCCTGCTGGAACCGCCGACGCCGCTCCCCCTTCCCCCGGTTCCAGAAGCGACTCCCTTCGACCAGAAAATGGCCGCGCTCGACACGCGCGCCGCCGAAGTGCTGGCCGCCGAGGAAGCCGAACCGCTGCTGGAGCTCGATACTGTCGAGCCGGTAGAACCAGACGATACGCCAGAGCTGGCCGAAGCTGAGCCAGAGCCTGAAGCCGAGCCGGAGCCGGAGCCTGAGCCCGCGCTGGATGAAAACACGCCAACGCCCTTCCCGCTGCCAGCCGAACCAGCCTCGCTGCCAGCCGAGCGCGACGCCCTGTTCGACCTCGATCTGGACATGGAATCCGAGCCGGACCTGGAAGCCAGCATCGATCCCGAACTGGCGCCGCAACCGCTGCTGGGCGACGTCATCAGCGCCGACACCCTGAGCGACGCCGAACTCGAAGCCGCGCTGGAAGCCGAACTGGCCGTCATGGAACAATCGCTGGGCGACGTCCAGCACGACGCCGACGGCCTGCCCATCTCCGCCGATCACGACAGCCTGCCCGGCGGCCGCCGCGAACCGACCTGGGACGAGCCGCCGCTGGAAGAGCTGCAAGCCGGCGCCGGCCCCGGCCTCAGCGCCGCCTTCGCCGCAGCCGCCGATGCCGTCTTCGCCGCCGAAGCCGAAGACAGCCGCGCCACCGACGACAGCGACGATGCGCCAACTGCGCCGGCGCCAACGCCACCCGCCGTTCGCTCCTTGCGCGACGACGAACTGGAAGAAGTCGACGAAGAAGCCCTGATCCAGCTGTCGAGCGCCGGCATGTCGCAAGCGCAAAGCGCCAGCGCACACGCCTACCTGCACGCCGCCAGCGCCGAAGAATCGCCGTCCCACGAAGACCACGCCGAGCCGGACGAACCGGGCTTCGTCAAACGCGACCGCCTGCGCCGCAAGTACGGCAAAGCCACCACCATCGCCATGAGCCTCGGCTCCCTGCTGCTGGTGGCCGCCCTGTTTGGCCAGGCCATCACCACCTTCCGCAACACGCTGGCCGCCGCCATGCCGCCGCTCAAACCAGCGCTGACGGCCGCCTGCACGGCGCTCGGCTGCAAGATCGAACTGCCGACGCAAATCGACGACCTCACCATCGAGCAGGGCGAACTGCAAACGCTGAGCGAGACCGCGTTCTCCTTCGCCACCCTGCTGCGCAATCAGAGCGCCACCGCGCAGGCCTGGCCATCGATCGAACTGACGCTGGACGACGCCAACGACAAACGCATCCTGCGCCGCGTGTTCACGCCGCGCGACTACCTGAATGCCGACGTCGCGCTGGACAAGGGATTTGCCCCACATACCGAACAAGCCGTTAAACTCTACTTTGAACTGCACGATCTGAAAGCATCCGGCTATCACATCGCCGTTTTCTACCCTTAAAGACCTATCATGACCCAGACCTCCCTGATTTGCGGCTCGATCGCCATCGACACCATCCTGAGCTTCCCGAACCGCTTCGACAGCATCCTGCTGCCGGACCAGCTGCACAAGGTGAACGTGTCGTTCCTGGCGCCGACCATGCGCACGGAATTCGGCGGCTGCGCGCCGAACATCGCCTACAATTTGCAGCTGCTGGGCGGCTCGCCGCGCATCGTTGGCGTCATGGGTCAGGACAACGCTGCCTACATGGCACGCTTCCGCAAACTGGGTCTGGCCACCGACAATATCCTGATCAAGGAAGACGCCTACAACGCCCAGTGCTTTGTCACCGCCGACCAGGACAACAACCAGATCAACGCCTTCCACCCGGGGCCATGTCGTACGCGCACGAGAACGAGATCGCCAAGGCCGGCCCGGCGCGCATCGCCATCATCTCGCCGGACGGTCACCTGGGCATGAAAAAGCACGCCGCCGACCTGGCCGACCTGCAGATCCCATTCATCTTCGATCCGGGCCAGCAGCTGCCGATGTTCAATGGCGAAGAGCTGATTGAATTCATCGACAAAGCCACCTACGTCACCACCAACGATTACGAAATCGAGCTGCTGACCGAGCGCACCGGCCTGACGCAGGCGGACATCGCCAGCCGCGTGGAAGCGCTGATCATCACGCGTGGCGAGCAGGGTTCGGAGATTTACACCAAGGGCCAGCGCATCGACATCCCGGCCGTGCCGGTGGCGGAAGCGCTGGATCCAACCGGTTGCGGCGACGCCTATCGCGCCGGTCTGCTGTTCGGCATCACCAATGGTTGGAGCTGGGAGACCACCGGCCGCCTGGCCAGCCTGCTGGGCGCGATCAAGATCGCCCACCGCGGCGCGCAGAACCACCACTTCACCGCGGCGGAAATCGCCGACAAGTTTGAAGCCGCCTTCGGCTACCGTTTCTAATCCGCACCGTGAACAGCCTGGGGTCTGACCCCATTGGGGGGTCAGACCCCGCCTTTCCGGGGTAAAAAAAAGCAGGCCGCTCGCCTGCTTTTTTGCTTTTGACGTTGGCGTAAGCGCTGTCAATGCCCGCTAAACGCCACCCCCAACAACAGCTGCGCGATCTGCAGCAGGATGATCGCCACCAGCAGCGACAGATCCAGATTCCCCACCAGCGGCACCACGCGACGGATAGGCCGCAGCAGCGGTTCATTCAGTGCGCGCACGAACGGCGCCAGCGGCGCATGCGGATTGACCCAGCTGAAGATCGCCTCGATCACCAGCAGCGCCATGAAACCGTACAGTATCCACTCCAGGAAGCGCTGCACCGCCGCCAATAACACCGACTGCGCCGGCCAGCCTGCCAGGAACATCACCGACGTCGCCGCCAGCACGATCACAAAGGCGCCAATCAAACTGGCCCAGTCATAGCCGCCCACGCCCGGCACGATGCGCCGCAGCGGCCGCACCAGCCAGTCCGACAATTGGAAGGTGAACTGCGCCACCGACGACGGTGGCCGCACGCGGATCGCCTGCATCCAGAAACGCAGCAGCAAGGCGCCGCCCAGCAGCACAGCGATGGCGTCGACAATCAACTTGAGAATACTAATCAGCACGGAACCCCTCCAATAAAAAAGCCGCTGTGTGATTGTCTCACACAGCGGCCATTTGCCTTAGCAGGCGTCTAAGCGGTGAGCTTAGGACGGACGCGTGCTGGTTGGGAACGGCCATGCAGCGGCCGGCGCCAGAACGGTTTTCGCAGCTGGAGCAGCAGCGGCCGGAGCGGCAGCTGGAGCAGGAGCGGCGGCTGGTTTAGCGGCTTCCTTTTTTGGAGCAGCTTTTTTCGGCGCAGCTTTTTTCACTTCTGGCTTGGCGGCTGGAGCAGCTGCTGCTGGAGCGGCTGCTGGTGCTGCGGCCGGAGCGGCTGCTGGCTTGGCGGCTGGTTTAGCAGCTTTCTTGACAGCTGGCTTGGCGGCTGGTTTGGCAGCAGCTTTGGCGGCTGGTTTGGCAGCTACTTTTGCAGCTGCTTTAACTGGCTTTTTTGCTGCTGGCTTAGCCGCGACCTTTGCAGCCGGTTTGGCTGCTGCTTTTACTGCTGGTTTTTTGGCAGCGACTTTAGCAGCTGGCTTGGCAGCGGCTTTTTTAGCTGCTGGCTTGGCGGTGGTTTTGGCAGCGACTTTGGCAGCTGGTTTGGCAGCGACTTTTTTCGCAGCTGGTTTAGCGGCGACTTTTTTAGCGGCTGGCTTGGCGGCTGCTTTGGCCACGGTCTTTTTCGCTGCTGGTTTAGCAGCTACTTTTTTAGCTGCTGGCTTGGCGGCGACTTTTTTAGCTGCTGGTTTAGCGGCTGCTTTAGCGACGGTTTTTTTCGCTGCTGGCTTGGCGGCGACTTTTTTCGCTGCTGGCTTGGCTGCTGCTTTAGCGACGGCTTTTTTAGCGACTGGCTTGGCGGCGGCTTTTTTCACTGCTGGTTTAGCGGTGGTCTTGGCTGCTGGCTTGGCGGCTGGTTTCGCTGCGGCTTTCTTCACTGCTGGTTTAGCGGCAGCTTTTTTCACTGCTGGCTTAGCGGCAGCTTTGGCGGCTGGCTTGGCAGCGGCAACTGGTTTTTTTGCAGGAGCTGCTGCTTTAGCGGCGGCGGTTTTTTTTGCTGGTGCGGCAGCTTTCTTAGCTGCTGGTTTCTTTGCGGCGGTAGCCATGTTTAGTTCTCCTTCATCGGGGATGGGAAAAAATTCATTACAAGATTTAAACCCGTCCGACCCGGAATTGGGCCAGGCGAATTATTCATCGGCGCAAACCAACGTGGTTTGCGCTAATGAATTCGGCACTAGCTGAACTGCTGCATCTCCTCACAAGTGCAGCGCTTCAGCCATCGATCCACCCGCTCTCCATAGCTGGAACAGCGTGCGGACACAAATCTTGTCGCGACGTTTTGCGGTGGTCCGGGCGTGTACTCAGCTCCAGGAACCTGCGTCGCAGCCACGTCGCGGTTTTCGTTTTCAAACAAAAAACCGCCCGGCCTGAATCAGATCAGGCAAGACGGTTGAACAAAAACGACGACGTGGTCTTGTGCATATGGTGTGAATCTATATCCCGTGTTCGGTCTTCACTGCTCGGTTCTCACTACGTGGTGCGTACTTCTCAAATTTCAACGCACTTTTAAACACGTATTTTCAATTTCGTAAAGTACACGAAAACCTCATCGTTACGCAACCGGCACGTTAGATATTCGCGCGCTTTTTATCGACTTGCGCTCGCCATCTCACATTCACATGCCGCTTCAACGTACTCGTTTGCGTCACCGCGCACTCTTCACGCGCGCTCAATCAGGTTCGGGAAGTGCCGCGCGCATCGCGCCGGAAAAATCGCACTTCAAAGTAAGCCTTATACCGCCTGGGCTTCTTCGACGCCACCGTTTTTGGCTGGACAATCGCGTCACCCGCTTCCGAATCCGAGAGCGCTTGCGCATCGCGTGCGCGACGCAACCACTCGCTGTTTTTAATTCGTCGCGATTATGAGACAGAGTAAGGCGAATAGCAAGCGGAATACAGCGGTGCGCCGCATCGCGCCTGCGTTTTAGAGGAGGTGATCGAACGCCGATCACGCGTCGAAGCGCGCGCGCATGACGATGTAAATCGGCGTTAAGGCAAGCCGCGACAGGCGGCGTTTGAAATGCGGCGACGCCTAGCCGGCGTCCTCCGACTTACGGCGGACCATCCATTCGTTCATGTCGGAAGCCATCCGTTTGAGCAGGCGCGCCAGGTCGCGGCGCTCGGCGTTGGTCCAATCGGCCATCAACTCGCCGACCAGTTCCTCGCGCATGCGGTCGATGGCGTCGGCCATCTCGCGCCCCGCTTGCGTCACCTCCGCCTCGCGCACCCGCTTGTCGCGCGTGCCGGCGCGGCGCACCACCAGACCCAGTTCGTCGAGCCGCGCCACCTGGCGACTGACGGTGGTGTAGTCGCGCCCCACCACATCGGCCAGTTCCACCACGCCGATCGGACCGCGGCGGTCGATGCGCACCAGCAGAGGAAGCAGCGCGCGTTCAAGCGGCATGGCCATCTCGGACATCAGGGTGACGTCGGGCTCGGGGCGGCTCATGAAGCCGATGATGTCGAGCAGCGCGTCATGCATTTCGCGGATATCTTTATTCATATGTGCATTGTACACATAATTATTGACACGATTTTCAGGTCGGCATAATATGTGCAAAATACACATATCTAGGAGCACCCCATGGATACTGATGTTCTGATTTGCGGCGCCGGCGCCGCCGGCCTGACACTCGCGATCGACCTCGCGCGCCGCCACATTCCCTTCATGCTGATCGACCAGGCGGAGGCGCCGTTCGCCGGTTCGCGCGGCAAAGGCATCCAGCCACGCACGCTGGAAATCTTCGAAGCGCTCGACGTCGCCGACCGCATGATCGCCGCCGGCGGCTACTATCCCGCCCAGCGCCACTACGCCGCCGACGGCGGCTACCGCGACGAAGCCAGCATCGCCGCCAACGCCGCCACGCCGGCCGAACCTTACGGCCAGCCGCTGATGCTGCCCCAGCATCTGACCGAAGGCATACTGCGCGCGCGGCTGGCGGAGCTGGGCCATGCGCCGCGCTACGGTCACACGCTGGCCGGCTTCGAGCAGAGTGACTGCGCAGTCACGGCGCGCGTGACGTCGGCAACCGGCGAGATCGTGGTGCAGGCGCGCTACCTGATCGGCGCCGATGGTGGCCGCAGCGTCGTGCGCAAAACCCTGGACATCGACTTCCCCGGCGAGTCGCTGAATGCGCGCGCGGTGGTGGCCGACCTGTCGCTCAGCGGTCTGACGCGCGACGTGTGGCATCGCTGGGGAAGTGGTGCGCGACAGATCAGCCTCTGTCCTTTGCAGGGCACCGAGTTGTTCCAATTGCAGATGCCGATCCCGCTCGATGGCGCCTTCGATCTGTCGGACGCCGGCCTCGCCGCCGTCATCGCCGAGCGCACCGGCCGTTCGGATATCGAAGTGCATACGGTGCATTGGCGCTCCGACTACGCGATGAGCGCGCGGCTAGCAGAGCGCTACCGAGTCGGCCGCGTGCTGCTCGCCGGCGACGCGGCGCACGTGCATCCGCCGACCGGCGGCCAGGGTCTCAACACCAGCGTACAGGATGCGTGGAACCTCGGCTGGAAACTGGCGGCGGTGCTGCACGGCGCCGACGATGCGCTGCTCGACACGTATGAAGCGGAGCGTCGCGCGATCGCCGCCGAGATGCTAGGCATGTCGACGCAGCTGCTCGACGCCGCCCGCCTGCGCGGCGATCTGCGGCGCGGACGCGAACAGCAGCAACTGGACCTGGGCTATCCAGATTCATCCCTGTCGCTCGACGAACGCAACGACGATGCACCGCTGCGCGCCGGCTACCGCGCACCGGACGCACCATGCATCGGCGCCGGCGGCCAGCCAGTGCGTTTGTTTTCGCTATTGAAATCGGGAGATTGGATAATGCTGCGCTATGAGCCGGACGGCGCACCGGCGATCCCACCGCGTCGAGGACTGCGCGTCATCACCGTCGGCCGGCACGCCGAACTGCGCGACCACGAGAACCATCTGCGCACCGCATACGGTTTCGCCCCCGGCGATATTACCCTGCTTCGCCCCGACGGCTACCTCGCCGCCCTCACCCACGACGAACGAAGCCCTGCGCTAAAAGAGTACATTGATCGCCTGGTGCGTTAGCCGCTGTCGCTCCAGCTCAGCCCGGCCTGGAAAATCCAGACCGGTAGTGATCTGCCTAAATGAAAAAGCCCCGCAATGCGGGGCTTTGAGGAGGGTGCGGCTGGAGATTAATCCCAGTTCAGCGCGCCGCCGGTCTGGTATTCGATGACGCGGGTCTCGAAGAAGTTACGCTCTTTCTTCAGGTCGATCATCTCGCTCATCCATGGGAATGGATTTTCTTCCTGGTCGAACAGCGTTTCCAGACCGATCTGCGTGGCGCGGCGGTTGGCGATGAAGCGCAGGTAGCCTTTGAACATGGTGGCGTTCAGGCCCAGCACGCCGCGTGGCATGGTGTCTTCGGCGTACGCGTACTCCAGGTCCACCGCCTGCAGGAACAGCTGCTTGATCTCTTCCTTGAAGGCAGGCGTCCACAGCAGCGGATTTTCCATCTTGATGGTGTTGATCAGGTCGATGCCGAAGTTGCAGTGCATCGATTCGTCGCGCAGGATGTACTGGTACTGCTCGGCGGCGCCCATCATCTTGTTCTGGCGACCCAGCGCCAGAATCTGGGTGAAGCCGACGTAGAAGAACAGGCCTTCCATCAGGCAGGCGAACACGATCAGCGATTTCAGCAGCTTCTGGTCGTTTTCCACAGTGCCGGTGGTGAAGGCCGGGTCGGTCAGCGTATCGATGAACGGGATCAGGAACTCGTCCTTGTCACGGATCGATTTGACTTCGTTGTAGGCGTTGAAGATCTCCTGCTCGTCCAGGCCCAGCGATTCGACGATGTACTGGTAGGCGTGGGTGTGGATCGCTTCCTCGAACGCCTGGCGCAGCAGGTACTGACGGCACTCCGGCGCGGTGATGTGGCGATAGGTGCCCAGCACGATGTTGTTGGCGGCCAGCGAGTCGGCGGTGACGAAGAAGCCCAGGTTGCGCTTGACCAGGCGACGCTCGTCGTCGGTCAGGCCGTTCGGGTTCTTCCACAGCTCGATGTCGCGCTGCATGTTGACTTCCTGCGGCATCCAGTGGTTGGCGCAGCCGGCCAGGTATTTGTCCCAGGCCCATTTGTACTTGAACGGCACCAGCTGATTAACGTCGGTTTTGCCGTTGATGATGCGCTTGTCGTCGGCGTTGACGCGCAGCGCGACTTGCTCAGCCGTGCCTTCGCTTTCCAGCGCGGCTTGATTGATGGCTTGTTTGGCCGGTGCGGCCTCTTCGTCCCAGGACAGCGACATATTTGATTCCTCTATATATATGTGGTTCAGCGCCGCCACGCATCAGCGGGCGGCGCACTCTAACTTATTGGCAGGCTTCGCATTCCTCGAAACCGTCGTCGCCTGGACGCAGGTAGCAGGCTTCGCCATCGGCTTCGGCCGTCACGGCGGCGGCTGCAACCGGAGCGACTGGCGCCGGCGCGGCAGCTTTGGCGCTGGCCGACATGCCGCCATCCACTGCCACCGCGTTCAGCGCGCCGGTCTTGGAGGTCGACTTCTCGGTGTGGGTGGCCGAGGTGGTGCGCAGGTAGTAGGTGGTTTTCAGGCCACGCAGCCAGGCCAGCTTGTAGGTCTCGTCCAGTTTCTTGCCCGAAGCGCCAGCCATGTAGATGTTCAGCGATTGGGCCTGATCAATCCACTTCTGACGACGGGAAGCAGCTTCCACCAGCCAGCTTGGCGACACTTCGAAGGCGGTGGCGTAGATGTCGCGCAGGTCGTTCGGGATGCGGTCGATCTTGGCCAGCGAGCCGTCGAAGTATTTCAGGTCGGCGATCATCACTTCGTCCCACAGGTCACGCGCCTTCAGGTCACGCACCAGGTAAGCGTTGATTTCGGTGAACTCGCCCGACAGGTTGGACTTCACGTACAGGTTCTGGAAGGTCGGTTCGATGCAAGCCGACACGCCGATGATGTTCGAAATGGTTGCGGTCGGCGCGATCGCCACGCAGTTCGAGTTACGCATGCCGAACTTGGCGATGCGCTCGCGCACCGGGGTCCAGTCCATCGCCGACGACAGATCCTGCTCCAGGTAGCCGCCGCGCTCTTCGGCCAGCAGCTTGATCGAGTCCTGTGGCAGGATGCCGCGGTCCCACAGCGAACCTTTGTACGACGCGTAGTGGCCGCGTTCTTCCGCCAGTTCGGTCGACGCCAGGTAGGCGTAGTAGCAGACGGCTTCCATCGAGGTGTCGGCGAACTGCACCGATTCCATCGACGAGAACGGCACGCGCATCATGTGCAGGCAGTCCTGGAAGCCCATCACGCCCAGGCCGACCGGACGGTGACGCATATTGGCGTTACGTGCTTTTTCGACGGCGTAGTAGTTGATATCGATGACGTTGTCGAGCATGCGCATCGCGGTGCGGATGGTTTTCTGCAGCTTGACGTGGTCCAGCTTGCCTTCTTTCATGTGCGCCGGCAGGTTGACCGAGCCCAGGTTGCAGACGGCGATTTCGTCCGGACCGGTGTTCAGCGTGATCTCGGTGCACAGGTTCGAGCTGTGGACCATGCCCACGTGCGACTGCGGCGAACGGATGTTGCATGGGTCCTTGAAGGTGATCCATGGGTGGCCGGTTTCAAACAGCATCGACAGCATCTTGCGCCACAGGTCCAGCGCCTGGATTTTCTTGAACACGCGGATTTCGCCGGCGGCGGCCTTGGCTTCGTAGCCCAGGTAGGCTTTCTCGAAGGCCTTGCCGACCAGGTCGTGCAGGTCCGGGGTGTCGGATGGCGAGAACAGGGTCCACTCGCCTTTTTCCATCACGCGCTTCATGAACATGTCTGGAATCCAGTTGGCGGTGTTCATGTCGTGGGTGCGGCGGCGGTCGTCGCCGGTGTTTTTACGCAGGTCCAGGAACTCTTCGATGTCCATGTGCCAGGTTTCCAGGTAGGCGCACACGGCGCCCTTGCGCTTGCCGCCCTGGTTGACCGCCACGGCGGTGTCGTTGACCACTTTCAGGAACGGCACCACGCCTTGCGATTTGCCGTTGGTGCCCTTGATGTGGGCGCCCAGCGCGCGCACTGGCGTCCAGTCGTTGCCCAGACCGCCGGCGAATTTCGCCAGCAGCGCGTTTTCTTTAATCGCGTCGTAGATGCCTTCCAGGTCGTCCGAGACGGTGGTCAGGTAGCACGACGACAGCTGCGAACGCAGCGTGCCCGAGTTGAACAGGGTCGGGGTCGACGACATGAAGTCGAAGGTCGACAGCAGGTTGTAGAACTCGATAGCGCGCGCTTCGCGGTCGGTTTCGTTCAGGGCCAGGCCCATGGCGACGCGCATGTAGAACGCCTGCGGCATTTCGATGCGGGTGTCGCGGATGTGCAGGAAGTAGCGGTCGTACAGGGTCTGCAGGCCGATGTAGCCGAATTGCAGGTCGCGGTCGGCCACCAGGGCTTTCGACAGGCGCGCCAGGTCGAACTCGCCCAGTTTGGTGTCCAGCAGTTCGGCGGCGATACCTTTGGCGATGTATTGCGGGAAGTAGGTCACGTACTCGGCGGCGGCGTTGGCTTGCGCCACTTCCTTGCCGAACACTTCTTTACGAATGGTGTGCAGCAGGATGCGGGCGGTCACTTGCGAGTAAGCCGGATCCTTTTCCATCAGCGCGCGGGCAGCCAGGATGGCGGATTTGTGCAGCTCTTCGACCGGCACGCCGTCGTACAGGTTTTTCAGGGTTTCCGCGACGATGGCGTCGGCGTCCACGTGTTTTTCCAGGCCGATGCAGGCAGCGTTGATCAGGCCGGTCACGCGCGACAGTTCCAGCGGCTTGCGCTCGCCGTTTTCCAGCACGCTGATTTGCGGTGCGTTGACGGTGGCGGCGGCGCCCTGGGCTTCCTTGGCGGCGCGGCGCTCTTCCATATGCTTGGCGCGGTACAGCACGTAAGCACGGGCGACGTCGTGTTCACCCGAGCGCATCAGCGCCAGTTCCACCTGGTCTTGCACGTCTTCGATGTGGAAGGTGCCGCCGGATGGCTGGCGGCGCACCAGGGCGGCGACCACGTTGCTGGTCAGCTCTTCCACCAGTTCGCGGATACGGGCCGAGGCGGCGCCCTGGCCACCGTTGACGGCCAGGAAGGCCTTGGTCACGGCCACTGCAATTTTCGACGGTTCAAACGCGACGACCGCGCCGTTACGGCGGATGATGCGGTAATCACCAAGCGCGCTGGCAGCGACGGCTGGGCTGCTGGCGGTACTCGCAGCGGCGGCTGGTACCAGCGCTGGGTTGATGGTGATGTCTTGAGTAGATTGCATTTAAGCTCCCCGATAACAACGTGCAGTCAGTGCTGCGCCGCGTGTGTAGTGTAAAAAAACCGTGTTAAACCGACCAGGCATACTTGCCACTAGTTTAAGATTCAGTGTCTTGCGAACCACTAGATCTAGTGACAGGTCAGAACCTATCCACTGATTGTAGTGGTCACACCGGAGCACGGCAAGTGAGAAATTTTGATGTTTCCAGCAATTTTGCTCTTGACTTTAAGGAAGCCCTATCAGCAAGCCAAGTTCAGCGCTAGCAGCTACTAACATTGCTTCTTTCTTAAGCAGATTTTGATAACATTCCCAATCAAATAATGGCCCGGGATCGGTTTTTCGGCCCGGTGCGATGTGTTCGTGGCCTTGTATATCCGTCAACGGATAGTGTCGCCGCAGCGCCACCGTCAGGTCGGCCAGCGCCGCATACTGCGCCGCTTCAAAGGCCACGAAGTCGCTGCCTTCCAGCTCCACGCCGATTGAAAAGTCATTGCATTTTTCGCGGCCGCGAAAACAGGAGCGGCCCGCGTGCCAGGCGCGGTCGTTAGCAGAAACATACTGCATGACGCGGCCATCGCGGCGGATAAAAAAGTGGCTGGAGACCTTCAATCCGCGCAGGTCGGCGAACGAGGGGTCAGCATTATAGTCCATCCGGCCGGTCAGCAGGTCAGACACGTGCGGGCCGCCGAACTGGCCGCCCGGCAGCGAGATATTGTGCACCACCAGCAGCGTGATATCGGCCGGCAGCGGGCCCGGGCGGGCGTCGAAGTTGGGACTGTCGTAACGCGTGGCTTGCGGCAGCCAGCCGTCGAAACCGCTCACGCCTCCGGCTCCTGGATATTCAGCTTCTGCATTTGGTAGCGCAGCTGGCGGAAGCTGATGCCCAGCAGTTGCGCCGCCTGGGTGCGGTTAAACTGGGTCTGCGCCAGCGCCCGCAGGATGATGTCGCGCTCGACCTGGATCAGGTAGTCGGGCAGGTTGGCCGGCAGCGCGTCCGGCAACGGCGGCGTGACGACCGGCGCGCCGGGCGCGATGGCCACGTCGGCCGCAGTGGGTGCGCTCGGCACGGGCAGCGGCAGCGCCGCCTCAGCCATGCGCGCGCCTTTCAGCGACAGGTCGCCGACTTCGATCACGCCATCGTCGGCAAAGGCCAGCGCCCGCTCCAGGATATTTTCCAGTTCGCGCACATTGCCGGGAAAGGAATAGCCGCGCAACGCCGCCAGCACGCCCTGCCCCAGCACCACTTTATTCTCAAACGTGCCGAGCCGGGCGAGGATTGCGTCGGTCAGCACGGCGAGGTCGTCCAGCCGTTCGCGCAGCGGCGGCAGACTCAGCTCGATCACGTTCAGACGGTAAAACAGATCCTGGCGGAAGCTGCCCTGCTCCACGCACTGCGCCAGGTTTTTGTGGGTCGCACTAATAATACGCACATCGACCGGCTCCTCGGCGGTGGCGCCGATCTTGCGCACGCGCCGCTCCTGGATGGCGCGCAGCAGCTTGACCTGCATCGCCAGCGGCAAGTCGGCCACTTCGTCCAGCATCAAGGTGCCGCCGTTGGCGGCCTGGAAGAAGCCTTCGCGCTCGTCGGCCGCGCCGGTGAAAGCACCTTTGCGGTAGCCGAAAAACTCGGCCTCCATCAGCGCTTCCGGAATCGCGCCGCAGTTGACGGCGATGAACGGCTGCGCCGCCCGCGAACTTTGCGCGTGGATTTCGCGCGCCGCCAGTTCCTTGCCGCTGCCGGATTCGCCGTTGATGGCGATCGGCGCCATCGAGCGCGCCAGCCGGGCGATCTGCGCGCGCAGCGCCTGGATCACCGCCGACTCGCCGCGCAAACGGCTGGCGGTCGGCGCTGCGGCCGGCGCCTGCCCTGCCGCCGGTTCGGCGTTCAGCCGCAGCGCCGACTGCACCATCAGCCGCAACTGGTCCAGCGCCACCGGCTTGGAGATGTAATCGAAGGCGCCGGCTTTCAGCGCCACCACCGCGTTGTCGGCGCTGCCGAACGCCGTCACCACCGCCACCGGCGTGTTCTTGCAGGCCGCGGCGATCTCGCGCACCAGCTCCAGCCCGAGGCCGTCCGGCAAGCGCATATCGGTCAGCACCAGCTGGTATTCTGTGCCGGCCAGCAGCGCGCGCGCTTCGCCCAGGGTGGCGGCGCTGTCGACGTCCAGCCCCATTTTCAGCAAGGTCAGTTCCAGCAATTCGCGCAGATCGGCCTCGTCATCGACAACCAGAACACGCGGCGAACGTGGCGTATGAGCACTCATCAGACAGCCTTTCCTTGCTTCTGCCCAGGCCAGGCGAAGGTGATTACAAACCGCCCGCTCAACGACGGGCTGCCATCGGCGCCGGTGTTGTTATCGAAACGATACTCATAGTCCAGCCGCGCCTCGTTATTCAAGCACAATTCCCGCGCCAGATACAGCCCCAGTCCGGTGCCCTTGCTGGAGGTGGTGTAAAACGGCTCGAACAAGTGCGCGCGCACTTCCGGCGAAATGCCGGGGCCGTCGTCCTGCACATGCAGTTCCAGCCGCTGCGCGCTGTCGCGCACCACGTTCAAACGGATCGACGCCGGACCGCCGCTGGCGTAGCGCACCGCATTGTTGAGCAGGTTGAGCACCACCTCGCGCAGGTGCAGCGCATCGAAGCGTACCTGCGTGTCCGCCGCCGCCGTCAGGCCGAGGATGTCCGGCGCCAGGTTGTGGGTCTCGATGAATTCGCTCCGCAGCTCGGCCAGAAAGCCATCCAGCGCCAGCGGCTCACTGTGCGGCTGCACCTTGCGCGACAGTTGCAGGATGTCCTCCACCATGCGGTTGACGCGCGCCACATTGTCGCCGACGATCTTCAGCAGGCGCTGATGTACCGGGTCGCTCAAGTCCTCGCCCAGCAGCGAGGTCGCGTGGCCGATCGCCGACAGCGGATTGCGCACCTCGTGCGCGATGCTGGCGGTCAGCCGCCCCATCGACGCCAGCTTGAGCTGCTGCGCCTGGTTCTCGATGCCGGTCACGTCCTGCAAAAAGATCACGCTGCGTTCGGCCCCCAGACCGTCTGTGTCGGCGGCGGCGAAGCGCACTTTCAGATGCGCGGCCAGGTCGCGGCGCGCGCTCCAGGCGGCGGTCAGACCTTCCAGCGCGGCGTCGTTGAACGGTTTGATGGTGACGAAGGCGGTCGACCGGGTGGCGTCGGCGCGCCACGCCTCGTACGCTTGTGTCAGCGGCGCCAGTGAGGCGGCGGCCGACAGCTTGAATGTCAGCTCCGGCCCAACCAGCCCCAGCATCTGCTGCGCGGCCGGATTGCCGGCAAATACCTGGCCGTGCGCATCGACCACCAGAATGCCGTCGCCGATATTCGCCATCACCAGCCGGTTGACGGCCTGCTGCACATTGATCTCGACGCCGCGCCGGCTGGCCAGCTCCTCCTGGCCGATCAGCTTGGCCGCCATGCGGTTCACCACCAGCACCGCCGACAGGAAGGCGGCGCCGTACAGGCCGGCCTGCATCACATCGCGGTCGCTATCGGTCAGGAAGATTTGCCAGGTGCTGTCGCCCAGCAGGAACAAGGTCACCAGCGAAGCGCAGAACAATGCGATCACCAGCGGCGCCAGGATGGCCAGTCCGGCCAGTGGGAACAGGTACAGGATCGCCAACCCGCTGCGCATGCCGCCGCCGGCCAGGTACAGGACCGAAATGATGCCCAGATCGCAGGCGATCTGCGACAGCAGCTGCACCGAAAAGCGGCGCTGCACATACACCGCCGACAGCGCGAAACCGATCGACAGCCCAAGATAAGCCAGGCAGATTTTCAGGTAAAAATACTGGTCGACCGCGTGCAGGCCGCGGCTGTCGAAACTCAGATACACCAGCAGCACCAGCGCGATCACCACGCGGGTGGCGTTGAGCGTCTGCAGCGAGCGCCAGAAGGTTGCGCGCGAGTCGGCCGTCAGGGCTTGCAGGCGCGCGAACATGGGATGCTGGGAGCGTCAGGCGGACGGCAGTGCGGCATGGGCCGCGCTGCAATAGTCGCGGCCATTGGCCTGCACCGTTTCCGAGGCAGGATAGAACACACCGCAATGCGCGCATTGCAGCATCACTTCGGCGTCGTTGGCGGCCTGGGTGGCGGCGCGCGCCTTGTAGGTTGGCTGCGGTTGCGGCTGCGCCGCCTGCGGCGGTGGCTGGCGGAACTGCTGCTGATGGCGCTTCTGCGCCGCGCGGATCTTCGAGCGGACCGCGAAAATCACCAGGAAAACCAGTCCCAGCCAAAAAATAATACGGCTCATGCCCAACCCTTATGCAAAACTACCTCAAACACAAAACGGCTGCCGACATACGCCAGCAACAACGTCGCAAACCCGGCCAGCGTGAAGCTCAGCGCGGTCTTGCCGCGCCAGCCGCGGAACCGGCGGCCAGCCAGCAGCGCCGCGAACAGCACCCATGACAGCATTGTAAACACCGACTTGTGATCCCACTTCAGCGCCTGGCCGAACAACTGCTCCGAGAACACGATACCAGACAACACTGTCAGGCTCAGCAAAGTAAAGCCGAAGCCGATCATGCGGAACAACAGTTTTTCCATGGTCAGCAGCGCCGGCAGCTGGTCCAGTGCGCCGGACAGGAAGGACTTCTTGTCGCTGCGCGCATGCAGGCGCGACTCCTGCAACGCCATCAGCACGGCGTGGAAGGCGGCGATGGTCAAGGTGCTGTAAGCCATGGTGGCGATGGCGATATGCCAGCCGAACAGCGGCGACTTGCCCTCCAGCGGCACCAGGTTGCCGGGGAAGACCAGCTGCAGCGCGGCGGCGCCGGCGGCGAACGGCATCACCAGCCGGCGCATGCCGTCCAGGCTGAAATTGCGGTTTTCCACCCAATACGCGGCCACCGACACCCACAGCGCCGACGACAGCATGGCGGCAAAGCCGAAGCGCAGCTCGCCGCCGCCGGCAATGTCGGCCCACAGGCCGACCCCGTGCAGCAGCCAGGCGGCCAGGGTAACGGCTGAAATCAGACCGCCACGGCGCGATGGCAGCGCGGCGCACAGGATGTACAGCGCAATGGCTGCGATAAAGGAATAGATCTGCATCCCCGCAGTTTACACTATCGCCTCAGTCCACGGCGGCCATGCGCAGCTCGTCGCGGTGATGGCGTTGCTGTTCTTCCATCACCAGCTGGCCCAGCTCGCGTTTCAGCGCATTGAATTCGGCGGCGGCCGGGTCGCGCAGGCGCGGCAGCTCCACCAGCAGGTCGCGCTTGACGGTGCCGGGGCGGTAGGTCATCACCACGATGCGGTCGGCCAGGTAAATCGCCTCCTCGATCGAGTGGGTGACGAAGATGATGGTCTTTTTCAGCTCGGCCCAGATGCGCAGCAGCTCGTCCTGCAGGTTGCGCCGGGTCAGCGCATCGAGCGCGCCGAACGGTTCGTCCATCAGCATGATCGGCGAATCGAGCGCCAGCACGCGGGCGATCGCCACCCGCTGCCGCATGCCGCCGGACAGGTCTTTCGGATAGCGGTTGCGGAAATCCTGCAGCGATAGCATGGTCAGCAGCTTGTCGACCGTGGCGTCGATCTGCTCCCTGGGCTGGCCCTTGATCTGCAAGCCGAAGGCGACGTTGTCGGCCACCGTCATCCACGGAAACAGCGCGTATTCCTGAAACACCATGCCGCGCTCGGGACCCGGCGCGGTGACCAGCTTGCCATCGGCGGTGATGCTGCCGGACGACGGCGGTGCAAAGCCGGCCACCGCGTTCAGCAAGGTCGACTTGCCGCAGCCGGACGGCCCCAGCAGGCAGACGAACTGGCCCTGCGGAATCTCCAGGTTGATGTCCTTGAGCGCCACCACCTCGCGTTCGGCGGTCTGGAACACCTTGTTGACTTGCGAAACCACGATGTGCGCGTTCATCAGTTCTCCAGGCCGCGGTGCCAGCGCAGCAGATGGTTGTTCAGCTTGTTCATGGCGACGTCGATCGCCAGGCCGATCAGGCCGATGGTGATCATGCCGGCGATGATTTTGTCGGACCAGAAGTATTCGCGCGCCTCCAGGATGCGGAAGCCGAGGCCGTTATTCACCGCCACCATCTCGGCCACGATCACCACGATGAAGGCGGTGCCGATGCCGATCCGCACGCCGGACAGGATGTAGGGCACGGCGGCCGGCAAGATCACCCGGGTAAACATGGTGAAGCCGGACGCGCCCAGGTTGCGGGCGGCGCGGATATAAATACCGTCGACCTGGCGCACGCCGGCGATGGTATTCATCAGCACCGGGAAGAATGCCCCCAGCGCGATCAGGAACACCGCCGGCGGATTGCCCAGCCCGAACCACAGCATCGACAGCGGGATATAGGCGATCGGCGGAATCGGCCGCACCATCTGCACCAGCACGTTGAACCAGTCGTAGACGCGGTTGCTCATGCCCATCGCCAGGCCGAGCGGCAGCGCCAGTCCGCCGCCGATCAGGAAACCCACCACCACCCGGTACAGGCTGCTGATGGAATCGGTGATCAGCTCGCCGGACACGGCCCAGTGCAGCCAGCCGCCGGCGGCCGGATCATACGGCTGCAGCGGCAGCAGGTAGGCGATCCACTTCTCCGCCACCGCCAGCGGCGACGGCAGCACCTGCGGATTGACCCAGCCCATCACCGCCACCGTCTGCCACAAGGCCACCACCACCGCCGGCAGCACCAGGCCGATGGCGAGCTGTCGCCACGACGACGCAGCGGCTGGCATTATTTAACGCCCAGCGACTTCTTGGCCGCTTCCAGCAAGTCGGTCTTGACCCAGTCCTTGGCCACCGGCGGCTTGCTCATGCGGCCGACGCCGGTCTTGACCATGACGTCGGTGGTAGTCTGGATGTGCTCGGGCGTGATGTCGTAGCTGTACGGCGAATTGCCGATGGCGTCGTCGAAGTCGTCCTTGGTGATCTGGCCCTTGAACACTACTTCGCGTACATACTTCTCGGCCACCGCCTTGTTGTCGATGAAGGTCTTGGTGGCCTGCACGAAGCAGTTCATGAACTTTTCGGCCAGCGGCCGCTTCTCTTTATAGAACTTCTCGGTCATCACCATGGTGCGGATCGGCTCGCCGATCGGCGTGTCGTAGGGCTTGATGATCTCGCTGCCGAAGCCCTTGTTGATGGCCTGCGACGACTGCGGCTCGGACTGCATCATGGCGTCGATCTGCTTGCCCAGCAGCGCCTGGTTCAAGTCGGCGTAGGCCAGGAACACCAGCTGCACGTCCTTGCCCGGCTGGTCGGAAACGCTCAGGCCGTTTTGCTGCAACTCGGCCAGCAGCAGCACTTCCTGGATGCCGCCGCGCGTGACGCCGACTTTCTTCCCCTTGAGATCCTTGACGGTTTTGAGCTTGAGGTCGGCTCGGCTGACCAGTTGCGCGCCGCCCTTGGCAAAGCCGGCCACCACGTAAATCGGCGCGCCGCCGGCGCGGCCCGAGATCGCCGCCTCGGAGGCGGTGGTGCCGACATCGAGCTCGCCGGCGATAATCGCCTGCATCACGTCGAGGCCCTTGGCAAACACCCGCTCCTCGACCTTGATGCCGCACTTGGGGGCGATTTCCTTGATATAGGAGACGGCGCCGTAGTGGGCAAACTTGAGGTTGCCCAGCCGGACCACTTCCTGCGCCTGCGCGCTGCCCGCCATCACGATGGCCGCTGTAGCGACGAGTTTCACGAACGATGTCAGTTGCATGCTATCTCTCTCCTTGTTGTCAGGCCGGCGGCCACTGCTTTATTGTGTTCCGATCATACCAAGCGACATCCTTTGTTACACAATCCTGTCGGTGAATTTGATCGCAATGTTGCTTTTTTGTGATCCAATGCCAATATCATCATTTAATGAAATTGATAGCGCGATGAAGACACATTCGATCCTGCCCGCCACGCTGCTGGCTACCGTCCTGATGTTGAGCGGCTGCGGCGGAGGCAGCGGTAGCGCCGGCACGCCGGGCGCCCCGGTCGCACCAACCGTCACGCTGTCCGCCAGCGCCAGCCAGACGCTGGCCGGCGGCAAGGCCTTGCCGCTAAGCGCCAGCGTCAGCGACAGCAGCGCCGTCACCTGGACCCTGGCCGCCGGCAGCGTCGGCACGCTGTCGGCCAGCAGCGGCGCCAGCGTCACTTACACGCCGCCAGCCACGGTGGCGGCCAATACCAATGTGACGGTCAACGCCAGCGCCGGCGGTGTTACCAAATCGCTGACGCTGACCGTATTTGCCGATCCGGGCGCGCCCGGCCTAAGCATCGTCAGCGGCCGCCTGAACAGTGCAGCGCTCGATCCGGTCACCGACGGCCCGGTCGCCATGGCACGCTTCCGCGATTCGCTGGCCGTCACAACCGATCCGGCCGGCAATCTGTACGTGGCCGGCGCCTGCCGCTTCCCGTCGCACCTGCAAGGCATGACGCTACGCAAAATCAGCGCGGCCGGCAGCGTCAGCACGCTGGCATCGTGCGAGGACAACAGCTGGTTCGGCGCCAGCGACAGCGCCGGCAACCTGCAAAAGATTTACCTGCCTTCCGGCCTGGCAGCCGACCGCGCCGGCAACCTGTACACCGCCACCTACTTCTTCAGCACCAGCGCCGGCAACGCCAGCAACGACAGCCGCGCGGTATACAAAATCTCGCCGCAGGGCGTACTGACGCTGGTGGCTGGCGCGGCCGGCAGCCATACGGCCGACCTCAAGGACGGCAACGGCGCCGCCGCGCGCTTCCTGACGCCCACCGTTATCGGCCTCGATAGCGACGAAAACCTGTACGTCGCCGACAAGGACAATACGGTGCTGCGCAAAATCAACCCGGCGGCCGACGTCACCACCGTCAGCACGCTGCCGGCCTCGGTCAACGCCGACCTTAACGGCAACACCTACCGTGTCGACAGCACCGCCGGCACCATCATCCGCACCACCCCGGCCGGCGTCGACAGCGTGGTCGCCGATGTTCACACGCTGCCGGGCGTGACCAGCAACATGACCGAGCTGCGGCCCTACAGCCTGGTGCGCACCGGTCCCGCCACCTACGTGCTACTGGTCAGCACCGGCTACAATTTCTCCAACGAAGCGGTAGTGCAACTGGTGGTGACCCACTAGGTGCATGGTTGAGATGCTCTTTTTGTAACTCCGTCCATGCCTCCAGCCGCCGCGCAGCGGCTGCCATGCGGTAAAATGGCAGACTCAGTCCGGCTATGCGCCGGACACCCTTTTCTGCCAACAGGTTCAACACTATGCTAGACAATCTGACACAACGCCTCGCCAAGGTCGTCAAGACCATGCGCGGCGAGGCCCGCCTGACCGAAACCAACACCGCCGAGATGCTGCGCGAAGTGCGCATGGCGCTGCTGGAGGCCGACGTCGCCCTGCCGGCGGTGCGCGACTTCATCGCCCGCGTCAAGGAAAAAGCCCTCGGCGAGGAAGTGCTGTCCTCGCTGTCGCCGGGCCAGGCCCTGGTCGGCGTGGTGCAGCGCGAGCTGGCCACCCTGATGGGTGCCGACCTCGGCCCGGAAGCGTCCCAGCTGAGCTTTGCCCAGCAGCCGCCCGCCATCATCCTGATGGCCGGTCTGCAAGGGGTCGGTAAAACCACCACCGTCGGCAAGCTGGCCAAGTATTTAAAAGAAGAAAAGAAAAAGAAAGTGCTGACCGTCTCGGCCGACGTCTACCGTCCGGCCGCAATCGCCCAGCTGCAATCGGTGACCGCGCAGGTGGGCGCCGACTTCTTCCCATCCACCGCGCAGGACAAGCCGGTCGACATCGCGCTGGCGGCGCTGGACTGGGCCAAGAAGCACTACCACGACGTGCTGATCATCGACACCGCCGGCCGCCTGGGTATCGATGAAGAGATGATGAAAGAGATCGCCGCCGTGCACAGCGCGGTCAAGCCGATCGAAACCCTGTTCGTGGTCGACGCCATGCTGGGCCAGGACGCCATCAACACCGCTAAGGCCTTCAACGACGCGCTGCCGCTGACCGGCATCGTGCTGACCAAGCTGGACGGCGACTCGCGCGGCGGCGCCGCGCTATCGGTGCGCCACATCACCGGCAAGCCGATCAAGTTTGCCGGCGTCTCGGAAAAGCTGGACGGCCTGGAAGCCTTCGATCCGACCCGCATGGCCAACCGCGTGCTGGGCATGGGCGACATCCTGGCGCTGGTGGAAGAAGCGCGCAAGGGCGTCGACGCCAAGGCCGCCGCCGACCTGGCCGCCAAGGTCAAGTCGGGTGGCAAATTTGACATGAACGACTTCAAGGCGCAGCTGGGCCAGATGAAGAAAATGGGCGGCATGGCCAGCCTGGTCGACAAGCTGCCGGCGCAGTTCCAGCAGGCCGCCGGCAACGCCAACATGGACCAGGCTGACAAGCAGGTGCGGCGCATGGTCGGCATCATCGATTCGATGACCAAGGCCGAACGCGCCAAGCCGGAACTGATCAAGGCCACCCGCAAACGCCGCATCGCGGCCGGCGCCGGGGTGCAGGTGCAAGAGGTCAACCGCATGCTGAACCAGTTCGAACAGATGCAGACCATGATGAAAAAACTGTCCGGCGGCGGCATGATGAAGATGATGCGCTCGATGAAGGGCATGATGCCGGGCATGCGCTAAGCCCTCCCTTAAGGGCGACACAGCCGCGCCGAAAGCGCGCTGCCCCACGTAAACCGGGCGTACGCCCCGTGTTTACGTGGTGTTTCCGGGAAAAAACGCGAAAAACACTTGCGTGCAGGTTAAATCCCCACCAATATTAGCCGGTGCGATCAATTGCGCAATTTTCCATGTGTTCGTTAAGGAGGCTCGAATATGGCAACAGCCAAAAAAACCCCAGCAGCACCCGCTAAGAAGCCTGCGGCCAAACCGGCCGCAAAGAAAGCAGTGGGCTCGACTGAAAAGTCGGGCGCAGTAAGCAAAGCAGCAGCGAAGCCAGCAGTGAAAAAAGCAGCACCGGCAGCACGCAAGCCAAACGCCGCCTTCATGAAAGCGTTGACCCCATCCGCATCGCTGGCCGCGATCGTCGGCGCCGAGCCTCTGCCGCGCACCGAAGTGACCAAAAAAGTGTGGGATTACATCAAGAAACTCGATCTGCAAGACCCGGCCAACCGTCGCAACATCAATGCGGACGACAAGCTGAAAGCCGTTTTCGGCGGCAAAGCCCAGGTTTCCATGTTCGAAATGACCAAGCTCATTTCCGATCACCTGAAATAATCGACGCCGCGGCCGCTGCCGCGCCCGGATGCCGTTATCGCGCAGGCGATAGCGGCATTTTTTTTATTTCCAGTTATTCCACGCGGCCAGCACCGCGTTCGGGTATTCCGGCTTGCCGCGGCTGCCGTTGTAGCGGCCCAGCGCCAGGTAGACGTTGCCGGCTTCCATATCGAGGTACATGCGCAGGATCGAGCAGCCGTAGCGCAGATTGGTCTGCATATTGAACAAGGCGCTGCGGTTGCGGTCGCCGATCACGTTGGTCCAGAACGGCATCACCTGCATGTAACCGCGCGCGCCGACGATCGACACCGCGTACTTGCGGTAGGCCGACTCCACTTGGATCAGGCCCAGCACCATGCCCGGATCGAGCCCGGCGCGGCGCGCTTCATACCAGACGGTGGCGAGGAATTCGGTGCGGGTCTGCTCGTCCGCCAGCTTACGCTTGAGGCGGTAGGACATGGTGTCCAGCCAGTTGCGGTAGCGCGCCTCGTCCGACGGGTTGCGGAAACTCGGGGTCGGCGGCGTGGCGTCCTTGATGGCGTTCGACAGCGCCAGCCGCACCGAGTCGGCCAGCGCTTCTTCCTTCTGGTTGCCGGCCAGCGTCAGCGGCGCCGCGCAAGCCAGAACCAGCGCCAGCAACCACCGTCGCGCCCGCGCACGCGGGCGCCCATGCCGCGCGGCTGCAATGACGCCGCATGGATTCCCGCCTGCGCGGGAATGACAGCTGCGGTACATCACTGCGCCATTTTGCCTTTGATGAAGGCCACCACCTCGGCCACCGGCACGGCGGTCGCTTCGGTGTCGCGGCGGCCCTGGTATTCCAGGTTGCCTTCCTTCAGGCCGCGGTCGCCGATCACCACGCGGTGCGGCACGCCGATCAGCTCCCAGTCGGCAAACATCTGGCCCGGACGCTGGCCACGGTCGTCAATGATGACATCGATGCCGGCAGCAACGGCGTCGGCATACAGCTGCTCGGCCGCTTGCTTGACCGCTTCGCTGCGGTCCATGCCCATCGGGCACAGCACCAACTCGAACGGCGCCAGCGAGGCCGGCCAGATGATGCCCTTGTCGTCGAAGTTCTGTTCGATGGCGGCGCCCAGGATGCGCGTCACGCCGATGCCGTAGCAGCCCATCTGCAGCGGCGCCGGTTTGCCGTTCTCGTCCAGGAAAGTGGCTTTCATGGCTTCCGAGTACGCCGTGCCCAGCTGGAACACGTGCCCCACTTCGATGCCGCGCTCGATCGCCAGCACGCCCTGGCCGTCCGGCGAGGCGTCGCCTTCGACCACGTTGCGCAGGTCCAGCACCAGGTCCGGCTCGGCGCAGTCGCGGCCCCAGTTGGCGCCGGTGTAGTGGTAGCCGGCGTCGTTCGCGCCGCAGACGAAGTCGGCCATGTTGGCGACCGTGCGGTCGGCCACCACGGTGACCGGCGCCTTGGTGCCGATCGGGCCCAGGTAGCCCGGCACGCAGCCGTAGACTTCCAGGATCTCGGCTTCGGTCGAGAAGCGGTGCGCGGCCAGACCCGGCACTTTGCCGACCTTGACCTCGTTCAGTTCGTGGTCGCCACGCAACAACAACATGAAATACTGTTTAGCCAGTTTGCCGTCGGTTTCGGTCTCGACGGTCAGCGCCAGTGTCTTGACGGTCTGCGCCAGCGGCAGCTTGAGCTGCTCGGCCACCAGTTCGCACTTGGTGGCGTTGGGCGTTTCGACCTTGCTCAGCGGCTGCGCTGCGGCCGGACGGGTGGCGTTGACCGGCAAGGCTTCGGCCGCTTCCATATTGGCGGCGTAGTCCGAGGTCGGGCAGTACACCAGCGCATCTTCGCCGGTGCTGGCGATGACGTGGAATTCGTGCGACCCGCTGCCACCGATCGCGCCGTTATCGGCTGCTACCGCACGGAACTTCAAACCAAAGCGGTTGAAAATACGGGTGTAGGCGTCATACATGATCTTGTACGAAGCCTGCATGCCGGCCAGATCGCGGTCGAACGAGTACGCATCCTTCATGGTGAACTCGCGGCCGCGCATCAGGCCGAAGCGTGGACGGCGTTCGTCGCGGAATTTGGTCTGGATGTGGTAAAAATTCAACGGAAGTTGACGGTACGATTTGATTTCCGAACGCACCACATCGGTGATCACTTCCTCGGCGGTCGGCTGGAAGGCGAATTCGCGGCCGTGACGGTCCTTGATGCGCAGCAGTTCGGCGCCCATCTTGTCCCAGCGGCCGGTTTCCTGCCACAGCTCGGCCGGCTGGATCAGGGGCATCAGCAGCTCGATGCCGCCCGATTGGTTCATTTCTTCACGCACGATGGCTTCCACCTTGCGGATGATTTTGAGGCCGATCGGCATGTAGGTGTAGATACCGGAACCGAGGCGTTTGATCATGCCGGCGCGCATCATTAACTGATGGCTGACGACTTCGGCATCGGACGGAGCTTCTTTAAGCGTGGAAATAAAAAAACGTGACGCGCGCATACGGTGAATTCTTTTTAAAAAGAGAGAGTTATAATCAACCTAATTTTAAAGGATTAGCTGGCTGATGCACCCATACTTTATACAAATGCGTTCAAATCAGGGCCCTCCGGCCGTTTTCGTACCCCGAAAACCGCGCCGGCGTGCCGTTTTGTGGGCAAAAATATAAGACAGGGAGCACGGTCGCAGAAAGTTTGAGGTGCAATATGCTCGATCGTGAAGGGTTCCGGCCCAACGTCGGCATCATCCTGCTGAACGCCCAGAACGAGGTGTGGTGGGGCAAGCGGGTGCGTGAGCACTCATGGCAGTTTCCGCAAGGGGGCATCAAATACGGTGAAACGCCGGAGCAGGCGATGTACCGCGAGCTGGAAGAGGAAATCGGTCTGCGGGCCGAGCACGTCAAGATCGTCGGTCGCACCCGCGACTGGCTGCGCTATGAGGTGCCGGACCATTTCATCAAGCGGGAAATCCGCGGCCACTACCGGGGCCAGAAGCAGATCTGGTTCCTGTTGCGGATGTGTGCGCGCGACAACGACGTCAATCTGCGCCTGACCGACCACCCGGAGTTCGACGCCTGGCGCTGGCACGATTACTGGGTGCCGCTGGACGTGGTGATCGAGTTCAAGCGCGAGGTCTACCAGCGTGCCTTGCAGGAATTGTCGCGCTTCCTGAGCTGGCCGGCCAACGGCCATGATCGCCGCCACCACGGCTCGCGCTACCTGCGCCAGCCGCACGCGCCGCGCGCTCCCCAAGGCGCCGGCGGGGCCAACGACGCCAAGCCGGCGCTGGAAACGGCGGTCGGCGACTGCGGCTGCGACGACAAGCCGGAAGGCGACACCAACAGCGCATGATGCCAAAAAAGCGGGACAGTCTGACTGTCCCGCTTTTTTTCCGTACAATGGCGGCCTATGTTCAATCCTTCATCCGACGATGTGCGCCGCTTCTTCTGCGAAGCCTACCGCAAGCAGCAGGCCAACGCCATCCTGAGCCCGATCGAGACCATGGCGGCCGACTGGATCCGCCACCATCCCGAATACCACGACGTGCTGGCCGACGTCGAAACGGCGCTGACGCGCAACTACCAGGTCGAAGGCGCCCAGGCCAATCCCTTCCTGCATCTGTCGATGCACTTGTCGATTGACGAGCAGATCTCGATCGACCAGCCGCCCGGCATCCGCGCGCTGGCGACAGCGCTGACGCTGAAGCTGGACGACGCCCACGCGGCGCAGCACGAAATCATGGAATGCCTGGGCGAGATGATCTGGAACGCCCAGCGCAGCGGCACCCCGCCGGACGCCGCCGCCTACCTCGAAGCCATCCAGCGCCGCCTGTAAACCCGGGTTCCGAAGTTCGAAGTTTAGCGGTGGGTGGCCAGGGTGCCCGGCAGGCTGTGCAGGTAAGCCGCCAGGTCCTGGATGTCCTGGTTGCTCAACGGCTTGACCTGGCCGGTCATGATGGCGTTGCTGCGGCCGTTGGCGCTGTCGCCGCGCTGGTAGGCTTTCAGCGCGTGCACCAGGTAGTCGCGGTGCTGGCCGGCCAGTTTCGGATAGCTGGGGTCGATCGGCGTATTGAAGTCCTTGCCGTGGCAGCTAAAGCAGGCGTATTTCTCGGTCAGCGCCTTGCCGGCGTCGATGTTGCCGGCCGCGTGGGCGCCGGCGGCGATCAGGGCGCAGGCGACCGCGGCGATGGTGTTTTTCATGAATGCACTCCTCATTTCGGGTCCGCCGTGCGGGTCTGCGCCGCATAGAATGCCGCCACATCGGCGATGTCCTGGTCGCTCAGGCTGGCGGCGATGCCGCGCATCGACGGGTGCTTGCGCGCCCCTTTTTTATAATCCTGCAGCGCGTTCTCGATGTACTTGGCCGACTGGCCGCCGATCATCGGGACCGGAAACACTTCGGGGAAGGTGGCCTTGTAGCCGGGAATGCCATGGCAGCCAATGCACATTTCGATCTTGGCTTTGGCGTTCTGGACGTTGCCCACAACCTCCGCGGCGACGGCGACGTGGGCGACTTGGGTGATCGCTGCGAGCACGAGGAGTGCGGTGAGTTTTTTCATGGTGTCTCTAAGTAAGTAATCGGACAAGCGCGGTACTGCGATCTCGGATACTTCTACCACGGGTCAAGTGTATTGACTTTTGTTCTATATGCTCAAGGATTCTAACCCAAGTATTTTTTAGAAACAACACGCGCTGCCGTGCGGACCGAGCCCCCACTCTAGCGTTTCCTTCTATACTGTTTTATCTTTTCTCCACCGGGATATCCGCATGACCGCCGCTCGCTTTGAAGGTTCCGCCCAATACGTCGCCACCGCCGACCTGAAACTGGCCGTCAACGCCGCCCTCACCCTGCAGCGCCCGCTGCTGATCAAGGGCGAGCCGGGCACCGGCAAGACCATGCTGGCCGAGGAGGTCGCCGCCGCGCTCGACCGCCCCTTGCTGCAATGGCACATCAAGTCCACCACCAAGGCGCAGCAGGGCCTGTACGAGTACGACGCCGTCTCGCGCCTGCGCGATTCGCAGCTGGGCGACGAGCGGGTGCGCGACATCCACAACTACATCGTCAAGGGCGTGCTGTGGCAGGCGTTTACCGCGCCGGAACCGGTGGTGCTGCTGATCGATGAGATCGACAAGGCCGATATCGAGTTCCCCAACGATTTGTTGCGCGAGCTGGACCGCATGGAGTTCTATGTCTACGAGACCCGCGAAATGGTGCAGGCGGTGCACCGGCCGCTGGTGATCATCACCTCCAACAACGAGAAGGAGCTGCCGGACGCCTTCCTGCGCCGCTGTTTCTTCCACTACATCAAGTTCCCCGACCGCGATACGATGGCGCAGATCGTCCAGGTGCACTACCCGCACCTGAAGCAGGAGCTGCTGGCGCAGGCGCTGCAGACCTTTTACGAGGTGCGCGACGTCCAGGGCCTGAAGAAGAAGCCGTCCACCTCGGAATTTCTCGACTGGCTCAAGCTGCTGATGGCGGAAGACATCCCGCCGGCGGCGCTGCGCAGCCAGGACCAGAAGGCCATCGTGCCGCCGCTGCACGGCGCGCTGCTGAAGAACGAGCAGGACATCCACCTGTTCGAACGCCTGATCGCCATGGCGCGCCATAATCGATGAACTCGTCGATGAACTCGTCGATGAACACGCCGCTGAGCACGACGTTCGACACGCCGCTGCCGGTCACGCTGGAGCTGCACGGCGTGCGGCTGGAGCCGCTGGCCGCGCACCACGCCGACGGCCTGCGCGCGGCCGCCAGCGACGGCCAGCTGTGGAATCTGCGCGTCACTTCGGTGCCGGAACCGCACGAGGTCGACGCGTATATTTTCAAGGCCATCGAGCAGCGCCCCACCCGGCTGGCGTTTGCCGTGATCGACAGCGCCAGCGGCGCCTTGATCGGCACCACCAGCTACCACGACATCGTGCCGGCCATCGGCCGCACCGAAATCGGCTACACTTGGTACGCCACGCGCTGGCAGCGCACCCACGTCAACACCACCTGCAAGCTGCTGCTGATGACGCACGCCTTCGAGACCTTAGGCGCGGCGCTGGTGGGGCTGCGCACCGACAATTTCAACCACGCCTCGCAAGCGGCCATCGAGCGCCTCGGCGCCAGGAAGGACGGCGTGCTGCGCCACCACGCGCTGCGCCGCGACGGCACCGTGCGCGACACCGTGATGTACAGCATCGCGGCCGGCGAGTGGCCGGAGATCAAGGCCCATCTGCGCGACAAGCTGGCGCGCCACGGAGTGCGCTGAGATGCTGATCGATTTCTTCTTCACGCTGAAAGACGCCAAGATCCCGGTCACGATCAAGGAGTTTTTGACGCTGCTGGAAGCCATGCAACAGCGCGTGATCAGCAACTCGCTGGACGATTTCTACTACCTGGCGCGCCTGACGCTGGTCAAGGACGAGGCCCACTTCGACAAGTTCGACCGCGCCTTTGGCCTGTATTTCAAGGGCATCAGCGCGACCTTCGACCAGCAGGGCAATGTGCCGCTGGACTGGCTGGTACAGCGCATGAAGCGCGAGCTGACACCGGAGCAGATCGCCGCGCTGGAGAAATTCGGCTACGACAAACTGATGGACCGCCTGAAGGAGCTGCTGGACGAGCAGAAGGCGCGCCACGAGGGGGGCAACAAGTGGATCGGCACCGGCGGCACTTCGCCGTTCGGCCATGGCGGCACCAATCCCGAGGGCGTGCGCATCGGCGGCAAGGGCGGCAACCGCACCGCAGTCAAGGTGTGGGAGGCGCGCAGCTACCAGGATTACGACGGCGAGCGCGAGATCGGCACCCGCAACATCAAGGTGGCGCTGCGCCGGCTGCGCAAGTTTGCGCGCCAGGGCGCGGCCGAGGAACTGGCGCTGGACGCCACCATCCGCGCCACCGCCAGCAACGCCGGCTACCTCGATATCAAGATGCAGCCGGAGCGCAAGAACAATATCAAGGTGCTGATGCTGTTCGACGTCGGCGGCACCATGGACGACCATATCGAGCGCACCGAGGAACTGTTTTCGGCCGCCAAGTCGGAGTTCAAGAACATGGAGTTCTTCTACTTCCACAACTGCGTCTACGACTATGTGTGGAAGAACAACCGGCGCCGCCATTCGGAGCGCTTCCCGACCTGGGACATCCTGCGCAAATACCCGCCCGACACCAAGCTGATCTTCGTCGGCGACGCCACCATGAGTCCGTACGAGATCCTGCAGCCGGGCGGCTCGGTCGAGTACAACAACGAGGAAGCCGGCAGCGCCTGGCTGGCGCGCTTCACGGCAGCGTTCCCGAAATTCGTCTGGCTCAATCCGGAACCGGACACCATCTGGCAGTACCGCCAGTCGATCGACATCATCCGCCAGCTGATGAACAACCGCATGTTCCCGCTGACCATGAACGGCCTGGAGCAGGCAATGCGCACGCTCAGCAAATAAGTATTTAACAAAAAGAAACTATGTTAAATATATTGAAATCCGTGAAACAAATTGCTACAAATCTTAAGTTGTAGCACAAGCGTGCAGCTCTTAGCCTGACGGGCTATGTCCATACTGCTTTCTTTTCGTCGTCTGAGCGCGCGCCTGCGCGCCGCCAGCCCGCGCAGCATCGCTGCGGCGGCCACCTTGCTGCTGGCCGGGTTTTTCCTGCTCGATCTGGGCAGCGGCCCGACCATCTCCTTCGGGCTGTTTTATACGCTGTCGGTGGTGCTGGTGGCGTGGCGGCTGGGGCGCGCCGCCACTGTGCTGGCCGTGCTGGCCGCCAGCGCCGCCCGCGTCGCCGATTTCTACCTGAACCGCCATCACGACGGCGCCCTGATGCTGGTCTACGATCTGCTGCAAAGCGCGGCCGGCTACGGGCTGGCGGCGCTGCTGGCCTGGCAGGGCCGCCAGCTGTTCGAGCGCACCGCGCGCCACGCCCGCCATTTCCAGCACCAGGCGCGCCGCGAACGGCGTCAGCGCCGGCTGGAGGCCACCATCCGCCGCGCGGTGCTGGCCGATGTGCCGGCCATCATCGCGCTGACCAATGCCGGCGGCGAAGACGGCGCCTTCGACCAGAATGTGATGGACGCGGTACGCCAGGCCGCGCTGACCACCACCTTCAGCCAGGGCATCATCGATGGCGCCGCGTTGCGCGACGTCTGGAATGGCGGCCAGACCGTGGTGCCGATCGAGTTCTGGGTGTCCGAACGCAATGGCCAAGTGGCCGCCTATATGATGGTGCTGGGCGTGGACGGCAACAAGGGACCGGAGCGCGAACTGCATGCGCTGGCGGTGGCGCCGCCCTTCCGCAACACCGGCCTGGGGTCGGCGATGGTGAATTTCTTCTGCCTGCGCTACCAGCAGCGGCGCCTGGTGATCGCCACCAAGTCCGACTCGCAGATGATGCAGATGCTGGTGCGGCGTAACTTTCAGCAGCTCACCAGCGACAAGGGCTATGACATCATGGTGCGCGACTAGCGCCTACGGCAGCTGCAGGCGGTAGCCGACCGCCGTTTCCGTCAGCAGGTAGCGCGGCTGGGTGGGGTCGGCTTCCAGCTTGTGGCGCAGGTGGCCCATGTAGATCCGCAAATAATGGCCGTTCTCCGACTGCGACGGCCCCCACACGGCGCGCAGCAGTTGCGGGTTGGTCATCACGCGGCCGGCGTTGGCCACCAGCACCGCCAGCAGCCGGTATTCGGTCGGCGTCAGGTGCACGTGGGCGCCGCCGCGCGTCACGCGCCGGTTCTGCAAATCCACCGCGACGTCGCCAAACTGCACCAGCCCGCTCTGATCGGCGGCCGGCTGGCGCTGCCGCCGCAGGGTGGCGCGCACCCGCGCCAGCAGTTCGCCGACGCCGAACGGTTTGCTCAGGTAGTCGTCGGCGCCGGCGTCCAGCGCGCGGATCTTGTCGGCTTCGTTGACGCGCGCCGACAGCACGATCACCGGCACGCTCGACCATTTGCGCAGGTCGGTGACGAAGTCGATGCCGTCGCCATCCGGCAGGCCGAGATCGAGCACGATCAGGTCCGGTTTGCGGGTGCCGGCGTCGATCAGGCCGCGTTGCAGGCCGCCCGCTTCGAAAACCTGCCAGCCCTCCTCTTCCAGCGCGGCGCGCACGAAGCGGCGGATTTGCGGTTCGTCTTCGACCAGCAAGGCGGTCGGTGCGGTGTCAGTCATGGACTTCCTCGTCCGGCATGGCCGGTGGTGTGCCGAGTGGCAGGGTAAAGGTAAAGGCGGCGCCGCCCAGCGCGCCACGGCCGGCGCTAATGCGGCCGCCGTGCGCTTCGACGATGGCGCGGCAGATCGCCAGCCCGAGGCCGACGCCCGGCTTGGCCGATTCGCGTTCGCCACGGGTGAATTTTTCAAACAGCGCTTCTTCGCGGCCGGCCGGCAGGCCGGGGCCGTCGTCGTGCACGGTGACGTCGAGCCAGGCGCCGTGCAGCGCGGCGGCGATTTCGATATGGGCGCCGGGCGGCGTGTATTTGGCGGCGTTTTCCAGCAGGTTGACCAGCACCCGTTCGATCAGCACGGCGTCATAGCGCAGCAGCGGCAGCGCGGGCGCCAGCCTGGTGCTGACCTGGTGCCCTTTAAGGGCGCTGCCGGCGGCGCGCAGCGCGCTGCCGACCACTTCTTCCAGCGGTTGCCATTGCAGGTTGAAGTGCACTTCGCCGCTCTGGATGCGTGCCATGTCCAGCAGGTTGGCCACCATGGTGCTCATGCGCAGCGCTTCGTCGTGCAGCGCGCGCGCGGTGTCCTGCTGGGCGTCGCTCAGCGCCGGGCGTGAGCCGGTCAGCGCTTCCGACAGGCCGACCAGTGAGGTCAAGGGCGTGCGCAGGTCGTGCGACAGCGCCGCCAGCAGCGAGTTGCGCAGCCGCTCGGTTTCCATGCTGACCAGCGCGCCCTGGGCCACTTCGATGTAGTGCACCCGCTCCAGCGCGATGGCGGCCAGCGCGGCGAAGGTGTCCAGCTGTTGCCGCTGCTCGGGAATCAGCATCCAGCGTCGCTGCTGCGGTTCGATCGCCAGCACGCCGCGGGTACGCATCGGCGCCACCAGCGGCAGGTAGAAGATGCGGCTGGCCGGCAAGGTGTCGGTGCCGAGGCCGGCCGGTTCGGCGCGGTCATAGGCCCATTGGGCGATGCCGGTGTCGAGCACCGACAGGTGGGCGCCGCTGTGGCCATGGCGGTGACTGCTGCCGGCGCCGGCGTCCGGCAGGGCCGCCGGGTTGGCGTGCTCCGGCGGCGGTAGTTGCAGCCGGCCGGCGTCGTCCGGCAACAGCAGCGTGGCGCGCGCGCGGAATGCTTGCTGGATCACGCGCCGGGTGGTGTCGTAGATTTGTTCGGTTTGCAGGGCGCCGGACAGTTCGCGGGCGAATTCGTACAGCGCCCGCGCCCGCCGTTCGCGCTGCGCCGCGACGCGCGCCTGGAAGCGCAGGTCGGCAGTCAGGTGGCCGGTGATCAGGCCCACCGCCAGCATGACGATGAAGGTGATCAGGTATTGAAAGTCGGTCACGGCCAGCGTGAAGCGCGGCGGCACGAAGAAGAAGTCGAAGCAGGCTACGCTGACGCAAGTCGCCAGCACCGACGGTCCGCGCCCGAAGCGCACTGCCACCAGCACCACCACAAGCAGGAACAGCATGGCGATGTTGGCCAGGTCCAGCCAGGCCAGCAGCGGTGTGGTGATCAGCGCGGTGGCGACGCTGGCCGCCGCCGCCACGCCATAGCCGATGACGCGCCGGCGCTGGAGCGCGCCGGCGGCAGCGTCGTCGCCCTGTCCGGCCGCGTTGCCAGTCATCCCGCCCGCTGCCCCGACAGCGCCATCACTGGCTGCCGCGCCGCCGTTCATGGCGGCGCCGGCCGTTCCGCCGTTGGCGCTGTCGGCGCTAGCTGCGTTGCCGCCGCTGGCGCTGCCGACGTTGCCGCCCCAGCCGCCGCCGGCGTCACCGCCCCAGCCGCCCGGCGCATCGTACGGGTCGGCGTCGGCATGGCTGCTGCGCGCCGGCGCCGGCTGGTTGCGCGGGACGCCGATTTCGATCAGGTCGAGGTCGGGCGCCAGTTGCGCCAGCCGCTTCAGCGGCGCCGTGCGCCACGGCCACGGCCAGCTTCGCTGCATCCTTCCCAGCACCAGCTTGGACAGGTTGTGACTGCGCGCGTAGTCGAGCGCGGCCGCCGCCAGATCGGCGCCGGACAGCACGGCGGTGGTCGCGCCCAGGTCTTCGGCCAGCTTCAGCGTCTTCAGGATCTGTTCGCGCTGCGCCGCCGGCAGCCGTTGCAGGGCCGGCGTTTCGACGTACACGGCGTGCCAGCCGGTGCCCAGCTGGCCGGCCAGCCGCGCCGTGCTGCGCACCGTGTGTTCGCCGCCCGGACCGGGGCCGACGCAGGCTAGCAGCGCGGCGCCGGTCTTCCAGATGTCGGCGATCGATTTTTCCACGCGGTAGGCGCGCACGTCGTCTTCGATGCGGTCGGCGGTGCGCCGCAAGGCCAGTTCGCGCAGCGCGATCAGGTTGCCCTTGCGGAAGAAGTTCTTGGAGGCGCGCTCGGCCTGGGCGGCCTGGTAGACCTTGCCGCTTTGCAGGCGCGCCAGCAGTTCGTCGGCCGGCACATCGACCAGCACCACTTCGTCGGCCTGGTCGAACACGGTGTCCGGCACGGTTTCGCCGACCCGCACGCCGGTGATGCCGCCGACCACGTCGTTCAGGCTTTCCAGGTGCTGGACGTTGACGGTGGTGAGCACGTCGATGCCAGCGTCCAGCAGTTCTTCGATGTCTTGCCAGCGCTTTGGATGGCGTGAGCCGGGCGCGTTGCTGTGCGCCAGTTCGTCCATCAGGATCAGCGGCGGCTGCGCGGCCAGGGCGCCGTCGAGGTCGAATTCGGCGAGCTGCTTGCCGCGGTAGGCCACCTGGCGCGGCGGCAGCAGCGGCAGCCCGGCCAGCATGGCGGCAGTGTCGGCGCGGCCGTGGGTTTCCACCACGCCGACCAGCACCGGCTGGCCGTCGGCCTGCAGTTTGCGGGCGGCCGCCAGCATGGCGTAGGTCTTGCCGACGCCGGCCGAGGCGCCGAAGTAGATGCGCAGCCTGCCGCGCGCGGCGCGGCGCTCCTGCGCCTGCACCTGCGCCAGCAGCGCATCGGGATCGGGTCGTATGGAGTCGGTGGGGAACATGGCCATGCGCGGATTGTACCTCTTGGCTTAGCCGCGCGCCGGGACGTGGCTGGTGGCCGCCGCCTGGTCCAGCGCAAGGTTCAGCGCCAGCACGTTGACGCGCGCTTCGCCGAAGAAGCCGAACCACTGGCGCTGCTGTTCGCGGGCGATCAGCGCCAGCACCTGCTCGCTGCTGATGCGGCGCGCGGCGGCGATGCGGCCGGCCTGGTAGCGGGCGGCGGCCAGGCTGATCTCGGGATCGAGACCGCTGGCCGAGGCGGTCACCAGGTCGACCGGGATCGCGGCCGTGTTGCTGATGCCAACGGCGGCGTCGGCCGCGTGCAGCGCGTCGATGCGGCCTTTGACGGCGTCGATCAGGGCCGGGTTGGTCGGCCCCTGGTTGGCGCCGCCCGAGCCGGCCGCGTTGTTCGGCATCGGCGCGGTGGCCGACGGCCGGCTCCAGAAGTATTGCGGCGAGGTGAAGGCCTGGCCGATCAGCGACGAGCCGACGGTTTTGCCGTTGACGGTCACCAGGCTGCCGTTGGCCTGGTCGGCAAACGCGGCCTGGCCGATGCCGGTCACGGCCAGCGGATAGATGACGCCGCAGACCAGGGTCAGCGCGACGAAGATGGTGAGGGCGGGACGAAGTGGCGATGTCATGGTAAAACTCCTATGTAGCGTCATTCCCGCGCAGGCGGGAATCCATGCTGAATACGGGTCCCGCCTGCGCGGGAAGCCACGTCGCCCAGTGGGCGACTTGACGGGTTAGACGAGGTTGAGGGCGGTCAGCACCAGGTCGATGACCTTGATGCCGATGAACGGCAGGATGATGCCGCCGACGCCGTACAGCAGCAGGTTGCGGCGCAGCAGCGCCACGGCGCCGATGGCCCGGTATGGCACGCCCTTCAGCGCCAGCGGGATCAAGACCATGATGATCAGCGCATTAAAAATCACCGCCGACATGATGGCCGAGGCCGGGCTGGCCAGGTGCATGATGTCGAGCGCCTTCAGCTGCGGGTAGGTGCCGACGAACGCCGCCGGGATGATGGCGAAGTATTTGGCGATGTCGTTGGAGATCGAGAACGTGGTCAGCGAGCCGCGCGTCATCAGCATCTGCTTGCCGATTTCGACGATTTCCAGCAGCTTGGTCGGGTTCGAATCGAGATCGACCATGTTGCCGGCTTCCTTGGCCGCCTGGGTGCCGGAGTTCATCGCCACCGCGACGTCGGCCTGGGCCAGCGCCGGGGCGTCGTTGGTGCCGTCGCCGGTCATGGCCACCAGCCGGCCTTCGGCCTGGTAGCTGCGGATCAGCTTGAGCTTGTCTTCGGGCGTGGCTTCGGCCAGGAAGTCGTCAACGCCCGCTTCGGCGGCGATCGCGGCGGCGGTCAACTTGTTGTCGCCGGTGATCATCACAGTCTTGATGCCCATGCGGCGCAGTTCGGCAAAGCGCTCCTTGATGCCGCCCTTGACGATGTCCTTCAGTTCGACCACGCCCATCACGCGCTCGCCGTCGACCACCACCAGCGGCGTGCTGCCGCGGCGCGAGATGTCGTCAACGCTGCGCGCCACTTCGCCCGGATACTTCTGGCCCAGCGCTTCGACGTACTGGCGCACGGTATCGGCCGCGCCCTTGCGGATCGCGCGCGGGCCGATGTCGATGCCGGACATGCGGGTCTGCGCGGTGAACGGCACGAAGGTCGCGTTCAGGGTCGCCATTTCGCGTTCGCGGATGTTGAACTTCTGCTTGGCCAGCACCACGATGCTGCGCCCTTCCGGCGTTTCGTCGGCCAGCGACGCCAGCTGGGCGACGTCGGCCAGCTGTTGTTCGGTCACGCCCGGCGCCGGCATGAAGGCCGAGGCCTGGCGGTTACCCAGCGTGATGGTGCCGGTTTTGTCGAGCAGCAGCACATCGACGTCGCCGGCCGCTTCCACCGCGCGGCCCGAGGTGGCGATCACATTGGCTTGCATCATGCGGCTCATGCCGGCCACGCCGATGGCGCTCAGCAGGCCGCCGATGGTGGTCGGGATCAGGCATACCAGCAGCGCGATCAGCACCGTGATCGACACCGGCGCGCCACTGCCGGCGGCGGCCACCGAGAACAGCGAGAACGGCAGCAAGGTCACGGTGACGATCAGGAACACGATGGTCAAGGCCACCAGCAGGATGGTCAGCGCGATTTCGTTCGGCGTCTTCTGGCGCTTGGCGCCTTCCACCATCGAGATCATGCGGTCGAGGAAGGTCTCGCCCGGATTGGCGGTGACCTTGACCACCAGCCAGTCTGACAGCACCCGGGTGCCGCCCGTGACGGACGAGAAGTCGCCGCCTGATTCGCGGATCACCGGCGCCGATTCGCCGGTGATGGCGCTTTCATCGACCGAGGCCACGCCTTCGATCACCTCGCCGTCGATCGGGATCACGTCGCCGGCCTCGACCAGGATGTAGTGGCCCTTGCGCAGGTCCAGCGCCGGTTGCGGCAGCCAGGTGGTGCCGTGCTTTGGCGTGGCCAGCTTCTTGGCGGTGACGGTCTGTTTCAGGCTGCGCAGCGACGCCGCCTGCGCCTTGCTGCGGCCTTCGGCCAGCGCCTCGGCGAAGTTGGCGAACAGCACCGTGAACCACAGCCAGACGGCGGTGGCGGCGATGAAACCGAACGGCGCTTCGCCCTGGCCCAGCGCGGCCTGCACCGCCAGCGCGGTGGTGATCAGGCTGCCGACATAGACCACGAACATCACCGGGCTGCGCAACTGGGTGCGCGGGTGCAGCTTGCGGAACGAATCGGCGATGGCCGGCACCAGCAGCTGCGAGTCGAACATATTCAGCTTGCGGGCCGGTGGGTTGGTAAACAGGGTGGCGTCTTTTTGCGTTGTAGTAGACATGGTGATTCCTTATTGGGCAAACAGCTGCAGGTGCTCGACGATCGGGCCCAGCGCCAGCGCCGGCACATAGTTCAGCACCCCGACCAGCACCACCACGCCGCACAGCAGGCCGACGAACATGCCGCCGTGGGTCGGCATGGTGCCGGCGTTGGCGTCGAGGCGCTGCTTGCCGGCCAGCGAGCCGGCGATGGCCAGGATCGGCACGATCATGGCGAAGCGGCCGAACCACATGGCGATCGCCAGCATGCTGTTGTAGAACGGCGTGTTGGCCGACAGGCCGGCAAACGCCGAGCCGTTGTTGTTGGCGGCCGAGCTGAACGCGTACAGGATTTCCGAGAAGCCGTGCGCGCCGGGGTTGGCGATGCCGGCCTTGCCGGCGTCGCACATGACGGCAATCGCGGTGCCGGCCAGCACCAGCGTCGGCGTCACCAGGATGGCGATCGAGGTCATTTTCATTTCATAGGCCTGGATTTTCTTGCCGAGGTATTCCGGCGTGCGGCCGATCATCAGGCCGGCGATGAACACCGCCATGATGGCGAACACCAGCATGCCGTACAGGCCGGTGCCGACGCCGCCGAAGATCACTTCGCCGAACTGGATCAGCAGCATCGGGATCATGCCGCCAAGCGGCGTAAACGAGTCATGCATGGCGTTGACGGCGCCGCACGAAGCGGCCGTGGTGACCGCCGCGAACAGGGTTGAGGCGGAGATGCCGAAGCGGGTTTCCTTGCCTTCCATATAGCCCATGCTCTGGTCGACGTTGAGCGCCTGCAATGCCGGATGGGCGCTCTGCTCGGCGCTCATCACCACGCAGGTGCAGACCACGAACAGCAGCGTCATGGCGCCCAGCACGGCCCAGCCCTGGCGGCGGTCGCCGACCAGGCGGCCGAAGGCGAAGCACAGGCCGGCCGGGATGATGAAGATCGCCAGCATTTGCAGGAAGTTGCTCAGCGCGGTAGGGTTTTCATACGGGTGGGCCGAGTTGGCGTTGAAGAAGCCCCCGCCGTTGGTGCCCAGCATCTTGATGGCTTCCTGCGACGCGACGGGGCCCATGGCGATGGTCTGGGTGGTGGCGGTCAGGGTTTCGGTGACCGGCTGACCCTTGGCGTCGAGCACGGGCTGGCCGTCGGCGCCGGTTTTCGGCTGGCTGTAGGTGACCGGGTCGAGCAGCTGCACTTCCTTGTACGGCGCGAAGTTCTGGATCACGCCTTGCGCCATCAGCACCACGGCCAGGATCAGCGACAGCGGCAGCAGAATGTACAGGGTCGAGCGCACCAGGTCGACCCAGAAGTTGCCGATCGATTTGGCCGAGCGCGACGCGAAGCCGCGAATCAGGGCGTAGGCGACGGCGATGCCGGTGGCGGCCGAGAAGAAGTTCTGGCCGGCCAGCACCAGCATCTGGGTCAGGTAGCTCATGGTCTGTTCACCGCTGTAGCCCTGCCAGTTGGTGTTGGCAACAAAACTGACGGCGGTGTCGAAGGCCGAATCGGGCGAGACGTTGGCCATCGCCTGCGGGTTGAGCGGCAGCCAGATTTGCAGCCGTTGCAGCGCGTAGGTGGCCAGGGTGCCGAGCACGCTGAACGCCAGCAGCGACAGCGCGTAGGTTTTCCAGCTCTGCCCCTCTTTCGGGTCGACCCCGGCCACGCGGTAGATCAGGTTTTCAATTTTGGCCAGCCAGCCGAAGCCGCGCAGCGGGCTGGTGCCGGCGGCGTTGCCGTCGCCGACCCGCGCCAGCACGATGCCGAGCGGCCAGGCCAGCGCCAGCAGCACCGCCAGGAACACGATCAGCAGGATTATCGATTGCATGCTCATCACAGATCCTCCGCTTTCAGCAGGGCCACCACCAGGTAGACCAGCAGGCCGGCGGAAGCAATCGCGCCGATCAGGTAGAACGTGTTCATGGCTGGCCTCCCAGTTTGGCGCAGCCGGCGGCCATGGCCACCGTCAGCAGGTAGAACAGCGCAATCGCGCCGATAAATACTATGTCCATCACACCCTCACAGGTCTTGTTTTGATAGCTTGAAGCTTAGCCAGAAGGGTCTAAAGATTTTGTAAAGACTTGCCGGCGGGGTGTAAACAAAGCGTAAAAATTTATGGTTTCTTTACGCCGGGATGGCGACTCTTTAGACCATTTTTACGGGGGCTTGGCTACGCTGGTTCCATCGCAACCACCTTGGACTATCATGAATTGTTTACACGGCATCTGGGTGCCGCTGGCCACCCCCATGCGCCACGGCGAGATCGACCTGGCGCAGCTGCAACGGCTGGCCGAGCGGGTGATCGACGCTGGCGCCCACGGGCTGGTGGTGTGCGGCACCACCGGCGAGGCGCCGCAGCTGGACCTGGCCGAGCAAAGCGCGGCGCTGGCGGCGGTGCTGGAGGTGGCGCACAAGCGCTGCCCGGTATTGATGGGCATCGGCGGCAGCGACACGTTTGCCGCCGCCAGCCGCGTGCTGCAATTCGACGACGAGGATCTGGCCGGCTATCTGGTGTCGACACCAGCCTATGTGCGGCCATCGCAAGAGGGTCTGGTGCGTCACTTCGAGACCATCGCCGACGCCACCGCGCGGCCGATCGTGCTGTACAACGTGCCGGCGCGCACCGGCGTGACGCTGGAACTGGCCACGGCGCAGCGGCTGGCGCAGCGGCCGCAGTTTGCCGCGATCAAGGAGGCCGGCGGCAGCTTGCAGCAGATGACCGATCTGGTGCAGCAGACGCCGTTGTCGGTGCTGTGCGGCGACGATGTGCTGCTGTTTGCCGCGCTGTGCGGCGGCGCGCATGGGGCGATTTCGGCGTCGGCACACATTCGCACCGATTTGTATGTACAGCTGTTCGATCTGGTGCGCGCACAGCGGCTGGCCGAAGCGCGCGCACTGGCGGCCGCGCTGCTGCCGATGATGCGGCTGCTGTTCTCGGAGCCGAATCCGGCGCCGCTGAAGGCGGCGTTGGCAATGCAGGGTCTGTTGCGCGACGAGCTGCGCCTGCCGATGGTGCCGGCCACCGACAACTGCCGCCAACAATTGGCCGCCGCGCTGGAAAATCTCGATGCGCTGCCGCTGTACCGGCCGGGCAAGGCCACACCGGTCGCCAAAATGATGGAGGCCGTATGATCGTCGCCCTGACTGGTGAAGACGGCGACAGCGCCGTGGCCGATCTGGCCGAAGACTTGGCCATGCTGCGCGTGGCGGCCGGCAAGCGCGTGCTGCTGGTCTCGCCCAATCCGCGCCCCTACGATGCCCAACTGTTCGACGATCTGGTGATCGACGCCTCGCTGCGCAGCCAGGACACGGCGCTGGCCCGCGCCGGCGTGATCCTCGCCCTGCTGCGTCCCGAAGCGCTGGAGCGCGACGGCTGCGCCGAACTGCTGGCGCGCCTGAAGGTCATGCAGAGCGTGAACCCGTCGGCGCGGGTGCTGGTGACGGTGGCGCACGGCCGCCGTCCGCTGACCGCGCACCAGGCCGGCTGCGTGCTGGTGTTCGTCGCCCAGCTACCGCACGCGCGTCTGGCTGACACGCTGGTGCTTGAAGACGGCCACGACACCTACCACTCGCGCCACAGCGAACTGGAACTGCAAGCCTACAAGGAAGACCGCAAGCTGTGCGCACCCGAGGTACGCCACCTGTACCGCGAGATTTTCCCGCAGCACGGCAGCTACCACCACATCGGCGCCTTGATGCCAAGATCCTGCCCGCTCTGAGGCGGGAGGATACAGGGGGTGGGTATCTATTTTTCGCGTTTTACTAAAACGGTCTAAATCGTACTATTTAATACTAGACAGTGATATTTCGTTCTAAGGAAGTGGTTGAGGGAACCAAATCTTGCAGGCGCTCTAACTTTAGTAAGCTTTAGAGTGATTTAGCACTGTGTAGTACTGTTTAGAGGCTTTTAGTAAAAACGCTTTTCAGGGGAACCCACCATGGCTACCCTGCAATTTCCCATGCGTCTACCGCCCAAAGCCGCGCAAGAGCAGCGAAGCCGGTTCAGCGCCGAAGGCCAGGCAAGCGCCGCCGCCATTGCGGCGCGGCGCCCTCCCCGCAGGCTTAGAACACCTTGCTGAAGGTCAGCTGCAGTGCAGTCTTGCCGAGGAATTTGCCGTTGGCGGCTGAGGTGTAGGCCGACTCCTGGGCGTTGGTGCCGATCACCGCCAGCGCGCCGGTCACCGCGCCGAAGTCCTTGGTCAGGCCCAGCTTCCAGTCGGTGTAGGACGCGGCATCGTTATGACGGACATTCTGGCGGCCGCCGTGCAGGTTGACGGTCCAGCCATCGCCGGCGTCGATGTTGGCGCCGATGTCCAGATAGCCGCTGTTCTTGCTGTCGGCAAAGCCGAACAGATTGGTCACCGCATGCGAGTACTTCACGTAAGCCGGGCCATAACCCAGCTGGCCATAGATCTCGGTGGTATTGGCGCTGACCGGCAGGCTATTGGAAGCGTACACATAAGTCAGCACGCCGACGTCATACGCCACATCGGCCGTCACCTGGCCGCGCTTGCCCGCATACAGGTCCAGCTCGACGCTGCCGTCGCCGCCCGCGTCCTTGATCCAGGTGATGGTCGAGGCCCAGGCGCCGGCGTACAGGCCGGTCGGGTTGTTCACATAATCGGCGCCGCCCTGCAAGGCCGGCTGCAAGCGCGTCTGCGAAATGCCGCGATAGCGGTAATCGCTGATCGCCGCCACGTTGAAGCTGACCGCGTTGTCCGGCACGGCGGCCGGCGTGGCGGCCGCGTCTTCGGCGCGTGCGCCGGTGGTCAACAAAGCAGCAACGGCTGCGGCGAGTGCTAATTTTTTCATGCTCTACTTTCTATCAGTGGTGGAAAACTTCGCGGTACAGCCCGTCCATATCGGCCGGGGCGGCGCCGCGAATAACGGTGCTGGCCAGCGTCGCCGACATCACCCGCGACGCGTAGGCGCGCGCCGCAGCGCGCTCCTCGTCGCTGGGCGGGACGTCGCCGCCAACCAGGACAAACAGCACGCGCAGGCCCGGATTGAACATGCGCGCAGCATTCAGGCGGGCGATCAGCTTGTACTGGCTGGCCAGATCGACCTGCTGCGGCGTCACCGGCACGTCGATCGGCACAATCGCCAGCCGCGCGGCGATCAGCGCGGCGCGGCTGGCGGCCGTGTCGCGGCCCTCGGTGTCGATGACGATATCGTTGTAGCGGGTGCGCAGCAGTTCCAGCTCGCCTACCAGCGTGCGGCCGCAGATGGCGCGCGCGGTCACTCTGGGCCGCACGCCGGCCGCCGCCAGTTCGCCGCACCAGGCGCAGGCGGCGGCGCGCGGGTCGGTGTCGACCAGCAGCACGCGGCGGCCGGCGCGCGCCCGCAGTAGCGCCAGGTTGTTGGCGACGATGGTCTTGCCGGCGCCGCCGCTGGGGTTGGCGACGGCGATGATCATGCGGCGGCCCGCTGCGCCAAGGCCGTCATGCGGCCGAATTCGGCGCCCGGCAAGGCCCGCATCACGGCTTCCATCACCTGTCCGGCCAGCGCCCGCGACAGGCACAGCCAGACCTTGACGCGGGCGCCGTGGTCGCACGCCTCGACCCGCATGAATTCCATGCCAGCGCCGCAGGTGCGCATCACCAGCGCCCGCAGGTCGGTCACGGCGGCGGCATCCACGGTCAGCTGCATCAGGCAGCCGCGCGGCGCCGCCGCTGGCGTCGCGCGGGGCGTGCTGCGGGGCGGTTTGGCGCGGCGCTGGGCGGCTTGGGTGTGGAAAAAGGCGTGCATGACTAACCTCCGGGTGAGCGTTTCGATACCTGTCAGCTTAGCGACGGCGTCGTAAAAACGGTCTAAAAAGGCGGGCCTGGGCTGTAAACATCGTGTATAAATTGCGCAGTGCGCAATTTTTGCCCGCGATCAAACGCGGTTGAGGATAGAATACGCATTAATCGCCGCACCTGTACATAAACCCAGTATCAAAAACACAAGCTGCTCACGTATGGCCACCAAAAAACCTGTTTCCGACTATAGCGAATCCTCCATCCGGGTCCTGAAGGGGCTGGAACCCGTCAAGCAACGCCCGGGCATGTACACCCGCACCGAGAACCCGCTGCACATCATCCAGGAAGTGATCGACAACGCCGCCGACGAAGCGCTGGGCGGCAATTGCCATAACATCATCGTCACGCAAAATGCCGACGGCAGCGTCACGGTCGAAGACGACGGCCGCGGCATCCCGGTCGGCCTGCACCCGGAAGAAGGGGTGCCGACGGTGGAAATCGTGTTTACCCGGCTGCACGCCGGCGGCAAGTTCGACAAGGGCAGCGGCGGCGCCTACGCGTTTTCCGGCGGCCTGCACGGGGTCGGCGTATCGGTCACCAACGCGCTGTCCAAGCGGCTGGAAATCACGGTGTGGCGCAAGGAGCCGAACGGCACCGGCCTGCACCACCTGGTGTTCGAAAACGGCGACGTCACCGAACCACTGAGCTCGGTGGTGGCGCCGCGCGACGGCAAGAAATCCGGCACCAAGGTCACGGTGTGGCCGGACGCCAAGTATTTTGATTCGGCGGCGATCTCCACCACCGAGCTGCAACGCCTGCTGCGCTCGAAAGCCGTGCTGCTGCCGGGCGTGTCGGTCACGCTGGCCAACGGCAAGACCGGCGAATCGCAGACCTGGCAATACAACGACGGCCTGCGCGGCTACCTGACCGAAGCACTGGCGCAGTCGACCGACGGCGAGACCTTGATCCCGCTGTTCGAGGGCGAACAGTTCGCCGGCCCGGACGCCGAAGGCTTCGCCGAGGGCGAAGGCGCGTCGTGGGTGGTGGCGTGGACCGAGCAAGGCGCCATCGTCCGTGAATCCTACGTCAACCTGATCCCGACGCCGAACGGCGGCACCCACGAATCGGGGCTGCGCGACGGCCTGTACGGCGCCGTCAAAAACTTCGTCGAAATGCACTCGCTGCTGCCGAAAGGCGTCAAGCTGCTGCCGGAAGACGTGTTCGCGCGGGCCTCGTTCGTGCTGTCGGCCAAGGTGCTGGACCCGCAATTCCAGGGCCAGATCAAGGAACGCCTGAACTCGCGCGACGCGGTGCGGCTGGTGTCGACCTACTCGAAGCCGGCGCTGGAACTGTGGCTGAACCACCATGTCGACTACGGCAAGAAGCTGGCCGAACTGGTCATCAAGCAGGCGCAGTCGCGACTGCGCTCGGCGCAGAAAGTGGAAAAGAAAAAATCCTCCGGCGTGGCTGTGCTGCCGGGCAAACTGACCGACTGCGAATCGACCGACGTCGAGCGCACCGAACTGTTCCTGGTCGAGGGCGACTCGGCCGGCGGCTCGGCCAAGATGGGCCGCGACAAGGAATTCCAGGCGATTTTGCCGCTGCGCGGCAAGGTGCTGAACTCGTGGGAAACCGACAAGGACCGGCTGTTCGCCAACAACGAAATCCACGACATCTCGGTGGCGATCGGCGTCGACCCGCACACGCCGCTGGACAAGCCCGACCTGTCCGGCCTGCGCTACGGCAAGATCTGCATCCTGTCCGATGCGGACGTCGACGGCTCGCACATCCAGGTGCTGCTGCTGACGCTGTTCTTCCGCCACTTCCCCGGCCTGATCGCCAACGGCAATATTTGCATCGCGCGGCCGCCGCTGTACCGGGTCGACGCGCCGGCGCGCGGCAAAAAGCCGATCCAGAAGCTGTACGCGCTGGACGCCGGCGAGCTGACCGCCATCGAAGACAAGCTGCGCAAGGACGGCCTGAAGGAAGGCGCGTGGTCGATCTCGCGCTTCAAGGGCCTGGGCGAGATGAACGCCGAACAGCTGTGGGAAACCACCATGAACCCGGACACCCGCCGCCTGCTGCCGGTGGCGCTGGGCGGCTTTGGCCTGCACGAATCGGCCGCCCGCTTCAACATGCTGATGGGCAAAGGCGAAGCGGCCGCGCGCCGCGCCTGGATCGAAGAACACGGCAACGAAGCCGACGCAGACATTTAATACAAGCACACCATGACTCAAGCAAACCTCTTTGACGAACCGGCGCCGCAGGACGACGACGCCGAGCAAACCACCGACCAGGGCGCGCCGGCGCCGGCCAGCGCCCCCAACGCCGCCGAACCGGGCGTCTCGGACCACCCGGTGCAGCCGGCCGCGCAGGCGGCAGCCCACGCCGCCGCCGAAGCGCACGCCCACGGCCAGCCGCTGCCCGCCGATGACGGTGGCGATGGCAAGGATGATGGCAACGGTGGTGGCAACGGCGGCGGCAACGGCGGCGGCGGCGGCGGCGACGACGGCATGTTCGGCGGCGCCGGCGGCGGTGACGGCGGCGACGCCCTGACGCTGTCGACCTTCGCCGAGCGCGCCTACCTCGACTACGCGATCTCGGTGGTCAAGGGCCGCGCGCTGCCGGACGTGTGCGACGGCCAGAAGCCGGTGCAGCGCCGCATCCTGTACGCGATGAACGAAATGGGCCTGAACAGCAGCGCCAAACCGCGCAAATCGGCCACCGTGGTGGGCGATGTGCTGGGCAAGCTGCACCCGCACGGCGACCAATCCGTGTACGACGCCATGGTGCGCATGGCGCAGGACTTCTCGCTGCGCTACCCGCTGATCGACGGCCAGGGCAACTTCGGCTCGCGCGACGGCGACGGCGCGGCGGCGATGCGCTACACCGAAGCGCGCCTGACGCCGATCGCCAAAGTGCTGCTGGACGAAATCAACCAGGGCACGGTCGACTTCCAGGCCAACTACGACGGCTCGACCGAAGAACCGTGCCTGCTGCCGGCGCGGCTGCCGATGGTGCTGCTGAACGGCGCCTCCGGCATCGCGGTCGGCCTGGCCACCGAGATCCCGTCGCACAACCTGGGCGAGGTGGCGACCGCCGCGGTCGCCATGATCCGCAACCCGAAGATCACCCACAGCGAGCTGATGGCGCTGATGCCGGGCCCGGACTTCCCCGGCGGCGGCCAGATCATCACCCCGCCGCAGCAGATCGCCGACATGTACGCCAGCGGCCGCGGCTCGATGAAAGTGCGGGCCCGCTGGAAGATCGAAGAACTGGCGCGCGGCCAATGGCAGGCGGTGGTGACCGAACTGCCGCCGGGCACCTCGTCGCAAAAAGTGCTGGAAGAAATCGAAGAACTGACCAACCCGAAGATCAAGCTGGGCAAGAAAGCGCTGTCGCCGGAACAGCTGGCGCTGAAATCGCTGATTTTGAATTCGCTCGACACCATCCGCGACGAATCGGGCCGCGCGGCGCCGGTCCGTCTCGTATTCGAACCGAAATCGAAAAACCAGGACCAGACCGAATTCATGCTGATGATGCTGGCGCACACCTCGCTCGAATCGTCGGCCTCGATCAACCTGGTGATGATCGGCGGCGACGGCCGGCCGCGCCAGAAAGGCCTGGGCGAAATCCTCAGCGAATGGATCACCTTCCGCTTCGCCACCGTGACCCGCCGCACGCAGTACAAGCTGGGTAAAGTCGACGCGCGGATCCACATCCTGGAAGGCCGCCAGACCATCCTGCTCAACATCGATGAAGTGATCCACATCATCCGCAACTCGGACGAACCGAAGGCGGCGCTGATGGCGCGCTTCAACCTGAGCGAGATCCAGGCCGAAGACATCCTGGAAATCCGCCTGCGCCAGCTGGCGCGCCTGGAAGCGATCAAGATCGAACAGGAACTGGCCGAACTGCGCAAGGACCGCCAGCAACTGCAAGACCTGCTGGACAACCCGTCGTCGATGAAGCGCGCCATCATCAAGGAAATCGACAACGACGCCAAGACCTTCGGCGACGCCCGCCGCACGCTGATCGAAGAAGCGCAGAAAGCCGTGGTCGAGCAGAAGGTGGTGGACGAGCCGGTGACCGTCATCATTTCGGAAAAAGGCTGGATCCGCGCCCGCAGCGGCATCGGCCACGACGCCGCGCAATTCACCTTCAAGGCGGGCGACGCGCTGTATGGCGCGTTCGAATGCCGCACGGTGGACCACCTGCTGGCATTCGGCAGCAACGGCAAAGTGTATTCGGTGCCGGTAGCGGCCTTGCCGAACGCGCGCGGCGACGGCGTGCCGGTCACCACGCTGATCGACCTGGCGTCCGGTTCACGGCTGTTGCACTACTTCGCCGGCGCCGGCGCCACCCGCCTGCTGCTGGCCAGCAGCGCCGGTTTCGGCTTCGAGAGCAAGGCGGCCGACCTGGTCAGCCGCAACAAGAGCGGCAAATCGTTCATCACACTGGACGACGGCGACGTCCCGCTGCCGCCGACCGTGATTCCGGACACGGCCAGCGCCGTGGCGACCCTGTCGTCGGGCGCGCGGGTGCTGGTATTCGGCATGGATGAAATGAAAGTGCTGACCAACGGCGGCCGCGGCGTGATCCTGATGGAGCTGGGCGACAAGGAAGCCCTGCTGGCGGCCAAGCCGATCAGCCAGAAAGGCGTGACCGTGCACGGCATCGGCCGCGGCGGCAAGGCGCAGGAAGAACGGCTGTCGGCGTCGGCGCTGGCGGTCCACTTCGGCAAGCGCGCGCGCAAAGGCAAGGAACTGGCGACCAAGATCAAGCCGAGCGGCCTGGTGCCGATCGTCTAACCCGCACGGCGGCACACCAGGGTCCGACCCCGCAGGGGTCGTACCCTTTACGGTGCTCAGCGCGCTGCGGCGCATTCATAAGACAAAGGGTCTGACCCCGCATGGGGGTCAGACCCTTTTTTACGCCGTGCGGGTTAGTGCTTAGTGCTTGGCAGCGGCTTCTTTGACTTCAGCGTCGGCCTTGGCTTTGGTGGCGGCGGTTTTGTTCGCGGCCAGGGCTTTGTCTTCGGTGGCGTCAACCGAAGCCTTGATCGCTTTGGCGTCAGCTTTCACCGATTTTTTCTCGGCTTTTTCTTCGGCTTTGGCTACGGCTTTGTCGCCTTTGGCAACTGCTTTAGCTTTGTCTTCTGGATCAGCCTTGGCCACTTTTTCGTTGGCTTTGGCTTGTTCCACGCCTACTTTGGCTTGCTGCTCTTCATGCACCTTATCAGCTTTGGCGATGGCTTTGTTGGCTTTGTGGTCAGCCTTGGCATCGACCTTGGCTTCTTTCTGCTGCGCCTTGGCGACGTCTTTGTTGGCATCGGCTTGTGCCTTAGCAACGTCCGAGGTTTGAGCAAAAGCGGCGGTAGCGAACAGGCCGGCGATCAGGGTAGCGATAATTTTGTTCATGATGTGATCCCTTTCGGTGTTGTTTGAGTAAGTGAGATACAGCTTAAGCCTCGCCCGCTCCGCACACTGTACGCTAGCGTACTAAACCCCCGGTTTATTTTTCCGGCCGGGAATACAGATCGATGATGGTGCCGATCGCGTCCGCACACACCGAGCAGAAGGTGTCGCTGCGGTCGAACATGATGCACTGCATTTCAGGCCGGTAATAACCGGTGGCCTCGTAGTTGGCGCCCTCGAACGCGCCGACCGTGTGGCGGTGCGGATCGCGCGAGAACAGTTCATTGCTCTGCTGCAGATCGCGGCGGAACAGCGCGCTCATCTCCGACTCCGGACGGTTGTCTGCGCGCAGCGCGGCGCGTTCCTTCTGGTAGGCGCGCGACGCGGTCTCGTAAGCTTCTTTCGGCCACGGCGTCGGCAGCGGCGTGCCCTCCTTCACGAACTTCTTCCATTTCAGATTGGCCGGATCGTGCAGCGCGGTGGCGTTCGGTTCCCACGGTTCGCGGCGTTCGCCACCGGTGGCGTAGGCGACCGGCGAGGTGTAGTACTCGTCGGCCAGGCCGGCGAAGTGGTGGCCGAATTCGTGCACGAACAGGTAGTTGGCCCAGTCGTTGTCGGCCGCCGCCGTGCTGAACTGGCCGAAGATGCCGCCGCCGCCGTAGGTTTCGTTGTTGACCAGGATTTCAATGAACTCATACGGCGCGTACTGCGCCAGTTCGCGCAATGCGCGGTTGTCGGTGGTCAGCACGTAACGTTCGCTGCCGAAGATGTCGTAGCGCGCGCCCAGCTTCGACGCATGATGGACGCCGGTCGATGGCCGCGACACGCCCGATTCCTCGGTCGGCAGCGCGATGGCCCAGACGTTGAAGTCCTTGGCGCGCTCCTTGAACGGCGACACCTGGAACAGGTGGTCGGCCAGGCGGCGGGCGGCCGCCTCGAACTTCTTCATCTCGGCCTGGGTGTAGCCGTCGCCGACGATCAGCAGGTCGACCTTGTCTTCCGACGGGCCATTGACGCGGATGCCGATCGGCTTGACCGGCGCCGGCGGCTGCTTGCGGATCACGTCCTGCGCGTCCGGGTTGACGTCGGCGGTCCACACCACCGAGAACAGGTTGCGCTCGTCGCGCTTGAGGATGCGCACGCGCACCGGCTGCTCGGGACGCGGGAAACGCACCGACTCCTCGAAGCCGCGGTTGATACTGGCCGCTTCCTCGGTGCTGCGCCATTCGGCGAATACCGTGCTGAAACCGCGCGAGTACAGCAGCTTGCCGGTCTTGGCATCGACCACTTCAACCATGTTGTTACCGCGGTTAGTGGTGTCGATGGTCTGGCGCAGGTTGCCGGGCCACGGCAGCGGCTCGACCACCACCCGCTCCAGCGCGTAGTGCTCGTCGAGCGCGTTGCCGCTGTGGAGGTAGTCGACGCGCATGGTGGCCGGTTGCGCGGCCAGCGCGGAGGCCGAGGCGCACAGCGCCAGCAGGGAGAGGAGATTGCGGAGCATGGAGGTCCTGACGGTCAGTTGAAAACGTGAGCGTCATTGTAAACCGGGGCCGGCGCTGCGGCGAGTCCGGCGGGCGGCGGGCGGCGGGCGGCGGGCGGCTATTGTGCGCGCAGCGACTGGCCGATGTCGAGCGGGCGGATGTCGAGGCGCATGTTGAGGATGGAATAGCTGGCCGGCGCCGCCGAAGCGTAGCCGACGCTGTCGCGCGTCTTGCTCAGCGTGAACTGAAAGCCCAGTTCCGGCAGCGTCGATCCGGGGCCGCTGGTGGCGATGCCGATCGCCTCGCTGCGGCGGTTGTTCATCAGGCTTTCCATCAGCTGCACCAGCGCGTTGCGCCCCAGGATGTCGGGCGAAAACACCGGATCGGCCGCCAGGTCCTTGTGCGGCGCGATGCGCCCGCCGGCCTTGGCGGCCGACGGCGTGAACGCGTGCGTGTTGAGGTCATACAGGTCGCCCTGATCCAGGTAGCTGATCACCGCGTTCGAGACATTGAAGCCGGCACGGGCCGGATCGGTGCTGGCGCGCGACAGGTCGACCAGCAGCGCGCCCTTGCTGCCGACGATCTCCACGCGCCGCTGCGGATCGACCACCATGGCGGTGTTCTCGTCGATGCCGAGGCCGAACTTGTAGCCCTTCTTCAGCATGGCCGGAATCATGCGGGCGAAGCGGCCGCGCACCAGGAAGTGCTGGTCGACAAACACATCGTCGCCGATGAAGCCGAGGCCGGGGGCAATTTCCTGGCCGTCGGTGACACCGCCGCGCAGCGTGGCGAACACGGTCTTGGGCGCGTAGAACATGGTGCTGCTCATCACCGCCGCGCCGGCGCTGTTGCCGGCCACCACGCCGCCTTTACGGTACACGTCCCACACCGCCTCCAGCACCGCGCTGCGGCTGCCGTCGGCGCGCACCAGCGCCTGGGTGATGCGGGCCTGGTCGCCGCCGGAGAAGAACACGCCGCCGGCGCCGCGCACGGCGTCGGCCAGCAGCGGATCGTCGGCCGCCTTGCGGAAATCGCTATCGGCCAGCTTGACCGCCAGCGGGATCTGGAAAGCGTCGGCGCCGTAGCGGTTGAGGGAATCGACGATGGCGGCCGCCACCGGCGCCGGGTCGGCCGCCGCCGAGGCGAAGACGGCAATGCGCGCTCCCTGCCCACCGGCCAGCTGGACGATGCGCTGCCAGACGGCGTCGTTATCGGCCCGCAGGCCGCCGCCGATGATGACCAGCGAGCCTTTGGGGCCATCGGCCGCCATCACGCTGAACGGCAAGGCCAGCAGCAAGGCCGCGTGCACCAGGAACTTGATCGCCATGCGCATATGCACTCCCATAAAAATGGTTGACCACGGCGCGCGGCACCGACGCAACCCGCACTGCGCCACGGCCAGGGTCTGACCCCGTACGGGGTCAGACCCTTTCGTCCGGGGTCGGCTACGCTAGCGGTAGCGGTACAGCGGCTGCTGCAGCTGGATCGGCCGGATGTCCATGCGCAGTTTCAGTACCGAATACGCCTCCACTTCGGTCGAGCTGTAGCCGACGCTGTTAATCGTCTTGGAGAAGCGGAACTCGAAGCCCAGCTCCGGATTGAAGTCGCGCGGGTTGCCGAAGGCGATGCCGATGGCGTCCTGCTGGGCGTTGTCGATCAGATTCACCATCAAGTCCAGCACCGCATTGTTGCCGAGGATATCGTTGGTGTAGACCGGCTCGCGGGTGTCCGGCTGATTCGGGTCGAGCTTGTTGTCGGCCTTGTCCGGCGACGGCGTAAACTCGCGCGTGACCAGGTTGAACTTGTCGCCGCGATCAAGGTAACTGATGGTGGCGTTAGATATATTAAACCCCTTGATGCCACGGTCGGTAATCGCCGCCGACAGGTCCAGCAGCAGCGCGCCGCTGTAACCGATAATCTCCACATCGCGCTTGGCGTTGACCACCATCGCGGTGTTTTCGTCGATGCCCAAGCCGATCTGGTAACCCTTCTTCAGCATCACCGGAATCATGCGCGCAAAGCGGCCGCGCACCAGCAAATGCTGGTCGACAAACACGTCCTCGCCGATGAAGCCGAGGCCGGAGGCGATCTCGTGGCCCTCGTTGACGCCCTGCTTGAGCATGTCCAGGGTCGACTTGGCGTCGTAGAACATGGTGGTGCTCATGATGGCGGCGCCGGCGCTGGAGCCGGCCAGCACGCCGCCATCGCGGTAGACGTCCCATACCGCGTCCAGCGCCGCCGTGTGGCTGCCGTCGGTGCGCACCAGCGCGCGCGTGATGCGGGCCTGGTCGCCGCCGGTGAAGTAAATCCCGGTGGCCGAATGGATGGCCGCCACCACTTCCGGATCCTCGGCCGCCTTGCGGTAGTCGCTATTGGGCCAGGTGACGCCGAGCGGAATCGCAAACGCCTGGGCGCCGTACTGATTGAGCTTGTTGACGGTGGCCTGGGCCGCGCTTTCCGGGTTGATCGAGGCCGAGCCGAACACGCCGATGCGCGCGCCCTTGCCGCCCGCCAGCATGACGATGCGCTGCCACACCTCGGCGTTTTCGGCCCGCAAGCCGCCGCCGATGATGACCAGATTGCCGGCCGGCGGCGTCAGCACCGGTTTCGGTGGTGGTACGGCCTTGGCCGGTTTGCTGCTCTTGCCCGGCACCTGCACCTTGGGAACCGGCGTCGTCGCAGCCGCCTGCGCGGCGGCGCCGGTCAGCACCAGCAGCCATAGCAGGCACAGCCTGCTCAGCCCGCGGCGCGTAAAACCCGTTAATTTCATGTTGCCCTTCCGATGAAAACCGGCGCCGGGCTATCGCCGGGCGCCGTAGTTACCGCAGATGATACCAAGCTATTGCTTAAAAACGCATTACTTGAAGGCGTAATTTACACTAGCAAAGAAGCGGCGGCCGCGCACATCGGTATACGTCGGGTCGTAGCCTGAAATAAAGTAATACGCCTGGTTGGAGTACGGCGGCGCCGTGTCGGCCAGATTCTGCACGCCGGCGCGCACCTTGATGGCCTTGCTGGCCTGCCAGGAGCCGGTCAGATCCCACAATGAATACGATTTCACGCGGTTGGCCGCCACCACCGTGCCGTCGTCGATATTGATCGCCGAGTTCTGGTCTTCATAGCCGCTGGAGAAGGTGTTCGACAGCGTCGCCGCCCACGGGCCTTTGTCCCAGTCGAAGGTGATGGTATGGCGCCAGCGCTGCACCACGCCGTCGGTGACAAAGCGGCCCAGGTTGCTGACGAAGGCGTCGCCCTTGGCGTATTGCAGCTCGGACTTGGTGACATAGGTGCCGCTCAGGCGGCCGCCGAAACGGCCGGCCCAGGTCTGCACGCCTTTGAAATCGATGGTCAGATCGAGGCCGGCGGCCTTCTGGGCGCCGCGGTTTTCCTTGAACTGGTCGATGTACTCGATGTAACCGTCCTCGTCGCGGTGGATCAGGTTGCCGTACTTGTTCTGGTTGGCCAGGATCACGTCGTCGCCGATCTCGGCGATCAGGTCGGTGCGCTTGATGTTCCAGTAGTCCAGCGACAGCATCACCTGCTTGGACGGCTGCAGCACCATGCCCAGCGAGAACTGGCGGCTCTTCTCCGGCTTCAGGTTGGCGTTCGAGTAGCGGTGCACTTCCCAGGCGTCGGCGCAGTCGGCGTAGTTGTTGTCGACGGTGGCGCAGTAGACCGGGTCCGGCAGGGTGGCGGTGCTGCCGACCTGCATCGGGCGGTACAGTTCCGTCATCGACGGCGCCCGGAAGCCGCGCCCGGCCGAGGCGCGGAACAGCATGGTGTTGGTCGGCATGTAGCTGACCCCGACTTTCGGGCTGGCGGCGCCGCCGACCACCTGGTAGTGGTCGTAGCGGGCCGAGACCTGCGCCTCCCACTGCTTGGTCAGCGGCAGCAGCAGTTCGCCGTAGACGGCCTGGATATTGCGGGCGTAAGCGGTGGCGTCGCCGCCTTCCGGCGCGAAGTCGTTGTTGATGTTATCGCTCATCAGGAGCGCGGACGGGTTGAAGGTGGTTTTCTCGCGGCGAAGCTCGCCGCCGACGGCCAGCGCGGCGTCGCCGCCGGCCAAGGTGCCGACCGCATGCGACACTTTAAAGTCGACCGAGTCCATGGTGCCGCGCGCGTGGCGCACCTCGTCATTGACCTGGATGCTGTTAAGCAGCGCGATGCCTTCCGGGCTGGACGGGCCGAACGGGTTGATCAGGCCGTCCGAGATGCCTTGCATCAGTTTGTCGTACAGCAAGTAGCCGTGCGTGTCGCGGTCCTTGATGACGTTGACGCTGTGGTTCAGGCCGACGTCATAGTCCCAGCCGTTGCGGCTGCCGGTCCAGCCGACCACATAGCGCTGGCTCTCGCTGGTCAGCTCCGAGGTGCGGCGGCCGGCCTCGAACAGCCGCATATTCAGCTGCACTTCGCCCGGCACGTCGTCGTCGGCCGAGGCCTCGTCCGACAGCAGGTCGTACTTGGCCAGCGCCGGCACCTTGCGGTAGTCGATGTAGCCGGTCACACGCGCCGACGAGGCGGCGTAATAGGTTTTCGAGCGGCTCAGCGCCACCTCGGCGTACAGCTGGTTTTCCGGATTGATCTGCAGCACACCGCGCGACAGGAAGTTGGCCTTCTCCGATTTCGGATACAGCTCGGTGTCGCCCATGTAGTTGTAGGTGCAGGCGTCGACGCCGCCGGTGCCGGTCGGCAGGTACAGATTGGCCGGGCCGTTGCAGGTCGGCACCGACGGGTTGATCGTGCGGTTGGTCAGCGGCTTGCCGTTGATGGTGAAGCCCTGGTCGTTCAGGTAGTCGCGCTGGGCGCCGGTCAGGCGGATGTTGGCCGGCGAAGTGTAGCCGGACAGCAGGTGCGGCAGGCGTTCGGCGATATGCAGGTCGTTGATGAAGTCACGCTGCGAAGTCGACAGCGCATCGGTGCGCTGGAAGTCGGCCACGGCGAACACGTTAAAGCCGTCCTTGGCGACGTCGCCGATACCGGCGGTCAGGGTGGCGGTGCGCTTGCCGGCGCCGCCCTCTTTGGTCTTCAGGCCGTAGGCGTTCAGCTCGACGCCCTGGAAGTCCTTGCGCGTGATGAAGTTGATCACGCCGCCGATGGCGTCGGTGCCGTACAGCGCCGAGGCACCGTCCAGCAGCACTTCGACGCGCTGGATGGCGGCGGCCGGGATGTTGTTGAGGTCGACGCCGGTGTCGTCGCCGGGCGAGGCGAAGTTGGCCATGCGGCGGCCGTTCAGCAGCACCAGCGTCGACGAGGTGCCGATGCCGCGCAGGTTGGCGCTGTTGAAGCCGCGCTGGTCCTTGCCGTCCGAGATGCTGGCGCCGTCGGTCAGCGAACCGACGTTGGCCGACAGCCGCGCCAGGATTTCCGAGGCGGTGGTGACGCCAACCTTGTCGATTTCCTCGCGCGTGATCACCTGCACCGGCAGCGCGGTTTCCGATTCGATGCGCTTGATGGCCGAACCGGTGATCTCGACCCGCGCCAGCGGCGGCGGCAATGGCGCCGCCGTGTCTTGCGCACTGGCTGGCTGGCCGAGGATGCCGGCGACGGCGCCCAGGCCGATGGCCAGCCGGACTGCCCGCGTCATGACCAAGGCGCGCGTGCGATGCATGTGATTCATATTCTCTCCCGGCTTTTAGATATATAAATAATTCATTTAAACTAACTGTACGCAGTTGTGGCCGAAAACTCAAGAAAGCCGGGCACCTTTCGCCGTGCGCGATTTACTTTGTGAAAATAGTGCTACATACTCAATGCTTAGACGATTTCGGTGACCCGCCATGCACGCACACAAACATCCCCTTTCCGCGCCGTACGCGAGCACCGCGTATGAGCTGACCAGTTTCCATTTCGGCACGCCGGGCAGTGGCAAAAAAGTCTATATCCAGGGCTCGCTGCACGCCGACGAGGTGCCGGGCATGCTGGTGGCGCAGGTGCTGCGCAAGGAACTGGCAGCGCTGGAAGCGGCCGGCCAGATCAGCGGCGAAGTCATCCTGGTGCCGGCCGCCAACCCGATCGGGCTGGCGCAGGCGATCCACGGCGCCGCCTTCGGCCGCTTCGACCTGACCACCGGCGTCAACTTCAACCGCGCGTACAAGCACGTGGCCGACGACCTGAAAACATCGCTGGCGGGCAAACTGGGTGCCGACGCCGGCGCCAACGTGGCGCTGATCCGCGAGCACGCGCGCGCCTCGATCGCCGCCTGGCAGCCGAAGACCGACGCCGAGACGCTGAAGAAAACCCTGATGTCGCTGGCGATCGACGCCGACATCGTGCTCGACCTGCACTGCGACAACGAGGCGGTGCTGCACATCTACGCCGGCACGCCGCTGGCCGAGGCCATCGCGCCGCTCTCGGCCATCCTCGGTTCGCATGCGACCCTGCTGGCCTACGAGGCCGGCGGCGAGCCGTTCGACGAAGCCTGCAGCCGCCTGTGGTGGGATCTGGACCGCCATTTCCAGCATCAGTTTCCAATTCCGGCCGCCTGCCTGTCGACCACCGTCGAACTGCGCGGCGAGCAGGAAGTGAGCTACGAACTGGCCAACAAGGACGCCGCCGGCCTGCTGCAATTTCTGACGCTGCAAGGCGTGCTGCGCGCCGACGACGTGGTGGCCCAGGCCGCGGCGGCCATGCTGCCGGCGCCGCTGTGCGAGGCGACGCCGCTGGAAGGCGTCGAGCCGCTGTATGCGCCGCATGCCGGGATACTGGTCTACACGCGCGAACTCGGCGCGCGCGTGGCGGCCGGCGACGCCATCGCCGACCTGATCGACCCGGTCAGCGGCGACACCACCGTGTTGCGGGCGGCGGTCGACGGCGTGTTCTTTGCGCGCAGCGCGCATCGCCATGTGATACGCGGCATGAACGTCGGCAAAGTGGCCGGCGCCAAGGCCTACCGTGATGGCGACCTGCTGAGCGCATGAATATGACTACCAACGCCTCTAAAAAATTCAAACTCCCCCACACCTTCGTCCTGCTGTTCATCATCCTGGCGCTGATTGCGGCGGCGACCTGGCTAGTCCCCGGCGGCAAATACGATACGCACCTGGTCAACGGCAAGCAGCTGATCAATCCGGACAGCTTCCATTACATCGCCAGCGCGCCGCAGGGACTGACGGCGCTGATGAAGGCGCCGATCAAGGGCTTTGTCGAAGCGGCGCAGATCATCGGCTTCGTGCTGATCGTCGGCGGCGCGTTTGCTGTGCTGCAGAAAACCGAGGCGATCGACTCGATGATCAAGTCGCTGGCGCGCGCGCACGCCAGTTCAAAATTCATTCAGCGCGCGCTGATCCCGGTGTTCATCACGCTGTTCTCGATCGGCGGCGCCACGTTTGGCATGAATGAAGAGGCGATCCCGTTTATCCTGATTTTCGTGCCGCTGGCGCTGGCGCTGGGCTATGACACGGTGACCGGCGTGTCGATTCCCTTCCTCGGCTCGCAGGTCGGTTTTTCGGCGGCGTTTTTGAATCCGTTCAACGTCGGCATCGCCCAGGGCATCGCCGGCGTGCAGGTGTTTTCCGGCTGGGGCTATCGGCTGATCGTGTGGGTGATCGCCACCGCCGTCACGGTCGCCTTCATGATGTGGTACGCCGCGCGCGTCAAGCGCGACCCGACGCTCAGCCCGACCTATGCGCTGGACCTGGAGAAGCGCAAGGACTTGCCGGTCGGCGGTATCGGCGAATTCCACGGCATGACCGCGCGCCACAAGGCGGTGCTGTGGATCTTTGCCGCTTCGCTGGCGGTGATGGTGTTCGGCGTGGTGCACTTCGACTGGTATATCGACGAAATCGCCGCGCTGTTCCTCAGCATGGCCATCGTGATTGGTCTGGTTGGACGGCTCGATTCGACCCAGATCGTCGAAGGCTTCATGCAGGGCGCGCGCGATCTGGTCGGCACGGCGCTGGTGATCGCGCTGGCGCGCGGCACGCTGGTGCTGGCGCGCGAGGCGCACATCATCGACACCATGCTGCATGCGCTGATGCCGCTGGTGCAGTCGGCGCATCCGGTGTTTGCGGCGTGGAAGATGTTCGGCATCCAGACCGTGATCAATTTCTTCATCCACTCCGGCAGCGGCCAGGCGGCGCTGACCATGCCGATCATGGCGCCGCTGGCCGATCTGGTGGGCGTGACGCGCCAGACCGCGATTCTGGCGTTCCAGTTCGGCGAATTCACCACGCCGATGATCCCGACTTCCGGCATCACGGTCGGCGTGCTGGCGTTGGCGCGCATCCCGTGGATTACCTGGGCCAAGTGGATGATCCCGCTGCAACTGATCTACGCGGTTCTGGCGCTGGCGCTGCTGGTGCCGCCGTGCCTGATGAACTGGCAGTAAGGAATTGGCAATAAAGTTCCGGGTATATACATAGGGGACTTACTCTCGGGTGGTTGCCTGAAATTGTCTGAAATGGCCTGAGAAATGCCTGCATTTGTAACAGGCAGGCGTCAGCTCTCATAGGCAGCTCGCTTGAAAAGCGACAGAAATTTCAGGCATTCGTCAGGCGATTTCAGACAATTTCAGGCATCCCCCGTAGAGGACAAACCCTATGTATATGCCCTCCGCGATATCCGGCTGGCGCAGGCACGCGTGATGCCTGATCCGACTCAAGAATCAAACAGGCGTGACTGCTAAATTGATCCCTTCCACAGGGGACGAACATGGCGCCGGTACCTATTCCAAAACCATCCTATCTCGACCAATGCATATATATCGGCGCGCGGAACGGCGAAAAGCGCTGGATGTCCAAAGACAGGACTAAACTCTATACGTGGGACTGGACTCACGGAGAAGTTGAGGTATTCAACAAACGCGGCCGCCACCTTGGCGCAATCGACGCAATCACAGGCCAATTTATCAAGGACGCAATCGCAGGAAGGAAGATCGATGTCTAACTTTATCGAAAAATGCCTGTCGCGCGAAGCCGCGCCCGAAGATATCGATGATTTCATCGACCAATGGCACGAAAATCCTGGCCATCAGGCGTTGCACGAATTCCTCGGCATGACGCGTGACGATTACGCACGCTGGATCGCAGACGCATCCGTCCTGCCCGCCATTATCAATTCACGTAAACATCCGGGAAATAGCGCTCCATCAGCGCCCCCGGGCGGGACGGCGGCGTGAAGCCGTGGCGGGCGTACAGCGAGTGCGCATCGCTGGTGGCCAGCATGAAGCGGCGCAGTCCTTGCAGCTCGGGATGCGCCATCACCGCTGCCACCAGCGCCTTGCTGACGCCCTTGCCGCGCTCCGCCTCCACGACAAACACATCGGCCAGATAAGCGAAGGTGGCGCGGTCGGTGGTCACGCGCGCAAAACCCACCTGCCGGCCGTCCAGATACGCGCCAAAACACAGCGAATTGTCGATTGCCCGCTGCACGGTGGCCAACGGAATACCGATCGCCCAGGTCGAGCGCTCGCTCAAGAACTGGTGGATCATCGCCACGTCCAGGGCGGCTTTGTCGGTGCTGATGTGCAGTGCAGTCATGTTTTCCGTGGTCATTAAAATAATGTTGACGTATTTTAGAGCAGCTTGCGGTTTATAATCTCCATTGATCCTCAGCGCATACCAACTTTTAGACTATGACTGCACAATTCTCCAAAAAAGCCGAAGCCTGGTCGGCCCGCTTCAGCGAACCGGTTTCCGATCTCGTCAAACGCTACACCGCCTCGGTGTTCTTCGACAAGCGCCTGGCCAAGGCCGACATCCAGGGCTCGCTGGCGCACGCCGAAATGCTGGCCGCGCAAGGCATCATCTCGGCCGCCGACCGCGCCGAAATCGAGCGCGGCATGGCCCAGATCAGCGCCGAAATCGAGGCTGGCAGCTTTGAATGGCTGCTCGACCTGGAAGACGTCCACCTGAACATCGAAAAACGCCTGACCGAACTGGTGGGCGACGCCGGCAAGCGCCTGCACACCGGCCGTTCGCGCAACGACCAGGTAGCGACCGACATCCGCCTGTACGTGCGCGCCGCCATCGACGACGTGCTGCAACTGCTGCACGCGCTGCGCAGCGCCCTGACCGACCTGGCCGAAAAGAACGCCGACACCATCCTGCCCGGCTTCACCCACATGCAGGTGGCGCAGCCGATCACCTTCGGCCACCACATGCTGGCCTACGTCGAAATGTTCGGCCGCGACGCCGAGCGCATGGCCGACGCCCGCAAGCGCGTCAACCGCCTGCCGCTGGGCGCCGCCGCGCTGGCCGGCACCACCTTCCCGATCGACCGCGAACGCGTGGCCAGGACGCTCGGCTTCGACGACGTCTGCCACAACTCGCTGGACGCCGTTTCCGACCGTGACTTCGCCATCGAATTCACCGCCGCCGCCTCGCTGATCATGATGCACGTGTCGCGCATGTCGGAAGAACTGATCATCTGGATGAGCCCACGCGTCGGCTTCATCGACATCGCCGACCGTTTCTGCACCGGCTCGTCGATCATGCCGCAAAAGAAAAACCCGGACGTGCCGGAACTGGCGCGCGGCAAGACCGGTCGCGTGTTCGGCCACCTGATGGGCCTGTTGACCCTGATGAAAGGCCAGCCGCTGGCCTACAACAAGGACAACCAGGAAGACAAGGAACCGCTGTTCGACACCGTCGACACGCTGGTCGACACGCTGCGCATCTTCGCCGACATGGCCGGCGGCATCTCGGTCAAGCCGGACAATATGCGCGCCGCCGCGCTGCAAGGCTACGCCACCGCCACCGACCTGGCCGACTACCTGGTCAAGAAAGGCCTGCCGTTCCGCGACGCCCACGAAGCCGTGGCCCACGCCGTACGCGCCTGCGACGACCTGAAAATCGACCTGTCGGAGATGACGCTGGAACAGCTGCGCGCCTTCTCGCTGCTGATCGACGACGACGTCTTCGCTGTGCTGACACTGGAAGGTTCGGTGGCCGCGCGCGACCACGTCGGCGGCACCGCCCCGAACCAGGTGCGCAAAGCCATCGCCCGCGTGCGTGAGCAACTGAAGTAATTCCCTCCCGGCGCCGCCGCCCGCGCGGCGCCGATCTGCCAGCTTGTTGATCTGGCACAGTACCCTGTCCCCGCCGCCGATCTAGCGTGAAGTCATCTACCCAAGGAGGATGACATGAAACCGCACACGTCCCTGATCGCCGCCTGCCTGGCCCTCACGCTTGCCGCGCTGGCGCCCGGCGCCGCCGACGCCGTCCAACTGATGTCGGCCCCGGTCACCATCGCCACCCCGCAGGAAAACGCCAACCTGGTGGCGCGCCTGACCGCGCTCGATGGACACCAGGGCCTGACCAACGACTACAGCTTCCGCATCAGCAGCCAGCATCCCGGCGTCGTCGGCCAGAAAATAACCCGCGCCCAGCACACCTACAAAGGCCTGCGCGTGCTGGGCTCCGAATCGGTGGTGGTGACCAACGCCGCCGGCGACATCGTCAGCGTCTCGGTGGCCGACCGCCGTCCCGGCTTGGCGCCGCAAGCCACCACACCCGGCATGCCGCTGCCGCCCGCATTGCCATCGCCGGCCGATCTCACGCCCGCCATCAGCGCCGACGACGCCATCCGCGTGGCGGTGCAGGCGATCGCCCCGGGCGGCACCCACCGCTGGCCGCCCAGCGCCGAACTGCTGATCTACCCGGTGATGAAAACCGTGCGCGCGGCCAGCGCCGCCAACAAGCCGGAAGAGCAGCTCAACGCGCTGGACGTGCAGGAAGTGGTGGACCGCTACGCGCTGGCCTACCTGGTGCAGTTGCGCATGGCGTTGAACGGCAAAGTGATTTACTACGATGTGGTGGTCGATGCTCTCAGCGGCGCCATCATCACCCAGTGGCCGGCGCTGCAAACCGTGATCGGCAGCGGTAACAGCCAATACAACGGCGTGGTGCCGATCAGCACCTCGGCCACCGCAGGCGGCTTCCAGATGCTCGACAGCGCGCGCGGCACCGGCGGCCAGTTCGGCGGCATGGCCATCACCAACGCCAACCACAGCTCGCCCAACAATCCCAACCCCGGCAGCATCTACACCAACAGCAGCAACACCTGGGGCGACGGCAAGCAATACAGCGGCGGCAGCACCACCGACGCCAACGGCCAGACCGCCGCCGTCAACGCCCTGTGGGGCCTGATGAACACCTACGACACCAACCGCAACGTGCTCGGTTGGCAGTCGCTGGACGGCAACAACACCGCCACCTACATCGCCGCCCACGTCGGCACCGCCTACGACAACGCCTTCTACGACGACAGCTGCCACTGCATGTACATCGGCGATGGCAACAGCTTCACCAGCCTGGGCGCGATCGACGTCATCGGCCACGAAATGTCGCACGGCGTCACCGCCGCCACCGCAGACCTGATCTACTCGGGCGAATCGGGCGGCCTGAATGAATCGAACTCCGACATCGGCGGCGAAATGGTGGAAGCCTACGCCCGCGCCGGCGGCAGCGGCGCCGTGGTTCCCGCCGGCGGCAACGACTGGATGATGGGCACGGAAATCAGCAAGAGCGGCGAGCCGCTGCGCTGGATGTACAAGCCGCACAAGGACGGCAGCAGCCCGGACGCCTGGAGCACCTCGCTGAAGAACCTCGACGTGCACTATTCCAGCGGCCCGAATAACCGCATGTTCTACTTCCTGTCGCAAGGCTCCAAGGCCGATCCAGCCAGCGACTACTACAGCGCCTTCCTGACGCGCGCGCCGGCCGCCATGACCGGCATCGGCAACGACAAGGCCTATCGCATCTGGTTCAAGGCGCTGACCACCAAGTTCACGTCATCCACCAACTACGCCGACGCGCGCAACAAGGTGCTGCAGGCGGCGCAGGAACTGTACGGCGCCAGCTCGAAAGAAGCCATCGCCGTGCAGCGCGCGTACGCCGCTATCAACGTCGGCGCGGATGTCGATGAGGAAGGCGGTGGCGGTGGCGGTGGAAGTGGTGGCGGCGACGCCATCGAGCAGGTCCGCAACGGCGGCTTTGAAAGCGGCGCCACCGGCTGGAGCGGCAGCATCGGCGTCATCACCGCCAACAGCGCCCAGGCGCCGTATGAAGGCACGCGCTACGCCTGGCTGGGCGGCAACGGCCGGCGCAGCACCGAAACGCTGACGCAGCAAGTGCAGATTCCCGCCACCGCCAGCAGTGCGCAACTGAGCTTCGCGCTGCACATCGATACCGCCGAAACCAAAAGCACCGTCTACGACAGCATGACGGTCACGGTAGTCCCGGCCGGCGGCAGTGGCGCGGCGGCCACGCTGGTCACCTACACCAACCTGACGCCGGCTGCCGGCTACCAGCTCCGCAGCTTCGACCTGCTGCCGTACAAAGGCCAGACCGTAACGCTGTCGTTCGCCATGCGCGAAGACCGCAGCAAACAGACCTCCTTCGTACTCGACAAAGTCAGCCTGCTCACCAGATAACTCAGCGCAGCGTAACGAACACCGGGTTCGAATAGAACCACAGGCTGCGGTAATTGCGGTCGTTGATATCGTTGAAGCGCTGCGTATTGTCGGTAGTGCCGGTGCGCTGATCGGCCAGCGGTTCGCCGTTGGCCGTCAGCCCCGCCACATCCACACCCAGATTGGTGCCGCGCAGACGGAAGTACTGATTCTTCGACGCCATGGTTTCATACGTCACGCTGTAGTAGCCATCCGCATCCACCTTCCAGTCTGCCGCCGTGAAGCGTTTGACCACGCGCGTGCTGGCATTGGTCGCCACACTGTAGGCAGCGCTGCCCGGCGTCGCCTTGGCGCCGACATCGCCGACGATCAGATCGACGTGATCGACCACCGGTTTGAGGTTGGCCGCCGTGCCGCTATCGACCGGCTTCTCGTAGTTATTCTTGGCCGGCGTCTTGAAGCGGATCGTGATGGTGACCTTGTCGCCGCCGGCTACCTTCAACTCGCCGCCCATCTCCTTGCGGTCATCTTTGGTGGACAGGTTGAAGTCCAGCGCATTGATCAAATCGCCGTAGACCGAGAACATCTTGCCCGAGCGCAGACCGGCCAGCAGATCCTTGGCCGCCGGCTTGCCGGTGCCGCTGTTGAACACATAGTTCTTCGCATACTCGCCCGGGAAGTAACCGCTGCTGTTACCACCGACGATCTTAAAGTGGGTGTCCGAATCGGTCAGGTTCCAGATATGGCGGCCCTCTCCCAGCAGCGCATCCCACGGTCCGCCCAGCTTGGCCACCACGTAATCGACACCGCCGTAGACACGCAACAGCGCATTGTCATCGGTGTAGGCGGCGGTGTAGCCACCACGGTCAGGCTCCATCTGGTTGCCGACCATGCCTTCGATGGCGAACATGATGTTTGGCGCGGCGTCGTTAAAGGCGCGGAAGTCGGCAATGGTGTAGCTGCCCTTGTTACGCGAAGGGTGATTGATCACCGCATAGCTGGTGTCCGGATAATTCGTCTTGAGCCAGGTGAAGGCTTGCAGCGCATCGGCGGCGGTCTTGTTGTAGCGCGTCTCGCCGTACTTGGCCTTCCACGCCGCCACATCGGCCGCATCGAACATCGCCGCATCGCGCGTGGTGAACAGATATTCGAATTCCTTCAGGCCCTTGGCGCCGCCATCCATCAGCGCCACGCCAATGTGATCGTGGGTCGGCATGTCCCACTCAACGCCGGAGAAAATCAGCTTGTCGGCATAGGTGCCGCCGGCCTGCAATTCCTGGATGCGCGGCGTTTCGTAACGCTCCACGCCGAGCGACATCGGAATCTGCGCCGCCAGCGTCGCGCCCTGGTCGTCGCGGGTCGACACGCGCAGGTGATTGGTCACCGCCATCCAGTCCAGGCCATAGCTGGTGAAACCCTTGGACAGCACCTTGTCCAGCGTCTGGCTGACGTCCGCGTCGGCCGACTGTGTGGTGTGCGTATGCAGGTCACCGGCGATCCAGCGGCCGGCCGGCAATGGCGGCGTGGTGTTCACTGGTTCGTTGTCGCCGCCACAGGCAACGACAGCCAGCATGATGGCGATAGCGGAAGGAATGAGCAATTTTTTAGGCGACATTTTGTATGATCCCGAAGTGTAAAACAAACGAGCGGGCAACATAACATTCGTGTGTGACGGCCAAATGACCTGCTATCATCTTCGGCTTGTTTGCACACCACATCAGGATATAAAAATGACTATTGGCGGAAAGACCATCGACCAGGCGCTGGCCTCCTTATCGGACATGACCGCCGGCGCGGTCCCCATCGGCAAGGACGAACACCTGCAGCGCATCGCGCGCGCACAAGCCTATATGCAGGCGCAGGGCATCGCCGCCATCTACATCAACGCCGGCGCCAACCTCACCTACTTCACCGGCACCAAGTGGTACGCCAGCGAACGCATGGTCGGCGCGATCCTGCCGGCGCAAGGCGCCGTTGAATATATCGCGCCCGCGTTTGAAGAGAGCACGCTGAAGGACTTCATGCTGGTCGAAGGCGCCGTCAATTGCTGGGAAGAGCACGAGAGCCCGTACGCGCTGTTCGTCGCTGTGCTGAAACGCATGGGCATCGCGCCGAATTCTGCACAGCCGCCGCGTGTCGGCATTTGCGAAAGCGCCGCCTTCTTCATCTACGACGGCATCCGTCCTTTGGCAGAGGGCTACGCGCTGGAGAACGCACGCAGCGTCACCGCGCACTGCCGCACCCGCAAATCGGCCGCCGAAATCGCGCTGATGCAGCGCGCCAAGGACATGACCATGGCGGTGCACATCGCCACCGCCAGCATGCTGCACGAAGGGATCACCACCAAGGAAGTGGAAGACTTCATCGACCGCGCGCACCGCAAGGTCGGCGCCTCGGCCGGTTCCTACTTCGTCATCGTGCTGTTCGGCGAAGCCACCGCCTACCCGCACGGCGTCAGCTACGTGCAGACGCTGAAGGCCGGCGACACGGTGCTGATCGACACCGGCTGCAAACTGCACAACTACATTTCCGACATCACCCGCACCTACGTGTATGGCCCGATCAGCGAACGTCAGCGCTCGGTATGGAACAGCGAGAAGAAAGCCCAAGCCGCCGCCTTCGCCGCCGCGCAACTCGGCGTACCATGCGAGGAAGTCGACGCCGCCGCGCGCCGTTCACTGGAAGCCGACGGCTTCGGTCCCGGCTACAAGCTGCCAGGCCTGCCGCACCGCACCGGCCATGGCATCGGCCTCGATATCCACGAGTGGCCCTACCTGGTGGGTGGCGACAAAACGCCGCTGGACGTCGGCATGTGCTTCTCGAACGAACCGATGATCTGCATCCCCGGCGAATTCGGCGTACGCCACGAAGACCACTTCTACATGACCGAGCAGGGTCCGAAGTGGTTCACCGAACCGGCGCGCAGCATCGACGATCCGTTCGGCCTGCAGTGACTATGACTGCAAGCGCTTCAGGCGGAAGTAGAAGTAATACGGGGCGGTGACGTGCAGCGCGCCGTCGGCGGCGGTGCGGATCACGATGCGGTTGGAGTCCCAGCGCATCCAACGTGGGCCTTTGTAGTTGAAAATGCGGCCCTCGGCGGTTTCGCCAGCCGGCTTGAACCCGGCCTGCTCGATGCGGCCCAAGAAGCTAACGCTGCGTTCCGCCGGCACACTGCCGCGCACCGGCAGGCATCCGAGCAGCGACGGCAGACCGCCGCCGATCGCGCCGAATAGCGCACCGCGCGCCGCGGCGGACGAGATGCCCGGCGCCACCACTATCCACAACAGCATGATGGCGCCAAAAATGCCGCCGAAAATCAACCAGTCACGCGCAGTGAGCAGAGGGTTGACGCCGATTGATTGCTTGATGAAGGAGGATCTCATGCCTTTATCATGCGCCAATTTTGCAAAAAAATCAAAGCGTGGCGGCGTCCACGCCGACGCCACGTCGCGCCCGCGCCCGCGCGCCACCGCAGGCTTCATTATGCGTGCTTCCGTTAAGCGCGCTTCATCACCAGCGTCAGGATGTCGTAGCTGGCCACCAGTTCGTCGCGCTGGTTGGTGACCTGCACGTCCCACGCCACCACACCCTGACCGATGCCCTTGTCGTCGGTGCGGTTGCGGTCCACCTTGCGCTTGCAGGTGAGGCGTGCGCGGATGGTGTCGCCTATCGCCACCGGCGCCACGAAGCGCAGGTTGTCCAGCCCATAGTTGGCCAGCACCGGACCAGGCGCCGGTGACACGAACAAGCCTGCCGCCGCCGACAGCACAAAGTAGCCGTGGGCGATGCGCTGGCCGAATTGCGTGTCCTTGGCCGCCACTTCGTCGAAGTGCATGTAGAAGTAATCGCCGGAGACGCCGCCGAAGTTGACGATGTCCGCCTCGCTGACCGTGCGGCGATGCGTCAGCAGCGAGTCGCCGGTGGCCAGGTCTTCAAAGTATTTGCGGAACGGGTGCACATCATGCTCCTGCACCGCCGCGCCGCGCACGTATTCGCCGGTGACGGCGGCCAGCATGGTCGGCGATCCCTGCACCGCAGCCCGTTGCAGGAAATGGCGCACCGCGCGGATGCCGCCCAGTTCCTCGCCGCCGCCGGCGCGTCCCGGACCGCCGTGCTTCAGCTGCGGCAGCGGCGAACCGTGGCCGGTGGACTCCACCGACGCTTCGCGGTCCAGCACCAGCACGCGGCCGTGCGAGGCGGCCGCCATCGGCACCGCGTAGGCGGCGATGGCCGGCTCTTTGGTCACCAGCGTGGACACCAGCGATCCCTTGCCGCGCGCGGCCAGCGCCAGCGCTTCGTCGATGCCGTTGTAGCTGATGATGGTGCTGACCGGGCCAAACGCCTCGACATCGTGCACCGCGTCGTTGCGATGGCCGTCGCGGCACAGCAGCAGCGTCGGCGCGAAGAATGCGCCTTCCGCCACGCCCTCGCCCACTGGCTTGAAGCCGTCGCGGGCGCTGAACAGCACTTCGTTGCCGCGCGCGAGCAGTTCGACCCGTTCGGCGACGTCGCGCTGCTGGTCGCGTGAAGCCAGCGCCCCCATGCGCACGCCTTCCACCGACGGATCGCCAACGCTGATTTTCGCCAGCCGTTCGCGCAGGCGCGTACCGACGGCGTCCACCATCTGCTCCGGCACGATGATGCGGCGGATCGCGGTGCATTTCTGGCCCGCCTTACCGGTCATCTCGCGCGCCACTTCCTTGACGAACAGGTCGAACTCGACGTCGTCCGGCGTGACGTCCGGCGCCAGGATGGCGCAGTTCAGCGAATCCGCTTCGGCGGTGAAAGGCACCGAGTTGGCAATCAGGTTGCGGTTCACGCGCAGCCTGGCGGCGGTGTCGGCCGAGCCGGTGAAGGTCACGACATCGGCGCCATTCAGGCGATCCAGCAGGTCGCCGGTGCTACCGATCACCAGTTGCAGCGCGCCGTGCGGCAGTAGTCCGGATTCGTGCATCATGCGCACCAGTGCTTCGGTCAGGTAGCTGGTGGCGCTGGCCGGTTTGCCGATGCACGGCATGGCGGCCAAAAAGCTCGGCGCGAATTTCTCCAGCAGGCCCCAGATCGGGAAGTTGAAGGCGTTGATGTGCACCGCCAGGCCGCCGCGCGGCACCAGGATGTGGGTGCCGGCGAAGCCGCCGTTTTTACTCAGCGCCATGGCCGGACCTTCGTGCAGCACGTTGGACGAAGGCAGCTCGCGGCTGCCCATGCTGGCGTAGGCGAACAGCGTGCCGGTGCCGCCTTCGATGTCGACCCAGCTGTCGGCGCGGGTGGCGCCGGTCTGGTGCGAGATGGCGTACAGCTCTTCCTTGCGTTCCAGCAGATACAGCGCCAGCGCCTTCAGGCGCGCGGCGCGCCGCTGGAAGTTCAGCTGCATCAGGGCCGGCACGCCGGTCTTGCGGGCATAGGTGACGGCTTCGTCGAAGTCGATCTTGTCGGCGTGCGTGTGGTAGATGACGGCATTGGTCAGGGCGCTGTGCAGCGGCGCGGCGGCTTCGCTGCCGATCCAGCGGCCGGCGATAAGGCTTTGCAGGGTTGATGCCATGTTGGTCTCCGTGATGTTCGTTGTGGCGGCGCGGCTCAGGCGCCCGCGTTCTTGTGCAGGTGTAGCGGCAGGCTGCTGTCCCAGTCGATGCGCTTGCGGTCCGGCTCCGGCGCGGTCAGCGCTTCGGTCTCGCGCATGGTCTGCATCGAGCGTATCGCCAGTTCCTGGTATTGCGCCGTCCCGCCGGACTTCCACGCGATTTCGTCGTCGCGCAATTCACGCGCGACCTTGGCCGGCGATCCCATCGCCAGACTGCGCGGCGGGATTTCCATGCCGGCGCGGACGAAGCTCATGGCGGCGACGATGCTGTCCGCACCCACCACGGCGTTATCCATGATGACGCTGTTCATGCCGACCAGCGCGTTGCGGCCGATGCGGCAGCCGTGCAGCACGGCGCCGTGGCCGATATGGCCATCGCGCTCCACCACCGTGTCGCAGCCGGGGAAGCCGTGCATGACGCAGGTGTCCTGCAAGTTGGCGCCCTCCTCCAGTATCAACCGGCCAAAGTCGCCGCGCAGCGCGGCCAGCGGGCCGATATAGCAGCGCGGCCCGACGATCACATCGCCGATCAGCACCGCACTGGGATGCACGTAGGCGGTGGGATCGACCACCGGCGTCACGCCATTGATTTCGTAGACCTTGACCATGCTCACACCCGCTCGATGACGACAGCGATGCCCTGCCCGACGCCGATGCACATCGTACACAGCGCATAACGGCCACCGGTGCGTTCCAGCTGATGCAGCGCCGCCAGCACTAGGCGCGCGCCGGATGCGCCCAGCGGATGGCCGATGGCGATGGCGCCGCCGTTCGGATTGACGTGCGGCGCGTCGTCGGCCAGGCCCAGGTCGCGCGTGACCGCCAGCCCTTGCGCGGCAAACGCCTCGTTTAATTCGATGACGTCCATGTCGGCGATGGTCAGGCCCAGTTGCGCCAGCACTTTCTTCGACGCCGGCGACGGTCCAAAGCCCATGATGCGCGGCGCCAGGCCGGCGGTGGCCATGCCCAGCACGCGCGCGCGCTTGCGCAGGCCATACTGCTCGGCCGCCGCAGCGGAAGCCAGCAGAATGGCGCAAGCACCGTCGTTGACGCCGGACGCATTGCCGGCGGTGACCGTACCGTCCGGCCGTACTACGCCTTTCAGCTTGCCCAGCATTTCCAGCGTGGTCTCTGGACGCGGATGCTCGTCGGTGTCGACGATCTTTGGATCGCCGCGCTTCTGCGGCAGCGTGACCGGCACGATCTCGTCGCTGAACACGCCGGCGGCGTTGGCGGCGGCCCAGCGCTGCTGGCTGCGCAGCGCGAACGCATCCTGGTCGCAGCGGCTGATGCCGAATTCCTGCGCCACGTTTTCCGCCGTCTCCGGCATCGAGTCGATGCCATGCGCCGCCTTCATCAGCGGATTGACGAAACGCCAGCCAATGGTGGTGTCCTCGATCTTGGCCGCGCGCGAGAACGCGCTATCGGCCTTCCCCATGACGAAAGGCGCGCGCGTCATGCTCTCCACACCACCGGCGATCACCAGTTGCGCCTCCCCGGACTTGATGGCACGCGCCGCCATGCCCACTGCGTCCAGCGACGAGCCGCACAGGCGGTTGATGGTGCTGCCCGGGACTTCCACCGGCAAGCCGGCCAGCAGCGCCGCCATGCGGGCGACGTTGCGGTTATCTTCGCCCGCCTGGTTGGCGCAGCCGTAGTAGACGTCGTCCACGCGCGACCAGTCGACGCCGGGATTGCGGGCGACCAGCGCGGCGATCGGCAGTGCCGCCAGGTCGTCGGTACGCACGCCGGCCAGCGCACCGCCGTAGCGGCCGAAGGGGGTGCGGATGGCGTCACAAATATAGGCTTGGTTCACGGTGTCTCCTTTAATGTTTCGGACGCTGGTCGACCACGCGGCGCGCCTTGCCGGTCAGCGTGCGTTCGATGCCGTTGGGCGGCAGCAGCCGGACCTTGGTGCTGACGCCGACGTTGGTCTTGATGCGCTGCTGCAGTTCGTTCGCCAGCGCTTCGACGTCGCCGGGAACCGTGTCGGCACGCAGTTCTGCCAGCACTTCCAGCTTGTCGAGGTGGCCGTCGCGCGTCACCACCAGCTGGTATTGCGGCGACAGTTTCGGCATCTTGCAGATCAGTTCTTCGATCTGCGTCGGGAAGACATTGACGCCACGGATAATCAGCATGTCGTCCGAACGGCCGGTGATCTTGCCGATGCGGCGCATGGCGCGCGACGTCGGCGGCAGCAGCCGCGTAAGGTCGCGCGTGCGGTAGCGGATGATGGGCAGCGCTTCTTTGCTGAGCGAGGTGAATACCAGTTCGCCCTCCTCGCCGTCCGGCAGCACGTCGCCGGTTTCTGGATCGATGATCTCCGGGTAGAAGTGGTCTTCCCAGATCACCGGGCCGTCCTTGCTCTCGATGCATTCGCTGGCGACGCCGGGGCCCATCACTTCCGACAGGCCGTAAATGTCCACCGCGTCGATGCCGGCGCGCTGCTGGATTTCGGCGCGCATGGCGTCGGTCCACGGCTCGGCGCCGAAGATGCCGACCTTGAGCGAACTGGCCGCCGGATCGAGTCCCTGGCGCTGGAATTCCTCGATGATGTTCAGCATATAGGACGGCGTCACCATGATGATGGCTGGCTTGAAGTCCTGGATCAGCTGCACCTGCTTTTCGGTCTGGCCGCCGGACATCGGAATCACCGTGCAGCCGAGACGCTCGGCGCCATAGTGTGCACCCAGGCCGCCGGTGAACAGGCCATAGCCGTAGGAGATGTGCACCATGTCGCCACGCCGGCCGCCGGCTGCGCGGATCGAGCGCGCCACCATGTTGGCCCAGGTGTCGATGTCGTTCTGCGTGTAGCCGACCACGGTCGGCTTGCCGGTGGTGCCGCTCGATGCGTGCACACGCACCACGCGATCCTGCGGCACGGCGAACAGGCCGAAGGGATAGTTGTCGCGCAAGTCCTTCTTGGTGGTGAACGGGAATTTGGCGATGTCGGCCAGCGTACGCAGTTGGTCCGGGTGGACGCCGGCGGCGTCGAAGGCGGCGCGGTAATGTGGCACGTTGTCGTAGGCGTGCTTCAACGACCATTGCATGCGCTGCAGCTGCAAGGCCTGCAGCTCGTCACGACTGGCGCGTTCGATCGGCTCCAGGTCGGATGGTTCGGGAATACGTTGGACCATCGGTGTCTCCTCGTTATATGACTTCGCCGCTGATGCGGTGCGATTTGCCGCGGAACAGGGCGATGGTGCGGCCGTCCTGGTTGCTGACGTTGACGTCGTAGATCCCGCTCTTGCCGGCCAGCGTCTGTTCGGTGGCGCTGGCGGTGAGGACGTCGCCTTCGCGGCCCGGCGACAGGTAGTCGATGCTGCAGCCGGCGCCCACGGTGACGTGGTTATGGCTGTTGCAGGCAAAGGCGAAGGCGCTGTCGGCCAGCGTGAAGATAAAGCCGCCGTGGCAGGTGGCGTGGCCGTTCAGCATGTCGGCCCGCACCGGCATCGACATGCGCGCATAGCCGGGGGCGATGGCGTCAAGCGTCATACCGAGCGATTGCGAAGCGGGATCGCGCGCATACATCGCCGCGCCAACCGCTTCGGCCAGCGCTTGCGGATCGATCGGCTTATTCATGGAAGCGCCCTCCGCTCACCTGCTTGCGGCGCAGCAGCGGCGAGACGCGGTAACGGTCCTCGCCGTAGCTGGTGGCCAAATTGGCCAGCACGCGCACGATGTGCTCAATGCCGATGGCGTCGGCCCAGGCCAGCGGGCCGCGCGGGTAGTTGACGCCTTTCTGCATCGCGATGTCGGCGGCGGCGGCGCTGCATACGCCCTGGTTGACGGCGTCCGCCGCTTCGTTGGCCAGCATGGCGACGGTGCGCATGACGGCCATGCCGGGCACGTCGTCCAGCCGCGTGACGGTGAAGCCGGCAGCCTGCAGCAGCCCGGCCACGGCGTGGTAAGCGGCAGGCGAACACTGGTCGGCGCAGGTGATGGCGATGCGCTTGGCGCTGCCGTAGTCCAGTGCGAGGTCGAACAGCACGGTATCGGGATGGTGATTGTCGCTGGCCCGCTGGGTGGCGCTGCGGCCGTCGGTCAGATAGATGGCGGCGCCGTTACAGTGGAATGCCGGCGCGTCGTCATGCGCCCCGGCGGGACGAATCGTCTCCGGGGTCTTGCGGTGCGTGATGTCGATGCCGGCCGCGCGCAGGCGGGCTGCCAGCGCATCGACCACGGCGCGGCCCACCGCGTGCGCCGCGCTTCCCTGTTCGATGGTGTAGCTGACATACTCGGGCTTTGGCTGCGGCGCTTCGGCCTGTGCTCGCGGCGCGACTGCATCATCGCCATAGCGGTAGAAGCCACGTCCGGTTTTGCGGCCGAGGAAGCCGGCGTTGACCATCTCCTGTTGCAGCACCGACGGCGTAAAGCGCGGATCGCCGAAGTAGGCGTTGAACACCGATTGCGTCACCGAGAAGTTGACGTCATGGCCGATCAGATCCATCAACTCGAAAGGCCCCATGCGGAAGCCGCCGGCCTCGCGCAGCACGGCGTCGATGGTAGCTGCATCGGCGGCCTGCTCGTTGAGCAGCCGCCAGCCCTCGGCGTAGAACGGCCGCGCCACGCGGTTGACGATGAAGCCCGGCGTCGATTTGGCGTGCACCGGGTTCTTGCCCCAGGCGGCAGCGGTGTCGTACACGGTCTGCGCCACGCCGGCGTCGGTCGCCAGGCCGCTGACCACTTCGCACAACGCCATCAGCGGCACCGGATTAAAGAAGTGCATGCCCACCAGCCGCCCTGGCAAGCGCAGTCCCGCTGCAATCGCCGTGACGGATATGGAGGAGGTATTGGTGGCCAGGATGCAGTCGTCGCCGACAATGGCTTCCAGTTGCGCGAACAAGGCGCGCTTGGCGTCGAGGTTTTCGACAATGGCTTCCACCACCAGGCCGGCGCCGGCCACCGCGTCCAGCGTGACGGCGGCGCGCACGCGCGCGATGGCCGCAGCGCAGTCGATGGCGCTCATGCGCTCCTTGGCGACCAGTTTGTTCAGCGCGGCGGCGATGTCGGAGATGGCCTTGGCCACCGCCTCGGGACGCGTGTCGTACAGGTGTACCGTGTAGCCGGCCACCGCCGCCACCTGGGCGATGCCGGCGCCCATGGCGCCGCTGCCGATGACGGCGACCGCGCGTTCAGTATGCAGGGCCGCCATCTCAGCGCCCCTTGAATTGTGGCGCGCGCTTTTCCATGAAGGCGGCCACGCCTTCGCGGTAGTCGTCGCTGCGACCCAGCTCGCTCATCATGTTGCACTCCAGCGCCAGCTGCTGTTGCAGGCTGTTTTGCGCGCTGGCATACAAGGCCTGCTTGGTGAAGGCCAGTCCCTTGGTCGGCGCGCTGGCGAAGTGGCGCGCCATCGCCTGCACTTCGGCGGCGAAGGCGTCGTCCGGAATAGCTTTCCAGATCAGGCCCCAGGCTTCGGCCCTGTCGGCGGTCAGTTTTTCGCCCAGCATGGCCATGCCCATGGCGCGCGCGCTGCCCACCAGGCGTGGCAGGAAGTAGGTGCCGCCGGTGTCGGGGATCAGTCCCAGTTTGCAGAAGACTTCGACGAACGAGGCGGACTGCGTGGCCAGCACGATGTCGCAGGCCAGCGCGATGTTGGCGCCGGCGCCGGCGGCGACGCCGTTGATGGCGCCAATCACCGGCAGCGGCAGCGCGCGCAGCGCCTGCACCAGCGGCGCGTAGTTTTTTTCCACCGAGTCGCCCAGATCAACCGGACGTGCGCCGGCGGCGCTTGGTCCCACCGCGCGGTCGGACAAGTCCTGGCCGGCGCAGAAGCCGCGCCCCGCGCCGGTCAGCACCAGCACGCGCACACTGCCGTCGGCGGCTGCGGCAGCGGTGCGCTTCAGCGCGTGGCGCACTTCGTCGTGCATGGCTTGCGTGAAGCTGTTCAGTTTATCCGGGCGGTTGAGCGTCAGCGTGGCGATGCCGTCGCTGATGTCGAACAGGATGTTCTGGTAGTCCATGGTGTCTCCGTTTTTATTCGGCCTGGTCGAAATCGATGACGACTTTGGCGGTGGTGGGGAAGCTCTGGCAGCTGAGGACATAGCCGCGCGCGATTTCGTAGTCTTCCAGCGCGTAGTTGACGTCCATATCGACTTTGCCTTCGATGACTTTGCAGCGGCAGGTCGAGCACACGCCGCCCTTGCACGAGTAGCGCATGTCGAGACCCGCGCGCAGGCCGGCGTCCAGCAGCGATTCCTTGTCCTGCTCCATGGTGAAGCTGGCGGCGTTGCCGTCCATGATGACGGTGACTTCGGTGTGCTGGTGCGCGGCGGCGGCGCTCGCGGCACGTGGCTGGTGCGCGTGTTTCGGGATGCTGGCGGCGAACAGTTCGATCTTGATCTGCGATTTCGGCATGCCGGCTTCCTGCAGCGCTTCGGAGACGCCGTGCATCATGTCTTCCGGGCCGCAGATGAAGGCGACGTCGATGTCTTCCGCGCGCACCCAGTATTTGAGGAATTGCGCGGCTTTTTCCTTGGTGATGCGGCCGTTGAACAAGTCGATGTCCTGCTGCTCGCGGCTCATGACGTAGGCGATTTTCAGGCGTTCGAGGTAGGTGTCCTTCAGGTCCGACAGTTCGTCCTTGAAGATCACCGACGACGAGGCGCGATTGCCGTAGAAGAGCGTGAACTGGCTTTCCGGCTCGGTGGCCAGCGTGGTCTTGATGATCGACAGGATCGGCGTGATGCCGCTGCCGGCGGCGAACGCCAGGTAGTGCTTTTTGTTGGCGGCGTCCAGCGCCACATTGAAGTGACCCGACGGCGGCATGACGTCGATGGTGTGGCCCACTTGCAGCGTGTCGTTGGCCCAGCTGGAGAACAGGCCGCCCTGCGTGCGCTTGATGGCCACGCGCAGCGCGCCATCCTGCACGGCGGAACAGATCGAGTAGGAGCGGCGCACGTCTTCGTCGCCGATCTGCGCGCGCAGGGTAAGGTGCTGGCCTTGCTGGTACTGGAAGCTGGACGCCAGTTCGGCGGGCACGGCGAAGGTGACGGCGATGGTGTCGCGCGTTTCGTTGCGCACATGGGCGATGGTCAGCGGGTGGAATTTGCTCATGGCGGTCAGTGGCACTTGAAGTAATCGAACGGTTCGCGGCAGTCCAGGCATTTGTACAGCGCCTTGCAAGGCGTGGAGCCGAACTGGCTGGTGATCTCGGTGTGCTGCGAGCCACAGTGCGGGCAGGCGACGATTGGTGCGGCCACGGCGCGGCGGGCGACGGCGACGGCGGCAGCGGCGGCGCTGCGCCCGGCCGCGCTCCGGCTCCCCGCCCGCAGGCCGCTGATGTCGATCACCTGCTGCGCCGGCGGGGCGATGCCGTAGCCTTTTAGCGCGGCTTTGCCGGCGTCGCTCATCCAGTCGGTGGTCCAGGCGGGCGAGATTTGATTGTGCAGGCGGACTTGCGCCACGCCGTGCGCGTGCAGCGCGTCGGTGATGGCGTCGGCGATGACTTGCATGGCCGGGCAGCCGGAGTAGGTGGGCGTGATGGTGACGTCGCACGCGCCATCGGCGGACACGCGCACGTCGCGCACTATGCCCAGGTCGACGATGCTGATGACCGGGATTTCGGGATCGGGCACTTCGCCGAGCCACGTCCAGATTTGCTCAGCATGGGCCCCGGCTTTGGCCGAGGCGACGGCGGCGGTGGACTCGGCGGCCTCGGGGCCACCGGCGGCGGTGCGACGGGCGGCATTGGCGGCGCTGCGGACGGCCGGCGCGGCTGCGGCAATGGCGGTGGCGGCGGCTTTCATGGCTGGCGCGCGCTTACCACTCGGCGCCGGGATAGGCGCGCTGCAGGAACTGCATCTCGGCCAGGATGAAGCCCAGGTGCTCGCTGTGGCGGCCTTGCTTGCCGCCCTTCTGCATCCAGGCGTCAGCCGGTGGCATCACCAGCGTGGCTTCGGCAAAAATCTCGGCCACGTGCGCCAGCCATTGCGCGCGCAGTTCATCGGCGGCCGGCGCCACGCCGGCGGCGACCATGGCCTCGTCCACCGCGTCGTAGGCGAACACTTCGCCGCTGTACATCCACAGCGCATCGGCCGCCGCCTGTGTGCGCGCGTGGCTGATCTCCGTGCCGTCGCCCAGCCGCACGATCAAATCGCCGCTGCGGCGCAGGTGGTAGGTCACTTCCTTCAGCGATTTCTCGGCGATGGCGGCGATGCGGGCGTCGCTGCTGCGCGTCAAGCCTTCGATCACGAAGTAGTGCCAGGTGTCGAAGTAGAACTGCCGCACCAAGGTGTCGGCGTAATTGCCGTTCGGCTGCTCCAGCAGCAGGCAGTTCTTGAAGTCGTGAGCGTCGCGCAGGTAGGCCAGCTTGTCTTCGTCGCGGCCGGCGCCTTCCAGTTCGGCGGCGTACTCGTACCACAGGCGCGTCTGGCCCAGCAGGTCCAGCGCGACGTTGGTCAGCGCCATGTCTTCCTCCAGCGCCGGCCCTTTGCCGCACCATTGCGACAGCTGCTGGCTGAGGATCAGCGCATTGTCGCCGAGGCGCAGCAGATAATTCACCTTGTTGTCCATGGCGGCGCCTTACAGGTTCCTGACTTCTTCCGGCATCGGGAAGAAGGTCGGGTGGCGGTACACCTTGCTGTTGGACGGCTCGAACAGCGCGCCCTTGTCGGCCGGGCTGCTGGCGACGATGTCGGCGGCGCGCACCACCCAGATGCTGACGCCTTCATTGCGGCGGGTGTAGACGTCGCGCGCGTTGTTGACCGCCATTGCGGCGTCCGGCGCGTGCAGGCTGCCGACGTGTTTGTGCGCCAGCCCGTGCTGGCTGCGGATGAATACTTCCCACAGTGGCCATTCTTTGCTCATGCTTGTCTCCTTATGCGGCGGCGCGTTGTTTGTCGGCGTGGGCCACCAGCGCGTCGCGGAACCATTCGCCGTCGTCCCACGCCTTGACGCGGGTTTGCAGGCGTTCGCGGTTGCACGGGCCGTTGCCCTTCAGGACGTTATGGAATTCGCTCCAGTCGATGGCGCCGAATTCGTAGTGGCCGGTGGCGGCATTGAACTTCAACTCGGGATCGGGCACCGTCAGGCCAAGGAATTCCGCCTGCGGCACGGTCTGATCGACCATGCGCTGGCGCAGTTCGTCGTTGGAGAACAGCTTGATGCGCCATTGCGCCGACTGCGCGCTGTTGACCGATTCGGCGTCCGACGGCCCGAACATCATCAGCGACGGCCACCACCAGCGGTTCAGCGCGTCCTGCGCCATGGCTTTCTGCTCCGGCGTGCCGCGGCACAGCGCCAGCATGATGTCGTAGCCCTGACGGGCGTGGAACGATTCTTCCTTGCAGACGCGGATCATGGCGCGCGCGTACGGCCCGTACGAGCAGCGGCACAGCGGAATCTGGTTGATGATGGCCGAGCCGTCCACCAGCCAGCCGATGGCACCCATGTCGGCCCAGCTCAGGGTCGGGTAGTTGAAGATGCTGGAGTATTTGGCCTTGCCGCTGTGGAGCGCGGCCAGCAGTTCGTCGCGCGACACGCCCAGCGTTTCGGCGGCGCTGTACAGGTACAGGCCGTGGCCGGCTTCGTCCTGGATCTTGGCCAGCAGGATCGCCTTGCGCTTCAAGGTCGGCGCCCGCGTCACCCAGTTGCCCTCGGGCAGCTGGCCGACGATTTCCGAGTGTGCGTGCTGGGAAATCTGCCGGATCAGCGTCTTGCGGTAAGCGTCCGGCATCCAGTCCTTGGCCTCGATCTTGACGCCGTCGTCGATGCGGGCCTGGAAGGCCTGCTCGTCGGCGCTCATGTCGGCCGCCGTGCGAACTTGCTTGAGGCCGGTTTCTACCAGTTGTGCGTACATGGCTGTCTCCTGTTTGACCACATAATACGATACGTATTTTGATTTAGCTACAGTTTTTTTGTGTCACATTATTTTAATGCGTCGCGTTAATTTTGGGCGCGCGGCCAAGTAAACTACGGGTTCTATGGTCAGAATAGTAAGCCGCTTATGAATTGCAACGACTGGATCGCCGGATTTCTCGCCACCGACCCGCCGCGTTCGAAGTCGCTGGTGGTGACGATTTTCGGCGACGCCATCGTGCCGCACGGCGGCATGGTCTGGCTCGGCAGCCTGATCGACCTGCTGGCGCCGTTCGGCGTCAACGACCGCCTGCTGCGCACCTCGGTGTTCCGGCTGGCGCAGGAAGGCTGGCTGGGCGCCCAGCGCGACGGTCGCCGCGCCTCCTACGCCATCACGCCCGATGCCATGGCGCGCTTCGTGCACGCCTACCGCCGCATCTACGCGCCGCCCAATGTGCACTGGGACGGCAGCTGGACCCTGGTGCTGAACGGCGACGGCGCGCTCAACGCGGCCGAGCGGGCGGCGGTGCGCAAGGAATTGCTGTGGGAAGGCTATAGCGTGATCGCGCCCGGCATCATGGGCCATCCGGCCGCCGACGGCCCGGCGCTCGACGAGTTGCTCAAGCGGCTGGGCGTGGCCGGCAAGCTGTTCGTGGTGCAGGGCAAGGCCATGCGCCAGGTCAGCGCCCGTCCGCTCAGCGATCTGGTGGCCGACGGCTGGGACGTGGCGGCGGTGGCGGCCGGCTACAGCAAGTTCATCGCCCAGTTCGAGCCGCTGCTGGCGGCGCTGCGCGCCAGCGCCGACCTGGCGGCCGGCGTGCCGCCGCAGGACGACGGCTGCGACCAGCCGCTGACGCCGGAAAAAGCGTTCGTGGTGCGCACGCTGCTGATCCACGCTTACCGCCGGGTCCAGCTGCACGATCCGCAACTGCCGGTCGAGCTGCTGCCGACGCCGTGGCCGGGCGCGCTGGCCTACGAGCTGGCGCGGCAGATCTACCAGCTGGTCTACGTCGCCGCCGAGCAGCATGTCGACAGCGCGCTGCGCCGCGAAGACGCCGCCGCCCCGCGCGCCGAAGCCGCCTTCTTCGACCGCTTCGGCGGGCTGGCCTGAGGCGAACCCCGCAGCGGCAGGCCGAAATCCGGGCGCGGCGCGGCGCAAGCCTGTATCATGTCGGCTCCGCGCCACAAGCGTGAGCGACTCTTTTCATCGAATTCACCAGGATTCCTGCCATGCCTATCAAAATCAGCCAGCAGTTCGACGCCGGCGCCATCGAAGTGGTCCGCGCCGACGATCCGGCCGCCATCGACCTGAACATCCGCAAGGATTCCCACGCCGACATCGTGCAGTGGTTCTACTACCGCGTGCAGGGCGCGCAGGGTACGCCATTGCGCATGAACTTCCTGAACGCCGGCGGCGCCGCCTATCCGGACGGCTGGAAAGACTACCAGGCCGTGGCCAGCTACGACCGCGACAGCTGGTTCCGCGTGCCGACCAGCTACGATGGCCAGACCATGACCATCAATCACACGCCGGAATACGACAGCGTCTACTACGCCTATTTCGAACCGTACTCGTGGGAACGTCACTTGTCGCTGCTGGACAACGCCCAGCTGTCGCCGCTGGTCAAGCTGGTGGACCTCGGCAACACCATCGACGGCCGCGACCTGAATATGCTGGTCATCGGCGATCCGGAAGCGGAGCAAAAGGTCTGGGTCATCGCCCGCCAGCACCCGGGCGAGACCATGGCCGAGTGGTTTGTCGAAGGCTTTGTCGAAGCGCTGCTGGACCCGGCCAATCCGTTCGGCCGCCAGTGCCTGAAGGAAGCCGTGTTCTACGTGGTGCCGAACATGAACCCGGACGGCTCGGTGCGCGGTAACCTGCGCACCAACGCCGCCGGCGCCAACCTCAACCGCGAATGGCTGAACCCGACCATGGAGCGCAGTCCGGAAGTGTTCCTGGTCAAGCAGAAGATGCACGAAGTCGGCGTCGACCTGTGCCTGGACATCCATGGCGACGAAGGTCTGCCATACGTGTTCGTGGCCGGCAGCGAGTCGTTGCCGACCTTCACCGCCGATCAGGCCGAAGCGCAGCAATACTTCATCGACAACTTCCTGATCGCCAGCCCGGACTTCCAGGATGAGTTCGGCTACGGCGAAACGCCGTACACGCCGGAGACGCTGACCATGGGTTCGCCGCACATCACCCACGCGTTCGGCTGCCTGTCGCTGACGCTGGAGATGCCGTTCAAGGACAACACCAACGATCCGGACGCCGAGACCGGCTGGAACGGCGCCCGCAGCGCCGAACTGGGCAAGTCCATCCTGCAGCCTGTGCTGCAATCGCTGCTGGCCCAGGCGCAGTAAGCCCATGTTCCCTGCGGCGTCACAAAGCGGACGGCGCAGGGAAAAATACACTGGACCTCAAACGGCGCATCTGCGCGCCGTGTTCGGAGGTCCATCATGTCACGCCTTTCCTGCTTGCGCCGCGCGGCGCCTTTGCTGCCCCTGCTGCTGACCTTGCTGCTGCCAGCCTGCAGCACGCCCTATCGTCCTCCGCTGGTGCCGCCGGCAACCTTTCCTGGTTTGATCGATCTGGCCGCGCAGGCCGACGGTCGCGAGGCCGATGTGCTGTTGGTGCACGGCATTTGCACGCATGACGCCAACTGGGCCGGCGAGGTGGTGCCGCAACTGGCGCGCGCGCTGGCCGACGCCACCACCGCCCCCGGCGCGCGCCGCGCGGCCGCTACCACGGCCACCGCCACCGCCACCGTCGAGATCGTGCCGTCGACGGTGTCCACGCCCGCCGGCCGGCTGCGCTTTGATGCCCTGATCTGGTCGCCATTGACCAATGACCTCAAGCGACAGTTGTGCTACGACCAGAGCGGCAAATCGTCGCTATGCGCAGGCGCGCCGCCCTATCCGTACACCCGCGCCCGGCTCAATGCGCGCTTCAAGGATGGCCTGATCGACGATTGCCTGCCCGATGCACTGATTTACCAGGGCGTGGCGCGCGATAACATCCAGCAGCGCATGCGCGAGGCGGTCTTGCAGGTGTTGTCGACGGCGCGGGCCGATGTGCCGCTGGTGGTGATCGCGCACAGCATGGGCAGCAAGATTTTGTTCGACACGCTGTTGCGCATGACGGAGGAGCCGGCTGGTTCGACCGCGGCGCGGGTGGCGCAACAGGCGGTGGACCGCATGCGCTTTCTGGTGATGGCGGCCAATCAGATTCCGCTGCTGTCGCTGGCCGATCAGCCTTTGACCGAGGCCGGCGTTGCGGCTGTGGCGCCGCCCGATAGTCTGCAATTGTTGTTGCGCAAGCGGCAGGCCGGCCAGCGCCGCGCAATCGATCGCCACCTGACGCTGGTGGCCTTTACCGATCCGAATGATTTGCTGTCGTACACGCTGGAGGACGAGAAGTATGCGCAGGATGGCATCACGGTCTATAACATCATCGTCTCCAACGCGCCCACATGGCTGGGCCTGCTAGAGCGCCCCGATACCGCCCATCTGGAGTACCTGAGCAACCCGGACGTCGGCCGTCTCATCGCCTGCGGCCAGCCAATCAGCAAGCTATGTATCTGAGTATATACATAGGGTTTGTCCTCTCCACCCGGTGCCTATTTCTGCCTATTTTCGCCTGTCGAATGCCTATTTTTTCAGCGCACTTCACGGAACTTCCCTCTGAGCCGCCCGGTCTAACAGTTACAAATTCAGGCAATCCGCAGGCAGAAATAGGCGAAAATAGGCACCCACCATGGACCAAACCCACCATGTATATACGGAGCTTTATTACCAGATGCGCAAACGCGAAGACCTGCGCTCACGGGAAGAAATCACGCTGATCGCGCTGAAGGAATGGATGGCGCGTGAATACGGCCAGCCGACTGATCGCGGTTACCAATGGAAGGATTTATTTCTGCCGCACGGCACCCGCCTGCGCATCACGCACCGCAGGCTATGCCACTTCGCCCAAGTAGAAGGCGACCTGCTGATGGCCGAAGGAAAAATCACCACGCCGAGCGCGTGGGCCACAGAAGTTTGCGGCAGCGTGCGCAACGCCTGGCGCGACATCTACGTCCGCCGCAACTACACCGAACCGTGGACGCAGGCCAGCGCCTGGCGCGCTGCCGCCGGCGACCAGCCACGGCGCCCCGGCATCAACCGCCGGCGCCGCGCCCGCCGCAGTACCGATTAACCGCCGGCCACCACCATATTCTCGATCAGGATCGAGCCGGTCTGCTTGGTGCCGCGCACCAGCACATCGTTACCCACCGCAACGATTTGCGCCAGCATATCCTTCATATTGCCGGCGATGGTGATCTCCTCGACCGGATACTGGATCACGCCATTCTCGACCCAGTAACCGGCCGCGCCCCGCGAATAATCGCCGGTCACATAATTGGTGCCCGAGCCCATCAGCTCAGTCACCAGCAAGCCGGTGCCCATCTTGCGCAACATGCCAGCAAAATCATCCCCAGGCTTGGTCAGCGACGACGTCAGCGAAAGATTATGCGAACCGCCGGCATTGCCAGTGGTCTTCATGCCCAGCTTGCGCGCCGAATAGGTCGACAGGAAATACCCCTGCACCACGCCATCCTTCACCACATCGCGCTTGACGGTGCGCACGCCCTCTTCATCAAACGGCGCCGAACCGACCGCGCCGATCACATGCGGATCCTCATGAATCTGCACATGCTTCGGCAGCACCTGCTTGCCCAGCGAATCGAGCAGGAAGGTCGACTTGCGATACAGCGCTCCACCCGAGGTCGCTTGCACAAACGCCCCCAGCAGGCCGGCCGCCAGCGGCGCCTCGAACAGCACCGGGCAAGTGCGCGTATCGATGGTGCGCGCGTTCAGCCGCGCCAGCGCGCGCTCGGCCGCATAACGGCCAATCGCCTCCGGCGTCGACATCTTGGACGCATCGCGCACCGACGAATACCAGTCGTCGCGCTGCATATGCTTGCCCTTGCCGGCGATCGGCGCCACCGACAGCGTGTGGCGCGAGAACGGATAGCCGCCGATGAAGCCGCGCGAATTGGCCGCCACAAAATGCGACTGCTGCACATGCACGCCGGCGCCTTCCGAATTGGTGATGCGCGGATCGACGGCAAACGCCGCCGCCTCGGCGCGCTGCGCCAGCGCCACCGCGTCGGCGGTCGCGATCTCCCACGGATAGAACAACTGCAGATCGCGCGGCTGCATTTCCAGCTGGTCGTCATCGGCCAGCCCGGCGCAATCGTCGTCGGCAGTAAAGCGGGCGATGTTGTACGCTGCTTCCACGGTGGCTTTCAGCGCGGCCGGCGAAAAATCGGAGGTCGACGCATTGCCGCGGCGCTGGCCGATAAACACGGTCACGCCCATGCCCTTGTCTTTATTCTGCTCGATCGTCTCGATCTGGCTCTTGCGCACCGACACCGACAGGCCGCTGCCTTCGCTGATTTCGACGGCGCAATCGGTGCCGCCCTGCGCTTTGGCATAGCCCAGCACATCGCGTGCGAGCTGCTTCAACTGGTCCTGGGTGTGGGTAAAATGGGTATCGCTCATGGGCTGTTTTCTTCGGGTGGCCGCTAAAACAGTTATCATAGCAGCCGTTTACAGTTTAAGGGCGCGGCCACGCGTCCGCACGAAAGTTGATATTATGGTAAATCCAAATCGCGGCGCGGTCGGCTTCAGCTCGACGGAATTCGAAGAAGAATACGAACGCCCCTCCAAATCCGAGGCCAAGCGCCAGTCCAACGCCCTGCAAAAGATGGGCGAAACCCTGGTCGAAGCCCCGCGCGACCGCGTCAAACGCGTGCCGATGCCGGAAGACGTGCTGGAAGCCATCCTGATGTGCCAGACCATCACCAACCACGAAGGCCGCCGCCGCCAGATGCAGTTTGTCGGCAAAAAGATGCGCACGCTGGATGAGACCGAGATCGGCCTGATCCAGGCCGCCATCGACGGCTGGAAAGGCGCCTCCAAGGCCGAAACCTCGGCCATGCACGCGCTGGAACGCCGCCGCGACAAGTTGCTGACCGACGACAACGCCCTGACGTCGCTGCTGTCGGACCACCCGGAACTGGACGTGCAGCACCTGCGCACGCTGATCCGCAACGCCCGCAAAGAGCAGGCCGAGAACAAGCCGCCGAAAGCCTACCGCGAAATCTTCCAGATCCTCAAACAGCTGGACGCCGCCAAGCGCAAGGCCGCCAAGGATGGTGACGACGCCGAAGGCGACGCAGACGGTCACGAAGCCGATGACGAGTAATACCGCAACCGCTGCCACTGGCACCACCGGCACCGCTGCGGCTGCCGCCGCCGCTGCCGATACGCCGCTGGTGATCGGCCTGGTGTCGATCTCCGACCGCGCCAGCGGCGGCGTCTACCAGGACCAGGGCCTGCCGGCGCTGCAGGACTGGCTGGCGCGCGCGCTGACCACGCCGTTCCGCGTCGAAACGCGCCTGATCGCCGACGAGCAGCCGCAGATCGAAGCCACGCTGACCGAACTGGCCGACACCGTGCGCTGCCACCTGATTTTGACCACCGGCGGCACCGGCCCGTCACGCCGCGACGTCACGCCCGAGGCCACCAAGGCCGTCGGCACCAAGGAAATGCCCGGTTTCGGCGAACAGATGCGCCAGATCAGCCTGCATTTCGTGCCGACCGCGATTTTGTCGCGCCAGACCGCCGTCATCCGCGAAAGCGCCGATCACGCCGCGCTGATCCTGAACCTGCCGGGCCAGCCGAAAGCCATCGCCGAAACGCTGGGCGGCCTCAAAGACGCCGACGGCGCCACGCTGGTGGGCGGCATCTTCGCCGCCGTGCCCTACTGCATCGACCTGATCGGCGGCCCCTACATGGAAACCGACCCGGCCGTGTGCAAGGCCTTCCGTCCCAAATCCGCCATTCGCCCCGCCCAAGGACAAGCATGAGCCAACTGCTGCACACCATCGAAAAAGAAACCGGCCCCAACCCGACCGTCGCCGTCATCTGGATGCACGGCCTGGGCGCCGACGCCAACGACTTCGTGCCGCTGCTGCAGGAACTCGACCTGGCCGGCCTGCCGGCCATCCGCTTCATCTTCCCGAATGCCGACACCATGCCGGTGACGGTCAACGGCGGCTACGTCATGCGCGCCTGGTATGACATCATCGCGACCGACCTCGGCCGCCAGGAAGACGAAGCCGGCCTGCGCGCCTCGCAAGTCAAGGTCGAAGCGCTGATGGCGCGTGAAAACGCGCGCGGCATCCCCAACGAGCGCATCATCCTGGCCGGCTTCTCGCAAGGCTGCGCGATGACGTTGCAAACCGGCCTGCGCCAGAAAACCCAGCTGGCCGGCCTGCTGTGCCTGTCCGGCTACGTGCCGATCGCGCCCAAAGCCGCCGCCGAGCACACGCCGGAAAGCAAGGCCACGCCGATCTTCCTGGTGCACGGCCGCATGGACCCGGTGATCCCGATCGCCCGCGCCACCGCCTCGCGCGACCTGCTGGTCGACTGGGGCTACAACGTCGAATGGCACGAATACGCGATGCAGCACTCGCTGTGCCAGCAGGAAGTGGACGACATCAGCGCCTGGTTGAAGCGCGTGCTGTAACCGGCATCGCCTATATCAGGTCGTCCAGCCGCACCGGCAGCTTGCGCACGCGCCTGCCGGTGGCGTGATACACGGCGTTGGCCAGCGCCGCCGCCACCCCCACGATGCCGATCTCGCCGATACCGCGCGCGCCCAGCGGATTGAAGGTCAGGTCCGGCACATCGACCACGCTGACATCGATCTCGCCGATATCGGCGTTGACCGGCACATGATAATCAGCCAGGTTGGCGTTGACCACCCGGCCGCTCGGCGGATCCAGCTCGGACGCCTCCATCAGCCCCATGCCCAAGCCCCACACCACCCCGCCGATCAGCTGGCTGTGGGCGGTCTTGGCGTTCAGCACCGTGCCGACGTGATAGGCGCCCACCACGCGCGGCACGCGGATCGTTCCCAGCTCCGGGTCCACAAGCACCTCGACGAACACCGCGCCGAACGAATGCATCGAATACTGCTTCTTCTCGTCGCCCGGCGCCGACTGGCTGTCGGCCTGCAACGGCTGGCCGCCGTGACGCGCGATCACCGCCGCCACCACATCGCGCTTGCCGTCCCCCTGCGCCAGCCAGCCCTGCGTCACCGTCACCGCCGCCGGATCGGCCCCATATAGCGGCGAATCGCGGTCGGCCACCGCCAGCGCGATCGCCTTGGCGCGCACCGCCATGCATGCGGCCTGCACTGCCGGCCCCACGCTGGCCACGCTCATCGAGCCGCCCGACACCGGCGCTTCCGGCAGCGTGGTGTCGCCCAGTTCGAACCGCACCTTGTCCACCGCCAGTCCGAGCGCGTCGGCCGCCACCTGGCTCATCACCGTGTAGGTGCCGGTGCCCAGATCGTGCGTGCCGCTGCGCACCACCGCCGTGCCGTCCGCTAGCAGCGTGGCCGAGGCCTTGGCCGGCTGCCGGTTGGCCGGATAGGTGGCCGTCGCCATGCCCCAGCCGACCAGTTGCTCGCCGGCGCGCATCGAACGCGCCTCCGGGTTGCGGCGCGACCAGCCGAAGCGCGCCGCCGCATCGCGATAGCATTCGCGCAGCGCCTTGCCGGACCACGGCAGATGCTTGTCCGGATCGCTCTCGGCGTAATTGCGCAACCGCAGCGCCAGCGGGTCCATTTTCAGCGAGTAGGCCAGCTCATCGAGCGCCGACTCCAGCGCGAAGCTGCCGCTCGACTCGCCCGGTGCCCGCATATAGGTCGGCACCCCGAGGTTCAGCACCGCCAGCCGCTGCGACGTCTGCGCGTGCGCCGCCTGATACAGCATGCGCGTCAGCAGCGTGCACGGCTCGACGAATTCATCCTGCACCGCGCTGCTCGACAGCGACGCATGCCGCACCGCCGCCAGCGCGCCGTCCGCCGCTGCGCCCAGTTGCACATGCTGTTCCGTCATCGGCCGCGCGCCGACCGGCGCGAACATCTGGGTGCGCTCCAGCGCCAGCTTGACCGGACAGCCGGCCTGGCGCGCCGCCAGCGCCGCCAGCATCACGTGCGACCACGCCGTCCCCTTGCTGCCAAAACCGCCGCCGACGAACGGGCAGATCACCCGCACCTGCGCCGGCGCGATGCCGAAGGTGCGCGCCGCGCTCTTCTTCACGCCGGACACGTTCTGCGTCGAATCGTACAAGGTCAGGCTGTCGCCATCCCATGCCGCGATGGTGGCGTGCGGCTCCATCGGATTGTGGTTCTCCAGCGGCGTGGTGTACACCGCATCCACCGTCGCCGCCGCACCTTTGAGTCCGGCGGCGACGTTGCCGCGGTTGCTGTCGTTGGGCCGGTCCGGCTGATCCTTCGGCCGGTGCGGATGGCGCGCCGCCTGCCGGAAGTCCAGCAGCGCCGCCTGCGCGCCGGTGGCCGGCGCATAGCGCACCTTGACGCGCCGCGCCGCCGCCTGCGCCTGTTCCAGCGTATCGGCCACCACCACCGCGATCGGCTGGCCGTTGTAATTGACCACATCGTCCTGCAGCAGGTTCAATTTGACCGGCGGCGGCTGGTCCTTGGCATCGGGCGGTTTCGGCTTGGGCAGCCGCAGCGCATTGCGGTGCGTCAGCACCAGCCGCACACCCGGCATGCCGGCCGCCGCCGCCGTGTCGATGGCGGCGATCTTCCCCTTCGGGATCGTACTCTGCACCATCACCGCCTGCGCCAGCCGTGGCAATTTGTGCTCGGCGGTGAACGGCGCCATGCCGGTCACCTTCAGCCGGCCGTCGACACGGTCCATGCCGCGCCCCACCACCGCGTCCTGCTTTGCCTCGCTCATGCCCGCTCTCCCGTCAGTGTTCCATTGCCGCCGGCTTGCGCCGTGCCAGCTGCCGCCCGGCTGATGGCGCGCACCACCGCGCGCTGCGCCAGTTCGATCTTGAAGCGGTTGCCGTCGAAGCCGCGCGCGCCGGCCAGCAGCAGCTGCGCCGCCTGCCGGCTGCGCTCCGCGCTGACCGGCTGCCCGGCCAGCACCGCTTCGGCAGCCGCCACCCGCCACGGCTTGTGCGCCACCCCGCCCAGCGCCAGCCGCGCCGAACGCACCGTCGCCCCATCCATCTCCAGTCCCGCCGCCACCGACACCAGCGCGAACGCATAACTGGCGCGGTCGCGCAGTTTCAGGTAATGCGAGTGCGCGCCATACGCGGACGGCGGCAGCTCCACCGCCGTTATCAGTTCAGTCGGCGCCAGCGTAGTGTCGAACTGCGGCGCCGCGCCCGGCAGCCGGTGGAAATCCGCCATCGCCACGCGCCGCTCGCCGCTGGCCGAGGCCACCACCACGGTCGCCTCCAGCGCCGCCAGCGCCACGCACATATCGGACGGATGGACGGCGATGCAGGCGTCGCTGGCGCCCAGCACCGCGTGCATGCGGTTGACGCCGCGCTGCGCCGCGCAGCCGGAACCGGGCACGCGCTTGTTGCAATGCTCAAAGGCGACATCGGTGAAGTATGGGCAGCGCGTGCGCTGCAGCAGATTGCCGCCGGTGGTCGCCATATTGCGCAACTGCGCCGAGGCGCCGGCCAGCAGCGCCTGCGCCAGCATTGGATAAAGCTGCCGGACCAGGTCATGGTCGGCCAGATCGCTGTTGCGCACCAGCGCGCCGACCCGCAGGCCGCCGCCCGGCAGCGTCTCGATGCGGTCCAGCCCCATGCGCGTGATATCGACCAGCCGCGCCGGCTGCTCGACATCACCCTTCATCAGGTCCAGCAAATTGGTGCCGCCGCCTATGAAGCGCGCGCCCGGTTGCTGCGCCAGCCGCAGCGCATGCGCCACATCGGTGGCGCGGTCGACAAAAATCGATTGCATGTGAGTCCCCCTCAGGCCTGGCCGGCGGCCACGATGCGGATCGCCCGCACGATGTTGGGATAAGCGCCGCAGCGGCAGATATTGCCGCTCATGCGCTCACGGATTTCGTCATCGGTCAGCGCCGGTCGGCCGCGCACGTCGGGCGTGACCGCACTGGCGGCGCCGGCGCGCAGCTCGCCGAGCAGCGCGGTGGCGGAACACAGCTGACCGGGGGTACAGTAGCCGCACTGGAAGGCGTCATGCGCGATGAAGGCCGCCTGCAATGGCGACAGCGCGTCGTTGCCCGCGCCCAGCCCTTCGACCGTGACGATCTTGCGGTCTTCCGCCATGACGGCCAGCGTCAGGCAGGAATTGACGCGCCGCCCGTCCAGCATCACCGTGCAGGCGCCGCACTGGCCACGGTCGCAGCCCTTCTTGGTGCCGGTCAGGCCGATGGTCTCGCGCAGCGCGTCGAGCAGCGTCACGCGCGGCTCCAGCGCCAGCTGGTAATCCTTGCCGTTGATGTTGAGCCGCACCGGCTGCGGCGGCGCGGCCGGCACCGGCGCCGGGGCAGCCGCAGCCGGTACTGCCGGCTTGGCCGCAGCGCCGACCGTGCGCGGGGCGGCGTTCAGCGCGGCGCCGGCCAGCGCGCTCTGGATAAAGCCGCGCCGCGACAGCGCGGGCGCCGGCCCGGCCTCCTGCGCGTCGTCGGACGGGCCCGCGGCGGGGCGGACGTCAAGTGGATCGGGCATAACGGCTCCTCCTGGAATGGTCTGCCGATTATGCGCCGCCGGCCCGCCCGCTCCGTGCGCTCACTAACGTAAACAACGGCGCCGACGCTTACTCCGGCAGCAGCGGCACAGCGGACGGCGGCGCGGCCGTCTGCGCCGCATTCATCACCATCGCCAGAAACGTGTAGTAACCGTTGATGCCCATCAGGTCCACCACGCCCTGCTCGCCGAACGCCGCCAGCGCCGCCGCGTAGGTGGCGTCATCGACCCGCTGCTGCCGCTGCAGCTGCATGCAAAACGCGTACACCAGCGCCTCGTCGGCCAATAGCCCCTGCGGCTGCTCACGCGCCGCGATCGCCGCGATCACCGCCTCGCCGATGCCGTAATCGCGCGCGATCGGCGCATGGATCGCCCACTCCACCGGCTGGCTCCACTGCCGCGCCGTCACCAGGATCGCCAGCTCCGTCAACCGCGTGCCGATCGCGCTGCGGTAGCGCAGATACTCGCCCATTTTCTGCGCCGCCGCCATCAGCTCGGGCGAGCGGATCAAGGGCACGAACGGCCCATATAGCGCCCCGCGCGGCCCGTCGATCACCGCCTGCGCCGCCACCTGCTGCGCCGCGCTCATGTCGGCAAACGCGATCGGTCCCAGCCGATCCACACTGCGATCCTCCATGCTGCCTCCCTCAAAGACCTCATCATGGCATACATCAAAAAGCGTCCGGCAAAACCCGGCTATCGTCGGCAGTCTGCACCCCACCACGAAAGGACGCCATGAGCCACATCATCCACCGCAACCCGCGCCGCGTGCCGCCGGTCGCCGCGCATGCCACCGGCATCACCATCACCGACCGTGACGGCCGCACCTACCTCGACGCCAGCGGCGGCGCCGCCGTCTCCTCGCTGGGCCATGCCCATCCCGACGTGCTGGCCGCCATGCACGCCCAGATCGACCGTAACGCCTACGCCCACACTGCCTTCTTCACCTGCGACGCCGCCGAACAACTGGCCGCGCGGCTGGCCGCCGACGCCCCCGGCGACCTCGATCAGGTCTACCTGGTGTCGGGCGGCTCGGAAGCCATGGAGACCGCGCTCAAACTGGCGCGCCAGTACTGGCTGGAAGCCGGCCAGCCGCAGCGCACCACCTTCATCGCCCGCCGCCAGAGCTACCACGGCAACACGCTGGGCGCGCTGGCGGTGGGCGGCAACGCATGGCGCCGCCAGCCCTTCGCGCCACTGCTGATCGAGGTCCCGCGCATCTCGCCCTGCTACGAATACCGCGGCCGCGCCGATGGCCAGAGCACCGACGACTACACCGCGGCCCTGCTGCAGGAACTGGAAGACGCCATCCTGGCCGCCGGCGCCGATAAGGTGATCGGCTTCGTCGCCGAAACCGTGGTCGGCGCCACCGCCGGCGCCGTGCCGCCCACGCCGGGATACTTCCGTGGTGTGCGCCGGCTGTGCGACCAGTACGGGCTGCTGTTGATACTCGATGAAGTCATGTGCGGCATGGGCCGCAGCGGCACGCTGTACGCGTTTGAACAGGAAGGTGTGCTGCCCGACCTGGTGGTGCTGGGCAAAGGCCTGGGCGCCGGCTACCAGCCGATCGGCGCGGTGCTGGCGCGCGCGCCCATCGTCCAGCGCCTGCGCGACGGCAGCGGCGCCTTCCTGCACGGGCACACCTACATGGGGCACCCGGTGGCCGCCGCCGCCGCGCTGGCGGTGCAGAAAGTGATACAACGGGATTGCTTGCTGGGTGCCGTCACGGTGCGCGGCGCGGCGCTGCGGCGCATGCTGCGCGAGGCGTTCGGCAATCACCCGCATGTGGGCGACATCCGCGGGCGCGGACTATTGATTGGACTGGAACTGGTGGCGGACCGCGACAGCAAGGCGCCGTTCGATCCGGCCCGGCGCCTGCATGCGGTGATCAAGGACGAAGCGATGGCGCGCGGCCTGATGATCTACCCGATGGGCGGCACCATCGACGGCCGCCACGGCGACCATATCCTGCTTGCGCCACCCTTCATCGCCACCGAGGCGGAGCTGGCGGAAATCACCAGCCGACTGGCCGACACCCTGCATGCAACGCTGAACCCCGCCACCTTCACAGGGGTCTGACCCCGCATGGGGTCAGCCCCCGCGGCGGCTCGCCGTGCGGGTCTAGCGCTTGGCGGACCAGGCGACCACTTCCTGCTGCTGCTCACCGAGGCCGGCGATCCCCAGGCGCATGACGTCGCCTTTCTTCAGGAAGCGCTGCGGCTTGCGCCCCATGCCCACACCCGGCGGCGTGCCGGTCGCGATCACGTCGCCCGGCTCCAGCGTCATCAACTTCGACAGGTAGCTGACAATCTGCGCCACCGAGAAAATCATGGTCGAGGTATTCCCGGTCTGCATGCGCTTGCCGTTGACGTCCAGGTACAAATCCAGATCCTGCACATCGTAGATATCTTCCGCCGTCACCAGCCACGGACCGACCGGGCCGAAGGTATCGAAGCTTTTACCCTTGGTCCACTGGCCGCCGCGTTCCAGCTGGTACGCGCGCTCCGACACATCGTTGACCACCGTGTAGCCTGCCACGTACTTGTGCGCATCGGCCTCGCTGACATACTGCGCGCGGCTGCCGATGACGATCCCCAGTTCCACTTCCCAGTCCATCTTCTTCGCGCCCTGCGGCATCATCACCGCATCATCCGGGCCGCTCAGCGCGGAAATCGCCTTCAGGAACACGATCGGCTCCTTCGGCGCCGCCATGCCGGCTTCCGCCGCGTGGTCGGAATAATTGAGGCCGATGCAAATGAACTTGCTGACACGCGCCACCGGCACGCCGAAGCGCGGATTGCCGCGCACCAGCGGCAGCGACGACTGCGCAATCTTCTCCAGCTTGCGCAGCGATTTCGGCGCCAGCGCCGCCGCGTCGACATCGCCGATCACGCCGGACAGGTCGCGCAGCTTGCCTTCATCATCGATCAAGCCTGGTTTTTCTTTGCCTGGACGGCCGTAACGTACGAGTCGCATACTAATCCTTGGTTAAACAGTTGCGACGAATTGTAGACCATTCGGCGCCGTTTAACCGTAGCGCTCTTGCCTCAGCCATTTGTTGGCGATGATCTTGGTACCTTTGACCACCGGCGCACCGCCGTGCAGCGTCTGCGCGTCAGGCTGGTGATTGCTGTCGGTGTTGAGGAACCACAGCGCATTACCCTTCTTAGGAAAGACCTCCAGCCCCAGCGAAGGGAAGACCGTGCCACCGCCCTGCGCCACATCGGATAGGTACAGCACAAAGGTGGCCAGCCGCTGGCCGCCGCGCGCCAGATGCGAGCGATGGCCGGCGCTGTCCGGATCGAGCCAGTCGTAATGCGGGCGGTACTCCTGCATCTTGTCGTATTTTTGCAGCTGGAACGGCTCACTGCATTCCGGCGTCCAGTGCGCGATGGCGGCCAGCCGGCGGTCGATGCGCTCGGCCACCTCGGCCTCGCCGCGCTGGATGAAGGCCATCTCGCTGGTGCGGCCCTCGTGCACCACACTGGCGCCGTCAGCTTCCGCGGTCACCGTCGAGCGGGTATAGCGGCTGCCGCAATGGGCGACGATGGCGTCGCACTCCTCGTCGCTGAGCACATTCCCCAGCAGGATCACCTGCGGCTTTTTCAGCACAAACAGCACATCGATCTCGCGGTCCGGCGCGGCGATGCGGTTGCTGGTGAGATCAATGAACGGCATCTCGCGCGGCGACGAAAACGCACTGGCCACCGGTGCCGTCTCTGCCGCCGTCACCGTGCCGCTGACGCCACCGCCGGCGCGGATGCGCACCGCATCGTCAATCGCTGCGCGCGCGTCGGTCATGCTGTACTGGCCGGACCGCGCCATGCTGTTGGCCATGTCCAGCGGACTGCAGGCGCGCTCCAGGTTTTCCATGATCCATACGCGCCAGGTCTGCGGCAGGGAGGCAAAAACGGTTTGAGCTTGGGTCATCGCGCGATCAGGAGATAGTCGGACAGGAGTTCAATTTTACCGGATTGCGCCTGCGCCGCCGCACAAACCAGATCAAGCCCGGCAGCTGCATCAACACCAGCGCGCCAAACGCCACCTGATAGGCGGGCGCCGGATAATGGCCAAGCAAATCCGGCCGCCAGCAGCCCACCACCAGGCCAAAGCCCGCCTGCACCGCAAACGCGCCGATGAAAATCAGCAGGTTCAGACAGGTGGCCGCGCGCCCGGTCAACGCCCCCGGCAGGCTTTGCGCGACGATGGTGTACTCGATGCCGGTCACCGTGCCGACCAGCGTAAACAGTACCGATAGCAATTGATAGCTAGGCCGCCAGTTACACACAAACGCCAGCTGCACGCCGACAAACAGCGCCACGCCGGCCGCCGCCACCGTAATCGGCGCAATGCCGCGCCGCCCGGTCCACTCGGTAATCATGCCGACCGCAATGGCGCCGAAGATCACCGCCGCCATGCCCAGATACAGCAGATAGGTTACCGCATCGTCCGGATAGCGCGCCACGTCGCTCAGCCAGCGGCTGATCCACAAGCCCTGGATGCCGAAGAACACCGTGTGGGGAATCAGCACCAGGCTCGCCACCTCACGGAACGCCGGATGGCGGTACACCGCGCGCATCGCCTCGCGCAGCCCGGCCTTGCTGGCGGCCGACGGCTGCGGCGGCGACAGCGCGCGGATCAGCAGCCCGATGATGGCCGCCGCCGCCGCCAGCCACAGGAACAGGCCGCGCCAGTCCATATACTGCAGCGCCAGCCGCACCGGCAGCGTGGCCGCAGCCGCACCGAGGCCGCCGACGGCGATCAGATAGCCCTGCACCGACGGCAAGCGCGCCGGCGCGATCCAGCTGGAGATCGCCTTCACCGCCGACATGAAGCAGCCGCCCAGTCCCAGACCGATGACAGCGCGCGCCACCAGCAGTTGGCCGAAGGTCTGGCCGCCGGCAAACGCCAGCGCGCCAACGCCGGCCAGCAACAGCATCGGCAACTGTACCTTGGCCGGTCCCCAGCGGTCCAGCGCCATCCCGACCGGCAGCTGCGCCAGCGCGAAGGCCAGGAAGAAGGCGCTGGTCAGCAGGCCAAGCTGGCCTGGCGTCAGCGCCAGCGCCGCCACCAGCTGCGGCGCCAGCGTCGCATTCACCGTGCGCATCAAACTGGATAAAAAGTGCCCCAGCGCGAACGGCAAAAACACCAGCACGAACACCGCGCGCCCGGACAGCGGCGATGCCAAGTTCCGCTCCGGCGCCGACGCGGCGGGCGGGGCGGCGGAAGAGGCGGAAGGCGGGATCGGATCGCGCATCATCGCCGCCGGGCTGCCTACGCCGCGCTATGCGAATCGCAGCCGGCGGCCGGCGCGCTGCTATCCGCACGCGCCGACAGCAGCGGAATCACCTTGCGCGATCCCGGCGGGTCGGCGCCATACTCGCTGCGGCTACCGCCCTCCTCCTCAAAGAAAAACTTCTCCTTGCCAAACGCCGGTTTCAGCTCATCCATCCACGTCGCCTGCGGATCGAACTTCGCATAAAACGGCTTGCGCACCCAGTCCGCATTGCGCGCCTGCAGGAACTGCAACGCAAACACCTTCTCGCCGCCGATGGTCGCAATCCCGTCGATCACCACCTTGCCCGGAAAAGCACTCATCGACGGCCCGCGCACCGTACGCGACAAACCGGACACCATCTGATACGCCGCCTGAAAAATCGCATGCGCACGCGCCAGCGGCAACTGGAAATACTCGCGAGGCCCGGTATCGCGCTCCACGAACATATAGTACGGAATCGCCCCCAGCCGCACGCCGGTCTGCCACAACTCCGCCCACGACGCCGGGTCTTCATTGATATGCCGGATCAGCGGCCCCTGCATGCGCAAGGTCGCGCCGGTGCCGACGATGCGCTTGACCGCCTGCTGCGCAATCTCCTGCCGCAGTTCCACCGCATGGTTGTAATGCCCCATGATCGCCATATTTTTTCCAGCCTTGACCACTCGCTCGAACAGGCGCAGAAGATCATCCGCATCGCGATCCGACACAAAGCGCTGCGGCCAATATGCCACCGACTTGGTACCGATGCGGATGTTCTGAATATGCGCCAGCTCAGGCGCCAGCAGCGGTTCAATGTACGCCTCCAGCGAGCGCGTATTCATGATCAGCGGATCGCCGCCGGTGATCAGCACATCGGTCACCTCCGGGTGCATGCGCAGGTAGGCCGCCAGCTCGTGCGACTCCTTTGCATCGAACTTCATATCGTCCATGCCGACGAACTGCGGCCAGCGGAAACAGAAGGTGCAGTAGGCGTGACAGGTCTGCCCCGAACTGGGGAAAAACAACACCGTCTCCTTGTACAAGAGGTGAGTGAAAGAGTCTCTTCTTTGCTGCACCTGCGGCAGATTGCCAGTTAAGTGGCAGTCAGGAGGTCAGCCCTCTGCACCGAAAATGGCTGCAAGCGACGAGTAGCGATAATTTGACCTGTCTTGTGGATGCTCCGCCCTCAGTATGATGTGCCCCTCGGTGAACTCCTGAACTGGGATAAGGTAGTAGTCCAGTACCCCAGCGTTCGCGCCGTCCATGCGTACACACACCACAAAGTCTGGGATTGGTGCTGTATGGATCGGGATTCTCCACCGTACCCTACCTTTCAGGTCGTATCGCGCACGCGCAACCACGAGCTTCACCACGATTTTTTCTCCAATACAGATGCACCATCTGTCATCACAATCTCGGAGGGTAATGCCGGAGCGCTCAATGAGCAGCTTACATGCCGCGAAAGTCGCCTCGCGCATCTTCTGGATTGATCGCTTAGTCTTCGCGTGTTGTAGCTTCTCAGCATCAGCCACTCCCGCAAGTGCGTAGGCTTCAGCAAGCGTACCAAAGGTCTCACCGATGCGCTTGGGACTGGGTAGCCCCGGTGTGGCATCGATAAGAGCGACTGTTACCTTGCCATGATGGTCATGTATATCACGAAGCATCGCTAGGACACTTTCTCGATCCATGGGCGCTGAACGGCTCGACCGCTCGCGTTGTGCCAAGTCAAACTGCGCTGGAGAGACGATTGCCGGTAAAGAATCGCTTATACAAATCCAGTCCGCAACTGGATTGGGTTCTCGTAGGCCGGTGAGCTTTGCCGAGCCACGGTTGAAGATGATTCGGCCAGCGTACTTCTCATTCGTCAAAATGCTCTTGACGAGCCATGGTGTCCAAGCACGTCCAGTGCCGGATACAACCTTTCTTTGATTGAGGAGCCTTGCTATTTCTGTGTCGGTGAGATGTTCGTCAATGAACCACGAGTAAATGTGACGTACTATGGACACCTCGTCCGGTGGTCCCCAGCAGAATCGCACTCTGTCAGTGATCGCTCCCTTTCTCTCACCGGCAGATAATGTCCGTCTCTCCTTGCCGTCCCGATCAAAGCACATCCTACGCAAGCCAAAACCAGCGCTACCACCCATCTTGTAGCCCTGTGCAGCGAACCTCCGCTGGGCTTCAAACACCTTGGCGGACAGTTCCCTGCTGTACTCAGCTGCCATAGTGCGCTTCATGCTCTTTACCATTGACGCCAAAGCTGAGCCATCGTTCTCAAAGGGTTCCGCGCAGTACAGCACCTGAATACCGGCATCCCGGCAGACAAATTCATAGTGTGCACCTTCGTCCACGTCTTGGAATCGGCCCCATCGGCTTACGTCATACACCAGTACCGCATTGAAGTCTGCCGTACGCGCCTGTACGTCAGTTATTAACTCCCGCAAGCCATCCCGATTATTGATGCGTAGTCCGCTCTTACCGGCATCGGCGTACATTTTCACAATCTCGATGCCACGGTCCTTTGCGTAAGAGTACAGGCGTTCACATTGGTGTTCGATAGAGTGGTCCTGCGGGTGAGTGGACATGCGGACGTAGATCGCTGCCTTCTTGCCGAGTGTCGATGATTCGCTTGCCATGTCGCCTCCTATGTGTGATAGGACCGCTTCAGTAGCGCGATGCGTTGCCTGACCGCCGCATCATCCCTTCCGCACAGGGTGAGTTGTACAGCCCTTCCTATTGCGTTCTGATGCTCTTTAATGAAGGCGTCGGCGAACTCGCTTCCGTGAGTCGTTTCCAATAACTGCCTTAAAGCGGCAGTGGCAGCAAGTGAGTAGGTGTACGCAGTGTCTAGCTGGATAGCTGATGTTGGCATGGAGGCTCCTAAGGTTACTAACACAGCATAGTTCAACAATCGCGGGAGCAACTTGATCGTCGTCAACCATCGTCTGATTCGTCTCCCCCCCGGCGCGACTTCATGCAGCTTCTTCTCGCACTCGATGAAATACTTCCGTGCTTCCCGGCCTTTGTCGGTGCGCTCCACCATCGCCAGTTCCTTAGCCATGTCCAGCGATACGTGGTAGTCGGTACGTTGACGGCCCCCGGAGCTAACTTCCCGATTAGGAAGATTGGTAGTTGTTGTAAAATCGACACCATCTACGAAGCCGTACTTTTCGATCCGTTCCAGCATCCACGTAGTAAATGCTTTGGCGCTACCTAAGAAGCCATGCAGGCGTCGTGCGTCTACCGTTTCGATGGTCTTACCGTCCACCACAGCACCGGACTGGATACCGATGTCTTGCACGGTGTTCAGGACAGGCGTAGGAGCCTCTACAGCGTCTTTCACCGGGTGGTAGGTGGTAACAGCGCTTGGAGCGACTGTAGCCGCTTTGGCAGGGTTTGAAGCGGTTGCTACTACAGGAGGGTGAAAGGAAATCCGTTGTGCTTAGCTGCCAACTTCATCATGATGCCCTCCAACCGTCCACTCTCACCTGAACCGAAGATGACCAATCCGAATGCGCTTCCAAACGAAGCCTGAAGGACAAACATATCGACGTCTGCGCAGACCGTCATCTTATAGCTGAATTGGTCATTAAGTTCCTTGCCTCCGCGCTTTAGGGTTGGTGCATGGCCAGGAAGTCCTTCTAGCATTTCAAAGACTTCGTAATGACCCTTCTCCAGCAGGTCTGCGTTCGTAAACCAGCGCAATCCTAAGCCACCGTGCGAAGGGAAAATCGTTCCCACCTCACGGAAATAGAGGGCTTTGGCAAGCTTGCGTGAGAACACCGCAACAGCCGTCTGCATCTCCGATGTGATTTTGAGCGGTGACGCTTGTTGGTGGGTTTGTCCATGCTTTGGCGTGATGCCAAGTCTTCGATTGTACGTACGAGCCTCCCGCACTGACGGGAACATTGATCGAATCTGCATAGCATCTTGAGCGTGTACGCCAGCGACTAGGCTTGGAAACTTTCCGTCACGGTTGCCCGCATCTCCCGAAAAGTCTGTTCTCGCTAACATTGCAAGCATCCGGTCATAATTAGACGTTCCGTTGTTGCACTTGATGCAAGCAGGGAACTCGTATCCTTCCGGCCATTGCCGGTTCTGGAATAGAGCCTTTGGCGGGCAATGCTCTTTAGTAGTTGTCGGTTCCGTACCGCCGCAGAAGATGCAGTACGGATTGTGCCTGATGAACTCGCCCAGTGAAGTGGAGTTGGACATAGCCGATGGTGGTAGCGGAGATGATTCATGCTATCACGAGTGATCGGCGGCGCTTCATTTCGCGCAGTCCTTGCCACTCCAGTAGCAGCGCTCCCGCTTCGCACGAGCGATCTGCGCATCCAATACGTCTTGATTGGCCTTGTGCCGTGCGTCCTCTTCTGCTTCTGCCTGACGTGCAGCGTCTCGACGGTCCAGCAAACGTTCCCGGTCCTGCTGTCGTTCCTCCATTTCATCCAGCTTTGCAGCCACTTCCGACATACCTTTGCGACGTTCAGCGCGTTCCGCCTTGGCTATTGCAGCCTCGTTCTCTTCGCCATCGCGGATGCCGCGAATCTCCTGCTTGACCTGTTCATCACATGCGGCAAATTCGGCCTTGGGTATGCCGGTCCACATCGTCCAGTTTGCGCTGGCTTCAAGGTAACACGTGGAGCCGACCCGGTTAGGGTTCGCTTTGTACTTCTTTATCTCCTGCACGTAGTTGTTGCCCAATGATGCGATGGCCTGCGCTTCGCGGTCCTGTCGAATCTTTTCTCTTGCATCGTCCAGCAATCCAGCGTTGCAAAGAAGCGGTAGGGATGCCAGAACTGCGGCCGTGGCGTGTTTCAGGAATGTCATTGCAATTTCCAAGTGGTAATGAAATGGCAATACTACCGATACGGTAGTGTAAGCGCAAGTGGAAATCCGCAACATCGTTGTCTTTGAACCTTGGAAGATACGGATGTCAGTGATCGGCAAGCGACTGAAAGCTGCGCGGCTTGGAACCGGCTTGTCGCAGGAGCAGCTTGGACTTCAGGCTGGGCTAGAGGTCGAAAGCGCCAGCACCCGTATGAACCGCTATGAGCGTGGTGTGCGGGTTCCATCGGTCGAGTTGCTAGAGCGTATCGGTAAGGTTCTGGACCTGCCTGTAGCGTACTTTTTTGCTTTTGATGATGACGAAGCAGCGCTGCTCACGGCGTATCACCGGCTTACTGAGGATGACAAGCAAGCGGTGCTGGCCTTTGCAATGACGAAGGCCACGTAAGCCGGCAGGACACGATTGTTGCTCGAAGTGCTATCATGGCATAAGGACATTGGCCTTCTATAGCTAGGGTAGGGGATTCCAAAATGACGCACGTTACTATCTTCCGTTTCGAGGTCTATGACGCTCACACGGATTGCATGGTCAAATCCCGGCGCTGGGGAATACGTGAAGCGGTGGAGCAAATCGCTCATGGAGTAGTGATTGAATCATCTGCGACCGAAGTGCCACGCTCCGCTCTGATGAGTGATATCCCCGGCCTTTCAGAAATCGGCTTCGATCCATCACAATTACGGCCAGCTACCTTTCAGCGCATGGTGAAGATGTAGTGTGCGGACTATTTGCTTGATTGCCGAACCAGCGCTGCTGGCAAATATGGTCATCGCGTTAACCCGGTATCGGCTGGGCCAGTTCCTGGCCCTCGTTGGACACTGGCCCCACGGCCTTGCTAACTTTGTACCAGTCGAACCACTCTGGGCCGAAGCTGCTGGTCCGGGCAAGCTGTTCCGCCATCTCTGGCGGGGTAGCTGGGTCCATCCAGATAGCAGCATCCGCAGCAGTGCATACCACCGGCCTGCGGTCATGCACGTCCACCATCCCTCCCACAGCGTCAACGTAACGAACGAGACAGGCAAGGCTCTGCCTACCTTATGGGATGCTGTGTGCGTCGGCAAAGGTCCGTGCGACGAGCTATGGCGAGGCTACCAGAAGACGAAACTGCCGCATGGGCTGGGGTACGCGACGGTCATCCAAGAGTGGTATGTGGAACACGTCGAGATGCGACCGCCAAGAGACCAAGGATGACTGAAACAGCACCGATACCGATATCTTGCACGATGTACCGGACTGAGGCAGGACTTCGTCTACGGCTTTGGTTGACTGCTTTACAATGACCTGCGCGCCGTGGTTACGGCATTGATAGAGCGGGGGAGTTCATGTTGACGTTGATCGAACAGGTCGAGATGTTTCAAAACCTGACTGTGGCAATCGCCACTGGTGGCGGTGCCGAGGGAGGTGACTACATTAAGTTGCGCCAGTTAGTGATGTCGCAGCCGTCGCTTGCGCCACAGGTTCCGTCGTTTGTGAAGACCTGTCGTGATGCTGGTCAATTCTGGCAATTCATCAAACATAAGTTCCCGACGTATGCGGAACGTCGTCAGTTTCTGTGGGATTCGTTCCGCCCAATGCTTGACGCGCTGGAAGGTGTTGGTGCAGCGCCGTCTGACTCGGCTGTTACGTCCGCGATCAAGAAGTTTGACGCTGACCATATACAAACTGCTTGGCACAAGGCACTAGAGCGTCGATCAACTGACCCGGAAGGTGCCATTACGATGGCCCGGACGCTGTTGGAATCAGTCTGCAAGCACATCCTTGACGCCAGCGGCACGTCCTACGAGGATTCGCCGGACATGAATAAGCTGTACCGGCAAACCGCTGAACGCTTAAACATAGCGCCATCGCAGCACAGCGAGTCGGTGTTCAAGCAAATACTTGGTGGCTGTACTGCGGTCGTAGAGGGGCTAGGGGCGTTGCGCAATCGGTTGGGAGATTCTCACGGCAAGGGGAAGGCAGCAGTAAAGCCAGCACCCCGGCATGCTGAGTTGGCGGTGAACATGGCTGGGGCCACCGCGATGTTCTTGTTGGCTACTTGGCAGTCACGTAGTGAGGCGATAAAGGCGGAGTAAAGTCTCCGACGCATCCGGCATAGCGGCTTGCAGATCATAGCTCTACGACATCGCCATGCGGATAGCCTGCTTACGCGGGAAGTTGTAAATCTTCTGCTCACGTTTTGCACCGTTCACGGTGTAAAAAGCCGTTCGCAAAAATTCGGGAGCCGCTTTTTCGCCCAGTACGGTAGGTACTTTAACCATTAAGTGATCGCGGCGCAGGATTGATTCTCCCGGCTTAGAGATGTGGTTGATGTAGTCAACGATGTCCAGCGAGGACATGGTTTGCACATCAGAGTCGTTTGCCACGATGCGCAGTGCCGGGATGCTGAGGAGGATAGTTTATTTCCAGATCGACACATATCTTCCACCGGCTTACACTAGCCGTATCAACATTGCCTTGAAAGATTCCAATGCCACTGATTTATCATTATTGCGATGCCAACGCTCTTTTAAACATCGTCAAGAACCAAAAAATTTGGCTTTCTTCGTTAGGCGCTATGAATGATACGGCCGAGATTAAGTTTTTCAGGGATGATCTTCTAACGGAGATAAATACGGAACTAGAAAGACTAGGCGTGGATCAACAGATTATCGACGACCTTCATAAACATATTGAAACTTATCAGTTTTACGCGGCGTGTTTCTCTACTGAAAAGGATGACTTATATCAGTGGCAGTCTTACGGCGATAGAGGACAAGGCTTCGCGCTGGGATTTAACCCCGATATGCTTCATGAGCAATCCTTGCGGCCTGCATACCAAGTAAAGATCGAGGACAAGACTGTATTCAGCGGCGCGGCGCTAAGCGCAGAGCGCGGTAGCTTGGTACTGGCCCCGGTTGTGTACGCATCGAAAGATAAGGCGAGGGAATGGGCTAAGCAGATAGCCAAAGTGACTGAAAGTGAAATGCAGCGGCCCTCTCACGGTCAAATGTGGGAAGACTTCGTTAGATTGGTTCATATTGTGTCGCAAGTTTTGAAGAGTGATTACTTCAAAGCTGAGAATGAGCACCGATTGATTTATGTACCAGTCGTTAATTACGATTCGGTAAACTCCAACATCACCGTCAAAGGCGTATTAGATAAACGTGAATGGAGGAATGGGCGTTATGGACTTACTCCCTATTTTGAATTCAAATATCAGAAGCAGTCGCTTTGGGAAATTGTTACCGGCCCTTGCTGCAAAGAGAAAGACGCAGCGAACCTCCTTGAGTTTTTGAGAAGTTATGAACTTGGTGATGTTAAGATCACTGCGTCCAAGACCACGTTGAGATAGCGTAGCCTGAAAAACCTACAAAAAAATTTCAGAACTCGGACTCGATAGAGGGCCAGGAATCGAAGGGGCGGAAAAGTCGGGAGACTAGTGGGTTGGCTGAGCAGGCCGATGGGGCTGGATAACAGCGCTGTGCCGGTCGGGGAAATATCTGTCGGCGCTTGCTGGCGCTGGTCAGCAGTATTGCACTGCCCACGTAACCCGAAGGCCCGTAGCGGGCCTCCTATCGCGTCCCTACGCTGCCTTGAGAATGGCGTACAGAGTAGCGCGACTGATGCCGTTGTCCTTTGCCAGCTTGGCCTTGTTCACGCCGGACATCGCTGCTTCCTTGCGTACCTTCTCTTGCGTGGCCTTATCCAGCTTGGCAGTGCGCCCCATGTGCTTGCCTGCTGCTCTGGCCTTGGCCTGACCTTCTACGCGACGTTCGTTGATCATCGCCAGTTCAAAGGCAGACACAGCGCCCAGCATGGTCAGTAGCATCTTGTTCATAGGGTTCTCTTTGTCGCCAGTGAAGGTAAGTTGTTCCTTGCTGAACTTGATGGTAACGCCCTTGTCGGTCAACTGTTGCACCAGTGCCAGCAGATCGGCAGTGTTGCGGGCCAGTCGGCTAATCTCATGCACCACGACGGTATCACCCTCGCGTACGTGCGACAGCATCGCTTGCAGGGCAGGACGGTTGGTGTCACCGCCGCTGCACTTGTCCGTGAACACCTTGTCCAGCGTCACACCGTCCAACTGGCGCACTGTGTTCTGACCTACCGAGCTAACCCGTACATAACCTACCGTCTGACCCTTGCTCATACATGCTCCGTGTGTGAATGTGTATGAGAAGTCTATAGAGCTTCATGGAATGTGTCAAGAAACACCTCGTTGCATACTTGTTGGACACGGTGATATGCGGGTTTGCAGGGCGATAGAGGTAGTGCGTGGAAAGTATGCCTTGTTGGACAGCGCTCTGCTCTGCACAGACTGGCAGGAAAGGCAAGCGCTCAGGTTCACTGCGATGGTAGGTGCTACGTGGGTCGGGCCTGCGCTATTGCTGCACTGGGCAGGTCGGTCATACAGTCGGCCTGTCATCAACCCGGTGACGTAGACAAGGAGGAATCATGAGTCTGGATGAACTGTCCAAGCTGGCTGAACAAGTGCGGCCTATCCTGATAGTCGTGCTGCTGACAGTGCAGATCGTGCATACGATACGCTGGCCGTAGAAACGACAAAGGCCGGGACCAACCTGTGAGGGTCAGTTCCGGCCTTGCTGGGTGCTACTGGGTTAGATCGTCGCTACCGGCTGGTAGGCTGGCACAACGAGGTTGCGCAAGTGCTTGACGGCTTCCTTCCACACCCTACGAGCCTTACGGAACTGTTCGCGGGTGGGGCGCTCGTCGCCTTCCAAGTCGCTCAATTCCTGCTTGGTTTGTGCTACGCAACGCTTCGCAATGCGAAGGTCGAAGTATGCTGGGTTGAAAGCCCGTTGTGCCACGAAGTCAGCGAGGTCTTTCACTTCAATCACTTCCAGCGGAACGTCGGGGTACAACATGAACTCATGTGCTGAGTCGAAATCGACAACAGCAATGGCCCCCAGTTCTTGCAGTTGACCGTCATACATGCCGTCAACGATTTCTGGGGCATAAGCAGCATAGGCGTCAATACCAGCGTGAAAGAAAATCGCCGGGGTGTCATCTTCGGGGAACGGGTCTTCGCAGCCAAAGTCCGTCATTACGGTTGCTGGGTCAACAGAGGTAAAGCCCAGATTGGCGAAGATAGTGGCGATAGCAGGGGTGAGGTGTTTACTCATGTTTGATTCTCCTAGTTGGGTTGAAAGCGCCCGTACCGACGTGCTTAGGCCCACAGTGGACTGCGCAAGGTTCAGTTGTGTACGGGGCGTGGGATGGGTACAGCGGTGCCGGGAAGCTGGCAGAAGCAGGCAGGATGAAGCGGGGAGCTACAGGACTGGCAAGCGTCGATACTGCGGTGTTGCTGCATCGATGAAGTCATTCTAAATGACAAGATTGCGTAAAGCAACACCACCATCAAAATAAATCTTGACTTAAGTAGGTAAGTATGTAAGTAAGGTCTCTGTTGGCATATGCAGTGGTCTAGAGTACAAATTTAACTAGATGTAGTGGGTACCATCTTGTGTGTTGATGAGTGCATGCGTGTTGCTGTTGAGCTACACTGGGCGGTGAGCGAGTGAGTGGACTGTCTGTGCATGCCACAAGCCACGTAGTGCTGTGGGTACGCCAAGGGTGTTGAATTGGTCGGCAATCTCACTGAAAGTCATACCCGCTTGTCGCAGTCGCTCGATCACCGGACGGAAGCGTTTAGTGCGGGCTGCGGCAATGGCCTTGACGGCTGCTGCTCCCTTGGCTTGCGCTTCTTTCAGGTTGGTACGATTGCCGAACACTGAGCCTCGCTCCTTGGCTTTCTCAAGCCCGATTTTGATAAGGGTGGCGTGGTTGGTTTCGTCGTCCAAGCTGTGCGCTACCTCGTGATGGCGCTGGCAGAGCGTAACCAGATTGTCAGGGTCATCGCTCCCGCCCAATGAGCGAGGTTTGACGTGGTGCAGGTGCAGGTCAGTAGTTTCATCGCACAACATGCACTTTGATGCGCGCTTTACCTTGCGTACTCGTTTGTTCGTTGCTGCCATTACTGTCCGCCTCCCTGCGCCTTGTCGGCCGAGTGGATGAGTGAGGCGATGATGTCGCTGCCGGTGCGACGCTTGGCCTTGCTAAGCCCGTTCAGAGCGCTCCAAGTGGCAGGCGATAGCATGATGATGCCTCGCTCAAGTGGGCCTGTGTCGCCTTGAATCTCGCGGTGCTGCGGTTGTGGTGGGTGGATTGGGGCGTACTTCTTAAACATTCGACACTCCCTTGCTCACGTACTTGGGCAGGTGTTTGCTTACGATTGCACCATAGCTGGCCTGCGCCTGCGCTTGCTTGTCTACTGGCGCTGCGGCTTTCGGTGCTACTTGTGGCGTGGCCTTCGCCATCGTTGCCCGGTAGGCTGCAATGGTTGCGTCGGCACGAGCGATTACTGTTTTGGTGATGTTCTTCATGTTCAGTCCGGTTGCGAAGCGTGGAAGAAGTCAGCGTCGAGTACGAGGTTTTCAATTACCTTGCTTACGCTGGTGTCGTAGGAGTTGCACAGACGCTGTACGGCCTCCCATGAACTGGCTTTCATGTAAATCTTCCGCTTCGCAAGCACGACCCCTGAATCAAGGTAGGCGGGGCGGGTTGTTGGTCGGTGGTATTGCTCAGGCGCACCTTGCGCGCCAAGGTCTAATTTCATCTTCGATTCCTTTATGTTTGGCCTGCACGCAGACGTGACAATCCAGCCGGATTGACGGGAGCGGCTGCGGCAGGTGGTTGATTGGTGATGCAGTGGGCAGGACGCCCAGGAGTGCCCGAAGGCGGTAGAAGCGGAGCTTAAATTTTCTTTTGTTGTTCTTTGAGCTTGCGAATGACCTTCTCTTGGTCTGCAATCTGCACATCAAACGCAGCCTTGCGATTTTGGCGCTCGATGGCTTCAGCGGTGTGAAGTGCTGCCTTCGCGGCGTCCCGCTGGCTTGCTGCCTCGGCCAGATCGGTGTACAGCTTGATGGTTGCTTCCGCAGCATTAACGGCATGCTGATCGGGTGCGCCAAGTGTGAGATTGATCGATGCTTGGCCGTTTAAGTAGGTGGTAGGCGGTTCGCCTGTGAACACGTAACCCTGACGGATCAGGGCTGCGGCCTGAGGGAAGGCAATGCTGCTGTGTTCGTTAATGGTAACTGTGGAAGGTTTTGTTGATACGGTCATTTATGTTTCCTTATAGCGTTAAACGGTTGTGTTGCGAATGAAGTCTGATACCCGGCGACGGTTCCAAGGCAACCCCGTGGGAGTCAGATAACCGGCTGTGGTCAGGTGATTAGCGATAGCGCGCAGCGATGAGGCTGGGCGTAGCGCCTTGATGGTGCTTGCAACCGCTTCGTAGTAGCGGTCGTTGTTAAGTTTTCCGCCAAATACGGGCGGTGCATGTAGCGTAGACATAGCTGTAGCTCCTATGGTGCAGGATTGATCGGATTTGTTCTGGGGGGGGGCTTCAGGTCGTATCGGATGACTTCGTACTTCATCCGACAGGTACCGCTATTATTGCACTAGGAAGCGGTTTTGTCAAGTAAGGATCATGCTTTCACGATTCTGTCAAGTGCTATTTGATCCCATCTGGATCGCACCTAAAACTCTTACTTTTCGGGGGCAGTCAAACCGATCAAACTGTGTACCCATGACGAGGGAATGCGGTTCTGGCTGTGTCTTAGTGATAAAATAGACAATGTTACTTCTGAAAAATTGAGTTTGGCGACAGTTGGTAAGCAGGCATGCTTGTTAAGCAATACCAGTGTTGACGCCGACCCGCGAAAGTCGTCACCTCGCACGTCAACTGCTTACTTATTGAGCAAGCGAAGCTGGACTACTCCGAATGGCACCGTCCAAGGTCTTGCACAGGATAAGTTAGTGTGCTACCCTCCCAATTCCGTTAGGAGCTATCTTACTTGACAAAGTAGGGTTGCTCATGGTAAACTCCAACCCGGAACGAGCGCAGCGAGTGTAGGGTATACTTATGTTATATAACTTATTTATAAGTTGTACTACATAAGGTATAACTCTTAGTTATTTAAGAGAGTAGTAGAGTGTAGTTGTATAAGAACTTAGTTATTTCTTTTTGGTTGTATGTGTAGTTAGTTGTTTGGTTGTCGGTTAGTTATAACTAAGCAACACAACATTAGTAGCTACAATAGTCGTACTACTCAAGCGCTATCCCGGCGCAGGTCGCTACCGCTCCCACGCTCCACCATCCCCGGCATTCCTGCCAACCAACACCCCTTCCCATTAAGAACGATTTAGAGGCTCTGTAAGCGATTTTCGTGCCAAAGGCATACGAGGGTAGCCAGTGGGTCGAGAAGTCGTCGCTACGGGGCTGCAAGGTGCCTTCCTGAGCCTTTGATGATTGCGAGCAAGTGTTGATGGTTAGTCGGCGTTTGGTTACCGCCAATTCTGGCAAGAACACAGCGGCGGAAAATTTGGCTGCTGTGAATTTGATTCCCCGAAACTGGGGAAACAAGTTTAAGAGATGCAGGAAATTTTTCCTTCATGTTCAGATCTCGCTTCGGGAAACTCGGAAGCGGTTTTTAATGCTGGGAAGGTGCTGCGAGAAGCGTACAGGGCTGGGTAACCCTGTAGCGGTATGGCGGGGTCAGGCTGTCTGTGCTTCGACTGGAGACTGGAACTTGGTGCGTCTGGTCCCTCTGCCGTTCGGTACTGTCAGCGATCCCCTGTAGACAAAGCCACCACCCGGTCGCTGTAGAAGGTGCTTGACGTTCGCAGCTAAAGCGTTCGCCGTCTCGACATCAGAAATGACTCCTACCTCCCCTTCGTCCCCTCCCAGTCTCAATGCGCCGATCTTGTTCTTGTCCACCACTAGCATGGCCTTGGCTTCGCCGTGCTGGGTCAACAGGTAGCCGTCAGCGATGTCAACCTTGACGCCTAGTCGTTGCAGGTAGGCGTTTGTACGCTTGCGCGTCACCTTGTCGGTGAGATCAAGCTTCGCTTTGAACTGGGACCAGTCCAGCCGATCACCACCGGCTAACTCAGCCGTCAGACGGCCGACTTCCTGCTGCAACTCCCTAATTCGGCCTTCACTCTGAAGCACAAAGCGCTGGAACGTGTCGGATTCCGGGTGCTGGCCTAGCTTCTCAGCCCAGACAACAAGCTTACCCTTCTCTGCCATCAGGCGTCCATCTGCCACAGCCAGTTCACGCGCCAGCTTGTCCGGGTCAGGCTTGACCAGTCCCATTGCGTCCAGTTCCAACAGTGCGGCCATCAGAATGTCTTCGCTCTCGTCCAGTCGCACGTTACGGGAGCCTTTGCACTCGCCGTAACGACGGTTGGCGCACATCAGGTAACGGAACTTCGAGCGCTGGATTATGTGCATAGCGCTACCGCAGACGCCGCAGAACACCAGCTTAGACCACACGTTCACTTCTGCGGTCTGCTTCGTCACCTTACCCACCTTCCGGGCGTTGACGCTGGCCTGCGCAGCGTTAAACGTGTCTTCATCGATCACAGGCGGGAAGTAGTTCGGGATCGGCTCACCGCCATCCTTGGGCGTCAGTTCGCCTATAGCCGCCCGGTTCGTCAGGACCGTCAGGACAGCCGAGGTTCCCCACCGTGCGCCCCTGTTGAACGTCCGGTAGCCTTCAGCGTTAATCCTCTGGGAGATAGCGGTACTGCCATACCCCTCAATACACAGTTCAAAGATGCGCCGGACCGCATCAGCATTCTCGTTCAGGTGGTACTTGCCGTCTTCGCCCAGCGTCAGCCAGTTGCTAACACGCTTGCCGATGTCCTTTCCCGATTCACGCGCTGCTGCAAAACGTTTTGCCCATTCCAGCTTGCCAAGGTCGCTCTTTCGTGCGCTCTCCCTGTGTGCGTTATCCATGTGCAGGATGGCTTGTAGCAAGTCCAGCGCAGAACTGTTGTGGTCAAAGCGCATTTCATGCGGTCGCAGCGTCACTACCACGATGCCAAGATGTTTTACCAAGCGTTGCAGCAAGCCTGAAGCATCCCACGCATTCATGCGGGTGAGCCGGTCAAGGTTCTCAAGGATCAGGTAACTACCGCGCTCGATGTCGCCCCGCTCTACGTGGGAAATGAACCGTGAAAGCGCACCGGAAGCTAGATTGTCACCGTGGAAGCCGGATACAGCCTCGTCAGCGAACACGTCGTTGGACAGTTCGACGTTGTTATCGGCACACCACTTACGCGCAAGCGTCTGCTGACGGTCAATCGAAGTACCGTGCCTCTGCGCGTCACTGGAAAAACGGGAGTAAGAGTAAGCTTTTGTCATAGTCAGCATGATAGCATTAGAAGCGACGCATACGACCACCACCCGTACTTGTGCTGCAAACCTTTGAGCGGCGCATCGTTCACGCGCGGTACGTTGTGCGTCATCTGTCCGGCCGGATGGGGATTCATGCGCAGCCGGATGCGCCGCACCAGCTCCACCAGCGCCGGCTGATCGGCCTTACCCAGCACCAGCTCCTTCAGCCGCGCGTAGTCGTCCGGCGCCAGCATGTCCCGGTGCGGAAAGGTCAAGCGGTAAATTGGATCGTCGGGAATATTGTTCCAGTCGATCAGATGATCGAGCACATACTCGTTGGTGCGAAACGGCAGCACATGCGACACCACCTGCACCGCCTCCTGCAAATCGGGCGGTATCCACTCCCACTGCCGCGCGTGCGAAATGGTCTGGCGAATAAACGGTTTGAATTTGGGCGTATCCATCACGAAGTCCTGTGTTGAGGGTCGGAAGCACCATGCTAGGCCGCGCGCCACTACTCAGTCTTGCGGCATCGCAATTCTTTAAATTTCCTGACGGTTACAGTTGATGGCGTCAACCACCCGACTGGAGATTGCTCATGAAACCCTTCATCAGTATTGTGCTGGCGGGCCTGGCGCTGTCCGCGCAGGCCGCAGAGCCAACCGAAAAAGACGCCATCGCCATGGCGGAAAAAGGCGCGGCCTTCATCAAGGCCAACGGCCAGGACGCCTTCCTCAAAAAGATCGCCGCCAAGGACCCCGACTACCTGCAAGGCTCGCTGTATGTCGACGTGCGCGACATCAAGACCGGCATCGTGCTGGCGCACCCGGTCAACCCGTCCATTGTCGGCAAGGACCTGACCGACATCCCCGACGCCAGCGGCAAGAAGTACCGCCGCGAGATCATCGACCTGGCCGCCAAAAAAGGCCACGGCTGGGTGGACTACCAATACAAAAACCCCACCACCGGCAAGATCGAGCCCAAGACCACCTACATCCTGCGCGTCGGCGACGTCGTGCTGGAAGCGGGCATTTACAAGAAATAGCACCGTTACCCCGGGCACACCGGGGTCTGACCCCGAACGGGGTCAGACCCCATCGCCGGCGGGGTTGAAGGGAGAACACCATGCTGAACAAACTGCGTATCGGACCCAAACTGCTGCTGGCACCGATGCTGGTGCTGGTACTGCTGATCACCACCGCCGGCGCGGCCTATGTCGGCATGGTGCGCCAGAACGCCTCGCTGGAAAACCTGGTGCAGGTGCGCGCCGCCCGCCTCAAGACCGCCGCCGACGTCTCCGGCGAAGCGCGCTACGCCCACGCCCATATCTACCAGTTGCTGGCGTGGGTCAACGGCAGCTTCGCCCAGGCGCGGCTGGACGCGCTGTCGCGCGATATCAAGGCGCGCCACACCGCCATCGACGCGCTGCTGCGCCAGCTCGACGCCGACGCCACCGGCGACGCCGAACGCAAGATCGCCGCCCAATCGCTGCAAGCGTTGGCGGCCTACCGCAAGGCCGTGCTGGAAACGATGGACATGGCGCAGATGGACCAGAGCATCGCCACCAACTCGATGGCCATCGCCGAAAAACAATTCCTGCTGCTGAACGATCAGCTGGCGCAGCTCTCGGCGCTGGAAAAACAGCTCAGCGAAGCCGCCCACACGCAGGCCAAGGCCGACTTCCGCACGCTCAACGCCACCATGGCCATCATGGTCCTGCTGTCGATTGCGCTATCGATCGGCGTGACGATGGCGGTGCGTGGCGCCATGCTGCGCGACATCCGCGCCATCGCCGACGTGGTGATCGCGCTGGCCGCCGGCCGCCTCGCCGCGGGCCGCAGCCCCCAGGGCCGCGACGAAATCGCCGACACCGCGCGCATGCTGGACCAGACCATGGCCAACCTGACGCAAACCCTCACCACCATTCTCGGCGCGGTGCGCTCGATCGACACCGCCGCGCGCGAAATCGCCACCGGCAACCTGGACCTGTCGACCCGCACCGAAATGCAAGCCAGCTCGCTGGAACAAACCGCCAGCGCCATGAACAGCCTGACACAAGCCGTGCAGGCCAACGCCGCCAATGCGCGCCAGGCCTGCCAGCTGGCGGCCGGCGCCAGCGACCTGGCGCAGCACGGCGGCGCCGCGATGGAAGACGCCGTACACACCATGGCCTCCATCCGCGCCAGCTCGCGCCAGATCGTCGACATCATCGCCGTCATCGACGGCATCTCGTTCCAGACCAATATCCTGGCGCTTAACGCCGCCGTCGAAGCGGCGCGCGCCGGCGAGCAGGGACGAGGCTTTGCCGTCGTCGCCGCCGAAGTGCGCACGCTGGCGCAGCGCTCGGCCGCCGCCGCCAAGGAAATCAAGACGCTGATCGCCGCCTCGGTGGCCACCATCGACAGCGGCAGCGCCTCGGTGCAGCAGGCCGGCGAACGGATGGGCGGCATCGTCGCCGCCGTGCAGCAGGTCAACGACATCATCGCCCGCATCAGCGCCGCCAGCGCCGAACAGGCGCAGGGCATCGCCGAAGTCAATCAGGCGGTCGGTCAGATGGATGATGTGACGCAGCAGAACGCCGCGCTGGTGGAACAAGCCGCCGCCGCTGCCGCCAGCCTGCAGGACCAGGCCGGCCATCTGTCGCAGGCGGTGTCGGTGTTCAAATTAGAGAACAACTCAAACGCGCCGCAGGGGCTTGCTCAAAAACCGCGAATCGGCTTCGACGAAGCGCCACGGCAAGTCCACCGCTTTGGAAATGCCGATGCGCGGGCCGGCTAGCACCTCGACCTCGCGGTCGCGCGGCAGCAGCAGGAACGGCGGCGCGTCCAGCGGCAGGTTGTTATGCGCGCGCGACACGCCCTGCGCCTGACACAGGCGTCCCGGCCCGAGCACAGCAAGCGCACATCATCGAGCTTGCGCCGCGCGCGCATCAGCGCCAGCCCTTCGGCCTCGTCCAACGGCTCCAGCGCCCGCAGCAGCACCCCGGCGCCGTGCCCGGGCTCGCGGCAGACAAAATTCAGACACCAGTGGATGCCGTGCGACTGGTATACATAGCTGCGCCCCGGCGGCCCGAACATGGCGAAATTGCGCGGCGTCTCGCCGCCGTAGCAATGCGAGGCCGGCTCTTCGCGATCGTACGCCTCGGTCTCCACAATGCGGCCGCCGACGCCGTTAAACAGCAGCGTCACGCCGATCAGCTGGGGCGCCACCACATGCGACGGCGCGTCGAAATCTATGCCTGCCAGATTGGTTATCATGCGTCTATTGTAAACACCAATCTGAACTGTTCGCCCACACAATTGGTGACAAATCATTATCAAATCCAGCTAATCCACGACAAAATACGGCCCATTAGTCAGAATTTCATCGCAAATTCGCGCAATCGCCCCCCGCTTGCGGCGATAATCGAGGGTAAGATTGCCTTTTGCCCTGAAGACCCCAATGACGACAGTTGCTGCCCCAGCCTTGCCAACAGAAAACGCGGTGGAAGACGCGCTGATGCGCTCCATCCGGATTCCGCCCCGGCCGAGCCTGCTCGTCGACCTGCAGCGTGAACTGGCCGCGCCCGATCCGTCGCCGCGCCAGATCGCCCGCATCATCGCCAACGACGTCGGCATGTCCGGCGCGCTGCTGAAACTGGCCAACTCGCCGTTCTTCGGCGCCGCGCGCAAGGCCAAGTCGGTCGAGCAGGCGATCAACTTCCTCGGCATTAACCAGTGCGCGGCGCTGCTGACCGGGCTGCTGGCGCGCCAGGCCATCGACGGCAACGACGCCAACCTCAGCGAATTCTGGGAAATCTCGGCGCGCCGCGCCCAGGCGCTGGTGTTCACTTCGCGCAAGCTGCGCGTGGCGCCGCCCGACATCGCCCACACCTTCGGCCTGTTCTGCGACATCGGCGTGCCGCTGCTGATGAACCGCTTCGCCGACTACACCGACACCTACGAGCGCGCCTGCAACGACCCGCACGGCGTGTTCACCGCCATCGAGGACGAGCGCTACAGCACCAACCATGCCGCCATCGGCTGCCTGCTGGCGCGCAACTGGGGCCTGTCGCCGGATGTCTCCTGGGCCATCCTGCACCACCACGATTACCGCGTGCTGGACGACGCCGCCACCGACGACGCCATCCGCTCGCTGGTGGCGCTGTCGCTGCTGGCCGAAAAAGGCATCCAGCGCCTGCATAACCACAGCACCTCGTACGAGTGGGAAAAGGGCGGCGACAGCGCCTGCCGCCACCTCGGCCTGACCGAGGATGAAACCGAAGATCTGCTCGATGAGCTGAACGAAACCTTCCACACCGAACGCTAACAGAAGTCAAAACACGCATGCCTAAGAATAAGCGCCCCGTACCGCGCAAATCCGCCAACTCGCCGGAAGTCAAAGACGAACAGCAAACCAACGAACTGTGCGCGCTGGCGCTCGACCTGGCCGATGAATCGGCCGGCGCCGACATCGTCGCCGCCGCCACCCGCGACGAGCTGGCGCAGAAGCACATCGAATTCCAGCGCCTGCTGCGCCGCCTGCTGGCGCAAGGCAAGAACGAAGTGCTGTACGGCGCCATCGAACTGGCGCGCGAAGAATCCACCGACGCTTACCGCTACCTGCGCAACGCCGTCGAAGAAGGCGCCGCCAACCTGATCGTGCGGCGCGAAGGTGCGCCCGAACTGGAAATCGATGCCTTCGCCATTCCGGTGTTCGTGCACAGCCAGGGCGGCCTTGATCCGGCCGCCGACTTCCAGGACGCCGACGCTTACGAGGCGCTGCTCAACAGCTTCACCGACGCCGGCCTGGAAAGCCCGAAAGCCAAGGTGGTGCTGGTCAGCCATGCCTACGACCTGGACGAAATCGAACGCATCAACTATGGCCTGCTGCACGCCATGGTGCGCGAAGCAGCGCAGTCGCTGACCGACAAGAAAATCGCCGCCGCGCCGGCGCTGGAACGCAGCATGGCGGCCGGCTGGTCGCCGACCAGCTTCAGCAGCGACGACACGGCGATCGAACTGCGCTTCCTGCTGGGCTTCTCGCTCAAGCGCGCCGACGACGCCTTCTATAAAGTGCCGGCCAGCGAAAAAGCGTCCGACGCCTACTTCGCCAAGCGCGCCGAAACCTATCAGAAATGGACCGAGCAGTTTGCGCCGCTGGTGGCGCGCTGCCTGGGCCGCGCGCGCGGCGCCGATCCGGCGTTGACGCTGAACTTCCTGTACCAGGACCTGTTCTTCGGCGCCCGCGCCCAGGGCCAGTCGGAATACGACATGCTGAGCCTGCTGTCGGCCTTGAACCAGGCGCTGGAAGGCCACGATCCCGCAACGCTGCAAGCCATAATCGCCCCCACCGACGATGACGACGAGCCGGCGCTGCGGGTGCAGCTGTCGCACGGCGGCAGCGTACTGGCCAGCGCCGACAAGCCGCTCGACCCGGCCGCCGAACTGGAACTGGCGCTGGAAGACCTGGGCGACGCCCTGGCCAGCCTGGGCATTACCGATATTTCGGTCTCGGAAGATCCGCTGGCCTGAAAGCAATTTCCAGTTTGACAGTCCTGGTGTAGCCGAGGATACTTTCCTGCACGCGGAACGCAGATTCCGCTGCCTGGTGCGGCGCCGGCTTGTGCTCCGCAGCAAAGGGAGACACGTCATGACACCATGGGCCCGCATTCTGATCCTGTGCAGCGCCGCATTCCTCAGCGGCTGCGCCAGCCAAACACCGCGCGTGGCGCCGGCGCAGCAACTGTTCCACGACCAGCTGTTCCAGCCGCCCACCGCACCGATCGACACCGCCAGCGTGTTCGCCCTGACCCCGGAGATGCGCGACTACGTCAAACATGAGCTCGGCACGCCCGGCCCCGGCCGCGACGTCCGCCGCATGCTGTTCGACGCCCTGTACCGGCGCGACAAGCTGCAGCTGGAATACGACGCCGCCCTGACCCGCACCGCGTCCGAAACCTTTGCCGCCCGCTCCGGTAACTGCCTGTCGCTGGCCATCATGACCGCCGCGCTGGCGCGTGAGCTAAAGATGCCGGTGATTTTCCAGCAGGTGCAGATCGACGAAGTATGGAGCCGCGCTGGCAGCCTGTACTTCGCCAGCAACCACGTCAACCTGTCGCTGGGACGGCCGCTGGCCGGGCAGAATCCCTACCTGCTGACTGCCGTCGACGTCGCCAATTCGCTGACTGTCGACTTCATCCCGATCCCGCCGCAGGCGCGCGAGAACGCCAGGCCGCTGACCGAGAAAACCGTGCTGGCCATGTACCTCAACAACCGCGCCGCCGAACTGCTGTCGGCCGGCCAGGTCGACGACGCCTACTGGGCAGCGCGCCAGGCGGCCGAGGCCGATCCCTTGTTCATCAACGCCTACAACACGCTGGGCGTGATCTACCAGCACCACGGCGATCAGCCGCAGGCGGAAGCGGCGCTGCGCTACGCGCAAAGCCAGTTGCCGGACAACACCATCTACCTGTCCAACCTGGCGCAGACGCTGGAAAGCGCCAACAAGCTGGATGAGGCCGCCGTACTGCGCGCGCGGCTGGCGCGGCTCGAACCCTATCCGCCGTTCTACTTCTTCGTGCAGGGCCAGGAAGCCATGAAGCTGGGCGACTACGCCCGTGCCCGCACGCTGTTCGAGCGTGAGCTGGACCGGGTGCCGGATTACCACGAGCTGCACTTCTGGCTGGCGGTGGCCAACTACCAGCTGGGCAATCTGCGCGCGGCCGACCGCCACATGGCGCTGGCCATGGAAAACAGCACCACCCGCGGCGACCACGATGTCTATTCGGCCAAGCTCGACCATCTGCGCGCCTACGCCGCCCAATTGCGGGCCAAATAGCCGGACACAACTTATCGGAATGACATTCAAAAAAGCATGATGGTGGTATGCTGGGCAGGCTTCAGTGGCCACGCAGTAGCCATTTACTTGACACTAAGTTGCGGTCGCGCAACAATTGCAAGTAAATTAAGCGCTCTCAAGTTACTTGAAGCTGCTTCGCGCTGCATCTACCACAAGGATTTTGTCATGCTGAGATTCAGGCCCAGCCACGCCGCCCCCTTTCTGATTGCCGCGCTGCTGGCCGGCTGCGGGGGCGGTGGCGGCGGCAGTAGCGGCGGTAACGGCGGCGGCACCACCGCGCCGGCCGCCAGTCCCGCCCTCACCTTCACCCCGGCCACCGTCACCGGCAACGTCCCGGCCGGCCTGACGCTGACTGCCAGCGTCATCGCCAGCGTCACCCGCCCGAGCGACTTCAGCAACGCCACCAATGTCACCGCGCTGGTGGTCGACAGCGCCGGCATTCTGCTGCCGAATGTCCAGCTGGTGCAGGACAGCAGCACCCAATACCACGCCGTGCTGCAAACCGCGCCGACGCTGGCCGCCGGCAACTACAAGGGCAGCTTCAGCGTGCGCCTTTGCCGCGACAGCGGCTGCGCCAGCCAGTTCCCCGGTTCGCCGGTCGCGCTGCCGTATGACATCACCGTGCTGCCGGCCGGCAGCGCCAACTTCAGCGCCGTGCCGGCCATGCCGCTGACCGCCAGCGTCAAGAGCGGCGACCCGGCGCCGGCCGGCACGGCGGTCGCCATCACCACCAGCGGTAACTGGAGCGCCAGCAGCGGCGCCGCCTGGCTCAAGCTGAGCGCCACCAGCGGCGCCGGCAACGGCAGCCTGAGCGTCAGCTACGACGCCACCGGGCTGGCGGCTGGCACCTATAGCGCCAACCTCAGCGTCACCAGCGGCGACAACACCATCACGCTGCCGGCGACGCTGACCGTGCTGCCGCCCGGCCTGGTCCTGGGCAGCAACAGCGTGACCTTCAACGCCATCAACGGCGCGCCGATCCCAAGCCAGATCGTCAGCCTGGACACCGACAACAAGATCACCACCACCTGGAGCGCCACCAGCAACAGCGCGTGGCTGAACGTGTCGCCGACCGCCGGCACCACGCCAGCCACCACCATTCTGGCGGTCGACGCCACCGTTGGCACGCTGGCCAGCGGCAGCTACCCCGGCGCCATCACCATCAAGCCGACCGGCCTGGCCGAGCGCACGCTGCCGGTCACGCTCAACCTGACCCCGGCCACGCTGCAGGCCTCGGTCAGCACCATGACGCTGGGCGGCGCCTACGGCCGCGACTTCAGCACCAGCCAGGTGGCGCAGCCGCTCAAGCTGACGCTCAACACCAGCACCAACAGCTGGCCGTGGACATTCAGCAACGTGCCGCTGTGGGCCAGCGCCACCACCACCGGCGGCACCGTCAACGCCGCCGGCGCTAGCACCAACTTCAAGGGCATCGCCGCTAACGCGCCGATCGGCGCCAACACTGGCCTCGTCAACGCCGTCGCCCAGGTCAACGGCGACACCGTCAAGACCTCGGTACTGTTCGTCCTCAACAAGGACCTGCACAAGCTGCTGCCGGCGGAAACCGCCGTGGCGCTGGTCAGCACCCCGACCTGGAGCCGCATGACCCGCACCATCACGGTCAACGACAACTTCAACAGCTTTGCCGGCATGAGCGCCACCAGCGACCAGTCGTGGCTGGTGGCCGGCGTCAGCGGCAACCAGTTGACGCTGACCGCCGACGCCAGTCAGCAGCTGACCGACACCGTCGCCGCCGCCACCATCACGCTGACGCCGTCCGATCCGGACGTGGTGGCGCCGGAGGTGATCCGCGTGGCGCTGTGGAAGGGCACGGCCGCCCCGGCTGCAGCCACCAGCGCCGCGCTGCCCTACACCACCGTCGCCACCGACCCGCTGCGGCCGTACGCTTACGTGCACAACGGCGGCGCCTACATCGACGTCTACAACATCTATACCGGCCTCAAGGAAGCCAGCATCACCGGCTTCTCGGCCCACCTGGGCGACATGGCGGTCAGCCCCAACGGTGACGCGCTGTACGTGGTCGACATCGACAACAGCCGCATCACGACCGTCAGCCTGGCCACGCGCGCCATCAGCGGCCAGCTGCCGCTGGCGGTGGCCGGCAGCGCCGCCACCCGCCTCAAGCTGATCCGCCCGAACGGCGTCGGCATGCTGGTACTCAGCGACGGACAACTGTACCTGACCGCCAGCAATACCCGCCTGGCCAACCTGTCGCTGAGCAGCGGCACCGTCGAAGCCAGCGCCGACGGCAAGCGCGTGGTGCAGCAAACCGAAGGCGCCGCCACGATCCAGCACACCACCACCAGCGTCGACTACGCCGCGCTGTCCGGCGGCACGCTGTTTGCCGCCAAGCTGGCCAGCGCCAGCCACAGCAGCCCGGGCACGCTGGGCCAGGACCTGTGGGTCAGCGCCGACGGCTCGCGCGTGATTTACGCCGCCAGCACGCCAAAATCGTGCACCATCATGGATGGCGCCAATCTCGGCATCCTCGGCTATATGCCGATCGGCGACGCCGTCCCCAACAACGTCACCGTGTTGCTGGACGGCCGTATCGTCTGCGCCGGCGCCGCGCGCGGCAACACCAACGACGTCTACCTGTACGACAGCACCGGCGCCCGCCTGATCCAGCAATACAAGCTCAATACCGCCGGCAAAGCCCTGCTGCCGCGCCAATTGGCGGCCTCGGGCGACGGCTGGATTCTGGTCGGCATCACCGACGACGGCGTCGTCACCTTCCTGCCGGTCGGCCCATAAATTCGCGCGCCCCGCTCGACGCCGCCGACAGCCGTACGCTGCGGCGGCGTTTTTTATTCAAGCAGCAGTTTCCAGCGCTCCAGCTTTTGTGCCAATGTGAGCGAGGCGTGAGCGGGCGAGGTGGAAGGCAGCACCAGCGTGCGGTAGCCTTCAGCGGCGAACTGGGGTGCAAACTTGCCGGAGGTCTGACCGTTGAAGCCGACCGTGTGCAGCAGCGGGCACAATTCGCGCAGGCGGGCGAAGTCGTTGGCGGCGGGTTTGCGGATGGCGGAGTCCAGACTCCCCTCGCGCTCGCACGCACCCAGCACATCCCACAGGCCGAAGCCGTGCGCCAGCAGGCGCGGCAAGCGCTCTGCATACGGTAAATCAGCCAGCAGCTCACCGGTCAGCGCCGACAGTATCGGCCACAGCAAGTTGCGCGGATGGGCATAGTATTGCTGCACCGCCAGCGACGCCGCGCCGGGAAAACTACCGAGTATCAAGATGCGAGTCTGCGCATCGATCACCGGCGCCAGGCCGGTCAGAGCGGAGGAAGAAGGGGAAGCAGCCACAGTCATGTCCCATTGTAGCGGATGCCCGACAGCGCCACGTTCGGGTGTAGAATTTGCAGGCGGCACAGACCGCGCCAACACAACAGGAGACAACCATGCCGCAACACCGCACCATCGATACGCTGCTGGCCAAGTACAGCGAAAGCCACCTCAACCACACCAACGAGCTGATCCACTTCGTCTGCGTGCCCGTGATTGTGTTCACGCTGCTGGGATTGCTATGGTCGCTGCATCCGCTGGTGGCGCTAGCGGTGGCGGTGGCGTCGATGGGCTATTACTTCCGGCTGTCGAAGCCGTTCGCGGTGGGTATGCTGCTGATGGCGGCGCTGATGCTGGCCGTCCTGGCGGCGCTGCCGCAGCAAACCATCCTGCCGCTGTCGATTGCGATTTTCGTGCTGGCGTGGATCGGCCAGTTCATCGGCCACAAGATCGAGGGCAAGAAGCCCTCCTTCTTCGACGATCTGCGCTTCCTGTTGATCGGCCCACTGTTCGTGCTGAGCTTCCTGTACCGCCGTCTGCACCTCGCCTATTAATTAGCGCAGCAGGGCGTAGAACATGGCCGTGGCCGCGCCCTGCATCTCGTCGTCGGCCAGCATCAGCACCAATGCCGTGCTCAGGGCCACGTAGCCCAACAGGGTGACGACCTTGATTTGCAGCGCGGTACTCATGGCGCCCTCCGGTTGGCAATATGGTGAAGTGTTATTTCACTATACTTGGTCTTTTCACCAGCACCGCTGAATTTACACTCCAGATACAACTTCGGCCGCCATCTGTTGCGTCGCAACAAAATGCTAGCCGCTAGGCAAGATATACCTCGGCCAGCTATACTCGTTCGATGTCCTCTCCACTGTTATTCATCACCGCCTGTTTGATCTGGGGCTCCACCTTCTTCGCCATCACGCTGCAACTGGGCGAAGTGGCGCCGGCCGTTTCCGTGGTCTACCGTTTTGCGCTGGCCTCGGCCGTGCTGTTTGCCTGGTGCGCGGTGCGCGGCGACCGCCTGCTGCTGCCCTGGCGTGCGCAGCGCTGGATGATGCTGCAAGGCGCCGCCACGTTCGCCCTCAGCTACATCTGCACCTACACCTCCGAGCAGTATCTGGTGTCCGGCCTGGTGGCGGTGCTGTTTGCGCTGATGGTGTTCTGGAACCCGATTCTCAACCGGCTGGTGTTCGGCAGCCCGCTGGCCTGGCGCACCTGGGCCGCCGGCGGGGTCGCCATCTGCGGCGTGACCTTGCTGTTCTTCCACTCGATCGGCGACGCCTGGGGCGAGATCCGCAACGGCGGCAGCGGCCACTTCCTGCTGGGGCTGATCCTGGCCACCACCGCCACGCTGGCCAGCTCGGTCGGCAACGTGGTGGTGATCAAGGTGCGCCAGCAATCCGACAATGTGCTGCTGACCATGGCGTGGTCCATGCTGTGGGGCACGACGCTGGTGGCGCTATGGGTGATCGCCAGCGGCCAGCACTTCAGCCTGCCGACCACGGCGAAATACTGGGGCGGCCTGCTGTGGCTGTCCCTGCTGGGCTCGGTCATCGCGTTTGCCGCCTACTTCACGCTGATCCACCGCATCGGCTCCGACAAGGCAGTCTATATCGGCGTCGTCACGCCGGTAATTTCCGTGTTGTTGTCGATCCAGCTCGAACATTACCGCCCGGGGCCATGGAGTGGATCGGCATGGTACTCTGCCTGTCCAGCGTGGTCTGGGCACTGCAACCTCATTCTTCTACTACCGCCAAACCTGATGAGCACTTCCGAACTGAACATCCGCCCGGCTACGCCGGCCGACGTCCCCGCCATCTTCAGCATGATTTTCGAGCTGGCCGTGTTTGAAAAGCTGGAACACATGGTGGTCGCCAACGAAGCCATGCTGCACGACAGCCTGTTCTGCGACAAGCCGGTGTGCGAAGCGCTGGTCGGCGAGACCAACGGCGGCGAGGTGGTGACCTTCGCGCTGTTCTTCCACAACTTCTCCACCTTCCTGTGCAAGAAGGGCCTGTACCTGGAAGACTTGTACGTGCAGCAATCGCAGCGCGGCAAGGGCTACGGCAAGCAGATGCTGGTGGCGCTGGCGCAACTGGCGGTGGAACGCGACTGCGGCCGCTTCGAGTGGTCGGTGCTGGACTGGAACGCCAACGCCATCAAGTTCTACGAAGGCATGGGCGCGACCGTCATGCCGGACTGGCGCATCTGCCGCGTTACCGGCGACGCGCTGGCGCAGCTGTCGGCGCAGGCATAAAAAAAAATCCCACCCAGCGGCTGGCGCTGGATGGGGCAACCCGTTGTCAGTGGGAGGGAGATTGAATCAACGGATTCACTATAGCCCTCGGCTCCCGCATCCGCCGCAGCCCTTACAAATCATTACGGCCGCTTAAAGACGCTTACACCGGCTTTACAGAAAAGCGATGCCTGTTCGTTACGGCCCGCTCCAGCAGCTCGAAAATGCCCTGTGTCAGCAATGCCAACATTGCCGCAGGGATAGCTCCTGCCAGCAACATATCGTTGTCATTCAACGCCAGGCCGATGGTGATGCGCTCCCCATAACCGCCGGCGCCGATGAAGGCCGCGATGGTAGCCGTGCCCACGCTCAGCACCGCCGCCGTCTTCACGCCGGCCAGGATCACCGGCAGCGCCAATGGCAAATCGACATGCACCAGCCGCTGCATCGGCCGCAGTCCCAATGCCTGCGCCGCCAGCTTCAAGCCGGGCGACACTTGCAACAGGCCGGTGCAGGTGTTGCGCACGATGGGCAGCAGCGCATACACCACCAGCGCCACCAGCGCCGGCACCGTGCCGATCATGCCTAGCAGCGGAATCAACAACGCCAGCAAGGCCAGCGACGGGATAGTCTGTAACACGCCGGCCAGTCCCAGCACCACTTGCCGCAGGCGCGGCAGCGACGCCGCCAGCACGCCCAGCGGAATGCCGATTACGCACGCCAGCGCGACGGACAGCAGCACCAGCGTCAAATGCTGCTGCGTCATGCGCGCCAGGTTCTGGTCGAAGATTTTGGCCAGCAAGCTGGCGCGCACGGATGGCGTGGACGTAGTCATGCCGGGAGCAGCGGCGCCGGCCCGCGCGCCCGCCGCAGCGGCCGCAGACGCAGGGCCGTTCAGCGGATGCGCCGCCAGCCAGTCATGCGCCACGCGGTCGAAGCTCTCGCCATCGATTTCCGCCGCCGCATTCATCGCAATCATATCCTTCTCGCTGATCCGCCTTTCCAGCTGGCTGATCGCCTTCCACGCCGCCGGAAAACGCCTGGCCGCATCGAGCCGGTACAGCAACACCGCATCGTAGCGCGGGAAGTAAGCGCGATCGTCCTGCAGCACACGCAGGCCGTACTGACTAATACGCGCCTCGGTCGAATAAATATCGATCACATCGACCTGCTCGTGCCGCAGCGCCTCAAATGCGATGCCATGGTCCAGCCCCTCCGGCCGCTGCGTCAGCCCGTAGCGCGCCGCCAGTCCCTGCCAGCCATCGGCGCGGCCGATGAATTCGTGCGACAGCCCAAAGCGCAACTGATCGCGCCCCGCCAGCTCGCTCAACTTGTGCGGCGCCTCCGCGTCGCCGCGCATCGCCAGCGCATAGGTATTGTTGAAGCCCAGCGGCACCGCCACGCCAAGGCCCATCACCGCCAGCTCCTTGCGGATCTGCTCCATCGACGCCGGCTTGGCGTGCTTGAGAATCTCCAGATCCAGCGTGCCCACATACTCGGGATAGACATCGATTCGCCCCGCCTGCAACGCCGCCAGCACAATCGCAGTATTGCCCAGGCCTTGCAGATGCTCGACCTTCGCATGCGGCGCCGCCGTCTGTTTCAGCACCTCGCCCAAAATATAGGACTCGGTAAAGCGCTTGGAGCCAATATGCAGCGTATCGCCCGCAGCCACCGCCGCCGGCCCGGCGCACAGCAGCGCCAGAGCGGCCAGCCATCGTCGCGCCGTCATCATCAGGCGCCCGCGCGCAGCATGGATGCCTTCAACGCCTGCCCCAGCGTCTCATAGCTTTCCGACAGATGCGCCTTGGCCTCGATACTCACCGGCCGCGCCATCGCGCTATGCAGATCACGCTGCAAGCGCAGCGCATTCTCGCGCTGCAGGCTGCGCACATCCGCCGGCATGCCGGCCGACACGCGCAACAGCGAGGCCACCAGCCGCTTCAGATGCTCGCGTTGCAGATTGCGCCGCATGGCATTAATGTCCTTGCCGGACTTGAGCTCACTCCACACCGAATCCTGCACCGTCACATACAGCTCGGGCAAGCCCAATGCCAGCTTGCGGTTCGCCACCTTCTCCTGCGAATCGATCAGGCGTATCGCCACCGCATCGGACATCAACTGATCCAGCGCCGACGCCTGCAACGACAGCACGCGTCCACCCACCGACACATCCGGCCGGCCGCGCGTGCTGAAATGATCCGAGCCGAGACGGCTGATCATGTCCGGCGAAAACTTGAAGCTGTCCACCTTGAACAAGCTATTGGTCAGCATCAGCAAAGCCTCGCGCTGGCGCGGCAGCGGCACCGGCGTAAAGGTCGCCCGGCCCGTGCCGGCGTGGTCGCGCAGATACGTCACGCCGCCCACATACTTGACCACCACCGGCAGCGTGCGCGCAAACTGCTGGAAGCCATAATCGAAACTGCGGCGTAGCACCTCGTAGCTCTCGCCCGGCTTGAGCGTGCGGTTCTGCACGCGGTCCCACAATTCGCGCGAGATCGTCAGGCGGCGCTGGAAGTACGCCAGCGGATCGCTACCCAGATCGAACACGTTCACGTCCGGGTCCATATTGAAGCCGCCCGCATCCTGGTCGGTACCGAAGGCCAGCAGCGGTTCATTCGAGCGCGCCGCGATCTTCGCCAGTTCGTCCTTCTCCTGCGCCGGCTCGATCGGTTTATACGCGTACTCGATGGCCCAGTAATCGTAGGGGCCAAGCGCAGACGTCACGTACTCGCCCTGCTTCTCGTCTTTCAGCGACAGGTTGAACGGCGTGTAATCCATCACCGAACCGGCCATGCCGTTCTTTTTGGTGAACTCGGGTCTTGCAACTGCTTCAGCGTGTAGATGGTCGACGAGCGGAAGTTGTGCCGCAGTCCCAGCGTATGGCCCACCTCGTGCATGATCACCGACTTGACGTAGGCCTGCGCTACCGCATCCGACTGCGGACTGCCCATGTCCATGGTGCCGCGCGACTCCAGCACGTCCAGGGCGAAGCCCATTTCCTGCGCGGATTCGGCCATGTAATCGCAGCGGTCCTCGCCGGTCGGCGGCGGCGACAGGTCGAAGCTGTCCTCGCCGACCATGCGCCGCGCACCACGCGCAAACACGTCGGACATGCCGATGTCCGCATCCAGAATCTCGCCGCTGCGCGGATCGACCTGGCTCGGGCCAATGGCAAAGCCCACATCGCTGCCGACGAACCAGCGGATCGACGCATGACGCGCATCCATGGTGTCGAATTTATCCTTGTCGCTCTGCTGCTTGACCAAGATGGCGTTCTTGAAGCCGATGCGTTCAAACGCCTCGTTCCAGGCCAGCACGCCCTGCCGCACCGACTCGCGGTACTTCTCCGGCACGTTGGCGTCGATCCAGTAGACAATAGGCTGCTTCGGTTCCGACAGCGCCGCTGCCGGGTCCTGCTTCTCCAGGCGCCAGCGGTCCACCAGATGCACGGCGGTGGTCGGCGTCACGTCGTCCGAATAATCCTGGCTGGTGCTGACGAAGTGGCCGATACGGTCATCCGCCGGCCGTCCATGCATGGCCTGCGCCGGCAACGGCATGAAGCTGTAGTAGAAGCCGAGGAACATGCTGCGCGGGTCCGGCAGCGTGGACGGCGGCGTGGGCAACGACAGCAGCGCCAATGGCACTGTCGGCACCACCGCCGGACGCGCCGCAATGCGCGGCACGAAGAAGTGGGCGTTGACCTGCAAGCCGGTCATCGCCTCGTCGGAACGTAAGGTGAGGAAGCTGCTGTTGCGCGGGTCCATCGCATACGGCATGCGGAACGCCGTCTCCAGCCGCGTGGACATGGCAGGGATATCGCCGAACAGCAGCGCGTTGGCCTCCACCAGCACGGACTTCGACAGCACATTCGGTCCGCTGGCCACCGGCGCCACCGCCAGCAGGCTGTCCGAGAACGCCTGCTGCACCGCCAGCGCCTGCGGCGTGCCGCCCTTGGCGCTGTACTCGGTGTTCTTGGCGATCATCTGCACCAGGTTGCCAACGCGGTGGAAGATCACAACCTGACTCGTGCCCATCTGGCTGCCGTAGATGCCACGTTCGCCGATCCCGTTCGGCAGATTCACCGACATGAACAGCGGACGGTCAAACTGGTCCGGCCGCAGTTCGATCCAGACCTTCTCCTCTTTCTGGTACAAGCCCAGGAAGCCCGGCAGATGCTGCGCGCCGCGCACCACGTCGACGAACGGACGCGGCGCGGCAGTCGGCAGCACAATCGCCGGCGCTGGCGCGGCACCCGGTTGCAGCGGCGTGGTGGCCACCACCGGCACTTCCGGCGCGTGGGGAACAGGCGGGGTTGGCGGCGCCGGCTCCTGTGCCAGCGCCTGGACACTCAGCGCCGCCAGCACGGCGACGCGCACGGAATTCAATACGAACATAAGGCTTCCTTGGATAACATTCGGATAATGTAACCGAAAGCATAAGGAAGCAAACAGATTTTTACACGGCCGGAGAGCGCAAAATGCCTGCGTTGGCGACACCACGGCACGGATTGAGGCCAATCGCATACGAAAGGTCGGCCGGACGCGCGATGCGCCACAGCGCAAAGTCGGCGCGCTTGCCCACTGCCAGCGTGCCGATATCCTGCTCAAGACCGAGCGCGCGCGCCGCATGGCGCGTCACGCCGGCCAGCGCTTCCTGCGGCGTCAAACGCCACAAGGTGCAGGCCATATTCATCGCCAGCAGCAGGGACGTCATCGGCGAGGTGCCGGGATTGCAGTCGGTGGCCACCGCCATCGAAACCCCGCTTCGCGCATCGCAGCGACCGGCGGCGGCGTGGTGTCGCGCAGGAAGTAGTAAGCGCCGGGCAGCAGCACCGCCACCGTGCCGGCAGACGCCATCGCTGCCACGCCGGCAGCGCTCAGATGCTCCAGGTGATCGGCAGACAGACCGTTGTAGCGCGCCGTCAGTTCGGCGCCGCGCTGGTCGGATAACTGTTCCGCGTGCAGCTTGACCGGCAAGCCTTGTGCGCGTGCGGCCTGAAACACACGCTCCGTCTGTTCATGCGAAAAGCCGATGCGCTCACAGAACGCATCCACCGCATCGACCAGCCCTTCGGCCGCCAGCGGCGCGATCATCTGGATGACTTCATCGACGTAATCGTCGGCGCGGCCGACAAACTCCGGCGGCAGAGCATGCGCGCCGAGGAAGGTGGTGGCTACGCGCACCGGCAGTTCACGGCCGATGCGGCGCGCGGCATGCAGCATCTTCGCTTCCGACTCCAGCGTCAGGCCGTAGCCGGATTTGATCTCGATGGTGGTCACGCCTTCCGCCAGCAGGCTGCGCACGCGCGGCAGGCTTTGACGCAGCAGCTCATCTTCCGAAGCCGCGCGCGTGGCGCGCACGGTGGACATGATGCCGCCACCCGCACGGGCAATGTCTTCATAGGTGGCGCCGTTCAAGCGCGCCTCGAATTCATCGCTGCGGTTGCCGGCATGGACAATGTGGGTATGGCAGTCGATCAGCCCGGGAGTCAGCCAGCTTCCCCCGCCATCGTGGACCATGACCGCCTGTGCCCCTTGCGGCATATCGGCCTGTGGCCCCAGCCATGCGATGCGGCCATCCTTGACGGCGATGGCGGCATCGCGGATTTCACCATAGCCCTCGTCATCGGCCATCGTAGCCAGATGCACGTTCGTAAACAACACGTCCCACATGCTTTTTGCTTTCTTAATTGCGGATAATGTCGACCACCAGCACGGTGGCCTGTTGCGCCTCCAGCGTCCAATCCTCTTCACCATCCGCCATCACCAGCGTGTCGTAGCGGACCATGGCGATGCGCTCGCGCGCACTGCCCAGGCTCAGGCTCTCGCCGTCGGCCAGGAACAGCAGCGTGGTGGCGCTGCGGCGCTTGAGTGTTTGTTTGCCGCGCACCGTCAGCAGTTCCAGCCGATGGCGGCACTGGCCGCGCCGCGTCATCACGTTGAAATCGGTGGTCTGTAGACCGGTGACGGTGGCGTGCACCGCATCCTCGCCGGCGAATTCGATCAGCGGTTCGGCGGGGCTGAGCACAAAGCGCTCGTCGCCGAAGTCCAGCAGCACGCCGTCGCCTTGGACCAGCGCCAGCGAACGGTCGATGCCGGGGAAGGAAGAGAATGGGCCATCCTGCGCAATCGTGGCCAGGCTCACGCGCCAGTCGAAATTGTCGAGCGTGGCGCCGGCGGGCGAGACGGCGATTTCCGTGGTGCTGCCGCCGCCGTTTTTCCACGGTGCGGAGCGCAGGCTTGCATACTGGATCAGCTGGGTCATCGGAACTCCCTCAGTTCGGCCAAGGTCTGCTTGAAGCGCGCAGCGATCGCCTGCTGCGCCACATGCTGCTGATTGCGCACTACCCACTGGCCGCCGACCATGACGTCCTTGACCAGATTGTCGTTGCCACTGAAGACAAAGCTGCCGAGCACTTCGTTCAGCGTCAACCCAAACATATTCGGATGCGCGTCGTCGAGCACCACGATGTCCGCACGATGGCCCGGCGCCAGCGCGCCGACAGGCCGTCCCGCCGCCTGCGCGCCGCCCTGCAAGGCGCGCTGCCACAGGAAGTCGCCGACATTGCGTTCCGTCGCCGACACCGCGATATTGCGGCGCTGGTGCTGCAAGCGCTGACCGTACTCCAGCCAGCGCAATTCTTCCACCGCGCTTTGCGACACATGGCTGTCGCTGCCGATACCAAAGCGGCCGCCCTGCGCCACAAAGCTCTCCAGCGGGAACAAGCCGTCGCCGAGATTCGCTTCCGTGGTCGGACACAAGCCCGCCACCGCGCCGCTGTGGGCGATGCCGCTGACTTCATCTTCGCTCAGGTGCGTCGCGTGGATCAGGCACCAGCGCTGGTCCACCGCCGCATTCTCCAGCAGCCACTGCACCGGACGGCGCCCGCTCCAGCTCAGCGACTGCTGCACTTCGCCCTGCTGCTCGGCGATATGAATGTGCACCGGGCGTGCCGCCGGCAGCGTCGCCAGCACCTCGCCGATCTGCATCACCGACGCCGCGCGCAGCGAATGCGGCGCCACGCCGACTTCCACCTGCGCGTCGCGCTGCGGTTCCAGCGCCTCCACGATGCGCAACACATCCTGCGCGTCGGTCTTGAAACGCTGCTGTTCCGGTTTCAGCGCCAATTCGCCAAAACCGGAATAACTATACAACACCGGCAGCATGGTCACGCCGATTCCCGTCAAACGTGCGGCGGCGATGACGCGCTCCGCCGTCTCCGCCGGCCGCGCATACATGGCGCCGTCCGGCGCCCGCTGCACGTAATGGAATTCGCACAGCGACGTGTAGCCGTGACGCAGGCATTCGCTGAACAGCTGCGCGGCGATGCTTTCGATATGCTCAGGCGTGATGTTGCGTGCGAAGCGGTACATCAGATCGCGCCAGGTCCAGAAGCTGTCTTTGCTGTCACCGGCCTTTTCGGTGCGGCCGCCCAGCGCGCGCTGGAAGCTGTGCGAATGCAGGTTGATCATGCCCGGCAGCGCGTACTCCACGGACTCCGTACCCGCAGCCGATGCGCCCGCAGCGTCAGGCATCACGGCGACAATCGCGCCGCCGGCATCCCACTCGATCAGCACATCCTTGGCCCAGCCATCTGGCAGCAGCGCGTGGCGCGCAAACAGTCTGCTCATGCGCGTATCCAATCGACGGCGGCCTGCATCATCGCCCGCAATGGCGGCTGCACCTGCGCGGCCAGGTCAGCGCGATAACCATACGGCGCCTCTTCATTCATATACGTGGACTGGCACATCTCCAGCTGGATCGCGTGCACATTGGCATCCGGCCGGCCATAGAAGCGCGTGATATGCCCGCCCTTGAAGCGGCCGTTGACGGCGATGCTGTAACGGTCCTGCATCAGCGCGCGCGACACGATGGCGTTGCTCAGGCCCAGCGCGCAGCTCTTGTCGTCGGCGGTACCGAAGTTCAGGTCCGGCAGCTTGCCTTCAAAGAAGCGCGGCACATGCGACGCAATCGAATGCGCATCCCACAGCACCACGCGGCCGTGCAGCGCCAGCAGGCGATCCAGCTCCGCGCGCAGTTGATCGTGATACGGCTTCCAGTACGCCTGCAGACGGCGCTGCACTTCCGCCTGATCCGGCGCGCGGCCTTCAAGGTACAGCGGCTCGCGGTGAAAGGTATCGACCGGGCACAGGCCCGTGGTGTCCTGGCCCGGATAGAGATTGGTATTTTCCGGCGGACGATTCAAGTCGATCGCATAGCGCGACCAGCGCGCCGACAGCGTCGAAGCGCCCATCTCGTCCAAAAACTCATACAGGCGCACCAGATGCCAATCGGTGTCCTGCTTGTCGACGGCGGCCGGCGTCATCGCCGCCAGCACTTCGTCGGGAATGTCGGTGCCCACGTGCGGCATGGACACCAGCAAGGGAATGCTGCCTGCTTTGAACTGATAATCCATGCCGTTTCTCCTTACGGATGCAGCGTCGTGAACAACTCCTTGCAAGACGCGCTCAACTCGCCGCGCATCACCATGCCCTTGGCCGCCTCGATGTCCGGTGCGAAGAAGCGGTCTTCCTCGTAGAACGACACCTTCTGGCGCAGCTGTGCATGCACGTGCTCCAGATGCGGCGAGGTGGTCAGCGGACGATGGAAGTCGATCCCCTGCGCCGCCGCCAGCAGCTCGATGCCGATGATGACCGCCGTATTCTGCGCCATATCGTCCAGACGGCGCGCCGCGTAAGTCGCCATGCTGACATGGTCTTCCTGGTTGGCCGAGGTTGGAATGGTGTCCACGCTGCCCGGATGCGCCAGCGACTTGTTCTCCGAGGCCAGCGCCGCAGCGGTCACGTGGGCGATCATGAAGCCCGAGTTCACGCCCGGATCGCGCACCAGGAACGGCGGCAGACCGGACAAGGTGGCGTCGATCAGCAGCGACACGCGGCGTTCCGAAATCGAGCCGATTTCCGCGATCGCCAGCGCCAGCGTATCGGCGGCAAACGCCACCGGCTCGGCGTGGAAGTTACCGCCCGAGACCACCACCGACAGTTCCCCATCCTTGAACAGCAGCGGATTGTCGGTCACCGCATTGGCTTCGATCAGCAGCGTGCGCGCAGCGTTGTTGATGATGTCCCAACAGGCGCCCATGACTTGCGGCTGGCAGCGCAGGCAGTAAGGATCTTGCACGCGCTCGTCGCCTACCAGGTGCGAGGCGCGGATCGCGCTGTCGGATACCAGTTGACGGTAAATCGATGCGGCCGCGATCTGGCCCGGCTGGCCGCGCACTTCGTGCACGCGCGCGTCGAACGGCGAATCGGAACCCTTGGCCGCATCCAGCGACAGCGCGCCGGACACCATGCCCGCTTCCAGCAGACGCTCGGCCATGAACAGGCCATGCAGCGCCAGCGCGGTCGAGACCTGGGTGCCGTTGATCAGCGCCAGGCCTTCTTTCGCGGCCAGCACCACCGGCGCGATACCGGCGGCCTTGAGCGCGTCCAGTGCGTCGGTCAGCACGCCGTTGACGCGCACTTGGCCCACGCCCAGCATCGCCAGCGTCATGTGCGACAGCGGCGCCAGGTCGCCCGAAGCGCCGACCGAGCCCTTGGCCGGAATGGCAGGCATGATGCCGGCGTTGTACAACTTGATCAGTGTGTCGACGATCAGCGGACGCACGCCCGAGTAGCCGCGCGCCAGGCTGCCGATTTTCATCAGCAGGATCAGACGGCAGACGGCGTCCGACATCAGCTCACCCGTACCGACCGAGTGCGACAGGATCAGGTTGCGCTGCAGCTGCTCCAGCTTTTCGTCCGGGATGCGGGTCTTGGCCAGCAGGCCGAAACCGGTGTTGATGCCGTAGGCGGCGTCGCCCTTGGCGACAATCGCCTGCACGGCGGCGGCGGCGGCTTCGATCACCGGATAGGCTTCGGCTGCAAGCGACAGCGGCGCGGCGGCGCTCCACACGCCGCGCAGTTCGGACAGCGTCATCGCGCCAGGTTTCAGGATCAGATTCATATTCAAGCTCATTTAATCATTGGTAAGTTCAGGCCATTGCGCTTGGCGCAGGCAACGGCGGTTTCATAGCCGGCATCGGCGTGACGCATCACGCCCGAGCCGCTGTCGTTGACCAGCACCCGCGCCAGGCGCTTGGCGGCGGCGTCGGTGCCATCGGCCACGATCACCACGCCGGAATGCTGAGAGTATCCCATGCCGACACCGCCGCCATGATGCAGCGACACCCAGGTCGCGCCGCCGGCGGTGTTCAGCAACGCGTTCAGCAGCGGCCAGTCGGAGACGGCGTCGGTGCCGTCCTTCATCGCCTCGGTCTCGCGATTCGGGCTGGCGACCGAGCCGGTGTCCAGGTGGTCGCGGCCAATCACCACCGGCGCTTTCAGTTCGCCATTGCGCACCATCTCATTGAAGGCCAGGCCGGCGATGTGACGTTCGCCCAGTCCCAGCCAGCAGATGCGCGCCGGCAGGCCCTGGAAGGCGATGCGCTCGCGCGCCATGTCCAGCCAGCGGTGCACCTGCGCGTGGTGCGGGAACAGTTCCTTGATCTTGGCGTCGGTCTTGTAGATATCTTCCGGATCGCCCGACAGCGCCACCCAGCGGAACGGGCCGCGGCCTTCGCAGAACTGCGGGCGGATATAGGCCGGCACAAAGCCCGGGAAATCGAAGGCGTTCTGCACGCCGTGGTCAAACGCCACCTGGCGGATGTTGTTGCCGTAGTCGACCACCTTGGCGCCCAGCGCCTGGAAGTCCAGCATCGCCTGCACATGCACCGCGCACGATGCGGTGGCGGCGGCTTTCAGTTCCGCGTGACGCGGCACGTCCTGCTGCGCCGCCTTCCAGTCGGCCACGTTCCAGCCCTGCGGCAGGTAGCCGTTGATCAGGTCATGCGCCGAAGTCTGGTCGGTCACCATATCCGGCACCAGCCCACCTGCCTTGGCGCGGCGCACCAGCTCCGGCAGCACGTCGGCCGCGTTACCCAGCAGGCCGATGGAAATCGCATCGCCGGCCGCCTTGTGCTGCTTGATCATTTCCAGCGCCTCGTCGATCGACGCCGCCTGCTTGTCCAGATAGCGGGTGCGCAGACGGAAGTCGATGCTGCTCTGCTGGCACTCGACGGTCAGCGACACCGCACCGGCCATGGTGGCGGCCAGCGGTTGCGCGCCGCCCATGCCGCCCAGCCCTGCGGTCAGCACCCAGCGGCCTTTCAGGTCGCCGCCGAAGTGCTGGCGTCCCGCTTCCGCAAAGGTCTCGAAAGTGCCTTGCACGATGCCCTGCGTGCCGATGTAGATCCACGAACCGGCCGTCATCTGGCCGTACATGAACAGGCCCTTGCGGTCCAGTTCATTGAAGTGCTCCCAGTTGGCCCACTTCGGCACCAGGTTGGAATTGGCGATCAATACGCGCGGCGCGTCTTCGTGGGTCTGGAACACGCCGACCGGCTTGCCGGACTGAATCAGCAAGGTCTGGTTGTCTTCCAGCGCGCGCAGCGACGCCAGGATCTGGTCGTAGCATTCCCAGTTACGGGCAGCGCGGCCGATGCCGCCGTAGACCACCAGGTGCTTCGGATTCTCGGCCACTTCCTTGTCCAGATTATTCTGGATCATGCGGTAGGCCGCTTCCGCGCCCCAGTTCTTGCAGGTGCGTTCCGGGCCGCGCGGCGCGCGGATGTCGCGGCTGGCGTCAAAACGGGGATCGCTGTCGAATGGCGTGCTCATGGGGTCTCCTGCGGCGGTGAATGGAATACTACGCAGCATAAGTTGTCTATACAACCAAGTCAACCGCTTTTTTATTTCCTTTTATGAAATTAAATTTGCGAAAATACAACGTAGTTGCAATCCGTAATTTTCCGAGCAAACAACAAATAAAGTTTTTGCCCCTGCATTAAGAATTGCTATTCCTCACCTTCTACCGATGAATAAATCCAGCGTGACCTTGGCCTGCAAGGCTCCTATTGTCGAGTTGCGGCATGGGTCTCTGGGTCTCTAACAAGTAGAGGGGAATAGACATGAATAATAAAAAACTGCATCTGCGCGCATTGACGCTGGCAATCATGCTGGCGGCATCATCGGCAGCGATGGCCACGGTCATCCCGGTCACGCTGACGAATACCACCGGCAATATCTGGTCGGCCCACATCGGCAATACGCCGACCGGCAGCCCATTCTCGGACACCTTCACGTTCTCGCCGCCGGCTACGCCCGGTTCCTCCGCGTGGACGCTGCTGGTCAACGCCAGCTTCTCCGGCAACGGCTTGGGCAACATCCTGTTCACCTCTGCCAACCTCAACGGCAATCCGCTGTACGTCAACTCCATCAGCGGCGGTGGCAACAGCTTCAGCCTGGCCTTGCTGACGTCCACCATGGTCTCCGGCCCGCTATCGCTGACCGTCAACGGCACCAGCACCGGCGGCAGCTACGGCGGCAACTTCGCCGTGCAGATGGCGCCAGTGCCGGAACCGGAAACCTACGCCATGCTGGTCGGCGGTATGGGCATACTCGCCATGCTGGCACGGCGGCGCAAATCATAATGCAGACAACCGCGCCAACAAAAAAAGGGAATCCAACCGGATTCCCTTTTTTGCTTATTTGCGGCTGTAGATCTTTTTGCCGCCCATCCAGGTTTGCAGCACCTGGGTTTTGCCCAGCTGCTCCGGCGGCGCCTTGAAGATGTCGCGGTCGATCAGGATAAAGTCGGCCCACTTGCCCTTCTCCAGCGAACCGATGACGTTTTCCTGATGCGCGGCCCAGGCGGCATCCAGCGTGAAGCAGCGGAACGCTTCGGTCAGCGTCATCGCCTGGTTCTTGTACCAGCCGCCCACCGGCACGTTGGCGTTGTTCTGCCGCGTTACCGCCGCGTGCAAGCCCTCGAACGGATTCGGCGACTCGATCGGGAAGTCCGAACCGCAGGCGATCTTCGAGCCCTGGTCGAGGAAGGTGCGCCACGCATAGGCGCCCTTGATGCGCTCGTGGCCGACGCGCTGTTCGGCCATGTTCTGGTCCGAGGTGGCGTGGGTCGGCTGCATCGACGGAATAATGCCCAGCTGCTTAAAGCGCGGGATATCCTCCGGCGTCACCACCTGCGCGTGCTCGATGCGGTGGCGCAGCTCGACGTTCTTGTACTGCGGGATCAGCTGCGCGTACGCGTCCAGGATCTGGTGGTTGCCGGCGTCACCGATGGCGTGGATGTTGACCTGGTAGCCGGCCTTCATCGCCTTGTTCATCTTGGCGCGCATTTCGGCATCCGGGTAGAACAGCAAGCCCTTGGTGGATGGCATATCCGAGTATGGCGCCAGCAGCGCCGCGCCACGGCTGCCCAGCGCGCCGTCCGAATACAGCTTGACCGCCGCCAGCGCATACACGTCGTTGGCGTAGGACGTCAGCGGGCCATCCTTGGACAGCTCGTCGAAATCGCCGGTGGTGTCGCCGATCATGGCGTAGACGCGGGTGGTCAGTTTGCCGTGGTCGGCGTAGTCGCGGTAGATATCGTCCTGCACCACCTTGATGCCGGCGTCGTGCACGCTGGTCAGGCCGACCTTGGCCAGCGACGCCAGCGCCACATCCAGCGTGGCGCGCGCTTCGGCCGGGGTTGGCAGCGGCACCACCTTGTTGACCAGCTCCATGGCCGCATCGACCAGCACGCCGGTCGGCTTGCCGCTGACGTCGCGCTCGATCTTGCCGCCGGCCGGATCGGGCGTCTCGCGCGTCACGCCGGCCATTTCCAGCGCCTTGGTATTGACCCAGATGGCGTGGCCGTCGACCCGGTGCAGCAGCACCGGACGGTCCCTGACCACCACATCCAGCTCGGCGGCGGTGGGGAAACGGCCCAGCTTCCAGATCTCCTGGTTCCAGCCGAAACCGATGATCCAGGCGTTTTTCGGGTGCGCACGGGCGAAATCGGCCACCGCCTTGACCGCGCCGTTGAGCGAGGCCGGGCTATACAGCTCGACGCCGGAAGCGATCTCGCCCAGCTCGAACACGTGGCCATGGGCGTCGATCAGCCCTGGCAGCAGGGTCTTGCCCTGGACGTCGATGTGCTCCGCGCGCGGCAGCGCCGCCGCCGTCTCCTGCTCGCTGCCCACCGCGATGATGCGGCCCAGGTCATCGAACGCCAGCGAGGTAAACCGCTGCAACTGGCCGGCCGCGTTCAGCGTGTAGCCGTTGGCGCGGTCGATGATGGTGTCGGCGTGGGCCGGCATGGCAAATGCAGCCAGCAAGGCGGCGGTTAAAAAGGTGGGGCGCATCGGGTTCTCCATTCAGCAGCAAGATTCAGAGTGTAGCGAAGTTTGCGTTTTGGTCAACCGAAGCGTGCAGAACTGGGCTGGCCGAGTGGCCGGACGGGTACAATGCGGGCTTCCCGTGTTTATTAGCGTGACTAGCCAGTGTCCAGCCGCCAACTCTATCTCCGTCTCATCAAGGAATTCCTGCCCTATGGCGGAATCATGCTCGTTACGCTGCTGGCGGTCGCGGTGGCGGCGGCCACCGACGTACTGCTGCTGGGCCAGCTGCAAAATGTGGTCGACGCGCTGACCCCGGCCAATTCGCTGGGCATGATCAAGACCCCGTCCACCGGCATGATGGCGGCCATGAAGCACGCGCTGGGCGATTTGCTGCCGCGCGATCCGTCCCGGGCCGCGCTGTGGACCATTCCGGCCGTGATCTTCGCGCTGGCCCTGCTGCGCATGGTGTCCAGCTTTGCCGGCGAATACGGCGCGGCCTGGCTCAACAGCCGGGTCCAGGCCAATCTGCGCGAGACCATGTTCGCCCGCATCATGCGGCTGCCGAACGGCTATTTCGACCAGTCGTCGACCGGCACCACGCTGTCGCGGGTGGCCTTCGACGCCGCCCAGGTGGCGCAGGCCGGCCTGACCGTGGTCAACGTCGCGGTGCGCGATTCGGTGGCCACCACCGGCTACCTGATCACCCTGTTCGTGGTGGACTGGCAGCTGGCGCTGTTTTGCCTCGGCCTGCTGCCGCTGGTGGCGACGGTGGTGATTTTCGCCGGCCGCCGCATGCGCGCGCTCAGCAACAGCGCCCAGTCCGCGATGGGCGAGCTGACCAATGTGCTCGACGAGAGCATCAGCGGCCAGCGCGTGGTGAAGATTTTCGGCGGCCAGCAGTATGAGCAAGACCGCTTTGCCAGGGTGGTCAAACTGAACCGCCAGCTGGCGGTCAAGCACGCCGCCACCTCGGCCTTTAACTCCGGCCTGATCATGCTGCTGATCGGCATTACCCTGTCGTCGGTGATTTATTTCGCGCTGATCCGCGCCCAGGCCGGCGCGCTGTCGGCCGGCGGCTTCGTCGCCTTCCTGACCGCGTTGATGGCGATGCAGTCGCCGATCAAGAACCTGACCAAGATTAATGAGCCGATGCAGCGCGGCCTGGCCGCGGCGGACTCGGTGTTCGGCCTGATCGACCTGGAGTCGGAGGCCGACACCGGCAAGCAAACCCTCGCCCGCGCCGAAGGGCGGCTGTCGCTGCGGGAGGTCAGCTTCCACTATCGCGGCGCGGATGGCCTGCCGCTCGATCCGGATGCGCGTCCGGCACTGGACCATGTGTCGCTGGAGATCGCCGCCGGCGAAACCGTAGCGCTGGTCGGCAGCTCGGGCAGCGGCAAGACCACGCTGGCCGCCCTGCTGCCGCGCTTTTACGATGTCAGCGGCGGCAGCATCCAGCTGGACGGATTGGACCTGCGCGACTACACCATCGCCTCGCTGCGCCAGCAGATCGCGCTGGTGTCGCAGGACGTGGTGCTGTTCAACGACACGCTGGCGGCCAACATCGCGTATGGCGACCCGGAGCCGTCAATGGAACGGGTCGAAGCGGCGGCGCGCGCCGCGCATGCGCATGAATTCATCGTCCGCCAGCCAGGAGGTTACCAAACGCCAGTGGGCGAGAATGGCTTGCGCCTGTCCGGCGGCCAGCGCCAGCGTCTCGCGATCGCCCGCGCGCTGTACAAGAATGCGCCGATTCTGATTCTGGACGAAGCCACCAGCGCGCTGGACACGGAATCCGAACGTCTGGTGCAACAGGCATTGGAAGTGTTGATGAAGGGCCGCACCACGGTGGTCATCGCCCACCGCCTGTCGACGATTGAAAACGCCGACCGCATCGTGGTGCTGGATCGCGGCCGCATCGCCGAATCGGGCACGCACGATGCGCTGTTGGCGCAGAACGGCATCTACTCCCGTTTATATCAAACGCAGAAGAGCGTGCAGCCGGTATAACTAGCTGCGCAGTCCCTGCACGGCAAAGCTGGCGATGGCGCGCAGGGTGGCGATGCTGGCGCCGGCCTTGGCGCTGATCTTCATGCCGGACAGCGTGGCGGCGACGAAGGCGGTAGCCTGGGTGGTGTCGGTATCGGCCGGGATCTCGCCGCTGCTTGCGGCTTCGCGCAGCTGGGCTTCGACGGCGCGGTGCAGGCGCTTGCCGCTGGCGTCACGCAAGGCGTTGACTTCCTCGTCGCTGGTGCCGAATTCGGAAATGGCGTTGACGCCCATACAGCCCTTGGCGTTGTCGCGCTTGGGACGCGAAGCGAAGGCTTGCAGCATATTGTCGATGGCGGCCAGCGGCGTGTCGCCTTTCAGGTGGCGCAGCAGCTCGGTGACGCTGTCTTCGTTGTAGCGCGCTAGCGCTTCCAGGTACAGCGTGCGTTTGTCGCCGAAGGTGTCGTACAGGCTTTGGCGGCCGATCTGCATGGCCTCCAGCAGGTCGCTGGTGGAGGTGGCGGCATAGCCTTTTTGCCAGAACACTTCCAGTGCCTTGTTCAATGTGTCGACGCGGTCGAACTCTTTTTGCCTTGCCACTGATATTCCTTGGTTAATGCGCGTCGTGGAAGATGATGCCCAGCGTGTGGCGGGCTCCGGCCCGCAGCCGGCTGACGCCATGCCGCAGGTTGACGCGGTAGATGCCACGCGTGCCCTGCACGGGACGGTGGTTGACGGCGAAGATTACCATGTCGCCGCGCTTCAGCGGTACTACTTCCACCCGCGACTGCATGCGCGGACGTTGTTCGGTCAGCACGAATTCGCCGCCGTCGAAATCGGTTCCCGGCTCGCTCAGCAGCACAGCGGCTTGCAACGGGAAGACGTGGTCGCCATACAGGTCCTGGTGCAGGCAGTTGTAATCGCCGGCCGTGTACTGCAACAGCAGTGGCGTCGGCCGCTGCTGGCCGGCGGCGTGGCAGCGCGCCAGGAACTCGGTGTGCTCGGCCGGGAAGCGGTCGGGCAGCGCCATCAGCTCGTGCCAGCGGTTGGCGATCTGCGCCAGCGGGCCATACAGGGCATTGCGCAGCGCGGCGATCAGCGACGGCAGTGGATAGCGGAAGTACTGGTACTCGCCGCTGCCGAAACCGTGCTGCGACATCACCACGCGGCTGCGGAACAACTGCGGTTGCGCGTACTGCGCTGCCACCGCCGCGCATTCATCGGCGGTCAGCAGCCCGGGAAGGATGGCGTAGCCGTGCGCATTCAGCTCGTCGGCAATCGCTTGCCAGTCGAGGCCTGCGATATGCACCGCAATCCCCGCCGCCGCCCCCACCGCCCGCCGCGCCGTTTGCGTAGTTTGCGCGGCCTGTTCGGCATCCGCTGCCGACTGGCCGTCGACTTGCCGACCTGCCGGCTGCCCCGCCGTCTGCTCTGCGGGCGTGTGCGCGGCGCGTGGCGCTGGCGCCAGCGGTGGCACGGTGCGGGGCTTGCGCTCTGCGGCCGGATCGCCGAAATCTAGTTCGCTGTTACTCACTGCCAGCCTCCCGGTTCAACAACGCCGCCTTGCGGTCCACGCCCCAGCGGTAGCCGGAGATCGAGCCATCATTGCGCACCACGCGATGGCACGGTATCGCCACTGCAATCGCATTCGCCGCGCAGGCCGACGCCACCGCCCGCGCACCACGCGGCACCCCGGCCAGCTGCGCCAACTCTGCATACGTCACCCGCCGTCCGGACGGTATCGCCCGCAGCACCTGCCACACGCGCTGCTGGAACGCCGTGCCCCGCACATCCAGCGGCAAGTCCAGCCCCACCGACGGCTGCTCGACCATGCCCACCACGCGCGACACCACCTGCTCATACTCAGGCTCGGCGCCGATCAGCTCCGCCTTGGGAAAGCGGTCCTGCAAATCCCGCACCAGGAAATCCGGATCGTCATCGATCAGGATCGCGCAAATCCCCTGCACTGTACTGGCCACCAGGATCGGCCCCAGCGAACACTCGGCGATGGCAAAGCGAATCTGCTCGCCCACGCCGCCGGCGCGAAAGGCGCTCGGCGTCATGCCCAGCACCGCCGGCGACTGCGCATAAAACCGGCCGCTGGAATTAAAGCCGGCCGCATACATCGCTTCGGTCACCGATGCCTGCCCGGCCAGCCCTGCCTGCATCCGCCGCGCCCGTGCCGCGTTGGCATATGCCTTGGGCGTAATCCCGGTCACCGCCTTGAACATGCGGTGGAAGTAAAAGCGGCTGACGCCCACCGCCACTGCCAGACTGTCCAGATCCGGCGCCTCCTCCGCCTCGTCGATCAGGCGGCAGGCCTGCGCCACCAGCGCCGCCTGCCGTTCGGCCAGCGGCGGCTGGTCCGGCTTGCAGCGCAGGCATGGACGAAAGCCGGCCTGCTCGGCCGCCTCGCGGCTGTCGTGGAAGGCTACGTTCTTGCGCAAGGCCGGCCGCGCGCCGCACGATGGCCGGCAGTACACCCCGGTGCTGCGCACCGAATACCAGAACACGCCGTCGGCATCGGCGTCGCGCTGCTGTACCGCGCTCCAGCGCCGCGTATCACTCTCATACTTGCTCATCTTAGACTCCGTCACAGGTGGAATGATGCCATGCTAGCCAGCGCCGCATCGCCGTGCACTCCGCCTCTTGCTTTTGAATTGTACAAGCAGGCGATGCTAGAATGACTACTCACGAGGAGACAGCCGTTTGGACGACCAAGTTACGCAAGACAGCACGCCCATTTTCCAGCGCATCAAGGACTACCTGCTGGCCGAAATCGCCGCCGGCACGTGGAAGGAAGGCGATGTGATTCCGTCCGAGCAGGCGCTGGTCAAGCAGTTCGGGGTGTCGCGCATGACCGTCAACCGCGCCGTGCGCGAACTGACCGCCGAGCAGGTGCTGACGCGCCGCCAGGGCTCCGGCACCTACGTCGCCCAGCAAAAATACCAGGCCACGCTGCTGGAAATCAAATCCATCGCCGACGAAGTGCGCGCGCGCGGCCACGCCCATCGCAGCAGCCTGCAACAGCTGGAGCGCGTGCGCGCCAGCGACCTGATGGCCAAGCAGTTCGAGCTGGCGCCCGGCCATCCGCTGTTCCATTCGGTGATCGTCCACTTTGAAAACGGCGTGCCGATCCAGGTCGAGGACCGCTGGGTCAATCCGCAGTGCGCACCGTATTACATGGAACAGGACTTCGCCCACATCACGCCCAACGAATACCTGATGCAGGCGGCGCCGCTGCAAGGGGCCACCTACAGCATCGAGGCGCTGGCGGCGCCGCGCGACATCGCCGACATGCTGGCCATCGACACTCGCCAGCCGTGCCTGGTGCTGCGCCGCCAGACCCGCTCCGGCGGCCTGACCGCCTCGCTGGTGACCATGTGGCACCCCGGCCACCGCTACCAGTTCGCCGGCGCCTTCAACCAGTAGAAGCCGTGGCTAGCAAGCCGCAATGCGCTGGGTGGCGCGCTTTCTCACCGATTGTCACGAAAATGAGCCGAAAATGTTAAATTAAGCGGCTTTTCCGGTGCGCCGGCGACGCATTCGCGTTCTTGCCACGCCGATGTCTACGACAAAGCCTTCGATGCTATAGTTTCCTGGGTTCAGCACGCTCCAGTCCATCGAAGGGGATCACTTGTTTCACAGCCGTCCGCGCTTGCGCCAGTCCCGCCGGCAACGTCTGTCGCACTGCGTGGCGGCATGCGCGTTCGCCCTTGTGCTGTTGCCGGCGGCGGCGGCCGAAAAAGTCACGATCCAGCTCAAATGGCTGCACCAGTTCCAGTTCGCCGGCTATTACGCGGCCCAGGACCAGGGCTATTACCGCGACGCCGGTCTCGATGTCACGCTGCTGGAAGCACGTCCCGGCGCCGATCCTTTACAAACAGTGATGCAAGGCCACGCCCAGTACGGCGTCGGCAACACCACGCTGCTGCTGGCGCGCGGCATCGGCCAGCCGGTGGTGGTGCTGGCGTCGGTGTTCCAGCATTCCGGCGCCGCCCTGCTGCGGCGCCTGGAGGCCGACGGCAAGCCGCGCGTCTGGCCCGGCACCCGCCTGATGCTCGCGCCGAACAATGAAGAGCTGACCGTTTTGCTGAAAAAATCCGGCGTGCGCATGGAATCGCTGTTCCAGATCCCGCACAGCTACAACTTCGATGATCTGGCCGAGGGCCGGGTGGACGCCATGTCGGTGTACCAGACCGAGGCCCCGTATGTGCTGAACCGCCTCAATCTGCGCTACGAACTGCTGTCGCCGCGCAGCGTCGGGCTGGATTTCTACGGCGACGTGCTGTACACCACCGAGAGCGAATTGCGCGAACACCCGGCGCGCGCGCAGGCGCTGCGCGAAGCGACGCTGCGCGGCTGGGTCTACGCGATGCGCCATCCGGGCGAAATCGCCGACCTGATACGGGCCCGCTACCCGCAGCGCCACAGCCGCGAACACCTGATGTTTGAAGCGCAGGGCATCGCCCGGCTGCTGGAGCAACCGCTGATCGAACTCGGTTACAGCAACCCGGAACGCTGGCGCAGCCTGGCCCAGGCCTATATCGCGCAAGGCATGTTGCCGGCCAATTTCAATCTGGACGGTTTCCTGTACCAGCCGCCGGACGCCAATCCGCTGCTGCGCTACGGCGGCGCCTTGATCGGCGCGGTGCTGCTGCTCACCTCCTTCGCGTTTGCCTGGCGCCTGCGCGTGCAAGGCCGCGCACTACGCACCGCGCGCGCGCAGCTGGGCAGCGCCGAACGCCTGGCCAGCCTGGCGCTGGAAGGTTCGGGCGAAGGCAGCTGGGAGTGGCGGCTCGACAGCGGCACGCTGGCGCTGTCGCCGCGCTACTGCCAAATGCTGGGCTACAGCCCGGAGGAATTCCATCCAACGGTAGAGGAATGGCTGGACTATGTGCACCCGGACGACCGGCCGCGCATCGAATACGGCATCCAGCTGCACCTGGCCAGCACCAACGAGGCCACCGGCCAGATTCGCAGCGAGCACCGGCTGCGCACCAAAAACGGCGACTGGAAATGGGTGCTGGCGCGCGGCATGATTTTGCAGCGCGACGCCAACGGCCTGCCGCTGCGCGCGGCCGGCACCATGGCCGATATTGGCGAACGCGCGCAGGCTGAGGAAAAACGCATGTGGGCGGTGGTCGACGCCACGCCGGGCGCGCTGCTGGTGGCCGACCACAGCGGCACGGTCCATCACGCCAATCCGGCCTGCGCACAAAGCTTCGGCTACGAGGGCAACATGGCCGGCCGCTCGATCGAGCAATTGGCGCCGGAAGCCATGCGCACCAATGGCCGCGTGCGCGAACTGTTCGTGCGCGCCAACCTGCCCGGCCGCGTGCTGTGCGCCATGCGCGCCGATGGCAGCAGCTTCCCGGCCATGGTGCATCTGACGCCGGTGACGCTGGCCGGCCGGCCGCTGGTGATCGTGGCGCTGCGCGACATGACCCAGCGCCAGCGCGCCGAAGAAGCCTTGCAGGCCAGCTCCGAACGCTATCGCCAGATCGTGCAGACCGCCGCCGAAGGCATCTGGATGACCAATGCCGACGACCGCACCACCTTCGTCAATCCGACGCTGGCGCAGATGCTGGACTATGACATCGAGCAGATGATGGGCCGCGCCATGACCGACTTCATGGACGACAGCGGCCGCGCCCTGCTCAAGCAGCACTTGCAGCGCCGCCTGTCCGGCCAGGCCAGCCAGGGCGACGTCTGCTTCCAGCGACGCGACGGCAGCATCGTCTGGTGCCTGCTGTCGACCACCGTGATGAACGCCGAATCGGGCCCCGGCGCCGGCCACTACGCCGGCACGCTAGCGATGCTGACCGATATCACCGCGCGCCGCCAGGCGGAAGACGCGCTGCACGATTCCAGCCAGCGGCTGGCGTCGATCTTCAACGCCGTCACCAATGGCCTGGCGATGATCGATGGCAGCGGCGCCATCATCGAGCGCAACGCCGCCGCCGCGCGGCTGCTGGCGCACACTGCGGAACTCAGTCCCGGCGGCCTGTGGGCCGGCGTGCGCGAGGACGGCACGCCGTTCGACGCCAGCAGCCATCCGGTGCAGCTGGCGCTGACGCTCGGCATGCCGGTGCGCGACGTGGTGATGGGACTGGCGCAGCCGGACGGCAGCCGTTGCTGGCTATCGGTCAACGTCGAGCCGATCCCGGACGACAGCGGTGCGGTGCAGCTGGTGGTGGCCAGCCTGACCGAGATCACCGACCGCAAGCGCGGCGAGGACGCGCTGCGCGAACTGAACGAACACCTGGAAGAGCGGGTGGCGATGCGCACCCGCGAACTGGATCAGGCGCGCATGGTGGCCGAGGAGGCCAGCCAGACCAAGGGTCAGTTCCTGGCCAATATGAGCCACGAGATCCGCACCCCGATGAATGGCGTGATCGGCATGGCCTACCTGGCGCTGAAGACGGAACTCGATCCGCGCCAGCGCGACTACCTGGAAAAGATCCGCTTCGCCGGCGAACACCTGCTGGGCATCATCGACGACATCCTCGACATCTCCAAGATAGAAGCCGGCAAGCTGGAAATCGAGCAGGTCGACTTTGCGCTCGACCACGTGATCCAGACGCTCAACACGGTGGTGGCGCCGAAGGCCGCCAGCCGCGAACTGGAATTGGTGTACGACCTCGATCCGACCCTGCCCAAGGTGCTGCGCGGCGACCCGCTGCGGCTGGGCCAGGTGCTGATCAACTACGCCAACAACGCCATCAAGTTCAGCGAAAAAGGCCGCATCGAAGTGCGCGTGCGGCAGGTGGTCGGCGACGTCCACGGCTGCCTGCTGCGCTTTGAAGTGAGCGACTGCGGCATCGGCCTGTCGGAAGCGGAAATCGACAAACTGTTCCAGTCGTTCCAGCAGGCCGACACCTCCACCACCCGCGAATACGGCGGCACCGGCCTTGGTCTGTCGATCTGCAAACAGCTGGCGCAGCTGATGGGCGGCGAGGTCGGCGTGCACAGCCGTCCCGGACAGGGCAGTACCTTCTGGTTCACCGCGCGCCTCGGCATTTCCAGCGCCTCGGTGCCGGAGCTGATCGACCGCGTCAAAGACGCCGCCGCCGAGCTGCTGGCGTCGTCGCGCAGCGCGGCGGTGATGTCGGCGCTGAAGAACGCCCGCATCCTGCTGGTCGAGGACAACACCTTCAACCAGCAGATCGCGCTGGAGATGCTGGAGGAAGTCGGCTCCTCGGTATGCCTGGCCGCCAACGGCATGGAGGCGCTGGAGCTGCTGCGCCAGACCGCCTTCGACTGCGTGCTGATGGACGTGCAGATGCCGCTGATGGACGGCCTGGAAGCGACCCGCCGCATCCGCGCCGACCCGCGCCTGGCCGACATGCGGGTGCTGGCCATGACCGCCACCGCCACCAGCGAAGACCGGGTGCGCTGCATCGAAGCCGGCATGGATGATTTCATCTCCAAGCCGATCCAGCCGGCGCTGATGTACCAGACCATCGCCAACTGGCTGCCGGAGCGCGGCGACGACCGCGTGCGCGAGACCGCGCCGGCGCCGGCGCGGCCGCAGCGGCCGGCCTTCACCCCCACGCTGGGCGGCGACCCGGCGGTGATCGATCTGTCGATCCTGGCCAAGCTGCTGGGTTACCATCCGCACAAGGTGCGCAAGTTCGCCTTCAAGTTCCTGCAAAACACCCAGGATGGCCTGAACCAGATGGAGGCGGCGCTGCGGCGCGGCGACCTGGGCGCGCTGCGCGACCTCGGCCACAAGCTGAAATCGCCGGCGCGCACCGTCGGCGCGCTCGGCATGGGCGAGCTGCTGCTGGAGCTGGAGCAGTTGCCGGCCGACGGCAGCGACGCCGACAACCAGCAGCAGGCCCAGGCGCTGCTGCAAAAACTGTGGCCGCTGCTGGAACAGATCACCGAACAGATCATGACCAACACCACCTTCGCCGACGATAATTGAGCAGAATTTGGCGGGTTTTGACAAACCACCGCACATTTCTGAAAAATGGGTTATTATTTACGCCATCCCTGCCTGCCGACCTTGTTGCTATCCCCTCCGAGACATTGAAATCGCGCGAATGGCACCCATGTGCTGCCTATGGCAGCGTTTGAGGCCCGTCCCCAGGCGTTATTACTTACATCTACCTCGATTGAGGAAACTATGAGCGAAAATATCAAACACATTACCGATGCCTCCTTTGAAGCCGACGTGCTGAAGTCCGACCGTCCTGTGCTGGTCGACTTCTGGGCTGAATGGTGCGGTCCATGCAAGAGCATCGCCCCGATCCTGGAAGAAGTTGCCAAGGAATACGAAGGCAAGATCCAGATCACCAAGATGGACGTCGACTCGAACCAGCAGATCCCGACCAAGTTCGGCGTGCGCGGCATCCCGACCCTGATCCTGTTCAAGAACGGCGTCGCCGCTGCGCAAAAAGTTGGCGCAATGGCAAAAGGTCAACTGACCTCTTTCATCGACAGCAATATCTAAGTAAGATATCGTGACGTTGTACCAGCGGCGCCGCGCCCGCGGCGGCCGCTGAATAATACGAGACACCCACGTAGTCCCCTCCCCTACCTTTACTTTCCCGTCACGGGATACTCAACAATATGCATCTATCTGAACTAAAGGCCTTACACGTTTCGGCGTTGTTGGAAATGGCCATCGGACTGGATATCGACAATGCGGCGCGTCTGCGCAAGCAAGAGTTGATGTTCGCCATCCTGAAAAAACGCGCCAAATCGGGCGAGCAGATCTTCGGCGACGGCGCCCTGGAAGTGCTGCCGGACGGCTTCGGCTTCCTGCGTTCGCCGGACGCCAGCTACATGGCCTCCACCGACGACATCTACATCTCGCCATCGCAGATCCGCCGCTTCAACCTGCACACCGGCGACTCGATCGAAGGCGAAGTGCGCACCCCGAAAGACGGCGAGCGTTATTTCGCGCTGGTCAAGGTCGACAAGGTCAACGGCGAATCGCCGGAAGCGTCGAAACACCGCATATTGTTTGAGAATCTGACGCCGCTGCACCCGAACGAGCCGCTGCGTCTGGAACGCGACATCAACGGCACGGAAAACATCACCGGCCGCATCATCGACCTGATCGCGCCGATCGGCAAAGGCCAGCGCGGCCTGCTGGTGGCGTCGCCGAAGTCCGGTAAATCGGTCATGCTGCAACACATCGCCCACGCGATCACCTCGAACCACCCGGACGTCACCTTGATCGTGCTGCTGATCGACGAACGTCCAGAGGAAGTGACCGAGATGCAGCGTTCGGTGCGCGGCGAAGTGGTCGCCTCGACCTTCGACGAACCGGCCACCCGCCACGTGCAGGTCGCCGAGATGGTGCTGGAAAAAGCCAAGCGCCTGGTCGAAATGAAAAAAGACGTGGTCATCCTGCTGGACTCGATCACCCGCCTGGCACGCGCCTACAACACCGTGATCCCGGCTTCCGGCAAGGTGCTGACCGGTGGTGTCGACGCCAACGCGCTGCAACGTCCGAAACGCTTCTTCGGCGCCGCCCGTAACATCGAAGAAGGCGGTTCGCTGACCATCATCGCCACCGCGCTGATCGAAACCGGTTCGCGCATGGATGACGTGATCTACGAGGAATTCAAGGGTACCGGCAATATGGAGGTGCACCTGGAGCGCCGCCTGGCCGAGAAACGCGTCTACCCGTCGATCAACCTGAACAAATCGGGCACCCGCCGCGAAGAGTTGCTGATCAAGCCGGACCAGCTGCAGAAGATCTGGATTCTGCGCAAGCTGCTGTACTCGATGGACGAGATCGAAGCGATGGAGTTCATCCTCGACAAGATGCGCGCCACGAAGAACAACACCGAGTTCTTCGACATGATGAGGCGGGGCGGCTAAAGCCGCATGCCTCTGGGGAGCTTGGCCCTGCAGGGCCAAGCCGCTCCGCAGGCGCGCGGCGGTGCCGCACGAAACCCCTGCTCCGCCGTCGCGGCGGGCGCGCATTAACAAACAGGCAACCTCGGTTGCCTGTTTGCGTTTGCGGGCGTATAATCGCCGATCGCATTATTTTTTAACCTGGCAAGTGAGCGGCAATCGGGTCACGAAGTGGTATCGACCGACGAAGTGCTGTTTGGCTACCTAACTATTGAGGCTCCAAATGAAAGCAGAAGGTCACCCAGAATACCGCGAAGTCGTTTTCCACGATCTGTCGTGCGACTTCAAATTCGTTACCCGTTCGACTATCGGCACCCGCGAGAAAATCGAATTCAACGGTAAAGAATACCCACTGGTGAAGATCGAGGTTTCGGCTGAATCGCACCCGTTCTACACCGGCAAGCACAAAATCGTCGACACCGCTGGCCGCGTTGAGAAATTCCGCCAGAAGTTCGGTACCGTCGGTTCGAAAACCGCTGTCGCAGCTGGTTAATCGCAGCCGGCATTCTTGCCGCTCCGAGAAAAAAAGCAGCCTCTGGCTGCTTTTTTTGTTTATTGCCCTCATACTCCGGTTCTACTCTTAAAAACTCACTGATCGATGAAGCCAGTCCGTCTTCCCGCTGCCGCTACTTTGGCCTTGCCGCGCTGGGCGCTGTTCGCCCTGGGCCTGTTGTACATCCTGCCTGGCCTGATCGGCCGCGACCCGTGGAAGAACGACGACGCCGCCAGTTTCGGCATCATGTGGACCATGTTGCACGGCACCTGGCAGGACTGGCTGTGGCCGAATATCGCCGGCCTGTCGTGGCCGGATGAAGGGCCGCTGGCATTCTGGCTGGGCGCGCTGGGCATGAAGCTGTTCGGCTGGCTGCTGGGCGATGTGCTGGCGGCCCGCGTGGGCACCATCGGCGCCTTCCTGGTCGGCGTGCTGTCGCTGTGGTACGCCACCTTCCACCTCGGCCGGCGCCAGGATGCGCAGCCGCTGCGGCTGGCCTTCGGCGGCCAGCCCGAACCGGACGACTTTGGCCGCACGCTGGCCGACGCCGCCGTACTGATCTACCTCGGCTGCCTCGGCCTGCTGCTGCACAGCCACGAAACCACGCCGGAAGCGCTGCAAGTGTCGCTGACCGCGCTGCTGCTGTACCGCACCGTGCGTTACGTGGAAAAGCCGTCGCTGCGCAACGCCGCCCTCAGCGGCCTGGCGATCGGCCTGCTGACCTTGGCGCGCGGCTGGCTGACGCCGGTGTGCCTGATGCTGGCCCTGTTCGCTTGCACCCGGTTCCTGGCCCAGCCGGCCATGCGCGCCATGCGCGACCTCGGCGCCATGATCGCTGTCGGCGGCGCGGTGGCCGCCGTATGGCTGCTGCCGGCGCAACTGCTGGCGCCATATCACCAGCAGCCGCTGAACGCCTGGATGGCGTGGAACTGGCTGCAACTGGACTGGCCAAGCTGGGCCTCGGTCAAATTCTTCTTCCGCGTCGGCGTCTGGTTCTTCTGGCCGGCCTGGCCGTTCGCCGCCTGGGCGGTGTGGGCCTGGCGGCGCCAGCGCGGCGTGCTGCACATCGTGGTGCCGCTGGCCTTCGTGGTCATGGGCGTGCTGCTGACCCTATGCCACCCGCAACCTGAGCAAGGCCAGCTGCTGGTGCTGCTGCCGCCGCTGGCCATCATGGCCGCGTTCGGCCTGCTGACGGTCAAGCGCGGCGCCATCAACGCCATCGACTGGTTCTCGGTGATGGCGCTGACGCTGTGCGCGGCGGTGATCTGGATCTTCTGGTTCGCCAAGCTGACCGGCTGGCCGGAAAAAGCCGCCCGCAACGTGCTCAAGCTGGTGCCGGGCTTTACGCCCGAACTGGGCTGGATCGCCTTCTTCGTCGCGCTGGCCGCCACGCTGGGCTGGTTTGTGCTGGTGTACTGGCGCATCTCGCGCCAGCCGGCGGTGCTGTGGCGCGCCGTGGTGCTGTCGTCCGGCGGCCTGATCCTGATCTGGATTCTGATGATGACGCTGTTCCTACCGGATTTCAATTACGGCAAGAGCTACGCCGGCGTCGCCCGCCAGATCGCCAACAAGCTGCCGGCGGACACGCGCTGCATCGACACCAACGTCGGCGCAGCTCAGCGCGCGTCGTTCGCGTATTACGCCGAGCTGCCGTTTGCCGGTGTCGAAGGCGGCCGCTGCAACCTGCTGCTGTTGCAAGATAGCATCAAGATCCGCGACGACCGTGAAATCCAGGCGCAGTTCCGCGGCAAGCACTGGGTGCTGCTATGGGAAGGCCGCCGTCCGGCCGACCGCGAGGAACGTTTCCGCCTGTACCGTCGCGCCGACTGATACAAACGCGTGTTGTCGCTGGGATAGCATTGCTGCTATGCTTTTTGGTAGAAAGCGGCCAGCCCATGCGATTTATTTTCCTGACATTATTTCTGCTGGCGACTTCACTGCCCGGGGCTGCGGCCCCGCTGCACATCACCACGGAACATTCACCGCCCTCCAGCATGCGCGATGCGAGCGGTGCCATTGTCGGTCGCGCCACCGACAAGATCCGCGCGCTGATGGCGCGCACCGGCACCGAATACCGCATCGAGCAACTGCCGTGGAAGCGCGCCTTCATGATGGCGCAGACGCAGCAGCAGACCTGCGTCTATTCGACCTCGCGCACGCCGGAGCGCGAAGCGCTGTTCAAATGGATAGGTCCTACCGACGAGGCCGAATGGCAACTCTGGGGCCGCGCCGACCATCCCTTTACGCTCAACACCATCGACGACGCGCGCAAGCTGCGCATCGGCACCGCGATCGGCGATGCGCGCGACGAGTATCTGCGCAGCCGCGGCTTCAACGTCGACGCCGTCAGCAGTGACCTGGTCAACCCGCAGAAGCTGCTGCTCAACCGCATTGACTTATGGGCGGTGGCGATTCGCAACGGCGCCTCCATGCCCGGCCCGTACGACTGGTCCGGCAAGGTGGTGCCGCTGATGGTGTTCCATCGCGTGCAGGTCTACCTGGCGTGCAATCTTTCGGTGCCGGACCAGCAGGTCGAGCAACTGAATGCCGCGCTGGCGGAACTGCGCCGCGATGGCACGCTGGCGCGCATCGACCGCAAGTACGAGCACTGGCAACAGTAGCTTAGCGGCGTGCCATCATCAGGCCGTTGGCCGGGGCGTTGCGCGCCAGCGGCAACTTCTGGAAGTCGCTGATCGCCAGTTCCTCACCTTCCTCATGGAAGTCGAAACGGGCGCCGTTCTCGGTCACAAAGCTGGTGGGCGAGGTGGCGTAAATGCGCAACGGACGGCCTTTGTCCAGCGAGACGTACAACTTGGTCAGGCGGTTGTCGAAGGCAATACGTTGACCGTTTTGCAGCACATAGGTGTTGCGGAATGCGCTGAATTCGTCAGGCTGCATCTGGTATTGCTGAGCACGCGCGGCGGACACACTGACGGTGGTGTCGTCGGCGTAAGCGGCAGGCAGGGAGGACAGGGCAAGTGCGGCAACAACGCCAAGCAGGATGGTTTTCATGGTGAGCTCCGGTAAGTGAAATGAACTGCGGGAGTCACCGCTGGGGTTTGTTATTCAGCGGCGGACAGGAGCAGATTATCAAAGCCGTAAGCAAATATCCGCCGAATGCGACGAGCGGTAAAAGCGCGGGCCCCAGATGCCAAAAGCCGGGGATAAACGGCGCCCAGGCCGCTACTGTTGTGTGTTGCGGCTTTTTTCTGCGGGGATGTGATACAAACCGCGCCAGCCGGGCTATAGTGGCGCATTGAATGAGTTGCCGCACGGCAGCGAAAATTTCGATACCTTCCGGTTGCGCCTCCAGTCCGCGCACCGGTCACGGCGGCCCTGGCTGCTGCGCCCCACCCTCGCGCTCAGCCCCGGCATCATGCTCCCGATGGTGCATTATGTTCACTCTTTACAAACTTCAAACCGCGCTCCGTAAAACCACTGTCCGTGCCGCCTTGCTGGTGCTGACCCTGTCGCTGGCCCTGCTGATCGGCCTGCGCGCCGAAGTGCCGCAGGATCCCAGCCCGATCCTGCGCACGCAGGATATCGCCCAGATCACGGCGTTGCCGGCCAAGCGCGCGCAGCTGGAATATCTGCTGATCGCCGCGCCGCAGTCGGACGCGCCGCGCTATGTGTTCAAGCTGAAAAACGACAACAAGCTGTATGTGGTCAAGGTGCCGGGCACCACCCACCTGAGCCTGGAGCGCGAAGTCCTGCTGCGCAACAACCTGCCCTACGCCATCGCCCGTGACGACTACCTGGCCTCGCACAAGGCGGTGATGCAGGACGACGACGTCAGCCTGTTGGCGCGCGCCGGCGCCTTCGTCATGCGCCACCTGCTGGACATCGTGCTGGTGGTGCTGGCGCTGTTCCTGCTGAAAAATGGCCTGCCGGGCATGGGCGTCAGCGCCACCGTGCTGACGCCGGACCAGCTGGGCGGCAGCATGGACGACCTGATCGGCATGGAAGACATCAAACAGGAAGTGCTGCACCTGGAAGACATGATCCGCAACCGCGCCCAGTACAAAGAGCACGACATCGACAAGCCGTTCAACGTCATGCTGACCGGGCCGGCGGGCACCGGCAAGACCAAGCTGGCCGGCTACCTGGCCAAGAAGCTCGACATTCCGCTGATCCAGGCCTCGGCCTCGGCGCTGGAATCGGGCTACATCGGCGGCGGCTCCAAGGCGCTGCACGCGCTGCACCGCAAAGCCTGCGCGCGCGGCAAGTGCATCATCTTCCTCGACGAAGCCCAGGGCTTGTTCATGCCGCGCGGCCGCGGCGAAAAGAAATGGGAAGACGACACCGCCAACACCCTGCTGGGCCTGCTCGACGGCGTCCGCAGCGACAAGGGCGAAGGCGTGATCTGGGTGGTGGCCTCCAACTTCGACGACGCCTCGACCAGCATGGACGAAGCGATGCTGCGCCGCTTCTCGGTCAAAATCAACTTCCGCCTGCCGAACAAAACCGAGCGGCGCGAACTGCTGCGCTCCTTCCTGGCGCGCAAGGCCAACGGCTGCGTCGACTGGGAAGACTTGAACCTGGACCACGTTGCCGAGATCACCGCCAACCTCAGTCCGGCGGTGCTGCAAACCGTGGTCGAACGCGCCAGCATGCTGGCGATCCAGGAGAAGTGCATCATCAACACCGACCTGATGTTTCGGGCGTTTGAACGCGCCACCATCGGCCTGACCGACCGCGCCACCACCGCCGAGAAAACCCGCCAGCGCGAGCGCGTCGCGCTGCACGAGCTGGGCCACTTCTTCATGCAGATCGACCCGTGGCTGCGCCAGGGGCTGACGCTGGCCGAAGTGAAGGAACGCTCGCCGCTGCTGAAGATTTCCACCGAGTCGGTGTCCAAGCTGGGGGCGCTGGGTTACGTGCTGTCGGCGTCGGATGACGTGGCGCTGCGCACGCTGGAAGAACTGGAACGCGACGTGATCCAGCTGTACGGTGGCGTGGCGGCGGAAGAACTGTTCTACGGCGCGCGCGGCATCTCCGTCGGCAGCCAGAACGACATCGAAAAAGCTACCTCGATGCTGGACCTGATGGTCAACAAACTGTCGATGTACTCGCGCTCGAAGATCGACCACAGCCAGTTCAAAGACCACGAGGCCGACCTCGGCCAGGTGGAAGCCAAAGCCGACGAACTCTACAGCTACACCCTGACCGCCATCGCCGACTACCGCGACCAGATCACCGAACTGAAAGGCATCCTGATGGACCAATACGTGCTGTCGAAAGACGCCATCTTCGCGCTGCTGGAACAACAGCAGCAACGTGCAACGGCTCAGGAGGAACTTGTATGCTGAACGGCCACCACATTCTGCAGCGAACCCTGCAACAAGGAGCGCGCCGCCTGCAAACGTATTTGCAGCTGAAACTGAATCGGCGCCAGGGGCCGACGTCACGGAGTGAACAGGCGCAAGTTAAACGATAGCGCTTGCGGCGCGAGCAGAGCAAGGATAACCCACTGCAAAACCTCGACGCGCCGTACCCGCACATCCATTTTCTCGACTTTTTTCTCCAGCGCTTCAATGCGCCGCTCAAGGGCTTCGACACCTCGCTCCAGCGCCTCTACCCGCTTCTCCAGGGCTTCCACCCTGGCTGTGAGGGCATTCACGCGCTCTTCCAGGACGGCGACCTTGACGATCAGTATCGCCACGTCCTTGCGCAGATCCCGCAGCTGCTCACTATGACTATCGATCAAGCCGTCATGCTTATCCTTGACGAGCCTTTTCAGCTCATCAACTTCTTCCTCCAGCGCCTCCACCCGTGCGACCAGTTCCATGGCAGCCTCCGTGCATAAGGCGTCCATTATCCGCCCCTGCCAGCCAGGTCCCGATTGATCTACCTCATACCTTCATCGGCAAAATCACCATCTGCAAACCCTCCAGATGCAACCGGCGCTGGGCCGCCAGCGCCGCCTGGTTATGCAACAATCGCGTGAACCAATTATCGGAAGCGAAGATCAGCTTGCTGGTAAAGAAGATCGAATGCGGAAACTCCTGGCTGATCTCCTCGCACATGCGCGTCACCTCATCCACAGCATCCGTGCCAAAGCCCAGGTACGACGACGCCGCCATGCCATGGCTATGGCAAAAGTCGACAAAGAACTCCAGCGTCTGCTCGGCCTCGGCGCGCATCTGCTCCAGCGCGCCCTCGCCACCATACGCCTGGTAATCCACCGTGCGCGCATTGACGAACAAAAAATTCTTGAAGTGATTCGGGAACATCCGCAGCACCCACAGCAACGCATGCAAACCGCCGCCGCGTGAATTCCCCACGATGAACACGGCCGTCTGCTCATCCGGATTTGGCTCGACTGGCCCGGTATTCGGCCCGAACGGCTGCGACGCAAACACCTCATCCACCGAATGAATCGCCTGCTTGGTCTGACGATAATGGTTGCGGATATAAATGCACAACGCCGCAATTGCCGCGATGATCAGCGCCGTGGCCCAGCCGCCCTCGGCAAAGCGCTCCACCAGCAATATCGCCAGAATCCCCGCGCAAATCACAAAGCCCAGCGCCGACAGCAGCCAGCGCCGCTTCCAGTGCGTGCCCTTGTTGCGATTGCGCGACCAGTACAGCACCAGCCCGAACAGCGAAATCGCAAACGTCAGGAACACCGAAATCGAATACAGCACCACCAGCAAGGTCACGCTGCCGCCGGTGCCCCACAAAATCGCCAGCGCCGCCACACCCATCACCAGGATGCCGTTCTGCGTCACCAGCCGCGTCGACAGATAGCGAAACTTGTGCGGCACCCACGAATCGGCCGCCATATTCGACAGCACCGACGGTCCGCCGAGAAAACCAGTATTGGCCGCCACAAACAACAGGCCGGCCTCGAACGCCAGCACAATCACCAGCAGCATCTGATTGACCACCTCGCCGCCCAAGCCCATGCTGGCAATAATGGTCTTGAAGGTCGACGCATTCAGCGTCTCGCCCGGCACCGGCTGCGCGCCCCACAGCAGATACAGCAGGATGATCCCACCCGCCGTGAACGCCAGCGACAGGGCCATGTAAATCATCGTCACCTTGCCGGTGCGCACGCGCGGCTCGGCCAGCAGATTGACGTTGTTGGACACCGCCTCCAGCCCGGTGTAGGTGCCGCCGCCCTGCGAATACGCCAGCAACAGCATGCCCGCCACGCCGGCCCAGCCGATATGACTGGCCAGATCGGTGGTCTCCGCCATCGTGCTCGGGATCAGCTCCGGCAAATGCGAGGCGTGCGCAAAAATCCCGTACACGATCAGCACCAGGTGGGTGACCACAAAGCCGAGGAAGATCGGCAGCAGAATCTGGATCGCCTCTTTCAGGCCGCGCAGATTCATCACAATCAGCAGCCCGATGAAAAACACCTCGGCCCACAGCTTGTACGGCTGGAAGCCCAGCGGCAGGAACGACGCCAGCGCATCCACGCCGGACGCGATGGAGATCGCAATCGTCAGCACATAATCGAGGATCAGCGCGCAGCCGGAGATCAGGCCCATGTACGGCCCCACCAGCTTGGTGGCGACACGGTAGCCGCCGCCACCGGTCGGGAACAGCTCGATCACCTGGTTGTAGGCCAGCGCGATGACGAATACCGTCACCGCCGTGGCAATCGCCATGTACAGGCCGAGATGCGTATGCCCGCCCAGCGCGCGGAAGGTTTCCTCGGGACCGTAGGCCGAGGACGACAAGCCATCCGCGCCGAGGCCGACCCAGGCCAAGAAAGCCACCAGCGCCATGGAGTGGCGGGTCTCGCTCTTCAGCGGATCGAGCGGCTTGCCCAGGATTATTTCGCGAATCTTATTATTTTTCATGCGTCTCGGCGCCGGCGGGACCGGCAAAGTCTGGCGGTAGGCGCGATGATACCCGCTTCGGATGACGGAAAACTTATTGAAATATAAAAATTATGGTGCAGGCTTGCGGCAGGGATGCAAATCGGTGATAATGCGGGTCGCATTGCTACACACCTGCCTCGGTGGTGGAATTGGTAGACGCAGCGGACTCAAAATCCGCCGCCGCAAGGCGTGCCGGTTCGATTCCGGCCCGGGGCACCAAGAACATGAATCAACTCGTCGCAAAACATCTCAAAACCCGCATGTCTTCAAGGCAGAGCGGGTTTTTTGTTATGTTTTGGCGTCTCATCAAATCTCATCCCATCGCCTCACGTTGGCGGTACCTACGGCGGTACCGCGCGTGGCTTCAGTAAAAGTACCGCCACTTCGGTTGGTACCGCATCTCGCTCTGGAGAACAACAACAGATAAGGATGAGATTTATGGCATTGACCGATACATTCGTTCGTCAAGTAAAAGCCACCGGCTCCGGTATTCAAAAATACAGGGACGGTGAAGGTATGTACCTGCTGGTCAAACCAGCAGGTAAATACTGGCGCTTCGACTACCGCTTCAACGGCACCCGCAAAACCACCGCATTCGGCACCTACCCAGAGGTGAGCTTGGCCAAGGCGCGGCAACGCAGGCAAGAGGCACGGGCATTGCTGGCGGACGGCATTGATCCTTCTGCCGCCAAACGAGAGAAACGGCAAGAAAGCCTTCTTCTGGAGCGCCAAACTTTCACCGCCATCGCCAACGAATGGCTGGAGAAGACCAAGGCACAACGCGCTGAAACCACGCAGGAAAAAGTACGGGGCTGGCTCAACAGGAACGTAATGCCATATATCGGCAGCATGCCCATTGCCCAGATCAAGCCACGCGACGTTCTGCTCGCTGTGCAAAGGCTGGAGGCTAGGGGCGCAATCGAGTCTGCGCACCGGGTAAAGCAACTGTGCGGCCAAGTCTTCCGTTATGCAGTCGCAGCAGGAATGGCAGAGCGCGACGTCACGGCCGACCTGCGGGGCGCGCTGGCAGCAATCCCGCAAAATCACTTCGCAGCGATCATCGAGCCACATGAGGTGGCGAAGCTCCTGCGCGCAATCCACGGCTACGCCGGCCATCCATACGCTACCGCCGCATTAAAACTGTCCCCGCTCTTCTTTGTGCGGCCGGGCGAGCTGCGGAGTGCTGAGTGGCGCGAGATCGACCTCGCAAAGTGCAACCAAATATTCCTCAATCCGATCTTGGTTGGATCGTTTCCATTAGGCAATTTTTTGAGAAAGAAGCCCTCATACGGCTATCTTATTAATAGTCTTAGCCTATACAAGCTGTGCAGCCGCAGCAGTGAGGTCAGCGGTAAATTTTGCCCGCTTTAGTGCGTCATCCGTTGGCATGCCAATTTTATCAATCGCTTCCTGACATTTAGCAAACACTGCCACATACAACTTGTCTTCTGAGTTAAGGACTTCAACGAGCCGCGTGGCGTAAGCCGTAGCTTTGTTTGCGCCAGCAAGAGGGACGTCCATCTTTTCGTGTACGAACCACTTAAATAACTGAATGATATGCCAGCGCATCTTTAAATAATTGTGGGCATTGTTTTTCCGCCCATTAATCAGCGTTTGATATTTATACAATGCTAAGCACGCCGCGTAATAGTACCCTTCATGGTCGTCCTCTTTAAATAGGCTATCACCACTTGCTGCAAAAATCGTATGAACATAACGCGCAGAATTATGAGGTTGATTCAGAAACATCGCAGCGTAGCACCTTGCCACCTCACGCACGTCGAAGATACGAGTCGCTTGAATTTGCGCACCTCTGAACTCGCTGAGACGTCGCTCGAAATGAATAAAGTTCTCCGGCGATACCATACCATTCTGGGCGTCAAAGAACCTACGCACATGCTTTGCCTTGTTTTTTAGGCCAAAAAAGGCTTCTTTGGAGATATCCGACTGGCTATTAGTGGCGGATATAATGTCTACAGCTGAATCATCAGTGGTTGATTCAATAAATTTTATTACCACATTGACATCTTCCGTCAAATTTACTATGTTTGCATGAAGAGTGCTGCTGGTTTGACAACCATTAATTATCTGATAGTTGGTTAAATCTATTACCTTGGTATTTGCGGCAAGCGTCAACGAAGGTGCAACAATTGTTATCCCATTATTCAGAACTGAGAATAACTTACGTTTTTCTGCACTCTCCAAGGTGCGCTGTATCTCAGAATTTACTTCATTATCTAGGCCCAAAAAGGAACGAACGTTTTCTTCAAAGACAGATTGTTTTAAATTTCCGTCCTCGTCAGAGATTAGTTGAGAAACAAATTCTTTTGCATTGACTATGCCTACGTACGATTGCGGTATCCCTGGCATCTTTGGCATGCCAAAGTAATCTATAAGTTGCAGCTTTGCTTCGTTCTTTTCGGAAAGTTCTGCAAAATATTTTAGTAATTCTGTTCTTCCTACGGGCGTCACTGTAGTGGAGTGAAAATAATCCGTCGCATGCACTGATTTTTTTATTGCCTCAAATACGCCACGGATTTCTTTTTCAGCCTTGTATGTTCCAGAGGTGCAATAGTAAATGTATGCGTTCGGCTGCCTATTCCTCACCTTTTTCAAGTTGGAGAATATAATTTGCATTATTGCAATCTGACTTTTATTAAAGTCGCCCATTGGAAGCGAAGGATCAAGAGAAAAAAACTCATCCAACCCAAGTTTGAAGTTCGCTATCTCCTCTTTTTTAAACTGTTCACCACTCTTCACTTGTGTTATCACAATATCTACAAGTAGATTAGTCTTGTGTGTGGCGAAGACTGCGTCTGCCTCCTCGACGGTTGCTATAAGGTCGCCATCAACAATAATTGCGATGCCGTCAATGGACGCATCGTCCTCAAGAGTAGTAACGCTCTGCGGATCAAAGCGCCCTAAGAAATGGCGAGAAAAAACGCAATAATTACAGAAAAATTCGAAAAGCTTGGACTCGGCTATGCCGCTGTATTCATACTCCGCTGCCATAGAAGCGACGTGATTCTTTAATATAATGTGCACAACGGACCTGTTGATGAAGGGATGATGATGCCAAGATAGCATTTTTTCCTTGGACAAACAATACGCCCGTAGTTCGCGCGGCATGGCCTTGGTTGTGGATCAAGCTAGTGAGCAGACGTAGTTAAACGACCGATTTCCAACACCTGTGAAAAGCAAAGAGTATCACTGTTAGAAAAATACCCCTTGCAATTTATAACGCACAGGAATATTCTAACAGTGTTTTCTAACACTCAAACTGGGGAATCACATGGCAACCTTTGCATATGGCCGCGTCAGCACTACCGAGCAAAGCGCCGATAATCAGCGCATCGAAATCGAGGCGGCCGGTCATTCAGTCGATTTTTGGTTTGCGGACACCATCAGCGGCAAGACTAGCGCCACGCAACGCCCACAGTTCGCTGCGCTGCTCGGTCAGATTCGGAATGGGGAAACGCTGGTGGTGGCAAAACTCGACCGCCTGGGGCGTGATGCGCAGGACGTCGGCGCCACAGTCAAGCTGCTAGCGAGCCGCAAGATTGCCGTCATCGTGCTCCAGCTAGGTACCCTTGACCTCACCTCACCCGCCGGTAAGATGATGCTAATGATGCTGGCTGCTGTAGCCGAGATGGAGCGGGATTTACTGGTGGAGCGCACGCAAGCCGGCCTGACTCGCGCAAAGAACGAGGGTAAGACTCTTGGCCGCCCTGCTAAGACCACCGCCGAACAACGTGCCAACATTACAGCAAAATACTTCGCCGGCGAGAGCGTCAGCGCGCTAGCCCGAATGTATGAAGTGTCGCGGGCAAGCATCTTAGCAATCGTAAAGCCAGCCTAAATTATTCAATTTCCGTTTTCAATTGCTATTCTCGCGCGCTCCAATGCTTCTACGATGGTGTCGGACCAACCATCCGGAAGCGTGAGCTTGATTGAGAGCAAGTAGTTGCCTGAAGTGGGATTGCCAGCCACAGTTTCAGAGAGGAAAAGTGGAATCTTTGCTGCTTCCTCAATCATAGCCCCGGTAGCTCCGACCATTAAGGGCGGGATTTCCCGAAGAACTTCTTCCACAACAATAAATCTCACGGACTCCTCCCACATGAGAGCGCTTTGGCACATCTCGCTGAAAAGCCGGCAAGCCGCTATGATTTCTACTTCACTGCCGGCGACTCCGGGCTCGCCCCAGCTGCGAGAAAACTCGGTGGTCGCTAGTTCTGCAAATGCCTTACAAATCATACGCGCTTCATCTGTTTTACTAACCATCCAGAGCATGAAGTCAGCTCTATTCATCCTGCTAGCAGGTTTAAGATAAAGACCTTTTTTGAGGGCATTCCAGCGCCGGAGAATTGGGCTTAATTCGACGCGTAGCACCTCGGCGGTCAGACTGTACTCCCAAAATGGCCCCTTTTCGATGATTATCCGTTCTGCTAGATAGCTCAGATGACCAAGCTCTTCCAGATGGCGCTTCTCATACCGTCTCCGCGACTCCGCTCCAGCCTTCCCGACTTGCCCCGAGATAACCCGTTCGTGTTCGCTCTGCCATTCGAAAAGAAGGCCGGCAGGATATTTCAAAGGGTCGTCGTCCACAAGTTTATGGCATGTGGCGCACAGCCATATGGCGTTTGTAATAGCACTGCGCTCCGTCGCGGACATATCTTTGGAGAAGCGAGCGGAGCCTGGATTCGCACCGTAAATATGTGCTGCCTCGCCGACGTTTACAGAGCTTTTAGGGTCATCAGCGGGCCCGCTTGTGATAGCGTTGCAGCTGGGGTTGGAACACCTGTTGGCCGCACGCTTAGCTAAGGTTGCGACAACAGCCTGCTTGAATCTATCGTCAGTAGCCATGTTTGGAGGTCAAAAAATGAAGATGCGTAAAGTGCCTTATGCGCAAGCGAGCGCTGAGCTGGATGCACTGCTGGACGAACTCTGCCAAAGTCACGCCCCAATTACGATCACCGCCCCAAACGGGGAAGACGTTGTTCTGATTAGGGCTGCTGATTATCACGGAATGCTTGAGACCATCTACCTATTTAGCTCACCAAAGAACAGCGCACGGTTAATCGAATCTACGAAGCAATTACAGGGCATCAGGGCTACTCATGATTAAAGCTAGTTGGTGCTAGCTGCGATATCGTGCGCGGTCGTTTGCGAGCTGTTGCAGTTTGTCAAAAATGAGGTGTAAATCGATGACGGAATAACGACGTTCGTTCTTAAACCAAGTCGCGCCGGCAGGTCGATCTACCTCAACCTCGATATAGTCCAGACCAAGCGACTTCGCAGCGTTCCCCGCATTTGTCGCATGCAACTCGATACCAGTTTGAGCTGCGAATCTCGCGACTATCTCAGCGGCTGAAATGCATTCTTCGTTTGGAGCGATTGGGCGCATTGGGTGTATGATTGGAGATTAAAGAAATGAGGGAAGGCTAGAATGCCTTCACTCTCGGATATAAAGACCATCAATGACGGCGAGCATTTCTGTTGGAATGCGAGTGCGCAGTTCTTGCATGAATACGTCAGGAATACCCCAAAGCATTTCAGCGATAGGGCCAGCGATAGCAGCTTGCGTATCCGAGTCGCCGCCCAGCGCAACGACTTTACGCATGCAGTCCTCGAACGAAGTTGACTGCAACGCGCACGTAATTGCCTCCGGCACCGATGGAATAGCCAGCTCAGAGTGAAAACAGGCGCGCTGGACTATCTCATAGGGCCGGGATAAGTCGTAACGATAGGTCTCTTCCAGTGCCGTTTTTATCTGACCCTGCGACGCCTTATTCTTTGCCATCCAGATTGCCTGCGTGGTTGCCAGGGCCGCATTCAATCCGAGATGGTGATCGTGAGTACAGGAGGTGGCCAAGGTAGCCTTTTCCAGCGCATCGTCCAAAGTCTTACCCAACATAGCCGCAGCTGAAACGCGCATCGCGCCGCCATTGCCGGCGCTGCCGTATGGCTCATCATCGGGATTGTTTAACCAGACCCAGAATATGGCGCCGTAGCCGCCGCGCTGAGGCTTGAATCGCTGCGCCCACGCTCGCATGGACGAGGCGGGGGCAGTGTTGTGCAACAGAGCATCAGCCACTGCCACGGTCATGATCGAATCATCCGTGTAGGCGCACAGCGGAGAGAATATGTCGAAGCGTTCATGCTTGATCCGGTTGAATTCCCACGGCGATCCGATAAGATCTCCAAGCAATGCTCCGTACATAGCCATCCTTGTGCAGTTTAACGAAGGGTACTAGGCTAAAGCTGGATTAGGAAAACGTCAACTATAAGCAACAAATTCAATTGTTGGTATTTTTGTTGGTACTTTCACGAGAGAAGCAAGAAAAAACGAGATTTAATGCGAGTTTCAGGTCTATATTACATTCCGGCCCGGGCACCAACAGTTGGTAAGCAAGCGCAGCATTTAAGATCAAAACCCGCCCTTCTCCTATGACGGCGGGTTTTTTATTACTCCAGTTCGTCTCCCCACCAAATCGCACACACTTTGATTTTGACGGTATTTTTTGCGGTAGCTTTGCTCGGCTACATCCGTATCCCGTCACAAACGCAGGCAGCGATGACTCTGACCGACACCTGCGTCAAACAATGCGGCACGCCCGCCAAGTGGAGCCAACCAGTAGCAGCATGTCTTCACCTTCCCAGGATGGAATCGGCCACCACAAAATCAAAAGCTGCATGTCTTTCGAACGGTGCGGCGTTTTTGGGATCTAGCATTATTTGCACTGAATCTTTATCCCATGCTGGCCAGCTTTGGCGCCTTTTCGGTAAGTAAACTTGCACTCTTGAGTTTCATCTGGCAGGCGACGAGACAAGGTTACCTGATTGCGCTCTCCATATGCGCATTGCAACCACTTCCCTTCCGGGAATGCGCCATCCAGCGCATAGGTGTATGACCACTCGTTCGCCGTGCGCGCCTCCTTGAAGTCCGTTAGATCCCCCTTCAGTTCAGGCGGTCCATACATCGGTGCAGCCGCATGCAGATACAACGGTGATGCAACATATGGCAGCCAGTCGCCCGGCACATCGATCACCTCCACAGACGCGCTCGGAATCAGTTCGGGACACTCCAGCGATTGCAGTGGCGCAGCTTTGAGCATGATTGATACGGCGAGTAAGACAAACGATGCTGGATACGCCCATGTTTTGGTGAGCATAGGAACTCCCATCACTCGATAACGTAAAACGCATCGGCGTTATCGCTTGCTCGCATGTAAGCTCCGTTTTTCGTTTTACCTCGGCACGGAATGAACCGGGATGACACCTCGGTCAAGAGCGCGGTAGCGTCAACGGCATGTTCTCCTTGTCGCCAGGCGGACGATACAGGCGTTTTCGCCTAGTGCTGGATAAGCGCCACGCATTGATGCGTTCCAACAAGCTCGGTCCCCTCCAGTTCATCGGCTTTCGTATAGATATACGGCACTTTGAGCCTCCTTGCTAAGGTAGTGAAAGATCTTTCACTCTAACCAAGGCTCTTTGGCCACATATTGAAGCGCAACAAGCAGTCGCACCATCCACCTATGCAATTCCTGCACAGCCGTTGACGAGGTTGGACGCCTTATCAGCAGCCGAGGTTTGACTTACCCTGCTCCCATTGATTACTCGGGAAGCACAGGGGCAACCATGCAAGCCATTATCTTTGACAAATTCGGCGCCGCCGACGTCCTGCACATCGGCGAAGCATCCGAGCCGGTGCTGCGTCCCAACGACCTGCTGGTGCGCACCCGCGCCGCTGGCGTCAATCGCGCCGACCTGACGCACCGGCGCGGCGGCTACGGCTGGCCGGACTTTGGCGACTCCACCATCATGGGCCTGGAAATCGCCGGCGACGTCATCGCCGTGGGCGAGCATGTGGAAGGCTATGCGGTAGGCGACCGCGTGATGGGCATTGTCGGCGGCGGCGCCTATGCCGAAGTGGCGCGCATCGACTACCGCATGGCGATGCCGATCCCCGATGGCCTGGACTATGTGCACGCTGCTGCTATTACCGAGGTATTCGTCACCGCGCATGAGGCGCTGATCCATCTCGGCAAGCTGCAACCTGGCGAGAAGGTGCTGATTCATGCCGGCTCTGGCGGCGTGGGCGGCGCGGCGGTGCAGCTGGCGCATGCCACCGGCGCGACGGTGTTCGCCACCGCGCAGGCCAGCGCGCATGAACTGGTGCGCCGCCTCGGCGCCGATCATGCTATCGATTATGTGAACGAAGACTTCGCCGAGGTGGTGGAGCGGCTGACCGAGCAGCGTGGCGTTGACCTGATCCTTGACTTTATCGGTGCGCCTTATTTTGAGCGTAACGTCAATTCGCTGGCGTTTGGCGGGCGGCTGGTCCAGATCGGCATCATGGGCGGCATCGAGAACGCCAGGATTCCGCTGGACCGCCTGCTGTATCGCCATCTGCAAATCATCGGCACGGTGATGAAGTCGCGCACGCAAGAGGTCAAACATGGCATGTCGCGCCGCTTCAAGGAGCGCTGGCTGGCGAACTTCGTAAAGGATGGTTTGACGCCGGTGATCGATAGCGTCTATCCGCTGGCGCAAGCCGGGGTGGCGCAGCAGCGCATGGAGGATGGGCTCAATGTCGGCAAGATCGTGCTGACCATGTAGGCGTCGGTAGTAACATCTGCTTACGCTGGAAACACTTTTGAGGTCAGCCGCGATCGCCCGCGCTTCGTTATACGGACAAGCGCCACGAATGGCGATCCTCAGGAGAGAAAAAATGGAACATACCGCACGCACCCGCATTCATCCGATGATGGCTTTCGCTGCCGGCTCGGTAGCCCTGGTTAGCCTGGTCGGCGCCGCGTCTATCGCCGGCCTGTTGCCAAACTCGCATGCGACGAATGCGCCGAACGATGCGCCGGTTCCCATCGCCGCAGTCGCTCCTGCTCCAGTTGCGGCGCCAGTGCAAGCCATCGCTCCCGCACCTGAGCCACGTCGCGTGGTGGAACACAAAACCATTGTTCATCATACCTATGCACCGCAGCAGGTGGCACAAGCGCCAGCGCCTGCCCCGGTAGCGCAGAACAGCGTGGTTGGCATGGGTATCGGTGCGGTGGTTGGTGGCCTGCTGGGTAATCAAGTAGGCAGCGGCAATGGCCGCAAGCTGGCGACCATCGCCGGCGCGATCGGCGGCGGTTACGCCGGTAATGAAATCGCCAAACGTAATCAGCAACAATAAAAAAATGGCCCGGTGAGAACCGGGCCATCGCATTAGTTGGCTGGATGCTTAGGATTCCACAGCTTGATCCTGGATTTCTTCTCGTAGCCTTTGCCGTTCGGGTAGCCTACTAGTTCCATCTCCGAGCCCCATGGCGACAGGAAGTGCACCCAGGTTTCGCCTTCCGTGTCGCCACTGGTCATGGTCATCGGTTCGCCGAGCACGGTAATGCCTTGCGCCTTCAAATACGCCACGCCCGCTTTCACGTCATCGGTGTAAAAGGCGATGTGCGAGGCGCCGATGTCTTCGCTCTTCGGCATGACGCTGGCGCCGGCCGGGTTCTTGTACTCAAACAGCTCGATGTTGGCGCCGGTGCCGCAGCGGACCATCGCCAGCGTCAGGCTCTCGGCGCGCGGCGTCATCGGGAACGGTCCGATATGCGTCACCGCCTCGCAGCCAAAGGTAGTGGCCAAAAATGCCTCGGCCTGTTTCAGATCCGGCACGTTGATGCCGACATGGTCGATACCCGCCGATTTGATGCCGGCCGCCTGCGCGGCGCCGCCCAGGTTCAATACGATGGCGGCAAATACCGCAGCTAAGATTTTCATGATGCGCTTCCTTTATTGTTTGTCGATGAAAACGCGCAGGCTCGCAAGCTTGCCGTCCTTGATGGTGAAGATGTCTTCACCGTGGACCTGGTTGGGATTATCCTTCGGCCCGTAGCCCCAGGTAACCCGTCCTAAGCCATGGTTCCAGGCCACCGGCGCCGGCGTGAAGACGAAGCCGGGATGGTCGGCCTGCACCCGTTGCAGCAGGCGGCGAATGTCCGCGTAGCCGGTGGCCAGGCCGCCGTAGTCCGCCACCAGCACGTCCGCGGTATAAACCTGCGGCAGCTTGGCGTCCCAATGTGCGGCGTTGCGATCGTTCCAGATGTCGAAGTGGCGGTTGATGGCCTGCTGTGCAACCGCCACCTCGTCCGTGGCCTGATCCTGTGCCTGGGCCAGCGATGCGATCAGCATGGCCCCGATAGCGATGAGCTTTTTCATGCTTACACCTGCGCCATGCCGCCGTCGACAAACAGCTCGATGCCGTTGACGAAGCTGGCCGCATCGGAGGCCAGGAAAGCCACCGCCTTGCCGATTTCTTCCGGCTCGCCCAGACGTGCCAGCGGCACTTGCGACGCCAGGAAGTCGAACAGGCCTTGACGCGCTTCATCCGGCACCAGGCCACCCAAGCCAGGGGTGCGGATCGGACCAGGGCTGACGACGTTGACGCGGATGCGGCGTTCCTTCAAGTCCATCACCCACGAGCGGGCCAGGTTGCGCACTGCGGCCTTGCTGGCGCTGTAGACGCTGAAGGCGGCCGTGCCCTGGATCGACGTGGTCGAGCCGGTCAGGATCACCGAACCCCCGTCCACCAGCAGCGGCAGCGCTTTCTGCACGGTGAACAGCACGCCGCGCACATTGGTGCCGAAGATGCGGTCGAAGTGTTCTTCGGTGATGGCGCCCAGCGGCATCATGTCGCCGCCGCCGGCGTTGGCGAACAGAATGTCCAGTTTGCCGGCGCTCTTGGCGATCTGGGCGTACACGCCATCCAGGTCGGTCAGCGACGAGGCATCGGCGCGGATGCCGGTCGCGGCGGTGCCGATGGCGGCGACGGCGGCATCCAGTTCAGCCTGGCGACGGCCGGTGATGAAGACGCGCGCGCCTTGTGCCGCCAGTTCCTGCGCGGTGGCCAAGCCGATGCCGGTGGTGCCGCCGGTGACCAGTGCGATTTTGCCGTTGAGTTGCTTGTTCATGATTTGCTCCGTTAAGTAAGTTGCGATGGATGAACTTTAACGCTGTCCCATTCATAGATAAACCGTGTAAAATTAAAATGACTATCCATGGACGGGAATAATCAATGAACCAGCTATTGGCGATACGCGCGTTTGCGCGCGTGGTGGAGGCAGGCAGTTTTACCAAGGCGGCGGATTCGCTGGACATGCCCAACGCTACCCTGAGCAAGCTGGTACAGGAGCTGGAAGCGCATCTGGCCGTGCGGCTGCTGCAGCGGACCACGCGCCGCGTGACAGTCACGCCGGAGGGTCAGCTGTACTATGAAAAGACGAATCTCATCCTGCGCAATCTGGAAGATGTCGACACCTCGTTCAACGTCGCCCGCAGCAAGCCGCGCGGGCATTTGCGGGTGGACGTGGGCGGTTCGACCGCGTCCGACGTGCTGATACCGGCGCTTCCGGATTTCATGGCGCGCTATCCGGACATCCGCGTCGACCTGGGCGTGTCGGACCGCTCGGTGGACATGGTCAGCGATAACGTCGACTGCGTGATCCGCGGCGGCGCGCTCGATAATTCATCGCTGGTGGCGCGGCCTGTAGGACAGGCGGCGATGGTCACCTGCGCCACGCCGGAATACCTCAAGCAATACGGCGTGCCGGCCTATCCCGATGAGCTGAAGAACGGCCACCGGCTGGTGGCCTATGTGCTGGCGCAGAGCGGCCGGGCGATGCCGTTCCGTTTTCTGCGCGAAGGCGAAAAGAGCGAGATCAAGGTCGAGCACCGGGTCGGCGTCAACGAGAGCAATGGCCACATGGCGGCAGGGATGGCGGGACTGGGCATTATCCAGACCTTCGCCTATGCAGCGCGGCCGGCGCTGGCGGATGGCACGCTGGTGGAGATCCTCAAGCCGTGGCGGCCAGCGCCCTACCCGTTCCACGTGGTCTATCCGCAGAACCGCCATGTGCCGCACCGCCTGCGCGTGTTCATCGACTGGCTGGTCGAGACGCTGCCCGACCGCCTGTGATGCAAAGGCCTCAGCCCATGCTCGGACGATTGGGCGAGTAGGTAAAGCCAGGCACCAGGTAGCGCATCGCCATGGCGTCGTCGCGGGCAGTGGTGGCGACCTTTTTGTACAACTCATGCGCGGCCTGGATGCGGTCCAGGTCCGGCTCGATGCCCAGGCCCGGCTTTTGCGGCACCTGCACTGCGCCGCCGACGATTTGCAGCGGCTCACGCGTCAGCCGCTCCTGACCTTCCTGCCAGATCCAGTGCGTGTCAATCGCCGTGATGTTGCCCGGCGCCGCAGCAGCAGCGTGGGTGAACATCGCCAGCGACACGTCGAAGTGGTTGTTGGAGTGCGAGCCCCACGTCAGTCCCCACTGTTCGCACAGTTGCGCCAGACGCACCGATCCCTGCATGGTCCAGAAGTGCGGATCGGCCAGCGGAATATCGACGGCACCCAGCAGATGCGAGTGCGCCATCTGGCGCCAGTCGGTAGCCACCATATTGGTAGCGGTCGGGATGCCGGTGGCGCGGCGGAATTCAGCCATGATCTCGCGGCCCGAATAACCGTTCTCCGGTCCGCACGGATCTTCCGCATAGGCCAGGATGTGGCCCTGCCCCTTGCACAGATCAATCGCTTCCTTCAGCGACCAGGCGCCGTTAGGGTCCAGCGTCACGCGCGCATCGGGAAAGCGCTTTTTGATCGCGGTGACGGCTTCCATTTCTTCGGCGCCGCGCATCACACCGCCCTTCAGCTTGAAATCCTTGAAGCCGTATTTGTCCACCGTGGCCTCGGCCAGTTCGACGATCTGCGCCGGCGTCATCGCCTCCTGATGGCGACGCGCGTACCAGCCACTGGCGCCCTCGCCGCTCAGGTAAGGCAGGTCGGTGCGGCCACGGTCGCCGATGTAGAACAGGTAGGCCAGCATTGGCACGCTGTCGCGCTGCTGGCCGGAGCCGAGCAACTCGCACACCGGCACGCCCAAGTGCTGCCCGAGCAAATCGAGCAGCGCCGCTTCCACCGCCGTCACCACATTGTCCAGGCGCAGATTGATTTCGTGCGGCTGCTTCAGCACCTCGGCTTCGGCGTCCGACGTTACCTGATGATGGCCGCCGATAGCGGCGCGGATCGCGTTCAGCGTGCGGTTGTAGCGGCCGATCTGCGTACCCACCACCAGCGGTACCGAACGTTCCAGGGCCGCCAGGATGCCGGCGCCGCCGGGCACTTCGCCAATGCCGGTATGGCCGGCGCTATCGGTCAGCAGCACCAGGTTGCGCGTGAAGTAAGGTGCGTGCGCGCCGCACAGGTTGAGCAGCATGCTGTCGTAGCCCGCCACGGGGATGACCTGCATCGCGGTGATGACTGGGCTGGTGGAATTGCTCATGATTTCTACTCCAAATAGGTTCAGTTCAGCGATAGCGGTACAGCTTTACGCGCTGTATGGTAAACGCATCGCCCGATAAGCCGATGTGGCGGCCTTGGTGCGTCTCGTCGCCGTTCATCCAGCGGCCTTGAGAATCGAGGCCTTCGATGGCTTGTTCAATGCCGACCTGCGCGCCGTCCGCGCTGCCGAAAACGATGGTCAGGCCTTTGCCTGCCACGATAAATTCATCATCGCCGGTCTGGATCACCAGGCCGCCGCGCGTCTGCACTTCGGCCGGCGTCAGCTTTTCCCACGGCGCGTTAAAGCTGACCTGCAAGGTGTAGCCGCCCATGTGCACCTGCTGCGGGGCGACGTCCACGTCACCGTCAAACGATACAGGCGCCTTGAAGCCGCGCACCTTGCCGCTGCCCTGATAGCGATTGATGGTCGGCGCCAGCTGCTTCAGCACGCGATAAGCTTGCGGCAGCGAGGACTTGCCGTCCTTGATATCGTCGATGGCGAACGGCGAGAAGCCAAAGGCGTCATGCTCGCCGATAGCGTAAAAGGCGTCGGCGCCGGCATCGGGCCGCTCGGCGTGATTGGCTTCCGGGATAAACAGCGGATTGTCCGGGCGCTTGAACTGCCTGGCCCAGTGGATAAAGTTGGGGAAGTAGGTGTCGATGGCGATGACGTCCACCGATGGCGCCCCCGGCTTCCACACGTCAAACAGATGCGGCAGCGGGCCGGCGCTTGGATATTCGCCTGGACGCTTGCCCGGCCGGTTCAGCGCCACGTTCACATACATCGGCAGCGGATAGACCGCCTTGCCGGCCGCCGTCAGCGCCTCGACAAACTGCGCGTAGTGCCAGGCCTGGAAGATCTCTTCTGTTTCGATGGTGTCGCCGAAGACCTCGGCCCAGGCGCCGCTGGCGCGCGCGCCGCGCGTTTCCCACGCGGCCTTCAGCGCCGGCTGCAAGCTGTCCATGTGCGCGGCCAGATAGGCGGTGAGCGCGGCCGGCACCGGCGCGCGCCATGCGGCATTGGCGGCAGCGCTGTAGTCGCGCACTTCCGGCAGCATGCCGATTTCATTCTCGACCTGGATCATCAGCACGGTGTGCTGGGTGTCGGTCTGCTTCAGATGCGCCAGCAGCGCGCGGAAGGCGGCCGTATCGGCGGCCAGCGTGGCCGGTGCAAACGGCGTCAGGATCTCCTGCGCCACGCCGGCGCGGGTGCGCGCACGCGGGAAGCGCTGCGTATCGGTCTTCACCCACGCCGGCGCATAGGTCGACATGGAATTCTTCCACGCGCCAAACCACAGCAGCACCAGTCGCGTGTTGTGCGCGCGCGCCTGTTTCAGCACGCCGTCCAGCACCGTGAAATCAAAGCGCCCTTCGACCGGCTCGATCTGATCCCACTCGACCGGGGCCAGCACCGTATTCAGTTCGGCCGCCTTCAGCGTCGGCCACAAGGTATTCAGGTATTCCAGGCTGGAGGCGGACGAATTATGCAGTTCGCCGCCCAGCAGCAAAAACGGTTGATCGTCGACGATCAGCTGCGTGGCGCTGCCCTGCTTGCGCAGATGCGGCGGCGTGGCGGCATTCGCCGAAGCCAGGGCATTGCCCAGCAGCGCGGCCAGCACCAGACAGGTAGCACGCAATCGGCGTGTCGAGACAGCCATGACATTCCTTAAAAAAAACCGCCCCCGAAGGGGCGGGCAAAAAGGGCCCCGCTGGAGAACCAAGGGCCCAGACGATTAAAACTTGGCGCGCAGGCCCAGCGAGTAAGTACGGCCTGGCGAGTACTGCGTAAAGTTGGCGTTACTGAACTGGAAGTAGCCGCGACGCGAGTCGTTGTTCAGGTTGACGATGTCGAAGCTCAGCGTCGGCCAGTTTTCTTTGTCGAACACCTCACCCAGGTCGACGCTCGACGAGAAGTCCAGCTGCTTGTAGTTGTCGGAGAACAGCGCGGCATTGGTGATGCCGTTCTGGTTCGCGCTGGCGGTCTGGCTGCCCTTCGAGAAGGTGTGCGACAGGCGCGCCGTGTAGCCGTGATTGTCGTAGTACACCGAGAAGTTGTTGGTACGGTTAGGTACGCCCAGCGCCACGAAGCCGGCGCCACCTTCGCCATCACCGCGCTGGGTGATGAAGGTGGCCGTCTCGTTGATGCCGAAGCCGCGAATCGGCAGGATCTTGTCGAGCGGTTGCACCCAGCCCAGCTCCAGGCCACGGATCTTCAGTTCACCCGACGCGTTGCGGGCCTGCGTCATCACCACCGTGGCCACATTTGGACCGCCGCGCGAATCGATCGCCTGCTGCTGGTTCGGAATCAGCGTGTTGTAGTTGATGCCGTAGGCGGCCAGCGCGCTGAATGGCAGCGTGATGTTCTGGTTGATGGTGAAGCCGTCCACCTTCTTCTGGAACACGGTCAGGCTGACGTAACCTTCGCGGCCGGTGTACCAGTCGATGCCCAGGTCGATGTTATCCGACAGGTAAGGCTTCAGCGCTGGATTGCCGATGGTGCCGACGTCCGCCGACACCGACGAGAAGTTCACGCCCGGACGCAGTGCGTTCGGATCGGCGCGGGTCATGCTGCGCGACAGCGCGGCGCGGGCGATCACGTCGCTGCGCAGGTTGACCGCCAGCGTGCCCGATGGCAGCGTGTTGTTGTAGGTCGTATCCTGGTAGACCCACTGGTCGATGTTGGGATACTTGCTGCCGTTGAGCGTCAGGCTGGCGTTGCGCGGATCGGTGATCGAGTTCAGCGAACCGACCGACTGCTTGGTGCGCACATAACGCAGGCCGCCGTTGTAGCGGGCCGGGAAACCGGCGAGGTCGAACTTGCCGTTGGCTTCAAAGTACAGGCCCGTGGTTTTCTCGCCGATGAACCCCGAGCTGGCGCCGGTTGACGACGCGCCGCTGGCCGGTGCGGTGTTGTAGTACTGCTGGTAGTTCGACGCTTGCGCGAAGCGGCCCCAGTCGATGATTGGACGGCCGTACGGACCAGGGATGATGTAGCTGGCCAGCGCGCTTTGTGGAATCAGCGAACCGCCGTAGGTCAGCGGCGTGGTGGCGCCTGCGGTGTAGCCGGTGCCGTAGCCTGGATACAAGCCGGCGGCGCTGGCGCCCGGCGTCGAGGCGCCGTCGCAGGTTGGCGCGCCGTTCGGGCCTTGCAGGAACACGTTAGGATTGTTGCCGCACACTGCCGCCTGCCAGGCCGCCGAGTTGTCGGTGGCGCTGATGCGGCGGGTGATATCGTCGTAGGCGATGCCGCCTTTAATGTTGAACTTGTCGTCGCCCCAGGTCAGGTCGCTATGGAAGCCCTTGGTTTCGGTCTTGCGGAACTCGTTCTGAATGTTGACGCGGCCGGTGTTCCACACATAGCTGTTCGGATTGTTCAGGTCGGTGCTGGCGACCACCGACGGGATGCCGCCATTGTTATTGTTGTAGGTCACCGTGTTGCCGCTGTTCGGCGCGGTGATCAGGTAGACCGTCGGCGCTTCGTGGCTGAAGTTACTGCGGGTGTAATTGACCTGCGCGTCCAGTTTCAGGCTCGGCGTGAGTTTCCATTCCATGCCCGGATTCAGGCCCAGCAGGCTGACCTGGTCGCGGCGGTAGCCGTGCTCGAAGAAGTTCTGGGTGTTGGCGAAGGTGCCGCCGGTGACGGTACAGCCGTCGCTGCAATCGCTCTTGTCGACCGTCATGTTCAGCGGGATCATGCCGCCGTTACGGACCGACCAGTCGTAGTCCATGCGCGTCATCTTGTCGTCGCGCTTGCTGTACATGGTGTCCAGGTAGAAGTGCAGGTTCTCGGTCGGACGGTATTCGGCGGCGAAGATCGCCGAGCCTTTGTCCTTGGTGCCGAAGTAATCCATGGTGCGGCCCAGGCGCGGCAGGATGGCGTTGTCGATCTGCTGGATGGACAGGCCCGGATTGTGCGCCAGCAACCAGGCCTGGTCGATCACCTGGCCGGTCACCAGGCCGTTGCCGGCGCCGACCGGCACCGTGGCGGGAATGGTGAAGTTGCCGCCGCCGGTGTTGTTGCGGTTGGCGGCCGGATTCTGCGCGGCCGACAGGTTGGCGTTGGTGTAGCCGACGGTTTCCCAGCCGGTGGTGTGGATCTGCTGACGCGACAGCGTCACGCCGCCCAGGATGCCCCAGTCGCCGAAGGTCTGGCTGGCCAGGAAGGCACCGCGGCCGCCGGTCTTGTCGGCGATTTGCTGCTTGGTGGCGGTGATGCTGGCGGAAATGGTGCGGCCTTCCTTGTCGAACGGCCGCGCGCTGCGCAGGTTGACCACGCCGGCGGCGCCGCCTTCGATCATCTCGGCGGTCGGGCTCTTGCTGACGGTCAGCTTGGTGAACAGGTCGGTCGGCAGCAGGTCGAGGTCGACCTCGCGGTTGGTGTTGGCGCCGTCGATCGGGCCGGACGAGGCCACGGCGATCGGCGCGCCGTTCAGCAGGATTTTGGTGAAGCTGGAGCCGAGGCCGCGAATCTGGATGGTCGAGCCTTCGCCGGTGATGTCGCGCGAAACGCCGACGCCGGGAATGCGGCTCAGCGATTCGGCGATGTTTTTGTCCGGGAATTTACCGAAGTCCTCGGCATTGATCGAGTCCTGGAAGCCGACCGCTTCCTTCTTGTCTTTCGCCGACGACAGCAGCGAGTTGCGGTAGCCGTTGACCTGCACCACGGTCATTGGCGCGTCGTCCTTGGCGGCCGGCGCGGCGGCCGGGGTGACTTCCTGGGCATATGATTGCGCAATCAAACCTGCCATAACGGTCAGGCCGAACGCCATCTGCCGGCCGGAATGCCGGACTTTTTGGTGTTTCACTAACATTTTACAGTCTCCTTCGGTAACTTACCGTGGTTATTGTTATAAACCTCACAACACTACATCAAAATGGTTGCGCGATCATTTGAGTGTAAAAGCTAAGAAAAGTCGCTGTCAACAAAAATAACATTTGAAATGTTATACGCTACCATTTCGTACCAAGAAGTCATCGCCGGCACGGCGCGTACAGAGGGGCGGACGGTAAAACCGGATTAAAATGACAGTGTGGCGAGATAGACACGCCGAGCCGGAGTGCTACTGCTGCCAGTCCAAAACTTGCACCGGCTGCGGCGGCACGCTGGCCTGGCCTTCGCCATCGACCTGCTGGACGTTTTGCACGAACAGGCTGAGGGTGCCGTTGCGGCGCCACAGTTCGGTGTCGTAGCTCGGCTCCCAGGCGCCGACTGAAAACATGGTCAGATCCTGCACCTGCCACGCCCCGCGCAACACGTCGGCGGTGCTGGCCACGGAAACCTTGCTGCCCCGCTCCTCATCGCGAAACACCAGCAGCGCACCGGCCTTGCCGACCATGATCTGAGGCCGCGCGATCGGAATCCGCTTGGTGCCCTGCCCGCCCAGCGAAAACGGCGTCTTGCGGAAATCCAGCGACCGCGCCTGCCACGCCGTGCCGGTATTGAAGATCACGTGATACTGCGGCACGCTGGAACCGGCATCGCGCCAGTAGCTGGCGATGTAGGGTTGGCCATCCTGATCGGCCGCCATCGAAGTCTGGTTAATCAACTCGCTGTTCTGCGGAATACGCAGGGCGTATTCGGCGCTGGCGGCGCTGATCGGCAGCGCGTACGGCGTGCCGTCGGAGCGCTCCCACGTCACGCCGCCATCGCGCGAACGCGCATACGCCATGTCGTGGTTGCTGGCCACATCCGGCGACTCGCGCCATACCCACGACACATGCAGCGTGCCAAGATGATCGAGGAAGGCCTGCCAATACGCGTTGCGCTTGCCCTCGCCGGTAATCAGGTTGGTGTGCAAGCGAGTCCAGCGCTGCGTGGCGACGTCGTAGCGATTGATGATCAAATCGCCGCGCCCCGAACCGCCCAGCCGGTAGAAGAACAGCAGGTTGCCATTGGGCAGACGATAGAACTCGGGATACGACACCTCCGCTTCATCGACGCCCACCATGCTCTGCTTCGGTCCCAGCTCCAGCGATCCCGGCGCCACGCCGCGCGCATAGCGCAGCGCATTATTGTGATGGTCCCACGACACATGCAGATAGCCGGCGCCATCCACCATGATGCTGATGGCGTTATGCGCATCGGCCGCATTGCCTTGCCAGGCGCTGCGCCGCACGGTCCACTGCGTGGCGCCCAGCGCGCGCTTGCCCAGCACCAGATAGCGCTGCGCATCATAGTAGGCGACGTACTGCGTATCACCCTGCGTCACCAACGAATTCTTGCGAAACACCACCGCGTTGACCGAATTGTTAGCCCAACCATCGCCAACAAACGATAGCACCGGCGCGGCAGGAGCAGCAACAGCGGCGCCGATGGACAGCGCCAGCAAAACCGTGGAGATTAAACGTTTCATCATGCGTCCATGCTACGCAAACACAAGCGCCACGTCCACCTAGAACGCCACCTCGGCGCGCAGTTGCAGGGTCAGCGCGTTGCCGACGCCGGTCACCGTGTAGGGATGCATCACGTACTGCAAGCTGGGCTGCAAAGACAAGCGCGAACTGACCTGGCTCAGGTATGTCAGCTCGACCGTCGACTCGGCGCGCTGGCTGACCACGCCGGCGCTCTGCTGGCTGCGCAGATAAGCGCTACCATTGCGCGCAATCGCCACGGCCAGCCCCAGTTCATCGCTGGCGCGGCCAGGCACCAGGCCGGTCACGGTGAGACCTGCGCCGAAGTAACCGTCGAAGCGATTGACGCGGCTATCCGCCGCCCCCAGCTGCACGAAGCCGGACACCACCTTCTGCGACTGCGCGCTGGATTGATACAGGCTGCGTTCCGCCACCAGATAGGCGCCGCTGGAACCGCGTTGCCGGCGCGGCTGGCCAGATGCATCGAACGCATTCAGCTCGGCAAACTGCGCGGTGTAATACCAGCCGCCGACAGCCAGCTTGCCCTGATCCGGCGCCAGACCGGCATTGCGGCCAATGCGCAGGTGGTGATCTTGTGCCGATGCGGCGGGTTCCGGGCGGCTCAGCCAAGCCATTTCGTAGACCAGCAACAAGCCATCGCCGCCACGGAAGGCCGCACTGCCGCCGCCGCTGCGATCCACCGGCACGCCGTCCAGGATGGCGGCGCGCAGGACAACGTCGGGCGCCGGCTTGACCGCGATGCGCGTGCCGACGGCGGTGGCAGGAAAAATCGACGGCCCGCCCTGCCCGCTCTGGGCAAACTCGGCGCCGATGCCAAACGAACTGTTGAAGAACAGCGATGCGGTATTGAGGTGGTAAAACTCGCTGTTCAAATCATAGCGTCCGGCCAGTACCGACAGCCGGTCACCGAGGAAGTTTTTCTGGATCCAGGCTTCTTCCAGCCGCACGCCCGGCGGCGCCGCCATATTGCTGACGCCTTGCGTGTCCCCGGTCAGGATGGACGGTCCGGCCTGGTGCGTTGCCATCACATTGAAAAAGGCGCTGCTGTCCGGCCAGCCCAGCACGTGTTCGCCATCGACGCTGGTCTGCCAGCGCAGCATGCCCTGATACGCGCTGCCCCGGCGCACCCCGCCACTCAGGTTGGACACGCCATTAGCGTCGTAGATCAGGTTGCTGGTCACGGGCGGCGGACTATCCTGCCCCGCAGCGGAACCGGCAACGATCATGATCAAGCATATTCCGGCAAGGTTACAGCGCATGGCTCGGCCTCCATCAGTGTGGGAGGGAGTATGCGGTGCAATGCGCATCGCCAACACTCTCTTTGGGCATGCCGCGAGGCCAGAACTAGACTTGAATCAATACCATTACAGTTTCCACGTGGAAAATATGAGATAATCGCCACCGCAAATACTGGCGCCCTAAACAATTGTCGCTATGACTACGCAACACGACCACACTCCCTACCTCGACCAACTGACCGACGATCCGCAATCCTTCTGGGAGTCACGGATCAAAGCCAGCCGCTGGATGATCGTCAAGACGTTCTGTCTGGGCGTACTGGCGGCCGGGCTGGGCATTCTCGGCCAGGGCTGGCTGGAACAAGCCGCGCCGATCTTCCCCTTCATCAGCCAGAACTACGGCCTGTGGCAATCGGCCTACCTGCTGTCGCTGGTGCTGGTGTTCCTGCTGTGGGCTGCGGCCATGCGGCAGAAATTCGGCCTGCTCCACAATAGCAAGCAAGGCCAGAAAACCCAGCGCCGCATCGACGAGCACAACGCCCGCATCGAAGAACGCCGCCGCGCCAACCGCGAACGCCACGAGGCCGTCCGCAAGGAACGCGCAGAGCACACCATCTACTTCAAAGCCACCGGCAAAAACACCAACACCGCCAGCAAGAAGTTCGACTACTGATTACTCGTAGCGCAGGCAGTCCACCGGCAGCAGCTTGGACGCCCGGCGCGCCGGGTAGAAGCCGAAGAACACGCCAACCAGACTGGAAAAGCCGCACGCCACCACCACCGCCTGCAAGGTGATGAACACATCAAATTTGCCGGTGGCGGTGATGCCGGTCGCCGCCAGCGTGGCCAGCATGATGCCGAAGATGCCGCCCACCAAGCAGATCACCACCGCCTCAGTCAGGAATTGCAGCAGCACGTCGCGCGGCTTGGCGCCGATCGCCATGCGGATGCCGATCTCGCGGGTGCGCTCGGTCACCGACACCAGCATGATGTTCATGATGCCGATGCCGCCGACGATCAGCGAGATGGCGCCGATCAGCCCAAGCAAGGCCGCCAGGCCGGCGCTGATCTTCTGCGCCGTCTCGGCGAACGACGCCAGGTTATCGATGCGGAAGTCATCCGGCTGGTCGATCTTGATGTGGTGGCGGTCGCGCAGCGTTTCGCCGATGTCCATGATCGCATCCTGCAGGTTGCCGCCGGATTTGCCCTGCGCCACCACGTAGTGCACATTGCCGGGGAAGGCGGTCTTGATCAGGTTGGCCGAAGCCGCGGTAATCGGCACGATCACGTATTCGCTCAAGTCGCCGCCGTCCACCTGCTTGCCCTCGCCGTACAGCACCCCCACCACCTGGAACGAGACATTTTCGATGCGGATGTATTTGCCCAGCGGGTCCTGCTTGTAAAAGAACTGGTCGGCGATCTTGCGGCCGATGACCACCATGCGCGAGGCGGCGCGCACGTCGGCGTCGCTGAAGGCGCTGCCCTTGTCGACCTTCCAGCCACGGATCTTGAACATGGCCGGCGTCACGCCGTGCACCGTCTTCGACGCGTTCTCGTTGCCCACCGAGAGATTAAAGCCGCCTTGCAGCACCGGCGCGGCGCCAGCCAAGGATGGCAGCTCATTCAACGCGGCGGCGTCTGCAATGGTCATCGCCGGCTGCGCGCCACTGCGCATGCGCTGCTGCTGCGCGCGGTCGCCGCCGGGAGAGATGAACAGCATATTGGTGCCCAGCTGTTCCAGCTCCTTGGCGATGAAGCGCTTCATGCTGTCACCCACTGCCAGCAGCAGCACCACCGAGGTGATGCCGATGATGATGCCCAGCATGGTCAACAGCGTGCGCAGACGGTTCGCCAGCATCGAGCGAAACGCCTCTACCACGATCTGTAAAAGGTTCATATTGTTTATACGGTTAAGTTTTCGTGACTCTGCAGCATCTGGCGCAGGCCCTCGGCGGACGGGCCGTCGTACAGCACGCGGCCGTCCTTGAGGCGCATCAGGCGCTTGCTGTAGGCGGCGATGTCCGGTTCGTGCGTCACCAGCAGGATGGTGATGCCGCGTTCATCGTTCAGCTGCTGGAACGAGCGCATGATCTCCACGCTGGTTTGCGTATCCAGGTTGCCGGTCGGTTCGTCGGCCAGGATCAGCGGCGGATCGCCCACCAGCGCGCGCGCAATCGCCACCCGCTGCTGCTGGCCGCCGGACAACTGGTTCGGCGTGCGCTTGGCCATGCCGGCCAGTCCCACGCGATCCAGCTCCAGCAAGGCCTTGGCGTGCGCCTTCGAGCGCGACACGCCGGCGTAGATCAGCGGCAGCGCCACGTTCTCCGCCACGCTCATGCGCTTGATCAGGTTAAAGCTCTGGAACACGAAGCCGATGGTGCGGTTGCGGATGGTGGCCAGCTGGTTGCGCGACAGCGTCAGCGTGTCGACGCCGTCGAGGAAGTAGCTGCCGCCGGTGGCCTGGTCCAGGCAGCCGAAGATATTCATCAGCGTCGACTTGCCGGAGCCGGACTGCCCCATCACCGCGAGGAAGTCGCCGCGCGGCACAGCCAGGTCGATGCCGTGCAAGACCTGGGTTTCCACGCTGCCGGAGAAGTAGCTCTTGGTGACCTGGCGGATGTCGATCAGGAGTTCATTGGCCGGCCCACTCACATGCCACCTTCCTTGTCGTTGCCGATGGCGCGGGTGATGACCTTGTCGCCCTTCTTCAAATCGCCGCTCACCACTTCGGTGTAGCGGAAGTTGGACAGGCCGATATTCACGTCCTGTGCCTTCGGCTGGTTCCTGGCGTCCAGCGTATAGATGCGGAAGGTGCGCGCCAGGTCGGCCTTGGTGCGGAACGAGGCGTCGTCTTCCTGCGGCGCTTCGGTAGCGGCAACCGCGTTGGCGGAAGCGGAGGCCGAGGCGGACTTGCCGGCGGCTGCTTCCGCCAGTTTTTTCTGCTTCTCGATTTCCTCGTCGCTGAGACGGAAGCGCAGCGCGGCGGTCGGCACGCGCAGCACGTTCTGGCGGTTTCCCACCAGCAGACGCACCTGCGCCGTCATGCCCGGCTTGAGCAGCTCGTCCTTGTTGTCGACATCCAGCACCACGTTATACGTCACCACGTTGTTGAGCACATTGGCGGCCAGGCGGAACTGGCGCATGCGGGCGTTGAATTCCTTGTCCGGATAAGCGTCCACCACGAAGCGCGCTTCCTGCCCTTCCTTCAGCGAGCCGACGTCCGCTTCCGAGACGCTGGTATCGATCTGCATCTTGGTCAGATCGCGGGCGATCTGGAACAGCTGCGGCGTGGTGAACGACGCCGCCACGGTCTGCCCCAGGTCGATGGTGCGCTTGATGATCACGCCATCGATCGGTGAACGGATCACCGAGTTGTCCAGGTCCGCCTGCACCCGCGCCAGCTGCGCCTGCGCCAGCTGGATATTCGCCTGCGCCACATCGACTTCGCGCTTGGACTGGTCCAGCGCCAGCGGCGAGATGTAATTCTGCGCCAGCAAGGACTGGTTGCGCTGGTGCGTGGCCTGCGCCAGCTTGAGCGAGGCGCGCGCCGACGCCAGTTGCGCATCGGCCTGGCGGATCTGCGCGTTGAAGATGGTCGGGTCGAGCTTGAGCAGCACCTGGCCCTTGGTCACGTGGTCGTTAAAGTCGGCCTTCAACTCGCTCACCGTGCCGGAGACCTGCGAACCGATATTGATCAGCGCCACCGGGTTGATGGTGCCGGTGGCGGTCACCGTCTGCGTGATGTTGCCGGTGTCGGCCGCCGCCGTGCGGAAGCGTGGCGGCTCCACCACAGGCGCCTTGTTTTTGGAAAAATATGCGGCCGCGCCGCCGCCGATTACCAGCAGGCCCACGGCCAGCACGATCTTCTTCTTGGTCAGGAAAGCCATTGTCTTCAGTGTGTCCCAGGTTGGGATCCGACGATATGCGGATCAGCTCGACAAGTATTAAACATATTTATCTTTAAAGCAACAACTGCATATGGGCGGTTTTTTCTGTGATATGGTTTGCCTCATCATGCTGGAATTCTTTACACCGCCGGACAATCCGTCCCTGCTCCACTACGGCACCTATTCGCCGCTGCTGGTAATTCTCTCAATCGTGGTTGCCATCTTCTCATCCTGGATGGGATTGCAAGTCGCCGCGCAAGCGCGCCTGGCCAGCACCCGCGGCCTGCGCGCCGCCATGCTGGGCACCGGCAGCCTGGCGCTGGGCTGCGGCGTCTGGTCGATGCACTTCATCGGCATGCTGGCCTTTAACCTGTGCACCGACGTCGATTACAACCACACGCTGACCTTGCTGTCGGTGCTGCCCAGCCTTGCGGCGTCGTGGGTGGCGCTGTCCATTATCAGCATGCGGCGCCTGACTGCCGTCTCCCTCGTCACCGGCGGAGTGCTGGTCGGCGCCGGCATCGGCGCCATGCACTACACCGGCATGGCGGCGATGCAAATGGCGCTGCAGCTGCGCTACGATCCGTTCATGTTCGGTCTGTCGATCGTGGTGGCGGTGGTGCTGGCCACGCTGGCGCTGTGGATACGCTTTGGCCTGCGCACGCTGCGCCGCCTGCCGCGCGCGGTGCTCGGCGCCATCAGCGCGGCGGTGATGGGCTGCGCCATCGCCGGCATGCACTACACCGGCATGGCGGCGGCGCGCTTCGTCGGCCAGTTGCCGATTGACGCCACGCCGCAGCAGAACTCCACTTTCGTGGCGCTGGCGCTGGCGCTGATCACAGTGGCCGTCACCGTCTTCGCGCTGGCCGCCAACGGCATGTTGCGCTACCGCGAGATGTACCGCCAGCAGGCCGAGAGCGAAGCCTGGATGCGCGCACTGCTGACGACCACCGTGGACGGCGTGATCACCGTCGACCGCGCCGGCGTGATACAGGAATTCAACGCCTCGGCCGAACGCATCTTCGGCTGGAGCCGTGACGAAATCATCGGCCGCAATATCCGCCTGCTGATGGCCGACGTAGAACGGTCGGAACGCGACGGCCTGCTCAACTACCTGCGCACCGAGGACGCCACCGTTCCAGGCAAGGGCAGCGAGGTGATCGCATTGCGCAAGGACGGCAGCAGCTTGCCAATCCGGCGCGCGCTTGGCCACGCCCAACTGGCCAAGCGCGACCTGTTTGTGCTGTTCATTACCGACATCAGCGAACGGCGCGCCATCATGCAGGCGCTGCGCGACAGCGAACAGCAATTCCGCTCGCTGATCGGCAATATCCCCGGCATCTCGTTCCGCAGCAGCATGGCGTTCGACGCGCCGCCGATCTTCGTCAGCGACGGCATCGAGCGGCTGGCTGGCTACCCCGCCAGCGATTTCGTCGGCGCGCAGCGCATCCGCACCCTCGGCTCGCTGATTTGCGAGGAAGATCGCGAACGCGTGGCAGCCGAGATTTCGCGCAGCGTCGCCCAGCTGGCGGCCTACCAGGTCGAGTGGTGTCTGATCCACGCCGACGGCAGCCGGCGCTTCATGTGGGAGCACGGCGCGGTCACGGCGGATGAAAGCAATCCGGAACTGCGCTGGATCGACGGTGTGATCCTCGACATCAGCGAACGGCGTGAGATGGAACAGGAGCTGCGCCAGGCCAAGGAGACGGCGGAAAAAGCCGCCGCCGCGCGCGCCAGCTTTGTCGCCAACATGAGCCACGAGATCCGTACGCCGATGAACGCCATCCTCGGCTTCACCGACGTACTGCTGGATACGGAGCTGGACACCGATCAGCGCCGCCACCTGGACACGGTGCGCAAGGAAGGCCGTTCGCTGCTACGCCTGCTGAACGAGATTCTGGATACCGCCAAGCTGGATAAAGGCGCGGTGGAACTGGAACCGGACGATTACAGCCTGCTTGGCCTGATCGACGAACTGGCTTCCACCTTCGGCAGCAACGCTCGCAGCAAAGGGCTGGTGATCGACATCGCCTACGACGCGGCGCTGCCGGCATGGCTGCACGGCGACGAACTGCGCATGCGCCAGATCCTCGGCAACCTGCTGGACAACGCCATCAAGTTCACGTCGGTCGGCAAGGTATGCCTGCGCGCCACCGTGCAGCAAGGCCAGTTGCATATCGCTGTGGAAGATACCGGCATCGGCATCGCGCCGGAACGCATCAACGCCATCTTCGATCCTTTCACGCAGGCGGATGCCTCGATGACGCGGCGCTTCGGCGGCACCGGTCTTGGCACCACCATCAGCCGTCAGCTGGTGGGACTCATGGGCGGCAAGATCTGGGCCGAGAGCACGCCGGGCGTCGGCACGACCTTCCATGTGCTGCTGCCGCTGGAGCCGGCGCGCAACGGCCAGACGCAGAGCAGCGAACGGTTCGACTATCCGCTGCCACCGCTGCACATCCTGGCGGCGGACGACGTGCCGCAGAACCTGGAGCTGCTGTCGCTGCTGCTGGCCAAGCGCGGTCACACGCTGGAGCGCGCGCAGGACGGCACGCAGGCCGTGCGGATGTCGGCCGAATATCATTACGATGTGGTGCTAATGGATATGCAAATGCCGCTGATGGACGGCCTGGCGGCCACCCGCACCATCCGCGCGCGCGAACAGCGAACCGGCGACCCGCGTCTGCCGATTGTGGCGATGACGGCCAGCGTGCTGGCTGCGCACCGCGAGGCTGCGGCCACGTCGGGCATGGATGGTTTTGCCTCCAAGCCGGTGGACTGGCACGCACTGTCGCACGAGATCGCGAGGGTGCTTGACCTGCCGGCGCTGGCATCGGCGCCGCCGCCGGCCGAAGCGCCGCGCCAGCGCGTGCTGAATCAGAAAGCCGGCCTGCAACGCTGGGGCGACGAGGAAGCGGCCTACCATCAGGCGTTGCACCGCTTTGTGGCCGATTACAGCACCGCCGCCGCCACGCTGGCCAAGCTGCTGGCCGACGGCAGCGAGGCGCGCCTGGCCGAAGCACAGGCCTGGAGCCACAAGGTGCGCGGCGTGGCCGCCAACATCGGACTGGAACAATTAGCCGCCACGCTGGCGCAAATCGAGAAGCTGTGCGGATCGCCGCTGCGCGACGGTAGTGGCGATGGCGGGGGTGATGGCGTTACTGCCAATTCCGGCGCTGAGGCAACGCCACGCAGGCGCGCCAGCGACGTTCAGGACCAGGCGGTACGCGGCATCTCGCTCGCGCTGAAGACCGAACTGGCGCAGGCGCAGCGCACGCTGGCCGGCCAGCTGGACGCCGCCCTGAGCTCCATCCACGCGCTGGCGCCGCCGCGCGGCGCGCGCCTGGAAGCGCCGCCGCCGGCTGCCATCTTCGACCTGTCCATCGCGCGCCAGAAATCCGCCGCCCTGCTGCCATCGCTGCAACGCGGCGCGCTGAACGACGCCGCCCTGAGCGCATTGCAAGCCGCCCTCACCGGCTCGCCGCAGCACCTGGTCCAGCAACTGAACGCGGTGCTGGACGCATTGAACGATTTCGACTTCCCGCAGGCCTACGCCGCACTGCAAGCATTACAGGCCAGCCTGTCCAAGGAGACCCCATGATCACCACCCACCAAGCCAACCAGCCGCAAATCCTTGTGGTCGACGATGAGGCCAGCAACCTGCAACTGCTGCGCCACATCCTGCAAGACCACTATCGCCTGCTGTTCGCCAAGGACGGCCCGCGCGCGCTGGAACTGGCGCGCTCCGAACAACCGCAACTCATTCTGCTGGACGTGATGATGCCGGGGATGACAGGCTATGAAACCTGCCGCCATCTGAAAGCCAATCCGGTCACCGCCAACATCCCGGTGATCTTCGTCACCGCGCTGAGCGACACCGACGATGAAGTAATCGGCTTCGAAGCCGGCGCTGTCGACTACATCACCAAGCCGGTCAGCCCACCGATTGTGCGGGCGCGCGTGCGCAACCACCTGTCGCTGGTGGGTGTGGATGAATTGAAGAAGACCCGCCTGGAAATTGTCCAGCGCCTTGGCCTGGCGGCGGAGTTCAAGGACAACGAAACCGGCCTGCACGTGATCCGCATGAGCCACTACTCCAGGATCCTCGGCCTGGCGATCGGCATGACCGAAGCGGAAGCGGAAGACCTGCTGCACGCGGCGCCGATGCACGATGTCGGCAAGATCGGTATCCCGGACAACATCCTGCGCAAGCCCGGCGCGCTCGATGCGGAAGAATGGAAAGTGATGCAGTCGCATGCCAGCATCGGCGGCGACATCATCGGCCGCCATCCGCACGGCATGCTGGCCATGGCCTACGACGTCGCCGTCACCCACCATGAAAAGTGGGACGGCAGCGGTTATCCGAATGGCTTGAAAGGTGAAGAAATTCCGCTGGTCGGCCGCATTGTGGCAGTGGCCGACGTGTTCGACGCGCTGACGTCAGCTCGCCCCTATAAGGAAGCGTGGCCGGTGGATAAGGCCGTCGAACATATGCTGGCGCAGCGCGACAAGCATTTTGAAGGACGTCTGGTGGACATCTTCATTAAACAGATGCCCGCGCTCCTTGAAGTCAAAGAGCGCTGGGCAGAGCATTAACTAGGCCACCAGGCGTTCGCTGCGTCCCGCCAGGCGCGCCATCACGCTGACCGCGTGATCGATCTGCGCGCGGGTGTGGCCGGCGTTCATCATGAAGCGCAGGCGTGCCTGGCCGACCGGCGCCGCCGGGAACTGGATCGAATCCACATGCACGCCTTCGGCGCGCAGTTCCATCGCATAGCGCTGGCAGGTTTCTGCATCGCCGATCAGCACCGGCAGGATCGGCGTGGCGGTCGAGATAATCGTGTAGCCCAACGGCGCCATCTGCTCGATGAAGTAGCGCTGGTTGTCCCACAGGCGCTGGCGGCGTTGCGGTTCCTCTTCCAGAATATCCAGTGCCGCCAGCAGCGCCGCTGCCTGGTCCGGCGGCGGCGGGCAGGTGAAGCCGTAGGCGGAGCTGGTCAGGCGGATCACATCGCCCACTTCCTTTTCCACCGCAACGAAACCGCCGATCGAGCCGAGCGCCTTGCTCAGTGTTCCCATCTGCATGATGTTGGTGCTGTAGCAGTTGAAGTGCTCCGAGGTGCCGCCGCCATTGGCGCCGAGGATGCCGGTGGCGTGCGCGTCATCGACATACAGCAGCGCGCCAAAACGTTCGGCCAGCGCCACCAGATCCGGCAGCGGCGCGATCGTGCCTTCCATGCTGAACACGCCGTCGCTGACGATGATCGGCGTGGTGCCTTCGGCGGCGCCGGCTTGCAGCAGCGACTCCAGGTGGTTCATGTCGCAATGGCGGTAGTTGTAGCGCAGCGCGCCGGACATCTGGATACCTTCGCGGATCGAGATGTGATTGAACTCGTCCGAATAGTAGGCGTACTTGTGGCGCTTCCTGGCGCGGAAGCCATGCAGGCGCGCCAGCGTGGCCGCCTTGACGATCGATGACAGCACGCCGATATTGGTCATGTAGCCGGTGACGAACAGCACCGCATCGCTCTTGTGCTTCAAGGCGCCGAGGCGGCGTTCCAGCTCACGGTAGACTTCCAGGTCGCCGCCCAGCAGGCGCGACTCGCAATTGCCGACGCCATAGCGGTCCAGCCCATCTCTGGCCGCCTGCACCAGCCGCGGGTGGTTGGCCAGCGCCAGGTAGTTGTTGGTGCTGAAGGACACCACGGTTTCGCCTTCGGTGACGAAGGTGGGATCGGGCAGCGTGCTATGCACCGACGAGTCGTGGTAGATGGGATGGTTCTGGAGCCAGGCGGCGATATCGCTTAAGTCGTGCATGATGTGGAAGACCGAAAAAGAACAGCTCATCATAGAGCCGTGCAGCTTTCCACAAGCTTGCGGGGGCATTACACATCCGTCACATTACGAATCGGATAGTTAGTTAATTTACCGCTAGCGGCAGCACGATGCGCGCCACCAGTCCGGGCCCGCCGTCTTCCAGCACCAGCGTACCGGCGTGCGCCTTGGCGGTGGCGCTGACGATCGACAGGCCCAGGCCATTGCCCGGCAGGTGGCGGCTCTTGTCGACGCGGTAAAAGCGCTGCGTGACCTTGCCGCGCTCCGCGTCCGGAATGCCGGGGCCATTGTCGTGCACCGACATCGACGCTTCACCCTGATACAGGCCGGCGCGCACGTGAATCACCGCGCCACGGCCGGCGTACTTGATGGCGTTGTCCAGCAGGCTGGCGACGGCACTGGCCAGCAGGTTGCGGTCGCCGTCGACGTACAGCGAGGCCGGCGCATCGACGGTCAGCGTGATGCCGCTGTCTTCGGCGGTGGCTTCGTACATCTCGCCGATGTCGGCCACCACCCGGCCCAGGTCCAGCCGCTCGAACAGGCGCGCGCGCATGCCGGATTCCGCTTCGGCGATCTGCAGCAGGCGCTCGAATAGTCGTATCAGGTCGTCGATGTCGTCAATGGCATCATGCGCGGCGCTGGACAGGCGCGGCACCGTCGGCTCGTGGCGCAAGGCGTCGTCCAGCCGTCCCCTGATGCGGCTCAGCGGCGTGCGCAGGTCGTGGGCGATGGCGTTGGAGACGTTGCGGATGCCTTCCATCAGCAGCTCGATGCGGTCCAGCATGCGGTTGATGTCGCGGTTGAGCAGCGCGAATTCGTCGTTGCCGGTAACCGGAATGCGCTGACTCAGATCGCCCGCCTCGATCTGCGCGGCGGTGCGGCGGATCTCGCCCAGACGCGCCTCGATAGTGCGGCGGAACAGCATGGCGCCGGCGATGGTCAGCATCAGCGAGACGCAGGCGCCGGCCAGCAGCGCGCGCCAGATCACTTCGCGCACCGCTTCTTCTTCGCTCAAATCCCGGCCGACGATCAGCACCCCGCCCTGCACCAAAGGCCGCAGGTACAGGCGCGCCGGCGCGCTGCGGCCGTAGCGCAGCACGGTGGCGGTGACCAGGTCCGGGGCGTCGGCCACGCTGGGCCAGGAGCCCAGGTTGCCGGCAATCGCCATGCCGTCTTCGTCCAGCAGTTCGAAAATCTCGCGGTCGTTATCGACGCCGTCGGTCAGCAGGCGATGTACTTCCGCCTTCAGCGCCGCGCGGCTGCCGTCCCCCAGCTTGTCCAACAGGCGCTCGGTCTGCGCCCTGATCTTGCCGTCGATGTTCTGGTCGATGACGCCGATGGTGCCGCTGTAAAATACCGCCGACACGGCGACGATCGAGGCGATGCCCAGCAGGCCGTAGCCCAGCACCAGCTTGGCGACGATCGAGGTGCGCAGCGGATTGGAAAACCTAGACAACCGGCGGCTCCGGCTCTTCCGGCGGCATCACGCCCATGCGATAACCAACGCCGCGCAAGGTGTGGATCAGCATCACCGGGAAGTCCTTGTCCACCTTGGCGCGCAGGCGCGATATCTGCACGTCGATCACATTGGTCTGCGGGTCGAAGTGATAGTCCCACACCGATTCCAGCAGCATGGTGCGGGTCACCACCTGGTTCTCGTTACGCATCAGGTATTCCAGCAGGCGGTATTCGCGCGGCTGCAGGGTAATGACCTTGGCGCCGCGCGTGACGCGCAGCGTGCGCAGGTCCAGCCGCAGATCGGCCACCTGCAGCTGCGTGCTGTCGGCGCCGGGGGCGCTGCGGCGCAGCAGCGCTTCCACGCGCGCCAGCAGTTCGGAGAAGGCAAACGGTTTGGACAGGTAGTCATCGGCGCCGCCGCGCAAGCCGGTCACGCGCGCGTCGATGGTGGTCAGCGCGCTGACGATGATGACCGGGGTCTGCTTGCCCAGCGCGCGCAGCTTGTCGACAATGGACAGGCCGTCGATACGGCCGGGCAGCATGCGGTCGAGGATGATGATGTCCCATTCCTCGCTGGTGGCATAGTCCAGTCCATCCGGGCCATTGCCGGCGGCGGTCACCACATAGCCGGCCTCGCGCAGGCCCTTGCAGATATAGTTGGAGGTTTCGGCTTCGTCTTCAATTACCAGGCAGCGCACGCGAGTCTCCGAAAATCATGGGTAGACGCGTATTTTACCTTGGCCGCGCCACCAGCTCACGGTAAAGCGCATGGTAGCTCTGCGCCATCTTCTCGGCGGTGAACAGTTCCCAGTAGCGGGCTTCGGCGCGGCGGCCCATCTCGGCGGCGCGTTCCGGGTTATCCCACAGCGTACGCATGGCCACGCCCAGCGCGGCAGGATCGTCCGGCGGCACCACCAGGCCGGTGTCGTTGTCGATATTGATGTAGGTGGTGCCGGTGCCGATTTCGCTGGAGATCATCGGCTTGCCGAACATCGCCCCTTCCAGCAGCGAGATGCCGAACGCTTCCGAACGCAGGTGCGACGGGAACACCATGGCGTAGCTCAATTCCAGCAGCGCCACCTTGTCCTCCTCATCCACCGCGCCGATAAACTGCACGTGGGTCAGGCCGAGGCGCAGCGCGTGGGCCTTTAGTTCCTGCTCGATCGGGCCGGCGCCAACGATCACCACCGGGTAATCGACATTGACCAGCGCATCGAGCAGGATGTGCAGGCCTTTGTAATAGCGCAGCACGCCGACGAACAGGAAGAAGCGCTCGCCGCACTGCGCGCGCCAGCGAGCCTTGCGTTCTTCCGACGCCGGCGGATAGGTCGATTTATCCAGGCCGAACGGAATGGTGGTGGTCTTGTGGGCGAACCGCTTCAGCACCGGCGACGAGGCCAGGTAGTTGGGCGAGGTCGCCACCACCGCGCTGACGTTATGCAGGAAGCGCCGCTTGAGTGGGCCATACACGCGCAGCAGGTGCTTCTGGCGCACGATGTCCGAATGGTAGGTCACCACGCTCGGCTTGTCGATGCGGGCCAGGAAGTGCGCCAGGTCCATGAACGGCCACGGGAAATGATAGTGGATCACGTCCGCCTTGCGCGCCAGGCGCGCCAGCTTGCGGATGGCGGCAAACGAAAAGCCGGTCGAGGCGATCTCGAAGTCCAGCGGCACGCGGTGCACGGTGTGGCCTTCGAATTCGATTTCGGCGGGACCGCCTCGGCTCAGCGTCAACACTTCGTTGGTGAGGCCGAGGTGGCCGGTGCCGACGCATAGCTGGCGTATCACTTGCTCAACGCCACCCCAGCTGTCGGGATAATAGGTCTTGTAGAAATGGAGGACGCGCATGGTATTCAGCGGGATAAGACTTGATGATAAACGGCGGCGGTGCGGCGTGCCGCTTCTTCCCAGGTGAGCTCCAAAGCGCGGCGTTCGCCGGCGGCGATACAGCGGGCGCGGACAGCGTCGTCGCGCGCCAGGGTAGTCATGGCGGCGGCAATCTCGCCCACCGACAAAGGATCGAATTCTAGTGCGGCGCCTGCCGCCACTTCCGGCAACGAGGTGGCGTTGGCGCAGGCCACCGCCACGCCGCTGGCAAACGCCTCCAGCAACGGCAGGCCAAAGCCCTCGTGCAGCGACGGGAAGATGAAGGCGCCGGCGCCGCCATACAGGTGGTGCAGCTGGCGGTTGTCGGTCAGCTTGTCGAGCCAGACCACGTTCTCGCCATTCTGCTGCGCGGCCTTGATCTGCCTGACCAGTTCTTCGCTGCGCCAGCCCTGGCTGCCGACGATCACCAGTTGGCGCGCGGAACGCAGCACCGGCGGCAGCGTCAGATAGGCGGCCAGCAGGCGCTCGACGTTCTTGCGCGGCTGTAGCGTGCCGACGAACAGGAAGTAGCCGGCGCGCAGCTGGTACTGCGCCAGCGTGGCGTCGCGGTCTTCGGCGCTGGGGCGCTCGTGCCACTCGGCGCGCACGCCGTGGTGCACCACGCTGATATTGTTTTCATTGACGCCGAAGTATTCCACCAGCTCGCGCACCGAAAAATGCGAAACCGCGATCACATGCTGCGCTTTTTGCGCGGCCTTGATCTGCAGCCAGTTCTTCAGCTTGCGCAGCCTGGGACGCACCCACTCCGGATGCGAGACCGGTACCGCGTCATGCAGCGTCGCCACCACCGGGCAGTCCATGCGCACGATGCGGTAGTCGGTGGCATGGAACAGGTCTAGCGGCGCAGCGCTTTTACCCAACGCGGTGTGGGTACTCAGATGCACCGACGACGGCAGGATGAAATCACCCAGCACCGCCAGCGGAAACGACAGCGGCAAGGCGCGGCTATGGGCCAGGCGGCCGGCATCGCCGGGCGGTGCAAAGGACAGCGGCTGCACATCGACGCCGGCTTGCGGCAGATGCTCCATCAGCGCCTTGGTGTAGACGCCGATGCCGTCCATGCGGCCGCCGGTCAGCACTGGCTCGGTGGTAGTTGCAGATAGTCCGACACGCAAGCTTGAAACAACTGTCATGCAGAATACATCCAGCGCAGCGTCTCGCCCAGCGGCACGATGTCCAGCGGACCGATGGCGGCGGTCAGGCGGCGGTTGTCGCCGACCAGGCGCACCACTTCATTGGCGCGCACGAAGGCCGGATTGACATGCACATTGATTTTGTAGCCGGCGATCTCGCCCATCATGTCCAGCGCTTCGCCCAGCGAGTAGCCGTGACCGGAACAGATGTTGAAAGTCTGGCCGATCGCAGCCGGTGCGGCCAGCAGCTTGCGATAGCTGGCGGCGACCATCCGCACGTCGGAAAAATCGCGCCACACGTGCAGGTTACCCAGCTCAATGTCGCTCGCCTTGCGGCGGAAGTGCGAGACGATTTTCGGCAGCAGAAAGTTCTCATGCTGGCCGACGCCGGTGTAGTTAAACGGACGCACCACGATCAGCGGCAGCTTGTCCTGCCACAGGCGTACCACATACTCCATCGACAGCTTGCTGACGGCGTAGTCGTTGGCCGGCGCCGCCGGTACGTCTTCGCCGATCACGCCGACGTCGGTATTGCCGTAGATATTGGCGCTGGACGCCAGCAGCACGGCCGACGGTTTTTTCTCCGCCGCCGCCAGCGCATCCAGCAGGTTACGGGTGCCGACCACGTTGACGCGGTAGATCTGGTCGACGTCACCATGGCCGACAAAGGCGATGGCGGCCAGGTGCGCCACCACATCCGGCTGTACTTCGCGGATGACGGCGGCCAGGCCGGTGCGGTCCAGCAGGTCGACCGCGAATTCCCGCTCGCCTGCCGTCTGGCCGGGCGAGACGGTGCCAAACACCTGGTAACCGGCCGCGCGCAACTCTTGCGCGACATACTGGCCGGTGAAGCCGGACAAGCCGGTGATCAGGGCACGCTTGCCCGCGTCTTCAACCGCCATGGGAACTCCTTAATGTGATACTTAGAACGAGAAGCCCGCTTTGTTGCGGCGCAGGTCAGCTTCCACCATCATCTGGCACAGCTGCTCCAGCGTGGTCGACGGTTTCCAGCCCAGCTCCTTGGTGGCCTTGGCGGGATCGCCGATCAGCAGTTCCACTTCCGCAGGACGGTAGAACTTCGGATTGACGCGCACCAGCACCTTACCGGATTTCTTGCAGGTGGCGATTTCGTTATCCGCCGAACCACTCCACTCCAGCGCCACGTCGACCGCCTTGAACGCCATGGTGACGAAGTCGCGCACGGTTTCGGTACGGTTAGTCGCCAGCACATAGGTGTCCGGCTGGTCGGCTTGCAGGATGCGCCACATGCCTTCCACGTATTCCTTGGCGAAGCCCCAGTCGCGCTTGGCGTCCATATTGCCCAGTTCCAGCACGTCCAGCAGGCCCAGATGGATCTTGGCGACCGAATCGGTGATCTTGCGGGTGACGAACTCACGGCCGCGCAGCGGCGATTCGTGGTTGAACAGGATGCCCGACGCACCGAAGATGCCATACGACTCGCGGTAGTTGACCGTCATCCAGTGCGCATACAGCTTGGCCACGCCGTACGGGCTGCGTGGGTAGAACGGGGTATCTTCCTTCTGCGGCACGGCTTGCACCTTGCCGAACATTTCCGAGGTCGACGCCTGATAAAAGCGGATCTTCGGATTGACGATACGAATGGCTTCCAGCAAGTTGACCGGGCCGACGCCGGTGATCTCGGCAGTGGTCAGCGGCTGGTCGAACGACACGCCGACAAAGCTTTGCGCCGCCAGATTGTAGACCTCGTCCGGCTGCACGGTTTGCATCAGGCGAATACTGGCGCTGAGGTCGGTCAGATCGAATTCCACCAGCGTCAAGTTGGGATGCGATTGGATGCCCAATTCGTCGATGCGCCAAAAGTTGACCGAGCTGGTGCGGCGATAAGTGCCAGTAACCTCATAGCCCTTTTCCAGCAGCAGTTCGGCCAAGTAAGCGCCGTCCTGGCCGGTAATGCCGGTGATCAGGGCTTTTTTAGTGTTCTGCATGATAAATGCCAATCCATCGTGAGTAATATAAGTACCCCAATATTGTAACAGAGCGTACCTGCGCACTTTAGAACGACGATGCCCGTTTTACATCACTTACATCTGGTTACGAAGACAAAAAAAAACGGTCGCCCCCCACTGTGGCGGACGACCGGTCAGGCGCTTCGGCGGCTTACGCTTTGCGTTGCGCCACCGCATCGACCACGCACAGCGCGGTCATGTTGACGATGCGGCGCACGGTGGCCGACGGCGTCAGGATGTGCACCGGCTTGGCGCAACCGAGCAGGATCGGACCGACCGCGATGCCGTTGCCGGACGAGGTTTTCACCAGGTTGTAGGCGATGTTGGCCGATTCGATATTCGGCATCACCAGCAGGTTGGCGTCGCCGGTCAGGGTCGAACCCGGCATGATGGCGTTGCGCAGTTTCGAGTCCAGCGCGGTGTCGCCGTGCATTTCGCCGTCCACTTCCAGCGACGGATCGCGCTGCTTGATCAATTCCAGCGCGGCGCGCATCTTGACCGCCGACGGACTGTCCGACGAACCAAAGTTGGAATGCGACAGCAGCGCGGCGCGCGGCGACAGGCCGAAGCGGCGCATCTCTTCCGCCGCCAGCACCGTGATCGCCGCCAGTTCGTTGGCGTCCGGATTCTCGTTGACGTGGGTGTCGACCATCACCAGCTGGCGCTGCGGCAGCACCAGCACGTTCATGGCGGCGTACACGCAGGCGCCTTCGCGGCGGCCCAGCACCTGGTCGATGTAGTGCAGGTGCAGCTGGGTGGTGCCGAAGGTGCCGCAGATCATGCCGTCGGCGTCGCCCTTCTTGATCATCATGGCGCCAATCAGGCTGTGGCGGCGGCGCATTTCCAGCTTGGCGTACTCTTGCGTCACGCCTTTGCGGGCGGTCAGCTCGTAGTAAGCCTGCCAGTAATCGCGATAACGCTCGTCGTGGTCCGGGTTGATGACGTCGAAGTCGACGCCCTGCTTCAGGCGCAGGCCGAACTTGGCGATGCGCGCATCCAGCACGGCCGGACGGCCGACCAGGATAGGACGCGCCAGCTTTTCATCGACCACCACTTGCACCGCGCGTAGCACGCGCTCTTCTTCGCCTTCGGCGTAGACGATGCGCTTGATGTCCATGTCAGCCTTCTTGGCGACCTGGAACAGCGGTTTCATGAAGGTGCCCGAGCGGTAGACAAATTGTTGCAGGCTTTCTTCGTAGGCTTGCAGGTCCTTGATCGGACGGGTGGCAACGCCGGAATCCTCAGCAGCCTTGGCCACGGCCGGGGCGATCTTGGTCAGCAGGCGCGGATCGAACGGCATCGGGATCAGGTATTCCGGGCCGAACGACAGGTTGGTGAAGCCGTAGGTGGTGGCGACGATGTCCGACTGCTCGGCGTGGGCCAGCTCGGCGATCGCGTGCACCACGGCGATTTCCATTTCGCGGGTGATGGTGGTGGCGCCGCAATCGAGCGCGCCACGGAAGATGTACGGGAAGCACAGCACGTTGTTGACCTGGTTCGGGTAGTCCGAACGGCCGGTGGCGATGATGGCGTCGCCGCGCACGGCCTTGACGTCTTCCGGCAGGATTTCCGGATTCGGGTTGGCCAGCGCCAGGATCAGCGGGTTCGGCGCCATGGCCTTGACCATGTCCTGCTTCAGTACGCCGCCGGCGGAGACGCCGAGGAAGATGTCGGCATCCGGAATCACATCGGCCAGGGTGCGGGCGTCGGTTTCGCGGGCGAAGCGTTCCTTGTCCGGGTCCATCAGTTCGGCACGGCCCTTGTAGACCACGCCGGCAAGGTCGGTCACGTAGATGTTTTCCAGCGGGAAGCCGAGGTCGACGATCAGGTCCAGGCAGGCCAGCGCGGCCGCGCCGGCGCCGGACACCACCAGCTTACATTTTTTGATGTCTTTGCCGACCAGCGAGATGCCGTTCAGGATGGCGGCGCCAACGATGATGGCGGTGCCGTGCTGGTCGTCGTGGAACACCGGGATCTGCATGCGCTCGCGCAGCTTGCGCTCGATGGTGAAGCACTCCGGGGCCTTGATGTCTTCCAGATTGACGCCGCCGAAGGTCGGTTCCAGCGAGGCGATGATGTCGACCAGCTTGTCCGGGTCTTGCTCGTTGATTTCGATGTCGAAGACGTCGATGCCGGCGAATTTCTTGAACAGTACGCCCTTGCCTTCCATCACCGGCTTGGCGGCCAGCGGGCCGATGTTACCCAGGCCCAGCACGGCGGTGCCGTTGGTGATGACCGCGACCAGGTTGCCGCGCGCCGTATATTTATAGGCATTGGCCGGATCGATGACGATCTCTTCGCACGGCGCCGCCACCCCTGGCGAGTAGGCCAGTGCCAGGTCGCGCTGATTGGTCAATTGTTTGGTTGGCGTAACGCTGATTTTGCCTGCGGTGGGAAATTCGTGGTATTCCAGCGCGGCAACGCGCAGCTGTTGACGAATTGCTTCTTTTTTCTCAGGTGACGAATCCATGTGCTTTACTGCCTTCCCATATTGTGCGATCGAAGGCCTATGATTTTAGCAGAGCGCCTCTGGCGTTTAACTAGGTATTTTCACCAACAGCAATAAACGTTATCAGCATTTTTTATGACCCGGCGGGGGTTAGCCGAATTTTTGAGCATATTCCCCCTGAATGAGCGCAACATAATCAATTTTCCGAACTAATTGGCCGTGACTATCAAATAAAGAAATATGATTGAAATTATCAATATTTCACCATGCGAAGCGGCGCGCTGCGCAAGCCGGGCCGTTTCGGCTAAGCTGGAGGCATCAGCCGTCCATCAGGAGAATTCCATGTCCGCCTTGATTGTGTCCAAGCATCTTCCCGAGCCGGCCGGCGCTTCGCCGCAAGGCGCAGCCTGGCAACAGCTGTTGCACTGGCAAGAAAGCAGCCAGCAACTGGCCTTCGTCTACAGCCGTTCGCAGGGCGGCCTGGTGCATACCGGACAAGGCAAGCTGGACCAGTTGAGCCTGGACGCCACCACCATCGAGGCCGGCGCCAGCAAGCTGTACATCGTGCTGGCCGGCGCCTCGTACGAGGCCGGGCCGCAGCTATTCTTCACGCCCAACCTGCTGAGCCGCTTCCACGTCAACGGCGTGGCGGTGCGGCTGGCCAACCATGACTGGCTGTTCCTGTCTGACGAATCGCTGCCGACGCTGGGCATGGAAACCCTGATCCGCCGGCTGGAAACCTGACGGCAAGCGATACAATGTCGCATGCTCTCCGAATTCGACCTCATTAAAGAATACTTCCAGCGCCCCCACCATGCCGCACGCGCCGTGCTGGGCATCGGCGACGATTGCGCGCTGCTCGCGCCCACGCCCGGCATGCAGACCGCCATTTCGTCCGACATGCTGGTCGAGGGCCGCCACTTCTTCGCCGGCGAAGATCCGCTGCGGCTGGGTCACAAGGCGCTGGCGGTCAACCTGTCCGACCTGGCGGCGATGGGCGCGCGGCCGGTCGGCTTTACGCTGGCGCTGGCGCTGCCGTCGGCTGAGCGCGCCTGGCTGCAAGGCTTTTCGCAAGGCCTGTTTGCGCTGGCCGACGCTTTCAATATCGAACTGATCGGCGGCGACACCACCAAGGGGCCGCTGAATATCTGCATCACCGTGTTGGGCGAACTGGCGCCGGGCCAGGCATTGCGCCGTAGCGCGGCCCAGCCGGGCGACGACATCTGGATTTCCGGCACGCTGGGCGACGCCCGCCTGGCGCTGGCCGGCTACCGGCTGGAACTGAAACAGCCGCTGGACGCCGCCAGCCAGCGCGCCGCCGCCGTGCGCATGCATACGCCGGTGCCGCGCGTGGAACTGGGCGTGCTGCTGGCCGAGCAAGGCCTGGCCCATGCCGCCATCGATATTTCAGACGGCCTGATTGGCGACCTCGGCCACATCCTCAAGCTGTCGCAAGTGGGCGCCACGCTGAATGTGGATGCACTGCCGGCCGGCGATATCCTGTCGACGCAGGACGTCGCGCTGCGCCGCGCTTACACGGCCGCCGGCGGCGACGATTACGAGTTGTGCTTTACCGCGCCGGTGGCCGCCCGCGCCGCCATTATCGCGGCAGCCGGCAGCGTGGCGACGGCGGTCACGCGCGTCGGCAGCATCGATGCGCACAGCGGCTTGCGGCTGGTGGACGCCAACGGCGCGCCGCTGGATTTACAGCTCAGCAGCTTCGATCACTTTACGTCCTGAAGCGCCTGCAGCGAGGTGGCATCCTCGCCCGGCTGACCGGCCAGCTTGCCGCTGCCATGCATCAGCCAGTAATGATGGAACGCCAGGCGGATGTTGTCGCGCAGCTGGGTGTCGTCCCACGGCTTGGTGTAGAAGCGGTAGATGGCGCCGCGGTTGATCGCATCCAGCACCGCCTCCAGCCCGGTGTAGCCGGACAGGATGATGCGTATGGTTTCCGGATACATTTCCTTGACCTTGCTGAGAAACTCGGTGCCGCTCATGGCCGGCATGCGCTGGTCGCAGACAATCACCTGCACCGCATGCAGCGCCAGCAATTCAAACGCCTCGGTCGGCGAGGCCGCCGTCAGGATCTGGTAGCCGTCGCGGCGGAACAGCCGGTGCAGCGACGCCAATACATTCACATCATCGTCAACGATCAGCAAGGTCTGCGCCGGCTGGCTGGCGTCGCCGGCCGGCGGCGGCAAGCTGTGGCCTGACTGCACCAGCAGGCTCAGCTCGTCCGGCGGCAGCGGCTTGCTGTAGAAATAGCCCTGGATTTCATCGCAGCGGCCGCGCCGCAGATATTCCAGCTGGGCCCGGGTCTCCACGCCCTCCGCCACCACTTGCAGCTTGAGGCTGTGCGCCATGCTGATGATGGCCAGCGCGATCGCCGCATCGTTGGGATTGGTGGTGATGTCGCGCACGAAGGCGATGTCGATTTTCAGCTTGTCGATCGGGAAGCGCTGCAAATACGCCAGCGACGAATAGCCGGTGCCGAAGTCGTCGATGGCCACCTTGATGCCCAGCGCCTTCAGGCTCTTCAGTACGGTGATGGTGCGCTCGGCGTTGGACATCAGCGAGGTTTCGGTCAGCTCCAGTTCCAGCAGTTCCGGCGGTGTGCCGTGGCGCAGCAGCGCGTCGCGCACCAGCTGCGCCAGGTCGCCTTCGACAAACTGGCGGCTGGCGACGTTGACCGCCACCCGCACCGGCCCGGTGCCATCGGCCAGCCAGGCGGCGATCTGGCGGCAGGCGGCGTCGATGATCCAGGCGCCGACCCGCACCACCAGGCCGGTGTCTTCCAGCACCGGCACGAACTCGGCCGGATAGACCAGGCCGAAGCCGGGCCGCTGCCAGCGCAGCAGCGATTCGACGCCGGCAAAGCCGCCGGTGTGCAGGTTGACCTTGGGCTGGAAATGCAGCCGCAGCTCGTGGTTGTCGAGCGCGCGGCGCAGCGCCAGTTCCATGTCCAGCCGCGCCAGCACTTGCACGTTCATGCCGGCGGTGAAGAAGCGGTAGCCGTCGCGGCCGGCCTGCTTGGCGCGTTCCATCGCCGTGTCGGCGTACTTGACCAGGGTTTCCGGATCGGTGGCGTCCTCCGGATAGACCGAGATGCCGATGCTGGCGCTCAAAATCGCCTGGTGGCCGTCCAGCTCAAACGGCTGGCGCAGCGCTTCGCGCACTTCGTTGGCGGCGTGCACCGCGTCCTGCTGGTCGCGGGTCATGGTCAGGATCAGCGCGAACTCGTCGCCGCCGACACGGCCGACGGTGTCGCGGATGCGCGCAGTCTGCACCAGCCGGTTGCTGAACTGGCGCAGCAGGTCGTCGCCGCCGGCCGTGCCGAGCGAATCGTTGATGTTCTTGAAGCGGTCCAGTCCGATCATCAGCACGATGATGCGGCGCGACTTGTCCTGCGCCACGCTGATGGCGTCGGCCACGATCTTGAAGAACAGCGTGCGGTTGGGCAGGCCCGTCAGGCTGTCGTAGTGGGCCATGTGCTGCAGCAGTTCTTCCGCCTGGCGGCGTTCGCTGATATCGCGCGCCACGCCCAGCATCACGGCCGGCTGGCCGGGGCGCTGCAGCAGCTGCCAGTACAGTTCGACCGGCACGGCGATCAGGTCGCGCCGCATCAGTTCCAGTTCGTTCAGTTCCGGCGAGCGGGCCGGGCCGATGGCGGCGGCGTAGTCGGCCAGCCGTTCGGCCTGCGCGCGCAGGGCGGCCGGCGAACCGAGGCCGAGCCGGCTGGCGGTCGGCCCCAGCATCTCGCCGCGCGGATAGCCGAGCATGCGGCAGGCGCCTTCGTTGACGTCCAGCAGGTCGGCGTTGGCGGCGTCCAGCAGGAAGATGGCGTCGGCGGTGGCGTCCATGGCGCTGCGGAAGCGCTGCAATTCGGCGGTCCGCTCGCGCACCGTCTGTTCCAGCCGGGCCGCGTAGTTGCGTTCGCGGTTGTGCAGCAGGCGCATCTCCAGCATGTTGCGGATGCGCGTCAAGGTTTCTATCGGATCGAAAGGCTTGCTGATGAAATCGCGCGCGCCGGTCTCGAAGGCCCGCAGCTTGTGGTCGGGCTGGGCGGTGACCACCAGCACCGGCAGCCAGCCGTCCGGTTCCAGCGGCTTGAGCGCGTCCATCACGTCGAAGCCGCTCATGCCGGGCATTTGCAGGTCGAGGATGATCAGGTCGAAATGGTGTTCGGCGTGCCAGGCGGCCACCACGCGCGGGTCGGTAGTGGCGCGGACGTCCTTGTAGCCGGTGGAAGTGAGCAGGTATTCCAGCAGTTCAATGTTGACCGGCTGATCGTCCACAATCAGGATACGGGCGTGATGGATGTCGGTCTGGCTGATCATTGAGCCTCCGCTCGATACTTACTCTTCAATAAGCTTACCAGTCTCAGCAGAGAGTGGCGCACAACTGCATGAATTTTTGCAGGATTGCGACGATGGCAAGCTGCATGGTACAGTGACAGCAAGCCCCCGTAGCCCCGTATCCGAGAAGGACAAGCCATGAGCAATAGCGATACCATCCTCGATCTTGCCGCCCAAGTCGGCAAAGCACTCCAAGACAAAGGGCTGATCCTGGCCACCGCCGAGTCGTGCACCGGCGGCGGCGTCGCCCAGGCCGTCACCGAAATCGCCGGCTCCACCGGCTGGTTCGACTGCGGCTTCATCACCTATTCCAACGCCTCCAAGACCGAAATGCTGGACGTCTCGGCGGCGCTGATCGCGCAGATGGGCAGCGTGTCGGAAGAAGTCGCGGCCGCCATGGCCAGCGGCGCGCTCGGCTCCAGCAATGCGCATATCGCGGTCTCGACCACCGGCATCGCCGGCCCGACCGGCGCCGTGCCGGGCAAGCCGGTCGGTACCGTGTGCTTCGGCTGGGCCAACGCCGACACGGTTCACACAGAACGGCTGGTATTTGCCGGCGACCGCCGCGCGGTGCGCGAGCAGACCGTGATTCACGCGTTACAAGGGCTGCTCCGCTTCATCAACTAGGTTGCCTTTAGACCACAAAACAATTACTCTCGACGCATTCAAAAAGCGTTTCGGGAGTAGTAATGCAAAACACGGTACATTTCATTCTCCAGGGTAAAGGCGGCATCGGCAAGACGCTGGTGTCGACCATTCTCGCCCAATGGGTCGCCAGCAAGGACGTGGCCGAAGGCCAGCAGCCGCTGCGCTGCTACGACACCGACCAGGAGAATCCGACCTTCTCGCGCTACAAGGCAATGAACGTCAAGCATGTGCCGGTGATGACCGACAGCCGCACCATCGACCCCAAGCGCTTCGACGCGCTGATGATCGACCTGCTGGAACAGGACGGCAACTGCGTCATCGACAACGGCGCCAACACTTTCTCGCCGCTGATGGGCTATCTGATCGAGAACGACTGCTTCTCGCTGCTGCAGGAATCAGGCCGCAAGGTCTACATCCACACCATCGTCGGCGGCGGCGACACGCTGCATGACACTGCCACCGGTTTCGTCTCCACTGCCAAGGCCACCAACGTGCCCCTGGTGCTGTGGGAAAATGAACACTTCGGCCTGCTGCAATCGGCGTCCGGCAAACAGTTCGTCGAATCGCAGACTTACGCCGACAACTCGTCGCGCGTAGTCGGCCGCGTGGTGCTGACGGCGCGCAACGCCGACACCTTCGGCGCCGATCTGAAGAAAATGAATACGGCGCGCATGACCATGGCCGAAGTGCGTGAGAGCGACAAATTCAACGTCATGGAAAAGCAGCGCATCAAGGTGGTGTTCCGCGACCTGTTCGAGCAACTCGACAAAGTGCAGTGGTAAGCATGGACCAGCAAAAGCTGCGCAGTCTGGTATTTGAAAAGACCGGCGTCAAGATAGACCTTGACGACCCGGTGTTCGCGCTGGTGGCGCTGAACGAAGCGGTGCTGGAAGAGACCGTGGAGCGCCACGTGGCACGCATCGACGCCGCCTCGCAAGAACTGGCGCAGCAGGCGCGGCTGGCGGGTGGCGCCAACGCCGTCGCGCACGGCAGCCACCGCGCTTCGCACGAGGCCACGCACGACGCGCCGGCCCATGGATCGCACGGCGCCGGCCATCCGCCCGGCTATGTGCCGACGCCGTCCGCCGGTCCGGTGCGGCCGATCGCCACCCATTCGCCGGCCATTACGCCGCGTGAACTGCGGCTGCTGGCGGCCGCAGCCGGCATCGCCCTGATCAGCGCACTGGTAGTATTGGGCGGCCAGGCCGCTTTCCGTAAGCCAGCGCCAGCACTCAGCGCCGAACAGGAGCAAGCCCTGCAGCGCGCCGACAAACTGGAAAAAGCCCTGCAAAACCTCGATCCCAAACTGCGCGCGCAACTCCCTGCCGATCTACAGAAGTAAATTGCGTGCGGCGGGCCACGCTTGATTCGTCCGCTGAACCAGCGTCAGACTGGATAGCTAGACTGCAACAGCGCCGCGAGAGAGTCGCCGAGTCGCCGTACTTCACTGGCCAGCAGGCGGTATTCCTCGGTTATCTGCTCCTGACTTTTGTTTGCCAGAAAGAAAAGCTTATCGGCCGAGGCATAAATGGTTGCGGTCAGCGCGCTGCGTGGGTCGAGACCATTGGCGTGTATCCAGCGCTCAATGGCCGCGACCGACAAACCGTACAGTTCCTCACGCCATGGCCGGCTGTTGACTAGGCTGAGTATGCGGCGCTGGGCGTCGATTCTATTGTTAAATTCGTTCATGCAGGCTCCGTAAAGTGTTCATCCATGGTGGCACCACTGCAGCCGCCTTCAGCACGGCGCGAATATCCTCAACCGTCAGCCGATCGCCATGCCCACGCGTGGATAGCAATCTGGCGCGCGTCAGCGTTGAAAAAACTTCCGCGCTCATCGGCAACCGCGGCACCACCAGCAATGGCGAACGGCGCGAGAAAATCGGCTGACCTTGCGCCAGCGAATGACAGGTCGCAAAGTTTCTCAACGCTAGAAACATGCAGGACAAATGAAACGTTGCGCTATTCGCTCCCCGCTCCAGCTCGTCCCACGACTGCATAAACAGGTCTTGAAACTTGGCGTAGTCACTTTCCACCGCAACATATGGCTGGGGCGCCCCTATTTCGCGCAGGAAGTCACTGCCATCTCCGCTGAAAATCAAACGTGCCTCCAGATGAAGGTGCCACGCAAACGGATTGCCTTCTGCCCACAGCGCGCGCAATCGTGGATAGCGGTAAATGGAATACTTGCGGTGATCCAGCTCAGGCGCCGCCTCGTCGACACAAGCCAGCAAATCGACATCCGAGCCATTGTCCACTTCGCCCCTGCAGACGGAACCAAACGCGTAGATGTGCATCATGCTTAACGCCGTCCAAATCGTTTTACCAGAATCGCGGTCAGAAACGCAAAGCCGATCAACCTCAGCGCAGCGATGGCCGAACATACCCACACCGGGAAATATTCCGGCGTGGTGATGCCAAAAAATATGCCCGGCGAGCTGACCAAACTATCCAGGTAATCTCTCAAGCTCCAGGGATCGCGAAATTGCGCTGTGTCATAGATGGCAATCAGCACATGCACCACCATCAGCGTGCGCAGCAACTTGAGAGTACTTTCGCCATTGCCCCAGATAGCATCGAGCATCCTGAATTCTGCCCACCGAATGAATTGCCGGAGCTTCTTCCAGCCCGCATATTTTTCACGATAGTAGCTCTCACTTGATAGCCACGACTTTCTTAGATAGTTTGCGGTCGCATCTAGTTCCAGCAAAATGGCTTTGTTGACGGCCTTGGCATCGCCAATCTGCTGGAAATTCATTCGGAGCGTGCGGGCAAACCGCATTTTCAAGTTGTCCTGGCTGGGCGCCTCGCTATCCAGAATGTCATCGTCAATCTGGCAACGCTCAAAGGTCGCATAGTCGAAGACGCATCCCGAGAATGCCGACTGATGGAAATTACAGCTGACAAAGCGGCAACCGGTAAAGTCGCAGGAGTTGAAAAAGCAGCGGTTGAAATAGGCCGATTCAAAAATACTATGCCGGAACGAGACGTTCTGAAAACGGGTCTGCTTCATGGCATTCAGGCGGACATACACTTTGAATGCATACAGCTGCGGTTCGTTTATCAGGCTGCCGCTGGCAAACAAATCGGTCAACACTTCCCTGTTGCCAGGCGACAGCGCGGCATATGGCTTTTTGGTGTTGGCGTCGTTGTTCATGTCAGCCCCGGCAGAAAGCTGGATTTTGATCCGCTTTCTAACTATCTCATCCGATCCACATCAATCGATCAGCAAGTTTTGTGCTAACATGTGAACACCTATTCACATGTTAGCAATCATGAGCTGTCAACACGACTATTCCACCTGCGATCCGCAGATCGCGCAACTGGCCGATCTGTTCCATTTGCTGGGCGATCCGACCCGGCTGCGCATCGTGCTGGCCTGCATGCCGGCGCCGATTGCGGTCTCCGAGATCGCGTCTACACTGGAATTGAGCAGCTCGCTCGTGAGCCACCATCTGCGCTTGCTGCGCGCCGCCCGCATCGTCAAGTCCGAGCGTCAGGGCAAGCAAGTTTTCTACTCCGCCGCCGATGCCCATATCAGCGGCGTACTCAACGATATGCTGGAACATATCGCCGAACCTGCCACCGGAACCGAAGCATGAGCAAGCACCACGACCACGACCACCATGACCACGACCATGATCACCACGATCATGGCCACGACCAGCACGCGCACAGCCACCACGATCACAGCCACGGCATCGGCCATCACCACCATCACGGCGATCCGAACACCATGGGCCGCGCCTTCGCCATCGCCATCGGTCTCAATACGGTGTTTGTCTGTGTCGAGTTCTTCTACGGTTTCCTGGCCAACTCCACCGCGCTGATGGCCGATGCCGGCCACAACCTGTCAGACGTGCTGGGCCTGATGCTGGCCTGGGGCGCCGCCATCCTGGCCAAGCGCCTGCCGAACCAGCGCTATACCTACGGCCTGCGCAGCAGCTCGATGCTGGCCGCGCTGTTCAACGCCATGCTGCTGATGGCAGCTTGCGGCGGCATTGCGTGGGAGGCGGTGCAGCAACTGGCGCATCCGGACCCGGTGGCCGGCCTGACGGTGTCGGTGGTGGCCGGGGTCGGCATCCTGATCAATGGCTTCTCGGCCTGGCTGTTCATGTCCGGCAGCAAGGACGACATCAACGTCCGCGGCGCCTACCTGCACATGGCGGCCGACGCCGCCATCTCGCTGGGCGTGCTGATCGCCGGCGTGGTGGTGCGCTACACCGGCTGGAACTGGCTGGACCCGCTGGTCAGCATGGTGATCGTGGTGTTCATCGTGATCAGCACCTGGTCGCTGCTGAAGCAGTCGCTGCGCATGGTAATGGCGGCGGTGCCGGACAATGTCGACCGCGCCAAGATCGAACAGTTTCTGCGCCAGCAGCCGGGCGTGAGCAAGGTGAGCGACCTGCACATCTGGGCCATGAGCACCACCGAGAACGCGCTGACGGCGCAGCTGGTCACGCCGACCGGCTATCCAGGCGACGACGCCATCGACGCCATCAGCAAGGCGCTGCGTGAGGAATTCTCCATCCAGCACAGCACGCTACAAGTGCGCACCGGCGAAGCCGAACTGGAATGCTGCCTGCAAGCGCCGGCACCGGCGCCCGCCGCGCACGCCCACGCGCACTAATCCGCCAGATTGGCGTACAGGGCGGTACTCAGGTAGCGCTCGCCAAACGACGGGATGATCGTGACGATGATCTTGTCGGCATGCTCCGGCCGCCGCGCCACCTGCAACGCTGCCCACAGCGCGGCGCCGGAGGAAATCCCCACCAGCAGTCCTTCCTGCCGCGCCGCCTGGCGCGCGGTCTCGAACGCATCCTCGTTGTTCACGCACACCACTTCGTCATAGACGGCGGTATTCAGCACGGCCGGCGCGAAGCCGGCGCCGATGCCCTGGATCGGGTGTGGTCCCTTGGTCCCCTGTGACAAAAACGGCGACGCCGCCGGTTCCACCGCTACGCAACGGAAGCCCGGCTTGCGCTCCTTCAGCACCTCGCCCACGCCGGTAATGGTGCCGCCGGTGCCGATGCCGGCTACCAGGATGTCGACGCGGCCCTCGGTGTCGGCCCAGATTTCTTCGGCGGTGGTGCGGCGATGCACTGCGGGATTGGCGGGATTGTTGAATTGCTGCGGGATCAGGTAGCGCGCATCGCTTGCGGCCAGTTCATCGGCGGCGCGGATCGCACCTAGCATGCCTTCGCTGCCGGGTGTGAGGATCAGCTCGGCGCCATAGGCGCGCAGCAGCATGCGCCGTTCGCGGCTCATGGTGTCCGGCATCACCAGCGTGCAGCGATAGCCGCGCGCGGCGCACACCATGGCCAGCGCGATGCCGGTGTTGCCGCTGGTCGGTTCGAGGATGATGGTGTCGGGGCGCAGTTGCCCGGCTGCTTCGGCCGCCTCGATCATGGCCAGGCCGATGCGGTCTTTGACGCTGTGCGCCGGATTGCAGTATTCCAGCTTGGCCAGGACCTGGGCAGTGCTGCCCTGGGCCAGCCGGTTGATCCGTACCAGCGGGGTACGGCCGATCAGTTCAGTAACGTTGTTTGCGACGTGCATGACAAGCTCCGGCGGCGACGGGGAGAGCTGTTAGTCTACCCCGGTTCGCACGGTACTTGCTCTTTTACTTTACGTTGACCAATTCGACGTCGAAGATCAATGCCGAATTCGGCGGGATGCCGCTGCCTGGCGTCGGACGCGCGCCGTAGGCCAGTTCCGACGGGATGATCAGGGTGCGCTTGCCGCCCACTTTCATGCCGATGATGCCCTGGTCCCAGCCCTTGATGACGCGGCCGGCGCCCAGCACGAAGTCGAGCGGTTCGCCGCGCGCGATCGACGAGTCGAACATCTTGCCGTGCATATTCTTGGCCAGCGGGCGGTACAGCCAGCCCGAGTAGTGCATGTAGACGGTAGCGCCAACGGTGGCTTCGGTGCCGGTGCCGACCTTGGTGTCGGTGATGATCAGCTGTTCGGCAGCCGGACCGGGCGTGGCGGAACCGACCACCAGCGGGGCAGCCGGAGCGGCAGGTGCAGCTTCAGGCTGGGCCTGTGGCGCCTGCGCGAAGGCGGCGGCCGAAACAGTCAACAACATCGCAACAAATACGGAACTACGCTTCATGTGGATTCTTTCAATGAGGTCGGCAGACAGCTCGTCATGATAGCAAACTAGACGGCGTGCGGGGTGCTTGTTGGCAGGGCGTCATCGGCCAGCCGGCGCAGCGCGTGACCGGCCGCCACCATGCCGAAGGTGGCGGTGACCACCATCGCCGAGCCGAAGCCGGCGCAGTTGAGGCCGGTCACGCCGCCGCTGCGGTCGTCGCCGTCGACCGCACACACTTCGCCGGTTTCCGGGAACTTCAGCGGCTCCATCGAGAACACGGCGTCGATGTGGAACTTGGTTTTTTCGCCGCGCGGGAAGCCGTACTGGGCACGCATGATCTTGCGCACCTTTTTCAGCAGCGGTTCCTGCTCGGTCTTGGCCAGATCGCGCACCGAAATCTGCGACGCATCGGTCTTGCCGCCGGCGCTGCCGATGGTAATCACCGGCAGGTTGTGCTGGCGCGCCCAGGACAGCATGGCGGCCTTGGCCTTGACGGAGTCGGTGGCGTCGATCAGGTAATCGAACTTGCCGCCGCCGAGCATGGCTTCCAGGTTGTCCGGCTCGACAAAATCTTCCACCTGGTTGACCTGGCAGAACGGATTGATCTGCGCGATGCGCTCGGCCAGCGCGGTGATCTTGGCCATGCCGACGGTGCTGCTGAGGGCCTGGATCTGGCGGTTGATGTTGGACTCGGCCACGTTGTCGAGGTCGATCAAGGTCAGCTGGCCGATGGCGCTGCGCGCCAGCGCCTCGACGATCCACGAGCCGACGCCGCCGACGCCGACCACGCACACGTGGGCGGTGCGGAAGCGTGCGAGCGCATGGGCGCCATACAGGCGCGCAATGCCGCCGAAGCGGCGTTCAAAGTCGACATCGTCGAAATCTGGGGAGTAATGCTGTTCATGCCGCCATTTTAACGGAGCGGCGGCAAACCAACCGAACATTGAAAAAGTTAACAAGCTGATATGCTGGCCGAATCGCTACCATTCTGCCCAGTCATGTTCAAAAAAATCCTCGCTGCCCTGCGCGGCAGCCAAACCGAAGCCCCCGCCGCCGCAGCAGCCGCCACCCCGATCACTGCCTACGACAGCCAGGGCCGGGAATTGCAGATCAGCCGCGAGGAGTGGCGCGAGAAAATGTTCCTGCCGACGCTGCAGCAGGCATGGGATGACGCGGATGAACTCTACCGACAAATCCTAACCGGCATCAACGACGGCTTCGCGGCCGACCTGCCGGCGGCCGGCGAACGTCTGGTCGAGATCGACGCCAATATCGACCGCAGCCACACCACGCTGGGCATTGTGTACCTGACCAACGGCCAGCTCGACGCCGCCGAAGCCACGCTGCGCGCCGGCATGGAGAAGGTCGGTGAAACCGGCGCCCTGCTGACCAACCTGGCGAAGGTGCAGTTCGAGCGCGGCGACGAAGCGCTGGCCGAGCAGACGCTGTGGCAGGCAGTGCAGGCTGCGCCGAATCTGGAAGCGGGCTTGATGTGGTGGGCCACGACCGAGCGCGAGAAACATGGCGAAGCCGCCTACCTGGACGCGCTGCGCACCGCCGCCGCCCTGCCGGGCGCCTGGTGTCCGCAACTGTGGCTGGCGCGCCACCATCTAGAGCAGCAGCAAGTCGAGCAGGCGCAGGCGCTGTACGCCGGCGTGCTAGCGTCCGGCAATTTCGACCGCCACGCCTTGATGATGATCGCCAACGACCTCGGTTCGACCGGCCACCTCCAATTGATCCTCGACCTGATCGACCCGGTCTACGACGAACACCTGCATGGCCCAACTACCGGCCTCAACCTGATGCGCGCCTGCCTGGAGCTGGGCCAGAACGACCGCGGCCGCGCCATGCTGGTGCGCATGACCGCACTCAATTTCCCGCCCATCCAGCAACACCTTGACCAGTTCGCGCAAGCGTTCCGGGCCAACGACTAAATCCGCGCCTGCTTGAATTATTCTAGAATGGGCGCTTAATCCAGAGAGAGCGCCTTCCATGAGCAACGCACTGTACGACACCGCCCCCGATTTCAGCCAGCCGATTGCTGTGCTGAAACACTGCCACGATCGCATTCGCAAGCAGCTGCAAACCATGCAGAACCTGCTGGCCCACCTGCCCCTGCACGGCGCCGATATTGATGCGCAGAAAGCCGCGCAAGCGGTGTTGAAATACTTCAACCATGCTGCTCATTTGCATCACGACGACGAGGAACAAAACCTGCTGCCGATGCTGCAGGCCACCGCGCGCGACGCCGACGCCTCCCTTCTGGCAGAGCTGGTTCCCGCCATCTTGGCCGGTCACGAGCAAATGGATAGAGACTGGACTATAATCAAAACGCAACTTGAGCAAATCGCCAACGGGACCAGCACCACGCTGTCGGCCAGCGATGTCGCGCGCTTCTGCGACACCTACGCGGCCCACATGGTGCAAGAGGAAACCCATATCGCAACGATGGCCAAGCGGCTGTTCACCCCCGAACAAATGGCGCAGCTGGGCAGTGCAATGCAGGTACGGCGCGGGATTACCCCCGACCTGCCGCCCAGCCAGGTGCCGGAGCAACAGGCGGTCCCGGTCAACCACACGGTGGCCGATGGCGTAGTGCTGGCGGACTTGCGGCTCGATTACGGCCGCGCCAGCCTGACAGAGCAGGACGTGCTGGACGACCCGATCGCCCAGTTCGGCAAGTGGTTTGAGGAGGCCATGCATGCGAAGGTCAATGAACCCAACGCGATGAGCGTGGCCACGGTGGACGCGGACGGCAAACCCAGTTCGCGCATCGTCCTCATCAAGCAATACGACCAGCGTGGTTTCACCTGGTACACCAATTATGAGAGCCAGAAAGGCCAGCAGTTGCGCGCCAACCCGCGCGCGGCTTTGCTGTTCTTCTGGAGTGAACTCGAACGCCAGGTGCGGATCGAAGGTAGTGTGGTGCAAACCGCCGCCGAAGAAAGCGACAAGTATTTTTACAGCCGGCCGGTGAAAAGCCAGATCGCTGCGATTGCCTCGCAGCAGAGCGCGCCTATCGCCAACCGGGAGCAGATGGAAGCCAATTACGAAGCCGCCGCGGCAGTCAGCGGTGAGCAGCCGGTGCGGCCGGCGCATTGGGGCGGTTATCGCCTCGATCCGGTCCGCATCGAATTCTGGCAGGGACGCCGTTCGCGTTTCCATGACCGGATCGTGTACGAGAAACAAGCTGATGGCAGCTGGGTCAAGGAGCGCCTGCAACCGTAAGCAGGACCGCCTCCGCATGGATACCAGACCATTGCTTGCGATGGTCTTTTTATCCTGAACTCGGAGGTTATCTTGTTCGTACAGAATCAACTTAGCAATTGGATCTCGGGCATCCGCGAACAGCTCACGCTGCCGCTGCGCATCGAGCTATGGAACGGCCAGCAGGTCGACCTGTCCAGCGAAACACCGCGCGTGACGATACGGCTGCCGAATATCGCCGCCGCCCGCTACCTGCTGACGCCGTCGCTGTCCAACCTCGGCACCGCCTATGTCGAAGGGGCGATCGAGGTCAAAGGCAAGGCCATGGACATGATCGCCGTGGTCAACGCGCTGGCGCGCAGTTCGCTCAAGGCCGAGGGCAAATTCGCCCGCATGGTGCGCACCATCAGCCACAACAAGCAGAAAGACGCCGAAGCGATCCGCTATCACTACGACGTCTCCAACGACTTCTACCAGGAATTCCTCGACCCGAATATGGTGTACTCGTGCGCCTATTTTGAAAACGGCGACGAAGACCTGGCCACCGCCCAGCTGAAGAAGATCGACCACATTCTGCGCAAGATCGAGCTGCGGCCAAACCAGACGCTGCTCGACATCGGCTGCGGCTGGGGCGCGCTGGTGATCCGCGCGGCGCAGAAGTACCACGCCCGCTGCGTCGGCGTCACCTTGTCGGAAAACCAGTATGCGCTGGCGAGGGAACGGGTGCGCGCCGCCGGGCTGGAGCACCTGGTCGAGATCCGCCTGCAGGACTACCGCGACGTGCGCGGCCAGTTCGACCGCATCACCAGCGTCGGCATGTTCGAGCACGTGGGCATCCGCCATTTGCCGGAATACTTTGCCGCCATCAACAAGCTGCTGGCGCCGGGAGGCATCGTGATGAACCACGGCATTACCTCCACCGATGCGGACAACGGCGAGACGCCGTACGGCGGCGGCGAGTTCATCGAAAAATATGTGTTCCCGCACGGCGAACTGGCGCACATCGGCCATGTGCTGAAAGCCATGCAGCAGGGTTCGCTGGAAGTGACCGACGTAGAAAGCCTGCGCCGCCACTACGCCCGCACCTGCGCCATCTGGACCGACAACTTCGAGACCAACGGCGAGAAAGTGCGCGCGCTGGGCGGGGACAAGCGCTACCGCATCTGGCACGTCTACCTGGCCGGGTGCGCCTATGCCTTCGAGCAGGATTTGATCAGCCTGTACCAGATCGTCGGTCGCAAGGCGGGCCAGCGGGCGTCGGTGCTGCCGTGGTCGCGCAAGCATATGTATCCATCGGCGGCAAGTGCGCCGGTGCAGCCGTCGTATGCGCTGGACGAAGGCGGCGTGCCGGCGTTTGCGGTGCTGGGCGAGGACGGCGGCGCAGCAGGGCTTGCCGCACCGGCCCTTACCTCAAACGCTCGGCATACGTCTTCTTGAACTTGTCGACCTTGGGCGCCACCACGAACGCGCAATAGCCCTGCATGGGATGCTGGCGGAAGTAATCCTGGTGGTAGTCCTCGGCCTTGTAAAACAGCGGGGCCGGCGACAGTTCGGTGACGATGGGCGCATCCCACACATGCGCCATTTCGGCGATGACCTGGCGCGCCGTGGCTTCCTGCTGCGGCGACTGGTGATAGATGACCGAACGGTATTGCGTGCCGACGTCGTTGCCCTGGCGGTTGAGCGTGGTCGGATCGTGGATAGTGAAAAAGATTTCCAGCAGGTCGCGGTAGCTGATAACCGTGGGGTCGAAGCTCAGCTTGACCACTTCCGCGTGGCCGGTGGCGCCGGTGCACACCTGTTCGTAGGTCGGCTGCGCGATCTCGCCGCCCGCGTAGCCGGACTCCACCGAGGTGACGCCCCTGACCTCCAGGTACACCGCTTCGGTACACCAAAAACAGCCGCCGCCCAGTAGCGCGGTTTCCACATTGCCAGCCATGACTCCTCCTGCGTAGAAGACTTGCCCACCTGCCCACTGTAACGCAAACCGGGGTAATCCGCTATGACGGTACAAATCTTTGGCATAATGGACGCATGAACACCAATTCTCCCCGTGCCGAAGAGCGCACGTTCGATACGGCGCATTTCCGCCAGGCGCTGGGCCAGTTCGCGACCGGCGTGACCATCATCACCACCCGGCTGGCGGACGGCAGCTTTCGCGGCCTGACCGCCAGTTCCTTCAATTCCGTCTCGCTCGATCCGCCGCTGGTGCTGTGGAGCCTGTCCAATGGCGCCAACAGCATGCCCATCTTTACCGGCAACTCGCATTACGTCATCAATGTGCTGAACGCTGAGCAAGCCCATCTGGCCAAGCGCTTCGCCACCCGTGGCATCGATCCGTGGGAAGGCGTGGAATACGAGCTGTCGCGCACCGGCCAGCCGATTTTGAAGGATGCGTCGGCCTGGTTCGAGTGTCATAACCGTAGTCGCTACCCGGAAGGCGACCACGTGATTTTCGTCGGCGAAGTGGAATTCTGCGCGTTTTCGCCGCGCCCTCCCCTGATCTTCCACAGCGGCCAGTTCGCCGGCCTCGGGTAAAAAACGGAAATTGGTGTCGCCATTAGAAAAGCGCACACCAGGTCTCAGGCATAGAATGCTGGCAGCATTCATCCATAATGAGAGACTATCTATGAGCCAAGTCCGCGCCCAATTCCACTGGGATGACCCGCTGTTGCTGGACCAGCAGCTGACCGACGACGAGCGCATGGTGCGCGACGCCGCAGCCGCCTACTGCCAGGACAAGCTGCAACCGCGCATCCTCGACGCCTTCCGCCATGAAACCATGGACACGTCGATTTTCCGCGAAATGGGCGAGATCGGCCTGCTGGGCCCGACCATTCCCGAACAGTACGGTGGCCCCGGCCTGAATTACGTGGCGTACGGCCTGATCGCCCGCGAAGTCGAACGCATCGATTCCGGCTACCGCTCGATGATGAGCGTGCAGTCGTCGCTGGTGATGGTGCCGATCTACGAGTTCGGCACTGAAGAACAGAAACAGAAATACCTGCCCAAGCTGGCCAGCGGTGAGTGGATCGGCTGCTTCGGCCTGACCGAACCGAACCACGGCTCCGATCCCGGCTCGATGATCACCCGCGCCAAGAAAGTGCCGGGCGGCTATTCGGTGAGCGGCGCCAAGATGTGGATCACCAATTCGCCGGTGGCGGATGTGTTCGTCGTATGGGCCAAGGACGATGAAGGGTCGATTCGCGGCTTCGTGCTGGAAAAAGGCATGGCGGGTCTGAGCGCGCCGGCCATTCACGGCAAGTTCGGCCTGCGCGCCTCGATCACCGGCGAAATCGTCATGGACAATGTGTTCGTGCCGGAAGAAAACGCCTTCCCGGACGTGCGCGGCCTGAAAGGTCCGTTCACCTGTTTGAACTCGGCCCGCTACGGCATCGCCTGGGGTGCGCTGGGTGCGGCGGAGTCGTGCTGGCACACGGCGCGCCAGTACGTCATGGATCGCACGCAGTTTGGCCGGCCATTGGCCGCCAACCAGCTGATCCAGAAGAAGCTGGCCGACATGCAGACCGAAATCACCATGGGCCTGCAAGGCTGCCTGCGCCTGGGCCGCATGAAGGATGACGGCACGGCGGCGGTCGAGATCACGTCGATGATGAAGCGTAACTCGTGCGGCAAGTCGCTGGATATCGCCCGCCTGGCGCGCGATATGCTGGGTGGCAATGGCATCTCCGACGAGTTCGGCATCATCCGCCACATGGTCAACCTGGAAGTGGTGAATACCTACGAAGGTACGCACGATATCCACGCGCTGATCCTGGGCCGGGCCCAGACCGGCATCCAGGCCTTCCAGTAACTCACACCACGACGCTGGAAATATCGCTGATATTTTCCCGCAGTCGCGACGCATCCTGCTTGGGCGGCCGGCCGAACAGCCGGCCGTATTCACGGCTGAACTGCGACGGACTTTCGTAGCCGACCGCGTAGGCGGTGCGGGTGGCGTCGGTGCCGGCCGCCAGCAGGCGCCGCGCCGCCTGCAAGCGCAGCGTCTTCAGGTATTGCAAGGGACTGGTCGCGGTCGCCGCGCGAAAGTGCCGGTTGAACGACGACACGCTCATGCCGGCGATTCCCGCCACCGTCTCAATCGCCACCGGTTCTTCAAAGTGCTGGCGCATCCAGTCGATCGCCCTGCGCACCTGGGCCAGCCTGCCCTCCTCGCGGGTGATCTGGCGCAGCAGCGGGCCATGCGGGCTTTGCAGCAAGCGGTACATCAGCTCGCGCTCGCGTGACGCCGCCAGCAGCGGAATATCTTCCGGCGTGTCGAGCAGCGCCAGCAAATGATCCCACGCCTCCAGCACCGCGCGCGATACCGAGCCGATATGAAAGCCCATCACCGGCTGTTCCGGCGGCGGCGCCGGCATCTCCGCAATCAGGGACGCAAACAGCGCATGATCCAGCGTCAGGCCGGTGCCGACATAGGGCTGGTCGCCCGCCATCTCGAACACGCAGCAGGTGGTCGGCAATTCGATTAGCGAGGCGTAGCAGCCGCCGGCGCTGTAGCGCAGCATCTTCCCACCCACCAGCATCTGCTTGGCGCCCTGCAGCACCAGGCAAACGCCAGCCGCCACCGCCGTGATGGTCGGCTCCGGCTGGCGGAAAGCGCCGATCGCCAGCCGTGGGATCGGCGTGTCGGTCAGTTGGCCGCCGCTGTGGTACAGCACACGGCGCGTCATCTGTTGAAGTAAATCGTCCATCAAGCCAGTGTGGCAGTGCCGCCGGCGAAGGGCAAGCGTTTGAGCGGATCAGGCAAGAAATCGACCAGTTTGGGCGAATTCGCGGCCGCCGGTAAGCGTATCGTGATGACTCCATACACAGGAGGACCTCATCATGAAACATTTCGGAGCAACATCCACCACCGACGAGGTGCTGGCCGGCAGCGACCTGCGCGGCAAGCGCGCCTTCATCACCGGCGTCTCGGCCGGGCTGGGCGTGGAGACTGCGCGGGCCCTGGTGGCGCATGGCGCGTCAGTAGTCGGCACCGCGCGCGACCTGGCAAAAGCCGAGCGCGCCACGGCCCAGATCCGGCAGGCGGCGCAAGCCAGCGGCGGCGAACTGACGCTGGTGCAGATGGACCTGGCCGACCTGGCGTCGGTGCGCGCGTTGGGCGACGCCGTGGTCGCCGCCGGCCAGCCGTTCGACCTGGTGGTGGCCAACGCCGGCATCATGGCCACGCCACTCCAACACACCCGCGACGGTTTTGAAAGCCAGTTCGGCACCAATGTGCTGGGCCACTACGTGTTGATCAACCAGTTGGCGGCGTTGATGCGGCAAGGCGCGCGGCTAGTCACGCTGTCGTCCAATGGCCACCGTTTCGCCGACGTCGACCTGGAAGATCCGAACTTCGAACACACGCCGTATGATCCATGGGTGGCCTACGGCCGCTCGAAGACCGGCGACGCGCTGCTGGCGGTCGCCTTCGACGCGCGCCATCGCCACCGAGGCGTGCGGGCGGCCAGCGTGCATCCGGGCGTGATCCAGACTGAGCTGGTGCGCAATATCGAACCGGCAGCGTTCCAGGCGGCGTTCGAGGCCATGAATGCGCAGCATCTGGCGCTGGGCAATCCGCCATTCGAAGTGAAGTCGGTGCAGCAAGGTGCGGCCACCACCATCTGGGCCGGCGTGGTCGCCGATGCGGATACGATCGGGGGGCGTTATTGCGAGGATTGCCAGGTCGGCGAACTGGTGCCCGACGATCTGGAGTTGAGTGCCTTCAGTGCCGGCGTGCGGCGTTATGCGGTCGATCCGGCGCGGGCCGAAGCGCTGTGGAACAAGGCGGAGCAACTCGTCGGCAACCGTTAAAAAAAAAACCGCTGCCGAAGCAGCGGTTCTCTCTACCCGAAGGCTAGAAGCCCTTGAAGGCGTAGCCGATGCTGAAGTTGACCGCCAGCGGATCGAGGCGCACTTCCTGGGTCTGGCCGGTCGAGTAGTGGGCCGTGGTTTTCAGCTTGGTCTTGATGACCGACGCATCCAGGAACCATTTCTCGTTGATCTTGTACGTGCCGCCGATCTGGAAGCTGGCTGCCGATTTGTCATCCAGCTTGAAGGTCGCGCCCGGGCCGCCGGTATTCAGAATGGCGGTCAGCTGGCCCGAACCGCGTTCCTTCTGGAACATGGCGTAGGTATAGCCGAGGCCGACATACGGGCGGAACGCCGAGTCCGCGTTCAGGAAACGGTACTGGACGAAGAAGGTCGGCGGCAGCACTTCCGCCGTCGCCAGCTTGCCGGTGCCCTGAATGGACCCGGCGCCGGACAGCTCGTGCTTGTACGGCAGGCCCAGGTCCAGCTCAGCCGAAATATGATCGGTCACCATGTAGCCTATGGTGAAGCGCGGCTTGGTGTCCGAACCGACGTCGGTCTTGGTGCCCGGCAGCGCCGGTGCCGACACATCGCCCGACTCCACTTTCGGCGTGATCTTGTTGACACCCAGCGTACCCAGCCAGGTACCGGCGGTTTGTTGTGCCGATGCAGCCGAAGCCACCGTCATTGCGGCGGCCAGCGCCAGCAGTTTTACCGTTTTATTCATATCGTCTCCAGATATCTTGTATGTGACTGAATTACAGCCAGCCCTTGGTCACCATCGCTTTGGACACATAACGCGCCAGCAGCAGGTTGTTGTAAGGGGTTGGGTGTACGTCATCGGCAAACGACCAGTGGCTGACGTCGCCCGTTTTCAGGTTGCTGGCATTGCACACCAGCGAGCTGCCCAGCGGGTTCTTGGCGGTGCTCAGGTCGCACGCGGTTTCGGACACGTTGGTCAGACCGTATGGGCCAGGATTGGTGGCCTGGTCATGGCTGACCGCGAACACGTCCACCAGCAATACTTTCGATTCACTGGCCAGGCCAGTGCTCAGCGCGCTGTTAAAGGCGTTGACCATGGCGTTGATCAGCGCCTGGGTCGAGGCATCCTTGGTGCGGCCCGACGGCGTGGTGGCCACGTCCGGCAGGTTGTTCACCACCACGTAGTTGGCGCCGTTGCCGATCAGCTGGGTTTTCACCAGTGCCACCAGTTCGGTGCCGGCCTGGCCCATTGCAGCGACCAGTTCAGGGCCGTGGGCGGTGGCGTAGTCAGCACCGGCTTTTTGCCCTGCGGCGGTACCGGCGGCGGTAGCCTTGGTCACCATCGGACCATACACAGCAGGGGAAGCGACCGCCGAGTTACCTGGCTGCACAGCAGCAGCGCCGACTGCGGCCTGGGTAATGGTGGTCTGCGTCGCGCCGCTCTGCGCCGCTGCGGTTTGCGCGGCAGTGCCGATAGCGGCGGCGGCCGACGCAGGATCGGTAGCGCCGGCCGCCAGCTGACCAACCAGACTGGTGACGTAAGCGGTGTTGCCGGCCGCGGTGCCCGCTGCGGTCGCGGCGGTGCTCAGCGCACCCAGCTGGAACAGCGCATCGTTACCGCCGGCCATCACCAGCACCAGCTCGTCGCCCTTGAATTTGCCGCCAACGGCTTTCAGGTGGTTGGCGATCTGGGTCACGACCGGATAGGTCAGCGCGCCCAGCGCGCTGCCGGTCAGCTTGTTGCTTGGTCCAACCGGGTTGGTCACGCGCGAACCGCCCATGGCGTAGCCGTAGCAGCCGGCGTGCGCAGTGGCCGGCACCGAGAAGCCCTGGGCGGCGTTACCGTCCAGGCCAGTCACGGCGGCGCATGGTGCAGCCAAGCCGATCTGGGCGGCGGTCAGCTCGGTCCAGTTTTTGCCGGTCAGGGTTTCGTTGACCGAGGTGTTATTGCCGTTGATGGTGAATTTGCCGCCCTTCAGCGCGGCGACGGTGCCGACTGCGTAGGAACCGACGTCGGACAGGCTATCGCCGAACGATACCTGTGCGCTGTATTTGACTTTGGTGGTTTGATCGCCGGCTGCTGGATCGGTGCCGCCGCAACCCGCAAGGACGGCCAGGGCCATTGCAGCAAGTGCAAGTTTGGTATGACGCATGTTGTCTCCTAAAAATATTTTTTTGTCTTGTGATACGAACGGCCGTGCTATTCGCAACCCAACTAATATGCCAGTCCCGGAAACACTTGTATAGAGGAACACCCCTAAAAACCGGGGTTTGTGAGCAAAAAAGAACGCTTGCTCGGCGTTTCTTACGCTAGATCAAGGAGCGATTCACCGGCTTGGTGCAGAATCGAGGAAGGCACGCGCTTCCCGCAGGCAAAACGGCGCCACCAATCCGGCGTGGTACGCATCCTTGACCGCCTGGTCGGCGGCAGCGGCGCTGCCGGTCTGTTGTTTGGTGAGAGCGCGCAACGCCTCCTTGGCCGCAGCAAATTCCGTGCGCGAGGTCAGCGATGGCCCCGCCGCCAGTGTGTCCACGTTCAACACCGTCAGTTGCAGGCCGGTCGCATTTTGCGCGCGGAAGTAGGCCGCCGTGCTGGTGGTGTTGGCGTACGGGACTAACGGGTCTTCATCGCCGCCGCACAGGAACAGCGGCACGGTCGGCGTGTAGGTGCGCAGGTCGTTCTTCAGCAGCCATTTGCGCAGTGATTGCGCCGGCGCGCAGGCCAGCGGCGCGGCGCTGCTGGCGTTGCACGGGTTGGCCTTGAGGTCGGCCAGGTAGGCGTCGCGGTAGGCGGTCTTGATCAGGTGATCGGCGCCGAACGCACTGGCGTAGCCGGCCGTCTGCGGCAGCGAGTCGGCGGCAAACAGCACATCGTTGGGCAGCTTGCCGGCGGCCACCAGTTCGCCCAGGCTTTGCGTGCCGGGCAGCAGCGTGTCGATGCCGCTGGCGTATTTCGGTTCGTAGATATCGCTGGTGCTACTGTACAGGTTGGCGCCGGCACGCTGGCCGGCGGTGATCAGCATCGGCAAAAAGCCAGCCGAACCGGTGGTCGGCGCGCCGTTGAAGATAGTGTCGCCGAACTGCATCAGCGCGTACGGGCCGGACAACGGCGCGGCGGCCGTCACCGCAAATTCGGACGGGTATTGCGTCTGCATGGCGCGCTGCGTGGCCAGTGCCACAAAGCCGCCCTGCGAGTAGCCGGTGACCATCAGCCGGCTGGAAGCGCCAACGTTGATGCTGCTGAACACGCTGCGGGCGGCGCGCAAGGCGTCGATCATATCGGCCGACTGCTGCTGCGCATCCAGATACGGATGGTAGCCGGCAGTCGAGCCGGCATAGCCGACGTAATTCGGCGCCACCACAATGTAGCCCTGGGCCGCGAACATGGCGGCGATCAGGCGCGGTTCGGTCGAGGCCAGATTGGCCATGTCCGTGCTTTTTTGTACCGAGGTGCCGTGCGCGTACAACAACACCGGACGGCCGCCCTGGCAAGCCGCATCGCTGCCCGACGGCACAAAAATGGCGGTGTTGGCCGGCGTGTCGGCGCCGGTGGCATCGATGGTGTGATATTTCAGCGTGTAGGTGGTGATGGCGCAGGTGGGCGTGCCGGTGACCGCGCTGCCCAACGTGGTGCCGGCGTCGACCAGCGTTTTCAACGCGGCCGGGTCAAGCGTGTTGACAGTGCTGCCGGCGCTGACCACGACCGGCACCAGCGTGGCGCCGCCAATCGGTTGGCCTCGCAGTTGCGGCGCCGGCGGCGTCGGTTGAGTGACGACACTGCCGCCGCTGTGGTCGGCACTACCGCCGCCGCCACCGCAGGAGGCCAGGGTCAAGACAAGGGGAATCAGGGCCAGCCGTGCATTGCGCATATCACATCCTTGCAAGATGGCCGGGCGAGTATTTCGGCCGGCAACGAATTCATCTTAGCAGGTGAAACTGCCGCACAAAACGGCAGTGGCTTATTTTTGCAACAGCGAGGCTATCACGCCAGCCGAGCCGAACACGGAGCGGCGCAGTCTATCGTTGACGCCCAGCCAGGCGCCATCCTGCGGCGGCGTTTCGACCAGGATCAGGCCGGCACCGGTCTGATCCATATCCCGCAGCGCAGCGTACAGGCCGTAAGCGTAGCCGGCAGGATCGGCAGGCAGCATGCAGTGGGCATGGGCCGAGGCGGTCAGCGCGGCCGGCAAGTCGTGGCCGATCAGCGCCACCTTGACGCCTTTGGCGTGCAACTGGGACAAGGTAGCGGCAAAGCCATCGGCCGCCAGCATGGTGACCGGCGTGCGCGGCGCGTAGTGCGATTCCAGCGTACCGGAGGCGCGCGGCGCGGCCTGATCCGGCGCGGCCGGCAGCATGCCGATCACCTCCGCAATCTGTTGCGCGCTGATGTGGCCGGGACGCAACAGCACCGGGCCGTGCGTCGCCAGGCGCGACATATCGACGATGGTGGATTCGATCCCCACCTCGCTCGAACCGCCTTCCAGCACGCGGCTCAGTTCGGCTGCGGAGCAGGCATCGTCACCGTTCAGTGCGCCGTCGTCGTGCGCGTCCATGCCGAACTCATCGCGCACATGCTGCGCGGTGGTCGGGCTGACGTTGCCGAACTTGTTGGCCGATGGCGCCGCCAGGCCGCCCTTGCCACCTTTAAACGCCTGCAACAGCGCGATGGCGACCGGGTGCGACGGACAACGCATGCCGACGCTGTCCTGGCCGGCCGAGACGGCGTCCGGGATGCGCGGATGGCGCTTGAGGATCAAGGTCAGCGGGCCAGGCCAGAAGGCTTGCACCAGCTGGCGCGCTGCGTCGGGCACGTCGGTGGTCCAGTAGTCGAGATCGGCGCCGGGAGCGAGGTGCACGATCACCGGATGATCATGCGGCCGGCCCTTGGCTTCGTAGATGCGCGCCACGGCGGCCGGATTTTCAGCGTCCGCACCGAGGCCGTAGACGGTCTCGGTAGGAAACGCCACCAGCCCGCCCTGCTCCAGAATGGCCGCCGCTTCGGCAATGGCGGCCTGGTCGGCGACAGTTGCGGATGGCTGCTTCAAGGTGCGATCCCGAGCACGGCGCAGGCGGCGTTGAGCTGCTGCTGCGCTTGCGCCAGCGTCGGCGCGATGAAGGTCAGGTGGCCCATCTTGCGGGCACGGCGCGGATCGTCCTTGCCGTACAGGTGCAGATTGGCGCCCGGCAGCGCCAGGATTTCATTCCAGGCCGGTTCGCGCGCGCTGTCGCCAACCTCGCTGTCGTCGGTGAACCAGACGTCACCCAGAATGTTCAGCATCACGGCCGCCGAATGCTGGCGCACATCGCCCAGCGGCAGTTGCGCCATGGCGCGCACTTGCTGCGCGAACTGGCTGGTGACGCAGGCGTCGATGGTGTAGTGGCCGCTGTTGTGCGGACGCGGCGCCATTTCGTTGACCACCAGCGAACCGTCGGTCAGCACGAAGAATTCGATGCACAGCACGCCCACGTAACCGAGCTCGGCCACGATGGCTTGCGCCGCCTTCTGCGCTTTCAAGGCGCTCTCTTCCGACACGTTCGGGCCTGGCACGGTGGTGGTGAACAGGATGCCGTCGCGGTGCACGTTCTCGGCGATCGGATAGACCACCGATTCGCCGTCGTGGCCGCGCGCGGTCAGCACCGACACCTCGTACGCCAGCGGCAGCATCTTCTCCAGCAGGCAAGTCACCTTGTCCATGGATTCAAACGCGGCCTGCACGTCGGCGCGCGATTTCACGCGCACCTGGCCTTTGCCGTCGTAGCCCATGCGCACGGTTTTCAGGATGCCCGGCAGCAGGTCATCGCTGATGGCGTCGATATCTTCTTGCGAAGCGATCACTTTGTGCGGCGCCGGCAGCACGCCCGACTTGTCGGCGCAGCTGACGAAGAAGCGCTTCTCGGCCACACGGTCCTGCGCGACCGACACGCCGTGCGCGTTGGGCGCCACGAACACCGATTGCGCCAGGCGCGACAGGCTGTCCGCCGGGACGTTTTCAAACTCGGTGGTGACGGCGGCGCATTGCGCAGCCAGCGCGTCGAGGCCGGCGTTATCGCTGTAGCCGGCGTTGACCAGCCGTTGGGCGACCTGGCCGGCCGGGCAATCTTCCGACGGCTCCAGCACGGCAACCTGATAACCCATGGCCTGCGCGGCCTGGGCAAACATGCGGCCCAGCTGGCCGCCGCCCATCACACCCAGCCAGGCTGGTGGATTGGCTTGCGGCAGGATGGGCTGTAACTTCGTATCACTCATTTATTCAACCGGCAGAGTCATGGCCTTGGCGACCTCGGTTTGCGAAACGCGGAACGCTTCCAGCTTGTCGGCCAGCGCGTCGTCGGTGGCGGCCAGCATAGCCACGGCGGTCAGCGCCGCATTGGCGGCGCCCGCTTCACCGATGGCGAAGGTGGAAACCGGCACGCCTTTCGGCATTTGCAGGATCGACAGCATGGAGTCTTCGCCGCGCAGATATTTCGACGGCACCGGCACGCCCAGCACCGGCACGATGGTCATGGCCGCAACCATGCCCGGCAAGTGCGCGGCACCGCCAGCGCCGGCGATGATGGCGCGCAGGCCGCGCGCACGGGCGCTCTTGGCGTACGCATACATTTCGTCCGGCATGCGGTGCGCGGAAATCACTTGCGCTTCAAACGGCACGTCGAACTGCTTGAGGATGGCTACGGCGTTCGACATCACGTCCCAGTCCGAAGACGAGCCCATGATGACGCCGACCACTGGTTTTTGATCCGCCATTTTTATACCTTCAGCTTTTCGCCGGTCAGGCGTTCGATGGCTTCGAAATACTTGGCCTGGGTTTTATCGATGACGTCGGCCGGCAGCGCTGGCGCCGGTGCGGTCTTGCCCCAGTCGGTCAGGGTCTCCAGATAGTCGCGCACGAACTGCTTGTCGAACGACGGCGGCGAGATGCCGACCGCGTACGAATCGGCCGGCCAGAAGCGCGACGAGTCGGCGGTCAGCACTTCGTCCATCAGGTGCATGACGCCATTGTCGTCGAGGCCGAATTCAAACTTGGTGTCGGCGATGATGATGCCGCGCGAGGCGGCGTATTCCGACGCTTCGGTGTACAACTTGATGGCGACATCGCGCATTTTGGCGGCCAGTTCGGCGCCGATGCGGGATTCCATGTCTTCAAAGCTGATGTTCTCGTCATGCTCGCCCAGGTCGGCCTTGGCGGCTGGCGTGAAGATCGGCTGTGGCAGCTTTTCAGCCTGTTGCAGGCCTTCTGGCAGCTTGATGCCGCAGATCGAACCGGTGGCCTGGTAGTCTTTCCAGCCCGAGCCGATGATGTAGCCGCGCACTACGGCCTCCACCATGATCGGCTTCAGCCGCTTGGCGACCACGGCGCGGCCCTTGACCTGCTCCACTTCGTCGGCGGCCACCACGGATTCCGGCGCCACGCCGGTCAGGTGGTTCGGCACGATGTGGCCCAGCTTCTCGAACCAGAAGTCGGTCATCTGGTTCAGTACCTTGCCCTTGCCGGGAATCGGTTCATTCATGACAACGTCGAAGGCCGACAGGCGGTCGGAGGTCACGATGAGGATTTTGTCATCGCCGACAGCGTAGTTGTCGCGGACTTTGCCATGACCGAGGAGTGGCAGGGACTTGATGGAAGACTGGTAGAGGCTGTTCATAGCAGGGGAATGTAATGAAAAAGCAAAAACCGGCGACAGAGGAATGCTCGATCGCCGGTCGAAAGAGTCGGATTGGTCCGTAAGAACCAACCCGTTCCAAAACAGAATTTTACTTCACAATCTGGGACAGCTCGCCGGCTTTGTAGCGTTCAGCCATTTTATCCAGTGGAATTGGCTTGATTTTCGACGCCTGGCCTTCGCAGCCGAAGGCCTGGAAACGTGCGCGGACAACTTGCTCCGCAGCAGCGCGGGCTGGCTTCAGGAAGTCGCGAGGGTCGAATTTCGACGGGTTCTGGAACATGTACTGACGTACGGCGGCGGTCATCGCCAGACGGATGTCGGTGTCGATGTTGATCTTGCGCACGCCGTGACGGATGCCTTCCTGGATCTCTTCGACCGGCACGCCGTAGGTTTCCTTCATGTCTCCGCCGAATTCGCGGATGATGGCCAGCAGTTCCTGCGGCACCGACGACGAGCCGTGCATCACCAGGTGGGTGTTGGGAATGCGGGCGTGGATTTCCTTGATGCGGTCGATGGCCAGGATGTCGCCGGTTGGCTTGCGGGTGAATTTGTAGGCGCCGTGCGAGGTGCCGATGGCGATCGCCAGCGCGTCGCACTGGGTGCGTTGCACGAAGTCGGCCGCTTGCGCCACGTCGGTCAGCAGCTGTTCGCGGGTCATGGTGCCGTCCGCGCCGTGGCCGTCTTCCTTGTCGCCCTTCATGGTTTCCAGCGAACCGAGCACGCCCAGTTCGGCTTCCACCGTCACGCCGATGGCGTGCGAGAACTTGACCACTTCTTTCGAGACGTCGACGTTGTACTCGTACGACGCCACCGACTTGCCGTCGGCTTCCAGCGAACCGTCCATCATCACCGAGCTGAAGCCCGAGCGGATGGCGGCCATGCAGACCGCCGGCGACTGGCCGTGGTCCTGGTGCATGACGACCGGGATGTGCGGATAGGCTTCGATGGCGGCGTCGATCAGGTGACGCAGGAAGGCTTCGCCGGCGTATTTGCGGGCGCCGGCCGACGCCTGCATGATCACCGGCGAATTGAGCGCATCGGCGGCAGCCATGATGGCCTGCACTTGCTCCAGATTGTTGACGTTGAACGCAGGGATGCCATAACCGTTTTCGGCGGCATGGTCCAGCAGTTGACGCATGGATACGAGGGACATGGTAACTCTCCAAAAACAATAAAAAAACCTGTTACCGTCCGTCGCCCCGCGCGGGCGGGGTCCCATACATCGGCTGCCAGTGAGGCGCAGCATGGGTTCCCGCTTGCGCGGGAACGACGGCGGTCTTAACTAAATTCGCCGACCTTGACGATCTTGAGCGCGTTGGTGCCGCCGACCTGGCCCATCGGGGAACCCGAGGTCACCACGATCAGGTCGCCCTTCTTGACGACGCCCTGCGCGACCAGCAACTCTTCCGCTTTTTTCAGCACGGCGGCGCTGCCGCCTTCCTGCAGCAAATTGTATGCCTTCACGTTACGGTACAGCGACACTTTACGCAGCGTGGTGATCGATGGCGTCAGCGCGAAGATCGGCGTGTCGATGTTGTGACGGCTCATCCACAGCGCGGTCGAGCCGGACTCGGTCAGCGCCACAATCGCCTTCACCGCCAGGTGGTGCGCGGTGAACAGCGCGCCGTAGGCGATCGACTGGTCGATGCGGGTGAAGGTCGCGTTGAGGAAATCGGCGTCCAGCTTGTTGTACTCGGACTGCTCGGCTTCCACGCAAATGGCGGCCATCATTTCCACGGTTTCGATCGGATAGCGGCCCGATGCGGTTTCGGCCGACGTCATGACGGCGTCGGTGCCGTCCAGCACGGCGTTGGCCACATCCGAGACTTCGGCGCGGGTCGGCACGGCGTTGAAGATCATCGACTCCATCATCTGGGTCGCGGTGATCGCCAGCTTGTTCGACTCGCGCGCCATGCGGATCATGCGCTTTTGCAGCGCCGGCACGGCGGCGTTGCCCACTTCCACCGCCAGGTCGCCACGGGCAACCATGATGCCGTCGGAGGCGTCGAGGATCTCCTGCAGCAGCGGGATCGCTTCGGCGCGTTCGATCTTGGCGATCATCATCGGCTTGTGGCCGTAGGCGTCACCGGCGATATTGGCCAGCTGGCGCGCCATTTCCATGTCGGTGGCGCTTTTCGGGAACGAGATCGCCAGGTAATCGGCCTGGAAACTCATGGCCGTCTTGATGTCTTCCATGTCCTTGGCGGTCAGCGCCGGCGCGGTCAAGCCGCCACCCAGGCGGTTGATGCCCTTGTTGTTGGACAGCTCGCCGCCGATTTTGCAGACGGTGTAAATCTCGCTGCCCACCACTTTTTCCACCACCAGCACGATCAGGCCGTCGTTCAGCAACAGCTGGTCTTCCGGACGCACGTCCTGCGGCAGTGCCTTGTAGTCCAGCCCCACGCGTTCCTGGTTGCCCAGTTCGCCGTTCTCGCCCCATTTGGCGTCCAGGATGAACTTGTCGCCCTTGGCCAGTTCGATCTTGCCTTGCTCAAACTTACCAACGCGGATTTTCGGCCCCTGCATGTCCGCCATGATCGCCACTTCGCGGCCGCACTCGGCAGCCGCCTCGCGCACCAGACGGGCGCGGTCGATGTGGTCCTGCGCCTTGCCGTGCGAGAAGTTCAAGCGCACGACATCGACACCGGCACGGATCATCTTGACCAGTACGTTGAAGTCGGTAGAAGCTGGGCCAATCGTGGCGACAATTTTGGTGCTACGAGACATAGTATTCCTTAGCAGTAGGTCATGCGAACAGTTCCCGCGCGGCGCGGAAACCAGGGTTTATTGCGGTTAAGACATCAAATCTGTAGGTTTTGCTACAGATTTGACGCCCTTCCCAGGCATTACCTGGATTCTACTGTTAATTTGCTACAAAGCACGACCGTGCTATTCCTCTTACTTGGCGGCGCGCTGGGTCAGGATCTCCACCGCTGGCAGGGTCTTACCTTCCAGGAATTCCAGGAAAGCGCCGCCACCGGTGGAGATGTAACCGATCTGCTCGCCGATGTTGTACTTGGCAATCGCCGCCAGCGTGTCGCCGCCGCCGGCGATCGAGAACGCCTTCGATTGCGCGATGGCCAGCGCCAGCGTCTTGGTGCCTTCGCCGAACTGGTCGAACTCGAACACGCCGACCGGCCCGTTCCACACCACGGTGCCGGCGGCAGCGATCTGCGCGGCCAGCTGGGCGGCGGTCTTTGGACCGATATCCAGAATCATGTCGTCGTCAGCCACCTCGGCCACGTCTTTGACGGTGGCGACAGCGGTTGGCGAGAATTCCTTGGCGCACACCACGTCGACCGGAATCGGCACTTGCGCGCCGCGCTTGGCCATGATGTCGATGATGGCCTTGGCTTCATCGACCAGGTCGTTTTCCACCAGCGACTTGCCGATGTTCAGGCCGACGGCCTTCATGAAGGTATTGGCGATGCCGCCACCGACGATCAGGTTATCGACCTTGTCGGCCAGCGCCTTCAGGATCGACAGTTTGGAGGAAACTTTCGAGCCAGCGACAATCGCCAGCAATGGACGGGCCGGGGCGCCCAGCGCCTTGCCCAGTGCGTCCAGCTCGGCGGCCAGCAGCGGGCCGGCGGCGGCGATCGGCGCAAACTTGGCGATGCCGTGCGTCGACGCTTCGGCACGGTGCGCGGTGCCGAAGGCGTCGTTGACGTAGATGTCGCACAATGCGGCCATTTTCTTCGCCAGTTCGTCGCTGTTCTTCTTTTCACCCTTGTTGACGCGGACGTTTTCCAGCAGTACGACCTGGCCGGCTTGCAGGCCTTCCAGGTCGGCGCCGTCCACCCAGTTCTGCTTCAGTTCGACCTGCTGGCCAAGCAGCTCGGACAGGCGCTTGGCGACCGGCGCCAGGCTGTCTTCCGGCTTGAACTCGCCTTCGATCGGACGACCCAGGTGGGACGTGACCATGACCTTGGCGCCGGCGGCAACTGCTGCCTTAATGGCGGGAACGGAAGCGCGGATGCGCGTATCTTCGGTGATATTGCCCGCATCGTCCTGTGGCACGTTCAAGTCGGCGCGAATGAAAACGCGTTTGCCTTGCAGCGCATTTTGATCGATGAGGTCTTGCAGACGGATGAAGTTAAGAACAGCGGACATGGCTACCCAAAGTCGAGTTGGAGGAAGAGCGCTATTCTACCGCAAGCCGGAGTTGATTTTTCTGTTATTAAATTACAGAAATCAGCCTTAATGCTGTGAAGAAAGCCATGCCGAATATGATGGTCTCCAGCATATTGCGTCGCAGCAAATAATAGACGGTGGCGACGATGCCGGCCACCAGTTTCAGATTGCTGGCGTCCAGCACCGGCTGGCCATCGGCGGCGAGGATCAGGTCCGGCGCCACAATCGCCGCCAGCGCGCAGGCCGGCGCGTAGCGCAACATTTCCTGCACCCGCTTGGGGATGGTGACACGGTGGCCGACCAGCCAGAACCCGCTGCGGGTGGCGGCCGTGGCCAGCGCCAGCACGAAGATCACCACCCAGATTTCCCAGTCAGCCATGCTTGCTCCTCAATTTCTCGGCGGTCTCGCCGACCAGCATCGCACTCAGCATGCCGGCCAGTACCGCCGCCAGCAAGCCGAGCTTGTACGGCAGGCCGTGCGCCAGCACCGACACGGCGCCCGCCACCAGCACGCCGCACAACGCCGGCCGCCCCGCCGTCAGCGGCACCATGACGCAAATAATCGCCAACGTGCCGGCAAAACTCAGATTCCACTCCGGCGGCACCACGCTGCCGAGCAACACGCCGGCAATTGAGCCGATCTGCCACGACGCCCAGTTGGGATACAGCAGCCCCTTCAGATACGACAGCTTGCCGATCTCGGGCGCCGGCGACGGGTATTTTTGCAGGAACAGTGCCACGGAGATGTCGCCGGACACATAACCCAGCGTCAGGCGCTGGCGCCACGGCAGGTGGGCAAAATGCGGCGCCAGCAGCGCCGAAAAGATCACAAAACGCAGATTGACCACCAGCGCGGTCACGAAGATGACCCAGATCGGCGCATCGGCCGCGATCAGCGGCAAGGCCGCCAGTTGGGCCGAGCCGGCAAACACCACCAGCGTCATGCCCAGCGCCTGCGGGATCGTCAAACCCGACTTGACCATGGCGATGCCCACCACCAGGCCCCAGGCGCCGATACCGAACAGCGACGGCAGGCCGGTCTTGACGCCGGCGCGCCAGGACGGTTCGTGGTGGGTGGCGACGCAGGGTGCGGCGGCCGCAGGGCTGGATTCAATCATGGGACAGTTGTGGCATTCCCGCCACAGGGTGGGCCGGACCGGGGTTGTAGAGGCGCTATTTTACCGACGATTTTTGTCAACTGCGCGAATCCGTTAAAATCGTGGTTTTCTCTTAGCCATCCGGAGCCACAAGAAATGACCAACCCTAAAGCCGCCGCCGCCGCAGTTGAACTCGATGGCAAAGATCTGCCGGCCCACTGCCCTAACCCGGCCATGCCGCTGTGGTCGTCGCACCCGCGCGTGTTCCTGGAGTTCGACGCCCACGGCGTCGCCAAATGCCCGTACTGCGGCACCGCCTACAGCCTGAAGCCGGGCACCGTGGTCGGCCACCACTAACCTCCTCCCCTCGCCCACCATGCCAGCCAAGAAAACGCACAACGGCAGCGCCGCTGAAACCGAAACGGCCTTCTACGACGCCCTCAACCGGGCGGACCTCGAAGCGCTGATGGCCTTGTGGGCGGATGACGACGAAATCGTCTGCGTGCATCCGGGCGGCGTGCGCCTGATCGGCCATGCGGCCATTCGCGCCTCCTGGGCCGCCATCCTCGAGCATGGCGGCCTGCACATCATGCCATCGCAGCTGCACGAAACCCATACGCTGATGAGTTCGGTTCACGTGGTAATCGAAGGCGCCACCGCCGCCAGCGGCGAGCCGGCGCACCTGGTCGCCACCAATGTGTACGCGAAAACGCCGAAAGGCTGGCGCATCGTCCTGCATCATGTATCGATCGCACCGGGCCCGGCGCCGCAGGACACGCACAGCCAGATCCTGCATTAAAGCCGTCGTGAAGTACACCGCACCGTTCTGGCTGCCTAGCGGCCACCTGCAGACCATTTATCCTGCGATTGCCATCAGCAAGCCGGCGGTGCAATTCCGGCGCGAACGCTGGGACACGCCGGACGGCGACTTCATCGACATCGATTTCGTCGACGGTCCGCCCGACCAGCCTTTGGTGGTGCTGTTCCACGGACTGGAAGGCTCGTCCGACAGCCACTACGCGCGCGCGCTGATGGCCGAGGCGCAAGCGCGCGGCTGGTCCGGCGCGGTGCCGCATTTTCGCGGCTGTTCCGGCGAAGCCAACCGCGCACCACGCTTCTACCACTCCGGTGACGCCGCCGAAATCGACTGGATCGTGCGCCGCCTGCACGCGCGGCGCCAGGCGGACGGCGCCAGCGGCAAGTTCTACGCCACCGGTGTCTCGCTGGGCGGCAACGCGCTGCTGCGCTGGCTAGGCGAGTCGCAACACCAGGCCGAGTTTGTCGATGCGGCCTGCGCCGTGTCTGCGCCGCTGGACCTGGCGCAGGGTGGCGTCTCGCTGTCGCGCGGATTCAACATGATCTACACGCGCATGTTTTTGCAAACGCTGAAGCCGAAATGCGTAGCCAAACTACAGCAGTTCCCCGGCCTGTTCGACCTAGACGCCCTGCATGCTGCGCGCGACCTGTATGCCTTCGACAATGTGGTCACCGCACCGCTGCACGGCTACAGCAACACCGACGACTACTGGAACCGCGCCAGCGCCAAGCACGTGCTGGACGACATCACCGTGCGGACTCTGGTGCTGAACGCCAAGAACGATCCCTTCCTGCCGGGCCGCCATCTGCCGCAGCGTGCGTCATCGCGCGTGGTATTAGATTATCCTGAGCAGGGCGGCCATGTCGGCTTTGCCGTCGGCGGCCCGCCTGGACGCATCAACTGGCTGCCGAGCAAACTGATTCACTTTCTCGAACAACATGGATGACATCGTCAAACAGGCGCTGGCCAAATGGCCCAACGTCCCCCTCTGCTACGGCTGGCTGGCGCTCGATGCGCGCGGCAACTGGCGCATGCGCGACGAACGCGCGCAGCACCTGAATCTGCCGGGCGACAAGCTGACCAATGCGGCGCTGGTCGGCTTCATCACGCGCAACTACGCGGCCGATGAGCGCGGCTGCTGGTATTTCCAGAACGGACCGCAGCGTGTGTATGTGGCGCTGGAGGCGACGCCGTACATCGTCCGCACCGATCCATCTGATGGCTGGCAGCTGCACACCGGCGCACCGCTGGGCACGCCCGAAGCGGCGTTCATGACCGAGGGCGGCGCACTGGTGCTGCGTCATAGCGATATCGTTGCGCAACTGGATGACCGCGATTTCGCCGGCGTGCTGCCACAGCTGCGCATGGATGGCGCGCCGGTGGCGGACGAGGTCTTGCTTGCATGGCTGGAAGGCCGCGCCGAAGGTGCGCTGAGCCTGAATGGTGTGGCGGTGCAGCGCATCGCCGCCGATCAGCTGGCGACGCGCTTCGGCTACATCAGCGTACCGACCCCGGCGACTGCATAGGATCTGTAGCCTTGCGCAGCCGGTCGAACGGACTGGTATAGGAATTGTTGAATGGATCGTCCTTGTTGTCCTTTGCATCCTTGTCCGACTTCAGCTCCATCTTGAACGCCGAGCCTGACAGGGCCATTTCCTTCTTGCCCCGGTCGGCCAGGTCTTCGCGGCGACGGGCCTGCCACTCGCGTTCGCGCGCATCGATCAGCGACTGGTCGTAGAACGACGCATCCGGCGCCTTGCGCGCATAACCCAGCTGATCCAGCGCCGCCATCACGCCGCCTTGCAGGTTGTACGACTCGGCCAGCGCAATGTGCTGCAACGCCAGCTTGCCCTGCTTGGAATACACCTGCGCCAGCAGATCGTAGGCTTCGATATCTTCGCGGTACAACTGCACCTGGTCGCGCAGGTAAGCGCCGGCCTCATCCAGCTTGCCGGCCGCGAGCAGCGCCTCGCCGTACTGATGGGCGATGCCGCGCGACAGCGGGAACTTCTGATGCGCCGCTTCCGCCTCGGTGGCGGCCTTGGCCAGCACCTCTTTGTTCTCGGTCTGCGCCAGCTTGATCTCAATCGAGGTCGCGGCAAAAATCGACTCGGCCTTGCTGCGCGGCGAAGCGCCGAACACACCGGTCGGCGGCGGCTTGTTGACTGTCTCGCGCGCCTGGTCCAGCCACTTCTGCGCGGCGTCGGTGTCGCCCTGTTTCATGGTCAGGAACGCCATGCCGTACTGGCCGGCAGCCTTCTGCTGCCAGCTGTCCTGCAAAATCTGGCCCTGGAAGAACTGCTTGGTTTCGCTGTAGCCGTTGGCGCTCTGGTCTTGCAGCACGCGCGCGCGCGAACGCACCAGGAAAAAGTCCAGACTGTCCTGGCGCTGCTTGTAAGGTTGCGCGCGGATACGCGCCTGGATGTCGGCGATACGCTCGCTGGTCAACGGGTGAGTCAACAGCCAGGCCGGCACCAGATCGCTGTAATTCCGGGTAGAAGCCTGCATCTGCTGGAAGAACGCCACCATGCCCGACGGGTCGAAACCAGCCTCGCCCATAATCTGGAAACCGATGCGGTCGGCTTCGCGTTCGGCATCGCGACCGAAGTTCAGCTGCCGCTGGATCGCCAGGCCCTGGCCGCCGAGGAATACGCCCATGGCCGCATCGCCGCCGCCTTGGCGCGCCGTGAGCGCGGCCAGGATCATCGCCGCCAGCGGAATCAGCGCATCCTGCTTCTGCTGGCCGATCGAGCGGGCGATGTGCCGCTGCACCACGTGGCCGACCTCGTGGCCCAGCACCGATGCCAGCTCGGACTCGTTCTGCGCCTGCAACAGCAGCGCCGAGTGCACGGCGATGAAACCGCCGGGCAGCGCGAACGCATTCAGCTGCGGATCGCGCACCACGAAGAAGAAATAATCGAACTTGGCCTCGCCGCGCGCGCCGGGACGAGCGTCCACCAGCACGTTGCCGAAGTTGTTCATGTATTCGAGGATGGGGCCGTCGTCGAGGTAATCGCGGTCGCGGCGGATGTCGCGCATGATCTCCTCGCCCAGCTTACGCTCCATCAGCGGCGACAAATCCTGGCTTTCCGTGCCGCCGAGCGCGGGCAGGTTGGGGATCTTGGCCGGCGCGATACCGGTCTGCGCCATGGCCATCGGCATGGCGATCAGCAGCGCGGCGGCAACGGCGCGCATGCGTCCAGAGTAAGAGGAGCGTTTAGCATTCACGGTGATATGATACCCGCAACTCGGGTATGAAAACTGAGTGCCACATTATGAATCATTTTAAGCTGCAACCATGACCACCGATCACCTGACCCATTTCGACGCCACCGGACAAGCCCACATGGTGGACGTGGGCGCCAAGGCCGAGACCCACCGCATCGCGCTGGCCAGCGGCTCCATCCGCATGAAACCGGAGACGCTGGCCATCATCATGAGCGGCACCGCGAAGAAAGGCGACGTGCTGGGCATCGCCCGCATCGCCGCCATCATGGCCTCCAAACGCACCAGCGACCTGATCCCGCTGTGCCACCCGCTGGCCCTGACCCGCGTGGCGGTGGACTTTGAAACCGACGTCGACAAGTCTTCGGTACACTGCAAGGCGCAAGTGGAGACCTACGGCAAGACCGGGGTGGAGATGGAAGCACTCACTGCGGTGCAAGTCGGCTTGCTGACTGTGTATGACATGTGCAAAGCCGTGGATCGCGGCATGGTCATGAGCGATATCCGCGTGATGGAAAAGCACGGCGGCAAGTCGGGCGACTGGAGCGCCACCAGCTAACCGCCGCCGGACATCAGATCTGGGCGAGGCCGCCGTCCACGAACAATTCAATGCCGTTGACAAAGCTGGCGTCGTCCGAGGCCAGGAATACGGCTGCCTTGGCGATTTCATCCGGATCGCCGACGCGGCCCATCGGGATCTGCGACGCCAAATGATCGAGGAAGCCTTGCTGCTGGGCAGGATCGTTACCCACCAGCTCGACCAGGCCCGGCGTCTTGATCGGACCCGGGCTCAGGGTGTTGATGCGGATGCCGCGGCCCTTGACGTCCAGTATCCAGTTGCGGGCAAACGCCCGGACCGCCGCCTTGGATGCGGCGTACACGCTGAACGCCGGCGTGCCGCTGCTTGCTGCGGTCGAGCCGGTCAAGATGACCGAGGCGCCTTCTCCCAACAAAGGCAACGCAGCCTGTACCGTGAACAGCGTGCCTTTCACGTTGCGCCCGAAGGTATCGTCGAAATGTTCTTCCGTGATCTCGCCCAGCGGCGCCAGCGAGCCGCCGCCGGCGTTGGCGACCAGCACATTCAGCTTGCCATGCTCGGCGCGGATGCGCTCGAACAGCGCCTGCAACTGCGATGAGTCGGCCGAATCCACGCGCACGCTCTGCGCCGTGCCGCCGATGGCGCTGACCGCCAGATCGAGTTCCGCCTGCCGGCGGCCAGTGATGTAGACCGTGGCGCCTTCGTTGACGAAGCGCTTGGCGATGGCCAGGCCGATGCCGGTGCTGCCGCCTGTGATGACAGCGACTTTGTTCGCGAGTTTGAGTGCCATGTTGTGATTCCTTTAAAGTAAAAGTGAAAAAGCGTGAATCAAGTATGCGCACCTGTCGCTGCGCTGATAAGACAAGCGCGGCTCATAACATTTATGCTTTAATCGCATGGATGTACAAGGAGCCCACAGAAAAATGAATAAATTGTTATGGATGCAGTGCCTGGTCAGGGCAATCGAAACCGGCAGCTTTACCGCTGTCGCGCGGGAGTTGGGGATAGGCCAGCCCAACGTCAGCCGCCACATCGCGTCGCTGGAGCGGATGCTGGGAACCCGTCTACTCAACCGCTCTACGCGTCAACTGGTGGCCACACCCGACGGCCAGCGTTATTACGCGCTGGCGCGGCAGGCGCTGGATGTGATCCATCAGGCGGAATCCGATGCGCGTGGGCAGCAGAATCCGCATGGCTTGCTACGGGTCGCATGCCCTCCCGCGCTCGCCACCGAGAAAATCATCGATGCGCTGCCGGCCTTCATGGCGCGCTACCCGGATGTGGATGTGGAACTGAATATCAGCGACGGTTACATCGATCTGGTCGCGGAAGGCGTGGACCTGGCAATCCGTGGCGGCGTATTGAAAGACAGCGCACTCAGGGCGCGCCGCGTTGGCACGTCGGAGCGCCTGTGCGTTGCCAGTGACGATTATCTTGACCGGCACGGCACGCCGCAACGGCCGGAGGAACTGCTGCGGCACGACTGCATCATCTATACCCTGCTGGCCGGCCAAGCCCGTGGCTGGCCGTTGAAAGACGGCGAGGTGCAGGTATCGGGACGGCTGCGGCTCAATAGTCTGGAGGCCATCCGCCGCGCCGTGTTGGCCGGCATGGGCATCGGCTATCTGCCGGCGTGGATGGTAGCCGAATACCTGCGCAGTGGCCGCTTGCGGGCGGTGCTAAGCGATTACACGGCGACTCCCTCGCCGCTCAACGCCGTTTATTCGGCAGAGCGGCTGCTGCCGCAGCGCGCTACGGTATTCATCGACTTCATCACTGAGCTGTTTGCGCATACGCCTGGGCTGAATGGCCATTCGCTCTTGAACCCAACAGATGCTGTTGCCACCACATGACCGATCGGCAATGTGTTGTATTGCTTGATTGTCACATTTCGTTGGCGCGCATATAATTAATGTCGCAGGAACAATTTTCTGACGGTATTGTCCACCGTCGTCGTTTGCGCCACATAGAAAGAGTTTGCATGAGCAGCAACCCTCCGCCGAGCGAAGCCAAGACTCAGGAATACGAGTTCGAGCAGATGAACCTGCAAGTGGGCGGCAGGATACAGTTCATCACCCATCGCACCATCAAACCCATCCAGCACTTCTCGACGCTGATCGGCTGGGTCAAGGATGAGTACATGATCGTCAAGGTGCCGTTTGAGAACAACGCACCGATCGCGCTCAATGAGGGCGACAAGCTGACGATCCGCGTGTTTTCCGGCGTCAACGTATGCTCGTTCTCCAGCGTGGTGCAGCGGGTGTTTCCGCGGCCGCTGTTTTATGCGCACCTGAGTTTTCCGGTGTCGATTCAGGGCACCAGCCTGCGGGCGGCGATGCGGGTCAAGGTGGATATCCCGGCGCAGATCACCAACGCGTCGGGCAGCCACACGTCGGTATTCCTGGTCAATTTGAGCGTGTCCGGGGCGCTGATCGAGTCGCCCAAGCAGTTGTCGGACAGCGATGGGCAGGTCGCGCTGTCGTTTTATCTGATTGCGCAGCCCGGCAACCGCCAGGTGCGCGTGAATCCAAATGCGACCATCCGCAATATCAATGTGGTCAAGCCGGCGACCGGCGACAAGCCGGAGGTGTTCACTTACGGCGTGCAGTTCGTCGACCTCGACCCGGTCCATTACACGATGCTGCAAAATCTCACCTACGAAGCGCTGATCGCCGACCGCCAGAAGATCGTCTAAGCGGACGAAAAAAAACCGGCAAGCTGCCGGTTTTTTTTCGTGATCCGTCCAGCTAGTTAGCTTGCGGCAGAGGCAGCGGAGGCGGGCGGATTGTTTTTGGTCAGTGCATTCGATACTGCCGTGTTGGTGGAGTCAGTCGATACCGTCCAGGTAATGTTAGCGGTGCCAAGGCCACTAGGAGCCAGTTGGATGTAACTACCTTTCAATGCCTTGCCAGTATCGGTATCGAGGTTTGCCTTGATGACGCCATCAGTTACAGTAGCGCTCGATACTTCCTTGGTTGCGGTGAAGGCTGGGATACCGGCAGCGCCGGTGTCGCAGCTGTCCGCCACGCCACTATTTTCCTGGATGCACAGCGAAACAGCAGTTTTCAGGCCGTCCAGCGCAGCCACAACGCTCTGTGCCTTGGCTTTGGCCGTGTAGTCGCTGTACTGTGGAATCGCCACGGCGGCCAGGATGCCGATAATGGCGACCACGATCATCAGTTCGATCAGGGTGAAGCCGGCTTGTGCTTGTTTCTTCATCATTTTCATGGATTTCATTTTGCGACTCCTAGGGGGTGTGATTACATTGTTGGGTGACACATCCCTACTAGTGCAATTGGTGTGCCAGCCTGTTTTTGCCTAAAATTTCAGCAAAACCCACCCCAAACTGCCATTTTTTGTCAGCCCGATGCGCCGCAATTTGTCAGCCTGTCCACGACTGACAAATTTTGTCAGGCCACGCGAAAGGTCATTTGCGTGCCGCTGAGGTCGATCACGTCGCCGTCGCTGAGGCGCTCAGCAACCTGCCGGTCCAAGGTCGTACCGTTGAGCAGCGGCGCCAGCTCGCCTTCGGTATGGGTGATCGTATAGAACTGCAGATGGCGGTGGATCACCACCACCTGCACACCGGCCCGGCCCAGCGTGGTCTGCGGCTTGGTCAACGCGACGTGCTTGCCGGCATTCGCACCGTTCAGCACCGACAACTCGGCCAGCACCGGCTGCGCCGCCGCCAGCGGGCGCACGCCATCCGCCACGAACGCCAGCTCAAATTTGGCCATCTTGATGGCGTCCTGATGTTGCAGGAAATGCTTGCCGATACGGTGGCCGTTAACGAAGGTGCCATTGGTGCTGTGCAGGTCCTCCAGGAAGGAGTCGTCGAGGATGGTGACGATGACCGCATGTTCGGCGCTGATGGCCGGATGGCTCAGCACGATGTCGTTGCGCGGATGGCGGCCCAAGGTCATGCGCTCCTTGCTCAGCTGCACCTGCTGCTCTGGTTGTCCGTCACGCGAAATGAGGAGCTTGGCCAATCGGATCTCCGGCAAAAATAAAGGGGAGCACATGGCTCCCCTTTATTATTCCACAACTAAGCGGATGGAAATTACAGCATTGCTTTCAGCAGACGCGCCATTTCCGATGGGTTTTTGGTCACGGTGATGCCGCAAGCTTCCATGATTTCCAGTTTGGCTTGTGCGGTGTCCGCGCCGCCCGAGATCAGCGCGCCGGCGTGGCCCATGCGCTTGCCTGGAGGAGCGGTCACGCCGGCGATGAAGCCAACGACCGGTTTCTTCATGTTGTCTTTGATCCAACGGGCTGCATTGGCTTCGTCCGGACCGCCGATTTCGCCGATCATGATGACCGCATCGGTATCAGGATCTTCGTTGAACATGCGCATCACGTCGATGTGCTTCAGACCGTTGATTGGGTCGCCGCCGATACCAACTGCCGACGACTGGCCCAGGCCCAGTGCGGTCAGCTGACCCACTGCTTCATAGGTCAGGGTGCCCGAACGCGACACCACGCCGATACGGCCCTTCTTGTGGATGTGACCTGGCATGATGCCGATCTTGATTTCGTCAGGGGTGATCAGGCCTGGGCAGTTAGGGCCCAGCAGCAGGGTTTTCGAACCCGCTTTGGCCATACGGTCCTTGATTTCCATCATGTCGCGGACTGGAATGCCTTCGGTGATGCAAATTGCCAGGTCCAGGTTGGCTTCAACAGCTTCCCAGATTGCAGCAGCAGCGCCAGCTGGCGGCACGTAGATGACCGACACGGTCGCGCCGGTTTCCGAGGCGGCTTCTTTCACCGAACCGAAAATTGGAATGCCTTCGAAGTCTTCGCCGGCTTTCTTCGGGTTCACGCCTGCTACGAAGGCGTTTTTGCCGTTCGCGTAGTCGCGGCACATGCGGGTGTGGAACTGGCCGGTTTTACCGGTGATACCCTGGGTGATGACTTTGGTGTCTTTGTTGATCAGAATAGACATATCGGTTCCTTAATTATTTACCAGCAGCTGCGGCAACAACGCTCTTGGCTGCGTCTTCCATCGTGTCAGCAGCGATGATTGGCAGACCGGAGTCAGCCAGCATCTTCTTGCCCAGATCTTCGTTGGTGCCCTTCATGCGGACCACCAGCGGTACTTGCAGCGAAACTGCTTTCGATGCGGTGATGACGCCTTCGGCGATCACGTCGCAACGCATGATGCCGCCGAAGATGTTGACCAGGATGGCTTTCAGGCCTGGGTTTTTCAACATGATCTTGAAGGCTTCGGTGACTTTCTCAGCCGTGGCGCCACCGCCGACGTCCAGGAAGTTGGCCGGCTCGCCGCCGAACAGCTTGATGGTGTCCATGGTGGCCATGGCCAGACCGGCGCCGTTCACCAGGCAGCCGATGTTGCCGTCCAGCGAGATGTAGGCCAGGTCGAATTTCGAAGCTTCCACTTCCGCTGGATCTTCTTCGTCCAGATCGCGGTAAGCGACGATTTCTGGTTGACGGAACAGAGCGTTGGCGTCGAAGTTGAATTTCGCGTCCAGCGCGATGATCTTGCCCGAACCGGTCACGATCAGCGGATTGATTTCGGCCAGCGACGAGTCGGTTTCCCAGTAGGCTTTGTACAGGCCTTGCAGGTTGGTGACGGCATCAGCGATCGAACCTTCCGGCACGCCGATTTTGGCAGCGATGGCGGCAGCGTCCGCGTCGGTCAGGCCGACGGCTGGATCGATGGCGATCGAGTGGATTTTTTCTGGGTGGGACTCGGCAACTTCTTCGATGTCCATGCCGCCTTCCGACGAGGCCATCAGCACAACGCGCTGGGTCACGCGGTCGGTCACCAGCGATACGTACAGTTCTTGTTTGATGTCGGCGCCTTCTTCGATCAGCAGACGACGTACTTTTTGGCCTTCTGGGCCGGTCTGATGGGTGATCAGCTGCATGCCCAGGATCTGGTCAGCGTATTCTTTCACTTGTTCCAGCGACTTGGCAACTTTCACGCCGCCGCCTTTACCACGGCCACCGGCGTGGATTTGAGCTTTCACAACCCAGACTGGGCCGCCCAAGGTTTCAGCAGCTTTGACTGCTTCTTCAACGGACAGGCACGGAATGCCGCGCGGTACCGTCACTCCGTATTTTCGGAGGATTTCTTTGCCTTGATACTCATGGATTTTCATGCTGGCTTCCCTTCTGATGCTGATGTGTATAAATCGGTTGAATGATTAAGCAGATAATGTTGCTACGCGCTACCCGGTGCTGCTTTGTCCACCCAGCGCGGGTAAAACTTCGCCACTGCGCTGGCCAGGCCGTGCAGGGTGAGGAATCTTGTAGTGCAAATCGGTGTGTGATGCAGAGGGGTGCCGCCAATAGTCCGCACACCATTCCGGTTGGGGATAGCGGTTGCGCGCGAGGACCGCAGCGCACGTCGGATAACTGGAGTTAACAGGGACATAAGATCGATACCGCTCTCGCGGCATGTAATTAGTTAGCAGCCTGGCGCATTTTCTCTTACTAAAAATGCACGTTGCCGCAGCTTCTACGGACAACCACCGCACCCGCGGTGCTGCAAAAACCCGCAAAGTTTAGCACACCCCGCACCGGCTGGATACTCAGTCGTCGAGATCGGCGCCTTTGATGACCTTTTGCACGGTGCGTTGCGAGAAGCCTCGCTGCAACAGAAAGCGAATTTGCTTATGTCGATCCTGTGGATCATTTGCCACGATGCCGAACTTGCGCTGCCAGATGTCGCGGGCGCGTTCGATCTCGGTGTCGGCCAGATTGGATTTGAGTTCCTGCAGGGCTTCCCCATTGACGCCGTGGCTTTGCAGCTCGGCGACAATGCGGCTATTGCCGTACCGGGCGGCACGGCGGTGGATCAGCGCTTCGGAAAAGCGCTCTTGCGACAGCCAGTTGTTTTTTTCCAGCAGGTCGAGCAGGGCGTCGACGTCGTCGCCCGCCTCGGCATATTTGGACAGCTTGCGCGCCAGTTCCAGCCGGCTATGCTCGCGCATGGAGAGATAGCGCAGCGCCCGCGCTTTGAGGCTAAGTGGTGGGGTTCGCATGGACGGCGTCGCTCCCGCGCAAGCGGGAGCCGAGACAGCGCTGGCTCAGCATGGGTTCCCGCCTGCGCGGGAACGACATGCTTACGCCGCGTCGGCTTCCGGTTTGGCCGGCTTCAGCTTGACCACGGTGGTGTCGGCGCCGGCCAGTGGCGGCAGTGCGCGCACGCCCAGCGATTCGCGCACCTTGTTTTCGATTTCCCACGCCAGCGCCGGACGCTCTTGCAGGAAGATACGGGCGTTGTCCTTGCCCTGGCCGACGCGTTCGCCGTTGTAGCTGTACCACGAGCCCGACTTCTCGACGATCTTGGCTTCCACGCCCAGATCGAGGATTTCGCCTTCGCGCGAGGTGCCGGCGCCGTACAGGATGTCGAAGTGCGCTTCCTTGAACGGTGGCGCGATCTTGTTCTTGACGACCTTGACCTTGGTTTCGTTACCGATCACCTCATCGCCCGATTTGATCGAGCCGGTGCGGCGGATGTCCAGACGCACGGAGGCGTAGAACTTCAGCGCGTTACCGCCGGTGGTGGTTTCCGGCGAACCGAACATCACACCGATCTTCATGCGGATCTGGTTGATGAAGATCACCAGGGTGTTGGTGCGGTTGATCGAACCGGTCAGCTTGCGCAGCGCTTGCGACATCAGGCGTGCCTGCAGGCCTGGCAGCGAGTCGCCCATATCGCCTTCGATCTCGGCGCGTGGCGTCAGCGCGGCGACCGAGTCGACCACCACCATGTCGACCGAACCGGAACGCACCAGCGCGTCGCAGATTTCCAGCGCTTGTTCGCCGGTGTCCGGCTGCGAAATCAGCAGCTCGTGCAGGTTGACGCCCAGTTTCTGCGCGTAGCCGACGTCCAGCGCATGCTCGGCGTCGATAAAGGCGCAGGTGCCGCCCAGTTTTTGCATCTCGGCGATGGTTTGCAGGGTCAGCGTGGTTTTACCCGACGATTCCGGACCATAGATTTCCACCACGCGGCCGCGCGGCAGGCCACCGACGCCCAGTGCCACGTCCAGGCCCAGCGAGCCGGTCGAGACCACTTGTACTTCTTCGATCGGGGCACTGGCGTCCATGCGCATGACGGAACCCTTGCCGAATTGCTTTTCGATCTGGGCCAGCGCAGCTGCCAGCGCCTTGGCTTTTTCAGATGCAGGTACTACGCCTTTTTTGTCGTCCATAATGTGCTTTCAGCCAGTTGGGTTGTTCAATACAGGTAGCACTGTATAAAAAAACAGTGCTTAATGCAAGCGGGATTTGCGCTAATTCTTTGAGAAAGCACAAAAACTCGCCAAAATAGGGGCTTGTACAGCCGGAGTAGATTCACATGCGTATTTTACTTGCCGAAGACGACAGCGTTCTGGCCGACGGGCTGACCCGCTCCTTGCGCCAGTCCGGCTACGCCATCGATTGCGTCCGCAACGGGCAGGAAGCCGACACCGCCCTGTCGACCCAGGAATTCGATTTGCTGATCCTGGACCTGGGCCTGCCCAAGCTGTCCGGCCTGGAAGTGCTGCGCCGCCTGCGCGCGCGCTCCTCGCTGCTGCCGGTGCTGATCCTGACCGCCGCCGATTCGATCGAGCAGCGCGTCAACGGCCTCGACCTCGGCGCCGACGATTATATGGCCAAACCATTCGCCCTGTCGGAACTGGAGGCAAGGGTGCGCGCGCTGGTGCGGCGCGGCGCCGGCGGCGGCGCCACCGTCATCAGGCACGGCCCGCTGAGCTACGACCAGGTCGGTCGCAGCGCTTATATTAATGAGCAGATGCTGGACCTGTCCGCGCGCGAACTGGGGCTGCTGGAAATCCTGCTGGCCCGCACCGGTCGTCTGGTATCGAAAGAACAACTGGTCGATCACCTGTGCGAATGGGGCGAGGAAGTCAGCAACAACGCCATCGAAGTCTATGTGCACCGGCTGCGCAAGAAGATCGAAGTCGGCGGCGTGCGCATCGCCACCGTGCGCGGCCTCGGCTACTGCCTGGAGAAATTCACCGAAGCCGCGCGCGCCAGCGCCGAGGCCGAGGCCAGGGCCGACACCGGAAACGCCAGCAAGTGAGCGCCGTCCCGGAAACCGCCGAACCGGAGTATCAACCGCCCGCCCCCGATGCGGACGAGGACATACAGCATTCCCTGTTCGGCGAAATCCTGGACTGGATGCTGGCGCCGCTGCTGCTGCTGTGGCCGATGAGCATCGCCATCACCTACCTGGTCGCCAAGTCGATCGCCAACCAGCCCTTCGACCATGCGCTGGAAGACAGCGTGACGGTGCTGGCGCAGCAGGTGCGCTCGGTCGATGGCAAGCTGATCAAGAGCCTCAGTGGATCGGCCCGCGACATCCTGCGCGCCGACGACATCGACAACGTCTACTTCCAGATCCAGGGCCCGCAAGGCGAACACATCGACGGCGACCGCGACATGCCGCAGCCGGTGCTGGACGATGAAGACAAGACCAGCGCCGGCGGCGTGCGCTTCCGCAACGACAGCATGCATGGCACGCCGGTGCGGGTCGCCTTCGCTTACGTGCAGATCGAGCGCAACGATGGCAGCACGCCGCAGCTCGCGCTGGTGCAGGTGGCCGAGACGCTGGAAAAGCGCGCGCAACTGGCCAACGCCATCATCAAGGGCGTGATCCTGCCGCAGTTCATTGTGTTGCCGGTGGTACTGGCCCTGGTCTGGTTTGCGCTGGCGCGCGGATTGTCGCCGCTGGCGCAATTGCAGGAGCGCATCCGCGCGCGCAGTTCGGAAGATCTGAGTCCCATCGCCTCCAACCAGGTGCCGGAGGAAATCTCGCCGCTGGTGCGTTCGCTCAACGAGATGCTGTCGCGGCTGTCGCTGACGATCGATATGCAGAAGCGCTTCATCGCCGACGCCGCCCACCAGATGCGCACGCCGCTGGCCGGCATGCGCATGCAGTCCGAGCTGGCCCTGCGCCAGACCGACAGCGGCGAAATCCACCGCTCGCTGGAACAGCTGGCCAAGAGCTCGGAAGCGGCGACGCGGCTGGTGAATCAATTGCTGGCCCTGGCGCGCGCCGAGAACCATCCGCAGACCGGCAGCGTCATGCAGTCGCTGGACTTGTCCGAGCTGGCGCGCATGGTGGTGCAGGACTGGGTGCAAGCCTCGTTCTCCCATCGCATCGACCTTGGCTTTGAAGCGCCGCCACTGCCGCTGCTGATCACCGGCAATCCGACCATGCTGCGCGAATTGCTGTCTAACCTGATCGACAATGCGCTGCGCTACACGCCGGCCGGCGGCAGCGTCACCGTGCGGGTGCGCAGCGACGAACTGGAGCACGGCTACCTGGAAGTGGAAGACACCGGCCCCGGCATCGCACAAGGCGAACGCGAGCGCGTATTCGAGCGCTTCTACCGCATCTTGGGCAACACCGCCGAGGGCAGCGGCCTGGGGCTGGCGATTGTGCGCGAGATTGCGCAGCAACACGGCGCCGAGGTCGACATCTTCAGCAATCCGCGCGCGACGCAGCCCAAGCTGCCGGGCGCGCTGTTCCGCCTGACTTTCCCGCTGCCGCCGGCGCAGCACGACGACGAAAACGAAGCGCCGTACTATGGATAAACCGCAACCTTCCGCCGCGCCGCCGCTCACGCGCCTGCAACACTGGCACAAAACCCGCCGCATGACCGCCCTGCTGCTGACGCTGTGGATGCTGACCGGCTTCTGCGCCGCCTTCTTCGCCCGCGAACTGGCCGGCCTGAGCGTGTTCGGCTGGCCGCTGTCATTCTATCTGGCGGCGCAGGGGGCGTCGCTGGTCTACCTCGGCATCATCGCCTTCTACGCCTGGCGCATGCGCCGGCTCGACCGCGCCGCGCGCCAGCAACCGGAGCCGTCCGCTTGAAGCCACGCACCTTCTTCCAGCGCCTGCGCAGCTACTACGCCATGTTCACCGCCGGCTTCGGCGGCTTCCTGATCGCGCTGGCCGCGCTGGAACAGGAAGGCATGCCGCGCGTGTGGATCGGCTACCTGTTCATGTTCGCCACCATTGTGCTGTACGCGCTGATCGGCGTCATCAGCCGCACCTCCAACGTGCTCGAATACTACGTGGCCGGCCGCCGCGTGCCGGCCATGTTCAACGGCATGGCCACCGCCGCCGACTGGATCTCGGCCGCCAGCTTCATCAGCTTGGCGGGCGGCCTCTACCTGCACGGCTTCGACGGCCTGGCCTACATCATGGGCTGGACCGGCGGTTATTGCCTGGTGGCGCTGCTGATCGCGCCCTACCTGCGCAAGTTCGCCCAGTACACCATCCCCGACTTCCTGGCCGAGCGCTACGGCGGCGCCGACGATGCCGAGCGTGGCGGCCGCGCGGTGCGCATCCTGGCCGTGATCGCCACCATCATCGTCTCCTTCACCTACGTGGTGGCGCAGATCTACGCGGTAGGCCTGATCGCCTCGCGCTTCACCGGCGTTGATTTTTCGGTCGGCATCTTCCTCGGCCTGGCCAGCATCCTGGTGTGCTCCTTCCTCGGCGGCATGCGCGCCATCACCTGGACCCAGGTGGCGCAGTACATCATCATCCTGGTGGCGTTTCTGATTCCAGCCATCTGGCTGTCGGCCAAACATACCGACAACCCGATTCCGCAAGTGGCCTACGGCAAACTGCTACCCAAGTTGAGCGCGCGCGAACACGTGTTGCAGGAAGATCCGAAAGAAGCCGAAGTGCGCGCCATCTTCCGCCAGCGCGCCGCCGACTACGAGCAGCGCCTCAGTACGCTGCCATCCTCCTGGGAAATCGGCCGCGCCGACGCCCAGCGCAAAGTGGACCACGTCAAAACGCGCAACGCCTCGCTGCTGGACATCCGCAGTGCGGAACGCGAACTGGTGGCCTATCCGAAAAATGCCGACGAGGCCGAACGCGTGTGGAGCGAAGCGCGCGAGCAGAACCTGCAACGCGCCGAACCGATCACGCCGCACGCTACGCCCTACCCCGGCGACCCGGCCACCTCCGACATCAAGCGCAACAACTTTCTGGCGCTGGTGTTCTGCCTGATGCTGGGCACGGCCGCGCTGCCGCACATCCTGATGCGCTCCTACACCACGCCGTCGGTGCACGACACCCGCGTCTCGGTGCTGTGGACGCTGTTCTTCATCCTGCTGATCTACCTGACCATTCCGGCGCTGGCGGTGCTGGTCAAGTACGACATCTACAACGCGCTAGTCGGCACCAACTACGACCATTTGCCCAACTGGGTGTCGTACTGGGCCAATGTGGACAAGCTTAATCCGCTGTTCAGCATCAACGACATCAACCATGACGGCGTGGTGCAGCTGGCCGAAATCACCATCGACGCCGACGTGCTGGTGCTGGCCACGCCGGAAATCGCCGGCCTGCCGTACGTGATCTCCGGGCTGGTGGCGGCCGGCGGCCTGGCGGCGGCGCTGTCCACCGCCGACGGCCTGCTCCTGGCCATCTCCAACGCGCTGTCGCATGACGTGTATTACAAGCTGGTGGACCGCAGCGCCTCCACCCAGAAGCGGGTGACGATTTCCAAGTTGCTGTTGCTGGCGGTGGCCTTCATCGCCGCCTACGCCGCCTCGACCAAGCCGGGCGACATTTTATCGCTGGTGGGTGCGGCCTTCTCGCTGGCCGGTTCGACGCTGTTCCCGGCGCTGGTGCTGGGCGTGTTCTGGAAGCGCGCCAACCACCACGGCGCGGTGGCCGGCATGACGGTCGGCTTCCTGGTGTGCGTCTACTACATGCTGCACACCAATCCGATCCTCGGCGGCGGCGCGGCAAATCAATGGTTCCATATCGCGCCGATTTCGGCCGGCATCTTTGGCGTGCCGGCCGGCGTGCTGACCGTGGTTGTGGTCAGCCTGCTGACGCCGGCGCCGGGACCGCGCGCGGCGGCGCTGGTCGACTACATCCGCGCGCCGGAGCAACATTAAAATACATTTATGCTGTGGCGCATTTGGCAAGCTGGTGCTATCTTGTCTTGATTACTTATTTTATAACAAGGCATATGCGCTTCCACCACTTTTTGCGCGCCCTGGCTATGGCCGGCGCGTTCCTGTGCGGCCACTCCCAGGCCGTCGACGCAGCCAAGACCCTGCCGCCGATCGCCGACTTCTTCACCAATCCCGAATTCAGCGACGCCCTGTTGTCACCGAGCGGCAAATACCTGGCGGTACGGGTCGCCACCAAGAACAAGCGCGACATGCTGGGCGTGGTCGACCTTGCCACCGATGCAGTCAAAGTGGTGGGCAATTTCGGCGATGCCGACATTGGCACCTACCGCTGGGTCAACGATGAGCGGCTGGTGTTCACCGCCGCCGACCACGACCTCGCCGAAGGCGACATGCGCTACGCCCCGGCCTGTTCGCAGTGAACCGCGACGGCAGCAAATTCCGCCAACTGGCGCAGCGCAGCTGGCAGCCGTTCATTACCAACGGTTCCAGTACGGCCAGCCGCGACCAGCTGCCGTGGCATACCTATCTGCTGGGCCAGCGCGGCGCGCAGAACTCCGACTATATCTACGTCCAGGATCGCATCTACAGCAGCAGTGGAGAGTTTCTCTACACCAATGTGCTGCGGCTCAATACAGTGACCGGCCGCACCAGCGGCAGCATCGCGCGGCCCGGCGACACCGTCGCGTGGATGCTGGACAACGACGGCGAACCACGCCTGACCACCACCCGCGAAAAAGGCGGCAGCAACAACATTTTCTACCGCGATCCGAACACCAACGACTGGCGCAAGCTGACCGATTTTGAGCGCTACACCGGCCGCGGCGGCGGCTTCCGCCCGTTCGCTTTCGGCAAGAACGGCACGCTGTACGTGATGCATACCGCGCCCGGCACCGACACCAACGCCGTCTACAGCTACGACGTCGCCAGCGGCAAGCTGGCCGATAAGCCGCTGGTCAACCTGGAGGGCTATGACTTCAGCGGCCAGCTCATCTTCGACAAGGACAAACTGCTGGGCGTGCGCCACCTGACCGATGCCTGGGGCACCACCTGGCTCGATCCGGCCATGCAGGCGATGCAGGACAAGGTCGACAAGCTGCTGCCCAACACCAACAACCTGCTGACCCTGCCATCCCGGCCGGAATCGCCGTGGGTGCTGGTGAGCGCCTACGCCGACATCTGGCCACGGCGCCTGATGTTGTACAACAGCGAAACCGGCAAACTGCGCATGATCAGCGCATCCTTCCCTAACATCGACCCGAACCAGATGGGCCGCAAGGAACTGGTGCACTACAAGGCGCGTGACGGTCTCTCCATCCCGGCCTGGCTGACGCTGCCGAAAGGCGGCGGCAAGAACCTGCCGATGGTGGTGCTGGTCCACGGCGGCCCATGGGTACGCGGCGGCAGCTGGGAATGGGTGCCGGCAGTGCAGTTCCTGGCCTCGCGCGGCTACGCCGTGCTGGAACCGGAATATCGCGGCAGCACCGGCTACGGCGGCAAGCTGTTCCGCGCTGGCTGGAAACAATGGGGCCTGAAAATGCAGGATGACGTCACCGACGGCACCCGCTGGGCCATCGAACAGGGCTACGCCAACGCCAAGCGCATCTGCATCGCCGGCCCCAACTACGGCGGCTACGCCACGCTGATGGGCATGATCAAGGAACCGGAGCTCTACAAGTGCGGCGTGGAGTGGGCCGGCATAACCGACATCAACCTGTTGTACGACGGCAGCTGGAACTACCGTTCGGACATGAGCGACGACTACAAGCGCTTCGGCATGCCGGCACTGATCGGCGACCAGGACAAGGATGCCGAGCAGTTCAAGGCCACCTCGCCCCTGCTGCGTGCGGCCGAGCTCAAGCAGCCGTTGCTGATGGCCTACGGCGGCGCCGACGTCCGCGTGACACCGGCGCACAGCATCAAGTTCAGCAAGGCGGTCAAGGCCACCAACCCGAATGTCGAGCTGATCGAATACGAAGATGAAGGCCACAGCTGGAAGCTGCCGCAGACCCGCGTCGACTTCTGGGGCAAGGTGGAGAAATTCCTCGACAAGAATATCGGCGACCACTGATGCGCGGCGCCATGCAAATGGCATGGTTGGCCTGGCTGTGCGCCTCGCTGGCCATGCCGCTGGCTAGCGCCGACGCGCCGGAGCCATCTTCTGCAGAAGAAATGCCCTGTCCCGGCGCCATTGCCTGGAACCAGGCGCATCCGCAAGACTCGCCCGAAGCGCTCATCCAGCGGGATGCAGCGCGCACCTTCAGCAACCCGGCGTTGCGCGACGCGCTGGCCGAACGCTTCCAGCGCGATCAGGACGCACGCAATGCCTATCTCGCCGCGCCCAACAATGCGTTGGTCCGGCGGCGCGCACTGGAAATCGATGCCGACAACGTCGCCTGGCTTTACAAGCTCGTCAAAGCGCAAGGCTTTCCGACGGCCGCCCAGGTCGGCGAACGCGGCGTCCGCAACGCCTGGCTGCTGGCGCAACATGCGGACCTGCAACCCAAGTTCCAGGCCTCGCTGCAACCCGAGATCGAGCAACGGCATGCCGATGGTGAACTGGATGGCATGACCCTGTCGCGCTTCATCGACCGCGTGCTGGTGGCGCAGCACAAGCCGCAACGCTACGGCACGCAGTTCACGCCGCAAGCCTGGGCCATGCCGCATTTCGGCTTGCCCGATGAGCAAAGCGTGCAGGAGGTCGAACAGCACCGGCGCGAGCTTGGCATCATGCCACTGGCCGACTATGTCTGCATGATGAGCTACTTCCGTACACCACATCCATAACGCCGTACGCTATGATGCGGAAGCGCAGCAGCAACCTTCACAAGGAGCGGGCATGGCATCGGGAAAAATTCTGGTCGCACAGGGAGGCGGGCCAACCGCCGTCATCAACCAATCGCTGGCGGGGGTGGTGCTGGAAGCGCGCCGCTTCCGCGACGTCAACCGGGTCTACGGCGCGATGCACGGCGTGCGCGGCATCGTCAGCGAAGACCTGGTCGATCTGACGCGCGAAACCAGCCAGAACCTGGAGCTGGTGGCGGCCACGCCCTCCTCCGCGCTGGGCTCGACCCGCGACAAGCCGGACCTGGCCTACTGCGCCGAGATCTTCAAGGTGCTGCGCGCGCACGAGATCGAACAGTTCTACTACATCGGCGGCAACGATTCATCGGACACCGTGCGCATCGTCAGCGAACAGGCGCAGGCCGCCAACTACGCGCTGCGCTGCATCCACATTCCCAAGACCATCGACAACGACCTGGTCGGCAGTGACCACACGCCGGGCTTCCCGTCGGCCGCGCGCTTTGTAGCGCAGGCGTTTGCCGGCGCCAACCTGGACAATGCCGCCTTGCCGGGCGTGTATGTGGGCGTGGTGATGGGCCGGCACGCCGGCTTCCTCACCGCCGCCTCGGCCCTTGGCAAGAAGTTCCCGGACGACGGCCCGCACCTGATCTATCTGCCGGAGCGGGTGTTTTCTCTGGACCAGTTTTTGGCGGATGTGAAAGCCACCTACGAACGCTACGGCCGCTGCGTGATCGCGGTATCGGAAGGCATCCATGACGCTAGCGGTGAAGCCATCGCCTCCTTGCTGGCCAAGGAAGTGGAACGCGACGCGCATGGCAATGTGCAGCTGTCCGGCACCGGCGCGCTGGCCGATTTGCTGTGCGACGAAATCAAGGCCAAACTCGGCATCAAGCGCGTGCGTGGCGACACCTTCGGCTATTTGCAGCGCTCCTTCATCGGCTGCGTGTCGGACGTCGACCAGCGCGAAGCGCGTGAAGTCGGCGAGAAGGCCGTGCAGTTCGCCATGTGGGGCGCCCGCGACGGCTCGGTGGCCATCAAGCGCACCGGCTTCTACTCGGTCGACTACGAACTACTGCCGCTGACCACCGTAGCCGGGAAGACGCGCGTGATGGAAGACGAGTTCATCAGCGCCAGCGGCACCGACGTCACCGACGCTTTCCGCATGTACCTGCGTCCCCTGCTCGGTTCCGGCATGCCCGACGCCTTCCGCCTGCGCCCCGCGCCGGTGGCGAAAATTCTCAAGCGCTAATCCTGTCAGGCCGCGTCCTTACGCGGTGGGAATACGAAAGGTCGAACCGTAGCAGGCTCGACCTTTTTTCTTGCCTGCATCAGGCTGTGATCAGTCTGCATCCCCAGCCATGATTCGGCAGAACAGCCCAGCACCAGTTCAAACCTGACAGCCATTTCCGCCGTCAACTCTATCTCTTGCATCAGCAAACCATCGATAGTCAGCACCGGCAGCCCAAGTCGCTCCGACAACTCGGCCGAACTAATTTCGTACGGTTCGACGTAGGACAGAGAGAGATATTCCCCAGGATGCATAGTGATCATAGTTCCTCCGATGCCGATTAGAACTCACTCTTTATCGTAGGAGCAAACACTAAGCCCGTCAACCATTCAGGACAATGTCATGATTCCTCATAGCAGAGATATCGTGCATAAAGGCATGCGGCGTCTATGACAATCGGGTGGGAACGATAAACGCGGCATTTCCGTTTCCTGGGCCAAATCGTTGTGCGACATCTTGCTGCATTTGCACTCAGCAAGATGTCTGGATGATATCCGCGATGGTTTGGGCGTGCTCAAAAACGTCAAACAACTAAGCGGACACGCCTGCCGCTACAGCATGGAAGTGAATGCCAACTGGCGCGTCACCTTCAATTGTATAGATGCAGATACCGGCATCGTCACAGACATCGATCTGGAAGACCTGCATCACCATGGCGGTGCTAGACGCCATTAGGGGTTACTGTCTTTTACCGTACCCTGACCGCTGCTCGGCGTCAGCTGTGACAGCACTCTACCGGACGGTCTAGCACTTCACCTCGGAAAAGTGGGCGCAGAATTCCAGTTTCTGTTTTGCTGTGGCGCTGTTAAAAGGCGCCAGCGCCTTCTGATAGGCGGTCTGGTAGGCCGCGCGGATTTGCGGATTCTTGCTGTCCCGGATTTCTGTCACACTTTTCTCCGCGTCGGCAACCGACATGCCGCAGCTCATGCTCGTCAGGATGTTCGCTTTGTAAAACGCCGTTTTTTCCGGCGCCAGCTCGGTGCAGACTTTGAGGTAGGCATCCAGCATCCCCGCAGCCTCATAGGTCGAAGGACCGTCGGCTTTGGCGGACAAGGCCAGGCAGGCAAGCAACATTAAAGAGTACGCTTTCATGTGGTTTCAATGCTCCGGTGTGGTTGACGCCAGAGTGTAATCCGCCCGGCGGACGCGACGGCGCACGGCAGCCGGACACGCCAATTTACCGCGCTTTACGCCGCCTTGACCGCAGCTAACAAGCGCCAGCAGCACAATGGCGGCTCACGCATTGTTATCGGGAGTAGTCATGAAGTTGATGAAGCATTGGATGCTGTGGTCGGCGCTGGCCGGCTGCATGTTGAGCGCGTCCGCGCAGAATAATCCGCCACCGGACGGCCCGCCGCCCGGTCCACCGCCGGAAGCGGTGGCCGCCTGCAAAGGCAAGGTCGAAGGCGACAAGGTGCAGTTCACCGGCCATCGCGGCGACACCGTCAGCGGCGTGTGCCACAAGCACGGCGACGTCATCGCCGCCATGCCGGAAGGCGGTCCACCGCCGCCACCGGGGCGCTGATCGTCTGCTGCGCCTGCCGCCGGTGCTACTGCCCCAGCGCCGGCAGCAGCGGCGTGATGTCGCCGTCGGATGGTAGCGGCGCCACGTCCAGCAAACGCATCAGCAATGGATAGACGTCGACGTTGTCAAATTCCGGCAGCACCACGCCCGGCTTAAAGGCCGGACCGGCAGCAATGAAGGTCGCCGCCATGTCCGGCGCCACGTTGTCGTAGCCATGCTTGCCGCCCTTGACCTTGGCAGCGCTCTTGTCGCTGAACACAATACTCCAGCCCGGATCGGCCAGGCACAGGAAAGCCGGCACGCGCGCATTGTGGCCATAAGCCAGCCGCGCCGGAATCTCTTCCTTGCGCCAGCACTGGAGATGCGCGTGCGGCTGCATCAACGCCGCCGCCAGCTTGTCCGCCTGCTCCGGCGACGAGGGATTGATGCCCGCGTACGGGCCGTTGGTCACGTCCTCATAACTGCCCTTCGGCAGCATCTGGTACAACGGCAGCACGCGCTCGTGATTGACCGCCGCCATGCCATGGTCGGAGACGATGACCAGGTTGGCGTCGAGGTGGCGGCTGGCCAACCCATCCAGCAAGCGGCCGATGGCCTGATCGACCAGCGCCACCGCCTCGGTGGTCTGCGGCGCAGCCGGGCCGAACTCATGGCCGGCGTGGTCCACATCATCGAAATATAACGTCATGAAACCGAAGCGCTGGTCGGCCGGACGGTCCAGCCAGGACAGCAGCGTATCGACCCGCTCGGCGGCCGGCAGCTTGCCGTCGAACTTAGGCGCCACGGTTGGCCGCACGCCGTGAATCGCCGCTTCCGAACCGGGCCAGAACATGGTGCCGGTACGGATGCCGTTGCGCTCGGCCGTCACCCACACCGGCTCGCCCTGATCCCACCAGCGATGGTCGGCCACCGCCTCGGCATTACTGAGGGTGAAGCGCTTGTCGGAAATCGCCTTGTCGATCATGGTGTTGTCGACGATGCCATGATGGTCGGGCCGCAGGCCGGTGACCAGCGTGTAATGATTAGGGAATGTAATCGACGGGAACGACGGCCGCATCGCCACCGCGCGCACGCCGCCGGCCGCCAGCCGGTTGAGGTTGGGCGTGACGCCACGCTCCAGATAATCCGGACGGAAGCCGTCCAGCGACACCAGAATGACAGGATGGGCCGGCTGCGCGGCCGCCACGCCGGCGGCCAGCGCCAGCAATAGGGTCAGGAGTTTTTTCATGGCTCGCAGTATGCCAGCCATGCGTGACGCGGCCATGAAAAAAGCGGGCACGCGGCCCGCTTTTTTGTATCGCAAAGTATCGCTTACACGACGATGGTCTGATGCTCGTCGCCGACGCGGGCGCGGATCTTGCCGATGGTGTAGACGGTTTCGCCGGCCGCTTCCAGCTGGGCGATGGCGGCTGCCGCGTTCTCCTGCGAGACGATCACGGTCATGCCGATGCCGCAGTTGAACACGCGGTGCATTTCCGAATCGGCCACGCCGCCGTGCTGTTGCAGCCACTGGAACAGCGGTGGCATGGTCCACGACTTCGAATCCAGCTCGGCCACCAGCCCAGGCTGCAGCACGCGCGGGATGTTCTCGACCAGGCCGCCGCCGGTGATGTGCACCATGCCTTTGACTTCGATCGATTCCATCAGCGCCAGCAGCGGCTTGACGTAGATGCGGGTCGGCTGCATCAGCACGTCCGACAGCTTGCGGCCGTGGAAGTCGCCTTCCAGGTCCGGCTTCGACACTTCAATGATCTTGCGCACCAGCGAGTAACCGTTCGAATGCACGCCCGACGAGGCCAGGCCCAGCACCACGTCGCCCGGGGCGATCTTGGTGCCGTCGATGATCTTCGATTTTTCCACCGCGCCGACCGCGAAACCGGCCAGGTCGTATTCGCCGTCCGGATACATGGTTGGCATCTCGGCGGTTTCGCCGCCGATCAGCGCGCAGCCGGCCTGTTCGCAACCCTGGGCGATGCCCTTGATGACGTTGGTCGCGGTGGCCACGTCCAGCTTGCCGCAGGCGAAGTAGTCGAGGAAGAACAGCGGCTCGGCGCCCTGCACCAGGATGTCGTTGACGCTCATCGCCACCAGGTCGATGCCGACGGTGTCGTGACGGTTCAGCTCAAACGCCAGTTTCAGCTTGGTGCCCACGCCGTCGGTACCGGATACCAGCACTGGCTCCTTGTACTTCTTGCTGATCTCGAACATGGCGCCGAAACCGCCCAAACCAGCCAGCACACCCTCGCGCATGGTGCGCTTGGCGTACGGCTTGATTGCTTCGACTAAAGCATCACCCGCGTCGATATCGACGCCGGCGTCACGGTAGGACAGGGAAACATTTGAAGTTTGGCTCATGGTGTATTTCGCAGCGGAGGCGGTAAAATAGAAGGCGGAGACCCATTTTCATGACAAAATCACATGAAAACGCGCAGAAATCAGCGCAAAGATTAGTACATAAACCCGGTCAATCCGCTATTTTATCAAAATTGCCCCGTCCAACCGCCTTTTTAACCATCGAATTCACCTCCATGCCATTTCCCCTCTCGGTTGAGCAAAAGCAGACGGCATTCTGGTTAGCGGTGTGGGCGGCATTCCTGTTCCTGTTAATTACCCTCGGCCCGGTGCTGACGCCCTTCCTGGCGGCCGCCATCTTCGCCTATGCGCTCAATCCGGGCGTCGACTGGCTGGACCGGGTGCGCTTCGGCCGCCGCGTCACCATGCCGCGCGCGCTGTCGGTGACCATCGTCGTGGTGCTGTTCTTCGCCGCCATTATCGCGCTGGTGCTGATCGTGGTGCCGGTGCTGCAAAAGGAAATCCCGCTGCTGCAGGCGCAGATCCCGGCCTTCCTGGCCAAGGCCAACGACATGCTGGCGCCGCGCTTGCTCAATCTGGGGGTCAAGGTGCGCGTCGACAGCGCCGGCATTAAACAGCTGGCGTCCGAGCAGCTGGCCGCCAGCGGTGACGCCATCTGGAGCGCCGTGCTCAATTCCGCCCGCGTCGGCGGCACCGCCATTCTCGGCTGGCTGGCGACGCTGACCCTGATCCCGGTGGTGCTGTTCTACCTGCTGCTGGACTGGCCGGCCATGCTGGGCCGCGTGGCCGGCTGCGTGCCGCGCCGCTACATCGCGCCGACCATGGGCATGGCGCGCGAAGTCGACACCCTGCTGGCCCAGTACCTGCGCGGCCAGCTGCTGGTGATGCTGGTGCTGGCCATCTACTATTCGGTGACGCTGGCGATCGCCGGTTTCGACGTCGCCCTGCCGGTCGGCATCATCACCGGCCTGCTGGTGTTCATCCCCTACCTCGGCTTTGGCCTGGGCCTGGTGCTGGCGCTGATTTCGGCGGTGCTGCAATTTTCCGACTGGAGCGGCCTGATCGCGGTGGCCATCATCTACGGCGTCGGCCAGGTGCTGGAAGGTTTTGTGCTGACCCCGCGCCTGGTGGGCGAACGGATCGGCCTCAATCCGCTGGCCGTCATTTTCGCCTTATTGGCCTTCGGCCAGCTGTTCGGCTTGGTCGGCGTGCTGCTGGCGTTGCCCGCGTCGGCGGTGCTGATGGTGGCTTTCCGCCACTTGCGTCGCCACTATCTGAGCAGCAGCTTCTATAATGCATGATGTGAAACAGATAAACGTTATGCAAAAGACCACAAGGCGAACGCCATGAAACAACTGGTGCTCGATTTAGGCGCGGAACCAGCGCACAGCCTCGCATCGTTCGAGGTGGGACAGAATGCCGAATCGGCAGCGCTGATGAAGCAGTTCGCCGATCGCAGCTCGCGCGAACACTTCGCCTACCTGTGGGGCGCGGTCGGCGTCGGCAAGTCGCACCTGCTCAAGGCCCTGGCCAGCAGCGGCAGCGAGGCCGACCAGGCGCGCGCACGCTACATCTCGCCGTTTTCGATCGAGTCCGAATTCGTCTACTCGCCGGAGGTGGACCTGTACCTGCTGGACGACTGCGAAAAGCTGTCGCCGGTGGCGCAGATCGACGCCTTCGCGCTGTTTAACGAAATCCGCGCCAACAACGCCTTCATGGTCTGCAGCGGCAACGTCGCGCCGGCGGTGCTGCCGGTGCGCGAAGACCTGCGCACGCGCATGGGCTGGGGCCTGATCTACCAGATCCACGGCCTGACCGACGACGAAAAGAGCGCCGCGCTGGCCGCCGCCGCCACCGCCCGCGGCTTGACGCTGTCGGCTGGCGTGATACCCTACCTGCTGTCGCACTTCCAGCGCGACATGCGGTCGCTGTCGACCATTCTGGACTCGCTGGACCAGTATTCCCTTGAAACCCAACGCCCGATCACTCTGCCGCTGCTGCGCGAGTGGCTGCAGGCGGAAGCGAAAGAATGATGAACCTCGCCCTTTTTGACCTCGACCACACCCTGCTGCCGATCGACTCCGACTTTGAATGGGGCCAGTTCCTGGTGCGCACCGGCGCCGTCGACGCCGTCGAATACGACCGCCGCAACCGGGAGTTCTTCGCCCAATACCAGGCCGGCACGCTCGATCCGGTAGAATACCTGGAGTTCACGCTTGGCACGCTGGCGCGCTTCCCGCGCACGCAGCTGGATGAAATGCACGCGCAGTACATGGCCGAAGTGGTGACGCCGGCGCTGCACCCGGCGGCGCGCGCGCTGCTACAAAAGCACATCGATGCAGGCGACCTGGTGGCCATCGTCACCGCCACCAACCACTTCGTCACCGCGCCGATCGCCAAGGCGCTGGGCGTGGAACACCTGATCGCCGCCATGCCGGAACTGGACGCCGACGGCAACCTGACCGGCAAGCTGCTTGGCACGCCGACCCAGGGACCGGGCAAGATCGTCCACACCAAGGCGTGGCTGGAAAAAATGGGGAAAACGCTGGAAGATTTCGACACTGTCTACTTCTACAGCGACTCGCACAACGACCTGCCGCTGATGTCCATCGTCAGCCATCCGGTGGCGACCAACCCCAACGAAAAACTGAAAACGCACGCCGCCGCGAATGGCTGGCCATTAATTGACCTATTCAATGATTAAGAAACTGATCCGCAAAATCCTCGGCACCAAGAGTAAAGCGGTCCGCGACACGAACACCCCGGTGGTGCTGGGGCCCGAAGCCCACGGCATCGATCCGCGCCTGCTGTCCAACAACGCCATCCGCGTCACCAGCAGCCTGCAGGAAGCCGGCTACGAAGCCTTTGTGGTCGGCGGCGCCGTGCGCGACCTGCTGCTGGGCGTCAAGCCGAAAGACTTCGACATCGCCACCAACGCCACGCCGGAGCAGGTCAAGCGGCTGTTCCGCCGCGCCTTCATCATCGGCAAGCGCTTCCAGATCGTGCACGTGATGTTCGGCCAGGACCTGCTGGAGGTGACCACCTTCCGCGGCACCACCTCGGACAGCGCGCCGAAGGATGAACATGGCCGCGTCCTGCGCGACAACACCTTCGGCTCGCAGGCGGAAGACGCGGAACGCCGCGACTTCACCATCAACGCCATGTACTACAACCCGGCCAACCAGCAGGTGCTGGACTACCACGGCGGCATTGAAGACATCCGCGCCAAGACGCTGCGCATCATCGGCGTACCGGAAGCGCGCTACCGCGAAGACCCGGTGCGCATGCTGCGCGTGGTGCGCTTTGCCGCCAAGCTGAAATTCAGCATCGAGCCGGAAACCGGCGCGCCGATCAAGGTCATGGCGCCGCTGATCAACAACGTGCCGGCCGCGCGCGTGTTCGACGAAATGCTCAAGCTCTTGATGAGCGGCCACGCATTGGCCTGTTTGCAGCAGCTGCGCAAGGAAGGCCTGCATCACGGCCTGCTGCCGCTGCTCGACGTGGTGCTGGAACAGCCGCTGGGCGTCAAGTTCGTGACGCTGGCGCTGGACTCGACCGACTCGCGCATCCACGCCGGCAAGACCGTCTCGCCGGGCTTCCTGTTTGCGTCGCTGCTGTGGCACCAGGTGCTGGAAAAGTGGACCGCCTACCGCGCAGCCGGCGAACAGACCATTCCGGCGCTGCACCTGGCGGCCGACGATGTACTCGATTCGCAGACCGAAAAGCTGGCCTTGCAGCGCAAGATCGGCACCGACATGCGCGACATCTGGTCGATGCAGCCGCGCTTCGAGCGCCGCACCGGCAAGGCGCCGCACAAGCTGCTGGAACACCTGCGCTTCCGCGCCGGTTACGACTTCCTGCTGCTGCGTTGCGCCTCCGGCGAAATCGACGCCGAAATCGGCGACTGGTGGACTGCGTTCTACGAAGGCGACGAGATCACCCGCGAAGAACTGATCGCCTCCGCCCGCGCACCGCGCGAGGGTGAAAGCGGCGGCGGCGCTGGTGGCGGCAGTACTGGCGGCCCGGCCAAACGCAAACGCGGCCCGCGCCGTGGTGGACGCAACCGCAGCGGCCGTGGTGAGGGCGGCGACGGCGGCGAAGGTGGTAGCGACGCTCCTGCGCGCGACGGCGGCGCCGAGTAATCTCCGCCGCATCATGAACACCGCAATTTCCGCCGGCCTGGCGCCCGCCTCCGCACCGGACGACCAGGCGCCATTTGCATTTACACTGGCCTACATCGGCATCGGCGCCAACCTGGGGGACGCCCAGGCCAACGTGCTCGATGCGCTGCAACGCCTGCAGCGCCAGCCCGGCTGCACGCTGCTGGCCACATCAAGTCTGTACTGTACCGCGCCGATCGACTCCAGCGGCGACGACTACATCAACGCCGTCGCCCGCATCGCCACCACGCTGGATGCAGAAGCGCTGCTGCAGGCACTGCACAGCATCGAACAGGCGCACGGCCGCGAACGGCCCTACCACAATGCTCCGCGCACGCTGGACCTCGACCTGCTGCTGTATGGCGACGCCGTCATCAACAGCGCCACGCTGACGGTGCCGCATCCGCGCATGACCGAGCGCGCCTTCGTGCTGGTGCCGCTGCTGGAGATCGCGCCGTCCATCCACATTCCCGGCCACGGCGCGGCGTCGCAGTACGCCGCCGGTGTGGCCGACCAGGGCATCCGCCCGCTTTAAAGTAAAGGATTTATCATGTCTGGATACCTGCAAGGAACCGAACTGGCCTCCGGCCAAAAGCCTGCCGAAGCCACCGCACCTGCACCGGCCAAAGCGGTCGTCAACAAGGCTGTCACCGTCAACACGCTGCAGGCGCTGCACGCCGCGCGTGAAAAAATCACCATGCTGACCTGCTACGACGCCAGCTTCGCTTCGCTGATGGACCGCTGCGGCGTCGAAATCCTGCTGATCGGCGATTCGCTGGGCATGGTCTGCGCCGGCCACACCTCCACGCTGCCGGTCACCGTCAACGACATCGCCTATCACACCGCCTCGGTGGCGCGCGGCGCCAAGTCGGCGATGATCATGGCCGACCTGCCGTTCGGCGCCTACGGCACGCCGGAAACCGCCTACGCCAACGCCGTGCAGGTCATGCAGGCCGGCGCCCACATGATCAAGATCGAAGGCGGCGCGTGGCTGGCCGACACCGTCAAATTCCTGACCGACCGCGCCATTCCAGTCTGTGCACACCTCGGCCTGACGCCGCAATCGGTGCACCAGCTGGGCGGCTATAAAGTCCAGGGCAAGACCACCGAGAGCGCCGACCTGCTGAAGGCCGACTGCCTGAAGATGCAAGCGGCCGGCGCATCGGTGGTGCTGCTGGAAGCCATCCCTGCGCAACTGGGCAAGGAAATCACCGAACTGCTGTCGGTGCCGACCATCGGCATCGGCGCGGGTCCGGACTGCTCCGGCCAGGTGCTGGTGATGCACGACCTGCTGGGCGTATTCCCAGGCCGCAAAGCGCGCTTCGTGAAGAACTTCATGGAAGGCCAGACCAGCATTGACGCCGCCATCACGGCCTACGTTACCGCCGTCAAGGACGTCAGCTTCCCGGCGCAGGAACACTGCTTCTAAGAAGCTGACCAACTAAGTGGCGTGCCGCACAGAGCGGCGCGTCCACCGGCGCTACTGTTGTGAGAGACTTCCCTTGAAGGACTCACGCATGAACTCCAGCGATCAACTGAATATCGACACACTGCGTTTCCTCAGTGTCGACATGGTACAAAAAGCCAACAGCGGCCATCCCGGCCTGCCGCTCGGCGCCGCACCCATGGCCTATGTGCTGTGGACGCGCTTTCTCAAACACCATCCCGCCAATCCGCACTGGTTCGACCGCGACCGCTTCGTGCTGTCGGCCGGCCATGGCTCGGCGCTGCTTTACAGCCTGCTGCACCTGAGTGGTTACGACCTGCCGCTGGAACAGCTGCAGCAATTCCGCCAGTGGGACAGCATCACGCCCGGCCATCCGGAGCGCGGCGTCACGCCCGGCGTCGAAGTGACCACCGGGCCACTGGGCCAGGGCTTCGCCAACGGCGTGGGCATGGCCATCGCCGAAGCCAGCCTGGCGGCGCGCTACAACCGTCCCGGTCATAACGTGATTGACCACCACACCTACGGCATCGTCAGCGACGGCGATCTGATGGAAGGTATCGCGTCGGAAGCAGCGTCGCTGGCCGGTCATCTGAAGCTGGGCAAGCTGATTTACCTGTACGACGACAATCAGGTCACGCTGTCGGCAGGCGCCGACATGACCTTCAGCGAAGACCGCGCCGCGCGCTTCGCCGCCTACGGCTGGCACACGCAGACGGTGGACGACGCCAATAACGTCGAAGCCATTGAGCAGGCACTGGCCACCGCGCGCGCCGAAGTGCACAAGCCGTCGCTGATTCTGGTGCGCAGTCATCTGGGCTTCGGCTCGCCGAACAAGCAGGACAAGATCGACGCCCACGGCTCGCCGCTGGGTGCGGACGAAGTGGCGCTAACCAAGCGCGCTTTGGGCTGGCCCGAAGAACCGGCGTTCCTTATCCCCGACGAGGCGCGCATGGCGTATGCAACCGCCGGAGCACGCGGCGGCCATAACGAGGCCGAATGGCGCGACCGCATGGACGCCTACGCGCAAGCCTTCCCCGAACTGGCGCGCGAACTGCATCAGTTGATGGAAGGCGGCACCAGCGGCCTGCCGGAAGGCTGGGATGCCGACATCCCTGTCTTCCCCGCCGACGCCAAGGGCGTGGCGACGCGTACCGCCGCCGGCAAGGTGGCCAACGCCATCGCCGCCAAACTGCCGGCGCTAATCGGCGGCTCGGCCGACCTTGACCCGTCCACTTTCACCGCATTGAAAGACTTCGGCGACTTCCAGCCGGACAGCCCGCCCGGCGCAGAGGAAGCTGGCGACCGCCAAGGCTCCAACGGCGGTGGCTGGAGCCGCGCCGGCCGCAATATCCACTTCGGCGTGCGCGAACACGCCATGGCCGCGATCAGCAACGGCCTGGCTGCACACGGCGGCACGCTGCCGTTCAACGCCACCTTCCTGGTATTCGCTGACTACATGCGGCCGGCCATGCGCCTGTCGGCCATGATGGGATTGCAGGTGGTGTACGTCTTCACCCACGACAGTATCGCGCTGGGTGAAGACGGTGCAACGCACCAGCCGATCGAGCACCTGGCCAGCATGCGCGCCATGCCTGGGTTGGTGGTGATCCGACCGGCCGACGCCAACGAAACAGCGGCGGCGTGGCGCGTCGCGGTGCAATCGGCCGGCCAGCCGGTGGCGCTGGCGTTGACGCGCCAGCATCTGCCGACGCTGGACCGCACCAGGTTTGCGCCGGCCGACGGCGTGCAGCGCGGCGCCTATGTGCTGAGCGAAGCGGAAGGCGGCGAGGCCCAGATCATACTCATCGCAACCGGCTCGGAAGTACATCTGGCGCTGGAAGCGCAAGCCAAGCTGCATGCAGACAATGTACGCGCACGCGTGGTTTCGATGCCGAGCTGGGAATTGTTCGACCAGCAGCCGCAGGAATACCGCGACCAGGTGCTGCCGCCGGCACTGACGGCGCGGCTGGCGATTGAAGCTGGCGCCACGCAGGGCTGGCATCGTTATGTCGGCACGCATGGCGACGTGCTGGGCATCGACCGCTTCGGCGCCTCGGCGCCAGGGGAGCGCGTGCTGCGCGAGTACGGCTTCAGCGTGGAGAACGTGTCCCTGCTGGCCCACGCCGTCCTCGCCCGCAACGCCTGAAACGTCATTCCCGCGCAAGCGGGAATGACGGCGTGCCGCTAGCCTTTACCCTTCTCGGCAATCACGTCCATCAACTTCTTCCAGGACTTGTTGAACGACTCCGCGCCTTCGGTCTGCAACTGCGCGGCCAATGCATCGACATCAATCCCGGCGTCGGCAAACTGCTTCAGCACCTTCTCCGCATCGCCACCTTCCGGCGGCATGCTGCCGTTCACGACGCCGTGATCGACGAACGCCAGCAGCGTTTTCTCCGGCACCGTGTTGATGGTCTGCGGCGCCGTCAGCGACTCCACGTACAGAATATCCGACGCCGCCGGGTCCTTGGTGCCGGTGCTAGCCCACAGCAGCCGTTGCGGCAACGCGCCCGTCTCCGCCAGATCGCGCCAGCGCTGCGACGCCAGCAGCTCGCGATACGCCGCATAGGTCTGCCGCGCCACCGCGATCCCCAGCTTGTTCTTCAACTCCTCCGGCACCTTGTCCTTGACGCCCGCGTCCCAGCGGCTGACGAACAGCGAGGCCACCGACGCCACCTTCGGATCCAACCCCGCTTCAATGCGCCGCTCGATACCGCGCAGATAAGCCTCGGCCGCCGCCAGATACTGCTCGCGCGAAAACAGCAACGTCACGTTGACCGGAATGCCGGCGAATATCGCCTCCTCAATCGCCTTCACACCTTCTGCGGTGCCAGGAATCTTGATAAAGGCATTCGGCCGCTGCAAGCGTTCATGCAGGGTGCGCGCTTCGCGCAGCGTGCCTTCGGCATCATGCACCAGCAGCGGCGACACCTCCATCGACACCCAGCCGTCCACGCCATGCGACGCCTGATGCATCGGCAGGAACAGATCGGCAGCCTGCTGCAAATCCTCCAGCGCCAGTTCCAGGAACAGCGACTCGCCCTTGGCGCCAGCCGCGCTTCTGGTGCGGATCGCCTCGTCGTAGAAATCGGCGCCCTGAATGGCCGCCTCGAAGATGCTCGGGTTCGACGTCAAGCCGCTGATCTCATACTCGTCGATATACTTTTTCAGCGTGCCGCTGGTCAGCAGGCCGCGCGTGATATTGTCCAGCCACAGGCCTTGGCCCAGCTGGCGTAAATGCAGTGCAGGGTTCATGACACAGTCTCCTTTTGAATGCCGGCGAAAGCCGACAAGTCATAGTTCAACAAATCGCCAATGCCGTCGACCGTCAAATCCGGCGTCGTAAAACTGGCGACATCGTCGGCGAAGGCATAATGGCCCTGGCGCGGGAACACGGTGGTAAGCCGGTCGCCCCAGCCTTTTTTCATGGCCGCCAGAATACGTACCTTATCGTCGATCATTACGTAGTGGCGCGCGGGATACGCCACCTCGATCTGCTCCAGCATGGTCTCCTTGTGGATGTAAATCAGCACATTGCCATCCACCGCATCCCACAAGCCCGAATACTCCACTTTGCGCGGCTGGAACACCACGTCGCCATCCGACAAAACCACCACCTTGCCCCACTGACGCAGATGCTTGATCACGTCCAGCGCGCCCGGATAAAGACGGTCGGCAAAGCGGTAGTTCATCAGCCAGCCGGCCATCAGCAGCAGCTTGGGATCGTTCATGGCGTCGATGCGATACCTCTGCAACGCGCCGAGGTAATCGGCATAACCTAGTTGCGCGAACAGCTCGTTGTAGATGCTCCAGTACCGGTCGCGCGCCTCGGCGCCGAATTCCTTTTCCATGTGCTCGCGCAAATCGCTCTGGACACGATCGTTGTCCATCAACGTGTTGTCGCAGTCAATCAGAAAAACGATATCGTCAGCCATTACGCGGTTCCTGACTTATGCGGCTTCTCGGCGTGGCCGCCGAAGCCGGCGCGCATCGCCGACAATACCTTGCCGGCGAATTCCGCGTTACCGCGCGAACTGAATCGCTCGAACAGCGCATTGCTCAACACCGGCACCGGCACGCCTTCGTCGATGGCGGCGGCGATGGTCCAGCGGCCTTCGCCCGAATCGGAGACCCGGCCGGCGTAGGCTTCCAGATGCGGGTCTTGCAGCAGCGCGTCGGCCGTCAGGTCCAGCAGCCAGGAGCTGATGACGCTGCCTCGCCGCCATAGCTCGCTGATCTCGCCCAGATCCAGATCGTACTGGTAGTGCTCCGGATGACGCAGCGGCGTGGTCTCGGCATCGACTTCCTGTTCCTGCTTGCCGATATTCGCGTGACGCAGAATGTTCAACCCTTCCGCATATGCGGCCATGATGCCGTACTCAATGCCGTTGTGGACCATCTTGACGAAGTGGCCGGCCCCATTCGGACCGCAATGCAGGAAGCCCTGCTCGGCGCTGCTGCCAGGCTTGTCGCGGCCGGGCGTCGGCGTGGCCGCATCATGCCCCGGCGCCAGCGTGGAGAAAATCGGTTCCAGATGCTTGACGATTTCCGGCTCGCCGCCGATCATCAGGCAGTAGCCGCGCGTCAGGCCGTGGGTGCCGCCGCTGGTGCCGACATCGACGTAGTGCAGCTGCTGTTCCTTCAGCTGCGCGCTGCGACGGATATCGTCGTGGTAGTGCGAGTTGCCGCCGTCGATAATGATGTCGCCGGGCGACAGCAGCGGCTTCAGGATATCCAGCGTGGAGTCGACCGCACCGGCCGGCACCATCAGCCACAGCACGCGCGGCGTTTCCAGCTTGGATACCAGGTCCTCCAGCGACGATGCGCCAGTCACGCCGTCGCGCAGCACCGCGTTGACGGTCTCCGCGTGGCGCGCATAGGCAACGCTGTGATGCCCCGCCGCCGCCAGACGCCATACCATGTTGGCGCCCATGCGCCCCAGCCCTATCATTCCGATCTGCATAAAGATCCTTTGTGTTGTACAGGTTCGATGGGCGTGCAGGTCTCAAGCCGGCACGCGCTAATGCCAGCTTAGGCTTCGATAAAAATGCATTCGGTTAGATGGAGCACATAGCGGCGCCACCACATTATCAGATTTGTATCTGGATTGTTTCAGGCTACTACCTTTAGCCTATCTGTATCCACGTGGTTTTGAGTTCCGTGTATTTGTCGAAAGCGTGCAGCGATTTGTCGCGGCCATTGCCGGACTGCTTGTAGCCGCCGAACGGCACGGTGATGTCGTCGCCGTCATATTGGTTGACGTGCACCGTGCCGGCGCGCAGCGCGCGGGAAGTCTGGATTGCCTTGCTCAGGTCCGAGGTCCACACGGCGGCATGCAGGCCGTAGGGCGTGGCGTTGGCCTGCCGCACCGCGTCCTGCACATCGGTAAAGCTCAGCACCGACAGCACCGGCCCGAAGATCTCCTCGCGCGCGATGACCATGCTGCTGTCCACCCGATCGAACAACGTCGGCTCGATGTAGTAGCCGCCCGTTTCAGTGCGGGCTTGCTTGCCGCCCGCGAGCAGCCTCGCGCCGCCGGCATGACCGGCCTCGATGTAGCCCATCACCGTCTTCAGCTGCGTCGCATCGACAATCGCGCCCATGACCGTGTTCTCGTCCAGCGGATCGCCCGGCTGGTAAGCGGGCACCTTGGCCAGCGCCTTCTCCAGGAAGCGCTCCTTGATCGACTCTTCGACGAACAGACGCGAAGGCGCATTGCAGCTCTCACCCTGATTGAAGAAGATCGAACCGATCGCCGCGTCTACCGCCGCATCCAGGTCCGGACAGTCGGCGCAGACGATGTTGGCCGACTTGCCGCCCAGCTCCGTCCACGCTCTTTTCAGATTGGACTGCCCCGCCATCTGCATGATCTGCTTGCCCACGCGGGTGGAGCCGGTGAAGCCGATGCAGTCCACATCCATGTGCAGCGCCAGCGCGGCCCCGGCCTCCGCGCCAAAGCCCGGCAGCACATTGAATACCCCGGGCGGTACGCCCGCTTCCAGCGCCAGTTCCGCCAGCCGCAAGGCCGTCAGCGGCGATTTCTCGGAAGGCTTGAGCACCACGCTATTCCCCGCCGCCAGCGCAGGCGCGATCTTCCACGATGCCATCAGCATCGGATAATTCCACGGCACGATGGCCGCCACGACGCCGACTGGCTCACGCGTAATCAACGCCAGGCTACTGGCCGGCGTCGGCGCGATTTCGTCGTAGATCTTGTCAATCGCTTCGCCATACCAGCGAATGCAATTGGCCGCGCCGCCCACGTCCACCGACTGGCTGTACTTGATCGGCTTACCCATGTCCAGCGTCTCCAGCAGCGCCAGTTCTTCGACGTGCTGCAGCATCAGGTCCGCAAAGCGGATCAGCACCCGCTTGCGCTGCGCCGGTGACTTGCCGGCCCAGCGGCGATCCTCAAACGCCGCGCGCGCCGCCGCCACCGCAATGTCCACGTCAGCACCATCGCAGCGCGCCACCATACCGAGTGAGCGGCCATCGATGGGCGACAGATTATTGAACTGCTGTCCGGATTGTGCCCATACCCGTTCACCGCCGATGAAAGCGCGGCCATCCGCCTGCAACGCGGCGGCTTTGTCATGCCATTTACCCATTGTCGTCTCCTTGGAGCCAGCCGCGTTGCTTCACATCGGCATACGTCAGATCGAGGCAGTGACGGATCAGCGCCAGCATCTCATCGATCTGCGCCTTGGTCATCACCAGCGGCGGCGCGATGATCATGCGGTCGCCGACGGCGCGCATGATCATTCCGTTGTTGAACATATAGCCTCGGCAAACCATGCCGACAGCCAGTGATTCGTCAAACGCCACGTTGTCATGCACGGTGGCGCCCTTGCTGCGCACCAGATTCAAACCCGCGACAAAGCCGCAGCTATCCGCATAACCCACCAGCGGGTGATCCGCCAGCGCCGCAAAGCCTTGCTTCAGATACGGCCCGGTATCATCGGCCACGCGCTCGATCAGTTTTTCATCTTCGATGATGCGGATGTTTTCCAGCGCCGCCGCGCATGCCACCGGATGACCGGAATAGGTGAAGCCGTGATTGAATTCGCCGCCCTGCTCGATCAGCACCTTGGCCACGCGGTCGCCCACCAGCACGCCGCCGAGCGGCACATAGCCCGACGTTACGCCCTTGGCGAAGGTGATCAGGTCCGGCCTGATGCCAAACAGCTCCGACGCGAACCAGCGCCCCAGGCGCCCAAAGCCGCAGATCACTTCATCGGCGATCAGCAGGATGCCGTACTTGTCGCAGATGCGCTGAATCTCAGGCCAGTAGGTGGCCGGAGGAATAATCACGCCACCGGCGCCCTGAATCGGTTCGCCGATAAACGCCGCCACCTTGTCCGGCCCCACTTCCAGTATTTTTTTCTCCAGCCAGGACGCCGCCTCAATGCCGAATTCGTCCTCTGTCATACCCTCGCCCGATTCCAGATAGCTCGGCTGGCCAATATGCACGATGCCCGGTATCGGCAAGCCGCCCTGCTCGTGCATGCCCGACATGCCGCCCAGCGACGCCCCGGCCATTGTGCTGCCGTGGTAGGCGTTGTGACGGCTGATGATGGTATGACGGTCCTTGTATCCCAGCACGTCCCAGTAGCGGCGCACCATGCGCACATTGGTGTCGTTGCCTTCCGAGCCGGAACCAGTGAAATAGACGTGATTGAACTGCGGCGGCGAGATCTCCGCGAGTTTGGCCGCCAGCCGCACCGCCGGCACATTGGTGGTGTTGAAGAAGCTGTTATAGAAAGGCAGCGTTTCCATCTGTTCGTAGACGGCCTTCGAAATGCTGGTGCGACCATAACCCACGTTGACGCACCACAGGCCCGACATGCCATCGATGATCTTGTGGCCTTCCGAATCCCACAGATAGATGCCGTCGCCGCGCACCATCACGCGCGCCCCCTTCTCGCCGAGTGCCTTATGGTCGGTGAACGGATGGATATAGTGCGCCGCATCCAGCTTGCGGATTTCGGCGGTATCGTAGTCGCTCATATGGCCTCCGGTTAAACGTGCAGCAGCAGGTGCTCGCGCTCCCACGGGCTGATGACCGTCATGAATTCCTGATGTTCCAGATCCTTGATGGCGGCGTAGACATCAATGAAGCGCTCACCCAGCACACTGCGCAACCGGTCTTCGCCACGCAGCAGTTGCAGCGCTTCCGGCAAGCCTTGCGGCAGCTCGACCTTCAGGTCGTAGGCGCTGTCGGTGGTCATTGGCGTCGGCTCCAGCTGGTCGACCATGCCGAGGTAGCCGCACGCCAGCGTGACCGCCAGCGCCAGGTACGGATTGGCGTCGGCGCCGATGATGCGATTCTCCACGCGGCGATCCTGCACACCGGATTCCGGTACACGGAAGCCCACGGTACGGTTATCCATGCCCCACTGGATGTTGATCGGCGCGGCCGTGTGGCGCACGATGCGGCGATACGAATTCACATACGGCGCCACAATCGCCATCGCCGACGGCATATAGCGTTGCAGGCCGCCGATGTAATGCTTGAACAGCGGCGAGGCAGAACCGTCTTCCGCGCTGAAGATATTCTTGCCGGTGTTGGCGTCCACCACGCTCTGGTGCACATGCATTGCCGATCCGGGTTCGCCGGCCATTGGCTTGGCCATGAAGGTGGCGTACATATCGTGCTTGAGCGCCGCCTCGCGCAAAGTGCGTTTGAAGAAGAACACCTTGTCGGCAAGGCCCAGCGGCTCGCCGTGGAGGAAGTTGATCTCCATCTGGCCGGCGCCAATTTCGTGAATCAGCGTGTCGACGTCAAGGCCCATCAATTCGCAGTAATCGTAGATATCTTCAAACAGCGGATCGAACTCGTTGACGGCGTCGATGCTGTAGACCTGGCGGCTGGTCTCGGCGCGGCCACTGCGGCCCACCGGTGCTTTCAACGGCAAGTCCGGATCGATGTTCTTGGCAGTCAGGTAGAACTCCAGTTCCGGCGCCACTACAGGCTTCCAGCCTTTGTCCGCATACAGTTTGAGCACGCGGCGCAGCACGGAGCGCGGCGCAAAGTCGACCAGTCGGCCGTCGGCGAAGTAGCAATCGTGGATCACCTGTGCGGTAGGATCAGTGGCCCAAGGCACCATGGTAATAGTGGTGGGATCGGCCTTGAGGATCATGTCGCGGTCGGTGCTGGAGATGGCGCGGTCGTAGCCCGCATCTTCGGTCGGATAATTACCGGTGACGGTCATGCCCAGCACCGCCTCAGGAATGCGCATGCCGCGCTCCTGGGTGAACTTCCCGCGTGGGAGGATCTTCCCGCGCGCCACGCCGGTCAGGTCGGGCACCAGGCATTCAATTTCTGTGACCCGCTTCTCGTTAAGCCACAGGTCCATATCGGTATAGCTGAAGTTCTCTCGAATTGCCATTTGCTTCTCTCGTTATAGTTATCGGGTGGCCTTGTAGGCGCGGCAGGCGTCGCCAAAGGCTCTGAATAATTTGACGGAGTCCGGATTATCGGAAAAGCGCCACTCTGGATGCCACTGTACCGCGAGCGTGAATCCTTTGGCGTCCGCTACGCGGTAGGCTTCCACCAGACCGTCGTCGGCATGCGCTTCCACCGCCAGCCCAGGCGCCAATTGATTGATGCCCTGGCCGTGCAGCGAATTGACCAGGATCTCGGCGGCGCCGTTGAGGATCTGCGCCATGCGTCCTCCAGGGTCCAACAGCACGCGGTGCGACGGCGCGTATTGCTGGTCCAGCGTATCGTCCTTGCGTTCGCGGTGATCGGCCATGCCCGCCACCGCGTGCACCGCCTGATGCAGCGATCCGCCCAGGGCCACGTTCACTTCCTGGAAGCCGCGGCAGATCGCCAGTAACGGTATACCGCGTTTGATGGCGGCACGTATCAGCGGCAGTGTGGTGGCGTCGCGCGCTGCGTCCAGCGGCAGTGACGGGTCGAGCACCGCTTCGCCATACAGGGCGGCATCGATGTTGGAGGGAGAGCCGCTCAGCATCACGCCGTCGGCCAGCGCCAGCAGCGCTTCAAAGTCGGTGGCCGCGCCAAGCGCCGGCACGATCAGCGGCGTGCATCGCGCGCCGTCGGCCACGGCCGCCACGTACTTGAGTTGCGCGGTGTGATACGGATGTGCGCCAATCCGGTTGACGCACGCTGGAACCAGAACGATTGGGCTGCGCATAGAAGCTTTCATCTATTTGGATTTGATTAAATGATAATCTGATTTTGATATGATTGCGAACTCAAATCGGGAGTTAGCGCATGAAGAACATGCCATGGCGAGATTTCGTCGCTTTGGTCGCCAGTATCGGCGTGGTAGGACTGGGTCTGGGCGCGACAATTCCGCTCACCGCGCTGAAATTGGACCAGCGCGGCGCCGGCACGGATGTCATTGGCGCCATTACCGCTATCAGCGCGGTGGGCATCCTGGCGGCCGCGCCGTTCGTCTCGCGCTGGGTGGCCACGCATGGCCCGCGCGGCTGCATGATCGGCGCCATCCTCGCCGCGGCACTATCCACCGCCTTGATGGAGACCACCGACAACCTGCTGGCCTGGGGCCTGCTGCGCTTTGTCTTCGGCGCCTGCATGGGCGTGCTGTTCACCATTGGCGAAGCCTGGGTGAACAACCTGGCGCCGGCGAATTCACGTGGGCGAGTGGTGGCTATCTACACCACGGCCTTCACGCTGTTCCAGTTAATCGGGCCTGCATTGGTGGCGGCGCTGGCCGGCAAGGTTGCGCTGCCGTTCGCCTCGTGCGGTGCACTGTTCCTGCTTGCGTTGCCTGGCATGTTGCTCATCAGCGGCAGCGCGCGAGGTCACGAGGACGAAGCGCCGGTGGCCTGGCAGCGCATTCTGCCGCGCATGTGGATGATCGCCATCGGCGCGGCCTTCTTCGCGATGTTCGATACTGTGGCACTCAGCCTGCTGCCGGTGTACGCCATGCGTCACGGCATCCCCACCGAACTGGCGGTGCTGTCCGCGACCGTCGTGCTGGTGGGCGACACCGCGCTGCAATTTGCCTTTGGCTGGCTGGCGGACCATGTAGGAAGGCGCAAGGTGCACGTCGGCTGCGGTGTCGCGGTATGCGTGCTGCTACCGATGCTGCCGTTTGCTGCGGGCACGCCGTGGCTTTGGTGGACGGTGCTGCTGGCGCTGGGCGCGGTGGCCGGCGCGATCTACATGCTGTCGCTGGTGGCGTGCGGTGAACGGTTCGAAGGTCAGTCGCTGGTTGCGGCCAGCGCGGTGGTCAACGCCAGCTGGGGCATCACCAGTGCCGGCGGCCCTCTGGTGACAGGAGTGTTAATGCAAACGGCCGGCGTGAATGCACTGCCGGCCGTCCTGTGGACAGGCGCCGCGATCTTCATCGCCAGCGCTTTTTTGGACAGGACCGGGGACAGGAACTAACCCTTGGCCGCAGCCGCCAGCTGCTTCGAGCGCAGGCGCTCGGCGCGGGCGATATACAGGCTGGAGGCGATCACGCCGATCGACACCACCAGGATGGTCAGCGCCGCCACCGCATTAACGCGCGGATCGAGACCGAGGCGCGCACGCGAGAAGATCACGATCGGCATGGTCGACGAGCCGGGGCCGGACAGGAACGCAGACAACACCACATCGTCCAGCGACAGCGTGAACGTCAACAGCCACGCCGAGCCCAATGCCTGTTTGATGTTCGGCAGCGTCACCAGAAAGAACACCTGGAACGGACGGCAACCCAGATCCATCGCTGCTTCTTCCAGCGACTTGTTCATCTCCTGCAAACGCGATTGAATCACCACCGTCGCGTAGGCCATGCCCAGCAAGGTGTGCCCCAGCCAGATGGTCACCAGCCCGCGCTCCGGAAAGCCGAACATCTTCTGCACCGACACCAGCATCAGCAACAACGACAGGCCGATGATCACCTCCGGCATGACCAGCGGCGCGCTGACCATGCCGGTGAACAGCGTGCGGCCCTTGAAGCGCTGGTAGCGGTCGAGCACAAACGCCGCGAACGTGCCAAGGACGACCGACCCGCAGGCCGTCAGCAGCGCAATGCGCAGCGACAGCCCGAAGCCGCTGATGATCTCCGTGTCGCTGGCCAGCGCCGCATACCATTGCAGCGAAAAGCCACTCCACACCATATCCTGGCGCGAGCTGTTAAACGAAAACACCACCAGCACCACGATGGGGATATACAGGAACAGATAGCCCAGGGACAGCCAGCCACGCCCAAACCAACGATGCAGAAACTGGGTCATTTGCGCGCCTCCTGGTCTGCCTTGTATTTATTGAAGATCGCCATCGGCACCAGAATGAACAGGATCACCACCACCGTCACGGCGGACGCCAGCGGCCAATCGTTATTGGTAAAGAACTCGTCCCACAGCTGGCGGCCGATCATCAGCGTTTCCGGACCGCCCAGCAGCTCGGGAATCACGTACTCGCCTACCGCAGGGATAAACACCAGCATGGTGCCAGCGATGATGCCGGACTTCGACAGCGGCACCGTGATGCGCCAGAAGGTTTGCCACGGCGTCGCCCCCAGGTCGGCCGCCGCTTCCAGGAAGCGCACGTCCATCTTCACCAGGTTGGCGTACAGCGGCAGGATCATGAACGGCAAGTAGGCGTACACCATGCCGATGATCAGCGAGAACTGGGTGTTCATCAGGTGCAGCGGCTCCGAAATCACGCCGAGGTTCAGCAGGAAGCTATTAAGGATACCGTTGTTGGCCAGGATGCCCTTCCACGCGTAGATACGCAGCAGGAAGGAGGTCCAGAACGGCATCATCACCAGCATCAGCAACACCGGACGCGCGGCCGGCTTGGCGCGCGCCATGAAGTAGGCGAACGGATAGCCGATGAAGAGGCACAGCGCCGCCGTGATGGCCGCGAACTTGAGCGAGTTCAGATAGGTCAGCGCATACAGCTCATCCTGTGCGATGAACAGGTAGTTGGCGATCTTGATCTTTAGCGTCAGTACGCCGTCGGCTATTGTCATCAAGGTGCCGAACGGGCCGCCGTCGCCGCTGTCCAGATCCACGAAACTGATGCGCAGCACGATCAGGAACGGGATCAGGAAGGCAAACGTCAGCCAGACAAACGGCACGCCGATGACCAGGCTGCGGCCCGGCCGGCGGAACAGGTTCTTGAGGAAGTTCATGCCGCCACCTTAACTGGTCAGCACGACAACGTCGGCGCCGTCCCACCACGCATAGACGCGCTGGTCACGCTTGAGCGCCGCATCGTCGTGGCGCGCCGCATTGGTGCGCGATACCTTGACCACCATGCCGCCATCGAGCGTGATGTGGTAGCTGGTCTCGTTGCCGAAGTAGGAAACCCCGGTGATCACGCCCTGGACGCAGTTGTAGCCATGTTCGGCCGCCGTGGCGCGCTGCTCCAGCGTTGGCGCTTCGGCCTGCACGGCGATCTTCTCCGGCCGCACGGCCACCGACACCGGCATGCCCATGGTGCCGGTAATGCCGTGGGTGATGTAATGCTTGCCTTGCGGCGTATCGATAATCACGTGGTCTGGCTCATCTTCCGTCACGCTGCCGTTGAACAGGTTCACGCTGCCGATAAAGTCGGCGACGAAGCGGCAGTTCGGCGTTTCGTAAATATCCGCCGGCGCGCCGACCTGCAGGATGCGGCCCGCGCTCATGACGGCGATGCGCGTGGCCATGCTCATGGCTTCGTCCTGGTCGTGGGTGACCATCACGCAGGTCACGCCAACTTCCTCGATGATGGAGACCAGTTCCATCTGCGTGCGTTCGCGCAGCTTCTTATCCAGCGCGCCGAGCGGCTCGTCCAGCAGCAGCAACTGTGGACGCTTGGCCAGCGAACGCGCCAGCGCCACGCGCTGCTGCTGGCCGCCGGAAAGTTGGTGCGGCTTGCGCTTGGCATACTCGGTCAGCTGGACCAGCGCCAGCATCTTTTCGACGCGCGCGGCGATTTCGTCTTTCGGCAGGCCGTCGCGGCGCAGGCCGAAGGCGATGTTGTCCCATACCGACAGGTGCGGAAACAGCGCGTACGACTGGAACATCATGTTGATCGGGCGCTGGTAAGGCGGCACGCTGACGATGTCCTGGCCCGCCAGCGTAATGCTGCCGGTAGTCGGCGTTTCAAAGCCGGCCAACATGCGCAACAGGGTGGACTTGCCGCAGCCCGAGCTGCCCAGCAGTGCGAAGATTTCGCCCTTGTTGATCGCCACCGATACGTCATTGACGGCACGGACGCCATCGAATTCCTTAACCAGGTTGCGGATCAGGAGGAAAGGTTCAGCAGCTCGCTCTATGGTCATGTTATTAAAAAGGTAAAATAATATTTGCCAAACCGGTGATTATAAAGGCAGCAGCGGTCAAGTGAATCAAACGTGGAGCAACAAGTGTTCCCGCTCCCACGGCGAGATCACCGTCATGAACTCCTGGTGCTCCAGTTCCTTGATCGCCGTGTAGACATCGATAAAGCGCTCGCCCAGCACTTCGCGCAGCCGGTCTTCGCGCTGCAACAGCTGCAGCGCCTCCGGCAGGCCTTGCGGCAGTTCGTAGAAGTGGTCGTAGGCGCTGCCGGAATACATCGGCGTGGGCTCCAGCTGGTCCACCAGACCAAGGTAGCCGCAGGCCAGCGTGACCGCCATGGCCAGGTAAGGATTAGCGTCGGCGCCGATGATGCGGTTCTCGACCCGCCGCTGCTCTACGCCGGAAAGCGGAATGCGGAAACCCACGGTGCGGTTGTCCATGCCCCACTGGACGTTGATCGGCGCCGCCGTGTGGCGCACGATGCGGCGATACGAATTGACATACGGCGCCAGGATCGCCATCGCCGACGGCGTATAGCGCTGCAGGCCGCCGATGTAATGGCGGAACTGCGGCGACGGCGAGCCATCCGCCAGGGTGAAGATATTGCGGCCGCTGGCGGCGTCGCTCACGCTCTGGTGCACATGCATCGCCGATCCCGGTTCGCCGGCCATCGGCTTGGCCATGAAGGTGGCGTACATATGATGTTTCAGCGCCGCTTCGCGCAAGGTGCGCTTGAAATAGAACACGTTGTCGGCCAGCGCCATCGCATCGCCGTGCTGGAAGTTGAGGCCCATCTGGCCCGCGCCGGTTTCGTGGATCAGCGTATCGACGTCGAGATTCATCAGCGCGCAGTAGTCGTAGATATCCTCGAACAGCGGATCGAATTCGTTGACGGCGTCAATGCTGTAGACCTGGCGCGTGGTTTCGGCGCGGCCGCTGCGGCCCACCGGCGCGCGCAGCGGCAGATCTGGATCGATGTTCTTCTCGGTGAGGTAGAACTCCAGCTCCGGTCCCACCACCGGCTTCCAGCCCTTGTCCGCATACAGTTTGAGCACGCGGCGCAGCACGGAACGCGGCGCGAAATCGACCAGCGTGCCGTCGGCGAAATAGCAATCGTGGATTACCTGCGCGGTCGGGTCGATGGCCCAAGGGACGGTGGTGATGCTGCCGGGGTCCGCGCGCAGGATCATATCGCGGTCGGTATTGGAGATGGCGCGGTCATAAGCCGCGTTCTCGGTCGGGTAGTTGCCGGTGACGGTCATGCCCAGCACCGCCTCGGGAATCCGCATGCCGCGGTCCTGCGTGAATTTGGCGCGCGGCAGGATCTTCCCGCGCGCCACACCCGTCAAGTCGGGCACCAGGCATTCAATTTCGGTGACTCGGTTATCGTTGAGCCACTGGTCCATATCAGCATCGGAGAAGTTTTCACGGATAGACATGCGCGCACTCCATTTTGCTGTCGACAGGTCTAGCTTACCATAATCACAACCTTGCTTCCTCTGCCTCCACGCGTGTCTGCACCAGAATCTTCTTGATCTCGGGGACGCAGGAGCCGCAATTGCCGCCGGCTTTGAGGCAGGCCGTCACTTCCGGCACCGTCTTCAGGTCTTTCTCGATGATGGCGTTGCAGATGGTGTTGCGGCCGACGCCGAAGCATGAGCACACAGTGGGGCCGGTATCCGCCCCCTTCTCCACCGGCATGCCGACCAGCAGGCCGACGCGATCAATCTCGCTCAGTTGCTCCCTGGCGAACAGGCTGGCCAGCCACGCGCGCGACGGCATGTCCTGGCGCGGCGACAGGAAGATGCACTGCGCGATGCGGTCATCCACCACGTGCACGGCGCGGTACACACCGGCGGTCTTGTCTTCGTATTCCAGCCAGTCGGCATCCCGATCCTCCACGCCCAGCAGCGCACGCGCCCATGCGGCATGGTCCTTGATGGTGTTGCGGCCGGCCAGCTCATAGCGCGCGAATTCGCGGCCCTGGATGCGGGTCCAGTGGGCGATGCTGTCGAGGTTCACCTCATCGCGGCTCAGGATGAAGCCGTGCCAGTTGACGCGGAACTGCTCCACGCGCACCGGCGTGTGCTTGAACTCAGGCTCGCCGGACACTGGATCGACCACCGGATTGACCACCGCGCCCACGCGCGCATCGGACGCGGTCTGGCCGCTCCAGTGGATCGGAATGAACACGCTGCCGCGCGGGATGCCGCCACCATGCTGTACCCGCGCCACCATCGCGCCCCATTCGGACGTCACGCGCGCCAGTTCGCCCTCTTTCACGCCGCTGAGCAGCGCATCCTGCGGGTGCATGTCGACAAACGATTCGGCGATGTGGTCGGCCAGCGTGGCGGATTTGCCCGTGCGGGTCATGGTGTGCCACTGGTCGCGCACGCGGCCGGTGTTGAGCGACAGCGGATAGTCTTCGCTAACCGCGTGGCGCGGCAGGCGCGGCGCGGTGGCGACGAAACGCGCCTTACCGTCCGCATGGGCGAACACGCCATCCTTGAACAGGCGGACTTCCGTCTGTAACTCGCCGGCGGCGTTGCGGAGCACCGGCCATTGCGCCGGTTCCAGGTCATCGTAATCGCGCTGATTGAGGCCGGCCAGGCCGGACATATCGAACGCGCGCGGCACGTCGCCGATGGCGTTGCGAAAGCCGCTCAAACGCGCATGTTCATCGAACACGCCGTGCTGGCCGCAAAAATCGAAACCGGTGTAGCCCATGCGCTGCGCGAACAACGAAAGGATCTGCCAGTCCGGCAGCGCCTCGCCCGGCGCTTGCAGGAAGGCGCGCTGGCGCGAGATGCGGCGCTCGGAGTTGGTGACGGTGCCGTCCTTCTCGCCCCAGCCCAGCGCCGGCAGCAGCACGTCGGCGTAAGCGGTGGTGTCGGTGTCCTGCATGATGTCGGACGAGACCACCAGTTCGCACTTATCCAGCGCGCGGCGCACCTGGTCGGCGTCCGGCATGCTGACCACCGGATTGGTGGCGATCACCCACACCGATTTGACCTTGCCTTCTTCAATCGCCTTGAACAGGTCCACCGCTTTCAGACCGCCTTTGTCCGCGATGGCTGGCGACTCCCAGAAGGTCTGCACCACGTCGCGGTGTTCGGCACGCTCCAGGTCCATGTGCGCGGCCAGCATATTGGCAAGGCCGCCCACTTCGCGGCCACCCATGGCGTTAGGCTGGCCGGTGATGGAGAACGGACCCATACCCGGCTTGCCGATGCGGCCACCGATCAGGTGACAGTTGATGATGGCGTTGGCCTTGTCGGTGCCGGCCGACGACTGGTTGACGCCCATCGAATAGGCGGTGATGGTCTTGCGGGTGGCGGCAAAAAGTTCGTAGAACTCCAGCAGCAGCGGCAGTTCGATACGGCAGATCTTCGCCACCACGGCGGGATCGGCGCAGTCGGCATTGGCCACGTCCAGCGCGGCGTCAAAGCCGTTAGTATGCTCACCGATGAAGCGTGGATTAACGGCGCCGATACGCGACAAATAACTCAGCAAGCCATTGAAGAGCCACACATCGGTGCCCGCCTTGACCGGCAGGTGCAGGTCGGCCAGCTCGCAGGTGGCGGTGCGGCGCGGATCGATCACCACCAGTTTCATCTCGGGCCGCGTTTCCTTGGCCTTGAGGATGCGCTGGAACAGGATCGGATGGCACCACGCGGTGTTGGAGCCGACCAGCACCACCATGTCGGCCAGTTCCAGGTCATCGTAGCAGACCGGCACCAGGTCTTCGCCGAAGGCGCGCTTGTAGCCCGCCACGGCGGACGACATGCACAGGCGCGAGTTGGTGTCGATGTTGGCGCTGCCGATGTAGCCCTTCATTAGCTTATTGGCGACGTAGTAGTCTTCCGTCAGCAGCTGGCCGGAGACGTACAGCGCCACCGCATCCGGTCCATGCTCGGCGATGATGTCCTTCCACGCGTCCGCGACTTTGCCCAGCGCGTCGTCCCACGACACGCGGCGCAGGCCGTCGGCCTCGCGCACCTGTGGATACAGCAGACGGCCTTCCAGCCCGACGGTCTCACCCAGCGTGGAACCTTTTACGCACAGGCGGCCCTTGTTCGCCGGGTGCAGCTTGTCGCCGGTGATAGCGAAGGTGCCATCGTCCCGGGGTGTGGCCTGTACGCCGCAGCCCACGCCGCAGTATGCGCAAGTGGTGCGGATAGCCAGATGGTCGGTGGACAGGTTCAAAGCGATTCCTTCAGGCGGCCCGGTTGGACAAGGCTTCGCCAAATAACAGGGTTTGACGGATAGGCGTGATATCGCTGCGGTTCTGGATCAGATTGAAGTACCACGGACCGTCCTTGACGTCGCCATACAGCACGGCGCCGGTGACGCGGCCATCCTTGATCACCAGCCGCTTGTAGACGCCACGGCGCGCGTCGCGCAGCACCAGGTCTTCGCTGCCCTCGCCGCCGATAAAGTCACCCACCGAATACAGATCGACGCCGGTCACCTTCAGCCGCGTCGGCGAGGTTTGCTGCACATAGCGGCGCACGCCGGCGCCGGCCAGATGCGCGCCGCACACGCGGGCCTGATCCCAGATCGGCGCCACCAGGCCGAAAGTGGCACTGCGGTGCTGCACGCATTCGCCCACGGCGTAGACGCGCGGGTCGTAGGTTTGCAGCGTATCGTCCACCACGATGGCGCGTTCGCAATGCAGGCCGGCGGCCTTGGCCAGTTCGATATTCGGACGCACGCCAGCGGTCATCACCACCAGGTCCGCCGGGATCTCGGCGCCATCCTTGAAGCGGATGCCGGTCACGCGGTCCGGGCCGAGGATTTCCTCGGTCTGCGCACCCATCATGAATTTGAGCCCTTTCGCTTCCAGCGCTTTTTGCAGCAGCGATGCGGCGGGCTTGTCGAGCTGCTGGTTCATCAGCGCGTCGGTCACGTGGACCACGGTCACGTTCATGCCCTGGCGTTGCAAGCCGTTGGCCGCTTCCAGTCCAAGCAGGCCGCCGCCGATCACCACCGCGTTGCGATGATTGCGCGCCATGGCCAGCATGTTCTCCACGTCCTGGATATCGCGGAACGCCAGCACGCCGTTCAGCTGATGTCCCGGCACCGGAATAATGAAAGGCTTGGATCCGGTGGCGATCAGCAGGCGGTCGTAGCGTGCCTCCAGCCCGGACTTGGCGCGCACGATGCGCTGGCGGCGGTCGATATGCTCGACCGGATCGCCGGCATGCAGCGTAATCCCATGCTGTACATACCACTCGCGCGTGTTGAGCATGATGTCTTCCATGCTCTTCTCGCCCGCCAGCACCGGCGACAGCAGGATGCGGTTGTAATTACCATGCGGCTCGGCGCCGAACACGGTGATGTCGTACATATCGGGCGCCAGCTTGTATAGTTCCTCGACCGTGCGCATGCCGGCCATGCCGTTGCCGATGACGACCAGCGCGGGTTTCACAGGCCGACCCAGACTTTGCCGTCGGCGATACGTGCAGGGTACGTGCCCACCGAATGCTCAGGTGCCTCCACGCACTCGCCAGTTTGCAGGTCGAAGTGCTGCTTGTAGATTGGCGACGCGACCACGATGCGCTCGCCCAGCGAACCGACCAGGCCACGCGACAGCACCGACGCTTCCGAATTCGGATCGTAGTTATCGATGGCGAATACGCGCGGCCCGCCATCATCCACATGGAACACGGCTACCTGCGCGTCATTCAGCAGCGCGCACACGCCGGTATTCGGGACGATGTCGTCCAGGTTGCAGACGGCGATCCAGTTATCGGTTTGAATATCACGATGCATTATCTTCTCCTCAAACGGCGGCTGCGATAGGAATCACGCGCTTGCGCTCTTCGATGGTAGCCGGACGAATCTGGCCGCGCTCCTGCATGAACAACACGTTCTCGTCGCCCTTGTCGCTGTTGACAAAGTGGCGGAAGCGTTTGCGGGTCTCGGGATTTTCCACGGCCTCTTTCCACTCGCAGGCGTAGGTGTTAACCACATGCTGCATGTCAGCTTCCAGTTCGGCGCCGATGCCCAGCTTGTCCTGCACCACCACCTGCTTCAGGTAATCCAGGCCGCCCTCCAGATTCTCGCGCCAGGTGCTGGTGCGTTGCAGGCGGTCGCCGGTGCGGCTGTAGAACATCAGGAAGCGGTCGATGTATTTGATCAGCGTTTCTTTATCCAGTTCCGTCGCCAGCAGTTCGGCGTGGCGCGGCTTCATGCCGCCGTTGCCTGCCACGTAAAGGTTCCAGCCTTTTTCAGTGGCGATGATGCCGACGTCCTTGCCCTGCGCTTCGGCGCATTCGCGGGTGCAGCCGGACACGCCGAACTTGATCTTGTGCGGCGTGCGCAGACCCTTGTAGCGGTTTTCCAGTTCAATCGCCAGGCCGATGGAATCGTCAACGCCGTAACGGCACCAGGTCGAACCGACGCAGGACTTCACCGTGCGCAGCGACTTGCCGTAGGCGTGGCCGGACTCGAAGCCGGCAGCGATCAGTTCTTCCCAGATCAGCGGCAGCTGCTCGACGCGCGCGCCAAACAGGTCGACCCGCGCGCCGCCGGTGATCTTGGTGTACAGGCCATACTTCTTGGCCACCATGCCGACTGCGATCAGGCCATCGGCGGTCACTTCGCCAGCTGGCATGCGCGGCACCACAGAGTAGGTGCCGTCCTTCTGGATATTGCCGAGGAAGTAGTCGTTGGTGTCCTGCAGGCTAGCGTGTTCCTTCTTCAGCACAAACTCGTTGTTGATGGTGGCCAGGATGCTGGCGGCCAGTGGTTTGCAAACATCGCAGCCCAGGCCCTTGCCATGCTTGTGCAGCAGGTCGTTGAAGGTCTTGACCTGGCCTACTTTAATCAGGTGGAACAGCTCCTGGCGCGAGTAGGCAAAGTGTTCGCACACATGGTTGTTCACTTCCATGCCCTGCTTCTTCATCTCGGCCTTCATCACCTGCGTGACCAGCGGCACGCAGCCGCCGCACGCGGTGCCGGCAGTGGTGCAGGATTTCAGCGCGCCGATGGTGGTGGCGCCATCGGCCACTGCGGCGCATAGCTGGCCCTTGGAGATGTTATTGCAGGAACAGATCTGCGCACTGTCCGGCAGCGCGTCCACACCCAACGCAGGCCGCGCCGCGCCATCGGCCTGCGGCAGGATCAGGAACTCCGGCGATTCCGGCAGCTCGATCTTGTTGAGCATCATTTGCAGCAGCGTGCCGTATTCCGCAGCGTCGCCCACCATCACGCCGCCCAGCAGATACTTGCCGCAGCTGGACACGACGATCTTCTTGTAGATCTGTTTGCGCTCATCGATGAACTGATAGGAGTGGCAGCCCTCTTCCTTGCCATGCGGATCGCCGATCGAGGCCACATCCACGCCCATCAGCTTCAACTTGGTGCTCATGTCGGCGCCGGCGAATTCCGCCGCTTCGCCCAGCATATGCTTGGCGGCGACGCGCGCCATTTCGTAGCCCGGCGCCACCAGGCCGAAGATCAAGCCACCCCACAGCGCGCACTCGCCAATCGCGTAGACGTCCGGATCGGAGGTGACACAGTTGTTATTGATCTCGATGCCGCCGCGCGGACCGATCGCCAGGCCGGCTTCCTTGGCCAGCATGTCGCGTGGGCGAATACCGGCCGAGAACACAATCATGTCCACGTCCAGATGGCCGCCATCGGCGAACTCCATACGGTGCGTACCGTCGACGCCATCGACAATGGCGGTGGTGTTCTTGCCCGTGTGGACCGTCACACCCAGCTCTTCGATTTTACGGCGCAGCACACGGCCGCCGTGATCGTCCACCTGCACCGCCATCAGGCGCGGCGAGAATTCCACCACGTGGGTCTCCAGCTTCATATCGCGCAGGGCTTTCGCGCATTCGAGCCCCAGCAGGCCGCCGCCGATCACCACGCCGGTCCTGGCGCGCTGGCCGCATTCCAGCATTGCTTCCAGGTCTTCGATGGTACGGTAGACGAAGCAGTCCTTGCGCTCCTTGCCCGGCAGCGGCGGCACGAACGGGAACGAGCCGGTGGCGATCACCAGTTTGTCGTACGACAGCACCTCGCCCTGGGCGGTGGTGACGGTTTTGCCTTCGGTGTCGATGGCCGTGGCGCGGGTGTTCAGGCGCAGCACCATATCGTCGCGCTCAAAGAAGCCGGGCTTCACCAGCGACAGGTCGTCCGCCGATTTACCGGAGAAGAATTCCGACAGGTGCACGCGGTCATAGGCGGCGCGCGGCTCTTCGCACAGTACCGTCACCTGCAGATTGGCGGCGCCGCTGGTGGCCAGGCTTTCCAGGAATTTGTGGCCAACCATGCCATGGCCGATAACGATAATTTTCATGATGCGATTCCTTTAGGCGGTAGCGACGGCGGTTTCTTGTACGGTGGCGCTGCTGAAGCGCGCCGCCAGTGCACACAGGGCGGAAATGGCAACCAGCACGCCCAGGATGCTCAGGGTCCGCTGCACGTCACCGGTGCCTTTCATCAGGAAGCCGGCGGCGACCGCGCCGACATTGCCGCCGGCGCCGATGATGCCGGCCACGCCGCCGAGCGCGCGCTTGTCGATGAACGGCACCACGGCGTAAGTCGCGCCGCAGGCCATGTGGGTGAACAAGCCGAAGAACAGCATCGCCGCCACTGCCAGCATAGCGTTGCCGGCGTGAGCGAACATCAGCAGGCCGGCGCCTTCGCCCAGCATCAGCACGAACAGCAGCGTGACGCGGTGATTCAGGTTGCCGCCGGCGGCGAATTTGTCCGACACCCAACCGCCCAAAGCGCGGGCGAACAGCGCCAGCAAGCCAAAGCTGCCGGCCGCCATGCCGGCTTGCGCCAGCGTCAGTTGGAAGTGGTCGACGTAGTAAATAGCGGCGATGTTGTGGATGAAGATCTCGATACCGAAGCAGGCACCGTAGGTGATGAACAGCAGCCACACGCGGTAGTTGGCGGCCGCCAGCTTGAACGAATCCCAGCCGCCTTTCTTCCCGCCTTCAATGGTGATGCCGGCGGAGCGCAGTTCGCTGAAGTTCCCTTGCGGGCAATCCTGCGTATAGCGGTAGTAAACAAAGGCCATCACGATCATCAGCACGCCCGGTACCATCAGCGCGGCGCGCCAGCCAAAGCCTTCGCTCACGCCCAGCATGACCATGGCGGTCATCAGCAGCGGCATGGCGGCTTGCGCGACGCCGCCGCCGGCATTGCCCCAGCCTGCGGCAGCCGCATTGGCGGTGCCCACCACCTTCGGCGCGAACATCACCGAGGTATGGTACTGCGTGATGACGAAGCTGGCGCCGGCCGCGCCGATGGCGAGGCGGAAGAACAGAAAGCTCTCGTAACTCTGTGCGAAGGCGACGCCGATCACCGGGATGGAACCCAGCAGCAGCAAGCCGGTATAGGCTTTGCGCGGGCCGAAGTGATCGCACAGCGGGCCGACGATCAGCCGCACGAGGATGGTGACGGCAACGGCGGCGATATTGATATTGGCGATCTGCCCTGGCGTCAGGCCGAATTCCCCTTTAATCACCGGCATCAGCGGCGCGCAGGCAAACCAGGCGAAGAAGCAGACGAAGAACGCCATCCAGGTCAAGTGGAACGCCCGCATCTGAGGCGTTGAAAACGAAAAGAGCTTGATGCTGGTAGCTTTGCTGGCCATGTTTTATCCCGTTCAGAAAACAAAAAGGCGTCCGCGCAACCGGGCCTCAAAGACCGGGTTGGGCGGACGCCGTTGTCCTGCCAGTCCGTCTTTGGACCAGCTATGTATTCGTGTACTTCGGGGAGATCGCCGTTGATCCCTTGCGCTTACAGTCGCAAGAGTCGTGCCAGCGGTTGGAGGCCGCATCTACAGAGGGGAAGCGCGTTCAGGGAATGCGCGCCGCCATGGAGCAGCGCTATGTTGCGGTGCACTGCGCACGGTATCGGTGCGCATTCACGGTGCGTGGTTCAGATGTCGGGCACAGGGTTGGCGCCGCTGACCAAGTCATATTCCTTGCCATTGAAGTGGTAACGGGCGCTGGCCTTGGTATTGCTCTTGATGTGTTCAACGAAATCGCCGTTTTTCTCTTCCGTCACCGTATAACGCTTGTCGGCGAAGTTGACCACGATGTCGTTATATCCGCTCTGCTGCATTTCGGCGGCGAAGCGGATATCCCCGTCCACCTTCCAGCATTCGTCCACGGCCGGCCCGCACGCGCCTTCGTTGGTGGAAGCTTCGTTGAAACCGCCGAGACTACGTACATTGGCACCCAGTTCAAAAATGTCGGCATGGGTGATGGCATAACCTTGCCACACGCCGCCATTGGACACAATGAATCCCGGCTTGCCCGGCGCCAGCGTCACCCATTTCACGCTGCCGATAAAGCCTTCCGATCCCAGCGCCGCGACACTTTGCTGGCGCTGCCGCACCACCCAATGGTCACCTTCGCGCTGCAACAAGTAGACATTCAACACGCCGGAGTCGGCGTGGCTCGCCATGTTCGAGCCATCGTCGGCAGCGACCGCGCCGTTGACGATCAGGACGACGCGACCATCGGGCAGCTGGGTGTTGGCGACGGACGTCATCACATGGGGCATCTCGCTGCCATCGACCACCAGGGTGGCGAGGGCTTTCTTGTCCGCCGCTTTGTAGGCATCGCCAAAGACTGCCTGCATCAGGTCCGCGCTGTTGATTTTGGCAGCGGCAGGCGGCTGCGGCGCAACCGGCGCTGCGGGCTTGGGCTGTCCGACAGGCTTTTCTTCACGGTTGCAAGCGGCCAGGCCTGCGGCCACAAACAAGGTCAATACGAGATTTTTCATCGGCGCGGTGATTTTGTAAATAGATTAACATTGTCACATAAATCCCCGAAACAGATGCGCAAACGTGCGGCTGACTGTCAGCACCTCGCTACTGCCTTTGACAAGAACGTTGAGGCGTTCGTTTTCGGCCCGCTCGACCTCCGCGATGGCGTGGGCGTTGACGATGGTGCCACGGTGGATTTGCCAGAACAGCTCCGGGTCCAGCCCTTCCAGCAAGTCTTTCAGGGGCACGCGGATCAGGGCTTCGCCGTCGGCCAGCACCACGCGGGTGTATTTGGTGTCCGATTGCAGGAACAGCACGTCGCTGACATTAATCAGGCGAATCTGCCTGCCGACGCTGGCCTTCAGCCATTTGAGGCGTTGCGGCGCGGGCTGGGCGATTTCGTTCAGTACCGGCGCCAGCGCGGCAGGTGGCTGCACGCGGCGCCGCAGGCGGTCCACCGTGCGCTCCAGCACCGCCAACTCCACAGGCTTGAGCAGATAGTCCACCGCGCCGCGCTGGAAGGCTTCCAGCGCGTGCTGGTCGTAGGCCGTTACAAACACGATGTGGGAGCGCTCGGCGATGCGGCGCGCCACTTCCAGCCCGGTGAGCCCCGGCATCTGGATGTCGAGGAAGACCACATCCGGCTCGTGCTCAAGCCATGCGTCCCAGGCGTCGTTACCGTTTTCCGCCACCGCGACGACGCTTGCCTGCGGCCAGGCCTGCGCCAGTTGCGCCAGCAGCCGTTCACGCATCAGCGGCTCGTCTTCGGCAATCAGGATGGATGGTTTATCGTTCATGGGGCAGATAGAGTCGGGCGACCACGCCGCCTGGCGTATTCTCTTCGATCGTCAGGCGCGCATTATCGCCATAGGTCAGCGCCAGCCGGTCATGGATATGTTGCAGGCCGACGCCCTGCCCGACCGTCTCGCCGAAGCCGGCGCCGGTGTCGGCCACCTTCACCACCACGTGGTGCTCCTGCTTTTCGGCGGTAATGTCGATGCGTCCACCGGCCGGCTGGCGCTCTATCCCGTGCTTGACGGCGTTTTCCACCAGCGTTAGCAGCAGTGCGGTCGGCAGTGGGAAGTCCGCCAGTTCGGACGGATAGTGGATGGAGAATTGCAGGCGCTGGCCCAACCGCACCTGCATGATGCGCAGATAGGCCTCGCAGATCGCGCTGTCGTCGGCGATGCTGATGGTGTCGGCGCGCAGACTGGTCATGGTCGCGCGCAGGAAGGTGATCAGCTGCGCGGTCAGGCCGGCGGCCTGCGGTGCCTTGTCCTCCGCCAGCTGCTGGACGGCGCCCAAGGTATTGAACAGGAAGTGCGGCTCGATTTGCGCCTTCATCAGGCGCAGTTCCGCTTCCAATTGCTGACGGTTGGCGCGTTCGCGCTCCAGGTTCAGGCGGTCGCCGGTCAGCAGGATGGCCGACTTCATGATGCGGCTTTGCGCCAGCAGCAATGCCATCAGCGACAGTCCAATCAATACGCCTAGCGGGATATTCCACTGTACTTCCGGCGGCACTGGTTCGTCGGCATGGATGCCAGCACTGAAGCCGTTGACGAAGTCCTGAGCGGCGTCGGCGCAGATGATGATCAGGTAGCCGATGACGGCGCCGAGCAGCAGCATCACGGCGAGGCGTGCGACGGGCCGCGCAGCGTTGGACGGATCACGGTCCGGCAACGGAACGCCGAACAACCAGCAGGCAGCGTTAAACAGTTTCGGTTTCATGGCGAACGTAGTTTTTTGTTGATCACATGCGAAGCCTACGCCCCGCAAGGCGGCCTGACAGCATACATGAGACGAACGACGGTTTGGTATCCACCAACGACGATTGCGCGCTATACTTAGTTGCCAAATACTTAAATGGATGTTGGATGGATCAGCCGGACTACAGCAAATACTCGGAATCAGAACTCCGCCAGATCTGCAAGCATATCGACGCCGTCCGCTACCCGGAGCGCGTCGTAGAAATCCAAGCCCGCCTCGCCGCACTGGCCGCCGCGACGCGCGAAATTTCCGCCGCTGAAGAAGGACCGGCGTTGCCGGCCACTGTCGCCGGCGTGTGGCGCCGCATCGGCGCCTTCCTGATCGATTCGCTGATACTCGCCATGATCGGCGTGATCGTCGGCGCCTGCCTGCGCGACCAGTTGATGGCGCTCGGACCGTGGGGCCGCGTGGTGGGGTTCGTCATCGCCACCTTCTACTTCGGCGTGCCGCAAAGCCGTATCGGCGGCGGCCAGTCGCTGGGCATGACGATCTTGGGACTGCGGGTTATCCGGCCCGACGGCTCGGCATTGGAACTGGGGTGGGCGCTGCTGCGCGCCGCCATTTTCTGCATGGCCTATTTCCTGAGTAACTTGCCTGCTGCCTTCACCTCGCTCAATGAATGGGTCGCTTCCGGCTTATCGATGCTGCTATTCGGTGTGACCTTCTGCGTGTTCTATCTTCTGCTCTTCAATCGCAGGACGCGGCAATCGCTGCACGACCTGGCCGTGGGCGCATTCGTCATCCGGGCGACACGCGGGCCGCTGGCGCTGCCGACGGCGCGTGCCTGGCGTGGCCACGCTGCAGTTGTCGCGGCGTCGCTGGTGGGCTTTTGCGTGGCGGGCGTGTGGATGGCGCGGCCGGGAGCAAGAGACAATGCATTCGGCGGCATGCTGCGTGTCCGGCACGTGGTGATGGAAATCGCCGGCGTGACTGGCGCCACGGTCATGGTCAGCGCTAACCTGGGTGACGGCGGCGGCTTCAATCTCCTCAACGTCAATGCCGTCGTCGACACCTCAACGCCGGACCGCGAAGCGCTGGCGCGGCGCATCGCCAAACTGGCGCTGGAAAACTACGCAAATGCCAAGCGAATGAAAGCTGTTACCGTGACACTCACTTCCGGCTTCGACATCGGCATTGCGCAGTTCTGGCAAAGTCAAAACTACACCCATACGCCGCAGGAGTGGCGCGTGGCGTTGTTGCCATGATGCGCGCCCTCATCCTGGCAGCCAGCGCCGCGCTGTCTGCCACCTGCACCTCAGCTTTTGCCGCGCGCGTTCTGGATGAAGCGCCGATCACCATCGATGGCCAGCCCCGCCGGTATTATCATCTGCACGATACAGAGGCCGCCGGCAAGGCCACGCCGATATTGCTGATCAGCGGTTCGGGATGCAAGGACTTCGGCAGCCGCGTGCCGTTCTTCTTCGAGCGCTATCCGGCGCCGGTGGATGTCTACTTCCTGGAGAAGACCGGCATCAATAAAGGCGATAACAGCGAGACCTGCTCCACCGCCTACAAATCGGGGGATTATCTGGAACGCCGCGTCAGCGATAACCTGGCTTTCATCGACAGCCTGCCAGCGCTGAAGGCAATGACCGCGCGCAGCCTGGCAGTGCTAGGCTTTTCAGAAGGCGGCACAGTAGCGCCGCTGGTGGCCTTGCGCAGTCCGAAAATCGGCTGGCTCGCCACGGGAGGCAGTGGCGGCCTGCCGCAAAGCGAGAGCTTCCTGATCTTTGCCGATCATGGCATCGAGCCCTATGCCAAGCCATTTTCGCGCGCTTACCTTCTGCAGACTTACGCCGAAATCAAAGCCGATCCGGAGAGCGTCGACAAGGAATTCTTTGGCCACAGCTACCGTTACTGGAGCTCGCACTTGTTTTACGATCCCCTGGTCACCTACCGCCAGCTGGACATTCCGATCATCGCGGCGATGGGCGAGAAGGACGAAAGTGAAGCGATCGAATCCGGCCGCGCCTTGCGCGATGAATTTACCAAACATCCGCACAAGGACTTCACCTTCATCGAATACCCCAACGCCAGCCACGCGCTGCAAGCGCCCGACAAGCCACACCTGCAAGACTATGTCGCCAGCCTGGCCGACTGGTTCAAGCGGCAGCGGCCAGCGCCGCGTTGATTACGCTGCTTCCTTCGCAGGATGCGCCTGTTTGCGATACAGGAATTCCAACACCGCTGTGCGGTATTCCATGTATTTCGCATCCGCCGCCAAGGCTACACGGTCGCGCGGGCGATCCAGCTGCACGTTGACGATTTCGCCGATGGTGGCGGCCGGACCGTTGGTCATCATGACGATGCGGTCGGACAGCAGCACCGCTTCATCCACGTCGTGCGTCACCATCACCACGGTGGACTTGGTGGCGGCGACGATCTTCAGCAGCTCGTCCTGCAAGTGCGCGCGCGTTAGTGCATCCAGCGCGCCGAACGGTTCGTCCATCAGCAGCACTTTCGGCTCCATCGCCAGCGCGCGGGCGATGCCGACGCGCTGCTTCATGCCGCCTGAAATTTCATGCGGCCGCTTGGTCTCGGCATGCGTCAGCCCCACCAGCGCCAGCGCAGCCATGGTGCGCTCGCGCAGCTGGGCTTTCGATTCCGCCTTGCCGAACACGCGCTCCACGCCGAGATACACATTCTCGTAGCACGTCAACCATGGCAACAGCGAGTGGTTCTGGAACACCACCGAACGCTCCGGCGACGGACCGGCGATTTCGCGGTTGGCGCACAGCAGCACGCCATCGCTCGGTTGCAGCAGGCCCGCGATCAGGTTGAGTAGCGTCGATTTGCCGCAGCCCGAGTGACCGATCAGTGTAATGAATTCGCCCTTCGCCACTTTGAGGTCGATTTCGCGCAGCGCATGGAACACGCCCTTCCTGGTATGGAAAACCATCTCCACGCCTTCGATGTCGATGAATCGTGATTCGTCCATGATCGCGCTCCTTAGTTGGATACTTGTTCGTAGGTGAAGGCGCGGGCCAGCGCCATCAGCGCCTGCTCCAGCAACAGTCCCACCAGGCCAATCGAGACGATGGCGATGATGATGTGCGGGACGTTCAGGTTGTTCCACTCATCCCACAGCCAGAAGCCGATGCCCACGCCGCCGGTCAGCATTTCGGCCGCGACGATCACCAGCCATGCGGTGCCGATCGACAGACGTACGCCGGTCAGGATGTACGGCAGCGCCGATGGCAGCAGGATCTTGGTCAGCACCTTCCACTCCGACAGGTTGAGCACCCGCGCCACGTTCATGTAATCCTGCGGCACGCGCTGCACGCCGACGGCGGTGTTGATGATCATCGGCCAGATCGAGCAGATGAAGATCGACCAGATCGCCGCCGGGTTGGCGGACTTGAACACCAGCAGGCCAATCGGCAGCCACGCCAGCGGCGACACCGGTTTGAGCAAACTGATGATCGGCCCGAACATACTGCCGACGAACTGCACGCGGCCGATCAAAAAGCCAAGCGGAATGCCGACCAGCGCCGCCAGGCCGAAGCCCACGCCCACCCGCTGCAGGGACGCCAGCAGGTTCCAGCCGATGCCCTGGTCATTCGGGCTAGTGCGGTAGAAAGGATCGGAGAACAGCTTGACCGCTTCCGCCAGCGTGGCGGCCGGCGTCGGGAAGGTCGAATTGTTCACGGTGATCAGCTGCCACACCGCGACCAGCAGGGCCGCCCCCACCAGCGGCGCGACGATTTTCATGACGATGGCGGAGACTTGCCGGCGCGCGCGCGCCGTGCCGTTGGCGGCCAGCGGGCGGCGTGGACGGCGGGCCGGCGCTGCGGGGGCGGCATCGGCGGCATCGGCGGCAGCGACAGCGGCAACGGCGGGCGCCGGGCTGTCCGGTTCTAGCATAGCGTTCATGGGAGGCTCCCGTTATCAGGCTTTGATCTTGAACGAGGCGGCGAACGCTTTCGGGTTCTTACCGTCCCACACGGAACCGTCCATCAGTTTCGAGGTACGCAGAGGGCTCTTAGGTACAGGCGTTTTGGTCATGGTAGCCGCATCTTTGTACAAGTCGATCTGGTTGACCGAGGTCGCCACGGCGAGATAATCCGGATCGTCCTTCAGCAGCCCCAGCGGCGGTGCTGCGTCATGAACCACATGCCGTCCGACAGGTACGGGAAGTTGACCGCGCCATCGTTATAGAACTTCATGTGATTCGGATCGTCCCAGGTCTTGCCCAGGCCATTCTGGTAACGGCCCATGATGCGCTGGTCGATCGCATCCTTGCTGGTGTTGACGTAGGATTTATCGGCGATGGTCTCGGCCATCTTGTTTTTGTTGGCCAGCGACGCATCGATCCATTTGCTCGCATCCAGAATCGCCGCCATCATGGCGCGGCAGGTGTTGGGATACTTCTTGGCGAATTCCAGCGTGGAGCCCAGCACCTTCTCCGGGTGGTCCTTCCAGATATCCTGCGTGGTGGTGGCGGTGATGCCCACGCCGTCCATGATGGCGCGATGGCCCCACGGTTCGCCCACGCAGAAGCCGTCCATATTCCCGACCCGCATATTGGCTACCATCTGCGGCGGCGGCACGGTGATCACCTTGGCGTCCTTCATAGGATTGATGCCGTTGGCGGCCAGCCAGTAGTACAGCCACATGGCGTGGGTGCCGGTCGGGAAGGTCTGCGCGAAGGTGTACTCGCGCTTATCGGTCTGCATGAGCTTTGCCAGCGATGGCCCATCGACGCCGCCCTTGTCGGCGATTTTCTTCGACAGCGTGATCGCCTGGCCGTTGTTATTGAGGCCCATCAGCACCGCCATGTCCTTCTTCTGACCGCCTATGCCCATCTGCACGCCGTAAAGAAGACCATACAGCACATGGGCTGCATCCAGATCGCCGTTCGACAGCTTGTCGCGCACGCCGGCCCATGAGGCCTCTTTGCTCAGCACGAATTTGACGCCGTATTTTTTATCGAAGCCCAGCACCGACGCCATCACCACGGAGGCGCAGTCGGTCAGCGGAATGAAGCCGATCTTGACTTCTTCTTTCTCCGGCTTGTCCGACCCTGCGGCCCATACGCCCCCTGTTGCCAATCCCAACATGCTTCCTCCCGCTACCAGACCTGCACCATGAATAATTTTCCTGCGTGTGACGTCGACCTCGACGTCGTTTGCTGCGAGCTCAGTATGCTTCATGGCTATCCCTTCTGGTAGTCGTCTATAACTATTGGGCCAAAAAAAACGCCTACCCTCACGAACGAATTCATGATCTGGTAGACGTCATTGTCTGGTGGGCCCTACCGCCGTTGGCAAGGCACATCGTGCGCAGCATTGCGCTTGCTGACATCAATGCAATGTCCGTGCCAGCAGGGCTACAGAGGGGGAACGGGAATAGACGGGTAAAAAAAATGCACCGCAAATGCGCGCTGCATCATTTTGGGGGGGCATTTTTAGCCCAAGAGATCTTCGACGTCCAGGATGCGTTGAGCCACTTCGGACAGCTTGAGGTTTTTGCTCATGGCCATGGAGCGCAGCTTCTGGTAGGCCTGCTCCTCGGTGAAGCGCTGGCGCTCCATCAGCAGGCCCTTGGCCTTTTCGATGACCTTGCGCTCGGCCAGTTTACTCTTGGTGTCGGACAGCTCGTCCAGCAGCTTCTGCTCACGCTTGAACTGCGCCAGCGCCACTTGCAGCACCGGCTTGATGCGCTCCCCCTGCAAGCCGGCGACGATGTAGGCCGAGACGCCGGCTTCCACAGCGGCTTCCATGCTTTCCGGGTCCTGGTCTTCGGTGAACATGACGATCGGGCGGCGCTCGTCGCGGGTGGCGATGACGATATGTTCCAGCACATCGCGCGCGTCCGACTCGGCATCGACGATGATCATGTCCGGCTGTAGCTGGCCGATGCGCTCTGGCAGGTACATATCCGGCGGCAGCGAGGCGACGATGTCGTAGCCCGCCTCCAGCAGTCCAATACGCAGCACGCGCGCGCGCTCGGCCTGCGCATGCAGCGCTTCGTCGTCTTCGTCATGGATGACGGTGTTGACGACAACGATGCGCAATTTCGGCATGGCCGGCTGGGTTTTGGTGGTCATGCGCAGATTCTAAGTCAGAACTGACTGATTCTGCCAGCCTTGCTTTTAGCGTTGCATGCCCCAGCGCCGCACGGTGAAGGTTTCCAGTGGACGGAATACCACGTTTTCCACCAGCAGGCCAATGAGGATCACGGCGGCCAGGCCGGCGAACACTTTGTCGGTGTAGAGCTCACTGCGGTTCTGAAAGATGTACCAGCCAAGTCCACCTTGCCCGCCGGTGGTGCCGAAGACCAGTTCGGCGGCGATCAGCGTGCGCCAGGCGAAGGCCCAGCCGATTTTCAGGCCGGACAGTATGGACGGCAGCGCCGCCGGCACCAGGATGTGCAGCACCAGCCGCAGGCCGTTCAGGCCGTAGTTGCGGCCGGCCATGCGCAGCGTCTCCGGCACCGCCTGAAAGCCGGCGTAGGCGCCCAGCGCCAGCGGCCACAATACTGCGTGGACGATGACGAACAGCAGGCTGGCCTTACCCAGGCCAAACCACAACAGCGCCAGCGGCAGCAGGGCAATCGCCGGCAGCGGGTTGAACATAGCGGTCAGCGTTTCCAGCAGGTCGCGACCGATGCGGGTGGAGGCGGCCAACGCGGTCAGCACGAAGGCGGCCACGATGCCGGCCAAGTAGCCTTGCACCAGCACCGCCAGCGAGATGCGAATGCGGTCCAGCAGTTCGCCATTGACGATGCCGTCAACAAAGGCGCGCGCGGTTTGCAGGAAGGTTGGCAGCAGCAGGTCGTTGTCGGTCCAGCGGGCGGCGGCCTCCCATAGGATGGCCAGCAGGATCAGGATGAGTGTCTTGCGCAGCCAAGATTGCTGCCAGGCGCGTTGCGCCAGTGGCGGCAGCGGGTCGGCGGCGCGCAGCGTTGGTGCGGCGACCGTGTACTCGCGCTCCTGGCGGATGGGTGGATCGAGAACGAGGCTCATAGACCGTCCTTCCCGCGCACGCGGGAATCCATAGAACGCTTGACGGCTTGCTCAGCATGGGCACCCGCGTGCGCGGGTGCGACGGCGCGCAGTGCATCAGCCTCGCCGAACAGCAGCCCGTGGATGCGCTGCGTGGCCGCCTGAAACTCCGGGCTGCCGGCGCTGGCCAGATCGAACTGGTGACTATTCAACTCCGCCCTCACCTGCCCCGGATGCGGCGACAGCAGCAGGATGCGATTCCCCACCACCAGCGCCTCCTCGATCGAATGCGTGACGAACAACAGCGTAAAGCGCAGCTCTTCCCACAAGCGTCCCAGCTCCTGCTGCATCTTCCGCCGCGTGAGCGCATCCAGCGCGGCGAACGGTTCGTCCATCAGCAGCACCTCCGGCTGCATCGCCAGCGCGCGCGCAATCGCCACGCGCTGCTTCATGCCGCCGGACAGCGTGTGCGGATGCGCATCTTCAAAACCACTCAAGCCCACCTTGCCGATCCAGTGCATGGCCCGCTCGGCCGCTTCGTGACGGCTCACGCGCTTGGTCATCAGCAGCGGGAACATCACGTTCTCCTTCACCGTCTTCCACGGCGGCAGCTGGTCAAACTCTTGGAACACCACAATGCGGTCCGGCCCCGGTCCGCGCACCGGCGCGCCGTTGATGGCAATGCTGCCGGCCGCCGGCGCAATGAATCCGGCCGCCGCCTTCAGCAACGACGACTTGCCGCAGCCGGAAGGCCCCAGCAGCACAAAGCGGTCGCCGCGATACACGTCGAAACTGACATCGTGCGTGGCGCGTGTGCCGCCATATTCCAGGCTCACGCCTTCGGCGCGCAGCAGCGGCGCGATTCCTCCGGTCGGGCTGACGATTTGCAGGCTCATGATCCGTGCACAATCACAGGATCTTCAAAGAAGTAATCGCGCCAGCTGGCTGGCTGCTTCTTGATCGCGCCCACGCGATACAGGAACTGCGCCAGGCCGTATGTGTTCTGCGGCGCGACGCTGAAGTTGACCTGCGGGTTCTTGATGATCTTTAAAATCAGTTCGCGATCCACCTTGCTCTTGCTGATGCGCAGATAGGTATCGGCCGCGCCTTCCGGATTCTTGGCCACATACTGCGCCGCTTCCGCCAGCGCGGCGGTGAAGGCGCGGTAGGTCTTGGGATTCTCGTTGCGGAATTTTTCGGTGGCGTACAACACGGTAGCGGAACTCGGCCCGCCCAGCACATCGTAGGAATTGAGCACGATGTGCGCATTCGGATTGCCGGCCAGCTCCTGCTCCTGGAACGGCGGATTGCCGAAGTGACCGTTGATCTCCGTGCCGCCCGCGATCACGGCGGCGGCGGCATCCGGATGCGGCAAGGTCTGCGTAAATTTATCCAGCCGCGCAAACTCCTTGTCGCCCCACTGCTTGGCCGCTGCGTATTGCAGAATGCGCGACTGCACCGACACCGTCACCGCCGGCAGCGCAATGCGGTCCTTCTCGGTCAGGTCGGTGATGCTCTTCACTTTGGGATTGGTGCTCACCAGGTAATAAGGGAAGCTGCCCAGCGACGCCACGCCCTTCACGTTCTGGCGACCATTGGTGCGGTCCCAGATGGTCAGCAGCGGACCGACGCCGGCGCCGGCGATATCGATGGCGCCCGACAGCAGCGCATCGTTCACCGCCGAACCGCCGGACAGCTGCAGGCGCTCCACCGTGATATCGACGCCGAGCTTCTTGCCCTGCTTCTCGATCAACTGCTGGTCCTGCGCCACGTTCAGCAGCAGGTAGACCACGCCGAACTGCTCGGCGATGCGGATGCGGCCTTCGGCGTACGCGGGTGCAGCGAAGGCGAAGCTTAGCGCCAAAGTGGCGGCGGTCAGTTTGAACATGGTGATCCTCGTGGATTAGAAAGGCACATCGCCTTCAATGGTGGTGCGATACAGCTTGCGGCGCAGATGCGCGGGCGTGCCGGCCGCCAGATGCATCAGCGAGCGGTTATCCCAGAACACCATGTCATGCGGCGCCCAGCGGTGGCGGTACACATGCTCCGGCCTGACGCTGTGAGCGAACAGCTCGTCGAGCAGCGCGCGGCTTTCGTCTTCCGGCACGCCGACGATGCGGGTGGTGAAATGCTCGCTGACGAACAACGCCTTGCGGCCGGTCTCCGGATGCGTGCGCACCACCGGATGGAGCACCGGCTTGACCTCATCGATCTGCGCCTGCGTCAGCGCCGGGCGGAAGGGACTGCGGCGGCGCAGTTCCTCGTACTGGGTCAGATAGCTGTGCTCAGCGCGCGCGCCGTGCACGGCGTTGCGCAAGGCGGCCGGCAGCGTGTCATAGGCCAGGTGCATATTGGCGAACAGCGTATCGCCGCCTTCGGCCGGCAGCTCCTGTGCGTGCAGCATCGAGCCCAGGCTCGGCGTCGCTTTATACGACAGGTCGGAATGCCAGAAGTGGCCGGCGTCGCCCAGGCCGATCGGCTGGCCGTCCTCGATGATGTTGGAAATGATCAGCACTTCCGGGTTCGAAGGCAGCTGGAAATTGCGCAGCACATGGATTTGCAGCGGCCCGAAACGGCGGCTGAAGTCGACTTGCTGCTGCGGCGTGATGCGCTGGTCGCGGAACACCAGCAGATGATGATCGAGATGCGCCTTGTGGATGCGCTGGAACTCGCGCGGCGGCAATGGACGGTTCAGGTCCAGACCAAGGACTTCGGCGCCCAGCGGCGCATCAAACAACTCAACCTGAAAAGCGTCCTGCAGAACGGCAGCCATCGCACATACTCCGGCAATAATGTGCGATACAGTCTATGCCGGGCTTCATATTTAGAAAACGAAGCTTATCCGATATCGTTATTACCTCACCGCTTGAGGAGTGCTGTCTATGCTGAGCGCCATCCAGGATTTGATGAAACCGCCCGCCGGCATGGCGTTCGACTTCAGCCAGCCGGCCGGCGAGCCGGCACTGGCGCCGGCGGACGGCGTGTCCTGGCGGATATTCGCCAATCCGGTGGCGCTGTTCGTGGGCGGCGTGACGGCGGTGCTGCTGGAACTGGCCGAGCCGTCGGTACGCTCCGGCGTCTGGGATCACAGCAGCTTCCAGCGCGATCCGCAAAACCGCCTCAAGCGCACCGGTTTTGCCGCCATGATGACGGTCTATGGCCCACGCTCGGCGGCCGAGAAACTGATTGCGCATGTCGTCCGCATGCACGGCCATGTCCAGGGCACGACGCCCGACGGCACGGCGTATCACGCCAACGACCCGCGCCTGCTGGACTGGGTCCACGCCACCGCCACCTTCGGCTTTAGCGCGGCCTATCATCACTATGCGCACAGACTGACACTGGAAGAAACAGACGCCGCCTTCGCGGAAGGCGCATCGTCCGCCCGACTGTACGGCGCCGTCAATGCGCCGCGCTCGTGGACGGAATGGGAAACGCTGCTGGCCACCACCGCGCCGGGACTGGAAGGCTCGGACGTGCTGGCCGACTTCGTGCGGATCATGGCGCAGGCGCAGATCCTGCCGGCGCCGCTGCGCTGGTTGCAGCGGCTGCTGGTGCGCGCGGCGGTGCAGATCACGCCTGAGCCGGTGCGCTCGCTACCACAATTGCGTGGACGCGGCCTGCGCTTCGGCGAAGCAACGCTGGTGCGCGCGCTGGCCCGCGCCGCCGCGCTGGCGCCGCTCGGTGACACGCCACCGGCCCAGGCCGCGCGGCGGCTGGCCGGCGCCGCCAGGAGGGGTTAGGCCGTTTCGTACTTGGCCAGCCGCTGCTGCACGGCCGGCGCCAGCTGGTCGCGGGCGCTGACGGCGATGCCCATGTCTTGCAGCTTGCCGTCGTTGATGCCGTACACCCAGCCATGCACCGTCAGCTCCTGGCCGCGGTCCCAGGCGTCCTGCACGATGGTGGTGGCGCAGACGTTGGACACCTGCTCCACCACGTTCAGCTCCACCAGTCGCTCCGAGCGCTTTTGCTCGTTGAGCACGGTGCCCATGTAGCGCTCATGCTTCTGGTGCACGTCGTGCACGTGGCGCAGCCAGTTGTCGACCAGGCCGACGCGGGTGCCCATCATGGCCGCATGCACGCCCTTGCAGCCGTAGTGGCCGACGATGATCACGTGCTTGACCTTCAGCACATCAATCGCGAATTGCAGCACCGACAGCGCGTTCAGGTCGGAGTGCACCACCACGTTGGCGATATTGCGGTGGACGAAGACATCGCCCGGCAACAGGCCCAGCAGTTCGTTCGCCGGCACGCGGCTGTCGGAACAACCGATCCACAGGTACTCCGGGGCGGCCTGGTTGGCCAGCCGGCTGAAGAATTCGGGGTCGCGCGCGACTTCCGATTCCGCCCAGCGGCGGTTGTTCTCAAGCAGGCCGCGCAATGGGGACGTACTGTTTTTCAGACTTTCCATGATTTCCTCTCGTACATAAGAAGACCGCCGGTCTGCCCAGAATAGGCAGCGCGGCGGTCCGATATTACCAAGCCGGTGTGACCATCAAGTTACTCAAAGAAGTCCTTGACCTTGTCACGCCAGGTTTTCGTCTGCGGGCTGTGCTTGTTGCCGCCCTCGGTGGTCGACTTTTCAAAGTCACGCAGCAGGTCTTTCTGCTTGTCGGTCAGCTTGACCGGCGTTTCCACCGCCACGTGGCAGAACAGATCGCCCGCGAAGCCGGAACGCACGCCCTTGATGCCCTTGCCTTTCAGGCGGAAGGTTTTCCCCGACTGGGTGCCTTCCGGGATCGTAAACGATACTTTACCAGACAAGGTCGGCACTTCGATTTCGCCGCCCAGGGCCGCCTTGGCGAACGAGATCGGCATTTCGCAATGCAGGTCATCGCCTTCGCGCTGGAACACCTGGTGCGGCTTGATGTGGATTTCCACGTACAAGTCGCCCGATGGCCCGCCGTTGGTGCCCGGTTCGCCGTTGCCGGACGAGCGGATGCGCATGCCGTTGTCGATGCCGACCGGGATCTTCACTTCCAGCGTCTTGTTACGCTTGATGCGGCCCTGGCCCGCGCAGGCGGCGCACGGTTCAGGAATGATCTTGCCGGTGCCGTGGCATTTCGGGCAGGTCTGCTGGATGCTGAAGAAGCCCTGCTGCATGCGCACCTGGCCATGGCCGGCGCAAGTCGAGCAGGTCACCGGCGAGGTGCCTGGCTTGGCGCCGGAACCGTTACAGGTGTCGCACTTGTCCCACGACGGCACGCGGATGGTGGTGTCGAAGCCGTGCGCTGCCTGTTCCAGCGTAATTTCCAGGTTGTAGCGCAGATCGGCGCCGCGGTACACCTGCGGACCCTGGCTGCGGCCGCGGCCGCCACCACCGAAGATGTCGCCGAAGATGTCGCCAAAGGCGTCGCCGAAACCGCCGGCGCCGCCGCCGAAGCCACCGCCGCCCGCATTCGGATCGACGCCGGCGTGACCATAGCGGTCATACGCCTCGCGCTTCTCCGGATTGGTCAGCATCTCGTACGCTTCTTTGACTTCCTTGAATTTCTCTTCCGCGTCTTTGCTATCCGGATTGCGGTCCGGGTGGTATTTCATAGCCAGCTTGCGGTAGGCCTTCTTGATCTCGTCTTCGGTAGCGCTTTTAGCCACACCGAGTATTTCGTAGAAATCACGCTTTGCCATAGTGTCGGGATCCTGCTTCTATTCTGTACTGATTTATGCGAAAAAGCCGAGCCGGCGGCGGTGCCACACGACTCGGCGTAGTCACCCCGCCTGCGCGGGAATGACGATTACTTGCTGTCTTTGACTTCCTTGAAGTCGGCGTCCACCACGTCGTCCTGTGGTTTGGCCTGTTCAGCACTGGCGCCTGCGCCTGGCGCTGCGCCTTCACCGCCAGCGGCTTGCTGCGCTTGCATGTCGGCGTACATCTTCTCGCCCAGCTTCTGCGACGCGGTCGACAGCGAGGCCACCTTGGCGTCGATCTCGGCCTTGTCGCCCGATTTGATCGAGGCTTCCAGGTCGGTGATCGCCGCTTCGATCTTCTCTTTTTCGCCGGCTTCCAGCTTGTCGCCGTATTCGGTCAGCGATTTGCGGGTCGAGTGGACCAGTGCGTCGGCCTGGTTGCGCGACTCGGCCAGTTCCTTCACTTTCTTGTCTTCTTCGGCGTTGACTTCAGCGTCTTTCACCATTTTCTGGATTTCCGCTTCGGTCAGACCGGAGTTGGCCTTGATCGTGATCTTGTTCTCTTTGCCGGTGGCCTTGTCCTTGGCGCCGACGTGCAGAATGCCGTTGGCGTCGATGTCGAAGGTCACTTCGATCTGTGGCGTGCCGCGCGATGCTGGCGGGATGCCTTCCAGATTGAATTCGCCCAGGCCTTTGTTACCGGCCGCGATTTCGCGCTCACCTTGATAAACCTTGATGGTCACCGCAGGCTGGTTGTCGTCGGCGGTCGAGAACACTTGCGAGAACTTGGTCGGAATCGTGGTGTTCTTGTGAATCATCTTGGTCATCACGCCGCCCAGGGTTTCGATACCCAGCGACAGCGGCGTTACGTCCAGCAGCAGCAAGTCTTTGCGTTCGCCCGACAGCACCGAACCTTGAATGGCGGCGCCAACTGCCACGGCTTCGTCCGGGTTCACGTCCTTGCGTGGCTCCTTGCCGAAGAACTCTTTGACCTTTTCCTGCACCTTCGGCATACGGGTCATACCGCCGACCAGGATGATGTCGTCGATGTCGGTGACTTTAACGCCGGCATCCTTGATCGCGGTTTTGCATGGCTCGATGGTGGCGATGATCAGCTCTTCCACCAGCGATTCCAGCTTGGCGCGGGTCATTTTCAGGGTCAGGTGGACCGGCGCGCCGTTCGCCATGGCGATGTACGGCTCGTTGATTTCGGTCTGCTGCGACGACGACAGTTCGATCTTCGCGCGCTCGGCCGAAGCCTTGATGCGCTGCAGAGCGATCGGATCTTTTTTCAGGTCCAGGCCGTTGATCTTCTTGAACTCTTCGATGATGTAATCGATGATGCGCTGGTCGAAGTCTTCGCCGCCCAGGAAGGTGTCGCCGTTGGTCGACAGCACTTCAAACTGTTTCTCGCCATCGACGTCGGCGATTTCAATGATCGACACGTCGAAAGTACCGCCGCCCAAGTCATACACGGCGATCTTGCGGTCGCCCTTTTCGGTCTTGTCCAGGCCGAAAGCCAGCGCCGCAGCGGTTGGTTCGTTGATGATGCGTTTGACGTCCAGGCCAGCGATACGGCCGGCGTCTTTGGTGGCCTGACGCTGCGAGTCGTTGAAGTACGCAGGCACGGTGATGACGGCCTCGGTAACTTCTTCACCCAGGTAGTCTTCTGCGGTTTTCTTCATCTTGCGCAGCACTTCCGCCGAAATTTGTGGCGGTGCCAGTTTTTTGTCGCGCACGCTGATCCAGGCATCGCCGTTGTCGGCTTTGGTGATGGCGTAAGGCATCAGACCGATGTCTTTCTGCACTTCCTTCTCGTCGAATTTACGACCGATCAGGCGTTTGACCGCGAACAGCGTGTTTTTTGGATTGGTGACGGCCTGGCGTTTTGCCGGCGCACCCACCAGGATCTCGCCATCTTCTTGGTAAGCAATGATAGATGGCGTGGTACGCGCGCCTTCCGCGTTTTCGATGACCTTAGGCTGACCATTTTCCATTACGGAAACGCAGGAGTTGGTAGTTCCCAAATCGATACCGATAATTCGACCCATGATTTTATTCCTTATTTGCTAGAGTTCAGATGGTTCTTATATGTGGAAAAGCTCTATCGTTTCAAGAGCTTGCAAATTATTTTGCTTGCGCGGCGGTGACAATGGCCGGACGCAGCAGGCGGTCGGCGATCATATAGCCTTTTTGCAACACAGCAACAACGGTATTGGCTTCCTGGTCGGCAGGCACCACGGCGACGGCCTGGTGCTTGTTCGGGTCCAGCTTTTCACCCTGCGCCGGTTCGATGGCGATCAGGCGGTTGCGTTCGAAGGCGGCCGACAGTTGTTTGAGCGTCATTTCAACGCCTTCTTTCAACGATTCCAGCGTTGGCGCTTCGACTTTCAGTGCCATTTCCAGGCTGTCCTTGACCGGTACCAAGGCCTCGGCAAAGCTTTCGACGGCAAATTTATGCGCCTTGGACACGTCTTCCTGAGCGCGGCGGCGGATGTTCTCGCCGTCGGCTTTGGCGCGCATGAAGGCGTCATGCATTTCAGCCAGCTTGGCTTCGGTGTCGGCCAGTTGCTGTTCCAGCGACGGCAGGCCGCCCTCTGGAGTCGATGGCGGGGCCGACGCAGCGGCTGCTGCCGCCTCTGGATTAGGGGGTACGGCTTGATTTTCCTGATCTTGCATCTAGAGACTCCTACGATCGTATTTGTTTGACATGACTTGTATTACCGCTGTGGCATCAAATGGGGCGATAACCTACGTTTTCAAGGGTTATTTGAACCTGCCATTTCGACAACGTTAAGTTTGCATCAGGCGGCTATTTTAACAGGCTGGCACTCGTCACCCGCAAGTGCTGATTGTCGGGTGACGGTGGGGTGGCGGGAGAAATGTTGCTTTTCAGTCTGCTGCGCCAAGCTGCAGGGCGGCGGCACGCGCGACTTCCGCATCTTTTTTCAGCAGCTCGCGCTCGGCCGGCGCCAGTTTGGTCGGCCAGCCGATGATGTGCTGCTCGGCGATTTCGGCCAGCGCGGCGATCCACGCCGGCGAGTCGTTCAGGCACGGAATGTAGTGGAATTCACGGCCGCCGTTCGATTCGAAGTCGTGCCGCACTTCCATCGAGATTTCCTCCAGCGTTTCCAGGCAGTCGCTGATGAAGCCGGGGCAGATCACGTCCAGCCGCTTGACGCCGTCGCGCGCCAGCTGCGCCACGGTCGGCGCGGTGTACGGCTGCAGCCACTCGGCCTTGCCGAAGCGCGACTGGAAGGTGACGACGTACTGGTCCGGCGTCAGCTTGAGGGCGGCGGCCAGCAGGCGCGCGGTCTTCAGGCATTCGCAGTGATACGGATCGCCCAACATCAACGTGCGCTTCGGCACGCCGTGAAAGCTCATCACCAACTTGTCCGGCTGGCCGTGCTGGTCCCAGTGGTTCAGCACCGACTGCTGCAAGGCGCGGATATAGCCGTCGTGGTCGTGGTAGTTGCGGATGAAGCGCAGCTCCGGGATGTTGCGCACGCTGCCGTAATGCTGGAACACGGCGTCGTAGATCGAACCGGTGGTGGTGCCGGAGTATTGCGGATAGGCGGGCAGCACCAGGATGCGATCGGCGCCGTCGGCTTTCAGCTTGGTCAGCACTTCCGGTAGCGACGGCGAGCCGTAGCGCATCGCCATGGCGACCGTCAGGTCTTCGTGGCCGCGCTCGCCGAGGGCGGCGCGCAGGCCGAGCGCCTGGGCGGCGGTGTTGGTGCGCAGCGGCGAACCTTCGCGGGTCCAGATGGTGGCGTACTTCTTGGCCGACTGGCCGGAGCGGAACGGCAGGATGATCAGGTTGAGGATGAACCACCAGACCGCCTTGGGAATCTCGACCACGCGCGGGTCGGACAGGAATTCTTTCAGGTAGCGGCGCACGGCGGAGCGGGTCGGCTCATCCGGCGTGCCCAGGTTGACCAGGACGATGGCGCTACGGCCGGTGGTGCCATGCTTGTGGGGAGGTTCTGTTTGGAAGGTCATGAAAGGCTTAAGGTTGAGTACCGTCAGCCCGTATCTTAATGTATAAGCTTGGCAACCGCGACGGCAACGCCACTCATGACCGTGGTAATCGCGAACGCGGTGACAATAAACCACTTGATCAGCCGGGTTTCCAGCGCTGCGAGGTCGGCCTTGGTGGCCATGTGCGTCAACTGCGCGTCAATCACATCCAGCCGCGCCTCGATCCGCGAGAGCCGCTGCTTGACCTCTTCGGCAAACAGTTCCAGCCGGCCCACTCGTTCTTCGATCTCCACCATCGCCTCCTTTAATGGATAAGCTTGGCAACCGCGACGGCAACACCGCTCATGACGGTGGTAATCGCGAACGCGGTGACAATAAACCACTTGATCAGCCGGGTTTCGAGTCCCGCGAGGTCGGCCTTGGTGGCCATGTGCGCTTCCATCGCGTCAAGGCGCGTTTCGATGCGAACCAGTCGTACTTTCGCGTCCTCAGCGAAAGCTTCCAGCCGGTCCACTCTGAGTTCCAGATCCATCACTGCCTCCTTGTAAAGGGCAATGATCAATCTTAGCGCGTTTAGCCGGCGCTGGACTGAGCTATATCAAGAGGCCAGCAGCTCGCGGGCGTGCTTGCGGGTGGTGGCGGTGATTTCCAGTCCGCCCAGCATGCGGGCGATTTCCTCCACCCGCGATTTGGCGTCCAGCACATCGATGCGCGAAGCGGTCTTGCCGTTGTCCAGCGTGCCCTTGGCCACCTGGAAATGCTGGCCGGCCTGGCTGGCCACCTGCGGCAAGTGCGTCACGCACAGCACCTGGCGCTCCTGGCCCAGGCGACGCAGCAAGCGCCCCACCACTTCCGCCACGCCGCCGCCGATGCCGCTGTCCACCTCGTCGAAGATCAAGGTCGGCACCGTAGTGGCGTTGGACGTGATCACCGAAATCGCCAGCGAAATCCGCGCCAGCTCACCGCCCGACGCCACCTTGGCCAGCGAGCGCGCCGCCACGCCGGCATGGCCGGCCACCAGGAATTCCACCTGCTCCAGCCCATATACCGCAGGCTCGGCCGCATGCAGCGCCACTTCGAAACGGCCGCCGGTCATATTCAATTCCTGCATTGCCCGCGTGACCGACTCGCCCAGCGCCGCAGCAGCTTTGGCGCGCGTGACCGACAGCTTGTGCGCTTCGGCCATATAAGTAGCCTTCAGCTTTTCCTCCTGCTTGCGCAAGCCTTCCAGATCGCTGGCGTCGGCCAGCTGCAACAGCCGTCCGGCCAGCTTGGTGTGCTCCTCCGGCAGCTGCTCTTCCGGCACGCGGAACTTGCGCGCCGCCGAATGGATCGCATCCATGCGCGCTTCCACCGTGCGCAGGCGCGACGGATCGAGATCCACGCGGTCCAGGTAATCGTTGAGCGCATACACCGCTTCCTGCAACTGGATGCGCGCCGGCTCGATCAGGTCGACAATCGGCTGCAAGCCGCTGTCGATATCGGCCAGCTTGCCCAGCTTCTGGTTCAGCGACGACAGCTGCGACAGAATCGGATGCTCCTCGGCTTCCGAGATCACTTCCAGCGCCTCCTGCGCGCCTTCCAGCAAACTGGCGGCGTGCGACAGGCGGCTCTGCTCATTGCTGACCTCCAGCCACTCGCCCGGCTTAACCGCCAGCTTTTCCAGCTCGTTGACCTGCCACTCCAGCCGCTCGCGCTCATACAGCACATTGGCGGCATTGGTCTCGAACTCCTCCAGCTGCTTGGCCAGCGCGCGCCAGGCCCGATACGCCACCGCCACCGCGCGCGCTTCGCTGTCGGCGCCGGCCTGGCCGTCCAGCAGCACGCGCTGCGCCTCGGTCTTCATCAGCGACTGGTGCGCGTGCTGGCCGTGGATATCGACCAGCATGTCGCCCAGCTCGCGCAGCTGGGCCGCCGTGGCCGCGATGCCGTTGATGTAAGCCTTGCTGCGGCCGGCGTTGTCGATCACGCGGCGCAGCAGCGCGCCGCCCTCTTCCACCGCAAATTCATTGGCCGCCAGCCAGTCGCGCGCCTGCGCGCTGGCGGCGAAATCGGCCGTGATGTCGGCCTTGGCCGCGCCTTCGCGCACCACGCTGGCGTCGCCGCGGCCGCCCAGCGCCAGCGTCAATGCATCGATCAGGATCGATTTGCCGGCCCCGGTCTCGCCGGTGAACACCGTAAAGCCGGCGGAGAATTCCAGTTCGATCGACTCAACGATCACGAAATCACGGATGGACAGGGTACGCAGCATGGAGACCGTTAGTGTGGCGTTAGTGTAGTTAAGCGAGTTTTCCCTCACCGGACGGATACTCATTCCAGTGCAGCTTTTCGCGCAAGGTGTTGTAGTAGCTCCAGCCTTCCGGATGCAGGAAGGTGATCGCATGCGGCGAGCGCCGGATCACGATCTGGTCCTGCGCTTGCAGGCTGGCGAAGGTTTGCATGTCGAAGTTGACGCTGATGTCGCGGCCGCGCACGATTTCCACCACGATCTGGCTCGACTCCGGCAGCACGATCGGCCGGTTGGACAGCGCATGCGGCGCAATCGGCACCAGCACGATGCCGCCCAGCGACGGATGCAGCAGCGGGCCGCCGGCCGACAAGGCGTAGGCGGTGGAACCGGTCGGGGTGGAAATGATCAGGCCATCGGAGCGCTGGTTGTACATGAACTGGCCGTCGACGTCGACGCGCAGCTCGGCCATGCCGGCGCCGGTGCCGCGCATCACCACCACGTCGTTGACCGCCATGCCGACATGGATCGACTCGCCGGCGCGCAGCACGTGGCCTTCCAGCAGCGTGCGGCGCTCGGCCTGGTAACTGCCGCTGAGAATGCGCGCCAGTACGTCCAGCATGCCGTCGAGCGGAATATCGGTCATGAAGCCGAGCCGGCCCTGATTGATGCCGATCAGCGGCACATTGAACGGCGCCAGCTGGCGCGCGATGCCCAGCATGGTGCCGTCGCCGCCCACGACGATGGCGGCGTCGCAGCCGGCGCCGATGCCGGCCGCGTCCATGACCGGCACGTCGTTAAATTGCGCACCGAGGTGGGCGGCGGTCTGCTCTTCAAACACCACCTGGTAGCCGCCCTGGCGCAGGAAATCGACCACGCTGGATACCGACTCGGCGATGCCGTCGGTATTCGGGCGCACGGCCAGTGCGATAGTGTGAAAAACGGCGTGCGTGGCGGTCATAAAAATCTCGGCTTTAGGCTAGGGCAGGAACACGCAGGAGGGTAACCCATATCGCCTGCTTCGGCTATCACCGCTAGCGTCGCCACTGTACATTTAAACAGTATTTAATGCAAGCATCACACTTAGTGGGCCGTCAACGCTCCCAACGCCCCCGCCGCGCCCAGTGCCAGACCGACCGCGATCGAGTAGCAGAACATCAGCACCGACCAGCGCAGCAGCGTGCCGGCGCGGCTGCTGTGATACACGCGCCGCATCGCCCACGGCAGGTAGCCGAGCAGCCAGCACCACAGCGCAAAGTCGACCACGCCGACCCGGATCACCAGCATCAGGCTGAAAATCAGGAAGGCAAACGCGTTGGTGTGCAACGCGAACAGCACGTGCTCGCCAAAGCGGCGGCCGGAACCCATGTAGAGGATTTTCAGGAACAGCGCGAACACCGGCATCAGGCAGAAGATCGCATACGGCGCATAGTGGTAAAAGCCGGCCTGCAACGCGGCCTTCTGCTGCTCGCGCGACATCCCCTGGAGCCCTTGCCACTTGTGGCGCAGCGTCTGCCAGCCTTTTTCGTCCAGCCATTGGTCGACCTCGTCGTTGGCCTTCGACTGCGCCGAGGAGGCGTGTTCGCCCGGCTCGCTGACGCTGGCCGGGCTGGCCGGCGCCGGTTTGGCGGCCTCTTTGGCTGCCTCTCTGGCCGCAATGCGCGCCGCTATCCTGGCGGCCTTGTCACGCGCACGGGACTCGGCGCCCTGGTCCTTCTCCATCTCGGCAATGGCGGCCTCGGCGGCTGCCGCGCCGTCGGCCTCGGCCGGATCGCGCGGCGTCAGCTTATCCAGCTTGCCCACCTGCTTGACGGTCTGCTCGACCATGGCGGTTTGCGCGGTGGTCGCCTCGTCATGCTCGTCCTCGCCGTTGTCAAGGCCATGACCGCCGAACTTCAGCAGCGCGAAGAAGAGCAGGCTGAACGACAGATACAGGCGCAGCGGCTGCACGAAGCGCACCCGGCGGCCACGGATGTATTCGTTGGTCAGCATGCCCGGCCGGAACAGCAGCCGCGCCAGCGATCCCCACAGCTTGCCTTCCAGCGCGACGTAGTGCCCCACGAACTCATGCAGGAACTCGCGCGTGCTGGCGTGGTGCAGCACCGCTTCCTGGCCGCAATTGGAACAGTAGTGGCCGCTCAGCGGGGTTTCGCAGTTGGCACAGTTTTCCGGCGTGACAGCAGTGCTCATCCAAGTATCCGATCAAGAAATATGGTCTAAATGATAAACGACTTCCCGCAGTAGTTGTCGAAATTCAAGGTGGCGACTGATGCAAAACCAACTAGTTAAGATGGCTTACAACAATGTCCTGGAGGTCGCCATGAAAGATCAACACGTCAATACCGACGCCAAAACACAAAACGACGGCGTCAAGCGCATGCCGCACGAGCGCGACGAATCACCGGAGGGCCAAGGCAACAAGCAGCACACCATCATCGAACAGGCCGCCAAGGACATCGACAGCGGCATGGTCGACACCGACCTGCACAACCAGCCAGGCTTGCAAAAACCGCGCCCGGACGCCAAAGCCCAGCCGCAAGCCAATACCAAACAAGATTAACCAAGGAGTGACCGCCCATGCGTCCAGTTCTCGCCGCCCTGCCCCTGCTGCTTGCACCATTGTGGGCCTTGGCCCAAAGCTATCCAGTCGGTTTCGGTCCCAACCCGCAGTTGCCGGAGCCGGCCCGCAAGCTGGTCCCTACCGTCAATATCGCCACGGCGTCGTCGTGGGCGGCGCAGGAACAGCCGACCGCGCCGGCCGGCTTCAACGTGACGGCCTACGCGCGCGGACTTGAGCACCCGCGTTGGGTCTACGTGCTGCCGAATGGCGACGTGCTGGTGGCCGAGACCAACGCGCCGCCCAAGCCGGACGACGCCAAGGGCGTCAAAGGCATGGTGATGAAACAGGTGCAGAAGAAAGCCGGCGCCGTCACCGAATCGGCCAACCGCATCACGCTGCTGCGCGGACTGGACGCCAAGGGCGTGGCGCAGACCCGCACCGTCTTCATCAAGGGGCTGAATTCGCCGTTCGGCATGGCGCTGGTGGGCAAGGATCTGTATGTGGCCGATACCGACGCCGTGCTGCGCTTCCCGTACCAGGAAGGCGCGACCAGCATTACCACGGCCGGCACCAAGGTGATGGACCTGCCGGCTGGCACCATCAACCACCACTGGACCAAGAACCTGATCGCCAGCCCGGACGGCAAATTCCTGTACGTCACGGTCGGCTCCAACAGCAACGTGGCCGAAAACGGCATTGATGCGGAGACCGGCCGCGCCGCCATCTGGCAGCTGGAGATCGCCACCAGCAAATCGAAGCTGTTCGCCACCGGCCTGCGCAACGCCAACGGCATGGGCTGGGAACCGCAGACCAAGACCTTGTGGACCACCGTCAACGAACGCGACGAACTGGGCAACGACCTCGTGCCCGACTACATGACCTCGGTGAAGGAAGGCGGCTTCTACGGTTGGCCTTACAGCTACTTCGGCCAGCATGTGGATACCCGGGTGTCGCCGCAAAAGCCGGAACTGGTGGCCAAGGCCATCGTGCCGGACTACGCGCTGGGCGGCCATACCGCCTCGCTGGGCTTGACGTTCTATGAAGGCACGGCCTTCCCGCAAGCGTATCGCGGCGGTGTCTTCATCGGCCAGCATGGCTCGTGGAACCGCAAGCCGCTGAGCGGCTACAAGGTGGTGTACATCCCGTTCAGCAACGGCAAGCCGTCCGGCCCGCCGCAGGATTTCCTGACCGGCTTCCTCGACAAGGATGAAAAAGCGCGCGGCCGTCCGGTCGGCGTGGCGGTCGACAAGCAAGGCGCGCTGCTGGTGGCCGATGACGTCGGCAACATCATCTGGCGGGTGGCGCCATCGTCGGCGCAAACCGCCAGCCGCTGATAAAATCCGTACTCGGCTTTTATCTACAAGGATTTACCATGCGCATTTTGCACACCATGCTGCGGGTCGGCGACCTGCAGCGTTCCATCGACTTTTACACCAACGTTCTGGGCATGAAGCTGCTGCGCACCAGCGACAACCCGGAATACCAGTACACGCTGGCCTTCCTCGGCTACGGCTCCAACCCGGACCACGCCGAGCTGGAACTGACCTACAACTACGGCACCACCAGCTATGACCTGGGCACCGCCTACGGCCACATCGCGATTTCGGCCGATGACATCTACAGCACCGCCGCTGCGGTAAAGGCCAATGGCGGCAACGTCACCCGCGAACCGGGCCCGGTCAAGGGCGGCAACACCGTGATCGCCTTCGTCACCGACCCGGACGGCTACAAAATCGAATTGATCGAACGCAGCTTCGACGGCCAGGGCGCCGGTCTGTAATTACACCAGGCTGGGCTTGAGCAAGTCGGCAATGCCGATGCGCTCGGCGAACTCGGCGCGTACCCGCTCGGCCACTTCGGTCACTGCCGTGGCGCCGTCGTCGACAAAGTCGGTGATCGAGCGGAACGGCCGGGTGCCGTGCGGCAGGCCGACGATGTAGGCGATGTCGGCCGCCACCGCCGCCGGATCGGCTTCCGGCGGCATCAGCGCGGTCAGCCGCGCGCCAACCTGATCCATCAATCCTTCATAGCGGGCGTCGTAGGCGGCGCTGGTCGCGGCGTCGGCCGGGTGGCCGGCGTTGGCGAAGTGGTCGGTGCCGGCGGTGAACGCACCCGGCACCACAATCGCCGTTTCGATGTTGAAGCGCGCCAGCTCATAGGCCATCGTCACCGCCATCGAATCCATGGCCGCCTTGGCCGCCGCATACGGGCCGAGGAACGGCGGGAAGCCGCCGCGCGTGGTCGTGCTGCTGACCCACAACACCAGCCCCTGCTGCTGCCGGCGCAACACCGGCAGCACCGCCTTGTTGACCCGCTGCGCGCCGAGGAAATTGGTGTCGAACACCTTGCTGATTTCCTCCGGCGTAAAGGCCTCGGTCGGGCCGATCACCAGGTGGCCGGCGTTATGCACCACCACATCGAGCCGGCCGCGCTCGGCGACGATGGTCTCCACCGCCGCGTCGGCCGACGCCTGCGACAACACATTCAGTTCCACCGCCCGCACGTCGGCGCCGTTGGCGAACGCCCAGTCGCGCAGCTCACGCACCTTGGCGGCGTTGCGGCCGCCGATATCGCGCATGGAGGCGTACACCGTGTGGCCGGCCAGCGCCAGCGCCTTGACCGACAGGTGGCCGATACCGGTGCCCGCACCGGTGACGAGCACAATCGACTTGTTCATGACCGCTCTCCTACACCATGCCACCGTTGGCGCGCAGCGTCTGGCCGTTGACCCAGCCGCCATCGGGCCCGGCCAGGAAGGACACGCTGCTGGCGATGTCTTCCGGCATGCCGAGGCGTTCCAGCGGCGCCATCTTGGCCAGGCGCTCGACCAGCTCCGGCGTCTTACCGTCGAGGAACAGCGCGGTCGCGGTTGGCCCCGGCGCGACGGCGTTGACCGTGATGTTCTTGCCGCGCAGTTCCTTGGCCAGGATGGTGGTCATGCCTTCGATGCCGGCCTTGGTGGCCACATACGCCGCGTAGCCGGGCAACAGCGTGCCGACCAGGCTGGACGAAAAGTTGATGATGCGGCCGCCGTGTTCCAGGCGGGTGGCGGCCTCGCGCATGGTGTTGAAGCTGCCTTTGAGGTTGACGGCCACCAGGCGGTCGAAGGTGTCGTCGTCGGTGGCGGCCAGGTGCGGCATCTGCGACGGCATGATGCCGGCGTTGTTGACCAGCACGTCCACCCGGCCCAGCTGGGCGATAGTCTGGTCGAACAGGCCGCGAACGGCGGCGGAGTCGGCCACGTCGGCTTGCAGCGCGATGGCGGTGCCGCCGCCGGCCGTGATGGCGGCCACCACCTTATCGGCCTCCACCACATTCCCGGCGTAGTTGACGACCACGGCAAAGCCGTCCTTGGCCAGGCGTTGCGCCACGGCGGCGCCGATGCCACGGGATGAGCCGGTGATGATAGCAACATGTTTCATGGTCTTGCTCCTTCGTTGGTTGGGATGTGTCTAGTATCCGCCTCTGAACAAATAGAATAAATCCATTGAAATTGCTATTACTATGCAGTTTTTACTAATAATGCAGGCTAAAAAAATGCCGGCGCTGAGGCCGGCATTCAGATTAGTGTTGCAGCAGCGCGTTGATCGGCTGCAGGTCCTCTTCCCGCAGCGAACCGGCCGCCGACTTCAGGCGCAGGCCGTTCATGATGGTGTCATAGCGCGCCTTCGACAAATCCTTCTGGGTCGAGTACAGCAGCTTCTGCGCATTCAGCACGTCGATGTTGATCCGCACGCCGACCTGATAGCCCAGCTTGTTCGAATCGAGCGACGATTTGCTCGACACTTCCGCCGCTTCCAGCGCCTTGACCTGGGCCAGGCCGCTGGTCATGCCGAGGAAGGACTGGCGTGCGATTTGCGCCGCCTGGCGCTTGGTCGCTTCCAGGTCGTTGCGGGCCTTGTCTTCCAGCGCGATGTTTTCACGCACCTTGCTGGTCACGGCAAAACCGCTGAACAACGGGATGTTCCAGCTGACGCCGACCGCCGTGTTGTTGCCGGTATTGCCGGGCTGGCCGACGCCGGTGTTGTACTGGTGGGTCTTGTTGGCCACCAGGTTCACCGTCGGCATGTGGCCGGCACGGCTGCGCGAGATTTCGCGCTTGGCGATTTCCAGGTTCAGGCCGGCGGCAACCACCGAAAAGTTCTGGCTCTCAGCCGAGCTGACCCATGGATCGACGGCGGCCGGCGATGGCGGCTCGATGGTCACGCCGGTGCGCAGCGGCGCCAGCTCGCCGGCACTCTTGCCGATCACCACCGCCAGCGCGGTGCGCTTGTTGTCCAGATCGTTGATGGCGGCGAATTCCTGCGCCACCACCAGATCGTAGGCGGCCTGGGCTTCATGGGTATCGGTGATGGTCTGGGTGCCGACCTCGAAGTTGCGCTTGGCCGAGGCCAGCTGCTCGGTGGTGGCGACTTTCTGCGCCTGGGTCGAGGTCAGGTTGTCCTGCGCCGTCAGCACGTCGAAATACGCCTGCGCCACGCGCAGGATCAGGTCCTGCTGGGCTTGCGAGAACGTGGCTTCCGAGTTCGCCTGCACCAGCTTGCTTTGCTGGTAGGTCTGCCAGGCGTTCCAGTCGTACAGCGGCTGCGCCAGCGAAATGGTGTAGGCGTTCGAATGGTATTTGGTACGCGAGTCGGTAACGATGCCGAACACCGTGTCCGGGCCCGAGTTGTAGCTGTTGTTGCGCAGATTGCTGCCGCTGGCCGAGATGTTCGGCAGCAGGCCGGAGCGCCCCTGGATAATGCGTTCTTCCCCGGCGACCAGCGAAGAGCGGGCGCTGGCGTAGGTAGCATCATTGGCCAGTGCCTGCTGGTACACCTGGATCAGGTCGGCCGCCTGTGCGTTGAGCGTCAGGAAAGCGCTGGCGATCAGCACGGCGATAAGGGGTCTCTGCATTGCAATCTCCGTTGGAGTCATCAAAAAGTTGAACAAATCAAAAACACTGCTACCTCGGCGCCCTGCTGGCGGCGCTGCCATCGACAGCGCCGGCCACGTTAGTACTTGGCCATCGTGCTATCGACTTGCAGCGCCCAGGCGTGGATGCCGCCGGTCAGGTTGACCATCTTGCCGAAGCCGTTACGCTCCAGGAAGGCGGCCACCTGCATACTGCGCGCACCGTGGTGACAGATGCAGACAATCGCCGCATCCTCATCCAGGTCGTCAATGCGCGCCGGTATGGTATTCATGGGAATCTGCACCGAGCCGTCAATGCGGCAGGTTTCAAATTCCCAGTTCTCGCGCACGTCCAGCAACATCGGGCTGGGCCGTGCTTCGTCTGCCAGCCAGTCGGCCAGCTCCAGCGCAGTAATCTGCTGCATGGTCGCCGCCTTAGAACTGGAACGTCGACGGCGCCACTGCCAGTTCCAACGCCTTGACGTTGGTCTCGAACAGGGTGCGGGTGTCGTAGCCAGCTTCGCCGGTACGGGTGATCAGCTGCGCCTTCATCGCCGGCGCCTGGCCGATGATGACGGCCAGACGGCCACCGACTTTCAATTGTTGCAACAACGCTTCCGGCAGCACCGGCAGCGAACCACCGACCACGATCACGTCGAACGGCGCGCCGCTGGTCCAGCCCTGGGCGCCATTGCCCAGTTCGACGGTGGCGTTGGTGACGCCGTTGTCGGCCAGGTTCTTGTCGGCCAGCGCCTTCAGTTCCGGCGCAATCTCCACCGACGTCACATGGCGTGCCTTATGCGCCAGCAGCGCGGTCAGGTAGCCACAGCCGGTGCCGATTTCCAGTACCGACTCATGCTTCTTCAGGCCCAGGTCCTGCAGCAGGCGGGCTTCGATCTTCGGCGCCAGCATCGCTTCGCCACCCGGCAGCGGGATTTCGATGTCGGCAAACGCCAACGCCTTGTGCGCGACCGGCACGAAATTCTCGCGTTTGACTACGTGCAGCAGCTCCAGGACTTCCGGGTCCAGGACGTCCCACGGACGGATTTGCTGTTCGATCATGTTGAAGCGGGCTTGTTCGATATTCATCTGTTGACTCATGTCGGGATTAAATAATCCGTCATTTTATCGTTGAACTGGCATGGAGGCACATATTAACGATTAGACGGCGGGATCGCGGGAAATTGCGACAGTCTGCATTTTCCGGGGGATGAACCTGCGAAAACGGCAACTTGGACGGAAAAAGAGCGCGGCGCGGTCACGGTGCGGGCGCCCGCAGGCCGGCCACCGTGGTGGCGATGAAGGTGTCCATGAAGGCTTGCGGCGTGATCGGCGGCATGTCGCAGGTGGGCATATACGAGTGGGTCCACATCATCAGCATCAGCACCGGGGCGATCAGCACCTGGGTCATGACCACCGGATCGACCGGGCGGAACTCGCCGCGCTCGATGCCGCGCATCAGCACCTGGGTGATCAGCCGGCTGCCGCGCGCCACCACTTCATCGTTGTAAAACTGCGCCAGTTCGGGGAAGTTATTGCCTTCGGCCAGCATCAGCTTAGTGATGCCGCCCAGCGGCGTGGCCCAGATTTCAGTCCACCAGCGCATCAGCAAGGTGCCCAGCAGCTCGCCGCTGGGGCCGTCGAAGGCGGCCGCGTCCTGCTCGGCGGCGCCGATGGTGACCACGATGTTGTCGCGCACCACCGCCTTGAACAATTCTTCCTTGTTGGCGAAATACAGGTACAGCGTGCCCTTGGACACGCCAGCATGGCGGGCGACATCTTCCAGCCGGGTGGCGGCATAACCGCGTTCGACAAACTGGTTCAGCGCAGCCGCCAGCAACTCCTGCGGCCGCGCATCCTTGCGGCGCTCCCAGCGTGGCTTGGTGTCTTGAGGGGCTTGCATGGGTGTTGTGAGCGTAACTTACTTATAAGTCATTAATATAAGCGCAAGGGGATGTCTAGTCAAGCCAGCCGAAAAAATGTAACCCGTCTTGCAAAATAATTAATCGCCCTCATATACCACGTGTACACCCATGCTGATGCGGTAGCCACTTTGGTTTATGCCAGGCGATGTGCAAAACCATGAGGCCAACATGCATACCTACACTCCCGACGGCATCGAGGCGTTTCGCGCCTACGCCGTGGCTGCGGCCGAAGAGCACGCAATGGCGCACGAACTGGCGCAATGCGCCAAGATTGAAAAGTACGGACTTCTCGCAGTGGACCTCTTCACACGCGTTAACGCGGCGCGCGCCAACACCCTCGCCGCTTTCAAGGCAGTCGAGCGTTTCAAGAGCTAGATCAGCACGAATTGATGACCTAGCCAGGCCGTCAGTTCGCGCAGACAAAGTTACTGCGCAGGCAGTTGCTGGAAGGCGTCCACCACGCGCGACGAGTACACCAGTGCCGCCCCGCGTTCAAGGCCACGGCGACACTGAGTGCTTCGGAAATCTCGCCCAAGGTGGCGCCGGCCTGCGCGGCCTTGCTGGTGTGCACCGAGATGCAACCGTCGCACCGTGTTGTCACCGCCACCGCCAGCGCGATCAGTTCATGCATCTTGGCATCCAGATGGCCGGTCTTGGCCGCTGCACCGTCGATAATGGACAGGCCGCGCAACACGTCCGGGGTTTGCCTGGCAAAGTCGCCGACGCGCTCCATCAGCGCGTCACGGTAAGTATTCCAATCTTGCATCATCTTGCATGCTCCTCGTTTGCTTAGGCGATTAATTGCGGCCAGCCATCACACCGCCATCAACGTCCCAGTTGGCGCCGGTGACCCAGCCAGCTTTGTCCGACAGCAGGAAAACCACCACCTCAGCCACATCTTGTGGGGTGCCGACGCGGCCGATCGGGTGGAAACTGTTAAAGCCTTGCAACGCGTCGTGCACTTCCGCCTTCGGGATAAAGCCCTCGTAAATCGGCGTTTGCACCACGGCCGGCGACACGGCGTTGACGCGGATATGCTTGGACGCCAACTCCATGGCCGCGTGCTGTGTCAGCGAATGCAAGCCCGCCTTGGCCATCGAATACGCGGAGGAAGGCGTCGCAGCGATCGCTTGCTTGGCCCACATCGAGCCGATATTGACGATCGCGCCCGGCTTGTTGCTGGCGACCAGATTAGCCGCCACTTTCTGCGTGATGAAGAACGCCGCCTTGTTCAGCTGCATGTACATGTCATAGTCGGCCTCGGCGTGTTCCAGGAACGGTTTTGGGAAGAACACCCCGGCTGCGTTGACCAGCAGGTCGATATCCGCGTGCTGTTCATCGATGGCCGTGAGTAATTGCGCCAGACCGGCTTCGCTCGCCAGGTCGGCAGTCAGTGCCCATACCTGCCCCAGCGCAGCCAGCTCCGCACTGGCGTCAGCCGTTTTTTGCGGCCGGTTGCCCACGATAACCACACTGCCGCCTTCTTTCAGCACGCTGCGTGCCGACTCGAAACCCATGCCGCTGGTACCGCCGACCACTAACAACTTCTTGCCCTTGAATTGATTGCTCATTACTTTTTCCCTTTTAATGAAAACCTCGTGGATTGGATGAACTGAAGTTTGGGCGTGCGGCGGCTAAATAACAAACCAGATAAAATGTTCCTCATTAAAAGAAAAACTTTATCTTGATGAAGATCCCGGTCCATCTCAACGCTCTCCGCGCCTTCGAAGCCAGCGCGCGTCACCAAAGTTTTTCCGCTGCGGCAGCCGAATTGAACGTGACGCCGGCGGCGGTCGGCCAACTGGTGCGGACGCTGGAGGATTGGCTCGGCACGCCGCTGTTTCACCGTACGGCCGGCGGCCGCGCGCGACTGACGCCAACCGAAGCGGCGGAGCACGCCCTGCCTGATATCCGCGCCGGATTCGACCGGCTTGGTTTGGGACTTGAGCGGCTGCGGGAAGGCTCGCTGAACGGCTTGCTGACCGTCACCGTTAGTCCGGCCTTTGCCGCCAAATGGCTATTGCCGCGTATCGACCGTTTCCAGACGGCCTGTCCAGATACCGACGTGCGGCTCGATACCAATCTCAAAGCAGTAGATTTTCTATCGCAACGCATCGACATCGGCGTGCGCTATGGCATGGGTAGCTGGCCGGGCCTCACGGCTGAAAAACTGATGGACGAAGAGGTGTATCCGGTCTGCTCACCAGAACTGCTGCGCGAGACCGGCCGCCTGAAAAATCCGGCTGACCTGGCGCACGAAACCCTGATCCATGACCTGTCCATGGATGGCCACGCGGAGTTCCCGACTTGGGCCGCATGGCTGCACAAGGCCGGGGTCGCGAATCCAAGCGGCTCGCGAGGAATGAAAATCAACAATTCTGCGGCTGTTCTGCAGGCCGCTGCCGAAGGGCACGGGATCGCACTCGCACGCAGCATCATGGCGCGCGATGACCTGCTTTCCGGCCGGCTGGTGCGTCTGTTCGGCGAGATCAGTTTCGCCTCGCCGCTGGCCTATTACGTCGTGTATCGCGCCGACTGTTCCGGCTTGCCCAGAATTCGCACCTTCCGCGACTGGCTAATGCAGGAAGTGCAAAGCGACCGTGCATAAGGCCAATGTATACTGTGGTTCCATATTATTTACTTTGATCAGGTCACTTCTGAGAGATCCGCCATGCTCGATAATCCTGTCGCCCTCGCCGCGAAGCCCCTCACCCGAGCATACTGCTGGAACAGCTGGTGGAGCAGCGCACCGCCGAATTAAGCCAGGCTTTGGCCGCCGTGGAAGCGCAAAAGCAGGAACTGGAAAGCGCGCTGCGACAAAAAGAGGAGATCCAGAACCAGCTTCAAGACGAGCTTAAAGACGCCCAGCTGCTGCATACCATCAGCGCCATGCTGGTCGATGAGAACTCGGTCGGCGAGCTGTATCAAAAACTGGTCGATGCCGCCACCCTGGTGATGCGTTCCGATTTCGGCAGCATGCAGCGCTTCGACGAGGAAGAAGGCAAGCTGCAATTGATCGCGCATCGCGGCCTCGATGAGTCGGCGGTGGAGTTCTGGCAATGGGTCCACGCCGGCCGTGCCACCACCTGCGGCAAAGCGCTTCAGCTTGGCCAGCGCGTGGTGGTGCCGGATTTCGAAGTGTGCGAATTTATTGAAGGCAGTGCCGATCTGATCGCCTTCCGGCAAGCAGGCGTCCGCTCCGCGCAATCGACGCCACTGCTGACCCGCAACGGCCGCCTGGTCGGGATGATTACCACCCACTGGACGCGCGTCTGCCAGCCGCGCGAACGCGACCTGCAACTGCTGGATATTATCGCCCGCCAGGCGGCCGACCTGATTGAACGCAACGCCTCCGCCGAAGCGCTGCGCTTGCAGTCGCAGCGCCTGATTGAGGCCGACCGCTACAAGGATGAATTTCTGGCCACGCTGGCGCACGAGCTGCGCAATCCGCTGGCGCCGATCCAGAACGGCCTGGCGCTGCTCAAGATCGGCAAGTCCGAGCAAGTGCCGCGCGTGCTGCCGATGATGGAGCGCCAGTTGGGCCATATGGTGCGCCTGATCGATGATTTGCTGGATGTGTCGCGGATCAGCCGCGGCATGATTACCCTCAAGCGCGATCGCGTCACCCTGAAAACCATCGTCGACAGCGCAGTCGAGACCAGCCGGCCGATGATCAATGCTGCCCAGCATAAATTCACCGTCACCATTCCCGGCGACAACGTCTGGTTGCATGTGGACCTGACGCGGGTGGCGCAGATCATCAGCAATCTGCTGAATAACGCCGCCAAGTACACCCCCTCCGGCGGCGAGATTGAACTGGTCGGCGAAGTGACCGGCTCGACCGTGCTGGTGAAAGTCCGCGATACCGGCATCGGCATCGCGCAGACCATGCTGCCCAAGATTTTTGAGTTATTTACCCAGGTGGACGGCACGGCAGAGAACGCCCAGGGCGGTTTAGGCGTAGGACTGGCGTTGGCCAGGCGCCTGGCGGAAATGCACGATGGCAGCATTGAAGTCACCAGCCCGGGCGACAAAGCCGGATCGGTGTTTACCTTGTCCCTGCCGGTAGACCACGCCGTCGCACTGGACCGCAATCCAGGCCAGCACCCTGCGTCCCACCCGGTGGGCAACGCGCTGCGCGTGCTGATTATTGACGACAATGTCGATGCCGCCGAAACGCTGGCACTCGTCCTCGGCGTCCTGGGTCACACCACCAGCGTGGTGGTGGATGCCCGCAAGGCGATGGCGACAGCGCTGGAATTCGAGCCGGATGTGGTGTTCCTCGACTTGGGCATGCCTCACCTGAACGGATTCGACCTGGCCCGGCAAATGCGCGGCGAAGCGGCGCTGAACCGCACCTATCTCGCCGCGTTGAGCGGCTGGGGCTCGGACGACGACCGCGCGCGCAGCCTGGAGGCCGGCGTCGACCGCCACCTCACCAAGCCGGTCAAGCTGAACGAAGTCGAGGAGCTGCTGGCGCAGCTGGTGCAACGACGCTAAACGCAAGCCCAGAAAAAAATTATTCTCCGCGTGTCGATTTCTTGCGGCATGATTCGTCATCAGATGGAGGGACGATTGTCCCGCAACTTTCTACGAGGAGACGTCATGAAACAAGAGATCATCTTCAACCTGCCGGTCAAGAACCTGGAGAAGTCCAAGGCCTTCTTTACCGCGCTCGGCTTCAGCACCAATCCGCAATACAGCAACGAGCAGGCGGCGTTCATGGACATCGTCGGCGGCGTGCACATCATGCTGATGACCGAGGGCTTTTTCCAGTCCCTGATCAACAAGCCGGTGGTCAACGCCGCCGAGGGCAACGAAGTCATCATCTGCCTGATGTGCGACAGCCGCGAGGAAATCGACAGCCTGATCGCCAAGGCCAGCGCCGGCGGCGCCCGCATCCCGCATCCGCCGGAAGACCATGGCTTCATGTACGACCAGGGCTTCGAAGACCTCGACGGCCACCTGTGGAACCTGGTCTGGACCGCGCCGCAGGACTGATTACGCGTGTGCCAGCAGCGGACGGCTAACCGTGCGTGATGCGCCGCTGCGGGGTGCGGCGCTGCGTTGCGCACCGCCACCGTCCAGCTTGAATGCGGCCACCGATTCGGACAGGCGCGCGGCCTGCTCCGACAGCGAGGCCGACGCGGCAGCCGCCTCTTCCACCAGCGCGGCATTCTGCTGCGTGGTCGCGTCCAGCGTGGCGACCGCCTGATTGATCTGGCTGATGCCCAGTTCCTGCTCGTGACCGGCGGCGCTGATTTCCACCATGATGCCGGTCACGCGCTCGATGCTGGCGACGATCTCGCCCATGGTGGCGCCGGCTTCGCGCACCTGCGCCACGCCGCCATCCACCTGCGTGACCGAGGCGCCGATCAGCGCCTTGATGTCCTTGGCGGCATCGGCGCTGCGATGCGCCAGGCTGCGCACTTCGGACGCGACCACGGCAAAGCCGCGGCCCTGTTCGCCGGCACGGGCGGCTTCCACCGCCGCGTTCAATGCCAAGATATTGGTCTGGAACGCGATGCCGTCGATCACGCCGATGATGTCGGCAATCCGGGTCGACGCCGCGCGGATCGACTCCATGGTGTTGATGACGTTGCCCACCACTTCACCGCCACGCGCCGCCACCCGCGACGCTTCCTGCGCCAGCTCGTTAGACTGGCGGGCGTTTTCGGAATTCTGGCGCACGGTCGAGGTCAGCTCTTCCAGCGAAGACGCGGTTTCTTCCAGGCTGGCCGCCTGCTCTTCGGTACGGCCAGACAGGTCGAGATTACCGGTGGCGATTTCGGCGGTGGCGGTGGCGATGCTGGCCGCGCCGTTGCGCACCGACAGCACGGTGGCGGCCAACTTGGTCTGCATGCCCTCCAGTGCGCGCATCAGTTCGGTCATCTCGTCATTGCCGCGCACGTCGATACGGTTGGACAGGTCGCCGTCGGCCATGCGCGCAAAGTGCGTCACCGATGCGCGGATCGGCACCAGGATCGAACGCAGCAGCGATACGCCCGCCGCCAGCATCAGCACCAGGCCGCCGACGATCGCGCCGCCGGTCAGCCAGCGCTGGCTGGCATACAGCGACTGGCTAGCGTCATATTGCCTGGTGTTGGATTTGCTCTGGAATTCGCTCAGCGCCTGCGCGCTGTCGGACAGTTTGGCAAACAGCGGCTGCATCACCGTCATGGTGATCTTGTCGGCCAGCACCGCATCCTTGGCGTTGAGCGCGCGCACCAGCGGCATAAAGCCCTGGTCGGCGAAGGCCTTGCGGTCCTTGTCCATCTGGTCGGACAGGAGCTTCTCTTCATCGTTCTGCGGCAGCGCCAGGTAGCGTGCCCAGGCCTTGTCGGACGCCGTCATGAAAGTTTCGGCGCGCGCCAGCGTTTTGCCCGAATCCGGCAATTCCGGATGCATGGTCACGCGGTCCAGCGCCAGCCGCGCGCGGGCCATCGCCAGTTGCGCTTCGCCGATGGCGATGGCCGACGGCATGGTGTTGTCGTTGGCGTCCTGCAGGCTGATGTTGACTTTCTGCATGCCATACAGGCCGCTGAGACCGGTGATCACAATCAACAGCCCCAACAGGGCCATGGTTGCGATGAGTCGGAATTTGATGGTGACTTTCATGATAACGCTCCATACCTATGCCAGCTGTAACCGCAGTGTGGGGAGTGCGCGAAGGCGCTGGACTCGGGCGGACAGGACGGCAGCGTAGTGGCTGCGTTAGAAGAGAGGAAACGAGGATCTGGTTTCGACAGCGGCGGATGAATTTCCGTATGGAATTAATTCTACGCCTATTAGGTGACAATTGGAAAGAATTTCTTGACTAGCAATTTGCATGTGCCGGCGGGCGTCGGCAGCGCGCCACAGAGACGCCCACCGACCGCCCACGCCGGCCGCAGCACTACGCGCCCGGCGCCTTGCGGTAACGCATCGGATTAAAGCCGGCATAAGCGGCTTCGGTCAGCGCGCTGGCCAGCAGGCCCAGCTTGCGATGGTCGTAGCTGCTGTTGTTGAACACCACCACGTTGACGTCGTCGGCCAGCACGCGGCGCGCCACCAGGCGGAAGCCGCCATTCGAGCCGTCTTCCCACGCGCACTCGCGCGGCTGGCCGGCGATGCCCGCCAGTTGCGTGCGGCCGCCCAGCGCGTAGTGCTGCTCCTGGCGGTTGACCCGCAGCAGCGTGGCGCGCGAGGCCGGCGTCAGGATGCTGCCGCCCAGCACGCCGTTCATCAGGAACAGCATATCGGTGGCGCTGCTGTAGAAGCCGCCGGCCATGGCCATGTAATCCGGCACCGGGCTGACGTTGCGGGTCCACGGCGGCGTTTGAGCGCCCGGCGTGTAGCCCAGCGCCATGCCGGCCACCTTGTCGGAGTCGCCGCTGAAGATGCCGCTGTTGTGCAGCTGGAGCGGCGCCAGCAGCCAAGCCGACACACACTCGCGGTACGACTGGCCACTGACGTGCTCGACGATCGCCTTGACGATCAGCCAGTTGGAATGCGAATAGTCCCACTCGGTGCCGGGCTTGAAGCGCAACTCGCCGCTGGCGTAGCGGCGCACCGCTTCCATCTGCTCCAGCGGCTGGTCGCGCATTTCCGGGTGCGCCTGGCGCGCCGCCAGGATCTCGTTCGGCACGCCGCTGGTATGGCTCATCAGATGGCGCAGCGTGAGGCGGGCGCCGGTGTCGGCGCGATAGTCCGGCAGATACCGCGTGATCGGCTCGTCCAGCGCCAGCTTGCCCATGTCGACCAGCTTCATCACCACCATGGCGGCCACCCACTTCGACACCGAGCCGGTTTCAAAGCGCGTATTCAACGCCATCGGCGTATTGGTCTGGGGATTGGCGCTGCCGACGGCATTGGTGTACCACACCTCCGGCCCCAGGCTGACCGCCACCGTGCCGTTGAAGTCATAGTAATCGGCCAGCACCGCGTCATAGCGCGCTCCCTGGTCCGAGGCAACAGCGGGCACCACCCGGCCCAGGGCCACCGCCCCGGCCAACGCAAGACATTGACGACGATCCACAGCAAGCTTCTCCTTAAAATCGATCGCAGCAGCGTACCACAATGACGGCGACACCTGGCGGCGGCCGCCAGGCTGTGTTACGCGACGGATGAATAAACAGTCGAACGGTTGGTGAATTTCATAATTGCATCACAACCGCGCTGCTTGCAGAATGGGGTAAAACGACAAGGAGACATTCCCATGACAGATTCCATCCGCGCCGCCAGCCTGCTGGCGCTGGCGGCCTTGGCCACCGCAGGCGCACCCGCCTGGGCAGATACCGTGACGGTCAAGTCGCCCAATGGCCGCAACGCGGTCAGCATCGACAGCGACAAGCTGACCTGGAGCGTCAGCCGCGACGGCAAGCGCCTCATCGAGCCGTCGCCGCTCGGCCTCAACCTCGACATCGGCGCCATCGGCCCCGGCGCCAAATTGCGCGGCCACGCCGAGACCAGCGTCAACGACACCTACGAGATCGTGCTGGGCAAGGCGCGCAGCGCGCCGGACCATTACCATCAATCGACGCTGAGCTTCGCCGGCAAGCCGCAATTTCAGCTGATCGTGCGCGCCTACGACGATGGCGTCGCCGTGCGCTACGTGGTGCCGGAGCAGGCCGGCGTAGCGGGCTTCAAGGTGATGAACGAAGCCACCCAGTTCAACTTCGCCAAAGATTACGACTGCTGGGGCGCCAACATGGGCCGCTTCGACACCAGTTTCGAGGCGGAATACGACCGCACCAAGGCCTCCGGCATCCGCAACTTCCACAACTACATGGCGCCGCTGGTGTGCAAGACCGGCGCCGGCGCCACCACTTTTGCCATCGCCGAATCGGACGTCAAGGACTATCCCGGCTTCTACCTGTCCGGCCGTGGCGATGCGGGCCTGGGCGTGATGGTGACGCTGCCGCCGCGCTTCGACAACAACCGCGACTACCGCTTCCGCAAGACCGTCTCCGCCAGCGTGCAGCTGAAGGGCCAGGGATTCCAGACGCCATGGCGCGTGGTGATGCTGGGCGATACGCCGGGCGACCTCACCGCATCGTCGCTGATTCCAACGCTGGCGGCGCCGTCGCAGATCCAGGACACCAGCTGGATCAAGCCAGCCAAGACCTCGTGGGACTGGTGGAACGACTGGGCCGTCAACGTACCCAACGCCGGGGTCAACACCGACACCTACAAAGCCTTCGTCGACTTTTCCAAGGCGATGAAGCTGGACGATATCCTGATCGACGAAGGCTGGTCGGTGGGCAGCGACGTCGAGCCCAATCCGCAGGCCGACGTCACCCGCGCCAAGCCGTCGCTGGACATGCCGGCGCTGCTGGAATACGCGCAGTCGCAAGGCGTGGGCGTGTGGCTGTGGGTGCAATGGCAGCAGCTGGACAACCAGATGGACGCCGCCTTCCGGCAGTACGCCGCGTGGGGCATCAAGGGCATCAAGGTCGACTTCATGAACCGCAACGACCAGGAGATGGTGGACTGGTACCACAAGGTGCTGAGCAAGGCCGCCGAGCATAAGCTGATGGTCGACCTGCACGGCGCCTATCCACCGAATGGCCTTAACCGCACCTGGCCCAACTACATCACGCAGGAAGGCGTGCTGGGGGCGGAAAACAACAAGTGGAGCGCGCGCATCACCGCCACCCACAACGTCACGCTGCCGTTCACGCGCATGATCCTGGGGCCGATGGATTACACGCCCGGCGGCTTCCACCACGCCACGCCGTCCAGCTTCGCTTCGCGCAACCACGAGCCGCTGGTGATGACCACGCGCGGCCAGGCCATCGCCATGTACGTGGTGTACGACAGCCCGTTCCAGATGGTGTCCGACAGCCCGGCCGCCTACCGCAATGCCGACGGCAGCTGGGCCGATGGCGCCGAATTCATCCAGAACGTGCCGACCAGCTGGGACGAGACCCGCATTATCGCCGGCGACATTGGCGAGTACATCGTCTCGGCCCGCCGCAAGGGCGATGTCTGGTATCTCGGCGCCATGACCAACGAATCCGAACGGACGCTGAAGGTGCCGCTGTCCTTCCTCGGCAAGGGCACGCATAAAGCGCAGCTGCTGCAGGACGGCGCCGACGCCAGCCACCTGGCGGCCAGCGACAGCACGGTGACGGCCACACAAACCATCACGCTGAAGCTGGCGCCATCCGGCGGCGCGGTGGCGGTGATCAAACCCTAGGCGGCGCAAGGAACATCTGCTCGAAGGTGTGTGCATCCACCGCCCGGCTGTAGTAATAACCCTGGCCCTGCACGCACCCCGCATCGGTCAGGAAATCGGCCTCGCGTCCGGTTTCCACGCCCTCGGCCACCGCCGCGATGGCCAGGTTGTCTGCCAGCGCCAGCACCGCCCGCAACAGGGTCTGGCGGCGCGGCGCGGCATGGTCGATGCCGTGCACAAAGCTGCGATCGACCTTGAGCAGGTCGATCGGCAAATCCGCCAGGTAGCTCAGGCTGGAATAGCCGGTGCCGAAGTCGTCGATCGCCAGGGACACGCCGATGCTCTTCAGGCGCTGCAACAGCGCGCTGGCGCCGTTTACGTCGCGCACCAGCGCCGACTCGGTCAGCTCCAGCTGCAGGCAGCCGGGGTCGAGGCCGGCTTCGGCCAGATGGTCGCCGATGTAGCCGGCAAAGTCGCCCTGCCGCATTTCCAGCGCCGACACATTGACCGCCATCGCACCCGGCGTGCGGCCCTCGCGCTGCCAGCGCTTGGCCTGGCTGAGCGCCTGCGTCAGTACCCAGCGGCCCAGCGGCACGATCAACCCCGACTCCTCGGCGCTGCGGATAAAGCGCGCCGGATCGACCCAGCCCCACACCGGATGCTGCCAGCGCAGCAGCGCTTCGCAGCCGCACAGGGCGCCGTCGCTGAGCTGGACCTTGGGCTGGTAGAACAGCTCGAACTGCGTGGTGCCGAGCGCCTGCCGCAGACCGTTTTCCATCTGCCGCCGCTCGATGGCGGTGCTCAGCAAATCCTGATTGAAGAAGCGCCAGACATTGCGGCCGGCCGCCTTGGCGGCGTGCAGCGCGGTGTCGGCATGCCGCAGCAGCACGTCGCCGCTGTCGCCGTCGCCGGGATAGACGGCGATGCCGATGCTGCAGCCGATGTGGATCGGCTCACCGTCCAACTGGTGCGGCAGCGCCACGGCGGCGCTGATGCGCTGCGCCGCCTGGGTGGCGTCGGCGCGGTCGCTGCCGGGCGCCATCAGCACCACGAATTCGTCGCCGCCCTGGCGGCTGATCAGGTCCACCACGCGGAAGCAGCCGCGCAGCCGCGCCGCCACCGACACCAGCAAGGCGTCGCCGGCGGCATGGCCCAGCGTATCGTTGACCAGCTTGAACTTGTCCAGGTCCAGATACATGACCGCCAGCGGCAGACGGTCCGCCTCGGCTTCCTTGAGGATGCGGTTCAGGTGGCGCTGGGCGGCAAAGCGGTTCGGCAACCCGGTCAGGAAATCGTGCCAGGCCAGGTGATCGACCTGGGCTTGCAGCTCGCGCGCATTGGTGATGTCGTGGAACACCATTACCACGCCGCACACGCGGCCGCCGCGGTCGTGGATCGGCGCGGTGGCGTCCTCGATCATCAACTCGCTACCATCCGGACGGATCAAAATGCTGCCGGGCGCGATCCGCACTACCGCGCCGCTGGCCAGCGTCTGTAAGGCCGGGTGCTGCATGTCGGTGCGCGACTTGGGGTCTTGCAGCCGCATCAGTTCGTTGATGGGCTGGCCCATCAGCTGCGCCATCTCCAGCCCCAGCAGACGGCGTCCGGCCAGGTTGCAATAGCTGACCCGGCCCCATTCATCGGTGCTGATGACGGCGTCGGCAATCGACTCCAGCACCAGTCCATCCTGGCCGTGGGCGGTTGCCGGCGACTGGCTGAAGCGCGTGGCCACCACCACCGACTGCAAGATCCGGCGCAACAGTTCGCGCGAGGTGGAGGCGGTGACGATGTAGGTCACCGCGCCCAGCCGCACCGCCTGCTGCGCCTGAGGCAGGCCGGTGTCGGGCGCCAGGATCACCACCGGGATACGGTCGCAGGCGACCGACAGCGCATGCCAGACGTCGCTCACCGGCGTGTCTTGCAACAGGGGATTGACCAGGATAAGGTCGGGCGCCAGCGCGGCAGCGCGGCAGAGGTCGGCCAGGTCGCCGGCAAAGCGCAGCGTGATGACGGCATCATCGGTTGGCGAACTGCCCCGCATCCGTTCCAGCTGCTGGCGCTCGGCTGGGTCGGACGTCACCGCCAGTATATGCATATCCATCGTTTTCCTCGCGTGCTGCCACTACCGAACGACAGTACCATAAGCGGCGGCCAAAGCCGCTGTACGCTAATGAAACGAACCGGCAGTAAGCGCCTACTCACTGACCCGCCAACCGTCGGCGCCGGCCTGCAAACGATGCGTCAGATTCAGCGCCTGCATGAACACCTCGTCATGCGACACCACCAGCAGCGCGCCCTGGTATTGGCGCAGCATGGCTTCCAGCGCGGCCAGCGAATCGAGGTCCAGATGGTTGCTTGGCTCATCCAGCAGCAACAGCTGTGCCGGCGGATGCGCGTACAGTGCGCAGGCCAGCGCCACCTTCAACCGTTCGCCGCCGCTGAGCAGGCCGACCGGCGCTGCCGCCAGTTGCGCATCCAAACCCATTTGCGCAAGATGGGTGCGCAGCGCCGACGCGCCGGCCTCGCGGTTGGCGTCCAGCAGATAGTCGATCGCCGAACGCTGCGGCGCCAGTTGCGTCAATTGCTGATCGAGATAGGCGGCGCGCGCCCGCACCTCGCAGCGGCCGGCCAAAGCTTGCAGCTGGCCCGCCAACAGCTTGAGCAAGGTCGATTTGCCGCAACCGTTCGGCCCCACCACGCCGATGCGCTGCTGGCCGCTGATGGTCAAGCTGATGTGGCGCGTGGCCGGGGGCGCATAGGGCAGCACCACGTCCTTCAGTTCCGCCAGCCGCAAACGGGCAGCCTGCGGTGCGGCCAGTGCATGCATGGCGATGGCGGCGTTGGGCGCGATCTGCTGCGCAGCATCCTTCACCAGCTGCGACAAAGCCTCCTGCTGCGCTGCGTGCTGCTGCCGCAGCTTGCCGGCCGTGCCTTGCGCGCGGTTCTTCTGCCCGCCCAGCAGGATCTTGGCCTGATTGGCGTCGCGTCCATCGCTGGCGCCTTTGGCCAGCCGGCGCTCCTGCTTCTCCTGCTGTTCGCGCATGGCCTGCGTGTCACGCTTGCGTTCCAGCTTGCGTTGGTCCAGCTGGCGTTGCGCGGCCTCGCGTTCCGCTTCCTTGCATTCAGCGTAGAAGGTATAACCGCCGCCGTAGCTGCGCAAGCCCAGTGGCGACAGTTCGACGATGCGCGTCATCTGCTCCAGTAGTTCGCGGTCGTGGCTCACCACCAGCAGGCCATTGGGCCAGCGCTGCAACTGCGCCATCAGCGCCAGTCGGTTGGCGCGGTCGAGGTGATTGCTGGGTTCATCGAGGATCAGGAAAGCGGCGTCGGATAGCCAGGCGGCGATCAGCGACACCCGCATCGCCTCGCCGCCGCTCAGGGAGGCAGCCGGCGTCTCCGGCCGCAGGTGCGGCAAGCCGCTGCGATCAAGTTCGGACTGCAAGCGATCGCGCAGATCCCAGCGTTCGCCGACGGCGTCGAAATCGGCCGGATCGGCGCTGCCGTTTTCGATGCGCTGCAATGCCGCCAGTGTGGCGTCGGCGCCGGCCAGCGTCGCCACCGTGCCATGCTGCGCAATCTGCTGCGACAGATAATGCACCGCGCCGCTGCGCGCGATGCGGCCCGCCGACGGCATCAACTCGCCGGCCAGCAGGCGCGCCAGCACGCTCTTGCCGGCGCCATTGCGGCCCACCAGGCCAGTGCGGCGCTGGTCGAATACTTCGTTCAGGTTCTGGAACAGGATGCGGCCGTCGGCCAGCATGTAGGAGACGCTTTCCAGCGTCAGGCAGGTATTCGTCATGATGATCTTTAATGATGCGTGAAAACCGTCCCGTTGCGGGACACATGGTTAATCAGATAGCTGCATCATTTATTCATCGTACGAATACCTCATCAGTGAAGAGCGCCTACTATAGCATGCTCAGTCCCAGGCTGGCGCCAGGCCTTGAGGGCTGGTCAGGCGTTCGTTGCGCTCCAGCGCCGCGATCTGCGCCATATCGTCGCCGCTCAGTTTCAGGTCCAGCGCTTTCAGGTTGCTGTCCAAATTGGCGCGCTTGGTCGACGATGGAATCACCGCATAACCCAGCTGCATCGCCCAGGCCAGCACCACCTGCGCCGGCGTGGCGTTGTGACGCGCAGCGATCTGCTGGATCACCGCGTCGCCCAGCACTTTGCCGTAGGCTAGCGTCATGTAGGACGTGATGTGAATTCCATGCTCGCGCGCGAACTCCACTACCTTGCGGTTTTGCAGATACGGATGCAGCTCGACCTGGTTGGTGGCAATCGCCGGCGCGCCGACTGCATCAATCGCCTGATGCATCAGCGCCACCGTAAAGTTGGAGACGCCGATCTGGCGCGTCAACCCTAGCGCCCTGGCTTCCGCCAGCGCCGCCATGAATTCCGCCACCGGCACCTCGCCGCCCGGCGATGGCCAGTGGATCAGGGTCAGGTCAACGTAGTCGGTGCGCAGCTTGGCCAGGCTCTCTTTCAGGCTTGGAATCAGCTTCTCCTTCGACAGGTTGGCGATCCAGATCTTGGTGGTGATGAACAGCTCCGAACGCGGCACGCCGCTGGCCGCAATCGCCGCGCCGACTTCCGCCTCGTTACCGTAGATTTGCGCGGTATCGATGACGCGGTAGCCGGCTTCCAGGCCGTTGCGCACCGAATCGATCACCACCTCGCCCTGCAGACGGAAAGTACCAATACCTAATTGTGGAATGCTCATACTTGCTCCTTGAGTGCTTGCAGACCATCGGTATAAATACCGTGGAACAGCTGCGTGATTTCTTGTTCGCTGACGCCCACCGGCGTAAAGCTGCCGGACCACTCGACCACCGAGGCGGCATCGCCCTACGGCGTTACACGCAGCGTCGCCAGGTAATCCGTGGCCGGGAACGGCGCCTTCAGGATCGAATAGCTGTAGTAGCGTTCCTTGTCGTTGAACGTCTCAAGACGTTCGACAATCGCTTCACCTGCCGGATTGGCCAGGGTGCGCACGCGGCCACCCTCGCTCAATTCGCTGTGCGGGATGTACGGCAGCCAATCGGGCAGCGCATTGAAGCCGCCGATCAGTTGCCACACACGGTCCGCAGCCACAGGAAGCGTGATACTGGCGATGGTGCTGGCCATGATTACGCCTTCTCGCCAGGCAGCGGCGCGTCGGCGGCCACCAGGTTTTGCGCGCGCATCTCCTGCCAGAACGCCGCTGGAATGACTTCGTTCAGCGCCGCGTGATCTTCAGTGATGCGTTCCGGACGGCTGGCGCCGGGAATCACCGCCGCCACCGCAGGATGGGCCAGTGAGAACTGCAACGCCGCCGCTTTCACGCTGACGCCATGCTTCTGCGCGATGGCCTTGATGCGTTCCACCTTGGCGATGATGTCGGCCGGCGCCTTCTGGTATTCAAAGTGCGCGCCGCCGGCCAGGATGCCCGAGCTGTATGGGCCGCCGACCACGATGTCGACGCCGCGTTTGAGCGCCGCCGGCAAGGCGCGTTGCAGCGCGCGTTCGTGATCCAGCAGCGTATAGCGGCCGGCCAGCAGCGTGGCGTTGGGCTGCGGCTCGTTCAGGTCCAGCAGCAGTTCCAGCGCTTCCACGCGGTTGACGCCCAGGCCCCAGGCCTTGATCACACCTTCGTTGCGCAGGCGGTCCAGCACACGGAAGGCGCCGGTGCGAGCGATCTCGAATTGACCGATCCATTCATCGCCGTAGAAGTCTTGCGCCACGTCGTGGACGTAGACGATGTCCAGGTGATCGGTCTTCAGGCGTTTCAGGCTGTCTTCGATCGAGCGCAGCGTGGCGTCGGCGCTGTAGTCGTTGACGATTTTGTTCGGACGGCCAAACTCGAACACGCCGCCTTTTTCGCCCATGTCGCGCTGCGACGGATCTTCGATTTCATCGAGGATCAGGCGGCCCACCTTGGTGGCCAATACATAGTCGTCGCGATTACGCTTGGCCAGCGCCTCGCCCAGACGCAGCTCAGCCAGGCCGGCGCCGTACAGCGGCGCGGTATCGAAATGGCGGATGCCCTGTTCCCAGGCCGCATCCACCGTGGCCAGCGCCTCGGCCTCTGGAATGTTGCGGAACATATTACCCAGCGGCGCGGTGCCGAAGCCCAGTTTGCCATTCAGTTTTTGACGGATACTCATCTTGATTCCTTGAGGTGATGAAGACAGTGATGAAGAAAGTGAAGCAAGTTTAGATTGACTACATCAGACTGTCCAAGACATAATTTGCACAAGTTAAGTCTCCAAAGGTCTGATATGTTAGACATTCGCCAACTCCAATACTTCGTCACTGTGGCCGAGGAAGAGCACGTGGGGCGCGCCGCTGAAAAGCTGCACATCTCGCAATCGCCGCTGAGCCGGCAGATCGCCCAGCTGGAAGAAAAGCTGGGCCTGACGCTGTTCGAGCGCAGCCAGCAGCGCATCCGCCTGACACGCGACGGCCGCACCTTCCTGGCCGAGACCCAGGCTTTCCTGACCCACGCCTCGCGACTGGAGGGACTGGCCAGGCGCCTCGGGCGCGGCGACGAAGGTGGCCTGTGCATCGGCTACATCGAAAACGCCATGCACGCTGGCGTGCTACCCGCCGGCCTGCGCGACCTGCGCGCCTCGCGTCCGCACGTGCACGTGGCGCTATATAGCCTGCACTCGTCGGAGCAGCTGGAAGGCCTGCGCCAGCGAAGCCTGGACATCGCGCTGATCTGCGATCCGCCGGCCATCGACGACCCCGATCTGGAAAGCGTGAAGGTGCTGAGCGACCCGATGATGCTGGCCCTGCCCGAAGGCCATCCGCTGTGCGACATCGCCGCCTTGCAGCCGGCCGACCTGGCCGGCCAGGAATTCATCGTGGTGCGCCATCAGGAAACCGGCGACCATCACCACCAGTTTGTGGCCGCCTGCGTGCGCTCCGGCTTCACGCCCAACATCAAGATGGAAGCCAGCGAACCGACCACCGCGCTCGGTCTGGTGGCGGCGGGACTGGGCATCGCGCTGGTGCAGCAAGGCATGCGCCACCAGGCGCCGCCCGGCGTGGTGATGCGCGAGCTGCCATGGTTCACCTACCACGCGGCGGTGTGGGCGGCGTGGCACCGCATCAACCTGCGGCCGCTGGTCGCCACCTTCCGCGAAACACTGCTGGCACTGGCGACGAAAGGCTAGCAATATCGGCTACACTGGCAGTCATATCTTTTTTGCGCCGTCCCGTATGCCTGAGAAGAACCTGCCCGAACTGATCACCCTGAAACGTCTGATCGACGAAGGCGGGAAGCATCTGGAAGTCGCTACCTCGTGCACCGTGGCGATGGACGGCCGCCAGTTCCCGGTCTACACCATCGCGATCGGCAATCCCAGTCCGGACGTGCCGGCGCTGGGCTTCTTCGGCGGCATCCACGGACTGGAACGGATCGGCACCCAGGTGGTGCTGTCGTTCCTCGAAAGCCTGCTGGCGCGGCTGCGCTGGGACAGCACGCTGCACCAGCAACTGGAATCGATGCGGCTGGTGTTCATGCCGCTGGTGAATCCAGGCGGCATGTGGCAGGCCACGCGCTGCAATCCGCAAGGTGTGGACCTGATGCGCAACGCGCCCTTGAGCGCGGTCGAGAAAGTGCCGTTCATGCTGGGCGGGCAGCGCTACAGCCACCACCTGCCGTGGTACCGCGGCGCCGAGGGCGCGCCGATGGAGCCGGAAAGCCAGGCCGTGTGCGACCTGGTGGAACGCGAACTGCTGACCCGCCAGTTCAGCATGGCGCTCGATTGCCACTCCGGCTTCGGCCTGCGCGACCGCGTGTGGTTCCCACATGCGCACACCGCCACGCCGATTCCTCACCTGGCCGACATCGGCGCGCTGGAACAGCTGTTCAGCCAGAGCTACCCGAATCACAACTACGTGTTCGAACCGCAGAGCCGCCAGTACCGCACCCACGGCGACCTGTGGGACTACCTGTACCTCAACGGCACCAGCTACAGCGAGCGCGTATTCCTGCCGCTCACGCTGGAGATGGGCTCGTGGCTGTGGGTGAAAAAAAATCCGCGCCAGATCTTCGACCGCATCGCCATGTTCAACCCCACCGCGCGGCACCGCCTGCAGCGCGTGCTGCGGCGTCACCTGATCCTGTTCGACTTCCTGATGCGCGCGGCGAACAGCCACGGACGCTGGCTGCCCGAAGGCATGGCGCGCACCATCCAGCACCGCCGCGCGCTGACCCAGTGGTATCACACATGAGCCACTGGGTTCTGCTGCGCGGCCTGATGCGCGAACAGCGCCACTGGGGACGCTTTCCCGGCCAGCTGGCGCAGGTGCTGCCGGACGCCAGCATCACCACGCCCGATCTGCCGGGCAATGGCAAGCATCACGCCCGGCACAGCGCCACCAGCGTGGCCGAGATGGTGGAATTCTGCCGCGCCGACCTGCACGCGCGCGGCGTGCCGGCGCCGTGGTCGCTGCTGGCGCTGTCGCTGGGCGGCATGGTGGCGGTGGAGTGGGCCAGCCGCTACCCGCAGGAAATCGCGCGCTGTGTGCTGATCAACACCAGCATGCGTCCGTACAGCCGCTTCCACCAGCGCCTGCGCTGGCAGAACTATCCGTCGATTCTGAAGCTGATGCTGAAGGGCGGCGTGGAAAACCAGGAACGCCTGATCCTGCGCCTGACCAGCCGCGAAGGCGACAGCGAACAGCGCGACGGCTTGCTGAAACGCTGGCTGGAATACCAGCGCGAATATCCCGTCACGCGCGCCAACGCCCTGCGCCAGCTGTGGTCCGCCGCCCGCTTCCGCGCGCCGGCCACGCGGCCGACGGCGCCGCTGCTGGTGTTAAGCAGCGGCGGCGATCAACTGGTCGATCCGCGCTGCTCGGCCAACCTGGCCAATGCCTGGCAAGCCGCCCACGCCATCCACCCTACCGCCGGTCACGACCTGCCGCTGGACGCCGGCGAGTGGGTGGCGCAGACCGTTGCGAACTGGCTCAAAGCCGCTCAAGCTAGCGACGCTCCGTCAGCTGCCAATCCGGCGCCGACAGCCGGTCGGCGAGAAAGTTAGCCAGCGCCTCCACCTTGGCCGGCTTGGCGCGCGCCGATGGCCGCACGAAATACACGCCGCCGGTGGCCATCGCCCAATCGGTCAACAACGGCTGCAGCTGGCCGCTGCGCACATGGTCGGCCGCCATAAATTCCGGCAGTTCGCAGATGGCCAGTCCCGCCAGTGCCGCCGGCACCAGCGCATCCGCATTGTTCACCCGCAGCGGACCGTTTGGGACGATACTGACTTCCTCGCCATCCTTGCTGGTGAAGCGCCAGGACGCGCTGCGCGCGCGGTAGGTATAGGCCATGCAGGCATGCGCGCCAAGTTCCGACGGGTGCGCCGGCTCGCCGTGCCGCGCCAGGTAGGAAGGCGCCGCCAGCAGCACCTGCGACACGGAACACAGCTTACGCGCCACCAGCGCGGAATCCGGCAGCACGGCGATGCGGAGCGCGGCGTCGAAGCCTTCGCCGACCAGATCGACCGCCGCGTCGGACAGGTGCAAGTCCACCGACACTTCCGGATACAGCGCAAAAAACTCCGGCAACAGCGGCGCCACCCAGCGCAGGCCGAACGACATCGGCGCGGCGAACTTGATCAGGCCACGTGGCTGCACGGACAGCTCGCGTGCCGCACCTTCGGTCGCCTCGGCATCGCGATAAATGCGCGTGGCGCTCTCCGCCACCGTCTGCCCGAACCCGGTCAGCGCCAGCTGGCGCGAACTGCGGTTGAGCAGGCGCGCGCCGAGCCGCTCCTCCAGCCGGGTGACGCCGCGCGACACGGTGGCCACCGACACCCCAGCGTGCGCGCCGCCGCCGCGAACGAGCCCTCCTCGGCCACCTTGGCGAACATCGCCAGTCCTTCAAAATCTGGAATTTTTGACATCACCATTTTTGCAAAGATAGTTTGCGATTGCTTCTATTTTAAAACAATCCGACCCTGCGTACCATGTCAACATCGAGCAGCATTTCTCAACCAAGACAAGGAAACGACATCATGAAACTCGCAAACAAAATCGCACTGGTTACCGGCGGCACCACTGGCATCGGCTTCGCCACCGCGCAACGTTTCGCCGCCGAAGGCGCCACCGTGATCATCACCGGCCGCCGCGAAGCGGAACTGGCCGCCGCTGCCGAAGCGATCGGCCACGGCGCCAGCGGCCTGCGCATCGACTCCACCAACCTGGCCGACCTGGACCGCCTGTACGCCACCATCCAGCAACGCCACGGCCGCCTGGACGTGCTGTTCGCCAACGCCGGCGGCGGTTCGATGCTGCCGCTGGGCGCCATCACCGAGGAACACTATGACGATACCTTCGACCGTAACGTCAAGGGTTTGCTGTTCACGGTGCAGAAAGCCATCCCGCTGCTGTCGCAAGGCGCGTCGGTGATCCTGACCGGCTCCACCGCCGCCAACATGGGCACGCCGGCCTTCAGCGTGTATGCCGCGTCGAAAGCTGCGGTGCGCTCGTTCGCCCGCAACTGGATCCTCGACCTGAAAGACCGCGGCGTGCGCGTCAACACCATCGTTCCCGGTCCGGTGCGCACGCCCGGCCTGGTAGAGCTGGCAGGTCCCGACGCGGCACAGCAGCAAGGCCTGCTGGACTACCTGGCGACGCAGGTCCCGATCGGTCGCGTGGGCGAGGCCAGCGAAATCGCCAGCGCCGTCACCTTCCTCGCCTCCGACGACGCCAGCTTCGTCAACGGCAGCGAGCTGTTTGTCGACGGTGGCCAGGCGCAGGTGTAAGCCATGATCACACCGCGTCCCTACGCTACGCTGGCCGGCCGCGACGCCGGCTGGCTCAAGGCCCGGCTGCACTTCCGCTTTGCCGGCATGGGCAAGCCCGAATACGGCCCGGTCGGTCCGCTGCACGTCTGGAACGACGACCAATTCGCGCCGGATTCGGGTTTTCCGATGCACGGGCACCGCGACGTCGAAATCATCACCTATGTGCGGCGTGGCGCCATCACGCATGCGGACAGCCTGGGCAATCGGAGCCGCATCGCCGCCGGTGACGTGCAGGTGATGAGCGCCGGCGACGGCATCGTCCATTCGGAACATAACCACGAGGCCGATCCGACCTTGCTATACCAGATCTGGCTGACACCGCGCACCACCGGCGGCGCGCCGTCATGGCAAACCCGGCGCTTTCCGCCGGCCGACCGCAACGGCAAGCTGATCGTGCTGGCCAGCGGCGATGCGGAAGATCAGCAGCAAGGCGCGCTGCCGCTGAAGGCCGATGCCCGTCTGCTGGTGGCCAGCCTGCGCGCCGGCGATCGCCTCACGCACGCAGTGGACGGCGATGCTTATCTGGTGGCGGTGGATGGCAGTTTGCAGGTCAACGAGGAGCAACTGGCGGCGCGCGACGGCGCCGCGATTACCGGCGAAACCATGTTGTACCTGCATGCGCTGGAGGACACGGAAGTGCTGTTGATCGAGGCGCCGCGCAAAACCGCGTAAAATAGCGGCCCTATGCAAATCACGTCCGCCCTGGAGTGCCGGCCCAATTGCGGCGCCTGCTGCACCGCCCCCTCCATCACCAGCCCTCTGCCCGGCATGCCGAATGGTAAACCGGCAGGCGTGCGCTGCGTGCAACTGGCGGACGATAACCGCTGTCTGGTGTTCGGCCGTCCCGAACGGCCGGCCTTCTGCGCCGGCCTGCAACCCGCCGCCGACATGTGCGGCGCCAGCCGCGAGCATGCCATCCTGTGGCTGGACGAACTGGAACGCGCTACCGCGCCAGCGCTGGCTGATTAACCATCAACCGGCTGCGCCGGCGTATCCAGGATCAGTTGGTAGAAAGCCAGGTCCAGCCAGTTGCCGAATTTGAAGCCGACTTGCGGCAGGGTGCCGACGTGCCTGAAACCGAGCCCTTCGTGCAGCTTGATGCTGCCGGCGTTGGCGGCGTCGATGCCGCCCATCATGGCGTGCAGGTTGGCAGCGCGCGCGACGGCGATCAGTTCCTGCATCAGCTGCTTGCCCAGCCCCTTGCCGCGATGGTCCTTGTGGATGTACACCGAATGCTCCACCGTGTACTTAAACGCCGGGAAGGCGCGGAAGGTGCCGTAGCTGCCGAAACCGGCCAGCACGCCGTGTTCATCCTCGATGCCGATCACCGGGAATCCGCCATTGCGCTTGGTGTCAAACCAGGTGGCCATCACCGCCGGCGTGCGCGGCTTGTATTCGTACAGCGCGGTGGAGTTCAGGATAGCGTCGTTGAAGATGTCCAGGATGGCGTCTGCGTGCCGCTCGAAACTGCACTGCACGACGATGTGCTTGCTCATGAAATAGCTCTCGGTGGTGGAAGGATGAATTTCCACTATACTGGAAATGCCATCCACCATACAAGAGAAACGTCACTGGCGCAGCGCCATTTGCGACAGCAGGCTAACCAGCTCGCGCTTGAAGCGCATCAGTAATTCGGGTTGTGTCATGGCTATCTCCTACAAGAAAAACTTGTTCATGGAATTTTGTCTGCGTATGCGTTATATTCTGCGCTGGCATTAAACCGTTATCAAACGAGTTATTCTCGCCGATCACATAAGAAAAACTTAGTCATGACCAAACCACTGCGCTCCTTGTCCGGGTTGCTTGATTTCGATTGCGCCGCGCGCTGGGGCAGCTTCAAGCTGGCCGCGCAGGAACTGCACAAGACGCCGGCCGCCATCAGCCTGCAAGTCAAGCAACTGGAGGAAACGCTGGGGTTTGAGCTGTTCACGCGCCATCCGCGCCACATCGCGCTGACCGAAAAAGGCCAGGAGCTGGCCGCCACGGTGCGCCGCATGCTGGGAGAGTTGAATACCAAGGTGTCCGCGCTACAGGGCGGCGGTGAAGAAAAAGTCCTGCGTATCTCGACCACCCATTCGCTGGCAATCAAATGGCTGGTGCCGCGCATCCCGCGCTTCACCATGCGCCATCCGGAGCTCGACATCCGCATCGATTCCAGCGACCTGCTGGCCGATATGAACGACGGCGGCACCGACATCGCGGTGCGCACCTACGACGCCATTCCCGGCGATCCCGACCTGCTGTTCCAGGACGAGCTGGTGGCGGTCTACAGTCCGTCGCTGCTGGCGCCCGGCGAAACCGAGATCACGCTGCAGACGCTGAACCGCTATCCACTGCTGCACGAGCAAACCACCGACACCTGGATCAAGCTACTGCGGCATAACAATGCGCTCAACGGCAATTACAACTTCTCGCGCAGCTACACCAATTTCGCGGTGATGGTACAGTCGGCGCTGGCCGGACAAGGCGTGGCGCTGGTGTCGCACGCCATCGCCAACGAAGATCTATGTAATGGTTCACTGAAAATGGTACGCTGCTCACATGCCGAGTACCGGCGCGGTTACCGCATCATCGTCGGCCGCGGCAAGGATGGCATGGAAAAGATCACACATTTTTGCGACTGGCTGCGCGAAGAAGTAGCCGTGATGCAGAAAGGGTTCTATCAATGTTAAAGCGACTGATATTGGTCACGCTGCTGGCGGCAGCGCCGCTGCACGCCGCCGAAAAACCACCGCTGCGCTATCTGCAAAAAGTCGATGGCATGATGACGCCGGACCAGCAGCAGACCACCCTGTTCCAGGACAAGCTGGGCGCCGCATTGGCGCACCAATTGGGACGTCAGGTGAAATACATCGCGCTGCCGCGCCGGCGCCTGATGGCAGCGTTGGAACACGGCGAAGGCGATATCCTGTGCAGCTATCTGCCTGAATGGCTGCCCGGGGCGGTCGATTGGACCCGCGCCTTCATTCCCACCAGCGAAGTGGTGGTGTCGTCGCCGCACGTCAAACCGCCGGCGACTGTGGCGGACCTGCGCGGCCTGCGTCTCGGGACGGTGGTCGGCTACCAGTATCCCGAACTGGAAAAAATCATCGGCAATGACTATATCCGCGACGATGCGCCAACCAGCGTGATGTCGATCCGCAAATGGCGCGCCGGCCGCGTCGACTATCTGGTCACGCAGCGCAGCGCCGTCAACCGCCAGCTCGCCGAGGGCGGACTGCCGCCCGGCTATCACGTGCTGGTGATCTACGAAGTGAAAGCCAAGTGCGCCGTCTCTCGCAAGAGCCAGATTACCGTCGACGAAGTCAATGCGGTAATCAACGCCATGGAGAGGAGCGGCGAAATGGCCGGCATCCTGAAGCTGCGCTAGCGCAGGGTCAGCGTGCTTTCGAGGCGAATGTCGTCCGAGGCGCTACCCACCATCAGCTTGAAGTCGCCCGCTTCCGCACCCCACGCCAGCTGGCTGTTGAAGAAAGACAGCGTATCGCGGTCGATGGTGAAGCTGATGCGGCGCGTCTCGCCCGGCTTCAGGTGCACTTTCTGGAAGCCCTTCAATTCCTTCAGCGGACGCACCACCGACGACACCATATCGCGCAGGTAAAGCTGCACGATCTCCGTACCTTCCACCTTGCCGCTGTTGGCCAGGTCGAACGATAGCGTCACCTTGTCCTTGCCGCCCATGGCCGGGCTGCTCAGCGCCATGCCGGAATATTTGAAGTCGGTGTAGCTCAGGCCATGGCCGAACGCATAGCGCGGTGTGTTGACGGAATCGATGTAAGCCGATTTGTAGACCACATTCTTTTCATCGGTGACCGGGCGCCCCGTGCTGTACTGCGCGTACGACAGCGGGATCTGACCCACGCTGCGCGGGAAGGTGATCGGCAGCTTGGCGGACGGGTTGTAGTCGCCGAACAGCACATTGGCCACCGCGTTGCCGCCTTCGCTGCCGGGGAACCAGGCGTAGACGATGGCCTCGGCCTTGTCCGCGATGGTATTGAACACCAGCGGACGGCCCGCCAGCATCACCACCACCACCGGCTTGCCGGTGGCCTTGAGCGCATTGAACAGCGCTTCCTGCTGACCGGGCAGCGAGATGTCGGTGCGCGACTTGGCTTCGCCGCTCATGTCCCAGGTTTCGCCAACCGCCAGTACGATGACGTCCGATTGCGACGCCGTGGCGACAGCGGCTGCAAAGCCCTCGGCCGACGCGCAGCCAGGCGCGCAAGCCTGCGCGTAACTGATCTCCGCCTTGCCGGCGTGGCCGCGCATGCCTTCCAGGATGCTGACCACCTTGGCGCGTTCGCCCTGCACCACCCAGCCGCCTTCCAGATCGCGCTGCGCATCGGCCAGCGGGCCAATCACCGCAATGCGTTTGGCGTCGCGCGACAGCGGCAGCAGCTTGCCTTCATTCTTCAGCAGCACGATGGACTTCTGCGCCACATCCAGCGCGGCGGCGCGGTGTGAAGCAATACCCAGTACCGACTTCTCACGCGCGGCGTCGGAGTAGCGATAGGGATCGTCGAACAGGCCCAGTTCAAACTTCTTGACCAGCACACGGCGCACCGCATCGTCCAGCGTCGCCATCTTCACCTTGCCGGCTTTGACGGCGGCTTCCAGATGCTGGCTGTAGGCATAGCCTTCCATGTCCATATCGCTGCCGGCGTTGATGGCTTTGACGGCGGCGTCGGACAAATCGGCTGCATAACCATGCGGCACCATCTCGCGCACCGAACCCCAGTCACTGACCACGAAGCCCTTGTATTTCCAGGCGCCCTTCAGGATATCGCGCTGAAGCATGCTGTTGCCGGTGGCCGGCACGCCATTCAGCGTATTGAAGGAGTTCATGAAGGTCGCCGCGCCGGCATCGGCGGCAGCCTTGAAGGGCGGCAGATAGACTTCGTATAGCTGCTGCGGACTCATATCGACCGCGTTGTAGTCGCGGCCCGCAATCGCCGCGCCATAGGCGGCGAAGTGCTTGGCGGTCGCCATGACGGAATCGGTGGCGCCCAGCTTCTTGCCCTGGAAGCCGTGCACGCGCGCGGTGGCGATCTGCGAGCCGAGATAAGTGTCTTCGCCGGCGCCTTCCATCACGCGTCCCCAGCGCGGATCGCGGGCCACGTCCACCATCGGTGCGAAGGTCCAGTGGATGCCGGCGGCGGCGGCTTCCGTGGCGGCGATGTGGGCGGACAGCTCGATCGCATCCAGATCCCATGATGCGGCTTCGCCCAGCGGCACCGGGAACACGGTCTTGTAACCGTGAATGACGTCAAGACTGAACAACAGCGGGATCTTCAGACGCGATTGCAGCGCCAGCGCCTGGATCTCGCGCGTGTCGGCCACGCCGATCACGTTCAGCATCGAGCCGACCTTGCCGGCGCGGATATCGGCCAGCTTGGCGGCGTACTCGCTGCTAGTGGGGCCGGTGAACTGGCGGCCGGACAGCTGATGCAGCTGGCCGACCTTCTCGGCCACCGTCATCTGTTTCATCAGGTCTGCGACCTTGCGGTCGATTTGCGCGTCCTGCGCGTGGGCGGAGAAAGCCAGGGCCGCGCTGATGGCGGCAGCAATGTATTTTGTCTTCATTTGTATTGTTGTTGCTTCTGGTCGTAATAGGACTTCAGCGTGTAGAAGGCTTGCTTCTTCTTGCCGGTCTCCGAGATCAGGCCCTTGCGGTTCCAGTAGTCCTGATAGTAAGGATGCGGACGGCGTGGCGAACGGAAGTCCGCCAGTACCCATGGCGTCATGCCGCGCAGGCCGGGAATCGCATCCAGCAGCTTGAAGGTATTCTTGTACAACTGGTCCTGATACTCCTCGCTCCACTTGGTGTCGCTGTCGGCGTGGTAGCCGCCCAGCGCATCGGCGCCGAACTCGGTCACGATCACCGGCTTGTTGTAATTGACCTTGAAGGAGAACTTCATCATCTCCTTGTTGTTGGACCAGTACCAGCCAGCGTACTGGTTAAAGCTGGCCAGATCGATCTTCTCGGCCAGCGGATCTTCCACCGTCACCACGTCGCCGCTGCGATGCACTTCCAGTGCCGCGCCGACCAAACGGGTATGGTCCAGCGACCGCACGGTATCGGCCAGCTTGCCCATGAACTGCGTGCGCACCGGGCTGACCGGCGTCTCGTTACCGATCGACCAGATAATGACGCTGGCGCGGTTCTTGTCGCGCACCACAAGGTCAGTCAGCTGCTGTTGCGCGTTGGCGTAGACTTCCGGCTTCTCCCACGAAATGGTCCAGTACACCGGCACCTCGGCCCACACCAGGATGCCCATTTCGTCTGCCAGCTTGATCATCTCTTCGCTGTGCGGATAATGCGCCAGGCGGACGTAATTGCAATTCATGTCCTTGGCCCATTGCAGCATCATGCGCATATCGCCTTCGCCGCGCAGGCGGCCGGGGATCAGCGGATTCTCGTCATGCAGCGAAATCCCGCGCAGGAAGATGGACTTCCCGTTCAGCAGAATATCGTGGCCGCGCGTTTCAATGGTGCGCAGGCCGATGCGGTCGTTCAGCGTATCGGTGACGCCGGCGATGGTCACCGTGTACAGCTTGGGATCTTCCGGCGACCAGTAGCGCACCTTGTTCTTCGGCAGCGCGATGCTGACGGCGGCGCGGCCGTTGGCGTCGGTGCGCACCACGGTCTTGAGGCCCAGTTCAACGATCGAGATCGTCACGTCCTGCGCGCGCTGCGTTCCTGCCAGTTGCACATGGCCTTCGATGCGACCCATATCGCCCTTGGCTAACTGAATCTGATAGTCCTCGATATAAGTGTCCGGCGTCTCGGCGAGAATCACGTCGCGCGTGATGCCGCCGTAATTCCACCAGTCGGTGTTCACGGTCGGGATATCATCCTGGTGGCGCGTATTGTCGGCCTTGACGATGACGTTGTTCTCGCCTTTCAGCAGACGCCCGGTCACCTCGAACTGGAACGGCGTAAAGCCGCCCTTGTGGCTGCCGATCTTTTTGCCGTTCAGGTAGACGTGCGCTTCGTAATTGACGGCGCCAAAGTAGAGAAAGTAGCGCTTGCCGTCCTTCGGCGCGGCGACGAACTTCTGGCGCATCCACAAGGTGCCTTCATAGAATTCCAGCTTGGCGTTCTGCGAATTCCAGTCGCCCGGCACCGCCAGTGTCGGCGAGCTGTCGAAGTTATATTCGACTGCGTCATCCTTGTCCTTAGGCTTGCGGTCGTCGTAGAAGCCACCGGCGCCGCTGGGCGACTGGTCGAACGGCTGACGGCGATAGTTGTAAAAGCCCGTCTCGTACGGATCGATGATGTAGCTCCAGCGGCCATCCAGCAGAAGGTGCTGGCGGCCGTAGATGTTCTGCAGCGTGGGCGGCTGCTTGGCCAGTTCGGCGCGCGCGCCGCTGCCCTTGTTGGCCTGCGCCTGTCCCGGCGCCTGATCGTCCTGCGCGCCCGCCGTCAGCGCGACGGCAAGACAGCTTGATAACAGCAGCTTCCACACTTTACGCATTCATGTCTCCTGAAGTATTTTTTTAGTTGGTGAACTTGCCTTCGTAGCCAGGCGGCGTGGCGTCTATGTGCAGCGTGAGCCGCAGCGGCAGCTTGTCCAGCATCGGCGCCAGATGCGCGCGCGCCGCCGCCAGCAGCGTATCGCCTATCGTCTGCACCAGTTCCGGACTGCGGCCCGGCGTGATGCGCATGTTCAGATAGACGAAAGCCCTGCCCTGCTCTCCATCCGCCACCGCAAATTGCGCGGCCGGATAGGCTAGCACGCGCGTGCCGTACAGCGGGAACACCAGCGTGCCGGTCGCGTCCTGCAACGTGACCAGCGTGTGCGACAGCGTCTTGCACAATTCGCCGATGTCAGTATGCGCATCCAGGTTGGCGGTGTATTCGATTGTCAGATGCGGCATACGGTTCCCCCTTTATTGATACTTGATGCTCCACTTGATCGTCAGCGGCTCTTTCAACGTCAGCTTGCCGGTGCTGCAGGTGACCAGCGTCTTCATCGCACCGTATGGCGCCATGAAGTCCTTGCTGCCATTGGTCGGCGCAGACTGGCATTGCTGCAAGCCGCTGACACTGTATTCCGTCACATCGCCCTGCGCGAAGGTGACGGTATTACCCTTCATGGTAGCCTGATCCGAGAAAGAGGCGAATTCCAGTGACACCTTCTCCACTTCCTGCGCGCCGACCGGGGTGTAGACGTCGGTGCGGGTCATCAGGCCGTGCTCCAGCTGATAGGTGGTTTGCAGCTTGATGCGGCCATCCTTGACCGGCGAACGCTTGCCCAGTTTATCCAGTTCATCCTGGCGATAGGTGACCGTGTAGCGCTGACCATCCTTGACCGTCTTGATGTCCTTGATCCAGACGGCGCCGATCAGCTGCGAGCCGTCGGCCATGGTGAACTTCGGCAGCAGCTGCGGGTGCGCGGCGCCGCTGTCTGCCACACCGGAGACAATCCCCTGCGCGAACGGCAGCGGGTAGTAAGGGCTGTTGTCATGCTGGCTGATGCCGCCGTTGATCATGTTCAGGCTGACCACGTGCTTACCATCGCGGAAAATCGCCAGCGCGCGGTCATAGTCGCCGTGTGCAAAGGTGGTCACGCTGAACTGCGGACGGTTCCTGTCCAGCCACGCCTGCAAGTCGGCCTTCGGCTGCACATCCTTGAAGCCGGCCTCGTTCCACATCTCGTTGGTGGACAGCAGCTGGTGTAGCAGCGAGAAGTTCTCGCCAAGGATGCGATGCTTGCCGCGATAGGTATCGGTGCGGCGCCCCTTGCCCCACATATCCAGCGAATGCATGGACGGGTCATACCAGAAGTCCATGTAGCGCGCCGCCACGCGCGACGAGAAGGCGTAGGCGTACTGCTTCTCCTCCGGCGTCAGCACGTTCAGGAAGGCCGACACGGACAGGATCTCCACCAGCGCGGTCTCGCCATATGGGCCAAGGCTGCGGCCAAAGCTGAAGCCATCGCCGGCGGTGTTGGACACGTTCAGCGCGATGTCGGCCGCCTTGCGCAGCAGTCCTTTCAGTTCGTCGGTCGGTTGCAAGCCGGTTTCCAGGAAGCGTTCGCAAATTTCGGCGATCAGCAGAATGCTGTACCGATCGAAGCGCCCTTCGCCATCCGTCTCGTCGGAGAAGCCGTACTGGCCGGAGTACTTCTTGTAATGCGTGAGCATTTTCTCCAGCAGCACCTTGCCGGCGCTGTCGTCCTCCCAGCCCATCAACATGCGCAGGCGCGCGATGCTGAAGGCGACGCCGTAATAGTTGGTCGGCAGCGAAATCAGATCCCATTGCGGCGTGACGAAGGTGCGCCAGTCCAGCTGCTTGCGCAGCTTCTCCAGCGTGGCCGGACTGACGGCGCGCTCCAGCAAGCCAGCCTGCTTCAGCTTCACCAGCGTGCCGATGTAGTAGTAGATGCCCCACGTATGGTTGTCCATGCCAACCGTCATATCGGCGATCGCGCGGTAGTCCTTCAGCTTCTGGTCCAGCGACGGATCGTCCTTGGCCGTATTGAGCAGCACATGCCCCAGGCCCGCCGCCACTTTCCCCGGCAGGAACTTGTCGCCGCTCTTGAACGGCGAGGTGCCGTCCATGACGATGCCCTCTTTTTCCGTTGCCAGCTTCTTGAAGAAGTAATCCAGTTGGGTGTACGCGTTGTCCTGCACGATGCGGTTCATCGGCGTCGTGGCCAGCGGCGGCACGTAGTTGGCGGGGGTGACTTGGGCGGGAATTTGGGCAACAACAGCGGAGGCGGGAGCGAAGGCCAGCAGCACCGCCAGCGCGATGGAATTCAAGGATGTCATGTGGTGTCTCAATTATTATGGAAAACGTTTTACGGATGGTATGTGATTTTTCTGTGCAGGTAAAGCCACGTCACCAACTATTCCATTGACCCGCAGAGCAAAATGGTTATACTTGCGATTAAACGTTTAACCAAACACACCTAAAAATGACCAATACCACCACTCAGAAACCTTTCAAACGCATCCTTCTGACCGGCGCCGGCGGCGGCCTGGGAACCGTGCTGCGCGAACGCGCCAAAGCGTGGGCGGATGTCGTCCGCCTGAACGACGTCAAGGATCTCGGCCCCGCACGCGACGGCGAGGAAATCGTTATCGGCGACCTGGCCGACCGAGACAAGGTCATGGCCATGATGGAAGGCGTGGACGCCGTGCTGCACTTTGGCGGCATTTCGGTTGAAGACAAGTTTGAGCCGATCATGAACGCCAACATCCTCGGCCTGCACCATCTGTACGAAGCGATTCACAAGTGCGGCGTCAAGCGCGTGATCTACGCCAGCTCCAGCCACGTGGTGGGCTTCTACAAGACCACCGATCTGGTGGACGCCAGCATGCCGCTGCGTCCCGATGGTTTTTACGGCGTCTCCAAGGCGTTCGGCGAAGCCCTGTCGCGCTACTACTACGACCGCTTCGGCACCGAGACCGTATGCCTGCGCATCGGCTCCTCGTTCCCGGAGCCGAAGAACCCGCGCATGATGGTCACCTACCTGGCCTACGACGACCTGGTGGAGCTGATCCGCTGCTCGCTGTTCACGCCGCGCGTCGGCCACACCATCACCTTCGGCACCTCGGACAACCCGGTCAAGTGGTGGGACAACAAGCACGCCTCGCACCTGGGCTACGTGCCGCAGCATAGCGCCAAGGACTACGCCGGCAATTTCCCCGATAGCGCCGACTATCCAGAATCGGGCGACGCGCCGACCATCTACCAGGGCGGCCCGTTCGTCGTAGCAGGACCGATGTACAAATAAAATAAAACACAAAGGAGACACATGACATCACCGCATCTTCGCATAGCAGTACTGGCCGCCGTGGCGGCCATGTGCCACGCCGTTCCCGCCATCGCCGCCGATACCCCTGCCGTGCAGGCGGCCGCGCCATCGGCCGCCATCAATCCGAAAGCCGTGCTGTCCACCATGGAGCGCGTGGCCGACTGGCAGCTGGCCAATCCTAGCAAGCACCGTCCGGACGACTGGACCCAGGCAGTCGGCTACAACGGCATCATGGCGCTGGCGAATATCTCCGGCAGCAGCAAATACCGCGATGCGATGATCGCCATGGGCGAGAAGAACAACTGGAATCTCGGTCCCAATCACTACCACGCGGATGACCACATTGTCGGCCAGACCTACGCCGAGCTGTATCTGCAAACGCACGACCCGAAAATGATCGCGCCGATGCGCGCCAGCTTTGACGACATCCTGGCCAACCGCCGCAGCGGCACGCTGGAGTTCACCGTCAAGGGTAACCAGGACCGCTGGTCGTGGTGCGACGCGCTGTACATGGCGTCGCCGGCCTGGCTGCGTCTGTGGGCCATCACCGGCGACCGGCGCTATATCGACTTCGCCATCAGCGAATGGTGGGTGACCTCCGACTACCTGTACGACAAGGAAGAACACCTGTACTTCCGCGACTCCAACTACTTCGACAAGCGCGAAGCCAATGGCAAGAAGGTCTACTGGGGACGCGGCAACGGCTGGGTGATGGGTGGCCTGGTGCGCATGCTGCAATACCTGCCGGAGAATCATCCCGAGCGTCCGCGCTTCGTCCAGCAGTACAAGGACATGGCCGCCAAGCTGCTCACACTGCAGCAGCCAGATGGCCTGTGGCGCGCGAGCCTGCTCGATCCCGACACCTACCCGATGAAGGAGTCGAGCGGTTCGGCGCTGTATGCGTATGCGTTTGCGTGGGGCGTCAACCAGGGACTGCTGGATGCGAAAGCGTACAAGCCTGCAGTGCAGAAGGCGTGGACCGCGCTGGTGGCCAACGTGCAGCCGGACGGCAAACTGACGCACGTGCAGCCGATTGGACTGGCGCCGAAAGTCTTCGATGACAATCTGACCGAGGTGTATGGCGTCGGCGGTTTCCTGCTGGCCGGCAGCGAGGTCTATCGCATGGCGGTGCTGGAGAAAACGAAACCGCAAACCGTCAGCGTCGCCAATCCGACCAGCGGCGTGCGCGGCGACGAACTGGCCGAAGCGACCATCGGCAAGGGCATCCGCAAGCCGGTGGTGATGGATGGCGCCACCTCGGCCATCGTCAATTCCCAGGTGATTGGCAAGCAGATCATCTTCCCGGTCAACCTGGCTGCGGGCGAAACGCGCCGCTACCTGGTGCTGCCGGCAGAACGCCTGGCCGCCGTGCCGCCGGCCGACGTCAAGACCCATGCGCGCTTCGTGCCGGAACGGCTGGACGATTTCGCCTGGGAGAGCGACCGCACCGCGCACCGCGTGTACGGCCCGGCCATCATCAACGATCCGAAAGAACACCTGATCAGCAGCGGCGTGGACGTGTGGGTCAAGAAGGTGCGCACGCCGGTGGTCGACAAATGGTACAAGCGTGGCGAGTATCACCACGACATCGGCGAAGGCCTGGATTTCTACGATGTAGGCCAGAGCCGCGGCTGCGGCGGCACCACCATCCTCGCTGACGGCAAGCTGCATAACTCGTCCAACTTCAAGACGTGGAAGGTGCTGGCCGATGGCCCGCTGCGCGCCATCTTCGAACTGGCTTACGGCGACTGGGATGCGGGCAACGGCCGCGTGGTCTCCGAAGTGAAACGCTACTCGATCGACGCCGGCTCCAACATGACGCGCGTTGAAACCCGCTTCAAGGCCAGCGGCAAAGGGCCGCTGACCGTTGGCGTGGGCATCGTCCAACGCGACGGCGATGGCCACTACGTCAACGGCGCGTCAGACAATTGGGCCGCCTACTGGCAGCCGCCGCACGGCGACGATGGCAGCATCGGCTGCGGCGTGGTGCTGCCAGCCGGCACCAGCGGCTACCAATTAATCGACAAGCAGCAGTTCGCGCTGGGCACGGCGCAACCGGGCCAGCCCTTCGTCTACTACTTCGGCGCCGGCTGGAGCAAGAGCGGCGACTTTGCCGACGCCGCTGCCTGGGACGCCTATGTCCGCAACTACGCACAAAAGCTGAAAGCACCGCTCAAAGTCAGTACGCAGTAACGCCCCGCCGGCCGTTCAAAATACGCCGGCGGATTTTTTTCATCCAAAGTGGAAACGGTACCACAACCTAGTTTCAGTACCAAAATCAAAAAATACAGGAGATACCACAATGCAATCGAAACAACCCAAACTGCGGCTCATCACGGCCGCTGTGTCCCTCGCGCTGCTGGCCGGCGGCGCGGCCGCGCAACAAGCAGCCCAGTCACCCGACAATGGCAAGCTGGAATCGGTGATCGTCACCGCCAACAAGCGCGCACAGAACTTGCAAGACGTCCCCGCCTCGATCACCGTGCTCAACGACGCCGTGCTGCAACGCGCCAACGTGCGCGACCTGGAAGACATCCCCTCGCTGTCGCCAGCGCTGACGCTGTCCTACGGCACCCAGCCGGGCAACTTCAGCATCAATATGCGCGGCATCGGCACCTTCTCGCTGGGCATCGGCGTCGAGGCGGACGTGGCCGTGATCGTCGACGACGTACCGCTCGGCATGCAGGCCGGCGCCTTCAAGGACCTGGCCGACGTCGGCCGCATCGAAGTGCTGAAAGGCCCGCAGAGCACGCTGTTCGGCAAGAGCTCGATTGCCGGCGCGATCAACATCACCACCAAGCCGCTGGGCGGCCCGTGGAAAACCACCGCCACCACCTACGTCACCAACGACGATGAATGGCGCGTCGGCGTCAGCACCGGCGGCGCCGTGTCCGACACGCTGCGCCTGCGCGTGGCCGCCAGCAAAACCAATTTCGATGGCACGCTCAACAACCTGACCACCGGCAAAAAACTCAACGGCAGCAAGGGCGACAACATCAGCGGCAAGCTGGAATGGCAACCGCTCGACCAGCTGACCCTGACGCTGACGCCGCACTACAACCGCACCGAAAAATTCTGCTGCTCGACCGCCTTCACGTCGATGTCGCCGGGCGCGCTGTACCGCAATGCGCCGCAGCTGCCGCCGTCGGTGGTGCTGTCGGGTATCACCATCAGCCCGGACAACCGCGACGTGCGCAACGATTATCCGACCGGCGGCAAGTTCCACGACGCCGGCACCGGCGTCAAGCTGGACTGGGCGTTCGACGACAACGGCCCGCTGGCCGGCCACACGCTGAGCTCGATCTCGTCCTACGGCAAATACCACATGGACGACTACCAGGACAACGACAACACCGATGTCGACATCCTGCCGTTCCTGTTGTTACCGAACGGCCAGCCGACCGGCATGCACGGCGGCCTGTACCAGTACGGCTCGTTCGACGTCACCTCGACCACCCAGGAATTCCGCCTGACGTCGCCAGACAAGGGTGCGCTGCGCTACGTCGGCGGCCTGTGGTACGGCAAGAACGACCTGACGCGCGAGCTGACCAAGGCGCCGCTGATCCAGGCCTACGGCACCGCCTACGGCGCCGATGCGTGGAACGTCAGTAAGGCCATCTACGGCCAGGGCTCGTGGGACTTCCGCCCGGACACCAGCCTGATCGTCGGCGCCCGCTACAACGACGAAGACACCGGCTACAACTTCCGCCGCTACACGGTGCCGCCGCAGGTCAAGGCCACCACCGAGTTCTACACCAAGTCCGACACCGACAAGAGCAGCACCTACAAGCTGGGCCTGGAACACCGGTTGAACAAGGACAGCATGCTGTACGCCATGGCCTCGACCGGCCACAAGGGCAAGGCCTACGACCTGACCTCCGGCTTCACGGCCGCTACCGCCGCCTTGCCTGCGGTCGCGCCGGAAACCGCCAAGAGCTACGAGCTGGGCTGGAAGCAAAGCCTGTGGGACAACCGCGCGATGTTCAGCGTGGCGCTGTTCCGCACCAACTTCAAGCACTTCCAGCAATCGTCCAGCTTCTTTGACGACGACGGCACCTTCCGCACCGGCCTGAACAGCATTGGCGGCCTGCGCACGCAAGGGCTGGAAGTGGAAGGCAACGTCCGCGTGACGCGCGAACTGCAACTGAACGGCAGCTTTGCCTACACCGAAGCCACCATCCAGTCGTTTGAAAACGGTCCGTGCTACAACGTCATCAACGCTGCCGGCACCGCCGGCGTGCCGGGACCGGGCTGCGCGCAGAATCCCAAGTTCAACAACACCTTCGTGCAAAACCTGGCCGGCAAGACCTTGCCGAACGCGCCCAAGGTCAAGGTCAACCTCGGCGGCCAGTACGACCTGATGCTGCCGTCGTACAGCTTCAACGGTTTTGTGTCCGGCTCCACGCGCTACCAGAGCCGCACGCAATTCTCGCTGAACCAGGACCCGGGCACCATCCAGGGCGCCTACAGCATCACCAACCTGAGTTTTGGCGTCAAGGACAAGCAGGACCGCTACAAGGTCACCTTGCTGGTCAACAACCTGTTCGACAAGCGCTACGCGACCGGCCTCAACAACGCCATCGCCAACGGCACCTGGAGCCCGAAAGCGCCGAACACGCCGGTGGCGGTCAACACCACCGAATGGATGCCGCCGCGCGACTTCCAACGCTACTTCGGCGCCCGCCTCGACGTGACCTTCTAAACATCTCCCTCGCGACGCCGTTGTATTTGTCGCAATTTCGCCCTCGCAGCTTGCTGCGGGGGCTTTTTTTTCATTCAGCCTTAACAGAGGCTCGATTACGCTTGAGTCACATTGGCAAAATTGCGTGTCCGGCATGGTAAGCTTCGACCCCGGCGCCCTGCTGGCCGTTCCTTTTTCTCAATCCTCCACGTGTAAATACTTAATTCATGGATATCGTACTCGCGCTGAAAGCCCTCATCATGGGCCTGGTAGAAGGTTTTACGGAATTCTTGCCGATTTCCTCTACTGGTCACCTGATCCTGACTGAGCACCTGCTGGGTTTCCACGGCATGGAAGAGAAAATGAAAGTGTTCGAGATCGTCATCCAGGCCGGCGCCATGCTGGCCGTGATCTGGGAGTTCCGCGCCCGCATCATCGCCGTGCTGACCGGTCTCGGCGATCCAAAACAACAACGCTTCGCCACCAATGTGCTGATCGCCTTCATCCCGGCCGCCGTGCTGGGCGTGCTGTTCGACAAGGCCATCAAGCAGGTGCTGTTCGCGCCGGTGCCGGTGGCGCTGGCCTTCATCATCGGCGGCTTCGTCATCCTGTGGGTGGAAAAACGCGCCAAGGACAAGCCGACCTCGGCTCGCATCACCTCGGTCGACGATATCAAGCCGCTGGACGCGCTGAAAATCGGCATCGCCCAGGCGTTTGCGCTGATTCCCGGCACCAGCCGCTCCGGCGCCACCATCATGGGCAGCATGATCTTCGGCCTGTCGCGCCAGGTCGCCACCGAATTTTCGTTCTTCCTGGCAATTCCGACCCTGATGGGCGCCACCATCTACTCGCTGTACAAGGAACGCGCGCTGCTGTCGGCCGCCGACCTGCCGCTGTTTACCATCGGCACCGTGTCGGCGTTTATCTCGGCCTTCCTGTGCGTGCGCTGGCTGCTGCGCTATATCAGCTCGCATACCTTTACGGTTTTTGCGTGGTATCGCATCGCTTTTGGCCTGCTGGTGCTCGTGACCGCGTATACTGGCGCCATCGTCTGGGCCGAATAACACTTTTCCGTAAAGCAGTCGCAGTAACATGATTCATCAGGACAACAACGAACGCGCGCTCCATTTGCTGCAAACTGTGTTTGGCTATCCGGCCTTCCGCGGACAGCAGGGGGAGATTGTCGGCCATGTGGCCGGCGGCGGCGACGCGCTGGTCCTGATGCCCACCGGCGGCGGCAAGTCGCTGTGTTATCAGATTCCTGCGCTGCTGCGCGACGGCGTCGGCGTGGTGGTGTCGCCGCTGATCGCGCTGATGCAGGACCAGGTCGACGCGCTGGAGGAAGTCGGCGTGCGTGCGGCCTTCCTCAATTCCACGCAAACCTACGAAGAGGCCAGCCGCATCGAGCGCCTGGTGCGCACCGGCGAGATCGATCTGGTCTACGTCGCGCCCGAGCGGCTGATGACGGAACGCTGTCTGAACCTGTTCCAGAACTCGAACATCGCGCTGTTTGCGATTGACGAGGCGCACTGCGTCTCGCAATGGGGCCACGATTTCCGGCCCGAGTACATCAAGCTGTCGATCCTGCACGAGCAGTTCCCCAACGTGCCGCGCATCGCGCTGACCGCCACCGCCGATCCGCAGACCCGCGCCGAAATCGTCCACCGCCTGCAACTGGAGGACGCGGCGCAATTCGTCTCCTCCTTCGACCGCCCCAACATCCGCTATTCGATCGTGGAAAAGGGCAATGGCCGCAAGCAGCTGCTGGACTTCATCACCGCCGAACATGGCGGCGACTGCGGCATCGTCTACTGCCTGTCGCGCAAGAAGGTCGAGGAGACCGCCGAATTCCTCAACGAGAACGGCGTGCGCGCGCTGGCCTATCACGCCGGCATGGACCACGCCAAGCGCGCCGCCAACCAGGCCAAGTTCCTGCGCGAAGAGAACATCGTCATGTGCGCCACCATCGCCTTCGGCATGGGCATCGACAAACCGGACGTGCGCTTCGTCTGCCACCTGGATCTGCCGAAAAGTATCGAAGGCTACTACCAGGAGACCGGCCGCGCCGGCCGTGACGGCGGCCCGGCCGACGCCTGGATGGCCTACGGCCTGCAGGACGTGGTGTTGCAACGGCGGATGATCGACGAATCCGAGGCCGACGAAACCTTCAAGCGCGTATTGGGCAACAAGCTCGATGCGATGCTCGGCCTGTGCGAGACCCTGAGCTGCCGGCGCGTGCGCCTGCTGGACTACTTCGGCGAACAGGCCGGCCCGTGCGGCAATTGCGATACCTGTTTGATTCCGCCGGTGTCGTTCGACGGCACGGTGCCGGTGCAGAAGATTTTATCGACCGTGTACCGGGTCGACCAGCGCTTCGCCGCCGGCCACGTGATCGACGTGCTGCGCGGCCAGGAGACGGAGCGCATCAAGACCTGGCATCACGACTCGCTGTCGGTGTTCGGCATCGGCGCCGACCGCAGCGAACAGGAATGGCGCGCCATCCTGCGCCAGGTGATCGCGCTCGGCCTGCTGACGGTCGACCATGAACAATACAGCTCCTTGAAACTGACCGACGCCGCGCGTCCGGTGCTCAAGGGCGGCCAGAAGGTGCAACTGCGCCAGTACCAGAAACCGGTCAAGGCCAAGCCTAGCCGCGCCGCCAAGGGCTATGTCGAGAGCGACCTGTCGGAGCACGAACAGCGGCTGTTCGACCGCCTGCGCTCGTGGCGCATGGGCACCGCGCGCGAGCACAATGTCGCCGCCTACATCATCTTCAACGACGCCACCCTGCGCGAAATCGCCAAGGCCCGTCCGACCGCGCTGGACGACCTGCGCGGCATTTCCGGCGTCGGCGAGAAAAAGCTCGCCTCCTACGGCGACGAAATCGTCAACCTGATCAGCGAGATGGATTAAGCGTCAAGTGTGAATGATGTGGCGGTAACGGCTGGGCGGAGCGCCGATCGCGGCGCGGAAGCGGTGGCTGAAGTGGCTCAGGTCTGCGTAGCCGCAGGCGTCAGCGATCTGCTGCAATGGCTGGTCGCTGCTCTTTAGCAGCGCGCGCGCATGGTCGATGCGGCGCGCGGCGATCCATGCCGATGGCGGCATGCCGAACGACACCCTGAACATTCGCACCAGGTGATATTCCGACAGCGAGGCCAATGACGCCAGCATCCCCAGCGTGATGTTCTGCGCCAGGTGCGCTTCGATGAACTCCGCCAGCCGCCGGCGCACCACCGGCGCCAGTCCACCCCGCACGCGCTGCTGATGCTGCGGCACCGACTGCGCCAGCAGTAGATGGCTCAAGGTTTCATGCGCCACCTCGTTGGCGCGCAGCTGCGCATCCGGCCCTTCCCATGGCATGGCTGCCAACGTTGCGCACAGGTGGGCGATACGCTGGTGTTCGAAATACGTGCGGTCGCTGAGCGTCAGCTCGCGCGGTTCGCGGTCCAGCTCCACCACCGCGCGCCGCGTGAAATGCTCGGGCAGGAAGTACAGGTGCACGAAGTGCATATGGCCGCGCACCGTCCAGCTGGACTCGTGCCAATCCGGCAAGGTGCATAGCCGCTGCGGCGCGCCGTAAATGCCCGGCAGCTCCGACCGCTCGGTGCGGTGGCCGCCTTCCAGGTACAGCGACAGCGTGTGGTGGCCCGGCTTGTCATAACTGGTTTCGGCCACCAGCGTATCGCGCCGCCAGATGGCGACCGCCAGTTCATCCCCCAGCCAGGCAAAGCGCTCCAGCTTGGCGTCGGTCTCCGACATGGTCTTGAAAACAGAGCGCGACAGCGCGCCTTCCGGCATGGATTGCGATTCAAGCGCGTTGGCGATGGCGGGACGTGGCGACATGAAGAAAGTCTAGCACGGCGCCAGCCGCGCCGCCGGCCGTGGCGCCGGTCGCAGCGCGATATGCGCAATTTCAGACAAGTCGGCGGCGCGCGCGGAAGGCATGCTGGCGGCATGAATACACTACTCTACGCCCTCACAGTCCTGATCTGGGGTACCACCTGGATCGCCATTTCCTTTCAACTCGGCGTGGTGCCCGCGCCGGTATCGATCGCCTACCGCTTCTGGATCGCCGCCGCCGTACTGATGGCATTTTTGCTCATTAGCCGCAAGCCATGGTGGCCGCCGCGCCAGGCGTGGCCCTACCTCTTCGCGCAAGGGATCGCGCTATTTTGCGTCAACTTTTTGTGCTTTTACTACGCCAGCCAATGGATCACCAGCGGGCTGGAAGCGGTGGTGTTCTCCACCGCGCCGCTGTGGAACGCCATCAATGGCCGCATCTTCCTCGGCAAACCGATCAAGCCGCAGGTGATGGTCGGCGCACTGCTCGGCCTGTGCGGCATCGTGATGCTGTTCGCGCCGCAGATGGCCGGCCACTGGCACGACAGCTATACGCTGTGGGGCCTGGCGCTGACGCTGGGCGGCACCTTGTGCTTCTCCTGCGGGAATCTGCTGTCGAGCCGCATGCAGTCGATGGGGTTGGGGCTCACGCCGTGGCTGACCAACACCTGGGCGATGCTGATCGGCTCCACCACGCTGGGCGTGGCGGCGCTGGCATTGGGCATGCCGTTTGCGCTCGATCCGTCACCGCGCTATCTCGGCGCGCTGCTGTATCTGGCGATTCCCGGCTCGGTGATCGGCTTTACCGCCTACCTGATGCTGGTGGGCCGCATCGGTCCTGACCGCGCAGCCTATTCGACGGTATTGTTTCCCATCGTGGCGCTGACCGTTTCCACCTTCTACGAAGGCTATCATTGGACAGCGCCAGCGCTGGTGGGCCTGGCGCTGGTTTTGGCGGGCAACCTGCTGGCCTTCCTGCCGCCGCTGCGCCGCGCCACGCCGCTCAAGACTTACTGAACCGAGATCAGCTCGATGGTAAAGATCATCCCCGAGTTGCCAGGGATCGAACCCGAGCCGCTCGTGCCGTAAGCCAGCGTGGACGGCATGGTGATGGTGCGTTTGCCGCCCACCTTCATGCCGGTCACACCTTGGTCAAAGCCCTTGATCACGCCACCGCCGCCCAACACGAACGAGAAGTTGGTGGTCGACGTGGTGTTGGTGTCAACCAGAATGCCCTTGTGGTCAGCGGCGACGCTGCTGTACAGGTAAGCGCTGTATTTGACGTTGGCGGTGCTGCCGGCAATCGCGGTAGTGCCGGTGCCGACCACCGTATCAACAGTGCCGAAGGCCGGCGCTTCGGCCAGCGCCTGCACGTCCGTCAGCTGCACATCGAATACCAGACCCGAATTGGCCGGTATCGAGGCCGACGCGGTCGCGCCAAACGCCAGGCTGGCCGGGATGATCAAGGTGCGCTGGCCGCCGATCTTCATGCCGGTCACGCCCTGGTCCAGGCCTTTCAAATTGCCGCTCGCACCCAGCGTAAACACATACGGCGTCGCGCTGGTCAGATTGGAATCGATCTTGGTGCCTTTATGATCGGCCGCCGAGGCGCTATACAGCCAGTAGGAATAACGGATGCCAACGATATCGGTGCTGCTGGCCAGCGTGCCGGTACCGAGCACGGTGTCGGTCTGGCTGAAACTGCCCGGATTGTCCGCCGGCGTGGTCGTGCTGCCGCCGGCACTGGAACTGGAGCCGCCGCCACCACCGCAAGCGGTGAGAGTCGACAAAACAACACAGGCTGCGATCAAAGACGACTTCAACTTCATGGCGCGTTTATCCTTATAGGGTGGCAAAATGTCAAGACGCCAGACAATACCTTATGGAAACTACCAGTGCGCTGTAAATTTGTAATCGTTTGTATCACCAACGCGAGGATCGCATGACCCGAATTGGCTGTTTTGTCGCTTTAACTCTGATGCTGTCGGCCGCCCACGCGGCAGATAAACCGGCCGACACGGTCTACCGCAACGGCTATGTCTACACGGTGGACGCCAAGGACAGCGTGCAGCAGGCGCTGGCCGTGCGCGGCGGCCGCATTGTCTACGTCGGCGATAACGACGGCGCCCAAGCCCTCACCGGCAAGAAGACCGAAGTGATCGACCTGCAAGGCCGCATGCTGATGCCCGGCCTGATCGACGGCCATATGCATCCGCAATCGGGTGGCAGCCGCCTGCTCAATTGCAGCCTGAATTACGAGCCGCTGACGGTGGCGCAATTCCAGTCGCGCATCCAAACCTGCCTGGACCGCGACAAGAAAACCGGGCCGGAGCGCTGGATGATCGTGGTGAACTGGTTCCAGCAAGGGATGCTGCCGGACGGCGTCGACACCACCGCCGCCACGCTCGACGCACTGAAGACCGACCGCCCGATCATCGTGCGCTCGTCCTTCGGCCACTCGGCGCTGCTCAACACCAAGGGCCTGCAGACCGCGAAGATCACACGCGAAACGCCCGATCCGGCGGGCGGCAAGATCACCCGCGACGCCAAGGGCAACGCTACCGGTCTGCTGGAAGACGCCGCGCAGGATCTGGCCATGAACCTGCTGCCGCCGCTGACGGTGGCCGAAAACCTGGCCGCATCCAAGGCCGCCCTCGCGGCGATGCGCCAGCAAGGCATCACCAGCTTCCTCGACGCCTACACCGATCCCGAAACCATGACCGCCTTCACCGACCTGCAAAAGCAGGGCAAGCTGACGGCGCGCGCGCACTTCGCCGTATTGATCGATCTCGATAAAGGCGCGACGCCGCAAAGCGCAGTAGCGGAACTGCTCAAGCAGCAAAAGCAGTTCGACCAGGGACCGACCAAGGTCGCGCCATCGATGCAGGTACGCCACGCCAAGCTGTTCATGGATGGCGTGATCTCGGCGCCCGCCTTTACCGGCGCGATGATCGAACCATACCTGACCAACAAAGGCACGCCGGAGAAGCCGGACTGGCAGCCCGGCCCGCACAACGGTCCGCCGAGCTACTTCACGCCGGAAGCGCTGCGCACCACGCTGAAGGAACTGGCGCGCGCGCACATCGATCCGCACATTCACGTCGATGGCGACCGCGCCGTGCGCGAATCGCTGGACGCCATCGAAGACCTGCGCGCCACGCCGGAAGGCAAGCGCGTACGGCCGGTACGGGCGCATGATGAAATCGTCGACCCTGCCGATTACCCGCGCTTTGCGCAGCTGGACGTGACGCCGGTGCTGTCCTTCCAGTGGGCCAAGCCGGCGCCGGATACGCTGGGCGCGCTGAAGGACTATATGGGGCCAAAGCGCTACGCCACCGTTGAACCGCAGGCGCTGCTGCTGAACGCCGGCGCGCGCATCGCCTATGGCAGCGATTGGCCGGTCGACCCGCTGGACGAATGGTTCGCGCTGAAAGTCGGCGTGACCCGCACCGCCGCGCCGGATGCCGGCAAGGAGTACGCCGGCCGGCTGACCGCGCAACCGGGCATGCCACGCGCCGAAGTGCTGCGGGCGATTACGCTGAATGCGGCCTACACGCTGCGCCAGGAAAAGGAGAGTGGATCGCTGGAAGTGGGCAAGCTGGCCGACATGATTGTCCTCGACCGTAACTTCTTCACGATACCGGCCGAGGACATCGCCAACATCAAGGTGCTGCTGACGGTGGTGGGCGGCAAAATCGTCTACCAGTCCAAATTCATGCGTTAAGATGGCGGCCTTTGTTTAAGTAAACACGCTATGACATCCATAATCTCCCTGTTGATCATCCTCGCCACGGGGTTGGTGGTCTACGCCATCATCAAGAGCAATCCGGTCAAGCCGCAGCCATTGCCGCTGCCGAGCGGCGTGCCGTATGAGCCCACTCTGCCGGATAGCGCGCCAGCGCTGCACTGGTCCGACGGCGGCCGCTTCATGGTGGAGCTGATGAACGAGTCGCGCTATCAGCCTACGCTGCAGGCGCTGGCCGGCGCGCATGGCGACAGCGCTGCTGCGGCGCCGTATGTGGCGACGCTAATGCCGGATGACCGCAACGCCTACGAGAACGAAGCGGTGGCGGTGTTCATCGAAGGTCGCATGGTCGGCTATCTGTCGCAGAAGGCGTCGATCAAGTTCCGCGAACTGCTGCGCAAGAAGGAAGCCGTCGGCCAGTTGAGCACCGTCGATGCGCAGGTACGCGGCGGCGCGCTGTGGCAGGGTAAGCGCTTGCAGTACATCGTGGTGCTGGACGTGGAGCCGCTGGAGAAATGAACAGGCTTGCGGCCACGTTGATGGTGCTCGCCGCGCCGGCGCTGGCCGCCGAGCCGCTGGCGATCCACTACAACGAGCGTCCGCCGTATCACTACACCATGAGCGGCATGGCGCAAGGCGAAGGCATCGACAAGCTGCTCGCTGCGCTGAGGGCCGCGAACATCCCCTACCAGTTGCGCAGCACACCGGCCAAACAGCAGTTGATCCTGTTGAAAGCGAATGTGCAGCCAGCCTGCATGCTGGCCTGGGTCGGCCTGCCGGGCCGCGAACGCGCCGGAAAACTCTCGGAGATAGTCTATGCCGACCGCCGCCTGTGGTGTACCCAGACGACGCCGGATGACGTGATGCAGCGCCTGAACCAAGCGCTGCGCAAATAATTTACTTCTTGGTGAACACCAGATCCCACACCCCATGGCCCAGCTTCAGGCCGCGGTTTTCAAACTTGGTCAGCGGACGATACGCCGGCTGCGGCGCATAGCCTTCAGCGGTATTCTGCAAGCCCTCTTCCGCACTCAATACTTCCAGCATCTGCACCGCGTAGTCTTCCCAGTCGGTCGCCAGATGGAGATAGCCGCCCACTTCCAGCTTCTGCACCAGATGCTTGACGAACGGCGACTGGATCAGACGGCGCTTGTTGTGGCGCGCCTTGTGCCAAGGGTCCGGGAAGTAGATATGCACGCCGTGCAGCGAACCATCCGGAATCATGAAGTTCAACACTTCCACCGCATCGTGCTGGATGGCTTTCAGGTTGGTCAGATTCTGCTCGCCGATCAGCTTCAGCAAACTGCCCACGCCCGGCGTGTGCACTTCCACGCCGATGAAGTCCTTCTCCGGCATCACGCCGGCGATGTGCGCCGTGGTGCCGCCCATGCCGAAGCCGATCTCCAGCACCACCGGCGCCTTGCGGCCAAAGGTCTGCTCGTAATCCAGCGGCGCTTTTTCGTAAGGGATCAGGAACTGCGGACCCAGTTCTTCCAGCGAACGCGCCTGCGCCGTCGACAGGCGGCCGGCACGGGTGACGAAACTGCGGATGCGGTGTTCGGTCGGGTCGTACAGCATGGCGCGCGCTGGGGCGTCTTTAGGCGTATCGGAAGACATGGTCGGATTCAGCAAAAATTTATTGAGGCGGCATTATATCAGGCTTGCCTGCGCGCTTTTTCAAATCGATTGACACTCACAAGTAGTTGAGGTCTAATCATCATCTGAGGCGTGAAATCGTTTTCAAACGTAGCTATGTCCTCCCCTCCGCACCCGTTAATCCTATTAAAACGATAAAGACACATGACCGATTTCACGCAATTCCCACCTTCGTTTACCTGGGGCGTTGCCACCAGTGCTTTCCAGATTGAAGGCGGCGCGACCGCCGACGGCAAAGGCCCGTCGATCTGGGATACCTTCAGCCACACGCCGGGCAAAGTCATTGACGGCACCAACGGCGACGTCGCCTGCGACCACTACAACCGCTACCCGGAAGACGTGGCCATCATGGCCAGCCTGGGCGTGGACGCCTACCGCTTCTCGATGGCCTGGGCGCGCGTGCAGCCGCAGGGCAAAGGCGCGTGGAACGAAGCTGGCTGGGATTTCTACGACCGCTTGCTGAAGGAACTGGAAAGCAAAAACATCGCCGCCCACATCACGCTGTACCACTGGGATCTGCCGCAAGGCCTGCAGGAAGACGGCGGCTGGCTGAATCGCGACACCGCGTATCACTTCGCCGAATACGCGGCGGAAGTGGCGCGCCGCTTCGGCAACCGGGTGAAAACGATTGCAACGCACAATGAGCCATGGTGCACGGCCAATCTGGGCTACGGCAACGCGCAATTCGCGCCGGGCGTGACGGACCTGAAGCAATCGATCCAGGTATCGCACCATCTAGTGCTGTCGCACGGCCTGGCGATGACCGCCATGCGCAAGGTCGGCAGCTCGGCCCAGCTGGGCATTGTGCTGAACCAGTGGACCGCCGATCCGGCCACCGACAGCGACGCCGACAAGGCCGCCGCCGAATTTGAATATTCGCGCTCGGTGGAATGGTTCATGGACCCTATCTTCAAAGGCAAATATCCGGAACTGGCGCTCAAGGTCCACGGCGACAACGCGCCGGTGGTGCAGCCCGGCGACTTGGAAGCCGCACACCAGAAGATCGACTTCCTGGGCGTGAACTACTACTTCCGCGCCTTCTGCTCGACCGAAACGCCGCCGCGCCAGCCGGAGTGCAAACTGGGCAAGACCGACATGGGCTGGGAAATCTACCCGGACGGCCTGACCGAACTACTGCTCAAGCTGAACGCCGATTACGACCTGCCGCCGATCTACATCACCGAAAACGGCATGGCCAATCCGGACACCATCGTCAACGGCGAAGTACCGGACGAAGCGCGCATCGATTTCGTCCAGCGCCACCTGAAGGCCCTGAACGACGCCCGTCTGCAAGGCGTGAACATCCAGGGTTACTTCCTGTGGTCGCTGCTGGACAATTTTGAATGGAACTCCGGCTATGCCAAGCGTTTCGGCATCGTCCACGTCGACTACGAAACCCAGAAGCGCACGCCGAAGCATAGCGCGCTGTGGTACCGCGATTACCTGATCCAACAGCGCGCAGAGAAACAGCACGCTGCCTGAGCAACGCAACCGTAGTACCGCCGCCGGCCTTCGGGCCGGCGGTTCCCGTTTGAACGTTTTACCAAAAATGGCCGCAGAGCCAGTGCTACACTCCACCGAGAACAACGAGGACGACACTATGAGCACCGCCCCTTCCGCCCTGCCGCAAGAATCGCCGGCCGCCGCCGCTGCGCCATCGACGCCGACACCGCCGCCATCGCTGCTGCGCGCCATGTTCGCGCGCAATACGCCGATGCTGTGGGTGCCGAGCGGCTACTTCGCCATGGCGCTGACCTACGTGATGCTGACCAGCGTCACCTCCATCATGTTCAAGAACCTGGGCATGGACAACGGCCAGGCCGCGCAATACGCCAGCTACCTGATCCTGGCCTACACCATCAAGCCGCTGTTTGCGCCGTTCGTGGAAATGTACCGCACCAAGAAGTTCTTCGTGCTGTGCGCGCAACTGATCGTCGGCGTCGGCTTTGCCGGCGTGGCGCTGGCGATGTCGCTGCCGGACTACATGGTCATCATGGTGTTCCTGTTCGGCATACTGTCGCTGGTCGGCGCCACGCAGGATATCGCCTCGGACGGTGTCTACGTCACCGCGCTCGATGGCAAGACCCAGTCGCTGTTCTGCGGCATCCAGAGCCTGAGCTGGAACATCGGGCCCATCGTCGCCTCGGGCGGCATGGTGTACCTGAGCGGCTGGCTGCACACCCATTACTTCCACCACCAGGCCGGCGTGTTCGGTCCGGAGTGGATCGAATCGTGGCGCGTGATCTTCTTCATCGTCGCCGGCATCACCATCCTCACCGCGCTGTGGCATATGCGCGTGATGCCGGATGGCGCCAAGGCCGAAAACGCGCCGAAGTCGGCGGCCGAAGCGGCCTTCATCCTCAAGGATTCCTTCGTCACCTTCTTCCAGAAGCGCGACGTCTGGCTGATGGTTGGCTTTGCGTTTGTGTTCCGCCTCAGTATCGGCCTGCTGGAAAAAATCGGTCCCTTCTTCATGGTCGATCCGGTGGCGCAGGGTGGCCTTGGCCTGTCGAACGAGATGCTGGGTCTGATCTACGGCACCTATGGCCTGATCGCGGTGCTGGTTGGTTCGCTGCTGGGCGGGATCTTCGTGGCCCGTCGCGGCTTGCAGAACACCCTGTTCACCCTGTGCTGCGCGGTCAATATCCCCAACGTCACCTTTCTGTTGATGAGCATTTACCAGCCGGATAACCTGATGATCATCAGCGCCGGCGTGGCGGTCGAGAAGTTCTTCTACGGCTTCGGCTCGGTGGGTTTCATGATCTACCTGATGCAGCAACTGGCGCCGGGCAAATACACCACCACCCACTACGCCTTCGGCACCGGCCTGATGGGCCTGTGCATGATGGTGACCGGTGTGGTCAGCGGCCACCTGCAGCAGATGCTGGGCTATGTGCACTACTTCTGGCTGGTGATGGCGGCGACCATTCCGTCGTTCCTGGTTACGTGGTTCGCGCCGTTCCATAATAAGGAGTAAGCGGGAACCAGGCCGCGCGCAGGCGCATGAAGGGCTGCTCGATCAATTGATACAGCAGCCATCCGCCGCCCACGCCGGCCAGCATCACCACCGCAATACCGGGCGCCGCATGACGGTCCAGCGGCAGCCCCTCCCCCACCACTTTGAACAGCGGCTTGTGCGCCAGGTAGATCGCGTACGACCACAGGGCCAGACTCTCCGCCCCCGGCACCCGCACGCGCGTCAGCAGCGATGAAGGACTGAGGGCCGCCATCAGCAGCAGGCTGAAACTCAGCGCCAGCAACGTAAAGCCGAACGCCGTCATGAAGAACGATTCGTCGTCGAAGTGCGCCAGCAGTATGCCGGCCATCGCCAGTCCCGCGACCAGCAGCAGATTGCCGTGCCGCAGAATACGCTCGTACAGTGCAGCGTGATGGTTCTTCAGCAGGGCGATCGCCACGCCGGGCAGCAGTTCGTCGAAGCGCGCGAAGGTGGAGTAATACAGCTCCTGCGAAAACGGCTGCATGCCGTGCGACCAGCCGTTGATACGAAAGGCGGTGGCGCCCGCCACGGCCAGCGCCATGCCGGCCCAGATCCAGCGCGGACGGCGCAGCAGCAGGAGCGCCAGCGGCAGGATCAGGTAGAACTGTTCCTCGATACACAGCGACCACGAATGGGTGAAGGTCTGGCCGTATTGCAGGCCGATGTTCTGCGTGAAGGTAAGGAAGCGCCATAGCGGCGCGGTGGCGCTGCCGCCGAGCGTTGACGGCAGCAGGAAGTACGCGGCCAGCACCACGTAGTAGTTCGGCACGGTGCGCAGCAGGCGGCGGCCGAAGAAAGTCGATAGCGGCATGCGCTGCACCAGCAGTTGATTGCCGATCAGGTATCCGCTCAATACAAAGAACAGGTCCACGCCGGCCCAGCCGATGCGTCCCGCCTCGCCAAAGTCGCGGCCACCGGCCACCACGCCGTAGTGGTACATCAGCACCAGCACAATCGCCGCGGCGCGCAAGGTATCCAGCCCGTGTATCCTGCCCTTCATTGTGTTCCTTTGAGATTTGCAAAAGGCGATTCTGCCGCCGCCGCGCGGCCTTGCGCAAGGCGTGGGACGAAAGCCCGGTTCCATGTGACGCAGCTGCCCGGCAGCGCAAAACGCCCTGCTATACTCGCGCCGATGACCTCCCCGCCCAACGCCAAACTCGCAACCGCGCGCGCCATGCCAGGCAACGTGTCGCCGACCGCCGACGCGCATGGGACGCCGCGTCCGCGCTGGACCGCCGTGCTGCAAGCGGTGGTGCTGAACGTGCTGGCATGGGCCGTGATCAGCGCTGCCGGCGCTTACGGTGCGGCCAGCGCCACCAGCTTCCTGCGGCTCTGGCAGCAGTGGTGCATCGACTACCTGCCGATGCTGCTGATGAGCGCAGCGCTGTGTCTCGCGCTGCTGCGCTGGCCCACGCTGTTTGAACCATGGCGCAACATCGTCGGCTTCTTCATCGTGGTGATGGTCGTGTTCCAGCCGCTGCAATGGCTTTATGTAGACTGGGTCCGCCACGGCGGCGACGTCGCCGGCATCAACCTGGAAAACATCTACCAGGCGCGCCTGCGCATGCGCCGTTTCAGCTGGTTCGTCACCGGCGCCACCTTCGCCATCATCGTCGGCATTGGCAACTGGCGACTGGCGCGCGCACGGGAACGAGCCTTGCAACGCACGCACACGCACAACCTCGAACTGTCGCTGGCACTGGAGCAGCAGCGCATGCTGTCCCTGCGCGCGCAGCTGGAACCGCACTTCATCTTCAACGCCCTGAACGCCATCAGCGCCCTGGTGCGGGATGGCGACAAGGCCGTATCCCTGCAAGGCATCAGCCGCCTGAGCGACTTGCTGCGCTACGCACTATCTGCCAGCCTGCGCGACACCGTCCGCCTCGGCGAAGAACTGCAATTCATCCACGATTACACCGACCTGCAAAGGCTGCGCTACGGCGACCGCCTGCACATCGATATCCACTGCGACGACGCCGCGCTGCACGAAGCCCAGTGCCCGCCGCTGTTGCTGCAACCGCTGATTGAAAACGCGTTGCGTCACGACCTTGATGGCCACGACGGCCGCAGCGACATTCGCGTCCACATCACGCGCCACAACTCCGAACTGCTGATGACCGTCTCCAATCCCCTCAGCGCACAAGCGCCGGCCAATCCCGGCACCGGCCTCGGATTGAAAAACACGCGCGAGCGGCTGATGATGTTTAACCCAGCCGCTTCGCTGCACACTGAAACGCGCGGCGACCGCTTCTACGCCGCAATCCGCCTGCCGCTGGGAGACTGGGATTGATCCGCTATATCATCGTTGACGACGAAGCGCCCGGCCGCGCCAACCTGCGCCTGGCCATGGAGGCGCAAGCCGGCTGGCAGCTGCTGGCCGAATGCGACAGCGCCGCCGCCGCCCGCGAGGCCATGGCGCGCACGCCGGCCGACGTGATTTTCCTCGACATCCAGATGCCGCGCGAAAGCGGCCTGGAACTGGCGCGTGAACTCAGTCGCGTGCCGGCGCCGCCGTTGATCGTCTTCGTCACCGCCTACAACACCCACGCGGTGGACGCGTTTGAAGTCCACGCGCTGGACTACCTGCTCAAGCCCATCGACGACCGCCGGCTGGCGCAAGCCATCGAGCGCGCCAACGCCATGCTCGGCCTGCGCCAGCACGACGCCTACCGCGCCGCGCTGCAAGGCTACACCGCCGCCACCCACACGCAGCAAATGGAAAGCTTCAGCGTGCGCTCGGTGGGCAGCATCGAGCAGATCCCCGTGCGGGATGTGCTGTGGCTACAGGCGGCGGGAAATTATGTGGAGTTGCATCTGGCGGCGCGCACGGTGCTGCACCGCGTACCGCTCAGCCGCGTCGAGCAACTGCTGCGGACAGAGGATTTCCTCCGCGTGCACCGCACCGCCATCGTGCGGCGCGATCAGGTACGACGCTTGTCGGTGGTGGGCGACGGCCGCTATCAACTGACGCTGGCCTGCGGCGCGCAACTGGCGGTGAGTGCGCGTCATCTGCCGGAACTGAAAACCTGTCTAGGCGTCGCCGGTCAGTGACCGCAAATCTTCCTCGCGCACGCGGCGTTCGGGGGACAGCACGCGGGCGATGACTTGCGCATTGAGGCCCATATTCTGCAGCATCTCTACCGCGCCGGGCGTGCCGATATCGCGCTGCACCTGCAATGCCTGCCGCACGATGAAATCAAACGAATGCCAACCCGCGGTATCGGACGTCTGCGGCCGTTGGCGCCTGTCGTGTTCCGGTGTCATGATGGCGTCCTCCCCTTTGCATCCGCATAGATTAACGCAAGATGGGGCCGCGTGCGCGTCCGGTACGCTTATTCCTTGGCCGGGTCGTAAGACAGCTGTGGCCGGTAACCTTCCGGTGCAATCGAGGTATCAAACGGATAGTTAGCCAGGTTTTGCTGGTCCAGCATCCCCAGCTTGACCAGGATGGTGTGCGGCTGCTCCCTGGTACGGCCTTCCAGCAGGTTGACGGCGGCGTTGATCGCCACCCGCGCCTGGCTGACGCCCTTGGTATCGGCCGCCGCCGAGATTTCCTTGCTGCGAATCAACTGCGCGATTTCGCCGGTGAGGTCGAACGCCACCACACGGATCTTGTCGTCCAGCTTGGCTGCCTTGATCGGCCCCAGCGCCGCCGGCGCGCAGCCGGTGCAGCCCAGAATATAGTCGAGCCGCGCGCCGTGCTTGTTGAGAATGCGTCCGGTCAGCTGCGCCTGCAAGCCGCGCTCACTGTCGCCGTAGCGGATGTCCAGGATATTGACCTCGATCGGCGCCTCCTGCGCGGCGATGCGCGCGCCATCCACCTCGCCCTTGACCCAGCCGGCGCCCATCGGCCCCGGCAGCAAGGCAATATTGATGGTTTTCAGGCCGCGCTGCTGGGCGTCGCGGATGGCCCAGCGGGTCGCTTCCATGCCCATGCTACGCAGCGAGGTGGTGACCTTCAGCGCCAGCTCGTCGCTACGGCTGTCGTTGGCCAGCTCCAGCACCGGAATGCCGGCCGCGCGCGCCTTGGCAATGGACAGGTTATTGGCCGTCATGCTGATCGGCGACACCACGATGGCGTCATACCTGGCGGCGATGGCTTCATCCATTTTCTGCAACTGTCCATGCAGGTCGTCGTAGCCGGTGGCGGGCAGGATATCGACCGCCACGCCCAGCCGCCTGGCCTCGCTGATGACGCCGTAAGCCACGCCGGCCCAGTACGGATCTTTCATGTGCGGGAACAGGAAGGCGATGCGCCAGTGCTTGCCGGCATGCGCGGCCGGCGGATACACACCCGCCACCACGCGGCCGCTGGCCAGCGCATCGTCGGCAGTGCCGTTGGCCTGCACCGGGCGGAAGATGGAATTGACGGGTATCGGTGCGAACGTCTGCGCGGACTTGCTGGACGCCTGCTGCGTCGGCCCGGCCGCGAGGCATACACCGGCTGTCGCCAACAGCGAGAGGGAGAGCAAGCCCAGGGGAACAAACCTATCTTCATTATCGTTATCCGCGTTTATCCGCACAGTTGGCGGCGGGACGGGCGGTGTCGGCAGCGGGCACCAGCACGCCATTGCGCGCACCCAGCCGCGCCAGTTCACCGGAGCGTACCATTTCCGTGAACAGCACGTTATAACGCGCGCGCACGGCAGAGAATGTGGGATCACGCGGGAAGGCGAGATAGCCATCCAGTTGCGTGATGTCGGGACACAGCACCGTCAGCGCACCATCCAGATGCAGGCTGTTGATCAGTGCGGTGCTGTTGCGTTGATTACTGGCCAGCAGTTCGACGCGGCCATGGGCCAGCATCTGCAGGCCGTTTTCCAGCTGCGGCACCTCGCTGATGTCGAGCAGCTTGCGGGTCTGGTCGAACTGGGCGCCGTAGTGCCAGCCGCGCACGGCGGCCAGACGATGGTTCTTCAGCGCGGCCAGGTCGCCTTGCCACGGCGGCGCGCTGTCGCGGCGCACGTAAAACACCATACGGTCGCGATAAAAAGCTTGATCGAGAAAGGCGAAGCGCAGCAGCCGCTCTGGCGATTTGTAGGGGCCGACCAGGATGTCGGCCTGGGCCCGTTCCACCATCGCCTGCGCGCGCGGCCACGGGTAGAGCTGGAAGCGAATCGTATCGCCGGCGCGCGCGGCCAGCAGCCGCAACACGTCCACGCCCAGGCCACGCCACTGGCCGTCCCTGCCCTGCTCAAAGATATTGCTGAAGGTAGTGCCTACCGCCAGGCGCTCGACTGCATATGCCGGCAGCGGCGCCATCGCACCGATCGCCAAGGCCAGCAGAAGAGAGGTCGTCTTTCGCATCGTGTCTGAATACTAGCATGAGCTACTGCAAGTATTGCTGCAAGAATGTGACGGTCTTGTCCACCGTTGGCTGGAGCCAGGGGTCGAACAGCCAGAATGAATGGGGCGTGCCGGGCAAGATCAGCTCGTCGCTGGCGACGCCGAGCGCCGTCATTTGCTCCCGCATCGCTTCGCGGCCGGCGGAAAAACGCGGCTGCGCGCTGCCGATAAATAAAATCGGCGGCATGCCGGCGTGGACGTACCGGATCGGCGAGGCTTCGCGCCACAGCACCGGCTGCTCTTCGTACCGGCCGCCGAACCAGGCGCCGGCCGAGGACGGATTTTTCTTCGGATCGTTCTCGTACTTCAGCGCCAGTTCGGTAGTGAAGTCGGACAGGCCGTCGATATTGACGATGCCCTTGACGTCGCCGCCGGCCGTGACGCCGGCCAGACTGGCGATCTGGCCGCCGGCCGAGCCACCGGCCAAGGCGATGCGCTGCGCATCGAGGCCGAATTCCACCGCATGCGCGCGCACCCAGCGCACCGCGTCCTGCACGTCCTGCACCGCAGCCGGATAGCGTGCTTCGCCGGACAGTCGATAGCTGAGCGTGACCGCCGCGTAGCCGTGCTGGGTCAGCCGCAGCGCCATCGGCACGAATTCGGAACGGTAGCCGGACTTCCAGCCGCCGCCGTGGACGAACAGCACCACCGGCAGCTTATCGCCGGGCGGGCGGTACAGGTCCAGCTTGAGGCAGCGGGCGCCGTATTGGGCGTAGACCTGATCGGCGACCTTGCGCACGCCGGGCGGCAGCGCATCGCTGGCGATATGGATGTCGGGATAGTCGCGCACCAGCTTGTCGTAGGTGTGCGGCGCATCGTAGGTATTGGACGGATCAGGCGGCGGCTCCACGCACGGCGGCGCGGCCAGCAAAGCGGCGGCAAGAACGGCACTCAGGACAGGCATCAAGACCCCAGCGAAATACACAGGCCCCCAGTATAGCGTGCGGCACCAGCTAAACCCGCAAACCACTGCGGCCAGGGTCCGACCCCGTACGGGGTCGGACCCTTTCGTTTGGGGTTAAAAAAAAACCCCTCGGCCGGGGACGGCGCGAGGGGTTAAAACCACAGACAACACTGGACTACATGAAAAACACTTTACTTAGAACGAGCGGCCCACGTTGATGCCGAAGGTGCGTGGCGGCAGGTACTGCGCTTGCCACGGACCATTGGCGTTCATGGCGCTGGTCTTGATCTTGCCGTCTTCGACGTTGCGGACGAAGGCGTCGAAGTACCATTTCGCCTGGGCGTCGTAACGCAGGCCGATGTCGGTACGGTTGTAGGCTTTCTGACGATCCGGATCACCCAGGTTGAACACGCTCAGCCAGCTGGCGGTTTCGTAGTGGGTGCTGATGCGCGGAATCAGCGTGCCGTCGGCCAGTTCGAAGCTGTGCTGGTATTGCAGCTGCATGGCGAACTTCGGCGCGTGCGGCATGTCGTTGCCGGTCACGTCCAAGCAGGTGCTGATGTCAGGGATCGAGCACTTCGGCAGCACGTAATCGTTGCTGCCGCCGATCAGTTTCTTCAGCTTGGCATGGGTGTAGGCGGCGGTGAACTGCACGCGGTCCACCGGCGTGATCTTGGCGGCGATCTCGGTTTCCAGGCCCCAGACATTGGCGCCTTCGGCGTTGTTGGTGGCCAGGCCGCGGGTGCCGTCAGGATTGGTGACCGGCGCGCTGAACTGGAAGCCCTTGAATTTCTCGTAGTAGGCCGAATTGTTCATCCGCACTTTGCCGCCCAGGAAGGTCGACTTGGAACCGACTTCGTAGTTGGTCAGCGTTTCCGAACCGTAGGGACGGCCGCCATCCTGCAGACCGCCCGACTTGTAGCCGGTCGAGACCGACGCGAACACCATATTGTTCTTGTCGATGTCATAGCTGATACGGCCCAGGCCGGTCAGCTTGTGGTCCTTGTACACGCCGTCGTTGCGCTGGTAGGTGGTGAAGCCGGACGATGGCGACAGCGGATCGGATGACGGGCTGATCGGCACCAGCGGCGAATCGTAGTCCGAGAAGTTATTGTTGGTGCCGCCGATGTTCTTGCGCTTGTCCGAGGTGTAGCGGAAGCCGCCGGTCAGGTGCCAGGCGTCGGCGATGTTCCAGGTGGCCTGGCCGAAGGCGGCGGTCGAATCGACCGTTTCCTTCGGCTGCACGAAGGAACCCTGCCAGCTGATGGTGCCCTGCTCGGTGCCGTTCATGATCGGGATGTCGAAGCGGATGCTGTTGTCTTCGTTGGCGTAGTACAGGCCCAGCAGCCAATCGACTTCACGCTTGCCGGTCGACATGAATTCCAGCTCGTGGCTGTAGTTCTTGTACTTGGAACCGACGGTGTTGTTGGCCTGGTAGCCGGCGCTGGCGCTGCTCGTGGCGGTGGTGAAGCTGGTGGCCGGATTGGCGCCGCCGTCCTGGTCGAAGGTCGACGAACCGTTGAAGCGCGAGTAGCCGGCGATGTAGGCCATTGCGATGTCGGGGTTGATCTGCCAGTCGACGCGGCTGCGCACCGAGTTCGACTCGCGGTCCACGCTCGGCGCGGTGTCCACCAGCGCCGACCAGAAGTCCTGGCCCGGGCGCTGCTGTTGCAGCAGGTTGATGCTCGGGGTGCCGCGGTCAACGTAGTGCTCGTACGAGATGTTCCACTTCAGGTCGGCAGACGGCTGCCACAGGAAGCTCAGGCGCGCCGCGCTCTGGTCCTGGGCGCTGTACTTCTTGCCCATGCGAACGTAGTTGTTCGGGTTGATCGGCTGGAAGGCGATCGGATTGGTCGGGTGCGCGGTGTTCCACGCGGCGATCACCGGTGCGGCGGCAGCCTGCTGCGACGCCAGCGACGGGATGTTCGGCGCCTGGTAGTCGACATAGCCGTCGTGCTGCTCATGCACCACCGACACGCGCATCGCCATGGTGCTGTTGATCGGGATGTTCAGCGCGCCGCGCGCGCCGATACGGGCGTAGTTGCCGTAGCCCAGTTCGAAGTTGCCGGCATTGCTGCCGATTTCCGGTTTGACGGTCTGCATGTTGACCGCGCCGACGGTGGAGTTACGGCCCCACAGCGTGCCTTGCGGGCCGCGCAGCACTTCGATCGCGTCCAGGTCGAACAGCAGCGCGGTGGCGCCTTCCGGACGCGGCGAGTAGACGCCGTCAACGAACGAGGCCACTTCCGGGTCGGCGTATTCGGTCTTGGCCGAATCGTTGCCGATGCCGCGCATGGTCATGGTGATCACGCCGTGGTCGCCCTGGCCGGTGGCCGAGAAGCCCGGCACCAGGTTGACCACGTCCTGAATGGTCTGGACGTGGTTGTCGTCCAGCGCAGCCGCGTTGAGCGCGGTCACCGCCACCGGGGTCTTTTGCAGCGAGGTCGTGCGTTTGGTAGCGGTAACGTAGACTTCCGTAATTTTGCCGCTATCGGCTGGTGCGGCCTGAGGTGCAGATTGTTCAGCGGCGGGTGCGGCCTGGCCGGCCTGCGCATCGGCGGCGGCTGGAGCGGCATCGGCGGCATAAACGTGGGCGTTGGTCATCAGGGCGAAGATGGCCAAGGAAATAGGGGTGAGCAAACGCTTCCCGGATTGCGGTACGTGCAGGTTCATAAGTCTCCTTTTGCGGTGCGAGCGCCGGGCGGCGGTGCTACCATTTATCGTGGAAAACGATTTCAAGCGGCTTGAAAACGTTTTCTGTCGAACTGAAATCGTTTTCTTAATTTTTGAAATCGATTTCATGGTACATAATCCTGTTTGGACATGTCAATTTAAAAATTGTAGCAACGTTGTATCCCCTTGCTTTTGATAGGGTTACTTTGCTGCACTACGGAGACAAACGTGCTATGAAAACGTTACCAAAAGATGGCATCAAACAAGTGTTGATCGTCGGCGGCGGGACTGCCGGCTGGCTGACGGCGTGCTTTTTAGCCAAGCAACTGGGCACCGGCGCGGACGCCGGCAGCGTGCGCATTACGCTGGTGGAGTCCAGGGAAATCGGCATCATCGGCGTCGGCGAAGGCACTTTCCCGTCGATTCGCGGCACGCTAGCCACCATCGGCATCGATGAAGCCCGCTTCATCCGCGAGTGCAACGGCACGTTCAAACAGGGCATCCGCTTCAACCACTGGGTGCGCGAACCGGGTGCGGCCGGCGCCGACCACTATTTCCACCCCTTCAGCCTGCCGAGCCAGCGCCCCGGCGGTCCGGAACTGCTGCCGTACTGGCTGCAGGGCGCAGCAGGCCCCGGCGTGGCGTTCGCCGCTGCGGCCACCATGCAAAAGCGCGTGGCCGATGCGTCGCGCGCACCCAAGCGTCCGGCCGATCCCGACTTCAACGGCCCGCTGAATTATGCCTATCACTTCGACGCCGGCAAATTCGCCGCCCTTCTGTGCACCCATGCGCAGTCGCTGGGTGTACAACATGTGCAGGCCACGGTGGAACGGGTGGGGCTGGACGCCGATGGCGCCATCGGCGCGATCCACACCAAGGAAGCCGGCGTGCTGACGGCCGACCTGTACATCGACTGCACCGGCTTCCGCGCGGCGCTGATCGGCGAGGCGCTGGGTACCAGCTTCCGCAACATTAACGACGTGCTGTTTGTCGACCGCGCGCTGGCGATGCAAGTGCCGTACGAGCGTCCGGATGCGCCGATTCCGTCCTACACCATCGCCACCGCGCACGAAGCGGGATGGACCTGGGACATCGGCCTGCACCAGCGGCGCGGCATCGGCTATGTGTATTCCAGCCGCCATACCGATGACAGCCGCGCCGAAGAAGTCCTGCGCGGCTATATCGGCAAGGCCGCCGACGGCCTGAATCCGCGCCAGCTCAAGCTGAACGTCGGCTACCGCGAACAGCACTGGGTGAAGAACTGCGTGGCGGTCGGTTTGTCGGGCGGCTTCCTGGAGCCGCTGGAATCGTCCGGCATCGGCCTGATTGAAACGGCTGCTTATCTGGTCAGCTACCTGTTCCCGCATGACGGCGACTTTGAACCGGTGGCCAAGGTGTACAACGAGATGATGAAGGCGCGCTACGAGCGCATCGTCGATTTCGTCAAGCTGCACTACTGCCTCACGCAGCGCAAGGACAACGCTTTCTGGACCGATAACGCCGATGCGGCCAGCATTCCGGATTCATTGCGGGACAAGCTGGCCATGTGGCGCAAGCGCGCGCCGCACCGCATGGACTTCGTGGTGGACTACGAGATGTATCCGCCATCGAGCTGGCAGTATGTGTTGTATGGGATGGAGTATCCGACCGACTTGTACGCCAACGCCAAAACACTGCCGCGCATGGAGGAAGCCCGCAAGGAGTTCGCCATGATCGAGCAGGTGTCACACCGCGCGCTGGCCGACCTGCCCGACCACCGCGCCATGGTGGAACACCTGCTGCAACGCGGCGAACGAAAAATTGCCTGAGAACGGTCATTCCCGCGCAGGCGGGAATCCATGCTGACTATGGGTTCCCGCCTCCGCAGGAATGACAACGACGGTCAGGCTTTGCGGGCAGCGCCCAATCGGGCGCTGGCGGCGATCAGCAGCATGAAGCAACCCAGCCCGCCAAAGGCCAGGTTTAAACTCGACACGTGCGCGACGAAGCCGATCATCGCCGGCCCGGCCAGAATGCCGGCGTAACCTAGCGTGGTGACGGCGGCAATCGCCAGGCTGGCCGGCATCGAGGTCTGGTTGCCGGCCGCCGTGAACAGAATCGGCACCACGTTCGACGCCCCCAGTCCAATCAGCACAAAGCCCACCAGCGCCAGCGGCGCGGACGACGCCAGCACCGACAGGAAGAACCCAGCCGCGCCGCACAAGCCGCCCAGCAGCAGCACACGCTTGCCGCCCAAGGCGCGCACCACGCGGTCGCCGGTGAGACGGCCAACCGTCATGGCGATCGCGAACGCCGCGTAACCGAGGCCGCCACGGCTGGCGTCCAGCCCCTGCTCCACCGTCAGCAGCAGCGCGCTCCAGTCGAGAATCGCGCCCTCGGCCAGGAACGACAGGAAGCACAGCGCGCCGATCAAAATCACCGCGCCATGCGGCACCACGAACAGCGGCCCGTCGCGCTCCGCCGCATCCGGCTCGCGCAGCAGATGCGGCGCGCACAAAATCAACGACAAGGCCACAAGCGCCGCAACCACGGCAGTCGAGGCGGTCGGCGTCATGCCGGCCCACAGCATCAGCGCCATCAAACCGGCGCCGATGAAGCCGCCGACGCTGAACAGGCCATGGAAGCCGGACATCAGCGAACCGCCGCTTTCGCGCTCGACGATCACCGCCTGCACATTCATCGCCACATCCAGTGTGCCGATTGATGCGCCGACCGCAAACAGCGTGGCGCCCAACAGCAGCGGCGTCGGCGCGTAGGCCAGGCCGGGCACGAACAAACAGGTAAAGGCGCCGGAGATCAGCACCACCAGCCGGCAGCCGTAGCGCGACGTCAGGATGCCGGTCACCGGCATCGCCACCAGCGAACCGGCGCCGAGGCACAACAACAGCAGGCCCAGTTCCGCCTCGCCCAGCGCCAGCCGCGTTTTGGCGAACGGCACCAGCGGCGCCCAGGCCGACATGGCCAGGCCGGCGGCCAGAAATGCGAGACGGGTAGATAAACGCTGTTGCGGTCCGACGTGGTTCATGCGCGATGGCCTCCAGGGATGTGGCCGCCAGTATAGTCAATCTGCACCAAGGTGGCGCATATGTTGGAGCACGAACATACCAACGGCCCGGCACAGCGCATGATCACTTCACCAACAATAAGGAGTAATCATGCAAACACAACCTCTCAATGCAGGGCCAGGCCTGGCGGTGGGCGCCGTGCCGGCCGTCGACGGCAACGCTTCCGGCGTTTCCTGGGGCGCCATTTTGGCCGGCGCAGCCGCTGCAGCCGCGCTGTCCTTCATCCTGCTGATTCTCGGCATGGGCCTCGGCCTGTCGTCGGTGTCGCCGTACCAGTACAACGACAAACCGCTGGGCACCGCCAGCGTGGTGTGGATCGCCTTCATGCAGCTGGCTGCCTCCGGCATCGGCGGCTACATGGCCGGCCGTCTGCGCGTGAAATGGGCCAGCATCCACACCGATGAAGTCTACTTCCGCGACACCGCCCACGGCCTGCTGGCATGGGCTGTTGCTACCCTGGTGACCGTGGCCGTGCTGGCCGGCGGCGCGCGCGCAGCCCTGAGCGGCGCGATCGACACCGGTGCTGCCGTCGCCACCGCTGCCGCTCCGGTCGCTGCCGCAGCTGGCGCAACTGCCGGCGCCAATGCTGGTGCGGGCCGTAGCAACACCTACTTCGCCGACATGATCCTGCGTTCGCCCAACGGCGATGTGGCGACCGACGCACAGCGTTCGGAAATCAACCGCATCCTGCTGACCGACCTGGCTGCCGGCAAAATCAGCGGTGAAGACCGCGTCTACCTCGCCCAGCTGGTTGCCAAGCGCACCGGCATGACGCAAGCGGAAGCGGAACAGCGCATCGACCTGATCTACGCTCAGGCCACCCAAGCCGCCGCCGACGCCAAAGCCAAGGCCATGGCTGCCGCCGAAGAAGCGCGTAAAGCCGCTGCCCACTCGGCACTGTGGATGTTCGTGGCCCTGCTGCTGGGTGCCTTCATCGCCGCCATCTCCGCCATTGCCGGCGGCCGTAACCGCGACCACGCTCGCGTGCTGATCACCCAGCGCACCATCTAAAACAAGGAGAACACCATGCGTTCGATCTTACTGCTGTTACTTGGCATCCCCCTGCCGATCGTCATCCTGATCGCACTGTTCGTGCGTTAAAGACGACCCACCTCGATCACCGCGTTGGCAAATGCTTCGGGCGCTTCCTGTGGCAGGTTGTGCCCGATGCCACCGGTGATCAGTTCGTGTTTGTACTTGCCGGTGAAGCGCTTCGCGTAGCTTGCCGGTTCTGGATGCGGCGCGCCATTGGCGTCGCCTTCCAGCGTGATGGTCGGCACCGAGATGCTCGGCAATGCCGCCAGTTTCGCTTCCAGCCCCGCGTACTTCACCTCCCCCGGCTCCAGGCCGAGGCGCCAGCGGTAGTTATACACCGTCACCGCGGCGTGGTCGGGATTGTCCAGCGCCACGGCGCTGCGCTCGTAGGTCGCATCATCAAACTTCCATTCCGGCGACGCCAGCTTCCAGATCAATTTGGCGAAGTCGCGGTGGTTCTTCTCGTAGCCCACGCGGCCTCGTTCCGTCGCAAAGTAGAACTGATACCACCATTGCAGTTCCGTCGCCGGCGGCAATGGCTGCTTGCCGGCCTCCTGGCTGCCGATCAGGTAACCGCTGACCGATACCAGCCCCTTGACTCGCTCCGGCCACAGCGCCGCGACGATATCGGCGGTGCGCGCACCCCAGTCATAGCCGGCCAGCGTGGCCTTGTCGATCTTCAGCGCATCCATCAGCGCGACGACGTCGCTCGCCAGCGCCGCCGGCTCGCCGTTGCGGATCGCCTTGGCGTCGAGGAAGCGCGTGGTGCCGTAACCGCGCAGGTGCGGCACGATCACGCGATAGCCTTGTGCGGTCAGCTTCGGCACCACATCGACGTAGCTGTTGATATCGTAAGGCCAGCCGTGCAGCAGGATCACCACCGGTCCGTTGACCGGGCCTTGGTCAACATAGCCGACATCCAGTTCGCCGGCCTTGATCTGCTTGATGTCGGTAAAGCCGGCCGGGCTGGCGGCGTGGGCGCCGGCGAGGCCGAACAGCGTCGCGATGGCCAGCGCGCTGGCGGCGAATATTTTAGTGGTGTTCATTATGCGTCCTCCAGGGTAATGGTAGAAAGGCTGGCGCCGTCACTAAGGCCGGCGTCGAGCGAATAGGGATCAATGCCATCCAGGCAGCCGAGGTTCACGCGCCACTGCAGCGGGTCTTTGCGGGTCTGGTGGAACGGATAGATACCGCAATGCTTGCAGAAGTAGTGTTTGGCGACGTGAGTGTTGAACTGATACAGGGTCAGCGCATCCTCGCCCTGCACGATCGTCAACCCGGCCGCCGGGAACAGCGGCGACATCAGCGCGCCCTTGCGACGGCACAGACTACAGTTGCAGCGCGCGGCCGGCGTCAGCGCGGCGCGGACTTCAAATTGCACGGCGCCGCAGTGGCAGGAACCGTGATGCAGATCGTTCGACATGATGCGCTCTCCCCTTCCGTTTACACCAGGTTGATCTCGACGTCGATATTACCGCGCGAGAGCTTGGAGTACGGGCAGGCCTGATGGGCGCCGTCGACCACGGCGCGGGCGGTGGTGCTGTCCAGGCCGGGCAGGCTGACGTTCAGGCGGGCCGCCAGGAAGTAGCTGCTGTCGTCCTTGTTCAGGTCTACTTCCGTATCGACCGCCAGGTCGGCCGGCAGTTTCACGCCCAGCTTGCCGGCCACCAGGCCCATGGCGCCGATGAAGCAGGCCGACCAGCCGGCGGCAAACAGTTGCTCCGGATTGGTGCCCTGGCCGCTGCTGCCGGGCGACGACAGTTGGATATCCAGACGGCCATCATTGCTGCGGGCGGCGCCTTCGCGGCCGCCGGTGGTGTGGGTTTTGCCGGTGTACAGAACTTGCTTGGTCATGATGAAACTCCTTAGTTGATTTATTTTGTATCGCATACGATAGAAGCGTATGCGTCGCATATTACTTGAAAGTTTTGGCGTGTCAAGCAATTCCGATTAAATCGGATGCGATGTATAATCGAGGCATTGAACAAGGAGGCGCACCATGAGCAAACCGACCACCCCGCAGCTGGCCGACTTTCTATGCTTTGCGGTTTATTCCGCCAACTTGGCCTACGGCAAGGCGTACAAGCCGATTCTGGACAAGCTGGGGCTGACGTACACGCAGTACATCGCCATCATCGCGTTGTGGGAAGAAGACAATCAGACCGTGAGCGGCCTGGGCGAAAAGCTGTACCTGGAATCCAATACGCTGACGCCGATCCTGAAAAAGCTGGAAGTGATGGGCTACGTCCACCGCGCGCGCGATCCCGCTGACGAGCGCGTCGTCCGCGTCGGCCTGACTGCCGAAGGCCGCGCCCTGCGCGAAAGCGCCCTGAACATGAACCTGCGCGACGCCACCGGCCTGAGCGCAGAAGAATTCCCGGTCCTGCAAAAAGCCGTCGCCAAACTGCGCAACAACCTGGTAAAGGCCGCGCCGGGCAAGGGGTGATCGAGCCAGTGCTACTATAAAGGGCTGTTAAAAGATCTTTAGAGGCTTGATCATGGACGCGATATTGGCCCCCTCCTCGGTCGGCATCAGCGAACTGAAGGCAAATCCTACGGCGGTACTGGAGGCATCCGGCGACCAGCCGGTCGCCATCCTGAACCGTAACAAGCTGGTCGGCTACCTGTTGACGGCGGATGCGTGGGCTAAAATCCACGAAATACTGGAAGATAAAGAACTGCTGAAGATCGCAGAGACCAGAATGTCAGATGGGAAAAAACCTATACGGGTGACCCTGGATGACCTATAACCTGGACTTTCACCCGGATGCCTACAAGGAATGGCAAAAGCTGGGCTGGAGCGGGTGAAGGGAATCGAACCCTCGTATGAAGCTTGGGAAGCTGCCGTTCTACCATTGAACTACACCCGCATGCCCCGCATTCTATGCGGGTTTGACCGCTGTTGGCAACCTTGCCCTGATGGTTGCTGTGATCGGAAGTATGATGGCCGATGTCACCAAGGTGTGATGGCCGACCAAGCAAGTTGGTGTGGACGATAAAAAACTAAAGGCGTCACCGACGTCAAGCTAACCGGCATCTCTACAGTCCGTTTGCATCACGAACGATGAGTTCGTGTCGGCCAGAAATGTCGTTGCTATCAACGGCGCACTGAGCCAACTCCAACGCTATATTTTTCGGCAGTGAATGGACGATATTAAAGTCTCCAGCCTGCTTCTTTTGAAGTAATTTTAAATTATCAAATTCGTAGTACTCAACCAAACAAGCCCACGTTGGTTTTGGGAATTGGCAGCAGTTTTGCACCAAGTGAAAATTGGGGAACCGGTGCTTGCATTGGCATCCGTATGTCAGTAGATATCGCCATCCTTTTGATGTAGTCTTAACTAGTACTGTTATACCAGAAGCACTACCCAAAGAAATAAGGTATTTGTCTCGAACCGCACCGTCATGAAACACAAAGTTCGGGAAGTGGATTACGGTGCCTGGGCTCATACGTTAGAAAAGTTATTCCTCATTTCATCATGCTCAAGCTGCAATTGCTGAATCTGCTCCGCTTCAGCCGCTCGGCTGGCTAGCTCATAAGGAATCATTGCCTGTTTTTGGCCTTGAACGTTAAAGATTTTATCCCAAGGCTGATTCTCGAAATGCGTAGCCTCAATCATATTATCAGCGGAGGAGTCACAAAATTCCTTGGCCAGATTTTCCAGCAGTCTTAATTCGCGTTTACTGAAGAGGCTCGCATCAAAGTCTACCTTAGGCGTGACGGTCATTGCCACGCCTTTTTCAAACTCGTGCAATTGGAGATCCAGCTTTTCTTTCATGTCATCGGCTGGCTTGCTTACTTCATTTTGAAGCTCTACCGGAACAGGACCTTTGGGCCATGCAAAGTACTGCAATCCAGTCACCGGCCGCCCGACGTCACGATAATGCTGAAAATCCAGAAAATAGAGTAGCTTCCAAAGCTTAACTTTGCCAAGATTACGGGTGTTCGTTGCGAAAAATATGATCACATTCAACAATTTTTCGCGGTCGTGGTTCCTCAACATTCTTATTTGGTCGAAATCATCGACACTCTCCTTTTCATTGTACTTTATACCACTTCAACAGCATGCAATGTGACCTGCATCACGTATCCCCAAAAAAATCATAGGAAAACGACATCTCATGGACATCACTGCAATCAGCTTGCCACGAAGCACCAATAAATGCACTTTGGAAATTTCTATCAATACATCTGCATTGTTTGAAAAGGAAATCCATCTTGGCCTCTCAACAACAACGGCTGACTACTCGCGGCCACTCATCCAGTCCGGCTCAATGTCATCAAAATCTACATGAAGTGCATCTGGCTCTACATCCCATTCCAAATCGCTCAAATCACCTGTTTTTATTGGCATATTTAATACGATTGAGACATTAAGAGAAAAATCAATCGATGGGCTTCCGCTACCCATCGGCAAATATTCTCGATCAATGCCATCCCATTTTCTAAATGAATAATACACGGTGACCACACCATCTACCCGAAGTGTAAAAACAACAGAAACTGAATCATCACAAATTTCGGTAATTTTTATATTCTCCGAGTCATCTACAAAGCAACATCTTGAAATATCAGCATGAATCTCTTCTTCCTCATATTCAAACTGTGAATTAGCCTCAACTGAAGTATGTCCATGCCAATCGAAATTTTCTATCGTTCGTCTTACGGCCGCAAATATTTCTGACGATTCATCGCTCAGTGCTGCCCGCAGCCTTTCGACCATACCTTCAACAATTTCTTCAGTAGATTGGAATAGCGAAAGGGCAGTTGCCAAATCCCTAACCAAATGCAACTTTTTTGATTCTGCGCAGAAACCGGCCCAGTCTGAGTCTCTGGATACCACTACTATTTCAGTATCGTTATTTGTCGCCCACTGCTCAAGACTCAATAGGGCAATGGCGTCAGGAAATTCTGATTTTTTGGGGTTGTCTGCTTGAAAAGGCGGCTGACTGGTAAAATATAAACGCAATATATCGCTTACCGCAACAAAATCATCCGCACTCAAAACGCTTGCCGCAGACTCATCCAAAAACAATTTAAGTTTTTTTGTACACAACTCTTCAGCACTTGGTAACGAATCAAGGCGTCCTCTCAATTCTGCCAGCTCGGCCATATTATATTCAACGAATTCACACGCCTCAGACATATCCCTAGAGAAGCGTTCCTTTTTCACAGAAATTGACGCGGCAAGATGCCGATGAATTTCATTCAAGACAACTTCTGAAATTACGAAATTCACAGGATGACGCCCGAATTGGCGAAGCTGAGAAAATACACCTCCATCAACGCGTTTTCCACCATCATCAAAAGTAGTGGTATCAACGCTAATTGCAGTGATTACACCATCTTCAACGTTCTTTTTAATCTCTATTGATGTTGTCTCTGGCATTTCCCAGTCTCCAAAATAAGTCCGCCAAATGATGATTCAATTCCCCATAATTACAGGATCTCTCCGATTGCTCATGCCCATGGGCGTCTTTGAAAGCTCAGCCTGCTGAGGCAACAACATAAGATTGCATCTTGCAATAATCTGTACATTTACACAGTAACCAACAAGTTCATTTCCAGAATACAATTATTGCTGGCTTCTTACTATCTTTTTCTTACAACATGAACATCGTTACTACTCGCGGGGATGCCACTGCGTCCACTGACGCTATTGTCTATCAGCTCGGCGTAGCTGTATCAAAGTGCTTTGACCTAGACGAAGGCCAAGTTCTGGTGATCGAAGAGCTAGGGGACGTAACAATCGACGACGTTGTTCAGATTGAGGTGAAGTGCTACACCGACTCGTTGACGGACGGTCATAAAAATTTCTGGAACACCCTCACAAACTGGATGGATGCTGGCTTCGACCAGACAAAGTATCAATCTCTAATCCTGTACACCACCCAAGAGTTTGGACCAAAAAGCAAGATCTCCAAATGGAATCAGTTCACCGTCCAAGAACGGCTAAAGTTTCTAGAGGCCGTGAACGCTGAGTTCGAGGAGGGATTGAAGGATAGGCTTGCCAAAAATCCGAAAGCAGAGCCCAGCGCAACGCTACTGCAACAACGCGAATTACTTCTAGCACCAAAGCGGCAGAGGCTTGAGTCTGTAGTGGCAAAAATTGCAATTGACGCCAGTTCTCCGACGAAATCCGAGCTGTACAGGGAGCTTGAAAAGGTCAAATCTAAAGGGATACTTTCGAAAAATAAGTCAATTTTTGTTAATGCTTTGATTGGATTCATCGCCAGGATGGGGCGGGATAAGGGAACTCGTTGGGATATTTCGTACGACGATTTTGATAAGGAGCTGCAGGATCTGTTTAGCCGACTCTCAGTTGAATCTCACGCGTTTCCGACTACCCACTACGACTCGTTTAAATCCGAGCACCACACTACGAAAAACGACCTCTTCATTAAGAAAATCCATGATATTGACCATAGCAAACATCTCCCACAAGCGATAAAAGAATTCTATTCGTCTTTACTAACAACAGGAAATGTTTTGGAGAAACACGTGCTTTTCAATTCGAACTTGGTGAAATACAGAGATTTAGTAACCAGAAATTTTGAAATGCTATATGAAAATGCCTGCCTAAAAGGAGACCACTCGATTACGGCCGCGAAGATATTCTACAACACCATTTGTACAGATGTTCCGCCGGTCTTCACTGGATTCGATGACTCGCCACATTGGTTTAGGAACGGAATATTACATATGTCGATGAATGATCCATCTGGTAATTATGAGTGGAAGTTGAAACCATGAGTGAAAAATTGATAAATCAAAAGCCTAGAAGAATAGATCCGATTCAGCACCTTACAACGCTACATAACAATCCTTTCATTTTTTCGAAAGCTTTTTTTGAGTTTTACGCGGCATTGGGATTCAAAGAAAATTCACTGCTATTATCATATCTGGTGCTCCCCCTTACCCTCCATAAACCGTGCCGGGACTTTCTGTCTGCGGCTCGGTCAACAAGTAATTTCCATACGATGTCTGAGCGTCTAGGGCTTCTCAACGGGATGCAGCAAAGAGTCTACGAATACAAAGATCTCACCAATACAACCCTACAATACCTATTAGGGGCAAACAAAATTTGGGTCATCGACCGCAGGGTGGAAATTGCTGAAGGAGCAAGCGAAGAAGCACCAAGTCCGCAAAAAATGGTAAAGGCTGCGCAGAGGCTAGCGACTTTTTGCCGGGTTCCAGAAGTGCCTATGATTTATAAGAAATTAGGAATTTACGCATTATGAGAGCAAAAATCTTGTTCATTGGCGTGCTCGCTGAGGAAGAAAAAGGCGTGCACTACGTTGAGTTTAAAGATGGAGTGAACATCGTTACCGGCCGTTCCTCAACTGGCAAAAGTGCCTTAATTGAAATTTTCGACTACTGTTTGGGTAGTTCCGAATTTTCAGTTCCAGTTGGGGTGATTACCGAGAATGCAAAACTCTATTTCACCGTTTTGCAGGTCGAAAATACTGCATTGATTCTTGCGCGCCGTCCAGATTCTAAGCACGCATTCGTGAGTGAAGAGTTCGATCTGGAAATGGTTAAGTCTTTGAGCTGGGCAACGATGTCCTACTTCGGTTCGGCCGAGTTCTATCCGTTACGAGACTTTTTAAAAATATTACAACGTTACTTCAATATAGCTGTTACAGATGTGGATGAGGACTTGGACGAGCGTGAGCGCCGCAACAGGCGCGCATCTACACCAAGCATTCGAAGTTTCGCTTCGTACATGCTTCAGCATCAGAATCTAATAGCAAATAAACATGCTGTTTTCTATCGCTTTGATCAAAAAGAAAAACGTGAACAGGCTATTAATCACGCAAAGATCTTCTTTGGCTTTGTAAATCAGCGATATTTTATTCTCAAGCAACGCGAAAATGAATTGGAAGCCTTGATCCGTAGAGTTACACGATCTATTCCTAAGGCTGAACAGGAAGTTAGGGCTAAGAGGCTGAGGCTAGAGGAAGCGGTTTTTGATTACGTTTCCGCCAGTGGACGGCCGCTCGAAATTGATATTGAACAAGCAATGACAGCGCCCCAGATTCAATTAAACAAGCTGCGGAACACTAAGGTTCGATTTGCATCCGACTCGGATGCCCATGTTAAGTTAATGCAAGCTGAACAAGATAAAAAAGCTTTCCTAACGGGCGAACTCCGAGATCGCCAACTTGAGTTTGCAGAAATTGAATCTTCTCTATCATACGCCCAGAAATATGCAGATTACCGCGCAGGCATTATTGTACCTAGTAGTGCAAACCTTTCGCACGCTTCTTGTCCATTCTGCGATTCAGAAACTGACTTAGTAGAGACCAGTGCAAATGATCTGACCGATGCCATTCATTGGTTGAACTCTGAGTTGGAGCGGTCTAGTTATCGTAATTCAGCTTTGGACGAATTGCGCGCTCTAAAGATTAAGGAAGTCGAAGACGCTAAGAAATTATTAAGAGAATGCAACTCAAGAATAGATCGCATATCGAAGCAGATTGATGACCTTAAAAAAGTTCGAAGCCAATATGAACTTTCTGTCGGCGCAAAAATGCACGTGGAAACTGTGCTTCAAGAGATTGTAGATTTGAAAAAACCTACAAGCGACTTAGATTTGAAGAAATTGGAGGCGGATCTAAAAGAGGTTATTGCTGAACTCAAGGAAAACTACGATATTGAAAGTAAGATTCGTAAAGCTGAGAGCAGAATCGCTTATTGGATGAAGCACTATAGCGAACACTTTGATTTTGAAAAATCCTATAGGCCAATTAATCTCAAATTCTCCCTTGAAACCTTTGATCTTTGGCATCAAGCTGAAGACAGAAAAGTATATTTACGTGCAATGGGGAGCGGTGCGAATTGGCTTGCTTGTCACTTGGTTCTGTTTCTTAGCCTTCAACGGTATTCATGCGAACTACGTGGACAGTCATCGATACCATCTATTCTATTTTTCGACCAGCCAAGCCAAGTCTATTTTCCAACTATCCTTGACGGAGAGAAGCAGTTTATTCCAGAGGCCCTTGCCGCTAAAGACACAAGCCGAAATGGCCGCCCCGTAGATGAAGATATGCGTGCAGTGACGAACATGTTTGATCAGCTAGTTATTTTCTGCAATGAAACTCAGCGCGACACAGGCATCATGCCCCAGATTATCGTCACTGACCACGCTGACTATTTGCAGCTGACCAGTGGTGTGACGTTTGACTCTTTAGTTAGAAAACGCTGGCGTGATGATGATGATGGATTCATCAACATGCGGGGTATAGCTTAACTTCGTCTCTAAAAATCGAGTAAAGTTCGATCTGTCACCACAACTGCAAAGGAAATCCATGTCTACCTATCAGGAATACGCCGCAAAGATCGCAGAGTTGCAACAGCTCGCAGAAGCAGCACGCAAGAACGAAATCGCCGATGCGAAAGCTCAGATCGCTGCGATCATGAAGGATTACGGCCTGACCGTTGAAGACCTTGGCGGTGCCAAGACGAAGGCCGTGAAAGTACGTATTCCAGTCGCTGCGAAGTATCGTGATGATGCGACCGGCGAGACCTGGACTGGTCGCGGGCGTTCGCCAAAGTGGCTGGAAGGTAAAGACAAAGGGCAGTATCTGATCAAGTAAGTGACAAGGTCCGGCGCTTATACCAACTCTTTGATACTGACAATGCCACTATACGAACTTTCTTCGGATTCAATAGCCGAAATCCCTACTGTAACCTATGCTTCACTTGGACTTCGTGAGCGGGAAGATGTTCAGAGAGTTCTTCGGGAACATATTGATGTTATATCGCCAGATACCCTCATTCTCGCTGAAGAGTTTGGGGAGTGGACAGACTCTCGCAGGCGTATTGACTTACTCGGTCTAGACCGTGATGGTTGCCTTGTCGTCATTGAGCTTAAGCGGTCAGAGGACGGTGGCCACATGGAACTCCAGGCGTTGCGCTATGCGGCAATGGTTTCAACTCTCAAGTTTGAACAAGCTGTCGATGTCCATAAAAAATTTAGAGAGTCACGTGGGCTACTTCCAGATTCAGCGGAAACTATCATCCGCGAATTCCTCGATATCGCTGACGGCCCAGTAGCGTTCAGCAACAAGGTTCGCATAATCCTGGCATCTGCCGACTTCTCTAAAGAAATCACGTCAACTGTTTTGTGGTTGAATGCGCAAGGACTTGATGTGACATGCGTCAAGATGCGCCCTCATTCTTTTCAAGGGCGAGTCTTGCTAGACATTGAACAGGTAGTTCCGTTGCCTGAGGCAGCTGCTTTTCAGGTTGCAATTCGCGAAAAATCGCTTGCGCAGCAAGCCGTCGCAGCCAATGGCCGCGACTTCACGCGATATCGTCTGACAACGCTTCAAGGCGAAATGCTTACCAATTTGCCGAAGAGGCGATTCATATATCAAGTTGTTTCTGAGGCAATCAAGCTAGGAGTTAAACCGGCAGAAATCCTTGGCGTCATACCCTGGCGGCAAGCAAATATGTTCATCTCTGCGCCTGGCCGATTATCCGGAGCCGCACTCATGTCCACTGATTCGGATAGATCGCCAACACGCTATTTTTGCGAAGACGATGAAGTGTTCCATGTCGATGACCACACGTACTCTATGAGCAACCAGTGGGGAACACGTACCGAAGAGGCAGTAAAGAAAATCCTAAAAATCCTCCCCGCTAATCACGGCATACGGTACGAATACGAAGGATAACTCAGCGCTCTGTGATGCATCATGGTACGGGGACAGCGCTTAAAATCGATTCTAAGACGCCTAGAATCGATTTCATTTCGATTCGGCGCATCGATGCATCTCTCGCAAGCTCCACGGCTTAGAAACGTTTCTACTCGTTTTAAAGGCGTGGTCTGAGATCGCTGCATCGAAGCGCTCATGCAAATCACGGTATTTTATTTTCCTGTTCAATAAGGATACACCGAATGATGTCTTCCATGAGATGCAAGTTTGATGGCGACAGCTTCGCGAGCATTTCGGCGATGGGCTGAAGTGCTGCGCTATCAGCGCCATTGTCTGCGGCAGGGGATGCCGGCAGATGGGCCATATTGCGGAGCGTAGCCGCGTCTAGCTTTGTGGAATGGCGTGCTGGCGTATGCTTGCGAGTTGCGGGCTTTTTGTTCGTCATTCTAGGCTTTCGGTCATTGATGGTGCTGATACCGTCAATGCGAATGCGGAGAACCTCAACGCAGCCTGCCGCTATTTGTACCGGTGGAAGCCATGCCATCATGTACATTAAGCTCGAGTGGCATATGCAGTATCATCCAATACGCTGCCACCTCCTTAAGGGATAAAGATGACCTATCGGATGATTACAGATAACGAGATTCGCTCGCTCCCATTGCATGAACAGTTCTTTGCTATGGCTGATGCTTATCTAGACGCGGCAATCCGCCAAACCGAGCATGTCAACGAGGTGGCCGATAGCGAATGGTCCGATGCAAGTGTTGCGATGTTTCTTTTTGCGCATGCAACCGAGATGTTCCTAAAGGCTGCAATTTTGCTCCGCGCTCCCTCAACGAAAGTCAAGGACCTCAGTCACAGCATTCGTGACCTCGTAACTGAGTACATGCGCCTGTATCCCGGCCCCGAATACGAGGGCGACTTCCGCTTTTATACCGAAGATATGCCGCCTGACACACCGAAGAGCGTGAAGGCAGAGATCAATTCCCCGAGCATGGTGTTCCGCTATTCAGTGAACAAGGAAAACGCACAATGGCAGACGCTGAATGGATTCGTCGCATCAATGCTGCTGCGGGATTTGCAGGAAATCAAACAGACCTTTGCACGCCTCCGCTCAATTTTTTGACACGTATCGACTACGAACCGTTTTCCTGACTGGCGAGAACGCAGCGAACGATGCCCTCCACCAAGTGGATATTCTTCGGCGACAGTTTCGCCAGCAGCTCAACCACCGGCACGACGGCCGCCTTATGCTTGCCGACGACCACAACGCCAACTTCGCCATCCACCTGTTTCTCGCCAGTCTTCGCGGCCTTACGCTTGCCTGTGCCAAAACGCAACCACTCTGCCGACACCTCTAGCCATTCCGCCAGGTTCATCAACTTCGCTTGCGTTGGTATCGCATCGGCAAGAAGCCACTTGCGAACCGTTTGCGCAGCGATCTTGTTTGCTGGATAGCGGGCGTTGAACTCCTGCGCGATCTGCGTAGGACTTGCAACCGGCAAGCCTATGCGGGTGAACTCTTTCGTCAGCCTCGCGCTGAACTGTTGCCTGAGCTTTTCATTGGTGTTTTCCATGTTGCCGGAAGCTACCGACTATGAAAGTAACTCTACAGAACTATATCGTTTGCACGGTAACGCAAAGTTACTATAAACTATTCCCATTGGGAACTATCCGCATGGCGGTTTCCAACTACAGCGGCGCAATGGGATGTACGCGCAGATTAGGCAAGTTGCTTTGAGCAAGGGGTTATCCAGTATGCGCATCATCGCTTTTGCTCTGCTCACACTTCCGATTGCAGCCATCAGCAGTCCTACAGAAAAGCCTCGTGACGAGTCCGAGCAGGCACGTTTTCAATTCGTTGAGGTGCTGGAAGTCACACCGCAGTACGTTCAGGTGCCGTGCGAGAGCTGCGGCCCGATGCCAGATCTGCGATTTGATGGCACCAAGTTCAGGTATCGATGCGACGGACAGCTTTATGAAAATTGGACGGCAGCGGCACTACAGACCGGCCGACGTATTCAGGTGGTCGATTGTTCAAAGGTCGTTGTTACGAAAAATCGGCAACCAGTTTTTGAGGATAAGAAACATCAATAGCAGTTTGTTTTTTACTAAACCACAGTCAATTGGGATGAAAATGAACGACCAAAACAACAACGGAAATGTTTTACCTGAGCATATCAGGGAGAGCTTGGCCCGATACACAGTTCATGAAAATATAACTTGTCTGCAATGCGGATATTCGGGTCTGATGGGCGTAAAGGGCGAGAAAGATATGGTTAGCGGGTCAAGTTGGGCAATCAAGTTCTTCTCGCTATTGGCTGTCTTCGGTATCGTCCTCTACATTGCAAGAGAGCAATTTGGTATTTCGTTTCCTTGGTGGCTTGGATTCGCAGCAGCAGTAGTCTTTCATTTCCTCATCAAGAACACAAAGAAAATTTACGAATGCCCTAACTGCCAATCTGAATTATTGAAGTGATTCAGCCAGCATGGGGGATGGAAGACAAATGGATCTTAAAAATATTCCGATTATTCGGCATTTGCCATTAGCCGCTGGAATACTGAAGGTAGCTGTTATTCTTTCCGGCTACCTGCTGTTCCCAGGACTTGTGCTCTACTACATTGATCGCTATCAGGACCACGCGTATTCCATTGAGGCGAAATGGTACTTCGGTCTTAAAGCATTCATGTGGGCTGTGGTGACGTGGATATTCATCACCTTCATGCAATGCATGTGGACTAATATGATCGGTGGTCCTGATCCAATGGAGGGACACTGGTTCTTCTTCTCCTGGCCGTACACCAAACTATTTTCAGATACTACGGCGACTGATGTCTGGTTCTACAATGAAGCAGCGATGTGTGCGATTCTAATCGGTGTAAGCTTGCTGGCAGCGTTCTGCCTAGGCAAAGAAAACAGCTCGGGCGATTTCATCACGCACGAGTCATATGACGAGGGACTGCGTAAATTGCGTGAATCGGGTGATACATATGACGATCTGCTCCGTAAAGAGCGCGAGAGACGGTAACTAGCTCAACTAACAATCTCAAAAATCAGCAGCCCACCGATCCCAAAAGCCAGGCGCATCCTGTTGGGCGTTTCGCATACAGTAATCGAGCGGATAGCAGATGAAGCGCGCGCCGTCCCACCGCATCGAACCATCAGCATGTTCTAGGAATGCTTCAAGCTGCATGTACGCCGGATCGCTGACCTCATACGGCACGTCAATGTAGACTTGCCCGCGATACGGTTCCGTCCGCATTTCGCTCGTGTAGCCGCCGCATTCGACATACACGATGCCGTTCGCGTCGAACCACGTCAGGATTTTTTCACGCGCAGGATTCGACGCATAGGGAGCGGCGGTGTTGGTAAATTCCAAGAAGAGTACGTCACGCTGCTTGGCGCGGCCGATCTGGTCGATGTTTTGTAAGAGCTGTGGCATGCGCTTCCTGTTGCAGTTGAAGGTGAATCAAGCGAAGATTTTCGTTACTTCCAAGGGGCGTTTTCCGTTTTAACCCAGTGCAGTATCAACCCCTTTTGTGTCCACTAAATGGGAGCGAAAATTTGCATGTTTCGCCTGTATCTATCAGGGCTACTTCGGAATGCCGTACTCCGAAGAATATGACGCCGAAAAATTCGCCACGTTAGTACGATGCGGCGAGTAATTTCGATGGCGTCACTGTCTGTAATTATCAAGCAATCTGCATGACTTCGGAGGGGCGTTTTCCGTTTTAACCCACTCCGATTCTATCAACTTTTAGCATGCTAAATTTTTACGAAATTCTCGCGTTTCGCCTGTAGATATAAGGCTTACTTGAAAATTCCGTATGAAAGTAAAGCTCACGCCAACGACGTAGCATTACGAATGCATCGTATTGATGATGTCAACGGCCTTCCTGCTCGCGTCATTCGGTGCAAGGTGGGCGTACCGCTGCGTCATCTTCGGATCGCTGTGACCGAGCAGCACAGACACTTCAAAAAGACTAACGCCGTTCTTAACAAGCTTTGACGCATAGCTGTGCCGTAACGTGTGCATCGTGACCTTGCCCCCCTTCTCTCTCACCACATCGGGATCATTCACGCCGGCACGATCCATCGCCTTCTTAATTCCCTGCGCGGCATAGCCGCGTGCCATGCCTGACTTGTTTTCAAAGACGTAGCGTGCATCAGGCCGGCGCTCTGCCCGACGGCGTACCATCACTTCACGCAACCGATCTGTCATGAACAACACGTCTTCATTGTTGACTTTGCTGCGGTAGATGTTCAGCGTTCCGGCCTCAAGATTCACAGCCGTCCATGGCAAGTTCGCGGCCTCAGAATAGCGACAGCCGGTATCGAGAAGCATGATGACCAGATCGTAGTTGTCTTGGATATTGCGTTGCATCTCAGGGGTGCGATCCTCAGGCGCTTTAACGCCGCTTCTCGGTGATTTCGGATCGAGTTCGCGTAGCAATGCCGCTTCGTCGTTGGAATCGAGATAGCGCAGCCGATACGCGGATTTCAACTGTGGAAAGACAACGTCACGATTCGTCTTGTAGCCAAGTCGCTGCATCTCACGCAGCGTTGAACTGATCAGGCCGATTTCATGTTTGATAGTGGCGGGCTTGTCGCCCTCGGCCTTCCGCTTCGCTACTAGTCGCTCGATATGCTTGGTCTGGATCTCATGAAGGAACAAATTCAACGGCAAGCCGTAGCATGGATTTTCGCGCTTGGTCTTCGGATCACGTTTGCTACCGAACATCTTGCGTGAGATTGATTCCATGCCGCGATAGTACGAATACTTCTTGCGTGGCTCCAGGTACTTGACCAAGGCATCGCGCAGTGAAATTTCTTCAGCCTCGCCCAGATAAGTTTCACTATGGATTTTGTTACGCATCTCACGCTCTACCTGCAACGCCTTTGTCTTGTTTGCAGTGCCGGTGCTGCCCACATACTTTTTATTTTTCGCCTGAAAAGCGTAATACCAGTTACTACTATTATCTCTCTTGTGCAGACCCATGTTGTTACCCCTGTAGTATACATTTGAAGACCATCCATCAATTTCCGATGAAAGAAAACGGTGGGACTCCACGCAGCTGCTGGACCTTACGCCTACGGAAGGCCCAGCAGGCACCTGTCTTAGTCGCGATACATTTTTAATGCGGACAATTTCTCGCCGTTCTTTTGCAGCGCCTCAGTCAGGGGAGTGCGTAAGCCGAGCCCAATGTATTTCCGCTTGGCAGTTTTGGCCTTCTCGTATCCGCGTTCAATTAGCAGCATCCCAAGCTTCCTTTTGGTGTAGCTGAACCCGAAGTAGTCTTTCGCCCACGTAGAGAAGGATTCATACGCCTCATCGAAGACCATTTCGAGGTATGGCCCTTCGACGCAACACTCGCGAATCCATGACCCCACGACGTCCATTTCGCTGCGGTACTCCGCCGTAGCAGCAGCCACTGCTTTAGGAATTGGCAAGCCATGGTGTTGCCAGTCGAGGCATCCACGAATGGCCCAGTTCAAAATTCCAGGTAACTCCGCTTTCAGCTTGCTCTCCAAATTCGGATCACGATCCTCCTTCTTGAACGACACAGGAAAAGGAATCAGGCGCATACGACGCCAGATACCTTCATCCGTCCCCTTAATAACCGGCTTATGATTACCGGCTACGAACATCTTATGAGTAGGGACAAAAGTAAATTGGCTCTGATACATATGACGTGCCACGATCGGGTCGCCGCCAGTCATTGACTTGACAAGCGCTTCGCTGAAATGACGCCCTTCATCTACCTCACTCATGGCCACGAACCGTTTCCCCCGCAGGCTTGCGATGTCGCCAGATGGTCCACTGCTGTTACGCTGACGGTCGAGCAACAAGTCTCCCGATGCCTGCGCGCCGTAGTCACCCATCAACGATTGAGTTACATTCAGGAATGTGCTTTTGCCATTGGCGCCGTAGCCATAACCGAAGCCCATGCACTGCTCACTGAGAGATGCAGTAAGTGAGTAGCCAATCAGACGCTGGAGATATGTAACGAGCTCCATGTCGCCGCCCATCACTTGCTCTAAGAACGTAATCCACTGCGGACAAGTCGATTCGAGTTGATGCGATGCGCCCGCTACCTGCGTAATCAACTTGGATTGGTCCGGCGCATGGAACTTGCCCGTCTTGAGATTGACATAGCCGTTTTGTACACCCAGCAGAAAGCCGTCGCTGTCCAATTTAGAGATCGGCAGCCCGATCCCCGGCTCAGACTTGAACAAAGTGATCATGTCCTTTATGCGCGTAGCACCTTCGGAGGCGAGCGCATGTTTTTTCAAGCGGGTTTTCACTGGCCCTTGATCCATTCCATCTGCCTCTTTGTGCAAGGCTTTTGCTACGTCCTTAGCCAACCCTTGGATGACGATATAACTAGTTGGCTCCCAGTAGACACCGTTCCACCGCAGCCAGCTATCGGTCTCAATCACGTAGCGTACTATGTCGCCGTAGAGTTCCGCGAGCTTTGCAGCGTTGCCGCTATCCGTGCAGTGCATATGCGCGGTTTTTTCGTACAGTCGAAACACGTTATCCACGACTTGCATCACCTCATCTTGTTCCATTGGCGGCTGGAACAGTTCATTGGCACGAACCGAGAACGCCTCCACTTCGGCTCTTGAGTGGCCGGCCTTCATCTGGCTCAACGCAAGGCGGAATAGCTTCTCGTTACGGCTGCCAGCAATGACCGGCTCGGCAGATACAGACCCTAAGTTGACGGAATCATGCGTAGGATGAGGGCCACGCTTCTCGGTCAGTCTGCGGACCATAGCTTCTGGCATTTCAATAGGCTGAGCAGCACCGCTTTTCCACTGATAGGGTTTGCCGCTAACAATAGACGGCGATGCGACAAAATAGCCGCCCTCGCCGCGTACATCGAGGCCGGGCATAAAACCGACCTTGTTACCGATACTCACACCTTGTGGGGATTTATAAACCACATGCATGCCACCGCTAGGCGTGTCGCTGCTGAGCGAGGACTCCAGCGCCCCGATTTCATTGCAAAACTTCTGCCATGATTCAAATCCTTGAGCTCCACTCTTCACATCGATATCCATGACGGTGCGGTCATTCAGCTTCCCTGTAGGAATACCGATATTATTCAACGATCCCGGCGGCCACCACGCCGCGACCTGCGCCAAATCGCTCGAAGCAGACTTAAAGCCTCCAGCAACTGCGGGGATTTTTTTCCCGGGGACGAGTGGGAAGATTGCAATCCCTGCTTCGGCATATGCCCTTGCAGCATCTGGAAGCGACAGTTGATTGATTTCTGTCATGTTGGGCGTTGTAGCTATAGGCGAATTCATATGATTTTTCGTTTTTTTTGATTGAGTTAGTCCCTACCGCATAGGCAGTATTTTTTAGAGACAAGTTTGAAGTGCGCTGCCTAGACGTCAGCGCACTTATCTATATCGATTAGGTGGTTCGCAGAACTGCTAATCCCGGGGAATTTCTGGAGCAGCGGCTTCCAAATCATCGAACTCTTTCATGAATTCCTGAACGAGATCACTGACAATCCGGCCGACATTCTTCGGATCATAGCTATCCATCACATAGCTGAATTCTTTCGTGTTATGTTGACGTTGGACATGTTTCGCGAATTCATCCGGCATCCCGAAGCGACGCAGCAACGCTGCGTCAGGGGTGAACACCATTTCGGCTTCCGCAGAGACGGCAATTTTCTTGGGAGCATATTGATAGCAATCCGTACCCAAAACGACGATGATTTTGCCTTGGACCCGATGTCCAAACGTGGCGTTGACTTCCTCTTCTAGCGCGGAATATACCGAGCGATGGAATTCATTATGTAGGTTGGTTTTGTTGCGACGTGCCTTTTTCAGGTGACGTGCGTTTTTCAGACGAGCTTTGGCTGTCATGACATTTTCCATAAGTAAGTAACAATGAAGACCTACCATAGAGGCTCATGAGAACGCGTTCAGCCAATAGACGTAAAGGCGCTCCTAGAGACAATCTAAGTACGTAGGTAAAGCAACTGGTTTAGTGAATCTTGACCAATACTTTTTTGTCATCATTGAGTTAGAGATCTGTGCGATAGGCATCGGACTGAGCTGGCATTGCGCCAGCTACATTTGATCAAACTCACCATATAGACGTTAGTGCTGCGTCAGTTCCTGCATAGTACGACGAAGAACCTCACCGGCGCAACCATGTATACTTTTTCCGTCAAGTAGTAGCGCCATCCTACATACGTCATTTGGCGAACGCGGGCCTACCTTACAGCGGCTGGTGGCAGATGCTGTAGCCTACAACCGCGACACGTCACCATTCATGCTTCTTCAGTTTGCCACCACCCTAGTCCGTGATTTGACGCTATCGCGCCATCGCCACGTGCAATGATGTTGGATGACGATTTTTCTTAAAAACAAAAATACTTTAATATCTTCTCTCGTTCTCCATGGGGTTAAGGAAAAAAGTAAAATCGTCTATATCGTTTATCCTGTTTAGAGAAGAAGCAGAAGGTACAGCCAAAACAACGAAAGGGGCAGCCAGGATTGAACTAAGGTAGAAGCCTTCGAACCTTCCAACCTGACCGGCGCGATGAAGTTCCCAGGCGGGACCGGGCCGTGCGGCTGAATGGCTGCAGTCAGAAATGAGATGGCTTGGCTGTAGGGCATTCGGCAAGTACATCATGAGCCTATGACCCCAAACATACATCCTGGAAGCAAGCAAGGACGCCGAGTTATGCCATATCGTCATCCGCCTGTGAGTATAAACGCTATAGTTCGGCGCGATGTGCCGTCACTCCTACGGGTGCTGCTACGACATGAGCCATCAGCCGTCTTAACGTACAGAATTCTTGGGCCCATGCGGCTTGAGGCGATTGTCGGCAAATTGCAGGCAGGAATGCGATACGTCGCTCACGCGAGCAGTGAGCGACAAAACTGAAATGACATCACCGTCAAACAGATGCAGCGCAGCGGGACCACATAAAGCAAGCAGCATTGCTCAACTAACGAACTTCGCTAGGGCCCAGATTAATGACTATCCAAAATCTTAAACGTTCAGCGCTGCATTGCATTTCATTCCACATGGCGGCGATGAGCCATCGATTGCCGGTGGCTCAACCCACCCTATAAGCTTGCCTAAAAGATGTTTTCCCGTTTTAGCAGGGAAATGTTGAGCAGTGGCTACGCCTTTCGATGTGGGCGGAACATCTCCGGAATTGCCACTCGTTGTCCATCCATCTAATCCCCAACCAATTTTTGCATATCTTTTTGTCATCTCATGTGTAGGATGACTAACCGAAGTACTACCGTGGACATTTCCAGGACCAAATGTGAACGCCAAAACCGCGTAGTCGTCTTTTGTCCCGTATGGCGCTGGTACATTTTTTGAGCCAACATCCGCGCCATGATGCGATGCCACAATTGCTACGTAACGATCCTCATACCACTTTGAAGGCATGTTCGAATAAGAGATATCTCCCGGCAACAGCCACTTTCTATCGGGCATTTCGTCCAAGACTCTTATGACAATGCATTGATGGTTATTTCTATCGTCGCTATTCGCACCGGTACCTAATGAGATTTCTATCGTACGGCTTCCTTGAATTGGTATAGACAAAAGATTTGAAGTTCCTATATTTGAGTTATCTACTATAAATATAGTCCCGTTTTCTGAAATTATTCTTTCCGCAAATTTCACGTGTTGTGGGCCAACTTCTTGACGGGGCACTATCCAGGTACGGTTTAGGAATATATTTGGCTGAGCTGCAGGTGCGCCTTTTCGTGCGCCAGCCCAATGATCTTTATCCCAATGAGTAAGTAAAATAGGCGCACTTTTCGAATAGCAGAGGACTAGACCGGAGGGCACTGTCGACGCATTTCTATTTACACCACATCCGATATCAATCCAAAGATTGACAGGCTTATCGCTGGCACCGCGAAAACCACAGGCGTTACCCTGACCAATATCGTGCACTGCTAATACTGTCGCATCCGCCTTGCTTAACACATTAACTACGTCGGCAATATTAGCTGCGGGCCATGAGGTCATGCTGAAAACGGCGCCCAAGGTAGTCGCGACCTTTCCCTTGATTTTTTTCGCGGTCCTTACGGAAAAAGCCAGAGCTGGCGAAAATAGATTAGGGTATACAAGCGCCTTCAAGTCATTATCGTTTTCTACTCTATCTTTTAACTCTATTTCATACCATCCGCGACGCCCCTGTTGCAGATGTGTTTTCAACCACCTCTTCGCAATATGATTTTCAGTAGATAAAGAAAATTCAATGTTAACAAACTTGACCCCTTGGAATAGTGATGGGAGGTTATGATTACCTTTACTATTTATTTTATTTTCCCACATTTTCATCCAAGAATTTTTATCATATTTAATTTTTTTAAAATCCGGTTTCGAGATGGCTGAAAATTCAAAAAACACCACTTTACGTTCAGTGTCTATCAAGGGTTCTTCATCTAACTTTGCGTATAGAGACAATGGGACGTCGTCTCGATTCGGCAATCGCTCAGAAACATCGAACAAATCCATTTATGTCGCTCCAAAAAAAATATTAAAATATTTCGTTTACGAATTTAATTTAAGATAACACGGAGTACTTTCTGCACGCAACCTTGAAGGCGCTTTCCAATTGCTGAATTTAGTAGACTAGAGCGATTAACCCTTCTACTTTCCGGCGGAAAGTAAACGGCCATGAGGCGCCTGTGGGGTGTGGGCCTCTGGCTGAAGGTGGAATGTAGCAGACTTTCGCGTCACGGGTCTGCAAGTAGGTCATGAGCCATCAGACCTTCTAACCTGGGGTTAAAATGCGAGCTTTACGCTGTCTCCGATTCGGCGACAAACAATGTATGCAGACAAACGATAGGGCCACCTCTACTGGCACTTCTCTTTTCTACGCTTGTGCCTCGAAACTCGCAAGTCATATAGAGGCCATTTTAGTTGCAATTGCAAGCACTAAAAATTGGGTAATACTTTAGGACTGCGGATTACGGCGAAGTTTTCTTACCCTTAGTTGCGGTTTTCTTAGTCGATACAACCGGCGCAGGAATAATAGCTGATGACAGATCAGCCCCCGCGATTGATACTTCGAAATTTCTTTGAGTCAAACTCAAATAGGTTATCCACAAATTCACCTTACTAAAAAATGGAAGATTATTTTTAACATCTATTGATGCATCTCCAAGCACTAAAAATACTATCTCAGCTTTGCTCGCATCAAATTTTTGAAGCGGAACCAAATCTTTGCTTCTCCCCTTTAGTTCGGCTCGGGCTCCTTCTCTAAATTCCTGATCAGACAATAATAACTCGGCTGCTATCCTCCCCTGAGCAAATAAATGGCTGATACCGGAAGATCCCCCTTTTCGATGCTTTGCATGAATAAACTCGCCTTTGTTCGATAGCAAATCACACAGTTCTATCGAGGAAGCCCCTACTCGTGGCTTGATTAGCTTCTTATCAAGTAAGTGATATCCGGACGTTTTACTAACTCGTAGATTATAATCTCCTTCATTTTCCAATGAAATTCCTGCCTTATTTGTTGGTGTGACTGGCACCGAATACCTTATAACATCAGGAAACTTCAAGCTTGAAACCGGTATTGTGCGTAAGGCCTCATTTATCGAGTCTAAAAAATCTATATCGATACAAAACCAGCTGTTTGAAAATAAAACATAAATCTTTTTTTTATAGAGGCGCTCGTAATATATGCAACTATAAACTGAGAAATTTGTTTCGAAACCGTTTATATCGTAACAAAAAACTCGATTTGATTTTAATTTCTCTATAGTGTGTCCTTTGGAAGGATTTATAGAAAAATAGTCTAACGCTGAGATAGATGATTTGACGTTAGTTTTCCCATGCGTGTAACTAAACCCAGATATTTTGTCCCACTCCCCGATTTCCGGAAGCGTAAGCTGTAATTCAGCCGGAGCGCCTTTTTGCAAATCCCCAATCAATAGGCCATCCAAAGTAGCCCGCAAAGCGTCACTTTGCACTCGTTGAATATTATCTACCCATTCAAAATCTGTTTTGTAAATCGACAGATCATAAAAGCTACTTAACTCTTCTGCTATCGCTTTAAGCTCATTGAATCCTTGGATTTTTGCGGTAAAGCTATACTGTGGCCCGCCTCCATGAATCGTTTCCCATTCAATCCCTGTACGTGCCTCGCCAGTGACTGCTTTCAATATATCTCGACTTACATCGATCCCAAACGCGTTGATATTGGAATTTCTAACCGCCTGATTTCGTTTCTGCATCGGCTCTTGCTCCATAGAGTAAAGATCTACGCTACGAAGCGTGGTGTTATCCAAAGTGTTTAGCGCAGTTTTTATTCCGAAATCTAAAACATAAGTTCCATCATCTAATAAATATCTTCCATAACCAAAAACAAACGCTACAACCCGGTTTTTTGTCTTAATAAATACAACTGCTGAAGCCGATTTTGTATCTAATCCTGGTATATTCTTACCATGCATTAAGTCAAGCTGATCTGCCCATTTTGGGCGCCCAGCTTCCTTCTCCTGGACATAGATTTTCCCCTCGATTCCAAAGCCAGGTTGAAGATCATAAGACTTTACACCACGTCCCGCCTCGCCCAAGAACATTTGAAAATTCGATGATTTCTTATTAAAGAGAAATGCATTCAAACGAATCGAGAATTTTTTTGGTTGCGTGGCCATCGGGAGGATTTATTGTTAGTAATTGAGAAATTAAAGGAATTGTTCAGACAATACTATTACGATCGTTCCCTTAGTGCAAGATTAAATTCTTACTATCATTTTCGTAGGCACTATTGAATTGATGCTTGAGGATGTGAGCAACGTGCCCAGAAGGCGTACTATCCCTCGAAGCTGATGCGATGGAGGTAGATCAAAAGCGTTTGCACCTTTTGACGTACCTATGCAAAGGCAGCGTTTATGCGCTGCTCACGGCTGCGGAGGGCGTCCCTGTAGTAAGAAATGCGGTAGTTGCCAAGCGGCCTCAGCACTCTGCTAGAGTATGTGTTTGGCAACTTCATCGACACGACATGACTAGCTTCGAGAGTTGGATGCAGCAACAAGGATTGTCCGAATCGTCTGTAAAGAAATACGGCAGCGCAGTGAGCGGCCCGCTCACTGCATGGGCAAATGCAAACTCAGTCTTAAGCGGCTCGCTTACCGATATCGGGGATTTATCAACATTTGAGTCAATCGCGTCTGCCATCCGGAAGCTCCCGATCTTCATTGAAAGGGACAGCACCGGACATGGCATGTACAACGCCGCCTTGGTGAAGTTCGCCAGATATCTGACGTCCGGCAAGCCCATTACGACAGCCAGCTCGGCTATCGTTGAGGTGCCCCCTCCTGCTCCTACCCTAGTGTCCGTCGATGCATGGAGCCATACCGCTCGACGCATGGTGAAGACAGCACAGCAAACGACAAATGCATCGAACGGACAGGAGGTTTTGCAAACGATCAAGAATAAGAACAATGCGTTCGTATCCGAGGAAAAGTTTAGCCAGTACGTAGCAGATTTGCTCAACCACCAGGGATTTTGTTGTGCAATTAGCGGCCTACCGATTCATCCCGACAATTCGCCGAACGTTGACGACGAAATGAAAGCATCTCTGGACCGTATCGACAGCAGCGGTCACTATGAGCCAGGCAATCTCCAGGTGGTATGTAAGTTTATCAATCGTTGGAAAGGTGCAGACCAAAATACACAATTTCTGAGCTTAATGGATGGGCTTCGCAAACACTGGCAATCTAAGTTGCCCTATAAAACGATATAAACGATTTATATTAATAGCCATTAAAATTGGATAGGGAACTCGCAGTACGGCTCTTAAAGCTTCTAACGTAGCTCTGCAAGCCCTGGATTCATGCAGGTCTTAAGCGTAGACCCTTGCGGGTGTGATGGGAACTGTGGTGGTTGCTCTGCGAAAACTGCCGATACCGCCTTGTGCGAATCGATGGAGGTGAAGCGAAGAATCTGGGCCTGCTAACTGGCCGTTGCCTAGTCATGGAAAACTGTTGATGGTAAAGGCTCCTTAACCAAACGAGCCTAAATCATGAACGTAAAGACTACTGCGACCGATCTGCCGAAGGCAACGACTGATCAGAAATCGACAGCACCTGCCGCCACGAATACGCCGCAAGCTGTTGCACCGGCATCGCCCGGCGCGGTCGGACCGATTAAAAACGTCTCTACGCCGATTTCGTCGACGGCGACGACGGATACGACGGCGAATGAAGGAAAAAGCGATGCTAGCAATTCTCCTGCGGTCAAAGCCGAAAAGAAACCGAAAGCACCGACGAAGATGGTAATGGCTTCCGCCATCTACCTGCGTATGTCAAAACAAAAAGACGTAACTCGCAAGCAGATCGTCGAACAGTTCGTCACAGAGGCCAAACTGAGCGCAGCCGGTGCCAGCACGTATTACCAGCTAATAAAAGCAAAACTGGGCTGAGCATCGTATGCCACCAGCCTACATGCGTGGGCTGGCTTGATCTTCTACTGGCAACTTGCATCCACTGCGCAAATCCGGCATAGTCAAACCGGATGTGCCAGAGGCCGCCCAATTTGCCAGCCTGACAGAGTCAGCTGGTCCCGCGATGTTCTGAGAGCAGACGGGGTTTCTTAACACAGGAGCCCATATGCCCAATACCCTCAAGCGCTTTCGCGCAAGTGCATTTCTTCGTCAACATGGCCGTTGCATCTACTGTCACAAACTGATGTGGCTATCCGAACTTGACCATTTCGCCGCCGAACAAAATCTCACCGTCAAACAGGCCCGCCATCGTCAATGCACAGCTGAGCATCTCTGCGCAAGAAAGAATGGCGGCGGCGACACCGCCGCCAATATCGCTGCCGCCTGTCGGTTCTGCAATCTGCACCGCCACAAGCGTAAAGCTGAATTGACGCCAGAGCAGTTTCGAGTTCACGTGCGAACGCGAGTTGCGCGGGCCGGTGGCATTTATGATCAATCCCGGCAGGCCAGAATTGCGCTTGCTCATTGCGCAAGTTCGGCCTTTGGTTGACATCGCCCATCGGCAATCATCTTCGTTAACCACTGATCGAGGAAATTGTTCAGCTCCGACTTCGCCATCGGACTGAACGCCATCATCTCTGGACAGAACACCCGGCGCGATCCAAAGCAATCAGTGTATGTCAGTGCGCCCACAGTCTCCGCAACCAAGAACACCTCAACAGTCATATCAGGATCAGGAATCGCTGGGCCATGCAGTCGTTGAAGATAGTGGCTCATGCGCAGCACCAGCCGATGCTTGTGACGTTCGATTACATCGATATTCACATCGTTGTGGCCTATGGCGGTGAGTTTGGCAGGCCCATTAATGCCATGCAAGTCAGGCATAAGTTGAAGCAGCTTGCGATAGTTTTTTTGGTAGAGATCCATGTCGATTCCACGTCGTTTACGGTACGGGAACCATCTATGAAAAAGCGCAAACGGACAACGCAGTTTGAGGCGATCGTCGATACATCGAGCAATTAAAATAATTGCATTTAAGCAATGGCGCGCAATGAAACAGCTACATGATGACGTGAAGGAACTGGCATTGATTTACATCAGAAATTGAGCCACAAAAAAAATATGTAGAAAGAACAATCATCGCAAAGAAAGAATGCTACCATTTATGCAAATAATCATTTTGCTCATGCTTCCGGTTCTGCACTATTCGCAATTACACAGAGAACCAATTGTTTTTCATTTAGCCATCCGAACGTAAGGATTCGAAATTGAATGAATTCAACAAAAAAATTGGTGATTTGATATCATCGCTATGGATGGATGAGTCCTCAAAAAAAGATTTCGTTAAAAATCCACATATTATGATGGAAAAATACGGAATTTTTCTAAGTGGATCCACCGAAATCATCGTCCTCATAGACACTCCCGATCTTGCAAATTTCATCTTGCCCGAAAAATTACCGGTAGACGATGCTCATGAGGATTTTCTTAGGAAGAATTTAGTCTGGTTTTGCCGAGGAAGCACATTCCGGCCTGATGACGCGAAATATTTTTCGCCAATAAGAATGAGCTATAACAAAATCCGGAGTGTTTATGATCGTATCATTCAAGAGCCTTTGCTATGCGAAAAAGGAGGAGAAATTATTGGTTTTCTGAAAAACCTTGATATTCCTTATTTTGAAAATGTAAAATCAGTGAATGTGCGACAAAATTCTACTAGTGTCGCATATATCGTAATACCGCTAGCACCAGCTGGAGCAAGTTCTGAGATCGAATTGCGAAAGGCCGCCCGTGCAAATGATTGGGTGACCTACGCATCCTTTATAAGCTATCTTTCTCTAGCTCCAAAGCAATAACGGATTATCTCCTTTTGCACCGATAAAGCAAGTTTGAACGATTCTTCGCCCTTCTTCGAATCCGCGAACCGCATGTGGATTTCGCGTGTCTATAAGTATCAGATCGCCAATTTCCGGCTTTATACTAATTGGATCTGGTAGATCCACTCGCCTAAGGGTTCCTCTCGTTTCAATGAGGAACATGATACGATCAAGGGAAACGTTCCAAATCTCTAGCTCGCCCCCTTTTGCCGGGACATCGAGGTATGTTATCGCAGAAAACTGTCTGTCTAAGGAAGCGATTGATGGAGGAAGCCAATCAAGGTGTGGATTGGAATCGGCTTGCAGTTTCGCTCCAGGGGCAATTATCCGTGCCAATCCAATACAGGGCTGGAGTCCCATGAACGTCGCGACCTTGGCACCGCTCGGCCAAAGAGCATTGAGTAAAAATTTGATGCTGTCAATCGGTGATTCAAGAGGCATAAATTGACGAGAAATTGATTCCATATGCTCCTGACTGGTTCTCGCCAAGTCGCGACGAATACACTCAATATCATGCTGGCTAGTACTCGGATCTAATAAGAATTTATAAAATTCACTAAATGGTACTCCGACCCTATCCGTGTCTGAATGATGAAGATGACCTGTTGCGTCAGAATATCGGTAGTTCTGCCTACCCTCATGATAAAAAAACCAATCTGACATCGCCGCAGATTGTTCTCGCCCACAAAAATTCTTTACTATTAAAGCTAGTGCAGATCTAGAAAATAGCGCATCAATACCGGCTACGTTAAGCTCTTTATCTATCAGAACTCCATCCATATTAACCTCCGGCTTTTGCTGTGAACGCCAAGTCTGCCTTAATTTCCCCTCCACTTGTCAGAAAGAATGAGGTGCCATCTATTCCAACCTTCCTAAAGATCTGAAATCTGCTCATCGCAATAAAAGAGCGTTCCCAATAATAAAGTGGATCGATAGTGACATGCGCGGAAGGATGAAGAGTTTGAATAACGCCCTTGGCCTCACTATCCGAGTACACCTGTAGAGCATTACCAAATCTTTCAATTTCGAGCAAATTTCCACTAGCCGAATCCACCGCAACGTAAACAAAATCTTTAAAATTGGCACTATTGGTCCCATCCATCGGTATTATTGTATAATCGCCGTTCCCAGCGAGATCCACGACATCAATGGGAGCTAAAATATCCCCAGCACCACCTCCAAGGTTGAGAATTTCATTAAAGCCGTGCTCGCGTAAGGCCGACTGTGCAAGCTGGCTTTTAGTCAGAAAAGCTGAGGGCCGAAATGAAATTAGAGTGTGAGACGACTGCATAGCGGCGATGTTCTGGGGCCTAGGCGCCTTCTCATCGGACATTATCACTAAAGAATTTTTCCATGTTTCCCCCCAGGCAATTGGTGTCAGCCAACCATCGAGAAACTCTGGTGTTGCGACATACTTGTTTGCAGTGCTCCCATACCACGGATTTTGAATATATACACCGCGCATCTCGCGGTTTCCCCCGACTTCTTCAGTCATTCGTACTGCACTAATCACCACCCAATGATTCCCTTTTTGCACGAGTACCAGGCACGGAATACGCAGAAACTTCAAAGTGTAATATATCTGATCAAGTACGATCGACTTGTCAGTAGAGGAAAAGTCCTGGACTTCGAACGATATATCAACAGGCGTCTTAATATTGAGGCAAGCTGCAATACCCAACGGATCGGAGTATAGCTCCTCCGTTTTGAACCGCTCGTCGTTGTGTATAATTTGGTATGCTTCCGCTTGCGAGACTGGAATTTTCAAATTATCGAAGACCATCTTACAGCATGCAGCTCCGCAATAAAATGCGGTTTGCTGTTCAACACGTTCACATGGCGAAGCCACTTCTTCAAAAACAATGTTTTCAATAGTCATGACTTCGCCTCCAAGCTGATAAGCTTACGAAATTTCGCTCTTTTTCTAGTTAAAAAATAGCGATAACGTTGGTTCCGCCGCCGCCCCGCCAGTGACTGCTTTAATAGCGTCCTCGTCAAAGCTCTTTAACAGAGTCTCATCCACGACAACCCCGTTTTTCTCAAAGAATTCAATCGCGGACTCCACGTACTTGAAGCGTGCAACACGATCTGTCTTGAGTTTTTCCTTCAATTCATCTAGCGTCATGATTTCTCCATAGAAAAGTAATTAATGCGAGATAGCCCGCCCCAAATCCGGGTAAAACCCGAATACGTTGATTGTGCTCGTTTCATTTCAAGCAACCTCAAAAAACCGACCCAATCAAAATCACCAATACCGCAATATATAAACAGCCACAAATACTATCAGCCAGCAATCATCGTTATATCGTGAATTTTTTTCCAGTTTTTTTCAACAGATTCAATAACATGTTCAATTTCCATTTCCTCATATATTAAGCTTAATTCATTCATTAAATCCTTATTTGAGTGCAAGTCGCGACAAATTTCACACACAGAATCAACCTCTGCAAACTTCGGCAGTCGCTCTATTAGATCAGGCCGATTTTTTATTATATTGTTATATAGCCTATCAAACCCAACTTCCTTAGCAATCCTTGCATGGAAATGATGAAATACTGAAGATAAAATATCTGCCGCGTTGTCTTCAAAAACATTTCCACAAATGATACCAGCTTCCTTATTGAACCCACCCGAACAACACGGATATACGGCCCCATCGGGGTATATGGCTACGTCATAAATTGATGGCTTTCCGCAAGAATATTTATCGGAATCTGGCTTGTTATAACGTCGCCCCTTGAAATGCACTCTGGCCGCACCAATTGGCATCACCATGCCAGAATAGATGCTTTCGGCCCCTCTTATTTTCGGTAAAAGATCCTCGACACGCTCTCCGGGATTCCAAAAATGGCCGAATATTTCAAGGCGTAAACCGATCTCCTCGCAACACTCTCCGATCCGATAAATGTTCTCTGGCGGGACAAACCGAGCATGCTCGGTGTCGTAACTGACGTCCAAAGCGTCCATACCAGCACTATGCAATCGCTTAAGGACATCCTTCGTGTATTCTGAGTTAGTTGCCCAATACCCTGAAGTTACAATGTGAAAAGGTTGATTAACGCCCGCAGCACGAGCTTTGATCATCGCATCAATTATGTCATCGATAAAAAGAAATGGGTCGCCGCCAGAAAATGCGAAACGTGTAACTGACGGCTGCTCGGCAAAAGAAATAATAAGAGGGACGATGATGTCTGGTGTAAATTTACCAGAGCCGACCACTTCTTTTGTATGGCAACAAAAATTACAACTCAGTGGGCAAGCTTGCGTATAGATAAATCCGACTATTGCGTAGTTTTTCATATTTACCCTACCTGAAGTTTCTTCTATTAAATCTGAGAAATTCCCCGCAAATATATTTCTTCAGTTTCATAATTAATATTTCATGATATTAATCATAAATTAGACGTCATTCATTGAACAAAAATTAGAAAATTAAAGCAGAAAACAGCAGAATATAAATTTAATATTTCTGCGACAAGTTTTATTTGAACTACTGTTTTAATGCTTAATGCGATATCGACACAACCCTTGCCCATGTGTTTTTAATGATAATTGAGACGTTGGGAGCATGCATTAATAATAGGTCTTTGTGCTTTTACGCTGCTTTGCTCCCGCATTGCCTCCCAAACGGCTTGCAGGTTGGGTCACTTCTTTAACTGAACAGCGAAAGCGGAAAATTATCATGCAGGCACAATTTGACATACCGGACAGTTCTCGGTCCTCTTGATTTTGAATTCTGATGGCCAGTTCGGAACGACGCGACGCTAGTGTTCAAGATGCCTTATAACTACTTGCCTAACTTCTTCGAAATCGTCACCGGTCGACTCAAGATCTTTCGCCATCAGGATAAACTTCGCGCGCACTTCTACCTCGGCTTGCGAGTGCTCACTCGGCAGCTTGAAAGCCTTCTCGTCATTTGTTGTGAGATAAGGGGAACGCAACTTCCAGTCGCCAGTCGCAGCGCCGATACACACTCCGGCATAAAGTATTTTGGCTTGAAATAAGGTGCATCCTCCGGCCAAGCAGGCTTGGTAGAACATGCGGTCTGCATCATCCCGAGAGATTTTCGGGTTAGAACAAGCGACGTCGTGTACAATCGATGCCATCCGGTAATCCCCGGTATATGGACTGCCTACCGAAGACCATAGCGTTTTGGGAATACTGGCACCATTGATAATACTTCCTCGCGGCGCATTCCAACGAAATCCATTGGGATCGTCATACCAGAAAGCCTCAAGCAATTGCATTCGCTGATCGGGTCCAGATTCAGATAACCACTCGGTCCTTGGATTTCCTGAAAACCTACCATTGCTCATGTTCAACCTCCAATCATTGGTTCAATCATTGGCGCCAATTGAGACTGTAAGATTCGGTAGGGGCTCTAATACCGAATTTCGGAAAATCATTTTTCAGAGCATTTTATAATTCCGCCGGGGAAACTTTCAAAATATTGCATTGACTTCCAAGAAACCGACGAATCAATATAGTCACTTATGATGATAATGTAAACTTTTTTCGGCTGGTTCGATGTTGATTTGCACCGAAAGTTTGCCCACTTCCTCTAGTAATTTGCAACTGAATCTTACCCACGTGAAGAGCACAATTCGACCTGTCTTATCGGTAGGAGAACGGAGTGATCAACGTGGCAGTACTAGGCATAATTCGACGCTGGCACATTCGTGACCAGATTCCCTTACCGGAGATTGCCAGAAGGCTGGGTGTCTCACGTAACACCGTCCGGCGCTATTTGCGTTCGGAAACCACCGAGTCCACCTATGCGAAATGACGTATAGCGAGCGGGCTGGACAAATATTCCGTGCAGTCAGGATGGCTCAAGGCCGAGACGAGCAAGCAGCGCGGTAGTTTGAAGCAGATCCACGCGAACCTGAAAGAGATGGGATATGAAAGATCTTACGACCGCGTGGCAGCGTTTGCCAGACAGTGGAAGGCGGGGGCAAACCGAGTGGGTCGATTCATCGAGCAAACGAACATACACTGTTCAATGAATAGCAAGCGCAGTCCGATTTCTCGAACTGCGATCACAGCGTATCAGCAGCTTTTTCGACTAGCTGTGGGGTCGAAACTGTGATGGCGGATAACTTGTTGATTAAGGTGGAGTTTTTGTGTGAACGCATATTCATGCGTTTGAAACGCGCATGAACAGTGGCGTTTAACGAGGTGGCGGGGCTTGGGAAGCTGCCGTTCTACCATTGAACTACACCCGCGTGCCTCGCATTCTACGCGGCTTTGCGCGGGATTGACAACTTCCCAGCCACCGCTAATGGTCCGACTCCGGATCCGACCACAACGCCATATACTGATCCGAATGATTCATCAGGCTTTTGTCCATCTCGGCAAAGCGCCCTGGCGGAGGTTGTAGCGCGTGCTGGTTGAAGCCGCTGTAGCCCAGCCCCATGCGCCCGTCCGCCAATGAGAAGCCGGTGAACTCCAGGATGGTCGGCATCAAATCAAAGTGCAGCAGTTGCGTGCGGTTCGGCAGCGGCGCGTCTTTGGCGATGAAGCTGTTGAAGATGGTGCGGTCGGGCCGCTGCGTCAGCTGGTCGGTCAGCGGATTCTTGCGCGACAGGTGGTCGCCGAGGATGACGATGTTGGTGTCCTCCAGATAGCCGTTGTCCTTGGCGTAGCGCACAAAGTCCGCCACCTCCGCCGCCGTGCACGAGATCACGCCGTCAAAGCCATTGAAGCCGCGTTGCGCGCAGTTGTGCGACAAATACCCTTCCGGCTCGTGCGTATCCACCGTCAGCAGCGTCAGGTTGAATTTCTGCCCGCTGGCCGACAGTTCGCGCAGCTTGGTTTTGGCGCGGCTGAACAGGTCCCCGTCGTACAAACCCCAGCCGTTCAGCGCGCTTTCCGGCACGCCGCTCTTGAGCCACTCTTCGCGGCCGTACGCTTCGTGATAGTGATGCTGGCTGAGGAATTTGTCCTTGCCGGCGAAGCTGGTCGAGGCGCCGCCCATGAAGACGTTGCGGTAGCCCTGTTCCGCCAACAGGTCCGGCAGGCACACGGCATTCTTCAGGAAGGAGTTGATCACCTGTCCCTGCGTGTTGGGATCGAATACCGTCACCCGTTCCAGCGGCACGCCGCACTGCGTGGCGACGATGGCGGCGATGGTCCAGCCGGTGCCCGGCACCTGTTCGTAACTGGGGAAGTTAGTCCCATGCAGCGCGGTCAGTGGCGCCAGCAAGTCACGTCCAAACACTTTGCGGTCGGTGTAGCCCTGCTCCAGGCTTTCGACGTAGATCAGGATCAGGTTCTTCGGCTTGGTGGCGACCAGCGGCACCGATTTCGGCGGCACGTAGTTGGCGCCGAAATAGTCCGGGCCAAAGTCGGAGGTGATGTACTTAAAGGCCGAGACGTCGCACATCCAGAACATGGTGGCGCTGAACACCACCGCCAGCGGCACCCATTTGTTCAGGCGCGAGCAGATCGTGCGGCAGCGCTGCGAACGGCGCGCCAGCACGCGGCGTCCGCGCCGCTCCATATAGCACAGCAGCGCGAAGAAGATCAGCGGCGCCACAATGCACCAGCGGACGAAGCGGCGCGTCACTGCCGGGTCCACTGTGTTCATCAGCTCCATCCCAAAATTCATGTGGTAGGTGATCTGCTCGATATCCGGCTTGCCGAACGAGCGATGCAGCCAGTAGCTGAAGCAGAACAGGAAGATACCCAGCAGGTACATACTGCTGCGCATCAGGCGTGGCGCGGTCGATTTGAAGGTGTGTGAAGAGAGGTTCATTTTGCGCACGGGGTTTGGGTGGTGCCTCATATTCCCCGCTGCGTTTGTCTGAAAAATTGCTGAAGTCCGGCGTTTTGTATCGAAGTGTGGTGTTGTGCTTACACGGATTTACTTCACACGGCGTGTGCCTGTCATGCACAATGTGCAGGCACTTTTAACAATAAAGGATGACCCATGAAAGCAGTTGCAGGTTTGAGCGCAGCCCTGGCCCTGGCGCTGGCCGCCCCACTGGTTCTGGCGCAGGAAGCCGCGCCGCCCGATCCCGTCTCGGTGCTGGTCAAGCAGCTGGAGCTGGACAAGTACAAGGCCACCATCAAGAGCCTGACCACGTTCGGCGACCGTCGCCAGGGCACGCAGCGCAACCGCGATGCGCTGGACTGGATCGAGGCGCAACTCAAATCCTACGGCTGCACCAATACGGAACGCCTGCAATACCAGTTCACCCAGCCGGCGCCTGGCGCGCCGTCGGCCCGGCGCGCGGCCGGCATTCCGAGCGGCGGCGCCGGCGGTCCGGCCGGACAAGGCGGCAGCACGCTGTTCGGCAACCGCATTCCGACCGGCGTCAATGCCGATCCGCTGCGCCAGCCGAATGAGCGCCTGCGCGCGCTGAACGCCGAGCAGACGCCGGTCGGCACCTCGCTGCGCGAGAATGTCTACTGCACCAAGGTCGGCAAGACGCATCCGGAAGAGATGTACATCGTCAGCGCCCACATGGACGGCATCGGCTTCGGCGAGGCGGCCAACGACGACGGCTCCGGCACCGCGCTGGTGATGGAACTGGCGCGCATCTTCAGCATGCCGGGCGTGGAGACTGATCGCTCGATCCGCTTCATCCTGTGGAACAACGAGGAAACCGGCTTGAATGGCGCCGCTGCCTATGTCGAGCAGCGCAAGGATTTGCAGGGGATCGAATCGCCGAAAGGCTCGGGCAAGTATCCGGAGCCGAAGTGGCTGGGCATGATCCAGCACGACATGATGATGTACGACCATGGCATGCCGATGCCAAAGCAGGACGCCAGCGGCAAGACCACCTACGTGTCGCCGCCGGAGCAGCGGCTGGAGGCGGACGTCAACATCGAGTACCAGTCGGTGTCGAAGCAGGCCGAGGGTTCGGCCAAGCTGGCGTGGGCCTTCCGCGCCGCCAACGACAAGTACGCGACCAATTATCCGGCCGCCGTTGGCTTCCACATGACGAACACCGATTCGACGCCGTTCATGGATCTGGTACCGTCGATTTCGCTGCGCGAGAATGAGCGCGGCCAGCAGATCGGCGCCGGCTGGAACCCGAACTGGCACCAGCCGACCGACAACTACGACACCTATTCCGACAAGGACTTCCTGCTTGGCCTGAACGCGGCGCAGACCACGCTGTCCGGCGTGGCACAGCTGGCCGGCACCCGCATCAGGGACTGATTACTGCGTAGCGTATTGCGCCGAACGCGGGCCGTACAGCAGGCCGTTGTTCATGCCCGCCGACAGCAGGCGCACGCTGGCCACGCCGGCCACCGGGTGCGACTGGTCGGTGGTGCTGTTGATGACCTGCTTGACGGCCGCCGCCACCAGCGCGCCGATCAACCCGCCGCCGCCGTTGTTGCCGCCTTCGTTGTTGGAGGCGCTGGCGGCGCCGGTCCACAACACGGTGCCGGTTTTCAGGTCGACCAGCTTGGCCTGCACCGAAACCACCACCACGCTATCGAGCACGGTATAGGTCGCGCCGTACTTGGAGATGGTGATGTACAGGCCGGCGTCGGCGCCAAAGATTTCCTGCAGCTTGGCCGGCGGCAGCGTGTGGATATCCTGCGCCACCGTCATGCCGTTCTGCTTGAAGGTCTCGCCCACCAGTCCCACCGGCAGCACGTAGTAGCCGGCTTCCGCCAGCGGATACGTCACTTGCGCGTAGACGCTGTTGCCGGCGTTGACTTCCGGCGAATTGTTCAGCGGCGGCAGCACCAGGATCGAGCGCGGCTTGGCGGCCTTGAAGGCGGTGTAGTCATACGCCGCCGGCTTGTTGCTGGCGCAGCCGACTGCCAGCAGCATCGGCGCCACGCAGGCCGCCAGTTTCAGGAATCGCTTGATCATATCTTGTCACCCTTCTTTACCTTGGCCAGCAGGAAGTCCATATACGTGGCCGACTCCGGGAACAGTTTTTTCTCGTCCTCGAATTGCGCCGCCATCTGGTCCGACTTGCCGGCGATCGAGTACAGCATGCCCAGGTGGGCGTGGAAGCCCGGCGGCACCGAGGCCCCTTGGCGCTAATGGTTTGCAGCGCTTTTTCCATCTCAGCGATCTGCTGGTCCGGGCTCTCGCCCTTCAGATGCTGATAGACCTGCGGCTGATAGCCGTCCCAGCCGTACAAGGTTTTTGGCGGCGAGGCGCAGCCGGTCAGGAAGGCCGTGCCGGCCAGCGTCAGCACCAGGCCGGCGCGCTTGATGTTCGTCATGTGCATGAAGGTCGGCCTTATCGACGCAGGTTGAGCGCGCCGGCATCGACGCCAGCCACCAGTTTGTCCACCGCTTCGCGCATGGCCAGGTCCAGCACCTTGCCGTTCAGCGTGGCGTCGTAGCTGGCGGTGCCGCCAAAGCCCAGCACTTCGCGGTTCGACAGGCTGTATTCGCCGGCGCCGGCCGCCGAGTACACCACTTCCGAGGTGGCGATATTGACCACGTTGAGCGTGACCTTGGCGTAAGCCACTTGCGTCTTGCCGCGGCCAGCCAGACCGAACAGCTGGTGATCGCCCACTTCCTTGCGGCCGAATTCGGTCACGTCGCCGGTGACGATGAAATCGGCGCCCTTGATCGATTGGGTCTGCTGCTTGAAGCCGGCTTCCTGTTTCATTTCGCTCAGGTTGTCGCGGTCCAGCACGTTGAAGCGATTGCTCTGCTGCAGGTGCGAGATCAGCACCGTCTTGGCCTGGCTGCCCAGACGGTCGACGCCGTCCGAGAAGATGCCGCGCATGAAGCTGGAACGGTTGTCGAACTTGCCGACCGCGATCGGCGAACGTGGACCCGCGTATGGCTTGGTGGCGCTGGCCGTGGTGGCCACGGCGACCGCCTGCGAACTTTCGGTGGCGCAGCCGGCCAGTGCCGAAACGGCCATGACGGTCGCCAGCATCTGGATGGTTTTCATCTTTTTCATTATTTTCCCTGTAGTGAACTGGATTCTTGCCTAACAACAAAGAATTCCAAGGGGAAATTTTATAGAGTTTTGCCGCTAGGAATCTATCCAATAGTCACTCAGAACAACGCTTGCAGGACAATGTCGTGCAGGTGCTGGGCCGGTGGACTTAGGTGGGGCTCGGCGCGGTACAGGCGCAGGCCGATGTCGGGCAGTGGCGGCAACGATGGCGCGTCCAGCAGGCGCAGCGATGGCGGCAGGCCAACGGCGGTGCGCACCGTTACGCCCAATCCGGCCGCCACCGCCGCCCATACGCCGGACAAGCCGGGACTGGTGAAGACGATGCGCCACGGGATGCCTGCCTCGTCCAGCGCGCGCGTGGCGGCGGCGCGCATCACGCATGGGGCGTCCAGCATCACCAGCGGCAGCGGTTCTGCTGCAGTGCCGGCGGCGAGTGCGGGGGCGAGGCGCGCCTCGTCAGCGGCGCCGATCCAGCGCATGTTGAGCCGGCCGGCGTCCACCACGTGCGGCGCGACGACGCCGCCCTCCCAGGCCAACGCCATGTCCAGCCGGCCGCTGTTCAACAATTCCATCAACTCGGCGTTGCGCGCTGCGCGGGCTTCGATACGCACGCGCGGATGCACGCGGGCGTAGCGGCCCAGCACTTCCGTCAGCACGTGTTCGCCGAAATCCTGCTGGATACCGAGCCGCACGCTGCCGGCCAGTGCGGCGCCACGCACCGCATTGGCGGCTTCGTCGTTCAGTTCCAGCAGGCGGCGCGCATAGCCCAGCAGCGATTCGCCGGCAGGCGTGGGGACCATGCCGCGTCCTTCCTTGCGCAGCACCGGCATGCCCAGCTGGTCTTCCAGCTTTTTCAATTGGGCGCTGACGGCGGAGGTGGAGCGGCCAAGCTTGTCGGCCGCCTTGGCGAAGCTGCCCATGTCGACACCAGTGACGAAGGTGCGCAAGACGTCGAGGTCAAAGGTCAGGCGGCGCATTGATCATCCTGTTTTTCTGAAGTGTCTATCAAAATATTCCTGATTTTCAGGATTAAGATAGGACGGTATCGTGGCGGTGTCAATCAAAAGGAGACTTTCATGATCGCGATGCAATATAGCTTTGTGCTGCCGGGGGATTACGATATGGCGGTGGTGCGGGAGCGCATCGCGACCAAGGGGCCGTTGCTGGATGAGTTGCCGGGTTTGGTCTTCAAGGCGTATCTGCATGCGTCGGCGCCGGAGAAGACGTATGCACCATTTTATCTGTGGCGCGATGAGGAGGCGATGCACGGCTTCCTGAATAGTCCCGCGTTTGCCGGCGTGGCGCGGGCGTTCGGCTGGCCGTCGGTGAAGACGTGGACGCCGTGGCAGGCGACGGTGGGAGACGGTATCCGTGAGGCGCGCTTTGCGACGCGCAGCAGCGCGGTGATTGCGCCGTATGCGGCATTGGCCGAACTGCGCTTGCAGGAAGAGGCGTATGCGCAGCAGGCCTTGGCGCTGGGCGCGCTGGCGGTGGTGATCGGCTTCGAGCCGGTGACGTGGACAATTGCGCGCTTGGTGCTGTGGCGCGATGCGGCGGCCAGCGAGGCTATGCCGGTAGCGCTGCACGGCGGCGCGGACGTCAAGCGCTACGACGTCGGCCACCTGTCGGCGCCCGGCGCGTGATTGCTGGCTTAGCGGCGCTCGGCGGGCAGGTCGCGGGCGGTGCGGGCCGGCTGCCGACGGCGGCGAACGGGCGGTAGTAGGCGGCGCGGGGGTCGGCGGACAGCTAGCGCAGCAGCTGCAGCACCTGTTTCGGCAGCGCGTTGGCTTGCGCGACGATCGCGGCGCCGGCCTGGCTGAGCACATCGCTGCGCGTCATCTGCGTCGCTTCAATCGCGTAGTCGGTGTCCATGATGCGCGAACGCGCCGTCGACAAATTGTCGGCCGTATTGGCCGCATTGCTGGCGGCCGCCGTCAGCCGGTTATTGACCGCGCCCAGCGTCGCACGGACATCATCCACCTGCGCCAGTTTGGCATCGAGATAATCCATCGCGTCGCTGGCGCCGCTGTGGGTCGATAAATCCATCGGCGGTTCGCCCGGCGTCGAGATATTCTGCATTACCAGCTCCGGCGGCCCAACCACCACCGAAGGCTGCGTGCCTGCCACCAGCCCCGCCTTGGCCGGATTGGCGCCGCTGATGCGCATCGTGTGACTGCCCGGCCGCGCCGCTTCGGTAATGGCCAGCGCACCTTTGTTCGCACCCGGCGTCAAGCCCAACGACGCCAGCGCGCCGGCCGACGATTCGCTCAGCACAATATCGCGGCCGTCGGCGGCGGTCAGCGTCAGCGTGCCGCCACTGGCGCTGGCGCTCACGCCGACGCCCGTCGCACTGATGGCGGCAGCGGCATCGGCAGCGCGCGCCGCAGCCGTGGCGCCGGAAATCGCGCCGACCGCCACTCCGTTCACCGTCAACGTGCCACTCCCGAGCGTGCCGCTGGCGCCCACCGCGCCGCTCACCGTGGTGACGGCGGAAGCGGAAATGCCGTCGATACTGGCGGCATTCACCGCCGCCGCCAGCGCATACGCGCTATCGGCCCCCTGCCCCGGCAGCGCGCCCGCCACCGACGCGCCCACCACGCCATTATTGATGTTCAGGTCGCCGTATTGCAGTGCGCCGAGAACGGCGGTGCCGGCGGCGCTGGACTGCTGCGGAGCGATGTTCACCAAGCCGCGCGAGGTGCCGGGCATCAGCACCGCCTGCGGAATGCGCAACGCCACCGTCTGGCCGGATTGCGACCCCACCTGCAACTGCTCGGAAAACGAACCGTCCAGCAGCCGCCGGTCATTGAAGCGGGTGTCGTCGACGATATCGACGTTGGCCGCCACCAGCGCATCGACTTCCTGCTGGATCGACTGCCGATCGAGTTTGTTGTTGGTGTCATTGGCCGCCTGCACCGCCAGCTCGCGCATGCGCTGATAGTTCTCGGTCAACTGGCCGGCCGCGCCGTCGGCAACCTGCACGAGCGAAATGCCATCATTGATATTTTGCGTCGCCCGATGCAGGCCGTTGATCTGCGCCGTCATGCGATCGCCGATCGCCTGTCCGGCCGCGTCATCGCTGGCCGAATTGATGCGCAACCCGCTCGACAGCCGCTGCACGTGCACGGCCAGATCCGCGCTCGAACGCGCATAACTGCGTTGGGCATTGAGCGACTCGAGGTTGGTGTTGATCTGCATGGGCGCGCGCGGTTCCAAGCGCCGAATTACGCTTGTCGTCTAATTAACGGCAAAGCAGGAAAAGACTTGAACCGGGCGCTTAGCCCGGCGAGGCGTCCATGCGCTCACGCAGCAGCGCGAGTTGGGCCGGCTCCATGCGGCTGGCGGCGTTGGGCAGGTAGCGCGCGGCGGCGTTGAAACCGGCGCGGGCGGCCATGGTCAGCCACATCCAGGCCTGGCTGGCGTCCGCGTGCACGCCCTGCCCGGCCAGATACATCAGGCCCAGGTTGAACTGCGCCCGCACGTGTCCCTGGCTGGCAGCCTGCAGATACCAGTGATGCGCCTGCGCGTAATCGCGCGGCACGCCGAGGCCATTGTCATAGCGCAGGCCCAGCGCAAACTGCGCCTGCGTGTGATTCTGCTCGGCCGCCTTGCGATACCATTGCGTGGCCTGCACGCTATCCGGTTGCGGGCCGTCGTCGTTATCGAACAGCAGGCCAAGACTGTACTGGGCGGCCGCATAATCCTGCTCGGCCGCGCGCCGGTACCAGCCCATCGCCTTGCGATAGTCCTGCGGCACGCCGCGTCCCGTCTCGTAGCGCAGACCGAGGTCGAACTGCGCCCGCAAATGCCCCTGGTCGGCCGCCTTGCGGTACCAGAAAATCGCCTCCTGGTGATCCATCATCACGCCATGGCCGGCGTCGTACAGCATGCCGAGGTGATACTGCGCGCCGGGGAAACCCTGCTCCGCCGCCTTGCGATACCAGAGCTGCGCCTGTTCGTAATCCTGCTCCACGCCCTGGCCATGGTCGTAGCGCAGGCCGAGGTTATTCTGCGCCGCCGCGTGTCCCTGCTCGGCTGCCTTGCGATACCAGTCCAGCGCCTTCTGCTCGTCGCGCGGCACGCCCTGGCCGTTATCGTAGATCAGGCCCAGATTGAACTGCGAACTCGCATGGTCCTGCTCCGCCGCGCGGCGATACCACAGGATGGCCTTTTGTGAATCCTGCGCGATGCCGTCGCCTTTATCGAAGCGCAGCGCCAGATTGAACTGCGCCGGCGCATAGCCCTGGTCGGCCGCCTTGCGATACCACGACAGCGCCTGCCCTACGTCCTGCTGCACGCCCTGACCATTGTCGTAACGCAGGCCGAGATTGAACTGCGCGCGCGCATAGCCCTGCTCCGCCGCCTTGCGATACCAGAAAATGGCCTGCTTGAAGTCCTGCGGCACGCCCTTGCCGGTGTCGTACATCATACCGAGATTATTCTGCGCGCCGGCGTCGCCCTGCTCGGCCGCCTTGCTGAACCACAGCATGGCCTGCTGCGTATCGTTCGGCACACCCTGGCCCTTGGCGTACAGCCAGCCCAGGTTGTATTGCGCGGCCGCATAACCCTGCTCCGCCGCCTTGCGATACCACGCCGCCGCTTCCTCGAAATTCTGCTCGACGCCCTGGCCCTTCTGATACATCACGCCCAGGTTGTACTGCGCGTGCTCCAGCCCCGATTGCGCGGCCTGGCGATACCACACCACCGCCAGCTCATAGCTCTGCGCCACGCCCTGGCCATTGAAGTACATAAAGCCCAGGCTATGCTGGGCATTGGCGATACCGCGCTCAGCCAGTCCCTTCACGCGCAGGAATTCTGCGGTGTACGTGCTGCCGTTACTGGCGTCGGCTTCGTTGGGACCGTACTTCGTCATCAGGCCTGAATCGCGATCATTGCAGGTTCATATTCCGCCATCGTCACCGGCGATGCATAACGGCGATTCTGCTCATGCAGCACATCGATAAAGCTCTCCAGCGAAATCGGGCGGTGGTACAGATAGCCCTGCATCGTGGTGCAGCCGTTGGCTTCCAGGTAGCGCGATTGCACATCGGTCTCCACGCCTTCCGCCACCAGGTGCAGCCCGAGTCCGCGCGCGATCGAGATGATCGCCAGGATCACCGGATAGTGGCCGTTTTCGTCGTGGATCTCCTTGACGAAGGACTGGTCGATCTTGATGGTGTGGATCGGGAAGCGGTGCAGATACGCCAGCGATGAATAGCCGGTGCCGAAATCGTCGATCGCCACCGACACGCCCAGCTGGCACAATTTGTTCAGCTGCTCGATCGCATATTGCGGATTGCGGATGCAGATATTCTCGGTGATCTCGACCTCGATCTGCGCCGGCGAAATGCCGTAGCGCGTCAGCGCGCCGCGCATCTTCTCGAAGAAGTCGCCGCGATCCAGATACTGCGGCGACAAATTCAGCGACAGGCGAATCGACTCGCCGCCAGCCGCATTCCATTGCAGCAGGTCGCGGCACAAGGCGCCCAGCATCCAGTCGGAGATCGGCAGCATCAGGCCATTCTCTTCGGCAAACGGCAGGAACTCGCCGGCCGACAGCAAACCGCGCTGCGGGTGGTTCCAGCGCATCAGCCCTTCCGCGCCGATGATGCGGCCGGTGGCCACATCCAACTGCGGCTGATAATACATTTCCAGCTCGTTATGCTCCAGCGCCTTGCGCAACGCCTGTTCCAGCGCGATCTTCTGGTGCGACACATCCAGCATCGAGTTGTGATAGAAGCTGTGGCCATTCTTGCCCAGCGCTTTCACCTGATACATGGCGATGTCCGCATGGCGCAGCAGCTCGTCGATGGTCTCGCCGTCGGTCGGGTAAATCGCGATGCCAATCGAAGCCGAGATATGCACCTCATGCCCATCCAGGTCGAACGGCCGTTGCAGGCTTTCCAGGAACTTGTCGGCGATGGCCTTGGCGTCCTGGCGGTCGCGCAGTTCCGGCAGCACGATGGTGAATTCGTCGCCGCCCTGGCGCGCCAGCGTATCGCCGCGGCGCAGGCAGTCCTTGAGGCGCGTGGCTACCTGTTGCAGCAGCTCGTCGCCTTTGACGTGGCCCAGCGTATCGTTGACCAGCTTGAAGCGGTCCAGATCGACGAACATCACCGCCAGCTCGGTTAGTTTGCGCTTGGCCTGGATCACGGCCAGGCCAAGACGGTCCTTGAACAGCATGCGGTTCGGCAGGTCGGTCAGGATGTCGTGATAGGCCTGGTACGAAATCACTTCCTCGGCGCGCTTGCGGTCCGTGATGTCGCGCGCCACGCCGTAGGTGCCGAAGAACTCGCGCGTCTTCACTTCGTGGTCGGGAATGTGCATGCCGATCGCGTTCAGGGAAATCGTCATCAGCGTGTTGTTGAAGGTGCGCTCGACGCCACCGCCGGCGCCGGAGCCGGGATGGCACTTGAGGCGCAGCTCGACGTTGCGCGACGCCCGTTCATCAACGCGGCGTTCGTTGAACGCATAGCGCGCGCGCTCCTGGTCTTCATCGTGCACCAGCACCGAGTAGTGGCGGCCGATCAGCTCTTCGCGCGTAAAGCCCAGCAATTGCTGCACGCGGTCATTCACAAACGTGAACTTGCCTTCGTGGTTCAGCGTGTAGATGATGTCCGGCGACGAGTCCACCAGGTAGCGGTACATCTTCTCCGAGTTTTCCAGCTGGCCGGCGATGCGCTCGTTCTCGACCGCCAGTTGACGCTTCTGCAGCGCGTTCTTGACGGTCTTGAGCAACTCCTCGCGGCTGTACGGCTTGCGCAGGTAGTCGTAGGCGCCGCGCTTCAAAGCGCCGATGGCCGCTTCGATGCCGACATCACCGCTCATCATGATCACATCGCAATCGATGTCGCGGGCGTTGATGTAATCCATGATCTCATGCCCGCTCATATCGGGCAGACGCAGGTCGAGCAGGATCAGATCGAATTTCAGCTTGGTTAGCTGGGCCAGCGCCTCGCTGCCGCAGGTGGCGGTCACCAGGTGGTAATCGCGGTCACGCAGCAGCTCATACAACGATGACAGCAAACGCGGTTCATCATCGACAAGCAGGAGACGGGGACGGTTATCAGAAGTCAAAGCTTCGACGGGGGCTAGGTCGAAAGAGTTCAGGTTCATCATGGCCTTAAGCGGAATCCATCACCCGCGTTGTCACGTTGGTGAGTTGGCTGGTACTGCCTTTGGCTGGCAGCAGGATTTCAAAGGTGGTACCCGTTTTGCCGGAACGGCAGGTAATCAGGCCTTGCATTTTCTTGACCAGGCTATGGACGATGGACAGTCCAAGGCCATGGTGAGCGCCCTCCTTGCTACTTTGCACAGGAGAGAACAGGTTAGCCAGCACGTCTGCCGACAAACCTGGACCGGTGTCGCTCACCACCAGTTCCAGATACAGCTTGCGATCACGGTTGACGTGGCCGCGGTTCGAAATCTCGATCTTGCCGCCATCGGCCAGGGCTTCGATGGCGTTCTTGATCAGGTTCACCAGCACTTGCTTGAGCATGTCGGCGTCGCCGTCGATCTCCGCCGGCTCCTCCTGCATGCGCACCACGATCTGCACCGAGGCCGGCACGAAGTCGGTGGCGCGGAACAGGCGCAGCACGTCGTCCACCACCTTGGCGACATCGGTGACGCGCGAGGTTTCGGTCGGCTGCAAATCGGCCAGGCCGTTAATCAGCTGGCCGACGCGGTCGATCTCCTCGTTGAGGATCGACATCTCGCCAACCACCGGCTCGCGGCGCGCCAGCTTGCTGTCCAGGACCGACAGGTAGTTCTTGATGATCGACAGCGGGTTGTTCACCTCATGCACCACGCGGCGCGAGGCTTCGCGGTATTCTTCCGCCACGTGGGCGATCTGGCGCTTGGCATGACCGCGTTCGCTCATCGCCGTCTCCAGCGAGGCTGCGGCCTGGGTGCCGAACGATTGCAGGAAGCGCTCGCGTTTTTGCAGCGCTTGCAACTGCCACGCCGGCGCGCCGCCGATCAGCACACCGAGGCAGCGCTGGTTGGCCACCAGCGGCAAGCACACCATGCTGTCGCTGCCGAGAATGCGGAACAGCTGTTCTTCCGAGACATTGAGCGCCTGGCCTTCACGGCTGATGTAGGCCAGCTTGCGCTCCAGCGCCGCCTGCGCCACCACGCCGCCCTTGTTCAGCGGGATAACAAATTCGGCCAGCCGTTGCTGGCCCTCGCCGGTCGATACGCCGTGCAGCGCGTGGCCGGTCGGATTCTCCAGCAGCAGCACGGCGTTTTCCAGATCGAACAGGATGCGCGCCGAACGCGTGATGGCCTCCAGCAGACCCGCTTCGCCATGCTGGCGCGCGAAGGTCTGGCCCATCTCGGACACCAGCATGATGTTGCGGACTTCTTCCGACAGCCGCTGCTGCACCGGATCGACCATCGGCGGCGCATACGCGGCCGGGGCGACGATATCGTCGGCGCCGGCCAGGTCGATGCCGAGGTAATTGGCCGACTTCTCCACCTGGCGCGCGGCGTTGCTGACGATCTGCTCCAGCTTCTCGCCATCCAGGTTGCACAGGCGCGCCGCCTGTTCGATCGCCTCTTCCTGGTCCTCGTGGCAGCACAGCAGGTGCGCCAGGCGCACGATGCGGATCAAAGGATGGGCCGCTTCCAGACGGCTAATCGGTTCGTGGTGATACAGCACGCTGTCGGCCAGGAAGGAATCCAGGTTCCAGCGTTCGATCAGCCAGGCGCCGGCTTCCGAGTGGGTGATTTGCAGCGTGCGCTGTTCGACCGCGCATAGGTCTTCGTCATCGCGCGCGGTGAAGTTAAAAGCGTATTCTTTGGGCGCCGTGGCCAGCAAGGCGAGGCGGCCGACGTTGTGCAGCAGGCCGGCCAGGTAGGCCTCTTCCACGTGCGGATATTCCATCTGGCGGGCGACGTCGCGGGCGATGACGGCGGTGGTCAGCGAGCCTTTCCAGAAACCGCGCAAGTCGGTGCTGGCGGAATGCGGGAAGCTGTTAAAGGTCTGGAACACCGACTCGCTGATCACCAGCGTCTTGATCATGTCGGTGCCGAGCGAGACCAGCGACTGCTCCAGGCCCACCGTGCGCTGGTTGCGATGGTAGGCCGAGCTGTTGGCGACGGTGAGGATCTTGCTGGTCATCGCCGCATCCTTGGCGATGAGGGCGGCCAGCTCCGGCATGCCGGCGTCGTCGGCTTGCAAGTGTTCAATCAACTTAATGAGTATCTGCGGCATGGCCGGCAGACGGGCAATCAGCAGTCGATTGCGAATATCATGGTCAGATTGTTGATGCATCGTATCAAACATTGCCGCCAGTAGACATCGATCAAAGAGCGGAACTCAACGGCCAAATTCCACCAACGTTAGGTTTCATGCGGGTTCCAAGCGCGTTTCAGGCCTAAAATAATCGCGCTAAAAAATTATCTTAGCATAAAGTCTGATAATAACTTAACACGTGGAAAAATTTCTTTCTCAACTAAGTCACTTTCCTGCCGTTAATGTTTATCAGCCCGGATAGCGCGCTAGCATGCGCCGGTAATGACGCGACGTCAACCACAAAGCGAGAGCAGAGGCACTAAAGGCCATCTGTCCTGCCGCTAACCACAGCGCCGAGTGTGATAAGAAGGGTGCAATCACCCCTGCCACGATGGCGCCCAGCAGGGTCACCGCGAACGACTGCACCGAGGCTACCGTGCCACGGATGTGCGGGAACAGGTCCAGCGCCAGCAGCGTCGCCCCCGGCGCCACCATCGACATCCCAAAGGTATAAAACAACATCGGCAGCACGGTCCACGGCAGCGCCGGCGGCAGGAAGCTGTGATACAACAGATTGACGCTGGACGCCGACAGCAGGAAGCAGAAACCGATGCCGATCTGGCGCGCGAACGGCATGCGGCCGGCGATACGGTTGGCCGCCAGCGCGCCGAGGAAGATGCCGCTCACCGAAGGAATGAACAGCCAGGCGAATTGCGATGGGCCGAGGTGCAGTTCCTCGGGCAGGAACACCGGCGCGGCGGCGATGTAGATAAACAGCCCGGCGAAATTCAGCGCCACCACGCCGGTCTTCAGGTGGAACAGCGGCGAGCGCAGGATTTCGCTGTAATTGCGGACCAGGAAGCGCGGATTGAACGGATGGCGCTTTTCCGGCGGCAGCGTCTCCGGCAGGCGGCGATAGCAAAAGATAAACAGCAGCGTGCTGTAGGCCAGCAGCGACAGGAAGATGGCGCGCCAGTCGAACAGCGTAACGATCCAGCCGCCGAGGATAGGCGCGATGGCCGGGGCGATCGAGAAAATCATGGTCACCAACGACAGCAGGCGGGCGGCGGCGGCATCCGCATACAGGTCGCGGATGATGGCGCGGCCGACCACCACGCCGGCGCCGGCCGAGATGCCTTGCATGATGCGGAAAACCCACAGGTAGTGGACGGTATGGGCGGAAGCGCAGCCCAGCGTACCGATGGCGAACATGGCCAGCGACACCAGGATGACGTTGCGGCGGCCGAAAGCGTCCGACAATGCGCCGTGCCATAGCACCATGCCGGCGAAGGCCAGCATATAGAAGGTCAGGCTTTGCTGCACTTCCAGCGGCGTGGCGTGCAGCGTGGACTGGATGTTGGGGAAGGCCGGCAGGTAGGCGTCGATGGAGAACGGGCCGATCATCGACAGGCCGGCCAGCATCACGGCCAGCGCGGCGGCGGAGAGCGGTTTGCGGTGTGATGGTTCAGGGGGCGGGACCTCGTGGTCGAGGTCCTGGTCGGGCAGGTCGGCGGGAGGTGTTGGCAGCATAAATCGTTTTCCTTTGAGGGCGCTAGCGTGCACCCCAAAGCGGCCCGCCGCCGCCGGGGTCTGACCCCGCACGGGGTCAGACCCCTCTGTGGCCCTGCGGGGTTAGGCTTCTTTCGGCTTGGCGGCGTCGCGGCGGTTAAAGCCGGCCACCATATCGAAGCGGAACAAACGGCATTCCAGCGCGCCGTTGAAGAACGGCGTCTTGCGCGATTCCTTCAAGCGCAGCAGCTTCGGCACGCCCAGATCCGCCGTGAACAGATACACCGTCCAACCGGCAAAGCGCTGCTTCAGCGTGCTGCTGAAATCCGCATAGAAGCTGTTGGCCAGTTCATCCTGCGGCAAGGTGCTGTCACCGCGCACGCCGATACGCTCGCCGTACGGAGGGTTGGTCAGCAAAATGCCCGGTACCGAAGTCGGCGCCTGCACCTGCTGCGCCTCGATCTGCTTCATCGGCACATCAAACAGAATGCCGGCGCTGCGCAGATTGTGACGCGCCATCTCCACCATATCGCCGGAGATATCGGAACCGAAAATGGTCGGCTCGGACGGCAAAGGATTCGGCTTGATGGCGGCCTTCATGTCCTGCCACACCTTAGCGTCGAAATCATGGAACTTCTCGAACGCGAAACGGCGACGCGCGCCCGGCGGCACGCCCTGCACCATCTGCGCCGCTTCGCACAGGATGGTGCCGGAACCGCACATCGGGTCAAACAACGGCATGCCCGGCTTCCAGCCCGATACGCGCAGCAGGCCGGCGGCCAGGTTCTCGCGCAACGGCGCATCGCCGGTCTCGGTGCGCCAGCCGCGCTTGAACAGCGCTTCGCCCGAGGTATCCAGGTAGACGATGAACTGGTGCGCGTCGACGAAGCCGAAGACGCGCATGTCCGGTTCCTTGGTATCGACCGAAGGACGCTTCTTGTATTGATCGAGGAAGCGGTCGCAGATCGCGTCCTTGATCTTCAGCGTGGTGAATTCCAGGCTTTTCAGCGGCGACTTCACCGCCGTGAGATCCACGCGAATGGTGTGGTCGTAGCCGAACCACTCTTCCCACGGCTGCTCCAGCGTCAGGTCGTAGATGTCGTTTTCGTTCTTGTAGCCGCCGGCGGCCATGCGCATCAGCACGCGCGACGCAATGCGCGAGTGCAGATTCATGAGGTAAGCGTCGGTCAACTCGCCCGAGGCGTGCACGCCGCCGGGAACTTCGTTGTGCACCTTGAGGGTGGTGCTTTGTTGTGCGATTTCGCGCAGTTCTTCGGCTAACGCCGCTTCCATGCCGCGCGGGCATGGGCAAAAGAAGGATGCCATAGGTGTACCTTTTGTCCGTTAAAAAAATGCGCGCCGCCCACGCGGGCGCGGCGCCTGTTACTTCGTCATTGCGCGCTCCAGGAAGTCCAGACGATCCTGGCCCCAGAAGCTTTCGCCTTCCAACACATACCACGGCGATCCGAACACGCTGGCGGCGTTCGCATCGTCTGTATTGCGGTCATACTCGGCCTGCGCACTGGCCGTTTCCGCCGACTTGACCAGCGCCTTGCCATCCAGCTCGCAGCTGCCGGCGATCTGCACCAGCGTGGCCTCGTCGCCGATATTCCTGTCTTCCGCCCACAGCGCGCGCATGATGGCGCCGGCCAGCATCAACGCGACGTCGGTGCCGTGCGAAATGCGCGCGGCCACAATCATCTTGTTGGCCAGCTCCGGCGACACCGGGAAAAACTGAGGCTGCGTCTTGAGCGGAATGCCGAGATACGCCGACCAGCGCGCCAGTTCCAGCAGGCGGTAAGCCTGCCGCTGCGGCGCGCGCTTGGCCAGCGGCAGGCCGCCCGACACGCCAAACACCTTGCTCAAGTCGCAGGGTTTCAACTCAACCTGCACGCCATGTTTCTGCGCCAGCGCGACGAAGCGCTCGTGGCCCAGATACGCCCACGGCGAATGCGCTGCAAAGAAGTACTGACACACTTTGCTCATGATGCTTCCTTTAGAAAGGCTTGACCACCACCAGCAGCACGATGCCCAGCATCAGGAACACCGGCAGCTCATTAAACACCCGGAACCACTTGTGACTGCGTTTATTGTCGCCGCGCTCGAAGCGCTTCAGGATGCCGCCGCACATATGGTGATAGCCGATCAGCACCACCACCAGCGCCAGCTTGGCGTGCAGCCAGCCGGGCATGTGCGCGCCGTACGCCAGATAGATCAGGTACGCCCCGAACAGCACCGCAAACACCGACAGCCACAGCGAAAAACGATACAGCTTGCGCGCCATCAGCAGCAGGCGCTCGCTGGCGTTGCGGTCGGTCTCCATCGCCAGGTTGACAAAGATGCGCGGCAGGTAGAACACGCCGGCCATCCAGGCGATGACGAAGAAGATATGCAGTGCTTTGATCCAGAGGTACAGCATGAGCGATCCTTATTGTCTAACTTCTCCGTGGCCGAATACCACGTATTTCAGCGAGGTCAGACCTTCCAGGCCGACCGGGCCGCGTGCGTGCAGCTTGTCGTTGGAGATGCCGATCTCCGCCCCCAGGCCATACTCAAAACCGTCCGCAAAGCGGGTCGAGGCGTTGATCATCACCGACGCCGAATCGACTTCACGCAGGAAGCGCATCGCCGCCGAATGGTCTTCGGTGATGATCGCCTCCGTGTGCTTGGACGAGTAAGCGCTGATGTGATCCATCGCCTCGTCCATATCCTCTACCACTTTGACCGCCAGAACCGGCGCCAGGTATTCGGTCGACCAATCCTCTTCCGTCGCGTCCACCAGATGCGGGTAGCCGGCCAGGATGGCTTTCGCTTCCGGATCGGCGCGCAATTCGACTTCCTTGGTTGAGTACAGCGCGGCCAGTTGCGGCAGCACCGCCGGCGCGATCGAACGCGCCACCAGCAGCGTTTCCATCGTGTTGCAGGTGCCGTAGCGATGGCACTTGGCGTTGAAGCCGATGTCCACCGCTTTCTTCATATCGGCCTTGCCGTCGATGTAGACGTGGCAGATGCCATCGAGGTGCTTAATCATCGGCACCGTGGCCTCGGCCATCAGGCGCGCGATCAAGCTCTTGCCGCCACGCGGCACGATCACGTCCACATACTGCGGCATGGTGATCAAGGCGCCGACGGCGGCGCGGTCGGTGGTGTCCACCACTTGCACGCCATCGGCCGGCAGGCCAGCGCCTTCCAGGCCTTGCTTGACCAGCTTGGCCAGCGCGCGGTTGCAGTGAATCGCTTCCGAGCCGCCGCGCAGGATGGTGGCGTTGCCGCTCTTGATGCACAGCCCTGCTGCATCCACCGTCACGTTGGGGCGCGATTCGTAGATGATGCCGATCACGCCCAGCGGCACGCGCATCTGGCCGACCTGGATGCCGGTCGGCCGGAACTTCAGGCCGGAGATTTCACCGATCGGGTCCGGCAGCGCGACGATCTGGCGCAGGCCTTCGATCATCGTGGCGATGGCCTTGTCCGACAGCGCCAGGCGGTCCAGCATCGCCGGTTCCAGGCCGTTGGCGGCGGCGGCGTCCATATCCAGCTGATTGGCGGCGCGCAGCGCGTCGGCATCACGTTCAATTGCATCGGCGATCAACGTCAGCGCGCGGTTGCGCGCGGCGCTGTCGGCACGGGCCATGGCGCGCGACGCCTTGCGCGCCCGCTGGCCCAGTTGTTCCATGTACTGCTTGATGTCCATCGTCATCTCGTCGGTGTTAGCCGCGCGCGACCTTCAACGCCAGTTGCAGCATCGCGTCCCACGCGTCGCCGGCATACGCTTTCGCGCGCAGGCCCTTGATCATCTTGTCCACTTGCGCCGCATCCTTCATTGCCGCTTCCAGCGTCGGCAGCGACAGCCGGCGCAGCGCCGGGTCCATCATGCGTTCCTTCGGTCCCCAGATGCGATGCTCTTTCAGCAGCGCCCCCAAAGGCCGGCCTTGCGCCATGCCCGCCTTCAGCTTGAGCAGCGTGCGGATTTCCTCCGACACCGCCCACAGCACCAGCGGCAGCGCTTCGCCCTCACCTTTCAGGCCGTCCAGCATGCGGATCAACCGCGCCGGATCGCCCGCCAGCATCGCTTCACTGAGCTTGAACACATCGTAGCGCGCCACATTCAGCACCGCTTCATGCACCTGCTCGTAGGTCAGCTTGCCCGGCTCGTGCAGCAAGGCCAGTTTTTGAATCTCCTGATGGGCCGCAAGCAGATTGCCTTCCACGCGATCGGCGATGAAATCGATGCTCTGCCGGTCCGCGCTTTGCCCTTGTTGGGCAAGGCGCTGGCCTATCCAATTGGGCAACTGCGCCCGTTCCACCTGCGGGATGTCGATATACACCGCCGCCTGTTGCAGACTGGCGACCCAGGCCGCCTTCTGCGTCTGCCAGTCCAGCTTTGGCAGCGTGATCAAAGTCAGGTTGTCCGGACTCAGATCCTTGACATAATTTTGCAGCGCCGCGCCGCCATCCTTGCCCGGCTTGCCGGTCGGGATGCGCAGCTCGATCAGTTTCTTGTCACCGAACAGCGACAAGGCCTGATTGGCCGCCAGCAGCTCGCCCCACTTGAAGCTGCGCTCCACGGTCAGCACGTCGCGCTCGGAATAGCCCTGCGCGCGCGCGGTCTTGCGGATCTTGTCCGCAGCCTCCAGCGCCAGCAGATGCTCATCGCTGGTGATGACGTACAGCTGCGACAGCGATTTGCTCAAATGGCCGTCCAGCGCCTCCAACCGTAATTGCATGCGGCGCCTTTATTGAATCGGCACGGCCGGCGGCAACGTCGACGGCTGACCCGATGGCTGCACGCCACCCGGCAGCGGCGTCGGCGCCAGCGGCGGTAGCGACATGCCGGACGTCTTGACGGCGGCGATGCGGCGCATCATCTGCTGTACCAGATCGGTCTGCATGTCCTTGTACAGCAAGGCCTCTTCCTGCTCCTTGGCCAGCAGCTGGGTTTCGTTAAAGTCGATCGGCCGGGTCAGCGTGATGTTGGTTGGCCCCAGCAGCTCCTTGCCTTGCTTGTCGAGGACGCGGAACAGAATGCTGTAGGTCAGCAGGTACTGTCGCACGCGGCCATTGTTGTTCAGCGACAGAATGGTCTTGGTCTTGGTCTTTTCCGGATTGCTCAAGACATCGACCACACCATCGGCGTCCTTGGCGCTGGCGACCACCGTGGTGCCGCCGTTGGCGCGAATATTGCGCTTCAGATCAATCGCCAATGGCGACGTCTCTGGCAGCCCCACATAGATCGTCGGGAACGGCAGCGTGTAGTGGCCGCTGTCGCCGCGCAGGTGGAAACCGCAGGCCGTCACCGTCAACGACGCGGCCAGCACGGCGGCATACAGCGCGCCGCGGCGGAAAAACTTCAGAGTAGTCGCCATGGTTCTCTTTACACTACGATGTTAACCAGCTTGCCCGGCACCACGATGATCTTCTTCGGCGTGCCTTCGATGAACTTCTGTACCGCTTCGTTGGCCAGTGCGGCCGCTTCAATGGATGCCTTGTCGGCGCCCTTGGCCACCACCACGCTGCCACGCAGCTTGCCGTTCACCTGGATCATCATCTCGATTTCCGATTGTTCCAGCGCGGCTGGATCAACCTGCGGCCAGGCCGCGTCGAGGATATCACCAGCGTAGCCCAGCTCTTTCCACAGCACGTGGGTGATGTGCGGCGCCACTGGGTTCAGCAGGCGCAGGAAGATCGCGTAGCCTTCCGACAGCACGGCCGCTTCCACGTCCTTGGCCGATTCGAGCGTGTTCAGCATCTTCATGCAGGCCGAAACCACGGTGTTGTACTGGATGCGCTTGACGTCGTAGTCGGCCTGCTGCAGCACCTTGTGCACTTCGCGGCGCAGCGCTTTGCTGGCATCGGAAGTAGCGACAGCGGCCAGCGGCGCACCGGCGGCGGCGATGGCTTCACGCTGCGCGTAGCCGAAGGCCCACACGCGACGCAGGAAGCGGTTGGCGCCTTCCACGCCGCTGCCCGACCATTCCAGCGTTTGCTCTGGCGGCGAGGCGAACATGGTGAACAGGCGCGCGGTGTCGGCGCCGTATTGTTCGATCTGCGCTTGCGGATCAATGCCGTTGTTCTTCGACTTCGACATCTTCTCGGTGCCGCCGATCTGCACCGGTTGGCCGTCGTCCTTCAGGGTTGCGCCTTGCGGACGGCCCTTGTCGTCCAGCGTCAGGTCGACGTCGGCCGGGTTGAACCAGATCTTCTTGCCCGAATCTTCTTCGCGGTAGTAGGTCTCGTTCAGCACCATGCCCTGGGTCAGCAGGTTGGTGAACGGCTCGTCGAATTTCACCAGGCCGAAGTCGCGCATCACCTTGGTCCAGAAGCGCGCATACAGCAGGTGCAGCACCGCGTGCTCGATGCCGCCGATGTACTGGTCCATCGGCATCCAGTAATCGTTGCGGGCGTCGACCATGGCGTCGTTCGAGCCTGGCGAGGTATAGCGCATGTAGTACCACGACGAATCGACGAAGGTATCCATGGTGTCGGTTTCGCGGCGCGCAGGCTTGCCGCACTGCGGGCAGTCGCACTTGAGGAAGGCTTCGTACTTGTTCAGCGGGTTGCCGCTGCCATCTGGTACGCAGTCTTCCGGCAGCACCACCGGCAGGTCTTTTTCCGGCACCGGCACCGAGCCGCAATCGGCGCAGTTGATCATCGGGATCGGCGTGCCCCAGTAACGCTGGCGCGAGATGCCCCAGTCGCGCAGACGGAAGGTGATCTTCTTCTCGCCCAGGCCGAGGGCGGCCATGTCGGCGGCCACCGCATCGACGGCTTCCGGGTAGCGCAGGCCGTCGTACTTGCCGGAGTTGGTGACGATCGAAATCTCTTTGTCGCCGTACCATTCCTGCCAGGCTTCGGTGGAGAATTCCTGGCCTTCAGCCTTGATCACTTGCTTGATCGGCAGATTGTATTTTTTGGCGAAAGCGAAATCGCGCTCGTCGTGTGCCGGCACACCCATCACGGCGCCATCGCCGTAGGTCATCAGCACGTAGTTGCCGACCCAGACTTCGACTTTGTCGCCGGTGATCGGATGGGTGACGAACAGGCCGGTCGGCATGCCCTTCTTCTCCATCGTCGCCATGTCGGCTTCAATCACCGAGCCCAGTTTGCACTCGGCGTTGAAGGCGGCCAGTTCCGGATTGGTCTGCGCGGCCAGCACGGCCAGCGGATGCTCGGCAGCGACGGCGCAGAAGGTCACGCCCATCACCGTGTCCGGACGGGTGGTGAAGACGTACATCTTGCCGTCGCCGATCAGGGCGCCGTCGGCGTCCTTGATCTCGTGCGGGAAAGCGAAGCGCACGCCGGTCGATTTGCCGATCCAGTTCGATTGCATGATGCGCACGCGCTCAGGCCAGCCTGGCAGCTTGTCGTCGACATAGCCCAGCAGTTCATCGGCGTAATCGGTGATGCGCGCGTAGTACATCGGAATTTCGCGCTTCTCGATCACCGCGCCCGAGCGCCAGCCCTTGCCGTCGATAACCTGTTCGTTGGCCAGCACGGTCTGGTCGATCGGGTCCCAGTTCACAGTACCGGTCTTTTTGTAGATGATGCCTTTTTCCAGCATCTTCAGGAACATCCACTGGTTCCACTTGTAGTATTCCGGCTTGCACGCGGTCATTTCGCGCGACCAGTCGATAGCCAGACCCATCAGCTCCATCTGCGAGCGCATGTGGGCGATGTTGGAGTAGGTCCATTGCGCCGGCGGCACGTTGTTGGCCATCGCCGCGTTCTCGGCCGGCATGCCGAAGGCGTCCCAGCCCATCGGCATCAGCACGTTGTAGCCGTTCATGCGCAGATAGCGGTACATCACGTCATTGATCGTATAGTTGCGCACGTGGCCCATGTGCAGCTTGCCCGATGGGTAAGGCAGCATCGAGCAGGCGTAGTATTTACCTTTCGGGAAGCGCGGGTCGTGTTCGACGGCCTTGTAGGCATCGATCGCCTTCCAGTGGGATTGGGCGGCTTTTTCTACGTCAGCGGGACTATATTTATCTTGCATGATGGTGTACGGCCAATTAGTGAATATGAACCGGACATTATACCTTGAGGCCGAGTGTTTCACGCACCGGCGGAGGGTGAAGGCCGGCTGATTCGATAAAATATGCCCGCGCGTGCTTTACCCCTCAAGCGGCGAGCCGCCGTCGGGGTCCGACCCCGTACGGGGTCGGACCCCTTTGTGGCCCTGCGGGGTTGAAAAAAGGATACTGATCTACCATGTTTTATCGCGAATATCCGCCTCATCCGCTGCTGGCGGCACATGTGGCATGCGTGTGGGCGGCGCGGGCGCCGGCTGCAGCGCATACGCACCGGGTGTTGCCGGACAATTGTGTCGATATTCTCTGGCAGGACGGCGGCCAGCAGGGATTTGCGGTGGGGATGATGTCGTCGTCCATCCTCGTCGCCAGCGCGCGGCCGGTGTTGACGTTGGCGGTGCGTTTCAAGCCGGGCATGGCGGGGGTGTTCCTGGCCGCGCCGCTGCAGGCGCTGACCGATCAGCGCGCCGATATCGATTTGCTGTGGGGTCGCAGCGATGCCGATCGGCTGGCCGATGCGCTGTGGACCGACGCGGCGCCGGAGCGCGCGCGGCTGGCCCTGATCGAGCAGGAATTGTTACAGCGCTTGCGGACGGCCAACGGAGATTCAGCGGATGCGATGCGGCCGGCCGGCGCGCTGGCGCTGGTGCAGCGGGCGGTAGCGGCGCTCGATGGTAGCGGCGGCGCCTTGCGCGTCGAACAGCTGGCGGCCGAGCTGGGCGTGTCGCGCCAGCATCTGGCGGTGCAGTTTCGCCAGCATGTCGGCCTGTCGCCCAAGCTGTTTGCGCGGATCTGCCGCTTCCGCCTGGCCACCGCCGCCCTCAAGACCGCGCCGGCCGGCTCGCCCGACTGGGCGCAACTGGCGCTGGAGTGCGGCTACTTCGACCAGTCCCACCTGATCCACGATTTCCAGGCGCTGGCCGCCACCACGCCCGAACGATTCCATTTTTCCAATCGCCCCGCCGCCTGATGTGCCAAGATGATGTTTTTATCAACCGGAGACACTCATGATCAACGGATTACGCACCGTCGCTTACCCGGTGGCGGACCTGACCGCCGCCAAGGACTGGTACACCAAAGTGTTCGGCGCCGCGCCCTATTTCGACCAGCCGTTCTACGTCGGCTTCAACATCGGCGGTTTTGAGCTGGGCCTGATCCCGGACGGCACGCCCGGCACCGCCGGCAGCACCGTCTATTGGGGCGTGGATGATATCGAAGCGGAAGTCAGCCGCATCACCGCGCTCGGCGCCACCATCCATGGCGCCATCCAGGACGTCGGCGAGAGCATCAGGACGGTGGAATTGGCCGACCCGTTCGGCAACATCCTGGGGCTGATCTACAACCCCACTTCGATTTGAAAGCGGTGCGCTAGCGATTGTGGGAAAATACTGCCTCTGCAAATAAAGAGGTCGCCCCCATGTCCGCCACCCGCCGCAACGCCAATCTCATCAAAACGCCTGAGCAAATGGTCCAGGCCCGCGTCGCCGCCCAACTGGCGGCCGACGTGCTGACCATGATCGCTCCCCACGTCAAGCCGGGCGTGACCACGGCCTACCTCGACCAGCTGTGCAACGACTACATCGTCAACGTGCAGCATGCGATTCCGGCCAACGTCGGCTACGGCGGCTTCCCGGCCACCGTGTGCAGCTCGGTCAACCACGTGGTGTGCCACGGCATTCCGTCGGCCACGCAGGTGCTGAAAGAAGGCGACATCATCAACATCGACGTCGCCGTCATCAAGGATGGCTGGCATGGCGATACCAGTCGCATGTATTACGTTGGCGAGCCGTCCAAGCCAACCCGCAAGCTGGTGGAAACCACCTACGCGGCGATGTGGGCCGGCATCCGCGCCGTCAAGCCGAAAGCCACGCTGGGCGATGTCGGCTTTGCGATCCAGACCGTGGCCGAAAAGGCCGGCTACAGCGTGGTGCTGGATTACTGCGGCCACGGCATCGGCCAGGTCTACCACGAAGATCCGCAGGTGACGCACTACGGCCGTCCCGGCCAGGGCATGGTGCTCAAGCCGGGCATGCTGTTCACCATCGAGCCGATGATCAATGCCGGCAAGGCGGCGACGAAGGAATTGAGCGACGGCTGGACCGTCGAGACGCGCGACAAATCGCTGTCGGCGCAATGGGAACACATGGTGCACGTGACCGAAACCGGCTTTGAGGTGCTGACGCTGGCGCCCGGCGAAACCGGCGCCAAGTCGCAGATCCCGAACGCCGTGCCGGCCGGCGCCGAGCCTGCTAGCGCAGCGTAAGCTTCAGGGCCGGCTTCTCGCCGTAATCTTCATAGCGCTCGTTGAGGCCGGCCACGCAGTACGTCAATTCTTCCAGAATATCGGGCACGGCGGCCTGCATGGCCGGCGCGTCCTTGATGACGATTTCCAGCACTTCATTCGGCTTCAGACGGAACTTGCTCATGCCGTCTTCATCGCGCAGATAGCTCAGGCAATCGACCCACGCATCCATGGTGTTGCCATAGGTGTCGGGAAAGCCCATCGCGGCCTTGCAGGCGGCGTGGAAGCTGGGGAAATCGGTGATGGCTGCGCCATTCAGTTCTGCGGTTGCCATTATTTTTGCTCTTTCTTGGGATCGGTGACGAAGCCCAATTTCGTTAATCCATTGCTCTGCGCGGCGGCCATTACCTGCGCCACGATTTCGTAGCGGGTGTCCTTGTCGGCGCGCAGTTGCAGTTCCGGCTGCGGGTCCAGCTTGGCCGCAGTGACGAAGCGCGCTTCCAGCGCGGCCTGATCGACCGGATCGTTATTCCAGAATATCTTGCCCTTGCCGTCGATCGACAGCGTGACCGTGGCGGCCGGCGCCGACGGTGTGGCCGGCGCTTGCGCCTTCGGCAGTTCCAGCTGCACCGAGCCGGTAAACATCGGCGCGGCCAGGATAAAAATCACCAGCAGCACCAGCATCACGTCCACCATCGGCGTGACGTTGATGTCAGCCATCGGGCCCGGATTGCGATGATGGTTGAAGGAGCCGAAGGCCATGATCTTTGGGTTGCTTACTTGGTCAGGTAGGCGTGCAGGTCGTGCGCAAACGCATCGAGCTCGGCCAGCGTCAGGCGGTTGACGCGGTTGAAGCCGTTGTACGCCAGCACGGCGGGAATCGCCACCGTCAGGCCGATCGCAGTCATCACCAGCGCCTCGCCCACCGGGCCGGCCACTTTATCGATCTGCACCGAACCGTGCGACGACACATTGGCCAGCGCATGGTAAATCCCCCACACCGTGCCCAGCAGGCCGACAAACGGCGCCGTGGCGCCAATCGACGCCAGCAGCGTCAGGCCGCCTTCCAGCCGGTTGGTCGAGCGCTGGATGGCGCCGCGCAGTACCCGCGTGACTTGCGCCGCGCGGTCCATCTCGCCGCCCAGTGACGGGCGGTCGGACGCGCGCAGCTGCGTCGCGCCTTGCTCGGCCAGCGGCAGGAAAATCTTTTCGGGATCGGCCAGCGTCAGGACGGAGACGCCATCCTGCATGGTCGGCGCATCCCAGAAGCGCTGTACCGCCGGCGCGCTGCGGCGGATGCGGTAGGCCGCATAGGCCTTGGCCAGGATGAAGAACCAGCTGACGAGCGACATCGCCAGCAGCACAAACGCTACCGCGTGGCTGATGGCGTCGCCTTGCTCCCAGAAACGGGACAGGGTGAATTGGCTGGCGGCCGGTGTCATTGGTCTTTCAGGCCCAGCACGTCGTACATGTCGAACAGGCCGGTCGGCTTGTCGGCCAGGTAGCGGCAGGCGCGCAGTGCGCCATGCGCGTAGGTCACGCGGCTGCTGGATTTGTGACTGATTTCGATGCGTTCGCCGATGCCGGCAAACAGCACGGTGTGATCGCCGACAATGTCGCCGCCGCGAATGGTGGCAAAGCCGATCGACGAGGGATCGCGCTCGCCGGTCACGCCTTCGCGCGCGTAGACGGCGCAGTCCTTCAGGTCGCGGCCCAGCGCATCGGCGATCACCTCGCCCATTTTCAGCGCAGTGCCGGACGGAGCGTCAACCTTGAAGCGGTGGTGGGCTTCGACGATTTCGATGTCGTAGCCGGTCGACAGCGCCTTGGCGGCCTGCTCCAGCAGCTTCATCGTGACGTTGACGCCGACCGAGAAATTGGGCGAGAACACGATGGCGGTTTTCTTGGCCGCGGCGGCGATCGCCGCCTTGCCGGCGTCGTCGAAACCGGTGGTGCCGATCACCAGCTTGATGCCGTGCTCGGCGCAGTAGTGCAGATGTTCCAGCGTCGCTTCCGGACGGGTGAAGTCGATCAGGAATTGCGCGCCAGCCAGACCTTTGTCGAACGCCGATTCCACCGGCACGCCGGCCGGCGTACCCAGGAAGGCGGCGGCATCGGCCTGCTCGTTGCCGGCACGGTCCAGCGCGCCGGACAGGCGGGCGTCGTCGGCGTTCTGCACGGCTTCGATCAAAATACGGCCCATGCGGCCGCCGGCGCCGGCGATGGCGATGTTCATCTGGGTCATGCTCAAATCCTTGTTATTTCTTGTCGTTGCCAATCGTCACACCCACTGGCGCCGCAGCGGCCGGATTGTCGGTGCCGGACGGCAGCGGTGCAGCCGGCGCCGGTTTGGCCAGCACGGCTTCGTCCGCCGCTTCTTTCTTGGCGCTGCGCACCGGACCGGCGATGCGGGCGATGTATTCTTTTTCGGTCGGCAAGTTGCCGCCTTCCCAGCGCGCGACCTTGTTGTCCTTGTCGAAGAACACGATCACGCGGCTGGTGGTCACTTCGCCATTGCCGCGCGACAGGCGGAAGGCGTAATCCCAGCGGTTGCCGTGGAACGGGTCGGTCAGCAGCGCAGTGCCGAAGATGAAGCGGACCTGGTCCTGCGTCATGCCGACTTTCAACTGCGACAACATTTCTTCCGACACAAAGTTACCCTGCTGGATATCCGGGCGATACGGAGAGAAGAACCACATGAAGCGTTGCAGCTTGGTGGTGGTGGTGGTTTGCGCGCCTTTGCTGGCGTCCAGCGTCGGTGCGGCGTCTTGAACCTCGGTGGATTTCTCGCCCAGGGTGGTTTTGGTCGCGCAGCCGCCCAGCGCCAGCGCCACGCATGCGGTGGCGATAGGAGTGAAACGGTGCAACAAAGACTGCGAAAAAGCCTGGGTGACGCGCATAAATGTCCTCAATCTGGTCAAGCGTAAGTGCCGAAAAACGCTATATCATAAAGCACTCGCTGCGGGATGGGGCATTATCCGCCAAAACAAGTGCAAATCTTTGTAAATGCAAAATTCCGGACGGCCCCGGAGTGCGTTAAACTAGCGGCTAGCTATCGCCAACCACATTAAGAGTCTCGACCATGGGTAACAATCCGACCGATCTGAAGGCCAGCGGCCTCAAAGCCACGCTGCCACGCATCAAAATCCTGGATATTTTCCAGAATAGCGAAGTGCGCCACCTGACCGCCGAGGATGTGTACAAGATCCTGCTGGCCGACAACATGGATGTGGGCCTGGCCACGGTGTACCGCGTGCTGACCCAGTTCGAGCAGGCTGGCTTGCTCAACCGCAACCACTTTGAAAGCGGCAAGGCGATTTTCGAGCTGAACGCCGGTTCGCACCACGATCACCTGGTGTGCCTGGACTGCGGCCACGTGGAAGAGTTTTACGACGAGGCGATTGAAGAGCGCCAGCACGCCATCGCCGATGAGCGCGGCTTCAAGATTGCCGAGCATGCGCTGGCGATCTACGGCAACTGCACCAAGACCGCCTGCCCGCACCGCCCAGCCTAACTGTGGCTCAAGGCATTCGACAGTAGCTTCGCGGTGATATCGACAATCGGTATCACCCGTTCGTAGGCCATGCGCGTCGGGCCGATTACGCCCAGCGTGCCGACGATCTTGCCGTTGGCGGTGTACGGCGCGGTGACCACGCTCATGTCGTCCATTGGCACCAGGCTGGATTCGCCGCCGATATAAATCTGCACGCCGCTGGCCTTGGCCGACACGTCCAGCAGCTGCATCAAGCCGGTCTTCTGCTCGAACATATCGAACATCTGCCGCAGCGACGTCATATTCGACGACAAATCGCTGACCGACAGCAGGTTGCGCTCACCCGAGATGACCATGTCGTCCGAATCATCCTTCATCGCCTCGCTGCCGGCTTCCACCGCCACCTGCATAAGGCGGCCCATGTCGTCGCGCAGCTGCCGCACCTCGTTCTGCAGGCGCGCATGCACCTCGTCAAACGCCAGCCCGCCGTAATTCTGATTGATGTAATTGGCCGACTGCACCAGCTGCGCCGGGCTGTAGTCGACATCGGTCAGCAGCAGGCGGTTCTGCACGTCGCCATTCGGCGCCACGATCACCAGCAAAATGCGCTTCTCGCCCAGCCGCAGGAATTCGATCTGCTGGAACACCGATTCGCGCCGAGGGCTCAGCACCACGCCGGCAAACTGCGACAGCGACGACAGCATCTGCGCCGCATTGGTGATCATCTTCTGCGGCTGCGGCGACTGCAGGCGCAGCGGCGCGCCCATGGCTTGCTCGTCGAGCTGCTGCACCGTCAGCAGGGTGTCGACAAAGATGCGGTAGCCGCGCGGCGTCGGCACCCGGCCGGCCGAGGTGTGCGGGCTGGCCACATAGCCCAGCTCCTCCAGGTCCGCCATGATGTTGCGGATGGTGGCCGGCGACAGGTCCAGTCCGGAGATCTTGGACAGCGCGCGCGATCCCACCGGCTGGCCGTCCGCGATATAGCGTTCTACCAGGGCCTTGAGCAGGGTTTGGGCGCGTGTGTCGAGTTGCATGCTGATTTTCAGTGATTACAGGTAAGAGTTGTGCCTATTATGCACGGCTATGCTGCATCTGCCCATGAATCCAGGCCAGCAGCTCGTCAAACGTGGCGCAAATGGCGTCCGGCGTGACGCCCGCTTCCAGATGCGCCTGGCTGCCGTGACGATTCATCCACACTGCGCGCAGCCCGGCCGCTTGCGCCCCCTGCACGTCCAGCCGCAGGTCGTCGCCGACGTAGACCGCATCCTGCGGCGCCACCCCCATCGCCGCGCAGGCGGCATGGAAAATGCCGGGATCGGGCTTGGCGCGGCCGAACTGCGAGGACGACAGCGTGTACTCGAAATGGTGGTCCATGCCGATCACTTCAAGGTCGGCGTTGCCATTGGTGATCACGCCCAGCCGCAGCATGCCCTGCAACAGCGGCAGCACCGGCAGCACGTCGGCGTACGGCGCCACCATGTTGCGCTGGACGGCGAAGTGCTGCATCGAGCCTTCGATATGGGCCGGGTCTTCGCCGGTTTCGGCAAACACCTCGGCCAGCGCCTCGCGCCGCAGCTGGTACAGGTCGGCCACCAGCGCGGGCCGGCGCTCCAGCAGCGCCATGCGACGCACCCGCAGCTCGGCCACGCTGAAGGCTTCGGCGACGCGCGGCGCATGCTCGGCCAGCCAGGCGTGCCAGCTGACTTCGGCGGCCAGAATGACCGGACCGATCGGCCACAGGGTATCGTCCAGATCGAACAGCAGGGCAAGCGGGCGGCGTGGCGTCATGATGGCGAGGGAAAATGGCAAACACGCATATTGTAAGGCCAGCCGCCAGGGACACACGCTGTTACATCCATTTGCATGGGCTGTATTACCAAATGCACTAAAATACGCCGCACAAGTGTAATATGCTGCCTCCCGTGCGTGCTGCCGGTCCCTATTCGTTTTGGAGAGAGAGTTTTATGAAAAGTTCGTTTCTGCGTGCGGGTTTCGCCCTGCTGTGTGCCGTTATCCTGAGCTCGTGCGGCGGCAATAATGGCAGCTTGGCACTGTCCGGCACTATTACTTACAGCCCTACCGGAGCGACCATTACCGGTCTGACGCTGGTCAACAACGGCAATGGTGAAAAAGTCACCATCGATGCCGGCGCCACCAGCTTCATTTTCACCAAACTGCTGGCCGTCGACGAGAAATTCGACGTCGAAGTCGCCACCTCGCCAGCCGGCGCAGTCTGCACGCCGTCGGCCAACACCGGCACTGCCAGCGTCTATACCGTCTACTATGTCACCATTGCGTGTGTCGCCAACCCTTACGTCCTGGGCGGCACCGTCAAAGGCCTGACCACCACCGGCCTGGTGCTGGCCAACGGCGCCGACACCACCGCCGTACTGCCAGCCGGCGGCGCCGACGTCAAGTTCACCTTCCCAACCAAGGTCGGCAATACTGCCCAGTATGGCGTCACCGTGCTGACCCAGCCAACCGGCCAGACCTGCACCGTCGACTCGACGCTGAATCCGGGCACGATGCCGAACGCCGACCAGCTGGGCCTGGGCGTAACCTGCAAATAAGCTGCCGCCGTTCTAATCTTTGGAGAAATACATGAAATTTTCGTTAGTACGCGCCGTTGCGGCGCTGGCCGTGGTGGCCACCATCGCCGCTTGCGGCGGCAAGCAGCAGTTCACCGTACAGGGTTCGATCAGCAGCCTGAACAACAGCGGCCTGATCCTGGGCAACGGCGGCGAGCAGCTGAGCGTGGCGTCCGGCGCCACCAGCTTCGCCTTCACCAAGCAGATCAGCTACGGCACCGACTACAACATCACCATCATCAAGCAGCCTGACCACATGACCTGCGCGGTCTCGGGCGCCACCGGCTCGGCCGGCTACAACGTCGCCATCCAGGCGCTGGTGTCCTGCACCCAGAACAGCTACTCGCTGGGCGGCCAGTACAGCGGCATCACCCCGGCTGCCGACGGCACCGCGCGCACCGTGACCCTGCTGAACGGCTCGACCGGCGGTACCGCCGTGCTGACCAGCGGCGTCGCCGCCACCTCCACCACCGCCAGCACGCTGACCCCGAGCGGCGACTTCAGCTTCGGCACCTTTGTGGCCGACGGCCAGGCTTACGGCGTCACCATCGTGCCGCCAACCAACGGCCTGACTTGCACGCTGACCAACGGCACCGGCGTCATGCACGACGCCGCCGTGACCAACCTGGTGTTGACCTGCCAGTAAGAAGCAAGCTGCGCCGCCGAACAGCGGCGCAGGGTAGTGACGAGGAGATATGCGATATCAAAATAATTGATATTCGGAAAATAAAGTGGCGTGATATGGCGCGACGCACCATACTGCACTTGTCTCCTCCACTTCTTGCAAAGGAAATGGATTTAAGCCCGCTAGCTTTAGCGGGCTTTTTTTTACCCCAAACAAAAGGGTCGGACCCCGTACGGGGTCCGACCCTGGCCGCAGTGGTGTGCGGGTTGCTGCGGTGCCGCTTGCTGTTACTTCAACAGATTCGCCAGCGCGACGTACTGCGCCAGGCCCACGGTTTCCGGGCGGTCGGTCGGATTGATGCCGGCTTCGATGATCTGCTCTTCGGTGAACATGCCAGCCAGGCAGTTGCGGATCACCTTGCGGCGCTGCGAGAAGGCTTTCAGCACCACCGCCTCCAAGGTCGGGCCGTCGCAAGCCAGCGGCTTGGCGACCGGAATCATGCGCACGATGGCCGACTCCACGCGCGGCGGCGGATCGAACGCTTCCGGCGGCACCACGAACAGCAGCGACATGTCATAGCGCCATTGCAGCATCACCGACAGCCGGCCATACACCTTGCTGCCCGGCGGCGCCACCATCCGTTCCACCACCTCTTTTTGCAGCATGAAGTGCTGGTCCTGCACCAGCGGCGCAAAGGTCGCCAGGTGGAACAGCAGCGGGCTGGAGATGTTATACGGCAGGTTGCCGACGATGCGCAGCTTCTTGCCCTCGGCCGCACCTTGCACCGGGATGGCGCTGAAGTCGAACTTCAGGGCGTCGCCCGAATGCACTGTCAGCTTGTTGCGCGGGTAGGCTTTTTCCAGCCGCGTCACCAGGTCACGGTCCAGTTCGACCACATGCATGTGCTTGAGCGTGCGCAGCAGCTGGTCGGTCATGGCGGCCAGGCCGGGGCCGATTTCCACCATGGTGTCGTCGACGTGTGGATCGATGGCCTCGGTAATACTGCCCAGCACGTGCTGGTCATGCAGGAAGTTCTGGCCGAAGCGTTTGCGGGCTACGTGTTTCATATTTTATTGTCCAAAGAATGATTTGCCATGGCGAGCGCCGTGTTGATCGCCTGTTCCATGCTGCCGCAGTCGGCCTTGCCGAAGCCCTGCGCGGCCAGGTCCAGCGCCGTACCGTGGTCGACCGAGGTGCGGATCAGCGGCAGCCCCAGCGTGATGTTGACGCCGTTGCCGAAGGTGGCGTATTTCAGCACCGGCAAGCCCTGGTCGTGGTACATGGCCAGCACGCAGTCGGCGTCTTTCAGGTATTTCGGCTGGAACAGCGTGTCGGCGGGATACGGGCCGCGCGCATCGATGCCGCGCGCCTGCGCCGCCGCGATGGCCGGGGTGATGATCTCGATTTCCTCGCGTCCCAGGTAGCCGCCCTCGCCCGCATGCGGGTTCAGGCCGCACACCAGGATGCGCGGCTGGGCGATGCCGAACTTGGCGCGCAGGTCGGCGTCGATGATGTCCAGGATGCGCGCCAGGCCGTCCTGGCTGAGCGCCGCCGCCACATCCTTCAGCGGCAGGTGGGTGGTGGCCAGCGCCACGCGCAGTGGCTGACCGTGCTGCTCGCCTTCAATGGCTTGCGGCCCAGCCAGCATCATCACCACCTGCGGCGTGCAGGTCTGGTCGGCAAAGTATTCGGTATGGCCGGAGAATTTGACGCCGGCGTCGTTGATGGTGCTCTTTTGCAGCGGCGCGGTGACCACCGCCTCGAACCAGCCGGCCTGCACGCCCTCGATGGCGGCGTCCAGCGTGGCCAGCACGGCGCGGCCGTTGACCTTGTCCAGCTTGCCGGGCACGACATGCGCGTCGAGCGGCACGTCGATCACGGTGATGCGGTCGGCGCCGAAGTGCGGCAGGCCGCCGTTGCGTACCGCCATCAACGACAGCGACGACACACGGATGGCCGGATCGAGATCGGCGGCCGTCATGGCCAGGAAGGCGGCGTCGCCGAGCAGCACGCAATTGACGTCGTGCCGCCGCGCCCACGCCGCGCGCAGCGAGATTTCCGGCCCGATGCCGGCCGGCTCGCCGACCGTCACCGCAATGGCGGGGCGCACTCCCGGGCGCCGTCTGGATGAAGTGGCGCTCATGCGTGCTCCCCTTTCTGCTTACTGTTTCACTTACTTGTTGGCGTTGGCGTTGGCGGCTTTGTCGTCGTCGTTGCGGTACTCGACGTAGGCACGGTCGCGCACTTCGCGCTGCCAGCTGTCGGTGGCGTCTTCCAGCTTGCGTTCACGCAGCGCCTGGCGCGCATTGTTACGCTCGCGCTCCTTGGACTGGTCGTCGGTCTTGCGCTCCAGCACTTCGATCAGGTGGATACCGAAGCTGGTTTCCACCGGCTGGCTCACTTCGCCGATCTTCAGCGCATTCATCGCGGTTTCGAATTCCGGCATGACGTCGCCCGGTTGCAGCCAGCCCAGATCGCCGCCCTTGGCCGCCGAACCGTCTTGCGACACCAGGCGCGCCAGGTCTTCAAACTTGGCGGCCCCGTTGTCCAGGCGCTCCTTCAATTCCAGCGCCTTGCGCTTGGCGTCGGCCGCGCTCATGGTCGGCGTCACCTTGATCAGGATGTGGCGGGCGTGGGTCTGCTGCACCGCAGCCACCGCTTGCGCGTCGGCCAGGCTGCGGCGGTCGACCGCCTTCAGGATGTGGAACGCGCCCACGCTCTTGATGATCGGCGTCACCTGGCCCGGTTGCAGCTTGACCAGCGCTTCGGCAAACACCGGCGGCAGGCGCTCAGGCTGGCGCCAGCCCACCGCGCCGCCCTGCAACGCATCGCTGGCGTCCGAGTAGGTGGCGGCCATCTTGGCGAAGTCGGCGCCGGTGCGCAGCTGGCGCATCACTTCTTCGGCGCGCGCGCGGCGCTGGGCGATCACTTCGGCCGACGCGTTGTCCGGGATGCGCACCATGATCTGCGAGATGTTGATCTCGAACTGCTCGGCGGCGGCGGCTTTCTCGGCGGCGATGAAGCTGTCCACCTCGGCGTCGGAAATCTGGATCTTGCCGTCGACTTCGTGTTCACGCAGGCGCTGCATGATGATTTCTTCGCGAATCTCTTCGCGGAACGAGGCGAACGGCGTACCGTCCTTTTCCATTTGGTCGCGCAGCTGCTGTACCGACAGTTTCTGCGCTTCGGCGATGCGCTGAATGGCGCGGTCGAGTTGCAGGTCGTCGACGCGCACGCCCATTTCCTTGGCCAGTTGCAGTTGCGAACGCTCGACGATCATGCGCTCCAGCATCTGGCGACGCAAGTCGGCCGGGTCCGGCATCTGCGCGTTCTGCGCCTTCATGCGGGCGGTCACGGTCTTGATGCGGTTGGCCAGCTCGCGCTGGGTAATGACGTCGTCATTGACCACCACCACGATCGAATCGATGGCTACATTGCCCGATTCACCCGGCGGCAGGAAGCCGGCGCCGTCTTTCTTGTCGGCAGCAGGCTTGGCCGGCGCGGCGTTGGCGGCCGAGGCTGCCGTTGCGGCCGCAGCAGGCGCAGGCGCCGGCTCGGTTTTCTTCTTCGACGAGAACAGGCTGCAACCACTCAAGGCGGCCGTGCACAACAGGACTGCGAGGACTTTCATCTGGTACTTACTGGCATTACGCATGGTAGAACGCTCAAGAGTCAGGTGTAAAAAAGACAAGGGGCGCCGACGCGTTTTTTGCGCGGCGGCGCCAAGTGTACATCGAGTTAGCGGCCATAGCCCTCATTCAGGCGCTGATAGCCCGGAATGCTGGCCTTCATGGCCTCCAGCGGGCTGCCGACGCCCAGGTGCGACAGGCCGTTCAGCTCCAGCTGGAAGAAGATCTGGGTCGACGCTTTGGTCGAGGTGGTCACGAAGCGCTGCGCGCCGGTGCGGAACACCCAGCAATCGGCGTTATATTCGAGGCCGACCAGGCTTTCCAGGATTTTCTTGCCCTGCAGCGAGTAGCTGATGCGGCCGACGCCATACCAGCGCTGGAAGATCGGCCACTGGCTCGACAACTCGATATTCTTGAAGCTGTCGCGCAGGTAGCGGTAGCCCAGGTTCAGCACCTTCTTCGACCCCGGTATCCATTGCGCGGTATAGCTTTCCGACACCACACGGCGCTCGCCCTGGTTGTACTGCACCGCGCTGTCGAACATCCAGGTGTCCGAGATGCGGCCGGTGGCGGCCAGCAGGATGTCGGAGCGGCTGTCGCCCACCGGCGTCGACGAATCGAGCTGCACGCGCTGGTCGCGGAAGTAGAAGCGCTGGCCAAACGCCAGGCGTAGCGCTTCGGCGCCGTTGGCGTCCAGGAAGCGCGAGGTCAGCGCGGCGGTCAGCTGGTTGGCGTCGCCGATCCGGTCCGAGCCGACGAAGCGGTTTTCGCTGAAGATCTGGCTGAAGTTGAAGGTGGCCGCATCGGTGTCGAAGGTCGGGAACTTGCTCTGGTCGCGGTATGGCGTGTTGACATAGAACAGGCGCGGCTCCAGCGTCTGCGTCATGCTCTTGCCGCCCCACTTGATGTCGCGCTCGAACACCAGGCCGGAGTCCAGCGAGAAGGTCGGCACCGCGCGCGACAGGTTCTCGGCGCCGGCGCCCTGGTAGGAGTCAAGCTGGTAGGTGGCGGCGTTGAGCATCACCTTCGGCGTGATGAAATAGCTCGGTCCGATGATCGGGTAGCTCAGCTGCGGAATCGCCACCAGTCGGGTGCCGTTGATCAGCGTCGGGTGGTAGAAGCGGGTCAGCTCGGCGTTGAAGGCCCAGTCGAAACCGCCGGCCACGTCGTACTGCGCGGCGTTGAAGTTGATCGCCGGCAGGCGGTCATACGGGCGCGACACGAACAGCGACGGGTCCACCACCGATTCCGGGTCCTGCAGCACCTGGTACTTCTGCACGCGCGCGGTCAGGGTCCAGAAATCGCCGTGGTAGTCGGTGCGCAGTTCGCGCAGCAGCTGCCGGTCGGTCGAGCTGGTGACGGTCTTGGAAAAGTCATTCGGATAGTTGTCGTCCGACGCCGCGTTGAAGTTCCAGCTGAAGTCCCACCGCTTGGTGATGTCCTGGGTGTGGCTCGAGCGCACCATCCAACGGTCGCTCTTTTCATCCGGGTTGGCCTGCGCATACTCGCGGTCATGCGGCATGAATTCGAGATAGGTTTCGCCGCGGTAGAAACCGCCGTCGGTCTCGCCCAGGTAGCGGCCCAGCGCGCCGAACTGGATGCCGCGGTTGGCAATCACTTTCGGGTACAGCGTCAGGTCGCGGTTTGGCGCGATGTTGACGTAGTACGGCACCACCAGCTCGGCGCCGTTCTTGGAACCGAAGCCGGGCGTCGGCGACAGCCAGCCGGAGCGGCGCGCGCCCGACAGCGAGAACGACATCGCCGGCGTGCCCAGGATTGGCACGTCCTTGAAATAAATCAGCGTCTTGCCGGCGGTGCCGACGTCGCGGCCGGAATCGAGGTTCAGCGTGTCCGACTTCAGGTACCAGTCCGGGTCGAAACCCTGGCAGGTGCTGTAGGTGCCATTGACGATCACCGCCTCGTCTTCGTTGATGAAGTCGAGGCGCTCGGCCTTGCCCTGCGCGTGGTTGGCTTCCAGCTTGTAGGTCGGGTTGAGCATATAGCCCTTGCCGCTGTCCATATTCAGCTTCAGCTCGTCGCCGGTGAAATAGTCGCCGAAGCGCCAGATCTTGACGTTGCTCTTGGCCTCGACCTCGTTTTCGACTTGCCGGTAGCAGGCGCTATCGGCGTTGACCTTGGTCTTGTCCTTGACGATCTCGGCATTCCGTTCCAGGTTGACTTCCCGCTCTGGACGGCCGCTGAGGTCCTCGGCCTTGACGATGGTGACGGCGTCCTTGTCTTCCACGCGCGGCGCGCGCTGCTTGGGCGGCGCGCTCTGGGCATAGGCGACCGAAGGCAACGCCGAGACAGTGAAGATAGCGGACAAGGCATACGCCAAGCGCTGCAATTTGGGCATGCGTGTCATGAAAAGAAGGGACCAAGCACCATGAAAGGCGATTTTTTGATTTGAATCCCTTATTATATGGGAATCTTCACCTGACGCCGGTTTCCTCGGCATGCTTCAATGTCTTTATTACAGAATTTAACTTCCGATACACGTCTGGCACTGTTGGCAACCTGGCTGCGCGGCCTGAAGGTGGTCGATGTCGACAGTATTCGTCCGGCGTCGGCCGACGCCAGCTTCCGCCGTTACTTCCGTGTCAACGTCTTGCCCGAACAACAAGCGGCGCTGGGCCTGACCCTGATCGTCATGGACGCTCCGCCCGAACGCGAAAATGTACTGGGCTTCGTCAAAGTTGACGAAATGCTCACGCACGCCGGGGTCACCGTGCCGCGCATCGTCGCCACCGATTATGAAGCCGGCTTCATGCTGCTGTCCGACCTCGGCAACACCACTTATCTGTCGGCGCTGACCCACGACAACGCCTCGACCATGTACGCCGAGGCGCTGGAAGCGCTGGTCAAGTTCCAGATCACCAGCCGTCCCGACGTGCTGCCGGAATACGACCGCGCCTTCCTGCAGCGCGAAATGAGCCTGTTCCCCGAGTGGTACATCGGCCAGCACCTGAAAGCCACGCTGACCGACAAGCAGAGCGCCGAGCTGCAAGCCGTGTTCGACGCCATCCTGGCCAACGTCACCGCCCAGGCGCAGGTATTCGTGCACCGCGACTTCCACTCGCGCAACCTGATGGTGGTGGACGCCAACAATCCCGGCGTGCTGGACTTCCAGGACGCGCTGTACGGCCCGATGACCTATGACCTCGCCTCGCTGCTGCGCGACGCCTACGTGCAGTGGGACGAAGAACTGGTGCTCGACTGGGCGATCCGCTACTGGCAGCACGCCCGCTCGCTGGGCCTGCCGGTCAACCAGGACATCGACGCGTTCTACAAGGACTTCGAGTACATGGGCCTGCAGCGCCACCTGAAGATCCTCGGTCTGTTCTGCCGCCTCAACTACCGCGACGGCAAGGCGCAATACCTGGACGACCTGCCGACCGTGATGGACTACGTGCGCAAGACGGCCGGCCGCTACAAGGACCTGCGTCCGCTGGTCAGGCTGCTCGACCTGCTGGAAGACAGCCAGCCGCAAGTCGGCTACACCTTCTGAGGCGGCGCGCATGAAAGCGATGATCTTCGCCGCCGGACGCGGCGAACGCATGCGTCCACTGACCGACACCACGCCCAAGCCGCTGCTCAAAGTGCGCGGCCGGCCGCTAATCGTCTGGCACATCCTCAACCTGGTCAAGGCCGGCATCACCGAGATCGTCATCAACCACGCCCACCTGGGCGACCAGATTGAGCAGACCCTCGGCGACGGCAGCCAGTTCGGCGCCAAGCTGCTGTACTCCCGCGAAGAAAAGGCGCTGGAAACCGCCGGCGGCATCGCCCAGGCGCGCGCGCTGCTGGGCGAAGAACCGTTCGTCGCCATCTCCGGCGACATCTACGTGCCCTACTTCGACTTCGAGCAGGTCAAGGACGTCTTGCACGACAAGGACATGTGGGGCAATCCCTACCCGGCCGACAAGCGCGACATCTGCTGGCTGTACATGGTGCCCAATCCAGACTGGCATCCGGACGGCGACTTCGGCCTGACCATGTACTCGCTGACCAATGACGGTGCGCCGAAATGGACCTTCGGGAACATCGGCGTCTACCGCATGGAGATGTTCGACCGCATCGCCGCCGGCGAGTATGCCAAGCTTGGCCCGCTGCTGCGCGAATACGCCGACAAGAAGCAGGTGGGCGGCGAAGTGTACGAAGGCGAATGGCACAACGTCGGCACGGTGCAGCAGCTCGATCTGCTCAACGCGCCGCGCGCCGCGCTGGCGGCGGCCGGCAAGGGCCGGCAGTGATGCAGCCCATGACCACAGGCGCCGACGTGGTCCGCTACGCTGATCGGCGCGCGCGCCTGCTGGCGCAACTGCCGGCCGGCGCCGTGGCCGTGCTGCACACAGCCCCCGAAGTCACGCGCAACGCCGACAGCGAATACCTGTATCGCCACGACAGCTACTTCTATTACCTGACCGGCTTCACCGAGCCGGAAGCGGCCGTGGTGCTGGTCGCTGCACACGGCGACACGCCGGCGCGCGCCATCCTGTTCTGCCGCGAAAAAAACCTCGAACGCGAAATCTGGGAAGGCTTCCGCTACGGCCCGGAAGCCGCGCGCGCAGCCTTCGGCTTTGACGAAGCCCACACCATCGACGCGCTGGACGAACGCATGGCCGCGCTGCTGTCGAATGCGCCGGCGCTGTACTACGCGCTGGGCGGCACGCTCGACACGCGCGTGGCCGGCTGGCTGTCCGCAGTACGCGCCAAGGCCCGCACCGGCGTCACCGCGCCGGCCGTCGCCGCCGACCTGCTGCCGCTGCTGGACGACATGCGTCTGCTGAAGGACGCACACGAACAGGCCATCATGCAGCGCGCCGCCAACATCTCGGCACAAGCGCACATCCGCGCCATGCGCGCCGCCCGCGCCGGCGTCCACGAATACGAACTGGAAGCGGAGCTGCTGTATGAATTCCGCCGCAATGGCGCGCAAGCACCAGCCTATAACTCCATCGTGGCGGCCGGCGCGAACGCCTGCGTGCTGCACTACAGCGCCAACAACGCGCAATCGCGCGATGGCGACCTGGTACTGATCGACGCCGGATGCGAACTGGATGGCTATGCCTCCGACATCACCCGCACCTTCCCGGTCAACGGCCGTTTCAGCGCGCCGCAAAAGCGCCTGTACGAACTGGTACTTGCCGCGCAAGCCGCCGCGCTGAAGGCCATCGGCCCCGGCTTGCCCTACGCCGGCGCGCACGAAGCGGCGGTGCAGGTAATGGCGCAGGGCATGCTGGATCTGGGCCTGCTGAGCGGCACATTGGACGACGTCATCGCCGGCAAGCGCTACACGCAGTTCTACATGCACGGCACCGGCCACTGGCTGGGCATGGACGTGCACGACGTCGGCCAGTACCGCGACGTCACGCTGGCCGACAAGCCATCGCGCACGCTGCAAGCGGGCATGGTGGTGACGGTGGAACCGGGCATCTACGTGCGGCCGGCCGCCGGGGTGCCGGAAGAATACTGGAACATCGGCATCCGCATCGAAGACGACGTACTGGTGACCGCCGACGGCCACACCATCCTGAGCGCCGCCGCGCCCAAGACCGTGGACGAGATAGAACAACTGATGCAGCAACCATGACAGACACCAGCAACCGCACCACCGATATCGCTGCTGCGACAGTGGCAGCGCCGACCAGCGTGGCGCCCGACTACGACATGGCCATCTGCGGCGCAGGGCCGGCCGGCATGGCGCTGGCGGCGTTGCTGGTCAAGCGCGGCGTGCCTGCTCACCGCATCGCCCTGATCGACGCCAAGACGCTGGCGCAAGCCAGCACCGACCCGCGCTCACTAGCGCTGTCCTGGGGCAGCCGGCAGATACTCGAAGAGATCAGCGCCTGGCCGACCGCCGCCACCGCCATCGAACAAATCCACGTCTCCCGTCGCGGCCAATTCGGCCGCAGCCTGATCGACCGCAAGGACTACGACCTGCCGGCACTGGGCTACGTCACCCGCTACGGCGCCATCGTCACCGCCTTGGGCGCCGAATGCGAACGCGCCGGCATCGTCTCGCTGCGCCCCGCGCGCGTGCTGACACTGGATGAACAAAGCGACGCCGTCACCCTGATCCTGGACGCCAACGGCGCACCGCAAACGCTGCGCGCCGCCATCGTGGTGCAGGCCGAAGGCGGCCTGTTTAACGAGCAGCTGGTGCGCGCCGTCAACCGCGACTACCAGCAAACCGCCATCATCGCGCAGGTGCGCAGCAGCACCCCGCCGCCGCACCGCGCCTACGAACGCTTCACGGAACAAGGCCCGCTGGCGCTGCTGCCACAGAATGACGAATACTCGCTGGTGTGGTGCGTGCGTCCGCAGAATGCCGACGCGCTGATGGCGTTGAACGACAAGGACTTCCTGTCGGCGCTGGGCCAGGCCTTTGGCGACCGAGTTGGCAGCTTCACGCACGCCACGCCGCGCCTCGGCTTCCCGTTGGGATTGAACGCCGCAGCGCACAGCACCGCGCGCACCGTCACCATCGGCAACGCCGCGCAGACGCTGCATCCGGTGGCAGGCCAGGGCCTGAATCTTGGCCTGCGCGACGTCACCGTGCTGGCGCGCCTGCTGGCCCAAGGCGCCACGCCGGAGAAGCTGGCGCAATACACCGAGCTACGGCAGCGCGACCGCAGCACAACGGTGCGCCTGACTGACACCATGGCCCGCGTCTTCGCCAACGAATCGCCACTGCAAGGACTGCTCGGCCTCTCGCTGGCCGCCATCGACATGGTCGGCCCCGCGCGCAGCCTGCTGGCCGAACTGATGATGTACGGCCGTCGCTAACCAAACCATTCACCACCATGAAACATCTGATTGCCATCCTGAGTATCAGCCTTTGTTTCATGACCAATGCGGCCGAACGGCCGCCAGCTGCCGCTGATCCGTTCGCGCCGGTCGTCGTGCGCGACCTCACCGCGCTGGCGGAGCAAGGCAATGTGGAGGCGCAATTGCAGCTTGGTCAGTTGTATCAGGCGGGGAAGCGTGTGAAGCAGGACAGCCTGCTGGCATACCAATGGTTTGCGAAGGCCGCAGCAGCCAACAACGCCGAAGCGCAATTAGAGCAAGGCTGGATGAACCAGTATGGGAAAGGCGTGCCGGTCAATCTTGAGCGCGCGGCCGAGTTGTATCGCGCGGCCGCCGAACAAGGCAATGCATCGGCCCAGTTTCATCTCGCACAATGCTACGTCAAAGGCACTTGCGCCAAGCAGGATTACCAGCAAGCGCTCGAATGGCTGCGCCGTTCCGCCGCAGCCCATGATTCTCGGGCTCAGAACACACTGGGTTACATGTACGATTCCGGCTATGGCGTGCAGCAGGATTACACCGAAGCGCGACGCTGGTATATGTTGTCTGCCGCTACTGGCAACAGCACTGCACTGTTCAATGTCGGCATCATGCACGAAGAAGGCAAGGGCATGCCACAGGACTATCGCCAGGCCCACATCTGGTTCGAGCGCGCGGCGCAAGCGGACGACGACACCGCGCTCGCGTGGCTGGGCAAGCATTTTGAATTGGGACAAGGCGTCGACATCGACAAAGCCAAGGCATTCTCCCTGTATATGCAGGCAGCGCAAGCCGACGATGCTTATGGACAGATGCGACTCGGCGCGGCGTACGAGGATGGTGTCGTCGTCAAAAAAGATTACACGGCGGCCGCAAAATGGCTACGCCTCGCAGCAGATCAAGGCAACGACGAAGCGCAACGACGACTGGCGATGCTCTATCAAAGCGGTAATGCGGGGGATGTCACCGCCGAGGAATACACCAAGTACCTAAGGCAATCTATCGAACAGGGAAACCAGACTGCCGTGGCGGATTGGGGACTGCTGATGCTCAACGCAGTTACCCCAGACCACATGCACTTGGCGGAGAACGCGGTAGCGATGCTCCGGCGATCCGCAGAAAAAGGCAACGCCGTGGGCCAGATGCGGCTAGGCCGCGCTTACAGTCTTGGCTTGGGCGTGCCCAACGATTCACAACTGGCGCAGCAATGGCTACGCCGCGCGGCAGCACAAGGCAATACAGATGCCAAGGGCTTCCTGAAGAAGATTTACGATATCGATCAGTGAGCCGTGTATGCGGATTCCGCCGGTTGCTGCGTCATCAGTCCAGCAGCCTGGGCGCCAAAACTTTCGTAGTCCGGCTTCATGCAGCGGACGTTCGACACCACGCGGCTGAACCGCGTGATCAGCCGGTTCGAGTTATCCAAGGCCGTCGCAAACGACCAGGTTTCGTCCCAGCAATCGCCCTGCGATGAGTCGATGGCAAAGATCACGGCATCGAAATTATATTGAACTGCCTTGAATTTTCCTGGCTTGATCTCTTTCCAACGCCGATCCTCACCCAGCGTGAAAACTTCTGCCTTTTCCCCATAAAGGTGCAGCCGCACTTTCATTCCTGCGGGTTCATTGTGCTCCGTTGGTGGCGGCGCCCAATTCAACGTCCCCTCCCAATTCCCATCCAGGAAGTGCGGCGTCGCCGTTTCAGCATCGGCAGCGGATGCGAGTTGCATCGATGCTGCCGCCAATATCATGCATAGCAGTTTTCGCAGAATCACTCGACAGCCTTGACCATATCCTCGATAACCTTCTTGGCGTCGCCGAAGACCATCATCGTGTTGGGCTGGTAGAACAGCTCATTGTCCAGACCCGCATAGCCGGACGCCATCGAACGCTTGTTGACGATGATGCTCTTGGCCTTGTACGCCTCCAGGATCGGCATGCCGGCGATCGGCGATTTCGGGTCCTTGGCGGCCGGGTTGACCACGTCGTTGGCGCCCAAAATCAGCACCACGTCGGTCTGCCCGAATTCACCATTGATATCCTCCATCTCGAACACCTGATCGTACGGCACTTCGGCCTCCGCCAGCAGCACGTTCATATGCCCCGGCATGCGCCCCGCCACCGGGTGAATCGCATACTTCACGTTGACGCCGTTGTAGGTCAGCTTGGCCACCAGCTCCTTCAGCGCATGCTGTGCGCGCGCCACCGCCAGGCCGTAGCCCGGCACAATGATCACGCTCTCCGCATTCGCCAGGATAAACGCCGCATCATCCGCAGAACCCGACTTGACCGGCCGCTGCTCCTGCGCGCCGCCGCCGCCCGCCTCCGCCGGCGCACCGCCAAAGCCGCCCAGGATCACATTGAAGAACGAGCGGTTCATGGCCTTACACATGATGTACGACAGGATGGCGCCCGACGATCCCACCAACGAACCGGCGATGATCAGCATCGCGTTATTCAGCGAAAAGCCGATGCCCGCCGCCGCCCAGCCGGAATAGGAGTTCAGCATCGACACCACCACCGGCATATCGGCGCCGCCGATCGGGATGATGATCAACACGCCCAGCGCGAACGCAATCGCGGTCATGATCAGGAACGGCACCCAGGCCGGCGCGCTGCCGCTATCGGCCACAAACACCAGACCCAGGCCAACCATCAGCAGCGCCAGGATCAGATTGAGCCAATGCTGGCCCGCAAAGCTGACCGGCGCGCCCTGGAACAAACGGAATTTGTATTTGCCCGACAGCTTGCCGAACGCGATCACCGAACCTGAGAACGTAATGGCGCCGACGAAGGTACCGATAAACAGCTCGATGCGATTACCGAACGGCAGCGGCTCGCCTGCCGGCACAATGCCAAACGCATGCGGCTCAGATACCGCAGCCACCGCGATACACACCGCCGCCAGACCAATCAGCGAGTGCATCGCCGCCACCAGCTCCGGCATCTTGGTCATCTCGACCTTCTTGGCCAGCACCGCGCCGATGCCGCCGCCGACGATCACGCCGATCGCCACCAGCCCCAGTCCCAGGCCGCTGCCGTGGCCCGCCGCTGCCGCAGCCGCAGCTTCCGACTGCAGCTTGAGGATCAGCGCAATGGTCGTCACAAACGCAATCGCCATCCCCGACATGCCGAACGCATTGCCGGTGCGCGCGGTAGCCGGCGACGACAAGCCTTTCAGCGCCTGGATAAAGCACACCGATGCGATCAGGTACAGCATCGTCACCAGATTCATGGAGATGAAGCTCATGCTTTATCTCCTTGTTTGGCTTTTGGTTCCTTCTTCTTGAACATCTCCAGCATGCGCTGCGTGACCAGGAATCCGCCGAATACATTGACGGCGGCCAGCGCCACCGCCACCGTGCCGGCGATCTGCCCGACCAGTCCTTCGGTGAGCGAGGCCGCCAGCATGGCGCCGACGATGATGATGGCCGATACCGCATTGGTGACCGCCATCAGCGGCGTATGCAGCGCCGGCGTCACGGTCCAGACCACGTGGTAGCCGACGTAAATGGCCAGGACAAAAATAATCAGATTAATAATGGTGTGGCTGACTTCCATAGTGTCTCCCCGGTTTATTTGCGCAGCAATTCGCCGCCGCTGCTCAGCAGCGTGGCCTTGATGATCTCGTCCTCGCGGTCAATCACCAGCTTGTCTTCCTTGTCGATGATCAGCTTGAGGAAGTCCAGCACATTGCGCGCGTACAGCGCCGAAGCATCGGCCGCCACCAGCGTCGCCAGATCCGGCTCGCCGACGATATGCACACCATGCTTGACCACCGTTTTGTTCAGCTCCGACAGCGGGCAGTTGCCGCCTTGCGACACGGCCAGGTCGACGATCACGGAACCCGGTTTCATCGCCCTCACCGTTTCTTCGGAAATCAGCACCGGCGCCGGACGGCCCGGAATCAGCGCGGTGGTGATGATGATGTCGGCCAGCTTGGCGCGTTCGTGCACCAGTTCGGACTGGCGGCGCATCCAGTCGGCTGGCATCGGCCGCGCGTAGCCGCCCACGCCCTGGGCGATTTGCTTCTCTTCGTCGGTCAGATACGGCACGTCGATGAACTTGGCGCCCAGCGACTCCACCTGCTCCTTGACCGGCGGCCGCACGTCGGACGCCTCGATCACCGCGCCGAGACGCTTGGCGGTGGCAATCGCCTGCAAGCCGGCCACGCCGACGCCCATGATCAGCACCCGCGCCGCCTTCACCGTGCCGGCCGCCGTCATCAGCATCGGCATGAAGCGCTGATACAGATTGGCCGCCACCATCACCGCCTTGTAGCCGGCGATGTTGGCCTGCGACGACAGCACGTCCATCGACTGCGCGCGCGTGATGCGCGGCACGGCTTCCAGCGCAAACGCCTGCAGCCCGGCCGCCGCCATGGCGGCGTTGTTGTCTGCATCAAAGGGGTTGAGCATGCCGATCACCACCGTGCCCGGCTTGATCTGCGCCCGTTCCTCGGCATTCGGGGCACGCACCTTGAGAATCACTTCGGCCGACCAGACCTCGCTGGCAGGCACGATTTGTGCACCAGCTGCAACATAGGCGTCGTCGGTGACGGAGGCGGCCAGGCCGGCGCCGGCCTGCACCAGGATCTGGTGCTTCGCGGCAAGTTTTTTGACGGTCTCCGGGGTGGCTGCTACCCGGGTCTCCCCCGGCCGTGTTTCGGCCGGTACGCTTATTCTCATGGTGCCTCCATTCGATTAATAAACTGACTACAATCTAACATGGAACTTTGGGCGGAGCGCCCCTCATTTGGGCACAATCATAAGGAACAATGCATTCCTTATACATAATGGTTTCGTCAATTCAAGTATAACTATTTGTCATTAATTACCCGCTAAATTTGTTCCAGCGCAAACCAAAAGCCCGGAACAAGCTAAAATGTCGGCTCTTTCAAGGATGACTCATGCCGCGTATCTGGAAACCCTCTGTTACTGTTGCCGCAATTGTCGAAAAAGATGGCAAGTTCTTGCTGATCGAAGAAGAGACCAGCGATGGCATCCGCATCAACCAGCCTGCCGGTCATCTCGACCCGTATGAATCGCTACAGCAGGCCGTGATCCGTGAAACGCTGGAGGAAACCGCCTACGACTTCACGCCGACCGCGCTGGTGGGCATGTATATGTCGCGCTACACCTCCAACCGCACCGGCGAGGAAGTGACGTATCTGCGCTTCACCTTCTGCGGCTATCCCGGCGAAAAGCATGACCGCCCGCTGGACGAAGGCATCCTGCGCACCATGTGGCTGACGCGCGACGAACTGGCCGCCTGCGCCGACCGTCACCGCAGCCCGACGGTGCTGCAATGCGTCGACGAATATCTGGAGGGCCGCCGCGCCCCCTGGAACTGGTACAAACACATGCTTCCGTCTACAAGGAAGCGATTAGCACTGCGAATGGATAAGTAATGAGTAACGGGTCGGGCAAAAAAAGAGTCGTCATCGGCATGTCGGGCGGGGTGGATTCCTCGGTCTCGGCGTGGCTGCTGAAGGAACAGGGTTACGACGTGGTCGGCCTGTTCATGAAGAACTGGGAAGACGATGACGACTCCGAATACTGCTCGACGCGCCAGGACTGGATCGACGCCGCCTCGGTGGCCGATGTGGTGGGCGTGGATATCGAAGCGGTCAACTTCGCCAGCGAATACAAGGACCGCGTGTTCGCCGACTTCCTGCGCGAATACCAGGCCGGCCGCACGCCGAACCCGGATGTGCTGTGCAACGCCGAAATCAAATTCAAGGCCTTCCTCGACCACGCGATGACGCTGGGCGCGGATCTGATCGCCACCGGCCACTATGCGCGCGTGCGCCACGACGGCGGTAAGAGCGAGCTGCTGAAGGCAATCGATCACACCAAGGACCAGAGCTACTTCCTGCACCGTTTAAACCAAGCGCAGTTGTCGAAGACGCTGTTCCCGCTGGGCGAAATCCCGAAAACCGAAGTGCGCAAGATCGCCGAGAAACTCAAGCTGCCGAATGCGGCCAAGAAGGATTCGACCGGCATCTGCTTCATCGGCGAGCGGCCGTTCCGCGAGTTCCTGAACCGCTACCTGTCGTACAAACCGGGCCCGATGATGACGCCGGAGGGCAAGGTGGTGGGCGAGCACGTGGGCCTGTCGTTCTACACGCTCGGCCAGCGCAAGGGCATCGGCGTCGGCGGCATGAAGGAGTACAAGAATCCGGATGGCAGCAGCGATGCCTGGTATGTGGCGAAGAAGGATATCGTCAACAACGTGCTGTACATCGTGCAGGGCCATGACCATCCGTGGCTGCTGTCGCCGGCGCTGCGCGCCGACCAGGCCAGCTGGGTGGCGGGCGAGGCGCCAGAAGCGCGTGCGCTGTCAGCCAAGACCCGCTATCGCCAGGCCGATGTAGCGTGCGAAATCGCGCCGGAAGGCGCATCGGATTTCGCGTTGAAGTTCATGGAAGCCCAGTGGGCCGTCACGCCCGGCCAGTCGGCCGTACTGTATGACGGCGACGTCTGCCTGGGCGGTGGCATCATTGCCTGAACCCGCACGCGGGGTCTGACCCCGCACGGGGTCAGACCCCTGACGGCCGCAGGCCCCGGGTTTAAGGAGCAGCTGGCTCTCCGCCCTCCGCCGGCGGAGTATCGCCGGCAGCTTTTTCCATCGCCGCGCGCTGGCGCTTGACCATCGCGATCACCACATTCCGTATCGTATTCAGCACCGTATCGGCCTTGAACGGCTTGACGATAAAGCCGCTCACGCCCATCGCATGCGCCGCCTGAATAGTGGCCGCATCCAGCTCGCTGGACACCATGAAGATCAAGGTCTTCGGCCAGTTGGTGCGGATTTCGCGAATCGCCTCATCCTCTTTTTCAATCTGCTCGCGGGCCACGCACACAATGTGCGGGTGGTGCTTGATCAGTTGCACCATGGCGCTGGCGCAGGTGTGGGTCGCGCCGACCACGTCGTAGCCGCCGTCCAGCAGCACCGTGTTGAGCAGGCCGCGCGCCACGGCGCTAGGGTCGATAATGACTGCTTTTAACATCTTGCAAACCTTGTTATAAATGGGACCAGGCCAGCATGTTCCACGTAACGCCAACCCGCACGTCCGTTTTCAACGCCACCAGTTGTCGAGAAAGATACAGCATTTCACGTTCTTTTCGTAGCGTTTCCCCCAAGGAATCTTTAAGAATCCCCGCGCCGGCCATGATGGCGTCCAGAGTGCCGTATGTACGCAACAGTTTGGCGGCGGTTTTGACGCCCACTTTGGACACGCCGGGGATCGAATCGGTGACATCGCCCATCAGCGCCAGCAGGTCCGGCAGCTGCTCGGCCGGCACGCCCCACTTCTTTTCGACCCAGGCGTGGTCGTGCCATTCGCTCTTGAAATGGTCCCACACGCGGGCGCCATGGGCGATCAGGCCATGCAGGTCTTTGTCGGTAGAGGCGATGGTGGCTTCGCCGCGGCCCTCGGCCAGCCAGCGCAGCACCACGGTGCCGATCACATCGTCGGCCTCGACTTCGGGCACCGACACCACGTGCATACCGAAGCCGCGCAGCTTGTCGTAGAAGGCCGGCAGCGCCTCGCGCAGCGGCGACGGCATCGGCGCGCGGCCTTCGCGGTAGCCGGCGTACAAATCGTGGCGCCAGGTGTTGCCGCCGAAATCAAAGGCCGGCAACAGGTGGGAGGGTTCGTGGTCGTTGACCAGCGTGCGCAGCGAAGACAGCGCGTGGCGCAGCGCGATGTCGGCCTTTTCGGGGCTATCAGGTTCGGGACTGGCTTCGTAGACGCGGCGCACAATATTGAGGCCGTCGATGGCAAGGAGTCTACCCATGTTCAACTTCATCCGGGCTTTGATCAAGCCGCCATTCTACCCGACTGGACTGATGCGGCGGCATGCGCCGCATCAAGAAGCTTACTTCAGCAGTTCATATGGACCGCCGCGTTCGAGGGCGCGCTGGAAGGCCGGGCGGCTGTGGATGCGTTTCAGGAAGGCTGCCAGCTTGGGACGCGACTCGTCCAGGCCGCCGCGCGCGGAGGCGGCTTCCAGCGGGAAGCTCATCTGAATGTCGGCGGCCGTGAACTCGCTGCCGGCGAACCATTCACTCTTGCCCAACTCGGCTTCGAGGTAATCCAGGTGGGTGGCAATCTGCGGCAGGATGTAGCTGCCCTTGACCTTCTGCGCAATGCCGCGCGCGATCGGCTTGACGAAGAACGGCGCCGGACTGGTCTCGACCCGGTCGAAGATCAGCTTCATCAGCAGCGGCGCCATTGCCGAGCCTTCCGCGTAGTGCAGGAAATAGGTCCAGCGACGGCGCTCTTCGGTCCCGGCCGGCGGGATCAGGCGACCATTGCCATAGGTGTCGATCAGGTATTCGGCGATCGCGCCAGACTCGGCCACGACGACGCCGTTATCGCTGATCACCGGCGACTTGCCCAGCGGATGGATCTTCTTCAATTCCGGCGGCGCCAGCATGGTCTTCGGATCGCGCTGGTAGCGCACGATCTCGTACTCCAGGCCCAGTTCCTCCAGCAACCACAACACCCGCTGCGAGCGCGAATTATTCAAGTGATGAACGACGATCATGTGACTTATCCCGAGAAAAAAGAACGGCCGTGCGCCGTAACGCCGCTAGCTTAGCACTAACCGCGCCGACACGGGCCTCCCCCTGATCGGGATGGATTCCTACGAGAAACAGCAGTACACTCGACAGCTCCACAGCCGCCGCCGGAGTATTCATGAATTTGCTGTCACCACGTTATCTCGCCTTCAACGCATCGATCATCACCCTGCTGGCCTCGCTGGCGTTAAAGGCGCCGTGGGAAATTACCGCCGTCGCAGCCGCGCTGACCGTCGTCGGTATCAGCGACCTGCTGCAAACCCGGCGCGCGCTGCGCCGCAACTACCCGATCCTGGCGCACTTCCGTTTCTTTTTCGAATCGATCCGCCCCGAAATCCGCCAATATCTGCTGGAAGATGACACGGTGGCCGAACCGTTTTCGCGCAACCAGCGCAGCATCGTCTACCAGCGCGCCAAGCAGGACAGCGACAAGCGCCCGTTCGGCACCCAGCTCGACGTCTACGCCCCGGCTACGAATGGATCAACCACTCGATCGCGCCGGCGCCGGAACAAGATCCCAACTTCCGCATCGAGATCGGCAACCACCCGGACTGCCCGCGCGCCCAGCCCTACTCGGCCAGCGTGTTCAACATCTCGGCCATGAGCTTTGGCGCGCTGTCGGCCAACGCCATCCTGGCACTGAACGGCGGCGCCAAGCAGGGCGGCTTCATGCACGACACCGGCGAAGGCAGCATCAGTCCCTACCACCGCCAGAACGGGGGCGACCTGGTGTGGGAAATCGGCTCCGGTTACTTCGGCTGCCGCAACGACGACGGCACCTTTTCGGAGGAACGCTTCGTCGCCAACGCCAGCGCGCCGCAGGTCAAGATGATTGAGCTGAAGATGTCGCAAGGCGCCAAGCCGGGCCATGGCGGCGTGCTGCCGGGCGCCAAGGTCACCATCGAAATCGCCCAGACGCGCGGCGTGCCGGTCGGCCGCGACTGCATCTCGCCATCGCGCCACTCGGCCTTCAGCACGCCGATTGAAATGCTGGAATTCATCGACCGCCTGCGCAATCTGTCGGGCGGCAAGCCGACCGGCTTCAAGCTGGCGATCGGTCACCCTTGGGAATTTTTCGGCATCGTCAAGGCCATGCTGGCGACCGGCATCGTACCGGATTTCATCGTGGTCGATGGCGGCGAAGGCGGCACCGGCGCCGCGCCGCTGGAATTTACCGACCACGTCGGCACGCCGCTGCAGGAAGGCCTGCTGCTGGTGCATAACACGCTGGTCGGCGCCAACCTGCGCGACAAGATCAAGATCGGCGCCTCGGGCAAGATCATCACCGCGTTCGACATCGCCCGCACGCTGGCGCTGGGGGCGGACTGGTGCAACTCGGCGCGCGGCTTCATGTTTGCGCTGGGCTGCATCCAGTCGCAAAGCTGCCATACCGACCGCTGCCCGACCGGCGTGGCGACCCAGGACCCGGGGCGCCAGCGCGCGCTGGTGGTGCCGGACAAAATCCAGCGCGTGGCCAGCTTCCACAAGAACACCATGGAAGCGCTGGCGCAGCTGATCGCCGCCGCCGGCATGACGCATCCATCGCAACTGCGGCCGCGCCACCTGGTGCGGCGCATCTCGGAAAACCAGGTCAAGCTGGCCTCGGCCTTGCTGCCGTACCTGGAGAAAGGCGAACTGCTGGACCCGAGCCAGCTGTCGCGCCTGCCGCCGGTATTTGGCCAATACTGGCCGATGGCGCAAGCCGAGTCGTTCGATCCTTACTGCGGCTGAGTCTTATTTGGGGAACGGCACGTAACCGCGCCGGATCGCCCATTCGCGCAGCACGGCATTAATGCCCTGCTGCCAGTCATCGCCCTGCCGCTGGAAAGCCGCGATAGTGGCGGCATCAAACGCCATCGTCAGCGTCACGGTCGGCGGACCCGGCGGCGCCAACAAGCGCGCCCGCCATGGCCGGAATTGTGCCAGCTCTTCCTCGGTCAAAGGCTGCGCGTCCGGATCGGACAGTGCCGCCGCAGTGATGATGGCCGACTCTTCCGGAGTCGGCAGGATAATTTTACTTTTGTCCAACATAACGCCATGCCTCCTCAGAACTGGCTTTTGCACCAGCTGATTAGACATATCACATGTTGCAGTGGTTCCGGACCAATGATCAGCCCAAAGGTGTGATGTGGGCGGCTTTGCGCCGCCGCAGGTGGGACGGGCTTAGCGCTGCACGTGCAGCTTGATCACGCGCTGTTGCGCTGCGCCGCTGGTAGTGTTGGTCTTGGTCGGCGTGGTGTCGCACGAGCCGCAGCTGGAGCAGCCGCCGTCGCCGTCATCGCCGCAACCGCCGCCGCCCTGCGTCTTGAAGAACCTGGCCAGCCTGGTCTCGTTGAAACCGCGCTTGCCCAGCGTGTAGACAATCCGCCGGCGCCACGCCACCGGCAGGTACTTGGTGCTGAAATGCAGCAGCGCTGCCGCCACGATCAACGCCACAGTCATCTCTTGCCACATATTAGCCTCCCAGGAGCGCCAGCGAAATCCGGTAAGTCAGGAACGATGCGATGTACGCCAGCGCGAACATATAGCCGGCCATCAGCAGCGCGTAACGGGTGCTGCCGGTCTCGCGCCGCACCACCGACAGCGTCGACAGACACTGCGGCGCAAACACGTACCAGGCCAGCAGCGACAACGCGGTCGGCAAGGTCCACGAGGCCGAGATGATCGGCTCCAGCGACTGCGCCAGCGCCTCGCCGCTCTGCGACAGCGCGTACACCGTGCCCAGCGCGCCGACCGCCACTTCCCGCGCAGCCAGACCCGGCACCAGCGCGATGCAGATCTGCCAGTTAAAGCCGATCGGCGCAAAAATATATTCGAGGCCGCGGCCCAGCAGGCCGGCCAGGCTGTAGTAGATCGGCGGATGGGTCGCGCCTTCCGGTGCGCCCGGGAAGGAGCTCAGGAACCACAGCAGCACCATCAGCGTCAAAATCACGGTGCCGACGCGGGTCAGGAAGATCTTGGCGCGCTCCCACAGGCCCAGCGCCAGGTTCTGCAAATGCGGCCAGTGGTAAGCCGGCAGTTCCAGCATCAGCGGCTGCTGCTGGTTGGCGCCCAGCGTGCGCTTGAAGAAGTAAGCCACCGCCATCGCCGAGAAGATGCCGGCGAAGTACAGCACGAACAGCACCAGCCCTTGCAGGCTGAGGAAACCGTACACTTCGCGCTCGGGAATGAAGGCGGCGATGATCAGCGCATACACCGGCAGCCGCGCCGAGCACGTCATCAGCGGCGCGATCATGATGGTGACCAGGCGGTCGCGCGGATTCTGAATCGTGCGCGCCGCCATCACGCCCGGAATCGCGCAGGCAAAGCTGGACAGCAGCGGAATGAAGGCGCGGCCCGACAGGCCGACGCCGCCCATCAGGCGGTCCAGCAGGAAGGCCGCGCGCGGCAGGTAGCCGCAGTCTTCCAGCACAAGAATAAAGAAGAACAAGATCAGAATCTGCGGCAGGAACACCAGTACGCTGCCGGCGCCACTCAATATGCCGTCCACCAGCAGGCCGCGCAGCACGCCGTCCGGCATCGCCTCGCGCACCACGGCGCCCAGCTGGTCGACGCTGTCCTTGATCAGGTCCATTACCGGCGTGGCCCAGGTGAACACCGCCTGGAACACCAGGAACATCAGCACCGCCAGAATGATCGGGCCGAGCACGGGGTGGAGCACTACGTTGTCCAGCTTCTCGGACAGCGCATCGTCGGTGGCGGCCGGCGCCTTGACGGTCAGGTCGAGGATGCGGCGCACTTCGCGCTGCGTGTCTTCCACGCTGACGGCGTCGATGGCCGACAGTGGCTGCGGCGTGCCGACCGCCAGTGGCAGCATCTGGTCCAGCGCGCGCAGCAGCGACTTCTCGCCGCCCGCCTGCACCGCCACGGTTTCCACCACCGTCATGCCCAGTTCCTGCGCCAGGCGGTCGGCGTCGATGATGACGCCGCGCTTCTTGGCCACGTCCACCATATTCAGCGCCAGGATCATCGGCAGGCCGAGTCGTTTGATTTCCAATACCAGGCGCAGGTTCAGGCGCAGGTTGGTGGCGTTGACCACGCACACCACCACGTCCGGCGCGGCGTCGCCCTTGCGCAGGCCGGCCACCACGTCACGGGTGATTTCCTCGTCCGGCGTGTGGGCGTTCAGGCTGTAAGCGCCCGGCAAGTCCAGCACGCGGAAGGCGTTGCCGGCGGTGGTGGTGAACGCGCCTTCCTTGCGTTCGATCGTCACGCCGGCGTAGTTGGCCACTTTCTGGCGCGCGCCGGTCAGCCGGTTGAACAAGGCGGTCTTGCCGCAATTTGGATTGCCCAGCAAGGCCACCATCGGCGTGCGCGCCGTGATCGGCGCCTGCGACACCTGCTTATCTACTGCACCCATGTTTTTATTCCGGTTGAATCGAGACCAGCGCGGCTTCAAAGCGGCGCAATGCAAATGTGGAGTTGCCGACTTTGATCGCCAGCGGTTCGCCGCCCGGCATGCCGCGCTTGAGCATGCGGATTTTTTCGCCGGGCACAAAGCCCAGTTCCATCAGGCGGCGCGACAGGGCGGCGCCGCCATCGGCGTCCGCGCCGGCAGAGACATGCACCACGGTGGCGGTGGCGCCGACCGTCAGGGTGTCGAGGGTAGTCAGGGAAACAGCGTGCGTCATGGCAAAGTCCAGTCGAGAGGCCGCTGGCAAGGTGGCTGCGGCGCGACCGGCAAGGCCGCAACGTTGCGTTCCTGCCGGAATCAGATACTAGCATTATAAACGGTAATGCGAATGACTTCTATTTAGCTTGCATACTGTAGAAAAATCGGGCAGTATACGTTTAATGATAATGATTCGCATTAAGTTGCTGGCAATCATGTCAGAAAAGTCTTAATCAAGCCTTATTCGATTTTTATAGCCTAGCCAGAAGGTGCATCAATGATTGTTTGTGTCTGCAACAACATCTCCGATCGCGAAATCCGTCAAGCAATGGAATTGGGAATCACTTCGATGGACGAACTGCGCGACGCGCTGGGCGTAGCCACCTGCTGCGGCCAATGCTTCTCCTGCGCGGAAGAAATCCTCACCGAACAACTGGCTGCGCAAGCCGCTGCCGCCAACCTCCAGGAAACTGTGCTGAAACGCCCGGTCTTCTCTAACTAATCATGAATACAATGACCTACAGCCGGACGGCGTCGCCGCTGTCCGCGGATGACAACGGCCGCGTGCAGGAATTCAAGCGCCGCACCCGCAAGCTCACCCCGCTCGCCGCGATTGTGCTGGGTCATGTTGTCGTGTTTTATCTGGCGTATTCCGGCATGCTGCGGTCGGTGACGCATGCGATCATGCCGCAGGTGGTGACGGTGACGTTCGTGGCCTCGCCAGAGCCGCTGAAAGCGCAACCGCAGCCGAAGGAAGTGCCGCTGGTGCAGCCGAAGCAAACTTTTGTGCCGCCGCTGCCGCTGGTGAATATCGTGCAGACCGAGCCGACCATCACGCTGCCGCCGCCGCAACCGCGTCCGGCAGAACCGACCACGGCGCACGCCGCGCCAACCACCGCACAGGTCGCGCCGCCGGCGCCGCCAGCGCCATCGACGCCGAAGACTGTATCGGGCGTGGAATACGTCCGCGCGCCGTCACCGGTGTACCCGAGCATGTCGCGCCGCATGGGCGAGACCGGTACCGTGATGCTGCGCGTGCTGATTGGGGAAAAAGGCAATGCGGAACAGGTGACGGTGCAGAAATCATCCGGTTCCAGCAATCTGGATGAAGCCGGCCGCCAGGCCGTGCTGCGCGCGCTGTACAAGCCGTTTATCGAGGACGGCAAGGCCGTCCCCGTGTACGTGCTGGTGCCGATTAACTTCCAGCTCGGCTAGGCTTTACAGATCCAGCCGGCCCTCGATGGAGTCATCGAGGGTTTTGCCGATCACGGCGCCGATCAGCATTTTGACGCTGGCCACCGCCTTGCCGTGCTTGGTATCCCAGTAGTAGCCGTAGGTCGGCGCAAACTTGATCAACGTCACGCGCGGATCATCCTCGCCGCCGGTGAACCAGGTCTTCATCGTAAAACTCCACAGCTCCTTGATTTTCACCGGATCGCGCGACACCGTGGCGATGCCCTCCAGGTGCATGAACTCGGAATGCGCCGAGCCCTGGAAGTACAGCGTGGCCGACGGATCGGCTGCCAGCTCCTGGTTCTTCAGGCTGTCGCTGGCGGAGATAAACCACAGATTGCCCAGCTCATCGACCTGCAGCGCCGTCATCGGCCGCGCGTCGCCGGGACCGCCGTCGCCATCGTTGGTGCAGAAGAAGCAGCCGGGCGTGCTGTCGACGAAGTCGCGGATCTTGTGAACGGCGTCTTCGCCGATCAGGTCTTGATGATTATTTTCGGGTTGATTGGCGTTGATGGAATCCATGGCTTAGCTCCTGAAGGTTGAGCTTCCATGGTAGCGGCGACGGCGCGCCGGCACCGTGAGATGCCGCACACTGCCCCTACTACGAATGCTAATAGTTTTCATTTGCGCCAGTGCTCTCAATCACCGAACTTAGTGGGTATTTCGCCGAAATTATCAGACATTCACCTCACATCAATCGACAATTCGTGGCACAATGGCGCCATTCGCAATCATCACAGAAAGACATGCCATGAAGGGCGACCAAGAAGTCATCCGCTTGCTCAACGCACAGCTGACCAACGAACTCACCGCGATCAACCAGTACTTCCTGCACGCCAAGATGTACAAGCACTGGGGCCTGGAAAAGATTGGCAAGAAAGAGTACGAAGAATCGATCGGCGAGATGAAGCATGCCGATAAACTGATCGACCGCATCCTGATGCTGGATGGCCTGCCGAACCTGCAAGCCATGCACAAAGTCATGGTCGGCGAGAACACCGAAGAGATGCTGAACTGCGACCTGAAGCTGGAAAAAGGCGCACAGATCACCGTCAAGGAAGGCATCGCCGCAGCCGAGAAAGCCGCCGACTACGTGTCGCGCGACCTGCTGCTGATGATCCTGGAAGACACCGAAGAACACATCGACTGGCTGGAAACCCAGCTGGACCTGATCGGCAAAGTGGGCATCCAGAACTACCTGCAAAGCCAGATGAGCGTCGACGACTGAAAATGAAAACGCCCCTCGCGGGGCGTTTTGCTTATTGAGGGACAGTGTCCTTGAACGACTGGCGTTCGGACAGCTTGTCATACAGCTTGGCCAGGTTGGCGTAATCGTCGCGCCAGGCGATGTCCGGGAAGCGGAACGACAGCCAGCCCAAGGTGCAGCCGACCGCCACGTCGGCCAGCGAATAATGGATGCCGTTGCAGTAAGCCTGCTCGCCCAGCTTGTCGGACAGCGTCTTCAGGCCCAGTTCGACCTTGCGCATCTGGCGCGCCATCCACTCTTCGCTCTGCTGCTCCGGCGGCCGCATGGTGCGCTCCAGGCGCACGCTGACGGCGGCGTCCAGCATGCCATCGGCCAGCGCTTCCCAGCACTTGACGTCGGCGCGGTCGCGGCCGTTCGGCGGCAGCAGCTTGCAGACCGGCGTCAGCGTATCGAGATACTCGACCATCACGCGCGAATCGATCATCACCGTGCCGTCTTCCATGATCAGGCTCGGCACTTTGCCCAGCGGATTAAACTGGTTGATGATGGTGTCGGCCGCCCACACATTCTCCAGTTCGAACTGGCAATCGAGCTTTTTTTCCGCGAGCACGACACGAACCTTGCGGACATAAGGGCTGGCGAGGGAACCGATGAGTTTCATAGACACTTATAGAGGAAGAACAGGCTTCAGTATAACATCGGCGGCTTGGGCGGCCGCCAATGGTAAAATCACGGTCTCTGCTTTTTCAACTTCGCTCTTTCCATCATGACCACTACTCCTTACTCCACGCTGTCGGCGCTGTCGCCGCTGGACGGCCGCTACGCCGGTAAAACCGATCTGCTGCGCCCGATCCTGTCCGAATCCGGCTTCATGCACCACCGCGTCAAAGTAGAAATCTCCTGGCTGCAAGCGCTGTCGCTGGCCGGCTTCGACGAAATCAAGCCGTTCTCGGCCGCAGGCACCGCGCTGCTGGACAAGATCGCCGCCGAGTTCACCGAAAACGACGCTGCCCGCATCAAGGAAATCGAAGCCGTCACCAACCACGACGTCAAGGCGGTAGAGTACTGGCTGAAGGAGCAAGTCAAGGATGTGCCGGAACTGGTGGCCGCGTCGGAGTTCATCCACTTCGCCTGCACCTCGGAAGACATCAACAACACCTCGCACGGCATGATGCTGAAGGCCGCGCGCGACACCGTCATGCTGCCGTCGCTACGCAAAGTGATCGCCCGCCTGACCGAGATCGCCCACGCCAACGCGGAGCTGCCGATGCTGTCGCGCACCCACGGCCAGACCGCCAGCCCGACCACCCTGGGCAAGGAAATGGCCAACGTTGTGGCCCGCCTGCAGCGCGCCATCGTGCGCATCGAGCAAGTCGAGATCCTCGGCAAGATGAACGGCGCGGTCGGCAACTACAACGCCCACCTGTCGGCCTATCCATCGTTCGACTGGCCGGCGTTCTCCAAGGCCGTGATCGAGCAGCGCCTGGGCCTGGTGTTCAATCCATACACCATCCAGATCGAACCGCACGATTACATGGCCGAACTGTTCGACGCCTTCGCGCGCGCCAACACCATCCTGCTGGACCTGAACCGCGACATCTGGAGCTACGTCTCGCTGGGCTACTTCAAGCAGAAGCTGAAGGCCGGCGAGATCGGTTCGTCGACCATGCCGCACAAGGTCAACCCGATCGACTTCGAAAACTCGGAAGGCAACCTGGGCCTGGCCAACGCCGTGCTGAAGCACCTGTCGGAAAAACTGCCGGTATCGCGCCTGCAACGCGACCTGACCGACTCGACCGTGCTGCGCAACATCGGCGTCGGCTTCGGCTACACGCTGCTGGCCTACGACAGCTGCCTGCGCGGCCTGAACAAGCTGGAAGTCAATCCGGCCCGCCTGGAAGCCGACCTGGACGCCAACTGGGAAGTGCTGGCCGAGCCGGTGCAGACCGTGATGCGCCGCTACGGCATCGGAAACCCGTACGAGCAGCTGAAAGAGCTGACCCGCGGCAAAGGCATTTCGAAAGTGGCGCTGCAGGAGTTCATCAACGGCCTGGCCGTGCCGCAGGAAGCCAAGGACCTGATGCTGGCCATGACCCCGGCCAACTACATCGGCATCGCCGCAGCTCTGGCCAAAGCCATCTGATGTAGATAGGAAATTTGTTCTACACTAGCCCCGCCGGCTTCCACGTCGCGGGGCTTTTTTTTACCCTGGTCAAGCGCACATCGGATTTCTTTGGTATATTTAGTCCTAACACGTACTATTTCCTCGGAGCCGCTTTATGCCACGCTATACCAAAACCGCAATGTTGCTGCACTGGCTGGTCGCCTTGCTCATCATCGCTACCTTCTTCCTCGGCCTGTCCATGGTCGCGATCCACGGCTTTTCGCCGACCAAGCTCAAATACTTCTCCTGGCACAAATGGATGGGTGTGACGGTGTTTGCGCTGGCGGTGCTGCGCGTGCTGTGGCGCGTCACGCACAAGCCGCCAGCCAAGCTGGCGTCGATTCCGGACTGGCAGCACATGATCGCCGAAGGCATGCATTACCTGCTGTACTTCCTGATCTTCGCGGTGCCGCTGTCGGGCTACTTCTACACCTATGCGGCCGGCGTGCCGGTGGTGTACCTGGGCCTGTGGCAGATGCCGGCCGTGATGGCAGCCAATCCCGAACTTAAGCCAGTCTTACAAAATGTCCATTATATTTTGACCATGACCATGGCGGCCGCGGTGGTCGCTCATGCCCTGGCCGCACTGAAGCATCACTTCATCGACCGCGACGTGACGCTAAAACGCATGTTGCCGCTGTAATCCCATTCATCCACTGGAGCCTTACATGAACACCATTAAAAAAATCGCCCTCGTATCCATGCTGGGTATCGCCTTTGCCGCCAGCGCCGCCGCCCTCAAAACCGATCCGGCCAAGAGCACTGTTACCGCCACCTTCAAGCAAATGAACGTGCCGGTCGATGCCAAGTTCAAGAAATTCACCGCCAACATCGACTACGACGCCGCCAAGCCGGACGCCGCCAAAGCCACCGTGGAAGTCGAAACCGGCAGCATGGACCTGGGCGATCCGGAGTACAACAAGGAAGTGACCAAGAAAGAATGGTTCAACGCCGCCCAGTTCCCGAAAGCGACCTTCGTGTCGTCGTCGATCAAGAGCGCCGGCGCCGGCAAGCTGACCGTGACCGGCAAGCTGACCATCAAGGGCAAGGCCACCGACGTCAGCTTCCCGCTGACCGTCAAGGCCGACGGCAAGAACCAGGTGTTTGACGGCGTGCTGCCGATCAAACGCCTGACCTACAACATCGGCGAAGGCGAATGGAAAGACACCAGCATGGTGGCCGATGATGTCGCCATCAAGTTCCACGTCGTCGCAGCACAATAATTTTACCCACGGAGACCACCGAAGATGAAAGCACAGATCCTGATCGCCACGCTGCTGGCCGCCTCGGCCACATCGGCCATCGCCGCCACCTATAACATCGACCCGACGCACACGTACCCGAGCTTCGAGGCCGATCACATGGGCCTGTCGGTATGGCGCGGCAAGTTCGACAAAACCAGCGGCACGGTGACCATGGATCGCGCGGCCAAAACCGGCGGTCTCGACATCAAGATCGACCCGGCCTCGATCGACTTCGGCCTGGAAGCGATGAACAAGCACGCCCGTGGCGAGGACATGTTCAACGTGACCAAGTTCCCGACCATCACCTACACCAGCAAGTCGTTCAAGTTTGACGGCGACCAGCTGGTGGCGGTGGACGGCGAACTGACCATGCTGGGCGTGACCAAGCCGGTGACGCTGAAGGTCAACAAGTTCAAGTGCATCATGCACCCGCGCTACAAGAAGGAAGCGTGCGGCGCCGACGCCAGCGCCGAGTTCAAGCGCAGCGACTTCGGTCTCAACTACGGTCTCCCCAACTTCTCGCCGGAAGTGAAGCTGGCGATCCAGATCGAAGCCATCAAGGCTGACTAAAAAAACCGGGGGCAACCCCGGTTTTTTTATGGGATTTCATTGTTATACTCTTGAGCGCCGTTCAACCACTTCAAGAAGAGACATGAAAAAAACTTTGATCGCGCTCGCCATCCTGAGCACCTCCGCCTATGCGGACGAAGGCATGTGGATGCCACAACAGCTGCCACAAGTAGCCAAGGAACTGAAAGCCGCCGGCCTCAAGCTGGATCCCGCCACCCTCACCAAGCTGACCGAGTTCCCGATGGGCGCCATCGTCAGCCTGGGCGGCTGCTCGGCATCCTTCGTATCGCCGCAAGGCCTGGTCGCCACCAACCACCACTGCGTGTACGGCAGCGTCGCCCATAATTCGACGCCGGAACGCAATCTGCTGGCCAACGGTTTCCTGGCCCACAACCTGGGCGAAGAACTGCCGGCCTCGCCGGGCAGCCGCATCTGGGTAACCAAGGCCGTGACCGACGTCAGCAAGCAAGTGGTGACGCCGGAAGTGGCCAAGCTGAGCGGCAAGGCGCGCGTCGACGCGATCGAGAAGAACCAGAAATCCATCCAGGCCGAGTGCGAAAAAGACGCCGGCCACCGCTGCACCGTATCGTCCTACTACGGCGGCCTGGAGTACTACCTGATCAAGCAACTGGAAATCCGCGACGTCCGCCTGGTGCACGCACCACCGGAAGGCGTGGGCAAGTTTGGCGGCGACACCGACAACTGGATGTGGCCGCGCCACACCGGCGACTACGGCTTCTATCGCGCCTACGTCAGCAAGGACGGCAAGGCCGCCGACTACAGCAAGGACAACGTCCCTTACGTGCCGCAGCACTACCTGAAGCTGGCCAAGGAAGGCGTCAAGGAAGGCGACTTCATCATGGTGCTGGGCTACCCGGGCCGCACCAACCGTCACCGCCTGCCGTCGGAAGTCGGTTTCACCTTCGACTGGAACTATCCGGCGTTTGTGAAGCAATCGGCCGAGAGCCTGGCCATCATTGCCGACACCACCAAGGACAACAAGGACACCGCGCTGAAGTATGCGTCGCAAGTGGCCGGCATCAACAACTACTACAAGAACCGCCAGGGCATGCTGGATTCCTACGCCGGCAGCGATATGCTGCAGCGTAAGACCGCCGAGCACGAAGCGCTGAAGCAGTGGATCAACGCCGACGCCAAGCGCAAGGCCGAGTACGCCAGCGACATCGAGCTGGTGGAAAAACTGATCGCCCAGCGCGATGCAGAAATCAAGCGTGACTACTACTTCGGTTCGTCGAAACCGCGCCTGCTGAACACCGCGCGCATGTTGTACCGCCTGGCCAACGAAAACACCAAGCCGGACGCCGACCGCAAAGCCGGCTACCAGGTACGCGACGTGCCGCGCCTGAAATCGTCGGTGGACGCGCTGGTGCGCAACTACGACGAAAAGGTCGACAAGGCGCTGGTGCTGAACAGCCTGATCAAGTACGCCGCGCAGCCGGCAGCCGAACGCAACGCCGCGTTTGACTCGGTGGTCGGCATCAAGGACGGCATGAGCAAAGCCGACCTGCAAGCCGCGCTGGACAAGCTGTACGCCGGCAGCAAGCTGGGCGACCTGGCCGAGCGTAAAGCCTGGCTGGACCGCAAGCCGGCCGACTTCAAGGCCAGCGACGACGCCTTCATCAAGGCCGCCGTGGCGCTGTACGAACCGGACCTGAAAGACGAAGCGCAAGAGGAAGAGCTGGGCGGCAAGCTGCAACAAGCCTACGCCAACTACATGAAGGCCAAGATCGCCTACATGCACAGCAAGGGCCAGGCGGTTTATCCTGACGCCAACAGCACCCTGCGCGTCACCTTCGGCAAAATCGCCGGCCGCGATCCGGGCGCCGACGGCACCACCTGGAAGGCCTTCACCACGGTCGAAGGCGTGGCCGCCAAGGCCACCGGCCAGGGCGAGTTCAACGCACCAGCCGCGCAGTTGAAAGCCATCAAGGCCAAGGAATACGGCAAGTACATGGATCCGAAGCTGAAATCGGTGCCGGTGGCTTACCTGGCCACGCTGGACATCACGGGCGGCAACTCCGGTTCGGCCGCGCTGAACGCCAAGGGCGAGTGGATCGGCCTGGCGTTTGACGGCACGCTGGATTCCATCATCTCCGACTGGGACTTCAACAAGAAGATGACCCGCGACATCCAGGTCGACCTGCGCTACATCCTGTGGAACATGAAATACGTGGACCACGCCGACAACCTGCTGAAAGAAATGAACGCCGAATAAGCGCCTCATCCTTAAGCCGGAAGCCACGCCCCTGTAAAGCGGCGTGGTTTTTTTTCGCCGGTAGTTGATGTAGCCGATGCTGCCTGGAGGGCAGCCTGCTTAGGATAAGAGCCGGGGAAATCCAATTGCAAGCGGTCTTCATCAAGAGCATACTCAAATGCACGCAGTGTTCTGGGAGCTACCATCCTTTGCCCGCTATCGGGAAAAGTATCTCGACGACGATGAGTATCGCGTATTGCAGATCGAAATGATGAGTAACCCGACGATTGGCGCGGTCATCCGTGGCAGCGGTGGGCTAAGGAAATTACGCCACATCAATCCGGCCAAGAGCAGAGGAAAACGTGGCGGCATCCGTGTCATCTATTTTTGGCGCCTGTCTGCACATGAGTTCTGGTTGTTTTCTATCTATGGAAAAGACGAGGCAATGAACCTTTCTCCTGAACAGCTAAAGATACTGCGAAACCGCCTCAAATATGAACTCCAGGAACGGGGGCAAAAAGATGAAGAAACGTGATCTGTTCAGTGAACTGATGGAAGCATTGGATACATTGGAAGCGGAGCGCAAAGGGCAGGCGAGGATTAAAAAGACCCGTATAGAGCTACAGCGCCTCCCACCGAAAGTTGTAGCAAGTGCCACGCGGAAGAAGAATCAGGTACAGTAAGAATCAACGTAACCACTGTAAGGAGATTCCATGTCCGCGAAGAAAATCGCCGTAATCATCGGCAGCCTGCGCAAGGATTCGCTCAACCGTAAATTCGCCCACGCCGTGATGGAACTGGCGCCAGCCTCGCTGGCCTTGGACATCGTCGAGATCGGCGAGTTGCCGATCTATAACGAGGATCTGGACGCCAAGGACGCGACGCCGCCGCAGGCATGGACGCAGTTCCGCGACCGCCTCAAGGAATATGAAGGCGTGCTGTTCTTCACGCCGGAATACAACCGCTCAACCACCGCCGCGCTGAAGAATGCGCTCGACGTCGGTTCGCGCCCTTACGGCAGCAGCGTGTGGAGTGGCAAACCGGCCGGCATCGTCAGCGTGTCGCCGGGCGCCACCGGCGGCTTCGGCGCCAACCACCATCTGCGCCAGTCGCTGGTGTTCCTCGACATGCCGACGCTGCTGCAGCCGGAAGCCTACATCGGCGGCGCCGCCAAGCTGCTGGGCGACGACGGTAAGCTCAACAACGACAGCACCAAGGAATTCCTGAAGAAGTTCATCGACACCTACGCCGCCTGGGTCGAAACCAACGGCAAGAAGAAGTAATCAGCGCCGGATCGCCGTGAAGGCATAGCCGTTCTCCTTCAGCGCGGCCGGCATCCACGCGCGCGGCGCGCCACGGTTCAGCGCCAGCAGGTGCGGGCCGTCGCGGCCCGGCAGCAGCGCGACATCGGCGCCAGGCAGGCGCTGCGCCAGTTGCAACGCGCCGTCCGACGTTCCTGCCCGGCTGAGATATACACGGTACGAAGCGCGGCTGTCGCCGATGTCGAGCAAGTAGCCGGCCACCGCCGTCGTGCCGGAGCTGCCCGGCATGGCGGTCACCCGCAGCCGCGTTTTCTGCTTGCGCAGCTCCAGCGCATTCCACGGCTGCATAGGATACAGCGTCGGCCCGCCGGTTCTGGGCGGCACGCCGCTGTCGCTGGGCTCCGCCACCACCACCGGCAAACCGTCACGCAGCGCATGCAACGGCGCCAGCCCGTCATAGCGACCCGCAGTCGCCGGCGTCACCAGCAGCAGATCGGCCGCCGGCCAATTGCTGACCAGATCCTGGCTGTAAGCCTCGGCATCCGCATCGACCGTCAACACCGTTAGGCCCTGAAAGCTGATCAGCACCATGCCCCTGCCGACCGGCTGCATGCGCCCCTGCGCAATGCTGCTGCCACCCTTCCCGTTTAGCTCGATCACATAGCGCGGCCCGACCTGCGCCACGCCCCAGCGGCAGCCCAGCGCCATCAGCAACACCACGCCTACCGCCCGCAAACCATAGTTGTTGCGCATCGCAGCCTCCCTTCGAAGATCAGAAGTCCAGTAGATCACCGGCCGCGTGGATTTACCTTGAAGCAACTCAATGCCCGGCCTGCGGGCGCTCAAAAAACGGGCACGATGATACAATTCTGCCCTCGACCGCAGGCTTACCCAGCCTGCGCTCATCCTGGCACCCTATTACCCTATCCCGCTGAGATCCAGAAGACCATGCACGCTGACATGCCGACGCCTTATGAAAAAGGCAACCAAAATCAAACCACGACGTGGAGCGAATGCATCGCTTTCTACGAAGAGCTAGCCCAGCGCTTCCCGCAGGTGCTGCGCTTTGAGCAGATCGGCCTGTCCGACGGCGGCGTTCCGCTGCACGCCGGCGTGGTCAGCGCCGATGGCGTGCATGACCGCAGCCAGATCAAGGCCGAAGGCCGTCCGGTGTTCTTCAACAACAACGGCATCCACCCCGGCGAACCCGAAGGCGTGGATGCCTGCATGGCCATCGTGCGCGACCTGTGCTTCGATCCGGCCAAGCTGGCCGCACTGGGCAAGACCGTGCTGCTGTTCGTCCCGCTGTACAACGTCGACGGCGCGCTGAACCGCGCCAACACCTCGCGCGTCAACCAGGACGGCCCGGAGCTGTTCGGCTTCCGCGGCAACAGCCGCCACCTCGACCTGAACCGCGACTTCATCAAATGCGACACATATAACGCCCAACTGTTCAACCAGCTGCTGACCAGTTGGGACCCGGACGTGATGGTGGACACCCACACCTCCAACGGCGCCGACTATCCATACACCATGACGCTGATCCACACGCAAGCGGACAAGCTGGGTTACGGCCTCGGCCCCTTCCTGCGCGAGACCATGCTGCCGCACATCTACAAAGAGATGGACGCCAAAGGCTGGCCGACCTGCCCATACGTCAATCCGGTCAAGGACACGCCGGACGACGGCCTGGCCGAATTCCTCGAAGTGCCGCGCTTCTCGACCGGCTTCGCCGCCCTGCACCACGTGATCGGCTTCATGCCGGAGACGCACATGCTCAAGCCCTTCAAGGACCGCTACGATTCGATGCGCGCCCTGCTGGACGTGACCATGGCCTTCACCGTGTCGCATGGCGAGCAAATCCAGCAACTGCGCGCCGACGCCAAAGAGCAGGCGGCCAACGCGCAAGAGTGGACCGTCAACTGGAAGATGGACGAAACCAATCCATCCACCTTCCGCTTCAAAGGCTACGAAGCGCAACGCAGCGCCAGCCTGCTGGGTAACTACCAGCGCCTGTCGTACGACCGCAGCAAGCCGTGGGAAAAGGACATCGCCTACTACAACAGCTTTGTTCCGGCCGTGACGGTACCAGCGCCAAAAGGCTACATCGTGCCGCAAGCCTGGCGCGAAGTGATCGAACGCCTGCAATGGAACGGCGTGGAGATGGCGCGCTTCGACGAAGCACAGACGGTGGAAGCGCAGTACTATCACATCGCCTCCGTGACCTCGCGCACCAACGCCTACGAAGGCCATATGTACCATGACGATGTGCAGCTGGAAGCGCGCACCGCCAGCTTCACCGTGCAGCCGGGCGACTGGTTCATCCCGCTCAAGCAGGGCAACGCCCGCTACGCCGTCGAGACGCTGGAACCGCAAGGCCACGACTCCTTCTTCCGCTGGGGCTTCTTCAACAGCGTGCTGGAAAAGAAAGAAGCTTACTCGGACTACGTGTTCGAAGACCTGGCACTGGAAATGCTGGAAACCGAACCGGAACTGAAAGCCAAATTTGAAGCGTGGAAGGCGGCCAATCCGGCGCTGCTGTCGGATCAGGATGCGGTGCTGGGCTTCATCTTCGCCAACGGCAAGCGCCATGCGGAGCCGGAGTGGCGCCGCTACCCGGTGCTGTCCGTCTTCTAGAATTTAAACCGCGTCATTCAACATGCGCACCGTGGCGATCCTGCGGTGCGCATGCAAGCTGCCCACAAGGCCATAGCCATGCATTACGCACTCAATCTGCGCACCTTCTTTTACAGCCACTACTTTTATCTTGGCCTGCGTTTTGCCGCCGGCCTGGTTGGCGTTACCCTGATCACGCTGCAATTTGCCGACATGGCCACCGCCATGACGGTCTGTATCGGCGCGCTGTGCACCGCGCTGATGGACATGCCCAGCCCCCTGCGCCACAAGTTCAACGAGATGAGCGCCTCGGTGCTGCTGTGCAGCGCCGTCACCCTGTTAATCAGCCTGTGCGCGCCACTGCATTGGCTGCTGATGATCATGCTGGTGGTGGTCAGCTTCGGCGCCTGCATGATGGTCGTCTACGGCAAGAAGTCGATGCCGCTGCAACTGGCCACGCTGTTCATCATGACCATGTCGATGGAACACGACATGACGGTGCGCCAGTCCTTCATCCACACCGGCCTGTTCACGCTCGGCGCCGTGGCTTATCTGGCCTACGCCATGGGCATCTCGTGGATACTGCGTCACCGCATCAAGCAGCAGGTGCTGGCCGAAGCGCTGTTCGAACTGGCGGCCTACATCGACATCAAGGCCGACTTCTACGATACGCGCCACAACCTCACCGAACAATTCAATAAACTGATCCGCCATCAAAGCCTGCTGGCCGATCGTCAGCAAGCCTCGCGTGACCTGATCCTGCGTGCGCATAACAACGCCCGCGACGCCATTGTGGTGCAGGTCCACGTCTGCATGCTGGACCTGTATGAACTGATCCTGTCCACCCACACCGACTACGCGCTGCTGCGCGCGCACTTGGCCGACTCGCCGGTGATGACCACGCTGCACGACCTGGCCTACAAGGCCGCACGCGATATCGAATCGGTGGCCTACGACGTCACGCGCAAGAAGTCGTCCTATCCGGAGATCAGCTACGAGCCCGAGCTGGATGCGATCGAAGCGGAGCTGGCCGCCATCCAGCAGCGCATCGACGACGGCAAGCCGCAGCACGAAGCGCTGGCGGTGCTGCGCGCACAGCGCAACAAGATCCGCGCCATCATCAAGATGATCGGCGAACTGCATCAGGCCAGCCAGAAGGCCTACGACACCACGCCGTTCTGGGTCGATGCCGACATGGGGCCGTTCCTGTCGCAGCAGAAGTACGAATTCCGCATGATCCTGTCGCACCTGCGGCTCGATTCGCCGATCTTCCGCTTCTCGCTGCGGGTGGCGATGGCGATTGCGGTCGGCCTGGCGGTGGCGGCGCTGCTGCCGTATGCGGCACACAGCTACTGGATCGTGCTGACGATTGTGATCATCCTCAAGCCATCGTTCAGCATGACCAAGCAGCGCCGCAGCGACCGCATCATCGGCACCATCATCGGCTGCGTGATCACGGCGCTGGTCATCAAGTTCCTCAACTATCCGGCGCTGATTCTCGCCATCCTGGTGCTGTCGACGGTGGCCACGCCCACCTTCATTTACCTGCGGTACCGCTACGCGGCGATTGCGGTGTCGATCATGATCCTGCTGCAGATGCACCTGATCGCACCGGGCAACCATAACCTGATCATGGAGCGTCTGATCGACACCTTCATCGGCGCGGCGGTGGCAACGGTGTTCAGCTTCGTGCTGGCCAGCTGGGAGTACCAGACCTTGCCGCGCCTGGTGCGGGAAGTGCTGGCGGTTAACCTGCGCTACATGCAGGCCAGCTTCGATCTGCTGCAAGGCAAAGGCAAGGATGATTTCGCCTACCGCATTGAACGCAAACGCCTGATGGACAGCCTGGCCATGCTCAGTTCCGCGCTGGTGCGCATGCTCGACGAACCGTCCAGCAAGCAGCGCGCGGTGGAGGATATCAACCTGTTCATCGTGCAGAATTACCTGCTGGTGGCGCACGTGGCGGCGCTGCGCGCGATCCTGCGCCGGCATACCAGGGAGCTGCCGGCGGAACCGGTCAACGCCATGCTGGCCGACAGCCATGACCAGGTGGTAGAGACGCTCACGCGCGCGCTCGATCCGCACAAGGCCGACCAGGCGCCGTTGATGACGCCAATCGCTGCCGATACCAGCAGCGTGCCGTGGTCCGGCTGGCCGCTGGTCCAGCGCCGCATCCGGCTGCTGCAAGCGGACGCCGTCAAAATCATCGTCCACCGCGAAGCCATCCTGCGAGACATCGCCTAGCGCACCTGCTAGTATGGGCGGATGAACATCTCCGCCTTCACCACCCGCGACCTGCTGTCCGCCCTCCTGGTCGTTATCATCTGGGGCACCAACTTTGTCGCGATGAAGGTCGGTCTGCGCGACCTGACGCCGTTCCAGTTGGGCGCCGCGCGTTATGTCTTCGCCATCCTGCCGCTGATCTTCTTCGTGCGCCCGCCCAAGCTGGCGCCCAAGTGGGTGATCGCCTATGGCTTGAGCCAGGGCGTGGGGCAATTCGGACTGCTGTTCCTGTCGCTCAAGGTCGGCATGTCGGCCTCGTTGGCCTCGGTGATTTTGCAGACGCAGGTCTTCTTCACCGCCATCTTCAGCTTCATGCTGCTGAAAGAGCACACCAGCCGCGCGCTGATGGCCGGGCTGCTGCTGGCGGCCGTGGGCCTGGGCTGCTTCGCCACCAGCGCCATGCAATCGGGCCACGCCATCGACATCACGCCAGGCGGCTTCGTGCTATGCCTGGCCGGTGCCGCGATGTGGGCCGTGTCGAATATCGTTGTGCGCCGCGCGCAGAAGGCCACGCCCAACTTTGACGTCATCAGTTTTATCGTCTGGTGCGGCGCGGTGCCGATTATTCCCTTCGTGCTGCTGTCGTTGGCGTTTGACGCTCCTTCCACCCGCTGGATCTGGATGGCTGCGCCGCCGGTCACCTGGGTGGCGGTCGCGTACATCGGCTGGATTTCCACCATCGCCGGCTACGCGATGTGGACCCGTTTGCTGAAGCGCCATCCGGTCAACCGCGTGGCGCCGTTCAGTTTGGGCGTACCGGTGGTGGGCATCGCCTCCGGCATGCTGATGCTCGGCGATACCATCGGCGCGTGGCAGTGGGCCGGCACCGCCTTGATTGTCGCGGCGCTGGTCTGCACCATGTTCGGCGGCCGCTGGCTGGACCGCCAGGCCTGATCAGCCGGCGAAGCAGACGCGGTTGCGGCCCGTCTCCTTGGCGCGGTACAGCAGTGCATCGGCCTTTTGCAGCATCGCTTCCGCCGTGCCGGCCGCCAGGTCGGCGTACACGCCCATGCTCATGGTCACCTTCAGTTCCGGATGCACCTGATGCCACGGGAAGGCCTCGATCATCGCGCGCAGCTTGTCGCACAGTGCGGCGGCCTGCGGCAGTTCAGTCTCCGGAAACGCGATGACGAATTCCTCGCCGCCATAGCGCGCCACCAGATCGCTCAGGCGCATATGGCTGCGCAGGATCTCACCGACCTGGCGCAGCACCGTGTCGCCGGTGGCGTGCGAGAACTGGTCGTTGATCTTCTTGAAGAAATCGATATCGCCGATCACCACGCTGAGCGGCCGCTTGTGGCGCACCGCGTGGCTGAACAAGGTACAAGCCTGTTCATCGAAATGGCGGCGGTTATGCAGCTTAGTCAGCGCGTCGCGCACGCTCAGCTCGCGCATCTGCTCCGCCTGCGCCAGAATGGTCTGGTGCGATTCGCTCAACTCCTCGTGCGTGCGCGCCAGCTTTTCACTCATGGCGTTGAATGCGGCAGCCAGTTCGGCCACTTCGTCCTTGCCCTCGACCGGCACCCGCTGCAACAGCGATCCGCCATGCATGGCGCGCACCGCGCCGGTTAGATGGCCCAGCGTGCGGCCCAGTCCACGGCTGAGCAGCACGCCGAGCACCAGCGCCAGCACCGCCGCGCCGCTGACACCAAACCAGAGCGCATCGCGCATTGCCGCCAGATATTGCAGTTCCTGCCTGCTCGGCGTGATCACGCCTTCCGGCGACACATACGCCACCACGCGGCCGTGCACCTCGACTGCCCGCGCATCCTTGCGCGCCGCCTCCGACAGCAGTTCGCCATGCTTGTAGACGCCGGCGCCGAGCAGCACGCGGTAATCCTGGTCGGCCAGAATGAAGTGATACGGCGGCTCGCCGCGATGCTCCGGCCGGCCCTCGCCGGGCGGCGGTGGCGGACGCTCGCGGTCATCCGCCGGCGGCGGCGGACGATCCCCGGCGGACGGCCTGCGGCTCTGCATGAAGGCGTCGAACCCTTCCTTGCCGTGATTGGCCTCCCAGCTGCCATATTGCGCCAGATAGGCGGTGACGGACTCATGAAAATGCTCGGCCGCTCGCTCGCGCCGCATGCCGTCGACCTTCTTGGTCATGCCGGCATAGGCCAGGCCGCCTACCATCGCCACGGCAGCCAGTCCGGTCAACAGCAACGCCAGCATGAATTTCGTGCGCAGAGACATTCCCACCCCATCAGATTATTGCTAAAAGGACAGTAATCATACCTGAAGGCAGCGGCTACACAAAAAAATTACACTACTTCAACTTACTCCAAAGCACCACCTCTTCATAGGGAAAATCCCAAGTTATATACATTGCTTATGGCTCGTATCATAAATCGAAAGTTTTCTTATTACTGAAATGCGCGCATACTGCAACGCAACAAACGAATATTGATGGAGTTTCCGATGAGCGCAATGACCTACACCACGACCAATGACACTGGCTACTTCGCCAATGTTGCCACCGCAGTACGCCAGCTGTTCGCAGCCGTGTTCGCCGTACAACCGGGTATGTCGCAGCGCAACAAAGAAGAAACCATCTGGTGGCTCACTCGCATGGCGAATGACTGCGAGCGCCACTCCCCTAGCCTGTCCGCCGAGCTGCGCTTCTTCGCATCGCGCGGTTAATCGAATTCACTCAAGGAGAAATACTATGCTGACCATTATCGAAAACCTGCCTGCTGCAATCGCTCTGTCCGGCCTGGTGCTGCGCCTGTACCTGGGCAACAAGCCTGAAAACAACAGCGCTGAATAAGTTACACCGTCAAAATGGCAAAAGCCCCGGCACGCGCAAGCGGCCGGGGCTTTTTAATTGGCTACCGTATTACTGACGGTTGAGGCGCGAGTTGCGCATGCCGTACAGGAAGTAGGTCAGCACCGTGGCGGTGATCCAGATACCGAAGATGGTGTAGGTCGTCATCGACAGGCCAAACATCAGGTACAGGCAGGCCGCGATGCTCAGGCCCGGCACCAGGTAAGGACCACCCGGCACGCGGAAGCCTTTGACGGCCGATGGGCCTTCCTTGCGACGCATCACCGGCACCGCCACCGACACCACGCTGAACGCCGTCAGCGTACCCATGCTGACCATATCCCACAGGAAGGTCGCATCGACAAAACCGGCCACCAGGCCCACCACGATGCAGACGATCAGCGTGTTGTGCACCGGCGAACCGGTGCGCGGGCTGACTTTCTGGAACGCCGGTGAAATCAGGCCATCCTTGGAAATCGCGTACAGGATGCGGGTCTGGCCGTAGATGGTCACCAGCGTTACGCTGAATACCGAAATCACGGCGCCCGCCGCCAGCACCAGCGCCGGCCAGGTCTTGCCGGTGACGTTTTGCAGGATCACGGCCAGGCCGGCTTCCTGCCCGGCGAACTTGGCCGCCGGCTGCGCGCCCATCGCGGCCACCGCCACCAGCATGTAGAACACGGTCACAATCACCAGCGCGGACAGGATGCCGATCGGCACATTACGGGTAGGATTGCGCACTTCTTCGCCGGCAGTGGCCACAGTGTCCAGGCCGATGAAGGAGAAGAACACGGTCGCCGCCGCCGCCGTCACGCCGGCCATGCCGGTGGTGTGCACGCCGCCGTCCGGGCTGAAGAACGGGTGGAAGTTGTTGATGTCGAAACCGCTGAAGGCGATCACCACGAAGAAGATCAGGATCGCCAGCTTGATCATCACCATGATGGCGTTGGTGGTGGCCGATTCCTTGGCGCCGCGGATCAGCAGCAGGCAGCACAGGCACACCAGGATGATCGGCGGCAAATTGATGTGGCCGCCATGCACTTCGATCCCGTGCGCGGTCGAGACGATGGTCGGCGAGCGCAGCATCTCTGGAATATGCCAGCCGATCGCGTTATTCAGGAAATTATTCAAGTAGTCCGACCAGCCGATCGCCACCGCGCTGGCGGCCAGGCCATATTCCAGCAGCAAACAGGCGGCCATGATGAAGGCCAGGAACTCACCCACGGTGGCGTAAGCGAACGAATACGACGAGCCGGAGGCCGGAATGCGGAACGACAGCTCGGCATAGCACAGCGCGGTCAGGCCGGCGGTAATGGCGGCGATCAGGAACGACAGGATGACGGATGGGCCAGCCTTGGGTACGGCCTCAACCATCGTAAAGAAGATGCCGGTGCCGATCGTGGCGCCGACACCGATCATCGTCAGGGGGAACAGGCCTACAGAGCGGTGCAAACTGTTGCTGCTGCTTGGGTCTTCTGCTTTTTGATGGTTGACCAGCTTGGTACGGGTCAGTTTCTGGACCAGCGTTTGGTTCACAGGCTATCCTTGTGGGAGATGATGTCGGGGCAAAAACACAGCGATTATAGGGCTTTCCGTCCGGCTCCCCTACAGGTATTTTGTGCCACAAATACAACTTTGACCCTTACGCCATATGGCCTGCGTTACAAGTGCTTACTTTTGATACAGGGGCATGTATAGATTGCAAACAGGCGATGGCTTACTCTTGAGGCAAGTGTTACTCAAAGCCAAGAAGGAGAGCCAGCCATGCCGATTCAAAAGATCCCTACCGTATCTCGCCGCATCCATCCCGCCGCCGTGACCGGCGCCGCCATGGTCCTGCTTGGCCTGGCCATTACCCTGACGGCGCTGATCATCCACCACTAAGCGAAAGCGCCCAGATAGTCGAGCTTGCCGATCTTGACACCCTGATTGCGCAGGATGTCGTGCGCGGTGGCGACATGGAAGTAGAAATTGGGCAGCGCGAAGGTCAGCAGGTAGCTGGCGCCGGTAAAGTCCGGGAAGCCGCCGAAATTGAGGCGGATAGTGCGTTCTTCGCTGTCGGCGAACTGCTCCGGCGTCACGCTTTCCAGGAAGGCGATGGTGTTGGCGATCCGCTGTTGCAGCTGATCGAATGACGTTTCGTTATCTTCAAACTTAGGCGCCGGCACGCCGGTCAGGCGTTCCACCGTCATCTTCGACGTATCGCTGGCGCGCTGCACCTGGCCCGTCAGCGGCAACATATCATCGGCCAGCCGCGCCGAAATCATCGCATCCGGTACCGAGCCCTGCTGCTCGACGTGTGCTTCCGCCTTCTTCAGCAACGCCGACAACACTTTCAACCCGCGCACGAACGCGGGCACCGTCAATTGATCCATCGATAGCGCCATCATCATCTCCCCGAAAGAAAACTCCGAGTGTAGCGCAACGGCTTGAAGGCTGCCGGCGGTCAGGCCAATGCGTCGATGTTATTGCCGATCTGGCTGGTATTGCTGGCGGCGGCGGCTTTGCTGGCTTGCGCGATGTCGTAGACCAGTTGCTCTTGCTGGGTCACGGTGCCGTCTTCGTTCTTGTCGGCTGCGTCGTAGGTTTTGGTGGCGCTGCTGCTGCCACCGGCCGCGCTGGCGCCACCTGCGCCGCCAGCGCCTTTTGCGCCGCCGGCGCCGCTGACGCCACTCGCGCCCTGCGAGCCGCCCTCACCGCCGCCCTGCGGACGCGGCGGTTTGAAGTCGCCGCTCTTGATGGCCGAGGTCAGGTCATCCTTGGTGATCGAGCCGGTGCCTTCTTTGTCGATGGCGTCGAACTGCTTGGTGGCGTCGTCGGACGAGACGCCTTTGGATTCCAGGCCCTTGACGAACTCGTCTTTGCTGACCGAACCGTCGGTGTCGGCATCCATATCGTCGAACATCTTGGTCGCCAGACGCGCTGCGCCTTTGGCTGGATCGAAAGTTGGGGCGGTGGTGGTGCTGCTGGAAACGCTGCTGATTGCTGTGCTCATGGTTCTTACTCCGTGGTTAAGGACGCTATTCTATTAACGAACTAAACCATGTATCCATGACCCCGCAGAGTGTAAAGACGGGTAAAGATCAATCGACGCGCACCACCATCAGCCCTGCCCGCAAGCCGACACGCACATCGGGATTGGGGAATACCACCAGTTCTTCCGCATGCTGCACGGTGTAGACGGTGTCGCCATCACGCGCAATCTCTTCTCCTTGTTTCATGGCGGTGAAGTTATGCGTCTCTTTGCCGAACGCCATCTGGAACTGGTCGCTCAACTTGATGATCTGGCGCGCGGTATTGAAGATGTGCGGCCGCTGCGTGCCGTCACGCCTGGCCGCGCCGCGCAGCAGGTCATCGAGCGCCTGCGATGCGTCCTTGAACTGCGCCAGGTCATTCTGACCCAGCGTGCCGATGCGGCCCAGTTCAATGGTGGTGCCGGCCGCCGCATGGTGCTCGGCCGAGTAGTAGCTGTAAGTACCCACCGAGGCCGGGTTCATGATGATGGCGCCGATACCCGCAAGTCCCAGCCAGTCGATCAGTTGCGCGCGCGGTTGATCGGCAATCAATTCCGGCACGATGGCGAAGGTGGGATAAACGGATGGCCGGATCGCGGTATGCAGGTCGAGATGCCAGCGCGCCGGGCCGGCGTTCTGGAAGAACGCGGTGGTGGCGGCGATCATCACGTCGGCGCGTGCAGCTTCCGCCGTGCCTTCCAGCGTGCCGCGCTTTTCGCGGAACATGCGATTCAGGTCCGCGTCGATGAAGCGCTTGCCGGCGCGGATGGCGCCGATATTACCGACGCAAAGCATCAGGTCCACCGCCAGCGCGGACGGCTGATGCGACAGGGCGTCCAGCAAGTAAGCCACGACTTCGATCGGTCCGGTCTCGTCGCCGTGCACGCCGACGGAGATCAGCACCGCCGGGCGGACCGCACCACCGGCCGCGCGGATCGTGATGATGCCGTCGGCCGGCTCGGCGACCACAAAGCCGGCCGCCGTAAAGCGCGGCGCGATGGCGCTGAAATCCGCCTCCGCCAGCGCGCGCACCGCAGCAGGCAACTGCTGCGGCAACGCTGCCGGCGAATGTGCTTGCGAAACGCTCATCGTCTTACGCCGCCTGTGCCGTGACGCTGGCGTTGACCGCCTCGGACAAAGCCCACACATCCAGCATCGCCTGTTCCAGATCCGTCGCCACCGAATAGCCGGACAAGCCCAGCGTGTTGGCGACCACCTCCACCGCCTCCAGCGCCGAATGGCCGCCGGTGGCATGCTTGAGCACCTGCGACAGCAGGCGTTGCTGCGTGCGGCGCAGCGCGTTTTGCGCGTAGCTGCGCAACTGTTCCTGCGAACGGCTGGTGGCCGGCAGTTTCAGGCCGCGTTCCAGCGTGTCGATGCCGACCTGCGCGCGCAGCGCCAGGCCCACATGCAGGAAGGCCGGCAAGTCCATGCCCGCCGGACGTTGCACCGACAGCGCCGCAAACACAAACGCCGCCACGGCTTCCAGCGCATCCACCGCCATCCAGGCGCGCACAAATTCTGCGCGCAGGCCGGCGGTCAGTTCCGCTTCCGACTGGCCGCTGACAGGGGTGAGCTGCGCCAGCGTTTCCGGATTGGCGAACAGGCCGGTCAACTCGCCGACACCATTGCGCAACTGCTCGACAGGCACCGACAGCGCGCCTTCGATCACCGCCTTCTGCAGTACGCGGGTGTGCGCATCGACCTTGATCGACACCGCGCGCGGGATCTTCAGCGCATCTTCATCCAGCGTATCGAAGATCGGCGCCAGGTTCAGCGCGGACCATGCCTGGCCCCACGCAAGGATTACATCCGCTTCATCCACGCCATGTTCGCCCGCCAGTTGACGCAGCATCAGCGGACCGCAACGGTTGACCGATTCATTCGCCAGCACGGTGGCCAGGATGGCGTTGGCCAGCGGGTGCGCCAATGCTGGACGGGTAGCCACCAGCAGATCCGGGAAGTACGGTTTGAGCACCGATTCGGCCCAGCTGTTCTCGGTCAGCGGCAGCGCCGACAGAATTCGTTTGTAGCGGTTCTTGACGTTGGCGATGACCACCGCTAGTTCCGGCGTGGTCAGGCCCCGGCCATCGGCCTTGCGGCGCGCCAGTTCAGCCACCGACGGCAACTGCTCCAGCTCACGCGACAGCGCGCCCTCTTCTTCCAGAGACGCGATCAGCGCGGCGTAACCGTCCTGCACATCCGGATCGACCTGCGCCTGCAACTCGCGCACCAGCAACTGCGTTTGCAGCGTGTTGTCGCGCAGGACCAGGCGCTCGATGTCGTCGGTCATCTCGTTCAGCGTGCGGTTGCGGTCTGCTTCGCTCAACTGGCCGGCGTTCATTTCCACGTCCAGCCACATCTTTGCGTTCACTTCATGGTCGGAGCAATCCACGCCGGCCGAGTTGTCGATCGCATCAGTGAAGATGCGGCCACCGGACAGCGCAAACTCGATACGGCCAGCCTGCGTCGCACCCAGGTTGCCGCCTTCGGTGACGACTTTGCAGCGCAGCTGATTGCCGTCGACACGGATGTTGTCGTTGGCGCGGTCCTTGACCTGCGCGTGCGATTCGGTCGAGGCCTTGATATAGGTGCCGATGCCGCCGTTGTAGAACAGGTCCACCGGCGCCAGCAGGATGCGGTGCATCAGTTCTTCCGGCGCCAGTGCGGTTTCTTCGATATCCAGCACGGCGCGGATTTCCGGCGACAGCTCGATCGAACGCGCGTTACGCGGGAATACACCGCCGCCCTTCGAGATCAGTTCCTTGTTGTAGTCTTCCCACGAGGAGCGCGGCAACGCAAACATGCGCTCACGCTCGACGAACGATGCTTCCATGTCCGGATTCGGATCAAGGAAGATATGACGGTGATCGAACGCCGCCACGATCTTCAGCTTGCGCGACAACAGCGCGCCGTTGCCGAACACGTCGCCCGACATATCGCCCACGCCGACCATGGTCACCGGCGACACGTGAATGTCGTGGTCCATTTCGTAGAAGTGGCGCTTGACCGCTTCAAACGCGCCCTTGGCGGTAATGCCCATCTTCTTGTGGTCGTAGCCGTTGGAGCCGCCCGACGCAAACGCGTCGCCCAGCCAGAAACCGCGCTGCACGGCGATGCCGTTGGCGATGTCGGAGAAGGTCGCGGTGCCTTTATCGGCCGCCACCACCAGGTAAGGATCGTTAGGGTCGTAGACCACGGTATCGGCCGGCGGCACGATGTTACCCAGCACGCGGTTGTCGGTCACTTCCAGCAGGCTGGCGATGAACAGGCGATACACTGCCTCGCCTTCCGCCGCGATGGTTTCGCGCACGGCGTCTTTCGGCATCTGCTTGCAGACAAAGCCTCCCTTGGCGCCGGCCGGTACGATGACGGCGTTCTTCACCATCTGCGCCTTGACCAGGCCGAGGACTTCGGTGCGGTAGTCTTCCATGCGGTCCGACCAGCGCAAGCCACCACGGGCGACCGGGCCGCCGCGCAGGTGCACGCCTTCGAAGCGGCGCGAGAACACGAAGATCTCGCGGAACGGACGCGGTTCCGGCACCAGCAGCAGGTTACTGGTGTCGAATTTGAAGATAATCTTGTCGCCCTGCTGATCGTTCTGGAAGTAATTGGTGCGCAGCGTGGCGCTGATCAGCGTCGCCATCGCGCCCAGCACTTCTTCGCTGTCGGCGTGATTGATGGCCGGCAGACGGCTCTTGATGTCGGCAACCTTGTCCAGCGCAGCGGCGCGCGTGGCTTCGTCGTTGGCAGGATTAAAGCGCTGCAGGAAGGCGTCCACCAGTTCCTTGACGATGGCCGGCTGCTTGCGCAGCGTCTCGGCCATGTAGCGCACCGAGAAGCGCGGGCTGGCCTGGCGCCAGTAGCTCATGTAGGCGCGCACCAGCTGCACTTCGCGCACGCTCAGGCCACCTTCGACCACCAGGCCATTCAGACGGCCGTCTTCGGCCGCATCGTTGAACAGCGCGGCGAACAGCTCTTCCGCCACCGGCACGATTTCCGGCTTGGACAGCTTGGCGGCGCTGTCGGCATCCACCGACAGGCTGGTGACGAAATGGCGCTCGCCGTTCACGCGCAGCGAGTGCGCCTGCTCGCGGTCGATGGTCACGCCGGCGTTATGCAGCGCTGGCAGGATGGTCGACAGCGACGGCACGCGGTCGACCGAATACAGGCGAATGCTGGTGTGGCCGTTGTCGGCATCCACGCGCACGCTAACGCGCGAAGGATCGGTGTTGCGCAGGATCGCGCCCAGATCGTGGAAGGCGGCGGACGGCGTGGTGGTGGCGACGTAGTCAGTCGGCAGCGTCGCGCACATTTTGCGCAGGCTGGCGCGCAGCGGCACGTCGGTGACGGCGTCGGCCAGCACGGAGAACTGGTCGTGCCAGCCATCCATCACAGCCAGCAGCGGTTGCTGGATGTCGGTTTCCAGATCCAGCGGATAGCGCGCGCCATGCGCGATCAGGTAGACGCGGGCCAGCGGGCCATCGGCCACCAGCGTCTGCGAGCTGACATGGTTGGCGCCGGAACTGGCCTGCAGTGCTTTGGCCAGTGCCGAACCAACGCTTGCGCTGTAACGCTCGCGCGGCAGGTAGACCAGCACATTCAGGTGACGCGCATAGACGTCGCGGCGGGCGAACACTTTGGCGCGCGGCTGTTTGTACAGCGAGACCACGGCGCCGCAGACTTCGGCCAGCCATTCCGGATCGGCTTCCAGCGCTTCGGTGCGCGGCAGCGATTCGAGGATCTCGACGAACTTCTCGGCGCGGAAGCCTTCCTGGCGCACGCCGGCGATGCTCAGCACGCGCGCCACGCGGCCACGCGCGAACGGCAAACGGTTCAGCGGCGTCGAGGTGGCGGCGCGGGTGAACAGGCCCACGAAGCAGTATTCGCCGAGGATCGCGCCTTGCGCGTCGGTGCGGCGCACGCCGATGAAGTCCAGCTGCTGGTCGCGGTGCAGCGTGCCTTCCACGTCGGCCTTGACGATGGACAGCGTGTGGCCGCGCTTGGACAGCGTATCGAAATCGCCAGGGATATTGGCCAGGCAGGTACCGTACACCGGATGCGAAGTATCCTGCAGCACGCCGATGCGGCTAGGGATGTCGCGCTCCAGTTCACGCACGCCCGGCTTGACGGCGTAGTAAGCGTAGCCGAACGGCTCGAAGCCTTCGGTCTTGGCCCATTCCAGGAAGGCGGCGACTTCCTTGCCTTCTTCACCATGCGCTGCGGCTTCCGCACCGATGCGGCTGAATTGTTCCAGCATGGCGGCACGGTCGCGGCGCACCACGGCGGCGTCGCGCGACACCATGACGATGCGCTCTTCCAGCATGCCGACTTCGGCCTCCGGCAAATCTTCCGACAGCAGCACCAGCACGTACGATTCCAGCTTGGCGCCATGCTCGCCAACGGCCGTGACCACGCCGTCCGCATCGCGCGTCACCGGCAGCACCGTATTGAGTACGTTGTTGGCGGTTACGCGCAGCTTGCGCATGGCCATAACGATGGAGTCGACCAGATACGGCATGTCGTCGTTCAGAATCAGCAGCGCGGTCGCCATGCCGCCACGGCCATCGTCGTAGCGCAGGCGGGCGATCTGCGCGCCACTGGCGGTACGTTTGGCTGCCTGCACGAACCCGCCCCACAACACCATCGCCAGACTCTCGGGCGCAATACCGGCCAGGTCTTCATCGTCCAGGGACTTCAGCCAGGCGGCGATCAGCTCCGCAACCTTGGCGTCATCGCCCGGCGACATGCTCGCCTTGACGTGATCCAGTGTTTGATTGCGCAGGTCTTGTGGCGATACTTTCATCTTTGCTTCTCCAATACGTTATAGGTATCTTGTGTTGCAATGTCCGCGCCGGCTTGTGGCTGCGCGGCGTTTATTATTAAAAATCGTAGAGTCCCGGGAGTCCGAGGATACGGCTCAACTCATCCAGTGCATTATGCACTTCTATCGCCAATTGTGGGTCTGCCAGATCGGCAGGGTCCAGGCGGTCGCGGTAGTGTTTTTCCACCCACGCCACCAGCGTGTGATACAGCGCCTCGGTCATCACCACGCCCTGGTGCATGGCGGCGGCTTCGGCATCGGTCAGCGCCACGCGCAAACGCAGGCATGCGGGACCACCGCCGTTGCGCATCGACTGGCGCAGGTCGAAATGTATCAGTTCATCGATCGCGCTGCCGCCCGCTACGAGACCGTCCAGATACGCGGCCACGGAAGCGACTTCCTGGCACTCCTGCGGAATCACCAATGCCATCTTGCCATCGGCCTTGCTCAGCAGCTGGCTGTTGAAAAGATAACTGGCCACCGCGTCGGCCACCGGCACGCGGGCCGTATCGACGCGGATCGCGTTCAGGTCCGCGCCGACGCCGGCGAGTGCGCGGCGCAGCTGATCGAGCGCGCCTGCTTCGTCGGCGAATGCCTGCTCGTGGTAGAACAGGGCATTGGCGTTACCTACCGCGATCACGTCGTTATGGAACACGCCTTGATCGATGACGTCTGGGTTCTGCTGGATGTAGACGGTGCGTTCGGCCGACAGACCATGCAGCCGCGCCACCGCCTGCGAAGCTTCCAGCGTCTGGCGCGCCGGGTACTTCTTCGGCGCCGGAGCGGAGGCGTCGAACTCGGTGCGGCCGTAGACAAACATCTCGACGCCGCTGCTGCCATGGTCCTTGCATAAACGCGTGTGATTGGCCGCACCTTCGTCGCCGAAAGCCGGCGTGCCTGGCAGCGCGTCGTGCACGGCGAAGTGTTTTTCATCCTTGAAGATAGCGCGCAGTGCGCGCGTCGATTGCTCATGCTCGAAGGCGCGATGCAGCTTGTTGTTCAGGTTTGCAGCGGTGAAGTGCGTGCGCCCGTCGGCGCTATCGGCCGAAGGACTGACGGTGGCTGCGTTCGCGGTCCACATCGGCGAGGCCGAATATGCGCAGGCCAAAATCACCGGCGACTCTTTTGCCGCCTTGGCGAGTACCTCTGCGTCGGTGCCGATGAAGCCGATGCTGCGCAGCAGGCGGAAGTTCGGACGGTCCTGCGGCGGCAGCAGCGCCTGGCCGAAGCCGCGCGCCGCCAAAGCGCGCATCTTGGCCAGGCCTTGCAGCGCGGCCAGCTTGGGATTGGAGGCGCTCTTGACGTTGCTGAACGAGGCGACGTTACCGAACGACAGGCCGGCGTAGTTGTGCGATGGGCCTACCAGGCCGTCGAAGTTGAATTCGCGTGCGGACATGAGATGCTGCCTTTAGAAGTGCATGCCCGGCGAAAGCTTCGCTGGCATTTCAAGTACGTTGTTCTCAATCGATGCAACCGGATAGGCGCAGTAATCCGCCGCGTAGTAGGCGCTTGGACGGTGATTGCCCGACTGGCCCACGCCGCCGAACGGCGCGCTGCTGGCGGCGCCGGTGGTTGGACGGTTCCAGTTGACGATGCCGGCGCGCGCGCGCACCTGGAATATCTTCCACAGCTTTTCGTCGTTGGAGATCAGCGCGGCGGCCAGGCCGAAAGCGGTGTTGTTGGCGGCGTCGATGGCGCTTTCAAAATCCGCCACGCGGATGATCTGTAGCAGAGGGCCGAACCACTCTTCGTCCGGAATGCCTTTGGCGTCGGTGACGTCGACGATGCCAGCCGAGACGAAGCCGCTGTTGACGTCCAGGTGTTTCATCTCCAGCAGCAGCTTGCCGCCGCGCGCGACCAAGTCGGCCTGCGCCTGCACCAGACGCCTGGCGACAGCAGCCGACACCACGGGGCCCATGAACGGCGCTGGCTCGGCATCGGAAGCGCCGACGGTCAGACGGCTGGCGACATCGACCAGGCGCGCGACGATGGCGTCGCCGGCCGCGCCGGTCGGCAGGATCAGACGGCGCGCGCAGGTGCAGCGCTGGCCCGCCGAGATGAAGGCCGACGAAATCGCCATGAACACGGCGGCGTCGATTTCCTTGGCATCCCAGATCACCAGCGGATTGTTACCGCCCATTTCCAGCGCCAGCATCTTGCCCGGCTGGCCGCCGAATTGTTTATGCAGCGCGGTGCCGGTCTGGCAGCTGCCGGTGAACAGCACGCCGTCGAGCAGCTTGCTCTGGCCCAGCGCGATGCCGGTTTCGCGGCCGCCATTGACCAGGTTCAGCACGCCGTATGGCAGACCGGCCTTCTCCCACAGCTGCACGGTCTTGATGGCGGTGCGCGGCGCGTATTCGCTTGGCTTGAACACCAGCGTGTTACCGGCGATCAGCGCCGGCACGATATGGCCGTTCGGCAGGTGGCCGGGGAAGTTGTACGGACCGAACACGCCGAACACGCCGTGCGGACGGTGACGCAGCACCGCTTCGCCATCGGCCACCTTGCTGTGCGACTCGCCGGTGCGGGCGCTGTAGGCCTGCACCGAGATGTCGATCTTGTTGGCCATGGTGGCCACTTCGGTGCGCGACTCCCACAGCGGCTTGCCCACTTCTTCGGAGATCAGCAGCGCCAGCTCTTCGGCGTCCTGCTTGAGCAGGTCGCGGAAGCGGGTGCACACGGCGATGCGCTGTTCCAGCGGAGTCAGGGCCCATGCGTCGAACGCGGCGCGCGCGGCAGTGGTGGCCTGCGCCACATCGACTGCGGTCGATTCGTGGCTGGACCAGGTCTGCAGGCCGGTGGCCGGATTGATGGTCACCAGTTCGGCGCCGCTGCCGGCGATCCATTCGCCGTTAATGAAGTTGCTGATGTTTGCCACGGAGTTAGCCATTGTTCTTCCTCGGATTGAGAGTCAAGGTGCGCACGGTATCGCCGCTGCGGCAATGCAGGAGCTGCTGCTCCGCTTCCGGCAGGGCGACGATGCCGTTGACCGGCATCGCCTGCGACAAAATCATGCGGAAATCTTTAAGCGTGGTGTTGGAGACCAGCATAGGTTCGGCCACAACGCTCTCCGGCGCGCAGGCGGAATCCCCGTCGGTCGCCGGGCCGATGTCGGCCAGCGTGCTGTCGCGCATGGCGCGCAGTTCCGACACGCGCGCCTGCAGCACCGGGCCGGCGTCGAAAATGTCGACATAGCCTTCGAAGTACATGCCTTCCTGCTCCAGCAGGCGACGCGCCGGCGCGGTGGACGTATGCACCTTGCCGATGACTTCCTGCGCGTCGTCCGGCAGGTAAGCCACGTAGAGCGGCTGGCGCGGCATCAGTTCGGCGATGAAGGACTTCTTGCCGACGGCGGTCAGCGCATCGACGTGGTCGAAGTCCATCTTGAAGAAGTGGCGGCCCAGCCCTTCGTAGAAGGGCGAACGGCCGCTCTCCTCCTGGTAGCCGCGCATTTCGGCGATCAATTTTTCGGTGAACAGGTGCGGGAACTGGGCGATGAACAGGAAGCGGCACTTCGACAGCAGCTTGCCGTTGTTGCCGGTGCGGTAGTCGGGATGCAGAAACAGCGAACACAGTTCGGTGCTGCCGGTCAGGTCGTTCGACAGGTACAGCGTGTCCATGCGGGTGAACACATCCAGTTCGCGGCTGGAGTGCACCAGCGTGCCGATGCGGTAGTTGTAAAACGGTTCGGTCAGGCCCACCGAGCCTTTGATGGCGCACACGCCGGCCAGGCGGCCGCTGTCGGTGTCCTCCATCACGAACATATAGTCGCGCTGTTCCGGCGGGATGGTTTCGGCAAACGAGGCCACGGCGATGTTCAGGCGGTCGCCCATCATCTTCATGTCCGGCTTGAGCGTGGTCATGCCGCTGCCTACCTGGGTGGCCATCACATATAGGGCATCGAGGTCGGTGTCTTGGATTGCGCGTACAACTAGCATAGGTTTTCTCGTTTTTATATTCGGACGCAGATGACGGTATCGCCTTCGGCGATATGCAGCGCGTCCTGTACATCCAGGGATAGTGCCACGCTGAGTTGCGATTCCAGCGCCGGGCAATGCGTAATGACCACGCGGAAGTCATGCTCGGAACCGGACGACACGGCGTAGCGCAGCTGCGGCTCACGGCCGCGGTCCGGCGTCTCGACCGACGTGGCGACGCGACGCTGCAGCGCGCCGGTAAAGGTGCGCAGCGAATTCTTGTGCGCCTGCAGGATCGGGCCGCCGTCGAAGATGTCGATGTAGTCGTCGGCTTCGAAGCCTTCGGCGGTCAGCAGATTGAACGCCAGCTCGCCCGATGGATGGATCTGGCCCATGGCGGCCTGCGCGTCGCCCGGCAGCAGCGGCACGTAGACCGGATAGTGCGGCATCAGTTCGACGATCAGCGTGCGGTTGCGGGCGCCGCCGATGGTGCGTTCGGCGTCGAGGAAATCCATCTGGAAGAATTTGCGGCCCAGCGCATCCCAGAACGGCGAGCCGCCTTCGCTGTCGGTCACGCCGGCCAGCGGCACGAAGAAGCGTTCCGAAAAGCGGTGCGGCGCCAGCACCGCGAACATCAGGCGCGCGCGCGACAGCAGTGCCGCTTCCGGCGTGCCGTGTTCGCGCTCGCCGACGAAGAAGGACGACAGTTGCGAGTAGCCGGTCAGCTCGGAGCACAGCGTCAGCGCGTGCACGCTATGGCTGATGTTGAGGTCACGCGAGACCTGCTGGATCACGTCGTTACGGAAGGAGAAATAGGTGCCGTTGGAGCCGGCGGCGGCAAACATGGCGGCGGTGCCGACGATCTGCTTGTCCTGCGACTCCAGCACCATCAGGTAGCCCTCTTCGCTCGGGATGTCGACATGCGCGGCGAAGGAGGCGATCGACAGTTCGACCATGGCGCGGATTTTTTCGCGCGTCTTGGGCAAGGTATGCACTCCCGGCATAGGGACCGCGGACAGCGCCTCAAGGGCTGCAATATCCGCAAGTTCGACCGGACGGACTACATACATAAAAACTCCTTAGTGAACGTAAAAACGTCATTCCCGCGAAAGCGGGAATCCATACTGAGCCACAACGGCCGCGTTCTATGGATTCCCGCCTACGCGGGAATGACGGGATGGTGGTGCTTACGCTGCCTTCAGCAGGCCATCCAGCGACAGGCGCAGGATGCGGTCCGCTTCGGCGATCTGCTCGTCGGTGACGATCAGCGCCGGCGCCAGGCGCACCACGTCCATGCCGGCGATCAGCACCATCATACCGTTGGCTTCAGCAGCCTTCTGGATATCCTTGGAACGGCCTTTCCACGCATCGGTCACCACGATGCCCAGCAGCAGACCGGCGCCGCGCACTTGCGTGAACACTTGCGGGTAATCGCCGATCAGCTTCTCCATGGTCGAACGCAGCTTGTTGCCGGCTTCCTTCACGCGCGCCAGGAAGGCTGGCTGATTGACCGTTTCCAGCACCGCCAGCGCCACCGTCGTAGCCAGCGGATTGCCGCCGTAGGTGGTGCCGTGCGAGCCGACGTTCAGCGTGGCCGCCAGTTCGTGGGTGGTCAGCATGGCGGCGATCGGGAAACCGTTGCCCAGCGCCTTGGCCGAGGTCAGGATGTCCGGCGTAATACCGTAGGTCATGTAGTGGAACAGGTCGCCGGTACGGCCCATGCCGCATTGCACTTCATCGAAGATCAGCAGTGCGCCGGTCTTGTTGCACAGGTCGCGCAATTCTTGCAGGTAGGCTTTGTCGCCCGGCACCACGCCACCTTCGCCTTGCAGCGGCTCGACGATCACGGCGCAGACGTCGTCACCGATGGCGGCGCGCGCAGATTCGATGTCGTTGTAGGTGATGTGGTCGATCGACGGTGGCAGCGGCTCGAAGCCTTCGGTGTATTTCGACTGGCCGCCCACCGACACGGTGAACAGCGTGCGGCCGTGGAACGACTGATAGCACGAAATAATGCGCGATTTCTGCGGGCCGAATTTGCTGTGCGCGTATTTACGGGCCAGCTTCAGGGCGGCTTCATTGGCTTCGGCGCCGGAGTTGCAGAAGAAGGCGCGGTCGGCGAAGGTGGCTTCGGTCAGCGCCAGGGCCAGGCGCAGCACTGGCTCGTTGGTGTAGCCATTGCCCAGGTGCCACAGGGTGTTGGCCTGGCGGGTCAGCGCCTCGACCACGATAGGGTTGCAATGGCCAAGCGCGGCCACGGCGATGCCGGAGGTAAAGTCCAGGTAGTGTTTGCCAGTCTGGTCCCACAGGTCCAGACCCGAGCCTCGGACCGGAACCATCGCTGCCGGTGCGTAAGTCGGCACCAGGACTTCGTCAAAGGTCTGACGGGTCACAGGACGGTTGAGAGCGGTCGTATCTACTTTGGCATTCATGGCATTCCCTATCAATATGTGGGTCATGCGCGGCACAACGCCGCGTGGACCCATTATAAAAACCGGGATGCTAAAGTTCTTTTCTAATGGCGACAAGAATTTTTACTTTTGGCCGCAAAGTAAACTTGTCAGGACTGTAATTTGCGCTGGCGCTCTTCGCGCGGGGTGTTGCCGAACAGCGCGCCAAACGCGGTGGAGAAGTGCGAGCCCGACGAAAAGCCGCACATCAACCCCACTTGCACGATCGAATGATTGGTGTCCAGCAATAGCTGGCGCGCCCGTTGCAGCCGTAGTTCCAGGTAGTAGCGCGACGGCAGGCTGCCCAGGTATTGCTTGAACAGCCGCTCCAGCTGGCGCCGCGACAGGCCGACCAGGTTGGCGATGTCGTCGGTCGACAGCGGCTCCTCGATATTGGTCTCCATCAAGGTCACCGCTTCCGACAGGCGCGGCTGCAAGGCGCCGAAGCGGGCCTGCAGGGCCACCCGCTGGCGCTCTTCCGGCCCGCGCACGCGCTCCACGCACAGGCTTTCCTTGACGGTGGCCTGGATGCCGGCGCCGAACAGCTGCTCGATCAGCGTCAGCGCGAAGTCGATCGACGCGGCGCCGCCGCAGCAGCTCAGGTGGCGGCCGTCCAGCTCGAACAGGTGCGGGGTCAGGATGGCGCGCTCGGTGATGTCTTCGGTATCGGCGTACAGCGCCCACGGCAGCGCGATGCGCACGCCCGCCATCAGGCCGGCCTTGGCCAGCCACAACACGCCGGCGCCGACGCCGCCCCAGTATTCGGCCGAGCGGCAGCGCTCGATGACGGCGCGGCACTGCTCGGGCGGCAGAGGCGTCTGTTGTTCGTCGGCCACCAGCAAGGCCAGATGCCAGCCGGGCTGGGCCAGCACCACCTGGGCCGGCGTCATGGTCTCCAGTTGCAGCACATCGCGCCCCAGCTGGGCGGCGGCCAGGCGCAGCGGCTGCACCAGTCCCGCCCAGGTAATGGCGTCCGCCTCGCCGGCGTTGACCAGCAGCATGCGCAAGGGGTGCTGCTGGGCGAGGCTGGATAAATTTGCAAAGGACATCGGCTATTCTTATCAATCTTGTCGTTTGGCATAGTGTACCCCGCCGGAAAGCCGGATGCGAAGCGGCTATAATCACGTCCTATGGGTGAACGATACTTGAAAAGCATCCGGCTACTGGCTGAATGCATGCAAGGCTATGAACGGCTCTCCGGCGAATATGTGCGCCGGAGCGGCTTGACGCACGCGCAGTTCGACATTATCGCCACGCTGGGCAACACGCCCGGCATGTCCTATAAAGAACTGGGCGACAAGACGCTGATCACCAAGGGTACCCTGACCGGGGTGATCGAACGGCTGGAGCAAAAAGGCCTGGTCGAACGTCAGCGCAACGACTGCGACAAGCGTTCTTTCTTTGTGCGACTGACCCCGGAAGGCGAACGGACCTTCTGTACCGTGTTCCCGGAAGTCATCGCCAACAGCGGCAAAATGTTTGCGTCCTACACCGACGACGACTTTGCGCGGCTTGAAAAAACGCTGTCCGAACTTAAAACTGTCATCATGGCTGGTCAGACGGAGCCCGCCCCGACCAGCCGCGATTGCGATTAAAACACCAAGGAAACAGATTTGAAAACCTCTCTGCTGGACGGCATTAAACCTGCCAAATTCGACAAACACATCATCGCCAACCTGCTGCTGGACGTGGCGCCTGCGGACGAAGTGCGCCAGGAAGCCCTGATCGTCGGCGTGCGCAATGCCGACGGCGAAATCTACCGCCTGATCGGCGCCTCGACCCACAACAGTTTCATGAACGCGGTCGAGGAACTGTTCGACCTGGGCCTGAGCGACGAGCTGCAAGACACCGACGAACCGGTGGAAGGCTGCGACGCCATCTTCAGCGAGCAATAACCAATTTGGCTTGTGGGCCGAAACAGACGTCTGAAAAAGTAATACCTAGAAAAGTGCCGTACGGCAATATTCCGAGTATAATTTTTGACAATGGACAGACTCGACGCCTTCAAGACCATCGCTGCTCAAGCGAGCCGGGGGGAACTCACCTTCCCCGCCAACGTCAACGCCTCGCTGCGCTTGCAGCAGGCGCTGAATGATCCCGATTGTCACATCGAATCAGCCGCCAAGCTGATCCAGGCAGACCCGTTGCTGGCCGCGCGTAGCGTGGCGATTGCCAACTCGGTCGCCTACAACCGTTCCGGCACCGAAATCTCCAGCGTGCGAGCGGCTGTGCAGCGCCTCGGCGTGCGTACGCTGCAATCGCTGGTGGCGGCGCTGATCGTGCGCCAGATCGGCAGCCAGGTCACCGAGCCGGCGCTGGCCGCCAAGATCAACCAGTTGTGGGAGCACACCGCCCACGTGGCCGCGCTGTCGCAGGTGATCGCGCGTCGCGTCACGCACGTCGATCCGGATACGGCGCTGTTTGCCGGCATCATGCACGAGGTGGCGGGGTTCTACATGCTGTCCTGCGCCGGCGACTACCCGGAGGTGATGGAGGGCGAGCCGGAGGATTGGGTCGAGCATGGCGAAATCGAGATCGGCTGCGGCGTCATGACCCACCTGGGCGTGCCGGACGGCGTGTTCAAGGCGATTGAATCGATGTGGATCGGCCTGCGCGCGCTGCCGCCGGAAACGCTAGGCGACACGCTGCTGCTGGCCAACGACCTGTCGCCGGTGCATTCGCCGCTGTACCAGCGGCCCGGCGCCACCACTTTGCAAGGCGCGCGCACCATCGACTTCGTGGTCGGCGACGGTACGCTGCACGCCATCATGACCGAGTCGGCAGAGGATGTGCAGTCGCTGTACGCGGTGCTGATGCTGTAAAAAAAAAAGCCCGCTGGGCAGCGGGCAAAGTCCAAAACTAGGGATCTCCTCCAGAGGAGACGAGTCCAGAATACTGCCCTTGCCCGTCCTGCTCTGTGCGCTACTTCACATAAGCGTGCTCTTTTTGCAATCAGCAAGATCACCACACCGGCATGGTGTGCTTCCAGGCTTCCAGCTCGGTCACGCGGGCAAACCATGCCTGCAGATTGGCGTACTGGCTCAGCGGCAGCTTGGCTTGCTGAAGGTAAGTCAGTGACGGCGCGACTGCCAGGTCGGCCAGGCTGAGCTTTTCGCCGACCATCCATTTGCGGCCAGCCAGGTGCTGCTCCAGCACCGCGGCGAACTGCGCCACCTGCAGGCCCGCGCGTTCCAGTTCCGCCGCATCCGGGCCGCCCTTGCCGATCAGTCCTTTCCAGATGTGCTCGAAGCAAAACACGCTGATCGGCGGCGCGAAGTGCTGCACTGCCCAGAACATCCAGCGGTTGATGTCGGCGCGGACCAGGATGTTATCCGGATACAGCGTTTGCCCGTGCGTGCGGTAGGCCAGGTATTGCATGATGGCGCAGGACTCGGTCAGCGTGAACTCGCCATCATGCAGCACCGGCAGCTTGTTGTTGGGATTGAGTCCGACCAGGCGGCGGCGGTCGTCAGGGCTCAGCAGGCTGACTTCGGTCAGCTCCAGCGGCGTGCCCATGTGCAGGGCGGCCAGCATCACGCGGCGGGAACAGGTCGACATTGGGTGGTGGTACAAGCGCATGGTGCAGTCTCCGTTGAGTGGTTGAGAACTGCATCGTAGATCCAGGCTGCGACAGTTTTTGTCAGGAGTCGTCGCTGATATTGTGCTCGGCGCGCCAGGTTTTCAGCAGCTCGTGGCGGCGTGCCGGGTAGCGCTCCTGCATCGACTCCGCCGCCGCAATGCGGTCGATGCGAAAATGGCGGAACGCCAGCCGCAATTCGCACCACGCGGCCAGCAGGCGCTTGCCCTCGAAGAAGGCCAGCGCGAACGGCCACACCACCCGCTCCGATGGCGCGCCCTGCTCATCGCAGTACGCCATGCGCAGCCGGTGCTGGTAGCGGATCGCCTCGCGCACCGGACGCACGTGGATATCGCTGGCGGCTTGCCGGTCGGGACCGATCGGCACCCACAGGCTGGTGTCGGCCATGTCGTCGCGCAGGTCTTTCGGCGTGGCGGCGGCGATCTTGGCCAGCGCGTTGCTGGCGGCGTGGGCCAGCGCCTCATCGCCCTGTCTGCGCACCCAGCGCGCGCCGAGCACCAGCGCTTCCAGTTCGTCGGCACCGAACATCAGCGGTGGCAGGAAGAAGCCCGGCTTGAGCATGTAGCCGACACCGGCCTCGCCGGCCAGCGGTGCGCCAAGGCCGGTGAGGGTCTGGATGTCGCGGTAGATGGTGCGCTCGGAAACGCCCAGCTGTTCGGCCAGACGGGCGGCGGTAACGGGGCGGCGATAGCCGCGCATGGCGTCCATCAGCATGAAAAGGCGGCCGGTGCGGCTCATGGTGCGCGCTTCACTAACACGTTCACTCCAACAGGAAATTGCGCCGTGGCGCCTCCAGGTCGGCGCTGTCGCTCGCGGTTTCGTCTTTCAGTGCGACGCCGGATAACTGGCGGCGGCGCGCTTCGGACAACAGGTAGTGAAGCTTGAACGCTGCCGCGTCGCAGGTCAAGCCCGCCGGGCGGACATTCGAGATGCAGTTGCGGCTGGCGTCCGTGAGGCCGGGGCGTGGCGCCCAGGTGAGGTACAGGCCCATGCTGTCAGGGGAGCTGAGGCCGGGACGTTCGCCGATCAGCACCACCACCGCTTGCGCATCGAGCAGATGGGCGACTTCGTCGCCAATGGCGACGCGGCCTTGCTGCACGATGGTGATCGGCGCCAGGCGCCACTGCTCGGCCGACAGACGCGCCATCAACGCGCGAATCAGCGGCGCGGCGTTCTGCTCAATCGCCAGCGCCGACAGGCCATCGGCAACCACCAGCGCGAGGTCGTAGCACGCGCCGGCGGCGGAAGGCGTGGCGGGCGCGATGGCGGCGGCGGGCATCGCGGCGGTGACCGCATCGGCGGTGGAAGGGTCGGCGTCGGCCGGCGCGGTCGTGGTGGCAGCGGCGGCCGGCGTGGTGGTGGCGGCCAGCTTCGCGCGCGAGGCGTCGTCCAGGCGGCGGCCGAGGTCGGGGCGTTGCAGGTAGGTATTGCGGTCCGGTGCGGCGCTATGCAGGCTTATCCACGGCAAGCCGCTGGCGTCGTGCAGCGCCTCGCCCAGCGCCACCGGATCGAGCGCCAGATGCACGGCATCGCGGGCACGCGCATGCGCCTGCTGGAACGCCAGCTGCGGCGCCGTCGGCTGACTGACGCCACTACGCCCCAGCGCAATCCGCGCCGCCGTGAACTGCTGCAGCGCGCTCCACGGATTGCTGGTCACTGGCTTATCCATGCGCCGCCAACCGCAGCAAGGCGTTATTGAAAGCCGGTGGCAAAACATCCGCCAAGGTAAAGCGCGCATCGCCGGTGACGACGCCCATCGCCTGCAACCACGCCTCAAACTCCGGCGCCGGCTTCAGGCCCAGCACGCGCCGCACATACAGCGCATCATGGAACGAGGTACTCTGATAATTGAGCATGATGTCGTCCGATCCCGGCACGCCCATGACAAACGTGCCGCCGGCCGCCCCCAGCATCGTTAACAGCACATCCATGTCATCCTGATCCGCCTCCGCATGATTGGTGTAGCAGACATCACAGCCCATCGGCAAACCAAGCAGCTTGGCGCAGAAGTGATCCTCCAGTCCCGCGCGCACAATCTGCTTGCCGTCATACAGATACTCCGGCCCGATGAAGCCCACCACCGAATTCACCAGCAGCGGCTGGAAGCGCCGCGCCACCGCATACGCGCGCGCCTCGCACGTCTGCTGGTCGACGCCATGATGCGCATTGGCCGACAGCGCACTGCCCTGCCCCGTCTCGAAATACATCACGTTGTTGCCCACAGTACCGCGCCCGAGCGACAGCGCCGCCTGGCGCGCCTCGTCCAGCAGCGACAGCGTCACGCCGAAACCAGCATTGGCCGCCTCGGTGCCGGCAATCGACTGGAACACCAGGTCCACCGGCGCGCCACGCTCGATGGCGGCGATGGTGTTGGTCACGTGCGTCAGCACGCAGGACTGGGTCGGAATCGCGTAACGCGCAATGATCTCGTCCAGCATCGACACCAGCTTGATCACCTGCGGCACATTGTCCGTGGCCGGATTGATGCCGATCACCGCGTCACCGCTGCCATATAACAGCCCATCAAGCAGGCTGGCCGCGATGCCGCTGGCGTCGTCGGTCGGATGATTGGGCTGCAAGCGCGTCGACATGCATCCCGCCAGCCCTATCGTATTGCGAAAGCGCGTGACCACGCTGCACTTGCGCGCCACCAGCACCAGATCCTGCACACGCATGATCTTGGATACCGCCGCCGCCATCTCCGGCGTCACCCCCGGCGCCAATGCGGTTAGTGCGACGCCATCGGCAGCATCGCTCAGCAGCCAGTTGCGAAAATCGCCCACGGTCAGATGCGACACGCGCGCGAAAGCCGCCGCATCGTGCGTATCGACGATCAGCCGCGTCACCTCATCCTCTTCGTAAGGCACCAGCGCCTCGTTGAGGAAAGTGGCAAGCGGCAGCTCGGCCAACGCCATCTGCGCGGCGACGCGCTCCTCGGCGCTGCCGGCAGCGACGCCGGCCAGATAGTCGCCCGAGCGCGCAGGCGTCGCCTTCGCCATCACATCCTTTAGATCGCGGAACAGATAGGTCTTACTGCCGACCTGGTGCGAGTAGCCCATCACGGTCCTTTCGGAAAACACCATAACCCAGCAACAGCATCACCACAAACACACAGAAGATCACCGCATTGTAATAGATCATGGTCGCCATGCAGACCAGCGCCCCCACCAGCGCGACGGCCGGGAAAAATGGATAGCACGGCGCGCGGAACGGCCGCGCCATCGTCGGCTCATCCCGCCGCAGCTTAAACAGCGCCAGCATGCTGATGATGTACATGGTGATCGCGCCGAACACCGACAGTGTCACAATATTCGCCGTCAGCGTCTGGCCGCCCAGCGTGATCAACTGGTCGCTGTAGATGGCGGCGATGCCCACCACGCCGCCGGCCAGAATGGCGCGATGCGGCGTCTTGAAGCGCGGGTGAATCCTGGCGAAGTACGCCGGCAGATACGCCTCGCGCGCCAGCGCATAAATCTGCCGCGAGTAGCCCAGAATGATGCCGTGAAAGGAAGCGATCAAGCCAAACAGCCCAAGCCACACCAGCATGTGCAGCCAGCCGCTATGTTCACCGACGATCAGCTTCATCGCCTGCGGCAGCGGATCGTTGATGTTGGCCAGCTTGGTCCAGTCGCCGGCGCCGCCGGCAAACACCATGACGCCCAGCGCCAGCAGCACCAGTGTCGCAATGCCGGCGATGTAGGCGATCGGCACCGAACGCTGTGGATCGCGCGCTTCCTCCGCCGCCATCGCCACGCCTTCAATCGCCAGGAAGAACCAGATGGCAAACGGGATCGCCGCAAACATGCCGGGAATCGCCGCCAGTGTGAAGGCGTCCTGCCCGGACCAGCCACCCTTAACGAAATTCGCCGCCGAAAATCCCGGCGCGACCACGCCCATGAATACCAGCAGCTCAAAGATCGCCAGCAGCGTCACCACCAGTTCGAAGGTGGCGGCGATCTGCACGCCGAGGATATTCAGCATCATGAAAACCAGGAAGGCGCACACCGCCGCCGTTTTCGGCTCGACCTGAGGGAACTGCACATTGAGATAGGCGCCGATGGCGAGCGCAATCGCCGGCGGCGCAAACAAGAATTCGATCAGCGTGGCGGCGCCGGCCAGATAGCCGCCCAGCGGCCCGAACGCGCGCTTGCTGTATGCAAAAGGTCCGCCGGCATGCGGAATGGAGGTGGTCAGTTCAGTAAAGCTGAAGATGAACGCGGTGTACATCGCGGCGATGAACAGCGCCGTCACGGTGAAGCCCAGCGTGCCGGCCGACGCCCAGCCATAACTCCAGCCGAAGTATTCGCCCGAGATCACCAGGCCGACCGCGATGCCCCAAAGTTGAAACGTGCCCAGCGTCTTCTGTAGAGTAGCTTGCATGCGTTGCCTCCAGTCCCGAGATCAGAAAACATGCAATCCCCATGCCAGCCTGTCGCACGGTAGTGGTGCAGTTACAGGTCGATTTCCGGCGCCGCGACGTTATATTGCTTGAACTTGGCCAGCATTTTGCCCATTTCAGTACGGTACAGCGCCTTCTGCTCGTCGGTGCCGGTGAAGACCAGCTTGCCTTCACGCTTGAGCTTTTGCAGCAATGATCCCGCCTGTTCGAAATCGCGCTGCGCTTCGTCGAGTCGGCCGAGACCTTCGTAGGCCAGGCCGCGATAGTAATACGCTTCGAAGTAATCCGGCTGGTGCGGCAGGCCGGTGGTCAGCGCCGTCACCGCTTCGTCGTAACGCTTGAGCACCAGCAGCGCCCGCGCGCGGTGGTAATACAGCGGCATATTCGGGCCGCCGGTGTAGATGCGCATGCCGATCGGTTCCGCCTTGTCCAGCGCGCGCAGCGATTCTTCCATATAGCCCTGTTTGCGCGCCACCGCGCTGGCGAAATACAGCAGCCCGCGATACAGCGCGTCCTCGCGCTTGCGGATGTCGGCGGCGGCCTGGCGCACCCGTGGTTCGCCGCTGTGGGTCAGGCAGTCGGCGTAGCCCCCTTCGCCGTTGCGCCAGGTCTGGTAGACGCGCTTGTCGCCGGCGCGGCGCAGCACCGCGTCCATGGTCGGATAGTCGCGCGCCTGGCAGGCGAAGTTGGCGTAGGCGTTGAGGTTCCAGGCATCCGGATAACGCGCCACCAGCGCCTCGAAGCTGGTCTTCATCGTATCCCAGTCCACCAGGCTGGCCGGGTCGTCAAACAGCTTGTCTTCGTAGACATCGCGGTTGGCGTACCAGTAGACGCGCGCATACATCGCGGCCGCATCGGCGCCGCCGGCCTTGCTGCCGCGCCGGGCGATTTCGTCGATTTCGTCCGGAGACGCATGCCACATGGCGCTGCCGTATAGCGTCGCCGTGAAGTATGTCTCGTGATAATCGGGATACAGGGCGATGGCCTTGTCCAGCGCCGTGCGGTTGCTCAGCGCGCGGAAGTTGTCGCCCCACGGCGTCAGCGTCATGCGGACGCGGAACAGTTCCGGATCCTTATCCTTGAGCAGCTGCTTCTCGGCGTAGAACAGCACCGCATTGCCCTCGTCGATCGCGGCCAGCATGCGCTTGATGTCTTCCCTGGGCACCTTGTCGTAGAAGGCGCTGCCGCGATAGGACAGGCCGCGCGCCAGCAGCACGTAGGCGTGAAAGATGCGCGCCGCGCCGGACGTCGGCGCCTGCTTCTCCCACGCTTTGGCGCTGGCTTCCCTCTTGAGCCAGTACTCGGGTTCGCGGCTGCGGCCGGGGAATTCCTTGAGCTGGTTATAGAAGATCGCCAGCTTCCACACGCCGCTGGGCGTGCGTTCCTGCGATTTGAGCAGCTTGTTGCGCAGCGCATCCAGCTTCTTGTAATCGGACCTGATCAGATAGCCTTGCACTTCCTCGATCAGCGCGCTGCGTGCCTTGCGTTCCTTTTCATCTTCGACCTCGGTCGCGACGGCTCGCTCCGGCGTCACCGGCCGCGCGGCTGCGACGCCATCCGTCGCCACAGCGCGCTGCAGGATCGCCACCAGCCGGCCCGCCTCCGGCCCTTGCGCGGCCGGATCGAGTTCCGTCAGGCTGACCGGGCGTTGCAACACCTTGCCGTCGATGTAGGCGCTGACGTAGCCCATGTAATTCATCAGCAGCGGCTTGCCCTGGCCGAAGTAATTGGCGTCGCCCACCGTGCCCTGCCCGGCCGGCGGACGCGGATCGGGCGTCAGCATGATCTGGCGGATGGCGTTCTGCACCCGTTCGCGGTCCAGCGTCTGGCACGGCTGCTTCAGCGATTGCGGATGGAACGGGCAGGCCTGCGCGCCACTGCGGGTGACGATGAACCACGTCGCCTGCGCATCGCCGGCATGGCCATCCGGCCGCTCGATCAGCAGCGACGCCTCGATCGGCTCCCCCTTGTAGGCCGCCAACCTGTCATGGATCGGCCGCTGCGGATGCTGCTGCGGCCAGATGCGCATGAATTCATTCTCCGCGATCGGATGGTCGCGCAACGCCGACTGGTAACTCAAATCCCACGGCAACTCGGCCGCCTGCGCGGAACAGCACAGCAGCAAGGCTGCCAGTAATCGGTAAGGCATCAGGATATCTCCGGGGGGCTGGTTAATCGCGATTGCGGCGGCCGAGTTCCTCGACCGACTGCACTGCGCGCGCCATCACTGCCGCCAGCAGCGGCGTGTCGTCACGCTGCCACTCATCCAGCTTCAGCGGACGTTGCAACGCTTTGCCATCCTGGTACACGCTCAGGAACCCAAAATAATAGGTCTTGTAGTCCTGCGCGCCGGCAGTGCGAACGGGCGGCGGCGGATCGGGCATCGCCATCACTTCGCGGATGATGTCCTGCGCCACTGGACGCTCCATGGGATAGCAGATTTTCTGCTGGAGCGGCAGGCTGCGCTCGTCAAAGGCGCACCACTGTGCATCATCGCGGGTGGTGTAAATCCAGGTGGCCAGCGTGTGCGAGGAATGCGGCCCCGGTTGCTCGATCAGCAGCGACGACTCGATGCGCGGCCCGGCGTATTCCTTCAGCAGTTGATGAATCGGGCGTTGCGGATACTTGGCCACCCAATCTGCCCAGCCCTCCTGCGCGGCGGCCGGATGCTGGCGCAAGGCCGACTTGTAACTCAAGTCCCACGGCAATTCGGCCGCCTGCGCGGAACAGCACAGCAGCAGGCCGGCCAGTAATCGGTAACCCATAAAAAAAATCCCCCAGGCAAAAATGCACTGGGGGATTCTACTATCAATTTGATAACGTTGATTTACACTACAGCGCCATCGGTTTCGTCTTTTTCCTTGATCGGCTTGATCAGGTCTTCGCGCTTCACGCCCAGCCACATGGCGACAGCGGCGGCCACGAACACCGACGAGTAAATGCCGAAGCAGATACCGATCGTCAGCGCCATGGCGAAGTAGTGCAGCGTCGGACCGCCCAGGAACAGCATCGACAGCACCATCATCTGCGTACAGCCGTGGGTGATGATGGTGCGCGAGATGGTCGAGGTGATCGCGTTGTCGATCACTTCATGCACCGACGCCTTGCGCTGCTTGCGGAAGTTTTCGCGGATCCGGTCGAAAATCACCACCGACTCATTGACTGAGTAGCCCAGCACAGCCAGGATACCGGCCAGCACGGTCAGCGAGAATTCCCAATGGAAGAAGGCGAAGAAGCCGAGAATGATCACCACGTCGTGCAAGTTGGCGATAATCGCGGCGACCGCGAATTTCCATTCGAAGCGCACGGCCAGGTAGATCATCACGCCGATAATCACCATCACCAGCGCGTTGAGGCCATTCTGGGCCAGCTCGTCGCCCACCTGCGGGCCGACGAATTCCACCTTCTGCAAACCAACCAACTCGGCGCCGGCGGCGTCCGAGCAAGCCTGCTTGACCACGTGCTCGCCTTTGCCGGTGACGGTGTCGATCTGCTTCATAGCGCCGCTTTCGGCCTTGCACAGCGCATCGTACACCTTGGCCGAAGCGGCGTTGGAGGTGATGCCCTTCACCACCGGCAGACGCAGCATCACGTCGTGGGCGGTGCCGAAGCCGGTGGCTTCAGGCTGCTCGTAGCCGATGCTTTCCAGCGTATGGCGGATCCGTTCCAGGTTGGCCGCGTCCTTGTATTTCAGCTCCATCACGGTGCCGCCGGTGAACTCCACGGAGAAGTTCAGCGGACGGGTGATCAGGAAGAACACGGCCGCGACGAAGGTCAACGCCGAAATAGCGTTGAACACCAGCGCGTGGCGCATGAACGGAATGTCTTTTTTAATGCGGAAAAATTCCATGCTCAGTGCCCCTGGTTATTTCTGACCCGGTACCCAAACGGTACCGATGGCGATCGATTGCAGCTTTTTCTTGCGGCCGTACCAGAGGTTGACCACGCCACGCGAAACAAACACGGCGGAGAACATCGAGGTCAGGATACCCAGCGTGTGCACCACGGCGAAGCCGCGGATCGGGCCGGAGCCGAACACCCACAGCGCTACGCCGACGATCAGCGTGGTGACGTTGGAGTCGATAATGGTGGCCCAGGCGCGGTCGAAGCCAGCGGAAATCGCCTGCTGCGGCGACGCGCCGGAACGCAGCTCTTCCCGCACACGCTCGTTAATCAGCACGTTGGAGTCAATCGCCATACCCAGCGCCAGCGCAATCGCGGCCATGCCCGGCAGGGTCAGGGTCACTTGCATCAGCGACAGGATGGCCAGCAGGAACAGCAGGTTGCAGGCCAGCGCGAACACGCTGAAGAAGCCAAACATCATGTAATAGACGATCATGAAGATCGCGATGGCCGCAAAGCCGTACATCGTCGAGTGGATACCCTTGTTGATGTTCTCGGCGCCCAGTGCAGGGCCGATGGTGCGTTCTTCGATGATGTCCATCGGCGCCGACAGCGCGCCCGAGCGCAACAGCAGCGCCAGTTCCGCCGCGTTTTCCGCCGTGCCCATGCCGGTGATCTGGAAGCGGCGTCCCAGCTCGGACTGCACGGTGGCCACCGACAGCACTTCGCCCGGCTTGCCCTTCTTCTCGAACAGCACCATGGCCATTTTCTTGCCGACGCGGTCGCGGGTGGCGTCCAGCATGCGGCGGCCGCCGTCGCCATTCAGTTCCAGGCCCACGGCCGGCTGGTTGTTCTGGTCGAAGCTGGCCACGGCGCTGGAGATGTAATCGCCCGTCAGCACCACGTCCTTGTACAGCACCACCGGAACGGCTTTACCGACGGTGAACAGTTCCGAGTTGAACGGAATCGCTGCCGACAGTTCGGTGCCTGGCGTGATCGTTTCGTCGACCATGCGCACTTCCAGCGTGGCGGTGCGGCCGATCACGGCGCGAGCGCGCGCCACGTCCTGCACGCCTGGCAGCTGGACCACGATGCGGTCCGGACCTTGCTGCTGGATCACCGGTTCAGCCACGCCCAGCTCGTTGACACGCTTGGACAGGGTGGCGATATTCTGCTTGACGCCGTCATCCACGGTTTGCTTCAGCGCGGCCGGTTTCAGGGTCATCACGGTTTTCAGGTCGCTGCCGTCGCCGGAATCGGCGAACAGCAAATCGGTCATCTCGCCGCTCAGTACAGCCTTGGCCTTCTGGCGGGTGGCGTCGTCGCGGAACTTGATTTCGATGGTGTTGCCGACCTTGTCGATACCGGCGTGACGCACGTTCTTGTCGCGCAGGATAGAGCGCGATGCAGCCTGCATGCCCAGCACACGCTTGTTCAGCACGGCTTCGCTGTCGACCTGCATCAGGAAGTGCACGCCGCCGCGCAAGTCGAGGCCGAGGTACATCGGCAGCGCGTGCAGGCTTTGCATCCATTTCGGCGTATCGGCCTGCAGGTTCAGCGCCACCAGGTAGGTGGGATCTTCCTGATCGGTGTTCAGTTCTTTTTCCAGCACCGATTTGGCGTGGAACTGAATGTCCGGGGTGGCGAAGCGCACCCGTACCGAGGCGTAGTTGCCGGTGCCGTCAAAGGCGATGCCGTCGTTGGCGATGCCGGCCTTGGTCAGCACATCGGCCACCTTGGCGGTCATGTCCGAGCTCATCTTGACGGTCGACTTGCCGCTGGTGACCTGCACCGCCGGCGATTCGCCGAAGTAGTTCGGCACCGTGTACAGCGCACCCAACAGGATGGCCACCACGATTACTATGTATTTCCAGACTGGATAACGATTCATATAGCTCTAACGTTCAATGGAGACGTCAAAAGGCCCGCGCAGACGCGGGCCCGGGGGAATTACAGGCCTTTCAGCGTGCCGTTTGGCAGCACCATCGTGATCGAGTTCTTTTGCACCACCAGCTCGGCGCCGCTGGAGATTTCCAGGGTCACGTACGCGTCGGAGATCTTGGTGATCTTGCCCAGCACGCCGCCGGCGGTCACCACTTCAGCGCCCTTGGTCAGCGCTTCCATCATGGCTTTTTGTTCCTTGGCGCGTTTTTGCTGAGGACGGATCATCAGGAAATACATGGCCACGAACATCAGAATCAGGAAACCATACTGGCCCAGGAAGCCACCGCCGCCGCCGAGGGCTTCGAGTGGGTTGGATTGAGCATAAGCATTGGAAATGAAGAAGGACACTGGTGACTCCGATATCTATAGTTTAAAAAACAGCGCTGTATTCTAGCACTGGCAGAACGGCGTTACGACTTTTACACCCCACGCGCGCGATCGGCGTGGAATTGCTGCACCCACGCCGGGAAACGGTCGGCGTCCAGCGCATCGCGCATCTGCTGCATGATGTCCAGGTAGTAGTGCAGATTGTGGATGGTATTCAGGCGCGCGCCGAGGATTTCCTGCGTACGGTTCAGGTGGTGGTGATAGGCGCGCGAGAAGTTCTTACAGGCGTAGCAGGAGCAGGTCGGGTCGAACGGCTCCTTGTCTTCCTTATAACGGGCGTTCTTGATCTTGATGTCGCCGTAGCGGGTGAAGATCCAGCCGTTGCGGGCGTTACGGGTCGGCATTACGCAGTCGAACATGTCGACGCCGTTGGAAACGCCCGCCACCAGGTCCTCCGGCGTGCCGACACCCATCAGATAGTGCGGCTTGTTGGCCGGCAATTTCGGGCCGACGTGTTGCAAGATGCGCATCATGTCTTCCTTCGGCTCGCCGACCGACAGGCCGCCGATGGCCAGGCCCGGGAAGTCGATTTCTTCCAGGCCGGCCAGCGATTCATCGCGCAGGTTCTCGAACATGCCGCCCTGGACGATGCCGAACAGCGCGTTCGGGTTCTCGCCGCGGTGGAATTCGTCGTGCGAACGCTGAGCCCAGCGCAGCGACATGCGCATCGACTTGGCCGCTTCGTCCAGCGTGGCCGGGCGCTTGTCGATTTCGTACGGCGTGCATTCGTCGAACTGCATGACGATGTCGGAATTGAGCACGCGCTGGATCTGCATCGACACTTCCGGCGACAGGAACAGCTTGTCGCCATTGATCGGCGAGTTGAAGTGCACGCCTTCCTCGGTAATCTTGCGCATCGCACCCAGCGAAAACACCTGGAAGCCGCCGGAATCGGTCAGGATCGGCTTGTCCCAGCCCATGAAGTCGTGCAGGCCGCCGAACTTGGCCATGACGTCATTGCCCGGACGCAGCCACAGGTGGAAGGTATTGCCGAGGATGATCTGGGCGTTGATTTCCTTCAGCTCCAGCGGCGACATCGCCTTGACCGAGCCATAGGTGCCTACCGGCATGAAGATCGGCGTTTGCACCACACCGTGGTTCAGCTTGACTTCACCACGGCGGGCCTTGGTCACGCCGGTGGTGTCCGTCTTGTGCAGCTTAAATTCCAACATTGCTTATTCCTTATTGTTCGTCGTCAGCAGCATGGCGTCGCCGTAGCTGAAGAAGCGGTATTCATTGGCGATCGCGTGGGCGTACGCCTTGCGGATCTCTTCATAGCCGGCGAAGGCCGACACCAGCATCAGCAGCGTCGACTTCGGCAGGTGGAAATTGGTGATCAGACGCGTCACGGTCTTGAACAGATAGCCGGGCGTGATGAACAGCGCCGTATCCGCGCTGCCCGCTTCCAACTGGCCGCTCTGCGAAGCCGATTCCAGCGCGCGCAGGGAGGTGGTGCCCACCGCCACCACATCGCGGCCGGCGGCGCGCGTGGCGCGCACCGCCTCCACGGTTTCCTGCGGCATGGTGTACCACTCGGTATGCATCTGGTGATCCGCCAGTTTCTCGTGGCGCACCGGCTGGAAGGTGCCGGCGCCCACGTGCAGCGTGACGTAGGCGAAGTTGACGCCCTTGGCCTTCAGCTTTTCCAGCAGCGGCTCATCGAAGTGCAGGCCGGCGGTCGGCGCGGCCACGGCGCCCGGCACCTTGTTGAACACCGTCTGATAGCGGTTCTCGTCGAAGGAATCGGCATCGTGCTCGATGTACGGCGGCAGCGGCAGACGGCCGTGGGCTTCGATCAGGTCGAACACGTCGGCGTCGAAATGCAGCGTGAAGAACTCGCCGGCGCGTTCGCCGACAGTGACATCGAAGGCGTCGGCCAGGCGCATCTTGGTGCCGGCCAGTGGCGAGCGCGAAGCGCGCACTTGGGCCAGCACGGTGCGGTTGTCCAGCACGCGTTCCACCAGCGCCTCGACCTTGCCGCCGCTTTCCTTCATGCCGAAGAAACGCGCCTTCAGCACGCGGGTATTGTTCATCACCAGCAGGTCGCCTGGCTGCAGCAGATCGAGAATATCGGCGAACTGGCGGTCGATAATCTGCTCACCGTCCAGATGCAGCAGACGGGAAGCGCTGCGGTCTGGCAGCGGGAATTGCGCAATACGCTCTTGCGGCAAGTTAAAATCGAAATCGGAAAGCGAATACATGTGCGGACTCTGTTAAACAAAAATACGGTAGGCCTTACAATAGCGGCGGCCAACCCTCTATTTTACGCCATATGCCTGTTTCACCGTCTAAAACTGCTAAAAAAACCGTCAGCGCAGAGGCCAAACTGGCCAAATTGGGCTTGCACACCGATATGGACCTGGTGCTGCACCTGCCCATGCGCTACGAGGACGAAACCCAGGTCATCACCATCGAAGAAGCCCGCCTGCACGGCGGCGACACCTCCCAAGTTGAGGGCGTTGTTGTAAAAAACGAGATCGCCTACAAGCCAAGACGACAATTATTAGTGCATATCAGCGACGGCACCGGCGATTTGCAGCTGCGCTTCATGAATTTCTACGGCAGCCAGGTCAAACAGCTGGCCGAGGGCACGCGGATACGCGCGCGCGGCGAGTTGAAACATGGCTTTTTCGGCGCCGAGATGGTGCATCCGGCCTATAAAGTGGTCAACGAGGGGGCGCCGCTGCCGACTTCACTGACGCCGGTCTATCCATCCGGCGAAGGCCTGTCGCAGCCGGTGCTGCGCAAAGCCATCCGCGACGCCATGACGCGCGTGGACTGGAGCGACACCCTGCCCGCCTCGCTGCGCGCGCAATTGCAGCTGTCCGACCTGGAGCCGGCGGTCAAGCTGCTGCACTATCCGCCGCAGCAGGTGGACAACCACGCGCTGGCCGACCGTTCGCATCCCGCCTGGACGCGGGTAAAGTTTGACGAACTGCTGGCGCAACAGCTGTCGCTGAAACGCGCGCAGCGCGCGCGCCGCCTGAAAGGATCGCCTGCGCTGACGGTGATCGGCGCGCTGTCGGAACAGTTTCAGGCCGGCCTGCCGTTCAAGCTGACCAACGCCCAGCAAAAGGTGCTGAACGAAATCCGCGCCGACCTGCGCCAGCCGTTTCCGATGCAGCGGCTGCTGCAAGGCGACGTTGGCAGCGGCAAGACCGTGGTATCCGCGCTGGCGGCGGCGCAGGCCATCGACAGCGGCTATCAGGCCGCGCTGATGGCGCCGACCGAAATCCTTGCCGAACAGCACTTCCGCAAGATTGCCGCCTGGATGGAGCCCTTGGGCGTGAAGGTCGCGTGGCTGAGCGGCAGCTTGAAGAAAAAGGACAAGCAGGCGGCCTATGACCTGATCGAATCCGGCGCGGCGCGGCTGGTGGTCGGCACGCACGCGCTGCTGCAAGAGGTGGTGATGTTCGAGAATCTTGGACTGGTGATCGTCGACGAGCAGCACCGCTTTGGCGTTGGCCAGCGCCTCGTATTGCGCAACAAAGGCAACGAAGGCGAAGTGCCGCACCAGCTGATGATGTCCGCCACCCCGATCCCGCGCACGCTGGCGATGACCTACTACGCCGACCTGGAAGTCTCGGTCATCGACGAACTGCCGCCGGGCCGCAGCCCGATCGTCACGCGCACCATCGACCAGAATCGCCGCGACGAAGTGATCGAACGTGTGCACGCGGCAGCGCAGGAAGGCCGCCAGGTCTACTGGGTCTGCCCGCTGATTGAAGAGTCAGAAGCGCTGCAACTGCAAACCGCTACCGACACCCACGCGCTGCTGGCCGAAGCGCTGCCGGACCTGCATATAGGTCTGGTACACGGCCGCCTGAAGACGGCAGAGAAGCAGGAAGTGATGGACGCCTTCATCGCCAACGAAATGCAGGTGCTGGTGGCTACCACCGTGATTGAAGTTGGGGTTGACGTGCCGAATGCGTCGCTGATGGTGATCGAACATGCTGAGCGTTTTGGCCTGTCGCAGCTGCACCAGTTGCGTGGCCGCGTCGGACGCGGCTCGGCGGCGTCGGTGTGCTTGCTGCTGTATCAAAGTCCATTGGGCCAGATTGCCAAGCAGCGCCTGATGACGATGCGCGAAACCACAGACGGTTTTGAAATCGCCCGCCGCGACCTGGAAATCCGCGGCCCCGGTGAATTCCTCGGCGCCCGCCAGTCCGGCCAGGCCATGCTGCGCTTCGCCGACCTGGAAACCGACAGCTGGCTGGTGGATCAGGCCCGCGACGTCGCCCACGACCTGCTGCACGCCAACAGCCCCGAAAAAGCCGCCACCGTCGAAGCCCACCTGGCCCGCTGGCTAGGCGGTCGCGAAGAATTCCTCAAAGTTTAGCCGTTTAAACAGCTGGCTCAACTTCTTTGGTTTTCCCCGGAGTTTCGTTCTGAGTAGCGGGTTTTGCAAGTCGTGCATGCATTGCTCGAGCGCTAGCCATCTCTCGAAAAAAGGTCCAAAAGGGGATCACCGAAAATAGCAGAAATGCCGAGAAGAAGCCCAATACCCAGCGCTGTTCTTCGACGCTTTGGGTGACGGTTTCAGTCATTCCTCGGTCTTTAGCTGCATCACAAATGATTCGCTGTTCCCGTTCTGTAAAACCGGTATTTTCAGGTAAGCCCGTACTACACGCTGCAAGCCTGAAGCCTTTCCCATTGAGCGGCTTCACATAGCTCTCACTTAGTAGTATGTTTTTCTTTGTCTCCGTCACCTGCAACAAAGCCTTACCAGGAACCATCAGCGCTCCCGCACCTAATCCCGCAATTCCCAAAATGAGTGCCAAGAAAAACGGCAACAGCTCGTACCACCACTTTATTTTCGCCACCCCTTCTCGCAGTTCTAAACGCTCTAAATCAAAGAATCCCCCACATCTGGCAATATCGCCAACATCCTCGTCCTTCTCCTCAGTCCAGCAGACCACGCGATCCATCTGATGATGCGTACGTACACTAAGACCGGTAGTAAATCTGAAATGCAGAAGTGCGGCTCGCTTTTCGTGGAACTGCTTTATTGACTTCAAGCTTGTAGTACTGCGGCTTGATGCGAAGAAGGCCCATATCCGTGTAAAGATCGTATGGCCTGAACGCGTTCTCCACCAAATGATCGCGGCGGCTAGTACCAATGGCAAGATAGCGAGTACCAATCCCTTTATTAAGGTTATACCAGCACTGTTAAGAGCATTGATGCCATCCATAATTAACTCCCTTATCTGTAGTAAGCGTCAGAACATCTTAGAGGAGACGCATCACAGACTTCTGATAAGAGTTAAAAATTTTTCAAAAACAGAGGTAGATGCGGTTGGCGAGATCCACCACAAAGTCTGGCTGCAAGTAAGCCGCGAACACCAGCGCCAGCACGGTGGCGATGGCGGCGCGCAGCAGCCAGGTGTTCATCATGCCGCCTGCATGCGCGCCAACGGGCGCTCGTTGATCGGCAGGTTGACCAGGCCCGCCATCACACCCAGCCCAATAGTGATGCCCCACACGACATCGTAATTACCCTGCAGCGCGTACAGATAGCCGCCCAGCCACACGCCGAGGAAGCTGCCCAGCTGGTGCGAGAAGAACACGATCCCGGCCAGCATCGACATATGCTTCACGCCGAACACGCCGGCGATGATGCCATTGGTGAGTGGCACTGTCGACAACCACAACACGCCCATCGCCGCCGCAAACAGGTAGACTGTGATCGGCATCAACGGCGCCAGCAGGAACAGGGTAATCGCCAAAGCGCGCGCGAAGTAAATCGCCGATAGCAGGTAACGTTTAGGTAGGCGTCCACCCAGCTTGCCGGCATAGTAGGAACCGAAGATATTGAATAGTCCAATCAAGGCCAGCGCCATCACAGCGACGCCGGGATTGGCGATGCCCTTGTCCTTCAAATACGCCGGCATGTGCACGCCGATGAACACCAACTGGAAGCCGCACACAAAATAGCCGGCCACCAGCAGCAGGAAGGAACGGTTGCCCAATGCCTCGGTGGCCGCCTCACGGATGCTTTGCTGCGGACCATGAGCATGCGTCACCGCAGGTTCGCGCAGGTAGAAAGCCATCGGCACCATCAGCGCCACCAGCAAGGCGCCCAGTATATAGAAGGCGTTCTGCCAGCCGACCGCGGAGATCAGCTGCTGCTCGATCGGCATCAGCATGAACTGGCCCAGCGAACCGGCCGCGCCGGAGATGCCGAACGCCCACGAGCGCTTTTCCGCCGGCGCTACGCGGCCAATAATGCCGCTGACCGCGCCGAACGCGGTACACGCCAGTCCCAGGCCGACAAACAGGCCGGTGCCCAGCACGAATAAAGTAGGATCTTTGACCAGCGCCATCCAAAACAGGCCGGCTGCGTAACTGACCGCGCCCACCAGCACCACGCGCATGGTGCCGAAGCGATCCGCCGCCATGCCGGCGAACGGGCCGATAGCGCCCCACATCAGGTTCTGCATGGCTTGCGCCAGCGAGTAGGTCTCGCGTGTCCAGCCGTGGGCTTGGGAAATCGGCTGCATCCAGAAGCCGAAACCATGGCGCACGCCCATCGCCATCGTCAGCACAACGCCGGTGGCAAGCAGCACGGTTTTCAAGGAAGGTGCGCGGTCCGCGACGAACATGGTGTATCCCCGTTGTTAAAATCGTATCCGGAGATTGTAACCAGTTCGGGCGGGCCGCGCTTGCAAGGTCTTTATGCGTCGGCCGGGTAGCGCAGGCCGATCTGCGCGCGGATCTCGTCCAGGGTGCCCATCAGCGCCAGCGTTTCGGCGTGCGGCATCACCGGGCTTTCGATCAGACCTGCGCGAAGGCAGCGGCCGACTTCCTGCGCTTCGTGTGTGTAGCCGTTGCCGGACTTCGGCAGCGTCAGCGTGCGCTCGTTGCGCGAGGCGCCGTCCACCAGCGTGACGGTGATGGTGTCGGTGTTGTGGAAGCGGTCGTGCAGGCGCACATAGCCCTTCTCGCCCGAGATCACCAGTTCGGTCGGCGTGCGCGAACGCAAGCTGCACGCGCAGGACGAGACGCCGCCGCCTTCATGCGTGAGCGTAAACGCGGTCTGCATATCGACGCCGGTGGGGGCCATCTCGGCCTGCGCCTTCACGCCCGTTACCGCGCCGAGGAAGAACGACGACATCGACAGCGGATAAATGCCCAGGTCCAGCAGCGCGCCGCCGCCCAGTTCAGGCGCGAATAAGCGGTGCTCAGGGCCGGCATCCGAGGTGAAGCCGAAATCGGCCGACACATTGGCTGGCTTGCCGATCTCGCCGCTGTCGACGATGCGCTTGGCCTCGACCACGGACGGCATGAAGCGCGTCCACATCGCCTCCATCACGAACAGCTTCTTGGCGCGCGCCAGGGTGATGATGTCCTCGGCCTGACGGCGGTTCATGGTGAACGATTTCTCCACCAGCACCGCCTTGCCGCCGTTGAGACACATCAGCGCATTCTCGTGGTGCATGGGATGCGGCGTGCCGATGTAGATAACGTCCACTTCAGGATCGTCGGCCAGCGCCTGGTAGCTGCCGTGGAAGCGCTCGGCGCCATACTCCTGTCCAAACTTGGTAGCGCTATCTACCGAACGCGAAGCGACGGCGGCCAGTTTGGCGTCCGGCGTCTCGCGCAAAGCGGTGGCGAAGGCTTTGGCGATTTTGCCCGTGCCCAGAATACCCCAGCGAATTACCTGCGTCATGGTGTACTTTCTGCCGCATCGGCGGCGTGTTGGTTGGTGTCGGAATGCTTATTTTACTGCGGCGATGCGCTTGGGCCGGAACACCGTTGCGTCGGCGTAGAAGGCGTCATCCTGATCGGGCCACCAGCCCGGCACGCCCAGCGCCTGCATCGGCGTGAAGCCGGCGGTGCTCAGGCCTTCGTCGGCCAGCTGCTGCGCGACCTTGGCGTCTAGCCACGCGCGGCGGCCGTCGTGGTCCAGCGCGAAGAAATCCTCGGACGCCAGCACCACCCGCGTGTGCGCGGTGATGGCCTTGCGCGGCGCGACCAGCTTTTCCATCAGCGCGTGGCCGAACAGCCAGACTTGCGCATCCACACCCCATTGCGCGCGGCGGCCGACAAACGCCTCATGCCAGCGATGCCCTTGCAGCGCCTCAATCAGCGCCTGGCCTTCTGCATCATCGCGCACCACCAGCAGTGCGGCGTTTTCGTCGAAGATGGTGGCGCCGTCGCGCGCCGGACCGCGTGATTTGCCGACGCCGTCCAGCGCGATCTGTGCCGCCTGCAAGGCGTTCAGCTGCACTTTGATGCGCGGGAAGGTCAGCCATACCAGGCCGTTGAAGAAGTCGTGCAGGTTGTCGCGCGTGGGCACGCAACCGGTGGCGCCGATGTGCTGTTCGTAGGCGGTGCCCTCCGGCAGATCCTCCTGCGGCACGAACGACATCGGCAAACCAAGGTGATTGCGCAGGCCCAGTGCTGCGGCCTGCTGGCAGAACGTGTCGCGGAAGTGCGTGTCTGCCGACAAATGGCTGGCCGCGCCGCGTACCGATTCAAACCACGGTCGCGACCAGTCGATTGTCTCCAGCACTGCTTACACCATTTTCCAGTTGATGGTTTCGCCGGCGTTGAGCGGCACCACCTGCTGGTCGGCCAGCGGCAGGGTCTCCGGCAGGGTCCACTGCTCGCGCTTTAGCGTAATGGTGCCTTCGTTGCGTGGCAGACCGTAGAAGGCCGGGCCGTTGAAGCTGGCGAAGGCTTCCAGTTTATCCAGCGCGCCGGCGCGTTCGAAGGCTTCCGCGTACAGCTCCATCGCATGCAGCGCGGTGTAGCAACCGGCGCAACCGCAGGCGGCTTCCTTTGCGCCTTGCGCGTGCGGCGCCGAATCGGTGCCGAGGAAGAAGCGTTCGTCGCCGCTGGTGGCAGCCGTCACCAGCGCCAGGCGGTGTTCTTCGCGCTTCAGCACCGGCAGGCAGTAGTAGTGAGGACGAATGCCGCCCTTGAAGATATCGTTGCGGTTGTACAGCAGGTGATGCGCGGTGATGGTCGCGGCGATCGGGCCTTCGGCTTCCGCCACGTACTGGGCGGCGTGCTTGGTGGTGATGTGCTCAAACACGATATTCAGCGCCGGGAAATCGCGGCGCAGTGGACGCATCACGCGTTCGATGAACACGGCTTCGCGGTCGAACAGGTCGATGTCCTGATCGGTGACTTCGCCGTGCACCAGGAACGGCATGCCGACTTCCTGCATCTTCTCCAGCACCTTGTAGCAGTTGGCCAGATCGGTCACGCCAGCGTCCGAATTGGTGGTGGCGCCGGCCGGGTACAGCTTGACCGCGTGGACAATGCCGCTCTCCATGGCGCGCACAATTTCGTCGGTCTGCGTGTTGTTGGTCAGGTAGAGCGTCATCAGCGGCTCGAAGTTGAACTCCTTCGGCAGCGCCGCCAGAATGCGCTCGCGGTAGGCGACAGCGGCCGCCGTGGTGGTCACCGGCGGTTTCAAATTTGGCATCACAATGGCGCGGCCGAACTGGCGGGCGCTATGCGGCAGCACGCTGGCCAGCGTCGCGCCGTCGCGCAAATGCAGGTGCCAGTCGTCTGGACGGGTGATGGTGATGCTGTCGGGAGTATTTGCGAGGTCGGACATGGCGGCGGGCTTTCAGGCTATCAAAGTGCGAATAGCCGACATTTTACCTCGTTGCGCCGGTCGCTTGACAGTGCGTACGCACCAGCGTACGTTTAGACCACGCCATCCCAAGGAGCCTCCATGGACACCATTTCCGCCAGCGAAGCCCGCGCCCGGCTGTACACCCTGATTGACGAAGCCGCCGCCAGCCACGCACCGGTCACCATCACCGGCAAGCGCAATAACGCCGTGCTGGTGTCGGCAGAGGATTGGGCGGCAATCCAGGAAACGCTGCACTTGCTCTCCGTGCCCGGAATGCGGGAGTCGATTCTTGCAGCGCGCGCGGAGCCACTGGAAAACAACAGCAAGGAATTAAGCTGGTGAGCTGGCAGCTGGTGTATTCGCGTCAAGCAGAAAAAGACGCGAAAAAATTAGCCGTCGCTCACTTGAAAAAACAAACCCAAGCGCTACTGGACGTGCTGGCCAGCGATCCGTTTGCCCGGCCACCACCATTCGAAAAGCTGGTCGGTGACCTGGCGGGCACCTACTCGCGCAGGATCAATATCCATCATCGTCTGGTCTACGAGGTCTTTCCTGACCAGAAAATCGTCCGCATCCTGCGCATGTGGACACATTACGATTAGTCCGGGCGCTGTTTTGCCATCAGTTTGCCGGATTCGTTGCCTTCTTCGTTGCCCTTGCCGTCGTAGCGGATGTAGTCGAATACGTCCGCCGCCTTGACTTTGACGATCTGGCCACTGTGCAGCGTGGGGATGTTGGCCGGTTCGTTGTTCAGCAGGCCGGTGATTTCCTTGTCGTCCCACTTGGTCACTTCCACCCACATCCACTCGCGGCCATTGTCCGGCGCGGCGAAGGGGGCTTTGACCATGATGTACTCGCCGGTGCGCAGGCCGGCGTTGAAGGCTTGTTGCAGCGCCGGCAGCCTGGCCTTGGCGGCGGTGCTGGCAGCCAGCACCGCGTCGTCATGCCGCACGATCTGCACCGAATCGGCGGAACCGAACAGCGACGCAAACAACGCGGTCTGCTGCGCATGGCGGTCCGGCCCGGATAGCGGTCGAACCCGATTTCGAGCAGACGGTTGCGCGGATCGCCCTCTTCCGGTTTGCCGCTATACAGCGCCAGCTGGGCGGTTGCCGTGGCGTTGTCCTGTAGCGTCGGCAGTTGCGCGCCGCGCACTGACTCGTGCTTGATGGCCTTCAGGTTGAGCGTCAGCGTGCCGCCCGGACCGATGGCCGCGCCTTCCGCCAATGCCTGCGCCAGGATGTTGATCAGGTTACCGGCCTGGTTGTTCTGCGAATGGGCCACCTCGTTGACCACCACGTCCGGCAGGCCGAACTTGGCCATGCCGAGGGTGATTTCGCGCAGTAGCTGGTCTTCGCGGTAAGCGTGGATAATCGTGTGGCGCGCCACATACGGCGTGTCGCCCTGCCAGCCGTCGACGCGGCGCTTGCGCCATTCGGCGGCGGTGAGGATTTCGCGGGTTTCTTCATCCCACAGCAGGCCGCCGGTCTGCTCGGCCACTTGCAGCAGCAGACGGTCGGCGGCTCGCAGGCCGGCGTAGGTCGGCGAGGCGGGCATGCGGAATTCCAGCACCAGCGCCTGTTGCGCCAGTTGAACCTCCTCAGACTGCTCCTTGCTCAGGCCACGGCCGAAATACTGGATCATGCGCAGGTCCGGCGGCGTAAAGTTCTTCTGGACGTCGACTTCCAGCAAGGCGCTGAGTTGCGCCTCGGCCGGCGCCGGCGACAGATCCTTCACCAGTGTCAGTGCACCGCCCTGCTGCGCCAGCGCCTTTTGCAAGGCCGCCATGGGCCCGGTGGCCGGCGCCTTGGCGAAGTAAATCGCGTAGACAAAGCCGACCGGCCCCTTCATCGGCGCGCCGGGTGGGAACTTGTCCGCCGCTCGCGCCATGGAGGCGCAACACATCAGAACCAGAAACAGCGAACGAAATAGCGGCATGGCAGTCCTATTCCACCTTGGTCTGTGCGACCCAGGCCTTGGTGTCGGCCAGGATCTTGTCGAGCTGGGCGCGGTCGTAGACCTTGCCGTGGCTGATGACGGTGCGAATCTTGCGCGTGGCGCCGATGTCTTGCAGCGGATTGGCGTCCAGCACCAGCACGTCGGCCGCCTTGCCAGCTTCCAGCGCGCCGTAGCGGTCTTGCTTGCCGAGGAAGCGCGGGCCGTTGATCACCGCCGTCTGCAAGGCCTGCACCGGCGTCAGGCCGTAATTCACATACAGGCCAATTTCGTCATGCAGCGCCTGCCCGGGATAATCGTAGGAATTCAAAAAGCCCGCATCGGTGCCGGCTATGATGCTGACGCCTTCCTGTTGCAGGATAGGCAGCAGCGCCGCCGATTTCTCGAACACCGCCTTGCGCTGCGCAATCGCCGCCGCGTCGTCCTGCGCTGCGCGCTGCACGCGCCATTCGTAGGTAGCGCGCAGGCCGTGGCCGATGTACTGCAAGGCCTCATCATGCGTATGATCGTCGCGGTCCAGATACGCCACCACGCGCGACACTGACAAAGTCGGCACCACCGCCGTGCCCTTGGACGCCATGTAGCGGAACGACGAGCGCGCCGTCGCTTCGTCGTAGCTGGCCAGGCTCTGCTTCACCGCCTCACGGCCGGTCAGCGTGCCCGCCGCCACTTGCGCGGTCAATTCCTGCTCCTTCGGCGTGGCCGCGCGCAGCAGGTAGGATTGATGTTCCACCGTGCCCAGGCCGGCGTCGAACATCGTCGCCAACGTCAGCTGCACCGGAATGTGGCCGGAGGTGCGCATGCCGCGCGCCTTGGCCTGGCGCAGCGCTTCCAGATACATCTCCGGCTTCAGCGTGTTTTCGGTAATCTTGACGAAGTCCACCTGCTGCCCTTGCAGCTTGTCCAGCGCCTTGCTGACTTCCTCCGGCGTGCCGACTTCAATCGTGCCCTTCCACAGCGGCTTGTAGCCTTCCAGCTTGGCGCCGGAGGTAAAGATGGTCGGCCCTTCCAGCTGACGCGCATTGATCTGCGCGCGCCATTGCAGCACGGTATCCGGCAAATCGCCCGAGCAATCGCGCACGGTGGTGATGCCGTAGGCCAGATACAGCGGCAGCAAATGCTTGTTCTCATCGATCAGGGCCGGGCCGCCGCCGAAGTGCACGTGCGTGTCCCACAGGCCGGGCATCACATACTTGCCCGGCAGGCTGATGGTTTTTTCGGCAGCGTAGTTGGACAATTGTTGGTCATCCACCACCGCCAGGATGGTGTCGCCCTTGAGCACCACCGATTTGCCGGTCACCGTTTTACCGCCCGCTACATCGATCAGGGTGGCCTTGGTCAACACCACGTCGGCGGCGATTTTGTCGGCCGCATGGGCCGCGCTCAGCAGTCCCAGCGCCAGCATGGCGCCACTTAATTTCTTAGAAGAAATTTTCATCAGTGAATTATACGGGCCAGGAAATCACGCGCGCGCTCGGTACGGGGCGCCTGGAAGAACTCGTCCTTGGCCGTATCTTCCAGAATCGCGCCCTGGTCCATGAACACCACGCGGTTGGCCACCTTGCGGGCGAAGCCCATTTCGTGGGTCACCACCATCATGGTCATGCCCTCCTGCGCCAGGCCGACCATCACATCCAGCACCTCGTTGATCATTTCCGGGTCCAGCGCCGAAGTCGGTTCGTCAAACAGCATCGCAATCGGGTCCATCGACAGCGCCCGCGCAATCGCCACCCGCTGCTGCTGGCCGCCGGACAACTGGCCGGGGAATTTATCCTGCTGCGCCAGCAGGCCGACCCGGTCCAGGTACTGCAAGCCGCGCGCCGTGGCCTCGTCCTGGCTGCGGCCCAACACCTTGACCTGGCCCAGCATCAGGTTGTCGCGCACCGATAAATGGGGAAACAACTCAAAATTCTGGAATACCATGCCGATCCGCGCCCGCAGCGCCGGCAAATCGGTAGCTTTATCGACCACCGAGGTGCCGTCGACAATAATCTGGCCCCGCTGCACCGGCTCCAGCCCGTTGACCGTCTTGATCAGGGTGGACTTGCCGGAGCCGGACGGGCCGCAAATCACCATCACGTCGCCCTTGTCCACCCTGGTGCTGCAATCCTTCAAAACCTGGAATTGCCCATACCACTTGCTGATGTTTTTGATTTCGATCATAAGAAAATAGATTATTCGGTCTGGCCACGGGCAGGACGGCTGCGCGCTTGACAGCGTCCCTGCCCGCAAGGATACTGCGGAACTTGCCATTAGTTTCAGCAGCCGGCCCACCCTCCACCGGCTGTCGCCACGCTAACAAAGAACGCAGCGGCGGCCAACCTGCACGCTGCGCAGGCCAAGAGAGACACTACCACAGGAAACCCAACAATATGAACAAACAAAGCCGATTGACCACGTACATCCTGATCGGACTGGCGCTAGGCATCATCACCGGCTACATCGCCAACATCAATCTGGTGGAAGCGAGCCGCGGCAGCTTTGCCGACACCATGGCGCTGATCACCACGCTGTTCCTGCGCCTGATCAAGATGATTATCGCGCCGCTGGTGTTCTCCACGCTGGTATGCGGCATTGCCAAGATGGGCGATGCGACCGCTGTCGGCCGCGTTGGCGTCAAGACGCTGGGCTGGTTCTTCATCGCCTCGGTGATGTCGCTGACCTTGGGCCTGATTCTGGTCAACCTGTTCCGTCCGGGCGACGCGCTGCTGGGCCACATGGCCGCCACCGCCGCCAAGACCGACCTGGCCACCTCTAGCCTGACGCTGAAAGATTTCGTCACCCACTTGGTGCCGGCCTCGATCGTTGACGGCATGGCCAAGAACGAAATCCTGCAGATCGTGATCTTCTCGCTGTTCTTCGGTTCGGCCGCTGCGGCCGTCGGCCCGAAAGCCAATGTGCTGATCGAAGCGCTGGACGGCGTGGCCCACGTGATGCTCAAAGTCACCGGCTATGTAATGAAATTTGCACCGTTCGCGGTGTTTGCGGCGGTTGCCGGCACCATCGCCAAGAGCGGTCTGGGCGTGTTGCAAACCTATGGCGTGTTCATGGCCGAGTTCTACTTCGGCATCGCGCTGCTGTGGGCTTTGCTGATCTTCATCGGCTTCCTGTTCCTGAAAGGCCGCGTCTTCGACCTGATGAAAGAGATGCGCAGCCCGGCGCTGCTGGCGTTCTCGACCGCATCGAGCGAAGCGGCCTATCCAAAGACGCTGGAAGGCCTGGAGCGTTTCGGCGTGCGCAACCGCATCGCCTCGTTCGTGCTGCCGATCGGCTACTCGTTCAACCTGGACGGTTCGATGATGTACTGCACCTTCGCCACCGTGTTCATCGCGCAAGCCTATGGCATCGAAATGTCGCTGGGCCAGCAGATGACCATGATGGCGGTGCTGATGCTGACCTCGAAAGGCATGGCCGGCGTGCCGCGCGCCTCGCTGGTAGTGATCGCCGCCACGCTGGGCCAGTTCAATATTCCGGAAGCCGGCATGCTGCTGCTGCTGGGCATTGACCATTTCCTCGACATGGCGCGCTCCGCGACCAACGTCATCGGCAACGGCATCGCTACCGCCGTCGTCGCCAAGTGGGAAGGCGAGATGGACCCGCCGAAACCGGCCAACGCCGAGCTGGCGTAAGCCTCAACAAAAAAGCCACCTTCGCGGTGGCTTTTTTTTGTCACAGCCAAGTGCGCTTGCCTTCCGGCTTGGCCCCCTCTCGCGCAAACGGCGCCGCAGACGGGCGTTGTCGGCGATAGCACCGATCAGCCCAAGCAGCATCAGCATGCCAAACGCTTCCTGGCCAAAGTACCGAAAGAACAGCCACGCGCCAGCCGCGCACACAATCCCAGTCAACAGCAGTAACAGCGAGTCTTTCATGTCGCCTCCAATGAGAGGCTCCATCGTACACCTTGCGCGGAATCGTTATCCGGCTTGGCGGTTTTCGTAATTGCGGTGGCGCAAGGGTTGCTGCACCATCTAGCGATAATTTTATTATGCTGGAGACGATATGACCGCATCACGGCGCACCGCGCTCAAGACTTTGCTGGCCGGCGCCGCCGTGGCACCACAACTGGCCACCGCCGCTGCCGAGCCGACCTGGGGACGCGGCGTCGAAGGCCAGCGCAAGGCTGATCTGGGCAACGGTACCTTCCTCAACCCGATCCTCGCCGGCGACCACCCCGATCCCACCATCCTCAAGGACGGCGACGATTACTACATGACGTTTTCTTCCTTCCTGGCCTACCCCGGCGTCATCATCTGGCACTCGCAGGATCTGGTGAACTGGCAGCCCATCGGCCCGGCGTTGACCCAACCGCTCGGCAGCATCTGGGCCATGGACCTGGTCAAGCACAACGGCCGCTACTTCATCTACATCCCGGCCGGCAGCAGCATCTACGTGATCTGGGCCGACAACATCAAAGGCCCGTGGAGCGATCCGATCGACCTGAAAATCGAAGGGGCCATCGATCCAGGCCACGCCGTCGGCGAAGACGGCAAGCGCTACCTGTTCGTCAATGGCGTGCGCCGCATCGGCCTCACCGACGACGGCCTGGCCACCATCGGCAAGCTGGAAAAAGTCTACGAACCCTGGCGCTACCAGCAAGACTGGGTAGTGGAAATGTTCGCGCCCGAAGGCCCGAAACTGCTCCGGCGCGGCGAATGGTTCTACCTCGTGATGGCGGTCGGCGGCACCTCCGGCCCACCGACCAGCCACATGGTGATCGCCGCCCGCTCCCGCTCCATCCACGGCCCGTGGGAAAACCACCCGAGCAACCCGCTGGTACGCACCAGAAGCGCCGAAGAGAAATGGTGGTCGCGCGGCCATGCGTCATTGGTAGAAGGCCCGGCCGGCGACTGGTGGTTGGTCTACCATGGCTACGAAAATGGCTACCGCACCCTGGGCCGCCAATGCCTGCTCGAACCGATTGAATGGACCAGGGACGGCTGGTTCAAAGCCAAAGGCGGCGACCTGTCCAAGCCACTGCCAACGCCGAAGAAAGGCAAGGCGGTCCCGCACAACTTCGCCAAGTCCGACGATTTCCAGACCACGCGCTTCGGCGTGCAGTGGAGCTTCTTCAATCCGGGGCCGGATGAAATGAAACGCGTGCAGCACACCCCTGGCACGCTGGCCATCCAGGGCAAAGGCACATCGCCGGTCGACGCGTCGCCGCTGACCTTTATCGCCGGCGACCGCGCCTACGAAGCCACCATCACCATGGAGATCGGCGCCGATGCGGAAGGGGGACTGCTACTGCACTACAGCGAACGCGCCTACGTCGGCATCGGTTTCACGCCGACGCAGATGAAAACCTTCGCCCACTCGCAGGAGCAAAGCTGGATGCGCGAGAAAATGGACGTCTCCACCGTCCATATCCGCATGAGGAACGACCGCCACATCGTTACCTTCCACTACTCGCTGGACGGCAAGCAGTGGGTGCAGCATCCGTGGCAGATGGAAGTCTCCGGCTTGCACCACAACGTATTCGGCGGCTTCGCCAGCCTTCAACCGGGCATCTACAGCGCCGGCACAGGCGTGGTGAAGCTGCGCGACTTCAAGTACCGCGCGCTGGCTTAGTTCTGCTCCGCGTAGACCTTCACCAGTTCGTGCAGGAATACGCGGCCTTCCATCAGTGATTGCACGCCGATGTACTCATTCAGGCCGTGGATGTTACCCAGGTCCGGCGTTAGGAAAATGCCGCTAATGCCGTAGGTGGGAATGCCTGCGGCGTTGAGGAACTGGCCATCGGTGGCGCCGGACTGCAGGATCGGCATCACCGGCACACCAGGCCACAGCTTCGCGGTCATCTTCTCCACCGGCTCCATGATGGCGCGCGTCAGCGCCGGCGGCGGCGAGTTCTCGCCACGGATCTCCAGCGTCTCCACCTTCACTGCCGGATCGTCGATGGCCTTCACCAGCGCCTGGCGCACCGTCTCCTGCGTCACGCCGGGGAAGATGCGGCAGTTGATGTTGGCGCGTGCGCGTTGCGGCAGCGCGTTGGTGGCGTGACCTGCGTCCAACATGGTGGCCACGCAGGTGGTATGCAGCATCGCGCCCCAGCTTGGGCTAGCGTTGGACACCGTGGACACGGCTTTTTCATCGCTGGGATTTTTCGCCACCGTCAGCATCGCATCGGCCACTTCTTTATGACCAGCGGCCAGCTCGATCTTCGCCATCGCATTCAGATAGCCCTTACTGCCGTCGGTCAGCTGGATCGGGAATTCATAGCCCTGGATTTTCTCCAGCGCGCCGGCCAGATGATAGATGGCGTTGTCCTTGACCGGACGCGAACTGTGGCCGCCGCGGTTGATCACTTCCAGCCGATAGTTCTGCGCCACCTTCTCGCCCGCCTGCACCGTCATCGACACGCGCTTGCCGGCCGCATTCAGTTCGCCGCCCGCACCTTCGTTCAGCGCGTAGGCCGCGTCGATCAGCTCACGGCGATTCTTGGTCAGCCACTCGGCGCCGTTGAAAGCGCCGGCTGTCTCTTCGCCGCAGGTCAGCGCCATCTTCAGCGTGTGGCGTGGCTTGTACCCTTCCTGCTTGAAGCGTACCAGCGAATCGGCCCAGATGGCCGCCTGCGCCTTGTCGTCCAGCGCGCCGCGCGCGTAGAACTTGCCGTCTTCTTCCACCAGCGTGAACGGATCGCGTACCCAGTCTTCGCGCTTGGCTTCCACCACGTCGATGTGCGCCAGCAGCAGGATCGCTTTCGCTTTCGGATCGCGGCCCGGCAGAATCGCCACCAGACCGCCCTCCTTCGGATGTGCAGGATCGGCATACAGATGCAGATCCGCATCCGGGAAACCCGCCGTCTTCAACCGTGCTGCGATGCGCTCGGCGGCCAGCGTGCAGCTACCGGCAGACAACGTAGTATTGGTCTCGACCAGCTCCTTGTACAGGGCGCGGAACTGCGGTTCCGTCGGATCGGCGGCTTGAACAGCATAAGCACTTTGCACGCACGCCAGCATTGCAGATACAGCACCCAGCACAAAACGAGACTTCATCGATTAGCTCCTTAGTTTAAAACTTCTTCCTCATCCGCCTTGGCCTGCTGGCGTTCCCACATTTGAGTATATAGCCCGTTTGCCGCCAGCAGTGATTGATGCGTGCCGCGTTCGACGATGCGGCCATGATCCAGCACGATGATCTGCTGCGCATCGGCCACGGTGGACAGGCGGTGCGCGATCACCATGGTGGTGCGGGTACGCGAGATTTCCTTCAACTGCGCCTGGATCGCCTGCTCCGCCTTGGAGTCCAGCGCCGACGTGGCTTCGTCGAAGATCAGTACAGCGGGATTTTTCAGCAGCGTGCGCGCAATCGCCACGCGCTGCTTCTCGCCGCCTGACAGTTTCAGGCCGCGCTCACCGACCATGGTCTTGTAACCGTCCGGCAGGCTGTCAATGAAATCGTGGATCGACGCAGCGCGCGCAACGGCGACAATTTCGTCATGCGTGGCGCCCGGCTTGCCGTAAGCGATGTTGTATTCGATGGTGTCGTTGAACAGCACCGTATCCTGCGGCACGATGCCGATCGCATGGCGCACCGAGTCCTGCGTCAGCGCGCGCAAGTCCTGACCGTCGATGGTGATGCCGCCGGCGTTGACTTCGTAAAAGCGGAACAGCAGGCGCGATAAGGTCGACTTGCCGGAACCGCTGTGCCCTACCACCGCCGTGGTGGTGCCCGGCGCGATGGTGAAGTCCACGTCGAACAGGATCTGCCGGTTAGGATCGTAGCTGAAATCCACATGCTTGAAGCGCACCTCGGCGCCATGCGTGAGCAGCGGCTTGGCGTCGGCCGCATCGGCGATCTCGCGGTTCTGGTCCAGAAGCGAGAACAGCTTCTCCATGTCGGCCAGGCTTTGCTTGATCTCGCGGTAAATCACACCGAGGAAGTTCAACGGAATATACAGCTGGATCATGAAGGAATTGACCAGCACCAGATCGCCCAGCGTCATCTTGCCGTCGATGACGCCGACCGTGGCGCGCCACAGGATCAGCGTGACGGCGACCGCGATAATCATCGACTGGCCGGTGTTCAGCAGCGACAGCGACGTCTGCGATTTGACGGCCGCGCTTTCGTAGCTCTGCAAGCCTTCGTCGTAGCGCCGCGCCTCGTATTCCTCGTTGCCGAAGTACTTCACCGTTTCGTAGTTGATCAGCGAATCAATGGCCTTGGTGTTGGCCTTCGAGTCCATCTCGTTCATGGTGCGGCGGAAGTGCGTGCGCCAGTTGGTGATCAGGATGGTGAAGGTGATGTACGACACCAGCGCCACAAAGGTGATCACCGAGAACCAGATGTCGTAATGCGTGACCAGGTAGCCCAGCACCAGTGTGATTTCCACTAGCGTCGGCAGGATGTTAAACAGCGTGTACGAAATCAGCGAACCGACCGCGCGCGTGCCGCGTTCGATATCGCGCGTCATGCCGCCGGTCTGGCGGTTCAGGTGGAAGCGCAGTGACAGGGCGTGCAGATGGCGGAATACTTGCAGCGCAATGGTGCGCACCGCGCGCTGCGTGACGCGCGCGAAAAGAAACTCGCGTAGCTCGGTGAACACGGTGGTCGACACGCGCAGGATGCCGTACACCACCAGCGCACCGAGCGGCAGCACCAGCAAGGCTTGGGGATGGGAAGGTGAGATGGTCAGCGAATCGATCAGCTTCTTCATCACCACCGGCACGCCGACGTTGGCCAGCTTGGCGCCGACCAGGCAACCCAGCGCCAGCGCCACGCGCCATTTGTAGACCCATAAATACGGCAGCAGGGTTCTCAGGGTGGAAAAATCGCTGCGGGAAGAAGCGGACTTGCTGGCGGTGGCTGGCGGGGATTCGGAGTAACGGCGCATGGCGGATAATGGCATTTTATGGTTCAATTCCCGTTCATTGTAGCCCCTGAAGAGATTTTAAGATGACCACGCCCCAAACACCCGCCCCGATCGCCGTCACCACCATCAACCGCGGCCTGCCCGCCGGGAAGATGCCGGAACTGCGCATGATGCCGTCGCCGTCCGACGCCAACGTCTACGGCGATGTGTTTGGCGGCTGGATCATGGCGCAGGTGGACATCGCCGGCTCGCTGCCGGCCACCCGCCGCGCCAATGGCCGCGTGGCGACTATTGCGGTGAATTCGTTCGTGTTCAAGAACCCGGTGTTCGTAGGGGATCTGCTGTCGTTCTATGCTGATATTGTCAAGGTTGGCAATACGTCCATTACCGTGCAGGTGGAAGTGTATGCGGAACGCAACCGCCTGCAGGCCGACACGGTGAAAGTCACCGAAGCCACGCTGACCTACGTGGCGACCGACTCGGACCGCAAGCCGCGCAAGGTGCCGCCGATTGAAACGCTGATTCACCCATAAGCATAAGCGGCGCATGGATCACCAACGCCGCATCTTCCTTGGCGCCCTGGCGGCGCTTGGCACCGCACAACCCGCACAGCCAGAGGGGGTCAGACCCCGCACGGGGTCTGACCCCGGCTTGCGGTTTGCGGGGTATCCATTCTCGCTGGGCGTGGCTTCGGGTTCGCCGTTGACCAACGCCGTCATCATCTGGACCCGCATCCTGCATGACCCACTCAACGCCGCCGCCATGCCGGCGCTGGCCTTCAGCGTGCGCTGGGAGATGGCGGAGGACGAACACTTCCGCCGCATCGTCGCCAAGGGCACAGCCAGCGCGCCGCCCGAGCTGGCACACAGCGTCCACGTCGACGTCACCGGCCTGCAACCGGACCGCTGGTACTGGTACCGCTTCATGCTGGGCGACGCCGTCAGTCCGACCGGACGCACCCGCACCGCACCGGCCGCCGGCGCCATGCCGTCCACGCTAAAACTGGCGGTGGCCTCCTGCCAGCACTGGGAATTCGGCACCTACGCCGCCCATCGCCACATCGCCGCCGCAGCGCCCGACCTGGTGGCCTTCCTGGGCGATTACATCTACGAGTGGGGGCCATACCAGCGCCAGCACCCAAAAGCCGCCGTACGGGTCTCGGAAAGCTTCACGCTGGCCGACTACCGCGCCCGCTACGCCCAGTACAAATCGGATCCCGACCTGCAGGCTGCACACCACGCCGCGCCATGGATCGTCACCTGGGACGATCACGAAGTCGCCAACGATTACGGCAACGATCGCGACGAACGCCTCGACCCGCGCTTCATCGACCGCCGTGCCGCCGCGTATCAAGCCTTCTACGAACACATGCCGCTGCGCGTTGCGCCGAAAGACTTCGCCAACCTGCGCATGTACCAGCGCTACGACTGGGGCAAGCTGGCGCGCTTCCACGTACTGGACGACCGCCAGTACCGCGCCTACCATGCCTGTCCGCCCAAGGGGCGCGGCGGTTCCAGCTCGGTGCTGCTGCGCGACTGCCCGGCGTTGCTGGACCGCAGCCGCAGCATGCTGGGCAAGGAACAGGAACAATGGCTGGCGCAGGGACTCGCGTCCTCGCCGGCGCGCTGGAACATCCTGGCCCAGCAAACGCTGATGGCGCAAAACAGCCAGCTGCCGATTATCAAGGAAGGCGACGGCCGCTTCTGGACCGATGGCTGGGACGGCTATCCGGTGGCGCGCCAGCGCCTGATGGACACGCTGCACACCAACCGCGCCAGCAATCCGCTGGTGCTGTCGGGCGACGTGCACAGCTTCTTCGCCAGCGAGCTGGCGCGCAATCCCTCCCGGCCGCGCAGTGCCGGCAATCCGCTGGTGGCGACGGAATTCTGCGGCACCTCGATCACCTCGCCGTCACGTTCGCAAGCGCGCACCGACGACTTCGTACGAATGAATCCGGCGATCAAATACGGCCGCAGCGACAAGCGCGGCTACATGCTGCTGACCGTCACGCCGGCCGACACCAGCGCCCACTTCCTGGCGCTGGACGACGTACACAACAGCGCCACCCCGATCGCCCGCGCCGCCGGCTTCGTGGTCCGCAACGGCCAACCCGGCCTGCACACAACCTGACCGTCGTCCCGGCGAAAGCCGGGACCCATGCTGAGCTAATACTGGAAACGTTCTATGGATCCCGGCCTGCGCCGGGATGACGGGGGATCAGGCGGCGGTCTTTTCGGTTTTCTCATCCCGCAGCTGGCGGCGCAGGATTTTGCCGACATTGGTCTTCGGCAGCTCATCGCGGAACTCGATGTACTTCGGTTTCTTGTACGCGGTCAGCTCGTGCTTGCAATAGTCGAGGATCTGCTCGGCCGTCAGGTTCGGATCCTTGCGCACCACGAACAGCTTCACAGCCTCGCCCGAATTTTTGTCCGGCACGCCGATGCACGCCACTTCCAGCACGCCCGGATGCGAGGCCACCACCTCTTCCACCTCGTTCGGATAGACGTTGAAGCCAGACACGATGATCATGTCCTTCTTGCGGTCGACGATCTTGGTGTAGCCCTTTTCATCCATGATGCCGACGTCGCCGGTCTTGAAGAAGCCATCGGCCGTCATCGACTTGGCGGTTTCGTCCGGGCGGTTCCAGTAGCCGGCCATGACCTGCGGACCGCGAATCGCGATCTCGCCGGTCGAGCCCAGCGGCAGCGGATTGCCGTCGTCGTCGAGGATCGCCACTTCGGTCGATGGAATCGGCAGGCCGATGGTGCCGGTGAATTCCTTGATGTCGATGCGGTTGGCCGTGGCCACCGGCGAGGTCTCGGACAAGCCATAACCTTCGATGATCGGCGTGCCGGTCACCTTCAGCCAGCGTTCGGCCACGCCCTTCTGCACCGCCATGCCGCCGCCGTTGCACAGCTTGTAGGACGAGAAGTCCAGCTTGGCGAAATCGGCATTGTTGAGCAGCGCGTTGTACAGCGTGTTCACCGCCGGCAGCACGGTGACCTTGTACTTGGCCAGTTCCTTGATAAAGCCCGGAATGTCGCGCGGATTCGGAATCAGCAGGCTCAAGCCGCCGGTGCGGATGCTCATGAAGGCGCTGACCGTCAGCGAGTAGATGTGGTACAGCGGCAGCGCAGCCACAAACACCATCGGCTCGCCGCCGGCCTTCATCTGCAGCCAGGCTTCATTCTGCAACACGTTGGCGATGATATTCCGGTGCAGCAGGATCGCGCCTTTCGACACGCCCGTGGTGCCGCCGGTGTATTGCAGGAAAGCGATGTCGTCATGGCCCTGCTTGGCCGGCGTCAGCGTCTTGCCCGAACCTTCCGACAGCACCTGCTTGAACGACACCGAACCAGGCAGCGAAAACGCCGGCACCATCTTCTTCACATTGCGCACCACGAAGTTGACGATGAAGCCTTTCAGCCCGCCCAGCAGGTCGCCCATGGTGGCCACCACCACATGCTTGACGGCGGTCTGCGCCACCACCTGCTGCACCGTGGTGGCAAAGTTTTCCAGCACGAAGATGGCTTCGGCGCCCGAGTCGGTCAGCTGGTGCTGCAACTCGCGCGGCGTGTACAGCGGGTTGACGTTGACCACGGTGTAGCCGGCGCGCAGGATGCCGGCCATGATGACCGGATATTGCAGCACGTTCGGCAGCATGACGGCCACGCGCGCGCCCGGTTGCAGTCCCTTGGCTTGCAGCCAGGCGCCGACTTTTTGCGACAGGTGATCCAGCTCGCCGTAGGTCAGGAATTTATCCATGCACACGAAAGCATTGCGATCCGCGTACTTACGGAAGGATTCCTCCATCAGGTGGGTCACCGAGCGGAACTGGGTGCTGTCGATCTCCGCCGGTACGCCTTCCGGGTACGACTTCAGCCAAATCTTATCCATCTTTATGCAGCCTTTTTCTTCTCGCCGGGGACTTCGTCGCGCAACATGCGACGCAGAATCTTCCCGACATTGGTTTTGGGTAGCTCCTCGCGGAACTCAATGTATTTCGGCTTTTTATAGCCGGTAAATTGTTCTTTGCAGTAGGCCATCAACTGCTCTTGCGTCAGGTTCGGGTCCTTGCGCACCACGAATACCTTGACGGCCTCGCCCGAATGCTCGTCCGGCACGCCGATCGCCGCGCACTCCAGCACGCCCGGATGGGCGGCAATCACACCTTCCAGCTCGTTCGGGTAGACGTTAAAGCCGGACACCAGGATCATGTCCTTCTTGCGGTCCACGATTTTAACGAAACCGTGCTCATCCATCACGCCGACGTCGCCGGATTTAAAGAAGCCGTCCGGCGTCATCACCTTGGCGGTTTCGTCCGGACGGTTCCAGTAGCCGGACATCACCTGCGGGCCGCGAATCGCGATCTCGCCGGCGGTGCCCAGCGGCACTTCCTGGCCGTCGTCATCCAGGATGGCGATGTCGGTCGACGGCACCGGCAGGCCGATGGTGGCCGTGAATTCCTTGCTGTCGGCGCGGTTGCAGGTGGCCACCGGCGAGGTCTCGGACAAGCCGTAACCCTCGATGATGGACACGCCGGTTGCTTTCAGCCAGCGGTCGTTGACGGCCTGCTGCACCGCCATGCCGCCGCCGTTGCAGATCTTCAGCGCCGAGAAATCCAGATGGGCGAAATCCGGATGGTTCAGCAGCGCGTTGTACAGCGTGTTCACGGCCGGCAGCATGTTGAACTTGTACTTGGCCAGTTCCTTGATGAAGCCGCCGATGTCGCGCGGATTCGGCACCAGGATATTCAGCGCACCGACCCGCGTGCCCCACATCGCGCAGCAAGTCAGCGCGAAGATATGGTACAGCGGCAGCGCACAGACGATGGTCACCTGCTCGTCCGAACCGCCCAGCGCCGGCTCCGACCACGCCTCGCTCTGCAGCAGGTTGGCGACGATATTCTGGTGCGTCAGCGTCGCGCCTTTCGACACGCCGGTGGTGCCGCCGGTGTACTGCAGGAACGCCGGATCGTTGTACTGGCGTTCGACCGGCGTCAGCTTCATGCTGCCGCCCTGTGACAGCGCATCCTTGAAGCGCACGGCGTTGGGCAGCGAAAACGCCGGCACCATCTTCTTGACGTTGCGCACCACAAAATTCACCAGCAAGCCCTTCACGCCGCCCAGCATCTCGCCCATGCTGGCCACCACGATATGCTTGACCTGGGTCTTGCCCAGCACCTGTTCCAGCGTGGTGGCAAAGTTCTCCAGGATGATGATGGCTTCCGCGCCGGAGTCGTTCAGCTGGTGCTCCAGCTCGCGCGGCGTGTACAGCGGATTGATGTTGACCACCGTGTAGCCGGCGCGCAGGATCGCCGCAATCGCGATCGGATACTGCAGCACGTTCGGCATCATGATGGCCACCCGCGTGCCCGGCTTCAGGCCACGGCTTTGCAGCCAGGCGCCGAGGCGTTTCGAGTACGTATCGACTTCGGCATAGGTGAGAAACTTGTCCATGCAGACATAAGCGTTGCGGTCGGCAAACTTGTGGAAAGACTCTTCCAGCAATTGCACCAGCGAACGGTACTGACTCGTATCGACCTCGGTCTGCATGCCCGGCGGATACGATTTCAACCAGATTTTCTCCATCCTGTGCCTCTGTCTCGAATATTTATCGTTGTAAGGGGAGCTTGCTGATGATGCGATGCTATCGGGCACCAAGCCCGTACGCAAGCGCATTTAACCATAATTAGAACGGAGGTTCTAACGGCTTTTCATGATGCAACGCAACATCAATGCGCACCTTCGGCACTGGTCGGAGGCTCTTTGACGCCCTCCGCATTGAGCATCGCCGGGCGGCCCAAGAGGTCCAACTGCTGTCGGCGTTGAACTACGTCAAGTGCCGCCATCTTTTGCACCGCACCATAAAAACGCACGAACGTTCGTTCCTGCGTTAACAAGGCCCGGAAGGCGGGGAGATAATCGTGGTAAGTCCCCACCGAAGACAGGTGGGCGTTGGTCAGCGGCTCGGCAAACCAGCGGTCATAGCCGGCATAGCCGCCCCAGCTTTCCTTGAGCTTCAGGTAGTCGGACTTGAGGTGGGCGAAGATGCGGGCCTTCTCGGCCCGCTTGTGGCGGGTGCTGGTTTTGCCGGCGTACAGGTCGGCCAGCATTTTGCGGTGCTGCACCAGCAGCGCCAGGAAGTCCTGGCGGCGCGCGTTGTAGCGCGTGTAGGCGTCGCGCATCGGATCGGTGCCATACAGTTCCAGCCAGCGCGCCACGCCGGCCTCCTCGACCGCCGTTGCGAAGCTTTCGTTGAACTGGGTATCGCCCGGCACGTACACCACCTGGTGCGCCAGTTCGTGGAACACCATGCGCGCCAGCTCGGCGTCGGAGTAATTGATGAAGGTCGACAGCAGCGGATCGCTGAACCAGCCCAGCGTGGAATAGGCCGGCACGCCGCCGACCTGCACGTCGTTGCCCTCCTTACGCAGCTCGTCGGCATAGGCCATCGCGTCGTCCTTGCTGTAGTAGCCGCGATAACTGACGCAGCCCGCAATCGGGAAGCACCATTGGATGGGCCGCAGCGACAATTCCGGCGTCGCCACCACATTCCAAAGCACAAAGGGGCGCGACAGCGCGGCGTAGTTCTTGTAGCTGGCGTTGTCCGGAAGGCCCAGTTCCTTGACCGCGAATTTGCGGATCAACAGCGCCTTCTCGAGGCGTGCCTTCAGCTGCGGATCGGTGCTGGGATCGCCCAGCCAGTCATCAATCGGCCGCGCGTCCGACCATAAGGAATACTGGCCTTGGGCGGCCTGCATGTAGTACTTGAATTGCGCGCAACCGGCCAGCATCGCGGCCACGCACGCCGGCACCAGCCAGTACCTGGCGCGGAGCATTCGGCGGGCAATATTGCGCATACATTACCTTCAAGCGGAGACTCTCTCGACTTGAACCAGTGTATCGTAAAACGTCGGCGCGCGGCCCATATCCGTCAACTGTTGGCTGGTAACCTCATTGGCGTTTTTACCATCCGTGGCTAGCTTTTTCCACCACACTGACAAGCCGACAACCAGGCCGGCACGTGCCTTGTCCGTCAAGCGCGCCTTGCAGACAAAGGAGCCGCGGTCGTTGAAGATGCGCACCATGTCGCCGTGCGCGATGCCGCGCGCGGCGCCGTCGTCGGGATGGATATCCAGATGCGGCTCGCCCTCCGCCGAACGCAGGCTCTTGACGTTGACGAAGGTGGAGTTGAGGAAGTTGCGCGCCGGCGGCGAGATCATCGCCAGCGGATAGCGCGCCGCCAGTTCCGGATTGCTGGCCACCGATTCATACGGCGCCACATACGCCGGCAGCGGATCGAGACCATCCTTCTCCATCTGCGCGGAATAGAACTCGCACTTGCCGGACGGCGTAGGGAAACCGCCTTGCGCAAACGGCGCATCCGGCATATTGAGTTTCTGCCAGCCCTTCTGCTTCAAGGCGTCCCAGTCGAAGCCCAGCGCGCGCGCGTCCTGCGCGTTGAAGGCGATGGCGGCCAGCTGGTCGTCGCTGTCCTTGAAGCAGTCGTCGTCAAAGCCCATCTTCGCCGCCAGCAGGCGGAAGATTTCCGTGTTCGGCTTGGCCTCGCCCAGCGGCGCAATGGCGGCGTTATTCGCCATCATGTACAGGTGGCCGTAGGACGTGTGCGCGTCGATATGCTCCAGCTGCGTGGTGGCCGGCAGCACGATGTCGGCGTAGTCGGCGGTGTCGGTCTGGAACTGCTCCAGCACCACCGTGAACAGGTCCTCGCGCAGGAAGCCGCGCATCACCTTGTCCGAATCCGGCGCCACCGCCAGCGGATTGGAGTTGTAGACGATGACCGCCTCCACAGCCGGTCCGAACGCCGCCGACGCAGGCCGCAGCAGGTCATCGCCGATGGTGGTCATGTTGATGGTGCGTGGGATCTTCTTCAGCAAATCGGTGCGCTGCAGCTTGGCCTTGTTGGTCGGGAAGGAGCCGCTGGACGACAGCTGCACGCCGCCGGCCGCATGGCGCCACGCCCCCACCAGCGCAGGCAGGCAGGCGATATTCCGCACCGCCATGCCGCCGCCGTGCACGCGCTGCACGCCGTAGTTGGTGCGGATCGCCACCGGCTCACCGGCCTTCGCCATGCTGCCGTACAGGCGCGCCAGATCGACCACTTCTTCCACCGTGATGCCGCAGGTTTGCGCGGTGCGTTCCGGCGTCCATTCGGCGGCGCGCTGCTTCAGTTCTGCAAAGCCCAGCGTGTACTGTTCGATGTAGTCGTGGTCCAGCAGGTCTTCCTTGATCAGCACATGCATCAGGCCCAGTGCCAGCGCCGAGTCGGTGCCCGGCAACAGCGCGATATGCTGATGGCACTTCTCGGCCGTCAGCGAGCGGTAAGGATCGATGGCGATAAGCTTGGCGCCGTGCCGCTTGGCTTCCTGCGCGCGGGTCCAGAAGTGCAGGTTGGAGGCGATCGGATTACCGCCCCAGATGATCAGCAGCTTGGAATGCTGAAACTGCTCCATGTCGGTGCCGACCGAGCCGCCGATTGTGTACTTGTAGCCGGTGGCGCCGGCCATCGCGCAGATCGTGCGGTCCAGCAGCGACGCGCCGATCTTGTTGAAGAAGCGCGACGACATCGACTCGCCCTGGATCAGCCCCATGGTGCCGCAATAGCTGTATGGCAGGATGGCTTCCGGCGCGCGCTCGGCGATGGGCTTGAGTTTTGCCGCGATGGTCGCCAGCGCCTCGTCCCAGCTAATCCGCTCGAACTTGCCCTCGCCCTTCTTGCCGACGCGCTTGAGCGGATGCAGCAAGCGGTCGTCGTGATAGGTGCGCTCGGTGTAGCGCGACACTTTGGTGCATAGCACCCCGGCCGTGGTGGGATGGTCGGGATCGCCCTTGACCGCGGTGGCGACGCCGTCTTCCACCGTCACCAGCAGCGCGCAGGTGTCGGGGCAGTCGAGCGGGCAGGCTGCGCGGACTTGTGTGGTAGTCATGTCGGAAATCCAAAAAAGCTGATGCGGAAAACAGTATCGTAAACCATTGCGCCCGCTCTGGCTTAAGTCCGTAGACAAGGGCTACAATGGCTGTTCTCGATGCTTAAAAAGCAAGCGACACGAATATTGGAGAAGCAGCATGAAACTGGTAGATCCCATCATTGCATTTCAATCCGAAATTCAGGAAATACGGCGCGACCTGCACGCCCATCCGGAACTCTGCTACGAAGAACAACGCACGGCCGACGTGGTGGCCGCCAAGCTGACCGAATGGGGCATCCCGGTGATTCGCGGCCTGGGCATCACCGGCGTGGTCGGCGTCATCAAAAACGGCACCTCGGAGCGCGCCATCGGCCTGCGCGCCGACATGGATGCGCTGCCGATGCAGGAAGTGAATACCTTCGCCCACGCCTCGCGCCACCCCGGCAAGATGCACGCCTGCGGTCATGACGGCCACACCGCCATGCTGCTCGGCGCCGCCAAGCACCTGGCCGAACACCGCAACTTCGACGGAACTGTTTATCTCGTTTTCCAGCCGGCCGAAGAAGGCGGCGCCGGCGCCAGGCGCATGATCGAGGACGGCCTGTTCGAGCAATGCCCGATGGACAGCATCTACGGCATGCACAACTGGCCGGGGATCCCGTCGGGCCACATGAGCGTGCGGCCTGGCCCGCTGATGGCGTCCAGTAACGAGTTCTATCTGACGGTGAAGGGCAAGGGCGGCCACGCGGCGCAACCGCACAAGTGCGTCGACCCGGTGATCATCGGCATGCAGATCGCGCAGAGCTGGCAGACCATCATCAGCCGCCGCACCAATCCGATCGACACCGCCGTGCTGTCGCTGACGCAGTTCCACGCCGGCACCGCCACCAATGTCATCCCGGACGAAGCCAAGCTGGCCGGCACCGTGCGCACGCTGTCCGCGTCGGTGCTGGACATGATCGAGAAGCAGATGGAAGAAGTGGCCGTCAACACGGCCGCCGCATTCGGCGCGGAAGTGGAGTTCAAGTTCCGCCGCAACTACCCGCCGCTGGTCAACCATCCGGAAGCCACGCGCTTTGCGGTGGAGGTGATGAAGGCGGTGGTCGGCGCCGACAAGGTCGACGACAAGACCGAACCGTCGATGGCGGCGGAAGACTTCTCCTACTTCCTGCAGGCGCGGCCGGGCTGCTACATCTTCATCGGCAACGGTGAAGGCGACCACCGCGACGGCGGCCACGGCCTCGGCCCGTGCGTGCTACACAACGGCAGCTACGACTTCAACGACAACCTGCTGCCGATCGGCGCCAGCTTCTGGGTCAAGCTGGTCGAGGCCAGCCTGCCCTTAGCTTAATTTATCCGGGGCGTCGCCGACGCGCTGGCCCGGATTCAACTGCTCCAGCCCGATCAGCGCGGCCGAGTGATCGGCTTGCGGAATGGTCTTCGACAGCGTCAGGTAGCGCGCCGTCACCAGCTCCGTCAGCGGCAGCACGATACCGGCCGCTTCCGCCGCCGCCAGGATGTTGCGCTGATCCTTCAGTTGCGTACTCACCTTGCCGCCGGCGACGAAATTCCGCTCCAGCATGCGCTGGCCGTGCACATCCAATATCTTCGACTCGGCGAAGCCGCCGCGGATGGCGGCACGCATCGCCGCCGGATCCGCGCCGGCCGCCTGCGCAAGCAAAATGGCTTCCGCGACAATATTGATCGTCGCACCAACAATCAGCTGGTTGCACAGCTTGGCCACCTGCCCGGCGCCAGCCGGTCCCACCAGCGTGGCGCGGCCCATGGCGGCCAGCACCGGCTCGGCCTCGGCAAAGTCCTCTGCTGCGCCACCGGCCATGATCGCCAGCGTGCCGGCGGCCGCACCACCAACGCCGCCGGATACCGGCGCGTCGATGAAGCGCCGTCCCTGGGCGGTTAATTGGGCGTGAAAAGCCTGCGCCTCGGCCTGCTGTGTCGAGCTCATGTCGATCCACAGCGCGTTCTGCGCCAGCCCCGGCAATGCTGCGCGCAGCACCCCGTCCACGGTCGGGCCCGCCTCCAGCATGGAGATGACAATGTGTGCGCCGCGCACCGCATCTTGCAAATCCGACACCGCATGCGCGCCGGCGCCAGCCAGTGCCTCAGCCTTGGCGGCGGTGCGATTCCAGACGGTCACCGCGTGGCCGGCAGCCAGCAGACGACGGGCCATCGGGTCCCCCATCAAGCCTATGCCTAAAAAGGTAATTTGGGTCGACAATCTCGCTCCTGAATATTTTCCGGAACCCCGGTACAATCACGGGTTAGCCGTATAACAAATCTGAGATACAGCATTCAACATTCCAAGGATACTATGTTCGCTAAAAAAATGATGGCGGTTGCAGCCGCCCTGGTCGTTGCGCAAACCGCGTTTGCCGATGACAAGCTGGTTGATTCCGTGTCGGTCGACGTGGCCACCGGCGCCAAAGTCCAAATGGTACGCTTCAGTGCAGCCAAGGACTGGGACACCAAATGGTTCCAGTCGAACGGCACCAACCTGAGCGGCTACTGGGAAGCCAGCACCGGCATCTGGCGCGAAAACGCCTACATGAACCAGCCTGGCGTCGAACACAAACTGTGGGATATCGGCTTCACCCCGGTGTTCCGCTTCCAGAACGACAATAAAAAAGGCATCTACTACGAAGGCGGCATCGGCGTTCACATGCTGTCGAAGCTGTATAACAACGACGACAACCGCCTGTCGACCCACTTCCAGTTCGGCGACCATATCGGCGTAGGCTATGTGTTCGACAACCATTGGGAAGTTGCCGCCAAGGTGCAGCACTTCTCGAACGGCGGCTACAAGAAGCCGAATTCGGGCGTGAACTTCTTTGAACTGAAAGCCGCGTACCACTTCTGATACGCCATCGTCCCCGCGCCTGCGGGGACCCATGCCGAGCTAACGTTGCTACACGTTAGTCTCGGCCACAATCTTCCAGGCCGCCCCTTCCCTTGCCCAGTATTGCTTCTTGCGCACCGCGTGACGGAACTTGCCGATCACGATCTGCTGCGTGAAATTGCTGACGATGACTTCTTCCTGGCTCGGTTGGCGGAAGTAGCTGGAATCGCTGATCGTCACACTGATCTTCTTCGCCCCCGGCAGATAGCGGTTCTTGTCCAGCCAGGCATCGATATTGTCATCCGCAGCGGACTTGAACTTCGGCGAATACAATGCCTTCAGGCTGACATCATCGCGGTTCTCGACGTCACGGCGCCAGGTCTCCACCAGTCCGGCCGCCTGCTGCAAGTCCTTGTCCATCTGCTCCTTGCTGACAAACTCAACCTGGTCACCGATCAGAATTGGCGTCTTGCCGATCTCCACCGTGCGGGTCAGGAAATTCAGATCTTCATTGCTGACCACCACGCAGCCGTCGGTCGACAGCGGCGGCCGGCTGAAGGTCTCCGGCGGCGTGCCATGCACCCAGATGCCGGAACCGCTGCGGCCGTTCACCTTGTCCCAGTCATTCGGGTAATCCAGCGGCAGCGCGCCCTTGCCGTACATATCCGGCAGCTTCACGCCAGGCAAGCGGCCAATCAGGTAATACACGCCGACCGGCGTGCGCATATCGCCTTCCTTCAGCTTGTTAATGCCCAGTTTGCCCTGGCTGACGTAGAAATCCTGCACCAGCCGCAAGCCGTCATTGCGGTTCTCATACAGATACAGGCGGGAGTGGCGAGCGTCGACGATCAGCGCATGGCGTTGATCCTTGCGCATTTGCAGCAGCGCGCGCGGCAACAAGGTCGCTGCCGGACGCGCCGCCTGCAAGCGCACCGCAGCCTCGCGCCGCAGGTCGGCCAGCTTCGATTCCGCACCGGCCGGCGCTGCCGCACCCAGCACGAGCACCGGCCGCGTATGCATTAGCAGGATATCGCCGCGCACCAGATGGCCAAGACGGAAGCTTGGATACGCCTCAACCAGCGCATCCGCCTTGCGTTGCGCTGCATCCAGATCGTTCTTCGACAGCTCGGCGTAGATATCGTTGAGCAGCTCTTCCGGATTGGCCTTACGGGCGGCAGCCGCCCGTTCCGGCTTTTTTGCAGCGTAGCTGAGCTCTCCTCCCATCAGGCAGAGTAGCAGCAGGCCCACGCCGGTGACAAGACGCGCCTTCAATTGGAAACTTCCTGCTTGACTGCCATTTGCCGCCGTTCTTGACCATAACCAGCGTCTTGCGGCTGCGCGCGGTCAGGCGGTCGGATTCGTAGGTCTGGCGGAAGCTGACCTTGGCGGTGTTGCCGTTGACGGTCACCTCGGGCGCGGCCACCTCCACATGGATGCGGCCCTTGCCTTCAATGCGGGCACGGCGCTCATCGGTCCATGCCTTGCGCGTCAGGCCTTTCGGCGGTTCAAACTGCGGGCTGTAGTAGCCCAGATAGGAATCGACATTCTGTGAGGTCCAGGCCTTGGCCCAGCCATGGACTTGCGCCAGCACTGCATCGCGTTCGGACGTGTCAGGCTTGGCCACCACGACCTTGGCGGGTACCGGTGCCGGCGCGACGGCAGGCGCAGGGGCAGGCGCTGGCGCAGGTGCAGGTGCAGGTGCCGCAGCCACCTTGAGCGGTGCTGGCGCAGGTAGCGGAGCCGCCGCGACCTTGGGCGCAGCCGGAGCTGGCGTCGGCATCGGCGTTGGTGTCGGCAGCGGCGCTATTGCAACCTTAACCGGCGCAGGAGACGGCACAGGCGTTGGCAACGGCTTGGCTGCCACAGGCGCAGGCGCCAGGGGTGGAATCGTTACCGCAGCAGCCGCAACTTGCGACGCCGGCATCGGCTCCACGCCTACCATCTTGCTGCCAGCGCCGTTCGACACCGTACGCAGCATGGTCAACTTAGACTTGCCCGGCAGCGCCGTGCCCGCCCCCAGCGCCAAAGCCTTGTCATACGCCTGGCTGGCCATCTTGCCGTAAATATCGCCCAGGTTCTCGTAAGCAGTCTGATAGCTAGGATTGGTGCGCAACGCCTTCTCCAGCACCACACGCGCCTTGTCGTACTGCCCACTGGCCGCATACAGCACCGCCAGATTGTTATACGGCTCCGGAAGATCCTTGTAATCCTCGGTCAGCTTGATGAAGACGGCGATCGCCTCTTCCGGCTTGTTCTGATCAGTCAGCAGCACACCCTTCATCAAGCGCATTTGCGCATCGGCGGGGTGCTTGCTCAGATACTCATTGGTTTTGGTGAGTGCTTCGGCGACTTTGCCAGCTTTGGCCAGCTTGCTGACATCGGCAAACTCATCGGCGTGGGCAGGTGCCCAGGCCATCAATGCCAATGTGAAGTACAGCGTTTTTTGGGCTGCGAATTTCATTGAGAGGTGATGCGTAGGCGGTGAAAGTCGAGATGGTACTCCTTTATTTCCGGAGGTCAATACTCACCAAAACTATCTGTTGCGCCAAACGCAAAAAACCCCAGTTTTGCACTGAGCGCGATCTTGAGCTCGTTCAGGCTTAACTGGGGTTTTTCTATATAACTAGCTTGACGATAACCTACTTTCACACTGGTTGCAGCACTATCATCGGCGTAGAGTCGTTTCACGGTCCTGTTCGGGATGGGAAGGGGTGGGACCGACTTACTATGGTCATCAAGCTTTGACTTGTGTGCTCTGGCGCCGCCAATCGGGCGCCACAGCGAATCTGGGAGAAGTAAAGTTTTGTGTTGGGGTAGCACCACTCATCATCAGAGTAAATGCGCATAACCGTCAAGGTTATAGGGACAAGCCGTACGGGCAATTAGTATCAGTTAGCTTAATGCATTACTGCACTTCCACACCTGACCTATCAACGTCCTGGTCTCGAACGACCCTTCAAAGAGCTCAAGGCTCTGGGAAATCTCATCTTAAGGCAAGTTTCCCGCTTAGATGCTTTCAGCGGTTATCTCTTCCAGACTTAGCTACCCGGCAATGCCACTGGCGTGACAACCGGTACACCAGAGGTCTGTCCACTCCGGTCCTCTCGTACTAGGAGCAGCCCCCTTCAAATTTCCAACGCCCACGGCAGATAGGGACCAAACTGTCTCACGACGTTTTAAACCCAGCTCACGTACCACTTTAAATGGCGAACAGCCATACCCTTGGGACCGGCTACAGCCCCAGGATGTGATGAGCCGACATCGAGGTGCCAAACTCCCCCGTCGATATGAACTCTTGGGAGGAATCAGCCTGTTATCCCCAGAGTACCTTTTATCCGTTGAGCGATGGCCCTTCCATACAGAACCACCGGATCACTATGTCCTACTTTCGTACCTGCTCGACTTGTCAGTCTCGCAGTTAAGCACGCTTATGCCATTGCACTATCATCACGATGTCCGACCGTAATTAGCGTACCTTCGAACTCCTCCGTTACACTTTAGGAGGAGACCGCCCCAGTCAAACTGCCTACCATGCACTGTCCCCGATCCGGATAACGGACCAAGGTTAGAACCTCAAACAAACCAGGGTGGTATTTCAAGGTTGGCTCCACAGAAACTGGCGTTCCTGCTTCAAAGCCTCCCACCTATCCTACACAGATTGGTTCAAAGTCCAATGCAAAGCTACAGTAAAGGTTCATGGGGTCTTTCCGTCTAGCCGCGGGTAGATTGCATCATCACAAACATTTCAACTTCGCTGAGTCTCGGGAGGAGACAGTGTGGCCATCGTTACGCCATTCGTGCAGGTCGGAACTTACCCGACAAGGAATTTCGCTACCTTAGGACCGTTATAGTTACGGCCGCCGTTTACTGGGACTTCAATCAAGAGCTTGCACCCCATCATTTAATCTTCCAGCACCGGGCAGGCGTCACACCCTATACGTCCACTTTCGTGTTTGCAGAGTGCTGTGTTTTTATTAAACAGTCGCAGCCACCAGTTTATTGCAACCCGTTCGCCCTACTGAAGTAAATCAGCCAAGCTACAAGGGCGTACCTTTTCCCGAAGTTACGGTACCAATTTGCCGAGTTCCTTCTCCCGAGTTCTCTCAAGCGCCTTAGAATACTCATCTCGCCCACCTGTGTCGGTTTGCGGTACGGTCTCGTATGACTGAAGCTTAGAGGCTTTTCTTGGAACCACTTCCGATTGCTACGTGCACAAGTGCACTCGTCCCACTCCCTTGAATTACGTGCCCGGATTTGCCTAAGCACCTTCTATGAAGCAGAAACTGACTATTCCAACAGTCAGACAACCTTCCGCGATCCGTCCCCCCATCGCATCATACGACGGTGCAGGAATATTAACCTGCTTCCCATCAGCTACGCATCTCTGCCTCGCCTTAGGGGCCGACTCACCCTGCTCCGATGAACGTTGAACAGGAAACCTTGGGCTTACGGCGTGGGGGCTTTTCACCCCCATTATCGCTACTCATGTCAGCATTCGCACTTCTGATACCTCCAGCATCCTTTACAAGACACCTTCGCAGGCTTACAGAACGCTCTCCTACCATATGCTTACGCATATCCGCAGCTTCGGTGACTGGCTTAGCCCCGTTACATCTTCCGCGCAGGACGACTCGATCAGTGAGCTATTACGCTTTCTTTAAATGATGGCTGCTTCTAAGCCAACATCCTGACTGTTTTAGCCTTCCCACTTCGTTTTCCACTTAGCCAATCTTTGGGACCTTAGCTGGCGGTCTGGGTTGTTTCCCTCTTGACGCCGGACGTTAGCACCCGACGTCTGTCTCCCAAGCTCGCACTCATCGGTATTCGGAGTTTGCAATGGTTTGGTAAGTCGCGATGACCCCCTAGCCATAACAGTGCTCTACCCCCGATGGTGATACTTGAGGCACTACCTAAATAGTTTTCGGAGAGAACCAGCTATTTCCAAGTTTGTTTAGCCTTTCACCCCTACCCACAGCTCATCCCCTAATTTTTCAACATTAGTGGGTTCGGACCTCCAGTGCGTGTTACCGCACCTTCATCCTGGCCATGAGTAGATCACTTGGTTTCGGGTCTACACCCAGCGACTATCGCCCTGTTCGGACTCGATTTCTCTACGGCTTCCCTATGCGGTTAACCTTGCCACTGAATGTAAGTCGCTGACCCATTATACAAAAGGTACGCAGTCACGGAACAAGTCCGCTCCTACTGTTTGTATGCACACGGTTTCAGGATCTATTTCACTCCCCTCCCGGGGTTCTTTTCGCCTTTCCCTCACGGTACTGGTTCACTATCGGTCGATTACGAGTATTTAGCCTTGGAGGATGGTCCCCCCATATTCAGACAGGATTTCTCGTGTCCCGCCCTACTTGTCGCACGCTTAGTACCACCGGTCTGATTTCATGTACGGGGCTATCACCCGCTATGGCTGCCATTTCCAGAGCATTCCATTATCAGTCCGACTATCACGTGCAGGCTCTTCCCATTTCGCTCGCCACTACTTTGGGAATCTCGGTTGATTTCTTTTCCTGCAGCTACTTAGATGTTTCAGTTCGCCGCGTTCGCTTCACACACCTATGTATTCAGTGAGTGATGACCTAAAAGGCCGGGTTTCCCCATTCGGAAATCTGCGGATCAAAGCTTGTTTGCTAGCTCCCCGCAGCTTATCGCAAGCTACTACGTCCTTCATCGCCTGTAATCGCCAAGGCATCCACCATGTGCACTTATTCACTTGTCCCTATAACCTTGACGGCTATAGTTCTTAGCATTTACTACTTTGTGATGATGAGTTTTACTACCCAGGCATGTATCTGTCGACACACGCCTAATAAAACTTTACTTCTTCCAGATTGTTAAAGAACGATACAGCAGATAAGTGTGAGCACTTGGCATGTTCCGAAGAACCTGCAAACTCTAGAAAGGAGGTGATCCAGCCGCACCTTCCGATACGGCTACCTTGTTACGACTTCACCCCAGTCACGAATCCTACCGTGGTAAGCGCCCTCCTTGCGGTTAAGCTACCTACTTCTGGTAAAACCCGCTCCCATGGTGTGACGGGCGGTGTGTACAAGACCCGGGAACGTATTCACCGCGACATGCTGATCCGCGATTACTAGCGATTCCAACTTCATGCAGTCGAGTTGCAGACTACAATCCGGACTACGATACACTTTCTGCGATTAGCTCCCCCTCGCGGGTTGGCGGCGCTCTGTATGTACCATTGTATGACGTGTGAAGCCCTACCCATAAGGGCCATGAGGACTTGACGTCATCCCCACCTTCCTCCGGTTTGTCACCGGCAGTCTCATTAGAGTGCTCTTTCGTAGCAACTAATGACAAGGGTTGCGCTCGTTGCGGGACTTAACCCAACATCTCACGACACGAGCTGACGACAGCCATGCAGCACCTGTGTAATGGTTCCCTTTCGGGCACTCCTCAATCTCTCGAAGATTCCATCCATGTCAAGGGTAGGTAAGGTTTTTCGCGTTGCATCGAATTAATCCACATCATCCACCGCTTGTGCGGGTCCCCGTCAATTCCTTTGAGTTTTAATCTTGCGACCGTACTCCCCAGGCGGTCTACTTCACGCGTTAGCTGCGTTACCAAGTCAATTAAGACCCGACAACTAGTAGACATCGTTTAGGGCGTGGACTACCAGGGTATCTAATCCTGTTTGCTCCCCACGCTTTCGTGCATGAGCGTCAGTTTTGACCCAGGGGGCTGCCTTCGCCATCGGTGTTCCTCCACATATCTACGCATTTCACTGCTACACGTGGAATTCTACCCCCCTCTGCCAAACTCTAGCCTTGCAGTCACCATCGCCATTCCCAGGTTGAGCCCGGGGATTTCACGACAGTCTTACGAAACCGCCTGCGCACGCTTTACGCCCAGTAATTCCGATTAACGCTTGCACCCTACGTATTACCGCGGCTGCTGGCACGTAGTTAGCCGGTGCTTATTCTTCAGGTACCGTCATGAGGCGCAGATATTAGCCGCACCCTTTTCTTCCCTGACAAAAGAGCTTTACAACCCGAAGGCCTTCTTCACTCACGCGGCATTGCTGGATCAGGCTTGCGCCCATTGTCCAAAATTCCCCACTGCTGCCTCCCGTAGGAGTCTGGACCGTGTCTCAGTTCCAGTGTGGCTGGTCGTCCTCTCAGACCAGCTACTGATCGATGCCTTGGTAGGCTTTTACCCTACCAACTAGCTAATCAGATATCGGCCGCTCCAGGAGCATGAGGTCTTGCGAGCCCCCACTTTCATCCTTAGATCGTATGCGGTATTAGCGTAACTTTCGCTACGTTATCCCCCACTCCAGGGTACGTTCCGATATATTACTCACCCGTTCGCCACTCGCCGCCAGGTTGCCCCGCGCTGCCGTTCGACTTGCATGTGTAAGGCATGCCGCCAGCGTTCAATCTGAGCCAGGATCAAACTCTTTAGTTTAATCTCTGTTTTATCCGTTTTACCGGATGGTTCGCTCTTCTCAAAAATACTGACAGTATTTCTACTGAATATTTCTTTGTTGAGCATTTAATGCTTTTTGTTGCAGCACCAAATGCCCACACTTATCGACTGTAAATTTTTAAAGATCATTCTGTGTTACTAGCTGAAGAAGCGTTTTGTTCATCAGCGAAGAGGCAAGATTATGAGGCGTTTCGTACATCTCGTCAAGCTCTTCTTTTTCTCACTCAACGCTGCATTTGCATGTGTTGTTTCGTGAGGGACAGAATCATAACAAGGGCGCGCTGGTCTGGCAAGGGCTTTGTTATATTTCGTTTTCATCGTTTCCTGGGAATACACTTTGCTCCTCATCGCCCTGCTTGCCGCCGCAGCTGTAGAAACGCCGGTCGTGGTCGTCAGCGCCACGCGTACTGAACACGCCAGCTTTGACGTGCCCGCTTCTATAGACGCGGTAAAGGTCGACGACGACAACCTGCGCGTCAACGCGTCCGAGGCCTTGGCGGCCGTGCCCGGCCTGGTGGTGCAGAACCGCCAGAACTACGCGCAGGATCTGCAGATCTCATCACGCGGCTTCGGCGCCCGCTCCGCCTTCGGCGTGCGCGGTGTGCATTTGATCACCGACGGCATCCCGGCCAGCATGCCGGACGGCCAGGGCCAGGCCGCCACCTTTAATCTGGATGTGGCGGAGCGCATCGAAGTGCTGCGCGGCCCTTATTCCGCCATCTATGGCAATCACGCGGGCGGTGTGATCCAGCTGTTCACCAGGGAAGGCGATGGCTCGCCGTCGGTCGAACTGAATGTGGCCGGCGGCAGCTACGGCACGCACAAGACGGACCTCACCGCGCAGGGCAAGCAAGGGAACATCGGCTATGTGCTCGATGTGTCGCGCTTCGACACCGACGGCTACCGCGCGCACAGCGCCGCCACCCGCGACCAGGCCTACGCCAGGCTGACGCTGACGCCTGTTAAAGGTGCGAAGCTGAACATCATCGCCAACGCGCTACGGCAGGACGACACGCAGGATGCGCTTGGCGTCACCTGGGCCACCTATCAGCGCGACCCGCGCGCCGGCGAAATCGACAGCACCGATACGCAGTCGCCGAAGCGCACACTGGCCGATCGCTATAACACGCGCAAGAGCATCAACCACAAGCAAATAGGCGCGACGTGGGAGCAGCGGCTCGGCGAGGATGACCGCTTGCGCGTGACCGCCTATGGCGGCAACCGCGACGTGATTCAGTATCAAGCGTTTTCCAAAGCCTTCCAGGCGCCTGCAAGTCATTCCGGAGGCGTGGTCGACTTTGAGCGTGACTTCTCCGGCGCGGATATCAACTGGTCGCATGTGAATGCGCTGGCCGGCGGCAAGCTGACCACCACTGCAGGCGTGGAGTACGGCAGCTCCAGCGATGCGCGCCAGGGATACGAGAATTTCGTCGGCACTGCCTTTGGCGTCAAAGGCGCCTTGCGCCGCGATGAAGAGGATAAAGTCAGCAATCTCGATCCGTATCTGCAAACCGAGTGGGACGCCGGCGCGTGGCAGCTCAGCGCCGGCCTGCGTCACAGCCGCGTGAAGATTTCGGTGGATGATCACTTCCTCAGCAACGGCAATGACAGCGGCTCGCTGAACTACAGCCACACCACGCCGGTGCTGGGCGTGCTGTATCGCGTGGCGCCACAGTTGAATGTGTATGCCAGCGCGGCGCGCGGCTTTGAAACGCCGACGCTGAATGAGCTGTTCTACTCCGGCGCCGGCGGCGGTTTCAACTTCCGCTTGCAGCCGGCGTGCAGCACGCACGTGGAAGCCGGCGTCAAGGCGCGGCTGGATGAGCACACGCGCATCAATGCGGCGCTGTTCCAGGTGAAGACATCGGACGAACTGGTGGTGGATAGCTCAAGTGGCGGCCGCACAAGTTATCGCAATGGCGGCAAGACACTGCGCCAGGGCCTGGAACTGTCGCTCGATTCGTCGTGGCGCTATGGTTTCAGCACGCGGCTGGCGTTGACCACGCTGCGCGCGGTCTACGATCAGGGCTACGGCAATGTCCTGCAAGGCAGCCGCCTGCCCGGCGTGCCGAATGCGAACCTGTACGGCGAACTGGCATGGAAGGACAGCGCCGGCCGCTTTGGCGCGGCGCTGGAGGCGGTCGCTGTCGGCAAGATCTACGTTGAAGACAGCAACGTGGACCAGCCGGCGGCCGGCTATGGCGTCCTGAATGCGCGCGTCCACGCCGGCCAGCAGTGGGGCGGCTGGCGATTCAAACAATTCGCGCGCTTGAATAATCTGCTCGACAAAAATTACGTCGGCTCGGTCATCGTCGGCGACACCAACAAGCGCTATTACGAAGCGGCGCCGCAGCGAAACTGGCTGGTGGGCGGCAGCGCGCTGTATCAGTTCTAGCGCAGCGCAATGGTCTGGCGCTTCCACGCCGGATCCTGCCAGCGGTAGAACAGGCTGAGTGACGAGGGCTTGTCGGCCGACTTCAGCGTGGCCAGGGTATTGATCTCCACCAGTTCGAAGCTGCGCTTGAAGCGGCCGTCAACACGGGCCTCGCGCGCCACCAGCATGTTCTGCGTGCCGGGCACCCAGCCGGCGAATTCCACATAGCCGATGTCCGGATCGGCGGCGGCCGGCGGCATGACGTCGGCCAGCCAGCCATCGCTGGTCTGATGGAACAGCCACATCTCGCGCCAACCGTCCACCGGCTGTACCGCCAACGCCAGCGCGGTGCCTTGCGCATTGGCGCGCGCCGACGCCGCCCACACCACACCGTAGCTGCAACGTCGCGCCAGCGGATGCTGCTGATCGTGCTTGCCGTCGACCAGCAACACGCACGTCTCCCCGGGCTGCCCAGCCACCGTCGCGACACGCAAGCCAGCGCCCACCGTGGCCACGACGGCCGCCTGCGTGCCGGCAGCCTGTTTGACGCCGGGCTTCGTGGTCTGCATCGGCGCGGCTGGCGATTGCGCGGCCGCTGTGCCGATCTCCGTATCCGCCGCCCAGCGCACGCTGCCCGCGCGCACCCCGGCTTCGGCATAGGCGGCGGCATCATCCTCGGTCAACTCGGCTGGCTCCACCATCCCTAGCTCGTCCAGCGCCCGCTGCCCAGCCTCCGTTGCAGACACGCCTTTGCGCGCCCGCGCAAAGGCCACCGACGACCACACGATCGCCCGTCGCATATGCACGCGGTTCTTCACATGCGCCGGCAAATCCTTCAACTCCACCCGCTCCAGCACCTCTGCGCGCCAATCATCCAGCGCCACCCGCGCGCCCGGTCCAAGCGCGGGATCGACGCATTCCTGCCGCGTCAATCCCAGCACCGCCGCAGCCCGTTGCGATTGCGATGCCGACGCCATCGCCAGCACGCGCCGGAACGCCTCGCCGTCATAGCACAGCTGCATTCGCCCCTCGCGCTCAAAGCTGCGGATGCCGACGCCGTACCGCGCCACCGCCTCCAGATGCGCGGCAATCACCACATCGCCTTGCTTGCCTTGCCTGGCCGACGCGCGCCGCGCCAGCCGGTCCGCCATCGTCCCCAGTGCATCGAACGGTTCCGCCGTAATCGCCGCCGCCGGCGCGGCCTTCAGATACGCCGCCGCATAGCTGATGCCCAGCGACTCCGCTCCCGGCGTGTCGCGCAGAAAACGCACCACCGACAATAACTCCGGCGCATCCGCCGCCTCCAGCGACACCTTGCGCACCTGCGCCGCGCGAATATAGCCGGCCCGCTCTCGGCGATAATCGTAGACTTGCAAAAAATCCTGCTTCTCGCCGCGTATCTCCAGACTATCGCCCTGCCACAGGACCGCCTGCTGCTGCGCCGAATCCTTGGGCGCGGCACGCAGCGCCGCCTGGTCTTGCGTCACAATCGCCAGCGTCAGGGCCGCCGCCATCAACATGACCATGATTACTGTCCTTCCGCCGCCACGCGCGGCTGCTTGCCCAACAACGCCGAACCGATAAAACCGCCATCCGCCGGCGGCGGCGCGATAATCACCGACACCTTGTCCGACAGCTTGTCCGCCATGGTCTTCTGGATCAGCAGCGGATTGCGCGTCAACAGCTCACCTTCGCGCTCCATCTGCGCCACCTCCACCTTGCCGACGATCTCGTGGCGGTACGCCTCAGCCTCGGCCAGCTTGCGTCGCGCATCCGCCTCGCCGCCCGCCTCGATCAGGCGCGCCTGCGCATTGCCCTCGGACGTCTTGATGCGCGCCTCCTTCTCCGCTTCCGCCTCCAGCCTGCGCTGCTCGATCTGTTTCTGCTTGAACGGCAGCACATGCGCCATCGCCTGTTCCTGCGCGCGCGCCGCAATGATCTGCTCATTGCCGGCCGCTTCCGCCGCCTTCTCGCGGCGCACCTTCTCCGCATCCGCCTCCAGCGACGACTGCTTGACCTGCTTCTCCTTCAGCTCCAGCGTATAGCGCATCTTCTCTGTCTCCAGCTCCTCGGCCAGCAGCTTCTCCATGCCGGCCTGATACTCTTCCGGCAGGGTGATCTTGCCGATGGTAATGCCGCGCAGCGTCACGCCATCGGCTGCCAGCTTGGGCTTCAGCTCCGTCTCGATCTCCTTCTGGATTTCAGCGCGCTTGGACGAATAAATCTCGCGTACCGTATAACGCGTGAACACCTTGTAGATCACGCCCTGCACCGCCGGCTCCACAATAGCGCCACGGATATCAGGCGGCAGCGACTGCGCCATCGACACCACCCGCGATGGATCAAGCGCATAGCGCACCGTCAGGTCCACGCCCAACGCCAGCCCCTCCAACGACTGGAACGGCGCCTGGTCCGGACGTGCCGGACGATACACCTGATCCAGCAGCGATACCTGGCGCAGCACATGCACGCCCGGCATCATGAATACCGCGCCATCACGCACCGTAACAGAGGAACCGGTTAGCTGGTTGGTGCGGATGCCGACATTCCCCGGCGCCAGCTTGGCGAGCGGTGGATGCGTCGCCAGGCCGTAGATGGCGGCAGCGGCCAATCCCACCGCCACCAGCATTGCGCCATTGCGGCGCGCGCCGTCCACCGCCATGCCGGCGCCGCCGCTGAACGCAGTCCGCACCGCCTGCACCATCCGTTTGATCCGCTCTGCCATGATATTCACCTTTCGTTGAGTTCCGGGCCTATCCCTGAACAGCATGGTGCGCCGGACGATGCGGAAGTATCAACGCTGCCGCCGTCCGCCTCTCTTCCTGCCGTGTGAGGAAATCCTCACAGCCGCTTTGTGACTTTTCCCTCAAAAGCGTAGATACTTATTCCATTAGCAGAATGTGGAGCGCAGCATGTCCAGAGTCGCGGTCATCGAGGACGATCACCCTACCAGCAACCAGTTGCGGGCATGGATCGAAGCGGCACGTCCGGGCATCATGGTCGATCAATGGTTCAGCCGTGACGACGCCGAAGCCGCCATCGCCCGCGAGCGCTACGACCTGGTGGTGCTGGATATTGAACTGGGACGCGAGCGCCACGCCGGCGTCGCGATCATCAACGCCATCAACAAGCGGCATGCGACGCCGGTACTGGTGGTGTCGGCGATGCCGGCCACCATCTACCGCAGCATCATGAAAGCGCTGGACGCATGGGACTATCTGCAAAAGGCCACGTTTGAAGAAGCCGATTTCGTCGAAACCTTCCTGGAAATCCTGCGCGCCGCGCCGGTTCCTGCGCCTGCCCCCTCCGCCGGCACGGCGGAGCTGAGCATGGACCCGCTGCGCCAGCGCACGCCGATGTGGCGCGGCCAGCGCATCAACTTGCCGCTGACGGCGCAGCGCATCCTGGCGGCGCTGTTTGCACGGCGCGGGCAGGTGATCTCCTACGATGAATTATTCGACGTGGTGAAGAGCGGCCGCAATCGCGACAACATCCGCAAGCATGTCAGCACCATACGCGACGCCTTCCGCGAAATTGATCCCGACTTCACCTGCATAGAAAACGTGCCGATGCGCGGCTTCCGCTGGACCGACGGCGAATGAACTGGCGCCGGCTCAGCCTCGTTCCCTATCGCCTGCGGCTGCTGCTGCGCGCCGCCTTTATTTTCCTGATGACGGCTACGGTGGGCCTGGCGTTGTCGGTGCTCCAGCAGGAAAAGCAGCTCAGCTACAAGAACTACGAAGGCAGCTTCCAAAAAACGCGCGTGCAGGTCGCCGCAACGCTGCGTCATCCGTCCGGCCAGCTGGCGCTTCTCAATCCAAAACCGTCCACCGGCGGCGCACTGCATCCGTTACTGCTGCCCTTCGCCGCGCTGGATTTCGATGACCTGCAAAAAGTGCAGCAGGCGGTGGCGATGTCCGGCTGCCTGGCGCAATACGGGAATAATGGCTCACTGTGCGTCGGCATCGGCAATAACCCGTGGGCCGGTGGCTTCATCTACGTCGCAGGCAGCTTCGATAGCGCGCAACTGGTGCCGCATGTGCGTGGCGACCAGGTGGTCGATCAGGCGCACCGCGTGCGGGTCAAAGTGACGCTGCGCGGACAAACGTATGACTGGATCGCGCCGTTTGAAGAAAGTACCGAGCCGCAAACGCCCGGCCGCCGCTACGGCGGCATGCGCGGACGCCTAACCGGCTTCACCGCCGCCGATGTCGCGCGCGGCAAATCCCCGGTGGTCAAGGACTTCCGCGGCTGGATCTGGCAAAACCCGCGCTGCAACCAGCCCGACATCGCCGACGATGACACCAACTGTGCGCGCAGCGCATTCTTCTCCCTGCGCCTGCCGGTCGCCGTGCTGCAAGACGCCTTGTTTGAAAAGCGCCGCCCGGAGTGGCCGCCTGCGGATCTGGATCGCATCAGCGTCAGTATCGCTGTGCTGCCGCCGGGTGATGGCGCACCACTGCTGGACAGCAGCACCGGCCCGGCTGCTCCGCCGTTCTCGCTGACCGATCTGAAATCCATGCTGCTGCCGGGCGAAAGCCTGCAAATCAAACGGCTCAGTGATGGCGCGGCGCTGCCGGTGCTGGTCGCGCCGATTGATCCGGAAGACCAGAGCTGGCACTTCGTCACGGCGCTGATCCGCCGCCTGCCGGTGGACGCCTACGATGTGCCGCTGGCGGCGAAGGAAATCATCGCCACACCGGCCGGCAGTTACGAAGTGCTGCTGAAAGGCGATGTGCGCAGCGTGAGCAAAAGCCTGAGCGTGGTGGCCAGCCGCCTGGTTTGGTTTGTCGGCGCCATGCTGGCGGCGCTGATGCTGGCTTGGCTTGTGATCGAGATCGGCATCATCAATCGCGTCAAGGTGCTGATCAAGCGGGCCGATGACGTGGGCGAACGCGTTAAAGCGGCGCAGGGATTTTCGGAGGCAGATCTGGCCGACCTGCGCGGCGAAGATGAACTGGGCGTGCTGGCGACCGGACTGCATGACCTGCTGCGCCGCGTGCGCGAAGACGTCGAACGCGACAATATTCGCGCCGAACAGGAACGCGATATGTGGCATGCGGTGGGCCACGAGATCATGTCGCCGCTGCAGTCGCTGATGGTGTTGCACGGTGCGCCGGAGGACCAGAGCCACCGCTACATCAGCCGCATGCAGCAGGCGATTCGCGTACTGTATGGACGGGCGTCGCCAAGCGAAGCATTTCAGTCATCCGAACTACAGGTGAGCGAGATCGACCTGACGGCGTTTTTGCAGAACGTGGCCGGCAATGCCTGCCACGTCGGCATCGACGGCGTGCGCTTCGATGGGCCAGCGGAGCCGCTGACCGCGCGCGCGGATGAATATTCTCTGGAGGATGTGGTCACGCATGTGCTGCGCAACGCCGAGCGTTACCGCAAGCCGGGCAGCCCGATCACCATTACGCTGGAAGGCAGCGACACCGGCGCCGCGATCGGCATTCACAACGACGGTCCGCAGATCCCCTCCGACATGCTGACCAAGATCTTTGAATACGGCGTATCGGACCAGCCGGAGTCCGGTGCCGAAGGCAATCGTGGCCAGGGCCTGTTCGTAGCCAAGACCTATATGGCCAAGATGGGCGGCACCATCGTTGCGCAAAATCGTGCTGGCGGCGTCAGTTTCATCCTGAGTTTGCAGCGCGGGGCGTGAATGCGAAAAGGCCCGCACAGATAAACTGAGCGGGCCTTTTCTAATAACTAGCTTGACGATAACCTACTTTCACACTGGTTGCAGCACTATCATCGGCGTAGAGTCGTTTCACGGTCCTGTTCGGGATGGGAAGGGGTGGGACCGACTTACTATGGTCATCAAGCTTTGACTTGTATGCTCTGCAGCCAACGGCTGCACAGCGAATCTGGGAGAAGTAAAGTTTTGTGTTGGGGTAGCACCACTCATCATCAGAGTAAATGCGTATAACCGTCAAGGTTATAGGGACAAGCCGTACGGGCAATTAGTATCAGTTAGCTTAATGCATTACTGCACTTCCACACCTGACCTATCAACGTCCTGGTCTCGAACGACCCTTCAAAGAGCTCAAGGCTCTGGGAAATCTCATCTTAAGGCAAGTTTCCCGCTTAGATGCTTTCAGCGGTTATCTCTTCCAGACTTAGCTACCCGGCAATGCCACTGGCGTGACAACCGGTACACCAGAGGTCTGTCCACTCCGGTCCTCTCGTACTAGGAGCAGCCCCCTTCAAATTTCCAACGCCCACGGCAGATAGGGACCAAACTGTCTCACGACGTTTTAAACCCAGCTCACGTACCACTTTAAATGGCGAACAGCCATACCCTTGGGACCGGCTACAGCCCCAGGATGTGATGAGCCGACATCGAGGTGCCAAACTCCCCCGTCGATATGAACTCTTGGGAGGAATCAGCCTGTTATCCCCAGAGTACCTTTTATCCGTTGAGCGATGGCCCTTCCATACAGAACCACCGGATCACTATGTCCTACTTTCGTACCTGCTCGACTTGTCAGTCTCGCAGTTAAGCACGCTTATGCCATTGCACTATCATCACGATGTCCGACCGTAATTAGCGTACCTTCGAACTCCTCCGTTACACTTTAGGAGGAGACCGCCCCAGTCAAACTGCCTACCATGCACTGTCCCCGATCCGGATAACGGACCAAGGTTAGAACCTCAAACAAACCAGGGTGGTATTTCAAGGTTGGCTCCATAGAGACTGGCGTCCCTACTTCAAAGCCTCCCACCTATCCTACACAGATTGGTTCAAAGTCCAATGCAAAGCTACAGTAAAGGTTCATGGGGTCTTTCCGTCTAGCCGCGGGTAGATTGCATCATCACAAACATTTCAACTTCGCTGAGTCTCGGGAGGAGACAGTGTGGCCATCGTTACGCCATTCGTGCAGGTCGGAACTTACCCGACAAGGAATTTCGCTACCTTAGGACCGTTATAGTTACGGCCGCCGTTTACTGGGACTTCAATCAAGAGCTTGCACCCCATCATTTAATCTTCCAGCACCGGGCAGGCGTCACACCCTATACGTCCACTTTCGTGTTTGCAGAGTGCTGTGTTTTTATTAAACAGTCGCAGCCACCAGTTTATTGCAACCCGTTCGCCCTACTGAAGTAAATCAGCCAAGCTACAAGGGCGTACCTTTTCCCGAAGTTACGGTACCAATTTGCCGAGTTCCTTCTCCCGAGTTCTCTCAAGCGCCTTAGAATACTCATCTCGCCCACCTGTGTCGGTTTGCGGTACGGTCTCGTATGACTGAAGCTTAGAGGCTTTTCTTGGAACCACTTCCGATTGCTACGTGCACAAGTGCACTCGTCCCACTCCCTTGAATTACGCGCCCGGATTTGCCTAAGCGCCTTCTATGAAGCAGAAACTGACTATTCCAACAGTCAGACAACCTTCCGCGATCCGTCCCCCCATCGCATCATACGACGGTGCAGGAATATTAACCTGCTTCCCATCAGCTACGCATCTCTGCCTCGCCTTAGGGGCCGACTCACCCTGCTCCGATGAACGTTGAACAGGAAACCTTGGGCTTACGGCGTGGGGGCTTTTCACCCCCATTATCGCTACTCATGTCAGCATTCGCACTTCTGATACCTCCAGCATCCTTTACAAGACACCTTCGCAGGCTTACAGAACGCTCTCCTACCATATGCTAAAAGCATATCCGCAGCTTCGGTGACTGGCTTAGCCCCGTTACATCTTCCGCGCAGGACGACTCGATCAGTGAGCTATTACGCTTTCTTTAAATGATGGCTGCTTCTAAGCCAACATCCTGACTGTTTTAGCCTTCCCACTTCGTTTTCCACTTAGCCAATCTTTGGGACCTTAGCTGGCGGTCTGGGTTGTTTCCCTCTTGACGCCGGACGTTAGCACCCGACGTCTGTCTCCCAAGCTCGCACTCATCGGTATTCGGAGTTTGCAATGGTTTGGTAAGTCGCGATGACCCCCTAGCCATAACAGTGCTCTACCCCCGATGGTGATACTTGAGGCACTACCTAAATAGTTTTCGGAGAGAACCAGCTATTTCCAAGTTTGTTTAGCCTTTCACCCCTACCCACAGCTCATCCCCTAATTTTTCAACATTAGTGGGTTCGGACCTCCAGTGCGTGTTACCGCACCTTCATCCTGGCCATGAGTAGATCACTTGGTTTCGGGTCTACACCCAGCGACTATCGCCCTGTTCGGACTCGATTTCTCTACGGCTTCCCTATTCGGTTAACCTTGCCACTGAATGTAAGTCGCTGACCCATTATACAAAAGGTACGCAGTCACGGAACAAGTCCGCTCCTACTGTTTGTATGCACACGGTTTCAGGATCTATTTCACTCCCCTCCCGGGGTTCTTTTCGCCTTTCCCTCACGGTACTGGTTCACTATCGGTCGATTACGAGTATTTAGCCTTGGAGGATGGTCCCCCCATATTCAGACAGGATTTCTCGTGTCCCGCCCTACTTGTCGCACGCTTAGTACCACCGGTCTGATTTCATGTACGGGGCTATCACCCGCTATGGCTGCCATTTCCAGAGCATTCCATTATCAGTCCGACTATCACGTGCAGGCTCTTCCCATTTCGCTCGCCACTACTTTGGGAATCTCGGTTGATTTCTTTTCCTGCAGCTACTTAGATGTTTCAGTTCGCCGCGTTCGCTTCACACACCTATGTATTCAGTGAGTGATGACCTAAAAGGCCGGGTTTCCCCATTCGGAAATCTGCGGATCAAAGCTTGTTTGCTAGCTCCCCGCAGCTTATCGCAAGCTACTACGTCCTTCATCGCCTGTAATCGCCAAGGCATCCACCATGTGCACTTATTCACTTGTCCCTATAACCTTGACGGCTATAGTTCAAGCATTTACTACTTTGTGATGATGAGTTTTACTACCCAGGCATGTATCTGTCGACACACACCTAATAAAACTTTACTTCTTCCAGATTGTTAAAGAACGATACTGCTTTTACCTAAGCATCTCTTGCTTACGTAAAAACAGGTGGTGGAGGATGACGGGATCGAACCGACGACCCCCTGCTTGCAAAGCAGGTGCTCTCCCAGCTGAGCTAATCCCCCTATGGGTACCACGAATACAGGCAACTGGTAGGGCTGGTTGGACTCGAACCAACGACCCCCGCGTTATCAACACGGTGCTCTAACCAGCTGAGCTACAGCCCCAATATTTGCTGTTCTTTTATTGTCTACAGTCGATAAGTGTGAGCGCTTGAAATGTTCCGAAGAACCTGCAAACTCTAGAAAGGAGGTGATCCAGCCGCACCTTCCGATACGGCTACCTTGTTACGACTTCACCCCAGTCACGAATCCTACCGTGGTAAGCGCCCTCCTTGCGGTTAAGCTACCTACTTCTGGTAAAACCCGCTCCCATGGTGTGACGGGCGGTGTGTACAAGACCCGGGAACGTATTCACCGCGACATGCTGATCCGCGATTACTAGCGATTCCAACTTCATGCAGTCGAGTTGCAGACTACAATCCGGACTACGATACACTTTCTGCGATTAGCTCCCCCTCGCGGGTTGGCGGCGCTCTGTATGTACCATTGTATGACGTGTGAAGCCCTACCCATAAGGGCCATGAGGACTTGACGTCATCCCCACCTTCCTCCGGTTTGTCACCGGCAGTCTCATTAGAGTGCTCTTTCGTAGCAACTAATGACAAGGGTTGCGCTCGTTGCGGGACTTAACCCAACATCTCACGACACGAGCTGACGACAGCCATGCAGCACCTGTGTAATGGTTCCCTTTCGGGCACTCTCCAATCTCTCGAAGATTCCATCCATGTCAAGGGTAGGTAAGGTTTTTCGCGTTGCATCGAATTAATCCACATCATCCACCGCTTGTGCGGGTCCCCGTCAATTCCTTTGAGTTTTAATCTTGCGACCGTACTCCCCAGGCGGTCTACTTCACGCGTTAGCTGCGTTACCAAGTCAATTAAGACCCGACAACTAGTAGACATCGTTTAGGGCGTGGACTACCAGGGTATCTAATCCTGTTTGCTCCCCACGCTTTCGTGCATGAGCGTCAGTTTTGACCCAGGGGGCTGCCTTCGCCATCGGTGTTCCTCCACATATCTACGCATTTCACTGCTACACGTGGAATTCTACCCCCCTCTGCCAAACTCTAGCCTTGCAGTCACCATCGCCATTCCCAGGTTGAGCCCGGGGATTTCACGACAGTCTTACAAAACCGCCTGCGCACGCTTTACGCCCAGTAATTCCGATTAACGCTTGCACCCTACGTATTACCGCGGCTGCTGGCACGTAGTTAGCCGGTGCTTATTCTTCAGGTACCGTCATGAGGCGCAGATATTAGCCGCACCCTTTTCTTCCCTGACAAAAGAGCTTTACAACCCGAAGGCCTTCTTCACTCACGCGGCATTGCTGGATCAGGCTTGCGCCCATTGTCCAAAATTCCCCACTGCTGCCTCCCGTAGGAGTCTGGACCGTGTCTCAGTTCCAGTGTGGCTGGTCGTCCTCTCAGACCAGCTACTGATCGATGCCTTGGTAGGCTTTTACCCTACCAACTAGCTAATCAGATATCGGCCGCTCCAGGAGCATGAGGTCTTGCGAGCCCCCACTTTCATCCTTAGATCGTATGCGGTATTAGCGTAACTTTCGCTACGTTATCCCCCACTCCAGGGTACGTTCCGATATATTACTCACCCGTTCGCCACTCGCCACCAGAGCAAGCTCCGTGCTGCCGTTCGACTTGCATGTGTAAGGCATGCCGCCAGCGTTCAATCTGAGCCAGGATCAAACTCTTTAGTTTAATCTCTGTTTGTGACCACTGCTGGTCACTGGTTCGCTCTTCTCAAAAATACTGACAGTATTTCTACTGAATATTTCTTTGTTGAGCATTTAATGCTTTTTGTTGCAGCATCAAACGCCCACATTTATCGACTGTAAATTTTTAAAGATCTTTTACTGCTTGCCGCTGAATCGTTGTGTTCAGCAGCGAAGAGATGAGATTATGCTGCATGGCATTGATTCCGTCAACCATCTTTTTTCAACTGATACAATCGCGTCCTCAAAAAACCTCGGCAAAATGCTATGAACAATAAGACGATAGGCCGCAGCGGCTTCAGCTCCAGCTTCGGCGTACTGGCAGCAACACTAGGCTCCGCAGTAGGCCTCGGTAATATCTGGAAGTTCCCTTCCCTCACCGGCGCCAATGGCGGCGCCGGTTTCCTGCTGATTTATCTGCTGGCCACTTTATTGATCGGCCTGCCTGTGATGATCGCGGAAATCTCCATGGGTCGGGCCGCCAAGGCCAATCCCATCACCACGCTGCAGCGCCTGGCGCCGAAGAACAGTTTGCCATGGTGGCTGATCGGCGCTTCCGGCGTGCTGGCCGCCTTCCTGATTCTGTCGTTCTATTCGGAAGTGGTGGCATGGGTGTTTGCCTATGTCTTCAAGGCGATCGGTGGCAGCATCCTCAGCAGCGATCGTCATGTGACCGAAAGCGCCTTCGGTGCGCTGATCAGCGACCCGCTGCAATCGCTGCTGTGGCAATGGGGCGTGCTGGTGTTCATCGGCGGCATTCTGCTGATGGGCGTGACCAAAGGCATTGAAGGCATTACCAAGAAACTGATGCCAGTGCTGTTCCTGTTGTTGCTGCTACTGTGTGCGGTCAGCCTGACGCTGCCCAAGGTGGCCGAGGGCCTGACTTTCCTGTTCCGCCCGGACTTCAGCAAGATTACTTCCGGCGTGGTGCTGACCGCGATGGGCCTGGCCTTCTTCAAACTGTCGCTGGGCATGGGCACCATGATGACCTACGGCTCCTACTTCCGCGACGACCAGAACATTCCCGCCACCACCTTCCGCGTGATGATTGCCGACCTGTTCGTCTCCATGCTGGCCGGCATCGCCATCTTCCCTGCGGTATTCAGTTTTGGCTTTGAGCCGTCGGCCGGACCGTCGCTGGTGTTCATTACGATTCCTGCGGTGTTCTCGCAAATTCCCGGCGGGCAGCTGCTGATGATTGCGTTCTTTGCGCTGGCGTCCGTCGCGGCGACCGGCGCCATGCTGTCGATGATGGAAGTGCCGGTGGTCGTGCTGCATGAACGCTTCGGCATGAGCCGCACCAAGGCCACCGTGCTGACCATCGCCATCCTGGTGGTGCTGGGCTCGACCTGCGCGCTGACCAACAGCACGCTGGCCAACTTCAAGCTGTTCGGCATGAATATGTTCGACCTGTTCGACTTCGCCTCATCCAATGTGCTGCTGCCGTTGGGTGGCATTTTGCTAGCCTTGTTTGTCGGCTGGGTGTGGGGTAAGGACAACTTCCTGCAGGCGCTCTCCAACCACGGTGCGCTGGGCAATGGCGCCATCGCCGGCATGGTGTTCTTCCTGCTGCGCTATGTCTCGCCGCTGCTGATCCTGGTGGTGATGCTGAAAGGCCTCGGCTTGTTCTAAAGCCCGTTATATACTGACCGCACCGTGAATCAATCAGGGTGCGCGATGAACCAGAGCGAGGTCCCCGTTGTGCCGATGCCGACGATACTCATCGTCGACGACTCCCCGTCGTACCTGGCCGCGCTGCTGGACCGGCTGGAACGACACGGCTTCCTGATCGTGCTGGCGCAAACTGCGGCCGAAGGCCTGATGCGCGCCGAGTTTGCCGAACCGGACTTGATCCTGCTCGATGTGGTCATGCCCGACATCGACGGCTTTGAAACCTGCCGGCGCCTCAAGGCCGGCAAGCGCACCAAGGATGTGCCGGTCATCTTCATGACCGGCCTCACCGATCCCAAACAGAAAGTCACCGGCTTTGATGCCGGCGGCGTCGACTACATCACCAAGCCCTTCCAGATCGAAGAAGTACTGGCCCGCATCAATACCCACCTGGCGCTGCGGCGCGCCAACCTCGAACTGCAAGACATGATCGCCACACTGGCGCGGGCGCGCGAAGACCTGGTGCGCAACGAGAAGCTGGCCGGCCTTGGCGCACTGGTGGCCGGCATCGCGCACGAACTGAATACGCCGATCGGCAACAGCCTGATGGCGTCCACCACTTTCGAAATGCAGACCGACGAAATCCATCGCCACCTGACCGGCGACGGCGGCGTCACGCGCAAGGAGTTCGAGCTTTACATCGACAACGCGCGGCTGTCGGTCGAGATCCTCAGCCGCAACCTGCAGCGCGCGGCCGACATCGTCACCAATTTCAAGCAGGTCGCGGTGGACCAGACCAGCTCGCAGCGGCGCAGCTTTTTGCTGGCGGAAGTCATCGCCGGTAATGTATTGACGCTGCAACCGACCATCAAGCGCACGCCCTTCGTCATCGAGCAATATATTCCGACGGAGTTGATGATGGAAAGTTATCCGGGGCCGCTGGGCCAGGTGGTGACCAACCTGATCAACAACGCCATCCTGCACGGCTATGAAGGCCGCAGCGACGGGCTGATTGCGGTGAGCGCGCAGCTGTCGGCGCAAGGCTGGGTGATGCTAAGCGTGGAAGACCATGGCGCCGGCATCGCGCGCGAAGCGTTGCCGCGCATCTTCGATCCCTTCTTTACCACCAAGATGGGAGTCGGCGGCTCGGGACTGGGATTGAATATCGTGCACAACATCGTGACGGAAATCCTGGGAGGCAGGATTGATGTGCGCAGCGAGCTGGGTGGTGGCACGTGTTTTACGTTGACGCTGCCGATGTCGGCGCCGCTGAAATGAAAAAGGCCCGCACAGTAATCTGAGCGGGCCTAATTCGGTATAACTAGCTTGACGATAACCTACTTTCACACTGGTTGCAGCACTATCATCGGCGTAGAGTCGTTTCACGGTCCTGTTCGGGATGGGAAGGGGTGGGACCGACTTACTATGGTCATCAAGCTTTAACTTGTACTGATGTCGCGATTAAATTCGCGCCACCTGAAATCTGGAAGACAGTATTATAAACGATTTATATCGTTTATGCAGTAATTGTTTTAGGTAATGAAGTTGTATATCAACGAACGCTCAACGTACATCTTATTCTATAACCTGCTAAGGTTATAGGGACAAGCCGTACGGGCAATTAGTATCAGTTAGCTTAATGCATTACTGCACTTCCACACCTGACCTATCAACGTCCTGGTCTCGAACGACCCTTCAAAGAGCTCAAGGCTCTGGGAAATCTCATCTTAAGGCAAGTTTCCCGCTTAGATGCTTTCAGCGGTTATCTCTTCCAGACTTAGCTACCCGGCAATGCCACTGGCGTGACAACCGGTACACCAGAGGTCTGTCCACTCCGGTCCTCTCGTACTAGGAGCAGCCCCCTTCAAATTTCCAACGCCCACGGCAGATAGGGACCAAACTGTCTCACGACGTTTTAAACCCAGCTCACGTACCACTTTAAATGGCGAACAGCCATACCCTTGGGACCGGCTACAGCCCCAGGATGTGATGAGCCGACATCGAGGTGCCAAACTCCCCCGTCGATATGAACTCTTGGGAGGAATCAGCCTGTTATCCCCAGAGTACCTTTTATCCGTTGAGCGATGGCCCTTCCATACAGAACCACCGGATCACTATGTCCTACTTTCGTACCTGCTCGACTTGTCAGTCTCGCAGTTAAGCACGCTTATGCCATTGCACTATCATCACGATGTCCGACCGTAATTAGCGTACCTTCGAACTCCTCCGTTACACTTTAGGAGGAGACCGCCCCAGTCAAACTGCCTACCATGCACTGTCCCCGATCCGGATAACGGACCAAGGTTAGAACCTCAAACAAACCAGGGTGGTATTTCAAGGTTGGCTCCACAGAAACTGGCGTTCCTGCTTCAAAGCCTCCCACCTATCCTACACAGATTGGTTCAAAGTCCAATGCAAAGCTACAGTAAAGGTTCATGGGGTCTTTCCGTCTAGCCGCGGGTAGATTGCATCATCACAAACATTTCAACTTCGCTGAGTCTCGGGAGGAGACAGTGTGGCCATCGTTACGCCATTCGTGCAGGTCGGAACTTACCCGACAAGGAATTTCGCTACCTTAGGACCGTTATAGTTACGGCCGCCGTTTACTGGGACTTCAATCAAGAGCTTGCACCCCATCATTTAATCTTCCAGCACCGGGCAGGCGTCACACCCTATACGTCCACTTTCGTGTTTGCAGAGTGCTGTGTTTTTATTAAACAGTCGCAGCCACCAGTTTATTGCAACCCGTTCGCCCTACTGAAGTAAATCAGCCAAGCTACAAGGGCGTACCTTTTCCCGAAGTTACGGTACCAATTTGCCGAGTTCCTTCTCCCGAGTTCTCTCAAGCGCCTTAGAATACTCATCTCGCCCACCTGTGTCGGTTTGCGGTACGGTCTCGTATGACTGAAGCTTAGAGGCTTTTCTTGGAACCACTTCCGATTGCTACGTGTACAAGTACACTCGTCCCACTCCCTTGAATTACGTGCCCGGATTTGCCTAAGCACCTTCTATGAAGCAGAAACTGACTATTCCAACAGTCAGACAACCTTCCGCGATCCGTCCCCCCATCGCATCATACGACGGTGCAGGAATATTAACCTGCTTCCCATCAGCTACGCATCTCTGCCTCGCCTTAGGGGCCGACTCACCCTGCTCCGATGAACGTTGAACAGGAAACCTTGGGCTTACGGCGTGGGGGCTTTTCACCCCCATTATCGCTACTCATGTCAGCATTCGCACTTCTGATACCTCCAGCATCCTTTACAAGACACCTTCGCAGGCTTACAGAACGCTCTCCTACCATATGCTAAAAGCATATCCGCAGCTTCGGTGACTGGCTTAGCCCCGTTACATCTTCCGCGCAGGACGACTCGATCAGTGAGCTATTACGCTTTCTTTAAATGATGGCTGCTTCTAAGCCAACATCCTGACTGTTTTAGCCTTCCCACTTCGTTTTCCACTTAGCCAATCTTTGGGACCTTAGCTGGCGGTCTGGGTTGTTTCCCTCTTGACGCCGGACGTTAGCACCCGACGTCTGTCTCCCAAGCTCGCACTCATCGGTATTCGGAGTTTGCAATGGTTTGGTAAGTCGCGATGACCCCCTAGCCATAACAGTGCTCTACCCCCGATGGTGATACTTGAGGCACTACCTAAATAGTTTTCGGAGAGAACCAGCTATTTCCAAGTTTGTTTAGCCTTTCACCCCTACCCACAGCTCATCCCCTAATTTTTCAACATTAGTGGGTTCGGACCTCCAGTGCGTGTTACCGCACCTTCATCCTGGCCATGAGTAGATCACTTGGTTTCGGGTCTACACCCAGCGACTATCGCCCTGTTCGGACTCGATTTCTCTACGGCTTCCCTATGCGGTTAACCTTGCCACTGAATGTAAGTCGCTGACCCATTATACAAAAGGTACGCAGTCACGGAACAAGTCCGCTCCTACTGTTTGTATGCACACGGTTTCAGGATCTATTTCACTCCCCTCCCGGGTTCTTTTCGCCTTTCCCTCACGGTACTGGTTCACTATCGGTCGATTACGAGTATTTAGCCTTGGAGGATGGTCCCCCCATATTCAGACAGGATTTCTCGTGTCCCGCCCTACTTGTCGCACGCTTAGTACCACCGGTCTGATTTCATGTACGGGGCTATCACCCGCTATGGCTGCCATTTCCAGAGCATTCCATTATCAGTCCGACTATCACGTGCAGGCTCTTCCCATTTCGCTCGCCACTACTTTGGGAATCTCGGTTGATTTCTTTTCCTGCAGCTACTTAGATGTTTCAGTTCGCCGCGTTCGCTTCACACACCTATGTATTCAGTGAGTGATGACCTAAAAGGCCGGGTTTCCCCATTCGGAAATCTGCGGATCAAAGCTTGTTTGCTAGCTCCCCGCAGCTTATCGCAAGCTACTACGTCCTTCATCGCCTGTAATCGCCAAGGCATCCACCATGTGCACTTATTCACTTGTCCCTATAACGTTAGCTTCTGCGACTAACAGAAAGCGTTTATAGGAATAAGATATTACGTTGTTACGTTTGATGATATTACAATCATTACCCACCCACGCAGTTGCCCGCATGGGTCATAACAATTACTTACTGCTTCCAAATTTTTAAAGAACGAGAACTACACTTACGAATAACTGCGCCATTCGTAAAGGCAGTTTGGTGGAGGATGACGGGATCGAACCGACGACCCCCTGCTTGCAAAGCAGGTGCTCTCCCAGCTGAGCTAATCCCCCAATGGTAGGGCTGGTTGGACTCGAACCAACGACCCCCGCGTTATCAACACGGTGCTCTAACCAGCTGAGCTACAGCCCCGATGCTGTTCTCTAACTCATTACAGTCGATAAGTGTGAGCGCTTGAAAGTGATTCCGAAGAATCCTGCAAACTCTAGAAAGGAGGTGATCCAGCCGCACCTTCCGATACGGCTACCTTGTTACGACTTCACCCCAGTCACGAATCCTACCGTGGTAAGCGCCCTCCTTGCGGTTAAGCTACCTACTTCTGGTAAAACCCGCTCCCATGGTGTGACGGGCGGTGTGTACAAGACCCGGGAACGTATTCACCGCGACATGCTGATCCGCGATTACTAGCGATTCCAACTTCATGCAGTCGAGTTGCAGACTACAATCCGGACTACGATACACTTTCTGCGATTAGCTCCCCCTCGCGGGTTGGCGGCGCTCTGTATGTACCATTGTATGACGTGTGAAGCCCTACCCATAAGGGCCATGAGGACTTGACGTCATCCCCACCTTCCTCCGGTTTGTCACCGGCAGTCTCATTAGAGTGCTCTTTCGTAGCAACTAATGACAAGGGTTGCGCTCGTTGCGGGACTTAACCCAACATCTCACGACACGAGCTGACGACAGCCATGCAGCACCTGTGTAATGGTTCCCTTTCGGGCACTCTCCAATCTCTCGGAGATTCCATCCATGTCAAGGGTAGGTAAGGTTTTTCGCGTTGCATCGAATTAATCCACATCATCCACCGCTTGTGCGGGTCCCCGTCAATTCCTTTGAGTTTTAATCTTGCGACCGTACTCCCCAGGCGGTCTACTTCACGCGTTAGCTGCGTTACCAAGTCAATTAAGACCCGACAACTAGTAGACATCGTTTAGGGCGTGGACTACCAGGGTATCTAATCCTGTTTGCTCCCCACGCTTTCGTGCATGAGCGTCAGTTTTGACCCAGGGGGCTGCCTTCGCCATCGGTGTTCCTCCACATATCTACGCATTTCACTGCTACACGTGGAATTCTACCCCCCTCTGCCAAACTCTAGCCTTGCAGTCACCATCGCCATTCCCAGGTTGAGCCCGGGGATTTCACGACAGTCTTACAAAACCGCCTGCGCACGCTTTACGCCCAGTAATTCCGATTAACGCTTGCACCCTACGTATTACCGCGGCTGCTGGCACGTAGTTAGCCGGTGCTTATTCTTCAGGTACCGTCATGAGGCCTAGATATTAGCCAGACCCTTTTCTTCCCTGACAAAAGAGCTTTACAACCCGAAGGCCTTCTTCACTCACGCGGCATTGCTGGATCAGGCTTGCGCCCATTGTCCAAAATTCCCCACTGCTGCCTCCCGTAGGAGTCTGGACCGTGTCTCAGTTCCAGTGTGGCTGGTCGTCCTCTCAGACCAGCTACTGATCGATGCCTTGGTAGGCTTTTACCCTACCAACTAGCTAATCAGATATCGGCCGCTCCAGGAGCATGAGGTCTTGCGAGCCCCCACTTTCATCCTTAGATCGTATGCGGTATTAGCGTAACTTTCGCTACGTTATCCCCCACTCCAGGGTACGTTCCGATATATTACTCACCCGTTCGCCACTCGCCACCAGAGCAAGCTCCGTGCTGCCGTTCGACTTGCATGTGTAAGGCATGCCGCCAGCGTTCAATCTGAGCCAGGATCAAACTCTTTAGTTTAATCTCTGTTTGTGACCACTGCTGGTCACTGGTTCGCTCTTCTCAAAAATACTGACAGTATTTCTACTGAATATTTCTTTGTTGAGCATTTAATGCTTTTTGTTGCAGCATCAAACGCCCACATTTATCGACTGTAAATTTTTAAAGATCATTCTGTACTGCGTGCTGACAAAGCGTTTTGTTTGTCAGCGAAGAGGCAAGATTATGAGGCGTTTCGAATATTTCGTCAAGCGCTACTTCTTCTCTTCTTTTCTCACGCAACGCCGCATTTGCATGTGTTGTTTTGTGAGGGACAGAATCATAACAAGGGCAAGCGCGTCTGGCAAGGGTAAAATACGCGAATGTCTATCTTACTTACTACGCTCAACGCCCGCTACACCCATGCGTCGCTGGGCCTGCGCTATTTGCTGGCGAATATGGGTGCGCTGCAGGAGCAAACCAGGCTGCAGGAATTTGTCATCGGCGCCAAGACCACCGAGATTGTGGAACGCATCCTGGCGCATGCGCCGAAGGTCGTCGGCTTCGGCATCTATATATGGAACGTCGAGGAAACCACCAGGGTCGTCGCCATGCTCAAGCGCGTGGCGCCGCACGTGGCCGTGGTGCTGGGCGGCCCCGAGGTGTCGCACGAGACCAATGAGCAGGAAATCGTCAAGCTGGCCGACTATGTAGTGACCGGCTGGGGCGAGATCACCTTCCCCAAGCTGTGCGCCGAGATTCTCAACGGCCCCAAGCCGCTGATGAAGGTGCACGCCGGCGTCCAGCCGCCCGTCAACGACCTCGCGCTGCCCTACTCTTTATATAGCGACGACGACATCAAGAACCGCACCTTATATGTGGAAGCTTCGCGCGGCTGCCCGTTCAAGTGCGAGTTCTGCCTGTCTGCGCTGGACAAGACGGCCTGGCCGTTCGCGCTGGATAACTTCCTGGCGGAGATGGAATCGCTGCACCAGCGCGGCGCGCGGCTGTTCAAGTTTGTCGACCGCACCTTCAACCTGAATATCAAGACCAGCCTGAAGATCATGCAGTTCTTCCTGGATAAGCTGGAAGCCAATCCGGACGATCCGGTCTACGCCCACTTCGAGCTGGTGCCGGACCATCTGCCGGACGCGCTGAAAGAGGGCATCAGCAAGTTCCCGCCCGGCGCGCTGCAATTCGAGATCGGCATCCAGAGCTTTAATCCCGCGGTGCAGACGCTGGTCAGCCGCAAACAGGATAACCAGAAGGCGGCCGACAATATCCGCTGGCTGACCACGCAATCGCATGCGCACATGCACGTCGACCTGATCGCCGGACTGCCCGGCGAGACGGTGGAGAGCTTCGCCGAGGGCTTCAACAAGCTGTGGGCGCTGGAGCCGCATGAGATCCAGTTCGGGATTCTGAAGCGCTTGCGCGGCACACCGATCATTCGCCATACGCAGGAATTCGGCATGGTGTATGACCCATATCCGCCATACACCATCCTGGCCAACCGAGATATTGATTTTTCAACCATGCAGCGGCTGGTGCGGTTTGCCCGCTATTGGGATCTGGTGGCGAATTCCGGACGCTTCGGCAATACGCTGCCGGTGCTGCTGGACGACGCGCCGTTCCAGCGGTTTATGGCGTTTTCGGACTGGTTATATGCCAATACCGATGCCACGCACCGGATTGCGCTGGAGCGGCTGGTGGCCATGGTGGCGCGCTATCTGCAAACCCAGGGCATGGACAAGGCCGACGCCGAAGCGCTGCTGGCCAGCGACTATGCGGGGGCGAAACCCAAGCCCGCCGAGACCCCGGCTCCCAAACGGCAGGCGCGCAGGCTAGCTGCCTGATGCGTCCACCCCGCACACCGCAAACAGGGGTCTGACCCCAAACGGGGTCAGACCCCACGGCTCCCCCGGGGTCCGCCTTTAGAGAGGCAGCACACCCCGGACACAGGCTGTGGTGGCGGCAAGTGTCAATCTCCCTTAAACTTGCAGCATGCCTATTGCCCAAGAGCCTACCCTGACCCTGAATGCCGGCGCCGTTGCCGCGACCGGCACTTGGCAGGTACACGCTCTCGCGCAAGGCAAGGCGATGGCCACCATCACCACTTTTCTCAAGGCGCTCAAGGGCGACCATCTGAAATGGGACCTGTCGGCCGTCGCCAGCATGGACCATATCGGCGCCCAGTTGCTGTGGAACGCCTGGGGTAAAACCCGCCCGGCCGAGCTGCAACTGCCGCCGGAGCTGGAAGAATTCTTCAATCGCCTGGAAACCACCGGCACGCTGGAACTGCCGCGCCCACGCCAGAATCGCCTGACCCTGGTGATGAAGCTGGGCTTCGCCATGCTGCTGTTCTTCGAACACCTGACCGGCCTGCTCCGGCTGGTGGGCCAGGTGGTGCTGGACCTGGGCCGCTTCCTGCGCAATCCGCTGCGCGGGCCGTGGAAGGAAATCTCCGCCAATATCTACCACGCCGGCTTCCAGGCGCTGGGCATTACGGCGCTGGTCGGCTTCCTGATCGGCGTGGTGTTCTCCTTCCTGTCTGCGCAGCAGTTGCGCAACTTTGGCGGCGACGTGTTCCTGGTCAATCTGCTGGGCATGAGCATCATCCGCGAACTGGGGCCGCTGCTGGCCGCGATCCTGGTGGCCGGCCGCTCCGGTTCTTCCATCACCGCGCAGCTGGGCGTAATGCGCGTGACCGAGGAACTCGACGCCATGCTGGTGATGGGCATCTCGCACGGCTTCCGCCTGATCATGCCGAAGGTGCTGGCCCTGGCGATTGCGATGCCGCTGCTGGTGATCTGGACCGATACCATCGCGCTGCTGGGCGGCATGCTGTCGGCCAAGGTGGAACTCAACCTGTCGCCGCAATACTTCCTGCTCAAGCTGCCGGAGGCGGTGCCGCTGTCGAATTATATGATCGGCATCGGCAAGGGTGCCGTGTTCGGCATGCTGATCGCGCTGGTGTCCTGCCACTTCGGCCTGCGCATCAAGCCGAATACCGAAAGCCTGGGCCGCGGCACCACCACCTCGGTGGTTTCGGCGATTACCGCCGTGATCCTGGCCGACGCCGTGTTCGCGATTGTCTTCAGCGGCGTGGGGTTCTGATGAGTGAACAAGAAAGCACCTGCGGCCCCGGCACCGGCGAACTGACCTTGGACGGCAGCGTGCCGGTGGTCGAAATCACCGGCCTGTGGACCAAGTACGGCCGCACAGTGGTACACCAGGACTTGAACCTGGAAATCGAACAGGGCGAGATCATGTCCATCGTCGGCGGCTCCGGTACCGGCAAGACCACGCTGGTGCGCCAGATGCTGGGGCTGGAGCGACCGGCGCGCGGCTGCGTGCGGGTATTCGGCGAAGACATCAGCGCCATCGACTCCGACCAGCTGCAACAACTGCGCAATCACTGGGGCATGCTGTTCCAGCAAGGCGCGCTGTATTCGGCGCTGACGGTGTTCGAAAACATCGCCCAGCCGATGCGCGAATTGCAGGTGCTGCCGGAAGACCTGATCCGCGACGCCGTGCTGCTGAAGATGAATATGGTCGGCATGGGCCCGGAACAGGCCAACAAGATGCCGTCCGACCTGTCCGGCGGCATGGTCAAGCGGGTGGCGCTGGCGCGCGCGCTGGCGCTGGAGCCGAAACTGCTATTCCTCGACGAACCGACCGCCGGCCTCGATCCCGACCTGTCGGAAGCGTTCGTCACACTGATTAAATCGCTGCACCGCGAGCTGGGCCTGACGGTGGTGATGGTCACCCACGACCTCGACACGCTGTTCGCGCTGTCGACCCGGATTGCGGTGCTGGCGGAAAAACACGTGATCGCGCTCGGCCCGCTGCGCGATGTGCTGAAAGTAGACCATCCGTTCATCAAAGAGTTCTTCCTCGGCGATCGCGGCCGCCGCGCGCTGGAAGCGCTGGACGACAAAACACCCACGGAGCACTGATGGAAAATAGATCGCATGCCCTGACTACCGGCTTTTTCACGATCACGCTGTTGATAGCGGCGATCCTGTACGGCCTCTGGTTCAACCGCGACCGCGTCGAGCGCACGCCGTATGTGATTGCCACCGCGCAGTCCATTCCCGGCCTCAATCCGCAGGCGCCGATCCGCTACCGCGGGCTGGAAGTGGGCCGCGTCGGCAGCATCGCCTTCGATCCCAAGGTGACCGGCCAGATCGTGGTGACCTTGAATATCAACTCCGACGCGCCGATCACCACCACCACCTTCGCCTCGCTCGGTTACCAGGGCGTGACCGGCATCGCCTTCATTTCGCTGGACGATGACAAGGTCGGCTCGCCGCGGCTGCCGTCGAGCGCCGACCGTCCGGCCCAGATTCCGCTGCGCCAGGGCTTCTTCGATCAGCTGGAAAAGCGCGGCAAGGAGATCCTGTCGCAGACCGAGGAAGTGACCAACCGCCTGAACGAGCTGCTCAGCCCGGAACATCAAAAGGTCATGCTGGGCGCGTTCTCCGATGTCAGCGAGACGGCGCAGAAGTACCGCGAGTTGCCGGAGAAGCTGCAGCCGACCATTGACAAGCTGCCGGCGCTGGCCGAGCAGACCCAGAAGACGCTCAATTCGGTGACCGCGCTGGCCAATGACGTCAACCACCTGACCACCAGCCTGCAAGCGCCCGGCGGCCCGATCGAGCGCATCACCACGCAGGTCGAGCGCATCGGCAGCTCGGTCGATGCCGTCGCCGGCGGCATCGAACTCGATACGCTGCCGCAGGTCAATTCGCTGTCGGACGACACGCGCGCCTCGATGCGCGCGCTGCGCAAGACCATGAACAAGATTAACGACCGTCCACAAAGCCTGATCTTCGGCGCGCCAGGCACGCCGCCGGGCCCGGGCGAAGAAGGCTTTGCCGCGCCTGCCAAATAAGGATCTACAGCATGATGACTTCCGCCATCCGCACCTGCCTCGCGCTGAGCGCCGCCGCCATCCTGCTAGGCGCCTGCGCCAGCAAGGGCGTGCCGACGTCGCAATTTGACTTTGGTCCGTTGACTGCACCGGCCGGCGCGCCGGCCAGCACCATCGGCGCCGTCATCGTGGCCGACATCACCGGGCCGGCCGCGCTGGATACCGAACGTATGCAATACCGCCTGCTGTACGCCGACGCACGCCAATCCAAACCGTATGCCTACAATCAGTGGACCAGCACGCCCACCCAGCTGCTGACCCAGCGCATGAAAGCGCGGCTGGCGCAGGCCGGCGTCAAGGTGCTGTCGACCACCGATGCTGCCGCCAGCACCACCGTGCTGCGCATGGAGGTGCAAGACTTTGCGCAAAACTTCGACACCACCACCGCCAGCAATGGCGTGCTGAGCCTGCGGGCGTCGGTGTTCCGCAGTCACAAGCTGGTGGATCAGAAAACCTTTAGCCGCAGCGTGCCGGCGCCGAGCGCCGACGCGGCCGGCGGCGCGCGCGCCCTGGCCGACGCCAGCGATGCGGTGGCGGCTGATGTGCTCAGCTGGCTGGCGGCGCTGCCGCCGTCGAGGGAATGACGGCAAACACGCCAGCAACGCCAGACGCCGGTCCGCCAGACGCGCCACCGGCGGACTCGGCCGCAGCCGCTGCCGGCCACGCCGGAGCAACGGACGTGGCGTCGATTGCTGCGGTCGGCGCTGAGGTGGCGCCGACCATGCCGCCGGTTGCTCTGGTCGACGCCGAGGTAGCGACGGGCGTGCCGCCGGTTGCGCCTATCAACCGCCGCAAGCGCGAGCGGCCGCCACTGGCGCCGGCCACGCGCTCATCGCCGATCACGCGTGCTGCGCTGCTGGCCTATCTGTTCCTGATCATCTACGCCAGCTGGTTCCCGTTCTCCGGCTGGCACAACCAGGGGCTGTCACCGTTCATCTTCCTGGAAACCATGAAGATGCCACGTTACTGGACCCTGTTCGACGCCATCACCAACGTCATCGGCTACGTGCCGCTCGGCACTCTGATCGTTTACTCGCTGTACCCGCGCATCAAAGGCATCTGGGCGTTGCTAATCGCCGCCGCCGCCGGCGCCTTGGTGTCCGGCACAATGGAAGCGGTGCAAACCTTTCTGCCGACCCGCGTCTCCTCCAACCTCGACTTCTACACCAACGCCATCGGCTGCGCGCTCGGCGGCCTGATCGGCGTGCTGACCGTGCGCCGCCTGCTCGACCGCAGCCAGCTGCAACGGCTGCGCCGCGAATGGTTCGCGCCGCACGCCAGCCAGGGTCTGGTGTTGCTGGCGCTGTGGCCGCTGGCGCAAATCTACCCGCAAAACTTCCTGTACGGCCTGGGTCAGATCCTGCCCATCCTGTCCGACTGGCTGTCGCAACTACTGGACATGGAAGTAGACCTGGCCGGCCTGATCCGCCCGGACGTCGACCTGACCGTCGAACAATACTGGCTGTCGGAAACCATCATCACCGCCTGCGGCATGGTCGGCGCCGGCCTTACCCTGCTGTGCCTGCTGCGCAAGCCGGCCCCGCGCGGCCTGCTGGTCTGCGCCATGATCGCCGCCTCGGTGCTGATCAAAGGACTGGCGACGGCGCTGCTGTTCTCGCCGGAAAACGCCTTCGTCTGGGTCACGCCCGGCGCCGAAGGCGGCTTTTTGATCGGCGCCATCATGCTGGCCGGCCTGACCTACGCACCGCATGTGGCGCAACGGCGGCTGGCGGTGACCACCCTGCTGCTGGGCCTGGTCATCATCAACACCACGCCGGCCAATCCCTACTTTGTGGCCACTTTGCAAACATGGGTGCAGGGCAAGTTCCTGAACTTCAACGGCGCCGCCCAGTTCCTGTCGCTGCTATGGCCATTCTTTGCGGTCTGGTTCCTGTGGCTGCCGTCCCACAAGCTGAACGCCGCCAAGGTATCATAGCGGCTACCATTTCCAGAAGGTGATGCCCATGAGCGATACCCCCTACTTCAAACACCACGTCTTCTTCTGCATGAACAAGCGTGACGATGGCCGCAACAGCTGCGGCGACCACGGCGCGGAAGTCGCGCAAAAACACGCCAAGAAGCGCTGCAAGCAACTCGACATCAATGGCCACGGCAAAGTCCGCATCAACCAGGCCGGCTGCCTGGACCGCTGCGAAGAAGGCCCAGTGCTGGTGGTTTATCCGGAAGGCACCTGGTATACCTACGTCGACACCAGCGACATTGATGAAATCATCGACAGCCACCTGGTCAACGGCCAGGTCGTAGAACGTCTGAAAATCTGAGCCCATGAACAAGAGTGAAAAATTTATGCTGGCCGGCGCTGCCGGTCAGATGGAAGGCATCATTGATTACCCGGCCGACGATGCCGCGCCGCGCGGCGTGGCGCTGGTGGCGCACCCACATCCGCTGTACGGCGGCACCATGGACAACAAGGTCGCCGTCACGCTAATGCGCACCTTCGTCAACCTCGGCTACGTGGTGGCGCGCATCAACTTCCGCGGCGTCGGCAAGTCCGAAGGCGTGCACGACCACGGCCAGGGCGAGACCGACGACATGGCCATCCTGCACCAATGGATGACAGAAAAATACCCGGACCTGCCGGTAGCGCTGTCGGGCTTCTCGTTCGGCACCTATGTGCAGTCGCAACTGGGCCAACGCCTGGCTGCCGCCGGCACGCCGGCCGAGCGCCTGGTGCTGGTAGGCGCCGCCGCCAAGAAATGGGCGATGGCCGACATCCCGGCCGACACCATCCTGATCCATGGCGAACAGGACGACACCATCCCGCTGGCCGACGTGCTGGACTGGTTGCGCCCGCAAGAGATTCCGGTCATCGTCATTCCCGGCGCCGACCACTTCTTCCACCGCAAGCTGGGCCATATCAAGAGCTGGGTCACGCAGCTGTGGGGCGGCGCCGGCTTAACCGAGGCTGAAACGGACACCGCAAGCGCCGATTAAGCATCTATAATTATTGCGCTTCTAACTTTTCACCGAACATTCCCACATGAAAAAACTTATCGCGGCACTGGCCACCAGTGTGATGTTGATGACCTCGGCCGTGGCGCAAACGCTCCCGGCCCCGACCATCGCCGCCAAATCCTGGCTGTTGCTGGACGCTACCAGCGGCCAGATCATCGCCTCGCAAGATCCCAACCTGCGCATCGAACCGGCCTCGCTGACCAAGGTCATGACGGCCTACGTCGTCTTCGGCGCGCTGCGCGACAAGAAGGTCGACCTCAAGCAGATGGTCAATGTATCCACCAAGGCGTGGAAAGTCGATACCAGCTCGTCCAAGATGTTCATCGATCCGGCCACCCCGGTCAGCATCAACGACCTGCTGTACGGTCTGATGGTGCAGTCGGGTAACGACGCCGCCGTGGCGCTGGCCGAAGCCGTTGCCGGCGACGAATCCGCGTTCGTGGTGATGATGAACAAGGAAGCCCAGCGCCTGGGCCTGACCTCGACCCACTTCGCCAATCCGCACGGCCTGCCGTCGCCGGAGAACTATTCGACCGCACAAGACCTGTCGGTGCTGGCCAAGCGCGTGATCCTGGACTTCCCGGAGTTCTACAAGATTGATTCGGTGAAAAGCTTCACCTACAACAAAATCACCCAGCCGAACCGCAACCGCCTGCTGTGGCTGGATCCAACCGTGGACGGCATGAAGACCGGCCATACCGAAGCGGCCGGCTATTGCATGATCGCCTCGGCGCACCGTCCGAACGGCGCCGGCGAGCGTCGCCTGATCTCGGTGGTGCTGGGCACCTCCTCGGACCAGGTCCGCACGCAGGAAAGCCAGAAGCTGCTGAACTGGGGCTTCCAGAACTTCGATACCGTCAAGCTGTACTCGAAAGGCCAGGCGATTGCCACGCCGGAAATCTGGAAAGGTTCCAAGAGCAACGTCAAGATCGGCTTTGCGCAGGACGTGATGGTGACCGTGCCGAAGGGCGTGGCAGGCAAGATGAAGCCGGCGCTGGAACGTAAAGACCCGCTGGTGGCGCCGTTGGCTGAGAACAGCCGCGTCGGCACGCTGAAGATGGTGGTGGACGGCAAGCCAATGCTGGAACTGCCGGTGGTGTCGCTGGAGACGGTGGAACAAGCCTCGATTTTCGGCCGCGCCTGGGATTCGATCCGCCTGTGGCTGAAATAATGTAACCCGTCCCCCGTCGAGGGGTCTGACCCCATGCGGGGTCGGCCCCCGATGGCTCACGGTTTGCGGGTTTCAGTCAGCGCCGGTATGCTTCATTGATTCCTGCGCCCACTGGAACGCGGCCTGCCCCACACCGGGCAGGCTGTCGATATCCAGCCCCAGCTCCCCCGCAATCGCCATCGCCTGCTCCACCTTATCGCGCTGCAGCAGCAGCACCATCGTCAGATACGGGCCATAGACGCCCCCATTCCCCAGCAACACCTCGCGGATATCATCCGACAGATGCATCTTGCCGACCAGATTGGCCATCGGCACACCCAGCAGCACATCAAACAGCGACAGCAAGCCCACCAGGAACAACTCATCGCGCTTAGCCTGCGGCAGCTTGCTGCATGTCTCCAGGAAGCGCGCGCGCGTCAATGCCACTTCCAGCAGCGACTCATCGCGCTCCTGGTTGGCGCCACCACCCAGGCGGAACATCGACACCGTCAAACCGCGATACAGCTGATTCCGCCCCAGCACCATGAACGCCTGCTGCAAGCTGGTCACCTTGGTGGCCTGCCCATTGACCGGCGCATTGGCCCATTGCAGCACCTGATAGGTCATGCCTGGATCGCGCTTGGCCACCTCGATCATGGCCGGCAGCTCGGCATCCGTGCGCAGCAGATTGAGCAGCTCGATCGACGTCATGCGGCTTTGGTCGATTCGCGCATCCGGATCGACATGCTCGGCGGTGGTCAGGAACAGCCCCATGAAATAGCTGGCGCCCCACGACAAACACATGCGCTGCTCTTCCCACGTATCCACCCCATCTACCATCAGCTTCAGGTTGGGATGGCGCAGATGCAGCTGCTTGCATAGCGTCTGGAACTCCGCCAGCGGATGTTCATGCAGCGACACCACCGCCAGGTCGGCCTGGTACAGCAAGGCGGCATCCTCTTCCTTTAACGAGATGCCAGACAGCGCGATCTGGCTGCCGGCGGCGCGCAATGCGGCGACCGCGTCGGCCGCCAGCTGGTCTAGCAGGAATATAGTGTGCGGCGCGGCCAGCGGCAGATGCAGTCCGGCCGCCACGGCCTCCGCGCTGATCGGCACCAGCGCCAGGCGCGACTGTGCGAACTCCGGCACTTGCGCGGCCAGCAGCGCGTCCAGCATGGCCGGCTCGGGCAGCGCGGCGGCGAAGCGGTAGCCGCTCAGGCGCTGGCGTTTGTCGACGATTTCGGTACGGGTGATCAGGGCCGCGGTCTCATCGGACACGGCAGGCGGCGGGACAGCCACGGCGTCGGCAGCGACGGGGGCGGCAGGCGTTGCGGCGGCGTCAGGCTTCGACTTCAGAAACGATAATAATCCCACGTTGATCTCTCCGGTTCGGTCTGACAGACCAGCCGATCATACTATAATTCTTGCCTCTCACTTAACCTTGGAAACGTTCCCATGACCGATTTGTCCTGCCCTTCCCTCGTCACCTACCAAGGCGGCCTGACGCTGTCGCGCATCGTGGCCGGCATGTGGCGCATGAATGAATGGAACCTGACGCCGCAGCAGCGCGTCGAGTGGATCGAGCAGGCGCTGGCCATGGGCGTGACCAGCTTCGACCACGCCGACATCTACGGCGGCTATGGCGTCGAAGCCACCTTCGGCGAGGCGCTGGCCTTGCAGCCCTCGCTGCGCGGCAAGATGCAGCTGGTCAGCAAATGCGGCATCAAGCTGCTTTCCGACGCCCGTCCCGAGCACACCATCCAGCACTATGACACCAGCGCCAGCCACATCATCGCCTCGGCGGAAAACTCGCTGCGCCAGCTGCGCACCGACCATCTGGACCTGCTGCTGATCCACCGTCCCGACCCGCTGATGAATTTCGACGAAGTCGCCGGCGCCTTCGAACGCCTGCGCCAGGATGGCAAGGTCAAGCACTTCGGCGTGTCCAACTTCAGCCGCCACCAGTTCGAGAGCCTGAACCGCCGCATCGCGCTGGCCACCAACCAGGTCGAATTCTCGCCGCTGTGTGTGGCGCCGATGTTCGACGAAACCTTCGACGGTCTGCAAGACCTGGGCGTGGCGCCGATGATCTGGTCGCCATTAGCCGGTGGTCGCCTGTTCAGCAGCGATGATGCGGCCGGCGTGCGCCTGCGCGCAGTGATCCAGAAAGTGGCCGACGAACTGCAACGCCCGTTCGGCAGCGTGGTGTTTGCGTGGATTATGCAGCTGCCGAGCCGTCCGGTGCCGTTGACCGGCTCCGGCCGTATCGCGGCGGTGAAAGAAGCGGTGGAAGCAACCCAGTTCAGCCTGAGCCGCAGCCAGTGGTTTGAGATCCTGCGCGCGGCCCGTGGCCACGAAGTGGCATAACGAGCTGACGTAACGACTATTCGTCGTCGTACACGACCGGCGGGGCGATGCCCGTCCAGCCGGTCTTCCACGCCGCGTTCAGCGCCAGCGTGAACGCAATGTAGACCGCGAAGAACAGCACGAAGTACGCCGTCAGCAGCCAGGCCAGCAGGCCGAGGTTAATCAGCAGCACCACCAGCGCCGCCCAGCTCTTCTTCTGCTTGGAGCTCGGGAAGCGCACGGTCGACACCATCAGGCTGCCAACCACGAACAGCAGCAACACCACCAGGCTGCCATGCAGCACCGACGAGGCCGCATCCGGCCAGGCCACCACCACCGACGCCACGCACGCCGCCCCGGCCGTGATCGGCATGCCAACGAAATAGCGCGGATCGGTGCGGCCCACATTCACATTAAAGCGCGCCAGTCGCAGCGCGCCGCAGGCCACGAAGAAGAAGCTGGCGATGCCGCCCATGCGCAGCAGCGTCGGGTGATCGGCGCCCAGTTGCTGGAAACCGTAGCAGTACAGCAGCAGGCCGGGCGCACAGCCGAAGTTCATCACATCGGCGATCGAATCGAGCTGCATGCCGAAGTCGGACTGGGTATTGGTAGCGCGCGCCACCATGCCATCCAGCGCATCGAACACGCCGGCCAGCACCAGCAATATGGCGGCCAGGCGGTAATCGCCGGCATCGCCGATAAAGGCATTGTCGACCGAGATGACGATGCTGCCGAAACCGCAGGCGATCGACATCAGCGTGACGATGCTGGGCAAGGCAAATTTGGCGCGCTGCATGCGCTGATGGTGTAAAGGCTTCAAAACAGGTGCATTCCTCGAGAAACGACAAGCTTACCATTTTTAATAACGGTAACGCGTGCTGCGGTTTTGAAAACCGACATAGAATCAGCCGCAAGGCATAGGAGTTCATCATGAAAAAATGGCGTCTGCGGCTGGCCGCATGGCTGGTTGCGTCCCTGCTGGCCGCTTGCGGCGGTGGCGGCGGTAGCGACAGCAGCAGCGTGACCGGCCCGGCGACCACCGCGCCGCCGCTGACGCAAGAGCCGGGCGCACCGGCGATGACCGGCAACACCGCCATTGACGGCTTTAACTGGATCAACTACCGGCGCGCGCAACTGGGCCTGTCGGTGCTGACGCGCAACAGCCAGATCACGGCGGCGGCGCAGGGCCACTCCGACTACCAGCGCAGCAACAACACCATCACCCACGAACAGACGGCGGGCCTGCCCGGCTTTACCGGCGTAGGCCTGGTCGAGCGCCTGAACGCCGCCGGCTACACGCTGAGCGGTCGCACCTATGCCGCTGGCGAAGTGATTTCGGCCACCAGCAACCCGTCCGGCTTCTACCAGGCCGAGCAACTGATCACCGCCATCTACCACCGCTTCGTTATCTTCGAACCGGTGTTCCGCGAGCTGGGTACCGGCGGTGCCACGGCCAGCGGCGGCACCACCTATTTCACCGCCGACTTTGCCGTGCGCGATACCCTCAGCGGACTGGGCGCAGGGCGCTTCGTCACCTATCCGCGCAACCAGCAGACCAACGTGCCGACCAACTTCTTCAGCGACACCGAATCGCCCGACCCGGTGCCCAACCAGAATGAAGTGGGCTATCCGATCAGCCTGCACGCAGACAGCTACGCCCGCGTGCCCGGCAGCGTGGTGGTACAAAGCTTCACGGTCGCACCGCGCGGGGCTTCTGCGCTGAGTACGCGCTTACTCAGCTACGCCGCCGGCACCAACGGCACCACCAGCACGGCCGCCGCCATCGTGCCGCTGGCGCCGCTGAAAAGCGCCACCACCTACGACGTCAACTTTACCGGCACGGTGGGCGGCGTCGCCGTCAACACCAGCTGGTCGTTCAGCACCCAATAAAAGAAAGCAAGTGATGTTGCATTTTTTTAACTGTGCAAACGACCGCGTCTGCTATCTTATGGGGTAATACCTTCCGCAGAGCCGCGCACGATGACCTCAACCAGCCAGCCCCTGACGCCGCCCGCAGCCGGCCATATCCTGCAAGTGGAAACCGGCTTGCAACAGCTGATGGGCGACCGCGACCTGTATCTGCAAATCCTGCGTCGTTTCCGCCATCGCTATCCGGACAGCGGCTGCGACGCCCGCAAGGCGCTCAACAGCGGCGAACCCGGCCACGCGCAACGCATCGTCCACACCCTCAAGGGCGCGGCCGGCATGATCGGCGCGCAACAGGTGTACTTGCTGGCGGCGCAGCTGGAAACGTTGTGCGCCGGCCCGGCCCAGGTGTGGTCGGCGCCGCTGGCGCAACTGGAGCAGGCGCTGCGCAGCCTGGTCATGGCGATCGACGACGTGCTGGCCAGCGATCCGCAACAGATCCTGGCGGGCGAGGCGTCGGCGGCGGCCGTGGTGCCGGAGACACGCATGCTGTTGCTGCATCTGATGCGTCTGCTGGACGAGGGCGACGGCGCGGCCATCGATGTGCTGGAGCAATCAGCGACGGTGCTGGCGGCGAGCCTGGGAGTGGAGGTATTTCAGGAGGTGACGGAAGCGGCGCACCAGTTCGATTTTGAAGCAGCGCTGGCCACCTTGCAGGCGGCAATGGCGGACTAGCGGGTATATTCCTTTTCCTCGTCGAAGGCGTCGGCACATTCCTTGTCGCAAAAACGGCGCACATTATCCAGCGGTTTTTCGCAGTACCAGCACGCTCCCTTAGGCGGCAGCATCTGGCGCGTGCGTGCCGGTGGCGCGGACGTGGCGGCAGAAGGCGGCGGCATGCCGGCCCCGTCGTCCGGGACGCTCTCTTGTATCGGTTCCACGATCCCCTCCTTCCAGGCCAAGCTCAGGTAAGTTGCAAGATTACTTCAGCGGAATTGCCACAGATATGAGATTTCTCAACGGTTGCATGAAACCGCAGATCCGTTTGCGACGATCAATAATAGCAGGTTACATGCGACGACCACATCTACCACCAGCCCCAATATTTTCAATGAAAAATGGCGAGGCGATAGTCGGCAAGGCCCGCGCCTGCCCGTATAATCGTGGCACGTTTATCATTCCTATCAGGAAAGCACGCATGTCAGATTCATCGCTTAGCCCGCTCCTGTCCACGCGCGTGCTCGGACTGGCCCAGCTGGGATTGATCGTCCTCGACATCAACCAGCACATCGTCATGTGGAACCAGTGGATGGCTAGCCGCTCGGGCAAATCGGCGCATCGCGTGCTGGGCCAGGACCTGTTCGACCTGTACGGCGAACTGCGCGGCCAGCGGCTGGAACAGGCGGTGCAGAGCGCGATGCAGAGCAACCTGCCGCAGCAATTATCGCCGGCGCTGAATCCGTCGCCATTCCCGCTGTACCCGGCCGGCACCTGGGGCGGCGAACGCGTCGAACAGGCGGTGTCGGTGACGCCGTTCAACGAAGGCAAGGAACGCTACTGCCTGATCGAAGTCAGCGACATCAGTACCATCGTCGGCCGCGAGCGCCAGCTACGCAGCCAAGCCGAACAGCTGCGGGCGCAATCGTATGTCGACGGCCTGACCGGCATCGCCAACCGCCGCCACTTCGACGTCGCGCTCGACCGCGAACTGCGGCGCGCCCAGCGCAACGACGGCCAGCTGTCGCTGCTGCTGATGGACATCGACTCGTTCAAGGCCTACAACGACCACTTCGGCCACCAGCAAGGCGATGCCTGCCTGACCCTGGTGGCGGAAGCGTTTGCCGCCACCCTGCAACGACCGGCCGACCTGGCAGCGCGCTACGGCGGCGAAGAATTCGGCGCCGTGCTGCCCGACACCAGCAGCGAACAGGCGGCGCTGGTGGCGGAAACCATCCGCGCCAAAATCGCCTCGCTCCAGATCAACCACTCGCCGGCGGCCACCCGGCCGCACGTCACCATGAGCATCGGCGTGGCCACCTTCGACAAAGACAAACTGGCCGACGCCGCCGCCATGCTGGCCGCCGCCGACAGCTGTTTGTACGCGGCCAAGAAAGCTGGCCGCGATTGTGTCATCGTCTATCGTCAACAACAGGAGAATGCAGCATGATGTTACGCAGTGCCCTTACCTTGGCGGCCGTGCTGGCCGCGCCGTATGCCCTCTCCGCACCGGCGGCCTGCACCGGCAAAGCCCCATCCGGCGAGCTGACGGCGACCCGCATCGCCGCCGCCAACAGCACCCGCAGCGAACCCGGCCTGTATGAAGGACCGGTATGGATCAAGGATGCGCTGTACTTCTCCGACTTCACGTTTGGCCCCGGCTTCCCGTCGCGCATCCTGAAGCTGGACGCCAGCGGCAAAGTCAGCGTGGCAATCGAGGACAGCGGCAGCAACGGCTTGGCCACCGACGGCCACGGCAACATCATCGCCGCCACCCACAAGTGGAAATCGGTGTCGCTGTACACGCTGGACGGCAAGCGCAGCGACCTGGTCAGCAAGTTTGAAGGCACCGTCTTCAACTCGCCGAACGACATGGCGATGGCCTCGGATGACACGCTGTACTTCAGCGATCCAGACTTCCAGCGCACCGCCGCGCCGGGCGGCCAGGACAAGACGCGCGTGTACCGCGTGGGCACCGACGGCAAGGTCACGGTGGTGGATGACACGCTGAAAAATCCGAACGGCGTATCGCTGTCGCCAAAGGAAGACGTGCTGTACGTGAACGGCATGGTGGGCGAGCACGGCGTGCTGCGCGCCTACCCGATCGTCAACGGCATGCCGCAGGCCGGCAAGGATCTGGTGGAGCAGCTGGGTATTCCGGACGGCATGGCGGTGGACTGCTACGGCAACATCTACGTCAGCGAGCACACCGACAAGCGGCTGCGCGTGTTCACGCCGGCGGGCAAACAGATCGCCACCATCAAAGTCGACGCCAACGTCACCAACGCCGCCTTCGGTGGCGCCGACGGCAAGACCCTCTACATCACCGGCGCCGGCGCACTGTGGCAACTCAAGCTGGACGTTACCGGTTCGCCGTACTAAACCAAGTTTATTTGCCGATACAGAAGCGGCTGAAGATGACGCCTAGCAGGTCGTCGGAGGAGAAGGCGCCGGTGATGCTCGACAGCTGAACTTGCGCCAGCCGCAGTTCTTCGGCGAACAGGTCCAGCGACTGGTCGCTCTGCGCGGCGTGCTCGCCGGCGCGGGCCAGGTGGGCGCCAGCGTTTTTCAGCGCGATCAGGTGACGTTCGCGCGCCAGGTACAGCGATTCGCCGGTCTGCTGCCAGCCGGCGATGCGCAACAGTTCCTTGCGCAGCAAATCAATCCCGACGTGGTCGTGCGCCGACAGGTAGATGTGGGTGGCGTCTTCCATCACGTCCACCGCCGGCTTGTGGCCGGACAGATCAATCTTGTTCCAGATGCGTAGCACCGGCACGCCTTCCGGGAACGCGGCTGTGATATTTTCATCGGCGCGCGACGGACCGTGGTCGGCGTCCAGCAGGTGTAGGATGACGTCGGCCTTGCCGACCTCGCCCCAGGTACGCTCGATGCCGATCCGTTCCACCACGTCCACCGCCTCTTCCGGGGCGCGGATGCCGGCGGTGTCGATGATGTTCAGCGGGATGCCTTCGATCTGAATCGTCTCGGTGACCTTGTCGCGCGTGGTGCCGGCGATCGGCGTAACGATCGCCACGTCATTGCCCGCCAGCGCATTCAGCAACGACGATTTGCCGACGTTCGGCTGGCCGACCAGCACCACGTTCAGCCCTTCGCGCAGCAGCGCACCTTGCGCCGCCTGCTTGAAAACCTGCTCCAACGCGGCAACGATGCTCTTCAGTTGCCCACGCGCGTCGGATTTTTCCAGGAAGTCGATTTCTTCTTCCGGGAAATCCAGCGTGGCTTCCACCAGCATGCGCAGGTTGGTGACGCTGCCGACCAGCGTATTCACGGTTTTCGAGAATGCGCCCGACAGCGATTGCGACGCCGACTTGGCCGCCGCTTCGGTCGAGGCGTCGATCAGGTCGGCCACGGCTTCCGCTTGCGCTAGGTCGAGCTTGTCATTGAGGTAGGCGCGGCGGGTGAATTCGCCCGGTTCGGCCAGCCGCAGGCCGAGGTCTTCGCCGGCTTCCAGTACGCGCGCCAGCAGCATCTGCAGCACGATAGGGCCGCCGTGGCCTTGCAGTTCCAGCACGTCTTCCCCGGTGTACGAGTTCGGCCCCTTGAACCAGATGGCGATACCCTGGTCGATGATGCTGCCGTCGGCCTGCTTGAACGGGATGTAGGTGGCGTGGCGCGGCTTGAGCGCGTCGCCGCCGAACAGCGCGCCGATCAGCGCTTGCAGGTTTTTGCCGGAGGCGCGCACGACGCCGATGCCGCCGCGCCCCGGTGCGGTGGCGATGGCGGCGATAGGGGAAGAGTCGATGTTCATAAACGGATTGTAAGGTAAATAAAAAAAAGCCCCATGTGGCTTTGCAGCGGCCTTGGCCGGTGCAAGCGCACATGGGGCTTTTTAGCAACAGCTTGTGGCGCTTACGCCTTGGCAGGCGCCGGGGTACCGAATTTCTTGGAAATCACATACTGTTGAGCAATCGACAGCACGTTATTCACGACCCAGTACAGCACCAGGCCGGACGGGAAGAAGAAGAACATCACCGAGAACGCCAGCGGCATGAACAGCATCATCTTGGCTTGCATCGGATCAGCCGGTGCAGGGTTCAGCTTGGTGGTGATGAACATCGAAATCGCGTACAGCACCGGCAGGATCGCATACGGATCGTGCTGGGCCAGGTCGGTGATCCAGCCAATCCACGGTGCGCCGCGGATTTCCACCGCCGATTGCAGCACGTAGTACAGCGAGATGAACACTGGCATCTGCACCAGGATCGGCAGGCAGCCACCCAGCGGATTGATCTTCTCCTGCTTGTACAGTTCCATCGTGGCCTGGTTCATCTTGGCCGGGTCGCCTTTGTAGCGCTCGCGGATGGCTTGCATCTTCGGCGTCACCAGCTTGACCTTCGCCATGCTGCGGTAACCGGCAGCCGACAGCGGGAAGAACAGCAGCTTGATCAGGATGGTGAACACAATAATGGTCCAGCCCCAGTTGCCCAGCAGCGAGTGGATGTAGTTGATCACGGCGAACATCGGCTTGGCGATCATGGCCAGGAAACCGTAGTCGCGCACCAGGATCAGGCCCGGCGCGGTCTCTTCCAGCAGCTTGGCTTCTTGCGGGCCGGAGAACAGGCGGGCGTCATTGCTGACGGTGGCGCCCGGCGCAATCGTGCCCAGCGGCTGCTTGACGGCGATGCCGTACACATTGGTATCGATCTTCGAGGTCTCGATATCGTGCATCAGCTTAGGCTGCGGAATGAAGGCCGAGACGAAGAAGTGCTGCGAAATCGCGATCCAGCCGTTGTCGGCCTTGGTGGCGTGGTCCTGCACCACCGGCTTGCCGGTCTTGGCCGCTTCGGCCGCTTCTTTTTCCAGCGTGTCGAACTTCAGCTTCTCGTAGTGCTTGTCGTCGGTGTACAGCGTCGGGCCGGTGTAGCTGCTGTTGAAGAACGAGTCGCCGGCCGGCTTGTTGCCGTCGTGCGCCAGACGCAGGTACAAGGTCGGGCTGACCGGCGCGGTGCCGACGTTGGTCACGTCATGGCGCACATCGATCACGTAGTCGTTGCGCTTGAAGGTGAAGGTCTTGGTCAGCTTGACGCCGCCTTCTTCCGATTCCAGCACCAGTTGCACCTGGTTGCCATTGTCCAGCATGCGCGGACCTGGCTTGGCCACGAACGGGCTGGTGTGGTTGGGCAGCGCGCCCGACGGACCGTACAGGCCGGTCTGGGCCAGATAGGTCTTGCCGATGCCGGCGTCGACGTCGAACAGCACCACGTTCTTGGTGTTGTCGCCCGGCTCGCACCATTTGAACAGGCCGCCGCAGCCGCCGAACCAGCCTGGATGGCCGTTTTCCTTGAACTTCAGCAGTTCCAGGCGCTTGATGACACCGCCCTGGGTGTCGATGTCGGCACGGACCACGTCGGTGGTGATGGTGATGCGCTCGGCTTTGAACGGCGCAGCATCGGTGGCGCCGGCAACTGCGGCAGCCGCTCCTGGCACGGCGGCGGCGGCCGCGCTGGCGGCGGCGTCGGCTTTTTTCGCCTCCGCCACCTTGGCGGCCGGCGGCGCCGGTGCAAACATCGATGGATGGCCGGTCGAGACTTGCCAGTTGTTCCACAGAACAACCAGCGATACCGCGAACACGATCCACAGAATGGTACGTTTATTGATATCCATTAGGTATTTTCAGGAGTGGTTGCAACCGCAAGCGGTCGTTGAAGAATTCGATTTGCCGTCGGCCGGCGGGACCGGGTCCAGTCCGCCCTCATGCCACGGATGGCAGCGGCAGACACGCTTGACGGCCAGCCAGCTGCCCTTGCCGGCGCCGTGCACCTGCAACGCTTCCAGCGCATAGTTCGAGCAGCTCGGATAAAACCGGCAGCTCGGCGTCATCATCGGGCTGATCGCCAGTTGATAAAAGCGCAAGAGGAAGCGAAGCACGGTTTTCATGGCGACCCAGGTGGAGGCGGCGGCGCTGAAGGCAAGGCCGGCTTGCCAGGCGAAACAACGAGTTTTGCCTGCGCCGCGAACAGACGCGTGAGTTCCACCCGCAAGGCTGCTTTCAGCTTTGCAGTGGTGGCCGGGCCATCCTTGCTGTTGACCGGCTTGGCCAGGCGCACGACGCAGTCGACCGGCGGCAGGCCGGTCACACGGAACAGCTCGCGGGTAACGCGCTTGATCGTGTTGCGGGTGGCGGCGCGCGGCGCAAAGCGCTTGGCCACCACGACGCCCAGCCGCGCATGCGGCAATTGGTTGGGACAGGTGTACAGCACGAAGTGCGCGGTTTTTTGGCTGGGGCGCAAACGAAAAACGGATGAAAATTCATCCGTTTTAACGATACGCCGAGCGCGCGCGAAGTCGTGTGAACCTTCGCCTGTCAAGCCGCTGTTGATGCAGCTGTCCACGCGATCAGCTAACAAGCTAATGGCTTATACAGCCAGACGCTTGCGGCCTTTGGCGCGGCGTGCGTTCAGCACTTGACGGCCACCACGGGTAGCCATGCGTGCGCGGAAACCGTGGGTACGCTTACGGCGTACAACGGAAGGTTGGTAAGTACGTTTCATGTTGGTCTCGCTTAAAGCAAAAAAAATGCAAAATCGGGTCAGACGGCCCGTCAGTTTTTGGTGCCAATGACACTTCGCGCACCTATGCCAACGCTATCCGGCACAAGCTGGGTCCATCTCATCGCCCGCTAAATCCTCGCTACTCCATATCGCTATCCATGTGAAGAAACAAGGAATACGGGCGGGGAACCCTGAATTATCAGCATTTCGCCCCCGCTTGTCAACAACTGACTGCCCCATCCAACCATCGCCGGCGGCCGGCGGCGGCGAAAAAATCCTGACGTGCCTGTGGATAACTTAGGCGAGCGAGAGTAGAATAGCGCGTTACGTGTGAAAAACTTCAAAGTTGCCCACACCCTTATACAGTAAGAACACAGATCGTAGATTCATGGAAAATTTTTGGCAGACCTGCTCCGCCCAGCTGGAGCTGGAGCTGACGCCGCAACAATTCAGTGCCTGGATTAAGCCGCTTATCCCCCTCGATTACGAGGCGGGCAAGCTGCGCGTGGCCGCACCCAACCGCTTCAAGCTGGACTGGGTGAAGACCCAGTTCGCCAGCCGCATCACGGCGCTCGCTTGCCAGTACTGGGAGCAGCCGACCGAAGTGCAGTTCGTGCTCGATCCGCGCCTGTCGGCGCCGAAAAAAGTCGCGACCACCGCACCGGTGCCGGACGTCAACGGCGGCGCGCCGAGCAACAACGCGCGCCTGGCGCTGACCGACCCGGCGCCGTCGGTGCCGGAAATGCCGGCCTCGGCCCAGCCGCGACGCGAACAAAGCCGCATCAACACCGACCTGACCTTCGACAGCTTCGTCACCGGTAAGGCCAACCAGCTGGCGCGCGCCGCCGCCATCCAGGTGGCGAATAATCCGGGCGTGTCGTACAACCCGCTGTTCTTCTACGGCGGCGTCGGCCTGGGTAAGACCCACTTGATCCATGCCATCGGCAACCAGGTGATGGCCGACCAGCCGGGCGCGCGCATCCGCTACATCCACGCCGAGCAGTACGTGCGCGACGTGGTGACCGCTTACCAGCGCAAGGGTTTCGACGACTTCAAGCATTACTACCACTCGCTGGACATGCTGCTGATCGATGATATTCAATTCTTCGGCGGCAAGAGCCGTACGCAGGAAGAATTCTTCTACGCGTTCGAAGCCCTGATCGCCGCCAAGAAACAGATCATCATCACCTCGGACACCTATCCGAAAGAGATCACCGGCATGGATGACCGCCTGATCTCGCGCTTCGACTCCGGCCTGACGGTCGCCATCGAACCGCCGGAGCTGGAAATGCGGGTGGCGATTCTGCTCAAGAAAGCCAAGCAGGAAGGCGTGACCTTCTCGGATGACGTCGCCTTCTTCGTGGCCAAACACCTGCGCTCCAACGTGCGCGAGCTGGAAGGCGCGCTGCGCAAGATCCTGGCGTACTCGCGCTTCCACGGCAAGGACATCACGATCGACATCGTGAAAGAAGCGCTGAAAGACCTGCTGTCGGTACAGAACCGCCAGATTTCGGTGGAAAACATCCAGAAAACCGTGGCCGACTTCTTCAACATCAAGGTGGCGGACATGTACTCGAAACGCCGGCCGGCCAACATCGCCCGCCCGCGCCAGATCGCCATGTACCTGGCCAAGGAGCTGACGCAGAAATCGCTGCCGGAAATCGGCGAACTGTTCGGCGGCCGCGACCACACCACCGTGCTGCACGCGGTGCGCAAGATCGCCCTCGACCGCACCAAAAATCCGGAATGCAACCACGAATTGCACGTTCTGGAGCAAACACTCAAGGGCTAGCCGGAGACAGGCTTTGGCTTTATCATTTAGTCAAACCTGTCCGCCTGCTCACAAGGCAAAAGTATCAAAAAACATCATTAAATTTTTACTGAGGATAAGCTATGCAATTGGTCAAAACCACCCGTGATACGCTACTCCGGCCACTGCAGATCGTGAGTGGTATTGTCGAGCGTCGGCACACTATGCCGATTCTGGCCAATATCCTCATCCGCAAAGAGGGCGAGAGCGTATCCTTCCTGTCGACCGACACCGAAGTCCAGATCACCACCATCGCCGAGATCGGCTCCGGCGCCGATGTCACCGGCACCACCGTGGCCGCGCGCAAGCTGCTCGACATCCTGCGTGCGCTGCCGGAATCGGGCGACGTCACCATCACGCTGCAAAACAAGCGCCTGGCCGTGGCCTCGGGCAAATCGCGCTTCGCGCTGCAAACCCTGGCGGCGGAAGAATTCCCGACCGTGCAGCAGGCCGACAGCTACAGCGCCACCGTCACGCTGCCGCAGAAAACCCTGAAGCACCTGTTCAACATGGTGCACTTCTCGATGGCCCAGCAGGACATCCGCTACTACCTGAACGGCCTGCTCCTGGTCCTGGACGGCAACAACGTGATCGCCGTGGCCACCGACGGCCACCGTCTGGCGTTCTGCCAGGTCGAGACCGAGCAATCGTTCGCGCGCCAGGAAGTCATCATCCCGCGCAAGACCATCATCGAACTGCAGCGCCTGCTGGAAGAAAACGACGAGCCGGTGCAGCTGGACATCGCCGCTAACCAGGTCAAGCTGACCTTCGCCGACATCGAGCTGATCTCGAAACTGGTGGAAGGCAAGTTCCCCGACTACACGCGGGTGATCCCGAAGGGCTACAAGAACGAATTCACGATCGGCCGCGATGAGCTGCTGCGCTCGCTGCAGCGCGCCGCCATCATGACCAGCGACAAATTCAAGGGCGTGCGCTGCATCATCGCGCCGGGCGTCATGAAGATCAGCTCGACCAACGCCGACCAGGAAGAAGCGGTCGAAGAACTGGAAATCGACTACGGCGGCGACAGCGTCGATATCGGCTTCAACGTCACCTACCTGCTGGACGTGCTGAACAACCTGAAATGCGACCAGATCAACATCGCGCTGGGCGACTCGAACTCGTCGGCGCTGATCTCGATCCCGGAAAACACCGACTTCAAGTACGTCGTCATGCCGATGCGCATTTAATCGCACCACCGCCGTCGCCCCGGCGCCCGCCGGGGCCCAGAGAACGCATGCTCAGCATGGATTCCCGCCGCTGCGGGAATGACGTCCCAGTAATACACGCATATTGATTGAGAAAGCAGCACATGTCCGAAGAGAATGCAGTCCCCGCGGTAAAGAATGATGAATACGGCGCCTCCTCGATCCAGATCCTGGAAGGTCTGGAAGCAGTCCGCAAACGTCCCGGCATGTACATCGGCGACACCTCGGACGGCACCGGTCTGCACCACCTGGTGTTTGAGGTGCTGGACAACTCGATCGACGAATCGCTGGCCGGCTATTGCACCGAAATCCACGTCACCATCCACTCCGACAACTCGATCTCGATCACCGACAACGGCCGCGGCATCCCGGTCGGCCTGAAAATGGACGACAAGCACGAGCCGAAGCGCTCGGCGGCCGAAATTGTGCTGACCGAACTGCACGCCGGCGGCAAGTTCGACCAGAACTCGTACAAGGTCTCCGGCGGCCTGCACGGCGTCGGCGTGTCGTGCGTCAACGCCCTGTCCAAACTGCTACGCGTGACCATCCGCCGCGACGGCAAAGTGCACGAAATGGAATTCGTGCGCGGCGTGGCGCAAGACCGCCAGCTGGAAACCCGCGACGGCGTGCTGGTGTCGCCGATCAAGGTCATCGGCGAAACCGACAAGCGCGGCACCGACGTCCACTTCTGGGCCGACGAAGAAATCTTCACCCACGTCGAATTCCACTACGAAATCCTGGCCAAGCGCATCCGCGAACTGTCGTTCCTGAATAACGGCGTCAACATCAAGCTGACCGACCAGCGCACCGGCAAGGAAGAACTGTTCGCGTTCGAAGGCGGCACACGCGGCTTCGTCGAATACATCAACAAAGCCAAGACCGTGCTGCACCCGACCGTGTTCCAGGCCACCGGCGACCGCATGTCGGACCAGAACACCAACATCTCGGTCGACGTCTCGATGCAGTGGAACGACGCCTACAACGAACAGGTGCTGTGCTTCACCAACAACATCCCGCAACGCGACGGCGGCACCCACCTGACCGGCCTGCGCGCGGCGATGACCCGCGTCATCAACAAATACATCGACGAGCACGACTTCGCCAAGAAGGCGAAAGTGGAAATTTCCGGCGACGACATGCGCGAAGGCCTGACCTGCGTGCTGTCGGTCAAAGTGCCCGAGCCGAAATTCTCGTCGCAGACCAAGGACAAGCTGGTGTCGTCCGAAGTGCGCGGCCCGGTCGAAGAGATCGTCGCCAAGACGCTGTCGGACTACCTGCAGGAAAAACCGAACGACGCCAAAATCATCTGCGGCAAGATCGTCGAAGCGGCGCGCGCGCGTGAAGCGGCCCGCAAGGCCCGCGACCTGACCCGCCGCAAAGGCGTGATGGACGGCCTCGGCCTGTCGTCGAAACTGGCCGACTGCCAGGAACGCGACCCGGCGCTGTGCGAACTGTACATCGTCGAGGGTGACTCCGCAGGCGGCTCGGCCAAGCAAGGCCGTGACCGCAAGTTCCAGGCGATCTTGCCTCTGCGAGGCAAAGTCCTGAACGTGGAAAAGGCGCGCTTTGAAAAAATGCTGTCGTCGGAACAGATCACCACCCTGATCGCCACCCTCGGCACCTCAATCGGCCCGGACGAATTCAACGTCGAAAAGCTGCGCTACCACCGCATCATCATCATGACCGATGCGGACGTCGACGGCGCCCACATCCGCACCCTGCTGCTGACGCTGTTCTATCGCCAGATGCCGGAACTGGTCGAACGCGGCCACATCTACATCGCCCAGCCGCCGCTGTACAAGGTCAAGGCCGGCCGCGACGAGCGCTACCTGAAGGACGACGCCGAAGAAGCGACCTACATGATGAACGTGGCGCTGAACACCGCCGTGCTGACGCCGCGCGAAGGCGCCGAGCCGATCCAGGGCGAAGCGCTGGGCGAACTGGTGCGCCAGTTCAACCTGGCCAACGTCATCATGACGCGCCTGACGCGCATGATCGACCGCGCCGCACTGACCGCCATTATGACCGGCGTGCAGCTGGACCTGAGCACGCAGGCAGCCGCTGAAGCTTCGGCGCGCGCGCTGGAAGAGAACATCAACGACATCGCCGTCAAAGTCTCGGTGCGTTCGGATGAACTGAACGAACAGCATTTGCTGTGGGTCGAGCGCATGCACCACGGTAACGTCAAAGTCAGCTCGATCGACGCCGACTTCGTGCGCAGCGCCGACTACCGCGTGCTGGCCGACGCCGCCACCACCTTCACCGGCCTGCTGGGCGAAGGCGCCTACGTGCGCCGCGGCGAAGGCGAGCGCACCAAGGAATCGGCCGTGGTCGACTTCCACCAGGCGATGCAGTGGCTGCGCGACGAGTCGGAACGCGTGGTCTCGAAACAGCGCTACAAAGGTCTGGGCGAGATGAACCCGGAACAGCTGTGGGAAACCACCATGGACCCAACCGTCCGCCGCTTGCTGAAGGTGCAGATCGAGGATGCGATTGCTGCGGATCAGATCTTCACCACCTTGATGGGTGATGACGTGGAACCACGCCGCGCGTTCATTGAGAACAATGCGCTGCGTGCGGGGAATATTGACGTCTAATTCTGCCGAAATTCTCTGCAATTAATAAAAGGGGCTATACGGCCCCTTTTTCCATTTAATCTACTTATAAAATTCTTATGGCCGAGAAGAAGAAAAAAGACTCAGCAGTCACACCTTCTGTTTCATCTTACTCAACCGCAAAGCTTCCATTCGAGACCGATGAATTACGCACCTATTTAGAGCGGTTTTTTAATAGGCTGGTAGAAAATCTATTAGATGGGCGGCAAATTAAGATAGGTAACTTCAAGTGGGGAATTTACTGGTTTTATGACTACGATAATGAACCGACTGCAGTAATTGCACTCAGTGCCGTCTGATCAACTCGCTACGACTACAGTATTAAGGATATCTAGACCGACGAAAGAAGTCCAGCGCCACAAGCAGTCTTATCACCATCGTAAGCAACGGCTCGTCCACGATGGTGACGCTCGCTAGTAGCAAGCTGAATAGGGAAGACGCCCTTACATTTCGGGCACATAGCCAAATCCCCCTCCACAGCTACCGCTTGGCCAAGCGCCTTCAAGTCTGATTGGGCGGAGATGACTTTGCCTCCATGAGTAGTCTTGTCTCCTAAACGAATAACCCCACATCCCTTGCTGTCCTTCATAGCATGTCCTTGTGTTTATCCGACATAAGGCGTATCTGAACCCCGGAATACCCGGCGATAACGCCAGTGCCCAGAGGCTTCTACGAATTTCTTTCGAAAACCTGCCACAGAGTCGTGTACAAATTTGTCAAAAAATAGTGCTAGCGTAGGGGAAATTTTAGGTTGTTGTACGATACGAAATCGTAATGCAGGGGCTTCCATCTCAAGATGTAACAATCCGCTCTGGGCACCGCTTCGATCAAAAAGACTAGTTCGCGCTCCCGAGACAGCTGCATAGGCTTTGGAGCCTTTAATTTGTTCATCGGACTCACAGAAATACGCGTTAGCCGCTAATAAAAGAGCGCGATCCTCAGCATTCGCTTTTTGGAACTGCGCTAAATTTTTATAATTCTGTCGCTCCTGCCAAAGCCAAACAAGATAAGGAAATTCCCAGTCACCTAGCGATCTAGGAGCTTCCATTGACTCAATGAGAAATTGATCAAAAGCATTTTGCAACTCACTATCAACCGCAAAAATGGCCCGATCGACTTCTGGCAATAGCCCTTTTGACAAGGGAACACCTGCACTAACCGCGCAATCAAACATATGATTTAAAGGTATTTGTGAAAGCTTCAGGGAATCACGACTGGATACACCAAGCTCGCCAGCGGCATAACCACCGCCGACATCACTGTGTGATCCAGGATAAGCAAACTCTATGCAGTTGGGAGGAAGTACATTATCAATTAACACAGTATCGAGTGGGAATGCTTTTCTCAACTCATGCATGGCAATAAAGTGAACACAGTTTTCAACACTAGGTAAGACTCGAAGGGTAGCGGCCGTCGCCCAGCAGGAATGGCCTCCAGTTGTTTTTCTGTTCGTTACGCCATCCATCTTCCCGACCGAGGCTACGGTATCCATCACGCCCAAAAAACGAAAGCGGACAGGTATTCCTGCCAACGATGACTTAGTCATCAAGTCGTTCATCCAGTGGCAAAAGACCCTGGCCTCGGTGGCCCCACGAGAAAATCCAAATACATCCAAAAAACACGTGCAAATCTTGGGGACCTTATTGGCTTTCATCCTTATCTGCATGTCGCGCAGACAGGTAGTTAAGAATTTTACTCGTCTAGCACCATCGTCATCGTCATCGACTAAATTTCCAAATAATCCGAATTGCTTTACCATATTTTTTTGGGCTTCAGTTGGCTCAGCGCTACATAAGGCTTTAATCCTATCTGATCCGAACATTTCTGTACCAAAGAAACTGCGGTGTATCGCATCAATGACCCGCAAAATCGCATAAATAATCCGACCGTCTCCGCCAGTAGCGAAAGCACCTCCGTAAGCCGTCTCTTTGTACTCTCCGATTAGAGGAAAAGGAGTACCAAGGCCGGGGACATATATCCTATAATTTCCTGTCGGCTGGTGCTCTGGGTAGGTTTGATGAAGTCTCAAAACGTTGGAGCGAGCGGATATCCCTCCGCCAGGGTTCAGGCAGTTACCAGTCCCATCAAAGAAAATACCTATCTGCACTGTCATTTCGCAGACGGAGGCAGTAGCGAGCGGCGCAGGCTGCGACGGCTTTATGGATTTAGTTGGCGCAGTTCTCGTCACACGAAATTTCACTCCAACATCTTTCATTTCCATGGATTGCTCCTTTTGCTTATTTCCGCTAACTCGGACGGAGAAAATATTGCCCTAATAGGCAAGCCTGCGGTCGCTAAAAGTCCGCCTTCCCTCTGGCCAAAAAGGACAGGGTGTACGGGACTACTAACTGAATACTTTGTTGACAACACGCGTACCCTACCTCGAGGAAAAAAGTGGACGTACAAATCATGTGGCTCATCGTATTGTTCAATCGGGACCTTGGCGATGTACACTCCTTTTTCTGTCACGCTTTGATAGTTTCCGGCATCTATCTCTGCACGATTTTCGCGGGTCCAATCCTCCACTCTCCATCGAACTTCCACAGCCAATCCTGGCCGCCACTTCAATGGGAGCATGGCGCAACAGACGATCGAACCACCACCGCCATCTCTACCAACGCTATCACCACCATACTTATCTACGTAAAAACTCGAAATAAGATAGCCATTCCCAAGATGTTGCACCCCAGTGATGCCGGCTGGAGTAAAGTCAGTGCTTCTGGAGTGGTGCAGAAACTCGGTGTATCCAAACCAAAGTACGATAGCGGCGGCAGTAACCAAGAGGACGCGAGTCAGATAGCTTTTCATGACTCAGCTACCACTTAGATGGGGCATAGCTATGCGGTGCAACTGCTTACGACGCTGGGCAGGATCTTGTTGCGCAAGCACCTCATCCAGCGCAACATGCTTTAGAAGCAATCCATCTGTATCGAACACGTCGCGAGCGAATAGCAGCAAATCCGTATCCTCTTTATGTCCCGCAGAGAGCCATTTCTGAAGTGCGTGATTAGCTTGTTCGTAGGCTGTTAAACTTAAATACTCAGACGGCCTTCCCGGCCGCATCTTTCGCAAGTTCGAGAGCAGCTGATCCGTCCTCATGGCATTCTCTAAGGCCGCGATTTGATCGTTACGCAGAATTAGAGGGTGCCTATATTCAGCATCTTTTTTAGAGACTGACAGCGACATCAGTTTTCCATCGCGGCCATGAATCTGCCAGCGCTTGAATGGGCCTACAATCGATGACCATTGCTCCGCTGTCATGGTGACAAATAATGAGGGCAATACTGCGCAGTCAGCAAATCGTAAAGTCAGTTCGATGCCATTCTCAGTTTTCACGTAAATAAATTCTCTAAGATGGCTATGAAGCTCGGCTAAACTTAGGTCTGTCTCGATAAATGAAACGCCCAACTGCGGGCGCTGCGCATTGACCAAATCCATGACTACATCGAGACGATCACATACTAACGCGCGCTCAATATCGATCAAGATCGGGCTAACTGCTATTGCCTCGCGCTCATACAACACGGCAACCCAGCTAAGTTTGCGCCGCTTCCTGGTCCAAGGTTTGTCGGCTGGATAACCAATCAATGTCGTATCGATCAAGATATAAGTCGAGGCCATGATCAGCTCCCAGATTTAGCTAATGCGCTATGAGCATCGGCGGCAATTAACAAGCATGGCACGCAGACTTTGTGTGGCGACTTGTCGCCATCAAATGTGATGTTGCGGCTTTGACCGGGGAAGGTCTGATGATCTGCGGCGTACATTTCATGTTTCCCTGCGGTGTAGCCCTTGATGCCGCTAGCGCTAAGCTCTAATTCAGTACCACCGCCATTGATGCGTACTCCCTTCTTCGCTTTGATGGTAATCCAGTCGGTGTTACTGATGATCTCTACCACTTTTTTTGCCAGCACCTGTAATTGATCGTCCTGAGCGTTCAATGCTATCTTGCCACTGGCTGCAGTCAATCTGATACCGCCCTCATTCGCAAACAGGCTCATCTCCTGCACCGAGCGTATTGACGCTGTTTCGCCTGATGCAATAGATGTGGTGGTAACGCTAGCTATGTCTACCGTTGTCGCGGCTCCGATGGCGATACTACGGGCACTCGTGCAAATTAAACCCGCAGGACCACTAAGCGCAACAATGGGAGCGCCACTATCATCGAGGTTTTTAAGCTTTTCAATCAGCTCAAAAAGATCTTTGCTCGGGGCCTTGTCGCCGGCATGTTGCTCCGCCCGCTCGCCTAGTTGCCTGACTAAATTTTGTAGGCCTTCTGCAATGCGAATCAGCTCAGACCGTTCCAGATGTTTTCCTTTCTCGGCATCACCAGACTCTGCGGTGATCAAGACGCCCTGCTGCCCGCGCACAGCGACACTCATGTCACTGCGCAGTTCAGCGCCTGCTCCTCGCTGCTCACCGTGCCCGTCTGCCCTAGGCTGGGGCAACCAGCCCAGGTTAAGTTGACTGGCTCCATGGTCACTCGCCAGTTGCGCGCTGATTTGACCTTCAGTGTCATCCAGCCTTAATTGGTTTGCTCGACCACCGTTAATTTCGCGACTCTTGATTCCAGAGAGGTAGCGGTTCCCCGGTAAGTCGCCTGCACTACTCAGTGCAGCTGGGGCACCACCTTGGTTGTAGAGTTGGGCGACGATCACCGGCTTGTCCGGGTCACCGCCGAGGAAGGTAACTAACACTTCTGAACCAACGCGGGGCAAGCCGATCGTGCCGCATTGTTGCTGCGCGCCGGGACCGTTGCCTGCCCAGTTAGAGGCGACACGCACCCAAGCGGAGTCGGTGGTGGTATCTGATGCGCCGGCACCGGCGGCTTCTTCGTGGTCTTCTGGGCGGGTGCCGGGGAAGCGGATTTTTACGCGGCCTAGTTGGTCGCAGTGGACCTCCTCACCTTTCGGACCGACCACGATGGCACTTTGCATTTGCGCTTGTGGCACGTCCACGCGGGTGTCGAATGCAGGGACGATGGTCACGCCTCGGCGCACAGCGGTGAACTGGATGTGCATGCGCAGAGGGCCGCTGGCCACCTTGTCCGCCGCATCGCGCTGCATTTGCACATCGCTGGCGCCGTGCATCCAGCGGCTACGGGCGAACAGGCGTTCCACACGCGTGGCTAATGCTTTCGGCAGGTTGTTCTGCGCCGTCACCTGTAAATCGGTGACGATGAAGTCGCGTTCCGCAGGGTCGTGTTGGTCCACTTCCGGATGCTCGGCCAGCGTGAAGTATTCACCAGCGCACAGATCCCGCACGCTGCCTTCGCCGTGGAAGCATTTGGATTCGTAGTCATGCCGTTTCATGCGCAGCTGACCGAGGTTGAACAAGTCTTCGTTGTCGTCGCCTGCGTGTGGCGGCAGGATCTGATAGTCGTCCAGCGTGGCGGCCAGCTCGTTGCCGTTGACGCCTTGGTTGTTGCTGCTGTTAGTCGACACCAGCATGAAGTCCCTGCCCTGCGGATTCATGTAATCCCAGCTATGCCGCGTGACCGTGCCGGGCTGCAGGCTGCGCACCGCGCTCCAGGCGGTGATGGTGTCGCGTTCTTCGGTAGCGGCGTCGCGGTGGTAGCGAATGGTGCCGGCGGCGTTCTGACGCAGGCTGTCGGCATTGTTGAACAACACCAGCGTGTGCATCATCTCGCCGGCCCGGATGTACCAGCCGATGCCGCGCCGTTTGAGCAGGCGGCGGATAAAGGCCGCATCCGACTCGTTGTGCTGCATGGTGAATTCGCGCTTGGGATAGGTACGCAGGTCGAAGGCCTCATCCTTCTCGTGGTTGAAGCAGATACCGAGCACTGGGCTTTTCTGCCGCCATTCATCGAGGATGCGCTGGACGATCTCTACTTCGTCCATATTGCGGAACACGCGGGTGTTGGTGCGCTTTTCCAGTATCGCCAGCGCATCGCGCAGCACCAGCTGGTAGCTGGCCAGGCCGCCATCGCTGTCGCCCGAACTGGCTTCGGTGACGATGCCGCACACGCTGCGCAAGTCGCCGCGATCGGTGACGAAATCCAGTTGGGCCGCCACAGCGATCATCTTCTTCAGCGGTAGTTGCGCATTGGCCGATACGCACAGCACGCGGTATTCAATCCCGCCGCAGATGCTCTCCGACCCAAACACGCGCTGCGGCAGCAGCATGTCGTCATTGAATCCGCCGGGTAGGTCTAACCGCAGCCGCAACGGCCGGTTATCGGTGACCAGCTCCTTGGCCGCCGTCATGAAGCTGAAAAAATCGCTGTCGCTTTCCACAGTCGCTCCTTAGGTATGCAGCAGATACATCAACTCATCGTGATCCTGCGTGGCGGGTCGGCTCAGCAGCCTGGCGTTCACGCCCAAGCGGCTATTGGCGTCAAGCCGCACGCCGCGCATGTCCTGTGCATGCTGGATCAGATGCACTTCCCACGTCATGCCCACGCCGCAGTGCAGTTCCAGCATCGCTTGCAGGTGCCGCGCGCTGGTGTGACCGGGCAGGAAGCGCTCGTAGCGGGTCTTGTCCAGCGGCCCGATATGCAGACGGACGCGCGCATCGCAGTTATAGATGCGGCCACCGAGCATCACGCCACCGCCCAGATCCACATTCGCGCGCCCCAACTGCGCCTGGTCGCCGGCCGGCAGCGCGCTCCATCGGCCGACCAGCTGCTCCACCGCGACCGGCACGCCGAAGTATTCCGTGTACATCCCGGCCAGCAGCGGGGCAGACAGCGCGCGGCTGCGTATCTGCATCGCGTAGAAGGCCAGCGTTTCGCGGTCGACGATTTCGTCGCTGATCTGTTTTCCGGCTAGCGCATTCAGCATGTCGAGGAATTCATCTTCCATGCATTCCGGCCGCCGCCGCGTCCACGCCTGATACAGCATCTGCACCGGCCGATGCAACAGCAGATCCAGAAACGCCCGTGGCCCGCCGTCGTTGTGATCCTTCTCGTGCCGCGCGATGCGCTCCGAGTAGTGCAGCGGCAGCACGCCCTGGTTGCCCAGTATGCCGATGAAGGCCTGCGTAATCCGCACACCATCGTCATCGGCGCTGATGTTCTCGATATCGCTCGGCGCGAAGCGCATCGCCAGCCGGTTGCGGAAGCGCGCGCTGCCCGGCCGCCATTGCTCCACCAGCCGCACCGCCTGGAAGAAGGCGTAGCACTGCGGCGTAGCCAGCAGCTGGCCGATCACGCCAGCGTCAATGCGCCGTTGCGAGGTGGGCATCGCAGCAACTCCTTTCCGCTCACGTGCGACAGCACCACCAGTCGCGTAAAGCTGTTCAGATGCACATGCAGCGCAAACAGCTGGTCCAGAATCTGCGCGAAGGCGTGAATGCCCACGCCCGCATACGCTTCTTCATCCAGCGACACATGCACTTCGATCCCGCGCAGGTACGCATTGCCCTGCGCCTGCCGTATCCACGCCGTGGCGGGATGATGCGATAGCGCCGTCACGCCATCGATCAGCCGATGCGATACGCTGCTGTCCTGCTGCGCGTAAAGTCGCAGCATGGCGGTCAGCGCCGGCAGACCTTCCTGCGTCAGCGATCGGTGGTTCAGCGCCAGATGCGCGATCAGTCCCCATTGACGGCGCGCGTCATTCGCCAGGCGATACGACAAAGTCGGCCGCTGCAGCAGGCGGATGGGGAGGTTGCCGATGGCGCTTTCGGTATTCAGGTCTCCGCTGGCGCGGCCGTATTGCAGGCCATGCGGCAGATCGCGGTTGGTGCAGGTGAGGCGCACGGAGGCCGTGCCGTCGTCCGCCTGCACGGGCGAGAAGTCGCGGTCAACGAGTGTGAGCGAATATTCGTGGCCCGCCGCCATCAGCTCTTCGCGCTGCGCCAGCCAGTAGTGGCCCTTGCGGCTTTCCGCCTCGCCGTGGCGCAGCGAGTAGTAGGGAAAGAAGTCGGTCACCGCGTTGCCATCTTCGGTCTTGCGCACCACCTGCACGCTGTCGATGCTGTAGATGTCGCAAGCGCTGCCCGTTATGCCATCCACCATCAGCGGATAGCTGCTAGCCGTGTGGGTGATGCGGATCGGCGTGGCAGGCTGGGAGAACAGGTTGATGACAGGTGTGCAGCTCAGTAGCAGGTTGTCCGCGCTTAGTGTGCGGAGGATGCGGGCGGATGGCGTGTCCGGACGCACGTCGCGCAGCAGCAGGCGCAATGTCAGCTCGGTGCAGCCTTCCGGTGCGGCGGAGGTCAGCGCAGCAAGGTCGATGTCGACGAAGTCGAACTTTTCGGGGAAGGCAAAGTATTCGCTCAGCAGCCGGTAGGCAGCATGTTCGGATGGAGCGGCCGGCAGCAGTGCTTCTTCGGCGGCCAGGCCGACGGGAGTGAGGGGCACGCGGTTCAACATGCGCCAATGGCCGTCCGCTGCCACGCAGGCGCAGGCGGTATGCATGAACATGGCGTCACGCAGGCTGGCGCGCAGCGAGGCTTCACCGTCGAGGTACACGCGCAACGTGGCGACGTCCAGCGCCGCCAGTGCGCGCCCGGCGGCAGTGCTGGCGATGCGGATGCTGATGGCGCAGCCGGCGCCCGGAGGTAGCGGCAAGCTGGCAGGAATCTGCGGATATGGTTCAAAGCCCGCCGCGCTGATGGTGACCGGCGCCAGCGTCACATCGTAGACGGTGCGGAAGCGGCACAGCAACGCGCCCTGCCCCAGCGATTTCATCGCCGCGCCGCGCGGCAGTACGCTGGTGGTGCTGACTTCATTGGCCCTGGCGCCGCTGTAGTCGATGCGAGCGATGGAACAGGAAGGAATCGGCCGCAGATAGTGCGGATACAGCATGCCAAGCAGCGCATCGGTGAAGAAAGAGTAGCCGTCATCCAGCAGCTTCCCCACGCGCGCGTTGAGGAAGGCGGAGGCCTGGATCAGCCGTTCCACATGGGGATCGGCGCAGCTTTCGCCGCGCACCTGCAGGCTGCCCGCCAGCTTGGGATAGCGCCCCGCAAACTCGGCGCCGGCGCGCCGCAGCATGCTTAATTCGCGTTCGTAGTAGGGCAGCAGTTTTTCCATCGTGACGTCCATCGCAAGATGGGCGCCCGACCATCCGGACTGCCCAGGTTGCCGATCATGTCACGGGGCGAATCCGTTCTCCTTGAGAAAACACAAGCCGCTAGGTAATCCCGGTCGACAACACGCTGAGCAGGTCTTCTGGCGTGATCTGCAAGCCTTGCGCGTCGCCACCGGCCAGCACGGCGTCGGCCAGGCCGGCCTTGGCGCGTTGCAGTTGCTGGATTTTTTCCTCCAGCGTGCCGGCCGCGATCAGGCGGTAGACAAACACCGGCTTGTCCTGGCCGATGCGCCAGGCGCGGTCGGTGGCCTGGTTTTCCACCGCCGGATTCCACCACGGGTCGTAGTGGATCACGGTGTCGGCCGCCGTCAGGTTCAGGCCAACGCCGCCCGCCTTCAGGCTGACCAGGAACACCGGCACTTGCCCATCCTGAAACGCCGCCACCGGCGCCGCGCGGTCGGTGGTGTCGCCGGTCAGCAGCGCATACGGCACGCCGCGTTCGCGCAGCGCCTCCTCGATCAGCGCCAGCATGCTGGTGAACTGCGAGAACACCAGCAGCTTGCGGCCTTCGGAAAGCAACTCCTCGATCAGTTCCAGCAGCACGTGCAGCTTGGCCGACGAGGCCTCAGCCTTGCGTCCGGTGGCGGTTTTCAGCAGACGTGGATCGCAGCACACCTGGCGCAGCTTGAGCAGCGCGTCGAGGATGACGATCTGGCTGCGCGCCACGCCTTTGCGGGCGATTTCGTCGCGCACTTTCTTGTCCATCGCCAGCCGTACCGTTTCGTACAGGTCGCGCTGTGCGCCGGCCAGTTCCACCATGCGCACCATTTCGGTTTTCGGCGGCAGTTCCTTGGCCACATGGTCCTTGGTCCGCCGCAGCAGAAAGGGCTTGATGCGGCGGATTAGGAAGGCGTTGCGGGCGTTGTCGCCCTGCTTTTCAATCGGCTTGCGGAACTGGGTATTGAAGGTTTTTTCCTCGCCCAACAGGCCTGGCATGAGGAAGTGAAATTGCGCCCACAGTTCGCCCAGGTGATTTTGCATCGGCGTACCGGTCAGGCACAAACGATGGCTAGCTTTCAGCAGACCGGCCGTCTGCGCCGCCTTGGAGCGGTGGTTCTTGATGTACTGCGATTCGTCCAGGATCAGCAGGTGGAAGCGCTGCTGCCGCAACACGTCCTCGTCGCGCGGCAGCAGCGCGTAGGAGGTCAGCACCAGGTCGGCCTGGGCCATCTCGCTGAAGCGTTGCAGGCGGTCCTTCCCGGTCAGCGCCAGCACCCGCAGGCCGGGCGTGAAGCGGGCGGCTTCCGCCTGCCAGTTGACCATCAGGCTGGTCGGCGCCACCACCAGCGCCGGCGTGGTCAGGCGGCCGGACTCTTTTTCGACCAGGATGTGGCTCAAGGTCTGGATGGTTTTGCCCAGGCCCATATCGTCGGCCAGGATGCCGGCCAGGCCGTATTCGCGCAGGAACTGCATCCATGCCAGCCCGTCGGCCTGGTACGGCCGCAGACTGGCTTGCAGTCCGGCCGGACTGGCCACCGGCTGCACCTGCTCAAATGCGGCCAGCTTGCGGCCGAGCGAACGCAGGCGGTCGCCGCCCATCCAGCGCAGTTGCGCGCCGGTTTCCAGTTCGGCCAGACGGGCGGCGTCGAGCTGCGTCATGCGCAGCGTGTCGCCGACGCGGTCGGTGAAGTACAGCTCGCCCAGCGTGCGCAGGATAGGTTTGACGCGCCCCCATGGCAGCGCCACACGCCGGCCGTCGGGCAAGGCGGCCAGCAGCGCTTCGTCGTCGCCGTGGATGTCCAGCGCCGCCGGAGCGAAATCGCGCGGCGCCTGGCGGATCAGTTGCAGCAGCACCGGCAGCAGCGGCACCGGCGCGCCGTTGACCACGATGCCCAGTTCCAGTTCCAGCCAGTTATTGGCGGAACCTTCGCCGCCATCGTTGACGTTGGCGTACCAGTCGTCAATGCCGGCCAGGTCGAAGCGGAAGCCGGGCAGCAGGTCGATCCGCCAGCCTTGCTGGCGCAGCGCGGGCACGGTGTTGTTGACGAAGTCCAGCCAGGCGCGGTCGGACGGCAGATACAGCGTGCCGGGTGTCGCGCCGGCCGGCGCTGCCATAAAGCCGGCCGCAGCCAGCGCCGCCGATACCGCCAGCTCGTCCTGTACATTGCGCTCAATGGTGTCGATGCCGCTATTGCTGATGCGCACCAGTTGCAGGCGCGGATCGGCGCCGACGCGCTGGCCTTCGTAGTCGAATCCCAGCAAAGCCACGTCGCGGCCGGTGCCTGGATTGGTTTGCAAGGTCAACACCGGCGTTGGCTTCAACCCGGTCAGCAGGGTGCTGGTTGTCTGCGGCAGGGGCAGCAGGCTTTCCAGGCCGGCGGCCAGCAATTCCTCGGCCAGCGATGCGGCCTGGGCGGTGGGGAGTTCCGGCGCCTGCTCGACCAGCGTCAGCCATTGCGTCAATGGCAGTACGGTCAGGTCGGTAGGCAAGTCTAGCTGGCCGATGAATTCGCCGGCGACGTAGGCCGGTGGCGTGCTCGGCAGCAGATAGTCGATTGCCGTGCCGTCTTCAAACGCCCAGCCCAGATGCAGGCGCTGGTGCTCGGCGCGCCAGGCCAGGCGACCAGCGCGGGTCGGACCAGCGTGCAATTGCCGCAGACGGCCGCGCAGCGCGTCGTTGTCGGTCGCCAGGTACAGCACGCCGGACTCGGTGGCCGATTGCAGGAAGGCGGCCACGCCGTCAGCGGCCACGTCCAATGTGCCGCCGCCCCACAAACCGTTCATCAGGCCGCTAAACATGGCGGCGATGGGACGGTCTTCCGGACGCAGATAGGCCGGCGGCTTGTGCTGGAAGTTTTCCAGGTCGGGAATCGCGGTGGCCGAGCGGATCTCGCCGTCGGCGGTCATCTTGCCCTTGTACAGGTTGACACGCATGCGGCCGGTATCGGCTTGCGGTTTCAACACGTAAATGGCGCGACTATCGTTCTTGCGCAGGTTCTTGCCCACGCTATGCTGGCGGCGCGCCGAGTCGGCCAAATAGGAAACATTGGCCAGCCATTGCGACATGGCGAACGGCAGCGCGGCGGGGGAGGCGTCCTCTTCCGCATCGGCCTCCGCATTCAAGCCGGCCTTGTCGGCGGCCAGCAGCACGGCCACCACATGTTTGCAGTTGTAGTCCATCGGGCAGGTGCAGTCGCCCTTGAAGCGCACTTGGCGTTCGCGCTGCACCAGCGTAATCGACTGCTGATAGAAATCGCTGGAGCTGCCCGCAACTTTGCCCTTGAGCACGTCACCATCCAGCGCCACGGATTGCACCATGCCGCTGTCGAAATAGCTCGCGCCACGGCTGAAGGTGGCGCGATCAAAACCATGGCGAACGTCGTCTACGGTGTAATGCATGAAGAAAGGCGAGGCTGCCCAAAGGTTATACAGCAGCCATTATCGCCGATCCTGTCACATCTCCGGGTTTAACCGGTGATGCGCTCCCAGCCGTGCTTCACCGCGTCCTTGAACTTATCCCAGCTGGACTGCGGCTGCTTGCTCTCCCACGTGGCGCGCAGCTCCGGTTCGACGTCGTTCCATTCCTTGTCGCGGTAGCCCGGGTTGCCTTTCATCGATTCGCCATAGCGGTAGGCCGGGTCGAATTCCTGGAACGTGCCGCCGGTGTAGGTTTTCTCCCAGTGCGAGCGGAAGTAATCGTCTTCATCCTGCTCGTTGCCGGTCAGGATGTTCAGCGTGTCCTGGTTGGGCTCATTGCGCGGGTAGATGCGCATGCCGCTGCGCTGCACGGTGTTCTGGATGTCGGCCACCGCCGCTTCCGACGCCGCCGGCACAGTGCCACTGCCCACGTCGCCGCGCTGCATCGCACCCGGCGCCAGCGTCACCTGTTCGGAACGGGCAAACACCACCGCGTCCTCGCGTGGACGGATGCCATGTTGCTCCGGCGCCGCCTGCTGCATGCCGACGCTGGTTTGCAGCGGGCCGGTGCCGCTGCGCAGCACGTCCGCGCCCCAGCCGCTGGCGCGCCACATGGTTTCGTGTTCGTCGATGTCGATCGGGTTGAAGTCCTCGATGATGTCGGCGGCGCGTTCGGCCGATTCCAGCGAGTGGGTGTCGAGCGACAGCACGGTGTGGCCGCGGTTCAGCGCTTCGGCATACACGTGGCGGTCGGCGTGCTCGCGTCCTACCAGGCCGCTGAACATCTGCTTGACCTGACCGAGGATGGACTCGTTGTCGTCAATGCGGGCGGTGCCGGCCACGCTGCCGGAATCGTGGATCTGGATGCCGTTGGCGTCGTAGCCATTGTGGACCAGTTCGTCCTTGGCCAGATTGGCCTCGGCGCGGGTTTCAAATACAGCTGCCAGAGTGTGGTTCATGATGGTCTCCTGAGTTTAGGCGCATGAGCTCGATGTTCAAGCTAAGTCTACGACGAGCGGACGCCAATGAGCGCCCGTTTGCCGCGCAGAAATTGTTAGGCGGTCAGCGCCTGCTGGATGGCCTGGTTGAAGGCTGGAATGTCGTCCGGCTTGCGGCTGGTGATCAATTTGCCGTCAACCACCACCTGTTCGTCACGCCAGTCGGCGCCGGCGTTTTGCAGGTCGCGTTGCAGCGACGGCCAGCTGGTGATCTGCTTGCCCTTCACCAACTCGGCGTCGATCAGCGTCCATGGCCCGTGGCAGATGGCGGCGATCAGCTTGTCTTCACGGCCGAAGTTGCGGATAAAGTCGATGGCGTCCTTCTCCAGGCGCAGCGCGTCCGGATTGGACACGCCGCCCGGCAGCACCAGCGCGTCGAAGTCGCCTGGACGGGCCTCGCTCACGGTCAGCTCGACGGTAAATTTGTCGGCCGGATCGGCGTGGTTAAAGCCCTGTACCTGCTCACCCTTGGCCTTGGGCGAAATCAGCGTTACCTTGGCGCCCTGCTGCTCCAGGAATTCGCGCGGACCGGTGTATTCCACCTGCTCCACGCCGTCGGTCATCAGGACTGCGATGCGTTTGTCTTGCAATGCCTTGGTCATGAGTATGCTCCATGCTTGTCATCGGGGAGTCACAGCGTGACACAGGCGCGCGCGCTTGCATGTGCGGGGTCCAACATACAGCCGCTATAATGGGTTCATGCGCTTACCATCCCGCCTCCTCCCTCCCGCCTTGTGGGCCCTGTGCACCGGCGCGCATGCGGGTCCGGGTGAGCTAGTGATGCTGGCGCCTACCGATCAGGCCATGCCGATCGCGCGTTTCCAGAACGGCGCGGTGGCCGGCGGCATCGTCAAGGATTTCGGCGACGTGCTGGCGCAGCGTCTCGGCCGCCGCGCCGTCTACCTCAGCGCCGACAGCCCCGAAGTCAGGCCGGCGCTCAGCAGCGGCCGCGCGGACGGCATGTGCTATGTAACGCCGTTCTGGATCGATGGCGACTACCACTGGAGCGTGGCGCTGTTCCCGGATGCGGAAATGATCGCGGCCCGCGTCGACATGCCGCACCTGCGCTCCCTCAAGGATTTGCGGGACAAGCCGGTCGGCACGGTGGTCGACTACCGCTACCAGCGCGTGGAGCAGGTGCTGGGCCAGCGTTTCCGCCGCGTTGATGTGGCGAATATGGAAGCCAACATCCAGCAAATGATCGCCGGTAAAGTGCCGTACACGATGATCAGCGAGGCCACGCTGAACTACCAGAGCCGCATCCACCCCGGCATGAAGGTGCGCGGCGATCTGGTGTTTTCGGCCTACAAGGCGCAGTGCGCGTTCTCGCAAAAGTCGCAGGTGCCGTTCAACGAGATTTCACGCGTGATCGACACGCTCATCAAGGATGGCAGCGTCGAACAGATCCTGGCGCGCTACCGCTAAGCCTTAGTGCGCATCGGCTGACGGTGCTTTCGGCGGCGCGATCTTGCGCATCAGCGGCACCATCGCAAACGCCAGCACAAAGCACACCATCACGCATAGGAAGACGTCGCCGAAGGTTTGCGTTTGCGCCTCGCGCAGCGTCAGCGTCCATAGCTGCCGCAAGGCGCCGGCTTGCGCATTGCCGTTGTCCAGCCCCCACGCCAGCAGATTGCTGCCGGCGCCGGACAACATCTGCCCCATCGCGTCGTTGCTGGCATTCAGATGCTCGGCCAGCCGCTGGAAATGCAGGTTGGTGCGGTCGTTGATGATGGTGGCGCAGGCGGCGATGCCGATTGCGCCGCCCAGGTTGCGCATCAGGTTAAACAGGCCCGAGGCAAGCTTCAAACGGTCCGGCGCCAGCCCGCCCAGCGTCAGCGTGACGGTCGGCGCGACGGCGAACTGCTGGCCCATGCCGCGTAAGGCTTGCGGCAGCATCAGCTGGTCCGCGCCCCAGTCATGGGTGATCGGCGCGAAGTTCCACATCGAGACGGCGAACATGGCCAGCCCCACCATCATCAGCCAGCGCAGATCTACGCGGTTGGCCAGCCACGAATACAGCGGGATCGACATGATCTGGAATACGCCGGTGGAGAACACGGCCAGGCCGATTTCCAGCGCGCTGAAACCCCGCACGCGGCCTAGGAACAGCGGCGTCAGATAAATCGTGGCAAAGATGCCGATGCCGGTGATGAAGGAAAAGAAGCAGCCCAGCGCGAAGTTGCGGTCCTTGAGTGCGCGCAGGTCGACGATGGGATGCGCATAGGTCAGCGTGCGCCAGATGAAGCCAACGCCGGCCAGGCCGGAAATCCACGCGGTGGTGAGGATCACATGGTCACCGAACCAGTCCAGGCGCGGGCCTTCTTCCAGCGTGTATTCCAGGCAGCCGAGGAACAGCGACATCAGCACGATGCCGAAGTAGTCGGCGTCCTTGATCAGGTTCAGGTTGGGCCGGTCGATCTTGACCAGCATCGGCACTACCACGGCCACAAATATCCCCGGCCCCAGATTGATGAAGAACAGCCAGTGCCAGCTGAAATGGTCGGTGATCCAGCCGCCCACGGTGGGACCGAGCGTAGGCGCCAGCGAGGCCAGTGCGCCGACGGTGGCGGCGGCGATGACACGCTGTTTGCCGGCGAAGAAGTAGAACGCGGTGGTGAACACCATCGGGATCATAGAACCGCCGATAAAGCCTTGCAGCGCGCGGAAGGCGATCATGCTGTTGATGTCCCACGCCATGCCGCACAACATGCTGGCGACGGTGAAGCCGGCCGCCGATCCGGCAAACAGCCAGCGCGTGGAGAACACCCGTGACAGCCAGCCGGACATCGGGATGACGATGATTTCTGCGATCAGGTAGCTGGTTTGTACCCACACCGTGTCATCGGCGCCGGCCGACAGCCCGCCGCCGATGTCGCGCAGCGAGGCGGAGACGATCTGGATGTCCAGCAGCGCGATGAACATGCCGACGCACATGGTGGCGAAAGCCAGCACCTTCTGGTTCATGGTCAGTTGCGGCGGCGCCCAGGGCGCAGCGGCGGCAGGCATGGTGACACTCATGGCTGGCCACCGGCGACGCGCACATCGATCTCCGCGTTGACCGACAGGCCGGGACGCAGCACGCCCAGTCGGCCATCCACCTCATCGAGCACAATCCGCACCGGCACGCGCTGGACGATCTTGGTGAAGTTGCCGGTGGCGTTTTCCGGTGGCAGCACGCTGAACTGCGCGCCGGTGGCAGGCGCCAGGCTGGCCACCGTGCCGTGGAATACGTGACCCGGCATCACATCCGCCACCACCGTCGCGCGCAGGCCAGGCTTGAAGCGCGCCAGTTGGCCCTCCTTGAAGTTGGCATCCACCCACAAGCCCTGCGACGGTACGATGGCCAGCAGCTGGCTGCCCACCGTGGCGTACGCCCCTTCACGCGCGCGGCGATTGCCGACTACGCCATCGATCGGCGCGCGCAGCACCGTGTATTCCAGATTCAGCCTGGCCAGGTCGCGCTCCGCGATGGCCTGTTCCAGCGCGGCCTGCGCCTGCTGCTTGCGGGTGCCAATCACGTCCAGCTCACGCTGCGCGGCGACCAACTGCGCCTGTGCTTTCTGGTCGCCGGCCAGCGCCTGCTTGTATTCCGCATCGGCCTTCTGCGAACTTTGCAGCGACACGGCGGCCTTGGCGGACAGGTTCTGGTAGCGCGTCTGGTCATCGCGCGCGCGCGATGTTTCGGCACTGCTGGCGGAGACGCCGGCGCGGGCCTGGCCGATCACCGCATCCTGCAGCTGGCGGGTGGCGTCCAGATTGGCCAGCGAAGCCTGCGCCGCCGCCACCACGCCTTCCGCCTTGGCCAGTGCCGCGCGATAGTCGCGGTCATCCAGACGCGCGATGACGTCGCCAGCGTGCACCTGCTGGTTGTCGCTGACTTCCAGCCGCGTGATATAGCCGGCCACCTTGGGCGCGACCACCGTCACGTTGCCGCCGATGTAGGCGTCGTCGGTCTCCTCCACGAAGCGGCCGTTGTGCCACCAGCCATAACCGAAAAAGGCCGCACCGATGGCGACGACGGCAATCACGACGCGCGTAATCAGGCGTTTGCGGTTTGGTGCGGTGCTCATGCTGGCTCTCCGGAAGTGGCGGCGGCGCGGCGTGCGGCGGCGCGCTGCATGCGCAGATGGGTGGATTCGGTGGCGGCCGGACCGGCGGCTGCGAAGTGGCGCGCAAGGCTGATAGGAATGCCGGTGTTGGCGTCCACCAGTACTGGATCGGCTTCCGCGCCGGTCACGCTATCGCGCAGGATGACGGTCTTGCCTTCCGGTGCGAAGTGCTTGTTGCCCCAGGCAAGCATGGCCAGCATCACTGGACGGAAATCGCGGCCGGATTCGGTCAGCAGATATTCGTCGCGCGGCGGCTTGTCGGAATAGCGGCGGCGCTCCAGCAAGCCGGATTCCACCAGGTCGTTGAGACGGCGGGTCAGCATATTGGGCGCAATGCCCAGGCTTTTCTTAAAGCCGTCAAAGCGCGTCTCGCCGTAGAAGCATTCGCGCAGGATCATGATGCTCCACCACTCGCCCACCCGGTCCAGGCTGCGCGCGATTGGACATGGCATGGCGCTCAGATTCGTCTTCAGCATGATTTTGGTCCTTTAAAATTTATTGATTGCGATCATCATGAAAACAAGCATATACTTGTTAGTATCAACTTGCAACAGACTTTTTGAGGAGTGCAAAATGGACAAGACAATTCTGCTGGCCAGCGCCGGCCTGCTGGCCTTGAGCGCGCTGACGGGATGCGCGACCGCACCGGCTTACCGGCAGCCGGAGGCGCCGCTGGCGGCGGCCTATCATGCGGCCGGTGCGCTCGAGGCGCGCAAGGCGGTGCTGCCGGCGCCAGCGCTGGATGTGTGGTGGAATGGCTTCGACGATCCGGCCTTGCAGCGCATCGTGCCGCGGGTGCTGGCGCAGAATCTGGACCTGGCGGCCGCGATGGCGCGGGTCGATCAGGCGCGGGCGGCGGCGCGCATGGCCGACGCGCGGCTGCTGCCGGAAGGTTCGCTCACGGCCAACGCGGCGCATCAGCGACAGTCGTTGAATAGCCCGATTGGCAAGATCGCCAGCAGCTTCCCTGGTTACAACCGTGAACAGTCCCTGTACGACGCGGGACTTGGCGCCAGCTGGGAGCTGGATGTGGCGGGCGGCTTGCAGCATGGCGCGCAGGCCGCCAGTGCGGAGGCCCAGGCGGCTGAGGCGGATCGTCTCGGCGTGCGGGTGTCGGTAACGGCGGAAGCGGCGGACGCCTACTTCCGCGTGCGTGGCGCGCAGCGGCGCATCGCGCTGGCGCAGGAGCAGATCGCCACCAATGGGCATTTGCTGGAACTGGTGCGACTGCGATTGGCGGATGGCCTGGCGTCCAGCCGTGAGGCGGCGCAAGCCGAGGCGCTGGTGGCACAAGCCCGCGCCACCGTGCCGCCACTGCGCATCGAGCTGGAAGTACAACTGAACCGACTGGATGTGCTGATGGGCGCCGCGCCGGGCACCTACGCGGCGGAGTTGGCAATGCCCGCTGCGCCAGCGGCGATTGGCGCACCTGCCAGGCGGTCGGCATCGGGCGGCGCCGGGATGGTAGCCGGACTCGTGCCGGAAATGCGCGTGCCGGCCATCGCGCTATCACAGGGGCCGGCGGATCTGCTGCGCCGGCGGCCGGACGTGATTGCGGCGGAGCGCCGTCTGGCGGCATCCAACGCGCAGATCGGCGCGGCGATGGCGGAATACTATCCCAAGGTGACGCTGTCCGCCCTGCTGGGCCTCAGCAGTCTTGGCACCAGCGGCCTGCTGACCGCCGCCTCGCTGCAACCGCAAGCCGCCGCCGGCCTGCGCTGGCGGCTATTTGACTTCGGTCGCATCGACGCCGACGTCGCTCGTGCCAAAGGCGCCAACGCCGAAGCACTGGCCGCCTACCGTAAAGCCGTGCTACACGCCGCCGAAGATGTGGAAAATGCCGTCGTCACACTGACGCAACTGGAAGACCAGCACGCGGAACTGGCGCAGGAAGTGGACGCCCATGCACGGGCGCGCGATGCCTCGGAATTGGCTTATAAAGGCGGCGCCGTCAGCCTGTACGAGGTGCTGGAAGAACAGCGCCAGCTGCTGACCTCACGCGACCAGATGGCGCGGGTTAACGCCGACAATGCGCGCGCCGCCGTCGCCACCTTCCGCGCGGCAGGCGGTGGTTGGTAGCTCAGGCGCCTAATGTATCGGCCCAGATATTCCTGGCCCAGTTCATTGCATAGTCGCCTTCCAGCGCGCTCGGAGCGGATGACACGCCGCCCGAGCCGGACACCACCAGCAGCGTTTTCCTCTCCGCGTTGTAGGCGTGGACCGAGGCCACATGAATCACCTCCACGTCGGAAACAAAGCTGTAGCAGGTATTGGTCAGCATCGGATGTTGATCTGGCGCGCGGGCGCTGAGCAGGTCCACCACAGCCGCCGCACAGACCTTGGCGTGCTGGTTGGCCATGTGCGCGGACTTGGGCATCAATGGCGCCACGGCGATGGCGTCGCCTAGCACGTGGATGTTTTTGCTTTGCGTCGACTCGAAGCTGAGGAAGTCGACGCCGCACCAGCGCGCGTTGACGTTGGCCAGGCCGCTCTGCACGGCGATGCTGCCGGCGCGTTGCGGCGGGATCACGTTCAGCACGTCGGCCTGCACCTGGTCGCCCAGTTCGGAGATGGCGGTGCGGCTGGCGGCGTCAATGTCGGCGGTGCGGAACGATGGACGATACTCGATGATGCCGTTGTAGCGGTCCTTCCATACTTTTTTGAACAGCGGACCTTTGGAGACCACGTCGTCGTTCGCATCGAGGATCAGGACTTTGGATTTCGGCTTGTGGCGGCTGAAGTAAAAGGCGATTTGCGAGGCGCGTTCGTAGGGACCGGGCGGGCAGCGGTATGGCGCAGGCGGGATGGTCATGGCGTAGACGCCGCCGTCCGGCATCGCTTCCAGCTGCGCGCGCAGGGCGACGGTTTGCGCGCCGGCTTTCCACGCGTGCAGGATGGCGTCCTGCGCGTCTGGTTTCAGCATACCGGGCAACTGGTCCCACATGAAGTCGACGCCGGGCGAGACGATCAGGCGGTCGTAGTTCAGTGTCTGTCCGCCGGCTAGCGCCAGCGTGCGTTTGTCGGCATTGATACTGGTGACGAAGTCGCGGAGGATACGCACGCCGTGCTTGTCGGCCAGCGCATTGATGGACATGGTCAGGTCGCCGATCTGCTTTGAGCCGCCCAGCACGAGGTTGGACAGCGGACAGGAGATGAACCGCGCGTTCGGCTCGATCAGCGTGACGTCGATGCTATTGTCGCTCCACAGGCGAATGTAGCGAGCTGCCGTGGCGCCGCCGTAGCCGCCGCCGATGACCACTACTTGCGGCTTGGCCTGGCCGGTGATGGTGGTGCAGCCAGCGAGGAAGGCGCTGGCGCCGGCGGCGTGCAGAAATTGGCGACGCTTCATTTGACGCCTCCCGGCTTTTGCGCGGCGAAGTAGGCGGCCAGCAGATCGAGTTGTTCGTCAGTGTAGCCCTTGGCGATCTGCGTCATGATGGTGGAGGTGCGCTGGCCGGTCTTGAAGGCATGCAGGCTGGTCGACAGCGCTTGCTGCGGCTGGCCGGCGAGGCGCGGCAGCGTGCTGCCGTGGGTGTCGCCGTTGGTGCCATGGCAGGCAGCGCAGGTGGCGGCGAGGCGCGCGCTGGCGGAGATGGCTGGTGCAGCCGCCGCCGTTGCAGCAGTCGTTGCAACCATTAAGCTGGCGGCGGCCAACAAGGCGATACGTATCAGCTTCAATGTCATGGTCTTACTCCCGGCGATTCCATCTTCATGCCCTGGTCGCGCACCGCGAGCCAGGCTTCCAGTTCCGTCAACTCCTGCGCGCCAAACGGCGGCACTTCGGCGCGCACGCCGCTCATGCAGTTGCGCAGCCGGCGCTGTAGCGATCCCATGGCCTGCCACTCCAGTCGATAGATCGGATACACCGCCGCATGCGCCTGCGGAATCGTGCTGGCCGCGAGGCGCTTGCCCCACTGCTGGTCGTGACACTGCGCGCACGACAAATTCAACTGCCCGATACGCTGGTTGTACAGCTGCTGTCCGCGCGCGGCGGCGGCTCGGGTATTGGCATCCTGCGGCGGCGTCACCGGCATGCCGCGCGACTGCATCGCCAGATAGGCCTCCAGCGCCAGCAGCTCCTCGCTTTCCAGCCGCAGCGGCGCGGCATGCAGCTTACGTTCGCGGCACAGGTTAATGCGCTGGCTCAGGTTGACCACCTTGCCACTCTCCGCATCAAACGCCGGAAAGCGCGCTGCCACGCCGCGCATGCTGCTGCGCGCGTCGCCGTGGCACTTGACGCACGACTTGTTCCACTCCGCTTCGCCGTTGGCGACCCACAGCAGGGCGGGATTCTGCGCATCGTCGCGCTGCATGGCCTGGGTGGCGGCGCTCATGAATTCCGCGCCGGAGCGGCGGTCGTCCGCAGCCAGCGCCGATGCCGCCACCAGCGCCAGGCCAGCAGCCAATTCATGATGCGCTCACAGTCAGGTTCATTTTCTCCGTGTGGGCAAAACCGTTATCGCCTTCCCATGTGAATTCCAGCGTGCCGCTGTCCGTCGCCACGGTGAAGAAGGCAATGTAGGGATTGGCAGATATGGCCTGATGCAGCTCCGCTCCGAACACCTGTTCACCGTTGTAGCGGCACGCGAATTTACGGATAATGTCCCGCGCCAGCAGCCTGCCGTCCGCGCCGACGCGGTAACCGGTTTCCATCGAATGGCCGATCAGCGCGCGGATTTCGATAATCTCACCACGCTTTGCGCTGGCCGACATGTGGATCAGGGCGCGGGCCATCAGGGCTCCTCGCCTTCCACACACGCCGCCAGTGCGACGATGACTTCCACGCCCTGCGACCAATAGCTGCTATCGCTCATGCGCACCACGGCCATAAGGCGCTGCGAGGTGGCGAGGCGGATGCGGGTGGAGACTTCGGCCTTGCCGGCGCGTGGGCCTAGCGTGAATATCGCTACTTCCGTTTGCGGATTGCGCTCGGTGAAGATACCGATGGCGCTGACATGGTCTGCAGCGCTCATTGGGCTGTCCACCGAGATGGTGACTGGGACGGCGTTGCCGTTGTCGATCAGTTGGGCGATGTCGAACTTCACCTTGCCCGTTTGCGGTTTGGCGCCGCCGGTGAAGCTGTTAATGGCGGCGGCCATCTCCACCGGCGTGGCGGATGCAGGGCGGACCAGCGCCAGCATGGTGAGGCCGGCGCCGGCGGCCAGCAGGTCGCGGCGCTTCATGATGCGGGTTCCTTGAGTGTTTGCAGCCAGGCCACCACGTCTTCGATCTGCTGCGCGGTCAGGATGGTTTTGTCTTTGTAGCTTGCGGCCACGCGGGTCAGACCTCCGGTCTTGTAGTAGGCAGGCATGATGGTGGCGGGATTGACCTGGCTGGCGTCCACGATGCGCAGGCGCAGTTGCGCTGCAGTCCAGCGTTGGCCGGCACCTTGCAGGTCGGGAGCGAGGTTACCTTGGAAGCGTTCCTCAGGAATGGGGCCGGTGTGACACAGCAGGCATAGCCCCAACTGACGGTTGGCGACGATGGCGCGGCCGCGTGCAGCGTCGCCCGCGACGGCGCCGGGCAGCGGGGATGCGATGCCGTCGTCTGCAAAGGCGGCGCAAGGCAGCAGCGCAAGCAGGGCCAGCGCGCTCGCCACCTTGCCGCTCCTGCTGCCGCGCGCTGTCATGCTAAGCCTTCTTCACGAGGCTGTGGTTCTTTAAAGGCAGATCGCGCACGCGCTTGCCGGTGGCGGCGAAGATGGCGTTCAGCACCGCCGGCGCGGCCACCGCAATCGTCGGCTCGCCCACGCCGCCCCAGAAGCCGCCGGACGGCATGATGATCGACTCCACCTTCGGCATCTCGTCCAGCTTCATCACCTGATAGGTATCGAAGTTAGACTGCTCCATCTGCCCATCCTTCAGCGTGCATTCGCCGTACAAGGCGGCGGACAACCCATAAACAAACGAGCCCTCTACCTGCGCCTCGATCTGCTGCGGATTGACCGCGTATCCCGGATCGGTCGCCGCGACGATGCGCAGAATCTTCACCTTGCCGGTCTTGCGGTCCACCGACACCTCGGCGCAGGCGGCGACGTAGCTGCCGAAGCCCATGGTCTGCGCCAGCCCGCGATACACGCCCTTCGGCGCCGGCTTGTTCCAGCCGATCTTCTCGGCCACCGCGTTCAGCACCGCCAGATGCTTCGGATGCTCCGCCATCAGCTTGCGGCGGAAGGCCAGCGGGTCCTGCTTGGTCGCGTGGGCCAGTTCGTCCATGAAGCATTCGAGGTAAATCGTATTCTGGTTCAGGTTCACGCCGCGCCAGAAGCCCGCCGGCACCGGCGGATTGCGCATCGCATGGTCCACCAGCAGATGCGGGAAGCTGTAACCGATCGACGCTTCCGGTCCCGGCGCGTTCAAGCCCTGGAACACCACCGGGTCTTTACCATCCTTCAGCGTGGAGCCCAGCGACGCCAGGATCGACTGCCCGGCAATGCGCATATGCAGCGCCGTCACATTGCCCTTGTCATCCAGCCCCGCCGTCAGCTTGCACTGCGTGATCGGGTGATAACGGCCGTGCAGCATGTCCTCCTCGCGCGTCCAGATCAACTTGATCGGCGTGCCGGGGAACTCCTTGGCGATCTTCACCGTCTGCGTCACCCAGTCATGCGTGGCGCCGCGACGGCCAAAACCGCCGCCCAGATGCATCTTGTAGATGTCGCACTTGGCGGCGGGCAGGCCGGCCGCTTCGGCGGTGGCGGCCAGCGCCGCCTCGCCGTTTTGCGTCGGCGTCCAGACTTCGCAGCGCTCCGGCGTCCAGATCGCGGTGGCGTTCATGGTCTCCATCGTCGCGTGGTTCAGCCATGGGAAGGAATACACCGCCTCGATCTTGCGCTTGGAGGAAGCGATGGCCGCCTTGGCGTCGCCATTCGCATTGCCGACCACCGCCTCCGGCGCATCCAGCGCGGCCTTCAGCGTGGCGGCGATGTCCTTGCTGGACAGCTTGGCGTTCGGTCCCTTGTCCCACTCGATGGTGACTGCATCCAGCGCGGACTTGGCCCGCCACCACGTATCGGCCACCACCACCACGGCGGTGTCGCCCAGCTTGAAGATCTTCTTCACACCCGGACGCTTCTCGGCAGCGGCAGCGTCAAAGCTCTTCACCGTGCCGCCGAATACCGGGCAGTCCTTGATGGCCGCGTTCAGCATACCTGGCAGCTTGATGTCCATGCCGTAGATTTGCGCACCGGTGGTCTTGTCGACCGTATCGAGACGCGCCAGGCGCTTGCCGGCCAGCTTCCAGTCCTTCGGATCTTTCAGCGCCACTTCCGCCGGCGGCGTCAGTTTGGCGGCGGCATCGGCCACCTTGCCGTAGCTGACGGTGCGGCCGGTCGGCTTATGCGTGATCACACTGGCGGCGGCCACGCAGTCGGACGCCGGGACCTTCCACGCATCGGCTGCGGCTTGTACCAGCATGGTGCGGGCGATGGCGCCGCCCTTGCGCACATAGTCGTGCGACTCGCGCACGCCGCGACTGCCGCCGGTTGAGAAGCTGCCCCACACGCGCTTGCGCGCCAGGTTTTGTCCAGGCGACGGATACTCGGTGGTGACCTTGCTCCAGTCGGCGTCCAGTTCTTCCGCCACCAACTGCGCAAGGCCGGTCAACGTGCCCTGCCCCATCTCGGAACGGGCGATGCGGATCACGATGCTGTCATCCGGCTTGATCACCACCCAGGCGTTGACTTCTGGCGTAGCGTCGGCGGCGCCCTTGGCGATCGGTGGCTGCTCCGCCGCCATCGCATCGAACGGAATGTGGAAGGCGACCACCAGGCCGCCGGCCATCTTCATGAAGCCACGGCGCGAGGCGCCAGGAAAACGCGGCGCGTTCATGCCTTGCTCCCTGCGATGCGTTCAATCGACAGGCCGGCGCTGGCCGGATCGCCGCCGCGCACCGCCACGTGGATCGCCTTGCGCACGCGGTTGTAGGTGCCACATCGGCAGATATTGGTCATCGCCGCATCGATATCGGCGTCGGTACATTTGGGCTTGTCGCGCACCAGCGCGGCGGCGGCCATGATCATGCCGGACTGGCAGAAACCGCATTGCGGCACATCCAGCGCCGCCCATGCTTTCTGAATCGGATGCGAGCCGTCTGGCGACAGGCCTTCGATGGTAGTGATCTTCTGCGCGGCGGTGACCGCCGATGCCGGATAGACGCAGCTGCGCACTGCCTGGCCATCGATATGCACGGTGCAGGCGCCACACTGGGCGACACCGCAGCCGTACTTGGTGCCGGTCAGTCCCAGCTGTTCGCGGATCACCCACAGCAGCGGCGTATCGTCCTCCGCTTCGTATTGCATGACTGCGCCGTTGACGTTGAGCTTTGCCATCCAAGTCTCCTGTTTGTAGGTTGCCAAAATCGGTCGCTGGTCATACTACCACTGTTTCACAGTAGGAAAATTTTGACTTGGATCAATGTTTTTACTGCACCGCATCAATAGACTTTCTCACGTTACTCAACGACGATAAAGAGGGAAGTAAAATGAGCAAGTCCGTAGCAGCAGTAGCCGCAGTAGCCGCAACCCTGACCCTGATGACCGCCAACGTGATGGCCCAAGAAAGCCCTTGGCTGGTGCGCGTGCGCGCCGTGCACATCGACACCGCCGACAAATCGGATCCCGTGGGCGGCGTTGGTGCCTCCGACCGCATCCACGTCAGCAACAAGACCATTCCGGAATTCGACGTCTCCTATTTCTTCACCAAGAACATCGCCACCGAGCTGATTCTGACCTACCCGCAAAAGCACGACGTCTCGCTGGACGGCGCCAAGATCGGCACCCTCAAGCACCTGCCGCCGACGCTGACGGTGCAGTACCACTTCCTGCCGGACGCCAGCTTCCGTCCCTATGTCGGTGCGGGCGTGAACTACACCACCTTCTCCGGCGTGAACCTGCTGGGCGGCGCAGGCAGCCTGGAACATGACAGCTTCGGCCTGGCGCTGCAAGCGGGCGCCGATGTGGCGATCGACAAGAACTGGTCGATCAACTTCGACATCAAGAAAGTGCAGATCCGCAGCGATGTGATGATCAGCGGTGCCAAGGCCAGCCGCGTAAAAGTGGACCCGGTACTGTTGGGCGTAGGTATCGGCTACCGCTTCTGATCGGGTCGTCGGGTGGGGCGGCTATAATGCGGTAAATCGATAGCCACCCACGGAAAGCCCATGCGCAAGATCCTGTTCTTCCTGATGCCGCTGCTGCTGGCGGCATGCGTTGACGACAGTGCCTCGTACTACGCGGACGGCCCGGTCGGCAACCATGCGCTGACGATACACCGGGCGCAGAAGCACTTCTGGAGCAAGGACAGCCGGGTGGAGTTGATCATGCAGCGTCTGCCCGACTGCCTGCGTCGCATCGAATTGACCGACATGCCGGCCGATGAAGTGGAAATCGAACTGCTGTCCGGCGGCGACAACGTCTGGACGCTGCGCGCCGGGCAAGAAATGTGGCAGGTAGAAACGCAGACCTGCACCTTGTACGCCGACGTCAAAGGCGACGGCGGCGAATTGATGGGTGTATTCCGCGACGACGGCGGCAAATTCGTCTACGAAGCCGCGGTCGTAGAAACCGTCCCCGCCGATACCAAATAACCCCAAACAAAAGGGTCTGACCCCGTACGGGGTCAGACCCTGGCCGCAGTGGTGTGCGGGTTGCGGCAGTGCCGCGAGCGCTTAGCGCACCAGCGCCATCTGGCGTTTTGCCGGCCGTGACGCCGGACGCGCCACCGGCTTGCTGGCGACCGGCGCCGAATACGGCGCATCCCCATTCAACTTGAAGCGCGCCACCAGCGTGGCCAGCATCGCCGCCTGCTCCTGCATGCTACCGGCCGCTGCTGCCGCCTGCTCCACCAGCGCGGCATTCTGCTGCGTCACCGAATCCATCTCCGTAATCGCCATGTTGACGTGGCCAATGCCCGTGCTCTGCTCGCTCGACGCGTCGGTAATCGCCGACATGATCTGCGTTACCCGCGACACGCTGGTCACCACCTGATCCATCGTGGTGCCCGCCTCCGCCACCAGCGCGCTGCCGGCGCCGATGCTGTCCACGGACGCATTGATCAACTCCTTGATTTCCTTGGCCGCCGCCGCCGACCGCTGCGCCAGGTTGCGCACTTCGGACGCCACCACCGCAAAGCCACGGCCCTGCTCACCCGCGCGCGCCGCTTCCACCGCCGCATTCAAGGCCAGGATATTGGTCTGGAAGGCGATCCCGTCAATCACGCTGATGATGTCGACAATCCGGCGCGATGAGTCATTGATGGTATCCATGGTCTGCACCACCTGCGACACCACCCTGCCGCCACGCTCGGCCACTTCGGAGGCCGACTGCACCAGCTTGTTGGCCTGCACGGCGTTGTCGGCATTCTGGGTGACGGTCGAGGTCAGCTCTTCCATCGACGCCGCCGTCTCTTCCAGCGAGCTGGCCTGCGATTCGGTGCGCGCCGACAGATCCATATTGCCGGACGCGATTTCGCTGGAGGCGGTGGCGATGGTGTCGGCACTGCGGCGGATTTCGCCGATGGTTTCGGCCAGGCGCTGCTGCATCACCTTGACGGAATACAGGATGCTGCTGCGATCGGCCTCATGCACCTTGACCACCACACTCAGATCGCCATCGGCAATCTGCTGCGTCACCTCGCCGACATACTCCGGCGCACCGCCGATGGTGTGGCGCAAACTCTTGTTGACCAGGCTGACAATCAGCCACAGCACGGCGCACACCGCCAGCAGCCAGCCGGCTGATTTCAGCAGCGAGGCTTGGAAGGCGGCGTCGATATCATCCATGTACACGCCGGTGGTCAGGTCCCAGTTCCACGGCCCGTAATGCACCACGCGGCTCATTTTCGGCACCGGCTCGGCCGAGCCCGGACGCGACCAGTAGTAATTGACGAAGCCGCCACCTTCCGGCTGCCCGCCCGCTGCCGCGATGGCGCGATACACGTAGGTGCCTTTCGGATCTTTCAGATCGACCAGGTCCTTGTTATTGTTTTCGGGCTTGATGGGATGCATCAGCGACATGGTGCCGCTGCTGATGGTGAAGTAGCCATCCTTGGCGTAGCGCAGGTTTTTGATGGTGTCCATCGCCTGCTTCTGCGCGTCTTCCTTGCTGAGCGTGCCGGCTGCGGCCTTGTCGCCAAACTGCTTGACGATATTCAGCGCCATGTCGTCGACATTGCGCAGGTCGCTGCTGCGTTCCTCGATCCGCACGTTGCGGGTCTGAATGGTTTCAAACAGGAAGATCGCAGTGATGCACAGCAGGCTGCAGATCAGCGGTACCCACAGTTTCTGCTGAAAGGACAACTTGTTCATGGGTTGAGTCTCCTATTGTCTTATGGAAACGAGAATACCCCCAAAGCTCCTTGCAGCGTGCAACAAATTTCATTCTTGTGGTTTATCCGCAAATACAACCGGGCTCGGCTTTGAGTGCCGAGCCGGCCCATTGCTTAGTGTGCAGTATTGCCTGCTGCAACGGTTTTCGCGGCGAGTTGCGCCTTCACCTCGGCGCTTTTGGCGCGCGGCGCCATGTAGGCGACGTCCTGATAAGCTTCATTGGTATCGAGCAGACCAGCCTTGCGGGCGGCCAGGGTCTCGGCTTTGACCTGGGCGCGGGTCAGCGTGCTGTTGCCGCCATTGAGGAAGGTCTGGTCGAAGCTGGCTTCGTTGGTGTCGGCGGCGAAGCTGCTGCCGGCGGCCAGCAGGGCAACGGCGGCGAAGAGGGCTTTGGTGTTCATGGTGATGCTCCTGAAAGGAAGGTCGATGGAGCCATCTTAGTATTAAAAATTCCGATAAAAAAGCGCAATTATCTGCTCGGAATGATTCGTTTATCCAATCTATCCCTGCCAGTAGAAATGTGTCCACAAGCAACAAAAATGTGTCAAAATGGTGGCTTAATATTAACAATCGTTCATCCATATGAAATCGCTCCTGTCGACAACGCTTTTGGCCCTGTGTGCGTGCCAGGTCCACGCAGCAGCGTTGCCGAAAATCGACGGCGCGGAGCTGCTGGAACAGATCACCACGCTCGCTTCGGATGAATTCGAAGGCCGCGCGCCCGGCACCAAGGGCGAAACCCTGACCATCGACTATCTGCAGCAGCAATTCAAGAAACTCGGCCTGGAGCCGGGCAACGCGGACGGCACCTACCTGCAAAAAGTGCCGCTGCTCGGCATTTCCAGCCACCCGACGCTCAGCTACACCGGCAAGGACGGCAAACCGACCCAGCTGCGCTTCGGCGACGACTACATCGCCTGGACCGCGCGCGCCGACAAGCAGCTCGACGTGGCCAATTCCGAGCTGGTGTTTGTCGGCTACGGCATCCAGGCGCCGGAATTCAAATGGGACGACTACAAGGGCGCGGACCTGAAGGGCAAGACGCTGGTCATGCTGATCAACGACCCGCCGATCCCCGATCCCAAGCATCCCAAACTGCTCGACCCGGCCATGTTCGGCGGCAATTCGCTGACCTGGTATGGCCGCTGGAACTACAAGTTCGAGATGGCGGCCAGGCAGGGCGCGGCGGCGGCGCTGATCGTGCATGACAACAAAACCGCCGGCTACCCGTATGAATTCGTCGTCAACAGCTGGGGCCGCGAAAACTTCGCGCTGAAAAGCAAGACGCCGGATGCCGGCTACCCCGGCATTCCGGGCTGGCTGCAGCAGGAGCGCGCCGGCGACCTGTTCAAGGCGGCCGGACTGGACTTCCAGCAGCTCAAGGAGCAGGCGCAGACGCGCGGCTTCAAGCCGGTGCCGCTGGGGATCAAGATCAACCTGTCGACGCTGAACGCCACGCGCGAGGTCACCTCGCACAACGTGGTGGCGCGCATTACCGGTTCCGATCCGCTGCTGAAGAATGAAGTGGTGATCTACAGCGCGCACTGGGACCATTTCGGCATCGACGAAAGCCTGCCCGGACCGCGCAGCCAGCAAATCTTCCACGGCGCGGTGGACAACGCCAGCGGCGTGGCGGCGCTGCTGCAAATCGCCCGCGCCTACAAAGCGCTGCCGACGGCACCCAAGCGCACCATCCTGTTCGTGGCGACCACGGCGCAAGAGCGCGGACTGCTGGGCGCGCAATACTATGTGCGTCATCCGCTGGTCCCGATCGGCAAGACCATCCTCAACATCAACATCGACGGCCTGAACATGTGGGGCCGCACCCGCGATGTTGAGCTGAGCGGCATGGGCAAATCGACGGCGGACGATCTGGTGGTGGCGGTGGCGGCCAAGCAGGGCCGCGTGGTCAAGCCCGACAGCAACATCAGCTACGGCAGCTACTACCGTGGCGACCAACTGGAATTCGCCCGCGCCGGCGTGCCGACCATCTACCTGCGCAGCAGCGCCAGCAAGCTGCTGAACTACACCGCGCACCAGTTCCACACCGTGCACGACACCGTGCAGCCGAACTGGAACATCAGTGGCGCGGTGGACGACATCGCCCTGCTATTCCAGGCCGGCTACCAGGCCGCGCAAGGCAAAGAGCAGCCCAAGTGGAAAGACGGCGCCGAGTTCCAGCGCCATTAATTCGGAGTCAGGGCGACGGCGAGGGTGGCGGTGTGGGGACCGGCGGGGATGCTGGCCAGTTTCGGCGCCAGCTTTTGTAGTTGGCTGAGGTTGCGCTGCTGGTGGGCGTCGGCGCCGGCCGCGTGGATATCGGCCAGCAGGCCTTGCGCGGCTTGTTCGATGCGGGCGCTGTCTTGCGGCGCCAGGTCGATCAGGCTGTTCAGATAGGTCACGCCCCATTGCAGCCGCGTCGCGACGCCTACCGAGGCTTGCCACGCTTTGCCATACCAGTCCAGCACGCCCGAGACGTCGTTGCGACGCTTGGCGCTGGCCGCCAGACTCAGCATGAAGTAGTACGGTGAATGCGAACGCGGCAGTTCCGCCAGCAGCACTTGCTCCGCCTGCGCCGGCAAGCCGGCGTCGTTCAGCGCACTCACTGCGGTGTTGACCAGCGTGTGACGTTCGTACGGGTCGGTCGATTCGGCCAGCGCTTCGTCGACACGTTCGCGGATCTGCTTCTGCAAGCCCTGCGTCGGCGCCAGCAGGCGCGCCAGCCGCATTTGCAGGCGTACCGCCATCAGTCGGTCCGGCGCGCTGAGCCAGAAGTCGTCGGCCCATTGCGCCGCCACGCTGCCCAACGCGGCCGCCAGTTCTTCGCGCCGGCTGGCGCGCTTGATCAGGTTCAGGCCGCTGTTGTTGAAGATGTCCATATTGGAACGCGCCAACCGTGCATCGGCCAGCACCGTCAGCAAGAAGGCGGCGTCAACGCTGCCGGCCGCCAGTTGCGCGTGCAGTTGCAATCGCACCGCCGCATCCGGATTGGTGCTGGCCGCAGCCAGCGCGGCCAGGGTCGGCGCCAGTGTGCGCGTGCCCAGCAGCTTGCCTTCGTCGGTGTCCCACGAATAGTGGCTCAGCAGCGACCACTCGTCGGCGCTCAGCGGACGCGATGCGCTCAACGCCGCCTCCAGCGCCGCCGCTGCCGACGAGCCGGCAGCATGCACGGCCAGCGCGGCGTCGAAGGCGGCCACGAACAGTTCGCCATCGAGTTCGCACGGCAGGCGCGTGATTTCGCCGCCGTCCGGCGCATACAGCACCAGCGTCGGATAGCTGCGCAGCTGATAGCGCGCGGCCAGCGCCTGCGCGCCGGCGCTGTCGCCATCGAGGTGATAGCACAGCACGCCGGCGGTGCGGGCGGCGAATTCATCCCGCGCAAAAATCTCGGACTTGACCCGGTTGCACGGCGGGCACCATGCGGCGCCCCAGTACAGGAACAACGGGCGTTGCTGCGCTTTGGCCAGCGCAAAAGCGGCGTCGAGGCCGCCGTTCAGCCACTCAATTGCCACCTTCGTCGCCGCCATCGCGCTCAGTCCCGCGCCAGCGCCAGGAATTCGGTGCGCATTGCCAGGTTGGGCTGCAATTCGCCCAGCATGGCCGAGGTCACCGTTTCTTCGCCCGGCGTGCGAATGCCGCGGCTTTCCATGCACAGGTGACGGCATTTGACGATCACGCCCACCGCCTTCGGCTCTAGCACTTCCAGCAGCGCGTTGGCGATTTGCATGGTCATGCGTTCCTGCACCTGCAGGCGCTTGGCGAAGCAGTCGACCAGGCGGGTCAGCTTGGACAGACCGACGATCTTGCCGTTCGGGATGTAGCCGATGGTGGCCTTGCCGAAGAACGGTGCCAGATGGTGTTCGCAGTGGCTGTACACCGGGATGTTGCGCACGATGATGAATTCGTTGTACTGCTCGGCGCCGTCTTCAAACGCCTTCAGCAGCGTGACCGGATCCTGGCCGTAGCCGGAGGTCCAGTGTTTCCACGCCTTGGTCACGCGGGCCGGGGTTTCCAGCAGGCCAGGACGATCAGGGTCTTCGCCAATGCTGGCAATCAGGCGGCGCCAGTCGTTTTCCGTAAATTCTTGAGACATGATGAAACACCTTTTTTCTAAATTGCCCGACAGTATACAGAAATTGTCGGGGCCTTACCGGGGCCGGTGGGCGTCCACCAGGCGCGCGGCGATCGACACCTTGACCGGCAACTCCGGCCATTCGTCGTCCGCGCCGAACCAGCGCGCCTCGGCGATTTCGCTGTCGTCGACGCGAATCTCGCCGTCCAGGTAGTCGGCCGTGTAGGCCACCATCAGCGAATGCGGGAACGGCCACGACTGGCTGCCGAAGTATTGCAGGTTGTGGACCTTGAGGCCGACTTCCTCGAACACTTCGCGGTGCACCGCTTCCTCGATCGACTCGCCGGCCTCGACGAAGCCGGCCAGCGCCGTGTAGCGTTTGTAGGGCGAGTTGGTGTGCATCGCCAGCAGTACCTTGTCTCCCTTGCGCACCAGCACCATCATGGCTGGCGAGATGCGCGGATAGGCGCTGTGGCCACAGTTTGGACACTTGTAGCAGCGCTCACCCGCCAGCAGCTGCATCGGCGTCGCGCAGACGCCGCAGTACCGGTGCGTACGGGCCCACTCCACCAGCTGGAAGGCGCGCCCGGCCACGCCGAGGAAGCCGTCGTCCAGCACGCCAAACAGCGAGCGCAGGCCGTGGTAGCCAAACTCCGCGCTCGGCAGCAGCGGCTCGTCCAGCCAGGTTACCTGGTAATACCGCCCTTCCCACAAGCCCAGTGGATGGATGCGTTCCGGCGCCAGCGGCAGCGTCGTGAGGTCGTCCAGCGTCGGCAAGCCCATGATGCTGTTGCGCAAAAGCAACTCACCACGGTGAAAAATAAATGTGACAGGCTGGTCGTGTTCTTGCGGCCGGATAACGGCCTGAAAAGTGGCGGGAGTTTGCAGCATGGCAGGGAAAGTAGAGGTTTAATGCGAATCAGCATCTTACAGTGTTTCCAGATTCATTATTTTGCACGCTGAAATTTATGACCGGCGAATGACAAAATGAGCGCTAAGTCATTGTTTTCAGGCCAAGAATTGGCACTAAATTCAGTCTTTTTTCCCGGCTTAAACGCTATTGACGGTAAGATATATTTCCCGTGGGAGATTATCAGACATGTCATTCAACTTATCCGACCTTACTACCGACCAACTCAAGGCACTGCAATCGGCACAGATTGCTTCGCTGACGACGGCGGACGCCGCCACGCTCAGCACCTTGCAGATGACGTTGCTCAGCACGGCCCAGCTCAGCTGGTTCGGCACCGCGCAGCTGCGCGCACTGACGACGGCCACCTTGCACGCCATGGGGACGCAACAGTTGAATAGTCTGTCGACCAAGCAGGTCGCCGCCCTCTCCACGGCCCAGTTTTCCACGCTGAGCGACGACCAACTGGGCGCCGGCCTCACCACGGTCCAGTTCACGGCGCTCACCACCGCCCAGCTGGCCAGCTTGAGCCAGGCCCAGGTGGCGTTGATCGAAACCCAGGACTTGGCCGCACTGCGCACCGCGCAACTGGTCACGCTCAGCACCACCCAGCTGCGAGCACTCGGCAGCGACCAGCTGCAAGCGCTCACCACGGCGCAGACGGTTTCCCTGAAGACCCAGCAGATCGCCGCGCTGGCCAGCAACCAGGTCGCCAGCCTGACCACCCGCGAGATGGCCACGCTGACCACGCTGCAACTGAACGCGCTGGACGCAGTTCAGCTGGGCGCCCTCGGCGACAGCCAGCTGGCCGCGCTGACCACGGCGCAAGCCGCCGGCCTGTCGACCACGCAAATCGGCCGCCTCGGCACCGAACAGCTGGCCGCCCTGGGCAGCAACGGCCTGGCCGCGCTGAAAACCCAGCAGATCGCCGCCCTGACCACCACTCAGTTCACCGCCCTCAGCACCGACCAGATCGTCGCGCTGACCACCACGCAGATCCAGTCGCTGACCACGCAGCAACTGAGCCTGCTGTCCAGCGAGCAGTTGGGCGCGCTCAGTGCGCAAGACCTCGCCGCGCTGAGGACCCAGCAGCTGGCCGCGCTCGGCACCGGCGTCACCGCCATGCTCGGCACCAGCCAGATCGCCGCGCTCACCACCGCGCAGACCGCCGCCCTGCCAACCGCGCAACTGCGCGCTTTCAGCACCGACCAGATCGTGGCGCTGCGCACCGCGCAAGTCGCCGCGCTGACCACGCAACAAGTGCAGGCACTGAGCATCACCCAGCTGGCCGCGCTGGAAACCGTTGACCTGGCCGCCATGGGCACGGCGCAAGTCACCGCCCTCGGCACGGCCCAGGTCAGCGCGCTGACCGCGGCCCAGATTGCTGCCCTGCGCACGGTCCAGGCCAATGCGCTCAGCTCGCAACAACTGGCGGTGCTATCGACCGAGCAGCTGGGCGCGCTAGAAACGGCCGACCTGGCCGCACTGCGCAGCAACCAGCTTGGCGGCCTCAGCACCGAACAGATCGCCGCGCTGCGCACCGATCAGATCGCCGCCTTGGCCACGCTGCAGATCGCCGCGCTCAGCACCCGCCAGCTGGCGGCGCTGGACGACGCCCAGATCGTCAGCCTGACCACGGCGCAAGCAGCCGCACTCACCTCGGTGCAGATCGCCTCGCTGAGCACCAGCCAGCTGGCCGCGCTGGAAACGCGCGACCTGCTGGCCTTTAAAACCGCCCAGGTCGCCGCACTGACCAGCACCCAGCTGGGTGCGCTCGACGCCGCCCATTTCGGCAGCTTCAGCTCGCAGCAAATCGCCGCCCTGACCACCCTGCAAGTATCCACGCTGGGCAGCGCGCAATTGGTGGCGCTGTCATCGGCGGCGCTGGCCGGCCTGCAAACGCGGCAAGCGGTGGCGCTGTCCATTGACAACGTCCAGGCGCTCGGCACCGACCAGATCGCCGTGCTCAGCACCGCCGTCATCAACGCCTTCACCACCGCCCAGGTCGCCGCACTGTCAACCGACCAGATCGTGGCGCTGAGTACGCAGCAAAGCATGGCGCTGGCGACGCGCCAGATCGCTGCGCTGACCGACGCCCAGCTGAACGCGCTGCAAACCCAGGACCTCGCCGCCTTCAAGACCCAGCAGATCGCCGCGCTCGGCACCAGCCAGATCGCCGCGCTGGACAGCGTGCATCTGATCGCCCTCGGCTCGCAGCAGGTGGCCGCGCTGGCCACGGCCCAGGTGGCCGCGCTCGGCAGCGACCAGGTCGCTGTCATGGAAACCCGCGACCTCGCCGCGCTCAGTTCGCGCCAGGCAGCCGCACTGAGCAACGACGCCGTGGCGGCGCTGACCACCACCCAGGTGTCGGCCCTGACTTCGACCGTGCTGAACGGCCTGTCCACGACCCAGTTCGGCGCGCTCGGCACCGACCAGATCGTCGCGCTGACCACGCAGCAAGCCACCCAACTGGCCACGCGCCAGATCGCCGCACTGTCGAGCGAACAGCTGGTGGCGCTGGAAACCCGCGACTTCGCCGCCCTCAAGACGGCGCAGATCGCCGCCCTGACGCCGGACCAGATCAGCAAACTGACGCTGGAGCAGATCGTGGCGCTGACCACCGCCCAGGCCAACGCGCTGACCGGCGTGCAGCTCAATGCGCTCACCACCGCCCAGCTGTCGGCGATGGAAACCCAGGACTTTGCCGCGCTGCGCACCAGCCAGCTGCTGGGCCTGGGCACCAACAGTATCGCCATCCTGTCGCCGAACCAGGTGGCGGCGCTGAAGACGGAACAAGTCAGCCAGCTCACTTCGGACCAGATCCGCGTGCTCAGCAGCGACCAGATCGGCGCCCTGACCACGCTGCAGGTGGGTGCCTTGAGCCCGCTGCAGATCAGCTACCTGCTGGCCAGCCAGTTGTCCGTGCTGAGCAATGCCGACTGGGCCGCGCTGAAGAGCCAGCAGCTCAACGCGCTCAGCACCGAACAGCTGGCCGCCGTCACCACCAGCCAGATCGTCGCGCTGACCACCGCGCAAGCCAGCCAAATCGCCGCCAGCCAGCTGAACGCGCTGTCGTCCGAGCAGTTGAACGCGCTGGAAACCCGCGACCTGAACGCCCTCACCACGACCCAGATCGCCGCGCTTGGCACCGCCACCGTGGTGGCGCTGGACCTGGCCCACATGGCCGCCCTCAACAGCCGCCAGATCGCCGCGCTGACCACCGCGCAAGTGCTGGCCTTGGGCACCGACCGCATCAGCGCCCTGAGCACCTTGCAGGCCAGCAGCCTGGGCACCGCGCAGATCGGCGTCCTGAGCAATAGCCAGTTGCAGGCGCTTGACGCCAACGTGCTGGCGGCGCTCAAAACGCAGCAGATCGCCGCGCTGTCGACCGACCAGATCACCGTCCTGAGCAGCGACCAGATCATCGGTCTGACCACGGCCCAGGTGAGCAGCCTGAGCACACGCCAGCTGGCGGCCCTCAGCGCCGGCCAGCTGAACGACCTGGAAACCCGCGACCTGGCCGCGCTGCGCACCGCCCAGATCGCCAGCCTCGGCAGCGACAGCCTGAACGCCCTCAGCAGCACGCAGGTGCGGGCGCTGACCACCACCCAATTGCTGGCCCTGGGCAGCAATCAGCTGCAACAGCTGGCGACCGAACAGATCGCCGCACTGAGCAGCGCGCAGGTGATCAACCTCGGCACCGCCCAGATCGGCCTGCTGAGCAGCGACCAGCTGAGCGCGCTCGGTAACACCATGCTGGCGCAGTTGAAAACGCAGCAGATCGCCGCGCTGAAAACCCAGCAGATCGCCCAGCTGGATAACGCGCAACTGGTCGCGCTGACCACGCTGCAAGTCAGCCACCTGACCAGCCAGCAACTCGCCGCCCTCGGCAGCGACCAGCTGAACGCGCTGGAAACCCAGGACCTGGCCGCGCTGCGCACCGCCCAGATCGCCGTCCTCAGCACCGCGCAAATCGCCGGTCTCGACCCGAGCCAGGCGGCCGCGCTGACCACGCTGCAAACCAGCAGCCTGAGCACTGCGCAGTTGCAGGCGCTCAGCGCCGCCCAGTTGCTCGGCTTCTCCAGCGCCGACATCGCCGCGCTGCGCACCGCGCAAGTGGTGGCGCTCACCACCGACCAGCTCGATGCGCTATCGAGTGACCAGCTGCGCGCGCTGACTACGGCGCAACTGAGCGCGCTGACCAGCAGCCAGTTCGGCACACTGGGCAGCGACCAGATCGGCGTCCTGACCACGCTCCAGGCCGCCGGCCTGAGCACGGCGCAGCTGCAAGCGCTGAGCGCCGCGCAACTGGCGGCACTGTCCACCGCCGACCTCGCCGCGCTGCGCACCGTCCAGCTCGCCGCCCTGTCCAGCAGCCAGATCGCCTCGCTGGATCTGAACCAGATCGTTGCGCTGAGCACGCTGCAGGTGTCCAGCCTGAGCACGCTGCAACTGAGCGCGCTCGGTTCCGACCAGGTGCGCGCCATGGAAACCCGCGACCTGGCCGCGCTGCGCACCGCGCAAGTCGTGACCCTCAGCGGCGACCAGTTGCAAGCCCTCGGCAGCGACCAGGTGCAGGCGCTCACCGCGGCCCAGCTGGCCGCGCTGAACACCACGCAACTGCAAACGCTGCTGACCGAGCAGATCGCCGCGCTGACCACCCGCCAGGTCGTCGCACTGGTTACCGCGCAGATCGTCAACCTGACCAACGGCCAGCTGGCCGCCCTCAGCACCGATGACGTCGCGGCGCTGCGGACCGCCCAGGTCAACGCGCTGCTCACGGCGCAGATCCAGCAACTCAGCACCGACCAGGTTGCCGCGCTGACCAGCAGCCAGGTGGCCGCCTTGTCGACCGCCCAGCTGTCGACGCTGAGCGAACAACAGATCGGCGCCTTCAGCGCAGCCGACTTCGCCGCGCTGAGTGCCGCCCAGCTGGCGGCGCTGGGCACGCTGATCAAGCTCACCACCGACCAGATCCAGTCGCTCACGCCGACGCAGATCGCCGGCCTCAGTACCGCCCAGGTCGCGGCGCTGACCACCGACCAGATCGTCGCCCTGACCACCCGCCAGATCGGTTCGCTCAGCACCGCCGCCGTGGCCGCGCTCGGCAGCGACCAGGTGCACGCGCTGGAAACTGATGACCTGGCCGCGATGAAAGCCACGCAGATCGTGGCGTTCGGCACCGACCAGCTGATGCAACTGAGCACGCTCCAGGTCCAGGCGCTGAACTCGGCCCAGGTCGGCGCCATGTCGACCCAGCAGATCGCCGTCCTCAGCAGCGACCAGATGCACGCCCTCACCAGCGCCGACATCGCCGCACTGCGCACCGCCCAGATCAGCATCCTCACCAGCGACCAGCTGCAAGCGCTGGGCGATGAGCAGGTGCAGGCCCTGAGCGTGGTGCAGATGAACGCGCTCGGCACCGACCAGGTGCAGGCGCTGCGGCCCGACCAGATCGTCGCCCTGAGCACCGCGCAATTCGCCGTGCTCGGCACCCGGCAACTGGCCGCGCTGACCTCGGACCAACTGAGCGTCATCGAAGCGGAAGACTTTGTCGCGCTGCGTCCGGCGCAGATCGCCAGCTTCAGCACCGCCCAGATCCAGGCGCTGACGCCGGACCATATCGCCATCCTGACCACCGGGCAGACCCAGGCGCTGACCAGCAGCCAGTTGCAGGCGCTGACCGACTTCCAACTGGTGGCGCTGAACAGCGATGACCTGGCCGCGCTGAAAACCGCGCAGATCGCCGCCCTCGGCACCGATCAGCTGAACATCATGCGCGACATCCAGCTGCAAGCGTTCGGCCTGACGCAACTGGCCGCGCTCAGCAGCGCGCAGCTGCAATCGCTGGGCAGCGACCAGATCATCGCCCTGACCACGCAGCAATTCGGCCTGCTCAGCACGGCCCAAGTCGCGCTGCTGACCACCGCCCAGTTGCAAGCTATCGAACTGGTCGACCTGGCCGCGCTGAAGACCGCGCAAGTGCAGGCGCTGGGCAGCGACCAGCTGCAGGCGCTCAGCATCGACCGCGTGGCCGCCTTGACCACGCAACAAATCCAGGCGCTGGCCGGCGCCCAGCTGAACGTGCTGAGCAGCGACCAGTTGCAGGCACTGGGCACCGACGGCGTGCAAGCGCTGCGCAGCGCCCAGGTCGCCGCCCTCAGCACCGGCCTGCTGGAAGCGTTGACCACCGACCAGTGGCAACACCTGGGTACTGACCAGCTGGCCTCGTTGAGTACTGCGCAGTTTGGTGCCGTCACCAGCGACCAGATCGTCGCATTGACCAGCGCACAGTCGGCGGCCCTGGCCACGGCCCAGATCGCATCGCTGAGCAGCGTCCAGCTGGACGCCCTGGAGACCGGCGATTTCGCCGTCCTGAACAGCGCCCAGATCGCCGCCATCACCACCGCCAACATCGCCGCCCTGACCACCGACCTGGTGAGCGCACTCGGCACGGCACAGGTGAGCAGCCTGGGGACCGACCAGATCGCGGCACTCAGCAGCGACAACATTGCCGCCCTCAGCAGCGCCCAGGTCGTCACGCTGAGCGCCACCCAGATCGGCGCCCTGCGTACCGACCAGATCAGCGCGCTCAGCACCGACGATTTCGTCGCCCTGCGCAGCAACCAGCTGACCGCGCTCAACACGGCGCAATTTGCCGCGCTGACCAGCAGCCAGCTGAACGCGCTGTCAAGCGCCGCCTTCACCGGCCTCACCACCGCCATGATCAGCGCGCTGACCAGCGGCCAATTCGCCCACCTGAGCACCGCACAAGTGGCGGCGCTGACCTCGACCCAGGCGACCGTGCTGAACGCCGGCCAGCTGGGCGCACTGGATACCGACCAGTTCAGCGTGCTGGCCACCAGCGCCATCCGCAACCTGCAATCCGACCAGATCGGCGTGCTGTCCAGCGACCAGATCGTTGCCTTCACCACGCTGCAAATCCGCGCGCTGACCAGCACCCAGCTGGCCGGCCTGCAAAGCGGCCAGATCGCCGCGCTGGAAACCGTCGACCTGGCGGCGCTGACCACCGCCCAGTTCAACCTGTTGAGCAGCGACCAGTTGCAGGCCTTGCTGACCGAGCAATTGGTCACGCTGTCGACCGCGCAGATCAGCACCCTGTCCACCGACCAGATCAGCACTGGCCTGAGCACCGCCCAGATCATCGCGCTGACCACCGCGCAAGCAGCGTCGCTGGCCACGCGCCAGGTCGCCGCGCTGACCACCAGCCAGGTGGTGGCGCTGGAAACCGAAGACCTGGCCGTGTTCAGCACGCGCCAAGTGGTCGCTTTCACCAGCGACCAGATCAGCGCCCTCAGCAGCGACCAGCTGAACGGCCTGACCACGGCCGAACTGGCGGCGCTGACCACCGCCCAGCTGGCCGCCGGCCTGACCACCGCGCAGTTGGCGGCACTGGACGCCGCCCACATCAGCGCCTTCGGCACCAGCCAGCTCAATTACGGCCTCGGCACGGACGGCATCGCCGCCTTGACCACCGACCAGATCGGCGCGCTGCGCACCGCGCAAACCGCCAGCCTGGCCACGCTGCAGATCGCCGCCCTGACCAGCGCCCAGATTGTTGCGCTGAGCACCGAGCAGACCGCCACGCTGAGCACGCAACAAGTGGCGGCGCTGAGCTCCGACCAACTGGCGGCGCTGGAAATCGTCGACCTGAACGCCCTCACCACGCGTCAGCTGAACGCCCTCAGCACCGCGCAAGTGTCGACGCTGGGTACGCTGCAACTGAATGCGTTGGGCACCGCCCAATTCGCCGCGCTCAGCACGGCCCAGCTGGCTTACGGCCTCGGCACCGAACAGCTGATCGCGCTCGATAGCGACCACATCAGCGCACTGACAACCACCCAGCTGGCCTACGGCCTGACGCTGGACGGGCTGGCGGCGCTGACCAGCGACCAGATCCAGGCGCTGCGCACCGCGCAGATCGCCGCGCTGACCACGCAGCAAGCCAGTGCGCTCAGCAGCGACCAGATCGTCGCGCTGACCACCGAACAGGTCGCCGGCCTGTCCACCGCCCAGCTGCCGGCCTTGAGTTCCGACCAGCTGGCCGTGTTCAGCACCGAACAGATCGCCGCGCTGGAAACCCAGGACGTGGCTGCCTTGAGCGCCAGCCAGTTCATCGGCCTGTCCAGCAGCCAGACCATGGCGCTGACCACCGGCCAGGTGCGCGCGCTGAAGACCGCGCAAGTGGCGGCCATCGACGGCGCCCAGATCGGCGTCTTCAGCAGCGACCAGCTGCAGGCGCTGAGCACCCAGCAAGCCGCCGCGCTCAGCGTGACCGCCGTCACCGCGCTGTCGACCGCCCAGCTGAACGTGCTGACCACGGACGACGTCGCCGCGCTGGGCACCGTGCAGATCGCCAGTCTGGCGGTCAGCCAGCTGGCCGGCCTCAACACCAACCAGGTGCAGGCGCTGACCAGCGCACAACTGGGCGCCCTCACCGTCGACCAGTTCTTCGCCTTCAGCACCAGCCAGATCAACGCGCTGCGCACCACCCAGATCGGCTACCTCAGCACCACCCAGGTGGCCGCGCTGTCGACGCCGCAAGTGCAGGCGCTCAGCACCGACCAGATCGCCTCGATCAAGCTCAGCCAGGTCACCGCGCTGACGATCGACCAGGTCGCCGTGCTGGGTTCCGACCAGTTACGCGCGCTGACCACGACGCAGATTCAGGCCCTGAGCACCAACCAGCTGTTCGCACTGGCCAGTGAACAGGCGGCGGCGCTGACCACCACCCAGATGGCGGCGCTGAAGAATTCGCAGATCGCCGCGCTGGATGCGACGCAACTGTACGGCTTCAGCACCGACCAGTTGGCGGCCTGGAGCACCAGCCAGCTCGGTTCGCTGACCGCGACCCAGATCGGCTACCTGTCCACCGCGCAGATCGCCGGTCTGAGCAACACGCAGATCGCCGGCCTGAAGACCAGCCAGCTGGCGGCCTTCAGCACCAACCAGATCCGCGCGCTGGCGGCGGCGCAAATGCCGGCGCTGACCACCACGCAGCTGGGCGTGCTGAGCGTGGCGCAAGCCGACGCGCTGACTGCGACCCAGATCGCCTCGATGTCGATTGCCCAGACCATGGCGCTGAACTCGTCGTCGGTCAACTACGCCACGCCGCTGATCCTCGATCTCGACGGCAACGGCGTGCAGACCCGCAGCATCACCGCCGGCGTGCAATTTGATATCCGCGGCGACGGCCAGAAAGTCAGCACCGGCTGGGTTGACGCCCACGACGGCCTGCTGGCCCTGGACCGCAACGGCGACGGCGTGATCAACGACGGCAGCGAACTGTTCGGCAGCGGCACCACGCTGGCCGACGGCAGCAAAGCCAAGGACGGCTACGCCGCCTTGGCCGCGCTCGACAGCAACGGCGACGGCCAGATCACGGCCGCCGACAGCGCGTACGGCGCACTGCGCGTGTGGGTCGACGGCAACGGCGACGGCGTCAGCCAGGCCGACGAGCTGAAGACCCTGGCGCAGCTGGGCATTGCCACCATCAGCACCAAAGCCAACAGCGCGCTGACGCAGCAGAACGGCAATGTGATCGGCCTGACGTCGAGCTACACCAGCACCGACGGCAGCGTGCACCAGAGCGCAGACGCCTGGTTCCTGGCCGACAAAGCAACGTCCACTGCCTCGCTGCAACAGCAAGTGAGCGGTCTGACCAACGCCATGGCCAGTTATGCCGCCACTTCTGCGGCCCCGGCGCAACAGCTGACGCTGCCAACCTCGGCAGCGACGGCGGCAGCAGCAGCGGCAACCACGCCATTGGCCGCGGCGCTGGACCACTATCGTGCCCAGCACAGCCTGCAAGGCGTCGCCACCGGCCCAGGCAAGCAAGCGTTTGAGGAGCAAGCCAGCCAATGGTTCGCCGTCCCTAAACGTTAAATGGCGGCCGGGGAGGCGGCACTGCTTCCCCGGCCTGCCAACGTTAGAGCAACAGGTGTTTTACAGTCTTGCTCCAGAGCCAAAAGTTGCCCCTCGCCCAGCGACAAAAAGGTATGATAGGGCTCGGACTGATTCCACTTTATGCTCTGCTATGACCTCTCAAGCATCTGCCGCACCCGCTTCTACCGATAACAGCCCGCTGGGTTCCGTCATGGCCATGGCCGTCAAGGGCCAGCTGTCCATCGCCGACCTGTTTGGCGCTACCGCCGTGCTGCAGGACAGCGGCCAGGCGCCCGCCGCCATCGCCCTGTACCGCGCCTGGATCGAGCACACGCCGTCGCCACTGATCTACGCCGCCTGCTTCAACCTGGCCGTGGTGCTGTCGAACAGCGGTGACGACGCCGGCGCCGAAGCGGTGCTGCGCAAGGCCATCGCCCAGAACCCGCATTTTGTCGAAGCCCGCCTCAACCTCGGCACGCTGCTGGAGCGCACCGGCCGGCCGGTCGACGCGCTGACCATGTGGCAGTCGATCCTGACCGATCCGATCGAGCCGGACATCAAGTCCAACCGCACGCTGTATGTGCAAACCCTGAATAACCTCGGCCGTTTGCTGGAAATCCAGAAGCGCTACCCGGAAGCCGAAGCCATGCTGGCCACCAGCCTGCGCGTCGATCCGCAACAGGCCAGTGTGATGACGCACTGGGTCCACCTGCGCCAGAAGCAGTGCGAGTGGCCGGTCTACAGCGGCCTGGAAAACGTCTCGGTCGCCACCATGATGGAAGGCACTTCGGCGCTGGCCATGCTCAGCGCCTCGGCCGATCCGGCGCATCAGCTGGCCGCCGCCAAGCGCTTCGTCAATGAGAAGATCAACGCCGCCGTGGCGCCGCTCACCGGTCAGCACGGCTATAACCACCAGCGCCTGCGCATCGGCTATCTGTCGTCCGACTTCTGCTCGCATGCGGTGTCGATCCTGACCGCCGAGCTGTACGAGCTGCACGACCGCAGCAAGTTCGAGGTCTACGCCTTCAGCTGGAGCCGTGAAGATGGTTCGCCGATCCGCGCCCGCGTGGTCAAGGCGATGGACCACTACATCCGCATCGACAAGATGACCGACGAGCAGGCCGCCCGCACCATCCGCGCCCACGAGATCGATATCCTGGTCGACCTGCACGGCCTGACCCTGGGCGCCCGTCCGCAGATCATCGCCTACCGCCCGGCCCCGGTGCAGCTGACCTACCTCGGCTTCCCCGGCAGCACCGGTCTGCCCGGTATCGATTACGTGATCTCCGACGAGTTCCTGATCACCAAGGAGATGGAGCCGTTCTTCACCGAGAAGCCGCTGCACCTGCCGGACTGCTTCCAGATCAACGACCGCCAGCGTGCCATCGCGCCGACGCCGACCCGCGCCTCGGTCAACCTGCCGGACGACGCCTTTGTTTTCTGCTCGTTCAACAACAATTTCAAGTTCACGCCCGACCTGTTCAGCGTGTGGATGAACATTCTGCGCCGCGTGCCGAACGCAGTGCTGTGGCTGGTGGCCGACCATCCGGAAGTGCGCGAGAACCTGTACCGCCACACCGAAGAAGCCGGCATCGACCGCAACCGCATCATCTTCAACGGCCGCGCGGTGCCGGCCGAGTACCTGGCGCGCTACCAGCTGGCCGACCTGTTCCTCGACACCTTCCCGTTCAACGCCGGCACCACCGCCAGCGACGCCCTGTGGGCCGGCCTGCCGCTGCTGACCTGCGCCGGCCAGACCTTCGCCTCGCGCATGGCCGGCAGCCTGCTGCGCGCGGTCGACCTGCCGCAGCTGATCACCTACAGCTTTGCCGAGTACGAAGAGAAAGCCGTCGAGCTGGCCAGCAATCCGCAGCGCATCGCCTCGATGAAACGCCAGCTGCACGCTAACCGCCTGAACTCGGCGCTGTTCGACAGCCCGCGCTTCGTGCGCAATATGGAAGCGGCGCTGCAAAAAGTCGCCAAGCCGGCCGCGCCGCGCCTGGCCGCGCCGGACCATGCGGTACGGCCGCAGGAACCGTCGGAGCAGGCGGCGCCGGTGCGCATTGACCAGATCCCGATCGTCACCGTGTCGTACAACACGCCGGACCTGATCGACGGCCTGCTGCGCACGCTGCGCCAGTTCTACACCAACCGCGTGTATGTGATCGACGGCTCCAATCCGGATGTGGCGGAAACCATCCGCGCCGTCACGGCCGGCTATGACAATGTCGAATTCATCCCGTTCGGCTACAACATCCACCACGGCCCCGGCATGGCGTGGGCGATCAACCACCTCGGCCTGTCGGGCGAAGTGCTGTTCCTCGATTCCGACGTCGAGATCCTGAAGGCCGGCTTCCTCGAATCGATGCACGCCGAGCTGCGTCCCGGCATGTACGGCGTCGGCTGCGTGCTGACGGTCGATTTGCTGGGCAACGACCGTCCGGACGACGGCACCGTGCCGTACCTGTACCCGGCCTGCATGCTGACCAATATCGACGTGGTGCGCCAATGGCCGCTGCCGATCAAGCACGGCGCGCCGATGATCCCGACCATGCTGGCGCTGCACGCGGCCGATTCCAGCCACCTGGTGGCCAACATCCCGTGGGTCAACGAAGACTTCGCCAAGCAGCCGAAACGCCATTACCTCAAGCACGACTGGCAGGGCACGGTGATCCGCACCGGCGGCTATCACTACGACCTGCCGAGCGCCACCACCGCCGTCAATGCCGACATGCTGCACTTCATGCCGCCGCAGGCGCGCAAGATCGTCGAAGTCGGCTGCCGCGACGGCGCCTTCGCCAAGGCCTACAAACAGCGCAATTCGATCTGCAACTACACCGGCATCGAAGCCGATCCGGCGCTGGCGCAGACCGCCCGCCCGCACTGCGATTTTGTCTTCAACAACGACCTGGAACACGCCGGCCCCGACTTCTGGGACCACGTGCGCCACGCCGATACCTGGGTGTTCGACGAAACGCTGGAGCAGATGGACGATCCATGGCGCATGCTGCGCAAGATCCGCACCAATATCGCCCCCGGCGGCAAGCTGGTGCTCACCATCCGCAACTTCCAGCACTGGAGCATGCAGGCGCGCCTGAACGCCGGCGACGTCCGCTACGGCACCGATGGCCTGGAAATGAAGCGCAAGCGCCTGTTCACCCGCGGCGCCGCGCTGGAGATGTTGCAAGCGGCCGGCTTCCAGATCAGCGGCGGCAGCGCCCGCATTCTGCAAGAGCCGGCGCGCGAGAAATACCTGCCGGCGATCCGCCTGATGGCGGGCGCCAGCGGCATCGATCCGGTGGTCGCGGTCGAGGATGCACTGCCGTGGCAGTACCTCGTCATCGCGGTCGCCGCCTAACCTTGTCTGGAGCTTGACAGTATGAGTCTTCCCTTAGTCAGCATCGTCATCCCGTCCTACAAGGCGGCCCATTTTGAAACCTGCCTGCGCTCGGCGCTGGGCCAGAGCTATCCAAATATCGAGATCCTGGTCAGCGACAACTGCCCGACCGAGGCGATCCGCGAAATCTGCGAAAAGTACGCGCCGCACGTGATCTACCAGCGCAACGTCGCCATCCGCGAGCAGAACGTGCTGTCGTCGCTGTTCGGCGCCAAGGGTGAATTCATCAAGCCGCTGTTCGACGACGATGTGTTGCATCCGTTCTGCATCGAGCGCATGGTATCGGCGATGCAGATGGACCCGGAAGTGCAGCTGGTGTTTTCCGCCTCGCAGGTGATCAACGTACAGAACCAGGGCACCGAGACCCGCCGTCCCTACCAGGCTTCGGGCAGCATTCCGGCGCAAGGCATGATGCGCAGCATGGTGCTGAGCATGGGTAACTTCGTCGGCGAGTTCACCACCATCCTGTTCCGCCGCGCGCGGTTGTGGGAAATCGGCACCCGGCTGTTCACCTTCCACCGTCACGACTGCTCGCTGGGACTGGCCGACATCGCCGCGTATTTCAACCTGGCCGAGGGTGGCAAGGTGTTTTATGTTGACGAGGAACTGTCGTATTTCCGTCACGACCTCCAGCTCGAATCGAACAGCAACCCGAACAGCAATCCCAACTTCGGCTATTGCTTCTCCGACTATGTGGACCTGCTGATCGAATGCGCCGACCTGGGCATCGTCACGCAGCAGGAACTGGCCGCCATGCAGCTCCAGGTGGACGCCGCCGCGCTGCGCTTCAACGGGGTATTCCCGATGTTCGCCCGCTCGCAGCAGCGCTACCACGGCGTGCTGGCGGAACTGAACAGCGGCGTCCACGTCAACCCGGCCGCAGCGGAGGTGGCGCCATGATGGACCAGTGCCGCATCATCGATCTGCCGCCGCGCCATGACCAGCGCGGCAACCTGTCGGTGGTCGAGGGCGGAATCCATATTCCGTTCGATATCCGCCGCGTGTACTACCTGTACGACGTGCCGGGCGGCTCCGCGCGCGCCGGCCACGGCCACATCGAACTGCAGCAGCTGTTCATCGCCATGTCCGGCAGTTTCGACGTGATCGTGGATGACGGCTACGAGCGCAAGAAGTTCCAGCTGAACCGCTCGTACTACGGCCTGTACGTGCCCGGCATGATGTGGCGCGAGGTCGAGAACTTCTCGTCCGGCGCCGTGTGCCTGGTGATGGCCTCGACGCTGTACGATCCGAAGGACTATTACCACGACTACGACGAGTTCGTGGCTGCGGCCCACTCGCATCCGTCCGCGAGCCCCAAGCCACGCTAACCGGCCTGGCCGGTGAGCGGCTCGCCGATCAGCCGGGCTGTTGCAGTTTCGACTGCGCCAGCACGGCGTTGAATTCGCGGTAGTCGCGGATGTAATCGGCGGCCTCGTAGAATTCCGAGGCAAACACCAGCAGCACCGCATCGGCCGAGTATTTGTATTGCACGCCCCAGGTCAGCGGCGGCAGGTAAATGCCCATATCGGCCGATTCCAGCAGCACCTCGCAGCGCGTCTCGCCGTCATCCACCATCACCGCGCAACTGCCCTTCACGCACACCAGAAACTGGTGGCAGCGGTGGTGCGCATGCTCGCCGCGCGTCTTGTCGCTCGGTACATTCATCACCAGGAAATAACGCTTCGGCTGGAACGGGATATCGTTAAGGAACTCGCCGACCGACAGGTCGCCGCGCGGGTCGTTCAGGTATTTGAAGCGGTGCAGCGTCACGCCGCCCACGCCCAGCACCATGGTCGACGGCGTGGCCGGGAAGCGCGCCTGGCGGTACCAGCCGGCGTTGTCGTCCGGCGTCAGTTTTTCCACGTAGCCGGTGATGCGCGCCGGCGTGCCGGACACGATCGCGTAGGCCGGCACGTTCTGCGCCACCGTGGCGCCCGGCTCGACACGCGCGCCGGTGCCGATATTCACGCCCGCCAGCAGGGTGGCGCCGGCGCCGATCTCGCAGCGGTCCTCCAGCACGATGCCACAGTCGCCGCCGCCCACCGCCGGCGCCAGCGTCACGCCGGGGCCGACAATCACGTTGGCGCCGACCTGCGCGCCCGGCCACAGCTGGGTCATGCCATGCACCACGCTGTCGTCGCCGACGCTGGCGCCCAGGTAGACTTTCACATAGTCGCCCAAGCGCGCGGTGGCGCTGACGCGCGCACCGGCTTGCACAATGGCTGTCTCTGCTAACTGCATAACTTCTCTCCGTCTGTCTGGTGTGCTGGATCATCGGCAAGCTATCCTGCCGGGCAAGTTTCACAGTATCACAGCAGGACGTTGTTCGCCACTTGCGGACCCAAGCGGGGCTTGCACTATTGTGTCCGGCGCGTAAATCGGCCATCATGCTTGGCATAACCAACCTCTCTCCGCATTTCCCACAGGCCTATCATGAGCGTCCCTCAAAAAGTTCCCTTTCTCGATCTCAAAGCCATCAACCTGCAACAGGAAGCGGCGCTGCAGCAAGCCTTTGCGCGCGTGCTCAATTCCGGCTGGTACATCCTGGGCAGCGAAGTGGCGCAGTTTGAGGCCGCGTTTGCCGCCTACTGCGGCAGCAGCAACGCGATCGGCGTGGCCAACGGCCTGGACGCCATCTTCCTGCTGCTGAAGGCCTACGGCATCGGTCCCGGCGACGAGGTCATCGTGCCGAGCAATACCTACATCGCCACCTGGCTGGCGGTCAGCCATTGCGGCGCCACGCCGGTGCCGGTCGAGCCGGTCGAGTCCACCTACAACCTGGATCCGGCGCTGATCGAAGCCGCCATCACGCCGCGCACCCGCGCCATCATCGCGGTCCACCTGTATGGCCAGCCGGCCGACATGGCCGGCATCAACGCGGTAGCGCAGCGCCACGGCCTGAAAGTGATCGAGGATGCGGCCCAGGCCCACGGCGCCCGCGCCAACGGCGTACGCACCGGCCACCTGGGCGACGGCGCCGCCTTCAGCTTCTATCCCGGCAAGAACCTCGGCGCGCTGGGCGACGGTGGCGCCATCACCACCGACGACGCCGACACCGCGCACGCGTTGCGCGTGCTGCGCAACTACGGCTCGCAGCAGAAATACCGCAACGAACGCCAAGGCTACAATTCGCGCCTGGACGAACTGCAAGCAGCCTTGCTCAGCGTCAAGCTGACCACGCTCGACCAGTTCAACCAGCAACGCGGCGCCATCGCCGCGATCTACCAGAAGGAACTGGCCGACGTGCCGGGGCTGGTGCTGCCGCAAGTGCCGGACTGGGCAGATCCGGTGTGGCATGTGTACGCCGTGCGCCACCCGCAGCGCGACCGCCTGGCCGAGCAGCTGGCTGAGCGCGGCATCGGCACCATCGTCCACTATCCGGTGGCGCCGCATTTGCAACCTGCCTATGCCGAGCTGGGCTTGAAGGAAGGCCGGTTCCCGATCTCCGAAGCGATCCACCGCGAGGTGCTGAGCCTGCCGATGGGACCGACCATGACGGCCGACGATGCCGCCCAGGTGGTCGAAGCCGTGCATGCGATCCTGCGCTAAGGAGTGGTCATGAGCAATATCCATGCGCTGTCCGACGTGCAGTCGGCCAATATCGGCGCCAGCACGCGGGTGTGGCAGTTCACGGTGATCCTGCAAGGCGCGCAGATCGGCGAGGGCTGCAACATCAACGCCCATTGCTTCATCGAAAATGATGTGGTGGTCGGTGACAACGTGACCGTCAAATGCGGCAATTATCTGTGGGATGGGTTGCGCGTCGGCGCCGGTGTGTTCATCGGCCCGAATGTGACCTTCACCAACGATAAGTTCCCACGGTCGAAGCAATATCCGGATGGCTTTCCGCAGACGGTGCTGGAGCCGGGCGCCTCGATCGGCGGTGGCGCCACCATTCTGCCGGGCCTGACCATCGGCGCCGGTGCCATGGTCGGCGCGGGGGCGGTGGTCACCCGTTCGGTGCCGCCGCGCGCGGTGGTGGCCGGCAATCCAGCGCGCATCCTGCGCTATCTGGACGCCGGCGCAGCCAGCTAAGCCAACTAAGCCAACTAAGCCAGCGTCGCCAGGTCCGCCAGGAAGGCGGGCGTGGCATGTGCGCTGAGGAACCTGTCGCGGCTGGAGGCGGCGTAGCGCGGATAGTCGGCCGCCAGCTGCGCCAGCAGCCCGCCGAGCTGGTCGGACGCGGTCCAGCGCAGGTATTGTTCCGGCAGCAGCGTCTTGTGCGCTTCGACGGTGAAGTCGTATTCGCCGTCGGTGGCCACCGCATCGTTGAACAGCACCGGCGCACCGGCGCACAACACCTCCACCAGCACCAGCACGCCGCCCACCGGGAAGCTCGGCACGTACACGGCGTTCTGGATGGCGGCCGTGGCGGCCGACACCGACGCCACATTGCCGTGGTAGACAAAGCGCTCCCACGCCACGCCCTGCGCCCCCATGGCCGCGCGGATCAGCGCCAGTTCCGCATCGCCCAGGCTGCCGAAATGGTGGTGTTGGCCGGCGCCCTGCTTCAACAGTTGCGCCACCACATAAGGATACGACGCCTCGGCCGGCTCGGCCGCGAACAGATACTTGGAAGCGCCGCCGGCGCTGATGGTGTTCAGCGGCAGGCCCGGCTGGTAGGCCGGCGACACCACATCGGTATTGATCAGCGTATCGTGAATATTCAGCACCACGCTCTCGTGACGCGGCGCCCGCTCGCAGCACAGACGCTGCAATTCGGTGGTGGTGTCGACGTGCGAATACTCGCCCAGGCTGGCGCCCAGGCACGGCCGGTAATCGCAATGGTGATGGAAAATCTTCTTGCTGACCGGTGCGGCCAGCGTCGCCACCACCGGGATCGGATCAACGTGGTGGTTGAAGCACGACGTGTGGCTAGGCCGCAAATTCGTGATCAGCGCCACCAGCTGCTGCACCTTGAACGCCATGTTCCCGCGCGGCAGGAACAGCACCGGCGCCGGATGGAAAAAATCGATCATCTCCTGGCGTTGCTCGTCGTTCTGGTCGTTGAAGGTGTCGGTCACCACGACCAGGTTGTGCCGCTTGAGTTGCAGGAAATCGCGGGCGATGCGGCTATGCCCGCCGACATTCGAAAACTGCGACCCGATGATCAGGTGCAGGTCATTCTCCGCCGGGAACGGCGCCACGCCGTCATACAGCTTGCTGCCCAGTTCCTGCAGGATGGCGTCCAGCTGCGGGTAGAACAGCGCCTTCATGTGGAACATCTCATGCATGAAAGTGTTGTAGACGAAATTGCTGACCAGCCCCAGCACGTCATTGAGCGGCAGCCGCGCGGCCAGCTCCGGCGTCAATGTCTCGTCATGAAACATTACGTCCTGCTGAATTCGTTGAACAATCATGGTTTTCTCGTGGTGAAGGTGGTCAGACCCACGTCGCCGGCACATGCGGCGCCAGCGGCGAGGCCGGCGCGGTGGTGCGCAGGAAGATTTGCGGGTTATCCGTGGCGACGAAGCCGGCGGCCGCAAACACCCCCTGCGACGGCGTGTTCTTGTCGGTCTTCAGTACCAGGCCGGACACCACCATGGCCGGCTGGGCTTCCAGCAGCACGGCGATCACTTCGCGCAGCACCGCCAGCTCGATCTCCATGCCGAGCACGCGGCAGCTCATGACAAATTGCGTGATGCAGTTACCCAGCGTGAACAACGCCCCCACCAGCCCGTATTCGGTGTAGCGGTCGCCGACCGAGAAGGCAAACACGCGCCCGCCCTGCGCCCAGTGCTGGTCGTAGTCCTCGGCCGAGCGGCGCGCGCCGACCGTGTTGAACTGGTTGGTCTTGTTGACCAGCTCCAGCACGCGGAAGAACTGCGGCGCCTCGCGGTTATGGATCTCCACCAGCTCCAGCCGGGTATTCAGCTGGCGCAGGAATTCTTCGCGCGGCATGGCGGCGCGCTCTTCATCGCGCTTGACCTTGCCGATCAGCGAGGCTTCGCGCTGGGCCGACTCGGCGCTCAGGCGGGCGATCTGCGTCTCCGGCGCCCAGGTCAAAATACGCTTGATGGCGAACGGATCGGCGCCGATCACCCGCATTTCCGGGTGCGCCATCTTGACCGCGTCGCGCTCGACCGGATTGTCGTCGACGAACACCACGTTCTTGGCCGTCAGCGACAACGCGTGCATGATGGTGGCGACATTTTCGGCCTTCGGCTGCCAGTTAATCTGCGGCACCAGGAAGTCGGAGAATTCAATGAACGGCAGCGGCACCACCTGGCGCCACTTGCCGGTCACCACCGCCTGGTCGTTCTTCGAGCACAGCGAAACGATGATGCCGCGCCGGCGCAGCTGGTTGATCGCGTCCCACACGCCCAACGGCCAGCCGAACATCTGCGGCCACGCGCCCTGCGGCTCGTAATGCTCGCCGACCAGGCCGCGCCACATGGTGTTGTCGAGGTCGAAAATCACCAGCTTGACCGAATCGGTCTGGTGGATCACGCGGTGGATGGTTTCCATCTGGCGGTACACGGCGCCGTAGAATTCGCCGACCTTGCCGTCGTAACGCGCCACCTTGTCGAGATTGCCGTCCAGGCGGTTCGGCGCGTCGCCGGAAAACTCCTGTTCGGCCTCGATGAACTCATCCAGGCCCAGCGGCACGCCATGGGTGAAGAAGTACACCACGTCATCGAGGAAGTATTTCTTGCCCATCGACGCGGCAATCATATTGACGTCGGCCAGGTAAGCGTTGGGCAGCTTGCGCAGCGCGTCGGCCAGGTAGAAATTCAGTTCGGTGACGATGCGCGTGATGTCGAGCGCACTGTCCTGGTCGCTCAGGCTGGGCGCCAGCTTGCCTTGCGGGACCACAAAATTGGAGACCACGGTCAGCAGCGAGCCGCTGTAGGCCAGCGCGTACTTCAGCAGGAAATCGATGTTGGCCTTGCCCACTTCCAGCCAGTCGCTGGCGCCGCCGGCCGGCGGGCGGATCACGCCATCCGTCAGCACATTGCGCAGCGGCAGCTGGATGTATTGCAGGTCAAACGTGGCCAGTTCTTCGCGCGACTTCTCCGGCAGCTGCATGGCGTTGCCGAAGATGATGTTGTCGACTTCCAGCTGCGGATTGAGCTTCTTGAATTCGCTGTCGTAGGCTTCGGCCAGACAGGAGCCGATCACAATGATCTTCTTCAGCCCGGTCGGGTTGACTTCCAGGTCGCGCGGAAACAGGTAATCTGCGGTGTGCATGGCGTCGCCGCCCGATCAGAAGTGCGACAGGTCGAAATGCAGGTTGGCGCTGGCCAGCAGCGCCTGGCGCGCCAGCCGCGTTTCCATATTGCGCGCCGGATGGCGGATGTACAGCTCCATCATCACCTTGACCACCAGCTCTTCATTCGAGTTACCGCGACGCATATTTTCCGGCGCGTCGGCGGGGGTCTTGTGGATCACCACGCCGTCGGTGGCAACGTGCGTTAGCGTGCAGCCTTTTTGCAGCACGCTCAGCAGGAAGTCCCAGTCTTCGTAGATCACCATGTCCGGATTGTTGGTGACGCCGTCCAGCACGTCACGGCGGTAGGCGATGCAGCTGTTGGGAATGCGGTTGCGGATATAGACGCTGTCGTCGGTGGCGTCGGCGATCGACACCTTGTGGGTCGGGCCTTGCGGCTCGGGCGGCGTCACCGCACGGTTCTCGAACTGCACCTGCAGGTCGCAGAACAGCAGTTCCGGACGGTCGCCCTGGTCCAGGCGCGCCTTCAGCTTGGCCAGGTGGTCCGGCATGAAGGTGTCGTCGTCGTCGAGGAAAATGATGTAGTCGCCGGTGGCGATGGCCTGGCCCATGTCGCGGCTCGGCGCCGGACCGGGACGGCCACTGCAGCGCAGCACGTAGTCGAAACGGCCGCTGAAGTGCGCCAGATGATTGTACGGCGGGATATACGTGGCGCTGTCGGACACGATCACGATCTTGAAGTCCTGGCAGGTCTGCGCGATCAGCGATTCCAGCGTGCGCTGCAGCAGCACCGGCCGGTCATGGGTGGGGATGATGATGGTAAACACGTAGCCGGGCTCCGACAGGTTAATGGGTAGTAATCAAGGTTCGCGGATCGATTCGTCCAGCGCGCGCGTCAGCGGATACAGCAGGTAGGACATCACGGTGCGGTGTCCCACGACGATCTCGGCCGACACGGTCATGCCGGGCAGCAGCCGCACGCCCGGCGGCAGCCGGTTCAGCTTGCCGGTGTACGGAATCCGGCTCAGGTAATAGGCGTCCAGCCCGCCGCCGCTGGTGTCCTTGGTCTCGCGCTTGAACGAATCCTGGCTGATGGTGCGCACTTTGCCTTCCAGCATGCCGTGCTTCATGAACGAGAACGCGTCGACCTTCAGGTGGACGTCGGCGCCCGGCTTGATGTAACCGATGTCGACCGAATCGATCTGCACTTCGGCTTCCAGGTCGGCGCCCAGCGGCACCAGCGTGAACAGCGGCTCGGCCTCGCGCACCACCGACCCGACCGACAGCTTGCCGATTTCCAGCACCACACCGTCGGCCGGCGCCACCATCTGGATCAGCTTGAGGTGGCGGTCGGCCTTGGCCAGCTGCTCGGTGACGCCGGCGCGGTCGCGCGAGGCGCTCAGCAAGTCTTCCATCGCCTTCTGGCGCCAGCTCTTGCCGAAGGCGGCGCGCTCGGCTTCGGCCGAGGCCAGTTCGCTGGCCAGTTCGACCGCCTTGTTGCGTTGCATGTCCATGTCGCGCTCGACTTCGAGGCGGCGGTCGCGCGCTTCCAGCAAGTGCATCTTGGCACCGAACTGCTCGGCCATCAGCTGCTCCTGCATGGCTTCGACTTCGCGCAGCGACTTGACGCGCTCGGCCAGGATCACCTGGTCGTGCTTGTTGGTCAGCATGCTGGCCTTGAGGCGGGCGATGTTCTGGTCCATCTTGCTCTGCTGGGCCGCGAAATTGGCCTGGCGCTCGCTCGACAATTGCGACTGCAACTGGGCGTCGGCGCTGCTCTTGCCGACGTCGGCGGCGCCGCGCTGGCCGGACAGCTCGGCGCGCAGGCCGGCGGTCTGGTTGTCCAGACTTTCCAGGCGACTACGCAGCTGGCTCTCGTCGGCGGCGTTGAAGGTCGGGTCCAGCGTGGCCAGCACCTGGCCCTTGCGCACCACCTGGCCAACGCGCACGTCGATGCTCTGGATGATCGAGGTGTCCAGCGGCTGCACCACGATGTTCGGCAGCGGATTGACCAGCTTGCCATGGGCGATGACGATCTGGTCGATCGGCGACAGACTGGCCCAGACGATGAAGGCGGCAAACGCCAGCAGCAGCACATGCAGCGTGATGCGCACGAAGCGCGGCAGCGGCCCGCGCTCGATGGCGTCGGCATCCGGCAGGAATGCGACCTCGGTCTCGTCCTTGGCGCGACGCGCCCGGCTCACAGGTGACTTGTTTGCTGGTTCCATAAGTGCTGGTAGGTTTCGCTGCGGGTAAGCAATTCTTCATGACGGCCGGCATCGACCAGGCGGCCCTGCTGCATGACCATGATCTTGTCGGCGTTGACGAGAGTCGACAGGCGGTGTGAAATCATCACCACCGTGCGGCCGACGGCGATTTTTGCCAGGTTGCTGATGAAAATCGCTTCCGATTCCGGGTCCAGCGCCGAGGCGGCTTCGTCCAGGATCAGGATGCGCGGACGGGCCACCAGCGTGCGGGCGATCGACAGCCGCTGCTTCTGGCCGCCCGACAGGTTCGAGGCGTTCTCTTCCAGCACGGTGTCGTAGCCCTGCGGCAGGCGTTCGATGAATTCGTCGGCGCCGGCCGCCTGGGCGGCGGCCACCAGTTCTTCAAAGCTGGCGTCCGGCTTGGTGACCGACAGGTTTTCGCGCACGGTGCCGCGGAACAGGAAGTTCTCCTGCAACACGACGCCGATCTGGCGGCGCAAATGCGCCAGCTCGATCTCGCGCGCATCGATGCCGTCGAAGCGGACGATGCCTTCCTGGACCGGATACAGTCCCTGGATCAGCTTGGTCAAGGTGGTCTTGCCGGAGCCGCTGCGGCCGACGATGCCGACCACCGTGCCCTGTTCGATGGTGAAGCTGGCCTTGTCCAGCGCCAGCGCCTGCGCACCCGGATAGCGGAAAGTCACGGCGTCGAACTTGATCTCGCCTTCCAGCACCGGCCGCAGGCCGTTGGCGCCGGCGCGGCCTTCCGGCGCGCGATTCATGACCTCGCCCAGCATGCGCACCGACAGCGCGGTTTCCTGGTATTCGTTGACCAGGCCGACCAGCGAGATCAGCGGCTGGGTGACGCGGCCCGACAGCATCTGGAAGGCGATCAGCGCGCCGACCGACAGCGTGTTGTCGAACACGTCGGCGGCGCCGACCACGATGATCAGCACCGGCAGCAGCTTGCCGAGGAAGTCGGTGACCGAGTTGCCGGCGATGGAAATCTGGCCGACGCGGAAGTGCATGGTGATCGCTTCAGCCGAGCGCTGGTCCCACACGCGGCGCTGCGACGGCTCGATCGCCAGCGCCTTGACAGTACGCATGCCGTGGATGGTTTCCACCAGCATGCCCTGGCGCTGGCCCTCGGCCGAGTACAGCGCTTGCAGGCGGCGGTTGAAGGTCGGCACCATGGCCAGCACCACGCCGGCGATCAGCGCGGCGAAGAACAGCACCAGCGAGGCCAGCTTGACAGAGTAGCTGAACAGCACCGGAATGAACACCAGCAGCGCGATCACGTCCAGCGCCGTGAAGAACAGGCGGCCGGTCAGGAAGTTGCGGATTTTTTCCAGCTGCTGCATGTGGCGCGTGACCACGCCGGCGCTGGTGGTCTCGAAAAAATCGATCGGCAGCGACAGCAGGTGGCCGAACACGCGGCGCGTCAGCCGCATGTCGATCTTGTTACTGGCCGCCAGCGTCAGCGTCTGGCGCAGGAAACCGAAGGTGGCGTCGAACGCCAGCGCCATGATGATGCCGACCGACAGCACCTGCAGCGTGGTCACGCTGCGGTGGGTCAGCACCTTGTCGATCACCAGCTGGAAGAAGATCGGCGAGGCCAGCGCCAGCAGCTGCATGGCAATGGCGGCGATGAAGATGTCGCGGAAGGCGGCTTTTTGTTTGAGGATTTCGGGAATGAACCAGCGCAGGCCGAACGGCTGGTTGGGGTCGCTGAGCTTGTGCTGGCGTTTGATGAACAGCACATCGCCCTGCCAGCGCTGCTCGAAGTCGCTGCGGCTGACCAGCACCACCACCGCGTTGGCGCTGGCCGGGTTGAGCACCGCCACATGGTCCTGGCCGCCGTTTTCCCCCGGCTTGACGCCGACCACGATCACCGAATTGCCGTCCACCAGGCGCGCCATCAGCGGGAACACGCCGCCTTGCGCCATCAGGCGCGACCAGGTCAGCTGGTCGGCCTTGGCTTTCAAACCGATATCCGAGGCGATGCGCAGCAAGGCGCCGACGCCGGGTTCCTCGGCGCGCAGCGCGTTTTCATCGATCAGGCGTTCCGGACTTATCTGCAGACCATGATGCTGGGCAATCGCAGTCAGGCACTGGATCGCGGTATGGGGAAATTTAGCTTGCATAGGCATCGATGTGGGTAAAAAGCGGGAACCAAGCCGACACGCGCACGCGCTCGTTCCAGCTGTGGGATTTTAACCTAGTGCACGCCTTCCTCGGGCGAATTTGTTGTTTGGAAGCACAACCCGGTTTACCCCGCTGTTCCGGCGATGGCGGGCGCGAAAATGGCCGGGCAAAAAAAAACGGCAAGGCCCGCAGGCCTTGCCGTTTCTGTTACCGCGCTGTCAGATTACTTGGCTGCCAGCAGGCCGTGTTGCGCGCCGTTTTGCAGTGCTTTCAGACGCAGCGTCTCTTCCGTCGAAGCCGAGTGGCTGGCCGCGGTCAGCTTGTTCTCGTAGCTGCCGATGGCGCTGGCCAGGGCGGCCACCGAACCGTTGCTGCTGGTTGGGACTTCCAGCTTGGTGCTGCCGCTGGTAGCCGGCTGGCTGGTGTAGCTCGACATCGCCGACGACAGGTTGCTGACCGAGCTGGTCAGGCTGCTGCTGGTGGCGCCGGCGCTGAACCAGACGTCCGCTGCGGTGTGGCTGGCGCCGTCGGCGGTCTCGTAGGTCGAAGTCAGACCGACGATGTTGCCGTTGTTCAGCGACGGGTTGTGCTTGGCATCCAGGTTCAGCTTGGTGATGTTCAGATCGGCCAGCGATTTGAGTTCATCAGCCTGGCTGACACCGTCGCCGTTGGCATCGACCCACACTTGCAGTTTCGAGAACTGGCTGTCTTTGGCATCGACCACGCCGTCGCCGTTGGTATCCAGTTCCGCCAGGGCGGCGTAGCCGTTCGAGGCTTTGCTGCCGTTGGCCAGCGTGGTGCCCGAGCCGAACAGTTCGCCACCATTGTTGATGGTGCCGTCACCGTTGCGGTCCAGGACCAGCAGGCCGTCGCCACCGCCAACCCAGCCGGTGCTGACTTTGCTGCCGTTGGCCAGCATGTCGAACTGCACACCTGCCGTCGAGCTGATGGTGTCGATGCCGTTGCCGTTCAGGTCCAGCACCAGCGGCGTGAAGGTCGGCAGCGCGGAGATCTGGTCGGTGCTCATCGCCTGGACTTGCGACGAGGTCAGCGCATGGATCTGCGAGGTGGTGAACGAATGCACCTGGTTCGTGCTCAGGCCGGCGATCTGTTCGGTCGTCAGGCGCGAGAACTGGGCGGTGCTCAGGGCTGCGATGGAGCTGGTGTTCATCAGACCCAGATCAGCCACTTCGATCGCCTGCACGCCGGCGGTGGACAGCGCGCGGACTTGCGCGGTGGTCAGCGAATTCAGCTGCTCACTCGACAGGGCCACGATCTGCGCGGTGGTGATACCGGACGCCATCACGGCGGTGCTGAGTGCTGCCAGCTGGCCGTTGGTGAAGCCGATGATCTGCTCGGTGCTCAGGGCAGCCACTTGCGAGGTCTTCAGTGCGGCAACCGACGCGGTTTTCAGCACGGCCAGGTCTTCGGTTTCCAGCACGGCGACGCTGGCGGTGCTCAGGGCAGCCACTTGCGACGAGCTCAGGACCGCAGCCTGGTTGGTGCTCAGCGCCACTGCCTGTTCGGTGCTCAGGCTGTTGACCTGGGCCGTGGTCAGCACTTGCACGCTGCTGGTGTTCAGCACGTTGAACTGATTGGTGGTCAGGGCGCGAACCTGGGCGGTGCTCAGGGAAGCGACCGACGCCGTGGTCAGCGCGTTGAGGTCTTCGGTTTCCAGCGCGGCGATCGCTTCGGTGGTCAACGACACCACTTGACGGCTGCTCAGCGCGGCTGCCTGGTTGGTGGTCAGCGCCACCACCTGCTCGGTGGTCAGGGCCTTGATGGCGGCGGTGCTGATCGCAGCAGCCTGACTCGAGGTCAGCTGGCCGATCTGCTCGGTGGTCAGGCCGGTGATCTGGGTCGATTTCAGGGCTGCGATGCCGGCAGTGGTGATGCTGCTGACGTCCGCCGCGTCGATCGCCGCCACGTTGGTCGACGACAGCGCGCTGATTTGCGCGGTGGTCAGGCCAGCGAACTGGTTCGAGGTCATCGCCACGATCTGGTTGGTGGTCAGGCCCGATGCGACGTCGAGGGTGCTCATCGCGGCGAACTGGCCGGTGGTCAGACCCTGGACCTGCTCGGTGGTCAGTGCAGCAACCTGGGCGGTGCTCAGGGCGCTGAACGACGCGGTTTTCAGCGCGACCAGATCTTCGGTTTGCAGCGCAGCGATCGACTCGGTGGTCAGCGAGCGGACTTGAGCGCTGCTCAGTGCGCTAGCCTGGCCGGTGGTCAGGGCAACGATTTGCTCGGTGGTCAGGGCGACGATCTGGGCGCTGCTCAGACCAGCGATGGTCGAGGACTTCAGTGCGGCGAAGTCTTCGGTTTCCAGCGCGGTGATCGCGGCGGCGGTCAGCGAATTGACCTGTGCGCTGCTCAGTGCGGCTGCCTGGTTGGTGGTCAGCGCGACGACTTGCTCGGTGGTCAGCGCCTTGATGGCGGCGGTGCTGATGGCGGCAGCCTGGCTCGAGGTCAGCTGGCCGATCTGCTCGGTGGTCAGACCGGTGATCTGGGTCGATTTCAGGGCTGCGATGCCGGCAGTGGTGATGCTGCTGACGTCGCCGGCTTCAATCGCGGCCAGGTTGGCGGACGACAGTGCGCCAACTTGCACGGTGGTCAGGCCGGCGAACTGGTTCGAGGTCATCGCCACGATCTGGTTGGTGGTCAGGCCCGAGGCGACGTCGAGGGTGCTCATTGCGGCGAACTGGGCGCTGGTCAGGCCCTGGATCTGTTCGGTGGTCAGGGCAGCGACTTGACCGGTGCTCAGCGAAGCGAAGGCGGCGGTTTTCAGTGCAGCCAGGTCTTCGGTTTGCAGGGCGGCGATCGACTCGGTGGTCAGCGAGCGGACTTGAGCGCTGCTCAGTGCGCTAGCCTGGCCGGTGGTCAGGGCAACGATTTGCTCGGTGGTCAGGGCGACGATCTGGGCGCTGCTCAGACCAGCGATGGTCGAGGACTTCAGTGCGGCGAAATCTTCGGTTTCCAGCGCGGTGATCGACGCGGCGGTCAGGGCGTTGACTTGAGCGCTGCTCAGTGCGGCTGCCTGGTTGGTGGTCAGCGCGACGACTTGCTCGGTGGTCAGCGCCTTGATGGCGGCGGTGCTGATGGCGGCAGCCTGGCTCGAGGTCAGCTGGCCGATCTGCTCGGTGGTCAGACCGGTGATCTGGGTCGATTTCAGGGCTGCGATGCCGGCAGTGGTGATGCTGCTGACGTCGCCGGCTTCAATCGCGGCCAGGTTGGCGGACGACAGTGCGCCAACTTGCACGGTGGTCAGGCCGGCGAACTGGTTCGAGGTCATCGCCACGATCTGGTTGGTGGTCAGGCCCGAGGCGACGTCGAGGGTGCTCATTGCGGCGAACTGGGCGCTGGTCAGGCCCTGGATCTGTTCGGTGGTCAGGGCAGCGACTTGACCGGTGCTCAGCGAAGCGAAGGCGGCGGTTTTCAGTGCAGCCAGGTCTTCGGTTTGCAGGGCGGCGATCGACTCGGTGGTCAGCGAGCGGACTTGAGCGCTGCTCAGTGCGCTAGCCTGGCCGGTGGTCAGGGCAACGATTTGCTCGGTGGTCAGGGCGACGATCTGGGCGCTGCTCAGACCAGCGATGGTCGAGGACTTCAGTGCGGCGAAATCTTCGGTTTCCAGCGCGGTGATCGACGCGGCGGTCAGCGAATTGACCTGTGCGCTGCTCAGTGCGGCTGCCTGGTTGGTGGTCAGCGCGACGACTTGCTCGGTGGTCAGCGCCTTGATGGCGGCGGTGCTGATGGCGGCAGCCTGGCTCGAGGTCAGCTGGCCGATCTGCTCGGTAGTCAGACCGGTGATCTGGGTCGATTTCAGGGCTGCGATGCCGGCAGTGGTGATGCTGCTGACGTCGCCGGCTTCAATCGCGGCCAGGTTGGCGCTCGACAGCGAAGCAACTTGCACGGTGGTCAAACCAGCGAACTGGTTCGAGGTCATGGCCACGATCTGGTTGGTGGTCAGGCCCGAGGCGACGTCGAGGGTGCTCATCGCGGCGAACTGGGCGCTGGTCAGACCCTGGATCTGTTCGGTGGTCAGGGCAGCGACTTGACTGGTGCTCAGCGAAGCGAAGGCGGCGGTTTTCAGTGCAGCCAGGTCTTCGGTTTGCAGGGCGGCGATCGACTCGGTGGTCAGCGCGCGGACTTGAGCGCTGCTCAGTGCGCTAGCCTGGCCGGTGGTCAGGGCAACGATTTGCTCGGTGGTCAGGGCGACGATCTGGGCGCTGCTCAGACCAGCGATGGTCGAGGACTTCAGTGCGGCGAAGTCTTCGGTTTCCAGCGCGGTGATCGCGGCGGCGGTCAGCGAATTGACCTGTGCGCTGCTCAGTGCGGCTGCCTGGTTGGTGGTCAGCGCAACCACTTGTTCTGTGGTCAGCGCTTTGATGGCGGCGGTGCTGATCGCAGCAGCCTGGTTCGAGGTCAGCTGGCCGATCTGCTCGGTGGTCAGGCCCGTGATCTGGGTCGATTTCAGGGCAGCGATGCCGGCGGTGGTGATGCTGCTGACGTCAGCGGCTTCAATCGCGGCCAGGTTGGCGCTCGACAGCGAAGCAACTTGCACGGTGGTCAAACCAGCGAACTGGTTCGAGGTCATGGCCACGATCTGGTTGGTGGTCAGGCCCGAGGCGACGTCGAGGGTGCTCATCGCGGCGAACTGGGCGCTGGTCAGACCCTGGATCTGTTCGGTGGTCAGGGCAGCAACCTGGCCGGTGCTCAGCGACGAGAACACGGCGGTCTTCAGTGCGGCCAGGTCTTCGGTTTGCAGGGCGGCGATCGACTCGGTGGTCAGCGCGCGCACCTGGGCGCTGCTCAGTGCGCTAGCCTGGCCGGTGGTCAGGGCGACGACTTGTTCCGTGGTCAGGGCGACGATCTGGGCGCTGCTCAGACCGGCGATGGTCGCAGTTTTCAGCGCGGCGAAGTCTTCGGTTTCCAGCGCGGTGATCGACGCGGCGGTCAGCGCGTTGACCTGTGCGCTGCTCAGGGCGGCTGCCTGGTTGGTGGTCAGCGCCACGACTTGCTCGGTGGTCAGGGCCTTGATGGCGGCGGTGCTGATCGCAGCAGCCTGGCTCGAGGTCAGCTGGCCGATCTGTTCGGTGGTCAGGCCCGTGATCTGGGTCGATTTCAGGGCTGCGATGCCGGCGGTGGTGATGCTGCTGACGTCAGCGGCTTCAATCGCGGCCAGGTTGGCGCTCGACAGCGAAGCAACTTGCACGGTGGTCAAACCAGCGAACTGGTTCGAGGTCATGGCCACGATCTGGTTGGTGGTCAGGCCCGAGGCGACGTCGAGGGTGCTCATCGCAGCGAACTGGGCGCTGGTCAGACCCTGGATCTGTTCGGTGGTCAGCGCGGCAACCTGGCCGGTGCTCAGCGACGAGAACACGGCGGTCTTCAGTGCAGCCAGGTCTTCGGTTTGCAGGGCGGCGATCGATTCGGTGGTCAGCGAGCGCACTTGGGCGCTGGTCAGCGAGTTAGCCTGGGCGGTGGTCAGTGCAACGGCTTGTTCGGTGGTCAGGGCGGCGATCTGGGTGCTGCTCAGGCCGGCCAGGGTGGCGGTCTTCAGTGCGGCGAAGTCTTCGGTTTCCAGCGCGGCAAACGAGGCGGTGCTCAGTGCGCTCAACTGGCGGCTGTTCAGTGCGCCAGCCTGGTTGGTGGTCAGCGCGACGATTTGTTCGGTGGTCAGGATTTTGACTTGGCCGGTGGTCAGGCCTTGGAGACCGGTGGTGCTCAAAGCGGCAAAATTGGTCGCACTCAGCAATGGCACATTGGCGCTCGAAATGGCGCCAACTTGGGTCGAGGTCAGTACTTGGAACTGATTGGTGGTCAACGCCGCCATCTGTTCGGTGCTGAGCGCCGCAATATCTGCAGTCGAGATGGTCACCACTTGTTGGGTGCTCAGACTTGCAAGCTGATTGGTGGACATACTGGTAATGACGCTCATTGCATTTCTCCTAGAAGGGCGCTGATTCGATTTGCTGTCCGAAAACATCTGGTGCACGGCCCTACCGTTGCATCCGCGTCTTCCGCCAGTGGCATATTTGCCGTTTAACTACTTATTAGGTATTACTTGCCGCGAACGCAAAACCGCGTGCGCACACATTCTTAACGTCAACATATTGCTCAACTTGAGTAAACCCGAGAAGATTTATTGCCTCCTCCCAACTCAACATCGAGCCTAAAACTCGTCCTGCTTGATTACAAGGCGACCGTCACGAGTCTTCCACTAAGTAAACTTATTCCCATACGGAAAAAAAACTCACGAAATCTTGCCGCTGCCGTTCAAAAATCACCAAGTGCTTGAAAGCATTCGTTTTTTTCTTTGAAACGTGTGTAAAACGACGTAAAAAACTTGCTATGGAGGGCTAGTATAGCGGATTAAATTTCCGCAAGGAATTTATTTGCAAGCCTGTCGCCGCGCCGCCACGCTTAAAATAACAATGTTCAGCGGCTATCAACCATGTTGATTTGTCTACGACGGCGAGCGCAGCTGGATAAGGCCAGACTGTGCCTCAGTGATATGACGCGATGATGACGTATGGAAATTTTCTATTGCGCTGCAGCGGTCTGGTGGCGGCGCCGCCACAACACCGCGAGGGTGGCGGCTAGGAGCACCAGCGCAAATGCATTCATGACAACAGTGGCGTTGGCGAATTGCATCACCACGCCGAGACTGACGCCGGCTTTGACGCTGAAGGTCGGACCTTCGCCATGGGGAAAATAGCTGAACAGCTGCACACTATAATAGAGCGCCCCGCCCCACAGGCCGAAACGCGCGCGCCGCAGCGACAGCACGCCGGCCAGGAAACCCAGCAGCGCCACCCCGTGCAGCAGCATGTCGCCGGTGGGCGCCGCGGCGCCGAGCAGGCCCAGGCTGACGGCCAGCGCCAGCCCGCTGTTCAGCAACAATACCCGGGCCAGCCATTTTTCCAGTGCCTGCATCCTGTCCTCATCCAAAGCGCGATTGATAGTCGCTGGGTGCTACGCCCAGCTGCGCGGCAAATGCGCGCCGCAGATTGTACTCGCTGCCGAAGCCGCTCTGGCGGGCGGCGCGCTTAACCGTCATGCCGGCCTGCTCCAGCAGCCCGCAGGCGGCCTCCATGCGCAGCCGCAGCAGCAGTTGCGCCGGCGACAGTCCGGCTTCCTGCTGCAGGTGGCGGTGCAGCGTGCGCACCGATACCGCCAGCGCGGCCGCCATTTGCTCGACATCCAGCTGCTGCTGCAAGCGCGGCCGCAGCCAGGCGGTCAGGCGACCGTGCAAACCCTGCGGTTCGGCCTGGGCCAGCAATTCGGTGCTGAACTGGCGCTGGCCGCCGGGCCGCTTGTAGAACACCACCAGCCGCTTGGCCACTGCCAGTCCGGCGGCGCGGCCCTGATCCTCTTCGACCAGCGCCAGCGCCAGATCGATGCCGGCGGCGATGCCGGCCGAGGTGTACAGCGCGCCGTCTCTAATATAGATGGCGTCTTCCTGCACGGTGATGGCCGGGTATTGGGCTTGCAGCGCGGCGGCGTCCTGCCAGTGGGTGACGGCGCGGCGGCCGTCCAGCAGACCGGCACGCGCCAGCACGAAGGCGCCGGTGCACACCGAGCAGCAGCGCGCCAGCTGGCTGGCGGCCTGCACTACCCAGTCGACCAGCGCGGCATCCAGCGCCGGACTGGCATCCGGCCCGCGTTCCACCCCACGACCGCCGGCCACCATCAGCGTGGCGCCGGCCAGCGCGGACGGCGAAGGCAAGGGCGCGGCCTGTACGGAAACGCCTGCGGTCGACATCACCAGACCGGGTTCGGCGGCGATCATATTGATTTGATAAGGCGACGGCCGGCCGGCGTCGGCCGCCTCGTCATTGGCGGTGGCAAACACTTGGGCGGGGCCGGTAGCGTCCAGCAGCAAAAAGCCGGGATACACCAGCAGCCAGATCGGGATCGGAGTCATCTGGCAGATATTCCACCATGGATGTCATTTGTGTCAACTGTGGCCGTGCCAACATGGCTGATTAGGGACAAGGAGATCGCCATGACACGCACCGTAGGCATTTATATTTTCGACAACGTTGAAGTATTGGACTTTGCCGGCCCGTATGAGGTATTCACCTGCGCCACGCGGGTGGCGGCCGGACTGACGCCCAACGCGCCGCCGCCGTTCGCCGTGCGCACCATCGGCGCCAGCAACCTGCCGGTGCGCGCCCGCGCGGGACTGGTGCTGCATCCGGAAACCACCTTGGCCGACACCGGCCGGATTGACGTGCTCATTGTGCCGGGTGGCGTCGTCGGCGCCGAGCTGATGCGACCGGAAGTCATCCGCTGGATCGCTGCCACGGCGGCGACGGCGGAACTGACGGCCTCGGTCTGCACCGGCGCCGTACTGCTGGCCAAGGCCGGCCTGCTGGACGGCCTGCCCGCCACCACCCACTGGCAAGACCTGGACGAACTGCGCTCGGGCTGGCCGCAGGTCGAGGTCAAGACCGGCCAGCGCTGGGTCGATACCGGCCGCATTGTCAGCTCGGCCGGCATCTCGGCCGGCATCGACATGTCGCTGCACCTGGTGGCGCGGTTGAGCGGCGCGGCGCTGGCCGACCGCACCGCGCGCCAGATGGACTACGACTGGCGCCGCGACTGAGCCGTCATAGCTTTTTCAGCTGTTCGCGCGCATAGGTGGCGCTTGGATGGTTGGGGGCCAGCGCCAGAAAGCTGGTGTAGGCCTGCTTGGCTTTCTCGTTGTCGTTCAGGTGCGCGCGAGCGTCGCCGAGGTTGAGATAGGCGATGGCGCGCGAGGTGTCGATTTGCAGCGTGTTTTCAAACCAGCGCGCCGCCTCGGCATATTTCTCCTGCTTGTAATAGACGAAGCCGAGGTTGTTGGCGGCCAGGCCGAAGTCCGGCCGGAATTTCAGCGCCTCGGTAAACGCCGCCTCGGCCTGCGCATACTGCTTCTCTTTATACAGTTGCATGCCACGGTCGTTGGCGCGCTGCGCCAGCTGGCGCGCCGACACATCGACCGGCTTCGGCGCCGCCAGTTTCTGTTCGCCGCCGTTCAGGTTCTTGACCACCACTGCGTTGCCCTCGGCCTGCTGGCTGCGGGCGCTATCGAGCTTGCTGTTAAGTGCGATGGCGTCAGCCGGCAATTGCGTCGACTGCGCACTGAGGAACTCGGCCTCGACCGGCAACTGGAACACGAACTCGCCGCCCTCCGAACCCGGCAGGCTGCCGAACGCCGGCGTCTGCTGCGACACGCTGGCCACCGCCGGCGCCACATAGGCGGCCAGTTCGGTCGCGGTGATCATGCCGTCGCCGTTGAGGTCGGCCTTGCCGTTCAGCGCCTGCAACAAAGTCCAGGTGAATACCGAGTGGCCGCCGGGACCGCCATCGGCCACCAACTGGTCGGCGCCGCCGGCGGTCAGCATCTGGCGGCCGATGCGGCGCGCGTTGTCGCGCAGGAAGGCTTCGCTGCCGCCGCCGCGCGTCAGCCCCAGGCCGCTGTAACAAGCGTCCATGACGAACAACACGTGCTTGGCGTTGAGGCTTTCGGCAATGTTCTGCAAATCCGTCATCGGAATGGCGTCGACGCTGACCTGCTGCGGATCGGAGTCGGCCGGGATAATGTAACCGAGGTTGCGGCCGGACGACAGCTGGCGCGTGGCGCCGTGGCCGGCGAAGAACACGAAGATGCGGTCATCCTTCTTCAGCTTGGCTTCGGCCAGCTTGTCGTGGAACAGCGCCAGGATGTTGTTGCGGGTGGCCTCGCCGTTGGTCAGCGTGAACACGCGCTCGCCGGCAAACCCGAAACGGTTGACCAGCGTGTCGCGGATCGCCTTGGCGTCCTGCACCGCGTATTGCAGCTTGGGCCACTTCTGGTAATCGTTGATGCCGATCACCACCGCGTAACTGTTGGCGTAGCCGGTGCTGATGGCGACCTGCTCCGGCGCCGGCTTGGCGCCCTTGGCGACCTTGAACTCCTGGCCGTCCCAGGCGGCAAAGCTGTAGCCGTCGGCAATCAGCTTGTCCAGCACCATCGGCAGCGCCTTGACGCTGCGGTCGTGGATGTCGTGGAACAGGATGATGCCGCGCTGCTCCTTGGCCAGCGTGCCCAGCACGCGGTTGGCGATCGAGCTCGGCACCGGATCGGCCCAGTCCATCGAATCCACATTCCACATCACCGAGCGCAGGCCCAGCTTGGACAGGATGGCCAGTCCTTCGGCATTGTGTGCGCCATACGGGAAGCGGAACAGCGGCGAGCGGCGCTCGTCGGCGGCCTTCAGCGCGGTGTCGGTGTTGGCGATTTCGCCGTACAGCTTGTCGCCGCTCTGCTTGGACAGCAGCGCGTGGCTGAAACTGTGGTTGCCCACGGTGTGGCCGGCGTCGATCAGGCGCTTGCTCTCGTTCTTGTAGCGGCCGACGTTCTGGCCGACCTCGAAGAACACGCCCGGCACATTGTATTGCTTGAGGATGGCGGCGATTTCTTCGGTGTAGGTGCCATGCGGACCGTCGTCAAAGGTCAGCACCACGGTTTTCGGCGGCAGCGTGTTGCCGAAGATTTCCTTGGCCGGCGCAGCAGCAGTGCCCGCAGCCCCAGCGGCGGCGGCCGGCGGCTCCGGATACGGCACGATGACGCCGTAGTCCTTCATGATCTGCTCGCGGGTGTACAGCTTGCGCAGATGGGCGACGTAGTCATCCCACTTCTCGCGCTTGGGCGTGATGGCGCGCGCTTCAAAGCGCGAGAAGATATCGCTGATTTCCTTGTCGTACTGCTTCTCGATGTCTTCCAGCGCCGCCAGGTCTTCGCTGACACGCTTGTGCAGCTTGATGGCCGGCAGCGTCTGGTCGGTAGCCGCCAGCTTTTGCAGCGACAGCAGCACTTCGCGGAACGCCAACCGGTCCGCATCGAACAGGTCGGACGCCGATTCGATATACGACAGCAGCGCATCGTAGGCGGCGTCGCGCTGGGCCGGCGGCAGCGCCTGCGTTTGCACCAGCAGCGGCTGGATACGCGTCAGGCGCTCCAGGTTTTCATGGAACAGTGACTGGCCAACTTGGTTGGCGGCCTTGCGGTCGGCGTCGTTCAGGGTTTTCTCATCGGCCAGCAGCACGATGATCTTGCGGTAATTGGCCAGCAGCGCTTGCAGTTCTGGCTGCAAGGCCGGCACGGCGGCGGTCTGGGCCGATGCCGGGGACGCAGCCGGCGCAGCGGCCGGCTTGCCGCGCAACACCACATACGCACCGCCGGCGGCCAGCGCGGCCACCACGGCGACAATGATTAACTTGGATTTCATGGCAATTCTTTAGAGCAATGGAATCCGCATTCTATGACAAATTTGCTAATTTTTCACTTGATAACCATCGTCCAGTGTTTTGAGGAAGGCGACGATGTCGGCGATATCGCCTTCATTCAGCAGCGGCTTGCCGCCCACCTTGCCGCCGAACGGCGCTTCCATGTTGACGTTGCCGTCCATGCCTTCCGGCTGGTCGTCGAACTTGCGGCCCTTGTACCACCGCTTCGGCGTGGTGTCCCGGGTAGCGTAGAAACGCACCACTTCCTCCAGGCTGCTGAAGCTGCCGTTGTGGAAATACGCCTTGCGCGTGGCCACATTGCGCAGCGACGGCGTCTTGAAGGCGCCGCAATATTCTTTGTGATCCTTGAGATCGGTGCGGTCCGGGCCGCACAGGCCGAGGTCGTAATACGCCGGATCGCCGTTGACCGCCAGCTTGCGGTTGCGCGGCACGCCGATATTAATCAGGCCGTAGTCGGTGAACTGCGGGAACACGCCGCCCTGCGAAATCTGGCTGATGTGGCAGGACGCGCAATTGCCCTTGGTCTCATCGTTGAACACGCGCAGGCCGCGCTGCTCTTGCGGGCTGAGCGTGACTTGCTTGCGCAGGTAGGCGTCGTACTTGCTGGTGTAGGGATAGAAATCGGTCGGGCTTTCTTGGAACACTTCCAGCGCCATCAGCGCCCCCTGCAGCGCGGCGTTGGGCCGGCTGAAGATATCGTCGCCAAACACCTTGCGGAACTGCGGCGCCAGCGCGCCATCCTTCAGCCTGGCCACCACGGCCGCCTCATCCTGGTTGCCCATCTCGCGCGCCGACAGCAGTGGCCCCAGCGCCTGCTCGTGCGCCGTCTGCGTGCGGCCGTCCCAGTTGTGACCGCCGGTCGGGCCGGCATCGACGCTGTCGTCGCCGTCATCGTCGTGATAGTGCTCGGTGAAGACCGGCACGTTCTGGATATAGCGCAGCGACGGCGTCGCCCGCGTGCCTTCGCTGCGGCCGTCGGGACCGCCCAGCTGCACCGCCAGATTGTTGTTGGGACTGTAGCCGTTGTCCGGGCTGTGGCAGCTGGCGCAGGCCAGCTTGCCCGACGCCGACAGGCTGGGCTCATTGAACATGGCGCGGCCCAGCGCGGTCAGTTCCGGCACGGTCGGACGGCGGCCCGCCGGCGGCGCATACGCAGCGCGGGGGGCATCGGCAGCGATAGTGGCGGAAGGCGCGGCGGCGTGATCAGACGGGGATGGCTGGCACGCGCTCAGCAGCGCAGCCACGGCAACTGTATAAATAATTTTCATGCGCGCAGCCTAGCAAAATGACGTGACCGCTACATGACAGTCATAGAACGATACAAAACGATACTTTTGCGACCTCCCCATTTCATCGTCCTGACATATTTGCTAAATAGCATGAGCCGCTTTCACCCACCACCCTCAAGGCAGAATGATGAAATCAAACTTGAAAACGGCACTGCGTCCTGTGCCGCTGTTGCTGTTGGCTACCGGCATCGGCGCCGGGCTGATCGCTTGCGGCAGTTCCTCCGATAGCGACGTGCCGTCCGTGTCCGGCCAGGTGGTCGGCAGCTACTATGAAAACGCCGTGGTCTGCCTGGAAGGCAGCACCAAGCTGACCTGCGACAGCAACTCGGGCACCGTGCGCACCGGCGCCGACGGCTCCTTCAAAGTCACCGGCACCAATAGCGGCGCTTTGCTGGTCACCGTTGGAACCGATGCCATCCGCCATGACGCACTGGGCGACGCTGGCACCAAGGTGACGCAGAAACTGGTGTTCCGCGCACCGAACGGCCATACCGGCATCATCGACGCCATCAGCACCGAACTGACCGCCATCATGGACGCCAACGGCGGTGACTTCGCCAAAGCCAGCGCCCAGCTGGCTGCACGCATCGGCGTCAGCGAATCCAACCTGCTGGCCGACGTCAACAAGGTATCGGGCGACGACCAGGCCAAGCTGAAAACCGAAAACGACAACTTCACCGCCGTCATCGCCGCCGCCGGCACGCAAAGCGCCAACGCCGACGTGGCCAACGCCATCAGCGCCGGCGCAGCGCTGGGCAACATCAAGAATATCGTCGTCATCTACGCGGAAAACCGTGGCTTCGACAATCTGTACGGCCTGTTCCCAGGCGCTAACGGCGTGCCGGGTGTGAACCCGACCTCGACCAGCGCCTATGTGCCGCAGAAAGACATCGACAACAGCACCCTGCCAGTGCTGCCGCCAACCTGGGGCGGCATGACCGCCGCCGGCCAGAGCCTGGTGATCACCCAGGCACAAACCGCCAACCTGCCGAACAAACCGTTCCAGATTGACGACGCCAACAGCGCGATTTCGATGCCGCAATCGGTCATCTCGCGCGACCTGGTGCACCGCTTCTACAACAACCAGATGCAGATCAACGGCGGCGCCAACGACAAGTTCGCAGCCTATTCCGACGCTGGCGGCCTGACCATGGGCTACTACGACGGCAGCAAGATGAAGATGTGGGACATCGCCAAGCAATACGCGCTGGCCGACAACCTGTTCATCGGCGCCTTCGGCGGTTCGTTCCTGACCCACCAGTACCTGATCTGCGCCTGCGCGCCGCAGTACCCGAACGCCGACACCTCGGTCGCGGCCGGCTCGATCGCCAAGATCGATGTCGACAGCAAGGGCAACTTCGTGCGCCTGACGCCGTCGGCCACCGCGCCAAGCAGCGTGCTGAACGGCGCCCCGGCCTACGCCAACGACGGCGCCCTCACGCCGGCCGATTCGACCGGCATGTTCTACGCGGTCAACACCATGCAGCCGCCGTACCAGCCGAGCAGCAATGCCCCGGCCGCCAGCGACAGCAGCCACCTATTTGCCGACACCACCAAGTCCACCACCTTGCCACCGCAGACGCAGAAGAACATCGGCGACATGCTGACCAGCAAGAACGTCGACTGGGCCTGGTACTCGGGCGCCTGGGCCAGCACCACGGCCAACGCCACCTCGGCCAGCCGCGGCGCGTTTGCCAATCCGCCTAACTTCCAGTTCCACCACCAGCCGTTCAACTACTTCGCCAACATGGACCCGGTGAAGAACCCCGCCTACCGCGCGGCGCACTTGAAGGACTACGACACCCAGTTCGTGGCCGACGCAGCAGCCGGCACCTTGCCGCCAGTGGCGTTCTACAAACCGCAGGGTAACCTGAACCAGCACGCCGGCTACGCGTCGGTGGCCGATGGCGACGCGCACATCGCCAACGTGATCGCGCAATTGAAGAAGAGCCCGCAGTGGAAGAACATGCTGGTCATCGTCACGTACGATGAAAACGGCGGCTTCTACGACCACGCTGCGCCACCAAAAGGCGACCGTTGGGGTCCAGGCACCCGCGTGCCGGCGATTATTGTGTCGCCATACGTGAAAAAAGGGTCGGTCGACCATACCCAGTATGACTCGGCCTCGATCCTGCGCGCGATTACCCACCGCTTCAATCTGCCGGTGCTGGACGGCCTGACGGTGCGCGACAAGGCGCTGGCCGCCAACGGCGCCAAGCCGATGGGTGACTTCAGCGCAGCGCTGGCGCTGACGCCTCAGGAATAACAAACCCGCACCGCCGGGTGGGGTCGGACCCTGCGGGTCCGACCCCTAAAAGGTCAAGTGAGCGTCGTGGCAAAAGCATGCGGGGTAAAGTCGACGGTAACGGTAAGGCCGGCGCCATCACTGTCGAGCGTAATGCGGCCGCCATTCCGCTCGGCGGCCCGCTCGGCGATCGCCAATCCCAGCCCACTGCCGGACTGTTCCTGTCCCGGTACACGGTAAAACCGCTCAAACACCTTCTGCTGCAACGCCGGCGCAATGCCCGGCCCCTGGTCGCTGATGGTCAGCCGCCCGCCTTCCAGCCGCACCACCACCCGCCCGTTTTCCGGCGAATACTTGACCGCGTTGCTGATCAGGTTATCCAGCAGCGCCGCCATGCTTTCCACATGCACCGCCATCGGACATTCCTGCGCCGACTGGAATTCCAGCTCGACCCCGCGCTGCAAGCCCAGCGGCGCCGCTGCCGCCAGCCGGCCCCGCACAAAGCCACCCAGCTCCGTCAACGGCAACGGCTCGCCGCCCGGCTCGGCCCGCGCCCGCTCAAACGCCAGCAACTGGTGCACCATATGGGTGGCCCGCGCCACGCCATCGCGCAAGCCCTGCTCCGCCTCGGCGCTCGGCCCCGCCTGTCCCGCCGCGCTACGGCTCAACAGCAGATGGGCATTGATCTGGATCGCCGCCAGCGGCGTCTTCAGTTCATGCGCGGCATCCGTCAGGAATTCATGCTCATGCTCGATACGCGCGCTCAGCCGCATCATCAGGCGATTAATCGCATCCACCAGCGGTGACAGCTCGCGGTACTTGGACTCCGGCAGCGCCGTCAAATCCGACACCGCGCGCGCCTCGATCTGCTCGGCAATCGAGCGCAGCGGCCGCAAGCCGATGCCGATAATCAGCCACGCCGGCAACAGCAGCAAAGGCAAACTGAAAATCGTCGACGACAGCAGGAAGCTGACGCCGGAAAAGCTCTGCATCCATTTATCATCGATTTCATGGCTGCGTTCGACGATCAGCCCGCTGGCGTCGTCACGCTGCACCGCGCTGACCCAGGCGTTGCTATCGCGCGCGGCGGCGCTGCCGGGCGCCGGCAACTGGTCCGGCAAGGCCGGCAGCGAGTTGTAAATCAGCGCGCCATGCTGCCAGACCCGCAGGCGCACCCGCGAGTGATAGTCCAGATCGCGGAACATGGCCAGCCGCACGGCTTCCAGCGCGGCAGCCGCATTCTGCATGCGCACCGGTTCGCCGGCGATCTCCCGCAGATGCAGCAGTACCTCGCGCGCGTGGGCGGCGTTTTCGCTGGCGGTACGCGCGCGCTGGGTAATCTTGGCCTCCACCGCCACGTAAGTAAAGCCGGCCAGCGCCACCAGCGTGATGACGCCGGTAAAGCCCAGCATCAGGCGGCGGAATAAGGACGACGGCTTATTCATGCGGACGCTGCGCAAAATAGCCGACCCCGCGCACGGTGCGGATCAGGCGCTCGCCGATCTTCTTGCGCAGATTGGAGATGTGCACGTCCAGCGTCTGGCCTTCGCTGTGCGGCAGCACGCCCTGCTCCAGCTCGGCGCGCGTCAGCACCCGGCCGGAATCCTTGACCAGGGCCAGCAGCAGCGCGAACTCGGTGCGCGACAGCGCCACCGGCGCCCCGGCGCGCGTGACCTGCATGCGCCGCTCGTCGAGCATCAGGTCGCCGAAGCTCCAGCCGCCACCGTCGGCATTGCCGTTGGCGCGGCGCACAATGGCGCGCAGCCGCACCAGCAGTTCGGGAATCTCGAACGGCTTGATCAGATAGTCGTCGGCGCCGGTGTTGAAGCCGTTGAGCCGGTCTTGCAGACTGTCGCGCGCGGTCATGATCAGTACCGGCACACTCAGGCCGGCCGCGCGGACCTGCTGCAGCAGCGTGCCGCCGTCGCCGTCGGGCAGGCCGAGGTCGAGCAGCACGGCGTCAAAGTTTTCTTGTTGCAGGCGCGCCAGCACGCCGTCGGCCAGCCGCAGCCAGACCACCAGGTGGCCTTCGTCCTGTAACACCGCCAGCAGCGCGCGGCCGATGGCCAGGTCATCTTCAATCATCAGGATATTCATGGCGCCAGTTTAGCTGGCTTTGTAGTTTAAGTACGCCAACGTCGGCAAAACGCCACAACTGCCGAATTATCGGCAAATCAGGGACTTGGCCGCCAACCTTCACGCTTTCTTCAGGTCGGCCTGACGCGATTGTTGACCCGGTTTTAGCGCTGTTACACCATCCGTCCAGCAGTTCACAATAAAACAAAGGAGATGTATGACCACCAGCACCCTATTCCGGCTGCGGCCGATGGCGGCCGCGTGCGCGCTGCTGATCAGCGCCGCTGGCGCCAGCCACGCACAGCAAACCACCCCGGCCAGCGATCCGGCCACGCCGGCGCCGGCCAAGGCGGACGACGATGGCATCGCCAGCGTCACCGTGTCCGGCATCCGCCGTGGCGTCGAAGCGGCGATCTCGATCAAGAAAAATTCCAGCTCCATCGTCGAGGCGATTTCCGCCGAAGACATCGGCAAGCTGCCCGACAACACCGTGGCCGAGTCGATTTCGCGCCTGAGCGGCGTGACCACCCAGCGCAACAAGACCAACGGCAAGGCCACCGACGTCAGCGTGCGCGGCCTGTCGCCAAGCTTCAACGGCTCGCTGCTGAACGGTCGCGAGCAGGCGTCCACCAGCGACGCCCGCAGCCCCGAGTTCGACCTGTTCCCGTCCGAGCTGACCGGCTCGGTGCTGGTGTACAAGACGCCGGACGCCAGCCTGATGGGCCAGGGCCTGGCCTCGACCATCGACCTGCGCACGCTACGGCCACTGGACTTCGGCCAACGCGTGCTGGCCGCCTCGGTGCGCAAGGAACGCATTGGCTTCGACTCGGGTTCTGACCTCGGTTCTGGCCACCGCACCACTTTCAGCTATGTCGACCAGTTTGCCAACCGCACCATCGGCCTGTCGCTGGGCCTGACCCGCTTCAAGGAAGACAACGGCGGCGAGCTGAAGTTCGACAGCTGGGGCGGCGGCACCACCGACATGGCCTACGACGGCGGCACCGCCAAGGCGCCCAGCGGCTTCCTGTCCGAGACCTCGCGCCGCAAGAATGACCGCGACGGCGCCGCCGTCACGCTGCAATACAAGCCCAACCCGAACTTCCGCTCGACGCTGGACCTGTTCTACTCGCGCGGCGACGAAACCACCAAGAAAACCGGCATCGAAGGCGCGGTGGCCGGCAGTACCGGCCTGTACGATCCGGTCGGCGTGCTGAGCAACGCAGTGGTGGTCAACGGCATCGCCACCAGCGGCACCATCAGCAACTACAAGGGCGACGTCCGCAATCACCTGTACGGCAGCAAGGACAAGCTGACGTCGATCGGCTGGAACAACGAGCTCAAGCTCGATGAGCAATGGCGGATCGAGGCCGATGTCTCGCACTCGAAGGGTGTCAAGAACATCTCCAACTACGAGACCACCGCCGGCCAGCCGGGCAACACGCCGGCCTCGCAGCTGGCCAGCATCAGCTACACCGGCTTTAACGGCACCAACTTCTCCGACGTCAAGTACACGCCGAGCATCAGCTATGCCGACCGCTCGGTATCGCTGCTGACCGACGTCGACGGCTGGGGCGGCGGACCGAATTCGCCGCAGGCCGGCTACGTGGCGCTGCCGACCATCAGGGACACCGTCAATTCGGCGCGCCTGACCGCGCACCGCGTGCTGGACTGGGGTCCGCTGTCCGACCTGCACTTCGGCGCCAACTTCACCAAGCGCGACAAGTCGCGTACCGGTCAGGAAGGCCGGCTGTCGGTCAAGGGCAGCGACGGCTACGCCAGCGCCGCCGTACCGGGTACTGAGGTGGCGCCGGCCGGCGCCTCCGGCATCATGGTGGCCTCGTTCGACCCCACCGGCACGCTGGGTTCGATCTACGAACTGAACCGCTGGGTCGACGCCACCGTGCTGGCGCGTGACTGGACCGTCGGCGAGAAAGTCGCCACCGCCTACGCCATGAGCGACCTCGACGGCAGCCTGTGGGCCGTCCCCTACACCGGCAACATCGGCTTCCAGGTGGTTCACACCAAACAGCAATCGACCGGCAACCAGGTCGACCTGGCCAACTGCACCGGCATCACGGTGGAAACCTGCCCGTACAAAATCCGCAGCGACGGCACCAGCTACACCAACGTGCTGCCGAGCCTGAACGTAGCATTCGACCTCGGCTACGAGCAAAAACTGCGCCTGGGCGCCGGCAAGCAGATTTCGCGCGCCAACCTGGACAATATGAAGGCCGGACTCGACTTCTCGGTGCAGAACGCCACCTCGGTGGCGCCGGCGCTGAGCGGCTTTGCCGGCAATCCGCAGCTGAAGCCGTACCAGGCGCGCTCGCTCGACCTGTCGTATGAAAAATACTTCGGCAAGAAAGGCTACATCAGCGCCGCCACCTTCTTCAAGAAGCTGGACAACTACATCATCAACGCGCCGATGCAGTTCGACTTCAAGCCGTACACCAGCCCCACCACGCCGCTGCCGACCACCGGCCCGTTCGCCGGTTCCACCATCGGCTTCCTGACCATGCCGCAGAACGGCCAGGGCGGTAACATGCACGGCTACGAGCTGGCGGTCAATCTGCCGTTCTCGCTGGCCACGCAATGGCTGGACGGCTTCGGCGTCGCCGCCAACTACTCGTTCACCGACAGTTCGGTGCGACTGCCGACCAGCGGCTTCGTCTCGCCGAACAATGCGCCGGTGTTCAACGGCGCGGTCAGCGAGATCGGCCTGCCCGGCTTGTCGAAGAACGTCAGCAGCCTGCGCGTCTACTACGAAAACCACGGCCTGCAACTGGCGTGGGCCGCGCACCGCCGCTCCAGCTTCGTCGGCCAGATCCTGGACTACCGCAGCGACTCGCAGTTCACCTTCATCAAGGGCGAGACCATCGTCGACCTGCAAGCCTCGTACGAATTCCAGCAAGGCTGGCTGAAAGGCGCGTCGGTGTTCCTGCAAGGGCATAACTGGACCAACACACCGTTCCAGGAGTACACCACGGATCCTAACCAGATCACCAACAAGGTGGTGTATGGCCGCACCTACACCTTTGGCCTGAACTACAAGTTCTAGGTGTTTTTACCGGATGCCCTGTCGACCGTCCCCTGGCAGGGCATCCGTTTTTTTACCGCTTACATGATCAAATCACTCCTGACCGCGCTGCTCATCACCTTCAGCGGCGCCGCCGCAGCAGATCCCTACGTGCAGTTCCAGCACGCCGAATGGACCAGAAACGCCAGCATCTACCAGATCAACACCCGCCAGTTCACGCCGGAAGGCACGTTCCGCGCCGCCGAACGCCAGCTGCCGCGCCTCAAGGCGCTGGGCGTCGACATCCTGTGGCTGATGCCCATCCATCCCATTGGACTCGCCAAACGCAAAGGCGCGCTGGGCAGCCCGTATGCGGTGCGCGACTACCTCGCCGTCAATCCGGAATTCGGCACCCAGGCCGATTTGAAGCACTTCGTCGACGCCGCCCATGGCCTCGGCCTGCACGTCATCCTCGACTGGGTCGGCAATCACACCTCGTGGGACAACGTGCTGTACGCCAGCCATCCCGAATGGTACGAGCGCGATCGCCACGGCCGCCCGCATCCCACGCCATGGTACGACTGGGACGACATCATCGACCTCGATTACAACCAGCCCGGCCTGCGCCGCTACATGACCGACGCGCTGCGCTACTGGGTGCGCGAAGTGGGCGTGGACGGCTACCGCGCCGACGCCGCCGGCCTGGTGCCGCAGGACTTCTGGGACAACGCCGCGGCCGAGCTGCGCGCCATTAAGCCGGTGTTCATGCTGGCCGAATGGGAAAGCCGTGACATGCACGCGCGCGCCTTCGACGCCAGCTACGCGTGGAGCTGGTGGGACGGCCTGCGCGCCATCACCGACGGCAAGGCCGACGCCACCTCGCTGTATACTTATTATGCGTGGAACCAGAAGTTTTATCCGCGCCAGGCCTACCGCATGCTGTACACCACCAACCATGACAAGAACGCCTGGGACGGCACCGAGTTCGAGATCTTTGGCCCGGCGGTGGATGCGGCCATCGTGTTTTCCTTCGTCAGCGAAGGCATGCCGCTGATTTACAACGGCCAGGAAGCCGGCAACCGCAAACGGCTGGCCTTCTTCGAACGCGATGCGATACAGTGGCAGGCGTCGCCCTACACCGCGCTGTACACGCAGTTGAATGCGCTGAAGAAGCAGCACACCGCGCTGTGGAACGGCGAGTGGGGCGCAAGGATGGAACAGGTGCCGAACAACGCGCCCAAACAGGTGTTCAGCTTTGTGCGGCAAAACGCCGGCGACAAAGTGTTCGCCGTGTTTAACCTGAGCGCGCAACCGGTAAAAACCAGCTTTCGCGATGACCTGCACCTTGGCCGCTACCGCGACTTCACCAGCGGCGAGACGCTCAAGGTCGATGAGTCGACGCAGTTCGACATGGCGCCGTGGAGCTATAAAATCATGACCAAGGCAGAGTAGATGGAGACCATCAAAAAAGTAGTCATCGTCGGCGGCGGCACCGCCGGCTGGATGAGCGCAGCCGCGCTGTCGCGGATACTGGGCGACAAGGTGCAGGTCACGCTGATCGAATCGGAGGACATCGGCACCGTCGGCGTCGGCGAATCGACCATCCCGATGATCAAACTGTTCAACGCCGTCCTCGGCATCGACGAGAATGAATTCGTGCGCGAGACGCAGGCCACCTTCAAGCTGGCCATCGAATTCCGCGACTGGGGCCGCATTGGCGACCGCTATATGCACGGCTTCGGCATTTTCGGCCAGGACCTGGCGACGCTGCCGTTCTACCAGTACTGGCTGCGCATGCACCAGCAGGGCAAGGCGCCCGACCTGGAAAACTACTCGATCAACCGCATGGCGGCAAACGCAGGAAAATTCATGCGCGCCGACCGCTCGCACGGCAACTCGCCGCTGGGCGACATCGTCAGCGCCTTCCATTTCGACGCCGGCCTGTATGCGCGCTATCTGCGCCGCTATGCCGAACAACGCGGCGTGCGCCGCATCGAAGGCAAGGTGGTGGACGCCCTGACCCGCGCCAGCGACGGCCACGTGGACGCCGTGCGCATGGAAAACGGCGATCTGATTGGCGGCGAATTGTTCATTGACTGTTCCGGCTTCCGAGGCCTGCTGATCGAACAGGCGCTGCACACCGGCTTTGAGGACTGGTCGCACTGGCTGCCGTGCGACCGCGCCTGGGCGGTGCCGTGCGAACTTGGCGGCGGCCTGCTGCCCTACACACGCGCCACGGCGCGGCCGGCCGGCTGGCAGTGGCGCATCGGCTTGCAGCACCGCACCGGCAACGGCCATGTGTACGCGTCGAAATTCATGGGCGACGATGAAGCGCGCGCGCAGCTGATGGCCAGCCTGGATGGCCGGCCGCTGGCGGAACCCAAGCTGCTGCGCTTCACCGCCGGCAAGCGCAAACAGGTATGGAATAAGAACGTAGTGGCGGTGGGCCTGTCGTCCGGTTTTCTGGAGCCGCTGGAATCGACCAGCATCCACATGATCCAGTCGACCATCGCGCGCCTCATCAGCTTCTTCCCGGACAAGGGATTCAGCCAGCCGGACATCGCCGAATTCAATCGCCAATGCAATTTCGAGATCGAGCGGATACGCGACTTCATCATCCTGCACTACCACGCCACCGAACGTAACGACACGCCGTTCTGGGACCATGTGCGGACCATGGAGATACCGGACACGCTGCGCGAAAAAATGGATCTGTGGCGCGCGCGCGGCCGCATCGTCCGCGTCGACAACGAACTGTTTGCGGAAGTAGGCTGGCTGCAGGTGCTGCATGGACAGCGCGTGCCGGTGGCCGGGCACCATCCGCTGGCAGACCTGATGGATGAAAAAGAAGTGGCCGACTACCTGGGCGACATCGCCTCGGTGATCAGCAATTGTGTGGATCAAATGCCGTCGCATGCCGCCTTCATCGCGGCCAACTGCGCGGCGCGTCAACTGTAGTGTTTTAAGGAGTAGTAGTGCATATCAATTCCCTGCAAGTCCGTTGGATCTCCGCCGCCTGCATGATGCTGGGCGTGGTCGCCAGCGCCAATGCCGCCGAGGTGCTGGGCACCGTCTCGTCGCCCGACCATTCGCTTAGCGTAGAAGTCCAGCTGGAAGACGGCGGCCGCCTGGCCTACAGCGTGCAGCGGCGCGGCAAGCCGCTGATCGCGCCGTCCCACCTCGGCTTCCTGCTGACCAATGCGCCGCAGCTGGACAACGGCTTCACGCTGGCCCGGCAAGCCGTCTCCTCGCACGACGACACCTGGGAACAGCCGTGGGGCGAACGCCGCTACGTGCGCAATCACTACCAGGAGCTGCGGCTGGAACTGGTGCAGAAAGCGCTCGACAACCGCCGCCTGGCGCTGGTGTTCCGCGTATTCGACGACGGCGTCGGCTTCCGCTACGAGTTCCCCGACCAGCAGCAATTGCCGGTTGCGCAAATCAGCGATGAGCTGACCGAATTTGTCGTCGCGCCGCCATCCACCGCGTGGTGGCAGGAAGCCGGCGAAAAGGCCGCGCTGGAATATGCCACCCGCAAGACGCCGCTGGCCGAAGTCGGCACCGCCAACACGCCGCTGACCATCCGCACGCAGGACGGCACGCATATCGCCTTCCACGAAGCGGCACTGGTCGATTACGCCTCGATGTGGCTGCGCAAGGTGGAAGGCCAGACACTGCGCGCGCACCTGACGCCGTCCGCATTCGGTCCGCCGGTGGAACGGCGCGGCGCCTTCACCACGCCATGGCGCACCATGCAGATCGCCGACGATGCGGCCGGTCTGTATATGTCCGATCTGGTGTTGAACCTGAACGAACCGAATAAGCTGGGCGATGTATCGTGGGTCAAGCCGTCCAAGTTTGTCGGCGTATGGTGGGAGATGCACCTGGAACGCAGCACCTGGGGCTCGGGCGCCAAGCACGGCGCCACCACGGCCAATACCAGGCGCTATATCGACTTCGCCGCGCGCAACGGCTTCCGCGGCGTGCTGGTGGAAGGCTGGAATCTGGGATGGGATGGCAACTGGTCGGGCAGCGGTTCGTCATTCAGCTTCACGCAGTCGTATCCGGACTTTGATTTGCCTGCGCTGTCGGCTTACGCGCAGCAGAAAGGCGTACGGCTGATCGGCCACCACGAGACCGGCGGCAATATCGCCCGCTACGAGCAGCAAATGGATGCGGGTTATCAGCTGTACGCAAAGCTGGGCGTGGACAGCATCAAGTCCGGCTACGTGACTGATGGCGGCGCGGCGATTTTCCCAAGCGCGGGCGGCGGCACGCATTTCGGCTACACCGATTCGCAGGAAGGCGTGCGGCATTACCTGAAGGCGGTGACCGAAGCGGCGCGCTACAAGCTGGCGATTGATACGCATGAACCAGTAAAGGATACCGGCTTGCGCCGCACCTATCCGAACTGGATTTCACGCGAAGGCGCGCGCGGGATGGAGTACAACGCCTGGGGCAATCCGATCAACAGCGTGGATCATGAAGTGAACCTGGTGTTTACGCGCATGCTGAGTGGTCCGATGGACTACACGCCGGGCATTTTGAGCCTGGAAGGCGTGAAAGGACGGCCGATCAACTCCACGCAGGCCAAGCAGCTGGCCAGCTTTGTGGTGATTTATTCGCCGGTGGTGATGGCGGCGGATCTGATCGAGAACTATGAGAAGTATCCGGGACCGTTCAAGTTTATCAAGGACGTGCCGACCGACTGGGCCGACACGCGGGTGCTGCATGGTTCGCTGGGCGAGTATGTGACGATTGCGCGCAAGGACCGCCGCTCGGAGGACTGGTATGTCGGTTCGATCACGGATGGACAGGCGCGCACGCTGCCGCTGTCGCTGGACTTCCTCGACGCCGGCAAGCGTTACACGGCAGAGATCTATCGCGACGGCGACCAGGCGGACTACCGCAGCAGCCACCGTTTCGACATCGTCATTGAGAAGCAGACGGTGACGGCGAAAACGGTGCTGCAACTCAAACTGGCTCCTGGCGGCGGCCAGGCGATTCGGTTTACGCCGCTGTAACCCGCACTGCCACGCAGGGTCTGACCCCGGACGGGGTCAGACCCTTAAGCGGTCACGCCAGCGTCGTGGCAAAAGCGTGCGGGGTAAATGCAGCCAACGATACAGTAGCGGCAACACCAGCAACGTCAGCGCAGTCGAGGACAGTATCCCCCCGATCACCACCGTGGCCAGGGGACGCTGTACCTCCGCCCCGGTGCCGGTGGCAATCGCCATCGGCACAAACCCCAGCGACGCCACCAACGCCGTCATCAACACCGGCCGCAAGCGCGCCAACGCGCCTTCCCGCACCGCCTCCTCGACACCGCGTCCCTCCTCACGCAGCTTGCGGATCGCCGACACCAGCACCAGCCCATTCAGCACCGCCACGCCGGACAACGCGATAAACCCCACCGCTGCCGATATCGACAACGGTATGCCGCGCATCGCCAACGCCGCCACCCCACCGGTCAACGCGAATGGAATCCCGCTAAACACCAGCAGCCCATCCTTCAAATTGCCGAACATGGCAAACAGCAGCAGCATCACCAACCCCAACGCCGCCGGCACCACAATCCGCAAGCGCTGCGACGCCGACTGCAACTGCTCGAACTGCCCGCCCCACGTAGTCCAGTAGCCGGCCGGGATTTTCACCTGCTGCAAACGCTGCTCCGCCTCGTCCACGAACGATCCCATATCCCGCCCGCGCACATTGGCACTGATGACCACCCGGCGCTTGCCGTTCTCGCGGCTAATCTGGTTCGGCCCCGGCGCGATAGTGAAGTTCGCCACTTCACCGAGCGGAATGAAATTGCCGGAACCGGCCAGCGGCAACGGCAAGCGCTTCACCGCCTCCAGATCGCTGCGCAGCACATCCGGCAACCGCACCACGATGTCAAAGCGCCGGTCCCCCTCAAACATCGTGCCCGCGTCCTTGCCGCCGATGGCGGTCGCCACCACCTCCTGCACATCGCTGACATTGAGGCCGTAACGCGCCGTCTTTGCGCGGTCGATCTCCACCGTCAGCACCGGAAGGCCGCTGGTCTGCTCCACTTTGACCTCCTGCGCGCCGTCAACCTTGGCCAGCATGGCCGCGATGCGCGCCGCAGTGGCGTTCAGCACCGCATCGTCATCGCCAAACAGCTTGACCGCGACATCGCTGCGCACGCCCGAAATCAACTCATTGAAGCGCAGCTGGATAGGCTGCGAAAACTCATAGGCATTACCCGGCAACTGCGCCACCGATGCCTGTATCGCCGCCAGCAATTCTGCATGCGACTTCTTCGGCTTGGGCCATTGCGCCTCCGGCTTGAGCATGATGTAACCATCCGAGATATTCGGCGGCATCGGGTCGGACGCGATTTCCGCCGTGCCGGTGCGGGCGAACACGCGCTCGATCTCGGGGAACTGGCGCGTCAAGGTCGACTCCACCTGCTTCTGCATTTCCACCGACTGCGTCAGACTGGTGCCGGGAATGCGCAAGGCCTGCATGGCGATATCGCCCTCGTTGAGGGACGGCACGAATTCGCTTCCCATGCGCGTCGCCATCAGCAGCGACAGCGCCACCGCGATGCCGGCGAACGACAGCACCACCGGCGCGTTGCCCAGCGCGCGTTCCAGCAGCATTTCGTACCCGAGGTTGATGCGCGGCGTGTGCTTTTCCACCACGCTGTCGCCGATGAACAGCGCCACCGCCGCCGGTATAAACGTCACCGACAGGATCATCGCGCCCGCGAGCGCCATCACCACCGTCAAGGCCATCGGGTGGAACATGCGGCCTTCGACGCCGGTCAGCGCGAAGATCGGCAGGTACACCACCATGATGATCAGCTGCCCAAACAGCAGCGGCCTGCGCGACTCCTTTGCCGCAGCGAAGACTTCATCGAATTTCTCCGCGCGCGTTAGCGGCCGGCCGAGCGTGACTTGCGCATGCGCCAATCGCCGCACGCAGTTCTCGACAATGACGACCGCACCATCGACAATGATGCCGAAGTCCAGCGCGCCGAGGCTCAGCAGGTTGGCGCTGACCTTGCCCGCCACCATGCCGCTGAAGGTGAACAGCATCGCCAGCGGAATCACCATGGCGGTGATCAGCGCCGCGCGCAGGTTGCCGAGGAAGAGGAACAACACCGCGATCACCAGCACCGCGCCTTCCAGCAGGTTTTTCTTCACGGTGCCGATGGCTTTATCCACCAGCGTGGTGCGGTCGTACACAGTGACCGCCTGCACGCCGGCCGGCAGGCTGCGGTTGATGACAGCCATCTGCTTGTCCACCGCTTGCGACACGGCGCGGCTATTCTGCCCGATCAGCATGAAGACGGTGCCCAGCACCACTTCGCGGCCATTCTCGGTGGCGGCGCCGGTGCGCAGTTCACGGCCAATATCGACATCGGCGACGTCGCGCACGCGCACCGGCACACCATCCACGCTGCGCAGCACGATGTTGCGGATGTCTTCCAGCGACTTCACCTGGCCCGGCGCGCGTACCAGGAGCTGCTCGCCGCGTTTTTCGATGTAGCCGGCGCCGGCGTTACCGTTGTTGCGTTCCAGCGCCAGCACCACGTCCTGCAAGGTCAAACCATAGGAAGCGAGACGCTGCGGCTGCGGCGCCACCTGGTATTCCTTGGCGTAGCCACCGATGGAATTGATCTCGGTGACGCCGGCCACATTGCGCAGCTGCGGCTTAACGATCCAGTCCTGGATTTCGCGCAGATCGGTCGGCGTGTAGGGTGTGCCGTCGGCCTTCTTCGCATCTGGCTTCGCTTCCACCGTCCACAGGTAAATTTCACCGAGGCCGCTGGAGGTGGGTCCCATGGCCGGCGTGATCCCGGCCGGCAGCTGCGCGCGCGCTTCCTGCAACCGTTCGCTGACCATCTGGCGCGCGAAGTAGATGTCGGTGCCGTCCTTGAACACCACCGTGATCTGCGACAGCCCATAGCGCGACAGTGATCGTGTTTGCTCGATGCGCGGCAGGCCGGCCAGCACCGTCTCCAGCGGCACGGTAACGCGCTGCTCGGTCTCCAGCGGCGAGTAGCCGGCTGCCGCCGTGTTGATCTGCACCTGCACGTTGGTGATGTCCGGCACGGCGTCAATCGGCAGCTTGCCATAGCTGACGACGCCCAGCGCCGCCATCGCGGCCACCATCAGCAGAACCAGCCAGCGCTGGTCGATGGCGTAGCGGATAAGTCGTTCAAACATGGTCGTCTCCCGCCTCAATGTTCATGTTCCGCGCCGTCCTTGCCCAGTTCCGCCTTCAGCACGTAGCTGTTGGCGGCGGCGTAGACAGCGCCTGCGGACAGGCCTTGCAGGATTTCGGTCAGCTTGCCGTCGCTGCGGCCCGGCTTTACCGGCTGGGCCACGAAGCCTTGCCTGGTGCGCACGAAGACGGCAGGCTGGCCATCCACCGTTTGCAGCGCGCCTGAAGCCACGGTGACGGCGGCCTCGCTCAGGCCCGACTGCACGTCGACATTGACGAACAGGCCCGGACGCCAGGCGCGCTGCGGATTGGCCAGCGCCACGCGGGCGTTGGCGGTGCGGGTTTGTTCACCCAACAACGATCCGACGTAACTGATCTTGCCGCTGGCCTGCGCGTCGAACGCCGAGGCGCGCACGATGACGCTTTCGCCGACACGCACGCGGTTCAGGTCTTGCGCCGGCACGGCGAAATCGGCCCACACGGTGGACAGGTCGGAGATGGTGAAGACGTTGGCGTCTTCCTTGATCGCCTCGCCGAGCGCGAGGTGCTTTTCCATCACCACGCCGTCGAACGGTGCACGCAGTTGCAGTTGGTTGAGCTGCGAGCCTGCCGCCGCGCCAGCACCCAGCACACTCAGTTTTTGCTTGGCGTTTTGGACAGCGATGTCGGCTTCGTTCATCGCCTGGCGGGCTTGTAGGTAGTCCTGTTCTGCCGAGATCTTGTCTTGCCACAGTTTGCGTTCGCGTTCCAGCGTGGTGCTGGCCAGCGTCAGCCGGCGTTGTGCGGACAGCAGTTCGCTACGCTGTTCAGACAGTGCGCTGCTGGCGATGACCGCCAGCAGCTGTCCGCGCTTGACGGTCTGGCCCAGCTCCGCGTGCACGGCCACCACCACGCCGGCCAGCTTGGGCACCACGTGCGCGGTGCGGTCTTCGTTGAAGCGGATCTCTCCTGGCAGCGTGAGGATGGTGCTGATCTGCGCCGGCGCAGCAGTCGCCAGCACGATGCCGGACGCCTTGACCTGCGCCTCGCTCAGCGCGATGGTCTCGGGCGCGGCGCTGGCAGCATCCCCGTGCGCCGCGCTGGCCGGCGCCTTGGCATCGGCATTGGCATCAGCGTGCGCGTCGCCACACGGCTTGAGAATAAACGCCGCCAGCAGCAGCGAGATGACCGCCATGACGGCGATGATAATAGTCTGCTTCTTACTCATATTCTGCTCCGGTCAAACGCAAGATGGCGGCCTGCGCGCGATGCGCATCGGCCAGCGTGGTGAGGTAGTGGGACTGTGCCTGCAACAGCGTGCGCTGCGCATCCAGCACGTCGAGGAAGCCGAACTTGCCGTACTCGAAGCCAGTACTGGCCGCGTCATACGCACTCTGCGCGCCCGGCAGAATCTCGCCCTGCAAAGCCAGCGCCTGCGCACGCGCCGACGCATATTCTTCCCGCGCCTGCACCAGCTCCGCCTCCAGCCGCGAGGCCGTCGCTGTCACCCCATCCCGCGCCTGATCGACACGCCGTGCCGAAGCCAGTACCGCCCCCTGATTACGATCGAACAGCGGCAACGGCACCGACACGCCAAACACCGCCTGCGTGCGCCCCAGTTCCTCCGAGCGCTTGCTACCGATCGTCAGCGCCACGTCCGGCGCGCGGCGCGACAACTCCACCTGTGCCGCCGCCTGCCGCTGCGCCAGCTCCGACTGCGCCACCTGCATCGCCGGCGCCTGCACCAGTAACGCACGCTGCGCCGCCAGCGACGGCAATTCCGGCAACGTCGCCATCTCGCCAGAAGCCTGCGCAAAGCACGGCGCCGGATTGCTCCACAACGCCGCCAGCCGCGCACGCGCCGTCGCCAGCGCGCCATGCGCCCGTATCAAGTCCAGCTTGACGGTGGCCGCAGCCACTTGCGCGCGCGTCTCCTCCACCGGCGACACCTTGCCGGCCACCACCCGCCGTGCGGTCGCACCGGCTGCGCGCTGCGCCAGCTCCGACGCCTGCTGCGCCAGACGCAATTGCTCCTGCGCCGCCAGCACCGCAAACCACGCCGCCGCCGTATCAGCGCGCACCTCGGCCCGACGCTGCACCAGCAACGCCGCCACACCCTCGCGTCCACGCTGCGCCGCCTGCATGCGCGCCGCGCGTTTGCCGCCCAGCTCCAGCGGCTGGCTCAGTTGCAAAGTGGTTTCGCGGGTATCACGGCGCGTATCAACGCGCTCCACGCTCAGGGAGGGATTGGGCAGCAAGCCAGCCTGCTGCACCACGCCGTCTTCCGCCAGTAGCGCATGCCGCGCCGCCGCCAGATCGGCATGAGAGGTATCCGCCAGCGCCAGCGCTGCGGACAGCGTCAACGGCGCGCACGGCTCCACCACGGCCTGCGCGTACGCAGGCCACGCCGCTAACCATAGCGGCAAAAATATCTTGACCATCGAATTCTCCGAGTTAACAGAACAGGAATTCGACGAGACGTGAAAGGAAAAAGATCAGGCCTCGCCGCGTTAAGCGACGAGCATCCAATTGGGCCGTGGCGGCCCATCGGCAATATAGGAGTGATAGCGCGGCACGCCCGCTGGCGCAAACACGGCGGCCGGCGCCACCGTCATCAGCGGCTCGGCGGCCGGTACCGAGGCCTGCACCGCATGATGACAAACCTCGCAATCGCCATGCTTGGACGGCTTGCTGTGGTCCGTGTCATCGTCGGACTGCGCCTGGTGCTGATGGCCATGGTGGCCGAAGTGCGACACCTTGTTCTCTTCGTGCTGGCAATAGACGGCCGCCATCGACCAGGCGTACTGGATCGGCAGGATCGTCAACAGCAGGATGAGCAGGATTTTTTTCACACCGCATTGTAGCAGCCTGCCGAGCCATCAGCTTTTCCGCATCAGCCATAATATTTTTAGCTGGAAGCGCTGCCAGCGCCGTTGCGTAACAAGCTTGTCATATCCGCTCTTTACCCTGTGGCCTTTTTCCAACTCCCCACCGACAACGGATACCGATATGCACCTGCTTCCTGCCCGCCCCCTGATCCTGGCCCTGAGCATTGCCGCCGCGCTGAGCGCCTGCGGTGGCTCTTCCAACGACGAGCCGCTGGTCATTCCAGCCGCGCCCGCCGACCAGGGCGCAGCGGAAAGCGTCGCCTTGCCGACCGCCACCGCGTTTGTTGACACCATCGCCACCAACCAGCGCGGCGACGCCCGCTACGCGACGCTCGACACCAACGCCGGCGTGCGCATCCTGGGCGGCTTCCTGAGCATCTGGAAACCGCTGACGCAAATCGTCGACGCCGGCGTGACCGCGCCAGCCAATGGCGCCTTCCCGGCCGTGGTCGCATCGACCTGGTCCGGCGTACCGGGCGACGGCACGCCGGACGGCACCGTGCTCAACGCCACCGTACACCAGGCCAACATCGACTACGTGGTCAAAGCCACCACCAACCGCACCGCCGACCAGGCCGTCCAAGCGTATCTGGATGACCGCCGCGGCAAGGGTTACAGCATCACCGACGGCCTTGGACCGCTGACCAGCGCCTGGCGCGCCGCCGCCCAGCAGACCACCACCATCACCAGCGTGGCGGCCGACGCCACTACCGTGTTGTACAACGACGGCGGCAACAACACCGGCGTCGGCAGCGCCACCAACACCAGCTTCGGCAACGTGGTCGACCTGGTCAACCTGGTCGGCAACAACGCCTCTACCGAACCGGCCAAGCGCTTCTACAAATACGCCCGTCCTTACCGCTGGAGCACCAGCGTGCAGTTGCTGCCGGCGCTGGTCCCGGCCAAGAGCACCACTCCGAATACCGATGGCGGATTCACCAGCGGCCACACCGCCGAAGCGGTGCGCGACGCCGTCGCCATGGCCTACGCGGTGCCGGAACGCTATCAGGAAATGCTGAGCCGTGGCCTGGAATTGGGCGAAATGCGCATCCTGGCCGGCATGCACTCGCCGCTGGACGTGGTCAGCGGCCGCATGCTCGGCATCGCCAGCGCCGCCGCCAACCTGGCCGATCCAGCCAACGCCGCCAAGAAAGCCGCCGCCGTCACCCAGGCGCACAGCGCGCTGATGGCCGCCACCAGCACCACTGCCGATACCTTCGCCGCCTACGCGCAATCGGGCACCGTGGCCAATGACCGCTTCGCCGACTACGCCACCAACAAGGCCAACTATCTGCGCCGCAGCACCTTCGGCTTCGCGCCGATCGCCGCCACCAACGCCGCCGCCGCCGTGCCGAAAGGCGCCGAAGTGCTGCTGGAAACGCGCCAGCCCTACCTGAGCGACGCCCAGCGCCGCGTGGTGCTGAAAACCACCGCGCTGACCTCCGGCTACCCAGTAATGGACGATGCAGAAGGCTGGGGCCGTCTGAACCTGTTCGCGGCCGCCGACGGCTATGCCTCGTTCAGCGGCAACGTCACCATCGTCATGGACGCCAGCAAGGGCGGCTTCAACGCGGTGGACCGCTGGCGCAACGACATCAGCGGCGCGGGCAAGCTGGTCAAGCAAGGCACGGGCACGCTGAAACTGGCCGGCGCCAACACCTGGACCGGCGGCACCGAACTGACCGCCGGCGCACTGCAGGGCGACTCGGTGGCCGCCTTCGGCAAGGGCGACGTCTACGTCAGCGGCGGCACGCTGGTGGCCAATGCGCCGGCCGCGCTGCAAGTGACCGGCAAGTACACCCAGCTCAGCGGCAGCACCACGCTGGAACTGGATCTGGGCGGCGCAGCCGCCGGCAGCCAGGGCAGCCTGACCGTGTCCGGCACCGCCACCATCGCCGGCGGCACGCTGCGCATCAAATTCGCCAACGGCTACAAGCCGAAAGCGGGCGATGTGCTAACTGTGATCACCGCCGGCAGCCTGAAAGGCAAGTTCACCACCATCACGGTGGACGGCTTTAGCAACGTGACGCCGAACTACGGCGGCGCCACGCTGACCCTGACGCTGGGCTAAACCGAAGCCAGCTTCACGCCCGTTCGGAGTCACGCCGAACGGGCGTTTTGTTTTATAAAATCGAATGATTTGTGCAGAACATATCAATGGACTGCATGGATATGCGGTTTCATACTTTGCTTATTCGGAATTTGAATAAGGAATAAGCAATGTCAACCAAAATCCTTCCTGGACTGCTGCTGTGCGCCGTCGTCACCGCTGTCGCCTGCGGGCTGGCGCAGGCCGAGACCGCCCTGTTCGGCCGCGCCTGGCTGGAAAGCCTCGTGCTCGCCATCCTGCTGGGTACCGCGCTGCGCACGCTGACGCCCCTGTCGGCGCGCTGGGACGCCGGCATCCACTTCAGCGCCAAGACCTTGCTGGAACTGGCGGTGCTGCTGCTCGGCGCAACCGTCAGCGCCGGCGCGCTGCTGGCCAATGGCTGGATGCTGCTGACCGGTATCGCCGGCGTGGTGGGGCTGGCGATCGGCTGCAGCTACGCCATCGGCCGCCTGAGCGGCCTATCCGCCAAGCTGGCCCTGCTGATCGCCTGCGGTAACTCAATCTGCGGCAATTCCGCCATCGCCGCCGTGGCGCCGGTAATCGATGCCGATGGCGAGGACGTGGCGGCGTCGATCTCGTTCACCGCCGTGCTGGGCGTCATCGTGGTCCTGCTGCTGCCGTTGGCCATGCCGCTGCTGTCGCTGTCGGCCAGCCAGTACGGCGTGTTTGCCGGCCTCACCGTGTACGCCGTGCCGCAGGTGCTGGCCGCCACCGGCGCGGTATCGCTGACCAGTGCCCATGTCGGTACCCTGGTCAAGCTGGTGCGGGTATTGATGCTGGGGCCGGTCGTGCTGCTGCTGTCGCTGTTCGGCCCGCAGGCTGGTGACGCGCCACGTCAACGGTTGCGGCTGTCGGCGCTGGTGCCGTGGTTCATCGCCGGCTTCCTGGCGCTAATGGCGCTGCGTTCGGCCGGCCTGCTGCCGCCGGCGCTGCTGAAGCCGGCCCAGGCCGCCAGTAGCTTCCTGACCGTGATGTCGATGGCGGCGCTGGGCCTAGGCGTCGACGCCCGCAGCGTGCTGCGCGCCGGTGGCCGGGTTACCATGGTGGTCGTGCTGTCGCTGCTGGTGCTGTGCGCCATCAGCCTCGGCCTGATCCATTTTCTGCACATCGCCTAAGGAAGCTGCATGACGCTGGAACAACTGCGCATCTTCGTCGCCGTCGCCGAGCGCGAACATCTGACCCAGGCGGCGGCGGTGTTGGCGCTGACGCCCTCGGCCGTCAGCGCCGCGTTGCGCGCATTGGAAGAACGCTACGACACGCCGCTGTTCGACCGCGTCGGCCGCCGCATCGAACTAAACGATGCCGGCCGGCTGTTCCTGGCCGAGGCGCGCGCCACGCTGGCGGCGGCCCGTAACGCCGAACTGGCGCTGGCCGAGCTGGCCGGCCTGCAACGCGGCGCGGTGGCGCTGCACGCCAGCCAGACGATTGCCAGCTATTGGCTGCCGCCGTTGCTGCTGGCCTTCCACCGCCAGTATCCGCAAATCGAACTTAGCCTCACTATCGGCAACACCAGCAGCGTCGCGCAGGCGGTGCGCGACGGCGCGGCCGATCTCGGGCTGGTGGAAGACGGCGTCGATGCGCCTGAGCTGACCGCCACCGTGGTGGCGCATGACCAGTTGGTGGCGGTGGTGGCGCCCTCCCATCCGTGGGCCGATGGCCGCGCGGTGGATGCGGCGGCGCTGCTGGCGGCTGACTGGATTCTGCGCGAACCGGGTTCCGGCACGCGTTCGGCGTTTGAGACGCAGCTGGCGGCGCTGGGCGTCGCGCCAGCGCAGCTAAAGGTGGCACTGGCGCTGCCGTCCAACGAAGCGGTGCGCAGCGCCGCCATGGCCGGCGCCTATGCCACGGTGGTGTCGGAACTGGTGGTGGCGCCGCATCTGCAAGCGGGGCTGCTATGCAAGGTCAACCTCGACCTGCCGCCACGCCCCTTCTCGCTGCTGCTGCATCGGCAGCGGCCGCCCAGCCGCGCCGTCCAGGCCCTGGCGCGACTGCTCGGTTAAGCAGCTTTGGTGTCGCTGCCGACCGTCTGCGCCGACGCCAGCGCGTCCACTACCTGTTTCAGCACCAGCTCCGGCTGCGCCACCCAATCCTTGCTCAGCACGCGCAGCAAACGCCAGCCGGCGCCGGCCAGCAATCCGGGCTGCTGCAGGTAACGCTCGACCAGGTCAGCGGACGCGTAATGCGCGTCGGTATCGACCAGGATGCCGAGGCGATAGGCAGTGTCGCCGGCGTGCCGCACGCCGAGGTCGCAGCGCAGGCTGGATTCGCCGATGCCGGTATCGACCTCCCAGCCGCGCTCGAGCAAGGCGGCGCGCAGTTGCGCCACCACCGGATGCAGTTCGGCGCGGCGCTGCACGGTCACCTTGCCGCCCATCAATGCAATCACCTGGCGCGCGCCGGCCTGGTCACCCACCGACGACAGTTCGGCGAACTGCAAATACGCTTTGAGGGCGAACGCGCCCGGGTTGTAGTCGTTGCGGATATCGCTGTGCTTGATACTCGACACCAGGAACATATGCCGCTTGGCACGCGAGAACACCACGTTGAGCCGCTTCTCGCCGCCGGCGCGGTTGATCGGCCCGAAGTTCATCAGCATCTTGCGCTGGCTGTCGTAGCCGTAGCAGACACTCATGATGATCAGGTCGCGCTCGTCGCCCTGGACGTTTTCCAGGTTCTTGATGAACAGGCCGCAGAACTGGCCGTCCTCTTCGCGCTCGTAGGCCGCATCCAGCAGCGCCGAGAACGCCGGGTCCTGGCCGGCCAAGGTCTTCAGCGCCTGGATGATCTCGTCCTGCTGCGCCTCGGAGAACGCCACCACGCCCAGCGTCAGGCCGGGGCCGTGGCTGTCGTTCAGTAGCTGGCGCACCAGCTGCGCGATGTAGCCAGCCTCGGCCGGATTGCGGCGATCGCGGTACAGGCCGTCGGTCAGGTAATGGAAACTGATCGGCCGCTGCAAGGCCTGCGCCAGCGCCGGCGCCACCGCATCGCCGGCGCGCAGCGTGATCGGCAGGGCCGGCTGCACCAGCGCGTGGTCGGGGATGGTCAGCAGGCTGCCGTCGTAGAAACGGTGGTTGGAGAACGTGATCAGCGCCTCCGACCGGCTGCGGTAGTGCCATTGCAGCATGGTGGACGGCAGGCTCTTGGCGGCCTGGTTGAGGAAGCTGTCGCTGCTGAGGTCAGCCAGCAGCTCCTCATCCGCCTCGTCCGGATCGGCCTGTGTACCGAAGAAATTGGTCGGCGGCAGCTGCATCTCGTCACCCACCACGATCACCTGCGGGCCGCGGTACAGCGACGGCACCGCTTCCTCCACCGGGATCTGACTGGCCTCGTCGAAGATAACGACGTCGAAGTAATCGGCTTCCAGCGGCAGCGTGTCGGAGATCGACAGCGGGCTCATCATCCACACCGGTTTCAGGTCGCGCACCACCAGCCCGGACGGACCGGACGCCAGCTCGCGGATGGCCTTGTAGCGCATCACCTTGGAAAACTCGTTTTCCAGCTCGCGCCGGCCGGCGGTATAGGCTTTCTTGAATTCCTTCTGCACCGCGTCCAGCTGGCCGGCGCCGCTGTTGGCCAGCGCCAGCTGGGCCAGGAAGTGGTTGCGGCGTCGTTCCAGGATCACGCGGGCGTTGAGGGCCTGCAACTCGCGCAGGTGGCCGCCGAGCCGCGCGCACAACTGATCGAGCTGGACGCCGTCCTGGCGCGCCAGCGCGGCATCGTCACGGTACAGCCGCATCAGCGAGGCGCGCGCCATGGCCATCTCCAGCGCTTCCGGTTGACCCTGCCAACTGCGCGCGGCGTGAGCGAACGCCGGCGGCGTCTGCTGCAAGGCCGACAGTCCGGGCGCCACCAGCGGCAACCAGGCGCCGGCCGTCTCTCCCGCCGCCACCTCGTCCTGCAATTGCGGCAGCGTCAGGTGCTCGACATCGGTCCAGCCGGCGTCCAGCGCGCGCAAGGCGGCAGTGCACAGCGGTTCCAGCGCCAGCAAGCCCGGCAAGTCGGCGTAAGCACCGCTGCTCAGGGCGTACTGGAACAATAGCAACGCCGGCGACAAGGCGGCGCTGCGCGCGTGCAGCTGCTCGACCTGAACGCTGAAGGCGTCCACATCGTCAACCTGCCAGCTACTGTCGATCTCCGCCACGGTGGCGGCCAGTGCCGCCGCCGCGTCGTAATCCTGCTGCAGCCAGCGCAGGGCGTCGCTCCAGCGCGGCTGCACCGCATGCGCCGCCATGTCGTAATGCGACTTGAATAAGCCGCGCAGCTGCCACCAGGCCGGCTTGAGCCAGCCCAGCCACGATTGCTCGACGGCCGCCGCCTGCGGTAACGCTGCCGCCACCTCGGCGGCCGACAGCCGCACGCGCCAGTGCGCGCTCTGCGCCGCTGCCGCCTGTGCCGCCGTGTGCTGCGTCGCGTACTGCCGATGCAGCTTGAGGAAGGCCGCGCTGCGCGGCTGGCCGGCGTCCAGCAATTCCGGCAACCGGCGTTGCAGCAGCGGCCGCACCGCTTGCAGATAGGCGCCGAGCGCGCGCAGCTGCGCCACGTCGCGCCACAACTCGGGCGGCAGCCCGACCAGCGCCTGTTGCAGCTGGCGTAGCAGCGGTAGCGTCGTCTGTACTGCGGAGCGCAACGCCGCCGCCGGCTGCGGCGCCGCCAGCAGCTGTGGATGCAGGTAGCGCAACGGCAGATGCGCCAGGCATGGGTCCTGGCCCGCGTCGCGCAGCCGCGCGGCCAGCGCCAGATACACCGGGCCATGCGCGGCCCACAGCGCGTAGTCGGGCAGCGACGCGATGTCTTCCGCGCTGGCCTGGTGCGCGTCGATGCTGCCGGTCAGCTGCGCGATGCGCTGGTATAGCTGGCGCAGTGGAATGCCCAGGCTGTCGGGCGACTGCGTCATGTGGGCGGAGAATGCGGCCAGCTGCGCCTGTTCGCCGTCGGCCAGCGCCAGCAGCGCGGCACGTTCCTGCTCGGCCTGGTGCGGATCGGCCGCCGGCGCCATCCACGTTTCGTAGCAGGCCTTCAGATCCATCACGAAGGCTTTTTTGTCGCCCTGCGAATCGTGGATCATCGCGCACAACTGCTCCAGCCCGTGCTGCTGCAGCCGGTGATAGACGACGTCGATGGCGGCGCGCTTGGCGCAGACAAACATGATGCGCTTGCCGCGCGCAACGTAATCGGCGATCAGGTTGGTGATGGTCTGCGACTTGCCGGTGCCGGGCGGCCCCTGGATGATCATGCTGGCGCCGCTGCGCGCGTGGGCGATGGCGCGCGCCTGGGTCGGGTCCTGCGGCACCACGGTAAACTGCTCGCCCAGCGACGGCGCCGGCGCCGATTCGGCAAAGGCACGCCGCGGCGCCAGCGAAAAGATGCCGTCGAACGCCGGGCTGGCCAGATTCTCTCGCAGCAGCGCGTTGTAGTCCTGCACCAGCGACATCTTGCGGTAATTGAAGTTGCCCAGCGTGAGCGCGCACAGATCGAATTCCCAATCGTACGGCGTGCCCGGGCGCTCCTGGTCGACCGCGTAGACTTCCTGCTCGACGGTGGCGGGTGCAGTGACAGCATCCGGCGCCGCCATGTGCAGCGGGCGCGGCTTGCCCACCACCGACGCCAGCGGCGCCGGCTGCGGCTTGACGCGGTCGAGGAACAGCTGCACGCCGAGCGGATGGTAGGCGGCGGCATCGTAGCTGTACTCGAACTCGCCGTAGCTGCGGCGACTCAGGCCACTCAGCTTCTTGCGGCGGCGCTCGAACTGGTCCAGCCGCGCGCGCGCCTGGCGGCGGATCAGCTGGATCTGCGGGCGGTCGATCTTGTGCAGCGTGATGCCCGGCTCCGACTGGCGGATCTGCTGCTCGAACTGCGCGTGGAAGTCATCCAGCGGCTGGTCGAGGTCGATGCTCTCCGGCAGCTCGATGCCATACACCTGGCGCAGTACGTGGCGCAGCACCGGATTGACTTCCGCCACCGAAGTGGTGGCCTGCAACTGGTAAGTGTCGCGCACGCCCTTCTTGCGCGTCAGCGTCACCGGCAACAGCAGCAGCGGCGTGGTGATGCGCTCATCCTTGTCTTCCTTGAAGTTATGCCAGCGCAGCATGCACACGGCCAGCCGCAGCTGCGAGAAGCCGTACTCGGCCTGATCGCGCTGGGCGCTGGCGCGGATCGTGTCCAGCTGCGCCGGCAGGAACGGCAAGTCCTCGAAGCGCAGGTATTTTTGCAGCGGAATGGCGGCCTCGCTGCAGACCTGGCGCGCCACCGCGTCATGCCAATAAAACAGTTGCTGTTCCTTGACGTTGCGCACGTCCAGCATCAAAGGGAACGAGCCCATGGTCAGGTTCAACGTCTGCTGCGACGGCTTGAAGTACAGCAGTTTGTTGCGACGCGAGACCTCAAACAGGCGGTCGCGCAGATGCGCCTGCAACTGGCGGCTGCGCTCGCCTTCGCCCGTCGCCGTTTCCGGCAACGCCGGCGGCACTTCCAGTACGCGGTAGTTGCGCAGCGTGTGCAGCGCTTCCTGCAAATCCGGCTGGCGGCGATGGCGCGACAGCTCGGTCATGCGGACGATAGTGCGCGCCCAGACCGGATTGAGGCGGTCATTCAGCGCGAACAGGTTGTGGCGGTGGGCCACAAAGCGCGCCAGGTCGTCCTCGTTGGACAGGTTGAGGCGGCAGGCCGCGCTCACCAGTACCAGGCCCAGCACGAAAATGTCAGTCAGCGGATCGTGATGGCCGAGCGTGTGTTCCCACGCCACGTAGCCCGGCAGATACTGCGGCGCCGTCAGGCCGTCGTCGCCCTGCGGCACCGCGCCGAGCACGAGGTTGCGCTGTCGCGCTTCATCCTGATACAGACGGGCGCTGACGGTGAGCGTGGTCAGCGGATCGAGCGCGGCCACTTTGGCGTCCGCCCGTTGCGGCGCACCGGCCAGGCCCTGTTCAAACCACAGCTGGTTGTAATCGAAGCGCAGGCTGGCCACGCCCTGCAGTGGCGCCACCTGGTCCTGCGCGTGCAGCGTCGCCACCTGCTCCAGCAGCGGCAGCAGCCAGGCCTGCAAGTCCTCGGTCTGCGGCGTATCGTGCAGGGTGGCGAGGAAGTCGAAAAAACTGTGGGTCGGGTTGGTCATGGGCGGTGGATATCGGTGGGGATCGTCATGGCGCGCAATCTGGCCACGGCGGTTTTCTTCAGCTTGGTTTCCTTCAGGACCGCGCGCTCGAACGCATCGGCGATGTCCAGCTGCTGGGCCAGCTGCAACGCGGCCGCCATCGGCAGTTCTTCCAGCGCCGGATCGGCGCAGGCGAAGTCGAGCAGTACGAAGGACAGGTATTCATCGAGCTGGTGCGGCTGCGGCAGGCGCACCTGGCCCACCACGCCCAGGTGGCGCTCGGCGGGCGGTTCGCCGGGCAGGAAATCGTCCCAGTAGCGCCGCGCCAGCGCGCGCACGGTTTCGCTGTTGAACCATGGCGAGGCCAGCAGACCGGCCACCACGCTGCGCGTCAGCGCGGCCACCTCGACCTGGCCGAGGATGTCGAGCGTGTCCGGCGCCAGCGCGCCGTCCAGCCATTGCGCCAGCGTGGCGTCGCAATCGGACGCACCGGCCGCATGCAGCGCCAGCGCGCGGGCCCGGATAAACGATTGCGGATGGCTGACCGCCTCGCTCACCACGCCCTCATGCGCCAGGATGCGGTCGGCCTGCTCCAGATAGCTGTCGACGTGCACCTGCTTGAGTCCGGTCTGGATCTTGACCAGGCTGGCGATGCACGGCGCGATATCCTGGCACACCTGGTAGGCGCCGCGGTCGGCATAGATTTCCATATATTGCTGGTAACGCAGCGCCGTGTGGTGCCACTCGCCGACGCCGGCCTCTTCCGCCGCAAGGCGCTCGACCAGCCGGCTGCCGATCCAGTACCTGCCGCCGTCACGCTGCCACAGCTCGTAATGCGCCAGCTCGTGGCCGATCACGGCTTGCAGTTCGGCCGCGTCCAGCAGTTCCAGTACCGGGCCGCTGAACACGATATGGGCCGCCTGGTCCTCGATCAGGATCGCCACATTGGGCTGGCTGTCATGCTGGGCCTGGTACAGCGCCACCTCGGGCGCAATGCCGAGCCGCTGCGCCGCCAGCGCCACGGCGGCATGTAGCGCAGCGTGCGCTTCGCGGCTCAGCTGGTAGGTGGTCTTGAGCAAGTGCAGGCGCAGCTCGGGGTCGTGCTGCTGGCGGCTGGCGGCGATCCATTGCCACAGTTCCGGCTCCCGCCGCTCCAGGTAGTCGCAAACGGCGAGGTGATAAGTAGTCGGTTCCAATGGGCACGGGCGCTGGTTGAACAGCCTTCATCATAAGGCATTCTTGCCACGCCTGTAGCGTGCTAGGGCGCCGGTTTGGCGGCCGGCGTCTTCACCAGCTGGCTGGTATCGAAACCCTGGCGGGTCAGGCGATCGACCAGCGCCTCGTAGGCCGCCGGCGACACGGTCGGCGTACGCGCCAGGATCCACAGGTATTCGCGGCGCGGCTCGCCGACGGCGGCCAGTTGGTACCCGTCAGCGATATCGAGCACCCAGTAGTCAGCCCACACCATCGGCAGGAACGACAGCCAGGCCGGCGCAAAGCGCACCTGCAGCTTGGGCGAAGTGGCGGCGCCGACCTGGCGCGCCTCGGCGGTGGCTTCGATCATGTCGCCGCCGGCGGTCTGGCAGCGGTTGACCACCTGCACCTTGCCGTCCTTCTGCAAGGCATACGTGGCGGTGGTGGCGGCAACGCACTTGCGCTGGAAGGAATTGGGGAACTTGGCGATCTCGTGCCAGGTACCCATGTAGCGCGGTACATCCAGTGCGGCGATGGTGGCCAGCGGCGCCTCGGCGGCCAGCGCACCGCCACAGCACAGCGCCAGGGCGGCGGCGGACAGTAAAGTTTTCATGCGGCTATCCCATCGGTGAAACCGTCATGGTAATCGGTTTGGGCCGGCCGGGGCGCACGCCGGCCGGGCCCCCGCGCCAGGACGATCAGCCGGCGGCCAGCGCGGCGTCGAATTCGCCGGCGCGGTCGAGCTTGACCAGATCGTCATAGCCGCCGATGTGGCGCGCGCCGAAGAAAATCTGCGGCACCGTGCGGCGGCCGCTGCGCGTCATCATCTCCTGCATCGCCTGCGGGTCGCTGCCGGCATCGATCTCGTTGACGGTCACGCCTTTGCCGGCCAACAGCCGTTTGGCCATGCTGCAATAGCCGCAAATCGGGCTGGTATAAATGGTTACTTGAGTCATGATGTCCTCCTGATTGATGGACACAGTATGCACCAGGCGGGCGCAACGGACCATGCTCGCAAGCTGCAGCATTTTGCTTATTCGTCGCACGGGGAAGGCGGTATGATAGGCAACATCGATCACCTGCCGACCTCGCCATGAACCAAGCCGAACTCGATCTCTTCAACGACAAGCTCGACGCCCACGCCAAGGAGGTGGAACGTTTTCACGGCGAAGTGGCGAACGTCACGCGGCAGATCGCCAACTGCGACAAGCTGGTGCGGCTGGCGAATGCCGGCCTGAGCCAGATTGACAGCAAGATTGCAGAAGCGGTGCGGGTCGGCGCCGACGCGCAGCACATCGCCGACCGCGCCGCCGTCGAGGCCAGCGCTGCGGCTACCCATGCGACCCAGGCGGCGGTCAGCGACATGATCGCGCGGCTGGCGGAAGCCACCGAGGCGGCGCGCAAGACCAGCCTGTCGCTGAACCTGCTGCAATTCAAGACTGGCGGCTGGATCGCCGTCTACACGGTGCTGGTGCTGCTGTGCTGCATGGCCACCGGCGCCCTGACCAGCTGGGCGCTGCGTGGCCAGGCGTTGACGCCCGAACAAGCCCACTACGTCGAGCTGGGTAAGGCCCACGAAGCCCTGCTGGCCAACGCCAGCGACAAAGAACTCAAGCAACTCAACGCCATCCGCAACCGCGACAAACCCGGGGTCAGTTCTTCCAAACGTACACAAGCCCAGCAGTAGGTGTCACTACGGCCGGGCTCGTGTATATTGGGCAGAACTGACCCCGAATTTTAGTGGGCTTTGGCGCGGATCCTGGCGACGTCGCGTTCGGACACGCTGTCGGCGCTGTTGCTCCAGCCCTGGCGCAGGAAAGTGGCCAGCGAGGCGACCTCGGCATCGCTCAGGCGGCGCGAGAAGTCTGGCATCACCAGGATCGACGGCGCTTTCTCGGTCGATGGCGTGCGCGCACCATGCAGCACGACGTTGACCAGCGCGGTCGGATTGTCGGCATTGATCACGGTCGCTCCATCCAGCTCAGGGAACACGCGGCTGGCGCCCTGGCCATTGACAAAGTGACAGGCGGCGCAGTTATCCAGGTACAGGCGTTCGCCCAGCGTCAGGTTGACGGCTGCCGTCAGCTTGCGCGCGGTTTCTTCCTTGCCCTGCGGCTTGACGGCAGGACCGCGTGGCGGCACCGGCGTCAGCTGCTTGAGGTAGGCCGCCACCGCTTGCAGATCGGCATCCTGCAGCCGCGAGGTGCTGTGCTCGACCACCGCCGTCATCTCGCCCGCCACCGCCGAACCGTGGTTGCGGCCGGTTTGCAGGTAGTCGACGATCTGCGCTTCGCTCCAGCGTGGCAGGCCGCGCAGCGATGGCACCGGCCAGTCGTTCAGCTCACCGCCGGCGAGGAATTTCGGCTGGCCGCTGTTGCCGGCTTTCTCGTTCATCGCGAAGCCGCGCGGCGTGTGGCAGCTGGAGCAGTGACCCAGGCCTTCCACCAGATACGCGCCCTGCGTGACCTTGTCGCTCCAGCCAGCTTGCGCCACGAACGGTTTGGTGTCGGCGAACAGGTAGTTCCACACGCCCATGCCCCAGCGCAGATTGAACGGGAAGTTCATGCTGGTGGCCGGCGGGTCATACGCCGCCGGTTTCACGCCCGACTGGAAGAACGCGTACAGCGCCTTGATGTCGGCGTCGTTGACCTTGGCGTAGCTGGTATACGGCATGGCCGGATACAGGTGCGTGCCATCGGCGCGCACGCCTTTGCGGACGGCGTCGGCGAATTGCTTCTCCGAATACGCGCCAATGCCATGCTGCTTGTCCGGCGTGATGTTGGTCGAGTAGATGATGCCGTGGCCGCTGTCGATGGCCAGGCCGCCGGCAAACGCCGGCTTGCCGGCCGCGCTGTGGCAGGCGATACAGTCGCCGGCGCGCGCCAGGTATTCGCCGCGCTGTATCAGCGCCTGGTCCGGGGCGGCGTTGGCGGCAGCGCCGGCCAGCGCCAGCACTGCGGTGGTGAGGAATTGCGTCAGTTTGTTGATCATACTTGCACCAGCGGGCCAGGGTTTTTCAGGTATTGGTTCTTGATCGCTTCAGCGGCAAACAGCGTGATGGCACCGATGGTCGCGGTCGGATTGGCCTGGAAGTTCTGCGGGAAGGCATTCCCGCCCGGCACGAACACGTTGTGCACGTCCCACGATTGCAGGTAGCGGTTCAGCGCCGAGTCGCGCGGCGAATCGCCCATGATGGCGCCCCCCACGTTGTGGGTCGACACGTACTTGGTAATGTCCCAGTGCGAATCGAGCGCCAGGAAGTTTTCGCTGATCGAATCCGGGCCCAGTTCCTTGGCGATGCCGAGCACGATGTCGCGCAGGTAGCGTTGCAGCTTGAGTTCGTTCTGGCGCCAGTCGAAGGTCATGCGCAGCAGCGGCTGGCCCCATGGGTCCTTGTAGTTCGGGTCCAGATCGAGGTGGTGGCCGCGATACGACTGACAGGTGGTGGTGATGCCGATTTTCATCGAGCGGCCATACCAGTCGACCATGCCTTCTTTCCAGCCCTTGCCCCAGCCTGGCGTGCCCTTCGGCAGCGAGGTGCCGATCGGTGCGCCGGTCGCTTGCGAGCTGTGGATCTTGGCGCCGCCGATGAAGCCCAGCTTGATGCCGTCTTCAAAGTTACCGGGCGAGATGTCGTTGAACATTTCGCCGGTGGCGCCGGCGGTGGCGAACGGGTTGAAGTGCTTGTCCTTGAAGAACAGGGTGGCGTCGCCATTGCTCAGGAAGGCGTAGTTGCGGCCGATGGTGCCGGTTTCGGTCAGCGGATTGTAGATCTGGCCGATGCCCGACAACATCATCAGGCGCACGTTGGCGAACTGGAAGCTGGACAGGATGACGATCTTGGCCGGCTGGAACACTTCGTTCTTGTTCTCGTCGATGTAGGTGACGCCCTTGGCGGTCTTCTTGTCGGCGTGCAGGTCAACACGGATGACGTTGGCATTGGCGCGGTAGCTGAAGTTCGGCATGCGCTTGACCACGTCCAGGATGGTGGTCTGCGGCGAGGCTTTCGAATAGTTCAGGCACGGGTACTTGGAGCAGTAGCCGCAGTAGTTGCACGGCGCCAGTTGCGCGCCGTACGGGTTGGTCCAGGCCTGCGAGACGTTGGCCGATGGGTTCGGGAACGGGTGGTAGCCCATCTTTTTCGCGGTGGCGGCGAACAGCGAGCTGTTGTAGGTGTCGTGCAGCGCCGGCAGCGGATACGGGCTGGAACGCGGACCTTCAAACGGATCGCCGCCCGGCTGGATCACACCCTTCAGATTGCCGGTGGTGCCGGACAGGCCGCAGATTTTGTCGAACTTGTCGTAGAACGGTTCGATCTCTTCCCAGCTGAACGGGAAGTCCTTGATGCGCATGTCCGGGTCGAGCGAGCCGCGCTTGTAGGCGTGGTCGGCATAGGTCTTGAGCTTGAGGTCGGTGGTGGTCGGGCGGATCAGCACGCCTGTCCAGTGCAGGCCGGAGCCGCCGACGCCGGTGCCGGGCGCAAACGCGCCCCACTTGCGGGTGGGCAGCGCGGTTTCGCTGTCGTTGTAGCGTACCGTCAGCGCGGCGTCGCGCGGGGTGGCGAACACCTTGTTCTTGATCGCGTAGGCATACTGGTCGGCTGGTTTCGGGTAGGCGAAATCTTCCGGCGGACGGTCCGGGCCGCGCTCCAGCGCGCGTACTTTCAAACCTTCTTTGGCCAGTTCGATGGCCATGATGGAGCCGGCCCAACCGAGGCCGACGATGACGACGTCGACTTCGTCGTTAGTGATGTTTGACATGTTTAACTTTCTTCTTTTTAAGCACGCTTACCGCTGACGCTGACCGGACCCAACGGGTACTTGACGTTGTGCTGGTCAACCCATTCCGTGTACGCCGCGCGGGCGCCGGGGAAGCCGATCGCGACCCAGGCCTTCATGTCCTTGTTGCCGCCGTACATAGGGTCGGCCAGGTAACCGTTCTTGGCGTCGCCCAGCATCTGGTTGAAGAACGACGACGCCTTCAGGCCCGGTTCGCCGAGGTCAGCAAACACGATCTCGTTCTTTTGCAGCGCGGTCAGCAGCGCGTCCTTGTCGGCCGGCGCCAACTGCTCGAACGGCTTGCCGTGTTTCTGCTGCGCGACTTGCTGCGCCAGCTTGATGCCGGTGCGGTACGACTGCTGCGGCGTGAAGGTGCCCTGGAAGCCCAGCGTCGATGGCGCATCGGCCTTGTGCGGACCGGCCATGTAGACGTCGTCGCCGAGGCCGTTGTGCAGCTGCTGGTCGATGAACACCGGCACATTGGTTTCCAGTGCGCCGGGACCACGGCCTTCGGCCGGAATCAGGCGGTCGCAAGCGGCCAGCAGGAATTGCCATTCGGCTGCCGAGAAGAAGACCGGCTGGTACTGCGCCAGTTCAACGCCTTCCAGGCCGTCGGCGCGGGCAGCGCGGTAGACCGGCACGGAAACCAGAGGAACGGCCGCTGCAGTCGCCATGAGTATCGTCCGGCGAGACGGACTGAATTTGTCTTTGGACATAGGTAGCGTGTAGTGAAAGTGAGGAGGACAGCACCGTCAGCAGGCGCTGTATTCTGTTTGGCAATATTACACTTATGTAATTATGGCCTGACCAAACCATAATTGGTCAGACCAATTATTGCCGAACTATAACAGAATGTAGCGCTGTCCGCAGCCCCCGCCATCCCGCTTTGGGAGGGACAGATACAAAAAAGCCCGGCGCGTGGCCGGGCTGGAGCTGAGTGCTGGTGCGGCTTAGCGGGCGTTGACCGTTACCGGTATCGAGGCCGAAGCACTGGCGCCGTTGCCATCGGTGGCGACCACTTTGAGCGTATAGCTGCCGGTCTGCGGCGAGGCCCAGTTGGCGACAATCTGCATGCCGCTGACCTGGAAGCTCATGCCCAGCGGTGCGCCGGAGATGCTGACCGAGATCGATTTGCTGGTGGCGTCGGTGATGCTGATGGTGCCGCTCAGCGCGCGGCCGGCGACGCCGCTCATGGTGGTGGCCTTGATGACCGGGCCGCTGCCGGCGGCGGCGGTGGTCGTCGTCGTCGTGCCGGTGGTGGTGGTGGTAGCAGCCGCGATCGTCACCGTGTACACGCCCTGACCGCTCAAGCCGGTCTTGCTGTCCTTGGCGGTGACGGTCACGCTATAGGTGCCGGCCACCGGCGTCGCCCAGCTGACCACGCCGGCGCTGCTGATGCTCATGCCGGACGGCGCGCCGCTCAGTGTGTAGGTCAACGCATTGCTGGCGGTCACCGCCACGGTAAAGCTCAGCGCCGTGCCGGCCTTGCCGCTGATGCTGGCGGGGGCAACCACCGGCGCGGTCTGCACCGTCAGACCGGACAAGGTCGACAGCAGCGCAGTAGCGTTCGGCGTGCCAAGGCCGGTGGCCTGGTCGTAGCCGACTTCGCCGCTACAGGCCGAGCACGTACCGTGGCTACCCTTGGTGATATCGGCGAAGGTGCTGGCGTAAGTGCCTGGAACGGTCGAAATATTGGTGTACAGCGCCACATGCGGTGCACCCAGCGCGGCCTTGCCGTTGACGGCGCGCAGCGCATTGCTGACGGCGATCAGGCCGGCCCATTGCGGCGTCGCCAGGCTGGTGCCGCCGACGCTGGCCCACTTGACGGTGGAGGTGCCGGAGGCGATCACGGCCACGTACTGGCCGCTGTTCGGGTCGGCGTTGAAGGCGACATCGGCCACCGTGCGGCGCACGGCGCTGCCCATGCCGGGGACGGCGGTGCTCTGGTAGCTTGGCGTCGCCACATAGGCGCTGACGCCGCCGCCGGTGCTGGACCACACCACTTCCGAGCGGGTGCCGCCGGTGTAGGTCAGCGTGGTGCCGCCGACCGCCAGCACCTTGGCCGATGACGACGGCCACGACACGGCGGCGCCGGAGTCGCCGGTGGCGGCCAGGTAAGTCATGCCGCTGGCTGCGAATGCGCTCTCGGCCGAGCTGGTGCCGCTGCTCTCGCTGCCGCCAAAACTCATCGACACGATCCCCGGGCCCATTGCGTTAGCCAGCTTGATGCCGCCCAGCAGATTGTTGTAGCTGGAGCTGGCTGCTTCGATCAGCACGATGCGCGCCAGCGGCGCGGTGGCGTGGGCCCACTGCACGTCCAGCGCAATCTCGGTGGCCCAGCCGGAATCATAGGTCGGCGCGGTGGCGGTCATGCCGCCGGCGGCGGTGCTGTACACCACCGACAATTCGCAGGCCGACGACGACGCGGTCGCCAGCGGCAGCGTGGCCGTGGTGGCCACCGTCTTGGTGGTGCACGCCGGCAGGCTGAATTTGGTGTTGAACGCGGCCAGCTCGGCTGCCACGTTCGGATTGTGCTGGGCGTCGACAATGTAGATAGTCTGGCCGGCGCCAAGCTGGGCTGCTTGCGCGGCGGTCAGGCCGGTGTAGCTGGCCGGCAGCGTCGGCAGGCCATAAGCGGCGCGGATCTGCGCCGGCGTGTAGGTCGCCACGGTGGTGGTCGTGGCCAGCGGCGCGGCGGTGGTGCTGGCGGTTGCGCTGCTGTCGGTGCTGCCGTCAACGCTGCTGCCACTGCTGGTGCTCTGGCTGCGGGCCGCCTGGACCTGGCGCAAGCCTTGCAATGTCAGGCGGCGCGAGCTGATGCCACGGAACTCGGTCGGCACGGTTTGCGTGTGCACGGCGGCCGGCGCGGCGGCATCGGCATTGGCGTCGGCCGGCGTCTCCAGCAACACCGGCGCCATGTGGAACGCCGGTACCGCCAGCTGCTGCGCGTCGGCTTCCGGCAAGGTGGCCGGATCCAGTTGCAGGATCGTGGTGGCGGTGGCCAACGGCGCCGCTTGCAACTGGGCCGTATTGGCGGTGCTATCGGTGGTGGTGCCGCCGCAGGCGCTCAGCAAAGCGGCGATGCAGGTCAGCGGTACAGCCAGGCGGCTGTGGCGGGAGAAAAGGGACATGGCGGTCTCGCAGGAAAGGCAGAAGTGGTCAGCAAATACTATCAAATTCCCACATGGAAACAAATTACCTTGAGGCAATTAACACCCAAATACCACGTAAATTCGTGTAAAGCTGTTAACGCGCTGCCATGATTGCCCTACTTTGATTATCTGCCTGAAAATGTTCCCGTGGGGTGGGCGGCGTGCCCCCCTGGGAACGCCGCCCAGGCCAGCGCGATTTCAATTGCGCGCGTTCAGCCTTCGCTCTGGCGCCGCGCGTACGAATACGCGTAGGACGGCGAGCGGAACAGCAGGATCGGATCTTCGGTCGGCAGGATGCCGTCCGCCATCACCAGCGGGTCGAAATTGATGCGGTTGCTGGCGGCGGTTTCCGGTGGCGCGGCCGAGGTCAGCGTCAGCGTGCCGACATTGATTTCCTTGCGCTGCTTCGGCCACAGGATGGTCGGATCGGTTTCCGAATCGCCCGGCTCGCCGATGGCCACCAGCATGTCCCACTCGACCGGCCCGTGCTTGAGGCGCTCGGTCAGCGCCGCGTACAGGAAATCATCCGGCGCCGACGCCATGTCCGCATCGCTCAGACTCTTCTCGCCATCGCGCGGCACAAACCGCCAGCGCACCAGCGTAACGTGATTGGCCTGGTTGACGAACTTGAAGGTATGGATGCCGTAGAAAGCACTGTTGGCATAGCTGGGCGGAGGGTTGTGCTCGGTCAGGAACATGGTTTGCGATGCGGCGTCCGGATGCGTGGCGTTGAAGGCCTTGACCTTCTCCGGCATCGGCTTGCCGGTGGTCGGGTCCGGCTTGACGGCGGCAAACTTGGCGATGAAGGTGGCCGGCATGCGGGCGAAAAACATCGGCGTATTCAGCATGGTGATGTGATGCATGCCGCCGCCCGGCAGGCGAAACTCCAGCCCCAGTCCACGCGTGCTTTTTTCCTTGTCCTCGACCCTGGGGTTGCCGCCGGCGATGGAGAAGCGCGCCACCACATCAATCGGCGCGCCCGAAAACAGCAGCGAACGCGAGTACGGCGCCGCGGCCTCCGGATTGCCGACAAAGGTGCCCATCGCACCGATACCCTTGGTGTGGTTGCGCCGCTGGCCTTTGTGTGTGCCATACGTACCTTCCAGCGTATCGATGGCTTTCTCGGCGGTGGCCGCCGCTGCCTCATCCGGCGCGGCGGGACTGGCCAGCGCCGCCGCGCCGGACGCGGCCAAGGTGCCGGCCACGGACAGGCGCACAGCCTGAAGTAAAGTATTCCTGCGATGTAGATTTTCCGGTGTATCAGCCATCATTTTCTCCTTGGGTCAGTAGGGGTTGAACGCGTCCCACTATAAAAACCCGGCGGTGACCAAGCCATGACGCAAGGATTACAAATAGATGACAGCAGAACGCGTTTATTGTGCAGCCACATGGATAGTGATTCCACTTTCTCCCAATTTACACAGCGGGCTGCACAAAATACACTGGATTCCTCGTTAGTGAGGAAACCATGCTTTTACATCGCCGCTACAAGTCGCTCGACCGCAATACCCTGCCCTGGCTGCGCGCCAGCTACCATTTCCGCGTCGATCCGCAAGGCAACCCGGAGCACAGCGCGCTCGGTCCGCTCTACGTCTGGAACGACGACGAAGTGGCCGTCGGCGCCGGCTTCCCCATGCACGGCCACCGCGCGGTGGAGATCGTCAGCTACGTGCGGCACGGCGTGCTGCAGCACCGCGACAGTCTCGGCTCGGAAGGGCTGCTGCACGGCGGCGAAGTGCAGGTGATGAGCGCCGGCACCGGCATCCGGCACGCGGAAGCCAACCACGGCAAAGTGCCGCTGCGGGTGTACCAGATCTGGCTGAAGCCGCGCACGCCGGACGCCGAGCCGCGCTGGGAAACACGGCCCATTCCACGCGAGCCGGGCAACAGCTTCACGGTGCTGGCCAGTGGCCTGCCCGGCGACGAGACGGCGCTGCCGGTCAACGCCGACGCCCGCGTGCTCAGCGCCATGCTGAAGGCCGGCGCCTACCTGCGCCATCCGCTCGGCCTGGCGCGTCAGGCTTATCTGGTGGTGGCGTCCGGCCGGATCGATATCGACGGCGAAATCATGACGATGGGCGACGGCGCGGTGGTGCTGGGCGTGGAAGCCACCCACATCATCGCCTTGCAGGACAGTGAGCTGGTCATGGTGGAAGTCGCTTAGGATATGAAAATCCTGGTGATCGAAAATGACCCCAAGACCGGCGACTACCTGCGCGCCGGCCTGGACGAATCGGGCTACGTGGTCGATCTGGCCCGCAACGGACAGGACGGCCTGCACCTGGCCACCACGCTGCATTACGACCTGATCCTGCTGGACGTGAGCATGCCTGGCATGGACGGCTGGGAAGTGATGCGGCAGCTCGGCCCGTCGCCGGCCGCACCGGTGATTTTCCTGTCGGCGCGCGACGAACTGGCCGACCGCCTCAAGGGTCTGGAACTCGGCGCCGAAGACTATCTGGGCAAACCGTTCTCCTTCGCCGAGCTGCTGGCGCGCATCCGCATTGCGCTGCGCCGAAACCACCAAGGCCGGCCGGAAGACGGCTTGCGCATCGCCGACCTGCACCTCGATGTACTGACGCGCCGGGTGACCCGCGCCGGCCAGCGGCTCTCGCTGACCAACCAGGAATTCACGCTGCTGACCTTTTTCGTCGAGCATCAGGGACTGGCGTTGTCGCGCTCGCTGATTGCCTCGCGCGTCTGGGACATGAATTTCGACAGCGACACCAACGTCGTCGATGTCGCCGTACGCCGCCTGCGCCAGAAGATCGACGCGCCGTTTGCCGTGCGCCTGATCCACACGGTACACGGCGTCGGCTATCGCTGCGAAGCCGAGGCCGAAGTCAAGGCCGCGCCGGCTCGTGCGGAAAGCGCAGTGTAAAGCGCGTCACACCATCCTGGCTGGTGGCCTGCCACCGCCCCTGATGCAAGGTCATGATGCTGCGCACGATCGACAGCCCCAAGCCGCTGAACGCCGCCGAATCGGCGCGGGCCGGATCGGCACGGTAGAAGCGGTCGAAGATGCGTGCCAGATGCTGCGGCGGAATGGTTGGACCACGGTTCTCGACGCTGAGGTCAATGCCACTGGCATGCGCCACGGCCGACAGCACAATGATCGATCCCGGCTCGGCATAGCGCACCGCATTGGCCATCAAATTACCCAAGGCGCGCCGCAGCAAGGTCTGGTCGGCCCAGACGATGCCGTCGCCGTGCAGCGCGATGCGCACCTCGCGTTCCTCGGCCACGCCCTCGAAATAATCGACCATGCGTTCCAGCTCATCGGCCAGCGGCAGGCGCTTGCGGGCGATGGCGTTGTCCGCGTTCTCGGCGCGCGCCAGGAACAGCATGTTGTCGGTCATCTTGGACAGCCGCTGCAATTCCTCAAAATTGGAACCCAGCAGTTTTTCATAGTAGGCGACATCGCGCTTCTGGCCCAGCGCCACTTCGGTCTGGCCCAGCAGATTGCCGATCGGCGTGCGCAAATCATGCGCCATGTCGGCCGAGACCTGGCTCAGTTGCGTGAAGCTGCGGTCCAGCCGGTCCAGCATGCCGTTGAAGCCCTCGATCAGCGGCGCCAGTTCGCGCGGCGCATTCTGCGCGTCGATGCGGGTCGACAGGTTGCGCACACCGATAGCGGCGGTCTGATGCGCCAGCGCGCGCAGCGGCCGCAAGCCGCGCCGCGCGCCCCACCAGGCCAGGCCGGCCAGCAGCAAGGCGCCGCACGAGGCCACCAGCAAGATCTCGTTGCGATAGGCCCGCAATACGCGGCTGCGTTCCGTCATCAGGCGGCCGGCGATGATCTCCAGGTCTTGCCGCGAACCGGAAATGGCGGTCGAAATGGCCAGCACCGAAAACGGGATGCCGCCCCGTTCCTGCGCGTGCTGGACGTCGGTCAGCGCTAGCGGCGCACTGGTGCGCATCGGCGCCACTGCCGGCACCGGCGTGCGGCTGGGATTCACCTCGATCAGCGGCGCCTGTCCGGCAAAGCGCAACACCAGCAAGGCTTCGCGGTTGCCCAGCATATTGGCGAACAGTTGCGGCTTCTGGTGGATCAGCGAGATCAGGTCGGTTTCCTGCAGCAGCGTGCGGATCTGCTCCACGCGCGCCACCAGCGCCGCATCGTCGCGGTCGGCCAGATGCCGCGCCAGCGAGTTGTACAGTACAGCGCCAACCGCCGCCAGCGCCGCGAACGACAGGCAGGCAAACAGCAGCGCCAGGCGGGCGGCCAGTGACGAGCGCATCACGCCCCCGCTTCGCAACGATAGCCGACGCCATGTACGGTCTGGATCAGGCGCGTGGCGAACGGTTCGTCGATTTTCTGGCGCAGGCGGCGCACCGCCACGTCGACGACATTGGTGTCGCTGTCGAAGTTCATGTCCCACACGCGCGAGGCGATCAGGGAACGCGACAGCACCTGGCCCTGGTTCTGCACGAAGAACTGTAACAGCGCGAACTCCTTGTTGGTCAGCGTGATGCGTTGATTGCCCCGCACCACGCGCCGCTTCGGCACATCGATTTCCAGATCGGCGATGCGCAGCATATCGTCCACGCGCTGCTGACTGCCACGCCGCAGCGCAACGCGGATGCGCGCCAGCAGTTCGGCAAACGAAAACGGCTTGACCAGATAGTCTTCCGCGCCGAGTTCCAGTCCCTTGAGCTTGTCCTCCAGCGTGCCGCGCGCCGTCAGAAACAGTACCGGCACGCCGGCCGATTTATCCAGTTGGCGCATCACCTCCCAGCCATCCATCTCCGGCATCATTACATCCAGCAAAATCAGGTCGTAGCGGAATTCATGCGCCATGTGCAGGCCGTACTTGCCGTTGCGGGCCAGGTCCACCACATAGCCGGATTCGGTCAGACCGGTGCGCACATATTCGCCGGCCTTGGGTTCGTCTTCTATCACCAGGAGTCTCATGATCGGTCCTTGTTGCAATCCAAAGCCAGACTTTAGTCGCAGCCCGGGGACAGCAATCTGACAGAGATATGACAATTCGGTCATTTTCGCTGCCATTTTTCTGCAATGATCGCGTCATGAATTTGTAATGCCGGCGTCATGCTGGTGTCAGCGGCCGTTCTCTACACTGGCTCCATTCTCAACGCAAAGGAGCCATGCCATGAACACCCTGAAAAACACCCTGTTTGCCCTGACCATCGCCACCGCCGCCCTCAGCGCTGCGCATGCCGCCGATTACGGCCAATTGGTCGGCAACAGTTACAGCGACCGCGTCATCAACCTCGACGCCGGCACCAAATATGTCAATGTGACGAACGGCGAAACCGTGCAGTTCGTCCAGCAAGGCAAAAGCTTCACCTGGCACGTCGACACCTATCCGAACGTGACCGAAGTGGATTTGAAGAAGATTGCGCCGGCCGGCTTCGATGCAGGCGCGATTGAAGTCTACGTCGCCAGCAATCCGCTGTACCGCGGCTAAGCGAGGGCGCCGATGAAGAAGAAGTTATTCGGCGTGGTGGCGCTGGGCGCCATCGCCGCCGGCGCGCAGGCGCAATCGAACGTGCAGATCTACGGCATCATCGACGCCGGCGTGGTGGCCGAACGCGGCGGCGCGGCGGGCAACCTGGACAAGGTGACCAGCGGCGTCGGTTCTGCCTCGCGCCTGGGCTTTAAAGGCACCGAAGATCTGGGTGGCGGACTGAGTGCGCTGTTTATCCTGGAGTCCGGCGTCAAGGTGGACACCGGCGAATCCGATGTCGCTGGTTCCATCGCCAACCGGCAGGCGCTGGTGGGACTGAACAGCCGCGATTACGGCATGCTGACCCTGGGCCGCCAGAAGACCGCCATGTACAAGGCCCTGGGCGAAGTCGGTGATCCGTTCGGCCTGGGCTATGCGGGCAGCGCCAAGAACCTGTTCCCGCTGGCCGGCCCGAACACGCGCACCAGCAACACCATCGCCTACGCAACGCCATCGCTGTACGGTTTTTCCGGCGAAGCGACCTACAGCCTGGGTGAACAGCAGGGCGACCAGTCGGCCGGCCGCCAGTACGGCGCGGCGCTGGCTTACAGCAATGGCGACCTGAACGCGCGCCTGGTCTACAACAACCGCAACAGCGACAGCGTGGTGCCAGGCGCCGCGACGGTATCGCATGACCTGGGCCACAACGCGCTATTCGTCGCCAACTACGATTTTCATATCGTGAAAGCGTTCTTTGCGTTCGGCCAGGACAAGGGCTTCAACAGCGCGGTGCTGCCGGTGGCCAACGCCTACGGTTACAAGGATGCGCCCAAGCCGACTACCGACAGCCGCGATCTGCTGATCGGCGCCACCATTCCGGTGGGTGCGCGCGGCACGGTGATGACGTCCTATCTGCACAAGGATAACCGTCAATGGCATCAGGACGCCAGCCAGCTGGCGCTTGGTTATTCGTATGCGTGGTCACGTCGTACCAGCACCTATCTGGCCTACGCCAAGATCAACAACCGCAACGGTGCTGGCTACACGGTGGGCAACGACACCGAGGCTGGCAGCGGCAATGCCGCCTTCAACCTGGGCGTGCGGCACTCGTTCTGATTACTGCATGAACCAGCCGTGGCTGACCACGATCGATTGACCGGTCAGCGCATTGGTCGGGAAGCCTGCCAGGAACAGCGCGGTTTGCGCGACATCGTCGACGGTGGTGAATTCGCCGTCGACGGTTTCCTTCAGCATCACATTCTTGACCACTTCATCTTCCGTGATGCCTAGTTCCTTGGCTTGCTCGGGGATTTGTTTTTCCACCAGCGGGGTGCGCACGAAGCCCGGGCAGATGACGTTGGCGCGCACGCCGTGGGCGGCGCCTTCCTTGGCCACGGTCTTGCACAGGCCGACCAGGCCGTGCTTGGCGGTCACGTACGGGGCTTTCAGCTTCGACGCTTCCTTCGAGTGCACCGAACCCATGTAGATGATGCTGCCGCCGCGTTTCTGCTCGTACATCAGGCGCAGGCAGGCGCGGGTGGTCAGGAAGGCGCCGTCGAGGTGAATCGCCAGCATCTTCTTCCAGTCCGAGAACGCGAAGGTGTCAACAGGGGCAACGATCTGGATGCCGGCGTTGGACACCAGTACGTCAATGCCGCCGAGCTTGGCGGCCGCATCGGCGATACCGGCGTCGACCTGCTCTTCATTGGTGACATCCATCGCCACCGCGATCACGCGTTCGCCCGACGGATCGAGTTCCTTGGCGGCCGCCTGCGCCGATGCCAGGTTCAGGTCGGCGATGACGACCTTGGCGCCGTTCTTGAAAAATACCGTGGCGATTTCCTTGCCGATGCCGCTGGCGGCGCCGGTAACAACAGCAACTTTGTCTTGAATACTCATGATGTTCCTTCAAAAGAGATGTTAGGGAAGACTCGTTTATTCGCGTTCCGGCACCGGCACGTTGAAACCATTCAACGTGGTCGAGACCAGCGCATACAGGCCGACCAGATAGATTAACTCATTCGTGCCATGTTGACCGAAGGTGGCGATGGCCAGCCGGTACAGCGGCTCCGGCAAGACCCCGCCACGGCTCAGTGCATACGAGAAATCGAAGGCGACATTTTCCTCCTTCGACAAGTCGGTGGGCTTCAGGTCCGCCACCAGCGCCGCCAGGCGCTCGGCCGACATCCCCTCTTTTTCAGCCACCGCCACGTGGGCGTACAGCTCGTAGGCGGCGTCGTAACGCGCGCCGACCACCAGGATGGCGATCTGCCGCACGTTATCGGGCAGAACGGCGTTGGCTGTCATGGCCAGCGTCAGATCCCAGATCGCCTTGCCGATAGCCGGCTCGTGCAGCCATGGATTCCACGGGCCCATCAGGGCGCCGTCTTCACGTTCCACCTGGAACGCATTGAAGTTGCTGGCGATGCCTTTGCGCATGCTGTCGTACAGGGATTTTTGCTCGGTGCTCAGTTCAGATGGGGGAATCAGTGGCAATCGCATGCTTTCCTCGCGTAAATGGTGGGTGACCTCGGGAGTGATTCTGTCAGTTTAATGATGAATCAGGCGTTCGGTTGAGGCCCCTATCCAAAGATATGGCGTGGTATCCGGCTGATGGTTTTTCAGTTGCCCAGCATGGTGAATCCGGCCCAGTAGAACGGGTGGCTGTGCGTGCCGGCCGGCATAATTGCCGACGCCGGTACATCGATCGGTTTCAGGCCGCGTGCACGTCCGGCGCCGGTTGCCGTTGCGCTGGCGATCTGTCGCAACTGTGCCTGGCGCAAGGCCTCCGGCTTGCTAACGCCGCGTCCCAGTGCCTGGTAGAAGTCGGTCATCAACGTGGCGGTGGAGCGGTCCGACACACGCCACAGGCTGGCCAGCACGTTGCGCGCGCCGCGTTCGCGCGCCAGCCAGGCCAGGCTGGCCAGTTCACGGCCGGTGGCGTCGACGCCGGCCGGCACCGCCGTTTCGCAGGCCGACAGGGTCAGCAGGTCCAGGCCGGTGAAGCGGAAGCGCGGCTGCGCCAGTTCCGCCAGGCTGAGACGTTGACCGTTGCCAAGCAGCAGGTAGGAACCGTCATCGCGGCCCGAGCGCAGCACGAAGTGGCTGGCGATGTGGACCATGCTGTCGCGTTGCAGCGCCTGCTCCAGGGTGGCGGCGGTAAAGCTGGCGTCCAGAAAAGTTTGGCTGGGAATATGGCCGGCGCGTTCGGTGGCGCTCACCGCCTGCAACTCACGCGCCACGTACGGCAGGGCCGGCAGATCGTCGGTGGCCTGGCTCTGGCCGAACAGCGCGACCGAATGCGTGCGCGTCGGGGCGTTGATTGCAGTCGGCACGTCGTTCGAGTCGGCGCCGCCGGCGACCTGAAGCGGCAAGCGCTCCACCAGCCAATGACGTCCATCATGCAGCATGGCGAACGGCAGGTAGCGCAGCACGCCGTTCAGCGACAAGTTCAGGCTGCGCGCCTGCGCCAACTCCTGCGCCACAGGCGCCAGCAGCTGGTTGTACAAACGCTGCGCCTGCGGACGCGGATCTTTGCCCGGATCTTGCGCCAGCCGCCGCAGCGTGGCAATTTCCCGCGCCAACGCAGCCTCATTGACCTCCAGCGTCACCACGCGCGCCACGTTGTCGTGCTGAACCACGATGCGCAAGCGGCGTTCGCTCACCAGATAAGTCAGTTGCAACCGCCCCACCGGCAGGGCCGCGCGTGTCACGGTGGTCAGCGGCACGACATCCGGCACCGCAGCCGACGCGGTGGACGAAGAAGCAGTCGGCGATGTTGCCGGAATGGGCGAGGCGGCGGCACTCGGCGCGCTCCACGCCGCCGTCGCCTCGTCCAATACACGCAGCATGTCAGCCTGCGCCGTCGCCAGCTCCGCCGCGCTGCCTGCGCTGCCCTGCGCCTGCTGTTCCCGTGCCTTCGCCAGCGCTTGGGCGGCTTGCTCCAATGCGTGCGTACGCGCCGTGAACTGCTGCTGCGCCGACTGATCCACGCCGTCGAAACCAAGACGCGCAATGCGGGCGTCCTGCCGGCCATCGGCGCTGGTGTCGGCGCCGCGCACCAGATCGTGGAATTCATTTTCCTCCACCATCGCCAGCACGCTTTCCGCTTCGCCGATACGTCGCCGGTCCAGCAAGCGATCAACCAATTGCTGATACGCTACCTGCTTCAGTTGCACAAAACTGTGCTGCTGCTCAACCGGCAAGCCAGTGATATTCTCACGCGCTAACTGCAAGGCATTCACCGCCTGCTTACCAAGAAACACCGCCTGATTGCCGTCATCGAGCACGCTCAACTGCGCAGCGGCACGCGCCTGCAACAACGTAGCGCGATTAGCCAGACCAATCGCCATGGCGCGCGCGCTTTGCTGACGCGCCAGCGCCAGATCCGGCACGCGTGCATTCAACGCGGCGGCATCCAGCAGCGCATTGGCATAAGTGGGATGCGACAGACCACGCTGTCCAGCCAACTGCTGCGCCAGCACGCCAACACGTTCTGCCAGCTCAGACAAGGCTTGCGCATTGATGCCAACCCGTTCGGCACGTACCGCGTTCAGCGCCAGATCCACTTCAGTCTGGCCATTGGCCATCGGATCAGGTAACGCCGCCACGCGCTGCGCCAACTCGGCCAGTGTGCTCTCGGCTTGCTCGTAGCGTCCCAGCGCCAGCAGCGCCTGCGCTCGCAGCATGGCGGCGACGCGCTCATCACCGCCCAACTCCCCTGCGCGGCCCGGGCTACGGCGGCGGCACGTTCGGCCTCCTCCAGCGCCGGCTGCGCCTGCCCTAGCGCCAGCAGCGCCTTGGCATGGGCCAGCTGAAGCCATACGCACGAAGCGGCAATCCCGCCCGGCATCGCGCGGCAAGCGTCAAATCCCGCCTGCGCCGCAGCCGCCGAGCGGCCCAGACGATTATTCGCCAGCTGCGCACTCGCCACGTCCTGCCAGGCGCTGATGGTTTGTGCATGGTGTTCGCCCAAGGTTGCGCGACGGATGCGCAGTACCTGTTCCGCCTCGCTGGCTGCCTTTGCCGCCTCGCCCAGCCGCAGGTGAATGGCCGATACGCGCGCCAGCGCATACGTGGAATTCACCGACTCGGGACCGAAACGCCGCACCGCGCTGGCCAGCCCCTGTTCGGCGAAGGTCAGTGCCGCCGCATCGTTGCCGGTTTCGGTGTACCACGCCGCCATATCCTGCGTGCTGGTCTGCGTTTCAGTGCGGTCCTGGCCGAAAGCGGCCAGACGGATACGGTAAGCGCGCTCCAGATAGTAGTAGGCCTCTTGTTGCTTGCCCTGGCGGAGCAGCAGCACGCCGACGTCGCGCATGCCCCAGGCGTGGTCGGTGCTGTCGGTGCCGGAGGTATGCTCCCAGATATCCATCGCCTCCTTGGCGTAGACCAGGCCGCGCGCATAGTCGCGCGTCATCAGCGTGATGCCGGACAGGTTGGACAGTAAGGTGCCATAAGAACTGGTGCGCGTGCCCTCCGACTTCGCCTTGACGCGTAGTGCTATTTCGCCCCACTGCCAGGCCAGGTCGAAACGGCTGGACTGGCGGTACAGATACATCAACTCGGCGGGATAATGCACACCTTCGCGATCGGGATCGCCATCCGGGGTGGCGCTGCTGTCGATCTTCTGGCGCAACGCCCAGCCTTCCAGCAAGGCCGCTTCGCTGTCCGCATAGCGGTTCAGGTGATGGACCGTCTGGCCATACTCCAATAAGGCCGCCGAGACGCCGCGTACATCGCCGGCCGCGCGGCACAGGCGCAGCGCTTCCTCGAAGGATGGAATGGCATCCTGATAGCGCTCTTCCCCGAACGCCTTGTCGCCAATCGCCAACAATTCGTCAGCAGCGGGCTGGCAACTACCGCTGGCGGCGCCCGCACCGGGCGCCACCGCCGGCGTCTGCGCCACGACCGGCGATCCGGCAGCCGCCACACACAGCCACGCGGCCCATGCCAGTAAGCTTCGCTTCATTGCCCGCCTCCTGTCGCCACGCGCCAGCTGACGCGCGCTACCTGCGCTTGATCTGGATTGTGCCCGGCCGCCAGCGAAGCGCCACGCTCGGCCGGTGCGGCAAGGTTGTTGCGCAAGGCATCGAGCAACGCGAAACGGCGCGGCATGGCGCCACTGGCAGCTGGCGCGGCCACCAGCGCCAGCCATTCCGGCGCGCCGGCCGCACCCTGCGCCGTCACCTCGAACTCGCGCTCAAAGCGGCTGATCTGGATCGGCGTGCCGGGCGGCAGACGGTTGCTGTCGCCTTCAAACGGCGGAAACACGCGGGTGGCCGGGCCGCTCAAGGGCAGATGCACAATCCCGGCATCGACCGAATCCTCACCACCGTTCTCGACGACCACGCGCAAACGCGTGCCAGGCGTCAGCAGGCCAAGGTCACGGTCGGCAAACGGCAAGCTGATGGCGGCCTGACCAGGCGCCTGAATCTCGATGCGGGCTTGCAGCAGCGGCGCGGCGGCGGCGGTCGATGGCAGCGCCAGCAAGGCGGCGAGGCTGGCGGCGCGCGCACGCAGGGCCGGCAGTTCCTTGTCTGCTACCCGCAAGCGTACCGCGCCGCGACCGGGCAGCGTAACGCTGACCGTGCGTGCGCCGCCCTGCCGGCCGAGGACGGCAACCGTAGATGCGCCAGCGGACGTACCGACAGGCGCGGCGCTGGCAGCCGCTGTGTTGGCCGGCAGCCGGCTAGCCCAGCCGCCAGCCGGCATCGTGCCGGTGCGTTGCAGGCCGGTGCTGCCGCCGTCAAGTGTGGTGTTGGCCAGCAACCTGCTAGCGCCGTCGCCGGCTGCTGCCGTGCTGTCGGTGACGGCCAGCCGTGCCTCGCCCCAGTTGACGTCGGTGATGCGCCAGGTGCTGGCGCCACGCTGCAATAGATCGCCCGCCTGCAAGCCATCAAGACGGCCATAGGGCACATACCAGCCGCGTCCATCCTGCCGCACCGGCCACAGCACCGGCGCACCGGCCGCCGTCCACAAGGCCTGCTCCAGCGTGCCGGCATACACCGGCGACGGCCGGGCACTGGCCGGCAGCTGCCGAGCGTCCAGCGCCTCGCGATAGTGCTGGTTGGTGGCGCTGGCCCAGGCCAGATAGCTGGCAGGACTATCGCCCAAACCGGCGATCAGCGCGCGCGTGAAGATGCCGCGGGCCTGGCCGGCATAGTCGCTGCTGAGCGCTTCGGCGCTGCGCTGCTGCGGCTCGGCGGCAAAGAAGCCAATGAACAATGGCCGTTCATGCGGCGTGGCCGCGCTGTCCGGCGGCGGCATGTCTGCACGCTCACTGGCCGGACGCCGACCGCCCAGACTGGCCGGCCGTGGCGCCCATCCCAGCGCCGCGCTGGACAGACCGCGCCACGCCAGGCCGGGATCACCGCGCGTGCTGCCGGCCGCGTAGCAACTGTCAAACAGCGCCACCACCTGCACCTGGCGCGCCGCCAGCGTGTCGATAGCGCGGCCGATGTCGGCACTGCTGATGCTGCCCGACAGCTGCCGGTTATGCGCATCGATGCGGGCGTCACGCGTCAACAGATGCACTTGCTGGCCGGATGGTGTTTGCCACACGCCCGGCTGTCCCGGCATCAGCAAGCCGTGGCCCGACCAGTAGAGCACCAGCACATCGTCCGGCCGTAGCGTTTTGCCGAGTTGCGTCAACTGGGTGAGGATGGCGCTGCGGGTCGGTGCTGCCGCGCCGTCGACACCGTCGGCCAGGCTGATGATATGGGTAGCGGAGAAGCCTTGCGCCAGCAGCGCGCTGCGCATGGCCGGCACGTCGTAACGCGGCCCGTTCAACCAGGCGCTGCGCGGCAAGGCCGGCATGGCCGAAACGCCGACCAGCAGCGCGTAGCGCTCGGCTGCCGCCGCTGGTGCGCCGATGCCAGCGGCAGCGGCCAACAACAAGACGAGCAGCCGGCCACGCATCAGGGTTGCGGCGCCGCCGGTGCGAGTGGAATCACGCTAGCTTCGGCCACCACGACGTTGGTCCGCAGTTGCGCCAGCGCAGCGGCGGCGTCCTCGGCTTGCAGCAGATAGCGCTGTCCGCCTTGCGGACCACTGACGATGCGGGCATGCGCTTGCAGCAGCGCCGCCTCGACCTGCGCCAGACTGGCGTCGGCGGCGAAGCGCACCTGCACGTTGGCGGCTGGGGCGGCGACGTTGAGTGGCGCGTCGCGCCAGGCCACATCGGTGTCCGGCGCGTGGCCCAGCATCCAGCCCTGCACCGCACACACCGCCACCAGCGACGCCACAATGGCCGGCGTGAACTGCGGCATCAGGCGCAGATCAAACAGCCGCTGCCACCAGGCGCTGCGTGACGGGCTGGCCGGACGCTGCGGCTGTGGCGGCGCGGCGGTAGGGGCCTCGACTGCCGGCGCGGCAGCGATGCGGCGATGCAGTTCATCCAGCCCGGTATCGCTGTCCATGGCCGCGATCTGCGCCGCGACAGCGCCGCGCACATCATCCAGCATGGCGGCCTGCGCCTGCCATGCCGGATCACTGGCCAGCAACGCCGCGATACGCTCCGCATCCTCGCCGGTGACGTGACCGGTGAGGTAATCGGGCAAGCGCTCCAGCAAACGTTGTTGCTCATCCATGACGGCCACCTTCCTGTACAAACCAGCGCTCCAGGCACTGGCGCAAATTGAGCCGGCCATGGAACAGCCGGCTCTTGACGGTCCCCTCCACCGTCCCTTGAATGCGGGCGATCTCGACCACCGACATATCTTCCAATGCCCACAACGTCAGGCTCTCGCGCTGCAGCGGATTGCGCAGCCGGCGCAAGCAATTCAGCACCGCCGAGCGGCGCTGCGCATTCTCCTGCAACACCATCGGACTCGGCGCCATCATCTCCAAGTGGGTGGCGGCCGCCTGCTCCAGCTCACCCTCTTCATCGAGCAGCACTTCCGCCGCCTGACGCTTGCCGTGGCGACGAATCTGATCGACCGTCTTGTTGCGCGTCAGCGTGAGCAGCCAGCTGGCGAATTCAATACGACCGTCGTAACGCAGCGGCGCTCGCCACAAATCATGAAACACATCGACCGTAACTTCGTCGGCGATGGCGTCCGCATCCAATCCACAACGCAGCAGCCTGGCATGGGCAAACACCCGCACCTTGCGCGACCAGCCGCGATACAGCGCATCGAGCGCGCGCTGGTCGCCACCGGCCATGGCCGCCAGCAGCTCGCTGGGCGCCAGCGTGGGCGTACTCAAGCGGGCCTCCGACGAAATTTTATGACGCTGGGATTGGTAATCATGAGAAACATTATAGGGTCAGATCATCATCTTTTGGCAACATACAAAAAACAAAAAATAATTTGAACCGTGCTCTCCAGCCCTACGAATAACACCGCGACAGGCTGCGTGTGCGGCACTGAAACTGGAGAGGAGAAACAGCATCATGAAAAAACGCGGCAAGATTTTGCGGGACACCAACGCCGGCCCCGGTCTGCTGAGTATCGACGGCGTGCAGCATCCATTCACGCTGGAAGCCCACTGGAAATCGGACACGCCGCCCAAGGTCGGCCTGGTGGTCGAAGCCGACCTGGATGATTCCGGCGCCTTGCGCACGGTGATCCCGGTGGCCGACACCCAACTGGCCAAGGAACAGGCGGAGCTGGCGATGCAAGCCGCCAAGGCTAAGGGCGGCGAACTGGCTGCCGGCCTGACCGCGCGCTTCGGCGTGCCGACCCTGGTCGCCATGGCGGCACTGGTAGCCGGCTGGTTCTTCCTCAACACCATCGCGATCCAGATCTCGTCCAGCTACCGCGTTGGACTGTCCTTCTGGAAAATCCTCGGCGTGCTCAACTCGCCCGCCACGCTGATGACCAGCTTTAGCGACGCCGGCGGCGGCGCTGGCGGCGGCATCTACGCCTTCCTGTGCATCGTCGCCCTGATCGCCCCGCTGGCGCCGCAAGTCTGGAAGGACAAGCGGGCGCACCTGGGCGGCCTGCTGCCCTTGGCCTTCATGCTGCTGGTAGCACTGATGGTCTACCTCGGCATCAGCGACAGCCTGAAGCAGGCGCAAGGCGCCGCCAGCATGTTCGGCGGCGGCCAGGGCGGGCGCATGGCCGAAAACATCGGCAACGAAATGCTGCGCGAAGCCATGCGCGCCATCTCCGTCGGCATCGGCGGCTACCTGTCGCTGGCCGCCAGCCTGTACCTGGCTGGCCGCAGCGCCATCCAATTCCTCGCCGCCAAGGCTTGAACCCACTTCTACTTGATCAAGGAAACACCATGCGCCACTCATTCCGTCTCCTCCCTGCCGCCAGCCTGCTGACGCTGGCCCTGCTGGCCGCTTGCGGCGACAAGACCACCACCGCACCGGCCGGCGCCGACGCCAAGCCGAATCTGGCCGACGCCGCCAAACCCGCCGTCATGGCCGAACAAGCCAAGGAACAAGCGCGCGCCGCCCTGCCGAAAGGCGATCCGAACACGCCGGCCAGCAGCTACACCGACATCGAAAGCGGCAACCAGCTGATGTTCGCCTACCTCGGCGTGGCCGGCATGCCGATCGACTACAACGAAGTGGCGACCAGCTACTCGCGCGACTACGCCACCGCCTCCGACGAGTTCAAGAAGAACGACCTGCTGAAAGCGCTGAAACTGAAGATCGATGCCGGCGTGGCGCAGGCGGCGCAGCAGCGCTACGTCAAGCTGGACATCCCTAGCCCGGTGCAGAAATACGACTTCGAGAAAAAAGGCTTCCCGCTCGATTCGTCGGTGTGGGAGAAAGGATCGTACCGCTACTTTGGTGACAACAGCAGCTACAAGATCGGTTTCAACAACGGTGCCAGCTTCCGCTATCTCAACGTGCCGGAAGAAGACAAGGCGCGCGTGATCGAAGGCTTACGCAGCAAGTACGAGTCCATGCACCTGGTGGTGTACGGCTATGTACAGGACGCCGACGTCAGCAAGAAAGTGGTGCAGGCGCAGATCCTCAAGGTCGAGCTGGTCGACAAAAAAGGCAACGTACTGGCCAGCCAGGCCGCTCAATAATCACGCTGACGGAAAGAAATCATGAACAACATCAAACGCGTACTGGCCTGCCTCGGCAGCCTGGCAGTCCTGACCGCCTGCACCACCGTCACGCCCAACAACCTCCGCGAAGTCAACGACAGCGAAGTGAAGTCGTGCAAGCTGGCCGGACCGGTCTACGGTTCCGACTCGGTATTTGTCGGTCTGAGCGCCGGCATCGGCACCAAGAACGCCAAGGCCAAAGCCATGAACGAAGCCGTGCGACTGAAAGCCACCGACGTGGTGTGGTCGCAGCAAGGCACCAGCATGACCAGCGAATGGATCGGCAAGGCCTACGTCTGCAAATGATCCGGCCCTAAATTGTAAAAAATCCCCATAACTTCAACGAGTTATGGGGATTTGTATTTTCCAAAGCTAAGCTGCTTTAGAACGGAATATCATCATCCATGTCCGAGAAGTTCGGTGCTGGACGCGGGGCTGGGCGTGGTGCTGGCGCCGGGGCCGCCATCTGCGGGCGCGGGGCCGGAGCCTGGCGCTGTGGTGGGGCTTCGTAGCCACCGCCACCGCCGTAGCTGTTGCCATCGTCCATGCCGGCGTCGCCGCCACCTGCGCGGCCACCCAGCATCTGCATGTTTTCCGCGATGATGTCGGTTGCGTATTTCTCTACGCCATCTTTATCGGTGTACTTACGGGTCTGCAGACGGCCTTCGACGTAGACCGACGAACCTTTTTTCAGGTACTGGCCGACGATTTCCGCCAGACGGCCGAAGAACGAAATACGGTGCCACTCGGTCAGCTCTTTCTGCTCACCGGTGTTACGGTCTTTCGATTTATACGAGGTCGCCACGGCGATGTTGGCGATCGCATCACCGCTAGGCATGTAGCGAATTTCAGGATCGCGACCCAGATTGCCGACGATGATGACTTTGTTGACTGATGCCATTTTATTAAAACTCCAATGTGTTCGACCAAACTAGAAGTTTATCTCACTTTTGACTTTGAACCCTAGAATCCGAGCGCAGTGATTTTGTTATCGCTCAAAATCCGTGTTGCCCGCCTGGTGAAATACCAGCTCTTCCACCGGCTTGCCGTTGCACAGGTGGTCGTCGATGATGCGGTCCATATTTTCCGGCGTGACGTTGTAATACCAGGTGCCGTCCGGCTGCACGCACATGATCGGACCACCCTTGCAGGCGGCAAAGCAGCTGACCCGGCTGCGCTTGACGCGCAACTCGCCTTCGTTCAGCCCGGCGGCCTTGAACTTGTCGCCCAGACTGTCGAACAGCGCCTGCGAGGCGCCGTCCTGGGCGCAGCGCGGGCCGGTGCAGATCAGGATGTGGCGGTAGTAATTGCCGATTTTCGGCTTGATGACGGCGTCACTCATGCTTCGCTCTCCTCGCTGGCGGCGGCTTCGGCCTCCACCGGTTCATTCAACGTGTCGCGGATATAGTCGGCCGGCAGGCGGTGGCGCGCGGCCAGCGTCTCGATGCTGTCGCCGGCCGCGTGTTCGGCCTGCAGCGTTTCCAGCCAGCCCAGCAGGCCGGTCGACAGCGAACGGCCTGCCTTCTCGCCTTCGCGCGTGGCGCCGCCCTCTTCCATATCGTACTTGTTGGCGTAGCCGCGCGGCGTCACCATCAGGCCGTGGCGCACGAAGGTGTTGCTGTTGCCGATCAGGACCGTGCTGAGCATGCCGATGTCGGCTTCGGCCATCGAATCGAGCGTGGTGAAGACGATGTTCTGGCGGCGGCGGTAACCGCTCTTGACGATAGCCACCGGGGTGTCCGGGCGGCGATGGCGCAGGAACAGGCGCTGCGCTTCGACGATCTGGCGCGTGCGGCGGCCGCTCTTCGGGTTGTACAGCGCGACCACGAAATCGGCCATGGCCACAGCGTCCAGCCGGCGGGCGATGGTCGGCCACGGCGTCAGCAGGTCGGACAGCGAGATCGCGCAGAAATCGTGCGTCAGCGGCGCGCCAACCAGCGCGGCGCAGCTGTTCAGCGCCGAGGCGCCGGGGATGATTTCCACCTGCACCGGATCGTCCGGCGTCCAGCCGGACTGGAACAACACTTCATAGGTCGGACCGGCCATGCCGTAGACGCCCGCATCGCCCGAGGAAATCAGCGCCACCTTCTTGCCGGCGCGCGCCGCTTCCAGCGCGCTGATGGCGCGGTCCAGCTCTTCGGTCATCGACTTGCGGATGATCTCCTTGCCTTCGATCAGATCGGCCACCAGCTTGATGTAGGTGACGTAGCCGATCACCACATCCGCTTCGGCGATGGCGTCGCGCGCGCGCTGCGTCATGTGTTCTACGCTGCCGGGGCCAATCCCCACCAGCATGATTTTTCCTGCTCCACTCATGGTGTTTTCCTTGCGATAGAGACGGTGGCGTTGCGGCCGTCCGTCCCTTTGTGTTTATGTTTTTCGACGACCAGCGCGGTCATCGGCGTATTCGGCCCGGCGGCCAGCAGCGCCGCCGCTTCGCTGACCGATGGCGTACCGGTGTACTTGCGCACGGTCTCGGATGGATGCGGCACGTCGACTGCGGCCAGTTGTTCGGCTTCGAAGAAGTGCAGCGGCCAGCCGTTTTCCTCGGCCAGCGCCAGCAGCGCCACTTCGTCCTTCTTCAGCGTGATGCTGGCGGCGGCCACCACTTGCTGCGGCTGCGCGCCGGCGGCGGCCAGCGCGGCATGCACGGCTTCGCGCACGGTCTCCAGCAGCACGCCGCGGTCGCAGCCGAGGCCTATGGTGAATGCTGGGCTCATGCGTCCTGCGGCGGGCGGTAGACCACCAGGCGTTCGGTCAGCGCAGTCCAGCGTTCGGCCGGCACCTCGGCGTGCGTCACCCACAGCAGCGCGGCGTAGCGGTCCAGCGGCACCTCGTCAAAGCTGGTGAAGCGGTGGATGTTCTCCGGCAGCGGCGTCGGACGGGTCCACCAATCCGGGCTGCCGGCTTCCTGCACGAAGGCGATTGGTTCGCCGTTGACCACGTGGGCGGACACGCGCGTGATGTTGATCTTCGGCGCTTCCACCTTCCAGCCCAGGTGGCGTCCCAGGATATCGACCGGAATGGTGCGGCCGACGTCGGAGGCGGTGGTCAGCACCGGCGCGGCGCCCAGCAGGTCGGCAATACGCTCGCTCCACTCATTGGCGCCGCCGACGTGGCCGGACAACACCGGAATCACGTACTGGCCGGCGTCGTCCACCACGATGATGCCTGGGTCTTCGTCCTTGCTGCGCAGGTGCGGCGCGATCAGGCGCACCACGGCGCCCAGTGAGACGAAGAAGATGATCTGGTCATAGCCGGCAAACAGCGGGCCGATTTCGTCGCGCAGTGCGCCGTCGTAGGCGCGCACGGTGTTGCTGGCTTCCGCGAACGTGGCGGCGAATTTGGCCGAGGTGCAGATATCCGCTTCCGGCAGGTCGACGGCCAGACGCGCGGCTTGTGCGGCGCCGTGCTTGGTGATGGCGACCAGGCATACGCGCGGTGCCGGCTGATTGATGATGGTGCTCATGCAGTGGTCTCCAGGGAGTGAGGTTGTGGGCCATCCTTGCGCAGGCAGCCCTTGATGCGTTCACCGCGAATGCGGTGCGGATGTTTGATGATGAGCAGCGACAGGTAGCTGACTTTGGTGCCGCGCAGCGTGAGGATGTCGTTGCCGCTGAACCGGCGTTCGTCCGGCGCGCCGACGCGTTCGATGAAGTGCGCGCCGTCCAGCAAGTCGCGGCGTTGCATCCAGTCGATCAATTCGTCGAGGATGGGTTTTACCTTCATCAGGATCAGCGTGTCAAAGTCCGGCAGCAGGCGGTCCACCGCGCTAACGCCGTAGGCTGCCGGCACGATGGCGACCGTGTCGTCCTGCTCAGAGAACGGCACCGGCACCTTGGCGCAGGCGGCGGTGAAAGAGTTGACGCCGGCGATGATCTGCACCGGCACCTGCGGGTCGATGGCGTTGACGGTGCGGGCCAGGTGGCCGAAGGTGGCGTAAGTACTGGCGTCGCCTTCCACCAGGAACAGCACGTCGCGGCCTTCGCGCAGCCAGGGCAACACGGTGTCGGCGGCGCGCAGCCATGCGCGGCCAAGCTTTTCGCCGTCATGCGTCATCGGGAACAGCAGTTGCGTGTGATGATCGGGCGGGGTGACGCCGGAGCGCACCACGATATCGAAGGCGTAGCTGGGCGTCTTGCCGCTGCGTGCCGGGTAGACCCAGATGGTGTCGCGGCGTTGAAGCGCTTCCCACGCGGCGCGCGTGATCAGGCCAGGGTCGCCGGGGCCGAGCGAGATGCCCCATAAGGTGCCGGGCTTAGTCGCTTGATCAGTCATTATTGGCCTCCCGGCGCGCGCAGACGATCCATACCGGATTCTCGGCCGCCATGCGGTGCATGTGCAGGATAGGCTTGCTGCGCGAGGCTTGCAGTTGCAGCACGTCCCAGCTGACGCCTTCCATCGCTTGCAGCGTGGCGGTGGCGGTGGCGAGGTTTTCCAGCGTGACGAAGTTCATCACCAGCGTGCCGTTGGGACGCAGACGCGCGATGGTGCCGGCGATGAGTCCCGCCAGTTCGCCGCCGGAGCCACCGATGAAGACAGCGTCCGGATCGGGCCAAGTGTCCAGCTGCTCCGGCGCTTTGCCAAGATGCAGGCTGTAGTTGCTGATGCCGAAGGCCGCGTGATTCTGTCCGGCGATGCCGAAATCGGCGTCGTTCTTTTCAATCGCGTAGACGTGGCCTTGCGGGCAAAGACGCGCCGCCTCCAGCCCCACCGAGCCGGAACCGGCGCCGATGTCCCACACCACGCTGTCCGCATGCAGTTGCAGGCGCGCCAGGCTGACGGCGCGGACTTCCTGCTTGGTGATCAGACCCTTCTCCGGCTGGCGTTGCGCAAACTCCGTGTCGGCCAAGCCGAATCGCACCGGTCGCGCGGCTGGCGTTATGCGCCACAGCAGCACCACGTTGAGCGCGGCGAACGTCATCTCGGCCGCTTGCTGCGGCGTCAGTTCGGCCAGCACGCGCTCTTCCGGTTGCAGCAGGTTTTCCGCCACCGCCATCAGGAAGTCGTCGCCGAGTCCTTCCGCCACCAGCAGGCGCGCGATGCGGTCGGGCGAGTTATCGGGGCTGGTCAGGATCAGCAGGCGCGCATGCTGGCGCGTGGCTTGCGCCAGCGCGTACAGACCGTGACCCGGCTTGGCGCCACGCTGCCACTCGCCGGCATCCTTGGCGTGCACCGAGACGATGCGCGCATCCTGCCACGCCAGGCCTATGCGCGCGCAGGCCAGCTGCAAGGTCGACAGGTTGGGCAGGATATCCAGCGCTTCCACGCACAGGTGCTGCGCCAGATACGGTGCAATGCCATGGCATAGCGGGTCGCCGGTGGCCAGCACCACGCAGGCCAGGTTGTCGGCCCGCGCGGCGCGGACCCACTCCGGCACTTCTTTCAGTTTGCCGGTGAGGTCGTGACGCACCGAGCCGGTTTTGAATTCGCGTTCCAGCAGCGCCAGCGTGCGCGCGCCGCCGATGATCACATCAGCACTGCGCAGCAAGGCGAGCGCGGTGGCGTTCAGGCTGGCGACACCGTCATCTAGCACGCCGATGACGCGGCAGGGATTGGGATCTTTGATTTCCATTCTTAGGTTTCCGGTAAGTGATCGACGCCGGTGCGGCCAGCGCTGGCGGGACGTTCGTGCGGTTCGGCAGGCGCGGACCAGACATCCGCTACCTGCACGCCACTGAAATCGCACACCAGCACGCGCAGCTGGAACGCGCGGCCATAGCGGTCTGGCGCGGTCAACGTGTCGATGGCGGCTTGCGCCAGTGCGTGGTGGAAGGCGTCGCCCAGGCCGCGTTCCACCATCAGCTCTGCGCCAAAGCGCGCGGTTTCGGCGGCGGCCATGGCGGCGCAGTCTTCTTCTGTGGCGCCGATGCGGCGGGCGATTTCCGCCACCAGGTCGGTATCAACCTCGCTGCGATTGGCGTGGGTGATGGTTTCGCCCTGCGCGATCTTGGTTAGTTTGCCAACCATGACCGCCATCACCACCAGCTCGATGCCTTGCGCGACCACTTCATCGAGCGCATAGCGCAGGAAGTCGCCCATCTGCACAAAGCAGGCGGACGGCAGTTCGGGACGTTCGGCGCGCAGCGTGGTCATGGCGAAGGTTTCGGTGCGTCCTCCCGTAGTCAGTGCGACCAGGTTGTAGCCGGCGGTGGCGGCCACCTGCACACCCTGCACCACACTCGCGCGCCAGGCGGCGGTGGAATACGGCTTGACGATGCCGGTGGTGCCGAGGATGCTGATGCCACCCAAAATGCCCAAGCGGGCATTGGTGGTTTTCTTGGCCATCACCTGGCCGTCCGGTACGCTGATGGTGACTTCGATGCCGTGTTCCGCCAGCAGCGCCGGCGCGGCTTCGCGCAAGTTGTCGGCGATGTTTTTGCGCGGGACTGGATTGATGGCCGGACCGCCCACCTCCAGGCCGAGGCCTTTCATGGTGACGGTGCCGACGCCATCGCCGGCCACGTACGAGACCACGCCGGCTTCACCGGGCAGCAGGCGCAGATCGACTGTCATGTGCGCGCCGTCGGTACAATCGGGATCGTCGCCGGCAAACTTGACGACCATGGCGTGCGCGCGGCCATCGCCGCAGCTGCCGTCATGGATGGCGAACGTCACCCGGCTGCCGTTGGGCAGCAGGCTTTCGATTTCTTCCGGCACCTTGCCATGGACGAGTCCCAGCACCGCCGCGCGCGCCGCAGCGGCAGAACAGGCGCCGGTGGTGAAACCGGTACGGGTGCCACGTTCGGCAGCCGTTTTTTCCTTCATGGCGTGGCCTTCTGGCGTGCTTCGGCCAGCGACAGCAGCGCGTGCAGCGTTGCCACCACCAGCGTGGAGCCACCTTTGCGGCCACGGATGACGATCCACGGCACGTCGGTCAGTTCGGCCATCAGGTCTTTGGATTCGGCGGCGGAGACGAAGCCCACCGGCATGCCGACCACCAGCGCGGGCTTCACGCCTTCTTCGCGGATCAGGCGTACCACTTCGATCAAAGCGGTAGGGGCGTTGCCGATGCCGATGATGGCGTTGTCCAGCAGGCCGAGACGGTGCGCCTTGCGCATCGCCTGCACGGCGCGCGTGGTGTCTTCGGCCTTGGCGGTTTCGATGACATCCGGGTCGCTGATGAACTGGTGGGGCTTCATGTCGAAGTGGCCGAGGCGCGGTTGCGACAGGCCGGAGCAGATCATTTCAACGTCGGCAACGACTGGTGTGCCGCCTTTTAGCATAGCCTGGACGCCAGCTTCCACTGCGTCTGCATGGAAGTCGGTCAGGCCGTTGAAATCGAAATCGGCGTTGGCGTGGATCATGCGCCGCACGATGGGCCATTGACCTTCGGTGTACGTGTGCGGGCCGACTTCGGCGTCGATGATGGCGAAGCTGTCGTGCTCAATAACCTGGCCGGCGCGCGTTAGCTGCTCGGTGACGGTGTTCACGGTGCTCATGCTGGATGGCTTTCAGGCTTGGCGTGTGGGTGATCGTGGCCATGATCATGGTCATGTGCATGGTCATGATGCGCATGATCGTGGTCGTGGTCATGCGCGTGGTCGCCGTGTGCATGGGCGTGATCCTCGTGTGCGTGCTCCTGGCCTGACGCGTGGTCATGCGGTGCATGATCGTGCGTATGCGCGTGCGAGTGGCCGTGACCCAGGTCATGGGCGATGACGCGGTAGGTACAACCATCGCAAGGCAGGCGGCTATCCGGCACGCCGGCGCGCAGATCTTCCACTCGCTGGTCCATCAACTCAAAGATCTCTTTCTCAAAGCCGAAATGCTCACTGCAAGCAAAGCGCACCTGCGGATACTGCCCGCGCAGATGTTCCACCTGACGGTGAATGCGCTGCATCAGCGTGCCGGTGTACAGGTAATACGGCAGCACCACAATCTGGCGCATACCCAGCAGCACGTGGCGCTGCACCACCTTCTCCAGGCGCGGCCAGGTAATGCCGGTGAACGCCAGGTCAACCAGTTCATGATCGCCTTCTTCCAGCAACCAGCGCGCCATCTTGGCCATTTCGCCATTGGCGCCACGGTCGGACGAGCCACGGCCCAGCACCACCACGCCGGTGGTGGTTGGATCCGGCATGTCCAGCGCGTTCATGGCCTTGCGCAGACGGCGCTTGAGGATCGCCAGGATCGGATCGCACGCGGTCAGGTGCGGCGCCAGCAGAATCTCGGTTTGCGGGCAAGCCAGGCGCGCCTGCTCGATCGCTTCCGGAATCTCCATCTTCACGTGACCGGCCGCGTTCAGGATCAGCGGCACCACCAGCACGCGGCGCGAACTGCGCGCGGCGCTCAGCAAGGCGGCATTCATCTCCGGCGGCGCAAACTCGATGAAGCACAACTCAATGCGCCAATCCGGACGCCGCGCGCGCCACTGCTCCGTGAATTCACGAATCTCCTGGTTACCGGAGTCCTCGCGGGAACCGTGGCCGACAATCAGGATCGTGTCCTTGGAAACTTGGTTCATGCGCTCGCCTTTCTGAAACGATGGGTAAATGTAGGGTCATACAACTTGGAGCGCGCCAGGGTTTCCCAGTGCAGCGCGCCCAGCGTCGGACTGGCGACGATCATCGCCTGGCTCGCAATGCCGGCCTCCCGGCACTTCTGTTTGATATCGGCCAGCGTGCCGCGGACGATTTTTTGTTCGCCAGGCCAGCTGGCCTTGTGCACCACCAGCATCGGCGCATCCTCGGCCCAGCCGGCGGCGCGCAATGCGGTTTCCACCTTGTGCATCAGAGTGATCGACAGGAAGATACAGATGGTGGTGCGGTGCGCTGCCAGGCTGGCGAGGTCTTCGCCCTCCGGCATCGGCGTGCGACCTTCCACGCGGGTGAGGATGACGGTTTGCGTCACTTCGGGCAGCGTCATGGATTCGCCGGCGGCGGCCATCGACGCCATCGCCGACGATACGCCCGGCACCACCGACCATTCGATGCCGGCGTCGGTCAGTGGACGCGCCAGTTCGATCAGCGCGCCGTACAGCGCCGGGTCGCCGGTCTGCAAGCGCACCACGGTGGCGTGCCGGCTGGCCTGATCGATCAACCATGCGGTCATGTCTTCCAGCGTCATGTCCTTGGAGTCGCGGATGGCGCAGCCGGGCGGTGCGTACAGCGTGACGGCGTGGTCGACGAGCGATCCTGCAAACAGCACCGCGCCAGCCTGCGACAGCAGCTTCTGACCTTTGACGGTGATGAGTTCCGGGTCGCCGGGACCGGCGCCGACGAACCAGATTTTTCCAAGGGTGGTCATGCAGTGATTACTCCTGATTGTTTGAGTGCGCGCAGCGTGCTTAAGGTATCGAGCAGGGCGTCGACGCTGCGGGGCGCCGGGCCTGGCGGCAGCACGCCGAGGGCCACCAGTTCCGCGTGCAGCGCCAGTGCGGCCGGTGGACGCTGGCCGGCCGCTTGCAGCACGTCGGTCTGCGCGGCTAGTTGCTGCGCGGGGCCGGAGGCGATGCAGCGGCCGGCCGCCATCACGTGGATGTCGTCGGCCCAGCGCAGCGCGAAGTCGATGTCGTGGGTGGACAGCAGGATGGTGACGCCGCGTGCGGCCAGACGGTCCAGCAGTGCTGTCAATTCGGTTTGCATGGGGGCGTCGAGGCCTGCCATCGGCTCGTCCAGCAGCAGCACGTCGGGTTCCATCGCCAGCACGCCGGCGATGCAGACGCGTTTTTTCTGGCCGAAACTCAGTTGGTGGACGGCGCGGCGCGCGTGGCTGCGCAGGCCTACCGCATCCAGTGCGGTGGCGACGCGGTGGCGCACTTCGTACTCGTGGAGGCCAAGATTGAGCGGGCCAAAAGAGACGTCTTCTTCCACCAGCGCGGAGAACAGCTGGCGGTCCGGGTTCTGGAACACCAGGCCGACGCGGGTGCGCAGCGCGGTCAGGCCTTTGCGGCTGTAGTCGAACGGTTGGCCTCTCTGGCGCAGCGTGCCAGCGGTGGGACGCAGCAGGCCGTTCAGATGTTGCAGCACGGTGGTCTTGCCGGCGCCATTGGTGCCCAGCAGGGCGTAGCGGCGGCCTCGGTGCAGCGTCAGCGTGCAGTCGTCCAGGCCCGCGCTGCCGTCGGGGTAAACGTGGCTGACGGCTCGCAGTTCCAGCAGCGGCGCGCTCACAGGCGGTCTCCCAAGGCGATGGCCAGCATCAGCGCGCCAGCCAACACGGAAAAGGTAATTTGGCGGCCAGCTTGCGGATAGGCAGCGGGCAGGAAGCGCAACGTGCCTTGGTAGACGCGGGCATCCGCGGCAGTTTGCAGGGCGGCGGCGCGTTGCCATACCTGAATCGCCATCTGGCCGGCCAGCAGCCCGGTGGAGCGCCAGGCCTGGCGCCAGTTGCGATAGCCGAGACGCGCGGTTTGCGCGGTGATGCTTTCGTCCCACGCCTGGCGCATGACGAACAGCATGCGGTAGCACAGGACCATCAGATCGAGCAGCAGTTCCGGTGTGCGCAGCTTGCGCAGCAGCGCGAGCAGGTCAGGCAATGGAGTGGTCAGCACGAGGCCGAGCATGGCGGCCAGCATGGCGAACGAGCGCAGCGCCAAATGCTCGATGGTCGGCAGCATGGTGGTCGTGAGGTTCCAATGGCCGTTAGCGTCCGGGCCAAACAGCATTGTCAGGCAGGACAGCAGCAGGAAGCCGAGCGGCGGCAGCGCGACCGCGATGTAGCTGCGCAGCTGCACGCGCGCGCCGAGCAGCGCGGCCAGCACCAGCATGGCCGTCAGCACGGCGAATGCGACCGGACTGCGCGCCAGCCACGCCGCGACAAAGCCCGCCAGCGCAAACAGCGCCTTGGCCGCAGGCGCCACATCGCGCCAGCGGCTGGCGTAAGCCGACGATTCAATCAGCACGTTGATCCTGCGCCGATGCGGCCTTCGAAACGCGTTCGCGGGCGACGGAGAGGCCGAGCCAGAAGCCGATCACGCCCGCGCCGATGGCAGCTTGCAGCGCGAACAGCAGCGACGCGATTTCATCACTGGCCGGTTCGAATACCGGCGCAAACCACGGCTTGTAGCCCGGTGCGATATCGCCGATGGCGCGCTGCGCGCGGTCGTCCGCACCGGCAAACAGCGCCGGCGCTTCCCCGCCCGGATTGGCCGGCGGCGCGCTTACCAGCCACAAAGGCAGCACCGTTAGCGCCACGATGGCCAGCCATACCAGCACCGTACGGGCCTTCATGCGCCCCCTTCCGGGCGCCCAGCATCATCACCGGCAGCGAACGCAGTTCGTGCGCGTTGAAACGCACCATGGCGTTCACCACCAGCACCGTCAGCAAACCTTCGCTGATGGCGATCGGCACCTGCGTCAACGCAAAGATGCCGGCAAATTTGAAGAACGACACGCTAAACCCGCCCACCGCCGCCGGAAACGCCAGCGCCAGTTGTACCGACGTGGTCACATACGTCGCCAGATCGCCCAGGCTGGCCGCCATGAACACCGCCACCGAGCGTGAAAAGCCCATCGCCGCCACCGCGCGCAGCACGCCGTACGACACGAACGGCCCCACAATCGCCATCGAAAACACATTGGCGCCGAGTGTGGTCAGGCCGCCGTGCGCCATCAACAGCGCCTGGAACAACAGCACCACAAAGCCTACCGGCACCATCGCCACCGGGCCAAACAGCGCCGCGCCGAGGCCCACCCCGGTCGGATGCGAACAGCTGCCCGTCACCGACGGCAGCTTGAGCGCGGACAGCAGAAACGCGAACGCCGCCGCCACGCCAAGCAGCATGCGGCGTTCGGGATGCGCCTGCAGGTCGCGGCCGATGGCGCGCAGGCCCCAGGCCAGAAAAGGTAAGGAAACGGCTGCCCAGCCGAGCGCGTGCGCTGGCGGCAAAAAGCCTTCCATGATGTGCATTCGAAACCTCCCGTCGAATGGGCTGGATGGACACCAAGGCGGGAGCAGAGAGGACGGTCGACGAGGGGCGTGGGACAGGCGGCCGGGGTCGACAGCGGCTTCCCGTGACCCCGGGGAATGGTGCTGGACTTTTTGGGCCGGTATTCTGGCTCGCCTTCATCCTTCTCCGTGTCTTCCCGCGTGTGACGGCAGTGACGTGTAGACGGAGTCGTCTGGCTTACAGCAGCGGGGGCTGCACCGGATTTACACCGGTTTCCCGTTTAACGCCTTTACAACAAATGGCGCACCCAAGGGTCGCATCTTACACTAGCCGCCGGACGCGTGCCAAGCTAAACCCAAACCGCCCCGCAGCCGGTATCATTCATCCTGAATCGTCAAAAAGGGAATGTATGGCAGCGCTGGGGAAAGTCTATTTGATCGGAGCAGGGCCGGGAGCGGATGACCTGATCACCGTGCGCGGTGCGCGTCTGCTGGCGCAGGCCGACGTGGTGCTGTACGACGCACTGGTCACGCCTGAAATGCTGGCCCTGTGTGCGCAGGCCACGCTGATTTCGGTCGGCAAGCGCTCCGGCCAGCGCTCGACCGCGCAAACGCTGATCAACCAGCAACTGGTGGAATGCGCGCGGCAATATCAACTGGTGGTGCGTCTCAAGGGCGGTGACCCGATGCTGTTCGGGCGCGCCGACGAAGAGTTGCGCGCGCTGGAAGCGGAAGGCATCGAAGTCGAAATCGTGCCCGGCATCACCACCGCGCTGGCCGCCGCCGCCGTCACCAAACAGCCGCTGACCCGCCGCGGCGTGGCCCGCAGCGTCGCCTTCTTCACCTCCAGCACCGCACCGGACGAGCCGGACCATCCCGCGCTGCCGGAAACCGATACTCTGGTGCAATACATGGGTGGCCGGGAAGCAGCCGCGACCGCCGCGCGTCTGCTGGCCGAGGGCCGCCGGCCCGATCTACCGGTGGTGGTGGTGGAAAATTGCAGCCGCGCTGACCAGCGCATCCTGCGCCTGACGCTGGACGGTCTGGCCAACGGGCTGGATGCCGCGCAGGGTCCGGTGCTGGTGATGATCGGCGAAGCGCTGCAGCAACGTTCGCATCAGGCAAGTTGAAACGGCGCAAGAGAATACTGGTATTATGTACAGTGTTAGCCTGCGCACGCACGAACCAGCGCGCGCCCGGCGCAAGTAATCAAACCCGGCTATAGTGACGGGTTGACTCTAAAGGCCAAAAATCCCATGGAACAGATCCGCATCCGCGGCGCACGCACGCACAACCTGAAAAACATCAATCTTGACCTGCCTCGCAACAAGCTGATTGTGATTACCGGCTTGTCCGGTTCCGGCAAATCCTCGCTGGCGTTCGACACGCTGTACGCCGAGGGCCAGCGCCGCTATGTGGAATCGCTGTCGGCCTACGCCCGCCAGTTCCTGCAACTGATGGAAAAGCCGGATGTGGACCTGATCGAGGGCCTGTCGCCGGCGATCTCGATCGAGCAGAAGGCCACCTCGCATAACCCGCGTTCGACGGTCGGCACCGTGACCGAGATCCACGATTATCTGCGTCTGCTGTACGCGCGCGTCGGCACGCCTTATTGCATCAACCACCCGGACCAGGCGCTGGCCGCGCAAACCGTGTCGCAGATGGTCGACGCGGTGCTGGCCCTGCCGGCCGACACCAAGTTGATGATCCTGGCGCCGGTGGTGGCCAACCGCAAGGGCGAGCACTCCGACCTGTTTGAAGCGATGCAGGCGCAGGGCTTCGTGCGCTTCCGCGTGCAGAGCGGCACCCACGACGCCAAGATCTACGAAGTGGACGACCTGCCGAAGCTGAAGAAAACCGAAAAGCACACCATCGACGTGGTGATCGACCGCGTCAAGGTCAGCCCGGACATCAAGCAGCGCCTGGCCGAGAGCTTCGAGACCGCGCTGCGCCTGGCCGACGGCCGCGCCGTGGCCTTCGAAATGGACAGCGGCGCCACCCACGTCTACTCCAACAAGTTCGCCTGCAATATCTGCGGCTACTCGCTGCAGGAGCTGGAGCCGCGCCTGTTCTCGTTCAATAACCCGATGGGCGCCTGCCCGGAGTGCGACGGCCTCGGTCACATCGAGTTCTTCGATCCGAAGCGCATCGTCGCCTTCCCTAACCTGTCGCTGGCTTCCGGCGCCGTCAAAGGGTGGGACCGCCGCAACCAGTTCTACTTCGCGATGCTGTCCAATCTGGCGGCGTTCTACGACTTCGACCTGGATGTGCCGTTTGAAAAACTGCCGAAAGCGGCGCAGGAAGCAGTGCTGAACGGCTCCGGCAAAACCTCGATCCCGTTCACCTACATCAATGAGCGTGGCCGCACCGTGGTCAAGGAACATACCTTTGAAGGTGTGGTCAACAACCTGGCGCGCCGCTACCGCGAAACCGATTCGATGGCGGTGAAAGAGGAACTGTCAAAGTTCATCAACGAGAAAAAATGCCCATCGTGCGAAGGCGCGCGCCTGCGCATTGAAGCGCGCTTCGTCAAGGTCGGCACCGGCAAGCAGGAAAAGGCCATCTACGAGATCGCCGAGAAGCCGCTGCGCGAAACGCTGTCGTTCTTCGAGCAGCTGAAACTGAAAGGCGCCAAGAAGGACATCGCCGACCGCGTGGTGAAAGAGATCATCTCGCGCCTGCAGTTCCTCAACAACGTCGGCCTCGATTACCTGTCGCTGGACCGCAGCGCCGACACCCTGTCGGGCGGCGAAGCGCAGCGTATCCGCCTGGCGTCGCAGATCGGCTCCGGCCTGACCGGCGTGATGTACGTGCTGGATGAACCGTCGATCGGCCTGCACCAGCGCGACAATGACCGCCTGATCGACACCTTGCGCCACCTGCGCGACATCGGCAACAGCGTGCTGGTGGTGGAGCACGACGAAGATGCGATCCGCACCGCCGACTACATCGTCGACATGGGTCCCGGCGCCGGCGTGCACGGTGGCGAAGTGATCGCCGCCGGTTCGCTCAAAGACATCATGAAGAACAAGAAGTCGCTGACCGCCCAGTACCTGAGCGGCACGCGCAAGATCGAAGTGCCGTCCAAGCGCCACGTGGCCGATCCGGACAAGCAGCTGGTGATCACCGGCGCCACCGGCAATAACCTGAAGAAGGTCAACCTCAAACTGCCGGTCGGCCTGATGACCTGCGTGACCGGCGTCTCCGGCTCCGGCAAATCGACGCTGATCAACGACACGCTGTTCCCGGCGCTGTCGCGCCACCTGTACGGCTCACAGACCGAACCGGCGCCGCACGACACCATCAGCGGCCTGGAACACTTCGACAAGGTGATCTCGGTCGACCAGGCGCCGATCGGCCGCACGCCGCGCTCGAACCCTGCGACCTATACCGGTTTGTTCACGCCGATCCGCGACCTGTTCGCCACCGTGCCGACCGCAAAAGAGCGCGGCTACAGCGCCGGCCGATTCTCGTTCAACGTCAAGGGCGGCCGCTGCGAAGCGTGCCAGGGCGATGGCGTGATCAAGGTCGAGATGCACTTCCTGCCGGACGTCTACGTGCCATGCGACGTTTGCCACGGCAAGCGCTATAACCGCGAAACGCTGGAAGTCCACTACAAGGGCAAGAACATCACCGAGATCCTCGACATGACGGTCGAAGACGCGCACGAGTTCTTCAAGCCGGTGCCGGTCATCGCCCGCAAGCTGCATACGCTGCTGGACGTGGGCCTGGGCTACATCAAGCTGGGTCAGAGCGCGACCACGCTGTCGGGCGGCGAGGCGCAGCGCGTCAAGCTGTCGCTGGAACTGTCCAAGCGCGATACCGGCCGCACGCTGTACATCCTGGACGAACCGACCACCGGCCTGCACTTCCACGATATCGACCTGCTGCTGAAAGTGATCCACCGCCTGCGCGACCAGGGCAACACGCTGGTCATCATCGAGCACAATCTCGATGTGATCAAGACCGCCGACTGGATCGTCGATCTGGGACCGGAAGGCGGCGCCGGCGGCGGCAAGATCATCGCCAGCGGCACGCCGGAAGAAGTGGCGGCCAATCCTGCCAGCGTCACCGGCAAATACCTGGTACCGCTGCTGAAATAAAATGAAACGGGATCTCGCCCCCACCCGCCTCGATCACATGATCGACATCGTCCACTTGCATACGCTGGACGAGCAGCGGGTGGCGACGGCGATCCCGTTTTTGTCGCTGCTGCGCTCTTCCCATCCCACGCCCGTTAGCAAGGGCGTGCTCAAACCATCGTGCTGCGTGATCCTGCAAGGACACAAGCGCGTGCACCTGTCCGACGAAGTGCTGAACTACGGCCCCGGCGAATATCTGGTGGTGTCGGTCGACATGCCGGCTTCGGGCCACATCATCAGCGCCACGGCCGACAAGCCCTACCTGCTGCTCAACATCGAGCTCGATCCGCAAGAGATTGCGGCCATTGTGCTGGAAGCGAAAATCACCATCGATTCCGAACAGCCGGAGCGCGGGGCATTTATCGGCCAGACCGATGACGCCTTGCAGGAATCCTTATACCAGCTGGTGCGCTTGCTGCAAGCGCCGCCAGCGGAAGCGGCCTTTCTGGCCGTGGGTCTGAAGCGCGAAATCATCTACCGCATGCTGAACGGCCCTTACGGCCGCCAGTTGTATCAGAACGTGGTGCTGGACCAGCAGGACCGCGGCATCAGCAAAGCCATCGCCTGGCTCAAGGACCACTACGACCAGCCGATCAAGGTGGAAGAGCTGGCGCAGGCCACCAATATGAGCGTCTCCAGCCTGCACCACCGCTTCAAGGCGGTGACCAATATCGGGCCCATGCAATACCAGAAGCAGCTACGCCTGCAACGGGCGCGCAGCCTGCTGCTGAACGGCGAAGTTGACGCCACCACCGCCGCCTACAAGGTCGGCTACGAAAGCGCCTCGCAGTTCAGCCGCGAATACCGCCGCCTGTTCGGCGCACCGCCTATGCAGGACATCAAGAAACTACGGACCGCACCATGAAGATCAATAAGAAGCGCCTGCTGCCACTGGGCATAGGCTTGTTCGTGTTTGCCATGGTGGGACTGCTGGCCGACAAGGCATGGTCTGAGAAGCAGCAGCAGCTGGACCTGATCACCGATTTCTATCGCGACCATCTGGCGCGGCCGGACAAGCGCCAACCGAGCCAAGTGCCGCCTGGCTTCTTCACGCCGGAATTGGAAGCGCTGATCGACGCCAACAATCAGCTTTGCTACAGCCTGTCGCGCAGCGACGATATCTGCGGCTATGGCGCCGACAGCGATGTCTTCCTCGATGCGCAGGAAGCCTCGCCCAGCCTGGACTTCGAGCGCTCCAGCTTCCGTATCAGCCGCGTCGGCGACAACGTGGTGGAAGCTACCTTCAATGTCTATCCCGACATGGGCACCGCTTACGACCGCCAGATCCGCTATGTGCTGGTGCAGGGAGACGAGGGCTGGCGCGTGGACGACATGCTGTTCGCGCAAAACCGCTCGATGCGGGTTGAGCTCCTGCAGGAGAACGACGCCATCCTGGCCCGCGCGCGCGATCTTGGCGACACCGCCGGCTGGGTGTTCAACTATCTGCGCAACGGCGATATGCTGGACCGTGCGGTGCGCTTCATCGCTTTCCCGGTGCAGGTCTGCGACCAATACGGCGTCTGCGCAGCCATGAAGCGCGACGACCCGCGCCTGATGCAGGCACTGGACTACCTATCCGACAACAAAGGCGACAGCGACGTGCTGCCGCCGCCTGCTGAAGCGCAAGCCGCCGATGGTAAGGTCATCGCCATCGGCGCTCTGGACTTCACCTTCCAGAACCGCGCCTGGTGGGTGACCAGGATCGACCTGCGCCGGCTTCAGGGCATCAAGCCTGCTTCTGGCTTGCCACCCACTGTTTGATGTGCGCTTCCAGCACATCCATCGGCAGCGCGCCGGCGCCCAGCACTTGGTCGTGGAAGGCACGGATGTCGAAGCGGTCGCCCAGTTCCTTGCGGGCGTAGTCGCGCAGTTCAAGAATCTTTAGCTGGCCGATCTTGTAGCCCAGCGCCTGGCCCGGCCAGACGATGTAGCGATCAGTCTCGCTCTGCACTTCCACTTCCTCGATGCCGGAATGGGCGTGGAAGAAGTCCACCACCTGCTGGCGGGTCCACTGCTTCGAGTGCAGGCCGGTATCCACCACCAGGCGGATCGCGCGCAGCATCTCATCCTGCAAATGGCCGTAATAGCTGTATGGGTCCTTGTAGAATCCCAGTTCCTCGCCCAGGCGTTCCGAGTACAGCGCCCAGCCTTCCGCGTAGGCGGTGTAGTTGCCTTGCTGGCGGAAGTCCGGCAGACCCTGGATTTCCTGCGCCACGGTCAGCTGCATGTGGTGACCGGGTACGCCTTCATGCAGCGCGGTGGTTTCGATGTCGATGGTGGAGCGGTGCGCGAAGTCGCCGGTGTTGACCATCACGCGGCCGGGACGCTTGCCGTCCGGAGAACCGGGCATATAAGCCGCAGCAGAAGCGCCCTTCTCACGGAACTCTTCCACCGGCTTGATTTCGACTTTCCCCTTCGGCAGCACACCGAACAGGTTGGGCAGCTGCAGATACATCTGGTCCGTATATTTCTGATACAGGTCGATGATCTCCTGGCGCGATTTCGGATGCAGCGCCGGGTTGGCGGCAACCGCCTTATTGAAGGTTTTCAGATCCTTGTAGCCCAGCTTTTGCGCAGTCGCCAGCATCTGACCTTCGATGCGCGCCACTTCCGACAGGCCCAGTTGGTGAATCTGCTCCGGCGTCATCTCGGTGGTGGTGGAGGATTGCGCCTTGAAGGCGTAACGCGCCGCACCGTCCGGCAGCGACCACATGCCGACGTCCTTGCGGCCATATGGCAGGTATTTGGTTTTGGTGTAGATCGCCAGTTTTTTATACGCCGGCGCCACATCGTTCTTCACCGCCGCTAGCACTTCCTTGCTCAGGCGCGCCTTGTCGGCGGCCGAAAAATCTTTCGGGAATTTCTTCAGCGGTTCCGCGTAGGGCGAGTCGGCCGGCTTCATGGCCGCCACGTCCTCGCACTGCTTGACGATTTTCGGGATCAGGAACTGCGGCGGCATCAGGTGATCACGTACACCGTTCTCCATCTGCGCGCGGGTCTGGTCGAACAGCTTGGGCAGGGCGTGCAGGCGCTGGATGTAGTCCTCGTAGTCCTTCACCGTTTCGAAATTCAGCGCCGAGATGATCATCGGCGTATCGATATGCACGCCGGAGTTCTGCGCCAGCGGCATCTCCCAGTCCTTGAAGCGCGCGCCGTCCACGTTCTGCTGCAACTGGCGCACCATCAGTTCGCGATTCAGCTGCTCCTGCAATGGGAAGCCAGTGGTATCCACCGCCTGGAAGCGCTTGAGGAAGGCGGCGCTGGCCTGGATGTCGGCGTCGATGCCGGCTTGCGAGAAGTCAGACCATTTATCGTTGTAGCGCTTATCGCCCAGCAGCGACGCCCATTCGGGACTGGTGCGCATGGTGTACTGCCATTGTTCGGTGAGCAGATTATTCAGCGCCGCACGGCGCGCTTCCAGGTCGGGCGCGGTGGTGTCGGCATGGGCCACGCCCAAAAACAGGGCAAACAACAGGGCGCTGGCGGCGCCGATGCGGGTGGTGGTGATCATGTGGGCCTATCGTAAAAAGATGGTGAGCGTGCACTGTAGCGCCGGCGCCGGCAAGACGCGGCGCAATTGTGACGAAATGCCAAAACCCCGGCGTGGAATGCAGAATCAGGCAACCATGCGGCAGGAATCCCACTGATGCGGCGGCGCGCGAATTCCTAGAATGGCTCCATCAACCTACCCAAGGAGCTGTCATGCACACCATCGATCACATCTACATCAACGGCCAGTTCGTCACGCCGCACGGCACCGAAATGTTCGACCTTATCAACCCCACCACCGGCCAGCTGGACGGCCAGGTGCGGCTGGGCGACGTGGAAGACACGCGCCGCGCCATCGCCGCCGCCAAAGCAGCCTTCCCGGCCTTCTCGCGCACCACCAAGGCGGAACGCGGCGCCATGCTGCAAAGTCTGCACGATGCGGTGCTGGCGCGCGCCGACGATGCGGCCAATGCGCTGATCGAAGAATACGGCGGTCCGCGCAGCAGCAGCGTCGCCCGCTCGCGCTACACCGCCAATATGTTCCTGGATGTGAAAAAGGTCATGGACGATCACGCGTACGTGAAGACCGTGAACAAGTCCAAGGTGGTGCTGGTGCCGGTGGGCGTGGTCGGCATTATCACGCCGTGGAATTCTAGCGCCTGGTTTGTGGCCAACAAGGTGGCCACGGCGATTGCGGCCGGCTGCACGGTGGTGGTCAAGCCGAGCGAATTGAGCGCGCGCCAGAACCAGATCCTGATTGAAGCCTTCCACGCGGCGGAACTGCCACCGGGCGTGGTCAATATCGTCAACGGCCGCGGCGACGTGGTTGGCGCGGAGCTGAGCGTGCACCCGGATATCAACAAGATTTCGTTCACCGGTTCGACGCCGGTCGGCAAGCAGATCGCCCGCCTCGGCGTCGACACCATGAAGCGCGTGACGCTGGAACTGGGCGGCAAGAGCGCCAATGTGATCCTGGACGACGCCGATTTTTCCAAGGCGATTCCGAATGCGATTGCGGCCTGCTACATGAACAATGGCCAGGCCTGCATTGCCGGCACGCGCCTGCTGGTGCCTGCGCATCGGCAGGAAGAAGTGAAGGCGCTGGCCAAGGCGGCGGCGGAAGCGGTGGTGGTCGGCGATCCGCACGACGCCAAGGTGTCGCTGGGCCCGATCGTCACGCAGAAGCAGTTCGACCGCGTGCAGCATTACATCGGCGTGGGCATAGCGGAAGGCGCGGAACTGGTCACCGGCGGCCTCGGCAAGCCGGCCGGGCTGGAGGCGGGCTACTTCGTCAAGCCGACCGTGTTTGCCGGCGTGACGCCGTCGATGACCATCGCCAAGGATGAAATCTTCGGCCCGGTGCTGTCGATCATGACTTACGAGACCGAAGAGGAAGCGATCGCCATCGCCAACGATACGCCCTACGGCCTGCAAGCCTACGTCAGCTCGACCAACCTGGCGCGCGCCAACCGCGTGGCCGACCAGATCGTGGCCGGCCGGGTGCACATCAACGGCATCCACGATGACCTGATCGCGCCGTTCGGCGGCTTTAAGCAGTCGGGCATCGGCCGCGAGTTCGGTCCTTACGGGCTGGAAGCGTATCTGGAACCGAAAGCCATCCTCGGCGAGACGGCGCAATATCGCTAGACCGTCGTGGAGGCAGCGGGCGCTTCGATCAGGTCGGCGACCTGGCGGAATACCTGCTGCGGCTGCTCGGCGATCAACGCGTCGATATTGTTGAAGCCCCAAGCCACGGCGCCGAAGGCGATGCCGGCTTCGGCCGACACCCTGGCGTCGCGGATCTCATCGCCGATCAGCATCACGTCCTCACGCGGGACACCCGTAGTGGCCAGCACCTTGCGGATCTTCGGCAGCTTGCCGAACAGCGAGGCGCCGCATTCGAACTGGCTGAACAGTGCGGAAATCTCCGGCCCCAGAATCGTCAGCACATTGCTGCGCGAGTTGGAGCTGACGATGGTCAGTTGCACGCCTTGCGCCTTCAGCGTACGCAGCGCCTCCTCCATGCCGCCGAACAGGCGGATGCCGTCGATGTTGCGTCCCATGCTGGCGCGCATGAAGTTGGCGATGGCGGGCAGCTTCCACAGTGGCACCTGATGAAGCGCCATGAGCTGACGCGCGTCGAGATCGCGCAGCGCTTGCCGGCGGCTGGGATCGAAGCGTTTGAAACCGTACTTGTCGGCGGCGTCGTCAAACACCTGCAAGAACACCGGCAGGGTATCGGCCAAGGTGCCGTCGAAATCAAAGATGATGAGTTTGCGGTTCAAGTGGTTCCCGGCACAATGTGAGGTGCCCCATTATGCCGGTGTATTTCAAAACAGGATGAAGTCTTCGTTACGGTCGGGCAGCGAGCGCAAGGTGCGGCCCAGTCGCGGCCATAGCAGGCAAAGCACGACGAGCAGCAACAGCAGGATGGTTTTCATGATTGACTCCGCTTTCGCACACCCGTGCGAAATTAAGTGAATAAAAAGGCCGGCTCAGGCCATATCGTTAAAACTCTTGTAGGTCGAAATGAGGCGGCTGAAGGCGCGTTGCATGCGGCGCAGCGTCTGGTCGTCGTGCAGGAAGCGGGTGTCGTGGATCAGGCCGACCACCAGGCTGTAGATCTCGTACACCAGCTGGCCGGGATCGGTATCCGGCCGCAGCTGGCCGAGCTCCATCGCCTGCAGGATGGTCTTGCGCAGCGAGGCGCGCCAGGCCATCACCCCTTGTTGCAGGCGGTCGCGCAGTGGGCCCTGCTGGTCGTCGAACTCGAAGGCGCCGGCGCTGTACAGGCAGGAATTACGCAAGCCCTCATCGGCGACACGGCTGGCCCAGGCGTTGACCTGGGCTGTCAGGCGCGGCAGGCCTCGCGGCTGTTGCAGCGACGGCAGGAAAATCTCCGCGCCAAAGCGGCGGTCGTACTCATCCAGCACGGCCTCCTGCAAGGATTCCAGCGAACCGACGCGCGAAAACACGCCGCTCTTGCTGATGCCGGTACGCTTGGCCAGCTCGCCCAGCGACAGCTTGCCGATGCCGTCGGTGGCGGCCATATCCAGCGCCGCCTCCAGAATGGCGGCGTAGGTGGCTTCGCTTTTTGCGGTCAGAGTATCCATAAACTGCACTTTAGCACAGGTGTGCGAAAGTGCAAGCAAAAAAAACAGCGCATATTGCTATGCGCCGTTTTGTCTCCTCTGCCGTGGCTTAGCGGACCAGGCGCTTCTCCAGCTCGGCTTTCACGGCCGTCAGTTCTGCCGGCAGGCGGTAGGCCAGCTTGGTAAACAGTTCTTCATGCAGCTTCAGCTCTTCGCGCCAGGCGTCCTTGTCGATCGAGGTGATCGTTTCGAACTCTTCCGGCGAGAATGGCATGCCGTCCCAGTGGATGTCGCCAAAGCGCGGGGTGGTGCCGAAGATGTTTTCGACGCCGCCGGCTTCGCCGTCGATGCGCTCCAGCATCCACTTCAGCACGCGCATATTGTCGCCGAAGCCAGGCCAGACGAAATGGCCCTGCTCGTCGGTGCGGAACCAGTTGACGCAGAAGATCTTCGGCAGCGTGGCGCCTTCGATTTTCTCCACTTTCTTGCCTAGGTCCAGCCAGTGCTGGAAATAGTCGCTCATGTTGTAGCCGATGAACGGCAGCATGGCGAACGGATCGCGGCGTACAACGCCCATCTGACCGGCAGCAGCAGCGGTGGTTTCCGAGCCCATGGTGGCAGCCATGTAGACGCCTTCCACCCAGTTGCGCGCTTCGGTCACCAGCGGCACGGTGGTCGAACGGCGGCCACCGAAGATGAAGGCCGAGATCGGCACGCCGGCCGGATCATCCCAGGCGGCGTCGATCACCGGATTCTGCGTGGCCGGCACGGTGAAGCGGGCGTTCGGATGCGCGGCCTTGCCGGTCGATTCCGGCGTCCAGTCCTTGCCTTGCCAGTCGATCAGGTGGCTTGGGGCCGGCTTGCTCAGGCCTTCCCACCAGACATCGCCGTCGTCGGTCAGCGCGACGTTGGTGAAAATGGTGTTCTCGCGCAGCGAGGCCATGCAGTTGTAGTTGGTTTTTTCGTTGGTACCAGGGGCCACGCCGAAGTAGCCGGCTTCCGGGTTGATGGCATACAGCTTGCCGTCCGCGCCCGGCTTGATCCAGGCGATGTCGTCGCCAATGGTGGTGATCTTCCAGCCGTTGAAGGTGCCTGGCGGAATCAGCATGGCGAAGTTGGTCTTCCCGCATGCCGATGGGAAGGCTGCCGCCACGTAGTGCTTCTTGCCTTCCGGCGATTCCACGCCGAGGATCAGCATGTGTTCAGCCAGCCAGCCAGCGCCACCGTTCTGTGCGTCCTGGAAGCCCATGTTGGAGGCGATGCGCAGCGCGAAGCATTTCTTGCCCAGCAGCGCGTTGCCGCCGTAGCCGGAACCGAACGACCAGATTTCACGGGTCTCCGGGTAGTGCACGATGTATTTGGTCGGATTGCATGGCCACGCCACGTCTTTCTGGCCGGCCTTCAGCGGCGCGCCGACGGTGTGCACGCACGGCACGAATTCGCCGTCGGTGCCCAGCACGTCATACACGGCCTTGCCCATGCGGGTCATGGTGCGCATATTGACTGCCACGTATGGCGAATCCGACAGTTCCACGCCGATGTGGGCGATTGGCGAACCCAGCGGACCCATCGAGAACGGCACCACGTACATGGTGCGGCCGGTCATGCAGCCGTCGAACAGCGGATGCAGGGTGGCGCGCATCTCGGCCGGGTCCATCCAGTTGTTGGTCGGGCCAGCTTGTTCCTTGGTGGTCGAGCAGATGAAGGTGCGGTCTTCGACGCGGGCGACGTCGGTCGGGTCGGAGCAGGCCAGGTAGGAATTCGGACGCTTTTCCTGGTTCAGCTTTTTCATGGTGCCTGCGGCAACCATTTCCGCGCACAGGCGGTCGTACTCTTCCTGCGAGCCATCGCACCAGTAGATACGGTCCGGCTTGGTCAGGGCGGCGATTTCTGCCACCCAATTGATGAGCTTTTGCTGTTTGATGTAAGCTGGTGCGTTCAATGGTGCAACGCCTCCCATCACGGGCTGATTCATGATACCTCCAATGCTAATAAAGAATTCGGTGGCGGCAGATCGTCGTCAGCTTATGGCTAGCGCTCAGAGGTCCATTCGAAATGGGTCGGCGGTCATACGGCGGTCGTGGCGCGGGTCGGATCTCGTGGTCCAACCTTGTATTTTCGGCCGATTGTACACCCCTCAACAAAGGTTCCATACGAAAATGTAGGAGAATTAGTTGAGTAAAGTAGTAGGCTATTTGGCTTATCTCTGGGGCTGTTATTTCCCTACGAAATTTCTTAAAAGATCGTTCATCTTCCATGAAAATCGCAATTCTCGATGATTACCAAAATGCAACTCCAAGTTTGAAATGCTTTGAGTTGTTGGCTGGCCACGAAGTAAAAGTGTTCAACAGCACGACCCGTGGCCTCGGCCAGCTGGCGATCCGGCTCGCGCCCTACGACGCACTGGTGCTGATCCGCGAACGCACCGCTTTCAACCGCGCCCTGCTGGCCAAATTGCCGAACCTGAAGCTGATTTCGCAGACCGGCAAGCTGGCCGGCCATGTCGATGTGGCGGCCGCCACCGAGCTGGGGATTGCGATTGCCGAGGGCATCGGTTCGCCCACTGCGCCGTCGGAGCTGACGTGGGCGCTGATCATGGCGGCAGCGCGCAAGATTGTGCCGTATGCGAACAATCTGAAAGACGGCCTGTGGCAGACCGCCTCGATCAACCCGGAGCTGAACGGACTGGGCTTCGTACTCAAGGGCCGCACGCTGGGCATCTGGGGCTATGGCAAGATCGGCCAGACGGTGGCCGGCTACGGCCGCGCCTTCGGCATGAACGTGATGGTGTGGGGCAGCCAGGCCAGCCGCGACAAGGCGGTGGCGGACGGCCATACGGCGGCAGCATCGCGCGAGGCTTTCTTCGAGCAATCCAACGTGCTGAGCCTGCATCTGCGCTTGAACGACGCCACCCGTGGCATCGTCAACGCCGGGGATCTGGCGCGCATGCGGCCGGATGCGCTGTTCGTCAACACCAGCCGCGCCGAGCTGGTGCAGCAGGATGCGCTGGAGCAGGCGCTGCTGAAAGGACGGCCGGGCAATGCCGCGCTGGACGTGTTCCACTCGGAACCGCTGGCGGCTGATTCAGCGCTGCTGCGCATCCCCACCGTGCTGGCGACGCCGCACCTGGGCTACGTCGAGCAGGACAGCTACGAGCTGTACTTCCAGCACGCGTTCCAGAACGTGGTGGCGTTCGCCAACGGCACGCCGGCCAACATCAATAATCCAGACTACGCTCGTCAGGCACGCCAGTCAGATTGATGCGTGGGGCCGGCATCACATGCACCTTGCTCCACAGGCCGGCCCAGCCGGGCGGCCAGGTGATGTCGGGACCGGCGTAGGGCGGCAGCGTCGCGCGCACCGGGATCACCGGCACGGGCGGCATGTCGGTCAGCGGGCCGCCGTCCGGACGCTGCATGTCCAGGCTGTACATATAGCCGGGCAGCAGCGCGTCGCACACGCTGGCGAACCAGGCGGTGTGATCTTCATCGCGGCCCAGCGCCTGCGCCAGCCCTTGCGGATCGAATTTGGCCAGCGCGTGGATCAGCTCATCGGTGCTGGCGCCCGGCGTATCGCCCCAGCCCATCACCGGATTGCTGTTGTAGTCGGCGCCCGAGCCATACCAGCCTTCGCGCCACGGCCGCTGCATCCAGTCGCGCTGGCCGGTGAACAAATGCCAGCGCCAGTGCAGCCCGGACGGCTTGGGCCAGGAATACAGGTATAGCTTCTGATAGCCGGCCTGATGCAGCGCGCGCACCATCGCCATCAGCCGCGCGTGCGGCATGCGATCGGGCGGCGCGCGGCGAAACAGGATCGCCTCGCCATCGGCAAACTGCACCTCGTCGGTGGAGAGATTGAGGTCGAGCGTGCGCGACTCGCTACCGAAGCGGGCGGAAATCCAGCCGGTCAGCAAATTGACCGTCGTGATGACCCCGTAGCCACGGTGGCGGTGGAAAATAACAGTGCCGGGAGCGAGCGCTTTCATGATCAGCTGAACAAACAAAGAAACCAGTGTAGGCATAGTCTACCCAAGTTTCCAGTGCGAGGTTTGGGTTATGATGCACATCCATTCCTTAGCTTACGTTTTTATCATGACCCTGCGCATCCTGGCCACCGGCGGCACCTTCGACAAACACTACAATGAACTGAACGGCACCCTGGGCTTCGCCGACAGCCACGTGCCGGACCTGCTGAAACGTTGCCGCCTGACCATCGATGTGGCGCTGGAACAGTTGCCGCTGATGGATTCGCTGGACATGGTGGATGCCGACCGCGAGCGCATCCTGGCGTCGTGCCGCGCGGCCGGCGAAAAAGCCATCGTCATCATCCACGGCACCGACACCATGCCGCAGACGGCGCAAGTGCTGGGCCCGGCCAACCTGGGCAAGACCATCGTGCTGACCGGCGCCATGATCCCTTACGAGATCGCCAACTCCGACGCCCTGTTCAACCTCGGCTTCGCCTCCGGCGTGGCGCAGACCCTGCCGCCTGGCGTGTATGTCGCCATGAACGGCAAGATCTTCGCCTGGGACAACGTGCAGAAGAATAAAGCGGCTGGCGTATTCCAGCCGCTGTGACGCTTTCACAGTAAAACTTTATTATTTACGGGTTGGCGTCAGCAGATGCTGCGGCGTCTCCGGCGCGTAAATATTCAACTGCAAGTGGCTGGCCGCTTGATGATGTGGCGCATCCGGCGCGGCTGGCACAGCATCGGCCTGGTACGACGCCATGGCCTGCGCCAGATCGCGCACCCGCATGCTCATCGCCGTGGCCGTGGCTTGCTGGGCCTCCTTGGCCGCCGTCAACACCGCCAGCTGCGCCGTGCTCAGGCCGGCCGTCTGCGCCGTCGTGAAGACCGTCGCCTGCGTGACCGAGAACGCACCCAGCTGCGCGGTCGACAGCACTTTCAACTGCGCGCTGCTGAGCGCGTGCAAATCCGCCGTTTCCATCACCGCCAGATCTTCCGTCTCCAGCGCCACCAGCGTGGTCTTGCTGAGCGCGATAACCTGCGCGGTGGTCAGCGCCACCATCTGCTCGGTAGTCAGCGCCACCGCCTGCGCCGTGCTCAGGCTGGCAATCACCTGCGTCGACAAGCCGCCGAATTGTGCCGAATTGAGCGCCGCCATCTCCTGCGCGGACAGCGTCTGGTACTGGCGCGATGTCAGGCCGGCCAGCTGCTGCGCGTTCAGCGTGGCAAACTGCGCATCGCTTAATGCATTGAGCGTGCTGCTGGACAGCGCCGCCACCTGACGCGAACCCAGCGCGGCGATCTGCTCGGTGCTGAGCGCCGCCAGCGCAGCGCCCGACAGCGACCCGATCACGCTGGCGTTCAGCGCCGCCACGTCATCGGTCGCCAGGCTGGCGATCATATCGCTGTACAGTGCGCGGAATTGCGTGCTGCTCAGCGTGGCGACCTGGGTGGTGGTCAGCGCGCGCAGCTGGTCGCTGGACAGCGCCTGCATCTGATCGACGCGCAGGCCGGTGATGGCGGCCGGTTTCAACGCAGCGATTTCCTCTTCGCGCATCTGCTGCAACACATCGGTGCTCAGCGCGGCCAGATGCTGGCTGCCCAGGCCGGCGGCTTGGGCGGTGGTCAGGCCGAGGATCTGGTCACTTTGCAATACCGCGAACTGCTGCGCGCTGAGGCCGGAAATCGCCAGGCCGCTGAGTGCGGCAAAGTCTTCCGGCTCCAGCGCCGCGATCACCTGCGTCGACAAGGCGCCCAACTGGGTGCCGGTCAGGCGCGCCACTTGATCGGTGGTCAGCGCCACTGCCTGCGCGGTGGTCATGCCGGACAGCGCGGCGGTGCGCAGCTGCACGATCTGGTTGGTGGCGAGGTAGCTGATGTCATACGCGGCGCCACCGAGCGCGGCAAACTGCGCCGAGTTCAGCGAAGCGATGAAGGACAGCGGCAGCGCGCCCAGGTTTTCCAGCTGGATGGCGGCCAGATTCTCGGTCGACAGTCCGCCCAGCTGGGCCGCCTTGAGGCTGGCCACCTGCGCCGTGTTCAGCGCCAGGAACTGGTCGGTGCGCAGCGCGTTCAGGCTGGCCGACGTGAGAGCGCCGACCTGGCGCGTGGTCAGCGCACCGATGCGGTCGGCGTCCAACAACGCCAGCAAGCGCGTGCTGATGCCGCCGATGGCCGCCAGGCCCAGCGCCGACAGATCGTCCTGTCCCAGCGCGGCGAACGTCTCGTCGGACAGCGCATTCAACTGGCGGCTGCCGATGCCGGCCAGCGCGCTGGTACTCAGCGCTTGCAGGCGGTGGACATCCAGCACCTGGAACTGCGCGGTGCCGAGCGCGCCGATCTGCCGGCTAGTGATGGCGTACAGCTGCGCATCGCTCAGCGCCAGCACCTGGTTCACATTCAGCACACCCAGCTGGCGCGTGGTCAGCACCGCGATGTCCTGGGTTTCCATCGCCGCCAGTTCGGTGGCGCTGAGGCGCGCCATGAACGTCGTGTTCAGCGCCGCCACCTGGCGGGTGGTCAGCGCTGCGATCTGATCGGAGCGGAAGACATCCTGGCCGTCCTCGTGCGGCCGCGACAGATAAGGCAGCTGGACCAGCGTCAGCGCCGCGATCTGCGCGGTGGTGAGCGCACGCAGCTGATCAGCGGTGAGCGCGGTCAGCTGCGCCTGCCGCAGCGTGGTCAGATGCTCGGTGCGCATCGCGGCCAGCGCTTGCGGGTCCAGCCCGCCGATGCCTTTGGCGTTGAGCACCAGCACCTCCGCCGCCGCCAGCGACGCCACCTGGCTGGCGGTCAGCGCCGACATGAAGCGGGTCGATTGCGACGCGACGGTCAGCGCCGCCAGGCCGAAGGCGGCGACATCGGCCTCCTCCAGCGCAGCGATACTGGCCTCGGGCAAGGCGGACAGTTGCGCGGCGGTGAGCGCGCGCGCCTGGGAAGTGGTCATCGCGACCAGGTAATCGGTGGACAGCGAGGCGAGATCGGCCGTGGTCAAACTGGCGATCAAGCGCGTGCCTCCGGCCGCAAACTGCGCGGTCGTCAAGTTAGCGTTAAAGCTCATGGATTTTCCTTTTTATCGAGCGCTGAAGTGGAACACCGGCGGACGAACCCAGCCCGCCGCACACGCGGCTAGCCGGGGGAAAAGGAAATTCGCGCGCGCCGTTAGCGCGCTGCCAGCAGCCCTTGCGTGGCGCCGGCTTGCAGGGCTTTGAGGCGCTGCGTGTCGGCATCGGTGTGGGCGGCGTTGGTGACGCTCAGGCCGGTGGCGCTGTAGTGCTGCAACGCTTCGGCCAGGCGCGCGCTGTGCGTCGCCAGCTGGCCACTGGCCGGCGCCGCAGCGCTGCTGCCTGCCGCATCCGCATAGCTCGACATCGCTTGCGCCATGCCACTGACGTTGCCGCTCAGGCCCTGCGCAAACCAGACGTCGGCCGCTGCGTGCGATTGGTCGTCGTCGGTGGTGTAGGTCGAGGTCAGGCCGATCAGGTTGCCGTTGTCGAGCGCGCTGCTGCGCTGCACGTCCAGCTTGAGGTTGGCGATGTGCAAGGCGGCCAGGGTCTTCAGCTCATCCGGCTGGCTGACGCCGTCCGCATTCACATCCACCCACACGCGCAGGTCGCCATACAGCGCGTCCTTTGCATCGATAACGCCATCGCCGTTGCTGTCGATTGATGCCAGCGCCTGGTAGCCGTCGGCGGCCGTGCTGCCGTTGGCCAGTTTGGTGGCCGAGCCGAACAGTTCGCTGCCGTCGTTGATGACGCCGTCATGATTACTGTCCAGCGCCAGCAAGCCGTCGCCCTGACCGACCCAGCCGGTAGTCCGCTGCACGCCGCTGGCGGCCAAGTCGAATTGCACGCCCGCCTCCAGGCCCAGCGTGCGCACGCCGTTACCGTCCAGGTCCAGCACCAGCGGCGTGACGAAGGTCATCGCCGCTTTCTGCTCGGCCGTAAAGATCGACTGCTGCGCCGTCGACAGGTTGTTGTACTGCGTCGCCGTCATCACGTGGGTTTGCGTGGTGGTCAGCTGACCCAGTTGCGCATTGTTCAGCGCCGCCATCTGGAATGGCGTCAGCGCGCGGATCTGGCGCGTGCCCAGGCTGGCGATATCGCCGACCTCGATGGCGCGCAGGTTGGCCGGGCTGAGGTCGGCAATCAGGGCGGTACTCATCGCCGCCAGCTGGGCGCCGGAGAAGGCGGCGATTTGCGCGCCGGTGAACTGCTCGGCGCTGTCGCGCGGCGTCAGTGCCGCCACCTGCTGCAAGGTCAGCGCCGATACCTGGCGCACCGTCAGCGCCAGCAGCTGGGCATCGCTCAGCGCGCTGATCACGCCGGTGCTGAGCGCGGCGATATCGACCGCTTCCAGCGCCGCCAGCGACGACGGCAGCAGGCGCGCGATGGCCGACGAATTCAGCGCGGCAAACTGGACCGCCGTCATCGCCTGCAATTGCGCGGTGTTCATTGCCGCCAGCAGGTTGCCGTCGCGCGCGGCGGCATTCAGCAACAGCGGGTTGATGCCGGCCACATCGTTCGGGTCCAGGTAGACCACTTGCGATGCCGCCAGCGAGGCCAGCTGCGCGCTGCTGAGCGCGGTGACCTGCTCGGCGCTCAGCGCGGCGATCTGGTCGCTCTTCAGCGCCAGCAGTTGCTGGGTTTTCAGCGCGCTGACCACGGTCAGCTTTAGCGCCGCGATGTCGTCGGCGTTCAGCGAGCCGAACACGGTCAGCGGCAACGCCACGACTTGCGCCGCGTTCAGGGCCGCCACCTGGCCTGCGGTCAGCGCCGCCGCCTGGGCGGTGCTCATGGCGGCCAGCGCCCGCGTGGTCAGCGCGGCAATCTGTGCCGTGCCCAGCGCGGCGATGCCGAGGCCTCGCCCACCCAGCGCGTTCAGTTGTTCCGGCGTCAGGCCGGCGATGGCAGCGACGCTGATGGCTGCCAGCGCGTCGGTGCTGAGCGCGGCGATATCGTCGACCGTCAGGCTGAGGAATTGGGCGGCGGTCAGCGCATGCACCTGGGCCGCGCTCAGCGCGCCGAACTGGCTCGGCAGCAGGCCACCCAGCTGGGCGGTACTGAGCGCCGCCACTTGCGCGGTGTTGAGGCCGCTCAGTTGGATGCTGCTCAGGCCACGCAGGAAGGTCGGCGTGACCGATTTGATCTGCGCCAGGTTCAATGCCGCGATCTGGTCGCTGCTGAAGGCTTGCAACTGCGCCGCGCCCAGGGATTGCAGCGCCAGGGTGGTGATGGCGGCGATCTGCGCCGTGGTCAGCAGGTTGAAATTGACCGCCTGACCGTTGGCATCCACGCCCAGCGCGCCGATTTGTGCGGCCGTCAGGGCCGCCACGGATTGGGTACTGAGAGCGCCGACATCGCTTTCCAGCGCCGACACGTCGGCCGCCGACAGGCCGGCGATCTGGCGCGCCTGCAAGGCGGCCACTTGTTCGGCGCTCAAGGCGGTGATCTGCGCCGGCAGCAAGGCGCCGATCTGGCGCGACGTCAGGCTGGCCATCTGGCGTGTGGTGAAGCTGAGGATCTGGTCGGCGCTGAGCTGGGCCAGGCCGGCCGTGTTCAGGGCGCTGACCGCCGCCGTGCCGAGTGCTGCCAGCTGTTCGCCCGACAGGCTGACCACGTTGGCGGCCGACAGCGCGCCGGCCTGGGCGCTATTGAGCACGGCAACCTGGGCGGTGGACAAGGCTGCCAGCTGGGCCGCGTTGATGGCCGTGATCTGGGCCGAGGTCAGGCCGGCGATGGTATTGGTGCGCAAGGCCGCCACGTCTTCCGCATCCAGTTGCGCGATGGCGGCCAGCGACAGCCCGACCATCTGGGCGCTGCTCATCACGGCGGCTTGCTCGACGGTGATGGCGGACGCCTGCGCGCCGGTCAGGCCGCGCAGCGCACCACTGCCCAGCGCGGCGAACTGGCCGGTGGTGAAGACGGCGAACTGGTCGCCGCTGAGGCCGGCCAACTGCGACGAAGACAAGCCCCGCAGGGTGCTGGTGCGCAAGGCGGCGATATCTTCCAGGTCGAAGACGCCGAGATCGGCGCCCGGCAAGGCCGCCAATTGCGCGCTGTTCAGCGCGGCCACCTGGTCGGACGTCAGCGCGGCAGCCTGCTGCACCCGCAGGCCGGCCAGCGCGGCAGTGCGCAGCGCGGCGATCTGCGCCGTCGTCAGCGTGGCAATGGCGGTGTCGTCGCCGCCGGCGGGATCGTTGCCCAGCACGCTCAGCTGGGCTGCATTCAAGGCGGCAATGGCGGCGGTCTTCAGCGCCGGCAACCATTCGCTGTTGATGGCGGCCAGTTCGCGCAGCGACAGGCCGGCCAGTTGCGCCGACGTCAGCGCCGCCACCTGCGCCGACTGCAGGCTGTTCATCTGCTCGGTCTCCAGCGCGTTCAACTGCGCGCTGCCGAGGGCAACGATCTGACGGGTCGACAGTGCGGCGATCTGGTCGGTGCTGAGCGCGGCCAGCGCGCGCGTCGCCAGGCCGGCAATCACGCCGGTGTTGAGGACGGGAATATCGCTCAGTCCCAGTCCCTGCAAGCCGTCCGCACTGAGCGCGGAGAATTGCGCGGCGTTCAGGGCGGCGATTTGCTGGCTGGTCAGGGCCGCGACCTGGTCGCTGCCGAGGACCGCCACCTGCAAGGTAGTGAGCCCGCTCAGCGCGGCGGTTCGCAGCGACGCCAGGTCTTCCGCCTCCAGCGCGGCGATATCGCTGGTGTTCATCGCGCGCAGTTGGGTGCTGCTCAGCGCGCTGGCCTGCAAGGTGCTCAAGGCAACAATCTGCTCGACGCTCAGCCAGCCGATGGCGCGCGTGCCCAGCGCCGCGATCTGCGTGGTGCTGAGCACGCCGAACAGGCTGCCATCCGGGTTCGCGCCCAGCGCTGCCAGTTGCGTGCTGCTCAGTGCTTGCAGCATGGCCGTACTGAGGCCGCGCATGCCGTCGCTGCTCAGCGCGGCAATATCATCGGCCGACAGGCCCGGCAGGTTGCGCGAGGTCAGGCCGGCGACCTGGCGGGTACCGAGCCAGGCCACTTGTTCCGCGCTCAGCGCCGCCAATTGGGCACTGCTGAACACGGCAACCTGTTGCGAACCCAGCGACGCCAGCTGCGCGGCGTTCAAGCTGGCGATCAGGTCGGCCGACAAGGCGGCCAGCACGGCCGGGCCCAGCGCGGCCAGGCTGTCGCTGGAGAAGCCGGCGATGGCGTCGGTCGGCAAGGCGCCACGCTGCTGCGTGCCAAGCGCGGCAAACTGCGCCGGCGTCATCGCGGTCAGCTGGTCGCTGGTCAGCGCGCCGATTTGCAAGGTGGTCAGCGCGGCGATGGCGTTGGTGCGCAGCGCAGCAAAGTCGGCGGTACCGATGGCGTGGATGATCTCGGTCGACAATGCCCGCACCTGTGCGCTGTTGAGCGCGGCGGCCTGGCGCGTGCTGAACACCATGATTTCCTCGACCGTCAACCCCGCCAGCGTGTTGGTGCGCAGCGCGGCGATCTGGCCCGTGCTGAGCGCCGCCACATCCAGCTCCAGCGCCGCCAGCTGTTGCGAACTCAGGCTGGCGATCACCGCCGTGCTGAGCGCCGCCACGCCGGCGCTGCTGAGGGCGGCGATGGCGTCGGGGCTCAGGCCGCCGATCTGGCGGCTGTTCAGCGCCACCACCTGCGCCGAACGCAGGCTGGCGATCTGTTCGCTGCTCAGCGCGTTCAACTGGTCGCTGTTGAGCACGGCGATCTGGCGCGATGCCAGGCCGTTCAATTGTTCGGTATGCAGAGCGGCCAGGCGGTCGGCGCCGATGGCGGCAATGGTGGCGGTGGACAGCGCGCCGAGGTCGGCGCTTTGCAGGCCGGCCAGGCTATCGACCGACAGCGCGGCCAGTTGGCGTGCGCTCAGCACACTGGCTTGCGCCGTGGTCAGGGCGGTGACCTGGTCGCTGCTGAGCAGCGCCAGCGCCGCCGTGCCGAGATTGGCGATGACGCTGGTGCGCAGTGCGGCGAAGTCGGCCGTTTCCAGCGCCGTCAGCAATGCATTGGGCAGCGCCGCGACCTGGCTGCTGGTCAGCGCCGCAGCCTGCGCGGTGGTCAGTGCGATCAGCTGGTCGTGGGTCAGGCCGGCCAGCGCGGTGCTGCGCAGCGCGGCGATCTGGCCGGTGCTCAGCGCGGCGATGGCGGCGCCGTTGTCGAGCCCGCCGATGGCAGCCAGTTGCTGGGAACTCAGCGCAGCCATCACGCCGGTGCTCAGCGCCCGCAACGCGCGGGTGCTGAGGGTGGTCAGATCATCTTCGCTCAGTGCGCTCACCTGCGTGCTGTTGAGACCGGCGATCTGCGCGGTGCTCAGCGACGCCAGCTGCGCCGCATCGAAGGCCGCCACTTGCGCCGTGCTCAGCGCGAAAATCTGGCGCGAACTGAGACCGGCCAGCTGCGTCATGCTGAGCGCCGCCAGCAGCGACGGGCTCAGATGTGAAATCACACTGGTCGACAAGGCCGCCAAGGCACCACTGGACAAGCCCGCCAGCGTATCGTCGCTGATGGCCGCCAACTGGCGGCTGTTCATGGCCGACAACTGCGCCGTGGTGAAGGCGGCGAACTGTTCGCTGCTCAGCACCGCCAGTTGCTGGGTCGACAGGGCGGTGATCGCGTTGGTGCGCAACGCGCTGACATCGGCAGCCGGCAAGGCCTGGATGGCGTTGACCGACAGTACGCTGACCTGTGCGCTGGTCAGCGCCGCCACCTGGCGCGTGCTCAGCGCGGCCGCCTGGCCGGCCGTCAGCGCCACCAGCGCGGCGGTGCGCAACGCGCCGATCTGCGCCGTGGTGAGGCTGGCGATGGCGCTGAAATCGTCGCCGCCCAGCACGCTGAACTGCGCCGACGTCAGCGCGCCGATCGCTACCGCGTTCAGGTATGGCAGGTCGCCACTATCGAGCGCGGCAATATCGGCGTTGGACAGGCCGGCCAGCTGGCGCGACCCCAGCACCGCCAGCTGCGCGGTGCGCAAATGGCTGACCTGCTCGGGCGTCAGGCCGGCAAACTGGGCGCTGCTGAGCGCGACGATCTGGCGGGTGGTCAAGGCGGCCAGCTGTTCGGTGCTCAGTTGCGCCAGCAAGGCCGTGGCCAGCTGAGAAGTGGCACTGGTGCTCAGTGCGGCCAGGTCGGCGCCGGACAGGCCGGCCAGCGCGGCATTGCTCAGCGCGGCGACCTGGGCGGTGCTCAGTGCGGCAAACTGCGCCGTGGTCATGCCGTCCAGCTGGTCGGCCGACAGCAACGCCATCTGGCTGCTCGACAGGCCGGCGATGGCGGACGTTTTCATCGCGCGCAGGTCGGCCGCTTGCAGCACCGCCAGGTTGGCGCTCGACAAGGCGGCCAGCTGGGCCGAATTCCACGTGGCGGCCTGGCGCGTGGTCAGGGCCACCGTCTGGTCGGCGGTCAGGGCGGCGACCTGGGTGCTGCCCAGCACCGCCATGGCCTGCGTGGTCAGCAGCGCAAAACCGGCCTCGCTGATGGCGCGCACGTCGGCGGTGGAGAACGTGTTCAGTTGCGCGCCGCTCAGCGCGGCAAATTGGGTCGCCTGCATCAGCGCGATGTCGGCTGCTTGCAGCGAAGCGATGTTGGCCGTGCTCAGCGCGGCGATATCGGCGGTTTCAAAAGAGGCGATCGCGCCCGGCGCCAGGCTGGTGAAGGCGCGCGTGCCCAGCGCCGCCACCTGCACCACGCTCAGTGCGGCGATCTGGTCCGCACTCAAGGCCGCCATCAGCGCGGTGCTGGCGGCGCCGGCGGCATTCAGCACGGCCGGGCGCAGCGCCGGCAGTTGCGCCAGCGTGAGCTCGGCGATGTCCGCCGTGGTCCACGCCGCCACCTGCTGCGAGGTCAGATTGGCGATCTGCAGTGTGGTCAATCCGACAGGGCCGCTCATAGGAAGTTCCTCTTTTGATAAGACTTTTCACTATAGCAGAATTTGTCGTACTTTCCTCACGGCAATGCACATATTTTTCGTATTTATCAACTAAAAAATGCCGCGAAATCAACGACTTCGCGGCATTTGTAACTAAAAGGCAAGGAAAAGGGCTTACGCCTTGGCTTCGCCGCCCAGTGCTTCCACCACGTCGGCCATCAGCTTGGCCAGTTCGCCGGTCATCAGCATGAAATCGCCGTCGAAGCGCTCGTCGTCATTGCGCACGCCGGCGTCTTTTTCGCTCAGCACGTCGAGTGGCTTGACGCCCTTGATCGCCAGCGATTCGGTCAGCACGAAGGAAATCTTGCTGTCCCAGGTCATGGCCAGGCGGGTGCACTGCTTGCCGGCGGCGATGTGGCGGCGCACTTCTTCCGGGTCCAGCGAATGCTTGACGTAACGTACCGCCGCCTTGCTCTCGCCGGTGGCGCGCAGTTCGGTGTCCATGTCGACCGTGAAACCGGCCGGCGCTTCATCGGTTTGCAGCCATTCGGTCATCACGCCCACCGGCGAGCGCTGCACGCGCAGGCTTTCCAGCGGCATGCGGTCGACCGCTTTCAACAGCAGCTTGATGACTTCGTCGGCCTTGGCCGGGCTGGCGGCATCCACCACCAGCCAGCCGTTGACCGGGTCGATCCAGGTCCAGACGTTGCCGCGGATCGAGAACGCGCGCGGCAGCAGTTCGTCGGCCACGCGCTCCTTCAGTTCCTTCATGGCCTTCTTGCCCGGCGCAAAGCCCTGGGCTTCTTCCATTTCGGCGGCGCGCGCCTTAGCGACTTGGTTGATGACGCTGGACGGCAGCAATTTTTTTTCGGTGCCGAGCACGATCAGCATCTGCTTGTTGACCACGTGCACCAGGCCGCCGTTAGGACGGGGCTTGTCCCAGCCCTGGCGCAGCAGCTCGTTGCTGCTGGCCGGCGTGAACGCATTCGACGACAGCGCTTCTTCCAGTTGTTCGGGAGTGTAGGCCCAAGGGGCCGGCAGACGGTAAATCTGTAGATTCTTGAACCACATAAAGTTGACTGGCCTTGTTTCGGAAATTGCAAAAGGAGCGCCATTTTACACGCTGCCGCAGCCCTGGTCTCAGGCGAATAGATCGCCCTGCACCGGCTGTTGCGCGCTGGCCATGGCGCCGGGAGGTTCGAGCGTGCTGGCACGCACGCCCAGCAGGCGCAGCTTGCGCTGCAGCGGCACCCGCTTCAGGCATTCGCGCGCCGCCTGCAGGATCGCGGCCGGTTCGGCCACCGCCTGCGGCAGCGTCACGTTGCGGCTGACGATCTGGAAATCGTCGTACCGCAGCTTGATGCTGATGGTGCGGCTGACGTAATCCTTGCGCTTCAGATCGTCCGCCAGCCGCTCGCACAGCGTCGTCAGGATGCCGGACAAGGTGGCCCGGTCCTGGCGCGCATGAAGGTCGCGCTCGAAGGTGGTTTCGCGCGACATCGACTTGCTCTCGCGGCTGGTGGAAATTTCGCGCTCGTCAATCCCCTGCGCCACCCGCGCCAGCCACGCCGCGTAATGCGCGCCGAAATAATCCTGCAACAAGCCCTGGTCGGCCTGCGCCAGCTGGCCCACCGTCTCGATGCCCAGCGAGGCCAGCTTTTCGGTGGCCTTGGGGCCGATGCCGTTGACCTTGCGCACGCCCAGCGGCCAGATGCGGGTGGGAATATCGTCAAAGCCCAGCAGCGTCAGGCCGTTCGGCTTGTCCAGATCCGAACAGATTTTCGACAGCAGCTTGTTGGGCGTGATGCCGACCGAACAGGTGAGACCGGTGGCGTCCTGCACCGCCTGCTTGATGCGGGCGCCGATCTCCTGCGTCTCGCCATCCACATGGGTCAGGTCGACGAAGATTTCATCGATGCCGCGGTCTTCGATATCCGGCGCGATGCTGGCCACCGCCTGCTTGAACAGGCGCGAATAATGGCGGTAAGAGTCAAAGTTGGCCGGCAGCAGGATGGCGTCCGGCGCCAGCTTGGCCGCCTTCATCATGCCCATCGCCGAACCGACACCAAACGCGCGCGCCTCGTAGGTGGCGGTGGTGATGACGCCGCGGCCGACGTAATCGCGCAGGCGCTTGAAGACGTACGAGCCATCGTCACGCTGCTCGGGATCGTAGCCGCGGCCGCCGATTACCACCGGCTGGCCGCGCAGCTGCGGATAGCGCAACAACTCCACTGACGCAAAGAAAGCGTCCATGTCGATATGGGCAATGCGGCGCGCGGTGTCGGCCATAATACACAAATAATACTGTAAATACGTACAGTATCCACCGAAAATCGCCGGCATGCAAGTTGCCAATGCTACACTCGTTGCATGACCAGATGCCTGTCCACTTTGTTGATAGCTTTATGGCTGTCATTCACTGCTGCGCAGGCGGTGCCGCTGGACCCTGCCTGCCCACCGGCGCGGGTTGGCGTCAGCGATCTCGGTTATTCATCCTACCTCGACGGCACGGTGATTCGCGGCAGTAATATCGACGTGCTGGCCGAAATCCAGCTGCGCAGCGGCTGCCAGCTCAACGTGCGCTGGTATCCGCGCAGCCGCCAGCAAGCGCTGTTCTTAAGCAATGAACTGGAAATGACCGGCGCCTCGCTACGCACGGCCGAGCGTGACCGCTACGGCACCTGGCTGCCTTACACCTGGACCCGCTTCGAACTGGTTCTGCTGGGAACGGACGCCGGCAAGTTCCGCAGCCTGGCCGACTTCGTCGAGCACAGTACCGCGCGCCTGAACATCACGCGCGGCATCTTCTACACCGCCGACGCGCAGCGTCAGCTGGACCGGCTGCAGCAGCAAGGCCGGCTCGAATATGTCAGCGATTTCGGCGTGGTGTTCCGCAAGATCAAGGCCGGCCGCGCCGAAGGCACGCTGGCCCCGGCCACCATCCACCTGCTGAACCAGCGCCTGTTCGGCCTGACCGCCAAGATGAGCGCGACCCCGGTCAGCGAATCGCCGCGCATGATGGTCGGCCTGTACGTATCGAAGAAAGTACCGCAGCCCATCTTGCAACGCTATGCCGACGCACTGCGTTCGATTGTGGTCGACGGCACCATGCAGACATTCTACGAACGCTACCTCGGCGCCGACATTTCGCACCGGTTATTCGCCGACGGCACCCGCGAGCTGCTCAACGCGCTGCCGCCGCCACGCTAAAACAATTTTCTAAATTATTTACAAAACCCCTTGCGGAACCGAATCGGCGTCCTATAGAATACGGCCTCGTTCAGCAGTTGTCGCAGTTAAATGAAACAAGGCTGATAAGTTTTCTGGGTGCTTAGCTCAGTTGGTAGAGCGGCGCCCTTACAAGGCGTAGGTCGGGAGTTCGAGCCTCTCAGCACCCACCAGCTAAACTTATAAACAACGAATTGGAGCGGTAGTTCAGTTGGTTAGAATACCGGCCTGTCACGCCGGGGGTCGCGGGTTCGAGTCCCGTCCGCTCCGCCAATATTCAGAAGAAGGGCCCGATGTTCGCATCGGGCCTTTTTTTCATTTGCATTTCAGAATTAGCATGTAAGCTGATCGGCAATGAAAAATGCTTATCTCCATTTCCGTCTACGCCTGGCACGGCACGCGCTGCTGCATTTCGCCGCCAGCCTGAAAAGCTCCCTCGAATATATTTTGCTCGGCTTTGGCCCGGTGCTGATTGGCCTGATCGCCGTCATCGCCCTGCCCGGCCTGTTTGCCGCCGGCCAGCCGTGGCCGCAAGCGCTCAGCCTGTTCGCCGGCCAGACGCTGCTGGGTGCCTTGCCGGTCTGGCTGTTGCGCAAGCGCCTGCATCCGGCGGCGGTGATGCTATGGAGCCGGCCGCTGCCGATTTCGCCGCGCAGCAAATGGCAGGCCGACGCCGCCGTCGCCGGTCTGATCGTCGGTCCGCTGAGCCTGGTCTACGCCCTTTCCACCGCGATCTGGTTTTTCCAGTGGCCGGACTGGCTGCGCCCGATCGCAGCGCAAGCACTGCTGCTCACTGTTGTCTCGCTGCTGCTGGTCTGGCTGTTGTCAGCACTCATACTGCGTCATCGCAACCGCATGCCTGCCGCGCGCAAGCCAGGCCGCTCCCGGCCCGCACCGACTCAATACATCGCGCAACGCGGTGGCATGGCGCGCTACTGGTATCAGCTGTTCTGGCTGCCGTTCTGGCGCGCGGAAAATGTCATCGGCATACAGCAAACCTTGTTGCTGGCCGGCGCGCTGCTCAGTATCGGCGTGTGGATGGCGCATCCGCCCGTGGTGCCGCCCGCGCTGTGGGGATCATGCGCCGCGTTGATGACCATGCTGCTGACCGACCGCGGCGACAAGGCCGTGACCGAACAAATCGCGCTGCTGCGTCCGGTCGCCGCCGGCTGGCCGCTGCGTACCGAATCGTTATATCGCCTCGCCATGCTGGCGACGCTGCTGCCTGGAATGGCCGTGCTCGGCTGGTTCGGCGTGCTGACGCTGGGCCGCAACGCCGGCGGCTACAGCCACACCGTCGCCACCGTCTGGCTGTGCGTTGCCGCCGTCGCGCAACTGGCGGTGGTCGCGCTGCGCAAGCTCAGCGTGCGCGGCCGCGTCGGCCTGGTGATCAGCGCCATTCTCATCTTGACCGCAATCGGAAGTGAATTATGGAATTAAGAATCGAACAGCTCAGCTTTGAATACGCCAGCCACCCGCTGTTCAGCCAGTTCAATCTCCAACTCGGCAACGGCATCACGTGGCTGCGCGGTGAAAATGGCGCCGGCAAGACCACGCTGATGAAACTGGCCGGTGGTGCGCTGACGCCGCACGGCGGCCACATCTGGCTGGACGATCTCGAATTGCAGGCGCAGCCGCTGGCGTATCGCCTGCAATGCTATTACTGCGGCGGCGACACGCCGCAACTGCCGTGGCTGACCGTGCGCGAGGTACTGGACATGCACGTCTCGCTGTATGCCGGCGCCGATGCCGAGTTGCTCAACGCCGAGCTGGCCGCCTTCCACCTGCTGCCGACGCTGGACCAGCCGGTCACCACGCTGTCGCTGGGCCAGCACAAGAAGATGCAGCTGTCGCTGGCCTTGTCGCTGCCGGTGCGGTTGCTGCTGATTGACGAACCCTTCAATGGTCTCGATGTGGATGCGGTCGCCTACCTGCGCCAGCAACTGGCCGCGCCGGAACGGCTGGCGCGCCAGTGCATCCTGCTGACCAGCCATCTGGAACCGCAACTGCCGCTGGTGCAGACCGTGCAGCTCTAAGCGTCGCCTGACAGCGCCCCGGCGGCGGCAAACATGTGATTAATTAGCAACAACTGCCTTTGGGTGGCGGCAGCTGCCGTAAAACCGGCGACAATGGATGCTGCCCCGTTATTTCCGCAGGAGTTTCGCCTCATGTTTGGCCTGTTCAAGTCCCCCGCCCTGTCACCCCGTTTGCTGCGCCTGAAAGACTCGGCGCTGTTCGATTCGCTGACGCCGCTCGAACTGAAGATCATCGACGGCCTGATGCATGAGCGCCGCTACCTGGCCGACGAAATCATTTTCGACGAAGGCGAGGAAGGCCAGGCGCTGTACCTGGTGACGTCGGGCCGCGTGATCATCAGCCGCCAGCTGGGAGCGGGACGGGAAGTGGTGGCGGAACTGTCGTCCGGTTCCTTCTTCGGCGACCTGGCGCTGCTGGACAACGCGCCGCGCAATGCCCAGACGCGCGCGCTGGAGAACTGCGAACTGGCGGTATTCTTCCGCGCCGACTTCATGGGCCTGATGGAAACCGATCCCGTGATCGGCTACAAGATCTCGCTGGCCCTGGCGCGCCACGTCGGCCGCCGCCTGCGCGACTGGATGACCGGCAAGCCGCAGCTGGAGGCCCTATGAATCTGCTGCCGAGGCAACAGCGCGGCGGCCCGGTGGTATGGAGCGGCATCATCGCCGCCACCTGCGGCCTGCTGTTCCTGTTGCAGCAGATGCTGTTCCTGGCCGTGCCTTTCCTGCTCGGCATCGTGCTGTACTACATTCTGCAACCGCCGACGCAGCGTCTGATCCGCGCCGGCTTCAGCCAGAACGCCGCCACCTTCCTGGTCGGCACGGCGTCCCTGCTGCTGGTGGCGCTGGCGGTGCTGGCGGCGGTGTACTGGAAGTCCGCGCCAACCACCTCGTGGCAGCAAATGATGGGCACCTACCTGGCCGGCGGGCTGGAGTTTGTGCGCCACACGATGGTGGCGATGGAGCAGCAGTTCCCCTTGCTCAAACAGGTATCGCTGGCCGACACCGTCAACCAGCGCATGAGCGAATTCACGGGCGACTTTATCCAGTCGCACCTGACCGACATTCTGGTCACGCTGGTGGAGTGGCTGCCGTCGCTGCTGCTGGCGCCGTTTTTGACCTTCTTCTTTTTGCGCGACGGCCTGCGCTTTAAAAAGTTTTTGGCGCGGGCGGTGCCGAACGCCTTCTTTGAACGCACGCTGTGCCTGCTGCACGAGGTCGACCAGACCGCGCACCGCTACTTCAAGGGCCTGATCCGGCTGACCATCCTCGATACGGCGGTGCTGGCCCTGGGCTTGTGGGCGATCGGCGTGTCGTCGCCGCTGGTGCTGGGGCTGATTGCGGCGCTGCTGGCGTGGGTGCCATACGTCGGCTCGATCGTCGGCTGCATGCTGGTGGTGATGGTGGCGTCGACCGATGCGCCGGCGCAGCCGTCGGTGGCGTACCTGGCCATCGGCGTCTTCATCCTGGTGCGCCTGCTGGACGATTTCGTCTTCATGCCGCTGACGCTGGGCCGCAGCCTGCACATCCATCCGCTAATTACCGTGCTGATGATTTTCATCGGCGGCTCGGTGGCCGGCGTGGCCGGGCTGATGCTGGTGCTGCCCTTGCTGGGCGTGGTGATGGTGATCGGCGAAACGCTGGGTCGCCTGATTACCGACCCGCGCCTGCGCGCCCGCCATCGCAACGCCATCGCCCTGCGCACCAGGCAGGCCAGCCATGACCTGACGGTATAAAAAAAACGGGAGCCGAAGCTCCCGTTCTGGTTTGATGCAGCCGTCAATTACGCGGTCATCGCGTGCTTGTCGGCCGACTCTTCGACGACTTCCTCGTCGTCCGAGCGGATCAGGTGATCGAAGGCCGACAGTGCCGCTTTCGCGCCTTCGCCGGTGGCGATGATGATCTGCTTGTACGGCACGGTGGTGACGTCGCCGGCGGCAAACACACCCGGCAGCGAGGTCTGGCCACGCGCATCGACTTCGATCTCGCCATGACGCGACAGGGCTACCGTGCCTTTCAGCCACTCGGTATTCGGCACCAGGCCGATCTGCACGAATACGCCTTCCAGCTCGACCTTGTGCGACACGCTGGTGTTGCGGTCGGTGTAGCTCAGGCCGTTGACGATCTTGCCGTCGCCGTGGATCTCGGTGGTTTGCGCCGAGGTGATCACGGTGACATTCGGCAGGCTGCGCAGCTTGCGTTGCAGCACCGCGTCGGCGCGCAGTTCGGCGCCGAACTCGATCAGCGTCACGTGCTTGACCAGGCCGGCCAAGTCGATCGCCGCTTCCACGCCGGAGTTACCGCCGCCGATCACCGACACGCGCTTGCCCTTGAACAGCGGACCGTCGCAGTGCGGGCAGTAGGCCACACCGTGGTTGCGGTATTCCTTCTCGCCCGGCACGTTGATCTCACGCCAGCGGGCGCCGGTCGACAAGATCACCGACTTGGCTTTCAGCACGGCGCCGGAGGCGGTGTGTATTTCGGTCAGTTTGCCGACCTGCACCAGCTTGTTGGCGCGCTGGGTATTCATGATGTCGACTTCATATTCGCGGACGTGCTGCTCCAGCGCCACGGCAAATTTCGGGCCGTCGGTTTCCTTGACCGAGATAAAGTTCTCGATCGCCAGCGTGTCCAGCACCTGGCCGCCGAAACGCTCGGCCAGTACACCGGTACGGATGCCTTTGCGGGCGGCGTACACGGCCGCTGCGGCGCCGGCAGGGCCACCGCCGACGATCAGCACGTCGAACACGTCTTTCTTGCTCAGTTCAGCTGCCTGGCGGACGCCGGCATTGGTGTCCAGCTTGGCGAGGATTTCCTCGACCGAAGTACGGCCCTGGCCGAAATGCTGGCCGTTCAGGAACATCATCGGCACGGCCAGGATCTGGCGCTCTTCCACTTCCTTGGCGAACAGGCCGCCGTCGATGGTGGTGACTTTGATGCGCGGGTTAATCACCGACATGGCGTTCAGCGCCTGCACCACGTCCGGGCAGTTATGGCAGGTCAGCGACATGAAGGTTTCGAATTCGTAATCGCCATCCAGGTTGCGGATCTGCTCGATCACGGCTTCGTCAAATTTGATGGTGTGGCCGCCGACTTGCAGCAGCGCCAGCACCAGCGAGGTGAATTCGTGGCCCATCGGAATCGCGGCGAAACGCACGGCGATATCGGTACCGGCACGGTTGATGCTGAACGACGGTGCGCGCACGCCCGCCTCGGTGCGCTCGACCAGCGTGATTTTGTCGCTCAACTCGGAAATTTCGAGGAGCAGTTCTTTCATCTCGCGGGCTTTGGCGCTGTCATCGAGAGAGGCGACCAGCTCCAGTGGATAAACCACTTTTTCCAGGTAGGCTTTTAACTGGGTTTTGAGGGTAGCGTCCAACATGATTTTCTTCCTTTACAAATATTTAGGCGTATGCCGGGCCGGACGCCCGGTCCGGCATCGCGGTAACTACTTGTGTGCTGCTTTGTTGCTCAAGACTTAGATCTTGCCAACCAGGTCCAGCGATGGGGTCAGGGTCGCTGCGCCTTCGGTCCATTTAGCTGGGCAAACCTGGCCTGGGTGCTCGGCAACGTATTTAGCTGCTTTCACTTTGCGCAGCAGTTCCGAAGCGTCGCGGCCGATGCCGTTGTCGTGCACTTCCATCACTTTGATGAAGCCTTCTGGATTGATGACGAAGGTGCCGCGCAGTGCCAGGCCTTCTTCTTCGATCATTACTTCAAAGTTACGCGACAGTTTGCCGGTTGGGTCGCCGATCAGTGGGTAGTTCACTTTCTTGATCGCGTCCGAGGTGTCGTGCCATGCTTTGTGGGCGAAGTGGGTGTCGGTCGACACGCCATAAACGTCTACGCCCAGTTTGGCGAATTCAGGTTGGAAATCGGCCAGATCTTCCAGTTCGGTTGGGCACACGAAGGTGAAGTCGGCTGGGTAGAACATCAGAACGGACCACTTGCCTTTCAGCGACTCTTCGGTCAGGTCGATGAATTTGCCGTCGACATAAGCGGTGGCATTGAATGGCTTGACTTGGGTATTGATCAGGGACATTGTGGTTTCCTCGTTGGGTTGTGAATCATTGAGACGCCAGTGTAAGGCTTTTCACGCCATTTGCAAAATTGATTGTTCCAATAGTTTCAATTGGCTTTGACTATCGACGCTGCAAGCGGCATAGCATTATCGCGCAGGAAGGCGTCGAATTGGTCGGCCGGCATCGGCTTGGCAAACAGGTATCCCTGGCCGTAATCGCAGCCGGCGGCGGCCAGCAGGTCGCGCTGTTCGGGCGTTTCCACGCCCTCGGCGATGACTTTAAGGCCCAGCTTGTGGGCCATGACGATGATCGCCTCCGACAGGGCCATGTCGCTGGAGTCGGGCGCCAGGTTGCGGGTGAAGGAGCGGTCGATTTTCAGGTAGTCGATGTCGAACTTTTTCAGGTAGGACAGCGACGAGTAGCCGGTGCCGAAGTCGTCCAGCGCCACCTGGATGCCGGCGTCGCGCAATTGCAGCAGGCGGTTGCTGACGGCGCTGCTGGCGTCCAGCAGCAGCCCTTCGGTGATCTCCACCACCAGCGACTGGCCGGGCAGCGCCAGCGATTGCAAATGCGCCAGCCAGCCCTGGTAGGAACTGCCCTCGCGCTGGAATTCCAGCGGCGACTGGTTGAGGCTGACCTGGAACTCGCCATACACCTGCTGCCGCCAGCGCTGCACCCAGCGCGCCGATTCGTGGAACACCCACTCGCCGATGTCGACGATCAGCCCGCTCGCTTCGGCCAGCGGGATGAATTCCAGCGGACTGACCAGCCCGCGCTGCGGGTGGTTCCAGCGTATCAGCGCCTCGGCCTTGTGGATGGCGCCGCTTTCCAGGTGCACGATCGGCTGGAAATACAGCGCGAACTGCTGGCCCTTGAGCGCGCCGCGCAGGTCGTTGGTCAGGCGCATGCGGTTCAGCGCCGCCACCTGCAAGGTCGGCGTGAAGTAACTGTAGCGGTTGCGGCCGGCGCCCTTGGCCGCGTACATGGCCTGGTCGGCGTGCTTGAGCAGGTCGTCGATATCCAGCGCGTCGTCCGGATACAGCGTGATGCCGATGCTGGCCGAGACAAACGCCTGCTCCTGGCCCAGGTCGAACGGCTTCAGCAAGCTGTTGAGAATGGCCTGGGCGATGCGTTCGACGTGGTCCGGCGCTTCCAGCTCGGTGAGGATGACGGTGAATTCGTCACCGCCCAGGCGCGCCACCGTGTCCGACTTGCGCACGCAGGCGCTGATGCGGCGCGCGGCGTCGATCAGCAGCACGTCGCCCTGCTGGTGGCCGAGCGTGTCGTTGACTTCCTTGAAGTGGTCGAGGTCGATGAACAGCACGGCGATGCGCGACTGGTCGCGCTGGCTCTTGAGCATGTCGTGCGCCAGCCGGTCGAGGAACATGCGGCGGTTGGGCAGCTGGGTCAGGGTGTCGAAATTGGCCTGCTGCCAGATCAGCGTCTCGCTCTGCTTCTTGGCGGTGACGTCCTCGATCATGCACAGGTGGTGCGGATGGGTGCCGGCTTCGGGCTCGATGGCGTTGACCGAGACATCGATCCAGGTCACCGTGCCGTCCGGCCGGAACAGCCGGCTGAGCGCCTTGAAGCTGCTGATCTGCTGCGTGGTCAGCAGCGCCATCTGGGCCTTGATCTGCACCACATCGTCCGGATGGCCCACTTCCAGCCAGCGCAGCGCCCGCAGTTCGTGCTGCGAACGGCCCAGTATCTCCTGATAACGTGCATTGATATCGCGGTATTCGTAGGTGATCGAATCGATCAGCGCGATGCCCAGCGGCGACGCCTCGAACATGGTGCGGAAGCGCTGCTCGCCATGGCGGATGGTTTCCAGCGCGCGCTTGCGCTCGCGCGCCAGCAAACTGAAGTGGATGGCCGCGCCCAGCACCAGTAGCAGCACCACGGCCACCAGCAGCCGGTACAGCCACGCCAGGCTGGTGCGGCTGGTGTCGACGCGGTACATAAAGCCGTCGAAGCGGGCTTGGCGCTGCATCATACCCAGTCCGGCGTAGACCTCGGCGATATGCTGCCAGCGGTCCGGATTCATGTAGCCGATCTCCACCAGCACCGGCTGCACCAGCGGCACCATCTGGCGCGCTTCGTACAGCAGGTGCTGGCGGTCGCTGCGGCGGGAATACTTGCTGAGTATCATATCCGCCGCCTCTTCCTGGTGGCTCATGGCCCACTGCCAGCCACGCATGCTGGCGGCGCGGAAGGCGCTCACGCGCACCGGATGGTTGGCCAGTTCCTGCTCGCTGGTGAACAGGTTGTCGCCGTAGAAGTCGATGCCGACCGAGCGCGGGCTGTAAATATCATATGGAAAGCCGAGGCGGTCGAACGTGTCCGGCTCGTTGGTAGTATAGATCGCCATGGCGTCGACCTTGCCATTGATCAGGTCGTCCGGATTGAAACTGTGCTCGACGCGCTGGAAGCTGGTGGCCGGCACGCCCTCCTTGGTCAGATAGGCCAGCAGTTCGTCGGCGTTGCCAAGGTCGTCGGTGAGAGAACCGATCATGGCGCGCTTGCCGATCAGGCGGCGGATATCGGGCTCGGCGCCGCTCTGGCGCATCGCCAGCGCATACGGCGAATGCTGGAAGATCACGCCCAGCACCACCACCGGCTTGCCGGCCATGCGCGCCAGCAGCAGGCTGCTGCTGCCGGTGCCGTATTCGGCCTTGCCGGCGATCACATCGCGCTCGGGCGCGTTGCCGTCCGTTCCTTCGAGAATCCGCACATCCAGCCCGGCTTCGCGGTAATAGCCCAGCTCCTGCGCGGCGTAATAGCCGGCAAACTGAAACTGGTGGACGTGCTTGAGTTGCAGGGTGACTTTTTCCAGCGCCAAGGCCGGAACCGCAGCCAGCAGCAAGGCGGCAGCGGCGCACAGCGCGGCAAGGGCAGAAAAGCGCACAGTCACAGTGTTCCCGGGACGATAGGCAGTGGCTCTAGTGTAGCCGCTTCCCCTGGTCCAACGCTGCTTTATGCCAAGCTAACGGCACAAAAAGCAACGGACGGCCAGGCTGATGCCTGCCGTCCGTCGCGTGGCGCAAAACTGCTTAGTTCGGGTTGGCGATGCTGACTGGCACCGTCGACGTCACCGTCTTGCCGTTGCCCAGCTGGCCACTGGCGTTACGGCCCCAGGTCCACAGCGAGTTGTCCGCTTTCAGGCCGGCGCTATGGGCGCCGCCGGCGCTGATGCTGATCCAGGTGCGGTCGGCGCCGACAGCGGTAGGAATGCTCTGATCCAGGCCGCTGCCATCGCCCAGCTGGCCGTCGCTGTTGGCGCCCCAGGCCCACAGCGTGCCGTTGCTGCGCACCGCCAGGCTGTGCGCGCCGCCGGCCGAGATCAGGGTCCAGTCGGTGTCGGTGGTGATCTGGGCCGGCGCGTTGACGGTGCCGCCAATGCTATTATTGCCCAGTTGACCCGAGCTGTTGGAACCCCAGGCCCACAGCTTGCCGGTAGTATCGATCGCCAGCGAATGGCTGCCGCCGGCCGAGACGGCAACATAACTCAGACTGCCGATTTTGGCTGGTGTCGATACCGGCGTGGTGCTGGTGGCCGCGTTGCCCAGCTGGCCGTTAGTGTTATCGCCCCAGCTGTACAGCGAGCCGTCCTTCAGAATCGCCAGCGTGTGGGTACCGCCGGCGCTGGCCGAGATGTAGGTATTGGTGTTGGTTTTGTCCGTGCCGCCAACTTTGACCGGCGCCATGCGGATCGCTACCGAGGTGTCGCCCAGCTGGCCTTCCGCATTGCGGCCCCAGGCCCACAGCGTGCCGTCCGTCTTCAGCGCCACCACGTGGTATTTGCCGGCCCAGACGCCGACCCAGTTGGTGTCCTTGCCGATCAGGGTCGGCACCGAACGGTTGACCTGGTCGCCCAGGCCCAGCTGGCCGTTGCTGTTCAGGCCCCATGCCCACAGCGTGCCGCCGGCGGCGGTGCCGCTGCCGGCGCGCAGGCCGACGGCGAACTGTTCGCCGACAGCGATCTTGGTCCAGGCGGTGGCGGCGGCGCCATTGCTGACCACCACCGGTGCGGTGCGGTCACTGGTGCTGCTGTCGCCCAGTTGGCCCCAGATATTCTGGCCCCAGGCGTACAGCTTGCCATCGGCGCGGCGGGCGATGGTCTGGAAACCGCCGGCCGAGACTTCTTTCCACGGCGCCGTCACGGTGACGACGACCGAACCGGTCACGCCGTCCTGAGTGGCGTTGATGGTTTCGGTGCCGACCGTCACGCCGGTGACGCGGCCGGTGGCGGTGGCCACCGACGCGACGCTGGCGTTGCCGCTCTTGGTGGCCCAGGCCAGCCCGCCGGCCACGGTCAGCGCCTTGGTGGTGCCGTCCGAATAGGTGCCGGTAGCGGTTGCATCCTGGAAGGTAGTGACCGGGATGGTGGTCGAATTCATGGTAACGGCGATGCTTTTCAGCGTCACGGTGGCGGGCGTGCTGCTGCCGCCGCCACCGCCGCCACCGCACGCGGCCAGCACGGCAAACAGCGGCACCAGCAGAAGGGAGGAGAATTTAAAGTTTTTCATGGTCTTCCAGTTCACAGAGAAGGTCTGCGGTGCCGATAGTGTAGCCCGTCAATATGACGACGATCGCACGAGCAGAACTGAATTATCCACGTTATTAAGCCGATACGGTCATTCAACAACATTTCTTTTGAGAATTTGTGCAAAAAAAAGCACCCCGCGGGGTGCTTTTGCTGACTTCCGTATGCTTACTCGCGTCGATTTATTTGCGGCCGCGCGGCGGTGGCGCGCCACGTCCGCCCTTGGCCGGCGCCGCTGCCGGCGGCGCCTTCTTGATCTTGATGGTGTCCAGGATCGACGGCTTGGCCTTGCTCTCGACCGTCGCGCGCGCCGTCAGCGAACCGGTGAGCGCGTTCGGCTTGCCGCGGCTGCCAACCGGCGCACCCCGCTCGCGACGGCCTTCGCCCGGCGCCAGCATCGGCATCGCGCGCTTGCCTTGCGACGCCTTGAAGTTCTCTTCGCCCGCCGTGTACGGCGGAATCAGATGACGTTCGCCGGTGCCGATCAGATCGCCACGGCCCATGTTGCGCAGGGCGTCGCGCAGGATCGGCCAGTTCTTCGGATCGTAATAGCGCAGGAACGCCTTGTGCGCCTGACGCTGCTTGAGGCTGCGCGGGGTGAACACTTCTTCCGATTCCTCGGTGACCTTGTGCAGCGGGTTGCGGCGCGAGTGGTACATGGCGCTGGCCATGGCCATCGGCGTCGGCATGAAGGTCTGCACCTGGTCCAGGCGGAAGTTGTTCTTCTTCAGCCACAGCGCCAGATTCAGCATGTCCTCGTCGGTGGCGCCCGGGTGGGCGGCGATGAAGTACGGAATCAGGTACTGCTTCTTGCCGGCTTCCAGCGAATACTTCTCGAACAGCGCCTTGAACTCGTCGTAGGCGCCGATGCCCGGCTTCATCATCTTGCTCAGCACATTGCTTTCGGTGTGCTCGGGCGCGATCTTCAGCAGGCCGCCGACGTGGTGGGTCACCAGTTCCTTGACGTACTCGGGCGAACGCACCGCCAGGTCGTAACGCAGGCCGGACTGGATCAGAATCTTCTTGATGCCCGGAATGGCGCGCGCGCGACGGTACAGCTTGATCAGCGGATTGTGGTTGGTGCCCAGGTTGACGCAGATCGACGGGTAGACGCACGACAGGCGGCGGCAGGTGGTCTCGATTTCCTTGTCCTTGCAGGCCAGGCGATACATATTCGCGGTCGGGCCGCCCAGGTCGGAAATAATGCCGGTGAAGCCCTTGGTCTTGTCGCGGATGTGCTCGATTTCGCGCAGGATCGACGGCTCGGAACGGCTCTGGATGATGCGGCCTTCGTGCTCGGTGATCGAGCAGAAGGTGCAGCCGCCGAAGCAGCCGCGCATGATGTTGACCGAGAAACGGATCATTTCCCACGCCGGGATGTTGGCGCCGCCGTAGCTCGGGTGCGGGCCGCGGGCGTAGTTCATGTCGTAGACATTGTCCATCTCGTCCATCTGCAGCGGCAGCGGAGGCGGGTTCATCCACACGTCGCGGTCGCCGTGGCCCTGCACCAGCGCGCGCGCATTGCCCGGATTCGACTCCAGGTGGAACACGCGCGAGGCGTGCGCATACATCACCGGATCGCTGGCGACGGTTTCGAACGACGGCAGGCGCACCACGGTCTTGTGGTGCTTTTCCAGCTCCATGGCGCGGCGTTCTTCGCGGCTCATGATGCGGATCGGCTTGTATTCGGACGGCGCCGGTGGCGGTGGCGCTGGTTCGGCAGTGGCCTTGGTCGGCTCGACCATGGCCGGATTGGTTTCCTCGCCCGGCTTGGCGTTCGGATCGTTGCTGGTGGCGCAGGTCGGCGAGTTCGGCTCGACCATCAGGTACGGATCGACATGCTTGTCGACCTTGCCCGGCGTATCGACGCGGGTGCTGTTGTGCACGCCCCACTCTTCGTTCGGCATCCAACCGGCCGGCACCAGGAACGAGGTGCCGCGCAGATCGCGGATACTCTTGATCGGCTCGCCATCGGCCATGCGCTTGGTCAGGTCGACCAGCGCGCGTTCGGCGTTACCGAAGATCAGCATGTCGGCCTTGGACTCGAACAGCACCGAACGGCGCACCTTGTCCGACCAGTAATCGTAGTGGGCGATACGGCGCAGCGAGGCTTCGATCGAGCCGATCACCACCGGAATGCCAGGGAACGCTTCGCGGCAACGCTGGGCGTAGACCGTGACGGCGCGGTCCGGACGCTTGTTCGGCTCGCCGTTCGGGGTGTAGGCATCGTCCGAACGCGGCTTGCGGTCGGCGGTATAGCGGTTGACCATCGAGTCCATATTGCCAGCGGTGACGCCGTAATACAGACGCGGCTTGCCCAGCGCGCGGAAGGCGTCGACCGACAGCCAGTCCGGCTGGGCGATGATGCCAACCCGGTAGCCGTTGGCTTCCAGCAGACGACCGACGAGGGCCATGCCGAAACTCGGATGGTCGATATAGGCATCGCCGGTCACCAGGATGACGTCGCACTGATCCCAGCCGAGCACGTCCATTTCTTCACGGGACATCGGCAGGAAAGGCGCTACAGCAGCGCGGGCAGACCGCTTCGGGACGGCCGCAAATAAATTGGTAGGGGGATTCATATGGGGCCGTATTGTACCGGAGTTAGCCCCGTTCCGCTCACGCGGTCGTGAATTTCCTTTTACTTTTCAAACACTTGTGCGAAAACGATATCAAATACCCATGTTTGACAGGATCGTGCCCAGCTCGCGCAGGCCCGATTCCAGCGTCGGATGCTTGGCGGCGAACTTGGCCGACAGCTCCTGCGAACGCTCGGCCAGGCCGTACGTGGTGGACTCGCCGGGGGCCGGCTCGGTGCCGCGCTCCAGCAGCGTCTGGATATCGCCGTTGAGCTGTCGCAGCAGCTCCTGCAATTCCTCATCGACCGGACCGGCATTGGCCAGATTGGCATGCAGGCTCTTGAGCGAGGTTTTCAGATTGCTGTCCATAATCGTTCCCTGTTTAGAATGTGGTGGCCAGATACAAGTCTTCGACCTGCGTCCTGGCCCACGGCGTCTTGCGCAAAAACTTCAGGCTGGATTTGATGCTGGGATCGCTGATGAAACAGTTGATCTCGATCCGCTGCGCCAGTTGTTCCCAGCCGTAGTGTTCCTGCAGACGAGTCACTATCGCTTCCAGCGTTACGCCGTGTAGTTGGTTGTTCATATCGTACTCAAAAATCGAAGGCTGGGATGATTGTACACAAAGTGGCCAACATTCCAGTGTGATGCTTAACCCAAGCTTGTGTGCCAGATCAGTATAGGTTGCGCCGCGCCGCTCTAGAGTGACTTCTTTTTCCTTGGAGAAGCTCATGATGCGCGCCGTCATCTGCAAGGGCGACCCGACCTCCCACGGCGGCAAAGTCCTCGAAGGCAACGAGCTGGTCACCACCAACGGCCGCGCGGTGGCGCTGCTGGGGCACAAAACCTTCTGCCCGCAATGCAAGGGCACCTTTCCCATCATCGAAGGGCTGGACTTCCACACCTACGCCGGCATCGGCACGGCGGTGGACGGCATGCAGACAGCCTGCGGCGCCAAACTGATCGCCACGCAGCAGCAGATGGTGATTGACGATGGCGGCGGCGGCGGCGTGGCGGTGCCGGCCAGCAGCGCCGCCCCCGTCACCCAAGATCGCGCGCAATACAGCGGCGCCTTCCGCGCCGTCGACGAGACCACCGGCCAGCCAGTCGCCGGCCTGCCCTACCGTATCGAACTCCCCGACGGCCGCACCGTTCGCGGCGTGACTGACGAGACTGGTCACACCCAGCACGTCAGCAGCAACAGCCCCGACACCGTCAAGCTCTACTGGGAGACGGAGGCCAGCGATGAGTGATGCCGACGCTACCCTCGACGCTAACGCCACTGTCAAGGCAGTCCCCGTCAGCGCCAAGCGGGAGGTCTGCTACGAATTCGATACAAAGGCCACCGATGCCGGCCTGGCCATTCCCTATCTTGTTTCCATCAACGGCAAAATACAAAGCAAGCTAGGCAAGCTCGATGGCACCAGGAAGATCAAGCGCATGGTCGATATCGGGAGCAAGGTCGCCCTTTATCTCAACAGCGACGTCCATCCTGATCATCGCAGCACACCGGTCTATGCGGTGGAAGTAGGCAACAACAACGTGCTGATTAAGATCACCGAAAAAACAGGCCATCACGCCGATCTTCGACCAGTCATCGGCCAACCTTTAACGTCCGGTTCACAAGGTTGGGACTGTTATCAAGCCCCGTTGACCGGCAACATCTGGATGGCCATCTCCCATCGCTATTCAGAAAACGAAGCCCAAAAATGTCTGGCGGCCGACACGCCAATTGAAGTCAGACAGGCCATAAGCAATATTTATCGAGGCCTCAGATCAGCCAGACTCGAGATAGCATTTCCCGATGCACACAAGCTGAACATTGCGTTTGAAGAAGGCGGTAATGCTCAGGACAACATTGCGGGCATTTCCACAACCACAGATGTCCTGACTCGCACGCATCCAATTGCCTTCGAATCCTTGCTCACCGAGGCCTATAAGCTGGGAATCACCGACATGCTAGTGACTTCATGCTGGCGCCCCTGCTATGGCTCCATTGCTCATCGCGCGGGCCTTGGGTTAGACGTCTGCTACATCGCCACACCAACTGAAAAAGTCAAAATCAATCGTATAGGTTTGCTGCTTAAAGGCCATTCCAGCAATCCATACGTCTCGGATAAAGAAAAGACGCTTCGCGCAGAATGGCAGGAATTGAAAGCTCGGGCAACACGTGAAAAGGACGTAAAGGCTATCGATGCCGCAGAAGAAAAAAGAAGCGAACGAGTGTCAGAAATGAAGAAAAGTGAGCCAAAGATAATGCGGGACCTTCGTGCGGGCCTGGCAAGTCACCGCGCGGTGAGTCAGTTACTGGATCCTTGGTACATGAATTTCAATACTCATGGAACCGGTGAGGCGAACATAAATGAACAGACAAGCAAGGTGGAAAAAGGCCATGCCCACCATCTGCATATTACGATTCGGGAGCACGGGATAATATGAATCATCTGAACAAAATCATCGTTTTAACTACCGCATGCACAATCTATCAAGCCTCCGCTACCGCGCAAAACAATGAAGACCATTCCCGGGTCTGGCTGAACACGCCATGGGAAGTGCGTTATCTTCTGTATGTCACTGTAGAAGAACGGCAGAAGGAATGGCAGCTGTTGGCGAAAGAGAAAAATGCCAATGACGGCAAAAAGGGAAAACACCACGTTTATCTTGATGCGATGGCGCTGTTTAAAAAATCCGCTGTCTTTGCGACACCAAATGCTTCAAATATCGCCACCACACTAATCACCTTTGACCATCAAGGCAGAGTCACCAGCGACGCTGCATTACTTGGCCTCACCGGAAAACGAACTGCGCTGGATTATCTTGTCCTGATGCGTGATAGCGCGCCAACAGAAAAACCGTACAGTCTTCTTCACTGGTCTCAGGGTGTGCCCGGCAACATGACGTTCGGCCCTGGGCCATGCACGATGCTGGACATCCTACGTTATGAAGATGACTGGAGAAGCGGCCGTTATCCAGGCGACTTCGGCTGCCGTGAATGGACAGCGCAGCTTTTCAATGATGAACGCCCCTATCTCGACGTTACCACCTACACCAAACGCGGCAATTTCATTGGCGAATTCGTCGGCTGGTCACGTTTTGAAGATGCCCCCAAACCGATCATCGGCATGAATGGCAAGACCTGGTTCTGTCTGCACGAATGCCCAACGGGAGAACAGCCCGGTTCTATCAACGACATCCAGGCATGGGCCCGCAAACACAACTATCCCGTGCCTGTTCCACCACCGTATCAACCTGAATATCCAGACAAAAACTACCGGGACGATATCAACGAGCTTAACCACGATTGAACACACATGATAAAGGAGGACGCCGTGCATATAATCAAGACCTTGCTAGTCGGCTTGTTGATGTGTTTGATGACAGCGTTACAAGCAGAGGACCTCACTGAGAAGAAACAACACGACTGGCTCGAACGCGACTGGGAGGTTCGCTATTTGCTATTTGTCGGGCCCGAAAAGGATCGTGCACAAGACTATCGGGAAGCGCAGCAAATGAATGCGAGATTTGCCAGGAAGGGCTCTACTTATCCCCGCCTGCATGGCGGCGTACTGATGCCGAACGCGACGACTTTTCCGACGCCCAAACGTCCGGCCATTGCAACGATACTCATTTCTTTCGATGCTGAAGGCAATGTAACCGGGGGCGACAACGATCTACGCGGATTTACCGGGAGGCTGTCATTCAATGATCTTATTATGCTCGTCCCGCCCGATTACCCGGCGACCAAGCCCTATGCGCTTCCGTATCTGAGGTGGTCACAAGGAATTCCGGGAAACTTCACCTTTGGCCCCAGCCCATGTACTTTCCTGGATCAGAAGCGATACGAGGAAGGGTGGAAAAGCGGCAGCCATCTTGGTGACGTCGGTTGCAGGGAATGGACAGCGCAGCTGTTCGATAACGAGCGGCCTTATATTGATGTGACCACGTACACAAAGCGCGGCAACTTCATCGGCCAGCTTATCGGGTGGGCTCGACTAAAGGACGCACCTAAGCCCGTGATCGGGATGAATGGCAATACCTGGCTGTGCCTGCTCGAATGCCCTGCCAATGAGCAGCCGGGGGTCATCCCGGATATTGAGGCTTGGACAAGCAGACATGGTTATCCCATGCCTGAACGCCCTCGCCATCAGCCTGAATACCCTGATAAAAACTACTACCGGGATATCGTATGCGAGTAGGCTGGCCATGGCCAGCGCTACTCGTCTAGAAGATTACTTCTCGGTCAAACCACGGCGCTCCAGCAGCGGTTCGATCTTGGCATCGCGGCCGCGGAAGTTGCGGTACATCTGCATCGCGTCCATGGTGCCGCCTCTGGACAGCAGCATCTTGCGGAAGTAGTCGCCGTTCTTGCGCTGCATGCCGCCGTTTTCGGTGAACCAGTCGACGGTGTCGGCGTCCAGCTTCTCCGACCACAGGTAGCCGTAGTAACCGGCCGAGTAGCCGCCTGCGAACACGTGCGAGAAGTAGGTGGTGCGGTAGCGCGGCGGTACCGGCGCGTAGTCGACGCCGGCATCCTTCAGCGATTTCACCTCAAACGTCAGCACATCCGACGGAATCTGGGACACGCCCAGCTGGTGCCATTTCTGGTCCAGGATCGATGCCGCCAGGTACTCGGTGGTGCGGAAGCCTTCGTTGAATTTCTTCGATGCGATGACTTTGTCCAGCAGTTCCTGCGGCATCGGCGCGCCGGTCTGGTAATGCTTGGCGTAGTTGGCCAGCACCGCCGGATCGACCGACCACATTTCATTGACCTGCGACGGGAACTCGACGAAGTCGCGCGGCACGCGGGTGCCGGAGAAGCGCGGGTACTTCACGTTCGAGAACATGCCGTGCAACGCATGGCCGAATTCGTGGAAGGCGGTGCGCAACTCGTCGTAGGTGAGCAGCGTCGGCTCGCCCGGATTCGGCTTTGGAATGTTGAGGTGATTCGCCACCACCGGGTGGGTGCCCATCAGCGACGACTGCGACACGTAGGCGTTCATCCAGGCGCCACCGCGCTTGTTGGAACGCGCGTAGTAGTCGCCGATGAAGATCGCCAGCTGCTTGCCGTCGGCGTCGAACACGTCCCACACGCGCACGTCCGGATCGTACACCGGCAGGTCCTTGCGCTCCTTGAAGGTCAGGCCGTACACCTTGTTGGCCGCGTAAAACACGCCGTTGGTGATGACGTTATTCAGTTCAAAATAAGGACGCAGCTGGTTCTGGTCGAAGTTGAAGCGCTCGGCGCGCACCTTGTCGCTGTAGAACGACCAGTCCTGCGCAGCCAGCTGGAAGCCGCCATTTTCCTTGTCGATCACTTGCTGGATCTCGGCGCCTTCTTTCTTAGCGTTGGCGACAGCAGGGCGGGCGAACTCCGACAGCATCTTGTTGACGGCTTCCGGATCATGCGCGGTCTGGTCTTCCAGCGAGTACGCGGCGAAGCTTGGATAGCCCAGCAACGCGGCCTTCTCGGCGCGCAGCTTGGCCAGCGACAGCACTACTTGCGTGTTATCGAACTTGCCGCCATGGCTGCCGCGCGCCAGCGACAGCGCCATCAGCTTCTCGCGCACCGCGCGGTTGGTCAGCACCGCCAGGCTGGCCTGGCCTGTGGTATTCACCACCGGGATCAGGAACTTGCCGTCCTGGCCCTTGGCCTTGGCGGCGGCAGCGGCGGCGTCGATCGCCTTGTCCGACATGCCGGCCAGTTCTTCACGCGTATCGACCACCAGCGCCGAGGCGTTGGCTTCTTCCAGCACGTTCTGCGCGAAGGTGGTTTGCAGCTTGGCCAGTTCGGCGTTCATCGATTTCAGCTTGGCCTTGTCGGCATCCGACAGCTGGGCGCCGGCGCGCACAAAATCGGTGTGGTAGCGTTCCAGCAGATACTTCGACTCCGCATCCAGGTGCAGCTTGTCGCGCTTGTCGAACAGCGCCTTGACACGGGCGTACAGCTTGCTGTTGAGGCGAATTGCATCGCTGTGGGCGGCCAGTTTCGGCGACAGTTCGCGCTCCAGTGCCTTGAAGGTGTCGTTGGTGTTGGCGCCGGACAGGTTGCCGAACACGCTCGATACGCGCGACAGCAGCTGGCCGGATTTTTCCATCGCCACGATGGTATTGTCGAAGGTCGGCGCGGCCTTGTTGTTGGCGATCGCTTCGATCTCGATGGCGTTCTGGCGCATGCCTTCTTCAAACGCCGGAGCGTAGTCTTCGTTCTTGATCTTGTCGAAGGCTGGATAGCCGAACGGCAGGGTGCTCGGCTTGGCGAACGGATTCGATGCCGGCAGCAGCGACGCGGGTTCCGCATGCGCGACGCTGAATACTGCCGCGATGCTGGCGGCGATAATGACGTTGGTACGATTCATTGAAATCTCTCTAAAATTATTTACCGTTCAGGCCACGACGTTCCAGCAGCGGCTCGATCACTGGATCGCGGCCGCGGAAGTTGCGGAACAAATTCATCGCATCGTCGGTGCCGCCGCGCGACAACAGCTTGGCGCGGAACCAGTCGCCGTTCTTGCGTTGCAGGCCGCCGTTTTCCTTGAACCATTCGACGGTGTCGGCATCCAGCTTTTCGGACCACAGGTAGGCATAGTAGCCAGCCGAGTAGCCGCCAGAGAAACTGTGCGAGAAGTAGGTGGTACGGTAGCGTGGCGGCACCGGCGCGAAGTCGACGCCCATGTCTTTCAGCGACTGCGCTTCAAACGCCAGCACGTCGGTCGGGATCTGCGCAGGGGTCAGCTGGTGCCAGCGCTGGTCCAGCAACGATGCCGACAGATATTCCGTGGTCAGGAAGCCCTGGTTGAATTTTTTCGACGCCAGCACCTTGTCCAGCAGCTCTTTCGGCATCGGCTCACCGGTCTTGTAATGCTTGGCGTAGTTGGACAGCACCTCTGGCCACACGGCCCACATCTCGTTCACTTGCGACGGATACTCGACGAAGTCGCGCGGCACGCTGGTGCCGGAGAAGCGCGGGTACTTCACGTTGGAGAACATGCCGTGCAGCGCGTGGCCGAATTCGTGGAAGGCGGTCTTCACTTCATCATAGGTCAGCAGCGTCGGCTCGCCGGCCGGTGGCTTCGGAATGTTGAGGTGATTAGCCACTACCGAGTGGGTGCCCAGCAGCGACGATTGCGAGATGTACTCGTTCATCCATGCGCCGCCTTGCTTGTTGGAGCGGGCGTACATATCGGCGATGAAGATGGCCAACTGCTTGCCATCGGCGTCGAACACATCGAACACGCGCACGTCCGGGTTGTACACCGGCAGATCCTTGCGCTCCTTGAACGACAGGCCATACAGCTTGTTCGCGGCGTAGAACACGCCGTTGGTCAGCACATTGTTCAATTCAAAGTAAGGCTTCAACTGATTCTCGTCGAAGGCGAAACGCTGCGCGCGCACCTTGTCGGTGTAGAAGGCCCAGTCGGAAGCGTCGATCTTGAAGCCGCCCTTGTCGGCATCGACCACGGCTTGCAGGTCGGCCGCTTCTTTCCTGGCGTTGTTGACGGCCGGCTTGGCCAGCTCGCTCAGCAGCTTGTTGACCGACGCGGTGTCGTGCGCGGTCTGGTCTTCCAGCGAGTAGGCGGCGAAGTTTTCGTAGCCCAGCAGCGTGGCTTTTTCAGCGCGCGCCTTGGCGATTTTCAGCACCACGTCGCGGTTGTCGAATTCACCGCCATGGCTGCCGCGCGCCAGCGACAGCGCCATCAGCTTTTCGCGCACTGCGCGGTTGGTTAGTTCCGCCAGCGGCGGCTGGCCAGAAGTGTTGACCACGGCGACCAGGAATTTGCCGTCCTGGCCTTTGGCCTTGGCGGCTGCGGCAGCGGCGTCGATGGCGGCTGGGCTCATGCCGGCCAATTCTTCGCGCGTGTCGACCAGCAGGCCGGAGGCGTTGGTTTCCTTCAGTACGTTCTGAGTGAAGGTGGTTTGCAGCTTGGCGATGGTGCCGTTGATGGCCTTCAGCTTTTCCTTGTCGGCGGCCGACAGGTTTGCGCCGGCGCGCACGAAGTCAGTGTGGTAGCGCTCCAGCAGGTGCTCGGATTCCGCGTCCAGTTTCAGCGTCGCGCGCTTGTCGTACAGCGCTTTGACGCGGGCATACAGCTTGGCGTTGAGGTAGATGGCGTCGGCATGGGCGGCCAGTTTCGGCGACATTTCGCTGTCGATGGCATCCAGCTTGTCGTTGGTATTGGCGCCTTGCAGATTGCCGAAGATGGTTTGCACGCGGGTCAGCAGCGCGCCGGATTTTTCCATGGCCACGATGGTGTTGTCGAAGCTCGGCGCGGCCTTGTTGTTGGCGATGGCGTCGACTTCCTTCAGTTGCTGGCGCATGCCTTCGTTGAAGGCCGGGATGAAGTGCTCGTCCTTGATCTTGTCAAACTGCGGGTAGTGGAATGGCAAGGTGCTGGCGGTGGCCAGCGGATTGCCAGCCAAGGCGGCCGGAGCTGCCAGCACAGTCTGGGAAAAAGCCAGGCCAAGAGCGGCCGCGACGACAAGCATTTGAGGACGGGACATATTCTTCTTTCAAAAAACGCCAGAGAAAATGCTGACACGGTAACAATGCAGCACGTTAAGCGCCAAATCATAGCAGCGCGACACAGCCGCCGTCACGGCAAAAGATGCTGCACTGCACTTGATTGGCCGAAGGCGCGGTTCGCCGAAGAATGATCAGCCTGTCAGGAAATTTCCGTTGAAAATGACGAAAAGGCGGCGGCCGGCAGTCCGCCGCAGCAGATCGCCAAGGCGACATGTCCGTCATCCGCCCGGTGCCGTCAAACCGGGTTATTTGAAGTGCGCTTCGATGCGGCGGTCCGGCAGGAACCAGACCCCGGCGACCAGCACGTACACCGCGAAGCCGGCCAGCGGATACAAGAACGATGCGCCGATGCCGACCAGATAGAGCAGCATGGAGATCTTGCCTTTCCAATCGCTGCCAATGGCCGCCTTCAGCACTTCGTTATGGGTCTCCAGGCAGCGCGCCAGCATCAGGTACGCGGTGCTGGACATGAACAGCACAAAGCCATAGCAGGCCAGCGGCACCGACGTAAAGTGATGCTCGCCGATCCAGCTGGTCACAAACGGCACCAGCGACAGCCAGAACAGCAGGTGCAGGTTGGCCCACAGCACGCCGCCGGTGGTGCGGGTCACCGCGTGGATCATGTGGTGATGGTTGTTCCAGTAGATGCCGACGTACACAAAGCTCAGTACATAGCTGAGAAATACCGGCCACAGCGGCTCAAGCGCCGCCCAGTCGGATCCATGCGGCACCTTCAGCTCCAGCACCATAATCGTAATGATGATGGCGATCACGCCATCGCTGAATGCTTCCAACCTGCCTTTACCCACCACATCTCCCAAAAGTAAGAACCTGCCACGTCACGGACGCGATCGCCACGCATTGTGGTCCAAATCGCTGCCCGCGACAACCGCGTCGGCTTATTCGCGAATTTCCGGCTCGGTCAGTTGCGCCAGCAGCTGCAGGGATTCCTGCCAGCCGAGGTAGCAGGCCTCGACCGGGATCACCGCTGGAATGCCTTCCTGCACCACCTTCATGTCGACGCCGCAAAATACCGCGCGCAGCGTGACGGTGGTTTGCATCTGGCCCGGCAGGTTGGGATCGTCGAACACCGCTGTGTAGCGCAGCTTTTCGCCCGGCACCAGCTCCAGATATTCGCCGCCGAACGAATGGCTGCCGCCAGTGGTGAAATTGGTGAACGACATGCGATACGCACCGCCGACCTTGGCGTCCAGCTGATGCACCTTGCCGATGAAGCCATGGGGCGGCAGCCACTTGGCCAGCGCATCCGGATCGAGAAAGGCGCGGTAGACGCGCTCGGCGCTGGCTTTGAGCACACGGTGCAGTTGTACGGTATTGGTGGTCATGGTCATTTCCCTCAAAAAGTGTGTCTGCCTGCACGACGAACCACGGTACAGGAAATCGACATCCACTGGCAAGATAGACAGATTATCTTTTTCTTAATAATATTCAGGACTTGCCCTCTATCTTGTCACTCATGCGCCCCCTGGTCCTCTTACTTTCGCTGCTTGCCATCTCCACCGCTAGCGCCGCCGACCTCAAAACAGTCGCGCTCGTCGATTTCAGCACCTGCTCCAAGCCTGAGTGGCCCAAGGAAGCCCTGCGTACAGAAGTAACCGGCACGGTCCGGCTAAAATTCCTGATCGACGAAGACGGTAACATTCTCGATACCTTGCTACTGTCATCCAGCGGCTCCACGTTGCTGGATGATGCCGCCATGGCGGGAATACAGCGGTGCAAGTTCAAGCCTTCCACCGTCAACGGCTTAGCCGTCAGAGGCTGGACCAAACTGGAATACCGCTGGACGCTGGATACCGACGAAATCACCAGGCAAACGGTGGCCGATGCGCAGAAATACCGCGCCGCCGCACTGGCCGGCGACGCTGGCGCACTGTACAAGTTGGCACGCATTTTTCGCGACGGTGCTGGTGTGCCGTTCAACAACGATAGCTACCTGAAATTGCTGCGCGCCTCGGCGCAGGTTGGCTACGCCGAGGCCGAATTCGAAATGGCGGCCAACTATTACTACGGGCAGATTCTAGCCAAGGATCTGGAGCAAGCGATAGCATGGTACGAGCTCGCCGCCAAGCATGGCAACGCACTGGCCCAAGTTCGCCTCGGTGACTTTTATGAATCCGGCAATGCCGTCATCGGGCAAGACCTTTCACAGGCCGCTTTCTGGTATAGCAAGGCCGCGGAGCAGGGCGACCATGATGCCGAGCTAGCGCTGGGACGACTGTACGACAACGGCAAAGGGGTGGCGCATGATGCCGCCCGGTCGGCCGTCTGGTATCGCAAGTCGGCCGAATCTGGTAACGCGGAAGCTTGTTACCGAATGGGGATGGTTTACCTGCACGGCAACGATCCAGTTCAGGCGGCACTGTGGCTCGTCAAGGCCAGCGAGCAGCGCCAGGAAATGGCGGAGGGCACGCTGGCCAATCTGTATTTCACTGGCGCCGGCGTACCGCAAAGCGATACTGAAGGATTCAAATACCTGCGCCGTGCCGCCATGGCCGGCAACACCCGGTCAATGCGTCAGCTAGGACTAATGCTGTCGCAAGGCGTGCGGGTCACAGCGGACCGCAAGGAAGGCGAATTCTGGCTCGGCAAGGCGGCGCGTCTCGGTGTCCCGGCAAGCACGGGCGACGCCGTCAGCTTCGAGTTTTAAGGCTGCACCAGCGTGGCATCCGTTGACTTTTCGTAAGGCAAAAGCCAAGCAAATCCCTATGATTCCTGATGGAAATACCGTCCTCCTTGCGGAGGTGATGAAGTTAATTCTTGAGGAGTCTAATTCATGGGAATCAAACATTCTGTGGGCACGTTGCTGATGTGTTCCGCGCTGGCCTGCCACGCGGTACAACCCGTCGACCTGGGCGGGTTCGCCAATTCGGCCAGCCTGGCGATCAAGGCGGCCACCTTGACCGATGCCGAGGTGGTGGATTTGGCCAACAAATCCTGCGCGGAACTCGACAGTCAGAACAAAATCGCAGCGCCGGGCAGCAAGTACGCCAAGCGTCTGGCGGCGGCCTTGAAGCCGCTGAACATGCGCAAGTTCAATGGCAAGCAGCTGGATGCGAAGGTTTATCTCGTCACCGAGGTCAACGCGTTTGCCATGGATAACGGCTGCATCCGCGTATTTGCCGGCTTGATGGACATCATGAACGACGATGAAATTCGCGCCGTGGTCGGCCACGAAATTGGCCATGTGCTGCTCGGTCACTCCAAGAAGTCGATGCAGACAGCGTACAGCCTGCAAGCGGCGCGCTCGGCCGCTGGCGCCGCCGGCACCACGGCGGCGACGTTGAGCCAGTCCGATCTCGGCGACCTGGGACAGAAATTTATCCAGGCGCAGTTTTCGCAAACCCAGGAAACCGCCGCCGATGATCAGTCCTACGGCATTCTGTATAAGGAAAAACTGTCGCGCCAGGGGCTGGTGACGCTGTTCCAGAAGCTGGCCACGCTCAACGGTTCCGAGCGCAGCATGTTCAGCTCCCACCCCTCCTCGCCCGATCGCGCGCAGCATATCCAGTCACGCATCGATAAAGATGGCTAAGCGCCCTCACATGCCCAGCGTCTGCTCATCCAGCGTGCGGTTGCGGCCCAGCAGCTTGGCGCTGTACAGCAGCGCATCGGCGCGGCGCAGCATGGCGTCCACCGTATCGCGACCATCCAGCACTTCGGCGATGCCGGCGCTGTAGCACAGCGCCACGCCCAGCTCGCGCGGTCCCGCTTCCGCCAGCCAGACACGCAGGCGCTGGTCGTAGGCGCGGATGGCGGCCAGGTCGGCGCCGCGCTTGAGCACGGCGAATTCTTCGCCGCCGTAGCGGCAGATCAAGTTGCGTTCGCCGCCCACCGCGTGCATGCCCTGCACGAACAGCTTGAGTGCGCGGTCGCCGGCTTCGTGGCCGTAGGTGTCGTTGATGTCCTTGAAAAAGTCCAGGTCCACCAGCATCAGGCACAAGGGCTGCTGCTGGGCGTGGCTGTCGGACAGGATGACGTGCCCCTGCTGCATCCAGGCGCGGCGGTTGAATGCGCCGGTGACGCCATCAGTATTGGCCAGCCACTCCAGTTCGCGGGCAGCTTCGTCGCGGTGCGCCAGCAGAATGCCCACCATCGACATCACCACCGTAACATTGGCGGCCAGCGCAAACAGCAGGTTGGCCGGATGTGGCGCAAAGAAGTTGGGGAATTGATCGGTATAGAACGTGCCCAGCACGCCGCGCGCGGCGGTCACCGCCATTTGCACCAGCAGCGAGAACAGCAGCAACCAGCGCCAGCGGCCGACCGGCACCTGCGGCTTGCGGCACAGCGCCGCCGCCACCATTGCCAGTTGCAGCGTCAACAGGCCGTTGGCCCAGCCGACGCGAAAGGCGTAGTTGTCGAAGCCGATGCAGTAGCCCACGGTCATGACCAGCGCCGTCACCATCGGCGCCCGTGCCGCCGCCTCGCGGCCGCACCACAGGTCGAAGGCGATGGCACTGCAGGCCAGGCCGACGGCGATGCCGGCCATCGCCAGCGTCGACAGCAGCCGGTCGGCCCAGCCGCCCGCCGCCGCCAGCCCGGACGACAGCAGCAATACCCAGCCCAGCGCCTGCAGGCCGACGCCGAGCTGGGCCCGGCGCGCGGCCAGGTTGACCTTGCCCATCACGGCCAGCAATGCGGCGGCCATGGTCAGCAGGCTGAGCGTCATGGCTATGAGCAAAGAGGCAACATCGATGTGCATGGTGAGCAAAAGTGAGGGCGTAAGGAAGGAGTATATCAAGCCCGGCTGCGCTACACTGCGGGAATTACATGGCCTAACAACAGGAAGACGAATGGAAAACTATGCGGAACTGCTGGAAACGCTGACGCAGCAGGAAAAGGAATTGCAATTTACCGCCTTCAGCAGCGATACCGCGCTGACGCTGGGCTTGAAGCTTGTAGACCTCGCCAAGGCGCGCGAGAAGAGCATCACGGTCAACATCACCGTCAACGGCAAGGTACTGTTCCATCACGCGATGCAGGGTGCATCGGCCGACCAGGCTGACTGGATACGGCGCAAGAACAATGTGGTGGCGCGCTTCGGCCGCTGCTCGTTCTACATCGGCATCGACCACAAGCACCGTGGCGTGGTGTTTGAAGACATCAAGTACCTGAATCCGGAAGACCACGCGGCCAACGGCGGCGCATTCCCGATCACCATCAAGGACACCGGCATCATCGGCACCGTCACCGTCTCCGGCCTGCGCCAGGCCGAAGACCACGCCTTGGTCATCGAAGCGCTGCGCGCCGTGCTGGCTTAAGCCGTAACCCAGTTATCGACGGCGTGCTGCATGCGCAGCCAGCTTTCCGGAGAAGTCTTAAGATAAACGGCGAGCTGCTGGGCCACGTCAGCAGTCAGCGGGCGCTGCTCCAGTAGCAGTTCCTGCAAACTCTGTACGCTGATGCCAAGATGTTCGGCAAACGCCGCTGGCGATATCTTCAGCTCAGGCAACACGTCTTCGCGCAGCATGGCGCCCGGATGAGTAGGGCGTCTTTTGGCGTCTCGTAAGGTGTTCATCAGTGATAATCCTCCAGCCTGACATTGAATGCATTGCCGTTAGCAAAGCAAAATGTAATACGCCAGTTTCCTGATACCTGAACGCTATATGTCCCCTGACGGGATCCTTTTAAAGGATGAAACTTATAGCCGGGTAAATCCATATCGGCCGGTTCACAGCAACTGTTCAGCCGATCCAACATGCGGACTATGCGCGCGGCATGGGCACAAGGTATGCCAGCGTGAGCGCCATAAGCGTACAACCGGTACAGCCCCTTGTGCTTGAAGGAGGTAATCACCATGCACTCCGCGTAGATTAAGCTTCAATCTAGCGGTTCGCAAGCGCCGCGCGTTTGCGCTGGCGCAGATGATCAATAGTGCGGCGGGCGCTCGTGGGGGAGTTGGCCGCCGCTGCTTTGGGAAGCGTTGCGCACGTGTTGCGCCAGCGAGGCGCATAGCTGCTCCAGCTTGTCGATCTGCTTTTGCTGTTCGTGGATGCGGTCGTTGAGCGAGTCCACCATGTCTTCGGCGTACGCCAGCTTGATTTCGATATTGATGAAGCGGTCTTCGGTGTTCATGGTTGTTCCTTGTCAGGTTTGGGCGTGGCCAGCAGTTCCTTCATGCGCGCCAGGCGTTCCTTGGGCGTGATCACTTCGGATTCCAGCGGCACAGCAGTGCCCTCATCCAACTTCATTTCTTTGATAAAGCGCGACGGGTCGCAGTGCACCTGCTCCCCCGCGCGTTTGCGTTTTTTGCACCACGTGACTTTCAGCGTGCGCTGCGCGCGCGTAATCCCCACATACATCAGGCGCCGTTCTTCCTGCACCCGCGCGGCGATCGACTCGGCCGGCGCGTCGGGGTCGCCCTTGTGCGGCAGGATGCCTTCTTCCACGCCGACCAGAAACACGTGCGGATATTCCAGCCCCTTCGACGCGTGCAGCGTCGACATGCGCACCGCATCCGGGTCTTCGTCCTGGCCTTCCAGCATCGACATCAGCGCCACCATCTGCGTCAGTTCCAGCACGTTTTTCTCTTCGCCGTCGCGGTCCTTGCCGCCGCGGCCCCGGTCCTTCAGCCAGTTGACGAATTCCAGCACGTTCTGCCACTTGCTCTGGGCCGCGCGCTCGTCGAACATATCGTATAAATAGTTTTCATAATTAATCGCCTCCAGAAGATCATCCAGCACCTGCGCCGCGTTGTCGCCACTGCCCGACGGGCCGGGACGGCTGGCGCGCGATTCCAGGTTGTTGATGAAGTTGCAGAAGTCGCGCAACGGATTCAGTTGGCGGTCATTCAGCAAGCCTTCGATGCCGCCCTTGAACACCGCCTCGAACAGCGAACATTGCCACTGGCCAGAGAAGGTACCCAGCGTTTCCATGGTCGACTGGCCGACGCCACGGCGCGGCGTGGTCACCGCGCGGATGAAGGCCGGATCGTCGTCGGTATTGGCCAGCAGCCGCAGGTAGCTGATGATGTCCTTGATCTCGGCCTTGTCGAAGAACGACTGGCCGCCGGAGATGGTGTACGGAATCCGCTCCTTGCGCAGCGCCTGCTCGATGATGCGCGCCTGGTGGTTGCCGCGATACAGGATGGCGTAGTCGGTCCACTTGTTCTTGCGCTGGAAGTGGTCGGCCGAAATCATGATCGCCACCTGCTCGGCTTCGGTATCGTCGTTCGGCATCGCCATCACCTGGATCGGCTCGCCCAGGCCGTGCTCGGACCACAGCGATTTCTCGAACAGCTTGGGATTGTTGCCGATCACCGCATTGGCCGCCTGCAGGATGCGGGTGGTGGAGCGGTAATTCTGCTCTAGCTTGATCACCGCCAGGTCGGGGAAGTCGGTTTGCAGCGTCTTCAGGTTTTCCACCGAGGCGCCGCGCCAGGCATAAATGGCTTGGTCGTCGTCGCCCACGGCGGTAAACATCGGCTTCTTGCCGACGCCGGTCACCATCAGCTTGACCAGCTCGTACTGGCAGGTGTTGGTGTCCTGGTACTCGTCCATCAGCAGGTAGCGCAGGCGGCGCTGCCACTTGTCGCGCACCGGGTCGTTGTTGCGGAATAGTTCCACCGGCAGGCGGATCAGGTCGTCGAAATCCACCGCCTGGTAGGCCGACAGCGTCGCCACATAGCTGGCGTAGACGCGCGCCGACTGCGCCTCGTCCTCATCCTTGGCCTGGTTCAGCGCGATGATCGGATCGACCAGGCCGTTTTTCCACAGCGAGATGTCGGTCTGAATGCGCCGCACCACCTGCTTGTCGGTGGTGATGGCCAGATCCTGGATCAGCGAACCGCAATCGTCGGCGTCCATGATCGAGAAACGGTCCTTGAGGCCGACGCCATTGGCTTCCTGCCGCAAGATCTTCACGCCCAGCGAGTGGAAGGTCGACACCGTCAGCTGCTTGGCCTGCTTGGGCTGCTTGAGCAGCTTGGCGATCCGTTCCTGCATCTCCAGCGCCGCCTTGTTGGTGAAGGTCAGCGCAGCGATGGTGCGCGGGTCGTAGCCGCGGTCCTCGATCAGGTGGGCGATCTTCTGCGTGATCACGCGCGTCTTGCCCGAGCCGGCGCCCGCCAGCACCAGGCAGGGACCGTCCAGATAGGTGACAGCCTGGCTCTGGGGCAAATTGAGGCCGAAAACGGGGACTTGGGTGGACATCGGATGGGGGCTAGGAAAACGGAAAAGCAACCCCACATTGTAACAGTCCAAGCGGCCGCCACTGATATGCCGCAGGTAGCGTGGCTGACAATACGCTACCATGCGGGAATCGGGCCTCCGCCTCACCTTATATTGGTTGCAATCATGAAATTTGAACACTTAATCGAAGTCAACGACCCACTCAATCCGCTGATCGATGCGCTGACCGTCAAGCAAGTCTGGGCCGGCCTGGTGCTGCGTGCCGAGTCGCCGAAACTGTTTGTGCCGCATCTGGACGAAGCCATCATCGATCAGCGTACCGAGTCCGGCTTCCGCCGCCGTCTGCGCTACGGCGAGCTGGTGGTGGAAGACCGCGTCGAGCTGGAACCGATGCGCCAGGTGCGCTACCGCGTGGCGGCGCAGCAGGATATCGCCGAATCCAGCCTGATCATGACGATCGAAACGCCGAGCGAAAACGCGCTGTTCGTGCGCTTCCAGTACGAGGACAGCCACGACGAAGCGACCGACCAGGCCAACGCCATGTACGATGAGTTCCGCCGTTCGGCCTACGTGGAGTCGGACATCGACACCATCGGCATGATGCGCGAGCTGGCGCAGGAAGGCCGGCTGGACGCGACGCTGAACTAGTCGTTCAACTTAGTCCAGCGCGGCGCGGCCCCACACCTGCGCCATGCGCAGCGGCGGGGCATCCAGCGCCGCCACCTGGGCGTTGGTCAATACTTCCCTGATGGTATGCAGTTCGTTGCGCGTATCGCGCTGGAGAAACACCTCCAGCGGCGCGCCGCGCGGACCGAGCACCGACTCCACATGCGGCGTGGTCGATTGCAGACCGCGCCGCGCCACCACGCCGGTCTCGCCGTTAATCAGCCGCACATAGGTGCCGATCGGATAAATGCCCAGTTCGCGTATCACCAGCGACACCAGGTTGGTGTCCAGCGTGGTGCGCGCTTCCAGCAGCATGTCGCGCAAGGCGCCGTTGGCCGTCATCACCGGACGGTAGCTGCGCTCGGACACGCGGGCGCAATAACGGTCGGCCAGCGCCACCAGCTTGGACAACAGCGGAATCTGCGCGCCGACCTTGCCGTGCGGATAGCCCGTGCCGTCTTCATTTTCGTGATGGTGCAGCACGCAGTCCAGCCAGGCTTCATCGTTGACGCCGGCGGCGCGCAGCAGCTGCACGCTCAGCGCCGGATGGGCCAGCATGCGGGCACGGTCGGCCTCATCCAGCACGGCGCTGCTGTCATGCCAGCGCTGGTGATGCTCCAGCATGCCTGTATTCATGGTCAGCGCGGCCAGCGTGACCGTCATGACATCGTTGCGTGAACGCTGGCGGGCGCGCGCCAGCAAGACCGCAATCACCGCCGTGTTGACGCTGTGGCGCGCCGCATACGACGCCGCCTGCTGGTTGTGCAGCACGGCGGCGGTGGCGATATCAACGTTCAGCTCGACGGCGCCATGCACCAGCGCGGCGATATCGTCCAGCCTGCGGCGGAAATCGGCCGGCGCCCGGCCCTGCGACGCGGCTTGCAGCAGCGCGTGCAATTCCAGGCAGGCTGCGTTGAGTTTGCGCAGCACGGAAGGCGGTTCGGAAGCGGCTTCCGGCGGCACGCCATCCTCAAAAACGCCACGCTCCACCAGATACGCGATCTGGTTGGCACTGGCGATCATATGTCCTTTGCGAACCAGCAAAGCGCCATTTTCACCGTAGACGTCCCACGGCAGCAGCATGCCCAGTTTCAAATCGGCCGCTGTGACTTTGCGTATGTTCATTGCATGATAAAGATGCTATCGACGCAACAGCATACGGCTTTTCAGACGCCAGTGTGTAAAATTTTTGTATCTTTGATTTAACAATAACAATCACGGCCCTGGTGTGCAGTCGACGCAAGGACAATCATGCACAGGAGCATTTTTCAGGTGGTGCGCCAGGTCGCGCAAGGCGGTGCGCACGCCTTCCTCCACCACCGGATGGTAGAACGGCATGTCCAGCATGGCGTCCACCGTCAGCCCGGCCTGCACCGCCCACGCCAGCAGATGGCCGATGTTTTCCGCGCGCGGACCGATCATCTCGGCGCCGAGGAAGCGGCCGCTCTGGTATTCCGCATACACGCGCAGCATGCCCTTGTTTTGCAACATCACGCGGCTGCGGCCCTGGTTCTCGAACGACACCTTGCCGACGGCAAAGCGGCCGGGATGCGTGATGCACAGCTGGCTATACCTGGCGCCCATGGTGGCGATCTGCGGCTCGGTGAACGAAATCGCCAGCGGCGTGCGGCGCAGGCCGGGTTGGACGTCCGGATAGCGCGCCGCGTTTTCGCCGGCGATGCGGCCATGGTCGGCCGCTTCCGGCAGCTGCGGCCGGTCGTTGTTGGCGTCGCCGGCGATGAAGATGGCGCTGTCGCCGCATTGCATCGTTTGTGGATTAAACAGGGGTATGCCGTGATGGTCGCGCTGCAAGCCGGTGTTCTCCAGTCCCAGCTGATGCACATTCGGCCGGCGGCCGACGGCCGACAGCAGGTAGTCGAAATGCTCGGTCTGCTGATCGCCATTGGTATCTTCGCTAGTGATCGCCAGGCCGTCGCCATGCGGCTCCACCTTGACCACGCGCGTCTTGAAGCGCACGTCCAGCTCGTCGAGCATGGCGCTACGGGCGACGTCCAGCACTGCCGGGTCGCTCAGTTGGGCGACACTGCCGCCGCGGCCGAAGATGGTCACGCGCACGCCGAGGCGATGCAGCGACTGCCCCAGCTCCAGTCCGATCACGCCAGTGCCGGCCACCGCCACCGATGCCGGCAGGTCTTCCCAGTCGAACACGGCGTCGCTATGGATCACGCGCGGGCCAGCCGCGCGCCACTCGTCCGGCACGATGGGAGTGGAGCCGGTGGCGATGACGAAACGTTCCGCCTCCACCAGCGTGTGGTCGTCGATTTGCAGCTGGGTCGGGCTGAGGAAGCGGGCGTGGCCGTGCAGCTTGTCTTCGGCCGGGTAAGCGTCCACGCTCTCGACCACGAAGCCGACAAAGCGGTCGCGTTCGCTGCGCACGCGCGCCATCACCGCCTTGCCGTCGATGCTCACCTCGCCGGCATGCACGCCGAAATCGGCGGCGGCATGCAGCATGTGGGCCGCATCGGCAGCCGAAATCAGCAGCTTGCTGGGCATGCAGCCGACCCGCGCGCACGTTGTGCCATAGACGTTGCTTTCGATCAACAGCGCCTGCTTGCCGCCAGCCTTGGCGGCGCGATAGCCGGTCATGCCGGCCGTGCCTGCGCCGATGACGGCGACTTCAGTGCGTAAGGTTTTCATATGCCACAAGTCTACTCCCAACTGCCAATCGTGTTTTACTTCAAAGCAAAACAGTATTAGTATGGCTTATCGTTTTCAAATTTTATAAGCTTGACTTATGGACAATCTGGACTATCGGGCGCTGGCCGTGCTGGATGCGGTGGTCAGCCAGGGCAGCTTTGAGAAGGCCGCGCTGGCGCTCGGCATCAGCCAATCGGCCGTGTCCCAGCGCATCAAGGCGCTGGAGGATGCTGCTGGCCGCCTGCTGATCGTGCGCGGGCAGCCGGCCGTGCCGACCGGACTGGGCCAGCGGCTGGTGTCCCATCACCGCAACGTCAAGCTGATGGAAGCGTCGCTGGATATCGACCTGGGCAACCAGGTCAGCATGCCGGAAATCGCGCTGGCGGTGGACGCGGCCAGCCTGGCGACATGGTTCCCGCTGAGTTTGCAGCCGCTGCTGTCGCCGCCGCGCTGCCAACTGAATGTGCAGGTGGCAACGCCGGAACTGGCGCTGCATCTGGTGCGCGAAGGCAGCGTATTCGGCTGCGTCGCGGCCGGCGCGGCCGAGCCGCAGGCCAACGGCCCGCAAGTGACGCCGCTGGGCACCATGCGCTATGTCTGCGTGGCCACCAAGGCGTTTGCCAATCACTGGTTCGGCGACGGGTTTATCACCGATGCGGTGCAGCTGGCGCCAGCGGTGGTGTGCGACCGCGACATGATGGGCGGCTTCCTGCAGCAGGTGCTGGAGTGGCGCGGCGCGTATCCGCATCACACGCTGCCGCTGTCGGCGGCCAGCACCGAATGTGTGTTCGGCGGCCTGGCGTATGGCCTGCTGCCGCTGCAACAGGTGTCGGCGGCGCTGGCCGACGAGCGGCTGGTCGATCTGGCGCCCGGCCAGGTGGTCGACGTACCGCTGCACTGGCACGCGTGGAACCTGGACACGCCCTTCACCCGCGCGCTGTCCGAACAGATCGTGGCAACCGCCCGGCGCTATCTGCTTTAGCGTCGCGCCGGCGAAAGCCGGCGCCCATACTGAGCGTGCGTTCCATGGACACCGGCGTCCGCCGGTGCGACGTCAAATATCCAGCGGGTCGACTTCCAGCGACCACTTCACGCGGCTTTTCATCTCGCGCAGGGTCAGCATCCACTCTTTGAGGAAGGCTTGCAGCGCCGGCCGTGACGGCGACTCGACCAGCAACTGCGCGCGGTCCACGTTGTGCACCCGCGTCATGGTCATCGGAATCGGATCGTTGATGGTGATACCCGGATGCTGCATGCAATCGCGCGCCATGGTCAGGAACTCGATCGCCGTGGCCAGTTCGCGCGCCTCGGCCCGCAGCAGCGCCTGAAACAGATACGGCGGCAACGCCGCCTGCTCGCGCTCCTCCAGCAAGGCCGAGGCGAAGTGGTCGTAATCGTGGTGCACCACCGCGCCGTACAACGGATGCTGCGGATAACGGGTCTGGATCAGCACCTCGCTCGGAATGCCAGCCCGTCCGGCGCGGCCGGATACCTGCATCAGCTGCGCAAACAGCCGTTCACTGGCGCGGTAGTCCTGCGAAAACAGTGCCGTATCCGGATTCATGATGCCCACCAGCGTCAGGCGCTTGAAGTCATGCCCCTTGGCGACCATCTGCGTGCCGACCAGGATATCCACCTCGCCGCGATGCACGGTATCGAAGGCTTCCTGCGCGCTGCCCTTCTTGCGGGTGGAATCGGCGTCGATGCGCAGGATGCGCGCATCGGGGAACAGCGCCTGCAAACCCTCCTCCACGCGCTGCGTGCCGCGTCCCAGCGGCTGGATGTCGATATTGCCGCAGGTCGGGCAATGGCGCGGAATGCGCAGCTCCAGGCTGCAATGGTGGCAGCGCAGGCGATGCTCGGGACGATGCAGCACCATGAACGAGGTGCAGCGCGTGCATTCGCTGATCCAGCCGCACGATTCGCAGCAGATCACCGGCGCATAGCCACGGCGGTTGAGGAACAGCAGCGACTGCTCGCCGCGCTCAAGCCGCTGCCTGATGGCCGCCACCAGGTGCGAAGTCAGGCCGTCGTTCGGCTTGTCGCGCTCCATGTCGATCAGCTTGACGGTCGGCAGCACGGCATTCTGCACCGCCCGTTCGCGCAGCTCCAGCTTGCGATAGCGGCCGGACTGCGCGTGGTGCCAGCTTTCCAGCGATGGCGTGGCCGAACCCAGCACAATCGGGATCTGCAACTGCCAGGCCCTCCATACGGCCAGGTCGCGCGCCGAATAGCGCAAGCCTTCCTGCTGCTTATATGACGGATCGTGTTCCTCGTCGATGACGATCAGCTTCAGGTGCGGCAGCGACGACAAAATCGCCAGCCGCGTGCCCAGCACGATGCGCGCCTTGCCTTGGTGCGCCGCCAGCCAGTGCAGCATGCGTTCGCCCTCGGACAGGCTGCTGTGCAGCGTGGCCAGCATCACGCCGGGGAAGCGCGCGCGGATATTGCCTTCCAGCTGGGGCGTCAGGTTGATTTCGGGCACCAGGATCAGGATCTGGCCGTCCGGCTCGCGTGCCAGCACTTGCGCGCAGGCTTGCAGGTAGACCTCGGTCTTGCCGCTGCCGGTCACGCCGTACAGCAGGGTCGGCTTGAAGCCCTGGGCGCCACCGATGGCGTCGGCGGCGAGCTGCTGCTGCGGATTGAGCACCGGCATGTTGGACGGCGTGGGATCGTGTGGGGTCTCCAGCTTGGCCAGCTTCTTCAACGCCCGGTCCAGCGCCACCGTGGTCAGCACGCGCAGGTTCTTGGGCAGGCCGGGCAGCGCGACCTCGCCCAGCGGCCGCTGGTAATAATCGGCGGCAAAGCCGGCCAGCGCCAGCCATTGGGCCGACAACGGCGCCAGCTGGGTGCGCACGGCCAGCGCATCCTTCAACTTTTCCACAGGCACATCGGTCTCATCGACCACACCGACGATCAGGCCCACCACCTCGCGCCGCGCGAAGGACACCAGCGCCAGCTGACCCACCTGGGGCCGCTCGGCCGGATCGCACTGCCAGCGGTAGTCAAACACCGCGTTGAGCGGCGTATCAATAGCGATTTGCAGGTAGCAAGGGCGTGGATTATTCATGCTGCACCTTGCAAAAATATCGATGCTGTATGTATCCACAGTTTCTGTGGATAACTTTGTGGACAATGGAATCTTAATCCCCGGAAAGCACTGACATTCAAGTTGGCATCTTCCAAAACCGGGTAAAAAATCAAAATTTTATCTCTTTAAAATCAATGACTTGGAAAATGCTTCCTAGGGAGCAGAAATTCGCCGTCGGAAACGGCCAGCTGTGCATAAGTGAAGTATTTAGGAGCTTTTTTTCGGGGAAATCAAGCACTTTTTTGCACCGTTTCGGCACTTCGCAGTGCACCAATCCGCCAAATTTTATCCTTATGCTCACACCAAGCTTTGCGGCTTGATAACAAGCTTGGCAAGGGTGTCATTTTTGCCTAAAAATCGTGCAACGCAACATGAATCTCAGGTCAAACAGCAATATTATGGCTAAGTCACGGTTTACTAAGTCATTTTATTTCTTGTCCACAGTTTTTGTGGATAACTTTGTGGAAAATGAAGAAATAAACTACTTGAAGCTTAGCCACAGTGTTTACGGCTTGCTAAACATTGCCGTCTGCACCACAAATTTTATCGCTTTAAATCAATGAGTTAACTCATCATCAAGGGCTAGCCAAAAAGCACTGCCTATTATTTCCGCAGCAAAAAAAATTGTGCATAAGTCGGTCTAGTCAGAGCGCGCGCGCAGAATAAAAAAGGGCACGTTTCTTTCGAAACGTGCCCCTCTACACGATCGAAATCAAGCCGAGCGTTGGGCCTTGCTATAGGTGTGTACCGCTTCCACCATGGCCGCCACGCTTTCCGGCGGCGTGAACTGCGAAATGCCGTGGCCCAGGTTGAACACGTGGCCGCTGCCGCTAACGCCCGGCGGACCGAAAGCGTCCAGCACCTTGTGGACTTCAGCGGTAATCTGGTCCGGGCTGGCGAACAGGATGGCCGGGTCCAGATTGCCTTGCAGCGCGACCTTGTGGCCGACCTTGTGGCGCGCCTGGGTCAGGTTGGCGGTCCAGTCCAGGCCCAGCGCGTCGGCGCCGATGTCGGCGATTTCCTCGATCCAGTGACCGCCGCCCTTGGTGAACACGATGGCCGGAATCTTGACGCCATCCTTTTCACGCTTCAGCAGCGCCACCACCTGGCGCATGTATTTGAGCGAGAACTCCTGATAGGCACCATCGGCCAGCGCGCCGCCCCACGAGTCGAAGATCATCACAGCTTGCGCGCCGGCGTCGATCTGGGCGTTCAGGTACTCGGCCACCGCCTTGGCGTTGGTATCGAGGATAAAGCGCATCAGGTCCGGGCGGTTGTACAGCATCTTCTTGATGTTGTGGAACTCGCGCGAGCCTTCGCCCTCCACCATATAGCAGGCCAGCGTCCACGGACTGCCGGAGAAGCCGATCAGCGGCACGCGGCCATTCAGCTCGGTGCGGATCTGGGTCACAGCCTTGAAGACATAGTCCAGCGAACCCGGTTCCGGCTGGCGCAGGGCCAGGACATCGGCCTCGGTTTTCAGCGGACGCTCGAATTTCGGGCCCTCGCCTTCGACGAAATGCAGGCCCAGGCCCATCGCATCCGGCACCGTCAGGATGTCGGAGAACAGGATGGCGGCGTCCAGCGGGAAGCGGTCCAGCGGCTGGATCGTCACCTCGGTGGCGTAATCGGGATTGGTGGCCAGGCCCATAAAGGAACCGGCCTTGGCACGGGTGGCGCGGTATTCCGGCAAATACCTTCCGGCCTGGCGCATCAGCCACACAGGGGTGTAGGTGGTGGGCTGGCGCAACAACGCGCGCAGGAAGGTGTCATTCTTGAGCGGAGCAAATTGTGGCATGGAAGGCAATAGAGAACAATCAAGCCGCTATTATCGCATCCCACGCCATTTTGCGAATTTTGCTCTATCATGCGGAGCACCGCGCACTGACCTTTTTGGAGCTTTTATGACATCGCCTGCTTCCCCGAACATTGCCGCCTTTGGCGCCTGGCCTTCGACCATCAGCGCTGCGCGTGTGGCGGCGGGGGCGACGCCGCTGTCGTCGCTAATGCTGGGCGGGGCCGATGGCAGTGATATCTTCTGGCTGGCCGGCCGCGCGGCGGAGGCCGGCCGCAACACGCTGCTGCGCTACCACGGCGCCACCAGCGAAGAATTGACGCTGGCGCCGTTCAATGTACGCTCGCGGGTGCATGAATATGGCGGCGGGGCGTATGCGGTAGAGGGCGAGACGGTGTACTTCTCGCACTTTAAGGATAACTGCGTCTATAGCGTTATTCCTGGCGACGCACCGGTGGCGGTAACGCAGGCCGGCAAGCAGCGCTTTGCCGATTTTGTGGTCGACCGCGCGCGCAATCGGCTGATCGGCGTGCGCGAGCTGCATGGCGACGATGAACATGCTCAGCCGACCAATACGATCTGCGCGATCGACATCGCCGGCGGCGTCGAGACTGTGCTGGTGCACGGTGCGGACTTTTATTCGTCGCCACGCCTGTCGCCTGACGGCCGTTCGCTGGTCTGGCTAAGCTGGGACCATCCGCGCATGCCGTGGCAAGGCACCACGCTATGGCTGGCCGATATCAACGCCGACGGCACGCTGGCCACGCCCAAACGCATCGCTGGCGGCGAAGAGGAATCCATCTGCCAGCCCGAATGGTCGCCCGACAATCTGCTGCACTTCGTCTCCGACCGCAGCGGATGGTGGAATCTGTACCGACTGTGCGCCGACCGCGTGCGCATCGAAGGCCTGTGCCCGATGGAAGCCGAATTCGCCTCCCCGCACTGGACCTTCGGTAACAGCATGTACGGCTTCCGCTCGGCCGGCGAAATCATTTGCACCTACATCGACAAGGGCGTGAGCCGCCTGGCGCGCCTGCTGCCGGGCAGCGGCAAGCTGGAAGCCATCGCCAATCCGTACGAGGAAATCCGCGAACTGCGCGTCGGTCCCGGCTACATCGCCATGCTGGCAGGCGGCCCGACCATCCCGATGGAACTGGCGCGCATCGACTTCACCGAGGAAGGCGTCGAAATCCTGGCACAGTCGATTGACGACCTGCCGGAGGAAGCCAACCTGTCCGTCCCGACCAGCATCAGCTATCCGAGCGCCAACGGCCGTACCGCCCACGCCTTCTACTACCCGCCGCGCAACCAGGACGTGCAGGCGCCTGCAGGCAGCAAGCCGCCGGTGATCGTCATCAGTCATGGCGGCCCGACCGGCATGACCGTCAATACGCTCAACCTGAAGACCCAGTTCTGGACCAGCCGTGGTTTCGGCGTGCTGGATGTGAACTACGGCGGCAGCACCGGCTTTGGCCGCGCCTACCGCGACCTGCTCAAGGGTCAGTGGGGCGTCGTCGACGTGGAAGACTGTGTGGCCGGCGCCCAGGCGCTGGTGGAGCGCGGCCTGGCGGACGGTGAACGCCTGATCATCCGTGGCGGCAGCGCCGGCGGCCTGACCACGCTGTGCGCGCTGACCTTCCACGACGTCTTCAAGGCCGGCGCCAGCTACTACGGCGTCTCCGACCTGAAAGGCCTGGATCAGGATTCGCACAAGTTCGAGTCGCATTACAATGAATACCTGATCGCGCCGAAAGCGCAGGCCGATGCGATCTACGCCCAACGCTCGCCGATCAACCACACCGACAAGCTGTCACGCCCGATGATCTTCTTCCAGGGCCTGGACGACAAGGTGGTGCCGCCGCAGCAATCGGAAATGATGGTCGACGCGCTGAAAAAGCGTGGCATCCCGGTCGAATACGTGCCGCTGGAAGGCGAAGGCCATGGCTTCCGCAAAGCCGAAAACATTATCCGCACGCTGGAAGCGGAGCTGGACTTCTATCAAAACATCTTTAAGCTGAATCACGCATGACCGATCCCAAGCTGCTCGTCGAATTCGATGCGCTGCCATTTAACGAAAAAGCCATCCTCGCCCTGCTCGCCCTGATCGGCGAGCCGACGGGACGCACCGCCATCCTCGATCACCTGAACCATGCGCGCATCGAGCAGGATAACGACGGCAATCTGTACACCGTAGCTACGCTGGACGACTCCATGTCGCGGCTGGAGCGGCTGGCTTTCATCAGCGTGGTGACGGGACGCGGCTTTATCTGCAATCCCAAGCTGCGCTGGCCGGCGATCCGCTCCGCCATCGGCACCCACGCGCTGGAAGACCTATGCGCCGCCTACGCGGAGCTGGTGCCGATGCGCCAGACCTGGAACAGCATGGAGCCGCGCAGCTACCGCGCCGGCATGGCGCGCCTGCGCATGGGCCTTCTGCGTGGCCACGGCCCGCAACAGGTCCAGCAGGTGCTGGCGTTCTGCTTGGGCAGCTACGAGGCGGCGCAGCTGCATCCGATCGTCGATATCTTCGGCCGCCCATTCGAGCCGGGCATGCTCGCGCTGGTCCACCCGCTGTTGCAAGACGATGTGCTGGCGGTTCTGCTGCAAAACGCCCAGCATGAACCGCCCACCGCGCCGGCCATCCGCGAATTCTGCGACATGCATATGCAGCGCCGTCACGGCGACGTCAACGCCGAACTGCGCATGGCGATGGCGGAAGACGCGCTGCTGTGCGGCCGCCTGGACGACGCCAAGCGCTATCTGGAACGCACGGTGGGGCCGCAAAGCCAGTACCTCGCCAGCGTGGTGGTGCTGCTGCGCGGCGCCGCCAGCGCCGCCATCATCGGCTTTGACGCCGCGCTGAAAGCCCTGCGCCGCGATACCGGCAAACGCAAGCAGCTGTTCACCGGCATGGGCGCGCAGCTGTACCTGTTGTCGGCACTGCGCAGCGCCGACGCCAAACACCTGAAGGCGGCCGAAGCCTACCTGGAAATCGCCGTCAAGCTGCCGAGAAATCACGACAGCGCGGTGCACCAGCAGATCGACATGCTGCGCCAGATCCGCGCCGGCGTCATGCAGGTGGACGCGGTGTCTGCGCTGCCGTGGGAACCGTCGCTGCAAACCCAGATGTTCCAGTACCTGCTGTACTTCTGGCTGTCGCTGCCGCAACTGCAGGAGCGCAAGGAGCAGTTGCAGGAAATGGTGAAGAACGCCGAACGCGCCGGTTATATGTTCATCGCCAGCCAGGGCGCCGCGCTGCTGGGCCAGATGGGCGACGCCGCGATGCAGACGCACGCGCAAGCCTTGCGTTCGCGCTTCGGCTTCCCGGACCTGAGCACCTGGTTCGAGCGGCAGGAAGGCTGGCAGCGCCAGCTCACCGCGCTGATCAACCTGCACCAGCCGACTGCCCCTGATGCGGCGGGCAGTTCACGCCTGGTCTGGTTGCTGACCTACGATCCGCGCCACGGCCTGACCGACATCGCGCCGGTGGAGCAGAAACGCGATGCACGCGGCCTGTGGAGCAAGGGCCGCGCCGTGGGCCTGAAGCGTCTGCGCTTCGAGTCCGAGCAGTTCGACTTTCTGACGCCGCAGGATATCCGCGCGGCGGAGGCCATTACGGTGGCGCATCGCGGCTACCAGTCCACTGGCCTGACTTACGAGATCGACCCGCAGCGTGCCGCGCCGATGCTGGTGAATCACCCGCTGTTGTACTGGTCCGACCTGCCGGACATGCGGGTGGAGATGCTGTCCGGCGAACCGGAGCTGCTGGTCAAGCGCAGCCCCGGCAACCTGGAATTGCGCTTGCAGCCACCGATCCCGGACGACAACTCCTCGGTGGTCATCACCCGCGAGACGCCAACGCGCCTGCGCGTGGTCAGCATCCTTGATGAGCACCGTAAGATCGCCTCCATCGTCGGCGATGCGCTCAACGTGCCGTCGCATGCGGAGCAGCAGGTGCTGTCGGCCATCAGCGCCATCTCGTCGCTGGTGACGGTGCAGTCGGACATCGGCGGCGCCGCGCCGGACATGGAGCAGATGGACGCGGACATGCGCCTGCATCTGCACCTGCTGCCCTACCAGCACGGCCTGAAGATGCAGATCCTGGTGCGCCCGCTGGTCAACGGCGCCTACTACAAGCCGGGCGACGGCGCCGACAGCGTACTCGCCGACATCGGCGGCAAGCCGGTACAAGCGCGCCGCCAGCTGATCGACGAACGCGATGCCGAGCGCGACCTGATCGCCAAATGTCCGGTGCTGGAATCGGCCGAGCAGGAACATGGCGAGTGGCTGCTGGGCCAACCGGCCCTGTGCCTGCAACTGCTGGTGGAATTGCAGGCGCTGGACCCGGCCAGCATCGTCATCGCCTGGCCGGAGGGCGAGAGCTTCCGCGTCACCAACAAGGTCGAGACCAAGCAACTGCGCCTGGCCATCAAGAGCAACAAGGACTGGTTTGCCGCCAGCGGCGAACTGCAGGTGGACGAGGGCAAGGTCATCGACCTGCGCACGCTGCTTGAGATGATGGAGAAGAGCCACGGCCGCTTCGTCGAATTGGGCGAAAACCGCTACCTGGCGCTGACCGAGGAACTGCATCGCCGCCTGCAGGAAGTATCGGCTTACGGCGAGCTTACCGCCGACGGCGTGCGCCTGCATCCGCTGGCGTCGTTCGCGCTGGAGGAACTGGCCGACGATGTCGGCGGGCTCAAAGCCGACAAGCTGTGGAAAGCGCATCTGTCGCGCATGCAGGAACAGACCATCTTCGAGCCGCAGCTGCCAAGTACCTTGCAGGCGGAATTACGCGACTATCAGCTGGAAGGCTACAACTGGCTGTCGCGCCTTGCCCATTGGGGCGTGGGCGCCTGCTTGGCCGACGATATGGGGCTTGGCAAAACGCTGCAGGCACTGGCGCTGATGCTGTCGCGCGCGCCGCAAGGCCCGACGCTGGTAATCGCGCCGACTTCTGTCTGCATGAACTGGATGAGCGAAGCCGCGCGCTTCGCGCCGACGCTGAACGTGCAATTGTTCGGCGCCGGCGATCGCGCGGAGCAGCTGAACAATCTGCACGCTTACGACGTGGTGGTGACCAGCTACGGCCTGCTGCAACTGGAGTCGGCGCTGTTTGCCGGCGTGCAGTGGAATACCATCGTGCTGGATGAAGCGCAGGCCATCAAGAACGCCGCCACCAAGCGCTCCGCCGCCGTGATGGCGCTCAAGGGCGAGTTCCGCATCGCCGTCACCGGCACGCCGCTGGAAAATCATCTGGGCGAGTTGTGGAACCTGTTCCGCTTCATCAATCCCGGCCTGTTGGGCAGCATCGAACAATTCAACCTGCGCTTCGCCGCGCCGATCGAGAAACCGCAAGACCATCGCGCCGAACTGGGTGCGCGCAAGCGCCTGCGCCATTTGATCCAGCCCTTCATCCTGCGCCGCACCAAGTCGCAGGTACTGACCGAGCTACCGTCGCGCACCGAGATCACGCTGGAAGTCGACCTGTCGGCCGACGAGACGGCGCTGTACGAATCGCTGCGCCGCGCCGCGCTGGAGAATCTGGAAAAGGTCGAAGGACCGGCCGAGAAGAAATCGATCCAGATCCTGGCCGAGATCATGAAGCTGCGCCGGGCCTGCTGCAATCCGAATCTGATTGCGCCGGAACTGGGACTGGCCAGCAGCAAGCTGGCCGCTTTCGCGCATCTACTGGAAGGCCTGCTGGAGAACAAGCACAAGGTGCTGGTATTCAGCCAGTTCGTCGACCATCTGGCGCTGATCCGTGCGCATCTGGATGAACAAGGTGTCAGCTATCAGTACCTCGATGGCTCGACCTCGATGGCCGATCGCAAGAAGCGCGTGGATGCCTTCCAGGCCGGCGTCGGCGATGTGTTCCTGATCTCGCTGAAGGCGGGCGGGGTCGGCATCAACCTGACGGCGGCCGACTACGTGATCCATATGGACCCGTGGTGGAATCCGGCGGTGGAAGACCAGGCCTCGGATCGCGCGCACCGCATGGGCCAGCTGCGGCCGGTGACCATCTATCGCCTGGTGGCGCGGCACACCATCGAGGAAGGCATCGTCGACCTGCACCAGCACAAGCGCGACCTGGCCGACAGCCTGCTGGAGGGCAGCGATGTCAGCGGCCGCATGTCGTCGTCCGAGATGTTGGCGATGCTGCAAGAGGGCTTGAAAAAGTAATTCGACTTGTATCGTACGCTCTCAAGCGGCCAGATTAGTGATAATCTCCTCCGCTTCAGATACAAGGCTGCATATGATGATTAAGACAAGATTCGCACTGGCTGCGTTGATGGCGGCTCTGGCCGCCGCGCCAGCCGGCGCCGCTACCCACCACAAAGCCACACCGGCCAAGAAAAGCAACGCCAAGGCCAGCAGCAGTTCCAGCAAGGCCAAACACACCAGCAAATCCACCAAGGGCAAGGCTGCCGCCAAGTCGTCCGGCAAGGCCCGCGCTGGCGCAGCCGTTGCAGCAGCGGCCGCCGTGCCGGCGCTGAAGGTATCGTCCGAACGCTGGGCCGACCGCCAGTTCGACAACCTGAGCAACCAGTTCCTCAACGCGCTGTGGCGCATCGATTCGGAAAGCGCGATCTACGCCGGCAAGTACGATACCGCCGCCGTGCTGACCGTGCCGACCAAGGAAGAGCAAGCCAAGGAACTGGCCTTCATCGGCGACTGGCTGCAACGCTTTGGCGCCATCAAGGTAGCGCAACTGTCACCCAAGCAGCGTACCGATCTGGCGCTGCTGGTCAACAAGCTGGAAGGCGACCGCTGGCGCCTGACCACGCTGCGCGAGTGGGAGTGGAATCCGGCCAGCTACAACGTCGCCGGTCCGATCGACCTGGTGCTGAACACTGAATACGCGGCCCAGCCGCAGCGCCTGCGCACGCTGCTCAAGCGCATCGCCAGCATTCCGGCCTACTACGATGCGGCGCGCGCCAACATCGTCAATCCAACCCGTGAACATACGCGCCTGGCGATCGCCCAGGCGCCCGGCGTGCAGTCGCTGCTGACCGAGGTGAACAAGGTGGCGCAGGCGTCGATCCTGACGCCGGTGGAGAAGCAGCAGTACGCGCAGCGGATCGACGCCGCGCTGACGGCGGTCGACAACTACGTGGCCTTCCTGCAAGAGAAGGACAAGTTGATGGACACCAAGGGCCGTCGCACCTTCCGCCTCGGCAAGGAACTGTATGAGCAGAAGTTTGCCTACGACATTCAGTCCGGCAGCACGGCCGAGCAGACCTATCAGAAAGCGCTGGCGGCGCGCGAAGAACTGCTGGCGAATATGGATAAGCTGTCGGATGAGCTGTGGGACAAGACCATGGGCAGCACCGCCAAGCCGGCAGACCGCTTTGCCAAGATCGGCATGGTGATCGACAAGCTATCGGCCCGCCATGTGGCGCGCGAGGATTTCGTCAACGAGATCAAGCGCCAGATTCCGGCGTTGCAGGAATACGTGATCAGCCATAACCTGCTGACGCTGGACCCGAACAAGCAGCTGGAAGTACGCGCCACGCCGGCCTATGCGGCAGGTGTCGCCGGCGCCAGCATCGATGCGCCAGGACCGTATCGCCCGCAGGACCGCACCTTCTACAATGTCACGCCGCTGGATGGCGCCACGCCGGAAGCGGCCGAGAGCAGCCTGCGCGAGTACAACTACTGGATCTTGCAGATCCTGAATATCCACGAGGCGATTCCGGGCCATTACGCGCAGCTGGTGTATGCCAACCGTTCGCCATCGATCGTGAAGTCGATCTTCGGCAATGGCGCGATGGTGGAAGGCTGGGCGGTGTACGGCGAACGCATGATGCTGGAGTCCGGCTACGGCGACAATGCGCCGGAGATGTGGCTGATGTGGTCGAAGTGGAATCTGCGCAGCGTGACCAATACGATTCTCGATTACAGCGTGCATGTGCTGGGCATGACAGAAGAGCAGGCCATCGATCTGCTGACGCGCCAGGCGTTCCAGACGCGCAGCGAGGCGGTGGAGAAATGGCATCGGGTGCAGGTGTCGTCGGTGCAGCTGACCAGCTACTTCAGCGGCTACAGCGAGATCATGGAGTTGCGCGAGCAGCGCAAGCAGCAGCAGGGCGCCAGCTTCAACCTGAAGCAGTTCCACGAGCAATTCCTCAGCTACGGCAGCGCGCCGGTACGGGTGATCAAGGGATTGATGATGCAGTAGTCCTGCGTTCGCTCAAATAGATGGGCAGGTGATTCGATACGATGGGGAACGGCTGTGCGTCAGCCGTTTTCTGCTACGATCAAATCGGGGAGGTATCATGAATATGCCTATCAAATTCGACACCCTTGAATACACCAGAAGCCTGATTGAAGCCGGCATCCCGGCGGCGCAGGCCGAAGCACAAGCCCTGGCGCTCCGTCAGGCAATGGCGGAAGCAACCGTCTCGCCCAGCGAGATGGTGCTGCTGCGAACCGATATGATCGCGCGAATAGAAATGTTACGTGCGGATATCTATGCCAAGCTTGAAGCGCTGGAAGAACGCTTTAACGCTAAGCTTGACGATCTGAGGAAAGAATTCAACGCCAAGCTCGAGGCTCTGGAGCAGCGGTTTGATGCCAAGCTGGCAGCGCTGGAGCAACGTTTAAAAGCCAGATTCGTCACGATGTACTGGCTGTTCGGCGTGTCATTGACTTTGCATGCCGTCACGATCGGCATGCTGATGCGCTTGTTTGAACGGCTGCCTTAGATCAGGCTTTTTCTTCCGGCGCCGTCGACATGCGGACGAACAGCGGCGCCACCAGCAGGCCCAGCTCGAACAGCAGGCACATCGGAATGGCCAGCGAGAACATCGACACCGCATCCGGCGGCGTCACAATCGCCGCGATCACAAACGCGCCGACAATCGCATACGGACGAATCTCCTTCAGCTTGGCCACCGACACCAGGCCCATGCGCACCAGGATCACCACCACCACCGGCACCTCGAAGGTCGCGCCAAACGCCAGGCACATCGACATCACGAAATCCAGGTAGTTTTCAATATCCGGCGTGACCGCAATCGACTGCGGCGAAAACTCGGCAATGAACTGGAACACCCGGCCGAACACCAGGAAGTAGCAGAACGCCACGCCCGACATGAACAGCACCGACGACGAAATCACCAGCGGCGCAATCAGCCGCTTCTCATGCGCATACAGGCCCGGCGCCACAAACGCCCACAGCTGATATAGCACCCACGGCAGCGAAAGGATGATGGAAATCACCAGCGTCACCTTCATCGGCACCAGGAACGGCGAAATCACGCCGGTCGCAATCATCTTCGAGCCCACCGGCAGCGACCGGATCATCGGCTCGGCGATGATGTCGTAGATGTGCGAAGGGCCCGGCCAGATCATCAGCCCGATGCAGACCAGCGCAATGCCGATCGAGGCCTTGACCAAACGATCCCGCAGTTCGATCAGGTGAGAGATAAAGGTCTCTTCGCCCTGGGTAGGTGTAGTCATTTAATAGAAGGAGCTGTTGGTAGGGCCGCGTGGACGGAAGCGGGCCACCCGCGCCGCGCCCGAGGTCACGTGCTGCTTGCCGCCATTGCGCTGCTTGTACCAGTTGGGAATGGCCGAGTTGCGCACCAGCTTCTTGCGGCGGAACTCGCGCGCCTTGCGTGCCAGGTCGTCCGTGGTCACGCTGCCGAAGGCGTTCGTGCCGTACGACGCGTTATTGTCGGCAAACGACGTCGACTCCAGCGCCTGCGTATCACGGAAAGCATTCTCGACCTCCGTCATATTCTGCGCAATCGAGTTTTCCACATCCGTCTTGACGGCGTGGGCGGCGTCTTGCACTTCCTTTTGCAGGTTGCGCAATTCTTCCAGTTCGATTTCGCGCGTGACTTCCGACTTGACGTCGTTCAGGTAGCGCTGCGCGCGGCCATACAGCGTCCCGGCCATGCGCGCCACCTTGGGCAGCTTTTCGGGACCGATGACGACCAGCGCAATCACGCCGATGACAGCAAGTTTGGTAAGACCGAGATCGATCATAAGAAGGCGCTACTTACTTCTTCTCTTTCGCATCGACATCGATGGTGCCCGGGGCAACCGGCGTGGTCGGCTTCTCTTCGTCGCCCTTGACGCCATCCTTGAAGCCTTTAACGGCCTTGCCGATATCCGAACCCATATTGCCCAGTTTCTTGGTGCCGAACACCAGCATCACGATAACCAGAACGATCAGCCAGTGCCAAATGCTAAATGAACCCATCATATTCCCCTTGCGAAGCGCATGCGCTCCAGATTTATTCGTTGATTCCCAGAACTGCTGCGACAGTATACGCCAAGCATCAGTCTCTGAGGTAAATGTGGCCGTTTAGCGCTAAATCAACGCTGACCGCGCCATGGATGCGCGCCGCCGATCACATGCAGATGTAGATGGTACACCTCTTGACCACCATCCGGCCCACTGTTGATCAGCGTCTTGTAGCCAGCGGATGGTGTGCCGTCCGCATCATAGCCGACTGCGACACCGAATTCCTCTGCCAGTCGGGGGGCCAGCGCCAGCATTTTGCCCAGCAGCGCCGGTTCGCCGGCCGCTTCCTGCAGCGTGGCGTAATGTTTTTTCGGAATCACCAGCAGGTGCACCGGCGCGGCCGGGTTGATGTCTTTAAAAGCCAGCAACTCCTCGTCCTCATAGACGGTGGTCGAAGGAATTTTCTTTTCGGCTATTTTGCAAAAAATGCAGTTGTCCACGCGGGGGCTCCGGTTATTCTTTACGGGATGCTTTTTCCTCGATACCGGACACGCCTTCGCGGCGCGCCAGCTCATCGAGTACCTGCTGCGGCTTCAGATCGAACTGGGCCAGCAGCACCAGCGTATGGAACCACAAGTCGGCCACTTCGTACAGCACCTTGCCGCTGTCGGCGCCGGCGCGGGCGTCCTTGGCCGCCATCACGGTTTCGGTGGCTTCCTCGCCGATCTTCTTCAGAATGGCGTCGTCGCCCTTGGCGAACAGCTTGGAGGTGTAGGAGGTGGCGGGGTCGCCGCCGTTGGCCGGCTTGCGCGATTCGATCACGTCGGCCAGGCGGTCAAGAATGGTGCTCATTTGCCTGCCTTGTAAATATCGGATGGATCTTTCAGCACCGGCTCGGTGTTCTGCCAGTCGCCTTCGTGGGCATCGCCCTCGAACTTCTGGAAGAAGCACGAATGGCGGCCGGTATGGCAGGCGATGCCGCCGGCCTGCTCGATCTTCAGCAGGATCACGTCTTCGTCGCAGTCCAGCCGCACTTCCAGCACCTTCTGCACGTGGCCGGATTCTTCGCCCTTGTGCCACAGCTTCTTGCGCGAACGGCTCCAGTACACGGCTTCGCCCAGCTCGACCGTCTTGGCCAGCGCCTCGCGGTTCATCCAGGCGAACATCAGCACATCATTGCTGCCGGCCTCCTGGGCGATCACCGGCACCAGACCGTGTTCGTCCCACTTTACTTTTTTCAGCCAGGCTGCCTTCGGCTGGATCGGTGCATTCATCATGCCGCTCCATCCAGACGCATCGGAATGCCCTGCTGCGCCATGAAGCGCTTGGCTTCCTGCACCGAATATTGGCCGAAGTGGAAGATGCTGGCGGCCAGCACCGCATCGGCCTTGCCTAGCTTGATGCCGTCGGCCAGATCCTGCAGGCCGCCGACGCCGCCCGAGGCGATCACCGGAATGCCGACCGCGTCGGACACGCCGCGCGTCAGGCCGAGGTCGAAGCCGGACTTGGTGCCGTCCTTGTCCATGCTGGTCAGCAGGATTTCGCCGGCGCCCAGCTGTTCCATTTTCCTGGCCCACTCGATGGCGTCGATGCCGGTGGCCTTGCGGCCGCCATGCGTGAACACTTCCCACTTGCCGGGCGAGGTCTGCTTGGCGTCGATCGCCACCACGATGCACTGCGACCCGTGCTTCTGCGAGGCGTCGAACACCAGCTGCGGATTGGACACCGCCGACGAATTCATGCTGACCTTGTCGGCGCCGGCGTTCAGCAGGCGGCGCACATCGGCCACCTCGCGCACGCCGCCACCGACGGTCAGCGGAATGAACACCTGCGACGCCACCGCCTCGATGATGTCGAGGATCAGGCCACGGTTGTCGCTGGTGGCGGTGATGTCGAGGAAGGTCAGCTCATCGGCGCCCTGCTCGTCGTAGCGGCGGGCGATTTCCACCGGGTCGCCGGCATCGCGCAGCTCGGTGAAATTGACGCCTTTGACGACGCGGCCATCGGTCACGTCGAGGCAGGGGATGATGCGTTTAGCGAGCATTATTCTTCCGTGTCTTCTTCAATCAAGTCACCGCTCAACTCGTCGGCGCGCAGCTGAGCCGATTCCAGGTCGATGGTGCCTTCGTAAATCGAGCGGCCGCAGATCACGCCCTCGATGCCTTCGTCCTGCACCGCGCACAGCGCTTCGACGTCGGCCAGGTTGTGCAGGCCGCCGGAGGCGATCACCGGAATCTTGACGGCTTGCGCCAGCTTGACGGTGGCTTCGATATTGACGCCGCCCATCATGCCGTCGCGGCCGATGTCGGTGTAGATGATCGATTCCACGCCGTAGGCTTCGAACTTCTTGGCCAGGTCGATCACTTCGTGGCCGGACATCTTGCTCCAGCCGTCGGTGGCGACCTTGCCGTCCTTGGCGTCCAGGCCGACGATGATGTGGCCCGGGAAGGCGCCGCAGGCGTCATGCAGGAAGCCCGGTTCCTTGACCGCGGCGGTGCCGATGATCACGTAGGTGATGCCGGCGTCGAGGTAGCGTTCGATGGTATCGAGGTCGCGGATGCCGCCGCCCAGCTGCACCGGAATTTCTTCCAGGTCGTTTTCTTCCGCAAAGTCCTGCACCGCCGCCAGGATGGCCTTGATGGCGGCCTCGTTCTTCGGCTTGCCGGCGAAAGCGCCGTTCAGGTCGACCAGGTGCAGGCGGCGCGCGCCTTGCTTTAGCCAATGCAGGGCCATCTCGGCCGGATCTTCGGAAAATACGGTGGCGAGTTCCATATCACCTTGTTTCAGGCGAACGCAGTGACCGTCTTTGAGGTCGATGGCAGGAATAAGCAGCATGATGGTGTCAGTTAGATGAGAGAGTAGAAATCAAGGGTTCCAGTGAACAAAGTTCTTGTACAGCTGCAGTCCGGCTGCGGCGCTTTTCTCCGGGTGGAACTGGGTCGCAAAAATATTATCACGGGCGACGGCACAACTGAACGGCGCACCGTAGACTGTTTGGCCGACGGTGTGCGCTGCCTGCTCCGGCTGCGCGAAATAGCTGTGCACGAAATAGAAATACGCGTTGTCCGCAATATCCTGCCACATCGGATGAGACGCCGTTTGCGTCACTTGGTTCCAGCCCATTTGCGGCACCTTGAAGCGCGAGCCGTCTTCCTGGGTCTGGCCGTCGAGTTGGAAGCGCACCACCTTGCCGGGCAACAGGCCGAGGCCGGCGGCGTCGCCTTCCTCGCTGCCATCAAACAGCATTTGCTCGCCGATGCACACTCCCATCAGGGGGATGTTCTTCGACGCCTGCACCAATGCTTCCTGCACGCCGGACTCGCGCAGGCTGCGCATGCAGTCCGGCATGGCGCCCTGGCCGGGCAGCACGATGCGGTCGGCGCTCTGGATATCGGCCACCTCGCCCGAGATCAGCACATTGGCTTCTGGCGCCACCGCGCGCAGCGCTTGCGCGACCGAGCGCAGATTACCCATGCCGTAATCAACTACTACGATTTTTTTCATGGTGTCTTCTTACAGAGTGCCTTTGGTCGACGGGATGGTGCCGGCGGCGCGTGGATCGAGTTCCGACGCCATGCGCAGCGCGCGGCCAAATGCCTTGAAGACCGTCTCGCACTGGTGGTGGGCGTTGGTGCCGCGCAGGTTGTCGATATGCAGCGTGACCAGCGCATGATTGACGAAGCCGCGGAAGAATTCCAGCGTCAGGTCGACGTCAAAGGTGCCGATCATCGCGCGCGTGAACGGGATGTGATATTCGATGCCCGGGCGGCCGGAATAGTCCAGCACCACGCGCGACAGCGCTTCGTCCAGCGGCACATACGAGTGGCCGTAGCGGACGATGCCCTTGCGGTCGCCGATGGCCTTGGCCACCGCCATGCCCAGCGTGATGCCGACGTCTTCCACCGTGTGGTGGTTGTCGATATGGATGTCGCCGGTGGCTTCCACTTCCAGGTCGAACAGGCCGTGGCGGGCGATCTGGTCCAGCATGTGGTCGAGGAAGGGCACGCCGGTGTTCAGCTTCTGCTTGCCGGTGCCGTCCAGGTTGATGGAAACGCGGACTTGCGTCTCGTTGGTATTGCGGATGATTTCTGCGGTGCGGTTCATGAAAAGCTCGCGATGGTGTCAGGCTGCCTGCGATGCGGCGAAGGCATCGAGGAAGGTGGAATTTTCTTCCGGGGTGCTCACGGTGATCCGTAAACAATTGGTCAGCACACTGTGCATTTTACTCACATTTTTGACTAATACCTTGCGGGACAGTAGTTTCGCATAGGCATCGTCGGAATTCGGCACACGAATCAAGATAAAATTCGCCGCCGACGGGAAAACCTCGACACCGGGCAGACGGGCCAATGCAGCCATCAAATCGCCGCGTGCGGCGCGCAAATCGGCCGCCTGCTGGTTCAGCACCTCCAGGTGGTCGAGCGCGAATTCAGCCGCAACCTGGGTCAGCACATTGATGTTGTAAGGAGGCCGCACTTTGTCCAGTTCCGCCAGCAATCGCGGCGCCGCCGACAGGTAGCCGAGGCGGATGCCGGCCAGGCCCAGCTTCGACACGGTGCGCATCACCACCAGGTTCTCAAATTCCGGCAAGCGGTGCATAAAGGTCTGCTGCGCAAACGGCTCGTAGGCTTCATCGACGACTGCCAGGCCGAAACCATCCAATGCCTTGATGATGGCGACGATGTCGTCTTCGGCAAACAGGTTGCCGGTCGGGTTGTTAGGGTAGGACAGGAACACCAGCGACGGCTTGTGCTGTGCGATAGCGTCCAGCATGGCCGGCAGGTCGAGCGTCAGGTCGGCCTTGAGCGGCACGCCGACATAATCCATGCCAGCGAATTGCGTCGAGCGCTGGTACATCACGAACGACGGCGTCGGCGCCAGCGCGGTGGCGCGGCGGTCCTGCGTGGCGCAGGCCATGCAAAGGATCGAGATCAGTTCATCCGAGCCATTGCCGAGGATGACGTCATAGCCGGCCGGCACGCCCAGCTTGTCGACGATGCGCTGCTTGAGCGTGCTGTAGGAAGCCACCGGGTAGCGGTTCAGCGCCACGTCGGCCAGGCGCTGCGCCAGGTCGTCGCGCAGATGATGCGGCAGCTGGTAAGGGTTCTCCATCGCATCCAGCTTGATAAAGCCACTCGCATCGGCAACGTGGTAGCCGGCTGCGGCGCGCACGTCTGAGCGGATGGTGCTGTTAATCAGGGTGTCGATGGCGGACATCTTACTGGGGCTCCTATGAGTTGACGGTACTTCGGGGTTTCTTGGGTTTCTTCGGCGGCGGCGCCGGCACTTCGGGCATGGCCAGGCGTTCGGCGATAATCGCGCAGTAGTCCGGATTGAGCTCGAAGCCGACGAAATGGCGGCCGGTGCGCTTGGCCGCAATCGCCGTGGTGCCGCTGCCCATGAACAGGTCCAGCACCACGCCGTCCGGCGGGCAGGAGGCCTTGACCATGCGTTCGATGATTTCCAGCGGCTTCTGGGTCGGATGGTCGGCACGCTCGGGATGCTCACGGTGCAGGCGCGACACGCTCCACAAATCCTTCGGGTTGTAGCCCACTTCCAGCCACTTGGCGCCGATAAAGATGGAGCGCGAGCGGGCCTTCTTGGTGGCGGCGTCGTAGGGGATGCGCACCGCGTCCAGATCGAAGTAGTAGTCCTTGCGGCCGACGAAGAAGCCGATGGTGTCATGCACCGACGAGAAGCTGCGCACGCTGCCGCCCATCGACGGTACGCGGCGGTCCCAGATAATCTCGTTCATCATCGTCATGCGCTTTTTGAGCATAACGAAAATTTCCGGCGAAAACCGCCAGGTCAGGAAAATGTACAAGCTGCCGTTGGGCTTGAGCTTGGGCAGGGCGGCGTCGATCCACTGCTCGGTCCAGCGCAGGTATTCGTCCACCGTCTGCTGGTCCGAGGCATTGCCATAGTCCTTGCCGAGGTTATACGGCGGGTCGGTCAGTATCAGATCGATGGAACCATCCGGGATGCGCGCCAACCCGGCCAGCGCATCCTCGCAGAAAACCTGATTGATCCACGTATCTGTCATTACTTGATACGCAGTTCCGCGCTGCGGGCGTGCGCCTGCAGGCCTTCGCCGTACGCCAGTTCGGCCGCGACCTTGCCCAGCGTTTGCGCGCCGGCTTCGCTGACGTGAATGATCGACGAGCGTTTCTGGAAGTCGTACACGCCCAGCGGCGACGAGAAGCGCGCGGTGCGCGAGGTCGGCAGCACGTGGTTGGGACCGCAGCAGTAGTCGCCCAGCGACTCGGACGAGAAGCGGCCGAGGAACATGGCGCCGGCGTGGCGGATCTTGTCGGCCCATTGCTGCGGCTCGACGGCGGAGATTTCCAGGTGCTCGGCGGCGATGCTGTTGGCGATGGCGCAGGCTTCGTCCATGTCGCGCACCTTGATCAGCGCGCCGCGGTCGCCCAGCGAGGTGCGGATCACTTCCTGGCGCGGCATCGTCGGCAGCAGCTTGGCGATGCTGGCTTCCACCTTGGCGATGTAGTCGGCGTCTGGGCACAGCAGGATGGCTTGCGCCAGCTCGTCGTGCTCCGCCTGTGAGAACAGGTCCATCGCGACCCAGTCAGGATCGGTGGTGCCGTCGGCAACAATCAGGATTTCCGACGGACCGGCAATCATGTCGATGCCGACCACGCCGAACACGCGGCGCTTGGCCGAGGCCACGTAGGCATTGCCAGGGCCGACGATCTTGTCGACGGCCTGGATGGTTTCGGTGCCATGCGCCAGCGCGGCCACGGCTTGCGCGCCACCGATGGTGATCACGCGGGTGACGCCGGCAATCGCGGCGGCGGCCAGCACCATCTGGTTCTTCACGCCGTCCGGCGTTGGCACCACCATGATGATTTCTTCGACGCCGGCGACGTGCGCCGGGATCGCGTTCATCAGCACCGACGATGGGTAAGCGGCTTTACCGCCCGGGACGTAGATGCCGACGCGGTCCAGCGGCGTGACGCGCTGACCGAGTACCGTGCCATCCGGCTCGGTGTAGGTGAAGCCGTTCAGTTCCTGCTTCTGGCGTTCGTGGAACACGCGCACGCGGTGCGCGGCGACTTCCAGAGCCTTGCGCTGCGCGTCCGGAATCGCGGCCAGTGCGGCCTGCATTTCTTCCTGCGAGATTTCCAGCGCAGCCATGCTGGTGGCGCCGCCGTTCGGAATGCGGTCGAAGCGGTTGGTGTATTCGAGGACGGCGGCATCGCCGCGCTGTTTGACGTCGGCCAGAATGCCGGAGACGGCGCTCTCGATGGCGTCGTCCGTGCTGGCTTCAAACGCCAGCAGCGTGTCCAGACGCTGCTTGAAATCGGCCTGGCTGGAATCGAGCTTGGTAATCATGGCGTTCACTTGTTGGAGGCGCGTTCAAACGCTTCGAGAATAGGTTGCAGACGCTCGCGTTTCATCTTCAGCGCGGCCTGGTTGACGATCAGGCGCGACGAAATATCCATGATGGCCTCGACCTCTTTCAAGTCGTTGGCGCGCAGCGTGTTGCCGGTGCTGACCACGTCGACGATGGCGTCCGACAGGCCCACCAGCGGCGCCAGCTCCATCGAGCCATACAGCTTGATCAGATCGACGTGCACGCCCTTCTTGGCGAAGTGCGCGCGCGCCGTCTCGACGAATTTGGTGGCCACGCGCAGGCGCGCACCCTGGCGCACGGCGGTCTCGTAATCGAAACCATTGCGCACCGCGACCGACATGCGGCACTCGGCGATATGCAGGTCGATCGGCTGGTACAGGCCTTCGCCGCCGTGCTCCAGCAGCACATCCTTGCCGGCCACGCCGAAATCCGCCGCGCCATGCTGCACATAGGTCGGCACATCGGTGGCGCGCACGATCAGCACGCGCACGTTCGGGTCATTGGTCGGCAGGATCAGCTTGCGCGAAGTCTCCGGATTCTCGGTGACGGTGATGCCGGCTGCCGCCAGTAGCGGCAAGGTGTCCTCGAAAATACGGCCCTTCGACAGCGCAAGGATCAGCTGCTGGGAGTCGGCTTGAAAGGTACTCATGATGATTATTTGATTCGCTGGATGTTGGCGCCTACGGCGGAGAGTTTGACTTCCATCTGATCGTAGCCGCGGTCCAGGTGATAGATGCGGTCGATCAGCGTTTCACCGCGCGCGGCCAGGCCGGCGATCACCAGCGAAGCGGAGGCACGCAGGTCGGTCGCCATCACAGGCGCGCCAACCAGCTGTTCCACGCCTTTGATAAAGGCTGTGTTGCCATCGGTTTCAATTTGCGCGCCCAGGCGGTTCATCTCCTGGACGTGCATGAAGCGGTTTTCAAAAATGGTTTCCGTCACGCGGCTGGCGCCGTCGGCGATGGTGTTCACCGCCATGAACTGCGCCTGCATGTCGGTCGGGAAGCCAGGGTATTCGGTGGTGCGGAAGGTGACGGCGGTCGGACGCTTGTCCATCTGCGCGCGGATCCAGTTGTCGCCGATGGTCAGTTTCAGGCCGATCTCGCGCAGCTTGTCCAGCGCCGCATCCATGATGTCGACGCGGGTGTTGCGGATGGTGATGTCGCCACCGGTGGCGGCCACCGCGCACAGGAAGGTCGCCGCTTCGATGCGGTCTGAGACCACCGTGTGTTTGGCGCCGTGCAGTTCGGCCACGCCCTGGATCACCAGACGGTTGGTGCCGATGCCTTCGATCTTGGCGCCCATGGCTACCAGCAGATGCGCCAGGTCGGTCACTTCCGGCTCGCAGGCGGCGTTTTCCAGCACGGTCTCGCCTTCGGCCAGGGTCGCCGCCATCAGCAGGTTCTCGGTGCCGGTGACGGTGATCATGTCGGTGACGATGCGCGCGCCTTTCAGCTTGGCGCACTTGGCGTAAATGTAGCCGCCTTCGATGGTGATGTCGGCGCCCATCGCCTGCAGACCCTTGATGTGCTGGTCGACCGGACGCGAACCGATGTTGCAGCCGCCCGGCAGCGAGACCTTGGCTTCGCCGAAGCGCGCCAGCAGTGGGCCCAGCACCAGGATCGAGGCGCGCATGGTTTTCACCATTTCATACGGCGCTTCCAGCTTGGTGATGGCGCTGCCGTTGAGCGTGACCTTGTCGTTGTCCTGCGTGACTTTCAGGCCGGTTTCGCCCAGCAGCTTGAGGATGGTGGCGACGTCGTGCAGGTGCGGCACGTTGGACAATTCCAGATCGCCGGCGGTCAGCAGACCCGCGCACAGGATAGGCAGGGCGGCGTTCTTCGCGCCGGAGATCGTGATGTCACCTTGCAGGCGGTTACCGCCTTGAATCAGAAGCTTGTCCATGCTTATCCTTGGTATTCTTCAGGGGTGAGGGTTTTCATCGACAGCGCGTGGATTTCTTCGCGCATGCGGTCGCCCAGCGCGGCGTACACCAGCTGGTGGCGCTGGATCGGGCGCTTGCCGGCAAACGCCGGCGAGACGATCACCGCCTGGAAGTGCTGGCCGTCGCCTTCCACCTGGAGGTGGGTGCATTCGAGACCGGCCGAGATATAGCCGTGGATGAGTTCTGGAGTAGTAGGCATGATAGTCCTTGAATATTAGTGGCGCAGGCGGTAACCGCTGCGCAGCAAACGAATCGCCAGGAACGACAGCACCACCAGGAAGGCCGAAACAATGGCCAGGCTCACCAGCGGGCTGACGTCGGACTGGCCGAAGAAACCATAACGGAAGCCGTCGATCATGTAGAAGAACGGATTCAGGTGCGACACCGCCTGCCATACCGGCGGCAGCGAGTGGATCGAGTAGAACACGCCGGCCAGGAAGGTCAGCGGCACGATCAGGAAGTTCTGGAACGCCGCCAGCTGGTCGAACTTTTCAGCCCAGACGCCGGCGATCAGCCCCATGGTGCCGAGGATGGCGGCGCCCAGCAACGCAAACGCCAGGATCCACAGCGGCGCCGCGAACGACAGATGGGCAAACCAGGCGGTCACCAGGAACACGCCCAGGCCCACCATGATGCCGCGCACCATGGCGGCGATCACGTAGGCCGAGAAGATCTCCCAGTGCGACAAGGGCGTCAGCAGCACAAACACCAGGTTGCCGGTGATCTTGGACTGGATCAGCGACGACGAGGCGTTGGCGAAGGCGTTCTGCAGCACGCTCATCATCACCAGGCCCGGAATCAGGAACGAGGTGTAGTTGACGTCCTGGTACACGGTGACGCGGCCTTCCAGCACATGGCCGAAGATCATCAGGTACAGCATGGCGGTCAGGATCGGCGCGGCGATGGTTTGCGTGGCGACTTTCCAGAAACGCAGGATCTCCTTGAAGACCAGCGTACGGAATCCGGCGGAGAGGAAGTTCATACGGTACCTTTGTCCATGATCTGCAAGAAGATATCTTCCAGATCCGCTTGTTGCAGTTGCATGTCGTCGATGATGGCGCCCGATTCGCGCAGGCGCGCCAGGATTTGCTCGACTTCCGCATATTCATTGATGCGCAGGCTGTACTTCTTGCCGTGCTCGGACGCTTCCGGATGCGTGATCAGGTGGCGTAAATCGTCCGGCAGGTCGCCATGCTTCATGTTGACGATCAGCTGCGAGCCGGAGATGCGGCGGATCAGCGACGCCATGCTGTCCAGCGCCACCACCTGCCCCAGTTTGAGCATGGCGACCCGCTTGCACATGGCCTGCGCTTCTTCCAGATAGTGGGTGGTTAGCACCACGGTGTGGCCTTCGCGATTCAGGCGCGAGATGAACTTCCACAGCGTCTGGCGCAGTTCGACGTCGACACCGGCGGTCGGCTCATCGAGCACGATCACCGGCGGCTTGTGCACCAGCGCCTGCGCCACCAGCACGCGGCGCTTCATGCCGCCCGACAGCGCGCGCATATTGGTGTCGGCCTTGTTGGTCAGGTTGAGGTTGTGCATCACCTCGTCGATCCAGGCGTCGTTGTTTTTCAGGCCGAAGTAGCCTGATTGCAAACGCAGCGTCTCGCGCACGGTGAAGAACGGGTCGAACACCAGTTCCTGCGGCACCACGCCGAGCTTCTTGCGCGCTTCGCGGAAATCGCTGACCACGTCGTGGCCGTGGATCTTGACCGAACCGGCGTCTGGCCGGATCAGGCCGGCGATGATGGAAATCAGGGTGGTCTTGCCGGCGCCATTCGGCCCCAGCAGGCCAAAGAATTCGCCCTCTTCAATGCTGAGGGACACGCCGCCCAGTGCCTGGAGCGCCTTGTAGCGCTTCTCGACATTGCTAATTTGGATCGCTGTCATGCTTGACTTATCAATAAGGTTGCGGCGGCCGATGCGGCGCGCGCGAAGATGCTGCGGACGCCACAGCGCTGCGACTGTGGCAACGTTCAATTATAGGGGAAATTCAGTCGGTCCGAGCCGGACCGGGGTTTACTGCAGGCGGCGGGGTGGGGCGGAGGTCAATGATGATGGTGGTTGGCCGAGTCGGCGGCCACGGCGGTCTTCTTGGCGAAGACCGTCTCCGGCGCCTTCACAGGCGCAAATTCATCGTGCGCCGGGTTGCGCGCCAGTGTCGGATCCTGCTCCAGCGGGACGTCCGGCGGGAACAGCAGCGAGCACACGCCGTACAGCTTGGTCAGGCTTTGCAGCGCCGGCGGCAGGTTTTTCAGTTCCAGCTTGATGCCGGCGTCGTGCGCGGCGCGCTGCCATGCCAGCATCACCGACACCGACACCGAATCCACCGTCAACACATGGCGCAGGTCGAACGCGGTCTGGCCGGCCTTGATGGCGGCATAGCCACGCTGCAACGCCGCAGTGGCGTTGAGCACGGTCAGGGACGTGAGCGATTGCAGGTTGTCGATGGGATCGGTAACGGCGTTCATGGCGTCAGCTTATTTTTTTGGTGCAGCAGTGTTGAGGGGCTTGGCGGCCAGCGACTTGTTCTTCTCGGTCAGCGCCTTGATCAGGCCGTCGATGCCACCCTTCGAGATTTCCGAAGCGAAAGTGCCTTTGTAGGTCTCGACCAGCCACGCGCCCAGCACGTTGATGTCGTAGATCTTCCAGCCGTTCGGGCCCTTGGCGACGCGGTAGTTCAGCGGAATCGGTTCGCCACGGGCCTGGTTGACCTGCGAGCGCACTTCAACGTCGGTATCGGCCGGGTCAGCGCGCAGCGGCTTGAACTCAACGGTCTGGTCCTTCACCTGCGACAGCGCACCGGAGTAGGTGTACACCAGCAACTGGCGGAACTGCTCGGTCAGCGCTTTCTGCTGGTCCGGGCTGGCGTCGCGCCAGAAGCGGCCCGAGGCCAGCGAGGTCATGCGCTGGAAGTCGACGTACGGCAGGATCTTGGTTTCCACCAGGTCGATGACTTTTTTGGTGTCGCCGGCCTGGATGGCCTTGTCGCTCTTAGCGGTGTTGAGCACGTCCGAGCTGATGCGTTTGACCAGCGCGTCCGGCGCTTCGTCAGCAGCGTGGGCGGCGTTGAACGCCAATGCAACGGTAGCCAGAGCGATAAATTGTTTGATGAAGTTCATTGTCTATGCCTTATGAGTGGTTCTTCAGGTCACTGGCTGTCAGGTTTTGCAGCCGGTGTGCCGGAGTTTAACTCTTTTGCCGCCGGTTCGGATGACACGGGGGCAGAAGTTTCAGCAGTATCATCTTTTTCCACTTTACGTGGCGCATAGTCGGCATCCGGATGAATCTGGCTCTCGCGGCGCTGCAGATAACCGTCGCGCAGGAACTCGTAGCGGTCCAGCGACGCGGCTTCCAGCAGGGTCGAGGCGTCCAGCAGGCCGGCGCGGGTGTCGACCACGCGCAGCACGGCGCCCATGTTACGCACATTGGTCGGATCCTTGTAGCGCCAGATGTCGCCGGCGAAATCGGCCGGCAGCGCCACCGTGTCACGCACGGTGGACGGTCCCAGCAGCGGCAGCACCAGGTACGGACCGGAACTCACGCCCCATACGCCCAGCGTCTGGCCAAAGTCTTCCTTGTGCTTCGGCAGACCGGCTTCCGAGGCGATGTCGAACAGGCCGAGGATACCCAGCGTCGAGTTCAGCGCGAAGCGGGTGACGTCGGTCATGCCGGCTTCGCCGTTACCTTGCAAGAACTGATTGACGGCGGTCCAGGCATCGCCCAGATTGCCGAAGAAGTTGCCCACGCCGGTCTGCACAAAGCTCGGGGTGATGTTTTTATAGCCGGTGGCCACTGGTTTCAGCGCATATTCGTCAACTTTATCGTTGAAATTGAACATGGCGCGGTTGTAGCCTTCGTACGGATCGCGCGGATTCGGGCCGGCGCAACCGGCCACCAGCATGGTGACGCCCAGCGCCAGCGCAACCTGACGGAATTGTTTTACGGTACGGCTCATTATTTATTGTCCTTTCCTTCGGCAGCCTTGCTATAGATGAACTGATTGATCAGGTCTTCCAGCACGGTTGCCGATTGGGTCCGGGCGATCTTGTCGCCGGCCACCAGATTGTTAGTATCGCCACCGGCATCAATGCCGACATATTGTTCGCCCAGCAGGCCGGCCGTCAAAATCTTCGCCGAGCTATCCTTAGGGAATTTGTAATTCTCTTCCATATTTAAGGTTACCAGCGCCTGATAGCTCTTGTCATCAAACTTGATCTCTCCCACACGGCCGACCACCACGCCGGCGGCCTTGACCGCTGCTTGCGGACGCAGGCTGCCGATATTGTCGAATTTGGCGCTGATGGCGTAGGTTTTGCCCCAGGACAGCGAACTGGTATTGCCGGCCTTGAGCGCCAGGAACATCAATGCGGCCACGCCGATGACGATAAACAGACCGACCCAGACATCCAGAGATTTACGTTGCATAATTATTCCTCAGTTCTAATCTTTTTATTTGCTAAACATCAGCGCCGTCATCATGAAGTCCAGCCACCAGATCATCAGCGACGAGATCACGACGGTGCGGGTGGTGGCGCGCGCCACATCTTCCGGCGTCGGCTGCGCTTCGTAGCCCTGGTACAGGGCGATGAAGGTGATCGCCACGCCAAACACCACGCTCTTGGCAAAGCCGTTAATAATATCTTTCCAGAAGTCGACCCCGCCCTGCATCTGCGACCAGAAGGCGCCGTCGTCGACGCCGATCAGCTGCACGCCGACCAGCCAGCCGCCCAGCACGCCGACGGCGCTGAACATCGACGCCAGCAGCGGTACCGACAGCGCGCCGGCCCAGAAACGCGGCGCCAGCACGCGCTGGATCGGATTGACGGCCATCATTTCCATGGCGGACAGTTGCTCGCCGGCCTTCATCAGGCCGATTTCGGCGGTCAGCGAGGTGCCGGCGCGGCCTGCGAACAGCAGCGCGGTGATGACCGGGCCCAGTTCACGGGTCAGGCCCAGCGCCACCAGCAGGCCCAGCGATTGCTCAGCACCGTATTTATTCAGCGTGTAATAACCCTGCAGGCCGAGCACCATGCCGACGAACAGGCCGGACAGGGTGATGATCAGCACCGAATAATTGCCGATGAAATGCAGCTGCTCGATTACCAGCCCCGGCCGGCGCAACAAGCCGGGCGACACGCCCAGCATATTGGCGAAGGTACGGAAACCATAGCCGATGCTTTCCACATAGTCGCGCAGCGGCGCGCCCAGGCGGGACAACCAATTCTTTACACTCATACATGCACTCCCAGGCCCAGATCGTCGGCCAGGGACTTGCCTGGATAGTGGAACGGCACCGGGCCGTCGGCTTCTGCGTTGACGAACTGCTTCACATACGGATCGGTGGACACGCTCATTTCAGCCGGCGTGCCATGCGCAACAATTTTGCCCTGCGACAGGAAATACACATAGTCGGCAATGGCAAAGCTTTCCTTGACGTCGTGCGACACCAGGATGGTGGTCGAGCCCAGCGCCGTGTTCAGGTTGCGAATCAGGTTGGCGGTGACGCCCATCGAGATCGGATCCAGGCCGGCGAACGGCTCGTCATACATAATCAGTTCCGGGTCCAGCGCGATCGAACGCGCGAGCGCCACGCGGCGCGCCATGCCGCCGGAGATTTCACCCGGTTTCAGCTTGGCGGCGTTGCGCAGGCCCACGGCTTGCAACTTCATCAACACCAGGTTGCGGATCAGCTCTTCCGGCAGGTCGGTATGCTCGCGCAGCGGGAAGGCGACGTTCTCGAACACGGTCAGGTCGGTAAACAGTGCGCCGTGCTGGAACAGCATGCCCATCTTGCGGCGCAATAGGTACAGGCCGGCGGTATTGAGCTTGTGCACCACCTGGCCCTGCACCTTGACCTGGCCGCGCTGCGGGCGCAACTGGCCGCCGATCAGGCGCAACACGGTGGTCTTGCCACTGCCGGAGCCGCCCATGATTGCAACCACCTTCCCGCGCGGGAAGTCCATGTTCAAGCCGGTCAGGATCGCGCGCTTGCCATAGGAAAAGTGTAAATCACGGATTTCGACTAGATTTGGCACGACTGAACTCATTTTTTGGAATGGCCGTATTGTAGTGCAGAAACGTCAATCTCTGCTGAGGGCCCCTCCGGAGCGGGGCAAAAAGTCGGATAACAATACAGATAATACAACACTACTGAACCCAAAGTCAGCAATTTACACCGGGAACGAAATGTTACATTCAGTACAGTCTTACATAAAAAAACCGGACACGGTCGGGGATCGCCCGTCCGTATCCGGCAGAGAATCAGGCCGAACCTGATTACCGCGTCAGGGATTACCGCGGCAACTCGGAACTGCCCATCAGGAACTCATCGACCGCGCGCGCGCACTGGCGGCCTTCGCGGATCGCCCACACCACCAGCGACTGGCCACGGCGCATGTCGCCGGCGGCAAAGACTTTGGCTGCGGAAGTTTTGTAGCAGCCCTCACCATCGGTGCTGGCCTTGGCGTTGCCGCGTGCATCTTTGTCCACTGCGAACGCATCCAGGATGGTGGCGACCGGCGACACGAAGCCCATGGCCAGGAACACCAGATCGGCTTTCATTTCGAATTCCGAGTTCGGCACTTCCGCCATCTTGCCGTCTTTCCACTCGACGCGGCAGGCGATCAGCTTCTCGACCTTGCCGCCCTTGCCCTCCAGGCGCTTGGTGGCCACCGCCCAGTCGCGCTCGCAACCCTCTTCGTGCGACGACGAAGTGCGCAGCTTGGTCGGCCAGTATGGCCAGACCAGCGGCTTGTTTTCTTGTTCCGGCGGCATCGGCATCAGTTCAAACTGGGTCACCGACGCGGCGCCGTGGCGGTTGGAGGTGCCGACACAGTCGGAACCGGTATCGCCGCCGCCGATCACCACCACGTGCTTGCCGGTGGCCTTGATCTGGTCTTTCACCTTGTCGCCGGCGTTAACCTTGTTTTGCTGCGGCAGGAAATCCATGGCGAAATGCACGCCTTTCAGCTCACGGCCCGGCACCGGCAGGTCGCGCGGCGATTCGGAACCACCGGCCAGCACCACGGCGTCGAAGTCTTTTTGCAGGTCTTCCGGGAAAATGGTTTCCTTGGCCCAGTTATTGACGTTGGCCGGGAAGTCTTTGCCGATCAGCACGCTGGTGCGGAAGGTCACGCCTTCGGCTTCCATCTGCTTGACGCGACGGTCGATGTGCGACTTTTCCATCTTGAAGTCGGGAATGCCGTAGCGCAGCAGGCCGCCGACGCGGTCGGCTTTTTCAAACACGGTGACGGCGTGGCCGGCGCGCGCCAGCTGCTGGGCGGCGGCCAGGCCGGCAGGACCGGAACCGACCACGGCGACTTTCTTGCCGGTCTGCTTGCTTGGCGGCTGAGGGACGACCCAGCCGTGTTCCCAGCCCTCGTCGATGATCTTGTGCTCGATAGACTTGATGCCGACCGGATCTTCGCTGATGCCCAGGGTACAGGCCGATTCGCACGGCGCCGGGCAGATGCGGCCGGTGAATTCCGGGAAGTTGTTGGTCGAATGCAGCGTGTCCAGCGCTTCGCGGTAGTTGCCGCGATAGACCAGATCGTTCCAGTCCGGAATGATGTTGTTGACCGGGCAGCCGTTGTTGCAGAACGGGATGCCGCAGTCCATGCAGCGCGCGCCCTGGATCTTGGCTTGCTCGTTAGTCAGCGGAATGACGAACTCCGCGTAGTTTTTCAGGCGCGTTGCTGGCGGCAGATAGCTTTCTTCCTGACGCTGGAATTCCATGAAGCCGGTGATTTTACCCACGATATTTTTCCTTCGTAATCTTGTGACGCTGGCTTAAGCAGCAACTGGTTGCACGACTGCGGCTTCGTTCGCCACATCCTCGGCCATTTCGGCCAGGGCGCGTTTGTATTCGCTCGGGAATACCTTGACGAACTTGCCGCGACTATCGGCCCAGTTGTCCAGCAACAGGCGCGCGCGCGTGCTGCCGGTGTGCTTGAAGTGACGCTCGATCAAACGCTTCAGGATCACTTCGTCGGCCTCGCGGCCGTGGTCTTTATGCTGCACGTGGAAGGTGGCGCTGTCGATCGACTGTTCCTTGGTGCTGAGCACGCGCTCCAGCGTCACCATCGAGGTGTTGCAGCGCGATTCGAAATCGCCGTCCGGATCGTAGACGTAGGCGATACCGCCCGACATGCCGGCCGCAAAGTTACGGCCGGTATGGCCCAGCACCACCACGGTGCCGCCGGTCATGTATTCGCAACCGTGGTCGCCGGTGCCTTCGACGATGGTGGTGGCGCCCGAGTTACGCACAGCGAAACGTTCGCCGGCCACGCCGTTGAAGAAGGCCTCGCCGGCAATCGCGCCGTACAGCACGGTATTGCCGATGATGATGTTGTTGACCGCCCAGCCACGGAACTCAGTGTTAGGACGCACGATGATGCGGCCGCCCGACAAGCCCTTGCCGACGTAATCGTTGCCCTCACCGACCAGGTCGATGGTGATGCCGTGCGCCAGGAAGGCGCAGGCCGACTGGCCCGCCGTGCCTTGCAGCTGGATATGGATGGTGTCATCCGGCAGGCCGGCGTGACCGTAGCGCTTGGCCACTTCGCCCGACAGCATGGTGCCGACGGTGCGGTTCAAGTTCTTCACCGGCGAGATGAAGGACACGCGCTCGCCTTTTTCCAGCGCTGCTTTCGCCTGAGCGATCAGCTTGTGATCCAGCGCCTTGTCCAGGCCGTGGTCCTGATCCATGGTGTGATAGATCGAATGACCGTCCTGCACTGGCGGCTGGTAGAAGATGTTGCTGAAGTCCAGGCCCTGCGCCTTCCAGTGCGAGATGGCTTTCGACTTGTCCAGCAGATCGACGCGGCCGATCAGCTCGTCATAGGTGCGGATACCCAGCTGGGCCATCAGCTGACGCGCTTCTTCGGCCACGAAGAAGAAGTAGTTGACCACATACTCAGGCTTGCCCGAGAACTTGGCGCGCAATACCGGATCTTGCGTGGCGACGCCGACCGGGCAGGTGTTCAAATGGCATTTGCGCATCATGATGCAGCCCTCGACCACCAGCGGCGCGGTGGCGAAGCCGATTTCATCGGCGCCCAGCATGGCGGCGATGACGACGTCGCGGCCGGTACGCATCTGGCCGTCGGCCTGCACACGAATCCGGCTGCGCAGACCGTTCAGCACCAGCGTTTGCTGGGTTTCAGCCAGGCCCAGCTCCCAAGGGGTGCCGGCGTGCTTGACCGACGACAGCGGCGAGGCACCGGTGCCGCCGTCATGGCCGGCGACCACCACGTGGTCGGCCTTGGCCTTGGTGACGCCGGCGGCGACAGTGCCGATACCCACTTCCGACACCAGCTTGACCGAGATCGAAGCGCGCGGATTTGCGTTCTTCAGATCGTGGATCAGCTGCGCCAGATCTTCAATCGAATAAATATCGTGGTGCGGCGGCGGCGAAATCAGACCCACGCCCGGTACCGAGAAGCGCAGCGTGGCGATGTATTCCGACACCTTGTGGCCCGGCAGCTGGCCGCCTTCGCCCGGTTTGGCGCCCTGCGCCATCTTGATCTGGATCTGATCGGCCGAGTTCAGGTAAGCCGCAGTCACGCCGAAACGGCCCGACGCTACCTGCTTGATGCGCGAACGCAGCGAGTCGCCCTCTTGCAGCGGAATATCGACCACCATCTGCTCGGCGCCCATGACCGACGCCATGGTCTCGCCCTGCTTGATCTTGATGCCTTTCAGTTCCATGGTGTAGCGCGATGGATCTTCGCCACCTTCACCGGTGTTGGACTTGCCGCCGATGCGGTTCATGGCGACCGCCAGCGTGGCGTGGGCTTCGGTCGAAATCGAACCCATCGACATCGCGCCGGTGGCGAAGCGCTTGACGATCTCTTTCGCCGGCTCGACTTCGTCCAGCGGAATCGCCTTGCTCGGATCGATCTTGAACTCGAACAGGCCGCGCAAGGTCAGGTGACGCTTGCTCTGGTCATTGATGATCTGCGCGTACTCTTTATAGCTGGAGAAATTGTTGGCGCGGGTCGAGTGTTGCAGCTTGGCGATCGCGTCCGGCGTCCACAGGTGGTCCTCACCACGCACGCGGAAGGCGTACTCACCGCCGGCGTCCAGGTGGTTGGCCAGCACCGGATCGTCGCCGAAGGCCAGGTTGTGCAGGCGCAGCGCTTCTTCCGCCACTTCAAACACGCCGATGCCTTCCACGTTGGACGAGGTGCCCTTGAAGTATTTGTCGACCAACGACTTGTTGAGGCCGACCGCTTCAAAGATCTGCGCACCGCAGTACGACATATAGGTCGAGATGCCCATCTTGGACATGACCTTCATCAGGCCTTTGCCGACCGCCTTGGTGAAGTTGTAGACGGCTTTCTCCGCCGACATATCGCCCGGCATGCCGGCCGCCATTTCGGCCAGGGTTTCCATCGCCAGGTACGGGTGGATCGCTTCCGCGCCGTAGCCGGCCAGCAGCGCGAAGTGGTGAGTCTCGCGGGCCGAGCCGGTTTCCACCACCAGGCCGGTCGAGGCGCGCAGGCCTTTGCTGACCAGGTGCTGGTGAATGGTCGAGGTGGCCAACAGCGCCGGGATGGCAACGCGGTCCGGGCCGACCGAACGGTCCGACACGATCAGGATGTTGTGGCCGGACTTGACCGCATCCACGGCTTCCGCGCACAGCGATGCCAGGCAGGCTTCGACGCCTTCCTTGCCCCAGGCGAGCGGGTAGCAAATGTTCAGCTCGTAAGCCTTGAACTTGCCGCCGGTATGCAGGGTGATGTTGCGCAGGCGCTCCATATCGTCGAAGCCCAGGATAGGCTGGGACACTTCGAGGCGCATCGGCGGGTTGACGTTGTTGGTGTCCAGCAGGTTAGGCTTGGGGCCGATGAACGACACCAGCGACATCACCATCGCTTCGCGGATCGGGTCGATCGGCGGGTTGGTCACCTGGGCGAACAGCTGCTTGAAGTACGAGTACAGCGGCTTGAGCTTGTTGGACATGACGGCCAGCGGCGAGTCGTTGCCCATCGAGCCGGTGGCTTCTTCGCCGGCGGCGGCCATTGGCGCCATCAGGAATTTCAGGTCTTCCTGGGTGTAGCCGAAGGCTTGCTGGCGGTCCAGCAGCGACGGCACGGCTTTTTCGCCCGGCGCCTGCTTGTCCTTGGCGCGGTTGTGCGCCAGCTGGCTTTCGCTCAGCTTGATTTCGTTGAGCTTGATGCGCACCGCGTTGATCCAGGCCTTGTATGGCTTGGCGTTGGCGTAGGTGTCTTTCAGCTCTTTATCGTCGACGATGCGGCCGGCTTCCAGGTCGATCAGGAACATCTTGCCTGGTTGCAGACGCCATTTCTGGATGATTTTCGACTCTGGAATCGGCAGCACGCCAGATTCCGAGGCCATTACCACCAGGTCGTCGTCGGTCACGATGTAGCGGGCCGGACGCAAGCCGTTGCGGTCCAGCGTGCCGCCGATGTAACGGCCGTCGGTGAAGGCCATGGCGGCCGGGCCGTCCCATGGTTCCATCATGGCGGCATGATATTCGTAGAACGCACGGCGATTGTCGTCCATCGTGCCGTGATTTTCCCAGGCTTCCGGGATCATCATCATCATCGCCTGGGCCAGCGGATAGCCTGCCATCAACAGCAGCTCCAGCGCGTTATCGAAGCAGGCGGTGTCCGACTGGCCTTCATAGATCAGCGGGAACAGCTTTTGCAGGTCGTCGCCCAGCACGGCCGACTTCATCACGCCTTCGCGCGCGCGCATCCAGTTGAAGTTGCCTTTGACGGTGTTGATCTCGCCGTTGTGGGCGATCAGGCGGTACGGGTGGGCCAGCGGCCATTCCGGGAAGGTGTTGGTCGAGAAACGCTGGTGCACCAGCGCCAGCGCCGAGATGCAGCGCGCATCCTGCAAGTCTTTGTAGTAGACGCCGACCTGGTCGGCCAGCAGCAGGCCCTTGTAGACGATGGTGCGGGCCGACAGCGAGGCCACGAAGAATTCTTTGCCGTGGATCAGTTTCAGCGCCTGGATGGCGTGGCCGGACGATTTGCGGATCACGTACAGTTTGCGTTCCAGCGCGTCGGTCACCATGATGTCGGCGCCGCGGCCGATGAAGATCTGGCGGATCACCGGCTCTTTGGTGCGCACGGTCGGCGACATCGGCATGTCGGTATCGACCGGCACGTTGCGCCAGCCCAGCACGACCTGGCCTTCGGCGCGCACCGCGCGTTCGATTTCCTGTTCGCAGGCGATGCGCGACGCGTTTTCCTTCGGCAGGAACACCATGCCGACGCCGTACTCGCCTGGCGGCGGCAGTTCCACGCCTTGCTTGGCCATTTCGTCACGGTAGTACTGGTCCGGAATCTGGATCAGGATACCGGCGCCGTCGCCCATCAGCGGGTCCGCACCGACCGCGCCCCGGTGATCGAGGTTCTTCAAGATCAGCAGACCCTGTTCCACAATCGAGTGACTCTTATTGCCCTTGATGTGGGCGACGAAACCGACGCCGCAGGCGTCATGTTCGTTGGACGGATCGTACAGACCTTGTGCTTCCATGGCTAAACTCCAAAACTGATTGGCTTGAGGGACAAGATTAGTGCAACGCAGCGTAAACCTCAAGCATAACAATTAGGGTCGGAGTCGGATTAAATTTTCCTCAGAAGCTTATTTATTTAAATGGGGACAGAGTGGAGCGCTATTCGGCGGAAGGCTTTATTTTGAATGGCCGGCCCCGTTTTGCCGGCAATACCTGGCGTTTCATCTTCTTCTGCAGGGCGGTCTGGAACTGCTGCGAGCCCAGCGGCCAGCCTTTGAGCAAGGCGTTACTAATTAAAGTGATTTCATCGGCGCTCAGAGCCGGCTCTGACAGCGCGCTGTAGGCCGCCTCCCGCTGGAATGGCGTGTTGCCCAGTTCCCAGACCTTGGCATGGTCAGTCACCAGTCCGTCCGGACGGATGCCGGCGTGGTGACAATAGCTCGACCAAGGATAATCCTCGGCGCGCGCGACCAGGCCGTTGCGCACCGGGTTGAACTCGATATAACGGCTGCACAACATAAAGTAGGCGTCGGCATCAATCAGCGAAGTTTTGTATCTTCCGTTCCACAAAGTTCCACTGCGGACATACTTTTGATTGAAATAGGGCACGTAATAGCGGCCGACCCACTGCATCATCTGGCCCAAACCGTTGTCGTCGGACGGCGTCAGCAGCAAATGCAGGTGATTCGGCATCAGGCAATAGGCGTGGATGGCGACTCTGTAGGTCTTGGCGGCGGTGCGCAGCCAGCCGAGAAAGGTTTGATAGTCTTCGGCGTCGAGGAACACATCCTGGTTGTTGAGGCCGGTCTGGATGACGTGGTGGGGCTGATTCGGAACGATTAAGCGGGGCAGGCGAGCCATACAGATAACAAAAAAGGGTAGATCGAAATACGATTCTACCCTTGTTGCTTGACTCTGTCCCTATTTAGCACCCCGCACTGCGCGAACCCCGGGGTCTGACCCCGTACGGGGTCAGACCCCTCTGCCGCCTTGCGGGTTTCAGGACAGGTTGAAACTGGCCGACAGGCTGTAGCCTTCGCCGTAGGCGCTGCGCAGCGGCAGGTCTTGGCCGAGGCCGGTACGGGCTTTCTTGCGCAGGCGATACACCAACATATCGACCCGGCGGCCGGCGTCCGGATCGTCGCCGCCAATACCGGCCACGATGACCTGGCGCGGCACCGGCCGGGTGTTAATCGTCAACAGATGCAGGAAATTGCATTCCTTTTCGGTCAGCGTGATGGCCATGCCCTGCAACTCCAATTGGCGCGCGCTTACTTTCAGCGTCCACTTGCTTGGCAGCGGGATCGTCTCCTGCGGGCCGACGCGACGGTCGAGCGCCTCAATGTGCGCCGCCAGTTCCGGGAATTTGATAGGCTTGGTCAGGTAGTGGTCCGCGCCAAGGCGCAGGCCCAGGATGCGATTGTCGAACGCCACCCGGCCGGTCAGCACCAGCAAGCCGATCTGCGGATACAGCTGGCGCATGCGGGGGATGACGTTGAAACCATCCTCGTCCGGCAGGCCCAGGTCCAGCACGACCACGCCAACGTTGCCCTGGCTCAAAGCCGACCACATGTCGCTGGCGTTGTTGGTGATGTGCACTTCGTGTTCAAGTTCAGTCAGGAACTCCGCCATCTCCTCGGCGTAGTCCAGATTGTCTTCCACGATGAGTATTTGCGTCATTGATGCGCCACTTCGTTCAATTGTTGAGCAAATTGTGCCCAAAACTTGGGACAATCAGCTTGCGTCTAGGGAATTATCACTGCTGGCCCCGGCCCGCGCAAGGCTTTTCCCGGCATTGACGGCCACAGGCAGCCAAATCCGAAATTCCGTGCCGCTTTCAGAAACATTTCTCGCAGTAACAGTACCACCGTGCACATCAACAATGGAACGCGCCATATAAAGGCCCAGGCCCGATCCCGCCACACTGGCGGCATTGCTACCCCTGAACGCTTTGTCGAACACCTGGGGCAGATCCGCCTCCGGTATGCCGGCGCCGTGATCGCGCACCAGCAGCTCGACGCCACCTTCCGTTGCAATTCTCCCCACCAATTCTAGCGGAATATTATCCTCTGTGTACTTTATTGCATTGTCTATTAATATTTCCAAACATAAACGCACACCTGCCGGATCGCACCGCATCCATTGCGGCAGGTTTTCAGTGCGCACCGATACCTGCGGCCGGCGCCGGCGCGCCTGTTCGGCCACGCTTTGCAACAGATCGGCGGGATTGACTTCATCGGGCTGGCGTTCGCGGCCGATGCTGGCCATGCGCTCCGGCGACAGGTATTCGTCTAGCATCGCCAGCATGCGGTCGACGGCGGTCTGGATCTTGCGGTAGCGCTTGCGCGTGCCTTCGTCGTGGTGGGCGCCGGTCATTTCCAGCCGCTGTACGGCGCCGTCGATGGTCGACAGCGGCGTGCGGAATTCGTGCGACAGCATGGACGCGAACTTTTTCTGCTGCGCCGCCAGCTCGCGCCTGGCGCTGAGGTCGCGCACCACGCCAACCACGCTGGCCGGCACACCGTGCGCGTCGAGGATCAAGGTCGATTCGATTTCCACCGGTACCAGATGACCGTCGGCATGCGCCAACTCGGTTTCACGCAGCAAGCGACGACGGCTCAGATCGCCATCGGCGTAGCGCGCCAGCCGCGCCTGCAAGTCCTTGAGCAGGCCGTGGGCCAGCGTTTTGGCGGTGTCCAGCGTGTAGCCGAACTGCCGTTCGGCCGCCGGACTCAGCCAGGTCAGCTGCAGCGTGGCGCAATCGGCCATCCAGCTGATCTCGCTGCTGTGTTCCAGCAGCAGCCGGTAGCGGGCCTCGTTGGCTTGCGACTGCTGGAGTGCCGCCTGGAGTTCCGCTAGCGTCTGCGTCATGATTTACTCCACCAAAGGTGCGAAGATCTGTTGCAGGTCTTCCTGGGTCAAGGCCATCTTCTGCGATTCGCCTTCGGCCAGGATCGATTGCGCCAGGTCCGATTTCTTTTGTTGCAGGACCTGGATCTTCTCTTCCAGCGTGCCCTTGGCGATCAGCTTGTACACGAACACCGGCTTGTCCTGACCGATACGCCAGGCGCGGTCGGTGGCCTGATTTTCCGCCGCCGGGTTCCACCACGGATCATAGTGGATAACCGTATCGGCCGCCGTCAGGTTGAGTCCGACACCGCCGGCCTTCAGCGAGATCAGGAAAATCGGCACCGCGCCTTGCTGGAAGGCCGCCACCTGGGCGCTGCGGTCCTTGGTCTCGCCGGTCAGCAGCGCATACGGAATGTCGCGCGACTCCAGTTCTTCCTGGATCAGCTCGAGCATACTGGTGAACTGCGAAAACACCAGGATCTTGCGCTTTTCTTCCAGCAAGTCTTCGATCATCTGCATCAGATCAATCAGCTTGGCCGAACCGGCCGCCTGTTGTTTCTTGGTGGTGGATTTGACCAGCCGCGGATCGCAGCACACCTGGCGCAGCTTGAGCAGCGCTTCCAGGATGACGATCTGGCTGCGCGCCACGCCCTTGCGGTCGATTTCGTCGCGCACTTTCTGGTCCATTGCGAGACGCACGGTTTCGTACAGGTCGCGCTGAGCGCCGGTCAGTTCGACCTTGCGCACCATCTCTGTCTTCGGCGGCAACTCCTTGGCCACGTTGTCCTTGGTCCGGCGCAGCAGGAACGGCTTGATGCGGCGGTTCAACAGCGCGCGCCGCAGCGGATCGTCGGCCCGCTCGATCGGGTGGCGGAACACCGTGTTGAAGCCCTTCTCGTCGCCCAGCAGGCCAGGCAGCAGGAAATGGAATTGCGACCACAGTTCGCCCAGGTGATTTTCCAGCGGCGTGCCGGACAGGCACAGCCGATGACGGGCGCGCAGCAGGCCGGCGCTCTGGGCCGCCTTGGAGCGGGTGTTCTTGATGTAGTGCGACTCGTCCAGGATCACCAGATGGAAATCGTGCTCGCGCAATTTTTCCTCGTCGCGCGGCAGCAGCGCGTAGGTGGTCAGCACCAGGTCGGCTTCTTCGATCTGGTCGAACTGGCCCATGCGGTCCTTGCCTTGCAGCAGCAGCACTTTCAGGCCGGGCGCGAAGCGCGCCGCTTCTTCCTGCCAGTTGCCCATCAGGCTGGTGGGGGCGATGACCAGCGCCGGCGCCGTCAAGCGGCCGGCTTCCTTCTCGACCAGAATATGCGCCAGGGTTTGCACGGTCTTGCCCAGGCCCATGTCGTCGGCCAGGATGCCGGCAAAGCCGTATTCGCGCAGGAACTGCATCCACGACAGGCCATCGGTTTGATAGTCACGCAGCGTGGCTTGCAAGCCGGCCGGGGTAGCGACCCGCGTGACCGAACCGAACTGGTTGAGGCGCGCGCCCATGTCGCGCAATTCCTCGCCGCCGGTCCACTGCAGCTCGACATTGCGGGCCAGCTCGTCCAGGCGGGCCGCGTCCAGCGTGGCCATGTGCACCGAGTTCTTGATTTTGTCGCTGAAATACAACTCGCCCAGCGTATTCAGGATTGGACGCACGCGGCCCCACGGCAGCGCCACGCGTGAACCGTCCGCCAGCGTGGCCAGCATCTGGTCTTCGGCGCCATGCTGGGCGATGACTTTCGGATTGAAATCGTTGGGGGCATTGCGGATCAGCTGCACCAGCACCGGCAGCAGCGGCACCCGTTCCTGGTTGACCATGATGCCCAGTTCCAGGTCGAACCAGGCGTGGCCGCCGTCGGCCGGATCTTCCACCACGTCGGCATACCAGTCGCCGACTTCCACCGTGTCATAGCGGTATTTGGCGGTTTTCTCGATTTTCCAGCCGGCTTCCTTCAGCGCGGCGATGCCGTCGCGGGCGAAGCGTATCCACTCGGCTTGGCTCGGCAGCAATACGGCGCCCTTCAGGCTGCTCAGCGGCAGCGTGGTCGGCGCGATGAAGTGGCGCTCGGTCAGCAACGCCAGCGCGGCCTGCTCGGCCTCACTATCGCGCTGGATGATTTCGGTGACCTCGCCCTTTTGGCGGACCACGCGCTGCGACGGATCGAACGACACCCGTTCGCCGTCGTAGTCGTACGACAGTACGGCGAAATCGTGCCAGCGTTGCAGCGAGCCGTCGGCCAGCATCGCCGCTTCCAGCGTCAGCACCGGACGCGGCTTGACGTCGTCGCGCATGCGCTGCGGCAACGGTTGCGGCAGCGGCATCAGCCCTTGCAGACCGTGCGCCAGCAGCAGTTGCGAGACCCGCATCTTGTCGTTGTTGGTCAGCAACGGCGCCTGCGCCACCAGGGCCTGCAAATCGGCCAGCGGAATCGTGGCGCCGCCCTGGTTCAATTGCAGCACGCCGCACGACAGGTTATCGATGTACCACGGCGGATCGGTTGGCAGCATGTAGTCGACCTGGTCGGCGCCGACATGCTTGGCGCCCGGCGGCGGCGCCACCTGCCAGCCGAGCCGCAGGCCCTTGCCTTCTTCGCGCCAGGCCAGGTTGGCCTCGCGCAACACGCCGCCCTTGAGCGGATACACCAGGCCGTTGCCGACGTCGGCCCAGGAGTTCGCCCACAGCAATTTGTCCTGTTCGGCCAGCATATTCAGCAGCGCCGCGCCGATCTTGCCGCGCGGTTCGGTGGCCGAGCCGGTCTGCGAATTCTGGCCGCTGCGCATGGCGACGAAGAAACGGATCAGGTCTTCGTCGTTCGGCGTCATGAACGTAGGGGGGGTCGACAGCAGCGAGAACACTTCGCTGACCGGGCTGGCCGCGGCCACGTCGCCGTTCGGCCGCAGGCGCGCCTTGTACAGGCACAGCGCCACATGGCGGCCGCCGCTGGTAGGCGCCAGCACATAAATCAGCTTGTATTGGGTCTGCTTGGGGTCGTTATCGACCGGCGGCGGCGCCAGCTTGGCTTTCGGGTGCGCTGCCGCATCCACACGCTGCAGCCAGGTGGCGACAGCGTACGACAATTGATTCGCGGGCGGCGCAGGGCGCGTTGGGGCCGGTGCTGGAGCAGCAGGGGCGGCAGGGGCGTCGTCGCGGGTAAAATCCATAGGTCGCATTGTTGTTCAAAGATGGTTCAAAAACGGCAACAGGCAATATTATCCGCCATTGACGCGTTCGTGTTTACGTATTCTTGCTAAAAACCTGTCAATCAAAGTGGGCTTGCCCACGTTCCCATGGCAAAAGCATCGAAACCTGTGCCGATGTCGTATTATTCCGGGCTTGTCTGTCTAGGATTTCTCACCATGTTGCCTTCCATTGAACAACGTCTTGCCCTCGAACTGTCCGCCAAACCGGCCCAGGTAGTTGCCGCCGTCGCCCTGTTGGACGAAGGCGCCACCGTGCCCTTCATCGCCCGTTATCGCAAGGAAGTCACCGGCGGCCTGGATGACGTCCAACTGCGCCTGCTCGAAGAGCGCCTGCGTTACCTGCGCGAGCTGGAAGACCGCCGCGCCAGCATCATCGCCTCGATCACCGAGCAAAACAAAATGACACCGGTCTTATTAGATGCTGTCATGCACGCAGAAGACAAGACCCGGCTGGAAGACTTATATCTTCCCTACAAGCAAAAACGCCGCACCAAGGCCCAAATCGCCATCGAAGCGGGCCTGGCGCCGCTGGCCGACGGCCTGCTGGGCAATCCCGAACTGAATCCGGAAGTCGAAGCCGCCAAGTTCCTGCGCGAAGCCTTTACCACCACCGACGGCAACAATCCGGGCGTGGCCGACACCAAGGCCGCGCTGGACGGCGCCCGCCAGATCCTGATGGAGCGTTTTGCCGAAGATGCTACCCTGCTTCAGTCGCTGCGTGAATATGTCCAAGAGCATGGCATCGTCGAATCGAAGGTTATTGAAGGTAAGCAAGAAGAAGGTGAAAAGTTCGCCGACTACTTCGATTACAGCGAAAACCTGTCGTCGGTACCGTCGCACCGCGCACTGGCGCTGATGCGCGGTCGCCGCGAAGGCGTGCTGGACGTTACCCTGCGGCTGGACTCCGAACCGGAAAAACCAAAGTGGGACGCGCCGCACAATCCGTGCGAAAGCCGCATCGCCGCCCGTTTCGGCATCAAGAGCAGCGGCCGCCCGGCCGACAAATGGCTGTCCGACACCGCACGCTGGACCTGGCGCGTGAAAAGTTTTATGCACCTGGAAACCGAGCTGATGGGCGCGTTGCGCGAAAAATCCGAGCTGGATGCCATCACCGTCTTCGCTACCAACTTGAAAGCCTTGCTGCTGGCGGCCCCGGCCGGCCAGCGCGCCACCATGGGCCTGGACCCGGGCCTGCGCACCGGCGTTAAAGTTGCCGTGGTGGACGCCACCGGCAAGGTGATGGACACCGCCGTCATCTACCCGCACCAGCCGAAAAACGACTGGGAAGGCTCGCTGCACACGCTGGGCAAGCTGGCCGCCAAGCACAATGTATCGCTGATTTCGATCGGCAACGGCACCGCCTCGCGCGAGACCGACAAGCTGGCGCAAGACCTGCTCAAGCGCTTCCCCGAGCAAAAAATGCACAAGATCGTCGTCTCCGAAGCGGGCGCGTCGGTGTACTCCGCCTCGGAATACGCGTCGCGCGAACTGCCGGACATGGATGTTTCGCTGCGCGGCGCGGTGTCGATCGCCCGCCGCCTGCAAGATCCGCTGGCCGAGCTGGTCAAGATCGATCCGAAATCGATCGGCGTCGGCCAGTACCAGCACGATGTGTCGCAAACCCAGCTGGCGCGCACGCTGGATGCGGTGGTCGAGGATTGCGTGAATGCGGTCGGCGTCGACGTCAACACCGCCTCGGCGCCGCTGCTGGCACGCGTGTCCGGCCTGTCGTCATCGGTGGCGACGGCGATTGTCAGCTACCGCGACGTCAAAGGCGCGTTCACCTCGCGCGCCGCGCTGAAATCGGTGCCGCGCTTGGGCGACAAAACGTTTGAACAGGCCGCCGGCTTCCTGCGCGTGATGGGCGGCGACAATCCGCTGGACGCATCGGCGGTACACCCGGAATCGTATCCGCTGGTGGAAAAAATCCTCGGCGATATCCAGAAGGACATCAAGGCGGTGATCGGCGACAGCGCGCTGATCAAGCGTTTGCAGCCGGCCAAGTATGCCGATGAGAAATTCGGCGTGCCGACCATCACCGACATCCTGAAGGAGCTGGAAAAGCCGGGCCGCGATCCGCGTCCTGAATTTACCACCGCCACCTTCAAGGAAGGCGTGGAGGAAATCCGCGACCTGCGTCCCGACATGATCCTGGAAGGCGTGGTGACCAATGTCGCCGCGTTTGGCGCGTTTGTCGACATCGGCGTGCATCAGGATGGGCTGGTGCACATCTCGGCGCTGTCCAACACCTTCGTCAAAGATCCGCACACGGTGGTGAAAGCCGGCCAGGTGGTCAAGGTCAAAGTGCTGGAAGTGGACGAGAAGCGCAAGCGCATTGCCCTGACCATGCGCCTGTCCGACAGCGCGCCGCAAGCCGGTGCGCAGCCGCAGCAGCGCGGCGACCGTAACGATCGCCGCGCCATGGGCCAGCAGCAGAAGCAGCAGACCCGCGAACCGGCGGCCAGCGGCAGCATGGCGGCCGCCTTCGCCAAGCTGCGCGGCTAAGCCGCAGAATTCAGGGCGTCGCTCAGGCGCCCTGAACCTCCTTCATGCGCTTGGACAGCTTGGCCAGCGAGATCAAGCCGACCACGGCGGTACCGACAAACATACCCCACGCCAGGCCTTCAGCGTATTCCTGCCGGGCCGGAATCAGCCAGTAAGCCAGCGCCTCGGCCGCCACAACCAGCGCAAACAGACGGATCACGCGCAGGTATTTGGCGGCGTTGTCGGCGCGCTGGGTGAAAATCTCGGTGCTGGCGCCGGCCGTGCGCGCCTTGCGCCAGCAATGCCAGCCCACCGTCGAGGTCACCAGCTCCCAGCCGGCATCCTGGAACAGCTGCTTGTACTCAGCCTTCGGGCCGAAGTAGCGCACATCCCAGCGATACGCCACATCGGCCGGCGCGCCACGCTCGAACGTGTGGACGCAGCAAACGTTGGTGCTGCGCAGATGCAGGCCTTGCGCCGCCATCTCCTGCAGCCACTGCTGATGTTCTTCATCCTGCCACACGTACCAGATCTTGAATTTCCGTACCAGCTTGCCCATGACTGCTCCTTAAAATTAAGCCGCGTGCTGCAACGCCCGCGCATTGCCCAGCATGATTTCCAGCCGGCGCACCTGCTCCGCCAGCACCACCTTGCCCAGTTCCGTCAGCGCGTAAACCTTGCGCCGCTCCTCTTCCGCCACCTTGACGATCAGCGCCTGTTTTTCCAGCGTGCCGAACACCCCGTACAAGGTGCCCGGCCCCAGCGTGACGCTGCCGGCGCTCATGCTGTCCACCTTCTGCATGAGGGCGTAGCCGTGCATCGGCTGGGTCAGCGCCAGCATCACGTAAAACGTCGCTTCCGATAGGGGCAGGTATTTACTGTAGTTAATATCCATCTCTGTATCGCCTTTCGCTATATCGAGTCCCGATATACATAATACATAGATTTTTTTGGACGTCAACACGCCAGCGGCACATTTCTTATAAAATGTCGGCATCCGATATTTAATTCACCGAGGCAGCTATGAGCGACGTACAAACCTGGATCAAAGAAACCGTGACCAACACCCCGGTGGTGCTGTTCATGAAGGGCACCGCCCAGTTCCCACAATGCGGCTTCTCCGGCCGCGCCATCCAGATCCTGAAAGCCTGCGGCGTCGAGAACATTGCTACCGTCAACGTGCTGGAAGATCCGGAAGTCCGTCAGGGCATCAAGGACTACTCGAACTGGCCAACCATCCCTCAGCTGTACGTGAAGGGTGAGTTCGTCGGCGGTTCGGACATCATGAACGAGATGTTTGAGTCGGGCGAGCTGAAGGCCCTGCTGGATGCCTGATCGGCCTCAGCGGATTGTTATCGCCATCACCGGCGCCACCGGTGCGGTGTATGGCGTGCGTCTGCTGCAGCATTTGCAACATCTTGACGGCATCGAGACGCATCTGATCGTCTCTGAAGCCGCCGTCCTCACGCTGCACCAGGAAACTGGCTTGCAGCGGCGCGAGGTCGAATCCCTGGCCCATGTGGTGCACAAGGTGCGCGACGTCGGCGCCTCGATCGCCAGCGGCTCGTTCCAGAGCGACGGCATGATCATTGCGCCCTGCTCGATGAAAACCCTGGCGTCGGTGGCCCATGGCCTGTCCGACAACCTGATCGCGCGCGCGGCCGACGTCGTGCTCAAGGAGCGCCGTCGGCTGGTGTTGATGGTAAGGGAGACCCCGTTCAATCTGGCGCACTTGCGCAACATGACAGCGGTCACGGAAATGGGCGGCATCATCTTCCCGCCGCTGCCGAGCTTCTATCACAACCCGCAGAGCATTGAGGAGATGGTCGACCACACGGTGGCCCGCGTGATCGATTTATTCGGCATTGAACATGCGTTGGCGCCGCGCTGGGCCGGTCTCAAGGGACAGGCCGCCGGCGGCATCTAAGAGCGTTAGCGCTTCCGCGCTGGTTCAGCGAATATCGTAGTTCGAACTGCTGGCACGCTTCAATTCCCGCGCTTCTTCCACCATGCGACGATGGGCGATACGTTTGCGCATCACTTCGGCATGCTGTTCGGCGGTCATCGGTGGGGCGGTCATTAAATCTTTCAGCTGTGCGACATTGCTGTAGTTGCTTTTCATAAGACGGCTCAAAGCATGACTCCCCAAAAAATAGGTACTGCCCTATTGTGCCTTAAATCCGTGTCGCAACCATGACAAATCGCAAACGTAGCGAAAATAAAAAGCGTTTTGCTACGCCCGAACAAAAACCGGTCGATTGTGAAACTGGTTTCATGGTCATGGGGAGCAGGCAGCCATCCCGCCGGTTCCTCTATTTCCGTAGTAATACGTAAAAATAACTACTTTTGGTAGTTGACACGCACCAGCATTCGGATAAATTCCCGCGCAATCTGGCGATGATGCTCGTCCAGACGCTGCAAATCGGCGATCAGCTTGACGTCGGCCGACTCGAAGCGCGACAGGTTGGCACCGTTGTCGCCGTTCGGTGCGCCTTCTTCCGGGCCGCCAAAGCGCAACCACTCGGCGGGCACGCCCAGCCATTGGGCGATCATGCGCAGCTTCTCCTGTGTAGGAATAGCCTCGCCAACCAGCCATTTGCGGGCGGCGTGCACGGTAATCGGTCGACCATCGAAACGAATATTGAATTCGCGCGCCAGCCGGGTCGGGCTGTCGGGCGAATAATGGGCGTTCTTGAGAGCCTGTTGGAGTCGCTGGCTAAAGCTTTCGCGTTCATTAGAGGAATTCATATTGACACTATTTCACGTTGCTTCATGAAAGTCAGTCTCTTCGAGAACAGCCTCGACTGTGACTTTATGGGATTTTATAATTAACATTTCATCCTCTGCCAGTACCAACGTCAGTGGAATAACCAGGCGAATTTTATTCGGTCCAGAAGCGCGGATGAATATCATCCTGCCGCGCTGCCTTTCACGTCGCACGATACCATTCCGCATGCTGGCGGTCACGCTGAGTCCGCTGCTGGATGCGGGAACGGTGTTTTTCGCGCTACAATCACTTTGCCGTTGACGTAAACGGAAACCACTTAGACCAGCTATGTCCACCTACACCATTACCGAACTGGCGCGCGAATTCGACATCACTGCGCGTGCAATCCGCTTTTACGAAGACCAGGGCCTGTTGAGCCCGTCGCGTGAAGGCGCCGGCGGCCGCAACCGCGTCTACACGCCGCGCGACCGCACCCGCCTCAAGCTGACTCTGCGCGGCAAGCGCCTCGGCCTGTCGCTGGCGGAAATCAAGAGCCTGGTCGACATGTACGAGACGCCCAAGGATTCGGCGGCGCAGATGCACCGCTTCCTGACCGTGCTGGCGCAGCACCGCGAAACGCTGGAACAGCAGCGCGAAGACATCGAAATGTCGCTGGCCGAGATTCAGGCGCACGAAGACGAATGCAAACGCATGCTGGAAGCCCATGCCGTGACGTGATCACTGCTTGACGTTTACGTTAACGTCACATCGGCGTATCATGGCCGCTCCGGACCCAAAACAGAATAGAGGAAGACATGCTCCATCTCCCAGGCCTGACCTTTGACCATGGCGAGGATATCGCCGCGCTGCGCGAGGCCGTGCAGCAATTCGCCGCCGCCGAGATCGCCCCGCGCGCGGCCGAAATCGACCGCAGCGACCAGTTCCCCATGGACCTGTGGCGCAAGATGGGCGAACTGGGCGTGCTCGGCATCACCGTACCGGAAGAGTACGGCGGCGCCAACATGGGCTATCTGGCCCACATCGTGGCGATGGAGGAAATCTCGCGCGCCTCGGCTTCGGTCGGCCTGTCCTACGGCGCCCACTCGAATCTGTGCGTCAACCAGATCAAGCGCAACGGCACCGAAGAACAAAAACAGAAATACCTGCCCAAGCTGATTTCCGGCGAATACATCGGCGCGCTCGCCATGTCCGAACCGAACGCCGGTTCCGATGTGGTCAGCATGAAGCTGCGCGCCGAGTTCAAGGGCGACCGCTGGGTGCTGAACGGCACCAAGATGTGGATCACCAACGGCCCCGACGCCGACGTGCTGGTGGTCTACGCCAAGAACGACCTGGAAGCCGGCCCGAAAGGCATGACCGCCTTCCTGATCGAAAAAGGCTTCAAGGGCTTCTCGATCGCGCAGAAGCTCGACAAGCTGGGCATGCGCGGCTCCCACACCGGCGAGCTGGTGTTCGAGGATTGCGAAGTGCCGGCCGAAAACGTGCTGGGCGGCCTGGGCAAGGGCGTCAACGTGCTGATGTCCGGCCTCGACTTCGAGCGCACCGTGCTGTCCGGCGGCCCGCTGGGCATCATGCAGGCCTGCATGGACGTGGTGGTGCCCTACATCCACGACCGCAAGCAGTTCGGCCAGCCGATCGGCGAGTTCCAGCTGATGCAGGGCAAAATCGCCGACATGTACTCGACCATGATGGCGTCCAAGGCTTATGTCTACGCCGTCGGCCAGGCCTGCGACCGCGCCACCTCGCCGGAACAGATCCGCAACCTGCGCAAGGACGCCGCCGGCGCCATCCTGTACAGCGCCGAGAAGGCGACCTGGATGGCCGGCGAAGCGATTCAAACGCTGGGCGGCAATGGCTACATCAACGAATATCCGGTCGGCCGCCTGTGGCGCGACGCCAAGCTGTATGAAATCGGCGCCGGCACCAGCGAGATCCGCCGCATGCTGATCGGCCGCGAACTGTTCGCCGAAACCCGTTAATGGAGATTTGAACATGCATGATCCTATCGTCATCGTGGGCGCAGCCCGCACCCCCATGGGCGCCTTCCAGGGCGACTTCTCGGCCAAGGCCGCACACGACCTCGGCGCCGTCGCCATCCAGGCCGCCGTCGAACGCTCCGGCATCGACGGCAAGCTGGTGGAGCACGTCTACTTCGGCAACTGCCTGATGGCGGGCCAGGGCCAGGCGCCGGCACGCCAGGCGCTGTTGAAAGCCGGCCTGCCGACGTCCACCGGCGCCGTCACGCTGTCCAAAATGTGCGGTTCGGCCATGCAGGCCGCGATCTTCGCGCACGACCAGCTGATCGCCGGCAGCGCCGACGTCGTGATCGCCGGCGGCATGGAGTCGATGACCAACGCGCCGTACCTGGTGCCGAAGGCGCGCGGCGGCTACCGCATCGGCCACGGCATGCTGTTCGATCACATGATGTACGACGGCCTGGAAGACGCCTACTCGCGCAACGAGAAAACCGGCGAAGGCCGCTCGATGGGCACCTTTGCCGAAGACTGCTCGGCCAAGTACGCATTCACGCGCGAGGCGCAGGACAACTTCGCCATCGAATCGGTGAAGCGCGCGCAGGTCGCCACCAGCGAAGGCTATTTCAAGTGGGAAATCGCGCCGGTCACCGTGACCTCGCGCGCCGGCGACACCGTCATCGACAAAGACGAAGGTCCGCTGAAAGCCAAAGTGGAAAAGATCCCGACACTGCGCGCCGCCTTCAAGAAAGACGGCACCATTACCGCCGCCTCGTCGTCGTCGATCAACGACGGCGCCGCAGCGCTGGTGATGATGCGCGAATCGAAAGCCAAGGAACTGGGCCTGTCGCCGATCGCCCGCATTCACGGCCACGCCACCTTTGCGCAGGAACCGAACTGGTTCACCACCGCACCGATCGGCGCCATCGAAAAACTGTACAAGAAAATCGGCTGGAGCACCAAGGACGTCGACCTGTTCGAGATTAACGAAGCCTTCGCCGCCGTGCCGATGGCGGCGATGCACGATCTGGCTATCCCGCACGACAAGGTCAACATCCACGGCGGCGCCTGCGCGCTGGGCCACCCGATCGGCGCTTCCGGCGCGCGCATCATCGTCACGCTGCTGGGCGCCTTGAAACGCACCGGCGGCAAAAAGGGCGTGGCGGCACTGTGCATCGGCGGCGGCGAAGCGACTGCGATGGCCGTGGAGCTGGTGTAAATGGCGACTGCACTGATTATCGGCGCCTCGCGCGGCATCGGGCTGGAACTGGTCAAGCAATACCGCAACGATGGCTGGCGCGTGATCGCCACCGCGCGCAAGCAGGAAGACTGCGACGCGCTGGCCGCGCTGGGCGCCGAGCCGCACAAGCTGGATGTGACCAATCTGGAAGCGGTGGCGGGCATCGGCTGGAAGCTCGATGGCGAAGAACTGGATGTCGCTATTCTGAACGCGGGCGTGTACGGCCCGCGTCACGACGGTTTTCCGGCGCAGGCGGACTTTGACGCGGTGATGCACACCAACGTGCTGGCGGCGATGCGCTTGCTGCCGGTGCTGGCGCCGCTGGTGTGCGCGTCGCGTGGCGACGGCAAGCTGGCGGTGCTGTCGTCGCGTATGGGATCGCTGAGCGAGCGCACCTCGCCGTCAGGCTCGCTGTACCGCGCCAGCAAGGCCGCGCTGAATTCGGTGTTGATCGACACCGCGCTGGTGTTCGGCAAGCAGGGCGCGACTTGTGTAGCCTTCCATCCGGGCTGGGTGCAGACCGACATGGGCGGCGCCGGTGCCGACATCACGGTAGAACAAAGCGCCAGCGGCATCCGCGCCACGCTGGCCGGGTTGGCCGCCTCCGAAGTCGCCGTCTACCGCAGCTACGACGGCACGGAAATCGGCTGGTAAACCCCGCACAGCCACATAGGGTCTGACCCCAAGGGGTCAGACCCTGCGACGGATTTGCGGGGCAACTATAAACGAGACACGCAATGATACTGAGCCAGGAACATGAAATGATCCGTGACGCCCTGCGCACCTTCGCGCAGGACCGTCTCGCCCCCAACGCCGCCCGCTGGGACAAGGAGCACCACTTCCCCAAGGAAGAATTGAAAGAGCTGGCGGCGCTGGGCGCCTTCGGCGTCGCGGTGCCGGAAGAACTGGGCGGCGCCGGCATGGATTACGTGTCGCTGGCCCTGGTGCTAGAAGAAATCGCCGCCGGTGATGGCGGCACCTCCACGATCATCTCCGTCAACAACTGCCCGGTATGCAGCATCGGCATGATGTACGCCAACGCGCAGCAAAAGGAACAGTGGCTGCGGCCCCTGGCGCAAGGCGACATGCTCGGCGCCTTCTGCCTCACCGAACCGCACACCGGCAGTGACGCCGCCGCCCTGCGCACCACCGCCACGCGCGACGGCGACCACTATGTGCTGAACGGCGTAAAACAGTTCATCACCAGCGGCAAGCACGCCGACGTCGCCATCGTCATGGCCGTCACCGACAAGAACGCCGGCAAGAAAGGCATCAGCGCCTTCTGGGTGCCGACCTCCACGCCGGGGTACATCGTTGCCGGCATCGAGCAGAAGATGGGCCAGCACTCGTCCGACACCGCGCAAATCGTGTTTGAACACTGCCGCATCCCGGCCGAGAACCTGATCGGCGAAGAAGGCCAGGGCTACAAGATTGCCTTGTCGGGACTGGAGGGCGGCCGCATCGGCATCGCCTCGCAATCGGTCGGCATGGCGCGTTCCGCCTACGAGGCCGCGCTGCGCTACGCGCGGGAACGCGAAAGCTTCGGCAAGCCGATTTTCGAGCACCAGTCGGTGCAATTCAAACTGGCGGAGATGGCGATGCAGATCGAAGCCGCGCGGCAGCTGATCCTGCACGCCGCGTCGATGAAAGACGCCGGCCTGCCATGCCTGAAGGAAGCCGCCATGGCCAAGCTGTTCGCCTCCGAAATGGCGGAGAAGGTGTGCTCCGACGCCATCCAGATCCACGGCGGCTACGGCTACGTCAGCGACTTCCCGGTAGAACGCATCTACCGCGACGCCCGCGTATGCCAGATCTACGAAGGCACCAGCGACATCCAGAAAATCCTGATCGCCCGCGCGCTCTAGGTCTTGGCGACCACCGCTTCGCCGATGGCGTAGAAATTGCCGCCGGCGATGTAGTGCAGGCTGCGCCACTGCGGATCGGCGTTTTCGAAAGCCCAGTGGCCGTTCTGGAACACGCGGTCGTCCGCATACGCGGCCACCACTTCGCCGATGAACAGATCGTAGACCTGCTCATTGCGCGGCTCCGGCAGCACTTTGCAGATCAACCACGCCGACGAACCCACCACCAGCGGCACATCATAACCTTCCACCTTGAACAGCTGCACGCCGGCCTTTGCCAGCTTGTCCGGCGTATCCACGGCGCTGGTGTGGCCGACATCGTAGGTCAGCTGCAGCTGCGCCATGTTCGGCACCTGCAGCACGAAGTAGCCACTCTGCTCCACCAGCGGTCGCGTGGCGGTGGCCTTGTCCAGCACCACGGTCACCTTGGGCGGCGCAAAATCCAGCGCGCACGACCACGCCGCCGACATCACATTCTCCACCCCTCCATGGCTGGCCGACACCAGCACCGTCGGCCCGTGATTCAATAAACGATATGCCTTCGCCAGCTCCACCGGCTTGATATGCTGATCCAATCCCTACTCCTTAATTGCGCGGCATAGCGACGTACACCACCTTGCCAATCACCGCACTGGCAGGTACAAAGCCCCAGAAACGACTGTCCATACTGTTATCCCGATTATCGCCCATGACGAAATAGCTCGCTGCCGGCACCGTGCAGCTCAGCGTCTCGCCATCGTCCGTGCATTCTTTCGGCAGCGCCAGGTCGCCGCGCGGTACTCGCGCCGGCGCCTGCTCACGCAAAAGAATGTCATGCTCTTGCTGGCCGAATTTTTCGCGATAGCGCTTCAGGTACATCAGCCGCTCGTCGTCCAGATAATCCTTCAGTTCCTGGCCGCGACCATCTACGCCATTCACCAGCACATGCTTGTCGCGGTAGACGATTTTGTCGCCGGGCAGACCAACCACGCGCTTGATGTAGGACTGGCTCGGATCGACCGGGAAATCGAATACCAGGATATCGCCACGCTCCAGCGGCGCCAAAATCGCGCCATGACCGAGCCGGTGTCCCATGCTGCCGTAGTAGCCGAAGCCCCACTTCTGCACCATCACATTGGCGCCGACCGGCAGCGCGGGAATCATCGCCGAGGAAGGGATCTTGAACGGCTCATACAAAAATACGCGCAGCGACACCATGACGATGGATGCCGCCACCGCCACGCCAACCAGCCCATACCAGCGCGAATGCCATGGCCGCTGTTCATCAAATGTGCGCTCGACGGCAAAGCGGTAGGCGCGCCAGATCCACAACACCGTCAACGCCACCGAAATCAGGCCGAACAGCAGCGGCGACTGATGGCCGGGCACCAGGAAGCCGGCGATGCCCACCACCAGCCCCGCCACAAAACTGAGCAACGCCCAGCGCGGCGCGCCGACATACAGGAACGCCAGTGGCGCGGCCAGGATACTCAGGACAACGGCAATCCACTTTTTAGGTTTCAAAACATCTCCAGACGGACGGCCAATGCCGCCAGGGTGACAAACAACACCGGCAAGGTCAGACACGCGCCGACGCGGAAGTAGTAGCCCCACGTGATGCGCGTGCCTTTGTTGGCCAGCACGTGCAGCCAAAGCAGCGTGGCCAGGCTGCCGATCGGTGTGATCTTCGGACCGAGATCGCTGCCGATCACGTTCGCATAAATCATCGCCTCGCGCACCACGCCCTGCGCCGATGACGCGTCCACCGACAAGGCGCCGATCAGCACCGTCGGCAGGTTATTCATAATAGATGACAAAATGGCCGTCAGGAAGCCGGTGCCCAGCGCCGCGCCCCACACGCCATACTGGCCGCACCAGTTCAGCGCCGTGGTCAGGTAAGCCGTGAGCCCGGCGTTGCGCATGCCGTACACCACCAGGTACATCCCCAGCGAGAAGATCACGATCTGCCACGGCGCATGCAGCAGCACCTCGCGCGTGGAGATGCGATGGCCGCGCGACGCCACCACCAGCAGCACCGCCGATCCCACCGCCGCCACTACGCTGATCGGCACGCCCATCGGCTCGATCACGAAGAAGCCAATCAGCAGCAGGCCCAATACCCACCAGCCGGCGATGAAGGTGGCGCGGTCGTGGATTGCCAGCGCGGGGTCCTTGATCTGCTTCACATCGTAATCGGCCGGGATATCGCGGCGGAAGAACCACATCAACGCCGCCAGCGTGGCCGCCACCGCGACGAAGTTCACCGGCACCATCACCGCCGCATAACGCGCGAAGCTGATGTGGAAGTAATCGGCCGAGACGATGTTGACCAGGTTCGACACCACCAGCGGCAGGCTGGCCGTGTCGGCGATGAAGCCGGCCGCCATCACAAACGCCAGCGTGGCCTTGGCCGAGAAGCGCAGCTCCAGCAGGATGGCGATCACGATCGGCGTCAGGATCAGCGCCGCGCCGTCATTGGCAAACAGTCCCGATACCGCAGCGCCCAGCAGCACCAGCATGACGAACAGCCGCTTGCCGCTGCCGCCGCCCCAGCGCGCCACGTGCAGCGCGGCCCATTCGAAAAAGCCTGCCTTGTCCAGCAACAGGCTGGTGATGATGATGGCTACAAAGGTGGCGGTGGCGTTCCAGATGATGTGCCACACCACCGGAATATCGCTGACGTGAATCACGCCCGCCAGCAGCGCCACCAATGCGCCCAGCGACGCGCTCCAGCCGATGCCCAACCCGCGCGGTTGCCAGATCACCAGCACCAGCGTGGCGACGAAAATCAGGATGGCGCTCAGCATGCGGCACCGAGCGTGCCGATGCGGTCCAGCGCTGCTTGCGATAAGGTCGGCGCGGCCAGAAACGCCTCAATGCGCACGCGGAGGATGCGGTAAGTCTCCTCGAAGGCCGCCTCGATTTCTTCGTCGCTGCCCACCAAATGGCTCGGATCTGCCACGCCCCAGTGCGCGCGCAGCACCGGGCCCAGATACGCCGGGCAAGTCTCGCCGGCCGCGCTGCCGCACACGGTGATCACCACGTCCGGCGTCACCGGCAGCGCATCCCACGATTTGCTGTAATAGCCTTCGGTGGAGATGCCTTTACGCTGCAACAGCGCCACCGCGCGTGGATTCAGCTGACCGGTCGGCTGGCTGCCGGCGCTCAGCGCCCGCCAGCCTTCGGGAGCCAGGTGATTGAAGACGGCCTCGCTCAACAGCGAGCGGCAGGAATTACCGGTACACAGGAAAAGTATGGTTTGCATGAAGCGCCGCAGCGACAGTTGGGACAGCCAAATGATATCGGAATAGCCCGCAAAATCAATTGGACGTAAAGCCGGAGCGGATGTCGATCAGTTCGGAGGCCGGAAGTGCGCGCTGCACGTCGGCAATCGCGTTGGAGAGGGCGGCGGCGGCGCTGTCGGCCGGACGGCGGAAGTCCAGCACCAGGTTGCCGGCACGGTTGAAGCTCAGCAGCGCATCCTCGCAGCCGCCGGCGGCCAGTTGCGCCGACAAGTCGTCGTAATCGTGATCCTGGGTGGCCAGCCGGTATCTGAGCGTAAAAGCGAATTCCATCGTGCTCCTCCCATCAGCACTCCAGAATAGGCCGACGCTGCCTGGCGCGTTTGGGCGAACGCAAAGGACGAACAAAAATGCGGACGAAAAAAAAGCCCACATCGCTGCAGGCTTCGTTCCAATGTATTACCTATGCTTCAATCGTACCGGTCTCCAGGGCTATCTGCCAAGTGAGTCGGCGTCTCAGGCGCCCATGCTATCTGCGTGGTGCCCCTAACGTGTAAATCGACTAATGTCTTCGGGACTACAACTCCAGCGTCTGCGTCACCTGCGCCATCGAACTTACACAACTCTGGGCGCGGCGCATCGGCCGGATGTGGGACTGTTTGCCAGGCAAACCTCAACCACAAACAAAGTGTACCACAGTTTTTGTGCGCCGCACAAATTTATTTTGAAACCGTTTCGGTGACCAGCGGTGCGGGCGTCTGTTGCGCCGCTTCGCGGCCGGCCCGTTCAAACTCGGAAATCACCTGCGCGCCGAACAACAGCAAGGTGGCGCCGATCTCCAGGCTGAACATGACGATGATGGCGGTGGTCATCGAGCCATACACCACGTTCACCTGCGACAACGTGGAGAAATACCACACCAGGATGCGGCGGGCGATTTCCCACAGCAGCGCCGCCGTCACGCCGCCGATCAGCGCATGCGACAGCGACAGCCGTCCGACCGGCATCACCAGATAAATCGACGACAGCACGAGGACCTCGCCGGCCAAACCCAGCATATACAGCAGCACGCCCGACACGCCGTTCAGCGACCAGCTATAGCCAAACAGTCGCACGCTTTCCTCGCCCATCACCTGCAGGCTGCCGGCCACCAGCGTGACCAGCAACAAGCCGATGCCCAGCGACAGGATGTAGCAATAGGGCATCACCGCCGAAATCAGGAAATGCCGGCGCCGAATGGCCACCCGGTGCTTGAAGATCACGCACATGGCGTTTTCCAGCACCGTGAAGGCCAGCGAACTGAAGAACAACATGGTGATCACCAGCACACCACCGACCAGGTCGCGATGTTCCAGGAAATGCGCCACCTCGGCCACGATCGGCTGGGCCTGCCCCGGCACCAGCCAGTTCAGATATCGCCCGACGGCCGCCAGCAATTCGTCCTGCGCAATGATGTGCGACAGCGCCACCACCGCCAGCATCAGCAGCGGCAGTATCGACAGCAGTGAGTAATACGCCACCGCGCCCGCCAGCAGCAGGCCTTGGTTGGCGCGGAAGCCTTTTAGGCATTGCACCGTGAAATCCATGGGATGACCGGCAACATAGGCCAGCGCCCGGCGGTTGAGTAAGTTCATCTTGTCATTGTAGGCACCGCTCAGTGCGCGGTATGTGCGGCTACGTCCAGATAGCGCCAGTTGGTGAACTCCACCGGATGGCGACGGTAATTTTTCAGCCACGGCTGTTGCAGATCGGCGGAGATGGGATGCGTCAGCAACACCCACGGCGTGTAGGCGTGGATGAGTTGCGCCAGCTCATCATACAGCGCGGTGCGCTGCGGCGATTCACCCATCAAGCGGGCTTGCTCGTAGCGCTGATTGTAGGCTGGCAGGTTGAAGCGGGCATAGTTGGCGCGGCCGGCGTTGGGACCATACAGCAGCTGGTAGAAATTATCGCCATCGGGGAAGTCGGCGACCCAGTTGGTTTCAAACATCATCACCGAACCAAGGCGCGAAGCCTTGATGATTTCCGTCTTCTTGTCGCTCTTGAAGGTGACGTTGAGGCCGATGGCGTTGAGGTTCTTGCGCCACAGCTCGTCACGCAGGCGGCCGACGGTGGAGGCTTCGCTGTGCATCACCAGCGTCAGCGGCTTGCCGTCCGGCTGGGTACGATAGCCATTCTTGCCCTTGCGGTAGCCGTAGCGGTCCAGCAGCGCATTGGCCAGCGCCGGATCATAGGCGACCGGGCTGCGATAGTTGGGATCGTTGCCCAGCACGTTGGGCGGCAGCGGCGTCACGGCCGGCAGCGCCAGGCCTTTTTTCATCTGCGCGATGTCTTCGGTGCTGTTGTAGCCGAGCGCGATGGCGCGTCGCAACGCCACCTTGTCCTTACTGTAGCCGCCAATCAGCGGATCGTCCATGTTCATCCACATGTAATAGGTTTGCAACACCGGAAACGGCGCCAGCACGATGCCTTTGCGGACCAGTTCGGGCTGCAACTGGTTGTCGGCGGTCAGCACCATTTCCTTCATCGACTCCGGGACCTGCTCCAGGAAATCAAATTCGCCATTCAGAAAGCCCAGCACGCGCGACTGGTATTCCTCGACGATCTTGATGTCGATGCGGTCGAGGATGGGCAAGCGCTGGCCTTGAAATTCGGTCGGACGAAAGTCGCGGTTGGCCAGCAGCACGATCTGGTCGCTGCGCTTCCAGGTGCCGATCTTGAACGGGCCGGTGCCGACGGGATGGTTGCCAGCTTGCGCGCCGTAAGCCTGCACCACTTCGTGCGCCACCACGGATGTGGCCGGCATCGCCAGGTAGAACAGGAAGTTGGGATCGGGCGCCTTCAGGCGGATGCGCAGAGTGAACTTGTCAACCGCCTCGATGCCGGCCACGCCGTCGAACAAATACAGCCACGGCGATTTCAGCGCCGGGTCGTACAGGCGCTTGAGGCTGTAGACGTAGTCGTCGGCGGTGGCCTGCCGGTGCGCGCCGTGGAAAGCGGCATCCGGCGTGAAATAGACGTCCTGGCGCAGGCGGAAGGTGTAGGTTTTGCCGCCGTCGCTCAACACCGGCATGGCGGCGGCGGAGTTGGGGATCAGTTTGACCGGGCGGGCCAGGTAGTCGTAGCGCAGCAGCGGGTCGAACAGATTTTCCAGCAGGCTGAGGCTGGCGATGTCGGAGGCGACGGCGGGGTCGAGCGCGGTCTCGCCGGTGCTGAGGAAGGCGTGCAGCACTTTCGGCGCGGGCTCGGCATGGCCAGCGACCGTGACGGCCAACGCCAGCACGGCGGCTGCACAAGTTTTCAGCATCCTTCCCATGATTCCTCGCACGGTAAAGCGGCAGCTTATAACTTTTTGCGCTTGCTTACCCGCTATACTTTGCAAATTGCCCACTGCATACACGAAAAATGTCGCTCAACTACATCTGGTCTGGCTTCTTCCTGGTGGGATTTCTGGCCGCGTTGGCGCAGTTCCTGTTCCTGGGCGACACGGAAATCTTCAAGCGCATCATCGACGGCACCTTCGACTCGGCCCGCACCGGCGTGATGGATATCGCCCTGCCGCTGGCCGGCGTGATGACGCTGTGGCTGGGCATCATGAACATCGGCGAGAAAGCCGGCGCCATCGACCTGCTGGCCAAACTGATCGCGCCGTTCTTTTCGCGCATTTTCCCCGGCGTGCCGTCCAGCCACCCGGCCACCGGCCACATGGTGATGAACTTCTCGGCCAACCTGCTGGGCCTGGACAATGCCGCCACCCCGTTCGGCCTGAAGGCGATGGAAAGCCTGCAGACGCTCAACCCCAACAAGGACGAGCCGACTGATGCGCAAATCATGTTCCTGGTTCTGCACACCTCGGGCCTGACCCTGATACCGCTGGCCATCATGGCGCAGCGCTCGATCCTTGGCGCGGCCGATCCGTCCGACATCTTTATCCCCTGCATGGTGGCGACCTATGTGGCGACCATGACCGGCATCATCGCCGTTTCCATCCGCCAGCGCATCAACCTGTTCAACCGCGTGGTGGTGGGCTGGCTGGGCGGCATCACCGCCTTCATCGTCGGGCTGGTCTGGTACTTCACCAACTACTTGACCAAGCCGGAGATTGAAACCTTCTCCAAAGTCTTCAGCAACTTCGTGCTGATGGCCGTCATCGGTGGCTTCATCATCGGCGCGCTGCGCAAGAAGGTCAACGTCTACGAGGCGTTTATCGAAGGCGCCAAGGGCGGCATCCAGACCTCGCTGACCGTGATTCCGTATCTGGTCGGCATGCTGGTGGCGATCAGCGTGATCCGCAACGCCGGTCTGCTGGGCTTTGTGGTGCAGGGCTTCAGCTGGCTGTTCAGCCACCTGGGCGTCAACACCGATTTCGTCTCGGCGCTGCCGACCGCGCTGATGAAGCCGCTGAGCGGCAGCGCGGCCAAGGCCATGATGATCGACACCATGCAAACTTATGGCGTCGATTCCTTTGTCGGCCGCCTGGCCTGCGTGTTCCAGGGCTCGGCTGACACCACTTTCTACATCGTCGCGCTGTATTTCGGCTCGGTCGGCATCCGCAAGACGCGCTATGCGATCTCCTGCGGCCTGATCGCCGATTTCGCCGGCGTGCTTGCTGCGATTGCGATTTCCTATGTCTTCTTCCACTAAGTTGTTACGACGTCTGCTGGTTGCCGCGTTGATCGCGGCCGGCTCTGTCCACGCTGCCGACCTGCCGGAGCCGGTGGCGCGGCTGATGCAGTCGTCAAATATTCCGCCCGAAGCGGCCGGCATCATCGTCCTGCGCGGCGATACCGTGCTGGTGTCGCACAACCCGCAGCAAAGCATGCAGCCGGGTTCCACCATGAAGCTGTTCACCACGCTGACGGCGCTGGAGCAGCTGGGACCGGTATTCCGCGGCCGCACCGAATTGCGCAGCAGCGCCGACGTCGTCAACGGTGTCCTGCAAGGCGACCTGATCCTGCGCGGCGGCGCCGATGCCGACTTTAACGAAGACGTGCTGGGCCACATGCTGCAAGCGCTGCGCAACCAGGGCATCCGACGCATCAAGGGCGACATCATCGTCGACCGCCTGCTGTTCACGCCGTCGCGGCCGGATGCGGGGCAGCCGCCGTTTGATGAATATCCATGGGCCTACTACAACGTCATTCCCAACGCGGCGCTGATCAACACCAACCTGTTGAAAGTGGAAATGCGCTCCACCGGCAACAAACTGTCGCTGGTGATGTTGCCGGAGATGGACAAAGTCAGCATCCGCTCGGAGATGAAACTGACCGATGCCGCCTGCGGGAGCTGGGAAAACGGCTGGCGCACGCCGGACTATTCGCGCAAAGGCGACCGCATCGAAGTGGTGCTGCACGGCAGCTTCCCGAAAGACTGCACCAAATCCACCAACATCAACGTGCTGGACAGCCAGGACTTCCTGGCACGGCTGCTGCTGGCCGAATGGAGCAAGCTGGGCGGCTCACTCAGCGGTGAAGTGCGCGAGGCAGCCATCCCGGCAGCACCGGCCGATGCTGCGTCCGCGCCGGCGATCGCCACCCGCCTGCTGGCCGAGCACGTCTCCCGCGCGCTGCCCGAAATCGTCCGCGACACCAACAAACAATCCGACAACACATTGGCCCGCACCATCTTCCTCAGCCTGGGCAGCCTGGAAGCCGATCCGCAACTGGGCAGCAAACCGCTGCCACCGGACGCCAGCGGCGCCAGCACCCCGATGCGCGCCGAGACCGCCATCCGCGCCTGGCTGCAGCAGCACAACATCGACGGCAACGGCCTGATCCTCGACAACGGCTCCGGCCTGTCGCGCAGCGAACGCGCCACGCCGGCGCAGCTGGCCGCCCTGCTGCAAGCTGGCCTGAAAAGCCTGTGGATGCCGGAATTTCTCGCCAGCCTGCCGGTGGCCGCCACCGACGGCACCATGCGCCGACGTCTGAAGGACAGCCCGGCCGCGCAGCGCGCGCGCCTGAAAACTGGTAGCCTGACCGGCATGATCGCCATCGCCGGCTACGTGCAGGACGCCAACAACCAGCCCTGCATCGTGGTCGCCATCCTCAACGACGCCCACGTCGCCAACGGCGCCGGCCGCGCCGTGCTGGACGAGCTGGTTGACTGGGTGGCCCGTTCCGGCAATTAATCAGGAGCACTGCATGAAACAACGTCAGTTAGGTAAGCAAGGATTAACCGTCTCGGCCGAGGGGCTGGGCTGCATGGGCATGAGCAATGTGTATGGGGCGGCGGATGAGGGCGAGTCGATCGCCACACTGCACAGGGCGATTGAACTGGGGATTAATTTCTTCGATACGGCCGAGGTGTACGGGCCGTATCACAATGAGGAGCTGCTGGGCCGCGCCTTCCAAGGCCGGCGCAGCGAGGTGATCCTGGCGACCAAGTTCGGCTTCGATATCCGCGAGGGGGTGCGTAATGCGGTCACCAGCGATCCGGCGCACATCCGCGTGGCGGTTGAAGGTTCGCTGCGCCGGCTGGGCACCGATTACATCGATTTGCTGTACCAGCACCGCATCGATCCCAAGGTGCCGATCGAGGATGTGGTCGGCGTCATGGGGGAGCTGGTGAAGGAGGGCAAGGTGCGCTACCTGGGCCTCTCCGAGGCCGGCGTGGCGAATATCCGCCGTGCCCATGCGGTGCATCCGATCAGCGCGCTGCAGAGCGAGTATTCGCTGTGGGAGCGCAATCTGGAGGCCGACATCATCCCGGTGCTGCGCGAGCTGGGCATCGGCCTAGTGCCGTTCAGTCCGCTGGGACGCGGCTTCCTGGCCGGTACCGCCAAGCGCGCGGAAGAGTATCCGGCAACCGATTTCCGCAATCAGGACCCACGCATGCAGGGCGCAAACTTTGACGCCAACATGCAGGCGGCGCAGACGGTGCGCGAACTGGCCGCCGCGCGCGGTCTGGCGCCGGGCCAGGTGGCGCTGGCCTGGGTGCTGCAACAGGGTGACGATATCGTGCCGATTCCGGGCACGCGCCGTCGCGCCAACCTGGAGCAGAACGCCGCCGCCGCCGACGTGGTGCTCAGCGCCGCTGAAATCGCCACGCTGGAAGGCGCGCTGAAACACATCGCCGGCCTGCGCTACAGCGATGAGCGCATGGCCACCGTCGACCGTTAAAACACCAGACCACCCGCCGCCCCTTCCGCTGCAGCGCGGGCGAGCGGCGCGGCGGGCGGCAGAGCGCAGTTGGCGATGCCGCTTGACCTCATTGCGACAACTGTCGCATAATGATGGCAACAGTCGCACATGGAGTCGCTCGTGTCTATCTTCGCTATCTTTCCCGGCTTGGAGCCGCTAGCCCTGCGCTTTGCGCTGGCCAGCGCCGGCTGCGTGGCCGCCGGTCTCGGCGTGTGGGCGGTGACGAGCTTGTGCCGCCGCTGGCTGCCCGCCATCGCTGCGCAGCGTTCCGTGTGGCTGCTGGGCCAGTGCACCGTCCTCGCGGCCTTCCTGCTGATCCTGCTGCCGCAAAGCGAACGCCTGCGCATGCTGCCTCCGATCGATATCGAAAACTACGCCACGCCATTGCCAGCCACGCGCGCCGACGCCGGCATCACCGCACCCGCCACCGCCGTCAAAGACGCGCCGGCCACCATCACACCGCAAACCCTCCTCGCCTACGCCACCCAAGGCTGGCTGCTGCTGTACGCACTGGGGCTAGGCTACACGCTGATTCAACTACTGCGTACCCGCCGCACGCTGGATGCGCTGGCCTCCGCCGGCATCCGCACCAACGCCGCGCCGGTTCACACCATCGAAATCGACGCCCCGATCTCGCCGATGCTCTTCGGCCTGCTGCGCCCACGCCTGCTGCTGCCGTTGCACCTGCGCGGCTTTGACGAAGACCAGCGCCAAATGATCGTCGAACACGAACTGACGCACTGGCGCCGCCACGACCTGCAATGGGCCAGCGCCGGCATCGTGCTGCAAACGCTGCTCTGGTTTAATCCCTTCATGCGCCTGCTACGCAACCAGCTGTCGTGGGCACAGGAATTGGGCTGCGACCGCGACGTGCTGCAAGGCCGTCCGCAAGCACAACGCAAAGCCTACGCGGCGGCGCTGATCACGCAACTCAAACTCCAGCAAACGCCGATTGCCACCGCACTCGCCTTCGGCCACGTCACGCCGGACACGCTGGCCGACCGCATCGCCCTGATCCGCACGCCCGCCAAAGCGCTGCGCGGACCATGGACCCGCATCGCCACGCTGGCCGCGCTGGCCGCCGTGCTGGCGACCAGCCTGGCGCTGCAACCATCGCTGGCGTCGCAAAGCGCCAATCTGCTGTCCTGCACCGCGCTGGTGGACGCGGCCACTGGCCAGTCGCTACGCCGCGACGGCCAATGCGGCGAACGCGCCACGCCGGCATCCACCTTCAACATCGTGGTCGCGCTGATGGGCTACGACAGCGGTATCCTGACCGACGAGCACACGCCAGTCATCAAGTACCAGCCAAGGTACCAAACCTGGGACCACGCCGACTGGCGCATCGACACCGATCCCTCCAGCTGGATCAAATACTCCAACCTGTGGTACGCGCAGCAGGTCACCACACGGTTGGGAGAAGACAAGCTGCAACGCTACGTCCGCAGCTTTGGCTACGGCAACCAGGACCTCTCCGGCGACGCCGGCAAGCACAATGGCCTGACCCAGTCGTGGGTGGAATCCTCGCTGGCGATTTCGCCGGACGAGCAGGTGGCCTTCCTGCGCAAGATCGTCAACCGTCAGCTGCCGATTTCCGCCAAAGCCTACGACATGACCACCCGTATCCTGCATCCGCAGACGCTGGCCAACGGCTGGACCATCTACGGCAAAACCGGCACCGGCTCGCCGCCTCTGATCAACAGCGACGACGACCGCCAATACGGCTGGTATGTCGGCTGGGCCACCAAGGGCAACCGCACCATCGTCTTTGCCAACATGACGCTGGACCACCGACAGGACGTCTTCGCAGGCCCGCGCATCCGCGACGCCTTCCTGCGCAACGTCGCCACCCAACTCGACACGCTTTAACCCACCACCCACCCAAGGAGACATCTTGTCTACACTGAGCCGCATGGCATTTGCCATCGCAGCAGGCTGCTGCATACCCGTCGCCGGCGCCGCCGACCTGCAAACCATCGTCGATCAGGCCATCAAACCGATCATGAAAGAGCACGACGTGGCGGGCATCGCCGTCGCCGTCACCATCGACGGCAAGCCGGCTTTCTTCAGCTACGGCGTGGCGTCGAAGGAGAGCGGCGCGCCGGTCAGCGAACACACACTGTTTGAACTGGGCTCGGTCAGCAAGACCTTCACCGCCACCATGGCGTCGTATGCGCTGGTGCAGGGCAAGCTGTCGCTGGACGATCATCCCAGCCGCTACGTGCCCAGGCTGAAAGGCACGCCACTCGACAAGGCGACGGTACTCAACTTCGGCACCTACACCGCCGGCGGCCTGCCGCTGCAGTTCCCGGATGCGGTGACGGATGATGAGCAAGGCATGCTGGCCTACTTCGGCCACTTCAAGCCGAGCGCCGCGGCGGGTCAGATGCGCGTGTACTCGAATCCCAGCCTTGGCATGTTCGGCCACCTGGCCGGCCTGTCGCTCAAAGCCAATCCGGCCGACGTGCTGGAAAAGCAGATCCTGCCCAAGCTGGGCATGACCCATACCTACCTGCGCATGCCGGACAGCGCGATGACCAATTACGCCTGGGGCTACAACCAGGACAACAAGCCAGTCCGCATGGGACAGGAACTGTTCTCGGGCCAGACTTACGGCGTGCGCTCCAGCACCTCGGACCTGATCCGCTACGTGCAGGCGAATATCGATCCGAGTCAGCTTGACGCCACGCTGCGCAGTGCCATCGAAGGCACGCACGTCGGCTACTACCGCGTCGGCGGCATGGTGCAGGGCCTGGGCTGGGAACGGTATGCGATGCCGGTGTCGCTGGATACCCTACAGGACGGGAACTCCAGCAAGATGAGCCGCGAAGCCAATCGGGTCACGCTGCTGACGCCGCCCAAGCCGCCATCCGACAACGTCTGGTACAACAAGACCGGCGCCACCAACGGCTTCGGCGCCTATGTCGCCTTTGTGCCGGCGAAGAAAATCGGCATCGTCATTTTGGCGAACAAGAACTACCCGATCGCCGACCGCGTCAAGGCCGCTTACGCGATCATGAACGCGCTCAAGGACTGACGCTATTGACCGCCATCCGCTGCCGGCGCGGCGGCCGGCGCAGGCAAGGTAGGCACAGGACTGGTCAGCACATCGAGGATGGCGGCGGTTTCCGCATCGGGCGTGCCGTCGTACAGCGCCGGGCGGTATTTGGTCTGGAATACCGAGATGACGTTGCGCGTGGCCTGATCCAGTTCGCCGGTCTGCGGCACGGCGTAGCCATGGTCGGCCAGCTTGCGCTGGAACCAGGCCACTTCCGGCAACTGCTGCTGGAAGCCGGGCAGGCGCGCCGCCACGCGGCTGGCTTCCGGCCACGGAATCAGGCCGGCATCGGCCAGCTGCTTCCACGGGAACAGCGGTCCCGGGTCCTGCTTGCGCTGCGGCGCGATATCGTTGTGGCCGAGGATATTCCCCGGCGCGATGTTGTGGCGCTGGACGATGTCCTTCAACAGCAAAATCAGCTGATCGATCTGTGACTGCTTGAACGGTGCGTACACGCGGCCCTCCGGCGTCTCCTTGAAGCCCGGATTGACAATCTCGATGCCGATCGAGGCGGAATTGAGCTGGTTGTAGATCTTCCAGCTGCTGTAGCCCGCGTGGTTGGCCTGGCGCGATTCATCCACCAGCGTGTAGAAGAACGGCGGCTCGGTGTCGGTCAGCAGATAGTGCGCGCTGACGTCGGCGGTGGTCAGCGTCTTGATCGAACGCGGCGTGTCGCTCACCGTGTAGTGCACGATGATGTACTTGATACGGTCGCTCTGCGCGCGCGCTGTCAGCGTGTGGTCCAGCCGAGGTCCGGGCGGCGGTACCGTGGCGCAACCGGCGACCAGCGCAGTCAGGGCAAGCAGGGGAACTGTCTTCATGGCGTCTCTCGGCTATCGATTCAATCAGGGGAGTGTAGAGCAATCCGCGCCGCAGCGTGGTGCGCCAGCGTGTGACGCTGCGTCAGCGACAAGGTAGCTGGCAGCGCGGCGCGCATGCTTTGCGCGATCAGCGGATGCAGCTGCGCCGCCCGTCCGCCCAGCGTGATCGGACGCGCGCCGTAGCGGCCCACCAGCGCCAGCGCAATGCGCGCCAGTTCGCGGCCGGCGTTTTCCAGAATCGTCCGCGCCACCGGATCGGCATCCGCGCTGGCGGCAACGGCCAGCGCCAGGCTGCCGATGGCGCCGCGATCCTGGCCGTAGATGAACCGGCGCGACAAGGTCCAGTCGCTGCCGCCGATTTGGCCGAACACCGCGCGCGCCATGGCCGACTGCTGCCACACGCCCGGCTGCTCGTCCTCCAGCCGCCAGATATGCCGCATGGCCTCGCGCGCGATCCAGAATCCGCCGCCGCCGTCATCCAGCGTCACGCCGCGTCCACCGGCGCGGTGGAACTGGCCATCAACATCGATCCATGCGGCGATGGAACCGGTGCCGGCGTACACCAGATAGCCCTCGCCCGGCGCAAAGCTGTCCAGATACGCGATCTCCACGTCATTGCGCATGCTGATGGCGGCCGGCGCGATCTGCAGCGCCTCCGCCAGCAAGTGCGTTACCTGCGTGCTGGCGCCGTCAAAGCCGGTCAGGCCGGCGCACGCGCGCAGCGGCTGGCCAGCGGCCCGCACCTGCGTCGCCAGCATGGCGAAGATGCCGCGCACCGCATCGCGGCCGGCGGTGCTGTTCATCTGCGTGGCCGACATGCCGCCGACACTGCCCTCGGCCACAATCACCCCCGCCTTATCGGCCATGGCCCAACGGGTTTGCGTGCCACCGGCATCGATGCCCAGACCGAGATCGCTCATCATCAGCTCCGTGTATAGACCTGTACCCGTTCGCTTTCATTGCCCAGGCGGTCGACCGCACTGACCACCACCGACTGCGCCGCCGCACCCGCCGCGTCATCGGCCAGCAGCAGCACCGGACGCGATGCCGGCGCCACCGCAAAGCGCCACTCATTGCCGTAGCGCGACCAGATCGCATAATGCGCCACCGGCCTGCCGAAGCCGGCGGACAGCTTGAGCGCCACGCCGTTGCTGTCACGCCGCGCAGCCGCTTGCGGCGCAGCCGGCGCATCGCTGCCCAGCCACGGCGTGGGCGGCGTCAGTGCGGCAGTTTGATACGCCTGCGTTCTCAGTTGATCGCTGATGCCCTTGCGGTTTTCCATCAGCGCCGCAATCGAGAAGTGCAGGTGGCCGCGCACGCCGCTGCGAGTGCGCGTGACGCCGATCTGCTTGACGATTTCGTCCGGCGCGAACGCCTTGGCGCTGTTGTCGATGCGGCTGGTGTACAGGCCAGGCCACACATGGCGCGCGTGCGTGTTCTGCGCCAGCCAGTAGTCGAGCAGCACGTCGAACGCCTGCGGCGCCTGCGCCACCGGCCAATACAGCTGCGGCGCCAGGTAATCGAGCCAGCCGTTGGCCAGCCACAGTTCCGCATCCGCATACAGCTTGTCGTACTGGCTGAAGCCGACGATGCCGGCCGGACGGCGATCCGGGCGGCCGATGCCGAAGGGGCTGATGCCGAAGCGCACCCACGATTTCTCCTTGTGGATGCCAAGGTACATCGCTTCGATCAGCGAGTTGACGTTCTGGCGGCGCCAGTGCGCGCGGTCCAGCGTGCCGCCCGACAGCAGGTAACGCTGCCATGACAGCTGGTCCGGGAATTCCAGTTCCTGTTTGCCGCCGCCGCTGGCGCTGGCGTCCAGCGCCACGCCTTCCGGCCCGGCCGCATTCGGCGTATCGATCGGATACGGATAGAAGTAATCGTCGATATGCACGCCGTCGATATCGTAGCGGCGCACCACGTCCAGCACGACGTTCAGCGTGTGCTGCGAGGCGGCCGCTTCGCCCGGGTCCATCCACAGATAGCGGCCGTATGGCTTGATCACTTCGGGCAGCCTGCGGCCGATATGGTTGGCGGCCAGCGGCGACTTGGCGGTGGCGTGACGCGCGCGGTAGGGATTGAACCACGCGTGCAGTTCCAGCCCGCGCGCGTGCGCCTGCTCAATCCAGAATTGCAGCGGATCCCACGGCTGCGCCGGCGCGCGGCCCTGCTGGCCGGTGAGGAATTCCGACCACGGCTCCAGCTCGGACGGATAAATCGCGTCGGCGCTCGGCCGCACCTGCAGCACGATGGCGTTCAGATTCAGCGCCCGCGCGCGGTCCAGAATGGCAAGGGCTTCGGCCTGCTGCTTGGCCATGTTCAGATTGCTGCGGCTGGGCCAGTCGATATTGGCGACAGTGGACACCCAGGCGGCGCGGAATTCACGCGGCGCCGCCGGCGGCATATTGGGATCGAAGGCCAACGCCGGGCTCGGCGCCGGCAACGATCCGGCCGGGGCCGCAACTGCGGGGCGGGCAGGCGTCGTCACGCCAGCTTCTGGCACGGGCGCAGTCGGCGTACTGGAACATCCATCAAGCAGCGCCGCCAGACCAGCCGCCACGCCAGCCGACAAAGTCAGCCGCTTCTTCGCATTAAAAACCAAAACCACTCTCCGCATCAGTTGAGACCGTATTGTAATGGCTATTGCCGGCCAAACTCGGCCGGTATGCGCACCCGTGCGGCCAGCACAAACGCCGGCAACGTCGATATACAGGCCCAGATGAAGAACTGTTGATAACCCAGTTGTTGCTGAATCCAGCCGCTGACCATGCCCGGCAACATCATGCCGAGGGCCATGAAACCGGTGCATAGCGCATAGTGGGCGGTTTTATGCTCGCCATCGGCCACCAGCACCATGTACAGCATGAAAGCGGCAAAGCCGAAACCGTAGCCGAATTGCTCCACCGCCAGGCACAGCGACACCAGCGCCAGATTATCCGGCAGGGCCGTGGCCAGATAGACAAACACCAGGTCCGGCACGTGCATGACAACCACCATCGGCATCAGCGCGCGCTTGAGGCCGAAGCGCGACACCACCACGCCGCCGGCCAGCCCGCCCAGCACCAGCGCGCACACGCCGATCGTGCCGTAGACCAGGCCGAAATCCGAGGTGCTGAGGCCGAGACCGCCCCTGGCGCGCGGATCGAGCAGGAATGGCGCGGCCATCTTCAGCAGCTGCGCCTCGCCCAGGCGGTACAGCAGCAGGAAGCCGAGCGTGACGCCGATCTCCTGTTTCTGGAAAAAGCTGCGGAACGTATGAACAAAGTCCTGCCATAGCGCGCCGCCGGCCGTGTGGCGGTGGTCGTCGCCCGGACGCGGCAGCATCAACTGGTGATAGCCGCACAAGGCCAGGAACAGTACCGCCATCAGCGCAAACACCACCGACCACGCATGCACCGGATCGCCGGTGGCCTTCATCAGCTGGCCGGCAAGATAGACCAGACCGCCTTGCCCGCTGATCATCGCCAGCTTATAGAACGCGCTGCGCACGCCAACAAAAGCAGCCTGCTGACGCTGGGTCGGCAAGCCCAGCATATAAAAACCGTCGGAAGCGATATCGTGCGTGGCGGACGAGAACGCCATCAGCCAGAAGATCACCAGCGTCCAGCGGAAAAAGTCTGGCGCGTGCAAGGTCAGCGCCACCGCCGCCAGCCCGGCGCCGCCGACCAGCTGCATCAGCACCGTCCAGCGGCGCTTGGTGCCGAACATCTCCACAATCGGCGACCACAGCGGCTTGACCACCCACGGCAAGTACAGCCAGGCCGTATAAAACGCCAGATCGGCGTTCGAGATGCCGAGGTTTTTGTACATCACCGTCGACAGCAGCATCACGGCGACGTACGGCACGCCTTGGCTGAAGGACACGCTGGGCACCCAGGCCCAGGGATTTGCGTTGCGACTGGTTATTTTCATCGCAGGTACGATACGGTTACCTTCCACAGAACGCAACCAAATCATGTACCTGCTGACGTATTTGCTGATCCTGTTGTCCTACCCGCTGCTGTTTCTGATGATCACACCGTTCATCCTGGGTCCTGTGACGATCTACCTCGGCTTCCGCGCCTGGCGCAACAAGCTGCGCAGCCAACCCGGCGTCAGCGGCCTTGGCAAACTCTGGGCGGCCAACGCCATGCTGATCGCCACCGCCTCGATGATTTTCCAGATTTACATCATCAACACCCAGTATCGCGCCTAGTCCGCTGATTTTTAGTCTAGGGCAGTGCGGAGGTTGCCGTCGGTGGCGTCCAGCAGGGCTTGCGCCTGGTCGGCGGGGAGGTGCTTCAGCAGGACGACGATGGCGGTTTTGACGTGGAAGTGGCTTTGTTCCAGCGCTGCGCGCGCGGCGGCTTCGGTGGCGCCGGTGGCGTGCATGGTCAGGTGGATGGCGCGCTCGACCAGCTTGACGTTGGTCGGATGCAGGTCGACCATCAGGTTGCCGTAAACTTTATGCAGCCGCACCATCAGCGCGCTCGATAGCGTGTTCAGCAGGATCTTTTGCGCCGTGCCGGCTTTGAGCCGGGTGCTGCCGGAGATGACTTCCGGGCCGGTGTCCAGGCAAATACCGATGTCGGCGCCGCTCAGCAGCGGCGTGCCGGGATTGTTGGCGATGCCGACCGTGAGCGCTCCCACCATGCGCGCCGCCTGCAACGCGCCGAGCACGTACGGCGTGGTGCCGGACGCGGCCACCAGCAAAATCACATCGTTGTAGTTGGGATAGAGCAGGCGCAGGTCGGACGCGCCCTTGTTGCGGTCATCTTCCGCCCCTTCCACAGCCTGGAACATCGCACCCAGGCCGCCGGCCAGCAATGCCACCGCCCGATCCGGCGGCCAGGAAAAGGTCGGCGACAGCTCGACGCTGTCCAGAATCCCCAGCCGCCCCGAGGTGCCGGCGCCGACATACACCAGCCGGCCGCCGGCCGCCACGCGCGGCGTCATCGCCGTCACCGCCGCGCAGATGCTGGCCGAGGCCGCCTTCACGGCCTGCGCCGCCAGCGCCTGGTCGTCGACCAATGCATCGACCAGGGCCTCCACCGGGTAGAGGTCCAACTGGGGATGCTGCGTACTCGGCGTCTCGGTCTTGAGCATGGGGTTTAAGTAGCGCGGCGCATCTCCGCGACGAAATCGTAGTGGTCGCTATGGCAATACGAATGGGTCAGTTCCATCGCCTCGCCGGTTTCCAGATAGGCTATCCGGGTGATGTACAGCAGCGCCTGGCCTTCGGGCACGCCGAGCTGCGCCGCCAGATCGGCCGACGCATTCATCGCGCGGATGTGCTGCAACGCCCGCGCCGGCGATTTGTTAATGCTGTCCAGATACTGGTACAGCGAGTTGCCGACCGCGTTCGGGTCGTTCAGCACCGTTTGCGGCAACACCGACACCTCGTACGCCATGACCACGTCATCGGCCAGCCGCAACCGCTCCAGCCGCGCCACCTTGGAATACGGCGACAGCCCCAGGCTCAGCTGTTCTTCCGGCGTCGGCGCCACGATGGCGCGCTTGAGCCAGCGCGAACCGGGAATGTGGCCGCGCTGCTGCAACTGTTCCGAAAAACTGGTGAGGTTGGACAGCGGCTGCTCGATGCGCGGCGCAATATAATTGCCAGAACCGCGGCGACGCACTACCAGTCCCTGGTCCACCAACTGGTCGATGGCCTTGCGCGCGGTGACCCGCGAAACGTTTAACAGTTCCGACAAAGTGCGTTCCGACGGTAGCGCCTGATCCACCTGGTAGCGGCCATTGAGCACATCGTCGCTCAATTTACGGGCAATTTGCATGTACAACGGCGAACTGTCGTTGGCATCCGCCTTGAATTCAAAACTGGTCTGGCTCATTCAATTCTCCTCACTCCGCTAGTGTAATAGCGATGCGGAAAACGGTGTGCGTCGCGTGCGGTGTGAAGCAACAATATTTCTACAACTAGCGTAACGCCGGACCCGGCGGATTGCGCCTATTTGGCGGATAATGCGGGGTTTGCACCACCAGCCCAGACTGTTTCCGACCATGTCCAAGAAGTCCACCGCGCCTGCCGGCTGCCCCTGCGGCGGCCCGTCGCTCGCCACCTGCTGCGGCCCGTACATCGCCGGGACCGCCATCGCGCCCAGCGCCGAGGCCCTGATGCGCTCGCGCTATACCGCCTACGGCCAACGCAACGAGCCCTACCTGCTGGCCACCTGGCACGCCAGCACCCGTCCAACCGAGCCCATCATGAGCGACGAGGAAAAGGTGCAATGGCTGGGACTTGAGGTAAAATCTGCTTTACGTTTACGTCAACGTAAAGCAGATGAAGCCGACCTGACCCAGGATACGGTGGAATTCGTCGCCCGGTTCAAGATCAATGGCCGGGCCCAGCGCCTGCACGAGATCAGCAACTTTGTACGCGAACCGGCAGAAGGAGGAGACCTGCGCTGGTTTTACGTTGACGGTAGTTTTCCAGAATAGACAGACAAAGGAAAAGCCATGCCGCACATCGAAAGCAAGCTCAACCCTCGTAGCGAGGATTTCAAGGCCAACGCCGCCGCCATGCAGGCCGTCGTCGACGATTTGCGCGACAAGGTCGCCAAAATCGCCCTCGGCGGCGGCGAAGCGGCCTCGGCCAAGCACGTCGCCCGTGGCAAGCTGCTGCCGCGCGACCGCGTGCAGATGCTGCTCGATCCCGGCACGCCTTTCCTCGAACTGTCGCAGATGGCGGCTTACGCCATGTATGACGATGCCGCGCCGTCGGCCGGCATCATCACCGGCATCGGCCGCGTGGCCGGCCAGGAATGCGTGATCGTCTGTAACGACGCCACCGTCAAGGGCGGCACCTACTACCCGATGACGGTCAAGAAGCACCTGCGCGCACAGGAAATCGCCGACCAGAACAACCTGCCGTGCATCTACCTGGTGGACTCCGGCGGCGCCAATCTGCCGAACCAGGACGATGTCTTCCCGGACCGCGACCACTTCGGCCGCATCTTCTACAACCAGGCCAACCTGTCGGCCAAGGGCATCCCGCAGATCGCGGTGGTGATGGGTTCCTGCACCGCCGGCGGCGCCTATGTGCCGGCGATGAGCGACGAATCCATCATCGTCAAGGAACAGGGCACCATCTTCCTCGGCGGCCCGCCGCTGGTGAAGGCCGCCACCGGCGAAGTGGTGACGGCGGAAGACCTGGGCGGCGGCGACGTGCACACGCGCTTGTCCGGCGTGGCCGACCACCTGGCGCAGAACGATTTGCACGCGCTGTCGCTGGCGCGCACCATCGTCTCCAATCTGAACCGCACCAAGCCGCAGCAGGGCGCGTTGCGCGAGGCCGTGGAACCGGCGTACCCCGCCTCCGAACTGTATGGCGTGATCCCGGTCGATACCCGCAAGCCGTTCGACGTGCGCGAAGTGATCGCCCGCATCGTCGACGGTAGCGAATTCGATGAATTCAAGGCGCGCTACGGCACCACGCTGGTGTGCGGCTTCGCCCACATCTTCGGCATGAAGGTCGGCATCATCGCCAACAACGGCATCCTGTTCTCGGAATCGGCGCTGAAAGGCGCGCACTTCATCGAACTGTGCGCACAGCGCAAGATCCCGCTGGTATTCCTGCAAAATATCACCGGCTTCATGGTCGGCCGCAAGTACGAAAACGAAGGCATCGCCCGCAACGGCGCCAAGATGGTGACGGCGGTGGCGACGGCCGCAGTGCCCAAGTTTACCGTCATCATCGGCGGCAGCTTCGGCGCCGGCAATTACGGCATGTGCGGCCGCGCCTTCTCGCCGCGCTTCATGTGGATGTGGCCTAACGCGCGCATTTCGGTGATGGGCGGCGACCAGGCGGCGTCCGTGCTGGCCACCGTGAAGCGCGACGGCATCGAAGGCAAGGGCGGCGCGTGGTCGGCGGAAGAGGAAGCTGCCTTCAAGCAGCCGATCAAGGAACAATACGAACATCAGGGCCACCCGTACTACGCCACCGCGCGCCTGTGGGACGATGGCGTGATCGATCCCGCCGATACGCGCATGGTGCTGGGCCTCGGCCTGTCCGCCGCGATGAACGCGGAAATTGAAGACACCAAATTCGGTGTCTTCCGGATGTGACCATGATGACATTGCCTGAACAGGTAGTGGCGGTTCCCGCCAACATCGGCGGCGCGCAGATCACGCTGCAAACCACCATCTACAAGCCGCCGGGAGCGGGGCCTTTCCCGGTGCTGTTCATGAATCACGGCAAAGACGGCGGCGACGCGCACCTTCAGAAGCGCGCCACCTTCCCGGTCATCAGCCAGGAATTCGTCAAGCGCGGCTACGCAGTAGTGATCCCGATGCGCATGGGCTTTGCGGGATCGGGCGGCACTTACATCAACTCGCATTGCGAAGCCAAGGACAACGGCGAGCAGCAAGCCAACTCGCTGTTCTTCGCCATGCAGTATGTGATGAAGCAGCCATGGGCGGATCAGGACCACGTGATCCTTGCCGGCCAGTCGCACGGCGGCCTGACGGCGATGGCCGCCGGCAGCCATGAGATCCACGGCGTGCGCGGCATCATCAACTTTGCCGGTGGCGTCAACAGCCGTTCGCACTGCGACTGGCAAGCCGCATTGGTGGACGCCTTCAGGCAATGGGGCGCGACCACCAAGGTGCCGAGCATCTGGTTCTACGGCGCCAACGACAAACACTTCGGCCCGCAGCTGGCGTCCGAGATGTACCAGGCCTATACCGGCGCCGGCGGCAAGGCGCAGCTGGTGGCGTATGGTCCGTTCAAAAAAGACGCGCACGGCATGAGCGCCAGCCCGGACGGCGTATCGATCTGGTGGCCGGACACGGAGCGCTTCCTGAAATCCGTCGGCATGCCGACCGAAGTCAAAACCAAGGAATGAGCATGGCCTTTGAAACCCTGACCATCACGCGCGAAGACCGCATCGCCACGGTAACGCTAAACCGTCCGAACGTGCGCAATGCCTTCAACGAAACCACCATCGCCGAAATTAAGCAGGCCTTCAGCGAACTCGGTGAAGATGACGCGCTGCGCGCCATCGTGCTGGCTGCGAACGGCCCAGCCTTCTGCGCCGGCGCGGACCTGAACTGGATGAAGAAAATGGCGGGCTACACGCACGCCGAAAACCACGCGGATGCGCTGCAGCTGGCGGAAATGCTGCGCACCATTTATCTGTGTCCGAAACCGGTGGTGGCCAAGGTGCAGGGCGACTGCTATGCCGGCGGCATGGGCCTGGTGGCCGCATGTGACATCATCGTCGCGGTGGAAGAAGCGAATTTCTGCCTGAGCGAAGTGAAATTGGGCCTGATTCCGGCGACGATTTCGCCATATGTGATCAAGGCCATGGGCGAGAATGCCGCGCGCCGCTACTTCCTGACCGCCGAACGTTTCGGCGCGCGGGAAGCGCTGCGCATCGGCTTCGCCCACGAAGTAGTGAGTACGGAGACGCTCGACGCCAAGGTGACGGAGATCGTCAAGGCGTTGGTCAACAACAGCCCGAACGCCGTGCAGCAAGCCAAAGTGCTGGTGCGCGACGTGGTTGGGCAACCCGTCAACGATGCGCTGCTGGCCGATACCGCCGAGCGCATCGCGCAAATCCGCGCCTCCGACCAGGGGCGCGAAGGCGTGGCGTCGTTTCTGGAGAAGCGCAAGCCCGCCTGGTTGAATTAATGGAGCAGTTTTGGACTTGAATAAACAAAGCGACTGGGTAGCACGCAGCTTGCGCAGCGTATGGCATCCGTGCACCCAGATGCAGCATCACGAAACCATTCCCTTGATCCCGGTCAGCCGCGGCAAGGGCGCGTGGCTGTACGACCATGAAGGCCGCCGCTACCTGGACGCGATCAGCTCCTGGTGGGTGAACCTGTTCGGTCACGCCAACCCGCGCATCAACGCCGCGCTGAAAGACCAGCTGGACACGCTGGAACACGCCATGCTGGCCGGCTTCACGCACGAACCGGTGATCGAGCTGTCGGAAAAACTGTCGGCGCTGACCGGCCATGTGCTGGGCCACAGCTTCTACGCCAGCGATGGCGCCTCCGCCGTGGAAATCGCGCTCAAGATGAGCTTCCACTCGTGGCGCAACAATGGCCACGCGGACAAGCAGGAATTCGTCTGCCTCAAGGGCAGCTACCACGGCGAGACCATCGGCGCGCTGGCCGTCACCGACGTCGCACTGTTCAAGGACGCCTACGGCCCGCTGCTGCGCGCGTCGCAAACCGTGATGTCGCCGGATGCGCGCCAGGCCGCCGACGGTGAAACGGCGCAGGACGTCGCCCGCCGCGCCGCCGCCGATGTCGAACGCCTGTTCACCGAACGCGCCGACAAGATCGCCGCCATCATCATCGAACCGCTGGTGCAATGCGCCACCGGCATGGCGATGCACGATCCACTCTACCTGCAACTGGTGCGCGCGCTGTGCGACCGGCACAACGTCCACCTGATCCTCGACGAAATCGCCGTCGGCTGCGGCCGCACCGGCACCTTCTTCGCCTGCGAACAGGCGAATGTGTGGCCGGACTTCCTGTGCCTGTCGAAAGGCATCAGCGGCGGCTACCTGCCGTTGTCGCTGGTGATGACGCGTGACGAAATCTACCAGGCCTTCTACAGCAACGACGTCACGCGCGGCTTCCTGCACTCGCACTCGTACACCGGCAACCCCCTGGCCTGCCGCGCCGCACTGGCGACGCTGCAAATCTTCGAGGAAGACGATGTACTGAACACCAACAAGATCAAGGCCGCACGCCTGACCGCCGCGCTGCAACCGCTGGCGCAGCACGAACAGGTGCGCAACTTCCGCCAGCGCGGCATGATCTGGGCCTTTGACGCCATCGACGCGCCAAAAGACTTCTCGCGCCGCTTCTTCGCCAGCGCCACCGAGCACGAACTGCTGATGCGTCCCATCGGCGCCACCGTCTACATGATGCCGCCGTATATCCTCAGCGACGAGGAAATCGACGGCCTGGCCGCCAACACGCTGGCCGTATTCAACCAGGTCATGGCGGGCTGACGATGGAACTGCTGAATCAACTCAAGCAGCAGCTGCAAGGGCTGGACGACCAGCAGCTGTTCCGCAAGCGCCGCACGGTCAACTCGCCGTGCGGCCCGCGGGTGCTCGTGGAAGGCCGTGAACTGCTGGCCTTCTGCAGCAACGACTACCTTGGCCTGGCCAACCACCGCAAGATCAAGCTCGCGCTGCAGGAAGGCGCGGCGATTTATGGCGTCGGCAGCGGCGCCTCGCACCTGATCAGCGGCCATATCCGCGCCCACGCCATGCTGGAAGAACGTCTGGCGCAATTCGTAGGCGACCATCTGGAAGCACCGCGCGCCATCAGCTTCTGCACCGGCTATATGGCCAACCTGGCCGTCATCACCGGCCTGACCGCTGGCGACAAGCAAGCAGAAATCTTCTCGGAAGAACTGAATCACGCCTCGCTGATCGATGGCGCCCGGCTGTCCCGCGCCAAGACCCACGTCTACCCGCACGCCGACCTGGCGGCGCTGGAAGCGCTGCTCAAGGCCAGCAAGGCCGCTACCAAGGTCGTCGTGACGGACAGTGTCTTCAGCATGGACGGCAATCTGGCACCGCTTCCGCAGATACTGGCCCTGTGCGAACAGCACGGCGCCTGGCTGGTGGTGGACGACGCCCACGGCTTCGGCGCGCTGGGTGCGCAAGGCCACGGCGTGCTGGAACATTTCAACCTGCGATCGCCGTACCTGGTGTACATGGGCACTCTCGGCAAGGCGGCCGGCGTCGGTGGCGCCTTCGTCGCCGCGCATGAAACGGTGATTGAAACGCTGATCCAGAAAGCCCGCCCCTACATTTTCACCACCGCCACGCCGCCGGCGCTGGCGCATGCGCTGCTGACCAGCCTCGATCTACTGGAAGGTGACGAAGGCATCACACGGCGCGCCAACCTGCAGGCATTGGTGGCACAATTGGACGATGGCCTGCGCCTGGAGCGCTGGCAGCGCCTGCCCTCGAAGACTGCGATCCAGCCTATCCTGATCGGCGATAATGCTGAAACCATGCGCGCCGGCGCCGCCCTGTACGAGCAGGGACTGTGGGTGGGGGCGATCCGTCCGCCGACCGTGGCGCCGGGCACCGCGCGCTTGCGTGTCACCCTCTCGGCCGGGCATACCCGCCAGGAAGTGGCAACCTTAATCACCGCGCTTAATGCATTGGCATTGGAAAGGACCTGAGATGAGCTTGGACGATCCCGTGTTGGCAGTCGCTCCAAAAACGCAACCGGCAGCGGCGGCCAGCGGCCTGCCGCCGCGCTTTAACTGCTTCGTCACCGGCACCGATACGGAAATCGGCAAGACGCTGATTTCCTCCGCCATGCTGCACGCGCTGGTGCAAGCCGGCGTGCGCGCCTGCGGCATGAAGCCGGTGGCGGCCGGCACGGAACTGGGTGCGGACGGCAAATGGCATAACGACGATTGCGACCAGCTGGCCGCCGCCGGCAATGTCCATCTGCCGCAGTCGATCACCACGCCCTTCCTGCTGAAGGAACCGGCCGCGCCGCATATCGCCGCCGCGCTGGAAGGCGTCACCATTTCGCCGGTACCGATCCTGGCGGCCTACGTGGAAATCAACGCCGCCTCGGATGCGGTGGTGGTGGAAGGCGTGGGTGGCTTCATCGTGCCGCTGAACGACGAATTCGACACCGCCGATCTGGCCGAGCAGCTGGAACTGCCGGTGGTGCTGGTGGTGGGCCTGCGCCTCGGCTGCATCAGCCACGCGCTGCTGACGGTGGAAGCCATCCTGTCGCGCGGCCTGAAGCTGGCCGGCTGGGTAGCCAATGAAACCCAGTCCGACATGGCCTTCGCCGACGAAAACGTGACCGCACTGGCGCAGCGCATTCCGGCGCCGCTACTGGGCCGCGTGCCACGCCTGGACCAGCCGACCGCCGAAGCGGCCGCCGGCCATATCGATTTTACGCAGCTGCCGCACTGGCCGCTGCAAACTGCAATTTGAACGAAGAAGGAAAACCGATGTCTGAAACTACCCTCCAGGAACCGAAAGTCGTTTCCCTGCACCGCCCGACGGCGCCGATCGTGCCTGCCGCCACCACCTGGCCGCGCGAAGAAGTACTGGCGCTGTATGAGCTGCCGTTCAATGAACTGATGTTCCGCGCGCAGCAAACGCAGCGCGCCAACTTCCCGGACGGCGACGTCGAACTGGCCACGCTGCTGTCGATCAAAACCGGCGGCTGCGAAGAAGACTGCGGCTACTGCCCGCAGGCGGCGCGCTATGACACCGGCGTTGAAGCCAAGAAGATCCTCGACATCGACACCGTGCTCGATGCCGCCCAACAGGCCAAGGATAACGGCGCCACCCGCTTCTGCATGGGCGCCGCCTGGCGCAGCCCGAAAGACCGCGACATGGACAAGGTCGAAGAGATGGTGCGCTCGGTGAAAGCCCTGGGCCTGGAAACCTGCGCCACGCTGGGCATGCTGGAAGAACACCAGGCGCAGCGCCTGAAGGACGCCGGCCTCGATTACTACAACCACAATCTGGACACCGCGCCTGAGTTCTACGACAACGTGATCTCCACCCGCGAATACCAGGACCGCCTGGACACGCTGGGCCACGTGCGCGAAGCGGGCCTGAAGGTCTGCTGCGGCGGCATCGTCGGCATGGGCGAATCGCGCGACCAGCGCGCCGGCCTGATCGCCCAGCTGGCAAACCTGAATCCATATCCGGAATCGGTGCCGATCAACCACCTGGTGCAAGTGGAAGGTACGCCGCTGTTCGGCCAGGACAAACTGGACCCGCTGGAATTCGTCCGCACCATCGCCGTGGCGCGCATCACGATGCCGAAGGCGCGCGTGCGTCTGTCGGCCGGCCGCCGCGAACTGGGCGAAGCCGTGCAGGCGATGTGCTTCATGGCCGGCGCCAATTCGATCTTCTACGGTGACAAGCTGCTGACCACCGATAACCCGGAAGCCAACGACGACCGCGCGCTGCTGGAAAAACTGGGCCTGAAAACCCGCGGCGCCGTACTGGATTCGGTACAAAAAGAGAGCTGCGGCTGCTAAAAGCAAGCCTCACTCAGCATCACCATAAAAAAACTTCCAGCGAATTTACAAAATAAGCTGCAAAGAGAGAGACGATGTTTACAAAAATTCTGATCGCCAATCGTGGTGAAATTGCCTGCCGTGTGGCCGCTACCGCGCGCCGCATGGGCATCCGGACCGTGGCCGTCTATTCGGAAGCGGACGCCAACGCCAAGCACGTCGCCGTCTGCGACGAAGCGGTGCCGATCGGTCCTGCCGCCGCCAAGGAAAGCTATCTGCGCGGCGACAAGATCATCGCCGCCGCCAAGGCCACCGGCGCGCAAGCCATCCATCCCGGCTACGGCTTCCTGTCCGAGAACGCCGAGTTTGCGGACGCCTGCGCCGAAGCAGGCCTGGTATTCATTGGCCCGCCGGCATCGGCGATGCGCGCGATGGGCTCCAAGTCTGCCGCCAAGCAGCTGATGGAAAAGGCCAAGGTGCCGCTGGTACCGGGCTATCACGGCGAGCAGCAGGATGCAGACTTCCTGCATGCGCAGGCCGACGACATCGGCTACCCGGTGCTGCTGAAGGCCTCGGCCGGCGGCGGCGGCAAGGGCATGCGCGTGGTGGAAAACTCGGCGCAGTTCAAGGATGCGCTGGCGTCCTGCAAGCGCGAGGCGATCAGTTCTTTTGGTGACGACAAGGTGCTGGCGGAGAAATACCTCCAGCGCCCGCGTCATATTGAAATCCAGGTATTTGCCGATACGCTCGGCAATTGCATTTATTTGTTCGAGCGCGATTGCTCGGTGCAGCGCCGTCACCAGAAAGTGCTGGAAGAAGCGCCGGCGCCCGGCATGCCGGCCGAACGCCGCGCAGCGATGGGCGAAGCGGCGGTGGCTGCGGCGCGTGCCGTGGGCTACGTCGGCGCTGGCACGGTGGAATTCATCGCCAACCAGGACGGCAGCTTCTACTTCATGGAGATGAACACCCGCCTGCAAGTTGAACATCCGGTGACCGAGATGATTACCGGGACCGATCTGGTGGAGTGGCAGCTGCGCGTCGCCGCCGGCGAGCCGCTGCCGAAGCAGCAGCATGAATTGGTCATCAACGGCCACGCCATCGAAGCGCGCATCTACGCCGAAAATCCGGAGAAGGGCTTCCTGCCGTCGATCGGCACGCTGCGCCATCTCGGCACGCCGGACGCCGTCTCGTTCGAGCTTGGCGGCGTGACTTCAGCACCTGCCGCAGTGCGCATCGATTCCGGTGTGCGCGAAGGCGACGCCATCTCGCCATTCTACGACCCGATGATCGCCAAACTGATCGTCTGGGGCGCGGACCGCAAGCAGGCGCTGGCCCGCATGGCGCAAGCGCTGGCGCAATACCAGATCGTCGGCCTGGCCAGCAATATCGCCTTCCTCAAGCGCTTGGTGGAAGGCCAGGCCTTCTCCAGCGCCGATCTGGATACCGGCCTGATTGAACGCAATCACGACACGCTGTTCCCGGCCGCGCAACCGGCGCCGGACAGCGCTCTCACACTGGCGGCGCAAGCCCTGCTCGACGCCGAACAAGCGCACAGCACCGAGCCATGGGCCCAGGCCAATGGCTGGCGCATGAACCAGACTTACATCCGCAAACTGTCATTCGCCGACGAGCATGCGAACTATGACATCAACGTCACCTACGGACCTGATGGCCGGCAGTTCAGTACCGGCGGCCAGGCCGCGCGCGGCGCCGTGCTGCGCGAGGGCGATACCTTCCACGTCTTCAGCAACGGCGCGCATTACCAGCTGACGTGGAACGACCCGATGGCGCATGCCGGCGAAGCCGAAGCAGAAGGCGGCCGCCTCACCGCACCGATGCCCGGCAAAGTGGTTGCCGTCCTCGCCGTCAAGGGACAGGAAGTGAAAAAAGGCGCGGCCCTGGTCATCATGGAAGCCATGAAAATGGAGCACACCATCGCCGCACCGCACGATGGCGTGGTTGACGATATCCTCTACAACATCGGCGACCAGGTCTCGGACGGCGCACCGCTGCTGGCCTTCAAGGCGGCATAAAGGAGAACCACCATGCGCATCCTGCTACACCGTGCCGACGGCAAGACCGAACCGTGGATCAAGGACTTCGCCAAATACCTGCCGGACGCGGAAATCGAGATCTGGCACGCCGGTGAAAAATGCCAGGCCTGCGACTACGCCGTGGTGTGGTCGCCGCCGGAAGCGATGCTGGCCGAACTGGCCACCGTCAAAGCCATCTTCGTCACCGGCGCCGGCGTCGACGCGCTGCTGAAGTTCGGCGACGCGCTGCCGCGCCACATTCCCATCATCCGCCTGGAAGATGCCGGCATGGCGATCCAGATGGCCGAATACGTTACGCACGCCGCGCTGCGCTACTTCCGCCGTTTCGACGAATACGAAACCCAGGCGCGCGCCGGCCAGTGGGCGCCGCTGCCGCAGCACCGCAAGGAAGACTTCTCCATCGGCGTGCTGGGCATGGGCGTGCTGGGTGCGCGCGTGCTGGAGGCGCTGGCGCCGTTCGGCTTCCCGCTACGCGGCTGGAGTCGCACTGAAAAGAGTGTGCCCGGTGTGCAGACTTTCCATGGCGCCGACGGCCTGGACACCTTCCTGCGCGGCACCCGCGTGCTGGTCTGCATGCTGCCGCTGACGCCGGAGACCAGCAACATCATGGACCGCACCAACATGAGCAAGCTGCCGCAAGGCGCGTACCTCATCAACGTCGCACGCGGCGCGCACATCGCGGAGCCGGACCTGATCACGCTGATCAAGTCCGGCCATATCGCCGCCGCCACGCTGGACGTGTTCCGCAACGAGCCTTTGCCGGCGCAGCACCCGTTCTGGCAGGAGCCGCGCATCACCATCACGCCGCACATCTCCGCGCTGACCTTGCGCCGCGAAAGCGTGCAGCAGATCGCCGACAACATCCGCAAGACCGAAGCCGGCCAGCCAGTCGCCGGCGTGGTCGACCGCACACTGGGGTATTGAAATGAGCAGCTTACCGAAGCAAGTCAAAATCGTTGAAGTCGGCCCGCGTGACGGCCTGCAAAACGAAAAGGAAAACGTCCCGGCCGAGATCAAGATCGAGCTGGTGAACCTTCTCACCAGCGCCGGCTTCCAGAACATCGAAGCGGCGGCCTTCGTATCGCCGAAATGGGTGCCGCAGATGGCCACCAGCGCCGAAGTGATGGCCGCCATCACGCGCAAACCGGGCGTGATCTATTCCGCGCTGACGCCGAATATGCAGGGCTTTGAAGCGGCGCTGGCCGCGCGCGCGGACGAAGTGGTGATCTTCGGTTCGGCGTCGGAAGCCTTCTCGCAAAAGAACATCAACTGCTCCATCGCCGAATCGATTGCGCGCTTTGAGGGCGTGGCCAAGGCGGCGAAAGAGCAGGGCATCCGCCTGCGCGGCAGCATCAGCTGCGCCTTCGGCTGTCCGTACCAGGGCGACGTGCCGCTCGATGCGGTGGCCGACGTGGTGGGCCGCATGCGCGACCTGGGCTGCGACGAAATCGACATCGCCGACACCATCGGCGTCGCCACGCCGCGCAAGACGCAGGCTGTGATGGAACGCGCCATCGGTCAATTCCGCGTGGATGGCTTGTCGGGCCACTTCCACGATACTTATGGACAGGCGCTGGCCAATATCTACGCCAGCCTGGAGCTGGGCATCGCGATCTACCACTCGTCGGTGTCGGGCCTGGGCGGCTGCCCGTATGCCAAGGGTGCGACCGGCAACGTCGCCACCGAAGATGTGCTGTACATGATGCAGGGGCTGGGCATCGACACCGGCATCGACCTCGATATCGTGGTGGACGCCGGCCAGTTCATCTCGCAATTCCTCAACCGCAAAGGCGCCAGCCGCGCCGGCAACGCCATCGCCGCCAAGCGCGCAAGCTAATTACATCTGCCGGAACTGGCGCGTGTAGGCGTCGCTGACGCCCAGTTTGTCGGTGCGGCCCTTGAGGCGGATTTCCATTGACGTGCCATCGCGCTCGATGCGGTCGATCGCTTCCAGGTTGACGATGGCGCCACGGTGGATTTGCGTGAACTGCGCCGGGTCCAGCTGCTCGATCAGGCTTTTCAACGGCAGGCGTATCAGCGCCTCGCCGTCCGATGTCACCACGCGCGTGTATTTGCCATCCGACTGGAAGAACTGCACATCGCGCACCATCACCAGCCGCACCGTGTTGCCGGCCGACGCCTTGATCCATTTGAGACGCTGCACCGGCGCCGGCGCCAGCTGCTGCCACACGCCGGCCGGCACCGGCGCCGTGCTGCGCGTCTTCAGCCGCTTCACCGTTTGCAGCAGCCGCGCCGCCGTCACCGGCTTGACGATGTAGTCGACCGCGCCGGCTTCAAACGCCTGCACCGCATGTTCGGCATAGGCGGTGACGAACACGATCTGCGCATGCTCGCCCACATGCCGCGCCACTTCAATGCCGGTCAGGCCGGGGATCTGAATGTCCAGGAACACCACGTCCGGCTTCAGCGCTTCCAATAGCGACACCGCCTCGACGCCATTTTCCGCATGGCCGCCGATGCTCAGCTCCGGCCATAGCGTCGCCAGCTGGTCGCGCAGTTCGGCCATCAGCAACGGTTCGTCTTCCACTATCAGTGCTACCGGCATGCTTACTCCTTGATGATCAGCGTGGCCCGCACGCCGCCTTGTTCCGACGCCGCCACCGACAGCGAAGCGCGCTCGCCATACAGCAGCTGCAAGCGTTCGTGGATGTTGGCAAGGCCAAATCCCTGGCCCATCTGCTCGGTCAGGCCGACGCCATCATCGCATACCTGCACCCGCAGTTCGCTGCCGCGCAGTGTGGCGCTGATGACGATTTCGCCCGGCCGGCTGGCGCGTTCCAGCCCGTGCTTGACGGCGTTTTCCACCAGCGAGATCAGCATCGCCGGCGGCAGGGTGCGGGACAGTGCGGCATCGTCAGCATCGATGCGGAAACGCAGCCGCTGGCCCATGCGGATCTGCATGATGGACAGGTAGTTGCGCGCCAGCGCCAGCTCGCGTTCCAGCGTCGACGACGCCGAGCGCATATCCGGCAGCGCATTTTGCAAATAACCGACCAGGTGATCCAACATCTGCTGGGCGGTGTCGGCGTCGGTGCGGATCAGGTATTTGAGGTTGGCCAGGGTGTTGAACAGGAAGTGTGGTTCGACCTGCGCCTGCAACGCCGTCAGCCGCGCTTGCAGCGCCGTGCGCTCCAGTTCCTGTTCGCGCTTGATGGCGCGCAGTGCGCGATCGCGTTGGGCCAGCTGATCCTGTAAGTGTGCGGAGATGGTTTGCACGGCGTGCAGTGCTTCGCCACGCTGCACGCAGAAGAAATTGATGCCGAAGCGGCGGCGAATACGTACCTCGACCGGCTGGCCTGGTTCGCCGGCCACCGTCACTTCGGTGCTGCGGCCCAGCCACAATGGACGCCATGGCCCCAGCACGACCTTGCCGATGAACGGCGAATGGCGAAACACGGCCGGCCCGTGATAGCCCAGCGCCATTCCCAGCGCCAGGCCGGACAGCGTTTCGGCGCACAGGTCGTAGGTGCTGAGCGGATCGAGCGGCGACAGCAGCATGCGGTGGGGACGCGAACTGAACATCTCGGCAGTCAGCGGCGTGCCGGCTTCGGTCAGTTCGTTCAGGTAGCGGCGCACGGTGCTGATCACGCCCACCGACGGGATCAAGGCCGGCCACAGGATGGCCATCACCAGGCCCCAGTTCCAGCCCGGGTGCATGCCGGCGTGCGCGGCCAGCGAGGACAGCAGCGTCACCAGCAGCACGATGAAGAGGCCGACCAGGATACCGATGCCGGCCCACAAGCGCAGCAGCGATTGCCAATAGTAGCGGCGCACCAGCTTGCGATCGTGCTCGAAGGAGGGTCTGAGGTAAGAGGGTATGGTATTCATGAGTCCCATTCTACCGGCGGCGTGGCGGCAAAACGGCGCGTGCGACGAAGGGGCCAAAAGCGGGAACGAATAGGAAAAAACCCTGTCTGACGTTGCCGTCAAACAGGGTTTTTAGATTCTGGTCGGAGTACAAGGATTCGAACCTTGGACCCCCTGGTCCCAAACCAGGTGCGCTACCGGGCTGCGCTACACTCCGAAGAAGCAAGATAATACAGCCTGGCAGGAAGGTCGTCAAGTCCCTACCAAAATTGATGCTATGATCGAAAAATCATGCGTGCCACTTTTTCATTCGATCAGCCCAGCTTGCGCCGCCGTCCCGGCCTGGTGGCCGGCATTGGCGTGTCGCTGGCGCTGCATTTGGTGCTGCTGTTCGGCTACCGCGTGTCCCATCCACCGGCGCGTGAACAGCCGCAGCGGAGCATGACGGTATGGCTGCAACCGCTCAAGCCGCCGCAGATGGTCGCCAAAATCGAACCGCCGCCTCAACCAAAGCGCGACAAGCCGGATGTGGCCAAGGCCACGCCGCGCGTGCGCAATGCGCCGACCGCCTCCACGACGCCGCAAGCTGCTGAGCCTCAGCCGGCCGTCGCCGCGCAGACGCAGGTTCAGCCAGCCGAGTCGCAAGCCATCACGCTGCCGCCCGCGCCCGATCCGCTGCATCCTGAGCAGCAGCCAAAACAGTTTGATATGAACGCGGCGCTGAAAACCGCCCGCAAAGTGGCCAACGAAAAAGATCCGGCCCGCGCCGGCTTACCGGTGGCCCAGCTGGACGACCATCCGCTGTATCCGGAAAACCATGAGACGCAGCTGCAAAAAGGCGTGGCCAGCGCCAAGAAGGGTGATTGTCTGCAAAAAGGCGCCGGCCTTGGCTTGCTGGCCCCGCTGGTCTGGGCCTTCGACAAGAAGTGCAAGTTCTAGTCGTCGTTCTTTAATTGCAGCGCGCGGTCGTACAGCGCATTTTTCTTGCGGCCGGTAATTTGCGCGGCCAGCCCGGCTGCCTGTTTAACGGGCAGTTCCGCCAGCAGGATTTGCAGGATGCGGTCGGCATCGGCGTCGTTTTCGTCATCCGCCGGCGGCGCGCCTTCCAGCAGCACCACGAATTCCCCCTTTTCCCGATGCCCATCGGCCTTGATCCAGGCTTCCGCCTCGGACAGCGGGCAGCGGTGGATTTCTTCAAACATCTTGGTCAGCTCGCGCGCGAACACCACCTGGCGGGTCGGCTCAAATACCGAGGCCAGCGCGCTGGCGCAGTCCAGGATCCGGTGCGGCGCCTCATAAAACACCATGGTCGCCGTCACCGCCCGCAGCGTGCCGAGGAAATTCTCGCGCTGCTTGGCCTTGGCCGGCAGAAAACCGACAAAGTAAAACTGGTCATTCACCAGTCCGCTGGCCGACAAGGCCGTCACCGCAGCCGACGCGCCCGGCAGCGGCAGCACCCGCAAACCCGCCGCCCGCACCGCATCGACGATGCGCGCGCCCGGATCGGACACGGCCGGCGTACCGGCGTCCGACACCAGCGCGATGCGCTCGCCGGCCTGCAAACGGGCGATCAGCACCTCGGCCGCCTCGCGCTCGTTATGCTGATGCGCGGCAATCAACGGCTTGTGCAGGCCGAAGCGGCCCATCAGCTGGGCGGTGTTGCGCGTGTCCTCGCATGCCACAGCATTGACCAGGCTCAAAACGTGCAGTGCGCGCAGGCTAATATCCGTCACATTTCCTATGGGGGTCGCCACAACGTACAAGGTTGCGCTAGGATAGGTCTGGTGCGCCATTTCGCCCATGACGGGCAGGTTGGCGATGGAACTGGATACGAGGTCGCTCATTGGGGGTAGGTAGGATGAATAGTGTGAGGTTGACGCTGCTGTGCATGGCGGCCGCAGTGCTGAGTGCGTGCAGCACGCCGTTTTGCGACGCGCCGGGTGGATTGTGCGCGCCCCAGCCCGCAAAAACAAGCCCGCCGCCGCCAGTGGTGGTGCAGCCGGCGCCACTGCCCAAGCCGCCGCCGGAGCCGACCCCGCCGCCGGCCGAGGTGTTTGCCATCAGCCTGCCGGGCGCCACCGCCGCCAGCGACGACGACCGCAGCCAGCTGCCGCCGCGCGCCGAGCCGCCGGCCGCGGTGCGCGACGTCGATTACAACGCCTTGCCGCCCGATACGCCGATCCGCATCGGCCTGCTGCTGCCGCTGCGCTCGGAAACCCTGGGCGCCGCCGCCGATTCGGTGCGCGCCGGCTTCATGGCCGCCTGGGAGCGCGACCGCGCCAACATCACCGTCAGCGTGCTGGAAACCGGCGATGTGCCGCAGGATATCCTGTCGGCCTACGCCCGCGCGCTGCAAGACCAGGACATCGTGGTCGGCCCGCTGTCGCGCGCGGCCGTGGCCACGGTGGCGGCCAGCCCGCTGCTGAGCAAACCGACCATCGCCCTGAATTATCCGGAGGGCTACGGCCAGCCTGGCGCCGCGCCGCTGCCGCAGAACATGGTGGCGATCGGCCTGTCGATCGAGGAAGAAGCCCGCCAGGCCGCCCAATGGGCCGCCAGCGAACAACCGGACGGCGCCGCACTGGTGCTGACCACCGGCTCGGCCTGGCAACGCCGGGTGGCGGCCGCCTTCGCCGGCCAGTGGCAGAAGCTGGGCCGCCCGGTGCGCACCATCGAACTGAGTTCGCCGGACGGCTACCTGAGCGATCCCGAACTGGTGCAGCTGCGCGCCACCCTGCGCCAGAACCTGCCGGCGCTGCTGTTCTCGGCCATGGGCGCCGACCAGACCCGCCAGCTGCGCCAGGCGCTGGGCAGCACCACCAGCACCGAGCCGACCAATCCGATCTTCAGCACCGCCGACGCGCTGCCGCCGCCACCGGCCGCGCCGCCCACCGAACAATTCAGCAGTCTGCCGATCTATGGCACCTCGGCGCTCAATCCCGGCAGCGGCGCCGGTTTCCCCACCCAGGACCTGGACGGCGTGCGCCTGCTGGACCTGCCGTGGCAAGTGCAGCGCGACCATCCGGCGGTGATGGTCTACCCGCGCCCCGCGCAAACCGGCGTCGGCAGCGCCGACATGACGCGCCTGTACGCGCTCGGCATCGACGCCTTCCGCGTGGCGCGCGAAATCGGCCGTCACCCGGCCGGCCGCTTCCAGCTGGACGGTGTAACCGGCCGCCTGACCGTCGATTTCGGCCAGGGTCCGGCCCATTTCGAGCGCATCGAGCAATCGGCCGTCTACCAGAACGGCGCGCCGCAGCCGGTCAGTCCATGAGGATGCCATGCCGCGCACCCCACAGCAGCGGCTCGGCCGGCTGGGCGAGGACCGGGCGCTGGCCCACCTCGAGGCCCAGGGCCTGACGCTGCTGGAGCGCAATTTCCTGTGTAAATCGGGCGAAATCGACCTGATCATGCAAGAAGGGCCGACGCTGGTGTTCGTGGAAGTGCGCCAGCGCGCCGCCAGCCGCTTCGGCGGCGCCGTCTACAGCGTCACGCCGGCCAAGCAGCAGCGCCTGCTGCGCGCTGCGGAATATTATCTGTTCCGCCATAAAATCCCCCCACCATGCCGGTTCGACCTGGTCGCCATCGACGATGAAAAGTTGTCATGGATACAAAATATGCTGGAGATGTAAGCATTTTTAACAGCGCTTGTCCGGTCTGCCGGACGACTGCACTATAATCAGCAACTATGACTAATCAACGCATCCTGGCGCACTTCCACGAAAGTGCCGAAATTAAAATCCAGTCCGCGACCGTGCTGGCCCCACACATCGCGCAGGCGATCGAGATGATGTTCTCGGCGCTGTCCAACGGCAACAAGATTCTGGTCTGCGGCAACGGCGGCTCGGCGGCCGATTCGCAGCACTTTGCGGCCGAACTGGTCGGACGCTTCGAACGCGAACGCTTCCCGCTGCCGGCCATCGCGCTGACCACCGACACCTCGATCCTGACGGCGGTCGCCAACGACTACAGCTACCGCGAGATTTTCTCCAAGCAGGTGCAGGCGTTCGGCCAGGAAGGCGACATCCTGCTGGCGTTCTCCACTTCCGGCAACTCCGGCAACGTGGTGGCGGCGATTGAAGCGGCGCTGGAACGCGAAATGCGCGTGGTCGCGATGACCGGCAAGGGCGGCGGCGCCATCGGCAAGATGCTGACCGACGCCGACGTCCACATCTGCGTGCCGGCCGACCGTACTGCCCGTATCCAGGAAGTTCACCTGGTCACCATTCATGCAATTTGCGACGGCATCGACGTCGCGCTGTTCGGAGGAGATGCGAATGAGTAAGTCCAGCGCTATCTGGAAACAAGTACAACGTCCGCTGGCCATGAGCGTGTTGTGTGGCGCCATGCTGGCATCGCTGTCGGGCTGCGTCGCACTGGTGGCGGGCGGCGCGATTTCCGGTACGCTGGCTGCCTCCGACCGCCGCACCTTCGGCGCGCAAACCGAAGACCGCGCGATCGAAGTCAAGGGCGCGGTGCGCATCAACAACGTCACCGGCGACGCCGGCCATGTCAACATCAACAGTTTCAACCGCCGCGCGCTGCTGACCGGCGAAGTGCGCGATGACGCCATGAAAGCCGCGGTCGAGCGCGAAGTGCGCGGCATCGAAGGCGTGATCGACGTCATCAACGAACTGGAAGTGGCCGGCCTGGCCAGCTACACCTCCCGTTCCAGCGACACCATCATCACCGGCAAGGTCAAGGCCAGCCTGGTCGACGCCAAGGACATTTCGGCCAACTCGTATCAGGTGGTCACCGAGCGCGGCGTGGTCTACCTGCAGGGTCGCGTGACCCAGCGCGAGGGCCAGATTGGCGCCGACATCGCCCGCGGCGTCAGCGGCGTGATGAAGGTGGTCAAGGTGTTCGAATACATCAGCGAGGAAGAGCTGAAGCAGTATCAACCTCAGCCTGCCAATAGCGCCAATACCAATTCGCAGAGCGCACAATGAGCACCGCATCGGCCACCTCATCCCGCGGCTGGGTCAAGCCGGTCATCGCCGCCGTGGTGATCGCCGCCATCGGTTTCGGCGGCTACACCGCGCTGGCCAAGCGCGAGGTGGCGCCGCAGCTTACCTTCATCAGTCTCAAAGGCGAGAAAATCACGCCGGAAAGCCTGAAGGGCAAGGTCGTGATGGTCAACTTCTGGGCCACATCGTGCACCACCTGCGTGGGCGAGATGCCGAAGATGGTCGAGACCTACAACAAGTTCAAAGGCCAGGGCCTGGAGTTCGTCGCCGTGGCGATGAGCTACGACCCGGCCAACTATGTCGCCAACTACGCCGAAACGCGCCAGCTACCGTTCAAGGTCGCGCTGGACGCCGACGGCTCGGCCGCCAAGGCCTACGGCAACGTCGCGATGACGCCGACCACCTTCGTCATCGGCAAGGACGGCAAAATCCTCAAGCGCTACCTGGGCGAACCGGACTTCCCTGCGCTGCACAAGCTGCTGGACGCATCGCTGAAGAGCTAACTGGCACGCGGCTTGCATGGCATAAAGCTCTCCTCAACTACCAGGAAAGCCGCCATGGACCGCAACCAAGTTACGCAAAAAATCCTCTCCACTAAAGTCGCCAGGCAGATGCGCTGGGCCGACCTCGCGCAGGAATTCGGTCAAAGCAAGGAGTGGACGACCGCCGCGCTGCTGGGCCAGATGACCTTCAGCCGCGCGCAGGCCGACAAGGCGCAGCAACTGTTCGACCTCACCGACGAGGAAGCGGCGTGGCTGCAAATCGTGCCGTACAAAGGCTCGCTACCGACCGCCGTGCCGACCGATCCGCTGATCTACCGCTGGTACGAAATCGTCAGCGTCTACGGCACTACCATCAAGGAACTGATCCACGAGGAATTCGGCGACGGCATCATGAGCGCGATCGACTTCTCGATGGATATCCAGCGAGAAGCCGATCCCAAGGGCGACCGCGTGCAGGTGGTCCTGAGCGGCAAATTCCTGCCCTACAAATCCTACTAAGCCAGCTAGAAGCCGGCCTGCAGCGACAGGTACAGGCCGTGCTGCTTCTTCGGATTGAATATGGTGATGTCACCCAGCTCCGCATACGCGGCCGTCACTGACACATTCCTGGTCGGGAACCAGGCGACGAAGGCGTCGTAATACGCCTTCTCATTGTCGACGCCGAGATTGTGCGGCTTGCGGCGGTACTCGGCGCCCAGCGCCACCTTGCGGGTGATCAGGTAGGCGGCCGAGAACTCCGGCATCAGGCGCGTATCGTCGTTGCGGTCGCCGCCGAAACCGAGGATGCCCATCTGGTTGGCGCGGGTGGCGCGCAGCGTGGCGTTCAGCAGCAGGCTTTGTTCCAGGTAGATCTTGGTGGCCGAGACGTAGTAGTCGTAGCCATGGTCGTCCTTGGCGCCCAGCTGCTTAACGTTGGTGACGCCCAGCGCTTCCAGCCCGCGCACGCCTTTGTTCTTCTTGTACATCAAGCCGATCGCCACCTGTGGCACCCAGCTGTCCTGCTCATACACGGCATCGCCCAGTACCTTCAGTTTAAGGCCGACGATATCCTGCTTGATGTTGAGCTTGTCCAGCGGCGCCAGGCTGCCCTTGAATTCCTGGTTGTCGAACGACACTTCGAGCCGGTCGGCGATGCCGACCGCCACGCCGTAGCTGCCCAGCTTGTAGTCCTGCGTATTGATGTAGGTGTAGTGCGCATTCGCGCCCCAGCTGTCGCGCGAGCCGTAGCCGCTGATCAGCGCCCACGGTGTAATGCCGCCGCCGCCCGCGCCTTCCACCTGAATCACGCCGCCGGTGGCCAGCAGCTTGCCCATGTCGGGCGACGATTGCGCGTACGCGCCGGCAGACGGCAGTACCGCCAGCGCAGCCATCAAGGCTGGAATAATTTTTTTCATTATTGTGCTCCTGACGGATTACTTGGTGACGATATCGCGCTGCATCGGCGCCAGCTTGGCGACCAGCTTGAGCGCGACGCGGCTCGGCACATTGTGCTGTTCCATCGCGATCTGCAAATCCTCGGTCAGCGCATTGAACATGGCGTTGGTGATCTTCAGATCCTGGTGCACAGTCTTCATATCGCGCACCAGGCCCACGCCCTCCATTGCCTTGTCGTGGTATTTGCCGGTGTACTTGCACGGGCCGCCGGCGAACTCGCAGAACTGCTCCTGCAGGCGCACGTTCAGCTGCGGGATGTCGAAGTCGGTGAAGCTTTCCTTGATGCGCGGATCGGCCAGCACCAGCGTGATGAAGGTATCGACGATCTTCTTGATACCTTCCTTGCCGCCCAGGCCCTGGTAAGTCGAGTCCTCGGTATAGGGCGTTTGCGCCATGGCCAGCGAAGAAGCCAGCAGCAGGCCGCAGCCCAGGCGCTTGATGAATTTTTTCATATCAGTCCTGATTAAAAACGATAAAGAGAATTCAGCGGGGGCTCGGCTTCTACTGCAATTTATCAGATTATTTGGGGTACAAGATCATTTGCGTGCATCTGAACAACGCTATTGTTTTGCCAGTATCTTTGTTGATGACCGTGGCGTCCCACACCTGCGTGGTGCGGCCCAGATGCACCGCCGTGGCGGTGGCCACCACCGTGCCTTCGCGCGCGGTGCCGAGGTGATTGGATTTCAACTCGATGGTGGTGAAGTTCTGCGCGCCTTCCGGCAGATGCGAGAAGCACGCATAGCCGCAGGCCGTATCGGCCAGCGTGACCACGCTGCCCGCATGCAGGAAACCGTTCGGCGCGAGATGATAGCCGCTGACGGCGAATTCCGCCACAATCTCGCCTTCCTTGACGGAAGTGATGACGATGCCCAGATAATCCGGCAAGGTGCCCTTGCCGAACTGGTTGAAGTAGTCGGTATTGAATTTTTCCGCGTCCATGCTGCTCCCTATTTACATTACGCGTACCCACGCGCCTTTATAGAGTATAGGGCCAGTCGGACCATTCGGATCGGGCGAGCCGCCTTTCGGCTCCAGCGACACCGCCAGCAGCGCGACGTCGTCGCCGACCGCATTGCTGCCCAGCGCCAGCTTGACTTCACCTCTGTCAGCCAGCAGGCCGAGCGAACGTGGATTGCCCTGTTTCGGCACCGCCCACAGTTGCAGCGTCTTGTCGCTGGCCACCGGCGCGTTGCCGACCAGGCGGACGGTCAGCGCCTTGCGATGCGTGTCGCCGGTCAGCACCAGTGCGGTCTGCGATTTCGCATCGGTCAGCGTGGCGACATAATCAAGCTGCGGCTGATCCAGCACGCGCGTGCCGATGACCACCACCAGCAAGGCCGCCATCGCGCTCGAAACCAGGCCGAGCGAGCGCCAGAAGGTCAGCGACGCCAGCCAGCCGGCTTGCGCCGGCCGCAGATTCAGGCGCCGCTCGATGCCGGCCCACACCTGCTTGCGCGGTGCCACCGCAGTGGCGAATTCGCCCATCGGCGTTAACCGGTCCTGCCACTCCGCCGTCAAACGGCGCAGCGCGGCGTCGTTGTGCAGATAGCCTTCGAAGCGGCGGCGGGCGCCGCCCTTCAGCGTGCCGAGTACATATTCCGCCGCTAGCTTTTCGCGCAATGGCGCATTGTCGCGAATATTCATGGACGCTCTCCCTTGGCCAGGCACGTCTTCAGCTTTTCCAGGCTGCGGCGTATCCAGGTCTTGACGGTCCCGATCGGCAGCGCCATCTGCTGCGCCACTTCGCTGTGCGACAAATCATGAAAGAACGCCAGTCCCACCACCTGGCGGTGCAAGCCTTCCAGCGCCGACATGCAATACGCCAGCGCGGTGGCGTCGCGGCTGAGTTCCAGCGCCTCAATCGGCGTGGCGGCAGGGTCGTGCAGTGCATTCATGATTGCGGCGTCAAAAGGGTCTCCATCGATTTCGGCAGCGACATCGCTACGGCGGAGCAAATCGAAAGCCTTGTTGCGCACGATGGTGGTCATCCATGTCATCGGTGCGGCCAAATGGCTCTGATAAGTGCCGGCGTTGTGCCAGATCGCGACGAAACTTTCTTGCAACACTTCTTCAGCCAGTTCGCGCTTACCTAATATACGCAGCGCGAAGCCAAACAGTTTCGCTGAAGTAGCGTCATATAACGAGCGGAAAGCTGCGGCGTCGTGCAGGGCGGCGCCATTGAGCCAGGTGCGCAGCTGTTGGGGATCGAGGGTTTTGGCGTCGGACACGGCATGCCTTAATCGGAAGATGAAGAAAATTACCATATTCCCAACCTGGCGCGAAACAAAATCGTGAATCCAGTTGCAGCCCGCCTGCGTACAAGGCTTACAACATGAAGCATTCAACAATGCGGGCGAGGGGACGGGATGACGACCAGATGCGGGGTTGCAGCAGTATCGGCACTGCTATTACACGGCGCGGCGCTGGCCACCGAGGACAGCACCGGTGCGCTGGCCAGCGTGACAGTGTTGGGGCATTACGACAATGCAGTCGGCACCTCCGACGCCGCCAGCCAGGGCACGGTGACGGCCAACCTGATCGCCAACCGTCCGGCACTGCGCACCGGCGAGCTGCTGGAGTTCGTGCCCGGCATGATCGTCACCCAGCACAGCGGCGACGGCAAGGCCAACCAATATTTCCTGCGCGGTTTCAATCTGGACCACGGCACGGACTTCGCCACCTGGGTCGACGGCGTGCCGGTCAATATGCGCAGCAACGCGCACGGCCAGGGCTATTCCGACCTCAACTTCCTGATTCCCGAGCTGGTGCAGCGCATCGACTACAAGAAAGGCAGTTACTTCGCCGACGAGGGCGACTTCTCCTCGGCCGGCGCCGCCCACATTGGCCTGAGCGACCAGCTGAAGCAGGGCATTGCCAGCCTGACCGCCGGCAGCTACGGCTACCAGCGCGGCGTGCTGGCCGACTCGATGGAAGCCGCTGGCGGCACCCTGCTGTACGGGCTGGAAGTAAGCCGCAACAACGGCCCGTGGCAAACCCCGGAGCAGGTGCGCAAGTACAGCGGCACGCTGCGCTACAGCCACGGCGACGCGCAAGACGGCTATAGCATCACCGCCATGGCCTACCGCAACCGCTGGAACGCCACCGACCAGGTGCCGCTGCGCGCCGTGCAGGAAGGCCTGATCGGCCGCTTCGGCAGCCTTGACCCCACCGACGGCGGCGACACCTCGCGCACCAGCCTGGCCTGGAATATGCACCGGCGCGACAGCGACCACGTGACGCAGGCCTCGGCCTACCTGGTGCGCTCCAGCCTCGACCTCTACAGCAACTTCACTTATCTGCTGAACGACCCGGTCCACGGCGACCAGTTCCAGCAAAGCGAACGCCGCACCATGGGCGGCGGCAGCGTCAGCCAGGCCTGGCTGAACAACACCGGCGGCATCGACATGCGCAACCAGCTGGGCCTGCAGGCGCGCTACGACCACATCGCCCCGATCGGCCTGTACGCTACCGAGGGACGCCAGCGGCTGTCCACCGTGCGCGAGGACCGCGTCAACGAGGCCAGCGTCGGTCTGTATGCGGACAACACCAGCTACTGGACGCCGACCTTCCGCAGCATCGCCGGCCTGCGCTATGACGCCTACCGCTTCAAGGTCAACGACGACAGCGCCAATGCGCACAAGTTCTCGCCCAAGCTGTCGCTGATCTTCGGGCCATGGGCCCAGACCGAATATTTCATTAACTACGGCGCCGGCTTCCACAGCAACGATGCGCGCGGCGTCACCGGCCCAGATCCCGCACCGCCGCTGGTCGGCACGCGCGGCGCCGAACTGGGCGTGCGCAGCGAATGGCTGCCGGGCCTGCAAAGCTCCTTGTCGGTCTGGGCGCTGGATATCGATTCGGAACTGGTGTACGCCGGCGACAGCGGCCAGACCGAAGCCAGCCGCGCCAGCCGCCGCACCGGCGTCGAATGGAACAACCACTACATCGCCGCGCCGTGGCTGCTGTTCGACCTCGACCTGGCGGTGTCGCACGCGCGCTACCGCCAGAGCGACCCGGTGGGCAACTATGTGCCGGAGGCGCTGGACAAGGTGGCGTCGTTCGGCGTCACGGTCAAGGATATCGGCCGCTGGTTTGGCGGCTTTGAACTGCGCTACTTCGGCCAGCGCCCGCTGATCGAAGACAACAGCGTGCGCTCGGCCGCCACTACGCTGGCCTATGGCCGCATCGGCTATCAACTGAATAAGCGCACCAGGCTGACACTGGACGGTTTCAACCTGTTCAACCGCCGCGCCAGCGACATCGACTACTACTACACCTCGCGTCTGGCGGGCGAGCCGGCCGAAGGTGTGAACGATGTGCATTTCCATCCGGTCGAGCCGCGCACGCTGCGGCTGACCCTGACGCACAACTTCTAAATACAGTTTCTAAAAAATAATCTTATGAAATCTGAATCTGACGCGCGGTGCGCCGCGTATATCACCCTGCAGTACCCACAGAAGGTCTACTCATTCGGAGGAAGCGAGATGCAAACTATCATCAATCAAGCCGTGCGCCTGGCAGTTATTGGCACACTGGCCGGTGCATATCTGCCGGCGGCAATGGCGTCCAGCCACCGCGAAGCACCGTTCATTACGCAAAGCCCCAAGGTCGACGGCACCGACTTCTATATGTTCCGCAGCTACGAAACTGGCCGCAGCGCCTTCGTCACGCTGATCGCCGACTACGTGCCGCTGCAAGATCCCGGCGCCGGTCCCAACTACTTCGCCATGGACCCGAACGCGCTGTACGAGATCCACATCGACAACAACGGCGACGCCAAGGAAGACCTGACCTTCCAGTTCCGCTTTAATAACACCAACAAGGACACCAAGCTGACAGTGGGGGGCAAGCAGGTATCGATTCCGCTGGTAATCAACGGCGGCGCCATCGCCGCGCCGAATGCGGCCGGCGCCAACATCCGCGAAACCTATACCATCAACGTGGTGCGCGGCGACCGCCGTACCGGCACCAAAGCGGCCGTCACCAATGCTGCCGATGGCGGCACCACCTTCGACAAGCCGCTCGACAACATTGGCAACAAGTCGATTCCGAACTATGCAGCTTACGCCGCAGCGCACGTCTACAGCGTCAACATCCCCGGTTGCAGCACGCCAGCGCGGGTGTTCGTCGGCCAGCGCAAAGACCCGTTCGTGGTCAACCTGGGCGAGACCTTCGATCTGGTGAACATCAAGGCGCCGGCCACCGAATTTGCCGCCAACGCGGAAAGCGCCGCCAAGGACGACCTGGCCGGCAAAAACGTCACCGCCATCGAGATGGAAGTGGCAGCCTCCTGCCTGACCGCCTCCGGCAGCAGCGATCCGGTGATCGGCGGCTGGACCACCGCCAGCGTGCGCCAGGGCCGTCTGCTGAATCCGACGCCAAACACCGGTACGCCATCGAAAGAAGGCGGCGCCTGGACGCAAGTCTCGCGCCTCGGCATGCCGCTGGTGAACGAAGTGGTGATCGGCTTGAAGGACAAGGACACCTTCAACGCCAGCAAGCCTTCCGGCGATACGCAGTTTGCCACCTACGTGACCAATCCAACGCTGCCAGCGCTGATTGAAATCCTGTACGGCAGCGCCGGTGCCAAGGCGCCGACCAACTTCCCGCGCAACGATCTGGTAGCGGCATTCCTGACCGGCGTGAAGGGCCTGAACCAGCCCGCCACCGTCACCCCGTCCGAAATGCTGCGCCTGAATACCAGCACGCCAGCGGTGGCCGTAGGTAGCCAGAACCGCCTGGGTGTGATCGGTGGCGACAATGCCGGCTTCCCGAACGGCCGTCGTCCCGGCGACGACGTGGTCGATATCGCGCTGCGCGTAGTGATGGGCAAACTGTGCACGCTGAACCTCGGCTGCGCACCGGCCGATGCACCGGCTGGCGGCCTGCACTTCACCGACGGTGCCTTCCTGGACGCCAGCTTCTTTAACACCGGCTTCCCATATCTGAAAACCCCGCTGCCAGGTTCGCCGCAAACCGGCGCCGTGGTGCAAGCCGCACGGGGGGCGCCATGAAGATCAAGATCCTGACGCTGGGCCTCGGTGCGCTGCTGGTGCTCAGCGCCTGCGGTGGCAGCAGCAGCCACTATGAATCGCCGACGCCGCCCGTTACGACGCCGCCGCCACCGGTCTCGATGGTGGATGCGTTCTTCACGGCGGTTCTGGCCATCATTGGTGACGGCAGCGAAACCACCACCGAGCCGCAAGCGATCGACAGCATCGTCGCCACCGCACCGGAAGATACCGAACCGGTCGTATTGAAGTAACCCGCAACCGAAAGGGTCTGACCCCGTGCGGGGTCAGACCCTGGCCTCCGCGGTCTGCGGGGTAAAAAGTGCCGAGGGCCCATCATGCACAAACTAATTCTGGCGCTGGCATGTTGCAGCGCCGCTGCCACCCAGGCAGCCCCCTACATTCCCGCCAGCGGCCAGCTGGTGGTGGAAACCGTGCCGCGCCGGGGCGACCCGGCGCAACAGGAATTGCGCCGCTTGCGCAGCCAGCTCAACGCCAGCCCGAACGACATTACCCTCGCCGCCACCATCGCGCGCCGCTACATCGCGCTGGCCCGCAGCGAAACCGATCCACGCTACCTGGGCTACGCGGAATCCGCACTCGCCCCCTGGTGGCAGCAAGCCGCGCCACCCACCGACGTCCGACTGCTGCGCGCCACACTCCTGCAAAGCACCCACCAATTCACGCCGGCGCTGGCCGACCTGAAAGCCGTGCTGGCGTCCGAACCGCAAAACGTCCAGGCCTGGCTGACGCAAGCCACCGTGCAAACCGTCCAAGGCGACTATTCCGGCGCCACCGTCAGCTGTGCGCGCGTGTCCGGCCTGTCGATCGAACTGGTGGGCATCACCTGCATCGCCAACATCGGCGCCGTCACCGGCAAGGCCGCAGCCAGCGAACAGCTGCTGGACCTGACGCTATCCCGCAGTTCCAACGCGCCGCAGGATTTGCGTGTCTGGGCACTGACGCTGCTGGCGGAAATGGCCCAGCGGCGCGGCGACGCAACAACGTCCGAAGCCCGCTTCCGCCGCGCACTGACGCTGAGTCCACGCGACAGCTATCTGCTGGGCGCCTACGCCGACCTGCTGCTGGAACAAAACCGCGCCGCCGACGTGCTGGAACTGCTGCGCGACCAGGAACGCATCGACGCGCTGCTGCTACGCCGCGCACTCGCCCTGCAACAAGCGGGCAAACAAAGCGCAATGCAAGCCGACGTCCGCGAACTGGCCGCGCGCTTCGACGCCGCCGCCCAACGCGGCGACACCGTCCACCAACGCGAACAAGCGCGCTTTGAACTGGTGCTGCGTCACGATGCCAAAACTGCGCTGGCCTTGGCCCGCAAAAACTGGGAAGTACAAAAAGAGCCCGCCGACATCCGCATCTATCTGCAAGCCGCTGTACAGGCACGCGCGGACGCCAGGCCGGTGATCGAATGGGTCGCCACCCATCACACCGAAGATGCCGCCGCCACGCGGCTGATTCACCAACTGCAAGCGGGGACATGATGAAACGATGGCTACTTGGTTTGCTGTTGTGCTGCGCCATGCTCCCAGCGTCCGCGCACAAACCCAGCGACAGTTATTTGTCGCTCGACGTGCAGGGCGAAAAGGTCAGCGGCCAGTGGGACATCGCGCTGCGCGACCTGGATTACGCCATCGGCCTTGACCAGAATGGCGACGGCAAGCTGACATGGGACGAAATCCGCACCCGCCACGCCGCGATTGCAGCCTACGCGCTGGAGCGCCTCAACCTGGCGACCGACGACGGCGCCTGTAGCGTACACACCGACCAGCAACTGATCGACGACCACACCGACGGCGCCTACAGCGTGCTGCGCTTTACCGCCACCTGCCCGTCGTCACCGGCCGCGCTGATCATCGGCTATCGGCTGTTCGCCGATCTCGATCCGCAGCACAAAGGGTTGCTGCGGCTGACGCATGCGGGCGTTACCTCCACCGCGATTTTCGAACCTAGCCATGCGCAACAACGCCTGTCGCTGGCGGCGCCGGACCAGTGGCGCCAGTTCAGCGCGTACGTCAAGGACGGTGTCTGGCATATCTGGATTGGCTACGACCACATCCTGTTCCTGCTGTCGTTGCTGCTGCCGGCCGTGCTGCTGGCGGCGCCGGCCAACAACCTGCGCGGTGCCTTCATCGACGTGCTGAAAGTGGTGACGGCGTTCACGCTGGCGCACTCGCTGACGTTGACGCTGGCCAGCCTGTCGCTGATATCGCTGCCTTCGCGACTGGTGGAATCGGCCATCGCCGCTTCGGTCATTCTGGCGGCGGTCAACAACGTCTACCCGCTGTTTAGGGGACGGCGGCCATGGGCTGCATTCGGTTTCGGCCTGATACATGGCTTCGGCTTTGCCAGCGTATTGATCGATCTCGGACTGCCAAAAGGCGCGCTGCTGGCGAGTCTATTTGGCTTTAACCTGGGCGTCGAAATTGGTCAGCTGTGCATCGTCGCCGTGTTCCTGCCGCTGGCGTTCCTGCTGCGCCGGACCCGGTTCTACCACCACCTGCTGACCGGCGGCTCCGCCGTCATCGCGCTGGTGGCGCTGGTGTGGTTCATCGAACGCGCGCTGGATATTCAAGCCCAGTGGATCGGCGTGTGACCATTGGCGGCCAGATAATCGTTCGCCCGCGAAAATGGCTTGCTGCCAAAGAAGCCTTTATGCGCGGAGAACGGCGAGGGATGCGGCGACGTAATCACTAGATGCTTGCCGCTGTCGATCAACGCGCGCTTGGCGATTGCATAGCTGCCCCACAAGATGAACACAATGCGCTCGCGCTGCTGCGACAGTGCGCGGATGGCGCTGTCGGTGAACGTCTCCCAGCCGTGATTGGCGTGCGAACCGGCTTCACGCGCACGCACTGTCAGCACGCTATTCAGCAAGAACACGCCCTGCTGCGCCCAGTCGCTGAGATCAGTCTGGCGACGATCGACACCCAGATCGTTATGCAGCTCCTGAAAAATATTCTGCAAGCTAGGCTGCGGTCGATTCCCCTCCGGCACCGAAAAACAAAAACCCATCGCGGCACCGGGCGTGTGATACGGGTCCTGGCCGAGGATCACGACTTTAACGTCATCGAACGGCGTCAAATCAAAGGCGCGGAAGATATTCTTGCCAGCCGGGCAGCACTGCGTCGCAGCATATTCGGCGCGGACGAACGACGTCAGCGATTCCCAATACGGCTGCTCAAACTCCCCCTGCAAGCGCTGCTTCCACGACTCCTCAATGCGTACACTCATGTGCGTTCCCGGACGATGCCACCGTTTTAGCGTTTCACTCCGGGCGAGTATAACGCCCTTGGCGTAAAATCCATGATTCATCACCGAACGCTACGGGACTACTTTGGACATCCGCTCGCTCCGCTATTTCGTCACCACCGTGCAGCTGAACAGCTTCACCCAAGCGGCTGAATCGATGTACGTCACCCAATCGACCATCAGCAAGATGGTGCGGCAACTGGAGGAGGAAGTCGGCGAGGCGCTGCTGATACGGCAAGGCCGCAAGCTGGTACTGACCGACGCCGGCCGCATCGTGTTTGAGCGCGGGCAGGAGATGCTCAACTCCATGCGCCTGCTGAACACGGAACTGCAAGACACCAAGGCCTTGCAGCGCGGCCACCTGACTGTCGGCATTCCGCCGATGATCAACCTGCTGTTCACGCCGGTGCTGAAGGCGTTCCGCGAACGGCATCCGGATATCGAACTGACGCTGCGCGAAGATACCGGCCAGGTCATCGAGCGGCTGGTGGCGACCGGCGAACTGGAACTCGGCATGACCGTGTCGCCGGTCGATCCGTCGCTGGATTTGCAATCGAAAGAAGTGGCCAAATTTCCCATCTGGGCCGTGGCCAAGCCGGACACCTTCCGCCGCAACGCGGCCACCATCAAGCTGTCCAATCTGGCGTCGATGCCGCTGGTGCTGCTCAAGGACGAATTTGCGTTGACGCGCGCCTTGCGCCAGGTCTTCCAGCAGCACGGACTGGAGCCGGTGATCGCGGCCCAAAGCGGCCAGTGGGATTGGTTGCTGTCGATGGCGTCGGCCGGCGTCGGCGTGGCCTTGCTGCCGGAGCCGTTCATTCACCGGCTCAACGGCGTCGAGGTGGCCGCGGTGCGCGTGGTCGAACCAGAGATCAGCTGGCGGCTGGCCCACATCTGGAACGGCCGCTACCTGTCGCACGCGGCACGCGCCTGGGTGGAGTTGTGCGCGACCATGCTGCCCGGCCACTGGTTGTAGTAACAAGCGCGTAGAATGGCGTCTTTAAAAAGGACACCGACATGAAGAAAACAGATTTGGCCAAGGCCGACGCCAAAAAGCTGATGGGCAAAATGGGCACGCCCGGCACCGCCTTTGGCAACGCCGGTACCGCCGTCGTCGACAAGCGCGAGCAGCGCAAACGCGACCAGGCGCTGGGCCTGGTGCCATTCGCCGTCAAACTGAATGATGAACTGGTAAAACGCCTGCACACTCTCGCCACCGAGCGCGGCCAGGATCTGAACCAGACCGTCGCCGAAGTGCTGGCCAAGGGCCTGGACGCCTAAGCGTTCAAATCACCTCAACCAGAGGGGAGTAGCTGGCCAGCAAACGATCAGCGGTCAGCAGCCTCAAAGATTCCGAGACAGCTTGCGCGACCAGCATGCGGTCGAAAGGATCTTTATGAAGGTAGGGCAGACGTAGTACCGCCGCCGCGTGCGCGTGCGAAATGCGCAACTCTTGCAAGCCTGTTTGTGCCATTTGATTTACTAGCTCACCTAAATCAAGGTTGAGCTTGCCAATGCCCACTTTGATCGAGATTTCCCAGATCGAGACACTGCTGACGTAGACCATAGGCGCGGCCAAAATCTGGGTGCGCACTTTTTTGGATAATCTCAGACTATCTTGCAGACACCAGAGCAGTATGTGAGTGTCCAGCAGCAAATGCACTATTTCCCCTCGAACGCAGCCTGTAAGTCGTCAGGCAGCGGTGCGTCGAAGTCATCTGCAATCCAGATCTTGCCTTTCATGGTGCCGAGCCGGCGAACAACCTTTGTAGGACGAAGGGCAACCAGTTGGGCAACAAGTTCTCCGCCCTGTGAAATGATCACTTCCTCGCCGTGCCTGACGGCTTCCACTAAACCAGGGAGCTGATTTTGTGCTACTGCGATATCAATGATAGGCATGTGACCTCCGACAGTTCAGTCTAGCCGTCCAGACTTACAGCGCAAGCCCTGCCATTTGAGACAAATCAAAAAAGGCTCCGTGAGGAGCCTTTGTTTTTAGCCTGCTGCCAGCACGTTGTGTGCTTGCTCGTCCGCGTGGTACGAGCTGCGCACCATGGCGCCGACGGCGGCGTGCTTGAAGCCCATTTTGTAGGCTTCTTCTTCGTACATCTTGAACACGTCCGGGTGCACGTAGCGGCGCACCGGCAGGTGGCTGTTGGACGGCGCCAGGTACTGGCCGATGGTCAGCATGTCGATGTCGTGCTCGCGCATGTCGCGCATCACTTGCAGCACTTCTTCGTCGGTCTCGCCCAGGCCGACCATGATCCCCGACTTGGTCTTGACACTCGGGTACATTGCCTTGAAATCCTTCAGCAGCTTCAGCGAGTGCATGTAGTCCGAACCCGGACGCGCTTCCTTGTACAGGCGCGGTGCGGTTTCCAGGTTGTGGTTCATCACGTCCGGCAGGCCGTCGGCGAAGATCGCCAGCGCTTTTTCCAGGCGGCCGCGGAAATCCGGCACCAGCACTTCGATCTGGGTTTTCGGCGACAGCGCGCGGGTGTTCTGGATGCACTCGACGAAGTGCTGCGCACCGCCGTCGCGCAGGTCGTCGCGATCCACCGAGGTGATCACAACGTAGCTCAGGCGCAGCTTGGCGATGGTGTGCGACAGGTTGGTCGGCTCATCCTTGTCCAGCGGGTCCGGGCGGCCGTGGCCGACGTCGCAGAACGGGCAGCGGCGGGTGCACTTGTCGCCCATGATCATGAAGGTGGCCGTGCCCTTGCCGAAGCACTCGCCGATGTTCGGGCAGCTGGCTTCTTCGCACACGGTCACCAGCTTGTTCTCGCGCAGCGTTTCCTTGATTTCGTAGAAACGGGTGTTCGGCGAACCGGCCTTGACGCGGATCCAGTCCGGCTTCTTCAGGCGCTCGACCTGCTCGATCGGCACGATCTTGATCGGAATGCGCGAAGTCTTGCTGGCGCCTTTTTGCTTCTCGCTCGGGTTGTACGCTACGATGGTTTCAGTGGTCATAATCAGTTCATTCGTTGGTCGCCAGGACGCGGACTAATTCCTCGGCCAGCTGCTGTTGCACATCCGACAGTTTTGCCTGCGCGCCAACGGTGCGCATATCGACTGTTTCCAGTCCGGCATAGCCGCAAGGATTAATCCAGGAAAACGGGGCCAGATCCATCGCCACATTCAGCGACAGCCCGTGGTAGGTGCAGCCATTGCCGCGTACCTTCAAGCCCAGCGCGGCAATCTTCGCGCCTTTGTGATCGCCGCCGGCCATATAGATGCCCGGCGCGCCTTCCACGCGCTCACCGACGAGATTATACGCCTGCAAGACATTGATGATCGCCTGCTCGATTTTATGCACAAACTGGCGGGCATACAGCTTGCCGCCCGGCTTGTTGCGGCGCAGATCCATCAGCAGGTAAATCACCACCTGGCCGGGCCCGTGATAGGTGACTTCACCGCCGCGATCGGTCTGGACTACGGGAATCTCCGTGGCCCCGGCCAGCAGGTGGCCGCGGTCGGCGCCCAGGCCCAGCGTGTACACCGGCGCGTGCTCGACGATCCACAATTCATCGCGCGAGTCCGGCGTGCGGGCGTCGGTAAAGGCCCGCATGGCGGCGAAGGTGCTGTCGTAATCGGCTTGGCCGAGATGCTTGATCTCAGGGAAGGTAGGAGACGTCATCCCGCCATTATACGCCTGCGCGTCACTTTCATCCCGGCTGGTGGCGGGCCAGCCAGGCCTGCACCGACGGCCGCTGCCACTGGAAATCGACGTAGTCGCGCAGCTTGGCCGGCACCGCGTCGCCATTGCGCACTAGCCGGCTCAGCATGATGGCGAGGTCAGTATCGGCAATCGACCAGTCGCCGAACAGGTGCTGCGGCCCCTGCACCAGGCGTTCGGCCACGTGCACCAGCTTGGCGGCGGCCGCCTGCGCGGTCTCGCTCAGCGGCGCGCACGGCTTCTTGAAGAACACGGTTTCGGTATCGCGCTCGACCCGCACCGGCACCAGGTCGCTGCGCACCCACGCCTGGAGCTGCCGCGCCAGCGCACGCTGACGGCGGTCCTGCGGATACAGCGCGATGTACTCCGGCGGTGGAAAGCTCTCGTCCAGGTATTCGGTGATGGCGCTCGACTCGGTCAGCACAAAATCCCCTTCCACCAGCGCCGGGACGCGGGCGGTCAGCGCGCGGTCGGCAAACGCCGCCTGTCTCTGCTCACCACTGCCCAGATCCACCGTCTTGACGCTGAAAGGCAAGCCCTTCTCGGTCAGCGCCACAAACACGGACAAAGCATACGGGCTGGTGAAAAGGCTATCGGCGTACAGTTCAAACAACATGGCGGCTCCGGCTTAGGTAGATTTATTCACATAGTAAACCTTGTGTAAGTGCCTGTATAACGGTATATTTTCGCAATTCTTGTTAGTTTTATTCACAAAGTTATCCACAGCATGGCCCGCAGGCTGCCCAATTTTTCCGCATTGCGCGCCTTCGAGGCGGCGGCCCGCCACGAGAATTTCTCGCGCGCGGCGGACGAGTTGCACCTGACGCACGGCGCGATCAGCCACCAGGTGCGGGCGCTGGAAGAGGAGCTGGGCCGGCAACTATTCGTGCGCAATGGCCGCCAGGTGAAAATAACTAACGACGGCCTGAAATTCGCCCAGTTCCTCGGCAAGGCCTTCGCCGACATCGCCGCCGCCACTGACGCCATGCGCGCCACCAGCATCAACCAGCGGCTGACCATCACTTCGATTCCGTCGTTTGCGGCGCGCTGGCTGGCGCCGCGTCTCGGTAAATTCATTGAGCTGCATCCGGATATCGAAGTGGTGCTGCAATCGAGCGGCCACATGCAGGATCTGGCGCGCGAGGGCGTGGATGTGGGCATCCGCTTCGGGCGCGGCAACTATCCGGGCATGCTGGTATTGCGCTTGATGGGCGATGTATATTACCCAGTAGTGAGTCCACACTATCGCGGTGGCCAGCTGCCGCTTGCACCGGCTGATCTGGCGCGGCATACGCTGCTGCGCTCGGTGGAGCGCTGGACGCCGTGGCTGCACGCAGCCGGGGTGGACCTGCCGGAACCATCCGGCGGGCTGCTGTTTGAGGATTTATCGATGCTGGTGCGTTCCGCTGCCGATGGCAACGGCGTGGCGCTGGTGCGGCACGTGGTGGCGATGCAGGAGATCGCCTCCGGGCAGCTGCTGCGGCTGTTCAACATCGCCACGCCGAGCCCGGATGAATACTACTTCGTCACGCCGCCCGGCGCGGCGAGCAAGCCGCAGGTGCAGGCGTTCCGCGACTGGCTGCTGGAAGAGATTGCCGTCTTCCAGCGCCAGCACACTTAACTACATGACAATCTTGACCATCGGGTGAGCCGACAGTTCGGTGTACAGCGCATCGAGCTGCTCGCGACTGGTGGCGCGCACGGTGCAGGTGAGGCCGGTGTAATTGCCTTTGGCCGAAGGACGTACTTCCATCTTGCCTTCATGGAAGTCCTGGTCATGCTTCTGCACGACGCCGGTAATGGTCGGGGCGAAATCGATATGAGTCGGACCCATGACCTTGATCGGGAAGTCACTCGGGTATTCGATGAGGGACTCTGATGGGGGGATCGCTTGCATATTCATTCCAATCTAAAAATATAACCTGGGACGCCGAACGGCGTCTCAGGCCTATATTGTAGCTGGATCAGGACTTTGCAAGCGCCAGCGGCTCGGCAGCGGGCTGGCCCGACAGACGCTGCAAGCGCGCCAGCGCCGACTCATTGCCCAGCGCCGGCTGGCTGACCGATTTGCGGATCGCCTCCAGTTCGGCGGCCTGGTCCAGCGGCTTCTGGCCGATATCGGTGACGATGCGCAAGCCTTCGGCATTGGTGCGGATGGTCTCGGCGCGGCGGGTCAGGGCGCTCAATGCGCTCGACTGGCCTTGCATGCCTTGCAACCCAGTCAGCTGGGCCTGACGCTCGGCGCGCAGCTGCTGCAAATCCTGCTGGGCGCGGGCCGAAGCCAACGCCTGCATCGCCTTCTTCGCCTGCGAATCGAACTCGGCCAGCTGCTTCGACAGCGCGTCGACGATGGTTTGCAGCTCGTTCATATACTGTTTGGCGTCGGCTTCCTCCTGCAGTTCCTGCGGCATGCGCGCCTTGTTGGCCTCCAGCTCGTCGCAGAACAGCGTAATCGTTGATTCCGAAATCTTGCCGCTGGCTAGGCGCTCGGCCAGCGTGCCGGCCGCCTGCTCGTCGGTGGCGATCAGCTGGCGCAGCTTGACCACATCGTCGGCTTCCTTGTTGAACGCGGCGCGGGCGGCGGCCAGCTTCTGGGCGGTGCTGCGCAGACTGTCGGCCAGACGGTCGCGGTCGGCCTCGGTCGCAGTCTCCGGATCAAAATTGGCGATCGCTTCGGACACGCGATTGCCCAGCGCGCCAAAGTGCTTGGTGATCAGGCGCGCGGTCAAACCCCAGCCATTCAAGTTGCTCATGTCAGTCTTCCTTCTTTTCAAAGTTGCGCATCATTGGATAACGATGCGTTGCTGCTCCACCGGGATGCCAATCACAAAGTCCACATGGATCCCGCGTTTGGATGAATCGCCGTTCACGCTGTGGATAATTTCCGTCGTGATCAGCAAATACTCGTTGCCGCCGCCGCGCAAAGTGCGCACATACGGCATGAAATACATCTCCTGACGCAGGCCGGTGCTGCCGCTGGCGTCGTCCAGCCGCACCTCGGTGCCGGTGAACGGCGGCATGTACGGCGTTTCCGGATCGCCGGCGTCGCGCCAGTAATCAAGGCCTTCGCTGCTGCCGAACACCAGCTCCAGATCCAGGCCCAGATCCGCCAGTTGCTGGCGCCACAGCGTGTAGCTGCGGTCGCCGAGGCCGGCGCCGGCCTGGCCCGTGTAGGCGTCCTGATCCGCGGCCGTTTCCGGAATCACGCGCGCCAGCTGGGTGCAGTACATGATCTCGCTGACCGCGCCGCTGGCGTTCTGGTAGACCTGCAGGAATTTTTCCTTGTCGTCGCGGTCGCCCGTTTCCAGGTAATAGCGATACAAGCCGCCGGACTGCTTGAGGCGGATCTGCGATACGGCCAGGATGCGGGTGTCGTCCGCCTCCGGCAGCGTAATCAGCGAACCGTTGGCGACCGCGCGCAGCAGCGGCGACTGCTGGATGCCGACCACGCTGCCGATGCGCGCGCCGAGCGGCAGATCGCCATCGGTACGCGGCGCCTCGTTGCCGGCCAGTCTGGCCGCGCCATTGCGCAGATAGTTGTATGCATCGGTCCAGCCCATCATCAATTCCTTTCAAACGAATAATTCGGCGCGGCGCGCAGGCGGCGGAACTTGCGTACCGAATACACCACCGCCCACATCAGTAAACTCAACACGGACAACCAGGCAAACCAGCGCAGCACGCTCATGAAGAACGACGGCTGCGGCGCGGCGACCGTTACCGCAGCCGGTGCACCCAGGCCCGGCATGCCGGTCACCATGGCGCCGCCGTCGGTCACCGGCGCGGTGGCGGCCGGCTGCGGCGGGGCCGGAGTCCCATTGGTGGTAGTGGTCGGATACGCCACCGGCTGATGGCTCTGGCTCATCGCCCGCCCCAGCATGAAGCCCATCACGCCCGCCATCAGGCCATTGCCACTGCCGGACGGCTGTTGTTGATAACCCGGCCCCGGTGCCGGATAGGCCGGCGCGCGGTACACGGGTGACGGTTGCTGCGGCTGGCGCAAGGTGTCGTTCAGTGGCGGCAGCGGCTGGTTATTGGCAGCGGCGCGACGTTCATCAAGCGTCTTCAGCGCATTGGCGCGCGACGCGCTCTGCTCGACATCGCGCGACATGGCCGAGGTGTTGCGCTGCGGCTGGGCCGGCGAACCGGCCTGCTGGCCGAAGGCGCCCGGACCGCTCTGGCGGTTGGCGGGCGGCGCCGACGGTCTGCTATGTCTGGCGGCGTTGTTCTTTTGTGAAGAAAATCCACTTTTAAACGAGGACGATGTGCCAGAATGAGAAGTTGCGCCGGCATACACGGGCACATTGCCGGCCACGGCCAGGCAAAGCATCAACAGCAGCGCAGATCGAAATGACTTCATGATGTGTTTTCACAAAGAGTTGAATGAAAAACAGCATAGCGCCGCGCGTCGGCGGGTGCATCGGTAATAAAAGGCACGCTTCACCATGACACGTAAATACCTGGACATGAATCAGCACGACGCGCTCTACAAGGTGGCGCGCGCGTATCCCGGCGGCATCGACGCCCTGGCGCAGGCGATGGGGATCTCGGTCAACGTCTTGCGCAACAAGCTGGCGCCGACGATCGCGTCGCACTATCCGTCGTTTGAGGAGGTGTCGACGGTGGTCGACCTGTGCCACAAGGCGGGCGTGGCGGACGCGCATCTGCCGCTGCATGCGCTGCTGGTGCGGCACGGCATGGCCGCATTTGTAGTGCCGATGCCGGAGGCGATCGGCGAAGACGACCTGTCGCAGACGGTGTGCAAGGTGATGAGCCAGGTGGGCGCGGTGGCGGAAGCCGTTTCCACCGCGCTGCTGGATGGCAAGGTCACGGCGGCGGAAGCGGATTTGATCGAGCGCGAGTTTCAGGGCGCGCTGTCGGCGCTGGGCGAGTGGCGTGCCCGCCTGCGCCTGAAGGCCCAGCAATAGCAGGCTTTCACCCCGCACTTCGCATGCGGGGGTCTGACCCGGACCGGGTCAGACCCGATGTGGCTTAGGGTTACTGGCGGTTTTCTCGGCGATCGCGGTTAGGGTCTTTTTTCTCGTCGCGCGGTTTTTCGGCTTCGCGGCGCGGTTCGGCGCGCTGGGGTTGCTGCTGCTGCGGTGGCGATGGCGGCGGCGTGAACTGGCGTGGCGGCTGCTGCGATTGCTGCGGCTGCTGCGGTTGCTGTACCGGCTGCGCCGGCTGCGGCGGACGCTGCTGCTCATCACGCGGACGGAAACGGCGCCCATTGTCATCGCCGCCCCGGTCCGTGCGATCGCGCGGCTGTTGCCACTGCGGCTGTTGCGGCTGCTGCGGCTGCTGAGCTTGTTGTGGCTGCTGCGGCGCCACCTGCGCCGGCTGCGGCGTCGTCGGCGCCTGCCAGCGCGGCGGCTGCCCCGGCTGCTGGCCAGCCTGACCTGGTTGCCCTTGCTGCCCCGGCTGGTTAAACCGCGGCCGCAACTCAATCCGCACATCGTTCGGGTTAATGGTTTGCGCCGGTGCATCCGGATGGCCGAACTGGTTGGGCGCCAGGGTGCTCAACTGGCCGCGCGGCTGTTGCGCCGGCACGGGTACCGGCTGCGAAGGCGCCGTCAGCACGCGGCCCGGCCGGTCATTGCGGCCGTCATTACGTCCATCATTGCGATCAAACCGATCCGGTATGCCATCATGATCGCGGTCACCGCCGCCACGGTTGGTGGTCAAACCACGGCCCGGCGGCTGCGGCGGCGCCACTGGCGACACATTATTGACGAAACTCGCCGGCGGAATCACCTGCGCGCCCCGGTTCACCACCACATTGCGGCGGCCTTCAAACTGATCGCGCGGCAGCACCGTCAGGCCATCGCGACGGCCATTCCAGTCATTGCGCGGCGTGAACGGCTTGCCGTTATGCGTCCACGTCACGCGGCGGTCGTAATCCGCCGACACCCGATAGCCCGGCACAAAACGGTCGCGCGGCGACAACGGATACCAGCCCAATCCCGGCCCCGGACGCGGTCCGCCACCATTGCCGCCAACCCAGCCGACCAGCGCCGGCGCCCACACCGGCCGCCCCGCAGGACGTCCCGGCGCCCACGACCAGCGGCGGCCGACCATCACCCACCGCCCATAGTGCGACGGGGCATAACCCCACGGCGCGTTGTCGACCCAGGTCCAGCCCCACGGCGCCAGCCAGATCCAGCGGCCGTCGCGGTACGGCGCCCAGTCCAGCGCCACATTGCGCGGGGTCCACAGCGGGCCGTATTCGGCGTTCTCGACCCAGGTGCCGTTGCGGTCCAGCTCTTCATAACCGGTCATGCCGCTGGAAACAAAACGGGTGGTGGTGCTGTTGTCGTAGCGGTCGCGGTCCTCGGACCAGATGTCGAAGCCGTCGCGGCGGGCCACGCTGGTGCGCACGTCTTCGCCGGTCACATCCACATGACGGCCGTTGCTGACCACCACCGACGAGCCGGCGCCATCCACCCGCGCGCTACCAGCCAGCAGGCTGATCTGGCTGGTGTCCGGCTGACGGTCAACGTCGACCCGCAAAACACCGGGTTCCAGCATGGTGATGCGGGCTTGCGGCGTGGTCAGTTCAAAGTCGCGCAGCAGGTCGGGGTTGCGCACGCGGATGCTGACGCTGCCGTAATTGAGGCGCAAGCGCAGCAGGTCATCGTCCATGGCGGTGATTTCCAGGTCGGAGTCGCCATCCACCCGCACGGCGGTCGAGCCGACGCGAAATTCGGTGCGGGCGCCGTTGGCCGTGTTGATGTGGTTGGCGGCCGTCACCGGCCAGTTCAGCGAGGCGCCGACCGGATCGCCATCCCCCACCAGCGTGACTTGCCCTTCGACGCTGGAGATGCGGCCGACAATCGCCGGCGGATCTTCAGCCTGGGCCAACGCGGAAAAGCCGGCCAATGCGGCCAGCACGACGGTGTGGATAATCTTGCGGCTCATGGCAGCGTCTCCTGTGGGTAATGCCTGAATAACGCCGCGCGCGCGAAACCGACGACAGCGGTTACAAATACTTGCAAACTTTCTAAGCCGCCGCGCCACCGCGTTTGACGAAGAACAGCGCCGCGCCGACCGCCATCAGCAGGCCGCCGAACACGCGGTTCTGCTTTTTAACGGCGCGGGCGTCGCGGAAAAAGCGCTGCATGGACGAAGCCAGGAAGGCGTAGCTGTGCATCACCACCAGGTCGATGCAGCACATCGTCACGGCCAGGATCAGCAGTTGTGGCAGCAGCGGCGACTTATCGGTAATAAATTGCGGCAGCACCGCCACCATGAAGATGATGCCCTTCGGGTTGGTGGCGTTGGTCAGGAAACCGGTCAGGAAGCGCTTTTTGACGGTCGGCACCACCACGGCGGCCTGCTGCTGTTCGCTGATGTGGACCTTGGCGCGCCACTGGCTCAGGCCGAGGTAGATCAGGTACAGCGCCCCCACCGTCTTGACGATATTGAACGCCACTTCCGACGCCATCAGCAGCGAACCGACGCCGGCGCCGGCGATGAAGAACACCAGCAGCAAGCCGGTCTGCAAGCCAAGGATGGTGGCGCTGGCGCGGCGCACGCCATACGACAGGCCGTGCGACATCGACAACACGGCGCCCGAGCCCGGCGACACGGCAATAATGCAGGCAGCAACAAAGAAAGTGATCCAGGTGGCGAAGCTCATGGCGATTCCGTTTAATTTGTTTAACTTAAGCAATCATCATTGTAGCGGTATCGGGACGCGGCTTGCTTGGGTTAATATTGCCTGTCAAACCATACAAGGAGTACCCCCGATGGCCGGTTCCAGCCTGTTAGCCCTGATCGACGATATCGCCTCCATCCTCGACGACGTCGCCCTGATGAGCAAGGTGGCGGCCAAAAAAACCGCCGGCGTGCTGGGCGATGACCTGGCGCTCAACGCCCAGCAGGTGGCCGGCGTGCGCGCCGAGCGCGAATTGCCGGTGGTGTGGGCGGTCGGCGTCGGCTCGCTGAAGAACAAGGCCATCCTGGTGCCGGCGGCGCTGGCAATCAGCGCGTTTGCGCCTTGGGCCATCACGCCACTGCTGATGGTGGGCGGCCTGTACCTGTGCTTTGAAGGCTTCGAGAAAATCGCCCACAGCCTGTTCCATAGCGGCGACGACGAACACAAGGCCGAGCTACGCACGGCGCTGGCCAATCCCGAGGTCGACCTGGTGGCGCTGGAAAAAGAAAAAATCAAAGGCGCAGTGCGCACCGACTTTATCCTGTCGGCGGAAATCATCGTCATCGCGCTCGGCACGGTGGCGACCGCGCCGTTTGCGCAGCAGGTGACGGTGGTGGTCGGCATCGCGCTGGTGATGACGGTCGGCGTGTACGGCCTGGTGGCGGCCATCGTCAAGATGGACGACGCCGGCCTGTATCTAAGCCAGCGCGGCGGCGCGGCCGTGCGCGCGCTGGGCCGGATGCTCCTGTCGGCGGCGCCGGTGCTGATGAAATTGCTGGGCGTGGTCGGCACAGTGGCCATGTTCATGGTCGGCGGCGGCATCCTGACCCACGGCCTGCCATTCGCCCACGACATCATCCACCATGCCACCGAAGCCGTGGCCGCCACGCCTGCGGTGGGCGGACTGCTGGCCGTGATCGTCCCAAGCCTGCTGGACGCCGTCGCTGGCCTCATCGCTGGTGGCCTGGCGTTGGTGGTTGTCAACACGATCGGCAAGATCGTGCGCCTGGTCAAAAAGCCAGGCTGAGTCTTCTGCTCTGATACGGAAGCGAGCGCCAGCGGGCCTCGCTTTCTCTATCGACAAGGCGCATCCATGACTACCCCTTCCAGCGCCTTCATCGGCGCATCCTGGCTGGCCCTGATCGCCGGCGCCCTGACCTATATGACCGGCCTGTGGAACGCCAGCATGGCGCTCAATGAAAAAGGTTACTACTTCGTCATCCTGATGTATGGCCTGTTTGCCGCCATCTCGCTGCAAAAATCCGTGCGCGACCGCAGTGAAGGCATCACTGTCGGCGGTGACCGTCCAGAAGAATGTGCGCGATCTGGCGTCCGTCCCTGACCAGTGACCAGTCCGAAGCTCTCCCCGGCGGACGCCACACGCTCCAATCCGGGGAAATTTGATCTAAATCAATAAATTCGACCGGGGGACTACGTAAACTGACCCTATTCATTGCGATAAAGCAATAAAACACCGGCGGAGAGAGCTATGCGCAACAACCAACCAGTCACCAACCGCGAAGTAGAAGTGTTGGACGACCAGGCCATCGTGTCGAAAACTGACCTGAACGGCAACATCACTTATGTGAATCCTTACTTCACGCAAATCAGCGGCTTTGACGAGGAAGAGCTGTTGGGCGCTCCGCAAAACATCGTGCGCCATCCCGACATGCCGGCCGAAGCCTTCGCCGACCTGTGGGCCTCGCTCAAGGATGGCACGCCGTGGACCGGTTTCGTCAAGAACCGCTGCAAGAACGGCGACCATTACTGGGTCCGCGCCAACATCACGCCAATCCGTGAAAACGGCAAGACCATCGGCTATATGTCGGTGCGCGTCAAAGCCGAGCGCCACCAGATCGCCAAGGCCGAACAGGCCTACCGCGCGATCCGCACCGAAACCAATCACAACATCCGCATCAAGAACGGCCAGGTGATTCATCCGGGCTTCGCCAATCTGCTGTCGCGCCTGAGCCACGTGTCGCTCGGTTTCCGCATCTGGGCCGCCACCAGCGTGGTCAACGTGTTGCAGGTGCTGGTGTGCGCCGCCGCGCTGATGAACGGCCATGCCGCCAACAGCTACGGCATCTTTGCCGCCACCTTCCTCGGCCTGCTGATCAACGTCTTCCTGTGGTACACGCTGCGCGTCTCGGTGCTGCAACCGCTGGACCGTGCGCTGCACGGCGCGCGCCAGATCGCCGCCGGCGACCTGTCCGGCAGCTTCGACACCGAAGCCACCGACGAAGTGGGCCAGCTGCTGCGCGCCTTGCAGCAAATGAACAGCAACCTGATCGCCACCATCCGCGACGTCCGCGTCAACGTTGAAACCATGGCCGTGGCCACTCGCCAGATCGCCGCCGGCAATGCCGACTTGTCCGGCCGCACCGAAGCGCAAGCCGCCAGCCTGGAAGAAACCGCGTCGAGCGTCGAGCAGTTCTCGTCCACCGTCAAGCAGAACGCCGACAACTCCGAGCAAGCCAACAAGCTGGCGCAAAACGCCTCCGACGTCGCGGTGCAGGGCGGCGTGATCGTGGCCGACGTCATCGCCACCATGGACGAAATCAACAACTCGTCGCGCAAGATCGTCGACATCATCGGCCTGATCGAAGGCATCGCCTTCCAGACCAACATCCTGGCGCTGAACGCCGCCGTGGAAGCGGCCCGTGCCGGTGAACAAGGCCGTGGCTTCGCGGTGGTCGCCGGCGAAGTGCGCAACCTGGCCCAGCGCAGCGCCACCGCCGCCAAGGACATCAAGAACCTGATCGACGTCTCGGTCGGCAAGGTCAGCGCCGGCATGGTGCAGGTCGACCGCGCCGGCGCCACCATGAAGCAAGTGGTGGCCTCGGTGCAGCAAGTCACCGCCATCATGCGCGAAATCTCGGTCGCCTCGCACGAACAGAGTATCGGCGTCGACCAGGTCAACTCGGCCATCGCCCACATGGACCAGGTCACGCAGCAGAACGCCGCGCTGGTCGAAGAGGCAGCCGCCGCCACCGCCAGCCTGGCGCTGGAAGCGGGCGGCCTGACACAAGCGGTCAGCCTGTTCAAGTTTGGTCCGGTCCGCACTGCACGCAGCGCCCGCCCGGCCGCGCCACAGTCATCCACCGTGAAACGCCTCGCAGCATAAATTATGAATACGCCTTTCCCACCCGTTGAATTTGACGCCGCCATCATCACCAAGCTCAGTCAGTCGGGACCGCGCTACACCTCCTATCCGACTGCGGACCGCTTCCAAGGCGACTTCGGTTACAGCCAGTTCCTGGAAGCAGTGGCCGGCCTGCGTATGCGCCGCAGTCGCCGGCCCTTGTCGCTGTATATCCACATTCCGTTCTGCGATACGGTCTGCTACTACTGCGGCTGCAACAAGATCGTCACCAAGGATCACAGCAAGGCCGCTGTCTATCTCGGCTACCTGAAGCAGGAAATCGATATGCAGGGCCGCCTGTTCGACGGCATGGGCCAGATCGAGCAGCTGCACTTCGGCGGCGGCACGCCGACCTATTTGAGCGACAGGCAGATGGGCGACCTGATGGCGCACCTGCACGCCAACTTCGATTTCGCCGACGATGCGCACGGCGAGTATTCAATCGAGATCGATCCGCGCACGGTCAGCGTGGAGCGCGTGCACAGCCTGCGCGCGCAGGGCTTCAACCGCATCAGCCTGGGCGTGCAGGATTTCGATCCAGACGTGCAGAAGGCCGTCAACCGCATCCAGCCGGAAGCCGAAACCCGCGCCGTGATGGACGCCGCCCGCGCCGCCGGCTACCGCTCGATCAGCATCGACCTGATTTACGGCCTGCCGAAGCAGACCATGGCCAGCATGACGCAAACGCTGGACAAGGTGATCGACGCCTCGCCCGACCGCATCGCGCTGTACAACTACGCGCACCTGCCGCACATCTTCAAGCCGCAGCGCCGCATCGCCGACGCCGACATGCCAACGCCGGCGGTCAAGCTGGAGCTACTGGCGATGTGCATCCAGCGCCTGTGCGACGCCGGCTACATCTACATCGGCATGGACCATTTCGCCAAGCCGGACGACGAACTGGCCGTGGCCCAGCGCCAGGGCCGTTTGCAGCGCAACTTCCAGGGCTATTCCACGCGCGCCGAATCGGAGCTGATTTCGTGCGGCGTTTCGGCCATCAGCGCGGTCGGCGCCACCTACAGCCAGAACGAGAAAACGCTGGACGCGTACTACGCCAAGCTGGATGACGGCGTACTGCCGATCACGCGCGGCATCAAGATGGATAACGACGACCTGCTGCGCCGCATGGTGATCGGCAAGTTGATGTGCAATTTCGAGTTGTCGCTGTCGTCGATCGAACAGGGCTTTCCGATCAAGTTCCGCCAGTATTTTGCGGCGGAGCTGCAGAAGCTGAAGGCGTTTGAAGATGACGGCCTGCTGACCGTCGATGACGAATGGATTTCGGTGACGCCGAAAGGCCGTCTGCTGATCCGCAATATCTGCATGGTGTTTGACCGTTACCTGGGCGTGGCGCAGGACATCGCGCCGCAACCGCTGCGCTACTCGAAGACCATCTGAGGATGTCATGAACGCCGCACAGCTACTGCCAGTGTTTGTAGTCGGCCTGGCCGGCAGCATCCACTGCGTTGGCATGTGCGGCGGGATTGTGACGGCAATGTCGGCCACCGTGCGCAGCTCCCGCACCGTCATTCCGGCGCACGCGGGAATCCATGCCGAGTATCCGCTCAGGCGTTCCATGGGTTCCCGCGTGCGCGGGAACGACGTGTCGCTGGTACTCGCCTACAACGCCGGCCGCATCAGCAGCTACATGCTGGCTGGCGGCTTGGCCGGCGGCCTGGCCAGCGGCGCCCGCAACATGGCAGCGGTGGCCGGCATCCAACTCGGCCTCTACTGGCTGGCCAACCTGATGCTGGTCGCCCTCGGCCTCTACCTGATGAATGCCTGGCGCGGCCTGGCGGTACTGGAGCAGGGCGGCCGCGTACTGTGGCAGCGCGCCCAGCCGCTGATCGCCCCCGCCATGAAAACCCTGATGCCAGCCGACACCGCGCCAAAGTCCTGCGCCCTCGGCGCGCTCTGGGGCTGGCTCCCCTGCGGCATGGTCTACAGCGTGCTGACCACCGCCCTGCTCAGCGGCTCGGCCGCCGACGGCGCCGCGCTGATGCTGGCCTTCGGCCTCGGCACGCTGCCGATGCTGACCGGCCTCGGAATGCTCGGCGCGCGTCTGCAACAAGCCATGCAGCGCCGCCAGGTCCGCATCGCCTGCGGCCTGCTGGTGCTGGCCTTCGGCGTCCTCGGGCTTGCCCGCGCAGCGGGAGGCGTCACGCCCGAATGGATGGAAATGCTATGCCTCACACCACACCCTTGAACGCCCTGGCGCCAGCGCCGTGCTTCCACTGCGGCCAGACGCTGCCCGACGTGGTGGATAACGCCTGGGCAGTCACCATCGCTGGCGAACCGCACACCATGTGCTGCCCCGGCTGCGCGGCGGTGGCGCAAACCATCGTCGACCTGGGCCAGGAAAACTACTACCGCGACCGCACCGCCTACGCCGCCAGCGCCGACGGCGCGCAGCAGCTGCCGCCGGAACTGCAACTGTACGACAACGCCGACCCGCGCTTCGCGCTCGATGAAGACAGCCGCGAATCGACCTTCACGGTGGAAGGCATCCGCTGCGCCGCCTGCGTGTGGCTGATCGAAAACCGGCTGGCGCGCGTACCCGGCGTCGACAGCGCACAGCTCAACGTCGCCACCGAAAAACTCTACGTACGCTGGCGCAGTGACCAATGCCAGCCCGGCGACATCCTCGGCGCGCTGCACACCATCGGCTACGCCGCCTATCCCTACGAGGCCGACCGCCACGCCGGCCAGCAACAGCGCGCCGCCAAGACGCTGGGCCGCCAGCTGTTCGTCGCCGGCCTGTCGATGATGCAGGTGATGATGTACGTCGCTCCATCCTACCTGGCGCACGACGACGGTACGCTGGACGACAGCATGGCGTCGCTGATGCGCTGGGCCAGCCTGCTGCTGACGATGCCCGCGATCTGCTACTCGGCGCTGCCTTTCTGGCGCGGCGCCGTCACCAGCCTGCGCGCGCGCGCACTGGGCATGGACGTGCCGGTGGCCTTGGGCATCGCCGCCGCGTTTGGCGCCAGCGTCATCGCCACCTTCACCGGCAAGGGCGAGGTGTGGTTCGACTCGGTGACCATGTTCATTTTCCTGCTGCTGTGCAGCCGCTACCTGGAATTGCGCGCGCGCCGCAAGGCCGGTGCCGCATTGGAACGCTTGCAGCACGCGCTGCCGGCATCGGCCTCGCTGCTGGAGAACTATCCGGCCAGCCGCGCCGCCACCATCGTGCGCGCGGCGTCGCTGGCTGTGGATAACATCATACTTATCAAGCCCGGTGAGGCGGTGGCCGCCGACAGCATCATCATCGAAGGCCGCACCTCGCTCGACCTGTCGCTGTTGAGCGGCGAGAGCATACCGGTGCCGAAGAGCACCGGCGACGTCATTCCCGGCGGCGCCATCAACGCCGGCAGCATGATACTGGCGCGCGTGATGCGCAAGGCGCAGGACAGCACCTTGTCCGACCTGGTGAAACTGATCAACCGCGCCGGCGGCGAAAAGCCGCACATCGCGCTGTGGGCCGACCGCGTGGCCGCGTATTTCGTCGCAGGCCTGCTGCTGTTTGCGCTGGCCGCTTTCAGCTTCTGGTTCTGGCACGACGGCAGCATCGCGCGCGCCTGGCCGATTGCGATTGCGGTGCTGGTGGTGTCCTGTCCATGCGCGCTGTCGCTGGCCACGCCGACCGCATTGGCAGCGGCCACCGACAACCTGCTCAGGCAAGGCGTGCTGGTGACCGGCCCGCAAACGCTGGAGACCCTGCACCGCACCACCCACGTGGTGCTGGATAAAACCGGCACGCTGACCTGGGGCCGGCCGGTGCTGCAAGGAATACAGGAACTGGGCGCGATGCGCGCCGACTTTTGCCTGCAAGTGGCGGCCGCGCTGGAAGCCGGCAGTGCGCACCCGTTGGCGCTCGCCATCATCAGTGCCGCCGACGAAGCAGGGCGGCACAACTGGAGCGCCGTCGCGCTGACCGAAACCGCCGGCTGCGGCCTGGAAGGCACGGTGCACAATCGCCGCTACCGCTTGGGCAGCGCACAGTTCGTGGCCGGCATTGCCGGGCTGGCGCCGGAACGCACAGTGGCCGATGGCGTGACGCCGATCTATCTCGGCGTCGAAGGCCAGTGGCTGGCCTGCCTGCAGTTGCACGACGGCTTGCGGCCCGATGCGCAGGACACGGTCGACTACTTCCGCCGGCGCGGCAAGACGGTGGTGCTGGTCAGCGGCGACGATGACGTGCTGGCGCGCCGCGTCGGCGACCAGCTGGGCATCGAAACCACGGTCGGCGGCTACCTGCCGGCCGACAAACTCAATTTCGTGCAGCAGATGCAGCGGCGCGGCTGCGTGGTGACCATGATCGGCGACGGCATCAACGACGCCGCCGTGCTCGGCGCGGCCGACGTCTCGTTTGCCATGGGCAGCGGCGCCGCACTGGCGCAAGCGCACGCTGACGCGGTGCTGCTCAACGGCCGCCTTGGCGCGGTGGCGGACAGCGCGCGCGTGGCCGAGCGCACCATGCGCATCATCCGCCAGAATCTGGGCTGGGCCACGGTCTACAACGTGGTCGCCATTCCGGCGGCGGCGATGGGCTTGCTCAATCCGTGGTTGTCCGGCGTCGGCATGGCGCTCAGTTCGGCGGTGGTGGTGCTCAACGCGCTGCGGCTCAGAAAGGCCGCTTGATGGAGGCCCTGTACCTGCTCATTCCGCTCAGCGTGGTGCTGGTGTTCGTGGCGCTATGGATCTTCTTCCGCGCCTCGGACGACGGCCAGTTCGACGATCTGGTCGGCCCGGCCCTGCGCATCCTGCAAGACGACGACAAGCCGCCCATTGATCACAAGTGATCCGGCGGATTTTGACTTATATCAAGGATTTTTAAGCTTCTCCTAAGTAACCTTTGACCTACATCATCAAAGTGTTCCGGGGAGAACTCAATTGGATCAACACTATAACTACAAGGTCGTGAAGCAGTTCACGATTGCGACCGTAGTCTGGGGCGTCGTGGGCATGCTGGTCGGCGTCATCATCGCCGCGCAGCTGGCCTGGCCGGCGCTGAATCTGGACATTCCATGGCTGACTTATGGCCGTCTGCGTCCGCTGCATACCAACGCGGTGATTTTTGCGTTTGGTATCTGCGGCCTGTTTGCTACCTCGTATTACGTGGTACAACGCACCTGCCAGGTGCGCCTGTTTTCCGACAAATTAGCGGCCTTCACCTTCTGGGGCTGGCAGGCCGTGATCCTGAGCGCGGTCGTCACGCTGCCGATGGGTCTGACCCGCGGCAAGGAATACGCCGAGCTGGAATGGCCGATTTCCATCCTGATCGCGCTGGTGTGGGTGTCGTACGCCGTGGTGTTCTTCGGCACGCTGATCAAGCGCAAGGTCAAGCACATCTACGTCGCCAACTGGTTCTTCGCTGCCTACATCATCGCCGTGACGATTCTGCACGTGGTCAACGGCATGTCGATGCCGGCCTCGCTGTTCAAGTCGTACTCGGTCTACGCCGGCGTGCAGGACGCGATGATCCAGTGGTGGTACGGCCATAACGCGGTGGGCTTCATCCTGACCGCCGGCTACTTGGGCATGGTCTACTACTTCATTCCGAAGCAGGCCGAACGTCCGGTGTACTCGTACCGCCTGTCGATCGTGCACTTCTGGGCGCTGATCTTCACCTATATGTGGGCCGGTCCGCACCACCTGCACTACACCGCGCTGCCGGACTGGACACAATCGGTCGGCATGGTGTTCTCGCTGGTGCTGCTGGCGCCAAGCTGGGGTGGCATGATCAACGGCATGATGACCTTGTCGGGCGCCTGGCACAAGCTGCGCACCGACCCGATCCTGAAGTTCATGATCGTCTCGCTGTCGTTCTACGGCATCGCCACCTTCGAAGGTCCGATGATGTCGATCAAGACCATCAACTCGCTGTCGCACTACACCGACTGGACCATCGCCCACGTGCACGGTGGCGCACTCGGCTGGGTCGGCTTCATCACCATGGGTTCGATCTACTACATCATCCCGCGCGTCGCCGGCCACCAGAAGATGTATTCGACCAGGCTGATCGACCTGCACTTCTGGGTCGCCACCATCGGCGTGGTGCTGTACATCGCCGCCATGTGGATCGCCGGCGTGATGCAGGGCCTGATGTGGCGCGCGGTCAATCCGGACGGCACGCTGACCTACACCTTTGCGGAAAGCGTCAAGGCCACCTATCCGTACTACGTGGTGCGCTTCGCCGGCGGCTTGCTGTACCTGAGCGGCATGTGCGTGATGGCCTACAACACCTGGATGACCTTGCGTAACACCAAGACTGCGGTCGCGCCGATTCCGGCGGTCAACGCGGCCCACGCCTGATATCGGAGCACAGTATGAAATTTTCACATGAATGGATCGAGAAAAATCCCTGGCTGCTGATCGCGCTGGTGACGCTGGTGATCAGCGTCGGCGGCGCCGTCGAGATCGTGCCGCTGTTCTTCCAGAAGTCGACCACGGAGCCGGTGGCGGGGCTGAAGCCGTATTCGCCGCTGCGCCTGGCCGGCCGCGACATCTACATCCGCGAAGGCTGCTACAACTGCCACTCGCAGATGGTACGGCCGCTGCGCGCCGAGACCGAGCGCTACGGCCACTACTCGGTGGCCGGCGAGTTCGTCTACGACCACCCGTTCCAGTGGGGTTCCAAGCGCACTGGGCCCGACCTGGCGCGCGTGGGCGGCCGCTACTCCGACGAATGGCACCGCGACCACCTGAACAATCCGCGTGACGTGGTGCCGGAATCGAATATGCCGAACTACCCATGGCTGTCGAGGAACACGCTGGTGCCGGCCGAAATCCAGCCGAAGATGCGCGCGCTGCGCCGTACCGGCGTGCCGTACACCGACGCCGAGATCGCCGCCGCGCCGGAAGAGCTCAAGGACAAGACGGAACAAGACGCCCTGATCGCCTATCTGCAAGGCCTGGGCACCCTGATCAAAACGAGGAACTAGCATGGATACCCTGTTTGACAACGCCAGCAGCGTGATGACGGTGATTTCGTTCATCACTTTCGCCGGGATCCTGTGGTGGGTGTATGTGCACCGCAAGGCCACCGACTTCACCGCCGCAGCCAACCTGCCGTTTGCCGACGACGAGGAGGTGCACCATGGCTGATTTCACCAACGGCTTCTGGGATATCTATATCGCCGCGCTGACCCTGCTGGGCATCATTGGCTGCGGCATCCTGCTGTACTCGCAATCGAAGGTCAAAGTCGTCAAGACCGACGCCGGCAAGATCGACACCACCGGCCACGTCTGGGACGAAGACCTGACCGAGCTGAACACGCCGATGCCGCGCTGGTGGATGTGGCTGTTCTACATCACCATCGTGTTCGCGCTGGCCTATTTGTTCCTGTATCCGGGCCTGGGCAGCTACGCCGGCAAGCTGGGCTGGAAATCCAGCGGCCAGTATCAGACGGAACTGGCCAAGGCCGATGCCGAATATGGTCCGCTGTTTGCCAAGTACCAGAAGCAGGACCTGAAAACCGTGGCGGCCGATCCGCAGGCGCACGCCATCGGCGAGCGCCTGTTCCTGACCTACTGCGCGCAGTGCCACGGCTCGGATGCGCGTGGCAACAAGGGCTTCCCGAATCTGACCGACAAGGACTGGCTGTTCGGCGGCGCGCCGGAAACCATCCAGGAAACCATCCTGCACGGCCGCGTCGGCGCCATGCCGCCGATGGGCGCCGCCGTCGGTGGCGACAAGGAAGTGGAAGCGGTCGCGCACTACGTGCTGAGCCTGTCCGACTCGACCCACGACCCGATCAAGTCGGTGTTCGGCAAGGAGAAGTTCGGCGCCTGCATGGCCTGCCACGGTGCCGACGCCAAGGGCAACCAGACACTGGGCGCGCCTAACCTGACCGACAAGATCTGGCTGTTCGGCGGCAGTGTGGAAACCATCAAGGAAACCATCAACAAAGGCCGCACCACCACCATGCCGGCGTTTGCCGACTTCCTCGGCGAAGCCAAGGTGCATGTGCTGGCGGCGTATGTGTGGAGCCTGTCGAACAATCCTGCCGAGGTGGCTGCTCCCGCCGCCGTACCGGCCGATCCACCGGTAGCAGCTGAAAAATGAACGCCCCACAGGAACAAGTCATCAAGATGTACGCGGCCCGCGAGGAAATCTATCCGCGCGAGATCGCCGGCCGCTACGCCCGCCTGCGCTGGCTGTTTGTGTGGCTGACGCAGCTGGCGTTCTACTGCACGCCGTGGCTGCAATGGAACGGCCGCCAGGCGCTGCTGTTTGACCTGGGTACGCGCAAGTTCTACATCTTTGGCCTGGTCCTGTGGCCGCAGGATTTCATTTACCTGGCGCTGCTGCTGATCATCAGCGCCTACCTGCTGTTCCTGGCGACAGCGATAGCAGGGCGGGTGTGGTGCGGTTTCGCCTGCCCGCAAACGGTGTACACCGAAATCTTCCTGTGGATAGAACGCAAGATTGAAGGCAAGCGCAGCGCGCGTATCGCGCTGGACCGCCAACCGGCCTCGCTGCACAAGTTTGGCAAGAAGAGCGCCAAGCACGCCGCCTGGCTGGCGGTGGCGCTGTGGACCGGCTTTACCTTCGTCGGCTACTTCACGCCGATCAAATCGCTGATGGGCGAAGTGGTGACGCTGAGTTTCGGCCCATGGGAATGGTTCTGGGTGCTGTTCTACGCCTTCGCCACCTACGGCAACGCCGGCTGGATGCGCGAACAGGTGTGCAAATACATGTGCCCGTATGCGCGCTTCCAGAGCTCGATGTTCGACCGCGACACGCTGATCATCACTTACGATAGCGCACGCGGCGAACCACGCGCTCCACTATCGAAAAACGGCAACGGCAACCACGGCTCGTGCATCGATTGCTCACTCTGCGTGCAGGTCTGCCCGACCGGCATCGACATCCGCAATGGCCTGCAATACGAGTGCATCGGCTGCGCCTCCTGCATCGACGCCTGCAACACCGTGATGGACAAGACCGGCCAGGCGCGCGGTCTGGTCCGCTACAGCACCGAGCGGGCGATGGACGAACACCTGACGCCGACCGAGATCCGTCGCCGCACCACACGCACGCGGGTAAAAATCTACAGCGCCGTACTGGGCCTGATCGTCTTGGCCACCTGTAGCGCGCTGTACCTGCGCAAGCCGCTCAAGCTGGACGTGATCCGCGACCGTGGCTCGATGGGCCGCGAGGTGGAGGACGGCATGATCGAAAACGTCTACCGCCTGCAAATCATGAACACTTCCGAGCAAGCGCACGTGTACAAGATCAGCGCTGGCGGCCTGGACACGCTGAGCGTGGCCGACGCCGACACCGTGCGGGTCGCAGCCACCGAAACGCGTGGCTATCCGCTGCGGCTGCGCGTGGCGCATGGCGCCGGCCATACCGGCTCAAACAAGATCAACATCAGCCTGACCGCAGTCGACGACCCGTCGCTGCATGTGCAAGAATCCGCGGTCTTTATCGTGCCGCGCTAAGGAGAGATACCATGTCCAACGCCATTCTGAATATGCCTGTCACGCCGTGGTGGAAGCAGCGCTGGCCGTGGCTGCTGATGCTGGGCCCGGCCTCGGTGATGGTGGCCACCAGCTACACCGCCTGGCTGGCGATCAAGACGCCGGACGCGGTGGTGGTCGGCGATTACTACACGCAGGGCAAGGCCATTAACCAGGACTTGCGGCGCGACCGCGTGGCCGCACAACTGGGTTTGTCGATGACGCTGGGGTATGACGCCGCCACCGGCGCGCTGAGCGGCCGCATCAACCGCAACGACACCGGGCCGCTGATGCTGCACCTGTCGCACGCCACCCAGCCGGAGAAGGATCTGAAGCTGATGCTGGTGCCGGATACAGAAGGCCACTTCAGCGTGTCGTTGCCGATGCTGGAACGCAGCCGCTGGGTGGTGCTGGTGGAAGGTGGAAAACGCGAATGGCGCCTGGCCGGCGCCTGGGTGTGGCCGGCCAACCACGGCATCACGCTGCTGCCGGACTAAGCCCAAAACGAAAGGGTCTGACCCCGTACGGGGTCAGACCCTGGCCGCAGCGGTGTGCGGGGTGAGGCGGTGCCGTCTCAGCCGCAGGTTTCGGTGCCGGCGGTGATGGCTTTCAGCAGCGGCGGGTCGAGCAATTCGATCTCGCGGTTGCTGACGCGCAGCAGACCTTCCTTCTTGAACTTGGACAGCAGGCGCGAGATGCTTTCGATCGTCAGGCCCAGGTAATTGCCGATTTCCTCGCGCGACATGCGCAGCTGGAAAGTATTCGGCGAATAGCCGCGCGCCTCGTAGCGCGACGACAGATTGACCAGGAAGGCCGCAAACCGCTGGGTCGCCTGCATATTCCCCAACAAAAGCATCACACTTTGTTCACGTGTGATTTCCTGGCTCATCATGCGATGGAAATGGCGCAGCAGCGTCGGCATTTCCCCCAGCAGCGATTGCAGCGTGGCGAATGGAATCTCGCACACTTCGCTGTCTTCCAGCGCGACGGCGGTGCAATGATGCTCGTCGGCGCTGATGGCGTCCATGCCCAGCAGCTCGCCGGCCATCTGGAAACCGGTAATCTGTTCCGCCCCCTCGCGGTTGACCTGGTAGGTCTTGAAATGGCCGAGGCGGATCGCGTACAGGTTCTGGAATGGATCGCCGATGCGGAACAACGTACTGCCGCGCGCCACCTTTTTGCGGCGGCCGATGATCTGGTCGAGGCGCTCCATGTCGTTGTTGTCCAGCCCCATGGGCAAGCACAGCTGATGCATGCTGCACGACGCGCAGCTTGCCTTCAGCACCTCTATTGTCGCGCCGGGGATCACCAGCGAAGGAAGTTCTTTTATCATGCAGCTAGTGTAGCCCATCGCACTTGATTTAAGCCGCTATTCCGCAGTCATCCAATCAGGTATTCGCGCGCGGGAAGATAATTTGCTACGCTAGCGGCATGACTCTGCCCAAGCCTCCCACTCTCGATCAGCACCTGTGCTTTTTAATCTACAACACGTCATTGAAGATGACGCAGACTTACAAGCCGCTGCTCACCGCGCTGAACATGACCTATCCACAGTACCTGGTGATGGTGGTGCTGTGGGAGCAGGACGGCCTCGGCCTCAAGGACGTGGCGGAACGGCTGCAGCAGGACTCCGGCTCGGTAACGCCGGTGGTCAAGCGGCTGGAGGCGGAAGGCTACCTGACGCGCGACCGCGATCCCCGCGACGAACGCAACCGCGTGCTGAAACTGACCGCCGCCGGCCAGGCGCTGCGCGCCGCTGCGCTCAAGGTGAGCCAGGAGTTTGCCGCCGAATGCCAGGTCAGCCATGAGGAGGTGGCGACACTGATGACCACCCTGGGCAAATTAAACCGCAATCTCGGCGATTGAAGCATCCATCAACAAATAAATCCAAATTTAACTTGCGTGCGATTTTTTAGTGCGCTATATTTCACCTCAAGGAAACGCGCTATTCACCCCAGCGCGTTTTTAAAACCACAATACTTAGCGCGCTAACAGTTAGCGCATATAACTGAAAGGAAATATCATGAAACGTACCTTCATCGCTTCCGCCCTGCTGGCCGCTACCGCTTTCGCCCACGCTGCCGCCCCCGCCAACGACACCACCATCGTGCTGGTGCACGGCGCCTTCGCCGACGGTTCCAGCTGGAGCAAAGTGATCCCGATCCTGGAAGCCAAAGGCTACAAAGTGGTCGCCGTGCAAAACCCGCTGAGCTCGCTGGCCGACGACGTCGCCGCCACCCAGCGCGTGGTCGATGCGCAAACCGGTAAAGTGGTGCTGGTCGGTCACTCGTGGGGCGGCACGGTGATCACCCAGGCCGGCACCAGCGACAAGATCAAGGCACTAGTCTATGTGGCCGCGTTCGCGCCTTCGGAGGGGGAAGCCACTGCCAACCTGGGCAAAGACTACGCCGTGCCACCTGGCATCGCCACGCTGAAAGCCGACACCGGCGGCTACCTGTGGCTGCCAACCGAATCGGTGGCGCTGAACTTTGCGCCGGACGTGACGCCGGCCGAGAAAAAACTGATCGCCGCCACCCAGGGCCCGATCGCCGCCAAAGCTTTCGGCGACACCACCACCGTGGCGGCCTGGAAGAACAAGGCCAACTACTACATCGTCGCCAGCAAGGACCGCATGATTGCGCCGGAACTGGAACAGGCCTTCGCCAAGAAAATCAACGCCACCGTGACCACGCTGCCAACCAGCCATGTGCCGATGGTGTCGCAACCGGCCAAGGTCGCTGAAGTGATTATCGCCGCCGCCCAGCGTTAATCTGCTTGCAGTTTGAAAGCCTACAGGCGTGCCACGGCACGCCTGTTTTTCTTTCTTGCCAACGCCAGTCTTTGATAGGAGAATCCAATCAGCTCCTGCATTCATCAAGGTTGATATGAAGCCTCTCGGCATCAAGGCCAAAGTCGCGCTCGTTACCAGCATCACTTCGGTCCTGATGATCGGCCTCGTCACGCTGGTGCAGACCCAGCGCATGAAAGCGGATTACACGCGGGTGTTGTTCACCCAGCAGACGGCGTTGGTCAACCGCACCGCGCAGGAGCTCGACGACAAGCTGACCATGCTGCTCGATATCATCGCGCTGTCGGCCCGCAACCAGCCGCCGGCGCTGGCCAGCTCCGGCGACCAGTTGCGCGAGTATTACCAGGACCGCGCCGTGCTGGCCCTGTTCGACGATTTGCTGGTGCTGAACCCGCAAGGCAAGGTGATCTCCGACCTGCCGCTGGTGCCGGGCCGGGTCGGCATCGACGCCTCCGACCGCATCTACTTCAAGACCGTGATGCGCACCCGCAAGCCCATGATTACCGAACCCATCATCGGCCGCGCCAACAAGCAGCCGGTGGTGCAAATGGTGGCGCCGGTGCTCAACGACAAAGGCGAGGTGGTGTGCCTGCTGGTCGGTGTGCTGCGGCTGTACAAAGACAATCTGCTGGGCCACTTGCGCACCGCCAAGGTCGGCAACAGCGGCTACTACTTTGCGCTGACCCGCAACGAGAATCCGGTGTACGTGCTGCATCCCGACATTTCTCGCCTGCTCAAGCCGCGCGATCCCAACGCCAATCCAGCCACCACGCGCGCGCTGCAAGACGGCTTCGAGGGCACCGCCATGGGCTTGGGCGAAGGCCTGCCCACGCTCAACAGTTACAAGCAGCTGAAGTCGGTTGACTGGCTGCTGGCCACCTCGCTGCCGGCCGAGGAAGCGCTGGAGCCGTTCGACGGCGTCATCAAGCGCGTGCTGATCTGGAGCGGCGTGGCGGCGGTGCTGACCGCTTTGCTGATCAGCACGCTGACGGTGCGGCTGCTGGCGCCGTTGGCGCGGCTGCGCAACGCCATTGTCGGCCTGCGCGCCGAGCCGGCCCGCTTCACGCCGCTGCCGGTGCACACGCACGACGAGGTCGGCCAGCTGACCACCGCCTTCAACGAACTGATGCACGAACGGCTGGCGGCCGACGCCCGCCTGCAAAGCCTGGTCGAGTTCGCGCCGAACACCATAGTCGTGGTCGGCATCGACGGCCGCATCGAGACCTTTAACCGCGAAGGCGAGCGCTGCTTTGGCTACGAGCGCGACGAGGTGCTCGGTCAGCCGCTGGAAATCCTGGTGCCGGAGCGGCTGCGCCAGCAGCACGTGGGCCACCGCAACCGCTTCTTTGCCGACCGCCTCAGCGCCGAGCCGGTACGCATGGGGAATGGCGCCGTCATCTACGGCCGCCGCCGCGACGGCAGCGAGTTCCCGGTCGAGGTCAACCTGAGCGCGGTGCGCACCGATCAGGGCACCAAGGTGCTGGCGGTGATTTCCGACACCACCGAGCGCCAGCGTCTGCAGCATGAGGTGGAAACCCGCGCCCTGGAGCTGGAGCGCGAACGCGACCGCGCGCAGGCGGCCAACCGCGCCAAGAGCGATTTCGTCGCCAACATGAGCCACGAGATCCGCACGCCGATGAACGCGGTGCTGGGCATGGTCTACCTGCTCGGCAACACGCAGCTGACCTCGCAGCAGCGCAAGTACCTGAACATGGTGCGGGTGTCCGGCCAGTCGCTGCTGGGCATCCTCAACGACGTGCTGGACTTCTCCAAGATCGAGGCGCGCAAGCTGGACCTGTCGCCGGTCGATTTTTCGCTCGACGAGACCATGAACGCACTGGCCACCATGATGACCATGAACGCCGGCGACAAGGAGCTGGAGCTGGCCATCAGCGTCGACGTGGCGATTCCCAACCGCCTGCACGGCGACGCCATGCGCCTGCAGCAGATCCTGGTCAACTTGGCCGGCAACGCCATCAAGTTCACCGAACAGGGCGAGGTGGTGGTCAGCGTGCAGCTGACCGCGCGCGACGACCACAGCGCGCTGCTGCGCTTCGAGGTGCGCGACACCGGCATGGGCATGACCGAGGCCCAGCTGGGCCAGCTGTTCAACGCCTTCTCGCAGGGCGACCAGAGCATCACGCGGCGCTTCGGCGGCACCGGCCTGGGGCTGGCCATCACCAAGCGGTTGATCGAACTGATGGGCGGGCAGGTGGCAGTCAACAGCCGGCCGGGGCAGGGTTCGACCTTCTGGTTCAGCCTGCCGTTCGAGATCCAGGCCGACCAGACCGACGAGCGGCGCAAGCCGGCGCTCGGCCAGCTGCGCCTGCTGGTGGCCGACGACAACCGCACCAGCCGCGAACTGGTGGCACGCCTGATCCGCGCCTGGGGCTGGCAGGCGGACGAGGTCGATTCGGGCGAGGCCGCGCTGCGCCGCTACCGCCAGAGCATCGACCACCAGCAGCCATACGACGTGGTGCTGGCCGACTGGCACATGCCCGGCATGGACGGGCTGGCCACCGCCAAGAGCATCCGTGAAACGGCCCACGGCAAGCCGCAGCCGATCGTGGTGATGCTGAACGCCTTCGCCCGCGACCGCATCGAGGAAATCTCGCACGCGCCGGAGGCCGACGTGGTGCTGGTCAAGCCGATCACCAGCTCCAACCTGTTCGACGCGCTGCACCAGGCGCTGGCTACACAGGGCGAGGCCGAGCAGCAGGGCGTGCCCGACACCGGCATCGTCGGCACGCTGGCCGACATCCACTTCCTGCTGGTGGAAGACAATCTGCTAAACCAGGCCGTGGCGCGCGGCATCCTGGAGCACGCCGGCGCCACACTGGACATCGCCGGCGACGGCCGACAGGCGGTGGACATCATGCGCGGCCATGCTGCCGAGTACGACCTGGTGCTGATGGACATGCAGATGCCGGTGATGGACGGTTTCACCGCCACCCGCATCCTGCGCCAGGAATTGAAGCTAAACTTGCCAATCATCGCGATGACCGCCGGCGTGCTGGAGTCCGAACGCGAGCGCAGCCGCGAGGCCGGCATCACCGACTTCATTCCCAAGCCGATTGAGGTGGACGAAATGCTGGCGGTGCTGCAACGCCATCTGCCCAAGCGCGCCGCGCCGCCTGCACCTCCGCCGCCACCCGCGCCGCCGCCGCCCATTCCCGCAGCGCCAGCGCCCGCCCCGGCGCCTATATCCGCCGCCGTGATGCCGCCAGCGGCGCTGGCCGAAGACGATCTGCTGGCTTCCATGGCCGCCGCCGGCATGCCGGATCCGGCGCCGGTGGCTGCCGCCGTGACGCCGCCAGCGGCGCTGGGCGAAGACGATCTGCTAGCTTCCATGGCCGCCGCTGCCGGCCTGCCAAATTCGGCGCCGGTGGCTGCCGCCACGCCGGCCGGCCCCGCAGCACGGGAAACCGCCCCGGCCCCCGTCTTTGCGCCGCTACTTGCCGTACCACTCGGCGGCCCGCTGGCCAACGCACCGCAATCCTCGTCGCCGCCGCCCAAACTGATGACCAACGCGCCACCGCCAGCCGGCGAGACCGCCATCTTCAACATGGACAGCCTGATGCGCGTGATGGGCAAGGACGCCAAAGGCCGCGCCGCCATGTACAAAATGGTGCGCGGCGCTCTGGACACCGGCATGGAACCGGCCGATCAGGCCGGCGTAGCCTTGCAGGAAGGCCGGCTGCGCGACGCCGCCAAGCACTTCCACAGCCTGCGCGGCGCGGTCGGCATCCTGGGCGCCAAGCGCCTGATCCAGGCCACCATCGCCGCCGAAGACGCCATCCACGAGCAGCGCGAGGAAGAGCTCAACGAGCGCTACCTGCAAGTCCGCAACGAGCTGGCGCAAACCCTGGCCCAGGCCCGCGCCTGGCTGGACCGCGAACAGTCCTAATGCCCTCACAGATGTAAGCAAACGTATGCCGGATGGCCCATCCGGCTGCCTGACTTTTGGGCAACGTTTGGCGTTTACACCACAGTTACACCCCTTCCAAGCGCTTCCATGAATCATATTGATAATAATTCGCATTTACGTTACGGTATTTTATTGTTACAATCTTTCCCACTAATTTATTCCGAACCGGCAAGCCAGACGCCGCATGAACACTGTTTCAGCGCGCAGCCAGCCCTCTCTTTTTTGACGAAAGAAGCACATGGCAATGATCAAGAGTCGCAAACATGCGCAGACGCGCTTTAATCAACACATGAGTGCAGCGCTGGCTGCGATGCTGCTGCCGGTCGCCGCCCACGCGGCCGAAGCCGCCGCCCCGTCGGATACCGACGCCCAGGCCAAGCCGCAAACCATGCAGGAAGTGCAAGTCAATGCCGCGCGTGAAAACGACTACAAGGCCGAACGTGCTTCGTCCGCCAAGTACACCGAAAAACTGGTCGACACCGCCCAGACCCTGACCGTCATCAAGAAAGAGCTGATCGAACAGCAAGGCGCCACCACGCTGACCGAAGCGCTGCGCAACACCCCGGGCGTCGGCGCCTTCTTCCTCGGCGAAAACGGCTCGACCAATACCGGCGACGCCATCTACATGCGCGGTTTCGACGCATCCGGCAGCATCTACGTGGACGGCGTGCGCGACGTCGGCTCGATCGCCCGCGACACCTTCAACATCGAACAGATCGACGTGCTCAAAGGCCCGGCCGGCACCGACAACGGCCGCTCGTCGCCAACCGGTTCGATCAACCTGGTCACCAAACAACCGCTGCTGGAAAATGCCTACCAGGCGTCCGTCACTGGCGGCAGCGGCAAGCAGAAGCGCGGCACCGCCGACATCAACACCGTGATCGACGCCGACAGCGGCACCGCGTTCCGCCTGAACGTGCTGGACCAGGACAGCGGCAATCCGGCGCGCGACGTCGTCAAGAACAAGCGCTGGGCCATCGCGCCATCGCTGGCTTACGGCCTGAACAGCCCGACCCGCGTCTACCTGGACCTGCTGCACGTCAAGCAAAACAACATCCCTGACGGCGGCGTGCTGACCATCGGCCTGCCTGGCTACACCTCGCCGGACGCCACCCGTCCGTTCCTGACCAACGCCCGTCCGGTCGATCCGAAGAACTTCTACGGCTCCAGCCTGGACCACGACGATGTCAAAGCCGACATGGTCACGCTGAAAATCGAACACGACTTCGCCAACGGCGCCAAGCTGGTCAACACCGCCCGCTACGGCAAGACCACCGAGAACTACCTGCTGACCTCGTTCATGGCGACCACCGCCAACGTGGTCACGCCGAACCCTGCCGATCCATCGACCTGGACCATGAAGCGCACCAACCTGACCTTCAAGGATCAGGTCAACGAAATCATCGCCAACCAGACCACGCTGACCGCCGATGTGACCACCGGCGCCGTCAAGCACACGCTGGTCGGTGGCCTGGAGTTCACCAACGAGAAGCAGACCAACTACACCTGGGCAGCCACCGGCGGCACCGCCTTGCCACCGACCAGCATCTACAACCCGAATCCGGACGCGGCGGTCAACGTGACGTACGCCCGTAATGGCGCGCGCGGCAACGGCAGCACCAACACCGAGAGCGTCTACCTGTTCGACACCGCCAAGATCGGCGCCGACTGGATCATCAACGCCGGCGTGCGCGTCGACCACTACAACACCACCTATAACGGCATCACCCTGCAAGGTGCGGTCACCGCGCCGGCGCCACAGGTGATTCCGGTCGGCACGCTACTGGGCACCTCGATCGACGCCGGCGACACCCTGCTCAACGGCAAACTGTCGGTGGCCTACAAGCCGACCGCCGACAGCAGCGTCTACGCGCTGGTGGCCAGCTCGAAATCGCCACCGGGCGGCACCACCTTCACCCTGAGCAGCAGCGCCAACAGCGCCGCCAACCCGAACTACGATCCGCAAACCACCACCAACTACGAAGTCGGCACCAAGTGGGATCTGCTGCAGCAAAAACTGTCGTTCACCGCGGCCGCCTTCCGCACCGAAGTGAAAAACGAGATCGAAGTCGATCCCACCAATCCGGCCGTGTACTACCAGAACGGTAAAAAACGCGTGCAAGGTATCGAGCTGGGCGTGACCGGCGAAATCCTGCCGAAATGGCTGGTCAGCGCCGGCTACACGCACCAGTCGACCAGCGTCGAATCGGGCAAAGTGGTGACCGCCAACGGCGAAAACCAGCTGAGCTACACGCCGAAACAGGCGTTCACGCTGTGGACCTCGTACACGCTGCCGTTCGGCCTGCAAATCGGCGGCGGCGCGCGCTTCAGCGACAAACTGCTACGCGGCACCGACGGCGCCGTCGGCACCCCGGCCTACGCCGATTCGTACTGGGTGTTCGACGCCATGGCGGCGTATCCGGTCACCAAGAACATCGACCTGCGCCTGAACGTCTACAACCTGGGCGACAAGGACTACGTGCAGGCGATCAACAAGTCGGGCTACCGCTACACCCCGGGCGCACCACGTTCGGCCAGCCTGACCGCCAACTTCAAGTTCTAAGCACGCGGTTCCCGATTCCGTGTTGCTGGCCCCGTCGCTACCCGTAGCGGCGGGGTTTTTGCTTTTAGAGGAGCTTCATCATGATGTTGCATATCCCCGGCGTGCTGACGCGCGAACAAGTGGCCGCCATGCGCGCCAAGCTGGACGCCTCGGACTGGATCGACGGCCGCGCCACGGTTGGTGAGCAGGGCGCCAAGGTCAAGCAGAACCGCCAGTTGCCGGAAACCGCGCCGCTGGCGCTGGAACTGGGCCAGATCATCCAGACCGCGCTGGCGCAGCATCCGCTGTACTTCTCGGCGGTGCTGCCGCTGCGCACCATTCCGCCGCTGTTCAACAGCTATGCCGGTGGTGAGCACTATGGTGCGCACGTGGACGGCGCCATGCGCCGCATTCCCGGCAGCGGCGAGTGGGTGCGCACCGACGTCTCGACCACGGTGTTCTTGTGCGATCCGGAAGAATATGACGGCGGCGAGCTGATCGTCACCGACGCCTATGGCGAACATGAAGTGAAGCTGCCGGCCGGCGACGCCATCGTCTACCCGTCGACCAGCATCCACCGAGTGGAACCGGTGACGCGTGGCGCCCGCGTCTGCTCGTTCTTCTGGAGCCAGAGCATGGTGCGCGACGACATGCGCCGCAGCCTGCTGCTGGAACTGGACCAGAACATCCAGAGCCTGCGCGCGCGCCTGGGCGACTGCCCGGAACTGGTGGGCATCACCGGCCACTACCACAACCTGCTGCGGCAGTGGAGCGAGGTCTGAGTCAGACGCCCATATCGACCACCCACACCACGCCAAAGCGGTCCTTCAGCATGCCGTACAGCGGCGACCATGGCGCTGCGCCCAGCGCGTGCAGAACCGTGCCGCCTTCCGCCAGCTTGTGCCACTGCGCGGTGATTTCATCCGCATCATTGCCGCGCAGCGACACAAAGAACGCATTCTCGCCCTGGTTCCACGCCGTGGCGGCCGCCATATCGCACGCCATGATGCGGAAGCCATTGGCGGCCACCACCTGGCCCCAGATGATATTGTCGGCATCGGCGGGATCTTGCACATTGCCCATCTGCGCATAAGTCACCTGCGTCAGCTCGCCGCCGAAGACAGCTTGGTAAAACGCCAGCGCAGCGCGCGCCTGGTTGCGCAGGTTGATGTGGGTAACGGTGGTGACAGACATGGATAACTCGCTTTCCTAGTGACGTTAGCAAAATCGCTGACGCCACTATAGCCAGCCCTCCTGTCACTTTCTGTCAGCAGTCACGCCAGCGCTTTCAACTGGCCCTTGAACACGCCGGCCAGCGTCTGGAACAGGAAAATCACGATGGTCAGGCTGGCGATGGCCAGCACCAGCAGGGCGATGGCGTCGGTAACCGGATCGGCGGCATACGCGGCATAGCGGATCGCCGCACCGGCCGAGGCGGCCAGCGGGAAGCTGGCCGCCCACCACGACACCCGGAACGGCGAGCAGTGCGGCAGGTGACGCAGACGGCCCAGCAGCACCGCCAGCATGAACAGCGTCAGCATGTACAGCACCTGGGCGAACAGGTCGATGCCGCCGGTGGTGGTGACGTAGGCGGTGAAGCCGACCGAGAACGGCGCCACCAGCACCAGCAGCGACGGTTGCAGCGGTGGCGGCAGTGGTTCTTCCAGCACCAGCCGCTGGAAGATCAGCGTGAACAGCGGCACCGCGAAGAACAGCCCGACCGCCAGCCCGAACACCATCACGCCGTGCAGGCCATCCCATTGCAGCGCCGGCACCGCCAGCGGTACGTCCAGCATGCCGACCACCGGTACAATCCATGGCGGCGATACGTGGGAGGCCACCAGTCGCACCGTCATCCAGCGCATCACAATGACCCAGGCCAGCGCCGTCATGCCGATCGCGCCCAGCACCCACGACAAGCGCGCCAGCACCAGGCTGTAATCGACCAGCACGAACGGCAGCAGCAGCAGGCTGATCATCGGCGTGCCGAACAGGTTGGAAGCGATAGGATGACTGAATTCGGCGCGCACAGCATTCCAGCCGGCCCAGGCCTTGACGCCGTAGGCGATCACCAGCGCGACGAAGGCGGCCACGGCCGCCAGTCCGATGGCCTGGCCGATCCAGAGCGGCGCGCCAAAGTGATGATGCGCCGCCTTCCAGGCGACCGACAGCCCGGTCAGGCCCATGACGCCGCCGAAGATACCGATCGGCAGGTAGGAGAGGGTGGTGGATTCGTTTTGCATGATGGTCAACCAGTGACAGAATAGTCGCCATTGTCGATCCGCCCGCCACCGCTGGCGATGCTCCGGAGGATAGAGTTTTTGCTCGACCGTCTCAACCGCTACTTCCGGCAGAGACGGGTCAGCCCGCAATCAGCGTAGCAGCACGGCGCCGGCTTTGCCAGGTTGTTCGGCGTGGCGGACGGCGGTGGCGATATCGGCCAGGTCGTATTCACCGACCGCGGTAAAGGCCTCCGGCACCAGCCGCGCCAGATCCAGTGCGATGTCGATGTCGGCGGCGCGTACGTCGTCCGGCAGCGACGGCCAGCGGCCCACCGAGACACCCTGGATGCCGATGCCGCGCGTGGAGAAGGCCAGCGCCGGCACCGTCAGCGGCTGGCCCGACAAGTCGCCGTACGACACCAGCGTGCCGCCATCGCCCAGCAGCGACGCCAGCGCGCTGCCGACCTCGCCACCCACCGGATCGAGCGCCACCCGCACCGTGCGGCCTTGCGTCAGGCCATAGACGCGGCGCGTCCAGTCCGCCCGGCCGGTGCTGATGAATTGCATGCCCGGCATCTGGCGCGACAACGCCGGAATCATCTCCTCCGAGCGCACGATGCCAATCGGCATATAGCCCTCCGCCACCAGCAGCTTGGACGCCAGCCGCGCCACCAGGCCGCCGGCTGCGCTGAGCGCGATGACGTCGCCGGCCTGGGCCCGCGCCGCCCGCACCGCGCGCAACAGCAGCACGGCCGTCAGCGGCGCCACGTGCAACTGGGCGGCGGCGGCGTCGCTGATGTCGTCCGGCAGCGCGGTGACGGCGCGTACCGGCGCCAGCACCTTGTCGCTCCAGGCCCAGCGCGCCGGAAAGAACGCCACCCGCGCGCCCGGCGCCAAGCCCTGCGCCGCGTCGACGCCGGGACCCAGCGCTTCGATCACGCCCATGCCTTCAAAGCCCGGCCGCGCGCCTTCCGGTCCCAGCGGCGCGGCGTTGCCCGGCGCCCGGTAGCGGCCGCGAATCCCGATCAGGTCGCCGGGATGCACCGGCCGGCTGAGCACGCGGATCAGCACTTCGCCGCCGCCGGGCGCCGGCAATTCCGGCGCTTCGGTCAGTTGCAGCACGTCGGCCGGCTCGCCGTACTGGTGGTAGATGATGCTGCGCATGACGGTCCTCTCAGCGAAGTCTGGTGAAGGCGGCGCGCAGCTCGGCGGCAAACAGCGCCGGCTGTTCAAACGCGGCAAAGTGCCCGCCGCGATCGACCTCGTTCCAGTAGATCAGCTGGGGATAAGTGGCCTCGCCCCACGAGCGCGGCGCGCGGTAGATCTCTTTCGGAAACACCGTCACCGCCACCGGCAAGTCGAGGCGGCCGCCGGAGAAGCTGGCCGGCGAATTTTCCCAGTAGATGCGGGCCGATGAGGCCGACGTATTGGTCAGCCAGTACAGCGAAATATCGTTGAGCATCTCGTCGCGCGTCAGTACCCGTTCGACGTCGCCGCCGTTGTCGCTCCAGGCCTGGAATTTCTCGTAGATCCAGGCCGCCTGGCCTACCGGCGTCGAGCTCAGCACTTCACCCATGGTTTGCGGCATGGTGGCCTGCTCGTTGAAATAGCCATAGCCGTCGGTGGCAAAGCGGCCGGCCGCATCGACCGCGCGCTGCTCTTCCGATGACAGCGTGGTCGGCATCTTTTCCGGAAACACGAACTGCCAGTTCAGGTGGATGCCCGCCAGCCCTTGCGGCTTGACGTGGCCCAGCGCGGTGGTCACGCCGGCGCCCCAGTCGCCGCCCTGCGCCACCCAGCGCTGGTAGCCAAGCCGCGCCATCAGCGTGCCCCAGGCCTTGGCGATGCGCACCACGTTCCAGCCTTTTTCGCGCGGCTTGTCGGAGAAGCCGAAGCCCGGCAGCGACGGCACCACCACGTGGAACGCATCTTCCGCCTTGCCGCCGTGGGCGGTCGGATCGACCAGCGTGCCGATCACCTTGAGGAATTCAAATACCGAGCCCGGCCAGCCATGGGTCAGGATAATCGGCAGCGCGTTCTCATGTTTGGAGCGCACGTGCAGGAAGTGAATTCCCAGGCCATCGATCTCGGTGCGAAATTGCGGGAAGGCGTTCAGCTGCGCTTCGGCGCGGCGCCAGTCGTACTGGTGTTGCCAGTAGTGCGCGACGTCCTGCATGCGCTTGAGCGGCACGCCTTGCGACCAGCCGGCGCCGGTTTCGCGGTCCGGCCAGCGGGTCAGCGCCAGCCGCTGTTTCAGATCGTCCAGCAGCGCTTGCGGCACCTCGACGCGGAACGGCGTGACGGCGTCGGTGGCTGGCGGCAGCGCCAGCCCCTGGGTCGGATGCAGGGCCGACAGCTTGCCGGTCAATAGCGCGCGGCGCGCCGGTTGAATAGTGGATGCTTGCATGGTGTTCTCCTGCGATCAACGAATGGTGGCGAAAGCGCGGCGCAGTTCCGCGCTGAACAGCGCCGGTTGCTCGAAGGCGGCAAAGTGGCCGCCGCGCGGTAGCGCTTCGTTCCAGTAGTACAGCCTGGAGTACACGCGCTCGCCCCACTTGCGCGGTGGCCGGAACAGTTCGCCGGGGAAGATGCTGACCGCTACCGGCAGATCCAGCTTTTGGGTCGAGAAATCGGTAGTGAAGCTTTCGGCGTACAGCCGCGCGGACGAGGCGCCGCTGTCGGTCAGCCAGTACAGCATGATGTTGTCGAGCATGTCGTCGCGCGACAGCACCGATTCCGGATCGTTGCCGCTGTCGCTCCACGTACCCAGTTTTTCGTATATCCAGGCGGCCTGCGCCACCGGCGAATCGGCCAGCGCGTAGCCGATGGTTTGCGGCCGCGTGCCCTGCAATTTGGCGTAGCCGGATTTGGCGCCGTCAAACGCCACCAGTTGCGCGATGGCCGCCTGTTCCTGCGCATCCGGCGTGCCGTCCAGCGGCGGCGGGAACAGGATCGGCAGATTCAGATGCACCGCCGCCAGTCCGGGCGCGTGCTGTTTGGCCAGCCAGGTGGTGACGCCGGCGCCCCAGTCGCCACCTTGCGCCACCCACTTGCTGTAGCCCAGACGGCCCATCAGCAAGCTCCAGGCGCGGGCGATGCGCGGCAGGCCCCAGCCGGTCGCCTGCGGCTTGCCGGAGAAGCCGAAGCCCGGCAACGATGGAATCACCAGGTGGAAGGCGTCCTCGGCCTTGCCGCCGTGCGCGGTCGGATCGACCAGCGGACCGATCACTTTGAGGAACTCGAAAATCGAGCCGGGCCAGCCGTGCGTCAGCAGCAGCGGCAGCGCGTTGGCATGCTTCGAGCGCACGTGCAGGAAGTGAATGTCCAGCCCGTCGATAAGGGTGGTGAACTGCGGCAGCGCGTTCAGGGTGGCCTCGGCGGCACGCCAGTTGTAGCCGTGCTGCCAGTAGTCCACCAGCGATTGCAGGCGCTGCAAGGGCAGGCCTTGCGACCAGTCCGTCACCGTTTCCGGATCGGGCCAGCGCGCCATCGACAGGCGCAGCTTGAGGTCGTCCAGCGCGGCCTGCGGCACCGCCACTTTGAACGGTTTGACGCCGGCGCGCACGGCAGGACGCTCGAAGGCGATCTTGCTGACGTCGATGCGGGCAGTTGTGCTGGCCTCGGCGCTAGCCGGCAGCAGGCTGGCCGCGCCGCCGGCGGCGGCAGCGGCAGCCAGGCCGCGCAGTGCCGAGCGGCGCGCGAGATCGGGAATCGGGAACTGGTCCATGGCTTACACCTGCGCCAGGCCGCCGTCGACAAACAGCTCGGCGCCGTTGACGAAGCTGGCGTCATCCGATGCCAGGAACAGCACCGCTTTGGCGATTTCTTCCGGCTCACCGACACGGCCTAGCGGCACTTGCGCGGCCAGCATGTCCAGCAGGCCTTGCTGGTTGGCGGCGTCCGGACCGGCCAGTTCCACCAGGCCCGGCGTGCGGATCGGACCAGGGCTGACCACGTTGATGCGGATCGCGCGGTCTTTGAGGTCGAGAATCCAGCTGCGCGCCAGGTTGCGCACGGCGGCCTTGCTGGCGCTGTAGACGCTGAAGGCCGGGGTGCCGACCACGCCGGCGGTCGAACTGGTCAGCACCACCGACGCGCCTTGGCCCAGCAAGGGCAGCGCGTTCTGCACGGTGAAGATCAGGCCTTTGACGTTGCGGTCGAAGGCGTCGGCGATGTGTTCTTCAGTGATCGCACCCAAAGGCGCCATCGAGCCGCCGCCAGCGTTGACGTACAGCACGTCGATGTGGCCGGCTTTGTCCTTGATGGTGTCGAACAGGCGCTTCAGATCGGCGGCGCTGGACGAGTCGGCCTGGATGCCGGTGGCGTTCGGAATCGCGGCAGCGGCGGCATCCAGTTCCGCCTGGCGGCGGCCGGTGATGAACACGCGCGCGCCTTCGGCGGCGAACAATTTGGCGGTAGCCAGGCCAATGCCGCTGGTGCCACCGGTAACCACTGCTACTTTGCCTTGAAGCTTGCTCATGATGAACTCCTTGTTGGGTGAATTGATGAAGTTCAGTGTATTTTGTCCACCGTTCTGTGTAAATTGGCCGATAGTGGAATCACTATCCATCCACATGTACAATCAAGGCAAAACGGGAGCCTTATGGATCATTTATTAGCCTTACGCATGTTTGTCCGCATTGCCGAAGCCGGGACCTTCGGCCGCGCCGCCGACCAGTTGGCGCTGCCGCGCTCCACCGCCAGCAAGCTGATTCAAGATCTGGAAGAGCACCTGGGCACCAAGCTGATCCACCGAACCACGCGCTCGATCACCGTCACGCCGGAAGGCGCGCAATACTACGAACGCGCGCGGCGCCTGATCATCGACCTGGAAGAAATGGACGCCGCCGCCCGGCAAACGCGGGCCCAGCCGCGCGGCCGGCTGCGGGTGGACATCGGCTCGATCCTGGCCAACCAGATCCTGCTGCCGGCGCTGCCGCAGTTCCAGGAGGCGTATCCGGATATCGAGTTGCGGCTGGGCGTCAGCGACCGGCCCAGCGACCTGGTGAGCGAGGGCATCGATTGCGTGATTCGCGGCGGCCCGCTGGCCGACACCACACTGATCGCGCGCAAGCTATGCGAGATGGAATTCATCACCTGCTGCCACACGTCCTACCTGGCGCAGCATGGCGGGCCGGCCCATCCGCGCGAGCTGGAGACCCAGCACCGGGTGGTGGCGTATTTTTCCTCGCTGACCGGCAAGGCGCATCCGTTACGCTTTGTGCGCGGCGACGAAAGCATCGACATCAACGCCCATGCGGCGGTGGCGGTCAACGAAAGCACCGCCCACCTGAGCGCGCTGACGGCGGGGCTGGGTATCGGCCAGACCTTTGCCTGGTTTGTGCGCGACAGGGTGGCCAGCGGCGACATGGTGCGGGTGCTGGGCGAGTGGCAGCCGCCGCGCCATCCGCTGCACATCATGTACCCGCCCAACCGCCACCTGAACGCCAAGGTGCGGGTGTTTGTCGACTGGGCGGTGCAGGTGTTTGCGGCGGTGGATGCGCGCGTCAGTCCAGGAACTCGCTGAGGTGGTTCAGTAGCTGCTGCGGCTGCTCCTCCGGGATGAAGTGACCGCTGTCGGCGATCTTCACCACGCGGTGATGCGTGCTCTTGCTGGCCAGCGTGCTTTTCAGCCAGCCGTAGCCGGGACCGCCGACCGCCAGCACCGGCATCGCCAGCGGCGCGTAGTTGCTGTCGTCAAGAATGTCCTGCGGGAAGGCCTGATACCAGGCGTCGCCGGCGCGGATGGCGTCGCGGCTGGAGTAGGCGTGCCGGTAGACGGCGCGGTCCAGCGCATCGAGCTTGGACTCGTCCTGCATCAGGTAGCGGAACATCCAGGCCTGCTCCAGGCCGATGCGGCCGTCGGCCAGCAAATCTTCCGGCAGCCCCTTCACCTGATGGAAGGCGAACCACCAGACGTAGGGGTGGTTTTCATCGAGCTTGTCGCTGAAGGTGCCGGCCTCGGGCAGCAGCGGCCATTTGGCCAGCGCGGCGTCCGGGTGGGCCACGTCCACCATCACCAGCCGGCGCGTGGCCTGTGGATAATTGGCGGCAAAGCTGAAGGCCACCATCGAGCCGATATCGTGGCCGACGATGTCTGCCTGCTCATAGCCCAGCTGCTGCACCAACGCGTGGATATCGGCCGCCAGCGTTTTCTTGTCATAGCCGCCGGCCGGCTTGTCGGAACCGCCCATGCCGCGCAGGTCGACCGCGATGACGGTGTGATGCTGCGCCAGCGCCGGCATCAGCTTGTGCCATTCCCACCATGTTTCCGGCCAGCCCGGCAGCAGTACCAGCGCCGGTCCCTGGCCGCCGATCACGTAATGCAGGTTGACGCCGTTGGCCAGCGCCTTGCCGTTGCGGAAACCCGGCAGCTTGCGCACCAGCGCGGCGTCGGTGACCTGAGCGACCGGCACGGCCGGTTGCGCCGCTGCGACCGGTACGCACACTGCGGCCAGCAGCGCCGACGCGCCGGCCAGTTGTTTGAATGTGACCATGTTTTCTCCTGACTTGAACGAGAAACCAGTCTAGGCGCGCGCCGCGCCTTTGAGATCGGCATGAAGTAGCAGCACTATCCACCGGCGCGGATAATCGGCGCCCCTGCAATATGGCAGGTTTGTGCTACCGGCCAGAGGGTTACAATCGACTAGCCGCCAACTACAGGAGCCCATCGTGGCACAGCATATTTCCGTGGGAACACGCGATCGTTCGGCGATCCGCGTCCTGCTCGCAGACGATCACGCGATGATGCGCGCCGGCATCGGCGCCACGCTGGCCGCGCACGCCCCGGTCGAGATCGTAGCCGAAGCATCCGATGGCGAGGAAGCCGTCGACGAGTACGACCGCGCGCGGCCGGACGTGGCGCTGATCGACCTGCAAATGCCGCGCATGGACGGGCTGGAAGCGATCCGCCTGATCCGCGCCAAGCATCCGGATGCGCGCCTGATCGTGCTGACCACCTACTGCGGCGACGCCCGCATCGCCGCCGCGCTGAAGGCCGGCGCGCAAAGCTACCTGATGAAAAACGTGCCGGGCACCGAGCTGGCGGCCACCGTGCGCGAAGTGCACGAAGGCTGGCATGTGCTGCCGCCAGCGCTGCGCCAGTCGATTTCATCGCACTACACCGGCAGCGGGCCGTCGCCGCGCGAGCTGGATGTGCTGCGGCTGGCGTCGTCCGGCAACTCCAATCGCGAAATCGCCTCGGCGCTGACCATCAGCGAAGCCACCGTCAAAGCGCACATGAGCACGCTGCTGATGAAACTCGGCGCCGCCGACCGCGCCCACGCCGTCACGCTGGCGGCCCAGCGCGGCTATATCGACCTCTGACGTTTATGCATGTTGGTGGATGGTGATGCGCCATTCGCCCGATGACAGCGCTGCGTCAGCGGCACAGACTTCCCTCATTACCCATCAACTGAGGAAGCGCCATGACCGACAACGAACAAATCATCCGCGAACTGTACCGCCGGGCCGAAGTGCAGGACAGCGCCGGTTTCGTCGAGCTGTTTGCGCCGGACGGCTATTTCGCCGACATCTCGGCCGGCCAGAAATATGTCGGTGCCGCCATCGGCAAGACCGTCGACATCTACGCCACCGCCTTCCCCGACATGCACCGCGCGCTGGAACAACTGATCGTGATGGGCGACGTGGTGGTGGTGCAGCTGTCGCTGAACGGCACCCACAAGGGCCCGCTGGCGCTACCGGCCGGCACCATCGAACCGACCGGCCAGACCATCCACACGCCGTGCTGCGACGTGTTCCGCCTGAAGGACGGCAAGGTGCTGTCGTTCGACTGCTACACCGCCGCCACCATCCTCCTCGCTCAGCTCGGCGTCCTGGCCAATTTGTCGGCCGCCTTGCGGGCGTAGGCGCGCCGCGCCGGCAGGCGCAGCGTGACGGTGGTGCCGTGGCCGGCCTGGCTGCAAATCTCCAGCGTGCCGCCGGCATCCTGCGCCCGCTCGCGCATGCCGGTCAGGCCGAAATGGCCGGGACGATGGCCGCGCGCAAACACTTCGGCCGCCATGCCGCGCCCGCCGTCGCGCACCGTCAGCGAAAACTGCGTCCGTGCGTGGCGCAGCTCGACCGTCACCTCGTGGCTGCGCGCGTGGCGGAAGGCGTTCAACAGCGCCTCGCGGCCGATGGCGTACGCCTCGGCCGCTGCTGCCGCGCGCAGCGGCTTGGGCGTACCGGTCACCGTCAGCACGAAGCGCGCGCCGTGGCGCGGCGCCAGGATATGGCCCAGGCCGGACAGCGCCGCTTCCAGATCGCCGGTCAGCTCGTGGTTGAGACGCAGCGCCAGCACCTGTTCGCGGCCCTCGCTGAGCACGTCGTCGGCAGTCTCCAGCGCGGCGTCGATCCGCTCCTGCAGCGCATGCTCGGATGGCAGCCCGTGCTTGATCAGGTCGAACTGCATCATCAGCGCCTGCACGCTTTGCAGGAAATGGTCGTGCAAGGTACGGGCGATGCGTTCGCGCTCGCGCAAGCGTTCGCGCAGGCGATCACCGATGCGCGCCGTCACCAGCGTCATGCGCCACCAGTACAGGCCGCCAGCCAGCGCCAGCACTAGCAAGGCACACAGCAGCTTGAACCACACGGTTTGCACGAAGGCCGGCGCAATATGGAATTCCAGCGTGGCCGGGGCCGTGCTCCAGACCCCGTCCTCATTCGCGGCCAGCACTTCGAAGCGGTAGTGCCCCGGTCCCAGGTTGGTATAGAAGGCGGCTCGGCGGGCGCCGGCGTCGCGCCATGCCTGCTCCTGGCCGAGCAGCCGGTAACGGAACCGCACCCGCTCCGGGATGCTGAGAATGGCGGCGGTAAACTCCAGTTCCAGGTTGCTGGAGTAAGGCGGCAGCAGCAGATCGGCGCGGGCGTCGTACTGGCGCTGATCGGTGCGCAGCGTCGTTACCTGCGCCGTCGGCGCCTGCGGATTGCGTGCGATATTGGCGGGATCGATCCAGCCGACGCTGGCCGAGGTAGCGTACCAGATGCGGCCGTCGATGGCCTCGCTCAGCACCGCCAGCGGCCGCACCTGCGACGGCTGGCCCTTGTAGCCATCCAGATAATCGAAGCGGTCGACCCGCAGCCTGCGGCTGGCCAGGCCGGCGTCCAGGTCGGCTGCGGCGACCCGGGTCAGGCCGTCGATACCGTTCAGCCAAAGCTCGCCGCGCCGGCTGACGACCATGGCCGAGGCGCCACGCAGCGGCTGGCCGTCGGCATCGTGCAGCGGCACAAAGCGCTGGCCGGCCAGCACTGCTACGCCCTGGTCGCCGCCGACCAGCAGCTGGCCGCGATAGGTGAGGATGGCGGCCACATTGCCCACATCCAGGCCGTCGGCGGCGCCATATTGGCGCAAGGCGTCGCCGTCCAGCACCGCCAGCCGGTTCGAGGTATAGCCGAACCAGACCCGGCCCTGCGGATCGGCGTGCAGCGACACCGGCGTCAGCTTGGTCAGCGCGGGGATGCCGCCGCCGGCCTGCCATTCACCGTCGCGAAACACATACGCGCCGTTGCGCACCATCGACAGCCACATGCGCCCGCGGCGATCGACCGCCATGTACTGCACGTCGCTGCCTTTCAGGTTAGCCGGCAACGGCCATGCGCGCCATGCGCCATGCTCGCGGTGCCACAGGATCTGGCCGTTGCCGAACCACAGGCTGCCGTCCGGCGCCAGCATGCTGGCGGCGATGTTGCTGAGCGGCGTGGCGATCCGGCCGCCATCCGGCCGCAGGCCGAAGGTCACCACCTCGTAATCGCCATCGGTCTTGTGGTTGCTGATCCAGACGGTGCCGTCCGGATCCGGCTGGACCGACATGGAGCGGAACATGCGCGCCGGCAGCTGCACGGCGGTCAGGCGCGATTCGCGGATACGGTCGACGCCATTCTCGGTGGTCAGCCACAGATTGCCTTCACGGTCATCCAGCGTGTTGAAGACCTGCTTGCCGCTCAGGTTGTTCAAGCCGGCAAAGGTCTGCTGCGGCCGCATGTCCGGCCCCAGTAAGGTCAGGCCGGCGTCATTGTTGACCCACAGCGCGCCGCGCGCGTCGATGAAGGGATCGCGCGGCGGTACATCCGGCGGAAACGTCAACGGCACGCTGGCGCCGGTGAGCGCGGAATAGCGCGAGAACTGGCGCGCCTGGTTGACCAGTAGCACGTCGCCGTTGGGCAGCAAGGTGTGGATTTCGATGCCTTTGCCACCCGCCACCTTGTGGAACTGGTGGCTGCCAGGCGTGTTGCGGTACACGCCATTCGGGTGATCGGCCAGGATGCTGCCGTCGGGCAGCGCAGTGAAGTAGTGGACGTTGCCGGGCGCCAGACCGTCGCCGGCTTCGACGTAGCGCCAGTGATCGCCATCGAGCCAGTACAAGCCATCGGCGGTGGAGCACCACATCGTGCCATCACCGCTGCGCACCACCTGGTAGATGGTGCGCACCGGCAGGCCTTGCTCGACGCCGTAATGGTGCACCTGGCCCTGGTCGAACACGCTGACGCCGCCAAAGCTGTAGCCAACCCACAGCGCCGAACCGACCGCCAGGATGGCGTTGGTGTTCGACGAGCGCAGCTTGTTGCCATCGATGGCGGTCAGGCGCTCGAAGCGGGCGCCGTCGAAGCGGTAGACGCCGTCATTGGCGGCGAACCACAGCATGCCGCGCGGGTCCTGCGTGATGCCGAACACCGCCGTCGGCGCGCCTTCCTGCTTAGTCCACGCCTTGTGCACCATCGAGCTGTGCCAATACGGACGCGGAGCAGGCTCGGCCGCGCTAGCGCTGAAGATCAGCGCGGCCGGCAGAATCAGTCGCAACACATGGAAGGCGGCTCGTAAAGGCATGCGTATATCTAAAAGGAGACCTTGTATTTTAGCGTTTCACGGCTGACTATTGTTATGCAATTTATACGGATTTACATGAAATTGCGCTTGCGCAGCGTATCAAGCCGACTATATACTTCGTATACGTTTCGTATATGAGGTAATTATGGGTATTGTGAACATCGACGACGAGCTGCACGACCAGCTGCGCAAAGCCAGCGCGGTGGCCTGCCGCTCGATCAACGCGCAGGCGGCGTTCTGGATCAAGATCGGCATGCTGTGCGAAATGAATCCGACGCAGTCGTTCAACGACATCGTCAGCCGCGAACTGCGCGCCGCCGGGGTCGATGCGCAAGTATTGAGGACGGTCTCATCATGACCAAGCGGCCGCAGGAAATCGCGCTGATGGCGGAATCGGGACGGCTGCTGGCCGGCGTGTTCAGCCATCTCGACCAGTTGAACCTGATCGGCATGTCGACCATGGCGGTGAACGACCTGGTCGACCGCTACATCGTCGACGACTTGCAGGCGCGACCGGCCAGCAAGGGCCAGTACGGCTACGCCTATGCGCTGAACGCCTCGCGCAACAGCGTGGTATGCCACGGCGTGCCCTCGGCCAGCGAGATCTTGCAGGACGGCGATATCGTCAACTTCGACATCACGCTGGAGAAAAACGGCTACATCGCCGATTCCAGCAAAACCTATCTGGTCGGCGTCGTCTCATCGGCCGCCCGCAAGCTGGTGCAGGTGACCTATGAAGCGCTGTGGATGGGCATACACACCGTGCGGCCGGGTGCGCACTTGGGCGACATCGGCCACGCCATCGCCCGCCATGCCAGCCGCAACGGCTACAGCGTGGTGCGCGAATACTGCGGCCATGGCATCGGCCGCGAAATGCACGAAGCACCGCAGGTGCTGCACTGGGGCAAACCGAAGACGGGCCTGGTGCTGCGCGAAGGCATGGTGTTCACCATCGAGCCGATGCTCAACCAGGGCGGCCGCGCCGTGCACACCAAGGACGACGGCTGGACCGTGGTCACCGACGACGGCAAACTATCGGCGCAGTTTGAGCACACGGTCGCAGTCACCCGCACCGGCGTGCAGGTGCTGACGCTACGGCCCGATGAGCGGGCGCTGCACTGAGCTGTTCGGCGAATTTGCTGCATCTTCAGTGCCAACTCAAATGGAAACCACAGGGGCCTGGTAAAGAAAGTCTCCGCGTTCCGCCACGCTCAACATAAAGCCCGCCAGATCGGCTCTCGACAGTCTGCCGGTAATGCCCGGCTTCAAGCTGGTGCTGGCGCGGTAGGCGCCTGTGGCTGCGCCGTTGGTCAGCGCGGGAGGGCGGACCAGGGTCCAGTCGGTGGTGCTGGCGCGTACCAGTTTTTCCATGGCATCCTTGTCGCGCATTTTTTCGCGGATGATCTTGCGCACCAGGCGGATGAACCACGAGTGATCTCGCGTTTCTGATGCGCCGTAGGCGCTGAGCGCTATCAGACGTTGTGTGCCGGTGTGCTGCATGGCTTGCAACATACTGCGGATGCCGTCCGTGCAAACCGTCAGCGCACCGCCCTTGCGGACACCCAGGACGCTGATCACGGCATCGGCGCCTTGCACCACGGCGGCTACCGCATCAGGCTGATCCAGTTGACCGACAATCCGCTGCACACGAACGTCATCCAACGGCAAGCTGCCGGCGCTGCGCAGCAGTACAGTGACGTCGTGTCCGGCAGCCAATGCCTGTTCGACCAGCAGTCGTCCGGTCGCGCCGGAGGCGCCAAAAATAGCAAGTTTCATCGCGCATCCTCTCCGGCGAGAATGGTAACGGCTGAGGCCATCAATGCCGGCGCGCCGGCGAGAAAACCGCTGCTGTCCAAATGCCACGGTGTGCCGTCCAGATCGGTTACGCTGCCGCCGGCTTCCGCCACCAGCAGGGCGCCGGCCACCAGGCCGGAACGCACCTGGCTGTATTGCCAGAACAAGTCCTGACGGCCAGCCGCCACCTGCACCAGCTGCAAGGTGGCGGGAACTGAGACGCGCACCACCAGCGCCGCTTCCAGCATGGCGGTCACCGAGCTGCCCGTGCGCTGATAGACCGCGCTGCCTTCATCCGGCACCGCCTGGCCGGTGCCTACCATGGCGGCGTTCAGTTCGGTCTTGCCGGAGACGTGCAGACGGATGCCATTCAGCCAGGCGCCGCCGCCGCGCAGGGCGGTATAGGTATCGCCGCTCAAGGGCAGATGCACTGCGGTCAGCACCGGCAGGTTGTCGCGCACCAGCGTCGCCGTAACGCCCCAGTCAGGCAGGCCGTGGATATGGTTGATGGCACCCTCGACCGGGTCGGTAACCCACCATGCGCCGGGCGGCAAGGCGCCTGCACCGGCCTCATCGTCGTCCCAGCGCGCGTCAGCGCAGGCGGCCGATAACGCGGGCCGCAAGATATCGCGGGAGATGGTGTCGTTGGCGGCGATCAGGTTGCCGATGTCGTTTCTGTCGCGCGGACGGGCGTCTGCGCTGAAGCGCGCCAGCACGGCCTGGCCGGCCGACTGCACTGCCTGGACTACCTGCTGAAGCAGGTCAAAGTCCGGATGATTCATGGGGTTCATTGGGGTCTCGATTTCGCTTGACGGGGAGTAAAAATGATATGAGCATTAGCTCACATGAACAACTCGCATTCCAAACCGGCCCGCTTGCAACCCCGCAAAGCCCCGTCCCAGCCCCGTTCCGCGCAAACCGTTGAAGCCATCTTGACGGCGGCTGCTCACATTCTGGAGCGGCACGGACTTGAGGGATACACAACCAACGCCATCGCCGCCAAGGCGGGCGTCAGCATCGGCTCGCTGTATCAATACTTTCCAACCAAGGATGCGGTGACGGTCGCGCTGATCGAGCGCGAGATGGCGCGGGTGGTCGATGAGGCGATGCAGGCGCTCAAGCTGGCTGACCGCCAGGCGGCCTTGCAGCAGCTGATCGAGGTCGCGGTGCGCCATCAATTACGCCGGCCAGCGCTGGCGGCCTTGCTCGATTTTGAGCAGCATCGTTTGTCTGCAATAATGCCGCCGTCCGGCAACCGGATGACGATGCGCGCGGCGCTGGTTGAGTTTCTCGGCCGCGATGCAGCCGCGCCGGAGCTGGTGGCGGAAGACCTGATGGAGCTGATCAGCGCGCTCACCGATGCCGCCGGACGCCGTGGCAACGTTGAGCCGGCGCAGCTGGTGGAACGAATTGGTGGCGCCGTGCGCGGCTACCTCAGCGTGTTGTAACGACTTAAGGAACTGGTATGTCCCGTGGTTTCAAACAGGTAGACGTTTTCTCCGCCGTTCCGTTTCAAGGCAATCCGCTGGCCGTCATCCTCGATGCCGACGGACTCAGTAGTGATCAGATGCAGGCGATTGCGCGCTGGACCAATTTGTCCGAAACCACCTTTGTGCTGCCGCCCACCGATCCCGCCGCCGATTACCGGGCGCGCATCTTCACCACGCAGGAAGAATTTCCGTTTGCCGGCCATCCCACCTTGGGCACGGCCTATGCGCTGTTGCAGGCCGGGCGGCAGCCGAAGACGCCAGGCGTGCTGATTCAGGAGTGCGGTGTCGGACTGGTGCCGGTGCGTATTGCCGATGACGGCGCGTTGGGATTCCGCGCGCCACCAGCGCGGTTTGAGGAGATGAACGCTGCCCAGTTGCCGCTGCTGCACCGCGCCTTGGGCGTCGCGCCAAGGCATGCGCCGGTGGCGGCCGACATGGGCATCTGCTGGCTGATCGTTCGTCTGGAAACGGTGGCCGAGTGTCTATCGGTCGCACCAGATGCCTCGGCGCTGGATGAATTGATGCAGCTAACCCGCTGCAACGGCGTCGCCCTCTACGCCCCGCACGCCACCGGTGGCCCGGCCGATTACGAGGTGCGCGCCTTCCTGCTGGAAAACGGCCTGTTGCTGGAAGACCCGGTAACCGGCAGCGCCAACGCCTGCATCGCTCGCTTGCAGCCCGGCGAGGGCTACCGCGTGCGCCAGGGTACTGCACTCGGCCGCGATGGCCGGGTCACGGTGGTCTATGAAAACGACGAGCCATGGATCTACGGCCAGTCCGTCACCATCATCGATGGTCAAATCAATTGCTGAAAATATTTCTGAGATTTTACTAGACGACTAGTCTAATTGTGTTTATAGTGAAGTCCATGAACACGACAACCACTTCCGAAACCAACGATGTACGAGCGACCATTCTCGCCACGGGCCAACGCCTGATGGCTGGGAAAGGCTTCTCGGCGGTCGGGTTGAATGAAATCCTGACCGGCGCCGGTGTGCCCAAGGGATCGTTCTACCATTACTTTGGTTCGAAGGACGCGTTCGGCGAAGCGCTACTCGACACCTATTTCGATGACTATCTGGCAGAGCTGGATGTGACGCTGGCGCAGCCCGGCATGAACATGGCCCAGCGCCTGATCAGCTACTTTGAAGTCTGGCGTCAGACGCAGTCGTTTTTCGATTGCCAAGGCAAATGCCTGGCCGTGAAAATGGCGGCCGAAGTGGCGGACTTGTCGGAAGCGATGCGCCTGTCGATCAAGCGCGGCACCAGCGGCATTGTGCGCCGGCTGGCAGCCGCGATCGAAGCAGGGGTGGCTGAAGGCTCGCTGAGCATCGCCGCCGATGCCGACAGCACCGCACACAGCCTGTATCAGTTGTGGCTGGGCACCAGCGTCATGGTCAAGATTGAACGCGACGTTGCGCCATTCACGACCGCAATGAACACCACGCACCAAATCCTTCATCTGCCCCAGCACTAAGGGAACGATGACACGCATTTCACACGAAATGCTTTTTTTTGCCCCAGTTATAGACGACTGGTCTAATAGTAGCAGCTTATTTACCTTTACTTACCTCTGGAGAAATATCATGAAAAAAGTTTTGATGGTTCTGACCTCGCACGACCAATTGGGCGACACCGGCCGTAAAACCGGCTTCTGGCTGGAAGAGCTGGCCGCGCCGTACTACACCTTCAAGGATGCCGGCGTCGAAGTGGTGCTGGCTTCGCCACTGGGCGGCCAGCCGCCGCTGGACCCGAAAAGCAATGAGCCGTCGTTCCAGACCGATCTGACGCGCCGCTTCGAGCAAGACGCCGCCGCGACCGCGCAACTGGCCGCCACCGTGCGTCTGGACTCGGTCAATCAGGCCGATTTCGACACCGTGTTTTACCCAGGCGGCCACGGCCCGCTGTGGGATCTGGCGGAAGACAAGAACTCCATCCAGCTAATCGAATCCTTCCTGGCCGCCAACAAGCCGGTGGCGCTGGTCTGCCATGCGCCAGGTGTGCTGCGTCACGTCAAAACGCCGGCCGGCCGTCCGCTGGTCGAAGGCAAGAAAGTGACCGGTTTCACCAATACCGAAGAGGAAGCTGTCGGCCTGACCAATGTGGTGCCGTTCCTGGTGGAGGACGTCCTGAAGGCCAACGGCGGCGTGTATTCGCAAGGTCCGGACTGGGGCTCGTATGTCGTCAGCGACGGCCTGCTGATCACCGGCCAGAACCCGGCCTCGTCGTCCGCTGCCGCAGCCCTGCTGCTCAAGCAAATCGCCTGACCCGCTGTGCCGGCGCGGTGATCGACCGCGCCGGCAAGCCCGCCTACTACCGAGGTAAATGATGAACCACCAAGCACTGCTGACGCCGACCACCATGGGGCGGCATATCCTCAAAAATCGCATCGTCCTGCCGCCGCTCACGCGCCAACGCGCCGCCCAGCCCGGCGATGTACCGACCGATCTGATGGCGCTGTACTACCGGCAACGGGCCAGCGCCGGCTTGATGGTCAGCGAAGGCGCGCAGATCGAACCACGCGGCCAAGGTTACGCCTGGACGCCGGGCATCTACAGCCAGGAACAAATCGCCGGCTGGCGCAAGGTCACCGACGCCGTGCACGCGGAGGGCGGCATCATCTTCGCGCAACTGTGGCATGTGGGCCGCGTGTCGCACACGGCCTTGCAGCCGGATGGCCAGGCGCCGATTGCGCCGTCCGCCATCCAAGCGCAAAAAGTGAAGGCGTTTATCGCAACCTCGGACGGCGCGGGCACTTTGGTGGAACCATCAATGCCGCGCGAACTGAGCCGCGACGATATCCAGCAACTGGTCGCGCTGTATGCACAGGCAGCGCAGAACGCGCTCGACGCCGGCTTTGATGGTGTCGAAATCCATGCCGCCAATGGCTACCTGGTCAACCAGTTTATTTCGGCGCACGCCAATCAGCGCACCGATGAATATGGCGGGTCATTGCACAACCGGCTGCGTTTCCTGCGCGAAATCGTGCAGGCCGTGGCCGCCGTGGTGGGCCCGGAACGGCTGGGCGTGCGCTTTACGCCGCTGTTCACCGGCACCGATCAGGACCGCGTCTACATCGGCCTGGTCGAAGACGATCCGCACACCACCTACATCGAAGCCATCAAGATTCTGGAGCAGGCCGGCGTTGGTTATCTGTCGATTGCGGAAGCGGACTGGGACAACGCCCCCGATCTGCCGGAAGCCTTCCGCCGCGACGTGCGCAGCACTTTTAGCGGACACATTCTGTACGCCGGCCGCTATACCGCCGAACGCGGCGCGCGCCTGATCGAAGCCCAACTGGCCGATCTGATCGCCTTCGGCCGCCCGTTCATCGCCAACCCCGACCTGCCGGCGCGCATCGCCAACGGCTGGCCGCTCAACCCACTCGCCGCGGCGTCGCTGTATGGCGGCGGCGCGCAAGGATTTACCGATTACCCCGTGTTTGCAGCAACCAACAACGAAGAGGTCTCACCATGAACAAAAACATTTTTGACGGTCCTTACTACCAAAGCATCGCCGGCAAGCTGGCGACGTCCGCAGCATCGTTTGACGTGTTCAACCCGGCCACCGGCGCAGTGCTGGCACAGGCGCCGGCCGCCAGCGCGGAACAGCTGGAGGAGGCGATCGCCGCCGCCAAGACCGCCTTCAAGAGCTGGTCGCAACTGAGCTACGAAGAGCGCCAGTCCTATCTGAATGCCTATGCGGATGCGCTGCAAGTACATCGCGACGAGCTGGCGCGGCTGTTGACGCTGGAGCAAGGCAAACCGCTGAAGACCATGTCCGAACCCGAGGTCGACCAGTCGATTTCGTGGATACGCCAGATTGCCGCGCGCCGCCTGCCGGTGGAAATCGTCGAGGAAACCGATGCCCACGTGGTCGAGCTGCATCACACGCCGCTGGGTGTAATCGGCGCCATCACGCCGTGGAATTTCCCGGTGCTGCTGGCTTTGTGGAAAGTCGCGCCGGCGCTGATTACCGGTAACACCATGGTGATCAAACCGTCGCCGTTCACGCCGCTGTCGACGCTGCGCTTCGGCCAGATCGCGCAATCCGTGCTGCCGCCGGGCGTGTTGTCCGTGGTTGCGGGCGGGAACGAACTCGGCCCGCAGCTGACGGCGCATGCGGACATCGCCAAGATCAGCTTTACCGGCTCGACCGAAACCGGCAAGCACGTGATCCGTTCCGCCGCCGGCACCATGAAGCGCCTGACGCTGGAACTGGGCGGCAACGACGCTGCCATTGTGTTGCCGGACGCCGACTGGCAGGCCGCCATTCCGCAATTGTTCTGGGGCGCCATCGGCAACTCGGGCCAGTGGTGCGTGGGCATCAAGCGCCTGTACATCCACCGCTCGTTCCACCAGGAATTCGTCGCAGCGTTTGTCGACTACGCCAAATTGCAAAAAATGGGCGATGGCCTCGACCCTGCCGTGACGGTCGGCCCGGTGCAAAACAAGATGCAGTTCGATAAAGTCCGCACCTTCCTCGACGACATCAAAGCCAACGGCCAGAAGGTGGTGCTGGGCGGCGAAATCGATGACAGCCGTCCCGGCTACTTCATTCCCGTCACCGTGGTCGACAATCCGCCTGAGGACGCCAAGATCGTGCAGGAAGAACAGTTCGCACCGATCGTGCCGATCATCGTCTACGACGACGTCGAGGATGTCATCGCGCGCGCCAACAACAGTCCGTACGGCCTGGGCGGTTCGGTATGGGGACGCGATACCAAGGCCGCCGTGGCCGTGGCAAACCGTCTGGAGACCGGCATGGTGTGGGTCAACGAAATCCATACGCAAGGTGTGGACATCCCGTTCGGCGGCCACAAGCAGTCGGGCCTGGGCACCGAACACGGCAACGAGGGCCGCCAGCTGTTCACCAATCCTAAAACCCTCCTGATCCACAAATAATCATGACGACAAGCGCCTTTCCCATGACGATCCAGACTGGCGAGCGCCGTGTGCTCTCCATGTTTGCCGCCCTCGTCTGTATCGTTTTGGTGGCGCTGGGATTGCGGCCCGGCATCGTGTCCATCGGCCCGCTACTGCCGAGAATCATCGCGCAATTCGGCTTGTCGCATACGCAGGCTTCCCTGCTGACGGCGATTCCGACCTTGCTGATGGGTTTGCTGGCTTTGCCGGCGCCGTGGCTGGCGCGCCGCGTTGGCCGGGATCGCATGATCCTGATCGCACTGGCGCTATTGGCTGCGGCCAGCCTGCTGCGGGCATTTGCCGGCTCGGCGACGCTGTTGTTCGTGGCCACTGCCGGCATCGGCGCCGGCATTGCGGTGGCCGGCACGCTGATTGCCGGCTTTATCAAGGAGAGCTATCCGGCGCGCGTGGCGATGGTGATGAGCATCTACGCCACCGCGCTGGCGCTCGGCAGCAGTATGTCGGCACTCGTCACCGGCGCGATCGCCGCGCGTTTCGATGGCTGGCGCGTTGGCGCCGGCGTCTGGATGGTATCGGGATTGGTGGCGCTGGCCGCCTGGCTGCTGGTCGCCAGCGGCACGCCCAAAGCGCGGCAGACCGCGACCGCCAAGCGTTACGCCATGCCCATCGGCAATCGCACCGCCTGGCTGATCGCCCTTTTTTTCGCCTGTAATAACTTCATTTTTTACGCTTACATCTCGTGGCTGGCGCCGATGTATGTGGAATATGGCCGTAATGCCGCCAGCGCCAGCCTGATACTGGCAATCTTTACGCTGGCGTTCATGGTGGCCAATCCCGTGTTCGGCTTCCTCAGCCGCAACGAGGACCGGCGCGTGCCGCTGGCCATCAGCGCCGGCATCGCGCTGGCCGGCAATCTGCTGATGCTGGTCTCGCCCACCGCTTGCCCGTGGCTGACGGTGGTGCTGATTGCCTTCGGCACCGGCGGCTCGTTCACGCTGGCGATGACTTTGCCGCTGGATAATGCCGCCAATGCCGACGAAGCCAACGCCTGGAATGCCTTTGTGCTGCTGGTCAGCTACGTCATCGCCGCAGCTGGCCCCTTGCTGGTAGGCCAGCTGCGTGACGCCAGCGGCAGCTTCCAACCGTCGCTGTGGCTGATCGCCGCGGTCGGCGCCGCCATGCTGGCCATCACGCCGTTCTTGCAGCCTTACCGGCCCAGTTCCATCACCTTGACCCAGGCGGCGACGAAATCGGCGACGAACTTCTGATCGCCATCGGCGCTGGCATAGACTTCGGCCAACGCCCGCAGATGGGCATTGGAGCCGAACACCAGATCGACGCGCGTAGCCTGCCATTTGACGGCGCCAGTCTTGCGGTCGCGGCCTTCGAAGCTGTCTGCTGCCGCTGAGGTGGCGTTCCACACAGTACCCATGTCGAGCAGATTGACGAAGAAGTCGTTGCTCAGTACGCCGGGCTTGGCGGTGAACACGCCGCTGGCGGATGCTGGCGCGTTGGCGCCCAGCACACGCAGGCCGCCCACCAGCACCGTCATTTCCGGCGCGGTCAGCGTCAACAGTTGTGCACGCTCCACCAGCAGGGCTTCGGCCGGCACGACGTAGCGGGTTTTCTGGAAGTTGCGGAAGCCATCGGCGTACGGCTCTAGGAACTCAAACGACGCCACGTCGGTTTGCTCCTGCGTGGCGTCCGTGCGGCCGGGCGTGAACGGCACCGTCAGCGTGTGGCCGGCCGCCGTTTCAATGCCCACTGCACCGCCCAGCACGATCAGGTCCGCCAGCGAGACTTGCTTGCCGCCCTGGTTGAAGGCGCTTTGCACTTCCTCCAGCGTGGCCAGCACCTTGCTCAACTGCTGCGGCTGATTGGCGGCCCAGTCCTTCTGCGGCGCCAGGCGAATGCGCGCGCCGTTGGCGCCGCCGCGCAGGTCGGAACCGCGATAGGTGGAGGCGGACGCCCAGGCGGTGCTGACCAGTTCCGCCACGCTGAGGCCGGTGGCCTGGATGCTGGCCTTCAGCGCCGCGATGTCCGCTGCGTCGATCACGGGATGGGCTAGCGGCGGCACCGGGTCTTGCCAGATGAAATCTTCGGCCGGCACATCCGGCCCCAGGTAGCGCGTTTTCGGTCCCATGTCGCGGTGGGTCAGCTTGAACCAGGCGCGCGCGAAGGCTTTGGTGAACTTGTCCGGATTGGCCAGGAAGTCACGCGAGATGCCTTCGTAGACGGGATCGACACGCAAGGCCAGATCGGTGGTTAGCATGCTTGGCCGCTGTTTTCCCGTACCTTGCGCGTGCGGGATGAGGTCGCCCGCATCCTTGGCGAACCACTGGTGCGCGCCGGCCGGGCTTTGGCCGAGTTCCCATTCGTAGCCGAACAGATGCTCGAAGAAATCGTGGCTGAATTGAACCGGCGTCTTGGTCCAGGTCACTTCCAGCCCGCTGCTGATGGTGTCGTTGCCGTGGCCGCTGCCGAACTTGCTGTGCCAGCCCAGGCCCGATGCATCGATGCCGGCCGCTTCCGGTTCCGGGCCGACGTTGTCGGTTGGCCCGGCGCCATGGGTTTTGCCGAAGCTGTGTCCGCCGGCGATCAGCGCCACGGTTTCCTCGTCGTCCATACCCATGCGGCCGAAGACGTCGCGGATATCGTAAGCGGCCTTCAACGGATCGGGATTGCCGTCCGGACCTTCTGGATTCACGTAGATCAGGCCCATCTGCACTGCGGCCAGCGGGTTTTCCAGGATGCGGCTGTGGATATCGCCGTCGGCCTTGTCATCGGACACCAGCACGGCGCCTTCCTTCTCCACGCCGGGGCTGCCATGGGCATAGCGCAGGTCGCCGCCGAGCCAGGTCTTTTCACGGCCCCAGTAGACGTCCTGATCCGGTTCCCAGGTATCGACGCGGCCGCCGCCAAAACCCAGCGTCTTGAAGCCCATGCTGTCCAGTGCGACCGTGCCGGTCAAAATGATCAGATCGGCCCACGAGATTTTGCGGCCGTATTTCTGCTTGATCGGCCAGATCAGGCGGCGTGCCTTGTCCAGGTTGACGTTGTCGGGCCAGCTGTTGAGCGGAGCGAAGCGTTGCTGGCCACGGCGCGCGCCGCCGCGACCGTCGCCACTGCGGTAGGTGCCGGCGCTGTGCCACGCCATGCGGATGAACAGGCCGCCGTAGTGGCCGAAATCGGCCGGCCACCAGTCCTGCGAGTCGGTCATCAGTGCTGTCAGGTCGCGTTTGACGGCGGCCAGGTCGAGGCTGTTGAATTCCTTGGCGTAGTCGAATGCCGCGCCCATCGGATCGGATTTGTCGGAGTGTTGATGCAACAGGTCCAGGCGCAGTTGATCGGGCCACCAGTCACGGTTGGTGGTGCCGGCGCCGTTGGCCTGGGTGAACGGGCATTTGGCCGCACTCTCGTTGTTGCTCATCGCTTGCTCCTGGAAGTGGTAAGGGGAAACCCCCATGCTAACCAGTTCCGCAGCCTCGTCATACCCACTTAGGATGAGTACCCGACATACCCAATTAGGGGGCTAGCGCGCAAATCGCTGGAACAACAGCCGCACCGGTTCCAGCAGCGCCATGCCGAGGAATATGCCGGCCAGGCGCTCGGCGCCCAGCGCCGCGTCGGGGCCGCCGTCCGGCACCAGCACTACCAGGAAGGCCAGCGCGAACTGGGTGCCGGCGTAGGTGATCGGCAACTTGCCGTTTTCAATATGCCGGCCGACCATGACGCCGATGCAGGCGGCCAGCGTCATGATCAGCGGCGACGCGTGACTCAGTAGCAGCACGGCCGTGGCCACCAAGCCGCCGATGCCGGCGCCGGCCAGCCGATGGCGCAGCCGGGTCGCGGCCGGCTGTTCCAGCGCGGCCAGGTCCGCCATCGGCACCATCATCACGGCCATGATGGTGATGCTGCTCTGGCTGAGCGCTTGCAGGTGGAACACGCGCCATACCCAGGGAATCAGCGCCAGCGCGATGCCGCCTTGCAGCGCGTGAAGAAAAGCAGCTTGACGGCATTGCGGCGCGGCGGTCTCCGGCGCGGGTGGCGTGCTTGTGCGCGGCAGCGCCAGCATGGCCAGCGCGCTGACCAGCACCGCCGCGCCGGTGCCGACGCAGACTTCCAGCAAGCGCGCTTGCGCAAACTGGCCCAGCGACTGGTCCGGGTGCTGCATGCCGTCCACAAGCACCATGGCAAACGACAGCCCGGCGATCAGCCAGCCATAACCGCGCCGGTCCAGCAGCGCCAGATACAGCGTGACGGCGCCGCCCAGCGCCAGCGCGAGACTGAGCAGGGCGGTGGCGCGCATCAGGTGCGGCGCCAGCAGCCAGGCCAGCGCCACGCCGGCCGCCGTGCCCAGCACGCGCAAGCCGCCGCGCCACAGGCTGTCTGCAAACGAGGTCCGGATCACCATGTAGGCGCTGAACGCGGCCCAGCCGACATTGCCGACGTCCAGCAGATGGGACCAGAAAATCGCCAGCAAGACCGACGCCAGGCAGATGATTTCGTCGGCCAGGCGCAGGCTCACCGCAGGCCATGGCGCGAAATCTCGCCACAGCTCGGCAAGCAGCGCGCGCGGGCCAGTGTCGGGTTGATGGCGGTGTGGCCTCATGCTGGTCTCGGTGTCAGTCGGCTGCGGCCATGCTGGCCGCCATGGCCGGCCAATCCGAATAACCGGTGGCGTCGCCGCCATACCAGTATTGCTTGGGCGCTTCCGCCAGCGGCGCGCCGTTACCCAGGCGCTGGATCAGGTCCGGGTTGGCGATGAACGGCCGGCCGATGCTGAACAGGTCGGCATCGCCCGCCGCCAGCGTGTGCTCGGCCAGCGCCAGCGTGTACTGGTTGTTGGCGATGTAGGCGCCGCTGAAGCGCTGGCGCAGTTCCGCAAAGCTGATGTCGTCGTCGGCTTCGCGACTCAGCTGCGTGACGCCTTCGATGTCGTGGATGTACAGCAGCCCCAGTCCGGACAACGCATCGACATAGGCACCAAACGTGGCCATGGTGTCGCTGTCGAGCGGCGTGTTGCCGGGCGTGGTGGTCACCGGCGAGATGCGGATACCGACCCGCTCCGCACCCCAGACCTCCACCACGGCGCGGACCACCGCCAGCGGCAAGCGCAGGCGGTTTTCCAGCGAACCGCCATATTCATCAGTGCGGTGGTTCGTACTGTCGCGAACGAATTGCTCCAGCAGATAATTGTTGGCCGAATGGATCTCGACGCCGTCGAAGCCGGCCGCCTTGGCGTTGATGGCGGCATGGCGATAATCGTCCACGATGCCGGCGATCTCGGCGGTTTCCAGCGCACGCGGCGTGACGAAATCCTTCATGCCGTCATGCACGCGAATCTGGCCTTCCGGCCGGATCGCCGACGGCGCCACCGGCAGCGCGCCGGCCAGCATGTCCGGGTGCGACATGCGGCCGGTGTGCCACAGTTGCAGGAAGATCTTGCCGTCGCGGCGATGCACCGCTGCAGTCACGCGCTGCCATGCGGCCACTTGGGCCTCGGTCCAGATGCCCGGCGTGCGCGGATAGCCGCGTGCCTGCGCCGAGATGTTGGTGGCTTCGGTGATGATCAAGCCGGCGTCGGCGCGCTGCGCGTAGTAATCGGCCGCGTAGTCGGGCGGCACGCCGGCGTCGTCGGCGCGGCTGCGCGTCATCGGCGCCATGACGATGCGGTTTTTCAGGCGCAGGCCGCCAAGGGTGACGGGCTGCAGAATAGGGCTGATGGTTTGCATGATGTCCGCTCCTGTTCAGTCGACGATCTTGGCCCACACGGCCTGGGCGTTGGTGAATTCACGCAAGCCGAAGTGCGACAGCTCGCGTCCGTAACCGCTTTTCTTGACGCCGCCGACCGGAATGCGGGCGTTGGTGGCGGGATAGCCGTTGATGAACACGCCACCGGTTTCCAGGCGGCGGGCGATACGCTGCGCGCGTGCCACATCGCTGGTCCACAGGCTGCCGCCGAGGCCGTAGTCGCTGGTGTTGGCCAATTCGATCGCGTGTTCGGCGTTGGCGGCGACGGTGATGGCGGCGACCGGGCCGAAGGTCTCTTCATCAAACGCGGCCATGCCGGGCTGCACATCGGTGAGCACGGTCGGCTGGTAGAAATTGCCCGGGCCGTCAACGATGCTGCCGCCCAGCGCCAGCTTGGCGCCAGCCGCGATGGTGCGTTCGACCTGCTGGTGCAACTCGGCGCGCAGATCGTTGCGCGCCATCGGCCCGATGGTGCTGGCTGGATCGAGCGGATCGCCGGCTTTGATCAGCTTGGCGGCGGCGATGAATTTGCGGGTGAATTCTTCCGCAATCGGCTGTTCGAGGATGAAGCGCTTGGCCGCCAGGCACACCTGGCCGGCGTTCTGGAAACGCGCTTCGATACCGGCTTTGACGGCCAGGTCGATATTGGCGTCGGCCAGCACGATGAAGGCGTCGGCGCCGCCCAGTTCCAGCAGACTGCGCTTGAGCGCCTTGCCAGCGGTGGCGGCGACGGCGGAACCGGCACGCATGCTGCCGGTCAACGTGACGCCGGCGATGCGCGGATCTTCAATCACGCGCGCCACGGTGTCGTTGTCGGCCACCAGATTCGCGAACAGGCCTGGCGGGAAGCCGGCATCGTCGTACGCCTGTTGCAACGCATAAGCCGAGCCCATGACGTTCGGCGCATGCTTGAGCAGGAAGCCGTTACCGGACAACATGATCGGGCCGGAGGCGCGCACTACTTGCCACAACGGGAAATTCCACGGCATCACCGCCAGTACGGTACCGATCGGCAGATACGACACATGCACCTGATCGTCGCCCTCAACGACAACTGGTTCGTCAGCCAGGATGGCCGGGCCGTTATCGGCGATCCAGTCGATGGTGGCGGCGCATTTCTCCACTTCGCCGCGCGCAGCGCCGATGGTCTTGCCCATTTCGGCAGTGATGATGGCGGCCAGCACGTCTTTGCGCTCGCGCAGTGTGGTCGCCAGGCGGCGGTAAGCGGCGACGCGCTCGCGCATCGGCGTGGCGCGCCACAGGCGGAAAGCGGCGGCGTTGGCGGTCAGCAGACGCTCGACTTCGCTGGCGGTCTGGTAGGCGTAGGTGGCGATCAGTTCGCCGGTGGCCGGGTTGCGCGAAGTGGCGACGGCTGGGATTTGTTGGTTGGACATCGTGACTACTCCTGACGGTTAGGGCAGCACAATTGCTGCGATGACAGTCAGTGTAGGCAGGTCCGACGGGGGCAAGAAGGCGTGTTGTTATCCTATGACTGCGGGTCACTGGCAGCGTGGCGGGGGATGTAGGTCACCAGCGACAGGTCCGGCCGGCCTTCCGGCGTCAGCGCCACATAGGTGAAATCGATGTGGCCGCTGATAGGGTGCTTGAGACGCTTGCTGCCCTCGTCGAAGCCCTTGACCTCGGTATCCGGCCACCAGGCGCGGAATTCCGGACTCAACTCCGACAGCTCTTCGATCAGGCGGTCGAACGGCGCCTTGTCCTGCGCCTGCGCGCGCGAGGCGCGGAAGGTGTGGATCATGCCGCGCGCCATCTGCTCCCAGTCGAGAATCAGGGTGCGGTAGGGGATGTACAGGAACAGCAGCCGCAGCGTGTTGCGCTCATGCGGCTGCAAGGAGCCATAATCGACAAACAACTCGGCGATCGCATCGTTCCACGCCAGGATGTCGAGCTGGGCGTTGCGGACATAGGCCGGAATCGGATTGATGGCGCGCACCAGCATTTCCAGACCGGGGCTGATGCCAGCGGCGGGAGCGGCGGCCGGCATTTCCAGGCCACACAGCGCATACAAATGAGCCGACTCCACCCGGTCCAGCTTGAGTACCTTGCTGATGCGCCGCAGCGCGTCCGCCGAAGGCTGGATATCGCGGCCCTGTTCCAGCCAGGTGTACCAGCTGACGCTGACGCCAGCCAGCACCGCCACCTCCTCGCGCCGCAAGCCCGGCGTGCGGCGCGGCCCGTCGGGAAGACCAAACTCCGCCGGCTGCAAGCGCGCGCGGCGGCTGGACAGGAAACTGCCAAATTCGTGACGTTGTTCGGATGTAGGCCTGCTGGACATATCGCGCTTTTCCTGTGAGTTCAAATTTCCCGCCATATTGTCGGATATTTTGAGCCTGCGTGGGAGATGCCGACGCCGCATCAACGCAAAAAAAAAGCCCGCGTCATCGCGGGCTTAAATAAGCGTGTCTATATTATTCAGAAACTTCTATCGATCTCATTAAAATAAATGGCCGGCGATTAAACCATCTTCCCTAGACCAAGGCTATCTGCCAGGTGTCTACGGCCGGTTAGAATCGGGCCATGACAAACTTTTAGCTAATCACTTGAATATTGCCGGCTTTTTCGCCTTTTGGACCGGTGCTGCGCTCAAATGAGACGCGCTGGTTTTCGGCCAGGCTTTTGAAACCGTTGGACTGAATGTCCTGGAAGTGCGCGAACAAATCGTCGCCGCCTGCATCAGGGGTAATGAAGCCGAAGCCCTTGGCATCGTTGAACCATTTGACCGTACCTGTTTGTTGAGTGCTCATAATTTTTCCTTTAGTTGTAAATATAGGCAAGAACGCCGTAAAGGCACTTGAAACCAAGAATTAAAACCGTAGGAGAGAAAGCAGAACGACTAGAGGACAGCCATGCGGATTTGAGACCAACAAAATTACGACTTGATGCAAGTACAGGAATCAATATACATGGGTTTAACGGAATCACCTAAGTTTATATTTATTTCTTTTTAAGACCCGCCACGCGCGGTACGAGATGATAGATTGCGGCATTGATTACAATTCGGAGTTCTCATGACCTCGTATGCAGACTACAAAGCCCAGATTGCAGCACTTCAAAAGGAAGCGGACGCAGCACGTCAGAATGAAATTGCAAACGCCAAAGCTCAAATCAAAAGCATCATGGATGAGTATGGTTTGACCATCGCTGACTTATCTAAGGGAGCAAAGAGTGGTGTTGCCGCAGCACGTGTTCCAGGTGCGCCCCAGTTCAGGGGACCCAGTGAGCGGCGCCGAATGGTCTGGCCGCGGCCGGGCACCTCTCTGGTTGGCAGGTAAAGATAAAGAGGCATTTAGGATTAAGTAAAGCTGGCGTTTTCTTAGTCTTTGCCGACGGCTGACGGCAAAGATAGAGCTGGCTGTTAGCAGCGGCCGCACGATCCCAACATGGGGCGAGTGCAGAATGACTTCGTTGCTTCAGCGATTATTGTTGGCGTACTTAGATTCACAGAAATGCTGAGTACAACCAGATAGCGATTTCGCCCCGAAAAGCCGCAGCGTTTTGTTCTAGTCCCTGCGCAGTTTATATTCAGGGATGTCGATGTGGGAACGGCCCAAGACTTTCGCGACTCCTCCTAACGAGGACAATGGCTTCGCGTCATTCCCGAACAGTACAGTGAACACGCCGTCCTTTGGCTGAACAGCCAGGTGCGCCGTGGTTGCGGGCTCGGCCTTTCCTTCAAATAATCATGCAGGTCATTTTGATCGGCACGATCTGCCGCTGCCGTTCCCAAATTGTCGTTATATTGAACCGAAGCGCTAAACGTACTCATACCGATATCCTTTATATGATTAACATTGCTCGGAAGGTGAACATACCACGAAGATGAAGCGCTGGGCTTAGTCATGAGCTGGGCGAGCCGCATCTATAACACCGTTCGATGCGCATAAGCTGGATATCGTACGCCTTGCGGCACGCCGCATCATTACCGATTACGCGATTTCAAACGGCTTTGGCTTCGGTGGCGTCAATGCCAGCATGATTTTTAAAAAATAGCGCTGATCGGAACGAGTCAGCACCACATCCGAACCAATTCGTCTTCACGTGCCCATATTCTGAATGCTCCAAACACTATCAGGAGTTCGAAAATGAAATCACTCAGAATCCTCACACTAGCAACCGCGCTGCTCGCCGCTAGCTTGGTGAGTGCGGCAAATATAGATCCTTATGCCGGCCCGGAAAAGCCAGCGTTGCCAGCATCGACTTTTAAATGGGATGCCAGCCACACCGCGATGGTGGTGATCGATCCGCAAATCGACTTCATGAGTGCAAAAGGCGCTTCCTGGGCGATCTTCGGCGAAAGCGTGAGCGAGCAAAAACTGGTGCCACACTTGCTGCAGCTGTTTGCCGCCACCAAGCGCGCCGGCATCACCGTGGCTATCTCGCCGCACTACTACTACCCACACGATCATAAGTGGAAATTCCAGGGTCCCGCTGAAATCGTGCAGCACAAACTGGGTATGTTCGACCGTCATGGTGCGTTGTCGTTGGATGGCTTCCGTGGTTCCGGAGCAGACTTTATGCCCGAGTTCAAACAATATATCGAGGATGGCGAAACCTTGATTGCGTCCCCACATAAGCTGTACGGACCACAAAGCAATGACCTGATGCTGCAGCTGCGCAAACAAGGCATCGATAAAATCATCTTGACTGGCATGGCCTCCAACCTGTGCGTGGAATCGCATCTGCGCGAATTCATTGAACGCGGCTTTGAGGTGGTGGTGGTGCGTGACGCGGTGGCCGGTCCCAAACTGCCGGATGGCGACGGCTACAGCAGCGCGCTGGTCAACTTCCGTTACATCGCCAACGCGGTGATGACCACGGACGAAGTGCTGAAGCGTATTGAAAACAAGTAGGAGTTGATGATGTCATTAAGTCTGGACCAGGTGTTAACGCAAATCGATATATCGTTCTCTACCTTCCGGAGAATGGAGACTACGGATCGGCTTGCGCCTGCGGTTTTGCCTGGCCAGACGCATTTCGTGGCGGTGCTCGATGGGGAGGGCGAACTAGCATACGGTCCCGGATACACACCCGTCAGGGCCGGCCAATTACTACTCCTGCCGGGGCACGAGACGCCGGCATCGGTCCCCGGCGTGGTGCTGGCCCACGGCCTGCTCAGCGCGACTCTGCTCGATGGCCGCAGCCTATTTGAGTTTTTCTCGTTGCCGCATCAGCTTGATGCGGCGGGAACCGAACTGTTTACTGGTGCGATCCCCGAGCTGTTGCGCGAATCGGCCTATGCCGGCCCCGGATCGGCCGCCATCATTACTTGCCTGGCACGGCGCCTGGTGACCACGCTGGTGCGCGATGCATGGTCGGATGATGGACAGATTGTTTCAGCCTGCACGGCAACGCGCCAGCAGCGCCTCGGACAGATCATCGATCTGTTCCAGAAAGATCCGGGACGGGAATATACGCTAGATGGATTGGCTGGCTTGGCAGGCATGAGCCGCACGGTGTTTCACCGCGAATTCGTTACGCTGCATGGTTGTTCGCCGCTGACGATGCTGCGCGGACTACGCCTCAAGCGCGCAGAAGAACTACTGCGCCAAACTGACATGCCGATCAAGACCATTTCCAGCCGCATGGGCTACCGCAGCCGCAGCCATTTCTGCAAAATATTCAAGGATGAATACAGCATTGACCCAGAGCAGTTTCGTTCGCTACAAAAAAGACCAAGGTAGAAAGCTAGCTCTGATAAGTTCAAGCCAGGTGGCCTCCCCAACACACTTCTTAAGTGCCGGCTTTGGGCTTGTTCAAAGACATTCTCGTCAAGACGGTCCTGTCACGGGAACCTATAGCGGGAGCAGGGTGAGTGCTGATGCCAGAAGCACCAACACGCCGCTGGCTGGTGCAGCCCATTGTAGAGGAGCTTGCGTTACCAGCTTGGCGCGACGTCAGCCAATTGCAATTTGCCCCGACCGAAAGAGAAATTTTCGTTTGGAACTGGGATTAGCGTTATGAATATGTCGTCAGGAGAGACTTTCAGCGCTGCAGCTGCGTTGTAATTCAATTTCTGAACAAGAGCCTTCTTCTGCTCAAGTGGGCGATGAGCTCCTAGATACACCATGATGAACATCGCAGCAATAGGGTCGCGCTGCATATCCATAAACGTGGGATGAAGGTGCAATTCGCCTTCAGCATGCTCACTAATTATGACAAAACGATCTTCGGTTGGAATTTGCAGCGCTTCTACCAGCGCGCTATTCATTGCGTCGGCCAAGGATCTCTTTTGTTGAGAGGAGTAACGTCTTGCGGGAACATGAGCATGGAAAATCGGCATATGAGTTTTTCGCGTACTGGATTTAAGAAACGGCACGAAAGTTGTCGAACGTGTTTATGAGCATCGCTACGCACATATCCGAGTACTCGGAGTAAGAATTTATTTGCTGTATGTGGCGACTAGAACCACAGGGGCAGGTTTCAGGCTCGACGACCGTTGGCGGTATGCACTGCTGGAAGCTGCATATCCTCCCTATCTACTGCCCGCGCTTTCATTAACTCGGCAAAAGTGGTCGGCAATCCCAATGATGGTTTGGGCAATGGATGATCTGTGTCCAACGAAGCGTAGTACGCTGCATTCGGGCTGTTGGCCCAGCCGCCTTCTGCTGATTTGCCTTGTGCTTGCATGTCGCGAATCCAGGCCGTTCCGGAATTGCTGATAGTCAGTGTAGTCATTTCGTGAAGCTCCCTGCTTTCGGTTTGAAAAATTGCGAGATGCTGCCCGGCTAATATACGTAGTTGGTATCAGCGGTTCGATGTTTGATTGAACAACACTGTGATGTCGTAACTGGAATAGTCTGCGAGCATGGATTGTTCCAATCGCAGCAATACAGTAATACTTAGCCTTTGGTCGCCACGTTGCCTTCGGCTCCCTAGAATGCCTGAATTTCTTTAAAGGGAGCCTCTATGCATCCATTGATACAACTTCGTGAAGCTGGCGCCAGTGCTGAGGAAATCGGCTCCATACTTGCGCGTGAGGTGGTGTTCAAAAGTCCCATTCTTTCGCGCAATGTCATTGGCCGCGACGCGGTAGCGCGTACTATGGTTGGCGCGATTGCCGTTCGTGAAGGAAGCTATATTTCAGAAATTTCGGACGGCAATGTGACACTGTTGGTCTGGCGCGGTACGATTGATGGATTGCCGCTCGATAGTTTTGAAATGCTGCTGCATGACGATGACGGACTGATCATCGAACGCAGCGTAGCCATGCGGCCATTCAGCTCAGTTCTGGCGTTCCGTAAAGCCTTCCATGATCGAATGAAAGATGTCCTCGATCCAAGCTATTTCGCTCTCCCTTCAATGCCTGCGGCAATGCGGGACAATTCCTGATCCTGAGCGCTCTGCGAAGTCGTTACCAAGCCTGAGCAGCGGCCTTCTCGTATTGCATCGCATACCAATCGATAAAATTACGTAGTCTTTGTGGCATATGACGATTGGGGCGAAACACAATCGTTACAGGCCTTGGTGGAGTGGCGTAGTCATGCAGGATCTGGCGCAATAGCCCGCTGCGTACCGCCGGTCCAAGCGTATACTCCGACGCGCTGACAATTCCTAGTCCTGCTAACCCGCAGGCTAGATAAGCATCGGCATCGTCGACAAATACCGTGTGTGCCATTGGCACCGGCTCCAACTGCTCGTCGATGGTGAACTCCCAGTGGCGGCTACGTCCGCCATGATCCCATACATAGCCTACCCCGATATGCTGCGCGAGATCGGGGATGGTTCGCGGTTCTCCATATCGCTGCAAATACGCCGGTGACGCGCAGGTGATACGCTTCACATGGCCAATGTGTTTGACCACTAGACTAGGATCAGTTGTGGTACCGACACGGATGGCACAGTCGATACCGGTCTCGATCAGGTTCACACGACGATCGGAGATCGCCAACTCGAAATCGATTTGTGAGTAGCGGGAGAGAAAGTCCGGTAACGCTGGAATCAGGACGCCTTTTGCCATTGAAGCGGAAATGCTGACCTTGATGCGTCCGCGAGGTCCCTGGCGCGTGCCAGTTGCCATCGCTTCCATTTCATCAATCTCGCTGAGCACCTTGGAGCAGCGCTCATAGTAGACACGGCCCTCGTCGGTTAGGGTAACGTTGCGGGTATTGCGGTTAAGCAGTCGCACCTTCAGGTGCGCCTCCAGCGCTTGCACCATACGTGATACCGATGCTGCCGGCAGGTGTAACGCTTCGGCAGCACGTACAAAGCTAGTTGCGTTTGCTACTTGGACGAAGACGCGCATTGTTGCCAACCTGTCCATTAGCACACCATTTTCGCCGCCATGCTCAGGCATAAAGCGGTTGACTTCACAAGTGGATACATTACAATCATAATGAATAAATCGCTGCCTCTTGAATCAAGGGGCTTTATTTTACTCAATATGTGTGCAATTGCACACTTAGACCATCATGAAAAATATAGATTTCAGCAAATTAGGAATGCTGGCGCCTGTGCTGCTTGCCGGAGGACTGACGACGCTGGTACTCAGCGGCTGTAGCAAGGCGCACAGCAATAATGCCGCCGCGCCGGTACAGGGCGCACCGGTGACTGCCGCCGTCGTGGTCGAACGTGGCGTGACGTTGACGCAGGAATTCTCCGGTCGACTGGAGTCTATCGAACGTGTCGATATCCGCGCGCGCGTCGCCGGGTACATCAATTCAGTCAATTTCACACCTGGCAGCAAGGTGAGAAAAGGACAACTGTTGTTTGTCATCGATCCCCGCCCATTCGCCGCTGAGGCTAGTCGCGCGCAGGCGTCTGCACTGGCAGCCAGTGCAAAAGCAGAGTTGGCCAAGCTGGAACTGAAACGCGCCGAAAAGCTGTTGGCTGATCGAGCGATTGCCCAGCGCGAGTACGACGAACGTGCGTCCGCGCTGAAAGAGTTGAACGCGAATGCGCGTGCTGCGGCGGCGCAATATGAAACAGCCAAGCTTAACCTGAACTATACCCAAGTGACCGCTCCCATCGATGGCCGCGTCAGCAAAGCGGAAATCACTGTCGGCAACCTGGTCGACCAAACCGCCGTGCTGACCTCGGTGGTCTCCGATGATCGCATCTACGCCAGCTTTGACGGCGATGAGGAAACTTATCTGCAAGTGGGCGCACGTGCGCGTCGCAACGAGCCTGTCAAGGTGCGCATCGGCCTGGCCAGTGAGGCCGGCTTCCCGCACGAAGGCCGGTTGGAGTTTGTCGACAATCGCCTCGATGCCGGTAGCGGTGCGGTGCGCATGCGCGCAATCTTTGCCAATACCGACAATCTCCTGGCACCAGGCCTGTTCGCGCGCGTACAGGTGGACAGCGGTGCCACCGACGGTCACAAAGCCGTGCTAATTAACGACCAGGCCGTCAGCACCGACCAGAGCCGCAAGTTCGTCTACGTAGTCGGCAAGGACAACAAGGCGGAATACCGGCAGGTGACGCTTGGCGCTGCAACCAGTAGCCTGCGCATCGTACGCTCTGGCCTGAAGGCGGGCGAGCGTATCGTCATCAATGGTTTGCAACGGGTACATCCCGGCGCATTGCTGGCACCGCAAGTGGTGGCGATGGATGGTGCTGACGCAAAGTTAGCCGCTGCCGACAAAGGAAACTGATCATGAATTTTTCACGCTTTTTTGTCGATAAGCCGATTTTCGCGGCAGTATTGTCCATCATCATTTTTGTCGCTGGACTGATTGCGATTTTCCAGCTGCCCATCTCTGAATATCCCAACGTGGTGCCGCCGTCGGTGGTGGTCAGCGCCCAATATCCGGGCGCCAATCCCAAGGTAATTGCTGAAACTGTGGCTGCGCCGTTGGAAGAACAAATCAACGGCGTAGAGCACATGATCTACATGTCCTCGCAAAACACCTCCGATGGCGCTCTCAAGCTGACGGTCACCTTCGCCATCGGCACAAACATACAACAAGCCGAGACAGAAGTGCAGAACCGCGTGCAGCGCGCCTTGCCGCGGCTGCCGGAGGAGGTGCGCCAGATTGGCGTCACCACCGTCAAAACGTCGCCTAACCTGACCATGGTAGTGCACCTGGTATCGCCAGATTCGTCGTACGACGATCTGTACCTGCGCAACTATGCGGTGCTCAACGTAAAGGATCAACTAGCGCGCATTCCTGGTATGGGAGATGTGCAGATTCTCGGTTCGGGTGATTACGCCATGCGTGTCTGGCTCGACCCGCAGAAAGTTGCACAACGCGGCCTGACCGCTGGTGACATCGCCAACGCCATCCGCGAACAGAACGTTCAGGTGGCGGCAGGTGTCGTTGGAGGCTCGCCGACGCGCAATGCCGACTTTCAGCTCAGCGTCAATACCAAGGGACGCTTGAAGAGCGAGGAAGACTTCGGCAACATTATCATCCGTACCAATGCCGACGGGGCGCTGACCCGGCTGCGCGATGTCGCACGCATCGAACTGGGTTCCGGTTCATATGCGCTGCGCGCGTTGTTAGATAATAAGCCGGCTGCGGCGCTGGCAATCTTCGCCTCGCCCGGCGCCAACGACTTGCAGCTTTCGGCTGACGTGCGTGCTCGCATGGCTGAGCTGAGCAAGGATTTCCCTCGCGGCGTCGAGTACAGCGTGGCCTACGATCCGACCATGTTTGTGCGCGATTCGATCAAGGCGGTGATCCACACGCTGTTCGAGGCAATTGCGCTGGTAGTGCTGGTGGTGATCGTGTTTCTGCAAACCTGGCGGGCATCGATCATCCCACTGCTGGCGGTGCCAGTGTCGGTGGTGGGCACGTTTGCCGTCATGCTGGCGTTCGGCTTCTCGATCAATACGCTAACCTTGTTCGGGCTGGTGCTGGCGATCGGCATCGTGGTTGACGACGCCATCGTGGTAGTGGAAAACGTCGAGCGCAATATCGCCGCCGGGCTGTCGCCGCGCGCCGCCACCGTGCAGGCAATGAAAGAGGTCAGCGGCCCCATTATTGCGATTGCACTGGTGCTGTGCGCGGTGTTTGTGCCGATCGCCTTCGTAGCTGGCCTGACCGGCCAGTTCTACCGCCAGTTCGCACTGACAATTGCGATCTCGACGGTGATTTCTGCCTTCAGCTCACTGACGCTGGCGCCGGCGCTGGCCGCTGCACTGCTGCGCCCGCACGATGCACCGCAGGATGCCCTGACCCGCGGAATGGACAAACTGTTCGGTCGCTTCTTCCGCTGGTTTAACGACTTCTTCGGCCGCAGCTCGCAGCGTTATGAAGGCGGCGTCAAGGGCGTCCTCAGTCACAAGACGCTGTCCGTCGGTTTCTACCTTCTGCTGGTGGCGCTGGCGGCGTTGCTTTTCCGCCTGGTGCCGCCCGGCTTCGTGCCGTCGCAGGACAAGGGCTACCTGGTCGGCTTCGCGCAATTGCCGGAAGCGGCCGCGCTGGACCGCACCGATGCAGTGATACGCAGGACCGCCGAGATCGCACTGGGCGTGCCCGGTGCACGCAACACGGTGGCTTTCCCCGGCCTGTCGGTCAACGACCTGACCAATGCGCCCAACGCCGGCATCGTCTTCGTCGGCGAACTGGCACCAGAGACCCGCAACACGCCGGAAGTCAGCGCCACCGGCATTGCCGGCGAGATCAACAAGCGCGCCGGCGCAATCCAGGACGCCTTTGTCATGGTGTTCCCGCCGCCGCCCGTCAACGGCCTTGGCACAATCGGTGGCCTGAAGATGATGATCGAGGACCGTGGCAATCTCGGATACGACGAACTGTACAAGGCCACCCAGGCGCTGGTCGACAAGGCGCGCGCCGCACCGGAGTTGGCAGGCGTGTTCTCCGGCTATCAGATCAACGTGCCGCAGCTGTATGCCGACATCGACCGCGACCGCGCCAAGCAGCTGGGCGTACCGCTGCAAACCATCTACCAGACGCTGCAGATCAACCTCGGCTCGCTGTATGTAAACGACTTCAACCAGTTCGGCCGTACCTATCAGGTCAGGGTGCAGGCTGACGCCCGCTTCCGCTCGCGGGTGGAGGACATCGGCCAGATGAAGGTGCGCAATGACAAAGGCGAAATGATTCCACTGTCTTCGCTTATGCGCATCAGCGACAGCTACGGCCCGGATCGCGTGCAGCGCTATAACGCTTATGTGGCGGCCGATCTGAATGCCGGCCCGGCACCTGGCTATTCCAGTGGCCAGGCACAGGCGGTGCTGGAACGGCTGGCGGCCGAGGTACTGCCCAAAGGCGTCAGCTATGAATGGACTGGGCTGACCTACCAAGACACCATCGCCGGCAACACCATGATGTATGTGTTCCCGCTGTGCGTGCTGTTGGTATTCCTGGTGCTGGCAGCGCAATACGAAAGCTGGACGCTGCCGCTGGCGGTGATCCTGATCGTGCCGATGTCGATCATGAGCGCGCTGCTGGGCGTCAAGCTGAGCGGTGGCGACAATAATATCTTTACGCAGATCGCACTGTTCGTGCTGGTCGGCCTGGCGTCGAAGAACGCTATCCTGATCGTCGAGTTTGCCCGCGAACTGGAGCATCACGGCCGTGGCGTGGTGGACGCCGCGCTGGAAGCATGCCGTCTGCGCCTGCGGCCGATCCTGATGACGTCGATCGCCTTCATCATGGGCGTGCTGCCGCTGGTGTTCTCACACGGCGCCGGCTCGGAAATGCGTCACGCAATGGGCGTGGCGGTATTTGCAGGCATGTTAGGCGTTACCTTCTTCGGCCTGTTCCTGACGCCGGTATTTTATGTGCTCGTGCGTAAGCTGGCGCTACGACTAGAGCGCCACAAGCCCGTGTCGCACACCGTCGCGCATCAGACGGAGGGCCATTAAAATGAAATTGCCAATCATGACGATACTGGCGTCATTGCTGGCTGGCTGCGCAGCTCCAAACTTCAGCCAACCTGTCATTGATACGCCAAGCGCTTTCAAGGAAGCGTCTATTCAGACGGCGGCGGACGGCAGCCGTTGGGTCACCGCACGTCCAGCCGAGCAACAACCTCGCGGTGAGTGGTGGCGTGCTTTTGGTGATCCGGTACTGGACGAGCTGATTGCCGATGCCACGCGAAGCAATGCCAATCTGGCATTGGCGGCGGCACGGGTGAAGCAGGCGCGCGCTATCACTGGCATTGCCGAGGCGGATCGGGTGCCGCAAGTGGACCTGGCAGTGGGCGCACAGCGCGCCCGTTCAGCGCCGGCTGAATTGGGCATACCGGCTGGTTCCCCTGTTGCACCGCAGACGACCTACCGGGCCCACCTGATGGCAAGCTATGAGGTCGACCTGTTCGGTCGCGTGTCCTCGAACGTGGCGGCCGCTTCCGCTGATGCAGACGCAGCGGAAGCCAGCTATCGCTCAGTGCTTCTTGCACTGCAGGCCGACGTGGCGCAGCACTACTTCCTCCTGCGCGCCACCGACGCCGAGTTAGAGACGTTGGCGCGCACCGTGCAAACGCGCGAGGAAAACGTCAAGGTCAATCAGCGCCGCTTCGACCTCGGCGACATTGGCGAATTCGACTTGGCGCGTGCGCTGACCGAACTATCGACAACACGAGCCGATGCCATCGGTCTGCAACAGCGACGTGTCACCACCGAGCATGCGCTGGCGGTCTTGCTGGGCAAGCCGGCGGCCAGCTACACGGTCGAAGCCAGCTCATTGCTCGACAACACGCGCATGCCGGCAATCCCGCCCGGGCTGCCGTCCACGTTACTGGAACGTCGGCCCGACATCGCCGCCGCCCAGCGCATTATGGAGGCAGCCAACGCTCGCATTGGCATTGCACGTTCGGCTATGTTTCCGGCGTTGAACATCAACGCAGCAGGTGGAGGCGTAGCCGGCAATTTTCCGGATGTGCTGACCATGACCGGGCGTTCGTGGGTGCTCGGTGCGCTGCTGGCTGCGCCAGTGATCGACGGCGGGCGCCGCCGCGCCGATGTCACACGCAGCGAGGCGGTACTGGAGGAGTCTGTCGCGGCGTATCGCCACAGCGTATTGACAGCGTTCGCCGAAGTCGAGGACAACCTGGCTGGGCTACGCATCTTGCATAGCCAGTCCACGCAGATCGAGGATGCGCTGATATCAGCGCGTCGCTCAGCCGAGCTGGCGCACAAGCTCTACGACGCTGGCCGTTCCAACTATCTGGAACTGCTGGACGCTGAGCGCAATCTGGCCACCGTCGAAAGGAGCGCTGTACAGCTGCGCGGAAATCGCGCCATCTCCACCGTCGCGCTAATCCGTGCGCTGGGTGGTGGCTGGGATGTACCACGTAGCTAAATCCACGTATCGCAGGGCAGGAGAGGCAACCGCCATCTCCTGCGTGCGGTACACTTCCAAGCAAACGCTTTAGATTGAACTTCCTATGACCAAGCAGCTCGCCATTTCGGATTGCAATTGCCTAGCCATACGCCAGGCTGCGCGCGCGATTTCAGCGCTCTATGACCGGCATCTCGCGCCTACGGGCCTGAGTTCTTCGCAATTCAGCATCCTGGCCGCCATTCATGCCCAGGTCGGTATTCCAGTGCAGCAACTGGCCGATGTACTGGTGATGGACCGGACCAGCATGGTGCGTGCACTTCAACCGCTGACCCGCGACGGCTATGTCGTGCAGCAGCCTGATCCGGCCAATCCGCGCAAGCTGCTACTGTCACTAACGGCGGAAGGGCGCGAGCTTTATACGCGAGCGCACCAGCACTGGCAGGATGCGCAGGCGGAATTTGAAGCCGACGTTGGCACACCCGAAGCGGCATCGCTACGCCAGCAGCTGGCCGTTTGGAGTCACAAGCCCTGACCCACTAAAAACGAAATAGCCGCGACGTGTCGCTTGACAGCGGCGATAGCGTCGTTTTACTATCCGATCACTCTATCTATCGATAGATAGTTAAACTTCTTAGGACTATCATGACCACGAAATCCACAACTTCATCCCGCCGCACTTTGCTTGGCACCCTGGCCGGCATGGCCGCTGTCACTGGCTTGGCAGCTGCTGTCAAACCAGCCGAAGCAGCAGCCCCTGCCAAAGCGGCAGTCACATCGCGCCTGACTTCCAACACGCTGACTTTAAACGACGGCACAACCCTGTACTACAAGGACTGGGGGAGCGGCCCAGCAGTGGTATTTAGCCACGGCTATCCACTGTCGGCGGACGCATGGGAATATCAAATGTTGTTCCTGATGCAGCAGGGCTTCCGCGTGATCGCCTTCGACCGCCGGGGCTTTGGCCGTTCCAGCCAGCCGGCCAGCGGCTACGACTACGACACCTTTGCCGACGATCTGGCAGCACTGATCAACGCGCTCAACCTGAAGCAGGTCACGCTGGTTGGACACTCGATGGGTGGCGGTGAAGTGGCGCGCTATATCGGCCGTCATGGCGAACAGCGAGTGGCTAAGGTCGCACTGGTGGCAGCCGTGACGCCGTTCCTGTTGCAAACGTCGGATAACCCGACTGGCGCGCCAAAAGCACTGTTCGACACTTTCCGCGCCGCCGTGCAAGCAGACCGTTCGCAATGGAACAAAGACGTGACCATGCCGTATTACAGCTACAACCGTGCTGGTGCCAAAGTGTCGGAAGGCGTGCGTGACGACTACTGGCGTCAGGGCATGAACACTGGCGTGCTGGCAGCGTACCACGCCATCACCGCCTTCTCGGAAACCGACTTCCGCGCCGACCTGAAGAAGATTACCGTACCAACCTTGGTCGTGCACGGCAACGACGACCAGATCGTACCGTTCGAAATCTCTGGCAAGTTATCGGCGCAGTTGGTACGCAACGCCACGTTGAAGGTCTACGAAGGTGGCTCGCACGGCCTGCTGATTACGCAGAAAGACCAGTTGAACAGCGATCTGCTGGCCTTCCTGCGTTCCTGATGTTACAGCCCGCCGACGCTGCTAACGGCGCCCATGATGCTGCTGGCGACTTCGGCGGGATGCGATATCAAGGCCACATGGCTGGCGCCGCTAATGGCACTGACGTGAGCCTTGATCTGCGCGGCCTCTGCCTGTTGGAAGGCACCCGGAATGATGATGTCGGCATCGCCGTACACCCACCAAGATGGCTTGGTCTTCCATGCTGCGGCGGTGACTTTGTCATCCAGTACATGGTTGAAGATCGGACCTTGGACCGAAGTCAACACATTGCGGTCGCCTTCCGCCACATCTGGCGCGAAGCTGGCAGCGAAGGTGGGCGCATCCAGCGTCAGGTAGCCGGCACTGTCGACCACCAGGCCTTTTTGCCAGGCACCGGCAGGGAACGGCTTTGTGATGTCGTTGATCGACTGGCCGTCGCCCGGCGCAAAGGCGGATACGTAGACCAGTGCCGCTACCTTAGCGTCGTTACCAGACTCAGTGATAACGGCGCCGCCGTAGGAGTGGCCAACCAACACCACTTGACCGCTCTGTGCGGCAATGGCACGGCTGACAGTAGCGGCGTCGTCGGCCAGCGATTTGCGCGCCAACTGTACAGCTACAACTTTAAGGCCACGCTGTTGCAGTATCGGGATCACTTTCGACCAGCTGGAGCCATCGGCCCAGGCTCCATGCACCAGAACCACGGTGGTGGGCTTGATTTCAACTGGCGCGGTGGCGGCCACAGCATCGGAGCTACCGCAACCAGATAGCGACACGGCACCAGTTAGCGCCGCCACGGCGAGCGCAATCGCGCCCATGGGTTTCCATATTTGTTTCATGAGGTATTCCTGTAAATGAAAGAAAAGACTGCCGCGGCGATAAGCATGATAAGTAAGGCGTGCCTGACCGGCCATGATGCGGACGCCTTAGTTCATGCCCCATCGTCCGAAATCACCGGCGTGCCGCCGATCGATCCGGACATGCTGTCGCACGTACTGACGCAAGTGCGGCTGCGCGGCGGAGCCGTCTATCGGGCGAAACTTCGCGCACCTTGGGCATTGCGCTTTCCGGCCGGCGCGGCGCATTTCTATTATGTGGAGCAAGGTACAGCGTGGGTCCATTTGGCCGGCCGCACAGCGTTGTCGCTAGAACAAGGCGATCTTCTGATGCTTCCACACCGCCAGGATCATGTATTAAGCGGCGGAGCACTGATGGCGACGGACGATATCGAACTGGTCAGCCGCGCCCACTTCGGTACTAACCGACATGTCTTGCGCGCCGGGAAGGACGGTGCTGTCTGCCGCCTGATCGGTGGGCAGTTTCATTTCGATGGCGATGCGGCGGCAGCCGTACTAGCTGCGCTGCCGCAGGCGTTGCACCTGCCAGGCAATGGTATCGACGCACCGCCTTGGCTGGACGCCATCACCCGTTTCCTGTTGCAAGAAGCGCACGGCGGTGGCCCCGGCTCGGCATTGATGGTGTCCCGGCTGGTTGACCTATTGGTAATACGCATGCTGCGTTGTTGGGCCGAAAGCCAGGTGCGCCTTCCGGGCTGGATTGCCGGCCTGTCGGAGCTGCGCCTTGGCCGCGCTTTGCGCGCCATTCACGCCGAACCGCACCGGCCTTGGACGGTGCAAGCGCTAGCGGCACTGGCAGGCATGTCGCGATCGGCGTTTGCGGAACGCTTCACTGCGGCTGTCGGGCAGGCGCCGTTGCAGTATGCACAGCACTGGAAACTGACGCTGGCGCACGACATGCTGGCGCAAGGAGTGTTGGTCACACAGGCGGCGGGGCGCAGTGGATACGCCTCGGAGGCAGCATTCAGCAGGGCCTTCAAAAGCCATTTCGGCTATTCGCCAAGCACGGTGCGCGGGCAGCGTGCTTGATCAAATCAGACTATTTGAAAGAACACATCATGACTGACACACTCACCATCGACGTGGCCGACGGCAGCTTTAACTGCTATGTGGCGCGCCCCCGCGGCGTAGCTTTGGCTCCGGTGATCATCGTCCTACAGGAAATCTTCGGCGTCAACGCTGGCATCCGTCAGATTGCCGATGAGTATGCGGCGCAAGGTTATATCGCTGTGGCACCGGACCTGTTCTGGCGTGCTGATCCTGGACTAAGCCTGTCCGAGCAGCAACCTGGTGATTGGGCACGCGGCTTTGCGCTGTACAGTGCCTACGACCGCCAGCAGGGCGTGGGCGATATCGCCGCCACCGTGCGCACGGCCCGCACTATCGCTGGAGCATCTGGCAAGGTCGGTGTCACCGGCTACTGCCTCGGTGGCCTGATGACTTACCTGACAGCTGCCCGTACAGATGCCGACGCCTTTGTCGCCTACTACGGTGGCGCCACGGAGGACTACGCACAGGAAGCCGGCAACGTCGGCATGCCCTTGCTATACCACTTGGCCGAGCAAGACGAATACATCGGCACGGAAGCGCAGCGGGCCATCCGAAACGCCTTTGCCACGAATCCACTCATCGAACTCTACGGCTACCCGGGCTGCAACCATGCGTTCGCTCGCCCCAACGGGAGCCATTACGATCCCGTCGCCGCACCGCTGGCCAATGCCCGCACTGCGGCGTTTTTCAAGCAGTACCTTTAAGGAGTAATCATGCAAGCATTTCCTGCCATCGCCCGCGTCAGTCCTGTAGACGCCGCAGACCGCGCCAGTGCCGTCGATTTCGTCAACCGTGTCAACTGGCTATTTGAGACTTGGGATGTGGAGGGTATGATCGACGCCTTCACACCCGACGCTGTGGCCTACCACTTCCACGGTACCATCAGTGGTCATGCCGAAATCCGCCATTTCTTTGAACACGACTACCCTTACCTGATTCCAGGTGTCAGCCGGCATGCAACCAATCATATCGTTGATGTGGATGGCGATGGCGTGCAGGTGCGCTACCACAATCTGCTGGTGCGCCATGCCTTGCCACAGGATGCGCCAGCGCTCGGGGCTGGACAGGTAATGACCAGCTATGACGGTCTGCCAGCCATATGGTTGTATTCGCCAATGCGCGACCGCCTGGTACGTACGCCAGAGGGCTGGAAAATCTTCGAACGTTACATCGGCGGCTCGACCACCAACGACGCGCTGACCCCAGCCGATACCACAGCAGCAGCCTTTGAAGGACTGATGCCAGTACTTCCTGATTGAACATTGAAGGAGAAGAGCGTGAACGTCATTAAACCTATGCCGTCAAACTTTGTACCAACCTTTGCAGTGCAGGATAAGCCAACAATGGCGCAGTTTGACGCATCAAACGCGCCTGTCCTGAGAGCGGTCTCATCCTCAGAAACCGAGACGGCGCCCTCGCGCGTAGTTGACCACAAGAGCACGGATAGCGCACACAAGGAACCTAGCCACGAGGAGCTCTTGCAAGATCTGTTCGCCCAATTGGCGAACGCATCCGGCAACGAGGTCTAAAAAAGAAGAGGAGTCCTGCGGGACTCCTCTTTGCTTATTGCCCGCTGCGGTTTTTCACACTTGGGCGTTCGGCCACTTTTGCTTGCCATGCCTTCAATGCCGGATATTCATCCGTGACAGTGATGTTAAGGAACGCCGCATGCAATAGGGCAGCGTAGACCGTGATGTCGGCCATCGAAAACTGGTCGCCAGCCAGATACGGCGTCTTAGCCAGAATGCCATCGAAGTAGCGCAGGCCATTCTTGAATTTTTCCAGCTGCCGTTCGCCCCATTCCTTACGGCCGGCCCACTCCGGCGCCTTGAACGGCTGCAGTGCATCGCCCAGGCCAGGCGTGGCATAGTGGAAGTAGATTCCAATGCCATCGATCATCCAGTCATCAGCACGCTTTTGCATCATGTGGATCATGGCTTTTTCACGCGGAGTTTTACCAGTCAGGACAGGATCGGCATCCAGATTGTCCAAGTATTCAGTGATGGCCACACACTCGCTGATGTAGGTGCCGTCGTCCAACTCCAGCACTGGTACCACGCCGTTCGGATTCTTTGCCAGAAAAGCTGGTTGCTTGTGTTCAGCGGCAATCAGATTGACTGGTACGAATTGGAACAACTGCTCCAGGCCTTTTTCGGCCAGAACGATGCGAATGCGGGCTGGGTTAGGAAAGCCCGGGGTATCATAAATTTTCATATTTTGCTTTCGGTATGTCTACCTCTCGGTAGATAGATTAAAATAGCCGAAAGAAAGACGTACTCTGAATTTGTCTATCTATCGATAGGTAGATATTATTCCGGAGGCTTTGTGTCGTCAAGCAAAATTTTTCAAGGATCAGGTATGGCAAGTGATAAAAAACAAGAAGTGATGTTGGCGGCACGGTTAATGGTCCAGGCGCAGGGCTACAATGCTTTAAGCTTCCGCGACTTGGCCGAAGCCGTCGGCGTCAAGAGTTCTAGCATCCATTATTACTTCCCCACCAAGGGAGACCTTGGCGCCGCGCTAGCACGCCAATACACCGATGAATTCATGGAATACTTGAACAGCCTAGTTGAGCAGGGGCTGGACTGGCACACTTGCGTAGCTAAATACGCTGAAGTGTTCCGTGACACGCTGCTGCGCGAGAATCGCATGTGCATGGCCGGGGTGCTGGCTGCCGAGCGTCCGAGCCTGGCACCTGAAGTAAAGGCGGAGGTGGAGCGTTTTACCGAGCATATCGTTGGTTGGTTGGCGCGAGTAGTGAAGCTCGGTCATCCGAGAATGGGTGACGAGGCCGTGAAAGGCCGCGCTTTTGCGATTTTCTCTGCGATTGAAGGCGCTCAGTTGGTCGCACGTGGTTGCGACGACGTGAAGGTATTCGATAGTACCTTGATCGCTTACAAGGCCGCAGGACTGTTGCCCTAAGATTTTCCGTTTATCCGCTGGCGACGGCCAAGCTGGTCGCAACATGCGCTTGACTGGGCGATACAACGCAGCCGTTCGAATTTTCTCTCAATGAGGATTTGAAATATGACCACTTCTGAACTCAGGCCTCGTGTGTTTATTGCTGAGCTCATTCAACCCGGTGATATCGTCATGACGACGACTCCGGGTATAGTCAGCAAAACTATCCGTGTTTTTACCGGCGTGGACATTTCTCATGCCATGATCTGCGTTGCCAAGTCGTGCGTGATTGATTCAACTAGCGATGGCGTACATGCACGCAATCTCGAAAGACTAATTCTCGAACCAGGGTGTGCTGGCCATGTGCTCCGGCCGGTGAAGCCACTGACTTTTGACCAATTGCACGCCATCACCTCGTACGCACGAGCTGCCGTCGGCACTCGTTACTCCATGGCTAGCGCCGCCCAGAGCGTGCTGGCTGGCTTTTATGCTGGACGCCGGCAATTTTGTTCACGCCTGGTAGCCCAAGCTTATCGCAATGCTGGTGCCGATCTTGTACCTGATGCAGATTTTTGCCATCCAGGAGAGTTACTAAAGAGTGCGGCTCTTGTTGAGATCTCTGATGTACTCAGAGATCTTAGTACCGAGGAGGAAGAGGATCGGCGTGAGGACATTGATAATGTTCAGGCCATGCGTAGTTCAACCAATGCGCTGCTTTAAGAAGCGCGCAAACTATCGCCAAACATAGAGTCGCTCAACGACATCGACGCCTATTTGGTTGAGCACGAGGATGCCGATGCTCACTTGGTAAAGGCACTACATTCATCGAAATATCTAGAGCTGTGGAAAGATGAGTTTACGCGAAACTTTTGGCAATACAACGTCGCACTAATCGAAGGACATCGCGGATCAGATAAACGCAAGCGCCGTTATTGCGAAGAGCTACTTGAAGACGAAAGACTATGCAAAAATCGGTTTATCCTGAACCACGCAGGGTACGTGACCGTGAATACACTGTACCCACGACAGTACTTTGAGGCGAAGATAGATCTGTATGCAGCCCTAACGGAATTTCATGCTCGTCGCATTAAAGCAGCAACCAATTGGCTTGAACGCAGGGGGCTGGCCAAGTCAGCACCGCCTAGTCTGCTGCGCCCACATACGCCTGAGTGGTTTACCTCGTTGCGAGAATGGAATCCAAAACAAGCCGCAATGTCGGAGGCAGCGATAACGGCAGCCGGCAGCTTAAACGTATGTTCGGTCTGCGCTGATGACCCTGCGCGCGACTATGCGATGGTAAGAATGCCAGCAGCTGGCCCAGGGACATTGAAACTTTGCGAGGATTGTTTCAAGCTTCGCTCTGTCGACGAACCGATGAATCCCTTCTAGAGAAATCGCTTACCAAGTACCGATGTTTGGCATTGAAGCCCATGGCTCTTGGGGCGTAAGTGGCGAGCCTGCTTGCAGCAATTCAATCGAAATATTGTCAGGCGAGCGCACAAATGCCATGTAGCCATCGCGTGGCGGTCGGTTGATCACGACGCCGTGCTCTGCCATTCGTTGGCAGGCCTGATAAATATCGGATACTTCGAATGCCAGGTGGCCAAAATTGCGCCCTCCCTGAACTACACCGGGTCGATTCTTCCCGCACTGAATAACGGCGCATTCTATGGCTCTGCGGGCGCTGGTCAAATTTCGTCAGCAGCTCGTGCTGACTACGCAGAAGCAGCAGCGGTAGTGCTGACCTCTGATGGCCATGTTGGTAAAACTTACGAACTCGCTGGCGATGTGGCATACACGCTCACTGACCTCGCTGCAGAAATTTCGAAGCAGACCGGCAAAGAAATTCCTTATACCAACGTGCCCGAAGCAGATTATGCCGCAGCACTAAAAGGTGCTGGTGTTCCCGCCGGTTTTGCCGAAGCGATCGCATCGTGGGATACGGGAGCAGCAAAGGGTGCGCTGTTTGATAATGGTCATCAGCTCTCCAAACTGCTAGGCCGACCAACCACTACGCTCCAGAACAGCGTCGAACAAGCCCTGGCTTGACGAATGAAGGGTATCCGGACACACATGCCTTAGCTACACACTAACTGGCAGCGGAACAGAATGGAGAATGAAAAACCAAACGGGCTTAAAGATTGTGCCCGTAACCGGGCCAATTCGTGCGGACAATGGCGATATTCTTCGAATTGCGGCTGTCAGAGGAACAGGAATAATTTTTCAGCCACATTTTATCGTTGCAGATGATCTAGCGGCCGGAAGACTCTTACATATCCTTCCTGAATGGGAGTCTCCAGAGTTTGGCATTTTCGCTGTTTATCCTAGTCGGAAACACGTCTCAGCTAAAGTTCGAACCTTCGTCGACTTCCTGAATAATTCACTGGCGGCAGTTTCTCCAATTATCAGCATAGCTTAACCGGCTAGAACCAGTATCGTGATTCTTGGATAGTGGCGCCACGCGAGCTTTGTGTCGAGCCTGTCACCATTGACAGACACAGACTCAGGTCGGTTCGCTAGTATCTCCCTCTCGACATCGTAAGGGACAAACAAAGTGGTGCAAGTCATCAAGCAAATGACGTGCTTTTGTGCCCGCAGCGGGCACAGTCGCCGATCCTGGCCGCCAACTTCAAGATGGCTGACAATCTGTCCTCGTAGAAACCCCACCACTAGATCGGCCATGCAACCAGTACGGGAAATCCGCTAAACCGCAGCACAAAGCTATTCACAGCACTATGTCAAGGCTGACATCGGTCAGCCTTACAGAAAATGGCTGGTCGAACTATTCTTACCTCTGCGAAATATGGGTATCAACTGGCGCACAAAGTGCCGTTTCTTTGCTCGAAAGGATCAAGATGCAACAGCAGGACATTTTAGAGATCGCTCTCAAGTGGGGCGGGCAATTTATGGTCGCCGCACAGGCCAACCTGCTAGGTGCATTGTTCTTGCTAGGCCTGGTCGCACTAGTGCTTTACATGCCGGTTGCGCTGGCCGCGATGGCGCGCACCGCCAGATCGCGCCGGCACTAGTTTGGTCACGAACGTGGCACCGTCAGCTGGATCGAACCTAGTATCCTGTCGCAAATTAGACTGGCTGGCCACAGTACTTATCAGTGATGGTTTCTCATGTGAATCGTTGGTGGGTTCTGGATGCTAGACGATGGCAGGCTGGATGCTAATAACGGTTGTCAGCAATTGGCAAAATCATCACCCAATCAGCGCTTTAGGAATCTCAATTGTCTAAAATTTACATAATTCAAAATAATTGTAAATCGTTGACTTTTAAGCCTACAAATTCCCCGTAACTTTAGTAAATTAAAGACGCGCAGTGACGGGTCTTAAAACCTTATTCCACCGTTACAGACTTGGCCAGATTGCGCGGCTTATCGACGTCAGTGCCGCGTGCCACCGCCGTGTGATAGGCCAGCAGCTGCAGTGACACCACGTGCAGGATCGGCGACAGCAGGCCGTAGTGTTCCGGCAGTCGGATCACGTGCACGCCTTCGCCCGACGTGATGCGCGAGTCGACGTCGGCGAACACGTACAGCTGGCCGCCGCGCGCGCGCACTTCCTGCATATTCGACTTGAGCTTCTCGATCAGCGCGTCGTTCGGCGCCACCGTCACCACCGGCATCTCTTCCGTCACCAGCGCCAGTGGGCCGTGCTTCAATTCACCTGCCGGATAGGCTTCGGCGTGAATGTAGGAAATCTCTTTCAGCTTGAGCGCGCCTTCCAGCGCGATCGGGTAGTGCATGCCGCGGCCGAGGAACAGGGCGTTTTCCTTGCGCGCGAAGTCTTCGGCCCAGGCGATGATCTGGGGTTCAAGCGCCAGCACCGAGGCGATCGCCAGCGGCAGGTGCCGCATCGATTTCAGGTGTTCGGCTTCTTCGGCGTCGGTCAGGCGGCCGTTGATTTGCGCCAGCGCCAGCGTCAGCAGGAACAGCCCGGCCAGCTGGGTGGTGAAGGCTTTGGTCGAAGCCACGCCCACTTCAACGCCGGCGCGGGTGATGTAGGCCAGTTTGCATTCGCGCACCATGGCGCTGGTGGCGACGTTGCAGATGGTCAGCGTGTGTTCCATGCCGAGGCTGCGCGCGTGCTTGAGCGCGGCCAGCGTGTCGGCGGTTTCGCCGCTCTGCGAGATAGTCACGACCAGCGTGTTCGGATGCGGCACGCTGTCGCGGTAGCGGTATTCGGACGCGATTTCGACGTTGACCGGAATCTTGGCCACCGATTCGATCCAGTATTTGGCGGTCAGGCCCGAGTAGTAGCTGGTGCCGCAGGCCAGGATCAGCACGCGGTCGATCTGCTTGAAGACGTTGTAGGCGCCGTCGCCAAACAGCTCGGGCATGATGCCGGTGACGCCTTCCAGCGTGTCGCCGATGACGCGCGGCTGCTCGAAGATTTCTTTCTGCATGTAGTGGCGGTACGGGCCCAGCTCGGCCGCGCCGGTGTGCGCCTGCACGGTTTTGACGTCGCGCTGCGCCGGCTTGCCGTTGCTGTCGACGATCCACACCCGGCCCAGTTGCAGGTCGACCACGTCGCCTTCTTCCAGGTAGATGATCTGGTCGGTGGTGCCGGCCAGCGCCATGGCGTCCGACGCGACGAAGTTTTCGCCCTGCCCGACGCCGACGATCAGCGGCGAGCCCTGGCGCGCGGCCACCACGCGGTGCGGTTCCTCGCGGTGGAAGACGGCGATCGCATAGGCGCCGGTCAGGCGCTTGACGGCTTGCTGCACGGTGTCGAACAGGTCGCCGTTGTACATGTGGTCGACCAGGTGGGCGATGACTTCGGTGTCGGTCTGGCTCTGGAACACGTAGCCGAGCGCGGTCAGTTCGGCGCGCAGTTCGTCGTGGTTTTCAATAATGCCGTTGTGGACCAGGGCGATGCGCGCCAGGTCGGCCGACGGCGAGAAGTGGGGGTGGGCGTTGTGCGAGGCCGGCGCACCGTGCGTGGCCCAGCGGGTGTGGGCGATGCCGGTGAAGCCTTTCAGGTGCGCCTCCTCAATTTGCTGTTCGAGGTCGGTCACGCGCGAGGTGCTGCGCGAACGTTGCAACTGGCCATCCACGTGCAGGGCGACGCCGCAGGAATCGTAACCACGGTATTCCAGGCGCTTCAGGCCTTCCAGCAGGATGGGAGTGATATTGCGTTGCGCTACCGCGCCGACGATGCCGCACATGGGAAACCTCTTCAATTAAGTCAGGAAACCATCGTAGAACAGCGGCGATGAAATAAGCTTTCTAATTACCGTCATATTTGGCATAAAATTTCATCATCCACAGTGACTGAAATATTCTTTCAATAAACCATGATAGATGAAATAGATCGTCGCATTCTGAATGCGCTGCAAGTTGATGCTTCTCAAACCAATGCCGAATTGGCGGCCGCCGTGCACGTCTCGCCACCGACTTGCTTGCGGCGGGTCAAGCAATTGCGCGAATCGGGCGTGATCCAGCGCCAGGTGGCGATCGTGGCGCCGGAAAAGGTCGGCCCCAGCCTGACGGCGCTTGTGGAAATCTCGCTAGATATCCAGGCCGCCGAGCGCATGACCGAGTTCGAGGCGCTGGTAGCTGGCGAGGCGGCCGTGCTGCAATGCTATCGCGTGGCGCCAGGGCCGGATTTTGTGCTGGTGATCCAGGTGGCGGATATGCCGGCGTACAACGCGCTGGCACACCGCCTGTTCGCAAGCCACGCCAATGTGCGGAATGTGAAGGCGTATTTCTCCACTTTCCGCAGCAAATTCGAGACCCGCGTTGCCCTGTGAACAAAGTTATACAGGCTTATCCCAAGGATAAAGACAGGCTATCCAAAGGCTTATACAGGGCTTTTCCTCAGCTTATGCACGCGCTTATCCATGGACTGTTCACAGATTTAATCACAAGCTTATCCACAGGCGTTTTCAGAACTTCGCCGTCAACGAAAGGCTGATGTTGCGCGGTTCTCCCCAGAATACGCCGTCGTAGAAGCCGATGTTGCGGTAGTACTTTTTGTCGGTCAGGTTGCTGATGTTTAGCTGGGCGTGCAGATTGCGGTTGATGTCGTAGCCCGCCATCACGCTCAGCAGCGCGTAGCCGCCCTGGGTCAGGCGCGCCAGCGGTGCACCGGCCGGCGCTTGCGGACGGCCGTACCAGGATTCGCTCCAGATCGCACTTTGCGCCTGCACGCTGCCGCCCACTTTCAGGCCCGGCAGCACGCTGTCCAGTTTGTAGGCGCTGGACAGGCGCAGCAGGTGACGCGGCTGGGTCGGCTCGCCGCGCTGGCCATCGGCCGTGGCCACGTCCAGGTAGGTGTAGCCGCCGCTCAGGTTCCAGTTGGCCGACAGCTGGCCGGACAGGTCGAACTCGACGCCGCGCGCGGTCAGGCCGTCGCCATCGGCCACGTAGGCCATGCTGCCGTCCGGCAGCAGGAAGCCGCTCGGCACGCTGCGGTCCAGCAGCGCCAGGTTCTTCTTCAGCGTGCGGAACACGGCGGCCGAGGCGTTCAGGCGCTTGTCGAAGAATTCTCCCTTGATGCCGATTTCGCTGTTGGTACCGGTTTCCGGCGCCAGCAGGTGGTTGTTCTTGTCCTTGCGCGTTTGCGGATTGAACAGCGAGGTGTAGCTGGCGTACAGCGACAACTGGTGATTCAGGTCGTAGACCAGGCCGGCATACGGCGTGGTTTCGTTCCTGGTCTCTTGCAGGTTGCTGCTGCCGGTGAAGTTGCCGCTGGTGTCGAAGGCCGAGTCCTCGGTGCGGTAGTTGCTCAGGCGCGCGCCGGCGATCAAAGTCAGCGGCTCAGTCAGGCTGAAGCGGCCGGCGATGTAGGCGCCGCCCAGTTTGGTTTCGGTCTCGGTGTGCGAGCCGTCCGGCGTGAAGGTCGGCTTGGGGATGTTGCCGGTCCAGCTGCGGTAGTCGGGAATCGCGGCCGGGTACAGGACGCTGGCGGTGCCGCCCTGGCTGCTGCTGACCTGCTTGCCGCCGTTCCAGCCGGCGATCAGCGTGTGCTGGCGGCCCAGCAGCGTAAACGGGCCGGTGGCGTACAGGTCGTAGTTGTCGTTGATGGCCTTGCCTTCGCCCCAGACGCCGCTCCACAAGCTCATGCCGCCGCCGGTGACGATGTTGGGGTGGCCGGAGCCGCCATAGGCCACGGTGGTGTTGTTGCGACTGTCGGTGCGGGCGTAGCCCAGGTGCAGCTTCCAGCCGGCGCCGAAGCGCTGGTCGAGCGAGGCGAAGGCGGTTTGCTGCTTGTTGGCCCAGGTGCTCCATGGCGTGGTCAGCGTGAAGTTGCGTGGCATATTGGCCAGCGTGCCGTCGGCGTTCCAGTAGGGCACGGCGCCCCAGGTGGCGCCGGTCGGCGTGTTGCGCTGGAAGTCGATGCCGGCGGTCAGTAGCGTGCCCGGCGTCAAATCGGCTTCGACAATCGCCATGCCGACGGTTTTGCGCTCGTGGTACAGGTCGATGTAGGAATCGCGGTCTTCATGGGCGAGGGCGACGCGGCCGCGTACCTTGCCGTCCGGGCTCAGCGGCGAACTCAAGTCGACCTCGGCGCGTTGGTCGTCCCAGCGGCGCAGGATGACGCTGGCGCTGCCTTGCAGGATGCGGCCGGGGCGCTTGCGCACCATGTTGACGGCGGCCGAAGGGTCGCCGGTGCCGCCCATCAGGCCGGTGGCGCCGCGCACCACTTCGATGCGGTCGTAGAGGATGGTATCCGACAGTGGCGAATTGGAGCCCATCGGCATGCCGTCCACCTGGATGTTGGTGATGCTGAAGCCGCGCGCGTAGAAGCTGGTGCGTTCGCTATCCTGCTGGCCGATCATGACGCCGGTGGTCAGGCCCAGCGCTTCGTCCAGGCGATTGATGCCGAAGTCGTCCATCAGCGCACGGCTGATCACGCTGACCGATTGCGGCGTGTCGCGGATCGACATTTCCATGCGGGTGGAGGTGTGGGCCGAGCCGGCCGCGTAGGAATCATCGCTGCTGTTCTGGCCTTTGACCTCGACTTTGGTGATCGGCTCTTCTTCAGCGGCCAGTGCAGGGTAGGCGGCGCCCAGCGCCAATGCCAGTGCGGTGATGTGCAACTTGTGATTCATCTTACATTCCCATTTTGTTGTGATTGGTACTAGTAAGACCGGCGATCACAAAAAAGGGGACACGCTTTATGCGGCCGCCATCAGGCATTGCATGAAGGCCGCCGCCATGTAGCGCTTGACGGTGCGCACGGTGACGCCGAGGCGCTGGCCGATGTCGCTGTAGCCCAGCCCTTCCAGTTGCGACAGCAGGAAGGCTTCGCGCGTCTTGGGCGGCAGGCCGTCCAGCATGCGGTCGATTTCGTGCAGGGATTCGAGGATCAGCAGCCGTTCTTCCGGTGACGGCGCCTGGCAGGGCGGCAGCTGGACCAGCACTTCGAGATAGGCGCGTTCCAGCGACTGCCGCTCGGCGTAGTTGATCAGCAGGCGCTGCGCCACCGTGGCAAGATAGGCGCGCGGTTCGCGCATGGCGGCGCAGCAGTGCTCGGGCTGGCACAGGATGCGAACAAAGGTTTCCTGCGCCAGGTCGGCAGCGTAATCGGCGCCGTTGGCCTGGCGGCGCAGCCAGCCGAGCAGCCAGCGGTGATGGTCTGCGTACAAATTGCCTACGTCGGAGCGGGGTGCGATCGGGTGCACAACGGCCTAATTATTGAATGAGAATTATTCTCATCGTAGCATTTTTAGTATTATTTGGCCAACACGGCTGATTTATCCCATGGTTATCCGAGGGATATTCCATGCCTTCTCCACAGCTTTATACACAGCGATATTGCGCTGTAAAAAGTTATCCTGCACTTATCCGCGCCTTATCCCGCACTTGCTCCAGTGCTTACACACAGAGTTATGCACATTTGCTGAAAAACCGGGCTGGGTGGTGATGACTACGGCAACATGCAAGCCTTGTATACCTCGCTTGCGAATAAATGGTGTACTTGCACACCTGTTTTCCCACGCTTAATCAGGTCTTACTCACAACGTTATCCACAATAAAAAACGGCGCCCGCAGGCGCCGCTTGGCATAACTGGGCTCAGCCCGCTTATTTTTTGATCTTGACCGGACGGGTCCAGTTTTCGATGGTGACCTGGCGCGGACGCGAAACGGTCAGCTTGCCGGCCGGCGCATCCTTGGTCAGCGTGGTGCCGGCGCCAAGCGTCGCGCCTTTGCCGACGGTGACCGGGGCCACCAGCTGGCTGTCGCTGCCGATGAAGCAGTCGTCTTCGATAACGGTGCGGAATTTGTTGGCGCCGTCGTAATTGCAGGTGATGACGCCGGCACCGATGTTGACACGCGAGCCAATAGTGGCGTCGCCGATGTAGGCCAGGTGGTTGGCCTTGCTGTGCGCGGCGACCTGGCCGTTTTTGATTTCGACAAAGTTACCCACATGTACATCCTCGGCCAGCACGGTGCCGGGGCGCAGACGCGCATACGGACCGATCAGCGAGGCTTCGCCGACCACCGCTTCCTCGATGTGGCAGAACGGCTTGATCTGCGCGCCGGCCAGGATGCGGGCGTTGACCAGCACGCTGTGGGCGGCGATGTGCACGCCGTCGCCCAGTTCAACCTTGCCTTCGAACACGCAGCCGACATCGATGGTGACGTCGCGGCCGCAGATCAGTTCGCCGCGCACATCGATGCGCGACGGGTCCATCAGCGTCACGCCCTGTTCCAGCAGGCGGTTGGCGATGTTGCGCTGGTGGATGCGTTCCAGCTCGGCCAGCTGGACCTTGCTGTTGACGCCGGCAACTTCCCACTGGGCAGACGGCTGGGCAGACACCACCGGCACGCCGTCCGCCACGGCCAGCGCGACGATGTCGGTCAGGTAATACTCGCCCTGGGCGTTGTCGTTCTTGATCGCGCCCAGCCACTTCTTCAGCAGCGGGGTAGGCGCGACCATAATGCCGCTGTTGATCTCTTTGATGGCACGTTCGGCCTCGTTGGCATCTTTTTGCTCGACGATGCGCACTATGTGCCCGTCCACACGGACGATTCTGCCCAACCCTGTAGGATCAGCTTGTTCAACCGTCAGAATACCAAGCTTGTCGTTACCGGCGGCGCTCACCAGTGCCTGCAGCGAAGCGGTGGTCGTCAGCGGCACGTCGCCATATAGGATCAGGGTCGGGACCTTGTCGTCCAGTTCCGGCAGCGCCTGGATCACGGCGTGGCCGGTGCCCAGTTGCTGTTCCTGCAGCGCAGTGGAAATCTGCTCCGGCTGCTTTGCGAGCAGCGCCTGCACGGCTGCGCCGCCATGCCCGTAGATCACGCATAATCTGCTGGCGGACAGGCTGCGTGCCGTATCCAACACGTGCTGCAGCAGCGGCTTGCCCGCCAGAGGATGCAAAACTTTCGGCAGCGCAGATTGCATGCGCTTGCCCATGCCGGCGGCGAGGATTACGACGTTCATAGAGGTGCCAAATCGAGAGAGTGTCAAATGCAAAAGTCTAACATGCCCCTGCCAGCCCGCCGGACCTTCTACAGCCTGTTCCTGATCGCGCTCATGGCCGTGCTGGCCGGCTGCAGTTCGCTGCGGCTGGCCTATAACAATGGCGACACGCTGCTGTACTGGTGGATCGACGGCTATGTCGACCTGACCTCGGAGCAGAAGGGCGCGGTCAAGGAAGATATCGACAAGCTGTTCCACTGGCATCGCAAGACCCAGCTGAACGATTACGCCCAGCTGCTGCAAACCGCACAGCGCCAGTTGGCCGCCGGCGCCACCCAGGCCGACTTGCAAACCGATTTCGACGACATCAAGAAACGCACCGAGTCTCTGCTGCTGAAGGCGACCCCGGAACTGGCCGAGCTGGCGCGTTCGCTGCAACCAGACCAGATCGCCACGCTGGAGCGCAAGTTTGCCGCCAACAACGCCGACTTCCGCAAGAAAAACATGCGCGGCGACCGCGAGGCGCAACAGCGCTTCCGCTACAAGAAATCGATGGAGCAATTCGAGCTATGGTTCGGCAGCTTTAGCTCCGAGCAGGAAGCGGCGATCCGCAAGGCATCCGATGCGCGTCCACTCAACAATGAGATCTGGCTGGATGAACGCACCCGCCGTCAAAACAACATCCTGGCGGCGGTGCGCAAGGTGCAGAGCGAGAAGCTGAGCCAGGAAGCCACGCAGACGCTGATCCAGGGCTTGATCAAGGACGGCTTCCAGCGGCTGGAAACCTCCGACCGCAAAGCCTTCTTCGACAGCTATGAGGCGGCCAACCTGCAACTGGTGCTGACGGTGATTAACATTGCGACGCCGGCGCAAAAAGCCCACGCGCAGCGCCGCATGCAGGGCTGGATCGACGACTTCCGGACCTTGGCGGCGGATCAGCGCTAGGGCGGCGATAAGCGCTGCTGTGGTATCATGGCCTGTTGAATCAATGACTTAGAACAGCGTCACATGCCAAAGAAGCCCTCCAGCAAGCCCGCCAAACCAGCCAAGGTGCCGGTCCACGGTCCGCAACACGCCAACCAGGTGCGCATTATCGGTGGCCAGTGGAAACGCACGCCGTTGCCAGTGCTCAGCGCGCTGGGCCTGCGGCCGACGCCTGACCGCGTGCGCGAAACCGCGTTCAACTGGATCAACCACCAGCGCGACGCCAACTGGGCCAATGCGCAGGTGCTGGACCTGTTCGCCGGCAGCGGCGCTTTGGGCTTTGAAGCGGCCAGCCGTGGCGCGCAGTCGGTGACCATGATCGACAGTAACGCGCAAGTCACGCGCCAGCTGGAAGAAATCAAACTGAAGCTGAAGGCCGAGAATGTCCAGATCATGCGCGGCGACGCGCTGTCGGTGGCGCAATCGGCCGCCGCGCGCGGCCAGCGCTACGACCTGATCTTCCTCGATCCGCCATATCAGCAGAGCTTGCTGGAAAAAACCCTGCCGCTGTGCAGCAAACTGCTCAAAGAGGGCGGCCTGGTGTATGCCGAGTCCGGGCTTGCGCTGGAGTTCGCCGAAGGCGAGGCGCCGGAATGGCTGGCGGACTGGGAAATCATTCGGGCTGACAAAGCGGGAATGGTGTTCTATCATTTATTAAAATACAAATCCTGACTGGCTGTATTTCCTGCTAAAACCGCCCCAAATTAAGGCAATTTTAAGCAAAAGCCGATTTTCAGGCATAATGCGCGTTCTATATTGGTGCACTGCAAGGAGCCGCAATGGTAGTAGCTGTTTATCCAGGAACTTTCGATCCGCTGACCCGTGGTCACGAAGATCTGGTGCGTCGCGCATCCGGTCTGTTCGACACGCTGGTGGTTGGCGTGGCCGACAGTAAGAACAAGAAGCCTTTCTTCTCGCTGGATGAACGCCTGGAAATTGCCAATGAGGTGCTGGGCCATTATCCCAACGTGCGGGTGGAGAGTTTCTCCGGCCTGCTGAAGGACTTCGTGCGCGACCACGATGCCCGCGTCATTGTCCGCGGCCTGCGCGCAGTCTCCGACTTTGAGTACGAGTTCCAAATGGCGGGCATGAACCGCTACCTGCTGCCGGACGTCGAGACCATGTTCCTGACGCCGTCCGACCAGTATCAATTCATCTCCGGCACCATCGTGCGTGAAATCGCCATGCTGGGCGGGGATGTCTCCAAGTTTGTATTCCCATCGGTGGACCGTTGGCTGAAGAAGAAGATCGCCGCCAACCCCACCGACCAGGCAACGTAAGCGAGTTCTGTCATGGCGTTAATGATCACCGACGACTGTATTAATTGCGACGTATGCGAGCCCGAGTGCCCGAACGACGCCATTTACATGGGTGCGGAAATTTACGAAATCAATCCGGATAAATGCACCGAATGCGTCGGCCACTTCGATGAGCCGCAATGTCAGCAGGTGTGCCCGGTCAGCTGCATCCCGTTCAATCCGGACGTGCGCGAAACCAAGGACCAGCTGTTCGCCAAGTTCGAACTGCTGCAGATCGCCAAGGCCTGAGAAGCCAAACTCTACAAAAAAGCATGACCGTGCGGCCACTCACGCCGCTGGGTCTCCATGGTGGTATAGTCCGATCACCCCTATCACGGAGACATTCATGAACCGTAGAACCATTCTGCATACCCTGATGGCCGTCGCGATCGCTGCGGCGCTGCCTTCCTTCGCTTTTGCCGCCGTCGATGTGGCTGGCGTCAAGTTCGACGATACCGTTACCGTGGGCGGCCAGCAGCTCAAGCTGAACGGCGCCGGCCTGCGTACCAAGGTCATCTTCAAAGTCTATGCGGCCGGTTTATACCTGACGGACAAGAAATCGACCGTACCGGACGTGCTGGCGGTACCGGGTCCGCGCCGCGTGGCCATCACCATGCTGCGCGAAGTCAGCTCGGAAGAGTTCGGCAAGGCCTTCACGGACGGCCTCAACGCCAATACCGGCAAGGACGAGCGCAACAAGATCCTGCCGCAAATCATGAAGTTTGGTGAAGTGTTCGCGCAGACGCCGGTGTTGAAGAAGGGCGACCAGCTGTCGCTGGACTGGACCCCGAACGACGGCACCCAGTGCTATTTGAATGGCAAGAAAATCGGGGAATTGATGCCGGACCTGGCGTTCTATAACGCCGTGCTGCGTATCTGGCTGGGTGATAAGCCGGTGGACAGTTCGTTGAAACCGGCGCTGCTCGGCGAAAAGTAATGCTGCGTCGCAGTATCAGGCACGCGTCGCCAGCTGGCGGCGCTGCAGGCGTTGTTCGCGCGTCAACTTCGGCTTGACCACCAACACGGCGGCGCGCGCGCAGCCCAGCAGCAGGGGCTTGAACAGCACCACCAGACCACCGATCACGCCGACCAGCAGCGCCAGCTTCATCACAGCAAACAGCGCGGCGAACAGAGAAAAATCTTGTATTGCGGAAATCATGATGGACACAGTTTAGCGGTAGCTTTAGAATCTGCTGTAACTATAGTGCGCCGCAACATAGTTATCCAATTTCCTTTCGCGATAACAATTATGCGATTGGTGAATGGACTGTGCTATCGTTATTTCTCCAACATCTACTCCCCTGAGCCGCCATGAGCTTTCTGACGCTGGACCTGAACCTGCTGCGTGTTTTCGACGCCGTGATGACAGAGCAAAATCTGACACGCGCCGCCGGCCATCTGGCCATGACCCAGCCGGCGGTATCCAACGCCATCAAGCGCCTGCGCGAAAGCCTCGGCGATGAACTGCTGATCCGCACCGCCTACGGCGTCAAGCCGACGCCGCGCGCAGAAGCGCTGTGGCCGTCCGTGCGCGGCGCGCTGGCCAGCCTGGAAGCGGCGGTGGCGCCGGAGACCTTTGACGTCTCGGCCGCCCACGCCACCTTCCGCATGGCGATGGCCGATGCGACCGCCGCCATGTGGCTGCCGTCGCTGATGCGCTCGATCGAGAGCGAAGCGCCTGGTATCAACGTGCGCATGGTGCCGCTGACCACGCGCGAGCCGCGGCCAATGCTGCTGCGCGGCGATATCGACCTGGCGGTCGGCTTCTTCCCCGGCGTGGCGGCGCAGCTGTCGTATGAGACCGGTTCGCCGATCCGTCACGAGCGCCTGTATTCCGGTAAATATGTGTGCGTAATGCGGCGCGACCATCCGCTGGCCAAGGTCGAACTGAACCTGGACAACTATTGCGCCGCCAATCATTTGCTGGTGAGTTTCTCCGGCCGCGCGCATGGCCTGGTTGACGAGGCGCTGGCGCAGATTCAGCGCGAACGCCGCATCCTGTTGACCGTCAACCAGTTCTTCACGGCCGGCCGCGTGGTGGCCAACTCTGATTTGATCACCGTGCTGCCGCGCCACCTGATCGCCGCCACCGGCATGACCGATGCGCTGGCGCACAAGGAATTGCCGTTCCAGCTGCCGGCGGTCCACCTGGACATGCTGTGGCACGAACGCGATGCGCGCAGCCCGGCGCACAAATGGCTGCGCACCCATCTGGAAAAGATGAACACCCAGACCCAGCGCGCGGTCAACACCCTGCCAACGCCAACCCAGGCGCCGGCTTCTTCCCGTTAATGACTGGAGCGGTATCCAATGCGGAAACCGCCCCAGTGCTTGCCATCCACATAAATCGGCGCCGACAGGTCGTGCATGACCTCGCCGGTATCGCGCTTGTACGTCTGTAGCAGGAACGGCTTGGTATTCGATCCGCAGCGCTTGCCCGTGCGGTCGCTGAAGATCCGCTTGGTACGATTGTTGACGATGTCGATATCGTAGTTGCCGGTCAGCGGCTGCGAAAATTTCTTGTTATGGGTGGGGAAATAGCCGTTGTTATCCACCGTGCCGGCGTAGGCCAGTTGCGGCATGGCTTGCAGCAAGCCTTCCTGCAAGGACGGCAGCACGCGGTCGGTGAAATCGTCGAACCTGGTCTTGTGCTTGGGCGGATCGGTGTTCGGGATCGGCGTGTAGTGACGGTCCCACAGCGCCTCGCGGGTGATCTGGCCGCTGGCGATGGCGCGCTCGAAGATGCGGCCCACTTCCGCCGCCGCCCGTTGCGCCGCCTCGCGGATCGCATCGTGCGAGGTTTCGATCGACGATTCGCCCAGTGCGCCGGTGATGATTTCCGCCCGTTCCGCCAGCGCCATGGCCGAGCTGGCCGCGCGCGGCAATTCTTTCTCGGTGGATAACAGGCTGTCGCGAATGCTGGCGATGGCGTGGGCGATTTCCTCGGTGGTGACGACGTGCTCACGCGACGCCCGGGCGATCTGGCCGATTTCATCTTCCGACACGCCCGACGACTGCTCGATATTGCCCAGCAGCCCGTGCACGGTTTCCACATTGCCGGCGGCCTCGCTGACCTTGACGGCCAGCGAATTCATGCCGGTGGCGGCCTTTTCCGCCTGCTGATTAATCTCGCGCACCATGGCACTGATTTCATCGGTGGCCTCCTTGGTGCGCAGCGCCAGCTGACGCACCTCGCTGGCGACCACGGCAAAGCCACGGCCCTGTTCACCGGCGCGCGCGGCCTCGATGGCGGCATTCAGCGCCAGCAGGTTGGTGCGGGCGGAGATTTCGCTGATGGCCTCGGTAAAGCCGTAGATTTTGCGGGAATTGGTTTGCAGCGCCGTCATCACAGCGGCGGCGGTCTGGGCGTCCTGGCGAGCGGTGCGGATGCGTTGCAGGCCATGGTCGGCCTCGGCGCGGCCGGCCACGGTTTCGCCGCGCACCTGGGCGGCGATCTTGGCGGCGCGCTCGGCATTGGCGGCGATACGCTCGGTGGTGTCGGCGTTCAGGCTCGAGCTTTGGACGATGCCGCCGGCGGTGCGGACGTCCAGTTCGATTTTCTTCTTGACCGAGTCGACGAAATACGAAGTTTCCGCCGCGCCGATCATGATGGCGTCGATTTCATCGCCAACCGTCTGGGCGAACTGTCGCACGCCGCCCTCGTCGCTATTCTGGCGCGCGGCCCACCACGCCACGGCGGCTCCGCCCAGCGCGGCGGGAATGGCCGCCATGATGGGGCCGGCGCCCGCCAGGTTGAACAAATAGGCGAGGCAGGTACCGCCTGCCGTCGCTCCCAAAATCCACAATCCACGCTGCACCAACTTCTGCTGCAAAAGCTTCATCTGTCCCCCGTTGTTCAACAGGCGCCTTGGGCGTCTCCAAATTTTATTTCTTTGATGCTATTTTATGGGCAACTTGGTGGTATTCTTGACTTCTTCCATCACGGCGTAGGTGTGGGTTTCACGCACGCCTTTCTGGAGCAGGGTTTTACCCAGGAATTCGCGGTAGGCCGCCATGTCCTTGACGCGGGCTTTGACCAGGTAGTCGAAGCCGCCGGCAACCATGTGGCATTCCAGCACTTCCGGGATGACCTGCACGCTGTGTTTGAAGGCGTCGAAGACTTCGGGTGTGGTGCGGTCCAGCACGACCTCGATGAAGACCAGCAGGGAGACATCCAGCAGTTGCGGATTCAACTGGGCGGTGTAACCCATGATATACCCGGACTCGTGCAGCTTACGCACACGTTCCAGGCAAGCGGCGGGAGACAGATTCACCCGCGCGGCCAGCTCCACGTTGGAGATCCGGCCATCGCTCTGCAATTCCATCAAGATTTTTTTGCTGATCTTGTCTAACATTTCCGGGAACTCCCAAATAAATATTATTTGGTTAAATTGTCTCACTAAAAACAATCTATTGCTAGCCCCCCGCATTACCAGAATTAATCCAGAAGAATTCCCACTACAATCGAATCATAAGCAGTTCACTTTAAATCACGCTCGCCGGCTTCGCTGACGGGCGTGTTTTTGTACGTGGACCGGCTCCCGATTCTTCTTCTGAGAGTACCCCATGCAAGCAGCAGTTTCCTCCGGTTTTACCCCGTTTGCCGCCCTTCAGGCCGAAATCCTGCGCGACCCGATTCCCCTGCGCGCCGCAGTGACGGCCGCCTATAGAAAAGACGAAATCAGCGCGGTGCAATGGCTGATCGGCCAGCTCAATCAGCACGACGAAGTCAGCATTCAGCAGGCGCAGCAACTGGCCCAAAAACTGGTCAGTTCGGTGCGCGCGGAACGCACCCGCGCGTCGGGTGTGGACGCGCTGATGCACGAGTTTTCGCTGTCGTCGGACGAGGGTGTGGCGCTGATGTGTCTGGCTGAAGCACTGTTGCGTATTCCCGACAATGCCACTGCGGATCGCCTGATTGCCGACAAAATCAGCAAGGGCGACTGGCGCAAGCACCTGGGCGAGTCGCCGTCGCTGTTCGTCAATGCCGCTACCTGGGGTCTGCTGATCACTGGCAAGCTGGTATCGACCAATAGCGAAACCGGCCTGGGCTCGGCGCTGACCAAGCTGATTTCCAAGGGCGGCGAACCGCTGATCCGCAAAGGTGTGGACCTGGCGATGCGCATGCTGGGTAACCAGTTCGTCACCGGCCAGACCATTGACGAGGCGATCAAGAACGGCCAGGCCAACGAAGCGCGCGGCTACCGCTATTCCTACGACATGCTGGGCGAGGCCGCGCTGACCGAAGCCGACGCCAGGAATTACTACGCTTCCTACGAAACCGCGATCCACGCGATCGGCAAGGCCTCGAACGGCCGTGGCATCCGCAACGGTCCCGGCATTTCGGTAAAACTGTCGGCGCTGCACCCGCGCTACAGCCGCGCCCAGCATCAACGCGTGATGGAAGAACTGCTGCCGCGCGTGCGCGCGCTGGTACTGCTGGCCAAGCAATACAACATCGGCCTGAATATCGATGCGGAAGAGGCCGATCGCCTGGAATTGTCGCTGGACCTGATGGAAGCGCTGGCGCACGATCCCGACCTGGCCGGTTTCGAAGGCATCGGCTTCGTGGTGCAGGCATACCAGAAGCGCTGCCCGTTCGTCATCGACTACCTGATCGACCTGGCCAAGCGCAGCGGCCGTAAATTCATGGTGCGCCTGGTCAAGGGCGCTTACTGGGATGCGGAAATCAAACGCGCCCAGGTGGACGGCATGAGCGGCTATCCGGTCTACACCCGCAAGGTCTACACCGACGTCTCCTACTTGGTGTGCGCGCAAAAACTGCTCGGTGCACAAGGCCTGATCTATCCACAGTTTGCCACCCACAACGCGCAAACCTTGTCGACCATCTACACCTGGGCCAAGCGCGATGGTGTGAACGACTACGAATTCCAGTGCCTGCACGGCATGGGCGAATCGCTGTACGACCAGGTGGTGGGCAAGGACAACCTGGACAAGGCCTGCCGCATCTACGCGCCGGTCGGCACCCACGAAACGCTGCTGGCCTACCTGGTGCGCCGCCTGCTGGAAAACGGCGCCAACTCGTCGTTCGTCAACCAGATCGTTGACGAAGCGATTCCGATCGAGTCGCTGCTGCGCGATCCGGTCGCGGCCGCGCGCGAACAGGGCGGCCTGCCGCATCCTGGCATCGCCCTGCCGCTGGATATGTTTGGCGACCGCAAGAACTCGGCCGGTTTCGACCTGGCCAATGAAAACGTGCTGCGCGATATCTCGGCCGCACTGGCCGAACCACGCAGCTGGCACGCCGCGCCGTTGCTGGCGGGTGGCGTCAGCGCCGGTCAGCCGGTGCAAAACATCACCAATCCCGCGCAACGTAGCGATATCGTCGGCCAACTGGTAGAGGCCAGCGCCACCGACGTGGAAGTCGCGCTGACCAGCGCCAGCAACTTCGCCATGGACTGGCAAACCACCGAACCGGCCGTGCGCGCCGCCGCGCTGCTGAACGCCGCCGACCTGTTCGAAGCCAATGCCGTCGAACTGATGACCTTGGCCATCCGCGAAGCCGGCAAATCGCTGCCGAACGCGATTGCGGAAATCCGCGAAGCGGTCGACTTCCTGCGCTACTACGCCGGCGAAGTCAGCGGCGCGACCAACACCCTGGCGCTGGGTCCGGTGACCTGCATCAGCCCGTGGAACTTCCCGCTGGCCATCTTCACCGGCCAGGTGGCCGCCTCGCTGGCGGCCGGCAACGTGGTGCTGGCCAAGCCGGCCGAGCAAACGCCGCTGATCGCGCACCGCGCGGTCGAGCTGCTGCACGAAGCCGGTATTCCACGCGCCGCGCTGCAATTCCTGCCGGGCCGCGGCGAAGTGGTCGGCGCCGCGCTGACTGCCGACAGCCGCGTCAAAGGCGTCATCTTCACCGGCTCGACCGAAGTGGCGCAGCTGATCAACCGCACGCTGGCCAAGCGCGCGACGGCGGAAAACGCCGACATTCCGCTGATCGCCGAAACCGGTGGCCAGAACGCCATGATCGTCGACTCGTCGGCGCTGCCGGAGCAGGTGGTGCAGGATGCGATCTCGTCCGCCTTCGACAGCGCTGGCCAGCGTTGCTCGGCGCTGCGCGTGCTGTTCCTGCAGGAAGATATTGCCGACAAGACCATCAAAATGCTCAAAGGCGCGATGCAGGAGCTGAAAGTCGGCTCGCCGGACCGCCTGGTGACCGATATCGGCCCGGTGATCGATGCCGAAGCGCAGCACAACCTGCTGGCCCACATCAACAAGCTGAAAGCGACGGCGGTCGATTACTACTCGCTGGATCTGCCATCGGAAGTGACAACGGCGGGCACTTTTGTGCCGCCAACCGTGCTGGAAATTCGCTCGCTGGCCGAGCTAACGCAGGAAGTGTTCGGTCCGGTGATGCACGTGATCCGCTACAAGCGGTCGGACTTGCCGAAAGTGGTCGAGCAAATCAACGCCAGCGGCTTCGGCCTGACGTTGGGCGTGCATTCGCGCATCGATGAAACCATCGACTACATCACCAGCCGCGCACATGTCGGCAATATCTACGTCAACCGCAACATCGTTGGCGCAGTGGTGGGCGTGCAACCGTTCGGCGGCGAAGGCAAATCCGGCACCGGTCCGAAAGCCGGTGGTCCGCTGTACCTGAAACGCCTGCAACGCGGCGCCAGCACGGCGCCGGTGCATGCCCGCGTCGGCACGCCGGCACTGGATGCGTTGGCAGGCTGGGCCAAGCAACACGGCTACGAGCGCGCTTCCAGCCTGGCGGAGCAATACAGCCGTTCGACTATGCTCGGCAGTGAGACCATGCTGCCAGGCCCGACAGGCGAGCGCAACACGCTGGCACTGGTGTCCCGTGGCTCTGTGGCCTGCATGGCCGGCACGCTGGAAGGCTTGCTGAACCAACTGGCGGCAGTGCTGGCAACCGGCAACACTGCGGTGGTGTCGGCCGCTACCGCGCATCTGGTGCCGGCGGACTTGCCGTTAGCCGTCAAAGACCGCATCCAGACCGTTACCGACCTGGAAAACTGCGATTTCCAGATCGCGCTGGTGGAATCGATGATGGCCAAGAGCCAGCACAACGCTTTGGCGGCCCGTAGCGGGGCGCTGGTGGGCCTGATCAGCACGAACGAGGAGAGCAGCATCCCTCTGTGGCGTTTGCTCGCTGAGCGCGCTCTGTGCGTGAATACGACGGCAGCCGGCGGCAATGCCAGCCTGATGACGCTCGAAACTGCGTAATTTCGATCAGAAACAGCTCAAAGCCGGGTTCGCCCGGCTTTTTTTACGCCTTGCAGAAATTCTGGATCACATCAAATGCGTAGCGCGAGGCGACGGTTTTGATGAAATGCATGAAATCTACCGCAGCGTCATCGTTGGCGTTGTCTGAGATTGTTCTGATCACGGCAATCGGTATTCCCAGCTCAAAACACACTTGGGCGACCGCTGCGCCTTCCATTTCCACTGCCAATAAATCAGGCAACGCTGCTTTCAGCGTCTGGATCTGGCCCAATTTGCCTATAAATTGATCACCGCTGCCGATCAATCCGCGATGTACACGCGTGATTGTCGATGCAGCGCCAACCAATCTGTCCGTCAAAGCGACGTCTGTGGCAAAGCTGGACAAGCCGGTCAGCGGAATTTCAAATCTTGGAAACAGCGGGCTGGCATCGAAATCATGCTGGATCAAACTATCGGCTACCACGATATCGCCGACTTTCACGTTTTTATCTCCGCTTCCAGCGACGCCGGTGAAGACGATGTGTGTAACTCCGAACTTTTCCACAAGGATTGCAGCTGTCATTGCTGCAGCAACCTTGCCTATACGCGATAAAACGCACACAGCGTCGATTTCCCACAGTTTCCCGGCCGTGTACTCCCTCATGCCATGAACGTGCCTGGCGGGGCTCTGAAGGGCCTCTATCAGCCCCTGCTGTTCTTCAGCCAACGCACTGATGATGCCTAAACGCATGCTTTTCCTTCAAATTTTGAGTTATCGCTGTGGAGATCCAAGGCTTTTTCCACAACGCGTAGCGAAAAAAAGTGAATTTTAAGGCGTTTCTTGTGGTCTGTAGGGCTTTCAAACATCAAACAGCCGTCCTATTCCGCCTGCGGCTTTTCCGACGTTATGCTTTTAGTTGTTTACAAAAGGTTTATATAAACATAGTGGTAGTAGTAAACGTGCATATAACTGTGGATAAGTCATGTATACGTTTACAAATCATCTGTTTACAGCGTAAACAACGTGCTGCATAAGCGCTGTATCAGCTCAGGAACAGTTTTTGGATAAAATAGTGGCCTGTGGTTAAAAGAGGTGCTTAGCCACATCTCATCCTGTGGATATCCAATCACTTATACACAGTCTCGGTGTTTTTTTCGCCTGAATTGGCATAATTGCAGCGATTTCGACCCTTTTGCTTGGCGCCATACATCGCTTTGTCGGCGCTTTTCATCAAACTATCGGCATCCGCACCGTCATGCGGGTATAAAGCGATGCCGATGCTGCTCGAAATTTGGGCAATGTCTTCGCCCAGCTGGAACGGCGCGCTCATTTTCTTGAGAATTTCCTGCGCAGTGCGCTCGACGTCGGCCGGTTTGCGCAATTCGCTGAGAATCACGGTGAACTCATCCCCACCTAACCTGGCCACGATATCGCTGGTGCGCACGCAGCTGAGCAGGCGATTTGCCACTTGTTTGAGCAGCACGTCGCCCTTGTCATGGCCAAGCGTGTCGTTAATTTCCTTGAAGTAGTCCAGATCGACAAACACCAGCGCCATCGGCAGCTGCGAACGGTCGGTTTTTTTCATTTCCTGGCGTAGATGCTCGTACAGCATGTTCCGATTCGGCAAGCCGGTGAGGGTGTCGAAGTTGGCCTGGCGCCAGATCAGCTCCTCGGAAGCTTTTTTCTGCGTGATGTCGCTCAGCAAAGCGACGTAGCGGAAGGGATTGCCTTGCTCATCGTAGACGGCGTTGACCACCATCGAGGCCAGGAACTCCTCGCCGTCCTTGCTTTGTTGCCACAATTCGCCGTTCCAATGGCCCGTATCCCTCACACACGCAAAAATTTCATCGAAAAATTCCTGATCATGGCGGTGCGAGGCCAATTCGTAGGCACGATGACCGATTAATTCTTTCTCCGTGTACCCGCTCAGCAGCGAAAATGCCGGATTGATGGTCAGGATCTGGCCATTGGCGTCCACCACCATCATGCCTTCGCCGCTGTTTTGGAACAGTAGCGACGCCAGTTTCATCGATTCTTCGTTGACCAGCAGCTGGCGTTCCATTTCACGGCTCGCGCTGTACAGCGTGCGGTAACGTAATTCGCGTTCTTCCTGGCGCCTGTAGGTGCGCAGTGAAAAATGGCCGGCACTGATCATCAGCAACAACAAAATCGCCAGTCCAGCACCGGCAGTCAGGTAGTTTTGTTGCAGCAGACGGTTGGTTTCCGAGTCATTGCTTCCCACAACGATGATCAACGGCAGGCCATCAATTACGCGATAACTAAAAATCCGGCTCAGGTTGTCGATCACGCTGAAGGTTTTGTAAGTACCGGCCTTGGCTTGACGCACGCCGTCGAACAAGGCTGTGTTGCTCAGATCTCGTGCGAAGGCCTGTTCAAAATTGGGCACGCGAGCAATGACTTTGCCGCCAGCGTGAACCAGCGTGATCGAGATATCCGTATTGAAGCGCGAGTTTTCAAATACTGTGACGTAACGGTCGACGTTGACTGGCGCTGCAACCACGCCCAGGAATTCGCCGGTGGCCGTTTCTACGCGACGACTGAGGAAAAACAGCCGTTTTTTGCTGATTTTGCCGACCGCAGGTTCGCCAATGAACAGCTTGTCCTTGTAGCTATTGCTCAAATGGATTTTGAAATAGTCGCGGTCTGCATACGAGGCGCCGATGACGCTGTTGCCGATCGACGTAGCGATCGCGTTGCCTTTCGGATCGATAAAAGTGATCCAGTAATCGCTGTTGACATTGGCTCCGCGTGAAGAAAGCAGGTCCGTCATGGTTGTTGGCGAACGACTTTGCTTTGCAGACAGCACTTTGATGGCGTTGGCAAAGCTGATCAGCGACAAATCCACCGATTGAATCGAGTACAGCACGTGCGCTTCCATCGCTTTGACGTAATGCTCGGTTTGGGTTTGGACGGCGAGTTCGCGTTCCAGGTAGGCAGTGCGGAATTGGCTGATGACCACAGCAATGGCAAGTGCTGCCATCGACAACAGGCCAGCGATCAGGCGTCGTCGAAATCGCAGATAAGCAGGCGACCTGGAGTTTGTGTGTGGTGAGAACAAAACATCTCCGATTGAAGCTGTTTGTTTGACAAGACCAGTATATCGGAGGTTTTATGGTTTACTCTAAAGATGTAATATAAAAATAGTGATAGTTGTTAACACCGACACTTTTCTGTGGATAACTGCTCATTTTGGATTAAAATCAGCCGTTTACGAGCTTTATAAACAGTCGCGTAAACCTTGTATGAGCGAAGAACTGTTTTGGGATAAAAAAAGTCGTCCAGAACATTCGTTTGTTTACTCACATTTGGCACCTGTGGATATCCATATGCTTATCCACAGCCGTAAACAGGGGAATTGATGTCATTAACATCTGTTTTTCCGCATCCCATCGTCCAGGGACCGACCGCTGGCGGTTTCAACACGCCCGCGCAAATTGCTGCTGTCTCCAACGCTGGCGGGCTGGGTTCGCTGGCCTGTTCCTTGTTGTCGCCAGACGCGATTCGCGACCAAACTGCGCAGATCCGCGCGCTCACCGACCGGCCTTTTTGCCTCAATTTTTTCGTTCAGGAGACGCCAAATCCGTCTGCGGATGAGGTGGAACGGGCCAAAGAATGGTTGAAACCGGCCTGGTCTTCGCTGGGCTGGACGGGGTTGCCGACGCCGGCCAAATGGTGCGAGGATTTCGCGCCGCAATTTGAAACGCTGATCGCCTTGCGGCCGGCCGTGGCCAGTTTTACCTTCGGCATTCTGACTGTGGAGCAAATCCAGCGCTTGCATGAGGCCGGCATTTTCGTGATCGGCACCGTGACGCACGTTGATGAGGCGCTGGCCTGGGAAAGCCGGGGCGCCGATGCGGTAATTGCATCCGGCGTGGAGTCGGGCGGACATCGCGGCACCTTCATCGGCGCACAGGAAAATGCCACGCTGGGAACATTTGAATTGCTGCCTGCCGTAGTGGCGGCGGTGAATATTCCGGTGATTGCCGCCGGTGGCATCATGGACGGGGCCGATATCCGCCGCGCGCTGGCGGCCGGTGCGCAAGCGGTGCAGATGGGAACGGCGTTCCTGGTCTGTGACGAGTCCAGTATCGGCGCCGCCTATAAGCAGCGCTTGCTGACGGCCGGTGACCACCCTACTAAATTGACGCGTACGTTTTCTGGCCGCTATGCACGCGGACTGGAAAACCGTTTCATTCAGCAAATGGCTGCTAACGAACGTTTACTGCCGTTATATCCTGTTCAAAACGCATTAACGTCACCAATAAGAGCCGAAGCGGCCAAACGTGGCGAGACCGAACTGATGTCGCTCTGGTGCGGCACCGGCGTATCCCGTGCGCGGGCTTTGCCGGCGGCGAAATTGGTGGAGACTTTGCTGGCGGAGATCAGCGCGCAATAACACGAGGAGACCGTTTTTGGAATCAGCAGGCAGCTACGATTACATCATCATCGGCGCTGGCTCGGCTGGCTGCGTTCTGGCCAACCGGCTCAGCGCCGACAAAGACACCGAAGTCCTGCTGATCGAGGCGGGCGGCCGTGACGATTATGTGTGGATTCACATTCCGGTCGGCTATTTGCATTGCATCGACAATCCCCGCACCGACTGGAAATTCCGCACCGAGGCCGATCCCGGCCTGGGCGGCCGCAGCCTGTTGTACCCGCGCGGCAAAGTGCTCGGCGGCAGCTCTTCGATCAACGGCATGATCTACATGCGTGGCCAAGCTGGCGACTACGACCGCTGGGCCGAAATCACCGGCGATGACAGCTGGCGCTGGGAGTCTGTGCTGCCGCTGTTCAAGAAGAGTGAGGACTACCACGGCGGCGCGTCAGAATTCCATGGCACAGGCGGTTTGTGGCGCGTGGAAAAACAGCGTTTGTCCTGGCAGATACTGGACGCGTTCCGCGACGCCGCCGAGCAGACCGGCATCCAGAAAGTGGACGATTTCAACCGCGGCGACAACGCCGGCTGCGGCTATTTCGACGTCAATCAAAAACGCGGCATCCGCTGGAATACCGCCAAGGCCTTTCTGAGGCCGGCGGCGCGGCGGCCCAATCTGACCATCATGACCGGGTGTCACGTGGAACGTTTGCAGATCGAAAACGGCGCGTGTACCGGCGTGATTTTCACCGGCGGCGGCACACAATTTACTGCCGGCGCGCGCAAGGAAACCCTGCTGGCGGCAGGCGCCATTGGCAGTCCGCAAATTTTGCAATGCTCCGGCATCGGTCCGGCGGCGCGCTTGCATGAACTCGGCATCACGCCGCTGGTCGACCTGCCAGGCGTCGGTGAAAACCTGCAAGACCATCTGCAACTGCGCATGATTTACAAGCTGGGCGGTAGCGCGCGCACCTTGAATACCATGGCTTCCAACTGGTTCGGCAAGATGCGCATCGGCCTTGAGTATGCGATGTTCCAGAGCGGGCCGATGTCGATGGCGCCGTCGCAGCTGGGGGCGTTTGCGCGCTCCAGCGCCAGCGAAGCGACGCCAAATTTGGAGTACCACGTGCAGCCACTGTCGCTGGAAAAGTTTGGCGATCCTTTGCACACTTTCCCGGCCTTCACGGCCAGCGTGTGCAATCTGCGGCCGACGTCGCGCGGCCATGTGCGCATCGCCAGCGCCGATCCGTATGCGCCGCCGAAGATTTCGCCGATGTATTTGAGCACGCCGGAAGACCGCAAGGTGGCGGCGGAAGCGCTCACGCTGACCCGCAAAATAGTCGCCGCACCGGCGCTGAAAGCGTACGCGCCGGAAGAGTACAAGCCCGGCCTCCACTATCGCACCGAGGAGGAACTGGCCGAGGCAGCGAGTATCATCGGCACCACAATTTTCCATCCGGTCGGCACCTGCAAGATGGGCCGCGCCGACGATCCGGCGGCGGTGGTCGACAGTCAATTGCGCGTAAAAGGCGTCAGCGGATTGCGGGTGGTGGATGCGTCCGTCATGCCTTTCATCACCTCTGGAAACACCAATTCGCCGACGATCATGATTGCGGAAAAAGCCGCCCAGCTAATCCGCACCGCTTGAATCTAGATCAAAAATTCATCGTATTTATACTGTATTGTTAGCTAATTTGTTACTGTGTATGATCTAGAAAAAATTGGTACTTTGAAAAGAATAACAGGGAGACAGGATGTCCGACGTTATCTTGGAAACAAAGCATTTGACCAAAGAATTCAAGGGTTTTACTGCGGTCAATGACGTCAATCTGAAGGTCCAGCGCGGCCACATCCACGCGCTGATTGGCCCTAACGGGGCAGGCAAAACCACATGCTTCAATTTGCTGACCAAGTTCCTGGTGCCGACCTCGGGCCAGATCCTGTTCAACGGCCATGACATCACCGCCGCCCGGCCGGCGCAGATCGCCCGCATGGGCGTGATCCGTTCATTTCAGATTTCCGCCGTATTTCCGCACCTGACGGTGTTGCAGAATGTCCGCATAGGCTTGCAGCGCCAGCTCGGCACCAGTTTCTTTTTCTGGCAAAGCGAACGGGCGCTGGACCGGCTCAACGAGCGCGCCATGCAGCTGCTGGCGGAGGTCGACCTGACCGAGTTCGCCGACACCATTACCGTCGACATGCCTTACGGCCGCAAGCGTGCGCTGGAAATCGCCACCACGCTGGCGATGGAGCCGGAGCTGATGCTGCTGGACGAGCCGACGCAGGGCATGGGCCATGAAGACGTTCACCGCGTCACCGAGCTGATCAAAAAAGTCTCGGCCGGCCGCACCATTTTGATGGTCGAACACAATATGAAAGTGGTGTCCGGCATCTGCGACAAGATCTCGGTATTGCAGCGCGGCGCCATGCTGGCGGAAGGCTCGTACGCCGAGGTGGCCAGCAACGCGCAGGTGATGGAAGCCTACATGGGCACGGAAGCCGCCGTGCTGGAAGGAGCGCACTGATGACGGCCGCGCTGGAAATCTCCAACCTGCAAGCCTGGTACGGCGAATCGCACATCCTGCACAACGTCAATATGTCGGTGCAGCCGGGCGAAGTGGTGACGCTGCTCGGCCGCAACGGCGCCGGCCGCACCACTACGCTGCGCGCCATCATGGGCTTGACCGGCGCGCGCAAAGGCTCGATCAAGGTCAACGGCGCGGAAGCGATTGGCTTGCAGACGCATAAGATCGCCCACCTCGGCATCGGCTATTGCCCGGAGGAGCGCGGTATTTTTTCGTCGCTATCGACCGAGGAAAACCTGATGCTGCCGCCGCAGTTGAACGGCGCGGACAAGGGCATGTCGGTGGCGGAAATCTACGCCATGTTTCCCAATCTGGAGGAGCGCAAACATAGTCAAGGCACGCGGCTGTCCGGCGGCGAGCAGCAGATGCTGGCCGTCGCGCGCATCCTGCGCACCGGCGCGCGCCTGCTGCTGCTGGATGAAATCTCGGAAGGCCTGGCGCCGGTGATCGTGCAGGGGCTGGCGCGCATGATTACCACGCTCAAATCCAAGGGTTACACGATTGTAATGGTGGAACAGAATTTCCGGTTTGCCGCACCGTTGGCGGACCGGTTTTATGTGATGGAACATGGGCAGATTGTGGAGACCTTTGTTGCATCGGAGTTGAACGCCAAGATGCCGGTGTTGAACGAGCTTCTCGGTGTTTAAAAATAACAACCACGGTAGGAGACGAACAATGAAAATCAAAGCCATCACCCTTGCAGCCGCCGCATGCGTATCGTCCATCGCAAGCTTCTCCGCCCAGGCGCAGATTTCCAATGACACCATCAAGATCGGCCTCATCACCGACATGTCCGGCCTGTACACAGACATCGATGGCGCCGGCGGCGCGGAAGCCATCAAGATGGCGATTGCCGATGCGGGCGGCAACATCAACGGCAAGAAGATCGAATTCATTTCTGCCGACCACCAGAACAAGGCCGACATCGCCGCTTCCAAGGCGCGCGAATGGTTCGACCAGCAGGGCGTCGATATGCTGATCGGTGGCACCAACTCCGGCGCCAACCTGGCCATGGCCAAGGTGGCGGCAGAGAAGAAAAAAGTCTTCATCTCGATCGGTGCCGGCTCGGCCCGCTTGACCAACGAAGAGTGCTCGCCGTACACGGTGCATTACGCCTACGACACCATCGCGCTGGCGCGCGGCACCGGCGGCGCCATCGTCAAGCAGGGCGGCAAGAACTGGTATTTCATGACCGCCGACTATGCCTTCGGCCAGTCGCTGGAAAAGGATACGTCCGAGGTGGTGAAGGCGGCCGGCGGCAAGGTGATGGGCTCGGTCAAGCATCCGCTGTCGGCGTCGGACTTCTCGTCCTTCCTGTTGCAGGCGCAATCGTCGGGTGCGCAGATCCTCGGCCTGGCCAATGCCGGCGGTGACGCGATCAATTCGATCAAGGCGGCCAACGAGTTCGGCATCACCAAGAAGATGAAGCTCGCTGGTCTGCTGATCTTCATCAATGACGTGCACTCGCTGGGGTTGAACCTGACGCAGGGCATGTATCTGACCGACGGCTGGTACTGGGACGCCAACGACGACACGCGCGCCTGGTCGAAGCGTTACTTCGCGAAAATGAAGAAGGAGCCGTCGATGCTGCAGGCCGCCGATTACTCGGCCGCCGGCAATTACCTGAAAGCGGTCAAGGCGGTCGGTACCGACGACTCCGACAAGGTGATGGCTTACCTGAAGGCGAACAAGATCAACGACATGTTCGCCAAGAACGGCGTGGTCCGTCCGGACGGCCGCATGGTGCACGATATGTACCTGATGGAAGTGAAGAAGCCGGCGGAATCGAAGTACCCATGGGATTACTACAAGGTCGTGGCCACCATTCCGGGCGACCAGGCCTACGCCACCAAGGCGGAGACCAAGTGCAGCCTGTGGAAGTAAACCGCAGTCGCTCCCGCGTCTGCGGGAGCCCATAGTCAGCATGGATTCCTGCAGACGCGGGAATGACGGCTCCTCGACCACCCTGATTTACGGATTCCCATGGAAATTTTCGGCTATCCCTTGCCCGTGATTATGAGCCAACTGTCGCTGGGGCTGGTCAACGGCTCGTTCTACGCGATGCTGTCGCTCGGCCTGGCCGTCATCTTCGGCCTGCTCAATGTGATTAACTTTTCCCACGGCGCGCTCTACATGATGGGGGCGTTCCTGGCGTGGATGGGCATCGAATACTGCGGACTGAACTATTGGGCGGTGCTGGTGCTGGCGCCGCTGCTGGTCGGGGTATTCGGCATCGTCATCGAGAGGACCATGCTGCGCCATCTGTACAAGCTGGACCACCTGTACGGGCTGCTGCTGACCTTCGGCATCACGCTGCTGGTGGAAGGCGTGTTCCGCTCGTTCTACGGCGTCTCCGGCCAGCCGTTCCAGACGCCCGAGTCGTTGTCCGGCTCCACCGACCTCGGCTTCATGCTGATGCCGAATTACCGCGCATGGGTGGTAGTGGCGTCGCTGGGGGTATGCCTGTCGACCTGGTTCGTGATCGAGAAGACCAAACTGGGCGCTTATCTGCGCGCCGGTACCGAGAATCCCAAGCTGGTGGAAGCGTTCGGCATCAACGTGCCGCTGATGGTGACGCTGACCTACGGCTTCGGGGTCGCTTTGGCGGGCTTTGCAGGCGTTCTGGCGGCCCCAATCATCCAGGTGCAGCCCCTGATGGGTCAGAACCTGATTATCGTCGTATTCGCCGTTGTCGTGATCGGCGGCATGGGGTCGATCATGGGCTCGATCCTGACCGGGCTGGGACTGGGGGTTATCGAGGGCCTGACCAAAGTGTTCTATCCGGAGTTTTCATCCACCGTCGTGTTTCTGGTGATGGTGGTGGTGTTGCTGCTGCGTCCAGCCGGTTTGTTCGGGAAGGAAAAATGATGAACAAGAAAATCGGCTACCTGATCGCCTTTGCGATCGCCGTGGCGGCGCCGTTTATCGGCTACCCGGTGTTCCTGTCCAAGCTGCTGTGCTTTGCGCTGTTTGCCTGCGCCTTCAACCTGCTGATCGGTTTTACCGGCTTGCTGTCCTTCGGCCACGCGGCTTTCTTCGGCGCCGCCGGCTACGTCGCCGGCAATGCGCTGAAGAACTGGGGCCTGCCGTTTGAGCTGGGCCTGCTGGCCGGCGTCGTGGCCGGCGCGCTGATCGGGCTGGTGATGGGCGCGCTGGCGATCCGCCGGCAGGGCATCTACTTCTCGATGATTACGCTGGCGCTGGCGCAGATGGTGTATTTCGGCGCGCTGCGGGCAGGGGAGTTCACCGGCGGCGAGGATGGCCTGCAAGGTGTTCCACGTGGACGGCTCCTCGGCGTGATCGACCTCGGCAACGATACCAACTTGTACTTCGTCGTGCTGGGCATCTGCGTGCTGGCGTTTGCGCTGATCCTGCGCACCGTGCATTCGCCGTTCGGCCAGGTGCTGAAGGCGATCAAGGAAAACGAACCGCGCGCCATCTCGCTCGGCTACGACGTCGACAAGTACAAGCTGCTGGCCTTCGTGCTGTCGGCCGCGCTTGCGGGGCTGGCGGGCGCCACCAAGACGGTGGTGCTGGGTTTCGAAACCTTGACCGATGTCCATTGGACGATGTCTGGTCTGGTTATCCTGATGACGCTGGTCGGCGGCATGGGGACGCTGGCCGGTCCGATGCTCGGCGCCATCATCATCGTCATGCTGGAAAACAAACTGGGGGACTGGGGCACGCTGCTGGCCAACGTCACCGGCATCGAGTGGTTTAATACCATCGGCGAAGCGGTCAACATGGTGGTTGGCCTGATCTTCATTATTTGTGTGCTGTTGTTCCGGCGCGGGATTATTGGTGAGTTCATTGCGCTGGCCGGGAAGAAGAAACCAGTGTGAGGAAATCATGCAAAACAAAACCATTGTGCTGGCGCTGGCCAGCATCGCAGTCGCCGCCTGCGGTTCGCACCATCATCACGATGAGCGCGAAGACCTGAACACCAAGCCGAGTTATCTCGGCGCCATCAGCAGCATCAACTACGACGGCGTCAGCGACGATCTGCTGACCGCCGGCCTCGGCAAGACAGGACTGGCCGGCGCCGCGCCGGCCTATGCCGACCCTAATAATCCCACCCCAGCAGAACTGCGCCGTAACGCCATCTACGCCAATTACCGGGCGGTGCTGGATATCGCCGCCAATAGCGGCTACGGTACGCTGTACGGCCCCAACGTCGACGCCAAGGGCGTGGCGGGCAGCGGCGAGGGCAAGGTCGCTGGCGCCGAATACATCGCTTACGCCGACGACGGCAGCGGCAATCAGAACGTGACCTTGATGGTGCAGGTTCCGGTCGGATTCGACGTGAAAAATCCCTGCATCGTTACCGGCACGTCGAGCGGTTCGCGCGGCATCTACGGCGCCATCGGCAGCTCGGGCGAGTGGGGACTGAAGAACAATTGCGCCGTGGCCTACGCCGACAAGGGCAGCGGCACTGGCCTGTACACCTTCGACGACGATGGCGTGAACTTGCAGAATGGCATGCGCGCCACACGTGCGGCGGCCGGCAAGAACGCCAGCTTCGCGCCGGTGCTGACCGATGCCGAACGGGCGGCGTTTGCGGCGGCTTATCCGGGACGCGTGGCATTCAAACACGCGCACTCCCAGCAGAATCCGGAAAAGGACTGGGGCAAGTTCACCTTGCAGGCGGTGGAGTTCGCCTTCTACGTGCTCAACGAAAAGTACGGCGCGCTGGCGCGGGATAACACCAGCCACGTCGTGATGCTGACGCCAAAGAATACGATCACGATCGCCTCCAGCATTTCCAACGGTGCCGGTGCGGCGCTGCTGGCGGCGGAACAGGACACCAAGGGTCTGATCTCCGGCGTGGCCGCCAGCGAGCCACAGATCCAGCCCAAGTCCGGCAGCGGCTACACGGTGCGGCAGGGCGCGGCAGCGGTGACGGGGCAGGGCAAGGCGCTATTCGATTACTCGACCTATGCCGCGCTGTACCAGCCGTGCATCGCCTCCACAGCGGCGGCGCCGGGACGCTGCACGGCGCTGGTGGCGCGCGGCCTGCTGAGTGGGGCTGACCTAACGGCGCAGCAGACCGACGCCAAGGCGCGGCTGAAAGCGTATGGTTGGCTGCCGGATTCCGATGTGCTGCAAGCGGCGCATGCGGGCACCAACATCCTGGTGGCGGTGACCTACGCCTATGCCTATGGCAAATTTTCTGTGACCGATAAAGTCTGCGGTTTCACATTTGCGCCGACCGACGCGAGCGGCGTGCCGGTGGCTTTTACTGCCGCGCAGAAGGCCAGCAGCTTTGCTACGCAGAACGGCATTATCGGCAACGTGGTGTATGAGGATTCAGTAGGGGGGGCGAAGGCGTATAACTTCGGCGTGTCGCCGATGAGCGGGATTGCGGATCAGTCGCTGGATGGCTTCCTGTGTCTGCGTTCGCTGGCGACCGGGATGGATGCGGTGAGTGGTGCGCCGCTGACTGGCGCCTTGGCGGCGCAGAGCACACGCGTGCGGGCTGGTGTGGCAGAGGTGGCGGCCAGCGGCAATCTGAAGGGCAAGCCAGCCATCATCGTGCAGGGACGCAGCGATACGCTGATACCGGTGAACTTTGCTTCACGTGCGTATGTGGGGCTAAATGCGTCGGTGGAGGGCAGTGCGAGCAAGCTGCGTTATATCGAGGTGACCAATGCCAATCACTTCGATTCGTTTGCCAATGCGCTGCCGGCGAATATCGTGCCGCTGCATGTATACCTGTTCCGGGCGCTGGATGCGATGCTAGCCAACTTGCGCAGCAGCGCAACGGCCTTGCCGCCATCGCAGGTGGTGCGGACGGTGACGCGAGCAGATAACACCACCGCGATTACCGTCGCGAATGTGCCGCCGTTCGCCGCAACCCCAACGACGGCGAACTCGATCGCTATCAGTGGCACGACAATTACAGTGCCTGATTGAGCGGCGCAGCCGACCCCGGTAGGTCGGGGTCAGACCCGTATGGGGTCTGACCCCTGCGGTTCGCCGTGCGGGGTAAATGTTACAGCGCCGATGCATAGATAGCGCGCGCATCCTCCCGCGTCACGAGGCGGGGGTTATTTCCGAGTAACCGGGTCTGAAGCATGGCGTCATCCGCCAGCCGATCCAGATCCGTTTCCTTGATCCCGACCTGTTGCAACGTCCGCTCAATTCCCGTCACGGTGGCGATTTGTTGCATCGCAACAGCCAGCGCCTCCGCCCTCGCCTCGGTCGAGCCGCTGGCTGCCGGCACCACGATCTCCGCCAGCTCGGCATATAGCCCAGCAGCTTCCGGCGCATTAAAGCGCAGCACATGCGGCAGCACCAGCGAATTCGACAGCCCATGTGGCACGTGGAATATTCCGCCGATCGGATAGGCCAGCGCATGCACCGCTGCTACCGGCGCGTTGGAAAATGCCTGCCCTGCCAGCATCGCTCCTAGAAGCATGGCCTGTCGCGCCGCCAGGTTGTTGCCGTTCTCACATGCCGTAATCAGGTTGGCTGACAGCAGTCCCAGCGCCTTACGCGCCAGCACATCGGATAGCGGATTCTTTTTATGCCGCGTAGTGTAAGCCTCAATGGCATGGACCATCGCATCAATCCCTGTGGCTGCAGTCACCTGCGGCGGCAGCCCGAGCGTCAGCTCCGCATCCAGCAATGCCAAATCGGCATAGAGCTGCGGCGCGACCACGCCCATCTTTGTGGTAGCGCCAGTCGTCACAATCGCGATATTGGTTACCTCTGAACCGGTACCTGCGGTGGTGGGAATCTGCACCAGGGGCAGCCGCGATCCCTTTACATTGCCAATGCCGTAGATGGCCTCGATGGGCTGCTCGCTGTCAGTCAGCACCGCAATCAGCTTGGCCACATCCATGGAACTGCCACCGCCCAAGCCGATGACGATGTCAGCCCGAAACGCGCGCGCCGCGCCAACCGCCTCCAGCACTACCACCTCCGGCGGGTCCGCCACCACCTTGGAATACACCTCGACCGTCAGCCCTGCAGCCCGCAGGCTGGCTACGGGTGCATCTACCAGCCCGGTCTTCAGGAAGCCAGGATCGGTGACCAGCAGCGCGCGCCGGGCGTGGGGGAAGCGCTGGGCGATGTGCTCGCCGAGGCGCGCAGCGGCGCCCAGCTCGGAAACGATATGGGCCACGGTGCTGAAAGAAAAGGCAGGGAAATCAGTCATGACGGCGTCCGTTCAGTAGTGAATTCGTCGTCTAGCTTACCCCAAGCCATGCCGCATGCGCATAAGCTGGCGCAGATTTCTTCCGTACAATAGAGCCTTTGCACGTTACGGATGGCGGGATCATGGTGGACTTCTGGGTGTTAGGTATTGCTGCGTTTGGTGCAGGGCTGGTTGACGCGGTGGTTGGGGGAGGCGGGCTGATCCAGCTGCCGACCATGTTCACGGTGTTCCCCAACATGGCGCCGGCCACGCTGATCGGCACCAACAAGCTGGCCAGCATTTTCGGCACCAGTGTGGCGGCGGTCAGCTATGCGCGCCGGGTGGCGATTGCATGGTCGGTGGCGACGCCGGCCGCGATGGCGGCGCTGGTGTTTGCGTTCTTCGGCGCCTATACCGTTACCCACGTCTCGGCCGACTTCATGCGCACTGCGCTGCCCGTGGTGTTGGTGCTGGTGGCGATCTATACCTTCGCCAAGAAGGACTTTGGCAGCGTGCACGCGCCGATCCACTCGGGCGCGAGGGAACAGTCGCTGGCGCTGGTAGTCGGTGCCGCCATCGGTTTCTATGATGGCTTCTTCGGTCCGGGCACCGGCAGCTTTCTGGTATTCCTGTTCGTGCGCGTGTTCGGCTTCGACTTCCTGGGTGCATCGGCGGTAGCCAAGGTTGTCAACGTGGCCTGCAACTTTGCCGGCCTGGTGTGGTTTGGCTACGCCGGCCACCTGATCTGGCAGTTGGGCATGACCATGGCCGTGTGCCAGATCGCCGGTTCACTGATCGGTTCGCGCATGGCGATGAAGCACGGCAGCGGCTTCGTCCGCAAGCTGTTCCTGGTGGTGGTGTCGGTGCTGATCGTCAAGACTGGCTATGACGCCTGGCTGCGGTGGTGATACCTGGGTGACACTGTTCCACGTGAAACAATAGAAAAAGGGCACTTGGCAACTCACCAAGTGCCCTTTTTTCATTGTTTCACGTGGAACACAGCCAACAATATTTTTGCCTAAAAAAGTCGCAACACCAAAAAAACTCTATAATCTGACCTTGATCCCCTTCGCTTTAAATTCTCCACCATGCTATTTCCTACGAAATTCGACGTCATCGTTGTCGGCGGTGGTCATGCCGGTACCGAAGCTGCACTCGCTTCTGCCCGCATGGGCCAGAAGACGCTGCTGCTCACCCACAACATTGAGACGCTGGGTCAGATGTCGTGCAATCCCTCCATCGGCGGTATCGGCAAAGGCCATCTGGTCAAAGAAGTCGATGCGCTGGGCGGCGCCATGGCGATCGCTACCGATGAATCGGGCATCCAGTTCCGCATCCTGAATTCCTCCAAAGGCCCGGCCGTACGCGCCACGCGCGCGCAAGCCGATCGTATCCTGTACAAGGCCGCCATCCGCGAGCGCCTGGAAAACCAACCTAACCTGTGGCTGTTCCAGCAGGCAGTGGACGACCTGATCGTGGAGGGCGACCGCGTGGTCGGCGCCGTTACCCAGATCGGCCTGAAGTTCCTTGCGCCAGCGGTGGTGCTGACCGCCGGCACTTTCCTCGACGGTAAGATCCACGTCGGCCTGAACAGCTACTCGGGTGGCCGCGCCGGCGATCCGCCAGCCGTATCGCTGTCCGCGCGCCTGAAAGAATTGAAGCTGCCGCAAGGCCGTCTGAAGACCGGCACGCCGCCGCGCATCGACGGCCGCAGCATCGACTTTACGCAGATGACCGAACAGCCGGGCGACCTCGATCCGGTGCCGGTGTTCTCGGTGATGGGCAATGCCGCCATGCACCCTGAGCAAATGCCTTGCTGGATCACGCATACCAACCAGCAAACCCACGACATCATCCGTGGCGGCCTGGACCGCAGTCCGATGTACACCGGCGTGATCGAAGGCGTCGGCCCGCGTTATTGCCCGTCGATCGAAGACAAGATTCACCGCTTCGCGTCGAAGGAATCGCACCAGATTTTCCTGGAGCCGGAAGGCCTGACCACGCACGAATTCTATCCAAACGGCATCTCCACCAGCCTGCCGTTCGACGTGCAGATCGCGCTGGTGCGCTCGATGAAAGGCCTGGAAAACGCCCACATTCTGCGTCCTGGCTATGCGATTGAATACGATTACTTCGACCCGCGTGGCCTGAAAGCATCGCTGGAAACCAAGGCTATCAATGGCCTGTTTTTCGCCGGCCAGATCAATGGCACCACCGGTTACGAAGAGGCTGCGGCACAAGGTCTGCTGGCCGGCGTCAACGCCGCGCTGCAAACTCAGGGCCGTGGAGCCTGGACGCCAGCCCGTTCGGAAGCCTATCTGGGCGTGATGGTAGACGACCTCGTCACGCAAGGCGTGATGGAGCCGTACCGCATGTTCACCAGCCGCGCCGAGTACCGCCTGAGCCTGCGCGAAGACAACGCCGACATGCGCCTGACCGAAATCGGCCGCAAGCTGGGCGTGGTTGGCGATGCGCAGTGGGAAGCCTTCGACCGCAAGCGCGAGTCGGTTGGCCGCGAACTGGAACGGCTGCGCTCCACGTGGGTGAACCCGCGCATCCTGGAAGCGGCTGAGTCCGAACGCGTGATTGGTCAGGCCATCGAGCGGGAGTATTCGTTGGCCGATTTGCTGCGCCGTCCCGGCGTTGCCTACGACACGCTGATGACGCTCAAAGGTACTGACGGCCGCGAGCTCGCAGGTCCGGGTGAGACTGATGAAGCGGTCAAGGAACAGATCGAAATTCAGCTCAAATACTCGGGCTATATTGATCGCCAGACCAAGGAAGTCGAGCGCCACGAGCACTACGAAAACCTGAAATTGCCGGAAGGTTTCAGCTATCTGGACATCACCGCGCTGTCGGTGGAAGTGCGCCAGAAGTTGCACGCGCAGCGTCCGGAAACGCTGGGCCAGGCATCGCGTATTTCTGGTGTGACGCCGGCGGCGATTTCGCTGCTGCTGGTACACCTGAAGAAGGCCGGATTCGGCGGTTTTTTGAATAAAGAAGAGGCAGCATGAAGGTGTTTAACCGCGAAGTAGTAGCGGATGTTCTGAAACAAGGCATCAAGCAGCTGCCCTTGCAGCTGAGCGAGGAACAGGTAGAAAAGCTGCTGGACTACCTGGCCCTGCTGAACAAGTGGAATTCGGTCTACAACCTGACCTCGGTGCGCGACCCCATGGAAATGGTCAAGCTGCACCTGCTGGACTCGCTGGCGGCCGTTCCGGCGTTCGCGGGGGCGTCAAATGTACTGGATGTCGGGGCAGGGGGCGGATTGCCGGGCGTGGTGCTGGCGATTAGCCGGCCGGATATGAAATTGTCGATGATCGACACGGTGCACAAGAAGACCGCCTTCCTCAATCAGGTGAAGGCGGAGCTGGAACTGGGCAATGTGACGGTGTACACCAAAAAGGTGCAGGAGCTGGAAGTGAAGACCAAGTTCGACGTCATCACCTCCCGGGCGTTCGCCGACCTGTCGGACTTCGTCAACTGGTCCGGGCACCTGCTGGCGGAGGGCGGCCAGTTCATCGCCTTGAAAGGCACGGCGCCGGCGGAGGAGCGAGAGCGACTGCCAGCACCATGGAAAGTGCAGAAACTGGAGCCTTTGGCAGTGCCGGGGCTGGACGCAGAACGCCACCTGGTATTCATCCAGGCTGATGAAAACGCAGAAACAGTATAAACGGTTTATACGGTATAAATGGTTTATATCAAATAAATAGTATAAATCGTTTATATCGTTTATACCGTATAAATCAAAAGCATCAACACACATAAGAATTACATGGCAAAAATTTTTTGCGTAGCAAATCAAAAGGGCGGCGTAGGCAAGACCACCACCACAGTCAACCTGGCCGCCGGTTTGGCAAAACTGGATCAGCGCGTATTGCTGGTCGATCTAGACCCGCAGGGCAATGCCACCATGGGTGCCGGCATTAACAAGGCGGGCCTGCCTTCCTCGACCTATGAAGTGTTGCTCGGCACCGCCGACGTGGCCACCGCGCGCCAGCGTTCGGAGCCGGGGCACTTCGACGTGCTGCCGTCCAATCGTGAGCTGGCCGGCGCCGAAGTCGAGATGGTGGAACTGGACAACCGCGAACGCCGCCTCAAGGACGCGCTGGCGGCTGTGGATAAGCAGTACGATTTCATTCTGATCGACTGCCCGCCGGCGCTGTCGATGCTGACGCTGAACGGCCTGTGCGCCGCGCACGGCGTGATCATCCCGATGCAGTGCGAGTACTACGCGCTGGAAGGGTTGTCCGATCTGGTCAACACCATCAAGAAGGTGCACGCCAACCTGAACCCGGACCTGAAGATTATCGGCCTGTTGCGCGTGATGTTCGATCCGCGCATGACGCTGTCGCAGCAGGTGTCGGCGCAGCTGGAGCAGCACTTCGGCGACAAAGTCTTCAAGACCATCATCCCGCGCAATGTGCGCCTGGCGGAAGCGCCGTCGTACGGCGTACCGGGCGTCACCTTCGATCCGACCTCCAAGGGTGCGCAGGCGTATATCGCCTTCGGCGCCGAGATGGTCAAGCGCATCAAGAAAATGTAAGGCATAGGTAGGCACATACATGGCAACTAAAAAATTCAAAGGCCTGGGTCGCGGCCTGGACGCGCTGCTTGGCGGCGATAGCGATCTGACCACGGCGGACGCCAACACGCCGTCCGAACTGCCAGTGAGCAAAATGCAGGCTGGTAAATATCAGCCGCGTACCCGCATGGACGAAGGTGGCCTGCAAGAGCTGGCCGCCTCGATCAAAACCCAGGGCATCATGCAGCCTATCCTGGTGCGTCCGGTCGGCAAGGACAAATACGAGATCATCGCCGGCGAACGCCGCTTCCGCGCCGCCCAGCTGGCTGGACTGGACATGCTGCCGGTCCTGGTGCGCGATGTCGACGATCAGGCCGCCGCCGCCATGGCGCTGATCGAGAACATGCAGCGCGAGGATCTGAATCCGCTGGAAGAGGCGCAGGGCATCCACCGCCTGATCACCGACTTCAGCTTCACCCACGAGCAGGCGGCCACGGCGGTCGGCCGCTCGCGCAGCGCGGTGTCCAACCTGCTGCGCCTGATGAACCTGGCGTCGCCGGTGCAAACCATGCTGATGGCCGGCGATATCGACATGGGCCACGCGCGCGCGCTGCTGTCGGTCGACGCCGCCACCCAGATCAACCTCGCCAACATGGTGGTTGCCAAAAGGTTATCGGTGCGCGAAACCGAGAAACTGGTTTCCAAAACCTTGGAAGAACTGCAAGCTTCGCCAAAAGAAGCCCGCGTCAAGGAAAAGTCCGGCGACATCTCGCGCCTGGAAGAAGAGCTGTCCGACAAGCTGGCCACGCCGGTGGTCTTCAAGATGGGCGCCAAAGGCCGCGGCCAGATGATCATCGATTTTGCCGACCTCGACATCCTCGACGGCGTCCTCGCCCGCCTGCGCGCCTAGCGCACTAAACACGCCAAGTTGGAAAACGTCTAACTGATTCCAACTTGGTGCAATGACAGCGGAAATGTTTCTAAAAGCGTCTCATTCGTGCACTAAATGCTCTGCTGCGGTGCAGCATGTTTGACGTGATACATGAAAGACACATATAATCACGCGTCTTTGGGGTTTAATCGGTTTTTAAGGAGGCTCGCAGTGACTGTTTTGTCGAGCAATTCCAGACCGATGTTCCGAGTCGTCGCCCTCCAGTTCGCTATCGTGACTGGTTTCGCCTTGCTCGCCTGGAATATTGGCGGAGTAAACAAAGCTTGGTCGGCCGCCTATGGCGGAGCAATCGCAGTCATCGGGAGTCTGATGTACGCGATGATTGTTGCGGGCGGAACAAATGATGCCAAAAAAGCTTTTCGCGCGCATGTGCGCGCCGAAGTGACAAAAATATTTATCACGGTAGTGCTGTTTATTGTCGCGCTAGCGTTGTTTCAGTCGGCCTCATGGTTATGGCTGATCTTGGGTTTCGCGGTGGCAACCTTGGCATACTGGTTTTCACTGCTCGCAATTTAATCACCAAAATCTTATATTTTTATGACCACTGAACATGTAGGGCACGACGCGCCCACCAATATTGAGTACATTCAGCACCACTTGAGCCACCTGAAATCGGCCGACGGCGCCTTTAACCTGGACACGTTCTGGGTTTCGGCGATTTTGGGCCTGGTTTTCCTCGGTGTGTTCTATATGGCCAGCCGCCGCGCCACCGCCGGCGTGCCGGGCAAGCTGCAAAACTTCGTCGAAGCCGTGATGGAACTGGTCAACGAAGTGGTCAACTCGGCCTTCCACGCCAAGAGCAAGGTCATCGCCCCGCTGGCGATCACCATTTTCTGCTGGGTTTGGCTGATGAACGCCATGGACTTCCTGCCGGTCGACCTGCTGCCTAAGCTGCTGTCGTTCGTCGGCGTTCACAAGCTGCGCGTTGTGCCGACCGCCGACGTCAACCACACTTTTGGCATGTCGTTCGGCGTCATGCTGTGCATTATTGGTTTCTCGATCAAAGCCAAGGGTCTGGGCGGCTGGGGTAAAGAGCTGCTGACCGCGCCGTTCCACGCGCATGGCTTCATGGCCATCGTGCTGGCGCCGGTCAACCTGGCCTTCCAGCTGATCGAGTTGCTGGCCAAGCCACTGTCGCTGTCGCTGCGTTTGTTCGGCAATATGTATGCCGGCGAACTGCTGTTCATTCTGATCGCTCTGCTGCCATGGTGGGCACAGTGGCTGCTCGGTGGTCCGTGGGTGATCTTCCACATTCTGGTGGTGACCCTGCAAGCGTTTGTGTTCATGGCGCTGACGGTTGTGTATCTGGCCATTGCGGTTGAGAAGCACTAAATTTTCGTTTTTAACTTTTTAGTATCTGTAGTCTTTTTTAAATCTTAGGAGAAATTTCAATGCAAGCTCTGATCGCACAAGTACAAAGCATGACCGTTCTGGCAGCCGCTATCATCATCGGCCTGGCCGCTATCGGTACCGCTCTGGGTTTCGCCATTCTGGGCGGTAAATTCCTGGAAGCGTCGGCCCGTCAACCAGAACTGATGCCACAACTGCAAACCAAGCTGTTCGTTATCGCTGGTCTGCTGGATGCGATCTCGATGATCGGCGTTGGTGTTGCTCTGCTGTACACCTTCAGCAACCCATTCCTGGCCGCTCTGCAAACCGTCGCTCAGTAATCTGCTCCACCCTAGGAGAAACTTTTAGTTAGGAGCAAAGGTATGGACATCAATATGTCTCTCATCGGTCAGATGATCACCTTCGCGGTGCTGGTCTGGGTGTCGATGAAGTTCGTATTTCCATCGCTGAATGCAGCGTTGGATGAGCGTGCCAAGCGTATCGCTGATGGTCTGGCCGCTGCCGACCAAGGTCAGCAAGCAATGGTGGTCGCGGAAAAACGCGCCGCCGAAGCGCTGTCCGGTGCACGCGAAGAAGCTTCGCAACGCGTTGCCGACGCTGAAAAGCGCGCGCAACTGGTAGCCGAAGAAATCAAAGCGAATGCACAAGCTGAAGCGGACCGCATCATTGCGCAAGCCAAGGCTGAAGCCGAGCAGCAACTGGCCAAGGCGCGCGAAGCGCTGCGCGCTCAGGTGGCTGACCTGGCTGTGAAGGGCGCCGAGCAAATCCTCAAGCGCGAAGTCAACGCCTCGGCTCACGCCGATCTGTTGTCGCGCCTGGCTGTCGAGCTGTAATCATGGCAGAAAACGCAACCGTCGCCCGTCCCTACGCGGAAGCTTTGTTCCGCGTAGCCCAAGCAGGTAAGGAATCGTTCAACCTCGCGGCGTGGGCCGAACTGGTGGCCGAACTGGCCCAGATCGCATCCCACCCCGAGGTGCAAGCATTCGCCCGCAACCCGAAAGCGTCGGACAGCGATATCGTCGCCGCCTTCAAGGCCCTGGTGAAAACCCCGGTCAACACGGAAGCCACTAACTTCCTGTCGATGCTGGTGGAAAATGGCCGTATCAGTCTGCTGCCGGAAATCGGCACGCAATTCCTGGCGTTGAAAAACGCCGCGGAAGGCGCCGCAGACGCCGAGATCACCAGCGCCTTCGAACTGGACGCCGCGCAAGTGAGCACGCTGATCGCTACGCTGGAAAAGAAATTCAGCCGCAAGCTGAACCCGGTTGTAACCGTGGACCCAGCCCTGATCGGCGGTGTACGCGTGGTGGTCGGTGACGAAGTGCTGGACACTTCGGTGCGCGCCAAGCTGCAGCAAATGCGTGTTGCACTGGTCGCTTAATCTGCGGCCGGCTTAGAACAGATTCTTCATCTCGCGCAAGCTGAGAGAAACACTTTTAGGAGTTAGTATGCAACTCAACCCATCTGAAATCAGCGAGCTGATCAAGAGCCGTATCGAAGGCCTTGATGGTGGCGCTGAAGTACGTAACCAAGGCACGGTTATTTCCGTCGCCGACGGTATCGTCCGTATCCACGGCCTGTCGGACGTGATGCAAGGCGAGATGCTGGAATTCCCAGGCAACACCTTCGGCCTGGCCATGAATCTGGAACGTGATTCGGTCGGTTCCGTGATCCTGGGTGCTTACGAGCACATCTCGGAAGGCGACACCGTCAAAACCACCGGCCGTATTCTGGAAGTGCCAGTCGGTCCGGAACTGCGTGGCCGCGTGGTCAACGCCCTGGGCCAGCCGATCGACGGCAAAGGCGCCATCGCTACCAAGCTGACCTCGCCAATCGAAAAGATTGCCCCAGGCGTGATCGCCCGTGAGTCCGTCTCGCAGCCAATGCAGACCGGCCTGAAATCGATCGATGCGATGGTACCAATCGGCCGTGGCCAGCGCGAGCTGATCATTGGCGACCGCCAGACCGGTAAATCGGCTGTGGCGGTGGATGCGATCATCAACCAAAAAGGCCAGGGCATGACGTGTATCTACGTCGCCATCGGTCAAAAAGCCTCGACCATCAAGAACATCGTGCGCTCGCTGGAAGAGCACGGCGCGCTGGAGTACACCATCGTGGTCGCCGCTTCGGCGTCGGAATCGGCTGCCATGCAGTACATTTCGGCCTACTCGGGTTGCACCATGGGCGAATACTTCCGCGACCGCGGTGAAGATGCGCTGATCGTCTACGATGACCTGTCGAAGCAAGCTGTTGCTTACCGTCAGATCTCGCTGCTGCTGCGCCGTCCACCAGGCCGCGAAGCGTACCCAGGCGACGTGTTCTACCTGCACAGCCGTCTGCTGGAACGCGCAGCCCGCGTCAACGCCGACTACGTCGAAGCCTTCACCAAGGGTGAAGTCAAAGGCAAGACCGGTTCGCTGACCGCACTGCCGATCATCGAAACCCAGGCGGGTGACGTCTCGGCCTTCGTGCCGACCAACGTGATTTCGATTACCGACGGCCAGATCTTCCTGGAAACCTCGCTGTTCAACGCCGGTATCCGTCCTGCGATTAACGCCGGTATCTCGGTGTCGCGCGTTGGTGGTGCTGCTCAGACCAAGGTCATCAAAAACCTGTCGGGCGGTATCCGTACCGACCTGGCCCAGTACCGTGAACTGGCTGCGTTCGCGCAGTTCGCTTCGGACCTGGACGAGTCGACCCGCAAGCAGCTGGACCGCGGCGCCCGCGTGACCGAACTGCTGAAACAGAAACAGTACTCGCCACTGTCGATCTCCCTGATGGCCGCTTCGCTGTTCGCAGTGAACAAGGGCTACCTGGATGATGTCGAAGTCAAGAAAGTGCTGTCGTTCGAAGCCGGCCTGCATGCGTACCTGAAGACCAAACAAGCTGACCTGCTGTCGAAGATTGAATCGTCGAAGCAACTGGACAAAGACGGCGAAGCAACGCTGTCGGCCGCCATTGCCGACTTCAAGAAATCCGGCGCATTTTAAGGTGCTTGGCGCTCCGGGACACCCGGGAGCGCCGTCAGCGCAGAAGGAGTAAGGACTCATGGCAGTAGGCAAAGAGATACGTGGCAAGATCAAAAGCGTAGAAAATACGAAGAAGATCACCAAGGCGATGGAAATGGTTGCCGCATCGAAAATGCGCAAAGCGCAGGATCGTATGCGCGCCGCCCGTCCCTACAGTGAGAAAGTTCGTAACATCGCTGCAAATCTGGCCAACGCAAACCCAGAGTACACGCACCCGTTCCTGGCCGATGAAGCCAAGGAAACGGCGAAGGCGATTGGTTTCATCGTGGTCACGACCGACAAAGGTCTGTGCGGCGGCATGAACACCAATATCCTGCGTCTGGTGACGAACAAATCGCGTGAGCTGGAAGCCGCTGGCAACAAGATTGCTGCAGTGGCGATTGGTAATAAAGGTTTGGGTTTCCTGAATCGCGTCGGCGTGCCGGTGGTGGCGCAAGTCACCCAGATCGGCGACACCCCGCACCTGGAAAAACTGATCGGCCCGGTAAAAGTCATGCTGGAAAAGTTCCAGAATGGCGAGGTCGATGCGGTTTACCTGTGCTACACCAAGTTCATCAACACGATGAAACAGGAACCGGTGGTCCAGCAATTGCTGCCCCTGCCGGCTGCAACCAAGCAGGCTGACGCAGGTAATCACAACTGGGATTACATCTACGAGCCGGATGCAGCGACTGTCATCGACGAACTGCTGGAGCGCTATGTAGAAGCGCTGGTGTACCAGTCGGTGGCGGAAAACCTGGCGTCCGAGCAATCGGCGCGGATGGTGGCGATGAAGGCGGCCAGCGACAACGCGGGTAGCGTGATCGGCGAATTGAAGCTGATCTACAACAAGACCCGCCAGGCTGCAATTACCAAAGAACTCTCCGAAATCGTCGCCGGTGCGGCAGCGGTTTAAACGAATTTAACTATATTTGAAGGAACGAACATGGCTGATGGCAAAATCGTTCAGTGTATCGGCGCGGTGGTTGACGTTGAGTTTCCACGCAACGCAATGCCCAAGGTATTTGATGCCTTGAAGATGGAAGGCTCCGAGCTGACGCTGGAAGTACAACAACAACTGGGTGACGGCATCGTGCGTACCATTGCACTGGGTACGTCGGATGGTCTGCGTCGCGGCATGATGATCCAGAACACCGGCAAGCCAATCATGGTGCCAGTGGGTAAAGCAACCCTGGGTCGCATCATGGACGTGCTGGGCAACCCGATTGACGAATGCGGCCCGGTCGCGCACGACCAGATCGCTTCGATCCACCGCGCTCCACCAGCATACGATGAGCTGTCGCCATCGCAAGACCTGCTGGAAACCGGCATCAAGGTGATTGACCTGGTCTGCCCGTTCGCCAAAGGCGGTAAGGTGGGTCTGTTCGGTGGCGCCGGCGTCGGCAAGACCGTGAACATGATGGAACTGATCAACAACATCGCTAAAGCACACTCGGGTCTGTCCGTGTTTGCTGGCGTGGGCGAGCGTACCCGCGAAGGTAACGACTTCTACCACGAGATGGCTGATGCGAAAGTGGTCGATCTGGAAACCCCGGAAAACTCCAAAGTCGCGATGGTCTACGGTCAGATGAATGAACCACCAGGCAACCGTCTGCGCGTCGCGCTGACCGGTCTGACCATGGCGGAAGCGTTCCGTGATGAAGGCAAAGACGTGCTGTTCTTCGTCGACAACATCTACCGCTTCACCCTGGCCGGTACCGAAGTATCCGCACTGCTGGGCCGTATGCCTTCCGCAGTGGGTTACCAGCCTACCCTGGCCGAAGAGATGGGCCGTCTGCAAGAGCGCATCACCTCGACCAAAACCGGTTCGATCACCTCGATCCAGGCCGTGTACGTGCCAGCGGATGACTTGACCGACCCGTCGCCAGCGACCACCTTCGGTCACCTGGATTCGACCGTCGTTCTGTCGCGTGACATCGCCTCGCTGGGTATCTACCCTGCGGTGGACCCACTGGATTCGACCTCGCGTCAGCTGGACCCGCTGGTTGTGGGCCAGGACCACTACGACACCGCCCGCGCCGTGCAAGGTACCCTGCAGCGCTACAAAGAACTGCGTGACATCATCGCGATTCTGGGTATGGACGAACTGGCGCCGGAAGACAAACTGCTGGTCTCGCGTGCACGTAAGATGCAGCGTTTCCTGTCGCAGCCGTTCCACGTTGCTGAAGTGTTTACCGGCGCGCCGGGTAAATACGTTTCGCTGAAAGACACGATCAAGGGCTTCAAAATGATCGCGTCGGGCGAACTCGATCACCTGCCAGAGCAAGCGTTCTACATGGTCGGCACGATCGAAGAAGCCATCGAAAAAGCCAAGAAACTCAACTAATTGTTTGAGTTGTTCGCCTCCGCTGTAAAGCGGGGGCGTTCTACCCGATAGGACACACATGGCAAACACTATTCACGTTGACGTGGTTTCGGCAGAGGAGTTGATCTACTCTGGCGAAGCCGAATTCGTCGCGTTGCCGGGTGAGCAGGGCGAGCTGGGTATCTACCCGAAGCACACGCCGCTGATTACCCGCATCCGTCCGGGCGCGGTGCGCATCCAGGTTCCAGGCCAGGCTGAAGAAGAATTCGTCTTCGTCGCCGGCGGCCTGCTGGAAGTGCAGCCTGGCGCGGTGACGGTGCTGGCGGATACCGCGATTCGCGGCAAGGATCTGGACGAAGCCAAAGCATCGGCCGCCAAGAAACGCGCTGAAGAAACGCTGGCCAACAACAGCTCCGGCATCGACTACGCGAAAGCGCAAGCCGAACTGGCAGCGGCCATCGGCCAGCTGGCAGCCATCGCCAAACTGCGCGCGAAGCACTAAGCAACGCAACCCGGTAGCACAGCAAAAAGGCAGCCTCGGCTGCCTTTTTTTATTGCTTATGATCGAAGTTCGATCAGCGTACACGGCCGAACAGCAGAAAGTTCTGATTTGAAGACCGTGCTGACCTGATGCCCTATCAGCTCATTGGCCAATCGTCGCGGTAGCGACTCATCTAGCAGAATACGCTTGTTCAGCGGTCAACCGCTCAGCGATTTCGAGTGCGCCAATCGCAGAGTTTTTCGTTACTGAAGGAAAATCATCTAGAAAGCTCTCGATAGATTCGCCAGCTTTGAGATAGTCGAATAGCGCGGCCAGTGGGACGCTTGTGCCCACAAAAACTGGTGCGCCACTATAAATCTCCGGATGACAATGGATAATTGAGGCAGTCATAATTTCCTCGCTTAAGTGGTTCTATGCCGTTTAAGTATAGTCCATACGCTTTCCAAACTGCTTGCGCTGCTAGGTCTGTCGGAAAAAGACCGTAGCGTGGAACTTGTGTCTGACCTAGGTTTTGGTCAAAAGCGGCATGCACCCCGACCTCAACGCGCGTTGCAGCTGACGCGGTAGTCGGATGGGGGCTTGCCGACGAGTTTTTCGAAGTCTGTGGTGAAATGCGCCTGATCGTAATAACCCAGTTGCTGGGCCAGCTCGGCCAGGCTGATAGCGCTGCCTTGGGCCAGCAGGTCGGCGGCGTCCAGCAGGCGCTTGCGTCGGATGATCCACTTGGGGCTGGCGCCGATGTAGTCCTTGAACAGCAGCTGCAGCTTGCGCACGCTGATCCCGGTATGATCGGCCAGCTGCTGCACTTGTGTGATGTCGGCATGGTCGTCGATTACCTGCAGGATGGTGGCAATGCGCTCCACCGCCGGGTCCGGCGTTGGCAGCGCGCGGCGCAGGAAGGCGCTGGCGGCGGCGACCATGCCGGCATCGTCGGCCGCGTCCATCACGCTGCGCTCGGTCTGCGCGTCGTCGCAGGCAAAGACTGCGGACAACGGCAACTGGCGATCGGTGATCGACTGCACTTCGGCTTGCAGGAAGGCGCGAAACGCGCCGGGCCGGAAGCTGATGCCCAGCACCCGCCCGCTGCCTTGCAGCGTATATTCAAACGATCCCGTCATCACGCCGAAGATGGCCGTGCGGCCCTCGTCAAACACCAGATGGATGGCGTGGCGAGGCAGGGTGCGCTGCACGTGCACCACGCCGTCCGGCAGCGTCCACGCCACCAGCCAGAAGTGTTCGACAAACGGCGCCAGGTCGGCGTCCGGCAGGTAGCGCTCCAGCCGGAAAACTTTTTCGCCGGCCGCCGGATTCACCACACCGCGGGTCGGACGCGGTACACTTTGCAGCGTTGTCATATTGCGTTCGCGTTTTTACAAGACCCCCATCTTAGCAAGAGTTATCGTGCGTTTTCACCCAACCGAAGGAGAAAATCATGGCACCGCAACTGACCCTGTACCACTGCCCGCAATCACGCTCGACCGGCGTGTTGACCTTGCTGGAAGAACTGCACGCACCGTACGAGCTGCATGTGATGAACATGAAAAAGGGCGAGAACCGCGAAGCCGCCTACCTCGCCGTCAACCCCATGGGCAAGGTGCCGGCGATCCGCCATGGTGACGCCATCGTTACCGAACAAGTGGCGATCTACCTCTATCTGGCCGACTTGTTCCCGGACGCCAAACTGGCGCCGCCGCTCGGCGACCCGCTGCGCGGTCCCTATCTGCGCTGGATGGCGTTCTACGGCAGTTGCTTCGAGCCGGCGATTGTCGACCAGTGGCTGAAGAACAAGCCGGCTGACAAGCAAGCCTGCCACTACGGTGATTTCGACACCATGTTCAACACGCTGATCGAGCAGCTGGGCAAAGGCCCGTATCTGCTGGGCGAACGATTCAGCGCGCTGGATGTGCTGTGGGGTACGGCCTTCGGCTGGATGGTGATGTTTGGCCTGGTGCCCAAGCTCCCCGTCATCGAACAGTACATCGCGCGCGTCAGCCAACGACCGGCGGCATTGGCCGCGCGTGAAAAAGATGCGGCGCTGGTCGCCGAGCAAGCGGTGGCATGAGCGATTCCCCTGTCACCGCCATTATCGGCGTGGTGCTGGCGCTCGGCCTGCCGACGCTGTTCTCTTTCCTGTACCGCGACAGCCAGGGCCAGCCGATGAACATCCGGCGCCATCTGCTGACGACGTGGGGTTGTTGCCTGACCGTGCTGGCGTGGCTGCTGCTGTGGGAACAGCGTCCGCTATCCAGCATCGGCCTCGTCTGGGGCAATTACCTGGCCTGGCTGATCGGCGCCGCGCTGGGATTGACGGTGTTGTCCACATCGGTGCTGTCGGTGATCCAGGCCAGCAAGGCCGGCAAGGCGGCGGTGCCGGAAGGCTCGGAAGCGGGATTGACGCGGCTGCTGTCGACGCCGGCCTGGTTCCGCTGGGCGGTGGTGATCACTGCCGGCGTCACCGAAGAAATCATGTTTCGCGGCTACCCGATCGAGAGCCTGCACGAAATCACCGGCAGCCTGTGGCTGGCGGCGCTGATACCGCTGACGGTGTTCACGCTGGCGCACCTGGGCGGCTGGTCGTGGAGCCACCTGGTTGGCGTGCTGTTCGGCGGCGGGTTGTTGACCGGCCTCTATCTGTGGCAGCGCGACCTGGTCGCCTGCATCATCGCCCACGCGCTGATCGATTCGCTGATTATCTTTCTGCCGGCATTGCTGAAAAAACTGGCAGCGCGCCAGCTGGTACAGCCTACGTCATTGAACGCTGGATAGCCTGGACTTTGCGCGATAGCGGCTGTAGCGCATTTTCGATGAGAGCAAGCGCTAACTCCGGCTGCGCGCTGCCGCACATGAAAATGTCGGCGGCGGCGAAGCCGCATTCGGGCCAGGTGTGAATGGTGATGTGGGACTCGGCCAGCAGCACCACGCCGGTCACGCCCTGGCCGTCGCCGAAGGCATGGAAGTGGCTGAACAGGATGTGTGCGCCGGCCGCTTCGGCTGCCTGGCGCAGCAGCGTTTCCAGCCCGGCGCAGTCGCTCAGTTTGCCGGCGGCGATGCCGTTCAGGTCGGCCAGCACATGGGTGCCGGACGCCACATGCGTCGTCGTCGCCACTGGTAGCGCTTCGCGCTTCACTTGTGGCCTCCGCCGCCGGAACCGCCACCCCAGCTGCCGCCGCCACCGCCGGTGTGCGAACTCCACGAGCTGCCGCCGGCGCTGCGGCCCGAGCCGCCGCTCACCATGCGGGTCCAGCTGCTACCGGCGCTGAACAGCACGACGACGATCGCGTAGATAAAAAATTTGCTCATGTTTTTTCGTTATCGTCCAGGAAGACAGCAGGCAGGTAAATGGCGATCGCGGCGATCGCCGTCATGAACCAGGTGCCGGAGAAGTTGAACAGCAGCGGCACCGCATTCACCACCAGCATGAACCAGATGATGTACTTGGCCGTAGTGCGATAACGGTTGTTGCCGAACGGCTTGGACTTCGACGGCGCTTTCACCTTGCCCTTGAAGCCTTTGCCGAACCACATCGCCAGCTGGTCGGCCGACACCGGCGAGGAGCGCGACCATGTCATCTCGCTGTCGGTGGTCTCGGCGGCCAGCCGCAACTGGCCGGCCTGGAATTCCGCCACCTGCGCCTTGTCGCCGACGGACACGCGCCAGTTGAAGGCGCCCACCGCATAGGTGACTTCCGCCTCGTAGCTGTACAAGGCGGAAAACTGCACCTTATCCACAGCCACATTACCGGCGCCGGGCATGTACGACATCGGCCACGACGACAGCACGTTGGCACCGGACCAGCCGTCTTCCGTCAGCACCAGCCAGGAGAAGCCGGCGCGCGGGCCGTACATCAGATATTCGTCCCACTCGTTGGCCTCATCGTCGGCGCGCCGCATCATGCCGATGATGGTGAAGTCCTGGTTGTTGATCTTGGCGGTGGCGCCCAGTTCCAGCATCAGCGGCACGGCTTCCACCCGTTCGCCGGCGGCCACCACCTGCGCTTTCGGACTGGAGGCGTCGATCTGCGTGGCGCAGGCCGGGCATACCAGGTTGGCGGTAATGCCGGGCAGATATTTGATCGGCGTGCCGCACGACGGGCAGTCCAGCGCCGTGAGCTTGCCGCGATAGCGGCCGGCCGCGCGCTGGATGGTGTCGTCGTCGCGCAGCAGCTGGCATTGCAGGCTGTCGAGCGTGACGGCGATACCGGTGTAGACCACCGGTTGCGGACCGTCGGAATAATCGAGCGTGATGAATTCCTGGCCGCGGCGGAAGTCGGCCACTTTGGCCTGGTAGCCGTCGCCTACCTTGAACGGCAGCTCGCCCTGGCCGCCGATGCAATCGGCCACGCGCACTTCGGCCGCCGTGTACAAGCCGCCGCCGATGCCGTAGGTTCGGCCGGGCACCAGGTCCTCGAAAGCCTGCGGCGGCTTGGCGCCGTCGTATTCGGCGGTGATGGTGTACATGCCGGACGAATCGCCCAGCCACGAGGTTTTACCGTCGTCGAACAGCAGATACCATTCGTTCCACATACCGGCCGAGTAGCGCAGCTGGATGCGGCCGACCACGGTGAACGGCCGGCCGCCGAGCACGCCGGCGGTGCCGATCTGGATCGGCGAGTAGTCCTCCAGCACGGACGACATCTTGCCCAGGTCTTTGACGGCGTTGGCATCCTTGAGCACTCGTGTGCTGCAATACTCGCAGACCGCCATGACCGAGGCGTGCGAGCGGAATTTAACTTCCGCGCCGCAGCTGGGACAGGAAACGATTTGCATGCAGTATTAGCCGATCAGTTTTTTCAGCAGCTCGGCCTTGGTGCTGTCGTAGTCGGCGGCCGAGATCAGGCCTTTGTCGAGCAGGCCCTTGAGTTTTCCCAGACGGTCTTCGATCGAGTCCTCGGTGGCAGGTGCGGCAGGTGCGGCGGCTTGCGGCGCTAGCGTGCCGCCCATGGTCTGGCCGATCACCTGGCCCACCGACAGTCCGGCACCGAGGCCCGCGCCGATGCCGGCCAGGCCGCCCTCGTTGCTGGCCGCTAGTGGAATCGAACTAGCCACCTGGTATTTGGTAAAGCCGGCCAGCTTGTCGGCGCTCATGCCGCCCTTCATGCCGGCCGAGATGCGCTCGTCCAGCGCCGCCTGCAGTTCTTCCGGCAGGCTGACGCTGGCCACGTTGAATTCATCCAGTGCGATGCCATAGCGGGCAAACGCCGTGGTCAGGTCGCCCTTGACCTGCTGCGCCATCAGCGCCTGGTTGGCCGCCATGTCGAGGAACGGCACCTGCGACGCGCCGAGCGAACTGGCCATGCTGGCCATCAGAATGCCGCGCAGCTGGTCTTCTACCTCGTCGCGGGTGTAGACCTCGCGCGTGCCGCTGATTTCGGTGAAGAAGGTACGCGCGTTGGTCACGCGGTACGAGTACATGCCGAAGGCGCGCACGCGCACCATGTCGAAGTCCTTGTCGCGGATGGTGATCGGCTGCGGCGTGCCCCATTTGCGGCCGGTCTGCACGCGGGTGCTGAAGAAGTACACGTCCGACTTGAACGGCGAATCAAACAGCTTGTCCCAGTTTTTCAGGTTGGTCAGCACCGGCAGCGTGCGGGTGGTCAGCGTGTGGGTACCGGGACCGAAGACGTCGGCCACCTGGCCTTCGTTGACGAACACCGCCACCTGTGATTCGCGCACCACCAGCTGGCCGCCGTTCTGGATCTCCTGGTCGGCCATCGGATAACGCCATGCCAGCACGCCGTCGGTGTCCTCGTTCCATTGCAGTACATCGATAAACTGCTTCTTGATAAAGCTGCCGATACCCATGATGGTCCTCGCTTCGAAATTAGGAAATGCCGGCGCCGTTGATCACGCCGATGGAAATGGAAATCGCGCCGAGCAGGCCGCCGAACGCCGTGTTGTTCGCCTCAATCTGGTCTTTGGACATGTTCAGCACCCGCGTGGTGATGGCGTAGGCCAGCATCTGGATCAGCATGGCGCCGAAGGCCCAGGCGAAAAACTGCTGGTAGTCGAGAGTATGCATCAGCGCCGAACCGATGGTGATTGAAAAACCGATCACCGCCCCGCCCAGCGATAGCGCCGCCGCCTGATTGCCCGCGCGGATCAGCTTGACCTCGTCGAACGGCGTCGACCAGGTGTAGGCCTTGAAGAACACGGCCAGCAGCAAAGCGGCCAGCAACAGGTGAATCAGGTAGTTTAGGATGGCGGGCACGGCACACCTTCAGGTAAAGTATTACTTGATAATAATGCAAATGAGCAGAAATGACCAAAAAGATTCTGATTTTGTCCGTCTTCGTCGTGGCGTCGTGTGGACTGGCGTATGAGCTGATTGCCGGTGCGCTGTCCAGTTATCTGCTGGGCGATTCGGTGCTGCAGTTCTCGACGATTATCGGATGCTACCTGTTTGCGATGGGCGTCGGCGCGCATTTCTCCAAGTACGTCAAGGACGAGGATGTGCTGGCGCGCTTTGTCGATATCGAGCTGGCGGTGGGCCTGATCGGCGGCGTGTCGGCGGCGGTGCTGTTCCTGACCTTCGCGTGGATGGCGGCGCCGTTCCGCACGCTGTTGTACACCATGGTGTTTCTGGTCGGCGCGTTTGTCGGTATGGAGGTGCCACTGGTGATGCGCGCGCTGAATGCGCGGCAAACCGAATTCAATGAACTGGTCAGCCGCGTGCTGACTTTCGATTATCTGGGCGCGCTGGCGGTGTCGCTGCTGTTCCCGCTGGTACTGGCGCCGTATCTGGGCCTGGTGCGCACCGGCTTCCTGTTCGGCATGCTGAATGTCGGCGTGGCCCTGTGGACAATCAAGGCGTTTTCCACAGAGCTGAAAAACGTCACCGGCCGTTTGCTGCGCGCCAGCGCGGTGTTGTGCGCCTTGGTGTTCGGCTTTGCCTTCGCCGACAAGATGACCTACTGGGGCGAGCATGGCCTGTTCGGCGACGAAATCGTGTTTGCCACCACCACGCCATATCAGCGCCTGGTCATCACGCGCTGGAAGGACGATACGCGCCTGTACATCAACGGCAATCTGCAATTCTCGTCGCGCGACGAATACCGTTATCACGAGGCGTTGGTGCATCCGGTGCTGCAGCCGCTGCCCTGGGCGAAGCGGGTGCTGGTGCTGGGTGGTGGCGACGGCCTTGCGCTGCGCGAGATCCTGCGCTACCAGAACATCGAGCATGTAACGCTGGTCGACCTCGACCCCGCCATGACCGGCGCCTTCACCCACCGCGAGGAACTGGTCAAGCTCAATCACGGCTCGTTCAGCGACAAGCGCGTACGCGTGGTGAACGCCGATGCGGCCATCTGGCTGCAGCACAACGACGATATGTTCGACGCCGTCATCGTCGACTTCCCCGATCCCTCCAGCTTCGCGCTGGGCAAACTGTATTCGGTGCCGTTCTACGGCATGGTGCGCAAGCATCTGGCGGCCAATGGCCTGATGGTGGTGCAATCGACGTCGCCGTTCTTCGCGCCGCACGCTTACTGGACCATCGATTCGACGCTGCGCGAAGTGGGCCTGAAAACCTATCCGTATCACGCCTACGTGCCATCGTTCGGCGAATGGGGCTTCATCCTGGCGATGTCACAGGCCAACTACGCGCCGCCCACCAGCTACCGCCTGCCGATGCGCTACCTGAACGCCGACACCACGCGCGAGATGTTCATCTTCCCGCCCGATATGAAGCCGCTGCCGATGGAGCCGAACCGTCTCAACACCCAGTCGCTCGTGCATGAATTCGAGCAGGACTGGCGCCGGGTGATCCGCTGATGCAGCGCCGTTCTTTTCTGGTGTGGGCTGGCGCTTCCGGCCTGGCCGTCACCGGCAGCGGGCTGGCGTTCCAGCGCTGGCAGGAGATCACGCCGACCGTGCATTACGTTGGCCGCGATGAGGGCCACTTCCTGCGCGACCGCCGCGCCATTCCGCCGCCGTCGCAAGTTATCCACACCGATGTGGTGATACTCGGCTCGGGCGTGTCCGGCCTGACCGCCGCGTGGAAGCTGAAAAAGCTCGGCAAGACCGATGTGTTGATGATCGACGGGCCACAGCCCTACGGTAACGCGGCCGGCGGCGCGTTCGGCGAATACGAATATCCGACCGGCGCGCACTATCTGCCGCTGCCGTCGCCGGAGTCCACGCACGTGCGCGAAATCCTGGCGGATCTCGGCATCATCCAGAAGGACGCCTTTGCCGAGAAGCCTTACTACGACGAGCGCTTCATCCTGCATGCGCCGGAAGAGCGCCTGCTGTTCAACGGCCACTGGCAGGACGGCTTCATTCCCACCGACGGCGTGCCGAAGTGGGAGCTGGATGAGCACAAGCGCTTCTTCGACGAAGTACACCGGCTGCGCCAACTGCATGGCGCCGATGGCCGCCGCGTGTTCGTGTTCCCGACCGTGATGTCGTCGGAAGATCCCGAGTGGCAGGCGCTGGATCGCATCTCGCTCAAGCAGTGGATGGAGCAGAACGGCTACAAGTCGCCTACGCTGCACTGGTATCTGAACTACTGCTGCCGCGATGACTATGGCACGCGCTACGACAAGGTGTCGGCGTGGGCCGGCCTGCATTACTACTGCAGCCGCTGGGGCCAGGCCGCCAATGCCGGCAACGGCGCCTGGCTGACATGGCCGGGCGGCTTGCAGCCGCTGGTATCCGGCATCGAGCGCGCAGCGGAGGTCAAGCGCATGGCGGGGACGGCGATATCGCTGAAGAAAACCGCCGATGGCGTCGAGGCCCTGTGCTTCAAGCTGGAAAACGGCCAGGCCACCAGTTACCTGGTGCGCGCGCGCAAAGCCATCTGCGCGATGCCGACCTATGTGGCGGCGCGGGTTGTGGATAACATCGGAGAATACGGTTTCGACGCAACTAAGCATGTACCGGAATACGCGCCGTGGATGGTGGCGAACTTCCTGCTCAAGCGCTTTCCCGAGGAACTCCAAGGCGGGCCAAACCCGCAGCCGCTGTCCTGGGATAACGTGGTGTACAGCGAGCCGGGACTGGGCTTCGTGGTGTCCACCCACCAGGATATCCGCGTGCAGCCGCCGGAAAAAACCGTGTTCAGTTCCTATGTCGCGCTGTCCGACCGCAAGGCCAGCACGGCGCGCCACTGGATGGCGTCGGCCACGCCGGAAGAGCTGCTGGCGCTGGCCAGCGCCGATCTCAAAACCGCCTACGGCGCGCAATTCGCCTCCTGTGTGGAGCGGGTCGACATCACCCTGAGGGGGCATGCGATGGCTGTTCCTTGGCCCGGTTTCCGCAACAACGCTGGCATGCGAGCATTGCGTGAAGTAGATGGTCCGATTTTGTTTGCCCATGCCGACCTGTCAGGCTTTTCCGTTTTCGAGGAAGCCGCCTGGTGGGGATATCGCGCGGCACAGCTCGCCGCTAAATGATAAGCTCAATTCATGACACACAATGCCCGCCAGCGCTTTCGCGCCCCGCCTAAACTCAAGCTTCGCGATGAAGACGCCGACGATGACGTCTTCTCCAGCCGTGCCGCCAATCCGAAGCTGCGCAAGTCCAAGGCCAAGGCGCTCGACCTGGAACGCACCGCCGCGCTGATCGACCGCATCGCCGCTTTGCAGGACAAGCTGTACGCGCAGCACAAGCAGAAAGTGCTGCTGGTCCTGCAAGGCACGGACACCGGCGGCAAGGACGGCACGGTGCGCGCGCTGTTCAAGGGCATCAGCCCGATGGGCTTGCGCGCCGTGGCTTTTAAAGGGCCGACCGACGCCGAACTGGCGCACGATTACCTGTGGCGCGTGCACCAGTACGTGCCGGCCAACGGCGAGATCGCCATCTTCAACCGCAGTCATTACGAAGATGTGTTGATCACCAAGGTGCAGGGCTGGATCGATGACGACGAGTGCAAGCGCCGCTACGCGCAGATTCGCGACTTCGAACGCATGCTGGCGGAAACGGGCACGGTGATCATCAAGGTATTCCTGCACATCTCGAAGGAAGAACAGCGCGAGCGCTTGCAGGAGCGCCTGGACGACCCGGACAAGCAGTGGAAATTCAATCCGGAAGACATCAAGCAACGCGAAAAATGGGACGACTATCAGCGCGCGTACGAAAAGGCGATCCGCGAGACGGATGCACCGCACGCGCCATGGTATGTGGTGCCGGCCAACTCCAAGACCCATCGCAACCTGGTGATCGCCAGCCTGCTGCTGGAGACGCTGGAAGGCATGGACCTGAGCTATCCGCCGCCGCATCCGGATCTGTCGTCTTTCACCGTGGAGTAAGGAGATGACATATGCTGCAATTGAAAGATCCCAGTCTGCTGCGCCAGCAGGGCTACATTAACGGCGAATGGACTGATGCTGACGGCGGCGCCACGCTGGCCGTCACCAACCCCGCCACCGGCGAACAAATCGGCACCGTGCCGGTGATGGGCGCGGCCGAAACCAAACGCGCCATCGACGCTGCCAACGCCGCCTGGCCGGCGTGGCGCAAAAAGCCCGCCGTCGAACGCGCGCGCATCCTGCGCAAGTGGAATGACCTGATCCTGGAAAACACCGACGACCTGGCGCTGCTGATGACGGCCGAGCAGGGCAAGCCGCTGTCCGAGTCGCGCGGCGAGGTGGCGTATGGGGCGTCGTTCATCGAGTGGTTTGGCGAGCAGGCCAAGCGCGTGGCCGGTGAGACGCTGCCGTCGCCGTGGCAGGACCGCCGCATCCTGGTCACCAAGGAGCCGATCGGCGTGTGCGCCGCCATCACGCCGTGGAATTTTCCGATTGCGATGATCACCCGCAAGGCCGGGCCAGCGTTGGCCGCCGGCTGCCCGATGGTGCTCAAGCCGGCCGAGTCGACGCCGTACAGCGCGCTGGCGCTGGCGGTATTGGCGGAACGGGCGGGCGTGCCGGCCGGCGTGTTCAGCGTGTTGACCGGTAAATCCAAGGACATCGGCGGCGAGATGACCGCCAATCCGCTGGTGCGCAAGCTGACCTTTACCGGTTCCACGCAGGTGGGCCGACTGCTGATGGAGCAGAGCGCGCCGACCATCAAGAAACTGTCGCTGGAGTTGGGCGGCAACGCGCCGTTCATCGTGTTCGACGACGCCGACCTGGACGCGGCGGTGGAAGGCGCCATCGCCTCCAAGTACCGCAATGCCGGCCAGACCTGCGTGTGCGCCAACCGCATCTACGTGCAGGACGGCGTGTACGAAGCGTTTGCGCAAAAGCTGGTGGCGGCGGTGGAAAAGCTCAAGGTCGGCAACGGCGTCGACGAGGGCGTGACGCAAGGTCCGCTGATCGATGAGAAGGCGGTGCAAAAGGTCGAACAGCATGTGGCCGATGCGCTGGCCAAAGGTGGCCGCCTGCTGTTGGGCGGCAAGCGTCACGAGCTGGGACACAGCTTCTTCCAGCCGACCGTGATTGCTGACGTGACTGCCGACATGCTGGTGGCCAAGGAAGAGACCTTCGGTCCGATGGCGCCGCTGTTCCGCTTCCACACCGATGACGAAGCCATCGCCTTGGCCAACGATACCAAGTTTGGCCTGGCCAGCTATTTCTATTCGCGCGACGTCGGCCGCATCTGGCGCGTGGCGGAGGGACTGGAGAGCGGCATGGTGGGCATCAACACCGGCCTGATTTCCACCGAGGCGGCGCCGTTTGGTGGCGTCAAGCAATCTGGCCTGGGGCGCGAAGGTTCGCACCTCGGCATCGAGGACTACCTGGTGGTCAAGTACATCTGCCTCGGCGGCATATAAGCGCGATGGTGCTGCCGGCCAGCCGGTCCACCATGCGTTTGACGGCCGCCATCTGGCGGCCATTTTTTTGCGCGTAGCGCGTGTCGTCATACGCCCACCAGTCCCAGCAGCTGTTCGGATTGGCGAAGGTGGCGACGGTTTGCGGATACAGGACCAGCATGCGGTTGGTGTCGGCCCAGGCGTTGTAGCCGGCGTGACGGATGAACAGCGTGCCGATGCTGTCCTGGTTTTGCTGGCAGCCGTGGAACGCCACATGCAACCGGCAGCCGCCGCTTTCGCACGATGCCGGCACGTACAGGTAGCCGGTGTCGGCCATGCCGTGCCAGGTGGGCAGAGCGATGAATTCCGACTGGTCGAAGGCGATGAAGCGGCCGCTCAGCGTGCCCGTATTGCGCGCGGCCAGCGGGCCGTAGATCCAGCTCAGCAGGGCACCGGCGGCGTCATCGTTGCAGTTGTTGATGTAGGGCGAACCGAGCGTGGCGCAGGTGTTGCCGTAGCTGTCAGTGGGCATCGCGTGTTCGGCCACCAGGTTGCGCTGGTAGGTGATGCGGTTGGCGTCGATGTAGTGGCGGTAGTAGGTCAGCAGGTCGTTCATCACCGCCTGGGGCACCACCGAATCGAGGGTGCCGGATAGCATCCAGACGCGGTGGCTGGCCAGCGCGCTGGTGGGATCGATGCTTTGCGAGGCGGCGAACCAGTCGGTGAGGGTGATCAGGTCTTGCACGCGGGTGCCGCCGGGACGCACGCGGCAGGAGAAGAATTCGTTGGTGCAGGTACAGGTGGTGGTGGCGGCGTAGACGCTGCCCTGCGCGCAGAAATAGGGGCCGCCGGCAATCACCCCGGCGCCGATCACGGTGCGCGAAAAGGCTACTTCGAACTGCACCGCCATAAACGCGCCCGACGACAGGCCGGAGACGCTGACCTGGCCGGCATTCAACGCCGGCAGCGACATCACCTGCGCCTGGGCGATACTGACCAGCCATAGCAAGCACCACAACAAGATCCGCATATCCGCCTCCGTCGCATGACGTTAGCGCGGTGGGCGGCGTTTTACTTAATCTGGATCAATCGTGCGACGGGCACTAAATTGGACTAGAATGATTTTTTTACTATTCTTTCCGGCCGACACCATGTCCAAGACTTTCGCCCAACTGTGCCTCGTTTCCTCGCTGACCATGCTGGCCAGCGCTTCCGCGTTTGCGCAAGCACCTGCCGCCGCAGCGGCAGCGCCGGCGGCGACTGCTCCCGCCAGCTGCCCGGCCATCCTCAAGCAATCCTTCAAGCGCCTGCAGGACGATTCGCCGCAGGACCTGTGCCAGTATTCCGGCAAGGTGATCCTGGTGGTCAACACCGCCAGCTACTGCGGCTTCACCAACCAGTATGAAGGTCTGGAAGGGCTGTACGCCAAGTACGGCAGCAAAGGCCTGGTGGTGCTGGGCTTCCCGTCGAACGATTTCGGCCAGCAGGAACCCGGCAGCAGCAAGGAAATCGCCGATTTCTGCTACAACACCTACGGCGTGAAATTCCCGATGTTTGCCAAGTCGGTGGTGTCCGGCAAGGAGCCGAATCCGTTGTTCGCCAACCTGATCAAAGCGACCGGCAAGGCGCCGGCCTGGAACTTCCACAAGTACCTGATCGACCGCAACGGCAATGTGGTCAACAACTTCGGCAGCAAGGTTACGCCGACCGACAAGCAACTGGTCAGCGCCGTCGAAAAAGCGCTCGGCACCTGACGCTTGGGTCTTGACTAAACGCTGGCCAGGACGAAACCTTCATCCAGCCAGCCGGTAATGCCGCCGGTCATCAGCTTGACCGGCCGGCCCAGTTGCGCCAGCCGCACGGCGGCGCGGGCCGCGCCGTTGCAGTGCGGGCCGGCGCAATAGACCACGAACAGCGTGTCGGCCGGAAATTCGGCGAGCTTTGAGCCGATGATCTTGCGACGCGCCAGATCCAGCGCGCCGGGCACGTGGCCGGCTGCGTACTTTTCCGTTCCCCGTACATCCAGCAGCACGAAATCCGGTTGGCCGCCGGACATGGCATCGTGCACGTCCCAGCAATCGGTTTCGTAGCGGAAGCTGGCTTCAAAGTGGGACAGCGCGGCGGCGCTGTCGGCGGCGGGAACGGCGGTAACGTGGGACATCGGACTCTCCTATGTAGATGAGCCTTCATTGTGCCGACGCACCGCTACCGCCAGAAGTGGCGCACAGGCCATTATCCGGTAAGATTACGCCATGAAAAAACATCTGGTGGTGGCGCTGGCGTACGATCGCCTGTGCACATTTGAGTTTGGCTGCACGGTCGAACTGTTTGCGCTGGAGCGTCCGGAACTGGACGTTGACTGGTACGACTTCGCGGTCTGCGCCGTCGAGCAGGGGCCGATCCGCGCGGCCGGCGGCATCACGGTGCAGGCGCCGTATGCGCCGGAATTGCTGGCGCTGGCGGACACCATCATCATCCCCGGCTGGCGCGATGCCGACGAATTGCCGCCGCCGCAACTGCTGGACTGGCTGCGCGCCGCCCACGCGCGCGGCGCGCGTTTGTGTTCGATCTGCTCGGGCGTATTCGTGCTGGCCGCCGCCGGTCTGCTGGACGGCCAGCGCGCCACCACCCACTGGCGCTACGCCGAGCGGCTGGCGCAACGTTATCCACTGATCGACGTGCAGCCCGACCATCTGTATGTGGATAACGGCCAGGTGATCACCGCCGCCGGCTCGGCCGCCGGGCTGGACATGCTGCTGCACCTGGTGCGGCGCGACCATGGCGCCAAGGTCGGCAACCTGGTGGCTCAGCGGCTGGTGGTGGCGCCGCATCGCGAAGGCGGGCAGGCGCAATTCCTGCCGCGTCCCATGGCGCAGGGCGAGCAGGGACGCTTGTCCAAGTTGCTGGACTGGCTGCGCAGCCATCCGGCACAGCCGCACACGGTGGCCAGCATGGCCGAGCGCGCGGCCATGAGTCCGCGCACCTTGCAGCGCCAGTTCCAGCAGGCTACCGGCTTCGGCCCGGTGGAATGGTTGATCCGCGAACGCGTTGCCATCGTCAAGGAGATGCTGGAAGACCCCGATGTGCCGCTGACGCAGATCGCCGAGCGCGCCGGTTTCGGCTCGGAAGAATCGCTGCGCCACCACTTCCGCCGTCTTGCCGCGACGACACCGGGCGCTTACCGCAAACGCTTCGTGCTACGCTAACCGTCTCACTTTCTGGGAGACAGTCATGGCCTATGTAGACGGTTTTGTGGTCCCGGTGCCCAAGGACAAGCTTGAGGCGTACAAGAAAATGTCGCGCGAATGCGGCGCCGTGTGGAGGGAACTTGGCGCGCTGGAATTCCGCGAGACAATGGCCGACGATGCGCCACCCGGCAAGCTGACCTCTTTCCCGCAAAGTGTGATGCTGGAGGAAGGCGAAGTGGTGGTGTTTTCCTGGATTGTCTACGAATCGCGCGCCAAACGCGACGAGATCAACGACAAGGTCATGAAAGATCCGCGCGTGCGCGCGTTCATGGACCCGGCCAACATGCCGTTCGACGCCAAGCGCATGATCTATGGCGGCTTCGAGATGATGATCGACCTGTAGAGGGTTTGACGCTGCTGGCCGCTGTCAACGTGCCGCACCTGTTCAACCCGCACACCGCTGCGCCGGGGTCTGACCCCGCGGGTCAGACCCTTTCGTTCGGAGTTCTGACGACGCGTAGCACGCCGCGCAGGGCGTTGCAGAGGATGATGTCGTCGGCAGTGTCCAGCATTGCGCGCGTGATGACGGATTCGCCCGCCTGCCAGTCTGGATCGTCCAGCAACACACCGCGCATTACGCCTGGCAGCACGCCGGCGCTCAGTGGCGGCGTCAGCCAGCGGCCATCGATGCGGACGAAGACGTTGCTGCGGCCGCCCTCGGTCAGTTCGCCGCGTTCGTTGAAGAACAGGGTATCGAATGCGCCTTGGGCTTCGGCGTCGCGCCAGGCGGCGTCGTAGCGCTGGCGGATGCTGGTTTTGTGGCGCAGGAACAGGTCGCCGCTGCTGGTGTTGTCTTCTGCCAGCAGCACGCGCACCGGTTCGGCCAGCGGCGACAGCGGCGCGTGCTGCACCGAGAAGGCGCCGGACGGACTGAGGGCCAGGCGCAGGCGATAGGCCGCGTGCTGCGGCTCCAGCATGGCGCAGGCGGTATCCAGATAGGCATCCGCCGCCTTTACATCCCAAGGGAAGCCGAAGTAGGCGGCAGATGCGGCCAGCCGTTGCAGGTGGCGCTCGCGATGGCGTACGCCGCCGGCTGGCGTGGCGCGCATGGTTTCGAAAATCTCGAAATCGTTTTGCAGGCCGGTGAGGAAGCGTGCCTTGAGTTTGCACTCGGCGTATTCGTCGCTGGCGTCGCTGTCGAAGACGATGCCGGCGCCGACGCCCATTTCGCCGTGGCGCACGCCGTCCGCGCCTTGCGGCTGCAAGGTCAGCGTGCGGATCGGTACCGACATGCAGAAGTCGCCGACCTTGCCGCCGTCGCTATCCTTGCGAGGATCGAACCAGCCGATGGCGCCGGTGTAGATGCCGCGCGCGTCCGGTTCCAGTTCGCGGATGATTTCCATGGTGCGGCGCTTGGGCGCGCCGGTGATCGAGCCGCAGGGATACAGCGCATCAAAAATGTCGTGCAGCGTGGCGTCGTCGCGCAGCTGCGCGGTGATGGTGGAGGTCATCTGCAGCACGCTGGTGTAGCGCTGCACGTCAAACAGCGCCGGCACTTCCACGCTGCCGGTGACGGCCACGCGCGCGATGTCGTTGCGCAGCAGGTCGACGATCATCAGGTTCTCGGCGCGGTTCTTGGGATCGGCAGCGAGGTTGGTGGCGCGCAGGATGTTTTCCGCTTGCTGCGCCGCTGGTGCGGCGGGCGCCGTGCCTTTCATCGGCCGCGCGGTCAGCATGCCGCCGCTGTGTAGCACGAACAGTTCGGGCGACAGCGACAGCACGGCGCTGCCGTCGTCCAGCGCGATCAATGCGCCGTAAGGGACGGGCTGGCGGCCGCGCAGGCGCGCGTACAGCGCATGGATGCCGCCAAACGCATCAAAACGCAGCCTGTACGTGTAATTGACCTGGTAGGTGTCGCCGGCCGCAATATAGTCGTGGATGCGCGCCAGCGCCGCGCTAAAGGCTTGCTGATCGATGTTCGGCCGGATGTTGGCGATGCCGGCCGGCCGGTCGATCGGGAACGAGCGCGCCGCCAGCCAGTCGCCGACCTGCGCGGCCGACAGCAGTGCGCAGTCACTGAACAGCAGGATCTGCGCCAGCGGTACGCTGTGCGCGGCACGTGGCGGCGCGTCGTCGGTGCGCAACGCCAGCAGTGCTTCGCCCAATTCGTAGCTGCATACGGTGACCGCGTATTCGCCGCGCGCCAGCGCTTCCTGCATTTGCGCCAGCAGTTGCGGCCACTGGGCGATGTCGTCGCAACGCAGCGTGGCGCGATGGCCGGTGTATAGGCGCGAACGGCCGCCAGCCTGGATGGCTTCCGGGCTGGCGTCATCCAGCAGGGCGAATACTTCGGTGTTCATACTGACGATAACAACAGTGTGATGTGCAGCGCCGCATCCTGCGACGGATTGTTTTTGAAGCCGCTCTTGGCGTAACGGTGCCAGCGGCCGATGACGAAGCTGGTCAGCATCGCCGCGCGCGCGGTGGCGTCGGCTTCGTGCGCCTGGCCCTCGCTGGCGGCGAGGCGCAAGGCCTGCTTCAGCGCCAGCTCCACGCGGTCATAGAATTGGTTCATGCGCAGCTGCAGGCGCTCGTCTTCATTGACCAGTGCTTCGCCGATCAGCACCCGCGTCATGCCGGGATTCTGGCTGGCGAAGTTGAGCAGCATGGCGACGATGTCGCGCGCCTGCGCCATGCCGTCTTCCTGGCGCTCGGCGATCTGGTTGATCAGGCCGAACACGCTCGATTCGATGAACTCGATCAGGCCCTCGAACATCTGCGCCTTGCTGGCGAAATGCCGGTACAGGGCCGCTTCGGAAAACGCCAGCTTGCGCGCCAGCGCAGCGGTGGTGATCTTGTCGCCCTTGGGTTGTTCCAGCATCTCCGCCAGCGCCTGGAGAATTTGCAAACGGCGCTGGCCCGGCGGTGTGCTTGCCATATGATCTCGCGGGTTAAATAAAAGGGAGGGTCAGCGCAACTGGTGCAGGCGTGACGGCAGGTTCCTGACAGATTTTACTTTGACATCGACATAAGCGGGGCGAATCAGTCGTTTTTGTGGATGGGCCAGGCCGGCTGTGTCGCCGATGGTCAGGTATTGCGTGATCCACGCGGTACGCATGCCCAGCTGGTGCGCGCTGCGCAGGTTGGCCAGCGTGTCTTCCACCAGGATGCAGCGGCCCGGCGTGAGCTGATGGCGGCGCATCAGCCGCTGCAGCATCAGCTTCGACGGCTTGGGCCGCATGTGGCGGTGTACCGTCATCGCTTCCACCGCGATGTGGTGCTGGAAGTGGCGCTGCAAGCCCAGATGGCGCAGCACTTGCGACGAGTAGCGGTGCGGCGCATTGGTCAGCAAGATTTTGCGGCCTGGCAGGCGGCGCAGCAGCTGGCGCAGTCCGCGCTCGGCGCGGATCATGGCGTTGAGGTCGTCGAAGCGGTGGGTCTCTTCCAGGAAGTGCGCGGCCTTGACGCCGTGGTGCTTGACCACGCCCAGCGTGGTGGCGCCGTAGCGCTGCCAGTAGCGGGTGCGGGTGGCGTTCACCAGCTCGTCGCTGGCGGGCGTGACGCCGTCGCCCAGCAACCGCGCCAGATACGCGTTCATGCCCGACATGATGGCCGGGAAGATGGCGTGCGAGGCGTTGTGCAGGGTGTTATCAAGATCAAACAGCCAGACGGGTGTGGAGCGAGTAATATTCACGTCATCTCTATCAGTAAAAGGTCACGAATGCGCCGCCAGATTATAGTGTTGTTCTGTAGTTTGTTCTTGTTTGCCCTCGGTCCGGCGGTTGCGGCCGAGCAGGGCGCGGCGCCAAACGTCACGCCCAACCGCGGCGCGCTGTTCAAGGTACAGCAGAATGGCCACACGCTGTATTTGTTCGGCACCATCCATGTCGGCGCCAAGGATTTTTATCCGCTGGAGCCGCGCCTGGCCGGGCTGCTGAAAAAAGCGCCGGTGCTGGCGCTGGAAATCGATCCGTTGGCCGATCAGCAAAAACTCGCGCGTGCGGTGCAGCAGTACGGCATGAGCGCCAAGGGCAGCTCGGGCCTGACGCCGGAATGGCGTACGCGCCTGGCCAGGCTGCTCAAGCAGTACAACATCGCGCCGGAAACGGTGGCGTCGATGAAGCCGTGGCTGCTGGCCAGCGTGCTGACGGTCAGCGAGTTTGCGGCGCAGGGCTACGACGCCGCGCTGGCGGTGGATGCGCATCTGTCGCAGCAGGCGCACGAGGCCGGCCAGAAAGTAGTCGAGCTGGAATCGGCGGACAGCCAGATGTCATTGTTCGACAAGATGACGGCGGCCGAGCAACTGGTGTTCCTGCAGGAAGCCATCGCCGGTATCGAGGATAAAGAGCAGGCCGATCAGGCGCGCGAAATCGCCGAGGCGTGGCGTCATGCCGACGTGAAGGCGCTCGATGCGCTGGCGCTGAAGGCGGAGCAGGACGACACCTTCTCGGGCCGCTTTGTGCAGAAGGAGTTGCTGGATGGTCGCAATCCAGCGCTGGCCGACGGCATGGTCAAATTGATGGCGCGTGAAAACAACAGTGTGGCGGCGATTGGCGTGTTGCACCTGGTCGGCAAAGGAAGCGTACCGGAGTTGCTGCGCAAACGCGGATTGAGTGTGGAACGGATGTACTAGGAGGGAGCTAACTGCAGGGGGGAGGGTGCTGCGAGAAGTGGTGCCCTTTACGTGGATTGAACACGTGGCCTCTCCCTTACCAAGGGAGTGCTCTACCACTGAGCTAAAAGGGCATACAAATGTGGCGGTTTCACCGACTGCCGGCGAGACCGCCTTTTTTTCAGTGAGACCGGATCATAGTGCCAAATGCTTGTTCGGTCAAGACTTCGAGCAACAAAGAATGCTCAATTCGTCCATCAATGATGTGCACGGTATTGACGCCGGACTTGGCCGCATCCAGGGCTGATGAAATTTTAGGCAGCATGCCGCCCGAAATCGTGCCATCGGCGAACATCTCGTCGATTTCGCGCGCCGACAGGTCGGTCACCAGATTGCCCTGCTTGTCCTGCACGCCGGCGATGTTGGTCATCATGATCAGCTTTTCGGCTTTCAGGATTTCCGCGATCTTGCCGGCGACGACGTCGGCGTTGATGTTGTAGGCCTGGCCGTCCTGGCCGAAACCGATCGGCGAGATGATCGGGATGAAGGCGTCGTCCTGCAGCGCTTTCACGACTGCCGGGTTGATCGCTTCGATTTCGCCGACGAAGCCGATGTCCAGCGTCTGGCCCGGATTTTCTTTATCCGGCATGGCCATCTTGCGAGCGCGGATCAGGCCGCCATCCTTGCCGGTCAGCCCGACTGCCTGGCCGCCGTAGTGATTAATCAACATCACGATGTCCTGCTGGACTTCGCCGCCCAGCACCCACTCCACCACTTCCATGGTTTCTTCGTCGGTGATGCGCATGCCCTGCACGAAAGTGCCTTGCTTGCCGATTTTCTTCAGCGCGTTGTCGATCTGCGGACCGCCGCCGTGCACCACGACCGGATTCATGCCGACCAGTTTGAGCAAAATGACATCGCGGGCGAAGCCGTGCTTCAGGCGTTCGTCGGTCATGGCGTTGCCGCCGTATTTGATGACGATGGTTTTACCGTGGTAATTACGGATGTAAGGAAGCGCTTCAGCCAGAATTTGCGCCTTGATCCGTGGTTCAACAGCGGTCAGGTCGTCGGCGTCATTGCCTAGGTTCAGATTGGTCAGTTGGGTCATGGCGATTCCGGTAAGAAGAATTTGGGCGCAATTTTACAGCCTCTGGCTGCACTCAAGCACGCATTATAGGGCCATCCGGTTGTAATTTCCCGGAAGCTCCGATACGCTGAAGCCATGAGTACCTGTTCCCGCTGCGGCGCGCAGTTCTCCTGCGCCATGCAGGACGCCGATCCCGCCGTGCCCGCGCCACCGTGCTGGTGCACTTATCTGCCGGCCGCGCTGCCGGTGCCGTCGGCCGCCGGCGCCAGTTGCTGGTGCCCGGACTGCCTGCGCCAGCACATCATTGATCACCCTCAAACGCCCCCGGCAGCAGCCCCAGACAATAGCGCATAACCCCATCGGGAGCGCTGACATGAACCAGACCTCGCTTGACAACCCAGGTGGCGCGGCAGACGATGGCCACATCGCCCGCATCGTGCGGCTGGAGACCCAAATGGACAACGTCACCAGCGCGCTACTGTCCTTGCAACGCGCACAGGAAGCACAGCATCAGGCCATGATGGCTGAGTTTGCCTCCCTGCGTGACAGGATCGATGACGTCCGAAAAGAAACAATGGCCCGCATCGATCAATCCGCAGCAACGACAGCGGGAAGGTTTGAGCGTTTGCTGGCAACTACGGCGGAACAACTCGAACACTCGATAGATCGCCAGGATCAGCGAATCGAGCATCAGAATAATCGATTCGACCAACTGAGCAATCGGATCGACCACCTGAGCAACCGAATCGACAGGCTGGTGTTCTGGATGGCTGGGCTGATGATTACTAACGTGGTCACGGTCGTGGGCCTGATCTTACGGGTTGCCGGCGCTATCTGATCAGGCCACCGTGCTGAAAAAGCGCAGCATTTCGCGGCTGGCGTCGGGCCTTTGGCGTCGGTGTAGCTGCCCGAGGCGCTGCCGCCCGACCAGGCGTGGCCGGCGCCGTGGACTACCCAGTGTTCGCCCAGCGGCGTGCCGTCCGGCTTGGTGTGCGTGGTTTGCGTATAGCGGTAGCCATTCGGCACCGCGCCCGACTGCACCGACGGCCGCGCTCCCCGATGGTGATGCAATCGCTGTTCAATTACCTGCTCGCCATTGCGCGGATTGACGGTGGTGTCGCTGTCGCCATGAAACACGATAATCGGCTGCGACCCGTCGCCGGCCTTGCCCGCGCTCTTGGCGCCGCGCTTCATGGCCGACAATGCCGACGGCAAATCCTGTGCCGACGCAAACGGCAATCCCGAGTGCACGCCCACCGCCGCAAACAATTCCGGATACAGCGTGCCGACAATCACCGCCATGGCGCCGCCGGCCGACAAGCCCGCCACATATACCTGGCGGTCATTGACCGGGTACTCGTCGATGATCTGCTTCGCAATGCCGGCAATGATGGACGGCTCGCCCTGTCCGCGCTGCTGGTCGATGGCGTTGAACCAGTTCCAGCACTTGGAGTGATTGGCGTTGGCCGGCTGTTCTGGATAGGCCACGAAAAAGCCCATTTCCTCCGCCACCTGATTCATCTGCGTGCCGGCGGCGAAGTCGTCCGGATTCTGCGTGCAGCCGTGCAGCATCACCAGCAGCGGCATCGTCTGGCCGTGATAGCTGGACGGAATGTACAGCTTGTAGTTGCGCATGCCGGCGTGGTTGCTGTAGCTGCTGCGGATAAATTGCGCGCCTTCCGGCATTGGCGCCGAGGCGGGCGAATGCAGCGAACCCAGATCAATGGCGCGGTCCAGATTGGCCTGCAAATCGAGCTTGATGCCCATGCGGTTGAGCATGTCCTGCGCGTACTCGGCCGGATGCGTGGCCGGATTCGGCGCCTGGCCGCGCGCCGGCGCCGCTTCCGGCTCCGGCGTGGACGGCGCTGCGTTTGGCGGCGGCGGGTTAATATCGCGCATGGTCGGCTTGGCGGCCGGGCGATGCAGGTGAACGCCTTTGTGCAGTATCTGTTGCGCAGCTTCGCGCATTTGCGTTAAAAAATTGAGTTTCATGGCACTCCTTAGTGGATGCGCGTCGCCAGTGCAGTCTTGAGAACCGTGCTGGCGTGCAGCGAGCCGAGTACAAAAATGGATTCGATTGTCGCCAGCGCCAGTTCGACCGAAACGTCGCTGGCGATGCTGGCCAGGCCCAGTACCTGGATTTGCAGCCGCTGTCCGGCCGCCTGGATTGCTTCCAGGTCGGCGCGTGAGTAGTGCTGCATGCCCAGTACCAGGCTCTTGCGCGCCACGGTCTGCTTGACCACCTCGGCGTGCTGGTTCAGCTGATTGCGGATTGCCGTGCGTATCAGATCGGTACGGTTCGAGTAAAACCCTTCCTGTACCAGCAGGTCAATCTGTCCTAAGTCGATCGGGCCCAGATTGATGGTGATTTTTTCTGATTCGGCAGTCTTCAGCTTGATTTCTTGCTTGGCCACAGTGTCTCCATCTGATTACCATCTATATGGATGGTAAGTCTACGCCGATGCGCCCCCAAGTCAAGCGGCTTCACGGCATAATGGGGCCATGAGTGATGCAACTAACTTAATCGCCGCGCCGGTGCCGTCCCCGTGTGTCAGCCTGTGCAAGATGGACATGGAACGGCAATATTGCATGGGCTGCCTGCGGACCATCGACGAAATCATCGCCTGGGGGAAGGCCGACGACGACTACAAACGCGCCGTGTGGGCGGAATTGCCGGTGCGGCGGCAAACCCTCCGTTTCGACGACGAGGAGCTATGAGCGTGCTGCCGGATGCGATACAGGTGCTGGAACGGGGCTGGCTGTCGTCCAACAACATCATGTTGTTGGGCCGCCACGATACGGCGATTATCGATACCGGCTACGTCAGCCATGCGCCGCAGACGCTGGAACTGGTGCGCCACGTGCTGCGCGGCCGCCATCTGGACCAGATTCTCAACACCCACCTGCATTCCGACCACTGCGGCGGCAACGCCATCCTGCAGGCCCACTTCGGCTGCCAGACCTCGATTCCGGTGGCGGAAGCCGACAAGGTGCGGCACTGGGACGTGGAGGCGCTGAGTTTCAAGGCCACCGGCCAGCGCTGCGACCGCTTCACCTTCGACGCCACCATCGCCCCCGGCGACGTGCTGACGCTGGCCGACATGGAATGGCAGGCGCTGGGCGCCCCCGGCCACGACCCGCATTCGCTGATTTTTTACTGTCCGCAAGAAAAGGTGCTGGTATCCGCCGATGCGCTGTGGGAAAACGGCTTCGGCGTCATCTTCCCCGAGCTGGAAGGCGAGTCCGGCTTTGCCGAAGAGCGCGCCACGCTGGACCTGATCGCCGGGCTGGACGTGCGGGTGGCGATTCCCGGCCACGGCGCGCCATTCACCGATGTGGCCGGCGCACTGGCGCGCGCGCGGTCACGGCTGGAATACCTGGCCGCCGATCCGGTACGCAACGCGCAGAATGCGCTGAAGGTGCTGCTCAAGTTTTTGTTGCTGGAGCGCCAGCGGATTGCGCTGACCGACGTGCCGGTGCTGCTGACGTCAATGCCGGTGTTTGCTGCCGCCAATAACAACTTCCTCAAGCAGACGCCGGAAGAGCTCGGCCGATGGGCCGCCAGCCAGCTAGTACGCAGTACTGCGGCTCGTGTCGATGGTGAGTACTTACTTAATGAATAAATGTAGAGGGGTGGATCTAGTTTCGGCACGATCGTACTATTTCCGATCTATAATCGTTGGCACCGATTAATTCACGTCAGCGAGTACGCCATGACCTTGCCTGCAGTCCTGCAAAACCTCACCCTTCCCGTCATCGCATCCCCGATGTTCATCGCCAGTGGACCGGCGCTGGTGGCGGCCCAGTGCAAGGCCGGCATCGTCGGCTCGTTCCCGGCGCTGAACGCGCGTCCGGCCGAGATGCTGGATGTGTGGCTGACCGATCTGCAAAAGGAGCTGGCCGAGTTCCAGGCCGCCAACCCGGACAAGCGCGTTGGCCCGATCGCCGTCAACCAGATCGTCCACCAGTCCAACGACCGCCTGGCGCATGACGTCGAAGTGTGCGTGAAGCACCAGATTCCTATCATCATCTCGTCGCTGCGCGCGCCGCCGAAAGAGATGCTGGATGCGATCCACAGCTATGGCGGCATCGTGTTGCACGACATCGTCTCGATCCGCCACGCTGAAAAAGCGCTGGAAGCGGGCGTTGACGGCCTGATCCTGGTGGCCAGCGGCGCCGGCGGCCACGCCGGCACGCTGTCGCCGTTTGCGCTGGTGGGTGAAGTGCGCAAGTTCTTCAAAGGTCCGATTGCACTGTCCGGCTCGATCGCCACCGGCGACGCCATCCTGGCGGCCCAGGCCATGGGCGCCGACTTTGCCTACATCGGTTCGCGCTGGCTGGCGACCAAGGAATCCAATGTCAGCGACGGCTACCGCGAGGCGATTGTCGAATCCACGGCGGCGGATATCATCTATTCGAATCTGTTCACCGGCGTTCACGGTAATTACCTGAAAAAATCCATCGTCGCCGCCGGCCTCGATCCGGACGCGCTGCCGACTGCCGACAAGACCGCGATGAACTTCGGTTCCAGCAGCGCCAAAGCCTGGCGCGACATCTGGGGCGCCGGCCAGGGCGTGGGCCTGATGGACGACATTCCATCGACCGCCGAGATGGTCGAACGCCTGAAGCGCGAGTACGACGCCGCCCGCGCCCGCCTCGCGCTGTAATTACTGGCCGACGGCGAGGCTTTCGCGCGCCATCGGCTTGCCGCGTACCCAGACCGTGTCTACCGTATCGTAGGCACGGACGTCTTGCAGCGGCGACTCCTTCATCAGCACCAGATTGGCCACCTTTCCCGGCTCGATGCTGCCCAGGTCGTTTTCAAGATGGAAGGCGCGGGCATTGTTGATGGTCGCCGCCTTGAATAGCTGCGCCAATGACAGGCCGGCGCTGCGCAAGTCCTGCATCTCCAGATAGCCGTTCAGACCCGGAATATTGCCGTAGGTGGGCGAGGACGGCGTATCGGTGGCAAACAGGAAATTCGCATTCTTGCTCGCTAAATAGGCAACCACCTGGCGCTGGCGGCGCAGCGGCGATTCCATATTCTTGCGGACTGTCTCGTCGGTTTCCCCTTCTTCCGCCACTTCTTCCTTGAACCAGTTGCCTTCCGGCGTCTTCAGCCAGGCCAGCATGGTTGGCGGCAGCAGCTTGGACAGTACCGGTGTGTTCAGATATTCCGGATCGACATAGGCGCGCAGGCCGTACAGCACCTGCATGGTCGGCTGGTAGCCGATATTGCGTTCGACGACTTTATCCAGCAACTGCTTGATTTCGTCTGGTAACTCCGGCGAATTGTTCAGCGTACCCCAGTGCCACATGCCGTGGGCCAGCACGTCGACGCCACCGTTGACGGCGAAGGTCTGCGCCTCAAAGGAATTCCCGTGCGTCACCAGCGTCAGGCCATCCTTGGTTGCCGCCGCGCGGACCTCGCCGTAGACGGCCGGACTCATCACCGGCAGGTTGCGCTGAGCGCCGAAACCGTGTTCGTAGTGGGTTTTGACGCAGATGGCGCCGTCCTTTTTAGCGCGGGCCACGCCTTTGGCTGGGGTGTAGTCCTCCGGCTTGTAGCGGGCGGGAATCTTGTCGGCCTGGGCGGGGTCGTAAATGAAATTGGAAAATACTTCAAAGCGGTAGGCTGGCGGCGTGTACGACGATGGGTAGCCGTTGGCGAATACCAGCGGTGGGCCGCAGTCGTAGATGTCCGGATGACGCGGCATGGCTTTGACGCGGTCGATGAATTCGCGGCTGCCGGCGGCCAGGTCGATCACGGTGGTGTAGCCGTAGTAGAGATAGGAGCGCGGCATTTGCGCGAAATATTCCTTGGCCATGGTTTGCATGTGGTCGGCCTGCTCGAAGCTCATGCCGGGCACGGCAAACAGGTGGACGTGAGAGTCGATCAGGCCGGGCGTTAAATAGTAGCCCTTGCCGTCGACGCGGGTGGCGCCGGCCGGTGTTTTGCCGCCGGAACCGCGCTCGACGCGGACAATGCGATCGTTATCGATCAGCACGCTGCCGCTTTCGATGCGATCCAGTTTTTCCGGCGAGATCAGTTTGACGTTGGTGATCCACGTCTGGCCGGCCATGGCCGGTGCGCAAATCATCAGGTTGGCGATCAGGTGAGGCAATTTCATGCTGGGCTCCTTGTTGTGATGCCCCAGTCTGCCGTGCCACGCCGTGGTTTTCGTCGCAAATGATGATTTGGCACGCGCTAGGCGGCGGTGTTGGCCTGGTCGCGGAATTCGCCCGGCGTGACGCCGGTGAATTTTTTAAATGTGCGGTTCATCGCGCTTTTACTGTTAAATCCTGCGATCAGCGATAAGTCGAGAATGCTGGTGCCTGCCAGTTGCGGGTCGTGCAGCGCGGTTTTCAGGGCCTCGACGCGGTAGCGGTTGAGGTAGTCGGCGAAATTGGCGCCGCAATGTTCATTGATCAGCTGGGAAAGCTCGTGTGGCGTCATGGCCACCTGCGCGGCCAGGTCTTCCAGCTTCAGTTCGCCGTTGCGGTAGGGCTGATCCTGCTCCATGCAGGTTTGCAGGCGGGCCAGGAAGGCATCCCGATCGGCTGCGGATAACTGTTTGTCGGCGTAGCGCGGTTTAGGCGCAGGAACCGGCGCCGGCGGCAGCGTGCGTGGACGGTAGCCAAGCGGCAGGCGCATCGCCGTATAGGCGGTGGCGAAGACGAACACGATCAGGGCGCCGCCGTCTACCATTTCCACAGACAGCGGCCAGTCGATGTCGAACGCGGCCATCGCTACCGCAATCACGCTCAGCGCTCCGCTCGCGAGCCACAGGCGCATGAGCCGGCGCAGGTCGCCCACCAGTTCCGAATCGGCCGGCACTCGTCGGACCAGGCGGACACTGGCGCGCAGGTAAAGGAGCAGGATCACCAGCTTGGCCACCGCCGCCAGTCCGAGATACCAGGGCCAACCGTGCCACTGGCGCATCCAGGCCAGTTTTTCGTCAGCCGAGCGCAAGTAGAAAGGCATCATGCCGAGCGTGGCGACCGCAAACGGAATGAAATGCAGCCAGGCGCGGCGGCCAAGCGGCTGGTCGGACAGCATCGCGTGCAAGTAAAGGTACAGCAGCGGCCCCACCGCCAGCCCCAGCGTGACGATGGCCAGCGCGCTGTGCGGATAGACGCGGTACAGATGATTCAGCCCCAGCCACGCATGGCCAATGATTGCTGAAAAAATCAGCAGCAGCGCCGACAGCAGCCGGTTTGCCGTGCGCATTTCGGGTTGGCGCGGGTTGAGCAGCGCGATGCTCAGAAAAACCGCCTGGGCAATGGCGGCGAGGAACAGCCAGGAAGCAATTGTATTCACCATGATACAAATCCTGACATTTTTAGCAATCCAAAGCAATTACAATTCACTCAACATTGCGGAGGATAACGATGAAAACTGTACGTTCAGCATCTCTGTTGTTGGCGCTGGTGTGCGCAGCCAGCCAGGCGTCCGTAAAGCCGAACGCGGCTGCGGCGCCGTTGCAGCAGGAAGGGACGTCGTTGTTTGCGCAAGGCAAATACAAGGACGCCATCGCCAAGTACCAGGAGGCGGCCAAGGCCGACCCCACCGCGTCGGAGCCCTTGTCCGGGATTGCCAATGTGCTGATGGCGGCGGCGTCGCAGGCACAGGGTGACGCCAGGATGCGGCTGCGCCAGCAGTCCGAATCGGTGGCGCGCCAGGCGCTGACGCTGGGCCCGGATGATCCGCTGGCGCAGGAAGTGCTGCGCGTCTTGTTGGAGGATAGACCAGCGCCGCTGCACGTGCCGACCCCGGCCGCCTGGAAGGCCATGCAGGAAGGCGAGGTATTGTTCCAGGCGGGTAAGCCGGCTGAAGCGCTGGTCAAATATGAGGAATCGGCGCGGCTGGATCCCTTGTATTCCACCGCGGAGGTGAACGCCGGCGATAGTTTCTTTGTGCAGAAAAAATGGCCGGAGGCCGAGGAGCATTTCCGCAAAGCGACCGAGATTGAACCGCTCAACGGCCAGGCCTGGCGCTTCCTGTCGGATGCGTTGCAGTGGCAGCAAAAGTTGAATGCAGCGGAGGCGGCGCTGTTCAGCGGCATCGCGGCGCAGCCGAACTAGTTGCCGACCTGGGACAAGCTGGCGGCGTTGCGCAGCAAGGTGGGTTACCCGATGACCGCGCTGCACCTCCAGCGCAAGGCCAGCGTGAAGCTGGATGCCAACGGCAAGTTCGTCATCAATCTGGACTCCGAATTCAGTGGCAACAACGGCAAAATGGTGGCCGATGGCGCGATGTGGCTGGCTTATGCCACGTTTGAAGTGAATGCGCGCCAGAGGAACCTGCAGGACAAAGTCGCCGACCAGCCGTTTGCGATTGAAGTGGCGTCGTGGCGTTCGGCGCTGCAGGTAATTGACGAAGTGGTGGCCAACGGCGGCCAGGATATCCAGGACCCCGCGCTGCTGAACATCCGCATGCTGGCCAAGGCCAACCAGCTGGAGACGGGGCTGATGCTGTTGCAGTACCGGGAATCGTGGCGCGCTGAATTCGAAGCGTGGAAAAAAGCCAACCCGAACGGCATCCGCAAATTCGTCAATACCTACGCGCTGCGTCCTTAGCCTGGGTTATTGATCGCCCACAGGCCCGGCAGGTTGCGCCAGTAGCCGTAAGCGTCCATGCCGAAGCCGACCACGAAGCGGTTAGGGATGGTGATGCCGACGATATCGGCCTGCACCGGCTTGGCCTTGCCGATGGCTTTGTCGGCAAACACCGCCAGGATCACTTCCTTGGCGCCCATGTCCAGCAGGCGCTGTTTAACGTGGGCCAGCGTTTCGCCTTCGTCCAGAATATCGTCCAGCACGATCACGGTGCGGCCGCTGACGTTTGAGCGCGGCACCACTTTCCAGACTACTTCGCCGCCTTTGTCTTCGTCGCCGTAGCGGCTGACGTGGATGTAGTCGAATTCGAGCGGGAAGGTCAGCTGCGGCAGCAGGTTGCCGGTGAAGACCACGGCGCCGCCCATCACGCCCAGCACCAGCGGGAATTCTTCGCTGTCCGGTTGGTCGTAGCGGGCGTTGAGCGTGTTGGCCATCGCGGTGACGGCGGTATCGACGTCGTGCTTGGTGTACAGTTCTTCGGCGCTCTCCATCAGGGCGCGGGCGCGGTTGTGGTGGAAGTCTTGCATGGTCTTTTTATTAAACAAACGTGTGAAGGACGATATTTTACTGGTAATCGCGCACGTCGGCGATTACCTTGCCGTCGTTGGGCAGGCTGCCGACGGCGACAAACGCCACTTCGCCGCGTAGTTTGGTCAGTTTTCGGATCGATTCGATGATCTCCGCGCCGCTGGCGCTGGCGGGATCCGCGACTTCGCAGTGCAGCGTCATCGCCTCCTGCGCGACCCGGCCGGAGACCACCAGCCGCGCCTTCACAATCTCCGGATGGCGGCGCGTGATGTCATGTACCTGCGACGGATGCACGAACATGCCGCGGATCTTGGTGGTCTGGTCGGCGCGGCCCAGCCAGCCTTTGATGCGGGTGTTGGTGCGGCCGCACGGCGAGGGCGGCGCATCGGTCAAAATGGCGGACAGGTCGCCGGTAGCAAAGCGGATCAGCGGGTAGTCCGGATTGAATACGGTGACCACCACCTCGCCCACTTCGCCCGCAGGTACCGGGTCGCCGCTGCCGGGGCGGACGATTTCCAGGATCACGTCTTCATCCAACACCATGCCCGGATCGCGCACGCCTCCGCTGCACGTTTCGTAGGCGATGTTGCCAATATCGGCGGACGCATACACCTGCAGTACGCCAGGCAAGCCATGTTGGCCGAACCAGGCGCGCAGCGATTCAGGCAGCGCCTCTGCGCTGACCAGCGCATGTCTGATGCTGCTGATGTCCACGCCCATCTCGTGCGCCTTCTCGATGATGATCTTCAGGAAGGATGGCGTGCCGACATAGGTGTCCGGCCGCAGCGCGTGGATGGCTTGCACCTGCATCTCGGTCTGGCCGCTGCCGGCCGGGATCACCGCGCAACCAAGTCGCGCGGCGCCGCCTTCGACCATGAAGGCCGCAGGCGTGAAGTGATAGGCGAAGCAGTTCTGCAGCAGGCCGCCGGCGCGCACGCCCGCCGCGTACATCGGCCGCGCGAAACGCCACCAGTCCTGGCCGCGTCCTTCAGGATCGAAGATGGGGCCGGGAGAAATGTACACGCGCGCCAGCTGGCCGACTGGCGTGGTATTCAAGCCGCCAAACGGCGCATGCTGCGTTTGCAGGTCGTGCAGCTCCGATTTTCGCGTGACCGGCAGCGTGGCCAGCGCCGCGCGGCTGTTGATGTCCACGGCATTGACGTCCTTCAGGATGCGCGACCATCCCGCCGCCGCTTTGGCGCGCGCCACCAATTGCGGCAGGCGCGCCATCAGATCGCGTTCGCGCTGTTCGGGCGGGCGTGCTTCCAGGCTGTCGAGGGTATCGGTCATAACCATCCTTATGCCAGCCAGCGCTTGCGGCGCCGGTAAAATTTCATGTCGCGGAAGCTCTTGCGACCGGCGCCGGAGACGCCGAGGTAGAACTCTTTCACGTCCTCGTTGCAGGACAGGTCGGCGGCCGCGCCTTCCATCACCACGCGGCCGTTTTCCAGGATGTAGCCAAAGTCGGCGTAGCGCAAGGCGATGCTGGTGTTTTGTTCGGCCAGCAGGAAGGAGACGTTTTCCTTGCTGTTCAAATCCTTGACGATGCCGAAGATCTCTTCGACAATTTGTGGCGCGATGCCCATCGATGGCTCGTCCAGCAAAATCATGGAAGGCTTGGCCATCAGCGCGCGGCCGATGGCGCACATCTGCTGTTCGCCGCCGGAGGTGTAGCCGGCCTGGCTGCTGCGTCGCTCGCGCAGGCGCGGGAAGTAGTGATAGACCTTTTCCAGAGATGCCTTTAGTTCTGAACGGGAGGTGCTGCGTGTGTAGGCGCCGGTCAGCAGGTTTTCTTCGATGGTCAGATGACCGAAGCAGTGGCGGCCTTCCATCACTTGCGACAGGCCGCGCCTGACCAGTTCATTGGGTGTCAGCTGGTCGATGCGTTCGCCCTTGAACTGGACTTCGCCTTTGGTGACGTCGCCACGTTCGCCGCGCAGCAGGGTGGAGATGGTCTTCAGCGTGGTGGACTTGCCGGCGCCATTGGCGCCCAGCAGGGCGACGATCTTCCCCTGCGGGACTTGCAGCGACACGCCTTTCAGCACCAGGATGACGTGGTCGTAGATAACTTCGACGTTATTCACAGACAGATAAGGAGTCATAGTAGTCGTCATTCCCGCGCACGCGGGAATCCATAGAACGGTTATTTGCGTAGTCAGCATGGGTTCCCGCCTGCGCGGGAACGACGGTTACTTGATACACGCCGGTGTGATTTTCTTCTCGGCCGCGTAGGCTGCGGAGCTTTCTTCCAGCAGCTTGCGGGTCAGCGCCTTGTCGCCGACGATCCAGTTTGGCGTGATGGCGTTCCACTTCTTGCCGTCCCATTGCTGGACTTTCACCGCGCCGGAGCCTTCATGGTCGTCGCAGCTGGTCTTCACCACCGGCAGCATGCCGAAAGCGCCGATAGATTTTTGCCGCGCCTCGTCCACATTCAGGTTCTCCAGGCCCCAGCGCATTTGCTCGCCGGTGATGCGCTTGCCCTTGCCGAATTTTTCCTGTGCGGTGCGCATCGCCTCCACCCACAGTATCGCCGCACTGACGCCGCGCATGTGGTACACGCTGCCGATGCGTGTGGAATCGGCCATATTGCCCTTGCCGGCGTCGTAGAGTTTTTTGCGGATCTCGTCCATGACCGGGTAATTGCCCGGCGTGTTGAAGGTCATCGCGCTGTAGCCTTTGGCCGCATCGCCTGTAGGTACGGTATCTTCTTCAGAACCGGCCCACCATACGCCGAGAATTTTCTCGCGCGGGAAGCCATTGCGCTGAGCGGTCTTGATGGCGACCGCATTCATCGAGCCCCAGCCCCACAGAATCACGTGATCCGGCTTGGCCTGGCGGATTTGCAGCCATTGCGATTGCTGCTCGCTGCCCGGCGGCGTGACGGGAATCTTGATCAGTTCAAAGCCATACTGCTTTGACAACGCCTCCAGCACCGGCAAGGGTTCCTTGCCAAATGCGGAGTCGTGGTACAGGTGGACGATCTTCTTGCCTTTCAGCTTGGCCATGCCGCCTTCCTTGTCGCCGAGGTACTTGATCATGGCGGCGGCCTGGTTCCAGTAGCTGGTAATTAGCGGGAAGACGTAGGGGAAGACCTTGCCGTTGGCGGCATCCGAACGGCCGTAGCCGATCATCGTCATGGGAATTTTATCCACCGCCAGGCGGTCCAGAATGCCGTAGGCGACGCCGGTGGACAGTGGCTCAACCAGCGTTGCGCCGCCGTTCTTGGTCTTCAAACGCTCGTAGCATTCCACGCCGCGCGACGGGTTGTATTCCGTCTCGCACTCTTCCCACGAGATCTTTACGCCATTCACACCGCCGGACAGATTGACCAGATTGAAGTAGTCGATAATGCCGCCATAAAAGCCCGAACCGCCCGCCGCATAAGGGCCGACGCGGTAGGAGGGCAGGGCGATGTACTGTTCCGCAGGCTGCGCGATGGCCGCGCCGCTGGCGGCTAGTAGAACCACGGCGATGATGGATGCAAAGCGTTTCATAGACTTGTCTCCTGTATTTTTTTAGTGAGGGAACGGCCACAGACGCAATTTCTCTTTACCTATCTGCCACAAACGCGCCAAGCCGTGCGGCTCGACGATCAAGAAGAAAATAATCAACGCACCAAACACCATCAGCTCCAGATTGGAGGCGACGCTGGTCGGCAGCGCAAGGCTGTGCGCCACCACGTTCAGCAGCACCGGCAGCAGCACGATGAACGCCGCGCCGAGGAAGGAACCGAGCACCGAACCGACACCGCCGATGATGATCATGAACAGGATGCGGAACGACAGATCGAGGTTGTAGGCTTCCGGTTCCACTGTGCCGAGGTAGGCATACGCATACAGCGCGCCGGCCACGCCGCAGTAGAACGAGCTGACGGCGAAGGCCAGCAGCTTGGTGCGCATCAGGCGAAAGCCAATCACTTCGGCCGCCACGTCCATGTCGCGCACCGCCATCCACGAGCGGCCGACGTTGGAGCGGATCATATTCTTGGCCAGCAGCGCCATCACCGCCACCACGGCCAGCACCAGCAGGTATTTGCGGTCCGGCGTGTCGAAGTTGTAGCCGAGGATGACGATGGGCTGCGCGGTGATCACGCCGGAGGTACTGTAGTTGGTCAGGTAGGGAATCTTGGTCAGGCACCAGACCACGAAGAACTGCGTAGCCAGCGTGGCGGCGGCCAGGTAAAAACCGCGTATGCGCAGCGACGGCAGGCCGAAGGCGATACCCACCAGCGCCGCGCTCAAGCCGCCCAATATAAATGCCACCAGCACCGGCAAGCCGGGAATGCGCAGGATGAAGTTATACGACGCGAACGCACCGACCGCCATGAAGGCCGCCGTGCCAAGCGACAGCTGGCCCGCATAGCCGGTCAGGATGTTGAGGCCAATCGCGGCCAGCGAGAAAATCAAAAATGGGATCAATATCGCCGACAGCACGTACGGTGACGCCAGCAGCGGCACAAACACGATGGCGACAGCCAGTAATGCCAGCAGCGCAATGCGGTCCTGCATGATGGGGAAGATCTGGCCATCGGCCTGATAGCTGGTCTTGAACTGTCCTGCTTCGCGGTACAGCATCGCTCAGATCCTCCGGATGATTTTTTCGCCGAACAGCCCTTCCGGCCGCACCAGCAGGAACAACAAGGCCAGTACGTAAGGGAACCAGCCCTCGATGCCGCCGCCGACCATCGGCCCGATGTACACCTCGGCCAGTTTTTCGGAAGCGCCGATAATCAGGCCACCGGCGATCGCGCCGGGCATGGAGGTAAAGCCGCCCAGGATCAGCACCGGCAGCGCCTTCAGCGCCACAAACGTCAGCGCGAACTGCACGCCATTGCGCGCACCCCACAGCAGGCCCGCCACCAGCGCCACGATGCCGGCCACCGCCCACAGCACGGCCCAGATGCGCTGCAGCGGAATGCCGACCGCCAGCGCGGCCTGGTGATCATCCGCCACCGCGCGCAGTGCGCGGCCCACTTTGGTTTTCGAGAACAGCAGGGCCAGCGACGTCACCAGCAGGCCGCATACGGCGGCGGCCATGATGTCGAATTGCGAGACAAGGATGTTGTAGTGCTCCATCAGATACTGCGATGGCACGTCTTCGATCGGCAGCTCCAGCTTGCGCACCTGCGCGCCGAACATCAGCTGCGCCAGCCCTTCGATGAAGAAGGCCAGGCCGATGGTCGCCATGAACAGCGTGATTTCCGGCTGGTTGACCAGGGGCCGCAGCACCACGCGTTCTATCGCCAACCCAAGCACGATCATTGCCGCTACGGTGATCGGCAAAGCGATCCACAGCGACACACCCAGCTTGTCCATTACTCCCACGCAGGTCAGCGCGGCGAAATACACCATCGCCCCCTGCGCAAAATTGAATACGCCGGAGGCTTTGTAGATCAGTACAAAACCGATCGCCACCAGCGCGTACATCACGCCGGAGAGCAGGCCGCCGATCAGCACCTCGAAGAAGAAGTTCATGAACAGGCCACTCCAAGGTAAGCATTGATCACGTCCTGATTGCAACGTACTTCGTCTGGCGTGCCGTCGCCGATTTTCTTGCCGTAGTCGAGCACCACCACGCGGTCGGAGATATCCATCACCACGCCCATGTCATGCTCGATCAGCACGATGGTGGTGCCGAATTGGTCGTTGACGTCGAGGATGAAGCGGCACATATCCTGTTTTTCTTCGACATTCATGCCGGCCATCGGTTCATCCAGCAGCAGGATTTCCGGCTCGGCGGCCAGCGCGCGGCCCAGTTCCACGCGCTTTTGCAGGCCGTAAGGCAGGCGGCCGACCGGCGTCTTGCGGATGGCTTGAATCTCCAGGAAATCGATGATCTCTTCGGCCTTGATGCGGTGGGCGATTTCTTCGCGCCGCGCCGGTCCCCAGTACAGCGCCTGCATCAGGAAATTGGATTTCATCTTGAGGTTACGGCCGGTCATGATGTTGTCCAACACCGTCATGCCCTTGAACAGCGCGATATTCTGGAAGGTGCGGGCGATGCCGGATTTGGCGGCGGCGTGGCAGTCCATATTCTTGCGCACTTCGCCGCGATAAGTGATCTGTCCTTGCTGCGGGCGGTACACGCCGTTGATCACGTTGAGCATCGAGCTTTTGCCGGCGCCGTTCGGGCCGATGATGGCGCGGATTTCGTGCTGGCGCACGTCGAAGGAAATGTCGGTCAGCGCGCGCACGCCGCCGAAGGACAGCGAGATGTTTTTCAGGTCGAGGATCACCGGCCCGGTTTCCCTTCGTGCTGCGCTTTCGCCTTCGCCGAAGTGCGCCTCTGGCTCGTTCATTTGCATCTGGGCCTCCGTCATGCCGCTGCCTGTATGGCAGGGTAGGTCTTGCACGCTTGGATCTTCAGGTCCGCCGCCACCACGCCGGTGCGGCCATCTTCAAACTTCACTTGCGTCTCGATGTACTGCGAGGTCTGTTCGCTGTAGAGCGCCTCGATCAGCACCGCGTACTTCTCAGCGATGAACTTGCGGCGCACCTTGCGCGTGCGCGTCAGCTCATCGTCGTCGGGATCGAGCTCCTTGTGCAGCACCAGGTAACGGTGAATTTGCGTGTCGCCCATCGCCGGCTCGGCGGCCAGGTCGGCGTTGACCTGTTCGATGCAGTCGCGTACCAGCCCATATATGGCGGGATGCGCGGCCAGGTCGGTGTAGCCGGAATAGGCGATGCTGCGGCGTTCCGCCCAGTTACCCACAGCCTCGATGTCGATGTTGATGAAGGCGCAGACCTCGTCGCGCTGGTGGCCAAACACCACCGCCTCTTTGATAAACGGGAAAAACTTGAGTTTGTTCTCAACGTAGTTGGGCGCGAAGATGGCGCCGCTGTTCATGCGTCCCACGTCGGCGGCGCGGTCAATGATTTTCAGGTGGCCGTCGACGTCGAACAGGCCGGCGTCGCCGGTGTGGAAGTAGCCTTGGGCGTCGATTGCTTCGCTGGTGGCATCGGGCCGCTTGTAATAACAGTCCATCAAGGTTGGCGACTTGACCAGCACTTCGCCATTATCGGCCAGCTTGACCTCGACGCCCGGCGCCGGCAGGCCGACGCTGTCGAATTTAATCTGGCCATCCGGCTGCAAGCAAATGTAGGCACAGGTTTCGGTGGAGCCGTAGAACTGCTTCAGATTGACGCCGATGGAGCGGTAGAAGCGGAACAAATCCGGCCCGATCGCCGCGCCGGCGGTGTAGGCAACGCGGATGCGCGACATGCCGAGCACATTTTTCAGCGGCCCGTAGACCAGTAGCTTGCCGGCGGCGTAGCGCAGACGGTCGGCTAGCGGCACCGGTTTGTTGTCTAATATTTGAGCACCGCAGCGCCGCGCCACCGCCATAAAGTAATGGAACATGCGGCGTTTGATGGCGCCGGCGTCCTCCATCCGTATCACCACGGTGGTCAGCATGTTCTCGAATACGCGCGGCGGGGCGAAGTAATAGGTGGGGCCGATTTCGCGCATGTCGGTCATCACGGTCTCGCCGGATTCCGGGCAGTTGACGGTGAAACCGGCGCTCATCGCCTGCGCGAAGGAAAACAGGCAGTCGCCCACCCACGCCATAGGCAGGTAGGACAGGATGTCTTCGGCGTCGGTCAGTTTTTCGAAACCGACGCCGCCGGTACCAGCTGCAGTCAGCGCGGCGTGGGTCTGGCACACGCCTTTCGGTTTGCCGGTGGTGCCGGAGGTGTACAGGATGATGGCGTTGTCGCTGCCGCGGCCTTCCGCCACCTGGGCGTCAAAAAAGCCGGGGTGGGCCAGATCCCACGCGCGGCCCGTCTCTTGCAGGCGGGCGAAGGACAGCAGGCCTGTTTGGTGATAGTGGCGCATGCCGCGTTCGTCGTCGTAGGCGATGTGGCGGATGTGCGGGTAGAGGGATTGTAATTCCAGTAATTTATCGACTTGCTCCTGGTCTTCGACGATGGCGTAATGGATGTCGGCGTTGTCCAGCACGTAGGCCATGTCGGCGGCGGGAGCGTCCTGGTAGAGCGGCACCGGTACGCCACCCAGGCATTGGGCAGCCAGCATCGCCCAATATAAGCGCGGCCGGTTGTCGCCGACGATGGCCAAGTTCATGCCGCGCTGGAAGCCGAGCGCGGCTAAACCGCAGGCGAGGGCGCGCACTTCGCCGTTGACTTGGGCCCAGTTCCAGCTCTGCCAGATGCCCAGATGCTTTTCGCGAAACGCGGGTTTCCCCGGCCGCTCCTGGCCGTGCGCGAGCAGGCGCCGAGGGAAGGTCTCGTGTTCTTTTTGCACCAGTGTCTCCTGTTGCTGTTTTGTTTTTTTGTGTGATGATATTAACTTGCCACGGGGTGGCAAGTTGTCTTTTCGACGACAATTCACAGACTTTTCTATGGTGCATCGCAAAAATGTCTGAACGAGATCCAATAAGTTTGCAGGCGGCATTGCGTTCAGCGATCTGGGCTAAAGACCTGACGCCGGAACAAATGGCGCGCGTTGAGGCCGATACGTTTGAAACCTTTGTACCGAAAGGTGGTTATGTCTGTCGCAAAGGGGAAATGGTCGAGAATTGGCTGGGTATTATCGACGGTCTGGTCAAGATGAATAATTTCTCTTCTACTGGTAAAAGCGTGACGTTTACCGGTGTGCCACCGGGTGGCTGGTTTGGCGAGGGCACGGTTTTAAAAAACGAGGTACTTAAATATGATGCGATGGCGTTGCGCGATAGCCGTATCGCGCGCATGCCAGCGGCGACGTTTATGTGGTTGCTGGATAATAGTTTGCCGTTTAGCCGGTTCTTGCTAATGCAATTGAATGAACGGCTAGGCCAGTTTATCGGTACGGTGGAGAATGACCGGTTATTGAATCCAGATACGCGAGTGGCGCGGTGTCTGGCATCTTTATACCATGCGCATTTATATCCGAGCTTGGAGAAGATCGTACATATATCGCAGGAGGAGTTGGGGTTATTATCCGGCGCCTCGCGCCAGCGCGCGAATCAGGCTTTGCAGCTGTTGGAGAAACAGGGATTGCTTAGTCTGGATTATGGCGGCATCCGCATTCTGGATTTGGAGGGATTACGGCGTTATGAGGCTTAGCGGCTTTTTTTTCGTTCAGCTTATGCCAATTATTAGCGCGTACGCGCCAAATCCGAGCACGACAGCCCACTCAAGCCGCATTGCGCAGCCGCTCCTGCCAACGGTCCTGCACCTCCTGAAGCCGAATCCAACTGCCCACCGATCTGCCGACGACTTTAGAAAGACGCTCAGCCATTGCGGACGTGATGCGGGTCTGGGCATTTAAAAGTCGATTGACCGTGGAGGCGGATACGCCTAATTGTTCTGCAAACTGGCGTCCACTTACTTTATTAGGTTCCAAATACCGTAATTTAATAAATTCTCCAGGTGGCATGGGGTTGTACATTTCCATTAGTGATAATCCTCGTAGTCGATAACAACAGCATTTCCTTGGTCGAATTCAAATGTTAGCCGCCAGTTTGCATTGACTTTAACAGACCGGCGTGGAATTTTAGTTTTGATAAAAGATGCAAGTGGAAACCAGATTCATTCATCTCTTCACTTTGCTTGGCAGAATCCAGTGCTGTTAGTAAATATTGCAGCCGCGCTGCGTGATGCGGCTGTATTCCCGCGAGCGAACCGGTCTCATAAAACTGGCGTCACCCCTTGGGCCGGAATGAGGCGATCATGATCAATATAGACCCGCGTGGTTAACACAACAAGCTGGGCCATTTAAACATTCCGCCACCACAGTCGTTCAGCGACAGATCATGTAATCGCGGTATCATGGGACCAACTATTTAGGCCTTCCCATGAATACTCCAGACCCCTCCCAAGTCGCCGAGCGCCTGGCGCTGTTGCGGGCGGCGATGCGTCAGGCGCATATCGATGCGCTGATGATCCCGTCAGCCGATCCGCACCTGTCCGAATACCTGCCCGAGCGCTGGCAGGGGCGCGAATGGGCGTCCGGATTTACCGGCTCGGTCGGCACCTTGATCATTACGCCGGAGTTCGCCGGCCTGTGGACCGACGCCCGCTACTGGACCCAGGCCGAACAACAACTGGCCGAAACCGGCATCCAGCTGATGAAGCTGACTTCCGGCGCCAGCGTGCAATATGTTGACTGGCTGGCAAGTCACCTGAAATCCGGCCAGACGCTGGCGGTTGACGGCGCCGTGCTCGGCCTGGCCATCGCCCGTCTGCTGCAAACTGCGCTGGACGCCAAAGACGTCACCCTGCGCACCGACGTCGATTTGCTGCAACAAGTGTGGCAAGACCGCCCACCGCTGCCCGCTGCGCCGGTTTTCGAGCACCTGCCGCCGTACGCGTCGAAAAGCCGCAGCGGCAAATTGGCCGATTTGCGCGGCGCCATGCAGCAGGCCGGCGCCAACCGCCACCTGATTTCGACGCTGGACGATATTGCCTATTTGTTCAATTTACGCGGCGCCGACGTCAACTTCAACCCGATTTTCCTGTCGCACGCCCTGGTGACGCCCACCCGCGCCACGCTGTACGTCGCCGACGGCAAGGTGTCGCCCGAGCTGCGCACCGCGCTGGCCGATGAAGGCATCGACGTCGCCCCGTACGAATCTGCCGCCACGGCCCTGGCCGCGCTGCCGGCCGACAGCACGCTGCTGCTCGACCCGCGCCGCGTCACCCACGGCACCCGCCAATGGATTCCGGCCAAGGTCAAAGTGATCGAAGCAATCAACCCGACCACGCTGGCCAAGTCGCGCAAGAGCGAACAGGACGCCATTCACGTGCGCGCCACCATGGAGCAGGACGGCGCCGCGCTGTGCGAATTCTTCACCTGGCTGGATCAGACCTTGGCTAACCCGGACCGCGCGCCGCTGACCGAAGTCGCTATCGACCAGCAGATCACCGCCGCCCGCGCGCGCCGCCCCGGCTTCGTCAGTCCCAGTTTTGCCACCATCGCCGGTTTCGGCCCTAACGGCGCGATCATGCATTACCGCGCCACCGCCGCCCGCCACGCCACGATTGAAGGCAACGGCCTGCTGCTGATCGACTCCGGCGGCCAGTATTTGGGCGGTACCACCGACATCACCCGCGTGGTGGCGGTCGGCCGCATCGGCGATGAGCACCGGCGCGATTTCACGCTGGTGCTGAAGGCGATGATCGCGCTGTCCGCAGCCCGCTTCCCGCGTGGGACCAAGTCGCCGATGCTGGACGCCATCGCCCGCGCGCCGCTGTGGGCCGAAGGCCTGGACTTCGGTCATGGCACCGGTCACGGCGTCGGCTACTTCCTGAATGTGCACGAAGGGCCGCAGTCAATTTCGCCATCGACCATGCCGGAACCACAGACCGCGATGGAGCCGGGTATGATCACGTCGATTGAACCGGGCTTGTACCGGCCGGGCCGCTGGGGCATCCGCATCGAGAACCTGGTGCTGAACCGCAGCGCCGGCCAGACCGAGTTCGGCGAGTTCCTCAATTTTGAGACGCTGACCCTGTGCCCGATCGATACGCGCTGCATCGAACCTACGCTGCTGCGCGACGACGAAAAGCGCTGGCTGAACGATTACCACGCGACGGTGCGCAAGCGCCTGTCGCCACTGCTGTCCGGCGATGCGCTGGCATGGCTTGAACAACGAACGGAGATTTTATGAGCGCACGCGCAACTCGCGCCACCACGGCAGTCGATCGGCTGAAACGCCGCAGCGGCAATGAAAAATATTCGATGTCGGTGACCGGCAGCGGCCACTTCTTCCTGTCCGACGGCGCCGGCAATCCGCCGCTGTGCCCACCGATGGAACTCGACGACTTCGTGGCCTTCGTCAAGACCATCTCCCCGGAAGCGCCCAAGCGCATGAGCAAACTGGATATCGCCTTCGAAAAGCAGCTGGTTAAAAAATAACGTCAAAATAAAATAAGGCTTCACATGCCCGCATTCGACTTTCTGTCCGCTTACTGGTCGCATTCCGAACTGGCCACCAATGCGGTGATTTTGCTGAATTTGCTGGGCGCGTTGGCACTGGGGCTGATGGTGGGCTACGAGCGCTCGTACCACGGCCGCGCTGCGGGCATGCGCACCTATGGCCTGGTGTGCATGGCGTCGGCCGGGCTGACGGTGATCGGCGGCTATCCGGCGCACTGGTTCGGTGGGCATGTGTCGCAGTACCTGATCAGCTCCGATCCGACCCGCATCGTGCAGGGCATCGTCACCGGCATTGGCTTCCTCGGCGCCGGCGTGATCATGCGCGAAGGCTTCAACATCAGCGGCTTGACCACGGCGGCGTCGATCTGGGCCTCGTCGGTGATCGGCGTGATGGTGGGTGTGGGCTTTTATGCCGGCGCCATGGGCCTGGCCTTGCTGTGCGCCGGTTCGATGATCTTCCTGACGCGGCTGGAGGCCTGGCTGCCTTCGCGCCACGCCATCGCCATCACCATGCGCTTTAAGGCCGGCTACAAGCCGCAGGAGCCGGCGCTAAGAGCCATGGCGGGGCAGCGCGGCTACGAAATCGCCGGCGGCTCGCTGATGATCGGCAGCGATGGTGGCATGCAGGAGTGGCGCTTTGTCGCCATCGCCTTCAGCAAGCGCAGTGGCGCGCCGATGGCGGTGCTGTCGGCGGAACTGGCGGAATTCGAAGGTATCCATAGCTATCAACTGACTCACGCACGTAACTGATATGAACGCACAAGCACAGGCGGTATACGATTTCTGGTTCACCGGCGACTTGCCGCGCAAAGCGTGGTTTCAAAAGGACGACGCCTTCGACCGCGAGATAGCCCGGCGCTTCGGCGCCGAGATCGAGCAGGCGCTGGAGGGCGGCCTGCATCACTGGGACGCCGAGGGACCGCAGGCGGCGCTGGCGCGCATCCTGGTGCTGGACCAGTTCTGCCGCAATGTATATCGCGGCACGCCGCTGGCTTTCGCTGGCGACCATCAGGCCTTGCAGGCCGCGCTGGACATGATCGACGCCGGCGAGGACCAGGCGCTGGCGCCGTTCGAGCGCGCGTTCGTGTATATGCCACTGGAGCATGCCGAGGATATCGCCATGCAGGAGCAGGCGGTCAGGCTGTTCACGCGCCTGGCCGAGGCGCAGCCGGGCAATCAGGGCATCGCCGGCATGCTGGATTACGCGGTGCGGCATGAGCGGGTGATCCGCCGTTTTGGCCGCTTCCCGCACCGTAACGAAATTTTGCAGCGCGAATCGACGCTGTCTGAACTGGAGTTTCTCAAGCAGCCGGGATCGGGCTTCTGATGGCGCCTGCATTGAATCTGATCGGCGCCGGCCATGTGGGCCGCGTGTTTGGACGTTTGTGGGCGGAGCAAGGGAGTTTTCGCATACAGCAGGTGCTGACGCGCTCCGCAGCGTCCGCGCAGCAGGCGGTCGACTTCATCGGCGCTGGTAGCGTGGCGACGGCTTACGCGCACTTGCAGCCGGCGGCGGTGCATGTGCTGGCAGTCGGCGACGACCAGATCGCCGCCGCCAGCGAGGCCTTGGTGCGCGCCGTGCCGCTCAAGGACAGCATCGTGTTCCATTGCAGCGGTGCGCTGGCGTCTGACCAGTTGCGCGCCGCGCGCGAAGCCGGCGCGTTGGTGGCCAGCGTACATCCGATCCGCAGCTTTGCCGATCCGGCGGCGGTGGCTGCCCAATTTTCAGGCACTTTCTGCGGCATTGAAGGCGACGACGGCGCGCTGGCGGTGCTGACGCCGGCCTTGCAGGCGATCGGCGCGCAGCCGGTGACGATCAACGCGTCGGCTAAAACCGTGTATCACGCGGCGGCCGTATTTGCGAGTAATTACCTGGTGACGGTGCTGGACGCGGCATTGCGCGCGTATCAGGCGGCCGGCATTCCGGAACCGGTGGCGCGCCAGTTGGCGCAGCCGCTTGCCAGCGAATCGATGGCAAATGTGTTCCGGCTGGGGGCGGCAGCGGCCTTGAGCGGGCCGATCGCGCGCGGCGACCTGGCCACCGTGGCCCGCCAGCAGCAGGCTGTCAGTCAGTGGGATGCGAACACGGGAGCGTTGTATCAGTCTCTTGTCGGTCCGACCACAGCATTGGCGGCCAGAAAGCAGCAGAAATAGGGCTTCCTCGCGTATCTTCTTGCAAATTACTACTTAACAACTATATTTCAACTAGTTAGCCCTCTTGTCCGGGACAAGCTAGTTGCAGTTGTAATGACACGAATTCACAAATAAGTACCGGGATCAGTCGACAAACGGCACGATTAGCAATAAGCTTGTTTCTTAGAATGTTTTCTACAAGAATCAATCTGCAAGCTAACCGGCGCCAATTTGGATAGTAGGGGTAAGAACATGTTATTTCTGAAAAGTACGACCGTCACGAAAGCGCCTGGCATTTACGACGTAGACATTGCCGCAAAACCGCCTGGCAAGACCTTCGGCGTGTTCCTGGCCACCGACCCGGACAATGCTCCCGCCGATGTGCTGGCCCAACTGGCCGCGCTCGGCTTCAAGCAAACGTATAGCGGCGGCTACACCCACAAGGACCGCGGCAAGGTACTGGACCTGCACTTCCAGAAAGCCGGCACCGATCTGTTCGAAGGCTGGAAGGCCGATGAACTGGAAGCCAATATGGCGGCCATCACCGCGCTGTTCAGCGGCATCGGCATCACCATCGCGCCACGCGTCATGAGTTTGGCTGAAGCTTACGCTTAATCACGCCTGCACATCGATGTGATACAAGCCCCAAGGGCACAAGCCAAACCGCTCCGTTAGCGGTTTGGCGGCCATCTCGGCCACCTTGTCCGCATCGTACACCGCCCACAGCGGTCCCAGCCCGCCCAGCGCCATTGGCGCGCCATCCAGATGGGTGGCGACGATGTAGCGCTGCGCCGTGGCCTGGGCCACCGTTACCGTCACCGCAAAACCATCCACCGCGCGCAGCACCAGTTTGGTATTGCCATGCATCGTGGCGCCGGCCGCTTTCATCACGTCCACCAGCAGCGGACCGCTTAGGCCATGCGGCTTGGCGTCGTATTCCAGCGTCGGCTTGATGGTGATGGACGGCAGCGCGCTCAGCGCCGCGTAGTCGAAGCCATGCGCGCGCTCAAAACTGAGCTTTTGCTTGTACATCATCTGATCGCGTACCGGATCGAGCTTGCCCCGGTTGGGCTTGCTGATGGCGCCAGTCACGGTCAGCAGGGTAGGGCCGTTGTCGATGGCGGCGCGCGCCGGCAAGCTGACGCTGGCGGACACGCCGGCCAGCGCGGCGGTGCCCAGGAACTGGCGTTTGTTCATGCGAAAACTCCTTGATTGCGTGATGCCGGTATCATACCGCGCATGGACTTATTTGCCGACGACACCGCCCTCACGGCCATCCCCATCGAGGATGGCGAACTGTGGTTCCAGCAGCGCCTGGCGCTGGATCTGGCGCCGGACGAGGTGATGCGCCGCCTGCTGGCCGAAACCGACTGGCGCGCGGAGCAGATCCAGGTATGGGGCAAGCTGCACATGCAGCCGCGTCTGTCGGCCTGGCATGGCGAGGCCAGCTACCGCTATTCGGGCAAGACCTTCCATCCGTTGCCGTTCACGCCGCTGCAACTGCACATCAAGCAGCAGGTCGAACAGGTCACCGGCCGCCGCTTCAACAGTGTGCTGCTCAACTACTACCGCGACGAGCGCGACAGCATGGGCTTCCACGCCGACGATGAGCGTGAACTGGGTCCCGATCCGGCGGTCGCCTCGGTCAGCTTTGGCGCGCCGCGCACCTTCATTCTCAAGCACCGCACGCTGCCGAAGACGATCAAGCTGGCGCTGGGTGACGGCTGCCTGCTGCTGATGGCGGGCACCCTGCAACAACACTGGCTGCACGGCATCAACAAGGAACGCACGCCGCGCGGGCCGCGCATCAACCTGACCTTCCGCATGATTATGTGACGGTGTGGCGCACAGTTCACACGCGGCGGCAAGACGCCGCCCGGACTGCTATCGTAGTCTTCTCACCCGGGGAGGACCTATGCTTAGCAAGATGAAAGTCGGTACCAAACTCATCAGTGGTTTCACCATCGTGGCGGTAATCGGCGCCATCGTCGCCTGTATCGGCATCTTCAGCATGAGCCGCTTCAACAGCGCGGCCGACGCCATGTACCGCGAAGACATGCTGGGGCTTTCCTACATCAAGGAAGCCAACATCAACCTGATCTACGTGGGCCGTTCGCGCACCACCTTTCTGGCCGCCACCTCGGCCGAAGAACGCAACCGCATCCGCGCCGATGTCGGCAAATATCTCGACGCCATGGACGACTACCTGGCCAAGGCCAAGCCGCTGTTTGTCTCGGCCGAAGGGCAGCGCCTGCTGAACGAATACGTGGCGCCGTCCAAGGAATACCGGCGCGTGATTGTTGCCGCACTGGACCAGGCCGAGCGCGAGCCGCTGGCGCAGCGCAGCGAGGAAACCAACCGCGCGCATTTGCTGGCGCGCACGCAGGCCGATAACCTGGACAAGCTGCTGGACGGCCTGACCGACCTGAAGGAAGCGCGCGCCGGCGCCAAGGCGCAGGACACAGCCAGGCTGTACCACTTCAGTCTGACCTTGATGATCGTACTGGTGCTGGGCAGCCTGCTGATCGGCCTGTCGCTGGGGTGGCTGATCACGCGCGCGCTGACGCGCCAGCTGGGCGGCGAACCGGCCGCTGTGGCTGGGGTGGCCACCAGAATCGCCGACGGCGACCTGACTGTCGATGTTGATCTGCGGCACAACGATCAACGCAGCGTGCTGTATGCGATGAAATCGATGCGTGACAGCCTGGGCGGCATTGTCGGCCAGGTGCGCAGCGGCACCGACACCATCGCCACCGCCTCGGCGCAGATCGCCAGCGGCACGCAGGATTTGTCGGCCCGCACCGAACAGCAGGCCGGCGCGCTGGAAGAAACCGCCTCGTCGATGGAGGAGTTGACCTCGACGGTGAAAGCCAACGCCGAGCACGCGCGTCAGGCCAATGAACTGGCGCGGTCGGCATCGAGCGTGGCGCAGAAAGGCGGCTCGATGGTGGATGACGTGATCGGCACCATGGGCGCGATCAACGAATCATCCAGCAAGATGGCCGACATCATCGGCGTCATTGACGGTATCGCCTTCCAGACCAATATCCTGGCCCTGAACGCGGCGGTGGAAGCAGCCCGCGCCGGCGAGCAGGGCCGTGGATTTGCGGTGGTGGCGTCGGAGGTGCGCACGCTGGCGCAGCGCTCCGCCACGGCGGCCAAGGAAATCAAACAGCTGATCGATGAGTCGGTCAGCAAGGTCGGCGCCGGCGCGCGCCAGGTGGACGAGGCTGGCGTAACAATGCGCGAAATCGTCGCCAGCATCCAGCGCGTGACCGACATCATGGCCGACATTCAGGCTGCCAGCCACGAGCAAACCACCGGCATCGAGCAGATCAACCAGGCCATTGTGCAGATGGACCAGGTGACCCAGCAGAATGCCGCGCTGGTGGAAGAATCGGCGGCGGCGTCGGAAGCGTTGCAGGAGCAGGCGCGCAAATTGTCGGAACTGGTGAGTATTTTCCGGCTGGCGCAGGGCGCCGCGCCGCGCATCGTGGCCACACCGGCGGCCTATCCAGCAGCAAAACCGGCGCCGAAACCCGCCCTCAAATTACCCAAACCGGCTGTGCGCAAGGCCGTCGTTAAGGAATCGACAACGGATTGGGAGGAATTTTAAGCTATCCTTAAGTTTGGCGCATCTTGAAATTTCCCAATGATCATTTGGCTTACATCTCGTCACACTTCTTACTAATTCGGCCGTGACGTTGGTTGGCTGGAGTGCTATCTTGGATACATCGCAATTCAATAGCAACTGCGATCCCAAGCAAGTCCGTTCCAATCATTTTGCTGAAAGATCAAGATCATGAAAAAAATTATCTTTGCTTTAGTCGCTTCCGCCGCCGCTCTGAGTGGTTCCGCAGCTTTCGCCCAATCCAATACCCAGGATGCAGCCGGTACCGGTTACATCGGTGCAGGTGTGGTTGGCAGCCGTTATGACTTCGGCGACTCCGTCGGCGCCGGCGCCGTCAGTGGCGATAACCACAGCGGTACCAAGGCAGCTGGCAAGGTCTATGGTGGCTACAACATCGACAGCACCTGGGCAGTGGAAGCCGGTTATACCGACTTCGGCAAACGCAGCTACAACTACACGCAGAACGGCGCTGCCGGCGGCATCAACACCGACGCGCACTCGTACTATGTCGCCGGCAAAGGCACCTGGCCAGTGGCGCGCGACTTCGCCGTGTTCGGTAAGCTGGGTGTGGCCCGCAACCACAACGAAGTGACCACCTCAGGCATCGCTTCGGTCAATGGTAGCGACAACAAGACCGCACTGTACGCATCGGTGGGCGGCGAATATGCCATCAACAAGAACGTCAAGGTTTCGCTGGAATATGAAAACTACGGCAAGAGCGACATCGATACCGGCCGTAAAGCCGGCGCCGTCACCGCCGGCCTGCGCTACAACTTCTAAGCGCACCGCACTATAAAAAAGCCGGGCCTGTCAACGCAGGTCCGGCTTTTTTTATGGTTGGCGCACTTCGGCGGGGAGGCGGATGTTGACCAGTTTCCAGTCGAGCAGTCCCTGGCGGTGCAGCACCAGTGCCAGTTGCTTGTCGTCGTCGGCGAGGCGGACGATCAGGGTGTTGAGGCCGGTGCGCGATGAGGTCCATTGCGGCTGTTGCGTGGCGCTGTCGTCGGGAAGGCCCGCGTGTTTTTGCTTCGGCTTGAAGACGCCGCTGCGCATCGCCAGCATCACGGTTTCCGGCCGCACGAACGCTTCCGTTACCTTGTCGACCACCAGTTGGCCCAGCTTGCTGGCGAGGATGTCGCCGGCGGGCGAGGCGGGATCGGCCGTCATGGCCGTCAACTGTCCCTTCAGGTTGTCGCGCAGCTGCGGGTAGTCGACGTGGCGGTTGAAGGCGTCGGCATCGCCCGCCTTGGCTGCGGTTTGCAGCTGGTAGACCGTGACGTAGGGCGAGAAAAACCAGTAACCTGCCAGCGCCGCCACCACCACGGCGACGTAAATGCGATTCTTGTCGAGAGCCATGCTGTTCCACAAAAGATGAAAAAAAGCCCGAAAACCGGAGGCTTTCGGGCTGGGCTGATTAGTTGGTCAGCGGCTTGTAGCGGATGCGTTTCGGCTTGGCGCCTTCTTCACCCAGGCGTTTCTTCTTGTCGGCTTCGTACTCCTGGTAGTTGCCGTCGAAGAAGGTGACTTGCGAGTTGCCTTCGAACGCCAGGATGTGGGTGGCGATACGGTCCAGGAACCAGCGATCGTGGGAAATCACCATCACGGAACCGGCGAATTCCAGCAGCGCATCTTCCAGCGCGCGCAGGGTTTCGATGTCCAGATCGTTTGACGGTTCATCCAGCAGCAGTACATTGCCGCCCTTGAGCAGCGTCTTGGCCAGATGCAGGCGGCCACGCTCACCACCGGACAGGTTGCCAACGATCTTCTGCTGGTCGCCGCCCTTGAAGTTGAAGCGGCCGAGATAGGCGCGCGACGGCATTTCGAAGCGGCCCACGCTGAGGATGTCGGCGCCGCCGGAGACGTCTTCAAACACGGTCTTGGCATCCTGCAGCTTGTCGCGGTTCTGGTCGACAAGCGACACGCGCGCGGTCTGGCCGATCACCACTTCACCGCTGTCCGGTTGATCCAGGCCGGCGATCATCTTGAACAGCGTCGACTTACCGGCGCCGTTGGGGCCAATGATGCCGACGATGGCGCCCGGCGGAATCGTGAAGGACACGTTGTCCAGCAGCAGGCGGTCGCCGAAGCCTTTCGACACGTTCTTGAATTCGATCACTTCATTGCCCAGACGCTCGGCCACCGGGATGAAAATCTCCTGGGTCTCGTTGCGCTTCTGGTATTCGTACTCGCTCAGCTCGTTGAAGCGGGCCAGACGGGCTTTCGACTTGGCCTGGCGCGCCTTCGGATTCTGACGCGACCATTCCAGTTCTTTTTGCAGCGCGCGCTGGCGCGCCGATTCGGTGGCTTCTTCCTGCTTCAGGCGGTCTTGCTTCTGATCCAGCCACGACGAGTAGTTGCCCTTCCATGGAATGCCATGGCCACGGTCCAGTTCCAGGATCCACTCGGCGGCGTTGTCGAGGAAGTAGCGATCGTGGGTGATGCCGACCACGGTGCCCGGGAAGCGCAGCAGGAACTGCTCCAGCCATTCGACCGATTCCGCATCCAGGTGATTGGTTGGTTCGTCGAGCAGCAGCATGTCCGGCTTGGACAGCAGCAGTTTGCACAGCGCCACGCGGCGTTTTTCACCGCCGGACAGGATGCCGACCTTGGCGTCCCATGGCGGCAGGCGCAGCGCGTCGGCGGCCATTTCCAGTTGCAGGTTCAGGTTGCCGCCGTCCGACGACGAGATGATCGCTTCCAGGCGCGCCTGCTCGGCGGCCAGCGCGTCGAAGTCGGCGTCTTCGTCGGCGTAGGCGGCGTATACGGCGTCCAGCTTGGCTTGCGCTTCAAACGCTTCGCCCAGGCCCGATTCCACTTCCTGGCGCACGGTTTTTTCCGGATCCAGCTGCGGTTCCTGCGGCAGGTAGCCGATGTTCAGGCCCGGCATCGGACGCGCTTCGCCCTGGATGTCGGTGTCGATGCCGGCCATGATTTTCAGCAGGGTGGACTTGCCGGAGCCGTTCAGGCCCAGTACGCCGATCTTGGCGCCCGGGAAGAAGGACAGCGAGATATCTTTCAGGATCTGGCGTTTAGGCGGGACGATTTTGCCCACGCGATTCATGGTGTAGACGTAATTGGCCATTACTGAGGCTTTCTAAAAAAATAAACAATGCTGATTGTACAGGCGATGGCGTGCATTATAGGCGCGCCGCCGGCCAGGCGGCACGCGCGCGCCATCGCCGCAGCGCTTTATTTCAGCGCCGTGCTGGCCGGCACCACCGGCAGCAGGACCGAGCTGGCGCCGGCTGCGCCGCGCTGCACCGAGATCGTCGCTTTTTGGAAATCTTCCGGTTTGGCGAAGAAGATATTCGGCACAAAGGTCTGCGGATTGCGGTCATACAGCGGGAACTGCGACGACTGGATCTGCACCATGATGCGGTGGCCCGGCTTGAACACATAATTCACAGTCGGCAGGCGGAATTTGTATTCCTGCACCACGCCGGCCGGAATCGCCGTCGGATGCTCGAAGCTCTGGCGGTAGCGGCCGCGGAAGATATCCTGGCTGATCGCCAGCTGGTAGCCGCCCATTTCCGGCTGCTCGGCCACAAACGCCGGGAACACGTCGATCAGCTTGACGACGAAATCGCCGTCGGTGCCGGTGGTCTTGGCGAAGATATCGGCCATCGGCGCGCCTTGCAGCGTGACCGGCGCGGTCAGCACCGGCGTCTTGTACGACAGCACGTCGGTGCGGGTGGACAGTGCGCGCTGGTCCTGCAGCAGCCAGGTGGTCCAGCGGTCATGATCGGCAAAGCTGAGCGGCGGCGCCAGGAACGGCACCGGCTTGGCCGGATCGGAGACATAGCTGTCCTCGCCGGCCGGCGCCGGCTGGAACGCCAGGCCGCTATCGGCTTGCAGGTACAGCGGCGTCAGCTGGGTGGTGCCCGGCCAGTCGGCGAATTTGTCCCACTGCTTGTTGGAGGCGTTGAAGATCATCACCGGCGCCAGCGGTTCGGCCGGTTTGCGGTCTTTCAGGTAGGTGTTGAAGAACGGGATCAGCACGTCGCGGCGGAAGTCGGCGGCGGTGTCGCCATTCCACTTGAGCGGGCCCAGGCGCTCGGCGGCGCGGTTGATCTGGCTGTGATACCACGGCCCCATCACCAGGTGGTTATTGCCGGCCTTGCCCTTGGCCTTCAGCGCTTCCCACGCGGTGATGGCGCCGTACATGTCTTCCTGGTCCCACAAGCCTTGCAGCCACATGGTCGGCACGTTGGACGGCTTGGCGGTCATCATCTTGTCCACCGCCTGCAATTGCCAGAAGGCGTCGTAGGACGGATGGGCCGCCAGGCGGTTCCAGAAGCCCAGCTGGTCGAAGCCGTGCTGTTTAGCCCAGTTGCCGGCGGTGCCGGCGTCGAGGAAGGTCTGGTAATCGTCAGCGCCGGGACGCGGCACATTGCTGCCTTTGCCGGTCTTGCTGGTCTGGCCGGAGAAATAATCGAGGTTGACCTGACGGAAGGCGCCGTAGTGGAACCAGTCGTCGCCCATCCAGCCGTCGACCATCGGGCTTTCCGGCGCCGCCACCTTCAGCGCCGGGTGCGGGTCGCGCAGCGCCATGGTGACGGTCCAGCCGTCGTAGGACGAGCCGATCATGCCGACCCGCTGGTTGCTTTCCTTGACGTTCTTGGTCAGCCACTCGATGGTGTCCCAGGCGTCGGTGGTGTCATCGGTCTTGGTGGTGTTGAGCGGGCCGATCGGCGGGCGCGTCATCACATACTTGCCTTCCGAGCCGTACTTGCCGCGGATGTCCTGGTACACCAGGATATAGCCGTCGTCGACCCATTCGCGGTTGGCCGAGCGCACCGCGTCGCGCAAGCCCAACGGGCCTTTCTGCGCAAAGCCATCGGCATCGTAGGGCGTGCGTTCCAGCAGCATCGGCAGCGCGCGCGCGCCGTTCGGCACCATGATCACGGTATGCAGCTTGACGCCGTCGCGCATCGGTATCATCACCTCGCGCCGCACGTAGTTGTAGGCTTCCTCCGGGGCTTTCCATTTGGCCGGAATATCGCTGCCGAGCTGGATCATGGACGCGTCCGGCGTCTGCGCCAGCGCCGCGTTGGCGGCCAGTGCCGTGGTGAGGAGGAGGGGGAGAAGATGTTTACGCATGCCGCAGGCCCTTTAAGTACTGTGTGGAAAGTCGTTCAATTGTAGACCAGGCAGCCAGCGTTGGCGTCAGGCGGGCGCGCTATTTCGCCGGCTCACCCACATCCCCTCCAGCACGTACAGGATCAGGGCGGTCCAGATGACCAGGAAGCCGGCCAGCCGGGCGGGCGGAAAGGCTTCGTGGAACACCCATACGCCCAGCAGCGCCTGCATGGTCGGCGACAGGTACTGGATCAGCCCCAGCACCGCCATCGGAATTTTGCGCGCGCCGGCGGCAAATAGCAGCAGCGGAATCGCCGTGATCGGGCCGGCGGCGGCCAGCAGCCAACGGGTGCTGTCGTGAGGGGTATTCAGGAAGGCGTTGTGGCCGTGCCAGCTGAGCCACAGCACATACACCAGCGCCAGCGGGAACAGCATCATGGTTTCCAGCGACAAGCCCTCCAGCGCCGCCAGCGCGGCGGTCTTGCGCAACAGGCCGTAGCCGCCGAAGGTGATGCCTAAAATCAAGGCAATCCACGGCAACTCGCCGGCCTGCCAGGTCAGCCAAGCTACGCCGCTGGCGGCCACCGCCATGGCGATCCACTGGCCGCGGCGCAGTTTTTCCTTCAGCACCAGCAGCCCCAGCAGCACGTTGATCAGCGGATTGATGAAATAGCCGAGGCTGGCGTCGATGACATGGCCATTGTTGACCGACCAGATATAGATGAACCAGTTGGCGGTCAGCAGCAGCGCGCTGGCGACAAAGCTGGCCAGAATGCGCGGCTGGCGCAACACCCTGGGCAGCCATCTCCATTGCTGGCGCACGGTCAGCACGATCACCAGGAACAACAGCGACCACAGCATGCGATGGGCGAGGATTTCCTGCGGCGGCACCTCGTCGAGCGCGTGGAAATACAGCGGGAACAAGCCCCAGAAGAAGAACGCCAGCGAGGCGTACACAATACCTGAATTCATGGGGCGGATCGGCTAAATGATGTGGACAGTCTGGCATTATCTTCGATTCAGGCGCGCTCCGCTGGCCACCGGACTCGCGCTGCCGACCGGGGCGGCGTACACTGGCGGTATTGACCGTTTTGAAATGCTTTCGTATGCCAAAATCTCCTTGCCTTTTGCAAAGTCTTGACCTATTGTGCAATGCACCAAAACAACAACAGGTGCAATCTTGACCGAGCAACACAAGAAAAGCAGTCTTGCGGCACTCACGCTGGCGGCTGTCGGCATCGTTTATGGCGACATCGGTACCAGCCCCCTCTACACCCTCAAAACCATCTTCGATCCCGAGCACGGCCTGGCGCTGAGCGAAGGCAATCTGCTGGGCATCATTTCGCTGATTTTCTGGGGGCTGACGCTGATCGTGTCGCTGAAATACGTGACGCTGGTGCTGCGCGCCGATAACCGCGGCGAAGGCGGCATCATGGCGCTGATGGCGCTGGCGCTGAATTCGGTGACCAAGGCGGCGCCGCGCTGGCACTATCCGCTGATGCTGCTGGGCGTCTTCGGCGCCACCATGTTCTACGGCGACTCGGTAATCACCCCGGCGATTTCGGTGCTGGGCGCGATCGAGGGCCTGGAAGTGGCGGCGACCGGACTGGAACAGTACATCGTGCCGCTGACCATCATCGTACTGATCACGCTGTACGCCATGCAGCGCCACGGCACCGCCGGCATCGGCCGCTTCTTCGGCCCGGTCATGGTGGTGTGGTTTGCCGCGCTGGCCATCATGGGGCTGGTCAACATCGTCGAAGCGCCGCAGATCCTGTATGCGCTCAATCCCTATCACGCGCTGCGCTTCATGTACGAAAACCGCATGATCGCCTTCGTCGCGCTGGGCGCGGTGGTGCTGTCGCTGACCGGCGCCGAGGCGCTGTATGCGGACATGGGCCACTTCGGCAAAAAGCCGATCCGCGCCGCCTGGTTTCTGATCGTGTTCCCGGCGCTGGCGCTGAATTACCTGGGCCAGGGCGCGCTGCTGCTGACCCGTCCGGACGCCGTATCGAATCCCTTCTTCCACCAGTTGGGCGAGTGGAGCGTGTACCCACTGGTGGTGCTGTCGACACTGGCGGCGGTGATCGCCTCGCAGGCCACCATTTCCGGCACCTTCTCGATGACCAAGCAGGCCATCGCACTGGGCCTGCTGCCGCGCATGCGCATCCTGCACACCTCGGCCAGCGAGATCGGCCAGATCTACATCCCGGCCGTCAACTGGCTGCAACTGGCGGTGGTGCTGCTGGCGGTGGTGGGCTTCGGCTCGTCGGACAAACTGGCCGGCGCCTATGGCATCGCGGTCACCGCCACCATGCTGGCCACCACCTTCCTGACCTTCTTCGTGATCCGCTACCGTTGGCACCTGCCGCTGGCGCTGTGCTTCGCCGCCACCGGCTTCTTCATCGCGATCGACATCGCGCTGTTCTCGGCCAGTACGCTGAAGCTGTTCCATGGCGGCTGGTTCCCGCTGCTGCTGGGCGTGATCCTGTTCACCGTGATGCTGACCTGGAAGCGCGGCCGCGAGCTGGTGTTCGAGAATCTGCAGAAGCACGCGATTCCGCTGGAAGACTTCCTGTCCTCGCTGTTTGTGGCGCCGCCGACCCGTGTCTACGGCACCGCCATCTTCCTGCGCGGCGAAAGCGACGGCGTGCCGCACGCGCTGCTGCACAACCTGTCGCACAACAAGGTGCTGCATGAACGGGTGGTGTTCTTCACCGTGCACGTGGTGGAAGAGCCGTGGGTGCCCGAGGATGAACAGGTCAAGGTGACCGACCTGGGACACCAGTGCTACCAGCTGAACGTCTACTACGGCTTCAAGGACGAACCGGATATTCCAAAGGTGCTGGCGCTGTGCGAATGCCTTGGCCTGCCGTTCGAGATGATGGAGACTTCCTTCTTCATTGCCCGTCAGACGGTGATTTCGGCGCCCGGCTCCGGCATGGCGACCTGGCGCGAGCACCTGTTCGTGGCGATGTCGCGCAATGCGCGCGGCGCCGCCGACTACTACCAGATTCCTCCCAACCGCGTGATTGAACTTGGCACGCAAGTGGAAATTTGAATACAAAATAATGTAACTGAATGTAGTGCCGGGAGTGTAAGTGCCGTCGTCTGATAAACTTCTGCGCCGGGACTACCGTCAAATACGAATTCGATCAAAGGTAAATATGAAAGCGATGTTGAAATTATTCGCCGTTGCGGTCTGCGCAGCGGTGCTGGCCGCCTGCGGTGGCGGTGGGGACAAGACGCCGAAGCCGGTAGTGGTTGTCCAGCCGGCCTACAAGATGACTGAAACCGCAGTCGGCACCGGGCGCGCGGCCGTGTCGGGCGATCTGGTCACCTTCACCTATGTCGGCTACCTGTACGACTCGACCAAGTCCGACTTCAAGGGCGAAAAAATCGAAAGCTCGGTCGATATCGGCACCACCTTCACCGCCACCGTTGGCGTGGGCTTGATGCTGACCGGCTGGGATCAGACGCTGATCGGCATGCAGGCGGGCGGCAAACGCACCGCCATCCTGCCGGCCAACCTGGCCTATGGCGCCAATACCCGCGATGCGCAAACCGTCAACAACATCAAGTACGCCGCCATCACGGCCAATGCACCGCTGGTGTATGACTTCGTGATGGTGAACGTCAGCCCGCAGGTGGTCATCCCTAACGTGCCGGCGACCGAGCTGAAAACCATCGACGTCACCACCGGCACCGGCACGGCGGTTGTCAACGGTCAGACCGTCAGCGTGCGTTACACCGGCTGGCTGTATGACGGCACCCGCAGCACCTTCAAAGGCGCCAAGTTCGACGACAACACGGCAACTGGCGATACGCTGCTGAAGTTCGTGGCTGGTGGCACTGGCGTCATTCCCGGCTTCAGCACCGGTGTGATCGGCATGCAGCTGAATGGCACGCGCACCATCATCATCCCGGCCAACCTGGCTTACGGCGCTACTGCGCAAGCCGCAACGGCGCGCTACGGTGTGGTGATCCCGGCCAATTCGGCGCTGGTGTTCGACGTCACGCTGGTTTCGTCGCCATAAGCGTAGTAAACGTGTAAAAAAGGGCAGCCACTGGCTGCCCTTTTTTTATTGGCGCAGCGCCTGCGCGGGCGCGATGCGCATCGCCGACCATGTATGGCGGGCGGTGGCCGCAGCCACCACGATCAGCACCAGGACCAGCGCCACCAGGGGCGCCCATCCACCCAGCGGCGAGCGCTCGGCAAACGGCGCCAGATAGCGCGCAATCGCCAGCCAGGCCGGTGGCATTGCGATCAGCGCCGCCACCGCCGTCAGCAGCGCAAACTCGCGGCCCACCAGCGCCGCAATCGCCGCGCGGCCGGCGCCATGTAGCTTGCGCAGCACGATCTCGCGCGCGCGCCGCTGCACGCTGTGCGCCGCCAGCACATAGATGCCAAACGCAGCCAGCACCAGCACTACCGCCGTGGCGCAGGCCAGCAGGTGCGCCAGCCGCACATCGTCTGCATAGGCTTGTGCGTAGTAGCTGGCCGCATGCCGTATCACCGCTGGATGGGTAGGGAAGTAGCGCTGCCACGTGTTCAGCATGGCCTGCTCCACCGCGTCGGTTGGGCCTTGCACGCGGGCCGTCAGCAGTCGGCTGTTGGTCGACAGCGAATACATGATCGGCTGCACCGGATCGCGCAAGGTCTCCCAGCGCAGGTCCGGCGCCACGCCGACGATCCGGGTCTGGGTGCCGTAGATACGCTGACCCACCGCATCGCGCGCCGAGGCCCAGCCCAATGCGCGCACCGCCGCCTGGTTGAGCATCACGCTTTCCTCGCCCTTGCTTTCCACCTGGTCGATGCGCGGGTCGAACAAGCGTCCAGCCAACGGCTGCAGGCCGTACACCTGGAAGAACGAAGCGCCTATCCAGTGTACCGAGACGCCGATATCGGTGCCGTCGTTGCGCTTGACGGTCATGCTGCCGCGCGTTCCGGTATGGTCGTCGCGGCCCGGCAGGTCGCTGCTGTCGGCCACGCCGGTGACGCCGGGCAGCTGCGCCAGCGCATCGCGGAAAGCACGACCGGTGGGATCGTTAATGTTGACCGGCAGTTCCGCCGTCAGTAGCGGCGCCGTATCGAAGCCGGGAGAGGCGGAGGCGGCAAACTGGGTCTGCCACAAGATCGCCAGCGCAATGCTGCCCATGCCGATAGCGGCGGCAAACTGCAGCGCGGTCAGCGCGCGCCGCAGCCAGGCGCCGCCGGCCGTTTCGCCGCTGCGCTGTGCCAGCGTGGCGCGCATGTCGACGCCGCGCGCCAGCCAGCCGGGATACCAGCCCGACAACGCACCCACCACCGCGCCGAACAGCAGCCCGGCGCCGGTGGCCGACGGCGTGAACACGCCATCCAGAGGACGTTGCAGCAGTTCCGACGCCAGCGGCAGCAGCAGCCACGCCAGCAGCAGGCCCAGTGCGGCGGCCGTGGTCGACAGCAGCATGGCCTCGGCCATGAATTGCACCAGCAGCTGGCGCGTGCTGGCCCCCAGCACGCGGCGCATGGCGATCTCGCGCTGGCGGCCAAAGGTGCGCACCGTCGCCAGATTGATGTGGTTGACCACCGCCAGCAGCAGAATCAGCAAACCGGCCAGGCCGAGCGCCAGTACCATGCGCATGTCGCCGCGCGGGCCGGCGCCCATGGTGTTGGCGACCGTGCGGTCGAAGTAAGCCTCGCTCAACGGTCCAAGCCCGATATCCACCATCTTGCGCGCGGCTAGCGCGGCCTTCATTTCGGGCGTCGCCAGGTTGTCCCACGGCGCCTTGTCGACGACGTCCTGCAGCGCTTTTTGTAGCGCCTGCGGGGTGGCGTCGGTTTTCACGTAAATGCGGCCGGCGATGCCCATCCAGTTGGACAATACCTGCTGGCGTTCCTTTTCAGACCAGAGCGTGCTGCCGATGCCGACCAGCGCGCCGAACTGCATGGTGCTAGCGGACGGCCGGTCCGGCAGGATGGCTCGCACCTGAAGCACTTTCTGGTTGACAACGACGGTGCGGCCGAGTGCCTTGCTGGTGCCTAGCAATTGCAACGCCGCCTGCTGCGTCAGCGCCAGGCCGTCGGGCGCGGTCAGCGCCTGCCGCAGATCGCCTTGCAGTGCGCGCAGTGCGGCGATCTGCTCGAATGCCGGATCGACGGCGGTGATGTCGATCTCGCGCAGCGCGCCATTCTGGTTCAGCTGCGCCTTGCTGGGCCACCAGACGCTGGCCTGCAGCGGCAGGCCGCTGCGCAGCGCCACCTCGCGCAGCGCGAATGGCGTGTACTCCATCCACTGCGGCTGCGGGATGAAGTTAAGCCGGTGCTTGATGACGAACACGCGCTCGCGCTGTGGCACATCGCGGTCGTAGCTGAAGGAGTAGTACACAAACGCCGTCAGCAGAAAGCACACCGCGAAACCGGCGGCGAGGCCGAACAGTTCGACGGCAGTGTTGAAAGGCTGGCGTAGCAGCAGGCGCCAGCCGAGGCGAAAATTTTTCATCGCTTAGTCCTTGAGGGCCATTAGCGGCGGCATGCGCATGGCCGTCAGCGTATGGCGGGTGGTGGCCAGCAGCGCGACCACAATCGCCAGCAGCAGCGCTGCCGCCGGCGTCCAGATGCTGACCGGCGCATGCTCGGTGTAGCCGGCCAGGTAGCGCTGCGTGGCCACCGCCGCCAGCGGCAGGCCGATGATGGCGCCGACACCTACCAGCACCGAGAACTCGCGCGCCAGCATCAGCGCGATGTCCTTGCTGCCGGCGCCGTGCAGCTTGCGCAGCACGATCTGGCGCCGGTTGCGCTGCACGCTGTAGGCCGACAGCACGTAGATGCCGAAGGCCGCCAAGGCAATCGCCGTAATGCTGCTGATGGCGAGGATGCGCATCAGCCGTCCATCGTCGGCATAACGTTCTTCCAGTGCGGCCTGCTGGGTGGTGATTTCCAGGATTGAGTTGGGGAAGTTGCGCTGCCACACAGGCGCGATCAGGCGGTAGGCCTCGTCCAGCGTAGCGCTGGTACGCACCGTCACCACGCGGCCGGGGCGTACCCGGTACACGATTGCCGGGGATTGGTCGCTCAAGCCGTGGAAGCGCAGCTCAGGTGCGATGCCGGTGATGCGCAGGGTATTCGACAGGGTCTGGCCGACAGCTGCTTCCGGCGTCTCGAATCCCAGCGCGCGGGCGCCGGCCGCATTCAACATGATGCCGCCGCTATCCTTGTCGTCGTGCGGATCGATGCGCGTGCTGAAAGCCTGACCGGCTGCCGCATGCAGCTGCATCATGTCGAACCAATTGGGGCTGACGTACACGGTATCCATCATGATGTCGTTACCGCCTTTGGCGGGCAGGCTGTTAAACACCTTGTTGTCTTCGCGCCCCACTGCTTCCGAAATCGTGGCGACACCGTTCACGCCAGGCAGGCGGCCCACTTGCGCGATGAAGGCATCCGCTGCCGGCTTGCCTTCCATCTGGTAGGGAAGGCGCAGCAGCAGCAGGTTGGCGGGATCGAAGCCGGGCGAGGCATGGCTGGCGTACCAGGTCTGCCAGCCCACCGCCAGCATGCCTGCACTGAGCGCCATGGCGCTGGCGAATTGCAGCACCGTGAGCACGCGCCGCAGCCACAATCCGGCCACGGTCTCGGTGTTGCCGCGTCCCGTCAGGGCGGTGGCCGGCAGCGCATAGCAGGCCAGGCGCGCAGGATAGATGCCTGCGCAAACGCCGATAAAGACGGCAAAGCCGAACGCCATCAACAGATGCTGCGGCATGATGATGCCGTTCAGGTGGCGGTTGACCAGGTCGGAGAAGATCGGTAGCAGCAGCCACGCCAGCACCACGCCCAGCGCGGCGGCCAGCACAGTGGTCAGCACCGCTTCGCTGAGGAACTGGCGTACCAGTTGACCCGCCGAGGCGCCGAGCAGCTTGCGCAGGCCGATTTCGCGCTGGCGGCGCAGCGTGCGCACGGTCGCCAGGTTGACGTAGTTGATCGTCGCCAGCAGCAGAATCAGCAGGCCGCCGGCCGCCAGACCAAGCACGCTGTTGCGATTGCCGGAATCTCCACTGGCTGCCAGGTCTTCGTCGAAGTAGAGGTCACGCAGGGATGTCAGGCGGATGTCGGTGACATTGCGGCCGTTGAGCATCTTGCCCATCCCATTCTTCTTCAGGCTTTCATCAAACGGCGAATGATCGGCGGCGGCTTGCAATGCTGGCGTCAGCGCCGCGATGGAAGCGCCGGGCCGTAGCTTGAGGAAAAACTGGTTGGATTTCCACTCGCTGAAGGCGGTATCGCGTTCCGTCCACGCGCTGCTGTGCGGGCCGACCAGCGCATCGTAGCGCTGGGTGCCGTTGGGCGGCGGATCGGGTAGCACCGCGCGCACTTGCAGCAGGGTGCCATCGATGTACACGCCTTGGCCGAGCGCCGGCGCGTTGCCGAACAGTTTTGCGGCGCTGCTCTGGGTCAGCGCCATGCCGTCCGGATGCTTCAACGCGGCCTGCAAGTTGCCTTGCTGCGCCTCGACCCCGAACATCGCGGGAAAAGACGGGTCGACCGCGACGGAGTACAGCTGCTGTACTTTATCGCCCACGCGCATGGTCTTGGAGATCGGCACGGCGATCGATGCCTCACTGACCATCCCGCTGGCCAAGGCCACATCGCGCAACGGCAGGTAGGCGCCTGTCATCCATATCGGCACGGGAAAAATATTCATGCGCTGCTTGACCATGACGACACGGTCGTTGTCCGGTACAGCGCTGTTGAAGTTGAGGCAGAACAGCACATAACTGAAAATCAGGAAGCAGGCGGCAAAGCCCACCGCCAGGCCGCCGATCACTACCATGGAATAAGCCGGTTGCTGCAACAGCAGGCGCCAGCCGATGCGGAAGTTCATCATGGTTTTAATCCTTCAATGCCAGCAGCGGCGACATGCGCATTGCTGTCAGCGTGTGACGGGTGGTGGCCAGCAGCGCGACCAGGACTGACAGCAGCAAGGCCGCCGCCAGTGTCCAGACGCCGACCGGTGCGTGCTCGGTGTAGTTGGCGAGGTAGCGTTGCGTTGCCACCGCCGCCAGCGGCAGGCCGATGATGGCGCCTGCGCCGACCAGCACCGAGAACTCGCGCGCCAGCATCAGCGCAATGTGCTTGCCGGCCGCGCCATGCAGCTTGCGCAGCACGATCTCGCGCCGGCTGCGCTGTACGCTGTAGGCCGACAGCACGTAGATGCCGAACGCCGCCAGCGCAATCGCCGTGATGCTGCTGATGGCGAGGATGCGCATCAACCGCGCATCGGCGGCGTAGCGGTCGGCCAGCACCGTTTCTTGCGTAGTCAGCGCCATGATCGCGTTGGGGAAGTTGCGGCGCCACAGTGGGTCGATCATCTCGTACGCCTGCTCCGCCGTAGCGCTGGTGCGTATCATCGCTACGCTGCTTGGCCGCACGCGGTAGATCAGCGCCTTGGATGGCGCATGCAGGCCCTGGAAGCGTAAGTCCGGCGCAATGCCGATGATGCGGAAACCCTGTGGCATGGTCACGCCCACCGCTTCCTGCGGCGTGGCGAACCCCAGCGCCGCCGCCGCGGCAGCGTTCAACATCACGCCCCCTTTGTCACTCTGATCGTGCGGGTCGAGCGCGGGATTGAAGCTTTGGCCGAAGACGGGCATCAGGCGGTTCACTTCAAACCAGTTAGGGCTGACGAATTTTGCCTCCAGCGGAATTTCGCCGCCGTCGCGCGTGGCGACCAGATTGGTCAACTTCATGCCATCGCGCCCCACCGCCTCCGAAATGGTGGCGACTCCCTGCACGCCGGGCAGCCGGCGCAGTTGTTCGAGTATGGCATCGGCGGACGGCTTGCCTTCACTATCACGGGGCAGGTCCAGTATCAGCAGGTGCGCCGGATCGAAACCGGGCGACGCGTGGCTGGCGTACCAGGTCTGCCAGGCTACCGCCAGCGTGCCCGCGCTGAGTGCCATGGCGCTGCTGAATTGCAGCACGGTGAGCACGCGGCGCAGCCACAGGCCGGAGACGGTTTCGCTGTTGCCGCGTCCTGCCAGCGCACTGGCGGGACGCGCATGCTGCGCCAGCCACGCCGGATAGGCGCCGGCCACCAGGCCGATGATCACGCTGAAGCCCAATGCGATCAGGCAGGCCAGCGGCGTGACCATGCCTTCCAGATGGCGGTTGACTAGGCTCGAGAAGGTTGGCAGAAGCAGCCACGCGAGCATGATGCCGGCGATGGCGGCCAGCATGGCAGTCAGTACCGACTCGCTGAGGAATTGTCGCAGCAACTGCCCTGTGCTGGCGCCCAGCAGCTTGCGCAAACCGATCTCGCGCTGGCGGCGCAGCGTGCGCACGGTGGCCAGGTTGACGTAGTTGATCGCCGCCAGCAGCAGGATCAGCAAGCCACCGGCGGCCAGGCCGAATACGCCGCTGATGCTGCCGTAGGCGTCGCCGCCACGGCTGGCGGCCAGGTCGGGGTCGAAATAGGCATCGCTGAGCGATTGCAGGCGGATATCTGACACGTTGCGTCCATTCAGCCCCTTGCCCATGGCGCCCTTGCGGACACGCTGGCTAAGCGGAGACGCTTCAATCGTCGATTGCAGTTGCGCCGTCAGGCCGTCCGTGGTGGTGCCGGGCTTGAGCTTCAGGTAGACCATCCCGGTGACCCAGGCGTCACGTGCGCTGTTGCGCTCTGCCCAGGCAGTGCTGCCGGTGCCGATCAACGCTTCGTATTGCTGGGTGCTGTTGGCCGGCGGATCGGGCATTACGGCGCGCACCTGCAAGGTGGTGTTCTCAAGACGCACGGTGCGGCCCAGCGCCGCTTCGGCGCCGAATAACTTGGCGGCGGCGCTTTGCGTCAGCGCCAGACCATCCGGCTGGGTCAGGGCCGCCTGCACGTCGCCCGTCTGCGCCTGCAGGTCGAAGATGCTGCGGAACGCCGGGTCCACCGCATACAACTGCAAGGCGCGCAACTCGGTGCCGGCGCGCAGCGGCGTGTCGAGGCTCTTGACGAAAGCGGCTTCGCTGACGGCGCCACTGTTGATGGCGACGTCGCGCAACTGCATCGGCGCGCGCAACTGCCAATCGGGACGCGGGAACACGTTGACGCGCTGTTTGATTGCCAGCACCCGTTCGTTATCCGGGATGCTGCTGTTGAAATTGAGGCAGAAGGCCACGTAGCCGAACAGCAGGAAGCAGGCGGCAAAGCCGATTGCCAGGCCGCCGATCACCACCAGCGAGTAAGCCGGCTGCTGCAACAGCAGCCGCCAGCCGATGCGGAAATCGCGCAGCATCATGCTGCTTGCAGCGCATCGACCATAACGCGGCCGTCCAGGAGGTTCAGGGTGCGCGAGGCTTGCGCCGCGTGGTCGGGCGAGTGGGTCACCATCACCACCGTCGTGCCTTCGGCATTGATGTCGCGCAGCAGACGCATGACTTCATCGCCGTGGGCGCTGTCCAGGTTACCGGTCGGTTCATCGGCCAGCAGGACGGCGGGACCGGACACCAGCGCGCGTGCAATCGCCACGCGCTGCTGCTGGCCGCCGGACAGTTGCGACGGCCGATGGCCGGCACGGTGGCCGACCCCCAGCTTGTTCAGCATCGCGGTGACGCGCTCGCGCCGTTCGCGTGCCGGCGTGCCGTTGTATTCCAGCGCCAGTTCCACGTTCTCGAACACCGTCAGTTCTTCGATCAGGTTAAAGCTCTGGAAGATGAAGCCGATGCGGCCGCGCCGCAGCTTGTTCAGTTGCGCTTCGCTCCAGCCGGCGATGTTCTGGCCTTCAAACCAATATTCGCCGCGGGTCGGCACGTCCAGCAGGCCGAGGATGCCAAGCATGGTCGATTTACCGCAGCCGGAAGGCCCGGTGATGGCGACGTATTCGCCGGCTTCGATTTCCAGGTCGATGCGATCCAGGGCCGTGGTCTGGATTTCTCCCGCTTGATGAACTTTGCTGACGCCGACGAGTTTGAGCATTGCGTTTGCCTTATGGTGAGGTAAAGAGAGATTACTGCGGAATTTGCAGCCGTGGTGAATTTCCATAAGCAGCGTAGCTAGACAGGATCACCTTGTCGCCGGCGCTCAGGCCTTCCAGCACTTCGATCTGGCTGTTGTTGCGGCGGCCGGTGCGCACCGCGCGCCGTTGGGCGCTGTGGCCGGTGGCGTCCAGCAAGTACACCCAAGCGCCGCCGCTGTCGTTGATGAAGGCGCCGTTGGGCAGCAGCAGCGCCGGCGCCGGCTCGCCGAGCGTGATGCGCGCGTCCAGGCTCTGGCCGGGATTGAGCACCGGCGGCTGGCCGTTGGTGAACACCATCTCCACCGTGAAACGGCCATCCTTGATCTGCGGGTAGATGGTGCTGATATCGGCGGCGTAGCTGCGGCCATCCTGCTGCACGTTGCCGTGGCGGCCGACCGCCATGCGGTTCAGGTAATACTCGTCCACGCTGGCCGACAGCTTGAAGCGCGTTGGATCGTCAATGCGGCCGATGTTCTTGCCGGTGGAGATGGACTCGCCCACTTGCAGGCGGAAGTTGGTCAACCGGCCCTCGACCGGCGCGCGCACCGCCAGCGCATCCACTGTGGCGGAGACCAGCTTCAGGCCCGAATTCAAGCCTTGGATCGAGCTTTCCATCTGCTGTTCGGCGCTTTGCCGCACGCGCGACTCGGCCACGTTGGCTTGCTGCTCCTGTTTCAGCGCGCGGGCCTGCTGCGCGAGTTTGTCTTCCGACTCTTCCAGCGCCACGCTGGAGATGAAACCTTGGCCCGCCAGCCGCACATTGCGCGCGTGCTGCTTGCGGGCCTGGTCGAGCGCGAATTGCAGGTCGTCCAGCCGCCGCTGGTGATCGCTGGCGCTGGCCTCCTGCGCCACGCGCAGGTTGGATAGGTTGAAAACGCTGACCGAATGTTCGTACTGGCGCGCCAGCAGTTCCAGGTTGCGTTGCGGGTTGGAGATGCGGAACAGCAGCTGGCCTTTTTTTACCAGCGCGCCATCGACGGCAAACACTTCTTCCACGCGGCCCGATTCCACCGCGTCCAGGATCACGGAGTTGAGCGGCTCGGCATTGGCGCGCACGATGATGTCGTCGACGAAAACGCCGCGCGTGGCCTGGCCGATGCGCAGGTCGGAGCCGTCGATTTGCAGGCCGCGCGGCATCCACGACCACAACGCGTACGCGGCGGCTGCTGTCGCGATCACGCTGGTGATGATGATGGCGATGCGTTTGCCGCGCCGGCGCGGCACCACGGCGTCCATGGCCACGCCGCTGGCGGGAAGATGTGGGGTGGCGGCTTCAAATTTTTTTTTGATGTGCATACAGCCCTTACAGCAAACGCTATGCCATGCCAGAAATGCCGCTTTTGGCCGGATGCGATGCGCAAGTGTTCATTTTCGGACAGTACACGCTGTTCGCAACTGAACAGCCGCCGAAAGTGGACGTTTACAGCCTGCGAGTGGCTGCTAGAATGCTTGCATGTCTGCCTATATCCTGATCCTTGATGACGACGCCGATGTCGCCACCGCCGCGCAAATGCTGCTGCGGCGGCGCTACGGCCAAGTGGCCACGCTGTGCGATCCAGCCAGCTTGCCGGCCTTGCTGGCGCGCGGCGTGCCGGACGTGGTGCTGCTGGACCTGAACTTCACGCCGGGCCGCATCAACGGTGCGGAAGGCCTGGCACTGCTCGACGTGCTGCGCGCGCAGGCGAATCCTCCAGCGGTGATTGCGATGACGGCGTATGCCGATGTGCCGCTGGCGGTGGAGGCGCTCAAGCGCGGCGCGGGAGATTTCATCACCAAGCCGTGGGATAACGCGCGATTGATCGCGGCAGTGGATCAGGCGCTGGCGCGGCGCGAAGCAGGGCGTGGTGCATCGGCCGGTTCGCCGGAGTTGATGGGCGAGTCGCGCGCCATGCGCGAGTTGAAGGCCTTGATCGCCAGCGTGGCGCCGACCGAGGCCAATGTGATGGTGCTGGGCGAGAATGGCGTCGGCAAGGAGCTGGTGGCGCGGGCGATTCATGCGGCGTCGCGCCGCGCGAACGGCACGCTGCTGGCGGTGGACATGGGGGCGTTGCCGGAATCGACGTTTGAGAGTGAGCTGTTCGGCCACCGCAAAGGCTCGTTCACCGATGCCAAGGCTGACAGGGCGGGGCGCTTCCAGGCGGCGCGCGGCGGTTCGCTGTTTTTGGACGAAATCGGCAATATGCCGCTGGCGGCGCAGGCCAAGCTGCTGACGGCGCTGGAGCGGCGCGAGGTGACGCCGATCGGCGCCGACAAGCCGGAGGCAATTGATGTGCGCATCATCAGCGCCACCAATCTGGATGAAGCGCGCTTGTTCGATCCGTCGGTGTTTCGGGCGGACTTGTTATTCAGGCTGAATACGATCGTGATCCGCGTGCCGCCGTTGCGCGAGCGGCGCGAGGATGTGCCGCTGCTGCTGGCGCATTATCTGAAGATATATGAGACCCAGTACCAGCGGCCGGCACGCAATGTGGCTGCCGGAGCGCTGGATACGCTGGTGCGGCACGACTGGCTCGGTAATGTGCGGGCGTTGCGTCATGCCTGTGAGCGCGCCGTGATTCTTGGCCAGGGCGCGGAATACAGCGTTGCCGATTTTGGCCTCCCAAGCCTGGCCCAAGCCACAACACCGGCCGCTGCTGCCAGCGCATTGCATGCCGTCGCAGACAGCGTTGTCGTGCCGGCGCTGGCCGAGGCGCCAGCAAGTGCTCCTTCCGGCGACACCACGCTGGACGCAATTGAGCGCGCGGCGATTGCGGCGACGCTAGCGCAATTCAACGGCAACATCAGCCACGCGGCGAAAACGTTGGGCATCAGCCGCGCGGCGCTGTACCGCAAGCTGGGCAAGCATGGCATCTGAACGCATGCTCAAGCTGGGCGTGGCGGCCGGCGCGGCGGGCCTGATGGCGCTGTCGGTCGCCGCCGACCTGCTGTCGTCAACACCCGAACCACGCCGCATCGTCTTGTGCGGCCTGCTGGCCGTTGCACCGGCCGCCCTGATGTGGCAATGCCTGCGCCGCCTCGCCCCGCGCGCACCGCGCATGGAGACAGTGCATAGCCGCTTTACCGACGACGACACCGCGCGGCCGACGGCCTACAGCGCCGACGCCCGCGCCAGTGTCGCGCATCCGCCATCGACCGACACCATGCTCGCCCTGGAAGCCCGCCTTGAACACGCGCCTATCGCGCTATTCCGCATCGACCATGCAGCGGGCGCTGGTGCGGTATCGCCGCTGAACGCCGCCGCCCGCCGTCTGCTGGCGCCAGGCCGCGCCAGCGCCCCGCAAGACCTGCATCAACTGCTGGCCGCGCAGCCGGTCGGTCACCGTCAACTGGTCAGTTTCGACACCGAACGCGGCGCCGAGCGCGCACTGGTCGCCGTTTCAGCGCTGGCAGTGCAAGGCGCATCGCAACGCCTGGCCGCCCTGATGCCGGTAGAAAGCGAACTGGAAGCCGAAGCCCTCAACGCCTGGCGCGAACTGGTACAAGTGCTCACGCACGAAATCATGAACTCCCTGACACCGGTAGCCTCGCTGTCGCGCACCGCCTGTGGCTTGCTGGACGAAGCGCAGGCCAACCTGCCGTCCGACATCCACGCCGACCTGGGCACCGCGCTCGACGCCATCGCCCGCCGCGCCGCCAGCCTGGTCGACTTTGTCGGCAGCTACCGCAGCTTGTGCACCGTGCCGCAAGCAGAGGCGCAGCGCGTTCTGCTGGAAGAATTGTTTGATCGCCTGAAGGCGCTGCTGGAACCGCAGTGGCAGGGCAAGCTGACCTTCTCGGTCGAACCGGCGTCGCTGGAAGTGATGATCGATCCGGGGCAGCTGGAGCAAGCCCTGATCAATTTGCTGAAGAACGCTTCGGAAGCCGGCACGCAAGCGCAGGTGCGCGCGCGCCTCAGTCGTGGGGGAAGGCTGCGCATCGAAGTCGCGGACAACGGTCCCGGCGTGCCGGAAGCGCTGGCCGCGCACATCTTCACGCCGTTCTTCTCGACCAAAAAACAGGGCAGGGGCATCGGCCTGGCGATGGTGCGCCACCTGGTGCACGCCAACGGCGGCACGGTGCGTCACGCGCGCTCGGTCGGCGCCGGCGCGCGCTTCATCCTGACGTTTTAACGCACCAGAATCAGCGCACCATATCCACGTGCATGATGCCGTCTTCATCGTACGGCGCGGTCACCGTCTCGAAGCCGAAGCTGCCGTAGAATTTTTCCAGGTGCGCCTGTGCGCCGATGCGGAAACGGTAGCCTGGATGCAGCTTCTCGGACAATGGAATCGCCTTGGCCAGCAGCTCGCGGCCTACGCCTGTGCCACGACCAGCCTGCGTGGTCAGCACGCGGCCCAGCGACATCTCGTCAAACTTCACGCCCGGCGGCACGCAGCGCAAATAGGCCACCAGCGTGCGCTGGCCGTCGATCTCGCGCCAGCCCATCAGGTGATGGCAGACCGGATCGCAGCCGTCGATATCCGGATACAAACAGGTTTGTTCGAGGATGAAGACGGCCTGCCGCTGGCGCAGCACTTCATACCAGTCGTTGCGGGGAATGTCGTCAAAAGCCAGCCAGTGCCACTCAATCATTGCGCGTCTCGTTAAGATCAAAGCATTGATTGTATGTGAAAAAGGCCGGCGCCTCCGAAGAGGGCCGGCCTTTGCCGGGTGTGGCGCTGAATCGCTTAAACGATGGTCAGGGTCACGTCGATGTTGCCACGGGTGGCGTTCGAGTAAGGGCAGACGATGTGCGCTGCGTCGACCAGTTTCTGCGCGGTTTCGCGGTCCATGCCTGGCAGCGAAATTTTGTGCTCAACCTGGATACCGAAGCCGGTAGGCAGTGGGCCGATGCCGACGGCGGTTTCCACCGACAGGTCGGCTGGAATGGCGATCTTGTCACGGCCGCCGACGAATTTCATGGCGCCGATGAAGCAGGCTGCGTAGCCGGAAGCGAACAGTTGTTCTGGGTTGGTACCTTCACCGCCGCCGCCGCCGAGTTCTTTCGGGGTGCTCAGTTTGACGGACAGGTGACCATCCGACGAGGCCGATTGGCCTTCGCGGCCGCCAGTGGTTTTAGCGTGTGCAGTGTAGAGGACTTTTTCGAGCGACATGATATTTCCTTTCAGTGAGTGATACCGTTAAGTTTAGTTGGCTATTCAATCGCTTACTACCTACCATTCGGGAGTATAGCTTGCTAATCTACTACAACTCGCGCTATTTGCAGCGCCCATGTACACACTATACATAGCACACGATTTAATAGCAAGCTATATTTGTATCGGTTTGTAACAGCGATTTTCATCGCGTGCTGTAAGCCGCCAGTTCGTCCGGTGTGCCGTGGGGGAAGGCTTGTTTGATGAAGTCGAGGAAGGCGGAGACGCGGTTGCTTAGCAGGCGGCGTGATGGATATAGAGTCCACAAGGCGATCTCGGAGCCTTCGATGTCGCCCCAATGGGCTAGTGTGCCGGCGGCAAGATCATGGTTCACCAGTGAGACCGGCAGCGTGGCGATGCCGGCGCCTGCGCGTGCGGCGTCGCGCACCATCAGCAGCGATGAGAGTTGAAGGACGGGCTGGACCGCGATTCGTGCACTGTCACCGGCCACGCTAACCTGCCACAACGTCTCATCGCCATTGGCGCCGCGCACCACGGCCGGGACCGGCTCATCATCACTTGCTGGCCGGGGCATCTGCGGCGCGGCTACCACCACCAGACGGTCGCGCACGAAGATGCGCCCCACCAGAGTTGCATCCGGATCCGGATTCACGCGGATCACCAGATCGTAGCCTTCCTCCACCATGTCCACCGGGCGATCCTCGGTCGTCACTTCCAGGCGTATCTGCGGATACTTCAGCGCGAACTCGGCGGCCAGCTTGCCCATCGCCGTCTGCGAAAACAACAGCGGTGCGCTGATGCGCAGTCGCCCGCGTGGCGTAGTGGCACCGGCGGCAATGTCGGTGGCCGCTTCTTCTATTTCGCTGAGCAATGCGCCGGTGCGCTCGTGCAGCGCGCGGCCTTCCTCGGTCAGTTTCAGGGTGCGTGCGCCGCGTTCCAGCAGGCGCAGGCCCAGGCTGGTCTCCAGTTCCGCCACCCGGCGCGACAAGGTGGCCTTGGGCCGGCCGGTGGCACGCGCTGCCTTGCCGAAGCCGCCATGCCTGGCGACCAGGTTGAAGTCCGTGAGAGCAAGTAAATCCATATGTTCCACCAGTGAGACGAAGTGTCTCAATATAGCAGCTTTCGGACCGATTGCGAGACGGCTAACATGGACTCATCTTTCAACCGTACCTCAAGGAGAAATACCATGACCATCCTCGTTACAGGCGCCACCGGCCGCGTCGGCAGCCAAGTCGTTCAGCAACTCGTTCAACGCGGCGCGGCAGTGCGCGTGTTGGTGCGCGATCCATCGAAAACCGCGTTTCCCGCCAGCGTGGAGGTGGTGCAAGGCGACTTGCTCGATCTCGACGCCCTGCGTGCTGCGTTTGAAGGCGTCAACACGCTGTTTCTGCTCAACGCCGTTGCGGGCGACGAGTTCACCCAGGCGCTGATCACGCTGAACATGGCGCGCACTTGCGGCGTCGAGCGCGTGGTCTATCTGTCGGTACTGCACAGCGACCGCTTCGCCAACGTGCCGCACTTCGCGGTGAAGCTGGGCGCCGAGCGCATGATCGAACAGATGGGTTTCAGCGCTACGATACTGCGGCCGGCGTACTTCATCGACAACGACCACATGGTTAAGGACGTCATCGTCAACCACGGCGTGTATCCGATGCCGATTGGTGGCACGGGGATTGCCATGATCGATGTGCGTGACATCGCCGAGGTGGCAGCGATCGAGCTGATCCGCCGAGACCAGGCGCCCGGCAAGTTGCCGAACCAGATCATCAACCTGGTCGGCCCGGACACGCTGACCGGTTCGGCGTTAGCGGCAATCTGGACCGAGGTACTGGGACGCCCGGTCGTCTATGGCGGCGATGACCCGAGCGGCTTCGAGCAGAACCTGGCCACCTTCATGCCGAAGTGGATGGCCTATGAAATGCGCCTGATGGCCGAGCGCTTTGTCAGCGATGGCCTGCTGCCGGAAGCGGGCGACCAGGAGCGCCTGACCACGCTGCTCGGCCGCCCCTTGCACACCTATCGCGAATTCGCCTCTGCGATCGCAGCGCAGTAAGCGCTTAGCGCTTCGGCGGCATCAGGTCGAGCAGGATCGCGGTTTCGGCCTTGATGGTGTTCATCAAGGTCGGCTGCAGGTCTGGCGCCCATTGCGGCGAGTGGGTGCCGGGCAGTGGCTGCCCGGCTTTCTTCGCTGCTGCCAGACGGTCGGCGTCCACCGCGCCGACGTGGATCAGCAGCGCTTTCACACCCGGCTGCTGGCCGTACATGGCGAAGTCTTCCGACGTCATCTTCGGCGGCATCTCTTTCACAAACTCCGGGCCGACGGCTTTTTCCACCGCCTTGATGGCGCGCGCCATCAGTTCAGGATCGTTGTAGACCGAATCCGTGCCTGGCTTAATGTCCACCAGCGGTTCTTTCGGCGCGCCGGCTGCGATGGCTTCGCCGCGCGCTTCGCGGGCGATGCTGGCCAGTACACGCTGGCGCACTTCTGGACGGAAGGTGCGCACGGTCAGCGCCAGCTTGACCTGGTCCGGCACGATATTGGCCTGGGTGCCGCCCTGGATGCTGCCGACCGTGATCACCACCGGGTCCAGCGGATTGTTCTCGCGCGACACCAAGGTCTGCAACGCCAGCACCAGGCGCGCCGCCATTACCACCGGATCGCGCGTTTCATGCGGCACGGCGCCGTGGCCGCCCTGGCCAAACATGGTGATCGTGACGGTGTCGGCCGATGCGCGGAAGGCGCCGGCATGCCACATGATGGTGCCGGAAGCCATGCTGGCGTCGTCATGCATGGACAACGCGTAGTCCGGTTTCGGGAAGCGCGTGAACAGTCCGTCCTTCAGCATGGCGGCGGCGCCGTTCAGCGGCTCTTCCGACGGCTGGCCGACCAGCATCAGCGTGCCGCTCCAGGCCTTGCGATTTTCCGACAACAGTTTCGCCGTGCCATACCAGGCCGACATATGCAGGTCGTGGCCGCAGGCGTGGGCCACCGGCACGGTGTCGCCGGCGGCGTTTTTGGTGGTGACCGAGCTGGCAAACGACAGGCCGGTTTTCTCCAGCACTGGCAGCGCATCCATTTCGGTCCGCAGCATGACGGTCGGGCCGGGTCCGTTGCGCAGGATCGCGACGACGCCGGTGCCGCCCACGCCGGTGGTCACGTCAAAGCCCAGTGCCTTGGCGCGCTCGGCCAGCTTGGCGGCGGTTTCGCGTTCGTTGAAGCCCAGCTCGGGATGCGCGTGCAGGTCCTGGTAGAAGCTGGCCAGTTTGGGGTAATCGGCGGTCAGCTGGGCCGCCAACGGGGCGGGCAACGATGCGGCCTGGCTGGTGGCGGCGGTAATCAGGCAGGCAGCCAGCAGCGTGCGGCGGAATAAACGGGGAGATTTCATGGAGGAACTCGCTTCAGGGTTGAGGAAGGACGCGATAAATTTTACAAGCAAATGTTACATAAATGAATTTATTGTTTCTTTGGAGAATTGGTTAGCGTAAAATCATATATATTCAGTTAAGCATATGCAAAAGGACGGCAATGATGGGATTTCTCTCGAATTTCAATATTGGAAAACGCCTGGGATTAGGCTTTTTCCTCATTCTGGCGATGACGGTATTGATCGCCGTGGTCGGTGTGTGGCGCCTGGCGGAGGTCGGCGATTCGACCCGCACCATGATGGCTGCGCCGCTCACCAAGGAGCGTATGATTACCGACTGGTATAGCCTCAATTTCGCCTCGATCCGCCGCACCGCGGCCATCGTCAAGAGCGAAGACCCGTCGCTGGGCGCCTATTTCAAGGCCGATTCGGCCGAATCGGTCAAGAAAGCGGCTGAGCTGCTCAAGGGCATCGAGCCGCTGATCGCGGAAACCGGTCCGGAACACGAGCTGTTCGCCCGGATCCTGGAACAGCGCAAGGCCTACAGCGCGTCGCGCGACGGCGCCGTCAAGGCCAAGGGCGAGGGCAATGCCGAGGAAGCAGCGCGCATCCTGGACCAGAAATTCACCCCGGCCGCGCAGCTGTATCAAGATCTGCTGCAACAGCTGGTGACGATGCAGCGCGACAGCATCGACGCCACCGCCCGCGCCATTGACGACAACACCAGCCACAGCCGCATGCTGATCGTGGTGCTGAGCGTGATCGCAGTGGCGATCGGCGCCGTGCTGTCCTGGCTGCTGACGCATGGCATCGTGCGGCCGATCCAGGACGCCGTCACGGTGGCGGAAACGGTGGCCGCCGGCGACCTGACACACGTGATCGACGCCCGCACCAACGACGAGACCGGCAAGCTGCTGCGCGCACTGCGCAATATGAACGACAGCCTGGTGGGCATCGTCAGCGAAGTACGCGTTGGTACCGACACCATTGCCACCGCATCGCATGAAATCAGCGCCGGCAACCTGGACCTGTCGTCGCGCACCGAGCAGCAGGCCAGTGCGCTGGAAGAAACCGCCGCCTCGATGGAAGAACTGACCACCACCGTGCGCCAGAATGCCGACAACGCGCGCCAGGCCAACCAGCTGGCCATCGCCGCATCGGAAGTGGCAACCCAGGGCGGCGCCGTGGTCAGCGAAGTGGTCACCACCATGAGCGCGATTAACGAGTCGTCGAAGAAGATCGTCGACATCATTTCGGTCATCGATGGCATCGCCTTCCAGACCAACATCCTGGCGCTGAATGCCGCCGTGGAAGCCGCCCGTGCCGGCGAGCAGGGCCGTGGCTTCGCCGTGGTCGCCAGCGAGGTGCGTACGCTGGCCCAGCGCTCGGCCGCCGCCGCCAAGGAAATCAAGGAACTAATCACCGCCTCGGTGAGCAATGTGGATGCCGGCGCCAAGCTGGTGGACACTGCCGGCGTGACCATGGAACAAGTGGTCAGCAGCATCCGCCGCGTCACCGACATCATGGCCGAGATCACCAGTGCCAGCCAGGAGCAGACCGGCGGCATCGAGCAGGTCAACGGCGCCATCGGCCAGATGGACCAGGCTACCCAGCAGAATGCCGCGCTGGTGGAAGAGGCCGCCGCTGCCGCCGGTTCGCTGCAGGAACAGGCTACCCGCCTGGCCGAAGCGGTCGGCGTGTTCAAGATCAACGCCCCGGCCAAGGCCGCGCCGGTGTTCGCCCGCAAGGCGCCGGCGCCGCGTCAGTTGAGCACGGCGCGTCCGGTCGCCGCCAAAGCTGTCAAAAAGACCACGCAGGCCAGCGACGACTGGGAAGAATTCTGATTTTCATTAATTGATAATCATTCTCATTACATGTAAAATCGCTGGCATTCTTCTTACCGATCAATGCCATGCGCCATCTGCCTCCTTTCCTTGCTCCGCCTGCCGTTAAACTGAACGCGCGGGTGGACCTGTGAAAAAGCTCTGGTTCCAGCTGCATTGGTTTGTCGGCATTACCGCCGGCACGGTCCTGATGGTGATCGGCCTGAGCGGCGCCACGCTGGCTTTCCGCGAGCAGATCCTGGATGCGCTCAATCCCGGCGTGCGCACTGTGGCCGTGCAAAGCGCGCCGGTACTGGCGCCGCAGCAGTTTGCGCTGGCCGCGCGCGCATTGAAGCCGCACGAACGCGTCACCAGCATCATCCTCTACGATACGCCGGGCTCCAGTGCCCGCATCGGCCTGGCGCCAGCGCCGGGCGAGCGCAAAGGCGAAACGATTTATCTCAATCCCTACACCGCCGCGCTGCTGCCGGAGCTGAAGTACGAAGGCTTCTTCGAGTGGACCGAACAGCTGCACCGCTTCCTGCTGCTGCCGCGCGATCCGGGCAAGATGGTCAGCGGCGTGCTGGCGTTCTGCCTGATGGGGCTTGCGCTGAGCGGCCTGTATCTGCGCTGGCCGCGCCGTGTATGGGACTGGCGCACCTGGCTGACCTTCGATACGCGCATGAAGGGCCGTTCCTTCCTGTGGGGCTTGCACTCGGTGGCGGGTACGTGGGTGCTGGTGGTGTTCATGGTGTTTACCGTGTCCGGCGTGTACTGGGCCTTTGATCCGATCCGCGACATGGCGGATGGCTGGATGGGCACCCTGCGTCCGCCGCGCGAAGCGGCTGCGCCGAAACCAAAAGCGGCCAAGCCGCCCAAGGCCGAACCGGCCGACCTGACGCCAAGCTGGACCACCTTCCAACAGACCGCGCCGAACTGGCAGATGGCCTTCCTGCGACCGCCGGAGCGCGCCAACGCGCCGCTGCAAATCCTGTGGGTGGCCAAGGATGCGCCGCACGTGCGTGCGCGCAGCAGCATGGCGATCAATATGCAAACCGGTGCGCTGTTGAAGAGTGAGCTGTATGCGGACAAGCCGGTCGGCGCGCGTCTGCAATCGACCATCTATCCGCTGCACCTTGGCACCTACTTCGGCGTGGTGGGCCAACTGATCGTGTTCATCGCCGCGCTGGCGCTGCCCGGCTTTGGCATCACCGGCTGGATGCTGTATCTGAATCGCCGCAAGCAGAAACGCATCGCCCGCGCCGAGCGCGCGCAGTTTGCCGCTTCAGCGCTGGCTGGCTTAGTGCAGGATGATCCGGTGTTGATGGCGTATGCCAGCCAGACCGGCCAGGCCGAACGCCTGGCGCTGCAAAGTGCGGCCGCGCTGCAAAAAGCCGGCGTGGCGGTGCATGTGCATTCGCTGGAAAAACTGACGCTGCCGCAGCTGGGCAAATACCGCCGCGCGCTGTTCGTCGCCAGCAGCTTTGGCGAAGGCGAAGCGCCGGACAGTGCGCGCCGCTTCAGCCGTCTGCTGCATGCGGCCAAGGAAGAACTCCAGCATGTGCAGTACGCCGTGTTGGCGCTGGGCGACCGTAATTACGCGCAGTTCTGCGGCTTTGGCCGCACGCTGGATCAGCGCCTGAGTTTCATGGGTGCGCAGCCGCTGCATCCAATGATTGAAATGGATAACGGCGACGCCGGCGCGTTGGCGCGCTGGGGCAATGCGCTGCGCGGCTTGATGGGCGAAGGCGCGGCTGATGCAGGGGAGGTGACACTGAGCGCTGCCGCCGATGACAGCGATTACGTCAGCTGGCGGCTGGACCAGCGCGTGCTGCTCAATCCGGGCAGCATCGGCTTCCCGTTGTACGAGATTACGCTGGGCGGCGACATCGGCGATGGCTGGCGTCCGGGTGCGCTGGTGGATATCTGGCCGGGACATTATGGCGTGGATGCGACGCCGCGCCGCTACTCGCTGGCATCGGTGCCGCAGGACGGCAGCTTGCAGCTGGTGGTGCGCCAGGTGCAGTGTGAGCGCGGACTCGGCCTGGCCTCCGGCTGGCTGACCGACCAAGCGGCGATCGGTGACGAAGTGCGCGTGCGCCTGATCGCCAATCCGTCGTTTGACGCGTATCCGCAGCCGGCGCCGGCGATCTACATCGGCAATGGCTCGGGCATCGCCGGCCTGCGTTCGCATCTGCGCGCGCGGGTGCTGGAAGGGGCGCAGCGCAACTGGCTGATTTTCGGCGAACGTCAACAGGCGCATGACGCCATTTGCGCGGACGAGATCAAAGGCTGGCGCGCGCAGGGCTTCCTGCCGGAGCTGGATCTGATGTATTCACGCGACGTTACTGGCGGCGGCTATGTGCAGGATTGCCTGCAACAGCGCGCCGACACGCTGCGCCAGTGGATAGCGGATGGCGCGGTGATCTTCGTCTGCGGCAGCTTGCAGGGCATGGCGGGCGGCGTGGATGACGCACTGGCAGACATCATCGGCCGCGCGCAACTGGAGCAGCTGGCGGAAGATGGCCGCTACCGCCGCGATGTATATTGACCCCTCAAGCGAAGGGGTCTGACCCCGTACGGGGTCAGACCCCGGATCGCCGTCGCCGTGCGGGTTCAGGGGCCGCTACAACGCTGTCTCGAAGCCTTCCAGCACGTTCACCACGTTCACCCCGAGTTCCTTGACGACGTTGCCGCCTTCGAAGATGAAGGCGGTGGGGGCGTTCAGCCAGGCCAGGCGTTCGCCGATTTTCAGGTAGTCGGCGCTTTGCAGGTTGAAGCGGGAGAACGGGTCGCCGGCAAACGTGTCCACGCCCAGCGATACCACCAGCGCATCCGGCGCAAAGCTGCCGATGCGGATGCAGGCTGTCTCCAGCGCCGAGAACCACGCCTGCGCGCTGCTGCCCGCCGCCAGCGGCAGGTTCAGGTTGTAGCCCATGCCCGCGCCCTGGCCCCGTTCATCCGCGTGACCAAGGTAGAACGGGTATTCGCCGCGCGGGTCGGCGTGGATCGAGATGAACAGCACGTCGTCGCGGCCGTAGAAAATGCTTTGCGTGCCGTTGCCGTGGTGGTAGTCGATGTCGATGATGGCGACTTTGCGCGCGCCGTCATCCAGCAGATGCTGCGCCGCCAGCGCGGCGTTATTCAGAAAGCAGGAACCACCGAAAAAATCCGCGCCGGCATGATGGCCGGGCGGACGGCTCAACACAAACGTGCCGCGCTCGCCCAGCCGCAGCGCATGCGCCGCATTCACCGCGCAATCGGCGCCGGTCTTGGCGGCGGTCCAGGTGCCGGCGGTCAGCGGCGTGCCGCTGTCCATCGAGTACAAGCCCATACGCGCGGCAAAATTCTCCGGTTCGATATCGCTGCGCAGCGTGCGCACCGGCCACACCGACGGAAACGCGTCCTTTTTGGCATTGGCCGGATCGAGCGCCACCCATTCGTTCCAGGCGCCGCGCAAAAACTGCAAATAGCGCGGGGTATGAATCCGCTCCAGTGACATCAGCGGCACGCCATGCGGCGTGACGATGCGGCCCAGGCCACGCCGGCCCAGTTCCGCCAGCACCGCATCCGCACGCTCCGGCTTTTCAAAGCAGGGCACTAGTTCGCCGCGATACATCTCGTGGCGCCCTTTGTGCTGCGCGTGCAGTTCGTTGTAGAAGGTGAGCATCGGAAGGTCAGTCAGCGCCTTGCTTCGACTGGCACAAGTTGCTGTTGCGGTAGGCCGCGACGTAGTCGTCGAAATTCGATTGCGGCGCGGCTTCCATCTCGGCCTGTTCGGCCAGCGAGACGGCGGCCAGACCGTCGAAGTAGGCGGCTTCCTCGGCGTTTGGCGCATGGCTGCGGAAGTAGGCCGCATGCTGTTCGCTTTGCGCCAGCGCGAAGGCGTTGAACGAGTCGCCGTGCGATTTCAGCGCTTCCAGTACCTTGGCCGATGGCGTCAGCGTCGGGTCGTTCAGCTTGAGCGACTGCGCCGCCAGCGCGTCGCCGTGGATGCTGTCGCCGCGCAGCGTATCGAGCAGCGCGGCGGCGGGACGAATGCGTTCCAGCAGGTCGGCGCCCCATACCGGCAGCGGCACTTCGGCGTCGCCGTTGTGCAGCGTCAGGCCCGGACGGCGGCCTTCCTTGACGGTGCGGGCAAAGTTCTCGGTGTAGCGCGCGCTTTGTTCGGGCGTGATCTGCGGGCTTTCTTCCAGTGCGCAGAACAACAGGAAGGCGTCGAGGAAGCGGCCGGCCGTTTCGCTGATGCCCACCGGTTCAAATGGGTCGACGTCCATGCAGCGCACTTCGATGTACTGCACGCCGCGCGCGCACAGCGCCTGGATCGGCCGTTCGCCGGTCTGGATCACGCGCTTGGGACGAATGGTGGAGTAGTACTCGTTTTCGATCTGCAGCACGTTGGTGCTCAGCTGTATCCATTCGCCATCGCGCTTGGTGCCCAGCTTGGCGTACGGTTCGTACGGCTGGTTGACGGCCTTGGTCAGCGCCGCCACGTAGCTGTCGAGACAGTTCTCGTGCGGGCTCAGGCCCGATTGCGCATCGTTCTGGTAGCCCAGGTCGCTCATGCGCAGGCTGGTGGCGTACGGCAGGTACAGCGTGTCGGCCGACAGTGTTTGCAGCTTGTGCGGACGACCGCGCAGGAAGCCGGACGACAACACCGGCGAGGCGCCGAACAGATACATCAGCAGCCAGCTGTAGCGGCGGAAGTTGCGGATGGTGGCCAGGTAGGCTTCCGACTGGAAGGCGCGCGGCGTCAGGCGCTTGCCGTCGGGCTGTTCTTTGGCTTCCTGCTCGGCCAGCACGCGCCACAGGCGTTCGTCCAGCGAGTAGTTGTAGTGAATGCCGGCGATGCACTGCATCGCCTTGCCATAGCGCAGCGCCAGGCCGCGCCGGTAGACATGCTTGAGCGTGCCCAGGTTGGAGGTGCCGTACCAGGCGATCTCGATGTCTTCTTCAGCCGGCAGCGTGCACGGCATCGACTGGCTCCACAGCAGCTCATTGCCCAGCTTGCTGTAGGCGTAGCGGTGGATGCCGTCCAGCTTGGCGAGCGTGACGCCAATATCTTTTTCAGCGGGGGTGATGAATTCCAGCAGCGTCTCGGCGTAATCGGTGGTGATTTGCGGATGCGTCAATGCCGACCCCAGAGCGCCCGGATGCGGGGTGTGCGCCAGATGCCCGGCGCGGTCCACGCGCAAGGTCTCCCGCTCGATGCCCCGCAGCCCGCCTGCCAGCACGGCGCGGTGTTTTTCTTCGGCCAGCAAGGCCAGGCGTCGTGTCAAAAGAGTTGGCAATTTGAAATCCTTTCTGGTGCAGCGAATAAATTATTGGTGCAGAGAGTAACCGATATTGGCTGAACTCGCCGAAAGGCGGCAAGAAGAGCATTTTAACAAAAAGCGCTGCTTTTTCTCGGTGCGCCAACCGACCTCCGCATTTGCCACACCGGACAGAACGTTTGGCAAACAGGAAAATTTTGTAATCCATTTGAAGCTACTCATAATCAGTTATCGGCAAGAATGATGCGGAGAAGCAATATGAGCAGCCCTAACCGAACCTATAGCTCAGTGCTATTCATCGACGCCAGCGTGGTCAATGCCGACGCGCTAGCAGCCGGCGTTGCCGATGATGTATTGGTCGTGAAACTGGCTTCATGGCGCGACGGCGTCGAGCAAATCGCCACCGTGCTGCGCAACCATGAAAGCCTGGACAGCATCCAGATTGTGTCGCACGGCGCGGCCGGCCAATTGCAACTCGGTAACACCATACTCGACAGCGCCCACCTCGAGGATTATCAGGCCGCCGTGCGTGAATGGGGCGCCGCCCTGTCCGCCGATGGCGACCTGCTGCTGTTCGGTTGCGACGTCGCCGCCGGCGTGACCGGCCAGAGCTTTGTCGATGCGCTGGCCTACGTCAGCGGCGCTGACGTGGCGGCCTCGACCGACACCACCGGCGTGCATGGCAACTGGAACCTGGAATACCACAGCGGCGCCATCGAGGCCGCTGCCGCGCTGACCGTGGAAGCCGAGCAAGCCTATGCCGCCGACCTGGCGCTGGTTAACAACGGCAGCAACGGCACCATCACCTTCAGCACCAACGCCAACGTCACACTGCTCAACGCCACCGGGCTGGCGGCCGGTACCGTCGTGCATGCCGATAACATCCTCGGCCTCGGGCTGGACTTGTACGCGCAGAGCACCAATGGCGGCGGGGTGCAGGTGGTCAACGTCAATGGCAGCAATCTGATCGGCATTCCGCTCAGCGACGACCGCCTGACTGTCAACGGCTCGCTGCTGTCGCCGGTCAGCTACGTCGACCTGCGCGCCAACAGCGGCGTGTTCGATGCCGTCAGCCTCAACCTGGGTAGCGGCAGCCTGCTGGGTAACCTGCTGGGCACGGTGATCTACACGGTCTACGCGCTGGACGCCAATTACCAGCCGACCGGCGTCGGCGTCTCGCTGACCAGCTTGCTCATCAATGAATATGGCCTGCTGAATTTCGATTCGATGGCCAACTTCAAGGGCATCTACGGCATCCGCATCGTCAACCCGCTGGGCTTTGAGATCGCCATCGACGATTTGCAAATCGCCAATGCGCGCGCCGCCAACAGCATCACCTCGGCCGCCTACAACGCCGGCAGCGGTGTGCTGAGTCTGACGGCGGTCGGCATCCGCGCCGGCGACGCCATCGATCCCACCAAGCTGACCATCACCGGCGCCAATGGCGCCAGCTACACGCTGACGTCGTCGGTGGTCAGCGCCAGCAGCACCACGGCGGCCTCGATCACGCTGAACGCGGCCGACAAGCTGGCCGTCAACGGTCTGCTGAACAACAACGGCGCCGCCAGTGTAGACGGCACCACCTTTAACGTTGCGGCGGCCGCCAACTGGGACGGCAACCTCAGCAACGGCGTCGACCTGACCGGTAATCCGATCGCGGTCACCAATGTGCAGCTGCCGACCATCAGCTCGGCCAGCTACAACGCTGCCACCCATGTGCTGACGGTCACCGGCGCCAATCTGGTGGGCGTGGTCGGCGCCAACAACGACATCACCGTCGCCAAGCTGGGCCTGACTGGCGAGGGCGGCGCCACGCGCTTCCTGAACACCAGCAGCAATGTCGAGGTCAACAGTTCGACCTCGTTCTCGGTCACGCTGTCGGGGTCCGACATCGCGGCGGTCGAAGCGCTGCTGAACAAGAACGGCAGCATCTCGGCCGGCGGCACCGCCTACACACTGTCGGCGGGGGATGACTGGAACAGCGTGATCGGCAATGCCAACACCGCTGTCAGCGCCGCCATCGTGGTGGTCAACAACACCAGCAACAGCCCGCCGACCATCACCGGTACGGCCACCGCCGGCGTCGGCGACAACGCCACCATCAAGCCGTTTGCCGGCGTCACCGTGGCCGATGTCAACGGCGACAACGTCAGCATGACGATCAGCTTCAACGCCGCCAACGGCACGCTGAGCGGCGCCGGCCTGTCCGGCAGCAACGGCAGCTACACGCTGAGCGCCACCACGCCGGCCGCGCTGACCACCGCGCTGAAGGCGCTGACCTTCACGCCGACCGCTAACCAGGCGGCGGTGGGTGTCAACATCAACACCACGTTTACCATGGTGGCCACCGACGCCAACGGCGCCGCCGTCACCAATACTTCCACCGTCATCACTGCCACCTCGGTCAACGATGCACCGGTGCTGGCCGGCACGGCGGCGGCGCAGAACGTCACCGCCGGCGGCACGCTGCATCCGTTCTCCTCCATCACGCTGAGCGATCCGGATGTCGGCGCGTCGGTGATCGTCACGATTACGCCGGACAGCGCCACCAAAGGCGCATTCACGCCGGCGTCGCTGAGCGCGTCCGGCTTTGTCACCACCGATGGCGGTGTGACCTACACCTTGTCTTCAGCGGCGCCCGGCGCTGCGCAGGCAGCCTTGCAGGCGCTGATCTTCAAGAGCGCGGCCGGCGTCAGCGCCACCACCACGTTTACCGTCTCGATCAACGACGGCAGCGTCATCGTCAGCAACAGCGGCACCACCGTGGTGTCGGCGGTGCCGAGCGGCACCACCGCGCTGGGCGTGACGTTCTCGGCCGATACCGGCATCAGCAATACCGACCTGATCACGCAGACCGCCGCGCAGAATATTACCGGCACGCTCAGCAGTGCGCTGCTGAGCAACGAAAAGGTTGAAGTGTCGCTCGACAACGGCACCTCCTGGACTACCGCCACTGCCGCCACCGGTTCCACCAGCTGGGCGCTGAACGGCCAGACGCTGAGCGGCGCCGGCACCTTGCAGGTGCGCGTGACCAATCCGGGCGGCAGCAGCACGCCGCTGAGTGCCAGCTATTCGATCGACAACACGGCGCCGACCACCACCTCGGCCAGCGTGGCGTTCTCGGCCGACACCGGCGCCAGCCCGACCGACCTGATCACCAAAACAGCGGCGCAAACCATCAGCGGCACGCTGAGCGCCAACCTGGGGACCGACGAGCATGTGGAAGTCTCGCTCAACAACGGCAGCACCTGGGTCACCGCCAGCGGCAGCAGCGGCAGCGCGGCCTGGTCGCTGGCCGGCCAGACCCTGACCGGCAGCAATACGCTGCAAGTGCGCGTAGTGGATGCGGCCGGCAACGCCGGCGCTGCCGCCAGCAGCGCCTACCAGCTGGACACTACCGCGCCGACCGTGTCGCTGAGCAGCAACGTCAGCGTGCTGAAGAGCGGCGAGAGTGCGGTGATCACGCTGACCTTCAGCGAAACCCCGGACGGCCTGGCGCTCGGCGACCTGACCGCCAACGGCGGCACGCTGGCCAACCTGGTGGCCACCGCCAATCCGCGCGTGTACACGGTGGAATTCACGCCGAATTCCGGCCTCAGCGGCTTGCTGGGCAATGTCACGCTGACCAACAACAGCTATACCGACCTGGCCGGCAACAACGGCAGCGGCGCCACCTCGGCGGCGATCTCGATCACCACGCTGGGTCCGAGCGTGCTGATCACCAGCGACGCGGCCACGCTGAAAAGCGGCGAAACCGCCAACATCACGTTTACCTTCACCAGCCCGCCGACCGGCTTTGCCGCCAACGATATCAGCGTCAGCGGCGGCACCCTCAGCGGCCTGACCTACCAGGGCGGCAGCGTCTACACCGCGCTGTTCACACCGGGCGCCAACGTCAGCGCGCCGGCCACCATCACGGTCGCCAGCGGCAGCTACACCGACGGCCTGGGCAACCTGGGCGGCAGCGGCGTGACGCCGCTGATCCTGGTCGACACCAAGGCGCCGACGCTGGTCATCACCAGCGACCTGGCCTCGCTGAATGCCGGCAGCGTGGCCAACATCACCTTCACCTTCAGCGAAGCGCCGCTGGGCTTCGTCGCTGGCGACGTGACGGTCAACGGCGGCGTACTGAGCGGTTTCACGGCCACCCCCAATCCGCTGGTGTACACGGCGGTGTTCACGCCGTCGGCCGGCATCGCCAGCGGCGCGGCCAGCATTACCGTGGCCGGCGGCAGCTATACCGATCTGATCGGCAACAGCGGCACGGCCGGGCCGTCGCCGTCGGTCAGCATCGACACGGTGGCGCCGACCACCACCGGCGCCACCTTCAGCTTCTCCAGCGATACCGGCGTCAGCAACACTGACCTGATCACGCGCACCGCGGCGCAGACCGTCAGCGGCACGCTGAACGCGGCGCTGGTGTCGGGTGAAACGGTGCAGGTGTCGCTCGACAACGGCGCCACCTGGAGCAACGCCGGCAGCAGCGTCGGCAGCGCCAACTGGAGTCTGGCCGGCGTCACGCTGACCGGTAGCAATACGGTGCAGGTGCGCGTCAACGACGCTGCCGGCAACCATGGCGCCACCGCCGGCACGGCCTATGTGCTGGACACCACCGCGCCCACCGTGCTGGCCTCCAGCGACCTCGGCGTATTGCGCGCCGGCCAGAGCGCCACGCTGACCTTCACCTTCAGCGAAGCGCCGTCCAATTTCAGCGCTTCGTCGCTGACCGTCACCGGCGGCAGCATCAGCGGCCTGGCCGCCACCGGCAATCCGCTGGTGTACACCGCCACCTTCACGCCGGCCGCCGGCCAGCTGGGCGTGGTCGCCACCGTGCAGGTCAACGCCGGCGGCTATATCGACGCGGCCGGTAACAACGGCCAGGCCAGCCTGACCGTGCCGATCGCCATCAACACCACGCTGCCGTCGCTGCTGATCAGCGCCGACGATGTGGCGCTCAAGTCGGGCGAGGCGGCCACACTGACCTTCACTTTCAGCACGCCGCCGACCGGCTTTACCGCCAGCGATATCGTCCACAACAACGGCACGTTGAGCGGCTTTACCGCCACCGCCAATCCGCTGGTGTACACGGCGGTGTTCACGCCTGCCGCCGGCGTTGGCAGCGGCACGGCCGACATCAGCGTCGGCGCCGGCGCCTATACCGATGCGTTCGGCAACAGCGGCAGCGGCGCCACCGGTCCGGTGATCAATATCGATACGCTGGCGCCGACCGTCGCCATCACCAGCAATGTGACGGCGCTCAAGGCCGGGGAGACCGCCACCGTCACCTTCACCTTCAGCGAACTGCCGGTCGGCTTTACCGCCGGCGATGTGGTCACCGCCGGCGGCACGCTGGGCGGACTCACGGTGACCGCCAATCCGCTGGTCTATACCGCCACCTTCACGCCGACCGCCGGCATCCAGAACACGGCGGCCAGCATCACCATCGCGGCCGGCGCCTTCACCGATACGGCCGGCAATGCGACCGGCGGTGCGCTGACGCCGCCGATCGCCATCGATACGCAGTCGCCAACCGCAGTCGCCAGCACCGTAGTGTTCTCGGCCGACAGCGGCAGCAGCAACATCGACCTGGTCACCAACGCCAGCGCCCAGACCATCAGCGGCACGCTGGCCGCGCCGCTGGGCGGCGGCGAGTATGTGGAAGTCTCGCTGGACAATGGCGCCAGCTGGACGACCGCCACCGGCGCCGGCAGCGCCTGGTCGCTGAGCAGCCAGACCCTGACCGCCAGCGACACGCTGAAAGTGCGCGTGACCGACGCCGCCGGCAACCACGGCGTCAGCTATTCGGTCAGCTACGTGCTGGACAACACGCCGCCGACCGCCATCATCAGCAGCAATGTCGCCGCCGTCAAGGTTGGGGAGACGGCCACCATCACCTTCACCTTCAGCGAGGCGCCGAGCGGCTTCGACCTGAGCGACATCAGCGCTGCCAACGGCGTGCTGAGCAACCTGACCGCGACCGCCAATCCGCTGGTCTACACCGCCACCTACACGCCGGCGGTGGGCGTCAACGGCGTCACCGACAGCATCACGCTGACCGCCGGCAGCTATACCGACAAGGCCGGCAACGCCGGCGGCGGCGCCACCTCGCCCGGCATCGGCGTCGACACCCAGGCGCCGCTGACCTCCGGTGCCAGCGTGGTGTTCTCCAGCGACAGCGGCGCGGCCGACCTGGTCACCAATGTGGCGGCGCAAAACCTCAGCGGCACGCTCAGCGCCAATCTGGTCTCTGGTGAGACGGTGGAAGTCTCGCTCAACAACGGCGTCAGCTGGATCTCGGCCAGCGCCAGCGCTGGCAGCAACGGCTGGAACCTGGGTGGACAAACGCTGAGCACCGGCGCCGGCCATAATATTCAAGTGCGCGTCAGCGATGCCGCCGGCAACCACGGCGCCGCCTACAGCGCCGCCTACACGCTGGACCAGACTGCGCCGACGCTGGCGATCAGCACCAGCAAATCGGTGCTCAACAGCGCCGACGCGCCGCTGATCACCTTTACCTTCAGCGAAGCGCCGGTCGGCTTCAGCGCCAGCAGCGTCTCGGTCAGCGGCGGCACGCTGACCGGCTTTACCGCCACCGCCAATCCGCTGGTGTACACCGCCGTATTTACGCCGACGGCCGGGCAGGCGGCCGGCGTCGGCTCGGTGACGGTGGCGTCCGGCGCTTACACCGACCTGGCCGGCAATAACGGCCAGGCCGGAGCGACGCCGACCATCACCTACGCCACCGTGGCGCCGGGCGTGGCCATCTCCAGCGACGTGAGCGCCCTGAAGGCAGGCGATAGCGCCAACATCACCTTCAAGTTCAGCAGCGCGCCGACCGGCTTCGGCTTCAACGACATCGTGGTCGGCGGCGGCACGCTCAGCCCGCTGACGGCTACCGCCGATCCGCTGGTGTACACGGCCGTGTTCAACGTCGGCGCCGGGATTGCCAACGGCAGCGGCACCATCAGCGTGATTAGCGGCAGCTATACCGACAGCCTGGGCAACCTGGGCGTGGGCGGCGGCATGGCGGCGATCGCCATCGACACGCTGGCGCCGTCGCTGCTCATCAACAGCAGCGCCCTGACGCTCAATGCCAGCGGCACGGCCATCATCACCTTCACCTTTAGCGAGACGCCGGCCGCGTTCACGCTGGGCGACATCAGCGCCACCAACGGCGCCGTCAGCAACCTGGTGCAGACCGCCAATCCGCTGGTGTACACCGCCGTGTTCACGCCGGCCGCCAATGTGGCCAGCGGCAGCGCAGTGATCAGCGTGGCGGCCGGCGCCTATGCCGATGCGGCCGGCAATGGCGGCAACGCCGGCGTCTCGCCCGGTATCAGCATCGATACACTGGCGCCGTTGCTGGGCAGCGGCAGCGTGCTGTTCTCGGCCGACACCGGCAGCAGCAGCACCGACCTGATCACCCGTACCGCCGCGCAAAACATCGCCGGCACGCTGAATGGCGGCGTGCTGGCCGCCGGCGATGTGGTGGAAGTTTCGCTCGACAACGGCGCCAGCTGGATCACCGCCAACGCCACGGTGGGCGGCACCTCGTGGTCGCTGTTCGGCCAGACGCTGAACGGCAACGGCGCGCTGCAGGTGCGCGTCAGCGACGCCAACGGCAACCATGGCGCGGTCGGCATCCACAACTACCTGCTCGACACCACCGCGCCGACGGTGGCCGTCAGCAGCGACGCCAGCGCCCTCAAGGCCGGCCAGAGCGCAACCATCAGCTTCACCTTCAGCGAGGCGCCGTCCGGCTTTACGCTGGGTGACCTGATCGCCAGCGGCGGCACGCTGAGCGGCTTCGCCGCCACTGCCAATCCGCTGGTGTACACGGTGGTGTTGACGCCAACGCCGGGCTTTAACGGCAGCGCCAGCGTCACGCTCGGCAACAACTTGTACACCGACACCGCCGGCAACGATGGCAGCGGCGGCAGCTCGCCATCGATCAGCGTCGACACGCTGGCGCCGACCTTGGCCATCACCAGCAGCGCCACTGCGCTCAAGGTGGGCGAAACGGCCACCGTCACCTTCACCTTCAGCGATGCGCCGAGCAATTTCGCGCTGGGCAGCATCAGCGCCAGCAACGGCGCGCTGAGCGGCCTCACCGCCACCAGCAACCCGCTGGTGTACACCGCCACCTTCACACCCGGCGCCGGCATCGCCAGCGGCAATGCCGTCATCAGCGTGGCCGGTAGCGTCTACGCGGACGCCGCCGGCAACAACGGCGCCACGGTCAGCAGCGCGCCGATCGCGCTCGACACGCTGGCGCCGACCGCCAGCGGCCTGACGGTCGCCTTCTCGGCCGACAACGGCGTCCCTGGCGACCTGGTGACCAACGCCGTCTCGCAAGTCATCACTGGCACGCTGAGCGCGCCGGTAGGCGCCGGCGAATACGTGCAGGTTTCGCTGGACAACGGCACCACCTGGCTGACCGCACTGTCCACTGGTCCCGGCCAGTGGGCGCTGACGCCGCAACTGCTGAACGGCAGCGGCACCCTGCAGGTACGCGTCAGCGACCCCGCCGGCAACCACGGCAGCGCTTTCTCGGCCGGCTATGTGCTGGACCTGGTGGCGCCGACCATGACCGTCACCAGCAACGCCACCACGCTCAAGGGCGGCGAAGCGGCCACGCTGACCTTCACCTTCAGCGAAGCGCCGGTCGGGTTTGCGGTGGGCGACCTGGTGGCTGTCAACGGCGCGCTGACCAACTTTACCGCCGTCTCGCCGCTGGTCTACACGGTGCTGCTCACGCCGACGGCAGGACTGGCCGGCGGGGGCGCCGGCGTGACCCTGGCGCCCGGCCTGTATTCCGACCTGGCCGGCAACCTGGGCGGCGCCGCCGTCTCGCCGCTGATCACGGTCGATACGCAGCCGCCCGTGCTGAGCATCGCCAGCAGCGCCGCCAGCCTGAAGATCGGCGAATCGGCCACCATCACCTTCACCTTCAGCGAATTGCCGGTCGGCTTTGCGCTGAACGACATCACCGTCGGCGGCGGCACGCTGAGCGGCTTCGGCCTGACCGCCAATCCGCTGGTGTACACCGCGCTGTTTACGCCGACGCCGGGCGTGTCGGCAGGCACCGGCACCATCGTGGTGGCGGCCGGCGGCTTCCTCGACGCCGCCGGCAACCCCGCCGCCGCGTCGGCCATCACGCCGATCAACTATAGTACCCAGGCGCCGAATACCGGCATTGCCACGGTGGAATTCAGCAGCGATACCGGCTTGCCGAACGACCTGATCACCACCACGCCGCTGCAAACGGTGCACGGCACGCTGGACGCCAATGTGCAGACCGGCGAGGTGGTCCAGGTGTCGTCCGACAACGGCCTGAACTGGGTCAATGCGGTAGCGCCGGTGGGCGCCGCCAGCTGGACGCTGGCGGCGCCGCTGTTCCTGAGCGGTAACGGCACGCTGCAAGTGCGCGTGACCGATGCGGCCGGTAACCACGGCGCCGCCTACTCGGCCGCTTATGCGATCGACGTCACGCCGCCGACGGTGGCGATCAGTTCCAACGTCGCCACGCTGAAGGCCGGCGAGAGCGCCACCATCACCTTCACCTTCAACGAACTGCCGCAAAACTTCAGCGCCGCCGACATCGTGGTGCCGCCCGGCAGCGGCAACATCACCGGCTTCACCGTCACCGCCAATCCGCTGGTTTACACGGCTGTGTTCACGCCGACGGCCGGCTACAGCCTGCCGGCTGGCGTGTCGCTGCTGGCCGGCAGTTATACCGACACCGCCGGCAACGCCGGCGCCGGCGCCACCAGCGGCGCCATCAGCGTTGACGCGGCGCCGCCGACGCTGACCATCAGCAGCAGCCTGTCCTCGCTGAAGATCGGCGACACGGCGCTGATCACCTTCACCTTCAGCGAACTGCCGGTTGGCTTTGCGGCCGGCGACGTCACTGTTGCCGGCGGCACGCTGAGCGGCTTCGGCGTTACCGCCAATCCGCTGGTGTACACCGCGGTGTTCACGCCGACGCCGGGCGTCAACACCGCCAGCGCGGTCATCAGCGTGGCGCCAAGTGTGTACAGCGACGCCGCCGGCAACGGCGGTTTGGGCTCCATCGCGCCGACGCTGGCGCTCGATACGCTGGCGCCGCTGTCGGCCGCCACCGGCGTGCCGACGTTCTCCAACGACACCGGCGTTGTCGGCGACCTGATCACCTCCAATCCAACGCAAACCGTCAGCGGCAACCTGTCGGCGCCGCTGGCGGCCGGCGAAGTGGTGCAGGTGTCGTTTAACGGCGGCGTCAGCTGGCAGAACGCCACCGTTAGCGGCAGCGGCTGGAGCCTGGCGCACACGCTGACCGGCAGCGGCGTGATGCAGGTGCGCGTGGCCGATGCGGCCGGCAACTTCAGCCCCGCCACCGTGACGCCCTACGTCTTCGACCAAACGGCGCCGACAGTCACCATCAGCAGCAATATGGCGGTGGCCAACGGCGTGACGCCGGCGGAGATCACCTTTACTTTCTCCGAACCTCCATCAGGCTTTAGCAGCAGCAACATCATCGTCGCCGGCGGCAGCCTCGGCACGCTGACGCCGACCAGCGATCCCAAGGTCTTCACTGCGACTTTTACGCCAACACCGGGCGTCGCGTCGGGCACCGCCACCATCACGGTCAACGGCTACACCGACACGGCCGGCAACAGCGGCAACAGCGGCAGCATCCCAGCGCTGCAGATCGATACCGTGGCGCCGACTGCTGCAGCCAGCGGCGGCGTAACGTTCTCCAACGATAGCGGCACTGGTGGCGACCTGATCACCAACAATCCGTCCCAACTGCTGAGTGGCAACCTCAGCGCGCCGCTGGCGGCTGGCGAAGTGGTGCAGGTCTCGCTCGACGGCGGTTTGAACTGGCAGGTGGCGACGGTCAGCGGCACTACCTGGTCGCTGTCGCACACGCTGGCGCTGGGCACGCGCATGATGGTGGTGCGCGTGTCGGACGCGGCCGGCAACATCAGCGCCGCCCATTCGGTGCAGTACACGGTGGATACCAGCGCGCCGACCGTCACCGCCACCAGCAGCGGCGCGGTGGGCCAGGGCGGCTCCGCCACCATCACGCTGACGCTCAGCGATCCGGCCGTACTGACGCAGGGTAACGTCGTGGTCACCGGCGGCACCATTACCGGCTTCAGCGGCAGCGGCAGCACCTACACGGTGATCGTCACACCGCCGGCCAACAGCACCACGCCGATTACGGTCAACGTCGGCGGCAACCTGTTCACCGATGCGGCCGGCAACAGCAATATCGCCTCGGCGCCGCTGGTGGTCAGCGTCAACACCAACCCGCCGCCCACCAATCCGGGCACGCCGTCGACCGTGGATGGCGTGCAGCTGACCACCGTGACCGGCATCGACGCTCGCACCGGCCTGGCGACCCGCACCATCAATGTGCCGACTATCACCAACAGCCGGCCGGAAGACACCAGCACCGAGCATGCCAACCTGGCCGATATCCCGATCGGGATTGCCGCCAGCGGCGGCAATCCGGGCACCAGCCTGGTGGTCAGCCTGCCGGTGGGCGTCGGCTTCGAGGCGGCTGGGCCAGCGTCGCTGCTGAGCGGCAGCATGGCCTTGACCGATCTGATCGGCCGCATCGACGACCATACGGCGGCCGGCCAGGCCACCCGGGTGGCGATGGAGGCGCAGGCGCAGGAATTCCTGGCCGGCCTGGCGCCGAACGTGCTGTTGCAACACGCCACCCTGACCATGAGTGCGGCCAGCAACGCGGCCGCCGGCGTGGTGATGGTCGACGGCAGCGACCTGGTGGTGGCCAGCGGCGGGCATGTCCAGCACGCGACGGTACCGGACAACACCGCCACCGCGCTGGTGATCGACGCCCGCGCACTGCCGCAAGGCATCGGGCTGCAACTGGATGATGTGCACTTTGCCGCCATCATCGGCGCGGCCACGGTGACCGGCGGCGCCGGCGACAACTTCTTCATCGGCGACGGCGAGGCGCAGCGCTTCGTGCTGACCACCGGCAGTGACAACGACACGCTGTACGGCAACGGCGGCGACGACATCCTGATCACGGCCGCCGGCAACGACTACCTGAACGGCGGCGATGGCGCCGACAAGCTGGCAGGCGGCGGCGGCAACGATGCACTGCATGGCGGCACCGGCGACGACGTCCTGCAAGGTGGCCGCAGCGATACCGGCCAATGGCAGTTCTACCTGAAGGACGGCAAGGTGGTCGGCATCCACCAGACCGCGCTGGCCAACGCCACCGGCACCGAAACGCTGACGGCGGCGGAAATGAACCAGAGCGAAGCGATCCTGAATTTTGTCAGCGGCAGCGCCGCCAAGCTCGACATGCTGTCGCTGATGTACCACGCGGCCTTCGACCGCGCGCCCGACCTGGAAGGGCTGAACAACTGGGTCCGGCACGAACTCAGTGTGCAGCAGCAGGCCGAGGGGATCTTAATGGCACCCGAATCGACCAACGGCATCATGAAGCTCAGCAACCACGACTACGTGGCGACCTTGTTGCATAACGCCTTGGGCACCACGCCGGACGCCAGCGCGCTGGCGCCGTACCTGACGCGGCTGGATGCGGCCGCCAACGGCGACCTGGCCACCCGCGTCGGCGTGTTTGTCGATATTGCCCTCAGCAGCGCGCACCGCACCGCCTACGACACCGGTAACGGCTTGGCGCTGGGCGGCCAGTTGTTGACGCAGGAGCAGGGCTGGATCGCCAATTCCGGCGACGACCGGCTGGAAGGCGGCGCCGGCAACGACCTGCTGGTGGGCGGCGACGGCACCGACACCATCGTCTACAGCGGTGCTGCCAGCCAGTACAGCCTGTCGCTGAGCAAGGGCGGCGATGTCATGGTCGCCGAGCAGGACGGCGGCATTGACACCATCCGCCAGATTGAACTGGGCGAATTCAACGGCGTCACGCGCGACCTCAGCTTTACCCAGGCTGGCGCTGGCAGGCTGCAGGAACTGGGCATGCTGTACCACCTGACGCTGGGGCGTGCCGGCGACCTGGCTGGTTTCATGAACTGGTTGGAGGCGGGCCCGCAGGGCAGTGCGCTGGGCGCCGGCTTCATCGATTCGGCTGAGTTCCAGAACCGCTTCGGCGTGCTGGACGATAACGCCCTCATCACCCAGCTGTACCACAATATCGGGCTGCAGGCCGACAGCGCGGCACTGGCCAAGTGGGACGGCTATCTGGACAACCACAGCCGCTATGACCTGACCATCGCCATGGCGCACGACGTCACGCTGGTGGGCAGCCAGTTCGGCGCCAACGGCATGAGCCTGGTGGGTAGCTTGTAAATTGCCATTCTGAAAGGCGTGGCAGCGGTTTTGCCGGAAGACGAACTCGACAATTTGAAAAAAAACGGCCGCATAATGGGGCGCTAGTTCCTGAATAGGGGGCGCACCATTCTTGCCTTGACCACAACCGAACAAGCACGGCCGGGCATCCTGATCGTCGATGACGAACGGGAGGAGTTACGCTTCCTGACCGATTTGCTGCGCCGCCAGCTGTATCACGTGCGCACCGCCAGCGATGGCATGGCGGGGTATCAGGCGGCGCTGGCGTCGCCGCCGGACCTGATCCTGCTCGACGTGCGCATGCCCGGCATGGACGGTTTTGCCGCCTGCCGGCTGCTGAAGGCGAACCCGGTGACGCGGGCGATCCCGGTGATCTTTCTCAGCGCTCTGGACGAGCCGGATGAACGCGTGGCTGGGCTGGCGATGGGCGGGGTCGATTTCGTCGCCAAGCCCTATCATCCGGCCGAGGTGTTCGCGCGCGTGCGCATTCACCTGGAGCTGGCCGGGCTGCGCAAGGCCGGACCGCCGCCACCGCCTGCTGCGGCGGACGCGCCGCACGATCCGGACGAAGTGGTGGCGATGGCCGCCATGCGCCTGATCAACGACAACTTGGGTGCGCCGCTGACGCTGGCCGGCATCGCCCGCGCGCTGGGCACCCACGAGAAGCGGCTGTCGCAGGCGTTTCGTCGCCATGCCGGCATGACGGTGTTCACCTACCTCGGCGAGGCGCGCATCCGGCGCGGCCGCCAGCTGCTGGCCGATACCGATTTGAGCGTGCAGCAGATCGCCGAACAGACCGGTTTTAGCAGCGCCGCCAATTTCGCCACCGCCTTTCGCGAACAGGCCGGCGCCACGCCCAGCGCGTACCGGCAGGGGATACGCCAGCATGGGCCGGTGGTTGAAAATCAGCAGGCATTGCCGTTCGACTTCGAGCAGGATTTGCCGTCGTGAGCGACGCCGAGCGCGACGCCGCCCGTATCCGCGCCCGCCTGCTGGCGGCCTTGCACCACGATTTGCGGGCGCCGCTGGCGCGCATCGCCACCCGCGCCAGTACCGGCTTTGCCGACTTGGCGGCGCTGGAGGACGAAGCGCGGCGCCAGCTGGAATGGCTGTCCGACTTGCAGGAATGCGCGCGCTTTGAATTGCAGTCGCCCGAACTGACGCCGGCGCCGGCCTATCTGCACGCCTTGATGCGCCACGTATCGCACGACGGCGCCGGCCTGCCAGCCTTGGCGCTGCTGGATGCGCGCCGCCTGGGGCAGGTGCTGGCGCGGCTGCGCGACCACTCGGGCGGCCAGCTGGCGTTGCGCGCACAGTGCACGCGCAACGCGGTGCGCATGCAGTTCCAGTCCGGCCAACCGGACGGCCTCTGGCACGATTTTAACGGCACGCTGGCGGACGAACGCATCCTGCCCGGGGTGATGGTGGCGGCGCACCTGGTGCGCGCCATGGGCGGCGTTTTACAGCACAGCGGCGATGGCTTGCGGTTTGAGATCAGCGCGCCGCTGGCGCAGGAACAGGATGCGATGCCGCCGACCCCGCATTTCGACTGGCCGGAACCGTTCGGCGCCGGCCACGCCATCCTGCTGCTGGAGTCGCACCAGCCGATGCAGGATTACCTCAGCGAGATTCTGGAGAGCGCCGAGTTCGACGTGCAGTACGAGCCGCAAGACCGCGAACCGGCACTGATCCTGTGCGCTGACGAGAGTGTGTGGGAAATCTGGCCGCGCGAGGATGCGCCGCCGGTGCTGCTGCACGGCCTGCTGCCGCCGCAGCGGCCGATGGACTTTGTCGAGGTGCTGTACAAGCCGGCGCCGCCGGCCATGCTGCTGTCGGCCTTGCGCCGGCGCTTGCAGATCAGGCTTTGATTAGCCTGGCAGCTTGCCGCCGCTGACGCGTTCGATGCCGGCCAGATCCTGCCAGCTTTGCACCTCGCTGTAGCCGGCCGCCTTGAGCAGTTCGCGCACCGCTTGCGCCTGATCGTAGCCGTGTTCCATTAACAGCCAGCCTTGCGGCTTGAGGTGCGGCTGCGCGCCGGCAATGATGGTGCGCAGCGCCGACAGGCCGTCGGCATGGTCGGTCAGCGCGCCGACCGGTTCGAAGCGCAGATCGCCTTCGGACAGGTGATGGTCGCCGCTGGCGATGTAAGGCGGGTTGGAGGCGATCACGTCGAACGCGTCGGCTTCCGCCGCGCCTTGCAGCGCGCCATACCAGTCGCTTTGCAGGAAGCTGACGCGGGCGTTGTTGTTGGCGGCGTTACGCTGCGCCACGGCCAGCGCGTCGGCGCTGACATCCAGCGCGGTGACGTCGGCATCCTGCCGCGTGTGGGCCACCGAGACGGCGATGGCGCCGCTGCCGGTGCCCATGTCCAGCACGCGGCCGTTGCGCGGCGTGCGTTCGAGCGTCAGCTCGACCAGCAGTTCGGTGTCGGGACGGGGAATCAGCACCGCGCTGCTGACGTCGAACGGCAGGCCGAAAAATTCACGCTGGCCGACGATGTAGGCGATCGGTTCGCCGTCCAGGCGGCGCTGCACCAGGGCGGCAAAGCGCTGCGCTTCTTCTTCGGTGAGTTCGCGTTCCGACTGGGTGATCAGCGCGATGCGGTTGACCCCCAGCGCGTGGCACAACAGCACGCGGTTATCCAGTGGATCGAGCGCGGACTGGCGTTGCAGGGAGCCGATGGTGCTGGTCATTTTGCGCGGCGGATCAGTACCCAGGCCAGCGCCAGCGTGAACAGCGCGAACCACAGGAACGACCACTGTGGAATCGACAGGCCGAACCATGGCGCCAGCGCATCTTCGCACAGGCCGTCGGCCCTGAACAGGAACGGCAGGTAAGTGGCGGTAGGGATTTTGTTGAGGAAGGTCTCGACTGGATCGATGCCGCAGGACAGGCCAGGATGGGCCAGCACCCACAGGTGTTTGCCGGCGGTGTAGAGGCCGCCCAGCGCGGCCAGCAGGCTGACGCTGGCCAGCGCTTTCGGCTTGCTGGTGTAAGCGCCGATCAGCGCGAACACGCCGATGGCGAGGAACAGGTAGCGCTGGATCACGCACAGCGGGCAAGGCAGCATGTCCAGCCCGTGCTGCAGGTACAGGGCGACGCCGATCAGGCCGAAGGCGGCGACGGCGATGGACAGCAGCAGGGAGCGGGTATGTATCATGGGGTGATCCGGTCAGGGGTAATGCGCGCAATTTTCGCACAATGTTGCTTGTCTGGCCTTAGACGGCTCTTAATTCCACCCCGCGGCCCGCATGCCGGGGTCTGACCCCGGTCGGGGTCAGACCCCATTTTGCCAGGGGGTTAATTATCGCCCAGCGCCGCCAGCAGTTCGGCCTGGTGCTCGGCGATCAGCGCATTGGTCATCTCTGTCAGGTCGCCGTCCATGATGAAGTCCAGCTTGTACAAGGTCAGGTTGATGCGGTGATCGGTCATGCGGCCCTGCGGGTAGTTGTAGGTGCGGATGCGTTCGCTGCGGTCGCCGGAGCCGATCAGGCTCTTGCGGGTGGCGGCTTCCTTGGCCTGCGCCTCGCGCAGCTGCACGTCCTTGATGCGGGTGGCTAGCACCTTCATCGCCTGCGCCTTGTTCTTGTGCTGCGAACGGTCGTCCTGGCACTCGACCACAATCCCGGTCGGCAAGTGGGTGATGCGCACGGCGGAATCGGTCTTGTTGATGTGCTGGCCGCCGGCGCCCGAGGCGCGGTAGGTGTCGATCCGCAGCTCGGACGGATTGATGTTGACGTCTTCCACCTCGTCGGCTTCCGGCATCACCGCCACGGTACAGGCCGAGGTGTGGATGCGGCCCTGGGTTTCGGTGGCCGGCACGCGCTGCACGCGGTGGCCGCCGGATTCGAATTTCAGCTTCGAGTAGACGCCGTTGCCGACCAGGCGCACGATCACCTCGCGGTAGCCGCCCAGGTCCGAGGCCGATTCCGACACCATCTCGACCTGCCAGCGCTGGCGCTCGGCGAAGCGGGTGTACATGCGCAGCAGATCGCCGGCGAACAGCGCCGATTCATCGCCGCCGGTGCCGGCGCGGATTTCCAGGAAGATGTTGCGCTCGTCGTTGGCGTCCTTCGGCAGCAGCATTTTTTGCAGCTCGACGTCGAGTTCGGCGGTGCGGGTTTTGGCGGACTCGATTTCTTCCTGCGCGAAGTCCTTCATGTCCGGATCGGCCAGCATTTCTTCGGCGGCGGCGATGTCGCCCAGCGCTTCCTGGTAGGACTTGTAGACCGCCACCAGCGGGCCGATTTCGGCGTGCTCGCGGGTCATCTTGCGGTAGCTATCCATGTTATCGGTAGCACCTTCGGACATCAGCAATTCATCGAGTTCGACCAGGCGGTTCGCCAGTTGGTCAAGCTTGGCCAGCATGGATGGTTTCATAGCGTATTCTGTGAGAGTGAAGCAGGCGCCGCGTGGCGCGGCGGGGAACAACGGGAGGCGGACCCGCGAGCGGGTGCAGCTAACGGCGGCCGCGGAACATCTGTGGCAGCAGCTCCGCCAGCTGGGCGCGTTCATCGCCCTGGGCATGGCGCAGCGCTTGCTGCGGGCCGTGCATGAATTTGGCGGTCAGGCCGCGCGACAGGGCTTCCAGCACGGTGTCGATATCTTCGCCCTTGGCCAGCATCTTGCGGGCGCGTTCCAGTTCCAGCAGGCGCAGCGCTTCGCTGTTTTCCTGCAGGCTCTGGATCACCGGCACCACGGCGCGGTCGTCGACCCAGTGCATGAACGACTGCACGCGGGTTTCGATGATGGCCTCGGCCTGGGCGACGGCGGCCTGGCGGCTTTCCAGGCCGGTCTGTACTACTTTGCCGAGATCGTCGACGGTGTACAGGAAGGCGTCGTTGAGACGCGCCACTTCCGGTTCGATATCGCGCGGCACGGCCAGGTCGACCATGAACATCGGCTTGTGGCGGCGTGCCTTGATGGCGCGCTCTACCATGCCGAGGCCGATCAGCGGCAGCGACGAGGCGGTACAGGAAATCACGATGTCGTACTGGTGCAGCTTGTCCTGCAGATCGGCCAGGCGGATGGCGCGGCCGCCGAAGCGGTGCGCCAGCAGCTCGCCGCGGTCCAGCGTGCGGTTGGCGATGGTGATGCTTTTCGGATTCTGCGCGGCGAAGTGGGTGGCGCACAGTTCGATCATTTCGCCGGCGCCGATGAACAGCACATTCTGCTCGGCGATCTTGTCGAAGATGCGCTGCGACAGCCGCACCGCTGCGGCCGCCATCGACACGCTGTGCGCGCCAATCTCCGTCGTGCTGCGCACTTCCTTGGCCACCGAGAACGAGCGCTGGAACAGCTGGTGCAGATAGGTGCCGAGGCCGCCCGCTTCATCGGCGGTGCGGATGGCGTCCTTGATCTGGCCGAGAATCTGGGTCTCGCCCAGCACCATCGAATCGAGCCCGGAGGCGACGCGGAAGGTGTGGCGGACGGCGTCGTGCTGCGGCAGCATGTACAGGTGCGGGCGCAGTTCGGCGTAGTTCAGCTTGTGGAAATCGGCGAGGAAATGGGCGCCGGCGTCAAGCGGGTCGGGCACGGTGCTGGCGGCGTACAACTCGGTGCGGTTGCAGGTCGACAGGATGGCCGCCTCGTCGCCGCCACGCTGGTCGATGCGCTCGAACCACGACCGCGCCGCCACCACCGCCTGCCCCAATTGCTCAGGGGCGAACGCCAGCTGCTCGCGGAGCGAGACCGGTGCGGTGTTGTGGTTGAGGCCGACGGCAAGCAGCTGCATTTCGGGTCCAGACTGATGGTTATGCGGTGATTATACCCCTACTGCCATCATGTTGCCCGTGGGACTGCCTATAATGCGATAGCAGTCCCCTTGCTATCGGTCAGGCGCCGAGTTTTTCCAGACGGTAACCGTAGCTGTAGACCGGAACCAGGCGGAAGCCGTTTTCTGGCTTTAATTGCAATTTGTTGCGGACGCGCGAAACGTGGGTATCCATGGTTCGCGACGGCACGGCGGTTTCGCGTATCCACACCGCTTCGTGGATATAGGCGCGCGACAGCGGGCGGCCGATGTTGCGGAAAAATAACAGTGCCAGATAGAACTCTTTGTGGGTCACATCCAACACAATGCCGTCCATCAGCAGGCGTCCAGGGCGGGTTTCAAACACGTACTGACCGAATTGCAGCTGTTCGGCGCCGTTTTGCGCCGGGTAGGCGCGGCGCAGCAGGGCTTGCACGCGCGCCACCATTTCACTGCGGCGCAGCGGTTTGATCATGTAATCGTCGGCGCCGGCCGCCAGGCCGGCCACGATGTCGTCCTCGCCCGAGCTGGTGGTCAGGAACAGCACTGGTGCGTTGTCCGGCAGCTTTTCCTTGGCGCGGCGCAGGACTTCGGCGCCGCCCAGGTCGACCACTTGCCAGTCGAGAATCATCATGTCATAGCTGTCCTTGCGCAACTGCGCCAGCACGTCTTTGGCGGTCTGGAAACTGTGACAGATGTGGCCGGCTGCGGTGAGCACCTGACAAATGAGTTCGGCTTGACTGCGATCGTTGTCGAGTACGGCAATTCTCATGCTGTTGCCTGCTGTTAAATGTTAAGGAGAAGTCACGTCAAATATAACAGAGATTCACAAATAGATTAGCAAAAAGGCTAAAAATATTTTCTTTCGACACTATCCATAATTTCTTTGCAACGCTTGTTTTCACTGCGCCGACCCGCATCTTGATTACACGGTACACTGGAAAAACCCCGAATTCAATGCAGAAGTTGAAAAATAGCAAGAACTTACAGTGCAGCCCAGGAGGTGTGATGAGCAGCAAAAAAGACACAAATTGGGCGCTGGTGCCGGTCTCGGAACGCGACATCGCGGCGGTGCGCGAACGTTGCCGCCAGCTGGTGCGGCGGCGGGCGATGCTGTCGGCTGGCGTCTCGGCGGTGCCGGTGCCTGGTCTCGACGTGGTGTCGGACCTGCGCCTGTTTGCGCTGCTGATTGACGACATCAACCAGGAGTTCGGCCTGTCCGAACAGCAGATCGAGCGCATGCAGCCGAAATTCCGGCTGATTGCCTATGAAGCGGCGATCGGCGTCGGCGGCATGTTGGTGGGGAAACTGGTGACGCGGGAAGTGGTCTTGCAGGTGTTGCGCCGCACCGGTTTCAAGGCGGTGGCGCGCCAGGCCAGCAAGCTGGTGCCGCTGGCCGGACAGCTGGCGTCGGCCGGCATCGGTTTTTTCGCTTTCCGCCAGATCGGTTACCAGCACGTGGAAGCCTGCGCCAAGGTGGCGCAGGAGTTGCTATCGGCCGGCGTGCACCGGCCTGCCTAAGCTACGTATTTAGGCGTCAGGTAATACCACGTTGACGTCCAGGACTTCCAGGTTGCCCTGGCGGTCCAGCGAGATCTTGATGTCGTCGGCGTTGACCTTGGTGTACTTGGAGATCACCTCGATCAGTTCCTTGTGCAGCGCCGGCAGGAAGTCCGGACCGGCGCGGCCGCTGCGCTCGCGCGCGATGATGATCTGCAACCGTTCCTTGGCCGCAGTCGCGGTTTTGGGTTTAGGCGGAAACAGGAAGGAAAGCAGTGCCATGGTTACTTGCTCCCGAAGATACGCTGCAGCAGGCCTGGCTTTTCATAGGTGGTAAAGCGCAACGGCAGTTCCTGGCCGAGGAAGCGCGCCACCACGTCTTCGTAGGCTTCCGCAACGTCGGTGCCCTTGAAGTGAATCGCCGGGTTGCCCTGGTTCGAAGCATGCAGCACCTGTTCCGATTCCGGAATGATGCCGATCAGTGGAATCCGCAAAATTTCCTGCACGTCCTGGTACGACAGCATCTCGTCCGCTTCCACGCGTTTCGGCGAGTAGCGGGTGATCAGCAGGTGTTCCTTGACCGGCTCGCCGCCGGTCTGGGCGCGGCGCGACTTGGCTTGGATGATGCCGAGGATGCGGTCCGAGTCACGCACCGACGATACTTCCGGATTGGTGACGATGATGGCTTCGTCGGCGAAGGTCAGCGCCATCAGCGCGCCGTGCTCGATGCCGGCCGGCGAATCGCAGATGATGAATTCGAAGCCCATGTTGATCAGTTCGTGCAGCACAACTTCCACGCCGTCTTCCGACAGCGCATCCTTGTCGCGCGTTTGCGACGCCGGCAGGATGAACAGGTTGTCGCAGTGCTTGTCCTTGATCAGCGCCTGGGTCAGCGTTGCCTCTTTATTGATCACGTTGATCAGGTCGTACACCACGCGGCGTTCGCAGCCCATGATCAGGTCGAGATTGCGCAGGCCGACGTCGAAGTCGATGACGGCCGTCTTGTGGCCGCGCATGGCCAGGCCGGTGGAGAAGCTGGCGCTGGAGGTGGTTTTACCGACACCGCCCTTGCCGGACGTTACAACAATAATTCTTGCCACGAATAATCCTTTTCAGAGAGGGGTGCGTCAAGCGCGGTTAGCCGTATTGACAGATGATATATCGATTCTGTCACCTACCAGGCGAATTTGCGTCGGCGAGCGTGCATATTCCTGGGGGAAACCGTCTTCAAACGTGCTGTAGACGCCGGCGATGGAGACCAGCTCCGGCGACATGTTCAATGCAAAAATGCGGGCCTGGGCATTGCCCGAGGCGCCGGCCAGCGCGCGGCCGTTGAGCGTGTTGTACACGTGGATGCTGCCGTCGGCGATGATTTCGGCGCCGTTGTTGACCACGGCGGTAACCACCAGGTCGCAGCCGCGCGCGTAAATGCGCTGGCCGGCGCGCACCGGGGTGTCGATGATCATGACGTCGGTGCCGTTGCTGGCGGCGGCAGGCGGCTGGGCCTGGGCGGCGGCCACCGCCACCGGGGCTGGCGCTGGCGCTGGTGCAGGCGCCGGCGCGGTGGACGCGGTGTCTTCACGCGGTTTGGCGCCGGCGGTTTCCAGGCTGAGGCCATGGGCGGCGATCTCGGCGGCCATTTCCGGCGGCGCGTTGCGCACGGCGACCGGGTTCAGGCGGTATTTTTTCAGCAGGGTGATCAGGCCGGCCCAGTCGATCGGCTCACAGCCGGCCGGCAGGGCAGCGATGTCGATCACGGTCAGGTCGTCTTCGAAAAAGTCGGCGGTGCCGCCGGTCATTTCGGCCAGCGCGGCGTCGAGCGCGATGCGGTCAGCGGTGGCCAGGATGGCGGAGACGGCGACGACGGTGGAAATCTTGATTTCGATGGGCTTTTGAAACAGGCTCTTGGACATGGGCGACAGTATCAGGGGTTATCCCCGCGCGCATGCGCAGGCACCAGCATTCTACTGTGGAAAGTGCGGAAAGTGGAGTTCTGGTGCGGGATTTCGCCCCGCACAGCGGCCTGCGCTGGGGTCTGACCCCGTACGGGTCAGACCCCGCTGTACCGGGTTTTAATAGACGGCGCGCAGTTGGTGGGCGGCCGCCACCATATTGCGCAGCGCGCTTTCGGTTTCCGCCCAGCCGCGCGTCTTCAGGCCGCAATCGGGGTTGACCCACAGGTTGGCCGGCGGGATCACCGCGCTGGCTTTGTGCAGCAGGCGCACCATCTCCTGCTGGTCCGGCACGCGCGGCGAGTGGATGTCGTACACGCCGGGGCCGATTTCGTTCGGGTAGCGGAACTGGCCGAAGCCGTTCAGCAGTTCCATGTCCGAGCGGCTGGTCTCGATGGTGATGACGTCGGCATCCATGGCGGCGATCTGCGGCAGGATGTCGTTGAACTCGGCGTAGCACATATGGGTGTGGATCTGCGTCGCGTCGCCGACCGCGCTGGCCGACACGCGGAACGCATGCGTGGCCCAGTCCAGATAGGCGGTCCAGCGGCTGCGGCGCAGCGGCAAGCCTTCGCGCACCGCGGGCTCGTCGATCTGGATGATGCCGATGCCGGCATGTTCCAGGTCGGCCACTTCATCGCGGATGGCCAGTGCGATTTGCAGCGCAGTGCGGGCGCGCGGCTGGTCGTCGCGTACGAACGACCATTGCAGGATGGTGATGGGACCGGTCAGCATGCCTTTCATCGGTTTGCCGGTCAGGCTTTGCGCATGTACGGTCCAGCTGACGGTCATCGCTTGCGGGCGGCTGACGTCGCCGTAGATGATGGGCGGCTTGACGCAGCGCGAGCCGTAGGATTGCACCCAGCCGTGCTGCGTGAAGGCGAAACCGTCCAGCTGTTCGCCGAAGTATTCGACCATGTCGTTGCGTTCGGCTTCGCCATGGACCAGCACGTCCAGCCCCAGCGCTTCCTGGCGCTGCACGGCGTCGGCGATTTCGGCGCGCATCGCGGCTTCGTAGTCGGTCAGGCTCAGGTCGCCGCGCTTGAAGCTGGCGCGGGCGGCGCGGATGGCCGGCGTTTGCGGGAACGAGCCGATGGTGGTGGTCGGGAAGTTGGGCAGTCGGAAGCGGGCGCGCTGTGCGGCCTGGCGCTCGGCAAAGTGAGCGCGGCGCTGGTCGGCGCCGGCCGGCAGGTGTTCCAGGCGGTCGCGCACGGCTTGCTGGTGCACGCGCGGGCTGGCGCGCCGGCTGGCGATGGCGGCGCGGGAAGTGGCCAGCGCGGTGTCGGCACCGGCGTCGGCATGCAGCGCTTGTTTGAGCGTGTTCAGCTCCGCCAGTTTTTCGGTGGCGAAGGCCAGCCAGGAGCGGGTTTCCGCGTCCAGCGCGGTTTCAGCGGCCAGCGTGAACGGCACGTGCAGCAGCGAGCAGGACGACGATAGCCACAGTTTGCCCGCACGTTTGTCGACGATGGGCTGGAGCACGGCCAGCGCGGCGTCGAGGTCGGTGCGCCAGATGTTGCGACCGTCGACGATGCCGACCGACAGCACTTTGTGCACCGGCAGCCAGTCGGCGATGCTGGCCAGTTCCTGTGGTGCGCGCACGCCATCCACGTGCAGGCCGGCCACCGGCAGGCGGCACGCCAGGCTGAGGTTTTCTTCCAGCGGTGAGAAGTAGGTGGCCAGCAGCAGCGGAACGCCGACCTGGTTCAGTTGCCAGTAGCTGTTTTCAAAGGCGCTGCGCCATGGCGCGGGCAGGTCGATGCCGAGGATGGGCTCGTCGATCTGGACCCATTGCACGCCCTGGGCTTTCAGGCGGTCCAGGATCTGGCCGTAGATGGGCAGCAGTTTGTCCAGCAACGAGAGGCGGTCGAAGCCGTCGGTCTTGGCTTTGCCCAGCCACAGGAAGGTCAGCGGGCCGATCAGCGCGGCTTTGACGGCGTGGCCCAGTGCCTTAGCTTCGGCGACTTCGTCGAACAGGCGTTCGCAGGCCAGCGTGAAGGCGGTTTCCGGCGTGAATTCAGGGACAAGGTAGTGGTAGTTGGTGTCGAACCACTTGGTCATTTCCAGCGCGGCGGCGGCGGGAAGGGCATCGGCGTCGCGCGCGCCGCAGCCGCAGCCGGCGTCGTGATCAGCGTGGGCAGCGTGGGTGTTGGCGGCGCCGCGGCCGCGCGCCATGGTGAAGTAGCGGCTCAGTTGCGGCTGGTCCGGCTGGAAGCCGTAGCGCGCCGGTTCGCAGCCCAGCAGCTGGATATGGTTGGCTACCTGGTCGTAAAACGCGAAATCGCCGACCGTCACGAAGTCGAGACCGGCATCGCGCTGCAAGGCCCAATGGCGCGCGCGCAGGTCGCGGCCCACGTCTTCCAGTTCGGCGTCGGACAACTCGCCGCGCCAGTTACGCTCCAGCGCAAATTTCAATTCGCGGGCCGCGCCGATGCGCGGGAAGCCTGGAATGTGGGTAGATATCGTTTTATGAGTGTTGGTCATGGTGCTGTCATCCGCATTTAATATTGGTGATATAAAGTGTGCGGCAAACCGGTCTATAATCAAAACGAAAGATTTTGCGCGTTCACATGAAAATAATTAATAGACCATGCTAGAGATACGCCATTTACGCACCTTGAGCGCCTTGCGCTCGGCCGGCAGCCTGGTGCGCGCTGCCCAGTTGCTCAACCTGACCCAGTCAGCTTTGTCACATCAGATCAAATTGCTGGAAGATCGCTACGGTGGGCCGCTATTTGAGCGCAAATCGGTGCCGATCGGCTTCACCGCCACTGGCGCGCGCCTGCTCAAGCTGGCCGACTTGCTATTGCCGGAAATTGAGACTGCAGAGCGCGAAGTTGCGCGCCTGATGCAGGGAGATACCGGCCAGTTGCGGGTAGCGCTGGAGTGCCACACGTGTTTCGACTGGCTGATGCCGGTCATGGACGAGTTCCGCAAACGGTGGCCCGAGGTCGAAATCGATCTGGTCTCCGGTTTTCATAGCGAACCGGCCGATTTGCTGCGCAGCGGCGAAGCCGATCTGGTGATCGGTTCGGCCTATGGCCCGGAATTCAGCACCTTCCCGCTGTTCCGCTTTGAAATCCTAGTGGTGATGGCGCAGAAGCACCGGCTGGCGCAGCAGCGCCGCCTGAGCGCCGCCGATTTTGAAGGTGAAACCCTGATCACCTATCCGGTGCCGGAAGAGCGTATCGACCTGATCCGCGAGGTACTGAACCCGGCAAACGTCCACTTCCAGCGCCGCACGGCCGAGTTGACGGTGGCCGTGCTGCAATTGGTGGCTAGCCGCCGTGGCATTGCTGCGCTGCCCAATTGGGCCATCAAAAACTATGTCGATTACGACTATGTCATCGCCCGCCCGGTCGGTGAGCAGGGCCTGTGGAGCGACTTGTTCGTCTCCGTGCCCGAGACGCAACAGCACAAAGCCTACGTGCTCGATTTCGTCAACGTGATACGTGAGCAATGCGCTGCCTCGCTCGACGGTATCAAATTATTATCGTGACAAATAGTTATTGTTTCTGCAAAATATATACCGTGGGTTTGATGCGCATCAAAGTATGCGCTGAAACCCGCGCATACGATTAGTGCCCGACTAGCAACTCTGGCGATTGTTCTCGCGGCAGCGCAGCATTGAAACCTGCCACGGCTAGCAAGTGGACAGCGTATGATAAAAGTTCGCGTTGTTGCTCAACTTAGCCGGCCCCGGCTGGCGCATTGGAGAATCAAATGGATGATGTAGTTATCGTTGCCGCTGGCCGCACCGGCGTGGGTAAATTTGGCGGCAGCCTGGCCAAGACCCCGGCCGCCGACCTGGGCGCGCATGTGATCAAGGGCCTGCTGGCCAAAAGCGGTATCGATCCTAACCTGATCAGCGAAGCCATCCTCGGCCAGGTGCTGACCGCCGGCGTCGGCCAGAATCCGGCGCGCCAGGCCGTGATCAAGGCCGGCCTGCCGAACACGATTCCCGGCTTTACCATCAACCACGTCTGCGGCTCCGGCCTGAAGGCCACCCACCTGGCGGCGCAAGCGCTGAAGGCGGGCGACTCGCAAATCATCATCGCCGGCGGCCAGGAAAACATGAGCGCCGCACCGCACGTGCTGCCGGGCTCGCGCGACGGCTTCCGCATGGGCGACATCAAGATGATCGACAGCATGATCGTCGACGGCCTGTGGGATGCGTTCAACCAGTACCACATGGGCACGACTGCCGAAAACGTCGCCAAGAAATACGAGATTTCGCGCGCCGAGCAGGACGAATTCGCGTTGCAATCGCAGCTGAAGGCGGAAGCCGCGCAAAAAGAAGGCAAGTTCAAAGATGAAATCCTGCCGCTGGAAATCGTCCAGAAGAAAGGCAGCTTCGTCTTCGACAGCGATGAGTACATCAAGCCAGGTTCAACGTTGGAAGGCTTGGCCGGCCTGCGTCCGGCCTTCGCCAAGGATGGCACCGTCACCGCCGGCAATGCGTCCGGTCTGAACGACGGCGCCGCCGCCGTCATCATGACCACCGCCAGCAAGGCCAAGGAGCTGGGCCTGCCGGTGCTGGCCAAGATCAAGGCCTATGCGTCGTCCGGCCTGGACCCGGCCTTCATGGGTATGGGCCCGGTCACCGCGACCAAGCTGTGCCTGAAAAAAGCCGGCTGGACGCCGGATGATCTGGACCTGCTGGAAATCAACGAAGCCTTCGCCGCACAGGCAGTGGCGGTCAACAAGGAAATGGGCTGGGATACCAGCAAGATCAACGTCAACGGTGGCGCGATCGCCATTGGCCACCCGATCGGCGCGTCCGGCGCCCGTATCCTGGTGACGCTGATTCACGAAATGATTCGTCGTGACGCCAAAAAAGGCCTGGCCTCGCTGTGCATCGGCGGCGGCATGGGCGTGGCGCTGGCGATTGAACGCGCTTAATTTATAAAAACAGCGGCCCGGCCCCAGGCCGGGCCAACTTCGAATGTTGGCATCAAACGAGGGGACAATTATGGCAAGAGTAGCATTGGTAACCGGTGGCATGGGCGGTCTGGGCGAAGCAATCAGTTATAAGCTGTCGGCCTTGGGCTATTGCGTGGTCACCACGTATTCCCCGGGCAATCCGAAGGTCGAACAGTGGCTGGCCACGACCCGCGACCAGGGCTATAACTTCCGCGCCTATCCATGCGACGTGTCGGACTTCGACTCAGCCCAGGCCTGCATCGCGGCAATCGAGAAAGACATCGGCCCGGTCGATATCCTGATCAACAACGCCGGCATCACGCGCGATATGACCTTCAAGAAGATGGACAAGGTGAACTGGGACGCGGTCATGAAGACCAACCTGGATTCCGTGTTCAATATGACCAAGCCGGTGTGCGACGGCATGATCGAGCGCGGCTGGGGCCGCATCATCAATATTTCGTCGGTCAACGGCCAGAAGGGCGCGTTCGGCCAGACCAACTATTCGGCGGCCAAGGCCGGCATGCACGGTTTCACCAAGGCGCTGGCGCTGGAAGTGGCCAAAAAAGGCGTGACCGTCAACACCATCTCGCCGGGCTACATCGGCACCAAGATGGTGATGGAGATTCCGCAGGATGTGCTGGACAGCAAAATCATCCCGCAGATTCCGATGGGCCGTCTGGGCAAGCCGGACGAGGTGGCGGGCCTGGTGGCTTACCTGTCGTCCGATGAAGCGGCGTTCGTGACCGGCGCCAATATCGCCATCAACGGCGGCCAGCATATGTCCTGACCCGCAAAGCGGACACGAGGGTCTGACCCCGTACGGGGTCAGGCCCTTTTCGCTGTATTGTGGGTTGGCGGTACAATCTGGCTATCACAGCCAAAGGACCGCCTCCATGTTTGACCCTGCCTCCCCCTGTTTCCGCCGATTACGCCGTCCCGTCACGGCATGCTGGCGGTCGACGAGCTGCACACCATTTACTGGGAAGAAGTCGGCAATCCGGACGGCATCCCGGTGATCTTCCTGCATGGCGGTCCCGGCGCCGGGCTGTCGCCGGCGCACCGCCGCTTCTTCGATCCCGAGCAATACCGCGTGATCCTGTTCGACCAGCGCGGCGCCGGCAAGTCGACGCCGGTGGGCGAGTGCCGCAACAACACCACCCAGCTGCTGATCGAGGACATCGAACGCCTGCGCGTGATGGCCGGCATCGAGCAATGGTTAGTGTTCGGCGGCTCGTGGGGTTCGACGCTGGCGCTGGCCTACGGCGAAGCGCATCCGGAACGCTGCCTCGGCTTCGTGCTGCGCGGCATCTTCCTGTGCACGCAACAGGAAATCGACTGGTTCCTCGACGGCGCCCAGTGGTTCCATCCTGAAATCCACGCCGAATTCATCGCGCCGATTCCCGAAGCCGAACGCGGCAACCTGCTGCAAGCCTACGTGCAGCGCATCATGAGTGACGACCCGGCCGTGCACTGGCCGGCGGTGCGCGCCTGGAGCCGCTTCGAAGGCCGTCGCGTGTTCCTGCTGCCGCAGCCGGACGACGCGCCGTCCGATGCGCTGGACCTGGGCATCGGACGCCTGGAATCGCACTACATGGCCAACCTCGGCTTCTTCAGCGACGACCAGCTGGTGCGCAACGTCAGCCGCATCGCCCACCTGCCGGTGGCGATCGTGCAGGGCCGCTACGACGTGATCTGCCCGCCGGTGTCGGCCTGGCGGCTGCATCAGGCCTGGCCCGGCTCGGTGCTGCACATGATCCCGGACGCCGGCCATGCCGCCATGGAAAAAGGCATTGCCCAGGCGCTGGTCACCGCCACCGAACAGTTCAAGCGCAAGCGCGCGTTCGCCTGAAATCAGCCCGCTGGAGACGCGGGCTGCTACACTGTAGACTAATCAATAAGAATAAATTGTATGGCCATCATGAATATCCAGACCGGGGACATTGGTCACATCATCCAGCTGGCGATTGCGCCGGTATTCCTACTGTCGGGCGTGTGCACCAACCTGATCGTGCTCACCAACCGGCTGGCGCGCATCATCGACCGCTCGCGCGTGCTGGAAGACCGGCTCGACGTCGCCTACAGCGATCCCTATCTGAATGAACTGGATGTGCTGTACGGCCGTTCGCACCTGATCAACATGTCGATCTTCCTGTCGACCGCGTGCGGGCTGTTTGTGTGCGTCATCGTCGCCATGCTGTTCCTCGGCGATATCACCAACCTCAGCCTCGACAAGTACATCGCCGGCACCTTTGTGGTGGCCGTGGTGTGCCTGGTCGGCAGCTTCGTTTCGCTGCTGCGCGAAATCTTTATTGCGTCGGCGTGGATGCGATCCCAGCGCCACATCCGCCGCAAGCGTTAAACTTTTTTTGTGAGAACATCATGCACGACTATCAACGCCCGCCCACCCTGTACCGCTACGGCGTGCGCGAAGACCTGGAACTGGCATTGACCCAGGGCCAGTTCATCCTCCGTCCCGCCTCCAACTGCCTGACGCTGAGTTTTTCCCAGGTCTGGGACAGCAAACTGTTCGAACTGTTCTCGTCGGACGCCTGCCTGATCGTCCACAACACCGAAGAATTCGGCGAACGCCTGCACCGCGCGGTGCAGCGCGCCTTGCCTAGCTGGGCCGGGATTGACGGCGCCGTCGAATACGGCACGCGCGCGGCGCTGGGCGCGGCCTTCACCAAGACCGCCGCCGAGGCGCAGGAGCAGGAGTGGCAGTTCGCCTGGCGCGCGATGCAGGCGCAACTGAGCCTGAATCCGGTGCTGATCAAGATCGGCAGCCTGGAAAACTTCGCCGAACTGCGTTCGCAGGACACCTACCTCGCTTAAGCAGCGAGCGCTCAAGGCTGCGGGATCGCTTCGACTTTCGGCGCGTCGCGGCGGTCCAGGCGCGCCAGCACGGCGTTCATCATGCGTTCGATGTCGTTGCGGACCATTTTGGAGCCGAGCAGGCTGGGGACGTAGAAGTTCGGCAGCAGCTTGCCGTGATAGACGATTTTGGTGCCGCCGGTTTCCGGCACCGGCACCAGCTCCCAGCGCGATTCATAGTGCTTCATGTCGCCGGAGATCAGCGAAATGTCGATCGACGACATCGGCTGTTCGACCGCGCGCACAATCAGGTGGATGGTGCGGCTCATGAATAGGAAGCGCGCCACGCCGAATTGCTCGATGATCACCTCACCGCCATTGCGCGACAACACCTTGGACGATTCCATGTCCGGCACGAATTCCGCCATGCGGTCGTAGCCGGTGAGGATGCGCCATACCTTGGGCAGTGGCGCGGCCACCGTGCCGGTGGCGTCCACTTCATACATATGTTGGCCGTCATGGTCGACGCGGTTGACCGATACTTCCAGTTTTGGCAATTCAAGCTTTGGTGCTTGCGCCATCACCGGGGCGGTCACACCCAACAACAAAAACACAAGGAATCGCATCATGCGTCCAGCGTACGGTAAAGGGTGGCAGAATACAAGCGCAGCACGCACGGACTTTTTAGTAGCCCAGGTCTAGAGAATTCGGATTTAATGCGGGCATTATGAAAACGACACCATACCCCCACCTGCTGGCGCCTCTCGATCTTGGTCACACGACGCTGCGCAACCGCGTCGTGATGGGATCGATGCATACCGGTCTCGAAGACCGCTTCTACAACTACGGCAAACTGGCCGCATTCTATCGTGAACGCGCGCGTGGAGGCGTCGGTCTGATCGTCACCGGCGGCATCTCTCCCAACCGGTCCGGCTGGCTGCTGCCGTTTGGCGGCACGCTCAACTTCAAGGGCGATGTGATCAACCACCGGCGCGTGACCAAGGCGGTGCACGAGGAGGGCGGCAAGATCTTGATGCAGATTTTGCATGCCGGCCGCTATGGCTATCAGCCGCTGGTGGTGTCGGCCTCCGACAAGAAATCGCCGATCTCGCCGTTCAAGCCGCGCGCGCTGACCGAGGCCGGCATCGAGGACACCATCCGCGATTACGCCCGCTGCGCCAAGTTGGCGCGCGAGGCCGGCTACGACGGCGTCGAGGTGATGGGCAGCGAAGGCTATCTGCTGAACCAGTTCCTGTGCGCGCGCACCAACCTGCGCACCGACCGCTGGGGCGGCAGCATCGAGAGCCGCATGCGGCTGTCGGTGGAAATCGTCAAGCGCATCCGCGCGGAAGTCGGCAATGACTTCATCATCATGTACCGCCATTCGCTGCTGGACTTGGTCGAAGGCGGAAATACCTGGGACGATGTGGTGGCGGTGGCCAAGGCGTTGCAGCAGGCCGGCGTGTCGATCCTGAACACCGGCTACGGCTGGCACGAAGCGCGCGTGCCGACCATCGTCACCTCGGTGCCGCGCGGTGCCTTCGCCAGCCTGGCGGGCCGCCTGCGGCTGGAGGTGACGATTCCGGTGGTGGCCTCCAACCGCATCAACATGCCGGCCGAGGCGGAAGGCATTCTGCAGCGCGGCGAGGCGGACATGATTTCCATGGCGCGTCCGTTCCTGGCCGACTCGCATTTCGTGGTGAAAGCCGCCGAGGGCCGCGTCGACGAAATCAACACCTGCATCGGCTGCAACCAGGCCTGCCTGGATCACACCTTCTCACGCAAGCGCGCCAGCTGTCTGGTCAATCCGCGCGCCTGTCACGAGACGGAACTGGTGTACGCGCCGGCCGCGAAGAAGCGCCGCGTGGCGGTGGTGGGCGCCGGGCCGGCCGGCATGTCGGCGGCCACGGTGGCGGCGCAATGCGGGCACGATGTGACCTTGTTCGATGGCGCCGACAGCATCGGCGGCCAGTTCAAGATCGCCATGCAGGTGCCGGGCAAGGAAGAATTTGCCGAGACCATCCGCTACTTCGGGCGCCAGATCGAGGTCACCGGCGTCAAGCTGCAACTGAACACGCGCGTCACGCGCGAGCAACTGCTGGCCGGCGGCTATGACGACGTGATCGTCGCCACCGGCATCAAGGTGCGCATGCCGCCGATAGCCGGCATCGATCATCCGAAGGTGCTGTCCTACCTGGACGTGTTGCGCGACAAGGCGCCGGTGGGCAAGCGCGTGGCGATCATCGGCGCCGGCGGCATCGGTTTCGATATGGGCGAATATCTGCTGCACGATCCTAAATATCCGCTGCCGCTGGCGCTGGATGTCTGGGCCAGGGAGTGGGGCGTCAGCATGAAGGGCGATACGCCGGGCGGCCTGGTGCCGGTGGCGCAGCCGGAGCCGGTGCGCCAGCTGTATCTGTTGCAGCGCAAGACCTCGCGCCTGGGCGCTGGCCTGGGCAAGACGTCGGGCTGGGTGCACCGTGCGGTGCTGGCGCGCAATGGCGTGGTGATGCTGGGCGGCGTGCAGTATGACCGCATCGACGACCAGGGGCTGCACATCACGGTGGGCGGCGAGCAGCGCCTGCTGTCGGTGGATAACGTGGTGATCTGCGCCGGTCAGGACAGCCTGGTGGAGCTGATGCCGAGCGCGGAAGAAGCCAAGGCCAACGCGTCATGGCCGCGCTTCCACAAAATCGGCGGCGCCGCGCTGGCGGCGGAACTGGACGCCAAGCGCGCCATCAAGGAAGGCGCCGAGCTGGCTGCGGCGCTGTAGCAGCGCACAGCTAGCAGGTGATCTCGGCGCTGCGCTTGGCCAGGTACTTCAGCACCGCGTGCGTCTTGCTCAGGCGATCGATCGCCTCGTTCATCTGCAGTATATAGCTGTTGAAGGACGAGGCTTTCGGCACCGCGATCACCGCCGGTTCGGCGTTGACCGGGCGCGCCGTCACTGCCCATTTGCTGGTGCCGGGGAACAGGCAATTCAGGCGCGCTTCCAGCTGCTGCGGGGTGCGGTTGTTATCGACCAGAACCGCATCCACGCGGCCGTTGTCGAGCATCTTGAAGCGGCTCGCGAGCGTGATGGCGTTTTCCTCGACAGTAAAAGTCTTGCCGCGCTGGGCCTCGAACTCGGGGCCGAACTGGGCGCCGCTGGTAATCGAGATCACCTTGCCGCGCAAGTCTTCCCAGCTGCGGAAATCGATCGGCCGCTGCGCCGTCGTCACCAGCCACTGGTTGACCTCATACAGCGGCTTGGTGAAGCTGAAGAAGGGGAGGCGTTCCGGCGTTTCGGCGGCGCCGAACAGCAGGCCTTCGCCTTTCTTCGCCTTCATCTGCGCGCGGCGCCACGGATAGGGATGCACCACCAGCTTCAGTCCCGATTCAGCCGCCAGCAGATCGATCAGACCGCGCATGGTCAGCATGCCTGCGGACGGCTGGCCGTTCGGTTCCAGCTGCTCGGGGATGAAGACCGGGATCTCCGGCCGTTCATCGGACTGGGTGGCCGATTGGGCTGGCGTCACCGCACTCAGGACGGTGCACACCAACAAGGCAAATACAGTTTTTTTCATCAGTGCGCGTGGTCGGTTTTCTTGAGCGTGTCTATCACGTAAGTGGTCATGCCCTTGGCCAGTTCCTGCTCGCCCATGAAGATTTCGCCGGCGCGTTCGCTGCGCAGCAGGTCGGCCTCGGCGTCGTTATGGGTGCGCACCACAGTCTTGATGCCGGGGTTGAGCGCGCGCGCGGTTTCGATCATGGCGCGCACGTGGAAGGTATCCGGCGTGGCGATTACCAGCATCGCCGCATGGGCGATGTGAGCCTGGATCAGCACCGCCGGCTCACCGGCATTGCCGGCCACCGCCGGCGTGCCTTCCTTGCGCAGCTGGTCGACCACTTCGCGGTTCTGCTCCGCCACCACGTAAGGGATGCCTTGCTCCTTCAGCGAGGCGGCAATGCGGCGGCCTACGCGGCCGTAACCGACCAGTACCACCTGGTTGCGCAGGTGCTCGTGCGGCACGTTCATCGGCAGCTCGGCCAGCGGGTCGGCGGTGCGGTCGAATTTGGCGGCCAGGCCGTGGTCCCTGCTCAACCAGCGCTGCAGCGGCTGGGTGATGCGGAACACCACCGGGTTCAGGGCGATCGAAATGATGGCGCCGGCCAGGATCAGGCTCTGACCCTCCACCGGCATCAGTTTCAGCGACACGCCCAGCGCGGCCAGGATAAAGGAGAACTCGCCAATCTGCGCCAGGCTGGCCGACACCATCAGTGCTGTCTTGGCCGGATAACGCAGCAGCAGCACCAGCAGGAAGGCCGCCACCGATTTGCCGACGATGATGATGGCCACCACCGCCAGCAGCTTGAGCGGCTGCTCGGTCAGGATCGAGGGTTCAAACAGCATGCCGACCGAAACGAAGAACAGCACCGCGAACGCGTCGCGCAGCGGCAGCGATTCCTCGGCGGCGCGGTGCGCCAGCGCCGATTCACGCAGCACCATGCCGGCGAAGAAGGAGCCCAGCGCGAACGACACGCCGAAATAGTGGGTCGAGGCGTAGGCGATGCCGACGGCGGCAGCGATCACGCACAGCGTGAACAGCTCGCGCGAGCCGGTGCGCGCCACTTGCCACAGTATCCACGGGAACAGTTTGCGGCCCACCACCAGCATCAGCACGATGAAGGCGGCGACCTGGCCGAGGGTGATGGCCAGCGTGGTCCACAGGTTGCCGTCGGCGGCGCCATGGCCGGCGTCGGGCACTTCGCCGCCGAGCGAGCCGGCCAGCGCCGGCAGCAACACCAGCACCAATACGGTGACCAGGTCTTCCACCACCAGCCAGCCGACCGCGATGCGGCCGTTGAAGCTATCGAGAATGCCGCGTTCTTCCAGCGCGCGCAGCAGCACCACCGTGCTGGCCACGGACAGCGCCAGGCCGAATACCAGGCCGCCGCCGATGGTCCAGCCCCAGAAGTGGGCCAGCCCCATGCCAAGCGCGGTGGCGACGGCGATCTGCAGCACGGCGCCGGGCAGCGCCACCTTGCGCACGTCCCACAGGTCGTCGAGCGAGAAGTGCAGGCCGACGCCGAACATCATCAGCATCACGCCGATTTCGGCCAGCTGGCCGGCCAGGGCGGCATCCGCCACGTAGCCCGGCGTGGCCGGACCAATGATAATGCCCGCAGCGAGATAACCCACCAGCGCCGGCAGCTTGAGGCGCGTTGCAATGTAACCGAACAGGAGACCAGCTCCCAGAGCGGCGGCGATCGTGGTAATCAGACTGATATTGTGGGGCATGCGTGCGGGGTTCCTTCAATAAAGGTAAGGGAAACCCTGAGGTTATCATACTCGCCCTGCCAGAACCTTAAGCTTGCCTTTTACGCCAGGGCCGCCGGCTGCATGCGGAGGCTGACGCCGAAGCGGTTGTAGGCGTTCATCAGCGCCACGGCGACGGTGATGTCGGCCAGCTCCTGTTCGCTCAGCACTTTGAGCGCCTGCTGGTAGTCGGCGTCCGGCACCTTGGTCTGCTCGACGCGGGTGACGGTTTCGGCCCAGGCCAGCGCCGCTTGTTCCTTGTCGCTGAACAGGGCGGCCGCTTCGTCCCACACCGGCACCAGTGCAATCTTGTCGCTCTTCACGCCTTGCTTGAGCAGGTCGCGGGTGTGCATGTCGATGCAGTAGGCGCAGCCGTTGATCAGCGAAATGCGCAGGTAGACCAGTTCCAGCAGCTCGGCCGGCAACGCCGACTTTACATACTCGTGGACGGCGCCGAAGCCTTTGTACGCTTCCGGGGCGAATTTGAATACTTCCAGACGTTTGCTCATGATGACTTCCTCTCAATGATGAATGACGATGGAGTCATTGTGCGCGTCCATGGACTATTCAAAAAGAGCCATGAATGGTCATTTGGATTAGGCCATGAGCTTCAAGATGCGGCGCCCCAGCTCCTTCGCCCGCGCCGGCGTATCGACGTTGGTAAAGGCCAGCAGCAGCGCCGAGGCGCTGTGTGGCAGCACGCCGCGCTGCGACAGCGCCAGGGCCGACATGCCCTGTTCCAGCATGCGCGCCGCCAGCGCGCGGTCGGTGTGGCGACCCTTCATGCGCAGCACCAGGTGCATGCCGCCGGGCTGCGGGTCAACCTGCATATGCTTACCCAGCACCGCCGTCAGGCCGTCGGCGGTAAGCTGGCGGCGCTCCGCATACAGGCGCCGCATGCGCTGGATGTGGCGGGCGAAGTGGCCTTCGTGCATGAAGTCGGCCACGATGGCCTGCATCAGCGCCGGACCGCCGGCGGCGAAGGTGCGGGTGATGTGTTCGAAACGCTCCACCTGCGCCGGCGGCACCACCAGGTAGGCCAGCCGGATCGCCGGGAACAGCACTTTGCTGAAGGTGCCGGAGTACAGCACGCGGCCGTCGCGGTCCAGGCTTTTCAGCGCCGGCAGCGGCCGGCCGACATAGCGGTATTCGCCGTCATAGTCATCCTCGACGATCCAGGCGCCGGCCCGCGCGGCCCAGTCCAGCAGCGCCAGACGGCGCGGCAGCGACAGCGACACGCATAGCGGACTTTGATGCGCCGGCGTGACGATGGCGGCCCTGGCGCGCGGTGCGCGGGCCACGCCGTGCGCCACCATCAGGCCTTCCGCGTCGACCGGCACCGGCACCGGCGTCAGGCCAGCGTCGCGCAGCAGGTCGCTGGTGGGCGGATAGCCGGGGTCTTCGACCCAGACGTCATCGCCGGGCTGCAACAGCGCGCGCGTGACCAGCTCCATACTGTTGCGGTAGCCGTTGGTGATGAACACCTGCGACGGCGTACAGTCGATGCCGCGCGACAGCTTCAGATAGGTGGCGATGGCGGTGCGCAGTGCGGGCAGGCCGGCCCATGGCGGATAGATCATGTCCTCCTGGCGTGTGGCGCGCACCGCGCGCGCGGCCAGCCGCGCCCACACCTTGCGCGGGAAAGCGTCCAGCGCCGGGATTCCCATCTGGAACGGCCTGGTGGAGGAAGCGGCTTCGCCCAGGTTGCTGTGCGGCGGCGCGGAGGAGGGCGCGGGCACAGGCGCCGCAGGCGCATGGCGCGCCAGCGCGGTCGTGACCACGGTGCCGGCCTGGCCGCGCGCCTCCACATAGCCTTCCGCCGTCAGCAGGCCGTAAGCCGATTCCACCGTACCGCGCGCCAGGCCCAGCTCCAGCGCCAGTGCGCGCGCGGCGGGGATGCGGGCGCCGGGCTGCAGCAGGCCTTCCACGATCGCGTTGCGAAAGCGGGTGTATATTTGGCGGTACAGCGGTTCCGCGGCGCTGGTGTCCAGCTGCAGGAAATCCATGGTCTACTCCGTATGTCGTTTCATGGCTCTGTGGATTATGCCATCGCCGGACTACGATGGCGTCTTTGAAAGGACATGCCATGAAAATCGTCGAGACGGAACAAGAGCTGCGCGCCTGCTATCCAGTGATGCAGGCGTTGCGCCCGCACCTGCAATCGGAGGACGCGTTTGTGGCGCAGATCCTGCGCCAGCGCGAGCAGGGCTACCGCATCCTGGCGGTCTGGGAAGGCGGGGAAGTGGTGGCGCTGGCCGGCTATCGGCTGCAGGAGAACACGGTGTACGGCCGCTTTTTGTATGTGGATGACCTGATCACGGCGGAGCGGCACCGCAGCCGCCGCTGGGGCGCGCTGCTGCTGGGCCAACTGACGGCGTTTGCCGAGCAGGCGCACTGCGCCCGGCTGGTGCTGGATACGGGATTGACCAATGTGCTGGCACAGCGCTTCTACTTCCGCGAAGGCCTGCTGCCTGGTGCGCTACGTTTTGCGAAGGTGTTTGCATGAGGACGATATTGCATATCAGCGCCAGTGCGCGCCGCGAGGAATCGGCCAGCTACCGCCTGTCGCAGCAGGTGATCGCGCAATTGCGGGACGATCACCCGGATGTACGACTGGTGTCGCGCGATTTGTACGCCGAACCGTTGCCGCATATCGACAGCCTGTACGCCAGCACACTGGCGCGGCTGCCGGGTGGCGTGCCGCATGCGCAGGGCTTGTCGTCGCTGGCGTGGTCGGATCTGCTGATCGAAGAATTGAGGACGGCGGACGCGGTGGTGATCGCCACGCCGATGCACAACTTCACGGTGCCGTCGGTGCTGAAAGCGTGGCTGGATCACGTGGTGCGCATCGGCGTCACCTTCAACGCCACGCCCGAAGGCAAGATCGGCACGCTGGCCGACCGCCCGGTCTACATCGCCGTCAGCTCAGGCGGCCCGCGCAGCGGCGAACGCGCGCGCCAGCCGGACTTTCTCGAACCCTATCTGCGCGCCATCCTCACCACCATCGGCCTGAAAGACCTGCACTTCGTTTAGAGGCGCTTGACTACCACGCAGCCGATCGAATAGCCAGCACCGAACGAGCAGATGACGCCCAGCTCGCCTTTCGCCATGTCGTCGGAGTGTTTGTGGAAGGCGATGATCGAGCCGGCCGACGAGGTGTTGGCGTATTCGTCCAGAATCACCGGTGCTTCGCCCGGCTCGGCGTCGCGGCCCAGCACCAGGCGGCTGATCAGCAGGTTCATGTTCAGGTTGGCCTGATGCAGCCAGAAGCGCTTGACCTGCGGCACTTCCAGGCCGGCGTGGGCGACGGTGTCCTTGATCATCTCGGCCGCCATCGGGCAGACGTCCTTGAACACCTTGCGGCCCTGCTGGCGGAACAGCTTGTCCGGCTGGCCGATACCGGCTTCGTCGAAGCGGTTGAGGAAGCCGAAGTTGTTGCGGATGTTGTTGGAGAAGCTGGTCTTCAGCTTGGTATCCAGGATTTCCCAGCGGTGCGTACCCTTGGCCGTGTCGGCCGCTTCGATCACCATCGCCGTGCAGGCGTCGCCGAAGATGAAGTGGCTGTCGCGGTCGCGCCAGTTCAGGTGGCCCGAGGTGATTTCCGGATTCAGCACCAGCACCGCGCGCGCCTGGCCGCTCTGCACCGCCGCCACCGCCTGCTGGATGCCGAAAGTGGCCGACGAGCAGGCCACGTTCATATCGAAGCCGTAGCCGTCGATGCCCAGCGCGCCTTGCACTTCGACCGCCATGGCCGGGTAGCCGCGCTGCATATTCGAGCAGGCCACCAGCACCATGTCGATGTCGGCGGCAGTGCGGCCGGCGCGGTCCAGCGCCTGGTTGGCGGCGGCGACGCAGATTTCCGCCTGCAGCGACAGTTCCTCGTCGGCGCGCTCGGGGATGTGCGAGACCATGCGCTTTGGATCGAGGATGCCGGCTTTTTCCATTACATAGCGGGCCTTGATGCCGGAGGCTTTCTCGATGAAGGCCACGCTGGACGGTTCCAGCGCCGTCACCGTGCCGTCCGCAATCGCGGCGGCGTTGTCGGCATTGAACTGTTCGACGTAGGTGTTGAAGCAGATCACCAGCTCTTCGTTGCTGATCGACTGCGCTGGCGTGAAGAGGCCGGTACCGCTGATGACGGCTTGTTTCATGATTAAACTTTCAAATTAAGCAATGGCAGATGCCAATAATGAGGCAAATTCTACCTGAACCCTAAACGAAAGGGTCAGACCCCGTACGGGGTCTGACCCTGGCCGCAGCGATGTGCGGGGTAAGGCTTATTTTTTGGCGGCGGCGCTGTCCACCGACACCACGGTGGTGCCCTGCTTGGCCAGCTGGACCGGCAAGCCCTTCAGATGATTCAGCGCCTGCTGCAACTGGAAGTCGTCGCCGCTGCCGTATTCCAGCGGCTTGCGTTTCTTCTCCAGCGCCACGATGCGCAGCTGTTCTTCCAGCTCGTCGCGCTTGCCCTTGGCGCCTTCGGCTTCCTTGTCGTTGACCAGGTGCTTGTCGAGGTCGGCTTCGCGGGTGCGCAGCGCGTTGAGGCCGTCGCCGTCGGCGTTTTCATCCACCGCCACGTCCGGCGTGATGCCCTTGGCCTGGATCGAGCGGCCGTTTGGCGTGTAATAGCGCGCCGTGGTGAGCTTGACCGCCGTGTCCGCCGTCAGCTGGCGGATGGTCTGCACCGAGCCCTTGCCGAAGGTCTGCGAACCGATGATGTCGGCCCGTTTGTAATCCTGCAAGGCGCCGGCGACGATTTCCGAGGCCGAGGCCGAGCCGGTGTTCACCAGCACCACCATTGGCACTTTTTTCAGCGCGGCCGGCAGCTTGGCCAGCGCGTCGTTTTCGCCGCGCAGTTCGTAGTATTCGGGACGGCCGTAGAAAATCTGTTTCTGATCCGGCAACTGGCCGTTGGTCGACACAATCGGCGAATCCTTCGGCAGGAAGGCGGCGGCGACGCCGATCGCGCCTTGCAGCACGCCGCCCGGATCATTGCGCAGGTCCAGCACCAGGCCCTTGATGTTGGGGTCCTGTTTATACAGTTCGAGGATCTTGGCGGCCATGTCGTCCACGGTCGGCTCCTGGAACTGCGAGATGCGCACCCAGGCATAGCCCGGCTCGACCAGCTTGCCCTTGACGCTCTTCTGGTGGATTTCCTCGCGCGTGATGTTGAACACCAGCGGCTCGGCCTCATCCTTGCGCAGGATGGTCATGCTGACCTTGCTGCCCGGCTCGCCGCGCATCTTCTTGACCGACTCGTCCAGCGACATGCCCTTGACCTGCATATTGTCGAGACGGCTGATCAGGTCGCCCGGCTTGATGCCGGCGCGCCAGGCCGGGGAATCCTCGATCGGCGCGACGATCTTGATATAGCCATCTTCGCTCTGGCCGATTTCGATGCCGAGACCGACGAACTTGCCCTGCGATCCTTCCCGCAGTTCGGCATAGGCTTTCTTGTCCAGGTAGGCGGAGTGCGGGTCGAGCGAGGCCACCATGCCGGAGATGGCTTCGGTCAGCAGCTTCTTGTCTTCGACCGGCTCGACGTAGTCGGACTTGATCAGGCCGAACACATCGGCCAGCTGGCGCAGCTCTTCCAGCGGCAATGGCGGGTCCACCGGCTTTTGCGCCATGGCGGAAAATTGCAGCGAAATGGCGACGCCGGCGACTACGCCCAGGCCGACCAGACCGGAATTCTTTAATTTCTTGCCCATGTTTCACCTGTCCTGAATCGCCGCGGCGAATTTGCGGCGGCTGAATTGAGTATAAACCTGATTCCGAGCAAACGTCGTAGCCGTCACGAAATGATTTATACCTTTACGGCGTTTTACAACGCTCCTGGTTGACTTTGAAAGCGCATTTACGGGGGCTTGGCGAAGGGTCATGTTGACACTTTTGTGTACAGTGTATCCCCAGCGTTGACGACAGTAAGTAATTGTAAGAACCCCTGAAACACCCAATTTCGCGGCCTAAACTTGGCTCGTATTTCTCTCTACCCTGCAGTGGTTTTTCGCCAGCGCCCCAAGCGCTGGCTTTTTTTTATCTACGGAGCCTCCATGCGATTTCTATCACGTCCATCCTCATCCGTTGTGCGCCGCCTCGGTGCCGCGCTGGCCTTGTCGGCCCTGTTGTCGCCGGCGTTTGCGTTGCCGGTGATGGAGATGCGCGCCGAGGATTACCTGCCGATGGCAGCCGAACTGAAGAAATCGCTGAGCCTGAATACCAATCAGCAAACATTGTGGTCGCAGACCGAATCCAAGACCCGCAACCTGCTGCGCGAGCGCAAGGCCCGCCGCGAGCGCCTGCAAGCCGCCACGCTGGCCGCGGCACAGGGCGCCAATGTCGAGCTGCGCGATGTGGCGAAAGCCATCGACGATGAAACCAATCTGAGCACCGCCGAAGAGAAACAGCTGCGCGAATGGTGGCTGACGGTCAATGATGCCTTGTCGGAAAGCCAGCGTCAGGCGGTGGTGCAGATGCTGAGCGAACAATTGCAGCGCGTGCCGGACAGCGGCAGCGCGCCGCGTCCGGAGCGCAAGGAAGAGGGCGGCGAACACCGCGGAGGCAAGGGCGGTGGCCGTGGCGGCATGGGCGGCGGTGGCGTCGGTGTCGGCGCCGGCGGCCTCAACGTCAACCTGCCGGGCAGCGGCGGCTAAAGAGGGCTGTAAGGGATACCCTTAGAAAAAGTGTTGTTGCTACTGTATCGTAAAGTAAAAAGCCAGCGGCAAGCCCTTTTGCCGGCTGGCATGACGGTAGAATTCTTCGCAAGAATTCCACCTGATAGAGTACATGAGCAAATTACTACCCCTCGCCTGGCTGGCCATGCTCGGCGCGGCAGACGCGTGCGCGCAAACCCAGACCGATAGCGCACCGCAGCAGGCGGCACAGCCGGCCGTCAAGTCCACCACCGACAAGTCCGCTGCCGACAAGCAGGTGCAGCAGGTCACCATTAGCGGCGGCCGCGCCAGCGATATGGACGAGCGCCGCAACTCGGTGGCGGGCAAGCAGATCTTCGGCCGCGAAGAGCTGGACCGCAACGGCGACAGCAATCTTGGCGACGTGCTCAAGCGTCTGCCCGGCGTCACCCTCGGCGGCCGTCCGGGCCGTGGCGGCGACGTCCGCATGCGCGGCATGGGCAGCGGCTACACGCAGATCCTGGTCAACGGCGAACGGCCGCCGGCCGGCTTCTCGATGGAATCGCTGGCGCCGGATCAGGTCGAGCGGGTCGAAATCATGCGCGGCCCGGTGGCCGAACACAGCACGCGGGCCATCGCCGGCACCATCAACATCATCCTGCGCGACGGCTACCAGCAGCGCGACAACCAGCTCAAGCTGACCGACTCGATCGAGCAGGGCCGCCATTCGCCGAATGTGTCGCTGACGGTGCCCGGCAAGGTCGGCAGCCTGACCTGGCTGCTGACCGGCTCGCTGTTTGAAAACCACCAGCACGACCAGACCGAAACCCATAACCTCGACACCCGCGCCGACAGCGTGGTGGTCAAGGACGAGAACGTACTCGACGAGACCAAACGGGAGACGCGCGGCCTGTTCCTGACGCCGCGCCTGTCCTATAAATTCGATGGCGGTGACACGCTGAACTTCCAGCCGTTCCTGATGGTCAACCGCAGCGACAGCAAGGCCCGCAGCGATCTGACGCAGAATCCCGGCCTGGTGCCGCCTAGCCTGCTGCTGCCGCCGGAATACAACCTGGCGCTGACCGATGCGCACAGCGAATCGACCTTCCTGCGCGGCTTCGGCAACTGGGTGCACAAGCTGGACGGCGCGGCCAAGCTGGACGTCAAGTTCGGCTTCGGCGCCGGCCACAGCGACAACGATTCGCTGCGCTACCAGTACGACAACAGCGGCGCGCTGCTGGACCGCTTCACCGACACCGCCACCGTGCGCGACCGCAGCGCCAGCACCGGCGGCAAGTACAGCACGCCGCTGGGCCGCGAACATTCGCTGGCGGCCGGCTGGGATGTCGAGCTGGGCCACCGTGAAGAGACCAAGACCTCGCTCGACAAGGACGGCGTGCCGCAGTTTGCCGATTCCGGCGACAACCTGACCGCCGATACCCGCCGCCTGGCGGTGTTCGTGCAGGACGAGTGGGATATCTCGGCGCAATGGTCGGGCTATGCCGGCGTGCGCTGGGAAGGCATCCGTACCTCCAGCAGCGGCGCCAGCACGGGCGACGTCAGCAACACCAGCAGCGTGCTGAGCCCGCTGCTGCACGCGGTCTACCGCATTCCAGGCCACGACAAGGACCAGATCCGCGCCAGCCTGACCAAGAGCTACAAGGCGGCCAATATCCAGGACCTGATCGCGCTGCCGTCGCTGTCGCGCTTGAACAGCGCGACCAGGCCGGACCGCACCGGCAATCCCAACCTGAAGCCAGAACTGGCTACCGGCCTCGACCTGGCCTATGAGCACTACCTGGGCCGCGCCGGTATCCTCAGCGCCAGCGGTTTCATCCGCAATATCGAAGACCTGATCCGGCGCGATATCGCGCTGGAAAACACCAGCACCGGGCCGCGCTGGGTGTCGACGCCGCGCAACATCGGCAGCGCACGCAGCACCGGCATCGAGCTGGAAGCCAAGTTCCAGTTGCAGGAGCTGATGGCGGATGCGCCGGCCATCGATTTTCGCACCAACTACAGCCGCTTCTGGTCCAGCGTCGACGATATTCCGGGTCCGAACAACCGCCTCGACGCGCAGCCCAAGCAGACCGCCAACCTCGGCCTCGACTACCGCATGAAAGATTTGCCGCTGACCCTCGGCGGCAGCCTTAACTGGACGCCGGAGACGCTGATCCAGAGCAGCCTGTCGCAGCTGGTTTACACTAGCCGCAAGCGTTCGTTTGACGCCTATGGTTTGTGGCGCTTCAACGCCAGCAACCAGTTGCGCATCTCCGCCAACAACCTGGTGGCGGAAGACGCCATCGGCGCCAACACCGTGAGCACCAACGGCCTGACACAATTGGCCAATACGACCAACCAGACGTACGTCGTCTGGAGCGTCAAATATGAAATGAAGTTCTAACCGTAAGGATCTGCTGTGAAAAAAAGTTTTCTGCTGACCACGCTGACACTGAGCCTGATGACCGCCTTCGGCGCCGTCACCGCTGCCGATACTGCCGCGCCGATTTCCGGCATCGACATCCCCAACATGGACACCAGCGTGCGTCCGCAAGACGATTTCTTCACCTACCTCAACGGCAGCTGGCTGAAGACCACCGAGATCCCGTCCGACAAATCGAGCTGGGGCACCTTCGCCAAGCTGCGCGACGACACGTTGCCGCAACTGCGCGGCCTGATCGAAAAAGCCGGCGCCGAAAAAGCCAAGAACGGCACCGAGCCGCAAAAGATCGCCGACCTGTACGCCAGCTACATGGATGAAGCCAAGCTGAACGAACTGGGCATCCGCCCGCTGACCGGCGAACTGAACCGCATCCGCGCGCTGAAGGACAAGAAAGGCCTGCCGATCATCATCGCCCACCTGGCGCAGATCGGCGTCACCACGCCGTACGGCGTCGGCGTGCGCCAGGATGCGCGCGAGTCGACCAAATACGCGGTGTACGTCGGCCAGAGCGGCCTGGGCTTGCCGGACCGCGACTACTACCTGAAAAAAGACGACGCCAAGATGGCCAATGCCCTGGCCAAGTATGAGCTCTACATCGCCAAGGTACTGGGCTTGTCGGGTGACCACAACGCCACCGCCGATGCCAGGAAAATCATCGCGCTGGAAACCGCGCTGGCCGAAGCGCAATGGACCAAGGTGGAAAACCGTGACCCGGTCAAGCGCTACAACAAGATGCCGATCAAGCAGCTGGCCGAACTGGCGCCAGGCTACGACTGGAATCACGCGCTGGCCGCGGCCGGCGTAGCCAACAAGACCGACTATGTGATCGTTAACCAGCCGAGCTTCCTGACCGGCTTTGGCGCGCTGCTGGAAAAAACCGACCTGGCGACCTGGAAAGCCTACCTGGAATGGCAACTGCTGCGTGAAGCATCGCCGTTCCTGTCGAAGGAATTCGCTGATGCCCATTTCGATTTCTACAGCACCGTGCTGACCGGCGTGGCGGTCAAGCCGCCGCGCTGGAAAACCGGCGTCAGCCTGGTCGAAGGCAGCCTGGGCGAAGCGCTCGGCAAGCTGTACGTGGCCGACTACTTCCCGCCCGAGCGCAAGGCGCGCATGGACCAGCTGGTGAAGAACCTGCTGGCCGCCTACAAAACCTCGATCGACAATCTGGACTGGATGAGCCCGGCCACCAAGGTGGAAGCGCAAGCCAAGCTGGCCAAGTTCACGCCGAAGATCGGCTATCCGGACAAATGGCGCGATTACTCGACGCTGGTGATCATCAAGGGCGACCTGGTGGGCAACGTGCTGCGCACTTCCAACTACCGCCACCAGCGCATGATCGCCAAGCTGGGCAAGCCGGTCGACCGCGACGAATGGGGCATGACGCCGCAAACCATCAACGCCTATTACAACTCGACCATGAACGAGATCGTGTTCCCGGCCGCTATTCTGCAACCGCCGTTCTTTGACGCGCGCGCGGACGACGCGGTCAACTACGGCGCCATCGGCGCGGTGATCGGCCACGAGATCAGCCACGGCTTCGACGACGGCGGCAGCCAGTCCGACGGCGACGGCAACCTGCGCGACTGGTGGACCAAGGAAGACCGCGCCAACTTCAAGGCCAAGACCGATGCGCTGATCAAGCAGTACAACGGCTACAGCCCGCTGCCGGGTTATAACGTCAACGGCGCGCTGACGCTGGGCGAGAACATCGCCGACAATAGCGGCATGGCGATCGCCTACAAGGCCTACAAGATGTCGCTGGAAGGCAAACCAGCGCCGGTGATCGACGGCTTTACCGGCGACCAGCGTTTCTACATGGGCTTTGGCCAGGTGTGGCGCGTGAAGATGCGCGAAGACCAGCAGATCCTGCAAATCAAGACCGACCCGCATTCGCCGGGCCAGTTCCGCGCCAACGGACCGGTGGTCAACCAGCCGGGCTTCTACGACGCCTTTGGCGTCAAACCGGGCGACAAGCTGTATGTTGCGCCGGAACAGCGCATCATCATCTGGTAATCGTTTATTCATAGCAAAAAAGCCACCCTGCGTGGCTTTTTTGTTATTGTTTTGGATCTTAGGGAGAGCGTATCAATGAAAAAATATCTGCTTAGCACGTTGATGCTGGCGCTGCTGGCCTCGGCCGGTGTCCAGGCACAACAAAAAACCTCGGGCGTCGACCTCGCCAACATCGATGCATCGGTGCGGCCGCAGGATAACTTCTTCCTCAACCTGAACGGCAAGTGGCTGGCCAAGACCGAGATCCCGGCCGACAAGTCGAGCTGGGGCTCGTTCGAAAAGCTGGACGACGACACCAAGCCGCAGCTGCGCACGCTGATCGAAGCGGCCGCCGCCACGCCGGACAAGCAGGCCGGCACCGAAGCCCAGCGCATCGGCGATTTCTTCGCCAGCTACATGGACGAAGCCAGGCTGGAACAGCTGCGCCTGACGCCGCTGAAGGCCGACTTCGACCGCGTGGCGGCACTGAGCGACAAGAAGCAGATCCCGGCGCTGATCGCTCACTTCAACCGCAACGGCTACACCGCGCCATACGGCTTCGGCATCCATCAGGACAACAAGGATTCCACCAAGTACGTGGCCGATCTGGTACAGGACGGCCTGAGCCTGCCGGACCGTGATTACTACCTGAAAAAATCGGACAAGAAATTGGCCGACACGCTGGTCAAATATGAACAGCACGTGGCCAGGATGCTGACGCTGGCCGGCAACGCCAACGGCGCAGCCGACGCCAAGGCCATCGTGGCGCTGGAAACCGAGATCGCCAAACTGCAGTGGACCAAGGTCGAGCTGCGCGATCCGGTCAAGGCCTACAACAAGGTGCCGCTGGATAAGCTGTCCAAGCTGGCGCCGGGCTACGACTGGACCACCTGGCTGAACGACACGGGCATCGGCGGCAAGGTCGATTACGTCATCGTCAGCCAGCCCAGTTTCATTACCGGCTTCAACAAGCTGCTGAACAAGACGCCATTGAGCACCTGGAAAACCTACTTCCAGTGGCAGGTGCTGCACGCCAATGCGCCTTATCTGGCCAAGGATTTCGCGCTGGAGAACTTCGCCTTTTACGGCAAGGTGCTGAGCGGTATCGATGAGCAGCAGCCGCGCTGGAAACGCGGCGTCAACGCCACCGACGGCGCGCTGGGCGAGGCGCTCGGCAAGCTGTACGTCGAGCAGCACTTCCCGGCCGAACGCAAGGCGCGCATGGAGCAACTGGTGAAGAACCTGCTGGCCGCGTTCAAGGAAAGTATCAACACGCTGGACTGGATGAGCCCGGAAACCAAGCTGCAGGCGCAAGCCAAGCTGGCCAAGTTCACCACCAAGATCGGCTATCCGAACAAGTGGCGCGACTACTCGAAGCTGACGGTGGTCAAGGATGATCTGGCCGGCAACGTGCGGCGCTCGCATGTGTTTGAGTACGAGAAGGAAGTCGACAAGCTGGGCAAGCCGATCGACCGCGACGAGTGGGGCATGACGCCGCAAACCGTCAACGCATATTACAACCCGGAGCTGAACGAGATCGTGTTCCCGGCCGTGATTTTGCAGCCGCCGTTCTTCGATGCGGACGCCGACGACGCGGTCAACTACGGCGCCATCGGCGCGGTGATCGGCCACGAGATCAGCCACGGCTTCGACGACCAGGGCGCGCAGTACGACGGCGACGGCAACCTGCGCGACTGGTGGACCAAGGCCGACCACAAGAACTTCGCTGCCAAGACCAAGATGCTGGTCAAGCAGTACAACGGCTACAGTCCGGTAAAGGGCTACTTCGTTAACGGCGAATTGACGCTGGGCGAAAACATCGCCGACAACAGCGGTGCCGCCATTGCCTACAAGGCCTACCTGATTTCGCTGGGCGGCAAGCCGGCGCCGGTGATCGACGGCCTGACCGGCGAGCAGCGCTTCTACATGGGCTTTGGCCAGGTATGGCGCAGCAAGATCCGCGACGCCCAGCAAATCGTGTATCTGAAAACCGATCCGCACTCGCCGGATCAGTTCCGTGCCAATGGTACGGTGCGCAACCAGCCGGGCTTCTACGAAGCCTTTGGCGTCAAGCCGGGCGACAAGATGTACCTGGCGCCCAAGGATCGCGTCATCATGTGGTGATGTGATATAAAAGCAGGGTATCAAATAGCACTACGCCCATGTGAGCAATGGGCTACCACTAATTAATATAGCAGAAGGAAAACTCGTGAAACGTCATCTCGTAAGTGCATTGATGCTGAGCCTGATCGCAGGCTTGGCAGGCGCTGCGGACACTGCCAAAAGCACTGCTCCGGTTAGCGCTAAAGAAAGCAAGAAACCAGTCTCCGGCATCGCCACCGAGTACATCGATCCGTCCGTGCGCGTGCAGGACGACCTGTTCACCCACATGAACGGCAAGTGGCTGGCGACGACCGAAATCCCGGCCGACAAATCGAGCTGGGGCAGCTTTGCCAAACTGAACGATGACATCCAGCCGCAGCTGCGTGCGATTATCGAAGGCGCGGGCGGCAACAAGGCGGGCGGTCCGGAAGCGCAACGCATCGGCGACTTCTACGCCAGCTTCATGGACGAAGCCAAGCTGGAACAGCTGGGCCTAAAACCGCTGAGTGCGGAACTGGCCAAGGTGGCGGCACTGAGCGACAAGAAACAGTTGCCGGCGCTGATCGCCCACTTCAACCAGATCGGCGTGACAGCGCCGTATGGCTACGGCATCCACCAGGACAACAAGGATTCGACCAAGTACGTGGCCGACATCTCGCAAGACGGCCTGGGCCTGCCGGACCGCGACTACTACCTGAAGGCCGACGACAAGAAACTGGCCGACACGCTTGCCAAGTATGAACTGCACGTCGCCAAGATCCTGACGCTGGCGGGCGACGCCCACGGCGCGGAAACCGCCCACGCCATCGTTGCGTTTGAAACCGAACTGGCCAAGCTGCAATGGACCAAGGTCGAGCTGCGCGACCCGATCAAGGCCTACAACAAGGTCGACATCGCCAAGCTGGGCGAGGTTGCCCCAGGCTACGACTGGAACGCCTACCTGACCGACGCCGGCGTCGCCGGCAAGGTCACCTACGTGATCGTCAGCCAGCCAAGCTATCTGAAAGGCATGACCGCGCTGCTGAACAGCACGCCGCTGGACACGCTGAAGGCTTACTTCCAATGGCATCTGCTGCGTTCCAATGCGGCTTACCTGAACAAGGCCTTCGTCGACGAAAACTTTGCCTTCTACGGCACCGTGCTGAGCGGCGTGACCGAGCAGCGTCCACGCTGGAAGCGCGGTGTGTCCGTGACCCAGGGCGCGCTGGGCGAAGCCGTCGGCAAACTGTACGTGGACCAGTATTTCCCGGCCGACCGCAAGGCGCGCATGGAAGAGCTGGTGAAAAACCTGTTGGCCACCTACAAGACCAGCATCGACAAGCTGGACTGGATGACCCCGGCCACCAAGAAGCAGGCGCAAGCCAAGCTGGCCAAGTTCACCTACAAGATCGGCTACCCGAACAAATGGCGCGACTACAGCGCGCTGACGATCAGCAAGGATGACCTGGTCGGCAACGTGCTGCGTTCCCGTCAGTTCGACTACAACAAGGAGTTGAACAAGCTGGGCAAGCCGATCGACCGCGACGAGTGGGGCATGACGCCGCAGACCGTCAACGCCTACTACAACCCGGAGATGAACGAAATCGTGTTCCCGGCAGCGATCCTGCAGGCGCCGTTCTTCAACGCCGACGCGGATGATGCGGTCAACTACGGCGCCATCGGCGGCGTGATCGGCCACGAAATCAGCCACGGCTTCGATGACCAGGGCGCCCAGTACGACGGCGACGGCAACCTGCGCGACTGGTGGACCGCCGCCGACCACAAAGCGTTCGCGGCCAAGACCAAGATGCTGGTCGACCAGTACAACCAGTTCAGCCCGCTGCCTGGCTACCACGTCAACGGCGAACTGACACTGGGCGAGAACATCGCCGACAACAGCGGCGTGGCGATTGCCTACAAGGCCTACAAGCTGTCGCTGCATGGCAAGAAGCCGCCAGTGATCGACGGCCTGACGGGTGACCAGCGCTTCTACATGGGCTTCGCCCAGGTATGGCGCCTGAAGATGCGTGAAGCGGCGCAGATCCAGCAGATCAAGACCGACCCGCACTCGCCAGGCCAGTTCCGCGCCAACGGCCCGATGCGCAACCAGCCGGGCTTCTACGACGCCTTCGGCGTCAAGGCCGGCGACAAGATGTACCTGCCCCCGAAAGACCGCGTGATCATGTGGTAATGAGGTAAAAAAAGAAAAGCCGCAGCGATGCGGCTTTTTTTTTTACAGCTGGTCTAGTTTGCGGCGCAACAGTTGACTCGTTTTGCACAATCCTTGTTGCTGATAGGTCGCGTGACGGTTGGCCAGGAGATTGCTTATCCATTCATCTTGAATCAGCTGCGTCCACCGCGCTTGGTATAAACCTTATGCAGCCAAACTGAGCAACAAATCCCTTAGCGGTGCAGGATAGAGCACACAGGCGTCCAGCACCGCGATGTTGAGATTCGTTGCCATCAATATCCCATGTTTAGCTCCTGAGCCTGGTCCACGAGCTGCTGGAGAGCTTGCTGAGAAATCTGCTGCTGCTTGTATTCAACCAGTTTCTCCAGGTTGAGCTTGCCTTGTTCCAGCAATAGCATGAGGTGTTCTAGCGACACATTCAAGAATTGCGCTGCTTGCGCCAGTTGAACATCGTCGCCGATTAACACTGAAGACATGGTGATTCTCCTCAAAACGGTTAGGTCTTGCCGTATTCAGAGTAAACTAGCGGCTTCCAAATTCAAGAAGCCAACCATCATGCGTTTGCGTTACATCGCATCTTCTTTCGTCCTGCCGCTGCTGCTGAGTGCCTGCGGCGATTCCTTCACGCCGGTCGATGTCTACATGGCGCAGACGCCGGAGTGCAAGGACTGGCAGGACGGCTCGCGTTTCGAGCTGCCGCGCGGGATCAGCGTGTCGACCACGCCGCCGGTGACGCTGCCCGATGGCGGCGCCGAGTTCACCTTCGTCTATCTGGTGCCGCGCGGCGAGCGCGCGCTGTTCCTGACCCGTGACTTCAACGTCACCCAGCCCAAGGGGCCGGTGCTGGCCAAGGCCAAGCTGGTGACCTTCTACCAGCGCACCACCAACTCCGCGCCGGAAATCGTCGAGGCCATTCCCAAAGTCCCAGACATGCTGATTGCCGGCGCCACCGGTGCGGAAACCATCTGGCGCGTGCGCCTGCGCGTGACGGAGAAGCTGCCGGAACGTTTCGACGTGGTGCCGCCGGCGTTCGAGATCGCGCTGAATAAATATCCGATGCGCACCTTTACCTACCGTTACTTCCCCGAGCGCAAAGCCTACGGTTTGTGCCGCTAATAAAAAACCGGCCGTAGAGGCCGGTTGTTCGTTGGCATGCTGACACCGCTTATTTTGCTGGTGCCGGGGCCGCTGGCTCAGTTGCCGGCGCCGCTGGTGCGGATGCTGCTGCCGCAGCAGCCGGTGCGGCCGGCACTTCCGGCTCCTTGAACTTGGCGCCGCCATGGTTGGCCATATAGACCACCGCGCGCGCGACTTCCACGTCGTCCAGATCCGGATTGCCGCCCTTGGCGGGCATCGCGCGCAAGCCTTCCAGCGCGTGCTTGAGGACGGTGTCGTAGCCTTGGGCGATGCGCGCGCTCCAGGCGCCGCTGTCGCCGAACTTCGGCGCCCCGGCAACGCCGGCGCCGTGACAGGCCGCGCAGGTGGCGGTGTACACCGCTTCGCCCGATTGCAGCACTTTCGGCGCGTTGGAGTCCTTCAGCGTATAGCCCTCGTTGGCCACCGGCGCGATGCGCGCGGCCACTTCTTCCGGCGCCTGGCTATTGGAGCCGGCGCCAGTGAGCTTGGTGGTGGTGACGTATTGGACCAGCAGAATGATGCCGATGATCGTGACCGCGAAGAAGCCGACGACAGCGCCAACCAGCTGTTTCGGGGTACGGATGAGGGATTCGTGTTCGTTGTGTGCGTCGCTCATGATTTCCTTAAGAGACTAATTTCAGCCGGGGTGGCGCGAGAGTTAATCAGCGGCTACCTTGTAAAAAACTTCACCAAACGGCTGATTATAGACACAAGAATGCCGCGAAGGAAACGCAAACATAAGCAAAAGAACATTGGCCCATGGACGGCTGCCAATAAAAACGGTATCCTACGGCACGCATTCGCGTATCCCCCTGTCGCGGCTGTAGCTCAGTGGATAGAGTATTGGCCTCCGAAGCCAAGGGTCGTGGGTTCGATCCCCGCCAGCCGCACCAAGTTTTCCATAGAAATCAACCACTTAGTTTACGCACTAGGATGCGCTGTTACGCAGGACAGTGCATGGCTGAGCATATTCGCTGCAGCATAATTGTGCCAGGCGCAGACAGTTGTAATGTGCCACCGCAGCAATTTGCCATGCGATGAATTGCCGACGGGTTCAACCGAAAACGCGCTTTGCCCTGGTTGCTGGGCATATTAGGACGAAAATCTTTCAGCGCTTTTTGATGTGCATCAAAAATCGTCAAATTTCAGTTGCTGGCAGAAATCCCACACCCTTTACGTCCCCGCGTTGACATCAAAGATTTTACGGTGCTATAGTTTCTACAACAAGTGGAAACGATTCCATTTAATTCATAAATAAACAAACGGAGACGGGCGGACAACGATCTGCCTGCGCGAGGAGACATTCATGACTGCAAGCCCCGCTTTGCCGGGCGATGGACGACTGCGCCCATCGTCTGTGAAAAACCTCTTTAAAATCATGCTGTTAGGCGCGTTCGGCGCAGCAGTGCATACGGCCGCGCAGGCACAGACCGTGCAGGCCTGGATCACCACCGGCGACCAGACGCAACTGCTGGCGCGCGGCGCCGACAGCCGTTTCCACAACGGCGACAAGGCCGCTACCGTTATCGAAATCGACCCCCGCCAGCGCTTCCAGGAAATGGTCGGTTTCGGCGCCGCCATCACCGATTCGTCGGCCTGGCTGATCCAGAACAAGCTGAATCCGCAACAGCGCGCCGACCTGCTCCAGGAGCTGTTCGGCCAGTCGCCCGGCGTAGGATTCAGCTTCACGCGGCTGACCATCGGCGCCTCGGATTTCTCGCGCCATCACTACAGCTTTGACGATATGCCGCCCGGCCAGACCGATCCGACCTTGCAGCATTTCTCCATCGACCCCAACCGCGCCGATGTGCTGCCGGTCACCAAGGCGGCGCTGGCGATCAATCCCCAGCTGCGCGTGATGGCGTCGCCATGGAGCGCGCCGGGCTGGATGAAGTCGACCGACAGCCTGATCCAGGGCACGCTGAAGCCGGAGGCCTTCGCGCCGTTCGCCGGCTACCTGTCGCGCTACATCAGCGCCTATGAGAAGGAAGGCGTGCCGATCTTCGCGCTGACCTTGCAGAACGAGCCGCACTTCGAGCCCAAGGATTACCCGGGCATGCGCGTCGATCCGGCCAAGCGCGCGGCTTTCATCGGCGGCTATCTCGGCCCGCTGCTGGCCAAGGAGCACCCGCATACCAAAATCCTCGACTGGGACCACAACTGGGATGAGCCGGGGTCGCCGGCCGATGTGCTGAAAGATCCGGTCGCCAACAAGTACGTGAGCGGCGTGGCCTGGCACTGCTACGGCGGCGACGTGCGCGTGCAGTCGGCGCTGCACGACCGCTGGCCGGACAAGGAAACCTATTTCACCGAATGCTCGGGCGGCAAGTGGGCGCCGGTGTGGTCGGACAATTTGCAGCACTTCGCCCGCACGCTGGTGATCGGCACCACGCGCGGCTGGGCCAAGGGCGTGCTGCTGTGGAATCTGGCGCTGGATGAGAACGATGGTCCCTACCTGGGCGGCTGCAAGGAATGCCGCGGCGTGGTCACCATCGACAGCCGCGACGGCAAGATCACCCGCAACGAAGAGTATTACGCCCTGGCCCACGCCAGCCGCTTCGTGCGCCAGGGCGCGCGCCGCATCGCTTCCACCAGCGGCTACGACCAGCTCGACACGGTCGCCTTCCGCAACGCCGACGATGGTTCGCTGGCGCTGCTGGTGGTGAATTCGGCCAAGGCGCCGCGCCAGTTCGCGGTGCGCATCGGCCAGCGCAGTTTCGATTACACCTTGCCGGCTGCCAGTGTGGCCACCTTCACCTGGAAATAAAACGATAAAAGGGAGACGAAAAATGAAGACCAAGATGACACCCATCGCTGCCGCCTGCGCCGCACTGGCTTTTGCCGCCAGTCCGGCCATGGCGCAACAGCAAACCGCCGCACCCAAGCCCGACCAGGCCGATGACGGCGCCGTGCAGGAAGTGGTAGTGACCGGCATCCGCCGCAGCATCGAGACGTCGATGGCGATCAAGCGCGATGCCGACTCCATCGTCGAAGCCGTCACCGCAGAAGACATCGGCAAGCTGCCGGATGTGTCGATCGCCGAATCGATTTCGCGCCTGGCCGGCCTGACCGCGCAGCGCGTCGAAGGCCGTGCGCAGTCGATTTCGATTCGCGGCCTGGCGCCGGACTTTTCCACCACGCTGCTGAACGGCCGCGAGCAGGTGTCCACCAGTAATAACCGCAGCGCCGAATTCGACCAGTATCCATCCGAGCTGATCAACGGCGTGGTGGTGTATAAAACGCCGGATGCATCACTGGTGTCGGGCGGCCTGTCCGGCACGGTGGACTTGCAGACCGTGCGGCCGCTGGACGTCCGCCAGCGCACTTTCGTGCTGAACGCGCGCGGCGAGCACAATTCCAACGGCAAGCTCAACTCCAATACCTCGGCCAACGGCAACCGCGTGAGCGCGTCGTATGTGGACCAGTTCCTCAACAACACGCTGGGCATCGCGGTCGGCTACGCGCACTTGGATTCGCCGGGCCAGCAGCAGGAATACAAATCGTGGTGGTGGGGCACCAATAAAAACCTGCCGGCCGACATGCAGAACGTGGTCACGCTGAACGGCGCCGAAGTCACCGCCTCGTCGCGCGAGCAGAAGCGCGACGGCCTGATGGCGGTGGTCGAATACCGTCCGTCGAAGGAATTCCGCACCACGCTGGATATGTACTACTCCGAGTTCAAGCAAAACACCACCATGCGCGGCATGATGTGGAACTCCAACCAGGACAATCCGATCCGTTACGTCAATCCGCAGGTCCAGCAGGTCGGCGGCACCAGCGTGCTGGTCGGCGGCGTGCTGACCAACCTGGAACCGATCGTGCGCAACGACTACAACCAGCGCAAGGACAAGCTCGGCGCGCTGGGCTGGAACAACACCTTCAAGAAAGACGGCTGGACGCTGGTCGGCGACCTGTCGTATTCGAGCGCCAAGCGGCGCGAGGAAGTGCTGGAGACCTACGCCGGCCTCGGTCCGGCCGGCTCGAAAAACACCGACAACAATTTCCAGTTCCATATCCCGACCGCCGGCGGTCTGCCGACCTTCACGCCGAGCCTGAACTTCGCCGATCCGAATATCATCAAGCTGACCGACGTCGGCGGCTGGGGCAAGGATGCGGATATGCACCATCCCATCGTCGAGGATACGCTCAGTTCGGCCAAGATTTCCGCCAAGCGTGAGCTGGACGGCTTCCTGCGCAATGTCGAAGGCGGCGTCAACTTCAGCAAGCGCGAGAAGACCCATGCCGACACCAACAATTACTGGTTCCTGAAAAACGGCCGCGCGCCGGCCACCGTGTCGTCGGACCTGCTGCAGCCGTCCACCTCGCTGTCCTTCGCCGGCATTCCATCGGTGCTCAGTTATGACGTGCTCGGCGTGCTCAACAAATACTACGACAAGCAGCCCGCCCGTCCGGACGACCAGGCCCTGCAGGACTGGGGCGTGACCGAGAAGATCACCACCGCCTATGCCCGGGTCGGCCTCGACACCGACCTCGGCGCGATCCCGCTGCGCGGCAATATCGGCCTGCAAGCGGTCAACGTCGACCAGAAATCGCGCGGCGCCACCGTCAACGCCGGCACGCTGGGCACCATCGGTGGCGGCGCCAACTACACCGACTGGCTGCCGAGCGTGAATCTGAACTTCGATCTGGACAAATACCTGAGCACCACCAATCTGCGCTTCGGCGCCGCCAAGACCGTGGCGCGGCCGCAGATGTCGGACATGCGTGCCGGCATCTCGGGCGGCGTTGACGCCACCACGCGCATGTGGAACGGCAGCGGCGGCAATCCCAATCTGGAGCCGTGGCGCGCCAATTCGTATGACCTGTCGCTGGAGAAGTACATCGGCAAGCGCAGCTACATCGCCGGCGCGCTGTGGTACAAAAAACTGCAAAGCTATATCTACAACCAGCAGACCGCATTCAGCTTCGCCGGCTTCCCCAATCCGTCGGCGGTGGTGCCGCTGCAGGATATCGGCACGCTGAACCGTCCGGCCAACGGCACCGGCGGCCAGGTCAAGGGGGTGGAAGTGTCGGGTGCCCTGGATGCCGGCCTGCTGTGGCAGCCGCTGGAAGGCTTCGGTGTCACCGGCAGCATGTCCGGCACCGAGAGCTCGATCCACCCGAACGGTCCCGGCACCAAGGAAAAGCTGCCGGGCCTGTCGGGCGTGGTGTCCAACTTCACCGTCTACTATGAACAAAGCGGCTTTTCGGCGCGCGCCAGCCGCCGTTACCGGTCGGCGTATCGCGGCGAGGTGACCGGTCTGTTCGCGCAGCGCGCCTTTAGCGAGATCCTGGCGGAACGCCAGATTGACCTGCAACTGGGCTATGCGATCGAGGAGGGCACCTACAAGGGCCTGTCCTTCCTGTTCCAGGTGAATAACCTGAACAATTCGCCGTACCAGACGCGTCAGGGCGACCCGTTCACCGGCGGCTCGTACGCGCCGGAGCGCTACACTACCTACGGTCGGCAGTTCCTGCTCGGGCTGAACTACCGGCTGTAAGTACGCTAGCGAACAAAGGCCTCAGGCGTAGCGCCCTGCTTGCGGAGGGGAGTGATAGAATTCCATCTTCTCCCCTCCCGACAAAGCGACTGCACCTGATGCAAGCCACCGATTCCGTTACGCTGGACAACTGTGCGGATGAGCCTATTCATATCCCCGGTAGCATCCAGCCGCACGGGGTGCTGTTGGCGTTCGACCTGACCGGCGCGTTGCTGGCCTGGAGCGATACCGCACCACAACTGCTGGGCCTGACGCCGGTGCTGGACATGCCGCTGGCGGCCTTGCTGTTGCCGCCCGAAGTGCAGCAGGTGGTGGCCGAGTGTCGCGACGGCATCGAAGACGGCGAAGCGCCGGCTGCGGCGCTGGAAGTGGCCATCGGCGGTCGCCAGTTCGACTGCATTGTCCACGTCCACCAGTCTCGGCTGATCATCGAGTTCGAACAGCGCGAAACGCCCAGCGACGCCGTGGCCGCCTTCGCGCTCAAGGCGCACGCCGCCATCGACCGCCTGAAACGCCAGAAATCGGTGGACGCGCTGCTGCAGCTGGCCACCGAACAGGTGCGCACCATCACCGGCTTCGACCGCGTGATGGGCTATCGCTTCCATGAGGACGATAGCGGCGACGTCATCGCCGAGGCGCGGCGCGACGACCTGGAACCCTATTTGGGGCGCCGTTATCCGGCCGGCGATATTCCGGCGCAGGCGCGCCGCCTGTACATCATCAACACCTTGCGGCTGATCGTCGACGTCGGCTACACGCCGTCGCCGCTGCGCGGCCGCGCCGGCGCTGCGCCACTGGACCTGAGCCACAGCGTGCTGCGCAGCGTGTCGCCGATCCACATCGAGTATTTGCAGAACATGGGCGTGGGCGCCTCGATGAGCGTGTCGATCGTGGTCAACGGCCGCTTGTGGGGGCTGCTGGCCTGCCACCATATGGCGTCGCTGCAGGTGCCGTATTCGATCCGCATGGCGGCCGATGTAATGGCGCAGGTGATCGCCTCGCTGGTGCAATCGATCGAAGCGCGCGACCGCGCCAGGCGGGTCGAGGATTCGGCCGAGGTGCGCACGCGCGTGATGGAAACCCTGCTGCACAACGAGGAGCCGGCGCGGGCGATGCTGGCACACGCGCCAGCCTTGTGCGAGTCGCTGCAAGCCGAAGCGCTGATCGTCAGCCAGTACGGCAAGACCATGGTGCATGGCGCCATCGACGCCGCGCTGGCCGCGCGCATCGTGGCGTCGCTGCCGGCCGGCGATAGCGACCTGGTCGAGCGCACCGCCGTCAGCGACTGGCCGCAGGACATGCGGGCGGCGCTGGGGCAGTGGGCCGGCATGCTGGCGCTGCGCTTCGATCCGGCCACCGCCGGCTGGCTGCTGGGCCTGCGCCGCGAGCAGATCCACACCATCCGCTGGGGCGGCCGTCCCGAAAAAGTGGTGGTGGCCGGTCCGCTCGGTCCGCGCCTGACGCCGCGCGGCTCGTTCGACGAATGGCGCGAGATGGTGCGCGGCCGCTCGGTGCCGTGGAACGCCACCGACAAGCTGGCCGCGACCCAGCTGCTGGGCGAGATGCACCGCGCCAGCGTAGCCAAGCACATCGAGACCGACCGCGCCCGCACGCAACTGCTGGCGATGCTGGGCCACGATCTGCGCGGCCCGCTGCATTCGATCAATATGGCGGCCACCGTGCTGCAACACGGCGGTGCCGCCAGCACCATGAGCACCCGCATCCAGGCCTCGAGCACGCGCATGGAGCGGCTGATCAGCCAGGTGCTGGACATGAGCCGCATCAACGGCGGTATCGGGCTGGGCCTGACGCGCAGCGACGTCGACCTGGTGGCGCTGCTGCAGGACCTGCTGGATGAGGCGCGCCTGTCGCATGCCGACCTGCGGATTGAATCGAGCCTGCCGCCGGCGCTGCGGGCGCAGGTCGACGGCGACCGCATGGTGCAGGTCGTCAGCAATCTGGTCAGCAACGCCCGCCACCACGGTACCCATGGCGAGCCGATCCAGGTGAAGTTGTCCGAGCAGGGCGACCAGGTGTTGCTGGAGGTGCGCAACGTGGCGCCGGAAATTCCCGCCGAGATGGTGCCGATGCTGTACAGCCCCCTGAAACACACATCAGTCGGCAATGTCCGCAATCGTGGAGGCCTCGGCCTGGGCTTGTATATTGCGCATGAGATCGTCCAGCAGCATGGCGGCCAGATCATCTACCGCTACGAAGCGCCGCAAGTTGTCTTCACTGTAACGTTGCCGCGCACCTGAATGTATTCACTTCCACAACAATGTGGAGTTTCTGTGAAGAATTAAGGTCAATTCGCGCTTCACGCTTGAAGCCGATCCCGCATCGTGGCTAAATGGCCCGATGGTCAAGATCGGTATCACTGCCCGGCTGTTTCTTTCACTGCTGATCGTCAGCATGCTGACGGCAGTCGGCGTCGGCCTCGGCACGCGCTGGAGTTTCACGCGCGGCTTCCAGGGTTATCTGAACGAAGTCGAGGCGCGCCGCATGGAGGCGATGGCCTTCGAGTTTTCGCGCGCCTACCACGAGCACGGCAACTGGGACTTCATCCGCAACAACCGCGAAGCCTGGGAGCGCTACACCGGCGCCATCGGCCGCGAACGCGCCACCTCGCCGCGTCCCGGCGGCGACTCCATCTATTACGCGGTGCCGGACAAGGCGCCGCGCCGCCTCGGCCTGTATGACGAGCACGGCAATCATCTGGCCGGCAACCTGCAAGCGGGCGCCGACCTGCGCTACCAGCCGGTGCTGGTGGACGGCAAAGTGGTCGGCACCTTGGCCGGTGCGCCGCTGCGCGGTTTGCAGGAAGAAGCCGAACAAACCTTCCAGGCGCAGCAGCAGCGCGACAGCCTGTTCATCGGCCTCGGCACACTGGTGCTGGCGGCGCTGGCGGCCATGCTGCTGGCGCGCAGCTTTGTGGCGCCGACGCGCCGGCTGATCGCGGCCGCCTCCAAGGTCGCGGCCGGCGACTACGGCGTGCGCGTGCCGCATGCGCAGCGCGACGAGCTGGGCACGCTGGCGCGCAATTTCAACATCATGGTCGCTACGCTGGAAAGCAACGAGGCGCTGCGCCGCCACTTCATGGCCGATATCTCGCACGAGTTGCGCACGCCGCTGTCGGTGTTGCAGGCGCAGCTGGAAGCGATGGAGGACGGCATTGAGCCGATCGACGCCAGCAGCCTGAAGGCGCTCATGGACGAGGTCGCCACGCTGAGCCGGCTGGTGGACGATATGCGCCAGATCACCTTGTCGGAAGTGGGCGCCTTCGACTATCGCCGCGAGCCGCTGGACCTGGTGGCGCTGCTGGGCAGCGAGATCCAGCGCTGGACCGAACCGCTGGCGCAGGCCGGCATGGCGATCGTCACCGACAGCCCTGCCGCCATGCCGGTGCAAGGCGACACGGTGCGCCTGCGCCAGCTGCTGCGCAACCTGTTCAACAACACGCTGCGGCATGCCGACGGCGCGACGCAGCTGCACGTCAGCCTGCACGTGATGCGCAGCGCGGCGGTCTTGACGCTGGCCGACAACGGTCCCGGCGTCAGCGATGCCGGCCTGCCGATGCTGTTCGAGCGCTTCTGGCGCGGCGACCGCGCGCGCAGCCGCGCCACCGGCGGCAGCGGCCTCGGGCTGGCGATCTGCCGCAGCATTGTGGAAGCGCACGGCGGCACCATCAGCGCCATGCACACGCAGCCGCAGTCATCCGCCAGCGCGGCGCGCGGACTGACCATCCGCATCACGCTGCCGCTGTCGGGAGAAATCGCATGAACGCGCCGCACGTGCTGGTGGTCGAAGATGAGCAACGGCTGGCGCGGCTGCTGGTCAGCTATCTGCAAGCGGCCGGCTACCGCGCCAGCGCCCAGCACGACGGCCTGTCGGTGCAGGCGACGGTGGCGGCCGGCGATGTCGACCTGATCCTGCTGGATTGGATGCTGCCCGGCATGGACGGTCTGAGCCTGTGCCGCGCGCTGCGCGCCAACAGCGACATCCCCATCATCATGATGACGGCGCGCGCGCAGGAAGAAGACCGTCTCGATGGTCTGGACAGCGGCGCCGACGATTACATCTGCAAGCCGTTCAGCCCGCGCGAGGTAGTGGCGCGGGTGCGCGCGGTGCTGCGCCGCCGGCCGTCCGGTACGCCGCAGCCGGGCTTGCAGATCGACGACGCCGGCATGCGCGCCTTTGTCCACGGCAAAGAAGTCGCGCTGACGCCGGTGGAATTCCGTTTGCTGAAACTATTGCGCGACGCACCCGGCAAAGCCATGTCACGCGACGACTTGCGCAACTGGGTGTATGAGGACCGGCGCATCGTGCACGACCGCACGATCGACACGCATGTGAAAAACCTGCGCCGGAAACTGGAGGAGGCTGGCCTGGCCGAAGCGATTTCGGCCGTTTACGGGGTCGGCTATCGATGGGAAGCGCGCAGCGCGCTGCAACCCTGACGTCTTACAACGAGGAGAGAGCAATGTCTGACGACACACAGTCGCCGTCCCGGCGCAACCTTATCAAAGGCATGGTGTTCATACCGATCGGCGCGGTTGCCGCGACCGGCGCGGTGCGCGCACTGCAACCGGCCACCGCGGCCGATGCGAATGCGCCCGAGGGCAAGCCGGACGCGTACACGCCGGCGTTTTTCAACCAGGTGGAGTGGAAGTTTCTCAACGCCGCCGTGGACCGCTTGATCCCGCACGATGAACACGGCCCCGGCGCCATCGAGCTGGGCGTGCTGGAATTCCTCGACCGTCACATGCAGACCCCGTACGCCACCGGCGACATCTGGTATATGCAGGGCCCGTTCGTCAAGGCGGCGCCGGAGTTCGGCTACCAGGGCAAGCTGGGCCTGCGCGACATCATCCGCGTCGGCATCAAGAATGTGGACGGCTATTGCGCCTCGCAATTCGGCGGCAAGGCGTTCGCCGACCTGGACCGCAAGCAGCAGGAAGAAATCCTCAAGGGCTGCGAAGGCGGCAAGCTGAAGTTTGAAGACATTTCGGCCAAGCTGTTCTTCACCAATCTGCTGAACGAAGTGCGCAACGGCTATTTCGCCGATCCCAAGCACGGCGGCAACAAGGGCATGGGCTCGTGGAAGATGATCGGCTATCCCGGCATGCGCGCCGACTATCTGGACTGGGTGGAAGTCCGTGACAAACCATATCCGATCGGCCCCGTCGATCTGGCTGGACGCAGAGGTTAAGACATGAGTATCGTAAAAAACAAAGTAGACGCCGTGATCGTCGGCATGGGCTGGACCGGGGCCATCATGGCCAAGGAGCTGACCGACGCCGGCTTGAGCGTGGTGTGCCTGGAGCGCGGCCCGGACCGCGACACGCAGCCGGACTTCGCGTACCCGCGCGTGGTCGACGAGCTGGAAGGCTCGGTGCACCGCAAATACCTGCAATCGCTGTCGAAGGAGACGGTGACCATTCGCCACAATATGAACGACACGGCGGTGCCGTATCGTCAGATGGGCTCGTTCAAGCCGGGCACCGGCGTCGGCGGCGCCGGCAGTCACTGGTCCGGTTGCCATTTCCGCGCGCTGCCGGAAGACTTCAAGGTGCGCTCGAATGTGGAACAGCGCTACGGCAAGAAGTTCATCCCGGCCGGTATGACGATCCAGGATTTCCCGGTCACGTATGAAGACCTGGAGCCGCATTTCGACCACTTCGAGTACGTGTGCGGCACCTCCGGCAAGGCCGGTGTGCTGAACGGCCAGAAAGTCGAAGGCGGCAATCCGTTTGAAGGTTCGCGCTCGCGTGAATTCGCGCTGCCGCCGAACCCCAACTATCTCGGCGCCGAGATGTTCTACAAGGCTGCGCGCGAGATGGGCTACCACCCGTATCCGATTCCGGCGTCGAACGCGTCCGGCCCGTATGTGAATCCGTATGGCTGCCAGATGGGCCCATGTAACTTCTGCGGCTTCTGCTCCGACTACGGCTGCCTGAACTACTCCAAGGCCAGCCCCAACGCCTGCATCATGCCGGTGCTGCGCGGCCGCAAAGGCTTCGAACTGCGCACGCTGGCGCAAGTGTTGAAGGTCAATCTGACCGCCGACAAGAAGAAGGCCACCGGCGTCACCTATCTCGACGCGCAAGGCCGCGAGACCGAGCAGCCGGCCGACCTGGTAGTGCTGTGCGCGTTCTCGCTGTTCAATGTGCATTTGATGCTGTTGTCGGGCATTGGCGTGCCGTATGACCCGGTCAGCAATACCGGCACCATCGGCCGCAACTACTCGTACCAGAACCTGAACCGCGTGTCGCTGTTCTTCGATGAAACCGTGCACGCCAACCAGTTCATGGGCATCGGCGGCGGCGGCACCACCATCGACGACCTGAACGGCAACCAGAACGACAGTACCAAGTCCGGCTTCATCGGCGGCGGCCTGGTCTGGGCGCGCCAGCCGGGCGGCGGTCCGGTGCGCGGCATCGCCACCGCGCCGGGTGTGCCGAACTGGGGCAGCGGCTGGAAGAAGGGCGTCAAGGAAGCCTTCCGCCATTCGTTCTACTACGAGGTGCAGGGGTCGTGCATGTCCTACCAGGACGCCTACCTGAGCCTGGACCCGACCTACAAGGACGCCTTCGGCCGTCCGCTGCTGCGCATGACCTTCGACTGGCATGACAACGAGGTCAAGGCCTCGCAGTATCTGGTGGAAAAGGCCTCGGACATGTGCAAGGTGCTGGGCCCGAAAGCCATCAAGGGCGACGCCAAGAAGGACGGCGACCACTACAACGTGACGCAATATCAGTCGACCCACACCTGCGGCGGCGCCATCATGGGTTCCGATCCGAAGACCTCGGCGCTGAACCGCTACCTGCAATCGTGGGATGTATCGAACGTGTTCGCGCCGGGCGCCAATGCCTTCCCGCAGAACAACGGCTACAACCCGACCGGCATGGTCGGCGCGCTGACCTACTGGTGCGCCAAGGCAGTCCGCGAGCAATACTTGAAAAACCCCGGCCCGCTGGTCCAGGCTTAAGGAGACGACATGAGCAATGTAAAAAAAGGAATCGCGGTCGTCGCGGCGGTGGCGGTAGTTGGCGTGGTGGGTGCTTTTGCTTACGCCAAACAGGCCACGGTCACCAGGGATATCGGCGCGGGTGCGGAGAATCTGACGGCGCCGAGCGCGCAGTTGATCGAGAAAGGCCGCTACCTGGCCGTCGCGGCCGACTGCGTGGCGTGCCACACGGCGCCGAAAGGGCAGCCGTTCGCCGGCGGCCTGGCAATGGCGACGCCGGTTGGCGCGGTGTACAGCTCCAACATCACGCCGGACAAGGCGACCGGCATCGGCAACTACAGCCTGAACGACTTCGACCGCGCGGTACGGCACGGTATTGCGCCGTCGGGCGACACGCTGTATCCGGCCATGCCGTATCCGTCGTACGCCAAGGTCACCGACGACGACCTGCGCGCGTTGTATGCGTACTTCATGCATGGCGTGCAGCCGGTGGCGCAGGCCAACCATGGCAGCGGCATCAGCTGGCCGCTGTCGATGAACTGGCCGCTGGCGATCTGGCGCAAGACGTATGCGCCGGCCGTGGCGCCACTGGTGCTGAGCAAGTATCAGGGCGATGCACTGGCGCGTGGCGCGTATCTGGTGCAAGGCCTGGGCCACTGCGGCGCTTGCCATACGCCGCGCGCGACCACCATGCAGGAGCTGGCGCAGGATGAGTCGAATCCGGCGTTCCTGTCCGGCGGTCCGGTGATCGATGGCTGGCTGGCGGTTAATCTGCGCAGCAATCCGGCCGGCGGCCTTGGCCGTTGGAGCGAGCAGGACATCGTCGATACGCTGAGCAAGGCACGCAATGCGCATTCGGCGGTGGTCGGTTCGCCGATGGCCGATGTGGTCCTGCACAGCACGCAGGCGATGTCGCCGGAAGACCTGAAAGCGATTGCAGTGTACCTGAAATCGCTGACGCCGGGACCGGATGAGAAGTCGCGCTATGCGGTCAGCGACGTCACCGCCAAGGCCCTGAAGGCGGGCCATGACGAGACGCGCGGCGCGCAGCTGTATCTGGACAACTGCGCGGCCTGCCATCGCAGCGATGCGACCTCCAACGCCAAGGTGTTCCCGGCGCTGGCCGGCAATCCGTCGGTGCTGTCGGATGATCCGACTTCGCTGATCCGCCTGGTGCTGGCGGGCAGTTCGCTGCCATCCACCAAGGGCGCGCCGTCAGCGCTCGGCATGCCGGGCTTTGCATGGCGCCTGTCGGACGAGGAAGCGGCGCAGCTGGTGACCTTCGTGCGGCAGAGCTGGGGCAACCAGGCGTCGGCGGCGGATGCCGGCCAGGTGGCGAAGATCCGCAAGCAGATCGACGCCGAAGCCCAGCACTAACAGCAGCACTAAGCCGCTGCGGCGGACGTGCCGGCTGCCATCCTGGCAGTGCGGTACGCCCGCGGAGAGTGCCCGGTCACGCGCTTGAAGGCGTGGCTGAAGGCACTCTCCGATGTATAGCCTAGCGATTGCGCGATCACCGCCATCGGCGTGTTCTGGCCCAGTTCGCGTTCAGCCAGCCGCATGCGCCAGCCGGTCAGGTAGGTCAGCGGCGCCACCCCGGCGATGGTGCGGAAATGCAGCGCGAAGGTGGTGCGCGACATGGCGCAGGCCTTGGCCAGTTCATCCAGGTGCCAGGCGCGGGCGGGATTGCCGTGCATCAGCCGCAATGCCGGCGCGATGCGCGGATCGCCCAACGCGCGCAGCCAGCTGGCCGGCATCGGGCTGGTGGTCTGCAGGTGGGCCCGCAAAATCTGAATGAACAGCAGTTGCGCCAGTTGCGCCGTCGCCAGTTGCGCGCCCGGCAGTCCGCCGGCGCGCTCTTCCAGCAATTGATCCAGCAGCCAGCGGAAAGTGCTGGCCTGCGGCGATGCCGCCGGTACGTGAATCCATGGCGGCAGCACATCCGCCAGCAGGCGGCCGCTGGCGGGATCGAGCAGCACGTGGCCGCCGATGTGGACGAAATCCTGGCCGTCGCCGACGGTGGCGGTCGAACGGCCCGCGCCGGAAAACAGGCGCATGGCGTCCTGCGGCGGCACTTCCGGCGCGCTGGCCAGCACGAACGAGCGCTTGGCCGTCAATAATCCCACGTCCCCGGTGTTGAACTGGACCGGCACTTCGCCGTCGATACAGACCCAGCAATTACCTTTGACTACCGCGAAGAATTTGATTTTCTCCGGCGCAGGAAAGCGCAGCGACCAGGCGCCGCCGGCGCTGAAGCCACCTGTGACCAGGGTTTCGGCTTGCATCAGTTTGAGGATGTCGGAGAAGGGATCGGCGTTCATTTCCGCACTATTGCACAAGTAATACGCACTTTCAAGCATTCACAGTCCGGCGTGCTGCACGTATCGTGGCGGCTGTTGAAATCTGAAAGGAATGGAATGGACGAGACCTTGGTACTGGTGACCGGCGGCACCGGATTTATTGCGCAGCATTGCATGCTGGCGTTGTTGAACAGCGGCTATCGCCTCCGCACCACGGTGCGTTCGCTGGAGCGCGAGGCGGAAGTGCGCCAGCAGCTGCGCAATGGCGGCGTCGAGGCGGGGAAGCGGCTGTCGTTCGTCGCCGCCGATCTGGGCGCTGACCAAGGCTGGGCTGCCGCCGTGGCCGGCTGCCGCTTTGTGCTGCATGGCGCCTCACCGACGCCCTCCGGCGACCAGGTACGGGAACAGGACTGGGTCCAGCCGGCGGTGGACGGCAACCTGCGCGTGCTGCGGGCCGCGCGCGATGCCGGTGTCCGGCGCGTGGTGCTGACGTCAGCTTTCGGCGCAGTGGGCATGGGGCATGGGCGGCGGGAGCGGCCGTTCAACGAATCGGACTGGAGCAACCTGAACGGCAACATCGCGCCGTACCAGAAATCCAAGACCCTGGCCGAACGCGCCGCGTGGGCGTTCATCGAGGCCGAAGGCGGCGGCATGGAACTGGCTGCCATCAATCCGACCGCGGTGCTGGGGCCGGCGTTGGGCGCGGACTATTCGCATTCGATCCGGCTGATTAAGAATATGCTGGACGGTCAGCCGGGCTGTCCAAGGATCAATAGCTGCTTTGTTGATGTGCGTGACGTCGCCGACCTGCACCTGTTGGCCATGGTGCATCCGGCCGCCAGCGGCCAGCGCTTCCTGGCGACCTCGGGCGACAGCGCATGGCTGGTGGACGTGGCCCGTTTGCTGCGCCAGCGCTTGGGGCATGCGGCGGACAAGGTATCGACGCGGGTGATTCCCGACTGGTTCATCCGTCTCGGCGCGCTGCGTAATCCGGCGATGAAAAGCATCCGCTCGATGCTGGGCGTGAACATGAACGCCAGCAACGAGAAGGCGCGGCGGCTGCTAGGCTGGACGCCGCGCACGCGGGACGAGGCGATTCTGGCCTGTGCCGAAAGCCTGATAAAGCTGGGGTTGCTGGCTACGTCAGCGCCGCCGCCAGCAGGTCGGTGAAGACGCGGATCTTGGATGCGCCGCGCCGGTTGGACGGGTACACCGCATAAATCCCGACATCCATTTCTCCTGGATTGGCCTGGTACTCGGCCAGCACCGGCACCAGCGTGCCGGCGTCCAGGTCGGGCTGGATCAGCCAGGTCGGCAGCAGTGTCAGGCCGAGTCCGCCCAGCGCGGCCTGGCGCAGCATTTCTGCATTGTTGACGTGCAGGCTGCCGCCGACTTCCACTTCGGTGGCCAGGTCGGCATTGCGCAGGCGCCAGGTCGAGCGGCTGGCGCCGTAGGCAAATAGCAGGCAGTTGCGCTGGCTGAGCTCGTCCGGCGTCTGCGGCGCGCCGTGGGTGGCCAGGTAGGCCGGGCTGGCGACGATGTGGCGCGTGTGGCCGGCCAACTTGCGGGCGATCAGGTTGGGCTGCTGCTCGGGATTGCCGATGCGGATGGCGACGTCGATCGCTTCATCGACCATATTGCTCAGGGCGTCGCTGAGGCGCATGTCCAGTTCCAGCCGCGGATAGCGGCGCGCCAGTTCCGGCAGCAGCGGGGCGATGTAGCGGATCGCCAGCGTGACCGGGGCGGCAATGCGCAGTACGCCGGCCGGTTCGGCGTCGCGGCCGGCGGCGGCGTCATCAGCTTCGTCCAGCGCGGCCAGGATCTGGCTGGCGTGGTCGAAGTAGTTGCGACCGCTGTCGGTGAGGGTGATGCTGCGCGTCGAGCGGTTCAGCAGCGGCGTGCCGAGGCGTTGTTCCAGCGCGTCCACCAGCCGGGTCACCGACGAGGTGGCCACGTTGAGCTGGCGCGCGGCGGCGGAAAAGCCGCCGTTGTTGGCCACCAGGCAGAAAGCTTTCAGTTCGGCGAATCGGTCCATGACGTTGCGTCCTGCGCAAAGGTGTGTGCGAATTTGCCTATCTTATCAGCAGATCGAGGCGGGATTATAGTCATTTCATACTGCAATGCTTAAGGAGGATGTATGAAAATCACCCCGCTTCCCGTCGGTTTCGGCGCCGAAATCGAAGACGTCGATATGCGCCAGGTCAATGCCGGCACGACTGAATTGCTGCGCTCAGCGCTGCTGCAATACGGCATGCTGGTCATTCGCGGCCAGTCGTTCACGCCGCACGAGCAGATCGCCGCCAGCCAGCTGTTCGGCAGTCTGGAGACCTTCCCGACCATGCGTGGCCAGCTGAATGGCTTGCCGGAGATCTTCCGTGTCGCCAGCCGGCCGGAGGATGGCCATGTCGAGGTCGGCCGCTACTGGCACTCGGACGGTTCGTTCCGCGAAGATCCGACGCCGATCAGCTTCTGGTATTCGGAAGTGCAGTCGGAGGAGGGCGGCGATACGCTGTTCACCGACCTGCAGCAGGCCTATGCCGAGTTGCAGCCGGAGATACAGCAGGAGTTCGCCGGCCTGAACACGGCGCACCGCAATGGCGTGGTGCATCCGCTGGTGCTCAAGCATCCGAAGACCGGCGTGCCGGCGCTGTACCTGAATATCGGCCTGACGGCCGGCGTGCTGGGCTACAGTCCCGACCATTCGCGGGCCTTGATGGAGGCGGTGGACCGTCATTACTCGCGGGATGGCGCCAGCTACCGCCACCACTGGCTGCCGGGTGACGTGGTGGTGGCCGACAACCTGCACGTGGCGCATAAAGCGACGCCGATCACGCCGTCCACCCGCCGCATCCTCAACCGCACCACCATCCGCGCCGACGGCGTGATCTGGTACGACGGCGGCCAGAAACAGGCGGCTTGATGACAATTTGCGTGAGGGATATGTTATTTCCTTCACGCACAATTGAAATGTGGGTTGGTTAAGCTTGTGTTTGAGATAAACTTCTTGTTTCCTAAGTTAATCTGGCCCAACCCATGCCGAATTCCACCACACTGGACGACCGCGGTTTCCGTCGTATCCTTGTTCGTAACGTTACGCTGCCGCTGGCGGCCGGTGTCGTCAGTGCTGGCGTATTCGTCGTCCTGCTCGCCTATCTGATCACCACCATGAACTGGGTCGAGCACAGCGAAAGGGTGATCGGCAACGCCAACCAGGTCGGCAAGGAGATGGTCGACATGGAAACCGGCTTGCGCGGCTATATGCTGGCCGGCGATGAGTCCTTCCTGCAGCCCTACATCGTTTCCAAGCCCAAGGTGGCGTCGAACCTGACCGGCCTGATGAAACTGGTCGAAGACAATCCAACCCAGGTCGACCGCCTGCGCACCATTCAATACCAGCAGCAGCAATGGGATCAATATGCCCAAGAAATGATCCGCCTGCGCGCCGCCAACGGCGACGTCACCGGTCCGGTCAAGACTGGCCGCGGCAAGACCCAGTTCGATGAAATCCGCCGCCTGCTGGATACCTTCGTTGCCGCCGAAGTGCGCATGCGCGTGGACCGCGCCGATGAAGCGCGCACGGTCACCACCTGGGTGGCGGTGCTGTACCTGATTCTGACGCTGGGTGTGGGCGGCGCGCTGGCCTGGTTCGGCCGCCGCGAGCTGACCGGCCTGTCGCGCGTCTACACCAAGGCGCTCAACGAGCATGCCGAGCATGCCACCATGCTGCAGCAGCAGGCCTGGCTGCGCACCGGACAGAGCGAACTGGCGCAGCAGGGCATCGGCCAGCTGGCGCTGCCGCAACTGTCGGCGGCGCTGCTGCAATTCCTGGCACGCTATATGGGCGTGGTGGTCGGCGCGCTGTACCTGCGCCGGCCGGATGGCAGCTTCCAACGCGTGGCGTCATACGGCTTCAGCGATGAATGGGAGCAGCGCGACCAGCAGCTCAAGCCGGCCGAGAGCCTGGTGGCGCAGGCGGCGCTGGAACGCCGCGTGCTGCGGCTGGAGCCGCTGCCGGCCGATTACATCCGCGTCTCGTCCGGCCTGGGCGGCGGCGCTCCGGCCAGCGTGCTGCTGGCGCCGGTGGACAGCGATGGCGATATCAATGGCGTGGTCGAACTGGGCCTGCTGCGGCCGATCACCGAGCGCGATGTCGAGTTGCTGACGCTGGTGAAGGGCAATATCGGCAGTGCCATCGAGGCCAGCCACTCGCGTCAACGCCTGCAGGAAGTGCTGGCTGAAACCCAGCAGCTCAACGAAGAACTGCAAGTACAACAGGAAGAACTGCGCACCGCCAACGAAGAGCTGGAAGAACAGTCGCGCGTGCTGGAAGAATCGCAAGCCAGTCTAGAAAACCAGAAGGCCGAGCTGGAGCAGACCAACGAACAGCTGAATGAACAGAGCGTGGCGCTGGACCAGAAGAACGCCGAGCTGACCAAGGCGCAGCTGGACCTGGAAGAGCGCGCCCGCGACCTGGAGCGCGCCAGCCAGTACAAATCGCAATTCCTGGCGAATATGTCGCATGAACTGCGCACGCCGCTCAACAGCTCGCTGATCCTGGCCAAGCTGCTGTCGGAAAACGCTGCCGGCAACCTGAACGACGAGCAGGTGCGCTTCGCCAACACGATTTACTCGGCCGGCAACGACCTGCTGAACCTGATCAACGACATCCTCGACATCTCCAAGGTCGAAGCCGGCAAGCTGGACCTGGTGCCGGAAAACCTGTCCACCCGCCACGTGGTGGAAGGCATGGCGATGGTATTCGAGCCGCTGGCGCAGCAGAAAAAGCTGGCCTTCCAGTTGCAGGTCGCCGAGGGCGTGGCGTCGCACATGGTCACCGATCGCCAGCGCCTGGAGCAGATCCTGAAAAACCTGCTGTCGAACGCGCTCAAGTTCACCAGCAGCGGCCAGATCACGCTGTCGATACAGCCGGCCGCCAACGGCGCCGTGGCGTTTGCCGTGCAGGACACCGGCATCGGCATCCGCGCCGAAGACCAGCAGGGCATCTTCAACGCCTTCCAGCAAGCCGACGGCACCACCAGCCGCAAGTACGGCGGCACCGGCCTCGGCCTGTCGATCTCGCGCGACCTGGCGCAACTGCTGGGTGGCAACATCAGCCTGGTCAGCGAACCGGGCAAGGGCAGCTGCTTCACGCTGACCCTGCCGACCGCCTGGACCGCGCCCGAGCCGGGTCCGCGCACCGGCAGTTCGACCTCATCGGCGGAAGTGGAAATCGGCCTGACCTCGCTGCCGCGCGCACCGGTGCCGGAACCGGCGCCTGCACCAGCACCGGTCATGCCGCGCGCGTTTGACGACGACCGCGAATTGCTCGACGCGCCGGACGCCGTGCGTGGCCGCCTGGTGCTGGTGGTGGAGGATGACGTGGCGTTCGCCCACATCCTGTACGACCTGGCGCACGAAAAACAATACCATTGCCTGGTGGCGTTCGACGCCGAAGAAGGGCTGGCGCTGGCCCGCCAGTACAAGCCGGACGCGATCATGCTGGACATCCGCCTGCCGGACCGCTCCGGCCTGTCGGTGCTGCAACTGCTGAAGGACGACGCGCTGACCCGCCACATTCCCGTGCACGTGGTGTCCGGCACTGAAAACGGCGAAGCCGCGCTGCACCTGGGCGCGATCGGCTTCGCGCTGAAACCGACCACGCGCGAGCAGCTGATGGAAGTATTCCGCCGCATCGAAACCAAGCTGACGCAGAAAATCAAGCGCGTGCTGCTGGTGGAAGACGACGACCGCCAGCGCGACAGCGTGGTGCAGCTGATTTCCGACGATGACGTCGAAATTGTCGCGGTCGGCAGCGGCGAGGAAGCGCTGGCGCTGCTGCGCACCACCATCTACGACTGCATGATCATCGACCTCAAGCTGCCGGACATGCAGGGCAACGAACTGCTGCAACGCATGGCCGGCGAATCGCTGGCGGCGTTTCCACCGGTGATCGTCTACACCGGCCGCAACCTGTCGCGCGCCGAGGAAGCCGACCTGCACAAGTATTCGCGCTCGATCATCATCAAGGGTGCCCGCTCGCCGGAGCGCCTGCTGGACGAAGTGACGCTGTTCCTGCACAAGGTGGAAGCCGACCTGTCGAGCGAACGCCAGCGCATGCTGAAAACGGTGCGTTCGCGCGACCGCGTGTTCGAAGGCCGCCGCATCCTGCTGGTGGACGATGACGTGCGCAACATCTTCGCGCTGACCAGTGCGCTGGAGCAGAAAGGCGCGCTGGTCGAAGTGGGCCGCAACGGCTTCGAGGCCCTTGAAAAACTCGACACCGTGCCCGATATCGACCTGGTGCTGATGGACGTGATGATGCCGGGCATGGATGGCCTGGAAGCCACGCGCCGCCTGCGCGACGACCCGCGCTTCGCCCGCCTGCCGGTGATCGCCATCACCGCCAAGGCGATGAAGGACGACCAGGAGCAATGCCTGGCGGCCGGCGCCAGCGATTACCTGGCCAAGCCGATTGATTTGTCCCGTCTGTATTCGCTGCTGCGCGTCTGGATGCCGAACGCTGAACGGAACTAAGACCATGCAACAAAGCGACACCGATATCGAACTGAAGATGCTGGTGGAAGCCATCTACCTGAAGTATAGCTACGACTTCCGCGACTACACCGGCGCTTCGCAAAAGCGCCGTGTGCTGCACGCACTCAAGGAAATGGACTGCGACAGCATTTCCGCCCTGCAGGCGCGCGTGATCCACGAGCCGGCCGTCTTCAGCCAGCTGCTGCAATACCTGACGATACCGGTGACCTCGATGTTCCGCGACCCGACCTACTTTGCCGCGCTGCGCGAGCACGTGGTGCCGGTGCTGCGCACCTATCCGTCGCTGAAGATCTGGATCGCTGGTTGCAGCACCGGCGAGGAAGTGTATTCGATGGCCATCCTGCTCAAGGAAGAAGGCTTGCTGGAACGCAGCATGATTTACGCCACCGACATCAATCCAAAATCGCTGGAGAAGGCACGCCAAGGCGTGTTCCCGCTGGACGCGATGCGCGAGTACACACAGAACTACCAGGCGGCCGGCGGCACCCGCAGTTTTTCCGATTACTACACGGCGGCCTACAACGCCGCGCTATTCGATAAGTCGCTTTGCGAAAACGTCACTTTCGCCGACCACAGCCTGGCGACCGATACCGTGTTTGCGGAAACCCACCTGATCAGTTGCCGCAACGTGATGATTTATTTCAAGAAGAAGTTGCAGGAGCGCGCCTTCGGCCTGTTCCACGAGTCGCTGTGCCATCGCGGCTTTCTCGGCTTGGGCAGCAAGGAAAGCATCGATTTCTCGGTGTATGCGTCGAGCTTCGAGCCGGTGCAGAAGCGTGAACGCCTGTTCCGCAAGCGCTGATTATGGACGCCTCCGCTCTCCGCACCGCACTGGCCGGCCGCAAGGTCGAGGCGGTGGTCATCGGCGCCTCTGCCGGCGGCGTCGGCGCCTTGCTGCGCCTGCTGCCGGACTTGCCGGCCGATTATGGCTGCGCGGTGGTGGCGGTGCTGCACATTCCCGATGGGCGCCAGAGCCACCTGGCCGACGTCTTTCAGCAGCGTATGCGGCTGCCGGTGCGCGAAGCGCGCGACAAGGAAGAAGTGGCCTCCGGGACGCTGTACTTTGCCGGTTCGGGCTACCATTTGTCGGTTGAGCGCGACCGCAGCTTCTCGCTCAGTTGCGAAGCGCCACTACATTTTGCCCGCCCGGCAATTGATTACCTGATGGAATCTGCGGCCGACGCTTTTGGGCCGGCGCTGGTGGGCATTCTGCTGACTGGCGCCAACCATGACGGCGCGGCCGGCCTGGCGGCGATCGGCGCGGCAGGCGGCCTGACCGTGGTGCAAGACCCGCAGGAGGCCGAGGTGCCGACCATGCCGCAGCAAGCCATCCGGCTGCGCGCGCCGGACCTGATTTTGCCGTTGCAAGAGATACACACCCTGTTGATGATGCTGGAGAATAATTAATGCAAGACGCATCCCCCACCAAGTTGCTGATCGTCGACGATCTGCCGGAAAACCTGCAGGCGCTGGAAGCGCTGATCCGCGGCGAAGGCCGCGAAGTGTTCCAGGCGGGCTCCGGCGAGGAAGCGCTGGCGCTGCTGTTGCAGCACGACTTCGCCATCGCGATCCTCGACGTGCAGATGCCGGGCATGGACGGTTTCGAACTGGCCGAGCTGATGCGCGGTACCGACAAGACGCGCCATATCCCGATCGTGTTCGTGACGGCGGCCGGCAAAGAGCTGAATTATTCCTTTAAGGGTTACGAGGCGGGTGCGGTGGACTTGCTGTACAAGCCGCTCGATCCGCGCGCGGTCAAGGGCAAGGTGCAGGTGTTCGTGGCGCTGTATGAGGCGCGCGAAGCGATGCGGCGCCAGGTCGAGGCGCTGGAGGCGGCGCAGCAGAAGCAGGCTGCGACCCAGGCCCAGCTGGAGCGGGCGCTGGTGATGCGCGATGAATTCATGTCGATGGTGTCGCACGAGATGCGGACGCCGCTCAACACCTTGTACCTGGAAACCCAGCTGCGCAAGATGCAGCTGGAGCGCGGCAATATGGCGGCGTTCGGCGCCGAGCAGTTGCAGCGCATGGTGGCGCGCGACGATCGCCAGATCCAGAGCATCATCCGGCTGATCGACGACATGCTGGACGTTTCGCGGATTCGCAGCGGCAAGCTGTCGTTGCGGCCGGGCTGGGTGGAGTTGTCCGGCCTGCTGCGGCGCGTGGTGCATGATCTGACGCCGCAGGCGAATACCGCCGGCACCAATATTTCGCTGGAAGCGGGCACGCCCGTAAGCGGCTGGTGGGACGAGTTCCGCATCGAGCAGATCGTGGTCAACCTGCTGACCAATGCGATGCGCTACGGCTGCCAGCAGCCGGTCAGTGTGAGCTTGACGGTGGAGCAGGATTGGGCCCGCATCGACGTGCGCGATTGCGGTCCGGGCATTGCGCCGGAAAACCAGGCCAAGATTTTCGAGCCGTATGAGCGCGGCGTTGGCAGCGATGCGCCGGCGGGACTGGGACTGGGGCTGTACATCTCGCGCCAGCTGGCCGAGGTGCACGAAGGCAGCCTGACGCTGGAAAGCAAGCCGGGCGAAGGCTCGACGTTCAGCCTGACGCTGCCGCGTCGCGACGCGCCGCCGCAGTAGCGGTTTGCGGCACCGTTGAGACCCGCACCGCTGCGCTAGGGTCTGACCCCGTACGGGGTCAGACCCTTTCGTTTTGGGGCAGAGCTTTCGTTTTGGGGGTTAGCGGGAGTGCGCCTCTTCGCGGCGCTGGATCAGGAAGGCTTTGAGGTCGTCGAAGCTGACCGCGCCGCGTTGGGCGGTGTCGATGTGGTCGAAATTTTTGTCGACCACGGTCAGGCCGGCCTGGCGCGCTTCGTCGCGGCTCAGGGTGCCATTGCCGTCGAGGTCGGCGGCTTCAAACCGTTTCTTCAGTTTCTGCATCGGCTGGTAGCGCAGCAGCGCGGGGCCGGTCGCGGCGTCGCGCAGGGGCTTGCGCAGCGCTGGCGGCAGATAGGGCTCGGCGCCGCGCAGGGCGGATGGTGAGTCGGATTTTGGCGCTTGCGCGCGGGCATGCGATATTACCGCCACGCCCACAGCGGCCAATATCGCAAATTGCAAAAGCTTCATGATTGTCTCCCCGCATCTCAATGATGCATGGCCTAGGGAGATACTGTGCCGTGATTACGCCAAATAATCAATGTAGTTTAATGCGTGGACGCGTGTGGTGTCGCCCGGAAACATCAGTCGGCGCGGAACTTTGCTATTTGTGCCAGAAGTCAGCGTGCGCAAGGCGCGCTTCGTCTTCGCGCAGTGGTCCGATCACTTCGGTCGGGCGCTGGCCGGCGGCAAACACGGTGCGGCACGGCAGCGACAGCGTCGGATTTTCGGGATCGCTGCCGGTCAATGCCAGCAGGCTGGCTTCCGACATTGCATACACCACCCGTCCCACGCCGCTCCAGTAGGTACCGCCGGCGCACATGGCGCACGGCTCGGCGTTGGCGTACAGCGTGGCGGTGGCCAGTTCGGCCGGGCCGTATTGCTGGGATGCGAGGCGCAGCGCGTTCATTTCGGCGTGCGCGGTGCGGTCGCTGTTGGAGGCGTTCATCGCTTGGGAAATGATGGTGCCGTCGGCCGCCACCACCATGGCGGCGAACGGATGATGGCCTTCGTCGCGCGAACGCTGCGCCAGGGCCAGTACGCGGGTCAGGAAGTCGTGGTCTTGCGCGGTTGCCGTCATCGAATCACTCCGTATTGCAGGTTCAGTTGTTTGAGATAGCTGCGGTAAGCCAGCGACATGCGGTCGCAGGCTACCGACACTTCGGCGCCCGGCGTCAGCGGCAGGCGCGCCGGGTGCTGGCTTTCCAGGATCGGCAGGTCTTGCAGGAAGATGGTGTCCTGGAAGGTGCGCAGCGTGTCGTCGCTGGAATTGAAATCGTTGAGCGCGAGGATGATCCACGCGCGCGTGGTGGTTTCGGTCAGCGGTTGCAGCAGCAGCGCGATCGCTTCGCGGATGCTGTCCGGCGGATGCTTGGTCAGCACCGCCGTCAATGGCCGCACCACGCGGTAGGTGTAGTCGATATCGCTGCCGCCGGTGGCGGCCTTGCTGGCTTGCGGTTGATAGGCGTGGCACTGCTTCGCCCACACCCCGCTGCCGTATTCCGCATCGTCGAAGGTCTCGACGGTGTAGTCGGGAATGACCGGATGCTGCTGGTCGCCCAATATGCCTTCGTGCACAAACGCGAAGTGCGCCATGTCGAGGAAGTTTTCGATGATGCGCGGCGCGCTGCTGCGCACATCGTAAGGCCCGCACCAGACCTTGCGAAGCAGCGCGTCGCCAAACTCCGGAAACGCCGGCGGCCCCGCATGCGCGGGCGTGCCGAGGCACACCCACGCCAGGCCATACTGCTCCTGCACGTGGAACATATTGACCTGCGCCTTGAGCGGCGCCTGCGGCAGCGCAGGGATGCGCGTGCAGCGACCTTCCTTGCCGAAGGTCCAGCCGTGGTAAGGACAGGTCAGCGTATCGTCGCGCAGGGCCCCCATGGAAAGCCGCGTGCCGCGATGCGGACAGCGGTCTTCCCACGCATGCAGTACGTCGCCGCTGTCGCGCCACAGCACCACGCGCGTTTCCAGCAGGTCGCTAGCCAGCAAAGCGCCGGCCGCAATCTGCGTAGACAGCGCGACCGGATGCCAGTCGTTGAGCAGCAGCGTATCCATGCTTACTTCGGAATGGCGCCGTCCACGCCCTGCACGTAGAAGTTCATGCCCATCAGGTCCTTCTCCGGCGCCTTGACGCCGGCCGCGTACTTGATGGCGCCCGATTGATCCTTGATCGGACCCGTGAACGGTGCGAAGGTGCCGGCGGTCAGCGCGGCCTTCTTCTCTTCAAACGCCTTCGCCGCATCGGCCGGCACCACGGCGTTCAGCTTCGACATCTTGACCATGCCTTCTTTCAGGCCGCCGTTGTAGGAGCCGGTTTTCCAGGTGCCGGCGATGACGGCTTTGGCGGTGTCGATGTAGTAGCCGGACCAGTCGTTGGTGGCAGCGGTCAGGTGCGCTTTCGGTGCGAACTTGGACATGTCCGAATCCCAGCCGAAGGCGTACACACCTTTTTCCTGGGCCACTTGCAGCGTGGCCGGCGAGTCGGTGTTCTGCGCCATCACATCCGCGCCTTGTGCCACCAGGGTTTCCGCCGCCTGGCGTTCTTTCGCCGGGTCGTACCACGAGTTGACCCAGATTACCTTGGTCTTGATTTTCGGGTTGACGCTTTGCGCGCCGAGCGTGAAGGCGTTGATGTTGCGGATTACTTCAGGCACCGGGAACGAGGCGATGAAACCCAGCGTGTTCGACTTGGTCATCTTGCCGGCCAGGATGCCATCCAGGTAGGCGCCTTCATACAGGCGCGATTCGTACACGCCCATATTCTTGCCGGTCTTGAAGCCGGTGGCGTGCAGGAACACCACGCCCGGCGCGGACTTGGCGACTTTCTCGGTCGGATTCATGTAGCCGAAGGAGGTGGTGAAAATCAGCTTGTTCCCTTCCGCCACCAGCTTGCGGATCACGCGTTCGGCATCGGCGCCTTCCGGCACGTTTTCCACGAAGGTGGTTTTGACCTTGGCGCCGAGTTCCTTTTCCATCGCCAGGCGGGCCTGGTCGTGCGCGTACGTCCAGCCGGCGTCGCCGACCGGGCCGACGTAGACGAAGCCAATCTTCAACGGGTCCGCTGCAAACGACGGGGCGGCGGCGAAGGCTGCGGCTACAGCCAGGGTAGCCAGTACTGTGCGACGATTCATCATACGGTTTCCTTTACGTTGAGAGAATTAGAAGTGGTATTCGGCGCGCACCATCGGCGTCCTGGCGGTGGCGCCGGGCACGGTGCGGTCCGGATTGCCGAATTTGTTTTTCCAGTACTGGTACTCGATGCCGATCTTGAAGGTGTTCTTCGGCGTGCCGAGCGTTTCGCTGATGTCGTACATGATCTGCATGTCGATGTTGGTCTCCGGCGCGGTGCCGCCGCCGAATTCATTGGTGCCCTTGCCGGTAATGAAGTTGGCGTAGCCTTCGAACGACAGCGGAATGCCGACATTGAACGGAATGCCCCAGGCGCCGGTCAGCATGGCGTGCGTTTTGTAAGCGTAGCGCGGCGTGGCCTGGTTGGTGAAGGTGTTGTACGGCGCGTTGGACTCCCACAGCGCGAGCAGGCTGATATCGAGGAAGCCCGGCACGTCCATCATCAGGGTGGGGCCGGCGACGACCATGCGCTTCTTGGAATTGTAGCCAGCGTCGGTTTTGCTGTTGTAGTCAAAACCGGCGGTGGCGCCGACGCCGCGTACCGGACCAAAGGCGTAGCTCTTGTTGAAGATTTTTCCGAAGTCCAGCGTGTGGCGATACACCACGTAAGCTTCGTGCGCGCCGCTGTTGGAACCGGCCGCCGATGGATCGAGTTCGGACGACATCAGCAGGTCGACGCTGAAGAAGTTCTTGCCGTACTTGTAGCCGGAGACGCTGCTCAGATTGACGATGTTCTTGGTGATGTCGTTGCTGTTGTACGGCTCGGCGAACTTGGTGCCGTAGCGGTAGCTGAGCGAGGTGTCGGTCCAGTCGGCGGCTTGCGCGCTGCAAGCTGCAAGGAGGGCAAGAGCAACAGTGGTGCGTACGAGATGTGACATAGGCGAACTCCGGTAGTTGAGGTTTGAAAGCACTTTTTTTGTATTCAATTCGTTTTACTAATTGGATCCAATCTCGTCTACCTCTTTAGCAATATATGGGCCAGATCGGGGCCAACTTTTTAGAATCCCGACAACGCTTCCGCCAGATTCACTTTCTTGTCCTGTTCAGCGAGACGCAGGCGCGCCTCAATCTCCAGCAGGTGATGCTCGATCAGGTGCGTGGCTTCCTTCACCTTGCCCTTCTCGATCAGCGTGGCCAGATCCTCGTGTTCATCGTTCTCGCACATGGCGCTGCCGGGCGTTTCGTACAGCGCGATGATCAGCGAGCAGCGCGACACCAGCTCCGCCATGAAGCGCTGCAGCACATGGTTGCCGGCCAGCTCCGCCAGCAGCAAATGGAACTCGCCGCCCAGTCGTATCCAGCCGGCGCGGTCGCCGTTGCGCCGCGCCGCGTCTTCCGCTGCGATGGCGGCGCGGATTTGCTTCAGCGATTCCGGCGTGGCGTTCTGTATTACCAGCGGCACGATCTCGCGTTCCAGCGCACGCCGCGCAGCGAAGATCTCGCGCGCTTCCTGCGGCGTGGGCGAGGCAATGACTGCGCCGCGATTGGGCCGCAGCTCGATAATGTGATCGTGCGCCAGCCGTTGCAGGGCCTTGCGTACGATGGTGCGGCTGACGTTATACAGCTCGCAGAAATCCGCCTCGCCCAGGTGGGTTCCGGGCGGCAGGCGGTGGCTCATGACGGCGTTGACCACCGCCTTATATATGCGCATATCGATGGCGGTGGTACCGCGCTTGGTAGGCATTGAAAGACTCCATATCTGGTTGATACTGTCCTCTATAAAGCAGGAAGCGTGCTAAGTCGTATACAAAGATGGATACATCCTGTGCACGCTTTTGGGATGCGTTGCATCCCTCTTTGGTGCGAGATGCTGCCAAAACAGCGCATCCGCCTAGGGCTGCGTGTGGCATGCTAATTGCGTCTGTGGTGGTATCCGATTTGTATACGATGAAGGAAGGCGCCGATGACTGAACCGCGCTTGCAGATGCTGGGCATCTCCAAGATCTATCCCTCGGTGGTGGCCAACGCCGATGTGAACCTGACTGTGATGCCGGGCGAGATCCACGCCGTGCTGGGCGAAAACGGCGCCGGCAAGAGCACGCTGATGAAGATCATTTACGGCGTGGTCAAGCCGGACGACGGCCAGATCATGTGGGAAGGTCGCCAGGTGCATATCAACTCGCCGCACGACGCGCGCAAGCTGGGCATCGGCATGGTGTTCCAGCACTTTGCGCTGTTCGAGACGCTGACGGTGGCCGAGAACATCGCGCTGGCGCTGGACGACAAGGTGTCGCCGGCCGCGCTGGCGCCGCGCATCAAGCAGGTCTCGGAACAATACGGCCTGCCGCTCGATCCGCAGCGGCGGGTGCACAGCATGTCGGTCGGCGAGCGGCAGCGGGTCGAGATTGTGCGCTGCCTGCTGCAATCGCCCAAGCTGCTGATCATGGACGAGCCGACGTCGGTGCTGACGCCGGATGCGGTGCTCAAGCTGTTCGAGTCGCTGCGGCGGCTGGCGGCGGAAGGCGTCAGCATCCTGTATATCAGTCACAAGCTCGATGAGATCCAGACGCTATGCGACAAGGCCACGGTGCTGCGCGCCGGCCGCGTGTCCGGCACCGCGCTGCCGAAGCAGGAAAGCGCGAAGTCGCTGGCGGAGCTGATGATCGGCCGCGAACTGCCGGTGTGCGTGCACCAGCCGCGCGAGCCGGGCGAGATAAGGCTGTCGCTGGAGCATCTGAATGTGGAAAGTAGCGATCCATTCGGCACGCGGCTGAAGGACATCAACCTGTCGCTGCGCAGCGGCGAGATCGTCGGCATCGCCGGCATTTCCGGCAACGGCCAGCAGGAACTGCTGAAGGCGATTTCCGGCGAACGCACGCTCAGCATGCGCGAAGGGACGGTGCGTCTCGCCGAGCGTGACGTCGGCACGCTGGATGCGGCGCAGCGCCGCCAGCTGGGCCTCGGCTTCGTGCCGGAGGAGCGGTTGGGACGCGGCGCGGCGCCGGAGCTGTCGCTGGCCGATAACGCGCTGCTGACCGGCTACGTACCCGCCGCCGCTACCGGCATGGTTAAGCGCGGCCTGATACAGCGCGGCGCGGTGCGCGCGTTTGCGCAGCAGGTGATCGAGCGCTTCAAGGTCAAGTGCGGCGGCGCGCAGTCGGCGGCGGCCAGTCTGTCCGGCGGCAATCTGCAAAAATTCATCGTCGGCCGCGAGATCATGCTGGCGCCGAAGGTGATGGTGTTTGCGCAGCCCACGTGGGGCGTCGACATCGGCGCCGCCATGCTGATACGCCAGGCCATCATCGATATGCGCGACCAGGGCGTGGCGGTGCTGGTGTTGTCCGAGGAGCTGGACGAATTGTTCATGATGAGCGACCGCATCGCCGTGCTGGCCGACGGCCGGCTGTCGCGCGCAGTGCCGGCCAAAGCCACCAGCATCAACCAGATCGGCGTGTGGATGAGCGGCGATTTTGATTACCAAGGAGCAGAGCATGTCCCGGCTTGAACGACGTCCCGAACCCTCGCGCCGCATGATGCTGGCGTCACCGTTGATTGCGGCGGTGGCGATGCTGTTTACCGGATCGCTGCTGTTTTTCTTTATCGGCCAGGAGCCGCTGCATGCGTTCTACGTTTATTTCGTCAAGCCGTGGACCACGTTGTACAGCGTGGGCGAACTGCTGCTGAAGGCGACGCCGCTGATCCTGTGCGGCGTGGGCCTGGCGATCGGCTTCCGCGCCAACGTCAACAACATCGGCGCCGACGGCCAGCTGACCATCGGTGCGATCTGCGCCGGCGCGGTGGCGCTGTACTTCGACGAGGTGCAGGCGTGGTGGGTGCTGCCGCTGATGCTGCTGGCCGGTGCGGTGGGCGGCATGCTGTGGGCGGCGATTCCGGCGCTGCTGCGCACGCGCTTTAACACCAGCGAGATTCTCGTCAGCCTGATGCTGGTGTACGTGGCGTATCACTTGCTCAGCTATCTGGTGCACGGGCCGATGCGCGATCCGGCCGGCTTTAATTTCCCGCAATCGAAAATGTTCAGCGAGTCGGCCACCTTGCCGCTGCTGGTGGAAGGCTTGCGCGTCAATGCGGCCTTCATCCTGTCGCTGCTGGCGGCGGGGGCGGCGTGGTTCTTCTGCAAGCATACGTTTGCCGGCTACCGCATGCAGGTCAGCGGCATGGCGCCGGCGGCGGCGCTGTACGCCGGCTTCAGCGAGCCGCGCAATGTGTGGCTGGCGTTCATGGTCAGCGGCGCGCTGGCCGGTATCGCCGGCGTGGGTGAAGTGGCGGGGCCGCTGGGGCAGCTGCAGCCGTCGGTGTCGCCGGGCTACGGCTTCGCTGCGATCATCGTTGCCTATGTGGGGCGTTTGCATCCGCTGGGCGTGGTGCTGTCGGCGGTGCTGATGTCGCTGCTGTACATCGGCGGCGAGACGGCGCAGATCGAGTTGCAGACGCCGTCCGCCATCACCGGCATCTTCCAGGGGCTGCTGCTGTTTTACCTGCTGGCGGCAGACCTGTTCATTCACTATCGTATCAAGCCGCACAAGCGTGTGGCGGGAGTGCCGGCATGATGACCACTGAATTGTTGATCGCTTTCCTCGCCAGCACCGCCGGCGCGGCCACGCCGCTGGTGGTTGCCTCGATGGGCGAGCTGGTGACCGAGCGTTCCGGCGTGCTCAATCTGGGCATGGAGGGCATGATGTTGATCGGCGCGGTGGTCGGCTTCGGCGTCACGCTCGGCACCGGCAGCATGATCGTTGGCTTGCTGGCGGCAGCAGCGGCAGGCATGTTGATGTCGCTGATCTTCGGCTTTCTGGTATTGACGCTGCAAACCAACCAGGTGGCCACCGGCCTGGCGCTGACCTTGTTCGGCATCGGCGCTTCGGCCTTTATCGGCCAGGGCTTCGTCGGCCAGACGGTGGCGCCGATGCCGCATTTGCACTTCCCGCTGCTGTCCGAGATTCCGTTTATCGGGCCGCTGCTCTTCCGCTTTGATGCGATGGTATATGCGTCGGTCGCGCTGGTGGTGGCGATCGGCTGGATGCTGGCGCGCACGCGGCTTGGCTTGATCATCCGCGCGGTGGGCGAGTCGCCGCACAGCGCGCACGCGATCGGCTTTCCGGTGATCGGCCTGCGTTATGGCACCGTGCTGTTTGGCGGCGCGCTGGCGGGACTGGGCGGCGCCTACCTGTCGCTGGCGCTGACGCCGATGTGGGTCGAGGGCATGACGGCCGGCCGCGGCTGGATCGCGCTGGCGCAGGTGGTGTTCGCCACGTGGAAGCCGCGCGGCGTGCTGGTTGGCGCGTACCTGTTTGGCGGCGTCACCATGCTGCAGTTCCACGGGCAGGGTATGGGGCTGGCGATTCCTTCGGAGTTTTTGTCGATGCTGCCATACCTCGCCACTATCGTGGTGCTAGTGATTATCTGCCGCAATCCACAGACAATCTTGCTGAATAAGCCAATGTCTTTGGGGCAGAATTTCAAACCTGACTAGATTGCCTGTTGTATCGCTGCACAAAACGCTGCATTGCGACAATTGGTGACTTTCGTCGTACCACAAACCGCCTATTCTGCGTACGCAGGCCCATTGCGGCCTGTGGCGCCCCCAACCCCGGTTCGCCTCTACTGATCCCATAAAAGCAAGTAAAGGAGCCGTCATGCGAGTAAATAGCCCGGTCACGTCCAATGAATACGTCATGGACGATGGCAAGACCATTGTTTCCAGCACCGATTTGCAGGGCAACATCAATTACGCCAATCCGTATTTCATTGAAGTCAGCGGCTTTACGGAAGAGGAGTTGATGGGGGCGCCGCAAAACATCGTGCGCCATCCGGATATGCCGGTCGAAGCCTTCGCCGACCTGTGGCACACCATCAAGGACGGCATGCCGTGGACCGGGCTGGTGAAGAACCGCTGCAAGAACGGCGACTACTACTGGGTGCTGGCCAACGTCACGCCGGTGATCGAAAACGGCAAGCCGGTCGGCTATCTGTCGGTGCGCACCAAGCCGTCACGCGAGCAGGTGCGCGAGACGGATGCGGTATACCGCGAAATCAAGAATGGCAATCCACGCAAGCTGCGCATCGTCAAGGGCCGCGCGGTATCGACCGGTGTGTTCGCGCGGCTCAAGGCTTTGGCCACGACGTCGCTATCGGCGCAGATCGGCGCCGCCACCGCGCTGCTGGTCGGCGTGCTGGGCGTGCTGGCGCTGACGCTGCTGGTGATGGACGACGCCACCGCCGCCAAGGCGCACGGCTGGCTGGGCGGCGCGGCCATCGTCGCCATGCTGGGCATGCTGGCGTTCGGCCGCAGCCTGTACGTCAACGTAGCGCTGCCGCTGCGGCAAGCCACCAAGGCGGCGCGCATGATGGCCGGCGGCGACCTGACCGCCACCATCGACATCCAGCGCGACGATGAAGTGGGGCAGCTGCTGGCGGCGCTGCGCCAGACCAATATCAACCTGCACAGCATCATCGGCGACGTGCGCGCGAACTTCGACCAGATTTCGCTGGCCACCGATGAGATTGCCGATGGCAATATGGATTTGTCGGGCCGCACCGAGTCGCAGGCGTCCAGCCTGCAACAGACCGCGTCCAGCATGGAGCAGTTGACCGCCACCGTGCAGCAGAGCGCCACCAACGTGGCCAGCGCCAACGAACTGGCCGAGCGCGCGCGCGAGGTGGCGACGCATGGTGGCAGCATCGTCTCCCAGGTGGTGACGACCATGGGCGATATCAGCGCCTCGTCCAACAAGATCCTCGATATCATCGGCCTGATCGACGGCATCGCTTTCCAGACTAATATCCTGGCGCTGAATGCGGCGGTGGAAGCGGCGCGTGCCGGCGAGCAGGGACGCGGTTTTGCGGTGGTGGCCAGCGAGGTGCGCGGGCTGGCGCAGCGCTCGGCGACGGCGGCCAAGGAAATCAAGGAGTTGATCGATACGTCGATTCAGAAAGTCGCGGCCGGCACCACGCTGACCAACAATGCCGGCGTCACCATGGACCAGGTGATCGAATCGGTGTGCCGGGTGTCGCAGGTGATGGGCGAGATTTCCAACTCCACCCGCGAACAGAGTTCCGGCATTGGTCAGGTCAACGAAGCGGTGATCAAGATCGACGACATCACGCAGCAGAATGCGGCGCTGGTGGAGCAGGCCGCCGCTGCCGCCGGCAACCTGGCGCAGCAGGCGCGCTGCGTGTCGCAGGCGATGGCGGTGTTCAAGTTGCAGCAGTTGCCGGGCGCGCGCCTTGTCCGGCCAGTGGGCGGTCAGCCGTCGCGACCGCAGGTCACCGGCAAGTCCCAGTTGCGGCTGCCCGCTTGATATCATGTTGCCTTTAATGGGCAACATGGGTGGCAGGCATGAAGGTGACGTTGGCAGGGCAGGGATGGACCTTTGAAGCAGCGGCGCCGGAGACGGTGCTGCAGGCGGCCGAGCGCGCCGGCATCCGCCTGCCCAGTTCCTGCCGCAACGGCACCTGCCGCACCTGCATCTGCCAGGCCGCCAGCGGCACGGTGCGTTACAAGATCGACTGGCCGGGCCTGAGTCCAGACGAAAAACGCGAGGGCTACATCCTGCCCTGCGTGGCGATTGCCGAAACCGACCTGCTTATTCTGGCGCCCGCCGCCGGTAAGCTCCCGGCCCCACCCCGTACTGACGCTTGAAGGCGCGGTTGAACGCCGCCTCCGACTGATATCCCACCGCTTCACCGACCACGCCGGCCGGCTGGCCGTCATCCAGCAGGCGGGCGGCGCGCGCCATGCGCAGTTGCGCCAGCACGTCGGCCGGCGTGGCGTTAGCGGCCTGCTTGAACAGGCGCGCAAAGGTGGCGCGCGACATATGGCTGGTGTCGGCCAGTTCTTCCAGCGTCCACGGTTTTTCCGGCGCCGTCAGCATGCCGTTCAGGGCTGCTTGCAGGCGGCGCTCGGCCAGCACGCCGAACAGGCCGGGCACCGCCAGCGCCTGTTCCAGCCAGGTACGGATCAACAGCGCGAACAGGGCCGAGGCCAGCTGGCGGATGATGGCTTCCGAGCCGCCACGCGGCGTTTCCGCTTCCTCTTGCAGCATGCGCAGCAGGTGGCGCAGGCTTTGCGCGTCCGGGCGGCCGGCGGTATGCACCACCAGCACGTCCGGCAAGGCCGCCAGCAGGCCGGCGCTGCCGTGGGCGTCGAAGCGGAATTCGCCGCATAGGATGTCGGTCTGCGGACCTTCGCCATCGTTGGCCAGCGAACGCAGCAGGCCGGGTGCGCTGCGCGGCGCCGAGGCGTGCTGGGGATCGCCGATGTGCAGCCGGTGCGCGTGTCCGTGCGGGAAGACGATGATGTCGCCTGTTTGCAGCGACTGGCCTTCGGCCTGCGCTTCGCCGCGCACGATCAGGTGGTAGGGAGCAACGCCGTGCGGCGTGCCTTCGTGGTCCAGCACCCATGGCGCGCCAAAGCGGCAGCGGACGTCGAGCGCGGTGCGCACGGGGTACAGGGAGAGCAGGTGGCTGAGAGGATCCATAAGTGGGGGCTGAGACGATAGAGCAAATTATAGAGCATTTGAGGTATTCAGCATCGCAGACGCAAGGCATACACTGTTTCCCATACCAACCGACTTTGAAAGGAAACACATCATGTCCCGTCTGTTCACCCAACCTGTCTCTGAAGCCACCGGCCAAGCCGCCCAACTGTTTACCGCCATCAAAGGCGCCATCGGCATGGTGCCGAATGCTTACGTCGGCATCGGCAGCAATAGCCCGGTGGCGCTGGAAGCGGCGCTGACGCTGGACGGCGCGCTGCGTAAAACCAGCCTGAGCGCGAAAGAAATCGAAGTGGTCAAGCTGGCCGTCAGTCAGGACGCCAAATGTGACTACTGCCTGGCCGCGCACACCATGATCGGCGGCAAGGCTGGCCTGAGCGCCGACGCCATCAAGGCCGTGCGTTACGGCCAGGACAGCGGCGACGCGCGCCTGAACGCGCTGGCCACGTTCGTGCACAGCCTGGTGACCACCAGCGGCGATGTGCCGGCCGAGGTGGTGGCTGCGGTCAAGGCGGCCGGTGTCAGCGATGCGCAGATTGTCGACACGCTGCTGGCGATCACGTCGATTACGTTCACCAACCTGTTCAACCGGGTCAACGTGACGGAGATCGACTTCCCGCGCGCGGCTTAATCTTCCTCCCCGCGCTTGCGGAGGCGCTGCAACAGCGCCTCCGTGGTCTCACTGAGCGGCACGCCGTGGCGGCGCAGCAGCTGGATATTCAGCACCATGTTTTCCAGCACCAGCTTGGCCGCCACGGCCAGCAGCGTCAGGTGTTTGTCTTCGTCGCTGAAGTTCTCCATCGCCTCGGCCATCTCGCACAGATGGTTGGAGATCAGTCCGCGCAAATCGTGTTCTTCAAAGGGCAGGTCGGCGAAGTCGATCGGGTCTTCCTTCTCCACTTCCTGCATCAGCAGTTCCAGTTCTTGCGGCGTAATCGACATGCGGGACTCCGTTGGTTGCGGCAATTTCATTTTAGCGCCAATCGGCATAGAATCAGTGCGCATGGCGCATCTCATCTTCACACAACAACTAGCGCGCTTCATGACCGTGCCGCAGGTGGAGATCCAGGCGGCCGATCTGCGCAGCGCCCTGGACGCTTGCTTTGCCGACTACCCACGGCTGCGCGGCTACGTGCTCGACGAGCAGGGACACCTGCGCGAGAACGTGGTGATCTTCATCGACGGCCAGCGCGCCCGCGATTGCCGCCTACTGGATGATGCGCTGGCGCCACAATCCCACGTCTATATTCTGCAAGCTTTGTCAGGAGGCTGACCATGTCCGACCGTGCCTACATCGCCACCCGCAAGGGCCTGTTTGAAGCCTACCGCACGCACGAGGCGTGGCGGCTGGACCGGCAGCATTTCCTCGGCGATCCGGTGTCGATGGTGCTGCCGGACCGGCGTGACGGCACGCTGTACGCGGCGCTGCACCTGGGCCACTTTGGCGCCAAGCTGCACCGGCGCGATGCCGGCAGCGCGGACTGGGTTGAGGTGGCGGCGCCGGCGTTTCCGGAAAAGCCGGCCGGCAGCAGCGATCCGGTCGAGTGGAAGGTGCGCATGATCTGGTCGCTGGCGGCGGGCGGGCCGGACCAGCCGGGGGTGCTATGGGCCGGTACCTTGCCGGGCGGCCTGTTCCGCTCGGAGGATCGCGGCGATAGCTGGCAGTTGGTGGATGGTTTGTGGAACGTGCCGGAGCGCGTGCAGTGGATGGGCGGCGGCTACGATGTGCCGGGCATCCACAGCATCTGCGTCGATCCGCGCGATAGCCAGTCGGTGCTGGTGGGCGTGTCTTGCGGCGGCGCCTGGCTGACCGAGGATGGCGGCGCCAGCTGGTCGCTGCGCGCCAGGGGCATGGTGGCCAGTTACATGCCGCCGGCGTTGCAGGAGTCGCAGGCGATTCAGGACCCGCATCGCATCGTGCGCTGCGCGGGCGAGCCGGACAAGCTGTGGTGCCAGCATCACAACGGCATCTGGCGCAGCATCGACAATGGCGCGCTGTGGACCGAGGTGAGGCCGGCGGCGCCGGTGTCGAATTTCGGTTTCGCCACTGCCGTGCATCCGCGCGACGGGGAGACGGCGTGGTTTGTGCCGGCCGAAGCGGACAGCAAGCGGATTCCGCCGCAAGGTTCGCTGGCGGTCACCCGCACCATGGATGGCGGCCGGCACTTCACCGCCTGGCGCGGCGGGCTGCCACATGAGCATTGCTATGATCTGGTGTACCGGCATGGGCTGGCGGTCAGCGACGACGGCCAGATTCTACTGATGGGTTCGACCACCGGCGGCGCCTGGGTGTCGGAAGACGGCGGCGGGCAGTGGCAGACGATTTCCACCCATCTGCCGCCGATTTATTCGGTGGCGTTTGCCTAGTCTTCAGCCGGCATAGGCTAAAAACATCTCGACCGTGGTTTCGACCACCTGGCGTTGCGTTTTCTCGTCCAATGGCGGCTGGTTCAGCGTGACTTGCGGCCAGAAGGCGAAGGTTTTCAAATTCCCCTGCAACATTTGCGAGGCCAGCACCGGATCGGCGCGGGTCAGCTTGCCGTCGGCCTGGGCGGCGCGCAGCCAGGCGGTGACGGCTTCTTCCTTCACGCTCAGCCGCGCCACCATTTCCTGCGCCCGCTCGGGCGAGTGGATGGCTTCGGCTATCGCCACCCGCGCCAAGTCGAGGAAGTAGCCATCTTGCAGCCCGGCCATCTTCTTGCTCAGCAAATCCAGCAATTGCGCGCGCAGCGGCTGCGCCGGGTCGTAGGGCGGTGGCGGCATCGACGCAATACTGGTCCATAACTCATGCAATATTTGCGCGAACAGTTCGTCTTTACTGGGGAAGTGGTTGTAAACAGTGCGCTTGGAGACCCCGGCCGAGGCGGCGATCTTGTCCATGCTGGTGGATTCGAAGCCGGTCGAGCGGAACTCGCCGATAGCGGCATCGACAATCGCCTGGCGTTTGCGGTCGGTAAGTTTGAGGGGCGCGTTCATGGCTTTATTTTACACCGGCTAGTTTACTTTTCAAAAAATCGGAACTACACTGTGTAGTGTACATTTTAATTCGCAGGAGTGCCATCATGACTTTTCCATCGACCGCAGATAGCCTGGACAACCTGTCCGTGCCGAGTGCGCCGCGCGCGCGCAACGGCCGTTTCCGCAATCCGGTCAAGATGCACAAGATGGGCTTCTTCAAATCGCTGGGCATCATGTTGCGCTTTGCTTTCGACAAGCCGAAAGACACGGTACCCACCCTCCCGATTCCCGTTCACGCGATCACGCAGCAGCAATTATTGGCTGCTCCGGATCGCAGCCTGTTCCGTCTCGGTCACTCGACGGTGCTGCTCAAGCTTAATGGCAATTTCTGGCTGACCGACCCAGTGTTTTCCGAGCGCGCGTCGCCGGTGCAATGGGCCGGGCCGCAGCGCTTCCACCAGCCGCCGATCAGCATTGACGACCTGCCGCCGATCAAGGGCGTGATTTTGTCGCATGACCATTACGACCATCTGGACTATGCGGCGGTAAAAAAGCTGGCCGGCAAGACCGAGCATTTCATCACCACGCTGGGCGTGGGCGACCGTTTGATCTCGTGGGGCATTCCTGCCAAGAAGGTGCAGCAGCTGAGCTGGTGGCAGAGCACCTACGTCGCCGGCCTGAAGCTGGTGGCGACGCCGGCACAGCATTTCTCCGGCCGTGGTCTGGGCGACCGCAACAAGACTTTGTGGGCGTCGTTTGTGATCGAAGACCGCGATGTTCGGATCTTTTTCAGCGGCGATAGCGGCTATTTCGACGGCTTTAAGGAAATCGGCCGCCGCTACGGCCCGTTCGACCTGACCATGGTGGAAACCGGCGCCTACGATCCGCAATGGCCGGACGTGCACATGCAGCCGGAGGAATCTTTGCAGGCGCACATCGATTTGCAGGGCAAGGTGCTGCTGCCGATTCATAACGGCACCTTCGACCTGTCGCTGCATGCGTGGCACGATCCGTTCGACCGCATTACCCAGCTGGCCGAAGAGCGCCGCCTGCCGATCGCCACGCCGGAAATCGGTTTGCCGCTGGATATCCTCCAGCCGCACGCGGAAACCAAATGGTGGGAACCGCTGGCGCAACAGGAAGCCGCGCTCGAGGCCGCGCGCGCCTGATCAGGCGGTAACGTTGATGAACTTGCCGATAGTCTGCCCCAGCGTATTGACCTGAGGCTTGGGTGCGACCAGATCCGCCGGCAGCTGCTGTTCGGCACGCTGCGGGTTTTCGATGGCACTGGTGAGATTGACGGTGGGCAGCGGCTTTTGCGTTGCTTGCGTAGCCTGGTTGCTGTCGCGTTGGTTGTCGGACAGCGTCTGCTTGTCCTTGTTGAGTTGATCGCGGCTGGCATCCAGCCGGTCGGCGTCTTCGCTCACGCGCACCTGATCACGCTGTACCTGCCTTTCAGCCTGGACAACCGATGCTTGCAGCGCGTTGATGGAGGACAGTGAGGCCACGTTTCTTTTCGCTTATGCAGAATACGGACACGTTTCTTGTAGATTAGACCATGAAAATAAAAAAGGCAAGGCCAACAGCGCCTTGCCTGAAGAGGGACATTACCTGATTAGAAGCGGTACAGCAGCGACGCTTCCCAGGTGCGGCCGAACAGTGGACGCGCGTTAATCGGGCCGCTGCCGCCGGTGGTCAGGCGCGAGTTGCCTTCAGTCAGGCCCAGCTCGTTGTTGAGGTTGGTGCCAGCCAGGCGCACTTCGATTTTTTCACCCAGCGAGAACAGCACGCCAGCGTCGATGGTGCGGTAGGACGGCAGGTATTGCGTATTCAGCTGATCCGCCCAGCGCTCGCCGATCGAGGTGTAAGTCGCATACAGCTTGGCCGAGTTGCCGTCGCCGAAAGGAATGCGGTAGGTCGGCGTGAAGCGGAACTGCAGCTTCGGCTGGCGCTGCACGACTTTGCCGGCGGTGTCCGGATTGTCCTTGTACTCGGACTTCTGGTAATCGCCCGTCAGCGACAGTTGCAGGTTTTCAATCGGGCGCACCGCCACTTCAAATTCCACGCCATTGCCTTTGGAGCCGCTGATGCGGTGCAGCTCGGTGCCGTCGGTCAGGATCTGGGTGAACGCGATACCGTCAAAATCGGTGTGGAAGGCGTTGATATACGCGGTGTACAGCTGCGTTGCCGTCTTGAAGCCGATTTCGTACTGGCTGACTTTCGGCGTTGGCAGCACGCTGCGGTCGTTGGCGGCCGCTTGCGTGCCGGCGCCACGGATATCGTCAAACGATACGAAGGTGTGGCCGCGGTTGGCGCGCACGAACACCGAGCTGTTGGCCGCCAGCTTGTAGTTGCCGCCCAGCGTGAAGGAGTTGGCGCTGTCGGTGCGGCTCAGGTAGGTGTTGGAACCGTTCGGCATCGAGGTGCCGTTGTTGTACACGGTCAGCAGGTTGCCGTCGGTATCGCCCGAGCTCAGGTTGGATATGGTGCCGCTGATCTTCTGCTGCTCGTGACGGACGCCGGCATCGACCTTGATCTTGTCGTTGATCTGCCATTCGTCCGAGACGAAACCAGCCGTGTTGCGGCCGTCGTACGAGGCTACCGGTGCAAAGTTGACCGGGCCGTCGGTGCCGTTTTTCGACACGACCACGCCGTTGTTCAGGGTGACGTTGATCAGGCTGGCTTGCGACTGGGCCGTCATCAGGTGGCTGTTACCCAGGTACCAGACGTCATGCGACGAGTAATCGGCAAAGTAGCCGCCCACGGTCAGGGTGTTGCCCTTGAAGAGTTCCTTGCTGACGTGCAGTTCGTCGGTGAACGATTTCAGCTGCTTCTCCACCGCCCACAGACCGGCTTGCACCACCTGCTGGTTGCCGGCCACCGCGCCGCCGTGGACGTACGATGCCGTGCCCGAGGTTGCCACGCCGCCGGCCGCCGCCACTACTGCGGCGTTGCTGTTGGCCGAGGCGATCGCCTGGCTGATGTAGTCGCTCATCGACAGTGGGTTGTTCCCGGTGAACATGGCGATGGTGTTGAGGTCGCCGTCAAAGCGGTTGAACTTGTTCGATACGCTCCAGTCGCCGATCTTCTGGTCGAAGTTGGCGCCGAACACGGTGGCTTTCAGGCCGCGGCCGTCGCCCAGGTCCTTGGTCAGCGTCTTGCCGGGCGCGGCTTCGATGGTGAAGTTGCGCATTTCGCCGCTCATCAGCGTGCCGGTCAGCGGATCGAAGCCGGGGAAGGCGCTGATGGTACGGCCGTTGTTGCTGGAGATCAGCGGCACGCCGGTGTAGAAGGCGTTCTTGTCGTCGGTGCTGCGCGCATACAGGGTCAGCTTGCCCTGGTCGAGGTTGCGGGTCAGCGTGGCGGTGATCTGGTGGCCGTCGTCGGCCGGGAAGCCGGCGTCGCGCACGCCGTCGGTCTTGCGGTAGAAGCCGCCAACCGAGCCGTACCAGCCATCGCTGATCTTGCCGCCGTAGTACATGTCGACGCGGCGCAGGCTGCCGGTGCCGGTGGTGAAGCGCACCGTGCCTTCCGGCGTGTCGGTGCCTTCCTTCAGGATGAAGTTCATGGTGGCGCCCGGCTGGCCATTGGACCAGATGGTCGACGGGCCGCCGCGCAGTACTTCCACGCGCTCGACGGTGTCGTCCAGGCGGAAGGCCGACGAGCCTTCAAAGAACGACAAGGTCGGTGGCGGGAAGATCGGGTTGCCCATCATTTGCACCGACACGAACGGCGAGTCGGAACCGGACGGGAAGCCGCGCACCTCGATGTTGGCGCCGGACTGGCCGCCGGTCGACTCGGCATACACGCCCGGCACGATTTTCATGATGTCGGCGGTGCTGCTCGGAGCGGCCTGTTTCAGCTGCTCTTCGTTGGCGGTGGTGATGGAGAAGGCCGAGTCGACCTTGCGCACGCCGCGCGCCGAGGCGACGCCGGTGACGACCACTTGCTGGATTTCCTTGGAAACTTCTTTGGACGGCTCAGGGGCAGTCGCTTCGGCAGTCTGGGCCTGGGCGCTCTGGTTGACCAGGATGAGGACGGCGGCCGCAATGGCCGATGGCAGGAACGGGTTTTTCATCGTGTCTCTTCTTTCTTATAGGATGTGTCGTCTCCGGAGACAGCGTTCCGCCATCGCCGATTTAGCCATTGAAACAAGAAATGTTATCGATGTCAATTGAAATGTTATCGATGTCATTTTTCGCGACAAACGAAATTTTTCTGTCATAATGCGTCCGCACTCCTGCTTTTTATACCTATAACAACGATGCCCGCAAAGAAGACTGTCACCACCACGCTGACGATGGAAGACCTGGCCAAGCTGGCCGGCGTGTCCAAGATCACGGTGTCGCGGGCGTTGCGCGACAGTCCGCTGGTGACGGTCGAGACGCGCGAAAAGATCCGCGCGCTGGCCGAGCAGCAGGGCTATCGCCTGAACGTCAGTGCGCGCAACCTGCGCATGGGCCGCAGTTATTCGGTGGCAGTTGTTGTAGAAATGACACCCGTGCGCGGCCGGCCGATGTCCGATCCGTATCCCCTGGAGCTGTTGGGCGGCATTACGCAGGAGCTGACCACGGCCGGCTACAGTGTTGTTTTAACATCCAAGCAGCTGATGAACACGGCGCCAGTGATGGGCGCCGACGGCCTGATCCTGCTGGGCCAGGGGTCGCACGGCGAGGCAGTGCGCACGGTGCAGCAGACCGGCATGCCGCTGGTGGTGTGGGGCGCGCCGCAGCCGGGTAGCGACTACGTCGTGGTCGGCTCGGACAACCGCAAGGGCGGCATCAGCGCGGCCGAGCGCTTCATCGCGCAGGGCCGGCAGAAGCTGGTGTTCCTGGGCGATGTCGACCACGCCGAGGTGCAGGAACGCTGTGCCGGCTTTATCGACGCCATGGGCGGCGCGGCCATGGTGCACATCATCCGCCCGAAGGCGTTCACCTTCGAGGCGGGCTTCGACAGCATTTCCGCGCTGCTGAAGAAGAAGGGCGCGTCGTTCGACGGCGTGTTTGCCGCCAGTGACTTGCTGGCCATGGGCGCGATCCGCGCGCTGGCCGAGAAGAATTTGCGGGTGCCGGAGAATGTCTCCGTCATCGGTTACGACGATACGCCCGGCGCGGCCAGTTTCGTGCCGCCGCTGACCAGCGTGCACCAGTATCTGCGCGACGGCGGCGTGTTGTTGGCCAAAAAGATGTTGGGCCTGATCGAAGGCCACCCGGTCGCTTCTGAAATGCTGCCGACCACGCTGATGGTGCGGCAAACCTAGTTTTCCCGAAATCGCCAAAAACACTCCAAAAAACGGCGTATTTTGAAATTCAAACCGCTTTGAATCGCTTTTCTAAGGAATTCGCTGTGCAAGAACACACTTATCCTCTTGAAGCCTGGTGCATCCGCGAGACCAGCTTTGATACCGGCTCCCACTTCCTCGATGAGACGCTGTTCGCGCTGGGGAATGGCTACATCGGCCTGCGCGGCACCGGCGAAGAGGGCTACAGCGGTCCGGCCGGCACTTCGCTGGATGGCACTTACCTCAACGGCTTCTACGAATCGGAGCCGATCGTTTATCCGGAGGCGGCGTATGGCCTGGCCAAGGTCAACCAGTTCATGCTGAACGTGCCGAACGCGAAAGGCATCGAGCTGTGGCTGGACGGCGAGCGTTTCGACCTGCTGACCGGCTCCGTGCAGAGCTACGATCGCGTGCTGGATTTCCGTACCGGCCTGCTGACCCGCGTGGTGGAGTGGACTTCGCCGCAAGGCCGCAGCGTGCGCGTGCGCAGCCGCCGCATGGTCAGCTTCGAGAACAAGCACCTGTTTGCGATTGAACTGGAAGTGACGCCGTTGACCGACATCGATAATCTGCGCCTGGTGTCCGCGCTGGACGGCGCGGTGAAAAACCTGGAGGCAGGCGACGATCCGCGCGTGGGCTCGGCGATTTCCGGTCCGACGCTGCACATGATCGACAGCGAGCAGTCGGACAGTTTCGCGGCGCTGGTGCAGAAGACCCATAACAGCGGCTTCACGCTGATCAGCGCCACCGAGTCGGTGCTGAGCGCCGGCCTGCCGGCAGTGACCGCGCAGGAAGGCCAGCGCCTGACGCAAAGCTGGACGTTGGCGGCGCGCGCCGGTCAGACGGTCACGCTGACCAAGTACGGCAGCTACTACTCGTCGCGCGACTACGATGCCAAAGAGCTGATGTGGCGCAGCAAGGACACGCTGTCCAGCGCCGCCGCCGCAGGCTTCGACGCGCTGCGCCTGGCGCAGGAGCAGTACCTGGCCGACTTCTGGCAGCAGGCCGACGTGCAGATCGCCGGCGACGACGCGCTCCAGCAAGGCATGCACTTCAACCAGTTCCACCTGCTGCAATCGGTGGGCCGCGACGGCAAGACCAATATCTCCGCCAAGGGCGTGACCGGCGAGGGCTACGAAGGCCACTATTTCTGGGACACGGAAATCTACATCTTCCCGTTCTTCCTGTATTCCAAGCCGGAGATTGCGCGCAAGCTGCTGGAGTACCGCTACGCCGGCCTGCCGAAAGCGCGTGAGCGCGCGCGTCAGATGTCGCATGACAAAGGTGCGCTGTACCCGTGGCGCACCATCGCCGGAGAAGAGTGCTCGGCCTACTTCCCTGCCGGCACCGCGCAGTATCACATCAACGCCGATATCGCCTACTCGATCAAGACCTATATGGAAGCGACCAACGATCAGGACTACCTGATCCAGGCCGGCGCCGAGATCGTGATGGAGACGGCGCGCATCTGGACCGGCATCGGTTCGTATGATCGCGAGGGCCGCTTCTGCATCAACCAGGTGACGGGACCGGACGAATATACGGCGCTGGTCAACAACAACTACTACACCAACGCGATGGCGCAGATGCACCTGAACTTTGCGGCGTCCATCGCCGAGCAGTTGCAGGTGGAGGCGCCGGCCGAATTCGCGCGCATCGCCGCCGCCATGGCCTTGGATGCGAACGAGCCGGCCGCCTGGCGCCGCGCCGCGTCGCTGATGAATCTTCCGTACGACGACGCACTGCAAATCCACGCGCAGGATGATAGCTTCCTGTCGAAGAAGGTGTGGGATTTCGCCAACACGCCGAAGGAGAACTACCCACTGCTGCTGAATTACCACCCGATGGTGATCTACCGCCATCAGGTCTGCAAGCAGGCGGACGTGGTGCTGGCGGCGCTGCTGCTGAGCGACCAGTTCTCGCTGGACGACAAGCGCCGCGACTTCGATTACTACGAAGCGGTGACCACGCACGATTCGTCGCTGTCGACCTGCATCTTCAGCATCATCGCGGCGGAAGTGGGCTATGAAGACAAGGCCTACGACTATTTCATGGAGACCGCGCGCCTCGATCTGGACGACACGCACGGCAACACGCACTACGGCGTGCACACGGCGGCGATGGCCGGCACCTGGATGGGCGTGGCCTACGGTTTCGCCGGCATGCGGGTGGTGGGCGGCGCACTGCACTTCGCGCCGAAGCTGCCGAAGCAGTGGCAGCACTACACCTTCAAGATCCACTTCCGCGGCGCGCTGCTGGAAGTGCATGTGCAACCGGGCCAGGTGGAATATCGCCTGCTGCAAGGCGAGGTGCTGGACTTTACCCATGGCGGCGAGGCGGTCGCACTGACCCTGTCGCAACCCAAGCAATCGAGGAGTTTGGCATGAGCCGTTTTAAAGCAGTCATATTCGATCTGGATGGCGTGATCACCGATACCGCCCATTACCACTACCTGGCGTGGAAGGAGCTGGCGGAATCGCAGGGCGTCCACTTCGACCACGAGTTCAATGAGCGTTTGAAGGGCATCGACCGCATGGGATCTCTGGACCTGATCCTGGCATCGGCCGCGCATCAGCGTCAGTACACGCCGGAAGAAAAGCTGGCGCTGGCGGACACCAAGAACAAGCACTATCAGGAACTGATTTCGACCATGTCGTCCAAGGATCTGCTGCCTGGCGCGGTGGAGGCGCTGGACACGGTGCGCCGCGCCGGTTTGCGTATCGGCCTGGCCTCGGTCAGCAAGAACGCCTTTACGGTGCTGGAGCGCCTGGGCATCACCGATAAATTCGATTACGTGGTGGATGCCGCCACCATCGCACGCGGCAAGCCGGACCCGGAGATTTTCCTCAAGGCGGCGCGGGAACTGGGCGTGGCGCCGGCAGATTGTCTCGGCGTGGAAGACGCGGTGGCCGGCGTAACGGCGATCAAGGCGGCCGGCATGTTCGCGCTGGGGATAGGCCATCCCTTCGTGCTGACGGAAGCGGATGTGGTGATTACAAGTCTCAAAGAATTCAACCTCGCCGCTTACTAAAATAAAAACGCCGGAGACAAGCAGCATGAAGAACAACAAAATACTATTTGCGCTATTCCTGATCTACTTTGTTTTCGCCATCCTGCTGAACAGCGTGGGCACGGTGATCCTGCAGGTGATCAGCAATTACGGCGTAACCAAGTCCGCCGCCAGCGTGCTGGAAGGCTTCAAGGATCTGCCGATTGCGGTGGTGTCGTTCCTGGTAGCGTCGTTCCTGCCGCGCGTGGGCTACAAGAAGGCCATGCTGATTGGTCTCGCCATCGTCACCTTCGCCTGCGTGGCCATGCCGCTGCTGCAATCGTTTGCCACCACCAAGGCGCTGTTCTTCTGCGTCGGCGTGTCGTTTGCGCTGGTGAAGGTGTCGGTGTACTCCACCTTGGGTCTGATCACCGCCGACCGCAAGCAGCACGCCAGCACCATGAATCTGCTGGAGGGTTTCTTCATGCTCGGCGTGTTGAGCGCCTACTGGGTGTTTGGCTACTTCATCGACTCGCACAATCCGCAATCGCAAAGCTGGCTGCAAACCTACTGGGTGCTGGCGGTGCTATGTGCGGCGACCTTCCTGCTGATTCTATCGACGCCGTTTAACGAAGCGCCGGCGGCGCTGCCTGAAAATCGCGGCATCGCGCAGGACTTCGCGTCGATGCTCAAACTGTTTATCAAACCACTGGTGTGCGTGTTCATCATCACCGCCTTCCTGTATGTGCTGATCGAGCAAAGCATCGGTACCTGGCTGCCGACGTTTAACAACGAAATCCTCAAGCTGCCGGCAGCCATGAGCGTGGAAGTGACCAGCATCTTTGCCGCCTGCCTGGCTGTCGGACGTCTGTCGGCCGGGGTGTTGATGCGCAAATTGAACTGGTATCCGGTGATGAACGGCTGTGTGCTGGGCATGGGCGCCACGGTGCTGCTGGCGCTGCCGTTGACGCATGATGTGGTGGCCAATCCAGGCATCACCTGGGCCACCGCGCCGCTGGCGACCTTCCTGTTCCCCCTGATTGGGCTGTTCATGGCGCCGATCTACCCCGGCATCAATTCGGTCATGCTCAGCTCTTTGCCGAAGAACCAGCATTCGGCCATGACTGGCCTGCTGGTGATTTTTTCGGCACTGGGCGGCACTACCGGTTCGCTGATTACTGGTTACGTGTTCGGTAACTTCAGCGGTCACTTTGCGTTTTACCTGACGCTGGTGCCGATCACGATTGTGCTGGTGATGTTGTATTTCTTTAAAAAGGCGGTCGATGATGGTGGCGGTGGGTTCGATGCCACCGCTATAATCAGCGGTCAACATTAAGAAAAAGTCTATGAACCTCGCGCACCTGGCAAATCACCTTGGCATGTCCAAGACTACGGTGAGCCGGGCGTTAAACGGTTACCCCGAAGTCAATGTGCGGACCCGCGAGCGGGTGCTGAAGGCAGCCAAGGAGGTCGGCTACCAGCCGAATCCGATGGCGCGTTCGCTGGCGCTGGGGCGCACCAATGTCTTTGGCATCATCTATCCGCTGCTGCCGACGGACCTTGGCGATCCGATGTTCCTCGACGTGGTGGCCGGTATGTCGGCCGCGCTGGAAGCGGTCAACAAGAACCTGATCATCGCGCCGGTGTCGCCGGCGGCCGAGCAGCCGTCGTACCAGCAGATTGTGCGTGGACGGCGGGTCGATGGCCTCGTCGTGGGCCGCACGCTGGTGCGCGATGAGCGTATCGCGTTTCTCAGCAAAGCCAAATTCCCATTTGTAGCGCATGGCCGCACGGAGTTGAATGTGCCGTATGCGTGGTTCGACTACGACAACGAGGCCGGTGTGCGCATCGCCATGGAGCGCTTGCTGGGATTGGGCCATCAGCGCGTGGCACTCATCAGCGCGCCGCTGGAATTGAATTTCGCGCGGCAGCGCAAGGACAGTTTTGTCACCGCGCTGTCGGTGGCCGGCCTGTCTGCCGATCCACGCTACCTGATCGACAATACGCTGGACCGCCGCAGCGGCTACCAGGCCATGCAGCAGCTGCTGGCTTGCTCGCCGCGGCCGACGGCGGTCATCGTCGACAACCATCTATCCGGCGTCGGCGCAGTGCGCGCATTGCTGGACGCGGGCGTGGAGATCGGCAAGGAGATGTCGGTCATCGTCTGGGGCAGCATGGCCGACACGCTAGCCGGCGCCCACGTCACCACTATCGACCAGCCCGACCCGCGTCAGGCTGGCGCGCGCATGGTCGAGATGCTGCTGTCCCTCGTCGACGGTACCCCCGCCGGCGACTTGCACGAACTGTGGCAGCCCGTGTTGTTAGAAGGCGCTACTGTGGGCCGGATCACCGATCACCAGTAGTTGATAGGGTAGAGTGGCGGTATCGCCACTTCTACGGGCTTGCGCATGAAACCTCTTCTGGCTTATGGCTCCATTTTGCTGCTGCTGGGCGGCTGTGCGAGTACGCCGTCTGTGCGCACAGTGCAGCTGCTGGAAAATACGGGTACCGAGTTTCCGACCATGTGCATGCTGTTGCAGTCGGACGGCAGCCTGCAGTTCAAGGGCGGCTTCGATTTTTATCATCCGAGCAGCTGGCGCCGCGAGGGCGATGTGCTGGTCATTACCGTCGGCGGCAAGGCGCCGTTCCCTGCGGACCTGTACAAGGAACAGCTGCCCAAACACGTCGGCGGCCTGACCGGCTACAATGCACAGCGTCGCGAAATTACCTACCGTTTCGTCGCAGCGACCGAATTCCTCAACTTCGATAATTTCTATTTTTATCGCGCCGAGCGCTGTCACGCTCAGTAAATCTGCTGCTGAATCGCGGCGGCTTCGATTTCGAACAGCATGCCATCCAGCGCCAGTCGCGTAACGGGAATCAGCGTGCAAGCCGGTGCCGGATGGTCGCCCCACATCGCGCGCAAGGCCTTGCTGAAGATGGCGAGACGCGCCTCGCTATGATCGACAATCAACGCCGTCACCTTGGCTACCTCGGTATGCACGGCGCCCGCAGCGGCCAGCGCGGTGTGCAGATTGCGCAGCGCCTGATCGACTTGCGCGCCAAAGTCTTCGGATAAATCGCCACTCGCGTTCTCGCCTCCTTGTCCTGCGATGTAGATGATGCGCCCCGGCGCATCGGCCACCACGACATGGCTGTAACCATTGGGACGCGGATCGTACAAACCTTCTGGGTTAATGAATTTCATGATGTCCTTTGTGCAGTCAGTGTGGGGACACTATAAAATCTCAACTTAACTTAAGGTCAAGGGGATTTGATGGTTGCCAAAGAACTGGGTGTTGGCGAACTGGCGGAGCGTTCCGGCATCGCTGTCTCCGCGCTGCATTTTTATGAAGTCAAGGGATTGATTCATTCGGTCCGCACCGGCGGCAACCAGCGCCGCTACGCGCGCTCGGTGCTGCGGCGGCTGGCCGTGATCAAGGTCGCGCAACGGGTCGGCCTGCCATTGGCGGACATTGCGCGCGCACTGGATGCGCTGCCGTCCGGCCGCACGCCCACCGTCGCCGATTGGCGTCGTCTGTCGGCCGCGTGGAAGCAGGAACTGGAAGAGCGCATCAAGACGCTGACGCAGTTGCGCGATCAGCTGGATGGCTGCATCGGTTGCGGGTGCCTGTCACTGAAAGCCTGCCCGCTGCGCAATGCCGATGACGAGATGGCGCAGCAAGGCGCCGGTCCGCATTTCGACTAGTTGCTTTATTTTTTCTACAGGATTAGTATTTACACACCGTCGGCGGAAGTAGTCTGCGCCGCCAACGGATGACCAGCGCGAACTCGGTTCCCTCAACCCTCTTCGCAATGGCGGCAGGTACGCAAGGTGCCTGAATGTTGATTCGTCCCACGCATAACACTTCCTCGATTGCTACGTGCAAGGCACGTTCACGTGGGTACGGATCATCGCGAGCTGTCAGTGAATTTCACCATTGGAGACAACCATGAAATATCCACTACTCGTTGCCGGCATCGTGCTGGCTTCATCCGCGCAAGCCGCCACTATTGACGCCAGGACGTTGACCGGCGCCAGCACGCCCTTGCAAACCGCGCAGTACGGCGTCCGCAACTACTCGGCGCCGGTGCTGGTCAACGGCCTGCACGATCCGGCCAGTTATGCGGCGGCGCCCAAGCTGCCGGTATGGCAGTTTGCCGCCGCCGATCCCACCGGCGGCGTGCTGACCTTCGAACGCGATCCGGCGCCGGCCAGCGGCTGGCACGCGCAGTCGCGCAAAGGCGCGGTGCTGGTGACCGGCGGCGGCGCGGCCATCGCCAACCGCGTCTACACCGTGTACAACGGCCAGCAACTGGTGGCTGCCATCAATGAAGCCGGCAACGATCCGAAGATCATCCGCGTGATCGGCCATATCGATCTGCGCTGGAGCCAGAACAACACGGTGTTCCGCGAGTACACCAGCTATTCGGACCAGAAGTATGGCGGCTCGATCGCGCTGCCGTCGAACACCACGCTGGTCGGCATCAACGACGCGCAGGGACGGCCGGCGCGCATCACCGGCACCGCGCTGCTGATCGGTGGCGAACTGCCGTTGACGGCCGGCGGCGATCCCGAGACCGACTTCAAGAAGTGGATTGCCGATGGCAAGGATGGCGAGGACTATCCTACCTGGACCCGCAACGTTATCGTGCGCAACCTGGCGCTTGATACGCCGTGGGACGTGAACCCGGAGGACTCGGACAACGCCTATGCCGACGGCGTGACGGTGTCGCGCGGCCAGAACATCTACCTTGACCATCTGACCATCAGCGACGGCGATACGCCGGATTCGCTGGCCACCGGCACCTACGACACGCGTCACGACGGCGCGCTGGATGTGGTGCGCGGCAGCGACTACGTCACCATCGCCAACAGCTACTTCGCCAAGCACCACAAGACCACGCTGGTGGGCAATGGCGATTCGGGGCGGGCGTGGAGTGACGAGGGCCGTCTGCATGTCACCTTCAACGGCAACTGGTGGAATGGCGCGACCACGCGCTTGCCGCTGAACCGCTATGGCCAGGTTCACCTGTTCAACAACCTGATCACCGGCAGCACCTCGACCAAGGATACCGACGTCAAATTCGAAAGCGGCACCGATGCGCGCTACCGGTCCAATATGCTGCTGGAGAACCAATACTATAATTTCACCGGCCTGAAGGTGACGGAGTTCTGCGGCAAGGCCATCAAAGGTAAAGACTTCATCGGCTTCCGCTCATCGGGACACATCTTCACCAGCGACAAGTCGGGTACCAGCGCGGTGGATGGCCAATGCGGCTATGCACTGCCGCCGGCCGCCAGTGTGTGGACGCCGCCGTATGCGTACGCGCTGCAAACGGCGGCCGTAACGCTGACGGCCGTCCCGGCCAACGCCGGTGCGGGCAAGCTGCCGTAGCATGTCACGGCCCGGCAATGCGCCGGGCCGTTTTCACCGCAGATTACATATTGCGGCGGTACTGGCCGCCGACTTCGAACAGCGCGGTGGTGATCTGGCCGAGGGAGCAGACGCGTACCGCGTCCATCAGTTTGTCGAACACGTTAGCGTTGTCGATGGCGGCTTGCTGTAACGCTGCCAGCGCTTGCGGCGCTTCGGCGGCATAGCGCGTGTGGAAGTCTTCCAGGCGCTTGAGCTGCGATTGCTTTTCGTCGTCGGTGGAGCGGGCCAGTTCGATCTGCACCGGCGCTTCCACGCTCTTCGGATTGCGGAAGGTATTGACGCCGATGATGGGCAGCGTGCCGTCGTGCTTCTGGTGCTCGTACAGCATCGACTCTTCCTGGATCTTGCCGCGCTGGTAGCCGGTTTCCATCGCACCCAGCACGCCGCCGCGTTCGGCGATGCGCTCGAATTCCTGTAGCACCGCTTCTTCCACCATGTCGGTCAGTTCGTCCATGATGAACGAGCCCTGGTTGGGATTCTCGTTCTTGGCCAGGCCCCATTCGCGGTTGATGATCAACTGGATCGCCAGCGCGCGGCGTACCGATTCGTCGGTCGGCGTGGTGATGGCTTCGTCGTAGGCGTTGGTGTGCAGCGAGTTGCAGTTGTCGTAGATGGCGATCAGCGCTTGCAGCGTGGTGCGGATGTCGTTGAAGTCGATCTCCTGCGCGTGCAGCGAGCGGCCCGAGGTCTGCACGTGGTACTTGAGTTTTTGCGAGCGGTCGTTGGCGCCGTATTTGTCGCGCATCGCCACCGCCCAAATGCGGCGGGCGACGCGGCCCAGCACCGTGTATTCCGGGTCCATGCCGTTGGAGAAGAAGAACGACAGGTTGGGTGCGAAGTCGTCGATGTGCATGCCGCGCGCCAGGTAGGCTTCCACAAACGTGAAGCCGTTCGACAGTGTGAAGGCCAACTGCGAGATTGGGTTCGCGCCCGCTTCGGCGATGTGGTAGCCAGATATCGACACCGAGTAGAAGTTGCGCACCTGGTGGTGGACGAAGTATTCCTGGATATCGCCCATCACCTTCAGCGAGAATTCGGTCGAGAAGATGCAGGTGTTCTGGCCCTGGTCTTCCTTGAGGATGTCCGCCTGCACGGTGCCACGCACGTTTTGTAGTACCCATTCCTTGATCTTGGCTGCTTCGTCGGCGCTCGGCTGGCGTTTGTTCTCTTCGACGAACTTGTCGATCTGCTGGTCGATGGCGGTGTTCATGAACATCGCCAGGATCGTCGGCGCCGGGCCGTTGATGGTCATCGACACCGAGGTGCTTGGGCTGCACAGGTTAAAGCCGTCGTACAGCACCTTCATGTCGTCCAGCGTGGCGATGGAGACGCCCGAGTTGCCGACCTTGCCGTAGATGTCCGGACGCAGCGCAGGATCGGCGCCGTACAAAGTGACCGAGTCGAACGCGGTGGACAGGCGCTTGGCATCCATGCCGGTGGAGACCAGTTTAAAGCGGCGGTTGGTGCGGAAGGCGTCACCCTCGCCGGCGAACATGCGGGTTGGATCTTCACCTTCGCGCTTGAAGGCGAATACGCCGGCGGTGAAGGGGAAGGAGCCCGGTACGTTTTCCAGCATCAGGAAGCGCAGGATTTCGCCGTGATCTTCGTAGCGCGGCAGCGCCACCTTGCGGATGCGCGTGCCGGACAGCGTGTGCTGCACGAGGCGGGTGCGGATTTCCTTGTCGCGGATCTTCACCACGTAGTCGTCGCCGGCGTAGGCGGCTTGCATGTCGGGCCATTGCGCCAGCAGCTTTTTCGCGCCGCCGTCCATCTCCGCATCGCGTTCGGCGATCAGGTCATCGAAGTCTGCCGCTTTGTGCGCGATGGCCAGCATGCGTTTCGACTCGCTCAGTTGCTGGCGTTCGCGCGCCAGCGTGACCTGCTTGCGCGTGAAGCGGTGGTAGCCGCGTACGGTGTCGGCGATCTCCGCCAGGTAGCGCGCGCGGGCCGGCGGCACGATCACGTGCTTGCCGCTGGAGTGGTGCACGTCCGTCGCCAGCAACTTGCCGGCCTGCGCCTTCAGGCCGAATTGCGCAAGCTTCGGCAGCAGGCCTTGATACAGCGCGGTGACGCCGTCGTCGTTGAAGCGCGACGCCTGCGTGCCGTAGACCGGCATTTCTTCCGGGCGCTTGCTCCACAGTTCGCGGTTGCGCTGGTACTGCTTGGCGACGTCGCGCAGCGCGTCCTGCGCGCCTTTGCGGTCAAACTTGTTGATGGCGATGAAGTCGGCGAAATCGAGCATGTCGATTTTCTCCAGCTGCGATGCGGCGCCGAATTCCGGTGTCATCACGTACATCGACACGTCCACATGCGGCACGATGGCGGCATCGCCCTGGCCGATGCCGGAGGTTTCGACGATCACCAGATCGAAGCCGGCCACCTTGCAGGCGGCGATAACGTCGGGCAGCGCTTGCGAAATCTCGGAGCCGGCTTCGCGCGTGGCCAGGGAGCGCATGAACACATGCGACTGTCCGGCCCATGGATTGATGGCGTTCATGCGGATGCGGTCGCCCAGCAGCGCGCCGCCGGATTTGCGGCGCGACGGGTCGATGGAGATGATGGCGATGTTCAGCGTGTCGCCCTGGTCGAGGCGGATGCGGCGTATCAGCTCATCGGTCAGCGAGGATTTGCCGGCGCCGCCGGTGCCGGTGATGCCGAGCGTCGGCACCGGCAGGTCTTTGGCGGAGGCCAGTAGTTCGGCGCGCAGCGCTGGCGCGGCTTTTTCGTTTTCCAGTGCGGTGATCAGCTGCGCCAGCGGGCGGTGGCGGCCGGCGACGTCGGCGCCGTCGCGCAGCGGCGCCAGCGAGGTAGGGGAGTATTGCGACAGGTCGATGTCGCACTGCTGCACCATCCACTGGATCATGCCGACGAGGCCCATGCGCTGGCCGTCTTCGGGGCTGAAGATTTTTGTCACGCCGTAGTCGTGCAGTTCTTCGATCTCGCTCGGGACGATGACGCCGCCGCCGCCGCCGAATACTTTGATGTGCGCGCCGCCGCGCTGGCGCAGCAGGTCGATCATGTATTTGAAGTATTCGACGTGGCCGCCCTGGTAGCTGGAGATGGCGATGCCCTGCACGTCTTCCGCCAGCGCGGCGGTGACCACTTCGTCCACCGAGCGGTTATGGCCGAGGTGGACGACTTCCACGCCGTTCGACTGCAGGATGCGGCGCATGATGTTGATCGAGGCGTCGTGGCCGTCGAACAGCGACGCGGCGGTGACGAAGCGAACTTTGTTCTGCACGCGCGGCTCGTCCGCGACGGCCGCGAGTTTCGGGGTCGAGAGATCGTTCATTGGTGTCCCTAATAATATTTTTATCGATTATATGACGTTTACGTTAACGTCAAGCTGCTCGTTGATGGCTGAACTGTGTCAGAAGGCGTGCTTTCTCGCTACGGAAGGTTGCCACGGCCTTTTCCTTCACATGGCCGAAGCCGCGCACTTTTTCCGGCAGCGCAGCCAGTTCGACCGCCGTCGCGTGGTTGTCCGCGTTCAGCTGGCCCATCAACGCCGTCACCATCTCGCGATACTCGCCGATCAGCGCGCGCTCCATCTTGCGTTCTTCCGTGTAGCCGAAGATGTCGAAGACGCCGCCCCGCAGGGCTTTGAATTTGGCCAGCATCTTGAAAGCGCTCCACATCCACGAACCAAATTCCGCCTTCACCAGATGGCCCTTGGCGTCCTTTTTGGCCAACAGCGGCGGCGCCAGGTTGAACTTGACGCTGAAGTTGCCCTCGAACTGCTGCTGCAGCTGTTCGACAAAGCGGCCGTCCGTGTACAGGCGCGCCACTTCGTATTCGTCCTTGTAGGCCATCAGCTTGAAGTAGGATTTGGCGACAGCGCTGGACAGCTTGTTACCCAGGCCCAGAGCCGTCTCTTTCGCACGCACCTGCGCCACCAGTTCCGAGTAGGTACTGGCGTAGGCGGCGTTCTGGTACGAGGTGAGAAACTCCATACGCTTGGCGATGATGCCGTCCAGGCTTTGCGGCATTTGCAGCACGATAGGCTGCGCTGGCGTAGCGGTGCGTTCGACGCGCTTCAGGTCCACGGCGGCGCGACGGCCCCACAGAAGGCTCTTCTTGTTCGACGCCACCGCCACGCCATTCAGCTCAATCGCGCGCAGCAGCGATTCTTCTTTCAGCGGGATGCGGCCGCGCTGCCAGGCGTAGCCCAGCATGAACAGGTTGGCGGCAATCGAGTCGCCCATCAGCGCGGTGGCCAGCTTGGTGGCGTCGATGAAATCGGCCGCACCTTCGCCGACCGATTCCTCGATCAGCGCGCGCACGTCGGCGGCGGGATATTCCCAGTCGGCGTTCTGGGCAAAGGAGCCGGGTGGCTGCTCGTGCAGGTTGACGATGGCCAGCGTGCGGCCTGGACGCATCTTCGATACCGCATCGGCGGCGCCGGCGGTCAGCATGTCGCAGCCGAGGACCACGTCGGCTTCGCCGGTGGCGATGCGTTGCGCGCGCAGGTGCGACGGCGTGCGCGCGATTTTCACGTGCGACGTGACCGAGCCGTTTTTCTGCGACATGCCGGTCATGTCCAGCACCGAGGCGCCTTTGCCTTCAATGTGCGCGGCCATGCCCATCAGCGCGCCGACCGTGATCACGCCGGTGCCGCCGATGCCGTTGATCAGAATGTTGTAGGGGTGCTCGCAGTCCGGTAGCGCTGGCGATGGCAGTTCATCCCAGCCGTCGTCGTTGGATGTGGCGCCGGCTTTGGATTTTTTCAGCGCTCCGCCTTCCACCGTGACGAAGCTTGGGCAGAAGCCCTTCACGCACGAGTAGTCCTTGTTGCACGACGATTGGTCGATGGTGCGCTTGCGGCCGAATTCCGTTTCCTTCGGCAGGATGGAGACGCAGTTGGATTGAATGCCGCAGTCGCCGCAGCCTTCGCATACGGCTTCGTTGATCACCATGCGCTTGGCGATGTCCGGATACGCGCCGGTTTTGCGGCGGCGGCGCTTTTCGGCGGCGCAGGTCTGGTCGTAGATCAGCACCGAGACGCCGGCCACTTCGCGCAGCTCGCGCTGCACTGCATCCATGTCTTTGCGGTCGTGCAGCGATACATTGGAAGGCAGTGCGGAACGGTCGGTGTAGCGCGACAGGTCTTCCGTCACCAGCGCGATGCGTTTGACGCCTTCGGCGGCCATCTGCTGCGCGATCATCGGCACCGAGGTCTGGCCGTCCACCGGCTGGCCGCCGGTCATGGCCACGGCGTCGTTGTACAAAATCTTGTAGGTCATATTGACCTTGGCCGCCACCACTGCGCGGATCGCCAGGTAGCCGGAGTGGAAGTAGGTGCCGTCGCCGAGATTCTGGAACACGTGCGGAATCTTCGAAAACGCGGCCTGGCCGATCCACGGCGCGCCTTCACCGCCCATGTGCGTGGTCAGCTTGTTGAATTCAGGGTAGATCGAGGTGGCCATCACGTGGCAGCCGATACCTGCCAGCGCGAACGAACCATCCGGCACTTTGGTCGACGTGTTGTGCGGGCATCCGGAGCAGTAGAAGGCCGGGCGGAACGGCGTGTTGATGGCCTTCTTCAGCACCGCATCCTTGGCGTCGAGGAAGGTCAGGCGCGCCTTGATCTGGTCGTGGATGTTGGCGTCGCTGATGTAACGCTCCACGCGGCTGGCGATCACGCGCGCCACTTGCGACACGGAGAAGTCGGCCTTCGGCGGCAGCAGCCATTCGCCGCGCGGCGCCACCCACTCGCCCTTGTCATCGAATTTACCGACCACGCGCGGACGCACGTCGTCGCGCCAGTTGTACAGCTGTTCCTTCAACTGGTATTCGACGAACTGGCGCTTTTCTTCCACCACCAGGATTTCGTCGAGACCCTGCGCGAATTCGCGTACGCTGTCCGGTTCCAGCGGCCATGGCATGGCGACCTTGAACAGGCGCAGGCCGACCTTGGCGGCCATGGCTTCATCGATGCCCAGTTCTTCCAGCGCTTCCAGCACGTCCAGATAGGATTTGCCGGAGGCGATGATGCCCAGTTTGGCGTCCGGCGAATCGATGGTGGTGTGATTCAGTTTGTTCTCGCGCGCATAGGCCAGCGCAGCGTAGATTTTATAGTCCTGCATTAGCGCTTCCTGATTGCGCGCCTGCTGGCCCAATGGCACCGACGACAGACGGGCATTCAGGCCGCCGGCCGGCATCACGAAATCCTTCGGTATCCTGGTCTCGACGCGGAACGGATCGGCGTCGATCGAGGCGGACGATTCCACCGTATCGGCCAGCGCCTTGAAGGCCACCGCACAGCCGGAGAAGCGCGACATGGCCCAGCCATGGATGCCGAGGTCGAGATACTCCTGCACATTGCAAGGGTAGAGCACCGGCACCATGCAGGCCGAGAAGATGTGGTCCGACTGGTGCGGCAGCGTGGACGAATATGCGCCATGGTCATCGCCGGCCACCAGCAGCACGCCGCCGTGCTTCGCCGTACCGGCATGGTTCATGTGCTTGAAGACGTCGCCGCAGCGGTCCACGCCCGGGCCTTTGCCGTACCACATGGCGAACACGCCGTCGTATTTCGACTCGCCGATCAGGTCCACCTGCTGCGATCCCCAGACGGCGGTCGCCGCCAGATCCTCGTTTACGCCTGGCACAAACTGCACGTTGTGCGCTTCCAGATGCGGCTTGGCTTTCCACAGGTTTTCGTCCAAGCCGCCCAGCGGCGAGCCGCGGTAGCCGGAAATGAAGCCGGCGGTGTTCAGCCCGGCGGTCTTGTCGCGCGCGTGCTGGATCATCGGCAGGCGCACCAGCGCCTGGATGCCGGACAGGAAGATTTTGCCGTTGGTGGAAGTGTACTTGTCGTCAAGGCTCACGGACGTGAGGCTGCTGGTGCCGTCTGGCATGGTGGTGTCTCCGTTTTTGGTATCAGATCGCGCTTGGACTGGAGGACGCCGGGTAAGCGAGCCAGACACAAGCCATGGTGCCGCATTGTTAGCGGCTTAGTCCCAGTATGGGCGCGAGTTGACGTATACGGAAATACCGTTTGCCGATGGGGGTATAAGAATAACTTATATGGGTGTGGCACCCGGCCAAAGCCCATCCACGCACAGCGTTTCGCTGACCTGACGCACCAATCTGCTGATGGCGGTGGCCGCATTGGTCAGCGGGATGTTGCGGGAATAACACAGTACGACCGTGCGGGAAATTGACGGTTGGTCGATGCGCTGGGCGCGCAAAGTGCCGCGCTGCAGTTCGTCCAGGACAGGCGCGGATGGCAGTAGGGTCGCTCCCATGTCTGCCAGCAAGGCCGATTTGAGGATGGCGATGGAGTTGATCTCGATCACGTTGCCGACGGTCAGGCCGGCGGTGCGCGCCACGCTCTCGATGCGAGGCCGCACGCCGTGCTGCAATCCCGGCAAGATTAGCGTGGTGGCCAGCGCCTGTTGTAGTGTAAGTGACTGCTCACCCTCGCCGTAAGGCCGATCGGTGCGGCAGATAAAGCGCAGTTCTTCCTCTACCAACGGCGTCGTGGCGAACTGGCCGAGCTGGCCATCGTCAAACAGCACGGCCAGGTTGATGCGGCCGGATTTGAGCTGATCGCCCAAGTTGCCGGTCAATTCCTCGGTCAGTTGCAGCGTGATTTCCGGATACTGGTCGCGGGTGGCGGTCAGCAGTGGCAGCGCCAGCGCGCCAGAGATGCTGTGCGGCAGCCCCAGCGTGACGGCGCCGCTTGGCCGCTCGGCCGACTGCGCCACAGCGGAACGCGCGTCCGCCACCTGCTTGAGGATGGCCTGGGCGTGCTCGTAGAACACCTTGCCGGCGTCCGTGCTGAGCACGCCCTGGGCGGAACGGTGCAGCAGTTGCACGCCCAGTTCTTCCTCCAGCTGGCGCAGCTGCTGGGTGAGAGCGGGCTGGGCGACGTGCAGGATCAGCGCCGCCCGGGACAACGATCCGTGGTCGACGATGGCAACGAAATAGCGGAGCTGTCGTAATTCCATATCCAATAAGTAAGAGGTAGAGACTTGCTTAAAAGTAGTTGTAGTTGTAAATTTGATCCCCGTAGGAAACACAGTTTGTTATACTGCTTGCATCGCGGGTCGTCTTCCAGCCCCTATTCTGATGGGTATACGCATGTTAAAGAAAGTCGATTCTTCTCAGCTGAAAGTGGGCATGTATATTCATGACCTGAGCTGCGACTGGATGACCCATCCGTTCGTGCGCAACCGCTTCCTGCTGACCACCCACGATGAAATCCGCAAAATCCTCAACGCCGGCATCCACGACGTTGTCATAGACAGTTCCAAAGGGCTGGATGTGCAGGATGCGCCGTCGCTGGCCGAAGCGCAAGCCGCCACCGAACGCGAGATCGTCGAAATCGTCGCCAAGGCGCCGGTGCAAACCCGGGTGTCGCTGGGCGAAGAGATGCAGCGGGCGGTGCAGATCCGCCACCAGGCGTCGACGCTGGTGCGGACGGTGATGCAGGACGCCCGTCTTGGCAAGGCTATCGAGCTGGACCAGGTGCAGCCGGTGGTGCAGAACATTACCGAGTCGATCCTGCGCAACCCGGGCGCGCTGGTGGGGCTACTGCGGATCAAGAACAAGGATGATTACACCTTTTTGCATTCGGTGAGCGTGTGCACGCTGCTGGTGGCGTTCTGCCGCTCGCGCAATCTGCCGGCCGACGTTACCCATCAGGCCGGTCTGGGCGGGCTGTTGCATGACACCGGCAAGGCACTGGTGCCGGACGCCATCCTCAACAAACCGGGGCCGCTGACCGACGAAGAATTCGCCATCATCAAGAAGCACCCGGAAGATGGCTACAAGATCCTGAAGCAAACGCCGGAAATCGGTCCGATTCCGCTGGATATCACGTTGCATCACCACGAGCGGCGCGACGGCAGCGGTTATCCGAGCAAGCAAGCCGACGACGGCATCAGCGAACTGGCGCAGATGGCGGCGATTGTCGACGTGTATGACGCGATTACGGCCGATCGCTGCTACCACAAGGGCATGTCGGCAGCGGCCGCGCTGCGCAAGATTTATGAGTGGAGCAAGTTTCACTTCAACCCGACGTATGCGCAGGAATTCATGCGTTGCGTGGGGATTTATCCGGTGGGCACCATGGTGCTGCTGGAGTCGGGACGCCTGGGGGTGGTGGTCGAGCCACATGAGACCAATCTGCTGGCGCCCAAGGTCAACGTGTTCTTCCATACCAAGAAGAATGTCTACATCAAGCCGGAAACCGTGGATCTGTCGCGTGGCCTGGGCTTTGGCGGCGGCGATAAAATCGTCGGCCACGAATCGCCGGCCAAGTGGAATGTGGACCCGATGCGCTTCCTGAGCGTCGCATAGGTCGGCTCAAAAAGCGCTCAGCTTCGTTGCGGCGCCTCGCTGCGCGCGTTTTGACACAACCTGTTTAGAAAAATTCCGCCGTATCGTTGGATTCAATGGCCTGCAACAGGCCGCCAGTGACCAGCTCGTCGTAGTGGCAGACCAGGTTGCGGCCGTGACTCTTGGCGTAGTACAGCGCCTGGTCGGCATGACCGAGAATGATCACCGGCGCTTCCAGCGCGCTGATGCTGACAAAGCCCACACTGACCGTCACCTTGCCCACTTGCGGGAAGTCATGCCCGGCCACGTTCATGCGGAAGCGTTCGATGATTTTCTTGGCGTCGTCCAGCGTGGCCGAGCGCAGCAGCACGACGAATTCCTCGCCGCCGAAACGGAACACGCGGTCTTGCGCGCGGAATGACGAGGTCAGCAGATTGGCGATCAGGATCAGCACTTCATCGCCGTACAAATGGCCGAAACGGTCATTCACATGCTTGAAATGGTCGACATCCACCACGGCCAGCCATTGCTTTTCTTCCTGGCGGTGGATGCGACGCTCCGGCTCGCCCGGCAGCGTCAGCGCGTCCTGCTCGGTGCTGGCCGCCAGCATCTTGGACAGCTGATCGTCGAAGGTCTTGCGGTTGAGCAGGCCGGTCAGCGAATCGCGTTCGCTGTAGTCGAGCAGATTCTGGAAATTGCGGTAGACACTGACGATGCCGCCAATGACGTGGATGGTTTCCTTGGTGTACGGCGTCGGATTGACGATTTCCAGGCAGGTATCGGCCTTGTCGCCCAGCCAGATCGGCAGCCACAGCGTGTGCTCGTCGGCTTCGTTGGCGATATCGGCGCCGGATTCGTGGCGCGCGATGCATTGCGCCAGCGCCGGGAAGAGGTCAATGGAATCGCCCGGATGCTGCTGGTCCGAGGTATCGACCATGCGCGCAGCTTCGCCTGCGCTGATGATGGCGCGTGGACGGACAAATACCTTCCCCCTAACCGTGGCAAGCGTCAACACACGGACCTGGGTGGCGTGAGCAAGCTCCTGCACCGCCGAAATCACTGAGATGTCGAGCATCGTGTGATCGCGGTGACCGGTCATGTCCACCATGTGTTTCAGTAGGGAATCCATTTGCCTTTCCAAAAAACAGCTGGTCAGCATAATAGCTTTTTGCAATCAAGGCAATTCTTGTGTGCTAAAAAAAACCTACATAAATGAAGAATGAGATCTTTTTCCGACAATCGACTTCATCATAGACTAAAAAAGATTCCGCATGGAAAACTTGCGTGACGTCAACTCTTATAAATTTGCGGTCCGTATAGTGGAACGCAATGGCGCAGAACACCGCGCCAGAGGTTTTCATCAACCAAGCAAGGAGTACGACATGAACTCGCTGATTGCAGTTGCAAAAGCGTTTGCGCGCGACGAGGACGGTATCACGGCAATTGAATACGGCCTGATCGCGGCGACCATGGTGGCCGCCGTGGTGGCCGCATTCGGTTTCCTGACGCCGGCGCTGAGCGACGCGTTCCAGGCCATCGGTAACAAGATCAAGTCGCCGTAACAGTAGCAGGCTTTCCAGCCGCAGCCAGGCTGGAAAGCCTTTTCGTGGAGAAATCTCATGCTGAACGCGATTGAAGTCATTCTGATCTGCCTGGTGACGCAGGCGGCGCTGACCGATCTGGCCATGCGCAAGATTCCCAACGTACTGGTGCTGAGCGGTTTGCTGCTGGCGCTGCTGTTGCACCTGCTGAGCGGGCCGCCGTGGGCGCCGCTGTCGCAATGGCTGGCCGGCATCCTCGCCGGTTTTTTTTTATTCCTGCCGCTGTACCTGCTGCGCGGCATGGCCGCCGGCGACGTCAAGTTGATGGCGATGGTGGGCGGTTTCACCGGGCCGTGGCTGGCGCTGCACATCGCCGCGCTGTCCTACCTGATCGGCGGCGTGATGGCGCTGCTGATGTTGCTGGCCAGCGGACGCTGGCGCGACAGCGCCCGTAATCTATGGCAGATCTGCAAGCCGCTGCTGTTGCGCCTGCTCGGCGTGCCGCTGCAGCCGGTACCGCTGGCGCCTGCCGCCAGCGTCGGCAGTATTCCATACGGCGTGGCGATCGCGCTCGGCACGGCCGGCATGCTGGCCTGGACCCATCACTGAACAGGGCTTGCTGCACGTCAATGTCCGAAGGGCAAGGGCTGGATAGACTTAATTCCATGCCGAAATAAATGCCTTGCGGAGATAACGATGCTTGCCCTCGAACCCCCATCCCCCTACACCCAGCTGCTCGACGCCGAGCCGGACGCGCTGCTGCCGCCGCCGCCGAAATCGGTGCGCGATACGGGCCTGACGCAGCAGCTGATCGTAGAGCTAATCGCCAAGGCGCTGTACCAGGGCGGTAAAAGCCACCTGCCGGTGCTGACCACCAGACTGCACCTGTCGATCAACGTGCTGCGGGAAGTGCTGGATTTCATGGTGGCCGAACACGTGGCGGAAGTCGCGTGGCGCGGCGAGTCGGACCTGAACGTGCAGTACCAGTTGACCAGCACCGGCAAGCAGCGCGCCGCCACCTGGCTGGAGCGCAGTCCATACGCCGGGCCGGCGCCGGTGACGCTGGAAGCTTACCGCGCCATGGTCGAACGTCAGGCCAGGCAGTTGCCGCAGCCGTGCCCCGATGAACTGGCGGCCGAATTTGCCGACGATTTTCTGACACCGGCGGTGCAGCGCATGCTCGGTACCGCCATGCACGCGGGCCGCAGCGTGCTGCTGTACGGCCCCTCCGGCAGCGGCAAGTCGACACTGGCGCGCCGCCTCGGCACCTTGCAGCAAGGGCTGGTGGCGGTGCCGCATGCGCTGGTGGTGGGACAGGACATCGTGCAGGTGTATGACGCGGCGGTGCACCGCGCGCCGCTGGCGCGCCAGATGCGGCAGACGCCCGAGCGCCGCAGCAGCGATCCGCGCTGGTTGTTGTGCCAGCGTCCTGTGGTGGCGCTGGATGGCGCGTTGGATGCCGAGATGCTGGACCTGCAAGCGGATGCGGCCAGCGGCTGCTATCGCGCGCCACCGCAGCTGAAGGCCAACAACGGTTTGCTGATCGTCGATGACCTGGGCCGCCAGCGTTTGCCGGCCGCCGAACTGCTGAACCGTTTCGCACAGGCGCAGGAGGCCGAGCGCAGTGTGCTGTCGGTAGCGGGCGGCTATCACTTCCAGGTGCCGTGCCGTTTGCGGCTGGTGTTTGCCACCAGCCTGCCGCCGTCGGCGCTGCTGGACGAGCCGGCGCTGCGCCGCATCGGCTACAAGATTCCGGTGGAGGCGTTAAGCGCCGCCAGTTACCGCACGCTGTTCCGCCAGCAGTGCCTCAGCATGGGCGTGGTGTATGACGAGGCGGGACTGCGCTATCTGCTGGATGAGCTGCACGCTGGCTGCGGCCTGCCGCTGCTGGCCTGCTATCCGCGCGAGATCATCGGCCGAGTGGCGGATTTCGCCGGCTACATGGGCGAACCGGCGCGCATTTCCATCGCCACGCTCGACCAGGCCTGGATCAGCATGTTCGCCGGCGGTAGCGGTGCCACCGGGACGCGCGCGGCGGACGATGACGTCGGGATGCGGATAGCATGAAGAATCGGCGCGCACTGTTGATGATGGCGTTGGCCGTCGTGTTCGGGCTGGCGGCGGTGGCGCTGGCCTCGCGCTGGCTGCTGCGGCAGACGCCGGGCGGCTCGAACAAGATCGTGGTGGCGGCGCAGGACGTTAATCTGGGCCAGCGCCTGACGCCCGAGATGCTGAAGCAGATCGACTGGCCATCCGAGACGCTGCCGCGCGGGGCGCTGCGCGACGGCAGCAAGTTGGTTGGCCGCGTGCTGAAAAACAGTGTGCTGCGCGACGAGCCGTTGAGTGAGGCCAAGCTGGCGCCGGCCGGCACGCTGGGCGGCCTGTCGGCGCTGATCGCCGAGGGCAAGCGTGCCATCACTGTGCGGGTGAACGATGTGGTGGGCGTGGCCGGCTTTGCGCTGCCGGGCAATTTCGTTGACATCATCGTCAACACGCAGGCCAATGACAGTGCCATCTCCAAGATTGTGCTGGAGCGGATACTGGTGCTGGCCGTGGCGCAGGAAGTGGGGCGCGATGAGACCAAGCCGCGCGTGGTCAACGCCGTCACGCTGGAGGTGACGCCGGCGCAGGCCGAGAATCTGGACCTGGCGCGCAGCGTGGGCACTTTGTCGCTGGCGCTGCGCAACCAGGTCGATCCGCGTCCCGGCACCACGGACGGCGCGACCAAGGGCACGCTGCTTGGCATGCAGAAGCCTGCCGCTGCGGGGCCGGCTACCCAGTCTCCGGCCCCGGTGACGGTAGCGGCCAGGCCGCGCGTGCAGGTCGTCACTGTTGCGCCGCGCGCTTGTGTGGGCGTGATCGCGGGCGTGCATCGCACGCAGGAATGCCTGTGAGCGCGCCATGGACCTTCACCACCACGCATGGGCGCTGTTTGCCGCCGCGCTGACATTGGACGGATCGGCGTGGGCAGCCGTACCGGCCGCACCGCCGCCCACCGCAACAGCCGCGTTGAAGGCGTCGACGGCTGTGGTGCCTCCATCGGCTTCGAAAGCTTCAGCGTCGTCGGCCGACGGCCCTGGTCTGCGTTGCACCGGCCAGGCGGCGCAACCGGGCAGCTTGTCGCTGCAACTGGGGAAGTCCACTTTGATGCGCATGCCGGAAGCGGTGCAGGCGCGTAGTGTCGGCAACCCTGCCGTCTTGCAGGCGATGCTGGTGGCGCCAGACACGCTATACGTGGTGGGCGTAGACGTCGGCAGCAGCAATATGATTGTGCAAGGCCGCAGCGGCATGTGTAACGTGGTCGAAGTGGTGGTCGGCATCGATCCCACCGCCCTGCAGCAGGCCCTGGCCGCGCTGCTGCCGGAGCAGAAGAACATCCAGGTCAGCGCCGCCGGCGACACGCTGGTCCTGAGCGGCACCGTCGATGATGCGCCGACCGTCGCGCGCGTGCTGGAACTGGCCGCCGCCTTCGTGCGCCGTCCAGCGCAGGCATTAGAAGGTGCCCGGCGTGAAGGTGTTGATTCCAACGCCACCATGCAAACCGCCAGCGCCTCCGCCGCGCAAGCCAGCACGCGCATCGTCAACTTCCTCAACGTCGGCGCGCCGCAGCAGGTGATGCTGGAAGTGAAAATCGCCGAGGTCTCCAAGTCCTTGCTGGAGAAGCTGGAAGCCAACGTCGCGCTCAACTTCGGCGGCGGCAGCTGGGCCGGGGCGCTCAACACCAGTTTTGTCAGCGGCACGCTGAAAAGCTTGCTGAACATCGGCCGCGCCAGTGGCAACCATGGCGGCATCGCCGCCGACAAGCAAGACGCGCTGGTGCGCATGCTGGCCGAACCCACGGTGATGGCGATCAGCGGGCAGGAAGGCAGCTTCCTCGCCGGTGGCCGCATCTTCGTGCCAGTCGCGCAGGACAACAACAAGGTCACGCTGGAGGAAAAGGAATTCGGCGTCGGCCTGCGTTTTACGCCGACAGTGCTGGCGGGAGGCCGCATCAACCTGCGGGTGGCGCCGGAGGTATCCGAGATTTCGCGTGAAGGCATCGGCATTACCGCCGCCGGCTTTTCCGGCGCCGCCATCCTGCCGCTGTTCACCACGCGCCGCGCCGCCACCACCGTCGAACTGTTCGACGGCCAGAGTTTCGCCATCGGCGGCCTGATTAAAAACAGCCAGACCAACAGCATCCACGGCCTGCCCATCCTGGGCGAGCTGCCGGTGCTCGGCGCGCTGTTCCGCAGTACCGACTTCCAGCAGGATCGCACCGAGCTGCTGTTTGTCGTCACACCCCACTTGGTGCAACCGCTACCGGCCAACTACACACTGCCGACCGACAGCGTCACCCCGCCAAGCCGCGCCAGGTTGTTCCTCGGCGGCCAGCTTGAAGGTGCGCCGCCGGCGCAGGGCACGGAACGCAAATAACCAGGGAATGACTATGCGCTATCTTTTGATCCTGCTGGCGGCAGGCACACTTTCTTCATGCGTCCAGACCACCCCACAGTGGGACAGCCGATTTGGCCTTGACACGCGCATGACGCTGGCGCAACAGGTCGCGAATCCGGCCGCCGGCCGCAACACCGATCCGGTGGCCGGCATGGACGGACGCAGCGCGCGCGCCGCCTACGAACGCTATCAGAAAGCCAGCGGCGAACAGCAGCCGTCCGTGATGAACGGCGGTCTGAAATGAAGGCGCTGATGATCAGCAAGGACAGCCTGCTGCACGCGGAGATCGCCGCGCAAGGTTCGGCGCGCATGCCGCCGGTGCAGCTGGTGGCGTCGCGCAAAGGACTGCGCGATGCGGTGGAACGCCAACTGCCGGAAGTGCCGGAACTGGTGGTGCTGGACGCCAGCGACATCGCGGACGACGAGGGCGAACTGGTTGAACGCCTGAGCAAGCACTATCCATCCGCCAGCTTCATGCTGCTGACGCGCGATCCACAGCAAGACCTGCTGATACGCGCCATGCGCGCCGGCATGCGCGAGGTGCTGCCGCTGCCGCTGGTGCACCGCGCCTTCCATGAAGCCTTGGACCGTATCGAAGTGGCGGCTGGCCTGAGTCCCGTCCGCGAAGGCAAGGTACTGGCCTTCATCTCCTGCAAGGGCGGCAGCGGTGCGACTTTTTTGTCCACCAATTTCGGCTACGCGCTGGCCGCGCTGGCGGACAAGAAGGTGCTGCTGATCGACCTGCATGGCCAGTTTGGCGACGCTACGCTGTATGTCTCCGACCAGAAGCCGGCGATGACGCTGTCCGATATCTGCGCGCAGATAAGCCGCATGGACGGCGCCTTCCTCGATTCCTGCCTGGTGCACGTGGCCTCCAACTTTGGCGTGCTGGCGGCGGCGGACGACCCGAATCGTACGGTCGATATGAAGCCGGAGCACATGGACACCATCCTGCGCATCGCCCGCCAGCATTATGACTTTGTGGTGCTCGATGTCGGCCGCCAGATCGACGCCATCTCACTGCGCGCGCTGGACCAGGCGGACACCATCTACCCGGTGCTGCAACTGGCGCTGCCGGATATCCGCGACGGCCGCCGCCTGCTGGACATTTTCCGCTCGCTGGGCTACCCGAACGAGCGCACGCGTCTGATCGTCAACCGCTACGAGAAGGGTGGCAAGCTGCGGTTGACGGACCTGGAGCAGGCGCTCGGCGCGGACGTGGTGCACACGGTACCCAACGATTACCTGTCGGCGACCGACTCGGTCAACCAGGGCATACCGGTGCTGCAGCTTTCGCGTAGCAGCAATGTGGCGCGCAGCCTGGCGGAGTTGGTGGAACTGGTGGCGTCGCGCCGCGTGGCGGAGAGCAAAGGCCTGTTCGACCGCATCTTTGGCCGTAACGATGGAGGATGAGATGAGCTTACGCGAACGCCTGTCACACGCCGACGATAGCCACAACGGCAGCAACGGTCCACCGGGCCTGGCCGCCGCGGCGTATCAGGAACTGAAGAAGAGCATGCACCAGACGATCCTGGACCGCATCGACCTGGAACGACTGAAGCGCCTGACGCCGGAACAGTTCAAGCATGAGCTGGCGCTGCTGGTCCAGCGCATCATCGAGGAAGAACGCATCGTGCTCAATCAGCACGAACGGCATAATCTCGTGCTGGATATCCAGCACGAGATGCTGGGCTTTGGTCCGCTGGAGCCATTGCTGGCCGATCCTGGCGTGTCGGACATCCTGGTTAACACGGCCAGCAAGGTGTATGTGGAGCGCGCCGGCAAACTGGAACTGACCGAGACCACCTTCAACGACAACGCGCACCTGATGAAGATCATCGAGAAGATCGTCTCGCGCGTGGGCCGGCGTGTCGATGAATCCAGCCCGATGGTGGATGCGCGCCTGCCGGATGGCTCGCGCGTCAACGCCATCATCCCGCCGCTGGCGATCGATGGACCGATCCTGTCGATCCGCCGTTTTGCCGTCAACCCGCTCAGCATCGACAACCTGCTGGCGTACCGCAGCCTGACGCCGCCGATGGTGCAGGTATTGCAGGCGCTGGGGCAGGCCAAGGTCAATATCCTGATCTCCGGCGGCACCGGCTCTGGCAAGACCACCATGCTGAATGTGCTGTCCGGGTTTATTCCTGCGCATGAGCGTATCGTTACCATCGAGGATGCGGCGGAGCTGGCGTTGCGACAGCCGCATGTGGTGCGGCTGGAGACGCGGCCGCCGAATATCGAAGGCAAGGGCGAGGTCAATCAGCGTTCGCTGGTGCGCAACGCGCTGCGCATGCGGCCGGACCGCATTATCCTCGGCGAGGTGCGCGGGCCGGAAGCGCTGGACATGCTGCAGGCGATGAACACCGGTCACGAAGGCTCACTGGCTACCATCCACTCCAACACGCCGCGCGACGCCCTGTCGCGGCTGGAGAATATGGTCGGCATGGCCGGCGTGAACCTGACGCCGCGTGCCACGCGCCAGCAGATCTGCTCCGCCGTGACGGTGGTGATGCAGGTATCGCGCCTGACCGATGGCACACGCAAGCTGGTCAGCATGCAGGAAGTCACGGGCATGGAAGGCGAGGTGATTGCCATGCACGAGATTTTCCGCTTCGAGCAGAAGGGCGTGGATACGCATGGCGCGGTGCAGGGCAGTTTCTACGCCACCGGCGTGCGTCCGCGTTTTGCCGACCGGCTGCGCATGTTCGGCGTGGGCGTGCCGGACAGCGTGTTCGATCCGGAACGGGTCTACGAGTAAGCGCCATGGACCGCGTCTTTACTGCCTTTGCCGTGTTGCTGTTCGCGGCCGTGATCCTGATGCTGGAAGGCGCCTGGCTGTGGTGGTCCGGCGCGCATGGCGGCGCGGCGCGGCGTATCGCCAAGCGTCTGCGGCTGATGGCGGCCACCGGGCAGGGCGGCATCGAGCGGGTGGATATTCTCAAGCGCCGCGCTTACAGCAGTCATCCGGCGCTGGACAGGCAGCTGCGCCGCATCGCGCGACTGGCGGCGCTGGACCGCTTGCTGATGCAGGCCGGCGTGCGTTGGTCGGTAGCCCAGTTCCTCGGCGGTTCGCTGGTGATGATGGTGGTGGGGTTGCTGCTGTCGCAGCTGGTGGCCATGCCGTTCCTGCTGGCGGCCGGCGTGTTGGCCGCTGCCACCGCTTTGCCATGGCTGCTGCTGATGCGCATCCGTGGCGCGCGCCTGCGCAAGCTGGAACAGCAGTTGCCCGAAGCGGCGGACTTCCTTGGCCGCGCACTGCGTGCCGGCCATTCCTTCGCCAACGTGATGCAGATGGTGGGCGAGGAGCTGCCGGACCCCATCGCCAGCGAATTCAAGTTCGCCTACGAAGAAATCAACTACGGCGTGCCTATGAACGAAGCCTTGCACAACCTGGCGCTGCGCGTGCCACTGACGGACTTGCGCTATCTGGTGATCGCCGTGCTGATACAGCGCGAATCCGGCGGCAACCTGGCCGAGGTACTCGGCAATATCAGCCGCCTGATACGTTCGCGTCTGAAGCTGCTGGCTCAGGTGCGGGTGATGTCTGCCGAAGGCCGCATGTCCGCCTGGGTGCTGGGCGTGCTGCCGCTGGGTGTGATGCTGCTGATGGTGATCTCTAATCCCGCCTACGTGCGCCTGCTGTGGACCGATCCAATTGGCGTCAAGTTGATGTGGTATGCGTTTGGCGTGGCGGTGTTTGGCGTGCTATGGATGCGCAAGCTGATACGCATCCGTATTTGAAGGAGACGACGATGGACGGATCGCAAATCATTTTCCTGGCCATTGTATTTTTGGTGGCTGCCGGTGTGGCGGTGGCTGCGCTGCTGGCATTTTCACCGCTGGCGTTGCGCGAACGTTTGAGCGAGGTGGTGAAGCCGGCTGCGGCGGCGCCCGATCTGGTGGCCACCGGCTGGGTTGAAAAAGTCGCGCACGTGGCGCAGCCGTTTTCGCGCCTGTCGCTGCCGGAGGAGGGCTGGGAGAAGTCACCGCTGCGCACGCGCTTCATGAATGCGGGCTGGCGCAGCGCATCGGCGCCGTCGCTGTATTTCGCCGCCAAGACGGTGCTGGCACTGGCGCTGCCCTCCATCGTGGCCTTGTGCGGCGCTATTGCGTTGAACGGGCCGCAGAAGGGTTTCATGTACTTGTTGCTCCTGGTGGCCGGCATCGGCTACTACCTGCCTAACGCGGTACTGGCGCACAAGGCGGCGGTGCGCTGCCGCGACATTTTTGAAAACTTCCCCGATGCGCTGGATTTGCTGACGGTGTGCGTGGAGGCGGGCCTGAGCCTGGAGCGCGCGCTGGCCAAGGTGGCCGGCGAGATCCACATCAAGAGCGTGGCGCTGGCGCAGGAGCTGCAACTGGCGCTGATGGAAATGCGCGCCGGCTTCACCAAGGAGCGCGCCTTGCGCAACCTGGCCTTGCGCAGCGGCGTGGAGGATGTGGACACGCTGGTGGCGATGCTGATCCAGTCCGAGCGTTTCGGCACCAGCATGGGCGATTCACTGCGCATCCATTCCGACAACCTGCGCAGCAAGCGTAGCGTGCTGGCCGAGGAAGCCGCCGCCAAGATCGCGTTGAAGCTGCTGTTCCCGCTGATCTTCTGCATTTTCCCGACCTTGATGCTGGTGCTGATCGGTCCCGCTGGCATTCAGGTTTATCGCATGATGCAGCAAACTCACTAGGGAGCCATGATGAAGAAATCATCTCTCGCTGCCTGTGCGCTGCTGGCGGCGTGCAGCGGCATGCAGGTTGATGAGCCGGTGGCGGATGCCATCACGCCGCTGGAGCAGGCCTGCATGCGTGATCCGCTCGATCCGGCGCGGTGGGAACAATTGGCTGCGGCGCTGGCTGTCGCTGGACAGCGCGAACGCGCCGCCGTCATGTATCTGCAGGCGGCGTCGCTGCGCAAGTACGATGTGCAGCAGGACTACGCCACGCTGATGCAGGCGCGCGATGAAGCGATGGGTGACAGCATGCCGCGCACGCAGCTCAGGCGTCTCGGCCCGGCGCTGGTGGAGGTGCTGCGCAGCGGGGAGACTGCGCGAGCGCCTGCGTCCGCGCTGGCGGTGCGGCTGGAGATCAGCAACGGCAATGGCGTTGCCGGCGCGGCTGCGCGGCTGGCCCGCTCACTGGAAGTGGACGGTGTGAAGACAGTGCGCTTGTCGAATCTGCGGCCGTTCGTGGTACCGCTCAGCCGCATCGAGTATCCGCGCGAGCAGCGGCAGGTGGCGCAGGCGCTGGGCCGGCGTCTCGGCCTGCGGCTGGAACAGCAGCTGGAGCAGCGGCGCGCCGGTTCGGCGTATGCCGACATGCGCATCGTGCTCGGTCACGACAGCCGGTATCTGAAATAAAAAAACCGTCCAGGAGGGATCGCCTCCCGGACGGTGAAAAACACACCCATGTGTTTCCTGCTGTGCCGGTGTCACACACCGGCGCATTCCTTACTGCCAGCTCACGCTACCCATGCCGCGTGCACTGGCGTTGCGCGTGGTCGGATTGCCATACACCTTGGCCGACCCCATGCCCGTCAACTTCAGATTGGCGCTGGTCTTCGCATACACCGTGGCGCTGCCGAGGCCTGACATATTGATGTCGATGGCGTCGGCGCGCAGCTGCTGCGCGTCCAGACTACCCACGCCGCCAAGACTGGCGTGTAATTGCTTGGCCTGGCCTGTCATCTCGATGCGACCAGCGCCGTTCAGTTGCAAATCGACGCTGTCGCTGCTGCCGCCGTTGACGGTGATGCCGCCCACGCCGCCCAGCCTGACGTCGAGATTGCGATACTGTGCGTCGACTTTCACCGAACCCGCGCCTTCAAGCGAGAGGCGCAGATTGTCGCCGCTGAATCCACTGACTTCGGTCGACCCCACGCCGCCCGACGTGACTGCGCGCAGATTGGGCAGCGTCAGTTCGGCGCGCAGTTCGCGCTTGTTCCCAAAGTGGACCGAATTCATTTTCTGGGTGCCGATGTGCAGCGTCTCGCCGCTTTGTTCGACCACCACTTTCTTGATGGCTTCCGGTTCGCCGTAAATCGTCAGCGCCGCCGGGCCTTGCTTCACCTTGATGCTGATGACGCCATCCAGTTCCAGCTTGACGGCACGGGCATCCACGCTGCGGCTCTCGCTGATGATGTCGTCGGCCAGCGCGGCGTGGCTGCCGCTGCTCAGTACCGCCGCCATCACTGCGGCCTTCAGGTATGTTTTCATCATGCGCTCCGTCGGCTCGGTGGGATTACAGTGCAGCTTTTTCTTCAGCGGTCAGGCGCTTGGCGGTGATGGTCACGGTAGGCATCGCGGTCGCTTCGGCTTTGACAGTGATGACTTCCGGTGCGCGCACGGCGGCGGTGGCGAAAGAGGTGGCGCTAGCGATGACGATGGCTGCGACGAAGATGGCTTCCATGTTTTTTGCGATGTTCATTTTGAGCTCCTTGTGGGTGGTTAGTTCGTTGCGTTGAGTGAACTATAGACAAGGGCACCCCGTCCATCCACCGGGATGTGACGAACTGCGAAAAACGGGGGACAGAATGCGTTTTAGGGGTGCGAAGCTGCGCCGCACAACAGCTGTTCGCTGGCGGCATAGGTCTGCGACAGCCAGGCCGAGACGGTTTTAAAGCGGGCGATTGAGCCGGCGTCGCGGTGGCTCAGTAGCCAGATATCGCGCAGCACCTCGACCTGGTCGCCGATGCGCTGCAAGCCTTGCTGCTGGCCCATGATGCACGGCAGCAGCGCCATGCCGACGCCGGCGTGGCAGGCGCGCACCATCGTGCTCAGGCTGTTCACCTTGAGCACTTTGCGCGGCTGCGGCGACATCGCGGCCAGCCATTGCATTTCGGTGGTGCCGGCCAGCTCGTCGGCGTAGGCGATCCACGGCTGGGTGCCCCAGCAGGCGCGCGGGGTGTCGGCAAACTTCGGATGACCGTAGACGGCAAAGCCGAGATCGCCCAGCTTGCGCATCACCAGCGCCGCGTCTTCGCCCGGCTTGCCCAGACGCAGGGCAAAGTCGGCCTCGCGGCGGGTGAAGGACAGATTCTGGTTTTCCGCCTGCAAGGTCAGTTGCAGATGCGGGTGCTCGGCATGCAGCGCGGGGACGTGCTCCAGCAGCCAGTAATCGAACAGGAAGTCGATCGAGGTGATGTTGACCGGGCCGGCCGTGGCGCCAGCTTCCTGCGACGAGGCTTGCAACATGCTCTGGACGTTGCCATACACCGCCTCGCCATGGGCGACGAAGGTCTTGCCGGCGTCGGTCAGCTGGTAGCCGGTGTTATCGCGGATGAACAGGCGCAGCTTCAGCGCCTTTTCGGCGGCGGCGATGCGGCGGCTGATGGTGGAGGCGTCCACGCCCAACTGGCGGCCGGTGGCGCTCATGCTGCCGCTGCGGGCCAGGGCAAGGATCAGCGGGATGTCGTTCCAGTCGAAGTCGGTACTAGGGGGCATGAGGGGTCTGCATTTTTGCAAAGTGGCCTTGCAGGCTTGTCTGTTCCACAAACTTTGGCCGAGGCCTAAGATTCACTCCATCGCAGCTGCAGAACGAAGAGACTGTAGCACAACTACTGCTTATATATACATCGACCAAAAGGAATAAGATCATGAACGCCAACGTCAACCTGTCCCGCCGTACCGCTCTGTTCAACTCCGCCGGCGCTGCCGCCGCCGCCGTGGCCCTGCCGCTGGCTGCCCTGGGCACCGCCGAAGCGCAAGCCGCTACCGCCAAGGGCGGCCCGGTGACCAAGACCGCCAGCACCATCACCACCCGCGACGGCGTCGAGATCTATTACAAAGACTGGGGCCCACGCAACGGCCAGCCAGTCGTGCTGAGCCACGGCTGGCCGCTGAATGCGGACAGCTGGGAATCGGCAGCGTTCTTCCTGGCCAATAACGGCTTCCGCGTGATTACCCACGACCGCCGCGGCCACGGCCGTTCCAGCCAGCCTTGGGAAGGCAACGACATGGACCACTACGCCGACGACCTGGCGCAAGTGATCGAAGCGCTGAACCTGAACAACATCATCCTGGCCGGCTTCTCGACCGGCGGCGGCGAAGTGGCGCGGTATGTCGGCCGTCACGGCACCAAGCGCATCGCCAAGCTGGGCCTGATTTCGGCAGTGCCGCCGCTGATGCTGAAAACCGCCGACAATCCGGACGGCACACCGCTGGAAGTATTCGATGGCATCCGCGCCGCCTCGGTCAAGGACCGTGGCCAGCTGTACCTGGACCTGGCCTCCGGCCCGTTCTACAACTACAACCGTCCTGGCGCCAAACCATCGCAAGGCATCATCCAGGCCTGGTATGCACAGGGTATGCAAGGTGGCTTCAAAAACACCTACGACTCGATCAAAGCCTTCTCGGAAACCGACTTCCGCGAAGACCTGAAAAAGTTCGACAAGCCGACTCTGATCATCCACGGTGAAGACGACCAGATCGTGCCGATCAAAGCCGCCGGCATCGCCTCGGCCAAGATCGTGAAACACGCCAAGCTGATCACCTACCCCGGCGCGCCACACGGTTTGACCGACACGCACAAAGAGAAGTTCAACAACGACTTCCTGGCCTTCGCCAAATCGTAATCCATCGATACGGCCCCAAAACGGGGCCGTATTTACATAACCTTGCATGCCGATACATAACTTTACCCACGGAGACTTGCTTTGCAACCAAAAGTGTGGATTAAAAATGACAGATTGGAATTGCAAGTAGTTTATTTTGTGTGCGCTGTCATGGCGGTTTTTTGACGCAATGGCAGCGTTTCTATATTACTAATTCAGAATGAATTGGCTGAAGATAGAAGATAAATGACCGATTAAAGCTGGAAGTTATCCTGTTGTGGCTTTTCAACGACAGTGTTGGCATGAGTGTGGTTAAGTGCAGAAATAGGGGAATCCCTACATTGACGCAATTTTCCACGGGTGTTTCCATCATCCCGTTTGAGAAAAAATGTATTTCTTAAACATTCACCAACCAAAAAAAAGCCACTTCAGGGAGCAGTTCATGATGAAAGAAACAGTGCTGGCACATTCGGTGCGCCAGATGTTTGCAGGCGGTCTCGCCATCGCCACGTTGAGCATGATGGCGCATGTGCAGGCGCAGGAAGCCCAAGGGCCGATCCAGCGCGTGGAGATCACCGGTTCCAGTATCAAACGTGCAACTGCCGAGACTGCATCGCCGGTGCAAGTGATTTCCCGCGATGATCTGATGAAGTCGGGCAAGGCCACCGTGGCCGATTACCTGCAAACCCTGACCGCTGACGGCGCCGGTTCGCTGCCGACCGGTTTCGGTAACGGTTTCGCCGCTGGTTCGACCGCCATTTCGCTGCGCGGCCTGGGTGCGACCTCGACCCTGGTGCTGCTGAACGGCCGCCGCATGGCGCCATTCGCCCGTGCCGATGACGGCCAGAAGAGCTTCACCGACTTGTCGACCGTGCCGATGCAAATCGTCGAGCGCATCGAGATCCTGAAGGACGGCGCGTCGTCCACCTACGGCGCCGATGCAATCGCCGGCGTGGTCAACATCATTCTGCGCAAGGACTTCACCGGTCTGACCTTTAAGGCTGACACCGGCGCGTCGCGCTACAGCGATGCTCAGCAGCATAAGGCATCGGTCACCTACGGCAAAGGCAACCTTGACGAAGACAAGTACAACTTCGTGGTCAACGCCGAGTACTTCAAATCGGACCCACTGATGAACAGCGACCGCAAGGACCGCGCCTACATCGGCAAGGGTGACCTGCGTCCATATGGCTACCCAATCGGCACCCAGTTCGCATCCGGCTACATCAGCGGCAACAACAACGCCGCCGCCAGCCCGGTCGGCGCGATCCGCAACCCGACCACGCTGGACTACGTGTCGCTGCCAGGCTGCTCCAAGCTGTCGACCGCGTCGCCGCAAGATCCTAAGGGCGGCTGCCTGTGGTATCAGGACCAGTTCCGCTCGATGCAGCCGAACATCGAAGGCATCAACCTGTACACCCGCGGCACCTGGCAGGTCAACGAGAACACCCAGGCGTATGCGGAAGCCGGCTATTCGCAGCGCAACACCTCGTTCACGCTGACCCCGCCGTCGATCACCCCGACCGTGGCGTTCCCGCCGAACGCGACCAATCCTACCGGCGTGATCAACTACGGCTCCGGCGCCGGCACCACCATCGTGCTGGCCCCGTCGCACCCGCAGAATCCGTTCGGCGCCGCCGCCCGCGTGCGCTACAGCGCGTTCGACGTCGGCCCAAGCACCCGCGCCGTGGACAACAACTTCACCCGCTTCGTGGTTGGCCTGAAGGGCTCGGCACTGGGCTGGGACTACGACACCGGCTTCACCCACTCCGAGTCCAAGCTGGACCTGGACTACAGCAATATGCTGAACATGGCCGTGGTCAAGGCGGCGCTGGGCGATCCGACCAGCAAGTACTTCCCGTACTACATCGGCGACCAGGCCTCGAAAAACCCGGCCTCGCTGTATGCAGCGATGGTGACCCACGCTTACTCGCACTCGTCGACCAAGCTGGACATCATCGACTTCAAGGCCACCCGTTCGCTGATGACCTTGCCAGGCGGCGACCTCGGCTTGGCAGTCGGTGCGGAACACCGCCGCGACAAGCTGTCGAACCCATCGCTGTCGGGTACCGAAAACGGCACCATCAACGCCAGCTATGTGGCAGCGTTTGGCGACACCAAGGTGTCGGCGGTCTACGCTGAATTGCTGGCGCCGGTTCTGCAAACCGTGGAACTGTCGGCTGCCGTGCGTTACGACAAATACGACCGTTTCTCGTCGACCACGCCGAAAGCCGGCGTGAAATGGACCCCGGTGAAGAGCTTCGCCCTGCGCGGTACCTACTCGGAAGGCTTCCGTGCACCAGGCCCGGCAGAAAACAGCGCAATGTCGCAATCGACCGGTACCTCGACCGTGCGCGATCCGATCCGTTGCCCGAACGGCACGCCGCTGCCAGGCGCGACCTCGACCGATTGCGCGGCGTCCGTGGCTGCTGTGAAAATCGGCGATCCTAACCTGCGTCCGGAAACCTCGAAAGGCCTGACCCTGGGCTTGGTGTGGGATCCGCTGAACGACCTGTCGCTGTCGCTGGACGGCTGGAAGATCAAACGTTCCGACGAGATCAACCCGCTGCCGTACAACGAAGCGGCGGCACTGCCGACCGCGATCCGCGCCGACAACAACCTGGTCATCAATGGCGCGGTGGTGCCAAACAGCGGCACGCTGCTGATCACCAAGGCGCCGTACCGCAATTCCAGCTTCACCGAAGTCAAAGGTGTCGACCTGGATGTGAAACAGCGTCTGCGCCTGGGCGACTATGGCCGCGGCAGCGTTGGCCTGACCTGGACCCACGTGGCATCGTGGGTACGCGCCGAGTCCGCCACCGTGCGTTACCAGTTCGCCGGCACCCACGGCAACTGCGACACCTCGAACTGCGCCGGTACGCCGAAAGACAAGATCAGCGTCAACGCATCGTGGGATCCTAGCCAGGCCTGGAACTTCAGCGCCATCGCCAACTACCGTTCGGACATGAAAAACGTGCTGTTCGAAGGCGACCTGTGCGCATCGAAACTGGCCAGTGGTGCTGATGCACCGAACGGTTGCAAAATCGCTTCGTTCACCACGGTTGACCTGTCGGCCCGTTGGAACGTGAGCAAACAGTTCCAACTGTTCGCTTCGATCAACAACGTGTTCGACAAAGTCGCTCCGCTGGATCCGCTGACCTACGGCGGCATGAGCTACAACCCGATGGATGCAAGCGGCGCGATTGGCCGTTACTTCAAAGTCGGCGCCAGCTACAAGTTCTTCTGATCGCTGCTTAGCTAGCAAAGCCGGGGTTCGTCCCCGGCTTTTTTATTTTTAAAAATAGCTTGCTATTGAATAGCGTGCGATATATATTAAGCACATGGGCAACGCAATACAGCCCGGCAAGACTGAAAATAATAGTTCACTACTTAATAGTTACCTAAATAAATGGAGCCTATCATGAGCAACAATACCCAAGACCAAGTTAGCCTGTCCCGTCGTTCCGCAATGTTCAGTGGCGCTGGCGCCGCGGTGGCCGCTGTTGCCGTGCCGCTGGCCGCGCTGGCCGGCGGTAGTGCAGAAGCCGCGCCAGTCGCGGCGGGCAAAGGTCCTGTGACCAAAACCGCCAGCACCATCACCACCCGCGACGGCGTCGAGATCTATTACAAAGACTGGGGCCCACGCAACGGCCAGCCAGTCGTGCTGAGCCACGGCTGGCCGCTGAATGCGGACAGCTGGGAATCGGCAGCGTTCTTCCTGGCCAATAACGGCTTCCGCGTGATTACCCACGACCGCCGCGGCCACGGCCGTTCCAGCCAGCCTTGGGACGGCAACAACATGGACCACTACGCCGACGACTTGGCGAAAGTGATCGAAGCGCTGAACCTGAACAACATCATCCTGGCCGGCTTCTCGACCGGCGGCGGCGAAGTGGCGCGGTATGTGGGCCGTCACGGCACCAAGCGCATCGCCAAGCTGGGCCTGATTTCGGCAGTGCCGCCGCTGATGCTGAAAACCGCCGACAATCCGGACGGCACGCCGCTGGAAGTATTCGATGGCATCCGCGCCGCTTCGATCAAGGACCGTGGCCAGCTGTATCTGGACCTGGCCTCCGGCCCGTTCTACAACTACAACCGTCCTGGCGCCAAACCATCGCAAGGCATCATCCAGGCCTGGTATGCACAGGGTATGCAAGGTGGCTTCAAAAACACCTACGACTCGATCAAAGCCTTCTCGGAAACCGACTTCCGCGAAGACCTGAAAAAGTTCGACAAGCCGACTCTGATCATCCACGGTGAAGACGACCAGATCGTGCCGATCAAAGCCGCCGGCATCGCCTCGGCCAAGATCGTCAAACACGCCAAGCTGATCACCTATCCAGGTGCGCCACACGGTTTGACCGACACGCACAAAGAGAAGTTCAACAACGACTTCCTGGCCTTCGCCAAATCGTAATCGTAAGTAAAAACCCCGCGAACAACGCGGGGTTTTTTTATGCCAGGCGGGCGCGCAAGAAGTCGACCGTGCGCTGCCAAGCCAGCTTGGCGGCCGCCTCGTCGTAGCGCGGCGTGGTGTCATTGTTGAAGCCGTGCTCAACGCCGGGATAGACGTGGTACTCGTAGTGCACGCCGGCTTCCTTCAAGGCTTTTTCGTAGGCCGGCCAGCCGGCGCGGATGCGTTCGTCCTTGCCGGCATCGTGGATCAGCAGATGGGCCTTGATGTGCGCCGCATCTTCCGCCTTCGGCTGAGCGCCGTAGAAGGGCACGGCCGCCAGCAGATCCGGCAGCTGTGTCGCCAGATAGTTGGCGATGCCGCCGCCGTAGCAGAAGCCCACCACACCTAGCTTGCCGTTGCCCTCCGGCTGCTGTTGCAGCCAGCGCGCGGCGGCGACGAAATCGGCGCGCGTCTTCGGCTGGTCCAGCTTGCCGAACAAATCGCGCGCCTTGTCTTCGTCACCCGGATAGCCGCCCAGCGGGAACAGCGCGTCCGGCGCGAAGGCGATAAACCCGTCCAGCGCCAGGCGGCGCGCAATGTCTTCGATATGGGGATTGAGGCCGCGGTTCTCGTGCACCACCAGCACCGTCGGCAGCTTGCCCTTGGCGCCGGCCGGCGAGACCAGATAGCCGCGCACCTTGCCATTGCCCTGCGGCGATGGCAGCTCGACATAGCGGGCGGTGATGCGCTTGTCGTCCGGCGTGACCAGCGGCGCCGCAAAGCTCGGGCTCAGCGTGGCCAGCAGACTGGCCGCCGTGGTGCCGCCCACCGCATAACGGGTGGCGGACGACAGGAAACCACGGCGGCTGATGCCACCGTGCACGTACTGGTCGAATAGCTTGAGAACTTCCGGATCAAAATCGGCGGCGGTCTTGCGGGTCATGTCTCGGCTCCATTTAAATAATAAAGTGAGACCAGTGTAGCCTACAGACTCATTTCCAGCCGCACCGAGAAGCGCGTGTATGCATCGTTACTGCTGTAGCGGCGCAGCGCCTGGTTGGCGCCGTAGTACTCGTTGATGCTGTTGCTGTCATTCGCCAGCAGATTGTCGACGCTGACGACCAGGCGCTGCGTGGCGTTGACCTTCCAGTTGGCGTTGGCGTTCAGCGTGAAGCGTCTGGACTGGTAGGTGCGCTGCGTCAGGTTGTTGCGGAACCAGTCGCCGGGCAGCCAGTTGGCGTCCAGGTTCAACTTGACCGGCATATCGGCGAGACCATAGCCGACGCCCAGCTTGGCGCGCCATGGCAGCTGGCCCTCCAGACGGTTATCCGGCCCCGGCAGATCGCGCAGTTCGGAATGTGCGTAGCCGACGCTGCCTTGCCAATCCAGATTCGGCGCCGTCTTCCACAGATCGCGCATCGCCAGGCGGCCTTCCAGATTGATGCCGCGCAGCCTGGCGTCGCCCAGGTTGGCAGGACGTATCACATAGCGCGGCACGCTCGCCCAGGCGACGTTTTCCAGCGCCAGTTCAGTGCCGATCTTGTGCCTGATATCGCGCGTGTAGAACTCGATCTTTGCTTCGCTGGCGGCGCCCAGGCCGTGGGCATAGGACAGGTTGATGCCCATCGAACGTTCCGGCAGCAAATACGGATTGCCGGCGCTGTCAGCCGTGTCCAGCGTATTGGCGCCGCACAGAGCGCGGTCATAGCAGGGCGCCAGCGGGTTGATGCTCGGATGCAGCAGCAGCTGGCCGGTTTCGGGCGCCTGGAAGGTGCGGGCCACCGAAGCGCGCAGTTGGCGTTTGCTGTCGCCGCCAATCTTGTACGCCACGTGCCCCGATGGCGACCAGATGCTGAAGCGCGGGTTGTTGTGCACATTGCCCTCGTCCAGCTCGTGCGTGCGGCGCTCGGTGGACAGCCCCAGATTGACGGACAGGTTCTTGCTCACACGCCATTCATCTTGGGCGAAAAACTGATGCTGCTCCACGCGCGTGTGGTTGCTGGTGCCCAGCACGGCCTGGCTGAGGTCGGGTTGGCCGTCGATCAGGTCGGTGTAATCGATATCGCTGTCGTTGCGGATCAGCTTCATGCCGGCGGAGAAATCGTGGCTGCTGCTGAATGCCGTCTTGAAGGTCAGGTCAAGGAAGCGGTTGGTCATATCGCGGTCCTGGTCTTGCGCGCGCAAGTGATCGCCCTCGGTTGACCAGTCTTCCATGCGCTGGCCGGTGGTGGTCCTGCGCGTGCGGTTGAGGCGCGCCTTCATCGACAGGCTGCTGTGCGGGCTGACGGTCCAGTCCCAGCCAAGCGGCAAGCCGACGGACGTCAGGCGATCGCGCTGCTGCCGTGCGATGGACAAGGTGCTGCTATCGACCCACAGCCGCTGTTCCTGCCCCCGTGTCTCGACGCCGAAATAGGTTGCCTCCGGGCTGATCGACAGCTTGTGCTCGGGATTGGCGGTCCAGGCGATATCGCTGCTGGCCAGCAGGGTTTCCATGCGATTAACGCCGGTGCTTTCGCCGCGCAATTGCGGCGTTGGCGCGGCCGTGCCCAGGCTCTGTGTCTGCTGATACTGTTCGGCGCTGGGCGTGGTGCGGCTGCTCGCGTTCAGCATAAAGTTGTAGCTCAACGGCAGATTGGACGGCAGCTGATTGCTCATCAGCATCGCATTGGCGCCGCCGTAGCCGGACGCCGTGGTGCCGCCGGCGCGCAACTGCGTCATCGCCTTGCGCGCGGCCTTGCGGCGAATGATATTGATGGTGCCGGCAATGCCGAACGGCCCGGTCGCCGCAGTGGCCGACTTGATGATCTCGATCTTTTCCACCTGCGCCAGATCCATCGCAGCCGGATCGATGGCGCTGAAGTTCGGTTGGCCGTCGACCAGCATCTGCGTGTAGCCCGGCAGGCCGAGCAGCCCCAGCATGCCGTTCTTGCCGACGGTGATGGCCGGCTCGCGCCGCAGCGCATCGCCGACGCTTTGCTGGCCACTATCCTCCAGCGTCTTGCGGCTGATGATGAGTTTGCCGGCAACGAAATCGCGGCTCGCTTCCACATCGGTCTGACCATTCACCACCACTTTTTGCGGACTATCATCCGCGTACACCTGCGTCGATGCCAGCAGCATCAGGCAGCAATATTTCAGCTTCATTGCACTATTGTCTATTGAGAAAACAATATTATTGCATGAAATAAAGATGCCAAAAAGAAAATTTCAGCAGGGGCCTAGCGGCATTTTTCGATGGTGGTGGCGGTGGGGGTATCGCCGCGGCGGCGGACCGAGGCGGTGGATAGCACGCGCAGGATCGTCTCCCTGGGCACATCATGCGCTTCCAGAAACGCCCACGCCGTAGCGGCGCCACTGAGCGCATCGATGACGACCGCCTGTTCGACAGCCTCGGAAAACCGTTGATTGGTACGGGATTGCATAGTTCTCACCTTGAGGAATTGCTCACGGGATTAGGTGAGAGCTACAGCCACTGAATGCGCGATGGTTAGGCGCAGGTAGCAAACTAGAAGCATTAACTATAGCAATTCTTCAATCGTTTCAGGATGCATATCTTCAATCGTGAATGGGGAATTGATAGCGGTCATCTGATCTAGCACCCCGAACTAGTCCCCATGGGAATAATCAGCGCAGAAAACAAAAAGCCCAGCCGGTGAGGGCTGGGCTAAATGCTGAGAGTACTGGTGCCGACTGCCGGTTTCGAACTGGCCACCTGATGATTACAAATCAACTGCTCTACCAAATGAGCTAAGTCGGCGTGACTTTTACGGTGCGGATTATACGCTATTTAATACGCGTAAGGGTGGGACGGCCGCCCTTTTTGGGTGGGTCGGTGTCGTCGCCGGGCGGGGCTGGCGGCTCGGTTTTGACGTCGGGCGAGGCGCTTGGCACGGCCGATAACACCGGTGCGGCCGGCGCTGCCGGCGCGTCGTCCACTGCTTCCGTTGCCGGCGCCGACGACTGGCCCAGTTGCGGCTCGAACGCCATGCCCTGGCCGTTTTCGTTGGCGTAGATCGCCATCACGTTGTTGACCGGCACGTAGATTTCGCGCGAGACGCCGCCGAAGCGGGCGTGGAAGCGGATGCTGTCGTTGTCCATCTTCAGGCCCGAGGTGGCGCCGAAGCTGATGTTGAGCACGATTTCGCCCTTTTTGACGTATTCCATCGGCACCGTGGTGCCGGCGTCGACTTTGACGGCCAGATAGGGGGTGTAGCCGCTGTCCGTGCACCATTCATAGATGGCGCGCAGCAGGTAGGGCTTGGTTGAGATTTCAGACATGGGATTCCAGACTGCGGTAAAGCACGGCGCGCCGCCCGCCAGGGGCCGGCAAACGCGCCGCAGTACTTCGACTAAACGGGTAGCGTCCGATTAACGGCGCATGACCTTTTCCGACGGCGTCAGCGCTTCGATGTAGGCCGGGCGCGAGAAGATGCGCTCGGCGTATTTCATCAGCGGCGCGGCAGTCTTCGACAGTTCGATGCCGTAGTGATCCAGACGCCACAGCAGCGGCGCGACGGCCACGTCCAGCATCGAGAATTCGTCGCCCAGCATGTACTTGTTCTTCAGGAACAGCGGCGCCAGCGTGGTCAGGCGGTCGCGGATTTCGGCGCGCGCCTTGTCGTGGCTCTTGTCGTTGCCCTTGGCGCGTTCGCTTTCCAGCGTGTGCACGTGGACGAACAGTTCTTTTTCGAAGTTGAACAGCATCAGGCGGGCGCGCGCGCGCATCAGCGGATCGGCCGGCATCAGCTGCGGGTGCGGGAAGCGCTCGTCGATGTACTCGTTGATGATGTTCGATTCGTACAGGATCAGTTCGCGCTCGACCAGAATCGGCACCTGACCATACGGGTTCATGGTCGAGATGTCTTCTGGTTTGTTGAACAGGTCGACATCGCGCACTTCAAAGTCCATGCCTTTTTCAAACAGGACCAGGCGGCAGCGTTGCGAGAATGGGCAGGTCGTGCCCGAGTAGAGAACCATCATGTTATCGTTCCTTAGAAGAACAAAAGGGGGTGGGCCGCGAACGGATCACCCCATATCGGCCCGTCAATATGCGGGCTTCGCAAAACAAGCGCCGGCCAGCCGGCGCTCTCGTCTTATTTCACCTCTTTCCAGAACGACGCATTCAAGCGCCATGCCAGGAAGGCGAACAGGGCCATAAACAATACCACCACGGCACCTAATTTTTTGCGGGTCTGCGCAGCAGGCTCCGCCATCCACTCCATGTAGCCGACCAGGTCGGCCACGGCGGTGTCAAATTCCAACTTTTGCAGTTTACCCGGAGTGACCTGCTCAAATCCAGCAAACTGATGAATCATTTTGCCGTGTTCGTGCGGATCGGGTACTTCTTTCATAACCACTTTCTGTACGCCTTGCAGTTCCCACAACACATGCGGCATCGCCACATTGTTGACCACCAGGTTGTTCCAGCCGGTCGGGCGGGTGGTGTCCTGGTAGAAGGTGCGCAAATACGTGTACAGATAGTCGCTGCCGCTGCCGGCGCCCGAGGCCTTGGCGCGCTGGATCACCGATAAATCCGGCGGTACCACGCCAAACCAGGCTTTGGCGTCGGCCGGCTTCATGGTGGTGGTCATCATTTCCCCCACCTTGTCGCCGGTAAACAGCAGATTGGCCTTGATTTGCTCCTCGCTCAAGCCCAGGTCTTTCAGGCGGTTGTAGCGCATCGAGGACGCATTATGACAGTTTAAGCAGTAATTGACGAACAGTTTGGCGCCGTGCTGCAGCGCCGCCATGTTATTCGAGCGGTCCGGCGCCTTGTCGAGCGCCACGCCGCCTTCATTGGCCAGCGACAGGCCGGGCAAGAGTGCCAGAATGGCAAGCAATCGTTTCGGGAAGTTCATGTGTTGTCCTTTTGAGTACTTTGGCGGTCAGTGGGCGTGGAAGACCACGCGGTCCGGAACCTTCTTGAACGTGCCCATGGCGCTCCACCATGGCATGAACAGGAAGAAGCTAAAGTACAGCAGGGTGCACACTTGCGAAACAATCGTGCGGCCGTCGGTCGGCGGCAGCGTGCCGAGGTAGCCCAGGGTCAGGAACGACAGGAAGAACACGGCGTACACATACTTGTGCCAGCTCGGGCGGTAGCGGATCGACTTGACCGGCGATTTGTCCAGCCACGGCAGGAAGGCCAGGATCACCACCGACGAGCCGAAGAACACCACGCCCCAGAACTTGGCGTCCAGCACTTGCGGCAGCATGCCGACGATGGCCAGCAGCGCAATCACGGCGATGATGATCTTGGTGAGGCTGGCCAGGCGCGATTTGAGCCAGACGAACACCACGTAGGCGGCCACGAAGAACATCAGCACCCACATGAAGTCGGCGGTGGTGGCGCGCAGCACCGAGTAGAACGCGGTGAAGTACCAGGTCGGCGCGATGTGCAGCGGGGTCTTCAGCGAGTCGCCCGGCAGGAAGTTGTTGTACTCCAGGAAGTAGCCGCCCATTTCCGGCGCGAAGAACACCACCGCGCTGAAGATCAGCAGGAACACCGAAACGCCGAACAGGTCGTGCACCGTGTAGTACGGGTGCGACGGGATCGAGTCGACCGGGTGGCCGTCCGGGCCCAGGTTTTCTTTGACTTCGATGCCGTCCGGGTTGCTGGAACCGATTTCGTGCAGCGCGATCAGGTGCGCCGCCACCAGGCCCAGCAGCACCAGCGGGATGGCGATCACGTGGAAGGCGAAGAAGCGGTTCAGCGTGGCGTCGGACACCACGTAGTCGCCGCGGATCCACAGTGACAGGTCGGGGCCGATGAACGGGATGGCGCCGAACAGGTTGACGATCACCTGCGCGCCCCAGTACGACATCTGGCCCCATGGCAGCAGGTAGCCGAAGAACGCTTCGGCCATCAGACACAGGAAGATGGCGAAACCGAACAGCCAGATCAGCTCACGGGGCTTGCGGTACGAGCCGTACAGCAGGCCGCGCGTCATGTGCAGGTAGATGATGATGAAGAACGACGAGGCGCCGGTCGAGTGCATATAGCGCACCAGCCAGCCCCACGGCACCTCGCGCATGATGTATTCGACCGAGCCGAAGGCCAGGTTGGCGTCCGGCTTGTAGTGCATGGTCAGGAAGATGCCGGTGACGATTTGCAGCACCAGCACCAGCATCGCCAGCGAGCCGAAGATGTACCAGAAATTGAAGTTTTTTGGGGCGTAGTATTTGCCCCATTGATCATTCCACAGCTTGGTCAGCGGAAAGCGGTCGTCGACCCAGCCCAGCGCTTTTTGCGCTGCCGGCGCGTCGGCCGGGAATTTTGTCTCCTTGAATGCCATCTTATGCCTCGCCTTTCTCGTCTTTACCGATGACCAGCTTGGTGTCGCTCAAAAACATATAGCGCGGGACTTGCAGATTGTCCGGCGCCGGTTTGTTCTTAAATACACGGCCAGCCATGTCGAAAGTCGAGCCATGGCAAGGGCAGAGGAAGCCGCCTTCCCAGTCGTCCGGCAGCGAGGGCTGCGGGCCGGGCGTGAATTTGGACGAGGGAGAACAGCCCAGATGGGTACAGATGCCGACCGCCACCATGAGCTCGGGCTTGCGCGAGCGCCATTCGTTGCGGGCGTATTCGGGGGTGAATTCGTCGGGGTTGCGCTTGGACTCGGCGTCGGCGACCTTGCCGTCGGTCTTTTTGAGCGACGCGATCATTTCCGGCGTGCGCTTGATGATCCAGACCGGCTTGCCGCGCCATTCGACGGTTTTCATTTCGCCGGCGTTGAGGGTGGAAATATCCACTTCGACCGGTGCGCCGGCGGCTTTCGCGCGCTCCGACGGCTGGAAGGTGCTTACCAATGCTCCGGCGGTGGCCAGACCTACGACACCGCCTGCCGCGCCGGTCGCAACCAGCAATCCGCGACGGCCTGAATCGACCTGCTTTTCGTTACTCATACAAACCCCAATCAGTCAAAGTGCGAACAAAATCTCGAGAACTGTGTACAAACCTGAAGCTGAAAACTGGATAGCACGAAATCCCGCAACCTTACCTGAGAAGGTATGCGTGATGCAACTCTTTACACCAACGTTGCTCGAATCCCAAGTTTAGCCAGATTAAACGCCGTTCCCGCTGCGATGATAGAGGCTGGGGGTATGAGCCGAAATTGATGTAGGTCAATTTATAGCGTAATTCGGCTTGCAAATGCGTAAACGACAAGCGTGTTTGGAATCCAATTGAAAAAATAGTATGATCCAAGCGCAGTTTTGTTCACAATTGACCACACAGCGAGGATAAAAAAATGTCAATGATGAAGGAATTCAAAGAATTCGCAATGAAGGGCAATGTGGTCGATCTGGCGGTCGGCGTGATCATCGGCGGCGCCTTCGGCAAGATCGTCGACTCGCTGGTGGCCGACATCATCATGCCGCCGATCGGCAAACTGTTCGGCGGACTGGACTTTGCCAACTACTACATTCCGCTGAACGGCCAGGCCGCTACCTTGAGCCTGGCGGAAGCGAAGAAACTGGGCGCCGTGTTCGCCTACGGGAATTTTGCTACTATCCTGTTGAACTTTATCATCCTGGCGTTTGTGATCTTCCAGATGGTGCGCATCATGAACAAGGCGCGCAACCTGGGCATCAAGCGCGACGAGGCGGCCGCGGCCGCCGTACCGCCGCCGCCACCGCCGGAAGATATCGTGCTGCTGCGCGAAATTCGCGATTCCCTGAAAAAATAATTGAAAGCCGCCTCCCGAGCGGCAGGCTGGACTACGATGCGACGACTCTGGTTATTGTTTGCGCAAACGGTGACCGTCGTATTGGCACTGTATTTCGTCTACACGGCGGTGGGCCGCGAGCGCCCGGCGCCGGTGCGCGTGCAGCAAATGGGCAGCACCGACCATCCGGCGGCGATGCTGGAGGCCGGGCCGTCCAAGCCGCCGCTGTCGGCCGGTGGCTCGTACCGGGCGGCGGCGGCGCGCGCCATGCCGGCGGTGGTCAACATCATCACCAGCAAGGCGCCCAAGCGCGGCAAGCATCCGCTGCTGCGCGATCCCTTCTTCAAGAAATTCTTCGACAACCGCGACCGGGACGATGACGACGAGGAGTCCAGCCTTGGCTCGGGCGTGATCGTGTCGGCGCAGGGCTACATCCTGACCAACAACCACGTGGTCGAGGGCGCCGACGAAATCGAGGTGGTGCTGGCCGATGGCCGCAAGGCTGCCGCCAAGCTGGTCGGCACCGATCCGGAGACCGACCTGGCCGTCATCAAGATCACGCTCGACAAGCTGCCGGTGATCGTGCTGGGCCAGGCCGAGCAGGCCCAGGTGGGCGATGTGGTGCTGGCCATCGGCAATCCGTTCGGCGTCGGCCAGACGGTCACCATGGGCATCATTTCCGCGCTGGGCCGCAACAACCTGCACATCAACCACTTCGAGAATTTTATTCAGACCGACGCCGCGATCAACTTCGGCAACTCGGGCGGCGCGCTGGTCGATGCCGGCGGCAACCTGCTGGGCATCAATTCGGCGATTTATTCGCAGACCGGCGGCTCGGTGGGGATTGGCTTTGCGATTCCGGTGTCGACCGCCAAGAACGTGATGGAAGCCATTATCAAGACCGGCCACGTGGTGCGCGGCTGGATCGGCGTGGAAAGCCAGGAAATCACGCCCGAGCTGGCCGCCAGTTTCGGCCTGCAGCGCCAGAGCGGCGCCATCATCGCCGGCGTGGTGCGCAACGGCCCGGCCGACAAGGGCGGCATCCGCCCCGGCGACATCCTGCTGTCGGTGGACGGCAAGCCGGTGGCCGACACCAACAGCATGCTCAATCTCATCGCTCAGCTGGCGCCGGGCGGAAAAGCTAAAATGACGGTCCTGCGCAAGAGCAAAGAAACCACGCTCGACATCACGGTCGGCAAGCGCCCGCCCAATACGAAATAAGGACTGTAATGCATCTGCGTGACCTGACCCAATACCTGCGCGAGCTGGCGGACAACAACAACCGTCCGTGGTTCATCATGAACAAGCCGCGCTATGACATCCTGCGCGAAGAATTCCTGGACGTGGTGACGCAAATGATTGCCGAGCTGGGCAAGTTTGACCCGCAGGTCAAGTTCAGCAATCCGAAGAAGGCGATGTTCCGCATCAACCGCGACGTGCGCTTTGCGCATGACAAGAGCCCGTACAAGACGCGGTTTTCGGCGGCGGTGGCGCCCAACGACATGCGCCGTCCGAGCAAGGCCGGCGGGCCGACCTACTACATGCAGATCGACGGCAGCGGCCGTATGCTGTTCGGCGCCGGCGAATACATGCCGCCGCCGCACCGGCTCAAAGCGCTGCGCCAGCATATGGTGGAGGACGCGGCCGGCTTTCGCAAGGTGCTGAAGAACAAGAAGCTGGTGGCGACGTTTGGCGACATCCAGAACGAAGGCAAGCTGATGCGTCCGCCCAAGGGTTTCGATCCGGAGCATGAGCACATCGAGTACATCAAGCTGAAGAGTTTTTTCATCTGGACCGAGATCGACCTGCCGCTGAACCAGCCGGAAAAGCTGGTCCCCATCCTGGCCGCCGGCCTCAAGGACGCCTACCCGCTGGTGCAGTGGATGCGCGAGGCGAAGGAAGAGCCGGTCGAAGAAGCGTAATTACTCGCCGCGCGGGTCGCGCGACAGCAGGCGCGCCACCATGGCTTGCGGCTGGTCGCCGTCGAACAGCACGCCGGCCACCGCGTTGGTGATCGGCATCTCGACACCCAGCCTGGCCGCCAGTTCGCGTACCGCCTTGGCGCATGGCACGCCTTCGGCCACGTGGCCCAGTTCCTGCACGATCACGTCCAGCGCCTTGCCTTGCGCCAGCCCCAGGCCGACGCGGCGGTTGCGCGACAGGTCGCCGGTGCAGGTCAGGATCAGGTCGCCCATGCCGGTCAGGCCCATAAAGGTCTCATTCTTGCCGCCCAGCGCGACGCCCAGACGGGTGATTTCCGCCAGCCCGCGCGTGATCAGCGCCGCGCGCGCATTCAGGCCCAGGCCCAGGCCATCGGCGGCGCCGGTGGCGATCGCCAGCACGTTCTTGACCGCGCCGCCCACTTCCACGCCGACCAGGTCGTCGCTGGAGTAGACCCGCATATTGCCGCCATGCGCGGTATCCACTACGCAGGCGCGCAGTTCGGCCGATTCGGACGCGATCGTCAGCGCGCACGGCAGGCCCTTGGCCACTTCCTGCGCAAACGACGGTCCGGACAGCGCACCGCCCGCCACCGCATCGCCCAGCACTTCGCGGACGATCTGGTGCGGCAGCAGGCCTGTGTCGTATTCAAAGCCCTTGCACAGCCACACCACATTCGGGATGGGGCGGCCCTTGAGCGACTGCAACAGCGGCCGCAGGCCGGCCACCGGGCAGGCGGCGATCAGCAGGCTGCCGGGCTCGGCCACATGGGCCAGCGCGGCGTCGAAATCGGCCGCCACCTGCAGCCGTTCGGGGAAGGTGTAGCCGGGCAGATAGTTGCTTTCGCGCGCGGCCGCCATGGTTTGCAGCGCGGCCGCATTGCGGCCCCACAGCAGCACGTCGTGACGCTGGGCGAGCGCCATGGCCACGGCCGTGCCCCAGGCGCCTGCGCCGAGCACGCTCACCTTGCGGGACGCACCCGCATGTTTGCTAGTCTTTTCTTGCATGGGATCTCATTCGGCGCGTGGGATAGCACCGCTACGGCAATTATATGCCCCAGACTTCCGATTGTTTGACGTATCCGATCAGGCCGTCACGATGACGCACCTTGATCCAGCCGCCGGCCGCCGTTTCCGACAGTTCCAGCAGCACGCCCTTGTCGGCGGTGAACACCGCTGCGGCGGCGTCATCCGGTGTGGCGCGGATTTTCAGGTTGGCGCTGCGCACGATGACGTTGCGCTTGGCGCTCAGGCCCTTGGCTTCGGTCCACGCCAGTTCGCCGTTGACGTCGCGCACTTTGAGCCATTCGCCATAGGCCAGCACCACTTCCAGCGGGGCGCCACGCGGCACCACGAACAGCTTGCCGCCCTTGGTCGAGGGCGCGTCGTATAGGATCACGGGATTGGCGCCCACCGTCTTGAAGTCGTATGCCTGGCTGCCGGCTGCGGCCAGCGTCATGGACAGAGCAGCGATCCAACGGGGAAATGTCATGGCTTACCTTGAGAGATGAAACGACCGCCGGACGCGTGCCCGGCGGCGGTGATGCAGATGCTGCGGAGTGTTGCGAACAGCTTAGTGGGTCGCGTCAGCGGCTGGCGCCTGGGCGGCAGCTTCAGCGATGGCTTGCTGGCGCTGCTGGTAGAACACTTCGAAGTTGATCTCAGCCAGGTGCACTGGCGGGAAGCCGGCGCGGGTGATGGTGTCGGCGATGTTGGCGCGCAGGTACGGGTACACGATGTTCGGGCAGCCGATGCCCAGCAGTGGGTCCAGCTGTTCGGCTGGAATGTTGCGGGCTTCAAAGATACCGGCTTGCTTGCCTTCTACCAGGAAAGCGACTTTGTCTTTGACTTTGGCGGTGACGGTGATGGTCACGGTCGATTCGAAGATGCCGTCAGCCAGCGGCTCGGCGCCCACGTCCAGCGCGACTTCGATGGTCGGCGCTTCTTGTTCCAGGAAGATGCCTGGCGAGTTCGGTTGTTCCAGCGACAGGTCTTTCAGGTAGACGCGTTGGATTTGGAATACTGGTTGCAGATTTTCTTCAGACATGGAACGCTTTCGTTGTAGTTTCAATGATGTTTGCTTGGCATGGCAAGAAGACAGCTCAAATCAAACGCGAGGGCAATTGTATCAAAACCATTATGGTTTTAAAGGGTTTCGCGCCCCGCGTTGTATTATGAGGTGCATTAGCCATTTAACAAGGGGGACAATCCGCCCGCTTGATCCAGCGCATACAAGTCGTCGAAACCGCCGACATGGGTGTCGCCGATGTAAATTTGCGGCACGGTGCGGCGGCCGGTCTTTTGCATCATCGTCATGCGTTGTTCCGGATCGAGGTCGACCCGGATCTTTTTGAGGCCGGTCACACCCTTGGATTCCAGCAGGCGTTCGGCGCGGGTGCAGTACGGGCACACGGCGGTGGTGTACATGATCACTTCGGCAGTCATGATGGTTTCCTCCAGTTATTTGGCCAGTGGCAGGCCGGCTTTTTGCCATGCAGCAACGCCACCTTCCAGGTTAACGACATCGGCAAAGCCGGCTTTGCCCAGCTTGGCGGCGGCGGCCGAGGCGCGCGCGTCGCTCTTGCCGACCACGATCAGGCTGCGGCTTTTGAACTTGTCCAGCTCCGGCAGGCGCTTGTCGAGGTCCGCTAGCGGGATATTCTTGGCGTCCGGCAAGTGGCCATCGGCATAGTCCTTGGCATCGCGCACATCCAAGATGGTGGTCTTGCCGCGATTAATCAACATGGTAATGTCTTGCGGCGTGCCGCGCTTGCCGCGCACGGTAAGTGCCGGCCACAGCAGTGCGCCGCCGGAAATCAGCACGATGGCGATCAGGAAAATATTGTCAATGAAGAATTTCACAGGATTCCAATGGTTGAACTTAATCTGCGCATTATAAAATAGAAGACGTTACAGTACTCATTGCACCGGTTTTCCACCTTTTCTTGAAAAGATAGTCCACATGTACAAAATCGTTTTCATGCGCCATGGCGAATCCACCTGGAACCTGTCGAACCGCTTTACCGGCTGGACCGACGTTGACCTGACCGAAAAAGGCATCAACGAAGCCAAAAACGCCGGCAAGCTGCTGAAAGAGGGCGGCTACACCTTTGACCTGGCCTACACCTCGGTGCTGAAGCGCGCCGTACGCACGCTGTGGCTGGCGCTGGACGAAATGGACATGATGTATCTGCCGATCAAGAACGACTGGCGCCTCAACGAGCGCCACTACGGCGCCCTGCAAGGCCTGGACAAGGGCGAGACCGCCGCCAAGTACGGCGACGAGCAGGTGCTGGTCTGGCGCCGCAGCTACGACACGCCGCCGCCGGCGCTGGACGCCAGCGACGACCGCGCCTCGTTCAACGACCCGCGTTACGCCGGCTTGTCGAAAGAGCAAATCCCGCTGACCGAGTGCCTGAAGGACACGGTGGCCCGCGTGGTGCCGGTATGGGATGAGGAAATCGCCCCGGCCATCCGCGCCGGCAAGAAAATCATCATCTCGGCCCACGGCAACAGCCTGCGCGCGCTGATCAAGATGCTGGACGGCATCAGCGACAACGATATCGTCGGCCTCAACATCCCGAACGGCACGCCGCTGGTGTACGAGCTGGACGAGAACCTGAAACCGATCCGCCACTACTATCTGGGTGACGCCGACGCCATCGCCGCCGCGCAAGCCGCCGTCGCCAACCAGGGTAAGGCCAAGTAATTTGTCTTCTTCGTACCGCCACACCGCAGCCCTGCTGCTGATGTTGTCGCTCGGCGCGGCCGGACTCACCGCCGCCGCGCCGTTCGCCAAGCCTACCGAACGCAGCAAGCAGAAAGCGGTGGCCGAGGCCGAGCGCGCCGGCCTGCAGCAAAAGCTGTCGAGCCTGAAAAAGGACATCAGCAAGACCGAGAGCGCCAAGGATGACGCCGCCGATACGCTGGCCGCATCGGAGCAGGCGATTTCCGACGCCAACCGCGCGCTGCGCGACCTGCAGCAGGAGCAGGGCGACACCAACGTCAAGCTGCAACAGCTGTCGTCCGAGCACGAGCGGCTGGCGGCCACGGTCGCCCAGCAGAAGCAGCAACTGGCCAAGCTGCTGCGCGACCAGTACGTGGCGGGCAATGAAGACCGCATCAAGCTGCTGCTGTCCGGCGACAATCCCAACCGCATCAACCGCGACCTGCAAATGCTGTCGTATGTGTCGCAGGCGCAGGCGCGGCTGCTGGAGTCGCTGCGCGGCAACCTCAAGGCCGTCGAGGTCAACCAGGAACAGGCGCAGAACGCCAAGGACGAGCTGGAAGAAATCGCTGCGGAGCAGTTGCAGCAGAAAGCCAAGCTGGAGCAGGAAAAGGGCCGCCGCGCGGCCTTGCTGTCCAGTTTGTCGAGCAAGCTGGTGGCCCAGCGCAAGGAAGCGGGCAACCTGGAGCGCGACGAGCAGCGCATGAGCAGCCTGGTCGACAAGCTGAGCAAGCTGATCGCCGAACAGGCCGCCGCCGCCGCCGCCGAGAAGAAACGTCAGGAACAAGTGGCGGCCGCCCGCGCCGCCGCCAAGGCCAAGGCCGAAGCCGATGCCCGCGCGCTGGCCAAAGCCAAGGCCGCCGAAGCGGAGCGCCAGCGTCTGGCCAAGGCCAACAACAGCAAGTCCGGCACCATCAAGCCGGTGAAGCCCACCGCGCCGAATCCGGCCGACGCCATCGATGCCGACGAACCGCCGAAAATGGCCGAGGTCAGGCCGGCGCCGGCGCCAACGCCGGTGGACAACACGCCGCCGGCCAAGCCGGCCGACATCGCGCTGGCGCCGGTCGCGCCGGCCGGCGCTTTTGCCAGCCTGAAAGGCCAGCTGCGCGCGCCGGTGGCCGGCAAGGTCACCGCCAAGTTCGGATCGCGCCGCGGCGACGGGCCGACCTGGAAAGGCGTGTTCATCCGCGCCAGCGAGGGGGCCGAGGTGCACGCCGTGGCCACCGGCCGGGTGGTGATCGCCGAGTGGATGCGCGGCTTCGGCAACCTGATCATCATCGACCACGGCGGCCAGTATCTGAGCCTGTACGCCAACAACGAGGCGCTGCTCAAGCGTCCGGGCGACGTGGTCAAGCCGGGCGACGTGATTTCCAGTGTCGGCAATACCGGCAGTAGCGAAGAATCAGGGCTATACTTCGAACTTCGCCATCAGGGCGCGACATTCGACCCGGCTGGCTGGGTCAAGTTTTAAGGTTTGCGGAAAAATATGGGCAACAAAGTCAAGAACATCGGCCTGATCGGCCTCGGTATGGTGGCTGGTGTTGCCGCCTCGTTCCAGTTTTCCGCCATCGCGCAAAAAGTCACCGGCACCCCGCTGCCGCTGGAAGAACTGCGCCAGCTGTCGGATGTGTTTGGCCTGATCAAGACCGATTACGTCGAAACCGTCGACGACAAAAAGCTGCTGACCGAAGCCATTTCCGGCATGGTGGCCTCGCTCGACCCGCATTCGGTCTACCTCGACAAGAAAGCCTTCCGCGAAATGCGCGAGACGGTGGCCGGCAAATTCGTCGGCATCGGCGTCGAAGTCGGCCTGGAAGATGGCTACATCAAGGTGGTCTCGCCGATTGAAGACACGCCCGCGTTCAAGGCCGGCATCAAGGCCGGCGACCTGATTACCCGCATCGACGGCACGCTGATCAAGGGCATGTCGCTGGACGAGTCGGTGAAGAAGATGCGCGGCGAGGTGCACTCCAAGGTCAGCGTCACCATCAGCCGCAAGGACGAGGACAAGCCGCTGGTGTTCAACATCACGCGCGAGGAAATCCGCGTGCAGAGCGTCAAGGCCAAGATCATCGAGCCGGGTTATGCCTGGGTACGCATTTCGCAGTTCCAGGAACCGACGGTGGACGACATGGCCAAGAAGATCACCGCCCTGTACCAGCAAGACCCCCACATCAAGGGCCTGGTGCTGGACCTGCGCAACGATCCGGGCGGCGTGGTGCCGGGCGCGATCGGCGTCTCGGCCGCCTTCCTGCCGAAAGATTCCGTCATCGTCTCGACCAACGGCCAGTTGGCGACTTCCAAGGAGACCTTCTACGGCCGCCAGGAATTCTACGCGCCGCGCGCCAAGAGCGACCCGCTGGCCAAGCTGCCGGCCGGCCTGAAAGACGTGCCGATGGTGGTGCTGGTGAACGCCGGTTCCGCCTCGGCCTCGGAAATCGTCGCCGGCGCGCTGCAGGATTACAAGCGCGCCACCGTGATCGGCCAGCAGACCTTCGGCAAAGGCTCGGTACAGACCTTGCGCCAGCTGACCGCCGATACCGCCGTCAAGCTGACCACCGCCCGCTACTACACGCCGAAAAACCGCGCCATCCAGGCGCGCGGCATCACGCCCGATCTGCTGGTGGACGAAACGGCGGAAGGCGATGGCCTGAACGGCCTGCGCGTGCGCGAAGCCGACCTGCAAAAACACCTCGGCAACGACAAGGAACCGGAACAGGCCAACAAGCGCGATGTGGTGGAAGACGAACAACGCCTGTCGGCGCTGTCGAAAAAATGGAAACCGGTGGAATTCGGCTCCAAGGACGACTTCCAGCTGGCGCAGGCGCTGAACCACTTCAAGGGCTTGCCGGTTCAGGTATCGAAGGCGGACGCCAAGCCGGCCAATGATGTCGGCGAGACCAAGCCGGATACGCCAACCACGCCAACCACGCCGACGCCGCTCAAGCCCGACACCAAAGCCAAATAACCGCATGCGCGCCAACGCCGCATAGAGACGATGGACGACTCACAACTGCTGCGCTACTCGCGCCACATCCTGCTAGACGAAATCGGCATCGAAGGCCAACAGGCGCTGCTCGACGCGCATGCGCTGGTGATCGGCGCCGGCGGCCTCGGTTCACCGGCCGGCATGTACCTGGCCTCTGCCGGTGTTGGCCACATCACGCTGGTCGATAACGACACGGTCGACCTGACCAATCTGCAACGCCAGATCGCCCACACCACGCAGCGCGTCGGCCAGCCCAAGGCCGAATCGGCGCGCCTGACGCTGCAGCAGATCAATCCCGACATCACCGTCACCGCGCTGAACGAACGGGTGGACGACGCTCGCCTGGCGCAGCTGGTGGCGCAGGCCGACGTGGTGCTGGACTGCACCGACAACTTCGCTACCCGTCACGCCGTCAACCGCGCCTGCGTGGCGGCCGGCAAGCCGCTGGTGTCCGGCGCCGTGATCCGCTTCGACGGCCAGATCAGCGTGTTCGATCCGCGCAGCGGCGAACAGCCGTGCTACTCCTGCCTGTTCCCGCAGGACCAGAAGTTTGAAGACGTGGCCTGTTCCACCATGGGCGTGTTTGCGCCGCTGGTGGGCGTGGTCGGCGCCATGCAGGCCGCCGAGGCGCTCAAGCTGCTGATGGGCGTCGGCGCCCCGCTGGCCGGCCGCCTGCTGATGCTGGACGGGCTGCACATGGAATGGACCAGCATCGGCGTCGCCCGCAACGGCGCCTGCCCGGTGTGCGCCGCCAAGTAAGACCTTGTAAAGAAACTGTCATATTAAGATCGATTTAAGCACTAAAGCGGATAAATTGGGGCCGGATATCGCCATGGCCTGAATTCCGCCTTATACTCTGCACTCTTTAAATTTGTTATCAGATTATGAAAAAGCTCTCACTTCGCAGCTCTGCCGCACGACGCATCCAGCGTGGCTTTACGCTGATTGAAATCATGGTTGTCGTGGTGATCATGGGCGTGCTGGCGGCCATGGTGGTGCCGAAGCTGCTGAACCGCGCCGGCGACTCCAAGGTGTCCGCCGCCAAGGTCGACATCGCGACCCTGATGCAAGCACTGAAACTGTACAAGCTGGATAACCAGCGCTACCCGACCACTGAACAAGGCCTGCAGGCGCTGATCGAGAAGCCGGCCAGCGGCCCGGCCGCCAACGGCTGGAAGTCCGGCGGCTATGTTGAGAAAATGCCGAAAGACCCGTGGGGCAATCCATACCAGTACCTGTCGCCTGGCATCAAGGGCGAAGTCGACGTGTTCTCCTACGGCGCCGACGGCCAGCCGGGTGGCACCGGCAACGATGCCGACATCGGCTCCTGGGACAACTGATCACTGACGGGACGCGGTATCATGCGCACCGGCCAGCGGGGCTTCACGCTGATCGAACTGCTGGTGGTGATGGTCATCCTGGGCGTCACCCTGGGACTGGTGACGCTCAGCGCGATGCCGGGCCAGAAGCAGTCGATGCAGCAAGACGCCAAGCGCATCGCGCTGCTGCTGCAATTGGCGCGCGATGAGGCCATCGTGCGCAACCGCCAGATCGCCTTCGAGGCGGGCAGCGACAGCTACCGCTTCATGATCCGCAACGATAACAAGCAATGGGAGCAGGTAGTGCAGGACGACCTGCTGCGCGAGCGCGAATTCAAGAATAGCCCGGTCACGCTGATGCTGGACCCGGCGCCGGCGCTGCCGGAAGCCACGCTGCGCATCGTCTTCGGCCGCGAGCCGGTGGATAAACCTTTTGTGCTGACCATGGCCGCCAACGACGGCAGCAGTGTCGTCATCCGCGCCGACGGCATTGGCCATTTCACGGTGGACTGACATGCGCCGCTCCCGCTCCTTCTTCTCCTCCCACGGATTCACCATGCTGGAAGTGCTGGTCGCGCTGATGATCGTCGCCACCGCGCTGATCGCGTCGCTGCGCGCGGTCGGCAGCCTGACCGGCAACAGCGACGGCCTGCGCGCCAATATGATGGCCACTTGGTCGGCCGAGAACCGGCTGGTGCAAATGCGCCTGTCGCGCGTGTTCCCGCCGATCGGCAAGACCACCTACGAATGCCCGCAGGGCGACTTGCAACTGATGTGCGAGGAAGACGTCATCGCCAGCCCCAATCCGCGCTTCCGCCGGGTCGAGGTCAGCGTGTATGAGGCCAGCCATCCGGAGCGCCGCATCATCAAGCTGGTTCAATTGGTGCTGAATTCATGAAGTTCCGGGTGCGCGGCTTCACGCTGGTTGAACTGCTGCTGGCCATTTCCATCCTGGCCGTGATCGCGGTGCTGGGCTGGCGTGGGCTGGACAGCATCATCCGTTCGCGCGTGATGCTGACCGCCGACATGGAGCAGACGCGCGGCCTGCAACTGGCGTTCGCGCAGATGCAGAGCGATTGTGAAAACCTGGCCTCCAGCGCGCTGCTGCATCGCCGCGCCTTCATCCAGGCCGAGGACAGCCGCATTACGCTGGTGCGCATGGTGATGGCCGATAACCAGGCCACGCGCTTGCAGGTGGTGTCCTACCGCGTCAACGCCGACGGCGTGCTGACGCGGCGCGAGTCGACTTCCACGCGTGACCTGGCGCAGCTGGACAACCTGTGGCAGGCGGCGCTCAGCGATACCGATCCGGGTGGCGCGGTGTCGCTGCAATCGAATGTGCAGGGCATGAGCATGCGCTTGTGGGTGCCGGGTGCGAGCCTGGTTCCCACCGCCGCCAATGCCGGTGGCTGGGTGGCGGCGGCCGGTGTCACCAGCGCCGGCGTCACCAGTCTGCCGAATGGGCTGGAAGTGTCGCTGATGCTGCGCGGGCAGCAGATCCCGATGGTGAAGTCCTTCCTGCTGGGGGCACTGTGAAGCTGAAACGGCAACGCGGGGTCGCCATTATCACGGCGCTGCTGCTGACGACCCTGGCGATCACCATCGTCACCAGCCTGTTCTGGCAGCAGCAGGTACAGGTGCGCTCGATGGAAAACCAGCGCTTGCAGTTGCAGACCCGCTGGATTTTGCGCGGTGCGCTGGACCTGAGCCGTTTGATCCTCAACCAGGACTTGATGGACTCGCCCAACATCACGCAGCAAAATGGCGTGTGGGCCACGCCGCTGGAAGAGACGCGGCTCGACGATTACGTCGAACGTGAGCGCCTGCAAGGGGAAAATTTTGACGCCACGCTGTCCGGCCGTATGACGGATGCGCTGGCGCGCTACAATCTTGGCAATCTGGCAGTGAGCAAAGTGGTGAGCAAGGAGCAGTTGGCGGTGTTCCAGCGGCTGCTGAGCAATTTGCGGCTCGACCCCGGCCTGGCGCAGGGCGTGGCCGACCTGGTGGCGCAGTCGCAGACGCTGGCCGGCGCGCAGCAGAGCAGCAGCACTGAACCGATGGAGCTGGTGCGGGCGGAAGATTTGCTGGCGGTGAGCGGCTTCACGCCAACCGCCATCGACCAGTTGCGCGATTATGTGATCGTGCTGCCGGCCAGCGGCACGGCGGTCAATGTCAATACCGCGCCGGCCGAAGTGGTGGCGGCGCTGGTGCCGGGTTTGTCGTTGTCGGATGCGGCGGCCATGGTCAATACGCGCAAGACCGTGTACTACCGCCAGAAAGCGGATTTCACGGGCACGGCGCAGATGTCCGGCAAGGCGAGCCTGGTATTTTGGGATGTGCGCAGCGATTACTTCCTGGCCTACAGCCGGGTGAAACTGGACCGGGCGACGCTGGAAACGCAGTCGCTGCTGGTGCGGCCGAATAAAACGCCGACCACCAGGGTGGAATGGATACGGGAATACTAGAACAGCGATGAACGAAAGCGAGATCCTTTGACTACACTAATCATCCGCTATCCGGCCAAGGCCAGCGTCGACAGCGGCGCGGCCCAGACCTGCGCGTTCGCGCTGGTGGGCGACGGCGGCAACCTGCTGCAGCAAGGCGCGGCGCCGCTGGGCAACCTGGGCGACATGGTGGCGGCGGCACGCCGGGTGACGCTGCTGCTGGCGGCATCGGACACCGCGCTGCTGCGCATGAAAACGCCGCCGCTGTCAGGCGCCAAGCTGAAGGCGGCCTTGCCGGCGCTGGTGGAAGAACAGGTGCTGGGCGATCCGGCTGATTGCGTATTGGCCGCCACCGCCGCCGACGACGAAGGCATGCGCACCGTGGCCGTGGTGCAGCGCGCGTGGCTGGAAGTGCTGGTCAAGGCGCTGCTGGCGCAGGGCGCGCAGGCGGTGTCGGTGATGCCGTCGCAATTGTGCCTGCCGTTCCAGCCGGGCGCCGTCTCGGCCGCGCTGGTGCCGGGCGACGCCGGTTTCGACCTGGTGATGCGCCAGTCGCAGTTTGAAGGCTTGGGTATGACGCTGCCGGCGCAGCCGCAAGCCGCGCTGCAAACGTTGCGTGTGCTGGCCGGCGAGCAGCCGGTTACGCTGTACGTGTCGGCCGCGCAGAGAGCGCAACTGGCGCCGCTGGCTGCCGAGATTGCGCATCTGACGCTGGAAGAGGACCATTGGGCGCACTGGGTAGCCGGCGCGCGCAGCGCGGGGCTGGACCTGGCGCCGGCGCTGGGCAACAACGGCGCCTCGGCGCGCGCGTGGCAGCGCTGGCGCTGGCCGGTGCGCATCGCCGTGCTAGCGGTGCTGATCAATGTGGTGGGCGTAAATATCGAATGGATGCGCCTCAAGGGCGAAGCCAAGGCCGTCAGCCAGTCGATGACACAGACCTTCAAATCGGTCTATCCGAAAGAACCGCTGGTGGCGGCGCCGCTGGAACAGATGCAGCGCAATATCCGCCTGGCGAAAGCCAGCAGCGGCGAAGCGGGCGGCGACGAATTCGTCACCCTGAGCGCAGCCTTTGGCGAAGCCATGAACGTCCTGCCACGCAAGGACATCATCGCCTCGCTGGAATACAAGGACCATGCATTGCTGATCAAGGTCAAACCGAATACCGTGGACGGGACGGCGGTGCAGCAACTGCGCGCCGCCCTGGCCGGCCGCAAGCTGGATATGCAGGAGCCGGTGCCGGGCGCCTGGAAGATCCAGCCGCTTAGCGCTGGAGGAAAATCATGAGCAAGCCGAATCCATTGAACACGCTGCGCGCGCGCGCCGACGCCTTCTGGCAGGTGCGCACCGAGCAGGAACGCAAGCTGCTGCGCATCGGCGGCATCGTCATCGGCCTGGCGCTGTTCTACAGCATCGCCGTCGATCCGGCCGTCAGCGGCACTGACCAGTTGCACAAGCAACTGCCGCAGCTGCACCAGCAGGCCGCCGAGATGCAGGGGATGGCGCGTGAAGCGCAGGCGCTGCAAGGGCAGAACACCATCGCGCCGACGCCGATGACGCGTGAAACCTTGAGCACCGGCCTGACCGCGCGCGGCCTCAATCCGCAGTCGCTCAACGTCACCGGCGAATACGCCAAGCTGCAATTCAACGGCGCGCAATATGCCGGCATCGTGGCGTGGCTGGACGCGATCCGCACCGAAAGCCGCATCAGCGTGGTGGACGCCAGTTTTACCGCGCAGGACACGGCGGGCGTGGTGAACGGCACGCTGACGCTGCGCCAGGGAGTCCGATGAAGCGCGCCATGCTATGGTTGCTGACCATTGCGCTGACGATGGCTATCACGCTGCTGGTATTCTTTCCGGCGGCGTGGCTCGGTTCCATCGTTGAATCGCGAACGGGCGGCCGTTTGACGCTGGGGGATGCGCAAGGTACGCTGTGGCGCGGTTCGGCCTTCATCGGCGGCGCGGCGGGCAATAACAGCCCGGTCACGCCGCTGCTGCCGGGTCGCTTCAGCTGGAAGATTTCGCCGCTGTCGCTGATCGGCATGGTCGAGCTGCAGCTGGAGAATCCGGAAGCGCTGGCGCAGCCGGTGACGTTCCGCGGCAGCTGGTCGCACTGGCAATTGAGTCCGTCGGCGTTGCTGCTGCCGGCGGAAGGCTTGTCCGGCCTGGGCGCGCCATTGAATACGCTGGCGCCGAGCGGCGCCATGCGGCTGTCGTGGACCGGGCTGGAGCTGGCGCTGGAAAACCGCCAGGCCAGCATCAACGGCCGCACCACGCTGGAGATGACCGACATGGCCTCGCGCCTGTCGTCGATCCGGCCACTGGGCAGCTACACGCTGGCGCTGGACTGGCACGGCCAGCAGGCGCAGTTGGCGCTGGATTCCGTCAAAGGGCCGCTGCTGCTGAGTGGCCGGGGCAATTTGAACAACGGCCGCCTGCAGTTTTCCGGGCAGGCCGAGGCAGCACAGGGATACGAAGAGACGCTGGCCAATCTATTGAATTTGCTGGGCCAGCGCAAGCCAGGTAGTGATCGTAACGTCATCGCATTAGAGTTCCACTAAATTAAAGTCCGACTATGAAAAATCAGTCCATGAGCAAATCCCGTCTTCCTGCGCTGCGCCGCCTGAGCGTAGGTGCGATGCTGTGCTGTGCGATCAGCGCCGCGCCCACCGCCGCCATGTTGCTGTTGCCCTTGCAGGCGCAAGCCGCCGCGGATGACGCGGCACTGAATTTTGTCGGCGCCGATATCGAGTCGGTCATCAAGGCGGTGGGCCACTACACCAACATCACCTTCGTCATCGATCCGCGCGTCAAAGGCACGTTGACGGTGGTGTCGGAAAAGCCGGTGACCAAGTCGCAGGCGTTTGCGCTATTGACGTCCGCGCTGCGCCTGAATGGCTTTGCGGTGGTCAGCGGCGACGGCTTCGCCAAGGTGGTGCCGGAAGCGGAAGCCAAGCTGCAAGCCAGTCCCACCCAGATCGGCATGCAGCCTGCCGCCAAGGGCGACCAGATTATCAGCCAGATCTTCCACCTGAATTATGAGTCGGCCGCCAATGTGGTGACGGTGCTGCGCCCCCTGATCTCGCCGAACAACACCGTCAACGCCAACCCGGGCAACAACAGCGTGGTGGTTACCGACTATGCCGACAACGTCAAGCGCCTGGCGAAGATCGTCGCCGCGCTGGATGCGCCGGCGGTCACCGACCTGGATGTGATCCCGGTGCGCTACGCGATCGCCACCGACCTGGCGGTGATGATGAACAAACTGCTGGACGGCAGCAGCGGCGGCGCCAGTGGCGGCGATTCCGGCAAGGTCAGCGTGCTGGCCGATCCGCGCACCAATGCGCTGATCCTGCGCGCGCCATCGCAGGCGCGCGCCAACCTGGCCAAGTCGCTGATCGCCAAGCTGGATCAGCCGACCCAGGAACTGGGCAATGTGCACGTGGTCTACCTGAAGAACGCCGAAGCCACCAAGCTGGCGCAGACGCTGCGCTCCGTGGTGTCCGGCGATACCGCGCAGACCAACAACAGCGGCAGCGGCACCAATGCGCAGAACAGCAGCGGCAGCAATAGCTTCAACAATAACAGTTCCAGCAGCAGCTCCAGCACCAGCGGTTCCGGCAGCGGCAGCTCCGGGCCGAGCAACCCCCTGCTAACCGGTAACAACAACCAGCAGCAGCAAGGCGGCAGTGGCGGCAGCGCCGGCTACATCCAGGCCGACGCCACCACCAACACGCTGATCATCACCGCGCCGGAATCGGTGTACCGCAACCTGCGCGCCGTGATCGACCAGCTGGACGTGCGCCGCGCGCAGGTCTACATCGAATCGCTGATCGTCGAAGTCACGTCCGACAAAGCGGCGGAATTCGGCGTGCAGTGGGCCGGCGCCTCCGGCAACTCCGACAGCGGTACGCGGGTCGGCGTGCTGCAATCGTTCACCACCGGCGGCACCACCAATAACCTGACCTCGATCTACGCCGGCAAGGGTACTGTCCTGCCGAGCAACGGCTTCTCGCTTGGCCTGTTCAACAAGAGTGGCCTGGGCTTTCTGGCACACGCGCTGGAATCGGACGCCAATGCCAACATCCTGTCGACGCCGAACATGATCACGCTGGATAACGAACTGGCGACGATCCGCGTCGGCCAGAACGTGCCGATCCTGACTGGCCAGTTCACCACCACTTCGGGCACCAACAGCAATCCGTTCCAGACCATCGACCGCAAGGACGTCGGCCTGACGCTGAAAGTGCGACCACAGATTTCCGAAGGCGGCACCATCAAGCTGGCGATTTACCACGAGACCTCCAGCGTGGATAAGTCGACGCTGACCGCCGCTTCCGGCATCACGCTGAACAACCGCGTGATCGAGAATAACGTGATCGCTGACGATGGCCAGATCATCGTGCTGGGCGGGCTGATTTCGGATACCGTCGGCGACGGCAACGACAAAGTGCCTGGCCTGGGCAGTCTGCCGATCATCGGCAATCTGTTCAAGTACCAGAGCCGCACCCGTACCAAGACCAATCTGATGGTGTTCCTGCGTCCGGTCGTGATCCGCAACAAGGAACAAAGCATCAGCCTTGCCACCGACCGCTACGACTACATGCGCGACCAGCAGCAGAACATCGCGCCACCGGAGGGTGTGCTGGTCAAGGACCTGGGCCAGCCGGTGCTGCCGGAGCTGAAGAACGGCGCGCCAGCCGGCGGCGGTGGGATTGCCGCACCGGTGCCGCCAGCGCCGCTGCCTGCACGTCTGCCGGGCGGTGCGTCGATCCAGCCAGTACCTCAGCCAGTGCAGCAGTAATATGAGCAATCTTCTTCCTTACGCCTTCGCCCGCGATTTCGTGGTGCTGGCCCAGCACAGCGAGGATGCCGAAGGCACCGTCGACGTGCTGGTCTGCGGCGCCACCGCGCCGGCCGCCATCGCCGAGGTGTCGCGTCGTTTCGGCCGCATCCAGCTGAAGAGCATGACGCGCGCCGACCTCGAAACCGCAATCGCTGCGGCCTACGCCAGCTCCGGCGGCAACGCTTCCATGGTGGCCGAGGAATTCGACGCCGACCTCGATCTGACCAAGCTGCTGCAAGACGTGCCAGCGATTGAAGACCTGCTGGAATCGTCTGACGACGCGCCGGTGATCCGCATGATCAACGCGTTGCTGACGCAGGCGCTGCGCGATGGCGCTTCCGATATCCACATCGAACCGTTCGAGCAAACCTCGGTGGTGCGCTTCCGCGTCGACGGCACGCTGCGCGACATCGTCCGTCCACGCAAGGCGATCCACGGTTCGCTGATCTCGCGTATCAAGATCATGGCGCAGCTGGACATTGCTGAAAAACGCCTGCCGCAGGATGGCCGCATCACGCTGCGCATTGGCGGCAAGCCGGTGGACGTGCGCGTCTCTACGCTGCCGACCGGCCACGGCGAACGCGCGGTACTGCGTCTGCTGGACAAGGAGGCCAATCGCCTCGACCTGAACCACCTCGGCATGAGCGAGACCATGCTGCCGAAGTTCGACGCCATCATCAACCAGCCGCACGGCATCGTGCTGGTGACCGGTCCGACCGGCTCCGGTAAAACCACCACGCTGTACGCTGCGCTGGCGCTGCTGAACGCCTCCACCACCAATATCATGACGGTGGAAGACCCGATCGAGTACGACCTCGCCGGCGTTGGCCAGACGCAGGTCAATACCCGCATCGACATGACCTTCGCCAAGGCCCTGCGCGCCATCCTGCGCCAGGACCCGGACGTGATCATGATCGGTGAGATCCGCGATCTGGAAACCGCGCAGATCGCGGTGCAGGCTTCGCTGACCGGCCACCTGGTATTGGCCACGCTGCACACCAACGACGCCGCCGCCGCCGTCACGCGTCTGCTGGACATGGGCATCGAGCCGTTCCTGCTGTCGTCCACGCTGCTCGGCGTGCTGGCGCAGCGCCTGGTGCGCAAGCTGTGCCCGAGCTGCAAGACCTTCGACGGCACGCTGTGGCACGCGGTCGGCTGCGAACATTGCGGCCACACCGGCTACCAGGGCCGGGTGGGCGTGTACGAATTTTTGGAGACCACGGAGCAGATCCGCGCGCAAATCCACAACCGCGCATCGGAAGCCGAGATCAAGACGGTCGCTGTCGGCGACGGCATGCAGACCATGCGCGACGATGGCGAACGTTGGCTGGCGGCAGGCGTCACCACCCAGGCCGAGTTGATGCGCGTGACCAAGGACTAGGCGAACAACCATGCCAGCATTTCGTTATGAAGCCGTCGATGCCGGCGGCGCCACCAAAAAAGGTGTGCTCAATTCGGACAGCGCCCGTTCCGCGCGCGCCGAGTTGCGCGTGCAGGGACTGGTGCCGCTCAAGGTCGACGCCATCGCCGCGCAAGTCGATTCGTCCGGCGCCGCCAAAAGCCGCGGCTTCGGCGAGCGCCTGACGTCGAACGAGCTGGCGCTGTTCACGCGCCAGCTGGCCAGTTTGCTGGAAGCCGGCCTGCCGCTGGAGCAGGCGTTTACCGCCTTGCTGGAGCAGGCCGAGCGCCCGTACCTGCGCGACCTGATTGCCTCGGTGCGCTCGGAAGTGATCGGCGGCGATTCGCTGTCTGCCGTGCTGGGACGCCATCCGCGCGATTTCGCCGAAATCTACCGCGCGCTGGTGGCGTCGGGTGAGCAGATCGGACAGCTGTCGCGCGTGCTGTCGCGCCTTGCCGACTACATCGAGCGCCGCAATGCACTGATGTCGAAGGTGAAGCTGGCGTTCACCTATCCAGCCATCGTTACGGTGGTGGCGTTCTCCATCGTGATATTCCTGCTGACCTATGTGGTGCCGCAGATCGTCTCGGTGTTCGCCAACACTAAACAGAAGCTGCCGTTCCTGACCATCGTCATGCTGGCGGTGTCGGACTTCGTTCGGCACTACGGCATCGTCGTCGCCATCGCGCTGATCGGCGCCTGGTTCGGCTGGCGGCGCGCCTTGCAAAATCCGGTGCTGAAGCGGCGCTGGCATACCTGGCTGCTGACCGCGCCGATGTACGGCAAATTCGAACGCAGTCTAAACACCGCGCGCTTCGCCAGCACGCTGGCGATTACCACCGGCTCCGGCGTGCCGATCCTGCGCGCGCTCGAAACCAGCCGCGATACGCTCAACAACGTCGCCATGCAGGAGCTGGTGGAAGAAGCCAGCGACGGCGTGCGCGAGGGCGTGAGCCTCGCGCGCGCACTGTCGGCGCAGAAGCACTTCCCGCCGATGCTGATCCACATGATCCGCGCCGGCGAAATCACGGGTGAGCTGCCGGCCATGCTGGACCGCGCCGCCGCCGCGCAGGAAGCCGATCTGGAGCGCCGCACCCTGACGATTGCGGGCCTGCTGGAGCCGGTGCTGATCCTCGCCATGGGCGTGGTGGTGCTGCTGATCGTGCTGGCGGTGCTGATGCCTATTATCGAAATCAATCAGCTGGTACGCTGATCGTCAGGAATACAACAAGGACACCATGAAGCGTTTGCCCTTAATCGTTACTGTTCTCGCCGTGGTGCTGCTGTCCGCATCGCTGGCTTATTGGGGACTGCAGTTGTTCAAACCGCAGCAGCGCGCGATTGCCGCGCCGCCGGCGCCGCCGCCGATGGGCATCAACGTCGATGCGGCCAAGGGCCTGTTCGGCGGCCAGGTGATGGTGGCTGCGGTCAGCAACTACCAGCTGAAAGGCGTGGTGGCGGCGCGCGGTGAAGACAGCGCGGCCATTATCGCGGTGGACGGCAAGCCGGCGATGTCGGTCGCCATCGGCAAGGAAGTGGTGCCGGGCGTGACGGTCAAGGAAGTGCATGCCAAGCATGTGATCCTGTCCGAGGGCGGCGTGAACAAGCGCGTCGACCTGCCGAGCGATATCGGCGTGTCCAGCGGGCCGGCAGTCATGCCTGGCCAGGCAAGCCCGGTCGCCCAGCCGGGCATGCAGCCGATCCAGCCGACGTCGACGCAAATTCCGCAGATGGCGCAACCGGCAGTGCAGTCGCAGCCCCAGGTGCCGGCGCAGCCGCAGAACGGCGCACAGCGGCCCATCGCGCCGATGGGGATTCCGCCCATTCCATCCAACGATCGTCAGTAGGACAAGCCCATGGCTTTTATCCGCACGCTGGCCGCAGCTTTATGCTGCGGCTTTTTCTTGTCTGCCGCATTGGCTGCACCTGGTGCACCGGCGCCGCAGCAGCCCAACGCCACCTCCGTCGCGCCGGACGCCAGCGTCAAGCCGCGGCCGAAGATCGCGCTGGTGCTGTCCGGCGGTGGCGCGCGCGGCTTTGCCCACATTGGCGTATTGCGCGCCTTGCAGGAGCTGCGCATTCCGGTGGACTTTGTGGTTGGCACCAGCATGGGCAGCGTGGTTGGCGGCGCCTATGCGGCCGGCAGTTCGGTCGAGCAGCTGGAGCTGCTGGTGCGCCGCACCGACTGGAACGCCGTGGTGGCCGACCGTCCGCCGCGCGATGAACTGATTTATCGCCGCCGCGAGGAAGACCTGCTGCTGCCGTCGCGGATTGAATTCGGCGTGCATGAAGACGGCGTCTCGCTGCCGCCCGCCGCCGCCGGCAATGAGGCGCTGGAACTGGCGCTGACCAGCATCCTGCCGTCCGGCACCCGCGACAAGCCGGCCAACCTGCTGCAACTGCCTTTCCGCTCGGTCGCTTCCGACCTGGTGACGGGCGAACTGGTGGAGCTGAGCGACGCGCCGCTGTTCCTGGCGATGCGCGCCTCGCTGGCGGTGCCGGGCGTGTTTGCGCCGGTGCGCGTCAATCAGCGCCTGCTGGTGGATGGTGGCCTGGTGCGCAACCTGCCGGTGGACGTGGCGCGCGAGATGGGCGCGGACATCATCATCGCCGTCAACGTCGGCACGCCGCTGGCGCCGGAGAAGGAACTGGTGAGCGCAGTCAGCGTGGCGCAGCAGATGCTGCAAATCCTCACCGAGCAAAACGTCCAGCGTTCGCTCAAGGAGCTGCGCCCCAGCGATATCCTGGTGCAGCCGAATTTGGGCGGCATCGGCTTCCTGGATTTTGGCCGTTACGACCGCGCCATGAAGGAGGGCGAAGCGGCGGTGCGCGCCATGAGCGAGAAGCTGGTCAAGCTGGCCTTGCCGGAAGCGCAGTATGCCGCCTATGAGGTGAAGCGTCTGTCGGCGCCGGTGGCGATCGACCAGCCGGTGCTGCTGACCAAACTGGAAGTGGCACCGAGTGGCCGCATCAATCCAAAGGAACTGGAAGTGCAATCGGGCCTGAAGATCGGCCAAATGGTCACCAGCGAGCAGGCGACGGCGGCCGGCAACCAGCTGTTCGGACGCGGCGACCTGGCGCGCGTGGAGACCGAGGTGCGCGACGACGAAAGCGGCCGCAGTGTGCTGATCAAGCCTACCGAGGCCGAATGGGCGCACAGCCGCCTGCGCGTGGGCCTCGAGCTGAATAGTGACTTCAGCGAGAACAACGCCTTTGAGATCAAGGCGCTGCATGTGCTGTCGTCGCTGAACGACTGGGGCGCCGAGTTGCGCACCACGGCGCGGGTGGGCACGGCGCGTGTGCTGAGTAACCAGTTCTGGCAGCCGCTGGGCGCGGGATCGCAATGGTATGTGGCGCCGACGCTGGAATTTGCGTCCGGCGCCACCGACATCTTCAACAATAACGGCTTGCGGCAGGCGCGCTACGCCTACGACTACACCTCGACCCAGATCGCGCTGGGACGGCAGCTGGGCCGCTGGGGCGATCTGCGCTATACAGTGGCACGCACCAACAGCAATGCCCACTACACGATCCCCGAGGATCTGACCAGGCAGCATGTGTCGCAGACAGTGCAGACGCTGAGCTTCAACGTCGACACGCTGGACACAATCGCCTTCCCCACGCGCGGCACCTTGTTCAGCCTCGATTGGCAGCGCGCCCTGCATGCCAACGACGTGGCGGCGGCAGTACCGGCGCAGCAGCAGGTAAAAGGCCTAGAGGCCTTCCACGTCGGCCGCTGGGCGGGCCATGTGTATGCCGAATGGGCGCGCAGCCAGGGCGGCGCTGCGGATAATAATCTGGGCGGCTTCCTGCGCTTGTCCGGCACCACGCCGGAGTCGGTGGTGGGCAGCCGCACCGTGCTGGGACGGGTGGTGATGGCGCGCAGCATCGGCGCCATGCCGGCCGCGCTGGGCGGCGATGTGCGGCTCGGCTTCTCGCTGGAAGCCGGTGGCGCGTACAGCCCGACCGACCCGCTGCGCTGGGGTAAGCTGAAGAATGCAGCCAGCGGCTTTATCGCCGTTGACACGCGTTTCGGGCCGCTGTACTTTGGCGCCGGCACCACCAAGGGCGGCAACAGCAGCGCCTATCTGTTCCTCGGTCCTATCTGGTGACCTTCCACTTGCGGGACGGATAGTCGATGGTGATGGTCTGTTCCGCAAAGCCGGCCAGGCCGACGATGCCGGCCAGCGGCATGCCGATGCCGACTTCCATCTTGCAGTGCCCCAGTATGCCGCTGTCCAGCGTGTACTGGCTGACGCGCAGCGGCGTGGTCAGGCGGCTGGTCTGGCAGCTGATTTCGTTGCCCCAGCTGGGCGCGCTGAGTGGCTGGCTATCGGCGCCACGCAGCGCTTCATACAGCGACTGCTTGAATGGCGTGAAGGTAAACAGTGCGGCGCCGCTATCGAACATGGCCTCTTGCGGCGTCTGTCCCGGCAGCGCGATCGGCACGACGATGTGGCCACCATCCCAGCCTTGCTGATGCACGTACTTGATGGGGGCGGCAGCGCTGTCGTCGCGCAGGACGGCGTCATCGCTGTAGGCGAAGCGCGCGTGTTTCAGGTCGAGGATCAGCGAACCGTTTTCGAAGAAGGCATTGCCGACCGTGCCGGCGTGGCAGTCGCCGCTGGCAGGCAGCGCGGCCAGCACCGCCTGCGGCACCCGCGCCGTAACGGTGTGGTGGCCGATCTCGATGGCGACATCGCGGCCCGGCGCATCGGCGACGGCGCGGCCGGAAGGAATGAAGCGCCCATTGGCGCCGGTATCGAGCTGCACGAAACAGGCCACGTTATCGACCTTTGCCGGCAGCATCAGCGCCGCATGCGGAAAGGCGCCGAAGCTCTCCCAGCGAAACGCGGTCCACTCGGTGGCGTGGGCGACCGGTGTTGCCAGCAGCAGGGCAAGCAGCAGTTTGTTCATAGCCTCCCCATGGCCTCGGAGATGCGCTGCAACGAGACGTCGTAGCGGTAGGGGATGTTCAGATGGCCGTCGTCGAATTCTTCATGCACGTGGGCGATGCCGTGCTGCTTCAGCTTTTCGCAGAAGATGCGCGCGCCGAATTGCAGGTTGAATTCATCGCGCCGGCCGGCATCAATGAACAGCAGCTTCAGTGATTGCAGCGCTTCCGCGTGCTGCCCCACCAGATGCACCGGGTCCCATTGCAGCCAGCGTTGCCACACCGCGTCGATGATTTCGCCGGTATGCAGGTCGAACGGCAGGTCGAAGCCATGCGGCGACGCCGGATTGGGCGAGTAGCAGCTGGCCATGGCGATGGTATTGAGCAGCGTGTGAGACGCCGCATCGCGGGGGCGGATCATGTGGATATCGCGCAGGAAACCGGCCAGATCGCCGTCGCGCCGTTGCAGCTCGCGCACGCAGGCGATGAAGGCGGGCTTGTAGCACAGTTCAAAATACAGGTCGCCGCTGTGCGACGCGGCCAGTCCAAACACCTGCGGCTGGCGCATGGCCAGCATCACGGCGCCATAGCCGCCGGAGCTTTTGCCCACCACGGCGCGGTAGTCGCGCTGCGCGATGGTGCGGTAGCTGTTGTCGATCAACGGCACCAGCTCTTGCAGCAGATGGTCTTCGTAATGGCCGATGGCGCTGGAGTTGATGTACTGGCTGCCGCCGTAGCGCGTCAGGCAGTCCGGCATCACTAGTATCATCGGCTGCACGGCGCCGCTGGCGATCAGCCGGTCCATGCGCTGCGCGATATTTTCATCCCACGGCGATTCGTTCATCAGCATGGTGCCGCGGCTGTTGAAGCCGACCAGCACATACGCGACCGGATAGCGCTGCGTGCCGTGTTCATAACCCGGCGGCAGGTAGACGCCAATGCGGCGGCGCGCTGGATCGCCCAGCGGATTGCCGGCCAGAATGGCGCTGTCGATAGCGACCGTGACGAACACTATTTAGCCACCACCTTGCGCAGCACTTCGTACAGCACCAGCACCAGCGCCACCACCGGGAAGGCGGTGACCACCAGCGGCGGAATGAAGCCGAGGTGGATCACGCGGTCCAGCAAGGTGTAGATGGTCATGCAGATGAAGGCGGCCGCCATCATCCATTGTTTTTGTGCGGTGAAGACGCCGGAACAGGTGACGGTGCCGGCCAGGCTGATGAGGGTTGCGATTTTCATGCGGTCGATTTGGATGGTGCTGTACGGCGCAGCGCGGTGAACGCTGCGAATTCCCAGGAACGGAATCCTACCAGTAATGTAAAACCATCGCGTTCGGTTGGCGCCAGGCGGCGGTCGCTCTGGTGCAGGCGCGCCAGTTCGCCGGCCAGTTGCTGGATGCGGCCGACCAGTTCCTGCGCGCTCGGTTGCGACAGCCTGGCGGGCAGGCACAGCAGCGTTTCGCCGGCGCCGTTGAAGCTGCCGCTGAAGTAGTCGTCCACCGCGTGCTCGCGGAAGAACTGCTGCACCGGGCCGTCCGGCAGCCAGCGGAAGGCGTTCGAGACGCGCAGGCGGTAGCGGTTCAGCGGCTTCAGTTCGATCAGCCCCAGGCGGTCCAGCTCGGCCAGCAGCATGATGCATTCGGGTTCGCTCAGGTCGTAGGTTTCCAGCACCTGTTCCAGCGTCCAGTGGCCCAGGCAGCAGATCGCCATCAGCAGCAGGTGCGGATTGGCCAGCATCGACTTTTCCTGCGGCAGCGTCAGGCTGTCCGACTGCGGCGTGGCGTCGGCGGCGCCGCGCAATACGTCTTCCATCGGGATGCTGGCCGCCTTGCAGATCTGTGCCAGCCGCGACAGCGACATATCCTGCTGGCCGAACATGCGCTTGACGCTGGACTCGCTCATCGAGATCCGTTCGGCCAGCACTTTGTAGGTGACGCCCGCCGCCCGCATCTGCGTGCGCAGCACTTGCAACAGCAATTCCGGTGAACTCATATTTCCGCCTTACAAAAATAACAAGGTATCGTAACACGATACCCGTTGGCGTGAAAACCAGCGCTTGGAATAATCTATTAGTACATGGTCTCGAACTGGGCGACACTTTCCCGGCTGTCTCTCGTAGAAGTGACGGCGCCTTGGAATACTCACCCGGAGCAACGATGAAGATATGGAAACCACTGGCCGCAGCGTTGATCGCCGTGGCGAGCAGCGGCGGCGCGATGGCGGCCGACCAGTCCCCGGCTTACGTCGGCGTGGACGTCGGCGCGCGGATCAATGGCAACGACAGTCCCATCTACCGCGCGTACGCGGGTTACAACGTGGGCAACACCGCCTGGCTCGATCTGCAGCAGGTGCATGCACTGGAGTTGATGGTGTTCACGTCGCACGCCAACACCCCAAAATATGTGCTGAGCGACGGCTTTGTATTTGGCGATGAGCGCATCCGTACCAAAGGTATTGGCCTTAACTGGACCACGTCCACCAAGCTGAGCGATAACTGGTCGCTGACCAGCCGGCTGGGTATCAATCGTACCTGGTCCACCGTGCGCTACCGGTATGAAACCGGCGACAGCAACTATCAGCGCACTGCCATGACGGCCGGCGTGGGACTGGCGTACAAGCTGACGCCGCATGTGTCGTTGACAGTGGATGTGACGTACATGCCGATACGCATCACGCCGGATATTGAAAAGACCGCGCCGATACTGGGCACCGGCTTGCGTTACGACTTCTAGATAACCTGAGAGCGGGCGCCACCACCGGCGCCCGCTGAGGGTTCTGCTACAACGCTTACAACACGTAGCGCGACAGGTCTTCGTTGACCGCCAGCGCATCCAGGCGCTCGTTCACATAGGCGGCATCGACCACGATGGTTTTGCCGCTGTCGCCGCTGGCCGTGAAGGACAGTTCTTCCAGCAGTTTTTCCATCACCGTGTACAGGCGGCGGGCGCCGATGTTTTCGGTGCGCTCGTTGACCGAGTAGGCAATCTCCGCCAGGCGGGTGATGCCTTCCTGCGCGAACTCCAGCTTGACGTCTTCGGTCGCCAGCAGCGCCTCGTACTGCTTGGTCAGGCAGGCGTCGGTGCTGGTCAGGATGCGTTCGAAGTCGGCGATCGACAGCGACTCCAGTTCCACCCGGATCGGGAAGCGGCCCTGCAGCTCGGGAATCAGGTCCGACGGCTTGGCCAGATGGAAGGCGCCCGAGGCAATGAACAAAATGTGATCGGTCTTGATCATGCCGTACTTGGTGTTGACGGTGGTGCCTTCCACCAGCGGCAGCAGGTCGCGCTGCACGCCGGCGCGCGACACGTCGGCGCCGCCCACTTCCGAACGCGAGGCGATCTTGTCGATCTCATCGAGGAAGACGATGCCGTTCTGCTCGACGTTCTGAATGGCCTTCTGCTTCATCTCGTCTTCGTTGATCAGCTTGGCGGCTTCCTCGTCGACCAGGAACTTCATTGCTTCCTTGATCTTGACCTTGCGCGCTTTCTTGCGCTGCGCGCCGATGCCGGAGAACATCGACTTGATCTGCTCGGTCATTTCTTCCATGCCCGGCGGCGCCATGATTTCCATCTGCGGGCCAGCCTCGGCCAGTTCGATCTCGATTTCCTTGTCGTCCAGCTCGCCTTCGCGCAGACGCTTGCGGAAGGTCTGGCGGGTGCTGTCGTCCTTCGGCGTTTCGGCGGTGGCGGTCGGCGGCGTAAAGCCGAAATCGCGCGCCGGCGGCAGCAGGATGTCCAGCACGCGGTCTTCGGCGGCGTCTTCGGCGCGCGCACGCACCTTGGCCATTTCGGCCTGGCGGGTCTGCTTGACGCCGATGTCGATCAGGTCGCGGATGATGGTGTCGACGTCGCGGCCGACGTAGCCCACTTCGGTGAACTTGGTGGCTTCGATCTTGATGAACGGCGCATCGGCCAGCTTGGCCAGGCGGCGCGCGATCTCGGTCTTGCCAACGCCGGTCGGGCCGATCATCAGGATGTTTTTCGGCGTGATTTCATGGCGCAGCGGCTCGTCCACCTGCTGACGGCGCCAGCGGTTGCGCAGGGCGATGGCGACTGCCTTCTTGGCCTTGCCCTGGCCCACCACGTGCTTGTCGAGTTCGCCGACGATTTCCTGTGGAGTCATGTTCATGCTGGATCCAGTGTTTCGATGATGTGGTTCAGATTGGTGTAGATGCACAGTTCACCAGCGATGGTCAGTGACTTTTTGACGACTTCCGCCGGCGACAGTTCCGTGTTCTCCACCAGCGCCTTGGCGGCCGACTGGGCGTAGGTGCCGCCGGAGCCGATGGCGCCGACGCCGTCTTCCGGTTCCAGCACGTCGCCGTTACCGGTGATCACCAGCGTCGATTCGCTGTCGGCCACCAGCAGCATCGCTTCCAGGCGGCGCAGCACGCGGTCGGTGCGCCAGTCCTTGGCCAGCTCGACCGAGGCGCGCAGCAGGTTGCCCTGGTGCTTTTCCAGCTTGCCTTCAAAACGGTCGAGCAGGGTGAAGGCGTCGGCGGTGCCCCCGGCGAAGCCGACCAGGACCTTGCCCTGGTAGACCTTGCGCACCTTGCGGGCTGTGCCCTTCATGACGATATTGCCCAGCGTAACCTGGCCGTCGCCGCCCAGCGCGACTTCCTTGCCGCGGCGCACGCACAGGATGGTGGTGCCGTGAAATTGTTCCATAGTTACCTCAAAGTAATGATGCAGACTGCTTCAAGACCAAAAAGTGGGGCCGGGAACGCGAAATGCAAGTTAATACTTGTGGGGATAGATTCTGGCCAGGGAAGCATAACCCAGCAAACGCAACAGCGCGGTCACCAGGTGATTGACGTCGCGGAAAGCGATCTTGCGCCCCGGCGCGGCGTCGGCCAGCGCTTGCAGCACGCCGTGCAGCTGGATGGCGCTGGGGTAGTCGATGCGCGTCAGGCGCGAGCAGTCGAACACCAGTGCCGGATACTGTTCAGCATACTGCCTGATACCCGGCAGTAAAGCGCCAAGTTGATGTTCTATGACCGGCGGCAACATAAACCGGTCGGGTGAGGCGCTCAGGTGTTGCGCCGGCGCCATTGCCACCTTGTGCGGCGCCACGAAGGACGGCGGCGACACCTCGAAGGTCACGCAATAGTCCATGGCGGCGTGCTCGAATTCCTTTTCGCTATTTTGCAGTTGCAGCAGTTCCAGCAACAGCAGCCACGGCGCTTCGCCGTCGTCGCGGCGGCCGACCGCGATGCTGGCGCGCAGCAGTGCGGCCAGCGCCGGCGCCCCACCAGGATCAGCTCGCGCTGGCCGGCCTGCAGCTGCCGCAGCGCGGCCAGCAACAGGGTGCAGCCGTCGGCGTCGACCGCCGTCACGCGGCTGAATTCCAGCCGCAGCACCGGGCTGGCGTCGGCCTGTTGGCGCAGCCGGTCGAGTTGCGGCGCGCTGTGGCGGTCCAGCATGCCGGACAGCGCGGCGGTCGGCGTCAGGCCGGCCCAGCCGGGCGAGGCGGCCGCCAGCACGGCCGGTGCCTGCCATGCCGGCGGCGAGGTTTCAAAGGTGCTGGCGTAGTCGATCGACAGGTTATCGAAGGCGTCGTGCTGGCCGCTGACCTGGTACAGATCGAACAGCATCCACCAGGCGTTGCGGTCGCTATTCAGGCGGCTGTTGTCGGCCACCGCCGCCAGCAGCATCTGCTGCGCCACGGCGGCTTGGCCGTTGGCGTACAGGATGGCGATTTCTTCCACCGCCGGCGCGTGGTCGTCGGCGGCCGCCAGCGGCAGTTCGTCGCTCAGCAGCAAGGTGGTGGGGAAGTCGCCGAGTTCGTCATCGCCGGTGACTGCGACGGCGGGCGCCGGGCGGACCGGCCGCTGGCTGCCCCACGCCGGTTCCGGCAGGTTGAAGATGTCGGCTTCCATCGCTGATTCGATGGCGTCGATCTTCATGGCGGTGGCGCGGGCGATCTCGCGCTGGCGCGCTTGCTGGTGTTGACGCTCCAGTTCGCTATTCGCGGCCAGTCGCGCCTGCTCGTCGTCGGTGAGCGGCGGCAGCGTGTCGGTTTTCTTGAAAAGAGAGAACAATCCCATCGCCATAGTGTAGCCGGAAGCGTCGCGCTTGCCGCATTACAGGTCGGAGGGGAAATGAAAATTTACGTAAAAAAAGCACGCGGTGTCAGGCGCGTGCTTCCTTGGTGTGCGGCGACATTAATCGCCGTACAATTTTTGCTTCAGTTCACGACGCTGTTGCGCTTCCAGCGACAGGGTAGCAGTCGGACGGGCGATCAGGCGGGGAATGCCGATCGGTTCGCCGGTTTCTTCGCACCAGCCATAGTCGTTGGCGTCGATCGCGGCGATCGATTGCTGCACTTTTTTCAGCAGCTTGCGTTCGCGGTCACGGGTGCGCAGTTCCAGCGCGTGTTCTTCTTCGATGGTGGCGCGGTCAGCCGGGTCCGGCACCAGCACGGTTTCGCGCAGGTGTTCGGTGGTTTCGCCGGCGTTTTTCAGCAGCTCTTTTTCCAGCTGTTGCAGCTTGGCCTTGAAGAAAGCCATTTGCGCTGGGTTCATATAGTCCTTGTCATCCATCTTCAGAATTTCTTCTTCGGTCAGGATGCGCTCGGCGGCGGCGGGGGTCGATTTATTAGTTTTGGTCATAACTTCGCTTACCTTCGATACGACAGAGTTTTCAATCAAATTAATCAGCCCGAATTTTGTGGCTATTTAGCCATCCCCACAAAACCGGGATAGTTTATACCAGACATTGTTCTAAACCGCTAATAAAGATGTCTTTGGGCAGATTTTTCCCGATAAATACCATTTTGCTGCCACGAACGTCGTTTTCACCCCATTTCGCGCCGAGATCGCTGCCCATGATTTGGTGCACGCCCTGGAATACCACCTTGCGGTCGGCATCCTGCATGAACAATACGCCTTTGTAGCGCAGCATGCGAGGACCGTAGACATTCACCAGGCCGCCGAGGAACTCATCCAGCTTGGCCGTGTCGAACGGGCGGGTGCTTTTGAACACAAACGCGGCGATGTCGTCGGTGTGGTGGCTGTGGTGGTGATCGTGGTCATGGCCATGATCGTGGTGATGGTGATCGTGGCCGCAGTGTTCGTCGTGGACGTGGCCGTCTTCATGCACCTGGTCGGTCAGCAGGAAGTCCGGGTCCAGTTCCAGCTTGTCGTTGAGGTTGAAGCCTTTCAGGTCCAGCACCTCGGCAATCGGCGCGCGGCCGAAGTCGGACTTGCTGATCGGCGCCCGCGGGTTGATGCGCGCCAGGCGGGCGGTCAACGTCGCCAGTTCGTCCGCAGTGACCAGATCGGTCTTGGACAACAGGATCTTGTCGGCGAATCCGACCTGGCGCTGGGCTTCCTCGTGCTGGTCCAGCTGGTCCATGGCATGGCGGGCGTCCACCACGGTGACCACCGCATCCAGCATGTAGTTAGCGCCCACTTCTTCGTCCACGAAGAAGGTCTGCGCCACCGGGCCGGGATTGGCCAGGCCGGTGGTCTCGATCACCACGCGGTCGAACGCGATTTCGCCGGCCTCGCGCTTCTGCGCCAGGTTGCTGAGCGCGACGATCAGGTCGCCGCGCACGGTGCAGCAGATGCAGCCATTGTTCATTTCAACGATTTGCTCGCCGGTATCCCGCACCAGGATTTCATTGTCGATGTTTTCCTCGCCGAATTCGTTCTCGATCACGGCGATGCGCATGCCGTGATCTTCTTGCAAGATGCGGTTGAGCAGCGTGGTCTTGCCGGCGCCGAGGAAGCCGGTCAGGATGGTGGTAGGGATCATGGTGGTTGTCTTTAATTCAAAATGCGGAAATGCAATCGGCTGATTATGCCGGAATTCTGCGGCGGCTAGCAATTCGTCCAATTGAGCAATATCAGCACGCGTGTGCTACTTCACCTTGGCGCGCGGGTGGGCCTTGTCGTAGACCTCGGCCAGATGCTGGAAATCCAGCGCCGTGTAGACCTGCGTCGAGCTGATGCTGGCGTGGCCCAGCATTTCCTGCACCGCCCGCAAGTCGCCCGACGATTGCAGCACATGCGAGGCAAACGAGTGGCGCAGCATGTGCGGATGGACGTGCACCGGCGCGCCGTTGGCCACGCCGTGGGTCTGCAGCCGCTGCTGGATCACGCGCGGCGAGACGCGGCTGCCGCGCGTGCTGAGGAACAGCGCGTCGCTGCCATCGACGGGCACCGGCCGCACCGCCAGCCACGCTTGCAGCGCGGCCAGCGCGGCGCTGCCGACCGGCACTGTGCGGCGCTTGTTGCCTTTGCCGGTGACCAGCACTTCGCGGTTGTCGAGGTCGACCCAGCCGAGGCTGTCCTTGTGCGGCGTCAGGTCGAGTCCGGCCAGTTCGGACACCCGCAGGCCGCTGGAATATAGCAGTTCGAACATGGCGCGGTTGCACAGGTCGGCCGGTTCGGCGCCGTTGCCGGCCGCCGGCCTGCCTGGCGCCACCAGTTGCACGGCATCGTCCACCGACAGCGCGCGCGGCAGCGTCCTGGCCCGTTTGGGGGCGCGCACGCCCTGCACCGGGTTGGCCGCCAGCGGGATTTGTTCGCCCAGCCAGTTGAAAAAGCCGCGCCAGCTGGACAGCTTGCGGGCAATCGAGCGGGGATCGAGTTCCTGCGCGTGCAGTTTGGCGGTCAGCCGGCGCACCGCATGGTGGTCCAGCTGCGGCCAGCTGGTGTCGCCGGTCAGCGTCACCAGCGCTTGCAGGTCGCGGGCGTAGGCGGCGCAGGTGTGCGGCGACAGCTGGCGCACGCCCTTGAGTTGGGCGATATAGGCGTCGATCCAGGCCAGCTTGCTGTCTGGAGCGTCGCTCATGGTGTTGCTCAGGCCAGCAGCCAGGCCAGCGCGGTGCTGGAGGTTTCGCCGATGTGGACCAGGAAGTCGGTGGCCATCAGCCCGGTGAAGCGGTTGGCGTCCTGCGACCCCATGATCAGCAGGCCGAACGCCTGTTTGTCGCCCGGCTTGCGCAGCGGGATGATGACGGTCGACACCACGGCGGACGGATCGTCCAGCCAGCGCACCGCTTCAAAGTCCTTGTTGGCGCCGCAGTACGGAGCCAGCAGGCTGTTGGCGAAGATGCGCGCGTCTTCCGACACGCCCTTGACGAACCACTCGTCGGCGTAATCCGGCGCCGCGCCCCAGATGCGCACGGTCACTTGCGGCACCTCGAAGCTGTTTTTCAGGCCGCTGGTGACCGAGTGTGGCATCGAGCCCACATCTTCCGCTTGCAGCAGCACCTGGGTCCAGCGGTGGAACTTGTTGGCGATGGCTTCGTTTTCCGACGCCAGGCGCATCAGGTTGCTCATGCGCAGTTCCAGCGTTTTGTATTTGTCGCGCAACACTTCCATCTGGCGTTCCTGCAGCGAGACGGCGCGGCCCGTCAGCGGACTGGCCAGTTTGATTTCACCCAGCAAGTCGGCGTGTTCTTCGAAGAATTGCGGGTGGTCGGTCAGGTATTGCGCGACGAGTGTGGAATCCAGTGGGGCGGTCATGAGGTACTTTGTAGGCGAGGTTGGTGTGCAATTTTAAACGAAAAAAAACGGGCATGGTGGACCCATGCCCGTGATTCCCCAACTCGCACCGGCAGTTCTGTGACTGCGCCCGCTCAGAAGTTGTGGTGGATACCGACGCTGTAGAAATTGAAGGTGGTGGTGGCGGTCGCTTTGCGGCGCGTGCCGTCCACATAGACATAGGTGCGCGGCGACAGGTTGTAGTCGTAGCCGAGCGAGAATTGCTTGGTCTTGGCGATGGTCGGCACGTTGAGCGCATTGTCCGGCGTCTTGCGGCCGATGCCGGCGCGTACCAGGCCGAGGCCGATGTTGTAGTTGGCGCCGATCATCCAGGCCTTGGTGATCGGGTTGATCGGCAGGCTGAAGTCCTGATCCTGGCGCTGGTAGGTGGCCATCAGCTTGAGGTCGTTGATCGGCTTGAACGAGGCGCCGACCGACCACAGCTTGGTGGCCACGGCGTTGCGCTCGTAGGCGGCGTAGGCGGCAAACGGTCCCTGGGTGGCGGTGGCGCTGACCGAGTACGGATACTTGGCCGCCATGCTGTTGGCCGGGAACTGCGGCGCGGTGGTGGTGCCGCGGCCGATGATGACTGGATTGTTGTTGGCTTCGCGGCTGGCCACGGTGACGTTCAGCTGGAAGATGTTGCCGATCACGGGCGTGTTGTAGAACACGGCGTTGGAGAAGCGGTTCAGCGAGTTGCCGGCCACGCTCATCGGATCGCTGGTGTAGCCGGCCACTTGCAGGTCGGTCTGGTAGCCGGCCACGGCCGGCATGCCGGACCATGGTTCGAAGGCGGTGCTGGTTTCCTGGAAGGCGGTCAGGCCACGGCCGAGGCGCAGCGTGCCGAAGTCGCCTTGCAGGCCGACCCGGCTCTGACCCTGGAACAGCGGCCGCACCGTGTTTTCGATGACGCCGGTGTCGGGCTCATAGCGGATTTCCAGTTGGAACAGGGCTTTCAGGCCGCTGCCCAGGTCTTCCACGCCACGGAAGCCGAGCTTGTTGTTATCGCGCTTGCCGACTGCGGTCACGTCAGTATCGGTGCGGCGCGATATGCCGGCGTCCAGTGTGCCATAGATGGTGACCGACGATTGCGCCACCGCGCCCGAGGTCACACCCATGAGCACACCCGTGAGTGCCAGAGCCACCAGAGTTTTTTTCATTTTTTTTCCTTTATAAGTGTACTTCTCATCCCCGCTGTTGCATGACCGGTTGCTTAAACCTTAATGGTTGCTTGGACCGGTGGCGCCGGAATGGTCGATTGGGACGGCTTGTTTTGGTCGAAAGCCGCGCAAGGCCAACTTCTTGTTGTATTTTTGAAACGCTTGTTTGCCGTGGTATTCGGCCCAGGTTGGACGGCATTTTCTTTCAGCCGGGCATGAAAACAGTTCTAGCGTACAGGCGAGGGAGGGGGGCGCCGCTTGTGGCAAATCAAGCCCACCCGCATATTGTTTTAGCGTGTGGCGCGGATGGCACGCTACACTAGGATACAAATGGCGCCGCAGATAACACAGCGGCGCATCCCACTTCGATGACATGCATAACAAGAGACAATGGCAAATCGAGAAGAGTTAGGGATCATCAGGGGCGCCCGCGCCGGAGACGCGGACTGCCAACTGGCGCTGGGCAAGCTGTATCTGTTCGGTGGCGCCAGCCTGCCACTTAACGTGCCGACCGCGCTGCACTGGCTGGCGCGCGCCGCGCGCCAGGAGCGCGATGACGCCTGGCGTCTGATCGGCAACCACATTCCGTTTGAAATCGCCCGCAACGCGCTGCCGGAGGTGCTGTGCTGGTATCAACGCGCTAGTGACGCCGGCAGCGCAGCGGCCGCGCTGGTGCTGGCGGAATTGCAGCAGACGGCGCCGCCGGCCAGCATGCCGGTGCACCACCAGCCCTTGCCCGAGTGCGGGGCCCGCCCATCCATATTGCATCCGGCTGCGGCGCCGGCGCTGCCCACGCTAGCCGGTGACCTGGCGCTGACGACGGAACAGGCGGCGCAACTGGAACAACTGTGGCGCCATCACCACGCGGCATTTCTGCAACAGGCCCGGTCCTTGCTGCGCCCTTTGCTGGCGCGCGCGCCGGCCGACGCCGAAGCAGCGCGCATGGCCGAGTGGCAAGCGGGACCGCAGTTGCTGGGCTTGCTGGCGCGCTGCGCCGCACTGCTGCCAGCGGATGGCGTCGACGCCGAATTGCAGCATTGCCGCGAACTGGCCGCCCATGGCGGCGAGCGCAACGCCCAGCTGGCGCTGGGCCTGTGGTTCGCGCGCATGGACAGCGACGGCAAGCGCCAGGGCCAGGGCATTGCCGCCGTCAACTTCAAGCGCGCCATCCGCTGGCTGACGCTGGCCGGCGAACAAGGCCTGGCGGAGGCGTGGTTCGCGTTGTCGCGCATCTATCTGAAACCGGAGTTTTCGCAGCGCTGCGTGGCCGAAGCACAAGGCTATCTGGAACGCGCCGCCGACATGGGGCATTGCGCCGCCCAGCTGGAATGCGGCATGTACGCCTGGCGCAACCGCCGCACCGACCAGCACAGCGATGTGCGCGCGGCCTACTGGCTGCAAAAGGCGGCGTCCCAAGGTTGTCCGGAGGCGGAAGCGGCGCTGGCGCGGGTGGCGGCTGCGCCCAAGGAACTAGACTGGATGACCAGTGCCATCACCTGTTTAACGCGGGAATTGTCGGAGAGTCAGCCGCTGCTGGCGGCGCGGCTGGAGTTGGCCGCGCTGTTCGGCCTGAGCCGGGCGGAAGCGTTGCTGCTGGATGTGAAAGCGGCCGATCATGGCCATTGCCTGGTGGTGGATATCCGCGCCAGCTATGGCCGCAGCAAGCGCCGGCTGGTGCTGCTGCGCACGGCGCGCGAGCGGCAGGCGCTGGACCGCATCGTGCGCCTGTTCGAGTCGATCGACAGCGGGCCGGACGGGCTGGAAGGCAATTACCGCCAGCGCCTGTACCGGCTCAAGACCTGGCTGCCGGATGATTTGATGGCAGCCTAGATGCCTTAGATTTCGATTTCGCCTTCGAACACCGTCACGGCTGGACCGGTCAGGAATACTGGCTGGCCTTCGCCGGCCCAGCTGATCGACAACTGGCCGCCGCGCGCATCGACGCGCACCGGGCTGTCCAGCAGGCCGCGCCGGATGCCGGCCACGGCCGCCGCACAGGCGCCAGTGCCGCACGCCAGCGTCTCGCCGACGCCGCGTTCAAACACGCGCAGCTTCACATGCTGGCGGCTCAGCACCTGCATGAAGCCGGCGTTGACGCGGTTCGGGAAGCGGGCGTGATGCTCGATCAGCGGACCGGTCAGTTCCACCGGCGCCGTCTCCACATCGTCCACTACCTGTACCGCATGCGGATTGCCCATCGATACCGCCGAAATCAGTACGCTCTCGCGCGTGCCCCCCAGTTCCAGCACCAGCGGCCACAGCGTATCGTCACCCTGTTTTTCGCCGTGCAGGCCTTCCGTGTCGAACGGCACGCGGCCCGGCTCTAGCACAGGCGCCCCATGTCGACCGTGATGCTGCCGTTGGCTTCCAGCCGCGGCACGATCACGCCGGCCTTGGTCTGCACGGTGATCGATTGCTTGTCGGTCAGCCCCTTTTCCGACACGAACTTGACGAAGGCGCGCGAGCCGTTGCCGCATTGCTCCACTTCGCCGCCGTCGGCGTTGAAGATGCGATAGCGGAAATCGCAACCGGCATCGGTCGGCTTTTCCACCAGCAGGATCTGGTCGGCGCCGACGCCGAAGCGGCGGTCGCCCAGCAAGCGCCACTGCGCCGGCGTGAAGTCGATCTGCTGGGTGACGCCGTCGATGACGACGAAGTCATTGCCGGCGCCGTGCATTTTGGTGAATTTGAGTTTCATGGGTAGCTTATTTTTTGCTGTACAGCGAAGGCTCGCCGTTCGGGCGGGTCTTGAAGCGTTTGTGGGTCCAGAAATATTCGGCCGGGGATTCGCGCACGCGTTCCTCGATGAACTGATTCATGCGGCGGGTGGCGGCCACCATATCCTCGCCCGGATAATTGTCCCACACTGGATAGAATTTGACACGCCATCCCTGATAATTCGGCAGGAAGGTGGCGATCACCGGCATCACCTGGGCGCCGGTGGTGGCGGCAATGCGGGCGGTGGCGGTCAGCGTGGCGGCCTGGATGCCGAAGAAGGGCACGAACTCGGCATCCTTCTCGCCGAAATCCATGTCCGGCAACATGAAGTAGGGCAGCTTGTCGCGCAGCGCGCGCAGGATGGGCTTGATGCCGTCCTGGCGGGTGAACAGCTTGACCGGCTTGAAGCGGGCACGGCCGGCGCGCAGCACCTGGTCGAAGGCGGCGTTCTTCTGCGTCACGTACATCGATGAGGCGGACGCTTCCATGGCGATGGCGGCGCCGGCCACGTCCAGGCAGACGAAGTGCGGGCACAGCAGGATGGTTGGCTTGCTGGTCATCTCGGCCACCGGGATTACGCCGTTGGGCTCGATCTGGATCAGGCGCTTGAGGCGCGCTTCCGGCGCCCACCACAAAATCGCCCGTTCCCACACGCTGCGCGAGTAGGCCTGAAAGTGGCGGCGGGCGATATCGACCCGCTCGGCCTCGCTCAGTTCCGGCATGGTCAGGCGCAGATTGGTCAGCGCGATATGACGGCGCGAACGCAGCGTCGCAAACAACAGGCTGCCGATGGCGGCGCCAAAGCGTCCCAGCAGCGGCAGCGGCAGCCAGTGCAGCAGCCACATCAATCCCAATGTCAGTTTCATGCGTGTTCTCCCGCCACCGGTGCGGCGACGCCGTGCGGCACCTTGTAGCGGTTATAGCTCCAGTAATATTGCGACGGATTGCGGGCGATCAGGCGCTCCATGGCGTGATTGATCGCTTGCGCCTGGGCGGCGCTGTCGCCGTCCAGGGTGCCGTCAAAGGGCACGAAGCGTACCACATAGCCGCGCCCGGCCGGCAGGCGCTCGGCGTAGGTGATGATGACGGTGGCGTTGCCCAGCAGGGCCAGCTTGGCCGGCAGGGTCATGCTGTAGGCGTTGCGGCCGAAGAAAGTGGCCCACACGCCTTCGCCTTCCTGCGGCACCTGGTCGGGCAGCACGCCGACCGGCTGGCCTTTCTTGAGGAACTTGGCCAGCATGCGCACGCCGGACATGGTGGCCGGCGCCAGCAGCAGATTCTTGCGCGCGCGCGCGCCTTCGATCAAGGGCTTGAGCGCCGCTTTTTTGGGGGGACGGTACATCACCATCAGCTCGGTGCGCAGGGCGATTTCCTGGGCCACAATCTCAAAGCAGCCCAGGTGCGGCGTCATGAAGACGATGCCGCGACCAGCGTCGAGCTCGGTTTGCACCAGCGCCCAGTTTTCCAACGTGGCGTGGCGCGACACGCGGGCCGGATCGGCGCACCAGATGAAGGGCAGCTCGAACATGCTTTTGCCGGCTTCGGCGACGGCGGCGTGCAGGTGCTGGCTGAAGCCGGCCTGGGCCAGGTTGTCGCGCAGGCGGTGGCGGTAGGATGGCGACACCCAGTACACCAGCCAGCCCAGCGCGGCGCCGGCCGCATGCAGCGCGGAGAGAGGAAAGATCGACAAAAAACGGAAAAATGGAACCAGCATCGGAAAATTGCCCTGTATCGAAAGCAAGCTTTTTTAAAAAAGCGTAAAATACCACGTTAAGCAGTAACCGCTGAGTTAATGACAACTTGCGACGCGGGATATAAATATCGCTAAAGCGTCGCAAGCCGTGTTGGTATGCGACCGTATTATTCACACCATATCAGGAGCTTGCGATGTCTAATGATTATCTTTTCACTTCGGAATCCGTCTCGGAAGGTCACCCGGACAAGGTCGCCGACCAAATTTCCGACGCCATCCTCGACGCGATCCTGGCCCAGGACCCGAAAGCCCGTGTCGCAGCCGAAACGCTGTGCAACACCGGTCTGGTCGTGCTGGCCGGTGAAATCACCACCCACGCCAACGTCGACTACATCCAGGTTGCCCGCGAAACCATCAAACGCATCGGCTACGACAATACCGACTACGGTATCGACTACCGCGGTTGCGCCGTGCTGGTGGCCTACGACAAGCAGTCGCCGGACATCGCCCAGGGCGTTGACGAAGGCGCCGGCCTGGACCTGGACCAAGGTGCTGGCGACCAGGGCCTGATGTTCGGCTACGCCTGCGACGAAACCGCCGAGCTGATGCCAGCCGCGATCCACTACGCCCACCGCCTGGTCGAGCGCCAGTCGCAGCTGCGCAAGGATGGCCGTCTGCCATGGCTGCGTCCGGATGCCAAGTCGCAAGTCACGCTGCGTTATGTGAATGGCCGCCCGGTGGCGGTGGATACCGTGGTGCTGTCGACCCAGCACGCGCCGGAAATGCTGCACAAGCAGATTGAAGAAGCGGTGATCGAAGAGATCATCAAGCCGGTGCTGCCGAAAGAGTGGCTGCAAGACACCAAATACCTGGTCAACCCGACCGGCCGTTTCGTCATCGGCGGCCCGCAGGGTGACTGCGGCCTGACCGGTCGCAAGATTATCGTTGACACCTACGGCGGCGCTTCGCCACACGGCGGTGGCGCGTTCTCGGGCAAGGATCCATCGAAGGTCGACCGTTCGGCAGCGTATGCCGCCCGTTACGTGGCCAAGAACGTGGTGGCGGCTGGTCTGGCGCGTCAGTGCCAGGTGCAGGTGTCGTACGCGATCGGCGTGGCGCGTCCGATCAACATCACCGTGTACACCGAAGGCACCGGCGTGATCCCGGACGAGAAAATCGCCCAGCTGGTGCAGGAGCACTTCGACCTGCGTCCGAAAGGCATCGTGCAGATGCTGGACCTGCTGCGTCCGATCTACGCCAAGACCGCCGCTTACGGCCACTTCGGCCGCGAAGAGCCGGAATTCTCGTGGGAGCGCACCGACAAAGCCGCGATCCTGCGCGCTGCCGCCGGCCTGAAATAAGCAGCCTCGGCAGTAGCCAGCAGTGACAACGCCCCGGACTCCGGGGCGTTTTTATTTGGGCCGAGCCGGTGGTGGTGGTGGTGGTTTTGGCGGCAAATACCTGCGCCGGAAATCATCGTTCATGATCGCTCCTTCTCAGCGTTGCGAAGTGTTGATTGCTATGTTGAGCTTTTCTTGTACGTTGGTGCGTATTTTTTCTGTCAGCAGTAGATCGTGTTGCAACTTACTGTATTCGCTGCCGTATTTGTCGCGCAATCCGAGTAATTTTTTCTCAAATTCGGTGATGGAAAATACGGCATTGACCTTCATCCGCACGATCAAACTTTCGATATTGACAGCCAGTAACGTCAAACTCGTCGCGGCAGTCGCGTGACGGTTGATTTTTTCTGCGACGGAGAGTTGCCTTGAAACGATTGCAAGCAGCGCACTGGCAGAAGTAAAAACCGGCCATAGAAAAGTATAGTCGCTGTTCTTCCAGAATACGAGACCAGCCAACGCGCCTCCGCCCGATGAGATTGCGACGGCAATTTTTGTGATGCTGTCCAACCAAGTCCAGCGTGCCAGCAACGCCTGCTCAATGCCTGCGGTATAGCGTGTGTTGTACAGTAAGTCGTGGGTCTCATCCCAAACGGCATCGCGTGGATCTATGTCCATAATGGAATTCGCGGGCAAAAGAGCACACTATAGGACGGTGGCGCTGTCGCCCCTCTGCGTTGGCGCAAACGGGCGGATTGTTGTCGCCATCGCCGGCTAACGATGCTAAAATGCACGTTCCGAGGAGCGCTGCGACGAACTAGCTTTCGCCAGGCTCGGAGATCCAAACCGCGCTCACGTTACTTTTTTCAACACATGAAAGGAGGGCGTGATGAACGCCGTACTCAAAACCGCTCAAGACTACCTGGTCGCCGATATCTCGCTGGCGCCATGGGGCAACAAAGAAATCAAGATTGCCGAAACTGAAATGCCTGGCCTGATGGCGATCCGCGAGGAATTCGCCGCCGCCCAGACGCTGAAAGGCGCCCGCATCACCGGTTCGCTGCACATGACCATCCAGACCGCCGTGCTGATCCAGACGCTGGAAGCGCTGGGCGCCGAAGTGCGCTGGGCTTCGTGCAATATCTACTCGACCCAGGACCACGCCGCCGCCGCCATCGCCGCCAACGGCACGCCGGTGTTCGCCATCAAGGGCGAAACCCTGGACGAATACTGGGACTACACCCACCGCATCTTCGAATGGCCAAACGACGCCGCCGGCAACCCGGTCTACTCGAATATGATCCTCGACGACGGCGGCGACGCCACGCTGCTGCTGCACCTCGGCGCGCGCGCGGAAAAAGACATCTCGGTGCTGGCCGCGCCAGGCTCGGAAGAAGAAATCTGCCTGTTCAACGCCATCAAGGCCCACCTGGCCAAGGACCCGGCCTGGTACTCCAAGCGTCTGCCGCACATCCTGGGCGTGACCGAAGAGACCACCACCGGCGTGCATCGCCTGTACCAGATGCACAAGGAAGGCAAGCTGGCCTTCCCGGCCATCAACGTCAACGACTCCGTCACCAAATCGAAATTCGACAACCTGTACGGCTGCCGCGAATCGCTGGTCGATGGCATCAAGCGCGCCACCGACGTGATGATCGCCGGTAAGGTCGCCGTCATCGCCGGTTACGGTGATGTCGGCAAGGGTTCGGCGCAAGCGATGCGCGCGTTGTCGGCGCAAGTCTGGGTGACCGAGATCGATCCGATCTGCGCACTGCAGGCCGCGATGGAAGGCTACCGCGTGGTGACCATGGATTACGCCGCCGAACACGGCGACATCTTCGTCACCTGCACCGGCAACTATCACATCCTGACCGAGCAGCACATGCTGGCCATGAAGGACCAGGCCATCGTCTGCAACATCGGTCACTTCGACAACGAGATCGACGTTGCTGCGCTGAAGAAATACACCTGGGAAAACATTAAGCCGCAAGTGGATCACGTGATCTTCCCATCGGGCAAGCGCATCATCCTGCTGGCTGAAGGCCGCCTGGTCAACCTGGGTTGCGGTACCGGTCACCCGTCGTACGTGATGTCGTCGTCGTTCGCCAACCAGACCATCGCCCAGATCGAGCTGTACGCCAACACCGACAAGTATCCGGTCGGCGTGTACGTGCTGCCGAAGCACCTGGATGAAAAAGTGGCGCGCCTGCAGTTGAAAAAACTGAATGCGCAACTGACCGTGCTGACCCAGGAGCAGGCCGACTACATCGGCGTGACGCAAGAAGGTCCGTACAAGCCAGAACACTACCGTTATTAATATCGACGTCATTCCGGCGTAAAGCCGGAATCCATGCTGAGCATCCTGCCCGGCGTTCTATGGATTCCGGCCTGCGCCGGAATGACGGCTCTTGCAGCGAGAACTTCTTATGCGTTTGGTCCTTACCTGGTTAATCAATGCAATTGCCTTGCTGGCAGTTCCCTACCTGATGCATTCCGTCGATGTCACAAGCATAGGCGCAGCCCTCGTCGCGGCTCTTGTACTGGGCCTGGTCAATACGCTGATACGACCGGTATTGCTCCTGCTGACGCTGCCTGTGACGCTGGTGTCGCTGGGCCTGTTCATCTTCATCATCAACGGCTTCATGTTCTGGCTGGTGGCGCAATGGGTGGATGGCTTCCATGTGGACAGCTTCCTGTCCGCCGTCGGTGGCGCTGTGTTGTACAGCATTATTTCCTGGGCTCTGTCTACCTTACTTTTGAAGAACTCAGATGGATAATCCGAATTTCAGTATCGAATTTTTTCCGCCGAAAACGGCGGAAGGCGCGGACAAGCTGCGCGTCACGCGCGCCAAGCTGTCCGAGCTGAATCCTAAATATTTTTCCGTGACCTTCGGCGCCGGCGGCAGCACCCAGCGCGGCACGCTGGACACCGTGGTCGAGATCCTGGCCGCCGGCGAACAGGCCGCGCCGCACCTGTCGTGCGTAGGCGGCACGCGCGAGTCGATCCGCGCGATCCTGGCCGAATTCAAGTCGCACAACATCAAGCGCATCGTGGCGCTGCGCGGCGACCTGCCGAGCGGCTACGGCGCGGCGGGCGAATTCCGTTACGCCAATGAGCTGGTGGAGTTCATCCGCCAGGAGACCGGCGACTGGTTCCACATCGAGGTGGCGGCCTATCCGGAAGTGCACCCGCAGGCCAAGTCGCCGCAGGATGACTTGCTGGCGTTCGAGCGCAAGATCAAGGCCGGCGCCAATTCGGCGATCACGCAGTATTTCTACAATGCGGACGCGTATTTCCAGTTCGTCGAGCAGACCCGCAAGCTGGGCATCGACGTGCCAGTGGTGGCGGGCATCATGCCGATCACGAACTACACGCAGCTGATGCGTTTCTCGGATATGTGCGGTGCCGAGATCCCGCGCTGGGTGCGGCTCAAGCTGGCCAGCTTCGGCGACGACAGCGCGTCGATCAAGGCGTTTGGGCTGGACGTGGTGACGGGCCTGTGCGAACGCCTGCTGCAAGGCGGCGCGCCGGGCCTGCACTTCTACAGCATGAACCAGGCCGCGGCGACCACCGCGCTGTGGCAACGGCTGGTCTGAGCCGCCCCGCACACCGCCGACGAGGGGTCTGACCCCGTACGGGGTCAGACCCCCTCTGGCCGCCGTGCGGGTTACAGGCCGCCGGCCTCCGTGAGCATGCTGTCCAGGGCGACATCGTGTGCGTCTCCGGAAAATTGAACTTCAAGGCAGCTGTATGTAATCCCTACCGTGCGGGGGCGGGGCTGCCGCGCCAGCGTGCGGTCGTAGAATCCGCCGCCATAGCCTAATCGATAACCTTGCGGGTTAAAGCCCAGGCAAGGCACCAGCAGCGCCGGCGGATAGGCCGCCTGCAAGCGCAGATCGGCCGGCACCGCAACCCCCATCTGGTCCTTCACCATCTCCTCGCCGATACGCCATTCGGCAAACTCCAGCGCCGCATCCTTTTGCACCACCACCGGCAGCAGCAGCCGCGCCCCCAGGCGCGCCAGTTCCGCATACGCCGGCTGCAGATCCGGCTCGTCGCGCAGCGGCCAGTACACGCCCAGCGCCGCCGGCCGCGCCGCCTTCCACCAGTCGATGACATGATCGCCAATCGCCCGGTCCCAGGCCGCCCGCGTGGCCGGGTCCAGGGCGCGCCGCGCGGTCAGCAGCTGCTTCCTCAAATCCGCCTTCCGGGCTGGTGATCCGGACGCGCTGCGTGGTATTCTAGGGTCGCTGGTCATATTTGGTTCAAGACTTATAGAGAGTTGCACATTGATTTCTGTTTCGAAATGGATTGCCGGCGCGGTCGTCGTTGCCTTTACCTCGTTTGCCCATGCCGACGACACCAGCGCAGATAGCCGCAGGGAAGACGATTCCTTCCTGCTGCTGCGCGACGCTGTGCGCCAGGATGACGCCAGCAAAGCGGATTTCTACGCCGCCCGCCTGACCAGCTACTCCATTCCGTCTTACGTCGATTATTATCGGCTGAAATCCCATTTGAAGGATGCTCCATCGGCCGACGTGCGCGATTTCTTCCAGCGCTATCAGGGCCAGGCCATCGTCGACCGCCTGCGCAACGACTGGCTGCTGGAACTGGGCCGCAAGCGCGACTGGGCCACCTTCGACGAACAGTATCCGCTGTTTGTGCTCAACGACGACACCCAGGTCAAATGCTACGCGCTGATCTCGCGCGCGCTCAAGGGCCAGAAAGTGGCCGACGAAGCACGCGCCTTGCTGACCGCGCCGTCTGCGTACGGCCAGCCGTGCGCGGACCTGATCGCGACGCTGTACCAGAACGGCCAGTTCAACACCGAAGACCTGTACGCGCAACTGCGCCTGTCCGGCGAATTTAACGCCACCGGCCAGGCGCGCCGTATCGTCGCGCTGCTAGACGGCCCGGAAAAGAGCGCGGTGCAGGCGGTCGACCTGCCGACGCTGGCCGTGGCCAAGGGCATGGGTCCGAGCAAAGTGGAACATCAGATTTACATTGTCGCCATCGGCCGCCTGGCCAAGACCAGCATCAAGCTGGCCACGCTGGCGCTGAACAAGGCCACGCCGAAGATGACGGCGCAGGAGCAGCAGCAAGGCTGGGCCGCGATTGCGCTGCAATCGTCTTACACGCTGGCGCCGGAAACCACCGACTACTGGCGGCGCAGCAACGGCGCGCCGCTGTCGATCGACCAGATCCAGTGGAAGACCCGCATCGCGCTGCGCAACGGCGACTGGCGCCAGGTGGAGAACAATATCCGCGTCATGCCGGCGTCCCTGCGCAACGAGCCGACCTGGGTCTACTGGTTGGGCCGCGCCATGATGGCGCGCGACGGCGTCACCAGCCAGCCGACCGGCGAAGCGCTGCAGCTGTTCCGCAGCATCTCGGACCAGTCGAATTATTATGGCCAGCTGGCGCTGGAGGAATCAGGCAAGTTGATTACGATTCCGCCGGCTGGCGCGCCGATCACCGCCGCCGAGATCGCGCCGATCGCCGCCAATCCCAATTTCCAGCGCGCGCTGAAGTTCTTCAACATGCGCCTGCGCTTTGAAGGCACGCGCGAATGGAACTGGGGCCTGCGCGGCATGAGCGAGCGCGAACACCTGGCCGCCGCCGAATTCGCGCGCCAGAACAATATCCTCGACCGCATGGTCAACACCTCGGAGCGCACACGCATCCAGGTCGACTACACGCAGCGTTTCCCGTCGCCGCACAATGACGTCATGCATCCAGCCACGCAGACGCTGGGCCTGGACAAGGCCTGGGTGTATGGCCTGATCCGCCAGGAGTCGCGCTTCATCATGGATGCGCAGTCGCACGTCGGCGCTTCGGGACTGATGCAGGTGATGCCGTCCACCGGCCGCTGGGTCGCCAAGAAGATCGGCCTGACCGACTTCGCGCAGGACATGCTGAGCGATGTGCGTTACAACATCATGCTGGGCACGAATTACCTCAATATGGTGCTGGGGAATATGGACGGCAACGAGGTGCTGGCCACCGCCGCCTACAACGCCGGGCCGGGACGCCTGCGCACCTGGCGTGCGGCGCTGACCAAGCCGATGGACAGCACCATCTTCATCGAGTCGATTCCGTATTCAGAGACGCGCACTTACGTCAAGAATGTGATGTCGAATTCGACCTACTATGCGGCGCTGTTTGAAGGGCGTCCGCAATCGCTGAAGGCGCGCCTCGGCAATGTGCAGCCGAAGGGCTACACGCTGCAGGAAGAACAGGAAACCAGTTTCACGCCGCGCTGACCGTTTACAACCAGGACGTATCCCATGCAGACTACCCAACTCGATCCAGGCCTGTCGCAAGCTCTCGATGCCGCGCGCCAGCCCGGCCTGACGCTCGTCATCGGCAACAAGAACTATTCCTCGTGGTCGATGCGGCCATGGGTGGCGATGACCGCCTTCGGCATTCCATTCCAGGAAGTGCGCGTGCTGCTGGACCGCGACGACACCGCCAACCGGATTTGCAGCTATTCGGCGTCCGGTCGCGTGCCGGTGCTGCTGGCCGGCGACGAGATGACCATCTGGGATAGCCTGGCGATCTGCGAATATCTGGCCGAGCAGTTCCAGGAACTGCATCTGTGGCCGCAGGACGTGGCGGCGCGCGCCATGGCGCGCTCGGTATGCGCCGAGATGCACGCCGGCTTCAGCGACCTGCGGAATTCGATGTCGATGAACATCCGTGCCAGCTTCCCCGGCAAGGGCCGCACGCCGGGCACGCAGGCCGACATTGGCCGTATCAGCGAAATCTGGGAAGAGTGCCTGTCGCGCTTCGGCCATCACCAGTTCCTGTTCGGCGATTTCTCGCTGGCCGATGCTTACTACGCGCCGGTGGTGCTGCGCTTCCGCACCTACGGCGTGACGCTGGCGCCGGCGCTGGACGCCTACTGCCAGCGCGTGCTGGCCCATCCCGCAGTGGCGCGCTGGGTCAGCGAGGCGCTGGCCGAAACCGAAACGGCGCCCAAGCACGACGCCGACATGCCGGACTGAGAATATGCGTACTTATGTAGTCGGCGGCGCGGTGCGCGATGCGCTGCTTGGTTTGCCGGTCAAGGATCATGACCACGTGGTGGTCGGCGCCACACCGGACGAGATGATCGCCAAGGGCTTCCGCCCGGTCGGCAAGGACTTCCCGGTGTTCCTGCATCCACAGACGCAGGAAGAATATGCGCTGGCGCGCACCGAGCGCAAAACCGCGCCGGGTTACAAGGGTTTTGTGTTCCATACCTCGGCCGACGTCTCGCTGGAAGAAGACCTGGTGCGGCGCGACCTGACCATCAACGCGATTGCCAAAGCCGACGACGGCACACTCACCGATCCCTATGGCGGCCAGCGCGATATCGAAATGCGCGTGTTCCGTCATGTGTCGGACGCGTTTGCCGAAGACCCGGTGCGCATCCTGCGCCTGGCGCGCTTTGCCGCGCGCTTCAGCGATTTCACCGTGGCGCCGGAAACCAATGAGTTGATGAAGCAGATGGTGGCGCAGGGCGAAGTCGATGCGCTGGTGCCGGAACGCGTGTGGCAGGAACTGTCGCGCGGGCTGATGGAAGCCAAGCCGTCGCGCATGCTGGAAGTGCTGCGCGATTGCGGCGCGCTGGCGCGCATCCTGCCGGAGCTGGACGTGTTGTGGGGCGTGCCGCAGCCGGAGAAATGGCATCCCGAGATCGACACCGGCATCCATGTGCTGCAAGTGCTGGACTGCGCCGCTTCGCTGGAGCGCGAACTGCCGGTGCGCTTCGCCAGCATGATGCACGACCTGGGCAAGGGCGTGACGCCGTCCGACAAATGGCCTTCGCATCACGGCCACGAGGAGCTGGGCGTCAAACTGGTGGAGCAGGTCTGCAAGCGCCTGCGCGTGCCCACCGAATGCCGCGACCTGGCGGTGATGACGGCGCGTGAACACGGCAACGTGGGCCGCGCGCTGCAACTGCGCGCCAACACCATCGTCAAGCTGCTGGAGCGTTGTGACGCGTTCCGCAAGCCGGCGCGCTTCGTGCAGCTGCTGCAAGCCACCGAGTGCGACTCGCGCGGCCGCATCGGCGCCAGCGGCAGCTATGCCGATGCGCCGTTCCCGCAGATGGCGCATCTGGAAGCCGCGATGGCGGCGGCGCGCGGCGTCAACGCTGGCGAGATTGCGCAAGCTTTCGTCGATCAGCCGCAGCGCATTCCGGAGCGCGTGCACAAGGCGCGCGTCAGCGCCGTCAAGCAGGCGCTCAAACTGGCGGACGAAGACGAGTCGCCTGAATGAATTCCTCCGACCTGTTCCAGAATCCGCTGCGCCGCTGGGGCAAGCACCGGAACGGCAGACGTCCCACTGTGCTGGTGAAGGAACTGCGCGAGCGGGACCGCCGCCGCATGCTGCGGCATTTCCTGGAGCTGGAAGACAGCGACCGCCTGCTGCGCTTTGGTTCCGTGCTGCCGGACGAACAGTTGACCAACTACGTCAACGGCATCGACTTCTCGCGTGATATGGTATTCGGTGTGCATAACCGCGTGTTCCGCCTGGTGGCGGTCGGCCATCTGGCGTTTGCGCCGCGCGATGAAACGAGTACCGTCACCGACAAGGAACGGGTGGCGGAATTTGGCGTCTCGGTCAGCCGCTCGGCGCGCGGGCTGGGGGTCGGCTCACGGCTGTTTGAGCGCGCCGCTATCCACTGCCGCAACAACGATGTCGACACGCTCTACATGCACTGCCTGTCGTCCAACAAGACCATGATGCACATCGCCAAAAAAGCCGGCATGGAAATCCATCGGGACTATGGCGAGGCGGATGCGTATCTCAAGCTGCTGCCGGCCGATCCATCCAGCATGCTGCAGGAAGCCCTGCACGAACAGTTTGCCATGCTGGATTACACCTTCAAGGCCAACAAGCGCATCGCCACCAAGTGGTTGGGCCGCTTGATCGGCAAAAAATAAATCCTCCTTTCTTAGAACCTTCGCCACGTTGACCGGAATACACGGTCAGACTAGATGTGCAAGCAAAGGTTTGACATTCCGTGTGGACGATCTCCGAGTTCTATGGACGGCAGCTCCTGCTGCTGCTCGTGCTATCCCCCGTGCTGGAGGAGGTGGTGGTGCGCGCGGGCTTGCAGGAGTGGTTGATGCGGCGCGCGCCGCAGGCAGTGGCGCCGCCGGTGCTGGTGTCGGCGGCGACCTTCGGCCTGCTGCACCTGCGTGCCGGCTGGCTGCATGCGCTGGCGGTGATCGTGCCCGGGCTGGTGCTGGCGCTGCTGTACCAGCGAACCCGCAGCTGGCGCTGGTGCGCCGTCGCCCACAGTGCCATGAACGCTTTTGCCATTTCAGTCTGCGGTCTATAACTTCAACTGGAGAGTGGTATGAATCGATTGATAGCGCGGGTGGCGTCGGCCGTCCTGCTGTTTGGCCTTGTAGGGCAGGCGGCGCAGGCAGCGGACGCCTTGAACGGCAAGAGCCTGTACCTGAATGGGCCAGTAAGCGGCGGCGCCACCTGCGCTTCCTGCCATGGCCCCACGCCTGCCAATAACGTCAACGGCATTCTCGCTGCGGCCAACCAGCCGTCGGTGATCTCCAATGCGTTCGCCGCCAATCTGGGCGGCATGGGTAGTCTGTTCAACGGCAAATTCTCGGCGGCGGAACTTGCCGACCTGGCGGCGTTCATCGGTAACCCGAATGTGACGGCGGCGCCGGCTGCTTCGCTGGCGCCGACAACGCTGACCTTCAGCGGCGCCAATATCGGCCAGGCCAGCGCGCCGTTGTCGGCCACGCTGACCAATAGCGGCAACGCCGCGCTAAATATCGGCACCATTTCCATCGGCGGCGCGGCGGCAGGCGATTTCGCACTGGGTGGCGGCAGCTGCGCCAATGGCGCGTCGATCGCGGCGGGCGCAAACTGCACCGTGCAGGCGACCTTCACGCCAACGGCGGCCGGCGCGCGCGCAGCCACGCTGATCATCACCCATAACGCCACCGGCGGCAGCAGCACCGTGTCGCTGAACGGCACCGGCAATGCGACACCACAGGCGACCATCGGACTGTCGGCTAGCAGCGTCGATTTCGGCAAGCTGCTGACCGGCATCCCGTCGGCAGTGTCGAGCATCACTGTTAACAACAGCGGCCAGGCGGCGTTGAACTTCAGCGCCATCAGCGTCAGCGGCGCCAGTGCATCCATCATCACGCGTGCCGGTACTTGCGCAGTGGGCACGTCGGTAGCAGCGGGTAGCAGCTGCACGGTGACCGTGCAGGCCGCGCCGACCAGTGCAGGCGCGATTGCCGCCAGCCTGACGCTGGCGTCCAATGCCTCGAATGGCGGCGGCACGGTGACGGTCAGCTTGACCGGCACCGCCGCAGCACCTGCACCGGCGTTGAGCGCCACGCCATCCGCCGTGGCTTTCGGCTCGCAGACCATCGGCGCGGCGGCTGCTACGCAAACGATCACGCTGGCCAACACCGGCAATGTGGCACTGAGCATCGGTAGCGTCGGCGTGACCGGTTCCACCGCTGTGAAGCTGAGCGGCAGCACTTGCGGCACGACGCTGGCAGTCGGCGCGAGTTGCGCCGCCACCGTAAGCTTTACGCCGACCACGGAAGGCGCAGTGACCGCCGCGCTGGCAGTAGCATCGAACGCACCGGCGCTGCAAGTCGGCATCACCGGCACCGGCACCACACAAGCGACCGCAAAGCCTGCGCTGTCGGAAACCGGTCCGATTGCCTTCGCAGACACGCAAGTCGGCAGCAGCGCAGCTGACCACACCACCACGCTGGGCAATAGCGGCAACGCCGCGCTGAAGATCGCCACGCTGACGCTGGGCGGCACTAATCCGGGCGACTTCGTGGTCGGCGGCACTTGCGCCGCCAATGTATCGGTCAGCTCCGGCGCCACTTGCACCATCACCACCGCCTTCAAGCCGACTGCGGCCGGCGCCCGCAGCGCTGACCTGCTGCTGGTGACTGACAGCGGTGCACAATTACACCTGACGCTGAACGGCAATGGTGTCGCAGTAGTGGTGACCACGCCGTCGCTGGGCATCAGTCCACAAAGCTTTGACTTTGGTTCGGTCGTCATCGGCGGCACCGCCCCAACGCGCCGATTCACGCTGACCAATAGCGGTGCTGCCGCCGTCACGCTGTCCGGCGCAACCTTCAGCGGTCCGTTCGCTGCGGTGGCGGACAGCACCGGCTGCACCGCCTTCCCGGTCACCTTGCAGCCTGGCGCCTCGTGCGACCTGGTGGTGAGCTACACGCCGACCAACGCCGGTGCCAGCAACGGCAGCGTGGCCATCCAGTCTGGCAGCACCACCTGGAATATCGCGTTGAGCGGCCAAGGCGCTGCGTCGACGCCGAATGCGGCGCCGTCCAATCACGGTGGTGGCGGTTGCTCCGCTTCGCAGGACGTGACCGATCCAACGCTGGTCGCGCTGCTGGTGCTGTCGCTGGTCGTGATCGGCTGGCGTCGTCGCAGCCGCAATGGAGGTGCCAAATGAAACTGAAGATCATGATGCTGGCCGCCTTGCTGGCCGCGTCCTCGGCCCAGGCGCTGGACAAGGGCGCCCCGGCGCCGCAGTTCGACCTGCCTGGCCTGGATGGCGCGGTCAAGCTGGCCAAGCTACAGGGCAAAGTGGTGTACGTGGACTTCTGGGCCTCGTGGTGCGGCCCATGCCGCCAGTCGTTCCCATGGATGAACGACATGCAGGCCAAGTACGGCGCCAAGGGCTTGCAGATCGTCGGCGTCAACGTCGACGCCAAGAGCGACGACGCGCGCCAGTTCCTGACCGCCATGCCGGCGCGCTTTGCCATCGCTTTCGATCCGCAGGGCGCGACGCCGCGCAGCTACGGCATCAAAGGCATGCCGAGCAGCGTGCTGATAGGCCCGGACGGCAAGGTGCTGCTGGAGCATTCCGGCTTCCGCGAGGCCGACCGCGCCGAACTGGAAAGCAAAATCCAATCCGCGCTGGGAGGCGTCAAATGAAAATCGCACTGGCTTTGGCAGCATTGGCTGTGTTGGGCGGCTGCGCCTCGATCGGCAATGTGCAGCCGTGGGAGAAGGGCACGCTGGCCCGCAGCGAGATGACCTTCAAGGACGGCAGCCTGTTCAACCGCTACGACACCCATATCTACACCAGCCGCGAAGCCTCGTCCGGCGGCGCGGGTGTGGGTGGCGGTGGTTGCGGCTGTAATTAAGGACGACCCATGACGATCAACAAAGAGAGCGGCATGGCCGTATCCATCCTGTCGGCGGCATTGATGCTGCCGGGCGTGCAGGCGCACGCCGAGGCGCCGCCGACCAATGGCGTCATCAGCGTCGGCTACCTGGATTATCAGGACAGCCAGTCGGGCCTGGACCGCATCCGCGTGCATGCGCCATCGGTGTCGATCATGACGCCGGTGGCGGGCGTGTGGAGCGTCAGCGGCACGCTGGTGAAGGATGACGTGTCGGGCGCTTCGCCGCGCTATCACACGGCGGTTTCCGGCGCCTCGCGCATGAGCGATGACCGCAAGGCCGGCGATATGGCGCTGACCCGCTATCTGGAGCGCGGCAGCGTGACGGTGGGCGCGGCGTATTCGACCGAGCATGATTATGTGTCGCGCGCGTTGTCGCTGCAGGGCAGTTACGAGAGCGAAGACCGCAACACCACCTGGAGCGCCGGCATCGGTCATTCCGATGACAAGATCGATCCGGTCAACCACATCGTCACCAATGAGCGCAAGCGCACCACCAACTTCCTGCTGGGCGTGACACAGGTGCTGACGGCGAACGATGTGGCGCAGCTGACGCTCGGCTACGACGATGGCAGCGGCTACTTCTCCGATCCGTACAAGGCGTTCGACAACCGCCCGCGCAGCCGCTCGGAGACCACGCTGCTGGCGCGCTGGAACCACCACATCGCCGCCACCGACGGCACCACCCGGCTGAGCTACCGCTACTACCGCGACAGCTTCGGCATACGTGGCCATACGCTCGGCGCCGAGTACGTGCAGCCGCTGTCGGATGGCTGGACGCTGACGCCAGAGGTGCGCCTGTACACGCAGAGCGCCGCCAGCTTCTATTACGACCCGGTGTACGACAGTAAGCTAGGGGCGCCGTTCCCGCCGGGGTACAACGGCACCGGCTATATGTCGGCGGACCAGCGCCTGTCCGGCTTCGGCGCGGTCACGCTGGGGCTCAAGGCCAGCAAGCAGATTGACAAGCTCTGGTCGGTCGACGCCAAGGTCTCGGCCTACCAGCAGCGCGGCAGCTGGCGCTTGTTCCACCAGGGTAGTCCGGGACTGGATGCGTTCCGCGCGCAGACCGTGCAGATCGCGATTAACCGGCAGTGGTAGACATGGTCGACGCGATCCACCGCATTCTGTTCGACGCCATGGGCAGCCGCTGCGAGATCCGTCTGGCGGCGGAAGATGGCGACAGCGCCGAGCGGCTGATGCATCAGGCGGTCGATGAAGTGCGGCGCATCGAGCATAAATATTCGCGCTACCGGCCGGACAGCATTGTCTCGCGCATCAATGCGGAAGCCGGCCGTAAGGCGGTGGCGGTGGATCACGAGACGGCCGAGTTGTTCAGCTACGCCGCTGCGCTGTTCAGCGCTAGTGGCGGGCTATTCGACATCACTTCCGGCGTGCTGCGCAAGGCATGGGATTTTCGCCAGCCGCGCGTGCCGTCGGCGGCGGTGCTGGAACCTTTGCTGGCGCTGGTCGGGTGGCATCAGGTGGAGTGCGGCGTGCTCGAAGTCTACCTGCGGCTGGCCGGCATGGAGATCGATTTCGGCGGATTCGGCAAGGAGTATGCGGCCGACCGCGCGGCGACCTTGCTGATGCAAGCCGGCGTGCGGCATGGCTACGTGAACCTGGGTGGCGATATGCGTTTTATCGGGCCGCGCATGGATGGCAGGCCTTGGTCCATCGGCATCCAGGACCCGCGCGAGGCGGAGGGCGTGCTGGCCACAATCAACGTCAGCGAAGGTGCGCTGGCGACCAGCGGCGATTACGAGCGGTTTTTTGAACTGGATGGGCAGCGCTATTGCCACATTCTCGATCCGCGCGATGGCATGCCGGTGCGGTACTGGCGCTCGGTCAGCGTATTGGCGCCGGTGGCGGTGGCGGCGGGCAGCTGTTCCACCATCGCCATGCTGAAGCAGCGCGATGGTCTGGATTTTCTCAATGCGTCCGACATGGCCTATCTGGCAGTCGATGACGAAGGGCAGATGTTGTATAGGGATCTGATATGAATAAGTGGATGAAGGCCTTCATGGCATTGGTGTTGGTGCTGTTCAGCGCCTGGTCGCGCGCTGGGGATTTTCTGGAGCCTGAACAGGCGTTCCAGTTGCAGGGGGAGTTGGTCGATGCGCATACGGTGCGGCTGACGTGGGTGATCGCGCCCGAGTATCACCTGTATCGCGACCGCTTGAGCTTTGACGGCGGCGTGGGCGTGCCAGTGCTGCCGGCTGGCTTGCGCAAGTTCGATACCAATTTCAATAAGGAGATGGAGACTTACCAGAACAAGCTGGTGGTCGATCTGCCGGTGACGGGTAGTGCGCCATTTACGCTGCAAGTCGGCTATCAGGGCTGCGCGGATGCGGGCTTGTGCTACTCGCCGGCGTCGCAGAGCTTTCATGTAGATCCGGCTGCGCCGGGCAAGCTGAAGACGGTTGCTGACGCGGCAGTGTCGCCGCCGGCCGCCGCGCAGACCATCGCGCAGACCACCGCAACCACGGCCGCCGCCGCCAACGTCACGCCGCCAGCCGCGCCGCACGAGGACGACAGCTCGCTGGCCCAGCGTACGCTGCAAAGCGGCAGCGTATGGCGCATCGGCCTGGCCTTCCTGGCCTTCGGCCTGCTGCTGTCGTTCACGCCGTGCGTGCTGCCGATGGTGCCGATCCTGTCGTCGATCATCGTCGGCGAAGGCGCGGTCTCGCGCGGCCGGGGATTTACACTGGCGCTGGCGTATTCGCTCGGCATGGCGCTCATCTACACCTCGCTCGGCGTGGCGGCCGGCCTGGCTGGCGAAGGCCTGGCCGGCGCGCTGCAAAAGCCATGGGTGCTACTGACTTTTGGCGCGCTGCTGGTGCTGCTCGCGCTGTCGATGTTCGACGTCTACCAGTTACAACTGCCGAGCAGCCTGCAAAGCCGCCTGAATGAAAAGAGCAACGGCATGAGCGGCGGCCGTTTCGCTGGCGTATTCGTGATGGGCGCCTTGTCGGCACTGATCGTCGGCCCATGCGTGGCCGGTCCCCTGGCCGGTGCGCTGCTCTACATCAGTCAGACGCGCAACGTCTGGACCGGTGGCTGGGCGCTGTTCTCGATGGCGGCCGGCATGAGCGTGCCGCTGCTGCTGACCGGCGTTTCGGCCGGCAGTCTGCTGCCGCGCGCCGGCGCATGGATGAACGGCGTGAAGAAAGTCTTCGGCCTGCTGCTGATCGCGGTCGCCATCTGGATGGTGTCGCCGGTGTTCAGCGTGACCGTCAACATGGCCATGTGGGGCTTGTACTCCTTGCTGTGCGCCGTATTCTTGCACGTATTCGAACCATTGCAAAAAGGCGCCGAACTGCGCGCCTACGTCGGCAAGACATTGGGCCTGGCCTTTCTGCTGGTTGGCCTGTTTGAGCTGACCGGCGCCGCCAGCGCCGGCCGTGATGTGCTGCAACCACTCGGTCACCTGAGCATCGCCCGCGCCGACAAACCGGCGGCGGGCGAGGGTGGCGAGGTGCACTTCAGCCGCATCAAGACCAGCGCCGAACTGGATCAGGTGCTGGCCGGCAGCAGCACGCCGGTGATGCTGGACTTCTACGCCGACTGGTGCGTGTCCTGCAAGGAGATGGAGCGCTTCACCTTCTCCAGGCCGGAGGTGATGGGCAAGCTGAAACAGGTGAAGCTGATCCAGGTCGACGTCACCGCCAACAACGCCGACGACAAGGCGCTGATGAAGCGCTTCGGTCTGTTCGGCCCACCGGGCATCATCCTGTTCAAGGGTGGCAAGGAAGTGCCGGACAGCCGCGTGATCGGCTTCCTGGCCGCCGAGCAGTTCGTCCAGCACCTGGCGCGGCATATCGATTCCTGAATCGCAGGTAGAATACGCGGCATGAAACCGCTCGTATTCCTCACCTTGTGCGCCGTGATGGCGCCACTCTATGCGCAGGACGATGCTGTCCTGCCGTACCGCCCATCGGTGTCCACGCCGGCGCAGTTGCCGACGCCCGGCCAGCTGGAATTTGAAACCGGCTTCCTGAGCGCCAAGTCCAGCGACAGCCGGCGTGACAGCCTGCCGTACACTTTCAAGCTGGCGTTCAACGAACAATGGGGCGTGCTGATTGAGGGAGAGTCCTTCGTCTCGTCGCGGGAAGACAGCAGCCCGCGCCAGCGCGGCTTCGGCGACACCACGTTTGTACTAAAGCGCGCCTTCATCATCGATGATGCCACCGCATTCGGCCTGGAGCTGGGGGCCAAGGCGCCGACAGCGAAGGACACCATCGGCAGCGGCAAGAGCGACTACAGTATCAACGGCATCTTCAGCCGTGACATGGGCCCTGTCCACATGGACGTCAACCTGAACGCCACGCGCCTCGGCGCCTATGACGCCGGCACCGGCCGCACGCAGGTCGGCTGGGCCAGCGCCTTCTCCACGCCGATCTCCGACAAATGGCAGGCCATCGGCGAGCTGTCCGGCACCCATCGCGAAAACACGCTGAACACCGCGCAGCTGCTGGTGGCCGCATCGTACAGCCCAAGCAAGCGGCTGGTGTTCGACTTTGGCGTGGCGCGCGGACTGACGTCCGCCTCGCAGGACTGGTCGCTGTTCGGCGGCGTGACGCTGCCGCTGGCTAAACTCTGGTGATTAAACCAGCGGCAGCGCGGTAGTGTCCTTGATGCGCTGAAGCGCGAAGGACGACTTCACATCCAGCACCGCCGGGTGGCGCAGCAGCGTCGCCATCATGAAGCGCGAGAAGTGGTCCATGTCTTCCACGTGCACGCGCAGCAGGTAGTCCATTTCGCCCGTCATCGCATAGCAGGCCACCACTTCCGGCCACTGCGCCACGGATTCGGCAAAGTCGGCGCGCGGCGATGGCGGCGCGTTGGCGGCACCCAGCGCGCGCGCGTTGCTGTGGGCCGCCGCTTCGCTGTGCTTCTCCAGCCGCACGTTCACATAGGCCAGCAGGCCCAGGCCGATCTTGTCCGGGTCCAGCAGCGCCACGTACTGGCGAATCACGCCGGCTTCCTCCAGGCGCTTGATGCGGCGCAGGCAGGGCGAGGGCGACAGCGCCACCAGCTCGGCCACGTCCTGGTTCGACAGCCGGCCGTCCGATTGCAATATAGAAAGAATCTTGCGATCGGTTTTGTCTAGCGCGATTTTGGTCATAAATACCTCATAAATTACAAATTAAGGCAATATTATTGCTCAAACCGGGCCGGCGTGGGAACTGTTTGCAATTTACTGCTTCCGAAGCGGATCTATACTGTGCGCTATTCGAATAAGGAGACACGCATGCAATTCCAGCCATGGGACAACCCAATGGGCACCGACGGTTTTGAATTCGTCGAATACGCCGCCCCGATCCCAAAGCCCTCGGCGCGCTGTTCGAGAGCATGGGCTTTACCGCCATCGCCCGCCACCGCCACAAGGACGTCACCCTGTACCGGCAGGGAGAGATCAACTTCATCATCAACGCCGAGAAGGACTCGTTTGCGCAGCGCTTCGCGCGCCATCATGGTCCATCAGTGTGCGCCATCGGCATCCGCGTGCAGGATGCGGCGTTTGCCTACAAGTCCATGCTGGAAAAGGGCGCTTGGGGCTTCGATAACAAGACCGGCCCGATGGAACTGAACATCCCGGCCATCAAGGGCGTGGGCGATTCGCTGATCTATCTGGTGGACCGCTGGCGCGGCAAGAACGCCGATGCTCAGCAAGGCGCGATCGGTGACATCAGCATCTACGATGTGGACTTCGTCGCCATTCCTGGCGCGCAAGCCAATCCGGTCGGCCATGGCCTGACCTATATCGACCACCTGACCAACAACGTCCACCGCGGCCGCATGAAGGAATGGGCGGACTTCTACGAGAAGATGTTCAACTTCCGTGAAGTGCGCTACTTCGACATCGAGGGCAAGCTGACCGGCCTGAAGTCGAAAGCCATGACTTCCCCATGCGGCAAGGTGCGGATTCCGATCAATGAATCGTCGGACGACAAATCGCAGATCGCCGAGTACCTGGACGAGTACCATGGCGAAGGCATCCAGCACATCGCGCTGGGCACCGACGATATCTACTCGTCGATCGAAGGCATGAAGAAGACCGGCATCGCCTTCCAGGACACCATCGAGACGTATTATGAGCTGGTGAACCGCCGGCTGCCGAACCACGGCGAGCGCCTGGAAGACCTGCGCCGCCTGCGCATCCTGATCGATGGCCAGAGCAACGAGACCGAGCGCGAACTGCTGCTGCAAATCTTCACGCAGAACGTGATCGGCCCGATCTTCTACGAGATCATCCAGCGCAAGGGCGATCAGGGCTTCGGCGAGGGAAACTTCCGCGCGCTGTTCGAGTCGATCGAGCTGGATCAGATCAAGCGCGGCGTACTGCAGGACCCAAGCAAGGCCACTGCATAAAGAGTAGAGTAGTAAGGATAGCGTAGTAAAACAGCCGGTAGCAAAGCACATAGACAGAGCACCGGCGCGAACGCGGCAGAGCCTACCCGGCACTGCCGCGCAGATTCGAGAATATTGGAGACAAGACAATGAATGCACCTCACAAGGGTTTGCAGTTGGATCCGGCCGACATTACGCTGGACGATAAATGGACCCTGGAACGCGGCCGCGCCTTCATGACCGGCACGCAAGCGCTGATACGCCTGCCGATGATGCAGCGTGAGCGCGACCTCAAGGCAGGCCTTAATACTGCAGGCTACATCACCGGCTATCGCGGATCGCCGGTCACCAGCGTCGACATGACGGCGGTGAAAGCCAAAAAATACCTCGACGCGCACCACGTCAAATTCCATCCCGGGATGAACGAAGACCTGGCGGCGACCGCCGTCTGGGGCACGCAGCAAACCAATCTTTTCAAGGACGCCAAATACGACGGCGTCTTCTCCATGTGGTACGGCAAAGGCCCCGGCGTGGACCGCTGCGGCGATGTCTTCAAGCACGCCAACAACGCCGGCTCGGCCAAGCATGGCGGCGTGCTGGTACTGGCCGGCGATGACCACGCGGCCAAGTCGTCTTCCACCGCGCACCAGTCGGACCACATCCTCAACGCCTGCGGCATTCCGGTGCTGTACCCTGCCTCGGTGCAGGAGTACATCGACTACGGCCTGCACGCATGGGCAATGAGCCGCTACACCGGCCTGTGGGTGTCGATGAAGTGCGTGACCGACATCATCGAATCCGGCGCTGTGGTGGACTTCGATCCGGACCGCGTGCAGATCCAGCTGCCGACCGACTTCGACCTGCCGGAAGGCGGTTTGAATATCCGCTGGCCGGACACCGTGCTGGATATGGAAGTGCGCATGAACAGCTACAAGTGGTACGCCGCGCTGGCGTACTGCCGCGCCAATAAGCTGAACAAGATCATCTGGGATTCGCCGAAGCCGAAGATTGGCATCATCACCGCCGGCAAATCCTACCTGGACACGCGCCAGGCGCTGGCCGACCTGGGCATCGATGAACAAGCAGCCGCCGACATCGGCATCCGCCTGTACAAGATCGGCATGACCTGGCCGCTGGAAGCGGACGGCGTGCACGAATTCGCCAAGGGCCTGGACGAGATCCTGGTAGTGGAAGAGAAGCGTCAGATCCTCGAATACGCGCTGAAGGAAGAGCTGTACAACCTGCCGGACGGCGAACGTCCGCGCGTGGTCGGCAAGTTCGACGACACCGGCGAATGGAGCAACAAGGGCAAGACCGGCCACGGCGACTGGCTGCTGCCGGCGACCTATGAACTGAATCCGGCGCAGATCGCGCGTGCCATCGCGTCGCGCATCGCCCACTACTGCGCCGGCCATCCTGTGGCCAAGCGCGTGCAGGAACGCGTGGCCTACCTGGAAGCGAAAGAGCTGGCGCTGAAAACGCTGCCGACCAAGTCCAATCCGCAGACTGACCGCACGCCGTACTTCTGCTCCGGTTGCCCGCACAACTCCTCGACCAAGGTGCCGGAAGGTTCGCGCGCGCTGGCCGGCATCGGCTGTCACTACATGGTGTTGTGGATGGACCGCGAGACCTCGACCTTTACCCACATGGGTGCGGAGGGTGTAACGTGGGTCGGGCAGGCGCCGTTCACCAACGAGAAGCACGTATTCACCAACCTGGGTGATGGCACTTACTTCCACTCGGGGATATTGGCGATCCGCGCGGCAGTGGCGGCCAAGGTCAATATCACCTACAAGATTTTGTTCAACGATGCAGTGGCGATGACCGGCGGCCAGCAGTTCGACGGTCCGCTCGATCCGGGCATGATCTCGCGCCAGATCGCGGCGGAAGGCGTGACGCCGATTATCGTCGTCACCGACGAACCAGAAAAATACCCGGCCGATTACAAATGGGCGGAAGGCGTCACCGTGCGCCATCGCAGCGAATTGATGGACGTGCAGCGCGAACTGCGCGACAAGCCGGGCGTGTCGGCCATGATTTACGACCAGACCTGCGCGTCCGAGAAGCGCCGCCGCCGGAAGCGTAACGAATATCCGGATCCAGCCAAGCGCGCCGTCATCAACGAGGCGGTGTGCGAAGGCTGCGGCGACTGCTCAGTGCAGTCCAACTGCCTGTCGGTGGAGCCGCTGGAGACGGACCTGGGCCGCAAGCGCCAGATCAATCAATCGTCGTGCAACAAGGACTTCTCCTGCACCACCGGTTTCTGCCCGAGCTTTGTGACGGTGGAAGGCGGTGCGCTGAAGAAGCCGAAGAAGGCCGCAGTGGGCGAAGGCCCGGCCGTGGTGCTGCCTATGCCGGTGTTGCCGTCGACCGAGACGCCGTTCGGCATCCTGATCACCGGTATCGGCGGTACCGGTGTGGTGACCGTCGGCCAGATCCTGGCCATGGCGGCGCACGTCGAAAACAAAGGTGCGATTGTGCTGGATATGAGCGGCCTGGCGCAAAAGGGCGGTCCGGTGATGTCGCACGTACGCCTGGCGGATCATCAGAGCGACCTGCATTCGACCCGCGTTGGCACGGGCAGCGCCGATCTGGTGATCGGCTGCGACCTGATCGTCACCGCGTCGCGCGACGCCTTGTCGCGCATGGGCGAAGGCCGCACGCATGCGATGATCAACTCGACCGGTTCCTCAACCGCCGCTTTCGTCAAGAATCCGGACTGGCAGTTCCCTGATGCCGGCTCGCGTGGCGAAATCATCCGCGCCTGCGGCAACGACAACGTCGATTTCGTCGATGCCGGCCAGATCGCCACCGCGCTGATGGGCGACTCCATCGCCACCAATATGTTCATGCTCGGCTACGCCTTCCAGAAAGGCTTTGTGCCGCTGAGCGAAGCGTCGCTGATCAAGGCGATTGAACTGAACGGCGTATCGGTCGCTTTCAACAAAGCCGCCTTTAACTGGGGCCGCACCGCCGCGCATGACCTGGCGTCGGTGACCAAGCTGACCGCACCGGCCAAGGTGATCGAGTTCAAACGCATCCAGACGCTGGACGACATCATCGCCAAGCGTGTGGAACTGCTGACCGCGTATCAGGATGCGAATTATGCTAAACAGTATAAATCGTTTGTCGATCAGGTTCGCGCGGAAGAGGCAAAGCTGGGCAAGAGCACCCGCCTGGCCGAAGCCGTCGCCCGCTACTACTATAAGCTGATGGCCTACAAGGACGAATACGAAGTCGCCCGCCTGTACACCGACGGCGCCTTCCAGCAGAAAATCGCCGGCATGTTCGAGGGCGACATCAAGCTGAAATTCCACCTGGCGCCGCCGCTGATGGCCAAGCATGACGCGCAGGGCCACTTGATCAAGAAAGAATTCGGCCCATGGATGATGAAGGCGTTCGGCGTGCTGGCCAAGTTTAAAGGCCTGCGCGGCACGGCGTTGGATATTTTCGGCTATACGGCAGAACGCAAAATGGAGCGCGCGCTGATCGGCGAGTACCGCGACACGGTGGCCGGCCTGCTGCCCAAGTTGACGGCCGAGAACCTGACGCAAGCCGTCGCCATCGCCAGCATCCCGGAAGACATCCGCGGTTACGGCCACGTGAAGGAGCGCCACCTGGCGGCGGCCAAGCAGAAGGAGGCCGCGCTACTGGCCAGCTTCGGCAAGCCGGTAACGGTGGAGCTGCATCGCGTGGGCGGTATGACGGAAACACACGCTGCCTGATTCTCCGGACAGCAATTGGCGGCCCTGCGGGCCGCTTTTTTTTATCTGTTCATTTCTGAACAGTGCTAGTGTTCGAATACGGCCGTTGTGTCGTCCAAGCGCGGCCAGGCCGCAGTTTCGGGTCATGGCATGGCTTTTGCAGTAAAGCCGGCATGCACTCAAAAATAATCGAAACACCATGATTTTGCGCGATTTCAGGATTGGCTGGCGCCTGCTGCTGCAACACCCTGCATATTCGCTTGTCGTCACCGGCGGGCTGGCGATCGGCTTTGCCGCCTGTTTTTTATTGTTCGGCTATGTGGCGTTCTGCCTCAACTACAACAGCACCATCCCGGATAACGATCGTCTGGTGCTGGTCAAGCAGCGCATCAATATCTTCCCGCGCCCCGAGTGGGAGGCGATTGCCTTCCTGCCACTGCGCGATGTGGCGCTGGCCAGCGGGATGGTCGCGCAGGCTAGCATCGCCAAGCAGATCGATGTGCCGCTGCGTGTTGGCAGCGAACTGCGGGCGGTCAACCTGCAAATAGTCGATGCTGCGTTCCAGTCCATGTTCGCGGTAGCCGCGCTGGAAGGCGACCTGTCGGCCGCGCTGACGCAGGTCGACGGCCTCGCCTTGACCGTCAGCGGTGCGCGCAAGCTGTTCGGCGGCGACACTGTGCTGGGTCGAACGGTCGATGTGGGTGGCGCCGTGTTGCAGGTGCGGGCGCTGTTGCCCGATCCGCCGGCCAACAGCACCCAGCTGTATGAAGCGCTGGCGGGGACCAACAGCAGCGCATGGCGTGAGCGCGAGACGGCCATGACCAACTGGACCCGGGCCGGCCTGTATCTGAAGCTCAAGCCCGGCGCGTCGAGTGTGGCGCTCACCGCGCTGCTCCAGCAGGCCAGCGACCGCTCGCCATTGACGCAGCAGATGCGCTCCGTCGCCGCCGGCATGCTCAATGGCGGCAAGGTATCCGACATCGGACTGCTGCCGCTGCGTGATGCGTATTTTGACGCAGATCTGGCTGCAGGCCACACCGCAGAACATTATGGTCAACGCAGCAGCGTGTATAGCCTGGCGGCCGGCGGCTTGCTGATTCTGCTGCTGGCGACGATCAACTATGTCAACCTGGCGACGGTGCGCACGCTGCGGCGCCAGCGCGAAATCGGCATCAGCAAGCTGCTGGGGGCCGGCGCGTGGCGGCTGGCGCGGCAATTCCTCAGCGAGGCGGTACTGACCACGGTGCTGGCGGCCGGCGCCGGGTTGATACTGGCATGGCTGCTGCTGCCGGTGTTTTCGGACCTGGTCAACCGCCCGCTGGACGGCATCTTCACCTGGCGTGCCTGCGCGGTCGCGCTGGCGTTCGCCGTCTGCACCGATGTGTGCGCCGGCGCCTATCCAGCATGGCTGGCGCATCACGCGCTGCCCGGTCCCGCGCTGGCGGGACGCGGCAATACCGAAATCATCGCCGGCCTGTGGATCCGGCGCGTGCTGACGATTGCGCAATTTTCCAGTGCGATGGCCTTGAGCGCGATGGCGCTGGCGGTGAGCTGGCAAACGTATTTCGCCAGCCACGCTTCGCCGGGCTTCGATCCGGCGTATCTGCTGGTGCTGCCGTTGCCGTCCTATGCGCGGGATACGCCGCTCAATGCCGGCTTTGTGGAACAGCTGCGGCGTCTGCCGGGGATTGAAGGCGTGGCCGCTATTTCGGAAGCGGTGGGGCGCGAGGGCGCCAGGAGCACCAACCGCCTGCGCGGCAAGGACGGCCACGACGTCTCGATGGAGGCCAAATACGTCAGCCCCGAATGGTTCGAGGTGCACCGGCTGCACGCAGTGTATGGCGAGACTTTCGATGCCCGGCGCGACGCTGTCGACAATCTGCAGTCCGGCCGGGTGATGGTCAACGCCGCCGGCGCGCTGGCGCTGGGCTATGCGACGCCGCAGGAGGCGGTCGGCAAACTGGTGACGACGGATTACCGCATCATCGGCATCGCGCCGGAGATCCGCTTCCAGGGCGTGCGCGCGCCGTCGCGCGCCGTGGTGTACCTGGTGCGGCCGGAACCGGTGCTGAGCATTCGCACCGGCGACAGCCTGCAAGCTTCCTATGACAATATCGCGCCGCTGTGGCGCCGCCACTTCCCGAACGACATCATGGAGATCAAGACGCAGCAAGCGGTGCTGGCCGAACGCTACGCCGATGATGCGCGCCTGATGCGCATCCTTGCCGCCGCCAGCGCGATCGCGATCGCCCTGGCGGGCTTCGGCATCTACGTGCTGTCGGCCTACAGTGTGCAGCGGCGCCGGCGCGAGATCGTGCTGCGCAAGCTGCATGGCGCGGGGCGTATCGACATCGCGTTGCTGATGGTGCGCGAATTTTCCATGCCTGTCGCCGCCGGCGCCTTAATCGGACTGCCGCTGGCCTGGCTGGCGATCCAGCGCTACCTGGCCGGCTACGCGGAGCGGGCGCCGATGGGCGTGTGGCCGCTGGCCGCCGCTGTGGCACTGGCGCTGTTGCTGGCATTGCTGGCCACTGCCCGCCACACGCTGGCCGCGCTGCGCATGTCGCCGTCGCTGGCGTTACACGATTGATTTTTTTTCTGACTGTCCAATCCGGAGTACATCACATGCATCTGTATCAAAAAATCGCCAGCGCCGCGCTGATCGGCCTGGCGTTGCTGGGACACGCGCGCGCGCAGGAGACCGACCCTTATTTGTGGCTGGAAGAAGTTCACGGCGCCAAGCCAATGGAGTGGGTGGCCGCGCACAACGCAGCCTCGTTGAGCGAGTTGCAGGCGCGGCCCGAATACAAGGAAATCCAGCAAAGCGTGCAAACCATGTTGAACTCCAGCGCGCGCCTGCCCGACGTCACCATGCACGGTGGCTTCCTCTACAACTTCTGGGTGGACGCCAGCCATCAGCGCGGCGTGTGGCGGCGGGCGACAATGGCGCAGTACCGTCGCGCCGCGCCGGCATGGGAAACCGTACTCGATCTCGATCAGTTGGCCGCCACCGAAAATGAAAAATGGGTGTGGCACGACGTCGTCTGCCTGGCGCCGAAGGCGGAACGCTGCCTGGTGTTGCTGTCGCGCGGCGGCGGTGATGCCCACGTGGTGCGCGAATTCGACATGGCCACGCGCCGCTTCGTCGACGATGGTTTCACGCTGCCCGAGGCCAAGACCGACGTGGCGTGGATAGACCGCGATACGCTGCTGGTCGCTACCGACTTCGGCCCCGGCTCGACCACCACATCCGGGTACGCGCGCGTCGTCAAGGAATGGAAGCGCGGCACGCCGCTGAGCGCCGCGCGCACGCTGTATGAAGGAAAAACGGACGACATGCGCGTGTCGGCCGAGAAGAAATTCACGCCAGGTCACGCGTATCAATTCGTCACGCGCACGGTCAACTTCTACAGCAGCGAGTTATTCCTGCGCGAGGGCGGCAAGCTGACCAAGGTAGCCGTGCCGGCCGACGCCCAGACCTATACGCTGGACGGTCAACTGATTATCCAGCTTAATTCCGATTGGGATGTGAATGGCGTCCATTATCCGGAAGGCGTGCTGCTGGCCACGGACCTGCGCCGCTTCATGCGTGGCGAACGACATTTCGCAGTGCTGTTCACGCCCACGCCGGCCAGTTCGCTGGACGGCGTCACCGTCACGCGCGGCGCGCTGCTGTTGAACGTGCTGGATAACGTCCGCAACCGGCTGGTGGAGGCGCGTCTGCTCAACGGCCAATGGCGTCAGCGCAAAGTTGACGCGCCGGCGTTCGGCCAGTTGAGCGCGACCGCGCTCGATGCGCTGGCGTCCGACGATTACATCCTGAAGGTGACCGACTTCCTGCATCCAACTACCACTTACCTGGCGCGCGTCGGTAGCGATCAACGCACCATGCTCAAGTCGATGCCGGCGTTTTTCGACGGCGAGCCTTATACCGTTCAGCAGTTCCACGCCGTGTCGAAAGATGGCACGCGGGTGCCGTACTTCGTGGTGATGGACAAGCGCGCGCCGATGGACGGCAGCAATCCCACGCTGCTGAACGCCTACGGCGGCTTCCAGCTGCCGATGAAGCCTTACTATCTAGGCCCGATGGGCGATACGTGGCTCAAGCATGGCGGCGTGTATGTGCTGGCGAATATCCGTGGCGGCGGCGAATTCGGTCCGGCGTGGCATCAGGCGGCGGTCAAGCAAAACCGCCAGCGCGCGTTCGACGATTTCCTGGCCGTGGCGGAGGATCTGATCGCCCGCAAGATCACCAGTCCGCGCCATCTGGGCATCTCCGGCCGCAGCAACGGTGGCCTGCTGGTGGGCGCCGCGCTGACCCAGCGTCCGGACCTGTTCAACGCCGTGGTCTGCGGCGCGCCGCTGCTGGACATGAGACGCTTCAGCAAGCTGCTGGCCGGCGCCTCGTGGATCGCCGAGTACGGCGACCCGGACGATCCGGAACAGTGGGCCTACATTGGCAAATACTCGCCGTACCAGAATGTGCGGGAGGACCAGCACTACCCGCGCGTTCTGTTCATCACCTCGACCAGCGACGATCGCGTCCACCCGGGGCACGCGCGCAAGATGGCCGCCAGGATGCAGCAGCAGGGGCACGACGTGCTGTACTGGGAGAACACCGAGGGCGGCCACGCCGCTGCTGCGTCCATCGCGCAGGAGGTGCAACTGTGGGCGGTGACCTACAGCTTCCTGCTGGAGCAGCTTAAATAATCAACAACATGAAACAACTTTATTCAGATTATCGTATAAGCATGTAAGAAAACATTCGTTCAGTAATAGTTTTGGTTTTGCTAAGGTGTCGACCTTTTCAGTCCTGAAATATTTACAATGCAAACAAAATGTAACTTGAAGCCGCTGGCGGCTGGCGTTATCGCGCTGGTTGCCGGCGTTGCGGGCCATACCGTGGCGCAGGCGCAGACGCAGGAACCGGCGGCGACCACGCCACCAGCAGTGGTCATCACCGGTTCGCGCATTCCGCGTGCCGGTACCGAGGGGCCGTCGGCCGTCACCGTGATCACCGCCGCCGACATCGAGAAGCAAGGCTACCGCAATGTCTTCGACGCGCTGAGCAACCAGACGCAGAACAGCGGCTTTACCCAAGGCGCCGATTACGGCAATACGTTCACGCCTTCGGCCAACGCCATCAGCCTGCGCGGCCTCGGTCCGAACCACACGCTGGTGCTGCTGAACGGCCGCCGCATGGCCGACTTCCCAACCGCCTATGACGGCACGGTGAACTTTACCAACCTGGCGAACATTCCGTCGGGCGTGGTGGACCGCATCGAAATCCTGAGCGGCGGCGCTTCCGCTGTCTATGGCTCAGATGCGATTGCCGGCGTGGTCAACATCATCCTGAAAAAACAGTTTGAAGGCCTGGACGTGAATGTGAAAGCCGGCGGCACATCGCGCGGTGGCGCCGGCGACAAGCGCCTGCAACTCACCGGCGGCAAGAGCTTCGATAAACTGAATACGGTGTTCAGCGTGGAGCTGACGGAACGCGATCCGCTGTGGAGCGCCGACCGCGATTTCATGGCCGCCAAGACCGGCGTGGCGCCGACTTCTGTCCTGTCGCGCAAGAATATAAGCACCGGCAAGTATGTCGATCTGGGCGATACCTGCTCGTCGCTCGGCGATCTGTTTGGCGGCAGCACCGCCAGTTACGCCAGCAAGACCGGCAGCTATTGCGCCAGCCCGAAAGTCGGCCCGACCTACTGGACCACGCAGACCAAGAACAGCAGCCAGAATGTCTTCGGCAGCGCCAATTACGCGCTGTCGCCGACCACCACGCTGTATGCGGAAGCGCTGTTCGGCCAGAACCGCAGCACGCAGAATACGCGCGGCCCGTCGTGGACTTCGCGTTCGCTGACCGACAGCTATTTCTGGAATCAGAACACCAACGCCTACGAGGCTTGGAGCCGCTACATTTCGCCGGAAGAGATGGGCGGCGTGCAACGCTACAACCGTACCTGGGATGACCAGGCCAGTTCCCTGTCGTTCGGCATCAAGGGCGATATTCCGGGCACCACGTGGAATTATGAAGCGGGTTATACGGCATCGCTGTACAAGAGCCAGGACCATCGTCCGCGCGCGCTGGCGAATATCGACAGCTTCTTCCTCGGCCCGCAGTTGGGCGTGAATGCGGACGGCGTGGCGATCTACGCGCCCGATCCGGCGCGCCTGACCAAGCGTCTGACGCCGGCGGAATTCGACAGCATCAACGGCACCTCGAACAGCGATGACAAGTCGTGGACCAATACCGTGAGCCTGACCGCCAACGGTGAGCTATTCAACCTGCCGGCCGGTCCGGTCAAGGTGGCGACGGTGGCGGAATTCGGCAAGCAGGGTTTTTCCAATGTGCCGGATGCCCGCATCAATCAAGGCTATTTCAACGTCGCCACCGGTTCCGACGTTACCGCCGGCACCCGCAAGCGCTATGCGTTGGGCGGCGAAGCCAGCATCCCGGTGATCAAGACGGTGGACGCCACGCTGGCCGGCCGCTATGACCGTTACAGCTTCGCAGGCCGAAATGACGGCAAGTTCACCTACGCCGGCGGTATCGAATGGCGTCCGGTCCAGCAGCTGCTGGTACGCGGTAACTACGCCACCAGTTTCCGCGCGCCGGATATGAATTACATCTACAAGGCGCGTGGCACGGGCTATTACTCGTCCACCACCGACTACTACCGTTGCGCCAAGAGCGGCCAGGCGATCGCCGACTGCGAGTTCGCCAACGTCTCGCCGGGCGCCGACTATGTGCAGAGCGGCAGCAAGGATCTGCGTTCGGAGAAGGGCCGTTCGACTGGCCTGGGGATTGTGTGGTCGCCGAGCGCGGACTTCGATGTCTCGGTCGACTACTGGAATATCAAGATCAGCGATCTGGTTACCAATCTGAGCGACGATACGCTGCTGCGTGACGAAGCGGCTTGCCGCATCGCTGGCGACCTGACCTCGCCGACGTGCGCCGATGCGATTTCGCGCGTGATCCGCTTCCCGGACAATGCGCTGAACCGTCCGGGTGAGATCAAGCAGATCCTGGTCAATCCGATCAATGCCGCGTCGACCAGCGTGGATGGCATCGACGTCGCCGGCAAGTACGTGTTCCGTACCAAGGACCACGGCAGCTTCCTCACCAAGGTGAACTACTCGAAGACGCTCAACAAGCATTCGCGCCAGTTCGCCGGCGATCCGCTGAAGGACGATCTAGCAGACCTGACCAACTACGACTGGCGCGACAAGCTCAATGCCAGCGTCACCTGGAATGCCGGCAAATGGTCGAACACCCTGTTCTTCCAGCGCTACGGCAAAGTGCCCAACGCCGCCGGCGACGCCTTCCTGACGCCGACCATGCTGGTCAACGCCAGCGTGGTGTACCGCCTGAATGAACGCGCCACCTTGTCGGTGGCGGTGAATAACTTGTTCAACCAGGTCAAGGCCGATAACAGCGCGGGCTGGCCTTACTACCCGGTCGGTAATTACAGCCCGGTCGGCCGTCAAGGCTGGGTCGAGCTGAATTACCACTTCGGCGGCTAAGCGGCCTTTTGCTGGCTGGTGTGGCCGATATACTCGGTCACCCAGTACAGCAGCGCCGCGCCGTTGAAGGCTGCACCGGTCAGCAGCGCGGCAGTCCAGCCGTGGGTGGCGAACATCCAGCCACCCAGCGCCGAACCGGCGGCGCCACCGGCGAAGAACAGCGCGAAGTAGACGCCATTCAAACGGCTGCGCACTTCCGCACCCAGCGAGAAGATGGCGCGTTGGCCCAGCACCAGGTTGGCCGCCACGCCCATATCCAGCACGATCGATGCGATCACCAGCACTGCCAGTGCGACGTTGCGCGAACCTGGCACCACCAGCGGCAGCACAAATCCAATCACACCCAGTGCCAGCGCGGCGGCGGTAGCCATCAGCGTGTGGCCTTGGTCGGCCAGCTTGCCGGCGATCGGCGAGGCGACTGCGCCAGCCATGCCCACCAGTGCAAAGATGGCGATACCGGTCTGCGACAGGTGGAACTGTGGGCCCGACAGCATCAGCGGGGTCACGGTCCAGAACAGGCTGAACGAACCAAACAGGCCGGCGTGGTACGCAGCGCGGCGACGCAGTACCGGCGTTTGCAGGAACAGGTGCCACAGCGACGACATCAGCTTTGGATAGGTGATGTGGTGTTGTGGCGTGCGCACCGGCAGTTTGGCGCGCAGCACGAAGGCGACGATCAGCACCATGACGGCAGCGCCGCCGAACACCACGTGCCAGCTGGTGGCGTCGGCGATCAGGCTGGCCGCAGGACGCGACAGCATGATCCCCAGCAGCAGGCCGCTGACCACTTTGCCGACGGTGACGCCGCGTGTGGATTCCTTCGACAGGTGGGCGGCAAACGGTACGATGATCTGCGCCGCCACCGAACCGAGGCCGATGCCCAGCGCCGCCGTCAGGAACATCCACGCGCTGCTGCTGATCGCGGCCAGCACCAGCATGGCCGAGGTGAACAGCAGGCCGGTGAAGATCAGGCGGCGATTTTCCAGCAGATCGCCCAGCGGCACGATGAACAGCAGGCCGATACAGTAGCCGATCTGCGTCAGCGTGACGATCAGGCCGGCCGCTTCCGGCGACAGGCCGGTCGAGGCGCTGATCGGGCCGACCAGGGTTTGGGCGTAATACAGGCTGGCCACGATCAGGCCAGTGGCGGTCGCCAGCAGGGTGACCATGCCGGGACTGATATCTTTGTTATCCATAATGTTGCTCCAGTGAGAGTGCGATGAACCCATTCTAGGCAAAAGCTGAGCAAAGATAATTAGGGCATAATGCACCTATACTTTTCACATAATGTGAACAATAAGGTGAACAATGGACCGGTTAAAAGCGATGCAAACCTTTGTCCGCATCGTCGAGGCCAATAGCTACACCAAGGCCGCCGAGACGCTGGACCTGCCGCGCGCCGCGCTGACGGCCACCATCAAGAAGCTGGAAGCCTTTCTCGGCACCCAGCTGCTGCAGCGGACCACGCGCCGCCTGTCGCTGACGCCGGACGGCGCCGACTACTTCCGCAAGTGTCTGGAAATTCTACAGGCGGTAGAGGACGCTGAGAGTACCTATCGTGGCCAGGGCGCCGGTCCCCCACGTGGCAAGCTGCGGGTCGAATTGCCCGGTACTTTCGGCCGCAATGTGGTGATGCCGCATATCGCCGCCTTCTGCCGCCGCTATCCGGAGATCGACCTGGTGGTCAGCCTGAGCGACCGCGTGCGCGACCTGACCGAGGAGGGCGCCGACTGCGCGCTGCGCATCGGCGCCTTGCAGGATTCGGCGATGATCGGCCGGCCGCTGGGCAGCATGCGTTTTGTCACCTGCGCCGCGCCGTCGTATTTGCAGCAGCACGGCGTGCCGCAGGCATGGACCGATCTGGGCGAGCATCGCTGCGTGTCGCACTTTTCCGGCCGCACCGGGCGGCCGTTCGATTGGGACTTCATGGTTGACGGCCGCGTGGTCACCACCGAGGTGCGCAGCGCCATCGCCGTCAACGATGCCGAGGCCAGTATCAGCTGTGTACTGCAGGGCATGGGACTGGCGCAGGTGGCGCGGTATCAGGTGCGCGCGCATCTGACCAGCGGCACGCTGATCGAAGTGCTGGCCGCCACGCCGCCGACGCCGATGCCGGTGTCGCTGCTGTATCCGCAGGGGCGCATGGCGTCGCCGCGTTTGCGGGTTTTTGCCGAATGGCTGGCGGAGCAGGTGCGCCAGGACGCCGATTTGCAGTCATAATGCGCGGATGAGATTTCTAACTGTTTTGTCTTGCGCCGTCATGGCGGCAGTGTTGAGCGCCTGCGGCGGCGGGGCGTCGCCGCCGCCCCCCGTTACCGTCACGCCACCGGCCGAGCCACCGCCGCCTGTGACGCCGCCAGTGGTGGTGGAGCCGCCACCAGTCACGCCACCTGTCTCTCCACCGGTGATCACGCTGCCTGACTGGTACACGCTGTACAACCATTGCGAGCATCCAGCGACAGGCCAGACCCAAGGTACGCTGAACGATGAGCTGCACTGGGTGTACTCGTATGTCGACGAAGTCTATCTGTGGTACACCGAGCTGCCGAAGCTGAACATGGCGGATTACAAGACGCCGCTTGATTATTTCTCTGTCTTGAAGACGACTGCCGTCACACCTTCCGGCCGGGCCAAGGACCGCTTCCATTTCACCTATCCCACCGACGTGTGGGAAGCGATGAGCGGCGCCGGCGTGGAGCTGGGCTATGGCGTCACCTGGTCGCACACCGCCAGCGGTGTGCTGCCGCGGGTGTGGGCGGTGGCGATGGTGGAACCGGGGTCGCCGGCCGAGTCGGCGGGCCTGCGCCGCGGCGACGCGCTACTGTCGGTGAATGGGGTCGATATGCAGGACACCTCCACCGAGGGTGTGGCCGCCATTAACGCCGCCCTTGCGCCTGCCAAGGCTGGTGACAGTTACCCATTTGTGTTATCGCGTGGCGGCGTCTCGCAGCCGGTTACGCTGACCGCCGCCAAGGTGACGGCGGCGCCGGTGCAGAACTTCAAGTTGCTGGCGTCTGCCAGCGGCACCGTCGGCTATGTGCAATTCCATGATCACAATGCGGTGGCGGAGAGTCAGTTGGTGGACGCCTTCACCCGCTTCAAGAGCGCCGGCGTGTCCGATCTGGTGCTTGACATGCGCTACAACGGCGGCGGCTATCTGGTACTGGCCGCCGAATTGGCATATATGATCGCCGGTCCGGACACCACCAGGGGCAAAGTCTTCGAGCAGCTGCATCGCAACGACAAACAGCGGGTGCTGTCGCCGCAGCTTTTCGACGCGACAGCGGCTGGCCTGTCGCCCAAATTGATGGCGCGCGGTTCGGCGCTGCCCTACCTGGGGCTGAAGCGGGTCACGGTGCTGACAACGCCGGCCACTTGTTCGGCCAGCGAGTCGCTGGTCAACGGCTTGCGAGGTGCTGATATCGAGGTCACGCTGATCGGCGGCGAGACCTGTGGCAAACCATACGCGTTTACGCCGACACCCAACTGCGGCACCACTTATTTTTCGATTGAGATGCAGGGCGCGAACAACAAGGGCTTTGGCGACTACGCCGATGGCTTTGCGCCGACCTGCAAAGTGGACGACGATCTGGCGCACGAAATGGGCGACACTTCGGAAGGCATGCTGGCGGCGGCGCTGAACTACCGCGCCACTGGCGTGTGTCCGGCCACGCCGTTGCGCAACCGTAGTCTGAAGAGCAGTCCGTTGCAGGTGGAACGACCGCAAGGAAAGCAGATTGCGATACGCCTGCGCTAAGCACTATAATTTTCTCGCATCCGATGCCGGCACAGGCATCGGTCGATCAACCTCGCTGGAAGCCTCTCCATGATTCGTTCCGCCATACTGCTTGCCTTTGCCGCCACCTCCACGCTGGCCTTCGCCGCGCCTGCTCCCGTCACCGCACCGCTGACCACCATCTCCGAACGCTCCGGCTTCCAAAGCACCGGCCGTTATGATGAAGTGATCGCGCTGTGCGCGCAGTTCCAGAAAGCCTACCCGAAACAGGTGCGCTGCTTTGAATTCGGCCGCACGCCGGAAGGCCGGCCGATGCTGGCGCTGGCCGTCACCCGCACCGGCGCGCTGACCGCCGAGCAGGCGAAGAAGAAAGGCGTGCCGGTCATGCTGATCCAGGGCGGCATCCACGCCGGAGAAATCGACGGCAAGGACGCCGGCTTCCTGGCGCTGCGCGAAGCGCTCGAAGGCAAAGTGGCGCCGGGTGCGCTGGACAAGCAGGTGCTGTTGTTCGTCCCGGTGTTCAACGTCGATGGCCATGAGCGCTTTGGCAAGAACAACCGCCCGAACCAGCGCGGCCCGGTGGAAATGGGCTGGCGCGTCACGGCGCAGAACTACAACCTGAATCGCGACTACGTCAAAGCCGATGCGCCGGAAATGCAGGCCATGCTGGCGCTGGTCAACGCCTGGGATCCGCTGGCCTACGTCGACCTGCACGTGACCGACGGCGCCAAGTTCCAGCCGGACGTGTCGATCCAGGTGGAGCCGGTGCACGGCGGCGACGAGGCGCTGAAAGTGGCCGGCGCCGCCTTGCAGAACAATGTAATGGCGGACCTGAAGGCGCAAGGCTCGGACCCGAAACCGTATTACATCTCCTTCGCCAAGGAAGACGATCCGGCCTCCGGCTTTGTCGACAGCATGTCGACACCGCGCTTCTCGACCGGCTATTTCCCGATGCGTAACCGCTTCGCCATGCTGGTGGAAACCCATTCGTGGAAAGACTATCCGACCCGCGTGCGCATCACCCACAACACCATCGTCTCGCTGCTGTCGCAGGTGGCGCAGCATGGCCAGGAGTGGCAGAAGCTGACCCGTGACGCCGACGCGCGTGCGGTGGCGATGGGCGGCGGCGAGTTCCCGCTCAGCTATCGCACCACCTTCAACACCAAGACCATCCAGTTCGCCGGCTATGAATACACGCGCGAACATTCGGTGGTGTCCGGTGGTCTGTGGACCCGCTACGATGAGAGCAAGCCGCAGATGTGGACCGTGCCGCTGCGCGACGAAGTGGTGCCGGACCTGTGGATCAAGGCGCCGCAGGGCGGCTACATCGTGCCGCTGGCGCAGGCCGCGTGGGTCGGCGCCAAGCTGAAACAGCACGGCATCGAGTTCAAGGTGATCAAGGACGACCAGATGGCGGCCGAGGTGGAGACCTTCCGCGCCACCAAGACCAAGTTCGGCGCGCAGTCGTTCGAGGGGCACCAAACGCTGGCGGTGGAAGGTGACTGGGGCCGCGAACGCCGCGCGCTGACCAAGGGTTCGCTGTTCGTGCCGATCGCGCAGCCGAAGGCGCGGCTGGTGATGACCATGCTGGAGCCGCGCGGCGCCGATGGCCTGCTGGCCTGGGGCGAATTCAATAACGCCTTCGAGCGCAAGGAGTACATGGAGGAATACGTGGCCGAGGAAGTGGCGCGCGACCAGCTGGACGCCGATCCGGCGCTGCGCGCGGAATTCCAGAAGAAGCTGGACACCGAGCCTGACTTCGAAAAGAGTCCGCAGAAGCGATTGGAGTTCTTTGCCAAACGCCACGCCTCGTGGGATGAGCGCTACAACCTGTATCCAGTGCTGCGCACCGCACAGAAATACTGATCGCCGGCGGGGCTGCTAAGGCATAATGCCGCCTCTTTGATTTGAGGTGGCGTGTGCTTTATATTATTTATCTGGTGGCCATATCGGCCGAAGCGGCGTCCGGCGCCTTGATGGCGATGCGCCGCAAGATGGACTTGTTCGGGCTGGCGCTGGTCGGCACCGTGACGGCGCTGGGCGGCGGTTCGATCCGCGACGTGCTGCTCGGGCACTATCCGCTGGGCTGGGTGGCGCATCCGCAGTACCTGGCCATCACGGTCGGCGCGGCGATGGTGGCGGCGCTGATGGCGCGCTGGCTGGCGCGCTTCGAATCGGCCTTCCTGCTGCTGGACGCAATGGGACTGGTGGCGTTTTCCATCATCGGCTGCGACGTCGCCGCCACCACCGGCGCGCATGTGTCGGTGGTGATCCTGATGGGCATGATTACCGGTATCGCCGGCGGCCTGCTGCGCGACATCCTGTGCAACCAGGTGCCGCTGGTGCTCAAGCGCGACCTGTACGCCACCGTGGCGCTGCTGACCGGCGCGCTTTACATGGGTCAGCTGCACCTCGGCGTCGACCAGCATGTGGCGACGCTGGTGGCGCTGACGGTCGGCTTCTGCGTGCGGCTGCTGGCGATCCGGCTGGCGCTGACGCTGCCGGTGCTCAAGGAGCGCTAGTCGCCGTCGAAGGTCAGTCTTCGCGTTGCAGCGAAATGATGCCAGGCATGGTGCTTGGCGTCGAGCACGGCTCTTCGTCGAAGGCGATGTCGCCCAGCGGATTGGCCAGGCCGTCGGCTTTGATGTCCTTGAAGCCGAACAGGTCGCGGTCCAGCAGGTGCGACGGCACGACCGTCGCCATCGACGAGAAGATGTTTTCCACGCGGCCCGGATGCTTTTTCTCCCATTCGCGCAGCATGTTCTTGATCTGCTTGCGCTGCAGGTTTTCCTGCGAGCCGCACAGGTCGCACGGGATGATCGGGAAGCCTTTGACCGCGGCGTAGCGCTCGGTGTCTTCTTCCTTCACGTACGCCAGCGGACGGATCACCATGTGCTTGCCGTCGTCCGACACCAGCTTGGCCGGCATGCCTTTGATTTTCCCGCCGAAGAACATATTCAGGAAGAAGGTTTCCAGGATGTCGTCGCGGTGGTGGCCCAGCGCGATCTTGTTGCAGCCCAGTTCATCGGCCACGCGGTACAGGATGCCGCGGCGCAGGCGCGAGCACAGCGAGCAGGTGGTCTTGCCTTCCGGGATCAGGCGCTTGACGATGCTGTAGGTGTCCTGGTTTTCGATGTGGTACGCCACGCCCAGCTTGTCCAGGTAGGCCGGCAGGATATCGGCCGGGAAGTTCGGCTGTTTCTGGTCGAGGTTGACGGCGACGAGCTCGAAGTTGATCGGCGCGCGCTCGCGCAGCGTCATCAGGATGTCGAGCAGGGCGTACGAGTCCTTGCCGCCGGACAGGCAGACCATGACCTTGTCGCCGTCTTCAATCATGTTGAAGTCGCCGATGGCCTGACCGACCAGGCGGCACAAACGCTTGTGCAGCTTGTTGTTTTCGTGGGCGATTTTTTCAGCGCTCTTCACACTGAGCGTGTCCTTGTCGTCGATAACGGCGTTCATGCTGCTTCCTTGATCTTGAATACTTCAACGCCAACGCCTTCGCAATCCGGATAGACGTCGGGCTTCATGGTGGAGACGCGCGCCGCGCGCACGCTCGGGTGTTCCAGCATCGCGCGGACGATGTCGTCGCACAGGGTTTCCTGCAGCTGCACGTGGCCGCGCGCCATGCGCTTGGCGATGGTGTCGCGGATGAAGTCGTAGTCGACCACTTCGTCCAGCTGGTCGTGGGTGGGCGACGACAGCGCCAGCGGGATGTACAGGTCGACGTTGATCAGCAGACGCTGCTCGCCTTTTTTCTCGAACTCGTAGACGCCGATGTTGATCATGACTTCGTAGTTGCGCAGGAACAGGCGGCGGCAGTCGTTCAGTTGCGGGTGAATCAGGGCGGACAGCATGGGGAACCTTTTTTCGATTAAATTTATTTGGCCAAAAACATGACGTCGCGCGGCAGCGGCTGCAAGTGCTGGCCGCCGTCGACCAGCAACGTGGCGCCGGTCAGCGCGCGCGCCGAGGCGGCGTAGACCACGCTGTCGGCGATGTCGTCCGGCGTGCTGGAACGGCCCAGCGGCGTTTGCTGGTGCGCGTTGGCGAAACCGGCTTCGGTCTGGTCGCCGGACACCATGGTGATGCCCGGCGCGATGCCGACCACCCGCAGTTTCGGCGCCAGTTGCTGCGCCAGCATGGTGGTGGCGGTGTGCAGCGCAGCCTTGGACAGGGTGTACGACAAAAAATCAGGATTGAGATTGTACAGCTTCTGGTCCAGCAGATTGATGACGGCGGCCTGGGCGCCTTCCGGCGTGGCCGCGTGCAGCGCCTGCGCCAGCAGGATCGGCGCGGCGACGTTGGCGTGCATGTGGGCGTCGAGCCGGGCGTAGCTGAAGTCGTCGGCGCTGTCGTAGTCGAACAGCGAGGCGTTGTTGACCACGCACTGCACGCCGCCCAGCGCCGCCGCCGCGCGCGGCAGCAGTTGGCGCACCGCCGCCTCGTCGGCCAGGTCGCATTGCAGCGCCACGGCGCGGCGGCCCAGCGCGATGATCTCGGCGGCGACGGCGGCCGCTTCGCTGGCCGAGGCGCGGTAATGCACCGCCACGTCCCAGCCGGCGCGCGCCAGCCCGAGCGCGATGGCGCGGCCGATGCGGCGTCCGGCGCCGGTGACCAGGGCCACGCGTGGCGCGGCAGTTGAATTGTCCTGTGCTGTCATCATGTTTGAACTGGATATAATGCCGGGATGTCCTTACCCGTACCTTCTAGCGACGCGCTGGCCGCGTCCCACGCCCTGCAGCAGCTGATCGCCGCCGACATTGAGCACAATGGCGGCGCCATTTCCTTCGCCCGCTATATGGAACTGGCGCTGTATGCGCCCGGCCTGGGCTATTACAGCGGCGGTTCCGCCAAGCTGGGAAAAGATGGCGATTTTACAACCGCTCCCGAGCTGTCGCCCTTGTTCGGCGCAGCGCTGGCGCGGGTTGCAGCCGCTATTATCGCCCAAAGCGCGCCGAACATCCTCGAATTCGGCGCCGGCACCGGCAAGCTGGCGTTCGACATCCTGAGCGAGCTGCGCGCCGCCGGCGTCAAAGTGGACGCGTATTATATTGTCGAGCTGTCCGGCGAACTGCGCGGGCGCCAGCAGGACAAGCTGCGCGATTTCCCGCAGGTGGTGTGGCTGGACGCCTTGCCGGCCGCGTTCGACGGCGTTGTATTCGGCAACGAAGTGCTGGATGCGATGCCGGTCGAGCTGGTGATCAAGCATCCGGATGGTTGGCAGGCCTTGCAGGTGACGGTGGCCGACGGCCGCTTCCAGTATCTGGAAACGCCGGCCAGTCCGGCGCTGCTGGCGCAGGTGGCGCGCCAGATCCCGGAACACGAATTGCTGCCAGCCGGCTATGTGACCGAGCTGCACGGCGTGGCGTGCGGCTTCATGGCGACGCTGGCGCGCATGCTGGACCAGGGCAAGGCCAACGCCGCCTTCCTGTTCGACTACGGCTTCCCGGCGCACGAGTATTACTTCGACCAGCGTGTGACCGGCACCCTGATGTGCCATTACCGCCACCATGCGCATCCGGACCCGTTCTACTATCCGGGCCTTCAGGACATCACCGCCCACGTTGATTTCACGGCGATGGCGCTGGCGGCGCAGGAGGCCGGCATCGACGTGCTGGGCTACCTCAACCAGTCCGGCTTCCTGCTCGGCGCCGGCATCGGCGAATTGCTGCTGCGCACCGATCCGGCCGATGCGATGGCGTATCTGCCGCAGGCGCGGGCCATGCAAAAGCTGGTGTCGCCGGCGGAAATGGGCGAGCTGTTCAAGGTGCTGGTGGTCGGCAAAGGCGTAGAATTACCGGAAGCGATTGTCCTGCAGGACCGCACTCACCGGCTGTAGACAAAAAAGCACATTGGATGGAAAAGCAAGCCAATTCATTGTCTGCTCTGCGGGTTGCATGCGCTAAGATGGGCTATGATGATTGATTCTGCGTCGATTTCCAGCTATGGCCAAGATTCACACCCACTATGACAACCTGAAAGTGTCGCGTATGGCGCCGCAGGAGGTCATACGTGCCGCCTACAAAGCGCTCAGCCAAAAATACCATCCGGATAAGAACCCGGGGGATGAGAAGGCTGCCCGCATCATGGCCATCCTCAACAGCGCCTACGAGACCCTGTCCGACGCCCAGCGCCGCAAGGAGCATGACGAGTGGATCACCTCGGAGGAATGGGAAATCGAGTGGCTGGAAAGCACCCGCCACGAAGACGGCCACGGTCCCCGAGGCGACAAGCATAAGCACGACGCCAACTGGCATCCGGAACACGTCAACGACACCGTGGTCAAGCGCGGCCGCCGGCCCGGCTGGCGCACCTGGGCCGGACTGGCGGCCTGCCTGGCGCTGGGCTGGATCGGCGGCGCCACCATGGTGGCCGAGCCGCAGCTGATGGGCAGCCTCAGCAGTGCATGGGGCGGCAAGGGCGGCATCAACGCCAATGCCGCCACGCCCGAGACGGCGGCGCGCCGCGGCGCGCGCGAGGCGCGTGCCGACAGCCGCAGCGAAGAGTCCGATGCCTGGGCCACCGTGCGGCTGGCCGATGCGCATGCGGGCAAGACGGCGCCGATCAAGGTGGTGACCGCCTCGCAGGTGGTGTTACCGGGCGCCGGCGCCGAGTGCGACAGCGAAACCCCGACCCAAACCCTGCTCGCGCCCAACGGCGAACCGTGGCCGTCCCGTTCCGGCTATATGGAAGGTTTCCCGGTTGGCAACCGCGGCGACGATATGCAGCTGATGCTGGACAACGCCAGCAACGGCTCGGCGGTGTTCATCAAGGTCTACGACCTCGACCGTCGCTCGAATGTGCGCTACGCCTATGTGCAGGCGCACGACAAGCTGCTGGTCGACAAGCTGGCCAACGGCAAGTACGAAATCCGCTACCAGAACCTGGATGCCGCCGCCAATCCGGGCGCGTGCGGCGCGGCCAGCCGCACGGCGGCCGCCAGCGTGGAAGCAGGGGCGTCACCCGTCAGCAACTAGTGCGGCAATGCAGCTTCGATAAGAGTTGTCACAGGGTGGGAATCTGATTATCCTGAAGGTAACAACAGGAGATTGCGTATGACCGATTCCAACGCCGCAGACGACAACTGGCTGATCGACGAAGACGAAGACGAGCTTCCAGCCAGCGGTCTCGGCGCCCCGGACCAGCGTTTGTGGCGCGTGCTGATCGTTGATGACGATGTCGACGTCCATGCCGTCACCCGGCTGGCGCTGCGCAATGTCAGCTTCAAGGGCCGCGAGCTGGAACTGTTTTCCGCCTACAGCGGGCGCGAAGCGTTCGAAATCCTGCGCGACACGCCGGACATCGCGCTGGTGCTGCTGGACGTGGTGATGGAAACCGACGACGCCGGCCTGATCCTGGCGCGGCGCATCCGCGAAGAGCTGCACAACGCCATCGTGCGGGTGGTGCTGCGCACCGGCCAGCCGGGCCAGGCGCCCGAGCAGCGCGTGATCATCGAATACGACATCAACGACTACAAGGCCAAGACCGAGCTGACCACGCAGAAGCTGTTCACCACGGTGATTTCGGCGCTGCGCGCGTACGAAAGCCTGAACATGCTGGAGCGCAGCCGCATCGGGCTGGGCAAGATCCTGGCCGGCGCCACCAATCTGTACCAGATCCATTCGCTGCGCGAGTTCGCCTCGGGCGTGCTGAACCAGGTGAGCGCGATTCTGGACGTCGGCTCCGACGGCGTGCTGTGCCTGATGCAGGGCGACACCGGCGTCACCACCGTGGTGGCCGCCACCGGCCACTATTCCGCGCTCAACGAGGCCGAGCTGATGCCGACCGGCCATCCGCTGTGGCCGACCATCGCCAAGGCGTTTGCCGAGAAAAAATCGCAGTTCGAGCATCCCGCCAACGTGCTGTTCATCCATACGCAGGAAAACCGCGAGGTGGCGATTTCGGTCACGCCGCCGTGGCCGCTGGCGCAGATCCAGCGCGATCTGCTGGAAGTGTTCTGCCAGCGGATTGCCGCCGCGTTCGACAACCTGTATATGTTCGGCCAGCTGCGCAAGGCGCAGGAAGCCACCGTGGTGGCGCTGGCCGACCTGGCCGAGTTCCGCGACAAGGGCACCGGCGGCCATGTGCGGCGGGTGCAACTGCTGTCGTCGTCGCTGGCGCAGCGGCTGCAGGCGCGCGGCGCCTATCCGGACGAGGTGACGCCGCAGCTGCTGGAAATGATTGGCCTGGCGTCGATCCTGCACGACGTCGGCAAGGTGGCGACGCCGGATCACATCCTGCTCAAGCCCGGCATCCACACGCCGGAAGAGCGCAGCGAGATGCAGCAGCACGCGGCGGTGGGGCAGACCATCCTGGAGCGGGCGTCCAAAATGGTCGACGGCGTCAGCTACCTGACATATGGCGCGCAGATCGCCGGCGGCCACCACGAGCATTGGGATGGCAACGGCTATCCGAATCAGCTGAAGGAGCGGGCGATCCCGATCGCGGCGCGGATCGTGGCGGTGGTGGATGTGTTCGACTCGCTGCTGCACGAGCGCCCGTACAAGGAGCCGTGGCCGCATACCGAAGCGGTCAACTACATCAAGGAGCGCGCCGGCAAGCAGTTCGATCCGGAAGTGGTGGCCGCGCTGCTGGACATGATCGAGCGCGACCCCAGCGTCGGCCGCACCCCAGAATAAAATCCCCGGATTTAGGCGGGGATTTCGGCGGTGCGGACCATGGCTTCGAATTGCGCGACCGGCATCGGGCGGGCGAACAGGTAGCCCTGGGCTTCGTCGCATTGCTTGGCGCGCAGGAAGTCGCGCTGGGCTTCGGTTTCTACGCCTTCGGCAATCACTTCCAGTCCTAGCGAGTGCGCCAGCGCAATGGTGGCGGCGACGATGACGGCGTCGTTCGGGTCGCTCTCGATATCCTTCACGAAACCGCGGTCGATCTTGATGCGGTCGATCTCAAACAGCTTCAGGTAGCTCAGCGATGAGTAACCGGTACCGAAGTCGTCAATCGCGACCTTGATGCCGCGCGAACGCAGTTCGATCAGCAGCGCGCGGCTGCGTTCCGGGTCCTGCATCGCCGCCGATTCGGTGATTTCCAATTCCAGCAAGGCCGGGTCGATGCCGTGGCTGTGCAGCATGCGGTCCAGGTGCGGCAGCAGGCCCGGCCCATGGCACTGGCGCGCCGACAGATTGACCGCCAGCCGCAGATGCGACAGCCCCGGCGCCCGCCACGCGTGCAGTAGCGTGCAGGCGCGTTGCAGCACCCAGTCGCCCAGCGGAATGATCAGGCCGGATTCCTCGGCGATCGGGATGAAGCGGTCCGGTCCCACCATGCCCAGCTCCGGATGGTGCCAGCGCAGCAGCGCTTCGGCGCCGATGATGCGCTGCGTCGCCAGTTCGATCTGCGGTTGCAGGTATAGTTCGAATTCGTTCTGCTCCAGCGCCTGCCACAGGCGGTTTTCCAGCATCAGGCGCTCGTGGGTGGCGCTGTTCATTTCTTCCGAGAAGAACTGGAAGTTGCCGCGTCCCTCGCTCTTGGCGGCGTACATGGCGGTGTCGGCGTGGCGCATCAGGGTGCCGGCGTCTTCGCCGTCGGTCGGGAACATGGCGACGCCGACGCTGGCGCCGCTGTGCACGGTCTTGCCGTTCAGGTGGTACGGCGCGGTCAGGGCGTCGACGATGCGCACGGCGATGTTGGAGGCCTCGTCCGGCGTGATCGCGCCGTCGGTGACGACAATGAATTCGTCGCCGCCCAGGCGGGCGATGGTGTCGACTTCGCGCAGCAGTTCCTGCAGCCGCTGCGAGACGGCGATCAGCAGCATGTCCCCGGTTTCGTGGCCGTGGGTGTCGTTGATTTTCTTGAAGTGGTCGAGGTCGATGAACAGTACCGCCGCCATGCCGCCGCTGCGGCGCGTCTGCGCCAGCAACTGCTCCAGCCGCAGATTCAGCGACAGGCGGTTGGCCAGCCCGGTCAGCGTATCGTGGTGGGCCAGGCGGTGGATGCGTTCCTGCGCCAGGTGCTGTTCGGTCAGGTCGTGCAGAATGGCAACGAACAGGTGCTCGTCCGGCAGTTCCACTTCCGACACCGACATCGCCAGCGGGAATTCGCTGCCATCGCTGCGCCAGCCGGGCAGTTCGTATTCGTGGGTGACGCCGCAGGCGATCATGCGCAGCAGGCCGGTCGCGTCGAGGCCCGCCGCTTCGCCAACGCCGACCGGAATCAGCTTGTCCAGCGGCAACGTGGCCATCTTCTCGGGGGCGTAGCCGAACAGGCGGCCGGCGGCGGCGTTGGCCGACATCAGCGCGCCGTTGCTGTCGATGGTGAGGATGGCGTCGGCCGCCTTGTTCAGAATCGCTTGCAGGCGCGCTTCGCGCTGGCGCAGGCGCGAGGTGGAGTCTTTCACTTCGGCCTGGATGCGGGCGCGTTCGCCGCTGATCAGCATCATCAAGGTGCCCAGCAGGCCGGTCAGCAGCAGGCCGCAGGTCAGCACGGTCCAGCTTTGCCAGCCGCGCTGCTGTTGCAGGTAGGCCGGGGTCGGCGCCAGCGTCAGTTCGTAGATGCGGCCGCCGAAATGCAGCTGGCGCTGGAAGTCGCCCGGCTGCAGTTGGCGTTGCAGCGTGTCCTGCACCAGGCGGTGCGGGCCGTCGTCGTCGGTGTCTTCAAAGCGCAGCAGGAAGTAGGGGAACTCGGAGCGTTTCAGCGCCTGATTCAGGTAGGCGTCGAACTGCATCGAGATCAGCAGCGAGCCGACTGCTTGCCGGTGGCTGCTGGGCGGGTAGACGGTTTGCAGCAGCAGCAGGCCGGTGCTGCGCGCGCCGGGGATCAGTTGCAGCGGCGCGGTGGCGGTCGGCTGGCCGGACTGGATGGCGCGTTCCAGCGCGGCGCGGCGTTGCGGGTCGTGCAGGAAGTCGAGGCCGAGATAGACGCGGCTGAATTCTGGTTCGATGAAGGTGGAGACGAAGTAGCGCTCGCGCTGGTTGGACACCAGGAAATCGCCGGCCGGGTTGCGTTCGCGGATGGCGTAGTCGGGGGCGACGTGCTGGCGCGCCCACGCTTCGAAGGCGTTGCGTTCACTGCCGGCCACCGGCGTCAGCCAGGCCATCGACATCAGTTCGGGGCGCTGGTCGAGGTAGCCGTGCGCCAGGTTGCCGAAGTCTTCGGCGTTGATGCTGCGGCGCGGGTCGTTGAGGGCCTTGGCCATGGCGTAGATGAAGCGCTCGTGCTCGCTGAATTGCGCTTGCAGCAGGTCGCCGGTCTGCTGCGCCTTCAGGCGGAAGGTCTGCATCTGCTGGTTGTTTTCCCAGCGGTCGGCCTGCAGGTAGATGGCGATGAAGGCGGCGGCCGACAGCACCAGCGGCAGCCCCACCAGCAGGCGGCGCCGCGCCCACAGCGCGCGCGGGCGGCCGATGACGATCCAGGTCAGCGGCGCCGCCAACAGGATGCCGATGGTGTCGCCCATCCACCACGCCAGCCAGTCGGTGGTGACGGTGTCGCGTTGCAGGATGCCCATCGCCATCAGGCCGGACACCGAGATGGTGCTCGACACCAGCGTGACGCACGCCGCCAGCAGGATGAAGCGCACCACGTCGCGGCCGGAGCCGATGGTCTGGTCGATGTAGCGGCCGAACAGGGTGCTGCCGGCCCACGCCTGCAGGGCGGCGCCGACCGCCGGCGCGCAGGCGCCCAGCACGTCGGCGCTGGTGATGCCGGTGGCGCTGAGCGAGGGGTAGACCAGGTTGACCGCCAGCGAGCCGAGCGCCACGCCCGGCAGCAGGCGGGCGCCGCCGACCACGCAGGCGGCCAGGGCGATTCCGGCGGGCAGGAAGATGGGGGAGGCGTAGCCGGGCGGCAGCGCCAGCAGCAGGCCCAGGCGGCCAGTGAGGAAATATACGACCCACAGGGCCAGATTGGCGAACAGCAGGGTAGGCCAGCGGCCGCTTCGATTGTTCAAACGCAGGGCTCCAGGAGTCTCATTGGTTCAATCGATTGTATAGGAAAACATGCAACATAAAAACAACACTTGCACTTTTGCAGTTGGGGAGTTTAAAATCTCGCCCCGAAGCAGACGAACTGTGAACACTGCACCGATGAGGTGAAAAAAGCGTTGACGGTTTGCGAAAATTGCTTCATACTCTGCGGTTCCTCGCGGAGGGGTGGCCGAGTGGTTAAAGGCGACGGACTGTAAATCCGTTCTCTCAGAGTACACTGGTTCGAATCCAGTCCCCTCCACCAAGTTTTTGCAAGAAGACTGAGTGGCGCAGTAAAGTGAAATGAATTGAACCAATACCTCGCGGGTGTAGCTCAATGGTAGAGCTGAAGCCTTCCAAGCTTATGACGAGGGTTCGATTCCCTTCACCCGCTCCAGTGTTGTTGCAGTCTGGTGTGCAAACACCAAAAAGTAGTTCAAACAAGCCCTTTTAGCTCAGTGGTAGAGCACTCCCTTGGTAAGGGAGAGGCCACGTGTTCAATCCACGTAAAGGGCACCAGAATTCGCAGTACGCAGTACGGCAGCACTATCAAGACAGTCGGGCAGGGTTCCCTGCCAATCACACAAATCGTTAGGAGTCTAAAATGGCAAAAGAGAAATTCGAGCGGACCAAGCCGCACGTTAACGTCGGCACCATCGGCCACGTCGACCACGGCAAGACCACCCTGACCGCTGCGATCGCTACCGTTCTGTCGAAAAAATTCGGCGGCGAAGCTAAAGCTTACGACCAGATCGATGCAGCACCAGAAGAAAAAGCACGCGGCATTACCATCAACACCGCACACGTCGAGTACGAAACCGCCGCACGTCACTACGCTCACGTTGACTGCCCAGGCCACGCCGACTACATCAAAAACATGATTACCGGTGCAGCGCAGATGGACGGCGCGATCCTGGTTTGCTCCGCCGCTGACGGCCCAATGCCACAGACCCGCGAGCACATCCTGCTGGCCCGTCAGGTTGGCGTGCCATACATCGTCGTGTTCCTGAACAAATGCGACCTGGTGGATGACGAAGAGCTGCTGGAACTGGTTGAAATGGAAGTGCGTGAGTTGCTTTCGAAATACGAGTTCCCAGGCGACGACCTGCCAATCATCAAAGGTTCGGCACGTAAAGCACTGGACGGCGACACCGGCCCACTGGGCGAGCAAGCCATCATGGCCCTGGCCGATGCACTGGACAGCTACATCCCTACGCCAGAGCGCGCAGTCGATGGCGCCTTCCTGATGCCAGTGGAGGACGTGTTCTCGATCTCGGGTCGCGGCACCGTGGTAACCGGTCGTGTTGAGCGCGGTATCATCAAAGTCGGCGAAGAGATCGAAATCGTCGGTATCGTTGACACCGTCAAAACCACCTGCACCGGCGTGGAAATGTTCCGCAAACTGCTGGACCAGGGTCAAGCAGGCGACAACGTTGGTCTGCTGCTGCGCGGCACCAAGCGTGAAGACGTGCAACGTGGTCAAGTTCTGGCAAAACCAGGCTCGATCAAGCCGCACAACCACTTCACCGGCGAGATCTACGTGCTGTCGAAAGACGAAGGCGGTCGTCACACTCCGTTCTTCAACAACTATCGTCCACAGTTCTACTTCCGTACGACTGACGTGACCGGTTCGATCGAACTGCCACAGGACAAAGAAATGGTTATGCCAGGCGATAACGTGTCGATCACCGTCAAGCTGATCAACCCGATCGCGATGGAAGAAGGTCTGCGCTTCGCAATCCGCGAAGGTGGCCGTACCGTAGGCGCAGGCGTCGTTGCCAAGATCCTGGCCTAATAGGATATGAGATTGCCACCCGGGTGTCCGGGTGGTATAATCGCGATCCTTTGTAGTTTTATGTAGGGGCGTAGCTCAATTGGCAGAGCGTCGGTCTCCAAAACCGAAGGTTGGGGGTTCGAGGCCCTCCGCCCCTGCCACCGAATCTGGTGCAGGGCACCGAAAGTAAATATAAATGTCTAATCAATCCGTGCAGACCGTCAGCACGTCGAATGACAAGATTAAGGTTGTACTGGCGATCGCCATTGCAATCGTGGGCGTGATAGGGTTCTATTACCTGTCGGACAAACCAGCTCTGGTACGCGCAGGCGCACTTGTGGCTGGTTTGGCTTTTGCCGTTTTGATCTTGTGGACTTCGTCGACTGGCCGTGATTTCCTGAATTTTGCCAAAGAAGCCGTCCGCGAGACGAAGAAGGTCGTGTGGCCGACCCGTCGCGAGGCGACCCAGATCACGGGCATCGTGTTTGCCTTTGTGCTGGTGATGGCAGTGTTCCTGTGGGGCACGGATAAGACCTTGGAATTCCTGTTGTACGACGTCATTCTGGGCATACGAAAATAATGAGCGAAAACGTGCAAGATGATGCGACCGGTGAAATCCCGGTCGAAGCCGCTCAAGAAGCGGCGCCCGTCAGCGTACCAGTAAGCAACAAGCGCTGGTACGTTGTGCATGCGTACTCCGGCATGGAAAAAAGCGTGCAGCGCGCGCTGACCGAGCGCGTTGAACGCGCCGGCATGCAAGAACAGTTTGGCCAGATCCTGGTGCCGACCGAAGAAGTGGTCGAAGTGCGCAATGGCCAGAAATCGGTCACCGAGCGTCGTTTCTTCCCTGGCTACGTGCTGGTCGAGATGGAAATGACCGACGAAACCTGGCACCTGGTGAAAAACACCAGCAAAGTGACCGGCTTCATCGGCGGCAAATCGAACAAGCCGACGCCGATCCCGGCGCGCGAGATCGACAAGATCATGCAGCAGATGCAAGAAGGCGTCGAGAAGCCACGGCCGAAGGTGCTGTACGAAGTGGGCGAGCAAGTCCGCATCAAGGATGGTCCGTTCACCGACTTCAACGGCAATGTCGAGGAAGTCAACTACGAGAAATCGAAAGTGCGCGTCTCGGTCACCATTTTTGGCCGCGCCACACCAGTCGAACTCGAATTCGGCCAGGTCGAAAAAGTCTAAATACCGTTCGCCAGAGCGGGCGACGGTGTCAAAACCCTAGTGCATCTGGCAAAAGAGGAGCCCCGCCCTGCAGCATACGCAGTGTGGGGCGCTACTACTCATATCCAAGATAGGAGCCATCATGGCAAAGAAAATCATTGGTTTTATCAAGCTGCAAGTGCCAGCTGGTAAAGCAAACCCATCCCCACCGATCGGCCCAGCGCTGGGTCAGCGCGGTCTGAACATCATGGAATTCTGCAAAGCGTTCAACGCGCAGACCCAAGGTATGGAACCAGGCATGCCGATCCCAGTCGTGATCACCGCTTTCGCCGACAAATCGTTCACCTTCGTCATGAAGACGCCACCAGCGACCTTCCTGATCAAGAAACATTCGGGCATCACCAAAGGTTCGCCGAAGCCACATACCGACAAAGTCGGTAAGCTGACCCGCGCCCAGGCCGAAGAAATCGCGAAACTGAAAACCCCTGATCTGACCGCTGCCGACCTGGATGCTGCTGTACGCACCATCGCTGGTTCCGCACGTTCGATGGGCATTACCGTGGAAGGTGTGTAATCATGGCAAAACTGTCCAAACGCGCAAAAGCTATCAAAGCTAAAGTGGATACCACCAAGAACTACTCGTTCGACAACGCTGTTGCTCTGATCAAAGAACTGGCTACCGCCAAGTTCAATGAATCGATCGACGTGTCGGTCCAACTGGGCGTGGATCCGAAGAAATCGGACCAGGTTGTGCGTGGTTCCGTCGTGCTGCCAGCTGGCACCGGCAAAACCGTTCGCGTAGCTGTGTTCGCTTCGGGCGACAAAGCCGAAGCTGCTAAAGCCGCTGGCGCCGACGTCGTCGGTATGGAAGACCTGGCCGAGCGCGTCAAAGCCGGCGACATGCCTTTCGATATCGTCATCGCTTCGCCAGACACCATGCGTATCGTTGGTACCCTGGGTCAGATCCTGGGCCCACGCGGCCTGATGCCTAACCCGAAAGTCGGCACCGTTACCCCTGACGTCGCTACCGCCGTGAAAAACGCGAAAGCCGGCCAGGTTCAGTACCGTACCGACAAAGCCGGTATCATCCACGCGACCATCGGCCGCAAATCGTTCGCTGACGCTGATCTGAAGAGCAACCTGGTTGCCCTGATCGACGCGCTGAACAAAGCCAAGCCAGCCTCGTCGAAAGGCGTGTACCTGCGCAAGGTTTCGCTGTCGTCGACCATGGGCGCTGGCGTCCGTGTTGACCAGGCTACCCTGGCTGCTGCCTAAGTTTTAAGTATTAAGTCCTTGTGCCCTCGGGCATGAGGCAGTTCTTTGGGATGGCTGCTGTTTCGGCAGCAGCCGCAATCAAAGACCGTTGGGCCAGGTGCATCAGGTAGGCATCCGGTTAATTGAATGTTTCACCCAACGCAGATGGTGTTCCCGATCAAGTTTTGCAGTCCATTGGACTCCTAACCTCGGACGCCGTTGTTCGAACCGATGGCCGGCAATTTCGCCGGCGATCATTTAAGGAGATTGACCGTGGGTCTCAATCTGAATGACAAAAAGGCCGTTGTCGCCGAAGTTTCCGCAAAAGTAGCAACTGCGCAAACTATCGTCGTGGCCGAGTATCGTGGCATCCAGGTTGCTCACTTGACGCAACTCCGTGCCAAAGCGCGCGCTCAAGGCGTGTACCTGCGAGTGTTGAAAAACACCCTCGCTCGTCGCGCCGTCGAAGGCACGCAATTTGCCGCCCTGGCAGACAGCATGACCGGTCCGCTGATCTATTCGATCTCGGACGATGCCGTTGCAGCAGCTAAAGTCATCAACGACTTCGCTAAAACCAACGACAAACTGGTCATCACTGCCGGTAACTACGCAGGCAAACAGCTGGACAAGTCCGCTGTTACCGCGTTGGCGAGCATTCCTAGCCGTGAAGTCCTCATCTCGCAGCTGTTGGGCGTTATGCTGGCTCCGGTGTCGGGCTTTGCACGTGGTCTGGCTGCTCTGGCAGCGAAAAAATCCGAAGGCGCTCCTGTTGCAGAAGTTGCAGCAGAAGAAGCCCCAGCAGCCTAATAGGCCGTTGCGTGCCGGCCCTGGCGCCGGCGCGGGTTTTTTATCAAGTAGCATTCTGATGTATTAACGAATCAAAAAATTATTGGAGTTTCAAATGGCAATTAGCAAAGACGACATCCTGAACGCAGTGAGCGAAATGTCCGTAATGGACCTGAACGACCTGGTCAAAGCTTTCGAAGAAAAATTCGGCGTATCGGCTGCTGCAATGGCTGCTCCTGCTGCTGGCGGCGGCGCTGCTGCTTCGGCTGCTGAAGAGCAAACCGAATTCAACGTTGTTCTGACCGAAGTCGGCGCGAACAAAGTTGGCGTAATTAAAGCAGTTCGCGAAATCACCGGTCTGGGCCTGAAAGAAGCCAAAGACGTGGTCGATGGCGCACCAAAAACCGTAAAAGAAGCCCTGTCGAAAGCTGACGCTGAAGCCGCTAAGAAAAAGCTGGAAGAAGCTGGCGCCAAGGCCGAACTGAAGTAATCAGCTGTACCGGTTGCTAACAGTTTGTGTTAGCGCCACGAGCCAAAGCTGCGGACTTCCCTTGTTAAAGAGGGAATATCCGGCTTTGGCTCCTTTGTCGTCTGTGTCGTATTTGTAGCGTTTTCCCGGCGTTGCAGTCCCAATTGAATCAGCTGGAAATGGTAGAAGTTTCAGGTTTCGTCTGTGTGACAGACTGCCTAAGCCACACAGGCTAAACCTGAAATTTTTTCCCTTTCTGTCACTCACGGAGTGTCCATGCACTACTCATTTACTGAGAAGAAACGCATTCGCAAATCATTCGCGAAGCGCGCCAACGTTCACAACGTTCCGTTCCTGCTGGCTACCCAGCTCGAGTCCTACCACAGTTTCTTGCAAGAAGATGTTAGCGCATCGGCCCGCAAGAACGACGGCCTGCAGTCGGCCTTTACCTCGATTTTCCCTATCGTGTCGCACAATGGTTTTGCGCGGCTCGAATTCCTGTCGTACGTGCTGGGCGATCCTGCCTTTGACGTCAAGGAATGCCAACTGCGTGGCCTGACGTTCGCGTCGCCGCTGCGCGCCAAGGTGCGTCTGGTGATCCTGGACAAGGAATCGCCGACCAAGCCGGTCGTCAAAGAGATGAAGGAACAGGAAGTCTACATGGGCGAACTGCCCCTGATGACCTCCACCGGTTCGTTCGTCATCAACGGTACCGAGCGCGTTATCGTTTCGCAGCTGCATCGCTCCCCGGGCGTGTTCTTTGAACACGACCGCGGCAAGACTCACTCGTCCGGCAAACTGCTGTTCTCGGCCCGTATCATTCCTTACCGCGGTTCGTGGCTGGACTTCGAGTTCGATCCGAAAGACATCCTGTACTTCCGCGTCGACCGTCGCCGCAAGATGCCCGTCAGCATTCTGCTGAAGGCCATCGGCATGTCGCCGGAACAGATCCTGGCCAACTTCTTCGTGTTCGACAACTTCCACCTGCGCTCCGAAGGCGCCGAGATGGAATTCGTCGCCGAACGTCTGCGCGGCGAAGTCGCGCGCTTCGACATCGTCGATCCGAAGACTGGCAAGACCATCGTCATGAAAGACAAGCGTATCAATGCCAAGCATGTACGCGACATCGACGCTGCCGGCCTGAAGCACATTTCGGTTCCGGAAGACTACCTGCTGGGCCGCGTGCTGGCCAAGAACATCGTTGACGGCGACACCGGCGAAGTCATTGCCAACGCCAACGATGAGCTGACCGACGAAGTGCTGAACCGCCTGCGCGACAGCAACGTGACCGACATCCAGACCCTGTACACCAACGATCTGGACCAGGGTGGCTATATCTCGCAAACGCTGCGCATCGACGACACCGCCGACCAGACCGCTGCCCGGATCGCCATCTACCGCATGATGCGTCCTGGCGAACCGCCGACCGAAGATTCGGTCGAAGCGCTGTTCAACGGCCTGTTCTACAGCCCGGACCGTTACGACCTGTCGGCGGTCGGCCGCATGAAGTTCAACCGCCGTATCGGCCGTGACGAACTGACCGGCGCCATGACGCTGTCGAACGAAGACGTGCTGGCCGTGATCAAGATCCTGGTGGAACTGCGCAATGGCCGCGGCGAAGTCGACGATATCGATCACCTGGGTAACCGTCGCGTACGTTGCGTCGGCGAACTGGCCGAGAACCAGTTCCGCGCCGGCCTGGTGCGCGTTGAGCGCGCCGTCAAGGAACGCCTCGGCCAGGCCGAAGCGGACAACCTGATGCCGCACGACCTGATCAACAGCAAGCCGATTTCGGCCGCGATCCGTGAATTCTTCGGTTCGTCGCAGCTGTCGCAGTTTATGGACCAGACCAACCCGCTGTCGGAAATCACGCACAAACGCCGCGTGTCCGCCCTGGGCCCTGGCGGTCTGACCCGCGAACGTGCCGGCTTCGAGGTGCGCGACGTGCACCCGACCCACTACGGCCGCGTGTGCCCGATTGAAACGCCTGAAGGCCCGAACATCGGTCTGATCAACTCGCTGGCACTGTACGCCCGCCTGAATGAATACGGCTTCCTGGAAACCCCATACCGCAAGGTGGTGGACTCCAAGATTACCGACCAGATCGATTACCTGTCGGCGATTGAAGAAGGCCGTTACATCATTGCTCAGGCGAATGCCAAGATCAATGAAAGCGGTCAGCTGGTCGACGAGCTGGTATCGTCGCGTGAAGCGGGCGAGACCATTCTGGTGTCGCCGGAGCGCGTCCAGTACATGGACGTGGCGCCAGGTCAGATCGTGTCGGTGGCAGCATCGCTGATTCCATTCCTGGAACACGATGATGCGAACCGTGCACTGATGGGCGCCAACATGCAGCGTCAGGCTGTGCCTTGCCTGCGTCCTGAAAAGGCGCTGGTCGGTACCGGTATCGAACGTACCGTGGCAGTCGACTCCGGCACCACCGTGCAAGCGGTGCGTGGCGGCGTGGTGGACTACATCGATGCCGGCCGTGTGGTGATTCGCGTCAACGACGACGAAGCGACCGCAGGCGAAGTCGGTGTCGACATCTACAACCTGATCAAGTACACCCGTTCCAACCAGAACACCAACATCAACCAGCGTCCAATCGTGCAGGTTGGTGACCGCGTCGCCAAGCACGACGTGATCGCCGACGGCGCCTCGACCGACCTGGGCGAGCTGGCGCTGGGCCAGAACATGACCGTGGCCTTCATGCCTTGGAATGGTCTGAACTTCGAAGATTCGATCCTGATCTCGGAAAACGTTGTAAAAGACGACCGTTACACCTCGATCCACATCGAAGAGCTGAGCGTGGTGGCACGCGATACCAAACTGGGCGCGGAAGAAATCACCCGCGACATCTCGAACCTGGCTGAGAACCAGCTGGCGCGTCTGGATGAATCCGGTATCGTGTACATCGGTGCTGAAGTGCAAGCCGGCGATACGCTGGTCGGTAAAGTGACGCCGAAGGGCGAAACCCAGCTGACCCCGGAAGAGAAGCTGCTGCGCGCCATCTTCGGTGAAAAAGCGTCGGACGTAAAAGACACCTCGCTGCGCGTGCCTTCGGGCATGGTCGGCACCGTGATCGACGTCCAGGTGTTCACCCGCGAGGGCATCGTGCGCGACAAACGCGCCCAGCAGATCATCGACGATGAACTGAAGCGCTTCCGCCTGGACCTGAACGACCAGATGCGTATTGTGGAAGGCGATGCCTTCCAGCGTCTGGAAAAAATGCTGATTGGCCAAGTGGTCAACGGCGGTCCGAAGAAGCTGGCCAAAGGCGCCAAGATCACCAAGGAATACCTGGACGATCTGGACAAGTACCACTGGTTCGACATCCGTCCATCGGAAGACGCATCGGCGACCGCGCTGGAAGCAATCAAAGAGTCGATCAATGAGAAGCGTCACCAGTTCGATCTGGCCTTCGAAGAGAAGCGCAAGAAACTGACCCAGGGCGATGAGCTGCAACCTGGCGTGCAGAAGATGGTCAAGGTTTACCTGGCCGTCAAACGCCGCCTGCAGTCGGGCGACAAGATGGCGGGCCGTCACGGTAACAAGGGTGTGGTCTCGCGTATCGTGCCAGTGGAAGACATGCCTTACATGGCGGACGGTACCCCGGCCGACGTGGTGCTGAACCCGCTGGGCGTGCCATCGCGCATGAACGTGGGTCAGATTCTGGAAACCCACTTGGGCTGGGCAGCAAAAGGCCTGGGTATCCGCATCGGCGAAATGCTGGCGCAACAGATCAAGGTCGCCGAGATGCGCAAGTATCTGACCACGGTCTACAACGAAACCGGCCGTCCGGAAGATCTGGACAACTTCGACGACGAAGAGATCATGAAGCTGGCGCACAACCTGAAACGCGGTGTGCCGTTCGCGACCCCGGTGTTCGACGGTGCGCACGAGTCGGAAATCCGCCGCATGCTGGACCTGGCTTATCCTGACGACATCGCCCGCAATCTGGGCATGACGCCATCGAAGAATCAGGTCACCATGTATGACGGCCGTACCGGCGAAGCGTTCGAGCGCAAGGTCACCGTCGGCGTGATGCACATGCTGAAACTGCACCACTTGGTGGACGACAAGATGCACGCGCGTTCGACCGGTCCATACTCGCTGGTAACGCAGCAGCCACTGGGCGGTAAAGCCCAGTTCGGTGGTCAGCGTTTCGGTGAGATGGAGGTGTGGGCACTGGAAGCGTACGGCGCATCGTACGTGCTGCAAGAGATGCTGACTGTGAAGTCGGATGACGTGAACGGCCGTACCAAAGTGTACGAAAACCTGGTCAAAGGTGACCACGTGATCGACGCCGGTATGCCTGAATCGTTCAACGTGCTGGTGAAAGAGATCCGTTCCCTGGGTATCGATATCGACCTGGAACGCAACTAAGTCACAAGCGCGCAGCCCCGTCGGCCTTCGCCGGCGGGGCAGTTTAAAGAATTCATCACTACCTGGAGTGATACATGAAAGCACTGCTCGATCTATTCAAGCAAGTACAGACGAACGAGACTTTTGACGCGATCAAAATCGGTCTCGCTTCGCCTGAAAAAATCCGTTCGTGGTCCTACGGCGAAGTTAAAAAGCCGGAAACCATCAACTATCGTACCTTCAAGCCTGAGCGCGATGGTCTGTTCTGCGCCAAGATCTTTGGCCCGATCAAAGACTACGAATGCCTGTGCGGCAAGTACAAACGCCTGAAACACCGCGGCGTGATCTGCGAAAAATGCGGCGTCGAAGTGACGCTGGCCAAAGTGCGCCGCGAGCGCATGGGCCACATCGAACTGGCGTCGCCAACCGCGCACATCTGGTTCCTGAAATCGCTGCCGTCGCGTCTGGGTATGGTGCTGGACATGACGCTGCGCGATATCGAACGCGTGCTGTACTTCGAAGCTTATGTCGTGACCGATCCAGGCATGACCCCGCTGAAGAAGTGCCAGATCATGTCGGAAGACGACTACGCCGCCAAGTACGAAGAGTATGGCGACGACTTCACCGCCTTCATGGGCGCCGAAGGTATCCGTGAACTGCTGCGCTCGATCGACATCCACCGCGATGCCGAGACCCTGCGCGTGGAACTGAAGGAATCGAAGTCCGAAGCGAAGATCAAGAAATACGCCAAGCGTCTGAAAGTGCTGGAAGCGTTCCAGCGTTCGGGCATCAAGCCTGAGTGGATGATCATGGAAGTGCTGCCGGTGCTGCCACCGGAACTGCGTCCACTGGTGCCACTGGACGGCGGCCGTTTCGCGACCTCGGATCTGAACGATCTGTATCGCCGCGTGATCAACCGTAACAACCGTCTGAAACGCCTGATGGAGCTGCGCGCTCCAGAGATCATCACGCGCAACGAAAAGCGCATGCTGCAAGAAGCAGTCGATTCGCTGCTGGACAACGGCCGTCGCGGTAAAGCGATGACCGGCGCCAACAAGCGTCCGCTGAAATCGCTGGCTGAGATGATCAAAGGTAAGGGCGGCCGCTTCCGTCAGAACTTGCTGGGTAAGCGCGTCGACTACTCGGGCCGTTCGGTCATCGTGGTGGGTCCACAGCTGAAACTGCACCAGTGCGGTCTGCCGAAACTGATGGCGCTGGAACTGTTCAAGCCATTCATCTTCAACAAGCTGGAACTGATGGGTCTGGCTACGACCATCAAGGCAGCGAAGAAACTGGTTGAAATCCAAGAGCCGGTGGTTTGGGACATCCTGGAAGACGTGATCCGCGAACACCCGATCATGCTGAACCGTGCACCAACCCTGCACCGGCTGGGCATCCAGGCTTTCGAGCCGGTCCTGATCGAAGGTAAAGCAATCCAGCTGCACCCACTGGTCTGCGCGGCATTCAACGCCGACTTCGACGGTGACCAGATGGCAGTTCACGTGCCGCTGTCGATCGAAGCACAGATGGAAGCCCGTACGCTGATGCTGGCATCGAACAACATTCTGTTCCCATCGAACGGCGAACCGTCGATCGTTCCGTCGCAGGATATCGTGCTGGGTCTGTACTACGCGACCCGCGAAGCGATCAATGCGAAAAACGAAGGCATGCTGTTCCCGGACGTGTCGGAAGTCATCCGTGCCTACGACAACAAGGAAGTGGAGCTGACCACCCGTATCACGGTGCGTATCGTCGAGAATCCAAAAGATCTCGAAACGGGCGAGTTCGTCCGTACCGTGACCCGCTACGAAACCACGGTTGGCCGCGCCATCCTGTCGGAAATCCTGCCGAAAGGTCTGCCTTTCTCGGTGCTGAATCGCGCGCTGAAAAAGAAAGAAATTTCCAAGCTGATCAACACCTCGTTCCGTAAGTGCGGTCTGCGCGCGACGGTCGTGTTTGCTGACCAACTGATGCAGTCGGGCTTCCGCCTGGCAACCCGCGCCGGTATTTCGATCTGCGTGGACGACATGCTGGTACCGCCACAAAAAGTCACCCTGATTTCGGCTGCAGAGTCCGAAGTCAAACAGATCGAGCAGCAGTACGCTTCGGGTCTGGTGACCGCCGGCGAGCGTTACAACAAGGTCGTCGACATCTGGGGCAAAACCTCGGATGAAGTCGGCAAGGCCATGATGGACCAGCTGAAAGTGGAAGACGTCATCAAGCGTGACGGCACCAAGTCGACCCAGGAATCGTTCAACGCGATTTACATGATGGCCGACTCGGGCGCGCGTGGCTCGGCTGCCCAGATTCGCCAGCTGGCGGGTATGCGTGGTCTGATGGCGAAACCGGATGGTTCGATTATCGAAACGCCGATTACCGCGAACTTCCGCGAAGGTCTGAACGTGTTGCAGTACTTCATTTCGACCCACGGCGCTCGTAAAGGTCTGGCCGATACGGCACTGAAAACGGCAAACTCGGGTTACCTGACCCGTCGTCTGGTCGACGTCACCCAGGATCTGGTCGTGATCGAAGATGATTGCGGCACCAGCAACGGTACCGTGATGAAGGCGATGGTTGAGGGCGGTGAAGTCATCGAAGCCCTGCGCGATCGTATTCTGGGCCGCGTGGCCGGCACCGACATCGTCAACCCTGAAACCCAGGCGACGCTGTACCCAGCCAACACGCTGCTGGACGAAGACATGGTCGAAGAGATCGAGCGTCTGGGCATCGACGAAGTCAAAGTTCGCACCCCGCTGACCTGCGATACCCGTTTCGGCCTGTGCGCCATGTGCTACGGTCGCGACCTGGGCCGCGGCATGCTGGTCAACTCCGGCGAAGCAGTCGGTGTGGTGGCAGCGCAGTCGATTGGTGAGCCGGGTACCCAGCTGACCATGCGTACCTTCCACATTGGTGGTGCGGCATCGCGTGCAGCAGTGGCCTCGTCGGTTGAAGCCAAGTCGAACGGTGTGATTCGTTTCACCTCGACCATGCGTTACGTCACCAACGGCAAGGGCGCGCAAATCGTCATTTCCCGTTCGGGCGAAGTGCTGATCACTGACGACCACGGTCGTGAGCGTGAGCGTCACAAAGTGCCGTACGGCGCCACCCTGATCGTCAAGGATGGCATGGTCATCAAGGCCGGTACCGCACTGGCAACTTGGGATCCGCTGACCCGTCCGATCATTACCGAGTACGCCGGTACGGTGCGTTTCGAGAACGTCGAAGAAGGCGTGACCGTGGCCCGTCAGGTGGACGAAGTGACCGGTCTGGCAACGCTGGTGGTGATCGATGCGAAACGTCGCGGTTCGTTGACCAAAACGCTGCGTCCACAGGTCAAACTGTTGAACGAAGATGGCAACGAAGTTAAGATCGCCGGCACCGAACACGCGGTGGCGATTGGCTTCCAGGTCGGCGCGCTGATCATGGTGAAAGACGGCCAGGCAGTATCGGTGGGTGAAGTGCTGGCACGTATCCCGACCGAATCGCAGAAAACCCGTGACATTACCGGTGGTCTGCCGCGCGTTGCCGAGCTGTTCGAAGCACGCTCGCCAAAAGACGCCGGCATGCTGGCGGAAGTGACCGGTACTGTGGCCTTCGGTAAAGAAACCAAAGGTAAGCAGCGTCTGGAAATTACCGACATGGACGGTAACAAGCACGAATTCCTGATTACCAAGGATAAACAAGTGCTGGTTCACGACGGCCAGGTGGTGAATAAAGGCGAGATGATTGTTGACGGCCCAGCCGATCCACAAGATATTCTGCGTCTGCTGGGTATCGAAGCGCTGGCACGTTATATCGTTGACGAAGTGCAGGACGTTTATCGTCTGCAAGGCGTGAAGATTAATGACAAGCACATTGAAGTCATTGTGCGTCAGATGCTGCGTCGTGTTCAGATCGTGAATGCTGGCGACACCAACTACATCGTTGGCGAGCAAGTTGAGCGTTCGGAACTGCTGGATGAGAATGATCGCGTCAATGCAGAGAATAAGATCCCTGCAACTTACGAGAACGTTCTGCTGGGTATTACCAAGGCATCGCTGTCGACCGATTCGTTCATCTCGGCCGCATCGTTCCAGGAAACCACCCGCGTGCTGACCGAAGCAGCGATCATGGGCAAACGCGATGGTCTGCGTGGCCTGAAAGAAAACGTGATCGTGGGTCGTCTGATTCCAGGCGGTACCGGTCTGGCCTTCCACCGCGCTCGCAAGGAAAAAGAAGCGTGGGAAGTCGAAGAGCGCCAGGCGCTGCTGGCTTCCGAGAAGGCAGCCATGTCCGGTGGTGATGTGGAAGCAATCGAAGCGGTTGCCCCACACAGCGACGAAGCGTAATCTTCTAAGCACCAACAAAAACGGCACCTTCGGGTGCCGTTTTTTTTCGCCTATGCTTGTGGCGTCCCGCTATATGCATGCCAGACGGTAGTACGTTCATGCTAAGATTTGGCTATGATTGCTCAAGCCCTCTTCACTCCCGCCCAGCAAAAACTGCTGGGCTTGCTGTTTGTACGTGTCAATCAAGGATTCCACTTGAATGAGATCATGCGCTTGACCGGCTTGGGCAGCGCGTCGGCGCAGCGCGAGTTGAAGCGGCTGCATGAGTCGGGCGTGATCGTGTCGGAGCGGATCGGCAATGTGCGCCGCTTCAAGCCGAACAAGGACTGCATCGTGTTCGGCGAACTCAGTGGCCTGGTGAAGAAAACCTTCGGCCTGGTCAGCGTGCTGAACTCCGCTCTGGCGCCGCTGCAGCATGTGCTGAACGTGGCGTTTGTGTACGGCGCCACCGCCAAGGAGCAGGAGAATATGGATACGCCGGTGGAGTTATTGCTGATCGGCGATAACACCAGTTACGGTGAATTATTATCCCGCCTGCCGGTGGCCGAACGTTTATTGCGCCGCAAGATTAATCCCAACCTGTATTCCATTCCCGATTTTAAACGTCGCCTGCGCGAACAGCAGCCATTTATTCTGGATGTTTTAAGCGGCCAAAAGATTTATGTTTTGGGCGATGAAACGGATCTGGATAAAGTCAGCGGTGAAGACATCGCTCAATTAACCGGGTAGTTAATCCGCTGCGGAAACCATAATGAAAAGCGGGTATATCTACCGGCCTGCGATTCACAGTGAATACTGCCGCCAAATGCGGTAATCACTTTCTGGCAAAACGCCAATCCTATTCCCGTACCGCCGGTGCTGTAAAACGGCTCGAATACATGCGGCAACACATCGTCCGGAATACCCGAGCCGGTATCGGTGACCAGTAGCTGCCGGTCCGCCAGCGTAATCTCCACCTCGCCCCGCCCAGCCACCTTGATGGCGTGCAGCGCATTCTTGAACAGGTTATACAGCACGTAGACCAGCAGCACGTCCGAACCGAAAAAGGTGAAGTCGTTGCTGCCGCGTACGCTGACTTTCTCGCGCATCGTGCTTTCAAACGGATAACTGGCCAGCGCCTCGTCGACGCATTTCTTCACCGAGTGGTCGGCGAAGTCGGTGGGATTCAGCGTGCCGGCGCGTGCCGAGGCCAGCATCATGTCGACGATGAAATTGGAGCGGCGGATCTCCGCCTCGATGTGCTGGTTCAGTTGATATAAGTATTGCAACTGCGCCGCCGGCAGCGTCGGCCGGATATGCTGATGCTCCACCGCCATCTGGTAACCGGCCAGCAGGTCCGGCAGGCACTTGGCCAACATGCGCGACTGGTTGCGGATGGTCGCCAGCGGCGTGCGCATTTCGTGGGCGATGGTGGCCGCCACTTCCAGCGGATCGGCCAGCAGGTTATGGCGCACCATGGCCTGGGCGATCAGGCCGAGGCTGGTGGCGACAAACAGCACACCGGGCGGATAGAAGGCCACGCCGTAGTTACACAGGTAGTCGACTGCGGCGAAGAAGTAGATCAGCAGGCTGACCAGGCAGTAGCGCAGCCGGGTCTTCTCGGTGGACACCGCCAGCCGCTGGCGCCGGTACAGCAGCCACAGCCCACGGCCGACCACCAGCACGGTCTGGAGCAGGTGCAGCGGATGCAGCGGGCCGGCTTTCGGATAGAAGCCGAAGAAATACGGATACAGCCCGGAAATCATCCAGTCAGTGGTCAGCAGCAGCACACCGAGCAGGCCCGCCACGCCGTATGACAACGCCACCCAGCGCCGTTCGCCACGCTGGTTGGTGAGTTCCGCGATGAAGTGGTACAGCGTGGTCGGCAGGAACAGGATCAGTAGATAGCCCAGCTTGGCCAGAGAGAACGCTTCATGCTCGTCGTGCAGCTGGAACAGGATGGCCCAGGTCGACTGCCAGCAAAAGGTGGTCACGCACAGCAGGAAGAAGGTCAGGCTGATGCGGCTGACGCCGCGCGAGTGCAATACGTAGGCGCCGTAGCACAGGAACAGGATGGAAACGACGGCAGGCAGAACGGAGTGCATAGCGCTGTCCATGATGAGTGAACCGAACGCCAAGTATTGCGCGGACCGCAGCGCCTCGCTTGATTATCACCACAGCCTTTGCGGCAGATCAAACTTCCGCCACGCCAACTCCCGCCTAGTGGGATTGCCCGGTTGCCGGGTAACCAACTATTCATTAAGGAGTGACATCATGTTGATGCAAGTTTCCGCCGAGACCTTTACCCACTCGCTGACGATTTACCTGAAGGATTCCAACGCCTACGGCAACACCTACTTTGCGCGCTATTTTGAGTGGCAGGGCATCTGCCGCGAAAAGTGGTTCTACGAGTGCATATCGCGCGACATGCTGCAAAAAGAGGGCGTGTTCATCACCAAGCACGCAGAGCAGGACTATCTGCAGGAAAGCTTCCCGTTCCAGGAAATTTCTTGCGAGTTGAACGCGTATGACGTCAAGAAGTGCTCATTTTGGCTGGAGTTTCGCTTCTACGCCGAGGGCAGGCCGATCTCCGTCGGACGCCAGCAGATCGTGTTTGCCAACCATGCCAAGCAGATCACGGCCTTGCCTGAGCCGATTATCGCCAGCATCAAGCGCTACGTGAAGTAAGATAGATGGGCGGGCCGCTTGGCCCGCCTGTGGGTGACCAGCTTTACTGCTGTTTCGTGGCAATCCAGTGGTTCACTTTGTCTTCCAGCAAGGCCAGCGGCAGCGTGCCGTCGCCCAGCACCACGGCGTGGAATTCAGGCGGGCTGAACTTGTCGCCGAGGGCGGCCTGCGCGCGTTGGCGCAGCTCCTGAATCTTCAGCGAACCGACCTTGTAGCCCAGCGCCTGGCCCGGCCACGCCATGTAGCGCTCGGTCTCGGTCTTGGCGACCACGTCATAACCCAGCGTGTCTTTCATGTACTGGATGCTTTGCTCGCGGGTCCAGCCTTGCGCATGCATACCGGTATCCACCACCAGCCGCACGGCGCGCAGCATCTCGTCGTTCAGGTGGCCGAAGTATTGCGCAGGATCATCGAACAGGCCCATCTCCTTGCCCAGCGTTTCCGCGTACAGCGCCCAGCCTTCGGTGAAGGCGTTGTTGCCGCCGTATTTGCGGAAGTTCGGCAGGTTCAGTTCCTGCATCAGGGCGATATGGAAGTGGTGGCCAGGCTTGCCTTCGTGCAGGAACAGCGTGGTCATGCCGGTGCTGCCGTACTTGGTCGGATCGTTGACTACCGACCAGAACACGCCCGGACGCGAACCGTCGCCGGCCGGCGCGGTGTAGTGGTCGGAAGCGGTGGCGCGGCTCAGTTCAGGCTCCAGGCGCAGGTCCAGCTTGGCTTTTGGCTGCAAGGTGAACATCAGCGGTAGCTTGGTGTCCAGCACGTCGTTCAGCTTGTGATACACGGCCTGTACTTCCTGCTCGGTCTTGAACGGGAAGAACTTCGGCTGCGCCGCCACCCACACCGGCAGGCCGGCGGCTGGACCGTCGTAGCCCAGCTTCGGACCCAGCACGGCAAACTGCGCCTGGATGCGCGCCACTTCTTTCAGGCCGATGGCATGGATTTCGTCCGGTTTGAGCGTGGTTGTCGTCGCGTTGGCGACACGGGCCTGATACCAGGCGGCGCCATCCGGCAGCGCGCCGAGTCCGGTCGAGGTGCGGCAGGCCGGCACGTATTCTTTTTCCAGGAAGGTGGACAGGCGCACCAGTGCCGGCATCACTTTGTCGTTGATGGTCTTGCGGTAGGCGGCGGTCAGGCGCTGCTTGTCGGCATCGGAGAAGGCGGCCGGCAGCTTGGTGATCGGCGTGTAATAAATACTGGCTTCGGGCGCCGCGCTCACCAGCTGCTGGAACTGCGGCAGCGCCGAAATCATGATGGCCTTCGGCTGCGTCACGCCTTTCTTGATGCCTTCACGCATATTGGCGATGGCCTGGTCGATCCACGCCGGCAGCTGCGACACGCGGCTCAGGTAGGCATCGTATTCCTTGACGGTGCCGATCGGCTGCGACGCTTCGCCGCCTGCGTAGTTGGCCAGCGTCACCGGCACGCTGTCCATCTGGTTCAGCGGCAGCAGTTGCTCCGGGAAGCGCTCCATGGCGATCAGGCCGGTCAGCTCGTATTGCAGGATGTCGTAATTGATGCGCGCTTTCACATCCAGCTGGTAAGGCTTGATGGCTTGCAGGCGTTGCAGGAACTTGCGGTACAGCTTGAACTGCGCGGCGCGCTTGGCCGGCGCAATGCTCAGGCCCAGCTGGTTGTCGAAACGGTTATCGCCATTCTCGGTGGCGCCGATCGGCTCGAAGCGGGCGACCGCGTCATAGTATTCGTCGGCGATTGCCAGCACCGCCTTGTTGGCCGAGGCGGCCACTTCGGCGCTGACCTTGCCGGCCGGGGCGGCGGCATACACAGGGCTCATCGGCGCGAAGGCAAGCGCGATAGCGGCGGCGAAAGGGGCGAGGGCGAACAGGGTGCGGCGATACGTCATGATCGGAATCCTTGGGATGGACAAAGTTGGCCGATAGCATAAGCTATTGCCCCAGCCGCAGGAAACTAATTTTGTATCAAGCCGCCGCTTCCGCGAAACGGCTCTCGTACAGCGCCGCCACCAGATCCGATTGGGTGATGATGCCGACAAATCGCTGCTCATGATCGATGATCGGGATGTGGTGGAAACCCGAGTCCGCCATCAGCGGCACCAGGTCGACGATCGGCGTATCGGTCCGCGCGGTGGTCGGATGCTGGGTCATGATCTGGCCGACCACTTCGGCTTTTTCGGTGTGGGTGACGCCGCTTTTACGCAGGAATCGGCGCAGTTGCTGGCGAATGCTGCGGTAGTCGTCCAGCCCGCCATGGTCGAGGAAATCGGTCTGGGTGACGATGCCGATCACCCGTCGCGCGCGGTTTAGCACCGGCAGGCAAGTCACGCGGTGCGCGCGCATCTGCTGCCACGCATCGTCCAGTCCGGTGCCGAACTCGGCGCTGACGATATCGCGCGACATGATGTCGGCGCAGCTGATGATGCCGAAGCGGCGCTGGTAGGCACGCTGCTCGGTCTGCATGAACAGCGACTCCAGATCGTCGCGGCTGATGTCCAGCACTTGATTATGTTGTTGCAGCACCGCGTCCAGATCCTCCGGCTTGAAGCCCAGCCGCACGGTGGGCACCGCATCTCTGGTGGCGTGCGGATTGACGTGCGCGTGTTGCACGTGCGGATAGCTGCGCCCGGTCAGGTTGTTATAGGTGACGGCCATCAGCACTAACAGCACCGAATCGGCCAGCACCGTCATCAGCACGAATTCATAGCCGGCCGCCTGCACCACCGAGCCGCCGATCACCGCAGTCAGCGCCACCGCGCCGCCGGGCGGATGCAGGCAGCGCGCGACGAACATGGCGGCAATCGCGCCGCCGCAGGCCAGCCCGGCCAGCAAGGGCAGCGGCAGGATGTCGCCGAACCAGTGCACGCAGGCCACGCCGACCAGCCCGCTGACGACGTTACCGCCGATCACCGACCACGGCTGCGCCAGCGGACTGGCCGGCAAGGCAAACAGCAGCACCGACGAGGCGCCGATCGGTGCGACCAGGAATGTGGCCGCGTGGGTCGATTGCAGCAGCAGCTGACTGAGCAGGGCGGTCAGCAAGATGCCGCACAGGGCGCCGAAGGAGGCGCGCAGCTGTTCGCGGCGGTTGGCGGTAGGGGCGCTGGGCAGCCAGCTTTCAAAGAAGGCGCGCATTGGCTTTAAATCAAGTATTTAACATGAAGCATTATCTCATGATTGCACTTTATTGGTGCGAGACCAGCCCCAGCGGCAGCGAGGTGGTGATCTTGATCTGTTCCATCGAGAACGCCGACGACACCCCGGTCAGCTGCACGGACTTGATCAGCTTCTTGTAAAAACGGTCATAGCCGGCGATGTCGATCGTCACCACCTTCAGCAGGTAATCGACGTCGCCGCTCATGCGGTGAAACTCCTGCACTTCCGGCAATGCCGCCACCGCAGCGGCAAAGCGGGCGAACCATTTCTCATCGTGCTGGGTGGTGCGCACGCTGACAAACACCGTCACCGGCAGGCCGACCTTGTTGCGGTTGATGATGGCCACGCGGTTCTCGATATACCCTTCCTCCTCCAGCCGGCGCAGCCGTTTCCAGCAGGGCGTGGAGGACAAACCTATTTGTTCGCTGAGCTGGGCAACGGACAGCGTGCCGTCCCGTTGCAGGGCGTCGAGGATGGCGTAGTCAAAGCGGTCAAGTTGATTCATTCTATTTATCGGGAAAAGAGAGCATGTAACCTCTCCATCTTATGCCTGAGCGCAGCATTTTGGTACGTTTATTTCGGCATAACTGCGTAAGCTATATGGATGACTACTGAAATCTACCTCGACAGCAACGCCACCAGCGTTGTTCTGCCCGCCGCGATTGCCGCTGCCACCGACGCCATGGGCCAGCGCTACGGCAATCCCAGCAGCACCCACGCGACCGGCCTGAAGGCCAAGGTCATCCTCGATGCAGCGCGTGCCTGCGCGGTGCGCCTGCTGGGCGTCGGCAACGGCCGCCTGATGTTCAACAGCGGCGCCACGGAGGGGATCCAGACCGCCGTGCTGTCGTCGCTGGTGGCGCTGCGTGAGCGCAAGGACGCTGGCAAGGCCATCGGCACGCTGCTGGTCTACGGCGCCACCGAGCACAAGGCCGTGCCGGAAAGCCTGGCCCACTGGAATCGCCTGCTGGGCCTGAACCTGACGCTGCACAAGCTGCCGGTCGATCACAACGGCGCGCACAGCCTGAGCGCGCTGCGCGACATCGCCGCCCAAGCCGCGATGGTGTGCACCATGGCCGCCAACAATGAAACCGGCGTCATCTCCGATCTGGCCGGCATCGAGGCGGTGCTGCTGCAAACCGGCAGCAAGGCTTACTGGCTGGTGGACTGCGTCCAGGGATTGGGCAAGCTCAAGCTGGATCTGTCGTCTACCCGCATCGATTACGCGCCGTTCTCCGGTCATAAACTGAATGCGCCGAAAGGCATCGGCATGCTGTACGTGCGCGCCGGCACGCCGTTCACCGCGCTGATACAGGGGGGCGGCCAGGAAGCCGGACAGCGCTCGGGCACCGAGAACATGGCTGGCATCGCCGCGCTGGGCGCTGTGCTGGGCGCACTGGAGCGGGGCGATACCTTCCGCAGCCAGGCCGAGCTATGCAACTTCCGCGCGCGCCTGGCGGACAGCCTGCGCACCGCCTTGCCGGGCGTGGTGTTCAACCATCCGTTCGACACAGCCTTGCCGACCACGCTGAACTTCTCCGTCCCCGGCTTGTCGAGCCGCGAGCTGATGGATGTGTTCGACGCCGCCGATGTACGCGTCAGCGCCGGCAGCGCCTGCTCCTCGTCCAAGGCCGCGCCTAGTTACGTGCTGGACGCGATGGGCTTCCCGCTGTGGCGCAGCGCCGGCGCCATTCGCATGTCGTTCGGCCCGTTGACCGATGAGGCCACCATTGCCGCCGCCTGCACCCGCATCGAGCGCTGCGGCGCGGCGCTGCGCGCCAGCTGCCTAATCCCGTCCGACCGCACCGCCGTGCCGCACGACGGCTTGCTGCAACTGGGCGTGGAAGGCGCGTGCAGCTGGATGGTGCTGGACGCCGCCAGCCGCAGCTGCATCGTCATCGATCCGTTGCCGGAGCACACTGCGCGCATCGAAGCGTACGTGCGCTGCCAGAACTACCAGGTGCAAGCCGTGGTCAGCACGCTGCCGAATGCCGGCCGCGCCATGCTGGTCGAGGCGCTGGGCCGCCACTTCAACCGCGCGGCCGAGGCCGACGCTTATGGCTGGCCGCAAAACGCCACTGCTATCGCGCTGGACAATGGCGCCGGCGCCACCGCCATCACGCTCGGCGCGCAAGTGCTGGCCTGCGTGCCCTGCGGCACCGGCAACGAACTGCGCGCTTATCTGCTGGGCTCGGCGGACGAGGCGCGGCTGCCGGCTGCTGCGGTGCGCTTCGCCTTCAGCGCCCGTCCGGCGCAACAGGCTTTGCATGAAATTATCAGCGAGCGCACGCTGCTGTGCCCGACGCGGGATGAACAGAATCAATTCTGCGCCAGCATGAATGCTGAACCGTCGGCAATCATCGCTGCCGATGCGCAACTCGACGGCAGCGCGCTGGATGCCTTCCTGGCGGCGCATCCGGATGCGTGCCTGGTGGATGTGCGTGAGCCGTATGAATTTGCCGCGACCATCGCGCCGCTGCCGGCCGGGCGCATGGCCTTGAGCGTGCCGCTGAGCCGCCTGGCCGAGTACGCCAGTGCATGGCTGGGTGCGGAGCAGGCGCCGCTGGTGTTTTTCTGCCGCAGCGGCAACCGCAGCATGATGGCGGCGCTGTGCCTGCGCCGCTTGGGACATCGCCACGCGTACAGCCTCAACGGCGGACTGGCGCTGGCGACGCCGCTGCCGCTGGCAGCCTGAGTCAACTTTCCTCCTTTTGCAGGGGCCGCGCAAGCGGTCCTTTTTTTTTGCTCACCCTGTTATGTACGTCACCGTACAGTCCCCTTCCGTGCGCCACCGTACGATTGCTTGGCCCATAATTTTCCATTCGCCGCGTCGAAGCGAGGTCCAAGTTGAACAAGTCCAATCCTATCCTGCCCGAGATGACCCTGGGTTTCCGAGAATCACAGTCCGGCTCCCTGGTGTCCGAAGACGATGACGAAGACCTGCCGCTGCGCGCGGAACTCTTCAGTGCCGCCCAAATGGCCGCGCACGGCAAAACGCTGGCCCAGCATCATGAGCTGAGCAAGCGCGGCGGCCGCGACCGCTTGCTGTCGCGCCTGACGGAAAACGCCGCCGTCATCGATTCCACCTGCGATGAACTGACCGCCGCCATCAAGGCCGGGCGCCAGATCACGCCAGCGTCGGAATGGCTGCTGGATAATTTCTATCTGATCGAAGAACAGATCCGCATCGCCCGCCGCCACCTGCCCAAGGATTACAGCAAGGAATTGCCGCGCCTGGGCAAGGGCGCGCCGGATGGCTGCCCGCGCGTCTACAAGATCGCGCTGGAGATCATTTCGCACGGCGACGGCCGCGTCGATCCGGAATCGCTGTGCCGCTTTGTCGACGCCTACCAGGAAGTCGCCACCCTCAAGCTGGGCGAACTGTGGGCGATCCCGATCATGCTGCGCCTGGCGCTGATCGAGAACCTGCGCCGCGTGGCCGCGCGCGTGGCCGACAACCGCGCCCAGCGCGACCTGGCCAACACCTGGGCCGATCAGATGACCGAGATCGCCGACAAGAATCCGAGCGGCCTGATCCTGATGGTGGCCGACATGGCGCGCTCCAATCCGCCGATCACCAGCGCCTTCGTGGCCGAACTGGCGCGCCGCCTGCAAGGACAAAGCCCGGCGCTGACGCTGGCGCTGACGTGGATCACGCACCGCCTGGCGGAAATCGGCCAGACCATCGAACAGCAGATCCAGACCGAGATCCAGCAGCAGGCGGCGGAGCAGGTCTCCATCGCCAACAGCATCGGCAGCCTGCGCTTCCTCGGCACCATGGACTGGCAGGAGTTTGTCGAGACCATGAGCAAGGTCGAACAAACCCTGCGCCAGGACCCGGCCGACATCTACGGCAAAATGGAATTCGCCACGCGCGACCAGTATCGCCATTCGATTGAAAAAATCGCCAAGCGCTCGCGCTTCACCGAAGAAGAAGTGGCGCAGCAGGCCCTGGCGCTGGCCATGGCGCATCATGGCACCGGCGATTCGCGCCATGGCCACGTCGGCTTCTACCTGATCGGCGGCGGCCTGGCCGCGCTGGAAAAACAAACGCAGATGCGCCGGCCGTGGAACGAGGCGATGCAGCAGACATCCAGCGCCTCGCCGCTGACCTCCTACCTCGGCGCCATCGCCGCCATTTCGCTGGTGTCGACCGCGCTGCTGCTGGAGCGCGCATCGTTCTACGGTGTGCATGGCTTTGTGCTGTTCGCGCTGGGCGTGCTGGCGCTGCTGGGCAGCAGCCATCTGGCGCTGAACCTGGTGAACTGGGTGGCCACGCTGGTTACCCATCCACGGCCTTTGCCGCGCATGGACTTCAAGGACGGCATCCCGTCCGACGCGCGCGCCGTCGTAGTGGTGCCGACGCTGGTCTACAGCAAGGAAAACATTGACGATCTGTTCGAGCAGATGGAAGTGCGCTTCCTCGCCAATCGCGATCCCAACCTGACGTTTTGCCTGCTGACCGACTTCGCCGACGCCCGTTCCGAGAAGATGCCGAACGACGACGCGCTGACCGAGCAGATGAAGCGCTGCACCGCGCACCTGAATCACAAGTATGCCAACGGTTCGCCGCACGCGCCGTTCCTGCTGCTGCACCGTCCGCGCATGTGGAATCCGCAGGAAGGCGTGTGGATGGGCTATGAGCGCAAGCGCGGCAAGCTGGAAGACCTGAACGCCTTCCTGCGTGGCGGCGCGCGCGACAAATTCTCGCTGGTGGTGGGCGACACCACGGAGCTGGAAAGCATCCGTTACGTGATCACGCTGGACACCGACACCCAGCTGCCGCGCGACGCGGCCAAGGAATTCATCGCCACCATGCAGCACCCGCTGAACCGTCCGCGCGTCGACCTGCAGCGTGGTCGCGTGACCGAAGGCTATGGCATCCTGCAACCGCGCGTGGCGGTGGCGCTGCCGAGCGAGAACGCTTCGCGCTACGAAAAACTGTGCGGCGGCGAACCGGGCATCGACCCGTATACCCGCACCGTGTCGGACGTCTATCAGGATGTGTTCTTTGAGGGCTCCTTCATCGGCAAGGGCATCTACGATATCGACGTGTTCCAGCAAGTGCTGGGCGGCCGCCTGCCGGAAAACAAGATCCTCAGCCACGATTTGCTGGAAGGCTGCTACATCCGCGCTGGCCTGCTGAGCGACGCGCAGCTGTACGAAGCCTATCCAGCCCAATACGGCGATGACGTCAGCCGCCGCCAGCGCTGGATACGCGGCGACTGGCAGTTGATCGGCTGGCTGGCCGGCCGCGTGCCGAGCGGCCGCGGCAAGCGCGAACGCAATCCGCTGTCGCTGCTGTCGCGCTGGAAGCTGTTCGATAACCTGCGCCGCAGCCTGACCGCGCCGGCGCTGGTGCTGTCGCTGATCACCGCGTGGCGCTGGTTGCCCGATCCATGGATGTGGACCGGCGCCGTGCTGACCGTGATCTTCCTGCCTCCGCTGGTCAGCATGGTATATGACCTGTGCCGCCGTCCGCGCGACACCTTGTGGAGCCAGCATATCCGCGCCTCATTGCGCCGCAGCGGGCTGCATTTCTCGCATGCGATCCTGATGCTGGCCTTCCTGCCATACGAAGCTTACTTTAGCGTGGACGCGATCCTGCGCAGCCTGTGGCGCTCCTTCGTCTCGCACCGCAAGCTGCTGGAATGGCGCGCCTCCACCCTGGCGCGCCAGGCCGACGGCACGGTCAGCACCTGGCGCACCATGTGGTTCGCGCCGGTGCTGTCGCTGTTCGTCGGCGGCGCGCTGCTGGGATGGCATCCATCCAGCCTGCCGCCGGCATCGCTGTTCCTGCTGGCGTGGCTGGTGGCGCCGGCCATCGCCGACTGGATCAGCCGTCCGATCGAACGCAAGGCGGCGCAGCTGTCGGCCGAACAGACGCTGTTCCTCAACAAGCTGGCGCGCCGCACCTGGGCGTATTTCGAGCGCTTCGTCGGCCAGGAAGACAACTGGCTGCCGCCGGATAATATGCAGGAGCATCCGGTACAGGTGATTGCGCACCGCACCTCGCCGACCAACATCGGCATGGCGCTGCTGGCCAACCTGACCGCCACCGATTTCGGCTACATCACTGTCAGCCAGCTGATGGCGCGCACCGCCAATACGCTGGACACCATGGACCAGCTGGAGCGTCACCAGGGCCACTTCTACAACTGGTACGACACGCTGACGCTCAAGCCGCTGCATCCGATGTACGTCTCGACGGTGGACAGCGGCAACCTGGCCGGCCACCTGCTGACCATGGCGCCGGGCCTGACCGGCCTGTATGACGAGCCTGTGCTCGGCAAGCAAATCGTTGACGGCATCGCCACCACCGCCCGCGTGCTGCAAGAGACGCTGGCCGATGCCGGCATTGCGGCCGGCGCTACGGCCACCGGCGCGGCCATCACCTCCGCCGTGGCCGCCGATGCAATCGACGCGCTGCTGGCCGCACTGACGCCGGCGCCGGACGCCGGCAACCTGCAAGAGCTGTATGGCTGGCTGACGCGCGTCAGCGCCGCAGCGGACGAATTCCATCCGCACGCCGTCACTCACAGCGAAGCCGCCGCCATGTGGGCCGAATCGCTGGTGCAGCAATGCCGCGCCGCGCTGGACGAACTGGCCGCGTTGACGCCATGGGCCGCGCTGTCGCCGGACGCCATCTTCGACACCAGCATGACCCGCATGCCGACCTTGCGCGAACTGGCGGCGCTGGCGCGTTCCACCGCTTCCATCGCCATCAACGACCTGGCGCCGGACGAACGCGATCGCCAGCAACGCCTGGCCGCACTGTTCGAGCAAGGCAGCACCGCTGCGCATGAGCGCATGCGCGCGCTGGCCGACCTGGCGCTGCGCTGCGGCGCTTTCGCCCAGATGGAATATGGCTTCCTGTTCAACCCGACCACCAACCTGCTGGCGATCGGCTACAACGTCAGCGACCGCCGCCTGGACGCCAGCTACTACGATCTGCTGGCGTCGGAAGTACGACTGGCCAGCTTTGTCGCCATCGCTCAGGGCCAGCTGCCGCAAGAGCACTGGTTCGCGCTCGGCCGCCAGCTGTGCATCGTCGCCGGCAAGCCGGTGCTGCTGTCGTGGAGCGGCTCGATGTTCGAGTACCTGATGCCGCTGCTGGTGATGCCGAACTATCCAAGCACGCTGCTGGACCAGACCTACAATTCCGTGATCGACGCGCAGATCGACTACGGCAAGCAGCGCAACGTGCCGTGGGGGATTTCCGAATCCGGCTACAACACGGTGGACGCCAGCCTGAATTACCAGTACCGCGCCTTCGGCGTGCCGGGCCTGGGCCTGAAGCGCGGCCTGGCCGACGATCTGGTGATCGCGCCATACGCCAGCATGATGGGCCTGATGGTGCAGCCGGAAGCCTCGTGCGCCAACTTGCAGAAGATGGCGGAACTGGGCTATATGGGCCGCTACGGCTTCTACGAAGCGATCGACTACACGGCGTCGCGCCTGCCGCGCGGCCAGAGCGCGGCGGTGATCCGTTCGTTCATGGTCCACCACCAGGGCATGGGCTTCCTGTCGCTCAGCTACCTGCTGCACGACCGGCCGATGCAGCGCCGTTTCGAATCCGATCCGCTGCTGCAATCGACGCTGCTGGTGCTGCAGGAACGCAGCCCGCAGGTCGGCGCGTTCTACTCCAACACCACCGAGATGGCGGCGATCCGCACCACCGCGCCGGAGCAGTCGATGCCGATGCGCGTGCTGACGCAGCATTCGACGCCGGTGCCGGAAACCCAGCTGCTGTCCAACGGCCGCTATCACGTCATGGTCACCAACTCCGGCGGCAGCTACAGCCGCTGGAAAGACCTGGCCGTGACGCGCTGGCGCGAAGACAGCACGCGCGACAACTGGGGCAACTTCTGCTACGTGCGCGATGTGGAGGACGGCGAGTTCTGGTCCACCACTTATCAACCTACGCTGGTCGAGCCGCGCAAGCATGAAGTGATCTTCTCCGAAGGCCGCGCCGAGTTCCGCCGCTCCGATCGTCACATCGACCTGTACACGGAAATCGTGGTGTCGCCGGAAGACGATATCGAATTGCGTCGTACCCGCATCACCAACAAGTCGGACCGCGTGCGCACCATCGAGGTGACCAGCTACGCCGAAGTGGTGATGGCGCCGGCCGCCGCCGACAACGCCCACCCGGCCTTCAGCAAGCTGTTTGTGCAGACCGAAATCCTGCCGCAGGAACGCGCCATCCTGTGCACGCGCCGTCCGCGCGGCGCGCACGAGACGCCGCCATGGATGATGCACTCGATGATGGTGCACGATGCGCCGGTGGTCAACGTCTCGTACGAAACCGACCGCTCGCGCTTCATCGGCCGCGGCAACACCATGGCCGCGCCGAGCGCGATGCTGAACAAAGGGCCGCTCAGCGGCGGCGAGGGTTCGGTGCTCGATCCGGTGGTGGCGATCCGCTACACCATCACGCTCAAGCCGGACCAGTTTGCGACAGTGGACATCGTCACCGGCATGACCGAGCAGCGCGACGTCGCGCTGCACCTGATCGACAAATACCAGGACCGCCATCTGGCCGATCGGGTGTTCGAGCTGGCGTGGACTCACAGCCAGGTCGTGCTGCGCCAGCTGAACGCCAGCGAAGCGGACGGCCAGCTGTACGGCCGCCTGGCCAATTCGGTGATCTACCCGAACGCCGGCCTGCGCGCTGAAGCGGCGACGCTGATCAAGAATCAGCGCGGTCAGTCCGGCCTGTGGGCGTACGCGATTTCCGGCGACCTGCCGATCGTGCTGATGCAGATTAAAGATCCGTCCAACATCGAACTGGCGCGCCAGATGGTGCAGGCGCACGCCTACTGGCGCCTGAAAGGGCTGGTGGTCGATCTGGTGATCTGGTACGAAGACCAATCCGGCTACCGCCAAGCGCTGCACGACCAGATCATGGGCCTGATCGCGTCCGGCATCGACGCCCAGGCGATCGACCGTCCGGGCGGCATTTTCGTGCGCCTGATGGACCAGATTCCGAACGAAGACCGGGTGCTGATGCAGTCGGTGGCGCGCGTCATCATCAGTGACTCGCGCGGTTCGCTGGCTGAACAGATCAAGCGGCCGACGCCGCCGACGCTGCGCATGCCGCCACTGCTGGCGGACAATCGCGGCGAGTACGCGGACGCCGGTCCGGTCACCCATCCGGCGCGTGGCCTGATCCTGGAAAACGGCACCGGCGGCTTTACCCCGGACGGCCGCGAGTACGTGATCACCACCAGCAACGCCCAGCGTACGCCGGCGCCGTGGTCCAACGTGCTGGCCAATCCGCAGTTCGGCACCGTGATCTCGGAAAGCGGCCAGGCCTACACCTGGCACGAGAACGCGCATGAATACCGCATCACGCCGTGGGACAACGATCCGGTCAGCGACAGCAGCGGCGAAGCGTTCTACCTGCGCGATGAACAGAGCGGCCAGTTCTGGTCGCCGACGGCGCTGCCGGCGCGCGGCAATGGCGACTACATTACGCGCCACGGCTTCGGCTACAGCGTGTTTGAACATATCGAGGCCGGCATCTACACCGAGATGACCACCTTCGTCGCGCTCGACGCGCCGATCAAGTACACGGTGCTGAAAGTGCGCAACGACTCGCTGGTGCAGCGCCGCCTGTCGGCCTTCGGTTACGTGGAATGGGTGCTGGGCGATATGCGCTCCAAGTCGGGCATGCACATCGTCACCGAGGCCGATCCGGTCAGCGGTGCGCTGTTCGCCAAGAACCCGTACAACACGGAGTTCAGCGGCCGCGTGGCCTTCTTCAATTGCGACGCTACGCTGCGCAGCATCACCGCCGACCGCACGGAGTTCATGGGCCGTAACGGCACGCTGGCGGCACCGGCTGCGCTGCGCCGTTCTCGCCTGTCCGGCAAGATCGGCGCCGGGCTGGATGCCTGTGCAGCGATTCAGGCGCCATTCGACCTGCTGCCTGGCCAGGAGCGCGAGATCGTGTTTGTGCTGGGTGTGGCCGGCCGCCGCAACGCCGACGCCAGCAGCCTGGTACAGAAACACCGCAGTGCCGAAGCGGCGCACGAAGCGCTGCGCGCGGTGCATGCGCATTGGGAGAAAACGCTGGGCGCCGTGCGCATCGAAACGCCGGAGCCGGAGCTGGACGTCATCGCCAACGGTTGGCTGATGTACCAGACCATCGCTTGCCGCATCTGGGCACGCAGCGGCTACTACCAGTCGGGCGGCGCGTTCGGCTTCCGCGACCAGCTGCAGGATGCGATGGCCACCATTCACACCCAGCCGCAACTGCTGCGCGATCAGCTGATGCTGTGCGCGGCCCACCAGTTCCTGGAAGGCGATGTGCAGCACTGGTGGCATCCGCCGTCGGACCGTGGCGTGCGCACGCACTGCTCGGACGATTATCTGTGGCTGCCGCTGGGCGCCTGGCGCTATGTCGCCAGCACCGGGGACATGAGCATCCTCGATGAGATGGCGCCATATCTGGAAGGCCGCGCGGTCAAGCCGGAAGAGGATTCGTACTACGACATGCCGGCCCGCTCCAGCGAGCAGGGCACGCTGTACGATCACTGCCAGCGCGCGATCCGCAACGGCTTGCGCTTCGGCGTCAATGGCTTGCCGCTGATCGGTTCCTGCGACTGGAACGACGGCATGGATAAAGTCGGCGAGCATGGCAAAGGGGAGAGCGTGTGGTTGGCCTTCTTCCTGTGCGAAGTGCTGAAACGCTTCGCCGAGGTGGCCGATATGCGCAACGATACGGCGTTCGCCGCCGAGTGCCGCGAACAGGCGCGCCGCGTCGCCGCCAACGTCGAGCAGAATGCATGGGACGGCGAATGGTATCGCCGCGCCTACTTCGACGACGGTACGCCGCTCGGTTCCCACACCAACGAGGAATGCCAGATCGATTCGATTTCGCAAAGCTGGGGCGTGCTGTCCGGCTCCGCCGATCCGGTGCGGGTGCGCGGGGCGATGGAGCAGGTCAACCAGCGACTGGTGCGCCGCGATTCGGGCATCATCCAGCTGCTCGATCCGCCGTTCGACAAGGCCGGGCCGAATCCGGGCTATATCCGCGGCTACGTGCCGGGCGTGCGCGAAAACGGCGGTCAGTACACCCACGCCGCAATCTGGACCGCGATGGCCTTCGCGCGCCTGGGCGACAACGAACGGGCATGGGAACTGGCGCGCATGATCAATCCGGTCATGCACGGTCGCACGCCGGAAGACACCGCGATCTACAAGGTGGAACCGTATGTGGTGACGGCCGACGTGTACGCTGTGGCGCCGCATGTGGGACGTGGCGGCTGGAGTTGGTACACCGGTTCGTCCGGCTGGATGTATCGTTTGATACTGGAGTCGCTGCTGGGCCTCACGCGCACGGCCAACCATCTGAAGCTGGAGCCGCGCATGCCGGAGAACTGGACCACGTTCACGCTGACGTATCGCTACGCCAGCGCCACCTACGAGATCCGCGTCAACAAAGGCGCGACCTCCGCGCCGATCATGTCGGTGGACGGCGTGCCGCAGCCCGATGGCTTGATCGCGTTGCAGGACAGCGGCCGCACGCACCGCGTTGAGTTGCTGGTGCCGGCGGGAGCGCCGCCGGCCACTGCGATGTTAAACGCCCAGGGAGGCGCCGGCGCCTAACAGCGTCGCCACGCCCAGCACCGCGAAGATCACGGCAGCGATGCCGTGAACCAGCTTGAGCGAGATCTTGTTGGCGATCCTGTCGCCGAAGTAGACCGCAGGGACGTTGGCCAGCATCATGCCCAGCGTGGTGCCGCATACCACGGCAACCATGCTGTGGTAGCGGGCCGCTAGCGCCACGGTGGCCACCTGCGTCTTGTCGCCCATTTCGGCCAGGAAGAAGGCGATCAGCGTGGTCAGGAACACGCCGTATTTCGCCAGCTTGGCGTCTTCCTCATCCAGCTTGTCCGGCACCAGCGTCCATGCGGCCATCGCGAGGAAGGACGCGCCCAGCACCCAGCGTAGCAACTCCGGTCCCAGCATGCTGGTGATCCAGGTGCCGATGGCGGCGGCGAAGGCGTGGTTGGCGATGGTCGCGACCAGGATCGCGGCAACGATAGGCAGGGGACGGCGGAACCTGGCGGCGAGTACAAAAGCGAGGAGCTGGGTTTTGTCGCCGATTTCTGCGAGGGCGACAATGCCGGTAGAGACGAAGAATGCTTCCATGATGAGTAAGGTACGCGGGCCGGAACGGTTAACCAATGATCCAGGCGCGGCTCCGGCCCATCACGGCCGCCCCAAGGATCATGGTCTCGCCAAGCCGGTGCTATTTGCACGGCCACCTGCGCCACGGTCTGCGGACCGATTATGTTGACACAGGTTCTTGCACCGGGCGGCGCAAGCCGACTACTCCCCACTAACGGCGCGGATTTTAACACATGGCAGAAACATGCCTATGGTATTCTGCTTCGCGCTGAAGATAACATTGAAAGTATCGCCACATGATCAAGAAGACCATTGCCGCACTCGTGCTGACCGCATGCATGTCGCTCTCCGCTCACGCCGATCCGTTGAGCTATGCCCGCTACGACCAGGTCCGCACCACCGATCTGCACCTGGACCTGAAAGCGGATTTCAGCCACAAGATCCTGTCCGGCTACGCCGAACTGTCGCTCAACTGGATCGACAAGTCGGCCCGCACGCTGGTGCTGGATACCAATGAACTCAACATCGCCAAGGTGCAGGTGCTGGCCGCCGATGGCCGCTGGACCGCCGCCTCCTTCATGCTCGACAAGCTGGATGTGGAGAAGGGCCGCGCGCTGCGCATCGCCCTTCCGTTCCAGCCGCAGAAAGTGCGCATCTACTACCGCACCGCGCCGTCGGCCACCGCGCTGCAATGGCTGACGCCTGAGCAGACCATGTCCGGCAAGCGTCCGTTCATGTTCAGCCAATCGGAAACCATCAACGCCCGTTCGTGGGCGCCGGTGCAGGACACGCCGGCGGTGCGCTTCACCTACAGCGCCCGCGTGGAAGCGCCGTCCGGCATGCGCGTGGTGATGAGCGCCGAGAACGACCAGCAAGCCACCGGCGCCGGCGGCTGGAAGTTCAAGATGACGCAGCCGATTCCATCCTACCTGCTGGCCATCGCCATCGGCGAGATCGACGTGCGCAACGTCGGTCCGCGTTCGGCGGTGTACGCCGAGCCGCAGCGCATCGAAGCTGCCGCCAGTGAAATGGCCGACACCGAAAAAATGATCGCCGCCGCTGAAGGCCTGTATGGCCCGTACCGGTGGGAGCGTTACGACATGATCGTGCTGCCGCCATCGTTCCCGATCGGCGGCATGGAAAATCCGCGCCTGACGTTCGTCACGCCGACCATGATCGCGGGCGACAAGAGCCTGGTCGACCTGATCGCGCACGAACTGGCGCACTCGTGGTCCGGCAACCTGGTGACCAACGCCTCGTGGAAGCACTTCTGGCTTAACGAAGGCTTCACCACCTACGTCACCACCCGCATCGTGGAAAAACTGTACGGCGAAGAAGTGGCGGAGATGAACCTGCAAGTGGAGCAGGAAGAAGCGATTGCGTCGCTGGCCGGCATCCCGGCCGCCAAGCAGGCTTTGATATCGCGCGATCCGGACACCAGCGCCGCCAGCTATACCGACACTGGCCTGGTATATCCGAAAGGCGCGTGGTTGCTGCGCACCCTGGAGCAGCGCGCCGGCCGCGACGTGTTCGATCCCTTCCTGCGCGGCTGGTTCGACCAGCATGCCTTCCAGTCCGCCACCACCGGCGAATTTGTCGACTACCTGAAGAAAAACCTGCTGGACGCGCATCCGGAAATTATGTCGCAATCCGAGCTGGATGAGTGGCTGTATGGTCCCGGCATTCCGGCCAGCGCCAAGCGCGCCGCCTCGCCACGCCTGGCCGCGCTGGATACGCAGCGCACCGCGTGGCTGAAAGGCGAATTCCCGACTGCCGACCTGCCGGCCAAAAACTGGATCGCGCTGGAGTGGATGCACTTCCTGAACGATATCGACGGCAAGGCCACGGCAGCGCAGATGCAGGAGCTGGACCAGACCTTCGGCCTGGGTAAAACCGGCAACAACGAAATCGCCTTCCGCTTCTTCCTGGCGTCGGTGCATGCCGGTTACAACGTGCGCGAGCCGTTGAATAAATTCCTGATGAGCGTCGGCCGCCAGAAGTTTGTGGTGCCGCTGTACACCGCGTTGCTGAAGAACCCTAACGAGAAAGACTGGGCCAAGGGCGTGTACGCCAAGGCGCGTTCGCACTATCATCCGGTCACCCAGACCTCCGTCGACAAGGCATTTAAAAAGCAATGAAGATGATCCGACCTTTTGCAACCGCTGCGCTGACGCTGGCGGTGTGGGGCGCGCTGTCCGGCGCGCCTGTTATGGCGGCGCCGGTGACGGCGCCCGATACTACCGCCGCAGTGACGGCGTCGCTGGGCGATGACGTCAGCCGCGCGCTGAAGACTTTCCAGGTGCCGGGCATGGCGATTGCCATCGTCAAGGATGGCAAGGTGGTGGTGGCCCAGGGCTTCGGCGTGCGCAAGCTGGGCGATCCAACGCCGGTGGACGGCAAGACGCTGTTTGAAGTGGCTTCCAATTCCAAGGCCTTCACCGCCGCCACGCTGGCGATGCTGGTCGATGAAGGCAAGATCGCCTGGAACGATCCGGTCACCAAGCACCTGCCGGGCTTTCAGATGTACGACTCGTACGTCACCGGCCAGATGACGGTGCGCGACCTGCTGACCCATCGCAGCGGCCTCGGTCTCGGCGCCGGCGATTTGCTGTGGTGGCCAAGCACCCAGTTCAGCACCGACGAAATCATCGAGCGGCTGCGTTACGTCAAGCCGGCCACCAGCTTCCGCGCCAGCTACGCCTATGACAACCTGCTGTACATCGTGGCCGGCAAGATCATCGCCGCCAAGACCGGCAAGCCGTGGGGCGAGGCGGTGCAGGAGCGCATCCTGACGCCGCTGGGCATGAGCGACACCAAGACCAGCGTGGCCGACATGCTGGCCACCAGTGACTACTCGGCGCCGCACAGCAAGATCCACGACAAGATCTCGGTGGTGAAGCCGATGCCGGTGCCGAATGCGGTCGGCGCGGTGGGCATTAACACCAGCGCCGAAGACATCGCGCGCTGGATGAACCTCCTGCTCAAACAGGGCAAGACGCCAGACGGCAAGCAACTGATCAGCGCCAAACAGGTCGCCGAATTGTGGAGCGAGCAGACGCCGATGCCGATCAGGGATCCGAAGCCGGCGCTGGCGGCCACCAAGCCCAACTTCCTGTCGTATGGCCTGGGCTTCCAGCTGCGCGACTACAGGGGGCACAAAATCGCCATGCACGGCGGCGCGTTGCAAGGCTTTTATTCGACGGTGCTGATGGTGCCGGACCAAGAGCTGGGCATCGCCATCCTGACCAATGCGGAGAACAGCCCGGCCATGGCCTCGCTGTACTACACGATACTGGACACGTTCCTGGATGTGCCGGTGAAGACCGACTGGATCGGGCTGTACGCCGACCAGGAAGCGGCCGCGCACAAGGAGGAACTGGAGCGTCAGGGCAAAGAGCACAAGGCGCGCGCGGCCGCCTCGAAACCGTCGCTGCCGCTGGCGGCCTACGACGGCGAGTATGAGGATGCATGGTACGGCAAGGCCAGCATCCACGAGGAGGGCGGCAAGCGCATCATGCGTTTCGAGCGCACGCCGGACCTGAGCGGGGAACTGGAGCACTTCCAGCACGACACCTTCATCGTGCGCTGGAAGGAACGCAACTTCAACGCCGACGCCTATGTGACGTTTGCGCTGAATCCGGACGGCAGCATCGAGCGCATGAAGATGGCGCCGATTTCCACCGAAACGGACTTCAGCTACGACTTCCGCGATCTGACCTTTACCCCGGTGAAGACGGCGAAGAAATAATCTAAGCCGCGCTCTCCACGCGGTTGCGGCCTTTGCGCTTGGCGCTGTACAGCGCCAGGTCGGCCGCATGCAGCAGATCGTCCAGCGCCGCCGCAGGTCCAGTGGCGCTGGCGACGCCGAAGCTGGCCGTCACCCGCAGCAGCTGGCCATCGGCCAGCGTCAATGGCGCCGAGGCGATGGCGAGCCGCAGACGCTCGGCCAGCGCGCAAGCCTGTTCCAGCTGGCAGTAGGCCGGCATCACCACAAACTCTTCGCCGCCATGGCGCGCCAGGATTTCGCCGTCGCGCAATTCATCGCGCACCAGCGCCGCTATCCGTATCAGCACCTGGTCGCCGGCTTCGTGGCCGTGGGCGTCGTTGACCGCCTTGAAGTGATCGATATCAAACAGCAGCACCGCCAGCGTTTCCCGGCAGTCGCGCGCGCGTTGCAGCCGCTGGTTGCTGGCGGCGACAAACGCGCGCCGATTCAGGATGCCGGTCAGGTAGTCGGTGTTGGCGCGTAGCCGCAGTTCGTCGATCAGGCTTTGGCGCTCCAGTTCCAGCTGCTGGCGCTCGATGCTGTTAGTGCGCAGCGTGGCCAGCGCGCGCAGCATGTCGCCGATTTCGTCGGCGCGCTGCGAGCCGCCAGAGTCGCGCGAGTAGTCGCCATTCCCCAATCGAATCACCGCGCGGGTGGCGCGCAGCAGCGGCACGATCACGCGCCGCCGCACGATCAGCAGCAACAGCGTGAGCGACAGCAGGATGGCGATGCCGGACAGGGTGGCGATCCACAGTTCGCGGCGCGCGTGCTCATGGTCGTTTTGCGCCTGCGTCTCGGCTTCCTGCAGCAGTTCGTCGCGCAGCGCCAGGATCGGCGTCATGGTCGGCACGTAGCGCTGCGCCAGTTGCGCGGTATCGAGCTCGTAGGCGCGGCCGGCGCGGCTGGCCTGTTCGATGTCGGTCACCAGTTGCAGGCCTTCGCCGAAGTAGATGTCGTCCACGCGCTGCGTCACGATGGCCAGGTTGCCGCCGCTGTCGGTCGCCTGCACTTGCTGGCGCAGCTGGGCGATGCGGCCGCGCAGCATTTGCAGCCGCGTGTACTCGGCCGGCGTCAGCGCCTGACGCGTGGCCAGCGGCACGGTCAGCAGGGAGCCGAGGCGGCCGGCGTACTCGCGCAGTTCGACCGCGTAGCGCGCCTTGATCAGCGCCCGCGTGATGCGCGGGTACGCCAGTTCGGAGGCCTGCGTGTAGCTGGTGACGGCGTCCAGCGCCAGTGGCACCAGCCCGAACATCTGCTCGATGGCTTGCTTCAGTTGTTCCGGCGTGCGTTCGGCCGGCGGCAGGGCGGCCACCTGGTCGACGCTGTGGCGCGCCGCCGCCAGCGCCGCACGCAGCGGCGTCAGCACCACCCGCCGTGGCACGCTGCCGGCGGCTGGACGGTTGCCGTCATCGGCCAGCAGTTCGCGCTCCAGCTGCAGTAGCGCCAGGTCGGTGGCGGCGCGGCCGCGCTGCAGACGTTCGCGCCGCGCCGGATCGGCAGTAACACGTTCTCCCAGCACGGCGTTAACCGGGCCGCGCTCAAACGACAGTTTTTCCGCCGCCACCATGGCGGCGCGCGTCAGCCGCAGCGCTTGCAGGCCGGCGTCGGTGGCGTCATAGCGCAGCCAGGCGTTGCGGGTGATGTGGCCCAGCATGCCGCATACCAGCAACGCCAAAACGGCGGTGGACAGCGAGAGCAGGCGGGTCAGCTTCATGAAAATAGTTGAATACGTTTACAAGTAAACAATATGCCACAAAGCGACTTGCAATGGTGAGGAATGGTACAATGCCGCCCTCGCGTCGCTGCCCCTGCCTGGACAGGATGGCAAGGTTGAACGCTTACTATCGAGGGAAAGAATTCTATGCAACGTATTATGCTGCGCTCCAAGCTGCACCGCGTAACGGTGACCCAGGCCGACCTGAACTACGAAGGTTCCTGCGGTATCGACGTGGACCTGCTGGAAGCCGCCGATATCAAAGTCAACGAGCAGATCGAACTGTATAACGTCAACAACGGTGAGCGTTTCGCCACCTACGCCATTCCTGGCAAGCGCGGCAGTGGTGAGATTTCGCTGAACGGCGCCGCCGCCCGCAAGGCGCAGCTGGGCGACCTGCTAATCATTTGCACCTATGGTCCGATGACCGACCAGGAAATCGAAACCCACGTGCCGAAGCTGGTGTTTGTGGATGAAAACAACAAAATCAAAAGCATCAAGAAATAAATAAAAGGCAGTAAATGAAAAGGCGCTCCGTGGAGCGCCTTTTTTATTACCGCTTGCTGCCGTCCAGCCGCAATAGCTGCGACATGTACTGCGGCGTAATGCCCAGGAACGACGCCACCACCTTCTGCGAAATGCGTTGCTCCAGCCCCGGATACTCGCGGCGGAAGGCATTCAGGCGGCCCTGCGCCGGCGAGGCGTTCAGGTACAGCCGGCGGCTCTGGTCGATGATGCTGCGCTGGGCTGCGCCCAGGTAGTAATCGCGCATGTCGCTGTTGCGTTTATACAGCGCGCTGATTTCCGACCAGTCCAGCCGATAGCCATGTATGGCCGTCTCCGCCACCACAAAATTCAATGCCGGTTCCGATTCGCACGAACGCAACAGATCGTCATGGGCGCCGACCGACTCGCCGTCGGTCTGGAAGTGCTGCGTGACTTCGTTGCCGGCCTCGGTAATGAAGCCGGTACGCGTGACGCCGCTGTGCAGCCAGTGCACATACTGCGCCGGCGTGCCGATGCGTTGCAGGTATTCGCCCTTGCGCATGCTGAAAGGGACAGCCAGCGGCGCCAGCTGGCGCGAGGCTTCGTCGTACAGTTCTGGGGTCACGCCGTAACGGCGTGACACGACTTCGCGGTATTTAGCGCGGTGTTCTAGGAATGCGTTGCTCATCTCAGTTGTTTGGGAGTGGCGTGGGAACAGTCGACAAGGTTGTCTTTAAAGCCAACGATGTAAACGGCTGTACAAGTTAATCCGAAAGTGTAAACCTTTTCCCAGTCCATGACACAAGATTTGTTGCAAATTAGAATGGAAATTAAAAATTTATTTCAAACTTCAAACAGTTGAAGAAGTTGCTTTTATTCATGATTTCGGAGTTACTATAGCGCTACGATAGAACCATAATTTTCCAGTGGAGACTCCGCATGAAAATCAGTGACCTCAGCATAGGCCGCCGCCTTGCCTTGGGCTTTGCCATCATCCTTGCCGTACTGATCCTGAACACCGGTCTCGGCATTTACCGCCTGCAAGGCGTGGCCTCCGCCACCCGCGACATGATGCAAACACCGCTGGCCAAGGAACGCCTGATTTCCGACTGGTACCGCACGGTCTTTGCCGGCATCCGCCGCACCACCGCCATCGCCAAGAGCGCCGATCCGTCGCTGGCCACCTTCTTTGCGGACGAGGCCAAGGAAGGCGTCAACTTCGCCTCCAGCCTGGTCAAGCAGATCGAAGCGCTGACCGACGAGCGCGACAAGAAGCTGATGGAAGAACTGGTGGAGATGCGCAAGCTCTACGTCAGTTCGCGCGACAACGTGATGAAGGCCAAGAGCGCCGGCAACGACGCCGAAGCCACGCGCCTGCTGGAGCAGGTCTATCTGCCGGCCGCCAAGACTTATGAAGGCAAGCTGCAAAACATCCTCGACCACCAGCGCAAGGAAATCGACGCCGCCGCGTCCCGCATCGACGAGGTGGCGGCGCAGAGCCGCAACCTGCTGGTGATGCTGGCGATCCTGGTGGTGGCGTTTGGCGTGGCCTTCGCCTGGTGGCTGACCAGCGGCATCACGCGGCCGATCAATGAAGCGGTGGCGCTGGCCGAATCGGTGGCTGAGGGCGACCTGGTCGACCATCGCCATGGCGCGCACGACGATTACAGCAAGGATGAAACGGGCAAGCTGCTGCACGCGCTGCAGCGCATGTCGGCCAGCCTGGTGCGCATCGTCGGCGATGTGCGCAACGGGACGGAGACGATCACCACCGCGTCGACGGAGATCGCCGCCGGCAATCTGGACCTGTCGTCGCGCACCGAGGAACAGGCCAGCGCGCTGGAGGAAACCGCGTCGTCGATGGAAGAGCTGACCAGCACCGTCAAGCAGAATGCCGAGAACGCCCGTCAGGCCAACCAGCTGGCTGCCCAGCGCGGCCGAGGTGGCGCAGCGCGGCGGTGCCGAGGTGTCGGACGTGGTGCAGACCATGGCTTCCATCGATCAATCGTCGAAGAAGATTGTCGACATCATCGGCGTGATCGATGGCATCGCGTTCCAGACCAACATCCTGGCCTTGAACGCGGCGGTGGAAGCGGCGCGCGCCGGCGAGCAGGGACGCGGCTTTGCCGTGGTGGCTTCCGAAGTGCGCAATCTGGCGCAGCGCTCGGCCGCCGCCGCCAAGGAAATCAAGACGCTGATCGACGATTCGGTCGGCAAGGTGGAAACCGGCACCCGGCTGGTGGGCCAGGCCGGCAGCACCATGGAGCAGGTGGTCAGCAGCATCCAGCGCGTGACTGCCATCATGGCCGAGATCAGCAACGCCAGCGTCGAGCAGACCCACGGCATCGAACAGATCAACGTCGCCATCTCGCAGATGGACCATGTGACGCAGCAGAACGCCGCGCTGGTGGAGCAGGCCGCAGCGGCGGCCGGCGCCATGCAGGAACAGGCCGCGCAGCTGGCCGACGCGGTCAGCATCTTCAAGCTCGATGCTGCGCCGCAGCGCGCCGTCTTGCGCAGCGCAGCACGGCCGCTGCTGGCAAGCTGACACTGGGTTGTATCGGTGCAACAGCAATAGCATTCACCATCGCGTGATGGCGCGTGCGCGGGTTTCTGCGCTACAGTGGGACTTCCGGAGGCGCCGATCCAGCGGCGCCCCGCTCCGAAGCGAGGTGAGGTCCAGTGAAGAACTCAACCGGTGTCACTAGCAAAACAATAGTACCGCTTGGCCTAGCCGCCGCCGGCGCCTTGGGCACGGTTGTGGCCGGATGGAGCGCCTGGGGCTGGTTCACGTTGATCTGGGCCGTGCTGTTGCTGGGCGCCGCCGCCTGGCTGACGCGCGACACCGGCTTCAGTGCCAGCGCCGCCACCGGCGACAACCCGATGATCGACAACTATCTTGCAAGCCGCGAGCACTTCGGTGACGCGGTGCTGCCGGTGTGGTGCCGGCATATCGAAAACTCCCGTACGCAGATGGAGGAAGCGGTGTCCGACCTGGCGTCGCGCTTCTCCAGCATCGTCGACAAACTGGACAACGCGCTGCACGTATCCGGCGCCGCCAACCAGAGCGGCAGTTCAATGACCGAGGTGTTTGCGCACAGCGAAACGCAACTCGGCTCGGTGGTGACGTCGATGAAATCGGCGATGGCGTCCAAGCACGCCATGCTGGGACAAATCAAGGATCTGGAACGCTTCACGCGCGAGCTGCGCGGCATGGCCGAGGGTGTGGCCAGCATCGCCGCGCAAACCAATCTGCTGGCGCTCAATGCGGCGATCGAAGCGGCGCGTGCCGGTCCGGCCGGCGCCGGCTTCGCGGTGGTGGCCACCGAGGTGCGCATGCTGTCGATGCGCTCGGCCGAAACCGGCAAGGAAATCACCAACCGCGTGGGCCTGATCAGCAGCGCCATCCTGGCCGCCAGCCAGGCCGCCGAACAATCCAGCGAGGCGGAAGACAAATCGATGCAGTCGGCCGAGGGCATGATCGAGGCGGTGCTTAACGAATTCCGCCAGATGACGGACGCGCTGGTGCAGTCGTCCGAACTGCTCAAGCAGGAGAGCGTCGGCATCCAGGGCGAAGTGGGCGAGGCGCTGGTGCAGCTGCAGTTCCAGGACCGCGTCAGCCAGGTGATGTCGCACGTGCGCGAGAACATGGAGCGCTTGCCGGCGGTGCTGCGCGAGCACCGGGCCGCCTACGAAGCCAGCGGCGTGCTAGATGCGCTCGACCCGGACGTGCTGCTGCGCGAACTGCAGAAGACCTACGCGATGGCGGAAGAACACGCGGTGCACAGCGGCGCCAGACTGGCGGCGCCTGCCGCAACGGACGCCGATGAAGTTACTTTTTTCTGAGGATAGATAAGACATGGCAAAAACCATTATGGTGGTCGATGATTCAGCTTCGCTGCGGCAGGTGGTGGGCATTGCGCTGAAAGGCGCGGGATACGAAGTAATCGAGGGACGCGACGGCGTTGATGCGCTGTCCAAATGCACCGGGCAGAAAATCCATCTGGTGGTGTGCGACGTGAACATGCCAAATATGGACGGCATCACCTTCGTCAAGCAGTTCAAGCAGCTGCCCAACTATAAATTCACGCCGGTGATCATGCTGACCACCGAGTCGCAAGAGAGCAAGAAGGAAGAGGGCAAGGCCGCAGGCGCCAGGGCGTGGGTGGTCAAGCCGTTCAAACCGGAAGTGCTGCTGGGCGCCGTGGCCAAGCTGGTACTGCCATAATCGATTGAGCTAACTGGACGGAGGCTGCGATGGCGGACGACGTTACCCGGATTTCCCTGGACGGCGAACTGACGATCTACCGCGCCGCCGATCTGAAAGTCAGCGTGCTGGAAGCGCTGCGCAAGACGCGCGTGCTGGAAATCGATTTGTCCGGCGTGATCGAACTGGATACCGCCGGCCTGCAAGTGCTGATGCTGGCCAAGCAGACCGCGGCGGCGGAGCAGCGCGAACTGCGGCTGCTGCAGCACAGCCCCGCCGTGGTGGAAATTATTGAGATGCTGGACCTGGTCGCCTTCTTCGGCGACGCCGTGCTGATACACGCTTGAGGGGACGCCATGAACCTGGACGACGCGCTACAGACCTTTATCGCCGAAAGCCGCGAGCTGCTGGAGGAGATGGAGAACGCTCTGCTGAATGTGGACCTGGCCGGCGACCAGGACGAAGCGATCAACGCCATCTTCCGCGCTGCGCACACCATCAAGGGCTCGGCGGGGCTGTTCAGCCTTGATCATATTGTCGCCTTCACGCACGTGGTGGAAAGCCTGCTGGACAAGGTGCGCGACGGCAGCGTGACGCTCAACGACGAGATGGTGGTGCTGCTGCTGTCCTGCTGCGATTACCTGTCCGGCATGATCAACGGACTGGCCGCCGGCCAGCATGAGCAGAACCCCGATACCGCGCCGGAAGGCGAGATGCTGCAACAGCAACTGCGCCGCCACATGGACGGCGAGGCGACGGCATCATCGGCGGCGGTGGCGGCCCACTTGACGGTGAATGCGGAGCCCAGCGTCGAACGCATCGACAGCGAGCGTGGGGACAGCGACTACTGGCACATCTCGCTGCGCTTCGGCCGCGTGGTGCTGCAAAACGGCATGGACCCCATCGCCTTCCTGCGCTACCTGGGCAAGCTGGGACGCATCGTCGGCATCGCCACCATCCCGGACGCGCTGCCGTCCGCCGACGAAATGGATGCGGAACTGTGCTATCTGGGTTTTGAAATCGCCTTTGACAGCACGGCCGATCGCGAAGCCATCGCCGGCGTATTTGAATTTGTGCAGGACGATTGCGAGATCCGCATTATCCCGCCCAACAGCAAGGTGTCGGAATACGTCAACCTGATACGCTCGTTGCCGGAGCGCGCCGCGCGGCTGGGCGAGATCCTGGTCCGCTGCGGCAGCGTCACCGCGCATGAACTGGAAGAGGCGCTGCAACAGCAGTCCGGCAAGCAGGATAGCGCGCCGGCGCAGCAACTGGGCAGCATCCTGGTCGACGGCGGCAATGTGCCGCCGGTGGTGGTGGAAGCCGCGCTGGCCAAGCAGAAACAGGTCAGCGAACAGAAGGCGCAGGAGAGCCGCTCGATCCGCGTCGATTCCGACAAGCTGGATCGGCTGATCGACCTGGTGGGCGAACTGATTATCGCCGGCGCGCGCGCCAACCTGATAGGCCAGCGCATACAAAACACCGAACTACTGGAGTGCACCTCGACGCTCACCGGCCTGGTGGAGGACGTGCGCGACGCCGCGCTGGAACTGCGCATGGTGAAGATCGGCGCCACCTTCAACCGTTTCCAGCGCGTGGTGCATGACGTGGCGCGGGAACTGGGCAAGGACATCGGTCTGATCGTCGACGGCGAGGATTCGGAGCTGGACAAAACCGTCGTCGAGAAAATCGGCGATCCGCTGATGCACCTGGTACGCAACGCCATGGACCACGGCATCGAGCCAGCCGAGGTGCGGGTGGCCGCCGGCAAACCTGCCAAGGGCATGATCAAGCTGAATGCCTTCCACGAATCGGGCAGCATCGTGATTGAGGTCAGTGACGACGGCGGCGGCCTGCGCAAGGAGAAGATCCTGGCCAAGGCCATCGAGCGCGGACTGGTGGACCCGGAACGCAAGCTGACCGACAGCGAAATCTACAACCTGATTTTTGAAGCCGGCTTCTCGACGGCGGAGAAGATCACCAACCTGTCCGGGCGCGGCGTCGGCATGGATGTGGTCAAGCGCAATATCCAGGCGCTGCGCGGCAGCGTGGACGTCGGCAGCAAGGAAGGGCAGGGCACCACGGTGACGGTGCGTTTGCCGCTGACGCTGGCCATCATCGATGGCTTCCTGGTGCAGGTGGGGTCGTCGGTCTTCGTCATCCCGTTGGACATGATCGAAGAGTGCATTGAGTACGCCACCGAGCCGGGACAGGACTACACCAATTTGCGCGGCCAGGTGCTGCCGCTGGTGCGCCTGCGTCAGGTGTTCCGCATCGACGGCGCGGCCACGCGGCGCGAGAGCATCGTGGTACTCAAGTTCGGCAACCAGCGCGCCGGTTTGGTTGTGGATACGCTGCTGGGCGAATTCCAGACCGTGATCAAGCCCTTGAGCCCCCTGTTCAGCGAAGTGAAATGCATCAGCGGCTCCACCATCCTGGGCAGCGGCGAAGTGGCCTTGATCCTGGACGTGGCGGCCCTGATGCATGTCGTCGGCGCCAAGGGCGCCGTGGCGGCACTGGCCGCATAGGAGAACCTTCAGATGAACGCTGCAAACCAATCCTCTTCCAGCGTGGCCAGCTACGGCAGCAGCGCCGTCGCCGCGCTGCAAACCGAAGCCGCGCTGCCAAGCCAGTTCCTGACCTTCATGCTGGGCGATGAGCAGTACGCGGTCGGCATCCTGCACATCAAGGAGATCATCGAATACGGCAGCCTGGCGACGGTGCCGATGATGCCGGAATGTGTGCGCGGCGTGATCAACCTGCGTGGCGCGGTGGTGCCGGTGATGGACCTGTCGGCGCGCTTCGGCCGTCCGCCTAGCGTGATTGGCAAGCGTAGCTGCATCGTCATCGTGGAAGCTGGCGGGGAAGAGAAGCAGGTGCTGGGCATGCTGGTGGACGCTGTCAACGCCGTGGTGGAAATCGCTGCAACGGATATCGAACCGGCGCCGTCGTTCGGCACCCGCATCCGGCCCGACTTCATCGCCGGCATGGGCAAGCACAGTGGCCGTTTTGTGATCCTGCTCGACATCGAGCGCGTGCTGTCGGGCGAAGAGATCGTTGACCTGGCGCGCAGCACCGCTGCCGCCCAGGCGTGAATCGCGGTGCATCATGACCGTGGCGATGATCACCGAGCGCGAGTTCCTGCAATTCCAGCGCTTTATCTTCGACGCCGCCGGAATCACCATGTCCGATGGTAAGCAGGCGCTGGTCAGCGGCCGTCTGGCCAAGCGACTGGCGCATTACCAGCTCAATAGCTACAGCGACTATCTGCGCCTGCTGGAAAGCCGCTCACAGCCAGCCGAATTGCAGGTAGCGGTCGATCTGCTGACCACTAACGAGACTTACTTTTTCCGCGAGCCCAAACACTTCGCGCTGCTGCGGGACGTGGCGCAGGAAGCACAGGAAAAAAGCCGTGCACTGCGTGTGTGGAGCGCAGCCAGTTCCAGCGGCGAGGAGCCGTACAGTATCGCCATGGTGCTGGCCGACGTGATGGGCGTGGATGGCGCCTGGGAAGTGCTGGGCACCGACATCAGCACCCGCGTGTTGCAGCGCGCGCGCAGCGGCCATTATCCGATGGAGCGGGCGTCGCAGATGCCGCAGCACTACCTGAAGCGCTTCTGCCTCAAAGGCCAGGGCACGGAAGAAGGCACGATGCTGATCGAACGTCCGCTGCGGCAGCGCGTGCAGTTCCAGCATCTCAACCTGAATGCGCCACTGCCGCGCCTTGGCACCTTCGACGTGATCTTCCTGCGCAATGTGATGATCTACTTTAGCCTGGAGACCAAGCGCCAGGTGGTGGCGCGCTTGCTGGCGCAATTGCGGCCGGGCGGCTACTTTCTGATCGGCCACTCGGAAACGCTGAACGACATCAACGACACCTTAACCGCAGTCGCACCGTCGATTTATCGCAAGCCATGAACGACGCCAAGTTGATCGATATCTTCCTGATGCCGGGCGATTACTTCGTCGGCGACGGGCAGTATCGGGTGCGCACTTTGCTGGGGTCGTGCGTGTCGATCACGCTGTGGCATCCGGCGCTGCGTATTGGCGCCATGTCGCATTTCCTGCTGCCGGGCCACGGGCGCCGCAACAGCGACCGGCCGAACGACAAGCCGGGGTTGTATGGCGCCGACGCCATGCAGCTGATGGCGGACGGCATGGCGCAGCAGGGCGTGCCGCTGATCCAGTGCCAGGGCAAAATCTTCGGCGGCGGCGCGATGTTCCCGCGCCGCGCCAGGGTCAAGGATATCGGCATGCAGAACGGCGATTACGCGCGCAGCATGCTGCAGCAGCATGGCATACAAGTGGTGTCCGAAAGCCTGTTCGGCGAGGGGCATCGTCAACTCATCTTCACCATCCGTAACGGCGAGGTGCTGAGCCGCCAGGTTCCGCCGGAACCCGGATGGGGCAACGCAGGAGCAAGGAATCAGGCATGAGTGAAATCAAGGTCATGATCGTCGACGATTCCGCCGTGGTGCGGCAGGTGCTGAGCGGCCTGCTGAACGCGGCGCCCGGCATCACCGTCACCCATGCGGTGGCCAATCCGCTATTGGCGATTGAGCGCATGAAGGTGCAGTGGCCGGACGTGATCGTGCTGGACGTGGAGATGCCCAAGATGGACGGCATCACCTTCCTGCGCAAGCTGATGACCGAACATCCGACGCCGGTGGTGATCTGCTCGACGTTGACGGAGAAGGGCGCGCAGACCTCGGTGGAAGCGCTGACTGCCGGCGCGGTCGCCATCATCACCAAGCCGCGTCTGGACCTGAAGCAGTTCTTGCATGACAGCGCCGACGAACTGGTGTCCGCCGTGCGCGCCGCCGCCGGCGCCCATGTGGGCAAGCTGGCGCCGCGCGCGCTGGCTTCGGCGCCACCACCGCCGGTCACCGTCAAGCTGAATGCGGACGCCATCCTGCCGCCTACCGATGCGCGGCCGATGACCGCCACCACCGAACGGGTGGTGGCCATCGGCACTTCCACCGGCGGCACGCAGGCGCTGGAAGAGGTGCTGACGGCGCTGCCACGCGTCTCGCCTGGCATCGTGGTGGTGCAGCATATGCCGGAGAAGTTCACGGCGGCGTTTGCGGCACGGCTGGACAGCGTGTGCGAGGTGCGGGTGAAGGAGGCGGAGAACAATGACCGCGTGCTGCAAGGACAGGTGCTGATTGCGCCGGGCGGCAAGCATATGCTGTTGCGGCGCACGGGCGCGCAGTATTTTGTGGAGGTGGTGGATGGGCCGCTGGTCAATCGCCACCGGCCATCGGTGGATGTGCTGTTCCGCTCCGCCGCGCGCGCGGCCGGCGCCAATGCGCTGGGCGTGATCATGACCGGCATGGGCGACGACGGCGCGGCCGGCATGCTGGAGATGCTCAAGGCCGGCGCGCGCACGGTGGCGCAGGACGAGGCCAGCTGCGTGGTGTATGGCATGCCGAAGGAAGCGGTGAAGCGCGGCGGCGTCGAGAAGTCGGTGCCGCTCAACGCGATCTACCGCGAAATCCTGCAGCAGCTTCAATACTGAACATGAACATGCCAACCACTTCCGCTCCCTGGGCCGGCCGCCGCGTGCTGGTGGTCGAGGATAGCGCCGTGCAACGCGGTTATCTGGTCGGCCTGCTGAAGCAACTGGAGTTTGGCGACATCTTCGAAGCGGCCGACGGCAACGAAGCCTTGCAGCTGCTGGAGCGCGAACGGCACGACCGCATTTTCCTGGTGCTGACCGATCTGGAAATGCCCGGCATGGACGGCATCGAACTGACCTGCCAGCTGCGCGAACGCGATCTGGCGGATAACCTGATCGTGGTCAGCGCGCGCGATCCGCGTCTGCTGGAGATCATTGAAAACATGGCCTGCGAAGACGCCTCCATCGGCCTGCTGGGCACCTTGCTTAAACCGGTGCAGCTGGACTCCCTGACGCAGCTGCTGTCCAAGGTCAATGACCGCAGCAGCGATTGCCGCCCCGCCGTGCCACCGCCGCCGGCTCAGGCTTCGCTGGAAGAATTGGCACAGGCGCTGGAGCGCAAGGAATTCCTGCCCTGGTTCCAGCCCAAGATCGCCATGCAGAGCGGCCAGCTGAAAGGCGTGGAAGCGCTGGCGCGCTGGCAGCATCCGCAGCGCGGGTTGCTGTCGCCGGCCTACTTCATCGACACGCTGGAAGGCCATCCGCTGATGGCCGATTTTACGCTGGCGCTGGTGCAGCAGGTGTTGCAGTACATGCTGCACTGGCAGCAGGCCGGCCTGCCGCCGTTGTCGGTGTCGGTCAACCTGTCGGCCGACAACCTGTCCGACCGTGCCTTCATCGATCGCCTGACGGCGCTGGTGATGCAGTCCGGCGTGGCGCCGGCGTCGCTGGTGTGGGAGGTGACCGAGACCAGCGTGATGCGCCAGCTGTCGCAGGCGCTGACCAATATGGGCCGCTTGCGGCTGATGGGCTTTGGGCTGGCGATGGACGATTTCGGCATCGGCTATTCATCGATGCAGCAGTTTGCGCGCTGCCCGTTCACCGAGCTGAAAATCGACCGCGCCTTCGTCAACGGTGCGACGCAATGGCCGAACCGCCTGCTGGTGTTGAAAAGCGCGCTCGATCTGGGCCAGAGCCTGGGCGTGGCCACGGTGGCGGAAGGGGTGGAAACGGTGGAAGACTGGAAGCTGCTGCGCGATCTCGGTTGCGATCTGGCGCAGGGCTATCTGCTGGCCAAACCCATGCCGGCGGAGGATTTAGTGGGATGGATGCGACAGGACCGGCGCCGCTTGCGCGCGCTGGCGGGGATGGAATAACAAGGAGAAGCTCATGTTGGCGAAATTGACAGTCAGGACCAAGATCCTGGCGCTGATTGCTGTGGCAGTGCTGGCGTTGTTGTTGGTGGTGGTGATCGCCTTCCAGGGGCTGAAAAAAGAAGGCGAGATGCTGGCGGAAATTGGCCGGAACCGCATGCCATCGGTGCAGGCGCTGATGGTCATCAATGAGGGCAAGACCGGCATTCGTTCCTCCAACCGCGCGGCGGAAGCGGTTGCATCCTACCCTGAAAACACGGCGGAGATCGCGCAGCAGATCAAGCGCCGCGCGGAGATTTTCACACAGATCGACCAGGCCTGGAAGATCTACGATGCGTTGCCGCAGTCGCCGGAGGAAGCTACGGTATGGAAGACCTTCGTCAAGGCCTGGGAGACGTGGAAGAACAAGGACGCGGAATTCGGCAGCGTGCTGACGCAGATCCAGGGCGCCGAACCGGCCAGGCGCAAGGACTTGTTCGTCGCGCTGCATAACAACCTGATCGACAACCGCGCCGCCTTCCACGAGCTGGAAACCAATCTGGATAAGCTGGTGGAACTGAACGTCCGTTATGGCGACGAGGCGGTGAAGGAAGCCGACGCCGCATCGGCCTCCGCCGCATCGCGCATGACCACCGCCTCCGTGGTGGCGCTGGCGCTGCTGGTGGCCTTGGGCCTGGTAATCCTGCGCGGCATCATGAAGCAGCTGGGCGGCGATCCGTCGTATGCGGCGGACATTGTGCGGCAGGTGGCCGATGGCGACCTGAGTGCGGAGGTGCTGCTCAAAGCCGGCGACACCAGCAGCCTGCTGGCGGCGATGAAAGGCATGATCGACAAGCTGTCCGGCGTGGTGCAGGAAGTGAACAACGGCGCCGAGGCGCTGGCGTCGGCATCGGAAGAAGTCAGCGCCACGGCGCAGTCCCTGTCGCAGGCCGCCAGCGAACAGGCGGCGGGTACCGAGGAGACCAGCGCCTCGGTCGAGCAGATGACGGCTTCCATTTCGCAGAACACCGAAAACGCCAAGGTCACCGACAGCATCGCCAGCAAGGCCGCGCTGGAAGCGGCGGAGGGTGGCGCGGCGGTCAAGTCCACCGTGGCGGCGATGCAGCAGATCGCCAAGAAGATCAGCATCATCGACGATATCGCTTATCAAACCAATCTGCTGGCGCTCAACGCGGCCATCGAGGCGGCGCGTGCCGGCGAACATGGCAAGGGCTTTGCCGTGGTGGCGGCCGAGGTGCGCAAGCTGGCGGAGCGCAGCCAGGTGGCGGCGCAGGAAATCGAACAGGTGGCGTCCAGCAGCGTGGAGCTGGCGGAAAAGGCCGGCCACCTGCTGGACGAGATGGTGCCGAACATTCGCCGCACCTCGGACCTGGTGCAGGAGATTACGGCGGCATCGGAAGAGCAGTCGGCCGGCGTCGGTCAGATTAACTCTGCCGTGACGCAGCTGAGCCAGACCACGCAGCAGAACGCATCCAGCTCCGAGCAGCTGGCGGCGACGGCGGAAGAGATGAGCGCGCAGGCGGAGCAGCTGCAACAGGCCATGTCGTTCTTCAAGCTGGCTGGCGGCAAGCGGCCGGTGCGCGCGCCGGTCGTCACCCCAAGCCGCGCCGCGCCGGCCGCCAGCCGCTTGGCGTAGCCTCCAGCCGCCGCATGCCGGAGATGAGCGACCCCGATGAGACAAACTTCGTGAAGTTCTGACGCTGGAATGCCGCACCGTTAGTTTTGGTGAGAATTAGCGGTCAATATTGGTTCACAATGAATCGTGATCCCGTCTCTCCAAGGAGTACCCGCCCATGTTCAAGCAGATGAAAATGGAGACCCGGCTGCATGCCGGGTTTGGACTTGTTGTTGTGTTGGTGGTGCTGATGGGCGTGATCGCCTTCAGCAAACTGACGTCCCTGCACGACCACTGGACCGACTTTGAAAACGTCACGCTGGCGCGCAAGAACGCCGTACTGGAAGCGGTGACGGCGCACGGTCGCGCGGTGCGTCACTTCAAAAATTATATCCTCCGTGGTCCCGACAGTAACGCGCAGTTCCGCACCGAGCTGGCGGTGATCGAAAAAGAGATGGCAGCGTATCGCGCCGCCAGTGCGCTGTCGGCGGAAGAGCAGGCATTGCTGGGGGAGGTGCAGGACGGCGTCAAGGCCTATGACCACAGCATGGCCCAGCTGGAAGCGATGCACGAGAAGGGCATGACAGCCCTGGAGATGGACAAGAACATCAAGGGTGCGGACGAAGCCATCGCCGCCGCCTTTCGCAAGCTGTTAAAGGTGAACGACGCCGAGACCCAGAAGGAGTCGGCGGCCATGACGGACGTCACCAACTCCGCCAAGCAGATGATATTGGCGGTGGATGTGGTGATCGCGATTCTCGGTTGCGTGCTGGCGGTGTGGCTGGCGCGCAGCCTGTCGTCGATTGTGCGCGATGTGCAGACCGTGGTGGCCGGATTGTCGAGCGCATCGCAGGAGGTCAGCGCGACGGCGCAGTCCTTGTCGCAGGCGGCCAGCGAGCAGGCGGCGGGCGTGGAAGAGACCAGCGCTTCCATCGAGCAGATGACGGCGTCGATCGCGCAGAATACCGAGAACGCCAAGATCACCGACGGCATCGCCACGCAGGCGGCGGTGGAAGCGGCGCGCGGCGGCGAGGTGGTGAAAGCCACCGCTTCGGCCATGAAGCAAATCGCCGGCAAGATCGGCATCATCGACGATATCGCTTACCAGACCAATTTGCTGGCGCTGAACGCGGCGATTGAAGCGGCGCGCGCCGGCGAGCATGGCAAGGGGTTTGCGGTGGTGGCGGCCGAGGTGCGCAAATTGGCCGAGCGTAGCCAGGTGGCGGCGCAAGAGATCAGCGCGGTGGCGGCGGACAGCGTCAAACTGGCGGAGCAGGCCGGCGAGATGTTCGATCAGCTGGCGCCGAATATCCGCAAGACCTCGGAGCTGGTGCAGGAAATTACGGCGGCGTCGGAAGAGCAGTCGTCCGGCGTGCGGCAGATTAATGGCGCGGTGATTCAGCTGAGTGAGACCACGCAGGTGAACGCGGCCAGTTCGGAAGAGCTGGCGGCGACGGCGGAAGAGATGAGCGCGCAGTCGGACCAGTTGCGGCGCCTGATGGCGGTATTCAAGCAGTACGCGGTGGACGACGCGCCGCGCGTGGCCCTGCGTCGGCCAGCGGTGCTGAAGACCGCCGCCAGCGCACGGCCGGCACGCCCGGTCGGGCTGGGCGCCGACAGCGCGCCGGACGAAACCAAGTTCACGCGTTTTTGAATCGCGTTTACTAGCGTCCTCCGGGCTTGCGTCCACGCAGACTCAACGCTGCAACCACCAGCGAAAATGCCGCCGTCGGCTGGCGCCGGCTTGGATAGTAGAGGTGGTACCCTGACATCGGCGCCGACCATTCGGCCAACACCCGTTGTAGCCTGCCCGCCGCGATATGCTCCTTCACCACATCGTCGGGCAGGTAGCCCAGCCCCAGCCCCGCCAGACAGCTGTCCAGTTGCAGAGCGATCGTGTTGAACGCGAGCTGCGCGCCGGGTCGAACCTTGATTTCGCGTCCCTCTTTGACAAATGGCCATGACCACACACCGCCGGAGGTGGGCAGGCGCAATGCGATGCAGCGATGTTCGGTCAATTCGTGCGGCGCCTTGGGCTTGCCGTACTTTTTGAAGTATGCCGGCGACCCGACCACGCATTGCTTGAAGTCCGACCCAATACGCACGGCAATCATATCCTGCGCGACCTGTTCGCCCAGGCGTACCCCGGCATCGAACCGGTCCGCCACAATGTCGGCCAGACTGTAGTCGTTGATGATCTCCACCGTGATATCCGGGTAGTCAGCAAGCAGCGGCGCCAGCGCCGGCAGCAGTATGGTCTGCGACGCATGTTCGACCGAAGTAATCCGCACGCTGCCCACCGGTTTGTCGCGCAGTTCACTCAACGCATTTAACCCGGATGCGATGCCGTCGAAGTGCGGACCGATCGACTTGAACAGTCTTTCGCCTGCCTCGGTGGTGGCGACGCTGCGCGTTGAACGCGTCAGCAACCGTACCCCGAGCCGGGCTTCCAGCCCCGTGATTTTTGCACTCAATGCCGGCTGTGAAATGCCCAGCTGTGCCGCCGCGCGCGTAAAGCTACGTTGCGTCGCCACCAGCAGGAACGCTCCCAGGTCATCCATGCTCTCTTTTACCATTTATAACCTCCGCCTATAAGCGCAAGAGGATTATCGCATCTAATCATATCTATCGTGCGCGGTTACATTGGAGCCGTGTACTTGATAAGGACGAGATCCATGACAGCACAGGACGAATATTCTGGCATGACGCCGCACACTGCTGGACGGCGCGCGTTCATACGGCACGCAGCCGTGCTGGGAGCGTCTGCGGCCGTTGCGCCCACGCTTGGCGCGGCGCGGGCACCAGGCAATCACACCACTCAATCATTGCGAGGACAAGAAATGAAACAACGTACTTTGGGCACCATGAAGGTGTCCGAGATCGGCGCCGGCTGCATGACGTTTGCGGGGAATTACAACGCGCCGGTGCCCAAGGAGCAGGCTATCAAGACGATCCGCACCGCCTATGAGAATGGCGTCACCTTCTTTGATACGGCGGAGGTCTATGGACCGTATCTCAGCGAAGAATTCGTTGGCGAAGCGCTGGCGCCCTTCCGCGACAAGGTGCAGATCGCAACCAAGTTTGGCTTCGCGATCGACGGTACGATTGCGCTTAACAGCCGTCCGGCGCATATCCGGAAAGTGGTTGAGGAATCGCTCAAGCGCCTGCGTACCGACCGCATCGATCTGTATTACCAGCACCGTGTCGATCCGGCGCTGCCCATTGAAGAAGTGGCAGGCGCCCTCAAGGAGCTGATCCGGCAGGGCAAGGTGCTGCACTTTGGCCTGTCCGAAGCCAGCGCCACAACCATCCGCCGCGCGCACGCGGTGCAAGCAGTATCCGCCGTGCAGTCGGAGTATTCGCTGTGGACGCGCAACGTCGAATTGAACGGCGTGCTGGATACCTGCAAGGAACTGGGCATCGGTTTCGTGCCGTGGTCGCCGGTTGGTGCCGGGTTCCTGACCGGGAAGATCGACGCCGGCACGCAGTTCGATCCCAAGACCGACTTCCGCGCCGGGTTCCCGCGCTTTTCAAAAGAATTCTTGAAACTCAACTTGCCACTCATTGAATGGCTCAAGGGTTACGCGGCACAAAAAGGCGCTACGCCATCCCAGGTGGCGCTGGCCTGGCTGTTGGCCAAAGCTCCGAACATCGTACCGATTCCCGGCACGCGCAGCGAGGCGCATCTGCTGGAAAACCTCGGCGCCCGGCGCGTGCAGCTGACCGCCGCCGATGTCCAGGCGATCGACACCATGCTGGGTAAATACCCGGTCTTCGGCGACCGCATGGGTGAAGCACACATGAGCCAGATCGACTACACGATTTGATTTGCTCCCACCAGCCCTTAATGAAAGTGAAGCTCCGTGAAATACAGTACATTATTTGAGCCGATGACGCTCCTCCCAGGTCTGGTTGTGCGCAACCGCATCGTGATGGCGCCGATGACCACCTGGGCCGGCAACGACGATGGCACGGTCTCCGATGAGGAGGAGGCCTACTATCGCCGCCGGGCGCAGGACGTTGGCCTGGTGATCATTGGCTGCACGCACGTCCAGGAAAATGGTGTCGGTTTTACTGGCGAATTTGCCGCGCACGACGACCGCTACATTCCGAGCCTGCGCAAACTGGCGCGTGCCGCCAAAAGTGGCGGCGCACCGGCTATCCTGCAAATCTTCCACGCCGGCGTCAAGACTTTGCCGGCGCTGGTCACCGACGTGGTGGCTGCCAGTGCTGTTGCTGGTGACGGCGGTCCGTTCGCATCGGCCATCATGCCAAGAGCGCTAGATGGCGAAGAAATACCGGATATCGTAGAGGCATTCGCCGATGCCACGCGGCGCGCCATCATGGCTGGCTTTGATGGCGTCGAATTGCATGGTGCGCACGGATTCCTGATCCAGAATTTCTTCTCGCCGCGTTCGAATCGCCGCACCGATGAGTGGGGTGGCTCGCTGGAAAATCGCATGCGGTTTCCGCTGGCGATTGTGGCAGCCGTCCGGCGCACCATCGCCGAACATGCAGACCGGCCGTTTGCACTCGGCTATCGCATTTCGGTGGAAGAGGAGGTCCAAGGCGGCCTGACGCTGGATGATTCGCTACAGTTGATCACGCGCCTGATTGACGCCGGCGCAAGCTATATCCATGCCTCGCTTGGCAGTGCGTTAGACCAGCAGCCGTCGACCGGCGAGCATCGTGGGACGATCGTCAGCATATTGCGTGCTCACATAGACGGCCGCGTGCCGCTGATGGCGGCGGGCCGCGTCAAGACGCCCGCACAAGCTGCCAGCGCGCTCGATATGGGCCTGGCGCTGGTCGCTGTGGGACAGGGTTTGGTTATCGATCCGGAGTGGGTGTCGCATGCCCGCGCCGGACGGGATGCTGATGTTCGCACGACCATCTCCGCTGACGATGTGGCGCGCACCAGCATCCCTGGCAAACTATGGGGCGTCATCAATGCGACGCCCGGCTGGTTCGAGGTGGTTGCCCCGGATAGTGCCGCTTAAGGCTTGACGAATTTAAGCGTCATGCGGTCGCTCTCGCCGATGGCCTGATACTTGGCGCGGTCCTCGTCCTTGTTGGCATAGGTCGGCGGCAGCGCCCACACGCCGCCTTTGTGGTCGGCGGTGTCCTTCGGGTTGGCGTTGACTTCCGAACGGCCGGCCAGCTTGAAGCCCGCCGCTTCCGCCAGCTTGATCACATACTGCTCGTGCATATAACCGCTGCTGGCCGTCGCATCCTGCGTTTTCGACGCCGGCAGGCGATGCTCTTCCACACCCAGCACACCGCCCGGTTTCAGCACCGTGTACAGGTTGCCGAACAAATCCTTCATCTTGTCCGGACCCAGCTCGATCCAGTTATGGATATTACGGAAGGTCAGCACCATGTCCACGCTGTTCGGCGCCGCCAGCTCGTATTTGCGGCCCGGCGAGAACACGCCAATCGCCACCTTGTTGTATGCCTCCGGCTTGGCGTTCAGGCGCGCCATGAAGCGCTCTGCGCCACGACGTTCACCTTCGTTGGGCGAGGCCAGGTCATTGCCGCCGGTGATCAGTTTTCCGTGATCGCGCAGGTACGGCGCCAGGATCTCGGTGTACCAGCCGCCGCCCGGCGCCAGTTCCACCACCGTCATGGTCGGCTTGATGCCGAAGAAGCTCAGCGTCTCGTACGGATGGCGATAGACATCGCGCTTGACGTTGTCCGGCGTGCGCGTTGGGGCGGCGATGGCGGCCTTCAGTGCGTCGTCGGCCAGTGCGGCGCTGTTGGCGCCGACCAGCGTCATGGTGGCGATAGCCGCCAGGATAAATCGTTTCATGCACAGTCTCCTGATGTGTGGTGGTGAGCGCGATCATCGGCCAAGCACTCAAACAGGTCAAGCGAAAAGGCGCGTCCGCACCGCCCCGGTGCGCGGACAGTCGCGGACACTCGGCGGACACATGCCGGACACTTCGTCATGGATGCCACACAAATAAAACAGACACTTGCACAACACTTGTCGATGGCATACATTTTGCAATCCGTGTTCTTAATCCGCCGCTAATATTGGCAAATCACTAGAACAGGCGACGGATATTTTGCCAAATGGGCGGCTGGCCCACAACAATGTTGGAGATACTATGGAACGACGTGCTTTCCTCAATATCAGTAGTCTGGCGCTGGGCACGATGCTGTTGCCCAGCTTTGGCCGCGCCATCGCTGCCGAAGAACTGCTGACGCAAGTGGATGTGAAGTTCAAAAAAGCCCTGGCCGATACCGCGATGACGGCCGCCACCCAGGCCGGCGCTTCCTACTGCGACGTGCGCGTGGGCCGCTACCTGAATCAGTTCATTACCACCCGTGACCTGAATGTGGAAAACGTCACCAACACCGAGTCGGCCGGCGTCGGCGTGCGCGTAATCTCCGGCGGCGCCTATGGCTTTGCCGCCACCAACGACATGACGCCGGACGGCGTGGCAGCCGCCGCGCGCCAGGCGGTCGCCATCGCCAAGGCCAATGCCAAGCTGCAAACCGAACCGCTGATCCTGGCGCCGGTAAAAGGCGTGGGCGAAGTGGCGTGGGCCACCCCGATCACCAAGGATTGGCGCACGGTGCCGATCAAGGAAAAGGCCGAGCTGCTGATCGCCGCCAACAAGGCCGGCATGGACGGCGGCGCCAGCTTCATGCAGTCCTTGCTGTTCCAGGTGAACCAGCAGAAGTACTTCGCATCGACCGACGGCTCCTACATCGACCAGGACGTGCACCGTTTGTGGGTGCCGTTCTTCGCCACCGCCGTCGACCAGAAAGAGAACAAGTTCCGTTCGCGCCAGGGCCTGTCGGCGCCGGTCGGCATGGGTTACGAATACCTGGACGCGCGGCCCGAGCACAAGCTGCAGGCGGCCGGCGGCGTGACCACGCTGTACACCAAGTCCTACGACATCATCGAAGACGCGCGCCTGGCCGGCAAGCAGGCCAAGGCCAAGCTGAAAGCCAAGTCGGTGGAGCCGGGCAAATACGATCTGGTGCTGTCGCCGGAACACCTGTGGCTGACCATTCACGAATCCGTCGGCCACCCGACCGAGCTGGATCGCGTGCTGGGCTACGAGGCCAATTACGCAGGCACCAGCTTCGCCACGCTGGACAAATGGCAGTCTAAGAAATTCAAGTACGGTTCGGACCTGGTCAACATCGTCGCCGACAAGACTACACCAGGTTCGCTCGGCGCGGTCGGTTACGACGACGAAGGCGTCAAGTGCAAGAACTGGGACATCATCAAGGACGGCATCCTGGTCAACTACCAGGCCACGCGCGACCAGGCCCACATCATCGGCGAGAAGGAATCGCACGGCTGCTCGTATGCGGACAACTGGGCCAATGTGCAGTTCCAGCGCATGCCGAACGTGTCGCTCAAGGCCGGCGCCAGGAAGCAGACGCCGGACGACATGATCAAGGACGTCAAGAAGGGCATCTACATCGTCGGCGATGGCTCGTTCTCGATCGACCAGCAGCGCTACAATTTCCAGTTTGGCGGCCAGCTGTTCTACGAAATCAAGAACGGCAAGATCGGCCAGCAGCTGGAAGACGTGGCCTACCAGTCCAACACCCAGGAGTTCTGGAACGCCTGCGTGGGCATCTGCGACGAGCGCGATTGGCGCATGGGCGGCTCCTTCTTCGACGGCAAGGGCCAGCCACCGCAAGTGTCCATCGTGTCGCACGGCGCGGCGACGACGCGCTTCAACGGCATTAACGTGATCAACACCGCCCGCAAGATCGGCTAAGTCCTGGAGAGAGACAAGATGAAATTCCTGAGTCAAGAAGAGACCAAGCGTATCAGCGACAAACTGCTGGCGCTGACCAAGGCCGATCAGTGCGAGATCACCATCAACGGCAGCCGCAAGGGCAATATCCGCTATGCGCGCAACGCCGTTTCCACCGCGGGCCTGATTGAGGACACGCAGCTGGTGGTGTCCGTCGCCTTCGGCAAAAAACAGGGCACGGCTTCCGTCAATGAGTTCGACGACAAGTCGCTGGAAAAAGCCGTGCGCCGCGCGGAAGACCTGGCGCGCCTGGCGCCGGAAAATCCGGAGTTCATGCCGACGCCGACCAAGCAAGAGTACAAGGCGTCGCAGACCTTCTTCCAGAAGACCGCCGACATCGATCCTGAGTTCCGCGCGCAGGTGGCGGCTTACAGTATCGAGAATTCGCGCAAGAACAAGCTGGTGGCGGCGGGCTTCTTCACCGACGGCGCGCAGTTCACTTCCATCGCCAACTCCAACGGCGTGTTCGGCTACCAGACCGACACGGGCCTGGACTTCACGCTGACGGTGCGCACCGAAGACGGCCGCGGTTCCGGCTGGGTCAAGCGCAGCGTGGGCGATGCCAGCAAGTTCGATGCGCGCGCTGCATCGGATGTCGCCATTGAAAAGGCGTTGCGTTCGGTGGATGCCAAGGCGCTGGAGCCGGGCCGCTACACGGTGATCCTGGAGCCGGCCGCCACTTCCGACGTGCTGGCGTATATGTTCAATTCCTTCGATGCGCGTTCGGCCGACGAAGGCCGCAGCTTTCTGTCGAAAAAGGGCGGCGGCAATCGCATGGGCGAGAAGCTGTTCGATGAGCAGGTCAATGTGTGGGCCGATCCGTGGGACAAGGATGTCGCCGTGCTGCCGTGGGATACCGGCAGCATGCTGGCGCGCGAACGCCAGGACATCATCAAGAACGGCCGCATCGCCAACCTGGATTACTCGCAGTATTGGGCCAAGAAGCAGGGCAAGCGCGCCATCGGCACGCCGGGCAATATCATCATGGCCGGCACCAACAAGTCGACCGAAGAGCTGATCGCCAATACCAAGAAGGGCATCCTGGTTACGCGTACCTGGTATATCCGCATGGTGGACCCGCAGTCGGTGCTGCTGACCGGCCTGACGCGCGACGGCACGTTCTACATCGAGAACGGCAAGATCAAGCATCCGATCAAGAACTTCCGCTTCAATGAAAGCCCAGTGTCGATGTTGAACAACATCGATGAAATCGGCAAACCGGAGATTCTCTCGGGCGATGAGTGGCAGTATCAGTTGCTGATTCCGGCGATGAAGGTCCGTGACTTCAACTTCACCTCTTTGTCGGACGCGGTGTAATCATGGAGCGACGTTCATTCCTGAAAGTAGGCGCCGTCGCTGGCGGCAGCCTGCTGGTGCCGGTCTTCGGTAACGCGATTGCAGCCGAAGAGCTGCTCAACCCCATGGCTGTGCAGTTCAAGAAGTCGCTGGCCGACGCCGCAATGAACGCCGCGACCAAGGCCGGTGCCTCGTACTGCGACGTGCGCATCGGCCGCTATCTGAACCAGTTCATCACCACGCGTGACCTGAACGTGGAAAATATCGTCAACACCGAATCGTCCGGCGTTGGCGTGCGCGTGATCGCCGGCGGCGCTTATGGCTTTTGCTCGACCAACGTGATGACACTGGACTCGGTGGCCGACGCGGCGCGCCAGGCGGTCGCCATCGCCAAGGCCAACGCCAAGCTGCAAACCGAGCCGGTGGTGCTGGCGCCGGTTAAGGGCGTGGGTGAAGTGGCGTGGGCTACGCCGTTCAAGAAGGACTGGCGCGCGGTGCCGATCAAGGACAAGGCGGACATGCTGCTGGCCGCGAACAAGGCCGGGCTGGATGCCGGCGCCAGCTTCATGGCGGCCAATCTGTTCCAGGTGAATCAGCAGAAGTATTTTGCATCCACCGACGGCTCGTATATCGACCAGGACATCCATCGTCTGTGGTCGCCGTTTACCGCCACCGCCGTCGATAAAACCAGCGGCAAGTTCCGCACGCGCGACGGCCTGTCTTCGCCGGCCAGCATGGGCTTTGAATTCTTCGACTGCAAAGCGGAGAACCGCGTCAAGGCTGCAGGTGGCGTCACCACGCTGTACAAGGGTGCTTACGATCTGATTGAAGATGCGCGCGCGGCGGGCCGCCAGGCACGCGAAAAGCTGACTGCGAAGACGGTCGATCCGGGCAAGTACGATTTGGTGCTGTCGCCGGAACACCTGTTCCTGACCATTCACGAATCGGTCGGCCATGCCACCGAACTGGATCGCGTGCTGGGCTACGAGGCCAATTACGCAGGCACCAGCTTCGCTACGCTGGACAAGTGGAAGTCGAAGAACTTCAAGTATGGCTCGGAGCTGGTCAACATCGTCGCCGACAAGACCACGCCGGGTTCACTGGGCCTGGTCGGTTACGACGATGAAGGCGTCGCCTCCAAACGCTGGGATTTGATCCGCAACGGCATTCTGGTCAACTACCAGGCCACGCGCGACCAGGCCGCCATCATCGGCGAGAAGGAATCGCAGGGCTGCTCGTATGCCGATAGCTGGAGCAGCGTGCAGTTCCAGCGCATGCCCAACGTGTCGCTGGAAGCGGGCAAGAAGCAGCTGACGCCCGACGAAATGGTCAAGGACGTCAAGAAGGGCATTTATATCCTGGGTCGCGGTTCGTACTCGATCGACCAGCAACGCTACAACTTCCAGTTTGGCGGCCAGCTGTACTTCGAAATCAAGAACGGCAAAATCGTCAACCAGCTGGAGGACGTGGCCTATCAGTCGAACACCCAGGAATTTTGGAACGCCTGCACCGCGCTGTGCGATGAACGCGACTGGCGCATGGGCGGCTCGTTCTTCGATGGCAAAGGCCAGCCTAGCCAGGTGAGCGCCGTGTCGCATGGTTCGCCGACGACGCGCTTCAACGGCATCAACGTAATCAACACCGCTCGCAAGATTGGATAACAGATGAAGATGCTGAATCAGGAAGAAGCGAAACGCGTTTGCGACAAGCTGATGTCACTGTCCAAGGCGGACGAGTGCCGGGTGCAGATCAGCGGCTCGCGCAACGGTAACATCCGCTATGCGCGCAATGCGGTATCGACGGCAGGCCTGGCGGAGAACACGCAGCTGACGGTGAGCGTCGCCTTCGGCAAGCGCCAGGGCACGGCCTCGATCAACGAGTTTGACGACAAGTCGCTGGAAAAGGTAATCCGCCGCGCCGAAGACGTGGCGCGCCTGGCGCCGGAAAATCCGGAGTTCCAGCCGGCGGTGAAGAAGCAGGATTACAAATCGTCCGTTACCTTTAGCGAGGCCACGGCGGCCATCGATCCCGAGTACCGCGCCGAAGTGGCGGCGCTCAGCATCAATTCGGCGCGCAAGCAGGGACTGGTGGCGGCAGGCTTTTTCAGCGACACCACCGGTTTTGAAACAGTGGCCAACTCCAACGGCGTGTTCGGCTACCAGACCTTGAGTAATCTGGGCTTTACCGTCACCACGCGCACCGAAGATGGTCGTGGCTCCGGCTGGGTGACGCGTTCCGCCAACGACGCGCGCAAGTTCGACGCCCGCGAAGCGTCCGAGATCGCCATCGAGAAAGCGTTGAAATCGGTCGACGCGAAAGCGCTGGAGCCGGGCCGCTACACGGTGATTCTGGAGCCGGCGGCGACGTCGGAAATCATCGGCCGCATGTTCGGCGCCTTCGATGCGCGCCAGGCGGACGAAGGCCGCAGCTTCCTGTCGAAGAAGGGCGGCGGCAATCGCCTGGGTGAGAAGCTGTTCGATGAGCAGGTCAATATCTGGGCCGATCCTTGGAACCCAGACGTGCCGGTGCTGCCATGGGATGGCCAGGCGATGCTGGCGCGCGAGCGCGCGGACGTGGTCAAGGGCGGCAAGATCGCCTCGCTGGACTATACGCGCTACTGGGCCGAGAAACAGGGACAGCGTGCCACCGGCCGTCATGGCAACATGATCATGGCTGGCGGCGGCAAGTCGACCGAGGAGCTGATTGCGTCGACAAAAAAGGGGATACTGGTCACGCGCACCTGGTATATCCGCATGGTCGATCCGCAGTCCTTGCTGCTGACCGGCTTGACGCGCGACGGCACGTTCTACATCGAGAACGGCAAGATCAAGCATCCGGTGAAGAACTTCCGCTTTAATGAAAGCCCGGTGTCGATGCTGAACAATATCGATGAACTGGGCAAGCCGGTGGTCATCGGCGGCGACGAGGTACGCTATCAGATGCTGATTCCGCCGATGAAGGTGCGCGACTTTAACTTCACGTCCCTGTCGGACGCGGTGTAAGGACGGCTGTGGCCTCGTACGATTTTTATTTCACCCGCCTGACTTACGAGTCGGGCGACTGGGATGTGGATGTCCGCATGCCCAGCAACGTGCTTAACTCGCTGGTGGAGTACACCACCTTGCGGGTCGATCCCGTTGAGCGCATCGTAGCGCTGTCCGATCCGAAGATGCTGGAGGCGCCGTTTTGCTATTTCGCCGGGCACAAGCTGGTGCAGTTTACGGCGGCCGAGCGCAAGAACCTGGAACGCTACATCAAGGGCGGCGGCTTTCTCTTCGTGGACGACTGCAACCACGATATCGACGGGCTGTTTGCGAAATCGTTTGAGGCTGAAATCGGCCGCATCTTCGGGCCGAAGGCGCTGCACAAGATCCCCAACAATCATGCGATCTATTCGAGCTTCTTCAAGTTTGAAGACGGTCCGCCGAACACCGGCGTGGAGCTGAACGGCTGGGGCGACGATCTTGTTCACGACTATCTGAAAGCGGTTGAAGTCGGCGGCCGCGTGCGGCTTTTGTACAGCAACAAGGACTACGGCTGCGAGTGGGATTACGACTTCCGCAACAAGCGCTTTCTCGCGGTCGACAATACCCGCTTTGCGGTCAATATCATTCAATATGCGTTGGGAGCGTAGTTATTATGGCTGATGGTGCAATCGCCTGGAGCGAAAATGAAATCGGCGCGCTGACCGCCAAGGTGAAGGCGCTCAAGGCCAGCATGGCGCGCGTGATCATCGGCCAGGAAAACGTGATCGATTCGCTGATCATCTGCCTGCTGGCGGGCGGCCATGCGCTGGTGGAGGGTGTGCCGGGACTGGGCAAGACGCTGCTGGTCAAGTCGCTGTCGCAGGCGACGGAGCTGGACTTCCATCGCGTGCAGTTCACGCCGGACCTGATGCCGTCGGATATCGTCGGCACCGAGATCCTGGAAGAAGACCATGCGACGCGCAAGCGCGAGTTCCGCTTCCAGCAAGGTCCCGTGTTCACGCAAGTGCTGCTGGCGGATGAAATCAACCGCGCGCCGCCTAAGACGCAATCTGCTTTGCTGGAAGCGATGCAGGAGCGCTCCGTCACCTTCGCCGGGCAGACGCACAAGCTGCCCAAGCCGTTCTTTGTGCTGGCGACGCAGAATCCGATCGAGCAGGCCGGCACGTATCCGCTGCCGGAGGCGCAGCTGGACCGCTTCCTGCTGCGCATCGATGTCGTGTATCCGACCGAGGCCGAGGAAATCGCGATGGTATCGGCCACCACGCAGGCAGGCCTGAAAGACGCCGAGCCGGTGATGGATGTCTCCACGCTGCTGCGCCTTCAGCAACTGGTGCGTGATATCGAGATCGGCGAGCACCTGTTGGCGTATGCCACGCGGCTGGTGCGAGCGACGCGGCCGGCGCTGACCACGGTGCCGGCGGTGAAGAAGCATATCGCCTGGGGCGCCGGACCGCGCGCCGGCCAGGCGCTGGTACTGGCCTCCAAGGCGCGCGCGCTGATGCAGGGCCGCCTGGCCGTCACACGTGAGGACATCGCCGAGATGCTGCTGCCGGTGCTGGCGCACCGCGTGCTGCGCAACTTCGAGGCGGAGGCGGATGGGGTGGCAATCGCCGAGATCCTGCAAGCGCTGCGCGAACATATTCGCCCGGACTAAGCTGCCGATGCAATCGACCGCAACGCAGCCCGCTGGCGCAATGACCGCCATGCTGGCCCAGACCAGGGATCTGGATCTGGTGATCCGCCACGTGCTGGCGGGGCTGGGCCATGGCATCCATATTGGCCGCGAGCGCGGCGCCGGTGTCGAGTTCTCCGAATATCGCGCCTACGCCCCCGGCGACGAATGGCGCCGGGTGGACTGGAAGCTGCTGGCGCGCGCCGACCGCTATTTCGTCCGCGAGGCGGAGCGCGACAGCCATGTCGCAGTCTGGCTCTGGCTCGATGCCACGGCATCGATGGCGGAGCCGAGCCGCGAGATAAATGGTATCGACAAGCTGTGGTTTGCACGCACCGTGCTGGCCTGTGTGGCCGCTATTGCGCAGCGCCAGGGTGACGCTTTCGGGCTGGTGGTGTGCAGCGGGGGCAAGGTTGACTACATGCCGGCTGCGCGTGGGCCGCGCCAGCTCCAGCGCGTGCTGGCTGCGCTGAACAAGGCGACGCCGCAGGGCGAGCTGCCATCAGCCGAAACGCTGCGCGCCAGCCTGCACTTCGCGCGCGCGCCGGGCATGATCTTCGCCGCCAGCGATTTCCTCGACTGGCCGTCGCCGCTCAGCGAGGCCTTGCTCCGTTTGCGGAATATGCGCCACGACGTGCGCCTGCTCACGCTGCGCACGCAGGCGGAGGTGGACGCCAGTTTCAAATCCGGCGCCGGCTACCGCGATCCGGAGCGCGACGATGGCCTGCACCGCATGAGCAACGCCGACCGCGAACACTACAAGCAGCAAAGCCGCGCGCATTTCGGCAGCGTGGCGGCAAGCTGTCGTCAACATAACATCGTCCACTACGAGGCGCGCATCGAACAGCCATTGAGTGGCGTCTTGCGCAGCTGGTTGCAGCTGGCGGGAGCGCGGGCCAGATGATCTTGAGTTCTTATCCTTGGTGGTGGCTGGCGTTGCCGCTACTGCTGTTGCCGGTTTGGTGGCATCGCCAGAAGCGCCAGCGACTGAAAGCCGAGCCGCTGGCTACTGCGCGCTTCCTGCCACCGGCGGCGCCGGAACAGTTGCGTGTCTGGCAGTGGCGCGACAAGTTGTTGTTGCTGGTGCGCTGCCTGCTGTTGGTGACATTGATCGCGTGGCTGGCTGCCACCATATTCCCGTGGCGCGGCGACACGGTGATGATTGATGCCGGCGCAGACAAGACCTGGGCCGAACAGCAAATCGCCGCAGCAGGCTTCAACACCTCCGCGCGTATCGACCTGCCGCCAAATCCGCTGGCATGGTTGCGCGCCAATGAGCGCAATTGGCGTCCGACAGCACGACTGCTTATCGTCGCACGCGCCGATCAAATCGCCATGCCGGCCCGCGTGCCGCAATTCAGCCACCAGCTAGAACTGCGCACCGCCAACGCGCCGGTCATCCCGGTCGCGCCGTCCACGCCCGCCGCACGTGTGACGCCGCCTGGGGCACCTGCTTCGCCGCAGACCGCAACGACGCACCACATTGTGCTGACCGCACCAGCCGCTCGCTTGCCAGCATGGCAATCACTGTTCGCCGCCTTCGACGTCGCCGGCAACGCAGCCACGCGCCACCAATTCACCGCCGAACCAGACGCTGGAACGACGCTGATTGTGTGGGACACGCCAGCGACCTCACCGGCCGCTAACTGGCGCGGCCCGCACTGGTGGATCGCTCCCGCTGCCGCCGCCGGCTTCACCGAGTTAGCATCCGCGACCAAGCTGACGATTAACGGTATCCAGCTGCGCTACGTCGATTCACCGCGCGGCCGTCTGTGGACGTCGGACGCATTCCCACCACGCGATGCAGACACTGCTCGCGCGCTGTACGAAGCCTGGCAGCTGCTGTCCGCCGCACCGGCGCCAGCCTACGCCACGCCATCCCAAACCTTTAGCGCCGCCCGCAGCGCGCTGCCCGCCATCACCAACGCCAAGTCAGCCTACTGGCTCGCTTTGGCCCTGCTGGCGCTTTTCATCCTCGAACGGACCCTCACGCATGCACGGCGAAACTGACTACCTGCGCCGCCGCCTCTGGACCGCCATCTTGCGTCGCCGCAGCCCGCAATGGCTGGCCGCACTCTTGCCAATGCTATTGGCCAGCTGGATGCTGTCCACCACCCGCATCGCCATGGCAGCAGCCATCACCCTCTGGGGAATTTGTGCCATCGCCGACGGCTACCGCTGGAAGCAACGCATCGCCGCGCAATGGCAATCTTGGCTCAACGCTGCCGTCCCCTCACTGGAAGACAGCAGCGAACTCCTGACAAGCGACGCAAAATCGCCTATCGCCAAACTCCAGCAACAACGCCTGCAAGCCCGCCTCGCCAGCGTGCTCACAGACGCCGACTACCAGCGCATTGCCCGCAGCCAGGCGCGCTTCTCTATCTGGCCGCTGCTGCTTGCCGTCCTCGCCACTGGAGTAGCCATCGCATGGCAAGGCCAGACAGCACCAACGCAAACAAAGCCAGCAGCGGCCATCCACGCCAATAAACCAATCATTGACGGCGAGGTATACCTCAGCGTCACACCGCCAGCCTACACCGGCGTCAAGCCTTTCGAGACAGGTGCGCGCGACATCCAGATCCCGCAATACACCGACGTCCGATGGTGTGTTCGCAATGCCGCCGGCGCCGAACCCGCCGTCGAACTAGGCGATGGCCACACCCTCGCCATCGGCAAAGACTGCGCAAAACTCCGCGTTGAAGACTCGCTGTTCTGGCGCGTGCGGGGAACATCTACCACCCGCTACAACATCCGCGTCACGCCGGACCAGGCACCGCAAGTCACCATCATCGAACCGACACAACTGATCCACCTACTGCAAAAAGACGCCAAGTCGGTACAAATCTCCATCAGCGCCCGCGACGACTACGCCATCGTCCGCGCCAGCCTGCACATGACCCTCGCGCGAGGCAGCGGCGAAAACATCCGCTTCAGCGACAAGGAAGTCCCGCTGCCGCAATCCAGCGATCCCAAATCGCGCAGCTGGAAAAAACAATGGACGCTGGCGGAACTCGGCATGGAGCCGGGCGATGAACTCTACTTCTTCGTCCGCGCCACCGACAACGCGCTGGAGAACCCGCATACCGCACAATCGCCAACCTACACGCTGCGCCTGCCAGGACCGGAAGCCGAAAGCCTGGACTCCACCGCGTTGCCATCCATGAGCAAACCGGAAAACTTGCGCAGCCAGCGCCAGATCATCATCGACACCGAACAACTGGTCGCCGACCTGAAAGCCAATCCCGGCATGTCCGCCGCCACGCAACGCTCGCGCAGCGAAGGCATCGCCGCCGACCAGGCCGCGCTGCGCCTGCGCTACGGCCAATTCCTCGGCGAAGAATCCAGCCTGTTCGGCGACGAGGAACATGAGCACGAACATCACGGCCAGGAAAAAGTCGGCAGCGAAATCAGCGTCATGAAGGAATTCGGCCACGCGCACGACGTCGAGGACAACGCCACTATCTTCGACCCACAGACCAAAGCGGTCCTTAAACGAGCACTGTCCGCGATGTGGGACGCGGAGAAGTCGCTGCGCGCCGTCTCGCCCAAGACCGCGCTTCCGCCGGAGTATAAGGCGCTGGACGCCATCAAGGAATTGCAGGCCGCAGAACGCGTCTACCTGCACCGCACCGCCTTTGTGCCGCCCGCATTGAAGGAAGAGAAGCGCATGACTGGCGACATCGTCGGCGCCATGAGCTACAAGCGCGCACAAGGTGAGGCCAGCGACACCGTGCCGGCCGAAGTGCGCGATCTGGTGCAAGCGTTGTCGCGGGATGGCACGTTGCCCGCGCTGTGGACCAAGGCCGCGCGTGAGGCGATTACCTCTCGCATCACCGATCAGGAACAGAAGTTGAGCGCGCAGCGCGCCGTGCAGGATGTACAGGATGGGTGTGTTCCATGCCGTGCCGAGTTGCGCGCATGGTTGCGCGGTACGCTGACCGATGCGCCGGTACTGCTGCAAGCACGCCCTTCGGCGGATACGTCCTTCCGTCAGGCGTGGAGTGGCAAGGAGCAGGTTAAATGATTATTTCTACCGACTTGGCGAATATTGCGCCGCCCTTGGTAGCGCTGGCTGCTGGCTTGATCAGCGCCGTGCTGTATGGCCGCACGCGCCGCTGGATCGACGCAGCGTTGGCTGGCGTGGCCGGCATCGCGCTGGCGGTGGCGATTGCGGATGTGCGCTTGCCTGCAGGCGCTGCGGCACCGTTGGCCGTCAGCACGGAGGCTGGACGCATCAGCGCGTCCGATCTGTCTGCGATCCCGGCTGCATCCGGCATTGTGCTGAGTGGCGATGGCGTGCGCGAGGCAGAGTGGCGCGATTTGCCAGCGCGTCCGCTGCAATGGAAGCCGGCGGCGGCGGAGTTGTTATGGCTAGATTTTCCGCGTTCGATGTCGCTGGGCCGTATCTTTACGCTGACTGTGCGGCGTTCATCGGCGCCGGCGCAGTGGCGCTTGCAGCTACTGGCTGAGAACAAGCAGGTACTGGCGGATTCCGGTCTGGCGGCGGAGCCGCAGCTGTCCGTGCAGTGGTTGCCGCCGGTGGCGGAGGTCATGGTGCTGCAAGCCCGCCTGCTCGACAAGAACGGCAAGACAATTGCGCAGGGACCGATTCCATTGCAGGTGAAGGATGCCGTGCCGTTGCAGATTCAGGGCCGTTTCGATGCGCCGTCGTTTGATGCGCGGGCATTGAATCAGTTGCTGTCCGATGGCGGTGCGGTATTGGATTGGAATGTCACTCTGGGCAAGTCGATCACGCGCAGCGAGACTGCGCGCGTGCCTCTGGTGGCAGCCAATGCGGTGTTTATCGATGCGGCGTATGTTGAACATTTGAGCGCTGCGGCGCGTGCGGCTTTGCTGGCGCAGGCCGGTAAGGGCGTGCCGCTGGTGGTCCTGGGCGGGAATGCTTCGGATGCGGGCATGTGGCAGCGGGAGTTTGGCTTGTCGCTGCGTCCGCAGTCGCCAACGACGGAGAAAGAGGACGTGCGGCAGTTTGGTGTGCTATCGCTGCCGCCGGCGCAATTGAATCCTTCGGAGAGTGTCGCGGCGCCGTGGTCTGTTCTGGCGCGGGATGCTCGCAAGCAGCCGTGGTTGTGGCAGCGTGGTGTTGGTCAGGGACGCGTGGTGTGGGTAGGCGTGGCAGACTGGCATAAGTATGCGATTAGTGCGCCGCAGGCGTTGGCGCTGTGGTGGCAATCGGCAATGGATTTGATTGCGTTGGATGACGCGCAAAAAGCGGTTTGGCAGATGAACGATCCTCTGCCAGTGCCGGGATTGCGTAGTGAGGTGTGTGCGCAAGGTGTGAAGACCGGGACGGTGCTGACGGCCGAAGGCTATGCGGCGATGGCGCTGGCTGCGCGCGTGGACAAGGCGGATGCTGTGTGTGCGGCGTTTTGGCCGCAGAAGGCTGGCTGGGTGAAATTCAGCGCGGCGGGCATGACGGAGCAGGGCGTGGAATACGTCTACGCCTCCGGCGATTGGCCCGCGTGGCAGAAGGCGCTGCGCCGCGACGCAACCATGCAGTACGCCGCCCGCTCCGCGCCAACACCCACCGGCGAAGACACCGCCGCCACGACGGCCACTGCCACTGCAACTACGCGGAGCGGCGCTGCCAACGCCATGGCTTTGGCCACCGCGACGGCCGTCGACGCAGGCCAAGTCTCGGCTGTCGCTGGCGTCGCGGATGGCGCTAGCTGGCCAGGTGCGCGGGCGGCTGGCGTGCTGTTTGCGCTAGTGCTGCTTGCTCTTTGGTGGCGTGAGCAGCGGCACATCGGCGGCGCTGGCGATAGGTTATGATATCCGGCACCCCAGCCACGACGGAGTTGTCGCCATGTTTACCGGACTCAGTGCATTCCCACTAACGCCCATGAACGAAGACGGTATCGATACCGTCGCCTACGCAGGTCTGGTCCGTCGCCTGGCTGACGCCGGCGTCGATTCCATCGGTGCGCTTGGTTCTTCGGGCAGCTATGCGTACCTCTCGCGCGAAGAGCGCGCGCGGGTTGCGCACATTGCGGTGGAAAGCGCGGGTACTGTGCCGGTCATGATCGGCGTCGGCGCGCTGCGCACGCGCGATGTATTGCTGCTGGCGGAAGACGCGCAAAAAGCCGGCGCCAGCGCGGTCCTGTTGGCGCCTGTGTCGTACAACAAGCTCTCCGCCGAAGAGGTGTATAGCCACTTCGAAGCAGTAACGCGCAATCTGTCGATTCCCCTGTGCGTCTACGATAATCCCGGCACCACCAATTTCCAGTTCAGCGATGAACTCCATGGTCGCATCGCGCAACTGCCGAATGTCCGTTCTATCAAAATCCCCGGCATGCCTCTTGACCCGCAGGAGGCCAAGGCGCGTGTCGATCGTCTGCGTGCATTGATTCCCGCGCATGTGTCGATCGGCGTCAGCGGCGACTGGTTTGGCGCCATCGGCTTGAATGCTGGCTGCGAGGTCTGGTACTCGGCCTGGGGCGGCCTGTTTCCGCGCGCGCTGCTGGAGATCACGCGCGCGGCGCAACGTGGTGATGCGCAGGAGGCCAGTCAGCTGCTGGAGCGCCTGTGTCCATTGTGGGATTTAGTCGCGAGGCAGGGGGGAAGCCTGCGCGTGATGGCCGCCGCTGCCGAGTTACTCGGACTGGTGAAGTCACCCTGCCTGCCGCTTCCGCTGAAGGCAATCCAAGGCCCTGACCGCGCACATCTTGCGGAGCTGATCGCATCGCTGGAGCTTCAATAACGTTTGAGCGGATCGGCACCGAATCCGACTGATACGGCACAGACGCGGCGCCACGCGGCGGCTACACTATGTGTGTTCCCACTAACGGACGCTCATATGCAAGCTCCTTCCAATGCAGACCGCTACATCCACGCCATACCGGGCGTGGGCGCTGCCGCGCATGTGCTACAGGGACGCGAGCTGGAGATACTGCGCGTTCACGTGCAGCAGCCGGCGCTGGTCCTGGTCGACCGGGGCGTCAAGACGGTGCGTACCTCGCAGGGACTCAGCGTGCGTGCGCGTCCAGGTGAGGCGCTGGTTCTTGGCGGTGGCCAGACCGTTGACTTCACCAACGCTGTGCACGAGGGCGACCATTACGAGGCGCGCTGGCTGGTGTTCGATCCAGTGCTGCTGGATGATCCGTTTTATCGCGGCGAGGCTGTCGGTAAAGCCGTTTCGGCACGCGCGGTGACGAAGGTTGCAGATGGACTAACCGATGCATTCGGTCGCGCCACCCAGGCATTGGTACACAGCCTGCCCGCAGCAGTAGCGCGTCAGCGGCTGCTGGAGGTGATGCACTGGCTACTGGAGGCAGGTGTTGCGTTGTCCGCGCCGCCGGCTGCCGCCAACATCTCATGCAAGGTGCGCGCGCTGATCGGCGCCCGTCCACAACAGGACTGGAGTGCCGGTCGCGTGGCCATTGAGCTGGCCGTGTCGCAGGCCACGCTGCGTCGCCGCCTTGCCGCCGAAGGCAACTCGCTGACAGAACTGTTAGTGGACACCCGCATGGCGACGGCACTCACGCTGCTGCAGGCCACCACGCAGCCCGTCTCCCACATCGCGCTCTCCGTGGGCTATGAATCTCCATCGCGCTTTGCTGTACGGTTTCGCCAGCGTTTCGGCTTTGCGCCGACGGCGGTGCGGGGCCACGAGCGCACATTATGAAAGCAGCTGCCATGATCAAAATCCATCACCTCGGCCATGCCCAATCCGAACGCGTCGTCTGGCTCTGCGAAGAACTGGAGGTGCCGTATGAGATTCAACATTACACGCGCGATCCGGTGACGATGCTGTCGCCTCCGGAGCTGAAGGCGCTGCATCCGCTCGGCGCCGCGCCGGTGATCGAGGAAGGCGGCTTGATGCTGGCGGAATCGGCCGCCATCGTCGAGTACATCATCGTCAAGCATGGCGGCGGGCGACTCAAGCCTGGGCTGGAGCACCCGCACTATGCGGACTTTCTTTACTGGTTCCACTTCGCGAACGGGAACCTGCAACCAGCGATCGGCAGGGTGCTGTTCATGCGGCGTACCGGTCTGCCTGCCGACCATCCGGCGTTGGCTGCCGTGCAGGCACGCATGGATCGTGTGCTGCTGCTGATGGAAGAGCGGCTGGGAGAAGCAGCATACCTTGCCGGCAGCGAGTTCTCCGCAGCAGACATCATGACGGTTTTCTCACTCACAACCATGCGTCTGTTCCAGCCGTTTGACCTGGCGCCGTATCCGCACATTCGGGCGTATTTGCAGCGCATCGGCGCGCGACCTGCGTATCGCCATGCCATGAGCAAGAGCGATCCGGACCTGACGCCGATGCTGGACTGACGTCAGCCCTGCTGCCAGCGCCGCACGTATTCCGGCGCCGGGAGTGTGCAGGCGGGATCGGTGATCGGTGCCTGATGGGTGCGGGAGAAGGGCAGAACGCCGGCCCATGCCGGCCAGCTCAGGTCTTCTTCATCGTCGCCCGGCAGGCCGCTGCGGATTTTGCAGGCCGCTTCTGTCAGCGGGATGCGCATGACGGTGGTGGCGGCGTATTCCTTGTCAGAGCCGGGACGGATTTCTGCCTGCCGGCCTGGCACCAGCTTTTCCATGAAGGCTTCCATCGCATGCCGCGCGCCGTCTGCCTTAACCACTTCAAAGCGTCCGTAGATCATGGCGGAGCGGTAGTTCATCGAATGATTGAACGCCGATCGCGCCAGCACCAGACCGTCCAGATGCGTGATGGTCACGCAGCATTCGCCGTCCATCAGGCGCTTCAGCATGCGGCTGCCGTTGGAACCGTGGATGTACAAGTAGTCGCCTTCGCGCCAGCAGGCCGTGGGGATGCAATGCGCGCCTTTGGCATCGCCGAAGGCGATGTGGCAAAGGTAGGCGTCGTCAATGATGGCGTGCAGCGTGGCGGCGTCGTAGTGGCCGTTGGTGGCAATGCGGCGGATGCGGGTGCGGTCGGTCGGTGCTTCGTTCATGATTCTCCTCATAAAAATACCAATATAATGAAACCCTGGCTCCATCAGTAGAGCCATGCATGACTATTTTGATGGAGCCACGGATGGATCTTGCCTTGTTGATCAACGACTACACGGAACAGCATCGCGATCACGGCTGGCCGCGTCAGCGCATGCTGCACGAATGTCTGCGTTCGGCGATTCGCAACGGGACGCTGGCTGCCGGCGCGCGGCTGGCCGCCTCGCGCGCGCTGGCAGAGGAATTGGGCGTGGCGCGCAATACGGTGCTGTACGCGTATGAGCAGCTGGCTAGCGAAGGCTTTGTGGTGACGGACCGGCGCGGCACGGTAGTCGCTGCGCTGGCGGCCGAACGCAAGCCGACCAGACGCGCGGCCGCTGTGCAGCATGCCGGCTTGTCGCAGCGCGTGCGGAATCTGCGCGCGGTGCCGGGACCGGTGGACCGCATGGGCGCCTTTGTGCCCGGCGTGCCGGCGCTGGAGCAGTTCCCGATGGCGCTTTGGCGGCGCATGATGGAACGCGCACTGCGTAGGATAACCGTGGAGCAGCTGAACTATGGTGAGGCGGCCGGAGAACCGCAGCTGCGGGAGGCGATTGCCGATCACCTGCGCGCCTCGCGCGGCGTGGTGTGCGAAGCCGCGCAAGTGTTCATTACGGACGGCACGCAGAGCAGCCTGGATATTTGCATGCACGCGCTGGCCGACATCGGCGACACGATGTGGATCGAGAATCCCGGCTACGGCGGCGCACTGGCCGCTGCGCGTGGCGCCGGCCTCGCGGTGTCCGGCATTGATGTCGATGACGATGGCATGTCGCCCATGGCGGAGGACTGGCTGCTGCGGCCACCGCGCCTGATCTACACCACGCCGTCGCACCAGTATCCGGTGGGCAGTGTATTAAGCTTGCGCCGGCGGCTGGCGTTGATCGAGTCAGCGCGCGCGGCGGGCGCCCTGATCATTGAGGACGATTACGACAGCGAGTTCCGGCATGATGGCGCGCCGCTGCACGCCATGCAGGGTCTTGCGGCGGATGCGCCGGTGGTCTATCTCGGTACCTTCAGCAAGACCATGTTCCCGTCGCTGCGCATCGGTTTTGTGGTGGTGCCGGCGTCGCTAGCCGATGCGTTTTTGCAGATGCGCGAACAGTCGTCGGCGCGCGGGCGCGTTGCCGAGCAGCTGGCGCTGGCCGAGTTCCTGCGTAGCGGCCAGTTTGCGCTACACCTGCGGCGCATGCGGCGGCTTTACCGGCAGCGGCGTGATGCGCTGGTGGCGGCGCTGCGACAGCATCTGGGATCGGTGGCGACGGTGCACGGCGGCACGGCCGGCATGCATCTGTCATTGCGCTTCAACGATGCTGCCGTCGATGACGAAGCCATTGTGGCGCAGGCGCTGGAGCGCGGCATTGCCGTCAACGCGCTGAGCGCGCATGACACGCAGGGTGACTCGGGCTGGAAGGGACTGATGCTCGGCTACGCACAAGTGCCGGCCGAGCAGATGGAAGGATTGGTGAAGCAGTTGGCGGCGCTGGTGCACCTTGCGGCGTATGCCGCCAACTGCTCCAAGACGTTTAAAACGCCGTATCCGCCCGCACGTAGAACGAGCGGCCGTTCACGCCGATAGGGCAGGTTTCCCAGCAGCGGGTGAAGCCCAGTTTCGGGAAGTCGCCGCCGTTGGCCCACAGGTTAGGCAGCTGGTTGAAGGCGTTGTTGACGCCTGCGCTGAGGAAGGTGCGCTTGCTGAAGCCATAACGCACCGTCGCATCCACCAGCCAGCGTGCATCCCATTTCTGCAGAGGGCTGAAGTTGGACGCTTCCACCGGACCATAGTAGTTGGCGCGGGTGTTCAGGTTCCAGGGGCCGATGGTGTAGTCGGCCGCCACCACATGGTGTTTGCGCGGCTGGCCATGTTCGATCAGCGTGACTTGCGACTGGTCGAACAGCTTCTCGCCGCTCAGCACCGTGGAAGTGGAATGGCGCTTGGTCACCTCCGTCTTGTTGAAGCCCAGTTGGCCGGACAGCACCAGCGTGGACGCATCAAACTTGGTGGTGTTCTCGGCAACCACGTCGAGGCCACGGGTACGGGTGTCCACTGCATTGGTGAAGAACTGCGCCTGGCCTACGCCCAGCGGCTTGAGGATGTTGGCGATCGGACCGCCGCCGGCTTCCGGTGCGATCTCGCTGGAGAACACGATGCGGTCCTTGATCTTGATCTCGTATACGTCGGCCGTCAGCGAGAAGTTTTTTACTGGACGCAGCACCACGCCCATGCTGCCGTTGGTGGAGGTTTCCTCTTTCAGTGGCTTGATGCCGAAGGCCTGGGTCACGGTGCTGCCCTGGCGCGCGGTCAGGGTTTCGGTCAGTACGCCGTTATTCAGGTTGGTGGAGACGGAGCTGTAGAACTCCTGCTGCACGCTCGGTGCGCGGAAGCCAGTGGACAGGCTGGCGCGGAAGCCCACTTCCTTGGTCGGGTCGAAGCGGCCACTCAGCTTGCCGGTGACGGTGCTGCCGAAGTCCGAGTATTTTTCGTAGCGCACCGCGCCGCCCAGCGTCAGCGTGTCGACCGGCTTGGTCTCGGCGTCGAGGAACAGGGCGATGTTGTGACGGCCCGAATCCACCGCCGTTCCCGGCGTGTAGCCAGGGAAGCCCTGGATGCCGGCGGCAGCGGTGGCGCCGCTTGGCGTGGTGATGGCGATGGCCGGATTGTTGGTGCGGCCGTACTGGTAGGAGACCGGGTCGCCGGCGATGATCTGGTAGTTGTCCTGGCGGTACTCGAAGCCGGTGGCCAGCGAGACGACGGTGTTCCCCAGTGTGACCGGGCCTTTGACGTCGGCGTTGAAGGTCAGCTGCGAGAACTTCAGCGTGCCGGTATCGGCTTCGCGCGGCGAGTCGGCGTAGATGCCGCCGCCCGGTTTCGGCTCGTACCAGTAGGAGACGTTCAAGCTGTTGGACTCGTGGAACGCCAGTTCGCTCTGGCCGTAGTTGATGCTGATGTCGGCCTTCCAGTCGCGCGGCAGGTCGTGGCGGTAGCCAAAAGCGAACGAGGCGTCCTTGATGTCGGTGCTGATCGCCGGCAGGAAGCCGTTTGGATATACGGCCGGTACGGTGCGGTCGTCGCCGGCGGAACGGAAGAAGCCATACGAATCGCTCTTGCGCTTGGAGACGCCGCCGAAGGCGTAGATCTCGCTCTCCTTGTCGATCGGCAGCGCGCCGTTCCACCACAAGTAGCCGTCCTTGGTGTTGCTGTCGCCGATGTGCTGCGTCACGCGCGGAGGATTGACGCGCAATGAATCGGGTCCGGCGCGGTTGGTTTCGCCGCGCTTGCGGCCTTCCAGTGTCAGGTTGATGTAGCCGCCGTTTTCGCCCAGTGCGAAGCCGCGGTTGGCGCTGGCCGAATACAGGTCGCCGTCACCTTCGGACGTGGTGCCCAGCTGGCCGCTGAGCGACGTCTCGCCGGTGTTGGATTTGAGGACGATGTTGATCACGCCTGCAATCGCATCTGAGCCGTATTGGGCCGCCGCGCCATCGCGTAGCACTTCGATGTGGTGGATGGCGCCGAGCGGAATGGCGTTGATGTCGGTACCGGCCGAGCCTCGGCCAATGGTCTGCTGCACGTTGACCAGCGCCTGCTGGTGGCGGCGTTTGCCGTTGATCAGCACCAGCACCTGGTCCGGTCCCAGCGAACGCAGGGTGGCCGGGCGGATCGAGTCCGTGCCGTCGCTGATGAAGGTGCTGGAGAAGTTGAACGACGGGTCCAGCGTTTGCAGCAGCTTGCCCAGTTCCAGCGGGCCGGCCGTTTGCAGGTCTTTGAGGCCGATCAGGCCAACCGGCGACGAGGTGTCCAGCGCCGTTTTGGCCACGGAGCGCGAGCCCAGTACCACCACGGTTTGTTCGTCTGCCTTGGCGCCGCTGTCGGTAGACGTTTGCGCGGTGGCGGTTTGTGCCGCCAGCAGCAGGATAGCGCTAGCAAGCATGGTGCGTTTGAATTGCGGAGCTCTTGTCATTGTTCTCTCTCGTGGTATTTTTTGAAGACGGCCCGCGGGGGTAAGGCCGTTGGAAAAATACTAATGGGAGGAGTCGGGAAACGACAACGCGGCACGCACCACAATGTTGCGAATTATGCACATTTGCACATACTTCGTGCACTGTAACGTAATGTATCGTAAGCTGGCCGGCGACCCGGCACGTGTCTGCGCAATGCAGGTGCAAAAGTGTGGCGCGCGCGCATCGGTATGATGCGCTTGCATATCGATAGACGGAAAACGGCGCTGCCTATTGCTGGTCGCGCATCCACTCTTTCAGGCCGTTGACCCATGACTTGGCCGGCAGGTTGAGGGTTTTCTTGATTTCGCCGGCGCGCTCATACAGCACGCTGAAATCCAGCGATGGCGCATTCTTGAAGGCGATGACGACGATGTTCGCATCGTGCACTTCCGGCAGCCACACCACGGCGTCGAACACCATTTCCATCGTTTGCAGGTTCTTGTCGTAGTTGGAGAAGTCGTCGCCGAAGACGTTGGTGGTCATGATGCCGCCGTCGCGCAGCACGTCGGCGCAGCCCTGGTAGAACTCCGGCGAGTCGAGCACCGGGCCGCGCGCTTCTTCGTCGTACAGGTCCACTTGCAGGATGTCGACGGTGTTGCGGTTGGCCGGATCGAGCACAAAATCCATGGCGTTCATTTCGCGCACGTCCAGCCGTTCGTCGTTGGACGGCAGGGCAAACTGCGCCTGGCACATGGCGATGACGTTGGGATTGAGTTCGATGGCGGTCACGCGCGCCTGCGGCAGGCGGCGGTAGCAGAACTTGGTCAGCGCGGCGCTGCCCAGACCCAGTTGCACGATGTGCTGCGGGTTCTCGTTGAAGAGTAACCACATCATCATCATCTGGATGTATTCCAGTTCGATGTTGTCTGGCTTGGCGATGCGCATGGCGCCCTGGACCCAGGAGGTGCCAAGATGCAGGCTGCGCACGCCCTGGAATTCGGTGACGGTGGCGGGCGGGTGGCCGGGCTGGTCGAAGCGCGGGGAGGGGGATGAAGACTTGGACATCCCGCTAGTTTATCAGGCCAGCGGCAAAATGATGGTGACCGTCAGGCCGCCGCCTTCGCGGTTGGTGAGGGTGATGCGGCCGCCGTGGGCTTCGGCGATCTCGCGCGCCAGCGCCAGACCGAGGCCGGTGCCGCTGCGTTTGGTGGAGTAGAACGGCACCAGCGCGTTGGTCAGCACCGCGTCGCTCATGCCGGGGCCACGGTCCAGCACATCGATGCGGACGGCGTCGTGCAGGCGGCGCACTTCCAGGCCTACTTCATCGGCCGGCGAGCCCGATTCGTGGGCGTTCTTCAGCAGGTTCAGTAAGGCTTGTTCCAGCTGGGCGGGATCGAAGGCGCACGGTTCGGCCGGCGCTTCGCCGATCTGCTTGAAGATCACCTGCTCACTCAGCTGTGTCAGGAAGCCTTGCCAGTGCTGGGTTTCCAGCCGTGGCGTCGGCAGCTTGGCGAAGCGCGCATAGCCGAGGATGAAGTTTTCCAAGTGGCGCGTGCGCTCTTCGATGGTGCCCAGGATTTGCGGCAGGCGTTCGGTCTGGCCGCGCCGCACCAGCTCCGCGCCGGAGTGCGCCAGCGAGGTCAGTGGCGCCAGCGAGTTATTCAGTTCGTGGCTGATGACGCGGATGACTTTTTTCCACGTCTGGACTTCCTGGCGGCGCAGCTCCATCGTCAGTTGGCGCAGCAGCAGCAGTTCGTGCTTGCGGCCATTCAGTTTGAAGCTGCGGCGGGCCAGGTGGTAGACGTCTTCTTCGTCGATGTCGGTATTGGCGCCAGTGGCCTTGGTGGTGAACAGGCCATCGCCGCCGCGTGCGAGTGCTTCCAGCAGTGCCGGCGAGGCGTGGGCCAGGATATCTTCGAGCTGGTGGCCTTCCAGCCGGCGGCCCTGGTTCAGCAGCTGGCGCGCGGCGATGTTGGCGTAGACGATAGGGCCGGCGTCGCTGACCAGCAGCATGGCGACCGGCGTGTTCTGCACCATGGTGTCCAGCAGCAGTTCGCGCTGGACCAGGTCAAGGCGTTGTTTGCGCAGCACTTCGCCGAGCGCGTTGTGGGCCGCCACCAGATCGCTCAGCTCATCGTTTTGCGGCCAGTGCAGGCTGAAGGAGAAGTCGCCGTCCTGGTAGCTGGTGACGGTGCCGGTCAGCGCGCGGAATAGCGACAGCATGCGCTCCAGCTCCGCGCGGATGGTGATGATGGAGATGGGCAGGACGCACAGCAGGCAGATCGCCAGCACCAGGCTGGAATTGTCGGGGAAGATGCGGGTCAGTTCCAGCGCGATCAGGATGCCGACGGTGAGCAGTGTACCGACTAACGCGGTCCAGCGGGTGAGCAGCGAGAGGCGCAGACCGCGCCGTGGTTGCGGCTCGCCGGCGGCTTTGCTGGGACGCGCCGGCGCGTCGGCCGCATTCTCGGTTGCGGCGTCGGCGTCGCGATCGGCGTTGTCGCGTTGTTCGGTCACGGCCGCACGATGCCCAGCCGTTCCATGCGGCGGTACAGCGCCTGGCGTGACAGGCCCAGTTCCGCCGCCGCTTGCGCTACCACGCCGCCGGCGCGGCTCAGCGCCAGGCTGATGGCGTCACGGTCCGGCTCACGGTTGCCTTCATCAAGGCTGGCCGATGCTGTGCCGGCGGCTGCCGACAGCGCTGCCGTAGCCGATGCCGGCGGCAGGCCCAGATCCGCCACCTTGATCACATCGCCGCTGGCCAGCAGGCCGGCGCGCATCATGACGTTTTTCAGTTCGCGCACATTGCCCGGCCACGCATGCGCCAGCAGCGCTGCCTGCGCATCGGGATGCAGTTGTTTGCCGGCGCCGAGGAAGTGCATCGCCAGCGGCAGGATGTCCAGCGGCCGCGCCGCCAGCGGCGGCAGCCGCAGTTCGATCACGTTGAGGCGATAGAACAGATCTTCGCGGAAGGTGCCGGCCTTGATCATGGCCTGCAGGTCGGCATTGGTGGCGCTGATCACGCGTACCTTGACCTGGCGTTCGCGGTTGGAGCCGAGGCGCTCGAAGCGGCCGGTTTCCAGCACCCGCAGCAGTTTCATTTGTCCGGCCAGCGGCAGATTGCCGATTTCATCGAGGAACAGCGTGCCGCCGTCGGCCGCTTCAAACTTGCCCTCGCGCGCCTTGGAGGCGCCGGTGTAGGCGCCGGCGTCGGCGCCGAACAGTTCCGCCTCAATCAGCTCGGACGGAATCGCGCCACAGTTGAGCACCACGAACGGGCCGCCGCGCACGGCGGAATTGGCCTGGATAATTTCGGCGATGCGCTCCTTGCCGGTGCCATTGGGGCCGGAGATCAGCACCGGCACGTCGGCGCGCGCCACCTGGCAGGCCAGATGGATCACGCGTTCGGTGGCCTGGTCCTGGAAGACCATGCCGCGCAGGTCATGGCCGTGTTCCAGTTCGCGCCGCTGGCGCAGGTCGGCCTGCACGCGCTGCTGCAGGGCGCGCTTGGCCTGTCCCAGTTCGATCAGGTTGTTGACGGTGGCGATCAGCTTGTTGTCGTCCCACGGCTTGGCCAGATAGTCGGCGGCGCCGGCCTTGATCAGGTCCACCGCTGCATTCAGGTGGGTCCACGCGGTCAGCAGGATCACCGGCAGGTCCGGATGGCGCGCGCGGATGGCGCGGAACAGCGCCGTGCCTTCCTCGCCGGAAGTGGTGTCGGCGCTGAAGTTCATGTCCTGTAAAACCAGGTCGATGCTGTGCTGCTCCAGCAGCGCCAGGCCGGCTTCGGGCGAGGCGGCGCGCAGCGCCTCGATGTCGTGCAGCGAAAACAGCACTTCCAGGGCCACCGAAACGGCGGCGTTATCGTCGATGATGAGTACAGTAGGCATGCCGCAAGCATAACATTGTCGCGGCATGCCTTGCACCTTGGTTGCCGTCATTACGCGGTGCGGGTGGCGGTGGCCGGCGAGATGCTGGCAGCGCGCCACGCCGGGCCGTAGACGGCCAGCACGCCCAGCGCCAGGAATACGCCGGAACCGATCAGCAGGTAGCTGGCCGGCAGACGCGCCATTTCCAGCTTGCTGACCAACAGCTGGTTCAGCCCCAGTGCCAGCAGCACGCCGGCGGCGACGCCGGCACTCGTAATCAGTACGTTCTCGGTGATGAAGTAGCGCAGGATGTCGATCCGGCGCGCACCGAGTGCGCGGCGCACGCCGATCTGTTTGCGGCGCTGCGTGACCCACAGGCTGGCCATGCCGACGATGCCGCTGGCGGTGATCAGCAACAGCAGCACGCTGACCGTCACCAGCATCCACGCCAGCGCCAGATCGGCGCGATAGCGCAGCTTGCGATATTCCGTCAGCGTCTTGGTCTTGACGATGATTGGCTCCGGCGAGGCGGCACGCAGCGCGGCTTCGGTTTCCTTGAGCACCCGGTCCAGTTGGCCCGGCTCGGCGCGCACCGTGTAGCCGTAGCCGGCGTCGCCCGTGGTGCGGGCCGGTATGATAAAGGACTGCTCGCCTTTGGCGCCGATTTGGGCACTTGGCGTTTGCAGTTTGTCGACCACGCCGACAACGCGCATCGGATTAGCCTCGCTGCCGGTCCCGTTGAGCATTTGTTTGCCGACGAAGCTGGTGGCGCCGGGCCACAGTTTCTCACCGAGCACGCGGGTGATGATGGCCACCTTGGGGTATTCCTTGCTGGTGTTGGCATCGATTTCCAGCAGTTCACCTGGCAGGAAATCGCGCCCTTCGGTCAGTTGTAGCCCCCAGGTTTTCACCAGCGATTCGGCGGCCTGGTAGGTGGAGCCCAGCGCTACCGCAGTGACCTGCTTGTAGTCGGTGGCCAGGCCGGTGGTGTTGCCGGAACGGCTCAGCGGGGTCTGGCTGACCTGGGCCACCGAGGTCACGCCGGCCACGGCCCGGATGGTGGCGATTTCGGCGCGCTGGCTGGCCAGGCTGGCTTCGTGTGGCAGCGCCTTGAGGCGGCGTACCTGGACGGAGAACACCTCGCCTTCGTTGGCGACGCCGCTGGCGCGCGCCGACACGGCCTGGCGGTCCTTCACAATGTAGATGGCGTTGGACAGGATGGCCAGGCTCAGGGCCACCTGCACCGCGACCAGTATCGGCCCGGTTTTATTGCGCAGCAGCGCGGACAGGATAGGACGGATTTCCATGAGTAGCCTCGCTTATTGGGATTTGAGTTGCAGTGCCGGCGTGACCTGGCAGGCGCGCCAGGTCGGCAGCAGGCCGGCCAGTACCGCCGCCAGCACCGCCAGCACGAAGGTGGTCAGCAGCATGATCCAGTCCATCTGCGCCACCGTTGCCAGTGCCTTCGACTGCAGTGCGATCAGCGCCAGCGCGCCGACCGCCAGCAGCAGCCCAAGCAGGCCGCCGACCAGGCCGACCACCGTGGTCTCGATCAGGAATTGGGTGAAAATCTCGCGGCGCGAGGCGCCCAGCGCGCGGCGGATGCCGACTTCGGAGGCGCGCACCGAGAACTTGGCCAGCAGCAGGCCGATGGTGTTGACCAGGCAAAGCAGCAGGAAGCCGAACGACAGCCACACGGCCAGCTTGTTGTCGTTGTCGACGACCTTCTGGAATTCCAGCCACTCCATGACGTCATACAGCTTGTTCGGCGTATTGCGTTTCAGGCGGCCCAGCTTGCGCTGTTCGGCGGCGTAGCTATCCAGATAGCTTTGCAGTGCCGCGCGGTCGCCCGGCGTGGCGGTTTCAAACCATACCTGGATCCAGGTACATTCCGAATCCAGGAAGCCCTGGAAGCCCGGTTCCACATTGCCCTGGCAGCCGGTGCTGCCATTGCGCTCCACCTGGTGATTGATGGCGGTGGTGAAGGGAATGTACATATCCTCCTCGTCGCCGAAGGCGGTTTCGGGGCCGATCAGGTGCTGGTAGCGCGGGATCACGTTCCACGTGTCGAGCACACCGACGATCTGGTAATCGAAGCCGCCCATGCGCACGCGGCGACCCACCGGATCGGCGTCGCCATACAGTTTTTCCGACAGCTTGCGGCTGAGGACAACCACGTCGGCGCCGCGCTGGTCGGCATCCGGCGCCCAGCCCTGGCCGTGCAGGAAGGGCGCTTCAAACATATTGAAGTAATCGCCGCCGGTGGCGATGCCGCGCACCACAAAGACCCCCAGGTCCTTGCGTTCCGGCTCCAGCGGCAGGCCGACGCCAAACAGCGCGGTGCGGCGTTCGCCCGCCTTGCTGTTCATGAAATTGACGGCGTCGCGGTAGCTCATTTGTTCGTCATTCGGCTTGTCGCCGACCTTGTAGCTTTCAAGCGGGCCGTTGTCGAACTGCGGCACGAACAGGCGCTCGCTCTTGGCCGGAATCGGGTTGCCGGACATGACGTGCAGGATGGTCAGCGTCGACACGCTGGCCGCCACGCCGATGGCCAGCGTCAGCACCATCAGTGCGGTCAGGGCGGGATTGCGGCGCAGGCTACGTAGCCCCAGCAGGAAGTAGTATTGGAACATGCTGCGCTCCTTACGCTTGGGCGGCGTGGCCGACGGTGCTCAGCGACGGCGACTTGCGCACCAGGTCGGACACCTGGCCGTCGATGATGTGGACATTGCGCTGGGTGCGCACCGCCAGTTCCGGATCGTGGGTCACCATCAGGATGGTGGTGCCGGCGGCGTTGATTTCTTCCAGCAGCTCCATCACGCCGCGCGCCATCTGCGTATCCAGGTTACCGGTCGGTTCATCGGCCAGCAGCAGTTTGGGCGAACCGGCCAGCGCGCGGGCGATGGCCACCCGCTGCTGCTGGCCGCCGGACAGTTCGGCCGGATAGTGCTTCATGCGCGAGGCCAGGCCGACCTTGGCCAGCGCGTCCTCGATGCGCTCCTTGCGCTCGGCGGCGTTGAAGCCGCGATAGCGCAGCGGCACGTCGACGTTATCGAACAGCGACAGGTCGGGAATCAGGTTGAAGCCCTGGAAGATGAAGCCCAGCTTTTCATTGCGCAGGCGCGAGCGGGCGTTGTCGTCCATGCCGCGCACGTTGACGCCGTCCAGCACATATTCGCCGTCGGTAAATTCCTCCAGCAGGCCGGCGATGTTGAGGAAGCTGGTCTTGCCCGAGCCGGACGGCCCGGTAACGGTGACGAACTCGCCTTGCTTGACGTCGATCTCGAAGCCGCGCAGCGCGTGGGTTTCGATCATGTGGGTGCGATACACTTTGCTCAGGTTTTTCATGCGCAGCATAGGAGCCTCTCAGAGTTTAGTTATTGATCGAGACGCGTTCGGCGTTCTCAAAGGTTTCGGTACCGGAGATCACAATCTTGTCGCCTGGTTTCAGGCCGCCGAGAATTTCCACGGCGGAGACGCTGGTGGCGCCCAGCTTGATCGGGGTGCGGATGGCGACGCCGTCGCGCACCACGTAGGCATAGCGGCCGCCTTCCGATTCGACGAACGGGCCGCGCTGCACCATCAGCGCGTCGTGCTTCTCGTCGATCAGCAGGCGCGCGGTGATGCGCTGGCTCTGGCGCAGGCCGGCCGGCTGTTCGCCGTTGAACCGCACCCGCGCCAGCACCTGGTTCTTCACCACTTCCGGCGACAGCGCCGACAGCTTGCCGTTGGCGGTGCCGGTGCCGTAGTTGACTTCCGCCGTCATGCCCAGACCCAGGTCGGACACATAGGTCTCCGGCACTTCCAGCTCGACTTCGAGGCGCGACAGGTCGACCAGCGTCATCAGCGGCGTGTTGGCCGGCACCACGCTGCGGTTGGCGACCGACAGCGTGCCGATGAAGCCGTCGACCGGCGCCCGCACCGTCAGTTCATCGACGCGTCGCTGGGCGTTGGACAGCGTGCTGCGTTGCTGCTCCAGCTGCTTGATCTTGGACTCCAGTTCCAGCGCCACGTTGTCGCTTTCCAGCGCCGAGGCCTGGTCGGCGTGCTTGGCGCGGATGGCGGCGGAGTTCAGCGCGTCCTTGGCCTTCTGGTATTCGATCTTGGCGATGATGCCTTCGTTGGAGACGGCGTCGTAGCGTTCCAGCGTGCGCTGCGCCGACAGACGGTCGATTTCGGCGGTGTCGGCGTCGCGCTGCGCCAGCAGCTTCTGTTTGCGGGCCAGGATGCGCTGGCGCGCCACGTCGGCTTCGATCTGGGCGTAGGCCGCTTGCTCCTTCTTCAGCGCGTCGGACAGGTCGGGCGATTCCAGTACGGCCAGCACGTCGCCCTTTTTGACGGTGTCGCCGGCGTGGGTCTGCAGCGTGACGGTGGCCAGCGACGGCGCGTACAGCGTCGGGCTGACGGCGGCGACGATGCGGCCGTTGACGGCGGCGTCGCGGATCAACGTGCCACGGCCCACTTCGGCGATGCGCAGGCGTGAGATGTTGACCGAGTGGTCGGTGTTGCGCCAGTTGTGGAACAAATACCAGCCCACCGCCAGCACCACCACACTAGCGGCGGCAATGATCAGGCGGCGCTTGGTGGTCTGGCCTTTGGGGGCGGCAATCACGGCGTCTTGGGAGGAGGTGTCACGTATCATGATGGTCGTATGGTGTATGGATAGGCAACCTTATGCAGAAAGTGTGCCAGCATATAAGTTATTGATTTTTATGAGATAGTTAGTGGCGTGTCCGCTGTCCGGTGGCGTCCGGCAGCGTCCGGAAACGTCCGTGATGTCCGCGTTGTCCGGCCGGACTTGAAAATCTGGCAATTGTGCTCAATCTGGCGCAGTGTTGCCAACTGATAAGCCTTTCATGACCGATTACCCGTTTGTGCCGAGCGATGTCGCGCTCTACCGCCGTACCCTGTCCGATGCGGACACCCTGCTGGACAGCGCGACCTGGGACGACCTGCTGCTGCCGGATTACAGCGCGCAGCTGGCGCGCGAGACCAGCATCTTCGGCCAGCAGGAACTGCACCGGCGGCTGCATGTGGAGGAGGACGCGTCCGCAGCAGCCGTCCGCGTCCGCGCGCTGGTGGCGGACGATGGACTGCGGACGCGCTTGACGTCCGCCAGCACCGGTCTGCGCCAGGCTGACCGCGAGATCAGCGAGACCGTGTTTGGCGCGCCGCTGCCGGTAACGCCGCGCTGGGTGCCGGTGCTGGGCTGGTTGCCGTGGGCCTTCTTGGTGTCGGTCGGGCTGGCGCTGGGCATGAACTGGTTGTGGATGTGGCTTGTGACGCTGGCGCTGTTCCTGTCGCTGTGCGGGATCCAGGCGGGCTATCATGATGCGGTACAGGAGTGGACCAGCATCCTCAACGCCATGCAGCAGATGCTGCGCGCGCACGGGTTGCTGGCGCAGATCGACGACCCGGCGACGGCGCCATTGCGCGATGACGGCGCCGAGGCGTCGCGCCTGAACCGGGGCCTTGGCCGCTCGCTGCTGGCCTATCTGCCGGGCGCGCGCGACTACGCCGACTGGATGTTCCTGGAAAATGTGCGGCACTACTTCCGCAGCCGCGAGGTGGTGCGTGAGCACATCGACTTCCTGCGCTCCAGCTTTGCGCGGGTGGCGGCGCTGGAGGCGGATCTGGCGCTGGCGCGCCATCTGTCGCAGGCGCCGGCGTTCTGCTGGGCGGAGCAAGGCGACGAGGTGGCGCTGGACGACGTGGTGCATCCGTTGCTGGCCGATGCGGCGGCGCTGACGTTCGGCATGGCGCGGCAGGGCGTCTTCATCTCGGGCCAGAACGGCATCGGCAAGAGCACCTTGCTGCGCACGATAGGACTGAATCTGATCACCGCGCGCGCCTTCGGCTTCTGCTACGCGACGCGCGCGGTCACGCCGCTGCAGCCGGTGTACACCAGCATGCAGAACGACGATGCGATGGATAACGGCGAGAGCTTCTATATGGCCGAACTGCGGCGCGGGCAGGAACTGCTGGCGGTGGCGGCGCAGCGGCGCGCCATCTTCCTGATCGACGAAATCTTCCGCGGCACGAACTACCTGGAATCGGTATCGGCGGCCGGCGCGGTGCTGCACACGCTGGCACAGCAGGGACGGGTGGTGGTGGCGTCGCACCATCTGGTATTGGCGTCGCTGCTGGCCGACAGTTTGCGACCGTGGTGCGTCAGCCGCGAGGACGGGCGCTGGCAGCTCAAGCCCGGCCTGCTGCAAGCCACCAACGGCATCGCCCTGCTGACAGCGCGCGGCTTCGACAGCGCCATCACCACCAAAGCTGATCGCATCCACGCCTGGCTCAGCGACTACATGGCGCATCCGGCTGAAAAGTCTTTGACTTTGGGTTGAACGAGGTCTAATATTTCTGCGTTGACAGAAATTAGAGAAATCATGGACCTTTCGCCGACCATCCAGAAATATATCCTCCACTGGGGCGAGATGGGCGCGCGCTGGGGCGTGAACCGGACCGTGTCGCAGATTCATGCGCTGCTATTCCTGGTCAACCAGCCGCTCAATGCCGAGCAGATCGCCGAGACGCTGAATGTGGCGCGTTCGAATGTCAGCAATAGCCTGAAGGAGCTGCAAAGCTGGGGGCTGGTGCGCATCACCCATATGGCGGGCGACCGGCGCGACCATTTCCTGGCCTTGCAGGATGTGTGGGCCATCTTCCGCGTCATCGTGGAAGAGCGCAAGAAGCGCGAGATTGATCCGACGCTGACCGTGCTGCGCGCCTGCGCCGCGGAGGCGGAAGATGACCCGCTGCTGGAGCCGGCCACCAAGGTCAAAATGGAGCAGGTACTGGCGTTCCTCGAAATGCTCACTGCCACGTATGACGATTACAAGCACCTGCCACCGGCCACCATGCAGCGCTTCCTGAAAATGGGCGGCAAGGTGGCGCGCCTGATCGGTAGCGACTAAAAATTTCACTCATAATTTCTGTTTATACAGAAATCACAGACGACGGCGCCGACCATGATGATCCCTTCCGAAGGTGAGCTGTTCAAGAAAATCCTCGGACCCACCTGGGGCAAGCTGCATCCGGATATCCAGGCGCGTTTCGACAAGAATCCGCTGCCGGGCAAGCCACTGCACTACACCGGCACATTGTCGGAGCTGAGTTGTTCGCGCGTGGGCCGGTTATTGGGCTACCTCAGCATGCCGTTCGTTAAAGGCGCGCTGATGCCATATAACGATGCGGATTTCCCGGTCGATATCCAGGTCTACTCCCGCCACAACTGCGCGTGGATTTTCAAGCAGCGCACCTATCGTCTGCACGCGCGCAAGCCGGTGATGTTCACTTCCTACATGGCGGAGAGCCCGAAGGGAGAAGTGCTGGAGTATGTCGGCATGGGACTGGGCATGAAGCTGGTGCTGGATGTCCGCGACGGTAACCTGCATTTCGAAAGCGATGGCTATTTCTGGCAGCTGTTCGGGGTACGCATTCCCTTGCCGGACGTGCTCACGCCGGGCAAGACCTTTCTCCGCCATCGCAACAACAGCGCCAACCAGTTCGACATCCGCATCGAGATCCGCCATGCGCTGTTTGGCACGACTTTTACGCAAGCAGGAATCTTCAGGGAGGTGACGGTATGAATACCCACACACTGGCGTTGCAGCTGATGGCAGCGCAGGGATGTCTCGGCGCCTTCGACACGCTTTACCATCATGAACTGACCGAGGCGTTGCCCGGCCGCGCCACCGCGCGGCGCGAGCTGTCGATTCACGCCGCGCGCGCGCTGATCTACAGCGCCTTGTTCATCGGCTTGTCGTCATGGGCCTTTCATGGCTGGTGGGCGGTGGTGCTGCTGCTGGTGTTCAGCGTCGAAATCGTGCTGACGCTGTGGGATTTCGTGGTCGAGGACCGTACCCGCCTGCTGCCGGCGACCGAGCGCGTCACCCATACGGTGCTGGCGATGAACGGCGGCGCCTTCATCGCGCTGCTGGCGTTAGACACGCCCGCCATGCTGGCCTTGCCTACCGCGCTGGTGTGGGAGCCGCACGGGGCGCTGGGCGTGTTCCTGGCGCTATGCGGCGTCGGCGTCGGCGTGTCCGGCCTGCGCGACGCCTGGGCTGCGCGCAGCATCGGCCGCATGGCGCAGCGTGTTGCGGGCGTGCCGCAGGCGAGCTTTGCCGAGGGCGAGCGCAGTTTCCTGGTGACCGGCGCCACCGGCTTTATCGGCCAGCGTCTGGTCCGCGCCTTGCTGCGCGATGGGCATCGCGTCGCCGTGCTGACACGGCAGCCGCGCCAGGCGGCGTGGCTGTTCGACGGCCGCGTCGAGTGCGTCGCCAGCATGGCGCAGTTGCCGTCGACAAGACGCTTCGATGTGGTGATCAACCTGGCCGGCGCGCGCATTCTTGGCTGGCGTTGGAGCGCCAAACGGCGTGCGGTGCTGCGCCAAAGCCGCATCGGCCTGACCGACGCCGTGGTGCGCTGGATCGGCGCCGCCGAACACAAGCCGGCGTTGTTGCTGTCGGCGTCGGCGATCGGTTATTACGGCGTGCAGCCGCGCGGCGACGCCACCGTGCTGACGGAACAAAGTGGGCCGCAGCCGATGTTCATGTCTGACCTGTGCCGCGAATGGGAGCAGGCCGCTGGCGGCGCCGCAGCGCATGGCGTTCGGGTGGCCTGTATGCGCTTCGGCCTGGTGCTGGGCACGCAGGGCGCGCTGCCGATGATGCTGTTGCCGGTCAAGCTGGGGCTGGGTGGTCCGCTTGGCGGCGGCACGCAATGGCTGTCGTGGATCCATGTGGATGACCTGATTGGCGCCATGGCCCATCTATGCCGCAGCGGCGGCAGCGGCAGCTACAACTTCACCGCGCCGGAGAGCCTGACGCAGGCGCAGTTCAACCGCGTGGCGGCGTCGGTGTTGCATCGTCCATACGGGATGCCGACGCCGGGCTGGCCGATGCGGCTGGCCTTGGGCGAACAGGCCGATCTGCTGCTCGAAGGGCAGCGCGTGGCGCCGCTGCGCTTGCTCGACAGTGGCTTCGTTTTCAGCTATCCGCAACTGCGGCAGGCCTTGGGCAATCTGTTGTAAGCAGTACTTTTGGATAGTTATTTCAAAGGTCAGAGAACTTCAAAATTTGGTATAGTGTTTCTAGTTAGAAATATCAAATTTGGAGGCGGGATGAATAAGGTCACAGTGCGAGCAAGCTTGCTTGGCGTATTAGTTCTGTTTACGGCAATGTTGCTGGCGGGGGCCGCGCTGGGCATCGTCGCCTTGCAGCAATCCAATCGGTCGATCGTGGAAGTGCACACCATTTCCAGTCAGATCATCACCATCAACGACGCCTACAAAGACACCACCCGCACGCGCTCGGCACTGACGCGCGGCTATGCGGCGCTAAAAGAGGGCGACGACAAGGCGACCCGCGATTCCGCCCTGACCAACGCCAAGAAATCCTACCAGCGCACGCTGGACTTCCTCGACAAGTTCGAGAAAGCGCCCGAGTTTCCAGGCCAGGACACGCAACTGAAAAAAGAGCTGGTGGACTCGGGCCGCAAGCTGTCGGCGGTGCTGGACCGCGCCTCGGACGCGCTGGCAAAGGATGATCCGGGCACATATTCAACCATCAATTCAAAGGAGTTGACGCCGGTGGGCGCCGCCTTCTCGGCCGCGCTGGAGAAATTCCAGAAGCTGGGCGATGAGCAGATCACCGCGCTGACCGAAAAGCGCGCCAGCGAATATTCGATTGTGATGTGGCTGGTTGTGCTGGGCCTGCTGATCGCGCTGGGCGTGGTGTTCGGCACGCACCTGATGCTGCGCTCGACGGTGCTGGTGCCGCTGGCCGGCGCGGTCGATCAGCTGGACCGCGTGGCCAGCGGCGACCTGACCGCCAATATCGAAGCCGATGGCGACAACGAAATCCAGCGCCTGCTGAAGGCGATCCAGCGCATGCAGGGCGACCTGCTGTCGACCGTGTCGCGCGTGCGGCATGGCGCGGACATCATCAACACCGGTTCGCAGGAACTGGCAGCCGGCAATATGGAACTGTCGTCGCGCACCGAGACGCAGGCCAGTTCGCTGGAAGAGACGGCGGCCTCGATCGAGGAACTGACCAGCACCGTCAAGCAGAATTCGGAGAATGCGCAGCACGCGCGCACGCTAGTGGAGGGCGCGTCCAACACGGCGGCGCAGGGCGGCGAAGTGATGACGCAAGTGGTCAGCACCATGAACGCCATCAACGACGCGTCACGCAAGATTGTCGATATTACCGGCGTAATTGACGGCATCGCCTTCCAGACCAACATTCTGGCGCTGAACGCGGCGGTGGAAGCGGCGCGTGCCGGTGAACAGGGCCGCGGCTTCGCGGTGGTGGCGACCGAGGTGCGCAATCTGGCGCAGCGTTCGGCGGCCGCCGCCAAGGAGATCAAGGTGCTGATCGACGACTCGGTGCAGAAGATCCAGTTGGGCACCAATCTGGTCGAGCAGGCCGGCACCACCATGACCACGCTGGTGGGCAATGTGCATCAGGTGACGCAGATCGTCGGCGAAATCGCCGTCGCCAGCCGCGAGCAGAGCGAGGGCATCGACCAGGTCAATCAGGCCGTGGCGCAGATGGATACGGTGACGCAGCAGAATGCCGCGCTGGTGGAAGAAGCCGCCGCCGCCACGCAGTCGCTGCAAGACCAGGCCAGCGAATTGCAGCTGACTGTCAGCGTCTTCAAGATCAACGAAAGCGCGGTCGGCGCCACCCGCCGCCCGGCACCCAGCTGGCGCTGCGCTGATCTTTTCCGGCGGCTGGTTCAGGCCGCCGTCTTGACCGGCAAGGTGCGGCCGTGCCAGCCGTTGTTTTCTTCCGCGATGACCAGGTAGTCGCCCGGGCCTTCGGCTTGGGCGATCAGGGTGCCGCCCGGCGCCCAGATGGCGCTTTTGCCGGCGCATGTGTAGCCGCCGGATGGGGCGCCGTGGTTGGCCATCAGCACGGTCATGCGGTGCTCTTCCGCGTAGCGGCGCAGCAGCGCCGCGTCGGCCTCGTATCCCCCGTTGGAAATCAGCACGCCGGCCACGTACAGGGTGGCGCCGGCGTCGGCTGCTGCGCGCGCGTGTTCCGGATGGGTGGTGTCGGCGCAGATGGCTTCGACGTAGCGCTGGCCGTGCAGCACGTGGGCTTGCGCGCCGCGCGGACCTGGCTGGACGTGGACGTCTTCGCCCGCGTGCAGGTATTGCTTGCGGTAGGTGGTGGCGCTGCTGTCCGGCCGGAAGGTGATGCTGGCGATGCAGGGCTGCGCGGCGCCGTCGTCGATCAGCGGGGCGCCGACGATGATGGTCATGCCGGTGTTGACCGCTGCGGCGCGCAGCTGCGCCAGGCGCGCATCGTGCGGCGACAGTGCGCACTCGCGCAGCAGCGGCAGTTCGTAGCCGCACAATGACAGTTCCGGGAACACCAGCAACTGCACGCATTCCGCATGGGCGGCGGCGATGAAGCGCAGGTGGGTGGCGAGGTTGGTGGCGAGGTCACCCGCTACCGAGGGCGTCTGTGCAGCGGCGATGCGCATTATTTATCCTGTTTGATGGGCTTGCTTTTGTCGATCACTTCGCGGCAGTCGCCTTTGAAATCGGCATTGTCGTAGTTGGTCCAGCCGTAGCTGTCCACGTAGCGCTTGTGCTGCTTGAATTGCTGGTTGAGGAAGCTCCACTCCAGTTTTTCATCGTCGTACGCGATGTCGCCCAGGTCCAGCAGCGTGTGGAAGATGTTCTCGGTGGCCAGCCGCGCCTTGCGGTGTTTGAGCAGCTGGCTGACCTTGTCCGGATAGCGCTCCTTGTATGCGTCCGAGTACCAGACGATGGCCGGCACGTGGAATTCATATTGGGTGTTGTGGCCGTGGAAGGCCAGCTTGCACGTGCCGTCGTACAGCGTCTGGCCGTGGTCGGCCACGTAGACCATCGAGGTCAGCTGCTGCGTGTCCTTCAGCTGGTGGATCACCTGCGACAGGAACCAGTCGGTGTAGAGGATGGAGTTATCGTAGCTGTTGTTGAGCTGTGGCTTGATCTTCAGGTCGGTGTACACCGGCTTGTCGATGCCGAACAGCGACGGCTGCCATTTGTCGAAGTCCTTCGGATAGCGCTGGCTGTAGTTCCAGTGATTGCCCAGCGTGTGCAGCACGATCAGTTTCTTCGGCGCCGGGTCGGCGATGGCGTGCTGCAGCGGCTCCAGCAAAATCTGGTCGAAGTTGGAGTTGTTGGTAAAGCCGCCCAGGTTCATGAACTGGATCACGTCGGCTTCCTTGGCAAACACCGACACCGGCGTGTCGAACTGGCCGAACGAGATCTGGTTCGACAGCCAGAAAGTCTTGAAGCCGGCCTCTTTATAGGCGGTGAGGAAGGATTTTTCCGAGAAGCCGTCCTTCAGGCTTTGTGTGGCCGGCTTGCGCGAGATGATCACCGGCACCGACAGCCGTGTCGCCGAGACGGCGGTGATCACGTCCGGCAGCGTGACCAGGTTGGCTTCCTTGCTCAGCAGCGGGGTGGTGTCGCGTTGGTAGCCGTTGATGCCCCAGCGGTCGTAGCGCGACGATTCGCCAATCACCATGATGACGATTTCCGGCGTGTCGTTCTTGCTCGGCTGGTGCGCGTGGAAGCTGAAGTTGCGGCTGCGCTGGCCCAGGTCGGCCAGGTATTCGCGCTCTTTCCAGAAGTCGATACCGCGCGCGGTCAGGCCGAACGGCCACGACGAGGCAAAGTCGTTGAATGTCAGCAGCGAGCGCATCCGCCATGGCAGCGGGCCGAGTTTCCAGTCCAGCCGATGTTCGCCGGCGATGGCCGCCCGTTCCGGATCGCTGACTTCTTCCGATGCGTCTTCCTCGCTGGCGGCGGACTCGGAAGCTGAAGCCGACGCTGACGCCGACGCGCTGGCGCTGCTGTGCGCCAGCGGCGCGGCATGCACGCCGAATTCGCGGCCGTACAGCGCCAGTGCCGCCAGCGCTATTAATATACCCAGCACGGTCTTGCGGCTGGCGCCGCGCCAGTTCAGTGCCGGGCTGCGGCGGGCCGCCACCTGCACCGCGATCCACCAGGCGATCACGCCCAGCAGCACGGCCGCCATCAGCCACACTTTGCGGCCGAGGAATTCCATCGCCTCTTTGGGGCTGGTCTCGGCGATGATGCCCAGGTGGTGGGTGGAGATGCCCTGGCCGTAATAAATGAATAAGTAAATCTCGGTCGGCAGCGCCAGGAAGGCCGGGATCAGCAACCAGTGGAACCACGCCGGCCGGCCGGCCACGCCCCACACCACCAGCCAGGCCAGCAACTCCACCAGCAGCACATGGCCCAGTTCCGGCACTTGCCGGCCCAGCAGCAGGGGCACGCAGGGCACCAGCGTCAGCAGCAGGTAACTGGTCAGCACGAACAGCGGGGCGGGGCGCAACAGGAATCGCATTGAGGGCTAGCAGGATGGGAATTATTTGCTATTATCAAGTGTTTTCAGACCTTTCTGCTAGTGGCTGCTTTCCCGCTGCAAGCCGCCATCCGCCGCGAAATTGATTGACTGAGCTACCGTTCACGTCTATACTCGCGAGTTCTCAATTTATTCTGCACATCGTATACGTTGAATCCGGCTGCTCCATGAGAGTGGCTGTTTGCGCCTCCTTTGGCCCAATAGATCGAGAGAAGGTTTTTTGTCCCCGGCATTTTGACCGGGTTGTTAATGTTGTTATTTAGTTGGGTTTAGAACGATGCCAACCATCAATCAACTGATTCGCCAACCACGCACCAAACTGGTCGTGAAGAGCAAATCGCCGGCGCTGGAAAACAGCCCGCAAAAACGTGGCGTGTGCACCCGTGTGTATACCACCACTCCTAAGAAGCCTAACTCGGCACTGCGTAAAGTTGCCAAAGTGCGTCTGACCAACGGTTTCGAAGTCATTTCGTACATCGGCGGTGAAGGCCACAATCTGCAAGAGCACAGCGTTGTTCTGCTGCGCGGCGGTCGTGTAAAAGACTTGCCAGGTGTGCGTTACCACATGGTTCGCGGTGCACTGGATACCCAGGGCGTTAAAGACCGTAAACAAGCTCGCTCGAAATACGGTGCCAAGCGCGCCAAGCAAGCTAAGAAGTAATCATTATTAATTGAGTTGAGCCGGTCGCGAGACCGAGTAAGTGGCTGGCTATGATGGCCGCCGCGAGTGACCGTAAGGCACTCAACTGAAGAGAAAAGGAAATGACATGCCACGTCGTCGTGAAGTACCCAAGCGCGAGATCCTGCCGGATCCAAAATTCGGCAACACCGATGTCGCCAAATTCGTGAACGTTCTGATGCTGTCCGGTAAAAAATCGGTCGCAGAAAACATCATTTACGGTGCTTTCGAGCACATCTCGGAGAAATCCGGTAAAGACCCGCTGGAAGTGTTCGCTACCGCGATCAACAACGCCAAGCCGCTGGTTGAAGTGAAATCCCGTCGCGTTGGTGGTGCCAACTACCAGGTGCCGGTTGAAGTCCGCCCAGTGCGTCGTATGGCGCTGTCGATGCGTTGGCTGCGTGAAGCTGCCAACAAGCGCAGCGAAAAATCGATGCCACAGCGTCTGGCGGGTGAGCTGATGGAAGCCGCCGAAGGCCGTGGCGGTGCGATGAAGAAGCGTGACGAAGTTCACCGCATGGCTGAAGCGAACAAGGCGTTCTCGCACTTCCGCTTCTAATAAAATCGGCCAGGTCCTGCGTGATCTGGCTGTCATCTGTTGTTCGAGGCCGGGCTCATTTTTTCTCCAAAAAATGGCGCTCGGTTTTGTCCATTCAAAGATTTAGGATTAATTATGGCCCGCAAGACCCCCATCGAGCGCTACCGCAACATCGGTATCTCCGCTCACATCGATGCAGGTAAGACCACCACCACCGAACGCGTTCTGTTCTACACGGGCGTGAACCACAAGATCGGTGAAGTTCACGATGGCGCCGCCACCATGGACTGGATGGAGCAGGAGCAGGAACGCGGTATTACCATTACCTCGGCTGCGACCACGTGCTTCTGGAAAGGCATGGCGAACAACTTCCCAGAACACCACATCAACATCATCGACACCCCAGGCCACGTTGACTTCACCATTGAAGTGGAACGTTCGATGCGCGTGCTGGATGGCGCTTGCATGGTTTACTGCGCAGTGGGCGGTGTTCAGCCACAGTCGGAAACCGTATGGCGTCAGGCTAACAAGTACAAAGTGCCACGTCTGGCCTTCGTCAACAAGATGGACCGCACCGGCGCGAACTTCTTCAAAGTGTACGAGCAAATGCGCGCACGCCTGAAGGCCAACCCAGTCCTGATCCAGATCCCAATCGGCGCCGAAGACAACTTCAAAGGCGTGATCGATCTGGTCAAGATGAAAGCGATCCTGTGGGACGACGCTTCGCAAGGCATGAAATTCGACTACGTCGATATCCCTGCCGAGCTGGCTGATTCGGCTGCCGAGTGGCGCGAGAAGATGGTTGAAGCCGCTGCTGAAGCCAACGAAGAGCTGATGAACAAGTACCTGGAAGAAGGCGACCTGACCGAAGCCGAGATCAAGAAAGCGCTGCGTGATCGCACCATCGCTTCCGAAATCGTTCCTATGCTGTGCGGCACCGCGTTCAAAAACAAGGGCGTACAAGCCATGTTGGACGCCGTCATCGAGTACCTGCCATCGCCGATCGACATCGCCGACGTTAAAGGCACCGACGACGACGAAGAGCCAGCGACCCGTAAAGCATCGGACGACGAGAAGTTCTCGGCGCTGGCGTTCAAGATCATGACCGACCCGTTCGTCGGCCAACTGGCCTTCTTCCGCGTGTACTCGGGCGTGATCAATGCCGGCGACACCGTGTACAACTCGGTCAAAGGTCGTAAAGAGCGTCTGGGTCGTATTCTGCAGATGCACGCTAACCAGCGCGAAGAGATCAAAGAAGTGCGCGCCGGCGACATCGCCGCGGCAGTGGGTCTGAAAGACGTGACCACCGGCGAAACCCTGTGCGATCCAGCGTCGATCATCGTGCTGGAACGCATGGTGTTCCCAGAGCCGGTGATTCAACAGGCTGTGGAACCAAAAACCAAGGCCGACCAGGAAAAAATGGGCCTGGCGCTGAACCGCCTGGCACAGGAAGATCCGTCGTTCCGCGTGAAGACCGACGAAGAGTCGGGCCAGACCATCATCGGTGGTATGGGCGAGCTGCACCTGGAAATTATCGTTGACCGTATGAAGCGCGAATTCGGCGTGGAAGCCACCGTGGGCAAACCACAGGTTGCATACCGCGAAACCGTCCGCAAATCGGTCAGCGATGTGGAAGGCAAGTTCGTCAAGCAGTCCGGTGGTCGTGGTCAATACGGTCACGCCGTGCTGACCCTGGAACCACAGGAACAAGGCAAAGGCTTCGAGTTCATCGACGCGATCAAAGGCGGTGTGATTCCACGCGAATTCATCCCTGCGGTTGAAAAAGGTGTGCGCGAAACCCTGAACACCGGTGTTCTGGCTGGCTACCCAGTGGTTGACGTCAAAGTCACCCTGACCTTCGGTTCGTACCACGATGTTGACTCGAACGAAAATGCATTCCGCATGGCCGGTTCGATGGCATTCAAAGAAGCTTGCCGTCGCGCCAGCCCAGTCATCCTGGAACCAATGATGGCTGTGGAAGTCGAAACGCCGGAAGACTACGCCGGTACCGTGATGGGCGATCTGTCGTCCCGCCGCGGTATGGTGCAAGGCATGGACGAAATCCCAGGCGGCGGCGGCAAGATCATCAAAGCCGAAGTACCGCTGTCGGAAATGTTCGGTTACTCGACCACCCTGCGTTCCGCAACGCAAGGTCGTGCGACTTACACCATGGAGTTCAAGCACTACTCCGAGGCGCCTAAGCACGTTATCGACGCTATCGTTACCGCGAAAGCTAAGTAATTCTGTAATTTTTGCGGCCGGGTAGATCATCCGGCCGCACATTTAAAACTTTGTTCTGAGGAAGAATCAAAATGGCAAAAGAAAAGTTCGAGCGGACTAAACCGCACGTCAACGTAGGCACCATCGGTCACGTCGACCACGGCAAAACCACCCTGACCGCAGCAATCGCTACCGTTCTGTCGAAGAAATTCGGCGGCGAAGCCAAAGCTTACGACCAGATCGATGCTGCTCCAGAAGAAAAAGCACGCGGTATTACCATCAACACCGCTCACGTTGAGTACGAAACCGCCGCACGTCACTACGCTCACGTTGACTGCCCAGGCCACGCCGACTACATCAAAAACATGATTACCGGTGCTGCGCAGATGGACGGCGCGATCCTGGTTTGCTCCGCAGCTGACGGCCCAATGCCACAGACCCGTGAGCACATCCTGCTGGCCCGTCAGGTTGGCGTGCCATATATCGTCGTGTTCCTGAACAAATGCGATCTGGTGGATGACGAAGAGCTGCTGGAACTGGTTGAAATGGAAGTGCGTGAGTTGCTTTCGAAATACGAGTTCCCAGGCGACGACCTGCCAATCATCAAAGGTTCGGCACGTAAAGCACTGGACGGCGACACCGGCCCACTGGGCGAGCAAGCCATCATGGCCCTGGCCGATGCACTGGACAGCTACATCCCTACGCCAGAGCGCGCAGTCGATGGCGCCTTCCTGATGCCAGTGGAAGACGTGTTCTCGATCTCGGGTCGCGGCACCGTGGTAACCGGTCGTGTTGAGCGCGGTATCATCAAAGTCGGCGAAGAGATCGAAATCGTCGGTATCGTTGACACCGTCAAAACCACCTGCACCGGCGTGGAAATGTTCCGCAAACTGCTGGACCAGGGTCAAGCAGGCGACAACGTTGGTCTGCTGCTGCGCGGCACCAAGCGTGAAGACGTGCAACGTGGTCAAGTTCTGGCAAAACCAGGCTCGATCAAGCCGCACAACCACTTCACCGGCGAGATCTACGTGCTGTCGAAAGACGAAGGCGGTCGTCATACCCCGTTCTTCAACAACTATCGTCCACAGTTCTACTTCCGTACGACTGACGTGACCGGTTCGATCGAACTGCCACAGGACAAAGAAATGGTTATGCCAGGCGATAACGTGTCGATCACCGTCAAGCTGATCAACCCGATCGCGATGGAAGAAGGTCTGCGCTTCGCAATCCGCGAAGGCGGCCGTACCGTCGGCGCCGGTGTGGTTGCAAAAATCCTGGCCTAATTTTTAGTCCGGATTGAAACTGGGCCGATAGGGTGTGATACCATATCGGCCCAGTTGTATGAAACTTCGTTCTTTTTAAAATTGCTGGCGCTACAAAGTTGCCAGTTCGCTCTTTTGAGGAATTATCATGTCCGCACCAAACCAAAAAATCCGTATCCGTCTGAAAGCTTTCGACTACAAGCTGATCGACCAGTCCGCACTGGAAATCGTTGACACCGCTAAGCGCACCGGCGCCGTTGTCAAAGGCCCAGTCCCACTGCCAACCCGCATTCAACGTTTCGACGTTCTGCGTTCGCCACACGTCAACAAGACCTCGCGCGACCAGTTCGAGATCCGTACCCACCAGCGCCTGATGGACATCGTCGACCCAACCGACAAGACCGTTGACGCACTGATGAAGCTGGACCTGCCAGCTGGCGTTGATGTCGAAATCAAACTGCAATAATCGTCTTGAAGCCGGCGGCGCTGCCTAGCGCCACTGCCAGCTGATGATGGGGCCGGACGTGCAAACGTCCGGCCCCATTGTTTTTTACGGCTGAAACCGCTAGAGTCTGACGCCATGCTGGCCATCCTCGACACCCATCTGCTGACTGCCACCACCCGCCACGGCCTGCGCGGCTGGCAGCGCTTTCTGCTGGAATTCCTCTACTTCGGCATCAAGAACGCCCGCGCCTGTCTGTTCGTGGCGCTGTTCTTCGCCAGCGTGCTGCTGGTGCCGCGCGCCGGGCTGTTCGGCCTGCCGCGCTACGACGTGCTGCTGCTGGCCGCCATCGCCATCCAGGTCTGGATGTTGTGGGCCCGGCTGGAAACCTGGGATGAACTGAAGGCGGTGTGCCTGTTCCACCTGGTCGGATTTGCGCTGGAAGCGTTCAAGGTCTCGGGCAGCATCCAGTCGTGGAGCTATCCGGACTTTGCCTACACCAAGCTGTTTGGCGTGCCGCTGTTTTCCGGGTTTATGTACGCGGCGGTGGGCAGCTATGTGATCCAGGCCTGGCGCCTGTTCGACCTGCGCATCCGCCACCATCCGCCGTACTGGATGGCGGTGACGATCGCGCTGCTGATCTATGCCAATTTCTTCACCCATCACTACATCGGCGATTTCCGCTGGTATCTGGCGGCCTGCGCGCTGGGCCTTTACGCCCGCACCACGGTGGTGTTCAAGCCGCTCGACCGTAACCGGCAAATGCCGTTGCTGCTGTCCTTCGTGCTGATCGGCTTTTTCATCTGGCTGGCGGAAAACATCAGCACGTTCTGGGGCGTGTGGCGCTATCCCAACCAGCTGGGGGCGTGGTCGGCGGTGCACGTCAGCAAATGGAGTTCGTGGTCGCTGCTGGTGGTGATGACCTTCACCATCGTCGCCCACCTCAAGCACATCAAGGCCCGCATCCACGTGCCGGAATAAAATATCCGCGCGCTTGTCCCGTCTGCACAGGCATGGACAACACATTCCCCACCAGGCGCGCCGGCCTGTTTGAATCGGCAGTGCAAAAACTCTTCACCCGCCCCGCGCGGGTGGTGGAGATCGAGAACATCGGACCGTATCGCCTGCTCACGCTGGGCGGCGATGCCTTGCGCAACGCGTCATGGACTGCCGGCGACAAGATCCAGATTCAGTTGGGCGGCTGGGTGCAGCGCACCTATACGCCGCTGGACTGGGATGCCGACAACGGCCGCCTGCGCATCCTGATTTTCCTGCATGCGGATGGTCCCGGCACGCAATGGGCGCGCGCGCTGCGCCAGGGCGACAGTTGCGTGGTATTCGGCCCGCGCAAATCGGTCCGCCTGGCCGAGCCGCAACCGTCGCTGATTTTCTTTGGCGATGAAACCTCGGTCGGCCTGGCGGCGGCGCTGACGCCAGCACAGATACTGTTGGAGATGAACGCACCGGCGGACAACGCCGGGGTGCTGGCCATGCTGGGCTTGCAGCATGCGCAGCTGTGTGCGCGTCACCGCGACGACGCGCACATCGCCGGGCTGGGAAACCAGCTGCTGGCGATGCTGCAGGCGCAACCGGAAGCCGAGATCGTGTTGACCGGCAAAGCCAGCACCATCCAGCATCTGACGCGCTTGCTGCGGCGCCAGCCGGGGCCGGCCGCACCGCGGCACAGCAAAGCTTATTGGGCCACCGGCAAAAGCGGCATGGACTGACAGGGCAGGGTGCTCAGGCAGTGCCCAGGCCGTGCTCGGCGAACGGCCGCATCAGGTAGTGGCGCGCCATGGCGGCGCCGCCGATGGCGATGGTGTTGGCGCCGAACTGCGGCGTGCGGATCACCGGCGCCGTCAGCGAGGTGGCGCTGGCGTAGTCGTGCAGCACCTGCCGCGCCGGCGTGACCAGGTGGTCGCCCAGCCGCAGCGCGGCACCGCCCAGTACGATGCACATCGGATCGAACGCCACCCACAAATTATTGAGCAGCACGCCCAGATGACGGCCGGCGGCCTCCACCGCTTGCAGCGCCGGGCCGTCGCCGGCGTCGGCGGCGCTGAACAGTTGTTGCAGCTGGGCCGGTGTCGAGGGCGCCGGTTTGCCGTAGACGGTGTCGAGCATGGCCTGCAGGCCGATCAGCGCATCGGCGCAGCCGCGCCGGCCGCAGGAGCAGGGTGGTCCGCCCTGTTGCAGGATGGTGTGGCCGACTTCGCCGGCGAATCCATACAGGCCGGTCAGCAGGCGGCCGTCGACGATGATGCCGGCGCCCACGCCGTAACCAATACTTACATAAATCAGCGGATCGGCGCCGTGCTGGCCGGAGAATTCCACCTCGGCCAGCGCCGCCACATTGGCTTCGTTTTGGGCGAACAGCGGCAACCCGGCCAGCGCCGAACCGGCCAGTCCGGCGCGCAGCAAGCCGATGACGTCGACATTGCGCCAGCCCAGGTGGGGCGCGACATGCAGCACGCCGGTGGCGTCGTCCACCGCGCCGGCCAGGCCGACGCCGGCGCCCAGCATGGTGCGTCCGGCCAGCTCGGCGCTGCCGCTCAGCGCGACCAGCGCCTGCGCGGTCTGGGTAATGCAGGCATCGGCGTCGGCCGCATCGGCGTAAGGCAGTTCGCGCGCGGCCAGCACCTCGCCCAGCAGGTTGGTGGCGACGATGCGCAGCGCGTCAATGCCGAGGTCGGCGCCCAGCAGGGCCAGCCGTTCACCGTCGAGGTGCAACGGGGTGGCGCGCCGTCCCAGGGCGCCGGTGGCGCGCAAGGCGCTTTCGGTCAGCCAGCCTTCGTCCATCAGTTCGCGCACCAGCAGGCTGACGGTGGATTTGGTCAGGCCCACGGTTTCCGACAGCCCGGCGCGCGACATGCCGGGCTCACTGCACAGCTGGCGCACCAGGGCCATGCGATTGATTTGTTTCAGTAATTGCTGGTCACCGGCGACGATCATGGGTCCTGTTCCAAGGGAATGTCGAGCGATGATACACCGTGCCTGCCGTTAGCACATTATTACAACATTACGCCGTTACGTAACAGCGAAAAACACCCGAGATGAAGCGCCGTAATTGACGAATGGAAGCGTTTCTCCTATTCTTAAGTTGCCGAATTTGTCACATCAATGAACTAATTCAGGCAGGTGCCGGTCGATGTTGCGCCCCCGGCATAAATCATAAATAAGGAGACAAAATGCAACGAACTTTGAAAACGTTTTCAAGGCTGCCGGTCCAACGCCGCCTGATTAGTCTGGCAGTCGCTGGCGCCTGCGCCACCTTGTCGATCGCCCAGGCGCAGGAAGCCGCCAGCCCCACCGACAGCACCACCAACGCACCGACAGTGGTGGTGACCGGCATCCGCGCCAGTCTGCAATCGACGCTGAACATGAAGCGCAATTCCGATGGTATCGTCGACGGCATCGTCGCCGATGACATCGGTAAATTCCCCGACACCAATCTGGCCGAATCGCTGCAACGGATTTCCGGCGTGTCGATCGACCGCAGCAACGGTGAAGGCCAGAAGGTCACCGTGCGCGGCCTGGGTCCGGACTTCAATCTGGTGCTGTTGAATGGCCGCCAGATGCCGACCACCGACCTGAGCGATTTGTCGGGCCGCTCGTTCGACTTCTCCAACCTGGCGTCGGAAGCGATTTCGCAGCTGCAGGTGTACAAGACCGGCCGCGCCGACACCCCGAGCGGCGGCATCGGCGCCACAATCAATGTGATGACCGCGCGTCCGCTGGACAATCCGGGCATGCGCGCCAGCATTGGCGCCAAGGCCGTCAAGGACACCTCCAACGACCACCTGCCTGGCATGCTGAAGGGCGACAGCGTCACCCCTGAAGTGTCCGGCATCTACAGCAACACCAGCGCCGACGGCCGCTTCGGCGTGGCGGTCAGCGCCAGCTACCAGAAGCGCGATTCCGGCTTCAACCGCGCCGGCCTGGCCAACGGCTACCAGGGGCCGTACCTGGGTTCCGACACCACCGCCGGCGTGACGCTGCCGCAACCGGGCCAGCCTGGTTCGCAGAACATCACCAACCGTCCCGGCCAGACCGACCTGTACTCGATTCCGCAGAACTTCGGCTACGGCGTCAACGCTATCGAGCGCGAGCGCACCAACGGCCAGCTGGTGCTGCAATTCCGCCCGGTCAAAGAGCTGACCACCACGCTCGACCTGACCTATTCGGAACAAAAGATCCACACCCGCCGTAACGAACTGAGCGTGTGGTTCGGCCAGACGCCGACCTCGACCAGCACGTGGCCGAGCGGCCATGTGGTTTCGCCGCTGACCTATCAAGAGGTGTACCAGACGCCGCAGGATATCTCGGTGGTCGGCGGCGACTATGCCACCAAGACCAAGAACCAGTCGATCGGTTTCAACGCGCTGTGGAAGGCGTCGTCGGAACTGCGGGTCGAGTTCGATGCGCACCACTCCACCGCCGAGTCCGGCGCAGACAGCCCGTTCGGCAGCGAGAACAACCTGTCCAACGCCAGCTTCAGCCGCGGCACCACCAAGATCGACTTCACCCACGAGCTGCCGGTGCTGAGCATGCCGGCGGCCGATCTGGCCAACCAGCCGATCCAGGCGGCCGGCTCGTGGTTCCACAACAGCTGGCAGAAAGCCACCATCAACCAGGCGCAGGCCAAAGGCAACCTGAAACTGATGGAGTCGTCGGACCTGAGCTTCGGCGCCAGCTACACCGATTCGACCAACCGCTCGACCTTCTCCAACGTGCAGAACAACACCTGGGGCGGCGCCACCAAGGCGTCGGATTATCCGGCCGGCATCTTCCAGGCCAATCCGCTGGGCTCGTTCTTCAACCAGCTGGGCGGCCACGACGCGCCGGAACTGTTCGGTTCCTTGTATACCTTCGACTTCGCCAAGCTGCGCGCGCTGACCGCTCAGGTCACCGGCAATGCCGCCGGCTACCTGCCGAACTTCGCCAGCGCCGACACCGACCGCGAGCTGAAAGAGAAAACCACCTCCGGCTACCTGTCCTTCAATACCGACTGGGATAGCAAGATTCCCTTCCACTCGTCGATCGGCGTGCGGCTGGAGCGCACCAAGGTCACCTCGGTGGCCCAGGTCTTGCCCGGCACGGCGGTGGTGTGGGTGTCGCAGAATGAATTGCCGATCACCTTTGCCGGCAACTCGTACAGCACCCAGGACGCCAAGTACACCAACGTGCTGCCAAGCCTGAATCTCGACTTCGACCTGCGTTCCGACATGAAGCTGCGCGCCAGCGCCGGCGCCACCATCGGCCGGCCGCGCTACGACCAGCTGCAAGGCGGCCTGACGCTGGGCACCATCGGCAACGTCTTCACCGGCGGTACCGCCTCGGTCGGCAATCCGGCGCTGAAACCGGTCAAGTCGAAGAATCTGGATCTGTCGTGGGAATGGTATTACGACCAGCAGAGCGTGCTGTCTCTGGCCGGCTTCCACAAGCAGATGGATAACTATGCGGGCCAGACCGTGGTGTCGCAGAACCTGTACAATCTGCACACGCCGGTGGGCGGCGCCTATTACAACGCGGCGCTGGCGTCGGGTTGCAGCACGGCGGACACCAACTGCATCCGCAACTACATCCTCGGCAACTACAACGGCCAGCCGGGTGTGCAGATGACCGGCGTCAAATCGGACGGCAACCTGAACGGCAACATCACGGGCCTGCCGACCGATCCGCTGATGAACTTCCTGACCACCACCTATGCCAACCAGAAATCGGCCACCGTCAAGGGTGCCGAGCTGAACGTGCAGCATATGTTCGGCCACAGCGGGTTCGGGGTGCAGGCCAACTATACGTATGTGACCTCGCCAACCAAGTACGACAACGCCAACACCAACGACCAGTTCGCGATTCTCGGCCTCAGCAATTCGGCCAACGTGGTCGGCATCTACGAGGACAGCAAGTGGTCGGTGCGGGTGGCCTACAACTGGCGCGACAAGTTCCTGGCAGCGACGGTGGATGGCGGCGGCCGCGCGGCGCCGGTGTACACCGACAAATATGGCCAGACCGACGTCAGCATTGGCTACAATTACAACCAGAACCTGAGCTTCCAGGCCGAGGTGATCAACCTGACCAACGCCACCCAGCGTCAGTTCGGCCGCACCGAAGCCTCGACCCTGAACGTGACGCAAGCCGGACCGCGTTACATGCTGGGCGCGCGCTACAAGTTCTGATCGGTAGCGTCTGACCGTGCCACAGGCCGCCGTTGTCCAGGCGGCCTTTTTTCATGAGAGTCCAACCCGTCCAGCATGAAACCGATTGCCGAAATAGATTGCCAGCACAGTCGCCAGCTGCGCGCCGACCCCAGCCAGCCGCTGCCGGACGAAATCCTGCATTCGCCGGTGCCGCTGGTGCTGCGCGGCCTGGTGGCCGACTGGCCGCTGGTGCAGGCCGCACGCCGTTCGCCGCTGGCGGCCGACGCTTACCTGCGCCGTTTCTACCGCGACGCCACTGTACTGGCCACCCATGCGCCGCCGGAGACGGGGGGGCGGATCTTCTATAACGACGACCTGAGCGGCTTCAACTTCAACTCGCAGATGGTGCGCTTCGACCAGGTACTGGACGCGTTGCGCGCCCACCTCGACCATCCGGCGCCGCCCACCCTGTATGTCGGTTCGACCAGCATTGACACCTGTCTGCCGGGCCTGCGCGCTGAAAACGATGTCAACTTCGGCGCCCGCGATCCCCTGGCCAGCATCTGGATCGGCAACCGCACCCGCATTCCGGCCCACTACGACGTGCCGGACAACCTGGCCTGCGTCGCGGCCGGCCGCCGCCGCTTCACGCTGTTTCCGCCCGAGCAGCTGGCCAACCTGTACGTCGGCCCGCTGGACTTCACGCCGGCGGGGCAGTCGGTCAGCCTGGTCGACCTGCACCAGCCCGATCTGGCGCGCTACCCGCGCTTTGCCGCCGCGCTGGCGCAGGCCCAGTCGGCCGAGCTGGAGGCGGGCGACGCTTTGTTCCTGCCCAGCATGTGGTGGCACCACGTGGAAGGGCTGACGCCGTTTAATATTCTGGTCAATTACTGGTGGCGGCAGTCGCCGGACTGGATGGATACGCCGTTCAACACCTTGTTGCTGGGATTGATGAGCTTGCGCGATTTGCCGCCGGCCCAGCGTGCTGCCTGGCAACAGCAATTCGATCACTACGTATTTGCTAGCGATGACCGCGAAGCGCCGCTAGACGCCGACGGCGCCCGGGCGCTGCGCGCGCAGTTACTACGGCTGCTGAGTCGCTAATCCCGTTTTTAATTCGGGGCTATTGCTTTATGGATACGGTATATCCGGCTGTTGGTGATACCAGAAAACAACAAAAACACGCCAATTCGTTAACAAATGCACCACTTTTGCACATTTTTGCTTTGTGACACCGGCAATATTGTGCGAAATTGTTACACACAACGTGAAGGTGACATCTGTCATAGAACAGCTGCGCCAAGAAGCGAATTAAAAGTATTTTTCATCACTTCAGGGAGTAGTCTTGAAACACACCATGAAAAAAAGCGCCATTGCGATGGCGTTGGGCGTAGCATTTTCGCAATATTCGATCGCGCAAGAAGCACCAGCCGCTGACGACACCAAACTGCAACGCGTCACCATCACCGGTTCCAGCATCAAGCGTACTGAAGCCGAAGCGGCAGGCTCGGTGCAGATCCTGACCCGCGAAGACATCGCGCGTACCGGCCAGACCACTGCCCTGGGCATTCTGAATTCGTCGTCCGCAGTCAGCACCGACATCAGCTCGGCATCGAGCAGCTCGGGCAGCTTCGCGACCGGTTCGTCGGGCGTTGGCCTGCGCGGCCTGGGCAAAGTGGCGACCCTGATCCTGGTCAACGGCCAGCGCATCGCCGAATACGGCCTGGCCGACGGCGCCCAGCAAAACTTCACCAACCTGGACGCGATTCCAGCTGGCGCCATCGACCACATCGAGATCCTGAAAGACGGCGCATCGGCCATCTACGGTTCCGACGCCATCGCCGGCGTGATCAACATCATCCTGCTGAAAGACTTCGAAGGCGCGAAACTGACCGCCAACTACAAAGAATCGGAAAAATTCAAGGACCAGCGTAACCGCAGCATTTCCGGCATCATCGGCTGGGGCGACATCGACACCAACGGTTTCAATACCTACCTGACGTACGAAGGCTACAAGAGCGACGGCTACAGCACCGGCGACCTGCAGAGCAACTACCCGGACTGGCACCGCCTGACCCCGGGCCGCTCGACCTGGGATGCGCCGAGCGTCTACTCGCCAACCGGTAACCTGTACCTGAACGCCAACAACTACGTGGCGGCGCCAGGCTGCCCGGCGAATGCGATCGATCCAAAAGACAAGCTGTGCAAATACGACATCTTGCCCGTCACCGGCCTGACCACCAACGCCAAGCGTTACGCGCTGGCCAGCAACACCCACTTCCGTATTGGCAAGTCGATTGACGCCAACCTGGAAATCACCAACGCCGCCGCCAGCAACGATTACATCGTCGCGCCGTTCGCCGTGCAGCCGACCACCTCGTCGAGCACCTGGTACAACGCGATCGATGGCAAGATGGTGGGCCCGTTCTTCTATCCGAAACTGCCAGTCGGCCATCCGAACAATCCGTACAGCACGCCGGTTGAATTCCGCGCCCGCTTTGCCGACACCGGCAATGGCTTCAACTTCAACCGCACCGAATCGGAACAGTCGCGCGTCATGCTGAGCCTGGCCGGCGATGTCGCTGGCTGGGACTGGAAATCGGCAGTGGGCTACATGAACTCGGAAGCGACCAAGGCCACCCGCGCCGCCAGCGCCACCGGCTACACCAACGCCATCGTCAACGGCACCTACAAGTTCGGCGGCCAGAACAGCTACACGCTGCTGGACTCGATGTTCCCGATCCGTACCACCATCGGCAAATCGCGCACCTCGTTCGCCAACGCCACCGTATCGGGCGAAGTAGCGCAACTGCCGGCCGGTCCGCTGAACGTCGCGTTCGGTACCGACATCCGTCGCGAACACTATGAAATGTCGAGCTCGGACAACGTGCTGCGCGGTGACCTGATCGGTATCGCCGGTCTGCAAGTCAACGACAACATGGACCACTATGCACTGTTCACCGAAGCCACCATTCCGGTGATTAAGCGTGTTGAACTGAGCGCGGCCGTGCGTGCCGACAAGTCGACCAACAGCGACGTGCACTACTCGCCGAAACTGGGCCTGCGCATCAACGCCACCGACAGCCTGCTGCTGCGCGCCACCGTCTCGGGCGGCTTCCGCGCACCGAACATCGTTGAAACCGGTAACGGCCTGGGCCGTAGCTCGTTCGCCACCAGCATCAGCGATCCACGCCGTTGCTCGACCGCCAGCGCGCTGAACAAGCTGATCCAGACTGCCCCGGGCGCCACCGCAGCCGACAAGGCGCAGGGCAATACGCTGCAAAACGCCGACTGCCTGGCCGGTATCCCGACCTTCGTGTCCGCCAACAAAGACCTGAAACCAGAAACCTCGCGTTCGATCACCGCCGGTGCGGTGTGGGAACCGATCAAGAACTGGAACTTGGCGCTGGATTACTTCCACATCGAACGCAAGGACGAAATCGGCACCCGCGCGACCTCGGACATCCTGCGCGGCGAAGCCAGCCTGCCAGCTGGTCAGCTGGTCCGTGTGGACAACAGCGCGTCGGACAACCTGTTCTACTCGCTGGTTAACAAGTACGTACCAGGTAACACGCTGAACTTCGGCGGCGTTGGCGCCATTGGCCTGCTGTACAACCCATACGTCAACAGCGGCAAGACCCGTGCTTCGGGCTTCGACTTCGACGCATCGGGTCGTTTCAACACCGCCCTGGGCCAGGTTCGCCTGAAGCTGGAAGGTACCTACCTGTGGAAATATCAGCAGTTCAGCCAGACCGACAACGCGTATGACACCAACATGGCCGGTACCTACGACCTGGGTGGCCGTCTGAACACCAAGCTGCGCGGCAGCCTGAAGACCGGCGCGTTCGACCATGGCATGACGCTGAACTACACCAGCGGCTATAGCAACAACAGCCTGTCGTCGCCGACCTACTGCGCCACCAACAACGTTGCAGCGGCTTACGTCGACACCTGCGGCCACGTTGGCAGCAACACCACGGTCGACTACAACCTGACCTACTCGGCGATCAAGAACACCACGCTGGCCCTGTACATCGACAACCTGCTGTCGAAAGATGCACCGGTCCAATGGCGTGATGGCTACCAGCCACAGTTCCGCCGCATTGGCCTGACCGCCAGCTACAAGTTCTTCTAATGTAGTTGTGCTTGCCCGGCATTGCCGGGTGATGCCTTCGAATGCCGCTCAGTGCAAACTGCGCGGCATTTTTTTTATGCGCGACAAAAGAAACCATGTAGCCGATTTCCCTCTGTGAAAGCTGGTTTTTGTGTTGTAAAAGGTCCCATTTGTATATGCCAGATACAATCGCAACAATGTTTGTTTTGTAAAGTTTGAATGCCCCATGCCAGACTGAAATGACCCCGCAGCTGAGAACCAGTCGCAGGGCTTTGTCATGCGGCCGACCACGGCCGTGCAAATCGGGAGCCATTCAACATGCATAAAGAAAAGCAGTCCGTTCGTTCCGTTCGCCTGGCATTGAGCCTGCTGGCGGGCGCAACATTATTCACCTCCAACACCCATGCGCAAACGGCCGGCGACGCGCCAGCCGATCCGCCGAAGGTGATCATCACCGGTTCCAACATCGCCCGCATCGCCGGCGAAGGGGCGACCCCGGTCGAGGTCATCAACCGCGCGCAGATCGACAAGAGCGGCGCCTCGACGGTGGTTGAGCTGCTGGCCAAGCTGCCTTCGGTCAGCGTCGCACTCGACGGCAACAGCTACAACTCGTTTGCCGGCGGCGCCAGTTCGGTGTCGCTGCGCGGCTTGGACGCCAAGTACACGCTGATCCTGTTGAACGGCCGCCGCCTGGCCAACTACGGCTTCGCCAACGGCGCCGAAAACAGCTTCGTCGACCTCAACAACATTCCGCTGGCAGCGCTGGAGTCGGTCGAGATTCTGCGCGACGGCGCCTCGGCGATTTACGGCTCCGATGCGGTGGCCGGCGTGATCAACTTCAAGACCCGCAGCAACTATCAGGGCATGGAAGCCAGCGCCAACCTGGGCGCCAACGTCAAGGGCGACGGTAGCAGCGGCGACGCCAGCCTGACCAAGGGCTGGGGCGACATCGACAAGGACGGCTACAACGTCCTGATGACGATCGACCTGATGCGCCGTAATTCCTTGCGCAGCAATAAGCACGACGCCTTCGCGGTGCCGGACTACCGCAAGTACGGCGGCACCGACGGCCGCACCACCAGCCAGTTCCAGGGCTATGTGCGCGACTACGATAACGGCGAGCCGGGCTACGCCATCCCCGGCTGTCAGGGCACGGTCGGGATTGCCGAAGGCACCGGCGACCAGGTCTGCTTCACCACCCCGACCACCCAGCTGACGCCGTCGCTGTCGCGCGCCGGCATCTCGACCATCGTCACCAAACGCCTCAACGGCGGCGACGAACTGTTCCTGGAACTGGGCCTGAACCACAACAAGTCGACCTACCAGCAGGGCTATCCGATCTTTGACAGCGCCACGCTGGTGCCGACCGACGGCACCACCAATCCGGGCGTGCTGGGCTTGCCTGGACCGACGGACGACACCTACGGCTTCACCCCTGGCGACCGCCTGCAGGTGTTCCATTCGATCACCGAAGCGGGCCATCAGGTCGAGACCATCACCAACAACACCGTGCGCGTGGTGACCGGCTGGCGGGGCAAGGTCCAGGGCTGGGACAGCGAGTTTGCGCTCAACCTCAATCACAGCAAGCTGAAGGACAACACCACCAACGCGCTGCTGAAGGACGTGTCCGACCAGCTGCTCACGCAGGGCGTCGCCGGCACCGGTGGCTATGACCCGTTCAACCCGGCCAACCCGCTGAGCGTGGTGTCGCCGATGATGTACACCATGCACCACAACGCCACCTCCGAACTGGGCGTGGCCGAGTGGAAGATGAGCACGGCCGAGCTGTTCAGCTGGCAGGGTCGCCCGGTCGGCTTCGCCTGGGGTGCGCAGGGCAGCCACGAGTCGATCGACGACGTCGCCGATCCGCAAACCGAACTGGGCAACGTGGTCAACTACGGCGCCACCAGCAGCAAGGCCTCGCGCAATCTGTACTCGGTCTACGGCGAACTGGCGGTGCCGGTGCTGGCCAACCTGGATGCCCAGGTGGCGCTGCGCGGCGACCACTACAGCGACTTCGGCACCACCTGGAATCCGAAGCTGGCGCTGGCCTGGCGTCCGAGCGACAAGGTGCTGCTGCGCGGTTCGGCCACCACCTCGTTCAAGGCGCCGACCTTGCCGGAGATCGGCTCGATCACCACCGCCTACACCACGGTGGCCGACTGGGCCCGTTGCGGCCCGCTCGGCTATGTCGGCGCGCAATGTTCGTACAGCCCGAAAGACTACCTGAAAGGCAATCCGAACCTGAAGGCGGAAAAAGCCAGCAATTACTCGGCCGGCATCGTGCTGCAACCGGTCAAGGACCTGGTGGCGTCGCTGGACTGGTATGGCATCCACCAGCGCGACACCATCCAGGCGCTGGACGCGCAGTACATTGTCGATAACGAGGACATCATCCCCGGCTTCGCCGCGCTGATCGGCCGCGACCCGCGCAATGCCGCGCTGGAAGCGGCCCATCCGGGCCTGAACAAGGGCCGCATCAACAGCGTGACCACGCCGTTCAGCAACGTTGGCAAGACCATCATCTCCGGCTTCGACCTGGATGTGCGGTACGACCTGGCGCTGGGCAACTACGGCAAGCTGCATTTCCGCGAAGTCAACAACCACACGCTGAAATACGACCAGAGCATTGCGCCGGGCGAGGAAGCGACCAGCCGTCTGGGCGGCGTCTACCATCCGCGCTGGAACAACTCGTTCCGCACGTCGTATGAGTATGGCGTCAGCGAGTTCGCCATGACCGCGCGCACCGCGGCCGGCACGCTGAACATCGGCGACCCGACCTATGAGCAGGACCCGGCCGTGACCAATGCGCGCATCGGTTCGTACACGGTATGGGACCTGAACTACACGCTGAAGGCGAATGCCAAGCTGACGCTGAACATGGGCGTCAACAACGTGTTCGACAAAGGCCTGGTGTACGCCAACAGCGCCTACGTCAACACCTATGTGCAGGGCTTGTCGGACGCCGTCGGCCGTTATGCCTACGTGAACGCCCGTTACGCGTTCTGATCTGTCTGCACCGTGAAGCCGCCGCCGCGCCTGCCGTTGCGGCGGCTTTTTTTTGCGCGTATGCGCCGGCCGGCGGTACGCAAGCGCAAGCCAATGGACGGCCATTTCTACCCTTCAAATCGGCCGCCAGCCCGCACCAAGGCTGGCTTTCGACGTGTCCGGCCGACTTGCCGCCGAAATGCTGCGGAAAAACTGACATACCTCGTACTAAGTTGTTGCGTCAAGCCCCAAATCACGCTACACTAGCCGGCTTCGGTATGGATTCGACTTTTTATTGGTCCGTACTAATTTTAGTAGTTCAACATATCCCCGCCCAATCGTAGGTGGGAATTGGAGAAAAAATGAGCCTTGGCCTCCTCGGTCGCAAGGTTGGTATGATGCGTATCTTCACCGATGACGGGGACTCGATCCCAGTCACCGTGGTTGACGTATCGAACAACCGTGTTGCGCAAATCAAAACCCCTGAAACTGATGGTTATACCGCGGTTCAGGTCGCATATGGTCAACGTCGCGCTTCCCGCGTGACCAAAGCTGTTGCGGGTCACCACGCTAAAGCGGGTGTTGAAGCTGGTACTCTGTTGAAAGAGTTCCGCGTTGACGCTGCTAAAGCCGCCGAACTGAAAGCTGGCGAAGTTGTCGCCGTTTCCCTGTTCGAAGTTGGTCAAAAAGTCGACGTTCAAGGTGTGTCGATTGGTAAAGGCTACGCCGGTACCATCAAGCGTCACAACTTTGCTTCGGGCCGTGCTACCCACGGTAACTCGCGTTCGCACAACGTTCCAGGTTCGATTGGTATGGCGCAAGATCCAGGCCGCGTGTTCCCTGGTAAACGCATGACCGGTCACATGGGTGATGTCACCACGACCGTGCAGAACCTCGAAATCGCCCGTATCGATGCCGACCGCCAGCTGCTGCTGGTCAAAGGTGCGATCCCTGGCGCCAAAAACGGCCAGGTTGTGGTTTCGCCTGCTGTCAAAGTTAAAGCAAAGAAGGGAGCTTAAACGATGGAACTCAAGCTCTTGAACGCCCAAGGTCAAGCCGCCTCTAACGTTGCTGCCGCCGATACCGTCTTCGGCCGTGACTACAACGAAGCCCTGATCCACCAGATCGTCGTTGCTTACCAAGCCAATGCGCGCAGCGGCAACCGTAAACAAAAAGACCGTGAAGAAGTCCACCACACGACCAAGAAGCCATGGCGCCAAAAAGGCACCGGCCGCGCGCGTGCTGGTATGTCGTCGTCGCCACTGTGGCGCGGCGGTGGTCGCATCTTCCCGAACTCGCCTGACGAGAACTTCACCCACAAAGTGAACAAGAAGATGTACCGCGCTGGTATCTGCTCGATCCTGTCGCAACTGGCCCGCGAAGAGCGCCTGGTTGTGGTCGAAGATTTCGCGATCGAAGCACCAAAAACCAAGCTGCTGTCGCAAAAGCTGACCGGCATGGGCTTTGATTCGGTACTGATCATCACCGATGTTGCCAACGAAAACCTGGAACTGGCTTCGCGCAATCTGCCGAACGTTCTGGTCGTTGAGCCACGTCACGCAGATCCAATGTCCCTGGTGTTCTACAAGAAGATCGTGGTCACCAAAGCTGCATTGGCCAAGATTGAGGAGATGCTGGCATGAGCGCATTGAAATTTAGCGAAGAACGCCTGCTGAAGGTACTGGTTGCTCCAGTGATTTCCGAAAAGGCCACCATGGTCGCGGAAAAGAACGAGCAGATCGTGTTCCGTGTCACCACCGACGCGACCAAGCCAGAAATCAAGGCTGCCGTTGAACTGCTGTTCAAAGTCGAAGTGGCTTCGGTGCAAACCGTCAACCGCGAAGGCAAGCAAAAGCGTTCGGGCGCCCATATCGGCCGCCGCAACCACACCAAGCGTGCTTTCGTGTGCCTGAAACCAGGCCAGGAAATCAATTTCACCGAGGAGGCTAAATAATGGCACTCGTTAAGATGAAGCCAACCTCCCCAGGCCGTCGCGGCATGGTGAAAGTTGTGAACTCCGACCTGTTCAAAGGTCGTCCGTTCGCAGCCCTGGTTGAGAAAAAATCGAAAACTGCTGGCCGTAACAACAACGGTCACATCACCACCCGTCACATCGGTGGTGGTCACAAGCAGCACTACCGCGTGATCGACTTCAAGCGTAACAGCAAGGATGGCATCCCGGCGAAAGTGGAACGTATCGAATACGATCCAAACCGCACCGCGCACATCGCGCTGCTGTGCTACGCCGATGGCGCCCGCACCTACATCATCGCCACCAAAGGCATGGCCGTCGGCGACAGCGTCATGACCGGTTCGGAAGCGCCGATCAAGTCGGGCAACTGCCTGCCGATCCGCAACATCCCAGTCGGTACCGTGATGAACTGCGTCGAAATGCTGCCAGGTAAGGGTGCCCAGATGGCCCGTACCGCCGGCGCCGGCGTCGTGCTGATGGCCCGTGAAGGTACCTACGCGCAAGTGCGTCTGCGTTCGGGCGAAGTCCGTCGCGTGCACATCGAGTGCCGTGCTACCGTGGGCGAAGTCGGCAATGCCGAACACAGCCTGCGTAAAATCGGTAAAGCTGGTGCGATGCGCTGGCGCGGTGTTCGTCCTACCGTTCGCGGTGTGGTCATGAACCCGGTCGATCACCCGCACGGTGGTGGTGAAGGTAAAACCGCAGCTGGTCGTCACCCTGTTTCGCCATGGGGCCAACAGACCAAGGGTAAGAAGACTCGCAGCAACAAGCGTACTTCTTCGATGATCGTCTCGCGCCGCGGCAAGAAATAAGGATAAATCATGACTCGTTCATTGAAAAAAGGGCCGTTCTGTGACGCCCACCTGGTGAAAAAAGTCGAAGCCGCGCAAGCGACCAAAGACAAAAAGCCAATCAAAACCTGGTCCCGTCGCTCGACCATCATGCCGGACTTCATCGGCCTGACGATCGCTGTGCACAACGGCAAGCTGCACGTGCCAGTGTATGTCTCCGAGAACATGGTTGGTCACAAGCTCGGCGAATTCGCGCTGACCCGCACGTTCAAAGGCCATGCCGCTGACAAGAAGGCGAAGAAATAATGGAAACCAAAGCTATCCTCAAAGGCGTGCGCCTGTCGGACCAAAAGGGCCGTCTGGTTGCTGACCTGATCCGTGGCAAGAAAGTTGACGCCGCGCTGAACATTCTGCAGTTCAGCCCGAAAAAAGGCGCCACCATCATCAAGAAAGTGCTGGAGTCGGCTATCGCCAACGCCGAGCACAACGATGGTGCCGACATCGACGAACTGTTCGTGAAAACGATCTACGTTGAAAAGGGTCCGATCCTGAAGCGCTTCACCGCGCGTGCAAAAGGTCGTGGCGATCGTATCTCGAAACAATCGTGTCACATTTATGTGACCGTAGGCAACTAAGGAGCCAAGATGGGTCAGAAAATTCATCCAACTGGTTTCCGCCTGGCGGTTACCCGTAACTGGGCTTCGCGTTGGTATGCTGGCAATGGCAACTTTGCCGCCATGCTGAACGAAGACTTGAAAGCACGTGCTTACCTGAAAACCAAGCTGAAGAACGCTTCGGTCGGCCGCATCGTCATCGAGCGTCCAGCCAAGAACGCGCGTTTCACCATCTACAGCTCGCGTCCAGGTGTGGTTATCGGTAAAAAAGGCGAAGACATCGAAGTACTGAAGTCGGCGCTGGCGAAGATCATGGGCGTGCCGGTGCACGTCAATATCGAAGAAATCCGCAAGCCGGAAATCGATTCGCAACTGATCGCTGATTCGATCGCGCAACAGCTGGAAAAACGCATCATGTTCCGCCGCGCCATGAAACGCGCGATGCAGAACGCCATGCGTCTGGGCGCCCTGGGCATCAAGATCATGTCCTCGGGTCGTCTGAACGGCATCGAGATCGCCCGTACCGAATGGTATCGCGAAGGCCGTGTGCCACTGCACACCCTGCGCGCTGACATCGACTACGGCACTTCGGAAGCTTCGACCACCTACGGCATTATCGGTGTCAAGGTGTGGGTATACAAAGGTGACCGCGCGCCAAACGGCGATGCACCTGTCATCGATACCCCGCCGGACGAGAAAAAGCCACGTGGCCCACGTCGTGAAGACGGCAAACCAGCTGGCCGTCCGCGTCCAGCCGGTGCTGGTGGCGCCCGCCGCGCTGCCAAGCCAGCCGAGAAAGCAGGAGAATAATCATGCTGCAACCAGCACGCAGAAAGTATCGTAAAGAGCAGAAAGGCCGTAACACCGGCATTTCGCACAGCGCCGGCACCAATGTGTCGTTCGGCGAATTCGGTCTGAAGGCAGTGGCCCGTGGTCGTATCACGGCCCGCCAAATCGAGGCAGCACGTCGCGCCATGACCCGTCACATCAAACGTGGCGGTCGTATCTGGATCCGCGTGTTCCCGGACAAACCGATCTCGAACAAGCCGGCCGAAGTCCGTATGGGTAACGGTAAAGGTAATCCAGAGTACTACGTCGCTGAAATCCGTCCGGGCAAAGTCCTGTACGAAATGGATGGCGTAGGCGAAGAACTGGCGCGCGAAGCATTCCGCCTGGCCGCTGCCAAACTGCCACTGGCGACCACGTTTGTGGTCCGTCAAGTTGGTCAATAACAGGAGTGAACTATGAAAGCATCTGAACTCCGCGGCAAAGACCAGGTAGCTCTGCAAAAAGAGCTGAATGACCTGTTGAAGGCACAATTCGGCCTGCGTATGCAAACCGCGACGCAACAGCTGAGCAACACTTCGCAGCTCAAAAAGGTACGTCGCGATATCGCACGCGTAAAAACGGTATTGAACACGAAGGAAGCAAAATGACCGAGCAAGTAAAGCTGAAGCGTACGCTGATCGGTAAAGTTGTGTCCGACAAGATGGACAAGACCGTTACCGTTCTGATCGAACGTCACGTGAAACACCCTCTGTATGGCAAGATCATCGTCCGTTCGGCAAAGTACCACGCCCACGACGAGACCAACCAGGTGAAAGCCGGTGACACGGTGGAAATCGTGGAAGGTCGTCCGATCTCCAAAACGAAGGCATGGACCGTGACCCGTGTGGTGCAAGCCGCACAAATCGTTTAATTGAAGCGTATGCCGGCCAGACTTCGGTCTGGACGGCATTTTTCAATTAGTTCTTGCAAGCCCGCGAGTTGTATGTAATACTCGTGGGCTTCGTTCATGTAACGCCGCAAAGTGTCTGGCCACAGACGCTGAACCGTGCGGTCAGTATGCAGTACGAAGGTCAAGCACCCAAGCAGTGAGGCCAGCAGGTCTCATTGGCGGGACCAAGACTGACCGTTAGGTCCGCATTGTGTGGATTCTTCGGCTTAAGTTGGGAAAGAGAATATTATGATTCAAACTGAAAGCCGGCTCGAAGTAGCCGACAACACCGGTGCCAAGGAAGTCATGTGCATCAAGGTGTTGGGCGGTTCCAAGCGCCGTTATGCTGGCATTGGCGACGTGATCAAGGTAACCGTTAAGGTTGCTGCGCCACGCGGCCGTGTCAAAAAAGGTGAAATTTATAACGCCGTGGTAGTGCGCACCGCTAAAGGTGTTCGCCGCCAAGACGGTTCCCTGGTGAAGTTCGACGGCAATGCCGCCGTTCTGTTGAACGCCAAGCTGGAACCGATCGGTACCCGTATCTTCGGACCAGTGACGCGCGAGCTGCGCACTGAAAAGTTCATGAAGATCGTGTCCCTGGCACCTGAAGTACTGTAAGGAGTCAGCAATGGATAAGATTCGTAAAAACGACGAAGTCATCGTTCTGGCCGGTAAAGACAAGGGCAAACGCGGTGTCGTTTCGCGTCGCGTAGACGCAGAACACGTTGTGGTTGAAGGCGTCAACGTTGCTAAAAAAGCGACCAAGCCGAACCCAATGACTGGCGTTCAAGGTGGTATCGTCGACAAGACTATGCCGATTCACGTGTCCAACGTTGCATTGTTCAATGCAGCGACTGGCAAGGCAGACCGGGTAGGTTTCAAAGATGTCGACGGCAAAAAAGTCCGCGTCTTCAAATCGTCCGGCGAAGTAGTGAAGGCTTAAGAAATCATGGCACGTCTCCAAGAGTTCTATAAAGAAAAAGTCGTCGCTGACCTGACCGAGAAATTCGGCTACAAGTCGGTGATGGAAGTACCACGTCTGACCAAGATCACCCTGAACATGGGTGTCGGTGAAGCGATTGCTGACAAGAAAGTGCTGGAGCACGCTGTCGGCGACCTGACCAAGATCGCCGGTCAGAAACCAGTGACCACCAAATCGCGTAAGGCAATTGCGGGCTTCAAGATCCGTGAAGGCTACCCGATCGGTACCATGGTCACCCTGCGTGGCGCCCGCATGTACGAGTTCCTCGACCGCTTCATCACCGTGGCCCTGCCGCGCGTGCGTGACTTCCGCGGTGTGAATGGCCGCTCGTTCGATGGTCGTGGCAACTACAACATCGGTGTGAAAGAGCAGATCATCTTCCCGGAAATCGAGTACGACAAGATCGATGCGCTGCGTGGTATGAACATTTCGATCACCACCACCGCTAAGACCGACGACGAAGCGAAAGCTCTGCTCGCCGCCTTCAAATTCCCGTTCAGGAACTAAGAGATCATGGCAAAACTCGCACTGATTAACCGTGAAGCAAAACGCGTGGCCCTGGCGAACAAATTCGCCGGCAAACGCGCCGCGCTCAAGGCCATCATCGATGACCAGTCGAAATCGGAAGAAGAACGTTACGAAGCGCGCCTGAAGCTGCAAGCGCTGCCACGTAACTCGGCTCCGACCCGCCAGCGTAACCGCTGCGCGATCACTGGTCGTCCACGCGGCACCTTCCGTAAATTCGGTCTGGGCCGTATCAAGCTCCGTGAATTCGCCATGCGTGGTGAGATTCCGGGTATGACTAAAGCTAGCTGGTAATAGGAGAATAAGCAATGAGTATGAGCGATCCTATCGCCGATATGCTGACCCGCATTCGTAACGCCCAGGGCGTGCAAAAAACGACCGTGGCCATGCCATCGTCGAAAGTCAAAATTGCGATTGCCAACGTCCTCAAGGACGAGGGTTACATTGAAGATTTCGCAGTCGCTGTAGATGGCGGCAAGTCGGAACTGAAAATCGGTTTGAAATATTATGTCGGCCGTCCCGTCATCGAGCGCCTGGAGCGCGTGTCCCGTCCGGGTCTGCGCGTGTACAAAGGCAAAGACGAGATCCCTTCGGTAATGAATGGTCTGGGTGTGGCGATTGTATCGACCCCACAAGGCGTCATGACCGACCGTAAAGCACGCGCAACCGGTGTCGGCGGCGAAGTGATTTGCTACGTGGCCTAAGGAGTAAGACATGTCCCGAGTAGCTAAAATGCCAATCGCTGTGCCAGCTGGCGCTGATGTCGCCATCTCCGCACAAGCGATCACCGTCAAGGGCCCGCTGGGCGTCCTGACCCAGAACCTGAATGGCCTGGTTAAAGTAGAAAACAACGCTGGTACCCTGAGCTTTGAGCCGTCGAACGACAGCCGCGAAGCCAACGCCATGTCCGGTACGCTGCGCGCACTGGTCAACAACATGGTGAACGGTGTGACCAAGGGCTTCGAGAAAAAGCTGAACCTGGTTGGCGTGGGCTACAAAGCCCAGGCCGCTGGCGACAAGCTGAACCTGTCGCTGGGTTTCTCGCACCCGGTCGTGCACGCCATGCCAGAAGGCGTGACCGTGACCACCGCCACCCCGACCGAGATCGTCATCAAAGGCATCGATCGTCAAAAGGTGGGTCAGGTTGCTGCAGAAGTTCGTGCTTACCGCGCTCCGGAGCCTTACAAAGGCAAGGGCGTCCGTTATTCGGACGAAGTGGTTAAGATCAAAGAAACTAAGAAGAAGTAATTAGGGGCTGACGATGGATAAAAAAGAATCTCGTCTGCGTCGCGGACGTCAAACCCGGATCAAGATCGCACAACTGAAAGTGAACCGCCTGTCGGTGCACCGCACTAACCTGCACATTTATGCGAACCTGATCAGCCCGGAAGCCAAAGTACTGGTTTCGGCATCGACCGTTGAAGCGGAAGTACGCGCTGAACTGGCCGGCCAATCGGGCAAGGGCGGCAACGCCGCTGCCGCCGCACTGGTGGGCAAGCGCGTAGCAGAAAAAGCACTGAAAGCCGGTATCACCGAAGTCGCCTTCGACCGTTCCGGTTTCCGTTATCACGGCCGTGTGAAGGCGCTGGCAGAAGCCGCGCGTGAAGCCGGTCTGAAGTTCTAAGGAACGATCATGGCAAAAATGCAAGCAAAAATGGCAAGCGACAAGCCGGACGACGGCATGCGCGAAAAAATGATCGCGATCAACCGCGTGACCAAAGTGGTCAAGGGTGGTCGTATCATGGGCTTCGCCGCGCTGACCGTAGTAGGTGACGGCGATGGCCGCATCGGCATGGGCAAGGGCAAGTCGAAAGAGGTACCGGTTGGTGTGCAGAAGGCAATGGAAGAAGCCCGTCGCAACCTGATCAAAGTACCGCTGAAAAACGGCACGCTGCACCACACCGTCCTGGGTCGCCACGGCGCCTCGAAAGTAATGATGTCGCCTGCGAAACCAGGTACCGGCGTTATTGCGGGCGGCGCGATGCGCGCAATCTTCGAAGTCATGGGTGTTACCGACGTGGTCGCGAAATCGACCGGTTCGAGCAACCCGTACAACCTGGTTCGCGCCACGCTGGACGGCCTGGCTAAACTGAGCACTCCTGCTGACATCGCTGCGAAACGCGGCAAGTCGGTAGAAGAGATCCTGGGTTAAGGTGAACGACATGACTACGAAAACCGTCAAAGTACAACTGGTCAAGGGCCTGATTGGCACTCGTCAAGATCACCGTGCCACCGTTCGCGGTCTGGGCCTGCGTCGCGTCAACTCGGTTTCCGAGCTGCAAGACACCCCATCCGTACGCGGCATGATCAACAAAGTGTCGTATCTCGTTAAAGTAGTTGCGTAAGCCTTAGGGCTTACTCACGGAGAAATCATGGAACTGAATACCATTCAACCAGCCGATGGCGCTAAGCACTACAAGCGTCGCGTCGGCCGCGGTATCGGCTCTGGCCTGGGTAAAACCGCAGGTCGTGGCCACAAGGGTCAGAAATCGCGTTCGGGCGGCTTCCACAAAGTCGGCTTCGAAGGCGGTCAGATGCCTCTGCAACGTCGTCTGCCTAAGCGCGGTTTCAAGTCGCTCAACGCCACCTTCAAAGCTGAAGTGCGTCTGTCCGACCTGAACCAGCTGGCGGTCGGCGATGTCGACATCCTGGTGCTGAAACAAGCTGGCGTACTGAGCGTGCTGGCACGTGATGTGCGCGTCATTCTGTCCGGCGAGATCACCAAAGCGGTGAACCTCAAAGGCCTGAAAGTGACCGCTGGCGCGAAAGCCGCCATCGAAGCAGCCGGCGGCTCGGTAGCCTGAGCCCCGCGAACAGCTTGATCGGAGCGAAAATTGGCGACTAATCCACAATTGGCTAAAAGTGCAGCAGCTGGTTTCCCCTGGGGCCGGCTCTGGTTCCTGCTTGGCGCATTGGTGGTTTATCGTATCGGCGCTCACATCCCGGTCCCCGGGATCGATCCGGTACAATTAGCCGCGCTGTTCAAGTCGCAAGAGGGTGGCATCCTGGGCATGTTGAACATGTTCAGTGGTGGCGCTCTCGCGCGCTTTACGGTGTTTGCGCTGGGTATCACGCCGTACATCTCGGCCTCGATCATCATGCAGTTGGTGTCGATCGTCTCGCCGCAGATGGAAGCGTTGAAGAAGGAAGGCGAAGCTGGCCGACGCAAGATCACCCAGTACACCCGGTATTTCACGGTGTTGCTGGCGGGGTTCCAGGCGTTGGGCATTGCGGTTGCCTTGGAGTCGCAAGCTGGTCTGGTGCTGGATCCAGGCTATGCATTCCGTTTCGTGACGGTCGTGACGCTGTTGACCGGCACCATGTTCGTGATGTGGTTGGGCGAGCAAATTACCGAGCGTGGTCTCGGTAATGGCATCTCGATCATCATTTTCGCTGGTATCGCGGCCGGTCTGCCGGGCGCACTGGGTGGCCTCGGCCAGTCGGTGAGCAACGGTTCGATCGGTGCCTTGTCGGCGATCATCATCATGATTTTGGTGGTGGCGGTGACGTTCCTGGTGGTGTTTGTGGAACGTGGCCAACGCAAGATTCTGGTCAACTATGCGAAACGCCAGGTGGGTAACAAGATTTACGGTGGACAAACGTCGCACCTGCCATTGAAGTTGAATATGGCCGGCGTGATCCCACCGATCTTCGCTTCGTCGATTATCTTGTTCCCGGCAACGATCGTGGGCTGGTTTACCACGGGCGCCGATACGGCCAACCCGGCGGTCCGGTTCCTGAAAGATTTGGCAGCATCGATGGGGCCAGGCGAGCCCATCCACGCACTGTTGTACGCCATTGCGATCGTGTTTTTCTGTTTCTTCTATACAGCGCTGGTCTTCAACAGCAAGGAAACAGCGGATAACTTGAAGAAGAGCGGGGCCTTTGTGCCAGGGATTCGTCCCGGTGAGCAGACTGCCCGTTACATCGACAAGATCCTGACGCGATTGACACTGGCTGGCGCCATCTACATCACTTTGGTGTGTTTGTTGCCGGAATTCATGCAAGCCGAGTGGAAAGTACCATTCTATTTTGGCGGTACTTCGTTGTTGATTATTGTGGTTGTTACCATGGATTTCATGGCGCAAGTACAAAACTACGTGATGTCGCAGCAATATGAATCGCTGCTGCGCAAAGCAAACTTCAAAGGCGGAATTCCGACGCGATAAGCGCGGTTTCAAACATACCGAATGGCAAAAGACGACGTCATACAGATGCAGGGCGAGATCCTAGAAAATCTCCCTAATGCAACATTTCGAGTAAAGCTGGAAAACGGGCACGTGGTGCTGGGACATATTTCAGGTAAAATGCGGATGAACTATATCCGCATCCTGCCTGGCGATAAGGTGACGGTCGAACTGACACCTTACGACCTGTCCCGCGCCCGCATCGTGTTCCGGACCAAGTAAATTTAGATAATCGAACCTTAGAAGAGAGTTCATAATGAAAGTTAACGCCTCAGTCAAGCGGATCTGCCGCAACTGCAAGATCATCAAGCGCAAAGGCGTTGTTCGCGTAATCTGCGTCGAACCACGTCATAAACAGCGTCAAGGTTAATAACCGTTATTTATCGAGGAATAACGAATGGCACGTATTGCAGGGGTTAATATCCCAAATCACCAGCACACCGTTATCGGCCTGACGGCCATCTACGGTGTAGGCCGCCCACGCGCGAAGTTCATCTGCGCGCAAACGGGTATCGCGACCAATAAAAAGGTCAAAGATCTGGACGACAGCGAACTGGAAAAGCTGCGCGATGAAGTCGGTAAATTCATCGTCGAAGGCGATCTGCGTCGCGAACTGTCCATGAACATCAAGCGTTTGATGGATCTGGGTTGCTACCGTGGTATGCGTCACCGTAAGGGCCTGCCGGTCCGCGGTCAACGCACCCGCACCAATGCACGTACCCGCAAGGGCCCGCGCAAAGCCGCTCAATCGCTCAAGAAATAATCTAGGGAAATCACATGGCTAAGCAACAAAGCAGCGCAGCAGCAGCGCGCGTACGCAAGAAGGTCAAGAAGAACGTCGCGGAAGGTATCGCGCACGTTCACGCTTCCTTCAACAATACCATCATCACCATCACCGACCGTCAGGGCAATGCACTGTCGTGGGCGACCTCCGGTGGTGCTGGCTTCAAGGGTTCGCGTAAATCGACCCCGTTCGCAGCGCAGGTTGCTGCTGAAGCCGCTGGTAAAGTCGCGATCGAATGCGGCGTGAAGAACCTGGAAGTGCGTATCAAGGGCCCAGGCCCAGGCCGTGAATCGGCTGTGCGCGCGCTGAACAACCTGGGCATCAAGATCACCGAGATCCAGGACGTGACGCCAGTACCGCACAACGGCTGCCGCCCTCCAAAGCGTCGTCGTATCTAATGGCCTAGCCGACCTGGTCGGCTACGCTGTTACACAATTCAGCTGGTGCAGGCAACCGGTAACGGTTATACTGCCCGGCTATTGTCGTCTGCCGCTTGCGGCGGACTTAAGCCACGTCTGGCTCACCCGCAGACCAGACTAGCGTTCAGCCCTTGCGGTTGGAACGTCATTATTTAAAAAAGGAAATACCGTGGCACGTTATATCGGACCTAAAGCAAAACTGTCCCGCCGTGAAGGCACTGATCTGTTCCTGAAGAGCGCACGTCGCTCGCTGGACAGCAAATGCAAACTGGATGTCAAACCAGGTCAGCACGGCGTTAAGTCGGGCGCTCGCACCTCGGACTACGGCAACCAGCTGCGCGAAAAACAAAAAGTCAAACGTATGTACGGCGTGCTGGAACGTCAGTTCCGTCGCTACTTCGCAGAAGCCGACCGCCGCAAAGGCAACACCGGCGAAACCCTGCTGAAGCTGCTGGAAGCCCGTCTGGACAACGTCGCCTACCGCATGGGCTTCGGCTCGACCCGCGCTGAAGCACGTCAGCTGGTATCCCACAAAGCGTTCACCGTGAACGGCCAAGTGGTGAACATCGCTTCGTACTCGGTCAAAGTCGGCGACGTCGTTGCTGTGCGCGAAAAAGCCAAGAAACAAGTGCGTATCGTTGAAGCGCTGTCGCTGGCTGAACAAGTCGGCATGCCAGCCTGGGTGTCGGTTGACGCCAAGAAAATGGAAGGCACCTTCAAGTCCCTGCCAGAGCGTAACGAAATCGCTAACGACGTCAACGAATCGCTGATCGTCGAACTGTACTCGCGTTAATCTGTAGCCTAAGTAGCACCAAAACCCGCCCGCTCACTAGAGCGGGCGTTTTCACTAATGCCATCAGCCTTATCGGCTTAACGCGCCGAGGGTATTGAAGAGGACATTTCATGCAAAACAGTTTGTTGAAACCACGTATTATCGATGTAGAAGCGCTGGGCGCCGGTCACGCTAAAGTTGTGATGGAGCCATTCGAACGCGGCTACGGCCACACCCTGGGCAACGCGCTCCGTCGCGTGCTGTTGTCGTCAATGGTGGGCTACGCGCCGACCGAAGTGACCATCGCTGGCGTGGTGCACGAGTATTCGTCGCTGGACGGCGTGCAAGAAGACGTGGTTGACCTGCTGCTGAACCTGAAGGGCGTTGTGTTCAAAGTGCACAACCGTGACTCCGTCACCCTGACCCTGAAGAAAGAAGGCGAAGGCGCCGTGCTGGCTTCGGACATCGATCTGCCACACGATGTGGAACTGATCAACCCGGACCACGTGATTGCGCACCTGACCGCCGGCGGCAAACTGGACATGCAGATCAAGGTCGAAAAAGGCCGTGGCTATGTGCCAGGTAACGTGCGTCGCCTGTCGGAAGACACCAACAAGACCATTGGCCGCATCATTCTGGACGCGTCGTTCTCGCCAGTGCGCCGTGTGTCGTACTTCGTGGAATCGGCCCGTGTGGAACAGCGTACCGACCTGGACAAGCTGATCATCAACATCGAAACCAACGGCGTGATTTCGCCGGAAGAAGCGATCCGTCAATCGGCCCGCGTGCTGGTCGATCAACTGAACGTGTTCGCCGCGCTGGAAGGCACCGAAGCTGCTGCTGAAGCACCTTCGCGCGCACCGCTGGTCGATCCGATCCTGCTGCGTCCAGTGGACGATCTGGAACTGACCGTGCGTTCGGCCAACTGCCTGAAAGCAGAAAACATCTACTACATCGGCGACCTGATCCAGCGTTCGGAAAACGAACTGCTGAAGACCCCGAATCTGGGCCGCAAGTCGCTGAACGAGATCAAGGAAGTCCTGGCTTCCCGTGGTCTGACCCTGGGCATGAAGCTGGAAAACTGGCCGCCTGCTGGTCTGGAGAAGTAATTTTGCCACCGTCGCTCCCGCGCAAGCGGGAGCCCATGCTGAGCATGCTCGGCATGGTCCCGGCTTGCGCTGGGATGACGGGGTTGCAGTACCGCTCTGGCATGTTGCTGGAGCGTTATCACTAAAACCGGTCCGCGCTCATGTGAGCGATCGAAGAACTCGGATTTAAACATCATCGAAAGGAAGTACCATGCGTCACCGTCACGGCCTCCGTAAACTGAACCGTACCTCGTCCCACCGTCTGGCAATGCTGCGCAACATGACCGTTTCCCTGCTGCGTCATGAAGCCATCAAAACCACGCTGCCAAAAGCTAAAGAGCTGCGCCGCGTTGTTGAGCCGATCCTGACCCTGGGCAAGACCGACACCCTGGCTAACAAGCGTCTGGCATTTGCCCGTCTGCGCGACCGCGAAATCGTAGGCAAACTGTTCTCGGAACTGGGCCCACGTTACGCTGCACGTAACGGCGGCTACCTGCGCATCCTGAAAATGGGTTTCCGCGTTGGCGACAACGCTCCAATGGCTTACGTTGAGCTGCTGGACCGTCCAGAAGTCACCGCGATCGAAGACGCACCAACCGCTGAGTAATCTGCCGGTTGCAAGTAAGACTGAAAAGCCAGGCTCTGCCTGGCTTTTTTTTCGTCCTTTTACATCTCAAACGGTTGACTTTGAAATGAGAATCGTTATCATTCCTGTTTCGATAAAAATGTCAACACGGGGAAGTGATGGATAAGCAATTCAAGATGAAGCGTCTGGCGGTACTGGTCGGCTTGGCCCTGCCGCTGCTGGCGCAGGCGCAAACGGGTGGCGACGACGGCGCCGCCGTGATGCCGACCGTGCAGGTATCGTCGCAAAAGCTCGGCGACACCTCGTACACCGTCGGCAAGGCCAAGGGCGGCACGCCGCTCGACCTGTCGCTGCGCGACACGCCGCAATCGGTCAGCGTGGTGACCCAGCAGCGCATCGAAGACCAGGGTTTGCAGACCGTCACCGACGTCGTCAACAACGTGGTCGGCATCTCGGTCAACCAGTATGAAACCAACCGCGCCGGCTTCACCGCGCGCGGCTTCGACATCGACAACCTGCAGATCGACGGCGTACCGACCACCTGGGAACAATCGTGGTCCTCGGGCGAAGTCGCCAGCAGCCTGGCCATCTACGACCGGGTGGAAGTGGTGCGTGGCGCCACCGGCCTGATGACCGGTGCCGGCAATCCCTCGGCCGCCATCAACCTGGTGCGCAAGCGCGCCACCTCGAAAGAACTGACCGGTTCGGCCGAGATCGGCATCGGCAACTGGAACACGCGCCGCGCCCAGGCCGACGTCTCGACCCCGCTGACCAAGGACGGGTCGGTGCGCGCCCGCGTGGTGGGCGAGTACACCGACGCCGACAGCTGGGTCGACCTGCTGAGCAACAAGAGCAAGACCATCTACGCCACCGTGGAAGCCGACCTGACGCCGTTTACCGTGCTGGACGTCGGCTTCAGCCGCCAGGAAAACAACGTCAAGGGCCCGATGTGGGGCGGCCTGTCGTACTGGTACACCAACGGCAACCAGACCAACTGGGACGTCTCCAAGACGGCAGCGGCCGGCTGGACCCGCTGGGACAACTCGTACAACAACGCCTTCGCCAACCTGCGCCACACCTTCGACAACGGCTGGAAGCTCGATGCCAGTCTGACGCGCGGCGACCGTCGCGGCGATTCGCAACTGCTGTACCTGTACGGCTACCCTGACGCCACCACCGGCGAGGGCCTGTTCCCGTTCGCCGGCGCCTACCTGACCCGCACCAAGCAAACCAACGCCAATCTGCAGCTCTCCGGCGCGTTTGACCTGGCCGGCCGCAAGCATGAAGCGGCGTTCGGCTATATGTACTCCAAGGCGGACTTCACCTCGGACCGCCGGCCGGAAGGCACCCTGGCCGACCTCGGCAACTACAACAACTGGAACGGCGCCGCCTATCCGGAGCCAACCTGGGGCGCGGCCACCTTCTACGAGCAAAGCGTGACCAAGCAGGAAGCCGTGTACGGCGTGGCGCGCTTCTCGCTGGCCGATCCGCTGAAACTGATCGTCGGCGCCCGCGTGACCAATTACCAGCGCACCGGCCAGGTCATTGGCAGCGCCGCGTATGACGTGAAGAACGACAACGAAATCACGCCATATGCCGGCCTGGTCTACGACCTCAACAACACCTACTCGCTGTACGCCAGCTACACCAGCATTTTCCAGCCGCAGCAGGAAAAGGACATCAACGGCATCGCGCTCGATCCGATTCGCGGCAAAGCGGCCGAGACCGGCATCAAGGGCGAGTTCCTGGATGGCCGCGTGAACGCCTCGCTGGCGCTGTTCCATATCAAGCAGGACAACCTGGCGCAAGCGGCCGGCACCACCTCGCACAATGGCGGCCTGCCTGAGCCTTACTATGTCGGCTCCGACGGCGCCACCAGCCGTGGCGTGGAGATGGAAGTCAACGGCGAACTGGCGCGCGGCTGGAACGTCAGCGCCGGTTACAGCATCTTCCGCGCCCAAGACGCTACCGGCGCCGACTTCAACAGCATCTACCCGCGCAAACTGTTCCGTGTATTCACCACCTACAACCTGCCGGGTGAACTGAGCAAGCTGACCGTCGGCGGCGGCGTCAACTATGAAGGTCGTACCTACACCGTCGATCCCGGCGCGCCGGGCTTCGCCACCAATGGCGGCGTGATCGCGCAGGATGCCTTCACGCTGGTCAACCTGATGGCGCGGTATGACATCAGCAAAAACCTGTCGGCCCAGCTGAACGTCAACAACGTGACCGACAAAAAGCACTTCGGCATGTTTGCCGCGTACGGCGCGATTACCTACGCCGCACCGCGCACCACGTCGCTGACCTTGAAATACAAGTTCTAATCTTGTCAGCCGGGGCCTTCGCGGTCCCGGTTTTTTATGAGGATAGCCACCATGCGAGGCTTTTGGACCTTAGTACACCGCTATGCCGGCCTGCTCACAGCGGGCTTTTTGTTTATTAGCGGCTTCACCGGCGCCATCATTTCGTGGGATCACGAGCTGGACGACCTGCTCAATCCACACCTGATGGAGGCCCACACGCCGGGCACGTCACAATCGGCGCTGGCCCTGGCGCAGCAAGTTGAGGCGCGTTATCCGCAGATCCAGGTCTCCTTCATGCCGATCCAGGTAGAGAAGGGCGAGGCGATTGCCTTTGGCGTGTCGCCGCGCGTCGACCCGGTGACGCAGAAACTCTACCAGCCCGGTTTCAATCAGGTGTTTGTGGACCCGGTTAGCGGCACTGAATTGGGCAAGCGCGAATGGGGCGCGGTCTGGCCGATTACCAAGGAGACTTTCGTTTCCTTCTTATATCGCCTGCATTACACGCTGCATATTCCGGAAATGTGGGGCATCGACCGATGGGGTTTATGGCTGATGGGCGGCATCGCCATGATTTGGGTGGTGGATAGTTTTGTTGGTTTTTATTTGACCTTGCCGCTGCGCCGCAGGAATGCCGCCAAATCTTGGGGCCAGCGCTGGAAACCGGCCTGGAAAGTCCGCTGGAAAGGCGGTAGCAATAAATTGAATTTCGATTTGCATCGCGCCTTCAGTTTATGGACGTGGGCGTTGTTGATTATTTTGTCCTTCACCGCATTTTCCCTGAATCTGTACAGCGAAATATTTTATCCGGTGATGAGCAAAATATCCAAAGTTACGCCAACGCCGTTTGATACGCGTCCCATGGCCGATATTCACAAGCCGTTTACGCCAAAAGTCGAATATGCAGCAGTCATTGAAACGGCGGCGAAAGAGGCGAAACAGCGTAATTGGTCGGAGCCGGTAGGCAGCGTGTTTTATACCAATGCATTCGATGTCTATGGCGTCAGCTTTTATAAACCCGGCGACGATCACGGTTCCGGTGGTGTAGGTCCGGCGTATTTATATTACGACGGCGCCGGCAAGCTACTGGGCGAGCGTCTGCCATGGAAAGGCACGGCGGCGGATATCTTCGTCCAAGCACAGTTCCCGCTCCACTCCGGCCGCATCCTCGGCCTGCCGGGCCGCATTCTGATTTCCTTCATGGGAATCGTGGTGGCGATGCTGAGCGTGACTGGCGTCATCATCTGGTGGCGAAAACGCGTGTCCCGCGCTGTGACGGCGGAGCGCCGCAACGGTGATCTCGTGGAAGCCTGATGCTTGATCATGCCGGAAATTGGCATGATCAAGTCAGTTTCCGGCGTGAACTACTTCAAACGGCGGTCGCCAGCTGCCTTGAATTCGGATCCGGCATTCCAGGTTGGCGTGGCGCCTTGGGCGATTGCCAGGCCGACCTGGAACAGTAATTGGATATCCTGCACGCCGCCGCTAAAGTCCCAATCGTTACGCACCCCGTCCGTTACCTGATGATAGTCGTGCGTGAAATAATTATTAACGACTTTCGTCGCGTAATCAGCTGGCTTATTCAAATAGCCGCTGCGCGCTTTGGTGTACAGAACCGGCACCCCGGCCCGGGCGAATTCCAGCTGGTCGGCTCGATAAAAACTTCCTAATTCCGGACGCGAGTCTTTCTCCATTAAACGGCCTTGGGTTTTTGCATATTGCTCCAGCAACCCATCAATGCTGGAATGGCCGGACGTGACGTTTTCAATTTGCGCTGTTTTGCCCCAGGCATTGATGCCGTCGATATTAATATTGGCGACCGTATTTTTTAAAGGATAAAGGGGATTGCTGGCGTAATATTTTGCGCCGAGCAAACCACGTTCTTCGGCAGTGGTGGCAATAAACAGAATCGAACGTTTCGGCGCCTCCGGCAAAGCTTTATAGGCTTTCGCTAATTCCAGCAGTGCTGCTACACCGGAAGCGTTATCCAGCGCACCATAATAAATTTTTCCGCTCGCGCCATCCACGCCCAAATGATCCCAGTGCGCGCTGTAAATGACATATTCGTCTTTCAGCTTGGGATCGCTGCCTTCGATTTTCGCCACCACATTATTGGAGGTAATCGTACGGGCGCTATTTTCGATATGAAAATCAGCCGTGGCTTTCAGGCTGACCGGATGGAAGTCTTTGGTCAGCGCCTGTTTTTTCAGCGTGTCGAAATCGTAGCCGCCGGCGGCCATCAGCGCTTTGGCTTTATCTAGCTGGATCCATCCCGGCACCGGCGGTGCGTCAGGGTCATCGCCTTGGCGCAGCAGGCTGAACTGCTCGGCGTTGCCGCCGCTGCGCACCACGTCCCACGGATAGGCGGCCGGGATTGTTTCGTGAATGATAATGGCGGCGGCCGCACCCAGCTTGGCGGCGATCTCGTATTTGTAGGTCCAGCGGCCGTAATAGGTCATGGCCTTGCCCTTGAACATATTCGGGTCCAGCTCGGCCGGATTGTTAGGATCGGGAATGGCCGGGTCGTTGATCAGCATCAGGATGGTCTTGCCGTGCACGTCCACGCCCTTGTAATCGTCCCAGCCGTATTCCGGCGCCTGCACGCCGTAGCCGACAAAGACGATTTCCGAATTGTTGACGTTGACCATGGCCGGCTGACTGGTCGAATGCGCAACATAGTCGTTGGGGAAATTCAGCGCTACTTTGCGGCCGTTGACGGTGTAGCTGAAACTAGGCGTCGGCTTCTGGCCGCGCATCGGCACCGCTTGCACCCAGCTACCGTCCGGGTTGCCGGCTTGGAGACCCAGCCGGCGGAATTCGCTCTGGATGTAGGCGACGGAATTCGCTTCTCCCGGCGTGCCGGGCGCACGGCCCTCAAACTCCTCCGAGGCCAAAGTGCGGATGTGACCCAGCAGGTCTTGCTCGGTGATGGCGTTCAGGGCCTGAGCCGGGGCTTGTGCCAGTGCGGGCAGGGCGCTCATGGCGAGCGCGGACCACAACAGGGGGCGGAGAGGGGACATGAAGTACTCCAATGCGTAGGGAAAGAGCTAGTTTCGCATAGTGCAATGTTTTAAGGCTGCGTTCAGACGTGAAAAACGTCAGCGGTGTACTATGCTGTTGCTCCAATGAACAGTGCCCCTGAGAGAAGGTTTTATGTCCCCTTTTGTCCGCTTTGTCGCGCCCCTTCTGGCGCTGATCGCGCTGCTGATGCAGCCTGCCCGTGCTGAAGATTTCCTCGATCCGTCGGAGGCGTTCAAGTTTTCTGCGCGCATGGTGGATGGGCATACCGTTGCGGTGACCTTCCAAATTGCCGATGGCTATTACATGTACCGCGAGCGCTTCAAGTTCAGCGCCGCCGGGGCGCAGCTTGGCGCACCGCAGATCCCGCCCGGCAAAGTCCACTATGACGAGACGTTTGCAAAAGATGTAGAAACGTATCGCAAGAGCGTGACCATCACCATTCCCGTCAACGCCGCCGGAGCGTTCACGCTGCTAGCCGGCGGCCAGGGATGCTCGGAAAAAGGGCTGTGCTATGCGCCGCAGGATTACAAGGCGTCGCTGACTGGCAGCGGCTCGGTGCCCTTGCCGGCCGCAGCAGCGACGACCACGGCAGGCGCCACTTCGGCAGCGACCTTGGCGGCCACCTCGGCTGCAGCGCCGGCCAGCGCCGCCACGCAGCGCGCCCTGACCACCGCGACCGCAACGCCGACTGCGGCGGACGCCGCCACCGGCACCGCTGCTGCCAGCGCAGGCGCCGCAGGGCAGGGCGCGGTCAACCTCGGCGTTGACGGCGGCAAGCCTGCCACTGCCGGCCCTGGCGTCAAGATCTACACCATTCCAAATCCAACCGCAGTCGACATCGTACCGCCGGCGCCTGCGCCGCAAGCGGCCGCGCCTGTCGCCCCCGTCAACGACGCCGGCCATCTGGAAGCCGCGCTGAAGAGCGGCAAGCTGCTGGTCATCCTGCCGTTGTTTGCGCTGCTGGGCCTGGGCCTGTCGTTCACGCCGTGCGTGCTGCCGATGGTGCCGATCCTGTCCTCCATCATCGTCGGCGAAGGCGAGAACACCACCCGCAGCCGCGCACTGGCGCTGTCGGTTACCTACGCGCTAGGCATGGCGCTGGTCTACACCGCGCTGGGCGTGGCTGCCGGCCTGGCTGGCGAAGGTCTGGCCAGCACCTTGCAGAATCCTTGGGTGCTGGGCGCGTTTGCCCTGCTGATGGCGCTGCTGTCGCTGTCGATGTTCGGTTTCTACGAGCTTCAAGTCCCGGCCGCGCTGCAAAGCAAGCTGAGCACCGTCTCCAATCGCCAGTCGTCCGGCAAGCTGGCCGGCGTGTTTGTCATGGGCGCGATTTCCGCGCTGATCGTCGGCCCGTGCGTGGCGGCGCCATTGGCCGCTGCGCTGGTCTACATCAGCCAGTCGCGTGACGTCGTCATTGGCGGCAGCGCGCTGTTTGCGATGGCGGTTGGCATGAGCGTGCCGCTGATCCTGGTGGGCGTATCGGCTGGCACGCTGCTGCCGAAAGCCGGCATGTGGATGGACTCGGTCAAACGCTTCTTTGGCGTGCTGATGCTGGCGGTCGGCTGGTGGCTGGTGTCGCCGGTGCTGCCGGGCGCTGTGCAAATGATGGGCTGGGCCGCGCTGTTGGTCGGCTACGGTATGTATCTGCTGCTGAACAGCGGTAAATGGGTCGCTAAGTCCCTGGCGGTGGTGGTAGTGGTGCTGGGTGTCGCGCAGCTAGTGGGCGTAGTCAGCGGTGGCCGCGAACCGCTGGCGCCGCTCGCGCACCTGACCGGCAAGGGTCACGACACGCCGCTGGCCTTCCAGCGCGTCAAGAACGTGCAGCAATTGGACGTCATCCTCGCGCAAACCGGCGGCAAAACCGCCATCCTGGACTTCTATGCCGACTGGTGCGTGTCCTGCAAGGAGATGGAAAAACTGACCTTCGTCGATCCGGCCGTGCGCGCCAAGCTGGCCAACACCGTGCTGCTGCAGGTGGACGTGACGGCCAACGACGACGACGATAAAGCTATGCTGAAACGCTTCGGCCTGTTCGGCCCGCCGGGCATCATCCTGTTCGACAAGCAGGGCAAGGAAATCCCCAACGCGCGCGTGATCGGCTTCCAGGATGCGGCGAAATTCACCGCATCCCTGTCCGCACTAAATTAATCAACCACGCTGTGGGCGTGGACCGCCCCAGCCTTCGTGCTGCTCGCCGCCATGGCCCCAGCCGCCGCGCTGGCCATGGTGACCACCGTGACCCCAGTGTCCATGACGGCCACCACGTTCGCCACCCAAGCCGTGCTCATCGAACAGCGTCTGCTGCGCAGGGTTCAATTGGCCGTAGAAAGCGGTGACTGCTTTCACGCGGGTTTCCAGGAATGCTTCACGTTTCTTGGTCATGTCCAGTGCCAGCGTCAGGCGTTCCGGTGCGGTCAGCTTGTCGAATGGCTTGTGTTCCGGACGCTTGCCGTCAAACGCTGGCGGTTTGATCGCCGACTGATAGTTGGCCCAGGCCGATTCCTGTTGCGCGGTCAGCTTCAGCAGATCATGCAGGCGCGCCTGGCGCTTGGCGTACATATCGGCCATTTTGGCCTGCATCTGTTCCTTGCTCGGATGGGCGTCGTGCTGCTTCGGCGCCGGCTTGGCTTCCTGGGCCTGCGCTGCGGCCATGCCCAGTACGGTGAAACCGATCAATATGCTTTTGCGTAAGATGTTCATGGTCGTTCCTTCATGGTTGAGAGTTAAATAATTCGCGTTGTTTTCGCGCTTGGTGTCATCTTGGTCGCCTAAGGTTGCGCTTACGTTTCTCTGCCCGAAGTTTTTGTATCCAGATGTTTCCCCTCCAACGACCCCCTACGGACTTATACAAGACGATACAATTGGTATATGGTCTTGCATGGATAATGGGCGCATGGAACCGACATCTACAATTTTGATCGTTGACGACGATCGCGACATCCGCACCTTGCTGGCGGATTACCTCGAATCAAACGGGTATCGCGCCTTGTGCGCGGCCGATGGCACCGCCATGTGGAAGCTGCTGGACGAAGCCCGTCCGGAACTGGTGGTGCTGGACTTGAACCTGCCCGGCGACGACGGCCTGACGCTGTGCCGCAAGCTGCGCGCGCACTCGACGCTGCCGGTCATCATGCTGACCGCCCGCAACGAACCGCTGGACCGCATCCTCGGCCTGGAAATGGGCGCCGACGACTACCTGCCAAAACCGTTCGAGCCGCGCGAACTGCTGGCGCGCATCCGCAGCGTCCTGCGCCGCAGCAACGCCATGCCGGTCGGCTCCGGCACCGACAAGGCGCAGCAGATGAAATTCTCCGGCTGGACGCTGGACCTGACCGCGCGCCACCTGCTCAATCCGGACGGCATCGTCATCATGCTGTCGGGCGCCGAGTTCCGCCTGCTCAAGGTCTTCCTTGAACATCCGAACCGCGTGCTCAACCGCGACCAGCTGCTGAACCTGACGCAGGGCCGCGACGCCGACCCATTCGACCGTTCGATCGACATCCAGATCAGCCGCCTGCGCCAGAAGCTGGGCGAAGACGCGCGCATGCCGCAAATCATCAAGACCGTCCGCAACGGCGGTTACGTGCTGGCCGGACAGGTTGCCGTGGAGCCGCAAGCGTGAAAGCCTTCCTCGGGTCGATGACCGGGCGCGTGTTTCTGGTGCTGCTGTTGGGCATCGTGGCGTCGGCGGCGCTGACCCAGTGGCTGGCCGTCAACGAACGTTCGCGCGCGCTGGAGCGCTACCGCGACTTCCACGCGCTGGAGCGGGCCGAGCAACTGATCACCACGGCCGACGCCATGCCCGACAGCGCCCGCCCGACCTTTCTGGTGGCGGCCGCGCGCGGCACCGTGCGGCTGGAGCTGAGCGACACGCCCCAGGCGCAAACGCTGGCGCCAACCGAATTCTCGACCGCGCTGCAACAGCGTCTGGGCGGCGGCTTCAAGCTGGGGCCGCTGGCCGAACACCTGGCCGCCTGCGACCAGCCGCGCCAGACCACTAGCATCTTCGCCTCCAGCCAGTGGAAGGGCACCTGCGAAGCCATCAACATCTACCTGCATGACGGCCAGGTGCTCAAGCTGTCGGTGCTGCCGCCGCGCGCGCCGCCGGCCGCCTCCACCAACAGCGAGCTGGTGTCGCTGCTGCCTTTCCTGCTGAGCATCGCCTTCCTGGCTTACCTGGTGGCGCGCATGTCGATGCGTCCGCTGAAGCAGCTGGCGCAGGCCGCAAAAGACCTGGGCAACGACATCAACCACCCGCAAGTGGTGCTGAGCGGCGCCGCCGAGATTCGCCAGGCCAGCGCCGCCTTCAACGCCATGCAGGCGCGCATCCGCCAGCACATCACCCAGCGCACGCAAATGCTGGCCGCCATCACCCACGACTTGCAGACTCCACTCACGCGCCTGCGCCTGCGCCTGGAAAAGGTCGGCGACAAGGAACTGCAGCAGCGCCTGATCGACGACCTGTCGGCCATGCAGCAAATGGTCAAGGAAGGGCTGGACCTGGCGCGCAGCATGGACTCGACCGAAACCATGCAGGCGCTGGACCTCGACGCGCTGCTCGACAGCGTGTGCAGCGACGCCACCGACACCGGCCAGCAGGTCGCCCTGCGCGGCCGCGCGGCGATGGCGCTGATGGGACGGCCGCTGGCGATCCGCCGCTGCTTGGTCAACCTGATCGATAACGCCGTCAAGTACGGCCAGTACGCCAATGTGACGGTGGAGCGGCTGGCGGGGTCGTCGCGCATCAGCATCCGCGATGGCGGGCCAGGCATTGCGCCGGAGCAGATGGCGCGCGTGTTTGAACCGTTTTACCGTATCGAAACCTCGCGTTCGCGCGAGTCCGGCGGCACTGGTCTGGGACTGACCATTGCCCGCAATATCGCCGAGCAGCACGGCGCCAATGTCACGCTGGCCAACCACAAGGACGGCGGACTGGAAGTAACGCTGGTACTGCCCGAGTATTACGTCGGCAACTAACCAACACGCCGCAGAACGCAGAAAAAAGCGTCCTGCGGTAATACTGGTGCAGTTTTTCTAGTAGATACTATGCGACAATATTCCGCCTTATGCTTGGCGGCAATGTTTTTCGACGTGAAAATTATTATTAAAAATGAAAAAATCTTCCTTGGCGTTTCTGGTCGGAGCAATCGTAGTAGTCGGTGGCGGCATCTGGTATATGACGCATCACAGCGAGCAGCCGGCTTCCGGTAACAAGCTGAACGGTAACGGCCCGCAAGGCCCGACCACCGTCAGCATCATCGCGCCGAAGCGCCAGGACGTGCCGGTGGTGCTGCAAGCGAACGGCACGGTAACGCCGATCAGCACGGTCGACCTGCATCCGCAAACCACCAGCACCATCGCCAAGGTGCACATCAAGGAAGGCCAGTTCGTCAAATCCGGCGAATTGATGTTCACGCTGGACGACCGCACCGAGCGCGCCAATCTCGACAAGGCGCAAGCCCAGGTCGAACGCGACCGCGCCGCGCTGGCCGACTACGAGCGCCAGTACAAACGCTCGATGGACTTGCTGGCGCAGAAATTCATTGCCCAGGGCGCCGTCGACACGCTCAAGAGCCAGGTCGATTCCGCCCGCGCCGTGTTGCAGGCCGACATAGCCGCCGTGCGCGGCGCCAATGTGGACGCCAGCTACACCGCGATCCGCGCACCGATGAACGGCCGGGTCGGCGCCATCAACGTCTATCCGGGCAGCGTGGTGCAGATGACTACGCTGCTGACCTCGGTCACTCAGCTGGACCCGATCACGGTCGCCTTCACCTTGCCGGAAACCTCGCTGAGCGGCCTGATGGCAGCGCAGCGCGAGGGGGCGGTGCCGGTGCAGGTAACACTGGATAACTCGACGCTGGCCGTCAATGGCAAGCTCAGCTTCATTGACAACACGGTCGATCCGGTGGCCGGCGTGATCCGCGTCAAGGCCCAGTTCGACAATAGGGATACCGCGCTGTGGCCGGGCCAGTACGTCAACACCAAGCTGATTTCGCACGTGCTCAAAGGCGCGACGGTGATTCCGCAAAACGCTATCATTAGCAACACCCGCGGCACCTTCGTCTACGCGGTGGACAAGGACCAATCCGCCAAGGTGGTCAACATCAAGCGCCTGTATGCGTTTGGAGAAAGCGCCGCCGTCTCCGGTCTGACTGGCGACGAACAAGTGATTGTCGACGGCAAGCAAAACCTGCGGCCGGGCGGCAAAGTCCGCGTCGCCGCGGCTGACAAGCCGGCCGACGCCAAGGTTGATGATAGCAAGCAGAAGGGCTAAGCGATGAACCTTTCCGAGTTGTGCATCCGTCGTCCAGTGATGGTGGTGCTGTTGTCGGCCACCCTGATCCTGGCGGGCGTGCTGTCGTACTTCTACATTCCGGTGGCGGCGCTGCCGAGTTACAACACGCCGGTGATTAATGTGTCGGCCGACCTGCCGGGCGCGTCGCCGGACACCATGGCGTCGTCGGTGGCGCTGCCGCTGGAGAAGCAGTTCTCCACCATCGCCGGCCTCAGCCTCATTACCTCGACCAACACGCTGGGCAATTCCTCGCTGACCCTGGAGTTTGACCCGAGCATCAACGTCAACGAAGCGGCGGTCGACGTCCAGGCGGCGCTGCTGCGCGCGCAACGCCAGTTGCCGATCGAAATGACGGATTTGCCGTCGTACCGCAAGGTCAATCCGGCCGACGCGCCGGTGCTGTTCATGACCATGAACTCGCCCTCGCTGACGCTATCCGAGCTGAATGACTACGCCGAAAACCTGATCGCGCCATCGCTGTCCACGCTGCCCGGCGTGGCGCAGGTGACCGTCAACGGCCAGAAACGTTTCGCCGTGCGCGTGCGCGCCAAGTCCGACCTGATGAACGCGCGCAACCTGACGCTCGACGAGTTGCAGCAGGCGATCAAATCCGCCAACGCCAACACGCCGCTGGGTATTCTCGACGGCCCGAGCCAGACGCTGACCATCACCGGCAACGCCCAACTGATGAAGGCGGCCGACTACGCCGAGCTGATCATCGCCCAGCGCAACGGCCAGCCGGTGCGCCTCAAGGACGTGGCTGACGTGCAGGACAGCTTCCAGTCGACCAAGGCGGCCGGTAGCTACAACGGCGAACGTTCGATCGTGCTGCTGGTGCAGCGCCAGCCGGACGCCAACACCGTCCAGGTGGTGGACGGCGTGCGCCGCCTGCTGCCGCAGTTCAAGGCGCAGCTGCCAGCCTCGATCAACATCAACCTGGTCAACGACCGTTCGGTGTCGATCCGCGAAGCGATTCACGACGTCAACCTGACGCTGCTGCTGACCATCGGCCTGGTGGTGATGGTGATCTTCCTGTTCCTGCGCCGCGCCGCTGCGACCTTCATTCCGGCGATCACCATGCCGATTTCGCTGCTGGGTGCGCTGGCCTTGCTGTACGCCTTCGGCTACTCGCTGGACAATGTCTCGCTGCTTGGCATTACGCTGGCGGTCGGCTTGGTGGTCGATGACGCCATCGTGGTGCTGGAAAACATCGTCCGTCACATCGAGATGGGCAAGCGGCCGCTGGAAGCGTCGCTGATCGGTGCCAAGGAGATGGGCTTCACCATCATCTCGATTTCCGTGTCGCTGGTGGCGGTGTTTATTCCGATCTTCTTCATGCCGGGCGTGATCGGCCTGATGTTCCACGAATTCGCCGTGGTGGTGGCGCTGTCGGTGCTGGTGTCGGCGGCGGTGTCGCTGATGCTGGTGCCGATGCTGGCCAGCCGCCTGCTGCCGGCCGACGCCATCGATCCGGAGCACGACAAAGGCAACTTCATCGGCCGCTGGTTCGAAGCCGGTTTCGGCGCGCTGCGCGACTTCTACGCCCGCACGCTGGATGTCGCGCTGCATCACCGCTACATCGTGCTGGCCGCCGCGTTCGGCACTTTTGCGCTAACGGCGCTGTTGTACGTCACCACGCCGAAAGGCTTCTTCCCGGAGGAAGACCTGGGCCAGATCCGCGTCAACACCGAGGCCTCGGAAGATATCTCGTCGTCCTCGCTGATGGACTTGCAGGAAAAAGTCGCGGCCGTCATCAAGGCCGATCCCAACGTGCAGGATGTGACGTCCTTCGTCGGCGGCGGCAACACCGGCCGCATGTTCCTGGTGCTCAAGCCGCGCGGCGAACGCAAGCGCATGCCAGAAGTGTTGGACAGCCTGCGCAAGGCCACCAAACAGGTGCCGGGCATCGCCGTCTACCTGAGTCCGGTGCAGAACTTGCAGCTGGGCGGACGCCAGTCCAAGTCGCGCTACCAGTACACGCTGCAATCGGTCAGTCCTGGCGCGCTGAATGACTGGGCGGAAAAATACATGGACCGCATGCGCGCCGATTCGGACTTCCGCGACGTCACCAGCGATTCGCAGAACAAGGGGCTGCAAGCGTCGCTGAAGATCGACCGCGACAAGGCCAACAACCTCGGCGTGGCGATCGGCGATGTCCGCACCGCGCTGTACCTGGCCTTCGGTGAACGCCAGGTGTCGACGATTTACTCGCCGGCCGCCAGCTACTACGTGATCCTGGAAGCGGCCGACGCTGACCGCCAGTTCGATAGCGCGCTGACCAAGATTTCGGTGCGCAACAAGACCGGCCAGCTGGTGCAGCTGTCCAGCTTTGCCACCGTCGAGCGCACCATCGGCCCGACCGCCGTCAACCACCAGGGCCAGTTGCAGGCGATTACGTTGTCGTTCAACCTGGCGCCGGACGTGCCGCTGGGCGTAGCCACCGCCAAGATCGACCAGTGGGCGGCCGACATGCGCCTGCCGCCATCGATCATCACCAACTACGGCGGCGACGCGGCGGTGTTCCAGAGTTCGCAGGGTAGCCAGCTGATCTTGATCATTGCCGCGCTGGGCGTGATCTACGTGCTGCTGGGCGTTCTGTACGAGAGCTACATCCACCCGCTGACGATTCTGGCCGGCCTGCCGTCGGCGGCGGTCGGTGCGCTGCTGACGCTGCGCCTGTTCAACCTGGACCTGACCATGATCGCCATCATCGGCATCCTGATGCTGATCGGTATCGTCAAGAAGAACGCCATCATGATGATCGACTTCGCGCTGCACGCGCAGCGCAATGAGGGGCTGACGCCGGCCGTGGCGATCCGCCAGGCCTGTATCCTGCGCTTCCGTCCGATCATGATGACCACCATGGCGGCGCTGATGGGCGCGCTGCCGATCGCGCTGGGCCTGGGCGCCGGCGCCGAGCTGCGCCAGCCACTGGGCCTGGCCGTGGTGGGCGGCCTGATCTTCTCGCAAGTGATCACGCTGTACATCACGCCGGTGATTTACCTGTTCCTCGACAAGTACAGCGGCACCGGCCCGATGCTGGACCATGAGATCGCCGCCGACGCAGCCATTCCGCCAGCCGAACGCGAAGCGGTGCATGCCGTTCCGCTGAAGGCCGTGAACAAGCATTGAGCGGTGACAAGTTGATGTAAAGATCGTCTCTTTATCATGGGCTTTTGGCCCGGACAAAGAGGCGATCGGATGAAACGCACCAGCATCACCATCATCGGCATGGGCCCGCGCGGGCTCAGCGTATTTGAACGCCTGGCCGCGCTGGCGCTTCACCGCCAGCTTCTCCTTGACCTGATTTTGATCGAACCCGGCGAATGCGGACCGGGCGTGCACGTCGCGCGCCAGCCGCAGCATTTGCTGATCAACACGCTGGCTAGCCAGGTCACCATGTTTCCGGCCGCTGGGGCCGTCAGACACGCCCCAGTGTGCGCCACGCCGTCGCTAACGGTATGGGCCAGGCAGATGGGCTATCGGCGCGTAGGCGACCGCTACTACCGTCTGGGAGGCAGTGGCGGGCATGACATCGGCGAGGCGGACTATCTACCGCGCAGTTTGCTGGGCGAATACCTGGCGTGGGTCTACCAGCAGCTGGCGGCGGCGCTGCCGGCCGGCGTGGTGGTCACGCATCACCGGCAGCGGGCGGTGGACTTGTCGCAGCGGCCGGATGGCAGCAGCGTGATCGAGCTGGACAGCGGGTATGTGGTCACCAGCGATTTTGTGTTCCTCACCACCGGGCATGGCAGCAACCTGCCCAGTGATCTGGATGCGAGGCTGGGCAAGTTTGCGCAGGACCATGCGCGCTACAACAGCCGGCTGGGCTTTGTGCGGCAGGTGTATCCGATGGAACAGCTGTCGCGCATCAGCGCCGATGCGCGGGTGGCGATCCAAGGGCTGGGGCTGAGTGCGCACGATGTGATCGCCGAGCTGACGGTGGGGCGGGGCGGCGAGTTTGTGGCAGGACCCGAGGGCTTGCGCTATCTGCCGTCCGGGCGCGAGCCGCAGTTGACGCTGTGCTCGCGCAACTGCTTGCCGTACGCGGCGCGGGGCGTCAACCAGAAGGGGCTGGACGGCCGCCATCAGGCGCGCCACTTCACGGTGGACGCGGTGGAGGCGCTGCGCCGCCAGGCCCTGATCGCGCGCGGCAGCAGTCAGCTGGACTTCGACCGCGAACTGCTGCCACTGCTGAAACGCGAAATCGCCGATGCCTACCGCGCCGCAGCCGCAGCCACAGCCGCCCCGAACCGCGCCGCGTCCGCCGCTGACCAGGGCGGGGTCGCCCCCGTGTCGCCGCCGGTCCACGCCGCCGCCGAACTGGACCAGGACGCCTTGCTGGCCGAACTGCTATTCCCGTTGCACGAGCGCCAATTCGCCTCGCTGGCCGAGTTCCGCAGCTATTTCCGCGACTGGCTGCAAGCCGACTTGGCCGAGGCGCGTCGCGGCAACCTTGCCAGTCCCACCAAAGCCGCCACCGACGTCCTGCGCGACGTGCGCGCCACCTTGCAGTCGGCCATCGAGCACGGCGGCCTGACGCCGGCCTCGCACCGCAAATTCCTCAACGTCTACCATCCCGCCATCAACCGCGCCGCCTTCGGCCCGCCGCTGCGCCGCAACGAAGAACTGCTGGCGCTGCTGGACGCCGGCGTCATCACCCTGCAAGCCGGCCCCGGCAGCCGCGTCGACATCGACGAAACCGAATCCACCTACCTGCTCACCACCAAATTCAGCGGCGGCGCCGTGCAACACCCGGTCGACGTGGTCGTCATAGCAAGGTTGGAGCCGTTTGTGCCGGAAACCGACACATCCTTACTGATCCGTAATATGTTAAAACGCGGCCTGGTCCGGCCGTACTACAACGGCATGTTCCACCCCGGCGGCATCGACCTCAACCGCGCCGGCCAGCCGCTGGACGCCGCCGGTGCCGCGCTCGCCAACATCTGGGCCTTGGGCTACCTGACCGAAGGCGCGCACTACTACACGCATGCCTTGCCGCGCCCGCAGCTGAGGTCCCGCCAGGTGTGGGATGCCGAACAATGCGTCATGGCGCTGGCCGCTAAAATGACGGCAAACCAGCGTCGCAATCCGCATAAACGGTCGGCGGCGCATGCTCAAAAACATGACACTTTGCAAAGCAATTGATACATACGGTAACACCCATCAAGAGCCGAAACTTGTAAAGTAGACAGTCTGGTGCCCTACATGGCATTTGGAGCGGTTCCCAAAAGAGCGGGACTCTGGCACTATGGCCCCATTTTGACGACTTCTGCGTTCCACAAGGTTTGTATCTTGCACCACGACTCCCATATCCTCTCCGCGCATTCGGAATACTGCGAGACTTGCGGCCAACGGCTGCCGTCGGCGCAGGATAGCTTTGCCACGTGGGACCGCAAGTCCAAAAACAAGCGCATCGGCATCGCGATCTCGATCGCGTTGCACCTGGCTGGCGTGCTGTACTACCTGTTGGTGCCGTCGCCCAAGCCGACCAAGTCGGCGCCGCCGAAGGGCGGCCACATGGTCTACATCCAGCCGATGGAAAAAGTGGTGCCGAAGCCGATCACCAAGCCGTCTCCGGCGCCCTCCAAGCCGGCCACCAAGCCGCCGCCGCCGCGCAAGCAGCCGGTGGTGACCAAGGAAGCGCCGGTCGCGACCAAGCCCAAGCTGGAAACCTTCGTGCCGCCGGTGCAGGCGACGATGACGCCGCCGCCGGTCGAGGACATGTCGGAAATGATCGCCAAGAAGCGCGCCGCGCGTGAATCGCTAAATCCGCCTGCGCCACCGGCGCCGGCTGCCGAGAGCGAATCGGACCGCGCCAAGCGGGTGGCGCTGGCCAACATCGCGCGCGCCAACGGCGCCGGCCAGAGCAGCGGCGCCGACCGTGACGATACCGGCGGCGTGTTCCAGGTCGACAAGAGCTTCCACAGTGCCGAAGTCAAGTTCCGCGGCTGGAACACCAACTTCAAGCGCAACTGGCTGCAGCAGATTCACGTCGAGCAGGGCGCCGAGCAGGATATCGAGACGGCGGTGGTCAAGGAAATGATCAAGATCATCCGCAAAGAGAAGCCGGGCGACTTCCAGTGGGAATCGCGCCGCCTGGGCAAAGTAGTCAACCTGAGCGCGCGCAAGGAAGACGAGAAAGAACTGTCGGCTTTCCTGATGAAGGAAATGTTCCCCGAATATACGCGCGGGGCATCGCGATAAATAAAAAAGCCGGGCTAACCCGGCTTTTTTCATGCTTGCAGCGTGCTTATTTGCCTTGCAGCTTGCGCGCGACGTCCAGCGCGAAGTAGGTCAGCACGGCGTCGGCGCCGGCGCGCTTGAACGCCAGCATCGATTCCATCATCACCTTGTCGTGGTCCAGCCAGCCGTTTTGTGCGGCCGCCTTGAGCATCGCGTATTCGCCGCTCACCTGGTAGGCAAAGGTCGGCACCTTGAATTCATCTTTCACGCGGCGCACGATGTCCAGGTAGGGCATGCCCGGCTTGACCATCACCATGTCGGCGCCTTCGGCCAGGTCCAGGCCCACTTCGCGCAGTGCTTCGTCGCTGTTGGCCGGGTCCATCTGGTACTGGTTCTTGTCGCCCTTGCCCAGGTTGGCCGACGAGCCGACCGCGTCGCGGAACGGGCCGTAGAACGCCGAAGCATACTTGGCCGAGTAGGCCATGATGCGGGTGTGGATGTGGCCGCCCGCTTCCAGCGCCGCGCGGATCGCGCCGATGCGGCCGTCCATCATGTCGGACGGCGCCACCACGTCAACGCCGGCTTCCGCGTGGCACAGCGCCTGGCGGATTAGCATGTCGGTGGTGATGTCGTTGATGACGTAGCCGTTTTCGTCGATCAGGCCGTCCTGGCCATGGCTGGTGTACGGGTCGAGCGCGACGTCGGTCAGGATGCCCAGCTCAGGGAAGGCTTGCTTCAAGGCGCGTACCGCGCGCGGCACCAGGCCGTCCGGATTGGTGGCTTCGACGCCATCTTCGGTTTTTTTCGACGCATCGATGACCGGGAACAGTGCCAGCACCGGGATGCCCAGCGACACGCATTCTTCCGCCACCTTCAGCAGCAGGTCCACCGACACGCGCTCCACGCCCGGCATCGACGCGACCGCCTCGCGCTGGTGCGTGCCTTCCAGGATGAACACCGGGTAGATCAGGTCGGCCGGGGTGACGACGTTTTCGCGCATCAACGCGCGCGAGAATGGATCACGGCGCATGCGGCGCATGCGGATGGCAGGAAATTGGGCTGCTGCAGCTGCTGCTTTACTCATTGCTATCGCTTCCTAAATCTGGGGTGGATTCTTCGTCCTCCAGCAGCCCCGCCAGTTCAAGAATCTTGTCGTTGGCTTCATCGATGCCGATGCGGTTCTGCGCGGAGAACAGTTGCACGGTGAAGGGGAAGCCTTCGCCGTCTTCGTCGACGTAGCTGTCGAGCTTGGCTTTCGCCTGGCGCAGCACGTTGATCGAGTCGTTACGGTTAAGTTTGTCCACTTTGGTCAGAATGCAATGGATCGGCTTGCCCGTCGGGGCGAACCATTCCAGCATCTGCACGTCGAGGTCGGTGAACGGGCGGCGCGAATCCATGATCAGGACCAGCGCGGCCAGCTGCTCGCGGCGCTGCACGTAGTCGCCCAGCAGGCGCTGCCAGTGAAGCTTGGCCGAGCCGGACACTTCCGCGTAGCCGTAGCCGGGCAAGTCGACCAGCAGCGCTTCGATCTCCTCGACGATGGTCGGGTCCTTGCGGTGCTGCGCCACGTGCGCGCCACCGATGGAGAAATAGTTGATGTGCTGGGTACGGCCAGGGGTCTTGGAGGCGAACGCCAGACCCTTCTGGTTGCACAAAATATTGATGGCAGTGGATTTACCAGCATTGGAGCGACCAGCAAAAGCGATCTCCGGCACCTGGGTGTTGGGGAGGTCGCGTAATTGGTTAACGGTCGTAAAGAAGCGGGCTTGCCAGAGTTTGGACATGGGGATTGGGGAAAAAGCAACAGGTTAAAGCAGGGAATTTTTTAAGCTATTGTACAATGAGTAGATACCCGGTGCCCCCTGGCAGGTATTAGCGCCTCTGTGGACATCCCTGGTTTAAAACTTTTTAGACTCCTCCTAGGGTGCTTGAATGAATAGTGTGAATCTGTTTTCACCGATTGTAAAATCCCTGCTTGTTGCCTTGCTGGCCGTTTCGGCCACGGCCCACGCCGAAGACAAAAAGCCCGCCCCGCCTGCCCCACCCAAGATCGATGCTGCCAAAGGCGCCACCCTGTTTTCCGACGGCGACGCCGCCCGCGGCCTGCCGGCCTGCGTGTCGTGTCACGGCGCCGGAGGCAATTCCACCATTGCCGTCAATCCCAAGCTGGCCGGCCAGCACGAAGGTTATCTTTACAAGCAACTGGTGAACTTTACGACGGCGCAACGGAATCAACCGGTGATGACGACCTACGCCAAGATGCTGACCGATGAAGAAAAGCACAACATCGCCGCCTGGCTGGTGACCCAGAAGCCTACCGCAGGCGCCGCCAAGAACAAGGACACGGTCGAAATGGGCAAGAAGATTTATCGCGGCGGCCTCGCCGAGAAGAGCGTGCCGGCCTGCGCCAGCTGTCACGGCGCCAGCGGCGCCGGCATTCCGGTCCAGTATCCGCGCCTCGCCGGCCAGCACCAGGACTATGCGTTCACCGAGCTGGGCCTGTTCAAGAGCGGCGCCCGCAAGAGCGTCGAAATGGAAGCGATTGCCAAGCGCATGTCGGATGAAGAGATGAAGGCCGTTTCCGATTACGTAGCAGGCCTGAAATAAAGTTGACGTATCCGCATCTTTCCGGTGCGGACTCACCCAAAAGATGAGGGCGGCAGCGTAAGCATGCCGCCCTTTTTGTTGGTATGCTGCCGCCTGACCACTTTTATTAAAGAAGCAGAACTTGCATGACTAGCCCTAGCACCACCGGCATCGAGCTGAAAACCCGCCGCCCCATCATTGGCGAAATCGTTGAACTGATTTCTTCCATGCGCTTTGCCATCGCCTTGCTGGCGATGATTGCGATCGCCGCCGTCATCGGCACCGTGATGAAGCAGGGCGAGGCGTCGAGCAATTACATCAACCAGTTCGGCCCGTTCTGGTACGAGATCTTCCGCAAGATCGGCCTGTACACCGTGTACTCGGCCTGGTGGTTCCTGCTGCTGATGACGGCGCTGGTTACCTCGACCACGCTGTGCATCGTGCGCAATGCACCAAAGATGATGAAGGACATGCGCAGCTGGCGCGAGAACGTGCGCGAACAGTCGCTGCTGAACTTCCACCACAAGATGCAATGGCAGGCGCCGCTGTCACGCGCGGCGCTGGCGCAGCAGAGCGCCGCGCGGCTGAAGGACGCCGGCTATCAGGTCAAGCTGGTGGAAAAGGATAACGGCACGCTGGTGGCGGCCAAGCAGGGCGCCGCCAACAAGTTCGGCTACATTTTCGCCCACGCGTCGATCGTCATCATCTGTATCGGCGGGCTGCTCGATTCGGACGTACCGGTCCGCATGCAGGAATGGTTCTTCGGCAAGACGCCGTTCAACGGCAGCGGCCTGATTTCGCAAGTGCCGCCGCAGCACCGTCTCGGCGTCGGCAATCCCACCTTCCGTGGCAACACCATGATTCCGGAAGGACAGAACAGCAATACCGCCATCCTGGCCCGTCCGGACGGCGTGCTGATCCAGGAACTGCCGTTCACCATCAGCCTGAAAAAATTCACCATCGATTTCTACAGCACCGGCATGCCCAAGCTGTTCGCCAGCGACGTCGAAGTGCGCGACAACCAGACCGGCGAAACGGTCAAGGGCACCATCGAAGTCAATCACCCGCTGACCTTCAACGGCGTGTCGATTTACCAGTCCAGCTTTGAAGACGGCGGCAGCAAGCTTAAACTGAGCGGCTTCCCGATGACCGGCAACGGCGCCGAGCGGTTCGAGATCGCCGGCGAAGTCGGCGGCACCACGCCGCTGACCAAGGACACCACGGTCGAATGGTCGGGCTTCCGTCCGTTCAACGTGGAAAACGTCGGCCCGACCGATGACCCGCGCGCCGTCAAGCAGGGCAAGAGCCTGGAAGAAGAACTGGCGCAAAGCCTGGACAAGCACACCGGCTCGGCCGGCAAGAACGCCGTCAACAAGAACCTGAAAAACGTCGGTCCGAGCGTCAGCTACAAGCTGCGCGACAAGACCGGCCAGGCGCGCGAATACCAGAACTACATGCAGCCGGTCACGGTCGACGGCGCCACCGTGTTCCTGGCCGGCGTACGCGCCAATCCGTCGGACAACTTCAGCTACCTGCGCATTCCGGCCGACGACGGCCACAGCGTGACCGAATGGATGCGCCTGCGCGCCGCGCTGCAAGATCCGGCCTTGCGCGCCGCCGCCGCCCAGCGTTACGCCGCACGCGCCACGCCCAATTCCGCCGCCGGCGACGCCCTGCGCGCGCAGTTGCAGGCCTCGGCCGACAAGAGCCTGGGCATCTTTGCCGGCAGCGACAAGGCGGCCGGCTTCATGGCCATTTCGCAGTTCCTGGAAAAAGTCCCGGCCGCCGAGCAGGAGAAGGCCGCCGATGTCTTCATGAAGATCCTCAACGGCAGCCTGTGGGACCTGTGGCAAGTCGCGCGCGCCAAGGACCAGCTGCCGCCGGTGAGCGAAGACGAAATCCACGCCCGTTTCCTGCAACTGGCCACCAACGCGCTGTCGGATGCGTTCTTCTACGGCGCCCCGGTCTACCTGCAACTGGACGACTACAACGAAATCAAGGCCTCGGTGTTCCAGGTGACCCGCTCGCCGGGCAAGAATGTTGTCTATCTCGGCTGCCTGTTCCTGGTGCTGGGGGTGTTCGCCATGTTCTACATCCGCGAACGCCGCCTGTGGATCTGGATCAAGGACGGCGCCAACGGCGCCAGCGACGCGCTGATGGCCATGAGCACCCAACGCAAGACGCTGGATTTTGAACGCGAATTTGAAATACTGAAGGAAAAACTGCCGCAGTCGGCAGCATAGGAGCAAACCATGGAAATGACCCAATCCCAGCAAACCTATCAGCAGGCGCCAGGCTATTTCAAGCGCCTCACGGTGGCCGACTGGCTGTTCGCGCTGGCGCTGCTGGCCGGCGCGCTGTTCGGCCTGAGCCGCTACGGCGCGTTCATGAATTATTACGAGCAGGTGATCCTGCTGGCAGCTGTGCCGGTGTTCGCCACGCTGGGCTGGCACTGGAAGGCGGTGCGCTGGCTGATGCCGCTGATCGCGCTGCTGTCGCTGTGGGCGATTTCGATGTACGCCGGCGACCTCGATAACGGCACCAAAAAATTCTGGCTGCGCATGATGTTGTCGAGCCAGTCGGCGGTGTTGTGGATGAGCGTGATGTTCGTCATCGCCACCGTGTTCTACTGGATCGGCTTCATCGGCCGCTCGGCCGCCGCCTCCAGCATCGGCTCCAAGCTGTGCTGGGCCGCCGTGGTGCTGGGCTGGACTGCGATGATGGTGCGCTGGTACGAGTCCTACCTGATCGGCGCCGACGTCGGCCACATTCCGGTCTCCAACCTGTACGAAGTGTTCATCCTGTTCTCGCTGATCACCGCGATGTTCTACCTGTACTTCGAACAGCGCTACGCCACCCGCCAGATGGGCCCGTTCGTGCTGCTGGTGATCTCGGCCGCGATCGGCTTCCTGATGTGGTACACCACCTCGCGCAACGCCGCCGACATCCAGCCGCTGCTGCCGGCGCTGCAAAGCTGGTGGATGAAAATCCACGTCCCGGCCAACTTCATTGGCTACGGCAACTTCGCGCTGGCCGCCATGGTGGCCGCGGCCTACCTGCTGAAAACCTCGGGCTACCTGAACGACCGCCTGCCGTCGGAAGAAGTGCTGGATGACGTCATGTACAAGGCCATCTCGGCCGGTTTCGCCTTCTTCACCATCGCCACCATTCTCGGCGCGCTGTGGGCGGCCGAAGCGTGGGGCGGCTACTGGTCGTGGGATCCGAAAGAGACCTGGGCGCTGATCGTCTGGCTCAACTACGCGGCTTGGCTGCATATGCGCCTGATGACCGGCCTGCGCGGCCGTCCGGCGGCGTGGTGGGCGCTGGTGGGCCTGCTGGTGACGACCTTTGCTTTCCTGGGCGTCAACATGTTCCTGTCCGGTCTGCACTCTTACGGCAAGTTGTAAACGGAAGTTTAAGTTTGATTCCGGGAGTTTGGTGTAAGGTTGAGCCTCACACCGCTTCCGGAGTCCACCATGTTGATCAAGCGTTCCCCGAATGGCATAGACCTGCCGTTTTCCTCTGAAATCACGCCGCGCACGCTGTACGAATCGCGCCGCAGCTTCATGAAGCAGATCGCCATGGGCGCGGTCGGCGGTGCGGCGCTGCTCGAAATGGCGCAGCGCGAAGCGTTTGCGCAGGGCACTGGCGCCAAGCTGGCCGCCAAGCTCAATCCGGCCTATTCGGTGCTCGACAAGCAGACGCCGTACAAAGACGCCACTACCTACAACAACTTCTACGAATTCGGCACCGACAAGAGCGAACCGGCGATGTACGCCGGCACGCTGAAGACGCGGCCGTGGACCATCTCCATCGAAGGCGAAGTCAAGAAGCCGATGACGCTGGACATCGATGCGCTGCTGAAATTGGCGCCGATGGAAGAGCGCGTCTACCGCCTGCGCTGCGTCGAAGGCTGGTCGATGGTGATCCCGTGGATCGGCTACTCGCTCTCCGAGCTCATCAAAAAGGTAGAGCCCACCGGTAACGCCAAGTATGTAGAATTCGTCTCATTGGCTGACAAGAAGCAGATGCCGGGCGTGGGCAGCCGCGTGCTGCAATGGCCGTACACCGAAGGCTTGCGCATCGACGAGGCCAATCACCCGCTGGCGCTGCTGGCCTTCGGCATGTATGGCGAAGTGCTGCCGAACCAGAACGGCGCGCCGGTGCGCATGGTGCTGCCGTGGAAGTACGGCTTCAAATCGGCCAAGTCGATCGTCAAGATCCGCTTCGTCAAAGACCAGCCGCGCACCTCGTGGAATCTGTCGGCGGCGAATGAGTACGGCTTCTACTCGAACGTGAATCCGGATGTGGATCACCCGCGCTGGTCGCAGGCGTCCGAGCGCCGCATCGGCGAAGACGGCTTCCTGTCGCGCAAGCGCAAGACGCTGATGTTCAACGGCTATAACGATGTGGCCCCGCTGTACGCGGGCATGGACCTGAAAAAATTCTACTGATGCCGACCACGAAACAAATCAGCTGGCTCAAGGGCGCCGTGTTTGTCGCGGCGCTGATTCCCCTGGCGCGCATGGCGTATCTGACGCTGACCGGGCAACTGGTCGACCCGCTCGAATTCATCACGCGCGGCACCGGCGACTGGACCTTGTACTTCCTGACCATCACGCTGGCGGTGACGCCGCTGCGCAAGCTGAGCGGATGGAACTGGCTGATCAAGCTGCGCCGCATGGTGGGGCTGTACACCTTCTTCTACGGCTTCCTGCACTTCATGACCTTTTTGTGGTTCGACCATTTCTTTGATCTGGCCGAGATGTGGAAGGACGTGCTGAAGCGGCCGTTCATCACGGTCGGCTTCATCGCCTTCGTGCTGCTGATTCCGCTGGCCTTGACCAGCACCAACGGCATGATCAAGCGCCTGGGCGGCAAGCGCTGGCAGTGGCTGCACCGGCTGATCTACGTGATCGCTCCGCTGGCGCTGCTGCACTTCTGGTGGATGAAAGCCGGCAAGCACAACTTCGCCCAGCCGATCCTGTTCATCGCCATCATCGGCACGCTGCTGCTGATGCGCGTCTGGTGGGCGGCGCGCAAAGCGGCGCAGTAAAAAAAAGCCGCCGGCGGGTGCGGGCGGCTTTGGTGGCTTACTTGATCACCGATTCCAGCGCGTACAAGTCTTCCGGCTTCTCCCGCTGGCGCACCAGATGGACAGTGTCGCCGTCGACGATCACCTCGGCCGCGCGGCCGCGGGTGTTGTAGTTGGAAGCCATGGTCATGCCGTAGGCGCCAGCGGTGTGCATCACCAGCAGGTCGCCGGCTGCCACCGCCAGCGAACGGTCGCGCGCCAGCCAGTCGCCGGATTCGCAGATCGGTCCCACCACATCAAATTCGGCGGCGGCGGCGCTGCCTTGCACCACCGGCTGCATATCCATCCAGGCCTGGTACAGCGCTGGACGCGCCATGTCGTTCATCGCCGCGTCGACGATGCAGAAGTTCTTCTCTTCGCCATGCTTGAGGAACTCGACCTTGGTCAGCAGCACGCCGGTGTCGCCGACGATCGAACGGCCTGGTTCGAAGATCACCTTGATCGGCTTGCCGTTGTGACGCTCGGCGCGCCAGGCGTCGATGCGCGCAAAGACGCGGCCCAGGTAGGTGCCAACCGGCACCGGCGCTGCGTCGTCCGCATCGCGGTAGTCGATGCCGATGCCGCCGCCCATGTCCAGGTGGTGCAGTTCGATGCCTTCGGCGCCCAGCTGGTCGATCAGCTCGATCAAGCGGTCCAGCGCTTCCAGCAGCGGCGCGTCGTCCAGCAGTTGCGAGCCGATGTGGCAGTCGATGCCCGACACGTCCAGGTGCGGCAGCTTGGCGGCGGTGCGGTAGGTGTCCAGCGCATCGTCGAACGCCACGCCGAACTTGTTGGCTTTCAGGCCGGTCGCAATATACGGGTGGGTCTTGGCGTCGACGTTCGGATTCACGCGCAGCGAGATGCGCGCCTTCTTGCCCATCGATCCGGCCACCTCGTTCAGGCGGTGCAGCTCGGGGATCGATTCGACGTTGAAGCACAGGATGTCGTGCGACAGCGCCAGGCGCATTTCGTCCACGCTCTTGCCGACGCCGGAGAAAATCACCTTGCCAGGATCGCCACCGGCCGCCAGCACGCGCAGTAGTTCGCCGCCGGAGACAATGTCAAAGCCCGCGCCCTGGCGCGCCAGCAGGTCGAGGATGGCCAGGTTGGAGTTGGCCTTCATGGCGTAGCACACCAGCGCGTCGCGGCCGGCGCAGGCGTCGGCGTAGGCGGCGAAGTTGGACAGCAACGCGGCCTTCGAATACACATAGGTCGGCGTGCCGAACTGTTCAGCGATGGCGGTTAGCGACGCGCCTTCGGCGTGCAGGACGCCGTCTTTATACGAAAATTGCGACATAGACTTTATTGTTGAGGCGCGGGAGGCACCGGCGAGGTGGTAGGCGCAACGGCGCCGCTCTTGGCGGTGGGCTTGGCTGCAGGAGGCTTGGGCAGGTACAGCGGGCCGGGTTGGCCGCAGGCGCTCAGCAAGGTGGTCAGGCACAGGATAGATGTGCCGATAATCAAACGGAAAGTGGACTTCACGATAGAATCATGGATTATTTAGATGCAGATACTGGAGTGTAGCATGGGCGAATCAGAATTCCTGGCGCAAGCCGAAGCCACCCTCAACGCCATTGAGGCCGCGCTGGACCGTTTAAACGATGCCGACATGACCGATGTCGAATGCAGCCGCAGCGGCAACGTGCTGGAGATTGAGTTTATCGACAACGGTTCCAAGATCATCGTCAACAGCCAGGCGGCGATGTCCGAGCTGTGGGTGGCCTCGCGTTCCGGCGGCTACCACTATAAGCAAAAAGACGGCAAGTGGCTCAATACCCGCGACGGCTCCGAGCTGTTTGCCACCCTGTCCGAGGAAGTCTCGAAGCAGGGCGGCGCGCCAGTGGTGCTGACGCCTGACGCTTAAAACAGCTCGTTCTTCACGGCATCCTTGGCCTTTTCCTCGGCCGGGGTGCCATGCCCCGGCGCATCGAGGTTGTTGACCCCGGTGCCCGGCGGATTCTCCGTATAGTAATACTCATCCCCCACCAGCATCACGCCGTCCGGCACCGCACGTTCCTCGATCGGAATGCTCTTCAGCGCTTTTTGCATGTAGCTGATCCAGATCGGCAGCGCCAGGCCACCGCCGGTTTCGCGGTTGCCCAGGTTCTTAGGCTGGTCGTAGCCGATCCAGGCGATGCCCACCAGCTTGGGCTGGTAGCCGGCGAACCAGGCGTCGATCGAATCATTGGTGGTGCCGGTCTTGCCGGCGATGTCGCGCCGGCCCAGCACATTGGCCTTGGCCGCCGTGCCGAAGCGCACCACGTCCTTCAGCATCGAATCCATCAGGAAGGCGTTGCGCTCGTCGATCACGCGGTTCTTCTCGTCGCCGGCCTGGTCCGGATGCGCCTGCGACAAAATCTTGCCGTCGGCATCGGTCACCTTGGAGATCAGGTAAGGGCTGACCTTGTAGCCGCCGTTGGCGAACACCGCATACGCGCCGGCCATCTGCAGCGGCGTGACGTTGCCGGCGCCCAGGGCCAAGGTCAGATAAGGCGGGTTCTTGTCGGCGTCAAAGCCGAAGCGGGTTGCGTATTCCTGGCCGTACTTGGCGCCGATGCGGTGCAGGATGCGGATCGAGATCATGTTCTTGGACTTGGTCAGGCCCTTGCGCATGGTCATCGGCCCTTCGTACTTGCCGTCGTAGTTCTTCGGCTCCCACGCCTGGCCGCCGGTCTGGCCGGCGTCGAACGAAATCGGCGCATCATTGATGATGGTGGCCGGCGACAGGCCGCGCTCCAGCGAGGCCGAATAGATGAACGGCTTGAACGACGAGCCCGGCTGACGCCAGGCCTGGGTCACGTGGTTGAACTTGTTGCGGTTGTAGTCGAAGCCGCCCACCATGGCCTTGATCGCGCCGTCTTGCGTGCTGGCCGCAACAAAAGCCGATTCGATTTCCGGCATCTGCGCCACCAGCCAGTCTTTGCCCTCCTGCAGCACGCGGATCACCGCGCCACGGCGGATGCGCTTGTTCGGCGGGTTTTTATCCGACAGCCACGAGCGGCCCTGTTCCAGGCCGGCGCCGCTGATCTTGATTTCATCGCCCGAAGCGGTCACGGCGGTAATCAGCTGCGGCGTGGCCGACAGCACCACGGCGGCGATCAGGTCGTCGTTGTCCGGATGCTCGGCCAGCACGGTCTCGATGGCGTCGTCGGCTTCTTCCTTCTTGGCCGGGATGTCGATGTACGCTTCCGGACCGCGGTAGGCATGGCGGCGCTCGTAGTCCATCACGCCCTTGCGCAGCGCCAGGTAGGCGGCGTCCTGGTCGGCCTTGGTGATGGTGGTAAACACGTTCAGGCCGCGGGTATAGGTATCTTCCTTGAACTGTTCGTACACCAGCTGGCGCGCCAGTTCGGCCACGTACTCGGCGTGCACGCCGAACTCGCTGCTGTCGGTCTTGACCTTCAGCTCTTCGGCCTTGGCGGTCTCGTACTGCTTGTCGCTGATGTAACCCAACTCATGCATGCGCTGCAGGATGTACTGTTGGCGGGTGCGTGCGCGCTTTGGATTGACGACCGGGTTGTAAGCCGACGGCGCTTTCGGCAGGCCGGCCAGCATGGCCGCTTCGGCGATGCTAATGTCGCGCAGGTTTTTGCCGAAATAGATTTGTGCGGCCGACGAGAAGCCATAGGCGCGCTGGCCCAGGTAGATCTGGTTCATATAGACCTCCAGAATCTGGTCCTTGCTGAGGTTCTTCTCGATCTTCCACGCCAGCAGCATCTCGTAGACTTTGCGCTTGATAGTCTGTTCGCTGGACAGGAAGAAGTTGCGCGCCACCTGCTGGGTGATGGTCGAGGCGCCTTGCTTGCCGCCGCTGCCGATGGCGTTGTGCAGGCCGGCGCGCAGGATGCCGGTGTAATCGACGCCGCCGTGTTCATAGAAGCGGTCGTCCTCGATGGCCAGCACCGCCTTCTTCATGACGTCCGGGATGTCCTTGATGCGCACCAGGTTGCGGCGCTCTTCGCCGAATTCGCCGATCAGCACATTATCGGCGGAGAAGATCCGCAGCGGCATCTTCGGCCGGTAGTCGGTCAGCGTGTCGAGCTCGGGCAGGTTGGGATAGGCCATCGCCAGGCCGAACACCACCAGCAGCACGCCCGTGACGCCCAGGCCGAGCACGGACAGTCCGGCCAGCAGGAAGAAGCGTGACGAGCGCGACGGCGCCTTGCGCGTTTGCTTGCCATTTTGGTCAGGCGGGTTGGTTGGTGGCGGTGCCGAGTTGGAAGAAGCCATGCAGTGCGATCTCTTAGTTATTTGTGCGGCCCATTATAAGCGAGCGGCGGGGCCGTTCCATACGACAGGAATATTTCTTCGTGAGCAACAAAACAACTGAGTTGTTTTTGCTGCCATGTGGGCAAAAATAAGTGTGGCGAAACCCTCACACCCGGTCAATTGTGCACAGTAGAAATACCTTTACACTTAAATAGCCTCGATTTAATGTACGGGCTGATATATGCCTTCTAAACGCTGGTTTTCAAACGAGTTCCTTATGCAGACTGCTCGACAGCACGTTCGTATGCACAGCCGTGCAGGCGCCAGCCATGGCGCCGGAGGCCTCGTATGATCGACCTCAAGGCCTTGCTGGGGCAGGGCAATCCGCCGCTGGTGGGCATCGACATCAGCACCTCCAGCGTGCGGCTGGTGGAGCTGGCGCACGGCGCCAAGGGTGACATCAAGCTGGAGCGCTACGCCGCCGAGCCGCTGCCGCGCAACGCCGTCACCGACGGCAATATCGAGAACATGGACCAGGTGGTGGAAGCGGTGCGCCGGGTCTGGAAGAAGAGCGGCACGCGCGCCCGCCATGCGGCGTTGGGCATGCCGCCGGCTTCCGTCATCACCAAGAAAATCATCCTGCCGGCCGGCATGTCGGAAGACCAGCTGGAAGTGCAGGTCGAATCCGAAGCGAGTCAGTACATTCCGTTTGCGCTGGACGAAGTCAGCCTGGATTTCGACGTGATCGGTCCGGCCGCCAATTCCACCGACGATATCGAAGTCATGCTGGCCGCGTCGCGCCGTGAAAAGGTCGAGGACCGGGTGGCGATTGCCGAAGCGTCCGGCCTCAAGGCTACCGTGATGGACATCGAATCCTACGCCGCCCGCGCCGCGTTGGACCGCGTGGTGACGCAGCTGCCGGACGCCGGCATCGGTCAGGTGATCGCGCTGTTCCAGATCGGCGCCCAAGTCACGCATATTTCCGTGATGCTGGACGGCGTCACCGTCTACGAGCGCGAGCAGCCGTTCGGCGGCAACACGCTGACCCAGGACATTGTGCGCAGCTACGGCCTGTCGTTTGAAGAAGCCGAGGCGCGCAAGAAAATCGGCGACCTGCCGGACAACTACCACGCCGAACTACTGACGCCATTCCTGGAAAGCGCCGCGCTGGAAGTCACGCGCGCGGTCCAGTTCTTCTACACCTCCACCCCCTACACCAAGGTCGACCAGCTATATCTGGCCGGCGGCTGCGCGCTGATTCCGGGGCTGCTGGACCTGGTGGCCAGCCGCACCCGCATCGCCAGTTCGGTGATCTCGCCGTTCAAGGGCATGCAGATCGGTTCGTCGGTGCGTGAGGCGCAGCTGCGGCTGGACGCGCCGGCCTACCTGGTGGCCTGCGGTCTGGCCCTGCGGAGGTTCGGCTGATGATACGCATAAACCTGCTGCCGCACCGCGAAGAGAAACGCAAGCAGAAGAAGCAAGCCTTCTTCGCGCTGCTGGCGCTCGGCGGCGTGATCGGCATCGGCATCGTGCTGGTGGTCGGCGCCTACAACGCGCGCGCCATTTCGATCCAGGACGCCCGCAACCAGGAACTGAAAACCGCGATCACGGGACTCGACAAAAAAATCGCCGAAATCGCCACGCTGAAGCAGGACATCGAAGCGCTGAAGGCGCGCCAGCAGGCGGTGGAGGATTTGCAAGGCGACCGCAACCAGCCGGTCTACCTGCTGGATGAACTGGTCAGCCAGACGCCGGCCGGCGTCTACCTCAAGTCGTTCCGGCAGGATGGTCAGAAGGTGGCCGTCAACGGTTATGCGCAGTCGCAGGAGCGCGTCTCGGAACTGCTGCGCAATCTGGCCGGCGCCTCGCCGTGGCTGGAGCGGCCGGACCTGATCGAAGTGAAATCCACCGGCCTCGGCCAGGGCAAGACCGCCAAGAAAGTGGTGGAGTTCAATCTCAACGTCTTCATCAAGCGTCCGCGCGACAAGGACAAGCCGGCGGATGGCGCCAAGGCCAAGCCGCAGGAGCGCACCTGATGGCCGCCAAGCTCAATATCAATCTCAGCGCGTGGTTTGCCGACCTGGCCGACCAGTTCCGCGACCTCCAGGGCCGCCATCCGGGCCAGTGGCCGGTGGCGCCGCGCGTGCTGTGCGCCATCGGCGTGACGGCGGCGGTGTGCGTGGCCGGCTACTTTGGCTACTGGAGTTCGCAGTTCGACGAGCAGGACGCCGGGCTGATGACGGAGACCCGGCTGCGCGACGAGTACAAGATCAAGACCGCGCAGGCGATCAACCTGGAGGCGCTGCGGGCGCAAAAAGCCCAGGTCGACCAGTACGTCGAGCGCTTGCAGAAGCAGTTGCCGAGCAAGGCCGAGATGGCCGCGCTGCTGACCGACATCAACCAGGCCGGCGCCGGGCGCGGCTTGCAGTTTGACCTGTTCAAGCCGCAGCAGGTGGTGATCAAGGATTACTACGCCGAGCTGCCGATCGATATCAAGATCACCGGCAACTACCACGACATCGGCGCCTTTACCGGCGACATCGCCAACCTGCCGCGCATCGTCACGCTCAACAACCTGGCGCTCAGCACCGGCAAGGATGGCGTGCTGACGCTGGAGGCGGTGGCCAAGACCTTCCGCTATCTCGATCCGGAAGAGGTGGCCGCGCAGCGTAAAGCCGCCGCCGACAAGAAAAAGAAAGCGGCCAAGCCATCATGAAGCTACTCCTTTCCATGTTGATGGCGATGGTGCTGTTGGCCGGCTGCGGCGACAGCGACGTGCAGGAAGTGCGCACCTGGATGAAGCAGATCGACGCCCAAACCCAGGTGCGCGTGCCGCCGCTGGCCGAGCCCAAGGTGTTCGTGCCGTTCGCCTACGCGCGCAAGGACGATATCGATCCATTCAACCCCAACAAGCTGCTGGCCGAGCTGGCCAAGATGGGTGCCACTGGTGGTGGCGGCATCAAGCCGGACATGGAGCGCCGCAAGGAATTATTGGAGAGCTATCCGCTCGACACCATCAAGATGGTCGGCACCATCGAGAAAAAAGGCGTGGTGCACGCCGTGCTGCAAGTCGACCGCGCCGTGCATCAGGTGGTGGTGGGCCAGCATCTGGGCGAGAACTACGGCCGCATCACCGGCATCAGCGACAACACCGTCACCATCAAGGAAATCGTCCAGGACGCCACTGGCGACTGGGTCGAGCGCCAGTCCCGGTTGGAACTGCAGGAAAGCAAGGAGAACGCCAAATGAACGCTCATCTCACGGCCCGCCGCGTCCTGGCCGCCGCCACTTGGGCAGCCATGGCGCTGACCCTGCAACTTGCCGGCCTGGCGCAGGCGCAGACCGCCGATGCGGCCGGGGCTGGCCTCAGCGCCACTGCCGGCAACGCCATCGAAGCAATTACCGCCCGCCAGCAGGGCGCCAATGTGGTCGTCAAGATCGCGCTGCGGCGCGCGCCGGACAAGCTGCCGCTCAACTTCGCTATTTCCAATCCGGCGCGGATCGCGCTCGACTTCGGCGCCACCATCAACGCCACCGGCAAGAATGTGCTGGAACTGAACCAGGGCGACCTGCGCGGCGTGAACCTGGTGCAGGCCGGCGAACGCTCGCGCCTGGTATTCAACCTCAAGCGCTCGCTCAATTACGCCACTGCCATCGACGGCAACGCCATCATCCTGACCATTGACGGTTCCGGCGGCGTCGCCACCGCGGTGGATAGTGCCGGCCTGCCGGTCGCCAAGCCCGCCGCCCCGGCCGGCAAGCAGGCACTGCGCGATCTGGACTTCCGGCGCGGCGCCAACGGCGAAGGCCGGGTGGTGGTCGACTTGCCCAACAACCAGGTTGCGGTCGACGTGCGCCAGACGCCGACCGGCGTCGTCGTCGATTTCCTCAAGACCGGCGTGCCGGACACGCTGCGCCGCAAGCTGGATGTGGGCGACTTCGGCACCCCGGTGTGGCAGATCACCACCGTGCCGCAGGGCGAAAACACGCGCCTGACCATCGAGGCGCGCGGCCTGTGGGAACAGACCGTCTACCAGAGCGACACCCAACTGGTGGTCGATATCAAGCCGATCAAGGAAGATCCGAACAAGCTGACGCAGGGTTCGCAAGGCTATCGCGGCGAGAAGCTGTCGTTCAATTTCCAGAACGTGGAAGTGCGCGCGGCGCTGCAGGCGATTGCCGATATCTCCGGCCTCAACATCATCACCAGCGACAGCGTGGCCGGCAACCTGACCTTGCGCCTGAAGGAAGTACCGTGGGACCAGGCGCTGGACGTGATCCTGCAAGCCAAGGGCCTCGACATGCGCAAGAACGGCAACGTGCTGTGGATCGCGCCCAAGGAAGAATTGCTGACCAAGGAAAAGCTGGAGCTGGAGCAGAAAGCCCAGATCGCCGACCTGGAACCGCTGAAGTCGGAAATCTTCCAGCTGAATTACCAGAAGGCGGAAGCGTTCAAGCTGGTGTTCGGGCTGGATGGCGGCGCCGACAGCAAGAACCGCATCCTGTCCAAGCGCGGCAGCGCCATCATCGAGCCGCGCACCAACCAGGTGTTCGTCACCGACATTCCATCCAAGCTGGAAGATGTGCGCCGGCTGATTGCCAAGACCGACGTCGCCACCAAGCAGGTGCTGATCGAGGCCCGCATCGTCGAAGCCAGCGACACCTTCACCCGCAACCTCGGCGCCAAGCTAGGCTTCACCGACCTGCGCACTCAGCGCGGCGGCGATTCGGGCTACCAGATCGGCAACAGCAATACCCGCATCGGCATCGGCGGCAACATCACAGGCGTCGGCGAAACCACCGGCCAGGTGGCGGTCAGCACCAGCAGCTACGCCAATAGCCAGTTCGTCAACTTGCCGGCGTCCAGCATCAACGGCGCGCAAGCCGGCAGCCTGGCGGTCAGTCTGTTCTCGTCGGCCGCCAACCGCTTCCTCAACCTGGAACTGTCCGCGCTGGAAGAAGATGGCACCGGCAAGATTATTTCCAGCCCGCGCGTGATCACGTCCGACAAGTCGGTGGCGCTGATCGAGCAGGGCATCGAACTGCCGTACCAGGTAGCCACCAGCAGCGGCGCCACCTCGATCCAGTTCCGCAAGGCCAACCTGCGGCTGGAAGTGACGCCGCAGATCACACCGGACGGCAACGTCGTCATCGACGTCGACGTCAACAAGGACAGCGTCGGCCAGGAAACCCGTTCCGGCTTCGCCATCGACACCAAGCACGTCAAGACCCAGGTGATGGTCGACAACGGCGGCACCGTGGTGTTGGGCGGCATCTACCAGTTGACCGAGCGCAGCACCACCGACAAAGTCCCGCTGCTGGGCGACGTGCCGGTGCTGGGCTATCTGTTCCGCAGCAACACCCGCACCAATGACAAGACGGAGCTGCTGGTGTTTATCACACCAAAAATCGTGGCGGAGAAGCTGCCGTCCACGCGCTGATTAATTCACTTCATCAACGTTAATGGGATGTGTCATGAATAAATTCACCGGATGGCTGGCATCGCTTGCCTGCGCAGGCTTGCTGGCCGCTTGCGGCGGCGGCGGCGGTTCGCCCGGCACCAACAGTAGCGGCGTGGCGCCGTCCAAGGCTGCCAGCGTGACGCTGACGGCGGACGCCACCACCATCGCTTCGTCCGGCCTGGACGGCACGGAAGTCACGCTGACGGCCATCGTCAAGGACAGCGGCGGCAATGCGCTGGTTGGCGAGACGGTCAGCTTCAGTACCAGCTCGGGCACGATTACCAGCACCAACCGCACCACCAATACCTCCGGCCAAGTGGTTGAAAAACTCAGCGTCAAGGGCGACTCGTCGCTGCGTACGATCACCATTACCGCCAGCGCCGGCAATGCCAAGTCCAGCGCCATCACGGTGCAGGTGGTTAACGCCGTCCCGACGCTGACGCTGACTGCCGACTCCGGCACACTGCCGTCCGGCGGCACCAAGGACGTTACCGTGACCGCACTGGTGCGCGACGCCAACAATAACGTTGTGCCGAACATCACCGTGAGCCTGAAATCCGATTCCGGCAGCCTGAGCGTGACCAACGCGGTTACCAACGCGCAGGGTGTGGTCACCGGCACGCTGGGCATCGGCGGCGACGCCACCTCGCGCGACATCAAGGTCAGCGCCAGCGTCACCGGCGCGGCCGCCACGCCGATCGTGGTGCGCGTCAGCGGCAATGTGCTGACCCTTAGCGCCGCGCCGAGCATTAGCGTTGGCGCCAGCACCGACGTCACCGTCAAGCTGGTGGATTCGGCCGGCAATCCGCTGGTCGGCAAGCCGGTCACGTACAGTTCCAACGCCAACTCGCTGACCGTCAAGGATGGCGGTAGCGCCGTCACCAATTCCGGCGGTCAGCTGGTGTTGAGCTACACGGCCAGCGGCGGCACGGCCGACGTGGTCAGCGTCAAGGCCATGGGCGAACTGGCCTCGACTGGCATCACCATCAATTCCTCGACCTTTGCCGTGCGCGTGCTCGACGGCAGTGGCAACGTCGAAGCCTCGGCCGCCATCGGCGGTTGCCAGCAGGTTGCGGTGACCAATGCGCCGGGCAGCAGCGTGACGATCAGCACCTCGCGCGGCACGGTGTACAGCAACGCCTCCTGCTCGGCGGCGCTGAGTGGCGCGCTCGGCTTGTCGGGCGGCGCCGCCACCGCGTACGTCAACGCCACCGGTCCGGGCGTGGCCACGCTGACCGCCAACGCCGGCGGCCAGACCACCCAGACCGTGCTGGAATTCTATGCACCGGTGACGAGCGTGTCGACCATCACGCTGCAAGTCGATCCGGCCATCATCGGCACCAACGCCGCCGGCAGCACCAGTGAACAGGCGACCTTGCGCGCAGTGGTGCGCGATGGCACCGCGCAAAACAATCTGGTCAAGAACGCAACCGTGTCGTTCTCCATCCTGAGCGACCCGAGCGGCGGCAAGCTGACCGAGCCGTCGGTGGCGACCACCGGCGCCGATGGCGCCGCCAGCACCAACTTCATTGCCGGCAGTTCCGTGACTCCGACCGGCGGCGTGCGCATCCAGGCGCGCCTGATCGGCGGCTCCAACGCGGCCGCCACCGCCACCCTGACCGTGGCGCAGAAATCGCTGTTCATCAGCGCCGGCACCGGCAACACCGTGCTGACGCCAAGCAGCACCACCTACCAGATGGACTACGTGGTGATCGTCACCGACGCCACCGGTAATGCGGTGCGCAACGTGAATCTGACCGCAGCGGTGCTGCCGACCTTCTACTACAAGGGGGCGTTGGCCTACACCGCGCCGACCGGTCCATGGGAGCCGGTGTCGCGCACCGCCTGCGCCAACGAGGACCTCAACAACAACGGCATCCTCGACGCCGGCGAAGATTTTAATGGCAATGGCGTGCTCGATCCGGGCATTCCGGTCACCGTGACGCCGACCGTAACCACCGACAGCACCGGCCGCGCCACCGTCTCACTGGTGTACCCGCGCGACCGCGTGTACTGGCTGGATGTCAACCTCACCATACAGGGAGCCACCCAAGGCACGGAGTCGCGCTACACCTCTCTGGTACACTTGATAGGATTGAGCGGCGATTATTCTTCACAAAACGTCCGCCCGCCCGGCGCGACCAGTCCTTACGGGGTGTCGACGACGTGCAGTAACCCGCAATAACCTGGACCGTGCATGCAAAATGTGTTTTTAGTCGGCCTGATGGGGGCAGGAAAGACCACCATCGGCCGCATCCTGGCTCGCAAGCTGGGGCTGAAGTTTATTGATTCTGACCACGAAATCGAGGCGCGCACCGGCGCCTCGATCCCGTGGATCTTTGAAATCGAGGGCGAAGCCAGTTTCCGCCGGCGCGAGGCGGACGTCATCCGCGACCTGTGCGGCCAGCAAGGGCTGGTGCTGGCCACCGGCGGCGGCGCGGTGCTCAACGCCGACAGCCGGGCTCTGTTGCAGGCGCGCGGCACCGTGGTCTACCTGCGTGCCAGCGTCAACAGCATCCTGCAACGCACCGCGCACGACAAGAACCGGCCGCTGCTGCAAACCGCCGATCCGCGCAAAAAACTCGAAGAATTGATGGCGGTGCGTGATCCTTTGTACACGGAAATTGCTGATTTGGTCATCGATACCGGCCGTCCTAACGTACAATCGATGGTTCAGACCATCCTGACCCAGCTGGATACTATGGCCTGCGAGGCCTCGCCCAACTGCGTCACCCAAGCCGAACCATCGATGAACGAACAATCCAACATCCTGTTAAACGTGGAACTGGGCGAGCGCAGCTACCCGATTTCCATCGGCCCGTCACTGCTGGACGACAGCACGCTGCTGGCGCGCCATGTGCACGGCAACAAGGTTGCCATCGTCAGCAATACCACCGTCGCGCCGCTGTACCTGGCGCGCGTCGAAAGCGGCTTGCGCGCCGCCGGCAAGGACGTGACGTCGGTGATTTTGCCCGATGGTGAAGAGTTCAAGAACTGGGCCAGCCTGATGCAGATCTTCGACGCCCTGCTGCAAAGCAAGGCCGACCGCAAGACCACGCTGGTCGCCCTCGGCGGCGGCGTCATCGGCGACCTGACCGGTTATGCGGCCGCCAGCTATATGCGCGGCGTCGATTTCATTCAGATGCCGACCACCTTGCTGTCGCAAGTCGATTCCTCGGTGGGCGGCAAGACCGGCATCAACCACCCGCTCGGCAAGAACATGATTGGCGCGTTCTACCAGCCGCGCGCGGTGATCGCCGATACCGCCACGCTGGAAACCCTGCCGGAGCGTGAACTGTCGGCCGGCCTGGCGGAAGTGATCAAGTACGGCGCCGTGATCGACCTGGCGTTCTTCGAGTGGATCGAAGCCAACATCGGCAAGCTGATGGCGCGCGACAAGGGTGCGCTGGCCTACGCGATCGCCCGTTCGTGCGAGATCAAGGCCGACGTGGTGCGCCAGGATGAACGCGAAGGCGGCCTGCGCGCGATTTTGAATTTCGGCCATACCTTCGGCCACGCCATCGAAGCCGGCATGGGCTACGGCGCCTGGCTGCACGGCGAGGCGGTCGGTTGCGGCATGGTGATGGCGGCCGATCTGTCGCATCGCATGGGCCTGATCGACGCGGCCCCGGTCGAGCGCGTGCGCGCGCTGGTGGCGGCCGCCGGCCTGCCGGTCAAGGCGCCCGACCTGGGCGTCGACAAATGGCTGGAAGCGATGGAAGTGGACAAGAAGAATGAGGGCGGCGCCATCAAGTTTATTCTGATGAATCCGCTCGGTGGTTCGAAGATCAGCAACGCGCCGCAGGAATTGCTGCTGGCGACGCTGGCGGCTTGCGTTTAAATCATGTCGCCGGAAGAATATCTCGCCCCCTACGCAGCCCATTCGGAAGGCGGCATCGGCCGCCGCTATCCGGAAACTGCGCACGCCTCGCGCAGCCAGTTTCAGCGCGACCGCGACCGTATCATCCACTCGTCGGCGTTCCGCCGGCTGGAGTACAAGACCCAGGTATTCCTCAACCACGAAGGCGACCTGTTCCGCACCCGGCTGACCCACAGCCTGGAGGTGGCGCAGATCGGCCGTTCGCTGGCGCGCAACCTGCGGCTGAACGAGGATCTGGTGGAAGCGATTTCGCTGGCGCATGACCTTGGCCACACGCCGTTCGGCCATGTCGGCCAGGATGTGCTCAACGAGTGCATGCACGATTACGGCGGCTTCGAGCACAATCTGCAAAGCCTGCGCGTGGTCGATGAGCTGGAAGAGCACTACGGCGCTTATGACGGTCTGAACCTGATGTTTGAAACCCGCGAGGGCATCCTCAAGCACTGTTCGCTGAACAATGCCAAGTTGCTCGGGCCGGTGGCGCAGCGCTTCATCGACCGCCAGCAGCCGTCGCTGGAAGCGCAGCTGACCAATCTTGCGGACGAGATCGCTTACAACAGCCATGACATCGACGACGGCCTGCGGTCCGGCCTGATTTCGATCGATCAGCTGGAGCAGGTGGACTTCTTTGCAAGGCTGTGGCGCGATGTGCAGCTGGCGTTTCCCGGCCTGTCGGGCCGGCGCGCGATTTATGAAACCTTGCGCCGCCTGATCACGGCGCTGGCCGATGACTTGATCGAGACCTCCAGCGCGCGCATTGCCGAGTTCGCACCGCAGCATATCGACGACGTGCGCGCGGCGCCGCCGCTGATTCGTTTTTCCGAAGGCATGCGCAAGGACGCGACCGAACTGAAGCGCTTCCTGTACGCCAATCTCTACCGTCATTACAAGGTCAACCGCATGCGGGTGAAAGCCAGCCGCATCGTGCGTGAATTGTTCGAGTCGTTCATGGCCGAACCGGTGCTGTTGCCGCCGGATTACCAGGACAAGTCGGGCGATGTGAACAAGCAGGCGCGCAAGATCGCCGACTACATCGCCGGTATGACCGACCGCTATGCCATCCGCGAACACCGCCGGCTGTTCTCGCTGGACGAGCTCTGATCTGCCTCAAGCAGCGCAGGTGTTCAGCTTGACCTGAACCCTTGCGCGGCCGATGATGAAGTACGCTGTACTTCGTTGGGAGCCGTCATGGAGCTGCAGGACCAAATCGAAAAATACTGCGCCACCAAGGTCGAGCTGATGGCGTTTCGGGAAGAGGTGGCTGTGCAGTTCGGCAAAGTCCACACGGCGATCGCCAGCACCCACGTTGAGATCGCCAAACTCGAAACCAAGATCGCCACCATGGAAGCCCGCCTTATCAAGTGGTTTGTTGGGATCATCATCGCCAATGCGACGATTTCGCTGGCGATCGCCCGCTATCTTTCGTAGAGGTGCATCATGAGCGAGCAGATTAGTGAACGGGGCGGCACATTGGAAACCGATGTCGCCGTCATCCAGTCCAACTACGTGCGCCGGGATGAATTTTCCGCGTTGCGAGAAGAAATGGGCGTGGGATTCGCCAAGGTCAACGCCAAGATTGACCTTGTGCAGGCTGAGCTCGTCGGCAAGATGGATGTCGGCTTTGCTCAACTCAACAGCAAGATAGATGTCGGCTATGCCGAGCTTAACACCAAGATAGATGTCGGTTACGCCAGGCTCGATGCGCGAATCGACAGTGCGACCGCCACTTTACTGAAGTGGATGTTCGCCTCGCAGATTAGCGTCGCTGCGATGTTTATCGCAGCGATAAAATATCTCTAGAACATCCGCTGCTGCGCGTCGCGGCGGTCGCCCAGCAGTTCCAGCAGCAGCTTCTTGATCGGCGCCGGCAACGCGGCGTCGGCGATGTGGGCGGCGTCCAGCCAGACGTGGCCTGACTCGGCAGCCATCGGGAAACGCCGCGCCAGCGTCACGCGGTACGGCGCGATGTGCAGCTTGTAGTGCGTGAACACATGCGTCACCGTCGACAGGCGATCACACGATTCCATCTCGCCAAACTTGGCCACCACCCGCAACAATGCTTCATCATTGGGCGGCGCGATCTCATCGTCGTCCGCCGCCACATGCCCCTCCAGTTCCGGCAGCGACAGCAGCCCGCCCCAGATGCCGGTCGGCGGCCGCTGCTCCAGCAGCACCTGGCCGTTATCGATAATCGCCAGCATCTCCGCCTGCTTTTCCGGCGTCGCCTTCTTCGGCTTGCGCACCGGCAGATCCCTGGTGCGGTTGGTGGCAAAGGCCACGCAGCGCGGCTGCATCGGACAGCGTTCGCATGACGGACTGCTGCGCGTGCACAAGGTCGCGCCCATGTCCATCAAACCCTGCGTGTACGACTCGATGCCCACCTCCGGTAACAGCGCCTCGGCGCGCAACCACATGGCTTGCTCGGTCTTCTTCTCGCCCGGATAGGTATCGATGCCGAACACCCGCGCAAACACGCGCTTGACGTTGCCGTCCATGATGGCCGCGCGCCGGCCGCTGGAAAACGCCGCGATCGCCGCCGCCGTCGAACGGCCGATGCCCGGCAATTCCGCCAGCAGCAGCGGGTCGGACGGGAACACGCCGTCGTACTCGGCCACCACGCGCTGCGCGCACTTGTGCAGATTGCGCGCCCGCGTGTAGTAGCCCAGTCCGCTCCACTGCGCCATCACATCCTCCACCGGCGCCGCCGCCAGATCGCGCAGCGTCGGAAAGCGCTCCAGGAAACGCGCGTAATAACCCAGCACCGCCGACACCTGGGTCTGCTGCAACATGATCTCCGACAGCCAGATCAAATACGCATCGCGGGTGTTTTGCCAGGGCAGCACATGGCGTCCATGCACTTTTTGCCAGTCGATCAGATCGACCGAGAAACTGGGATCTGCAAAATTCTCTACTGCTACAACTTTCATTCTGTTCCTAAATCAGGCTGCGGCGTCTAGCGCCACAAATTCCGCATTGATGGCGATGCCGATCGCATTCGCCAGTTCGTTCAGACGCGTCTTCTGCGCTTCCAGCTCCTGCTGGCTACGCTCGAACGCATCAATTTTCTGTTCCAGGCTGTCGGTCGCATCGTGGATGCGCTGGATCGAGCCCAGCCTGTGTTTCAGCTGATCCTTGTGCTGCCGGATCTGCGCCTCCAGCGGCGCCATGATGACCTTCAGCCACGCTTCCGCATCGTTGTTGGCGGAGCGGAAGCAGCCGCGCACGCGCGAGGCGATGGTGTCGAAGAACTTTTCCATCAAGGTCACGCGGCTGGTGGTCAGCAGCGTCGCCGTGCCGAAGGTCTTGTAATAAATCGCCTCGATGCTGGCCAGCTCATCGCGGTAACGGTCCAGCGAGAACGGCATCGGCAGCGCCAGCGTCAAGCCGTGCTCGGTCGAGAAGCGGCGGTACATCACGCCCATCATCTCGCTGATTTCCAGCGTCTTGCGCTCGGCGGCGTCGAGGTTGGCGCGGGTGCGTTCAAAATACCCGCGCACCGCCTCGCGCACGCCGGTGAAGAAGCGGCTGCGCTGCATCTCCTGGCGCACCAGTTCGATATCGTCGCGCACGATGTCCATGCCCATGCAGGTGTACAGCTCGGTAGACAGCCGCGTGAACACCGCGCGCGTGGCCTGTAGCTTGAACAGGCTGGCGTCGAATTCCTTCTTCTCCACATCGATGCGGCGCATCATGTGTGAGATCACATTCTGGTTCTTGCCGCGCAGGCTGCGCAGCTCGTGCAGCTGCTCGACGATGCCGCGGCTGCGCGCCTGCAGCATGGCCATCTGCGCCGTACTCAGCGCCTGCAATTCCTCCATCAGTTGCTTGCGCACGATGTCCTTCTTCGCCGGGATCAGCTCGTTGAACAGCGCGCCTTCCAGCGCGTGCAGCCGGCTGCGCGCCTGCAACTCGACGTCATGGTTGATCTTGCCCACCAGCGCTTTCTGCGCCGACACCGGAAACACCTGGCGCGGCTCCAGCGACAGCATGTGCGCCACATTGGCCTGCTGGCGGGCGATCTCGGCGTTGATGTCGTCCTCGCTGCGCAGTTCGTCCCACATGCTGTCGATCTTGTTCAGCACCACCAGCCGGCCGGCCCCGGCGCCGATGTGGTTGCGCCAGACTTCGATATCGCTTTTGGTCACGCCGGTGTCGGCGGCCAGGATGAACAGCACCGCGTGCGCGTTCGGAATCAGGTTCAGCGTCAGTTCCGGCTCGGTGCCGATGGCGTTCAGGCCGGGCGTGTCGAGGATCACCAGGCCCTGCTTGAGCAGCGGGTGCGGGAAGTTGATGATGGCGTGGCGCCACAGCGAAATTTCCACCCAGCCGTTCTCGTCCAACGTAGCCGGCATGTCCGGATCGTCTTCGTCGTACAGGCCGTAGCGCTTGGCTTCTTCCACCGGCACATAGCGCGTCTTGCTGACCTGCTTGAAGGCTTCGTGCATTTCCGCGCCGGCGTCCAGGTTCAGCGGCAGCACCGTCCAGGCCGCAGGCTGCTCGCGGTAATCGCTGGTCGACAGGTTGTCGGCCCGGGTCTCGATCGGCAGCAGGCGGATCGACGGCGCCAGGGTGGGATTCCACAGCAGCTCGGTCGGGCACATGGTGGTGCGGCCGGCCGCCGACGGCAGGATGCGCTGGCCATATTCGGCAAAGAAGATGGCGTTGATCAGCTCCGACTTGCCGCGCGAGAATTCGGCGACGAAGGCCACCGACAACTGGTCGTCGGCCAGCCGCGCCAGCGTGCGGCTGACGCGCTGATCGGTGGCGGCGTCGGTCAGGGACGCGCCGGCCACCCACGCCTGATAATTCTTCAGTGCGGTGACCACGCCTTGCCGCCAGGCGCTGTACTGTTCGAAATCCCTGACCATCATCGGTGTGCCCTTATTTATTTTTGGCAATTCACACAATAGAACGTGGAACGCTGGCCCTGCTTGATATGGCGTATCGGCGCCGTGCAAACACGGCAGGGCACGCCAGTCCGATCATAGACGAAATAAGTCTGCTGGAAATAGCCGGACTGCCCGTTGACGCTGATGAAGTCGCGCAGCGTACTGCCGCCCTGGACGATGGCTTCGGCCAGGATCTCGCGCACCGCCTGCGCCAGCTTCTCGTAGCGCGCCAGGCTGATACGCTTGGCCGGCGTCTTCGGATTGATGCCGGCACGGAACAAGCTTTCCGATGCATAAATATTGCCGACACCGACCACGATATCGCCGGCCAGCAGCACCTGCTTGACCGGCGCGCTGCGCTGACGGGTCTGATCGTACAGCAGTTTGCCGCTGAAGCCCGATTCCAGCGGCTCCACGCCCAGTTCGCGCAGCAGCACATGGTGTTCCAGTTCGCCGTCGGCGGCGTCGTGCCACAGCACCGCGCCAAAGCGGCGCGGGTCTTTCATACGCAGCACCTGCGGGCCGTTCGGGCCTTCCACCTGCAAATCGAAGTGATCGTGCTTCTCCGGCTCAATGCCGGGGTCCATGATGCGCAGGTGGCCGGACATGCCGAGGTGGATGATCAGCGTGCCATGTTCGAAATGGATCAGCAGATACTTGCCGCGGCGCCCGGTGCGCAGCACCTTGCGACCCGCCAGCAGCTGGGGCAGGGCGGCCGGGAACGGCCAGCGCAGACCTTCGCGGCGCAGCACCACCTCGCGCACCACCCGGTCTTCGATATGGGGCGCGACGCCGCGCCGTGTCACTTCGACTTCTGGTAATTCTGGCATCTATCTCAACTGGCTGAGGAAATAATGGGAGGCAACGTCTGGCTGTAACGGAATATTTGGTTACACTAGTCAAACTCCGCCCGTACTGCGAACGGCGTAAAATCTGACCGTACTTTGCTGACTTGCCAGGATCTGCCCTTGAAAAACGCTTTCGCCATTGTAACCCTGTCCGCCTTGCTGTCGGCGTGCGCTGTCGCGCCGCACCAGCAGGACCAGCCCGCCGCCACGCCGCAGCCTGCCGAGGCCGCTGCTGCGGACGCCGCCGCGCCGGCCGAGGCCGAAGTACCAGCACCAGCGCCGGAAGCGCTGCCGAATAACGATCTGACCAGCGACCTGCTGTTCCGCATCACCAAGGCCGAGTTGGAATTCAAGAAAGGGCAGTGGCAAGGCCCATACATCACCATGATGGCGCTGGCCCAGCAGACCCGCGATCCGCGCCTGGCGCGCCGTGCGGTGGAAATGGCGCTGACCGCCAAGCAGAACGGCGAGGCGATGTCGGCCATCCGCCTGTGGCGCAACCTGGCGCCGGATTCCGATGAAGCCGCGCAGTTCTTCCTCGGCTTTGCCGTGACCGGCGACGATCTGGGCGAAGCGGAGGCGGCGTTCGAGGACCGCCTGAAAAAAGCCAAGCCGGCCGCGCGTCCGCTGGTGATGTTCCAGATGCAGCAATACCTGCTGCGCGCCAAGGACAAGACCGCCGCCTTCTCGCTGCAGGAACGCGTGCTGCTGCCATACGACGATACGCTGGAATCGCATTTGATCCTGTCGCAAGGCGCGTTCGGCATCAACGACATGGCGCGCGCCCGCGCCGAGTCGGCCAAGGCGCTGGCCATCAAGCCGGATTCCGAACTGGCCATCCTGACCAGCGCCCAGGTGTCGGGCGATATCGACGCCGCGATGAAAACGCTGACCGGCTTCCTCGACAAGTATCCGAAATCGACCGAGGTGCGCGCCGCCTACGCCCGCATTCTGGTCGACAACAAGCAGTACGACGAGGCGCGCAAGCAATTCCTGATGCTGCTGAAAGACCAGCCGGACAACATCGCCACGCTGTACGCGCTGGGCGTGACGTCGATGCAGGCCGACAATCTGCCGGACGCGGAGAAATACTTTACCCGCTTCGTGACCACCCTGGCTGAGCATCCGAACGACGAGCGCGATCCGTCCAAGGTGCTGGTGATCCTGTCCCAGATCGCCGAGCAGCGCGGCGATATTGACCTCGCCTATAGCTGGCTGGAGAAGGTCGAGGGCAGCGACGAAAAAGTCTACCTGGCCGCGCGCATGAAAATGGCGGTGCTGACCGCCCGCAAAGGCAATATCGACGAGGCCCGCAAGCAGCTGGCCGAACTGACGCCGGCCGACCCCAACGACCAGGCGCAAGTATTCCAGACCGACGCCCAGCTGCTGCGCGACGCCGGCGACCACCGCGCCGCCTATCAGGTGCTGGAAAACGCCCTCAAGCGCTATCCCGACAATCCCGACCTGCTATACGACTTTGCGCTGGTGGCCGAAAAGGTCGGCAATACCGTGCTGATGGAAAAAGCTTTACGCCAGGTGATGATCGCCGCGCCCGACAACCAGCACGCCTACAACGCGCTGGGCTATTCGCTGGCCGAACGCAACGAGCGCCTGCCGGAAGCCTACGCGCTGGTCGACAAGGCGATGAAGATGGCGCCCGGCGATCCGTTCATCATGGACAGCATGGGCTGGGTGCAGTTCCGCATGGGCAATCTGGACGAAGCGGAAGCGCTGCTGCGCCGCGCCTACGCGCTACGCAACGATCCGGAAATCGCCGTCCACCTGGGCGAGGTGCTGTTCGCCAAGGGCGACGTCGGCGCCGCCCAGAAGATGTGGAAAGAAGCGCAAGCCAAAGATCCGAAAAACGACGCGCTCAAGAGTACGCTGGCGCGCCTCAACCAAAGCTTATAAATGACTACACCATCGTTCATCCGGCCGCTGCTGTTGGCAGTGGCCCTGTCGGCTGCCGTCGCCGGCTGCGCCACCACTGGCCCGCGTTCCACCGCCGTGGTCGCGCCGTATAGCGACAAGACCGAGCTGACCGGCCGTCTGACCATCAACTTCAGCCGCGACGGCAAGAAGGAATCGATGACTGGCAAGTACGACTGGCAGCAGGACAAGGACAACGTCAATGTCAGCCTGACCTCGCCGCTGGGGCAGATGATCGCCGTGATCAAGGTCACGCCGCATTCAGCCACGCTGACCCAGGGTGACAAGGCGCCGCCGCAGACCGCGCCCACTGTGGATGCACTGACCCAGAAAGCGCTGGGCTGGACGCTGCCGGTCTCCGGCCTGCGCTACTGGCTGCAAGGCTACGCCACCGACAGCGACGGCAAGCCGTTCACCGCCTCGCCGGCCAACGACACCGTCATCACGCGCGACGGTTGGAAGCTGGAATACGTCGACTGGCAAGATGAAAAAGCCGCCGTGCCCAGGCCTAAGCTGATCTACGCCACCCGCATCGCGCTGGGGCAGGCGGTGGATGACATGAATATCCGCATTTTCATCGATGCGCCCGACCAGTAAAATGCTGGCATGACCGAATTAAGAAACTGCCCGGCTCCGGCCAAGCTCAATCTGTTCTTGCACGTGAATGGCCGCCGCGCCGACGGCTACCACCTGCTGCAAACCGTGTTCCAGCTGATCGACCACGGCGACACGCTGCACTTCACGCTGCGCGACGACACGACGCTGCGCCGCGTGACCGACTTGCCCGGCGTGCCGGAACAGAGCGACCTGATCATCCGTGCCGCCCGGCTGCTGCAGGCGGAAGTGCAGCGCCGCACGGGTGCCTTGCCGCGCGGCGTCGATATCGCCATCGACAAGGTGCTGCCGATGGGCGGCGGCGTCGGCGGCGGTTCGTCCGATGCGGCCACCACGCTGATGGCGCTGAACAAGCTGTGGAGCGCCGGCCTGAGCAAGCAGGAACTGATGGATCTGGGGCTGCCGCTGGGCGCCGACATTCCGTTCTTTATCTTTGGCGAAACCGCGTTCGCCGAAGGCGTGGGCGAGGCATTGCAGCCGGTGACGGCGCCGCAATGTTGGTATGTGGTTATCGAACCGGGCGTGATGGTGCCGACCGCTGCAATTTTTGGCTCAGAACATTTGACAAGGGACACGCCGCTCGTTAATATAGCGGACTTTTCCAGCCACTCCAGAGCAGCGGGGTTTGGAAGGAACGACTTGCAACAGGTAGCAACGAAGTTATTCCCGCCGGTAGCAGAAGCGGTAGAATGGCTCGGTGCTTACGGTGATGCCAGGATGACTGGCTCCGGTGCATGTGTGTTCAGTGCGGTAGCAACCGAGGCGGACGCCGACGCGGTACTTGCAAAAGTGCCTGCCAAGTGGAGAGCCTGGAAAGCGCGAGCGCTGCAACAGCATCCAATCATCGCGAAGTTGTGAAGCGGAAAAAAGATTTTGCGAATCGCTGAAATGGCTGTATAATACTGGCCTGTAGCGACAAGCAGCAAGTTGCGTAGGGGAATCGCCAAGCTGGTTAAGGCACTGGATTTTGATTCCAGCATACCAAGGTTCGAATCCTTGTTCCCCTGCCATTCGTTTGTATCTGGATCCGTCGAGGCACTAGTCTCCGGCCAGATAGAGCAAAAAGTGAGGCGCACGATGCGCCTCATTCCATTTAGTTCAGTGCGGCGCGGCTCGCGCTGGCTCCTCAAAGAATTTTCTACAACTTCTCTGGAATCCCAATGGCTTACGAAAACCTGATGGTTTTTACCGGCAACGCTAATCCTGCGTTGGCAGAGGGAGTCGCAAAAAATCTCGGCATCCCCCTCGGCAAAGCAAACGTCTCGAAATTCTCGGACGGTGAAGTCATGGTTGAAATTAACGAAAACGTCCGCGGTAAAGACGTCTTCGTGCTGCAATCGACTTGCCAGCCAACCAACGACAACCTGATGGAACTGATTCTGATGGTGGACGCGCTGAAACGCGCATCGGCCGGCCGCATCACTGCCGCGATTCCTTACTTTGGTTACGCCCGTCAAGACCGCCGCCCACGTTCGGCGCGCGTTGCGATCTCGGCCAAAGTGGTTGCCAATATGCTGGAAGAAGCCGGCGTCGAGCGCGTTCTGATCATGGATCTGCACGCAGACCAGATCCAGGGCTTCTTCGACATCCCGGTTGACAATATTTACGCTTCGCCAATCCTGCTGGGCGACCTGCAGAAGAAGAACAACGAAGACCTGCTGGTCGTGTCGCCGGACGTCGGCGGTGTGGTCCGTGCCCGCGCCCTGGCAAAACGCCTGGGCTGCGACCTGGCCATCATCGACAAGCGCCGTCCGAAAGCCAACGTGTCCGAAGTAATGAACATCATCGGTGACGTCGAAGGCCGTAACTGCGTGATCATGGATGACATGGTTGATACCGCCGGTACCCTGGTCAAGGCTGCGGAAGTGCTCAAAGAGCGCGGCGCCAAGAAAGTGGTGGCGTATTGCACCCACGCCGTGCTGTCCGGTCCAGCGATCGACCGCATCAACAATTCGTCGCTGGACGAACTAGTGGTGACCGACACGATTCCGCTGTCGGAAGCGGCCAAGCAATGCACCAAGATTCGTCAACTGACCTGCGCACCACTGCTGGCAGAGACCTTCAAACGCATCATCAAGGGCGATTCCGTGATCTCCCTGTTCGTCGACTAAGCGAACAATACAGCATCAGTTTTGAGGCGGCGCCCCCGGTTTTTTACCGGGGGCGCCGTTTTTCCCGAAGCGCGCCTGGTCGCGGGGCGCTTCATCACACAGGGCGCAAGTCCTATTATTGGAGTTACACATGAAAGTTGTTGCATTCAAACGCGAATTGCAAGGTTCCGGAGCGAGCCGCCGCCTGCGCAATTCGGGCCAAACCCCTGGCATCATCTACGGTGGCACCGAAGCCCCGATCGCGATCTCGCTGGACCACAACGCGCTGTACCACGCGCTGAAAAAAGAAGTGTTCCACTCGTCGATCCTGGACCTGGAAATCGACGGCAAAGCACAAAAAGTGCTGCTGCGCGACTTCCAGATGCACGCGTTCAAACAACTGGTTCTGCACGCTGACTTCCAGCGCGTTGATTCCAGCAAAAAAATCCACGTGAAAGTGGCTCTGCACTTCGCTAACGCTGACGTATCGCCAGCAGTGAAACTGCACGGCGCGACCATCAGCCACGTTGCTAACGAGCTGGACATCGAATGCCTGCCAGGCGACCTGCCAGAGTTCATCACCGTTGACCTGTCGAACGTGGACGTTGGCCACTCGGTTCACGTTGCTGACCTGACCCTGCCAAAAGGCGTGACCGCTGTCACCCACGGCAACAACCTGACCATCGCTACCGCATCGGTACCAGCTGGCCACGTTGCTGCTGAAGCTGCTGCTACCACCGAAGAAGCCAAGAAGTAATTCTTGCCGCTTCCTGAGAAACCCGCCGCTGGCGGGTTTTTTTTCGTCCATAATCACGTATTACCTTTAACGCTACATGTCATGCCTATCCGTCTTATCGTTGGCCTCGGCAATCCCGGCCCTGAATACGAACAAACCCGCCACAACGCCGGCTTCTGGCTGGTGGACAATCTCGCCAACGACAGCGGCGCGCGCCTGCAGCGTGAGAGCAAGTACAACGCCATGTATGCCAAGGCGGTCATCGCCGGCCAGGAGGTGTATCTGCTGGAGCCGCTGACCTATATGAACCGCTCCGGCCAGTCGGTCGGCGCGCTGTGCCGCTTCTTCAAGATCAACGCCGACGAAGTGCTGGTGGTCCACGACGAGCTGGACCTGATGCCCGGCATCGCCCGCCTGAAGAAGGGCGGATCGGCCGGCGGCCACAACGGCCTGAAAGACATCACCGCCGCGCTCGGCACGCAGGATTACTGGCGGCTGCGCCTCGGCATCGGCCATCCGCGCACGCTGAACCTGGCGCAGCAGGTGGCCGATTTTGTGCTGCACCGCCCGCGCCGCGAAGACCAGGACCTGATCGAACGCGCCATCGACAAATCGTTGCTGGTGATGCCGCAGATCGTCAAAGGGGAATTCCCCAACGCCACCATGAAGTTGCACACCGACTAAAAGGATCCGATGAAACTCTTACCGATCGTTGCACTACTGGCCGCCACGGCCGCGCAAGTCCACGCTCAAACCCAGGATGCCGGCGCCCTGATCAACGGCATGTATCCGCAACTGGATGCGATTTACAAGGACCTGCACGCGCATCCGGAAATCGCCTTCCATGAAGAGCGCACCGCCGCCAGGCTGGCGGCCGAAATGCGCAAGATCGGTTTTGAGGTCACGGAAAAAGTCGGCAAGACCGGCGTGGTGGCGATCTACAAGAATGGCCCCGGCCCGCTGGTGCTGGTGCGCACCGAGCTGGACGGCTTGCCGATGGATGAGAAATCTGGCCTGCCATACGCCAGCACCAACGGCGCGGCCCACAGCTGCGGCCACGACGTCCACATGACGGCTTGGCTGGCCACGGCGCGTACCTTGGTGGCGCTCAAGGCGCAGTGGAAGGGCACGCTGATGTTCATCGGCCAGCCGGCCGAGGAAACTGTGGCCGGCGCCAAGGCCATGCTGGACGACGGCCTGTTCAAGCGCTTCGGCAAGCCGGACTACGCGTTCGCGCTGCACAGCTGGCCACTGGCCTACGGCACCATCGGCTACAACAGCGGCGCGGTGTCGTCGAATTCGGATGCGATCGAGATTACCTTCAAGGGCCGCGGCGGTCACGGCTCGGCGCCGGATAAGGCGCTCGATCCGATCACCATCGCCGCGCGTTTCGTGGTCGATGTGCAGACCGTCATCAGCCGTGAAAAAGATCCGAAGGAATTCGGTGTGGTCACCATCGGCGCCATCAACGGCGGCACGGTCGGCAACATCATTCCGGATACGGTGAAAGTGCGCGGCACCATCCGCAGCTACAGCCCGGCGGTGCGCGAGAAGATTTTGGCCGGCGTGCGCCGCGTCGCCAATGCCTCGTCCGCCATGGCCGACGCGCCGGCGCCGGATGTGCAACTGATCCCCGGCGGCGTCGCCATCGAGAACGACGACGCGCTGGTGACGCGCACTGAAGGCGTGCTAAAGAAAGCCTTCGGCGACGCCAACGTCTCGCGCATGCCGGCCATGACGGCCAGCGAGGACTTCTCGCAATACGTCAACCAGGGCGTGCCGAGCATGTTCTTCTTCACCGGCGTGTACGACCCGAAAGTCGTGGCTGAGGCCGAGCACGGCGGCAAGCCGGTCGCCTTCAACCACTCGCCGTACTACGCGCCGGTGCCGGAGCCGTCGATCAAGACGGCCGCCCAGGCTATGACGCTGGCGGTGTTGAACGTGATGAGCGCACCAGTCGCCAAACCATAAAGCCCAGCACGGCCACGCCCAGCAGCAGCACGCCCCACAGCAGGATCAGGCGGCGCTGGGCGGCGGTGGCCGCTTCCAACGCGCTGCTGGCGTCCTGTACGCCGCTGCCCTGTTGCTGCACGGCCGGGCCGGCGCTGACCTGTTCCAATTTCTGAACTTCCGCATCCGAGAAGCCGGGCGCGACTTGTGACAGGTCGCGCGCCACCGGCGTGGCGCTCGCGCGTCCGACCGCCAGCGTGTACGGCGCGTTGCCGCTGGCGAGGAACACCAGCGTGGCCGGCTGCCAGTTCAGGCGTAGCGCCGGCTTGAGCGGCGACGGTACGCTGGTGCGCAACACCCACTGCGTGGCATGCACCGGCGGCACGTCGACGTCACCTGAGCTGCGCACCTGGTCGCCTTGCAGGATGCGGTAGAAGGTGGAGCTGACCAGCGGATCGAAACGCCAGGTGGCGCCTTGTCCCGCCTGGCGCGCCGGCAATTCGCGGTAGACGCCCAGCGTGCCGGCCAGCACCGCGTTGTTGTCGCTGAACTGCAAGCCGGCCTTGAGTGGCGCGATGGCGGGCGGCGTGGCGTACAGCAGATCTTGCGCCTGCCTGCCGGCGGTGGGCTGGATCAGCAATTGATCGGCCGGCAGCGCGGTGCTGATCTGCGTAGGCTGCTCGGCGGTGATGCTGGCGAATTGCAACGGTGTGCCGCTGCGCCAGCTCAGGCGCGCGTAGCGGAAGCTGCGGGCGTCGAAGGCCAGGCGATCGTTGGACAGCGTTTGCGCATCCTTGTTGACCAGCCAGTTCAGCTCGGCCGCGCCGACGGTGTCCCACTGCTTCATGTCGTTGCTGGTTTCCAGCCAGACCTGGGCGCTGTATTCCTGCGTGCCGGCGGGTAGCGTGAAACGTAGCGCATCGACCGGCAGGCTGGCCGCGTCTTTACCCAAATCCAGCACCAACGCGGCCAGTTGCGACGCGCTAGTCGTGGCGGCGCCGGCTTCGGGCTTGAGCTTGACCGAGACCAGCCGGCCATCGGTGGTGGTGCTGACGTCCAGATCCAGCCGCGAAGCCGGGCCGGCCGCGCTGGTCAGCGGAAAGATCGTCAGCGGCCGGTCGCGGTGGCTGATGCGCGCCTCGGCGCCGGGCGTGCGCAGCGCGAACGGTTGCAGCGTGCCACTGGCGTCAAACACGCGCAGGTCGTCCAGCATCGGCGAACGCGCGTGCAGGTAGACGTCCTTCGGCAGGCGCAGTTGCAGCACGCCTTGTCTGGCGCTGGTGGTCAGTGGCAGCACGTGGGTGTAGTCCTGCGGTGTGTCGCTGGCGGACGCGGCGGTTACCAGCATGCCGGCACAGGTGGCGATCAGGATTTTCTTCATGCGGTCTCCGCTTTGGGTTCGGTTTGCGTGGGGTAGGGCGCCAGGTAGCCGATGCCGACCATCAGTGCGCCAACGCCGAGGAAGGAGACGATGCGTTCGACACCGCCGACATTCGACAAGTCCACCAGGAACAGCTTGGCCACCACCAGTGCCAGCAGCGCCGCGCCGGCGATCCAGACGCTGCGCAGGTTGCGGCGCGCCGCAAAGCGCATCAGCAATAGCGCGGTGATGCTCCACACCAGCGACAGCATGGCCTGCACGAATTGCGACGCGAACATGGCGTTGAAATCATACGGGATGTCCATGTAGTTCGATACCGTGCGCAGCAGCGCCAGGTTGAACCAGCCATAGGCAACCAAGGCGCCGGCCAGCGCCAGTGGCCATTTTTCCAGCAGCGGCTTGCGTGGAACTTCGGCCGCCGGCGCTTGTTGCAGCAGGCGGTAGCAGCTCCAGGCCAGCAGCAGCGCGAAGCAGGTGGTCAGGTCCAATGGATTGATCAGCGGTATGTAGGGCAGGGGCGCCATGGCGCCGTTCTGCGACAGGTTCCACACCGCCACCAGCAGCAAGGCCCAGCCGCAGGCCAGCGGTATCAGCCAGCGTTGATACCAGGCGCTGATCGGCGCGGTGGGCCAGGCATCGCGGCGGCTACGTTGCATCAGCCAGCCGATGGCGCCCATCATCAACCAGGCTGGAATAAAGCGTGCCCAGCTGGCGCTGGTTTCCCATCCGGCCTCGGCCAGCAGTTGCGCTTCGGCGCTGTCGGCGCCGTTTAGCCAGCGTGTGATCCAGATTGCGGCGACTGGCCAGATCATCAGCCACAGGCCGCCGGTGCGCAAAGTGTGCAGCAGGCGCAGCGGCACTGCGCCGAGCGGCCAGCCGTTGGCCGGCCATGCGCGCAGCATCCATTCGTTGGCCAGCCACAGCGCGGCGTAGGCCAGCCACAGCGAGGCGCGCGGCAGGTGTGCATCGAGGTAGAGCCGCGCCAGCAGACCGGCGGTGGTGACGGCCAATCCGATCCAGGCCGGCGTCGCCAGCATGCGCAGCGACGGCCATTGCAGGCGGCGCGCCAGGAGCGTGGCCGGAATGGCGCTGGCGGCCACCAGCATGCCGTAGACGGCCATGGCCATCACATCGGCGCCGTACCAGGTGTCCTGGCCGAGCAGCACATAGCGCACGGCCAGCCAGCCGGCCAGATCGGGTGCGGTCATGATGTACCACCACAGGCCGCCCCACAGCATGGTGATGCGCGACAGCGCGAAGTTGACGGTACCCGGTGTGGCGCCATCGTTGCGCATCAGTGACCAGCTACTGAACAGCGCGCCGGCGCAAATCAGCAGCGCGCCGAGGACTGGCTTGTCGAACAGGCTCGGCGAGATATTGCCCCAGTCCCATTGCTGTATCGCCAGCGTGGCCAGCATGATGCCAGCCACGCCTTGCGCCACCAAAGCGAGCGCGCTGGCCAGCCGCCATTGCATCTTGCTGGCGATGAAGTACAGCACCATGGCTGCCAGCAACGCGCTGATCACCAGTAGGTTGGCCTGCGCCACGCCGTCGGTGCGCAGGAAGATTTCGGTCCACGCGCCGGCGATCAGCCAGACCGAGGCGAACGCCAGGAACGCCGACGCCAGCAGGGTGAACAGCTTATTGCTGCGTTCGTCCTGCGCGCGGAAGCGGGTCGCCATCAGGAAGGCAGTGATGGCGAGCAGCAGGAAGCCGAGCCAGACATTGGATTCCATCGCCTTCTCCGCCGACAGGCCGGTGACGGTGCCGAAGAACGAAACCCAGGCACCGGCTTGCACCAGCAGGCCGAACATCCACGCCAGTTTTTGTTTCTGGCGCAGGCCGATCCAGACGATGCCGGCGCCTTCCAGCGCCCACGCAGCGGACGTCCAGCGGCCGTCGAGCGCGAAGGGAATCGCCAGCGTGCCGAACACCACGCCCAGCGCCAGGAAGGCGTCCGACAGCAGCGCCAGCGTTGGACGGCGGCGCAGCACGGTGGTCAGGCCGATGTAGAACAGGCCCAGCGCCAGCGCCGAGAAGGCGATGCCGAACGGCATGTCCTTCACCAGGCTGAACTGCAAGCCGAAGCCCAGCATCGGCGTGCCGAACACCAGCGTGCCGTCGACATAGCTTTTCAGCTTGACCGCCTGCTGGCGCGCATACGCCAGCGGGATCGAGACATAGAAGGCGAAGAACAGCAGCAGGAACAACTGCACCGACAGGTAATTCTCCGGCGTGTATCGCAGCACGCCCCACGCGGTGGCGATAGCGAAAGTGAAGAAGAAGCCCAGCAGATTAAGCGGCCGCCACGAGCGGTACAGCGCCAGATACAGCACGCCGGCATTCAGCAGCGCGTAGTAGCTGAACAGGCCGATGTGGCTGCCGCCACCGCTGGAGGCCATGATCGGCGCCGCAAAGCCGCCGACGATGCCGAAGATGGCCAGCCACATCGCGTCTTGCAGCACGGCCAGCAGGCAGGTGAAGACGGTCAGTACCAGCAGCAGCGCGAAGGCCATGCCGCCGGGGATCAGATGGTAAAGGCGAAAGGCGCCGAAGGTGACCAGCATCAGCACGCCGAGCGCGGCGCCTTGCACCGGTAGGCTGATGGCGGGACGGCTCAGGCGGATACGCCAGCCCCAGGCCAGCAGCGCGATGTCGGCCAGCACGATGCCGGCCAGGCGCAACTCAATTGGCACGCTGACGCGGGCGGCGGTGTACTTGAGCAGGAAGCTGACGCCGATGAACAGGATCAGCAAGCCCAGCTTGGCAACCAGGTTGCCGCCAAATAGCCAGGCTTTGGCGGCCAGCAGCCATTTGGGTGGTTGGCTTGGCGGTGGGGCAGGGCGCGATGGTGCGGTCGAGGATGCGGATGCGTCGGTACCGGCGCCGGCGCTAGCAGCGTTCGCGGTCGTGCCAGTGTCGGCTTGAGCGTCAGACAGCGTGGAGCGCAACGCCGCGGCAGATTCGAAAGTGGCAGAGCCTGCCACGTCGGCAGATGCGGCAGCCACGGCCGGCTGCGCGGCACGCAATGGCGTGGTCGGATCGAAAGCGGCGATATCGGCGGCTGTGGCAGGTGGAGCGGCGCGCGGCGGCGCAACTGGTTCGGTTGCTGGCGGCGGTGTAGGCGACTTGGCAGCCCAGCTCTGCGCGTAGGACGCGGCAGGCGCCGCTGCGGGCGCACTGGCATCCGCCCTCGCGGTTTGCGGTCGAACTACTGCCGCCACCACCGTCTCCCGCAACTCGGCCAGCTGGCGCTGAAGATCAGCCGCCAGCTTCTTCGCCTGACGCGCCTCGCTACGCGCCCGCCAGGCTACACTCAGCGTGAATACGCCAAAGATAAACAAAAGGAATTCCATCGACAGGCTCCCTCGTGACAATATTGCAATGTATCATATTGGCAATATTGTCTCAATCGAACCCGTCAATACGCGCGCGCCTATTTTGTGCTGGTAATCCAGCGATCAACGCGCTGTTCCAGGATTGGCAGCGGCAGTGTGCCGTCGCCAATCACCACCTCGTGGAATTTCTGATAGCTGAACTTGTCGCCCAGCGCCTGCTGCGCACGCGCCCGCAATTCCAGAATCTTCAGCGAACCGATCTTGTAGCTCAGCGCCTGCCCCGGCCACACCATGTAACGCTCGATCTGGTTGCGCGCACGTGCCTCCGGCCAGCCCAGCGTCTCGGCCAGATAGCTGATTGCCTGCTCACGCGACCAGCCCTTGGCGTGCATGCCGGTATCCACCACCAGCCGCGCGGCGCGCAGCATCTCCGCATTCAGATGGCCGTAGTAGGCCACCGGATCGTCGTACAGGCCCAGCTCCTTGCCCAGCGTTTCCGAATACAAGGCCCAGCCTTCGGTGTAGGCCGCGCTGTTCTGGTTCTCGGTGCTGAACTTGCGGAAGTCCGGCAGGTCCAACTCCTTCAACAGCGCCGCGTGCAGATGGTGGCCCGGCACGCCTTCGTGCAGGAACAGGCTGACCATATCGACGCGGCTGTACTTCTTCGGATCGTTGACCACCGGCCAGAACACGCCGGGATGCGAACCGTCGGCGGCCGGCGGCGTGTAGTGGTCGGAGGCGGTGGCGCGCGTCAGCTCGGGCTCCAGATGCAGTTCCAGCTTCGCTTTCGGAATCAGGCTGAAGTAGGTCGGCAGCTTGGCCTGCACTTGTGCGTAGATGGCGCGGTAGGCGTCCAGCACCTGCTCGTCGGTGGTGAAGATGTTGAACTTGGTCTGTGCGCCGACCCATTGCGGCAACTGCTTCTCCGGGCCGTCATAACCCAGCTTGGGACCGAGCACGGTCAACTGCTGCTGAATGCGCGCCACTTCCTTCAGGCCCAGCGCGTGCACCTCGTCCGGCGTCAGCGGCAGGTTGGTGCTGTCCTTGATGTGGGCCGCGTACCAGGCCGCGCCGTTCGGCATCGCGCTCCAGCCCGTACTGTTGCGGCTGGCTGGCAGGTATTCGTTTTGCAGGAAGTTGACCAGGCGTGTCAGCGCCGGCGCGATGCCGCTACTTACTGCCTTCAGGTAGGCGGCGGTGAGCTGCTTTTTATCGGCGTCGGAGAAGCTGGCCGGGAAACGCGTCACCGGCGAATAGTAGATGCTGGCTTCCGGCGTGGCGGCGCGCAGGTTCTGGAACTGCGGCAGCATGGCGACCGTGATCGCCTTCGGCTGCACGATGCCGCTGCGCATGCCTTCCTTCATGTTGGCGATAGCCTGGTCTATCCATGCCGGCAACTGGTTCAGGCGGCTCAGATAGGCCTGGTATTGCTTGACCGTCTCCAGCGGTTGCGAACCGGTGCCGCCGGCGTAGTTGGCCAGCGTGCTGGGAACATTGTCGAACTGGTTCAGCGGCAGCAGATGGTCGGGGAAGGACTCCAGCTGCAACGCGTTGTTGAGTTCATAGCTCAGCAGATCGTAGGTCAGCTGATCCTGCGCGCCAAGCTGATCGCGATGGACAGCCATCAACTGCTTTTGCATCGTGCGGTACAGCGTGAACTGGGCGGCGCGCACCTTGGGCGAAATCGCCAGGCCGATTTGATCGTCATAGCGGCTATCGCCGTTGGCGGTGCCGAACAGCAGCGGATCGAACTTGCAGCGCGCCGTATGGAACGCCGCCGCGATCTTCGCCAGCTGCTTCTGCGCCTGGCTGGCCTTGACCACCGCCGCCGTGCTCTTCGCCTGCACCGGCAAGGTATACACGCCCGCCAGCATCAGGCTGGCAAGCAGAACGGAAGTACGCAGACGAGACATAGTTTTTCCTGAGATGGGTGATGGCGAAAGAGTCTAGCACCAAACAAGGCTCTGCCAATAGCTCTGCGTAAGCACAACAAGGTCACGCGTCACAAGAGCTATCTTGTGACAGTTTAAAAGCTAAAATGAGATGCGAACTATGGAGCTGATTCGATATCGGACAGATCATGGCCAAGAGCCGTTTTCTGACTGGTTAATCGGTTTGAAAGATGTGTCCGCCCAAGCGCGCATACGTGCAAGATTGCGTCAGCTAGAGGCCGGAAACTGTCGCGCTGTGGGCGGTGGCGTGACAGAATTGCGCATCCATCTTGGTCCGGGCTATCGAGTGTACTTTGGTAGACACGGCGCTCTAATAGTCCTATTGCTGAGTGGCGGTACTAAAAAGACGCAAATATCAGACATCGTTCAAGCGAAAACGCATTGGCGGAACTGGAAGGAGGCGCAATTATGAGCCGTAAGCTGAACAACAGCGTATCCCATGACGAGCGTGAGATCGAAGAATTGAAATCAGACCCGGGGCTTGCAACGGCTTATTTACAAATTGCCATGAAGGCGTTGGATGATGCGTCCGGGCGAAGTGGCGGACTTATTATGCTGCGCGCAATCGCTGCAGCATATGACGATGGATTGGATGAGTTGGCCGAGCGCGCAGGCGTTAACCGTGAAGCGCTCCATTGCGCGCTTCTGCCTGAACAGCAAGCAGTTAAGTGACGCTCAAATTGGCCAATACCTCACGCACCGGCTCGGGAATCGGCACTGAGCGGTTGCTGGCGCGTTCGACGTAGACGTGGACGAAGTGGCCGGCGGCGGCTGGTAGCGGGTCGTTGTTGCGGTACAGCGCGATTTCGTAGCGCACGCTGGAGTTGCCGAGCTTGGCCACGCGAATGCCGGCGTGCACCGCGTCAGGGAAGGCAATCGGCGCAAAGTAGGCGCAGCCGCTGTCCACCACGAAACCCACCACCTCGCCTTTGTGGATATCCAACACTCCAGCCTCGATCAGGAACTGGTTCACCGCCGTATCAAAATAAGAATAATAGACAACGTTGTTAACATGGCCATAGATATCATTGTCCATCCAGCGGGTCGGGATGGTGAGGAAGTGGCGGAACTGGTCCCGGCCGGCGTCGCGCATCGTCATGCTGTCTCCTGTTTTTTGAAGAGTGCGGGCAAGGGAGGTACAATGGACCCTTGAACGCTGTCATCAGCTTAGAAACAGCAAGAATACCCAAAAACGCCCCCTGCGGCTGTTTTCACCAGCCGCTCGCCGGCCATATTGATAATTTAAAGGTTTTTCATGAGTCTCCAATGCGGCATCGTCGGCCTGCCTAACGTCGGCAAGTCCACCCTGTTCAACGCCCTGACCAAGGCCGGCATCCCGGCTGAAAACTATCCGTTCTGCACCATCGAGCCGAACGTCGGCGTGGTCGAAGTGCCGGATCCGCGCATGGCCGCGCTGGCCGACATCGTCAAGCCGGAACGCATGGTCAACGCCATCGTCGAATTCGTCGACATCGCCGGCCTGGTGGCGGGCGCGTCGCAAGGCGAAGGCCTGGGCAACCAGTTCCTGTCGCACATCCGCGAAACCGACGCTATCGTCAACGTGGTGCGCTGCTTCGAGGACGACAATGTGATCCACGTGGCCGGCAAGGTCAGCCCGCTGGACGACATCGAAGTGATCCAGACCGAGCTGGCGCTGGCCGACCTGGGCACCGTGGAAAAAGCCATCCACCGCGAAAACAAGAAAGCCCGTTCGGGTGACAAGGACGCCGCCAAGCTGCTGGCCATCATGGAACGCATCGTGCCGCACCTGAACGAAGCCAAGCCGGTGCGCGCCATGGGCCTGGACGCTGACGAGCTGGCCCTGATCAAGCCGCTGTGCCTGATCACCGCCAAGCCAGCCATGTACGTGGCCAACGTGTCCGACACCGGCTTCACCAACAACCCGCTTCTGGACCAGCTGACCGCCTACGCCGCCACCCAGAACGCGCCGATCGTCGCCATCTGCGCGTCGATCGAAGCCGAGATCGCCGACCTGGACGACGCCGACAAGAGCGCCTTCCTGGCCGACATGGGCATGGAAGAACCGGGTCTGGACCGCCTGATCCGCGCCGCCTACAAGCTGCTGGGTCTGCAAACCTACTTCACCGCTGGTGTGAAGGAAGTGCGCGCCTGGACCATCCACGTGGGCGACACCGCGCCTCAAGCGGCCGGCGTGATCCACACCGACTTCGAACGCGGCTTCATCCGCGCGCAAACCATCGCCTACGACGACTACATCCAGTACAAGGGTGAGGGCGGCGCCAAGGAAGCCGGCAAGATGCGCGCCGAAGGCAAGGAATATGTAGTAAAAGATGGCGACGTACTGAACTTCCTGTTCAACGTCTAACCGTTTTACTCCTCAGCGGCCGGGCCCCAGCGCCTGGCCGATCCAGACACACTCTACCTATACTCCCTCATGGCATCCTCCAACGAAAACGTCAGCATGGCGCTGTTCTGCGATTTTGAGAACGTGGCGCTCGGCGTGCGCGACGCTAACTACGACAAGTTCGATATCAAGCCGGTGCTGGAGCGCTTGCTGCTCAAAGGCAGCATCGTGGTCAAGAAAGCTTATTGCGACTGGGACCGTTACAAGGCCTTCAAGGCGCCGATGCACGAAGCGAACTTCGAGCTGATCGAAATCCCGCACGTGCGCCAGTCCGGCAAGAATTCGGCCGACATCCGCATGGTGGTTGATGCGCTGGACTTGTGCTACACCAAGTCGCACGTCGACACCTTCGTCATCATTTCCGGCGATTCCGATTTTTCGCCGCTGGTGTCCAAGCTGCGCGAGAACGCCAAGAAGGTGATCGGCGTCGGCGTCAAGCAATCGACGTCGGACCTGCTGGTGGCCAACTGCGATGAGTTCATCTTCTATGACGACCTGGTGCGCGAGAGCCGCCGCGCCAAGCGCGAAAGCAGCGGCGCCACCGACAGCAAGCCGCAGGTCAAGCGAACCCCGGAAGAAGAACGCTCGCGCCGCGAGGAGATGGACAAGCGCCGCAACCAGGCGGTGGAAATCGCCGTCAACACCTTCGAGGCGCTGGTGCTGGAGCGTGGCGACAGCGGCAAGATCTGGGCGTCCGTGCTGAAGGAGGCGATCAAGCGCCGCAAGCCGGATTTCAGCGAGTCGTATTACGGTTTCCGCACCTTCGGCAACCTGATCGAGGAATGCAAGGCGCGCGGTTATCTGGAGTTTGGCCGCGATGAAAAATCCGGTGCGTATGTGTATCGCGCTAACGGTGGTTCGCAGCCGTCCAGCGAATCCGCCGCAACGGAAGAGGGCACGACGCCAGTCGCCGCGCCAGCCAACGAGGGCGGCCAGGAGTCGCGTCGCAGCCGCAATCGCGGCCGCACTGCGGCGGAGCGCTTTGCCGAACGTCAGGCCCAGCGCCAGACGCAGCAGCCGCGTCACAACAATGGACAGTCGCCAGTCGATGGCGAGGCGATCGTGATTGCCGCGCCGGAAGTGGTGGAACAAGCCGACATCGCGCCAGTGGTGCTGGAAGCTGCCGTTGAACTGCCGGTGGCCGACACTTCCGTGCCGAAAAAGCGCAATGGCGCCAAGCCGCCAGCTCGCAAGGTGAAGAACGCTGCCAAAAAAGGCCATGGCGATGCCGACGGCAGCAACGTCGCGGAGGCGGTGCAGGAAGCTGCACCAGCACCGGCACCAGAGGCCGCATCAGCGGCGCCGGAGCCAGCGCCTGCGCCCGTTGACGCCGAGCCGTCGCAGCGCCCGGCAGGCCAGCGCAATCAAGGTCGACAGAATCAGCGCAAGCCTAACCAAGGCAAGCAAAACGCCGCCAAGCCGAAGGCTGACGCGTCGGTTGCCGTCGCTGAGGCGCCGGTCAGCGTGCCTGTCGCTGCACCAGCGCCAACGCCGGCCCCTGTGCCAGCCGAAGCCGCTAGCGAGGCCGCCGCCAAACCGGCCAAAGCCAAGCCGAAGGCCAAGCCAGCCGCCAAACCGGCAGCCGCCCGCAAGCCGGCTGCACCGCGCGCACCGCGTCCGCCGAAAGCGGCGCCTGCCAGCGAGGAGTAAGCCGATGCCGACGTTGTCCGCCATCACGCTGTATCCGATCAAATCCTGCGCCGGCATATCGTTGCAGGAAGTGACGTTGACCAGCCTCGGTCTGATGACCGAGCAGATCTACGATCGTGAATGGATGGTGGTGGACAGCAACGGCGCCTGCCTGACCCAGCGTGAATATCCGCGCATGGCGCTGATTACGCCGACGATCAAGGCCACCACGCTGGAACTGCGCGCGCCCGGCATGCTGCGGCTGGAAATTCCCCTCGGCCTGCAGGATCCGGCCGGCGCACCGTCGCTGACCACGCACATCTGGGAAGACACCGTGCTGGCCTACGACTGCGACGCGCTGACCGCCGAATGGTTCACCAAGGCGATTGGCGTGCCGTGCCGACTGGTGCGCTTCCACGCCAACGCCGAACGCGCGGTCAGCACCAAGTGGACCAACGGCGTGCAGACCACCACCATGTTCTCCGACGGCTATCCGATCCTGGTGGCCGGCTCGGCCTCGCTGGACGACCTGAACCAGAAACTGGTGGCGGCCGGCCGCAATGCGCTGCCGATGAACCGCTTCCGTCCCAACCTGGTTATCGACGGCATCGACGCCTTCGAGGAAGACTACGCGGAAAGCTACCAACTCGGCGAGGTGGTGCTCAAACCGGTCAAGCCGTGCCCGCGCTGCCCGATGCCGTCGGTCGACCAGGCCACCGGCGAGGTCGGTCCCGACCCGATGGACATCATGCAAAGCTACCGCGCCAAGCCGGAGGTGGAAGGCGCGCTGTGCTTCGGCATGAACGCCATTTTGATTGCCGGAGAGGATCAAATTGTGCGAGTCGGACAAGAAATTGAAGTTCCATTGGCGTTTTGACACTCCAGGCATTCCCAAGCGCCGCAACTTGGCGTAAGGTGACGGAGTACGCAAAAAAGGCCATTTATGACGCACACCGCAACCGGGAAACTTCCGCCTCAGACAGAGCATGCCGCACCGGCACACGATCTGGCGGCCGAAAACCGGGCTCTGCGCGCCCGCATGGCCTATCTGCTGGAACAGGCCGAACGTAACCATTCGATCATGACGCGCCACCAGGCGTTTGACCTGGAAATCGTTGGCGCCGGCAATTTTCCCGAACTGGTGGGCACTATCTTCCGCGTGCTGCCCGTCATCTCCGAGCTCGACAGCGTGACGCTGACGCTGATCGATGAAGACGCCGATATCCGCACCGTGATGCTGAAGCTGGATGTGGTGTTTGAAGATTTCCCCGGCCTGATTTTTGTCGAAACGCTGGACGCGCTGGGCTTCGACCTAGGCCGCCGCACGACCTATTCGCCGATCCCCAAGCCGGTGCTGGGCATGTACGACAAGCTGCGCCATGCGCCGTCGTTCCCCAATGCGCCGGCTGGTTTGCAAAGCGTGGCGCAGGTGCCGCTGCTGCGCAACAAGCGCATCATCGGCAGCCTTAACCTAGGCAGCTGCGATCCGACCCGGTTTACGCCCAGCCTGGGCACCGACTTCATCGAGCACATGGCGTCGATTATCGCCATCTGCCTGGAAAACGTCATCAGCAATGAGATGCTGAAGTACATCGGGCTGACCGATTCGCTGACCGGCGTCTACAACCGCCGCTACGTCGACCGGCGCTTGCTGGAAGAGATCGCCCGCGCGCGTCGCCAGCAGTATCCGATTTCCTTCATGTACATCGATATCGACCACTTCAAGCGCGTCAACGACACCGTCGGCCACGGCGGCGGCGACGAAGTGCTGCGGGAGGTGGCGGGACGCATCAAGAACGAATTGCGCACGTCGGACGCGCTGGCGCGGTTTGGCGGCGAGGAATTCGTCGTGCTGCTGATCGACGCCAATCTGGAAAGCGCCGCCTTCGTTGCCGAACGTATTCGCGCCAGCGTGGCGGGCAGCATGATTACGCTGTCGCCGGAATTGCAACTGTCGGTGACGGTGTCGGTCGGCGTGGCCTGCCTGGAAGTGGGCACGGCGGAAGGCGAGCCGGTGGCGATCGCCCGCCAGCTGATCGAGCGCGCCGATTCGCTGCTGTACGACGCCAAGGAAGGCGGCCGTAACCGCGTGGTCAGCTACCCGGCTGAGTGATTGCTGGGTCTCCCCCAACCGTTGCGCTACCGCTGGGTCTGACCCCGTGCGGGGGCAGACCCCGCCTGGCCCTGCGGGGTTCAGCGCAGCAGGCGCTGCTCGGCGCGGTTGACGGCGTCGGCGCCGCCGCGCAGTACCACCACGTCACCCGCCTGCAGTACGGTCTCCGGCGATACTTCCAATCCACCTTTACCGCGCCGGATGCTGGTCACGGCAGCGCCGCAACTCTCCACATCCACCGATCCCAGCGACCGGCCCACCGCGCCGGCACTACCAGCCAGCGTGACCGAGTGCAAGCGCTCCGGGTCGGTTTCCTCTTCCACGTCCGTCATGCCCGGGAAGTAGCCGCGCAGCGACGCATAGCGCTCCTCGCGCGCCGCCTGCACCCGGTGCACCACGCGCCGCAGCGGCACGCCCAGCATCACCAGCGCGTGCGATGCCAGCATAAGGCTGCCTTCCATCACTTCCGGCACCACCTCGGCCGCGCCGGCCGCCTTCAGCCGGTCCAGATCGGTATCGTCATGCGAGCGCACGATCACCGGCAACGACGGCGTCAGCTCGTTCACCTGGTGCAGCACACGCAGCGCCGAAGGTGTATCGGCATACGAAATCACCACCGCGCTGGCGCGGTAGATGCCGGCCGCCACCAGACTCTCGCGCCGGCCTGCATCGCCGTAGGAAACGTGGGCGCCGGCGCTTTGCGCTTCCTGCACCCGCTCCGGGTCCATGTCCAGCGCGTGGTAGTCGATCTTTTCTTCCGCCAGCAAGGTCGCCAGGCGCTGGCCGCTGCGGCCGAAACCGCACACGATCACATGCTTGTTGGTCGACATCGCCCGGCTGGCGATCTTGGTCAGTTGCAGCGACTGCATCATCCACTCATTGCTGGAGAACTTCATGACGATCTTGTCCGACTGCGCGATGAGGAACGGCGCAATCAGCATCGACAACACCATCGACGCCAGCACCACCTGCACCAGGTACGAGTCCATCAGGTGATGATCGGAGGCCAGGTTCAGCAGCACGAAGCCGAACTCGCCGGCCTGCGCCAGCGCCAGTCCGACCCGCATCGACACCCCGTCCGACGAGCCGAACAGCTTGGCCAGGCCGGCGATCAGCGCAAACTTCAGCACCACCGGTGCGCACAGCAGCAACAGCACCAGCCACCAGTTTTCCAGCACCATGCGCAGGTTGAGCAGCATGCCGATGGTGATGAAGAACAGTCCCAGCAGCACGTCGCGGAACGGTTTGATGTCTTCTTCCACCTGGTGCTTGTATTCGGTCTCGGAGATCAGCATGCCGGCCACAAACGCGCCGAGGGCCAGCGACAGGCCGGCGCGCTCGGTGATCCAGGCCGCGCTCAGGGTCACCAGCAGCAGGTTCAACATGAACAGTTCCTGCGAGCGGCGCTTGACCACGATGGTGAACCAGCGCCGCGTGACCTTGTGGCCGACCACGAACAGCAGGGCCAGCACCACCACCGCCTTCAGGCTGGCCCAGCCGAGCGTTTCGGCCAGCGCCTCGGGGCGCTCGCCCAGCGACGGAATCAGGATCAGCAGCGGCACCACCGCCAGATCCTGGAACAGCAGTATGCCGATGATCTTGCGGCCGTGTTCGCTTTCGAGTTCCAGCCGCTCGGTCAGCATTTTGGAGACGATGGCGGTGGACGACATGGCCAGCGCGCCGCCCAGCGCAAACGAGGCCTGCCAGCTGATGTGCAGATGCGGCGGCAGTTGCGTGGCCAGCGTCCAGCCGAAAATCATGGTGGCGATGACGGTCAGCACCACCTGTGCCATGCCCAGCCCGAATACAATGCCGCGCATGGCCTTCAGTTTGGGGAGGGAGAATTCCAGGCCGATCGAGAACATCAGGAACACCACGCCGAACTCGGCCAGACCGTGGGTGGTTTCGCTTTGCTCGGCAAGCCCCAGCGCGTGGGGGCCGATCAGGATGCCGACTGTCAGGTAGCCGAGCATCGGCGGCAGGTGCATCATGCGGAAAGCCACCACGCCGAGCACGGCACTTCCCAAAAGCAACAATGTTAATTCGAGGGGTGAAAACGTCATTTCAACATCGCCAGTAAATAAAGTTCGTTGTTTGCAGTGTGCTTTGCGCGTTATGTTGTGACTGGCAAGTTTTTTGCTTTCTCAATTCGGCTATACTTGGGCATGAGTGTAACCCATGAAAAAACAATGCTGAAAGTTTTTGATGCAAAAACGGCACTGCGTCTTGCCCGAGATACCCTGCAAAACGAAGCGGACGCCATCAATGCCCTGAACGCCCGCCTGGAACAGGACGACAGCGTGGTGCAGGCCATTTCCCTGCTGCTGAACTGCACCGGCCGCGTGGTCGTGTCCGGTATCGGCAAGTCCGGCCACATCGCGCGCAAGATCGCCGCCACGCTGGCCTCGACCGGCACGCCGGCGCTGTTCGTGCACCCGGCCGAAGCCGCGCACGGCGACCTCGGCATGGTCACCCGCGACGATACCTTTATTGCCATTTCCTATTCCGGCGAGAGCTCGGAACTGATGACTATCCTGCCGGTGGTCAAACGCATGGGCAGCAAGGTCATCGCCATGACCGGCAAGCCGGGCTCCAGCCTGGCCACCATCGCCGACGTGCATTTGAACGTGGCCGTGGCCAAGGAAGCCTGCCCGATGAATCTGGCGCCGACCACCTCGACCACCGTCACGCTGGCGCTGGGCGACGCCCTGGCCGTGGCGCTGCTGGACCTGCGCGGTTTCAAGGAAGAAGATTTTGCCCGCTCGCATCCGGGCGGCGCGCTGGGCCGCCGTCTGCTGACCCACGTCAAGGACGTGATGCGCAGCGGCGATGCGGTGCCGCGCGTGATGGCCGACGTCAAGCTGACCGAGGCGCTGCTGGAAATCACCCAGAAGGGCATGGGCATGACCGCCGTGGTCGATGCCGACGGCAGGCCGGTCGGCGTGTTCACCGACGGCGACCTGCGCCGCATGATTGAAAAAGTGCAGGACTTTACCAAGGTGGTGATCGGCGATGTGATGCACGCCAACCCGCGCAGCATCTCGCCTGAGAAAATGGCGGTAGACGCCGTGGCCGTGATGGAGCAGTTCCGCATCAACCAGATGCTGGTGACCGATGCCGACGGCAAACTGGTCGGCGCGCTGCACATCCATGACCTGACCCGCGCCAAGGTGATCTGATGACGATGACCTATCTGGAGCGCGCTGCGCGCGTCAAGCTGATGATCTTCGACGTCGACGGTGTGCTGACCGACGGCAGCCTGCACTATGGCGCCGAGGGCGAAGCGCTGAAGACCTTTAACGTGCACGACGGCCTGGGTATCAAGCTGATTCAGGAAGCCGGCATCGATACCGCCATCATCAGCGCGCGCACCTCGCCGCAGGTGATCAAGCGCGCGGCCGATCTCGGCATCAAGCACCTGCACCAGGGCGGCCACGACAAGCTGACGCCGTTCAACGCGCTGCTGGAAAAGACCGGCCTCACCGCCGAGCAGGTCGGCTTCATCGGCGACGATGTGGTGGACTTGCCGATCCTCACGCGGGTCGGCTTTGCGGTGGCGGTGCCGAACGGCCGCAAGGAAGTGCTGGAGCGTGCACATCACACTACCGTGGCCCATGGCGGCCGTGGCGCGGTGCGCGAAGTGTGCGAACTGTTGATGCATGCGCAAGGCAGTTACGAGCGCGTGATGGCACAATTCCTGGTTTAGACGAGGACAGTCATGCGTAAAAGAACAGCCCATCGCTGGCAACTGACGGTGATCATGATGGTCGGCGTGTTTGTCGCCTTCGGCAGCTTCTGGCTGGTGCAGGTGGTGGACCAGGCCAGCCAGCAGGCGCAGGCCGACAAGTTCCGCGATGAACCGGATTACATCATCGACCGTTTCAGCCTGGTGCGCATGAACGAGAAGGGCCAGCCGGCCTACATCATTTCCGGCGACAAGCTGACCCACCACCCGACCGACGATTCGTCGCTGATCGACAAGCCGTATGTGCACAGCCTGGGCGGCGAGCAGCCGCCGATGAATATCCATGCCGACACCGCCAATGTCGATCAGGGCAATACACGCGTCAAGCTGAATGGTAATGTGGATGTGGTAAGGCCGGCCACGCAGCTGGCGCAGGAACTGCGCCTGAAGACCAGTACGCTGACGGTGTATCCGGACGAAGAACGGATGGAGACCGACGCCGCGGTCGACATGCTCTCCGGGCGCTCGACCGCCACCGGCACCGGCATGACGGCCAACAACGCGACCCGCCAGATCAAGCTGGGCGGCCGCGGAACGATTACGATGCCGCCGCGCGCGGCACATTGAAGGAAACCAGAGACATGAACGCATTCAAGATGAGCAAACTGATGCTGGCGGCCACGCTGCTGCTGGCCGCCGCCGGCGCGACCTACGCGGAAAAAGCCGACTCCAGCAAGCCGACCCAGATCACCTTCGACCAGCTGGACGCCGATGACGTCAAGCAGATCAAGACCTTCACCGGCAACGTGGTGCTGACCCGCGGCACGCTGCTGATGAAATCGCCGAAGGCGGTGGTGACCGAAGATCCGGAAGGCTACCAGTACGTGGTGCTGACCAGCGGTCCGGGCGTGCAGGCGATCTTCCGCCAGAAGCTGGACGGCGCCGGCGACCAGTGGGTCGAAGGCAAGGCCGACCGCATCGAATATGACGGCAAGACCGAGCTGGTCAAGCTGTTCGCCAAGGCCGAGATCAAGAAGCTGGAAGGCCCGAAAGTGGCCAGTCAGGTCGACGGCGAATTCATTTCCTACGACAGCCGCAAGGAATTCTTCGCGGTCAAGAACACGCCGAGCGGCGACAGCAAAGTGGGCGGCGGCCAGAGCACCATGGTGATCCAGCCGGCCAACAAGCAGCCGGTACCGGCTGCGGCGCCCGCGCCCACCACGCAGCCTGCGGCGGGGAAATAAGATGGAATCATCCTGCGGTAGCACCCTGATCGTCAAAGGCCTGCAAAAGACCTACGGCAAGCGCCAGGTGGTGCATGACGTGTCGTTGCAGGTCGAGTGCGGCGAAGTGGTCGGCCTGCTGGGCCCGAACGGCGCCGGCAAGACCACCTCGTTCTACATGATCGTCGGCCTGGTGCCGTCGGACGCCGGCAGCATCGACATCAGCGGCGTCGATATCTCGTCGCTGCCGATCCACCGGCGCGCGGCGATGGGCTTGTCGTACCTGCCGCAAGAAGCGTCGGTGTTCCGCAAGCTGACGGTGGAAGAAAATATTCGCGCTGTCCTCGAAATTCAAAAAGTGGACGGCAAGTCTTTATCCAAGGCTGAAATTGAAGAACGGCTGAATACCCTGCTGGCCGATTTGCAAATCGAGAAGTTGCGCGAGAACCAGGCGCTGTCGCTGTCCGGTGGCGAACGCCGCCGGGTGGAGATCGCCCGCGCGCTGGCGACTAACCCGCGCTTTGTGCTGCTCGATGAACCTTTCGCCGGGGTCGACCCGATTGCCGTGATTGAGATCCAGCGCATCGTGCGCTTCCTCAAGGAACGCAATATCGGCGTCCTCATTACCGATCACAATGTGCGCGAGACGCTGGGCATCTGCGACCGCGCATATATCATCAACCAGGGCTCGGTGCTGGCATCAGGCCGTCCGGACGACATCATCGCCAATGAATCGGTGCGTCGCGTCTACCTGGGTGAACACTTCAGAATGTAAATCCCAGCCTCATGAAACAGTCTTTGCAACTGCGCACGTCGCAGCATCTCGCGTTGACGCCACAGTTGCAGCAGTCGATCCGGCTGCTGCAATTGTCGACGCTGGAGCTGCACCAGGAACTAGAACAGCTGCTGACCGATAACCCGCTGCTGGAGCGTCTTGACGACCCGCTGGATCACTCGCTGCGCCTGCTGGGCGATGGCGCCATCAACCAACAGGCGCCGGCCGGTGACGCGCCCGCCGAAGGCCCGCCAGGCGAGGCGCCGGCGGCCGAAGCCGACAATTACGAGGCGCCCGGCGCCGACACCGAAAGCACCACGCCCGACGCCGACATCGACTGGGGAGACGCCGGCCGCAGCAAGAACAGCGACGACGAGGATGCGCGGCCGCAGCTGGAAGCGCATCACTGCACGCTGCGCGACCATCTGATGGAACAGATGCGCGTGACGGTGCTGGAAATGCGCGACCGCGCGCTGGTCGAACTGATCATCGACGCGCTCGACGAAAACGGCTACCTGGAAGAAGCGCTGGAAGAGATCCACGCGCGCCTGCCGGAAGAACTGGAAGTCGAGATCGAGGAATTGCAGACCGCGCTGAAGCTGCTGCAAAGCTTCGATCCGATGGGGGTCGGCGCGCGCAATGCGGCCGAGTGCCTGGCGATCCAAATCAAGCGCTTGCCCGGCGTGCCGTTGGTGACCCGGCGCATGGCGCTGGCCATCGTGGAAAACCATCTGACCTGGTTTGCGCAGCGCGATTTCAACAAGCTGAAAAAAGCGCTGCTGTGCGATGACGAAGATCTGCGCGAAGCACAGACCGTGATCCGCCAGTGCAATCCGCACCCGGGCGCGGCGTTCGCATCGGACGTGTCTGACTACGTGGTGCCGGACGTGATCGTCAAGAAGTCGCGCAACGGCTGGCAGGTCAGCCTGAACAACGACGTCATGCCGCGCCTGCGCGTCAACGCCATGTACGCCAACCTGCTCAAGCAGGGCAAGGGTGAAGGCGCGATGGGCGCGCAGCTGCAGGAGGCCAAGTGGCTGATCAAGAATATGCGGCAGCGTTTCGACACGATCCTGCGCGTGGCACAGGCGATAGTAGAAAGACAAAAGAACTTTTTCTCGCACGGCGCGGTCGCCATGCGCCCCCTTGTGCTTCGCGAAATTGCTGATACACTGGGTTTACACGAGAGCACAATTTCTCGCGTAACAACTCAAAAATATATGCTGACCCCGCACGGCATGTTTGAGTTGAAATATTTCTTTGGTAGCCATGTCGCCACCGAAGCTGGCGGGGAAGCAAGTTCGACGGCGATACGCGCTTTGATCGTGCAATTGACAGGAGCTGAAGACCCGAAAAATCCTTTATCCGACAGTAAGATTGCGGACATGCTGGGAGAACAGGGCATGGTGATTGCGCGACGCACTGTTGCCAAATATCGCGAAGCTCTCAAGATCCCGCCAGTCAGTCTCCGCAAGTCTTTGTAGTTACTTGGTTCCTGTGCGCCCGGCAGCAAAGGGCAGCGCACTAACCGTAAGCAGCGACATTATCTTTAGGAGTGTGTATGAATCTCACCATCAGTGGACATCATCTCGAAGTGACCGCAGCGATTCGCGAGTACGTACAGAACAAGCTGGAGCGGGTCACCCGCCACTTTGATCAAGTGATTGATATTGCTGTCATCCTGACCGTAGATAACCTTAAAGAGAAAGAGAAACGCCAGAAGGCTGAAATCAACCTGCGTATGTCCGGCAAGACCGTCTACGTGGAGAGCCTGTCGCAAGACCTGTACGCCGCCATCGATACGCTGATCGATAAGCTGGATCGGCAGGTCATGAAATACAAAGCCAAAGTCCAGGGCCATGATCGCGATGCGATCAAGCACATGCCCGATCCGGACAGCTACGAAACCGCTGCCGCCGCCTGATTAAGCGACCACAGCATGACAAACAAAGGGCGCCCAGAGCGCCCTTTATTGGAGACATATGGTTAAACGTTTAACTTCATTCTTCGTGCTGGCGCTGGCCGGTCACGTTGCCGCTGCCGCGTGCGATACACCGCCGCCGGCCCGCATCGACATCGACGCCAACAGCTATTACTCGGATGCGCATCACTCGGTGATCGATCCGGTCCTGCGCGCCAAAAATATCGCCAACACCAAGCCGATCGAAGATTTCCTGGCGCATGTGGCCAAGGATGCCAATGCCGGCGGCGATGCGGCCTGTGCGGTGTCCTGGCTGGCCAGCTGGGGTGAGCAGAAGGCTATGCTGGGCAAGCTGTCCAGCGAACAGGCCTACTACGTACGCAAGTGGACGCTGGGCGGCTTGGCGCTGAATTACGCACGCGTGCAGACACAGGCGACGCCGGTGCAGCGCGCCGTCATCGAAAGCTGGTTCAAGGCCCTGGCCAACGCCACCATGGCGCATTCGGACACCAAGAAGGGCGGCCGCAACAATCACTACTATTGGGAAGGTCTGGCGGTGACTGCGGTAGGCGGCGTCACCGGCGATGTCCGCTACCTCGACTGGGGCCGCAAGGTGTTTGCGCATGCGATGTCGCAGGTGGCGGCGGACGGTTCGCTGCCGGCCGAGATGGAGCGCGCTGGCAAGGCCTTGCACTATCACGTGTTTGCCGTCACGCCGCTGGTGATGATGGCTTCGATTCTGGACCTGCACGATGCGCGGCTGGACAAGGTGGTGAACTTTACCGTGGCGGCATCGGCCGATCCTTCCGGTATCGCGCGCATCACCGGCGTGGAGCAGGAACCGGTCGGCAGCCGCGAGGTGACGCTGGTGTACAACCGCCACGAGGGCAAGGCCGCGCCCGCCGCCGGGAAGCCGCTGTGGCAGCCGCGTCTGGGTGGCGCGCTGGACGTGCCCAACCCGCTGGAGCATCTGAAGTAGAATAGTTCGCATGAGCGAATATATCCACACCAGTGTTAGCAACGGCACCGGCTTGATCGTGCTGGACCGGCCCAAGGCCCTCAACTCTTTGTCGCTGGAGATGGTGCGCGCGATCACGCGCGCGCTGCGTTGCTGGCGCGATGACGACAGCGTCGCCGCCGTGCTGGTGCGCAGCAGCAGCGAGAAAGCGTTCTGCGCGGGTGGCGACATCCGCTTTTTCCATGACGTCGGCCGCGCAACGCCGCAGGGCGGCAGTGCGCTGCTGGAAGATTTCTTTACCGAGGAATATTCGCTAAATCATTTAGTCCATTTTTATCCCAAGCCCTACATCGCCTTGATGGACGGCGTGGTGATGGGCGGCGGCATGGGCATCGCGCAGGGCGGCGTGCGCATCGTCACCGACAAGACCAAGATGGCGATGCCGGAAGTGAACATCGGCCTGTTTCCGGACGTGGGCGGCAGCTATTTCCTGTCGCGTGCGCCGGGAGCGCTGGGGTACTACCTGGGCGTGACGGGTGTAACGATCAACGCCGCCGACGCGCTGTACGCCGGCCTGGCCGACCACTACGCGCCGCTGGCGGACCGTGCCGAACTGGAGAAGCTGCTGGCTGCCACGCCAGGCGCCCAATTGCGCGACGCCATCGCCACCTACGCCGCCGCGCATGACGCCGGCGCCAGTGCACTGGCTGCCGACCGCGCCGCCATCGACCAGCACTTCAGCGCCGGCTCCGTGCCCGCCATCATCGCCTCGCTGCAAGCCGACAGCAGCGAATTCGCGGCGAAGACACTGCAAGTGATGACGACGCGCTCGCCGTTGATGATGTCCGTCACGCACGAGCTGATCAAGCGCGGCGCCGCACTGGATGTGGCCGGCTGCCTGCGCATGGAACGCACGCTGGTGCGCCACAACTTTGAAAACGGCGAAGTGATCGAAGGCGTGCGCGCGCTGGTGATCGACAAAGACAACGCCCCGCAATGGCAACCCGCCACCCTGGCGGAAGTCACATCAGAGATGGTGCAACGCTTCTTCCAGCCAGTCTGGCCAGACTACGCCCACCCGCTGCGAAGATTATGATACGAAGGCAGTTCCAAACCGAGTTGATCAAGGACGGCAAGTGTGAGGGGAGACGTCAGATTGTCCGGGGAGCTGAGAGCCGTTGAGATTTGCTCTCGCGAGTAACCGTGAGTGTCAGCTAGTTCCGCGAGGCCTTTAGCGCGTGCCACAAGTTGCAATACAGCTGTGGTGTAGTCCGGATCTGCTACTTCAAAAGCGGCGACCAAGAAAAAACGAATACTCTCAGCACTATTAAGAGCTTCGGCGGGATCGAAAGGGTGAAAAGTCTCAGTCATTGCTTTTCCCTCCATTGTTGAGCAAGTCGCTTTGCAGTCTGTATGTCTCGTTTTTGTGAGCCTTTATCTCCGCCACAGAGAAGAACCACCAAAGCGTTTCTCTGTTGCAGAAAATAAATGCGGTAGCCCGGCCCTAAGTGGACTCGAAGTTCGCTTATGCCTTCATCAACGGGCTTTACATCGTGGGCGAAACCCTGCGCCAGTCGCATAATGCGCTCAGCGATAGCCGCTCTGGAACGAGAGTCTTTCAGCTTATTAAACCATCGCTGAAACGTCTTGGTTTGGATGATCTCTGTCATCCCACCATCGTAGTTTAGTCACTACGACGGCGTTTTGACATGGATCTTTACTGTTCGCGGTGGCGCAGGACGACGCGCTCGTTGGCGCTGAAGTAGGCGGCCAGCTTTTCGGCCATGTAGACGGAGCGGTGCTGGCCGCCGGTGCAGCCCAGCGCCACGGTCAGGTAGCTGCGGTTGTCGGTCTTGAAGGACGGCAGCCATTTCTCCACAAACGCGCGGATATCGTTCAGCATCTCGCCGGCGCTCGGCTGGGCGTCGAGGAAGTCGATCACCGGTGCATCGCGGCCGGTCAGTGGCCGCAGCGCCAGGTCGTAGTAGGGATTCGGCAGCGCGCGCACGTCGAATACGAAATCCGCATCCATCGGCACGCCCAGCTTGAAGGCGAACGATTCAAAGAACAACGTCAGCGGCGCATGTTCGGTCAGCACCAGGTCCTTGACCCAGGCGCGCAGTTTGTTGGCGCTCAGCTCGGATGTGTCGAGCACATGGCCCAGCTGTTCGATGGCCGACAGCCGCTCGCGCTCTTCCATGATGCATTCGATCAGCGTGCGGCGCGCGGTTGGGTTCTGACCCGGACGCAGTTCGTGCGACAGCGGATGGCTACGGCGCGTTTCGGAAAAGCGCGCCACCAGCGAGTGGGTGTTGGCGGTCAGGAACATGACCTTGACGTCGTGGCCGTCCTCGCGCAGGCGCTGTACATCACCCGGCAGCGAGGCCAGTGACTCGGCACTGCGCGCGTCTACCGCCACGGCCAGCGCCTGCAAGCCCTCTTCGGTCAGGGTCTTGACCAGCTGGGACAGCAGGGCGGGCGGCAGGTTGTCGACGCAATAGTGTCCTGTGTCTTCCAGGACGTTGAGGGCCACGGATTTGCCGGAACCGGAGATACCAGTAATGAGGACGATGCGCATAGTCCCCGATGATACCATCGCAGGCTAGTCGCCGCTCATTGCCTGTCTCTGGCGGTGCAGCAGGGACTTCGTGGGGCATCGCCCCGCGCCTGCGAAACGGATGCGCTTTGCAAGGCGCATCTCCTTAGTCGCCACTCATCGCCTGTCTCTGGCGGTGCAGCAGGGACTTCGTGGGGCATCGCCCCGCGCCTGCGAAACGGATGCGCCTTGCAAGGCGCATCTCCTTAGTCGCCACTCATCGCCTGTCTCTGGCGTTCCATGAATTCTTGCAGCGTATCGATACCGCGTAGTTGTAGGATGGTGTTGCGCACGGCGGCCTCCAGCAGCACCGCGATGTTTCGGCCGGCAGCCACCGGGATCACCACCTTGCGTATCGGCAAGCCCAGCACGTCTTCGGTCGGGAACTGGAAAGGCAGGCGTTCGACTTCCTCGTCGGCCGCGCCACGGCGCACCAGGTGCACGATCAGCTTCAGCCGCATCTTGCGGCGCACCGCCGTCTCGCCGAAGATGGCCTTGATGTCCAGCAGGCCCAGCCCGCGCACTTCCAGCAGATTCTGCAGCAGCGCTGGGCAGCGGCCTTCGATCATGTTTGGTGCGATGCGCGAGAACTCGACCGCATCATCGGCCACCAGCCCGTGCGAACGCGAAATCAGCTCCAGGCCCAACTCGCTCTTGCCGAGGCCGGAGTCGCCGGTGATCAGCACGCCCACGCCCAGCACGTCCATGAACACGCCATGCATGATGATGCGCTGCGCCAGCTTCTTGGACAGGTACACGCGCAGGAAGTCGATCACCTGCGCCGCCGGCAGTGGCGTCGAGAACAGCGGGATGTTTTTCTCGTCGCAGATGGCAAGAATATCGGGCGGCGTTTCCAGCCCTTGGGCGATGATCAGCGCCGGCGGGCCGCCAGCGATCAGCTCGCCGATGACGTGCGCGCGCGTCAGCGACTTCAGCCGCTGGTAATAGTTGATTTCCTGATGCCCGAAGACCTGGATGCGTCCCGGGTGGATGGTGTTCAAGTGGCCAACCTGGTCGGCGGCCGAGGCGACGTCGCCGGAGATCAGGCGCTCGCCGCCAGGAAAACCGGCGAACCAGCCGAGCTGCAAACTCTCGCGATTGTCGTCGTAAAGCCTTTGTATCGTCAGCGGAGTTTGCAGCATGGGGCGTCTTTATCGAATAGGTTGAACTGTCCTTAGTTTAACCTATTGTCCGACGTCAGCCAGCGGCTTGCAGGCTGGGCAGCCAGTTGATGATGCGCGAATGGACCGATTTCGGATCGTTGTCCGTGCTCAGCGCCACGCGGAAGGCGTCGTCCGAGAACATCTCGGCGATCTCGGACAGGATCTCCAGATGCTGCTGGGTCACATGGTCCGGAATCAGCAGGAAGAACAGCAGGTTGACTGGCTTGCCGTCCGGCGACTCGAACGGAATCGGCTCGGCCAGGCGCACGAAGGCGGCCAGCGGCGTCTTCAGGCTCTTCATGCCCTTGATGCGGCCATGCGGCACGGCGACGCCATGGCCCAGGCCCGTCGAGCCGAGCCGCTCCCGCGCGAACAGATTGTCCGAGACGGTAGAGCGGGCGATGCCGCAGTTGTTTTCAAAGATCAGGCCAGCTTGCTCGAAAGCGCGCTTTTTACTGGAGACTTCCAAATCCAGCAGCACGTTCTCCAGAGAGAGTATTTTGCTCAGGTTATTCATAGTACGAATGTAATGTTGCACCGCACAAGGGTGGCATGCGAGCGGAATTATAGGCTGGTTTCGGCGCCATGTAACATGAAATCGATTGCCGCGACGTTGCGTTTGCGCCCGTCACGGCGCCTGCCATCCACTGGTAAAAATGCACCAAAGTAATGAATCGCTATTTCTGCTTACAAATCCGGAAAAATGCCGGTTTTTCGCCAGAGGCGGAGGCGTTTTGCCGTTTTTTGTCGTTTTCGCGCCAGAGCAAATTAAACAGCGTGGCAACAGGCGTTATAGATCACATCATACGCCTGATTTCACGCTGCCTGGCTGATTACTGGCGGGCGCCGCGCAGGTTGGGCGGCTTCTGCGCGGTGCTGAAGTTGCTGCGCCAGGGATTGATGTCCAGCCCGCCGCGACGGGTGTAGCGCGCGTACACGGCCAGTTGCTGCGGCTGGCACTGGCGCAGGATGTCGACAAAGATGCGCTCGACGCACTGCTCGTGGAATTCGTTGTGCTCGCGGAAGCCGATCAGGTATTTCAGCAGGCTTTCCTGTTCGATCTGTGGGCCGCTGTAGTGGATCTGTACGCTGGCCCAGTCCGGCTGGCCGGTCACCAGGCAGTTCGATTTCAGCAGGTGCGAGACGAGTTTTTCTTCCACCGGTTCTTCGTCCAGCGCGGCCTTCAGCAACTCCGGCGACGGGCTGTAATTGTCGACATCGATGTCGAGCCGGTCCAGCAGCAGGCCGTCCAGTTCGCCCATGCCGATCATGCCGAATTCTTCCGGCTGGGTCAGCGTGACGTGCACGCTGGCGCCGGCCGCATCGGACAAGTCTTGCTGCAGCAGGATTTTCAGTGCAGCCACGTTATCCAGTTTGGTCTGGTTGAACGAGTTCAGGTACAGCTTGAACGATTTCGATTCGATGATGTTGGGCGAATCGGACGGGAAGGTGATGCGGGCAATCGCCACCTGCGGCTTGCCGCGCTGGTTCAGCCACGAGATTTCGTAGGCGTTCCAGATATCGACGCCGAAGAACGGCATGGTGCCCGACAAGCCCAGCTCGTCGCGCTTGCCCTGGCGCGGAATCGGGAACAGCAGCTCCGGCGCGTAGTCGGTGCGGTAGGCGGAAGTTTTCCCCAGCGGGGACTGGTCGGCGGAATTGGTCATGGTGCGTGGAATCAAGATGGAGTAAGCCGCATTGTAACGCGCTGTTGTTACGCGTGCTGCTAGGTCTGCCGCTGGCCGCATTCGGTGCAAAACTTGGTGCCGGGTTCGAGCATGGTCGAGCAATGGCTGCACGCCACCTGCTGCGCGGTCTTGTGGCCGCACTCGGGGCAAAACTTGGCGCCATGGGTTTCGGTATGGCACTGCGTGCACACCAGCTGCATCGCCTGCGTGACCGGGCGCTGGGCGCCGCGCGTGCGGCCTTCGACGTTGGCGGCTTCGCGCGCGGCCTCGACTTCGCCCTGGGCGCGGGCCTGGGTAATGGCGACGTTGACGTTGGGTGCGCAATTGAAGCACAGGCCGTTGGCGGTGTCGAAGCACGGGCTGCACACGTAGCGGTGGCAATCGCCGCAGCGGTTGAAGTGGGCCTTGCCGTCGGCCACGGCCTTGGTGAAGGCGTCGTCGCGGGCGCTGTGCCAGCCGGCTTCTGCCACGCCGTTGAGCACGCTGCTGGCGCTGCCCAGCAGGCCGCCGAACAGGCCTGCGCCTTTCTGCATCCAGCCGGAGGCCTGGCCGCTGCGGTAGGGATCGAAACGGGTGCGCCAGCGGTCGTTGCAGCGCTGGCAGTAAAACTCGAACTGGAAGCCGGCGTCGACGCCGGAGGAATTGCTGAGATCAGCGTAGTTGCTGGAAAACTGCATTTCGGTCGACATGGCTCCCCCACCATAGCATAATAAAATGCAATTATATTAAGTTTGCGGGGGAGCTGTTTTCAACCGTGCGCATACCCCAACGCCAGGCGGGGTCTGACCCCGTCCGGGGTCAGACCCCTCAGCGGCAAAGCGCATTTCGCCACTGAAGGTTGCGGGGTCAGCCGAGGAACAGCTTGTAGACCGGATTGGCGCTTTCATCCCAATAACGGTAGCCCAGCGTCGCCAGGAACTGGGCGAAATCGCTCATCTCGTCCGGCGGCACCTGCAGGCCGATGACGATGCGGCCGACGTCGCCGCCTTGGCTGCGGTAATGGCACAGCGAGATATTCCAGTTCGGCGCCATCGAGTCGAGGAAGCGCATCAGCGCGCCCGGACGTTCCGGAAACTCGAAGCGGTACAGCAACTCGTTGTCGGCCAGCGAACTCTTGCCGCCGACCAAGTGGCGCAAGTGGGTCTTGGCCAGCTCGTCGTGGGTCAGGTCCAGCGCCTTGAAGCCGTGCTCCTCGAAGCGGCGGGCCAGCGCACCGGATTCGTTGCGGTCGGCGATTTGCACGCCGCAGAACACATGCGCATCATCCTTGTCGCTGATGCGGTAGGTGAATTCGGTGACGTTGCGCGCGCCGACCAGCTGGCACAGGCGCTTGAAGCTGCCGCGCTGCTCCGGCAGCGTGACGGCAAACAGCGCCTCGCGCGCTTCGCCCAGTTCGGCGCGCTCGGCAACGAAGCGCAGCCGGTCGAAATTCATGTTGGCGCCGCAGGCGATGGTGATCAGGGTTTCATTCTTGATTGGGTCCTTGGTCAGCGCGGCGCGCTCGACATAGGCCTTGGCGCCGGCGATGGCCAGCGCGCCGGCCGGCTCCAGAATGCTGCGGGTGTCGGTGAACACGTCCTTGATGGCGGCGCTGATGGCGTCGGTGTCGACGATGATGATGTCGTCGACGTAGAGCTGGGTCAGGCGGAAAGTTTCCTCGCCCACCAGGCGCACTGCGGTGCCGTCCGAGAACAGGCCGACATCGGTCAGCGTCACCCGTTCGCCGGCCTTGATGCTGCGCGCCATGGCGTCGGAATCGAGGGTTTGCACGCCGATGATCTTGATATCGGGCCGGATCGCCTTGACGTAGGCGGCCACGCCGGAGATCAGTCCGCCGCCGCCGATGGCGACGAAGATGGCGTGGATCGGGCCGGAATGCTGGCGCAGGATTTCCATGCCGATGGTGCCCTGGCCGGCGATCACATCGGGATCATCGAACGGATGGACGAAGGTCAGCGCCTGTTCCTTTTCCAGCGTCAGCGCGTGGTTGTAGGCATCGGTGTAGGACTCGCCGTGCAGCACCACCTCGACGTCGCCGCCGCCGCGCGTCTTGACGGCGTCGATTTTGACTTGCGGCGTGGTGGTCGGCATCACGATCAGCGCGCGGCAGCCGAGCTTGGCGGCCGACAGCGCCACGCCCTGGGCGTGGTTGCCGGCCGAGGCGCAAATTACGCCGCGCTTGCGTTGCGCGTCGCTCAAGTGGGCCATCTTGTTGTAGGCGCCGCGAATCTTGAAGCTGAACACGCTCTGCATGTCCTCGCGCTTGAAGTAAATTCGGTTCTCGAAACGCTGCGACAGGGTCGGCGCGAGTTCCAGCGGGGTTTCATCAGCCACGTCGTAGACGCGGGCGGTCAGGATTTTCTTCAGATAGTCGGTCGTCATGGTCTGCAAGCAAAGTGATTCGGAGGGAGGCTGCAATGCTAACTATCCGGCGGGTGACCGGGTGAAGCAGGGGCGCGGGTCCTGGCGGGGTGGGCTGGGACCGGACTGTTCAATCGTGCGGTGTGCGGATCATTATAATGGCACCTTTCCCGTATCCCCAACAAACCGATGATCGAATCTGCAATTGCCTGGTTGCTGCACGTGCTGGCCGCGCCGGAAGTGGGGCTGACGTCGGTGTTCATCATCAGCCTGGTCTCGGCGACGCTGGTGCCGCTGGGCTCGGAGCCGGCAGTGTTTGCCGTCATCAAGGCCAATCCGGAACTGTTCTGGAGTGTGATCGCGGTCGCCACCGTCGGCAACACGCTGGGCGGCGCCATCGATTACTACATTGGCTGGCAGGCCAAGCAGAGCTTTGCAAAAGAACGTAAAAGCCGCTGGTTTCACTGGCTGGAGCGCTACGGCGCCAAGACCATGCTGCTGGCCTGGCTGCCCGGCATCGGCGATCCGCTGTGCACCTTGGCCGGCTGGCTGCGGCTGCCGTTCTGGCCCAGCGTGGCGTACATGGCGATCGGCAAGCTGCTGCGCTACCTCACCATGACCACGCTGCTGTTGTACGTGCCGGACGGCGTGTGGCACCGGATCGGACAAATGCTGGGCTAATTTGGTGCAAGTTATCCTCTTGCGGCATAAGCTTATGCATAAATTTGATTCAGTTTGATTCGCAGTCGAGGCATTTTATTGCCGCCATAGCGTGGATTTTTCGAATATTTGCCGGGTTTTGACGCTGCCCAGAGTCCCTCGGCCGCCTAAGGCTGTTCCCGCGTGGTGCGCCGCAATAGGCTAGAATGATCCTCCCGGTTGCTGTTTACGAGTCACATCGAGCCAAATCGCATAATGAACGCCCCTGCACAAATCCAAGCTTTGCTGGCGGAGACGCCCCACGGTCCAGAGGCTAGCCGCCTCCGGGAAATTCCTTATAACTACACGTCGTTTTCCGATCGCGAGATCGTCATCCGGCTGCTGGGCGAGGAATCGTGGTCGCTGCTGGATACGCTGCGCGGTGCGCGCCAGACCGGCCGCTCGGCGCGCATGCTGTACGAGGTGCTGGGCGATATCTGGGCGGTGCGCCGCAATCCATATCTGCAAGACGATATGCTGGATAACCCGAAGCGCCGCCAGGAACTGATCGATGCGCTGCACCACCGTCTGGCCGAGGTGGACAAGCGCCGCTTGACCATCGACGACAGCGAAGCCCAGACCGACGAAGCCGCGCGCATGCGCAGCGCCAACGTCGCCAAGCTGCTGCGCGCCGCCGGCAAAGCGGTAGCCGATTTCGGCGAAGAATTCAAGCAAGTCTACGATCTGCGCAAGCGCACCTACAAGGTGCTGGGCCGCTACACCGTCAAGCACAACATCTGCTTCGACGGCATGAAGCGCATCAGCCACGTGACCGATGCGACCGACTGGCGTGTCGAGTATCCGTTCGTGGTGCTGACGCCGGACACCGAAGAAGAAATGGCCGGCCTGGTCAAAGGCTGTATCGAACTGGGGCTGACCATCATCCCGCGCGGCGGCGGCACCGGCTACACCGGCGGCGCGATTCCGCTGACGCCGATGTCGGCCGTCATCAACACCGAGAAGCTGCTCAACATCGGCGCGGTGGAAATGAAAGTGCTGCCGGGCCTGGACAAAGAGTACGCCACCATCTACACCGGCGCCGGCGTCATCACCAATAAAGTCTCCGAAGCGGCCGAGAAGGCCGGTTTTGTGTTCGCGGTCGATCCGACCTCGGCGCACGCGTCCACCATTGGCGGCAACATCGCCATGAACGCGGGCGGCAAGAAGGCCGTGCTGTGGGGCACGGCGCTCGACAACCTGGCCTCGTGGCGCATGGTCGATCCGAATGGCGACTGGCTGGAAGTCACGCGCCTCGACCACAACCTGTCGAAGATCCACGACACGCCGCTGGCCCGCTTCCAGCTGGAGTGGACCCATCCGACCGCGCGCGGCGAAGCCAAAGGCGCGCCGTTCAAGACCGAAATCCTGGAAATCAAGGGCAGCGTGTTCCGCAAGGAAGGCTTGGGCAAGGACGTTACCGATAAATTCCTGGCCGGCCTGCCGGGCATTCAGAAAGAGGGTTGCGACGGTTTGATTACGTCCGGCCGCTGGATTCTGCACAAGATGCCGAAGTTCGCGCGCACCGTCTGCCTGGAGTTCTTCGGCCAGGCGCGCGACGCGATTCCGTCGATCGTCGAAATCAAGGATTACCTGGACGGCCTGCCGGCCAAAGGCGCCGAGTTCGCCACGTTGCGCCTAGCCGGCCTGGAGCATCTGGACGAGCGCTATCTGCGCGCGGTCGGCTACGCCACCAAATCGAAACGCGGCGTGCTGCCGAAGATGGCGCTGTTCGGCGACATCGTCGGCGACGATGAAAACGCCGTGGCGCTGGCCGCGTCGGAAGTGGTGCGGCTGGCCAATACCCGCGTCGGCGAAGGCTTTGTTGCCGTCAGCCCGGAATCGCGCAAGAAGTTCTGGCTGGACCGCGCCCGCACCGCCGCCATCGCCAAGCACACCAACGCGTTCAAGATCAATGAAGACGTGGTGATTCCGCTGAATCGCATGGGCGAATACACCGACGGCATCGAGCGCATCAACATCGAGCTGTCGATCAAGAACAAGCTGCAGCTGGTCGATGAGCTGCAAGCCTTCTTCGCCGCCGGTAATCTGCCGATTGGCAAGAGCGACGATGCCGACGACAGCGTCGGCGACGCCGAAATGCTGGGCGACCGTCAACAGCAAGCGCAAGCGCTGCTGGCGCAAGTGCACGGCCGCTGGACCTATCTGCTGGCGGCACTGGACCAGCCGCTGGTGACGATCACCGCCGAGCTGGCCGCCCACGGCATGGACCGCCTGCTGCCGGTGTTTGCAGAACGCCTGAAAACGCAGCCGGACGCCACGCTGTTCGACGTGGTGCAGGACCGTACCATTCGCGTCACGTGGAAGCAGGAAATCCGCGCGCAGCTGCGCCAGATCTTCAACGGCGCCGCGTACAAGCTGATCCTCGACGAAGCCACCGCGATCCACAAGCGCGTGCTGCGCGGCCGCGTGTTCGTGGCGCTGCACATGCACGCCGGCGACGGCAATGTGCACACCAACTTGCCGGTCAACTCGGATCATTACGAGATGCTGCAACTGGCGCACCAGGCCGTGGCGCGCATCATGACGCTGGCCCGTTCGCTGAATGGCGTGATCTCGGGCGAGCACGGTATCGGCATCACCAAGCTGGAGTTCCTCAACGAAGAGGAAATCGGTCCATTCCGCGACTACAAGCTGCGCGTCGATCCGGAAGGCCGCTTCAACAAGGGCAAGCTGCTGAACCTGGACGGCATGGAAGCCGACCTCCGCAACGCCTACACGCCGTCGTTCGGCCTGATGGGCCACGAATCGCTGATCATGCAGCAGAGCGATATCGGCGAGATCGCCAGCAGCATCAAGGACTGCCTGCGCTGCGGCAAGTGCAAGCCGGTGTGCTCGACCCACGTGCCGCGCGCCAACCTGCTGTACTCGCCGCGCGACAAGATCCTGGCGACGTCGTCATTGATCGAAGCCTTCCTGTACGAAGAGCAGACCCGTCGCGGCATTTCGATCAAGCACTGGGAAGAATTTGAAGACGTGGCGGATCACTGCACCGTTTGCCACAAGTGCGTGACGCCATGTCCGGTCGACATCGACTTCGGTGACGTGTCGATGAATATGCGCAACCTGCTGCGCAAGATGGACAAGAAGACCTTCAATCCGGGCAAGGCGGCGGCGATGTTCTACCTGAACGCCACCGACCCGGCCACCATCAACGCCACCCGCGCGGCGATGATTGGCATCGGTTACAAGGCGCAGCGCCTGGGCAATGACTTGCTGAAGAAATTCGCCAAGAAACAGACCAAGGCGCCGCCACCGACCGTCGGCAAGCCGAAGGTGCGCGAACAGGTGATCCACTTCATCAACAAGAAGATGCCGGGCAACCTGCCGAAGAAAACCGCGCGCGCACTGCTGGACATTGAAGACGACAAGGTGATCCCGATCATCCGCAATCCCAAGGCCACCAATGCCGATACGGAAGCGGTGTTCTACTTCCCGGGCTGCGGCTCGGAGCGGCTGTTCTCGCAAGTGGGCCTGGCTACCCAGGCAATGCTGTGGGAAGTCGGCGTGCAGACCGTGCTGCCGCCAGGTTATCTGTGCTGCGGTTATCCGCAGCGCGGCTCGGGCCAGTACGACAAGGCCGACAAAATGATGACCGATAACCGCGTGCTGTTCCACCGCATGGCCAATACGCTCAATTATCTGGACATCAAGACCGTGCTGGTGTCGTGCGGCACTTGCTACGACCAGCTGGCGACCTATGAGTTCGACAAGATCTTCCCCGGCTGCCGCATCATGGACATCCACGAATATCTGAACGAGAAGGGCGTCAAGCTGGAAGGCGTGACCGGTACGCGCTATATGTACCACGAACCATGCCACACGCCGATGAAGCTGCAGGAAGCCACCAAGACCGTCAATTCGCTGATCCAGACGCATGACAACGTCAAGATCGAGAAGAACGACCGCTGCTGCGGCGATTCGGGCACCTTGATGGTGGCGCGTCCGGATATTTCGACGCAGGTGCGCTTCCGCAAGGAAGAAGAGGTCATCAAGGGCGCGGATAAACTGCGCGCCGATGGTTTCGACGGCGAAGTCAAGATCCTGACCAGCTGCCCGGCTTGCCTGGGCGGCGTGTCGCGCTACAGCGAAGACGCCGGCACCACCGCCGACTACATCGTGGTGGAGATCGCCAAGCACCTGTTGGGCGAGAACTGGATGGCGGACTATGTAAAACGCGCCAACGACGGCGGCATTGAGCGGGTGCTGGTGTAATGGCCTGTGATCTGTGCAAGCTACTGGCAGCGCCGGGCAATGCGCTGATCTGGGCCGACGACCGCGTGTCGGTGATCGCGGTGGATGAGCCCGAGTATCCTGGCTTTACGCGCGTGGTATGGAATGCCCACGTCAAGGAAATGACCGATTTGCCGTCGGCAGACCGCACGCACATCATGAACGTGGTGTGGGCGGTGGAGTCGGCGCAACGGGCCGTTTTTGCGCCGGAAAAAATTAATCTGGCCAGTTTTGGTAATATGACGCCGCACGTGCATTGGCACGTTATCCCGCGTTACCGCGACGATGCGCATTTCCCTAACCCGACCTGGGCTGTGGCGGAGCGTACGTCGCCGGTGGAAGTGCTGGCCGCGCGTCGCGCGCTGTTGCCGGCATTGCGCGCCGCTATTGTTGAGAAAGTGAAAGCATCATGAGCAAACCTGTCCCTACCGGCCTGACGGTCCACAACAAATCCCGCGTGCTGGATATCGATTTTGACGATGGCAAATCGTTTGCGATTCCGTTCGAGCTGCTGCGCGTATATTCGCCGTCGGCCGAGGTGATGGGACATGGTCCCGGCCAGGAAGTGCTACAAGTCGGCAAGCGTGAAGTGAACATCGCCGGCATCGAGCCAGTGGGCAACTACGCGGTGCAGCCGACCTTCTCGGATGGCCACAACACCGGCATCTTCACCTGGGAATACCTGTACAAGCTGGGCAACGAGAAGGCTGCGCTGTGGGACGCCTATATGGACCGCCTGCACGCCTCCGGCTTTGAAGGCGACAGCGGCCGCGAAACCGGCCTGTCCCTGACCGGCCCATCAAGCGCAGCGAAAAGCAGCGGCGGCGGTTGCGGCAGCGGCAGCTGCGGCTGCAAGTCCTGATCCTTACGACGTGACTTGATCACGCATCACATACAAAATCCTCGCCCGTGCCCACGGTGACAGCAGCCGCAGCTTTTCGACCTGAAAAGTTAGCGGTTTGTCTGCGTCGGGTGGAAGCGGCGCGGTTTTCGTCTTTGCGATGATGTCGGCGATAGGCGATTCCGCAAGGCGCAGCTTTCGTTGCTCTCTTTCGAGAATAATAGTCTCGTGCAATTCATCAAGCTCTGCCTTGCTCTCAGGGTCAATATCGGGGATATAGATGTCAGGGGGAATTTCGACGCCACACAGTTTCATAGCTGTTCTCCATTAATTCAAAAGGCGTTACCAGTTCCGGAAATGTATGCTCACCGTTGTTAAGCAACATTCGCATCAGCTTCAGTTTGCGGGCGTTTGCAATGTTGGCGCAGTCCCAGGTGAGCAATATCTCGCAGTTGTAGAATGCCGCGCAAGCAACATGTTCTGCTGCTGTTGCTGCCTTTGCGCTTAGACCGCCCCCACCAACCAGAAGTTCCCAGATACTTTCCATTCTTGCGTGAGCAGGATGTCGAACCAAATGCTGTATTGCCCGAGTTCGCTGGACCACGCGCAGTGGATCACTGGCGTTGATTTCATTGTAGATATAGTCTGATACAAACGTGTACGCTGGGTCGCAACGGGTGTGCCACCAGAGTTGCGTTAGCTGTTGGCACGCGCGGGTGATGGGATTGGGGCTCGGCGGGTCTGTCAGATGACAGATGATTGATGTTTCAAGATAGACGGTTTGCATGATGCCCTCGCTGGCTGAGCTGCCAGCGTAGGCGGCTCGGCGGGCGAGGGTTTTAACTGCATCAAACTTACTTCGGTTGCCAGATCCATACGTGGCTGGCGATGTTGACGGCTTTGGGGATCAGCTTCTGCTGGTAGAACAGGTCGGCCACGCGCTGCTGGTTGGCGACGATGTCCGGCGTTACCGGCGTCGCGCCGAAGCGCGAACGGCCCATCCATGTGGCCACGATATCGGCCGGCACGCCGGTCTGCTGCGTGAGCAGCGTGCTGACTTCCTTCTGGTGCTCACTCGCCCACTTGCCGGTGGCCTTGACGTGCTCCAGCAAGGCCGACACCAGTTGCGGCGACTGCTCGGCAAATTTGCGCGAGGCCAGATAGAAGCCGTTGGCCAGCGGCAGGCCGGTGTAGTCGGCCAGCACGCGCGCCTGATAGGCCTTTTGCGCCGATGCCAGATACGGATCCCACACCACCCACGCATCAATCCCGCCACTGACAAACGCCGCCCGCGCATCGGATGGCGACAGGAAGATCGGCGTGATGTCGCTAATCTTCAAACCCGCCTTCTGCAACGCGGAGGCCAGCAGGAAGTGCGAGCCGGAGCCCTTCTGGAACGCCACGCGTTTACCTTTCAACTCCGCCACGGTGCGCAGCCTGGAATCCTTCGGCACGATAATCGCCTCGCTGTTGACCGGCGCCGGCTCGGCGCCCACATACAGCAGATCGACGCCGCCAGCCTGCGCAAAGATCGGCGGCGGCGCGCCGGTGCTGCCGAAATCGATGCTACCGGCGTTGAGGGCCTCCAGCATCTGCGGCCCCGCCGGGAACTCGATCCATTTGATCGTGTGGCCGGGCAGCGATGCGCCTTGCGTCTTCATCATGCTGAGCAAGCCGGCGCTTTTCTGAAAGCCGATCTTGATCTCCGCAGCCTGCGTAAACAGCGGAAGGGCCAGCAACAAGCAAATCCATTTCTTCATCATTTTCCTTATGCGCTCTCGCGCTCTATCAATTCGCAGGCCAGCAGGTTCAGACGCGAATCCTGGGCCGAGGAGGGCAGCACGCCCAGTTGTTCAAGAATGCGCAGTGCAGCGATTTCGCCGATCTCCCGCCCCGGCGGACGGATGGTGGTCAGGCTAGGCAGCAGCAGCGGCGAGAAAGCGTAATCGCCAAAGCCGACAATCGCGCACTGCTGCGGAATCTTCAGCCCCGCGCGCTGCCCCGCCAGCAAGGCACCCGCCGCCAGGTTGTCGTTGGCGAAGATGATCGCCTCGACCGGCCGCGCGCGGCGCGCGGGCGAAATCACCAGCGCCTCTATGGCCTGCTTGCCGGCGTCAAACGGCGCCTCCGCCGTTGGCGCGTAAATGATCGGCTCCAGCCCATGCTCGCGCATCACCGCCGCATAGCCATCGCTGCGGTCCACCGCGCTCAAGTCCCCCGCAAGGCTGTTCTGTACGAAAGCGATGCGGCGATAGCCTTTGCCATACAAATAGCGCGCCGCCTGCTCGCCCACCACGTTGTTGGAGTAGCCGACCTGGATCGGCTTGCGGCGCGGCTGGTAGTCCCACGTCTCTACCACCGGAATGCCGGCCGTCGTCAGCAGCTTCTCGGTGGCGCGGTTGTGAAAGCGTCCCACCACCGCCAGCGCGGCCGGATTCCAGCCAAGGAAAGCACGCACCGCGCTCTCTTCCTGCTTTGCCGAGAAGTAGCTGGAAGCCAGCAGCAGCTGGTAGCCGTGACGGTTGAGCGTATCGCTGAAGGTCTGGATGGTGTTGGCGAAAATCGGCCCGGAGATATTGGGGATCACCATGCCGACAATGCGCGCGCGCGACGACGCCAGTCCGCCCGCCGCCAGGTTCGGCACGTAGCCCAGTTCCTTCACCGCCGCGGCAATGCGTGCGCTGCGTTCGGACGCCACCCGTCCCGGTTCGCTGAAATAGCGCGACACGGTAATCGATCCGACCTTCGCCAGCCGGGCCACGTCGTGAATGGTGGCGCGACCCGATCCTCGCCGTTTTCGTGGTGCTATTGGTTCGCTCATTGACGCATATTCCGAAAAGACATATCGATGATTTTTTTAATTCTTTGACTTCAAACCGGCTCGCCACGACACTAAAAAAAGGGTACCGGTACCACTGAATTGTAGCGAAGCAGCTGTCGCACACTAAGCTGGTTCTTCACCGATCAAAGCAGGTTTTCCGAATAAGACACAAGCGGCGCAAGGCGCGCTTTCAAATCAAGGGATCACAGCATGAAGAGCAATAAGAAAATTTTTGGCGCGCTGACCATCGGCGCTTTGCTGGTGGCGACGGCGTATGCCGGCGCCGAGGAAACCGATCCAACGCCGCTCAAGGGCCGCGACGACAGCGCCTCCGTGCCCAGCGTGACGGTCAACGCCACGCGCCGCAACGCCTCGCTGCAATCGGTGCCGGTCGCCGTCAGCGTGCTGGATGGCGATGCGCTGAACAACGCCAACCGCACCAGCATTGACACCATCGTGCAGGAAGTGCCGAGCGTAACCTTCCGCCAGCAGGGCGGCAACAAGGACTCCACCATCTTCGTGCGTGGTATCGGTACCATCTCCACCTCGCCGGGCGTCGAGCCGACCGTGTCGACCGTGATCGACGGCGTGGTGTATGCGCGTCCGGGCCAGGCCACGCTGGATCTGCTGGACATCGAACACATTGAAATCCTGCGCGGACCGCAAGGCACGCTGTTCGGCAAGAACGCTTCGTCCGGCGTGCTGAATGTAATCGGCCGCAAATCGACGCAGGAGACCACCGGCTTTGTCGACGCTTCCTGGTACGAAGGTAATGAGAAGCGCGTGCGCGCAGGCGTCTCCGGCGCCATCCAGCCGGGCGTGGTCAGCGCTTCGGTCACCGGCCTGTATGCGGACTATGACGGCAACATCAACAACGTCCATGCGGGCGGCGGCAAGCTGAATGGCTACGACCGCAAAGGCGTGCGTGCCCGCGTCGACATCACGCCGACCAGGGATCTGGATATCGCGCTGATCGCCGACTACCTGCGCTCGACGTCGTCGCCGACCTTCACCGCCTACAAATCGACGGCGGCCGCCTTCAACGCCGGCATCGCGCCGGTGGTGGCCGGCGCAGAGAACCGCCAGGTCAACACCGACATTCCTAGCGATATCCGCGACAAGAACAAAGGCCTGTCGGCGCAAGTGGACTATCGCTTCAACGGCTACACGCTGACCTCCATTACGGCGGTGCGCGACTGGGACAATACCCAGTACACCAGCACATCGGCGATCGGCAATGCGGCTGAAGTGGCGCGCATCACGGCGGCTTTCCCGGCCACGCGCGACATCGGCACGGTGGAATTCAAACAGGCGTCGCAAGAGCTGCGCGTCGCTTCGCCGAAAGAGCAGTTTGCGGAATACGTGGTCGGCGCCTACTACCTGCACGGCAAGGACCGCGAGGTGTATCAGCGCATCGTCAACAATGGCGCCGCGATCAACTCGGGACGCGCGGATTACGGCGTGAAGAACGACAGCTACTCGCTATTCGGCGAGAGCACGCTGAACTTCGCTTCCGACTGGCGCGCCATCGCCGGCGCCCGCTGGACCCGCGATGACCTGTCCTACGACCATGCGCGCACCTCGACGCAGACCGTCGCCTTCGCCGGCGTACAACCAGCCACGCAAAGCACCGGTTCCACCAGCAAGGATGGCTACTCGGGTCGCCTCGGCCTGCAATACGACATCGCCCGCGACATTAATACCTACGCGACGTACTCGCGCGGTTACAAGGGACCAGCCTACAACGTCTTCTTCAATATGCTGAGCCGCGACACGCTGGCGCTGAAACCGGAGACTTCGGATTCGTTTGAACTGGGCCTGAAAGCCAGCGCCTTCGACCGCAAGCTGACCGCCAACATCGCCATCTTCGACACCAAGTATTCCAACTACCAGGCCAACTTCTACGACACCGTGGCCGGCGCCGTCGTCACGCGCCTGATCAATGCAGGCGATGTCTCGACCAAGGGCGTGGAGCTGGACCTGAACGCGCGTCCTACCCGCGAGCTGACGCTGACCCAGTCGCTGGCTTACACCGATGCGAAGATCGACAGCTTCAACTGCCCGGCCGCTGCGGCCGCGTCGTGCAACCTGAATGGCCAGCCGCTGCCGTTCTCGCCGAAGTGGAAGTCCTTCACCCGCGCCAACTACGCGCTGCCGCTGCAGAACGGCTTCATTGTCGACTTCTCGGCCGACTACACGTATCAGGCCAAGACGCAGTACGACTTGTTCCAGTCGGCCGATGCGATCCAGGGCGCGTATGGCATTGTCAACGCCGGCATTGCGCTGTCGTCGCCGGTGGGCGGCTGGCGCATTGCGCTGGTGGGCAAGAACCTGGCCAACAAATCGTACGCCACCAACCTGGTCACCTCGACCGGCTACGTAACCCGCGCTGTGCCGCGTGACGATGAGCGCTACTTCGGCATCACCGCCCGCAAGGAGTTCTGATGGCTAAGCAGATGAGCATCGCCGCGTTCATGATGCGTTATGGCCACCACGTCGCGGCGTGGCGGCATCCGGATACCGATCTGGAATCCAATCCATTCAAGGTGTTTCGCGAACAGGTGCGCAGCGCGGAGCGGGCCTGCCTGGATGCAGTGTTCTTCGCCGACAGCGTGGCGCTGACTGGCGCGCCGTCGCTGGAACCTTTGACGCTGTTGTCGGCACTGGCCGCATCGACCGAGAACATCGGCTTGATCGGCACCGCCACCACCACCTACAACGAGCCTTACACGGTGGCGCGGCAGTTCGCGTCGCTGGATCTTTTATCGGATGGACGCGCGGGCTGGAATCTGGTCACGTCGGACAACGCGGCGGAAGCGGCCAACTTTGGCCGCGACCAGCACGTGGCGCACGCCGACCGCTATGCGCGGGCGCGGGAATTTCATCAAGTTGTCACAGGACTGTGGAATAGTTGGGGGCCCGGTGCGTTCGTCAACGACAAACGCGGCACGCTGCCTTACGACCCGGCCAAACTGCATACGCTGAATCATCGCGGCGACCATTTCGCCGTGGCGGGGCCGCTGAATGTGGCGCCTAGTCCGCAGGGACGGCCGGTGGTGGTGCAGGCCGGCGGCTCGGAGACCGGGCGCGATCTGGCGGCGGGGACGGCGGAGGTGGTGTTCACCGCGCAGCCCACGCTGGCCAAGGCGCAGGCGTTTTACCGCGATATCAAGGACCGCGTGATCGCCAAGGGCCGCAGTCCGGACGCGGTCAAGGTCATGCCCGGATTGTTTGCGGTGGTCGGCCGCACGCAAGAAGAAGCCGATGCCAAGTTCGCGCAATTGCAGTCGCTGATCGAGCCGAAGGCCGGGCTGGCGCTGCTGGGACGGATGATCGGCAATTTCGATTTGTCCGGCTATCCGCTGGATGGCCCGCTGCCCGAGCTGCCGCAGACGCAGGACGGCCAGCGCAGCCGCCAGCAGTTGCTGACCGATCTGGCGCAGGGCGAGAACCTGACCATACGCCAGCTGTACGAACGTATCGCCGGCGGACGCGGTCACTTCACCGTGGTCGGCACGCCGGAGCTGGTGGCGGACCGCATGCAGGAATGGTTTGCGCAGGGCGCGGCCGACGGCTTTAACTTCATGGCGCCGGCGCTGCCGGGTGGATTGGATGATTTTCTGGAGCTGGTGATTCCTGAGTTGCAGCGGCGCGGCTTGTTCCGCACGTCGTACGCAGGCAGCACCTTGCGTTCGCATTTGGGTTTATAGGAGCAGGCATGAAAGCAGTAAGCAGGATGTTGGTGTTGGCGGTCGCTTTGGCGGCGGCGCAGGTCGGCGCGCAGGAATACTACGGCGATTTCCGTCCCGATGCGCCGGAACTGGCGGCACGCGGTCCGCTGCAAGTGGGCGTGCGCACGCTGGTGGCGGAACACAAGGACCAACTCGATATCCTGCATGCGACGGCCGGGCAGCCGAATCCACGCTATAGCCGCAAGCTAACGCTGGAGGTGTGGTATCCGGCGCGGCTGGCGGCCGGACAGAAGGAGCACACCGTCTATACCGACGTGCTGGGCGCCGGCGCCAATGATCCGAAGCGGCCGAATACGCCGTTCCAGTTCAACGGCCGCGCCGCGCGCGACGCCGCGCCAGCCGCAGGGCAGGGCGGGCGCTACCCGCTGGTGATCGTCTCGCACGGCTATCCCGGCTCGCGCCTGCAAATGAGTTACCTGACCGAGAACCTGGCGTCGAAAGGTTATGTCGTCGTCGCCATCGATCATCTCGAATCCACGCGCGCCGACAAAGCCGGTTTCCCGAGCACGCTGCTGAACCGCCGGCTGGACGACCTGTTCGTGCTGGACACCGTCGCCGCCTGGGCCAAGCCGGGCAGCGGCAACTTCCTGGCCGGTGTGGTGGACGCCGACAATACCGCCCTGATTGGCTACTCGATGGGCGGCTACGGCGCGCTGAACGCGGTCGGCGCCGGCATCAGCGCGTCGGCGGTGGCGTACGTCCCTGGCGGCAGCCTGGCGATCAACCAGCAGGGCAACCAGCAATACGAAGCGCAGCGCGACGCGCGCATCAAGGCCGTCGTGGCCTTCGCGCCGTGGGGCGCTGCCAACCAGGTGTGGGACGCAGCCGGGCTGGCCGGCGTGCGCACGCCGACGCTGTTCATCAGCGGCGACCAGGATGACGTGGCCGGCTACAAGGACGGCGTGCTTAAACTGTTCGAGGGCACGGTGCACGCCAACCGCTACCTGCTGACCTACGTTGGCGGCCGCCACAACTCGGCGCCGAATCCGCCGTCGCCGGCCGCATGGAGCAATTTCGACGACTTCATGGCCTATTCCGAGCCGGTGTGGGACAGCCGCCGTATCAACAACATCAACCAGCACTTTGTCACGGCTTTCCTCGGCATCCAGCTGAAACAGCAGCCGTTCCAATCCTACCTCGACCTGCCGCCGTTGCAAGCCGACGGCACCGCCAAGCCCGATCCCGGCCTGTGGAAGGGCTTCGCCAAACGTACCGCGCTCGGTCTGGAGTGGCGCCATCTGCCAGCGCAATGAGCGAGTTGTCAGCTTGATCATGTTCTTAAGGCGCCTGTAAGGCTGTCAGCTTGTATAATGCTGGCAAACTAACAGGCCTGCATACCATGACCAATACCACTCACTTCGGTTACAAGACCGTCGCGGAAGAAGATAAAGTCCGCGAAGTCGCCAAGGTTTTCCATTCTGTCGCCGCCAAGTACGACATCATGAACGACGTCATGTCGGCTGGCCTGCACCGCGTCTGGAAGATTTTCACCATCGCTAACGCGGCTGTGCGTCCGGGCTTCAAATGCCTGGATATCGCCGGCGGTACCGGCGACCTGGCCAAGGTGTTCGCCAAGCAGGCCGGCCCCACCGGCGAAGTCTGGCTGACCGACATCAACGAGTCGATGCTGCGCGTTGGCCGCGACCGCCTCTTGAATCGCGGCCTGATGACCCCCACCTTATTGTGCGATGCCGAGAAACTGCCTTTCCCGGACAACTATTTCGACCGCGTCAGCGTCGCCTTCGGCCTGCGCAACATGACGCACAAAGCCCAGGCGCTGAAGGAAATGCGCCGCGTGCTGAAGCCAGGCGGCAAGCTGCTGGTGCTGGAATTCTCGAAAGTGGCCGAGCCGCTGCAAAAGCCCTACGACATCTACTCGTTCAAGGTGCTGCCGTGGATGGGCCAGAAGATCGCCGGCGATGCGGAAAGCTATCGCTACCTCGCGGAGTCGATCCGCATGCACCCGGACCAGGAAACGCTGAAAACCATGATGGAAGAAGCGGGCCTGGAACGCGTAACGTATTACAACTTGACGGCAGGTGTGGCCGCTTTACACACCGGTATCAAAATGTGATGACTGGAGTGACCATGAACTTGAAAAAAATCCTGATCGGCGCGGTAATCGCCGTGTCCGCCATGTCGATGCTGAGCGAGGCGATCGCTCGTCCTGCCGGCGGTGGCCGTTCGTTTGGCCGCCAGTCGCAGAACGTCAACCGCATGCCTGCTCAACCTGCACCGCAGCAAGCGCCACGCCAGGCCCAGCCTGCGCCGGCGCCGGGCACGACGCCGGTGGCCGCACCAAAACCTAGCCCTTGGAAGGGCATTCTCGGCGGCGCGCTGCTGGGGCTGGGCCTGGGCGCCTTGTTCTCGCACTTCGGTCTGGGCGGCGCGCTGGGTGGCGCAATCGGCTCGATCATCATGCTGGCGCTGCTGGCGGGTGTCGTGTTCTTCATCTTCCGCCTGATTCGCGGCAAATCGCAACCGGCCGCTGCGCCGGCGGCGTTTGGCGGCAACCAGAATGTGTATTCGATGCCGCCGCAAGGTGGTTCGGCGACGCCGGATATCGGTTCGCGTCTGCAGCCAGCCGCTGCACCAGTACCAGTGCAGCCTGCGCACCAGCAGTGGGGCGTGCCGGGTGACTTCGACCAGGCGACCTTCCTGCGCGTTGCCAAGAGCAATTTCATTCGCCTGCAAGCAGCGTGGGATAAAGGCGATGTGGCCGATATCCGCGAGTTCACCACGCCGGAAGTGTTTGCCGAGATGAAGATGCAGATCAGCGAGCGCACCGTGGCCGACTACACCGATGTGGTCAGCATCGATGCCGAACTGCTGGGCATCGAGACCACCGACACCGAGTATCTGGCCAGCGTCAAGTTCACCGGCATGATCAAGCCGGCGCCGGATGCGCTGGCCGAGCCGTACCACGAGGTGTGGAACCTGGCCAAGCCGATCAACGGCTCCAGCGGTTGGCTGCTGGCTGGTATCCAGCAACTGGCGTAATCAACCCGGCTGTGCCGGTAAAACTGGTAAGATCAAGGCCGCCCTCATCGGGCGGTTTTGTTTTCAACGGCTAGAACATGATTTCATTGAATCCAGGCAGTTTCTCCGCAGCGCCCGCCAGCGCCGCCATCAACCACTTGCTGGCGCAGGAGCCATGGGCGCGCCAGGAGTTGCTGCGTCACGCCGGTAAGACCGCCAGCATCGACGCCGGCAGCGTCGCGCTGCGCCTGCGCGTGACCGCCGACGGCTATCTGGAGCCCGCGCCCACCGACGAGCCGGCCCGCGTCACCATCCGCGTCAAGCTGTCCGACCTGCCGTTGATCGCGCAAAACCGCGAGCGCGCCTTCTCCTACGTGCAGATCGAAGGCGACGCTGAATTCGCCAACGCCATCTCCAGCCTGAGCAAATCGCTGCGCTGGGAAGCCGAGCACGACCTGGAAAAAGTGGTCGGCCCGATCATCGCCGTGCGCGCCGTCTCCGGCGCCAAGGCCGCGTTTGAAGCGGTTAAGGCCGGCCATCAGAAGCTGGCCGAAAACGTCGCCGAATTCCTGCTCGACGAAAAACAGGTGCTGGTGCGGCCGCACACGGTAGAAGCTTTCTCGGCCGAGGTTAACCGCCTGCGCGACGATGTCGAACGCACCGCCAAGCGCCTCGCCAAACTGGAACAGAAACTGGGATCACAATAATGCAGAAATTCTTGCGCCTGCTGAAAATTCTGCGGGTATCGGTACGTTACGGCCTCGATGAAATCGCCATCTCCGGCTTGAAAAAGCCGCGCATCGCCAAATTCATCGACACCGCGTTTTTCTGGCGCGACCTGTCGTCGCCGCGCGGCGTGCGGCTGCGCATGGCGCTGGAAGAGCTGGGCCCGATCTTCGTCAAATTCGGCCAGGTGCTGTCGACCCGCAGCGACCTGATCCCGGCCGACCTGGTGATCGAACTGTCGCGCCTGCAAGACCGGGTGCCGCCGTTCGACTCCGACCTGGCCGTGGCGCAAATCCAGAAATCGCTGGGCGCCCATCCGGACCAATTGTTTGCGACCTTTGAACGCACGCCGGTGGCCTCGGCCTCGATCGCGCAAGTGCACTTCGCCACGCTCAAGGATGGCCGTCAGGTGGCGGTCAAGGTGCTGCGTCCGGGCATGAAGAAATCCATCGACGAGGACGTGGCGCTGATGCACATCGCCGCCGAGTGGATCGGCAACGTCTGGGCCGACAGCAAGCGCCTGAAGCCGAAAGAGGTAGTCGCCGAGTTCGACAAATACCTGCACGACGAGCTGGATCTGATGCGCGAAGCCGCCAACGCCAGCCAGCTGCGCCGCAACTTCGCCGATTCGCAACTGCTGCTGGTGCCGGAGATGCACTGGGATTACTGCTCGCCGAGCGTGATCGTGATGGAGCGCATGCACGGCATTCCGGTGTCGCAGATCGACCGTCTGGCCGCCGCCGGCGTCGACCTGAAAAAGCTGTCCAGCGACGGCGTGGAAATCTTCTTCACGCAGGTATTCCGCGACGGTTTCTTCCACGCGGACATGCATCCGGGTAACATCCTGGTGTCGATCGAACCGGAGACCTTCGGCCGCTATATCGCGCTGGACTTCGGCATCGTCGGCACGCTGACCGATTACGACAAGGATTACCTGTCGCAGAACTTCCTGGCCTTCTTCCGCCGCGATTACAAGCGCGTGGCCGAGGCGCACATCGAATCCGGCTGGGCGCCGAAAGAAACCCGTGTCGACGAACTGGAATCGGCGGTGCGCGCCTGCTGCGAGCCGATCTTCGACCGGCCGTTGAAGGACATCTCGTTCGGCCAGATCCTGCTGCGTTTGTTCCAGACCTCGCGCCGCTTCAACGTTGAAGTGCAGCCGCAACTGGTGCTGCTGCAAAAGACGCTGCTGAATATCGAGGGACTGGGCCGCCAGCTCGATCCCGACCTGGACCTGTGGAAGACCGCCAAACCCTATCTGGAAAACTGGATGGGCGAGCAGGTCGGCTGGAAAGGCTTCCTGCAGCGCCTGAAAGCCGAGGCGCCGCGCTACGCCCACATCTTCCCGCAACTGCCGCGTCTGGCGCATCAGGCGCTGGAACGGCATGCTGAACGGCCGAACGACAACACCGAGCTGATCAAGGTGCTGATCAACGAACAGCAGCGCACCAACCGTCTGCTGAGCCTGGTGATCTACTTCGCCGGCGCGTTTGCGCTGGGCGTGGCCGGCTTCCATCTGTATCAGCGCTTCCACCATCTGCTGTAAGCGCCATGGCGGACTTCCAGCAGCGTGATCCGTTGTCGCCGGCGTTCTGGGATGAGCGCTTCGAGCGCCATTTCACGCCATGGGACAAGGGCGGCGTGCCGCAAGCGTTACAGGATTTCGTCGCCGCCAACTCGCCGCTGACCACGCTGATTCCTGGCTGCGGCTCGGCTTATGAACTGGCCTTCCTGGCCGGGCAGGGTTGGGATGCCACCGCCATCGATTTCTCGCCCGCTGCGGTAGCGCAAGGCAAGCTGGCTGCCGGCGAGCATGCGGCGCGGGTAGTGGAGGCGGATTTCTTTGCCTGGCAGCCGGCGGCGCCGCTGCAATTGATCTACGAACGGGCATTTCTATGCGCGATGCCGCGCGCCATGTGGCCGCAGGTGGCGGCGCGCTGGGCACAGCTGCTGGCGCCGGGGCGCTGCTGGCAGGGTATTTCTTCTTTGATGAGGCGGCCAAGGGGCCGCCGTTCGGCATCCAGCGCGCGCAGCTGGAGCAGCTGCTGCGCGCGGATTTCGAGTGCGTCGCCGACGACGCCGTCAGCGACTCCATCCCGGTGTTCGCCGGCAAGGAGCGCTGGATGGTGTGGCGGCGACGCTAACGCGGCTTAATTACGGCGCGGATTGTTTGGATGGTCGTCACGGCTGTTCGGCACGCCGTCATGATCGCTGTCGCCGCGGGCCCAGCTGCCGCGCGTCATTTCCCAGTGACCATTACGCTCAGCCCAGGTTGGCTGATGATAGACATAGCCGCGGCGCTCGCGTTCCCAGTGGCCTTTGGTCCACACGTGGCGGTTGTTGCGCCAGTCCCAGTAGCCGGGCGCCCACACATAGCCGTGGCGTGGCGGAGGAACAACTTCATCGCGCGGCGCTGGCGGCGCAGTCTGCACCACGATCACGGCAGCCGAGGCTGGCAGGGTAAACGTACCGGCGGAAGCCGCAATGGCGGCAGCAAGCAAAAGTTTCTTCATCATGTTGAGCTCCTCTTTGTAAGGTGTGGTTACCGTTATAAAGAGATCGGCGACGCTTGTCTGTGCGCGTCCACGCATATCCGCTCAGCGGCGAATGGCGTACGCCGAATCGTCCCGCTTGTGTGGTATCAGCAATAGCATCAGTCCACCGCAGGCCAGCATCGCCCAGCCGGACGGTTCCGGCACGGGACTGGCGAGCTGCACCGGCGCAGCCTGTGCCGACGCATGCAGCTGCTCGTCGCTGGCGGGCGCGAGCACGGCGGCGGTGTCCAGCGGCGGTTCGAGGTTGATGCTGAACGTAAAATGGTCGGATGCCAAGGTCACCGGGCCGCGCTGTTCATCCAGATAATCATGCGCGCGCATGGCTGACGCCTGGCCGGCCGCCAGCAGCGCGCCGCCCAGCAGGAAAATCGCGCGGCGCATCAATCGCCAGTTTTAACGGTCCGGCGGGCAGGCAGTTTGGGCATGTAGCGCAAAGATTGCAGGCCGACCATTACCGCCATGCACAACAGCACGGCGCGGCGATGCATCGGTTCATCCGGCGCCTGGGCGACAAATTTGTTGGAAGCGGCAAAAGCAGGAGCGGAAAGGCAAGCAGCCAGAAGGCCGGCGTACAGCGTTTTTTTCATGGTATTTCCCAAAGAATCAAAGAGTTGGAGCGTCGTAAGTCCGGGACGGCTAACGAGGCGACGATTCAGGGATTGGGAAATCAGCGCTTGTAGGCAAGTATTAAAACATGCCCTCAACCAATAAGCGAATAGATTTTTGCTATGAAAACGATTACCGGTGGGAGCTTGGCGACAGGAAACAGTCAGATGGCGGGCAAAAGGCTTTATAATTCAGGGTTTTGATGATTTTTGCGGAGTAAGAGATGCCGATCTACGCGTACCGCTGCGAAGCCTGCGGTTTTGCCAAGGACGTCTTGCAGAAGATTTCCGACCCGCAGCTGACGGTTTGCCCGTCGTGCGGTAAAGAGTCGTTTAAAAAGCAAGTCACCGCAGCCGGTTTCCAGTTGAAGGGTTCCGGCTGGTATGTGACCGATTTCCGAGGCGGCACGCCGCCGGCCACCGGCACCGCGCCGGCGTCGACGTCGGAGAGTGCTGCGCCAGCACCGGCCCCGGCGCCCGCGCCGGCCAAGACAGGCGGCACCGGCGACACCTGAAGCTCTCCCATCCACACAGAAGGACCTCGATGCGTAAATATTTCATTACCGGCCTGCTGATCCTGGTGCCACTGGCGATTACCGCCTGGGTGCTGAACCTGGTGATCAGCACCATGGACCAGTCGCTGCTGTTCGTGCCGGAACGCTGGCAGCCGCGCACCTTGGTCGGCTTCGACATTCCTGGCCTGGGCACTTTGCTGACCATCGTCATCGTGTTCCTGACCGGCCTGCTGACCAACAACCTGGTCGGCAACTACGTGGTCAAGCTGTGGGAAAAACTGCTGACCCGGATTCCGGTGGTCAGCTCGCTGTATTCGAGTGTCAAGCAGGTGTCGGACACGCTGTTCTCGTCGTCCGGCAACGCCTTCCGCAAGGCGGTGCTGATTCCGTATCCGCACCAGAATTCGTGGACCATCGCCTTCCTGACCGGCACGCCGGGCGGAGACGTCAAGAACCACCTGGTGGGCGAGTACGTCAGCGTGTACATCCCGACCACGCCGAATCCGACCTCGGGCTTTTTCCTGATGATGGCCAAGAAGGATGTGGTCGAACTCGACATGAGTGTCGATGCGGCCCTGAAGTACATCGTCTCGATGGGCGTGGTGGCGCCGGAAGACGCGCCGAGAACCATCGTCCTGCCAGACACTGAAACCAAGATTAACTGAGTAACTTAACCTGAACCGAGAAATAAACATGTCCTCAATGCGTACTCACTACTGCGGCCTCACCACTGAAGCGCTGCTTGGCCAAACCGTCAGCCTGTGCGGCTGGGTACACCGTCGCCGCGACCACGGCGGGGTGATCTTCATCGACCTGCGCGACCGCGAAGGCCTGGTGCAGATCGTATGCAATCCGGAACAGGCTGAAGTATTCAAGGCCGCCGAATCCGTGCGTAACGAGTTCTGCCTGCGCGTGACCGGTGTGGTCAAGGACCGTCTGGCTGGCACCGTCAACAGCAACCTGAAATCGGGCAAGATCGAAGTGGTGTGCTCGCAACTGGAAGTGCTGAACGCCTCGGTGGCCGTGCCGTTCCAGCTGGACGACGACAACCTGTCGGAAACCACCCGCCTGACCCACCGCGTGCTGGACCTGCGTCGTCCACAGATGCAGAACAACCTGCGCCTGCGCTACAAGGTCACGATGGAAGTGCGTAAGTACCTGGACGAGCTGGGCTTCATCGACATCGAAACCCCGATGCTGACCAAGTCGACCCCGGAAGGCGCGCGCGACTACCTGGTGCCGTCGCGCGTCAACGCCGGCAGCTTCTTCGCGCTGCCGCAGTCGCCACAGCTGTTCAAGCAGCTGCTGATGGTGGCCAACTTCGACCGTTACTACCAGATCACCAAGTGCTTCCGCGACGAAGACCTGCGCGCCGACCGCCAGCCGGAATTCACCCAGATCGACTGCGAAACCTCGTTCCTGACCGAACAGGAAATCCGCGATCTGTTCGAAGACATGATCCGCAAAACGTTCAAGAACACCATGGACGTCGACCTGCCGAACCCGTTCCCGGTGATGGACTTCGCCGAAGCCATGGGCAGCTACGGTTCGGACAAGCCGGACATGCGCGTCAAGCTGAAATTCACCGAACTGACTGAGGTTGTCAAGAACGTCGAATTCAAGATCTTCAACAGCGCCGCCAACCTGCCGAACGGCCGCGTGGTCGGCCTGCGCGTGCCGAAAGGCGGTTCGATGCCGCGTTCGGAAATCGATGCCTACACCCAGTTCGTCGCCATCTACGGTGCGCGCGGCCTGGCGTACATCAAGGTCAACGAGAAAGCCAAAGGCCGTGACGGTCTGCAATCGCCGATCGTCAAATCGATCGACGACGCCACCCTGGCCACCATTCTGGAACTGACCGGCGCCGAAGACGGCGACCTGATCTTCTTCGGCGCGGACAAAGCCAAAGTGGTGAACGATGCCATTGGCGCGCTGCGCGTCAAGATCGGCCACTCGGAATTCGGCAAGGCCGCCGGCCTGTTCGACGACGTCTGGGCGCCGCTGTGGGTGATCGACTTCCCGATGTTCGAATATGACGAAGAAGGCGACCGCTGGACCGCGACCCACCACCCGTTCACCGCGCCGAAAGACGGCCACGAAGACTGGCTGGAAACCAATCCGGGCGCCTGCATCGCCAAGGCCTACGACATGGTGCTGAACGGCTGGGAACTGGGCGGCGGTTCGATCCGTATCCACCGCGAAGACGTACAGTCGAAAGTGTTCCGCGCACTGAAGATCGACGCCGACGAAGCGCGCCTGAAGTTCGGCTTCCTGCTGGATGCGCTGCAATACGGCGCGCCGCCGCACGGTGGCCTGGCATTCGGCCTGGACCGTATCGTGACGCTGATGACCAAGTCGGACTCGATCCGCGACGTCATCGCCTTCCCGAAAACCCAGCGCGCGCAGGATCTGCTGACCCACGCGCCGTCGGAAGTGGACGAGAAGCAGCTCAAAGAACTGCATATCCGTCTGCGTGCGGTCGAGCCGAAAGTGGCCGGCTAATCTGTCTCATCTGGAAAAGGCGCTGCGGCGCCTTTTCTTTTAGCGCGTTTATGAAGCCTTACAAGATACCCGAATCCGTGCTGGTGGTGATCCACACCGCCGACCTGCACGTGCTGCTGATCGAGCGCGCCGACAAGCCGGGCTACTGGCAATCGGTGACCGGTTCGCTGGACGCGCCGGACGAGCCGTTGCTGCAGACCGCCGCGCGCGAGCTGTTCGAGGAAACCGGCATCGTCGCCGACGGCGAGCGCATCGCGCTGCGCGACTGGCGCTTGTCGAATGTGTACGAGATTTACCCGGTGTGGCGCCACCGCTACGCGCCCGGTGTCACGCAAAATACCGAGCACGTGTTCAGCGTCGAAGTGCCGCGCAATATTGCCATCACGCTCAGCCCGCGCGAGCATCTGAATTACGTCTGGCTGCCGTACCTGGAGGCGGCCGACAAATGCTTCTCGTCCTCCAACGCCGAAGCTGTCTTGCTGCTGCCACAGCAGCTGCGGGATTTTGGCGCCGGCTGACGTATTTTCTGGCAAGCCTCAAGATCATTGACTACAATCAATAGATCTAAAGAAACTTTACGTTCTAGAAGGTATCATGGCCAGTCCTACCTCTTCCAGCCCTGTCGGCTCCGTGCTCAATAGCGGCAATCTGTCGATCGATGCCTTGATTAGCGGCAGCAAGTGGGGACGACGACGGCCGGACCGACCACGGTGACCTACAGCTTCCCGTGGACCACCAACGCCAATGCCGTCTACAGCGGCGCCGGCGGCGGCCGCTATTCACCCGACAATGAAGCCAGCGCTGCCCAGCACTACGGCCTGGATGCGACGCAGCAGGCCGCAGCCACCGGCGCACTGCAGGCCTGGGCCAATGTGGCCAATATCAATCCGGTGCTGGTGGCGGAAACCAGCACCTCGGTCGGCGATATCCGCCTGGGCTTCACCTCGGCCACGCAAAGCAGCAGCGACGGCGGCCAAGCCTGGGGCTGGGCGTATTTCCCGACCGCCAACACGCCGTCCGGCGGCGATGTCTGGATCAGCACCTCGACCACCAGCACCGACTGGTCGGTAGGCTCGTACAACTATATGTCGCTGGTGCATGAACTGGGACATGCGCTGGGCCTGAAACACCCGTTCGAGGATGGCGACGTCGACCTGGCGCACGCCAACCGCGAGTATTCCATCATGGCCTACGACGACGCGCCCAACAGCGTGTGGGTGGACTTCAGCCGCACGTCGGCCGGCTACAGCTGGAAGTCGTACAACATCGTGCCGGATTCGCCGATGGTCAACGACATCGCCGCCATCCAGTATCTGTACGGCGCCAACACCGGCTACAACACGGGTAACAATACCTACACCTTCGATCCGGCCACGCCATTCCTGCACACCATCTGGGATGCCGGCGGCAACGACACCATTTCGATCGCCAACTTTACCGTCGGCAGCGTGATCGATTTGCAGGCCGGTCATTATTCGTCGCTGCGCATGGTGGCGGAACAGTCGCCGGCCGGCGTCGTCTGGAATACCGCGCCGCCGACCACCACCTATGACGGCACCAACAACCTGGGCATCGCCTACGGCGTGACGATCGAAAACGCGATCGGCGGCAGCGGCAACGATACGCTGATCGGCAACGCGGTGGCCAACCATTTGCAGGGTAACGGCGGCGCCAACAGCATTGACGGCGGTGACGGCATCGACACTGCGGTCTACACCGGCAACTTCAGCAGCTACGCGCTGGCGGCCACCAGCACCGGCTACCTGGTCACGCTGCAAAGCAATCCGTCGCAGACCGACACGCTGACCAACATCGAGCGCCTGTCGTTCGCCAATGCCAGCATGGCGCTGAACCTGAACAGTCTGGCGGAAGATCCGTTGCAGGCGCAGTACACGGCGCTGGCGGAAAAATTCTACGTGGCGTATTTCGGCCGCCCAGCCGACGCCACCGGCCTGGCCAATATGGTGTCGCAGTTCAACGGCGCCAACGTGCCAACCAACACCACCGACTTTGTGGCCGCCTATGCGACCAATGCTACTGTCAAGTCGCTGATCGACAGCTTCGGCAACAGCGCGGAATCGGCGACGCTATACCATGGCACCAACCGCGATTTCGTGACCGCCATTTACGCCCACTTGCTGGGCCGCACGCCCGACCTGGACGGCTTGAATTATTGGACCGGAGAATTGGATAACGGTAACCTGGTGCGTGGCTGGGCGGCATTGAATATCGCGGCCGGCGCTGAAGCCAACAAAACCGCACAAGGGCAGGTCGATGCTGCGCTGGTCGCCAACCGCGTCACGGTGGCCGCCAACTTCACCGCGCTGCTGGACACACCGGCCGAGGTGGGGGGCTATGCGGGCGACGCCGCCGCAGCCACGGCGCGCGCGTTATTGGACCGGGTTGACCAGAATTCCAGCATCCTGGCTTATGAAAGTACCGTCATCAGCACGGTGGCGCAGATGTCGAGCCTGGCGCAGGGCGGCACCGCGCTGGCGCAGCTGATCGGCGTCCAGCATATCGACCACGGCCTGATGCTGGCCTAGGTCAGTTAAAGTGAACGTGCGGCGGCGCACCCCCGAATGCGGTCTCGGGGGTAAAATAAGTCGCATGAAGATCCGAGTCGCTACCTACAACATCCACAAGGGCGTTTCCAGCATACGCGCGGAACCGCGCGTGATGGCCTTGAAACAAGCCATCGGCATGTTTGACGCCGATGTGGTTTTTTTGCAGGAAGTGCAGGGCAAGCACGACCTCAAGGCCGCCAAATACGGCGCCGAACACCTGGGCCACAAGCACTGGCCCGCTGCGGCGCAGCATGAATATTTCGCCGGCGAATCGCGCCACCTGCACGCCGCCTACGGCATGAACGCCATCTACGACCACGGCCACCATGGCAACGCGCTGCTGAGCGCTTTCCCGATCGCCAGCCAGGCCAACCGCGACGTCTCCGACCACGCCTATGAGCAGCGCGGCATCCTGCACTGTATGCTGGACACGCCACGCGGCCCGGTGCATTGCTATGTGGTCCACCTGGGACTGTTTGAAAGCGGCCGCCGGCGCCAGACCCAGGCGCTGATCGCCGCCGTCAAGGAAACTGCGCCGCATGGCGAACCGGTGGTCATCGCCGGCGACTTCAACGACTGGCGCAACACCCTCAGCACCGAACTGCGCAACGCGCTGGGCGTGGTCGAGGCGTTCGACGAGATCGAAGGCGCCAACAGTGCGCTGGGCGAAATCATGCGCAAGCTGCGCCGCAAGAGCAGCGTCAACCCGGCCCGCACCTTCCCGTCCGCGCTGCCGTTCTTCCGCCTGGACCGCATCTACGTGCGCGGCTTCCGGGTGGAGACGGCCGAGGTAATGCATGGTAGTCTGTGGGCCAAGCTGTCAGACCACGCTCCCATCGTCGCCTCGCTGACGCTGGCTTGAGCGCACACCATGCGCCCTGTAAATTTCATCGCCGATAACGACGTTACGCTGCTGCATACCGGGACCGATTTCTTCCCGGCGCTGATCGGCGCCATCGACGCAGCGCAGTATGAAGTCTATTTCGAAACCTATATCTTCGCCGGCGACGACACCGGCCTGAGCGTGCAGGCCGCGCTGATCCGCGCCGCCCAGCGCGGCGTGCAGGTGCGCATGATTACCGACTGGTGGGGCACCGGCCGCCGCCAGGTCAACAGCATGCATGCGCAGCTGGTGGCCCAGGGCGTCGAGCACCGCATGTTCAATCCGTGGTTCCTGCGCGGCGTCACCCGCACCCACCGCAAGATCTGCGTGGTCGACCGCCAGGTGGCTTACGTCGGCGGCATCAACATCAATGACGATATGTTCTGCGATTACGATCACAGCAAGGCGCTGTCGGCGCCGCGCTGGGATTTCGCGGTGCAGGTGCGTGGCCCGCTGGTGGCCGACATCCAGGCCGAGGCGGTGACGCAATGGCGCCGCCTGGGCAAGCTGGGCCTGATCAAGCGCATCGGCCTGTACCGCGACATGCGCAAGGTCGAAAAAATCGCCGCCGAGCATGCGGTGCAGGCCGGCTTTGTGGTGCGCGACAACCTGCGCAACCGCCACACCATCCAGCGCGCCTACCTGAAGGCGCTGGGGCAGGCGCGCAAGAGCGTGCTGCTGGCCAATCCGTATTTCGCGCCGAGCCGCAAGTTGCGCCGCGCCTTGACGTCGGCCGCCGAACGCGGCGTCGAGGTGGTGCTGCTGATCGGCGTCGGCGAGATCTGGCTGCAGGATGCGGTGGCGCATTCCTTCTACCCGAAGCTGCTTGCCGCCGGCGTCAAAGTGGTGGAATATCACAAGACGCAGTTGCACGCCAAGGTTGCCGTCATCGATGACGACTGGGCCACGGTCGGTTCCAGCAATGTAGACGGGCTGAGCCTGTTCCTGAACCAGGAAGCCAATGTGGTGATCAAGGATGCGGTGTTTGCGCAGGCGCTGCGCCAGCGCATCGAGGCGGCGGTTGCCGACGGCAAGGTCATCACCTATGATGACTTCGCGCACGTCGGCCATGTGAAGCGGATCGGCTACGAGGTGGCGTTTGTGTTCTACAAATTGATAATGCGGGTGTTCGCTGTGGGGAAATACGCGTGAGTGAAGGTGTACGACTGGATAAATGGCTGTGGGCGGCGCGCTTCTTCAAGACCCGCTCGCTGGCGTGCGATGCGGTGGACCGCAACAAGGTGACCGTCAATGGCGACCGCGTCAAGCCGGCGCGCACGGTCAAGCTGGGCGACGTGCTGGAAATTGACAACGGCTCCGATCAGTGGGAAGTCGATGTGATGGGCTTGTCCGATGTGCGCGGCCCGGCCACCATCGCCCGCAACCTGTATGAAGAAACCGAAGTCAGCGTCGCGCGGCGCGCGGCGGTGGCCGAGAACCGCCGCCTGTTCCGCGAGCCGACCGCGGGTTTCAAAGGCCGTCCGACCAAACGCGACCGCCGCCAGCAGGGCAAAGTTGGCGAATCGCAATAACTTCTACCCCCAAGCGACAAGGGGTCTGACCCAATCCGGGGTCCGACCCCGCAAGTGATCGCCTTGCGGGGTTATTGCTGCACCGCAGTAATAGAACCCCACCTCTAAAGGTACTGTTTGACATTCACCCCAAGTGGATAATAGTACGAGCGTTCGCAATTCTTTTCACACAGAGTAAATTTAAGTAGAGCAGAATATTCGTTTCTCTCAAACGCCTTTTTACCCTGGGATGCAATCTTATTAATACCTCAACTAAATTTATGCGCAAAGGCGAGTTAACCCGCGCGGCAATCCTGGACGTGGCGCTCGACCTGGCCAGCCGCGATGGTCTGGAAGGTCTGACCATCGGATTGCTCGCGGATAAGATGAACATGAGCAAATCCGGCGTGTTCGCGCATTTCGGCTCGCGTGAAGACTTGCAGTTGGAAGTGCTGAAGCTGTATCACCACCGTTTCGAACAGGAAGTGTTCTTCCCGAGCGTGAAAGAGCCACGCGGCATCCAGCGCCTGCAAGCGATGTTTGCGCGCTGGGTCAAGCGGGTCAGCGTCGAAGTGGCGTCGGGCTGCATCTACATCAGCGGCGCGGTCGAGTATGACGACCGGCCCGGCCCGATCCGCGAAGAGTTGATGGCCATGGTCGGCGCCTGGCAGGGCGCGCTGCTGCGCTGCGTGAAGCAGTGTATCGAGACCGGCGACCTGCAAGAGGGCATCGACCCGCAGCAGCTGGTCTACGAGATGTACGGCCTGATCCTGGCCCTGCACCACGACGGCCGCTTCCTGCGCATTCCGGGCAGCTTGGAACGCGCGGGCAGGGGCTTTGAGCGCCTGATCGAAACGTATCGCAATCCGCAGTCGCCGGCAGCGGTGGTTGCAAACGCCAATTAATTAATTCAAACACTACAGTAGTCATCAGGAGAAAAAAATGGGTCAATACGTCGCGCCAATCCGGGATATGCAATTCGTTCTGCACGAGTTCCTGAAAGTGGAAGATGAACTGAAAGCATTGCCGGACTACAGCGAAGTCGATGCCGACATCATCAACCAGGTGCTGGAAGAAGGCGGCAAGTTCACCGCCGGCGTGCTGTTCCCGCTGAACCACTCCGGTGACCGCGAAGGCTGCAAGCACGACGCCGCCACCCACACCGTGACCACCCGAAGGGCTTCAAGGAAGCGTACAAGCAGTACGTGGAAGGCGGCTGGGCGGCACTGGCCTGCGATCCTGAATACGGCGGCCAGGGCCTGCCAGTGGTGCTGAACAATTCGTTCTACGAAATGCTGAACTCGGCCAACCAGGCCTGGACCATGTACCCGGGCCTGTCGCACGGCGCCTACGAGTGCCTGAAAGAACACGGCACCGCGCAGCAGAAAGAAGTCTACCTGCCGAAACTGGTGTCGGGCGAATGGACCGGCACCATGTGCCTGACCGAACCACACTGCGGCACCGACCTGGGCATGCTGCGCTCGAAAGCGCTGCCACAGGAAGATGGCTCGTGGCTGATCACCGGCAACAAGATCTTCATCTCGGCCGGCGAACACGACATGTCGGAAAACATCCTGCACCTGGTGCTGGCCCGCGTGCCGGATGCACCGGAAGGCTCGAAAGGCATTTCGCTGTTCCTGGTGCCGAAGTTCCTGCCGAAAGAAGACGGCACGGTTGGCGAACGCAATCCGATCACCTGCGGCGCCATCGAAGAAAAAATGGGCATCCACGGCAACTCGACCTGCCAGATGAACCTGGACGGCGCCAAGGGCTGGATCATCGGCCAGCCAAACAAGGGCCTGAACGCCATGTTCGTGTTCATGAACGCCGCCCGCCTGGGCGTTGGCATGCAGTCGCTGGGCCTGACCGAGATCGCTTACCAGAACGCCGTGATCTACGCCAAGGACCGCACCCAGATGCGTTCGCTGACCGGCGTCAAGCGTCCGGACCTGCCGGCCGACCCGATCATCGTCCACGCCGACGTGCGCCGCATGCTGCTGACCGGCCGCGCTTACGCGGAAGGCGCGCGCGCTTTCACCTCCTACGTGGCGCTGCAGATCGACCGCGAACTGCACCACCCTGACGAAGATGTGCGCAAGGAAGCCGCCGACGAAGTCGCGCTGCTGACCCCGATCGTCAAGGCCTTCATCACCGACAACGCCTGGATCGCCACCTCGGAAGCGATGCAAGTGTTCGGCGGCCACGGCTACATCTCGGAATGGGGCATGGAGCAGTACGTGCGCGACGCCCGCATTAACCTGATCTACGAAGGCACCAACACCATCCAGTCGCTGGACCTGCTGGGCCGCAAGATCCTGGGCGACAACGGCGCCAAGCTGCGCAAGTTCGGTGAGAAAATCAAGGCGTTCGTCGAAGAAAATGGCCTGGACGAAAACCTGAGCGAATTCATCACCCCACTGGGCGAGCTGGGCGACAAAGTCACCAAGCTGACCATGGAAATCGGCATGAAGGCGTTCCAGAACGCCGATGAAGTGGGCGCCGCCGCCGTGCCTTACCTGCGCGTTGTCGGCCACCTGGTGTACAGCTACTTCTTCGCGCAAATGGCGAAGATCGCGCTGGAAAAACAGGACAGCACCGATACCTTCTACAAAGCCAAGCTGGCGACCGCGCGCTTCTACTTCGCCCGCCTGCAACCAGAAACCGCAACCCTGATCCGTCAGGCGCGTTCGGGCTCCGCCAACCTGATGGCACTCGACGCCGACCTGTTCTAAGAGGAAACGACAATGACCAATTTCATCGTGAAAAAAGTAGCCGTGCTGGGCGCCGGCGTGATGGGTGCGCAAATCGCCGCCCATTGCATCAACGCCAAAGTGCCTGTGGTGCTGTTTGATTTGCCTGGTAAAGAAGGCACGCCGAAGAACGGCATCGTGCTGAAAGCCATCGAAGGCCTGAAAAAACTGTCGCCGGCGCCGCTGGGCAACAAGGACCACGCCGCGCTGATCGAAGTAGCCAACTACGAAGACGACCTGGCCAAGCTGGCCGAGTGCGACCTGATCATCGAAGCCATTGCCGAGCGCATGGACTGGAAGCACGACCTGTACAAAAAGGTCGCGCCGCACATCGCGCCAAACGCCATCTTCGCCTCGAACACCTCGGGCCTGTCGATCACCAAGCTGTCCGAAGGCTTTGACGCGGACCTGAAATCGCGCTACTGCGGCGTGCACTTCTTCAATCCGCCGCGCTATATGCACTTGGTGGAAATCATCCCGACCGAGTTCACCAAGCCGGAAATCGCCGACCAGCTGGAAGGCTTCCTGACCTCGACCCTGGGCAAGGGCGTGGTCCGCGCCAAGGATACGCCAAACTTCATCGCCAACCGCGTCGGCGTGTTCGGCATCCTGGCCATCGTGCACGAAGCTGAAAAATTCGGCCTGTCGGTGGACGTAGTCGATGACCTGACCGGCGCCAAGCTGGGCCGCGCCAAGTCGGGTACCTTCCGCACTGCAGACGTGGTCGGCCTGGACACCATGGGCCATGTGATCAAGACCATGCAGGACTACCTGCCGAACGATCCGTTCGCCGCCGTCTACAAAACTCCGGCGGTGCTGGCCAAGCTGGTGGAAAAAGGCGCGCTGGGTCAGAAGACCGGCGCCGGTTTTTACAAAAAAGTAGGCAAGGAAATTCAACGCCTGGACTTCGCGACCGGTGAATACGTCGCCGGCGGCGCCAAGGCAGCCGACATCGTGGCCCGCATCCTGAAGGAAAAAGATCCGGTCAAGAAGATGAAAGCGATGCGCGAATCGACCAATCCACAGGCGCAGTTCCTGTGGGCGATCTTCCGCGACGCCTTCCACTACATCGCCGTGCATCTGGAAAGCATCGCCGACAACGCGCGCGACATCGACTTCGCCATGCGTTGGGGCTTCGGCTGGACCGTCGGTCCGTTCGAAACCTGGCAGGCATCGGGCTGGACGCAGGTCGCCCAGTGGGTCAAGGAAGACATCGACGCCGGCCACGCACTGTGCAACGCACCGCTGCCAGCCTGGGTATTTGAAGGTCCGGTCGCTGAAAAAGGCGGCGTCCACACCCCTGACGGTTCGTGGTCGGCAGTGTCGAAATCGTTCGTGCCGCGTTCGGAACTGGCGGTCTACAAGCGCCAGGAATTCCGCGCACCAGTGTTGGGTTCGGGCGAAATCGACGGCCGCAAAGCCGGCACCACGGTATTCGAAGACGACGACGTGCGCCTGTGGCACTCGGGCGACGAAGTGCTGGTGATCTCGCTGAAAACCAAGCTGCACGTGATCAGCCCAGGCGTCATCGCCGGCTTCAAGAAAGCACTGGCGGAAGCCGAGAAGAACTTCAAGGGCCTGGTGATCTGGAGCGCGGACGCAGCCGACGGCGGCGCGTTCTCGGCCGGCGCCGACCTGCAATCGGCTCTGCCAGCCTTCATGAGCGGCGGCGCCAAGGCAGTCGACCCGATCATCAAGGAACTGCAAGACACCTTCATGGCGATGAAGTATTCCAACGTGCCAGTGGTGGCGGCGGTAGCCGGCATCGCCCTGGGCGGCGGCTGCGAAATGGCGCTGCACGCATCGAAACGCGTGGCGTCGATCGAGTCGTACATCGGCCTGGTGGAAGTGGGTGTGGGCCTGATTCCTGCCGGCGGCGGCCTGAAAGAGGCGGCGGCGCGCGCCTACAAGGAAGCCAAGGGCACCGACATTCTGCAATTCCTGAAAACCGGCTTCACCAACGCGGCCACCGCCAACGTGTCGAAATCGGCACTGGAAGCGCAGGCGATGGGCTACCTGAAAGAAGACGACGTCATCGTCTTCAACCCGTACGAACTGCTGTACGTGGCCAAGACCGAAGCGCGCGCCATGTTCGACAAGGGCTACCGCGCGCCGCTGAAGGCGCCGATCCAGGTCACCGGCCGTTACGGCTGGGGCACCATCAAGGCGCAACTGGTCAACATGCGTGACGGCGGCTTCATCTCCGCGCACGACTTCAAGCTGGGCGACATGATCGCGCAAATCGTCAGTGGTGGCGATATCGATCAGGGTTCGTTCGTGAACGAACAGTGGCTGCTGGACATGGAACGCAAAGCCTTCCTGGAGCTGCTGAACCATCCGAAAACCCAAGAGCGCATCATGGGCATGCTGCAAACCGGCAAGCCAGTCCGCAACTAAGGAATAAGACAATGAGCAAACAAGTTCAAGACGCATACATCGTCGCCGCGACCCGCACCCCGATCGGCAAAGCGCCGCGCGGCATGTTCAACAAAACCCGCCCCGACGACCTGCTGGTGCGCGTGATCCAGTCGGCACTGGCCCAGGCGCCTGGCCTGGATCCGGCGCTGATCACCGACGCCATCATCGGCTGCTCGTTCCCGGAAGCGGAGCAGGGCTTCAACATCGCCCGTCAATCGGTGCTGCTGGCCGGCCTGCCGAAGACCGTCGGCGGCGTCACCATCAACCGTTACTGCGCGTCGGGCATCACCGCCCTGGCCATGGCGGCTGACCGCATCCGCGTTGGCGAATGCGATGTCATGCTGGCCGGCGGCGTCGAGTCGATGTCGATGGTGCCGATGATGGGGCACCACCCATCGATGAACCTGAATATGTTCACCGACGAAAACGTCGGCATGGCATACGGCATGGGCCTGACCGCTGAAAAAGTGGCCGAGCAATGGAAAGTGTCGCGCGAAGACCAGGACGCGTTCTCGGTGGAATCGCACCGCCGCGCCGTCGCCGCGCAGCAGGCCGGCTTCTTCAAGGATGAGACCACCCCGGTGGAAATCATCACCCGCACGCCAGACCTGGCCACCGGCGAAATCAAGGTCAAGACCCGCACCGTCGATACCGACGAAGGCGCGCGTCCAGAGACCAGCATGGAAACCCTGGGCAAGCTGAAGCCAGTGTTTGCCGCCAAAGGTTCGGTTACCGCCGGTAACAGCTCGCAGATGTCGGATGGCGCCGGTGCGCTGCTGGTGGTCTCCGAGAAGATCCTGCGCGAGCACAACCTGACCCCGCTGGCCAAGTTCTCTTCGTTCGCCGTCAAAGGCGTGCCGCCGGAAATCATGGGCATCGGTCCTAAGTTTGCGATTCCGGATGCACTGAAAGCCGCCGGCATCACCCAGGACCAGCTGGACTGGATCGAGCTGAATGAAGCGTTTGCCGCGCAAGCGCTGGCCGTGATCCGCGACCTGGGCCTGGACCCGGCCAAGGTCAACCCGATGGGCGGCGCGATTGCGCTGGGTCACCCGCTGGGCGCGACGGGTGCAATCCGTGCCGCCACCGTGGTGCACGCACTACGCCGCAACAACCTGAAATACGGCATGGTCACCATGTGCGTAGGCGCGGGTATGGGCGCAGCCGGCATCATCGAACGCGTGTAATCACGCCATCGCAATAACAAAGGGCGCTGAGGTGTATACCCAGCGCCCTTTCATTTTGGAGACAGATATGGAAATTTTAAGCAGCATTGAAAACGGCATCCTGACGCTGGAGTTCAACCGTCCTGAGCGCAAGAACGCCATCACCGCCGCCATGTATCAAACCATGGCCGACGCGCTGACCGCCGCCGAAACCGACACCGCCGTACGCGCCATCCTGCTGATCGGCAAAGCCGACATTTTCACCGCCGGCAACGACCTCGAAGACTTCATGAAAACCGCCCCCGCCGGCGGCGCGATTGAAGACCGTTCCGTCTACAAATTCATGATGGCGCTGAGCGGCGCCACCAAGCCAGTGGTGGCAGCGGTGGCCGGCAATGCGGTCGGTATCGGCACCACGCTGCTGATGCATTGCGACCTGGTCTACGCGGCCGACAACGCCAAATTCTCGATGCCGTTTGTGCAGCTGGGCCTGTGTCCGGAATTCGGTTCCAGCCTGCTGCTGACGCAAATCGCCGGCTACCCGCGCGCGGCTGAAAAGCTGATGCTGGGCGAAGCCTTTGGCGCGCAGGAAGCGCTGGAGATGGGCTTGATTTCGAAAGTGCTGCCGGGGGCCGAACTGCGCGCGTTTGCCGAAGGCCAGGCCGCCAAGCTGGTGGCATTGCCAGCCAGCTCGATCCGCGTCACCAAAGAATTGATGAAAGCCGCCCGCAAAGCGCCGGTGAGCGACGCCATCGCCGCCGAAAATACCCACTTCGGCGCCATGCTGTCGGCCCCGGAAGCGAAAGAAGCCTTCATGGCCTTCTTCCAGAAGCGCAAACCGGATTTCACCCAGTTCGCTTGATAGGTCAAGACGCGCGCCGCCGCGACAGGATGAATTGTTCGAGGTCTTTGCAGGCGTGCTCGATGTGGCGCTTCAGCAGCGCGGCGCCGCCGCGGACGTCGCCGGTGCGGCAGAGGCCTACCAGTTCTTCGTGTTCCTGCTGTGCTTGCTTGATGCTGTCGGCGCTCAGGGACAGTTGCATGCGCGTGTAGCGGTCGGTCTGTTGCAGCAGCGTGGCGACGATGGCCGCCGTGCGCGGCTGTTGCGCGCGCGACAGCAGCACCGCGTGCAAACGCGTATTGAGCTCGCCCCAGCGGGTGGTGTGCTGGGCATGCAGTTCCGCCTTGTACTCGGCCAGGATGGCGTCGAGTTGGGCGTAATCTTCCGCCGTCAGCCGGGGAGCTGACTTCTTCAGCAGCAGCGGCTCCAGCAGGCTGCGCAACATGAACAGCTCGCTGATCTCATCAATGGACAGGCCGGACACCACGGCGCCCTTGTGCGGCACGATGGTAACCAGGCCTTCGCCTTCCAGCTGCACCAGCGCCTCGCGCACCGGAATCCGGCTGATGCCGAACTCGGTGGCAAGGGCGTCCTGCCGCAGCGAAAAGCCTTCCGGCAGTTCGCCCGACATGATCTTGCGGCGCAGCGCGTCAGCCGCCTGCTCCGCTACCGTGGTGACGGCAAATCCCTTCACGCGGCCACTTCCTTCGACCACGCCGCGTACCAGGTGCGGAACAGCGCGTACTGGGTGTCGGCGTAGCGGCGCTGGCTGGCGCTCAATGCATCGGTTTCGTTGAAGTGCAGCGTGTACTCGGTGTCGCCGTTCAGCACCATCAGGTATTTGTAGAACAGCACCAGGTCGGTGCCTTCGTCGAACGACGACAGCACCAGCAGCGCCGCTTCCAGTTCGCGTGCCTGACGGCGCGCCACGGCATCGCCCGCGGCCGCCTTGCGTGACAGGGCGACCAGATGCAGTACCTCACGCGGCAGCGCGTTGCCGATGCCGGTGATGGCGCCGGTCGCGCCGCAGTTGACGAAGCCATGGAACACCTGGGTATCGACGCCGACCATCAGCGTAACGTTATCGTCCTGGCTGGTGATGTGCTCGGCCGCATAACGCAGGTCGGCAGCGCCGCCGAATTCCTTGAAGCCGATCAGGTTCGGGTGCTTGGCGCGCAGTTCGAAGAACAGGTCGGCGCGGGTGGCGAAGCCGTAGTATGGGCTGTTGTAGATCACCGCCGGCAGCGTCGGCGCGGCTGCCAGAATGGCCGAGAAGTGCGCTTTCTGCGCCGCCGGCGACGAGCCGCGCGACAGCAGACGAGGAATCACCATCAAGCCCTTGGCGCCGACCTTGGCCGCATGCGCCGCGTGCGACACCGCTTCCCTGGAGTTGACCGCGCCGGTGCCGACAATCACCGGCACGCCGGCGGCCGCCAGCCGGGCGACGCCTTCCTGGCGCTGCGCTTCGGTCAGCAGCGGCCAGTCGCCCATCGAACCGCAATACACCACCGCGCTCATGCCGGCGGCGATCAGTTCGCGCGCCTTGCGCACCAGCGCGTCGTAGTCGGGCAGGCGGTCTGCGGTGCAAGGCGTCATCAGGGCCGGGATGGTGCCGGTGAAAATATTGTCACTCATGGTGTTTCCTTCTGGCTGCGTTGGATGGGAAAGCGTCGGCAGCCATCATATCGTCATTTTTGGATATTGTATACAATATGCAGTCGGGCCGACCGGGCTGGACGACGTTCCAGCCACACCGATACGCCCAGCACGACGATGCCGCCCAAGGCCAGCAGCGCGCCCACCGGGCCGGTCGATTGCAGGCTCATGCCATGCGCGATGGCCAGTCCGCCGCACCAGGCGCCGGCGGCGTTGGCGCAGTTGAAGGCCGAGTGGTTGAGCGCTGCCGCCACGGTCTGCGCATCGCCCGCCACATCCATCAGGCGCGTCTGCACAGCGGGGCAGACGGCGATGCCGCAGCCGATGGCGAACAGGTTCAAGGCCACCGCCCACACATTGCTGCTGGTGTAATAGAAGGCCGTCAGCGCCGCCGCATTCCACACCAGCGCGCCGAAGATGGTCCACAGGCGCGAGCGGTCGGCGAACCAGCCGCCCACCACGTTCCCCACCGTCATGCCGACGCCCATCATGGCCAGCAGCAGCGGCACCAGCGCCTGCGACACCTTGGTCACTTCCAACAAGGTCGGCGTGACGTAGGTATAGACCGCGAACAGGCCGCCAAAGCCGACCGACACCATCAGCAGCGTTACCCACACCTGCAGGCGGCGGAACACGCCCAGTTCGCGCTGCGGGCTGGCGTCGCCGGGCGCGATCCACGGCACGTAGCGGCGCACCATCAGCGCTGTGGTCACGCCCAGCAGGCCGACCACCAGGAAGGTCGAGCGCCAGCCGAAGCCCTGGCTCAACCAGGTCGCCAGCGGCACGCCGAAGATGTTGGCGATGGTTAATCCCATTAGCACGCGCGACACCGCCTGCGCGCGCTTCTCCGGCACCGCCATCGATGCTGCCACCAGCGCCGCCACGCCGAAGTAGGCGCCGTGCGGAATGCCGGCGACAAAGCGCGCCAGGATCAGGGAAGCATAGCCCGGCGCCGCAGCGCTCAGCAGGTTGCCCACCGCGTACAGCGACATCAGCATGATCAGCATCGCGCGGCGCGGCATGCGCGCCAGGAAGATGGTGATCAGCGGCGCGCCGAACACCACGCCCAGCGCGTAGGCGCTGATCATATGGCCCATGTCGGGCAGGCTGGCGTGCAGGTCGCCGGCCACCACCGGCAGGATGGTCATGGAGGCGAATTCGCCAGTGCCGATGGCCAGGCCGCCAATGGCCAGCGCCAGGTTGGCCATGCCGGCGCCGCGTGGCGCGATGATGAGGGGAGTGTCGGAAATCGGTTCGGAGTGCATGAAGAGGGGGCGAAAACGTCAGGAAAAACCGTCAACGATAGCATGTTTGGCGCGCCGCCGCTGACGCGGCCCTCGTCGCGGTGATGCAACGGCCAACTGTTAAACAGCGTAAATCGGGGAAAAACGGAAATAAGTCAGCCCTACGCCCCGTGCTGGGTGGATAGAGTTGGCATTCTTTCATTTTGGAGCCAGTCACCATGCCTACATCCCGCCGGGCGCTTGCCGTCTACGCCACTTCGCTGTCGCTGCTGCTATCGGCGTGCAGCGGCGGTTCGGATTCGTCTTCCTCTTCCTCTTCCTCGTCGTCGACGACGACGGCGGCCACCAGCGCCAACGCGCCTTCGATCACCCAGCAGCCGGCGTCGGCGACGATCGTGGCAGGCTCCAACAGCGTGTTGTCGGTGGTGGCCAGCGGCAGCAGCCTGACGTATCAGTGGTATCTGGCCGGCGCGGCGATCAGCGGCGCCACCGCCGCCACCTACACCGCCAGCGATGCCGGCACCTACTATGTGGTGGTGACCTCGTCCGACGGCTCGGTCACCAGCGCCAATGCGGTGATTACCGTCAGCAGCGCGCCGGTGATCACCGCGCAGCCGACCGCCGCCACCATCCTGACCGGCACCAGCCAGACCCTGTCCGTTACGGCGGATGGCCTGGAGATGGGCTATCAGTGGTACAAGGACGGCGCCGCCATCGATGGCGCGACGCATCCGACTTACGCCGCATCGGCGGCGGGCAGCTACACGGTGGCGGTGACCAATACCGCCGGCACCGTCACGTCCACGGCGGCGGTGATCGCGGTGTCGTCGTCGGTGACGGCGCCGGCCATTAATGTGCAGCCGGTGGCGCAGACCGTCAACGCCGGCGCCAGCGCGACCTTGTGGGTGGCGGCAAATGGCGTCAGCCTGTCGTACCAGTGGTACCGCAATGGCATGGCGATTGCCGGCGCCACCGATCGTCTCTACAAGATCAATACCACCAACGCCAACAGCGCCGGCGACTACAAGGTCACGGTGACCAATACTGCCGGCGCCGCAACCAGCACCAGCGTCGCGCTGAAGGTGAATGTGATCAGCGCCGGCGCCAATACACCGGCCGTGGTCAATGCGGCCAATGCCTTCCTCGCCACGTTGTCGACGGATCAGAAGACCGTCGCCACATCGGCCACGTCGTCCACCACGGTGCTGTTCGATTACGCGCTGGCCAACGCCAATCAGTGGACCAATTTGCCGGGCGCGCGCCACGGCCTGCGCCTGAATACGACCACGCTGACCGCAGCGCAGCTGGCCGCCGCCAACGTGGTCATCGCCAAGGCGCTCAGTGCGACCGGCATCACGCTGCTGAACGAATTGCGCGCGGCGGACCAGGTGCTGGCCGGCGGCATGGCGGCGGGCGGCGGTGCAGGGACGGGCGGAGGCGGGACTGGCATGCCGGGCACCGGCACTACACCGCCGGATGGCACCTTCACGCCGCCTGCCGATGGTACGGGTGTGCCGCCGACCGGCACCGATCCGGGAGCTGGTGGTATCGGCGGCGCCGGCAGCGGCGGTTTGACGCTGGACTACGGCACTGATTTGTACTCGATCGCTTTCGTCGGCACGCCGTCCGCCACCTCGCCATGGATCTTGCAGATCGCCGGCCATCATCTGGCTTACAACATCACCTATAACACCGGCAAGGTCAGTGCGACGCCGAATTTCGTCGGCGTCGAACCACCCAACTGGACCGTCGCCACCGACGGCACGGTTACCGTCACCAGCAATGCCGCCAGCGCCGGCAAGGCGCATGCGCCGATGGAGAAGCAGCGTGCCGCCGTCTACAACCTGGCCGAAGCCATTTATGCCGACAGCAGCACCTCGGCGGCGGCCAAGCTGACCGGCACCTTCACCGATGTGATCATGGGCGCTTCCGGTAACAGCGACGGCAATTTCAAATCGCTGGTGTACCCGACCAGCGGCCGTGGCGTGCAGTACTCGGCGATGAACGCCAAACAGCAGTCGTATGTGCGGACGGCGATCGAGGCGTGGGTGAATACGCAAGCCTCCGACGTGGCCAGCACGCTGCTGGGCGCCTATTTGGCGGATGACGCGCTGGCCAATACCTACGTCGGCTACGGCGTCGGCCAAAACGGCGTCAAGGCCGACTTCAGCGCCTATCCTAATTCGGTGGCGTCGCCGCTGGAGGCGCAGCATTCCTACATCCGCATCGACGGTCCACGCGTATGGATCGAGTTCGTGGTCCAGCAGGGCATCGTGTATGGCACCGACGTGCACTACCACACCATCTGGCGCGACAAGACCAACGACTATGGCGGCAGCTTCTAAGATGAAGCGCCTGATCGCGGCCTGCTCGCTGATGTGGGCGATGGCGGCGGGCGCGCATCCCTCGCCGCAGTCGGAGGTGCTGCTGGAGAGTCGGCCGGGCGGCATCCGCGCGGAACTGGTGTTGCCGCTGGAAGAACTGGCGCTGGCGCTGCCCGGCGCCGCGCATGCGAGCGAGGCGCAGATGGCGGCCTATCTGGCCGCGCACATTCGCCCGGTCGCGCCGGACGGGCGGGCGTGGGTTGTGAAGATCGAGCAGGTGCGCTGGCTGATGTCGCAGCGGCCGGCCGACGTGGTGGCGACGATGACGCTGCGTCCACCGGCCGGCGCGCCGCTGGACCGCTTCACGTTTGCCAACGACGCCATCTCGCATCAGGTGCAAAGCCACCTCACCGTGGTGGCGCTGCGCAGCGCGCCGGGCGAACCTTCAAGGGTGCTGGGCACCTTGCACTACGGGCAGCGCAGCCTGCAGGTGCAGGGCGCCGATCCGCGCTGGTGGAGCGGCAGTACGGACTTGTTCCGGCTTGGCGTCCAGCACATCGCCGAAGGCACGGATCACTTGTTGTTTCTGCTGACGCTTTTGCTGCCGGCGGCATTGCTGGTCAAGGATGGCAAGTGGGCCGGCTTCGGCGGCGCGCGCCATCTACTGGTTTATTTGCTGAAGGTGGTGACCGCGTTCACGCTGGGCCACTCGGTCACGCTGATGCTGGGTGCATGGGGCACGGTAAGGCTGCCGGAGCAGCCAGTGGAGTTTGCCATCGCCGTGTCGATCCTGTTCTCGGCGGTGCATGCGTGGCGGCCGATCTTCCCGCGCCGCGAAGGCTGGATCGCCTTCGGCTTTGGACTGGTGCACGGCCTGGCATTCGCATCGGCCATCCGCGAACTGCAACTGAGCGGCGCGCGCCTGGTGACTGGCGTGCTGGCCTTCAATCTTGGCATCGAAGCGATGCAGATGGTCGTGATCCTGATCGCCGCACCGTTGCTGATCCTGCTGGCGCGCCGTCCGTCGTATCGCATGGTGCGGCAGGCCGCCGCGCTGATGTCGGCGGTGATGGCCATTGTGTGGATGTCGCAGCGCGTGTGATCACGTCACCTTTTCCATCAGCGCCTTGCGGTAGCTGCGGCTGACGCGCAGGCGCGCGCCGCTGGACAGCACTACTTTCTGTTCGCCGTCTTCGCCCAGTTCAATCGACTGCAATTTGGCCAGGTTGATAATGGTGGAGCGGTGGATGCGGCAGAAGGTGGCCGGGTCCAGATCCTGCGCCAGTTCCGCGATGCTGCGGCGGAGCAGATGCGTTTGCGCGCCGATGTGCAGCGAGGCGTAGTAGTCGGCCGCGCCGATCCAGTCAATGTCGGCGACCGGAAGGAACAGCACTTGGCCGGCTTGCTTAAGCACCAAGCGTGCCGGGGCCGTCTGCGCGCGCGGCAGGCGTTCCCGCGCGCGCATCAGCGCTGTCTTGAAGCGCTCATCGCTGAATGGCTTGAGCAAGTAATCGAGCGCACCCACGTCAAAGGCACGCAGCGCGTGCTGGTCGTAGGCGGTGACGAAGATGACGGCGGGAGGCGCGCCGCCACCCAGCATCTCCAGCACATCGAAGCCGTCGCATTCCGGCATCTGGATGTCTAGGAATAGCAGGTCCGGCCGCATGCTGCGGATCGCGGTCAGCGCGGCGCTGCCGGAATCGCATTCGGCTATGAGTTCGATGTCGGCCTGCTTGCGCAGCAGCGCCTTGAGGTTGGCGCGGGCCGGCGCTTCGTCGTCGACAATGATAGCGCGCAGCTTCATGCGGTAACGCCGCTCAATGGAATTGCAATGCGGACTTCAACGCCACCATCGCGGTTGCGCATCTCCAGCGTGTGGCGTTCGCCGTACAAGCCGCGCAGGCGTTCGCGGACATTGTTCCAACCGATGCCCGCGCGGGCCGGCGCTGCGTCCGATGGTATTGTGGGGCCGTCGTTGTAGATGACGATGTCCAGCATCTCGCCGGCGGCGTTGACGGATAGCCTTATCGCGCCGCCTTGTGCGCGGTGCGCCAGGCCGTGTTTGAAGCCATTCTCCACCAGCGGTTGCAGCAGCAGGCTCGGTATGCTGGCGGACATTAGCGATGGCGGCGCCTGCACGCTGTATTGCAGGCGTTCGCCGAAGCGCATCTTCTGGATGGCGAAGTATTTGTCGAGGAAGGCCAGTTCTTCGCCCAGCGAGATCAGGTTGCGGCCGGAGTCGTCCAGCATGCGGCGCAGCAGTTCACTGAGGCCGGCGAGGGTGTCGACGGCGGCGTCGTTACGCTGTTCGCGTACCAGACCGGTGACGGTGTTCAGGGTGTTGAACAGGAAGTGCGGTTCGATTTGCCGTCGCAAACCATCCAGTTGCGCCTTGATGCGCTCCGCCTGTTCCAGCAGCAGCCGCTCGCGCGCATGCAGGCCGTAGCCGATGGCGAACACGGTGGCGTAAATCACCACATCCGCCAGCACGCCGCCGACGAAGTGCTGGTACCACAGGACCAGCCATGGCGGCGTGTCGGACACCATCCACGGATTCAGCGTGGACTCCAGCGTCGCCGTCCACACGGCGCTGATCACGCCGACCATCAGGCACGCGGCAAGATGAATAATCCATGTACGCCAGCCGGCACGATGGTTGCTGGCGAAGCGTATGCCTTGTTGCAGCACGGCCGGCGTCACCAGCGCCAACACCAGCCAGTAGAAAAAGCGGAAGAAGAATAGCGCCGTCCACGCGTGATGCATGCCGGCGGTGCGCATCAGGAAGACGTTCTGCGTGGCGTCGAACAGCGCCAGGCCAAACCAGACCGCCGCGATCCAGGCGCGTGTAGGGAGAGTAGTCATGCGCTCACGATAAACGAGAATGGCGCGTCCGGGCAAACAATGCAGCGAAATGCCGGCGCCGTGCAGCCGGCGTGCTGGCCGGAGGAGAGCCTCTCCGGCGACACTGAGGCTCTCTTCACATCTCTGGGAAAATGCAATGAAATATCTGATCGCCTGTCTGCTGGCCATGCTGGCGCTGGCCAACGCCGACGCCGCAACCATCAAGGTAGCTTTTGTGCTGAGCGAAGGCGCCAATGTGATGGACATCGCCGGTCCGTGGGAAGTATTCCAGGACACGATGCTGGACGATAGCACCGGCTCGATGCCGTTCGTGCTGTACACGGTAGCCGCATCCAGGACGCCGCTGCGCACCAGCGGCAGCGGCGCGCCCGGCCTGCTGATCACGCCCGACTACAGTTTTGACGACGCGCCCGCGCCGGACATCGTGGTGGTCGGCGCGCAGGCCGGCGGCCCGGAACTGCGCGAGTGGCTCAAGCAGCAGCACAGCGCGCAAAAGACCATGCTGTCCATCTGCACCGGCGCGTTTGAGCTGGCGCATGCCGGTCTATTGAACGGCAAATCGGCCACCACGCACCACGACTATGCGGACATCTTCCACAAAACCTATCCAGACGTCCAGCTGGTGCGGGAAGTGCGCTTTGTGCAGGCGGACGCGCATACCTACACGGCCGGCGGCCTGACCTCCGGCATCGACCTGGCGCTGCATATCGTCGCTCACTATTTTGGCGACCAGCAAGCACAGCGGACGGCAAAGTTTCTCGAGTATGCCGGCCATTAGGCCAGCGTGTGGCATACCACAGACGCGCGCAGCGGCAGGGCGGATGATAGCGGTAGCCAACAGCCGAGGAACACCATGGATTTCCCTACCCGCCATTTGCAGCAACCATTGCCTTACGATCCCTCCTATGAAGTACCGGAGGAGGACGAAGCCAAGACCATCGCCGGCCTGACCGAGGCGATGCATGGCATCGCCGATACGGTCGACAAGGATATCGGCCACGCACCGCGCGGCGTGCACGCCAAGAGCCATGGCCTGCTGCGCGGGGAGCTGCGGGTGCTCGACAATCTGCCACCCGATTACGCCCAGGGGCTGTTTGGCCATCCGGGCGGCGCCTGGCCGGTGGTGATGCGGCTGTCGACCACGCCCGGCGATTTTTTGGACGACAAGGTGTCGACGCCGCGCGGCATGGCCGTCAAAGTCATCGGCGTGCCGGGCGCGCGCTTGCATGACGGCGTTGGCGACGTCACGCAGGATTTTGTCATGGTCAACGGCCCCACCTTCCAGTCGGCCACCGCCAAGCAGTTCCTTGGCAACGTCAAGTTGCTGGCGGCTACTACAGATAAAGCGCCGGGGCTGAAGAAGGCGCTATCGGCCGCCTTGCGCGGTGTCGAGAAAGTGGTCGAAGCGGTCGGTGGCGAGAGCGCTGCGATCAAGGGCCTGGGCGGGCATCCGGAAACCCATATCCTGGGCGAGACGTTTTTCACTGGCGCGCCCGTCCTGTATGGCCGCTATATGGCCAAATTGTCGCTGGCGCCGGTGTCGCCGGAATTGCAGGCGCTGAAGGACCAGCCGGTGGACCTGGAGCATAAACCGAACGGCCTGCGGGCGGCGGTGGTCGATTTCATGACCGAACACAGCGCCGAATGGGAACTGCGCGTGCAGCTGTGCACCGACCTGTCGGCCATGCCGATTGAAGATTCAACCGTGGAATGGGAGGCGCCGTGGGTGCCGGTGGCGCGCATCAAGGCCGAACCGCAAGCCGGCTGGACTCATGGGCTGTCGGTGCTGGTGGATGACGGCATGCAGTTCAATCCGTGGCACTGCATTGCCGACCACCGGCCGATCGGTTCCATCATGCGCGTGCGGCGCGCCGTGTATGCCGCCTCGGCGCGCTTCCGCGCCGAACGCAACGGCGCGGTAGTGGCCGAGCCACAAAATCTTGACCACTGGCGCGAACACTAAGCGTCGGCGCCGTCGGCGCCCGGACCAGAAAGCGATGTAGCCGGTCGGCGGCGCCTATTGTGCGCCACCGTACCGTACAGTTGCTACTATCTCGCTTTCTGGTTCGGAAGTTACTATGCTGGCTCATTCCCTCACGTCGTTACCTGATTCGCAGGAGCCCCTGCCGCGCTTTATCGGCGCCGGCACGCCCATGCGCGACCTGGTGCGCGCTAACCCCTGGGAAGAAACGCCGCTGGGTCCCATCGCCGGCTGGCCCGGCTCGCTGCGCACCGCCGTCAGCGTCGTGTTGCATTCGGTAACGCCGATGTTCCTGTGGTGGGGCGAGCAGCTGACGCAAATATATAACGACGCCTATGTGCCCTGTTTCGGCGAGGGCAAGCATCCGGCCGCCCTGGGGCAGGCCGGCCGCCGGTGCTGGCCGGAGATCTGGCACATCATCGGCCCGCAGATCGAGGCGGTGCGCGACGGCGGCGAGGCGCGCTGGTATGCCGACAACCTGGTGCCGATCTGGCGCAACGGCCACATCGAGGATGTGTTCTGGAGCTACACCTACACGCCGGTATTCGACGAGCAGGACCAGGTGGGCGGGGTGCTGGTGGTGTGCACCGAGACCACCGCGCAGGTGCTGGCCGAGCGCCGCCGCCATGCGCTGGACCTGCTGGCGCGCCGCCTGCTCGGCTGCCGCAGCGACGATGATGTGCACGCCGCCGTCACTCAGGCGGCGAGCGATAATCCGGGCGACCTGCTGGACGTCACGCTGCTGTCCGGCGCGGCGGCCGCAGCGTTCCGCGGCAGTCCTGAGCTGGTGGTGATCCGCGCCGCCGAGTTGCAGTTGTGCGACCAGCTGGCGCTAGTGTTCCAGGTGTCGCCGCGCCTGCCGATGGACTGCGCCTACCGCCAGTTCCTGGAGCAGTTCACCGCCACCGTGTGCGCCACGCTGAGCCGTCTGCAAAGCGACCGCGCGCTGGCCCACGCCATGGCCGAAAGCGAACGCCTGAACAGCGACCTCAATCTGTCGTCGCGCATCAAGGATGAATTCCTGGCCATGCTGGGCCACGAGCTGCGCAATCCGCTGGCGCCGATCGTCACCGCGCTCAAGCTGATGAAGCTGCGCGGCCAGGCCGGCGACACCGGGCAGGAGCAGGCGGTAATCCAGCGTCAGGTCGACCATCTGGTGCGGCTGGTGGATGATTTGCTGGACGTGTCGCGCATCGCCAGCGGCAAGGTCGAGCTGCGCAAGGACACGGTGCCGCTGGCCGATGTGCTGAACAAGGCCATCGAAATGGCCAGTCCGCTGCTGGAGCAACGGCAACACCAGCTGCTGGTGGATGTGCCGACGGTGCGCTGGCATGGCGATCCGGCGCGGCTGGCGCAGGTGGTGTCCAACCTGCTGAGCAATGCGGCGCGCTACACGCCGGCCGGCGGCCACGTCACGCTGGCCACCCGGATCAAGGGCGGCACGGTGCAGATCCAGGTCACCGACGACGGCAACGGCATTTCGCCGCAGCTGCTGCCGCATATCTTCGACCTGTTCGTGCAGGGCAACCGCCAGTTGGACCGCGCCAAGGGCGGCCTCGGCATCGGGCTGGCGCTGGTGCGCAACCTGGTGCAGATGCACGGCGGCGAAGTCAGCGCCTACAGCGCCGGCGAGGGACGCGGCAGCACCTTCACCATCACGCTGCCCGATTCGGTGGTGGCGGATACGGTCGCGCCAGCCGGTAGCATCGTCGCGCCGGAAGCGGCGTCGCCGGAGCAGAACACCGGCCTGCGGGTGCTGGTGGTGGACGATAACCAGGACGCTGCCGACTCGCTGGCCGAGCTGCTGGACGCGCTGGGCTACCAGCCGACGGTGGCGTACGATCCGGCGCAGGCGATTGCGCTGGCGGCGGCCAGCATGCCGCAGGTGGCGATTCTCGACATCGGCCTGCCGGGCATGGATGGCTTCGAGCTGGCCGGCCATCTGCGTCGCTTGCCGGACGGCGCCGGACTGAAGCTATTGGCGCTATCCGGCTACGGCCAGGAGAACGACAAGACGCGCAGCCGCCAGGCCGGCTTTGCCGCTCATCTGGTCAAGCCGATCAATATCGCCGAATTGCAGCTATCGTTGGCCTGAGGCTATTGCGTTCCCAGGCAGGGTGGACGAGAATGGCAGCGCCCCTCAACCCTGCAAGGAGTGCTGTTGATCTCACCGCTGGAAATCGCCGCCAACGCCGTCATGGCCGTTTCCATCGTGCTATCGGGGCGCAACAATATTCATTCGTGGTGGCTGGGTGTGGTCGGCTGCGTCATGTTTGCCGTGCTGTTCTACAGCGTCAACCTGTACGCCGACGTGGCGCTGCAGCTGTTCTTCATCGTCACCTGCCTGATCGGCTGGCTGCAATGGCTGCGCGGCGCCGGTGGTGCGCCGCTGCCGATCGCCCATACCGGCGCCCGCGCCTTGGGCTGGATGGCGGCGATCAGCTTGCTGGCCACGGCCGCCTACGGCCTGATGTTGCAGGCCTATACCAACGCCTACGCCCCCTTCATCGATTCGGCGGTGCTGATGTTCAGCGTGGTGGCGCAGCTGTTGCTGATGGGGCGGCGGGTCGAGACCTGGCCGGTATGGCTGCTGGTCAATACCGTGTCGGTGCCGCTGTACGCCAGCCGCGGCCTGTATCTGACGGCGGTGCTGTACGCCGGCTACTGGATCAATGCGCTGGCGTCGTGGTTCTTCTGGCGCCGCCAGATGCGGGCGCAGCTGGCTTAATTATTTCTTGTGGATCGCCTGGCGATAGGCGGTCGGCGTGACGCCCATGCGCTCACGGAAGGCGGTGGCGAAATTGCCGGCGTTGTTAAAACCGATCAGCAGGGCGATGTCCTGCACGTCGATATCGGTATCCTTCAATAATTCTTCCCCACGGCGAATGCGTTCCTCGCGGATAAAGCCGAATACCGTCATGCCGGTCTGTTCGCGGAACACCTGCGACAGCTTTTCGCGGTAGGTGCCGACGCTACGGGCGATTTCCGCCAGTCCCGGCAGCGCCGCCAGGTTGTCGGCGATCAGGCGCTTGACGGCATTGACCAGCACCGCGTCCGGTTCGCTCTCCGGTTCCGGCTCGGCGGCTTCCTGCGTGCCGGGGGCGGGCACCGGCGCATGCTGACGCCTGGCCAGGTTCAGGTGCACCTGGATGCGCGCCGCCAGCTCACCCGGCGAAAACGGCTTGGAGACGAAATCGACGCCGCCGATCGACAGGCCGAGGATGCGGTCGTCGTCGGCATCGGCGCCGCTGAGGAAAATCACCGGAATATCCTGCGTGACCGGATTGGCCTTCAGCAGCCGGCAGGCGGTGTAGCCGTCCATATTCGGCATGCGCACATCGAGCAGGATCAGGTCGGGGCGGTTGGCCAGTGCCAGCTGGTAGCCCTGCAAGCCGTTGAAAGCCACCGAGACCTTATACGGCAGTTCGCTCAGTAAATCCGCCAGCATGCGCTGCTCAAACGCGGAGTCGTCCACGATGAGGATCTTGCTGCGGGTGCTTTCGAGGGTGCTCTGCATTGCTGACCTCGGAGATTTGGTTGATAAAGTTTTATCACTCCCTGTTGCGTATTATGCCTATCTTTTAAATATTTTTGATAGTTTTCTACGCTTGCAAAACACTTGTCGCGTCCAACAAAAGCAGGTTTTTTTTAGATAGCCAATAATTGGATCCAGAGTTGATAGTAAGCAACCGGAGGTGGGATGACTGGGATGCGCGCACGGATACTGGGATGGATGACTGCTTGCCTGCTGGCGTTGCCGGTGGCGGCGGCCAATCTGCAAATTTCGCCGGTGATGATCAATCTGCGCGTGGGCCAGGGCGCCACCGGCATTAATTTACAGAATCTGGGCGAGGCACCGGTGTACGGCCAGGTGCGCGTGTATCTGTGGGAACAAAAAGACGGCGACGATGTGCTGACCCCGACGCAAGACGTGGTGGCCAGCCCGCCCATCATCCAGATCGGACCGAAAAGCAGCCAGATTATCCGGCTGGTCCGGCGCAGCGAGCAATTGCCAGCCAGCGAGCTGACTTACCGCATCCTGATCGACGAGATCCCCAAGGACGATGGCCCGGCCAGCGGGGTCGACATTCGCCTGCGCTATTCCGTGCCGATGTTCGTGCTGCCGGCCGATGAACGGGCGGCGCCGGTGCTGGCCTGGAGCGTGTTCAAGAAAGATGGTTTTTGGATGTTGCGAGTCCGCAACAGCGGCACCCAGCGCGCACAGATCGGCGCGCTGGAACTGAGCAACGCCGCCGGCAAGCAATTCGAAATTGCCTCCGGCCTGTTTGGTTATGTGCTGGCGGGCAGGGTGCGCGAGTGGCGCCTCCCCACGTCTGGCGATGCCGATCTGAACGGGACGTTGGCAGTCAAGGCCAACATCAATTCCCGTCCGACCAGCGCCAGTACCGTGGTCAGGGTGGACTGACCCGGGATGCGGCGCCGGCTGGCCTGGTGGTGGCTGTTGACATGGTGGTTGGTCATGAGCATGGGCAGCGTGCTGGCGCAGACGGTGCCGGCGCCGCCGCCGCAATATGAAGAGCTTTTTCTGGAGGTAAGCTTGAACGGTGAATCGACCGGACTGGTACTGCGTTTCACCCGGGGCAAGAGTTCGGGGCTGCGTAGCAGCGTGCAGAATCTGCGCGACCTGGAACTCGACCCCAAACTGTTCGGAGTCGAGGGCCAGGACGAGTTCGACCTCGACCAGGTCAAAGGCCTGAGCTATACCTATGACCCGGCACGCCAGGCGCTGGCGCTGCGCGTCGACGATGTGCTGCGGGCGCCGGTCTCGGTTTCGGCGCGCACGGTGCGCAAGCCGGGCGTGGCCACGGTGACGCCGGGCGCGGTGATCAATTACGACGCCTACACCCAGCTGGGACAGAACCGCAGCACCTCGGTCAGCCACGAGTTACGCTACTTCAACACCAACGGCGTCTTGAGCAGCACCGGCGTATTTAATTACAGCAACCAGCTGCGCCAGTACGTGCGCTTCGATACCGCCTGGGTGCATTCCGATCCGGACACGCTGGAAACCTGGCAGGCCGGCGATTTCATTTCGTCGTCGCTCAACTGGTCGCGGTCGCTGCGCATGGCCGGCGTGCAGTGGCGCCGCAGCTTCGACCTGCGGCCGGATCTGCTGACCTTCCCGTCGGCGTCGCTGGGCGGCTCGGCAGTGGTGCCGACGGCGGTCAGCCTGTATGTGGACGGCGTGCGTCAGGTCGACACCGCCGTGCCGTCCGGCCCGTTCATCATCAACCAGGTGGCCGGCATCAACGGCGCCGGCCAGGCCACGCTGGTCACGCGCGACGCCGCCGGCCGCGCCATCAGCACCACGGTGCCGCTATATGTGGATACCCGCATGCTGGCCGAGGGCCTGACCGATTACTCGGCCGAGCTGGGGCTGATACGGCGCGGTTACGGCACGCGCTCGTTCGATTACGCCCGCACGCCGGCCGCCGTCGGCTCGCTGCGGCGCGGTCTGAGCGACAACCTGACGCTGGAGGCGCACGGCGAGGCCGGGCGCGGCGTGATCAATGGCGGCGCCGGCATGCTGTGGCGTGTCGGCCAGTCGGGCGTGGTCAGCGGTTCGCTGGCGGCCAGCGCCGGCGGCAACGGCGACCACAGCCGGCGCGGCGCCCAGGCCGCAGTGGGCTATCAATATCTGAGCCCGCGCTTCAGCGTCGACCTGCAATCGCAGCGGGTGCTGGCGCAATACAGCGACCTCGGCTCGGTGGAAGGCATTCCGGTGGTGCGCGCCACCGACCGCTTCAATTTCTCCATGGCGCTGTTCGGCGGCCAGGGCGTGGGCCTGAGCCTGGTCAATGTGCGGGCGCCGCTGTCGCCGCCGGCGCGGATTGCCGCACTCAACTATTCTGTCGGACTGGGCTGGGGCATGTACCTGAGCGTCAGCGCCTTCCGCGATTTCCGCGATGAAAAGTCGCGCGGCGTGTTCTTCAGCATCAGCGGCAGCTTCGCCGACCGCATCTCGGCCACCGTCAGCCGTAGCCGCCAGAATGGCGTGCGCGGCACCACCACCACGCTGTCGCGCTCGGCCGACTACAGCGGCGGCTTCGGCTGGGGGCTGCAATCGGCCAGCAACAATGGCACGGCGGTGCACCAGGCGCAAGGCACCTACCTTGGCAACTACGGCCAGGTGACGGCCTACACGCTGGATACCGGCGGCAACCGCAGCAGCTCGCTGGACGTGGCCGGCGCGGTGGTGCTGATGGATGGCAGCGTGCATGCGGCGCGCCAGGTCGGCGCCGGCTTCGGACTGGTGTCGACCGACGGCGTCGGCGGCGTACCGGTATTGCAGGAAAACCAGGTGATCGGCAAGACCAGCAGCAGCGGCTACATGCTGGTGCCGAATCTGACGCCGTATCTGCAAAACCAGGTCGGCATCGACACCACCCACTTGCCGCTGGATGCGCGCGTGGCCAGCACTACCCAGACCGTGGTGCCGGCGCGCCTGTCCGGGGTGCTGGTGCGCTTCCCGGTTGAAACCTACGAGGCGGCCAGCGTGATCCTGCATGACGCGGCCGGCAAGCCGCTGCCGGCCGGCACCACGGTGCTGCACGTGGAAAGCGGCGCCGTCACGCTGGTCGGTTTCGACGGCGTCGCCTTCATCGACCATCTGGAACCGCTGAATCACCTGCAAGCCACAGTAGACGGGGTGCGCTGCGTGGCCGAGTTCAGCTACACGCCGGTCAAGGGCAATGCGTTGTCGACCATGGGTCCGTTTGTCTGCCGGAGCGCGCCATGATGTCCGCGCGCCGTTGCCTGCTGTGGCTGGGATTGTTGCTGATGCTGGTCTGCGGCCAGGCGCGCGCCGATGGCTGCACGGTAGCCCAGACCAATATTGTCTTCCCATCCGTCAGCTCGATCACCAGCGCCGACGCCTACGCCAACGCCAACTTCAAGGTCACCTGTACCTGGACCAGTGCCCTGGCCGGACTGTTGTTCCCCAACGCCACGGTGTGCCTGTATCTGGGCGACGGCTCGGGCAACGCCAGCACCACCGCCACGGTGCCGCGCCAGTTGTCCAACGGCAGCAAGCGCGTCAACTACAACCTGTACACCGACGCCAGCTACTCGGCCGCCAAGGTATGGGGCGGCTGGAGCGGCACCGATACGTCGGCCAATGTGATCCAGTTTACGCTGACCAAGAGCGACAACGTGATCGGCTCGCTGACGCAGGACGTCAACCTGTACGGCAAGCTGAACGCGGACGCCACGCTGGCGGCGATGGACGTGGGGCCCGACAACTTGAGCCTGGTATCCAACTTCGGCGGCAGCAATGTGATGATGCGCTTCATCTTTTTCCTGAGCGGCGCCGGCAACTGCGTGCTCGGCACCACGGTGGCGATGCCGTTCCAGGTCAGCGCAAATGTCATCAACGATTGCGATATCAACGTCGGCAATCTGGTATTCCCCAATAGCAGTCTGTTGACCAGCGCGATCCGCACCACGTCGACGCTGACGGCGCGTTGCAGCAAGAACACTGCCTACCGCATCACGTTTTCGGCCGGCACCACGCCCGGCAACACCGTTAGCGCGCGCAAGATGCTCAAAACGTCAGCGAGTGAGCTGGTGTCGTATCAGATTTCCAGCGCGCTCGATGGCGCCAGTCTGGGCGACGGCAGCGGCGGGACGGTGGTGATGGGCGGAACGGGCGATGGCACAACCAAGAGCCAGACCGTGTTTGGACTAGTGCCGGCGCAGACGACGCCGTCGCCGGGGGATTACAAGGATACGGTGGTGGCGACCGTGTGGTTCTGACGGTCGCGGAGACGGGGGCAGATCAGAAGGTGATGGTCCATTCGCCGGCGCCGGATTCCTGGCGGAGGGCGGTGGCTTGCGCGGCGCTGCTGTTGACGCTGGCGGCCTGGGCGGTGTTGCGGGTCATCTGGTAAGGGGTTTTGAGCTGGCAGGCGACGGTTGGCGCGGCTTTGGTGTTGTTCGTGGCGGCGGTGGCGGCAGCGGCGCTGGTTTGCACAGTGCAGGCTTCTTTCACCTCAAAGCTCACTGCCATGCTGGCGGTCGCAGTTTTGCCGGCGGCACTGGCAATCAGTGGCAGGCTGAACAGGACGATGGCGAGAGCTTTAGTAAAAGTTTTCATTTATCACACACGTTGTTGGGGTGCGCAGCCTTGGTCGATGGCTACGGTATCAGGGTAGCCAACAAGGTTGAGATGTTGATCTACAGGAAGAATTTTATCCTGAAAGAACAATCTCTCTAATGTTCACATTCTAGCGTGAAATTGACGTGTGGAAATAAAGTGATTTTTGGAGAGTTTTGAGTGTGGTTTTTCAGCTGATCGTGGAGGGACAAAAACAGGCGGGAAAACGAGGTTTTTTCATAGAGGAAAGTAGTTAAAAATCAGGGTAGAAAAGGAGACGAAATTGAAGCGCAAAAATACACACATTGTCACAGCAGTTGCATCACCTAAAAAAGTCACACTTTCTTGCATCCAACATGCAAGTCGCTCAGTCTGAAGGCGTTCTTGTTAACGCATTTTGTTGATCACCTGACATAGAGGAGTAGCAAACATGAAACATACCGACTTTGGTAGCATGCCTTGCCCGATCGCCCGCAGCCTTGGCAAAGTAGGGGAATGGTGGAGCATCCTGATCCTGCGTGACGCCTTCTACGGCTTGACCCGCTTTGATGAATTTGAGAAGAGCCTGAAAATCGCGCCGAATATGTTGACGCGCCGTCTGGCCGGCCTGGTGGAGGGCGGACTGATGGAACGTCGCCAGTACAGCGCGCGGCCGCCGCGCTATGAATATGTGCTGACCAAGGCTGGCCGCGATTTCAAACCGGTCCTGCTGGCGTTCGTTGCTTGGGGCAACGATCACCTGGCGCCGGAAGGGGCTACGCTGCTGGTGGTGAGCCGCGAAACCGGCAAACCGGCCGACCAGGTGCTGGTGGACGCCAACAGCGGCCTGGCCATCAACGACGAGGACTATATGTTCGCGCCGGGCCCGGCTGCCACCGACGTCATGCGTTCGCGGCTGATCCAGATTAACCAGCCCGGCCGCGCCTAGTCAGCCGGGCGGTCCGGCCCAGGCGGCGCTGCGGCGCCGCTTTTTTTATTGGTAATTGTGTTGCTTTCACTAAACTAGTTTCCGGTCGGAACCAAAAACGCCTAGATATCAGGCACTTAAAGGGGGCATACGGGAGGGGCTGCAAACTGTGGAATAATGCGGTAATCAGCGTAACGGCGCGCTGTTGCAATACAGTAGAGGAAAGTTAATTTGGTGGACATGTTTGCGCTCGACGACGAGCTGGCGCAGTGGGAAACGGCCTTGCCTGATGTGCAAGGTGCGGAACGCTCAAAGCTGCTGATGGCGCTGGCCTGGCATCTGCGCCAGCGGGACCCTGCACGCGCGCAGCAACTGGCCACCGAGATTGTCCCGCTGCTGGCGCTGCTGCCGTCGGACGCCGCCCTGGTGCAACGGGCGCGCCTGCACCTGATCACCGCCGAGCCGGCCTGGCTGCGCGGCGACCTCGACACCGCCTTCCATTATGCCGAACAGGCACTATTACTATGTGATCAAGCTGCCGACAGCTTGCCGGCCGCCGCCGCTGCCTGCCGCGCCGACGCCTGCTGGGTCATGGCCTGGGCCAGCAACGACCGTGGCTTAAGCGCCGATGGCGACGACTGGTTGCGCCAGGCCGCCGCTGCCGCCCGCGTGGCGGCCGACCCGATGCGCATCGATATCATCGACGCCGCCTCCGGCATCTGCGACGCCTTCAGCGACGGCCCGGCCGCGCAGCAGCGCTGGCGCGACCGCTTCAGCACGGATCTGCACGGCGTGGCGCCGATCGCGGCCGGCTGGATCAGCGACTTCTTCGGCACCTGCGCCTTCCAGCGCAGCGAATACGGCCGCGCCATCGGCCACCTGATGCTGAGTTTTGAGAACGCGCTGGCCAGCGGCCAGATCCGTCGCGCCATCATCGTCGCCACGAATATCGGCAACGGCTTCACCAGCCTCAACGCGCACGAGTCGGCGCTGGAATGGATGCAGCGCGGGCTGGACCTGGCGCGGCCGGCCGGCTGGCCGCTCAGCATCGGCATGTGCCTGATGCAGACCGCCGAAACGTTGCGCCAGCTGGGCCAGCGCGACGCCGCGCAAAGCCTGCTGCGTGAAGCGCTGAACACGCTGGCGCCGCTGTCCGGTTCGCGCGCCTACGCGGTGGCGCTGGAATACCAGGGAGATTTGGCGCTCGACCTCGGCAACTATGCGGCCGCGCTGGAAAGTTTTACCCGCCTGGCCGCACGCGGCGACGCCCTGTGCCAGAACGATTTCCAGAGCAGCGCGCGGCGCGGCCAGGCGCATGCGCTGTCCTACCTGGCGCGCGCCGACGATGCGCTGGCCGCCGCCCAGGCCGCGCTGGCGCTGGCGCGCGACCATGGCGATGCATCGAGCCAGATCGCCACCCTCAACGTGCTGGCCGACATCCACGCCCGCCATCCGCTGCCGGGCCCGGAACCGATGGAGGCGCCCAACGCCGTGCTGCATTATCTGCAGCTGGCGCTGGAAATCGCGGCCACCATCGAAGGCTACACGGTGCCGGGTGCGCTGCTGGACGCGGCGGCGCGCGAGTACGCCGCCATCGGCGACTACCAGCGCGCCTATACCATCGCGCTGCGCGCCAACACCGCGCGCGACCAGACCCACAGCAAGGAAGCCACCAACCGCGCCATCGCCATGCAGGTGCAGTACCAGACCGAACGGGCGCAGACCGAGGGCGAGCATCATCGCCAGCTGGCGGCGGCCGAGGCGCAGCGCGCCGAAGTGCTGCAACAGATCAGCGCCACATTGGAACACCTGAGCGCCATCGGCCAGGAAATCACTGCCCACCTGGATGCGGCGGCGGTGTTCCGCGCGCTGGACCGCCACGTGCATGGCTTGCTGGATGCGACCCACTTTTCGATCTTCCTGCTGCAGCCGGACGGCGCCTCGCTGGTGTGCGAATTCGGCATTGAAGCGGACAAGCCGCTGCCGCGCGTGCGCATCGCCGCCGATGATCCGAACGCCAATACCGCGCGTTGTCTGCGCGAACGGCGCGAAATCCTGGTCGAGCTGGACGACGAAGATGTCACGCCCAACCTGATCCCCGGCACGCTGCCGACCCAGAGCCTGCTGTTTGCGCCGCTGCGCGTGGGCGAGCGGGTGCTGGGCGTGATGACGGTGCAGTCGCTGCTGGCGCGCGCGTATGGCGAACGCGAACGGCTGATCTTCCGCACGCTGTGTGCCTACGGCGCCATCGCGCTCGACAACGCCAGCGCCTACCGCCAGGTGGCCGCCACCCAGGAACAGCTGCTGGACAAGAACCTGGAGCTGGAGCAGGCCTACCAGGCGCTGGAGGAAGTCAGCCTGACCGACCAGCTGACCGGGCTGCGCAACCGCCGCTTCTTCCTGCAAAACGTCGACGCCGACGTCGCCATGAGCTTGCGCGGCTACGACGCCGGCCTGCACCGCGAACTGAACGAGTGCGACCTGCATGCGGCCAAGGACCTGGTGTTCTTCATGGTCGATCTCGACCACTTCAAGGAAGTCAACGACCGCTACGGCCACGCGGCCGGCGATTCGATCCTGGTGCAGATGCAGGAGCGGCTGCGCGAAGTGTTCCGCGAATCGGATTACGTGATTCGCTGGGGCGGCGAGGAATTCCTGGTGCTGGCGCGCGCCACCCACCGCGACGAGGCGCCGGGTGTGGCCGAACGCATGCGGCGCGCCGTCGCCGAGCGCGATTTCACTTTGCCGGACGGCGTGCGCTTGTCCAAGACCTGCTCGATCGGCTTTGCCTGTTTTCCGTTCCTGCCGTCGCAGCCGCGCTTGCTGTCGTGGTCGCAGGTGGTGGAACTGGCCGACCAGGGCCTGTACATCGCCAAGCGTTCCGGCCGCAATGCCTGGGCGGCGCTGTACAGCACCGACGCCACGCGCGCCGACGGCGTCTTCCCGCGCCTGATGCAACAACTCGATCAGGCCGTGACGGATGGCGAGGTGCGGCTGGTGTCCAATCTGACCGGGCCGCTGGTGCTGGTTGGCGAACGTCGCCGCATCGGCTTGTCGAGCGATTTGGAGTTGAACTGAGCATGGATAAACAACGTTGTAGCTGGGCCAATCCGGCCAATCCCCTGTATCTGGCATATCACGACACTGAATGGGGCGTGCCGTGCCACGACGAGCGGCGCCTGTTCGAGATGCTCAATCTGGAAGGTGCGCAGGCGGGCTTGAGCTGGGAGACCATCCTCAACAAGCGCGAGAACTATCGCGCCGCTTTTGACCAGTGGGATGCGCACAAGATCGCCGCGTATGGCCCGGACAAGGTGGCGGAGTTGCTGGGCAACGCCGGCATCGTGCGCAACCGGCTGAAGGTGGCGGCGGCCATCACCAATGCGCAGGCGTATCTGCGCTTGCTCGACAGCGGCAGCAGCCTGGATAAGCTGCTGTGGTCTTACGTCGGCGGCAAACCGATTGTGCGTGGCGAGGGGCCGCGTCCGGCCAAGACCGAGCTGTCGGATCGTCTGTCGAAGGATCTGGCCAAGCTGGGCTTCAAGTTTGTCGGTTCGACGATTATGTATGCGTATATGCAGGGTATCGGCATGGTCGATGACCATGCGCCGGATTGCTTCTGCCGCAAAGCGCGCAAGTGACGATGCGGGTCGTGCTCGACACCGAGTTTGGCCGTGGCGAGCGGTTTGCGGCAGCGCGCGCGCAGGGCGGACGTTTGCACTACATTGCGCTTGCCGCTGCATTGCCGCCGGCGGCTGCGGTGGACGACGCGCAGCTGCGCGATGCGTGGCCGTTGAATGTGCCGGGCTTTCATCGCGTGATTTTGAATGACGAGGTGACGCTCGATCTGCTGGTGGGCGCGGTGGATGCTGTGCTGCCGCAGATTGCGGCGCGCGTGAACGCGTTTCACCTGTCGCCGGATATAGCGCCGGCATGGGCGCGCACGCTGGCCAAGCTGGCGGTGCAAGGCGCCACGCTGCATGCCCGCGCCGCCGACGAGGCGCTGGTGTGGGCGCTGACGGCGGCGGGCTTTGTGTGCCGCATCGCTGACGATGCTTGCGCCGCGCCGGATATCGCGGCCGTCTACCGTAGCCGTAAACCGCAGCCTGCTGCGCAAGATGTGCCGGTGCGGCGCGCGGTGATCATTGGCGCTGGCTTGGCCGGTTCGTCGGCCGCGCAGCGTTTGTGTGCGCGCGGCTGGCAGGTGACGCTGATCGAACGCCATGCGCAGCCGGCGCAGGAGGCATCCGGCAACCTGGCCGGCATCTTCATGCCGCTGCTCTCCAAAGACGACAACATCCCCACGCGCCTGAGCCGCGCCGCCTACCTGTTTGCGCTGCGCGAATGGCGCCGCATGGGCGGCGTGGGCACAGCGTTCCTGGGCGCCGATTGCGGCGTGCTGCAACTGGCGCGCGATGAACGTCACGCGAAAGTGCAGCAGGACGCGCTAACGCAATGGAACTATCCACCACAATACGCGCGCTGGGCCGATGCCCGAGAAGCCAGCGCCTTGATCGGCGCGCCGACCCCGCATGGCGGCTGGCTGTTTGCGCAAGGCGGCTGGGCGCGGCCATCGTCGCTGTGCGAGGCGATGCTGGCGTCGTGCGGCGAACGCCTGCAACGCGTGTTCCACACCGAAGCGCTGGACCTGCTGCGCGTTGACGACCAATGGCAGGTGCGTGGCGCAGACGACGCGCTGATCGCGCAAGCGCCGACCGTGATCCTGGCCAGCGGCGCCGGGGCTGGCCAGATCGCACAGGCAGCGGAGCTGCCGCTGGCCAGGTTGCGCGGGCAGGTTACCCACTTGCAGGTCGAAGCCGCCGCCGTGCCGCCGCTGCTGCCGCTGCTGCCGCCGATATTACCGCTGGTGGTCTGCCGCGAAGCCTACGTCACGCCACCGTCGGACGGCGTCGTCTGCGCCGGCGCCACCTACGACAACGACGACGATCCGGCGCTGCGCGCCAGCAGCCAGCAGGAGAATCTGGCCCGGCTGGCCGAAATCATCCCTGGCGACGCCGTGGCGGCATTGGCGCACACCGCGCCGCTGGCCGGCCGCGTGGGCTTCCGAGTGGCCGCGCCGGACCGGCTGCCGCTGGCCGGCGCGCTGCCCGACTACGCGAACGCCGGCCGGCTGGAATGCCTGTCCGACGTGCCGCGCCATCCCGGCCTGCATTGCCTGCTTGGCTACGCATCGCGAGGCCTGATCTGGGCCCCGCTGATGGCGGAACTGCTGGTCTGCCAACTGGAAAATACGCCGCCGCCGCTGGAGAACACACTGATCGACGCCCTCGATCCCGGCCGCTTCCTGCTCAAGCAACGCCGCCGCGCGCAGTAGCCGGGCCACGTCGCTGTTGCGCTTACGCAAACCGAACGCGTTGGCGGCACGACAGGCCTCAGGCTATAATCGGCCCCTGAACACCGCCGTCCATGGAGATCCTGCAAATGGATGAACAAGCATCGCAGCAGCAAGAAGGCTCACCGGAGCTGTTCATGTTCCTCGCGTCCACCGTGCATGACATGAAAAATTCGATCAGCGTCCTGAGTGGCACGCTGGAGAACCTGCTGTCCGCACACCAGTCCAGCGCCGCGCCGGAATACGGCCAGATGGCGCAGATGCTGTACCAGACCAAGCGCCTCAACGATAACCTGATCCAGTTACTGGCGTTATACAAGGATGTCGGCAAACCAGGCTATCCCTTCGACCCGGCGCCGCGCAGCATGCGCGAGCTGGTGGAACTGGTGGCCGGCCAGGCGCACATGCTGCTGCAATCGCGCGGCATCGCGTTTGAAGTCGACTACCCGCAGGACGCCATCTGGACGCTGGATGAAGACCTGGTCATCGGGGTGCTGGTCCACGCCATCAACAACGCCGTGCGCTACACGCGCGACCGCATCCGCCTGACCATCGCCGTCGATGGCGACTACCTGGAACTGCGGGTGGAAGACAACGGCGTCGGCTTCCCGGCGAATATGCTGGAATCGGGCGCCAGCGCCAAGGCGGCGATTAACTTCTTAAGCAATAGCAGCGGCCTGGGTCTGTACTTTTCCAGCGAAGTGGCGAAGATGCACAAGCACCGCCAGCGCAGCGGCAGCATCGCCCTGGAAAACGGCGGCGCCTTGGGCGGCGGCTGTTTCGTCTTGCGGTTGCCATGATGAGCAGCGAAGTCTTTAGCGCCAATACCACCGCCGACGGCGGCATCGACTGGGCGGAGAAGCGTTACCTGATCATCGACGATTTCGTCGGCATTCGCCAACTGCTGCGCGAGTCTTTACGCAACCTCGGCGCCAAACATATCGACCAGGCCTCCAGCGGCGGCGAGGCCATGGTGCTGTTGTCCAAAACCCGGTATGACGTGGTGCTGTGCGATTACAATCTCGGCGACGGCAAGAACGGTCAGCAGGTGCTGGAAGAGGCGCGCATCCGCAACCTGATGTTGCCGTCCAGCGTGTGGCTGATGGTGTCCGCCGAAAAAAGCGTGGAGTCGGTGATGGGCGCGGCCGAACACCAGCCGGACGCCTACATCATCAAGCCGATCACCGAAGGCGTGCTGTTGACGCGCCTGAACCGGGTGTGGATCAAGAAGCAGGTCTTCAGCGAAATCGACCAAGCCTTTGCAGACAAGGATTACCTGCGTGCTGCGAAGCTGTGCCAGGACCAGGTGGCGCATCATCCACTGCACGCCATCGACCTGCTGCGCATGAAGGCCACGCTGCTGCTGAAAGCCGGCGAGACCGAACAGGCGGGCGTGGTCTACGAGCAGGTGCTGCAAGACCGCGACTACAACTGGGCGCGTTGCGGCCTGGGGAAAATCCGCATGGCCGCCGGCGATCTGGAAGCGGCGCGCATGATGTTCCAGGCGGTGATTGCCGATAATCGTTTTTACATCGACGCCTTCGACCAGCTGGCGCAGTCGTTCCAGTTGCAAGGCAAAACCGAAGAGTCGTTCGACGTGCTGCAAAAAGCGGCCAAGCTGTCGCCCAATTCGGTGCCGCGTCAGCGTTCGCTGGGGCAGACGGCGCTCAAGCTGGGGAATATTCCGGTGGCGGAGAAGGCCTTCCGCAAGTGCATCGAGATCGGCGAGTTCTCGGTGCGGAAGACAGTCGATGCGTATCTCGGCCTGGCGCGCGTGTGCGGGCAGAAGAACGATACCAAGGAAGCCATCCGCCTGCTCAACGCGGCGGTCCACCAGTTCGGCGGCGACCAGGTGACGCTGCGCGCCAAAATCACCGAGGGACTGGTGTATCACGAGAGCGGCGATTTCCGGCGCGCGCGCAAGTCCGGCGACGAGCTGGAAGCGATGCTGGCCGACGATGTGCGCCAGCGGCCGGACACCGAGACCTGCCTGGATATGGCGACCTTGCTGTTTGCGGTCGGCGTCAAGGAAGCGCCGGTCCACCTGCTGCAATACGTGACGCGCAATAACCACGACAACACGGTGCTGCTGGACGACGTGCAGAAGATCTTCGACCGCGCGCGCATGAGCGACGAGGGTGCGGAACTGATCAAGGAAGCGCGCATGGAAGCGGCGGAGATGATGAACCGCGGCGTGCTGCTTTGGAAAACCGGCAAGCTGGCGGAAGCCATCGACTGGATGCGCACGGCGCGCCGCGCGCTGCCGCACAATATGCGCATCCTGTTCAACTCCGCACAGATCATCATCTCGGCGTTACAGCAGAATGGTTACGAGCGCGGGCTGGCCGACGAGGCGATCGGTGTGTTGATGCACGTGGACGCCATCGCGCCGGGACAGCAGCGTTTTGCGCAGCTGATGGAACAGCTGGCGATGCTGGCGCCGGTGTCCGGCGTGGTAGCTGCGGCTGCGGCCAGCGAGTACGAAGCCGCCAATGGACCGGTGCCGGAGAGCACCCGATTTACCAGTAGTTAAACCAACATGACACTCAATTTTGAGAGCAAATAAGGGCACAAAAAATATGCGCGACATCGCCAAGGAAGTTTACAAAAAAATGAAAGTAGGTAGTGTGGCCTGGGTTCGCCCGGTCGCCGCCAAGGGCGATACCCTGGAGAGCTTCCAGGCCGCCCACGACAGCGCCAAGCTGCTCGAAGAGGAAGGCCTGATCGATATCGAGAAAGTGGAACGTCAGGCCGATGGCCTGATCGACGCCATCCGCATCCAGCGGCTGGCGTAATTTTCCTTACGGCTGATCGTCGCCCGGCTTGGCCGGTTTAGCCGATTTAGCGACAGCTTTTTTGAGCGTCGGCTTTTTGGCGGCAGGTTTTTTCACCTCAGCCGGTTTGACCGGCGCTGCCGATGCCGCGCTGGCGGCAGGCTTGCTCTCCGCCGGCTTGGCGCCCGCAGCTGCGGCTGCGGCGAATTTGACGGCGGCATCGGTCATCATCGATTCCGACGCCATGGCCGTGGACACGGCTTGCTTGAACTGATCCTGTAACAGATTCCACCAGGCGTTAGGCTGGGCCGCAGCAGCGCCACCGCTGGCCGGCTTGGGCGTTTCCACCTTGGCTTCCGGCGCTGGCGTCGGTGCAGGTGCAGGTGCAGGCTGCGGCGATGGCTGCGTGGCCTGCGCCTTGTCTGCTTCGCGCGCATGGTGGAAGAAGGCGGAGGCGTAAGGATTGGCGTCGAAGATCGACTTGTCGCTCACGCCAGTGTTAACGGCGGAAGCCAGGCTGGCGCCGACCGATTTGAGCGTGGCGATGGTGTCGCGCTGGACTTCCAACGCCTGTATGCTCCCGCGCAGCATGCTCAGATTCAGATTGAGCCAGCTCTCGACGGCTTTCAGGTCGTTGACTTTCTTGTCCAGTTCTTCGACCGACAGCGTGGGTGCGGTCAGACCCGGCACGCTCATGCTGCCCCACAGGTTTTTGACAAAATCCAGCGTATCGTTCATGACGCCGGCGCCGGGAATGTTCGGCATTTGCGAGTGGACCATGGCTATCCTCCTGTAGGTTGAGCGGCTAGCGTAGCAGATATTGGTTAGGCATTCAAAAGGTTTTGGCAACATTTCTGCGCCAGCACTGCCGAGAACTGCGATCCCGTTTAAACTAGCGGCCATGACGATCGTTTCCTTCCTTACCCGACACCGGCGCGTACTGGTTTTGTGTGCGGCCACTGTGGCGCTGCACTTTGCCGCGATTGACTGGGTGGGAGGGCGCCTGAGCGCGCAGACGCACCGGGCGTCGGAGCTGAAGCCGTCGCTGATGACGGCGCAATTGCGGCTGGCGCTGCCCAAGCGGGTAGAGACGCCGCCGCCGCCCGAGATCACGCCGCTGGCGCAGAAAACGCCCAAGCCGGCGGTCCGGCTGCCGAAGCCGAGACCACGGCCGGCCGCCGAGCCGCTGCCCGAACCGGCGCCGCTGGCGGCCACTGCGCCTGCTGAGCAGGACGTGTCGTCGTTGCTGGCTGCCGAGCCGCCGATTGCGGTGGCCGACCCGCAGGCCGGCGCCGCGCAGGCGCAAACCGGTACGCCGCCGCCAGCGGTGGCGCCGGGCGACACGCCGGCCGAGGCCAAGCCGGAGGCGTCGCCGCGCCTGGGCATGCGGCGCTACAAGGTCAACCTGCCGCCGCCCGCGGTGTTTGAGATGGCGCTGGACCGGGTCGACCCCGACGGCACCAAATGGACAGGCTCCGCGACGATGACGTGGCATACTGATGGCGGCCACTATCAGGCATCGGTGCAGGCGGGTCTGAGCTTGATCGTCACGCGTCTGAATTTGCTGACGTCCCGCAGCGAAGGGGAGATCGACGATTACGGCATCGCCCCGCTCAAGTCGACGGAGAAGCGTGCGCGCCGTGCCGAAACCGCGACCCATTTCAACCGCGACGCCGGCACCATCACGTTTTCGTCGTCGGAAGCCAGCTTCCCGCTGATGGTGGGCGCGCAGGACCAGGTCACGGTGCCGTTCCAGCTGGGCGGCATCGGCCGGGCTGACGTCAACCAGTTTGGCAGTGATATCGATATCCAGGTCGCCGATTCCAGGGACGCCACCATCAACCGCTTCCAGCTGGTGGGCGAAGAAGAACTGGACACCAAGACCGGCAAGATCGTGACATGGCATTTGAGCCGGCCGGCGAAACCCGGCTCGTATTCGTCCAGGCTGGAAATCTGGCTGGCGCCGGGCATCAACTGGTACCCGATGCAGATTCGCGTAACCGAAGGTAACGGCGCTGTGAACACGCAGACCGTCTCCGACATCAAGATGACACAGACAGGTAAATAGTATGAAAAAGATCACCACCCTTTGCGCCGCGCTGTTGCTGGCCTACGCTGCACACGCAGCCGCACCTAACGGCGAACATCCGAGCGTCAAGCGCCCGACCAGCGTGCCGCCGTCGGCGGACCTGAGCTACAACCTGAAGGTCAAGCAGAGCGGCCTGTCGCTGAACGGCACCGCCACCGTGCAGTGGCGCGCCGGCGACGGCAAATACTCGATCAACACCGAGAGCCATGCCGCCATCTTCGGCAAGGTGGTCGAGAACCGCAGCGAAGGCGCGATCGACGACTACGGCCTGGCGCCGGCCAGCTTCTACGAGAAGCGCATGCGCAAGGACCCGTACACCACTACTTTCAAGCGCGACGCCAAGGCCATTGCATTTACTGAAAGCGACGTCACCTATCCGATACTCGGGGGCGAACAGGATCGCAGCAGCGCGCAATGGCAGCTGGCCGCGCTGGGCCGCGCCGCGCCGGACAAATTCAAAACCGGCAGCGAATGGCACATGTTCGTGGCTGGCCGCCGCGACGCCGAGCAGTGGAGCTTCAAAGTGGTCGGCACCGAAAACGTGCAGACCGGGGCCGGCGAGGTTAGCGCGGTCCACCTGGTGAAGGCGCCGCCGCCGGATGCCAAGGGCCAGCAGGTCGACCTGTGGCTGGCGCCGTCGATGGACTGGTACCCGGTGCGGGTGCGCTTTAACGACAATGACGGCGACTTCGTCGACCAGACACTGGAAAAGGTCGTGAAGAAGTAGGCTCCTGCTATACTGACGCCCCCGCGACAATGAGGTTTATTTGTAAAAAATACAATGGCGGGGTGCACAGAATGGCAAAGAATGATCGAACCTACAACTAGTGAAGCCGCATCGGACCCGCAAGTGCAAGACAGCTTGCAGGCCCACTTCCAGCCGCACATTTCCGCCGACGAGATTGAGCAGGTCTACCACCTGAAACGCGCGCAGCCGCTGCTGCAGGTGTTTACAGCGCTGTTCCATGGCGGTTTCGATGGCGTGCTGGTACGCCTGCTGGTGCTGCGCGAGCTGGCCGCCGATACCGCGTCCACCAGCTTCACCCGCGCCGACATCAATACCCGCCTGGCGTACCTGCTGCCCGAGTCGCTGGAGACGGTGCTGATGCGCCTGCGCACCAACCAGCTGCTGGCATGGGACGCGCAGCAGGCGGTGTACCGCGTGACGCCGATGGCGCGCAATGTACTGTCGGCGATCGACGCCTTGCTCGCCCTGGGCAAGGAAGAAGACGACAACGCCGAAATGGGCTTCCTGCTGTCGCAGGTGGCCGGCGCCCAGGTGATGGGCGGCGTCACTGTCGACCAGTTGAACCACCTGCTGGGCCGCCTGATGGAACTGACCGAGGAGTTTTCGGACGCGATTGCGTCAGGTTCCGAATTCCGCCTGCGCGCCTCGCAGGCCAAGTGGCATATGGCGTGCGACTGGGTCGAGAAGGGCTCGGAGATCCTGCGCGCCATTCTGACCGACGAAAACGCCGACAGCGCCACCCACAAGGCCGCGCAGGCCATCGGCCGCGCGCAATCGGCGCTGCTGAACATGCAGGGCATGTTCTCGCGCGCCCTGAACCAGATCGAGCGCCAGCGGGTGCATCTGGGCCAGTCCGGCCTGTCCACCACCGACATCAAGCGCTGGCTGCTGCTGCATGACGACCTGGCCTCGCTGGCCATCGACGCCATCGACCAGCCGGTGGTCCCGCTGTTCATCACGCCCGCAGAAATGATCGACGTAGCAGAAACTGAATTAATGGCCGACCGCATCAACACCACCGTATCCAATGGCCTGCCGTCCGGCGAGGATGCGCCGACCACCATCAGCGACGGCCCTGCCATGCAGCAGGAGCTGGACGACTGGCTGGCGCGCCTGTCCGACTTTGCGGCGCTGGGCAATTTCCCGAGCATCGCCGAAGAGTCGCCGAAAGCCATCCAGGCGCACGAGTCGCTGCTGCCGGCGTCGTTCGCCGTGGCCTCGTACCGCGCATCGCTGCTGCCGCTGCTGGGGGACGCCGACGAGGCCCGCCTGCAAGGCGCCACGGCGGCGCTGGCGCGCCTGCCGGTGACGTTCTCGCCACAAGATGAAATGGTCCAGCTGCCCGACCTCGAAGTCGCAGCGATTTCCCTTGCCTCCCTCTCACTGTCTTTGAATCCGGAAGGCGACAAGTCTGATGAATGACGATTCCCAAATCCTGATCGCGCGCCTGCTGTCGCACCAGACCCTGCGCCGCGACGATAAACTGGTCAAGCGCGTGCTGTCGGATGAACAGTTCCGCAAAGAGGTCGACGGCCGCCTGCTGGCGGTTGGCCTCAAGCTGCTCGACAACGTGTATGCCGACCACGTGACGCTGGCCCTGCACCGCAATATGGAGCCGAAAATTTTCGGCGCCAAGGATGTCTGGCAAAACAATAACTTCGGCTTGTCGCGCGATGGCGTGGCGCTGCTGGTGGTGCTGTGGGCGCAGATCATCCTGCCCAAGCGCGAACGCCAGGAGACCCACCAGCACGCGGAAGATGACCAGAACGATATGTTCGGCACCGAGAAGCCGCTGCCACGCGCGGAAGACACCTCGATCGGCATCGCCTACAAGGCGCTGCTGGCCGACTTCGGCGATAAGCTGGGCAAGAAGACGCGCCTGGACATGAACCTCGGCATCCTGTCGAAACTGGGCTTCATCGAACGGCGCGGCGACGTGATCGTCGAAGGCCCGCTGCTGGACCTGCTGATGGATACCGACGTGCTGAAAGAGCGCATCGTCAACGGCGCGCTGGCCGACGTGTTCAAACGCTCGCCGCCGCAGATCATTCCGGTGCCGCGCAGCGCGCCGCCGCTGGCCGCCAACGACGAGGAGCCGGCGCCGGCATTCGCCGAAGCGGAAGACGACATCCTGCCTGCCTTCGAAGCGCCGCCGCCGCCCGCTCCGATTGACGACGACACTCCAGCCAAGGACTAAGCATGTTTCATATTAAATCGCTAGAACTGGTCCACTGGGATTACTGGCAACGCATCAAGAATATCCCGCTGGACGCCAAGATCATCACCATCGCGGGCCAGAACGGTTCCGGCAAGACCACCTTGCTGGATGCACTGCGCACGCTGTTCGGCCTCGATTGCTCGATGGGCCGCACCTACAAGCACTACGCGCGCCACAGCGGCCAGCAGACCGCGTGGCTGCGCGCCGTGGTGGACAACAAGCCGATGGGACGCCAGCTGTCCAACCGTCCGTTCCGCAGCTCGGGCTTCTTCAGCGACGACGAAGTCACGCTGTTTTGCCAAATCCAGAAGAACGGCGGCGACTGGAAGCGCCAGTACCTTATGCGTCCCGGTAACGTGCAGATCGAAGATATCGGCGAGCCGGGCAGCGATTGGCTCGGCGTGGAGAATTACCGCAAGCGCCTGGCCGCAGCTGGGCTGTCGCCGGCCATGGCCAAGGTACTGGCGCTTGAGCAGGGCGAAACCGACAAGCTGTGCGAATACGCACCGCGCCAGTTGCTGGACCTGGTGTTCCAGGTATTCGGCGACAAGGAAGTGCTGGACGCTTACGACGAAGCCAAGCGCCACCAGCGCGACACCGAGACGGAGCTGAAACGCTTCGAAGCGGAGCTGGAAGCCTCCCGCACCAACCTGGAAGGCCTGCGCCTGCGCGTGGCCAATTACCACCAGTGGGAAGACCTGAACAAGGAACGCCGCAACCTGCAAGAGGAAGTGCTGCCGTCGCTGGAGTATCACGAAGCGCGCGAGAAGCACGCTAACCTGAGCCGCCAGCTGCGCGAAGCGCGCAAGCCGCTGCTGCAGGCCGATTCGCAGCTGGCCGACAAGCGCAACCTGCTGGCGGCGCAAGCCAAGGCGCTGTCGGACGCGCAAAGCCACGAGACGGTGCTGGAGCAGGAATCGACCTCGCTGCAAACCCGCCTGACGCACATCAACGGCAAACTCAAGCCGCTGGAAAGCCTGCTGGAACAGAAGGCGCGCCTGGAAAAGCTGGCATCGGACTCCGGTTCGGACCTGGCTGAAGTGGCCAAGACGCTGCAAGAGAAAGAGATCGAACTGGCGCGCCAGCGCACCGCGCGCGATGCGGTAGCGTCGAAGATCGCCGGTGAGCTGTCGACCATCTCCGCGCTGCAAGGCAAGACCGCCATGCCGGAGCCGGAAGTGCAGCGCACCATGCGCCGCGCGCTGAACGACGCCGGCATCAGCCACGCCATGCTGTCGGACATCGTCGAGGTGACCGACGCCAAGTGGCAGGGTGCGATCGAAGGCGTGCTGGGTGGCTATGCCTCCGTGGTGCTGCTGGATAAATCGTCGGACGCCGCCGCCGCGTACCGCCTGGCGGAGAAGGAACGCTATCGCCACTTCATCGTGCCGGACCTGGTGCATGCGCCGGTGGTCAATGACGACACGCTGATGTCGGTGGTAAAGTTCTCGGCCAAGGTGCCGGCGTGGCTGGTGGAACAGCTGTCGCGCATTACCCGCGTGGACAGCGTGGACATCGGCGCAAAGCTGGGCAGCCACGAAGAGTGGATCACGCCGGACGCGTATCACCGCGAACGCCGCGGTGGCCGCTCGCTGTTCGTGGAAGTCTCGCGTTACCGCTTCGGCTCCGCCGGCCGCACGCAGCGTATGGAAGCGATCCAGAAATCGCTGCCGGCGCTGGAGGCACAGGAAGATCAACTGACGCTGCTGGTGTCCAAGCTGGCGACCGAAATCAGTTCGCTGAAAACCCGCCTGGCCGGCGTGGACGCGGCCAAGGAACTGGGCGCGCGCGCCGAGGAATTCGACGAAGCGGCGCGCAACGCCGTACCGCTGCGCGCCGAGCGCAGCGAAGTCGGCGCCCGTCTGGGCGAACTGCAAAACCTGATCAAGACCGCCGTGGTCACGCGCACCCGCGCCGACACTACCTGGCAGAACGCGCGCTTCGCCTTGTCGGAGTCGGAAGCCGGCATGCGTCTCAATCACAAGCGCGTGCTGGAGCAGCGCACCGAACACGCCAAGGCGTTGCTGGTGCTGCGCAAGGCCTGGCGCCATCTGCCGCAAGCCTGGCGTCGTCCCGCGCGCCGCGCCGCGCTGGTCAAGGACCACCAGAACGCGCACCAGGTCAACCTGCGGGTGCACAGCCTGGAAGCTAGCCTGGCGCGCAGCGACTGGGAACTGGATGCAACCGTCATCGACCAGTACCAGCGCCTGAACGACCAGCTGCATTCGCGCCAGTCGGAAACCGAAGAGCGCCGCTACCAGAACAACCGCGCGATCGAGGCCACCGGCAATGCGCGCGGCGCCTACATCGAGCGGCTGCGCTACACCGTCAAGACCTATGCGGCCAATATCAAGGAGCTGGGCCAGCTGGCCGGCATCGAGGTAAGCGCCGATCCGGTGCGGCTGGAGAACGACGACGTGCAACTGGCGCAGGCCGGCCTGCACGTGCGCTTCAAGTTCGACGGCAAGGGCGTGATTGGCATGAACGACGGTGAAGCGTCGGGCGGCCAGCAGGTGATGAAATCGCTGGTGCTGCTGATTGGCTTGCTGAAATCGGAAGAGGGCTCCGGCGGCTTCGTGTTTATCGACGAACCGTTTGCCCACCTGGATATCCGTAACATCCAGCTGGTCGGCGAGTTCCTGAAGAATACCGACGCCCAGTACCTGATGACGACCCCGCTGACGCACAACACCGACGTCTACGATCCTTCGGAACTGACGCTCATCACGAGCAAGAAGAAAAAGGATACCGAGTGGGCGCAGCCGATCTTCGTGCTGCAACGCCGTAAGGAGGAAGCGGCGAAAGCCGCTTGATAGGGAAGGGAAGTATTCCGGAAGGGCCGCCTTGTCGCGGCCCTTTTTTATTTGATGTCGAAGATGTCAATCGGGCGTGGCACCGGCTTTTGCGCGCGGCGCCATTCCACCAGCCGCCATGCATACAGGCCGTAGAAGCCGCCCAGCAGTCCAAACAGCCACGCCGTGAGCGGATTGCCCAGGAAGTCAGCTTCCAGCGGCAGGCCATTGTGCATGTGCAGATAGGCCTCAAATAAGCGGTAGATCAATCGGCTGATGAACAGCATAATGACCAGCAGGGCAAGCTTGCGATTCTGCGTGTAGAAAAAGCCATCGGGGCGATTCTCCAGGCGGCTCATCTTGAAGTTGCGCTGGCCGAGGAAGGCGCCGACCAGCGCACCGGCCAGCAGCGCGGCCATGGCGATCCAGTTGCCGAAGATTTGCACCGCGACCGCCAGCAGCATGAAAGCCATGACGGCCAGCGTGGCGTAGTGGCGCCACAGTTCGGACTTGGTACGACCCAGGACGATCTTGAGACGCGAGTAAATACGCCATACCGCCAGCGGCACCAGCAGCAGCAATACGATTGTGGTCATTTCCATAATCTGTCCGAATCCGAAAATCTGAAAAACTGTGATTGTACGGCACGGATCGGCAATCAAGGCTAGCATACGCAAACTGGACTGAAAGGACGCCCATGAACAAACCTTTATCCGTGCTGCCGCCGCATCCGGGGCTGATGGCCGCTTCGCCGCCCGCATTTGCTCGGGAGGGCGCCCAGGAGGGGGATATCGCTTGCCGCCTGCTGCCTTGCAAGCCATTGTCGATGCGGCCCGTTCGCCCGGCCTCAGTCTCAGTCCCCGGCGCGACATCGTCGCCGTGGTGCAAACGCCGCCGCTGCCCGGCATTGCCGAAGTGGCGCAGCCGGAGCTGAAGCTGGCCGGCCTGCGGATTAATCCGCGCACCTGTTCTTCGTCCCGTTTCTCGTTCGGCACCGACCTGGCCTTGCTGGACGTGGCCACGCGCAAGGAGCGCCGCATTGGCGGGCTGCCGCGCGGCCTGCGCGTGTCGGACCTGAGCTGGTCGCCGGACCAGCGCCACCTGGCGTTCACCCATGTCTCGCTGAAGGGCGAGCGCGGCGCGGTGGAGCTGTGGGTGGTGGATCTGGCCGAAGGCAAGGCGCGCAAGCTGTCGCCGCAGCCTTTGTCGACGGTGCTCACGCGCGGCTTCAACTGGCTGCCGGACAGCAGCGGGTTGCTGGTGCATTGGCGTCCGGCCGGCGTGGGCAAGGCGCCGGTGGGCAGCGGCATTCCGTCCGGGCCGATCGAGCAGGACTCGACCTCGGACGGCCATGTGCGCCAGCTGCGCACCTATCAGGATCTGCTGAAGAGCGAGGACGACGCGCGCCTGTTTGAGTATTACGTCACGGTGCAGATGGCCATCATCGACTTGCATGGCAAGGCGCGGCTGGTCGGCGCACCGGGGCAGTTCTCGCGCACTTCGTTGTCGCCGAGCGGCGAGTACATTCTGACGCAGAGCATCACGCGGCCGTATTCGTACATCGTGCCGGTGTCCAGTTTCGGCGAACGGATCGAGGTGCGCGACTTGCATGGCGATGTGGTGCACACGGTGGCCAACCTGCCGCTGGAAGAGGGGCTGCCGCCGGGGAACGACGCGGTGTCCGACGGCGTGCGCCATGTGTCGTGGCGCGCCGATGCGCCGGCCAGCCTGGCGTGGGCCGAGGCGCAGGATGGCGGCGATCCGGCGCGCGAGGTAGTCGATGGCATCCGCGACCTGGTGCTGTTGCAGGCGGCGCCGTTCCGCGCACCGCCCAAGGTGCTGGCGCGGCTGACCATGCGTTACGCCGGCATCGCCTGGGGACGCGACGATGTGGCGCTGATCAATGAGCGCTGGCACAAGACGCGCGATTACAAGCAGTGGATGATCGAGCCGGCGCATTTATCGACGCCGCCGGAGCTGATTTATTCCGGCTCATACGAGGACCGCTACAACAGTCCCGGCTCGCCGGTGATGCGCGCCGATGCGAATGGCTTCCCGCGTTTGCTGATCGGCCCCGGCACCACGGTGCTGCTGGACGGCGCCGGCGCTACGCCGGAAGGCGACCGGCCATTCCTCGATCGTCTGAGCCTGACCACGCGTCACAAGGAGCGCCTGTTCCAGAGCGCCGCACCGTATTTTGAAAACGTCGCGGCAGTGCTGAATGACGACGGCACGCTGCTGCTCACCACGCGCGAATCGCCGACCGAGCGGCCGAATTATTACCTGCGCGACCTGACCAAGCCGGAAGGCGAGCAACTGACCGCGCTGACCAGCTATCCGCACCCAACGCCGCAATTGAAGGATGTGCAGAAGGAGCAGATTCGCTACGCGCGCGAAGATGGCGTGGAGCTGACCGCGACGCTGATGCTGCCGCCGGAGTACGACGCGGCGCGCGACGGTCCGCTGCCGATGCTGATGTGGGCTTATCCGCAGGAGTTCAAGTCAGCCGGCGCGGCCAGCCAGACCACCGGATCGCCGTACCGATTCAACGCCGTCAGCTACTGGGGGCCGGCGGCCTTCCTGGCGATGGGGTACGCGGTGCTGGATAATCCGTCGTTCCCGATCGTGGGCAGTGGCGACGAGGAGCCAAACGATACCTATCTGCCGCAGCTGGTGGCCTCGGCTCAGGCGGCGGTGGAGGAGGTGGTGCGGCGCGGCGTGGCGGACCGGCACCGGATTGCGGTCGGCGGCCATTCATATGGCGCGTTCATGACCGGCAATCTGCTGGCGCATACGCGCTTGTTCCGCGCCGGGATCGCGCGCAGCGGCGCCTACAACCGCACTCTGACGCCGTTTGGTTTTCAGTCGGAGGAAAGGCCGTACTGGCAGGCGCCGGCGGTGTACCAGGCCATGTCGCCATTTAACAGCGCTGACAAGATCAAGGATGCGATGCTGCTGATTCACGGCGCGGAGGACAGCAATTCGGGCACCTTCCCGATCCAGAGCGAGCGCATGTTCCAGGCCATCAAAGGACTGGGCGGGACGGCGCGGCTGGTGATGCTGCCGAACGAATCGCACGCCTACCGCGCGCGGGAATCGATCCTGCACATGCTGTACGAAACCAATGCCTGGCTGGAGAAATACGTCAAAAACGCACAACCCCGGTAGAAGGGTCAGACCCCGTACGGGGTCTGACCCCAAAGCGAAGCCTCGGGGTAGAATGGGCGCCACCATCTCGCCCCCAGGAGTTACGACCATGAAATTATTCCACCGCGCCCCCGACCCCGTCCCAGTGGACGATCCTGCTCCGCCGCATGCTCCGCATCCGGTGCCGCAGGACGATCCTGTCCCCGACCACAATCCGACTTAGTCAAACGCCCAGGTGTACAGCACGTCCAGCGCGTTGTTGGTACCGGTCTGGAACTGCAGCGTAATGCGCGGATTGAGTTTGTATTTGATTTTGACCAGGCTGGTGGCCGTACTCGCACCCTGTTCAAAACTCAGGTAGGCGCGCGACGAGATGCGCTTGCCGACCGTGACCACGGTATTCTGCAAGCCGGTCGCCGCGCCTGCCGACGTGCTGCCGGCCGCCTGACCGACGCCCAATTCATCCACGCCCAGCGACTTGGCCAGCTTGCCTTGTCCCGAGCCGCCAAACAGCGCGCCGGCGGCGGTGCCGAGCAGCGCCATGTCGTTGCCCTGCGTGCTGTCGATGCCGTGGCCTAGTACCAGCCACGCCAGCTTGTCGCTGTCTGACACGCTCGGCGTGGAGACCAGCTTGGCCTGCGGCGCCAGCGCCGTGCCGCGCACTTCCACGCCCGCTTCCACGTTGGTCTCACTCAGCGCTTCACCTTCCGGTCCACGGCGCACGGCGAGGATGTTGAGGCCCGGATTATCGTAGGCGCCGGTGAAATTGATCACGCCGCGATCGATCACCAGTTTTTGCCCATACGCCGCATACGTCCCGCTGGCGACGCGAATGCTGCCGGTGACGCGCGGCGGCCGGCGGTCCGCCACGCGGATCCGCAGCGATCCTGCCAATTGTGCATCCAGCCCTTTGCCCTGCAGATTGAAGTCGTTGCCGAGGTCCGCTTCGACGTCGATATTCAGCGGCAGGCCTTGTTCCTTCTTGATCGGTGCCGCGCCTTTGCCGACGATGACCACGTCGTCGCTCAGCGTCGGCGTGTCGGCGCCGGCCAGTTCGATGTTGGCGCGGTCGGCGCGGAATTTGCCGTCCAGCTGGAAGCGTTTGGCGTCGCGCGTCAAGGTGCTGGTGCCACTGACCACCAGGATGCGGTCGGGACGCGACAGCACTTCCAGTTTGTCGGCTGTCAGTTTGAGCTGCATGGTGGCTTCGTTGGCGGCGTAGCGTATCCAGCCATCCGCCTGCGCGCGGCCCTGGTTGCCGTCGAAGGCCAGCTTTTGCAGTTGCAGCTGGTCGCCGGTCAGGCGCGCCTGCAACTGGCCGTTGCGCAGCTTGATGCCTTGATCGAGCCAGTTGACCACCAGCTTGTCGCCGGTGATGTCGCCGCTCAGCTGCGGCGCGCCGATGGTGCCGCTGCCGTTGACGGCCATCTTGAAGGTGCCGTCGATTTCCAGACCCGGTTGGCCTGCCAGTGGCGCCAGCCAGGCGAGGGAGCCCATATTGGCGCTGCCGGCCAGGGTGAAGGTACTGTCGTCGGCCAGGCGGCCTTCGCGCAGTTGGGCGCTGCCATCCAGCTTGGCCTGGCCGGCGCGGGTGCCGTCGACGTTGAGTTGCACGCGCAGCGTGCCGTCCTTGACATCGGCGCGGGCGTCCAGCGTGCGCAGGCCGAGCGCCTGCGGCAGGTCGGCGCCGATGATAGTCAGGTCGCCCTGTTCGCGATAGACGTGGACCATGCCGGCCAGCGTGCGGCTGGCGGCTTGCAGGTCCAGGCCCCACTCGGCGCCGATGGTCATGCTGCTGCGGACGTTGTCGCGCCAGGCGTCGGACAGCTGCGCCAGGTAGTTGACCGGCACGCCGGCCGCCTGGCCTTTGCTGTGCCATGTATTGCCGGCTTTTTCCAGGTTGTCGATCCGGATGGTGCCGGCCGGGAGTTTGATGGTGGCGCCGGTCAGCGCGATCTGTTCGGGCTTGAGCAGGCCGGCGACGCCGGTATCTGCCGGCGCGGTGAGCTTCAGCGGCGCCGGGGCGGCCAGCGTCAGGGCGAAGCGGCCTTTGTTTTGTAGCGTGTCGATGGCGCCAGTCCAGGTGTCGTTGGCCCAGCCGCCTTTAACGCGCAGGGCGGCGTCGAAGTCCGGGTTGGCGGCGCTCAGCTGGATGATGTGGGCGGAGCGCGTGCCGCTGGTTTGCAGCCGCGCCTTGTCGAGCGAAATGGCGGGCGAAACGTAGCGGGTAATCTCGATATCGCTGATCAGCGGCACGTCGGCCATGGCCTCCGCCGCCGCGCCGCCGCGCGCCACTGCGCCGCGTTTGGCGGTGGTGGTGGCCGGCGCGCCGCTGGCCATGGCAATCGTATTGCCCAGCGTGGCGCTGCCGCGAATGCTGCCGACTTGCTGCTGGCCCGGCGCACGCAGATTGCTGCCGTCCAGCGTGAGCGCCAGCGCCGGCCGCGCGGCGGTGCCGGACAGCGTGCCGTTCGCATGCAGCACGCCGCCGAACTGCGGCCCGAGCGAACCGAGTTGCGGCGCGTCGAGCTTCCATTCCAGCTTATCGAGCGCGCTGCCAAAGCCGCCTTTGGCTTGCAAGCTGTTGGTGGCCAGATGCAGGTCGACATCCGCGTTGCTGATGCTACCCTTGGACGCCGTCAGTTTGGCGTAGCCGGACAGCGGTGCATTGGCAAACGTTGACGGCTGCAAGGTCAGATTCAAGCCGGCGCGCCAGTCGCTGGACAGGCGTGCATCGCCGCTAAAGGTGGCGTTGACGGAGCCCGCCTGCGCCGCACCAAACGACAGCGGATTAAAACGCTGCACGGTGCCCGTCAGTTTCAGCTCCGGCGTGCCCTTGACCACGGCCACGTCGCCGGCCGCGTGTATCAGGCTGTCGCTTGGCCGCTTGACCGTAGCCGAAGCCAGGGCCAGACCTTTGGCATCTGCTTCAAAGCTGCTACGCGGCGCTTCCATGCTGCCGGTGACCACGCCGCTGGCGGTGATGGCGCCCAGCAGATCGCTACTCACCGCAGACAACTGGCGCGCGTCGATCTTCCACTTCAGTTGCTCGCCCGGTGCGCCGAAGTTGCCGCTGACGTCTGCCGTGTTCTGCGCCATGGCCAAATGCGCGTCAACGCCGCTAATGTGTTTAGCGTCTGCATTCAGTTTGCCGTTGCCGGTCAGCGTCTGGCCCATCAACTTGCTGGCCTTGATCTGGAACGCGGCCGCTACTTGCCATGCCGGCGACAGGTCGCCTTTGGCATTGATGTCGGCATTCAGGTCGGCGATTGGGTAGCCGGTACCGAGCGCGGACGGATCGAAGTGGTCGGCGGTCAGCTTGGCGCTGAATGGTTGTTTGTCTTTCAGGCTGGCCTGGCCGGTGGCGGTGATGCTGCCTTTCTTGGCCTGCAGACGGACTTGATGCACTTGCAGCAGCGCGTCGGCCAGCGAGGCTTGCAGGTCGAGGCGCAGACCTTTGTCGGCCATGTTGGCGGTCAGCGCTTGCTTCTTCGGTGTGCTGGTGAGGGCGATATCGCCGGCGATGGCGGTTTTGTTGATGCTGGTGTGGATGTCTTTCAGGTCGAAGCGGTCGGTGTGCAGCTTGAAGTTGGCGGCGTCAATGCCGGCGTCCGGGCCGCTGCGGTCTACTTTGCCACCGCCGGTGAATTTGCCGGCGGCGCCGAGGTCCAGCAGCACGTTGTCCAGCAGGGAGGAGGTGAGGGTGCCGTCCAGGCGTCCGCTGAAGGCTTGCAAGGGAAGGCCTTTCTGATCCAGCGGCGCGGCCTTGCCTTGGTTGACCAGTGCGAACTGGCCGGAGAGTTTTTGGTCCTTGGCGATGGCGGCGGTCAGTTTGAGGCCGAACTTCGCTTGCGGCCATTCGGCGTTGAAGCCGGCGGGATCGAGGTCGCGGCCATTGAGGTCAATGGCGCGCAGGATGATGGGATCAAACGGCGCCAGTGTCAGCGCCGCATCGCCACTTGCACCGTTGGCCGCGCCCTGGACCTTCAACTGGAGCAGCGCCAGATCGCCGCCGGCTTGCACTGCCAGCTTGGCACCGCCAGCCGGCATGCCGCTCGTTGCGGCAGCGCCATTCGCCGGCGCCGGTCCGGCCGGCGCCGGGCCGCCGTAAACCAGCGTCGCCTTGCCTTGCAATGCGAACGGCCTGGCGCCGGCGATGGTCGCATCGGCCTTGATGTCGCCGAACGCGGTGTGTGCGGAAGCGTTCTGCAAACGCCACGCCTGCTTGTCGCCCTCCAGCTGGAAGCGCAGGTTGTCGATGACATTGCTGCCGGTCTCGCTGGTCAGTGTCAGCTTGTCCAGCCGTCCATCCGAGATACTCAGCTTGATCGGCGACGCCAGTGTGTCCGGCATTGTCGATGGATCGGAAGGCCCGCTACTCTGCACCACCAGGCTGCGCGCATGCAGCTCACTGATGGTCAGCCCCTCGGAAAAATACTGCAACGGCGACCAGTTGATATCAATCTGCTCCGCCGTCACCACGCTGCCTTTGCTGCGATATACCAGCTTATCGATGTGCATGCGGTGATACAGCGAGCCGCTCACGCCCGTCACTGCAATCTGCCCGCCGCTGGCGGTGGAGATCCGCTGCACCAGCTGCTGCAAGGTCGACTCGCGGCCCAGCAGCCAGAACGCGCCAACCAGCAGCACCACCAGCACGCCAAAGCCGATCGCCAGGCGGCGCGGCCAGCGACGCGGCTTGGTAGCCGGCGCAGCGTTGTCGTGAGAAGTATTGTCTTGGTCAGCCATCAGAAAGTGAATCCCAGCGAGAAGTGCAAACGATATTTATGAACCGCGTGTCCATATGCGGCATCGACATTGATCGGCCCCACAGGGCTCTTCCAGCGCGCACCCACGCCATAGCCGGACTTTGGATGCAGGGCGCTGAACGTATCGCCAGCATTACCCGCATCGTAGAACACCGCCGCGCCATACTGCGGCTTGAACCAGTACTGGTACTCCGCGCTGGCCGTGGCCAGGTAACGGCCGCCGGTAATCGCGCCATCCACCGGCACGCCCAGCTCCTGATAGCCATAGCCGCGCACCGACTGGTCGCCGCCGGCACGGAACTGATACACGGCCGGCACGCCGGTCTTATCGCGCGAACCGAGCGCACCGAGTTCGCCCCGGAAGACGGCGTTGGTGTTCACGCTCAGCGGCATGTACAACACGCCGCGCGCATAGCCGCGCACAAACGCCTCGTCGGTCAGGATCGGCAGCAGCGCGCCGCCCACCTGCGCATTCAGTGCATAGCCCTTGGTCGGGAACAGCAGGTTATCCAGCTTGCGCCAGGTGACGCCGTACGTCAGCGGCAAACTCTTGCTCTGGCTCGACGGGATGCCGCCGATGGTCTTGGTCTCGGTCAGCAGCTCCAGCGTCAGCGAGCGTTCCAGCAGCGGCGTGCCCCAGGTGCGCTTGCCGGCGATGCTGGCCACGCTGGTCACCTCGCCGGAAATATCGCTGCGCTCAAACGAGGCGCCGATACTGTCGTTATAGCCTTCCGGCGTGACCGGGAAGTAGAAATTGGTGGTGGCGGTCTGCTTCTTGGTTTCCAGCGTCAGCGCGCTTTTCATGCGCAGGCCGAATATCGCCAGATCGTCATAGGTCAGCGAGGTCCGGTTACCGGTGTTGGTCGAATAACCGATACCCGCGCTGACGTTCTTGCGTTTGTTCTCCACCACGCGCACCAGCAGCGGCAACGGCGCCATGGCGGCGCTGGCGTTCTGCTCCGGCGTCATGGCGGCGGCGTCGAGCTGCTCGGTGAGCACTGCGCTGGTGTCGGCGCTGACTTCCACGCTGGCGAAGTAACCCGTGTCCTGCAAGCGCGATTGGTAGGATTGCAGCGCCGCTTCGCTGTAGTAGTCTCCGGGATTGATTTGATTCAGGTTGCGCACCACCTTGTCCGGGTAGCGCTTTAGGCCTTCGATGCGCAATTCACCGAAGCGCAGTTCCGGCCCGCTGTCGATCGCCACCCGCAGGTTGGCCTGGTGCGATTCCGGGTCTACTGTGGCCTGGCTTTCCACCAGTTGCGCGCGCGGATAGCGTGTCTGCACCACCGAACGCAAAATCGCCCGCTTGGCCGATTCCCATTCATCCTGGCGGAAGATCATGCCTTTGTTCAGCGGCCAGGTGGCTTTCAGCGTATTGACGTCAAACTGCTTGTCGGCCGGCTGCTCGGGATTGGGGACAAAGCCTTGCAGGCTCAGATCCACCTCGCCCACGCGCACCGGTTCTCCCGGCACCACCTTTACCTGCACCACCGGCGTGCCGGCCGCTTCGCGATCCATGGTGGCGCTGACCACCGGCGAATAGTAACCATTGGTTGCCACCAGCGTGCGGATCTGTTCCGGCGCCACCCGCACCAGCCGTTGCAGCTGTTCGCGGTCGATGCGGTCGTTGCCGCGAAAACGCACCAGGTCCAGATTATGTTCGAGCAGGTCGCGTACGTCGCCGGGAGCGTCGATGCGGACCTCGTATTTCAGGCCTTCGGCCGCCTGCGCCATCACGGACAGCAGGGCCGCAGTGAGGCAGGCGGACCCTTTTGTCACAACTTGTGCCAAAATTCGTGATCCTGTCCGTTTTTTTGCTGGCGATGCCGGTAACATGAGACTCCATCTGGGTGTACGCTAGTGAGTATGTTACCGGATTGCCCTGAAAGATGGCGTACTTATAAGATTGCTTCATCTGGAAAGAACTATGCTGCCTACCGATTCCGCCCTGGTCCTGTTTAGCGGAGGTCAAGACTCCACCACCTGCCTGGCCTGGGCCCTGAAACACTACGCCCGTGTTGAAACCATCGGTTTCGATTACGGCCAGCGCCACGCCGTCGAGCTGACGGTCCGTCCCGCGCTGCTGCAAAGCCTGCGCGAGCAGTCGGCCGACTGGAACGCCAGGCTGGGCGAAGACCACATGATCGACCTGTCGCTGATCTCAGCCATTTCGCAAACCGCGATGACCCACGATATCGCGATTGAAACCCAGGCCAACGGTCTGCCGAATACCTTTGTCCCCGGCCGCAACCTGCTGTTCATGACGGTAGCCGCCACCGTGGCCTATCGCCGCGGCCTGACGGTGCTGGTGGGCGGCATGTGCGAGACCGACTTCTCCGGCTATCCGGACTGCCGCGACGACACCATGAAGGCGCTGCAAGTGGCGCTCAACCTGGGCATGGACACCCGCATCAAGCTGGAAACGCCACTGATGTGGCGCGACAAAAAGCAGACCTGGGAACTGGCCCAGGAACTGGGCGGCCAGGCGCTGGTGAACCTGATCCGTGAAGGCACCCACACCTGCTACCTGGGTGAGCGCGGCGCCCTGCACGATTGGGGTTACGGCTGTGGCACCTGTCCGGCCTGCGCGCTGCGCGCCCGTGGCTATCACCAGTTCGTGGGCACCGAGGTGTAAATGCGGGCCGACGCCCAGGCAAGGCTGCGCCGGTTGCTGCAGGGACTGCTCTCGCCGAGCGTCCTGCCTGCGCTGGTGCTGAGCGGCTGTCTGGGCGTGACTGCTGTGCTATGGCATGGCGCGCTGGCCGATGCCGAGCAGGATGCGCAGGCCGATTTCGACGGCCGCGTGCGGGAGCTGGTCAATAATCTGGACCAGCGCATGCAAACCTATGTGCAGGCGCTGTATGGCGTGCAGGGGCTGTTCGCCAGTTCGCAGGATGTCGACCGCGACGAATTCCGCACCTATCTCACCGGCCAGGATCTCAACCGCCACTTCCCCGGCGTGCACGGCGTCGGCTACATGAAGCTGATCGGACCGCAGCAGCGCGAAGCGCATGAGGCGCTGGTGCGGCGCCAGGGTTTTCCCGATTACCGCATCTTCCCGCCGGGTGAGCGCGACTGGTACGCGCCGATTGTCTACCTGGAGCCGTTCAACGACAACAACCGCCACGCCTTCGGCTACGACACGGGGTCCGAGGAGCATCGCCGCACCGCGCTGGAACAGGCGCGCGATTCCGGCCAGCCGGCCATGAGCGCCAAGATCCGGCTGGTGCAGGAAGTGGGTGAGCCGGCGCAAGCGGGCTTCCTGGTGGTGCTGCCCGTGTATAACCATCCGCAGCCGATCGCCACGCTGGCGCAACGCCGCAGCGCCATCAGCGGCTGGGTGTTTGCGCCGTTTCGCGTTGGCGATTTGATGGCGGGGCTGGGCGGCCCGCGCGCCGCCGCGCTGGATGTGGAAATCTACGACGGCGGCGTCATCACTCCGGAAGCGCTGATGTACGACAGCGTGCCGCTGGCGCGCGACACGACACGCGTCACGCGCCAGCAAATCAGCATCGCCAACCATCGCTGGACGCTACGCATCGCCACCCAACCCGGCGCCGGCACGGCGCGTACCGACAAAGCCCAAGTGATCGGCGCGCTCGGCGTGGCGCTCAGCAGTTTGCTGGCTTGCCTGACCTGGCTGCTGGCGCGCGGCCGCGTGCGTGCCCGCGCCGCCATGCAACGCAGCCGCGCACTGGCCGATGAACTGAAGGAAGGCCAGGCCACGCTGATGGTGATGGCCGACAGCGCGCAGCGCAGCCAGGCCATGTTGCGCAGCATCCTGGACTCGACCATCGACGGCATCCTGGTCGACAACCTGAAAGGCGCGGTGCTCAACTCCAACCGCCGCTTCCGCGAATTGTGGAACGTGCCGGAACATCTGGACTGGCAAAATGACGGCGCGGTGCTGATGGCGCACATGTGCGCGCAACTGCGCCATCCTGACTGCGGCCTGCGGCTGGATGAGCCGGAACAACTGACGCTGCCGGGCGTGCAGCGCGGCGCCGGGCTGGAAGAGGAACACGACGTGCTACACCTGAAGGACGGCCGCGTGATCGAGAAGCACACGCGCGGCTTGCAACTGGGCAGCGAGCCGGCGCGCATCTGGTCCTTCCGCGACATCACCGAGCGCACCCAGATCGAACGCCGCGAGCAGACCCGCCGCCATGTGCTGGAACTGCTGGCTACCGGCGCGCCGCTGCAGACTATTCTGGAAAGCGTGGTTTTGGGCGTGGAGGCGGACAACGAGGACATGATGTGCAGCATCCTGCTGCTCGATGACAGCGGCGAGCATCTGCTGGTCGGCGCCGCCCCGAGTCTGCCAGGCTTCTACAACGCCGCCATCCACGGCATGGCGATCCGCGATGGCGTCGGCGCCTGCGGTCTGGCGGTACGCACGCGCAGCCGGGTGATCGTCGAGGATATTCGGCTGGCGCCATCGTGGGGTGACTACCGCGACCTGGCGTTGCAGGCGCACCTGGGCTCATGCTGGTCCGATCCCATCATCAGCACCAGCGGTTCGGTGCTGGGCACCTTTGCCATCTACCACCGCGAAGCGCGCCTGCCTAGCCTGGCCAATATCGCGCTGATCGAGCAGGGCGCGCGGCTGGCTGGCATCGCCATCGAACAGGCGCAGGCGGCGGAAGCCTTGCGCATCGGCGAGGCGCGCTTCCGCAGCCTGTATGACCATGCGCCGGTGGCGCTGTGGGAGCAGGACTGGTCTGCGGTGCGCGGCGCGCTGGCCGAGCTGGAACTATCTGGCATCGAGGATCTGGCAGCCTATTTGCAGGCCAATCCCAGCCAGCTGCGGCGGCTGGCGTCGCTGGTGCGCATCCTTGACGTGAACGCGGCCGCGCTGGAACAGGTGGCGGCGCCGCCGGGCCGCAAGGACATCGGCGCGCTGACGCTGGCGCAGAATTTCGACGCCGCCGCCATGCCGAACTTTGCCCGCGCCGTGACCGCACTGGCGCAGGGCCAGCACTTTTTCGCCTGCGAGGGCAGCTTCGAGCGGCTGGACGGCGTGGCGCGCCTGAACGAACTGACGCTGCTGGTCATGCCGGGCCACACGCACAGCCTGGACTTCGTCATCGTCTCGACGCTGGACATCACCGAGCGGCGCCGCATGGACGACGAGTTGCGCGTGCTGGCCACCACCGATTTCCTTACCGGCCTGCCAAACCGGCGCGAATTCATGGGGCGCTTGCAGGAAGAAGAGGGGCGGCTGCAACGCGAGATTGGCGACAGCGCCGCAGTGCTGCTGCTCGACATCGACCACTTCAAGCGCATCAACGATGAGTACGGCCACGCGGCCGGCGACGCCGTGCTGCGTCAGTTGGCCGACCTGATGTGTGAAGGTCAGCGCAAGATCGATATGCTGGGGCGGATTGGCGGCGAGGAGTTTGCGCTGTTGTTGCCGGGGACCGAGCTAACGGCGGCGGCGGTGTTTGCCGAGCGGCTGCGGCTGCGGGTGGAACAGACGCCGATGCGGCTGGATGATGGCGTGACGCTGAACATCACCGTCAGTATCGGGATCGCTGCGATGGGGGGCAAAACGCCGGGCGGGGATCAGGCCTTGATTCGTGCCGACCAGGCGCTGTACCGGGCCAAGCGGGCTGGACGTAATCGGGTGGAGCAGATGGATGAGGAGGCGGATCGGCCGGGGCATCAGGTCCCGGCCGCTTCCGGTTTAAACTTGGACTAACACGCGGCCTTCAATCAGATTGCTTGTTGCATGGTTGCCAGGCGGCGTTGTTTGCGTGGGCGGCTGACGAACAGCCAGTACAGGCCGATCGGCACCAGCAGCGGCAGCAGCAGGGGCGACACACAGGCCACCACGATCACCGCCGCCAGCGCCACGCCCACCACCGCCATGATGCCGAGGCCGGCAAACAGCAGGCATAGGAAGATCGCCACGCAGGTCATGATCAGGCCGGCCAGCAGCAGCCCGGCGCCGCCGAAGAATACGCCCAGTACCGCGCCCAGCGGGCCATCGATTTCGTCGCCATCGATGTTGACATGCATGCCGTCACCAAACATCGATTGGCAGGCCGCAACGGCCAGCAGGAAGATCACGGCGGCGAAGATCAGTTTTTTAGCGTTGGTGTTCATGGCGTACCTCATCTGTTGATGTTGTTCAGTGCCGTTTGGCATGGTTGAACTGTACCGGCGTCGCCCCGCGCCGGCCACCGGATTGCGACAGACCGGCGAATTGACGGGATGGAACGCGTGGGCGGGGCGCCGAGCGGTCAGTTAATTGGAATTGCGCCTTGATTTAAAGATATGTTGGTCTAAACTGAACATCTCACTTGCACAAGGAGGGCAGGAACATGGCTTGGCTAGCAATGAGCGAAGGGCAATCGATCCCTTCCGCACCCCGATGCACACGGCGCCAGCGCAGCGCTACGCGTTTGTCCGGCGGAGGCCCGAAAGGCCCGCCATCGGCACCCCCCACGATACCGCCGATTATCATCAACCCGTTCAGCTATCACATGCCGGAGCCGGCCATCGATCCGCGCATCGCGCCGCCCAAGCCGCCCATCGCGGAACGGGCGCCTTGCATGACTTGTTAGGATTGTCGTTTAAGCATCATGCGCGCATCATGAAAGCCCGCCTCGGCGGGCTTTTCCTATTGTTGTATCATTCGGCCCCCATCTCTTTTCGCCGAGCCCGACCATGCCTAATGATTTCCCCGATTCCGACGACGACGCCCTGGTGCAGCAAGACCGCTTGTGGCAAGGCAATGGCTGGACCGCGCGCGTGATCAAGAACGACGATGATGACGGCTGGGCGGTGGCGATGATCAAGGACGGCGAGCCGGAGCCGGCGCTGGTCGGTCCCTGGACCATGGGCCGCGACAAGAAGAATCCCAAGCCGCTGGACGTCAACGCCTTCAACACGCTGGTCAAGACCGCCAACGAGGTGATCCGCCGCCACGAGCAGCAGTTGCACGCCCAGTTGCACAAGAATGTATTCGTCAATACCGATGACGGCCAGTTCAAGGTGTGCCTGGACATCACGCCGGACGAGGACGATCCGTACGCCACGCTGACCGCCTTCGACCAGTACGGGGAAGAGCTGGCGCGGGTGCGCGTCGCCCCGACTTTCAAGCTCAGCGTTGCCAGCGCGTCGACCTGGATCGAAAACGGCTACAAAAAGCCCTGATCGCCGCCGATGGCGCTGGCCCGGAGCAGGCAGTCCTGCTAGTATTTCCTATGTGCATGTACCCAACATAGGAAACCTGATGGAAAGTCGTCTTACCCGGCTGGAAGCCGTTCAAACCATGCTGCTGGAAATCGGACAGAAGTCCAGCAGCTGCACCGATATCAGTGAATTCCTGCAGGCGGTCCATGCGGCGCTGGGCCGCATCATGTACGCGGCCAACTTCTTCGTGGCGCTCAGCGACCATGAGGGACCGGCCAACCAGGTGCGCTTCGTCTATTTTGTCGATGAAGTCGACGAGGCGCCCAGCCGCGACGAGCTGTTCGAGCTGGTGCCGGGCGAGTCGCCGACGGCGGCGGTGATCCTGAGCCGCGAGCCGATCGTCATGACGGCGGCCGAGCACGTCTCCAAGCGCCAGGACAACGCCGGCTTCGGCATCGGCACCATCGCCGAGCACTGGATGGGCAGTCCGCTGCTGGACCAGAACCACCAGGTGCTGGGCGCGGTGGTGATCCAGAGCTACGACAAGCAGCACACGTTCAACGAGGAAGACCAGGCGCTGTTCAAGCTGATCGCCAACCACGTTTCCAGCGCCTTGCAGGGCTTGCAGAGCATGGATCGGCTGGAACGCGCGGTGCAGGAGCGCACGGTGCAGATGCAGCACGAGGTGGCCGAGCGCCGCCGCGCGGAAAACATCCAGCGCGCGCTGTACGAGCTGGCCAACCTGTCGGCCACCGCCACCGGCGGCAGCCGCCTCAACCATCAGCTGCACGAAATCATCAGCCAGCTGGTGCCGGCCAAGAACTTCCTGATGGCGCTGTATCACCCGGACACGCAGGAAATCAGCATTCCGTATTTTGTCGATGAAAAGGATGAGCATGCGCCGGTCAAGCGCTTTGACTATGGCGTCGGCATGTCCTCGTACATCTTGCAGCGCAAGCAGGCGATGCTGCTGGACCGCATCGGCTTCCAGGCGCTGGTGGACACTGGCGAGATGGAGCATCCGCTGGGCAATGTCGAGATTTCCAGCTGGATGGGGGCGCCGATGCTGCTGGGCGACCAGGCCTATGGCGTGATCGTCGTCCAGAGCTACGACGACAAGGTGCAGTACACCCAGAATGATCTCGATATTCTGGCTTTCATGGCCAGCCACGTGGCGGTGGCGATTGCCCGCATGCAGGCCGATCGCCAGATCCGCCATGCCAAAGAAACGCTGGAGCAGCAAAACGCGGCGCTGGAAAGCGCGCTGACCTCGCTGAAGGATGCGCAGGGCGAACTGGTGCGGCAGGAGAAGCTGGCCTCGCTGGGACGTCTGGTGGCTGGCGTGGCGCACGAGATTAATACGCCGCTGGGCATTTGCGTCACCGCCACCAGCCACCTGGTGGAAGAGCTGAAGCTGACCCGCGAAGACATGGCCAACGGCGTGCTGGACGAAGACGGCCTGAACCAGTTCTTCGACATCATCGACCAGTCGCTGAAAATCATGACCACCAACACCCAGCGGGCGGCGGCGCTGGTGCGCAGCTTCAAGCAGGTGGCGGTCGACCAGTCGTCGGACGATATCCGCAGCTTCAACCTGCGCAAATACCTGGACGAGGTGCTGCTGTCCTTGCAGCCCAAGCTGAAGGGCAAGCCGATCCAGATCGAGATCAATTGCGACGAGCAGATCAACATGGCCAGCTTTCCTGGCGCGATTTCGCAGATCGTCACCAATATGGTGGTCAACTCGCTGGTGCACGGTTTTGAGGAAGGGCAGCCGGGCAAGATCAAGATCACCGGCAAGGTGGAGGGCGACAATGTCGAATTCGACTACAGCGACGACGGCGTCGGCATGGACAGCGCCACGCTGGGGCAGCTGTTCGATCCGTTCTTCACCACCAAGCGCGGCTCCGGCGGCAGCGGGCTTGGCGCGCACATCCTGTACAACCTGGTGACCGGCGCCCTGGGCGGCACGGTCAAGGTGGTCAGCGCGCCGGGCATGGGGCTGCACTACAAGCTGCGTTTCCCCAAGGTCAAGCGCAAGTAAGTGCCCGCCGCCGCTGGCTAATGCTTGCGGTGGCGTCGCCAGTCGCCTGGCGTGTGGCCCGACAGTTTGCGGAACGCGCGGCCGAAATGCGCGGCATCAGCAAAGCCGGTGGCCACGGCGATCTCGCTGAGCGGCGCGTCCGTGTAAATCAGCATGGCTTGCGCGCGCCGGATACGCGCGTCGAGCTGCCACTGGTAGGGGGCCAGTCCGGTGGCGGCCTTGAACGCCCGGCTGAAGTGGGCCTGGGACAGATTCACCAGCGCCGCCAGCGTTGCCAGCTCCACCCGCTGCGGCAGATTCGCTGCCAGATACGCGGTTACCCGCCGCAGTTGCCACGGCGCCAGCGCGCCGAACGCGTGCGGCATGTGCTCAGGCAAAGCAGGTATCGTGGCGGGCTGCGTAAAAATGGCGTTCCTTCCGGATGGGCGAAGCGCCCGGGTTAGCTCAAATCATTCTACTCACATCATGGGCCAGCCGCACCCTTGCCTTAAGCAGTAAGGGCCAACAGCAGGATCGGACTATCAAGCGCAGGAACCGTCATTGTCGCGCCACCCCCAGGTTGCTATCGTTTTGGCTCAACGCGCATCCCCGCCGCGTGGCAAACCAAAGGACAGACACATGAGCAAGACCGGACTCGCAGCGCTGTTACGGCCCGAAGACAGCATCCTCGTTCTCATCGATCACCAACCGTTCCAGTTCACCAACCTGCACAGCCATGAGCCGAGCATGATCATCAACAACGTGGTCGGGCTGGCGAAAACGGCCAAGCTGTTCGGCGTGCCGACCATCCTATCGACGGTGCTGGCGGAGCGTGGCGGCCACATCATCAAAGGCTTGCAGGACGTGTTTCCGGAGCAGAAGCCGATTGACCGCACTTTCATCAACACCTGGCAAGATCCGAACGTGACTGAGGTGGTCAAGAAGAGTGGCCGCAAGCAGCTGGTGCTGGCCGCGCTGTACACCGAGATCTGCCTGGCGATGCCGGCGATCCAGGCGCTGGCCGAAGGCTACGACGTGTTTGTGGTCACCGACGCGTCTGGCGGCGTGACGCTGGAGGCGCATGAGATGGCGGTGCGCCGCATGGTCGCGGCCGGCGCCGTGCCGATCACTTGGATGGCGGTGCTGGGCGAATGGCAGCGCGACTGGGCGCGCGAGGAGACGGCCGGCGGCGTCGGCGGCATCATCCTTGAACATGGCGGCGGTAGCGCGGTCGCCCTGGCGTGGGAATTGCAACTGCTGGCCAGCGGCGGCGGGCACTGATATGGCGACCGATTCCATCGATTACGACGGCTTGATGCAGGCTAACCCGACCGAGGTGTTCGGCAATCGCGACGTGATCCAGCGCGTTCAGGCCATCAAGCGCTTGTATGCCGAAGACGCCATGCTGTATGAGCCGGACGCGGCGGTGCAGGGGCATGCCGCGATCGACGCCGCCGTCAGCCGGCTGCTGGGCAGGTTGCCGGCGGATTTCGTCTTCAGCGCCGTGGGGCCGGCAGTCGGTCACCATGGCATGGGCCGTTTATCGTGGCGGCTGGGGCCTCCCGGCGGCCCGGCGGCCATCACCGGCATGGATCTGGTGCAGATCAGCGATGGACGTATCCAGTCGCTGTTCGTGTTCCTTGATCCCGCTGCGCCATAGAGCCGATGTGAACGCGGTTTAACAAAACGGCTGGTCTCGTCGCCTGTTTAAGTTGACCAGCCCTTTGTGAGAACCGCCATGCTTGCCATATCCGCCTACCGCCCCTCTGTCAGCGTCGATGCTGGTAGTGACGCTTATCAGAACCTGCTGCAGAAGAAAATGGAGACGGCCAAAAAAAACGCGGCCACCATCGATGGCCTGTCACGCCGGGCCGATCTGGATCAGAAAGCGGCGGCGCGCATGCGTATCGACGAGATCAAGAAGCAGATCGAGATGCTGAAGAAGATGTTGGCGATGTTCGGCGGCAAAGACGCTAAAGCGATGTTGCAACAATTGAAACAGCTGGCCAGCCAGCTGAAACAGGCGGCGGGCGTATTGCGTACCCCAGCCGACAGCAGCGTGCCGGATGTGGCCGCCACGCCGGCGGAAGACAGCGCCGATTCCGCCACCGCCGACGATGGCTACGCGGAGGGACGCAGCGCCTACGCCGCGCAGCAGGCATCGGCCGATGCCGACGCGTTCCAGCTGCCTTCGCTGAGCGGAGATCAGCAGGGCGCGGCAGACAGCAAGCTGGTGGAAAGCGCGACGGTCGCTCTCAAATCGCTGCGCGCCACGCTGGAAAAGATCGTCAAGAAACAGGAAGGCCAGCTATAAGCTGATCTACACCCGGTGCCTGACCGGCGCGATCGACCATGACACCGTGTCCTGATCGATCATGCCGTGCACCGGCGAGTCGCGCAGCTCATCCATCAGGCGGTGCATGGACGCTGTGCCTTGCGCCACCGAATCCCAGCACAGCATGTCGACGATGGTGCCATCTTTTTGTTCGGCCATGGTGCGCGACTGGAAGCCCGGCTGGCGCGCCAGCCAGATGTCGAGTTCGGCATTGGCGGCGATGAACTCCTGGCAGGTGCAGCCGTTGAGCTGGAAAGTAGTGATTTCGATAGCGAGCGTCATGGTCATCTGCATCCGTGGTTGAGATGCTGTATCCTACGGCGAATGCTGCCGGCGCCGGTAGCGCCATCCTCTTAGCCTGATGCCGAATCCTCCAAATGAACCGCTTTGCCGAATTAGCCACGCTGATTGCCCGCCACGCCGATGACGATGGCCAGCGTTCGAGCGCCATCGACACCTTGTTCTTCGGCCGCCGCTCGGGGCGGACGGTGCCGGTGCATACTTCTCAGCAGCCGTGCTTTGCGCTGGTGGCGCAGGGCGAGAAGACGCTGACCATCGGCGAACACGTGATGCGCTACGGCGTCGGTGACTTCCTGCTGGTGGCGATGGACGTGCCGGTGGCGTCGTGCGTCACGCTGGCCACGCCGGAGCAGCCGCACCTGGGCGTCGGCATCATCATCGACACCACCAAGCTGAAGGAGCTGATGGGCCGCATCAGCATGCCGCCGTCGGCGCTGGCTGCCGCGCGCGGCTTGAGCGTGACCGTCAACCGCGCCAGCGATGCGCTGCTGGACGCCGTGCTGCGGCTGGTGCGTCTGCTGGACACGCCGGAAGCGATCCCGGCGCTGGCGCCGCTGATTGAACAAGAGATTTTGTATTACCTGCTGACCGGCCCGTGCGGGCCGCAGCTGATGCATATCGCCCAGGCCGATACACCCGGCAACAAGGTCGCTACCGCCGTCAGCTGGCTGCGCGCCAACTTCCGCGAACCGCTGCTGGTGGAGACGCTGGCGGCGCAGGCCAACATGAGCGCGTCATCGCTGCACCAGCACTTCAAGGCGATTACCGGCATGACGCCGATGCAATATCAAAAGCAGCTGCGCCTGCATGAAGCGCGCCGCCTGATCGCGCTGGAGCACCGCGATGTCGGCACGGCAGGCTACGAAGTGGGCTACCAGAGCCCGTCCCACTTCAGCCGCGACTACAGCCGCATGTACGGCCTGCCGCCGCAGCGCGATATCGAACGCCTGCGCGATCCCCAGGCCGTGACAGCCAGGGGCTGATCCCGTACGGCCCCAGACCCTATCGGCAGCGCTTATTTTTTGGCTTTGGAGATTTCCACTTCCCAATCGACGCCGGAGTCGATTTTGTTTTTCTCCGCATAGCTGCCCTGGTTCAGCGCGACCGCCACGTCCAGCAGGCTGTTCAGGTAGACCAGCGGCTTGCCCTTGGCGACGCCGCCAAACGTGTGCTCATACGGCGCCACCACGGTGTTCACCAGCTTCTTGTTGTGGAAGAAGCGCACCTGCACAGGCTCGTGTTCCTTGACGCCCAGCTGGTCAAACAGCGCTTTCGGCACATTGGTCCAGACGTTGCCGTATTTGATGTCCAGCACCGGGATGATGCCGCGCAGCTTGCCGTCGCTCAGGGCGGCTTTCTGATACGGGATCTTGATCACCGATTCGACCGGCAGCGACGGGCCAACCTGCTCGTAACTGATGGTGCCCGACGCCAGCCGCGCGCCTACATACGCGTACACGTCACGGCCGTGGAAGGTGTAGGACTCGCCCGAACCGGCGCGGCGGTTGACCTTCTCGTCGATCTCGCGCAGTTCGGCCACGCCGTCGCGCTCGGCGATCAGCGTGAACTGGCCGTTGTCCGGGCCGATGAAGTAGCGGCCTTCCTTGGTTTTCAACACCACCGACTTGCGCGTGGTGCCCACGCCCGGATCGATCACCGAGACGAACACCGTGCCTTGCGGCCAGTAGTTCGCGGTCTGGAACAGGCGGTAGCCGCCGACCCAGATGTCGTAGTCGGGAATATTGTGGGTCAGGTCGGCCACCGTCAGGTTCGGGTCGACACCGTAAGCCACGCCGTGCATGGCGGAGACGGCGCCATCAGAGGTGCCGAAGTCGGTTTGCAGCACCAGCGCGTTCTTGGCGGCGAAGGCCGGCGCACAGAATGCGGCGCTCAGGCAGAGGGCGAGGAGGATTTTTTTCATGGTGTCCTTTGGGTCAGAAGGTGTAGCGCAGGCGGCCGTAGAAGTATGCGCCATTCACGCCGATGGGGTTGATGAAGTTGTAGGGCAGGGCGCCGCCATAGGTGGCGTTGTTGGTTTCGCGCACGCGCTGCGGATAGCGGTCGAGCAGGTTGTCGGCGCCGACCGCCAGCGTCAGCTGTTTGGTCAGTTTGTATTGCGCTTCCAGGTCCAGCGTCCAGACGGCGGCGAAGCGCTGGATGTGGACGCCGTCTTCCACGGGTGCTTCGTCGTCATACGAAAAATCCTTCAGCGCGCCGAAGCGGGTGGCACGCGCCAGCAGGCTCCATTGCGCGGCTTGCCAGTCGGCGCTCAGCACCAGCTTGTTCTTCGGCGAGGCGTTGCGTATGCGGAACAGGCTTTCGTTGGTCAGCACGGTCAGGTCGGGATCGATCTTCGCCAACGCGGCCGAGCTTTGGTGCACCATATCGATGCGCGTCTTGTTGAGGTTGAGGGCGGCGTTCAGGTCCAGTTTGCCGCCGGCGAAGGACAGGTCGTGGTTCAGCACCGCGTCCAGGCCGGTGGTGGTGGTATCCAGCAGGTTGGCCAGGTAGGCCACCGACTGGATGTCGCTGCGGCCGATGCCGGCCAGGTAGGCGATGGCGGCGTCACTTTGCAGGTCGCTGGTGCGGGTGATGCGATCCTTGATCTTGATGCGGTAGCCGTCCAGCGTGAAGCTGGTGTTGCGCGCCGGCTTCCACGCCAGGCCCAGCGACAGGTTGGTCGATTTCTACGGTTTCAGATTCTGGGCGCCGAAGGCGCGCGCCAGGGGATCGCTGGCCGGCAGCAGCGACGCGGTTTGCAGGCCGGTGCCGTCGCTGTTGAAGTTGAGCGTGGAGAAGCGGAAGCCGGTCTGCACCAGCGCCGGTGCGCGGAAGCTGTTCGACACGGAGCCGCGCAGCAGGAAATCGTCGGTGAACTTGTAGCGCGCCGACAGCTTGCCGGTGCTGGCGTTGCCGAAGTCGCTGTAGTCCGAATAGCGCGCGGCCGCACCCACCAGCAGTTGTTTGGTGAGGTCGCTCTCGATGTCGGCGTAGACCGAGCGCAGGTTGCGGCTACCGTCAAACACGTCTTGCGGACGCAGGCCGGGACCGGCTTGCGCGCCGGGCGGCGCATCGGTGAACGGACCGGCAGCGTACGAGGCGGCATCGCCCGGTGAGCTAACGTAGGTTTCGCGGCTGAATTCCGCGCCGACCGCCAGGTTGACCGGCACGCCCCAGTCCAGTTCGCGCGTGACGTCGGCGTTCAGCGCGTTCTGGCGGTAATCAAACGTAGCCAGGTGGAAGCTGGTCGGACTCTGCGCGCCGAGCGAGGCGTTGAGCGAGTTGTTGACGTCGTAGTGGAAGATGTTGCTACCGTGACGCGCGCTCAGATCCCAGTTCCAGCCGCCGCTGGCAATGCGCACGCCGGCTACCACGCTGAGGTCGATGGCGTCGCCATGCGTCACCGGGCGATAGCCTTGCGGGTAGACCGCTTCCACATTCGACGGATCGCCCGGATAGCGGAAGTAGGCGCTGCCGTCCGACTTGCGCTTGTTGGCGGTGGCGAAGGAGTACAGGTCGACGCCGTCGCTGACCGCCAGCAGGGCGTTGTAGAACAGGTAGTTGTTGAGCGATTGCGCGTCGCCGGATTTGAATACCACCTTGCCGTCCAAGGCCTGGTCGGCCGGCGTGTAATTCCACGAGGTCCAGCCGGCGTCGCTGAAGCCGGCGCGCTGGGTCGGATTGCGGCTGCGGCTCTCGGCGCCGAAGCGGAAGAAGCCGGCGTCGCCCAGCGGCACGCCATAGTCGGCGTTGACGATTTTGGTCTGGCCGTCGGTCTTCTTCTGGTCGGTCGGCTGGAAGTCGGTGTGGTTGGCGCGGTAGCTGACCGAAGCCGAGCCGCCGGTGCGCTGCTGCTTGAGCACGATGTTGATGACGCCGGCCACGGCATCGCTGCCGTATTGCGCGCCGGCGCCATCGCGCAGGATTTCGATGTGGTCGATGGCGCCCGGCGGAATCGCGTTGATGTCGACCGGCACGGTGCCGGCAAAGCTGCTTTCGGTGTCCAGTACGGCGCTGGCGTGACGGCGTTTGCCGTTGATCAGCACCAGCACCTGGTCCGGCGCCAGGCCGCGCAGCTGCACGCCGCGCACCGAGTCGGAAGCGCCGCTGGATTCAATGCGCGGGAAGTTGATCGACGGCGACAGCGCTTGCAGGGCGGCGCCGACTTCGCCGCTGGACAAGGCGTTCTCCACCTCGCGCGCGCCGAAGCGGTCGATCGGCACGGCGGAATCGAACACGGTGCGGTTGCGCGCGCGCGAGCCGACCACGGTCACTTGATCGATGGCGGCGGTATCTTGGGCTTGGGCGGACGGCAGCGCGGCCAGCAGTTCGGCGAGCAGCAGCAGCGGTGGGAGGACATTCTTGTGCATCGTAAGATCCTGGTCTGAAAAGCAGACCATGATCTTACGGGCTAGCAAATCCAGTCCCTACGAACGATTGCTAATATGCTTATTCAATCTGGCAAGCGTTCATTGATCGCCAGCGCGCGGTCGATGTTCTTGATCAGCAGATCGACGTACTTCGGATCGAGGTGATGGCCGGCTACTTCGCGCAGGTGCTCGATGACTTTTTCGATCGGCCAGGCTTCCTTGTAGCAGCGCTTGTGCATCAGCGCGTCGAACACGTCGGCCACGGCGACGATGCGCGCGTACAGGTGGATGTCTTCGCCCTTCAGGCCTTGCGGATAGCCGCTGCCGTCGTATTTCTCGTGGTGCTGGTGGGCGATGACGGCGGCCGCCTTCAGGATCGGGCGCTGTGAACCATCCAGGATCGACAGGCCGACGGCCGGGTGCTGCTTCATGATTTCCCACTCGGCCGCATCCAGCTTGCCCGGCTTGAGCAGCACCGCGTCCGGCGTGGCGATCTTGCCGATGTCGTGCATCGGCGCGGCGTGCCGCAATACCGCCACTTCGTCGTCCGGCAGGCCGGCTTCCTGCGCCAGCAGGTAGCACACCTCGGACATACGGCGCACGTGGTTGCCGGCTTCGTTGGAGCGCGATTCGACGACGTCGCCGAGACGCATGATCAGCTCGGCCTGGGTATCGGTGATTTCCTGGCTCAGCAGGATGTTGTCGAAGGCGATGGCGACGCCGGAGCAGAATACTTCCAGCAGCTTGGTGTCGATTTCCGAAATTTCCGCCACGCCCTTGAGCACCAGCAGCGACGCCTTGCCGCTGGCGTTGGGGAAGTAGCCGATGTAGGTGTCGCCTTCCACGCGCGAAATCTGGTTGCTCTTGGCGGCGTCGATCTGCGCCAGCACTTCCGGCGACAGCAGGGTGCCATCTTCATCGCCGATCTTGGCCAGGATTTCGTAATCGTTCTCGCCGCTGATCGCGGTAGCACCACGCAGGCGCAGCAGCATGCTGTGTTCCAGGCGCAGCAGGGCCACCACCTGTTGCAGCAGGCCGTTGGCGAAGTCTTTCAGATTGCGCTGGCGGAAGATGTGCGAGGAGGCGGCGATCACGCGTTCCAGGCCTTCGCGATAATTGATCTGGGCGCGGTGGGCTTCCTCCACCTTCATGATGTCGCGGTAGGCGCGCAGCGCGGCGAAGGTGGTGGTGAACAGCTTGGTGCGGTCCAGTTCGGTTTTTTCTTTGTAGTCGTTGATGTCGTAGTTGACGATCACGCGTTCTTCCGGCGCCTGGCCGGGCTGGCCGGTGCGCAGCACGATGCGGGTGAACTGGTTGTCCAGGTCTTCGCGCATCCAGCGCGCCACTTCCAGGCCGCTGTCCTCCTTTTCCATCACGACGTCGAGGAACACCAGCGCGATGTCGGACTCGCGCGCCAGCACTTCCTTGGCTTCGGCGCCGCTGTAGGCGTGGACGAAGCTCAGCGCGCGGCCGTCGAGACGGAAGCGGCTCAGCGTCAGTTTGGTGATGTCATGGATGTCCGGTTCATCATCAACCAACAGGACTTTCCATGGTGCTAACTTGGGCGAGGCAGATGACAGAAAAGACATATGAACAGATTCCGCAAATTGTTTCAGCTGAATGACACCCGATTGTAGTCTGACCCACAGCCATTAACAACAGGCAATAAATATTCCCGTTGCTCTGCACAACACCTTGGCGGCGCTACTGTACGCTACGATACATAACTGCAGTGCAGCATGGCACTTTTAGCGCTGAAGTGCACACACAACAATACTTCGTTTTTAGCAATATTACTATCGAAAAACAAAGATTTTTGCAAAGTGTGGTGGGGATGCTAGTCGTCAGCAAGTTTTTGCGGTGCGCGCAATTGGTCGAGAATCGTCGCAGCGGCTTGTTCGGCCTGTGATTGCGCCTCCGCTTCGCTGGCGCAGGGCACGTCGGCCACCACCCGCTGCTTGGGATACACCTCGTCCATATGCATGGGATTGTCGGACGGCACGAAGATCGCCACGAAGGCGCCCCACTGGTCGGTGCCGGGCAGGGCCTCGGCGGTGAAGTCAATCTGGTATCCGTCTACGTTTTTCGTTGGCATGGTCGCTCCTCGCTGGCGGCTGATGGCGATATGCTACTGCAGCCGGCAAAGCGGTGACGCCCGAGACGTGTTTGGTTGCGCATTGCCGCCGCCCGATCGCGGGTGGGTAAGCTAGAGCAGGGGAGCGCTTAACAAGCGGTCGTCACCGGCTTTGGGCGTGCCGCGGCCGTCGGTGTTGTTGGTGATGATGTAGAGCCTGCCATCGGGGGCGACGGTGACGTCGCGCAGCCGGCCGTATTGTTGGACGTAGAAGTCTAATGACGTGCCGGGTGCAGCGATCGGCACTTTGCGCAGCCGTTCGCCGCGCAGGTTGGCGATGTAGATGTTGCCGCCGCTGATGGCGATGCCGCTCGGGCTGGCGTCGGCGGTCGCCCATTGCTGAAGCGGATCGATGTACAGGCTGTTGCCGGCTTTGCCTTCTACCGTAGGCCAGCCGTAGTTGCCGCCGGCTTTGATCAGGTTGAGTTCGTCCCAGGTGTTCTGGCCGAACTCGGATGCGTACATGGCGCCATCGCTGGCCCACGCCATTCCCTGTACGTTGCGGTGGCCGTAGCTGTAGACGTAGGAGCCGACGAAGGGGTTGTCGGCGGGCACGCGGCCGTCCGGCGTCAGGCGCAGGATTTTGCCGCCCAGCGAGTTGAGATCCTGTGAGCGGCTGGTGGTGCCGGCATCGCCGGTGGCGGCGTACAGCATGCCGTCCGGGCCGAAGGCGATGCGTCCGCCGTTGTGGTTGCTGCCGGATGGGATGCCGGTCAGGAGTGTTTGCGCTGCGCCAAGGCGGGTGGTGGTGCCGGAGCCGGTCAGCGGATAGCGTTCGATGCGGTTCTCGGTGCCGGCGCTGAAGTAGGCGTACAGGTAGCCGTCACGTACGGCGATGCCGAGCAGGCCGCCTTCGCCAGTGCCGCTCACGCCATTGATGGTGGCAATGGCGGTCAGCGCGCCATTCGCGCCTATCGCCTGGATGCGTGCTGTGCCGCGCTCGCTGATCAGCGGGGTGGTGCCGTAAAAGGCGATGGACCAAGGGATTTGCAGGCCGGTGGCCAGTACGGTGGGGGCGCCGGAGGGCGTGGTTGGCGTGGTCGGCGGCAACGGCGTTGTCGCGCTGCCGGAACCGGAATTGCCACCGCAGCCGGCAATGTTGAATGCGAGGAGGGCGGCGCAAGCGTGTTTCAACATGATAGTTCTCCGTGGGCGAGCTATCTGGGTATTATCGGCCGCATCGGCCGGCAAGCGCCGCACGGTAGCTTGCGGTTACCCCAAAACGGAAGGGTCTGACCCCGTATGGGGTCAGACCCTGGCGCCAGCGGTGTGCGGGTTGCGCAGTTGCCGCGAACGCCGGAGGGATCAGCTGAAGGTCAGGCCCGGGAAGCCGGTCAGGTAGCCGACTGCCGCGCCGTAGCGGTCGCGGTAGTTGGCGCGGATCAGCGGGTCGAGCGTGGCTTGCACTTTGCTGTGCAGCGCCGACTCCCAGTCGCCGGCGTGCTGGAAGTTGCTCATGATGTAAGCGAAGCCGTTGATGTCGTCCACGGCATGCAGGCCGGTCGATTCGGCGCCCGACGGCGTCGACAGGATGCGCGTCAGCGCCTTGGTGTCGACGTTGTACGCCCACAGGAAATTGTTGACGTGGGTGCCGCTGTCTTCGCCGATAAACAGCGTGCGCAGCTTCTCGGAGAACTTGATGTTGTCCGGGTTGGCCACCTTGTCCGGATTGGCCAGGTTGCCCAGCGCGTCGGCGGTTTTCAGATCTTCCGACAGCAGCGCCGGTACGGCTGCCATGTCGACCGGCACCCATTCGCTGTTGATGGCGGCGCCGGTGTCATCCACCTGGCCGGCCTTCATGTTCAGCGCGTAGACGGCGCCGGCGCTTGGGCCCTTGATCGAGATGCCACCCGAGCCGTTGGTCATGGCCGAGCCGATCGCGGCAATCGCCGAGTACGCGATCTTGTCCTTGGCGTTGACGGTGGTGCCTTCCATTTTGGTAAAGCCCATGCTGCCGCCCTTGAACGCGGCATAGCGGTGGGTTTCCAGGAACGCCGCCGCCTTCTCTTTGCCCGGCACGATCTTGATCCAGTTGAATTTGCCGTTGAACGGGATCTTGGTGTACGACGCATCCAACGGGTCGGCGGTTTTCACGTCCATGATGTCGGCTGCTTTCAACTGGTCGGCCAGGGCCTTGATGTCGGCCGAAGTGGCGCTGCCCAGCTTGATCCACGACAGCGTGGCCGAGCCGCCGTTGTCGGTGGTTTTCTGGTTCCACTTGGCGACGTACAGCGTGCCGCTGGACAGGTCTTTGGCCTTGTCGGCTACAAACATGAACAGGCCGCCGTTGGTGGCGTCGTCGCCCATCAGCGTGGTGCGCTCGTCCGGCATGACCTGCACCAGCTCGTGCGAGATGCGGCCGAGGCAGTAGTGCTTCTTGCAGCTGCCGGTGCCGTCCGGGTTGACGGTGATTTCGGGCAGGTGGCCGTAGTGATACGGGTTGGCCTTGGTGGCGTCGCCGTACAGGTTGGTGCTGAAGTTGGCGAACTGGGTGTTGGTGCCGATGACGGTCGCATCCGGCTCGTATTCTTCGCTCGACAGGTGGGTGTTCCATGGCGAACGGCTGGCGCCGCAGGTGATCCACAGACCGTTGGCCGGGCTGGTGTCGACGTTGTGGTATTTCACCAGCGTCAGCGCGCCGGTGGTTTTGTCCTGGTCCAGCGTCAGCACGGCAATCGGCGACGGCAGCATGCCGTACACCGAGTCGCCCTTGACGTTGCGGGTGGTGTATTCAAACTGCACGACGGCGAACACGGCATTGCCCTTGATGCCGGACACGGTGGTCGATGCCAGCTTCAGCAGCGAGGTGCCGTCCGGCGCGTCGGAGAAGAACTGGCGCGAGTTGGCATCGGTCTTGTCCAGGATCGGCTTGTTGTTGATGTCCCAGTAACCGCCGGCCAGGGTAGTGCCGCCGCTGCCGTTCGGCACTTGCGCGCCGGTGATGAAGAAGGTCTGATAGGCCAGACCGTACGGCACGGTCTTGCCGTCCGAGTACAGCGCCTGCATGGCCGAGGCGACCGTGGTGGTGGCCATTTTTGGCGCGTCGGCCAGTGTAGGCGCGGCCATGCCGGAGAAGCTCACCGACATCAGTTGCGGCGCCGGCGCGGCGGTGTCGCCGCCACCGCAAGCGGCCAGCAGGGCGGCGGTGGCGCTGCCACCAGCCAACGGCAGCAGTGGCGCGCCGGACAGGAATTTGAGGAGGCTGCGACGGGAGGAATCAAGTTGCTCGGTCATGGTAAATACCCTGTTGTAGTTTGTGGCCGATCCATGTGCCTGGCTGGCATCATGCGAAGCAGTGGCTGGGCTTCGACGGCGGCAATCTTAACGATTTGGTATGACAGGACTGTGACATTACGATACAAAGCGATACATGCTGTCACGCAGGCAGTCATGGCTGGCGATTGGTAACAAACTTATTCAGCGCGGGCGTGCGGCGGGGAAAAGGTCTATATTGACTGCATCAACTATGCAAGGAGAGGCAAAATGCGCCCAATGACCCGAACCGTGCTGGCCGCCGTCGTGGCGTTGCTGGCCTCCAGCGCCGCCCTGGCCGAAGTGACCGTCACTTACACCAAGCCGGACGACTATACCGATCTGGCGCGCGGCGCCTATGACCGTGATCGTGTGCTCAAGCAGTTCACCGATTATTTCGCCACGCTGGAGAAAAAGCTGCCGCCGGGCGAGAACCTGAAGATCGATGTGCTGGATATCGACCTGGCCGGCCGCATGTACCCGCGCCGCAATGGCGACGAGATCCGCGTGCTGAACGGCGGCGCCGACTGGCCGCGCATGCATCTGCGCTATACCTTGGAGAAGGACGGCCAGGTGCTGCGCAGCGGCGATGACAATATCGCCAACATGAATTACCAGCAGAGCCGTTCCAGCTATTTCGACAGCGATCCGCTGCGCTACGAGAAGCAGATGCTGGATGACTGGTTCACCAAGGCGATTGTGCCGAAGGTGGCGACGAAATAAGCCGGCTCAGTCGAGCCGGTTCACCTTGGGAAATTTGGCCAGGAACGCCGGCGGCATCGGCGTCACCTGGCCGCTGTTGTAATTGAAGAAGACAAAACCATATTTGGCCAGCGCCACCAGTTTGCTGTCCTTCGGCCGGCTGACGCGGAACACGATGTCGCCGCCGTACTGGTTGAAATCCATCACGCCCACATCGAACACCAGCTGGTCGCGTGCGTGCGCCTCCGCCTTGTAGGTGGTAGCCAGGTCGGTGACGATGATGCCGACGCCGTCCGGCCCGGTCTCCTGCACGCCGTATTCGAACAGGAAGCGCGCGCGGGCTTCCGAAATCATCGAGATCATCGAATCATTGCCCAGATGGTTGGCGCCGTTGATGTCGGTGGCGCGCACGGTCAGCTGGGTGGAGAACAGGAACAGGTGGTCTGGAAAATCCAGTTTGAGGCGGGCCATGACGGTGTTTCCTTGAATAGGACGCGGTGATTCTTACGCGCCGGCTCACCCTTTAGAGGTAAGAGGGGAGCGTTTTTTGTGTGTACGATCAGGGTTGTCAACTTTGAAAGGGACACGCCATGATCTACGGTTTAACTTACCTCGGTGTCATTCACACCCTGATCAGCCTGGTGGCGGTGTTTGCCGCGCTGATTTCCTTCGTGCGCTACAAAGGCATTGTAGCCAACAGCACGCTGGGCCGGACTTATATCTGGACCACCGTTTTCACTTGCCTGACCGGCTTCGGCATCTTCCAGCATGGCGGCTTCGGCAAGCCGCATGTGCTGGGCATTATCACCCTGGTGGTGCTGGGCCTGGCCTGGCTGGCGGACCAGCGCAAGTTCGGCGCCAAATCGGCCGCCGTGTCGACGGTCAGCTACTCGCTGACATTTTTATTCCACATGATTCCGGCGGTGACGGAAACCACCACCCGTCTGCCGTTGGGTGCACCGTTGCTGTCGAGCGCCGAGGCGCCGGAACTGAAGACCATCACCGGCATCATGTTCCTGCTGTTCCTGATCGGCGTGGTGCTGCAGTTGCGGCGCCTGAAGAAGGGCGCCGCAACCGGCCTGGCGGCTGCTTAAAACGATTACAGCAGTTCGCCCAGGAACACCAGCGAGTGGCCGTGCGCCTGCGCGCTGGCGCGCTGCTGGTAGGAGTCGCGGTGGTTGCAGTTGAAGCCGTGCTCGGCGCCTTCGTAGACGTGGATCTCGACCTGCTCGTTGCTGTCGAAGGCTTCGGCAATGCTCTTCACGGCTTCCTGCGGGATGTGGCTGTCGGCGGCGCCGAAGTGCATCAGCAGCGGCACCTTGATTTCCGGCGCGCGGTCCAGCGAATTCTGGATGCCGCCGCCGTAGTAGGCCACGGCCGCATCCACCAGGCCGTTGGCGGCGGTGTGATACGACAGGCGGCCGCCGAAGCAGTAGCCCAACGAGGCGACTTTGGCGCTGCCGACCGCGTCCAGGCCGCGCAGCACTTTCAGCGTGGCAGCGATGTCTTGCTGGGCGGTGGCGAAGTCGGTCGCCTGCATCAGTTCAACAGCGCGCTTCCAGCCGGCTTCGTCGTAGCCCAGCTCGATGCGGGCGCCATGGCGCCAGAACAGGTCCGGCGTGATGACCACGTAGCCGTCGGCAGCGTACTGGTCGGCGACGTTGCGGATGTGCTGGTTGACGCCGAAAATTTCCTGCAGCAGCACGATGCCGGGTCCCTTGCCGCCGCGCGGCAGCGACAGGTAGGCGCCGAACTTGCCGTCGGCTGTTTCAATATCGATCCACTGGGAATTGGTTTCCATGATGTCCTTGGTTGGTCTGGTTCAGAAAACGGCCATCGTACCCCGTTTTGCGCGGCCTTGCAGCGCCGCTCAGTTGTACACCTCGCGGGTGTAGATCACCGGACCGGAGCGGGACACGCCGAAGGTCAGGTTGCCTTCGTCGTACATTGGCAAATATGGAAACAAGCCCGGGTTGAGTTTGATCTTGGCTTTGCCGGTTGCTTTTGGCGCCGCCACGGTAAACATGCCCTTGCCGCTTTTGAAGCTCAGGGTGGTGGCCGCCGCGGGAGGGGCAGACAGCAAGAGTTGCAGACTGGTACAGAGCACGCTGCCGGTGCATGTCGAGAAGGTGGCGCTGTCCGTGGCCAGTGTCACGCTGCCGGAGGCCGGGGTGCCAGGGAAGGCGGGATTGAGTAGCCAAGCACCGGATGCGCTGGAGTAATACCTTGCCTGGGCCTCGACCGGCAAGTTGGTGTTGGCCGGGCCGAAGGCGTTGGACAGCATCATGCGGCCGCTGACCACGGTGAGCGGCGGCTCGACGGCACCGGCGCGCGCCGAGCTGGCGTTGTAGGTGTCGACGGCGCGCAGGTAGATGGTGGTTGGCGGGCTGGTCGTGACGGTGGTGTTGGGCGGGACCGGCGGCGCCTGGGCCGCGATGAAGGTCAGCGCCGGCGACGTGCCGCTCAGCGTGCCCAGCCCTCCGGTAAACCCGAACGGGAATTGCCCGGAGGTGAAGGCCACGAAGTCGCTACTGGCGGCGCCGCCCGCCGCCTTGGCCGGCGACAGCGTGATCGGGCGCACGATGCTGTCGGTGTCCGCCGCGACGGTTTTGAGGCGGTAGTTTTTCGACAGGTTGGTGGCATCCTTGTAAGCCTTAACCTGCACCCCGAACGGCTGCTTTGAATACACAAAGCTGCGCACGCCGGTGCTGGTGTCTGCGGCGCAGGGATTGCTGTAGCCGCCGACGTTGGCGCAATCCATCGGCGCGCCGGCCAGCAGCACCACGTCGAAGTGGTGCGGCGCAAAGCGCAGGTCGAGCGTGCCGGTGGTGCGGAAGCCGGTCAGGGCGGTCTTGCGCATGTAGAAGCCGCTGCTGTTGGCCAGCGTGGCGTTGATCGTCACGACGCCGGTTTCGTTGAACAGCCACTGGCCGGTGCTGTCGGTCTTGCTGTTGGCGACGCCCTTGACAATCGCATCGAACACGCCTTGCGCCTTGCCGAGTTGGGGATTGTCGCCGTCGCTCGGCAGCTTGAGCAGGAGGGTGCTCATGCTGATGGTCTCCGCCGATTTTTCCAGGCCAAAGTTTTCGGTGGTGCCGCCGGCCGCATTCTGTGCCGTGACCTTGAGGCGGAACGTATCGCCGGCGCGGGCGAAGGCGGAGTCGGCCATGGTGACCACCGGGGTTTGCGGGTCGGCGGTGGCGACGATCAGAAACTTCGCCGGCGCGGCGGTAAAGCTGGTGCTGCCATTGGCGCCGGTGCCGCTGCTAGCGGTGTAGTTGGCGTTCACGCTCATCAGGCCGACATCCGGATACTGTAGCGCCAGCGTGCCCAGGCCGGTGTTGTCGAGGGTAACGTCGACCGGCGTGGCGCCGCCATTGCAGGCGACGCCGGTGCTGCCCAGCGTCAGCGACTGGTTGCCGCTGGCCGGGTCGAGATAGCCGCAGCTGAAGTTGATCTTGGTCGGCCCCTGTGTCAGCGGCACGCAGTAGGCGTTGTTGGGGCCGGACTTGAGCGCCTGCACGGTCAGCTTGGCGCCGCTCATCGACACGTGGTCCGGCGCGCTCAGCTGCAGGCCGCTGCTGGCAAACACCATGTCGCAACTGGTGTTACTGCCGCCCGAGTTGATGCAGGTGGTGCCGGCGCCGGCCGACAGCGTGACCGTGGCCGGCGTCGGATAGCTGACGGAGGCCGCAGTGTCGCCGCTGACGGTGACGGTGCCGCCGTTCGGCGTCAGCGTGGTTTGCGCGTTGCCTGTGTACACCGTGCTGCACGCGGCGTCGGCGCAGGCGCGCACCGTCACGGCGGACGGCTGGCAGGTCAGGCCGGAGCCACTGTGGGTAATCTGAAAGTGGTGCGGCGCGCTGGCGGCCGGCGGACCGCAGGTCGGCTTGTAACTCGAATCGGCCCTGGTCACGCAGCTGCAGCCCGAGGCGCCAGGGCCGGTGCAGGTGATGGTCTTGCTGACGCTGTTGCCCCAGTCGATGTAGATCGCATTGACCGCCGCGTTGCCGTTGATGACGGCATTGCTGGCGCGCGTTGTTACATTGCGCGCCGACAGGTCGCCGTTGATGGTGGTGCCCGACCCCATATCCACGTCGCCGGTGACGGTGGTGTTGCCGTTGATGATGGCGTTGGACGCACGCATGGTCAGCGTCCCGGTGCCGACCTTGCCGGTGATGGCGGTGCCGCTGCCCATGTCGAGCGAGGTGGTGGCGGTGATGTCGCCCTTGACGGTGATGTTGGAGGCATTCAGCGTCACCACCGGGGAGATAATGTTGCCGGTGACCGAGCTGCCCGAACCGAGCGTGAACGAATTGCTGGCATTGACGTCGCCATTCAGCGTGGCCGGCGAATTGGTCTGGACCGTGTAGGCGGTGATGCTGCCGTTGACCTTGATGCCCGAGCCGAGATCGGCCACGCCGCTGCTGTTTTTAGGCAGCGTGATCGAGCCGTTGATGGTGACGCTGGAATTGGTGGTGATGCTGGTGGCGCTGACCGCGCCGTTGATGGTGTTGCTGGAGCTGAGGTTGACGCTGCCCTTGACCGTCACCGGTCCCAGCGTGGTACTGGAGCCCGTGGTCAGCGAGCCGGTGCCGGTGGTGGTGACTGCACCGGTAATGGTGGTGCTGGAGCCGAGGTTGATGTCGCCGGTGGTGGTGACGGTGCCGCCGATGTAGGTCGAGGCGCCGGCGGTGGTGACCGTGGCGGCGGTGACGTTGGCGGTGATGCTCTGGGCGCTGGCGCCCAGCTTGAAGTTGCCGCTGGTGGCCAAGGTGCCGCCGCTGACGTTCAGACCGCTGGACGCGGACAGGTCGAGATTGCCTTTTACCTGCAGCACGGCACTGCCGCTCATCGACAAGCCCTGCGCGTAGGCCAGCGACACGTCGGTGTTGATCACCACCGTGTAGCCGCTATGGATGACTGCCGTGTCGTTGGGCCCCAGCGGCAGCGTAGCGCAGGTGTACGTGGTGCCGCTCAGCGTGCAACCCGCCACCGTCCCGCCGCCGCCATTGAAGTTGACGTTGGCTGCCGAGGCGGCGCCGGCCAGCAGCAAGGCGGCTGCCGCCATACCCCAGCGGCCGCGCCGCAACATGATCAAAACATTAAGCCACACGAATTTCCCCGGTTGTACGCGCTGCCTGAATTATAGGCGGACACGAGGAGTTTCCGTGTGGCAGTTTTTTAACGTTTAACCTTGGCGAAGGCGTCGCCGGCCTTCCAGGTTTGCATTTTGGGCGTATTGGCCACTTCGTAGCCCAGATTCAGCGTGAACTGCGCCTGCTGCACCATGCCGGACAGATCCCAGTCGGCGTGGTATTCATCCGACGGCTGGTGGTAATCCTGTTTAAAAGCTACCAGGCGCGCGCGCGACTTTTCCTGGTCCTTGACGAAGTCGAAGTAGCCGTCGCCCGAGAACACCGCCGAGCCGACGTTGAAGGCCGGGATGCCGGCCTTGGCAAAGTTGAAATGGTCGGCGCGGAAGTAGGCGCCCGACAGGTCCGGAATGGCCGGCGCCAGTGTCAGGCCCATCTTCCGGGCCACCACGCCGGCCGCCTCGTACAGGCTGCTGCGCTCGGCGCCAGCGACGCCGATGTCGCGCGTCTTGCCGACAAAGTTCATGCTGTCGAGGTTGAGGTCGGCCGTGGTCTTGTCCAGCGGCCAGGCCGGATTCTTGACGTAGGCGGCGCTGCCCAGCAGGCCGGTCTCCTCGGCCGCCGGCCACAGGAACACCTGGGTGCGCTTGGCCGGATGCTTGACGGCTTCCTGCGCCATCGCCAGCAGCGCGGCTACGCCGGAGGCGTTGTCGATGGCGCCGTTCCAGATATGGTCGCCCTTGGCGGCGTCGTCGATGCCCAGGTGATCCCAGTGGGCTGAGTAGACCACCGCTTCCGATTTCAGCTTGGCGTCGGCGCCGGGCACGATGCCGACCACGTTGAATTGTTCGATCTGGCGGATCTTGCTTTTCAAATCCGCGTGCAGCTTGACCTTCAGGTCGACCGGGCGGAAGTCGCGGCGCTCGGCGTCGGCGCGCAGCTTGTCGAGGTCAAAGCCGCCGGCGGCGAACAGCGCGCGCGCCGTGTCTTCCTGCACCCAGCCTTCGATCGGATTGCCGCTGCCGGCCAGGTGGAAACGCTCGTGACTGAAACTGGTGGCCGGCACGCTCCAGGCGTAGGAGGCGGACGGCGTGGTGTGGATCAGCAGCGCGCCGGCCGCGCCCTGGCGCACCGCTTCTTCAAACTTGTACAGCCAGCGGCCGTAGTAGGTGTAGGCCTTGCCGGCGAAGCGGTTCGGTTCCTCGGCGGTCGGCTGCGGATCGTTGACCATCATGACCAGGATCTTGCCCTTCATGTCGATGCCCTTGTAGTCGTCCCACTTTTCTTCCGGGGCGACCGCACCGTAGCCGACGAATACCAGCGGCGCATCGATGGTGACTTCTTCCTTGCCGCCGAAGGTGCCATAGACGATTTCGCTGCCGTTGGCCGGCGTCAGGATCTTGCCGCCGTCGGCGGTGAAGCGCACAAAGCTAGACGGCAGCAGCTTGCTGCCTTCCATCTTCACGGCCTGGCGGTAGGTGCCGTCGGCCAGCGGCTTGAGGCCGATGACGGCGGCCTGCGTCTCCAGATAGCGCACGGCGAGATCGCCACCACGCTGGCCAGTGCCGCGGCCTTCAAACAAATCGTCGGCCAGGAAGGACAGGTGAGCGCGCAGCGGCGCTTCGGCGACAACCGCTTGCTGGGCGTGGGCTTGCAGGGCCAGGCCGGTGGCCAAGGCGATCAGGGAACGACGCATGTTTACTCCATAGTGTGATGCGGAAAGCGGTAATCTTACTGTATATCCCATCACAACAAGGAGACCTATGAACACCATCATCATCACCGGCGCCTCGGACGGCATCGGCGCGGAAATCGCCCGGCAACTGGCGCGCAAACAGGGCGCCGGTGTGGCGCTGGTGCTGGCGGCACGCAACGCCGCCGCATTGGATCAGGTGGCGGCGCAGTGTGCGGCGTTCGGCGCGCAGACGCTGGTGGTGCCGACTGACGTGTCGGTGCAGGCGCAGTGCGTGGCGCTGATCGGCGCCGCCGTGGCGCGCTTCGGCGTGATCGATGCGCTGATCAACAACGCCGGCCGCTCGGCGCATGCGCTGTTTGTCGAAGTATCCGACCTGGCCTGGTATGAAGAACTGATGCGGATTAATTTGTGGGGCAGCGTGTGGTGCACGCATGCGGCGCTGCCGTACCTGACGCAGTCGCGCGGACGCATCGTTGCGGTGTCGTCGCTGGCGGGGCTGATCGGCGTGCCGGGACGCACGGCCTACAGCGCCACCAAGTTTGCCATGGGCGGCTTTTTCGAAGCGCTAAGGGCGGAGCTGAAGCCGGCCGGCGTCAGCGTGACGACGGCCTATCCCGGCGTGGTGGCGACGCAGATCCGGCATCGCGGCTTTAACGCGGCCGGTGGTCAGCTGGGCAGCAGCAGCCTGAAAGAAGACAAGGCGATGTCGGTGGAGGAGTGCGCGGCGCTGATCATCGATGGCATGCAATTGCGTCAGCGCGAGGTGGTGATGTCTGCCAAGGGCAAGCTGGGACGGTGGCTGAAATTGATCGCGCCGGGGCTGGTGGAGAAGATGGCGCTGGCGGCGTTGAAGGACGACGTAAAACCATGATTGTAAGCAATTGTAATGGTCGTCAACTGGGTGATCTTGGGTCGCGTTTTCTGCTCATGCGACACAGGAATTGTCCTGATGCCGAAAACTCCGAAAAGGAAATCAATCATGTCCAAAGTTATCGCTAGTCTGATCGCCGGCCTGTTCGCAACCGCAGCATTCGCACAAGCTCCTGCCACGCCTGCCGCCGCTCCAGAAGCCAAGCAAGTGGAAAAAACCGACGTCAAGCCAGTCGCCAAGAAAAAAGTGCATCACAAGGCTAAAGAATCCAAAACGGCTGAAGCACCAGCAGCTGCAGCAGCCGCACCAGCAGCAAGCAAGTAATTAATTAACGATATAAACCGTATAAATTAAAGAGGACTGAATCATGAAAAAAGTAATCGCTACCCTGATCGCCGGCCTGTTCGCTTCCGCTGCTTTCGCCCAAGCTCCAGCACCAGCCGCTTCGGCTACCGCCGCTGCTTCGACCCCGGCTGCCTCGGCTCCTGCCGCTTCGGCGCCAGTCGCCAAGAAAGCCAAGCATCACAAGAAAGAAAAAGCGGCTGCTTCGGCAGAAGCGTCGGCACCCGCAGCTTCGGCGCCAGCCGCCAGCAAGTAATTCAGCCTCGCGCTTGACGTACCGCCCCGGACCCATCGGGCCTGGGCGGTGCAAGAGAGAAGACGGATTCCAACTCCGTCTTCTCTGCGTTTAGCGATTCAGTTCCTCCAACAGCGTGCGATGGAAGGCCACCGGGTCTTCCATCTGTGGCGCGTGTCCCATGCCCTTGAACTCCACCAGCCGGGCGCCTGGAATTTTCTTCACCGTCTCCTTGCCCAATACGTTGTAGTGGCCAATTTTCACTTTTACTTCCGGCGGCGCCACATCCTTGGCGATGGCGGTAGTGTCGGCGTCACCGATCAGCAGCGTGGTCGGTACCTTCAGCAGCGGAAATTCGTACACCACCGGCTGCGTGAAAATCATGTCGTAGATCAGCGCCGAATTCCACGCCACCAGTTTGTGGCCCGGGCCGGCGTTCAGGCCGGCCAGCATGTCCACCCATTTTTCGTATTCCGGCTTCCAGGTGCCGCCGTAGTAGGTGGCGCGTTCGTAGGCGCGCACGCTGTCAGCCGACAGCTTCTGCTCACGCGCATACCATTGATCGACGCTTGGACCGGGCACGCCCAGCGCCTTCCAGTCTTCCAGCCCGATCGGGTTGACCAGCACCAGCCGCGCCACCGCATCCGGATACATCAGCGCATAACGTGTGGCCAGCATGCCGCCGGTGGAGTGGCCGATGAAGATCGCCTGCTTGATGCCAATATTCTTCAGCAGCGCATCGGTGTTGGCGGCCAACTGCTGGAAGGTGTACTGATAATGTTCCGGCTTGCTCGACGCGCAAAAGCCGATCTGGTCCGGCGCCACCACGCGGTAGCCGACCTTGGTCAGCTCGGTGATGGTCTGCTCCCAGGTCGCGCCGCAGAAATTTTTGCCGTGCAGGAGGACGGCGGTCTTGCCGTTGGCGGCAGCGGTCGGCGCCACATCCATATACGCCATCTCCAGCTTGACGCCCTGCGACGTGAAGCTGTATTTCTGCACCGGATGCGGGTAGTTGAACCCTTCCAGTTGCGGGCCGTAAGTAGCGGCGGACGCCGAGCCGGCAAGCAGGGCAGCGGTGATCAGGATGCGCATGGGAGAAACTCCGGGCAAGCAAAACACTTACTATAATCGAAGCTCCGCCAATATGAGGAACCAGTCGAAATGACAACACGCCAACATACCTATCACGTGACCGTGGAATGGACCGGCAACCAGGGCAGTGGCACGTCGAGCTACCAGGCTTACGGGCGCGACCACACCATCAGCGCTGGCGACAAGCCGGCGATTGCCGGTTCGGCCGACCCGGCGTTTCGAGGCGACAGCAAGCGCTGGAATCCGGAGGATCTGCTGGTGGCGTCGACGTCGGCATGCCACAAGCTGTGGTATCTGCACCTGTGCGCCGAGGCCGGGATTGTCGTGACGGCGTACGAAGACCATGCCGAAGGTACGATGGTGGAAGGTGTCAAAGGCCACTTCACCCGCATCGTGCTGCGCCCGCGCGTCACCATCCGCAACGGCAACGATATTGAACTGGCAGCCCGCCTGCATCACGACGCGCACGAGCAGTGCTTCATCGCCAACTCGCTCAACTTCCCGGTTGTGTGTGAGCCGGTGATCGGTGCGTCAGATAATCTTGACGTCGCCGTGACGCGCTAGGCGAGGCCAGTCCGACCATGCTATTTCAGCGGCAGGAACAGCTCAGCAACCGCTTCGTGCTCTGGTACCTCCGGGAATAAGCTCAGCCGCTGACAGTAAAGAGGAAAGTCGCCCGCCTCCTCGCCGCTGGCGGGAAGCCAATCGCGATAAAGGTAAAGCGCGGCATGCTCCAGATTGTCGGTATTGCCGACGACGCGCAGCACTGCGCAACGCCCGCCTGGAATCTGACTGGCTTTCATCTCCCCGCCGCTGACCTCGAACCGCGGAGGCACGCCGACACAAAGGTCAACGCTGTAGTCAGCCGGCGATTCGGGGCGTCGCTCGGAGCGCCAAACATTAAAGGTCGGGCTAGTTTTGGGATGCAAATTAAATGCGCGGCGCCACGCGATAAAACGCTGGATGGTGGCGCCGAGTGTTGCTGGATGACCTCGATGTTCCAGCATCGCGACTGGCGTGGGAGGGACATCGCGTATCGTTACGTCAGCAGTGGTAAAAGTCGTTTGCATGAGTTTGTTCCTTGCATCGTCGAGAGGTGTAAACGCGGAATGCCACGGTTCCCAATCGGGAGACTTCCGGAACGCCGACGGCGATTGTCCAAACCGCTGCCGGAAAGAGCGGGCGAAGGCATCCGGCGCGTCATACCCGGCATCCATCGCGATATCCGTGATGCTTTGCGTATCTCGATAGGCCAGCCGGTATGAAGCGCGCTTCATGCGGGCAAGCAGAATATAGCGGTGGACTGACAACCCGAAGGTCGCCGTGAACTGCCGGTGGAAATGATATTTGGAGTAGGTCGCAACACTGCACAGCAAATCCAGGTTCAGATCGTCATGGAGATGCTCATCGATGTAATCGCGTACCCGCTGCATTCGCGCCTGATGTTTTTGAATCGCCGTTGTCATTACCGTTGTCATGTTTTTCGTAGCAGCGCCAGTTTCGCATTTGACGGCACGACCTACTCGACCAATCTTGCGGTTCTGATCGATTCAATTTAGCTGTGTCTGTCTACTTCCGGGACATCAACGCCGTCTTTGAAACGGACTTGCTGAATGTAGTCGTCGCGGCTGCATTTGTTCAGGTCTTCATCAAAGACCAGCTTATCGTTGCGCCAGACGCTGGCGTGAACGCCCGTGGCTGCGCCACACATCCACATCGCGTTGCTTGCCCCTGGAATGCCTTCGAATTGGATCTTGTAGTGATTGCGGCCGACGTTGCATCGTCTTTCCACCGTCTCCACTTTTTCCAGGTTGTAGGTCGTCGGGTTGAACTTCACCAGATCGGAAATATTCCACAAATCCATGCGCTTAGTCGGCGGATTGGCAGGAAAGAACAGGCCAATCTCAAGCGTGAGATTACGGTGGTGGCACTCCATGCCAACAAGAACGACGCCATCCCTTTGCGGTTGCTGAGCGTTGTAGGTAGGAACCTCGGCGCTACACAGCGATGAGGCCATGCTCAGGACAAGTGAAGACAGCAAGAGAATAATATTCATTGATCTGAACTCGATATAACAAGAGGAACCACGAACAACAGCAAAAAATTGTTTATCGCATGAGCGACATATTAAGCGTAGCGGTACGGCCGTTTCTCGATCACCGACATTGGCCATAATCGCGACAGCAGCAAGTTGTACGCCTCCATCGCCTATACCCTTATACAGGCTGCCCAGCGACGCGAAGCCACGGCCAGCGACTGCGATATGACGCGGCCTTGGTCTCGAAGAGATCGCTGTATGGCGTCAACGGGTTTGCGGTGAGCAGACCTTGATAAAGCATGTCAAAACCGTTTGGTGCATAGACCGATTCCGGGCTAATGCCAACGCAGGTGGCTGGCATGAGGAAGCGGTCTATTCCATCGCGGGCGTTACGCAATGCCGGGTACGGATGACCGAAGTACGACTCATACCAAGTGTGGACGCGTGCCTGGTTCGACACCTCGACTGATACGTCGAGGTCGGCGAGGATGTCATCCACGCGCGCCTGCACGTTCCGCTCTGCGTCCTGACTCAGGTCGGCACTATCGAAATAAAACAGGTCGTAGTCCTTGATATCGGCCTCCGGCGCGCGGTTGGTCTGAAGATTCCATACCGTCTGAAACAAGCACCCGGCAACCAGCCAGCCATCAGCAAGTGCCAGGTCATCCCAGCGATCGAGGATCGTGCGATTGTTGTAGTTTTTCAGTACATCGGTGCGAAATCGATCTTGCATAGCGTTGAAAATATTCCAGCAAAAAGGGATGAACTACGGAAGGATGACGGATTTAGGATTCACCGACTATCGCTCGCTAGAATAAATGAGCTTGGTCCTAAGCCCGGTGACCGGCAGCTTGCGTCCCAAAGCTGCCGATCAGCGTTTATATATTTTTTTGGCGCTCAGATTTTGCTGATTTGCGCTGTGGAGCATTAGGAGGGAAATTGAGCGTAATCACCTTCTCGAAGCAAATGATTGGTATATTACTGGGAGGTTGATTTTTTCCACTGCTCACTGGTAGACAGCAGTTTCGCTTCGATGAGCTCACCAAAATAATCTCCCATGTGTCCAGCCGGACCGCGCTCAAAACGACCTGTGACAGAAACTACTGGCCTGCTGTTTGTATCAGGAAGACCAAGCTGGACCCAAAGTGCTGAGTGTTTATCAAGGATTTGCCACGTCTCCCCAGGCTCGGATGGCATCGGATATATAGCAGAATGTTCGAATCCAGACGCATATATTCCTTGAACAGTCACCCAATTGCCTTGATAGCGTTGAGGTGTCAGGGCCAGATGATGAAGTGTGGTATGACAGGGTTGAACGGGGGAACCGCCTAGTCCCAGCTCCGCACATTCCTGAGCCACTAGCGTATCTGCATTTTCTCGTTTTTGCACCGCGACCTCAATCTGTTTGAGGCGCCTTGTTGTCTCTGCTAGGTCTCCACGCATCTGTAGAAATTGCCCCAAGAGATAAAGGCTTAAACCTAAGACGAACACGAGTGCCGAATTTACGATAGATAAAGGGGAAAATCGCATAGTTTGTGAAACACGCCAAATATAATTAGATCAGCTGCAAAAAACAGTCGAGAAAATCACTTTCTGTCTGCACGCTTTCTCGCAAAGGGCCGGTTGTGCCCGCAATCCGTCAATCATCCACCAAGCTCGCTGACTGAAGCGAGATACGCGACTGGAAAGCAGGCTAACCAAAGATAATAAGCTGCGCCTAGAGTCACCGCTACTTGATTCCCACTTTCATCCACGACCATGTGTTGAATACTCAATGCACTCGCTCCCAAACAGAAGCCTAAAAGAGCAAACTTTCCCGAGGCGTCAGGGAATTTGAGCAGCAACACGAATGACAAAAGCAGACAAGGATTAGCGTACCAAGCCACCACCCCATCGATAATCCCAAGCCAACCAAGCAATAAGATATTCAGCCCAGCAGTGGCAACTCCATTTGCATACATACCATTCATCGAAAGTGATACAAGGTACATTAACAAGCATACAAAGAAACATTTGACCTTGGTTAAATGGAAAAATTTCCTCGTTTTCATTTTATGGACTTCGTGTGACTGCTATTGGCCGAACTTGGACTGTTCTACAAAATAGGTTTCGATATTGTTCTAACAGTCCAAGCACCTAAGATAATTACGAACCAGCATAGCACGCCTTCCACAGTCGCCAGCTTTATTGAGAGTGCGCCCTTTAACGCCGTGTTTGTTTGGTATGCAAGAACCAAAGATAACGCCAAGGGTATCCACCCAACTATCGCAGAAGCTAAAACCGTGCGAGCTGGAAACAATCGGTTAATTGGCCAAGCTGGGGCTGCAAAGAGGCCCGCAAGCGTAATCATGCCACCAAGCCGTTCAGCATCGGGATTGATCGCCTTGCCGCCATAAAGCTCATGAGGCAAAAATCCGTGGCAATACACCCATAGGATAGCAATCGACATCCCGATCAGTAGAAGCAAACAACATTTACCGATCTTGATTGCTATCTGCATTTACGCTCCAAATTCAATGTTAAATTCTCCGTCAGCTTCTGGCAGTTCGAGTGGCCGCTTGTGGCCGATTTTCGACTCACGTTTTTGGCTTTTTTCTGCACAGGTGCGAGGCACCAAGTGAAAATATAAAAAATACGACGAAATATATGGCGCTTTCTTTGAAACTCCACATCTGGTTAATATGCCAATCCTGCATAATTCTGAAGTTGCGATATCCCAAGATATCCATGGCCAAGTGCGTTGCAAGAATGGCGACCGCAAGGATAAAAATTGTTCGAATCATGTTTTTATTTTTTGAAAAATAAAATTAAAGGCGGTGAGACGCATTTCATGAATGTCAGCTATTGGCCTAACTCGGCCGCTCATAAATGTAAATGAACGTCTGAGTAACCACCGTTTCAGAATAGCTCGTCCAGCAACAAATGGAATTGCAGCTTGTCCTGGTCCGGTTCATCAATTCCGTATTGCTTCAGGAACCTCTCTTGAAGCGCGGCATCGAACTCTGTGAGGCAGTTCAACAAAATGGCGAGGTCTTGGTAGCGATCAGCGATACCGACCCGCCCGGTATCGATACAGCCGATCACCTCGCCATCTTTGATGAGTAGGTTGTCGAGTGAAAAGTCCCCATGCGTAACGACAGGGTCGGGCGTGAGTGGTAGCAGCCGTTGCATCGCCTCCCAGACCTGTTCGGCCGTCCAGCCATCGCGCTCCTCATCAAAATCACCCTCGTCGACCAAACCGGCATCGATGCGCGCTCGTGCACAGCTGAGCCGGTAGGCATGGCCGCTGTTGAACGGACATTCGTTCACTGGAATTGCATGTAGTTGACGCAAGAACCTTGCAATTGCGTCCACGAGGGCAAGTTGATAATCAGGATGTGCCTGAAGAACTTGGTAAGCGGTTGTTCCTGGCACTGCCGTCATCAATAGCCATGCCTCATCTGGCGTACGGGTGAAATGGACGACTGCCGGCACAGTCATGTATCGAGCCAGCCAGTTTAGTCTTTCCATTTCAGTGCTGATCTCATCGGCGACGGCATCTCTACCGTACTTCAAATATAAATCCGAGGCACCTTCCTTGCTACGGAGTCGATAAACGGTACCGCCGGACTCACCAACCGTATTGCAGAGCCATTCATACCCGGTCAGCATGGCAGCGATTTCCAATGGTGCGGATACTACGCCGCAAGTTTGTTCGCGATTCAAATCCATTACTTGATGACCTCCTAAGCTTTCGTCCGCATCTGGCCGTATGGACCCTTGCCTTTGCGGTGAGAGTTAAGGCCGAAGCCGCTCAAGGTTGGTGTCCTGGATCTTGTGGATAATCACGTTGAGCTGTGCGGTCAGCTTCAGCACTTCTTGTATCAGTTCCGCAGCAGTCTGCTTGTCCATACCTTTACCTTGTTTAGATGAGCCAACCGTAAGGGAATCCGTAGCGCCAGACGTTGAATAGTTCGTCGGAACTCTCCACGCCACAAACAGCCATCACTTTGGTGAAGTACGTCAGCATCTGGTCGCGCTCCTCGGACTCGGACGTCCCCGGACTAGCCAGGGTGTGTTTGATGGTCCGCAGCACCGTGGAGCGTTGTGGTCGCGCAGGCAGTTCGGCAATCAGCGACTCGATGGTCGAGTCTACGGATGCCTGCGCCATTAACCGTTCGCTTTCATGCATCGCCCCAGGATAGAAGGTGGCGTGATCGGGGCCGAATTTATGCTCTGATTTCAAACTACGCAAACGCTGGAGCACTTCCGGCGTGATCGCTAATTGCTGGTCATGGAAACCGGTCGGCCACACATAAAACAGAAGGCCCGAAACCCCGGCAATGACGATCGCCGCCACGAGGGCCGCTGCTCCGGCCAGTACTTTGATAAACACTTCTGCTCCGCTATTGGTTGAATGACATCAGGATAGCAGCTTGCCTGTCGCCAAAATCCGTGAATTGTCACCATGCCGGTGCACACGGCCCGGAAAGTCCCCGAAAAGTCGCGATTCCACCCCGATTTCACGTAAAAACCAGCTAGTGCACGCCAGACAGAGTAAACTACGCATCAATTTCTTTCGCAATTAGGCGATTCGAACAATTTTTTGAGTGACGCCATGTCTGCATCTCCAGTATCCCCCATTACCCTTTTCTCGGAACTCAACCTCGGCGCGCCGCTGCTGCAGGCGTTGAACGACGTCGGTTACGAGTCGCCGTCGCCGATCCAGGCCGCGACCATTCCGCTGCTGCTGGACAACCGCGACGTGCTGGGCCAGGCCCAGACCGGCACCGGTAAAACCGCCGCCTTTGCGCTGCCGATCCTGGCGCGCATCGATATCAAACAGACCACGCCGCAAGCGCTGGTGCTGGCGCCGACCCGCGAACTGGCGATCCAGGTCGCCGAGGCGTTCCAGACCTACGCCAAGCATATTCCCGGCTTCCACGTGCTGCCGATCTACGGCGGCCAGAGCTACGGTCCCCAGCTGTCGGCGCTGCGCCGCGGCGTGCACGTGGTGGTCGGTACCCCCGGCCGCGTGATCGATCACCTGGACAAGGGTTCGCTCGACCTGTCCAAGCTGAAAACGCTGGTGCTGGACGAAGCCGACGAAATGCTGCGCATGGGCTTTATCGACGACGTCGAGCGCATCCTGCAAGAAACGCCGGAGTCGCGCCAGACCGCGCTGTTCTCGGCCACCATGCCGTCGGCCATCCGCCGCATCGCCAATACCTACCTGCATGAGCCGAAGGAAGTGACCGTTGCCGCCAAGACTGGCACCAACGAGAACATCCGCCAGCGTTACTGGCTGGTGTCCGGCATGCACAAGCTGGACGCGCTGACCCGCATCCTGGAAGCCGAGAATTTCGACGGCATGATTATTTTCTCGCGTACCAAGCTGGGCACCGAGGAACTGGCGCAGAAGCTGCAAGCACGCGGTTTCTCGGCCGCCGCCATCAACGGCGACATCCAGCAGGCGCAGCGTGAGCGCACCGTGCAGATGCTCAAGGACGGCAAGATCGATATCCTGGTGGCGACCGACGTGGCCGCCCGCGGCCTGGACGTGGAGCGTATTTCGCACGTGGTCAACTACGACGTGCCGCACGATCCGGAAAGCTATACTCACCGTATCGGCCGCACCGGCCGCGCCGGCCGTAGCGGCGAGGCGATCCTGTTCATCACGCCACGCGAAAAAGGCCTGCTGAAGATGATCGAGCGCTCGACCCGCCAACCGATCGACCAGCTGGAATTGCCAACCATCCAGGCGGTGAACGATGTGCGTATCGCCAAGTTTAAGCAGCAGATCACCGAGACGCTGGCTGAAGGCGGCCTGGAGCTGTTCCAGTCGCTGATCGAGGACTACGAGCAGGAGTACAACATTCCGGCGGTGGAAATCGCTGCGGCGCTGGCCAAGCTGGCGCGCGGCGATGTGCCGCTGCTGCTGGACAAGAAGCAGAAGACCGAGTGGGAAGAGCGTCCGGCCCGTCCGGCGTCGGCCTCGTTCGACCGCCCTGAGCGCGGCGACCGTTTCGGCGACCGTGCCGAGCGTGGCGACCGCAGCGAGCGTTTCCCGAAAAAGGAACGCATCGCGCGCGACTCCGAGCCGGGCATGCGTACCTACCGCATTGAAGTCGGCTACCAGCACGGCGTCAAGCCGGGCAATATCGTCGGCGCCATCGCCAACGAAGGTGGCATCGATTCGAAGAACATCGGCCGCATCGAGATCTTCGACGACTACACGGTGCTGGACATGCCCGATACGCTGAGCCGCGAATCACTGGAAATGATGGGCGGTATCCGTGTGGCCGGCCAGGCGCTGCGCATCAGCGTCGACGGCCAGGGCGCGCCGGCGCCAGCCGCTGCACCGGCCCCGGCCAAGCCACGCGCCATCAAGCCAGTGGCGGCGCCGGCGCCAGTGTCGTCCGGTTCGCCGCTGGAAAAAGCTGCCCGCGTGACGGCCGACGAGCTGGTGGAAGACGCGCCAGCCAAGAAGAAAAAGGAAAAGCCAGGCAAGCAAACGGTGCCGATGAGTGCTTTCCGCGTGGAAGTGGGCCGCAATAACGAGATCACGCCAGCCAACATCGTCGGCGCCATCGCCAACGAGACCGGTCTGGAAGCCAAGTACATCGGCCGTATCGAGATCTTTGAGGACCACAGCATGCTGGAGTTGCCAGATGGCATGCCTGAAGACATGTTCCGCAGCCTGGGCAAGGTCTGGGTCGGCGGCGCACAGCTGAAGATCAGCCAGATCGACCGCATGCCGCCGGAATCGGTCAAGCACACGCCGCCGAAGAAGCCGGCGCCCGGCGCCAAGCCGAAGAAGAAGTACTAATCACCACGGGGCCGCAAGGCCCCTTTTTTTATTCCCCACGCTGGTGCTGCATTGCACCAAAACCAAGCTTGCTGAATTGTCCGCAGACTCGCTCTCATAGAGCAAGCCCGGCTGGCCCGCTTATTGCATATGTGATAGCACAATCGTGATAAGCGGCGGCAGTATCAGCGCCTTCAACCTGGAGACGTTAAGCGTGGGAGCGTGGCAAATGACTTCATTCAGGAAGCTGTGGACTACCTTTGTAGACGCGATCAAGCCGCAGGCAATGCGGAATTCGGCTGCCGGAGGGCTGCATTCGATTTACGTCGATAGCCGGCCGTTCAGCTCTTCGTTCCGGGAGCGCTAATGCTACTGCGCAACGACCTGCTGCACTATACGCATCCGTCGCCGCGCACCGTCCGTATCTTGTGGATCGCTCCCGAGCAAAGCCACGTCTACGTATTCGACGTGGCGGCGCACTCGGCGGACGTGGAGATGATCCAGCTATCGGCGCTGCACGCCGACCTCCGGGCCGGCCACGTCAGCGTGCTGCCGGCCGACCCTTACCTGATGGTGGTCAGCCAGGAGCTGCTGCCACCCAAGCACCTGCAACTGCGTGCCCGCGCCTGGGAGATCATCGAGGCGCTGGTGGCGCAGGAGCCGGCCATCTACGAAGCGCGCCAGCGCGGTCAGTTAATTGCCCAGGCCACCGCCCAGCACCAGGTGTCGCATCCCACCATTTACCGCTACCTGCGCCGTTACTGGCAGCGCGGGCAGACCCCCAATGCGCTGCTGCCGGATTACGGCAATTCCGGCGGCCGCGGCAAGGTGCGGCAGTCGTCGGCGGGCGTCAAGCGCGGCAGGCCGCGTAAAAACGGCGCAGACGCCGGTCCGGGCCTGAATGCGGACGAGGACATCCGCCGCATCTTCCGCGTCGCCACGGCCCGCTACGCGGCCGCCAATGCCAAGTTCTCGCGGCTGGGCGCCTACCAGCAGATGCTGGCCGACTTCTTCATCGAACGCCGCATCGACACCGACTCGGGCCGGGTGCAGGCCACGGCGGCGATGCAGCAGGAAGTACCGACCTTCGGCCAGTTCAATTACTGGCTCGATCACGACGACGACCGGCCGCCGGAAGTGGCGCGCCGCCAGCCGTCCGATATGGCGGCCGGCGCGCAGGAGCAGGCCATGCAGCCGCCGCTGGCGGTGCCATTGCAGGGCCGTCCCGGCGCCGGCTTCTATCTGGATGCGGTGCGCGCCGAGGTGCAGCTGGTGTCGCGCGCCGACCGCCAGCAGGTCATCGGCCGGCCGCTGATATATGTGGTGACGGATGCCTTCAGCCGCATGGTGTGCGGCGTCTACATCGGCATGGGCGAGGTGCAGTGGCCGCACGCCATGCTGGCGCTGGCCCACTGCGGCGCCGACAAGCAGCGCTACGCCCAGCAGCACGGCCGCCGCATCGAGGCCGAGCAGTGGCCGTGTCGCCATCTACCGGAAACGCTGTTTGCCAACGCCGCGCTGACGCTGGGCTGGAACGGCGACACGCTGCTCAACAACTTCAACCTGCGCTGCGTGGCGGCCGAACATGGCGTGGATGACTGGCGCGGCGTGCTGGAAAAGCGTTTCCGTCTGCTGGCGCCGAATCTGCACGGCGCACCATGCCGGCTGGATGGCGTGCTGGATCTGAACCAGTTCACCCGCATCGTCATCGACTGCGTCCTGTACTACAACAACCGCCAGCAACTGGCGCACGCGGACGGCGCAACGCCGCGCCGCTTGTGGGACTGGGGCGTGGAGCATCGCGGCGGTGGCTTGAAGATCTATCCCGAGCACCTGATCCGCTGCAGCCTGATGCCGGTGGCGCAAGCTACGGTGACGGCGGATGGCATCACGCTGCATGACAGCGTGTACACCTGCACGCGCGCCGTCAACGAGCGCTGGTTCGAGCGCGCGCGTCAACGCGGGGAGTGGCAGGTGCGGGTGGCTTACGATCCGGCCAATATGGACATGGTTTATTTGCTGGACGCAGCTGCGCCGATGCAATTCCATGCCTGCCACCTGACCGATGCCAGCGTCGCGCACCAGCATCTGTCGACGGCGGAAATTGCACTGTTGCCGCGCACGCAGACCGCCATGCCCGCAGCTGCGCTACGTAGCACTACGCAGGGATACGTCAGCCTGGTCGGCTGATCTGTGCCACAGCCAGCGTGCACTGCATCGTAAAGGTGCAGTGCATTTTTTTCACGTGAATAAAGTATGAACATTGTTTTATATCGTTTATCCAGTTATCTGCAATAAAACCTGTTAGCCGAAAGATGTTTATTTTTTGACTACTTGGTGGCACGCCGTTTGCTAGATAGGAACTATGGGTTAGCAAGTCGCCCAAGGGTTTTTTCAGTAGACCGGTGAGGATGCAGATGGACAGTAAAACGGTAAAACAATTTAAATCGTTTAGCTCATTTACGAGGAGGGATTTCCTGTATCGTGCCGCCGTTGTGGGTGGCACGGGACTGCTGTTGACCACCATGGACGCCTGGGGCATGGGGATTGCCTCCACCGCTTCCGCGCCGCCGGCCCTGAGCGGCAGCGGCAAGGGCAAGAAGGTGCTGATCCTCGGCGCCGGCCTGGCCGGCATGACGGCGGCCTTTGAACTGGAGAAGCTGGGCTACAAGGTGCAGATCCTGGAGGCGCGCGCCTTCGCCGGCGGCCGTTGCCAGACGGCGCGCAAGGGTTTCAGCCTGACCGAACTGGGTGGCGAAAAACAGACTTGCGCGTTTGACGACGGCCATTACATCAATCACGGACCATGGCGCATTCCGCTGCACCATCAGTCGACGCTGCATTACACCAAGCTGTTCGAGGTGCCGCTGGAAGTGATGGTCAACGAAAACGACCACGCTTACGTCTATTCCGAGAACGCCGGCCCGTTCGCCGGCAAACGCGTGCGCCTGAAGGAAGTCAAGGCCGATATGCGCGGCCACGTGTCGGAGCTGCTGGCCAAGTCGGTCAAGAACCATCAGCTGGACCAGGAACTGAGCCCCGATGACCAGCGCCTGCTGCTGGACTACCTGCAGCACGAAGGCGCGCTGACCGCCAACGATCTGCAATACAAGGGCCGCAGCGGCCGTGGCTATGCAGTCAATCCTGGCGCCGGCCTGAATCCTGGTCCGGGCACGCTGTCCGATCCGCTGGGCTTCAAGGATCTGCTGGCGTCGAAGCTGGGCAACGTCTACAGCGCGGTGCAGGATTTCCCGATGCAGAACACCATGTTCCAGCCGGTCGGCGGCATGGACGCTATCGCCAAGGCGTTTGAAAAACGCGTCGGCAAAAACATCCGCTACAAGTCGGAAGTACAAACCATTCGTCAGAACGACAAGGGTGTGACGGTGACCTACAAGGACACCGGCACCAACAAGGTCAGCTCCATCAGCGCTGACTACTGCCTGTGCGCCATCCCGCTGTCGGTGCTGCGCCAGATCGATACCGATTTTCCGGACAAATTCAAGAAGGCCGTCGCCACCGTGGCGTACGCGCCGGTGGGCAAGATCGGCCTGCAGATGAAGCGCCGCTTCTGGGAAGAGGACGACCATATCTACGGTGGTCACATCATGACCGACGTAAAAGGCATCAACCAGATCTCGGTGCCGTCGTACGGCTTCCAGAAGAAGAAGGGCGTGCTGCTGGGTTATTACCAGTACCAGACTGCCGCGATCGAAACCAGTGCGCTGTCGCTCAAGGAGCGCGCCGAGTTTGCGCTGGCGGCGGGCCAGAAGATCTTCCCGCAATACACGGAGAACTTCGAGACCTCGTTCTCGGTGGCGTGGCACCGCGTGCAGTACAACCTGGGCGGCTGGGCCGAGTGGACCGACAAGACCCGCGCCGCCGCATATCCAACGCTGGTGGCGGGCGAGGGCCGTATCCTGCTGGCCGGCGAGCACCTGAGCTATCTGACCGGCTGGCAGGCCGGCGCCATTGAATCGGCATGGCAGCAGATCGCCCAGATCCATGAAAGGGCCAGCGCATGAAAGATACCTTGATCAAGGCTGCACTGGCGATCATCGCGACGATTGCGGCGGCTGCATCGTCGCCGTCGCGGGCGCAGGAGACCGACGGCAAGGCGCTGTTCCTGAAAAACTGCGCCGCCTGCCATCAGGCCACCGGCAAAGGCATTCCCGGCGCCTTCCCGGCGCTGGCCGGCAGCAAGTTCGCACAAGGCCCGGGCAACGAGGTCGCTTCCGTGCTGCTGAAAGGGCGCGGCGGCATGCCGGACTTCAGCGACTCATTGAGCGACAGCGATATCGCCACCGTGCTGACCTTCGTGCGCTCCAGCTGGGGCAACAAGGCCGATGGCCTGAACGCAGAGCAGGTCGCATCGCTGCGCACCACGCTGGGCGTCGACCCGTTTGGCAATTCCGCCATGTCCAATAAACACTGAAAGAGCCATTCATGAAAAAGACCATCGTCACCCTGTTGATCTGCGCCGCTTTCGGCAGCGCGCACGCCGCCGCGCCGAAGGCCGACATCGTGCGTCACAAGATTCCCAATTCCGACTTCCCGATTGCGCTGGCGGTGTCGATTCCGCCGACCGCCACCATCCATTTCATCAGCGGCCAGGTACCGGCGGTGGTCAACAAGGATGCGCCGGCCGATTCGCTGGAATCCTTCGGCGACACCAAGGCGCAGTCGGAGTCGGTGCTGAAGAAGATCAAGGAAATCCTGCAGGGCATGAGGCTGGAGATGTCCGACGTGGTGAAGATGCAGGTGTTCCTGGTCGGCGATCCGGCCAAGGGCGGCAAGGCTGACACCAAGGGCTTCATGGAAGCCTATACCCAATATTTCGGCGCCAGTGCGCAGCCATCCCCTCAGCTCAACCTGCCGGCGCGCGCCGTGGTGCAGGTGGCGGGCCTGAGCAATCCGGGCTGGCTGGTGGAGATCGAAGTGGTCGCCGCCAAAAAATAAACAGTTGTAGCAAATCGGGCAGTTGTGTTTTCGGGTCTTACTTTCGCTTTTAGTCAAAAATGGGGAATTAAAAATATGCATAAGGCCACACTGAAGATCGGCGTCGCAGCCGTGTTGTCCACCCTGGCATTTAGCGTCTACGCCGCTGAAGACGATACTGTCGCCGCACCGGCCGATGCGGCCTCGCCTAACGTCGGGGCGGTGATCGTGACGGGCACGCGCTCGAGCGGCATCAAGGTCGAAAACAGTGCTTCGCCGATCCAGGTGCTGGATTCGGCCTCGCTGGCGCGCACCGGCCAGCCCGACCTGATCCAGGCGCTGGCGCAGAATCTGCCGTCCTTCACGGCGCAGGCTTTCGGCGGCGACGCTGCCAATCTGACGCTGTCGGCGCGCCTGCGCGGCCTGAGCCCGAACAACACGCTGGTGCTCATCAACGGCAAGCGCCGCCACGGCACCGCCAACCTTGCCGTTCTGGGTGGACCTTACCAGGGCGGCGCGGCGGCTGATCTGAACTACATTCCGGTATCCGCCATCGACCACATCGAGGTGTTGCAGGATGGTGCGGCCGCGCAGTATGGCTCCGACGCGATTGCCGGCGTGATCAACATCATCCTCAAATCGAATAACCACGGCGGCACCGCCACCGCCAACGGCGGCGGCTACTCCGATGGCGGCGGCCGCACCCTGGACGGCAGCGCCAACATCGGCGTCGAGCCGTTCCAGGACGCTTTCCTCAGCCTCACCGCGGAATCCAAATACCACGGCTACAGCGACCGTGGCGGCATCGATCCACGCGTGGTCGATCCGGCCAACGTCGCGCTGTACCCCGGCATGTTCCAGGAGCCGGGCTACCCGCACGTCAACAAGATCCAGGGCGACGCACAGTATCACCTGAGCGTGGTCGCCGCCAACTTTGGCTGGGATATATCGCCGGACAGCCAGTTGTATGCGTTTGCCACCGCCGGCCGCAAGGAAGCGCGCGCGTACGAGAACTACCGCCTGCCGAGCCGCCTGCCGAAGATCTATCCGACCGGCTTCTCGCCGAAGGAAACCATGAAGGAAGAGGACTTCGCCTTCACCGGTGGTTACAAGACCAAGGCCGCAGGCTGGAACATCGACCTGAGCTCGACCTATGGCCGCGACAAGGCGCGCATCGGCGTGGCCGATTCGGGCAACGTCTCGCTGTTTAACGACACCGGCTTCACGCCGACCGTGTTCAGCGCCGGCGCCTTCATCGCCAGCCAGCTGACCACCACGCTGGAAGCGTCGAAGGAATTCGACATCGGCTGGGCCAAGCCGCTCAACATCGCCGGTGGTATCGAGCACCGCATCGACAAATACGAAATCGAAGCCGGCGACGAAGCGTCGCGCTACAAGGAAGGTTCGCAGTCGTATCCGGGCTTCTCGCTGACCGACGCCGGCAGCCATCGTCGCACCAACAAGGCGGCCTATCTGGACTTCGCCGGCAATCCGATCGCCGATCTGACGCTGGATCTGGCGGCGCGCTATGAACACTTCAGCGATTTCGGTAACGCCAAGGTGGGCAAGTTCACCACCCGCTACGATTTCTCGCCGGTGGTGGCGTTGCGCGGTACCGTGTCCAACGGTTTCCGGGCGCCGACGCTGGCCGAGTCGTACTACTCGGCCACCAACGTCTCGCCGGGTTCGGCCTTCGTCCAGCTGGCGCCGAATTCGGCTGGCGCCAAACTGGTGGGCGTCGATGGGCTGAAGCCTGAGCGTTCGACCAACTTCAGCGTCGGGCTGGTATTGAATCCGGCGTCGAACCTGTCGATGACGCTGGACGCCTACCAGATCACCATCCGCGACCGCATCGTCGGTAGTGGTGCGTTGAACGGTTCCGGTGCGGACGTGGTGTCGCCAGCCGTCGTGGCAGCCATCAAGGCCAACGGCAACGTGCTCGATTCGTCGGTGACCACCACCGGCATCAACATCTTCTCGAACGCGGTCAACACCCGCAGCCGCGGTGTGGAATTCGTCACCACGCTCAATGAGCGTTATGGTACGGCGGGCTCGGTGGACTGGTCGATCGCGGCCAACTACAACAAGGTCGAAGTGATCAAGATCAATCAGGTGCCGGCGCAGCTGCTGCCACAGACCTTGCTCGACAGGACCGCGATCTCCGATCTGGAAACCGCATCGCCGAAAATGCGTCTCAACCTCGGCGCGCTGTGGAAGATCGGTAACTGGACCGTCAATCTGCGCGAAGCGATTTACGGCAAATCGTCCGAATGGCAGCACCCGGACGGTTCCAGCAACTACTACCTGACCAAGATCGCCACCAAGGCCATCACCGATCTGGAAGTGGGCTACAAGTTGAACAGCGCCTGGTCGCTGGCGGTGGGCGCCAATAACCTGTTCAACACCTACCCGAATGGTATCAATCCGGGAATGCTGGCGGAGCAGCGCGGCAACAACGACAACGGCGCCGTGACCGTTCTGCCAAGCTTCTCGCCGTTCGGCATCAATGGCGGCTACTACTACGCGCGCGCCAACTACAAGTTCTAAGCGGGGGCTTAGTTGCTTTGGGGTCGTCCTTCGGGGCGGCCCTTTTTTTTGGTGTAGCATGGCGGCTCTCGTTGGAGGATTGCGTGCATGTTGAAAAAGATCGATAGAACTTTGCTGGCGGCGGCGCTGGCCGGCAGTGTGGGCGGTGCTGTTGCGGCGCCCATGACCTTGCAGGATTACCTGGCGCTGAGCGGCCCGGCGCCGACGCGCCATGTGGCGTATGGTGCGGCGCCGTCGCAGTTTGCGGAGCTGTTCCAGCCGCATGGCGACGGCCCGTTTCCGGTCGCAGTGATCATCCATGGCGGCTGCTGGACCAAGGAATTCGGCGGCATCACGCAGATGCGCAATATGGCCGGCGATCTGGCCGGGCAGGGCATCGCGGTGTGGAATGTGGAGTACCGCCGCTACGACGAGGAGGGCGGAGGCTATCCGGGCATGTATCACGACGTCGCCACGGCCATGGACCGACTGCGCCTGCTGGCTGCGGAGCACAAGCTCGATCTGTCGCGCGTGGTGCTCGTTGGGCACTCGGCCGGCGGCCATCTGGCACAGTGGGCCGCGGCGCGGGCGCGACTGCCGCGCAGCAGTCCTTTGTACACGGCCGATCCGCTGCCGGTGCCGGTGGTGATCAGCCTTGGCGGCCTGGCCGACTTGCGCAACGAGCAGGCGCTGATCAAGTCCAGCTGTGACCGCGATATGGTGCAACTGGCCGGCGCGGCCAGCGCCGAACGCCCTGATATTTTCAGCGATACGTCGCCGGCGGAGTTGCTGCCGGTCGGCGTGCGCACGGTGCTGATTCACGGCGAGCACGATAACATCTCGCCGCTGCGCGTGGGCCAGGATTATGCGCGCCGCGCGCAGGCTGCCGGCGATGCGGCGGAAGTGGTGTCGCTGCCCGGCGGCAGTCACTACGATGAGGTGGCTGCGACGTCGCCGGCATGGCGCATCGTCTCGACGCACATCCGCAAGGCATTGGGGCTGGCGCCTCGATGAGCCAAGGGCGCGCGGTCAATATCGCGTTTGTCCTCCTGCTGCATCTGGCGTTGCTGTGGGCGTTGACGCGTCCGCTGGCGCAGCGCGTTGGGTACGATGAGCGGATATGGATCCATTGGCTGACGCCTGTGGCGCCAAGGCCGCAGGAGCGAACCGCGCCTCCTCAGCGAGCAGCGACGCGGCAGCCGGTAATGGCGCCGCCGGTAGCGCGCCTGCCGGCGCAGGGGGAGCCGGCGCCGGTCGCCGCCACGCAGGATTCTGCCGCCGCCGCACCGCCCGCCGCCGCCGAGCCGCCGCGTGACGACCACGCACTGTTCGCCGAATCGCCCGCGCCGGGCAAGCTGCCGCCCGATGTCATGCAGCAGGCGCTGAAATCCATCGGTGACATCGACCGCCAGCTGCGCGCGGAAAATCCGCAAGCCTTTAGCGCGCCGGCGAATTCCACCAATGCGCGGCTGGCCAAGGGCATCGCGGCCGCGCATGCGGCGGTCAAGCCCAAGTGGTTTGAGCCTGCGCGCATAGAGTTGATCAGCCCACCCAACGATCCAAACCGCATCTACCGCGTGACCACCGCACTGGGGGACTACTGCTTGTACTACGCCGACAAGAACAGCGCCATCGGCTCCGCCAAGAGCGGCCAGGTCGGCTTCGGCCAGCCGAAAGCGGCGCCGTGTCCGATCCCGTTCTAGCGCTACCTAACCTAGCGGTAATTTGACAAAAAAACAAAGGATGCCAAGAATGCACGCTCTTGCATCCTTCTGACTTTGTCCATGAAATTGAAATTGCTTGCCCTGCTGTGCGCCGCTGCGCTGCTGTCTCAACCTGCGCTGGCCGCCGATGATGGCATCGATACCTCGGTGACCACGCTGAAGAACCAGCAGACCTTTGTGGTGCAGCGCGACGGCAGCTACGTCCAGGATTTTGAAGAGCTGGTGCAGATTAACGAGCAGCGCGCCGTGGAGCACCAGGCGCAGCGCCGCTTCCATTTCAACCGCACACTGGAAGATGTGGAGGTCATTGAAGCCTACACCGAGAAGCCGGACGGCCGCCGCATCCCGGTGCTGCCGGAGCAGATCAAGCTGCAAAATGAGCCAGCCTACAACGGCGCGGCCATGTTCCAGGACATGCAGGTCAAAAGCGTGATCTACGCCGATGTGGCGGTGGGCGACAAGCTGTATTCGAAGACCCGCAAGACGCGTCGCAGTGCCTATTTTCCGGGTCAGTTCAGCGACATCACCTATCCGCTGTTCCGCCGCACCGAGCAACTGACGCTGATCTACGACATGCCGGCCGGGATGACGCTGAAGGCGGACGATCCCGGCTTCAAAGCCAGCGCGCCGCAGCAGCACGACGGCCGCACTGTCTACCGCTGGGACTACGTGCAGGCGCCGACGCCGCGCATCGAGGCTGGATCAATCGCCTACGCCGACTATGGCCGCCATCTGATCGTCTCGACCTTCAACAGCTACGGTGAAATCGGCCTGGCCTACGACCGTACCGCAGCGCCGGCGGCGGCGGTGACGGCGCGCATTGCCGCCAAGGCGCGCGAAGTGGTAAAAGGGTTGAGCGATCCGCGCGCGCAGGCCATGGCCATCGATAACTGGGTGCGCAAGAACGTGCGCTATGTTGCGGTCTACATCGGCAACGGCGGCCTGGAGCCGCACAGCGCAGAGTCGATACTGGACAACCGCTATGGCGACTGCAAGGATCACGTGGTGCTGATGGAAGCGATGCTGCGCGCGGTCGGCATCGACAGCACGCCGGCGCTGATTAACCTGGGTTGGTCGTTCAAGCTGGCGCCGGTGGCGCAACTGGGGCAGTTCAATCACGTCATCACCTACATCCCGAAGCTGGACCTGTATCTCGATTCGACGGCGGAGAGCATCGCCGCCGGCTATCTGCCGGGGGATGATCTGGACAAGCAGGTGATCCTGACCCGCAGCGGCCAAATGGGGCACACCCCGGTAACACAGCTGATCAAGATCAAGAACCACTACACGGTGAAGATTGCGGCCGATGGTTCGGCCACATTCAACTTCACGCGCGACCAGCTGGGTGCGTGGGAAGAGGCGGTGCGCAACGAACATCGCAACTGGGGCAAGGCCGATCAGGTGCGCTTTGTTGAAGAGTTGCTGAAGTCCGCCACCATCAAGGGCCGCGGCGAGGTGGTGCTGGGCGACCTGAGTGATGCGGCCAGCGGCAAGGGCTATCGCTTTAGCCTGAAGGGCAGCGGCGACAACTGGGTCTATTTGCCAGGTCCGGTCGGCGTGCCGGCGTACAGCAGCCTGTATGTGGGACTGGCGCAGCAGGTGCTCGGCCTGACTAACGAGGCTACCCGCACCCAGCCCTATCTGTGTCCGGAAAACGATTATGAGGAAGATGCGAGCTACGAGTTCCCCGCCAATGCCACGCTGCTGGCGGTGCCGCCGGATGTGCATCTGGCCAGCCCATACTTCCAGTACAGCGCCGAGTTCCGCCAGGTGGACGGCAAGCTGTTGATCAAGCGCGCCTTGAAGAGCGGGAAGGATGGCACCCGCGTGTGCACGCCGGAAGACTATCTGGCGATGCAGGCCGATATCAAGAAAATGGTGCGCGACCTGCGCAGCCAGTTCATCTTGCAGGTGCCGGAAGCGGCCAGTCCGGCGGTGGGTGCCAACTGAGCTGCCGGCTCAGGCGCGCGTCAGCGGCAGCCATAACGTGAAGCGGGTGCCGCTGCCATCGCACGCCCAGTCCACGCGGCCGTTGACGCTGCGGGCGCGCCGCTGCTGATTGCGGATGCCGCGCCCGCCCGGCGATTGCAGCGTGGCGGCCAGGTCGAAGCCGCCGCCGTTGTCGCTGACGGTCACCTGTACGCCATCGCCCTCGACGTCGTGCCGGGTGCTGAGACGGATTTCGGTCGCCGGCGTGTGGCGCAGGATGTTGGCGATGCTCTCCTGGATGATGCGCAGGATGCTCAGCGCGCTGCCCGGTTCCAGCCATGGCAGCGGCGGCAGGTCGCGGATTTCCCAGCGCAGCGTGATGCCGGTGCCTTCCAGCCGTGGCTCCAGCCGGAAGCGCAAGGAACCCAATAACATCAGCAGGTCGGCTTCGATCGGCTCCATCGAGTCGATGGTCAGCTTCAGGTCATCCAGGCAGTCTTTCAGGATCTGCGAAATCTTTTGCGTGCTGATGTCGGTCTGGTCGACCGAGCGGATAGCGTTGATCAGCGACGATCCCAGGCCGTCGTGCATGTCCTGCATCAGCCGCTGGCGCTCGTCGCTGATGGTCTGGCGGTTGGCGGCTTCGCGCAGCTGACTGTGGATGATTTCCAGTTCCGCTTCGCATTTTTGCAGCCGCTGTTCCAGGCTGGCGTTACTGTTCTCCATGCCGCGAATGGCGTTGACGTAGCGGCGCGCCATCAGTATGCCGAACATGCAGAAGGTGACGGCATTGGTGTAGGCGCCGGTGAACCAGCCCTCGGCGCTGGCGACGTGGTTGTGCATCAGCCAATCGGGCACGCCCAGCAGCGTGCACAGGCCCAGGCCCGCCGCCAGCAGCAGGCCTTCACGCGACCGGCGCCATGAACACGCGGCGGCGACGATGCAGACCGTGGCCGCCATGACCACCACCACCGCGTACACCAGCGGCACCAGCACAGAGGTGGACGGATACACCGGCAGGATCGCCACCAACGGCATCGACAGCACGGTGATGGCGGCGCTGACGCCGACCAGCACGCGCGTCAGCCAGACCAGCGGGCGGCCATGCAGCTTGCGCAGGAACAGGTGCAGCACCGTCACCAGCCAGAACAGGGCGTTGGCGGTGAGCCAGGCGAACCAGCCGCCGGTGACCGGCAGGCTGAGATAGTAGTGCAGGTGGCCGACAAACGACGCTGCGGCCAGGTAGAAGAACAGCAGGTACTCGTACTTGTGGCGGCGGATCAGCCACACCGCCAGCGAGAACAGGCCGACCAGCAGGAAGGCGGCATTGAGCGTGGCCGGCAGCTCGCGCTGTAACCACAGGCGCGTGTAGTAGCGGCTATGCAGCGCGTCGCTGGCGCCGAACCATAGCGAGGACAGTGCCACCCGGCTATGCGCCTGATGCTCCAGCCGCACCAGGATTTCGCGCACCGGGGCGGCATCGGTGTCGGAGTCCAGCGTGATCCACAAGGGTGTGAACGGGCTGTCCCACAATGGGCCTTGCTGCTGCGCGCGGTGCGCCAGCCGGCCGTTGACGTAGACCGCGATCGTGCCTTCCACCGTGACGCGGGCGCCGTAGATCGCCAGCGGTCCGCTGGTCTGCGCGCTTGCCGGCACCGTAACCCGGATCCAGGTGGTGTCGATGTCGTCGGCGCGGCGGTCGCCGCGCGGCAGGGTTGACGGGAGTGTCAGTGGATGCCATGGGCCGGGCAGGTTGGCGCTGTCGATGCTGGCCGGTGGTGCGGTATAGCGGTCGGTCGTAGTCACCAGCCAGCTAGCCGCAGCTAGGTGCTGCGGCGCGGACTGCGGCTCGGCGCTGGCCGGTGCGGCCAGCAGCATCAGCGCACAGGCTAACGTCGCAGCGGCGATATCCAGTACGCGCCGCATCAGTATTCGTTGTATTTGCGGGCGTCGCCGCGCACGGTGTCGGCTGGATATTTGATGGCGTTGAGCGCCATTTTCTCGACGGCGGCGGCGTGCAAATCGACTTGCATCTTGTCCGCCAGCTGCACCAGGTAGAGCAGCACGTCGGCCAGCTCGTGGCGGATGGCGGTGCGCTTGCCGTCATCCAGTTCGGTGGCGGCGCCGGTTTGCAGCCACTGGAAATGCTCGGCCAGCTCGGCTACCTCCACCGACAGCGCCATGGCCAGGTTTTTGGGCGTGTGGAACTGTTCCCAGTCGCGGGCTTGGGCGAATTGGCGCGTGCGCTCGCGCAGGTCATGCAGGTCGGGCAGGTTGGCGGTTGTCATGACCGCTATGGTACACCGCCGATTCTGCGTTTCATCCCTCTTTTTCGACCGTTTATCGCATCTGCGGGTTGGGCGGCGGGGCCGCTGGCTATAGTGGCAACACTTTACTATTTTAAGGACACCCATCATGCGCCGCACTGTCATCGCTCTCGCTTCCCTCGCCATCCTCGCCGGCTGCGCCGTTATCGTGGTGCCGGATGGCGATGGCGGCATGTCGTACAAATCGGCGTATGGCGGCAACGCGGTGCAGGGCGATGGCAAGGTCGTGGTGGAAAACCGCCAGGTCGCGACGCTGGATGGCTTCGACGTCAATGGTCCGATGCAGGTCGACGTGCGCGTGGGGCAGGCCACCGGCCTGCAACTGGAAGGCGACAGCAATATCCTGCCGCTGATCCGCACCGATGCCAGCGGCGGCACGCTGCGCGTCTGGATCGAAGGGAATATCCGCACCAGCAATCCAATCCGCATCACCTACAGCACGCCGGCGCTGCGTCACCTGTCGGCCAACGGTTCGGGCTCGATGGTGGTCAGCGGCCTGAATGGCACGCCGCTGGAACTGGCGCTGAACGGTTCGCGCTCGGTGCGCCTGAGCGGTAACGTCGAGCGGCTCGATGCGCGCCTGAACGGTTCCGGCGGACTGAATGCCTCGGGCCTGGACAGCGGTTCCACCGTCGCCCGCCTGAATGGTTCCGGACGACTGGACCTGGGCCGCATCAATGGCGAGTCGCTAAACCTGGATCTGCGCGGTTCCGGCGGCGCCAACGCCAGCGGCAGCGTGCGCAATGTCACGGTGCGCCTGAACGGCTCCGGCAGCGCCGACCTGGCCAGCCTGACCAGCCAGAGCGCGGACCTGAACAGCAATGGCTCCGGCGGCATTTCGGCCACCGTCACGCAGTCTGTGGTGGCCTACTCCAACGGCTCCGGCGGCGTGACGGTGTACGGCAATCCGGCCCAGCGCAATGTCAGCGGCAAGCACGTCACCGTCGTGAATTAACAGCTGATCTAACGCACCTTGAAGAACGCCATCGAACTTTGCAGCTGCTCGGCTTGACCGCTCATCTCCTCGGCGGTGGCGGCCAGTTGCTCGGAGCTGGAGGCGTTCATTTGCGTGGTCTGGCTTAACTGGCTCATGGCGGAATTGATCTGCCCTGCGCCAGCCGACTGCTCCTCCGACGCCGCCGTAATCTCCTGCACCAGGTCCGAAGTGCGTTTGATATTCGGCAGCATGGTGTCCAGCAACGCGCCGGCCTTCTCGGCCAGGCTCACGCTGCCCGACGCCACCTGTTCGATTTCCTGCGCCGCCACCTGGCTGCGTTCCGCCAGCTTGCGTACCTCGGCCGCCACCACGGCAAAGCCCTTGCCATGTTCGCCCGCGCGCGCCGCCTCGATCGCCGCGTTCAGCGCCAGCAGGTTGGTCTGGTAGGCGATATCGTCGATGATGCCGATTTTCTTGGCGATCTCGCGCATCGCCGTCACGGTGGAGCGCACCGCCGCGCCGCCTTCTCCCGCTTCCTGCGCGGCCTTGCCGGCCATGCCGTCGGTGACCTTGGCGTTCTCGGTGTTCTGCGCGATGGAGGCCGACATCTGCTCGATGGCGGCGCTGGATTCCTCCGCTGCCGCCGCCTGTTCGCTGGCTCCCTGCGACAGCGACTGCGCCGTCGCGCTGACTTCTTCCGAGGCGCTGGCCAGGGCCTCGGCGCCGTCGTTGACTTCTCCCACTACCCGCGACAGGTTGCCGACCATGCTGTGCATCGCCGCCAGCAGGCTGGTGGTGTCGCCTTGCTTGATCTGCACCGTGACGGTCAGGTCGCCGTTGGCCACGCGGTTGACGATGTCGGCGGCGTAATCCGGTTCGCCGCCCAGTTGCTTGAGCAATGCGCGCGCGATCAGGACGCTGATCAGCGCCACCACCACCAGCGTGCCGGCGGCGATGAAGATGGAGGTGCGCGCCGCCGCCTTCTTAGCCGCCGCGCCGCGTTCCGCGCCTTGCTGTCCCAGTTCGACGTTGTAGTCGAAGTGGTTGTCGAGCAGCGCCTGCATCACCTGGATCTCCGGCCGCGCCGCCTCCAGTGCAATGCGCGCCTTGTCATTGTGGTTGTTGCGCGATTCGGTCAGCACCGCCTCGATCTGCGGCTGGATCCTGGCCCACGAGGCTTTTTCCTTGTCGAGGATGGCCTTGTCCTTGTCGTCGGCCAGCAGCGGCTCGTATTTCTTCATGCTGTCGTCGACCAGCTTGCGCATCTCGGTGATGCCGTTGTCCAGTTCCGGGAATTTCTTGTCATCGGTGTTGAGCACATGCTGGTTGACGCGGATGCGCATGCGTAAAAAGCTGTCGCGCAGTTTGTCGATCACCACCAGGCTGGGCACGGTGTTGATGGTGGAGTAATTGGCGGCGTCGTAGACCTCTTCCATCTGGTACTGGCTCAAACCGGCCATCAGCACGATGCCCGTCAACGCGGCTGCGGCCAGCAGTCCCATTTTTTGCGCAACACTCAGTTTCATTGCATCCCCCATTTATAGTAGGTGGCTAGACGACGGCTGCCACGACCGTACTGCTTTGTAAACTTGTGATGAATGACGCCAGCGGCATCGGCCGCGCGTACAGGTAGCCTTGCATGCAGGCGCAATCGTGGGCGCTCAGGAAATCGGCCTGGGCCTGCGTTTCCACGCCCTCGGCCACCACGCGCAGGCCGAGATGGCCGGCCATCGCCAGGATCGATTGCACCAGCGCGCGGCTGCTAGCGTCTTCCGGCGTGTCCATGATGAAGCTGCGGTCGATCTTCAGCTCATACAGCGGCATCTTCTTCAGGTACGCCATGCTGGAATAGCCGGTGCCGAAATCGTCGATCGAAAAGCGCAGGCCCATTTCGGTCAGCCGGTGCATGCGGGCGATGGTGTCGTCCATTTTGTCGATCAACAGGCCTTCGGTCACTTCCAGCACCAGCAGCGCGGCCGGCGCGCCGGTATCGGCCAGCACCCGCTGCACCTGCTCGACAAAATCAACCTGGCGGAATTGGGTCGGACTGACGTTGACCGACAGCGGCATCGCCAGTCCGGCCACCTGCAATTCCAGCACGGCGTGGCAGGCCTGGCGCAAGGCCCACGCACCCAGTTCGACGATCAGGCCCGATTCCTCTGCCACCGGGATGAAGACCGAGGGCGGGATCATGCTGCCATCCGCCAGCGGCCAGCGCATCAGCAGTTCTCCGCCGACCGCGCGGCCGTGGCGGTCGACCTGCGCCTGCACATGCATCTGCAATTCGCCGTTGGCCAGCGCGGCGGCCAGGTCGTGCTCCAGCGTCAGGCGGTGTTCGACTTCGGCTTGCATCGCCATCTCGAAGAAGGCGATGCCGTTGCGGCCATTGGACTTGGCGCGGTACATGGCGGTATCGGCTTCGCGCAGCAGGTCTTGCGCGGTCTGGCCGGGGGCGCCGGGCCGTGGCAGCATGGTGACGCCGATGCTGGCGGTGGAGTTGTAGGTCTGGCCTTCGATGTCGAGATCCTGGCCGATGGTGTTACGGATTTTTTCCGCCACCGTCTGCGCCGCGTGGGTGGCGCCGGGCAGTTCGTGCGACAGGTGGCCGAGCAGCACCACGAATTCGTCGCCGCCGATGCGCGCCACGGTATCGGCCTTGCGCATCAATTTGCTCAGGCGCGCGGCGGCGTTGCACAGCAGGGCGTCGCCGATGGCGTGGCCGCGCGCGTCGTTGATGGTCTTGAAGCGATCGAGGTCGATGAACATGACTGCGCTATAAGTGGCGCCGCGCTCGGAGCTGGCCAGCAGCTTGTCGATGCGGTCCATCAGCAGGCGGCGGTTGGGCAGGCCGGTGAGCACGTCGAAGAAGGCCAGGCGGTGGATGTCGTCCTGCGATTTTTTGCGCTCGGTGATGTCGCGCTCCACCGCCACCCAGTGGGTGTTAACGCCGCCTTCGTCGGCGAACGGCACCAGTTCCGTCTCCACCCAGTACGCGTTGCCGGTCTTGGTGTAGTTGAGCAGTTCGGCGCGCACGGTTTCGCTGCGCGCCATGGCGCGTTCGATGGTGTCGACCACCGCCGGATCGGTATCGGGACCGCGCAGCAGGCGCAGGTCGCGGCCGATCACTTCGTCGCGGCGGTAGCCGGTGCGGCGCTCAAACGCTTCGTTGACGAAGATGATGTGCTGGTCGTGGTCCTGTCCCACCTGGGCGATCAGTACCATGTCGTTCAGGCGCGCCACGGCGGCGGAGGTCAGGCGCAGTTCGGCGTTGAGGTCGGACAGCTTGTCGAACGAGCGTTCCAGGTGCTGCAGCAGCACCGCGCACGACAGCGTGAGGATCGCCGTCATGAAGCTGAAGTTGAGGGAGATGATGGCGGCGCGCAGGAAGCCGTTGTCCGGCAGGCCGGCGAGGTGCAGGTTGGCGTTGTCGTTAAAGCCCAGCACCATGACGATCAGCGCGGTCAGGACCAGCATGACCAGCGCCGGGCGCAGTCCAAGCAGCAGCGCCGCCAGCACCGGCACCGCCATCAGGTAGATCTGGCTGACCGGTCCCACCTTGAACAGCAGGGCGATGCCGACCACGATGGCGACGCCGAGGAAATTGACCACGCGCGCCGTGTAGGGCAGGCTGCGCCAGCGCCAGATGGCGCCGATCCACAGCAGCGCCACAACATCCACGACGGCGATCGACCACATGCCCTCGCTGGCGGCCAGCAGTGCGCTGGGAATCGCCGTGAATAATCCGAGCACAAACACCACCAGCAGCAGCTTGGCAAAGATCTGTGCGCGCCAGTGTGCGATGTCGTTTGCCACAGCCACGAAGCGAGTCTCCCGGATGCGTTGCGGTTCTTATTAAACTGATAGTACCCGCATTCGCTACCGGTGTCACCGAGCAACTTACTCCGTCACTTAGTCGCCGGCCTTGACGTTGCCGATACCGGACACCGACTTGTTAACGGTCTTCGGATGGCCGTAGTAAGTCAGTTCGCCGATGCCCTTGGCCACGGCATTCAGCAGGTCTGTGGCATAAACGCTCACATTGCCGATGCCTTCAAAGCTGACGTCCACGCGCTCGGCCAGCAGTTTGCTGGTATCGACTTCGCCGACGCCGCGCGCGTTGACGCGCAGGTATTTGACCTTGCCGTTGGCGGCCAGCCGGCCGGCGCCCTGGTAGCTGATGTCCAGGCGGTCGGTATTGACCTTGTTGAGCAGGGTTTCGCCGGCGCCTTCCACCTTGACGCGGCTTAGCGCCGGCAGCGTGATGGTGATGCGCGGGTCTTTCAGCGTGCCCTTGTATACCTTCTCCGGCAAGGTGATCTGCAGTTCATTGTCGATCACTTCGGTTTTCAGGTTGGAGACGAATTTGTCCTCGCCGCTGATCAGCACCGACTGCGCCTTGCCCACTTCCACCGTCATGGCAAACGCGCCCTTGGCGTTGATGGCGATGAACGACGGCAGCGCGCGGGTGGAATCGGCCGCCTGCGCCTGGGTGGCGCTCAACGCACTCAAGGTGAACAGGGCGGGGATCAGGACGGCGGCAGCGGTACGGCGCATGATAATTCCTCGGTAAAGTTGTTTAATTCGACATGGTTGATTTTACTGAACTTGTTTGCCTCTGCCGAAAGTTTTGTGACGAACTGCCGAAAATGGGGGCTGTGTTGTTTGCCGGCGACTATTTCCTCTATAGTGAGGCGGACGCGGCCGTGTGCCGCTGCTTTTAGCGAGGACGATGTGGCATCTCAAACCGGCACCGTGATCCGCGTGGTCAGCGGCAATTTCATGGAAATGTTCGATTTCTTCCTGTTCGGCTTTTACGCCAACGCCATCGCCGCCGCGTTTTTCCCGGCCAGCGACGGCGTGGCGTCGCTGATGCTGACCTTTATGACGTTTGGCGCCGGCTTTTTGATGCGTCCGCTCGGCGCCATCCTGCTGGGCGCCTATGTCGACCGCGTCGGCCGCCGCAAGGGGCTGATCGTGACGCTGGCGCTGATGGCCGCCGGCACGCTGTTGATCGCCTGCGTGCCCGGCTACGCCAGCATCGGCTACCTGGCGCCGGCGCTGGTGCTGGTTGGCCGGCTGCTGCAGGGCTTTTCGGCCGGCGTGGAACTGGGCGGCGTGTCGATCTACCTGTCGGAGATGGCGACGCCGGGCAACAAGGGTTTTTATGTCAGCTGGCAGTCGGCTAGCCAGCAGGTGGCGGTGGTGGTGGCGGCGGCGCTGGGCTTCGCCTTGAACGCGCTGATGGCGCCGGCCGAGATCAGCGCCTGGGGCTGGCGCATTCCGTTCTTCGTCGGCTGCATGATCGTGCCGGTGCTGTTCTTCCTGCGCCGCTCGTTGCAGGAGACGGCCGCCTTTCAGGCCCGCAAGCGGCGGCCGGAACTGCATGAAATCTTCCGCTCGATGGTCAGCAACTGGGGCCTGGTCCTGTGCGGCATGATGCTGGTGTCGATGACCACCGTGTCGTTCTACCTGATTACGGTCTACACGCCGACCTTCGGCAAGAGCGTGCTGCACCTGAGCAGCACCGACGCGCTGGTGGTGACGGCGCTGATCGGCATCTCCAACTTCATCTGGCTGCCGGTGATGGGGGCGCTGTCGGACCGCATCGGCCGCCGTCCGCTGCTGCTGGGCGTGACCGTGCTGACGATTCTGACCGCGTATCCGGCGCTGCACTGGCTGGTACAGGCGCCGAGCTTCGGCCGCATGCTGGAGGTGGAATTGTGGCTGTCCTTCCTGTACGCCAGCTACAACGGCGCCATGGTGGTGGCGCTGGCCGAGGTGATGCCGGAAGACGTGCGCACGGTCGGCTTCTCGCTGGCCTACAGCCTGGCGACGGCGCTGTTCGGCGGCTTCACGCCGGCCATCGCCACCGGCCTGATCGCCTACACCGGCGATAAAAGCGCGCCGGGATGGTGGATGACGCTGGCCGCGGCGTGCGGCCTGTTCGCCACGCTGGTGCTGTATCGCCGCCAGGAGCGCCGGCTTCTGCACGTGGCCGGCGCATAACTGAAGATCAGTTCACCATCAGCCGCGCAGGCGCGCCATCAGCCGCTCGATGTCGATCTCCTGGATCAGCACATTGCCCTGGTTGGCCTTGATCAGGCGCGGCGCCAGCGCCATCTCGCCGCTGCTGAACGGCGACTCGGTCATGTCGGCGCTGTCGAATTGCTGCACCGAGTGCAGGTCGTCCACCAGCAGGCCGATGACCGTCGCGCCGCTGTGCACCAGCATTACCTGGCTGTTGTCGGTGACCGTGCCGGCTTTGCCGGTGGCCAGCAGCGCCAGGTCGAACACCCAGACGAAGTGCTTCTGGCCGCCGGCTAGCGGCACGTCCAGCATGCCCATGCGGGCAGCAGCCGTGGTACCTACGCCGGCGCTGGTGGTGCGCTGCACTTTGGCGAACGGCACCGCTTCCTGGATCTGCGTGGCGCGCAAGGCCATCAGCGTGCGGCCGGCGTAGAAGATGGCGAAGTCGGGACCGGTGTCGCGCAGGCGCTCGATGCGCACGGCGGCGCGCGCCGGCAGCTCGTGGCGCACCGGGCCGAAGGCTTGCAGCAGCACCGCAATCACCGGTTGCTCGATGCCGTCGACGGCGCGGAATTCGCGGTAGCCGGCGCTGCGGGTGCAGGCGGCAATCACGTACTGGCCGTCGTGCTGCATGATGCGCGAGATGCTGGCGCCGTTGCCGGCATCGGCTTGCGCCAAGAGGCCGGTATCCAGTTGCAGCACATCGCCCGGGGCGCAGGCGGCGTCGGTGCTGGACAGGATCTGGCCCTGCGGCGTGACGAAGTAGGCCCGCATATTGGCGCGGCTGGCGACGCCGCTGTGCAGCATGTTGAGCAGCTCCGGCCTGGCGTCGAACACGATGCCGATGCCACCGACCACGGTGCCGCTTTGCTCCGGATGGCGGATCGCCGCATGGTAGATGTAGGTGGCGTCGCCGCCATAGAAGGCCGACGGGCCGAAGCTCTCCGGGTAATGATCCAGTTCGCTGCGCAGCGCCGCCACGCGGCCCAGGGTGTCGCCGCTGATGTACTGGCCGACAATCTCGTCGCCGCCGGTGCTGGCGATGATGCGGCCGCCCCGGTCGTAGACGAACAGGCGCGCGTACACGGTGTACAGGCTGTTGATATAGGCCAGCACGTCGGCGATGGCCTTGGTCTGCGCATCGGACGGCTGCGCCAGCCCGCGCCGCAGCTGCGCCGACAAGGCCCACCAGCGGCAATCGTTGGCGCGTTCGTACAGGTTGCGGTCCAGCATATCGACCAGCAGTTGCGACGTCAGTTCGGCTTCGCTGATGCTGGAGGCCAGCACGGTCTGGTACAGGTCCTGAATCGAGTGCGAGAACAGCGCGTCGCTGCGCTCGCCCGTTTCGGTGATCTGGTCGAGCACCGTGTTGAGTTTGTTGATACCGCCCGAGTGGCTGCCGTCGGCGTTGACCTGGTCGTTGGCGGCGCTGGTGACCTTGCCATTCCAGACGATGCGCTCGATGGTGCGGGTGGTGCGGGTGACGGAGCTCATCAGCTCGTGCAGGGACGGGCTGAATGCCTGCGCATGCGACAGCAGGCCTTGCATCAGCGCCGGATCGACCTCGGCCAGCGACTGGCCGCCGCTGGTGCGGAATGCCAGATCGACCGGGATCATGAGCTGCGCTTTCCAACCGGCCGGGCCAGGGTAGCCCTGGTAGCCGTCCGAGCAGAAGGTGCGCACCAGGTATTCGCGGCCGCCGAACATCAGCAGTTGCGGCTGGCCGTCGGCGTTGGTGGGTACGCGCACGCCGGGCGGTATCCACAGCGGATCGGCGCTGCTGATCACATGGTCTTGCGCGTCCAGCAGCAGCATGTTGGCGCGCTGCGACGGGTCGCGGTAGGCGGCGAAGATGGCGTCCATCTCCTGCTCGAAATTGAAGCACAGGCACAGCACGCCCGCCGGTTCGCCGGTGTCCGGATGCAGCATGCGGTGCGAGTAGACCAGCGCGCGCGATTTGCCGGGACGCAGGTCGGTGGCGCGGAAGGTTTCGACATAGCCCTTGGCGTCCAGCGACTGTTGCAGCAGCGGGTCGCGGCTGTGCGTCACCGAGGTGGCCGGGTCGGCTTGCACCAGCACGCGGCCGTCCAGGTCCAGCAGCAGGATTTCGTCGTAGACGGTGTATTTGTCGCGGTAGTCGTGCAGGCGCTGGCGGGCGGCCTCCTTGTCGTCGTCAAGGCCGGCGACGAAGCGGCACAAATCGGCGTCGGTGGCGAGGAAGCCGACATCGGCGGTGCGCTCGAACAGGTTGCGCACCAGGATGTCGATCGCATACCGTGCCTGGGTGCCGAGTTCGGCCAGCACATGGCGCACTTTCTCCTGCACCAAATTGGCCACCAGCGCTTGTTCCAGATGCGCAAAACCGGTGCGCGTGGCCACCATGGCCGGCAGCAGCAGGCGGGCTTCGGCCGGGCAGTTCATCTTGGCGGACGACTCGATAAGTCGCCACATCTGATTCAGTTCCCGCAGCGAGAGTTCACAGCGGGCGACATCGGGCATATGGGGTAGGAATATGTCCGCGTCAGCTTTAAGGTAATTGGTCATTACGTCGGCTTGAACACAAAAAGTATTCGTAGAGCAATTAGTGTGCCAACACGGTAATTAAAGCCCAAACAAAAGGGTCTGACCCCGTACGGGGTCAGACCCTGGCCGCAGCGCTGTGCGGGGTCCTGCAGTCTACTTGTTGCTCAGGCATTCCTTCATGAAAGCCTTGCGGTCATCGCCTTTTTTACCGGTGGCGTCGACATTACATTTTTTCATTTTCTCTTGCTGGGTCAGCTTTGGCGCTTCGGCAGCGGCCGGCTTGGCGCTCAGGCATTCCTTCATGAAGGCTTTGCGCTCATCCCCCTTTTTGCCGGTCGCGTCCGCATTACAGGTTTTCATCTTGTTCTGCTGCGCCGTCGGCTCGGCCGCGAATACAGCGCCGCTCAGGGACAGCATCAGACCGGCTACAAATAGTTTTTTCATTGAAGTCCTCGCAAGTGAAACGTGGTGGTACGAGTGACTATACTGACATTCCAGCGCAATGTCCAAATGGCATTGCTAGTCGTCCACGAATACCACCGTCGTGCGTGGAGGAATGGTGAAGCTGCCGCTGGCGTTGTTGTAGGTGGCGCTGCGGGCCAGCGTGTCGCTGCTGGATTTGCGCTGCACCTTGTGTACTTTCAGCTGGCGGCCGGCCAGTTCCGGCACCGTGACGGTCTGCGCCGTCCTGGTGACGTTGAACAGCGTGACCACCGATTTGTATTTGGCGTCGTCGTAACGGCGCGGATGCTGGCCGTCGATGCTCATGACGATCACGCCTGGCACCTGCGCCGGACCGGTGTTGTGGAAGCGCAGGCGCTCGGCGACGTCCTTGGCTGTGCGCAGGCGGAACAGGCTGCTGTCCTGGCGGATCGCCAGCAGGTCGTTCATGTTGTTGCGCGCGCTGATGATGGCGCCGGTGTCCGGCTTGATCAGCGGATTGGCCAGCACCGGCGACATCAGCGGCCAGCTGGCCTGGTTGACCGCCGCTAGCGGCAGGCCGACGCCGAAGTTGTTCGACTGGTAGCTGTAATCGAGCTTGTTGAACCAGTCGCCCGCGTCGTAGCTGTCGCGGTCCAGCGATTTGGAGCGCAGGATTTCCTGGCCCGCGTGCAGGAAGGGCACGCCCTGCGACAGCACGGTGAACGCGGCGCCCAGGTTCTGCGCGCGCACGCGGTCGGCCAGGCTGGTGTTCTGCGGCAGGCGCAGGGCATTGATGTCGAACAGCGTCTGGTTGTCGTGCGCTTCGATGTAGTTGATGGTCTCCGACGGTTGCGCCGCAAAGCCGGCCTGCTGGCCGAAGTAGTCGATCTCCGAGTTCTTGCGCACGGCGCCGGTGCGGTCGGTGAAACTGTAGTCGCGCAGCGTGCCGGACAGCGCCACCTTGGCCAGGTCGCCCAGGCGCAGCAGGTCGTCCTTGGTCTGCGTCGACTGCGCGTTCGGATCGCTGTAGACGCCGTTGACCAGGCCTTGCTGCGAGATCAGCGCATCGCCGGTGTCGCAGCAGCCGCCGCCGCGCATGGTGTCGCGGATGCGGTCGTTGAACGAGCCGATGCCGCTGCCGTACATATTGGCCTGGCGCGCCTGCACGAAGCGGGCGTCGTTGCCGACGGTGCCGAAGTTCCACGCTTCGCCGTACAGGTAGATGTCGCGCCCGGCCGCTTTGTTGACAGCGGTTTGCAGCTGCTTCATCACCGCCAGCGGCGTGAAGCCCATGATGTCGAAGCGGAAGCCGTCGACCTGGTAGTCGCGCGCCCAGGTGCTGGTGGAGTCGATCATCAGCTTGGCCATCATGGCGTTTTCGGCGGCGGTGTCGGCGCAGCAGCTGTCGTTGGTGATGCCGCCGCCGGCGTTCAGGCGGTAGTAGTAGGTCGGCACGATCTTGTCCAGGATCGATAGCGGGCTTTGCTGCGAGGCGCTGGTGTGGTTGTAGACCACGTCCATCACCACCCGCAGCCCTTGCTCATGCAGGCCCTGCACCATGGCGCGGAATTCGCGCACGCGCACCGCGCCGTCGTTGGCGTTGGACGAGTAGCTGCCTTCCGGCGCCGTGTAGTGGACCGGATCGTAGCCCCAGTTGAAGCAATCGGTGCCGCGCGTGGCTTCCACCGCCGCCTGCTGGTCGGGCGCGTTGGCCGCGGCGTTGGGCACGGTCGGCGTGGTGCAGCCGGTTTCGTTGATGCTGGCGATGTCGAAGGTCGGCAGCAGGTGCACGTGGGTCAGGCCGGCCTGCTGCATGTCGCGCAGGTGGCGCATGCCGTTCGAGCGCTCGTCGGTGAAGGCCAGGTATTTGCCGCGGTGCGCGGCCGGCACCGTGGTGTCGCTGATGCTGAAGTCGCGGATGTGCAGTTCGTACAGCGCGATGTCGGTCGGGTAGTCGAGGCGCGGCACGCGGTGGTGGTCCCAGCCGTCCGGCTTCAGCGTGCGACTGTCCAGGTTGGCGACGAAGCTGCGCTGGCTGTTGGCGTTCAGGCTGAATGAGTAGGGATCGGTGACGGTGTTGCTGACCACTGTGTTGCCGGCCCAGCGCGACAGCACCTGCACGTTGTAGGTGTAGTAGTAGCGGTTGACCCAGCTGGCGTCCGGCGCGGTGTAGCTCCACACGCCGCTGACGGCGTTCCTGGTCATTGCACGCGTGACGGTGCTGGCGCTGCTGGCGTCGGGATACAGGTTGAGGCTGACCGATTTGGCGGTCGGCGCCCACACGCGGAAGGTCGGCGCGCCGTTGCGCTCGAAGCTGACGCCGAGCGTGGCGTTGGCGGCGGCGCCGGCAAACACGCTGTCCAACATGCCGCTCATTTGTAGCGACGTCACCAGCACCAGCTTGCCTGCCGCGTCGAATTGGGCGATGGCGAACTGGCTGCTGGCCTTGGCCGCGATGGTGGCGGCGTCGGCCGACGTCATGGCCAGGGCGGTGGCGCTGGCCAGGTGCGGATATTTCTGCTGCAACGCCGAGGGCAGGGCGCTGGCGCTGGTCAGCGCGATGCTGCCGTCGGCGCCGGTGACGCCATCGACATTGGAGCCGAGGCCGCCGTTGGCGGCGTAGTACAGCTTGTAGCTGGCGCCGGTGACCGGGGCGCCGGGCCAGGCCAGCGTGGTGGCGGTGAGCCAGTGCGCGCTGGCGCTGTTGAGGTTGCCGTAGCTGACGGCCGGCTGGCTGGGGTAGACGGTGCAGTCGCCTTCCAGCATCCAGACTTCCTGACCGACGGTGGCGATGTTGCTGTTGAAGGCAGCGGACTGGTCGCTGCCGCAGTTCTTGTTGCCGCTGCCGTCGGTGACCAGGAACCAGATCGCCGATTTGGTGGTGTTGACCGGGATGTCGACGTAGCCGCCGAAGCTGTCGCTCTGCGTCATCATGAAGCGGTCGGTGATCCAGGCCGAGCTGGGCGTGACCGGACCGTCCCACGAGTAGACGCCCCACTGGGCGGTGTCGTTCTGGGCGCGGTGGTAGTGCATGCGGATCGCGCCGGCTGCGACCGGGCTGGTTGCGGCGGTCACTGCCATGGTGCCGCCCTGAACCGTACGGGCAGCCAGGAGTTGCGGCGTGGCGGTGGTGCTGGCGGTATCGTTGCCGCCGCCACAGGCGGCCAGGGTGCCGAACGTGCCCAGTATCAGGGCGCGTTTCAGCTGTGAAACTAAACTACAGTTAAGTTTCATGCTTGTCTCCGTTGTTGTAGTGGGTTTTTGCCTCCAATCGTCTGTGGACTGGATGGGTTTGTAATATTACTACTTCAAAAAAGTACAAATGATAAATATTTGTATCGAGTGTGGCGCGTCTGGCACAAGCCATGCACAATAGCCTTTTCGACCATCTTTACGGAGACCCTGATGATGCGTACTTCTTTGACCGCCCGCCTGCTGACGCTGAGCCTGGCGCTTGCCGCCGCCGGCCTGGCGCAAGCTGCCGATTCCACCGCTGACGTTGTTTTGAAACCGACTGTCGGCAGCGCCACTTCCGGCTCGGTGCGCTTCACGCAGCAGGGCGACCAGTTGCGGATCGACGCCGATATCGCCGGCCTGACGCCGGGTGTGCACGGCTTCCATTTGCATGAGAAAGGCGATTGCAGCGCGCCGGACGGCACCAGCGCCGGCGGCCACTTCAATCCGGGCAACCATCAGCATGGTGGCCCGCAAAACACGGCCCACCACGGCGGCGACTTCGGCAACATCACCGCCGACGCCAGCGGCAAGGCTTCGCTGCACCTGAGCGTGCCGACCGGCCAGATTTCGCTGGACGCCGGCGCCGCCAACAGCATCGTCGGCCGTGGCCTGATCGTGCATGCCGATCCGGACGATTTCGTCACCCAGCCAACCGGCAACTCCGGCAAGCGTCTGGCGTGCGGCGTGGTGGTGGCCGGCAAATAACTGCGTGAGCAGTCGCATCGAACGTCTGTACCTGAAGCCCGCGCGCGGCCAGCCGCCGCGGGCGTTGGGGCAGGACGAGGCGATGTTGTGCGAGGCGGGCCTGGGCATCGATGGCGATGCGCATGCCAATCGGCTCAGCCCTCGGCAGGTGCTGGTCACGCTGGCCAGCGAGTTGCGGGCGCTGGAGATTGCGCCAGGCGCGCTGGGCGAAAATATCGTGATCGCGAGCGACCAGCCGGAACTGTTCCGGCCGGGTACGGCGTTGCTGACGTCTTCCGGCGTCGAGATCCGATTGACGATGTTTTGCGAGGCCTGCTGGCGCATCAGCCATGTTGTGCCCAACCTGCGCCAACTGCTGCGGCGTCGTGGCGTGCTGGGCGTAATCGAGGCTGGCGGCGTGCTGCGCATCGGCGATGCGGTAACGCTGGTCGACGGCCGGTATCCGCCGCTGCCGCAATCTTCCTATCAAAAATTCGTGGATTTTGTGCCGACCATTCCACCTGGGCGGGTGGTGCGCTACAGCGATGTAGCGGTCGCCATTGGCGTGGCCGAGGGTTTTGTGCGGGTGCTGCCGGGCTACATCAAGCGCAGCAACGCGTTGCCGGTGCACCGCATCGTCAACGCCCGTGGCGAGCTGCTGAACTTCCTGCCGGAGCAGGCTGCACAGCTACAGGCAGAGGGCGTGGTCAACCACGGCGCCGCCGCAGTTGACCTGTCCCGTTACCTGTGGCGCGGTGAAGCCGTTTAGAACTCCTGCACGGTCGGACGCAGCACGATTTCGTTGATGTCGACGTCGGCCGGCTGCTCGATGGCGTAGGCAATCGCGCGCGCTACCGAGTCGGCCGGGATGGCCAGCTTGTAGAACTCTTTGACGAACTGCGAGCTTTGCTCATGCGAGCTGCCGTGCTTCAGTTCCGAATCCACCGCGCCCGGTTCGATGGTGGTGGTGCGGATCGAGCCGCCGACTTCATGGCGCAGACCTTCGGAAATCGCCCGCACCGCAAACTTGGTGCCGCTGTACACGGTGCCGCCCGGGCTGAATACTTTCACGCCGGCCACCGAGGCGATGTTGATGAAGTGGCCGCTGTTTTGCTTGCGGAATTGTGGCAGCGCCGCGGCGATCCCGTACAGCACACCTTTGACGTTGATGTCGATCATGCGGTCCCACTCGTCGACTTTGACTTCATCCAGCGGGGCGATCGACATCAGGCCGGCATTGTTGATCAGCACGTCCACGCGGCCGAACACGCGCACCGCGGTGTCGATCAGCGCCTGTACCTGTTCTTTTTTGGTGACGTCGGTGGCCAGCACTTCGGCCTTGCCGCCGGCGGCGCGGATGTCGGCAGCGATTTTTTCCAGTTGATCAGCGCGGCGCGCGCCGAGCACGACCGAAGCGCCGCGCGCCGCCAGGTGACGGGCGGTCGCTTCGCCCAGGCCGCTGCTGGCGCCGGTGATGACAACAACTTTGTTTTCGATGTTGGTGCTCATGTCGTAACTCCTTGTGGTTGGTTGATGAAGCAAGTATAGGAAGTCCGACTATGCAAATAAATGGAAATGATATGATTTGAGAATTCCATTTTCTGGAATTGTCAAAATTATGCTGAATCGATTGGAAATGCTGCGCATCTTCGTGGCGGCGGCGGAGGCGCGCAGCTTCAAGGAGGCTGCGGTGCGGTTGCGGATTTCGCCCCAGGCGGTCACGCGCGCGGTGCAGGACCTGGAGGCGGCGCAGGGTGAGTTGCTATTCCATCGGAATACGCGCGGCATCCAGATCACCACCTACGGCGAACATCTGGCGGCGCAGGCGCGCGACAGCGTGCAGCGGGTCGATGCGCTGTTCCAGCCGCCGGCCGAAGCGGCAACGGCGCAGATGGAAGGACTGGTGCGGCTGACCGCGCCGGTGGCGCTGGGCCGCATGCTGATGCTGCCGTTGCTGAGCGCGCTGAGCGGGGACCATCCGCTGCTGCGCTTCGACGTGCAGTTCAGCGATACTCACGCCGATGTGGTGGACGACCGCATCGATATCGGCGTGCGCTTCGGCTCGATGCGCGACAGCCGCTACGTGGCGCGCAGCGTGGCGCCGCAGCCGTTCCGCACGGTGGGCACGCCGGAGTTGATTGCGCGGCACGGCAAGCCGAAAAGCATCGAGCAGCTGCACGACCTGCCGACCACCTCGTTGCGCGACCATAGCACCGGCAAGGCGTGGCCATGGTATTTCGCTGGCGGCCAGCACATATCGCCTTTGAATCCGCGTTTTCTCAGCAGCGATTCCGAGGCCGAGTTCGATGCGGTCATGGCTGGGATGGGCTTCGGCCAACTGCCCGGATTTATGGCCGACCCGCACATCGCCAGCGGGCGGCTGGTGCCGGTGCTGCAGAAGCACCAGCCCGAACCTTGGGACATTTATGTGTACCGGCCGCAGCGCGGGCCGGTGCCGGCCCGCATCCGGCTGGTGTTCGACCAGCTGGTGGCGCGGCTCGCTTCTTAGACCCGCACTGCCAGGTGGGGTCTGACCCCATGTGGGGTCAGACCCCTAAGTGGTAGCGCCTGCGTTCCCCTCAAGGCGCACGGGGTCAGGCGGCTTTCGCGCCTTCGTCCGGACGGCCGCAGTAGCGCTGCACATAGGCCTGGTGGGTCGGCAGCTGCACCACGGTGCGGTCGATGCGGCTCTTGATGTTGCCGAGGAAGGCTTTCAGTTCTTCGTCGCCCATCAGGTCGGCCGTCGAGTGGTGCGACTTCGGCATGATGCCCTGGCCGATCATCACCTGGATCCACGAGTTTTCCGCGAACAGTTCGTTCGGCACGCGGAACACGCGGCCGGTTTCGCGGAACAGGTCGATGCGGTGCTGCAGCGAGGCCGGTATCTTCATCTCGCGCGCGTCGATCCAGAACTGCGAATCGGTGCGGTTGTTGGCGTGGTAGTGCAGGATGATGAAGTCGCGGATGTGGTTGATCTCGCTGTTGCACTGGTTGTTGTACTCGTCGATGTCGGCCTGCTGGATGCCGTCGGACGGGAACATCTGCATCAGGCGGATCACGCTGCGCTGGATCAGGTGGATGCTGGTCGATTCGATCGGCTCCAGGAAGCCGCTCGACAGGCCGATCGCCACCACATTGCCTTTCCACGTATTACGCCGCTGGCACGGCTGGAACTTGATCACGCGCGGCTCGATCAGCGTCTTGCCCTCGACGTTGGCCAGCAGCTGCCTGCGCGCGGTGTCTTCATCCAGATAGCGGCTCGAATAGACGATGCCGTTGCCGACCCGGTGTTGCAGCGGAATGCGCCACTGCCAGCCGGCCTGGTGCGCCATGGAGCGCGTCAGCGGCACGGCGTCGGCAATCGCCGTGGTCTGGACTGCGATGGCGCGGTCGCAGAACAGCCATTGCGACCATTCCTCGACCGGTTCGTCCATCGCCTCGCCGATCAGCAGCGCGCGGAAGCCGGTGCAGTCGATAAAGAAGTCGCCTTCGATTTCCTGGCCCGAGGCCAGCACCACCGAGCGCACGTCGCCGTTGTCGTGCTTGGTATAGCGGACGATCTTGCCTTCGATGCGCTGCACACCGCGCGGTTCGCTCAGGCGGCGCAGGAACTTGGCGTAGCGGCTGGCGTCCAGGTGGTAGGCGTAGTTCATGCCGTTGTTGGGCAGGTGGGCGAAGCGGTTTTCCTTCGACGCCTTGAGTTCCAGGCAGTAGTCGCCGAAGTCGCCGGCCAGGCCGCGCTGCACGCCCTTGTGCCAGAAGTGCTGGAAGCCGGCGGTCCAGTGGTCGATGCCGGTGGTGCCGAACGAGTGGATGTAGTCTTCCTTGAGGTTGCGCCAGCTTTCAAAGCTGATGCCGAGCTTGAAGGTGGCCTGGGTTTCGGCCATGAATTCCTGCTCGTTGATCTCCAGCACGTTGTGGAAGTTGGTCAAGGTCGGAATGGTGGCCTCGCCGACGCCGACGGTGCCGATTTCTTCCGACTCGATCAGTTTGATGTCGAGCTGCTTGCCCAGCACTTTGGCGATGCCGGTGGCGGCCATCCAGCCGGCGGTGCCGCCGCCGCAGATGACCACCCGGCGCACCGGCTGGCGATTGTTTGGATCTCGCATGGTGTCTCCTCTAGCGATTTAATTTTTTAAGCAAATGCCCCCGCAGCGCGCGCGCACCATCGGCTGTCAGTGGCGACAACACGCCGCGCGCGTGTGCCGGAATGTGGGCAGCCGTTTCTGTGTCGGCTTCGAAGATGTAATGACGGAAAATTTCCTGCCACGCCTTGCGCTGCTCTAACGGCAGGTCGCGCATGGTGAGGAAAGCGGCCATCAGGGCGTTGGTCGGCGTGTCCATGTACTCGGGCGACTGCCGCCACCAGTAGTTGACCAGCACATTGAACGGCGACAGCGCTTCAATGTGATGCCACCACATGCTGGGGATGAAAATGGCGTCGCCCGCTTCCAGTTCGGCGCTTTGCGCGTGGCGCAGCGCGTCGGCGAATTTGGGGAACTTGTCGAAGTCCGGCTGGTGGAAATCGACCAGGCTGATGGCCTGGCCGGCCGGCGTGAAATCGATCGGGCCGACGTATAGGTTGGGCAATTGCTCCGGCGGGAACAGCGTGAAGCGGCGACGGCCGGCCGCCACCACCGCCACATTGTCCGGCAGGTCGTAGTGGGCGGCGATGCGGGTGCGGTTGCCGATCCAGATGCTGGCCAGGGCGTCGCGCTGGCCGAGGTCGAGATCGTTATGCTGGCGGAAGCCGGGCAGGCAGGTGTCGATGGTGGTCGAGCCGACGTAGATGGTCGGCGCCGGGTCCAGCGCCAGCTTGTTCTCGATTTCCTCCAGCACTCCGCTCAGCTTGGCGTGCACCGGCTGGAAGTTGAAGCCGTCCACGCTGTCGTTGTAGAAGAAGCGGCCGCCGGCGTCGGCGCCGCCCAGCATGGCGCCGACGGTGGCGTCCTGGTAGTGCTGGCGCAGGTAGTCGAGGCCGGCACGGTCGCCTTCCCGCGCGGCGCCCACCATCGGCCAGCTGGCGGCCAGGCCGCGCAGCACCAGCGGCTGGGTCGAGGTCAGGATCGCGTCAGTGAGATCGGCCGGGCCCAGGCCGGCGATCTCGCGGATGGGTTCAGGCGAGGGTGGCATTCTTGCGGTCGATCAGCATGCGGAAGTTGGACAGCGACGCCAGGATCAGGTAAATCGCCTGCAGGTGGCCGGCCTGGTGCAGCTTGACGATGGCGTCGCCCCCCAAAGTTTGCAGGCGGTCTTCGTTGATGGTGTAGAAACCGATCAGGCGGTTCTGCGAACCGTCGTCCAGCTGGACATCGAGTGTAAAGCTTTCCAATAACGCGTTATCAAGCAGCGCCTGCAAGAAACCAGGCAAGCCCTGCATGCCTTCGTGGATGGCGAACAGCAGCGAGTTGGCGCGGTCGAGGTAGTCGGTGGTGCCGCCGTGCGGCTTGAATACTTCCTCGCCTTCGCTGCGGTTGACGCGCGGGTGGTCGAGGTCGACATTGAGCATCAGCTCGGTGCCGTTAATGCCGATCAGGAAGGGCTGGCGCTCGACCATCATCGGGATATACGGTGCATCCCAGCGCTCGTCTTTGAGGAAGAGGTTTTCGCCGTCCTGGAAGCCGAACAGCGCAAGCGGTTCGAAGCCGAGGCCGTCCGTGGTCTTGTGGAAGACGATCGGGTAGCAGGCTTGCACGTCGCGGAATTCCGACGGGAAGGTGGGCACGGCCATCAGCTGGTCGCCATAGGCGGCGCCGCGGCGGGTGATGACGCGCAGATCCTTGTGATCGATATTGTTGAGTAAAACCGGGTTAGGCATAGTGTCTCGTTCTATATTTTTTGCAAGCCGTGAAGCTTGATATGGTTAATCAGCGACCGGTTGTCCGGCAGCCCGTGCAACATTTTTCTCGTTAATGTAGCAGCTTCCTGGAAGTAGGCGTCAGATTGTGCGGCCTCGTGCGGTTTCGGCGCGCGACTGAAGTCGCTGCGGAAGCCCATGCCGTACAGGATGTACTGATAGCTGGCGGCCGGAAAGACTTCCTCAATGCGGTTGAAATCGCTGCGCGACGGCGCCCGGTGACGCCACAAAGTCAACAGCTCGGCCAGGCGTTGCGGCACTTCGGAGGTGTTGTCGCGCCAGTAGGCCGAGTCGCGCCGCTGGCTCAGCACGTAGTGCAGCTTGAGGAAGTCGATCACCCGTTCCCAGCGGTAGCGAAAGGCTTCGTTGAAGCGGCTGGCGACGATGTCCATCGCTTCGCGCGTGGCCGGCAGGTCGTCGCTGACCATGGCGGCCGACATTTCGACGATGGCCAGCGCCGACGCTTCCAACGGCTCGATGAAGCCGGCCGACAGGCCGATGGCGACGCAGTTGCGGTGCCAGAATTTTTCGCGGTAGCCGGGATTGAAGGTCAGCTTGCGCGGCTGCGGGATGTCGTGCGGGCCGCCGGTCTGCACGATGTAGGCGCGCAATTCGGCTTCGGCCTGGTCATCGCTGATGTAGCCGCTGGCGTAGACGTGGCCGACGCCGCGCCGGGTCGGCAGGCCGATGTCCCAGATCCAGCCGGCGCTCTGCGCGGTGGACGAGGTCTGCGAGGCGATCGGATAGTCTTCAGCCGGGTAGCGGATCTGCACCGCCAGCGCCGAGTCGTTGTACAGCACGTGCTTCTGGCTGATCAGCGGGATGCCGTAGTGCTGGCCCAGCAGCAGCGATTGCATGCCGGTGCAGTCGATGAACAGCTCGCCTTCAACAGCGCCGTGCTGGACGGTTTGCAGCGAGGCGATGTCGCCATTTTCATGCGCATTGACGGCGGTGACGTGGTCCGGCACGTAGTGCACGCCGAGCTTTTCCAGGCAGTGCTTGCGCAGGAACACGCCGAACTTGCCGGCGTCCAGGTGGTAGCCGTAGTTGGCCACCGAGGCGTATTCGGGCGTCACCACCTGTTTCGGCGCGCGGCCCGCCACGCACAGGTGCGGCTGGAAGCTGACCAGGTCGGCAAACGGGATGTGCGGATGCTGCGCCAGCCATTGCTCGGGCAGGTTGACCTCGCCATGGCCTTGCGGCAGCGAGAACGGGTGGAAGTAGGCGTCGTCGCTACCAGTGGTCCAGCGGTTGAAGCGCGAGCCTTGCTTGAAGGCGGCGTCGCACTCGCGGAAGAAATCGGATTCGGAAACGCCGATGCGGCGCAGCGTGTCGCGCATGCTGGGCCAGGTGCCTTCGCCGACGCCGATGGGCGGCACGTCCGGCGATTCGATCAGGGTGATGTGCAGGCCGCCATGGGCGGCGCGGTGTTCGGCTGCGAGCAGGCCGGCCGTGAGCCAGCCGGCTGAACCACCGCCGACGATCACGATGCGTTGCAGCATAGCTTGCCTTGTCAGTGAGTTGCAGGAAGTGTAACTGAAAAGCCGCTGCGGGTTAAGCTGATCCGCAGCGGCTTTTCGTGGTGAAGTTACAACAGTGAGTTAGAACTTGTAGCGCGCGCCGACCATGTAACGTGGGCCGGCTTGCGTCACCGATTCCAGCTGGTTCTGGGTACGGCTATGCACGCGCTGGATCGAGTTGCCGACGTTGATGCCCTCGATCTGGAAGCTCAGCTTGTCGTTGTAGTTGTAGCCCAGGCTGATGTCGACCTGACCGTACGCTTCCACATACTGCGGGTTAGGACCGGAGCCGTCGAAGGTCGACGACAGGAACTCGCCACGCCAGTTGTAGGCCACGCGCGCGGTGAACTTTTTGTCCTCATAGATACCGACCACGTTCGACGAGTTCGACAAGCCGACCAGCGCAAACTGCTCGCCCACCTTGTTGTTGTCGTAGCGCAGGCCCGAATGCACATAGGTGTAGTTGGTCGACACGCCGAAGCCGCTGTCGCCGAACATGTGCTGCAAGTTCAGCTCGACGCCGCTGAGGCTGGCCTTCTTCTGGTTGGAGAAGGAGGTGATGCGGAAGTTGGCAACCGGATCGCTAGGCTGGCCGACGATGGTGCCGTTGACGTTGCCGTTCACGCCCGGCGCGGTGACGCCCGGCGCGGTCGGGTGGTTGGTGAAGATGTAGTTGCGGATGCAGGTGGTATCCGACGCCAGGCACTTGCCGGCCGACAGCGCCTCGTTCCACAACGCACCGCCCACCGGCGTGTGCAGGTTGAACGGGGTGGCGTCGATCTGCGATTGGCCGGCGTAGTTTTCCAGGTCTTTCTTGAAGTAGCCGACCGAGAAGAAGTTCTGCTTGCCGTAGTACCACTCGTAAGACAGGTCCAGATTCTTGGACTTGACCGGTTTCAGCGCCGGGTTGCCTTGCGAGCCGGTGCCGCCGTCGGTCCGTACCAGCGAGTTCAGCGTCTGGCCGCCCTGGATCTGGTCGTAGCGTGGACGGCCGATGGTTTCGCCGGCGCTGAAGCGCAGTTTCTGGGTTGGCGTCAGCTCGATGTCGGAGTCGAAGCTCGGCAGCACGTTGTGGTAGGAACCGCCCAGCGTGGTGAAGGTCGGGGCGCCGAAGGTGATCGGGAACTCGTTCTGCGAGACCCAGCTGATGGCGGTCGCGGCCGGTACCAGCGCGGTCGAGATGACATCGGTCTTCTCGTAGCGCACGCCGATGGCGGTGCGGATCGGGAACTTGGTATCCCAGTCGGTATTGAACTGGACGAAGGCCGACTTGGATTTTTCCTGCGTGCGGGCGTCGTTGTCGAAGGTGCTCTTCGGCATGTACAGCGCCGGCAGGCCGGACGCGGTAGCGGCGATCTGGCGCACCTGGGCGAAGTTAAAGGTGTAGAACTGGTTGAACAGGTTCGGGTTGGCGCTGCCGTTGATCTGGTCGAAGTACTGGCCGATCGAGTTCGGGTGCCAGACGCTGCTTGGGTAGTCGGCCGGGCTGGTGGCGCCGCCCCAGGTGTCGCGCTGCTGGTTGGAGAAGGCCGAACGATTCTCGACCTTGTTGAAGCTGCCGCCGAATTTCAGCTCGGACGCTTCCAGCACTTTCCATGCACCCTTGACCTGGGTCTGGTCGACTTCACCCTTCATGTACGAGTTGGTGAACACCGAGCCGGTGACTTGCTGGCCGGCCTTGACGAAGTCGGCGCCCTGGATGCTCAGCACCGGGAAGTCCTTGCTGAAGTCGACCGTGGTGGTGCCGCGGCTGAAGCTGGCGGTACCCAGCGTGTTGCTGGAACCGAACGGGCTGTCGGCGCCGGACTCGGCGGTCGAATGGTGGGTATCCAGCTCGAAGCGCAGGGTGTTGGTGGCTTTCCAGACGGCGTTGAAGCCCAGCGATTTGTTCTGCGTCTTGGTGGCGAAGTCGGCGGCGCCCATGGCGATGTCGCTGCCGGAGACGAACTCGGTCCAGCTGGTTGGGCTGGTCGGCGAACCCTTGGTCCACGAGCTGGCCGACGGGCCGAAGTTGAACCAGGCCGAGATGTCGTTGCGCTTGGTCTGGATCTTGTTTTCCGAGTAGGTGTAGTCCAGCGTGGTGACCAGCGAATCGACCGGCTTGTACTGCAAGGTCAGCTGGGCGTTGGTGCGCTGGCGTTTGACGCCGTTGAAGTTGTAGTTCAGGTTTTGCGGCAGCGAGTACAGGTCGGTCGCGCCAGGGGCGTTGGTGACCTGGTTGCCGGCGCCGATCAGCGGGCCGGTGTTGCCGGCGTACGGGCCTTTCCAGCCGTTGGAGACGGCGGCGGTGTTATAGCCCAGGTTGCGTTCCTGGTAGCTGCCGGTCAGCGCCACGCCAATCGTGTTGTTGGCGAAGGTATTGGAGTACAGGCCCGAGACTTCCGGCGTCAGCGAGCGGCTGGCTTGCACGTCGGACGGCAGGTTGTCGTTGGAAGTGTCGTACACCGCCTTGGCGCCGATGCTGGCGTGCATGCCAGGACGGTCGAACGGCTTGGCGGTCATGACGTTGACGGTGGCGCCGATGCCGCCGGTGGCGTTTTCCGCGCGGCTGGTCTTGTAGACCTGGATCTGCGAGATGGCTTCCGACGCCAGGTTGGCGAAGTCGAAGGCGCGGCCGTTCAGGTCGCCCAGGTTGGAGGTCGGCATCTGGCGGCCGTTCAGCAGCACCAGATTGAAGTCGGGACCGACACCGCGCACGGTGATCTTCGAGCCTTCGCCGATCGAGCGGTCGATCGAGACGCCGGAGATGCGTTGCAGCGACTCGGCCAGGTTCGTGTCCGGGAACTTGCCGATGTCTTCGGCGACGATGCCGTCGACGATACCGTCGGAATTGCGTTTCAGGTTCATCGACGAAATCAGTGACTGGCGCAGGCCGGTCACGACGACGCTCTGAACATCCGTTGCTTCCGCCGCTTTGACCGGGGCGTCTTGCGCCATGGCTGGCACGGCAGCGGCCGCGCATGCGCTGGCTACTGCCAGGCTCATCAATGTTTGTCGTGCCTTCGGATAATGCATGTCATCTCCTGTGTTTTCTGTGTTTTTATCAACCGCCTGCCTGCTACTTTTTACCGTGTTCTTGGAAACCTTTCCAACTAACATGGCGAATATAGCATTGATCGAAATTCAAAGTCAATTTGGCATGCCTTAAAATTGTGCACCCGTTTTGGTTGACATAGGAAGATAAGGCGTGCAACATGATCTGGGAACGTTTCCAAAAAGAGACACTTTTGATGAAAATAACGACTTTGCAGGTGCTGGCGGCAGCGTGGATGAGTGTCTTGACGGGCGTTGTTGCGGCGCAAAATGGAGTACCTTTCCAATGGCCGCACGGTGCCCAGGCGGCGGTCAGCTTAGCGTATGACGACGCCCTCGATTCGCAGCTGGATATCGCCATTCCGGCGTTGGACCGCGCCGGGCTGAAGGGCAGTTTTTATCTGCAGCTGTCCAATCCGGCGGTGGACAAACGGATGGCGGAATGGCGCACGGCGGCCCGCAATGGTCACGAGCTGGGCAATCACAGCCTGTTCCACCAATGCTCGCGGCGCGCGCCGGGCCACGACTGGGTGCAGCCGCAGCGCGACCTCGACACCACCAGCGTGGCGCAGATGCAGGATCAGGTCATGCTGGGCAATACCATGCTGTATGCGATCGACAGCAAGCGCGAACGCACTTACACCGTGCCGTGCGGCGATACGCTGGCGGCCGGCGCCGATTACCTGAAAACGGTGGCGCCGGCGTTTGTCGCCATCAAGGTGGGAGGCGAGGCGGTGACGCCGTCGATGGCCACGCTGAATCCGTCGGCGGTGGGCGTGTATGCGCCGGAAGGCCTGAGCGGCCAGCAGCTGATTGCGATTGTGCAGCAAGCGGCGGCGAAGGGAACCATGGTCAATTTCACCTTTCACGGCGTCGGTGGCGACTATCTGACGACGAGTGCCGCTGCGCACGAGGAACTGGTACAGTACCTTGCGGCCAACCGGCAGCGCTACTGGACCGATACTTTCCTGAACATCATGACTTATGTGAAGACTCAACGTGGCGACCATTAAAGACGTAGCCCGCCTGGCGGGTGTAGGGCTGGGCACGGCATCGCGGGTGGTGAGCGGCAAGGGTTCGGTGTCGCCGGCCACCTTGGTCAAGGTGCGGGCCGCCATCGACCAGCTGGGCTTCCGGCCGTCGCATGCGGCGCGCACGCTGTTGTCCGGCAATAGCAAGATGGTCGGCGTGTACATTCCGGTGCTGAGCGGGACGTTTTACACGCCTATCCTGCAAATCATCGACAACGAATTGCGCGCGGCCGGCTTGCACATGGTGGTGGCGTTCGGCGCCGGGCTGGGCGGTGCGCGCCAGCAGGCCATCGAAGGGCTGGCGTTTCTGGTCGAGCGTGGTTGCGATGGGCTGATCCTGATGACCAACGTGTTGCAGGAGGAAGACCTGAGCGTGCTGGGTCCCCGTCCCAAGCCGATGGTGGTGCTGAATCATTATTTCGACAGCATCTCCGGGCAGTGCTTCACCGTCGATCACAAGCTGGGCGGCAAGATCGCGGCGCGGACCTTGCTCGATCATGGTCACCGCGAGATCGCGCTGGTGTCCGGTCCGGCCAGCTTGCCGGATAACGTGGCGCGGGTCGAGGCGTTCAAGGTCGAGTTGACGGCGGCCGGCATCGACACGGCTGCCATGTGGGCGGTGGAGAAAGACTTCTCGCCGGCAGGCGGCTGGTCGGCGGCGAAAGAGTTGGTGGAGTCGGGGCGACGCTGCACCGCGATGTTTTGCGCCAACGACGAGATGGCGGCGGGTGCGCTGTCGTACTTCCAGGAAGCAGGCATTCGCGTGCCGCACGAGATTTCCGTCATCGGCTACGACGACACGCCCAGCGCTGAGTTCTCCGCACCGCGTCTGAGCACGGTGCACATGCCGTGGCGCGAGATGACGCAGAACGGCGTCAGCGACCTGCTGAACCGCTGCTACGACCTGCAACGCCCCGTCACCCGCAACTACCCCGTCACAATGACGCTGCGGGCGTCGCTGGCAAGGGCTGGCCAGGCTTGAGCCGTGCGATTTTCTTGTCGTAGCTGGCCTGTAGATTGAGCCAGGATTGCACGTCGCCGCCAAAATGCTGCGTAACCCGCAATGCAATTTCTGCGGTGACGTCGCGTTTTTCGTTGATGATGTCGGCGATGAGTGACGGTGGCAAGTCGAGCGCCTTGGCCAGCGCTGCCGGCTTCATCTTCAACGGCACAAGAAAGTCTTCCCGCAGTATTTCGCCGGGGTGAACGGGACGCATTTTGTTTTCGAGCATGCTGACCTCCGCGTTTGAAAGGACTGTATCGGCATTGTCGACCATCGCTGGCGGCGGGGAATACCGCCAGCGTATCGTGCGTGCCTCAGTCAGCTACTGAGGAACACAAGGGTGATGGTCTTACTTGATGGCGTCCGCCAGGCCGGGGAGCGAATTAGATGCCGTGGTTGCCTTGGGCGATCTTGTCGTCGTAGTTTTGCTGAAGGCGCAGCCAAAAATCCACGTGTCCGCCAAAATGCTGCACGATATGCGTAGCAATTTCGGTGGACACGCTGCGTTTCTCGCCAAGCACTTCGGCGACTACGGCAACCGGCAAGTCGAGCATATTGGCAAACGCTACAGGCTTCATCTTTAACGGCACCATGAAATCCTCGCGCAGGATTTCGCCTGGATGAATCGGGCGCATTTTATCTTCAAGCATGCTTACCTCCTTCTAGCTGTGATAATCCACCAACTCGACTTCAGACGGTCCAGCGGCGGTCCACACGAAGCAAATCCTGTAGCGCTTATTGATGCGGATACTATGTTGTCCTTGGCGTGTACCGGCCAGCGCTTCGAGGCGATTTCCCGTTGGAACTCTTAAGTCATCAAGGTCGTTCGCAATATTCAGTTGCCGCAGCTTTCGTTCAAGCGCGGACCGAAACTGAGCGAACCTCGGCACAGCAAGGTTGTTAAACACTTTTTCCGTGTCTCTGCATTTAAAGGACTGTATCGGCATTGTCGACCATCGCTGGCGGCGGGGGAATACCGCCAGCGTATCGTGCGTGCCTCAGTCAGCTACTGAGGCAGCACAAGGGTGATGGTCTTATTTGATGGCGTCCGCCAGGCCGGGGGCGAATTCGGCGCCGTGTTTGACCTGGGCCGTCGAGGCTTTGAGGGCGCCGCCGATCGGTTCGGCGCGGCCGCTCAGGCATTTGGCCAGGAAGTTTTCGGTCACGGCGTTGAAGGCGATGTTGTTGACCGGCCGCGCAAAGCCGTGGCCTTCATCCGGAAACTCGACATACGTCACCGGAATATTCTTGGCCGCCATCGCCGCCACAATCTGTTCCGACTCGCGCACGTTGACGCGCGGGTCGTTGGCGCCCTGGCCGATCAGCAGCGGCCGCTGGATATCGGCGGCGAAGTTGAGCGGCGAACGTTCCTTCAGCAGGGCCTTGCCGGCGTCGGTAGTCGGGTCGCCCATGCGCTTGTAGAACTGCTGCTTGCCCGCTTCCCAATATGGTGGGATGGTTTGCAGCAGCGTGAACAGGTTGGACGGGCCGACGATGTCGACCCCGCAGGCAAAGGTGGTCGGCGTGAACGTCAGTCCGGCCAGCGTGGCGTAGCCGCCATACGAGCCGCCCATGATGGCCACTTTGTCTGCGGTGGTGACGCCGTTCTTGACCGCCCAGTCCACCGCATCAATCAAGTCGTCATGCATCTTGCGGCCCCATTGCAGGTCGCCGGCCGAGATAAATTTCTTGCCGAAGCCGGTCGAGCCGCGGTAGTTCACCGACAGTACCGCGTAGCCGCGGTTGGCCAGCCACTGGTGGTAGCCGTTATAGCCGAAGCCGTCGCGCGCCCACGGCCCGCCGTGTACTAGCAGCACCATCGGCACCGGCTTGCTGGCCTTGCCGCTGCCGTTGGCGTCCACCGATTTCGGTAAGGTCAGGTAGGACACCAGCGTCAGCCCATCGCGCGACTTGATCTCCTGCGGATGCATAGCCGCCAGCGGCGCGCCGTCCAGCTCCGGCCGGCTGACGTAGAGCTGGGTCAGCTTCTTGGCCTTGCGGTCGTACAGCCAGGTCGAGGCCGGCGCGGTGACGGGATCGACCGCCACCAGCCATTTGTCCTCGGCCTCGGTGCGCGAGGTGACGGCGAACTGGCCCTTGGTATTTTTCTTCAGGAACGCCAGGTCTTCCTTGATGCTGTTGTCGACCGGGATGTATTCCTGCTTCAGGTAGTTGACGGTGTAGGCCTGCACGCGGCCTGTGCGTTCGTCGAACAGCGGCTGGCCGATGTCGGCGCGGGTGTCTTCGGCAATTACGGTGGCCTTGCCGCTGGCGACATCCTGCGCCACCAGCGCGGCGGTGTTGCGGTTGCGCGAATCGATCCAGTACAGCGTCTTGCCGTCCGCCGTGAAGGCGCCGGGGCCGGTGGTCTGCGAATCTTCCAGGCTGACCTCGGCCAGTGGCGTGGTATCGATCTTGCCGTCGCTGATGCGGTAGTAGGTGGCGCCGCCATCGTCACGGGCTTTCTGGGCGATGCGCAGCTTGAGGTTGTCGTCGGCCACGAAGCCGCCGTAGCCGGCGTTCTGCTGCACCAGCGTCAGCTTGCCGCTGGCCAGCTCAAGGCTGTAGACATCGTGCCAGCGGGGATCGCGGTTGTTGACGCCGACCAAGATGCGGTCCTTGATCTTGCTGCTGATCTGCAGCACTTGCACGCGGGTCTTTTCAAACGGTGTGTAGTTGGTTTGCTTGCCGCTGGCGACGTTGACGCCGTACAGCAGGAAGTTCTCGTCGCCGCCCTTGTCCTGGATGAACAGCACCACGTTGGAATCCGGCGACCAGAAGCTGTTGCGGATCGGCCGGTTTTTTTCGTCGGTCAGCGGCCTGGCGTCGGACAGTTTGTCGGCCGGCGCGACCCACACATTGAGTACGCCGTCGCGCGGCGCGATCCACGACAGCCACTTGCCGTCCGGGCTGATCTTGGCGGCGGTTTTGCTGGGGTTGCCAAAAATCTTGCCGCGTTCGATCAGCGGCACATCGGCGGCGGGAGACTGGGCATAAACTGGCAAGACACTGGCCAGGAGCAGGGCAGGCAGGGCGTAGCGGATCATGGATACCTCATCGTCAGTGGATGGAAGACCAAGCATAGCAATTTAACACGCCCGCGCCACAGCGGGGCGACAGCCTGCAGCCTGCTGCGATGAATGGTCTAATAGCTGGAATGAGTGGTCCATCGCTAACCAAGCGGGAGGGGCCGCTCAATTCAAAGCTGCCTACACTGGCTGCAGAAGGAGACTGATCCACCCATGAAACACATAACACTACGCCAGATTAAAATCTTTGAAAGTGTGGCGCGCAACCTGAGTTTTTCGCGCGCGGCGGAAGACTTGCACCTGACCCAGCCGGCCGTGTCGATGCAGATCAAGCAGATGGAGGGGCTGGCGGGCTTGCCGCTATTTCAACATAGCGGCAAGCGCATCGCGCTGACCGAAGGCGGCTCGCTGGTGCTGCGCCACTGCCAGGTGATTCTGGCGGACCTGAACGCCGCCGAGCAGTCGCTGGCCGACCTGATGACTGGCGCCGTGCAGCGCCTGCGGGTCGGCCTGATCACGTCCGGCAGCCGTTTCTTCCCGCACATGATCAACGCCTTTCTCCAGCAGCATGCCGGGCTCCAGCTGGAGATGCAGGTGCGGCCGCGCGAGCAACTGCTGTCCATGCTGCGCGCCGACCAGCTGGACCTGGCGGTGATGGTGCGCGCGCCGTCCCTGCCCAGCCTGGCCGCAGAACCGTTTGCCGCCAATCCGTTCGTGCTGGTGGCGTCGCCCATGCATCCGCTGGCCGCCGAGCGCGAGATTCCGGTGGCGCGCATCGCCAGCGAATGCCTGCTGGTGCGCGAGAGCGGCACCGACACCCGCATCGTGGCCGACGACATCTTCCTCAGCCTGTCCAATCCGCCGCGCTTCATGGAGCTGGGGTGCAGCGAGGCGATCAAGCAATCGGTGATCGCCGGCATGGGCGTCAGCCTGCTGTCGGCGCAGGAGGTGCAGGCCGATGTGCGCGCCGGCCTGCTGACAGTGCTGGCGGTGCAGGGCTTGCCGGTCAAGCGCCAGTGGCATGTGGTGCATTGTGGCGACCGGCCGTTGCCGTCGGTGGCGCGCGGCTTCCGCCAGTTTTTGCTGGACGAGGCGGCGCTGCGGCTGGCGCCATTGGCGGTGCTGTAAGCACATCATGCCAGCGCCTGCCACAGCAGCGCGAGGTTGAGGCCGATGATGGCGGCGGTGGCGAGCACCGCCATGCAGGTCAGCTTGCGGCCGGCGGCAAAGCGGCCCATGATTGAGCGGCGCGATGACAGCACCACCAGCGCGATCAGCGGCACCGGCAGCACGATGCTGAGCACGATCTGGCTGTCGATCATGGCGCTCATCGGATTGGCGGTCAGGCACACCAGCACCGCCGGCACCATGGTGATCAGGCGCCGCGCCAGCATCGGAATGTGGAAGCCGACAAAGCCCTGCATGATGTTCTGGCCGGCCATGGTGCCCACCACCGAACTGGAAATGCCAGACGCCAGCAGCGAGATCAGGAACAGCAGCGCGGCGCCAGCGCCCAGCACCGGTGTCAGCGTGTGATAGGCCACGGTGATGTCGGTGATGCCGGGCGCGCTCCTGCTGAAGGCGCTGGCGGCCATCGCCACCATGGCCATGTTGACCAGTCCGGCCACGCCCAGCGCAAGCATCACTTCGCGGTTGGAAAAGCGCACCAGGCGCAGGCGCTGTTCATCGTTGCGGGCCGGCGCGCGGTTCTGCGTCAGGCCGGAATGCAGGTAGATCGAGTGCGGCATGATGGTGGCGCCGACGATGCCGACCGCCAGCATCAGCGCGTCCTTGCCGTGCAGCTCGGGCACCACACTGTGGAACAGCGCCGCGTGCCAGTCCGGCGGCGTGATGATCATCTCAGCCAGATAGCTGAGACCGATCACGGCGACCAGCGCGCCGATGACGATTTCGAGCGGCCGGAAGCCGGCCTGGTCGAGCGACAGGATGGCGTAGGTGACGATGCCGGTGATCATCAGTGCCCAGCCCAGCGCGATATGGAACAGTAGCGAGATGCCGAGCGCGCCGCCCATGAATTCGGCCAGGTCGGTGGCCATCGCCGCCACTTCCGAGCCCAGCCACATGGCGATCACCACCGGGCGCGGGAACTCATCGCGGCACAGCTCGGCCAGGCTGCGGCCGGTGACGATGCCGAGCTTGGCCGACATGGCCTGGAACAGCATCGACACCAGGCTGGCCAGCAGCACCACCCACAGCAGTTGATAGCCATAGGTAGAGCCGGCCTGGATGTTGGTGGCGAAGTTGCCAGGGTCCATGTAGGCCACCGAGGCGATCACCGCCGGGCCGGCAAACGCCAGCAGGCCGCGCGCGCCGCGCTGTGGGTGGTCGAGACTGTCGCGCATGGCGGCGACAGTGGCCTTGCTATCGATGGCGGCAAACATGGGGCGGCTCTCCTGCGGTAGCGTGGTTCAGTCCGCCGCGCTCGCTGATATGGGCGCGGCGGTGGGCGGGTGGTGCCGGGGCTTCAGGCCAGCACGTCGCGGCGGTCCTTCAGCTTGTGGATCACGTCGAGCGTGGCGTCGTCCACCCGCAGGTGCTCTTTGACCAATTGACGCGGCGTGTTGGCCAGCCATTGCGACAGCGTGACTTCCGAGAAGTGATCCGACTTGAACAGTTCCAGGAACACCAAGTCGGTGCTGCCGGTGTTCTTGACGTAGTGGCCGAGGTTTTTCTCGACATAGCCGACGTCGCCGGGGTTGAAGTCGACCGTCTGCGCCGCCGGGCCGGCGTTGAATACCGTCATGCTGCCCTTGCCCTGGATGAAGTATTGCCATTCATCGGCATCCGGATGCCAGTGCATCTCGCGCAGGCCGCCCGGACGCAGCGTGACCAGCGCCGCCGCCACCGTCTTGGAGATGGGGAAGTTGCGGGTGTCGATAATCTTCACCTCGCCGCCGGGCTGGCGCAGCGTCGGCGCCATGGCGCCGGTGCGGAAGATGAATGGATGGTCGGGACGGCCGGCCGACGAGGCGGAATACGCCTGGGCCGCAGCCAGCGGGCCGGCCGGGGCACCCTGGTAAATCCACAACTGCTCCAGCGGGATGTTCTTGAACTTGTCGGCCGGGATGCCGAAGTTTTGCGCCAGGATGTCCGGCGGCGTGTGGGCCAGCCATTCGGACACCATCAGCGTGTTGAACTCGCCGGCGGCGCCGTTGTCGAAGGCCAGTACGAACTCGCCGCCATCGGCGCCCAGGCCTTGCAGCGAATGCGGGAGGCCGGGCGGGAAGTACCACAGGTCGCCGGTCTTGACGTCGGCCACTTCGGCGCGGCCCAGGCTGTCGATGGTGGTGATGCGCACCTCGCCGCTGACCATGATGGCCCACTCCGCCTGCTGGTGCCAGTGCAGCTCGCGCACACCGCCAGGGCCGAGGCGCATGTTGACGCCGGCGATGTCCTTGGAAATCGGGAAGGCCTTGGTGGTGACTTCGCGGGCCCAACCGCCGTCCTGGATACGCTTGTGCGCCAGGTTGAATGAGGCCCATGGAATCGCCATGCCGCCAACGTCGGTCGGCGGCGGATTGGTGAACGACGGCATCTGGTCGCGCAGGATGGTATTTTTCGGGCCGGGCTCGGCGTTGGCGATGGCGCTGGAGTTGATTGCTCCTTGCAGCGGACGGTCTGGGTTGCCGAATTCAGCGGCTTTGACGGCGGCGGTGGCGCCCAGGGCGACGGCGCCGGCGGCGGCATTGGCCAGGACGCTGCGGCGTTTCAAGTCAGTCATGTTGGTTCTCCTGATATCTGGATGTCGGAATGCACCCGGTCAGGTCATAGTAGGTGCCGCTCCCTACAATGAATATTCAGAAATTCTTTGGCGCCGTCATAAGCGTTGTTGATAGTGTTGGCAGGATGGCCAAGGCCGGCGCCATAAGCTTGCCCGATGGCAATGCCTGCGGTATTGTATGAATTCTCACCTGACTGGAGCCCGCAATGACCGCAGCAAAACTGGAGATTCCCGAAGCCATCGTCAGCGCGCTGGGCGATTGGGTGCAGCAGGCGGCGGAAGCGGCTGTGGCCGGGCCGCGCGAGACGCTGGCGCGCACCGAAGAGGCATTGCAGACGGCCCGCACCGAACTGGCCGACACCGCCGCCGCGCGCGACCAGGCCAAGGCGCTGGCCGACGAGCGCGACGAGGAGATTCAACAGCTGATGGCCGAGCTGCGCAACGCGCGCAGCATCGCCACCGACGCGCTGGTCGGCAAGGCCAAGGATCAGCTGGCCATTGAAGGCAAGGATGCGCAACTGGCCGACCTGCGCGCGCAGATCGAGCGCAACGTGGCGGCCGCGGCGGCATTGTCGGACGCCCGCCTGACGGCCGAGATGGAACTGGTGGGCGCGGTCACCGCGCGCGACAACTACGCCGCCGAAATCAAGGAGCTGCGCGCCAAGCTGGCGGCGCGCCATGGTTGATACATTTCGTCATTTTACGTTGAATTGCTTTTAAGTTAATATCCGGTCATGTTCGACCGTAGACGATTCATTCTGGGCAGCGCGCTGGCGCTGGGCATCACGCCGGCGCGCGGCGCCACGCTGGTGCGGCATCCGCAATCGGAAGCGGAAGGGCATGGCACCGGCGCCGAGCACTATCCGGTGCGCCTGCTGCGCATGGCGCTGGCGCGCTCCGGCCATGACTACGCGCTGCAACCGACCGCCGTCATGATGCGGCAAAACCGCGCGCTGGCCGAGTTGCAGGCGGGCCGCGTGGTCGATGTGCTGTGGACCATGACGTCGCAGACGCGCGAGCGCGATTTGCTGCCGGTGCGGATTCCGCTCGACATGGGCCTGATCGGCTGGCGCCTGCTGCTGATACGCCGCAGCGACGCCGCGCGCTTCGGCGCCATCCGCCAGGCCGCCGAGCTGCAGGCGCTGGACGCGCTGCAAGGACACGACTGGCCCGACACCGATATCCTGCGCGCCAACCACTACAAGGTGCAGACGGCGTCCGACTACGCCGGCATGTTCAAGATGCTGGAGTCCGGGCGGGTCGATTATTTTCCGCGCGCCGTGTTTGAGGTCTGGCACGAGGCGGCCGCTTTCGCCCAGCAGGGACTGATGGTGGCGCCGGGACTGGCGCTGCATTATCCGAGCGCGTTCTACTTCTTCGTTAAAAAATCCAATACTGCACTGGCGGCGTCCATCCAGCGCGGACTGGAAAGCATGCTGGCCGACGGCAGCTATGTTCGGCTGTTTCAGGAATACTTCGGCGAGATGACGGCGCGCTCGACGCTGGGTGCGCGTCGCGTGTTTGAGTTGCGCAATCCGCTGCTGTCGGCCGCCACGCCGCTTGGCCGGCGCGCACTGTGGTACCACCCGGGGCGGCCATAGCGGGCGTCGGTCGAAGATGTCATCGCCGCGTCATGTTTTCGTCAGACCGGGATTTCTATACTGGGTCTTTCCAGTGCGGTGAGATCCAACATGACTTCTCAATATTCAATGCCAGGGCAGCGGCTTGCTGGCGCGCTTTACGTCGGCGCGGTGGCGATTACCATCAATATGCTGCTGCTGAGGGCAGCCGACCTGTTCTCCGTGCAGACCGCCAAGGGCGGCCTGCTGCGGCTGATTGCGCCGCTGGCAGGACCGGTGCTGGACTGGATCGGCGTTGCCACTGCCTGGCGCACGCTGGGCGGGCCGAGTGTCAACAGCGCCGTGTTCCAGGGCGGCTTTCATTTTGTGGTGGGCCTCGGCATGGCGCTGATCTACACCATGATCCTGGAGCCGCGCCTGCCTGGCGCATTCTGGCGCAAAGGGTTGTTGTATGCGCTGCTGGTCTGGCTGCTGAACGCCTTCGTCATCCTGCCGTACAGCGGCGAGGGCGTCGCCGGCAGCGCCCACTTGCGGCTGACTGGCATGGTGTGGTTTGCCGTGGCGCACACGGCGTTCTTCATGTTGCTGGCGGCCGGCTACCAGCGCTACCTGGCCGCACGCAGGCGCTAGCGGCCTTTGTCCAACACCGGCATCACGCCGTTGTTGGCATCGTCTGACGGCTCGACATTGCCGAAGTAGACGTCCAGATCCTGGGCCGGCTGGAAGTTGCTCAGGTGGACCTGGTAGGTCTTGGCGTCGGTCTTCTTGAAGGCGCCGGGGAAGCACAGGCTGACCAGCTGGGCTGGCGCGGTCTTGACCACGTTCAGCGTGAAGTCCTCGATGCCGTGTTTCCAGGTATTGCCGGTCTTGAGGATGTACGAGACCTTGGCTGCGCTCAGATAACTGCCGGTGGGATCGTTGTTGCGCTTGGCCAGCTTGTGCCAGCTTTTCAGAAAGGCGGCGTCGGCGCAATACAGCTTGGCGGTCTCGTCATCCATGCCCGATTCGCCGGGACCGGCCGAGATAAAGGGGCGATACTCGTGATGCACGCGCACCACCTTATTGGCGGGGAACTTCTGCTGCCACACATAGTTGACCTGGATCTGCCACGCCGGCGCCATCTCGCCATCCGGTCCTTCGGCGATCAGCTTGAGCTTGGTGAGCTGCTGGCGCTGCTGGGTGGTGAACGGCTGCTCCTTGGTGGGCGGGCTGAAGGACGGGTGATAGGCGATTTGTGCGTCGGTCAGGCCGAGCTTGTGCAGTTGTTCGGTGACGTCTCTCTTGTCCAGCAGCGCTTGCACCACGGTGCGGAAGCCGACCGGCTTGCCGTCCACCTTGATTGAGAAGCCGTTGGGCTGGCCGTAGTACGTATCGTTGGGCTGCTGCGCGGCCGGATAGGCGGGCAGCGGGAAGATGATGGTCTCCTCCACATCCTGCGCCGCCTCGTTGAGGAATTCATAGTCAACGCTGATCAAGCGGTGGCTGACGGTGAGCACTTCCTTCTTCATGGCGATGGCGTCGGTCTTGCGGAACACAATGCCACCCGCACTGACGCCGCCAATACCGTCATTGGCGCTGGCGAGGAGGGGGAGCATCAGGACGGCTGCGAGGGCAGATTTCATAAACGGTGCTTTTTAGGAAAAAGTAAAAAGTTGACAATATACCTAAGAGTTCCGACAATGCCGTTCAATTGAACTGCAGCGTGCTGTGTTGTGCTGCTCAGATCACTCGCAAGCTCAACCAGGGAGGATTCATGCAGTTTAAGAAATATCTCTTCATATCGAGCGCCTGTGCTGCGGCTTGGTTTCTTTGCCCTGGCGCGTCGGCAGCGCCAGTAAATGACGCCAACCGATCGGCGAGCCAATTGATACAGCAGACCATGAAGGAACTGCGCATTCCTGGTTTGCAGATTGCCGTTATCAAAGACGGTCAGCTTGTCTTATCGGAAAGCTATGGCTTGGCCAATGTAGAGAATAGCGTGCCGGTCACGCCTGTGACGCTGTTTCCCATCAACTCCGCGACAAAAGCGTTTACGGGCGTCGCCATGATGCAGTTGGCCGAAGCCGGGCTGGTCGATCTTAACGCCCCGGTCTCACGCTATCTGGATGACCTGCCTGAGAGTTGGCGGGGAATTCGCCTTCGCCAACTACTGGGGCACACGTCCGGCCTCCCCGATATCGTCGACCAGAAAGGTCTGATTGCCGGGGCGAGTGAACGTGATGCCTGGAAGGCAGTGAAGGCCTTGCCGATGGATGCACCGGTTGGTGACAGGTTTGCCTACAATCAAACGAACTATGGACTGCTGGCGCAGATCATCGCCAAGCAAGCAAAAATTCCGTACGAGCAGTATCTTGCAAAGAACCAGTTCGCACCGGCAAAGATGCCCTTGTCAACGTTCGGCGACAGCTATGACCTCGTTACCAATGCGGCGACGATCTACAGCCACTCGCCGCGCGGCACCATGGCCAGCGGCGACGACAACCGCTTGTCCCATTGGATCTACGAGATTCCTTACAGCCTTTGGGCTGGCGGTGGAATGCAGACCACTGCCGATGAAGTCGCGCGCTGGATTATGGCGCTGTCGAGCGGTAAGTTCATCAGTGCAGCTAATGTCGACAATATGTGGACACCTGAAAAACTGAACAGCGGTGCTGACGGAGACTGGGGCGCGGGATGGCCGGTACTACATGCCGCGCCGGATCGGCAAGTGGCGGGGATAGGCGGCGCGCGTGCGGCATTCATCGTTTATCCGGATGAACAACTGGCCATCATCGTACTCACCAATCTCGCCGGAGCGAATCCCCAACGTTTCATCCCGCAGATAGCCAGGCTTTACAAATCTCGGTAGGCTTGTCGGGGGCTGTGCTGTCCGACAAGGTGTGACGCTGGGGAACAAAAAAAACGCCACCCGAAGGTGGCGCTTTTTTGAATTCTTGGTGGCCCGGGGCGGAATCGAACCACCGACACAAGGATTTTCAATCCTCTGCTCTACCAACTGAGCTACCAGGCCAAGGGCCGCAATTATAGCGACCAGCTGCCGGGTTTGGCAAGGGGCTGAATCCATTTTATTGACAGCAATATGGTGGAGGGATAAATTTAGTCAATTAGACAATCTCATCAGACAGGGACGATATGAACAAGGCGGCTTGGTGGTTGGCGGTGTTGGCGGCGGCGGGCGCGGCGCACGGGGCGGCGTTGACGCCGGTTCAGCAGCAGATGCGGTCGATTTACCAGGAGCTGGTGGAGACCAATACCACCAATTCGGTTGGCTCCTGTACCGTGGCCGCGCAGAAGATGGCCAGGCGCCTCAAAGCCGGCGGCTTCAAGGACAACGAACTGCAGATGATCATCCCGCCCGGCGGCCCGCAAAAAGGCAATCTGATCGCGCGCCTGAAGGGCGACGGCAGCAAGAAACCGCTGCTGCTGCTGGCCCATATCGACGTGGTCGAGGCCAAGCGCGAGGACTGGGAGCGCGATCCGTTCAAGCTGGTCGAGGAAAACGGCATGTTTTACGCGCGCGGTTCGTCGGACGACAAGGCGATGGCCGCCGCCTTCGTCAACAATATGCTGCTCTACAAAAAAGAGAAGCTGCCGCTGAAGCGCGACATTATCCTGGCGCTGACCTGCGATGAGGAGCTGGTGCCGTCCCAGTTTGACGGCGCCGAATACCTGGTCAACCATCACCGTGCGCTGATCGACGCCGAGATCGCGCTGAACGAAGGCGGCGGCGGTCTGCTGGACAAGGACGGCAAGCCGGTGCGCCACGGCATCCAGGCTGGCGAAAAAATCTACCAGAGCTTCCAGCTGGAGGTGACCAATCCCGGCGGCCACAGTTCTGCGCCGTTCAAGGACAACGCGATTTATCATCTGGCCGATGGTTTGTCGCGGCTGGGGCAGTTCTCGTTCCCGTTCAAGCTGTCGCCGGTCACGCGCGCGTACTACGAGCGCATGTCGACGATTGAGAAGGGCCAGGTGGCGCAGGACATGAAGGCGATCCTGCAAGATCCGCCGGACCAGGCGGCGCTGGAGCGTTTGTATGCAGTGAGCCCCGTCCACAATTCCACCGTGCGCACCACCTGCGTGGCGACCAAGGTCGATGCCGGCCACGCCGATAATGCGCTGCCGCAGCGGGCGCGGGCCACGGTCAATTGCCGCATTCTGCCGGGCGAGCCGATCGCCGAGGTGCAGGCGACCTTGCAGCGCGTGGTGGCCGATGACAAGATCAAGATCACCCGCATCGGTGATGGCGTGGATGGCCCGATGCCGCCCATGACGCCGGTGCTGATGGCGGCGGTGGAAGATATCAGTAACGCCATGTGGCCGGGCGTGCCGGTGGTGCCGACCATGTCGACCGGCGGCACCGATGGCCGTTTCCTCAACAATGCCGGCATCTGGACGTATGGCGTCAGCGGCATGTTCCATGGTCCGGAAGGCAGCGGTGCGCATGGTTTGAATGAGCACATTCGCGTGAAGTCGCTGTACGATGGCCAGGAATACCTGTACCGCCTCGGCAAGCGGCTGGCGACGGAATAGGGTGGTGTTTGATTGCGCTGTGCGCGGCACTGCTGCAACCCGCACAGCGCTGCGGCCAGGGTCTGACCCCGTACGGGGTCAGACCCTTTCGTTTTTGGGTTACTCTGGTACGACGATGCGCCAGCGCCACGGCTTCAGCGTGGACTGGCCCGGTTCGCCGGGCACTTTGTACTTCTGCGGCTGGGCGGTCGGGTTGACGATCACGCGCACATGGTTGGCGCCTTGCTGGCGCTTGAAGGCAAACACCTGCGGGTTGCCGACATCCAGCAACTGCACCGCGCCGCCGGCTGTGCCGCTCCACAGCGCCGGGTTCTGTTTCTTCAGCGCGTTGAGACCGGCGAAGAAGCCTTCCAGCTCATAGTTCTTCCAGTCGATCGGATCTTTCTCGAAGAACTCCAGCTTCTTGTCCAGCCTCGATTCCTGGCCGTTGTAGACCAGCGGGATGCCGGGCAGCGTGTAGCTCAGCACCGTCATCGCGCCCCACGCCGGGCCATACAAATCCTTGTCCGCACCTTCCCACGAGTTGATGTCGTGGTTGTTGGTGAACTGCAGACGATAGGCATCGCGCGGGTAGGCTTTCGGCGGGTTGGTGACGTAGTCGCGCAGCTCGGCGGCCCCGGCTTCGCCCTTGCCGATCTTCTTCATGATGCTATTTAGCGGCCAGTCGTAGCTGGCGTCGAAGGCTTTGTCGTGCAGCGCCGGTTCGTTCCATTCGGCCAGCATGAACACCGGCTTGATCTTGTCCAGCTGCGCGCGCGCCTGGTCCCAGAAGGCGGTCGGCACCAGGCCGGCGGCGTCGCAGCGGAAGCCGTCGATGCCCACGTCCTTGACCCAGAAGGCCATGGCGTCGGTCATGCCCTTCCACAGTTCCTTGTTGTCGTAGTCGAGGCCCACGACGTCGCTCCACTCTTCGGTGCCGCCGGCTTCGTTCTTGAAGGTGACCGAGTAGATTTCACCCTTGTCGTTTTTCTTGAACCAGTCCGGGTGCTGCGTCACCCACGGGTTGTCCCACGCCGTGTGGTTGCCCACCCAGTCGATGATGACGTGCATGCCCAGCGCGTGCGCCTGCTTGACCAGCTTGCGCAGGTCGTCGATGGTGCCGTAGTCCGGGTTGACGGCGCTGTAGTCCTGCACCGCATAGTAGCTGCCCAGCGTGCCCTTGTGGTTCTTCTGGCCAATCGGGTGGATCGGCATCAGCCAGACGATGTCCACGCCCATCTGCTTGAGGCGCGGCAGGCTGGCGGTGACCGCGTTCAGCGTGCCTTCCTTGCTGAACTGGCGCGGGTTGACTTCATACACATTGGAGCTGCGTGACCACGCCGGGTGTTTCGGCTCGGCGTGGGCGGCGGTGAATAACGTCGCCAGGATCAGCGAGGCGGCAAGCTTTTTCATAGATGTCCTTATTTCAGCGTGCGTTCAAACAGTTCATAGATGCGGCGGTATTCGTCGTACCACGATTCCGGATGCACGAAGCCGTGACGCTCCAGCGGATACGGCGCCAGTTCCCAGTTGGCCTTTTTCAGTTCGATGAAGCGCTGGGCCATGCGCACCGAGTCCTGGAAGAAGACGTTATCGTCGATCATGCCGTGGGCGATCAGCAGGTTGCCTTTCAGTTTATCGGCATATTCGATCGGCGACGATACCTTGTACGCTTCCGGGTCCAGCTCCGGGGTGTTCAGGATGTTGGCGGTGTATTCATGGTTGTAGGTGGTCCAGTCGGTGACGGGACGCAGCGCCGCGCCGGATTTGAACTGGTCCGGTGCGCGCAGCAGCGCCATGAAGGTCATGAAGCCGCCGTAGCTGCCGCCGTAGATGCCGACGTTTTTGACGTCGCCCTGCTGATTGGCCACCATCCAGTTCAAGCCATCGACGTAGTCTTCCAGTTCCGGATGGCCCATCTGGCGGTAGATCGCGGTGCGCCAGTTGCGGCCATAGCCGAGCGAGGCGCGGTAGTCCATGTCGATCACGATGTAACCCTTCTGCACCAGCAGGTTGTGGAACATCTGCTCGCGGAAGTAGACCGGGTAGCGCTTGGTGACGTTTTGCAGGTAGCCGGCGCCGTGCACGAACATCACGACCGGATATTTTTTGCCCGCTTCCAGCGTGGCCGGGCGATACAGCTTGGCCCATACCGGATCGGCGCCGTGGGTCGATGGCACCGGCACGATTTGCGGCTCGATCCATTCACGCGCCTTGTAGTCGGCGGTGCGGGTGTCGGTCAGCTGGGTGACGGCGCCGCCGCTGCTGCTGACGGTGCCGATCTGCGTCGGCATGTAGGCGGTGGAGTAGCGCACCAGCAGCTTGCGGCCGTCCGGCGACAGTGCGAAGCTCTCCACGCCGCCCAGCGACGTCAGCTCCTTCAGCGCGCCGTCTTTGGTGTTGGTCGAGCAGACCTCATAGGTGCCAGGCAGTTTCGGATTGCACATGAAGTAGGCGGTCTGGCCGTCGCCCGACCAGGTGACATTGGACTCTTCCCATTTGCCCGAGGTGAGCGCGCGCGCCTTGCCGTCGGCGGTGCGCAGGTACAGGTGCGCGTAGCCGCTTTCTTCCGATTCGTACCACAGCGTGCTGTTGTCCGGCTGCCAGCCAAAGTCGTTGCCGCGGTTGTTGACCCAGGCGGCGTCGCTCAGGCGGTGCAGCGGTTGCAGCCTGGCGGCGCCGAGGTCGACGGCGGCGATCCAGCGATCCTTGTTGTCGATGGCTTGCGCCAGTACGGCCACGCGCGCGCCGTTGGCGCTCCAGCGGATCGAGTCTTCGCGGCCCTCGAAACGCACGGCGCGGTTGCCTTTGATCGGATCGAGTTTCTGTGCGACGCGCATCGCGGCCAGCGGATCTTCCTTGATGCCAGGCAGGTCGTCCAACGACAGCTCGGTCACTTTGCGGGTGGCGACTTCAATCAGTTTCAGTTGATGCGCCAGCGGGCCGGCTTCGCTGACGCGCTTGCGCTCTTCGTCGGTTTCTTCGTAGCCGGATTCGGTGACGTATTTCGGCAGTTTGCCGATGCGGCGCTTGTCGCCATCCTTGGCGGCGGTGACCACCAGCATGTAGCGGCCGTCCGGCGACAGCGAGCTGGTTTCGATGGTGACCTTGTCGCCCAGGTAGATCGGCAGCGGCGCGCGGGTGGCGTCGGCGGCGCGGTCGGTGTTGCGCTGGTCGCGGGTGTCGTCCTTGTCCTTCTTCAGTTGCGCCAGCGTGGTGATGAGGCGCAGTTGCATGTCGCGGCGGAAGTCGGCGTCGGGGGCGGCGTCCGGGTCTTTGGCGGTGCGCAGCAGCGCCACCGGCGACACCAGGCGTTCGCTGCGGCTCCAGCTGAACCAGTCGCTGCCCACGCGGAACTGCACGTGGTTGCCATCGGCGGCGTATTGGGCGTCGGAGGCCGCCGTGGTGCCGCGCACGATCTGCGTCAGCGCACCGGTTTTCAGGTCGCGTTCAAACAGGTCGCCGTTGCGCAGCAGGACGGCGCGGGTGCGTTCGCGGTTGTAGACCGGGTCGGCGCTATCGAGGTTGGCCAGCTGTTTTTCTTCCACCAGCTTGGCGGCGCTGCCGGCGATCTGGTAGGTGTCGCGCGGGGCGGAGGCGTTGCGTTTTTGCTTGAAGTAGACCTGGCGGCTGTCCCAGCCCCACCAGGCGGATTCCACCGGGTTGCCGATCCAGTCCGGATTGGCCATGGCTTGATCGAGGGTGATGGGCGTTGGTGCAGCGTTGACGGCAGCGGCGTGGGCCGCAATGGCGGTGGCCAGAAGTGGCAATACAAAACGCATCGATAGTTTCGCTTGTAGGTTGGGTGAACGGGAGCGCCGGATCGCAGCGCCTCCCAGATTCTAGCCCATGCGCTAGCTGCGGGCCATCTTGTCGGTTTGGCCACGACCGGTGTTCGGATCGCCGTGGCGCGGTGCGAAGCGCAATGCCAGCAGCAGGATGGCGCCGGCCGCCAGATACAGGACGATTAGCGCGGCCAGCATGGCAGCGCTGTCGCCCCAGGCCAGCAGGCGTTCACTGAGCGGTGGGCCGAAAGCGCCGCCCAGCAGGCCAAAGCTGCCGATCAGCGCAATGCCGGTGGCGGCGCGGCGCCGATTCAACATGCCGGTGACGATAGAGATCAGCAGCGGCGAGGCGGCGGCGATGCCCATCGAGGCCAGCGTGAGGCCGGCCAGCGACCAGGTGAGGCGATTGTCGGCCGCGATAGCCAGTCCGAGGCCACCGGCCGCTAGCACCATGCAGGCGATGAAGTGGCCGCGCCGTTCGCGCCGGCGGTCGGAGTCGTAGCCGATCAGGATCATGCCGATCACGCCGGCCAGGTTGGGGATGGCGGCCAGCAGGCCAAGCTGCATATGGCTGCCGGCGCCCCAGCGCTGCATCAGCGTCGGCGACCAGAAGATCAGTGCGTAGCTGGCGCCCATCAGCAGCAGGTTGGTCACGGCCAGCAGCGCGATGGTGGGCTGGCGCAGCAGCGACCAAATGGTGACGAAGGCGGATGGCGGCTCGGCGTCGGTATCGTCCGAGGCGCTGATGCTCGCGGCGCTGTTGCGGGCGTCCTGCGCGTACGGGGCGTGGGCATGGCCGTCGTCGCCGGTGGCGGCGTTGAGCATCGCTTCGTCGCGCTCCAGATCCTGTTCGATCATCTGCTGTTCAAACGATGACAGCCAGCGCGCGTCTTCCGGCTTGTCGTCGAGGTAGACGTAGGCGAAAACGCCGAGCAGCACGGCCGGCAGGCCTTGCAGCACCAGCAGCCATTGCCAGCCTTGCAGGCCGCCATATTGGTGCATGTATTGCAGCGTGGCGCCGCACAGCGGTCCGGCAGCGACGCCGGCCAGCAGCGCGGCCGAGGCGAAGAGGGCGATCACGCGCGCGCGCCGCGCCGCCGGATACCAGTAGGTCAGGTAGAGAATCACGCCGGGGAAGAAGCCGGCTTCAAACACGCCAAGCAGGAAACGGATTACGTAAAACTCGACCGGCTCGCGCACGAAGGCGCCGGCAGCGGCGGTCACGCCCCAGCACAGCATGATGCGCAGCAGCGTTTTGCGGGCGCCGATTTTTTCCAGCAGCAGGTTGCTGGGGATCTCGCACAGACAGTAGCCGATGAAGAAGATGCCCACGCCCCAGGCGTAGGTCTGGTTGCTGAAATCGAGGTCGGCGCCCATTTGCAGCTTGGCGTAGCTGACGTTGACGCGGTCCAGGTAGGCCACCGCGTAGCACAGCATCAGCAACGGCAGCAGGCGCCAGCTGACTTTGCGGTAGATGGCGTTCATGCCGGCAGCGCCGCGCAGGTGCAGGATTTTGGCGCCGTGGCTCATGTGAGTGCCTCTTGCGATTTTTGTTCAACCTTCCAATGCGGCCGGCGCGCGCGCAGCGTGAAGCGTTCGCGGTAGACGCTGGGATTCATTCCGGTGGCCTGCTGGAACAGGCGGCGGAACGAGCCGGCGTCCGCATAGCCGCAGGCGGAGGCGATGGTGTGGAAGTTGTGCAGCGAGACTTCCATCATCACCTTGGCGCGCTCCACGCGCAGCTTGTGCAGATACTCCAGCGGCGTCATGCCGACCGCCTGGCGGAAGTGGCGCAGCAGCGTGCGTTCGCTGGTGGCGGCGGCTTCGGCCAGCGCCTGCAGGTTGTACGGCTGTTCCAGATTGGTTTGCAGCCATTGGGTGGCGCGGTACACCGGGCTGTCGGAAGTGGGCGTCAGCCATACGCCGCTTAGTTCGGAGGTGATCTGCTGGCGGCGCTGCTGGTATTGCAGCACTTGCAGGCAGCCTTCCATCAGGTCGGGGTCGAGCAGGCGGCCCAGCAGGGCGGCGATGAATTCGGTTTGCAGGCCGGGCGCGACGCAAGTCGATACGCGTTCGTGGAAGGACATCGGTTCGTCGGTGTCGAAGTCGCCTTCGGGGAAGTGCAGTTTCATCCACGATTGATAGGCCCAAGGCGGCGCGCACGGGGCGCCGGTCAGCAAGCCTAGACGCGCCGGGAACACCATGCCGGTGAAGCAGGCGGCAATCAGGCCGCCGTGCAGCGCGTGGTCGTGCAGCAGTTGCAGCACGTCGGGATGGCGCTCGGCGATGTCGCCCAGGTGTGGCGCGTTGCGCGCGGCCAGGCCGGGCACCACGATCAGCGTGCGGTTCGGCGGCAGTGCTTGCGGCGCCAGTTTCTGCATGCCGGCCATGGCGTCGGCGTTGAGCGGTGATGGGATGCCGGGTGGGGTGATCACACGCCACGTCAGCGGCGCCGGCAAGTGGGGTTTGCGCAGTTGTAGTATCCCTGCCGCCACATTCAGCACATCGATGGCGGCAAATAAATTACCCGGCATCGCTTCCGGTAGCCATAGCAGCTGCACGTCAAGTGGTGCGAGGTCGGTGGCGGGATTGGTCTGCATATTGGCGATATTAGCTGCACGATATTGCTTAGGCAAGCTTTAGAATCGTTCGCAAGAAATCAAAACAACAGTGTCCGAAAAGGGCAACGCAAGGTCGCGTTGCGCACCAATCTGGCGCACTTTTTTACATGGATTTTCATTTTATGTTGAAGCGACTTTTGTATGCCGCACTTATGGCTATCGCTGTGATTGTCGCGGCGGTGGCGTGGAATACCTGGCGGCTGACGTCGCGCCAACTTACGGTGACGCCGGCCGCGCCGCTGGCGCTGGAGCGCGATGCCGTGGCGGCGCGGCTGGCCGGTGCGCTGAAGTTCCGCACAATTTCCGATGCGGCGTCCGGCGATGTCAATGCAGAGGAGTTTGAGCGCATGCAGGCATACCTGGCGCAGGCGTTCCCGCGCATGCATGCGGCGCTGAAGCGCGAGATGATCGGCCACAGCATGCTGTTCACGTGGCAGGGCAGCGATGCGCAGGCCAAGCCGGTGATGTGGCTGGCGCACCAGGATGTGGTGCCGGTGGCGCCGGGTACGGAAGCCAACTGGCAGCAGCCGCCGTTCGACGGTGTGGTGAAGGACGGCTTTGTATGGGGCCGCGGCTCGTGGGATGACAAAGGCAGCCTGGTGGCGCAGATGGAGGCGGTGGAGTATTTGCTGGCGTCGGGCTATCAGCCGCGCGCCACGATTTATTTCGGCTTTGGCGCGGACGAGGAAGTCGGCGGCCGTCGCGGCGCTGTGGAGATTGCGCGGCTGCTGAAGTCGCGCGGCGTGCAGCTGGACTATGTGCTGGATGAGGGCATGCTGGTCACCGAGGGCATCATGGCCGGCGTCAGCAAGCCGGTGGCGCTGATCGGGGTGGCGGAGAAGGGCTATGCCAGCGTGAATCTGCAAGTGACCACGGCGCCGGGCCATTCGTCGATGCCGCCGCAGCGGACCGCGATCGGCATGATGAGCGCCGCGCTGACAGACCTGGAGCATCACCAGATGCCGGCCGAATTAAGTGGCGTGGCGCGCGATGCTTTCGACACCATCGCACCGGAGATGCACGGCATGAACCGGGTGGCGCTATCCAACCTGTGGCTGTTCGGGCCTGTGGTGAAGAAGCAGCTGGAGCAGGCGGCCGGCACCAACGCCATGCTGCGCACCACCACCGCGCTGACGGTGGTCCATGCGGGGAACAAGGACAATGTGCTGCCGGGCCGCGCCGATGCGGTGGTCAATTTCCGCATTCGTCCCGGCGATACGGTGGGCGGCGTGATGGAGCACGTCAAGCAGGCCGTCAATAACGATGCGGTGCATGCGCAGCTGGATGCTGGGGCGTCCGAGCCGTCGCGTATTTCGCCGATCGAGTCGGCGCAGTACGCGCTGATCAACCGCACCATTCGCGAGGTGTTCAGCGATGCAGCGGTGGCGCCGGGGATTGTGATCGGCGCCACCGATTCGCGCCATTACAAGGATGTGAGCGAGCATCTGTACCGTTTCTCGCCGGTGCGCGCCGGGCCGGATGATCTGCCGCGCTTCCACGGCACCAATGAACGCATCGGCATCGATAACTATCTGGAAGCGGTCCGCTTCTATGTGCAACTGGCCAGGAACGGTAAATGAAGAAGCTGATACTCGCGGTGGTGTTGGGTGGCGTTCTGCATGGTGCGATGGCGGCCGATCAGGGCTTGCTGGAGGCGGCGCGCACACAGCAGGCCCCGTTGCTGGCGACGCTCAAGGAGCTGGTACTGATCGAATCGGGCAGCAGCGATACGGCCGGCGTGGCGCGCGTGGCCGATGTCAGCGCGCGGCGGCTGACGGCGCTGGGTGCGGCGGTGGAGCGCAAGGATGGTATCGTCACCGGCCGCTTCACCGGCAAGGGCAGCAAGCGGCTGATGCTGATCGCGCATATGGATACGGTGTACCAGCCGGGCATCCTGGCCACGCAGCAGTATCACGTGGACGGCAACCGCGTGTATGGTCCCGGCATTGCCGACGACAAAAGCGGCATCGCGCTGATTCTGCACACCATCGAAATGCTGCATGCGCGCGGCTGGCGCGACTATGCGCAGCTGACCGTGATCTTTAATCCGGATGAGGAAGTCGGTTCGCGCGCGTCCGGCGAGTGGATCGCCACGCAGGCGGCGCAGCATGATTTTGTGTTTTCCTGCGAGCCGAATGGCGCACAGATGGAGGGCATTCTGCTGAGCGCCAGCGGCATCGCCACCGCGACCATGACGGTGCAGGGCCGCGCCGCGCATGCTGGCGTGGCGCCGAAGGTTGGCCGCAATGCGCTGATCGAGCTGTCGCACCAGCTGCTGCAAACGCAGGATATCAATGTGCCCGGCGCGCAGCTGAACTGGACGCGCGCCAATGCCGGCCTGGTGACCAATCAGATTCCCGCCAGCGCTACCGCGCAGGGTGACGTGCGCTTGAGCGCGGCCGATGGTGCGCAGCGCTTGCAGCAGGCACTCAGCGAGAAGGTGGCCAAGCCGCTGGTGGCGGATACCGTCACCACGGTGGCGATCGAGCAGGGACGGCCGCCGTTCATCGCTACCGATGCGGCGCGCGCGTGGGCGGCCAGGGCGCAGGCCATTTACGGTGAGATCGACCGCAAGCTGGCGCTGTATCCCGGCACCGGCGGCGGCACCGACGCCGGCTACGCCAGCCGATCCGGCAAGGCCATTGTACTGGAGGCGTTTGGCCTGGCCGGCGATGGCGTGCATGGCAAGGATGAATACATCACCATCGATTCGATTGTGCCGCGACTGTATCTGCTCAGCCGCATGATGCAGGAAGCAGGCGCCTCTCGGTAAATTCTCAGTAAGGCTTCACCACTCAGTACCACCAACAGCAGCCACGTACCGGACGGCCTCCAAGCCGCCCGGCGGGGACTGCTGCATTCTAAAAAAAATCAATCAAAGGGAGTAGGCATGATGAAGGAAACTGTATTGGCGCAGGCATTGCGCATGATGTTCGCCGGCGGGCTGGCGGCGACGGTGGTGATCGCGCCAGCCACCGCGCAGGAGGACGGCGAGAAGATGCAGCGCGTGGAGGTGACCGGTTCGTCGGTCAAGCGCGCCGATTCGGAAACCGCGCTGCCGGTGCAGATGATTAGCAAGCAGGATATCCAGCGCATCGGCGCCACCAGCACGGAGGGGCTGCTGGCGTCGATCGCGTCGCTGTCGTCGGCCGGCGCGACCTCGAATGCGGCCGGGGCGTCGAGCGGCACGTTCGGGCTGTCGTCGATTTCGCTGCGCGGGCTGGGTGCGCAGCGCACGCTGGTGCTGGTCAATGGCCGCCGGCTGGCGGCATTTGCGGGCGGCGGCGGGGCCACGGTCAACGTCAATGTGATTCCGCTGGCGGCGATCGAGCGCATCGAGGTGCTGAAGGATGGCGCGTCCGGCGTGTATGGCAGCGATGCGGTGGCCGGTGTGGTCAACTTCATTTTATCGAAGAGTTTTGAGGGCATTGAGGTCAGTGGCGGCACGGGTTCGCCGACCACGCATGGCGGCGGGCAGAATAACAAGGCGTCGGTGACCGGCGGCCTGGGTAACCTGGAGCGCGATGGCTACAGCGCGGTGGTGTCGGCGTCGTGGGAGAAGGAGAAGGCGCTGTTCGGGCGTGACCGCGATTACGCCAAGTCGGGTAACAATATGCCGTATTACGTGTCCGGCGCGACGGGGCAGGGCAATATCGAGGGCGTGGTGATTCCGGGTGCGTATCCGAATGACCGTGGCGCGGGCTTTGGCGCGTCGCCGGCGACCGGCTACGGCAATCCGCTGGCGGCGCAGGGCAAGTGCGCGGATATCCAGATGTTCCAGAATCCGACGCCGAGCAGCAAGGGCGCGCCTTACTGCGCGTATGACAGCGCCTCGGCCACCAATCTGATTCCGGCGCGTGAACTGGGCAATCTGACCGGTAATCTGACTTTCAAGATCAATGAAGACCACCAGCTGTTTGCCGATGCGCTGCTGTCGCGTAGTGTGGTGACCAACACCATCCAGACCAGTCCTGAGCGGCGCAGCTTCCTGGTGGCGGATAGCGCGTTCGTCCAACAGAAGGTCGATCCGTCGCTGATCCTTTATCCGAGCAATCCGGTGTATCAGTCGATTGTGGTGCCTTATCTGACGGCGCAGGGCTTTACGTCGATCATTGGCCAACCGCTGGCGATTACCAGCCGCGTGTTCGATTTCGGGCCGCGCCAGTCGCGTGATGTGGCGACGCAGTCGCGCTTCGTCGGCGGCGCGCGCGGCACGGTGTGGGGACAGGATTACGAAGTGGCGTTGACCTCCAACCGCAGCAAGGTGTCGGGATCGCTGCCGTCCGGGTACTTCCTGCAGGTGGAGTATGCGAAGATCATCAACGATCCGGCCAATAACTGGAATCCGTGGGCGCCGGGCGGCGTGCAGACCGGCGCGCTGGCGGAGAAGCTGAAGACGGCGCAGTACACCGGCAAGACCATCGACGGCTGGTCGGACAGTGATCTGATCGACAGCAAGATCACCGGTGATCTGTTCAAGCTCGATGGCCGCGCGGTACAGTATGCGGCCGGCGTCCAGGCGCGGCATGAGAGCTACAAGATTTCGCCCAGCGCGGCGATTCTGAGCGGTGACGTCGGCGGGGCGGGCGGCGCATTGGCCGCGGTGGACCGCAGCCGCACCATCCGTTCGGTGTTCGGCGAGATCAATGCGCCGCTGCTGAGCAGCGTGGAGGCCAATCTGGCGCTGCGCAACGACCATTACAACGATGTCGGTGCGTCGACCAATTACAAGGCCAGCCTGCGCTGGCAGCCGGTGCGCAGCCTGCTGTTACGCGGCTCGCTCGGCAGCGGCTTCCGCGCGCCGACGCTGAGCGATCTGTGGACGCCGCAGGTGGTCGGTACCACGGTGGCGTTCAGCGATCCGAAAACCGGCCAGAGTTCATTACAGGTGAATGGCGTCACCGGCGGCAATCCGAACCTGAAGCCGGAGGAATCGCGCCAGGCGTCGGTGGGCGTGGTGTGGTCGCCGGCCAGCTGGCTGAACGCGGGCGTGGACTGGTTCCGCATCAAGATCACCGACATCCTGGCGACGCCGTCGGCGCAGGAGGTGGTGTCGCGCTACCGCGCTGGCGATCCGGCGTATGCCAATCTGGTGGTCCTGAACGGCAACGATATCGATCTGGTCAAGACGGTGCTGGCCAATACCGGCAACGCCACGGTGCAGGGCGCGGACGTGTTCATCAGCGGCCGCCAGGCCTTCGGCCCCGGCAAGCTGGATGTGGCGCTGAACGGCACGTATATGGACAAGTTCGACCAGACCAGTCCGGGCGGGGTGCTGTCGCACAAGGTGGGGACGCTGGTCGACAGCAAGGGCACGCCGGTGATCGGCGCCGATGCCGGCGGCGTGGTGCTGCGCTGGAAGCACACGCTGAACGCGACCTGGACCCAGGGCGCGCTGGCCACCACGCTGATCCAGAACTACCGCGCGCGTTACGAGGCCGCGCATGATTTGCTGGGGCAGCGGGTGTTCATGGGAGCGATGGCGACCTACGACGCCAACCTGACGTGGCGCGGGCTGAAGAACACCACGCTGACGCTCGGCGTGCGCAATCTGTTCGACCGCCAGCCGCAGACCTTTGTGCCGGTGGCGGCGCAGTTCCAGTATGGCTATGACGTCAGCACTTATGATCCGCGCGGGCGCTTCGTCTACGTCAACGCCAGCTACGCCTTCCGTTAAACGGCGGCGCCGCTGGGATAGATGCGGCTACGGACCGGCCGCAGTTCCGGGCGCGAGGCGGCGTTGTCGTCGTCCTGCGCCAGGAATTTGCTGCCGATTTCAAACCACTCCTCGCTGGAGATGACTTTTTGCGCCAGCGGCAGCAGTTCCTGCTCTTCCTTGTCGAGGCGCTTGAGCAGGTTCTGGCAATACAGGTCGATGGTCTTGCACAGGAAATTGCCCTGCGAGGCGCTGCGGCGCATGGCGCGGCGCAGGCAGCGGTAGACGGCGTTGAGCATCGCGCTGCCGCGCTTGCTCAGCGATTCGAGGTCGTTCATCAGCGGCGCGCAATTCGGTTCAGCGGCGCGCACGGCCGGCATCAGGCAGGCTTCCACTTTGCGCTGGTGACGCGATTCGGCGAAGCTGGTCAGTTCCTTGAGCTGGGATTCGATGAACACAGGGTCGATTTCCTGTGGACGGCGGGCGATGGTCTGCACGTACTGCAGCAGCCGCGAGATGAAGTGGCGTTCTTTCTTTTGTTCGATGGAGAGTGTCAACAAGACATAGGTGGCAGTAAGCATAGCGTTTCCCGTGGTTCCGTGTGACGTCGGCTGCGCGGAGGTCGTCGCAGAGGAGCCGACACGCCCGAGGTTCAAGCTGCTACCTTAGCGTGATAAACAGGCTCATACAACGCCGATTTACAATTGTTCACAACTGGTTGTGAGGCAATACAAAGCGAAGCATTACCGGCGGGGAAAACGAATTGCGCACACGTCAAGCCGGCTTGCAACGCGCGCTTTTCACCTGGCTGCGTGGTAGATTATGCCCGGTTTCGTCACGCGAAAATACGCCATTTCTTGCACGTTACAATAATTTTTTCTATCGGTTGCGGCCGCTTTTGGCCGCAACCTCAATGCTGCATTGCGACATCGCTCAGGCGCGTGGGGCGCCGAGGTAGAAGGCGCGTGGGGCGGCGAAGCTGGCGCGTACTTGTTTCGACACGTCGTCGGTCAGCGCTTCGTCGGCGCCGGCTTCCAGCGCGGTGAAGATGGCGCTGGCGATGTCGGCTGGCTTGGATTTCGGGGCGTCGACGTCGGCCGTCATGTCGGTGTCCATGTAGCCCATGTGGGCGCCGACCACTTGCGTGTTCTGGGCGGCCAGTTCGCCGCGCAGGCCGTTGGTCAGGGCCCAGGCGGCGGCTTTCGAGGCGCTGTAGGTGCCGGTGGTCGGGAAGCTGGCCCAGCTCAGCGCTGACAGGATGTTGATGATGGCGCCGCCGCCGTTGCGGCCCAGTACCGGGGCGAAGGCGTTGCTCAGCGCCAGGGGACCGAAGAAGTTGGCTTCCAGTTCGGCGCGGGCGGCTTCGGTGGCGTCGGCGCGGATCACGCCGCCCACCACGTGGATGCCGGCGTTATTAATCAGGATGGTCAGGTCGGGGATGGCTTGCACGGCGGCGGCGATGTCGGCGGCGTTGGTCACGTCCAGCTTGATCGGGGTGGCGCCGGCGATGTCCACGGTTTCCGGTTTGCGGGCGGCGGCGTAGACTTTGCGGGCGCCGGCTTTGACGGCGGCTTCGGCCAGGGCTTTGCCCAGGCCACGGTTGGCGCCAGTAACGAGGACAACGGAGTCTTTGAGGTTCATCATGGTTCCTTTCGAGTGGTTTAAGTAGCTACAATATGACCGGTCATCTTAAAATGGCCGAAAAAAAATCACGACAAGATATTGCTCAATACCATGCGGGCAAAACGGTCCAGCGGGGTGCGGCTTTGCTCGGCTTTGGCGTGTAATACCGCGCCTTGCCAGGCGTCGTTGATGAAGGCGGCCAGCTCGGCTGCCGGCATTTTGTTGCCGATACTGCCGTCCTGCTGGCCTTCGGCGATGACTTCCGCCAGGGTCTCTGCGCCGGCGGCAAAGGCGTGCTGCATGGCGCTGCGGATGGCCGGAATCTGGTTGGACAATTCGGTGCTGAAATTGCCCAGCAGGCAGCCGCTGTGGAAGTCGTTGGCGGCGTTGCCGGCGATCATGTTGTCAAAATACTGGCGCAGCCGGGCTTGCGGTGGCAGCGCGCGGTCGTGCAGCACGGCGCCGAGGTCGGCCACGGCGGCCAGGTAACGTTGTAATACTTCCATCCCCAGCGCTTCCTTGCTGGTGAAGTGGTTGTAGAACGAGCCTTTCGGCACCCCGGCAGCGTCGGTGATGTCTTGCACGCTGGTGGCGTTGAACCCTTTGCTATGCAGCAGGGTGACGCTGGTGGTGAGGATTTGCTCTTTAACGTTTGCTTTGGCCATGTATGTAATATGACCGGTCGTCTTAATAAAGTCAACGGTTTTTTTTCTATGAAACTGATAGTATATGAAAGTTAGTTACTTTATTTGGAGGAGCGGTGATGAAGGCAGTTTTGTTGAGCGGTGTGTGTCTGATGGTGCTGGCGGCGTGCGCGTCGCAGCCCGAGGTGGCGGTGGATCCGGCGGCGCCGAGTACGGCGGCGGTCAAGTGCAAATCCAATTATGACGATGCGCCGACCGGCAGTTCGATCAAGCGCCGTGACTGCTCCACCAATCCGGACGTGCAGAACGCCAATGCGGAGCAGTTGCTGGACCAGCGCCGCTTTACCATGCCTGTCGATCCGGCCAGCCGCCGCTAACTCCGGCGGCACGCTGTAAGTAGCGTAAAGTAACAATTTCCTGAGGATATGTCGCAGCAAGCGGCGCTCTTGGTATGATTCCCGATGCCCGGCCACAAGCTGGTATATTTTTTATAACATCGGAGAGATCGAATGAGATTCCCTTGCTGCTGCTGGGCGCCGCCATGGCGTCCAGTGCGATGGCCGCGCCGCGCGGTTTCACTGTCGAAGACATGGTCAAGATGGAGCGGGTCGGCAACCCGGTGCTGTCGCCGGACGCCACCCGCGTGGTCTACACCGTGCGCACCACCGACCTCGACAAGAACCGCGGCAATACCCAGCTGTATCTGCTCGACCTGCGCCACCCGCAGGCGGCGCCCGTGCGCCTGACCCAGGCCGCCGCCAGCAGCGCGGACCCGGAATGGGCGCCGAACGGCGAGGCGATTTATTTCCTGTCGGGCCGTTCCGGTTCGTCGCAGGTGTGGCGTCTGCCGCTGGGCGGCGGCGAAGCCAGCAAGGTCACCGATCTGCCGCTGGACGTCGATAATTTCCGCTTGTCGCCGCAGGGCGACCGTTTGCTGTTCAGCATGGCCGTGTTCCGCGATTGCGCCGACCTGGCATGCACCAAACAACGCCTGGACGAGCAGGCCAAGGTCAAGGCCAGCGGCAAGGTGTTCGACAAGCTGTTCGTGCGCCACTGGGATACCTGGGCCGATGGCCGCAACAATGTGCTGTACTCGGCGCCGATCGATGCCACTGGCAAGGTCAGCGCGCAGCCGGTCAGCCTGACCGGTAAGCTGGATGGCGATGTGCCGTCCAAGCCGTTCGGCGACCATGACGAATATCACTTCAGCCCGGACGGCAAGACGGTGGCCTTCTCGGCCCGCATCGCCGGCCGTACCGAGGCCTGGTCAACCAACTTCGATGTCTATACGGTGCCAGCGGCTGGCGGCGAGACCAAAAATCTGACGGCCGACAACCAGGCGTGGGACGCCAAGGCGATTTATTCGCCGGACGGCAAGACGCTGGCCTATGTGGCGATGGACAAGCCGACCTTCGAGGCCGACCGCTTCCATCTGGTGCTGATCGATGTGGCGACCGGCAAGAAGCGCACTGTGGCAGACAGCTGGGACCGCTCGATTGCGGACTACCGCTGGACCCCGGACAGCAAGGCCATCCTGGCCACCGCCGATGATGTCGGCCAACACCGCCTGTTCTCGATTGATGCCGCCAGCGGCAAGGTGACGGCGCTGACCGGCAAGGGCTATGTGGCCGGCTTCGACGTGGCGCGCGATACGATCGTGATGGCGCAGGCCAATCTGTCGGCCGGGGCGCAGCTGTTCAAGTTCAAGCTGGGTGGCGGTGCGGCGGCCGGCGAAAAGGCTGACCAGCTGACCCATTTGAACGAAGCGGCGCTGGCCGATGTCAAGTTCGGCGAGTACGAGCAGTTCTCGTTCACCGGCGCCAATGGCGAGACCGTGTATGGTCACGTGATGAAGCCGTGGAATGCGCAGCCGGGCCAGAAATATCCGATCGCCTTCCTGGTGCACGGCGGCCCGCAGGGCAGCTTCGGCAACTCATGGAGCTATCGCTGGAATCCGCAGGTGTATGCGGGCGCCGGTTATGCGACGGTGTTTATCGATTTCCACGGTTCGACCGGCTACGGCCAGAAGTTCACCGATTCGATCAGCGGCGACTGGGGCGGCAAGCCGCTGGAAGATTTGCAAAAAGGTCTGGCGGCGGCGGTGGCGAAATATCCATGGCTGGACCGCGAGAACAGCTGCGCGCTGGGCGCGTCGTACGGCGGCTTCATGATGAACTGGATCCAGGGTAACTGGTCGGATGGCTTCAAGTGCATCGTCAATCATGACGGCGTGTTCGATGCGCGCGGCATGGCTTACTCGACCGAAGAGATCTGGTTCACCGAGTGGGAAAACGGCGGCGCGTATTACGATGTGCCGGAGCTGCACGAGAAATTCAACCCGGCGCTGAAGGTGAAGAACTGGAAAACGCCGATGCTGGTGGTCCAGGGCGATATGGACTTCCGGATTCCGACCACGCAGGGTCTGGGCGCGTTCACTGCGCTGCAGCGCCGTGGCATTCCGAGCAAGTTGCTGTTCTTCCCGGATGAGAACCACTGGGTGCTGAAGCCGGCCAACTCGGTACTGTGGCATCACACGGTGATCGACTGGCTGGACACCTATACCAAGAAAAAATAACCAACGTCATTCCCGCGCACGCGGGAATCCATGCTGAGTATGGGCTCCCGCTTGCGCGGGAGCGACGACGATTTCGGGAGAGTCAATGAAAAAGTATCTGATCGCCGCTTCGGTGGCACTGGCGTTTGGCGCGGTACAAACCGCTGCGCATGCAGCCGATAACGCGCCGCGCGCGGAAAATGCTTACCTGTCGCAGACCGACGCCGCCGCCCGTTCGGCGCGCGTCAGCAATGTCGACTACACGCTGGCGTTCGCGCTGACCGGCAAGGAAAGCTTCAGCGGCACCACCACGCTGAGCTTCGATCTGAACGATGCGTCGCAGCCGCTGACCATCGATCTGGACAAGGCCACCATCGCCAGCCTGACCGTCAACGGCAAGGCCGTAACGCCGCAATACAATCAGTGGTTTGTCACGCTGGCCGCCGCCGATCTGGTCGCCGGCCGCAATACCGTCACCATCGCCTACAGCCGTCTGCACAGCACCAACGGCGAGGGCCTGCACCGCATGGTCGATCCGGTCGATGGCCGGGTCTACACCTATTCGCACTTCGAGCCGGCGGCGGCGCACCAGATGTTCCCGGTGTTCGATCAGCCGGATCTGAAGGGTACGTATCAGGTCACCGTCAGCACGCCGGCCGACTGGGTGGTGTCGTCCACCATGCGCGAGACCAGCGTCAAGGATGCCGATGGCGGCAAGCTGTGGACCTTCCCACGCTCGAAAAAACTGAGCCCGTATAACTTCTCGATGCACGCCGGTCCGTACAAGGTCTGGGAAGACAACAGCGGCAAGTATCCGATGCGTTTGTTCGCGCGGCAGTCGGTGGCGTCGCAGGTGTCGCCTCAGGACTGGTTCAAGTACACCAAGGCCGGCCTGGGCTTCTTCGATCAGTACTTCGGCGTGCCGTATCAGTTCGAGAAGTATGACCAGCTGCTGGTGCCTGACTTCCTGTATGGCGCGATGGAAAACGCCGCCGCGATCACCTTCGGCGAAGGCAGCTTCCTGCACAAGGAAGAGATGACCACGGCGCAGAAGGAATCGCTGGCCGGCGTCATCATGCACGAGATGGCGCACCAGTGGTTTGGCGATCTGGTGACCATGAAGTGGTGGAATGGCTTGTGGCTGAACGAGAGCTTCGCGTCCTTTATGGGCACGCTGGCGACGGCCGAGTCGACCGAATTTAGCAATTCGTGGCAGGCCTTTTATTCGGGCGGCAAGCAGGCGGCGTATGTGCAGGATCAGCGCGTGACCACGCACGCGATCGAGACGCCGGTACCGTCGACCGCGAATGCGTTCGATAACATCGATGCCATCACTTACTCGAAAGGCGCGTCAACGCTGAAGCAGTTGCGTCACCTGCTGGGCGAAGAGGTGTTCCGCAAGGGCGTGCATAACTATCTGGTCAAGTACCAGTATCAGAATGCGACGCTGGACAACTTCATCGGCAGCCTGGGTGAAGCGGCCGGCCGCGATTTGAGCGGCTGGACCAAGGAGTGGCTGTATGAGCCGGGCGTGAATACCATCGCGGCCGATTTCAGCTGCACCGGCGGCAAGGTCAGCGCCTTCACGCTGCGTCAGAGCGCGCCGAGCCAGGAGTTGCCGACGTTGCGCGAGCAGCGCGTGCAGGTGGGCCTGTTCAATCTGACGGCGCATGGTCTGAGCCTGAGCAAGAATGTGGCGATTACCTACAAGGGTGCGGCGACCGAGGTGCCGGAGCTGAAGGGCGCGGCGTGTCCGGACCTGGTGTATCCGAACTACCAGGACTGGGGCTTTGCGCAGGTGCAGCTGGATAAAAAATCGTTTGCGACGGCGCAGTCCAGCCTGAGCAAGGTGGAGGATCCGCTGCTGCGCTCGATGTTGTGGCAGAGCTTGTGGGATGGCGTGCGCTCGGCGCAGTTGCCGTTGAACGACTTCCTGAAAACCGCGCTGGCCAATGCGCCGGCCGAGAAGGATTACACGCTGCTGGGCAATATCGTCGACAAGGTGCGCGCGTCGAAGGGCTATCTGGAAGCGCAGGGACCGTCGGCGTACCAGACCAAGGTGGGCGTGCAGCTGGAGCAGATGGCGTTTGCGGCGACCAGGTCGGCCACCGACAGCAACTTCCAGCGCCGCTGGTTCTCGACCTATGTGGGGCTGGCTTCCAGCCCGGCGGCTTTGCGTCAGCTGGCTGATATCCTGAACGGCAAGCTGGTGGTCAAGGGGCTGAACGTGTCGCAGGATGTGCGCTGGGAGATCATCCGCCGCCTGAGCCGCATGGCGTATCCAGGCAGCGAGGCGCTGGTGGTGGCCGAGCAGGCGCGTGACAAGTCCGATAGCGGCCAGCAGGCGGCGATTGCGGCGACCGTGGTGCGTCCCGAAGGCAAGGTCAAGACGGAGTGGGCGACGACGATTGCCGATCTGCAGACCAAGCTGCCGTTCTCCAAGGTGCGCACGGCGATGGGCAGCATGTATCCGCCCGAGCAAAGCGCGCTCAATGAGTTGACCGCGCAGCAGCGTCTGGATACGCTGGGTGCGGTGGACAAGGCGGCTGGTCCGGTCTACATGCGCGCGTATGCGGCGTCGATGATTCCGGCGACGTGCACGCCAGCCAGCGTGCAGCGTCTGGATGCGGCGATTGCCAAGTTGCCGGAGCTGTCGAATGGCACGCGCCGCGCGCTGCTGGTGACGCGTCAGGAAGATGCGCGCTGCGTCGCCATCAAGCAGGCGATGACGGCGCACTGATCCGCGTTCGTTGTTGCGCCTGAAAGCCAGCCGTTCTTCGGCTGGCTTTTTTTTATTCAAATGCGACGTCTTCAATGCGGAAGCGCATCTTGCGGCGCTCCGGCAAGTTCCAGCCTTGGCCGGGCGTGGGGTCGCGTGGCGGGGCTGGCGGTGCAGGTGTCGCAGCGGGCGGCGGGCGGGAGGCTACTAGCTGCGCTTGCAAAGCGGTCAGCAAGGCCAGCGCGGAGGTGTCGGAGAGCGCCGCGGCGGTGCTGGTGCCGGCTGGCTGAGGCTGGGATTGTTGCCGCTCCACTTCTTTGCGCAGCAGATGGGCTTTCCTGAATTGTTTGTCTTCAGGACGTTTGATGCTCAGGTCGGTCCAGGCGTTGCGGGTGGTGCGGGCGAAGGATTGGGCGAACTGGTTGGGCGTGACTGGCCTTCCTTTGTGGATGATGTCGTCGCCTACCACGCGGGCGTAGTTGTGATCGCCGTAGCTCCAGGAGTGCAGCTCTGTGCCTTCGGGAAGGAATAATGACTTCCACTGGTAGCCGCGCACGTTGGCGGGATCGCAGCCTTTGGCCAGTCTGGCTTGCTCGCCGAGCCACAGTTCGATGGCGCTGTTGATGGTTTGTGAGATGTCTTGCGTGCCGCCGCGCAATTTTAGATGCGCGATGAGGCGGAGTAGGGTATCGGTCTCTATGTGCAGACTCATTGTGGATTTCATTCTATTTCCCCTTCTATTTTCTTCTATTTAGATCGGTAATTTTCTGCAAAGTTCAATTGCAGAAGAAAATAGAAAAAGCAGAAGCGGAATAGAAGGGAAAATAGAATGAAATCCACAGGGGGCGGGGAGGGCACCCCCTGTATGTATAGAGGCGGAATTATTTTCCCGGTGGCGGGGCGATGTCGTGGGCGGTGAGGACGCAGGTGCCGGCGCGGCAGGTGGCGCCTGGGTCGCTGGTGGCGATGCAGGTGGACATGGTGGCGTCGCGGTTGTTGTCGGCGCGGCGGGCGGCGGAGTGTAGCTCGACCAGCGATTTGAGCTTGGCGCCGTCGTTGCTTTTGCTGGACCAGGCGAGATAGTTTTCCGGGCCGCCGCAGGACTTGGCGCCGACGCCGATGCTGTGGCACTGGCTGTCGTTGTCGCAACTGAGGTTGCTGTTGGCGGACTGGACTTGCTGTCACAGCGCGGCGGTCGGGCTTGCGGGCGCCGGGGTGGATGCTGCTGGTGCGGTCGGGCGGGCGCCGGCACAGGCGGTGAGGATCAGCAGGCTGGCGGCGGCCAGGCGCAGGGTGTGGGACAGTTTGGTCATGGCTTCGGTCCTGATTCAAGTGTGGGTTCGCGCAGGCGCGCCTTGCGTGCGACGCTGTCGGGGCCGAACAGGATGGTGAATTCGGCCGGCTGCCCGCCGTTGCGCGCTGGTGGGTAAGTGTAACGCCAGATCTGGTAGCCGCTGTCAAAGTTGATGGTGTGCGCCGGGCCAAGGCGGGCGCGCATCTGGGCGGTGGTGTTGTGGTCGGCGGCGATGGCGGTGTCGTCGGGGCCCGGCGGACCGTCCATGTCGTCGAAGGCGAGCAGGGTGTCGTCGGACCAGCTGCGGTCCCAGATGGGGGCGTAGTAGCTGCGGTCCAGCAGCACCTGGCAGTCGCAGTACGGCAGGGTCGACGGCGTTTGCGTGCCGCCGGCGTACAGGGCGCGCAAGGGCAGGGTGGCGCTGCGGTTGCCGTCCTTTAGTGTGATGGCGAAGACCGGCCGTTCCGCAAAGAACAGGTAGTTGCCTTCCGGGCTGTTGCAGACGCGGTCGGGACTGGTGAACAGCTCGCCCAGCCAGGCAAAGACCTGGGCGTTGTTGGACAGCAGGCCGGCTTCGACGCCGACCATGCATTCCAGCCGCAGGTCGCCGAGGCGGCGCATGCCGTCCGGGACGTTGGGGCTGCGGACCTGGGCGCGCCAGGTGAGGGTGCTGGTCTTGCGGCTGGCGATCAGGGCGGCGTCTTCCTGCCGGGCCTGGGCGTTGCGTTCCAGCGTGAAGGTGTGGTCGGCGGCGACGGCAACCGGCAGCGAGACGGTGTCGCCGGCGACGCGCAGGGTGATGCCGTCCAGTTGCGTGGTGGGCAGGCGCGGCAGCAGCTGGAAGCGCAGCGTGGCTTGCGGCGCCAGTGCGTGGTTGCGTTCGAAGATGTCCATACCCGCCAGCATTTTGCGATAGGACTTGTCGACCGGGTCGCGCGTGGCGGCCACGGTGACGCTGGGCGCGGCGGTTTGGGCGGCGGCGCTGCCGGCCAGCAAGAAAGCCATCAGAAAAGTCAGGGTACGCATGAGGCAAAAGCGTAAAGCATTGCCGCCAGCGACGGCGCACCGCTGGCGGCGTCAGGATGCTGGCGGCGCCTCGACGGGCGGTTGGTGCTCGATCCAGCGCAGCAGGTCGCGGCCGAAGACGCGGGTGCGGGCGGTGTCGACCTGGCGCTGTTTGTAGGCGGCGTGGCTGGCGGGGCCGCTCAGGCTGCGCTGGTAACTGGCTTCGTCCATCAGCTGGATTTCGTATTCGAAGAAAAAGCCGACGTCGTAGTCCTGCTCCGGCGCCGCATCCAGCTGCTGGACGTGAATCATTTTGCGCACCGTGACCTGGATGCTGTTGAAGCCACTGCCGCTGTGCGGATTGTCGCAGCGCGTCTGCGGCTGGGCGATTTCGGCCAGTTCCGTATCCATTTGCCGCAGCAGGTCCAGCGGATAGTGGTCGGCGCGCTCCAGCTGCGCGCGGTATTTGCAAAACACCTGCTTGGCCGCGTCCAGGTCCAGCAGCGTGTTGCGGCTGCGCTCGGCATCGACATTGGTGACCGACAGCACATGTGCGCGCTGCAGGGTGCGCAGGGCCAGCAGGCATTCGGCGCGGGTGGCAAACACCAGCCGCACACCCAGATGATCAAAGATATCGGCGGCCAGATACGCGGCCTTTTGCAGCAGCTTGAGCAGGATGCTGTTGCGGCCCTTGTTGTCCTTGCGGTCGTAGTGCAGCAGCGGCAGGCAGACTTCGCCGTCGGTCAGGTAGTGCTGCTCGCCCTGCTGGCGGATCACTTCGTCCAGCGTGCCAAACACCTGGGCGCGAATGGCATGGAAGTGGCGCAGCTTCAGGTTGTTGTCGATGTAGAAGATGCCGTGCATTACCTTCAGCACCACGCAGGCCCACATGCGCCGCACATCGACCTGCTGGCCGCGCAGCGAGGCATACACCAGCAGATTGAGCGGATCGTCCGGCGTCGCCACCTCGGGCGGGATCAGGCTGGCCTGCTCTGGCGTCAGAAAGGTGGCGCGGATGAAATCGACCGCCTCCGCATGGGCGCGGCGGATCAGCGTCACCGCCGCCGGCTGGTCGAGGTCGAAACCGTATTCGCGCACGAACTGGCGGGCGTCGTGCAGGTTGCGCAAGGCCAGCGCGCCGAGGTCGATCGCCGACTTGCCGTTGGCGATGGCGTCCAGATAGCTCCAGTTCAGCGACAGCTTGCCCGCGCTCTTCAGCGTGGCATGTAATTCAGTCATGGCGTGCGTCTCCTCGCACCGGATTACTTTTATAGCAACAGGTTGTCCGTTAGAACTATAATAGCGCCTTTTCCGCGCTTCGCCGCAAAGCTTTTGATGACACGTTCTAGCTACTTACCCGGTGTGGATGGGCTGCGCGCCCTGGCCGTCATTCTCGTGCTGCTGTGCCACGCCAAGTTCAGCTGGATGGCCGGCGGCTACATCGGCGTCGACGTGTTTTTCGTCATCTCCGGCTACGTGGTGTGCCGCTCGATCCTCACCGACCAGGACCAGCAGCGTTTCCGCCTGCGCGATTTCTACACCCGCCGGCTAAAGCGGCTGGCGCCGGCGCTATACCTGGTGATGGCCGCCACGCTGGGCTTCGGCCTGCTGTACAACTTCCCCGACAACAACCTGGCGCTGATCAAGAATATCGGCTTCGTCGCGCTGTTTTATTCCAATGTCTACCTGGCCAAGCAGACCGGCTACTTCGATCTGCAAGCCGACAAGCAGCCGCTGCTGCATACGTGGTCGCTGTCGGTGGAAGAACAGTTCTACCTGGTCGTGCCGCTGCTGCTGATCGCCACCCGCAAGCTGCGCGCGCCGGCGCGGCTGGCGCTGTTTGGCGCGCTGTGGAGTGCGGCGCTGGCGTACTCGTGGTACAGCGTCAGCCACACGCTGCCAGGCGCGTATTTCTACCTGCAAGGGCGGGTGTTTGAATTCCTGTGCGGCATCCTGCTGGCGCTGTTGTTGCATGCGCGGCCGTTGCGCGCGCGCAGCTATGGGTATGACGCGCTGCTGCTGGCCGGCCTGGCCCTCATCGTCTGGTGCGGCGTGCGCTACACCGCGCAGACCGCGATGCCGGGTCTGGCCGCGCTGTGGCCGTGCGTCGGTGCGGTGCTGGTGATCGCCGGCGTACAGGGCGCGCGCGGCGGCCAGTGGCTGCTGGCCAATCGCGGCAGCGTGTTCGGCGGACAGATTTCGTACGTGCTGTATTTGTGGCACTGGCCGGTGATCTACGCCTTCAACCGCCTCGGCCTGAACTCGGCGGCGGCGATGAGCGCCGCCCTCGGCGTCTCGCTGCTGCTGGCGGTGGCCACCCACTACGTGGTGGAAAATCCGCTGCGGCGCGCGCCGTGGCCGCCGAAGAAAACCGCGCTGCTGCTGTTCGTGCTACCGGTGCTGGCGTGCGTGGCGCTGCTGCTGATGGCCAAGCAGAGCAACAGCTTCCTGCGCTTCTACCCGGAACGCTACCAGCAAGACTTCCGCGACAGCGGCAACACCGTGTTCCAGGACCCGCGCGCCAAACTGTGCTGGAGCAAGGACGGCGTCACGCCGGCCGACCAGTGCACGCTGGGCGATGCCGGCGCCCGCCGCAAGGCCGCCTTCCTCGGCGACAGCCACGCCTACCACCTGATCGACTTCATGGACCAGCTGGGCAAGGAACACGGGCTGGCGATCCACGACATGACCTTCACCATGTGCGCGCCGATTGAAAACAGTCCCGCGCGCGCCGGCGAGCCTGGCTTCCAGCGCCACGCCGAGGAATGCCGCCGCCACGACCAGCAAGTGCTGGCCCATGTGCTGGCGCAAAAGGACATCAGCATCGTGTTCATGGCGGCGGTGTGGGACTTGTACGCCAACCACGCCAACGACGGCAAGCCCAATCTGCACGGCTTCATGCCGCAGCAGATCAACACCGAGCTGGCCGCCACCATCGGCAAGCTGGAGGCGGCCGGCAAGCGCGTGATCTTCCTCGACGACATCCCGGTACTGCCGGCCGCGCTGGAAGACTGCGTGTCCAACCGCGTCTACCTGCCGGGCCGCGCGGCCGACCGCTGCAGCTATCCGCGCGCCGCCGCCGACGACCGCTACCGCGGCATCGCCGCCATCCTGGACGACATGCGGGCGCGTTTCCCGCGCAGCGCCACCATCCACACCTACGACGTGGCGTGCGACGCCACCGAATGCCACGCCGAACTGGGCGGCACGGGCCTGTACGCCCACAACGACCCCGGCCATCTGGGAAAGGGCGGCGGCGCGCTGTACTACCGCGCCTACCGGCAGCGCCATCCGGGCGAACTGGCAGCCATCCTGGGCGCGACGGAGCCGGTGACGGCGCGCTGAGCGCCGGCGGCGGCCGGGCGCTGCTACGCTGCCCGCCACGCCAGCCGCCACGCGCGGCTGGACTTGCGGCGGATGCGTAAGGTTGCCAGAAGTGCTACAGTAGCCGGCATCTGACCACGTCCCGGAGTCCGCATGTCCTTCCTGATCGTTCTTGCCGCGCTGGCGTTCCTGATGCTGGCCGCGTATCGCGGCTACAGCGTGATCCTGTTTGCCCCAGTGGCCGCGCTGGGCGCGGTGCTGCTGACCGATCCGGGCGCGGTGGCGCCGGTGTTCAGCGGCATCTTCATGGACAAGATGGTTGGCTTCATGAAGCTGTACTTCCCGGTGTTCTTGCTGGGGGCGGTGTTCGGCAAGCTGATTGAGCTGTCGGGCTTTTCGGAATCGATCGTGGTGGCGGCCATCAAGTACATCGGCCGCACGCGCGCCAACGCCGTCATCGTGCTGGTGTGCGCGCTGCTGACGTATGGCGGCGTGTCGCTGTTTGTGGTGGTGTTTGCCGTCTACCCATTTGCGGCCGAGTTGTACAAGCAGAGCAATATCCCCAAGCGGCTGATGCCGGGCGCGATTGCGCTGGGGGCGTTTTCGTTCACCATGGATACCTTGCCGGGCACGCCGCAGATCCAGAACATCATTCCCACCACGTTCTTCAAGACCACCGGCTGGGCCGCGCCGTGGCTGGGCGTGATCGGCTCGATCGTCACGCTGGCCGCCGGCCTGGCCTTCCTCGAGTGGCGCCGCCGCGCGGCGATGGCGACGGGGGAGGGCTATGAGGCCGCCACGTCGGCCACCACCACCGCCGTGCCGGTAGCTGCCGCTGGCGTCGCCAGCGCATCGGCTGCCGCGTCGGCCGCGACCACCGCCGTGCCAACACCTGCCGCCGGCGCTGGTGCCAACTCTGGCGCCGCCGCGCGCGCCGGCCTGCCGCATCCGCTGCTGTCGGTGGCGCCGCTGGTGCTGGTCGGCGTCGCCAACTTCGTGCTGACCAAACTGATCCCCGGCTGGTACGGTGACAACTACGCCCTCACGGCCGACGCCTTGCCCGGCCTGCACGCGCCGATCACGCTGACCGTCAAATCCGTGACCGGCATCTGGGCGGTGGAAGGTGCGCTGCTGCTGGGCATTCTGCTGACCATCGCCACCGCTTTCCAGCGTATTCGCCTCACTTTCGCCGACGGCACCAAGGCCGCCGTCGGCGGCGCGCTGCTGGCGGCCATGAACACCGCGTCCGAATATGGCTTCGGCGGGGTGATCGCCGCGCTGCCGGGCTTTCTGTCGGTCAGCGAAGCGCTGCGCAGCGTGCCGAATCCGCTGGTCAACGCCGCCGTCTCGGTGACCGCGCTGGCTGGCATCACCGGCTCCGCCTCGGGTGGCATGAGCATCGCGCTGGCCGCCATGTCGGACCAGTTCATCAAGGCCGCCGACGCCGCGCACATCCCGCTGGAAGTGATGCACCGCGTGGTGGCGATGGCCAGTGGCGGCATGGACACCTTGCCGCACAACGGCGCCGTCATCACGCTGCTGGCCGTCACCGGCCTGACGCACCGGCAATCCTACCGCGACATCTTCGGCATCACCGTCATCAAGACGCTGGCAGTGTTTTTTGTGATCGCGGTCTACTACCTGACCGGACTGGTGTAACTGCAGCGGGCGGATACTGCTTCTGGCAGCGGGTGCAGAAAAAACTGCGGCGTTTGGTCTTGCCCAGATGCGCCTTGTGGAACGGGATATCGCAGCGCGGGCAGATGCGCTTGGTGTGCGCCTGCCAATGCTGCTTGAGCACGAAGGCTTTCTTCCAGCGCAGGAAATCGAAGGCATAGGCGCGCATCTCGGCGACGAACTCGCGCTGCTTGGCGGCCGACAGCGCGCCGACCGTAGACAGCGGGTGGACGCGGATGCGGAACAGCACCTCGTTCTTGAAGATGTTGCCGGCGCCGGAAAAAATCTCCTGGTCCAGCGCGGCATCGCACACCAGCATGTCCGGCTCGGCGCGCAGCTTTTTCAGCACCACCTTGGGGTCCCACTGGTCCGCCATCACATCCACGCGCCAGTCATACTGCGCGTCCAGATCCGGCGGCAGCGTCTTGACCGAGCAGGTGTAGAAATTGAACTCGTCGCCGTCGTCGAAGCCGAGGCTCAGGCGTGGCACGGCGTCCTTGCGCTCGTTGATGCGGTAGCTGCCGAACATCAGCAAATGGATGCGCAGGGCCAGGGTCGGCAGCTGGATCAGGAAATGCTTGCCCCAGCTGCGCAACGCCAGAATCGGCTGCCCCTCCAGCGCGGCGAAATCGACGCCCTTGCTGTTGCCGCTGGCGCGCGTGATGGTGCGGCCGGCAAAGCCCTCGGCCGCTTCACGCAAGATCACAATTGACGGTCCTTCGGGCATGCGCTGTCTCCACTGGCTACGGGCCTCCAGTGTCGCCGCGCCGCTGCGGCCGGACTGTACGTTAGCTCACCGAGCCGTCCAGCAGATTGTGGATGCTGTAGCTCATCATCGCCAGGAAGGCCACCAGGCCCAGGTACATCACGCCATAGTTGATGCGGGTGTCGCGCGGCACCGTGTAGTAGCTGGCGTCCTTGGCGGGATCGCCCCAGATGGCTTCCTTCAGCTGCGGGTAGGCCAGCACCGCCACCAGGATCAGCATCGGGCTCGGATGATAGAAGAACAGCGCCGCCAGCAGCGGCACGCCGGCCAGCCACACCTTGGGCGAGAGGATGGCCGTGATGCGGCCGCCATCCAGCGGCGAGATAGGAATCAGGTTGAACAGGTTGATCATGCAGCCGGCATAGGCCAGCGCCAGCAGCAGGCTGCTGTCCTGGTCGCGGGCCAGGAAGTAGCAGGCCACCGACGCCAGCGTGCCGGCCAGCGGCCCGGCAAAGCCGATGTAGGCTTCGGTTTCGACATCATGCGGCAGCTGCTTGAGCGCGATCCAGGCGCCGACGAAGGGGATAAAGGTGGGCGCGCCGACCTCCAGCCCGCGCTGGCGCGCCGCCGCGTAATGGCCCATCTCGTGGACGAAAATCAGCGCCACGAAACCGACCGCGTAGCGCCAGCCATAGATCCAGCTATACGCCACGATCGACAGCAGCATGGTGCCGCAGGTCATCAGCAGCTTGCCCATCTTGCCGGCCGCCAGCAGCCAGATGATCAACTTGCCCATGGGCTTACTCCGGCTTGCTCAGGTCGACCGGGGCGGCAGCCTGCTCCGTTGCCTTGGCGTCCTTCTTGCGGCCCAGCAGCTTGTAGATCCAGCTGCCCGCCGCCGCTACGCCCAGCAGCAAGACCTTCTTGAACGCCAGCAGCAGCGCGAAGATCTTGCCGAAGAAGCCCAGCTTGGCCGCGACGCCGCCCGCCACCAGCGCCGCCAGGCCGTACTCGGCCACCTTGTCGGTGCTGGCGTTGAAATCGGTGTAGCGGTTGCCCGGCGTGAACTCGGTGAAGGCGGTGACCTTCTTCATCTCCTGCTTGACCTGGGCGATCTGCTCCATGCCGGACACGGCGTTGAGCACCAGCACGCCTTCGCGGCCCAGCACGCGGATGTTGTAGTTCAAGCCGTTTTCCTTGCTGCCGTCGGTATGCAGTTCCTTGGCCCAGTACAGCTTGTGCTGGCCCTTGTCGTAGCTGGGCTGCTCGGCCCAGCCGACCAGCGACATCGGCGCATAACCCTGTTCCTGGCGTGCCTTGTTGTTCTCGGCCATGCCTTCCTGCATATCCTTCAGCAGGTCGGTGTAGTTGATCTTGTCGGCGTCGTCGTCCTTGACGTGGCCGTCCTTGTCGTAGGTGACCACTACGCCCCAGCCCGCTTCGCTGAGCGGATTGACGTCGGCCGGCACGATCATGCCCAGCGTTTTGGCGCCGGGCGGATTGCCCCAGCCGTCGGTGATCAGTTTTTCCGTGTCGGCCGGATCGAGGTAGCGGAAGCTGGCCGGCAGGTCCATGGTGGCGATCTCGCCGGGCAGCTTGATTTTGCCCTCGCGGAAATTCAGCGAGGCGAGGAACTGCTGGGCCGAGACTTGCGGCGCTGAAGCAGAAGCGGGAGAAGCGGCTGAAGCGGCAGGTTCGGCCGCCTGCGCCGGCAGCGTGGCAGCCAGGCTCAGGCAGAGCAGGGTGGTGAGAAGACGGCGCATGAAAACTCCTTGTCATAAAAGCAGTATCCTACAGGAAACTTGCGGATTTGGTAATTACTTATGACATTGTCGCCAACATTTATTCGTGGCAGTATTGCCGATTCATGTACCACCCTTGAGGGAGCCCAGATTGAAAAAAACCATGCTTGCCCTGTCGTTGCTGGTCGCCTTTGGCGTGCACGCCGCCAATGGTCCCGAGATCGACGCCAAACGCCTGTCGCAGGACGTCAAAGTGCTGTCGTCCGACGCATTTGAAGGCCGCGGCCCGCACACCGCCGGCGAAACCAAGACCGTCGCCTACCTGATCGAACAATTCAAGGCCGCCGGCCTGCAGCCGGGCGGCGACGTGGTCAAGGGCCAGCGCAGCTGGACCCAGGACGTGCCGCTGGGCCGTTTTGAAATCAAGGGCCCGGTGACGCTGAGCGTCAACGACGGCAAGAGCGTGCAGCCGCTGCGCCAGGGCGACGACCTGGCGGTGCGCGCCGCCATGAACGGCGCCAAACTGGTCGACATCAAGAACGCGCCGCTGGTGTTCGTCGGTTACGGTGTCACCGCGCCGGAGCGCCAGTGGGACGACTTCAAGGGCCAGGACCTGAAGGGCAAGCTGGCGGTGGTGCTGATTAACGACCCCGACTTCGAAACCGGCCAGGGCGATTTCGGCGGCAAGGCCATGACCTACTATGGCCGCTGGACCTACAAGTATGAAGAGATGGCACGCCGCGGCGCGCTGGGCACCATCATCGTGCACGAGACCGCGCCAGCCTCGTATGGCTGGAACACGGTCAAGAACTCCAACACCAACGTCATGTACGACATCGTGCGCAAGAAGCCGGCCGAGGCGCACGCGCCGATGGAAGCCTGGATCCAGCGCGACCTGGCGGTCGACCTGTTCAAGCGCGGCGGCCTGGATTTCGAGGCGCTCAAGAAGCAGGCGCAGACGCGCGACTTCAAGCCGGTGCAGCTGAAGGACGTCACGCTGTCGGCCCACTACGCGGTGGACGCGCAGGTGATCGTATCGAAGAACGTGGCGGCGCGCGTGGTCGGCGTCCAGCGGCCGAAGGAAACCGTGATCTACAGCGGTCACTGGGACCACCTGGGCGTGGGCCTGCCAGACGCCAAGGGCGACAAGATCTACAACGGCGCGGTCGACAACGGCACCGGCATTGCCGCGCTGCTGGAACTGGCGCGCGCCTACGGCAAGGCGCCGGCGCCGCAGCGCACCGTGGCCTTCCTGGCCGTCACCGCCGAAGAGAAGGGCCTGCTGGGTTCCGAATACTACGCGGCCAACCCGCTGTACCCGCTGGCCACCACGGTCGGCGTGATCAATATGGACGCCCTCAGCCCGCACGGCCTGACGCGCAACTTCACCATCTCCGGCAGCGCCAAGCTGGATCTGCTGGACCAGCTGATCGCCAAGGCCAAAGACTGGAACCTGGTATACAAGCCGGACCCGAAACCGGAAGCCGGCCACTTCTTCCGCTCGGACCACTTCCCGTTCGCCAAGCGCGGCGTGCCGGCCATCTCGTACGGCTCGGGCGACGACCTGGTGGAGGGCGGCCTGGCCGCCGGCGAAAAGCTGGAAGCGGACTACAACACCAACAACTACCACCAGCCGTCCGACGAGTGGCACGCCGACTGGACCTTCGCCAGCATGGCGCACGACCTGGGCCTGCTGTATGCGCTGGGCCGCGACCTGGCCGACTCCAAGGCCTGGCCGAACTGGTCGCAGGACGCCGAGTTCCGCGCCGCGCGCGACGCCACTGCAAAGGAACGCAAATAAGCGTATGCAAAAAAAGCTGGGCAAACTTATCTAAACCTTAATAGAATGGCCGGGCGCCTGCTACAACGCAGGCGCCCATTTTTTTTACAGGTCCACTTCTTTGGGAGATACCGCATGACCACGTCCTTGCGCCGCACCGTCCTCGCGGCCGCCATTGCGCTGCTATCCGCCGGTGCCACCGGCGCCGCGTATGCCGCCGACACCACCAAGCCTGTCGCCAAAAGCGACATCGCGATTCCCGACATCCCGTACACCAAATTCGTGCTGAAAAACGGCCTGACCTTGCTGGTACATGAAGACCACAAGACGCCGGTGGTGGCGATCAACACCTGGTACCACGTCGGCTCCAAGAACGAAAAGCCCGGCAAGACCGGCTTTGCCCACCTGTTCGAGCACTTGATGTTCAGCGGCAGCGAGAACTTCAACCAGACCTACATCAACGCGCTGGAACGCATCGGCGCCACCGACCTGAATGGCACCACCAACGGCGACCGCACCAACTACTTCCAGAACGTGCCGACCTCGATGCTGGACTACGTGCTGTTCGCCGAGAGCGACCGCATGGGCCATTTGCTCGGCGTGCTCGATCAGAAGAAGCTGGACCTGCAACGCGGCGTGGTGCAGAACGAGAAGCGCCTGGGCGAGAACCGCCCGTACGGCGTGACGCGCCAGCTGCTGGCGGAGAACACCTGGCCGGTCGGCCACCCGTATTCGTGGACCACGATCGGCTCGATGGCGGACCTGGATGCGGCGTCGATGACCGATGTGCAGGACTGGTTCAAGACTAACTACGGTCCGAACAACGTGACGCTGGTGCTGGCCGGCGACATCACGCCGGAACAGGCGCGTGAAAAAGTCGAGAAGTATTACGGCGACATCCCGGCCGGCCCGCCGCTGGCCAAGCAGCAGGAGTGGATCGCCAAGCGCACCGGCACCCATCGCGGCACGGTGCAGGACCGCGTGCCGCAGGCGCGCATCTACCGCGTGTGGAATGTCCCGGGCAGCCACACGGCCACCGAACCGCTGCTGGACCTGGCGGCCAAGGTGCTGGGCGGCGGCAAGACCTCGCGCTTCTATAAGCGGCTGGTGTACCAGGACCAGTTGGCGACCGACGCCAGCGCCTTTAACAGCTCGTCGGAAATCGCCGGACAGTTTTACGTGGTGCTGACTGCGCGCCCCGGCGCCGACAGCGCCAAGTTGGAACGCGCCGGCGACGAGGAGCTGCAGGCGCTGGTCAAGTCCGGTCCCACCGCAGCGGAACTGGAACTGGCCAAGACCGCGATCCTGGCGCAGTACACCCGCGTCGTCGAGCGCATCGGCGGCTTTGGCGGCAAGAGCGACCTGCTGGCCAGCTGCACCACCTACACCGGCAATCCGGAGTGCTACAAGGACTACCTGAAGGCGATCAAGGCGGCCACGCCGGCGCAGGTCAAACAGGCCTTGCAGACCTGGGTGTCCGATGGCGACTACGTGCTGGACGTGCAGCCCTATCCGACCAACCTGACCACTACCGCCAAGCTGGATCGCAGCCAGCCGCCGGCGCTGGGCAAGCCTGAGCAACTGAAGCTGCCGGCGATGCAGAAGGCCACGCTGTCGAATGGCCTGAAGGTGGTGCTGGCGGAACGCCACACGGCGCAGCTGGTGAACTTCTCGCTGATCATCGATGCCGGCTTTGCGTCGGACAGCGAGAAAACCCGGGGACTGGCCAGCCTGACCGGCCGCCTGCTGGAAGAGGGCACCACCACGCGCAGCGCGGCTGACATCAGCGCCGCGTTTGAGTCGCTGGGCGCCGAGTTCTCGGTCGGCACGGGGCTGGACAGCGCCAACGTCAACCTCAACACGCTGAAGGCGACGCTGCCGAAGGCGCTGGATGTATATGCGGACGTGATCCAGCATCCGGCCTTCGCGCAGAAAGAGCTGGATCGCCAGAAGCAGATCCGCCTGGCCAACATCGCGCGCGAGAAATCGTCGCCGTCCGAAATGGGCCTGCGTTTGCTGCCATCGCTGGTGTACGGCGCCGGCCACGCCTACGCGGGACCGATCAGCGGCAGCGGCAGCGAAGCGACGGTGGGCGGCCTGACGCGCGACGACGTGGCCAGCTACCACCAAGCCTGGTTCAAGCCGAACAACGCCACACTGCTGGTGGTGGGCGACACCACGCTGGCCGAGGTGACGCCGCTGCTGGAGAAGGCGTTCGGCGGCTGGAAAGCCGGCGCCGCGCCGAAGAAGGAGATCGCCACGGTAACGCCGACAGCCAAACCGCTGGTCTATTTGCTGGACAAGCCGGGCGCGCAGCAAAGCGTGATCTATGGCGTGCAGCTGGCGTCGGCCAGCAATGCGCCGGATGACGTGGAACTGGACGTGATCAACGACGTCTTTGGCGGCACCTTCAGCTCGCGCATCAATATGAACCTGCGCGAGGACAAGCACTGGTCGTACGGCGTCAACGCCGGCCTGCGTGCGGCCGCCGGCCAGCGCCTGTATCTGAGTTCTTCGCCGGTGCAGACCGACAAGACCAAGGAGTCGTTGCAGGAGCTGCAGCAGGAGTATGCCAACATCGCCGGCGCCAAGCCGATCACCGCGGCCGAACTGTCCGACGCGCAGACCAACGAGACGCTCGGTTTGCCGGGATCGTTCGAAACCGCCGGCCAGCTGGCGGGCGCCTACGGCAAGATCATCCGCTACAAGCTGCCGGAGAACTACTATGACACCTTCACCGGCCGCGTGCTGGCGCTGACGCCGGACAAGGCCAACGCGCTGGCGGCGCAGGCCATCACGCCGAACCGGCTGGTATGGCTGGTGGTGGGTGATCTGAGCAAGGTGGAGGCGGGCGTGCGTTCGCTGAATATCGGCGAAGTGCGCAAGATCGACGTCGACGGCAAGCCGCTGCCGTAAGCATCTTCGCTGACACGCCGGCCGGCGCCCGTGCGCCGCGCCGGCGTTTTTTATGGGCCGATATGTTTGGCCAGGAAGGCCTCGATGTGGCGCCACAGGTCGATGCGGTTGGCCTGGGTCTTCCAGTCCTCCACGTTGGGCGTGTACTCCAGCCACTCGACCTGCTGGTTGGTCGCTGCCAGCGCATCGCGGAACTTGCGGCCTTCGTGGAACGGCACGCGCGCATCGTCCTTGCCATACGCCAGCAGCACCGGCTGCGTGATGCGCGCCGCATTATGCAGCGGCGAGGTTGCGCGGAACTGCGCCGCATCCAGTTTCGGATCGCCCACCCGCGCCTCCAGCCGTGCCAGCCCTCGCGACTCCGCCACATCCTTCCAGTCCCGATCGAACATGGCGCCGATATCCGTCATGCCCGACCAGCTGATGCCGCACTTGAACAGCGCCGGATCGCGTATCAATCCCATCATCGCCGCATAACCGCCGTAGCCAGTGCCGGCGATGCATACCCGCGCCGGATCGGTATAGCCCTGCGCCTCCGACCACTTGACCGCATCGGCGATATCGTCCTGGATCGCGCGGCCCCACTGCTTGTCGCCGGCCGCTTCGAAGGCGCGGCCAAAGCCGCTGGTGCCGCGCGGCTGCGGTTGCAGTACCACATAGCCGCGCGACGCCAGAAACTGCACCTCTTCATTCCACGCCCAATTGGCATTGCGCTTCCATTGCGGATCGCCGACCAGCACCACCGTCGGGCGCTGGCGCTTGAGCGCCGGTTCCGGCACTGTGAAGTAAACCGGAATCTGCAAGCCATCGCGCGCCGGGTAGCGCGCCATCGCCATCGGCGCCATCTGCTCCGGCTTCAGGTCCGCATGGGCGTCGCCGAGGCGCAGCAGCTTTTTGGTGTCGCGGTTGTACAGCAGGTAGATATGATCCTGCACATCGCTATGGGCATCCACCAGCACAAACGGCGTTTCGCTATGGCCGCCGTAGCTCAGCGTATTGATGGTGTTGGGCAGCAGCGCATCGAGTTCCTGCTGCATCGTCTTCATGCCGGCGTCGAACCATACCGTGTTTTCGCTATCGGTATTGACGCGGAAGCCCAGCATCTTGCTGTCGCTGATCTGGAAGTAGCCGTCGGCGTCGTAGCCCGGCACGATGATCAGCGGCTTGGGGTCCAGCGCCTTTTTCTCCAGGTCGAAGCGGTAGATCGATGCCTCGTCGTTGCCGTTGTAGGCCTGCACATACAGCTGGCCGTCGACGTAGAGCTTGGGCTGGAAGGCTTCCGGCGACAGCGGATCGAAGCTGGCCACCTCGCGCCAGTTATCGTCTGCCAGGTGGTACACCACGTCCTTGCCGCGGCGCCGCGCGACCGCCACCCGCACCTCGCCCTGCGGGTCCACCAGCCAGAGGTGGGTGCTGCGTGGCGCCCGCACGTCGAGCGGGCGGCCGCCCGAGCGGGTATTCAGCCGCATCAGCACTTCATAGTCGGGGAAGCGCGCTATCGCGAACATGACGTCGCCCTTGCGGGGCGGGAAACCGTTGATGGTGGGGCGGGACAGGTAGGCGTTGTTGGCGTAGTCGCTGTCGGCAAACGAGCGTTGCGGCACGATGGTGGGCGACAGCACCGTGAATGCCTTGCCGTCACGGTCTACCGCGTACAGGCCGGTCTGGCCGATGTCGCCGCCGTGATCGACGTTGATCACGGTGTAGGCCAGCCGCTGGTCGTTCAGCCAGAAGAAAGTTTCGACATCGGCATTGCGGTAGGCCGCCACCACGGTCTGCGCGTGGCTGTCGGTATCGACCACTTTCAGCATGCTGCGGCCGGCCGGCGACTGCATGCGCAACACGACATGGCGGCCGTCGGGCGAGATGCTGGCGCCGGTCATCTGCGGCTTCTGGAAGAACTGCTCGATGGGGATGGGCGCGGCCTGCGCCGCTGCCGCCGTCGCAGCGGCCAGCAGAATGGCAATCAGCTTCATGGTGGTAAAAAAGATATTTAAAAAGACAACGATAGCGCAGATTCCGGCCCCTGCCCAGCAAAGATTTCCGTTTGATGCTAATATTTAGTATCCTAAGTATATTTGAACGAGTCGCCCATGACCGCCTACGACAAAACCCTGATGTCCCTGACCCACACGCTGATCCACGTGGCGCGTGCCTACAAGAGCGCGGCCGACGCGCTGACGGCGGACTTTGAGCTGTCGCACGCCAGCGCCTGGCCGGTGCTGATGATTTCGCGCCTGGGCGACGGCGTGCGGCCCGGTCAGGTGGCGGACGCCGTCGGCATCGAACCGCCGTCGCTGGTGCGCATCATCGACCAGCTGGTGGCGGCCGGGCTGGTGCTGCGCCAGGACGATCCCAGCGACCGCCGCGCCAAGACGCTGACCCTGACCAGCGCCGGCAAGACCATCGCCGAGCGCCTGGAAAAAGCGCTGGCGCCATTCCGCCGCGACCTGTTCAAGGACATGCCGCAGGCCGACATCGAAACCACCGTGCGCGTGCTGGTGCAGCTCGACCAGGTGCTGGCCGAACGCAGCGCGGGTTAAGCAGCGGGGCAGCCATCATGCACATGCCAAAAGGGAGCGAGATGCTGTTCTCGCTGAAATGCTTTATCGCCTCGATGCTGGCGCTGTACGTCTCGCTGGCGGCCGGCCTGCCACGTCCGTTCTGGGCGATGATGACGGCGTATATCGTCGCCAGCCCGTTCTCCGGCGCGGTGCGCTCCAAGGCGCTGTTCCGCGTGTGCGGCACGCTGATCGGCAGCACCGCCACCATCGTCATGGTGCCGCGCATGGCCAATGCGCCGGAGCTGCTGTCGCTGGCGCTGGCGTGCTGGGTGGGCCTGTGCCTGTACCTGTCGCTGCTGGACCGCACGCCGCGCTCCTACATCTTCATGCTGGCCGGTTACACGGCGGGGCTGATCGGCTTTCCCGCCGTGAGCGACCCGTCAGCCATCTTCGACACCGGCCTGGCGCGGGTGGAGGAGATCACCATCGGCATCTTGTCCGCCACCGTGGTGCATTCGCTGCTGCTGCCGCAGGGCGTGGGCCCGGTGCTGCTGGCGCGGCTGGACCGCGCCATCGGCGATGCGCAGCGCTGGATGGGCGACGTGCTGAAGCCCGGCGCTGGCTCCGATGCTGCGCAGAACGCGCCCGCCGCGCAGGCGGTGCAGGCCGTGCATACGCGGCTGGCGCTGGCCGGCGAAATCAGCGAGATGCGCGTGATGTCGACCCACCTGCCGTTCGACACCTCGCACCTGCGCTGGACCGCCGGCATGGTGCATGGCCTGCACGACCGCCTGACCGTGATGGTGCCGCTGCTGCTGGCGGTGGAAGACCGCCTCACCACGCTGCGCGAAGTCGATCCGCAAAGCCTGGCGCCGTGGACCGCGCTGCTGGACGATATCGCCGCCTGGGTGGCGGCCGGCCGCAGCGCCGATCCGGCGCGCGCCGCGCAATTGCGGGCGGCGCTGGCGCAGTTGCAGCCGTCGCTGTCGGCCAATGCCAGCTGGAGCGAGATCCTGCGCCTCAATCTAGCGCAACGTCTCGACGCGCTGATCGAAGCCTGCGAAGACGGCCTGGAATTGCGCAGCAACGTCGGCGCCGTCATGGCCGGCGGCGCTTCCCAATATACGCCGCACGTGACGCCGTCGGTGCTGCACCGCGACCATGGCATGGCGCTGCGTTCCGCCCTGGCAGCGGTGCTGACCATTTTGCTGTGCTGCGGGTTCTGGATCGTTACCGCGTGGCCCTCCGGCGCCGCCGCACCGATGATGGCGGGGGTACTGTGCTGCTTCTTCGCCACGCAGGACAACCCGACGCCGGCCATCCTGGCGTTCCTGAAATGGACGTTGATTTCGATGCCGGTCGCCGCCGCCTACATCCTGTTCGTACTGCCGGCGGTGCACAGCTACGAAATGCTGGTGCTGGTGATCGCGCCGGTGTTCCTGATCGGCGGCGCATACATGCCGCGTCCCGCCACGGCCGGCGCCGCGCTGGCTTTCCTGATCGGCGTGGCCGGCACCTTGTCGCTGCAGGACACCGGCACGCTGGATATTCCCGGCTTCCTGAACAGCATGGTGGCGCAGCTGTTCGGCTATATCGCCGCCGCCGTCGTCACCAGCCTGGTACGCACGGTGGGGGCGACTGGATGGCGCAGCGCATGCTGCGCACCGCGCGCCGCGAAGTCGCGCAAATGGCACAGGCCAGCGCGCGCGAACCGCTGCTCAAAATTTCGGCGCGCATGGTCGACCGTATCGGCCTGCTGATGCCGCGCCTGGCCATCGCCCATCCGACGCCGGAAGCGCGCGCGGTGGCGGTCGACGGCTTGCGTGAACTGCGCGTCGGCCTGCATGTGGCGCAGTTGTGCGGCCTGCGCCAGCCGCTGGAACAAGCCGGGGTGACGCTGCAACCGCTGATGCAGAAACTGGGACGCTACTTCGGCAGCAGCGCGATCGGCCACGGCCAGGCGCCGGCGGCTTTGCTGGAGCGACTGGACGGCACGCTGCGCGCGGTGTGCGCGGCGGCCGCGAATGGTGCGGCCGAAGCAGCGGCTGATGCAGCGGCAGGCGCCGACGGCGGCATCGGCGCGGCGCGTTCGCAAGCGGCGGCTGCACTGGCCAGCATGCGGCGCGACCTGTTCCCGCGCGCGGCCGCCTATCAACCGGAGATCGCATCGTGATTGCTGAATTGAGTCTGTACGGACTATACGTACCCACTTTACTGCTGTTGTCCATCCTCGCGCTGGTGTGCACGCGCGTGCTGGGCCGGCTGCTGATGCGGGTTGGCTTCTACCGAATGGTATGGCATCCCGCGCTGTTTGAATTTGCGCTGTTCTTCATCTTGCTGGGCAGCTTCTCCATGCTATTAACGAATCGGGGCTAAACATGAACCTCAAAACTCCTTTGCTGGCCGTGGGCCGGTTTATTGTGACGATGGCCGCGGTGGCCGTGGCGTGCGTACTGGGATGGCGCCTGTGGCAGCACTACGAAGTGGAACCGTGGACCCGCGACGGCCGCGTGAAAGCGGACGTGGTGCAGGTGGCGCCGGACGTCACCGGTCAGGTCACCAATGTGCTGGTGCACGACAACCAGCAGGTGAAAATCGGCGACGTGCTGTTTGAAGTCGACCGCGCGCGCTTTGAACTGGCGCTGCGTCAGGCCGAAGCCGCCGAACAGGCGCAACGCGCCACGCTGGATCAGGCGCTGAAGGAATCGCGCCGCAACAACGATCTGCGCGACCTGGTGTCGGCGGAAACGCGTGAGCAGGGCTCGTCGCGCGTCGACCAGTTGCGTGCCGCGCTGGCGCAGGCGGTGGTGGCCCGCGATGTGGCCAAGCTGAATCTGCAACGCACCCGCGTGGTGTCGCCGGTGAACGGCACCGTCTCCAATCTGGACTTGCGCACCGGCTCTTACGTCAGCGCCGGCCGCGCCGTGCTGGCGCTGATCGACAGCGATTCCTACTACGTCGAAGGCTATTTCGAAGAGACCAAGCTGCCGGCGATCCAGATCGGCGACGCCGTGGTGGTGCTGCCGATGGGCGAATCGCTGCGTCTCAAGGGCCATGTGGAAAGCCTGTCCGGCGGCGTGGCGGATCGCGATCGCAGCACGTCGTCCAACCTTCTGTCCAGCGTCAACCCGACCTTTAACTGGGTGCGTCTGGCGCAGCGCATCCCGGTGCGCATCAAGCTGGACGCCTTGCCGGCCGGCGCGCGCTTGGTCGTCGGCCAGACCGTGACGGTCGACGTGCAGAACAAACGTTCGTAATGCGGAGGACAGCATGAACTCACTGAAAATATTAAGCGGCATGGCCTTGGTCGCCGCGCTGGCCGCTTGCGGCACCGTCGGCCCCAATTACAAGGTGCCGGAGCAGGCCGTGATCAAACGTCCGCAAGCCGCCGCACCGTTCCTCGGCACGGCGGAAGCAGCCTACAAATCGGCGCCGCTGCCGGATCACTGGTGGCGCTTGTACGACGATCCGGTGCTGGATAAGCTGATACAGCAAGCCTTCGCCGCCAACACCGACCTGCGGGTGGCCGCCGCCAATCTGGCGCGCACCCGCGCCGTGCTGGATCAGGCGGAAGAAGAGCGCAAGCCGGAAGTCAGCATCAGCGCCGCGCCGGGCGTGGGCCGCTCGTCGGGCGTGCCGATTGGTTCGCCGAAAGCGCTGCCGGATAAATTCAACTACGACGTCGGCGTGCGCGTGTCGTACCAGACCGATATGTTCGGCAAAATCGCCCGCGCGGTGGAAGCGGCCAACGCCGACACCCAGGCCGCGCAAGCTGGCGTGGACCTGGTGCGCGTGACCGTCGCCGCCGACACCGCGCGCGCCTACGCCGACGCCTGTTCGGCCGTGCGGCAGATGGCCGTGGCCCAGCAGGCGGTCGACTTGCAGCAGAAGTTTGTCGCGCTGACCGACGAACGCACCCGCGCCGGCCGCGGCACCGCCATCGATGGCGCCCGTGCCCGCAGCCAGCTGGCGCAGTTGCAGGCGGCGTTGCCGCCGCTGGCGGCGCAGCACCGCGTCGCGCATTACCGTCTGGCCGCGCTGACCGGCCAGACGCCGCAGGAAATGAATATGCACCTGCTGCAGTGCCAGGCCGCACCGCGCCTGACGACGCAGATTCCGGTCGGTGATGGCGCGGCACTGCTGCGCCGCCGTCCGGACATCCGCCAGGCCGAACGCACGCTGGCCGGCGCCACCGCGCGCATCGGCGTGGCGACGGCCGACCTGTATCCGAGCATCAGCCTGGGCGCTTCGGTCGGCAGCACCGGCCTGCTGGATCATTTCGGCGCCGCCAACGCTACGCGCTGGAGCCTCGGCCCGCTGATTTCGTGGACGCTGCCGGACAGCGGTTCCGCGCGCAGCCGCATCGCCCAGGCGGAAGCGGGCACCGACGGCGCTTTGGCCAAGTTCGACGGCACGGTGCTCAACGCGCTGAAGGAAGTGGAAAGCGCGATGACCGTCTATGCGCGTGAACTGGACCGCAACGCCGCGCTGAAGACCGCGCGCGACGAAAGTGCGCTGGCGTCCGAGCAATCGCATCGCTTGTACCAGTATGGCCGCACCGATTTCCTGTCGGTGCTGGACGCCGACCGTACGCTGGCCGCCACCGACGCCGCCTGGGCCGCGTCCGACGCCACGCTGGCGACTGACCAGATCGCGCTGTTTCTGGCGCTGGGCGGCGGCTGGCAGCAGCAGTAGTAATGGTATGCTATCGCCTTCGTTGAAAAGGAGTGAGCATCATGGGACTGGCGGATCAGTTATTAAAAGCCGGCTTGGTCGACAAGAGCAAAGTCAAAGTCGCCAATCAGAATAAGAGCAAGCAGCAGAAGGACAATCGCCGCGCCGGTGTCGAGAGCGTGGACGAGACCAAGCTGGCAGCGCAGGAGCTGCAACGCGCGAATGCGGAAAAGGCGCGCCTGGCCAACGCCGAGCGTGACGCCGCCGCACAGCAGAAAGCCATCGCCGCGCAGATCACGCAGATGGTGCAGCAGAATAAGCAGAGCAAGGGCAACCACGCCGATATCGCCTACAACTTCACTTTCGGCACCAAGATTGAGCGGATCTACGTGACGCCGGCGGTGCGCGAACATCTGGTGGCGGGTCGGCTGGTGATCGTCGGCGAGGGCGGCGGCTATGAACTGGTGCCGCGCGTGATCGCCGACAAGATCGCCGAGCGCAATCCCGGCATCGTGGTGCGCGTCAAGCAAGTCAGCACCGAGGTGGAAGAGGACGATCCGTACGCCGCCTTCAAGATCCCTGATGATCTGATGTGGTAAGCGGCGGTGCGGTAAGCGCTACGAGCGCGGTTTGCCGAACACCTGCGTCCAGTAAGTCAGGCCGGCCTGCTTCTCGGGCGTGACGGCGTACGCCGCGCCCATCTCTGTGAAGCCAGGATTCATGATGTTGGCGCAATGGCCAGGGCTGGCCAGCCAGCCGGCCACCGCTGCCTGCGGGGAGTTGATGCCGAAGGCGATGTTCTCGCCGATGCGTTTCCAGCTATAGCCAGCGCGGCGCGAGCGGTCGCCGACGTTGCCGCCGTCTGCGCCCGTGTGATTGAAATAGCGCTTCTGCGCCATGTCGCTGCTGTGGCCCAGCGCGGTGTCGCCCAGTTGCGCGTTCCACAGCAGCGGCGGCGCCGGCGGCATCAGCTGGCCGCCGCAATCGTGGCCGCTGGCGCGCGCCGCGTTCACTTCCCGCAGGATCGCCTGGCCGGCGTCATGCCAGTCCGGCCAGCTGGTGGACGGCAGCGGCGCGGCGGCGCGGGCCAGTACCACGGTCCATTCGGCGCCGTCGTGCGTGCTGCCGATGTCGGTGTAGAGGGTGTCGAGCAGGGTGTTACAGAACTCCCGCTGAAGCAGGTCCATGGCGTCCTGCGGCGTACGGGCGCCGCTGATCGTAATGGCATCCGCCTTGTCGTTGGCATAACCGGCGCGCTCCAGCGCGGCCGTCAGGATGACGCCCGGCGCCAGCCGCACCGCTGCCAGCGCCGGCGGCTGCGTCAATGGCGGCGCCGGCTGCGCCGGGGCGGCGTGACAGGCGCCGGGCGCCGCGCGGTAGGCGTTAACCAGCGCGGTCAGGAGCTCGCCGTCCGTCTGCGCCGCCGCAGCGTCGGCCGCGAAGAGGGCGCCGCACCAGAACGGCAGGGTTAGCAATATAGTTCTCAGTGAGTAACTCATATTGCCATGGTGACATATTTAAGTCCCGCCGGCAAGCCTCGCGCCGGCGATACCGGCGCTCACAGGTAGCGTGCCAGCAACGCCCGGTCCAGCGCGGCGTCCAGCGCAATGCGGACGAAGTGACCGCTGCCGGGCGCCACACGGATGTCAGCACCGTGGTCGTCCAGCATGCGGTTCACTTCGATGTCGCGGTTGCCTTGCGGGTGGATCACCTCCAGCCGGTCGCCGACCGAGAAACGGTTCTTCACTTCCACCCGTGCCCAGCCGTCTTCCACGCTCAAGACGTCGCCGATGTACTGGCTGCGGTGGGCTTCGGACGCGCCGCGCATATAGTTCTGGTTGGACTGGGTGTGGTGGCGCTGGTAGAAGCCGTCCGTGTAGCCGCGGTTGGCCAGCCCTTGCAACTGGCCCAGCAGGTCGATATTGAACGGCCGCCCGGCCACGGCGTCGTCGATGGCCCGGCGGTACACCTGCGCCGTGCGCGCCGCGTAGTACAGCGACTTGGTGCGGCCTTCCACCTTCAGCGAGTCGACGCCGATTTTCACCAGCCGCTCGATATGCTCGACCGCGCGCAAGTCCTTGGAGTTCATGATGTAGGTGCCGTGTTCATCTTCCATGATCGGCATCAGCTGGCCCGGGCGTTCGGCTTCCTCGATCAGATAGGCCTGATCGGCCAGCGCATGGCGCGGCTGCTGGTGCAGCGACGAGAACGGCCGCTGTTCGGCTTCCTGCAAGGCTTTCTGAAATTGCAGCGGAATCACCTGGGCAAAGTCGCCGGTGGCGTCCTCGGCGGCGTGCTGCACCTTGTAGTCCCAGCGGCAGGAATTGGTGCACGTGCCCTGGTTGGGATCGCGATGGTTGAAGTAGCCGGACAGCAGGCAGCGGCCGGAGTAGGCGATACACAGCGCGCCGTGCACAAATACTTCCAGCTCCATCTCCGGACACTGCTGGCGGATCTCCTCGATTTCATCGAGCGACAGTTCGCGCGACAGTATCACCCGCGTCAGTCCCATGCGGTGCCAGAACTTGACGTCGGCCCAGTTGACGGCGTTGGCCTGTACCGACAGGTGCACCGGCACTTCCGGCCATTTGTCGCGCACCATCATGATCAGGCCGGGATCGGCCATGATCAGCGCGTCCGGCTTCATGGCGATCACCGGTTCCATGTCGCGCAGATAAGTTTTGAGCTTGGCGTTGTGGGCGAAGATATTGCTGGCGACGAAGAACTGCTTGCCGCGTGCGTGGGCGCCTTCGATACCCTGCTGCAGCGTCGGCAGGGTGGAGAAGTCGTTGTTGCGCACGCGCAGGCTGTAGCGCGGCTGGCCGGCGTAGACGGCGTCGGCGCCGAAATCGAAGGCGGCGTGCATCTTGTCGAGCGAGCCGGCGGGCAAAAGAAGTTCGGGAGCTTTGAGCATAGACGGCGGGCAAAGTGGTGGATTCTAGTGATGCTGTCCAGTCCAAGCTTTGCGCCAGATCAAAAAATGCCTTGCCGAGCAAACGTGGGATGATACCGGTCTCATGTCTCTTTACATAGATTTACAATCCTGGGATAAAATTGCTTTTTTTTTAAATTTCCCAAGAGAACATATTGTTAATCTATAAAATCAATCAGCTGCGCTATCTAGCTGCAATTGGCTTGTCGTCGCTGCTGGTCGCATGCGGTGGCGGCGGCGGCAGTGGCGGCGGCTCGTCAGGCGGCGGTTCGACCATTGATCCGGCTCCCGGATTTTCAGTGAGCATCGATCGGACCCAGTTGCGGTTTAGCGGCGATGAAGGCAGCGTGATCCCGTCGCAGATCATTATGGGCACGGGCAGTGGTAGCAATGTGCCGACCACCGCCTATTTTGGCGGCGAGGACCTGGGCACTGCCATCGATCATGTGGAAGCCCGCATCATTGGGCCGCAGGCGCAGTTCTTTGTTTATCCGAAAATGCAGCTGCCGGCCGGCGAGTATTCCGGCACGCTGAAGCTGTCGATGTGCGCCGATACGCAATGCAACCAGCACTTCAAAGGCTCGCCGGTCAACGTTGCCTATACCGTCAGTGTCGGCAAGGGCTTGAAGGTCACCCCGGGCAGTGTCGACCTCAGCTCGCTTACCGGCGCCTCGGCCTCCACGCCAGTGACGGTGCAGTTGCCGAGCGGCGTGAGCAGTTTTTCCGCGACGACCAATGCCACCTGGCTGCGGGTTGCGAATATCACCTCCAGCGGCATGACGGTGATCGCCGCGTCGAAGGGGCCCGGCATTTTCAACGGGCTGGTGACGGTCAGCGCGGGCAGCCGCGCGACCACCATTCCGGTGACTTATCGCGTCACGGCCGATCCTTCCTCGGTCAGCAGCATCACCCCGGACCGCACCAGCCTGGCGTTCTCGGCGCCGGCCGGCTATGCCAGCAGCGGCCAGCAACTGAAGGTGACGCTGCCGAACTGGGCACAGGGCTTAAGCACCAGTGTGCAATACCGTACGGGCGATTCGGGCTGGCTGACCGTGACGCCGGGCGTCGGCGGCGCCGTCAGCGTGGTCGCTTCGGCCGCCAGTCTGCGTCCCGGCGCCTATCTGGCCGACCTGGTGCTGAGCGGCGGCAACGACCTGCTGCCGGTGTCGGTGCCCGTCAGCCTGAACGTGGTGGCGGCGGATTGGAACGTCACCGGCAGCTCGACCCTGACGGTCGATGCGGCCAGCACGCCTGCCACCTTGAGCGGACAGATCAGCATCGACATGCCGAACCTGCCGGTGCAAGGCTGGCAGGCCAGCAGCAATACGCCCTGGCTGCAGCTGTCGCGCACCAGCGGTTCGCTGCGCACCGATAAGCTGGGGGTGTCGGTGAATGTGGCGCAAATGCTGAAGCTGGCCAATTTCCGCACCTACACGGCCGACATTACCTTGAGCCTGGCCAGCGGCAAAGCCGCCGGCACCAAGTTCACCGTCACGCTGGACAAGCGGCTGCCGGAAGTCAGTTACATCAGTCCGCATACCCGCCTGGCTGGCGAGGCGGGCAATTACATCGTGCGCGGCCGCGGCTTCGACGCGATTACCAATCTGAATCAGGTGCTGCAGGTGACAGGCACTAAGCCCGCGCAAATTGTGCGCGTCAATGACACGCAGTTTGAACTGAGCCTGCCGGCGGCGCAGGGCGATGCCACGGTGGCGCTGTCCAACAGCATGGGCGCCAGCTCCGGCAGCGTCACGCTGAAGACGGTATCGCAACCGGCCTTGGCCTACGCGGCGGTAGCGGCGCAAGGCAACAAGGGCGGCCTGGTGTTCGACCCCGAGCGGCAGGCGCTGTTCACCGTCAACAAGACGCTGGGTTCGCTGATGCGCTTCGGTAAGAGCGGCACCAACTGGAATGCCACCAGCGTACCGGTCTCCAGTGCCGACGAGGTGGCGCTTTCACCGGATGGCAAGAGCCTGATCGTGACGGTGACCAGCGGCCAGATCAAGCTGTTCGATCCGGGCACGCTGGCCGAACAAGGCAGCTTCAAAGCTGGCAGCGTGTATGGCGAAACGCTGAACGCCCTGCCACGGATGGCGGTGCGCAATGATGGCAAAGTGCTGTTCTCCGGCGCTTCCGGCGTGCAGGACGATGGCGGCTACATGGCGTATTTTGATCTGGTCAGCAAGAGCTTCGGCAATATAGGCGGTCCGTATGCCTTTGGCTGGGCGTCGGTGTCGGGCGACGGCTCGCGCATCAATATCGTGCAATCGGCCAGCTATACACCGTTGCCGCCGATCATCTCGCTGGATAGCCGCGACCAGGTGGCGCAACAGGCGCCGAGCGGTCTGGGCCATTGGTTCGAGAGCGCGCAAAGCCTGCACGGTGAGCGCTTTGCGGAAGGCACTTACAAGGTGTGGGACCGCGATCTCAACATCATCGGCCAGGTGGTCATCCCGGATAACACGTATTACGGCCGCACGCCGGTGTTCTCGCCGGATGGCAAGCGCTTGTATGTGATGGCGTACGACAGCAGTGGTCTGTACGTCGGAGCCACCAGCAAGCCGCGCGTCTATGTGTTTGACAGCAGCACGCGCATGGTCACCAGCACCGACTTGCCGCTGCTGGGTTACTTCGAGCTGGCGGATTATCCGACTTGCGCGGTCAACACTTACGAGTGCGATACGCGCGCGCTGGGTACGATCAGCCCCGATGGCAAGACCTTGTTCTTCCTGGGCGATGCGCGCCTGATCGTGGCGCCGATCCCGGCGCTGCAAGGTGGTCGTCAGGCTGCAGCCATGCGCCGCCTGGTGTTGCCGGCCTCGCATTAAGCAAGGGTGATGGCGGCGCTACAGTGCTGGCGCCGCCATTTATGTCATCTGCTTGCCCCAAACCAGTGTATATTTCCTGATTGTCATTTCGATCATGGCCGGCAAGCCGCCGGCTTCCTTCAGGAGAGCAATATGCGTGCAGGTGTGTTGAGTTTGGCGTTGGCGTTGGCTTTCCCGTCTATTCCGGTCCTGGCGCGCGATGCCGCCCCGGCCGTCTTTAACTTCGCGACCGCCCCCGGCCGCCTGCCCAAGAACGTGGTGCCGCTGGAATACAGCATCGCCCTGACGCCGGATGCGGCCGCGCGCAAGATCGCCGGCAACGAAACCATCCTGCTCGACTTCAAGGAAGCCACCGCCACCATCCAGTTCAATTCGCTGAATCAAAAGCTCAGCAATGTGCTGCTGGACGGCAAACCGGTCAAGAGCGTCGACTCCAGCGACGACAAGCAGCTGACCACCGTGACCCTCAACGCCCCGGCGCGCAAAGGCCGCCATACGCTCAGCTTTGACTACACCGGCCAGATCGAAACCAAGGCGGTCGGCCTGTTTGCCCAACAATACAAAACGCCGGATGGCGTGCAGGGCGAAATGCTCAGCACCCAGTTCGAAGCCACCGACGCGCGCCGCATGTTCCCGTGCTGGGATGAGCCGGCCTTCCGCGCGGTCTACAAGCTGACCGTGACGGTGCCGGCCAAGTGGGCGGTGTATTCCAACATGCCGCAGACCACGCGCAAGGTCAGCGGCGAACTGGCCACCACCAGCTTTGCGGCGACGCCGAAGATGGCGTCCTACCTGGTGGAATTCTCGGCCGGCGACCTGGCCGAGATCAGCGCCGACCACAACGGCACGCACTTTAACGTGGTGGCGGTCAAGGGCCAGGAAGAGGGCGGCCGTGCGGCGCTGGCGGCGGCGCAGCAGATCCTCGACGATTACAACGATTATTTCGGCGTCAAGTATCCGCTGCCCAAGCTGACCTCGATCGCGGTGCCGGGCGGCTTCAGCGGCGCGATGGAAAACTGGGGCGCGATCACCTACAACGACCAGGCGCTGCTGATCACGCCGTCGAGCACGCTGGCCAACCGCCAGGGCGTGTTCTCGATCCAGGCGCACGAAATGGCGCACCAGTGGTTCGGCGACCTGGTGACCATGGGCTGGTGGGATGACCTGTGGCTCAACGAAAGCTTCGCCTCGTGGATGGCGGCGCGCGAAACCGACCTGCGCAATCCAAGCTGGCACTGGTGGGAGCGCGAGGACGGCACCAAGGAAGAGGCGATGACCGCCGACGCCCAGGCCAGCGTGCATCCGATCGTGCAGCATGTGGTCAACGAACTGGAGGCCAGCAGCGCCTTCGATCCGGCCATCACCTACAGCAAGGGCCAGGCGGTGCTGCGCATGCTGGAAAACCATATGGGACCGGACCGCTTCCGCCAGGGCATCCGCAGCTATATGAAGCAGCACGCCTATTCCAACACGCTGGGCGGCGACCTGTGGCGCGCGCTCGACACGGCGGGCGGCAAGGGCGGTAAAGGGGACAAAGTCAGCGCGATCGCCACCTCGTGGACCACCCAGCCGGGATTCCCGCTGGTGTCGGTGGCCGCCAGTTGCGGCGCCGATGGCAAGCGCACTGTCACGCTGACGCAGCAACGCTTCCTGCTGCAAGGACTGGGAACGGGCAAGGGCCACTGGCAGGTGCCGTTGCAGGTGCGCAGCGGCAGCGGCGCGGCCAAGGCCGTGCTGTTCACCAGCGACGGCCAGAAAATCGACGCCGGCAACTGCGCCGACACACTGACCATCAACGCCAACGCGGTCGGTTACTACCGCGTCGCCTACGACCAGGCCACGCTGGCGCGCAATACCCGCGACTTCACCAAGATGACCGATGGCGACCGCATCGCCATGCTGGACGACCAGTGGGCGCTGGCCGAAGCGGGCGCGGCGCCGCTGGGCAGCTACCTGGCGCTGGCCTCGGCCATGGGCACGGTGCAGAACCAGCGGTCGTGGGAACAGATCACCGGCGTGCTGGCGACCATCGAATCGTATGAGCGCGGCGCGCCGGGCCATGGCGCGTTCAGCACCTATGCGCGCGACCTGATCAAGCCGCTGTCGCGCCAGCTGGGCTGGGATGCGCGGGCGGACGACACGCCCGGCGTGGTCAAACTACGCCGCGCGGTGTTGACGGAACTGGGCGCTTGGGGCGACGCCGAAGTGATCGCCGAAGCGCGCAAGCGTTTCGCCGGCTTCGTGGCTGATCGCGGCAGCATCGCGGCCGAAGACCAGGCCACGGTGTTGACGATCGTCGCGCTGGGGGCCACGCCGGCCGAGTTCGAGCAGCTGCACGCGATTGCCCGCAGCGCGAAGAACGAAACCGAGATCCGGCGCTATTATCAGGCGTTGATGGCGGTGCGCGATCCGGCCTTGGCCAAGCAGGCGGTGGCCATCGTCATGTCGGATGAGATTCCCAAGCAGGCCGGGACGGTGCGCATGGCGCTGCTGGCCAGGCTGACGGACGAGCATCCACAGCTGGCGTGGAGCAGTTTCACTACCAATGCGGATGCGCTGATGTCGCCGTTTGCGCCTTTTGGTCCGCTGTACCTGGCCCAATACGTTCCCGAGCTGTTCTGGCGCGCGCTGCCACCGGATGAGCTGGAAGCCTGGATCAAGCAGAAGGTGCCGGCCGAACTGGCGCCGCAACTGGCGCGCGGCATGGAAAGCGCCCGCTTCAAGCACGCCGAACAGGCCTTGATGCGCAAGGCGGCCGACGCCGCGATCGCGCCCAAGGTGGCGGCTAACTGAGGGGTGGCGCCGGACGCCAACCTGTATGGGTTGGCGTCGGGCCATTTAACTGACCTTGATCTGTTCGGCCACAGGATCGTCCTTGTGTACCGCGATTAAATTAATGCCTAATGGGAAAATTTTGTACTGCAGTTTTTCCAGGAATGCGCGAATTTCTTCCTCATTGGATTTGATCTTTTCAATCATCAATTGCGGCTTGTATTTGCTGATCGATTGTTCGGCGCCCATCAACGCTTCCATCTCCATGCCTTCGATATCTATTTTGATGAAGTCCAATCGCTTAAGGTTGAGCTGATCGATAGACATCATTTGCGTTCGTACGCAATTTTCCTCTGCATAATCGATTTTTTGACCGATAAATTCAGTCGTGTCGGTTTTTCTGATTTCCAAACTGCCAAAGCTGGAAGGCAAAAAATAATTTGGCTGGGGAACCGATATCTCACCCGCGCTAGCGCCAACTGCGGCAAAAATTGCCTTGGCATTAAAGCAGTTATTCAGTGCGATATTTCCTGCCAATGCATAATAAATGCGCTCCTGCGCCTCGAAAGCGATGACCTCGCCCCAGCCGTGCATGGCCTGCGCCCACTCGATGGTATGCACGCCAATGTTGGCGCCGCAGTCGATCGCGACGACACCGTCGCCGAAATTCTCCCTTCGGGTCATCAGGAGCTTCACGGCAAAATCAATTTCTTGTGGATCAAATGCCGATGAGTTTAACAATTGGTATCCGACGCCATAGCCGCCACCTGGCACGATGCGATAGTCGTGGCGGTTCACCAGCATGGAGCCGTGGTTGGTGCTCGCTAATACAAAAGCGATTGGTCGCAAATTTTTCATGTTGATGGATCCTAGCCCTTGATTTTCCAGACAGCTTCTATAAGTTGCAATGTAGCATAAGTGTGTCGCCTTGCTCATGGCGCGCTTGTCTTGATGAAATCATTTGCGAGGGGCAATGTGATCTGTCTATCAAACCGGGGTCGCGCAGGATGAAGACTGCTATGCGGTCTGGCGTCTACGGAGGAGGAGGGTTGAAAGTGGCTTACGAAAGTAGCGGCGCAAACAAAAACGCCACCCGAAGGTGGCGTTTTTTATATTCTTGGTGGCCCGGGGCGGAATCGAACCACCGACACAAGGATTTTCAATCCTCTGCTCTACCAACTGAGCTACCAGGCCAAGGAGCAGAATTATAGCATCCCGCCGGAAAAGTGCAAGGGCCAAATTCCATTCATCACAAACGCTATAATGGCCGGATGAATAAGCCCACCCCCTCCGCGGCGCTGCGCGTGATCGAAAGTGATATTTGCATAGTTGGCAATGGCGCGATTGCCAAGACCGCGGCGCTGGGCCTGGCCCAGGCCGGCCTGGGTGTGACGTTGCTGGGGCCGCCTTCGCCGCCGCCGGCGCCAGCGGCGGCCGATCCGGGCTGGGACGCGCGCGTTTATGCGCTGAATCACACCGCGCATCATCTGCTGTCGTCGCTTAAAGTCTGGGATGCGCTGGACCACACGCGGGTGGCGCCGGTCGATGCGATGATCGTCCACGGCGACGGCCCGCACGCCGGCGGGCTGGCGTTCGACGCCTACGGCGCCCACACCAATGCGCTGACCTGGATACTGGAAGACCGCAACCTGAATCAGGCGCTGGACGCCGCGCTCCGCTTCGCCCAGAACGTGAAGACGGCCACCGGCCGCGCCACCGGTCTGCTGCGCGACGCTCACAGCGCTAGCGTGCTGCTGGACGACGGCACCAGCATCCGCGCGGCGCTGGTGGTTGGCGCCGACGGTGCGCAGTCGTGGGTGCGCGGCCAGTGCGATATCGGCCTCGATTACCGCAGCTATAACCAGCGCGCCGTGGTGTCCAACTTTGCCTGCGAACTGCCGCACTATGGCGCCGCCCATCAGTGGTTCACCGGCGCAGAGGGCATCGTCGCCTTGCTGCCGCTGCCGGGAAATAAAGTATCGCTGGTGTGGTCGGCGCCGGAGCAGCTGGCCGATACCTTGCGCGCCGAGTCGGCGCAGCAGATCGCCGACCGTCTGGCGGTGTTCGCGCGCGAGAAGCTGGGCGCCCTGACGCCGCTGCAACCGGAGCTGGTGCGCGACTTCCCGCTGCGCCTGATCCGTCCGCACGCGATGACGGCGCCGCGCGTGGCGCTGATCGGCGATGCCGCCCACGTGGTGCATCCGCTGGCCGGCCATGGCATGAACCTGGGCTTTGGCGATGTGGCGCAGCTGATCAAGACCCTGTCCGAGCGCGAGCCGCAGCGCGGCATCGGCGACGACCGCGTGCTGGCCCGCTACGCGCGCGCGCGCAAGGAAGACGTGCTGTTGATGCAGGTGACCACCGATGGTCTGGCGCGCCTGTTCGAGACCGATATCGAGCCCCTGCGCGTGGTTCGTAATTTCGGATTAAACTTGTTGGATAAATTACCTGTGCTGAAGCGTCGCCTGATCTCTCACGCGATGGGCAAGTAGTCAGTCGTTACCGGAGAAGTTATGAGAAAGAGTAAGTCCGTTTTGCTGTCGTTGTCGGTGTTGATGGCATCCTGTGTTGGCGCGCAGACCCCGCCGAGCACCGAAGCGATCAAGAAGCTGATCGAACCGCGCCTGGGCGTCAACGTCAAGGTTGATTCGGTCACCGAGACGCCATACAGCGGCCTGTATGAAGTCCGCATCGGCAATGACATTCTGTACACCGACAAGACGGCCACGTATCTGATCAATGGTCATATTTTCAACTTGTCCACCGGCGCCGACCTGACGCGCGAGCGCATTGACGATATCACCAAGATCAAGTTCTCCGACCTGCCGCTGGATAAAGCCATCAAGACCGTCAAGGGCGACGGCTCGCGCGTGATCGCGGTGTTCGAGGATCCTAACTGCGGCTACTGCAAGCGTCTGCGCCAGACCACGCTGAAGGAAACCGACAACGTCACCATCTACACCTTCATGTACAACATCCTGTCGGATGATTCTTTCGTCAAGTCGAAGAATATCTGGTGCTCGCCGGACCGCAGCAAAGCCTGGGACGACTGGATGGTGAGCGGCAAAGCCGCGCCGGCGGCGGACGCCAAGTGCGAAGCGCCGAACGACGAGGTGGTGGAGCTGGGCCACAAGCTTGGCATCCAGGGCACGCCGGCGATCTTCTTCGCTGATGGTTCGCGCATCCCTGGCGCGATCGACGCCAAGTCGCTGGAAGAAAAATTCAGCAAAGTTAAGCAGTAACCGTAGTAGTCCAACCAGGGAGATTCACATGATCACTTTGAACATCAACGGCAAGGATGTACAGGTGGACGCAGATCCATCGACGCCCATTCTGTGGGCCTTGCGCGATAACCTCAACATGACCGGCACCAAGTTCGGTTGCGGCATGGCGCTGTGCGGCGCCTGCACCGTGCACCTGGGCGGCCAGGCGATCCGCTCGTGCGTGACGCCGATTTCCGCGGCCGAGGGCCAGAAGATCACCACCATCGAAGCGATGGAAGCCGACAAGGTCGGCAAGGCCGTGCAGGACGCATGGGTCAAGATCGACGTGCCGCAATGCGGCTACTGCCAGAGTGGCCAGATCATGAGCGCCACCGCACTGCTGCGCACTAACAAGAATCCGTCGGACGCCGAGATCGACAACGCCATGGCCGGCAATATCTGCCGATGTGGCACCTATCAGCGCATCCGCGTTGCCATCAAAGACGCTGCCAAAGCGATTGCCTGAGGAGACCAACATGCGTATCGAATGGTTAAATCAAGGCACGATGGTAAGCGGTTCCGCAACGGCGGCCGGCGTGTCGCGCCGCGGCTTCATGAAAGCCGGCGCTGTCGCCGGCGGTGGACTGGTACTGGGCTTCTTCATGCCAGGCGCGGGCCGCTGGGCCAACGCGCAGCAGGCGCCGGCCAAGGTCTACGAACCGAACGCCTTCCTGCACATCGCGCCGGATAACACGGTGACGGTGCAGGTCAACCGCCTGGAGTTCGGCCAGGGCGTGCAAACCTCGCTGCCGATGCTGATCGCGGAAGAGCTGGACGCCGACTGGTCGCAAGTGCGCGGCGCGCTGGCGCCGGCCGGCGATCAATATAAAGATCCTGCATTCGGCATCCAGATCACCGGCGGCTCGGGCAGTATCGCCCACTCGTACACGCAGTACCGCGAAATCGGCGCCAAGGCGCGCCAGATGCTGATCGCGGCGGCGGCCGAGCAGTGGAAGGTGCCGGCGGCGCAGATCAAGACCGTCAAGGGCACGTTGATCGGCCCTGCCGGTCAGAAGGCCACTTACGGTTCGCTGGCCGATGCGGCCATGAAGCAGCCGGTGCCGGCCACCGTGACGCTGAAAGATCCGAAGGACTTCACGCTGATCGGTAAGCCGACCAAGCGGCTGGATGCGCGCGCCAAATCGACCGGCAAGCAGCAGTTCGGCATGGACTTCAAGGCGCCGGACAGCAAGGTCGCTGTCGTGGCGCGGCCGCCGGTATTCGGCGCCAAGGTCGCCAAGTTCGACGCCAGCAAGGCCAAGGCCATCAAGGGCGTGATCGATGTGCTGGAAGTGAAGACCGACCGTGGCGGCAGCGGCGTGGTGGTGATCGCCGACGGCTACTGGCCGGCCAAGAGCGCGCGCGATGCGCTGGCCATCGACTGGGATACCAGCGGCGTTGATAAGGTCAGCAGCGAGAAGCAGGTAGCCGAGTACAAGGCGCTGGCGCAGAAGGCCGGCTCGCCGGTGCGCACCGCCGACACCTCCAAGCTGGCTGGCGCGGCGAAGAAAATCTCCGCTGTCTACGAGTTCCCATACCTGGCGCACGCGCCGATGGAGCCGCTGAACTGCGTGGTCGACCTGCGCAAAGATGGCTGCACGGTGTGGGCCGGCTCGCAGTTCCAGACCGTCGACCAGGGCGCGATTGCCGCCACCGCCGGCCTGAAACCGGAGCAGGTGGTGCTGAACACGATGATGGCCGGTGGTGGCTTCGGCCGCCGCGCGGTGCCGACTTCTGACTATCTGGTGGAAGCGGTCAATATCGCCAAGGTATGGCAGGCCGCCGGCCATAAGGAACCGATCAAGGTGATCTGGAGCCGTGAGGACGACATCAAGGGTGGTTACTACCGTCCGTCGCACGTGCACCGTGCCGACATCGGCATCGATGCCAAGGGCGAGATCGTGGCGTGGGACCACGTCATCGTCGGCCAGTCGATCACCAGCGGCACGCCGTTTGAGCCGATGATGGTCAAGAACGGCGTCGACTCGACCATGGTCGAAGGCATGGGTGAACCGTACGAAGTGCCGCTGAACCTGAGCGCGCACACCGTCAAGGCCAACGTGCCGGTGCTGTGGTGGCGTTCCGTCGGCTCGACCCACACCGCATTTGTGATGGAGACCCTGATCGACGAAGCTGCGCACGCGGCCAAGATGGATCCGGTGGCGTATCGCAAAAAGCTGGTGGGCGAGAAGGGCAAGCGCCACATCGCCGCACTGGACTTGGCGGTGGCCAAATCCGGCTACGGCAAGAAGGCTTTGCCGAAGGGCCAGGCGTATGGCGTGGCGGTGCATGAATCGTTCAACACCGTGATCGCCTACGTGGTGGTGGCGTCCGTTAAGAACGGCACGCCGAAGCTGCACAAGGTGACGGCGGGCGTCCACTGCAACACGGCGGTCAATCCTCTGACCATCGAAGCGCAGATCCAGGGCGCGGCGCTGATGGGCCTGGGCATGACCTTGTCCGGCGCTGCCATCACGCTGAAGGACGGCGTGGTCGAGCAGCAGAATTTCAGCGACTACACCGTGGCGCGCATGACGGACATGCCGGTGATCGATGTGCACATCGTGCCGTCGAACGATCCGCCAACCGGCATGGGTGAACCGGGCCTGCCGCCGCTGGCGCCGGCCTTCGCCAACGCTTTGTTCAAATTGACCGGCAAGCGCCTGCGCAAACTGCCGTTCGATCTGGCGAGCGCCTGAACCGGATGGCCTTAACCGGCATTCTGCTGGCAGCCGGACGCGGTCGACGTTTCGACCCGTCCGGCATAGAAAACAAACTGCTGCAAACGCTGGCCGATGGTGAGACCGTCGTCGCCGCCAGCGCCAGGAATATGCTGGCCGCGCTCCCGCGCGTGCTGGCGGTGGTGCGCGAGGGCGACGACAAGGTCGCCGCGCTGCTGGGCCGTCTCGGTTGCGAGGTGCGCGTGTGCGCCGACGCCGACCTGGGCATGGCCGAATCCCTGATTACCGCCATCGAATTTACCAAGGGCGCCGAAGGGTGGCTCATTGGCCTGGGCGACATGCCCTTCGTAAGGCCAGACACCATGCGCGCATTGGCCGCTACAATAGAACACGGCGCGCGCATTGCAGCGCCGGTGTATGAAGGGCGGCGCGGTAATCCGGTCGCCTTTAGTTCCTATCATTTGCCGTTGCTGCTGGCGCTGGAAGGCGACCAGGGCGCGCGCGCAATTTTAAAGAGCCATGCAGTGAGCGAAGTGGTGGTCGATGACGAAGGCGTGGTGCGCGACATCGACACAAAACAGGACTTATGATGAAAAAACCGAGCAAAACCCTTCCGGCTATCGCCTATACCATCGTCGGCCATGATCTGGCGGCGCACTTGTTCCACGTCTCGGTGACGGTGGCCGCGCCGGCCGAAGGCGGCCAGATTTTCGCGCTGCCTGCGTGGATACCGGGCAGCTATATGATCCGCGAGTTTTCGCGCAATATCGTCCGCATCCGCGCCGAATCGAAGGGCGAGCCGGTCGAGTTGACCAAGCTGGATAAGCATTCGTGGCAGGCCGCGCCGCTGGCCGATCGCGGCGCCGCGCTGACCGTTCACTATGAAGTCTACGCCTGGGATCTGTCGGTGCGCGCCGCGCATCTGGACCAGAACCATGGCTTCTTCAACGGCACCAGCACCTTCCTGCGTGTGCTGGGCCAGGAAGAGCTGCCGCACGTGGTGGACATCCAGCGTCCGGCCGATGAAGCCGCCGCCGGCTGGCGCGTGGCCACCTCGCTGCCCGAGCTGAAAGCGAAACGTTATGGTTATGGCACGTATATCGCGTCCAGCTACGATGAGCTGATCGACCATCCGGTGGAGCAGGGCGACTTTGCGCTGGCCACGTTCAAGGCGCATGGCATCCCGCACGACATCGTCATCACCGGCCGCGTGCCGAACCTGGACCTGGCGCGCCTGAGCGCCGATCTGAAAAAAATCTGCGAAACGCAGATCGCCTTCTTCGAGCCGAAAACCAAAAAAGCGCCGATGGACCGCTACGTCTTCATGACGATGGCGGTGGGCGACGGTTACGGCGGCCTGGAACACCGCGCCTCGACCGCGCTGATCTGCAACCGGGGCGACCTGCCGACCACGGCGGCCAAGGGCAAGGACATCAGCGACGGCTACCTGCAATACCTGGGCCTGTGCAGTCACGAGTACTTCCACACCTGGAACGTCAAGCGCATCAAGCCAGCCGCGTTTGCGCCGTACAACCTGCAAGTCGAGAATTATTCGCCGCTGCTGTGGCTGTTTGAAGGCTTTACCAGTTATTACGACGATTTGATGCTGGTGCGCGCCGGGATTATCGGTGAGCCGGCGTATTTCAAATTGCTGGGTAAAACCGTGGGCAGCGTATTGCGCGGTGCCGGTCGTACCAAACAAAGTGTGGCCGATTCCAGTTTCGACGCCTGGGGTAAATATTATCGCCAGGATGAAAATGCGCCGAATGCAATCGTCAGTTATTACACCAAGGGTTCGCTGATTGGTTTGGCGCTCGATTTGAGTATTCGTGCTAAAACCGGCGGCGAGAAATCGCTGGATGATGTGATGCGCGCTTTGTGGCAGCGTTATGGTCGTGACTTTTATACTGGTGGCGGCCGTGGCGTCACGCCGGCGGAAGCGGAAGCCTTATTCGATGAAATCAGCGGTGGCCGCTTCAAGCCATTCTTCGATAAATATATTCGCGGTACGGAAGATTTGCCGTTGGCTAAATTGCTGGCGCCATTCGGCGTTAAATATAACGACGAGCGTAAATCGTCCAAGCCGAGTTTTGACGCCAATCTGGGCAAGGACGGCAATGATTGCAAACTATCGGCCGTGCATGAGAATGGCGCTGCCCAGCAGGCTGGATTGTCGGCTGGCGATATTCTGATTGCCGTCGATGGCTTGCGCGTAACTGCGACTAATCTGGATACGCTGCTGTCCCGTTATGCAGTCGGCGAAACAGTGGAGGTGCACGCCTTCCGCCGTGATGAATTAATGCGCTTCGATTTGACGCTGCAAGGTGACCGGGTGCCAGGCATTACCCTGACGCTGGAAGCTGCCGGTAAAAAATCGGTCGGCCCGTTACGCCCGAGCGCTAGCCGCTAACACAACGCTGCAAATGGCCGCATCCACCGATGCGGCCTTTTTTTCGCTCATTCCATGCCAGTTTTTGGCATGTACTCGCCAAGTTCCGGCGTGACTCGGGCGAAATTTCCATTCATGCGGATTTGTGGTTTAGAATCCCCGCACATGAGTTTGCCCGACCCTAACACCATACTGCTGATGGCAACGTTGATGGCTGCCGCCATGAGCGTCGTGCTGTACTCGGCATATTTGAACTTCCCCAAGGAAATCCACGGCTTGCGCGACTGGGCGCTGGCGCTGGTATTACTGGTGACCGGCGTCGTGCTGTTCGCACTGCACGGCAAATCCGATAGCGTGCTCTTATTCTCCAATATAGTAATGACTTGGGGATTGGGATTAATGATGATTGGGACTGAGCGGTTTTACGAGACGCGGCCATCGTGGTGGTTGTTTCATGTAAGCTGGATATTAATCGCTGTATTGCTCGCATATTGGCTGTGGGTTTCGCCAAGTTTCAGCATTCGCGTCGCGTTTTCTTCCGTCATCGTATTTATATTGCATGCGCGCGCCATCTACGTCATATTAAAGCGCGGCGATTATCATTTTTCCATGTGGTTTTTCGTCATCTTGATGACGATAGAATCAATTATGGTCGGCATGCGCGGCGTATTGGCGGTAACCAGTAATAGCGATGTTAATCTGCTTGGCGCCGGGACATTCGCCAGTCTTTATCTGGCTACAGCGCATTTCATGACATTGATGATGACGGTAGGTTTTATGACGGTCTGCACGCGTCGCCTGCAAATTACGCTGGAGCGCCGCTCGACGCTGGACCCATTAACCCAGACATTAAATCGCCGTGGCTTTGCGGATATTTACGCCAAAGAACATGCCTTGATGCGCCGGGAAAAAACATTCCTGACGATGCTAAATATCGACATCGATTACTTCAAGCGGATTAACGATAACCATGGCCACGCTGTCGGCGACCGGGTATTGGTCGATGTGGCCCAAGTGATAGGCAAGGCCTTGCGCGTGTCGGACCACGTGGCGCGTTTCGGTGGCGAGGAATTCGTCGTGCTGTTGCCTGCTACCGGACTGGATCGTGCGCTGCACATCACCGAGCGCATCCAATCGGCGCTGTGCACCGTCCGTCCGGGCGTGCCGCCGTACACGGTCAGCATCGGCGTGGCCTGCCAGACCAGCGCGGACGAAAGCCTGGATAATCTGCTGATCCGCGCCGACAAGGCGTTGTATTGCGCTAAGGAAAGAGGCCGTAACCGTTACGAGGTCGCGGCGGAAGTGGTGCAGCCGCTGCGGGCCGCAGCCAGGGCTTAATTCATCTCAAACAGGCGCGCCAGCTCGGCGCCTGGGTCTTGCGCGCGCATGAAGGCTTCGCCGACCAGGAAGGCGTGCACATTGGCGGCGCGCATGCGCTGCACGTCGGCCGGCGCCAGAATGCCAGATTCGGTGATCACCAGTTTTTCCGGCGGCATGCGGTCCAGCAGGACGAGGGTGTTCTCAAGCGAGACCTCGAAGGTGCGCAGATTGCGGTTGTTGACGCCCACCAGCGCGGTTTTCAGCTTCAGCGCGGCGGTCAGTTCGTCGCCGTCGTGGGTTTCCACCAGCACGTCCATGCCCAGTTCGTGGGCCACGGCTTCCATTTCCGCCATCAGGCGGTGATCCAGCGCGGACACGATCAGCAGGATCGCGTCGGCGCCCATCGCCCGTGCTTCGTAGATCTGGTAGACGTCGACCATGAAGTCCTTGCGCAGCACCGGCAGCGCGCAGGCGGCACGCGCCTGCTGCAGGTAGGCCACGGAACCCTGGAAGAACTGCTCGTCGGTCAGCACCGACAGCGCGGCGGCGCCATTGGCTTCGTAGGTGGCGGCGATGTCCGCCGGACGGAAGTCGGCGCGCAGCACGCCTTTCGACGGCGAGGCTTTTTTGATTTCGGTGATGACGCCGGCGTGGCCTGCTGCGATCTTGGCGCGCAGGCTGGCTTCAAAGCCTCGCAGGCCGGCGCGCAGGTCGGCGTTGGATTCCACCTCGTCGCGCAGGCTGGCGAAGCTGCGGTATTTTTTGGCGGCTGCCACTTCGTCGGCTTTCACCGCCAGGATTTTGTTCAAAATGTCAGACATTAATGTTGCTCCGAGAGTGCAAGGCGCACGCCGAGGGCCAGGAACAGGCCACCCATGGTGCGGTTCAGCCACAGCGACACGCGCGGCTTGATGTTCAGGCGCGTGCTGGCAAAGGCGGTGAATAGGGCCAAGCCGTGGCAATACAGCATGCCATTAAAATTAAAAATTGCGCCGAGGAGGATGAAGGCCAGCGGCTTGTTGCTGGAATCGGCCGCGATAAATTGTGGCACGAACGCCAGGAAGAACAGCGCCACTTTAGGGTTCAGCACATTGGTCAGAAAGCCTTGCAGGAAGATCTTGCGCCATGCGAGCGGCTGCACCGCTGGCGCCTGTGCTGACGTCTCCTCGCCGCGCAGCCTGGCGCGCAGCATGCCGATGCCCATGTAGACGATGTACGCCGCACCGATCCACTTCACTACCGTGAACGCGGCGGCGGACGTCGACAGCAGCGCCGACAAGCCCAGTGCTGCAGCCAGCACATGCACCATGGTGCCGGCGCCGATGCCCAGCGTGGCGGCCGATCCGGCGCGCCAGCCTTGTGTCGCGCTGCGCGTCATGATCAGCAGCGAATCGGGACCGGGCATGATATTCAGCAGCAGGCCCGAGATGATAAACAGCGTCAGGTCATGGATGCCGAACATGCTCAGTTATCCTTGCCGAGCGTTTGCGTGACGGTGACGAATTGATCGATCTTGCGCAGCGCCGCGCCGGAAGTGATCGCAAAGCGCGCGCGTTTGAGGCCATCCTCGATCGAACTGGCCACACCGGCCGCATACAGCGCGGTGCCGGCGTTGAGCGCCACGATATCGTAGGCCGGACCGGCTTCGCCGCGCAGCGCTTCCATCATGCGCTGCTTCGATTCCGCCGCATCGGCCACCTTCAGGTTGCGGCTGGCGATCATCTGCATGCCGAAATCCTCCGGGTGAATTTCGTACTCGCGGATTTCGCCGTTCACCAGCTCACCGACCAGGGTGGAGGCGCCCAGCGACACTTCATCCATATTGTCTTTGCCATACACCACGATGGCGTGCTGCGCGCCGAGGCGTTGCAGCACGCGCACCTGAATACCTACCAGGTCGGCGTGGAATACGCCCATCAGAATATTCGGCGCGCCGGCCGGATTGGTCAGCGGTCCCAGAATATTGAAGATCGAGCGCACGCCCAGTTCCTTGCGCACAGGCGCCACATGCTTCATGGCCGCGTGGTGGTTAGGCGCGAACATGAAGCCGATGCCGGTCTGCGCGATCGATTGCGCAATCTGCTCCGGCTTCAGGTTGATGTTGGCGCCCAGTGATTCGATCACGTCGGCGCTGCCCGACGATGACGACACACTGCGGCCGCCATGCTTGGCCACGCGCGCGCCGGCCGCCGCCGCGACAAACATCGCGGTGGTGGAGATGTTGAAAGTATGCGCGCCATCGCCGCCGGTGCCGACAATGTCCAGCAGGCCGGTGGTGTCGGCCATCGGTACCTTGGTGGAGAACTCGCGCATCACTTGCGCGGCGGCGGCGATTTCGCCGATGGTTTCTTTTTTCACGCGCAGGCCCATGGTCAGGGCCGCGATCATGGTCGGCGACATTTCGCCGGACATAATCTGGCGGAACAGGTGCAGCATCTCGTCGTGGAAAATCTCGCGGTGTTCGATGCAGCGCACCAGCGCTTCTTGGTGGGTGATAGGCATGGCTTTTCCTTCTTTAATCAGCGGACGAGGAAGTTCTTCAACAGTTGGTGGCCGTGTTCCGACAGAATCGACTCGGGGTGGAACTGCACGCCCTCGATGTCGTATTCCTTGTGTCGTACGCCCATGATTTCACCGTCGTCGGTCCATGCCGTCACTTCCAGGCAGGACGGCAGCGAGCTGCGCTCGATGGCCAACGAGTGATACCGGATCACTGTGAAGGGAGAAGGGAGGTCCTTGAAGACGCCCACACCCGTATGCGCGATTAAAGAAGTTTTGCCATGCATGACCTGCTTGGCGCGGATTACCTTGCCGCCGAACGCTTCGCCGATGGCCTGGTGGCCAAGGCACACGCCCAGGATCGGCTTCTTGCCGGCGAAGTGCTTGAGCACCTCGATGGAGATACCTGCTTGCGACGGGTCTTTCGGACCCGGGGAAATGCAGATGTGGTCCGGATTCAGCGCCTCGATCTCCGCAATCGTGATTTCATCATTGCGGTAGACGCGCACGTCTTCACCCAGTTCGCCGAAATACTGCACGATGTTGTAGGTGAAGGAGTCGTAATTGTCGATCATCAGCAGCATGTTAGAACTCCCCGTCCAGACCATCTTGCACTTGCTCGGCGGCGCGTAGCACAGCACGCGCCTTGTGTTCAGTTTCCTGCCATTCCATTTCGGCGATCGAGTCGGCGACGATGCCGGCGGCGGCCTGCACGTACAGGTTGCCGTCCTTGATCACGCCGGTGCGGATCGCGATCGCCACGTCCATCTCGCCGCCAAACGACAGGTAGCCGCAGGCGCCGCCGTAGATGCCGCGCTTGGAGATTTCCAGTTCGTCGATGACTTCCATCGCCCGCACTTTTGGCGCGCCGGTCAGCGTGCCGGCAGGGAAAGTGGCGCGCAGCACGTCCAGGTTGGACAGGCCGTCTTTCAGCTTGCCCTCGACGTTGGAGACGATGTGCTGCACATGCGAGTATTTTTCGATGATCAGGCGGTCGGTCACCTTGACGCTGCCGATTTCCGAAATACGGCCCAGGTCATTGCGCGCCAGGTCGATCAGCATCACGTGTTCGGCGATTTCCTTTTGATCGGCCAGCAGTTCCTTGGCCAGTTCGGCGTCGCGTTCCGGTGTGGCGCCGCGCGGGCGGGTGCCGGCGATAGGACGCAGCGTGACTTTTTTCTCGCCGTCCGGCGCGGTTTCGTTGCGGACCAAAATCTCCGGCGAGGCGCCGACGATTTGCATGTCGCCGAAATTGTAGAAGTACATATACGGCGATGGGTTCAGCGAGCGCAGCGCGCGGTACAGGCTGAGTGGCGAATCGACATACGGCTTGCGAATGCGCTGGCCGATCTGCACCTGCATCAAGTCGCCGGCCAGCACGTATTCATGGGCGCGGGCCACCGCTTTCAGGTAATCCTCTTTGGCGAATTCGCGCACGGCTTCGGTGCGTACCGAGGCGCTGGTCACCGGCGCTTCGACGCCACGGCGCAGCATCACGCGCAGGTCTTTCAGGCGTTGCTTCGCCTTGGAATACGACTCCGGCTGCGTGGTGTCGGCGTACACGATCAGATACAGCTTGCCGCTCAGGTTATCGATGACGGCCAGTTCCTCGGTCACCATCAGCTGGATGTCGGGCAGGCCCAGGTCATCCTTCTGCGCGCCGTTGGCCAGGGTTTTCTCGATGTGGCGCACGGTGTCATAGCCGAAGTAGCCCGCCAGGCCGCCGCAGAAGCGCGGCATGCCGGGACGGATCGCCACTTTAAAGCGCTTCTGATAGGTTTCGATGAAGTCCAGCGGATTGCCTTCGTGGGTCTCGATCACCGCGCCGTTCTTGACGATCTCGGTGCGGTTGCCGAAGGTGCGTAGCAGCGTGGTGGCCGGCAGGCCGATGAAGGAGTAGCGGCCGAAACGCTCACCGCCCACCACCGACTCCAGCAGGAAGGTGTTCTTGCCGGCGTTCTGGGTTTGCGCCAGTTTGAGGTACAGCGTGAGCGGGGTTTCGAGGTCGGCGAAGGCTTCCGCGATCAATGGGATGCGGTTATAGCCGTCGGTGGCCAACGATTTGAATTCGAGTTCGGTCATATCTTCTCTCCATGCCGCCGGAATAAGGAGGTGTGCCAGCGGTGGTGTGTTCAAAAAACCTGTCGCGCATGGGAATGCGGACGACAGCAATCAATTCGGCTTAGTTTTGCCAGGATTGCCAGCGTCGCCAAAGCCAGGCCTCAATCGAGCCTGTTTGGTTGACGGTGTGTTTTTTGGTGAGAGACATTTCGGTCAGGTTTGGTTCAGCTAACGGTTAATTATGCGAACGGATCAGGCTTGCCGCTTCTAGCAGCGTATTAACTATACCATCGGAATCGATGTCGTGTATAGACTCTCCGTGGTTATAACCATATGGCACGGTCAGCACCGGGCAGCCGGCGGCGCGCGCGGCCTGGGCGTCGTTGGACGAGTCGCCGATGGCCACCACCTGCGACGGCGGCAGGTCAAAGTCGGCGCACACGGTTTGCAGCGGCAGCGGGTCCGGCTTTTTGCGCGGCAGCGAGTCGCCGCCGTAGACCACCTCGAAAAAGCCGTCCAGGCCTTTCTGCTTCAGCAGCGGCGTGGTGAAGGCGATTGGCTTGTTGGTCACGCAGGCCAGACGCAAGCCTTGGGCCTGCATGGCGGTCAGGCCGGCGATCACGTCCGGATACAGCACGCTGTGGTTGCCGTTGATGCTCAGGTAGTGGCGCTGGTAGGCGTCCATCGCTGGCGCAAAGGCCGCCTCGATGCGGTCGGCGTCCCAATCCAGCGCCAGGACGGCGCGGATCAGGTTTTCCGAGCCTTTGCCGACCATCAGCGCGATTTGCTGCTGCGTGATCGGGCCCAGGCCCAGTTCCGCGCGCATGCCGTTGATCGCGACGTGGAAGTCGGGGATCGTGTCCAGCATGGTGCCGTCGAGGTCAATGATTGCGGCGCGCACGTCTGCCAGTACGCTCATCCTTATGCCTTGGCCAGGTTGGCGCGCATGGCGTCGATCACGGCCTTGTAGTCCGGCTGGCCGAAGATGGCGGAACCGGCCACGAAGGTGTCGGCGCCGGCGGCAGCGGCGGCGGCGATGTTGTCGATCTTGATGCCACCGTCGACTTCCAGCAGGATGTCGCGGCCGGAGTCGTCGATCAGGCGGCGCGCTTCAGCGATTTTCTTCAGCGCGTGCGGAATGAAGGACTGGCCGCCGAAGCCCGGGTTGACCGACATGATCAGGATCATGTCGATCTTGTCCATCACGTGTTCCAGGTAGCTCAGCGGGGTGGCCGGGTTGAACACCAGGCCGGCCTTGCAGCCGTGGTCGCGGATCAGTTGCAGCGAGCGGTCAATGTGGTCCGACGCTTCCGGGTGGAAGGTGATGATGTTGGCGCCGGCCTTGGCGAAGTCGGGAATGATGCGGTCGACCGGCTTGACCATCAGGTGCACATCGATCGGCACTTCCACGTGCGGACGGATCGCCTGGCACACCAGCGGGCCGATGGTCAGGTTGGGAACATAATGGTTGTCCATCACGTCAAAGTGGATCATGTCGGCGCCTGCCGTTACGACGTTGCGTACTTCTTCACCCAGGCGGGCGAAGTCGGCGGACAGGATGCTGGGAGCGATGCGGAAAGTGGTCATGGCTTTAGGCTGGCATTGAAAAAGATGCGTTATTTTACGCTGCTCCACGCCATTGCGCCTGTTTTCAGCTGCGCCGTCCTTGCATACAGGGCGGATTTGCGGTGCAATGGATGCTTGGTGATATATGATCGCCAAGCTTGCTTTTTAGAGGAATGTTGATGCCCACTTATGAATTTACCGTGTCGGTCAGAACCCAGTACCTGCCGGACCAGTCGGACCCGGAACGCACTAATTTTGTGTTTACGTACTCGATTACGATCAAAAACACCGGCACGGTGGCGGCGCAGCTGATCTCGCGCCATTGGGTGATCACGGACGCCAACAACCATGTGGAAGAAGTGCGCGGACTGGGCGTGGTCGGCCATCAGCCACTGCTGCAGCCCGGCGAAGTGTTCGAATACACCAGCGGCTCCGCGCTGCAAACCACGCAGGGTTCGATGGTCGGCGAATATTTCTGCGTGGCCGAGGATGGTCACCAGTTCGAAGTCAAGATCCCGGAATTCGTGCTGTCGCTGCCGCGCACGCTGCATTGATCACTTCTTGCCTTTCATCGTCCACCAGACGATGAACACCAGCAGGAAAAACGCCACGCCCGCTTCCACCATTAATACCCACATAGTTAGCCTTTATGTTATCTCCACGTCGTAGTCTACCCGTTTCGCTGAGCGCCGTCGCGCTGGCGCTGGCCGCTTGTACTTCCACTCCGCTGCCGCCTGAAAAGCCGGCCCAGCCGACGCCGCCGGTGTTCGTGCCAGTGCCGCCCGTCGCGCCGGTGCCGCCAACGCCGCCGGCCGAACCGGCCAAGCCCGGCGCGCTGCAAATGGTGCCGGCGACCTTCGCGCAGTTGCCGGGATGGGAGCGCGACGACCTGCGCGCCGCCTGGCCGGCGTTCACCTCCTCATGCTCGGTGCTGATCAGGCAGGCGCTGTGGAAGGAGCCGTGCACCGTGGCCCGCACCGTCAACGGCAACGACGAAAAAGCCATTCGCACCTTCTTTGAAGCCTTCATGGAGCCGAACCAGGTGATCGCGGCCGACGGCGCCACCGACGGCCTGATCACCGGCTACTACGAGCCGCTGCTGCACGGCGCCCGTAAGAAGGGCGGCCCTTACCAGACACCGCTGTACAAGGTGCCGGACGATATGCTGACCATCGACCTGGCCAGCGTCTATCCGGAGCTGAAGGGCATGCGCCTGCGCGGCAAGCTGGTGGGCAAGAAGGTGGTGCCGTATTCCACCCGCGCCGAGATCGAATCGGCCAATTTCAGCGGCAAGGAGCTGCTGTGGGTGGACGATCCGGTGGAATCGTTCTTCCTGCAGGTGCAGGGTTCGGGGCGGGTGCAGTTGAGCGACACCGGCGAGACGGTGCGCGTGGCGTACGCCGACCAGAATGGCCAGCCATATAAATCGATCGGCAAGTATCTGGTGGAGAAGGGCGAGCTGACGCTGGAGCAGGCTTCGGCGCAGGGCATCAAGGCGTGGATCGCCGGCCATCCGACCCGCATGCAGGAACTGTTCAATGCGAATCCGAGCTATGTGTTCTTCAAGGAAGAGCGCCTGCCGGACCCGAAAGTGGGGCCGAAAGGTTCGCTGGGCGTGCCGCTGACGCCGCAACGCTCCGTGGCCATCGACGCCACCCAGCTGCCGCAGGGGGCGCCGGTATTCCTGTCCACCACCCAGCCGAACAGCGATATTCCGCTGCAGCGGCTGGTGATGGCGCAGGACACGGGCGGCGCCATCCGTGGCGCGATCCGGGTCGACTACTTCTTCGGCTTCGGCGCCGAGGCGGCCGAGAATGCGGGCCGTATGAAGCAGCGCGGCAGCGTCTGGGTGCTGCTGCCGAAGAAGTTTTAACGCAATACCAGCACGGGCAGCGTGGTGTGCGACAGCACGCTCTGGGTTTCGCTGCCCATCAGCAGCTTGCTCAGGCCGCTGCGGCCGTGCGACGCCATCATGATCAGGTCGCAGCCGTACTTTTCGGCGGCGGCCACAATCTCTTCATAGGGATTGGGCGATACCGCAATCACTCCCTCAAATGGAATGCCGGCCGCATTGGCGGCCGCCGCCACCCGCTCGATGTGAGCGCGGGCGGCGTCCTGCATCTGGATTTCGTACTGGCCGGCGTCGGCCACGGCACCGCTGTCGCCCAGCGCTGGCAGCAGCAGCGGCTGGATTACCGTCAGCGCTGTGATGCGCGACTGGTGCAGGCGGGCGAATTCCACCGCAATCGCGGTGGCTTTGTCGGACAGCTCGGAGCCGTCCGTCGGCAGCAGAATGGATTTGAACATGGCTAACTCCTGTCAATTGATCAATAGAGTCAGCCTACTGGCTAGTCAGCTTTTCTGGCGCACGGGTGGCGACAGCGCCAGCACCAGCATCAGCACGATGGCGCCGGCCGCCACGCAGGCCAGACCGGTGCGGATGCTGAAATGTTCGCCGAGGTAGCCGCCGGCCAGCGCACCGAGCGGCGCAATCGCGCCGGTCAGAAAGCGCATGGTCGACATCATACGGCCGAGGTAGGCGTCCGGCGTGACCTGCTGGCGCAGCGTGGTGTAGGGCAGCAGGAACAGTATCACACCGCAATCGAGAAAAAACGACATGGCGGCGCAAACGGCGGCACTGGCCAGCGGATAGCCGAACAGATTGGCCGGAATCAGCGGCGTGACGATGTAGGCCACCGTGCACAGGCCCATGCCGGCCAGCATCGCGCCGGTGGCGCCATAGCGCCGGGTCAAGGGCTTCAATAGCAGGGAGCTGGCCAGCACGCCGATACCGCCGACCATCTGCGCCGCCCCCAGCATGCCGGCGCTCATGCCCAGTTCGCGGGTGGCGAAAATCACGTGCAACGCCACGAAGCCATAAAACAGCATATGCCAGCAGCCTGCCGCCCAGGCCAGCTTGCGCAGCAGCGGATGGCGCCAGATGAACAGAATGCCATCCTGGATGTCGCGCAGCGGATGCTTGTTGGACGGCGGCGGCTTGGGATCATTGGCCTTCAGCTTGCGCAGCAGCCCGATCGAGACCAGAAAGCCGATGGCGTTCAGCAGCACGGCGTAGGGTGCGGTCAGCCACTGGATCAGCAGGCCGGCAAAACCGGGCGCCACCAGGCGGGCGATGGAATCGGTGGCGGTGAACTTGGATTGGGCGTCGGTCAGCTTGTCGCGGCCGATCATATTGGTCAGGAACACCTGCTCGGCGCCGCCGCCCACCACGGCGCAGGCGCCGGTGATGAATGACGCCGCATACATCCACTCCACCGTCAGCAGCCCCAGCCACCATGCCAGCGGAATGCTGGCCAGCGAGGTAGCCTGGATCGCCTTGCTGGTCAGCAGGATCGGCAGTTTGCGGCTGCGGTCGAGGAAAACGCCGGCGGGCAGGGCCAGCAGCGCAAACGGCAGCGCCGCTGCCGCGCCCATCATGCCCATCTGCGCCGGCGAGGCTTTTAATAGCAGCACCGCGCACAGCGGCAGCGCCAGTCCGCTGATATAGCTGCCGAAGCCATTCAGGATGGCGCTCGACCAGTAGCGGCGGAAATCGCCGTTGCGCAGTAATTCGTCGTTGCGGAGGGCGTTAAGAATGGGAGGCTCTTGAATGCGGGTTGCCAAATATCAATCATACCAGCGGCGGAGATAGGCGCTACAATCGGCCGGTAAATTTTCCACCTGGAGGAACGCATGGCATATGAAGACCTGATCGTCGAAGTGCACGACAAAGTAGCCTTGATCCGTCTGAACCGTCCAAAAGCGCTGAATGCGCTCAACGACAATATGATGAACGAGCTGGGCGACGCCCTATATAAGTTCGACGCCGACCCGGCCATCGGCTGCATCGTGCTGACCGGCAGCGAGAAAGCGTTTGCCGCCGGCGCCGACATCGCCGCCATGGTGGACTACACCTACCCGGACACGCATCGTGACAACTATATAGGCCGCAACTGGGAACACATCCTGCGCATCCGCAAGCCGGTGGTGGGCGCCGTGGCCGGCTACGCGCTGGGCGGCGGCTGCGAGCTGGCGATGATGTGCGACTTTCTGATCGCGGCGGACAACGCCAAGTTCGGCCAGCCGGAAATCAAGGTCGGCGTGACGCCGGGCGCCGGCGGCACCCAGCGCCTGCCGCGCGCCATTGGCAAGGCCAAGGCCATGGACCTGCTGCTGACCGCCCGTACCATTGATGCTGCCGAAGCCGAACGGATCGGCCTGGTGTCACGCGTGGTGCCGGCCGATAAGCTGCTGGAAGAAGTGCTGACCGCCGCCAAACAGATCGCCGCCATGCCGACTTCGGTGGCCATGCAGATCAAGGATGCGGTCAACCGCGCCTTCGAAACCACGCTGTCGCAAGGTGTTGCGTATGAGCGCCAGTTGTTCCAGTCCGGCTTCGGCACGCCGGCGCAAAAAGAGGGCATGAAAGCTTTCTTGGAAAAGCGCTTGCCAAACTTCGAGGGGCTTTGATATGATTCGGTCCCTCGCAAGGCAACGCATGTAAATGCTGAGTTAAGCGGGAAAAAAGAAGGTTGACGAAATGCTGCAAACGCTTCATACTCTTCCTTCTTCGCTGACAGACAAAACGCTTTGTCAGCATGCAGTACAGAATGATCTTTAAAAATTTACAGTCGATAAATGTGGGCGTTTGATGCTGCAACAAAAAGCATTAAATGCTCAACAAAGAAATATTCAGTAGAAATACTGTCAGTATTTTTGAGAAGAGCGAACCAAGCCAGCAATGGCTAAAACAGAGATTAAACTAAAGAGTTTGATCCTGGCTCAGATTGAACGCTGGCGGCATGCCTTACACATGCAAGTCGAACGGCAGCACGGAGCTTGCTCTGGTGGCGAGTGGCGAACGGGTGAGTAATATATCGGAACGTACCCTGGAGTGGGGGATAACGTAGCGAAAGTTACGCTAATACCGCATACGATCTAAGGATGAAAGTGGGGGATCGCAAGACCTCATGCTCCTGGAGCGGCCGATATCTGATTAGCTAGTTGGTAGGGTAAAAGCCTACCAAGGCATCGATCAGTAGCTGGTCTGAGAGGACGACCAGCCACACTGGAACTGAGACACGGTCCAGACTCCTACGGGAGGCAGCAGTGGGGAATTTTGGACAATGGGCGCAAGCCTGATCCAGCAATGCCGCGTGAGTGAAGAAGGCCTTCGGGTTGTAAAGCTCTTTTGTCAGGGAAGAAAAGGGTCTGGCTAATATCTAGGCCTCATGACGGTACCTGAAGAATAAGCACCGGCTAACTACGTGCCAGCAGCCGCGGTAATACGTAGGGTGCAAGCGTTAATCGGAATTACTGGGCGTAAAGCGTGCGCAGGCGGTTTTGTAAGACTGTCGTGAAATCCCCGGGCTCAACCTGGGAATGGCGATGGTGACTGCAAGGCTAGAGTTTGGCAGAGGGGGGTAGAATTCCACGTGTAGCAGTGAAATGCGTAGATATGTGGAGGAACACCGATGGCGAAGGCAGCCCCCTGGGTCAAAACTGACGCTCATGCACGAAAGCGTGGGGAGCAAACAGGATTAGATACCCTGGTAGTCCACGCCCTAAACGATGTCTACTAGTTGTCGGGTCTTAATTGACTTGGTAACGCAGCTAACGCGTGAAGTAGACCGCCTGGGGAGTACGGTCGCAAGATTAAAACTCAAAGGAATTGACGGGGACCCGCACAAGCGGTGGATGATGTGGATTAATTCGATGCAACGCGAAAAACCTTACCTACCCTTGACATGGATGGAATCTTCGAGAGATTGAGGAGTGCCCGAAAGGGAACCATTACACAGGTGCTGCATGGCTGTCGTCAGCTCGTGTCGTGAGATGTTGGGTTAAGTCCCGCAACGAGCGCAACCCTTGTCATTAGTTGCTACGAAAGAGCACTCTAATGAGACTGCCGGTGACAAACCGGAGGAAGGTGGGGATGACGTCAAGTCCTCATGGCCCTTATGGGTAGGGCTTCACACGTCATACAATGGTACATACAGAGCGCCGCCAACCCGCGAGGGGGAGCTAATCGCAGAAAGTGTATCGTAGTCCGGATTGTAGTCTGCAACTCGACTGCATGAAGTTGGAATCGCTAGTAATCGCGGATCAGCATGTCGCGGTGAATACGTTCCCGGGTCTTGTACACACCGCCCGTCACACCATGGGAGCGGGTTTTACCAGAAGTAGGTAGCTTAACCGTAAGGAGGGCGCTTACCACGGTAGGATTCGTGACTGGGGTGAAGTCGTAACAAGGTAGCCGTATCGGAAGGTGCGGCTGGATCACCTCCTTTCTAGAGTTTGCAGGATTCTTCGGAATCACTTTCAAGCGCTCACACTTATCGACTGTAGACAATAAAAGAACAGCAAATATTGGGGCTGTAGCTCAGCTGGTTAGAGCACCGTGTTGATAACGCGGGGGTCGTTGGTTCGAGTCCAACCAGCCCTACCAGTTGCCTGTATTCGTGGTACCCATAGGGGGATTAGCTCAGCTGGGAGAGCACCTGCTTTGCAAGCAGGGGGTCGTCGGTTCGATCCCGTCATCCTCCACCACCTGTTTTTACGTAAGCAAGAGATGCTTAGGTAAAAGCAGTATCGTTCTTTAACAATCTGGAAGAAGTAAAGTTTTATTAGGTGTGTGTCGACAGATACACGCCTGGGTAGTAAAACTCATCATCACAAAGTAGTAAATGCTTAGAACTATAGCCGTCAAGGTTATAGGGACAAGTGAATAAGTGCACATGGTGGATGCCTTGGCGATTACAGGCGATGAAGGACGTAGTAGCTTGCGATAAGCTGCGGGGAGCTAGCAAACAAGCTTTGATCCGCAGATTTCCGAATGGGGAAACCCGGCCTTTTAGGTCATCACTCACTGAATACATAGGTGTGTGAAGCGAACGCGGCGAACTGAAACATCTAAGTAGCTGCAGGAAAAGAAATCAACCGAGATTCCCAAAGTAGTGGCGAGCGAAATGGGAAGAGCCTGCACGTGATAGTCGGACTGATAATGGAATGCTCTGGAAATGGCAGCCATAGCGGGTGATAGCCCCGTACATGAAATCAGACCGGTGGTACTAAGCGTGCGACAAGTAGGGCGGGACACGAGAAATCCTGTCTGAATATGGGGGGACCATCCTCCAAGGCTAAATACTCGTAATCGACCGATAGTGAACCAGTACCGTGAGGGAAAGGCGAAAAGAACCCCGGGAGGGGAGTGAAATAGATCCTGAAACCGTGTGCATACAAACAGTAGGAGCGGACTTGTTCCGTGACTGCGTACCTTTTGTATAATGGGTCAGCGACTTACATTCAGTGGCAAGGTTAACCGAATAGGGAAGCCGTAGAGAAATCGAGTCCGAACAGGGCGATAGTCGCTGGGTGTAGACCCGAAACCAAGTGATCTACTCATGGCCAGGATGAAGGTGCGGTAACACGCACTGGAGGTCCGAACCCACTAATGTTGAAAAATTAGGGGATGAGCTGTGGGTAGGGGTGAAAGGCTAAACAAACTTGGAAATAGCTGGTTCTCTCCGAAAACTATTTAGGTAGTGCCTCAAGTATCACCATCGGGGGTAGAGCACTGTTATGGCTAGGGGGTCATCGCGACTTACCAAACCATTGCAAACTCCGAATACCGATGAGTGCGAGCTTGGGAGACAGACGTCGGGTGCTAACGTCCGGCGTCAAGAGGGAAACAACCCAGACCGCCAGCTAAGGTCCCAAAGATTGGCTAAGTGGAAAACGAAGTGGGAAGGCTAAAACAGTCAGGATGTTGGCTTAGAAGCAGCCATCATTTAAAGAAAGCGTAATAGCTCACTGATCGAGTCGTCCTGCGCGGAAGATGTAACGGGGCTAAGCCAGTCACCGAAGCTGCGGATATGCTTTTAGCATATGGTAGGAGAGCGTTCTGTAAGCCTGCGAAGGTGTCTTGTAAAGGATGCTGGAGGTATCAGAAGTGCGAATGCTGACATGAGTAGCGATAATGGGGGTGAAAAGCCCCCACGCCGTAAGCCCAAGGTTTCCTGTTCAACGTTCATCGGAGCAGGGTGAGTCGGCCCCTAAGGCGAGGCAGAGATGCGTAGCTGATGGGAAGCAGGTTAATATTCCTGCACCGTCGTATGATGCGATGGGGGGACGGATCGCGGAAGGTTGTCTGACTGTTGGAATAGTCAGTTTCTGCTTCATAGAAGGTGCTTAGGCAAATCCGGGCACGTAATTCAAGGGAGTGGGACGAGTGTACTTGTACACGTAGCAATCGGAAGTGGTTCCAAGAAAAGCCTCTAAGCTTCAGTCATACGAGACCGTACCGCAAACCGACACAGGTGGGCGAGATGAGTATTCTAAGGCGCTTGAGAGAACTCGGGAGAAGGAACTCGGCAAATTGGTACCGTAACTTCGGGAAAAGGTACGCCCTTGTAGCTTGGCTGATTTACTTCAGTAGGGCGAACGGGTTGCAATAAACTGGTGGCTGCGACTGTTTAATAAAAACACAGCACTCTGCAAACACGAAAGTGGACGTATAGGGTGTGACGCCTGCCCGGTGCTGGAAGATTAAATGATGGGGTGCAAGCTCTTGATTGAAGTCCCAGTAAACGGCGGCCGTAACTATAACGGTCCTAAGGTAGCGAAATTCCTTGTCGGGTAAGTTCCGACCTGCACGAATGGCGTAACGATGGCCACACTGTCTCCTCCCGAGACTCAGCGAAGTTGAAATGTTTGTGATGATGCAATCTACCCGCGGCTAGACGGAAAGACCCCATGAACCTTTACTGTAGCTTTGCATTGGACTTTGAACCAATCTGTGTAGGATAGGTGGGAGGCTTTGAAGTAGGGACGCCAGTCTCTATGGAGCCAACCTTGAAATACCACCCTGGTTTGTTTGAGGTTCTAACCTTGGTCCGTTATCCGGATCGGGGACAGTGCATGGTAGGCAGTTTGACTGGGGCGGTCTCCTCCTAAAGTGTAACGGAGGAGTTCGAAGGTACGCTAATTACGGTCGGACATCGTGATGATAGTGCAATGGCATAAGCGTGCTTAACTGCGAGACTGACAAGTCGAGCAGGTACGAAAGTAGGACATAGTGATCCGGTGGTTCTGTATGGAAGGGCCATCGCTCAACGGATAAAAGGTACTCTGGGGATAACAGGCTGATTCCTCCCAAGAGTTCATATCGACGGGGGAGTTTGGCACCTCGATGTCGGCTCATCACATCCTGGGGCTGTAGCCGGTCCCAAGGGTATGGCTGTTCGCCATTTAAAGTGGTACGTGAGCTGGGTTTAAAACGTCGTGAGACAGTTTGGTCCCTATCTGCCGTGGGCGTTGGAAATTTGAAGGGGGCTGCTCCTAGTACGAGAGGACCGGAGTGGACAGACCTCTGGTGTACCGGTTGTCACGCCAGTGGCATTGCCGGGTAGCTAAGTCTGGAAGAGATAACCGCTGAAAGCATCTAAGCGGGAAACTTGCCTTAAGATGAGATTTCCCAGAGCCTTGAGCTCTTTGAAGGGTCGTTCGAGACCAGGACGTTGATAGGTCAGGTGTGGAAGTGCAGTAATGCATTAAGCTAACTGATACTAATTGCCCGTACGGCTTGTCCCTATAACCTTGACGGTTATACGCATTTACTCTGATGATGAGTGGTGCTACCCAACACAAAACTTTACTTCTCCCAGATTCGCTGTGCAGCCGTTGGCTGCACAGCACACAAGTCAAAGCTTGATGACCATAGTAAGTCGGTCCCACCCCTTCCCATCCCGAACAGGACCGTGAAACGACTCTACGCCGATGATAGTGCTGCAACCAGTGTGAAAGTAGGTTATCGTCAAGCTAGTTATTAGAAGAAGCCCCCTCCGGTGATCCGGTCGGGGCTTTTTCGCGTTTATACTCTTTGCATGAATGAACATACTGCAAGAGACGTCGTGCTGGTCCGCGCCATCGAGACCACCGATCAAAACAAGGAGATCCTCAGCGACGATGATCGCCTGTATGCCAGCCGCAGTGCGCGCGAGCTGGCGCAGTGGCGGGCGGCGGACCGCAAGTCGGAAGCCACCGGCGACGATTTCCTCCAACAGCGCGCCGAACAAATCCTCAAGCGCCTGGCCGAACGCCATCCGGCATTTGCCGGCTTCCTGCAACAGCGGGCGCCGTTGCGTGCGCTGGGCTGGGCCTTGCCGGTCATCGGCCTGTTGCTTGGCGCCGGTCTCGACCGCATCACCGATCCGCATCGTGTCGATTTATTGTCGGCGCCGCTGCTGTTGATCATTGCGTGGAATCTGCTGGTCTACCTGGGCTTGCTGATCTGGCTGTTTATTCCATCGAAACCACGCGTGCCGCGTCGCCTGAAGCCACCGCGTAAATTGCCGGCGGTGTTGTCCACTGCGTTGGTGAATTTCGCCACCGACTGGTCGCAGCTGAGTGCCAAGTTGACGTCCGCTCGCCTCAGTCGCACCATTCATCTGAGCGCGGCCATGTTTGCCACTGGCGCGCTGCTTTCGTTGTACGCGCGCGGCCTGCTGTCGCAATATGCCGCCGGCTGGGAAAGCACCTTCCTCGACGCGGAGCAGGTTCATAATCTGCTGACCATCCTGTTTGCGCCGGCCGTCTCGCTATTCCACCTGCAAGGTTTCACGCTGGCGGAGATTGACGCGCTGCGCTTCCCCAATACGACGGCGGCGGGCGGCGGCGCGCGCTGGGTTCACCTGTATGCCGCCACCATCGTGCTGCTGGTTGTATTGCCGCGCTTGCTGCTGGCGGCGTTCGCGCAATGGCGCGCGGCACGGCTGGCGCGTCACTTCCCGCTCGATCTGGAACAGCCTTACTTCCGCAAGCTGAACGATGCAATGGGCATGGCGCAAGGCGGCACGCTGCGAGTGCTGCCGTACAGCTTTACCGTCGACGAGCAACGCCACCGCCGCCTGCAGAAGATCGCCAGTGAAATGTTTGGCGAGCAGGGCCGCCTGATGTTGCGGCCATCGACCGCCTACGGCGAAATGCCACAAGTGAGCGACGATACCGAGGCCGCCGCAACCGCAGCGTTGTTTAATCTGAGTGCAACACCTGAGCAGGAAAACCACGGCGCTTTCCTCGATGCGCTGACCAGCGCTGTGCCGCGCGGCGTGACCGTGCTGCTGGACGAATCCGCTTATCTGGAGCGCATGGGGCCGGAGCGTCTGGCCGAACGCATCGCCTTGTGGCAGGAGTTCTGCCGTTTCCATCGAACCGCTGCCACGGTCGTTAATCTGCAGGCGCCGGCATGAGCAATACCATTCAACTGGCACTGATCTCGCACACCAACAACGGCAAGACCACCTTGGCGCGCACGCTGATGGGCGTGGATGTCGGCGAGGTACGCGATGCTGCTCACGTCACCGTCCACTCCGAGCCGCATACCTTGCTGACCACGCCGCAAGGCGATGTGTTGCAGCTGTGGGATACGCCCGGTTTCGGCGATTCGGTGCGTTTGCAAAAGCGCCTGGCGCAGGCCGGCAACCCGATTGGCTGGTTCCTGCGCGAAGTGCTGGACCGCTATCGCGACCGGCCGTTCTGGCTGAGCCAGCAAGCGCTGCGCGCCGCGCGTGACTCCGCCGACATCGTACTGTATCTGGTGAATTCGTCCGAAGATCCGCAGGACGCCGGTTACGTGCCGGCCGAGATGAAGATTCTTGATTGGCTGGGCAAGCCGGTGGTCGTATTGCTGAACCAGACCGGCCGTCCGCGTCCGCTAGCGGAAGAGCAGCTGGAGCAAGCACGCTGGCGCGATCATCTGCGCCAATATCCTGCCGTGCGCGACCTGTTGGCGCTCGATGCCTTCGCCCGCAGCTGGGTGCATGAGCGGGTGTTTTATGACGCGCTGGCCAAGTTGCTGCCGTCGGAATTGCAGCCTGCCTACGCGCGCCTGTTCAGTGTATGGGAAGCGCGCAACGCCGACCGTTACGAGCAATCGATGGAGCTGCTGGCCACGCAATTATTGGCCGCCGTGCTCGACAGCGAGGCCATGCCGGAAGAGGGCGCGGGCATGCTCAAGTCCGCGTTGAAAGTGGTCGGTATCGGCCGCAATGCCGCGCAGCAGCGGCAGGACCAGGCGATGGGCCAACTGGTCGCGCGCCTCAATCGACGCACCACCGAGACGACGCGTGAGCTGCTGATACTGCATCAGCTGGACCCGGCCAACGTGGCGCAAATCAGCGAGCAGGTGCGCGAGCATTTCGCCGTGCGGGCACCGATCGACAAGGCGCAAGCCGGCCTGCTGGGCGCAATGATTTCCGGCGCGGCGACCGGTTTGTCGGCGGACCTGCTGGCGGGTGGTCTGACGCTGGGCGGTGGCGCCTTGCTCGGTGGCCTGGCTGGCGCGCTGACGTTTGCCGGTGCCGCATGGGGGTTCAATTCCAGCACCGACCGTCATCAGGCGACGATGCAATTCACCGATGCGTTCATGCAGACACTGGTGGTGGCCGGCATCCTGCGCTATCTGGCGGTGGCGCATTTCGGCCGGGGGCGCGGCAGCTTTGTTGATGGCGAAGCGCCGGCGTTCTGGCAAAGCGCGGTCGAGCAGGTGGTGACGCAGCATCAGGCCGAGCTGGCCGCCGTGTGGAAACAGGCGCGCCATGCACCCACCGTGCTGCAACCGTTGATGAAAAAGATGGTATCGGCGACGCTGGCGCAGCTCTATCCCGGCCTGGCGCCGCGCGCTTAGATCAACCGCGCCGCTTCCACCGGCTGTACGTTGAGCAGGCGCCGCACGGCATGCGCTTCTTCACTCGGGCTGCGGCCAAAGTAGCGTTTGAATTCACGGCTGAATTGCGACGGGCTTTCATAGCCGACTTGCGCCGACGCAGCCTGTGCCGTCATGTCGTTGCGCGCCATCAGCAGCCGCGCTTGCAGCAGGCGCGCCGATTTCAGATACTGGATCGGCGAACAATGCGTGACCGACTTGAAGTGAACGTGAAAGGCCGGCACGCTCATGCTGGCTTCCGCCGCCAGCATGCCGACGTCGATGTCGGCCGCATAGTCGGCGTGGATGCGGCGCAAGGCCTTGGCGATGCGGCCGAACTGCCCCTGGCTGGTGAGTGCCGCGCGCATTGCCGCGCCTTGCTCGCCCATCAGTGCGCGGTAGCAGATTTCACGCACGATGCCCGGTCCCAGTACGCGCGCTTCCAGCGGCGAGTTCAGCGCTTCGAGCAGGCGCAGCACGGTGTCGCGCAGGCGCTCGTCCATGCGCGTGACCATCATCCCTTTCGGCATGGCCGGCACTTCGGTATCGCTCTGGTCGATGGCAAACATCAGGTCGGCCAACGTGGTGCGGTCGACGCGGATCGAGATGCCGAGAAACGGATGCTCCGGCGACGCCTCGGTGGTGGCGGTGAACGGCATCGGCACCGCCACCACCAGGTAATGGTCGGCGTCGAACTGCATCGTCTCGTTGCCGAAGTAGGTGCGCTTGCGGCCCTGTATGGCAATGGCGATGCACGGCTCGTACATCACCGGCGATTTGGTGGTGCTTTGCGTGGAGCGAGTCAGGCGTACGTCATCTACCAACGTTTCGGTATAGCCATCGGTGCGCGCCATCTGGGTGTGCAGGGCGATCATGCGGTCCACGCTTCTACTCCTCTTGTATGCGGTCTGGAATAGGAATGATCCATGATTCCTGGTCCCGCCGCTACCGTTGATGGCGCGATCTATAGGATTAGGCAAGAACTGCATAGCCATGTGCATTTGCAGCATGGCCGTTCCTCCGTAAGATGCAGCCTGTGTTAATGGCCTGGGGAGGATGCATCATGACGGAAACTCATCGCAAAGTTATTTTGATCGCCGGCGCCAGCCGGGGATGCGGTCCGGCCACCGCGCGTCAGCTGGCGGGCGAGGGACATCACGTGGTGCTGGGCGCGCGCCGTTCCAGCAAGCTGCACGCGCTGGTGGCGGAAATCCGCAAGGCCGGCGGCTCGGCCGAATGGTTCGCGCTGGACGTCAATCAGCCGGAGGAAATGCGTGAATTCCTGGCGTTTGCGCATGATGTCCACAAGCGCGTCGACGTGGTCATCAACAACGTTTGAACAAGATCTGAATCAGGCTGTCTGCCGTGGCCTGCAGTTGTTGCGGGCCATGGTAGATGCGCTCCATCACAACATTGCCGCGCGTGAAAGTCACCAGCAGGCGGGCCGCGTCTTGCGGCGATAAGGTCAGGCGCTCACGGGCGTCCGGTTGCGACAGCCGCGCTTCCAATACTTCTCCTAATCCTTCCAGCATGCCGCGCAGGGCGTTGCGTACCGGCTCGTCCATGGCGGTTTCGTCGGTGGCGATCTTGGTCGTCAGGCAGCCGCGCGTGCGCGACGACGGCATGTCGTCCAGTTGCGGCACCGGCTCGGACATCGAACTGATCACATACGCAAAGTAGGCGCGCAGCGCGGCTTCCGGATCCGGCAACTGCATGCGCTCGCGCACCATGTCCAGATAATGGCGCTGATAGCGCGCGAACGCCAGCAGGAAGATACTCTGTTTGTCGCCATAGGCGTGGTAGAGGGAGCCGCGCTGCACGCCGGTAGCTTTCGCCAGATCCGGCATGGAGGTCGCGCCATAGCCCTGACGCCAGAATACGTGCATTGCCCGTTCCAGCGCCTGGTCTTCGTCAAATTGTCTTATGCCTGCCATGGGGGCATTATCAAGATGTTTGACAGCGGTGTCAAGTTTGACTATGCTGTCAAACATGATTGCAGCTTTGAAGGATTTTTGATGGATACCGTAGAAAATCGGGGCGCCACCGCGCGTGCCATTTTTGCCGGCCTGTGCGCCAGCCTGGTGGGCATCGGCCTGGCGCGCTTTGCCTATACGCCGCTGATACCGCCGATGATCGAGGCGCACTGGTTTGCCGCCAAGGATGTGATTTACCTTGGCGCCGCCAATCTGGTCGGCTATCTGATCGGCGCCTTGATGGGGCGGCCGCTGGCGCGCCGCTATGGTGCGCGCCGTACCTTGCGCGCCATGATGCTGCTGGCGTCGGCAGCGTTTTTCGCCTGCGCGTTTCCGCTGTCGGTGACGTGGTTCTTCGGCTGGCGGCTGATGTCGGGCATTTCCGGCGGCATTATCATGGTGCTGGCGGCGATGACGGTGCTGCCACATGTGCCGGCGCATCGCAAGGGGATGGCGAGTGGCGCCATCTTCCTCGGCATCGGCCTGGGCATTGCGGCGTCCGGCACTGTGGTGCCGTTGCTGCTGGATCTGGGCATGCGGGCAACGTGGCTCGGGCTGGGTGTGTTGTCGCTGTTGCTGAGCTTCGCCAGCTGGGCATGCTGGCCGCATGCGGTGCACACGCCGGTGCCGGTCGGCGCGCCGAGTGCTGCGGCGCAGGCGGCGGTGCGCTTCGACTTGAATCTGCTGTATCTGCAATATGCGCTGATGGCGGTAGGACTGGTGCCGATGATGGTGTTCCTGGTGGATTACGTGGCGCGCGGCCTCGGCTGGGGCACGCACACTGCGGCGCTGTTCTGGATTGTGTATGGCGTCGGCGCGATTGCCGGGCCGATGGCGTATGGCGCGCTGTCCGATCGTATCGGGCCTGCGCCGACCAGTCACCTGACGATCTGGCTGCAACTCGGCGCGATTGGGCTGATGATGTTTTCGACCGATCACATGGTGCTGCTGGCGGCTACGCTGGTGATCGGTTCCTTCCCGCCCGGGATTGTGCCGATTACGCTGAGCCGGGTGCAGCGCATCCTGGAGGGCGATGCGCATGCGCAGAACGTAGTGTGGAGCAAGGCCACTACCGTGTTTGCGTTGTTCCAGGCGCTGGCCGGTTATACCTATTCCTATGTGTTTGCACACAGCGGCGGTAACCACCGCCTGTTGATGGGCATCGGCGCCGGGGCACTGGTGATCGCCCTGCTGGCGGACGGCGTCAAAAAAGCCCTTGCCAAACCCAGGACTGCCTTGTTATGATTCTGTCCCTCGCAGAACAACGCATGCAAATGCAGAGTGAAGCGAGAAAAAAGAAGGTTGACGAAATGCAGTAAATGCTTCATACTCTTCCTTCTTCGCTGATGAACAAAACGCTTCTTCAGCCAGTAACACAGAATGATCTTTAAAAATTTACAGTCGATAAGTGTGGGCATTTGGTGCTGCAACAAAAAGCATTAAATGCTCAACAAAGAAATATTCAGTAGAAATACTGTCAGTATTTTTGAGAAGAGCGAACCAGTGACCAGCAGTGGTCACAAACAGAGATTAAACTAAAGAGTTTGATCCTGGCTCAGATTGAACGCTGGCGGCATGCCTTACACATGCAAGTCGAACGGCAGCACGGAGCTTGCTCTGGTGGCGAGTGGCGAACGGGTGAGTAATATATCGGAACGTACCCTGGAGTGGGGGATAACGTAGCGAAAGTTACGCTAATACCGCATACGATCTAAGGATGAAAGTGGGGGCTCGCAAGACCTCATGCTCCTGGAGCGGCCGATATCTGATTAGCTAGTTGGTAGGGTAAAAGCCTACCAAGGCATCGATCAGTAGCTGGTCTGAGAGGACGACCAGCCACACTGGAACTGAGACACGGTCCAGACTCCTACGGGAGGCAGCAGTGGGGAATTTTGGACAATGGGCGCAAGCCTGATCCAGCAATGCCGCGTGAGTGAAGAAGGCCTTCGGGTTGTAAAGCTCTTTTGTCAGGGAAGAAAAGGGTCTGGCTAATATCTAGGCCTCATGACGGTACCTGAAGAATAAGCACCGGCTAACTACGTGCCAGCAGCCGCGGTAATACGTAGGGTGCAAGCGTTAATCGGAATTACTGGGCGTAAAGCGTGCGCAGGCGGTTTTGTAAGACTGTCGTGAAATCCCCGGGCTCAACCTGGGAATGGCGATGGTGACTGCAAGGCTAGAGTTTGGCAGAGGGGGGTAGAATTCCACGTGTAGCAGTGAAATGCGTAGATATGTGGAGGAACACCGATGGCGAAGGCAGCCCCCTGGGTCAAAACTGACGCTCATGCACGAAAGCGTGGGGAGCAAACAGGATTAGATACCCTGGTAGTCCACGCCCTAAACGATGTCTACTAGTTGTCGGGTCTTAATTGACTTGGTAACGCAGCTAACGCGTGAAGTAGACCGCCTGGGGAGTACGGTCGCAAGATTAAAACTCAAAGGAATTGACGGGGACCCGCACAAGCGGTGGATGATGTGGATTAATTCGATGCAACGCGAAAAACCTTACCTACCCTTGACATGGATGGAATCTCCGAGAGATTGGAGAGTGCCCGAAAGGGAACCATTACACAGGTGCTGCATGGCTGTCGTCAGCTCGTGTCGTGAGATGTTGGGTTAAGTCCCGCAACGAGCGCAACCCTTGTCATTAGTTGCTACGAAAGAGCACTCTAATGAGACTGCCGGTGACAAACCGGAGGAAGGTGGGGATGACGTCAAGTCCTCATGGCCCTTATGGGTAGGGCTTCACACGTCATACAATGGTACATACAGAGCGCCGCCAACCCGCGAGGGGGAGCTAATCGCAGAAAGTGTATCGTAGTCCGGATTGTAGTCTGCAACTCGACTGCATGAAGTTGGAATCGCTAGTAATCGCGGATCAGCATGTCGCGGTGAATACGTTCCCGGGTCTTGTACACACCGCCCGTCACACCATGGGAGCGGGTTTTACCAGAAGTAGGTAGCTTAACCGTAAGGAGGGCGCTTACCACGGTAGGATTCGTGACTGGGGTGAAGTCGTAACAAGGTAGCCGTATCGGAAGGTGCGGCTGGATCACCTCCTTTCTAGAGTTTGCAGGTTCTTCGGAACATGCCAAGTGCTCACACTTATCTGCTGTATCGTTCTTTAACAATCTGGAAGAAGTAAAGTTTTATTAGGCGTGTGTCGACAGATACATGCCTGGGTAGTAAAACTCATCATCACAAAGTAGTAAATGCTTGAACTATAGCCGTCAAGGTTATAGGGACAAGTGAATAAGTGCACATGGTGGATGCCTTGGCGATTACAGGCGATGAAGGACGTAGTAGCTTGCGATAAGCTGCGGGGAGCTAGCAAACAAGCTTTGATCCGCAGATTTCCGAATGGGGAAACCCGGCCTTTTAGGTCATCACTCACTGAATACATAGGTGTGTGAAGCGAACGCGGCGAACTGAAACATCTAAGTAGCTGCAGGAAAAGAAATCAACCGAGATTCCCAAAGTAGTGGCGAGCGAAATGGGAAGAGCCTGCACGTGATAGTCGGACTGATAATGGAATGCTCTGGAAATGGCAGCCATAGCGGGTGATAGCCCCGTACATGAAATCAGACCGGTGGTACTAAGCGTGCGACAAGTAGGGCGGGACACGAGAAATCCTGTCTGAATATGGGGGGACCATCCTCCAAGGCTAAATACTCGTAATCGACCGATAGTGAACCAGTACCGTGAGGGAAAGGCGAAAAGAACCCCGGGAGGGGAGTGAAATAGATCCTGAAACCGTGTGCATACAAACAGTAGGAGCGGACTTGTTCCGTGACTGCGTACCTTTTGTATAATGGGTCAGCGACTTACATTCAGTGGCAAGGTTAACCGAATAGGGAAGCCGTAGAGAAATCGAGTCCGAACAGGGCGATAGTCGCTGGGTGTAGACCCGAAACCAAGTGATCTACTCATGGCCAGGATGAAGGTGCGGTAACACGCACTGGAGGTCCGAACCCACTAATGTTGAAAAATTAGGGGATGAGCTGTGGGTAGGGGTGAAAGGCTAAACAAACTTGGAAATAGCTGGTTCTCTCCGAAAACTATTTAGGTAGTGCCTCAAGTATCACCATCGGGGGTAGAGCACTGTTATGGCTAGGGGGTCATCGCGACTTACCAAACCATTGCAAACTCCGAATACCGATGAGTGCGAGCTTGGGAGACAGACGTCGGGTGCTAACGTCCGGCGTCAAGAGGGAAACAACCCAGACCGCCAGCTAAGGTCCCAAAGATTGGCTAAGTGGAAAACGAAGTGGGAAGGCTAAAACAGTCAGGATGTTGGCTTAGAAGCAGCCATCATTTAAAGAAAGCGTAATAGCTCACTGATCGAGTCGTCCTGCGCGGAAGATGTAACGGGGCTAAGCCAGTCACCGAAGCTGCGGATATGCTTTTAGCATATGGTAGGAGAGCGTTCTGTAAGCCTGCGAAGGTGTCTTGTAAAGGATGCTGGAGGTATCAGAAGTGCGAATGCTGACATGAGTAGCGATAATGGGGGTGAAAAGCCCCCACGCCGTAAGCCCAAGGTTTCCTGTTCAACGTTCATCGGAGCAGGGTGAGTCGGCCCCTAAGGCGAGGCAGAGATGCGTAGCTGATGGGAAGCAGGTTAATATTCCTGCACCGTCGTATGATGCGATGGGGGGACGGATCGCGGAAGGTTGTCTGACTGTTGGAATAGTCAGTTTCTGCTTCATAGAAGGCGCTTAGGCAAATCCGGGCGCGTAATTCAAGGGAGTGGGACGAGTGCACTTGTGCACGTAGCAATCGGAAGTGGTTCCAAGAAAAGCCTCTAAGCTTCAGTCATACGAGACCGTACCGCAAACCGACACAGGTGGGCGAGATGAGTATTCTAAGGCGCTTGAGAGAACTCGGGAGAAGGAACTCGGCAAATTGGTACCGTAACTTCGGGAAAAGGTACGCCCTTGTAGCTTGGCTGATTTACTTCAGTAGGGCGAACGGGTTGCAATAAACTGGTGGCTGCGACTGTTTAATAAAAACACAGCACTCTGCAAACACGAAAGTGGACGTATAGGGTGTGACGCCTGCCCGGTGCTGGAAGATTAAATGATGGGGTGCAAGCTCTTGATTGAAGTCCCAGTAAACGGCGGCCGTAACTATAACGGTCCTAAGGTAGCGAAATTCCTTGTCGGGTAAGTTCCGACCTGCACGAATGGCGTAACGATGGCCACACTGTCTCCTCCCGAGACTCAGCGAAGTTGAAATGTTTGTGATGATGCAATCTACCCGCGGCTAGACGGAAAGACCCCATGAACCTTTACTGTAGCTTTGCATTGGACTTTGAACCAATCTGTGTAGGATAGGTGGGAGGCTTTGAAGCAGGAACGCCAGTTTCTGTGGAGCCAACCTTGAAATACCACCCTGGTTTGTTTGAGGTTCTAACCTTGGTCCGTTATCCGGATCGGGGACAGTGCATGGTAGGCAGTTTGACTGGGGCGGTCTCCTCCTAAAGTGTAACGGAGGAGTTCGAAGGTACGCTAATTACGGTCGGACATCGTGATGATAGTGCAATGGCATAAGCGTGCTTAACTGCGAGACTGACAAGTCGAGCAGGTACGAAAGTAGGACATAGTGATCCGGTGGTTCTGTATGGAAGGGCCATCGCTCAACGGATAAAAGGTACTCTGGGGATAACAGGCTGATTCCTCCCAAGAGTTCATATCGACGGGGGAGTTTGGCACCTCGATGTCGGCTCATCACATCCTGGGGCTGTAGCCGGTCCCAAGGGTATGGCTGTTCGCCATTTAAAGTGGTACGTGAGCTGGGTTTAAAACGTCGTGAGACAGTTTGGTCCCTATCTGCCGTGGGCGTTGGAAATTTGAAGGGGGCTGCTCCTAGTACGAGAGGACCGGAGTGGACAGACCTCTGGTGTACCGGTTGTCACGCCAGTGGCATTGCCGGGTAGCTAAGTCTGGAAGAGATAACCGCTGAAAGCATCTAAGCGGGAAACTTGCCTTAAGATGAGATTTCCCAGAGCCTTGAGCTCTTTGAAGGGTCGTTCGAGACCAGGACGTTGATAGGTCAGGTGTGGAAGTGCAGTAATGCATTAAGCTAACTGATACTAATTGCCCGTACGGCTTGTCCCTATAACCTTGACGGTTATACGCATTTACTCTGATGATGAGTGGTGCTACCCCAACAACTAAACTTTACTTCTCCCAGATTCGCTGTGCAGCCGTTGGCTGCAGAGCACACAAGTCAAAGCTTGATGACCATAGTAAGTCGGTCCCACCCCTTCCCATCCCGAACAGGACCGTGAAACGACTCTACGCCGATGATAGTGCTGCAACCAGTGTGAAAGTAGGTTATCGTCAAGCTAGTTATTAGAAGAAGCCCCCTCCGGTGATCCGGTCGGGGCTTTTTCGCGTCTGTCATCGCTATGTAACACGATGTGGATAAGCTTGCTGATCTTATAATTAGAGTAGAGATCAGCATGAAAAAATTCTCCTTGGTGTCGCTTGCCGTATTTTCCGTCCTGGCAGGCTGCGGTGGCAGCGATAGCAGCAGCCAACCGGCCGCTAAACCATCGATCACCGGCGTCTTTCTGGACAACACGGTAGAGAACCTGGACTATGTCTCCGGTGCCTCCGCCAAGGCCGCCACCAATGCCAAGGGCGAATATACCTGCTACGCTGGCGATACCGTCACCTTCAGCGTCGGCGGCATCAACCTGGGCAGCGCACTGTGCGCGCCGAGCATCACGCCGCTGGAACTGGCCGGCACCACCGACATCAAGAACGTCAAAGTCATCAACCGCCTGCTGGCGTTGCAATTGCTGGATGACGACAGCGATCCATCCAACGGCATCAAGCTGAACGCCGACGTGAAAACCGCACTGGCCGCCAAGACCGCCGACTTTACCGCCGCCGCCGATGTCTTCAACACCGCGATGAACGCCAACCTGGCCGCCGCCGGCGCCAAGTACGCCGCTCGCACCATTGACGACACCCGCCGCGCGCTGGTGCGCGAACACTTTGAAGACACGCTGGCCTCCAAGCTGGGCGCGCCGGTCAACGAAAGCTTCAGCCAGACCACGCCACTGGGCGCGGTCGCGGTGACCGTTACCCGCTACCAGATGCAGGCGGCCGCCAGCTATTACATTCCATACGAAGGCGCCAACGCCAAGGTTAAGGAAGAATTCCCGCTGGGCTTCCTGCCATCGTACGGGTCTTCGCTGGCGTTCAAGGGCACCAACGCTAATGGTGACCTGGAGTTCTACGGCCTGACCGACCGCGGCCCGAATGGCGATGGTCCTAACCTGCCATCGCTGAACGGCTCCGGCGTCACTGGCGCAAAGATCTTCCCGTCGCCGAGCTTTGCGCCAGCGTTCGGCGTCATCACAGTCGGCAAGAGCGGCGCGGTACTGACGTCGTCCACGCCGATCAAGGCATCGGCCACCGTGAAGACTTCCGGCCTGGCGATTCCACCTGGCACAGTCGGTAATTCAGCCGAACTGCCAGTGATGGACGAGATGAAATACAACCCCAACAGCAAAGCCACGTTTGATCCTAACGGCCTCGATACGGAAGCTATCGTCGTCGATAAGAAGCGTAACGTGCTGTGGGTATCGGATGAGTACGGCCCGTTCATCGTCAAAATCGATCCGGCCACCGGCATCATTCTGAACAAATACGCACCAGGCAGCGGCCTGCCGGACATCTTCCTGAAACGCCGCGCCAACCGCGGCATGGAAGGCCTGGCGCTGGACACCAGTACCGACAAGCTGCACGGCTTCCTGCAAAGCCCGCTGACCGACGGCAGCACCACTTATACCGTCACCGGCAAAAGCGAGCTGATCGAACGCTATGCGCGCTTCACCCGCTGGACCGAGTTCGATCCAACCAGTGGCAAGGCCGGCAAGATGTACGCCTATCCGCTGGACGGCGCCGATTACCAGGATGGCCGTACCGGCAATGCCAAACTGGGCGACGTGGTCGCGCTGGGCAACGGCAAGTTCATCGTGATCGAGCAGGGCGCGGCGCCGAGCGGCAAAGTGTTCAACAAGCTGATGCTGGTGGAGATCGGCGCAGCGACCGATATCGCGGCGGCCGGCTTCAACGTCACCACGTCCGACCTGGAGAAGAGCAGCATGGGCGGCGTAGCCGTCAACGGTGCAGACTGGAAAGCCGTGACCACGCTGAAGAAAACCCTGTTGCTGGATCTGAACGCTATCGGCTGGCTGGCGGAGAAAGCCGAAGGTCTGACCATTGTTGACGGCAACACCCTGGCACTGGCCAACGATAACGACTTCGGCATGAAGACCAAGGTGTTCGATGCCAGCGGCAAAGCGATTGAAGATGCCGATGTCACCAAGTGCAATATCGATGCGAACGGCGTCATCATCACCAGCAGCGCGGCTGGCTGCAATGCCGCCAACAGCATTCGCGTGGCGCGCGGCACGGATGCGGAGCGTCCAAGCCGCCTGTGGCTGATCAAGTTCGGCAAGGCGCTGACGACGTTCTAAGTTTTAAACGCGGCGCGGGAGGCGTCCCGTCACATAGTTGTCACAAGCTTGTAATAACTCTATGGGATATTGCACGTTTGCTCATAACTCCAACGGGACGCCACCATGTCAATCGCACTGCCGAAATCTGCCTCTGCCATTCAATTCCTGCTGCTTGCAGCCTTGCCGATGGGGATGGCGGCTGCGGCCGACTTCACCGTCAACGGCGCCAGCAAGACCCTGCAAACGCTGAGCACTGGCGACAAGGGCACGATCTCGGCAGGCAGTTCGCTGACCAATGGCGACGACAAAGTCGCCATCACCATTACAGGTGATAACGCCACGCTGAACAACTTCGGCACCATCCTGCAGACCGGCACCGGCCGCGCGATCCGCGACAACACCGGCGTCAAGAACCTGACCATCAACAACGCCGCCGGCGCGCTGATGCAGACCGCCGACGCCGATGTGATTCAGATGAACAAGGCCAAGGCCGGCGTCACCCTGAACAATTCCGGTTCGATGATTTCGCTGAATGCCAGCGCCGGCGGCGCGCAGGCGGTGGACTTCGGCACCATTACCAGTGGGGCCAACGTGATCAACAACCTGGCCGGCGGCCTACTTAAGGCCACCGACGCCGATGCGGTGCGTACCGGCGTCAACGGCGTGGTCAACAACAGCGGCAAGATCCAGTCCAACATCACCAAGTCCGACGGCAAAGGCAGCGACGCCATCGATGCGCAAAACGCCTCCGGCTTGCAGGTATTTAATCTGTCGGGCGGCTTGATCGAAGGCGGCCGGCACGGTATTACCGGCGCCCAGCTGGATACTGCCACCGCCTTCGCGCTCAACGTGAGCAACAGCGCCGGCGCCACCATCAGCGGCCTGAACGGTTCCGGCATCAATATAGACGGCTTCAACAGCAAGCAGCTGGCCCTCATCGTCAACAACGGCACCATCACCGGCCAGGGCATTACCGGCGATGGCGACGGCATTGATGTGGACGGCGTGGTCGACATCACCAACGGCGGCACCATCCGTTCGATCAACGCCTTCAGTGCGGTGGCCGACGGCATGGCGTTCAGCGAAGGCATCAGCGTGGGCGGTGGCCGCATCAGCAATTCGGGCCTGATCGAAGGCCTGGTCAGCGCCGGCAACACCAATGCGGTGGGACGCGGCATTACCCTGGCCGGCAACGACCTCGCTGCCGGCGGACGTGAAGGCTTGTATGCCGACGCCACCATCGCCAACCTCAGCGGCGGCGTGATCCGTGGCCAGAGCGATTCGGGCATCGTGGTGGTGGGCTTGGCCAGCGGCCACACGGTGACGATCTACAACAACAGCGGCGCATCGATCTTCGGCGGCGGCGCGCTCAATGCCGCCATCCTCGGTAATGCCGACAATACGGTCATCGTGAGCGGCGGCATCATTAACGGTGCCAGCAGCGGCAAGGCGATCGAACTGGGCAGCGGCAAGAACAGCGTGACGATTACCGGCGGCGCCGTTAGCGGCAGCATCAACGGCGGCAGCGGCAGCCAGAATACGCTGACCATCACTGCCGGCGCCGGCAAAAGCTTTGCCTACGCCGGCGCGATCAGCAATTTCAGCAAGGTGGAAATCCAGAGCGGCAATGTGACGTTCTCCGGTGTCAGCAGCTACAGCGGCACCACGCAGCTGAGCGGCGGCGTGCTGACGCTGGATGGCGCACAGCGGCTGTCCGCTAACAGCGCGCTCGCGCTGAATGGCGGCACGCTGCGCCTGACCAACGCCGGCACGCAAGGCCAGACCTTTGCCAGACTGTCGCTGACCGGCGATTCGTCGGTGCTGCTGGGCGGCTCGTCGCTGACCTTTGGCGGCCTGGGCGCGATTGTCAGCGGCAAGACGCTGAGCTTCACCGAAGCGGCCTCGGGCATCTACGCCTTCCGCCTGCTGGGCGATTATTCGGCCGACGCCGGCTTCCTCGCCTTGCTGGGCGCTACCCAAATCAACGGTGCCGGCGCGACCTACGCCTACGATGGCACTTACACCACGGTGCTGGCCGCCGTGCCGGAGCCAGGCACCTACGCCATGCTGTGTGCCGGCCTGGGGCTGATGGGCGTGATGTCGCGTCGCCGCCGCACCAAGGTTTAGCCGATATCAAGGCGGGCTGGCCGCCAGATTGCTACCTTCTCAGGGATGACCCTGTGAGGAAAGCCGAATGGAATATGCGCAGCTGAAACCCGGCCGCCGTTTTGCCCCGCTCCAAAGTTTGTTGTATTACAGTCAGCGCATCGTGACCTATCCCACGCTGCGCCGGCTGGTGGTGCGCGCGCTGAGCGGTGCGGTGCGGATGCGCCAAGGTGCCGGCAAGGAGTTGTACGCTGCCACGCCGGCCGAAGAGGTGGCGCTGGCCGACTTGCGGCATAGCGGATACGCGCCGCTCGGCAATCTGCTGGATGGCATGCAGTGCGATGAAATCCGCGCCTGGCTCAGCGACAAGCTCTTGACCGATCGCGACCGCGAGCGTCCCGGCTTCACGCTGGCCCAGCGCGCGGAAGGGGTGCGCGTGGCGGATTATCATTTGCGCGATGTGATTGCATGTCCGCATATTTTGGCCTTGGCGAATAGCCCACCGCTGCTGGGTTTGGCTGCGCGCTACATGGAGTGCAAGCCGACCATTTCCGCGCTGGGTTTGCGCTGGTCGTTTCCGGTGCCGGGTGACGACAGCGCCTTGCAAGCCTTCCACCGCGATTCCGAGGATTGGCGCTATCTGAAAGTGCTGGTCTACCTGACCGATGTGGATGACGGCGCCGGGCCGCACGTCTATCTGCACGGCAGCCACCTGACACAGGCGCCGATGCGGCTGCGCTTCTACAGCGACAGCGAGATCTCCAACGCCCACAGCGCCGACATGCTGCTGATCGCCACCGGCACGCGCGGCTTCTGCTTCGCGGTGGACACCGCCGGTATCCACAAGGGTGCGGCGCCGGCCTTGCAACCGCGCCTGATGCTACAAATCCAGTATTCGCTGCTACCGAGTTACGCCTACCGCTACGCGCCGGAGCGCTATCAAGGGCCGCTGGAATTGGACCCCTACGTCAATCGCCTGATTCTTCGTCCCTCTGCTTGGCATGGCTGATGGCTTCGCCGTCGGTCTTGCGCAAGGTCCAGAAGGTGAACGACGACAGCACCGTCAGTACAGCCAATGCCAGGAAGGCGTGATGCAGCGCGGAAGTCAGCGCCACGCGATTGGACTGCGGCAGATCGCCGAGGAACCAGCCGGTGATCAGCGAGCCGGCGGCCAGGCCAAAGCTGGCCGACAGCTGCTGCATCGAGCTGGCGATGGTGCTGGCCATGCTGGAATTGGTGCCATCCACATCGGCGTAGGCGATGGTGTTCATGCTGGAGAATTGCAGCGAATTGAAGAAGCCCAGGCACAGGCTGATCGCTACAATCACGTACAACGGCGTGCCTTGCTGCACAAAGGTGAACATGCTGATGGTGACGCCGATCAGCAGCGTGTTCACCGTCAGCACCTGGCGGTAGCCGAAGCGCCCCAGCACCCGTGACGCGATCGCCTTCATGCCCATGGCCGCCGCAGCGGACGGCATCATCAGCAAGCCCGATTGCCAGGCCGGCAGGCCGAGGCCCAATTGATACAGCAGCGGCAGCAGGAAAGGCAGGCCGCCGACGCCGATGCGCGTGACGAAGCCGCCGGCCACCGATACGCGGAAGGTGCGGATCTTGAACAAGGCCAGTCGCAGCAAGGGGAATTCCGCATCCTGCGCATGCCACACGTAAGCTGCCAGCAGCGCACAGGAGATAAACAGCAGCACAGAGGCGGAGGTCACGTCCAGCTTATGTTCGCCGAACACTTCCAGCAGCCATGACAGCAGCGCGATACCGGTGCCGAATAAAACCAGTCCAACGAAATCCAGCGGCCGCGGATTGTCTTCGCGGTAGTCGGGCATGTGTTTGTTTGCGAGGAACAGCGCCACCAGCGCCACCGGCACATTGATGAAGAAGATGTCACGCCACGTCATCCAGTGCACGATCAGGCCACCGATGGTGGGGCCGAGCAATGGACCGATCAGCGCCGGGATGATGACGAAGTTCATCGCCGCCAGCAGCTCGTTCTTGGGGAAGGTGCGGACGATGGTCAGGCGCCCGACCGGCATCATCATCGCCGCGCCAAAGCCTTGCAGCAGCCGTGACGCCACCAGCATCGGTGAGTTGACCGACAGGCCGCACAGCACCGAAGCGATAGTAAAAATGGCAATCGCGGTCATGAACACGCGGCGCGTGCCGAAGCGGTCCGCCATCCAGCCGCTGACGGGAATCGACACCGCCAGACTGAGAATGTAGCTGGTGACCACCGCCTTCAGGCTCAGTGGCGTGACATTCAGGCTAGCCGCCATCGCGGGGATGGCAGTGTTGACGACGGTGGAGTCCAGCTGCTCCATGAAGAGGGTAGTAGCGACGACCCAGGGCAGGTAGCGCTTGGCGGAGGCGGTGGCGATGGCGTTCATGGTGTGATTGTCACACAAAACAAACACCGTCGTCATAAGGGCGTCACGATTGGCGGGTAAGTTGCGAACATCGCCAGACCCTTTGGGAGTAGACATGGAGATCAAGCCACCACGCCGCACTTTTATCCGCCAGATGGCCGCGTCCACCGCGCTGTTGGGCGTTGGCGCGGCGGGCCTGGGCGGCTGCACCAGCACTGCCTCCGGCATGGCCGATGGCGTGGCGGCCGGCTTCCGGCATGGCGTGGCGAGCGGCGATCCTTTGCGCGACCGTGTGATCCTGTGGACCCGCGTGACACCGGCACATGCGGGCGACATCGCCGTGCGCTGGCAGATGGCGACAGATGCGTCCATGCAGCAGGTGATCGCGCATGGCAGTGTGTTCACGTCCGCGCAGCAGGACTATACGGTGAAGGTGGATGCGGCCGGGCTGCTGCCGGGGCACGTCTACTATTATCAGTTTGCGGTGGATGGCGACAAGTCGGTGGTGGGCCGCACCAAGACGCTGCCGCGTGGCGATGCGCGCCAGGTCAAGCTGGCGGTGTTCTCGTGCTCGAATTATCCGGCCGGGTATTTCAACGTCTATGCCGACGCGGCGCGCCAGAACGACGTCGACGCCGCGCTGCATATCGGCGACTACATCTACGAATACGAAAGTACCGGCTACGCCTGCGGCAATGCGGAGACGCTGGGACGTCTGTCCGAGCCGCGCGAACTGCTGCTGCGGCTGGAGGATTATCGCCGCCGCTATGCGCAGTACCGTTCCGATCCCGACCTGCAGGCGGTGCATGCTGCCATGCCCTTTATCGCCGTGTGGGACGATCACGAGTTCGCCGACGACACCTGGCGCGATGGCTCGGTCGATCACAAGACCAGCAAATACGGACCGTTCGCGCTGCGGAAACAGGCGGCGCTGACGGCGTACCACGAGTGGATGCCGATCCGCGTGCCGGACATGGAGGCGCCAGACAAGATTTATCGTTCGTTCGATTTCGGCGGCATCGTCTCGCTGCACATGCTGGATACGCGATTGATCGCGCGCGATCAGCAGCTGATGATGTCGTCCTACTACGACGAACACAAACATTTCGATGTGGAGAAGTACAAGCAGGATGTCTGTTCGCCACGCCGCCAGATGCTCGGCCATGAGCAGATGGCCTGGCTGGAAGGGCAAGTCAACCGCTCCACTGCGCGCTGGCAGATGCTGGGACAGCAGGTGCTGATGGCGCGTATGGAGTATCCGACCGCCGTGGTGATGGGCGAATGCAATCGCTCCGACTATGCGGCGTTGAAAAAGCGCGCGGCTGCCGATCCGTCCTGCATCGACGCCAGGCAGCAGCGCTGGTTGTCCGGATCTACCTTGCCGTGCTATCTGGATTCCTGGGATGGTTATCAGGCCGACCGCGAACATGTATTCGAGATGATGCAGAAGCACCGCAAGAACCTGGTGGTATTGGCCGGCGATACGCACAATGCCTGGGCCAGCGATCTGCACGACGCGCAGGGCAAGCAGGTGGGCGTGGAGTTTGCGACGGCATCGGTGTCATCGCCGGGGATGGAGGGCGCGTACCCGGACCGCGATCCGGAAGACGTGGCGAACATGATGGTGGAGCTGATCGAACCGCTGTACTACGCGCAGACCAGCAAGCGCGGCTACATGATTGTCACCGCCAGCCATGAGCAGGTCCGCTGCGACTGGCGCTTTGTCGATACGGTGTTCAAGCATGAGTACACGGCGGCGACGGAGCGCAGCCTGCGCGTGCTGCCGGGGCCGGGCAACCGCCGCATCGAGGAATGCCAGGGCGCTTAGGTAGATGAAGCCGCTGTGTTGTCCCAGCGGTTTTCGAACAGGATCTCGGTGAGCGGGCGGCGCTGGTCCCATTTTTCCAGTTCCAGCATCGGCGCGGTGTAGAACTCGTGCACCTGGCCGACGCACAGCACGGCGATCGGCTGGCTGCCTTCCGGCATGCCGACGATGTCGCGCAGCCGCTGTGGATCGAACATCGACACCCAGCCGGCGCCGATGCCTTCCGCGCGGGCGGCCAGCCAGAAGTTTTGTAGCGCGCAGGCGGCCGATGCGAGATCCATCTCCGGCATGGTGCGACGGCCGAAGATGTATTGATCGCGCTTGTCGATCAGGCCCACCACCAGCACTTCCGCACAATCGAGTATGCCTTCCACCTTGAGCTTCATGAAATCGTCGGCGCGCTGCCCCAGCGCTTCAGCGGTCTTGATACGCTCTTCGTTCACATGCTGGTGGATGCGGGCGCGCAGCGCTGCATCGGTAATGCGGACGAAGCGCCATGGCTGCATGTAGCCGACGCTGGGGCCATGGTGGGCGGCGCCGAGGAAGCGTTCCAGCTGGCCCGGTTCCAGCGGCCCTGGTTTGAAGTGGCGCACATCGCGGCGTTCGCGGATGGCGCGGTAGACGCCGGAGACTTCGGCGTCGCTGTAGGCGTGCGGATTCATTTGAGTGCGATCAGTGCATCGAGAAGTGGCTGCGTGGCGTCGGCGATGCGATCCAGGCTGGCTTCGCGCAGGGCCGAGGTGTCCACGGTGTTGTCCGAATTGAGGCCGGCCCATTGCAGCAGGGCGCTGATGGCTTGCGGTGTGTCGAACAGGCCGTGCAGATAAGTACCGAGGATCTGGCCGTCCGCCGACAGCGCGCCTTCCGGCCGGCCGTCGATGAAGAAGGCCGGCGTGGCTAACGCGCCGCCGGTAGAAACGCCCATGTGGATTTCATAGCCAATAACCGGCGCCTGGGTGTCGCCGAAAGCGCATACGCCCTGTACCTGCATCAGCCGCTTTTCCGGACTCATTTCGGTGGCCATGTCGAGCAGGCCGAGTGCCGGTGACACGCCGGCCTTGCCTTCCATGCCCAGCGGATCGGTGACTTCGCGGCCCAGCATCTGGAAGCCGCCGCAGACGCCGATCACCTTGCCGCCGTAGCGCAGGTGGCGCTGGATGTGCGCCTCCCAGCCTTGCGCGCGCAGCCAGGCCAGGTCGCCGCGCGTGTTCTTGCTGCCGGGGAGGATGATCAGGTCAGCTTGCGGTATCGGCTGGCCTTCGCGCACGAAGTGCAGGTCGACGTCCGGGTGGGCGCGCAGCGCGTCGAAGTCGGTGTGGTTGCTCATGCGCGGCATGCTGGGGACCGCCACGCGGAACGCGCCGCGCGAGGCTTGCACCGGCTGCACGGCGTCTTCGGCGTCGAGGAACAGGCCATGCAGGTAGGGCAGCACCGCCAGCACCGGCTTGCCGGTTTGCTGCTCCAGCCAATCCAGGCCAGGTTCCAGCAGCTTGATGTCGCCGCGGAAGCGGTTGATGACGAAGCCGATGGTGCGCCGCCGTTCGCTCTCCGACAGGCAGGAAAGCGTGCCGACAATGTGGGCGAACACGCCGCCACGGTCGATGTCCGCCACCAGTATCACCGGGCAGTCGACCTTTTCGGCGAAGCCCATGTTGGCGATGTCGCGGTCGCGCAGGTTGATTTCGGCCGGGCTGCCGGCGCCTTCCACCATCACGCAGTCGTATTGCTGCAGCAGGCGCTCATGCGATTCGAGCACCGCCTGCATGGCGACGGTTTTGTATTGGTGATAATCGCGGGCGTTCATCTCGGCCCGTACTTTGCCGTGGATGATGACTTGCGCGCCGATGTCGCTCGATGGTTTGAGCAGGATCGGATTCATATCGGTGTGCGGCGCCAGGCCGGCGGCGATGGCTTGCAGCGCTTGCGCGCGGCCGATTTCGCCGCCGTCCGCTGTGACGGCGCTGTTGAGCGCCATGTTCTGCGGCTTGAACGGTACCACGCGCACGCCTCGGCGTTTGAGCAGGCGGCATAGCGCCGCCACGACCGTGCTTTTGCCGGCGTCCGAGGTGGTCCCCTGGATCATCAGGGTGGAGTAGGGGAAGCTCATATCAATTCTTGCGATGCTGGCGGGCTTCGTCGATTTTTTCACACAGGGCTTTGGTGCCGGCCAACATGCGCGGGCCGGCGCGGTTCAGCTGATCGCCGTCCAGCCGGAACAGGTTGTTCTTCTGGACCGCCAGCAGCGTGCCGTATGGCTTCCACAGATCGACGCTGCCGTAGTCTTTTTCGCTGGTGCCGATGATGGCTTCCGGATTTGCTTGCAGTACCGATTCGATGCTGACCACCGGCGCGGTGACTTTCTGGTCGGCGAAGATGTTGACGCCGCCGCACAGGCGGATCGAGTCGCTGACGATGGATTTGCCGTTCAGCGTGTACAGCGGCTTGTCCCACACTTGATAGAACAGGCGCACCGGCGGGCGGTTGGAATACTGCTTGGTCAGCGTGGCGAATTGCTGGCGGATGTCGGCGGCGGTGGCGTTGGCGACGCTGTCGGTGCCCATCAACTGGCCGAGCCGCTCAACATTGTCGGCGATGCCTTCCAGTTTGGTCGGCTCGCTATGGAATAGCGGCACACCCAGTTTGCGCAGGCCCTCGATCTGGCGCTCAAAACCGCCGTGCATCCAGATCACGATCAGGTCTGGCTTCATGGCGGCCACGCGTTCCATGTCGATCAGGCGGTTGTCGCCGACACGCGGGATTTTCTTGGCGGCTTCCGGGTAGTCGCTGTAGGTGACGGCGCCGACGATCTTGTCGCCCGCGCCGGCAGCGAACAGGAGCTCTGTCACATGCGGCGCCATGGCGATCACGCGCTGCGCCGGCTTTTGCAGCGTGACGACGTTGCCGTCATCATCGCGCACGGTGATCGGTGCCGCGGAGGCAGCGACACCCACAGTCGCGGCAAGCAGCGCGGCGGAAGCCATGCGCATCGCCAGCGAGGCCGTGCTGCGTTGCTTGGTCGGGTTGGTGTTCATCGTTTGCTCCATTCGTTGAGTGCTGCGTGCAGGCGCTGCCAGCCTGCTTCGTCCGGCGGCAGGCCGAGGCGGATGCCGCGTGCCGCTTGTGTAAAGAGTCGTACCCAGATACCGCGTTGCGCCATGTGCTGCCAGAACGCTTCCGGCTGCGCTTCGGCCCACCACTGGAATAGCGGCGTGCCGCTGGACTGGACGCCATGTGCGGCCAGCAGCGCGCGCAGGCGTTCGCCGTTGGCGTGCAGTTCTGCGCGGGTGGCGGCCTGCCATGCCTTGTCGCTCAGCGCCGCATGGGCGATCTGTTGCGCCGGGCCGCTGATGGTCCATGGTCCCAGCAGGTCGGCCAGGTCGCGCAGGAGATCTTCATGCGCGGCGACGAAGCCGAGCCGGATGCCGGCCAGTCCGAAAAACTTGCCGACGGAGCGCAGTACGATCAGCCCTGGCCGCGCCGTGTGGGCCGCCACGCTGTTTTCTTGCGCCGTATCGCCAAACGCTTCGTCCACCACCAGCCAGCCGCCGCGCGCGGCCAATTGGTCGGCCCATTCCAGCAGCTGCACCGCCGGCACTACCGCGCCGGTGGGATTGTTTGGATTGACGACCACCAGTACGTCATGCTGCGCGACGGCCGCCGGCAGCTCGTCGTATGGCGTCAGCGTCATGGTGTGTCCGTGGCCGGCCCAGTGATGGGCGTGTTCGGCGTAGGATGGTGCGCTGACTGCCACCCGTGATGGCGCACGCAGGCGAGGCAGCGCCTGTATCGCCGCCTGTGTGCCGGCCACCGGCAGCATCTGCGACGCGCCGTAGAAAGCTTCCGCCGCTGTGAGCAGCGCCGGATCAGGTTCCGGCAGCCGGTGCCACGCATTGCCGGCTACCTGCGGCGCGGGATACCAGCGCGGATTGATGCCGGTCGACAGATCGACCCAGTCATCGCGGCCGAAGCGCTTCGCGGCGTCGCGCAGATTGCCGCCGTGTTCAAGCATGTGCGTACTCCATCAGTATCGCAGCAGTGCAGGCAACGGCCAGCCACAGCGCCGTGGTACGGGCCACCAGTTGCCAGGCGCGGTTGATGTCCGCGCCGACTGCGGGCGGACCGTCGCCCAGCGTCGGACGGTGTTCAAGTTCGCCGTGATAAATCGCCGCACCGCCCAGCTGCACGCCCAGCGCGCCGGCGCCGCTGGACATCACCGGGCCGGCGTTCGGGCTATCCCAGGTCGGCGCTTGCGCGCGCCAGCACTGCCATGCGCGGCGCTTGCCTTGCAGACCAGGCGCCAGCAGCACATAAGATAGTGCCGTCAAGCGCGCGGGAATGTAATTGAGTGCATCGTCGATGCGCGCGGCGGCGCAGCCGAATTGCAGGAAGCGCGGCGTGCGATAGCCCCACATCGCATCCAGCGTATTCGCCATGCGGAACAGCACCGCGCCCGGACCGCCGGCGACGATAAACCAGAACAGCGTGCCGAATACGGCGTCGTTGCCGTTCTCCAGTAGCGATTCGGCGCTGGCCTTGGTCAGTTCCACTTCGCTGGCGCTGGTGGTATCGCGGCTGACAATGTAGGAGGTGAGACGGCGCGCATTCGGCAGGTCGTGCCGCGCCAGCGCGTCGGCGATTGGCAGATTATGGTCGCGCAGGCTGCGCATGCCGAGGCAGAAGTAGAGCATCATGACGTGAGCGGCGGCTTGCGCCGGCGGCAGGGCAATCACCCACACCAGCAGCGCGGCCAGTGCGGTGAGCGGCAGCACGGCCAGCATCCAGGCCAGTACGCCGCGCGCGAAGCGCTGGTCGTTTTTGTTCAGGCGGCGCTCCAGCGCGATGGCCCAATTGCCGAAACCAACCAGCGGATGCCAGCGGCGCACTTCGCCCCACCATAAATCCAGTAGCACGCCCACCACCATCAACAGCGCGATGGTGGAAAAACTCAATCCACTCAGCACAGTTATCCTTTTAAGACCAGCGGCAGGCCGGCGGCGACGAACACCGCGCGGTCGCAGATGGCGGCGACGGACTGGTTCAGGCGACCCTGCTCGTCCATGAAGCAGCGCGACACGGCGCCCATCGGCATGATGCCCAGGCCAACTTCGTTCGACACCAGCACCACGTCGCTGGCGCACTTGGTCAGCGCGCTGGCCAGCATGTCCTGCTGTTCGTGGAACAGGGCGGGCAGCGCGATCGCGCCGACGTCCGGATATTCCTGGCCGCCGCTGAACAGCAGGTTGCTGAGCCAGAGCGTCAGGCAATCCACCATGATCAGCCGTTCCGGCGAGGACCAGCGCAGCAGCTGGTTGCCGAGTGCCAGCGGCTCTTCGACGGTGATCCATTCGGCGGGACGGCCGGCGCGGTGGTGCGCGATGCGCGACGCCATTTCGCTATCGCCTGCGGTGGCGGTGGCGATGTAAACCACTTCCTTGCCCGATTCGGCGGCCAGGCGCTCTGCGTAGGCGCTTTTGCCCGAGCGCGCACCGCCCAGAACCAGTGTACGTGTCATGTCTCACTCCTCAAGAACAAGGCGGCGACTGCCGCCGGATTGGATGGGAAATAGGCGTGGAAATACGAAGCCGTCAGCGATCCAACGCGATACCAGGCTTCGCCCTGTATAGCGGAGGGATGTTTGACAGTGTACGCCGCTGGCTCCACTTTGGTCTCCAGTTTGGAGTAGTGAAAAGTGTGACCGCGCAGGACGCCCTGTGGCGTCGGCAGGCCTTGCGATCCGAGACCGGCCAAACGTGGCTGCATTGCCACAGCGCCGGGCAGCAGGCCGGCCATATTCCATACTGCGCCGGCTTGGTCGGCCAGCGTATCGGCCAGCGCCATCATGCCGCCGCATTCGGCGACGATGGGCGTGCCGGCTGCATGGGCGGCGCGGATCGAGGCCTGCCATGCGGCGGCTTGCGACAGCTGTTCCGCATGTAATTCAGGATAACCGCCGGGCAGATAAACCGCATCGGCTTGCGCCGGCACCGGCTCGTTGGCCAGCGGCGAGAAGAAGGTCAGCGTCGCGCCGAGCGCGCGCAGCATGTCGACATTGGCCGGATACAGGAACATGAAAGCCGCATCACGCGCGATGGCGACGGTTTTGCCGGCCAGCGTTGCAGGCAGCGCTTCGCCGGCGGGCGCCGGGGCGATGTCCACCTCACGCAGCTGGTTCCACGCGGTTTCGTCAAACGCCAGTTGGTCGGCCAGGTTGTCCAGTAATTGGTCGATATCATTGACTTCACCTGGCAGCACCAGGCCCAGATGGCGTTCCGGCAGCGAGCGCGTTTGTTTGGGTAGCGTGGCGAACAGCGGAATGTCGCGCAGCGAGGTGGCCACCATCTTGGCGTGGCCTTCGCTGGCGATGCGGTTAGCGATCACGCCGGCCATCTCCACTGGACCGTAGTCGCGCAGGCCGTGCACCAGCGCTCCGGCGGTTTGCGCCATCGAGCCGGCGTCGATCACCGCCATTACCGGCACGCCGAAGGCGCGCGCCAGGTCGGCGGAAGAGGGCGTGCCGTCATATAAACCCATGACGCCTTCGATCAGGATCACGTCTGCCTCAACGGCTGCTTGCGACAGCTGCTGGCTGCACAGTTCCTGGCCAACCATCCACAGGTCGAGCGAACGCACCGGTGCGCCGCTGGCGCGTTCCAGCAGCATCGGGTCGATGAAATCCGGGCCGCATTTGAACACGCGTACGCGCTTGCCTAGCCGGACCAGCTTGCGCGCCAGTGCGGCCGTGACGGTGGTCTTGCCTTGTCCCGAAGAGACGGCGGCGATCAGCAGTGCCTTTACCATTCGGTCCCCGCCTGCGCGCCGATGCCTGCCTTGAAGGCGTGCTTCACCACTGCCATTTCGGTGACGGTGTCGGCGATCTCGATGAGTTCCGGTGGCGCGCCACGGCCGGTGATGACCACGTGCTGTAATGCTGGACGCGCCAGCAGGTCGTTGATGACGGTATCGACGTCCAGGTATTTGTATTTGAGGGCGATGTTCAGCTCATCGAACACCACCAGGCCGATTTCGGGATCGGCGAGGAATAGTTTCGCCTGTTCCCACGCCAGCAGCGCCTTGTCGATATCGCGTTCGCGGTTCTGCGTCTCCCAGGTGTAGCCTTCGCCCATGGCGTGAAAGCTGATCTCCTCCGGGAAGCGGCGCAGGAAGCGTTCCTCGCCAGTCTGCAAAGCGCCTTTGATGAACTGCACCACGCCGACCTTCATGCCGTGGCCCATGGCGCGGATGGCCATGCCGAAGGCGCTGGAGCTTTTTCCCTTGCCGTTGCCGGTGTTGACGATGATGATGCCGATCTGTTTGTCGGCGGCGGCGATTTTGGCGTCGATGATCGCCTTCTTGCGTTCCATGCGCACGCGATGGCGTTCGTTGATGTCGTCGCTCATTGGGTTTCCTCTTTGGGGATGAATATCGTGCGCTTGCCGTGCTGGATAGCTTCGATAGGGTGGCCGAGATAGTCGCCGAGCAGGCCGGCCTGCATCACATCTTCTCGTGTGCCGGACAGCCAGCGGCCGTCACCCTTCAGCAGCAGCGCGTGGGTGGAAACGCTGTGCGCCAGCGTCAGGTCATGACCGATCATGACGGCGGTCTTGCCTTGTTCGCGGCACAGGCGCGCGAGGATGCTCATTACGCTGACCTGGTGCGCCAGATCGAGCGCGTTGGCCGGTTCGTCCAGCAGCAGCAGCGGCGTGTCCTGCGCCAGCATGGCGGCAATCGCTACCCGCTGGCGTTCGCCGCCGGACAGCGTACGCACGTCGCGCGACTTCAGTTCGGCAACTTCCATCGCTTCCAGCGATTGGATGGCGATGGCGTGATCGTCGCTATCTTCCCAGTAGCGGTTGCCGTGATACGGATGGCGCGCCGACAATACAGTTTCGATCACGCTGTAGGAAAAGGCGTCGCTGCGGCTCTGCGCCAGGAAGGCGCGCTGGCGCGCTAGTTCTTCCAGCGGCCATTCGGCCAGCGGACGGCCGTTTAGCGACACGTGACCGGCTTCCGGCGGACGCAGCCCCGCCAGCGCGCGCATCAAGGTGCTCTTGCCGGCGCCATTGCGGCCGATAATGCTCCAGCATTCGCCTTCGCGCACCTGCCAGTCGAGATCCTTGACCAGCTGGCGCTGGCCGGCGCTCAGTGAAAGTTGGTGGGTGCTGATCATCATTTGCGCAGGCGGTGCAGTTGGTACAGGAACACCGGCGCGCCGATCAGCGCGGTCACCACGCCGACCGGCAGCTGCTGCGGCGCGATGGCGGTGCGGGCCAAGGTATCGGCCAGCATCAGGAAGGTGCCGCCGCCGATGGTGGCGGCCGGGATCAATATGCGGTGATCGGGACCGACCGCAAAGCGGCAGGCGTGCGGCACGATCAGGCCAACGAAGCCGATGCTGCCGGCGCTGGTGACGGCGCTGGCGGTCAGTAGGCCGGAGACGAAGAACAGGCCTTTGCGCAGCGCGCCGACGCGGATGCCCAGCGTGGCGGCGGCTTCCGCGTGCAGCGCCATCACGTTCATGGCGCGCGCGTTGCGCAGGGCGAAGGCCAGGGAGGCGATCAGCACCACCCATGGCATCCAGCGCATCTGCGTGCCAGACAGGTCGCCGATGATCCAGAACACCATGCCGCGCAGGCGGCTCTCCGGCGCGATGGACAGCATCAGCGTCACCATCGCCATGCAGGCGGAGGACAGAATCGCGCCGGTCAACAGCAGCAGCGCGGTGCCGCCTTCCGCCGCCGTGCCGCCGCGCAGGTCGCGCCGGGCCAGCACATACAGCATCATCGAGACGGCGACGGCGCCGCCGAATGCGGCGGCATCCACCATCCAGGCGGCGCACATGAACAGCAGCGCGGCCAGCGCGCCGACCGAGGCGCCGGCGGACAAGCCAAGGACATAGGGATCGGCCAGCGGGTTGCGCAACAGCGCCTGCATCATCGCGCCGGCCAGCGAGAGCGCGGCGCCGGTGACGAAAGCGGACACCGCGCGGCTAAGGCGCAGGTCGAGCAGCGTGGCCGCCAGCGAGGCGGTCTGGCCATGCAGCAGCTCATTGAGCGCTGCGGGAATATCGGAAAACGGAATAGGGACCGAACCGGTCATGCCCGAAAAAATCAGGCCGGCAAACGCGAACAGCAGCAGGCCGGCCATGGTGATGGCGGCGCGCTGTTGCAGATTGCGGGAGAAAGAATGCATGCACTGCTTTCAAAAAGAACTGCCGGGACGGGAATTCAACCCCGGCAGGTTACACCATTATTTGTAGCCGTAACGCAGTCCGGCAAACACCTTGGAACCCGGTGTGACGTAGAAGCGCGCCAGATCGTATTGCTTGTCGCCGATGTTGTTCCAGCGGACCAGCGCCGACCAGTCACGCGTGAAGCTGTAGGTGGCGTACAGATTCACCAGACCGTAGCCGCCCAGGCGATTCTTGTTGGCCGCATCGTCAAAGCGGTCGCCGGAGAATTCCAGCTCCACGCCGGTCTTCAGCGCGCCGATGCTGTAGTCGGCGGTCACGTTGCCGTGCTTTTTGGCGCGACGCGCCAGGCGCTTGCCGCTGGTCTCGTCCTTTGGATCTTGCAGGTCAAGGTTGGCGGCCAGGTTGACGCCCGCCACGCGGGTCGCGCCGGCGATGGTCACGCCTTCCAGCAGCGCCTCGTTGACGTTGTAGACGCAGCTGGATTTGTAGCCGGCGTAGGGGCAAGGTGTGGTGCTGACCAGCAGGTCGGTCAACCGGTTGTGATAGTAGCTGGCGCTGACTGCATTGACGCCGTCATCCCAGCGCAGGCCGAGTTCCGCATTCTTGCCCTGTTCCGGCTTGTTGGCTGGATTGCCGTAGCCCGAGTAATACAACTCGTTGTAGGTCGGCGCGCGGAAGCTGGTGCCGTAGCTGGCGGTGGCGCGCAGCTGCGAGGTGATGTCGTAGCCGTAGCCGATCGAGCCGGTGTTTTTCGAGCCGTACACCGAGTTATCGCGGCGGATGCTGGCGTTCAGCAGGCTGGCGCCACGGCGCGCGTTGTAGGAAGCGGCCCACGCGTTGGTGGTGCGGTCGCGGTTCAGCGCAGTGTCGCCGTTGGTCGATACTTCTTCCTTGCGGTGATCGTACAGCAGTTGCAGCACGTCGGCGCCGATGCGCACGTCGTTTTGCAGCGTGATGTCGGTCTGCTTGGTGTCGATGCGCGAGTAACCGGCTGCGGCGGCGCTGCTCCAGTTTTGGCCCTTGTCCCGGCTTTCCGAATATTGCAGCAGGGTGTCGACGTTCGGCAGGAACTTGGCCTTGCCATAGACGGCGGCGGTTTCCAATTCTGCCTTGCTGCGCACATCGTAGGCGGAAGCGCCGCTGTCGTACTGCGATTCGAGTTTGCTGTGCAAGAACAGCGCGCCGGTTTCGTAGCCTGGGGCGATCTGCACGCCGAACTGGCCGGAAACGTTTTCCTTGTCGTAGCCGTCGCGGTCCGCGTTGTACGAGGTGATGCCTGGACGCGTGGCCGAGAAGCCGTCCGATTTTTCCTTACCCGCGCTGATGGCGTAGGTGAAGCTATGCTCACCGCCGGTGGCGCCGGACAGCGTGGCGTCGGCTTCGCGCGTCTTGTCGCTGCCGTAGCCTGCGAAGGCCGTCAGTGTCGGCGCGCCTTGGCCTTTCTTGGTGAAGATCTGGATCACGCCGCCGATGGCGTCGGCGCCGTACAGGGAGCTCAGTGGGCCGTAGACGATTTCGATATGGTCGATGGCGGTCAGCGGAATCGCGCTCCAGTTAGCGGCGCCGGTGGTCGAGGAGCCGATACGCACGCCGTCGACCAGTACGATGTTCTGATTGCTGTTGGCGCCGCGGATGTAGACGCTGGATGCGGTGCCGGCCCCGCCGTTGCGGGCGATCTCGATGCCGCGCTGGCGTTGCAGCAGGTCGACGATAGAACCGGCGCCGGCTGCGGCGATCTGCTCAGGGCCGATGGTGATGGTGTCGCTGATGACGTTGGCCAGCGGCTGTGGCGTGCGGGTGGCGGTGACGACAACGGCGTCGGTGGCGGTAACTGGTTCAGCGTGCGCATAGCAGGCGGCCATGGCGAATGCCAGCGACGTCAGGGTCGCAGGACGGGAAATACGAAGGGTCATGATATGTTTTCTATTAATGCCAACTGGCCGACGTCCCCGTGGGCCAATTGTGAACAGAAGCGCGGCATTGACGTCGCTTCCACCTGGTTTGGCCGGTATCCGGGCTGACAAGTGGCACCGCCTCACCTTCCCATGCCGTAGCACAGTGGTTGCTGGAGGAGGTTTGTCGCGCTGAACAAAGATTGCGACACTTGTTTACCGTTGCGGGGGCAGCACACGTTAGCGTTTTTGTATCGCTTCGTGTTTCCCGTTTAACTGCGCGCCTGGACAGGCACGCGAGCACCAAAACCCGGACATTATACGGGGTTCAGGGTCAACGTGGCGCCGTAAGCAATTTGATGGGCGGCTTGCGCGGCTTGCAGCCCCATCGCCGCAGGGGGAAGTCCGGCGTGGCAGGCGCTCAGCAAACGCATGGCGCCGGCGTGGCAGATGATGATGGCCTGGGCGTGCTGGCGCTGCACGTCTCTATAGAAGGCGCTGATCCGTTCGGCCATTTGCAGCACGCTTTCGCCGCCGCCGGGATGGTAGTGGACCATGTCGGCGGCCCAGGCGTCGATGTCGGCGCGCGGGATGCTGTCCCATGGCTGCATCTCCCATGCGCCGAAGTGCATCTCCACCAGGCGGCTGTCGTAGTGTGGCGTGGGCGTCAGGCGCGCGGCCAGTTCGGCGCAGCGGCGCAGGGGACTTGAGTAGATAGGCAGGCCGGCTGGCAGCTGGAGCGCGGCCAGTGTCTGTTCCAGCTGGCCCGGCGCGATGGCGAGGTCGGTGCTGCCGTAGCAGAAGCCCGGCGCCACCAGCGGCTGCGGGTGGCGGACCAATATCAGCTTCATACCGGCAGCGCGCCATGCTGGAAGCTGGCCAGCGCGCACAGGTAGAACATAACTTCAGTGACTTGCTGGACTGCGCCGAGGCAGTCGCCCGTGTAGCCACCGATGCGGCGCACGCATTTGCGCGCCAGCCACCAGGTGGCGATGGCGGCGACAATCACGCCGCTGACCAGCGCGGCCGGCGGCAGCCAGCGCAACTCAATGACTACCAGCGCCGCCACGATGGACGTGATGGCGGCGATCAGGAATTCGGTGCCGCGCATTTTTTGCGCCAGCGGCTTGGCCTTGCCTTCGGCGCGCGCGTAGTCGAGACGCCAGATCAGCGAGGTCGCCATCAGGCGCGAAAGGGGATGCGCCACCAGTAACGCACCGATGACGGCCAGCGGCGGCAGCATGGACAGCGTCACCAGCTTGAGGCCCAGCATGCAAATAGTGCCGATGGCGCCATACGCGCCGATGCGCGAATCCTTCATGATCTCCAGCACGCGCTCCGGCGTCATGCCGCCACCGAAGCCGTCGCACATATCGGCAAAGCCGTCTTCGTGGAAGGCACCGGTGGCATAGATGCCGACGGCGGTGGAGATGACCACCGCCACCGGGGCCGGCAGGAACCACGCAGCCACCGCGTACGCCGCGCCAGTGATCAGCGCCACCACCAGGCCAACCAGCGGGAAATAGCGCGAGGCCTGGTTGAGCCACGCAGGATCGAAACCCACCCAGCGTGGAATCGGCAGGCGGGTAAAGAACTGCAGCGCGGTGAAGAACAGGCGTAGCTGGTGCATGCTGTGTATCGGCCTTACTCGGACTTTTCGCTGACCTGGGCCGACTCGAAGGTGGCCATCTGGTTCAGGAAGTTGACGGCGGCGTGCAGCAGCGGCAGCGCCAGCGCGCAGCCGGTGCCTTCGCCGAGGCGCAGGCCGAGGTTCAGCAGCGGTTTGGCGCCCAGCGCGTCGAGCATTTGTTTGTGGCCGTTTTCGTCGGAGCAGTGGGCGAACACGCAGTAGTCCAGGATCGCGGGATGCATGCGGGCGGCGACCAGCAGCGCGCTGGTGACGATAAAGCCGTCGATCAGCAGGATCTTGCGCAGTTCCGCCGCCTTCAGCATGGCGCCGGCCATCATGGCGATTTCCAGCCCGCCGAAAGTGGCCAACACGTCTAGCGCCTCGGTGGCGTGAGCGTGCCTGTCGACTGCCGCCTCGATCACGCGTTGTTTATGCAGGATGCCGTCGGCCGACAGGCCGGTGCCGGCGCCGACGCATTGCGCTACCGGGATGCCGGTCAACTTGTGCATCAGCGCAGCGGCGGCGGTGGTGTTACCGATGCCCATTTCGCCGAAGCCGACCACATTGCCTTCCAGTTCTGACGCCAGCGCCATGCCGGCCGCCAGCGCGGTCTGGCACAGATCGCGGCTCATCGCCGGTTCGTTGGCGAAGTTGCGGGTGCCGTGCGCCAGCTTGCGGTCGGTCAGGCCGTCGCGTGGGCCGAAGTCGTGATTGACGCCGGCGTCGATGACGCGCAGCTCGCAATGGTTCTGGGTGGCAAACACATTGATGGCGGCGCCGCGCGCCAGGAAGTTCTCGACCATTTGCCAGGTCACGTCCTGCGGGTAGGCGGAGATGCCTTCTGCCACCACACCGTGGTCGGCGGCGAACACCAATATAGAAGGCTTGGTCAGTGCGATGTCGCGGGTGTTCTGGATCAGGCCGATTTGCCTGGCCAGTGCCTCCAGCACGCCCAGGCTGCCCAGCGGCTTGGTCTTGTTATTAATAGCGCGGTCGAGTTGGGCGGCGAGTGCTTCGTTATGAGTAGGGGAGATGGACATGAGGCTGCATATGAATCGAAGAATTTCGTATTCTACCCTTGCCAGACTGGCCGGCCCTTGTTATGATTCTGTCCCTCACGAAACAACACATGCAAATGCAGCGTTGAGTGAGGAAAAGAAGAGCTTGACGAGATGTACGAAACGCCTCATAATCTTGCCTCTTCGCTGACAAACAAAACGCTTTGTTAGCACGCAGTACAGAATGATCTTTAAAAATTTACAGTCGATAAGTGTGGGCATTTGGTGCTGCAACAAAAAGCATTAAATGCTCAACAAAGAAATATTCAGTAGAAATACTGTCAGTATTTTTGAGAAGAGCGAACCAGTGACCAGCAGTGGTCACAAACAGAGATTAAACTAAAGAGTTTGATCCTGGCTCAGATTGAACGCTGGCGGCATGCCTTACACATGCAAGTCGAACGGCAGCACGGAGCTTGCTCTGGTGGCGAGTGGCGAACGGGTGAGTAATATATCGGAACGTACCCTGGAGTGGGGGATAACGTAGCGAAAGTTACGCTAATACCGCATACGATCTAAGGATGAAAGTGGGGGCTCGCAAGACCTCATGCTCCTGGAGCGGCCGATATCTGATTAGCTAGTTGGTAGGGTAAAAGCCTACCAAGGCATCGATCAGTAGCTGGTCTGAGAGGACGACCAGCCACACTGGAACTGAGACACGGTCCAGACTCCTACGGGAGGCAGCAGTGGGGAATTTTGGACAATGGGCGCAAGCCTGATCCAGCAATGCCGCGTGAGTGAAGAAGGCCTTCGGGTTGTAAAGCTCTTTTGTCAGGGAAGAAAAGGGTCTGGCTAATATCTAGGCCTCATGACGGTACCTGAAGAATAAGCACCGGCTAACTACGTGCCAGCAGCCGCGGTAATACGTAGGGTGCAAGCGTTAATCGGAATTACTGGGCGTAAAGCGTGCGCAGGCGGTTTTGTAAGACTGTCGTGAAATCCCCGGGCTCAACCTGGGAATGGCGATGGTGACTGCAAGGCTAGAGTTTGGCAGAGGGGGGTAGAATTCCACGTGTAGCAGTGAAATGCGTAGATATGTGGAGGAACACCGATGGCGAAGGCAGCCCCCTGGGTCAAAACTGACGCTCATGCACGAAAGCGTGGGGAGCAAACAGGATTAGATACCCTGGTAGTCCACGCCCTAAACGATGTCTACTAGTTGTCGGGTCTTAATTGACTTGGTAACGCAGCTAACGCGTGAAGTAGACCGCCTGGGGAGTACGGTCGCAAGATTAAAACTCAAAGGAATTGACGGGGACCCGCACAAGCGGTGGATGATGTGGATTAATTCGATGCAACGCGAAAAACCTTACCTACCCTTGACATGGATGGAATCTCCGAGAGATTGGAGAGTGCCCGAAAGGGAACCATTACACAGGTGCTGCATGGCTGTCGTCAGCTCGTGTCGTGAGATGTTGGGTTAAGTCCCGCAACGAGCGCAACCCTTGTCATTAGTTGCTACGAAAGAGCACTCTAATGAGACTGCCGGTGACAAACCGGAGGAAGGTGGGGATGACGTCAAGTCCTCATGGCCCTTATGGGTAGGGCTTCACACGTCATACAATGGTACATACAGAGCGCCGCCAACCCGCGAGGGGGAGCTAATCGCAGAAAGTGTATCGTAGTCCGGATTGTAGTCTGCAACTCGACTGCATGAAGTTGGAATCGCTAGTAATCGCGGATCAGCATGTCGCGGTGAATACGTTCCCGGGTCTTGTACACACCGCCCGTCACACCATGGGAGCGGGTTTTACCAGAAGTAGGTAGCTTAACCGTAAGGAGGGCGCTTACCACGGTAGGATTCGTGACTGGGGTGAAGTCGTAACAAGGTAGCCGTATCGGAAGGTGCGGCTGGATCACCTCCTTTCTAGAGTTTGCAGGTTCTTCGGAACATGCCAAGTGCTCACACTTATCTGCTGTATCGTTCTTTAACAATCTGGAAGAAGTAAAGTTTTATTAGGTGTGTGTCGACAGATACATGCCTGGGTAGTAAAACTCATCATCACAAAGTAGTAAATGCTAAGAACTATAGCCGTCAAGGTTATAGGGACAAGTGAATAAGTGCACATGGTGGATGCCTTGGCGATTACAGGCGATGAAGGACGTAGTAGCTTGCGATAAGCTGCGGGGAGCTAGCAAACAAGCTTTGATCCGCAGATTTCCGAATGGGGAAACCCGGCCCTTTGGGTCATCACTCACTGAATACATAGGTGTGTGAAGCGAACGCGGCGAACTGAAACATCTAAGTAGCTGCAGGAAAAGAAATCAACCGAGATTCCCAAAGTAGTGGCGAGCGAAATGGGAAGAGCCTGCACGTGATAGTCGGACTGATAATGGAATGCTCTGGAAATGGCAGCCACAGCGGGTGATAGCCCCGTACATGAAATCAGACCGGTGGTACTAAGCGTGCGACAAGTAGGGCGGGACACGAGAAATCCTGTCTGAATATGGGGGGACCATCCTCCAAGGCTAAATACTCGTAATCGACCGATAGTGAACCAGTACCGTGAGGGAAAGGCGAAAAGAACCCCGGGAGGGGAGTGAAATAGATCCTGAAACCGTGTGCATACAAACAGTAGGAGCGGACTTGTTCCGTGACTGCGTACCTTTTGTATAATGGGTCAGCGACTTACATTCAGTGGCAAGGTTAACCGAATAGGGAAGCCGTAGAGAAATCGAGTCCGAACAGGGCGATAGTCGCTGGGTGTAGACCCGAAACCAAGTGATCTACTCATGGCCAGGATGAAGGTGCGGTAACACGCACTGGAGGTCCGAACCCACTAATGTTGAAAAATTAGGGGATGAGCTGTGGGTAGGGGTGAAAGGCTAAACAAACTTGGAAATAGCTGGTTCTCTCCGAAAACTATTTAGGTAGTGCCTCAAGTATCACCATCGGGGGTAGAGCACTGTTATGGCTAGGGGTCATCGCGACTTACCAAACCATTGCAAACTCCGAATACCGATGAGTGCGAGCTTGGGAGACAGACGTCGGGTGCTAACGTCCGGCGTCAAGAGGGAAACAACCCAGACCGCCAGCTAAGGTCCCAAAGATTGGCTAAGTGGAAAACGAAGTGGGAAGGCTAAAACAGTCAGGATGTTGGCTTAGAAGCAGCCATCATTTAAAGAAAGCGTAATAGCTCACTGATCGAGTCGTCCTGCGCGGAAGATGTAACGGGGCTAAGCCAGTCACCGAAGCTGCGGATATGCTTTTAGCATATGGTAGGAGAGCGTTCTGTAAGCCTGCGAAGGTGTCTTGTAAAGGATGCTGGAGGTATCAGAAGTGCGAATGCTGACATGAGTAGCGATAATGGGGGTGAAAAGCCCCCACGCCGTAAGCCCAAGGTTTCCTGTTCAACGTTCATCGGAGCAGGGTGAGTCGGCCCCTAAGGCGAGGCAGAGATGCGTAGCTGATGGGAAGCAGGTTAATATTCCTGCACCGTCGTATGATGCGATGGGGGGACGGATCGCGGAAGGTTGTCTGACTGTTGGAATAGTCAGTTTCTGCTTCATAGAAGGCGCTTAGGCAAATCCGGGCGCGTAATTCAAGGGAGTGGGACGAGTGCACTTGTGCACGTAGCAATCGGAAGTGGTTCCAAGAAAAGCCTCTAAGCTTCAGTCATACGAGACCGTACCGCAAACCGACACAGGTGGGCGAGATGAGTATTCTAAGGCGCTTGAGAGAACTCGGGAGAAGGAACTCGGCAAATTGGTACCGTAACTTCGGGAAAAGGTACGCCCTTGTAGCTTGGCTGATTTACTTCAGTAGGGCGAACGGGTTGCAATAAACTGGTGGCTGCGACTGTTTAATAAAAACACAGCACTCTGCAAACACGAAAGTGGACGTATAGGGTGTGACGCCTGCCCGGTGCTGGAAGATTAAATGATGGGGTGCAAGCTCTTGATTGAAGTCCCAGTAAACGGCGGCCGTAACTATAACGGTCCTAAGGTAGCGAAATTCCTTGTCGGGTAAGTTCCGACCTGCACGAATGGCGTAACGATGGCCACACTGTCTCCTCCCGAGACTCAGCGAAGTTGAAATGTTTGTGATGATGCAATCTACCCGCGGCTAGACGGAAAGACCCCATGAACCTTTACTGTAGCTTTGCATTGGACTTTGAACCAATCTGTGTAGGATAGGTGGGAGGCTTTGAAGCAGGAACGCCAGTTTCTGTGGAGCCAACCTTGAAATACCACCCTGGTTTGTTTGAGGTTCTAACCTTGGTCCGTTATCCGGATCGGGGACAGTGCATGGTAGGCAGTTTGACTGGGGCGGTCTCCTCCTAAAGTGTAACGGAGGAGTTCGAAGGTACGCTAATTACGGTCGGACATCGTGATGATAGTGCAATGGCATAAGCGTGCTTAACTGCGAGACTGACAAGTCGAGCAGGTACGAAAGTAGGACATAGTGATCCGGTGGTTCTGTATGGAAGGGCCATCGCTCAACGGATAAAAGGTACTCTGGGGATAACAGGCTGATTCCTCCCAAGAGTTCATATCGACGGGGGAGTTTGGCACCTCGATGTCGGCTCATCACATCCTGGGGCTGTAGCCGGTCCCAAGGGTATGGCTGTTCGCCATTTAAAGTGGTACGTGAGCTGGGTTTAAAACGTCGTGAGACAGTTTGGTCCCTATCTGCCGTGGGCGTTGGAAATTTGAAGGGGGCTGCTCCTAGTACGAGAGGACCGGAGTGGACAGACCTCTGGTGTACCGGTTGTCACGCCAGTGGCATTGCCGGGTAGCTAAGTCTGGAAGAGATAACCGCTGAAAGCATCTAAGCGGGAAACTTGCCTTAAGATGAGATTTCCCAGAGCCTTGAGCTCTTTGAAGGGTCGTTCGAGACCAGGACGTTGATAGGTCAGGTGTGGAAGTGCAGTAATGCATTAAGCTAACTGATACTAATTGCCCGTACGGCTTGTCCCTATAACCTTGACGGTTATGCGCATTTACTCTGATGATGAGTGGTGCTACCCCAACAACTAAACTTTACTTCTCCCAGATTCGCTGTGCAGCCGTTGGCTGCAGAGCACACAAGTCAAAGCTTGATGACCATAGTAAGTCGGTCCCACCCCTTCCCATCCCGAACAGGACCGTGAAACGACTCTACGCCGATGATAGTGCTGCAACCAGTGTGAAAGTAGGTTATCGTCAAGCTAGTTATTAGAAAAAGCCCCTTCCGGTATAAAACTGGTTGGGGCTTTTTTGCTTTTGTGCATTAAAATGGGTCGATATCTGGTATGCAACCCCATCTTATGCCTCATGTAATGCGTTGTGTCTGTGCTTTGCTGTTGCTGGCGCTGTTGACGGTAGCCCGCGCGGCCCCGCTCATGCTGCGTTTCGAGCATCTGGGGGTGGAGCAGGGGCTGACGCAGGAGTCGGTCACCAGCATGGTGCAAGACCGCCAGGGCTATATGTGGCTAGGCACCCAGGCCGGACTAAACCGGTTTGACGGTTACCGCATCACCGCTTTCAAAAACGATCCCACCAATCCCCAGAGTCTGCAGGATAACTACATTCAGGCCTTGTATGAAGACGCCGCCGGCCGCTTATGGATCGGCAGCAGGAGCGGGCTCGACCGCTACGATCCTGCCACGCAGGTGTTTACCCATGTGCTGTCCAAGGCGGCGGTGAGCAATATTGTCAGCGATGGCAAACAGGGCTTATGGCTGGGAACGTTTGAGGGCTTGCAGCACCTCGACATGGCCAGTGGCAAGCTGCAAACGCTGCGCCACGCCGATGGCGATCAGGACAGCATTAACGATGACCGCGTAGCGACGATGGCCAGCGACGGGCATGGCAATTTGTGGCTGGGCACAGCCCGAGGCCTGGAGTTGCTGCCGGCCGGTAGCACGCAGTTTCTTCACTTCGGGACCCAGGAAAACCGGCCGGAAAACAGCTTTATGTCGCTGTCGATCGGGCCGGACGGCGTGTTGTGGGCGGGCACGCTCAAGGGTGTGCAGGCATGGCGTGTGAGCGGCCGGTCGGCCGAACGGCTGGCGGTCGAAATCCCGGCCGAGCTGGCGCAACAGCGCATGACCAAGCTGATGCACGACAGCGACGGCACTTTATGGCTGGGCACGTTTAGCGACGGCCTGCGCCGGCGCGATCCGGCCAGCGGCCATTTCTATCGCTACCCGCGCGACAATCTGAACCGTTACGGCATTAGCGACACCCAGGTCAGCTCGCTGTACCAGGATCGCACCGGCACGCTGTGGGTCGGCAACTGGTACGGCGGCGTCGATCGCGTCGACCTCAACAGCGGCGGTTTCGAGCGCTACACCGAACGGGGCGGCGTATTGCCTGGCATCGGCGGCAACAAGGTGCGCGCCATCGCCGGCGCACCGGATGGCAAGCTGTGGCTGGGGTTGGCGCAGGGGCTGGTCCTGCTGGACCCGGCACGAGGTACGGCCACGCTGACGTCGAATGCCGACCAGCGACCGGGATCGCTCCCGCCGGATGCGTTGGGAGCGCTGGCCACCGACCAGAGCGGCCGTTTGTGGCTGGGTTCGCCGAGCGGCTTGTTCTGGCGCGATGCCGGCGGTAACGATTTCCACGCCTTGCCGCTGAGTGACGATCCGCAGGCGCGGGCGATCCAGCGCATCATGGTGACCAAGGACGGCATGATTTGGGTGGGGTCGCGCTCGGCCTTGTATCGCATCGATCCGCAAACGCTGGCGGTGCAGACGTATCTGTCCGACACGGATGACGCCGAAAAATTGTCCGGCCGCGTGTATGCGCTGCTGGAAGACCCGCAGGGCAATCTGTGGGTTGGCACCGAGAACGGCCTGGACCGTCTGGACCGCAGCAGCGGCAAGTTCGAGCGCTATCGCCACCATGCGACCAAGTCCGACAGCCTGAGTCACAACCGCGTCTACTATCTGTATCAGGACCCGCAGCAGCGGATGTGGATCGGCACCGCTGCCGGTCTGAACATGGCGCAGATGGGCGCCAATGGCAAACTCAGCTTCCGGGTCTATCCACCGGCCAATGGCCGCTCCTACGATCCGATCGGTGCGATCTTGCCGGACCATCAAGGCCGCTTGTGGATCAGCACGACGGCGGGGATCTCGCAGTTCAATCCGGAGACCGGCCTGTTCAGGAATTACGTGGCGCGCGATGGCTTGATCGACGGCTCGTATTTCGTCGGTTCAGGCTACCGCGCGCCGGATGGCACACTGTACTTCGGTGGACTGGAGGGCGTGACGGCGTTCCAGCCGGCGCAGATTCATGACAATCCCGAACCGCCGCAGGTGGCCATCACCGACTTTTCCATCTTCAATCAATCGATCCTCAGCACGCCGCTGCCGGCCGCCGCCGTGGGGCGCGGGCCGCTCGGCAGCCTGAAGGCGCTGTCGCTGTCGTACCGCGATGCGGTGTTCTCGTTCGAGTTTGCCGGCATGCACTATGCGGACCCGCAGCGCAACCGCTACGCCTACCAGCTGGAGGGCTTCGATCCCGGCTGGGTGACGGCCGACGCCGGCAAGCGCTTCGCCACCTATACCAATCTCGATCCCGGCCAATATGTGTTCCGCGTCAAGGCCGCCAACAAGGATGGCGTGTGGAGCGCTGCGCCGGCATCGGTGACGGTGACGATCGCGCCGCCGGTGTGGAAGACCTGGTGGTTCCGCATCCTGGCCGTGTGCCTGGTGCTGGGGAGCGCTTACCTGTTGTTCCGCATCCGCATCCGCCTGCTGGTGCGGCAGAAGCAGGAGCTGGCGCAGGAGGTCGACAGCCGCACGCACGAGCTGGTCCGGCAGAAGGAGTCGATCGAGCGCGAGAAGGAAAACGTCGAGCTGGCGCACCGCAATATTTCGCTGCTGTCGGACATCGGCCGCCGCATTACCGCCAACCTCGACAGCGAGGCCATCATGTCGCTGCTGTACCAGCAGGTGCATGCGCTGATGGACGCCAGCGTGTTCGGCATCGGCATTTACCGGCCGCAGCAGGAGGTGATCGAGTATCCGTTCGCGATGGAGCGCGGCAAGCGCTACACGCCGTACACCCGCAGCATGCGCGAGCCGAACCAGCTGGCGGTCTGGTGCATCCAGCATAATCAGGAAGTCTTCATCAACGATCTGGAGCAGGAGTACGGCCGCTATATCGGCAGCCTGGACCTGGTGTCCGGCGCCGAAGACATGGGCACGCTGGAAGACGGCACCTTGCCGACCGAGCCGCGCTCGCTGATCTATGTGCCGATCTCGGTCGGCGGCCAGGTGCGCGGCGTGATCACCGTGCACAGTTATCGCACCCATGCGTACCAGCGCATCGACCTCGACATGCTGACCACGCTGGCCTCCTACGTGGCGGTGGCGTTTGCGAATGCCGATTCCTACCGCCAGCTGCGCGACGCCCAGCAGCAACTGGTCGAGCGCGAGAAGCTGGCGGCGCTGGGTTCGCTGGTGGCGGGCGTCGCGCACGAGCTCAATACGCCGATCGGCAACAGCCTGGTGATCGCCAGCACGCTGGAAGACAAGACCAGCGAGATGGAGCTGCTCAACAACGGCAATACGCTGCGCCGCTCCGACCTGCGCAGTTTCCTTGACGCCTCGCGCGAGGCGTCGACGCTGCTGATGCGCAGCCTGCGCAGTGCGGCCGAGCTGGTCAACAGTTTCAAGCAGGTGGCGGTGGACCAGGCCAGCGCCAAGCGGCGCCTGTTCAATCTGCATCAGGCCAGCAATGAGATCGTCATGACGATGAAGAACCAGGTGCGCAAGGCGGGGCACCAGATTACGGTAGAGATGCCGGAAGATATCGTGCTGGACAGCTTCCCCGGTCCGTACGGCCAGGTGGTCATCAATCTGATCAATAACGCGCTGCTGCATGCGTTTGAGGACCGCGAGGGGGGCGTCATGCGCATGTGGGCGGTGCAACTGGGCGCCGACCGGGTGCGCATCGTGTTCGAGGATGACGGCAGAGGGATTTCGACGGAGCATCAGGCGCGCATCTTCGATCCGTTCTTTACCACCAAGCTGGGGCAGGGCGGAAACGGACTGGGCCTGAGCATCACCTACAACATCGTGACGTCGCTACTGGATGGTTCGATACGGGTGGACAGTGCGGTGGGCGTCGGGACGCGCTTCACGATGGATTTACCGTTGAAGGCGTCCCTGGCGGGGGATTAAATGCCCCAGATGATGTGCTCGTTTTCCGCCTTGGCGGTACGCAGCATTTCCAGCAGCGGGTAAGCGCGGGCGGAGAAACCGACCCGTTGCGATGCCGCATGTTCCTTGGTTTCGCCTTCTTCCTGTTCGTGGGCGTGGGCGTCGTGCTCGACGTCGTTTTCCGGGTGCAGCCGGGTTTCGGCCACTTCATGTTCCAGTACCGACAGCGCCTGCGCGGCTTCGGCTGCGGTGATCACGCCACGGGTAGGATTCTTATGCAACAGGTCCAGGATGCGCTGTGCGTGTTCCTGGTACATCAATACTTCCGGGCTGGATTTTGATTTGAATGCAATTAACATAGCGGCACTTTCCTGGTTCGGCAACGGCACGTCCGTTAGCTAAGACTTTAATACATAACTGAAACTTTACAACACTTTGCGACCCCTGTTTAGGCGCTACCGCACCCCGATTAAGGATTCCCTAAGCGAATACTTCGGTTTTCAGAGGAATTTAAGGGAAGTGAAGAATGTTTCAGCCTGCTCGGCCTCGATTTTTTGCGGTGCGCCAATGATGACGATTTGGTAAACCCGGCGGTCTTTGGCGATGAAACGGCCGATCAGGCGCATGGTCTTGCCGCTGGCATCCACTTCCACCGCGCCGTTGGCGAGCGGCTTGCTGCTGGTGATGATACCGCCGATGTTGTTGACCATGGCGCTCTGCATCGCCGCCAGAGCGGTCGGCGCCTGGGCGGCGTCGGCCAGTTGCGAGCTGCCGACGGCGAACACCACGCCGTCGATGTTGGCGGCGGTCATGGTCATGCTGACCGGCAACTGGTCGAGGTGGATGGGGCGGGTCTGCGTCGCCGGCTTGCCGGGGAACAGCACGCTGTACGGCGCGTCGGCGCTGCGGTAGTCGCGCCAGTCGTACTTCGGACTGCATGCCGACAAGGTGACGGCCGTCAGCAGCGCCAGTAACAGTGTCGGCATGCGCGTCCTCATCGCTTGGACTTCTTCTTCTCGTCAGCGGCCTTCCAGGCGTCGATCCATGGCTGCTGGCGCAGCACGCGCGACATCGGGTCGATGGTTACCATGGCGTGCGGCGGCACGGTGACCACGCAGACGCCATCGCTCATCGGCAGCTTTTCGATGCGCTGGTTGACGCGCACTTCGATCGGCATCGGGAAGGCGCCGCCATCTTTCAGCTTCCAGCGCAGCGTCAGCTTGTCGCCGCTGCGTTCCTCCACCAGTTCCGGCAGCGCGGCGTGGTAGAGGTAGGCGTCGAAGAACCAGTTCAGGTCGCGGCCGCTGGCTTCGTTGCTGAACTGGACGAATTCCTTGGTGCTGCTCCAGCGTGGCTGGAAGTTGCCCGGCGTTGGCGTGGCGGTGCCGTACACCATGCGGCGGGTGGCGGTGAAGAAGGCATCGTCGCCGATCAGGTTGCGCAGCGTGTGCAGAATCAGCGCGCCCTTGGTGTAGATGTCGTTGCCGGGGCCGCCGCGCGCCTCTTCGTAGATGTCCTCGATGCGCTGGGTCTTGCCGCTGACCACCGGCGCCTTGTTCGACAGCGACTTACGGAAGTTGAACAGCTCGGCCTGGAAGTCGCGTTCACCGCGTAGCGATTCCAGATACAGCGGCTGCATGTAGGAACCGAAGCCTTCATGCAGCCACATATCGTCCCAGTCGGCATTGGTCATCTGGTTGCCGAACCATTCGTGCGACAGCTCGTGGTGCAGCAGCCAGTCGTAGCCGTAGGCGGACTTGGCGTAGCCGTTGCCGTAGGCGTTGATGGTCTGGTGCTCCATGCCCAGGTGCGGGGTTTCGACCACGCCCATTTTCTCGTCGCCGAACGGGTACGGACCGACGCGGTATTCAAAGAAATCCAGCATCGGCGTGAACTCGGCGAACAGGCCTTTGGCGTCCTCATCGTGGCCCTTCAGGTACCACATGCGCAGCGGAATGGTGTTGCCGAAGCGGCTGGCGTAGTCGCCGGACAGCATCTCGTACGGGCCGATGTTGAGGGCGACGCCGTAGGTGCTGGGGTTCTTGGCGCGCCAGTTGTAGGTGCGCCAGCCGTCTTTCTCTTCCATGCCGGTGGCCACGCCGTTACCGGCCACCACCAGCGGCGACGGCACGGTGATGTGCAGATCGATCAGCTGCGGCTTGCCCATCGGGTGGTCGATGCAGGGCCAGAACATATCGCAGCCTTCGCCTTCGACGGTGGTGGCGATCCACGGCTGGCCGTCCTTGGTCTGGCTCCAGGTGAAGGCGCCGTCCCACGGCGCGTGTTTCGCGACGTGCGGCACACCGTGGTACTGGATGCGCACGGTGGTGCGGGCGCCGGCTTGCAGCGGTGTCGGCAGCGTCAGGTACAGGCGGCCGTCGGGATTGCTGATGGCGGCGGGCGCCAGCGTGACGCCGTCGACGCTGGCGCTGTCGATTGGCAGGTTGCGGTCGAGTTCGACGGCGATGCGGGTCAGCGGTTCTTTCAGCAGGAAGATCAGGGCGGCGTCGCCGCGAATGCTCTTGGTGGCCGGATCGACGCGCAGCGCCAGATCGACTTTTTCAAACGTCACCGCCAGCTGTTCGGGCGCGCGCGGGCTGCCGGAGTTGGACGTGAAATCGGTGGGCGGCACTTGGGTCGTGGCACAGCCGGCCAGCACGGCGCTGGCGGCGAGATACAGAGGCAAACGGGTCATCGTGGTCCTGGAGTGAGTGAGCTGCGAGCAAATATAGCAGCAAGCTGGCAAGACTTGGTATGTAGATACAGTGCCCGAGCCACTTTTTATATTGGCGTTAGCCGCTTGGCGTGCATAGATCGTAGCTGATCAATGTGATTACTCTGCGTTCTTGCTCGAATACTTCCAATACCTGGTTAGTCAGATCGGTTCGCTGCGCTTTGCTCCCAGGAGCCCTCGATCTCTCGAGCACGTTGCCTCAAAACCGGCGTCAATTGCCATGCCCACCAGGCTTGGGGACAGACACTCGTCGAGGAACAGGCGCCACTCATTTTCTGATAGATGAACCTGAGTGATGCTGGTTACTTTCCAATCCGGATGTGTCTCGGACATGCGTCGGGCTCTTTCTTGCGTCGGATGCGTTTGCGTATAGATTTGAGCTGACTCGACTAAATCTTCCGTCAGCAAGGCATACGATTCGTTGAGCTCCGCCAAGGGCAAGCCGTCCGCAAGCGAACCGACGACCGTCTCAGCGAGCCGGGAGATGTGTCATTCGGATCCTTGGCGGATCAATGGTTCAGAGACCACGTGGTTTGCTACTGCGCTATGGATGACAGGTTCGCTGAGTCCTGCGATGTAGGCCGCTTCTGCGCTGCTAAGGAAAGTCGTGGACGGCATGATGCTTCTCCTTTGAGGCTAGTCTTTGAGCAGGGCGCGTCGATATTGGATCGCTTCGCTCATATGTGGTTCCTCGATGCGGTCGCTTTTTGCCAGGTCGGCGATGGTGCGTGCTACGCGCAGGATGCGGTGGTAGGCCCGGCCCGACCAATGGAAGGATTCCATGCTTTGCTTGAGCTTGGATTTGCTGAGGCGGTCGAGTTTGCAGTAGTGGTCGATCTCGCGCGGCGTCAGGTATTGGTTGCGCTTGCCTTGGCGATTCAGTTGTAGCGTGGTGGCTGCCTGTACTCGCGCGGCAATCGCTGCGGAGGGTTCGCCATCTGCTGCGGCCGCAAGGGTTTCAGGCGAAACCGAGGCGACTTCAATTTGAATGTCGATGCGGTCAAGCAGCGGGCTGGAGATCCGGTTTTGATAGCGCAGGATGATATCCGGTGTGCACCGGCAGGCGACGCTGGCGTGACCGGTGTATCCGCAGGGGCAGGGATTCATCGCCGCAATCAGCTGGAAGTGGGCAGGGAAATCCGCCTGCCGCGCCGCCCGCGAAATCGTGATGCGGCCCGACTCCATTGGCTCACGCAATACGTCCAGGACGTGTCGGTTAAATTCGGGGAGCTCGTCGAGAAACAGCACGCCGCGATGGGCCAGCGAAATCTCGCCCGGACGCGGCACGCTGCCTCCGCCCACTAATGCCGGACCGGAAGAAGTGTGATGCGGCGCGCGAAAGGGCCGGTGCTTCCATTGCTCGATGCGGAAGCCGCCCGTCAGCGACTGCACGGCGGCGGACTCCAGCGCTTCCTCGTCGCTCATTTCCGGCAGCAGGCCGGCGAAGCGCGAGGCCAGCATGGTCTTGCCCGCGCCCGGCGGCCCCACCATCAGGACATTGTGTCCAATTGAGCCTTTGTCTGCTCATGACGTGACACCAGCGGTATGTCTCAACATTGTGAAAAATGAACGGCTGCTTAAAGGAAAGCGTTTCTCTGTGTTAATATAATATTCCATAGTAGGTTATGGGATATTCGGAGATGGGTTTCATCCTATGTGAATGGCTAATCCTATTCACGACCCAAACTCAAAGGTGTTTCGGCAAATGTTGGTCGAAGCGCGTATGTCCAGCGGAATGTTACAGGCTGATCTGGCCGACAAACTCCAAAAGACACAATCTTTTGTTTCGAAGTATGAGCGCGGTGAACGACGCTTGGATTTTCCAGAGTTCGTTGCGATAGCGGATGCTCTTAGCCTCGACTTACTTCAGTTCATCGGAGAGTACAAGGCGCGTATTGCTAAGGATCATCCGATGATTTAGTGCTCACACACTGACAAAACGCGCCGTTAGACCTTCACTGCCGAAGCTAAATTATTGGCACGCTCAGAGAGCGCAGTGGAGGTAGCTACATGAAGAAATACATTGTCACCGGATTTATCGCGTTCGCACTTGCAGGCTGTGGGGGCGGAGGTGGTGGAACACCATTAACATCAACGCCAGTCAATCCGACCGCGCCGACGACACCAGCGCCAACGGTCACATTGGCGATGAGCCAGCCTAAGATCACGTTAGGATCGTCGGCCACACTCACATGGTCATCGACGAACGCAACGTCATGTACAGCATCCGGCGCATGGGCTGGTACGCAGGCTATCTCGGGCACGTCAGCACAGACGCCAACTGCTGCCGGTTCGGGAACGTACACGCTGACCTGCACTGGCGCTGGCGGCACTGCCAACCAATCGGTGTCGTTGATCGTTCCGATTCCAGTTCAGAAATCATCATATTTGAACGCCAAGAATCTTGCTATCACGGCTCAAACTTTGCCCGTAGTCGATCCGACGTTCAACGAAGGCATACAGAGCGGTTATGCGTTTGCTGACTTCTTCCAGGACGGTTCCCTATCGCTGGTTGCGTTCACTGAACACGATCCGCTTGATGGCTCATGGCCCCCGTCGGTCCAAGGTAAAGTGCATTTCTTTAAGAAAGATGCCAGCGGCAATTGGGTTGATAAGACATCGGGTCTGCTGAGTGATACGTCCGGTTGCACCTTGCCCCGAAAATTAGTCATCGTAGATTTCAACAACGATGGCCTACCTGATGTGTTTGCTACATGCTCTGGACTTGATGTGGCTCCATATGCTGGCGAGAACTATCGCCTTCTCCTCAGTCAGGCAGACGGCACATACAAAAATGTCCTGCTGCCCTTCAGCGGATACGCGCATAGCGCATCTGCTGCTGATGTGAACGGTGATGGTAACGTCGATATCGTGGTGGCCGACATGAAGGGCCAGGGTGGAAAGACACCAATCTACTTCCTGATGGGTGATGGCAAGGGGGGCTTCACCGTAGATTACAGCCGCGCGGATCGTCCAGAATTCGAATACAAAACGGCCTTCTGGACTGTTGAACTATTGCAGGATGACGTGACGAAAAAATATACCCTCTTTGCTGGAGGAACTGAATCCTATGTTGACACATCCGGCGCGGCAGCAGGAGGCACCGGTACCGTGTTGATATCTGGTGACAGCACCGGCAACTTTGTCAACGGGAGCAAGATGATCCTTCCAGTAGCGAAGGGATTTGAGACTGTGATGGACGTGGTTGTGCAAAAAAATACCGCCTACATTCTTCGTGTGCTATCTGAGCCATCGTACGGCGGCACTGCGATTCAGAAGGTCGATTTAACGTCAGGCACTGGGTCCCTAATTTACTCGCATACCGGCTGGTATCCCGGAAAGTATTTGAACTTCCCGGCGCCGTGGTTTGCATGGATGGTGCCCGTCAACGGAAATCTGGTCAGTGAGAATGCTTTCTTCAACGTGACCGTACCTCAGTAACTTACTTGCTCGTGCCCGTGTCCGCCCTCTGTGGACATGGGTATTTTTCTGCCGTCGAAAGAAGCGCGGGCAACAGGCCATTGCTATTGACGGTTCTGGATGCACAACGAATAGAACGAGGTTGCAGTGAAACGAATATTTTTTACTACCCTGATCGCATTGATAGGACTCGATGCCAGCGCCGCCAGCTTCGATTGCGCGATGGCTTCAACAGCAATTGAGAAAAGAATCTGCACGGATGCTCAACTTTCTGATCTCGACACTCAGTTGAGCCAGTCCTACAAAAAAACGATCAGTTCCGCCGCCGATGTTGATAGCGTCAAGGCGGTGCAGCGTGCATGGATCACGACAGTACGTAACAAATGCCAGGATGCGACCTGTTTGAAGGATGCGTACTCTGCGCGGATAGCCCAGCTTGACGGAAAATCTGCTCCGCCTACAAACACCATTCCGGCACTGAACGTAGCACCAACTGGTGCTCAAGATCAGCCGGAGGCCACCGATGTAGCAGCCAGTATTCCATTGAAAAGTGACAGCGCGGAACTTCCCAGTAAGCAGCCGGTAACAGTCACACCGCCGCCATCCCCAAAAGCTAAAGTCAGCCCAACGGTCGCAGCGCCACCGATGCCAGCATCTGCCGAAGAACCGGCTCCAACGTCTCCGAAAGATCCCGGCATCGGCCTCACCGATTTATTCCAGGTCTTGTTTTCGATTGGCATGCTTGCATTGATTGTCGGAATGGTTCGCCCATCGTTAGCCGCAAGATGGATAACAACGCCAACGAGAAAACGCATCTTAGGCCTAATGCTGATCTACTTGATTCCAGTAGCATGGTTGTCGAGCTTCACGAGAACTCCAGAGCGTATCGCATACGATACCAGCGTAAAAGAACAAAAGGAGGCCGAACGACAGGCGAAACGCGTCGAACAAGAAAATCGATCTGGTTCGGGTGGCGGCAATAGACGCGGCTCACGTTACGAAAACGAGGTAAATCGTTTCGTCGCAATCGTACACAGGGCAAAAAGTTCAGGTGCCATGTCGCGCAATCCCTCCTGCGAAGCTGCTGTAGAAGATTTCTATAGCCAGTACAGAGGTTCAATGCAGAACGACATAGAGAGCGCAAGAAGAAATGACCCGACATCAAGCATCGGACTACTTCCATCGGCGCTAGATACGGCTGCTTCTCAGCTTTCGATATCAACCTCGAATATCACCAGCCTGTGCTTCAATGGTCAATAATTTACTTTTGATCAGGCCCAGCAAGGGCATAATTCGGACGTGCGCAGCCACATGCTATTTGCTCATGCACTTCTACGCAATGGCCGCGCATGCCGCCGAGTTCGCAGAACGTATAAAGGTCGGTCAGGTTCTACAGCCTACAGACCGATCATGTCAGAGCTACTATTCGCTTTATCCAGCAGGCATCGCCTGCTTGAAGGATGTGGAGTATAGAAGGCTCTTTCGCGTAACGTACAGGTTCGCTGGCGAAGTTAAAACGGCTGATTTAGATTGGTATCCCGAGAAAAAATTTGCAGTTACAGAATACGGAGTTCCAATCGATCCTGATACATCTAATCAGTTCAAGACTGAGCATGATCGAAACTAATTGCTTAGACTGTGATGGCAAGCGTATCGTTGTTTGATGGCGATGGCCGCCGGGTTGGTTTCACCGAAACTCGGTCCAACGGCAACATCGTCGCGTACTCCTCAGAAGGAAGGCCACTAGGCTACTACTGTGCGACTTCGAAATATACCTTCGAGTGGCATGGCCGTCGCGTCGGCAGTGGCAACCAGATTGGCCTGCTGTTTCGATGAACGCGAAGCTGGACAAGCTTGTTGATCGTGGTGACCGCATGTTGGTCGAGCTGGCGAAGGCAGTATTCATCACCCAGCGTGAGGTATCGGTATCGTTGATGCAGCGCCACTTGAGAATCGGCTATCGTCATGCACTGAACATCATGGCGCAGTTAGAGCAAGCCGGCATCGTCACTGAGCTTAACGCCGACAATGTCCGAACCCTCACGGCAGAATACGTGCGTGTGGACAATGTGACGCGAGGGCCGCCATGAAAATCACCGTCATGGATCGAGTACTTTTTGCCAGCCGTCGTTTTTACAATCGCACGGTCGGTGCGCACATCATCAGTTGGAGCAATGATCGGCTTACGATCTTCGGCATCAGCATCATGTCGAAGAGCGCCCTCGATATGTTGAACTCGAAGCAGGCCAGCGAAAATCTCAAGGCCGGAGTGTCAGCTGAGGAGCATCTGGAAGTTCGTCAGGCGCTGGCGATGATCAGCGTCCCGCCGAAGCCCGAGCTGCCGGACGGTACGTTCTCCGACAGGCAGAAAGCCGAGGACGGTATCTGTCTTGTCTGGAGTCGCTTCTATGTCTTTTTCGCTACATGACCTTGGCTAATGCCAGTCTAGACAAGTAGCCTGCCCACAGGCCTTATCCATCAGGCCGATGCCGCGTCTACGCCAACATCGAAGGCTAATCAGAAGCCTTCCTGGGATCGCAGGCGCTTAGGTTGATAGATCAAGGTCTGGTTCAGCTACTGATGTCCCTGAAATGGTCAGGTAGACGGTCGGATACGACTTCGCTAGCAATGGCAACTGCTCAGTACTTCCGTCTACGCTCGCTATCAGCAAGTGCCAAAGCACGCTACCCATCGGATTGGTGTCGCGCAGTTCCTCGACCATGCGCAAAGCATGAGTTTGGCGAACTAGAGCTTCAAATGGGGTGAGCGCCGCATCATCGAAGATCGACTCATCGACGACGATTAGCGTTGGCTTGAAGGACGATACCGACGCCAGAAATTCCTGTTCCACTTCTTCATCGCCGCAGTCATCGAGGTTGCAGAAGTCAATCCACAGTTTGCCGATCTGCTCATGTGCATACATCAGCTTGCATTGTGCGATGGCGTCGAGTTGAACACTGGTGCCTGCCACAGCTAGTTCGAGGCCAGCGATCTTGAACATGAGCTGTTCGGATATGCGACACAAGTCATCAGTGACACCGACCCAAATGACGTGTCCGCCGCTACTGGCGAACTGCTGCGCCAAGGTAAGGATTATTGCGTCGGTGTCGGTGGTGTAAGTGCTTCGGATCACGTAGTTGGTTTGAGGTTCCCAATGCTGTAACTGCGACTTGATTGCCAAGCCCAAGGGGATTTTCGGTGGTAGGTACTTCGCCAGCCACTGCTGGGCAAGAAGGCCGATTGGTGTTCTTGTCGCGCTTGTGGATTCGTTGATTTCGTCTCTTGCCGTGTTCGTGGGCATATTGCTGTTGATGTTCATGTAGTGCTCCGCTTCGCCTCCAGTGGCGGTGATGATTCTGGATGCAGATATTTATCAGCCGCGCATCAAAGCGACGTGGAGGCAAACGTGAAATTTTCGGGTGACATGTGTTTTATCCTTGACGCGGATTGTTGCTTTCCGCTATTGTGTAGTCAGCGTTAAGTACTTCAACCCAACTACGCTGCCAGATTTTGCGGACACTCTCCGCGCCTCGTGGGTAACACGGCCGACACAGAGCGGCACCATCACTCAGTTTGATGGAAGGGGCAGGCTGAAATTCTTTCATTCGGTATTTTGGATGTGGGAGTTCGCCTGCGAATCTGACAGAGTCTCTTAGACGGCTTACCTCCGTCTCGCGTCTCTGCAAATTCACAGGCTGCTACCCAACCGATCATCCGATTAATATCGTATGACTCGTGTTTGCGCGTCTTCGCGCTGCTCGCTGTCTGTCGAAGGAATTTCATTTTTAACCTAACCATTAAATCTGAAAAGGCAGTTACCTCATGTTCGCACTCAATATCCCTACGTCCTCCAATGTTGCTGATCTGCTCGCCAAAAAAGCGGAGCTTGAAGCATTGGCGAAAAAGAACCAAGAAGATCTGTATGTTGATCGTCCCTTATTCATCGCCCAAGTGCGCGAGTTGATCAAAACGTTTGGTATCACAAAGGTAGAAGCTTTTCCGCCATCAAAAGACAAACAGGCTATTGTCGATAAAGACTACAGCCTCGACTATTTCTTCCGCGATCCCACGACTGGAGAAGAGTGGGACGGCAAAGGGAAACGCCCCAGCTTCTTAAGCAAGAAAAAGAAGACGGATGATTTCCGCATCTACCATGCGACCAACACCAAGTTCCCGCCGGTCGCCAAATCCGTGCCGTCCCCGGTTGAATCTGCAACTTCAGCCGTCGAGCCATCCGTTATTGCCGCTCCTGATGTCGCCGACACCGCAGACTTCGCAGAAGACGTCGCCTCACCGGCGGTGGTTGACGAGTTGGTCGTGAATGCTGCGCAGCAGATTACTGCAGCTGCGATGCCGTCAGCAATGGCTAGCTAACTCCCCTGCAATTGGTTACCCAATGAGTGCTTGGTTTCCATAGCTCTCTGGCAAACCACGCTCAATCTTCGTCTGAGTTAATCGTGCATGTCATCTTTTTTGATGAGGCACAGTCACGCAAAAAATATTAGGAAAATCATGAATAACGTCACAAAAATCGTCAAGAAAATCACTTTGTCTGATCAAGACATCGAGGTTGCTAAGGACACTTTACGCGAAAGCAAAATGGGTACTGATCGCAAGACATTGCGTCGGGTTCTCGGAGACTTAGCTGTGGTGAAGATGTTAGAGAAGAACGGCGATCAACTCCATGTTAGTAGGCCAATAGAGCATTTCGTATACATCCCGACCAAAGGAAATATCGCTCAATTTCATAAGTGGGTGCTGGCCCAAGGCTATACCGTCATTGGCCTCAACCGGGCGAAAGACTCTAAGGTTTGCATCAGCTTCGAGCACATCGGCTGCGCAAATTTGAGCGCAGTTATTTCGCACACCATTCCAATCAATCGCGCTTCGCGAAGGGCTGGCGGCCAATATGACGGATGGGGAACATTCTTGGAATTTGAAACGGAAGATGGCTTTGATAATTGCCCATTGGTCACAGAGCAGCAAGGCGCTAAACAATCGTAGTTGACCGTTCGGCGTATATAAATAGACTGAGCGCATAAGACAACTCTCCAGGTATCGCCGCTTCGCGTAGTTACCTCCATCGAAATGATATCTGGATAGTTGTTGCGTGCCTCAGTCGAATTGGTAACTCGACTTTAATAGCGAAGCGGAATCAACGCTAGACGATTCCGCACAACATCTGCAACGGAGTTTTCATGCACAGCACTCAGCCTATGGGCTTCACCTTATTTCACGCGATGGCCGACATTCAGGCCAAAACCACATATAGGTCGTGGCCCGAAATCGAGGCCATGTTGACTGCGCCGCACGCGAGCGCACTCAGCCATAAATCTAACCTGCCGCTCTTTTCTCCTTGGGCCTACAAAGACGTGGCCGACCCAACTGTAGTTAAAGGCAACGACGCCGACGGCAAGCCGCTGAAATTTTTTAGCCGCACGCATGTACGCCGCATAAAAGAAAATTTGGTCGAAATGACCATGCTCGTCCTCGATTACGACGGCGGCAGTCCGCTGGATCAACTCATCAAAATCTTCAGCAAGTGGGAACATGTAGGCTATACGACGCTCAATCATCGCGAAGAAGGCAAAGACAAAGCACGTATCGTGTTGCCGCTCGCTACATCAATGTCGGTTGCCGATTTCGAGCAATTGGCGGAAGTCATCAAGGCATGGGCAACTGACTTGGGTGCTGATCCCTCGACTGCGGATATTGGTCGCATGTTCATCTTGCCTGCGGTGCGTGAAGAACATCGTCACCTTGCGCAAAGCTGGCACCATAAAGGACCGTTTCTGGACTGGCGCATGTTTCGCGACATGCCAACGCCTGTTGTAGTGCCGAAGATCGCAGCAGTGAATCCGTTCAATAGGCAGGGCCGGTTGCGCAAGCTCCTGCCGGGCGGTGTGATCGAAACGGCTAATGGCCATATCGCCGTGCGGGATATCACTCGCAAAATTTCTAACGTGCGCTGTCCATTTCATACCGATCCAGAGCCGAGCGAGTTCGTCAACATCACCGCACGCGGTACGCCATTCTTGGTTTGCAAGAGGTGCGGCACGGTTTACATGGAGCGTGCGAAGAGTGATGGCATCGTTGATGGTATTGCCCAAATCCTCGCGAAGAAAAAACAGCGTGAAGGAGGTGTGTAATGGTGATCGCTCCGTCCGGTAACGGTGCCGAACCACTCGGCACTGGCAAACTGCTTGCGCTCGTGCAGAATTTGAAGAAGGCGCACGAGCCGCCTCCTGAGCTGAAGGAAGAGAAGTACGCGGGCGCTATCTATTTAAACGACCGCTATCTCGGTGTTCCCATCGCTCACATGAGTAATGAACTTAGTCAGGCAAAAGTGCTCTTCGTAAAATCTCCGAAGGGAACTGGCAAGACACAGTGGCTTGTGCAGTACCTTAACTCGCTGCCGGCGGCCTGGCGTATTTTGCAGCTCGGCCATCGTCGCTCGTTGGAGCGCATGCTTGCGCGTGCTCTCGGACTTCAGTGTTATCTGGACGAGCGTTCACCGACAGATCGTTACGCAGTCAGCATGGACAGCTCGGATTTTATCCAGTCCCACCACAGCTACGATGTACTGGTGCTCGATGAAGTGGAACAGGTGTTACGTCACTTCTTAGCCGAGACGACGGAGCTGAAGCGGAACCTCATTTTTAAAATTTTGGTTCGCTTGCTCCGCGAAGCTAAACAAGTGATCTGCCTTGATGCCGACATGACCGGCGAGCTTACTGTTGATCTTATCGCGAAGCTGATGGGCCAGTTCGACACGAGCGCAACACGAACTATCATTAACGAGTGGAAGACTGATCGTACCATCGAATTGTATGAGGACCGTGATCACCTGATTGCTGAAATGATCGCAGCTATCGAGGCTGGTGAGCGCGTGTACGTGCCGGTCGGGAAGCTGGGTCTGGCTACGAAATTGAAGTCCTTGTTGCAGTTCGTTCTCGACAAAGATGGTAACCCGGTGAAGGTTCTGTCGTTGAACGGCGATACCAATGACGAGCGTAATCACAAGGCCTTCTTCGATGACCCCAATAACGAATCGAAGAAATATCAGGTACTGATTGCTACCTCCACCTTGAGCACTGGCGTAAGCATTGACGTTAAATGGTTCGACGCCGTTTATGGGCTGTTCGACGCCAAGGTTTACACGTTTCAGGACTGCGACCAAGCTATCAGCCGCGTTCGCTCACCCAAGTACGTGAAGGTCTGGATTCACGACGACAAGCGTGATGGCTTGCCGTCTGAAGATGCAATCCGCAAGGGGCCAGCAGCCCGTGAACTTGAAACACGTAACCTCAGCTTGAACATGACCGATGCGGAGCTGAATGAAGGAGAGTTGCTCTACCTGGACTTCGTGACGAGACTGACTTGGTGCGAACAGCAATGGCGTCACAACCGTCAGAAACAGTTCATCGGTTTGAAGCAGGGAGAAGGGTGGACTGTGGAGTTGGTCCCAGTGGATGAAGGCGTCAAGCAGGCCGGTGCTGAAATGTTGAAGATCGCTGCGAACCCTGACGGCAAGAAGAAATACCGGGTGATTCTCGAAGCGCCAACGCTGTCGGTTGAGCAGGTGAATGAGCTTCGTGAGGTTCCGCAAACAAAGCTGACCCGCACCGAAAAGCATTCATTGAAGAAGGCATTGATCGCTGATTTCCTCGGGTTGAAGAGTGCCAGCGACCTCACATTGCAACAGGTTATCGACTACGATTCGAAGAAGCTTCGTAACGTCCTTCGCGACGTGAAACTACTCGAACAGTCGCGTAGCGATGCACTGCAATATGACCGCATCGAGCGCGAGAGCAAGTGGACGAACCGGGCCTTTCCAGATTATCGCCATAACACGCGACGGCGGGACTTGCTGTTGGGTGCAATGCATGCTGTGGCGGTAGATCCAGTGAAGGTGTTGAGGAAGGCCGCGCAATACAAACGTGTGGAGGACGAGTACACCGCAGCGATGGTCGGAATCTCTGGCAAGTCACGGCAGGGGCGTGCAGTATCGAAGCAGCGGAATGAACAGCTTGATGAACTTCAATGGCAAATTACTGAAGCGCAAATTGATCGTGGCGCTTTATACGCCACGAACAATCTGCAAGCGTTGAACAGCTTTCTCGGTACTCGCTTCAAGAGCCCAGATGCTCCAGAGGCTAAGGTGAAGGTCTTCAACGTGATGATGAAGCACTTGGGCGTCGCGATCAAGCAAAAACGGGTAATGGAAAATGGAGTGACTTCCAGCATCTACTGTATTGACTATGAACAGGTGGCTGAGCTGGCAGGGGCGGTGGACTTCAGTTTATATCCAGACCTACTCGAAGGTTAAGGAGGTGTACATTTTTGCATATGTTTTCAGTGAATAGAGTAGTGTGCTTGTGGACTCAACCTTACTGGCGATGGTGCAAAAATGTACCGGGTCAGAGGCTGGCTTCGGCGAGAGGGCTGTACAATTTTGCATATGTTTTCGATGGATAGAGTAGTGTGTTGTGTACTTCATCATATCGGCGGCGGCTGCAAATTTGTACACCTCGAATTCTGGCTGGGCGATGGCCTATTTTGTATAGGTTTTTCCGAAGGCGCGGCTCGCAACTGAGGCCGGGCCTGTGCAAATATGTACCGCTTGTTTATAGCCTCTCAGTGGCGTCAGGGCCGGGCGATGAAGAAATATATCAGTCGAGTGGCGGTTGATGCGCCACGGTCGTTTTATGCGGTCGGCCCAAAAACTATGGCGCGAAATTAGCGCCTGCTGTCAACGATACGAAGAAGATGGCTGGCAAGTACAACCATTTCCTGCGCTTCCGTGGCATCGTTTATCGTAACTGTACGATGTGAATGCGGATTCTTATATGATCCTATTGCACCAGCGAAGAAGTGCGCAAGTGCCTCTCGTTCTGCCTCCGGCTGGTTTAGGTCGGAGAGAGGTCCCGTAACCTTATCGAAGGCTTTGCGCATTAATGCAGTACCAACATCGGTGTCTGCAAAATGCCCTGCATCCCGTACCGCGATTTCAACAGCTCGGAATCCCTTGAAGACAGCCGTCTCTAAGTCGCCGCGAACAATATCCAACCAAACCTCATCAGCAATTTGAGGATGTAGCAAAGACTTCGGGAACCCAACGCTGCGGGCGTAAGTTTTGAAGCTCGCGCTTGCTAAAATGGCCTGAGCACGGCGACTCAATAGCATCCAGCCGTTATTTGCATTTATGCCCGGTTGCGGCACAAGAAGGCCATGCATTATTAGCCAGTTCCACGCCTCGGCCAATGCCAATTCTGCTTCGCTTCGACGATGCTGAGGGTATCCATCGTTTGTAGCTGGATGGCCGGTTATATCTGACGCGATGGCTTGCTGGTGAATTACATTATTCTGGTTGCGTTCTTGAGCGAGTTGGAGGATGACTTCAGCTAGCTCCTCTGGGGCCAGTGCGAGAAGCACATCGACATCTGGAATTAATGAGGTTAGGTTAGCCATGTTATTTTAACTCCGATGTAAAAGTAACTGCGACAGCACACTATGGGATGGAATACATTTTCCCACCGCTAGAACAATTCGGTGCAGATTTGCTTGAGCCGCACAGGATTGTCTTGAATGTATTTCGAAGTCATCGACACGCTCGCATGCCCAAGCAACGTAGATACGGCCTTGATGTCCACACCACGCTCTATGAGCCGTGTTGCGAACGAGCGTCTACCGCTGTGACTTGACGCGCCCTGCAACTTCGCGTCCTGATACATGCGGTGGAATAGCTGCTGCAAGCTGTTCGGCGTAAACGAGCTGCCTTTCTGCGACTTGAACAGTGGCGCTTCAATGTTGAACAGGATGCCTTCGCGTTCTTGTCGGTCGTCGATAAAATCGCGGATGGCAGCGATCACACGAGGATTGGTCAGGTAGGCATGGCGCTGCTTGCTGCCTTTCGTCATGTTTCCGGTGAGGTTGATTTCGTCCAGTATACTGCCATCGATGCCGAGCACATGCTTGATCTTGAGCGCGGCCATTTCCTTCGCACGTAGGCCGAGGCCAAATGAACAGTAGAGCAGTGCGACGTTTCGCTTGGCGTGCGCCTTCTTCTTGACCATGTTGACTACGCGGGAGAATTCCCGTTCGCTAAGCACACGTGCTTGACCTTCCCTCATAGGTTCACCTCAGAATGTTTAGGTATTGTCAAAATGCAATACTTTTAAACCATTCTATCCAGCCCTTTGAGCTTCGTACATCGCAAGAGTGGCACCGGTGGCCACAATGTTTACTAATTGCATTTCGTAAACATTATCTCATTCACTTGCAAACAGGAAGTAATTGATAGATGGATACTGAAATTGCGTAGTGACAAGCTTTTATGCTAATGTGGCTTACCTCCAGTAGGATAATGCCGCCAATACTTCTGAGAAAATTATGCACATTGATACTGTTACTCTTCAGGGCTATCGAAACTTTAAAAATGCAGATATAAAGTTAAATCGTAAGACTTTAATAATCGGCGGAAACGACGTGGGAAAAACTAATTTCACGTATGCCCTTCGTCTCTTATTGGATAAGAGTCTTTCCGAACTAGACATTGAGCCCTCGGAGCTTGATTTTCATATCAATGCAGATGGTACAACTGATAAAGAACTAAAAATAACAATTAAATTTAGTGATGTTAAGGAAGATGCTGTTTTGTCACAGCTAGTGGGAAAAGTCAGTGACGATGGTGAAACATATTTTTGCTATAGCGCCACTAAGGACGCGTTGGACTACAAGCTTTACATTGGCAGAGATCTTGAAAATCTAGAAGAGGTAAATTCTAGATATTATCTTAAGCACTTGAATTTAAAATATGTAAATTCTCAACGAGATCTGGCTAAATTTATTCAAAGCGAAAAAAAACACCTTTTGCGCCTTTCTCAAGAGAAGCGTAGTGAAGATGAAGAAAAGGCAGATAATTCCGTTTTGTCGCGCGTGAGCGCATCCTTGTTGGGCATCAATAAGAGAATCAGAAAACTGAATTATGTGGCTGCTGCGACAAGTGATGTAAACGCAGAACTTAAGGCTATGGCCTATCATAATTCCCCTTATTCTGTTCAACTCGACACAGGAGCTATAGAAGTAGAGCAGTTTGTGGAGAAATTGGAGTTAGCTGCGAGTTCGAATGGTGCACGTATGATGCTGGGTGGGGATGGGCGTAATAATCAAATATTGCTTGCCTTATGGAAGGCAAAGAGTGTCAGGGAGCACGATAGCGAAAATGAGGTGGTTATCTACTGCGTTGAAGAGCCCGAAGCACATCTTCATCCGCATCAGCAACGCAAGCTTGCATCTTATTTAGGAGAGAAGCTTCCTGGGCAATCTATCGTAACTACGCATTCTCCTCAAATTGCATCGAACTTCTCGCCTGATTCAATAATTAGACTGCTGACAAAAAATGCTTCTACCTTTGCGGCTAGTGGCGGATGTTCAGATTGTATAGATGCTGCATGGGATGATATGGGTTACCGTATTAGTATCCTACCGGCAGAAGCATTCTTCGCCAGCGTGGTTTTCCTTGTAGAGGGACCATCCGAACTTTTGTTTTATAGAACATTAGCCAAGAAGCTAAAGATCGATCTTGATTATTTTAACATTTCTATACTTTCGGTGGATGGTGTTCAATTTGAGGTTTATTCGAAAATTTTAAACGCAATGGAAATTCCTTGGGTCTTGCGTACGGATAATGATATTTCAAATATCTCCACTGGCCCGAGAGCTTCTCCGATCATGAAACGTCAGCTCGCAGGGTTTAATAGGTGTTTGTCTTTAATAGGGAAGCCAAAAATTGAACATAAGCCTATGCCTTATGATTCCCAAAGCAGTATCAACGATGGTACGTGGAAATTGGTATCTGACTTAGTTAATCCAGACGGTCTATTTTTGTCAAAAATCGACTTAGAAACCGACCTCGGGATTGAATTGCCGTTAGAGTTGACAACATTCAAGGGGCCTAATTTAGCTGATGCTATAAGCTATTTGCAAGATCAGAAAGCGGTTCGTATGAGAGAGTTTTTATCTCAACACTCGGCCTCCTTGGAAAAAATAGGTACTGGGGAGTTAGCTCGACCTCTGCACTATTGCGTTGCTAAAGCGATTGCGGTGCTGTAATGAAAAAATTTATTCCCACCGTAGAACAACAGGCAGTTTTGAATTACCACGACCACATGGTAATCACTGCTTGCCCGGGTAGCGGCAAAACAGCCGTTGTAGCCGAAAAGGTTAGAGCGATATTACCTTTACTTCCTGACTATAAGGGAGTCGCAGCTATATCTTATACCAAAAAAGCAAGTGCAGAGTTAAAGAGGAGGTGTAGTGCTGACGGCATCGATACCAAAAAGTCGTTTTTCGGAACTATAGATTCTTTTTCGGCTTCCGAAATCGTAATTCCATTTTTGGGGCATTTATCTGATAAGACCCCTCAGGAAATAGAGGTCAAGTTTTTTGAATCATTAAGCGACGCTGGTAAAGAAGTGTTCGATGATGTTTCAATAAAAGAGCTTGCGGTGGACGACGTCGGATTGCTGCTGGATAGATTGATTAAGCTTTATCTTGGCGGGGTGCTTGTTATGGAAACAATAGGCGTCCTTGCTGTTTATATTTTAGATAATTCCGAGGCTTGCAGGAGATATCTTAAGTCAAGATATTCAGCACTTTTCATTGACGAATATCAAGATTCTGGTAATCCACAACATGAACTTTTCGTACGATTTAAGAGTTTAGGTATTGTCTCCGTCGCCGTAGGAGATGTAGATCAATCAATATTCTCTTTTTCGCATCGTGACCCTAAGTACATTAAAGCTTTATGTGAAGCTGGTAGCGGTTATAAGCATCTCAGTTTAACTATTAATCATAGATGCCATCCCTCGATCGTGAACTATGCGAATCGCCTGTTAAACGATCAATGCGTCTTGTTGCCAGTAGATGATATAAGGGTTTATAGGAGAAGTGTAACCGGCACTCAAATAGAAGCTGTGCAGTGGATCAATCAGGTCCTTCCTGATATGAAAAAATCCTTTGGAGTAGTTCATAACCGTGAGGTTGGGATTTTAGTTAGGAACTCCAATACAGCAGCAATTGCAGCTAATCAATTGACCTGTCCATCAAGGCTTTTTGGCGATAACGACTTGACCCGTACGCCATCTTTAATGTCAAATTTCTTTGGTGCGCTTTTGAATTTCCGATTCGATAACAGAATAACAGTGCAGTCAATAATTGATGAATTCTTGAGGCGGCGAGTAAAAAGAGATTATCTTCCAATTTTGAGAAAATCAATACAAAATTGTCGAAAATGTGGATTGGATATTTTTTCTGAGGCGGCGGCTATTGCAGCTGAGAACTTGTTTTTGGGTAAGCCTGCCCAATCTGTTTCTAACAATCTCTCTGATGTTTTGGCTAGTGCGGATGACTTAAGGTATTTTGAACCAATTAAGGACGATGAGGTTCAAGTAATGACCTTGCATAAGTCAAAAGGATTAGAGTTCAAAATTGTATTTCATTTGGATCTCTATGACTGGGTTCTGCCAAGACGTGTTTTTCTCCAAGGTAACTTCGATGTTATATATGAAAATGAGCAGGAGTGCCTCAATTTGCACTACGTAGGGGTGACTAGGGCTCAAGAAGCATGCGTACTTTTAACGTCGACGCGAAGATTGAACTTCTCTAACGAGAACAAAGCTGGCAATCCATCTCAGTTTTATGATCGGCCAGGTCTTCAAGGACTCTTTCAATAGAGACCGATCTGTAAATGAAAAATTTTTTGACTAACAGCATTATGAGGCTAGGTATCAAAAATTAAGGAGCAATGGCTGGGTGAGCTGGTTCTGTAGCAGAGAAACGGAATTTACTAGCTTCGAGATATTCTTCAATTAACTCAGAGCCAATCCATGTCCTTCCCAGCTTTTCGGCGACTGCGCCAGTTGTATTAGAGCCTGCGAATGGATCAAGTACCAGCTCACCTTCATCAGTCAGCAGTTTAATAAAAAATTCCGGCAGAACTGCGGGGAATCGGGCAGGATGAATCTTGCTATCGGTTTCCTTGCACATTTTAGTGTAAGGATCATTGGCTGCATTATTCCCCGCGATTAGCATTTCGTTTGCAATCTCGTCTTCCAGCACGTTTGACGGAATAGAGCCGCCGGCGGATATTTTGTCAAAGGACGCATTGATTGCATGACCCGACGGACGGGTTGTCGTTTTGACCCCCTTTTTCGCCAGCCTGAGCATGTCTGCGCCGTAAGGACGTAGAACCTTTCGATTGTTTGCCTTCGGGAACGGAGTCTTCGAAAGCCACCACACGTGTTCGACTGAGTCCTTAATTCTAACGCGGCGGACAGTGACCCATTCAGCGGGAACCGGCATCTTTGCTGGGTTGTACCAATAGCATTCTTGGGCAAGGTGGAAGCCGATTTCTTCCACAAGAGCAATCATAAGTTTGTAATGATAAAGAGATCGGGTTGGAGAGCCGGGATTCCAGCTTCCGCCAATGTTCAAAACAAAGCTGCCGTCATCAGCCAAGACACGCATTATTTCCCGAGCGAACGGAAGAAACCACTCGACATAGTCAGCCTTACTAGCATTCCCATATTCTTTCTTGAAATGGAGTGCGTACGGAGGCGATGTAAAGACGAGATTTACAGAATTATCCGGAAGTGCACGCAAGGTTTCCAATGAGTCACCAAGGTACGCGGCGCCCGCGCTAGTACGATAAAACGGGTGCGAGTTAGGCAAGAGCAGTTCTGGATGTTGCGCTTGTGCGTCGAGAGATACGGTCGTAGCGAGATCAGCAGGGATATTCATTGGGGAGAGGCAAGTGCTATCATGTAGTTTACTGGCAATTATATCTCAAAAATACCTTGACAACGTCAAACAATTATTCGCCTCTTGAGCTAGATCTCGCAGACTGGATCACTCAAGCCGACGCAGCGCGGCTTCGCAATGTAACTCGACAGGCTATTGCTCATCTAGTCAGTACGGGGCGTTTGCGTACCTTAAGCGTAGGGGGGCGTCTATTCGTAAACCGATCAGAAGTGCTTGCCTTTGAGCCAAGTGCTCCTGGGCGGCCGCGTGGAGAAAACTGAATGGATAGTACAAAGTTACAACAAGTTCGCGAGCTTATTAGCGGATTTTCGGACGCTGAAAAGGATGCTCTTTTCAGCGATTTACGAGAGGGCCGTGTGATCCATGAGTTTGAAAATGTGATTGGTGCTCCTGCAGAGATGATTTTAGAAGCAGTACATACTGCTCCAGAACTGACTCGGCGTATGCTTCGCGGAGTGATTGCTGATGCTGCATTCCGCACGAATGCAGTTGAGCCATTGAAGAATCAGGGATGGGTTGATGTGACACCTGAAGGCAACTTCGCTTACGACTACAAATTGGAGGATGCAGCTGGCCCAGTCACTGTTCAAGTTAAGTTGCAACGAAGTGCAAAGGGGGCTCCAGTTGTGAGATCGGGAGCCGCTTTTGGCATGGAGGGCGAGGTCTTCGTAACGGAGACACAAAAAACGAGAACTGGGAACGACGGCGATGAGAAAACACGGCCATACCGCTATGGAGAGTTCGATATCCTAGCGGTATCCATGCAGCCGTCAACTGGTCAGTGGAATCGGTATATGTACACGGTTGGGCGATGGCTGATCGAAGGGAAGTCACCCAATGAAATGGCTACCATTCAGCCTGTTGCAAAGACAGCTAATGAGTTTTGGACAGACGACTTCAATGTAGCAGCTAGCTGGCTGCGTGCCGACGATCAAGCGAAGCGCATGACTGTTTCTAAAGTCAGCCGCAAGAAATCCTAGATTTTGTAGGCGATGCGGACTTAATGTTTCGCATCTATCCTTACGCGAACTTGTGCTTTTTTGGGCAAGTCTCGCGGATGTATTAGAGTCGAGTTGGCTCGACAGTTTTTTATCGCCTCTTTCTAATCGGAAAGTTGCAGCCGGCGGCGCATTCGTATCGCCGCCCTTGCAGGTATAGTCGCGATTAGATTTCGATGATCTGGTGAACGATCGCTTGCACTTCACCCGGATTCTTCTTCAATAGCGCGGCAAAGCGCGAAACGATCAGGCGGTTTTTCTTCGTCTCGATCTTGTTGATTTCACGCACAGCAGCCAAGTCCAAAGGCTTACCCGGCTTGATGTTTTCGATAGTGCTTTTGACCAGTTCGTTTCGCTGGGTATCGAGGGCTTTGATCGCTTCACGCAGTTCTGCTGCCGCGTCTTTTTGCTGCGAGGACGCAGCGCCTTGCGCCGCGTCGCCTGCGGCGTCGGCTTGCCCGGTCTTTTTATCCAGACTGAGGGTTGGTTTTTTGTCAGCAGTGGCATTCATAAAAAATCTCCTGTCTTATTTGTCAAATCGACAATAGAATTTTATCCAGCATTTTCAAAATCGTACATTGGTTTATTGCTTTTTGGCACTTTTTTGCTTCGCTTGCCAGACTTCTGGCCGGTGATAACCCTTTCCTCTAATCAGTAAATACTAGAGGTCTGGAGTTATCACCGGTGACGGAAACAGCTTCTGGATGAGTTGGCCGCACAGTTGAGCTAGATCCAGCGTATCTATCGGCGTCAAACTGTATTCCCCATGTGCAGACGCATTGCGGAGTTCCGGTATCAATGTGATCAGTCCTTCGTCGAAGCCTTGTAGCCAATCTTTCTCAAAGGCAAATTCAAGCAGTTTCTTGAGGCCAGGCTCCGATTTGTACTTGCTCGGTGGCCGCGTAGTATCGTTTTTCCATCGCGTCATCAGTGCAAACTCTACCGCGATCAAAGCCTGTGTAAGAGCCACGGATAACAATGAGAACTGCAAATGGGAATAGATCAGCAGATGCTGTGCTTGCTGAAACTGAACCAGTACGCGCTCTGGGACGTCCTCGCTTAGCGTCATCTCTTCTACGATCTGATAGAGCTTCGGAAGACTTACCCGAAAGAATGCCCAGCGGCCATCAGCCTCTGTCAGCGTTTCGAACGATTTGAGTGGTTCCATCAGTTAGCTCGGAGAAATTGCTTTAGCTCGATTTTCAAGTACCTGTCCGAGTACGCCGATGTTTTCAGCCTGCGTATGGACGTTGGCCGTAATATCCGTACCCGGTGTTTCGAAGTGAAGTATTTCAGGATTTTCGTTGTTCGGCTTGATCATCCTTATGGAGGCTGTGCGTGAAATCATGGTGAAGAATCGTTCGTCAGGATTTGGCGTCGTTTTCAATTCAACCGCGATACGTTCAGTAACCTCTTCCTGCGTATGTCCCTTGGAGAGTAAGTGCTTTCTATATGCCGCGACGAATTTGGTTTTGTCGATATAACCACCGGGATACATCGCAATCCTTCCCACTATTCGTTTCACTTGCTGACTGAGTTCCGAACGCAAGTCGTACAACTCATCGCCAGATAGTTCGCTCATCCGGGTCACGAGATCGTCAATGGTTGCACGTACCGACGCAATATCGATTTTTGCGCTTGCTGCTCGTTCATACCTATTTTGCACAGTTCGCAATTCAGCTTCGACGTGCGTTCGTTGCTGTTCGAGCTGGCGAGCGCGTGCCTCAAATTGTTGAACCATGAGGCCGGACTCGATGGCCGTCATGATGTTCGCTTCCTTCTTCGAAATATCTTCGATGGATGCTTTGAGCAGTGTGATCTGTTCAGCTAGTGCCGTGATTTTTGATGTGGCGGCGTCGTCTAGCTGGAGGAAATGTTCAACGTCTAATCCTTGACAGTAGGTCAGTACGCTTTTCTCGAAGTACGGATACTCCCACGGCACGTAGAGGCAATCTTTGCCGCCTTTTGCATGGGAACAAACAAGTAATTTGCTGCGAGGTCCGTTATGCCCCTTGTTCAGGTAAACCATTGGGCCTTGGCAGTATCCGCACCGCAAAAGGCCAGAGAATAAATTCGATAATCCCACACCTTTTCGACCAGCGCTTCCCGTTTTTCGTGACTGCACGGCGGACGACGCGAGCAAAAACACCTCATCGGAAATGATGCGCGGATAATAATTCAGGAATGGCTCACCTTCAGGCACACGCTTCCCGTCCACTACGATGTGAGGCTGAAACTCGCCAAGCACTGCTCGGTTACTCAGAATTTTCTTGATGTAAGAAACATGCCACATATTCTTAGCTCGCGCTCCGAACGTCGGCACGCCATTTTCGTTTAAACGCTTTGCAATGGTTGCAGCTCCAATGCCGTTACGCGTCCAATCGAAAATGTCCTGAACCAATTTCGTCTTGTGTGGCACGGCGATGTATTCACTGCGAGTATCGTTCAGCTCGAGCCACCCCGGCGCTGATGCTGTCAGCTTAACCTTGTCGGCGTTTGCGCGTTTATTGGCCCATGCCTCTTTGATTCGCTTACTCTTCATCAGCGATTCTTCGTGGGCGCGGGACATGATCGCGATAGATATGATGATATCGGTGAACTGCTTATCCGCTTTCTCTTTGCTGTATTCCATGCCGTCGGCCAAGGTGACCAGTTTGATCCCCTGATTGATGATCCGCATGAAGATTTCTAGTGCGTCAGTAATCTTCGCTCTGGATATACGGTCGAGCGATTCGACGAGCAAATATGAGCCGACAGGTACTATGCCTGACTCAACCGCTTTTAAGAAGGCGCCGAGTTGGCCATCGCGGATATTCGATTTGTCGAAGGCGGAAACACCTAGATCGCGGTAGGTAAGGCGTTCGTCAAGGATGAGGCCGTGAGTCTCGGCATAGGCCAAGGACAATTCAGCTTGACGTCGGAATGAGTCGCCATTCTGCTGTTCAGGGGTGGAAAAACGGATGTAGGAGTATGCTTTTGGTGGACTGGACACAACGAGGTAAGACAGGTTTTTAACAGGGTTTAATATAACATAAGAGTAAAACAATATGTCCCATATGGCCCTATTTTGGTGGGGTTAATTGGCCCGATGGTTAGCACAGAATGATTGCCGGCCGCCGCCACTTCCAGCGCGCGCTTGACGAACAGTTGTCCTTTGACGTCGGCGAAGTCGGGATATTCTTGCGGCAGCACCACCGGTGCGGTCTCATGGCGCGACAACATGGTTTCTACCGATTTGCCGGCAAAGTGGCGGCAGACTTCCAGCAGCGATGCGGCGGGATAAATGGCGGCGTTCGATACCAGCGCCGCTTCGTCTGCATTGGCCATGGGCAGGATGAACGCCAGGCAGCCGCCGTCGCGGCGGGTGGCCAGCGACATCGCCAGGGCGCCGCGGATAGCGCGCAGTTCGCCGGACAGCGACAGCTCGCCGGCAAATTCATACTGATGCAGGCGGCGCGAGGGAATTTGCTTGGAAGCAGCCAGGATGCCGAGCGCGATCGGCAGGTCGAAACGGCCGGATTCCTTGGGCAGGTCGGCGGGCGCCAGGTTGACGGTGATGCGTTGGGCGGGAAATTCAAAGCCGCCATTCTGGATGGCGGCGCGGACCCGGTCCTTGGCTTCTTTGACTTCGGTATCCGCCAGGCCGACGATGGTGAAGGCCGGCAGCCCGTTCGCCAGATGCACTTCGACGCTGACTTCCTGCGCCTCCATGCCGGCCAGGGCGCGGCTTTTCAGTATGGCAAGGATAGACATGACCGGGGGCTGGACGAGAAGAACCAACCGCCAGCGTAATCCGGCCCCCGGCCGGCTAGCTTGCGCTAGGCCAAACCATCTAGTATTTTCTGTGACAACATTTATCTTTTACTACAATTGGAGGAGTGAATGGCGACTATTGACGCTGCGGTTCCCGCGCAAAGCGAATTTGCTGATTGGCTGAGCAGGCTGCATGACTTTCTGTTAAAGGCTGGGAAAATCGCCGGTCTAATCGGAGCTTGCTGCGGATTTATTTATCTGCTTGCTTTTACCATGCAAACCGGCATCCCGTTTCCGCTTGAGCTGAACGTCTTGCCGACCACTTTATTAATCGTAGGGCTAACATCATTGGTTGCGTCTTTTATTGTCATTGCCGGGATGCTGATTCCTGCAATGACGGTGGACGACTTCGACTTCACCGGCGGGTACTTTAAAGCGTTTGACCAGCCCACTGCGATGGGGCGCCACCGTCTTAAACGCTACCTTCGGTGTACATGGATTCCGATGGCGCTCGCATTGGCGGGCTTGCTGCTTATCACCGGTATCATCGGTAAGCGATGGGAGGTGAGGGTACTCGGCTTACTTCTTACCGCGGTCTCCGCTGGCTGGGTATTCTTTACTCCTAGAATCCTTGGAAGATTCGAAGACAAACGCTTGCCGTATTTTTTCGCAACCTTCGGCCAGATTGCCATGTCAGCACTGGCGTATCTGCTGACGATCATCGTTTTCGGCATGATGTTTCCTGAAACCGGGCAGTGGCCATCCTGGCTCGGCGGGTTAGTGACCCTGCTGGTGTTTTCTCCCATTCATGCACTGGTTTCGATACCAATTTCAAAAGGCGGAAGTGGCGCCATTCTCCAGCCGCCGTACTATAAGCGAGAGACGATTCCCGCCATGCGGGTCGCATTATTCCTTGCTGCGACCTGGACAATCAGCTCTGTCATCCTGCCGCAAATGACTAGCAAGGTAGGCGGTGCGGCCTTACGTGTATTTCATGTTGGCGGCGGCTTGCCAGTTCAAATTTGCTTGAAAAGCAAACCTGCGGACAGCATAGCCAAACGCTTGGGATTTGGTGTGGATGACTGCTCGCTGCAACTTTCAATGCAGCTCGATATAGGAGACCGCTTTTACGTCTCCCTACTGGGTGAGTCGCCGGGGGAACCGGTGTATTTCAGACAGGACGATATTCGTCAAAAAATTTACTTCAAGCCCGCCAGTAAAAAATAAGGCGCAGCAGCCCCCGCGGCGCTGGGCCGCCAGCGGGGCTTACCGTCTGCATTTAGGGGTTGGCCTTGCCTTCCAGCTCGGCCAGGCGGCTTTCCAGCGCTTCCAGCTTGGCGCGGGTCTTGGCCAGCACCTGGGTCTGGATGTCGAATTCCTCGCGGGTCACCAGGTCCAGCTTGGAAAAACCTTGCGTCATCATGGACTTGACGTTCTTCTCAATGTCCTTTGCTGGTGAATTTTCGATGGCTTGGCTGATCTTGTTTTGCAAGTCATTAAAAAAAGTGTTCATATCCATAATATTCCTTGATCTAGTGGGTCTGTCGTTGCACCATCACGGTGCGACTCGGCGTCAATGTGGTGCGAAACCGCCGAAATCCCGCTGGCCGCTCGTCAGCATTCTCACTTTGGGGTGAGCGGGGCCATTATCAACCATGATACGCCACCTGTTTGCTGAACAACATTAGCTGGCACACATTCTGCTAAAGAAGCCATGAATGCTTTCATCGCTTCGCTTAACAAGGATTTTAAACCGCAACTGCTAATCAAGTTCAACTCACTAGGAAAAACAATTATGAAAATGGCCCAGAACTTTACCCTGATTGCTGCGTTGACCTTAGCATTCGCGTCCATGGCGCGCGCCGAAGAAGCGACACCCGCTCCTGAAGCAAAACCAGATAACGAAGTCAGCTTTAACGCTGCCGTTGTCAACGATTACCGCTACCGCGGCGTATCGCAAACGCATCTCGACCCGGCCTTACAAGGCGGCGCAGATTACGTGAACAACCCGACCGGTCTGTACGTCGGCACCTGGCTGTCGAGCATCAAATGGATCAAGGACGGCGGCGGCGACGGCAGCGTCGAGTGGGATATCTACGCCGGCAAGCGCGGCGCCATCACCGATTCGATCAGCTACGACGTCGGCGGCCTGTACTACTTTTACCCGTCCAACAAGCTGCATCCGAGCGCCAATACCTTCGAGCTGTACGGCCAGCTGTCGTTCGGCCCGGCGTCGATCAAGTATTCGCAGTCGACCACCAATCTGTTCGGCTTTGCCGACTCCAAGAATTCGGGCTATGTCGATGCCCAGCTGAACCAGGAAATCTCCGATGGCTACACGTTGAATCTGCACGTCGGCCACCAGAATGTAAAAAATAACGGCGCCTCCAGCTACACCGACTACAAGGTAGGCCTGACCAAAGATTTCGGCGTATTTAGTGTGGCATTGGCGGCGGTCCGTGCCGACACGAATGCATACGTCGGAAACGGGAAGAACCTGGGTAAAACCGGCGCCATCCTGACCATTTCCAAAACCTTCTAAGCGAGGCCAGTATGAAAATGATTACCGCCATTATCAAGCCGTTCAAGCTTGACGAGGTGCGTGAAGCCCTGTCGGCGATTAACGTGCAGGGCATTACCGTGACCGAAGTGAAAGGCTTCGGTCGCCAGAAGGGCCACACCGAGCTGTATCGCGGTGCCGAATATGTCGTGGACTTCCTGCCGAAGACCAAGATCGAAGCGGCAGTCGACGACGCGGTCGTCGAGCAGGCCATTGAAGCGATTGAAGGCGCTGCCCGCACCGGCAAGATTGGTGACGGCAAAATCTTCGTGACCAACCTGGAACAAGTGATCCGCATTCGTACCGGTGAAACCGGCAACGAAGCTCTCTAAGAGGATGATGAGAATGAAGAAAACTATAACAAGCGTGCTGGCTGGGGTCTCCATCCTGTTTGCATTGGCCGCACCTGTGCACGCCCAGGACGCCAAACCGGCGGATGCGCCTGTCGCTGCGGCTGCCGCCTCGGCGCCAGCACCGGCCGCCGCACCAGCGCCTGCCGCTGCCGCACCGGCTGAAGCCGCGCCAGCTGCTGCCGCGCCAGCCGCCGCCGCACCGACCCCGCAGAAGGGCGACACCGCCTGGATGATGGTCTCGACGCTGCTGGTGATCCTGATGACGATTCCTGGCCTGGCGCTGTTCTACGGCGGCCTGGTCCGTTCCAAGAACATGCTGTCGGTGCTGATGCAAGTATTCATGGTGTTCGCGCTGATCATCGTGCTGTGGTGCATCTACGGTTACTCGCTGGCGTTCACCGAAGGCAATGCGTTCTTCGGCAACCTGCATGACCGCACCTTCCTGAACAATATCTGGGATCCGGTCAAAGGCACGTTCGCCTACGCCGCCACCTTCAGCAAAGGCGTCGTCATTCCCGAGTTCGTGTACGTGGCGTTCCAGGGTACTTTCGCCGCCATCACCTGCGGCCTGATCATCGGCGCCTTCGCCGAGCGCGCCAAGTTCACCGCCGTGCTGGCGTTCATCGTGATCTGGTTCACCTTCGCTTACCTGCCAATGGCGCACATGGTCTGGTTCTGGACCGGCCCGGACGCGATCAAGGACGCCGCCACGCTGGCGTCGGAAACCGCCAAAGGCGGCTTCCTGTTCCAGAAAGGCGCGCTCGACTTCGCCGGCGGCACCGTGGTGCACATCAACGCCGCAGTTGCCGGCCTGGTCGGTGCTTTCATGATCGGCAAACGCGTCGGCTACGGCCGCGAATCGATGGCCCCGCACTCGGTCACCATGACCATGATCGGCGCCTCGCTGCTGTGGGTGGGCTGGTTCGGTTTCAACGCCGGCTCGGCGCTGGAAGCTGCTGACATCGCCGGCCTGGCGTTCATCAACACCCTGCTGGCAACCGCCGCCGCGACCGTGGCCTGGGTCTTCGCCGAATGGATTTTCAAAGGCAAACCATCGATGCTGGGCGGTGCTTCGGGTGCGGTGGCAGGTCTGGTCGCCATCACCCCGGCCTGCGGTTTCGTCGGTCCAATGGGCGCACTGATCATCGGCCTGCTGGCTGGCGTGGTCTGCCTGTGGGGCGTGAACGGCCTGAAACGCCTGCTGGGCGCCGATGACTCGCTGGACGTGTTCGGCGTGCACGGCGTCGGCGGTATCCTGGGCGCGATCCTGACCGGTGTGTTCGCTGCACCGTCGCTGGGCGGCCAGGGCGTATTCGACTATGTTGCCAACAAGGCATCGGCTGACTACTCGATCTCGTCGCAAGTGATCGTGCAGGCGACCGGCGTCGGCGTGACCATCCTGTGGTCCGGCATCGTGTCGATCATCGCTTACAAGCTGGTGGACATCGTTATCGGTCTGCGCGTTCCGGAAGAAGAAGAACGCGAAGGTCTGGACATCACCACCCACGGCGAGTCGGCATATCACTCCTAAACCCATTCTTAATTAACAAGTTTTCATCAAAAAGCGCCCTGCGGGGCGCTTTTTTTATTTCCAGCCTTTAAAATGATGTTTTTGCCCTCATTTGGCATAGTCCGCACGGTAATAAGGAAGTAATAACATGGTTCCCCACCTCGTCACGGCCCTGAGCGGACCACTGCTCGACCTGGAAGAAAAAATCCTGGCCGCCACTCCCGCAATCGAACGCTGGTTCCGCCTGGAATGGCAGGAGCATACGCCGCCGTTTTATTGCTCGGTTGATATGAGGAATGCCGGCTACAAGCTGGCGCCGGTGGATACCAACCTGTTCCCCGGCGGCTTCAATATGCTGGCCACCGAGATGCTGCCGTTGTCGGTGCAGGCCGCCATGGCCGCGATCGACAAGTATTGCCCGGACGCGCGCAACCTGTTGCTGATCCCCGAAGTGACGCAGCGCCACCCGACCTACTGGCAGAACGTGGCCCGGCTGATGCAGATTTTCCGCCAGACCGGCCTGCATGTGCGGCTCGGTTCGCTGTCGCCGGAGGTCACCGCGCCGACGCCGATCGCTCTGCCGGATGGCAATATGCTGGTGGTCGAGCCGCTGGTGCGCTCGCCGAACGGCCGCCGCGTCGGCCTGAAAGACTTCGATCCATGCACGATTCTGCTGAATAACGACCTGTCGGCCGGCATTCCGGAGATCCTGCAGAACATCCACGAGCAGAGCCTGCTGCCGCCGCTGCACGCCGGCTGGGCGCTGCGCCGCAAGAGCAATCACCTGAACGCCTATGACGAGGTGTGTAAGAAGTTCGGCAAGCTGATCGGCGTCGATCCGTGGATGCTGAACCCGCTGCACGCCAAGTGCGACGCCGTCAATTTCCGCACCGGCGAGGGCTACGACTGCCTGGCCGCAAACATCGACACGCTGCTGGCCAAGATCAAGAAGAAGTACAAGGAATACGGCATGAAGGAGCAGAAGCCCTTCGTGATCGTCAAGCCGGACGCCGGCACCTACGGCACCAGCATCCTGACCATCAAGGATTCCAGCGAGATCAAGGACCTGACCCAGGCCCAGCGCGACAAGATGATCGTCATCAAGGATGGCAAGGAAGTGACCGACTTCATCATCCAGGAAGGCGTGCCGACGTTCGAGAGCATCCGCGAGGCGGTGGCCGAGCCGGTGGTGTACATGATCGACCGTTATGTGGTGGGTGGCTTCTACCGCATCCACGCCGAGAAGGGGATCGACCAGAACCTGAACGCGCCCGGTTCTCAGTACGTGCCGCTGGCGTTCGCGCAGCAGCACGCGGTGCCGGACCTTAAGGCTAAGCCGGGCACGGCGGCGCCGAACCGCTTCTATGTGTACGGCGTGGTGGCGCGGCTGGCGCTGCTGGCGGCGTCGCTCGAAATGGAACGCACCGACCCGAATCCGGAGGTCTACTGAGCGGTTTGCGGATCTCGGCTAAAATCAGGCATTAACTCTACTGGATGCACCCATGAAAATCGCTTTCCTCGCCGATCCGCTGTCGACCTTCAAGACCTACAAGGATTCCACCTACGCCATGATGGTGGAGGCGAACCAGCGCGGCCATGAGGTGTACGCCTTCCAGCAGAAAGACATGGCGGTCGAGCAGGGCGTGGTCACGGCGCGCGTGCAGCGCATCAGCTTTACCGGCGATCCGAAAGACTGGTACCGCGCCGCCGATCCGGTGGAAACCAATCTCGGCGAGTTCGACGCCATCCTGCAGCGCAAGGATCCGCCGTTCGACATGGAATACGTCTACAGCACCTACCTGCTGGAGCTGGCCGAGAAGCAGGGCGCCAAGGTGTTCAACAAGCCGTCCGCCATCCGCGACCACAATGAAAAGGTCGCCATCACCCAGTTCAGCGAATTCACCTCGCCGACGCTGGTGACCGGCGACGAAGCGCGCATCCGCGCCTTCCAGAAGCAGCACGGCGACATCATCCTCAAGCCGCTGGACGGCATGGGCGGCGCCGGCATCTTCCGCATCGGTGCCGACGGCATGAACCTGGGCTCGGTCATCGAGACGCTGACCGGCAACGGCAAGTACACCATCATGGCCCAGCGCTTCATTCCGGCCATCGACAAGGGCGACAAGCGCATCCTGGTGATCAACGGCAAACCGGTGCCGTTCTCGCTGGCGCGCATCCCGCAAAACGGCGAAGTGCGCGGCAATCTGGCGGCCGGCGGCATCGGCGTGGCGCAGCCGCTGACCGAGCGGGACTTTGAAATCGCCAATGCGCTGGGACCGATTCTGGCCGCCCGCGGCCTGTTACTGGTAGGATTAGATGTTATCGGTGATTTCCTGACGGAAGTAAACGTCACCAGCCCGACCTGCTTCCAGGAGATTACCCAGCAGGCCGGCTTCCCGGTGGCGGCCACTTTCATCGATGCGGTGGAAGCGGCGGCAGCGGGGAAATAAGTCTCCGGTGACAAGAAAATTCTAATCCTGACTGGCGGTTTAACAATATGGTAGGCATACTACTTATGACGCACGCGCCACTGGGGCAAGCCTTTCTTGCGGCTTGCGCCCACGTGTTCCGTGGTCCCACCGAGCACCTGGAAGCGATCGATGTGATCGCCGACCAGGACCTCGGCGAAGTCCAGGACCTGGCGGCGGCGGCCATCAAGCGTCTCGACGATGGCGATGGCGTGCTGGTGATCACCGACGTCAAAGGTGGCACCCCCGCCAACTGCTGCAACCGGCTGGCCGACGCGGGCCGGGTGGAGGTGATTGCAGGCATCAGTTTGCCGATGCTGCTGCGCGCCATCACCTACCGCCGCGACACGCTGGATGTGGTGGTCGAGATGGCCCTGGCCGGCGCGCAAAGTGGAGCCGTGCGCGTCGACAACCGGATCCGCGTCGGGGAAACCTGACGATTTTTTGCAATGCGCATTGATTGAGACAAAACAAAAATGATTCAGCAAGAACTCGAAATTATTAACAAGCTTGGTTTGCATGCGCGCGCCTCCGCCAAATTTACCCAACTGGCAGCAAAATACAAAAGCGATGTCTGGCTGACCCGCAACGCCCGCCGTATCAACGCCAAGTCCATCATGGGCGTGATGATGCTGGCCGCCGGCAAGGGCGCCAAGGTGCTGCTGGAAGCCGACGGCGACGATGAAGCCGATTGCGTCGCCGCCTTGAGCGCGCTGGTCAACGACAAGTTCGGCGAAGGCGAGTAATGGGGGCGGAGCGCAGCCGACCCCGTTTCCCCGCAGGCCCGCCGATGGCCTCGTTCACCTTGCATGGCATTCCGGTGTCGCGCGGCATCGCGATCGGCCGCGCACACCTGATGGCGCCGGCGGCGCTGGACGTCAAGCACTACCTGGTGGCCGAGGAGCAGGTCGAGGCCGAAGTCTCCCGCTTGCAGCAGGCGCTGGCCGCCGTCCACAAGGAACTGCAAACGCTGTGGAATGAACTGCCCAAGGACGCCCCCACCGAGCTGGGCGCGTTCATCGATGTGCATGCGCTGATCCTGTCCGATCCGATGATTTCGGAAGCGCCGCTGGACATCATCCGCGCCCGCCACTATAACGCCGAATGGGCGCTGCTGACCCAGATCGATGAGCTGTCGGCGCAGTTTGACGAAATCGAAGATCCCTACCTGCGCGAGCGCAAGGCCGATATTCAGCAGGTGGCCGAACGGGTGCTGAAGGTGCTGCTCGGCACCGAGCGCTCGCTGCCCGAGCCGGCGCCGACCGGCGACGATGAATACCAGCCGCAGATGATCATCGTGGCCCACGATATTTCGCCGGCCGACATGCTGCAGTTCCGCGACCGCTCCTTCATCGGTTTCGTTACCGACGTCGGCGGCCAGAACTCGCACACGGCCATTGTCGCCCGCTCGCTGGATATTCCGGCGGCGGTCGGCATGTCCGGCGCCTCGACCCTGATCGAGCAGGACGACTGGCTGATCATCGACGGCGAAGCCGGCGTGGTGATCGCCAATCCGAGCGCGCTGATCCTGAACCAGTACCGCGAACGCCAGGGCGCCGCCGCCCGCGCGCGTAAGAAGCTGCAGAAGCTGAAGAAGACCCCGGCCATCACTAAGGACGGCACCGAGATCACGCTGCTGGCCAATATCGAGCTGCCGGACGATTGCCCGGCCGCGCTGGAAGCCGGCGCCAATGGCGTGGGCCTGTTCCGCTCCGAATTCCTGTTCATGGGCCGCAACAACAAGATCCCGTCGGAAGAAGAGCAGTTCGAGCAGTACAAGAAAGCGGTCACCGCCATGAAGGGGCGGCCGGTCACCATCCGCACGCTGGACATCGGCGCCGACAAGCCGCTCGACCAGAGCGAGCAGACCGCATTGAACCCGGCGCTGGGCCTGCGGGCGATCCGCTACTGCCTGGCCGAGCCGCAGATTTTCCTGACCCAGCTGCGGGCGATTTTGCGCGCGTCGGCGTTCGGCAAGGTGCGCATTCTGATTCCGATGCTGGCGCACGCCTTCGAGATCGACCAGTCGCTGGCGATGATTGCCCAGGCCAAGGCCGAACTGCGCGAGCAGGGCGTCAAGTTCGACGACGAGGTCGATGTCGGCGCCATGATCGAAATTCCGGCGGCGGCCCTGGCGCTGCCGATGTTCGTCAAGCGCATGGACTTCCTGTCGATCGGCACCAATGACCTGATCCAGTACACGCTGGCGATCGACCGGGTTGATTATGAAGTCGCACACCTTTACAATCCGCTGCATCCGGCTGTGCTGCAATTGATCTCGATGACGATTGCGGCCGGGCATAAAGCCGGGATCGACGTCGCCGTGTGCGGCGAAATGGCGGGCGATGTCAAATTGACGCGTCTGCTGCTGGGCATGGGATTGCGCGAGTTTTCGATGCATCCGGCCCAACTGCTGTCGGTCAAGCAGGAAATCCTGAACAGCGATCTTGCGCGCATCTTGCCGCAAACCCGCAAGATCATGCGCTCGATGGAACCCAACGTGATTGCAGACGCGGTCGAACAATTACAGTTGATGTGAACTGGCGGGACCCACCATTCGCGGTCCCGCCCTGATAGATGGCCCGTGGGGCCGCCCCCAAACTACAATCAAAACAATGTCATCCCTCGGATACGTTAAGCCGCAAACCATGCATTTTGCCGAGCCCTTGCTCCTGCAAAGCGGCGCGTCGCTGCGCGACTATATGCTGATGTACGAAACCTATGGCACGCTCAATGCCGACCATTCCAACGCGGTACTGGTGTGCCACGCGCTGAACGCCTCGCACCACGTCGCCGGCGAGTATGAAGGCAAGCCGAAAAGCACCGGCTGGTGGGACAATATGGTCGGCCCGGGCAAGCCGCTCGACACCGACAAGTTCTTCGTGATCGGGATTAACAACCTCGGCTCCTGCTTCGGCTCCACTGGCCCGATGCACACCAATCCGGCCACCGGCAAACCTTACGGCGCCGCCTTCCCGGTGGTGACGGTGGAAGACTGGGTGTCGGCGCAGGCACGCCTGGCCGACCAGCTGGGCATCCAGCAATTCGCCGCCGTCATGGGCGGTTCGCTGGGCGGCATGCAGGCGCTGGCCTGGTCCATCATGTACCCGGAACGCTTGCGCCACTGCGTGGTGATCGCCTCGACCGCCAAGCTGTCGGCGCAGAACATCGCCTTCAATGACGTCGCCCGCCAGGCCATCCTGTCCGATCCGGATTACCATGGCGGCGATTTCTACGCGCATGGCGTGGTGCCGAAAAACGGCCTGCGCGTGGCGCGCATGGTTGGCCACATCACCTATCTGTCGGACGACGACATGGCCGAGAAGTTCGGCCGCAAGCTGCGTGATATTGCCGAAAGCGGCGACTACAAATTCGGCTTCGGCGTCGATTTCGAAATCGAGTCCTACCTGCGCTACCAGGGCGACAAGTTCTCCGAATACTTCGACGCCAACACCTACCTGCTGATCACCAAGGCGCTGGATTACTTCGATCCGGCCCGCAAGCATGGCGGCGACCTGGCGACAACGCTGGCGTCGACCAAGGCCAGGTTCTTCCTGGCTTCGTTCACCACCGACTGGCGCTTCTCGCCGGAGCGCAGCCGCGAGATCGTGCAGGCGCTGGTGAGCAACCGTCGCCAGGTCACCTATGCGGAAATCGATGCGCCGCATGGCCATGACGCCTTCCTGCTGGAAGACGCGCGTTACATGAACATGGTGCGCGCCTACTACGGCCAGGTGTGGAAAGAGATCGAGGGAACGGTATGAACTTCAATGAACTGAGCGCAGCGCGGCCCGACCTGGCGTTTATCGCCCACTGGGTGGACAACAAGGCGCACGTGCTGGACGTCGGCTGCGGCGACGGCGTGATGATGGATTACCTGCAAAGCGACAAGCAGTGCAGCGGCTACGGCATCGAGATCGCCGACGACAAGGTGCTGGCATCGACCCAGCGCGGCGTGCAGGTGGTGCAGCAGGATATGGAGAACGGCCTCGGGCTGTTCGGCGATAATTCCTTCGATACGGTGCTGTGCCTGTCGTCGCTGCAGATGATGAAGCATGTGGAAGCGCTGCTACGCGATATCGTCCGCGTCGGCAAGGAGGCGATCGTCTCGTTCCCCAACTTCGCCTACTGGCCGCACCGCGTGGCCTTGCTGAAGGGGCGCATGCCGGTGTCGGAGTCGCTGCCGTACGAGTGGTACGACACGCCCAACGTACGCTGCGCCACCATCACCGACTTCCGCGACCTGGCGCAAGAATGCGGGCTGGAAGTGATCGAATGTGTAGCGCTGGCGGAGGGCAAGCGGGTATCATTCCTGCCGAACCTGCGCGGCGATCTTGCCGTCTTCCGACTACGAAAAAAATAATGACCGACACTAGGCCCTGGTACAGCTACATCAACGGACGCACCGTCTCCATCCTGTTCCTGGGCTTCAGCTCCGGGCTGCCGCTGTACACGCTGATCTACCTGATGCAAGCCTGGCTGGCCAAGGCCGGGCTGGACGTCAAGGCGTTGGGGCTGTTCGGTCTGGCCATGTTCCCGTACACCTTCAAGTTCCTGTGGGCGCCGCTGATGGACCGCTACACCGTGCTGCCTCTGGGCCGGCGGCGCGGCTGGATGGCGCTGACGCAGCTGGCGCTGTTCCTGTTCATCGGCGGCATGGGCATGCTCGATCCCAAGCTGGAACTGTCGGTGATCGTGGTGGCGGTGTTCCTGATCGCCTTCATGTCGGCCAGCCAGGACGTGGTGATCGACGCTTACCGGCGCGAGATCCTGGCCGAGGAGGAGCAGGGTCTGGGTGCGGCGATTATCGTCAATGCCTACAAGGCGTCCAGCCTGATCCCGAGCGCGCTGGGACTGGTGATGGCGGACAGCCAGCCATGGCAAATCGTGTTCTGGACCGTGGCGGCCTTCATGCTGCCGGGTTTCGTATGTACCTTGCTGGCCAAGGAACCGACGTTGTACGGCTCGCCGCCGAAAAATCTGCAGGAAGCGGTAGTAATGCCGTTCCGCGAGTTCGTACTGCGCGATGGCTGGAAGCAGGCGCTGTTCATCATCGCTTTTATCCTGCTGTACAAAATCGGCGACACCATGAGCACCGCGCTGTCGACCAAATTCTTCCTCGATACCGGCTTCACCACCAAGCAGATCGGCCTGGCCGCCAACGCCACCGGCTGGTGGGCGGCGCTGGCCGGCGGCGCGGTGGGTGGCATCTGGATGATTAAACTGGGTATCAACCGTGCGTTGTGGGTGTTCGGCGTGTTGCAGGCGCTCGCCATCCTTGGCTTCGCCTGGCTGGCCCAGGTCGGTTCCGATCCTTTGCTGCTGAGCGCCGTCTACGGTTTCGAAGCGTTTGCCAGTCCGGGGCTTGGCGCGGCGGCGCTGGTGGCGTTCATGTCGCGCGCGACGGACCCACGCTACACGGCGACGCAGTACGCGCTGTTTTCCAGCCTGGCTGCGGTGCCGCGCACATTCATCAACTCGTCGGTGGGGTATATTGTTGCTGAAACCGGGTGGTTCTGGTTCTTTATCGTGTGCTTTATCCTCGCGTTTCCTGCGATGATGATGTTGCCGAAAATCGCTCCGTGGAACAGTGGTCATGAAAAAACCTGAATTGAAGAATGCCTTGCTGGCGCTGGTGCTCTGTACCAGCGTGCTGTCGCTGCACGCGCAAAACGATGGTATTCCCGTGACGAGCATGTCGCGCCTGCGCGGGCTTGGCGGCGATTCGCGCCAGTTCGACCAGCAGTCCAAATTGCAGTACGATCAAATGCTGAACGAGGCGCATAAAAAGGACGCTGTTGCCACCGACCGTAATCCGCAGCTGATCCGGCTGCGGGCCATCGCCAAGCGGCTGATTCCTTTCACCACGCGCTGGAATCCGGATGCCGCCAAATGGGACTGGCAGGTGAACCTGCTGCGCTCCGACACCGTCAACGCCTTCTGCATGCCGGGTGGCCGCATCGCCTTCTACAACGGCATCCTGACCAAACTCAATCTGACCGACGACGAAGTGGCGATGGTGATGGGCCACGAGATCGCGCACGCGCTGCGCGAACACGCACGTGAGCAGGCCGGCAAGAATACCGTGACCAACGTCGGCGCGCGCATCCTTGGCGCTTTGGGCTCCGCCTACTTCGGCGTCGATCCGCGCCTGGGCGATGCTGCGGCCGGCATCGCCGCCAAGGGCGCGGCGCTGACGTATTCGCGCGGCGATGAGAGCGAGGCAGATCTGGTCGGCATGGACCTGGCCGCGCGCGCCGGCTTCGATCCGCGCGCCGGCATCGCGCTGTGGCAGAAGATGGGCGCCGTCAGCAAGGGCCAGCCGCTGCCTTTCCTGTCGACTCACCCGAGCGGCAGCCAGCGCATCGAGGACATGAACAAGAATATGCACCTGGTGCTGCCGGTGTACGCCCGTGCCAAGGGTATCGACCCGAATAATCTGCCGGCGTACCACACCATCGCCTTGCCACGTACCTGATATGTCGCGTTATCCACTGCCGATGCGCGACGGTGTCGCGCCCAGCTATCTGTATCTGCCCGAGGGCGACTGGCCGGACCTGATCCGCTTCCTGATCGAGCGTTTTCCCGATGTCTCGGAAGCCGCGTGGCGCGAACGCATGGCGCGCGGCGATGTGGTGGATGGCGATGGCCAGCTGCTCCAGCCGACCAGCCGTTTCAAGCGCGGCTTGCGCATTTTCTACTACCGCGAGCTGGACGAGCCGGAGACGCCAATTCCGTTCCAGGAAGAGATCCTGCACATCGACGAACACCTGGTGGTGGTCGACAAGCCGCACTTCCTGCCGGTGATTCCATCCGGCCGCTTCCTGCACGAGACGCTGCTGGTACGGCTGCGCAAAACGCTGGGCGAGGAAGACCTGGTGCCGATCCACCGGCTCGACCGCGAGACGGCCGGCGTGGTGATCTTCTCGCGCAATGCGGCCAGCCGCGGCGTCTATCAGTCGATGTTCCAGAAGCGCGTGATCGACAAGGAATACGAAGCGCTGGCGCCGCGCCTGCACGAGGTGCAGTTCCCCTTTACCTACCGCAGCCGCATGGTGGAGGGCGATAAATTCTTCGTCATGAAAGAGGCCGAGGGCGAGCCGAATTCGGAAACGCTGATCGACGTGATCGAGCATCGCGGCGAACTGACTCTGTACCGCCTGCATCCGCACACCGGCCGCCAGCACCAGTTGCGCGTGCACCTGTCGTCGCTCGGCATCCCGATCGTCAACGACGCCTTCTATCCGGTGGCGCTGCCGTGCAAGCAGGACGACGTGTCGCAACCCCTGCAACTGCTGGCGCGCGCCATCAGCTTCATCGATCCGCTCAGCGGCGACTGGCGCGAGTTCCGTTCTCAGCGCAGCTTGTAGCCGCCTGCGTCGCGATAAATTCACGTAGCCACGACTGCGCGGGATGCGTATCGCTGCGGCGATGCCACATCAGGTCGAAGACGATTTCCGGCAGCGCCAGCGGCGGCGGGAATAGCTTTAGCGGGTGACTGGCCTGCGCGTGCAGCGCCACGCGTTTGAGGATGGTGGCGGTCATGCGGGTCTGCGCGATCACGGCGGGCACCGCGAACATATGCGGCAGCGTCAGCGCCAGCTTGCGGTGCCGGCCCTGCTGCGCCAGCGCCTGGTCGACCAGGCCGTACAAATGTCCCTCAGGCGACACCAGCACGTGCGTCAGCGACAGATAGGTGTCCAGATCCATGCCGTGTTGGCCTGCCGGGTGATCATGCGCCACGACCGTGACAAACTCGTCGCGCAGCAGTGGACGCGCCTTGATGCGGCCATCGGCATTGGTGGGCGGCACGCCGACGGCGGCGTCGATCGCGCCCGCATCAAGCAGTTCGACGGCGACATCGCGGCCGTTTACCGCGTGCACGTTCAACGTAATGCCTGGGGCTTGCTCTTGTAGCGCTTGCAGCAGGGTGGGCAGCAGGACGAAGCTGGGGTAATCCGGCAGTCCCAGGTTGAAGGTCAGCGCGGCGTTGGCCGCATCAAAGGCCGGCTTCTCCAGCATCGCTGCTTCGATGTGCCGTAGAGCTTGCGCAACCGGCTCCGCCAGGTCACGCGCGCGTTGGGTCGGCAGCAGGCCATCGGCGCTCCGCAGGAAGAGGGGATCGCCGAGCAGTGTGCGTAAGCGGGACAGGGCGGCGCTCATGGCCGGCTGGCTGACGCCGACCTGCGTCGCCGCGCGCGTAACGTTGCGCTCGCTCATCAGCGCGTCGAAGGCGACCAGCAGGTTCAAATCGATGCCTTTAAAATCCATAAGACAAATAGATATCCATACAGTTTATTTGTTGGACTGATTTTACCTCGGCGCGCAAACTCGTGTTTTCTCAAATCAATGGAGCAAACTATGAGCACCACCGAACAACTGCGCGCCGAACGCATCGCCGTGGAAACCCTGTACCGCGCCTTCAACGACAAAAATCCAGACCTGGTCGACGCCGTGCTGGCGCCGGATTGGGACGACATTCCGCTGGCGCCAGGCCAGCAACCCGGGCCGGAGGGCATCAAGGCCATCATCCGCGAATTTGTCGCCGCCTTCCCGGATGTGCAGATCGCTATTCACGATGTGGTGCAGGAGCCCGGCAAGGTTGCCGTGCGCGCCGAAATCACCGGCACGCACCAGGGCACGCTGTTCGGCATTGCGCCGACCGGCAAGCAGGTCAGTTTCCGCCTGCACGAGTTTCACAAGGTCGTGGAGGGACGGCTCACCACGACCTGGCATATGGAAGACTGGTTCGGCGTGTTCCAGCAACTTGGCCAGTTCCCGCCGCAACCGTAAGGTTTACAGCGCGCCGTACTCGATGGTCAGCGGCGCGTGGTCGGAGAATTTCTCGTCTTTGTAGACAGCGACCGTGGTGGCCTTGGCGGCAATGCCTGGGGTCGCCACATGGTAGTCGATTCGCCAGCCGACGTTCTTCGCATACGCCTGGCCGCGGTTGCTCCACCAGGTGTATTGCTCTTCGCGCGGATCGAGGCCGCGATGGACGTCGACGTAACCGACTTCGTCGAACAGGCGTGTCATCCACTCGCGCTCTTCCGGCAGGAAGCCGGAGTTCTTCTTGTTGCCCTTCCAGTTCTTCAGGTCGATTTCCTTGTGGGCGATGTTCCAGTCGCCGCAGATGACGATCTCGCGGCCTTCGGCGTGCAGCTGCTGCAAGTGCACCATGAACAGGTCCATGAAGCGGAACTTGGCTTCCTGGCGCTCCGGACCGGACGAGCCGGACGGGCAGTACACCGAAATCACGGTCAGCCGGCCGAAGTCGCAGCGCACGTAGCGGCCTTCGGCGTCAAACTCCGGCGAGCCGAAGCCGATCACCACGCGGTCCGGCTCGATCTTGCTGTAGACGCCGGTGCCGGAATAGCCTTTTTTCTCGGCATAGTGGAAGTGGCCATGGTAGCCGCCCGGATTGAGGAATTCCGGCGTCATGTCCGGCGCTTGCGCCTTGAGTTCCTGCACGCAGACGAAGTCGGCGTCCTGCTTGGCCAGCCAGGTGAAAAAGCCTTTGGACGAAGCCGAACGGATGCCGTTCAGGTTGGCGGAGATGATTTTTGGCATAGAAGATTCGGAGCAGAAAGTACGGAAGGCGTTAGTGTAGCGGTAAAATACCGGCACTTTACAGAAATGAGGCATTACGATGGCTACTGCAACTAATTTACGTCAGGAATTTATCGCGTTCTCGGTCCAGGCGGGCGTGCTGCGCTTCGGCGAGTTCACCACCAAGGCCGGCCGCCAGTCGCCGTACTTCTTCAACGCCGGCCTGTTCCATGACGGCGCCACGCTGGCGCAGGTCGCGCAGTTCTATGCGCAGACGCTGATCGATTCCGGCGTCGAGTTCGACATGCTGTTCGGCCCGGCCTACAAGGGCATTACGCTGGCGTCGGCTACTGCCGTGGCGCTGGCCGGCAAGGGCCGCAACACTTCGTTCGCCTATAACCGCAAGGAAGCCAAGGACCACGGCGAGGGCGGCACCATCGTCGGCGCCAAGCTGCAAGGCAAGGTCGTGATCATTGACGACGTGATTTCGGCCGGTACCTCGGTGCGCGAATCGGTGGAAATGATACGCGCCGCTGGCGCCGAGCCATGCGCCGTGCTGATCGCGCTGGACCGCATGGAGCGCGGCGGCAAGGACGGCCAGATTTCCGAACTGTCGGCAGTGCAGGAAGTGACCCAGAAATACGGCATCCCGGTGATTTCGATCGGCAACCTGGACGATTTGTTCGGTTTCCTCAACGGTGCTGGCGCCGATCCGCAACTGGCTCAGCACAAAGAAGCGGTGGCGGCCTACCGCAGCCGTTATGGCATTGCATGATTGACTATGTTGCTAGACTTTGATATTTCTATGGTGTAACCTTATTGACGTAGGAGACCAATAAAAGGTAGACCATGAATATCGCAACACTCAAGGTACACGGCGACCCCGAAGGCTTGGCAGACGTCCGCGACGGCCTGCCGAGCGAACCGCACGGCGACTGGCAGAAGGGCGATGTCACGCCGGCCGGGCGCGCGCGCATCGATTCCGGCTTTTACGTTGCCATCGGCACCGAGCAGAATCCGACCGAGCTGCTCAAGCAGATCCGTTTTTACCTGAACGAGTGCCAGGCGCGCGGGATCCACTTCGAGCGCGCCGACGTCGCCGCCGAATTGCGCATTTCCTTCCCGTGCGAAGCGGGTGCGGCCACAGCGCCGCTGGACCTGTCGCTGGCGGATATGGGCATGCTGGTCGAGATGGGCATCAACCTCAGCATCACGGCCTAACCGCGTGACGCTGGCGATGCGTTTTGCCGAAGACCGGCTGACCTACTTCAGCGCCGCCCACGGGCAATCGCGCCGGGTGCACGTGTGGGAACCGTTGGCGCCGCGCGCGGTGATCCTGGCGATCCACGGCGGCATGGCGCACGGCGGCGATTACTGCACCCCGGCGCGCTGGTTCCGCCAGCAGGGCATCGCGACCGTGGCCTACGACCTGTGCGGCCATCATGATGCGCGCCGGGTCGACATTCCCGGCTTTCAGGTATTCCTCGACGACACCGTGCTGTTCCTGGCCTGGGTCAAGCAGCAGTATCCGGGCTTGCCGATCTACGTGATGGGCCACTCGATGGGGGCGCTGATCGCCACCCACCTGGCGCTGGGCCACTTCCGCGACGACGCCGCCATCAAAGGCGTCATCCTGTCCTCGCCGTATTACGTGAATGCGATCAAGGTGTCGCCGCTCTTGCTGGCGCTGGCCGGCGTGCTGGGCGCGCTGGCGCCGCGCATGAAAGTGCCGCTGGCCTCGCTGACCCATTTGCTGACCCACGACAGCGCCATCACCGCCCGCCATTACGACGATGAACGCGACGGCGTGCGCGCCACCGAAATCACGGTCCGCTTCGGCAACGCGCTGACCAACGCCCAGCAGGGACTGGCCGCGCGCATGCCGGGCTGGACGCAGCCGCTGTTTGCCGTGGTGGCCGGCGACGACCATCTGGCCGACGCCGACGCGGCCGAGGCCATGCTGCACTCGGTGCCGGCGCACCTGCTGACCTATCAGCGCCACCCGCGCAACTTCCACGAAAACTTCAACGAGCTCAATCGCGGGCAGATCTACGCCGACATCCTGGCGTGGATCGACCGTTAATCCGGCCGTAGCCGCTTTTGTCGGCATTCGCCCGCGCTTGTCGCATGCCGCCCCGCGCCGGCACTGGACACGGCACAGTAGCTGCATGACAATCCGTCATGCCCTTGGAGACTGACAATGAAACGCCCCTTGCTGATCGCTGTGCTACTGGCCGCTGTTGGCCTGGCCAATGCCGCCAACCCGCTTGAAAATTGGTACCTGACCGGTACCGGCGCCAAGTCGTACCAGATCGGCGTCGACAGCGCCGAAACCATCAGCGGTCAGCCGGCGCGCTTTATCCGCTACGTGGAGGGCGACGGCTCGTCGTTCGGCATGTTGGGTCAGACGATTTCCGCGAAATCCTACCAAGGCAAGCGGGTGCGCTTCCAGGCGATGATCAAGACGCGCGACGTGACCCAATGGGCCGGCTTGTTGATGAGTGCCCTGCGTCCCGATGAGCGCCACGCGTCGGCGTTTTATAACAGCCAGGACAAGCCGATCGCCGGCACCAACGACTGGCAGTTGCGCAGCGTGACGCTGGATATACCGGGCGACGCTGCCACTCTGAACATCGGCGTGATCGACGGCGGCCGAGGCCAGGTCTGGATCGATCAGCTGTCGCTGGAAGTGGTCGGCCAGGATGTGCCTGTCGATTTCTTGCCGGGTCGCCGCCCGCCTTCGGATACGCCATCGCTATGAAGCCATTACACGTTATTGTCGTCGCGCTGGCGGCGACCTCGTTGTGGGTGGTGGCTGCGGAATCGGTCGGCAAGTTGCCGCCGCCGTGGTTCGTCTCCGGCGACCATGCGACGTCCTATGAAGCCGGTATCGACAATGTGGAAACCAGCAGCGGCAAGGGCGCCAAGTTCCTGCGCTACGCACAGGGCGAGGACAAGGGATATGGTTCGCTGATGCAGGTGATTTCCGCGCAGCGCTACCTCGGTCAGCGGGTGCGTTTTCGCGCCATGATCAAGACCCGCAACGTCAGCAACGGGGCCGGCTTGTGGATGCAGGTGCAGGCGGAGCAGCGCTCGCACGCGGCGTTCTACAACAGCAGCGACCAGCAGATCCGCGGCACCACGGCGTGGCAGGTGCGCAGTGTGACGCTGGACGTGCCGGCCGATGGCACCACCATCGCCTTTGGCGTCAACAACGCCGGCAGCGGCCAGGTGTGGATCGATGAATTGTCGTTTGAAGTGGTCAGCAAGGACGTGCCGGTGGATGTTATGCCGTATGCCAGGCTGCCGGAGAAACCGACCTTATGATGGCGTGGCATAGCGCAGACATGGACGGCGCCTCGCAGGCGCTGGTGCGCGTGGCCGCCAGTTCGCGCCGCCAGTTTGCGTTGAGCGCGGCGCTGATCGCGGTCATGGCGCTGCTCGCCGTGGCGCTGCGCGCATACACCTGGCTGGCGCTGTTTGCCGCCTTGCTGTTGCCCTTGGGCGTGAGCGCGGCGCTGTTGTTGCTGATGCAGCGGCAGCGCGCCGCCCGCTCCTGGACCGCCTTGTGGGCCGCGCTATTTTTGCTGCTGCCCTCCGGCGTGATGGCGTCCGGCGCGATTTATCGCCTTGGCCTGTCGTGGATAGGCATCGATCCGCTGAATGAGTTACAGGCCATGGGGATGGAAGCGCTGCTGGCGCTGCTGCTCCTGGTGCTGCCACTGTGGATGGCGCAGCACCGCGCGCGCACTTTGCATATCGCCCAGTTGTCGCAGGCGGCGCTGGCGTCGGACCTGAAGGCCTTGCAGGCGCAGATCGAACCGCACTTTTTGTACAACACGCTGGCCAACACGCGTTACTTGGTGCGGCATGATCCCGCCCGCGCGGTCGATATGCTGGACCATCTGATCGCCTACCTGCGCAGCGCCTTGCCCGACCTGCGCAGCCCGATGTCGACGCTGGGCCGCGAATGCGAACTGGCCGGCCACTATCTTGAACTGATGGCGATCCGCTACGGCGAGCGCCTGAGCGTGCAGATCGCCTGCGCCGACGATGTGCGCGACCTGGCGCTGCCGCCGCTGATGCTGATGCCGCTGGTGGAAAACGCCGTGCAGCACGGCGTCGAACCGCATGCCGGCGCAGTCACCGTCACCGTGCTGGCGCAGCGCACGGCTGGCGGTGTGACGGTCGCGGTGCGCGACAACGGTGCCGGCGTCGGCAACGGCCAGGCGGTGCTGGGCAGCGGCGTTGGCCTGCGCAATGTGCGCCAGCGGCTGGAAGCGCTGTATGGCCCGGCCGCCAGCCTGCGCCTGAGAATGGGCGCGGACGGCTGGACCGCCGCCGAACTAACCTTGCCGGTGGCCGCATGACGGCGCCGCGCATCCTGATCGCCGACGACGAGCCGCTGCTGCAGGCCGAATTGCGCGCCACGCTGGCCGCGCTATGGCCGGAGGCGCAAGTGGTCGGCGTGGCGAACGATGGCGTGCAAGCCCTGCACATGGCGCGCGAATTGGCGCCGGACATCGCTTTCCTCGATATCCGCATGCCGGGCCTGAGCGGGCTGGAAGTGGCGCGCACGTTTGGCTCGCGCATTCACGTGGTATTTGTCAGCGCCTACCAGGAGCATGCGCTGGCGGCATTTGACGAAGGCGCGGTCGATTATCTGCTCAAGCCTGTGGACGCGGTGCGGCTGGCGCGCGCCATCGAGCGCTTGCGCGCGCGGCTCGGCACACCACCGCCGGATCTGGCGCGGCTGGTGCAGCAACTGGCGCCGAAGAAGGCGCCGCCGGCGTGGTTGCAGGCCAGCGTCGGCAACACCATTCACTTCATCGATTTAAGCGAGGTGATTTACTTCGGTTCGGAGTTCAAGCACACGCGCGTGGTGACCGACCAGATGGAAGCGCACCTGCGCACGCCGCTCAAGGAATTGGCCGAGCAGCTGGAGGATGCAGGCTTCTGGCAGATCCATCGCGGCTACGTGGTGGCGGTCAAGCGGATTGCGGCGGTGAGCCGGGACGCCGACGGCGCAGTGTGGCTCAACCTGCGCGGCCACGCTTCCCGGCTGCCGGTGAGCCAGCGCTTTCAGCACCGGTTCAAGGGGATGTGAATCGTGAAGCGCGCCCCGCCCAGCGGCGAGGTGTCGATGCTGATGACGCCGCCGTGCAGACGCACCGCCTGAGCGGCGATCGCCAGTCCCAGGCCGTAACCGCCGGCCGCATGATCCTGCTCGCGTGACAGGCGATAGAACGGCTCGAACACCTGCGTGCGCGCTTCCGGTGGAATGCCGGGGCCATCGTCTTCGATGACGATATTTAGCTGCATCTCGCGTGTATGGCGCGTGGCATGCAGCGTCACGCGCGAGCGGGCATATTTGGCGGCGTTGCCGAGCAGGTTGTTGACGGCGCGTTCCAGCAAACGCTTGTCCCCGCATACTTCGCCGAGGTCGTCCGCAATGGTGGTGCTGAAATCGAATGCCGACGGTGGCAACGCGCATCCGCGCAGCAGCGGCGCCAGCGCGAACGCCTGCTGCGGCATGGATTGCACCGCATCGATACGGGTCAGCTCCAGCAGTTCGTTGACCAGCGCTTTCAATTCGCCGACATCGGCCTGCATTGCCTCCACCCGCCGTTGCAACGCCGGGTCTTCGTCGGCATGGCGTTCGCCCAGCAGTTCCAGGCCGAACTCCAGCCGGGCAATTGGCGTGCGCAGTTCGTGCGACACCGAATGCAGCAGGTGCTTGCGCGACTCCAGCAATGCGCCGATACGCTCGGCCATGTCGTTAATACGCGCCGCCAGCGGCGCGATGCTGGCGCTTTGGTCAACGCGGGCGCGCGCCGCCAGGTCGCCCTGGCCGAAATCGTCGGCCACCTTGGACAGGGCTTGCAGTCCGCGCCAGTGCCCGCGCGTCCACCAGCCGATCGGCACCAGCAGGAACAGCGCGATCACCACCAGCCGTATGGCTTCCATCTGCAATGCTTCGCCGATATCGATGGGCAGACGCCGGACATGGATCACATCCTGCTCGCTGCCGATATAGCGCATGCCGCTGGTGTCGACGCGGCGGTAGAAAGCTTTGTCGGCGACGTCCATCACCACCTCGCCACGTCGCAGCGCCTCGCGCCTGTCCAAGGGCAGGGAGGCCAGCACCGCAGGCAGCGGTTGCAGTTCCAGTGTGGTGTGAGAGACTTCGCGCACGCGGTTCAGGCGCGGCAGCCATTCATCGGCGGGGGCCTGGTCGATGTACTGCTCCAGCAGAAAGATCTGGCCGGCGGACTGGCGGCGCGCGATGCCTTCCAGCGGGTCGCCGAACAGCAGGCGGAAGGTGAGGTAGATCACGCCGCTGGCCAGCGTGATGGCCAGCAGCACCAGCACCACGAAGCGCCGGAAGATGCGGTTCATTCCCAGGCCGAGGGGCTGAATAGATAGCCTTCGCCCCAGACGGTCTTGATGCGCTCCGTGCCGCCGTCGCCAAACTTGCGGCGCAGGCGCGAGATGCAGTTGTCGATGCTGCGGTCGAGGCCATCGAATTCGATGCCGCGCATTTTGACCAGGATGTCGTTACGCGACATGACCTTGCCTGAAGCATCGGCCAAAATCAGGAACAGTTTGAACTCGGCGCTGTTCATCGCCACCTCCACGCCGCGCCAGTGAACGGCGCGGTTGACGCGCGAGACGCGCAGCTGGCCGATGACGATATCGCTGCTGGCGGCGCCGGCGCCGCGCCGCTGCAATGCGCGCAGGCGCGCCAGCAGCACGCGTGGCTGTACCGGCTTGTTGATGTAATCGTCGGCGCCTTGCTCCAGGCCGGAGACTTCGTCGAAGCTGTCTTCACGCGCGGTAAGAATCAGGATCGGCACGGCGCTTAGCTGGCGCAGCTGGCGGCACACCACCAGGCCGTCGACACCGGGCAGGGTCAGGTCGAGGATAACGATATCGGGCTGGGTGTCGCGGAACCGGTCCAGCGCCAGATCGCCGCGGCCGACCACGTCGACCCGGTAGTCGTAGCCGTCAAGGTATTCCTTGACCAGCGCGGCCAACCGCGCATCGTCTTCCACCAGCATTACACGCTGCATCGCATCTCCTGTTTGGCGCCTATTGTAGTGGAGCGCGCGGCGGAAGTGGTATTTTCGACAATCAGGTACAACTGCGTACACTTTTTATACAAATGCGGCCTACAAATTGAAGACAATTCAGCGACACAGCGCGGCGGATTCCGGATGCGTGCCTCCGTAGCATGGAAGGCTCTCACTTCAACCGGAATCCAACATGAACAAATTCTTGTGCAGTACCCTGATGGTCCTCTCCGCAAGTTCGCTGGCGCGCGCCGAGGATGTGTACTTCGGCGCCACGCTGACGCCGTCCGACAAGGGCCATATCAGTTACGACGGTGACGGCGGGCGTCAGCAGCGCGATGGTAGCCAGCGTAATCCGGCGGTCGGCCTGTTTGTCGGCTATGTGCTATCGCCGTCGTGGGCGATGGAGGCGGGTTATCGCGGAATCGGCGGTCAGCAGGCGTTTGATCTGGATCCGGGCTATCAGCTCAAGACGCGCACTCGCATGGGGTACGTGGCGGTGCGGAACACCTGGCAGCTGAGCGAGGAGTGGGCGGTGTACGGCAAGGTGGGCGTGGCGCAGGGACGCTTCCGGGCCGCGATCTCCGGCAGAAATGCGCCGCCGCAGGAAACCGCGCGCAAGACCGGGCTGTATGCGGGCGTTGGCTTGTCGTATGCGCTGGCCAAGGACATTGCGCTGCAGCTGGAGCTGGAACATACGGATAAACTCAAACAGGAAGGGCTCTCCGCGTCGATGGATAAAGCATCGCTCGGCGTGCGTTTCGGCTTTTAAGGAAAACATGAACAAGCGCTTGCCCTTTATCCTGACACTGTCACTGTGTGGCCTGGCGGCCGCTGACGATGGCAGCACGCCGATGATGCCGGACGGCAGCCGGGATATGTATGTGGGGCTGGCGCTGGCGGGCCGCAGCGCGGCAGCCGCTGGCGAAGACCGGCCGTCTGCGCTGCGGTTGCTGTTGCAGGCGCGCTGGAGCAACGGCGTGTTCATTTCCGCCAGCGGCGTGGCAGGCATCGATCTGGCCAATGCGGCAGGCGTGGAATATGGGCCGCTGCTCGCGCTGAGCAATTCGCGTTCGCCCAACGAAACCCGGCGCCTGCGCGGCACCCAGGCGATCAGCGATTCTCCCGATGGCGGCGGCTTTTTCAATCTCTATCTGGGCAACGACATGCGCTTGCGCTCCAGCGTGGTGTACGACACCAGCGCCGGCGGCGTGCGCGCCGAGGCGGGCGTGCAGAAAAGCTGGAGCGCGTTGGCGCCGCATCACACGCTGTCGGTATCGGCCGGCGTGTCGCTGGCGGATGGCGCGGTGATGCGCGAACGCTTTGCCGTACGCCGCGATCTGGGCGGAGTGCGCGACTACCGTCCTTCCGCTGGCGTGGATGCCGTCACCACAGGCGTCAACTGGAACTGGGAATTGAGCAGCAAGTGGCTGGTTACCAGCTCGCTGACGGCGGCACGGCTGGGAAGCCAGGCGGCCGCCAGTCCGGTGGTGGAGCGGCGCAATATCCTGCTCTGGTCCAGCGGCCTGGCCTACCGGTTCTGACATGCTGCGGACTGCGCTCCTGTTCTGTCTCGCCTTGCTGCCGGCGTGCGCCTGCGCGCAGGCAGATGCGGACTGGATCGCGTATCGCGACGCCTATCGGCAAATGATCTGGTTTGAAAAGTACGGCAAACCCAAACAGTTCCTGCAAAATCATTTGCGTCTGCTGCCGCGCGACCAGCATGTACCGCTGGACGGCTTGCGCCTGACGCTCAACGGCAAGACGGCGCAGGTGGTGCTGGCGCTGGATGCATTGGGCCGGGCGGTATTCCCGTTCTCCAAGGCCGCTTATGACGACAACGCCGAGCTGGTGGTCAACCGCAAGCCCGGACAGGTGACGGCGCGGCCATGGGTCTCGATTGTGACGCGGCCCGACGGCATGTACGCGGCGGCCGATCTGCGCACCGCCTGCGAGCAGCTGCTGGCCTACCTGCGTTACTCGGGCATGGCCGGCGACAAGCGCTGCGCCGGCGTGCAGTTCTCTTATTCGAAGGGCGATGTGGCGCAGGTGCGGTTCGATGCGGGGGCGGCGCGGTCAGCTTGCTGGCGGCGAAGGAAGGCCCTGCCTTCGGCGGCGACGTGGTGCAAGGCTTCCGCGTGTTTGCCTATCGCTTTGCGGCGCTGCCCGAGGCCGGGCAAATCGTCACCAGCAGCACGCCGCTGGCGATTGCGGCGATATTGGAGTGAGGCCGTGTTACTGCTGGATGACGAAGCGGAATTGGCCGTCCGGCAGCATCAGCTTCGGCAGCGGTGCGCCGGGCTTCAGCCGCACCACATCCACCGGCACCGCGTCGTCAGGCGAGCCTTTCGGGTAAGCGTAGACGTAAGACGGCGTGATGACGTCGCGCATGGCGGCCGGTACTTCGGTCGCCCGGAAACCCGCCAGTGTGCGCAACCAGGCCGACCGGCCGCTGTCCGCATCCACGCCATACCTTGGATGGAACACCTGCATGTCGACGGCCGAGCGGTACCCGCCAAACACTTCGTAGCCGCCGTCCTGTGCGCGCAGCACGAATGGCGCGCGGTGTGGCTGCCTGACGGCTGTCGCGTACAGCGGATGTTCGGCGGCCGGATCGGTGTGCGCCATCATCGTGGTCTGGTCGATGGTGAGCGGATCGAGGCCGGTCATGTGACCGAGTTGCGCCGCCATCAAAGGAATACCGCTGCCGTCGCCCACACGCGGCTTTTCCCTCAGGTGTCCGTAGCCGACATAGATGAAGACTTTGGCGGTCGGATGCTGGGAAAATATGCGGGTCATCAGATTGTGTGCCTGGCCGCGTTCGCGCCGCTCTCTTTGTTCGTCCGAGTTACCGCCGGTTTCCAGCAGATCGAACGGCTCGTATTGCACCAGCTGCCATTCATCCGCCTTGGCGTCACGCAGAAAATTGCCGAACGCCGGCTCGCGCGAGTAGTAGCCATCCGATAGCGCGAGGTAGCCTTTGTTGAAGGGCGTCTCCTCGAATGTTTCGCAGGCCAGCCAGCTGTAGCCGATGCGGCGTAGCTCCCGTGCCAGCCGCATGGCGAAGGCGCGATGCAGTGGAGCGTGATGCGCTTCGTTCAGGATCACCACATGGTGCTTGCCGGCTTCGCGGACGATGGCGCTGATGGCGTCTTCCTCCTGCGCGCTGGCCAGCCGCGCGAAATCGTCTGTGCTGGCAGTGACGACCGGCCGGGCCATGGTCACTTCGTCGAAAGCGGCCATGGCGCCGCTGTCATCGCCGACAAACGAGCGCTGATTGCCCAGCTGTTGCAGCTGGCCGAGCAGTTTCTGTCTGGCCTTGGCGGCATCGGCCGGCGCCAGCGCAGGCTGAAGCAGCACGGCGCGGGTATCTTTCACCGCCAGTTCGGCCTTGCGCAGATCGACTTCCGGATCCACGCCGGCGGTGGCGTTTTGCAGTGCCGCCACCAGCAAGGTCAAACTGATTGCATATCTCATTCAAGCGTCCACACGTACTGCATCTTCTGCCACTTCTCGATTGCCTTGCCACCTTTGATCGCCGGGCGGAACTGGCATTTCTCGATGCCGGTGCGGGCCGCGTCATCCAGGTCCGCGTGGCCACTGGAGCGGTCAACCTTGGACTCTTTGACCTTGCCGTTGGTGCCGACCAGGAAGTTCAGTTGAACGGTGCCGGTATGTTCGGCGGCCAGCGCCTCTGCCGGCCAGACCGGTTTGGCGCAGGTCTTGAAATCGACGATTGCCGAACGGTCGCTCGATGCGCTCTTGTCGGCGGCCGTGGCCTCCGCATAGACCGACACGCAGGCCACGGCCACGCCCAGCATGGCGATCGCGGTTTTCCAGTTCAGGGACTGCGGGGCAGGGCGCAGCAGGTGTTGAATACGCATGACTAAATCTCCTCCATTGGCCGCTTGGGCCAGTTGATGATGGGAGAACCGGAGCCGCTCCAGTTCCGATAAGGCAAGGGCCAGGCGCCGCGGTTCGCCCAGCTGCCTTGCAGCGACATCGTCTGCAATCAGTTCGCGTTCGATCCGGATGCTGCGTGAAATCCACCAGACGGCCGGGTGGTAAAACAGCAGCGTTTCGATCACGTTCTGCAGCAGGTTAATCAGGTAATCGTGGCGCTTGATGTGCGCCATTTCGTGCGCCAGCAAGGCTTGCAGCAGCTCGGGCGGCATGCCGCTGATGAGCGCCGCCGGCACCAGCACCACCGGCCGCCACCAGCCGGCGGTGATCGGGCTGGCCAGCGTGTCGACCACGCGCAGGCCGATCGCGCGCTGGATGCCGAAGCGCCGCGCCATGCGCGCCAGTTCGGCTTCCCAGCGCTGCTGCTCCGGATGATTGGCGGGCTGGCGGCTGGCGCGGCCGATCCACAGCAGGCCGGTGGCCATGCGCAGCGCCAGCACGGCGGCGCACAGTGCCCACAGGCTGACGATGCCGCGTACCGAGGTGTGCAGGTCGAACCAGGTGTCTTCGCTGGCGATGCCGGTGGCCCACTGCAGGCCCTGGAAACTGACGCTGGCCGGCGCGGTGTCGCCGCTCAGGCGCTGCCACAGGTCCAGCGCCGGCCAGCCGAGGCAGGTCAGCAGCGCGCAGCAGCCCGCCAGGTAGCGGTATTCGGCGCGGCTGTTGCGCAGCAGCGTGAGGACGATGGCGGTGGCGCCGCCGATCAGCAGGCCCTGCCACAGGAAGTGCATCAGCGTCAGGCCGAGGGCGAGGATGAAGGCGCTCATTTGTCCGAGTCCTTCAACATTTTTTCGATCTCGTCGCGTTCCTTTTTGGAGATGCCGCTGCGCAGCGCGGCCAGCACCAGCGCCTTGGCCGAGCCGGCGAACGCTTTCTGCATCAGGTCCTTGAGCAGGCTGCTTTGCAGCGTGTCCTGCGCCTGTGCCGGCGCGTAGATATGCGAGCGCTGGCTTTCGTCGCGGGTCAGGATGCCCTTGGTGTGCATGATCTGCATCAGGCGCAGCACGGTGCCGTAGGCCAGGTCCGGCTTGTCGGCCAACATGGCCTCGTGCACCTGCTTGGCGGTGGCCGCGCCGAGCGGCCACAAAGCTTGCAGCAATTCCAGTTCGCCGGCGGTAGGTTTCGGGATGCTCATGGCTTCTCCAGATCAATCGATGATCGTAGATTAGCCGTTATAGACAACTTTGTATACTTTAATTTTGGGCGAACACCTCGCGCGCCGCCGCCAGGCTGTTGAGGGCGGCGGGGAAGCCGGCGTAGACGGCCATCTGCATGATGGTTTCGACGATTTCTTCGCGGCTGACGCCGACATTCAGCGCGGCCTGCAGGTGCACCTTGAGTTGCGGTGCGGCGTTGCCCATGGCGGTCAGTGCGGCGACCACGGCGATTTCGCGGCTTTTCAGATCGAGTCCGGGGCGGGAGTAGATATCGCCGAACGGGAACTCGATCAGGTAGCGGGCAAAATCGGGCGCGATGTCCTGCAGGCTGTCGATCACGCGCTGGCCGGCGTCGCCGTCGATTTCACGCAGTTTTTCGAGGCCGCGCTGGTAGCGTTGGTTGGAGGTGTTCATCAGCATTTCCTTCAGTAGTAGAGGGTGAAGGCGACGCCCGGGATTGTTCCAGCCTGTGGTAATGCGCGATCTTTTCCTGCAAGGCTTGCGCAGATTGGCGCATCGCTTCGATGTCGGCGAGCACCTCGGTCAGGTGCTCTTCCAACAGCTGGCGACGGGCCGGTACGGTGGCGTCCCCGGCGCCGCGGAGATGGGCGAAGGTCTGCATTTTGCCGATTGGCATATGCGTCGTTCGCAACCGCAGCAGGAAAGCAATCCAGTCCATGTCGGAAGCTGCGTAGCGCCGCTGGCCACCGGCCGCGCGGGTGACCGGCGCGATCAGGCCGATACGCTCGTAGTAGCGCAGCGTGTAGGCTGTCAAGCCGGTGCGTTTGGCAACTTCGTCGATGCTGAGATGTGATTCCATGGGGACATCCTAAAAGTTAGAGCGCGCTCCAAGTCAAGCGAAAGCGTTTGCTGGCGAGGTATTGTGCGATGTGATGACGTAGGCGTGCAAGATAGGCACGTCGAAGAAGGTGACGTTGCGGAATTCCCTGAGGCCGTGTTCGATCTGTACTTCGGCCTGGAATTTTCGTAAGCCTTCGTCATCGGCGGGGATAATCACAATCCCTGAGAACTGGATGATTTCCTGTGCAGCAAATACTTTGTTCATGGGCTTTGCAACAATGCGCATGGAGTCCAGATCACTCCGGCCCATCCATTTTGCTGAGACGAGCACATCCCACAACCTGAGCGTGGTATCTGGCCGAAACAGTGCAAACAATTCAAATGGCCCGTGCTCATTTGAAATTTCCAATTCAATTTGCTTCATTTTTTCAACGAAATTTTTCATAGCTCCCCCATTAGCGATAAGACGGCATCCAGCATGGCTGCTGTTGCAATCTCATCGGCAAAGCCGACTTGGCGGTAGCGCACCTCGGGCTGCCAGGCTTTGACGGTTCCCCACTCCGCAAGGTGCTTGTCTTTAACAGTGGCCTCCAGTCCGCTCAATTTCAGCAACACCTCAAGATCATGGACCTTGAATGAGCGAAAACGTTCAAATTCTTTGTTTGTTGCTGGAAAATCCATCCAGTTCAAGGTTTTGCAAATCCGGGATTTGAGGGCCAGCTCCACGGAGTATCCTGCCAGGTAATATGCGCCGTCAAAACGGCCGGCGGCGCATAGTACCTGCGCGTCCTGCAAACGGGCGGCGGATATTTCTTCCAGATCGGAAATCGTCAGCACGAAAGCCTCCTGTTGGGCTACCGCTCATTCTGTTCCCGGCAAGCTGCCTCACCAAGCGTGCACTGGGATCTGACTGATCTGTATCAATACTTCTTGAAATTGGCCATCGAGGAGGGGCAGTCGATCTTGCTGGCGCCGCCGCTTTTGCCGGCGGGGTTGCCGACCGCGCCGGTCATCGAGCAGGAGGTTTTGCCGCGGATGGTTTCGGTGTAGTAGGTGGTGCCGTCCGGCGATTCGTAGACGCCGCGCGAGTCTTCGCCGGTGCCGACGTAGGCGTCGGCGATTTCGGTGATCACGCGGCCGAAAGGCTTGTCGTTGCCGAAGTCCGGTACCGCCGGCGCGTCGCGCAGTTCGCGGTCGATTTTGCCCAGGTCTTTTTTGAGCTTGTCGATGTCCACCGGATCGGCCATGGCGGCGCCGGCGATCAGCAAGAGAAGTAGGGGAGTACGCATGCTGTCATTATGCGCCTGTCGCGTTGCGCCGCGCCGCCATGCCGATGTAAAACCACGCAAAAAAATCCCCACGAGGCTGACGCCTGGTGGGGATGTTTCGAAGGCTTTTAGCTTAGCCGGCCAGCTTTGCTTTCAGCAGTTCGGTCAATTGCGCCGGGTTGGCTTTGCCGCGCGACGCTTTCATCGCCTGGCCAATCAGCGCGTTGATCGCCGCTTCTTTACCAGCGCGGTATTGTTCGACCGACTTGGCGTTGTTGGCCAGTACCTCGTCGACGATGGCTTCCAGCGCGCCGGTGTCGGAGATCTGCTTCAAGCCTTTCGATTCGATCAGTGCGTCGACCAGATTGTCGTCGTCCGATTTGGCCGCCCACATATCGCCAAACAGTTCCTTGGCGGTCTTGTTGTTGATGGTGCCGTCGGCGATCCGCTTGATCATCAGCGCCAGTTGCGCCGGCTTGACCGGCGCGTCGGCGATGTCCACGCCTTCGCGGTTTACGGTCGAGGCGACGTCGCCCATCAGCCAGTTGGCGGCGGCCTTGGCGTTGTCCTTGCCGGCGGCGTCCACCACGGCGACGAAGTAGTTGGCCATGGCTTTCGACTGGGTCAGCACCAGCGAGTCATATTCCGGCAGCGCGTATTCGCTGACGAAGCGCGCGCGCATGGCGGCCGGCAGTTCCGGCATCGCGCCTTTGACTTGCTCGATCCAGGCGTTGGAGATGACCAGCGGCGGCAGGTCCGGATCAGGGAAGTAGCGGTAATCCTGGGCGTCTTCCTTGCTGCGCATTTCGCGTGTCTCTTTGCGGTCCGGATCGTACAGGCGGGTGGCTTGCACCACTTTGCCGCCGTCTTCAATCAGCTCGATCTGGCGGCGCACTTCCACGTGCACAGCTTCTTCGATGAAGCGGAACGAGTTCAGGTTTTTGATTTCGCAGCGGGTGCCGAATTCGGTCTGGCCTTTCGGACGCACGGACACGTTGATATCGCAACGGAACGAGCCTTCCTGCATATTGCCGTCGCAGACACCCAGCCACATCACCAGCGAGTGCAGCGCCTTGCAGTAGGCGACTGCTTCCGCGGCGCTGCGCAGTTCCGGCTCCGAGACGATCTCCAGCAGCGGCGTGCCGGCGCGATTCAGGTCGATGCCCGACATGCCGGCATAGTCTTCGTGCAGCGATTTGCCGGCGTCTTCTTCCAGGTGCGCGCGCGTCAGGTTGACGGTCTTGGTGACGAATTCGCCGTCCTTCTCGTAGCCGAAGGTGACCGCGCCGCCGATGACCACCGGGTCTTCGAATTGGCTGATCTGGTAGCCCTTCGGCAGGTCCGGGTAGAAGTAGTTTTTGCGGGCGAAGATCGAGGCCGGCGCGATCTTGGCGCCAACCGCCAGGCCGAAGCGGATCGCGCGATCCACCGCCTGCTTGTTCATGACCGGCAGCACGCCAGGCAGCGCCAGGTCGACCGGGCTGGCTTGCGTGTTAGGCTCGGCGCCGAACGTGGTCGGCGAGCCGCTGAAGATTTTTGATGCGGTAGTGAGCTGTACGTGGTTCTCAATACCGATGACGACTTCCCATTCCATATGATTCTCGCTATTCGTGTTCTTAAATGCCGGCCGGAGCGCGGGTGTGCCAGTCGGTGGCTTGCTGGTAGGCGTGGGCCACGTTGAGCAGCTTGGCTTCACCAAAGTGCTTGCCGATGATCTGCAGGCCGACCGGTCGGTTCTTGGCGCCGAAGCCCACTGGAATCGACATGCCAGGCAGACCGGCCAGGCTGGTCGACAGCGTGTAGATGTCGGCCAGGTAGGCGGCCACCGGATCGTCCGACTTGTCGCCCAGATCCCAGGCCACGGTTGGCGCTACTGGTCCCATGATGACGTCGCACACGGCGTCCGGGCCGTTCAGCACCTTCTCGAAATCCTGCGCGATCAGGCGGCGGATTTTTTGCGCCTTCAGGTAGTAGGCGTCGTAGTAGCCGTGGCACAGCACATAGGTGCCGACCATGATGCGGCGTTTGACTTCGGCGCCAAAGCCTTCGGCGCGGGTCTTGCGGTACATGTCCTGCAGGTCCTTGTAGCCGTCGGCGCGGTGGCCGAAACGCACACCGTCAAAGCGCGACAGGTTGGACGAGGCTTCCGCCGGAGCGATCATGTAGTAGGCCGGGATCGACAGCGCGGTATTCGGCAGCGAGATATCCACCAGAGTCGCGCCCAGCTCCACGTACTTGGCCAGCGCGGCGCGCACGGCGTCTTCCACGTCCTTGGCCAGGCCCTCGCCAAAGTATTCCTTCGGCACGCCGATGCGCAGGCCAGTCAGCGGCTGGCCCAGTTCGCGGGTGAAGTCTTCGTCCACGCCGCCCAGTTCCGGCGTCAGCGAGGTCGAGTCACGTTCGTCGAAGCCGGCCATGGCGTTGAGCAGCAGCGCGCAGTCTTCGGCGGTTTGCGCCATCGGGCCGCCCTGGTCCAGCGACGAGGCGAAGGCGATCATGCCGAAGCGCGATACGCGGCCGTAGGTCGGCTTGATGCCGGTGATGCCGCAGAAGGCGGCCGGCTGACGGATCGAGCCGCCGGTGTCGGTACCGGTGACGCCCGGCGCCAGGCGCGCGGCCACGGCGGCGGCCGAACCGCCCGACGAGCCGCCCGGTACGGCGGTTTTGTCCCACGGATTTTTCACCGCGCCGAAGGCCGAGTTCTCATTGGCCGAGCCCATGGCGAATTCGTCGCAATTGAGCTTGCCCAGCGTGACCATGCCGGCCGCGCGGAACTTCTCCACCACGGTGGCGTCGAATGGGCTGACGTAATTGGCCAGCATCTTGGAGCCGGCGGTCGAACGCCAGCCGGTGGTGACGAAGATATCCTTGTGGGCGATCGGCACGCCGGTCAGCGGAGTGGCGGTGCCGGCGGCGATGCGGGCATCGGCTTCGGCCGCTTGCGCCAGGGTCAGCGCGCGGTCGACGTGCAGGAAGGCGTTCAGGTCGCTCTGCTCGATGCGGTCGAGGAAGTGGGTGGCCACTTCGGTGGCGGACACCGCTTTGCTTTGCAGGAGGGCGGACAGCTCTTTAATGGTTTTGGTGTGCATGGCGTTTCAGTTTCATTCGTTACAGCGTCGTCCCTGCGGAAGCGGGGACCCATAGAACGCTGGCTCAGCATGGATTCCCGCGCAGGCGGGAACGACATCGTGTCAGTCGATCACTTTCGGCACCAGGTACAAACCGTCCTGGGTCTTGGGGGCGACCGTTTGATAGGCGTCGCGGCGATTTGGTTCGTTGGCGACGTCGTCGCGCAGGCGCAGCGCGATGTTGTTCATGTGGGCGGCCAGCGGATGGCTCAGCGGCGCGACGCCGTCGGTGTCGACCGCCTGCATCTGTTCGGCCAGCGCAAAGATGCCGTTCAGCTGCTCCAGCGCGGTGGCGCTTTGCGCTTCGCTCATCTCAAGTTGGGCCAGTTTGGCAATGCGGGTTACGTCGGATAGGGTCAGGGACATGGCGCGGTTAATTGTGATATTGATAAAAAACTTGAAATTCTGCCTATTCGCCAGCAACCACCGGCGAATGCCGCCTAATTCGCGGTCTCTGGCACCACACTTTTGGGTGGATTTTGGATAAATCGCAGTCAAATTATAAGGTAGAATGGCGGGTTGATGCGTTGTCGGCGCTGAATGATTGCTGCCGCCGCATTTCGGACAGAATTTTTTACTCAACGGATTACGCGCACACCGGTAGCGCCACAGGACACTTTAATGTTTGGTTTTTTACGTCGTTACATTTCCTCCGACCTGGCCATTGACTTGGGCACGGCCAATACCCTGATCTACGTTCGCGGCCAAGGCATCGTCCTTGATGAACCTTCGGTTGTCGCCATCCGCCAGGAAGGCGGCCCAAACGGCAAGAAAACGATCCAGGCAGTTGGTAAAGAAGCAAAACAAATGCTGGGCAAGGTGCCTGGCAATATCGAGGCGATCCGCCCGATGAAAGACGGCGTAATCGCCGACTTCACCGTCACCGAACAGATGCTGAAGCAGTTCATCCGCATGGTGCACGACTCCAAATTCTTCCGTCCTTCGCCGCGCATCATCATTTGCGTGCCGTGCGGCTCGACCCAGGTGGAGCGCCGCGCGATCCGCGAATCGGCGCTGGGCGCCGGCGCCTCGCAGGTGTACCTGATTGAAGAGCCGATGGCCGCCGCAATCGGCGCCGGCCTGCCGGTCTCGGACGCCACCGGCTCGATGGTGGTCGACATCGGCGGCGGCACCACCGAGGTGGGCATCATCTCGCTGGGCGGCATGGTCTACAAAGGTTCGGTGCGCGTGGGCGGCGACAAGTTCGACGAAGCCATCGTCAACTACATCCGTCGTAATTACGGCATGCTGATCGGCGAACAGACTGCGGAAGCGATCAAGAAGGCCATCGGTTCGGCCTTCCCGGGTTCGGAAGTCAAGGAAATGGAAGTCAAGGGCCGCAACCTGTCCGAAGGCATCCCGCGTTCGTTCACGATTTCGTCCAACGAGATCCTGGAAGCGCTGACCGACCCGCTGAACAACATCGTGTCGGCCGTGAAGAACGCGCTGGAACAGACCCCGCCGGAACTGGGCGCCGACATCGCCGAAAAAGGCATGATGCTGACCGGTGGTGGCGCGCTGCTGCGCGATCTGGATCGCCTGCTGATGGAAGAAACCGGCCTGCCGGTGCTGGTGGCGGAAGATCCGCTGACCTGCGTGGTGCGCGGTTCGGGCATGGCGCTGGAGCGCATGGACCAACTGGGCTCGATCTTCTCCTACGAATGATCTGAATAAAACGGGGCCGCCACAAAGCGGCCCCGGTGCTTTACGGTGAGTTGACAGTCTCGTTGGCGCGCGCGCGCCGGATTATTTGGAAGTCATGGAATACAGTCCTCCGCCACTTTTCAAGCAAGGCGCTTCGGCGCGGGTCAAGATGACGGTGTTCGCGTGCATATCGATTGCACTGCTGCTGGTCGACTCGCACATGCGCAGTCTGGAAACAGTGCGTTACTATGCCGGCGCGGTGCTGTCGCCGGTGCAGAAGGTGGCCTTGCTGCCGCGCGACGCCATCTACGGCGTCGGTGATTATTTCTCTACTTTGTCGTCGCTGGAAAAGCAGGTACGCGAATTGAAGACGCAGCAGATCGTCAATTCGCAGGCCTTGCAGCAGGCGCGCCTGCAGTCGGCGGAAAACGCCCAGCTGCGCAAGCTGATGGACGCGCGTGAGCGCCTGCCGGTCAAGTCGCAACTGGCCGAGGTGTTGTACGACGCGCGCGACGCCAACAGCCGCAAGATCATTCTCGATCGCGGTACCCATCATGATGTGGCGCTTGGCCTGCCGGTGATCGATAACCAGGGCGTGGTCGGTCAGGTCACGCGCGTGTTCCCTTTTACTTCGGAAGTGACGCTGCTGTCCGATAAGGAGCAGGCGATTCCGGTGCAGCTGCTGCGCAATGGCTTGCGCTCCGTGGCCTATGGGCGTGGCAAGTCGGGCAATCTGGAATTGCGGTTTACCGCACCGAATGCGGATATTCAGGTGGGCGATGTCGTTGTCACTTCGGGCCTGGATGGTGTGTATCCGGCCGGGCTGGCGGTGGCGCGCGTGACGCAGGTGGAAAACAGCGCCGGCGGTTCGTTCGGCGGCGTGATCTGCCAGCCGCTGGCGGGCATCACCAACAACACGCAGCTGCTGATTCTGATGTCGACGCCGGACATGCCTGCGCGGCCGCCGGAAGAAGTCGAACGCGCACCGCGCAAACACAATAACAAGATGGCGCCGATCAAAGACGCGCCGAAAGAGGGCGAGGGCCAGCCGGCTGCCGCAGGTGCCAATGGCGCCGCTGCGGCCACGCCGGCGCCAAACGGCGCAGCAGGGCTGTTCCCGGTCATGCCGCCACCGAAACCTGTTGTCGCTCCCGCCGCCGACGCCACCGCGCCAGGCACGGCGCCCGCTGCTGCATCGCCAGCCGCCGGCACCGGCGCTACGCCAGCCGGTGCGCCTGCCAACGCCGCTGCACAAGGCGCGCAGCGCGCCGCAGCCATGTCGCCCGCCGGCACAACGGCGACCGCGCCTGCTGCGGCGGGAGCGCGTCCAGCTGCGGCGCCGGCGAATACGACCGCCACGCCAGCTGCTGCGCGCGCGACAGCGCCTGCCGCCGCCCGCACCGTCACGCCGGCTGCCGCTACCCAACCTAAGGAGCCGGCACGATGAATCGTCCGCACTACATCCTGCTGCCGGTCAGCCCGATATTTATCGCCTTCAGCCTGTTCTGCGCTTTCCTGCTGAATCTCCTGCCATGGGGCCAGTTCGTCGGCGTGCCGGACTTCGTCGCGCTGCTGCTGGTGTTCTGGGGCGTGCACCAGCCGCGCAAGGTCGGCATCGGCACCGCCTTCTTCCTCGGCCTGATGATGGACGTCCACGACTCCACCCTGCTGGGCGAGAACGCGCTGGCCTACACGCTGTTGTCCTACTTCGCCATCATGCTGCATCGCCGGGTGCTGTGGTTCCCGATCTGGACCCAGGCCATCCACGTCTTCCCGCTGCTGGTGATGGCGCAAACGGTGCAGCTGCTGGTGCGCTTCTGCGTGTCCGGCAAAACGCCGGGCTGGTTCTACTTCGTTGAAAGCATGATCGCCGTCGTCCTGTGGCCAGTGGTCACCTGGATGCTGCTGGCGCCGCAGCGCCGCGCGGTCGACCGCGATCACACGCGCCCCATCTGACGCAGCGGTTCCGGCATGACTGAAATTAAGGACAACCAGCGCGAACTCCAGCAGTTCCGCCTGCGCCTGACGGTGCTGGGCGGGATGGTGTTCTTCTGCTTCGCGTTGCTGCTGCTGCGCTTTGTCTGGCTGCAGATCGTCAAATACAGCGATTTCGCCGTCAAGGCCGAAGAGAACCGCATCGCCATCGTTCCCATCGTGCCGAACCGCGGCCTGATTTTGGACCGCAACGGCGCGGTCCTGGCGCGCAACTACTCGGCCTTCACGCTGGAGATCACGCCGTCCAAGCTGGCCGGCACGCTGGACGAAACCATCGACGAGCTGTCGAAACTGGTCAGCGTCGACATCAAGGACCGCAAGCGCTTCAAGAAGCTGCTGGACGAATCGAAGGGCTTCGAGAGCGTGCCGCTGCGCACCCGCCTGACCGAAGAAGAAGTGGCCCGCTTCAGCGCCCAGCGCTTCCGCTTCCCCGGCGTGGAAGTCCAGGCGCGCCTGTTCCGCCAGTACCCGCTGGGCGAAACCGCTTCCCACGTGATCGGCTTCATCGGCCGCATCAACCAGTCCGAGGTCAAGGCCATCGAGGGCACCGACGACGGCCCTAACTACAAGGGCACCGACCATATCGGCAAAGAGGGCCTGGAAAAGAGCTACGAGAAGCAGCTCCATGGCCAGACTGGTTACGAGGAAGTGGAAGTGTCGGCTGGCGGCCGCGCCATCCGCACGCTGTCGCGCACGCCCGCCACGCCGGGCAATAACCTGATCCTGTCGATCGACATCGAACTGCAAAAGGTGGTGGAGGAAGCCTTTGGCGAATGGCGCGGCGCGTTCGTCGCCATCGAGCCGGAGACCGGCGACATCCTGGCCTACGTCTCGCGCCCTGGTTATGACCCCAATTTGTTCGTCGACGGCATCGACGCGCAAAGCTGGAACGACCTGAATACCTCGCTGGACCGGCCTATGGTCAACCGGCCGCTGTCCGGCACCTATGCGCCGGGTTCCACCTTCAAACCTTTCATGGCGCTGGCCGCGCTGGAACTGGGCAAGCGCAATCCAGCCACCGCGTATCCCGATCCTGGCTTCTTCTACCTCGGCGGCCACAAATTCCGCGACGATAAAGTCGGCGGCCACGGTAACGTCGATCTGCGCCGCTCGATCATCGTGTCCTGCAATACCTACTACTACCAGCTGGGTAACGACATGGGGATCGACGCCATCACCACGTTCATGCAGCCGTTCGGCTTTGGCCAGAAGACCGGCATCGACCTCGATAACGAAAAGACCGGCGTGCTGCCGTCCAAGGAATGGAAGCGCAGCCGCTTCAAGGGCAACGCCGGACGCTGGGTCGGCGGTGACACCATCTCGGTCAGCAACGGTTCGGGCTACAACTCGTACACGCCGCTGCAGATCGCCCACGCCATGGCCAACCTGGCCAACGACGGCGTGGTGATGAAGCCGCACCTGGTCAAGATCGTGGAAGACGGCGCCACCCGCGCGCGCAAGCTGACCGTGCCGAAGGAAAGCTACCGCATTCCGCTGAAGCAGGAAAACATCGACATCATCAAGAGCGCGATGGTGGGCGTGAACAGCGAAGCAGGGGGCACCGCGTTCCGCGCCTTCACCAACGCCGGCTATACCTCGGGCGGCAAGACCGGTACCGCGCAGGTGGTGGGCATCAAGGCCAATGAGAAGTACAACAAGTCGGCGCTGGCCGAACGCCTGCGCGACAACGCGCTGTACACCGCGTTTGCGCCGGCCGACAAGCCGAAGATCGTCATCGCCATGGTGGTGGAAAATGCCGGCTGGGGTGCGGAGATCGCCGCGCCGATCGCCCGCAAGGCGCTCGACTTCTACCTGCTGGGCAAGCGCCCGACCGACAAGGAAACTACCAAGGTGCCGAAGGAAGACGCGGCCGAAATCGTGCCGATCGAAGATCCGGAGGCTGCCGAAGCCGCAGCTGCCGCTGCCGAATCGCGCCGTGAGCCGGCGCCGACTCCAGCACCGCCGCCAACGCCAGCCGCCACGCCGGCGCCGCAGCCGCTCGCGCCGGCGCGCAAGAAACAATAAGGACCAGTACATCATGCGCATCCATGAGAGACGTTCGCTGTGGCGTCGAATGCGACCATACTTCACCGTCTTCGACGGCCCGCTGACCATTATCATCATGATGCTGCTGACGGTCAGCCTGGTGACGCTGTACTCGGCCAGCATCGGCATCCCCGGTAAAATGGAAGACCAGGTGCGCAACATCTTCCTGTCGTTCTTCATCATGTGGGTGGTGGCGAATATTTCGCCGCAGATGATGATGCGGATCGCGGTGCCGGCCTACGCCATCGGCGTGTTCCTGCTGGTGTGCGTGGCGCTGTTCGGCACCATCAAGCTGGGGGCGCGGCGCTGGCTGCACGTCGGCATCGACATCCAGCCGTCCGAATTCATGAAGATCGTCATGCCGCTGATGCTGGCGTGGTTCTTCCAGAGCCGCTCCGGCCACCTGACCTGGCAATCGTATGCGATTGCCGCGCTGCTGTTGGCGGTGCCGGTCGGCCTGATCGTCCGCCAGCCTGACCTGGGCACGGCGCTGCTGGTAGTGGCGGCCGGCTTCTGCGTGATCTTTTTGGCGGGCCTGGCGTGGAAGGCGTTGATTGGGCTGATCGTGGCCGGGGCGGCGGCGCTGCCGATTATCTGGTCGGTGCTGCACGACTACCAGCGCGAACGCGTGATGACGCTGATCGATCCCACCACCGATCCGCTGGGCAAAGGCTTCCACATCATCCAGTCCACCATCGCGGTGGGCTCGGGCGGCATTACCGGCAAGGGCTGGACCCATGGCACGCAGGCCCACCTAGAATTCATCCCGGAGCGCACCACCGACTTTATCTTCGCCGTGTACTCGGAGGAGTTTGGCCTGGTCGGTAACCTGATCCTGATGGTGCTGTATCTGCTGCTGATCGGCCGTGGCCTGATGATCGCCGGGAACGCGCCCAACTTCTTTACCCGCCTGCTGGCCGGCGCGATCACCATGATTTACTTCACCTACGCCTTCGTCAACATGGGCATGGTCAGCGGCATCCTGCCGGTGGTGGGCGTGCCGCTGCCGTTCATGAGCTACGGCGGCACTGCGCTGCTGACGCTGGGCCTGGGCGGCGGCATCTTGATGAGCATACAGCGGCACCGCAAACTGGTGCAGACCTGATGGGCCTTGCGGGCGGACGTCCGTGGTGGCAGCGCCTGCGGCCCTACGTGATGGTGTTTGATGCGCCGCTGGCGTTGATCATCGTGGCGCTGCTGTCGGTCGGCCTGGTCACGTTGTACTCGGCCGGCATCGCCATTCCCGGCAAGGTGTGGGACCAGCTGCGCAATATCGCGGCTGCGGTGCTGGTGCTGTGGTTCGTGGCGAACATCCCGCCGCAGATGATGATGCGGCTGGCCGTGCCGGCCTACGTGATCGGCGTGGCGCTGCTGGTGGCGGTGGCGCTGTTTGGCGTGATCAAGGGCGGCTCGCGCCGTTGGCTGTATGTCGGCACGCAGATCCAGCCGTCCGAATTGATGAAGATCGCCATGCCGCTGATGCTGGCCTGGTTCTTCCAGCGCGAGCAAGGCCATGTCAGTTGGCGCACTTACGTCATGGCCGCCGTGCTGCTGGCGATACCGGCCGGCCTGATTGCGCGCCAGCCGGATCTGGGCACGGCGATGCTGGTGACCATGGCCGGCGCCTGCGTGATCTTCCTCGGCGGCCTGTCGTGGAAAGCGCTGGGCGCCTTGTTCGCCGCTGGCGCGGCGTCGTTGCCGGTGCTGTGGACTTTCATGCACGATTACCAGCGCGACCGCGTGCTGACGCTGATCGATCCCTATCACGACCCGCTGGGCAAGGGCTTCCATATCATCCAGTCGATGATCGCCATCGGCTCCGGCGGCGTGACCGGCAAGGGCTGGACCCACGGCACCCAGGCTCACCTGGAATTCATCCCCGAACGCACCACCGACTTTATTTTCGCTGTGTTTTCCGAGGAGTTTGGACTGCTCGGGATTCTGGTGCTGATGGTGCTGTACCTGCTGCTGATCTGGCGTGGCTTGAGCATCACACTGAACGCGCCGACGCTGTTCACGCGCCTGCTGGCCGGCGCCATCACCATGATTTACTTTACCTACGCCTTCGTCAACATGGGCATGGTGAGCGGCATCATCCCGGTGGTGGGCGTGCCGCTGCCGTTCATGAGTTACGGCGGCACCGCGCTGATGACGCTCGGCCTGGGCGGCGGCATTTTGATGAGCATCCAGCGCCATAGCCGAGAGGTCAGGGGATGACCGAGTTCAAAGACACCGAAGTCGAGATGCGCGAGTTCCGCCTGCGCGTGACAACGCTGGGCGGGCTGGTATTCCTGTGCTTCGTGCTGTTGCTGGCGCGCTTCGTCTGGCTGCAGATCGTCAAGCACAATGACTTCGCCGTGAAGGCGGAAGAGAACCGCATTTCGCTGCTGCCAATAGTGCCGAATCGTGGTCTGATTTTGGACCGCAACGGCGTGGTCCTGGCGCGCAACTACTCGGCCTATACGCTGGAGATTACGCCGTCCAAGCTGGAAGCGCCGCTGGATGACACTATTGCCGAGCTGTCCAAGCTGGTGGAGGTTGAGGTCAAAGACCGCCGCCGCTTCAAGAAGCTGATGGACGACTCCAAAGGTTTTGAGAGCGTGCCGCTACGCACCCACCTCACCGACGAAGAAGTCGCCCGCTTCAGTGCGCAGCACTTCCGCTTTCCCGGCGTCGAAGTGCAGGCGCGCCTGTTCCGTCAATATCCGCTGGGCGAAAGCGCTTCGCACGTCATCGGCTACATCGGCCGCGTAAGCCGTGCCGAAGCCGATGCGCTGGACGACAGCGACGATGCCGCCAACTATCGCGGCACCGACCATATCGGCAAAGAGGGGCTGGAGAAAAGCTACGAGAAGCTATTACATGGCCAGGCCGGCTTCGAGGAAGTGGAGAAGACGTCCGGCGGCCGCGCCGTGCGCACCTTGTCGCGCACGCCGGCCAAGGCGGGCAGCAACCTGATACTGTCGATCGACATCGAACTGCAAAAAATCGTGGAGGAAGCTTTCGGCGACCGTCGCGGCGCACTGGTGGCGATTGAGCCGGAAACCGGCGACGTGCTGGCCTTCGTCTCGCGGCCCGGCTACGATCCGAACCTGTTTGTGGACGGCATCGACACGCAAAGCTGGGACGAATTGAATACCTCGGCGGACAAACCGATGGTCAACCGCCCGCTGTCCGGCACCTACGCGCCGGGTTCCACCTTTAAACCATTCATGGCGCTGGCGGCGCTGGAACTGGGCAAGCGCACGCCGTCGCAGGTGACCTATGATCCTGGTTACTTCATGCTGGGTGGGCATCGCTTTAACGACGACGTGGCGGGCGGGCATGGCTCGGTCGACATGCGCAAGTCCATCATCGTGTCCTGCAATACCTACTACTACTCGCTCGGTCATGACATGGGCATCAACGCCATCCACGACTTCATGCAGCCGTTTGGCTTTGGCCAGCAGACCGGCATCGACCTCGATAACGAAAAGACCGGCGCGCTGCCATCGCCGGAGTGGAAGGCCAGGCGCTTCAAAGGTGCGGCGGGACGCTGGGTCGGTGGTGATACTATCTCGGTCAGCAATGGTTCGGGCCTGAATGCTTACACGCCGTTACAGATCGCGCACGCCGTGGCCAATCTGGCAAACAATGGCGTGGTGATGAAGCCGCACCTGGTGAAGATCGTTGAAGACAGCACGACCCACGCCCGCAAGTTGACGGTGGCGCAGCAGAGCTATCGGATTCCGCTCAAGCAGGAAAACATCGACTTTATCAAGAACGCGATGGTGGGTGTGACCAGCGAGCCGGGTGGCACGGCGTATCGCGTATTTGCCAACGCCGGCTACACAGTGGGCGGCAAGACCGGCACCGCGCAGGTCATCACGATTAAAAAAGGCGAGAAGTACAACGCCGCCAGACTGGCCGAACGCCTGCGCGACAATGCGCTGTTCACCGCTTTTGCGCCGGTGGACAAGCCGCGCATCGTGCTGGCCATGGTGGTGGAAAACGCGGGGCATGGTGGCGAAGCCGCCGCGCCGATCGCGCGCAAAGCGCTGGATTATTACCTGCTGGGCAAACGTCCGGCGGAGAAGGACAAGAACAAAGTGGAAAAACAAGATACGGAGAACGGCGATGCGCCTGCAACGTAACCATCTCCTGCATCTGACGGCGATGGCATCCGCGCTGGTGCTGGTCGGCTGCGGCACGGCGCCGGTGGCGACCGAGCGCACGCCACGCCCAGTGCAGTCGCAAGGCCCGGTGATCAAGGCGCCGTCCACCACCAAGCCCGATCCGACGCTGCCGGTGCTGCCGCCGGCGAACTCGGGACGCGGCGGCTACTATCAGGACGATGGCCCAGGCGACGCGCCGCCACCCAATCTGATGGATACGCCGGATGCCGACGTTCGTAACGACCCGCTGCTGCCGCGCTCCAACCGTCCTTACGTCGTCTTTGGCAAAACCTATACGCCGATCACCGACGATCAGCCGTTCACTCAGATTGGTGTCGGCAGCTGGTACGGCAAGAAATTCCATGGCCAGCGCACGTCGTCCGGTGAACTGTACGATATGTACAAGATGACGGCTGCGCATCCGACGCTACCGATTCCTTCTTACGCGCGCTTGACCAATATGGTCAGCGGCGCGGCGGTGATTGTGAGGATTAACGATCGTGGGCCGTTCCACGCCAGCCGCGCCATCGACGTCTCGTACACGGCGGCGCTGAAGCTTGGCCTGCTGGGCAAGGGCAGTCATGAACTGAAGATTGAGCGCATCCTGCCGGAAGAAGTCGACCGCATACTGGCCACGCGCGAAGGTCTGTCCGGCAGTACCAAGCCGCGCCTGACGCCAACCGCCAAGACCTCGTTACCATCGACGCAGCAACCATCCGCGCCGGTGGCGCCGACGCCGAGCGTGACCGCCAAGATGATCGATACGCCGCTGGTGCTGACGCCGTCCGCGCCGGGCGGTTCGCCGGTGCCGGTGAGCGCTGCGCCGAAAGACATCGAGTCGCTGATGTTGACCGAGCGCGCGCCTAACGCCGATGCCGCGCCGGCGGTGGCGGGCGGTTTCTACTTGCAGCTGGGCGCTTACTCGCGTGCGGAAAACGCCGAGGTAATACGCGGCAAGCTGGCCGGAAAATTGAATGGACTGGACGTGGTACAGAGCGGATCGGTGTATCGCCTGTATGGCGGTCCGTTCGCGACTCGCCAGGAAGCGCTGCAGGCGGCACAAGGGCTGCCGCCGTCACTGGGCATCAAGCCTATTGTGGTTCAACGATAACCAGCAGCGCTGATCTATTTGCAGTTGTGGACTTCCGCGTTCGGGAAGCCGGTGCGGATCTTTTCCAGTTTGGCTTTCAGGTCCGCATCCACATCGCGGAACTGGAAAGCCAGCAGCTTGCTGCCGCTCAAGCGCGGCGCCACGCGTGCGGTACGTACGCCTTGCTTCATCAGCGCCGCCAGCTGGTTCTGCGCCGCGTTATCGGTCTTGAACACACCCAGCGAAATCCCCCAGCGCAGCGGCGAGTTGTCGGAGATGACGTAGTAGTTGGTGACGCCGAGCGAGCGCAGTTCGCCGGCTTTCTTGTCAGCGCCTTCCTTGTTGCCCTGAGACGGAATATAAACGATATAGCTCGATACCTCGGTGCCCGGCAGGTTGTGGCGCGACTGGCGGTCGCCCAGGTCCAGCGTCGCCAGCTGCGCTTCGAAGCGGCGCGCGTCGGCCAGCACGAAGCTGGCGATTTCCACGCAGGCCTGCACTGGCGCCGGCGCCGGCTTGGCGTCGTTCACCGCAGCGGCGGTGCTGGCGACGGCCTTGTTGGCCTGGTCGGCCGAGATGATGGCCAGCTTGCCGGCGTTGAGCTGATTGAGCAGGCGCTCCGGTTCATGCTCGTTGCCGCTGAAGTGACCCAGATAGCCGCGTCCATACGCAAACAGCGCGGCGTTCACGGCAAGCAGGGACCAGAAAATAAACTTCAGCACAAGACGTTCCTTATTCAGCGCTGCCGGTGGTGGCATGCAAGCCAATCAGCACAATGTTTTCGACGATACGGTACGGTACTTTGAGCATTGGCGCAATGTAGGGCGCGGCGCCGCCGGAGATGATGCACTGCGCCGCCTGGTGCGCGGCACAGGCATGTTCGATGGCGCCGCTCTGCGCGGCCAGGATGCCGCTCAGGATGGCGTCGTCGGTATTGTCGGCGAATCCCTCCGGCAGCTTACCGTCTTGCGCGATCTGCGGCAACTGCGCGGTGTTGCGCGCCAGCGCGCTGGCCATCAGGCCCAGTCCCGGCAGGATCATCCCGCCGAGGAACACGCCGTCCGCCGTGACGGCGTCGATGGTGGTGGCGGTGCCGCAGTTGACCACGATGACCGGCATGCCCGGCGCCAGCCGGTGGCCGGCGATAGCGGCGGCGAAACGGTCGCAGCCCAGTTGCGCCGGATTGCGATAGCCGTTGGTGATGCCGGCCAGCGCCGGCAGCGATTCAAACCATTCCGGCTGCACATCCGGCAGGCAGCGTTGCAGCACATATTCCACCTGCACGCGCAGCGCGTTGCCGGCCACGTTGGCGATCAGGATGCGGCTGACGCCATAGGTGGCGGCGGCTTCGCACCAGGCCAGCTCCAGCAGCGGCATGTCGGCGTGGGTGGCGGCGCCGTGGGTGATCCACGCGCCCAGTTCTGCGCCGGCATCGGCCAGCGCCCATTTGACGCGGGTGTTGCCGGCGTCGATCAATAACATCATGGTTGTATTCCGCTCAGTTGAGTTCCGATTAAGCGCAGCGATACATCGCCGGAAAGGATTTCCACGCGGCCGGCATCGGTGTCCAGCAGCAGGCGGCCGATGTCGTCGACGCCCGCGGCGCGGCCCTGCTGCAGCACGGCGCCGTCGTCCAGCAACACCACGTCCTTGCCCTGCCAGGCGTGCAGCGCGTTCCAGCGCTCGACAAATGGGGCGAAGCCGGTATCGTCAAATTCCGCCAGCACGGCGGCCAGGCGGCTGAGCAGGGCGGCCATCAACTGGTTGCGGTCCATTTGCGCCAGCCATGGCGCGCTGGCCACTTCGCGGCCGATCTGCGCTTCCAGTTCGTCCGGCATCAGCAGGTTGATGCCGCAGCCGATGACGGCCCAGATGGCGTCGTCGGTCTTCTGGGTTTCGACCAGGATGCCGGCCAGCTTGGCGCCGTCGCGCAGCAGGTCGTTCGGCCATTTGATTTGCACCGGCACGCCGAGCGAGGCGATGGTTTCGGCCAGCGCCACGCCGACTGCCATCGGCAGGCCGGACATCTTGTGCAGCGGGCCTTTGAACGGCCAGGCCAGCGAAAACATCAACGCGGCGCCCGGCTTGGACAGCCACGAACGGCCGGCGCGGCCACGGCCCGCAGTCTGGTTTTCGGCGATGCGCAGCAGCGGGCCTGGCAAGGTACCCAACGTGCCGATACGCGCCAGCAGGTCGGCGTTGGTGGAGCCGGTTTCGGCCACCACTTCGATCGCCACATGGGTGGCGGAGGTGGCGCAATGCGCGGTGATGGCGGCGGAGGACAAATTGTTCATGATGCTTTGCGGGGTTTGTGCGGCGCTTTGCTGAAGGCCCAGTCGTAGACGGTGTTGGGCAGCATGCGCAGCACTTTGGCGACGACGCCCATCTGCCACGGAATCACGGCGTAGCTGTCGCCGGCGGCGATGACCTGCGCGGCGCGCGCGGCGAATTTTTCGGGCGCCATCAGGAACGGCATCGGATACGGATTCACCTGCGTCATCGGCGTGTCGATGTAGCCGGGGCACAGGGTGACCACGCGGATGCCGTGTGGCTTCATCTCCAGCCGCAGCGATTCGCAGTAGCTGATGACGGCGGCCTTGGAGGCGCTGTACGCTTCGGCGCCGGGCAGGCCGCGTATGCCGGCCACGCTGCCGATGCCGACCAGCCGGCCCGGCGTAGCTTGCGCGCGCATGGTGGCGATGAACGGCGCGAAGGTAGCGGCGGTGGCCACTACGTTGGTGGCGATGATGTCGGCGAAGACCGCAATGTCTTCCGCATATTCAGTCAGCGTGCCGACTGATATGCCGGCGTTGGCGATCACCACGTCGACGCCGCTGGCGTGCGCGAGGAAAGCCTGTGCTGCTTCGTTAATGGCGGCATGGTCGCGCACATCCACCGCGTAGGCGCGGTGGCGTTCTGCATGGGGGAGGGAGGCGATCAAGGCGGCGAGACTGTCGCCACGCCGGGCCAGCAGGCCCAGGGTGGCGCCTTGCGCCGCGTACTGGCGGGCCAGCGCGGCGCCAAGGCCGCTGGACGCGCCGGTGATGAAGACGCGCAAAGGCGTCATGCTTACTTCTTCTCTGCTTTGGCTTTGGCGACCAGCACGTCCAGCACTTGCGTTGCGGCCTGATTCAGTTGCTCTTCGCTGGCGGCGTTGGCATCGGCCATCGACGGCGCGGTGATGTATTTGCCGTCCACCACCAGGTAGGGCCAGAACTCGACGTTGTAGGCGTCCATCATCGACAGCGCCTTGCGCAGGTGGCCGGCGACGCCGAAGCCGCGATAGGTGTCGATGAACTTCTGCTTGTCCACGCCCTGTTTGGCGACGAAGTCGAACACCTGCTCATCGCGGTTCAGGCGATTGTGGTTGACGTGGATTTCGTTGAAGGCCTTCGCGTGCAGCTCCGGCGTCAGCACGCCCATGGCTTGCAGCGTGTAGAACATTTTTTCCTGCGGCTGGTCGGTGCCCTGGCGGCCGATGTGCACGCGTTTGAAGACGATGTTGTCGCCCTGTTTTTTCACCCAGGCGTTGAGCGGGGCGTCAAAGCCGGCGCAGTGCGGGCACGCGTAGTCGAAGAATTCGATGACTTCGACTTTCTTGCCGGTGTCCACCGGCTGCGGGGTGGGCAGCACTTTGTATTCGGCGCCGAGTTTTGGATCGGTTGGCGAAGCGGATGCGGTCAACGCCACGGCGCTCAGGGTGACTGCGGTCAGGATGAACTTCAGGAATCGCATTGTTACTCCTCTTATTTCTGGTTACGTACGACGGCGACATCGACGCCGCTTTCGGACAGTTTGCTACGTGCCTTGTTCATCGCTTCCACCTGGTTGTAAGGGCCGATGCGCACGCGGTGCAACACGCCGGTGTCGGTGGAACGGTCCGAGATGTTGGCTTCAAAACCCAGCAAGGCCAGTTTGGCGCGGGTGTTTTCGGCGTCGGCCACTTCGCGGAAGGCGCCGGCTTGCAGGTAGTAGATGAATTTGTCGTCACCACCGGCATCGGCAGCGGCGGCAGCTTTGGCGGCCGGCTGTGGCGCCACGTTGGCGGCGTTAGGCGCGGCCGGTTTGGCCGGCGTGCCCTGAATCTTGTCGACCACGGCTTGCAGCTGGTCGGCCGCATGCGGCGCCGGCGCGGCTGGCGCCGGAGCAGGGGCGGCCGGCGCTGCCGGTTGCTGATCCTTGGCCAGGTCCTTGGCCGCTTCGCGCGCCGCGTCCTTGTTGCCGTACATAGGCTTGTTAGGATCGGCGACTTGTCCCGCAGTCGGTTCCGTTGCTTTGCTTGGATGGCCTTTGTCCGTGAACGGCGTCGAGCCCTTGGTGATCATGAGCGCCACCACCACCGCGATACTCAGGCCGATGACCAGGCCGATGACGATGCCGATGAAGGTGTTGCCCTGCTGTTGCAAACGTGGCGTGAAGCCGGAACGGAAATTCATTGTGCGGGATGTCCTTCGCAATTACATTTTATTGGGAGCCGAGACGCCGATCAGCGCCAGGCCGTTGCGCAGCACCTGGCGGGTAGCGACCATCAGCGCGATACGCGCCGCCTTCAGCGCTTCGTCGTCGACCAGCACGCGCTCGGCGAAGTAGAAGCTGTGCAGGTTGGCGGCCAGGTCGCGCAGGTAGAACGCGATCTGGTGCGGCCCCAGTTCCGCCTGCGCGCGCGCCAGCGTTTCCGGATACGCGGCCAGCGTCGCCAGCAGCGTCGCTTCGGTCGGCGCGGTCAGCGGCGACAGGTCGACGTTGGCCAGATCGGCTTCGTTACCAGTCCACTGTTCCAGCATGCGGCAGATACGCGCGTGGGCGTACTGCACGTAGTAGACCGGATTCTCGTCCGAGGTTTTCAGCGCGACGTCGACGTCGAACACGAATTCGGTGTCGGCTTTGCGTGAAATCAGGAAGAAGCGCACGGCGTCGCGGCCTTTGGTGATGTCGCCGCCGCCCGACCATTCGATCAGGTCACGCACGGTAACGTAGGAGCCGGCGCGCTTGGAGATCTTCACCTCTTCGCCGCCCTTCATCACGGTGACCATCTTGTGCAGCACGTAGTCCGGGAATCCTTGCGGGATGCCCAGGTTGACGGCCTGCAGGCCGGCGCGCACGCGGGCGATGGTGCCGTGGTGGTCGGAGCCCTGGACGTTGATGGCCTGGTTAAAGCCGCGCTGGAATTTGACGATGTGGTAGGCCACGTCCGGCACGAAGTAGGTGTAGGTGCCGTCCTTCTTGCGCATCACACGGTTCTTGTCGTCGCCGTAGTCTTCGGTGCGCAGCCACAGCGCGCCTTCTTCTTCGTAGGTCTTGCCGGAGTTGTTGAGCATCTCGACGGCGGCGTCGACTTTGCCGTCGGCGTACAGCGAGGATTCGAGGTAGTAGTTGTCGAACTTGACGCCGAAGGCTTGCAGGTCGATGTCCTGCTCATTGCGCAGGTAGGTCACGGCGAAGGCGCGGATCGATTCGATGTCGTCGATGTCGCCCGAGGCGGTGGCCGGCGAACCGTCGGAGGCCGAGACGGTTTTCTTGAGCAGGAAGTCGGCGGCGATGTCGGCGATGTAGTCGCCGTTGTAGGCCGATTCCGGCCAGGCGGCGTCGCCCGGCTTGTGGCCGCGCAGGCGTGCCTGCACCGAGTTGGCCAGGGTCTGGATCTGCACGCCGGCGTCGTTGTAGTAGAACTCGCGGGTGACGTCGTAACCTTGTGAGACGAACAGCGACGACAGCGCATCACCCAGCGCCGCCTGACGGCCGTGGCCCACGTGCAGCGGGCCGGTCGGGTTGGCGGAGACGAATTCGATGATGACTTTTTTGCCGCTGCCGGCCTGGGCGGCGCCGAACTGCGCGCCCTGCGCCAGCACGGTCTTGACCACGGCCTGCTTGGCGGCGGCGCTGACGCGCAGGTTGATGAAGCCGGGGCCGGCGATGTCGGCGCTGTCGATCAGGCCTTGACGGGCCGGATCGGCCAGCAGCGCGTCAACCAGTTTGGTGGCCAGTTCGCGCGGGTTCATTTTCAGCTGCTTGGCCAATTGCATGGCGATGTTGCAGGCGACGTCGCCGTGCGACGGATCGCGCGGGCGCTCCAGCACTACGTTGGCAGTGACGTCGGTGCCGGCCAGGATCGGGGCGAGGGCGGCCTGGAACAGGGCCGTGATATCTTGTTTTTGTTGGGCTAGCATGCGCTTAAAAATTCATCAGATAGTGGAAACGGCGGGCGCAGCGGCGCCGGCCAAACAGCGGTAATTATACTGTGTTGACCGGCCTGACGGGCGGAGTGTGAGGCAGCAAGGTGTTGCTAATGAATAAACCTTGCCACGGAAAAGGCGATCGTGCCGACCACGGCGGACAACGTGACGGCGGTGCCGATAAACCATTTGATCAGCCGCGTCTCCATTTGCGCCATCTTGATCTCCAGGTTGTGGTCGCCTGCAGTGATCGTTTCATGCAACCTCGCAATGTCTTCTTTGGTCGCATAGTTGGATTTGACGACTGCAAGATCCACTTCCACAACGCCCAGCCGTGTTTCCACGCTAGTCAGGCGTGTTATCACTTCTGACAGGCGTGTTTTCACGTCTGTCAGTTGCGCCTCCACACCGCCTGGTCTTGTCAGGACCGCATCGTCAGTGGATGGTTCGGGTTTTGGTTGCGTCGCCATCCGCCGATCATACGCCCGCCGGCAGCGGTACGTTTGACCGAAATTAAGGCATCCCGCTGTCGCCTTGCGTCTGGCGCTAATGTATACTGCGCGATCACGGCCGTCGCCCCACTCTGGAATTAACATATGAACAAGCGTCCAACGCTCTCCTTGAAGTCTGCCGCCAAGCCGGCCGCGCCCAAAATGCGCGCCAGTCATGCGCGGGAGCTGAAACCGGCGTTGCAGACCCACTTCCAGACCAGCCTCAAGCCCGACGCCCTGGCCTACAGCCTGATGGGCGCCGCCAACGCCATCGCCCAGGTTCGCACCGGCACCAACCTGCCGCTGGCGCTGGGCCAGGTATGGGGACGACTGCCGGAAATCACGCCGCAGGCGCGCGGCGCGATGCAGGACATCAGCTACCGCGCCATGCGCCAGCTGGGGCAGAGCGAGGCGCTGGTGGGCCTCATGGCGCCCAAGGCGCCGGAGCCGCTGGTGTCGGCCCTGCTGTCGTGCGCGCTGGCGCTGCTGGCGTCGCCCGATGAGCCGCGCCCCTACGAAGATTTCACCGTGGTCGACCAGACCGTGACCGCCGCCGAGTCGCATCCAGACACCGCCCGCGCCAAAGGCATGGTCAACGCCGTGCTGCGCCGCTTCCTGCGCGAGCGCCAGGCGCTGCTGGACGCGGTGCTGCTGCAACCGGTAGCAAAATGGAATTATCCGCAATGGTGGATCGACGCCGCCAAGACCGCCTGGCCGCAGCAATGGCAAGCCATCCTGGCCACCGGCAACAGCGCGCCGCCGCTGACGCTGCGCGTCAACGCCCGCCAGAGCACGGTAGAACAATACCTGGCCAGGCTGGCGGCCGCCGGCATCGGCGCCAACCAGATCGGCCCTTACGCGGTGCGGCTGGACAAGGCGGTCGGCGTGCAGCTGATTCCCGGCTTTGCCGACGGCGAAGTGTCGGTGCAGGACGCCGGCGCCCAGCTGGCGGCGCCGCTGCTGGACGTGCAAGACGGCATGCGCGTGCTGGACGCCTGCGCCGCGCCAGGCGGCAAGACCTGCCACATCCTGGAACTGGCCGACGCCGACGTCACCGCGCTGGACGCCGATGCCAAGCGCCTGGCGCGGGTCGGCGAGAACTTGCAACGTTTGCAACTGAAGGCTACCTTGCAGGCCGCCGATGCCCAGAATAAAGACTGGTGGGATGGCCAGCCGTACGACCGCATCCTGGCCGACGTGCCGTGCACCGCCTCCGGCATCGTGCGCCGCCATCCGGATATTCGCTGGCTGCGCCGCAAGGCCGACACGCTCCAACTTGCAACACTTTCCGGCAAAATCCTCGACAATCTTTGGCAGATGCTGGCACCGGGTGGTAAATTGCTATTCGTGACATGTTCCTTGTGGCCGCAGGAATCCGAGGCGCAGGCGGCCGCTTTTGCTGTACGACATCAGGCGGTACGACTGGATGCGCCCGGTCAATTGCTCCCCGCCGGTGGCTCCGGGCAGGATCACGATGGTTTGTTTTACGCGTTGTTCCAGAAAAATGCGTAACCTCTTGAGTACCGGCCCCCACGTGACGCGACGATTGTTTCGATTTCTGCTTGCTCCCTTGCTGCTGACGCTTGCGCTGCTGGCGATCCTGCCGCAGCCGGCACACGCCGCCGAAGGCGTGGAAATCCGCCGCGCACTGGTCGAGGCCACCGAGGACGGCTACCGTCTGTCGGCCACCTATGGCTTCGAACTGAGCCACGAGATGGAAGACGCGCTGCAGTACGGCAAGACTCTTTATTTCTACACGGAAATTGAATTCACCCGCCCGCGCTGGTACTGGTTTGACGAAAAAGCCATCACCGCGCGCCAGACCGTCAGCCTGTCGTACAACGTGCTGACGCGCCAGTACAACGTCGCCGTCAGCGGCAGCGTGCACCAGAGTTTCTCGTCGCTGGAAGACGCCCTGTTCCTGATCCGCCGTCCCAACCGCTGGCTGGTAGCGCCGCGCGGCGCCCTGAAGGTCGGCGAAAGCTATACCGTCAAGCTGAGCATGGGGCTGGACCCCAACTATGTGCCGAAGCCGCTCAAGGTCAATGCCCTCAATAATAGTGAATGGCGCCTGGCGTCGGACAAGAAAACCTTCCAGTACAAGGCTGAGTAAGTGAAACGGGCCCTGCGGTATTTATCGGTGGTTGGCGGCGCCATCGTCAGCATCCTGCTGTTCCTGCTGGCCACGGCCTCCGACAATTCCGGCTTTTTCGACCGCTCCTATGCCTGGCTGCTGGGCCTGAACGCGGCGGTGGCGGTCGGCCTGCTGCTGCTGGTGGTGGTGTCGCTGTTCCGCCTGTATTCGCGCTACAAGGCCGGCAAGTTCGGCTCCAAGCTGATGACCCGGCTGGTGCTGCTGTTCGCCGCCATCGGCGTGCTGCCGGGGCTGGTGATCTTCCTGGTTTCGGTGCAGTTCGTTTCCCATTCGATTGAATCGTGGTTCAACGTGCCGGTGGAAGAGGCGCTGAAGTCCGGCATCAACCTCAGCCGGGCAGGGCTGGACCGCGCCATCGGCGAGCTGGGCGCCACCGCCAGCCACACCGCCGAACAGCTGGCCTTGCGGCCGTTCGGTTCCGAGCGCGGCACGCTGGCGACGCTGGTCAAGGAGCAGACCGGTATGCAGAACGCCATCATTGTCGATGCCGACGGCGGCCTGGTGGTCAGCGCCCGCGCCAGCCGGGTCGGCAACCTGAGCGCCGACCTGCCGACCCGCGAAATGATGGCCACGGTCAAGAAGGAAGAGCGCTACGGCGCGGCCGAAGGCGGCAACGAGCTGCACAGCGACCTGGTCAGCGCGCCGGTGGTGCCGGCCGAGCCGGTCAACCAGCTGCGGCTGCGGGTACTGGTGCCGATTCCCGATTTTATCCAGCCCAACGGCACCCACCTGGCGCCGCGCTATCTGCAACTGATCCAGCTGGCGCCGGCGGCACTGGCGGCCGATGGCGAAACCATCCGTCGCGCCTATGCCGACTACAAGGAGCGCTTCGACGCCCGCGACGGTCTGCGCAAGATGTACCTGGTGACGCTGACGCTGACCTTGCTGTTGGCGGTATTCGGCGCCATCGCCAGCGCCTTCCTGATCGCCAGCGACCTGGCGCAGCCGCTGCTGCTGCTGGCCGAGGGCACGCGCGCGGTGGCCGAGGGCGATCTGTCGCCGCGGCCGATCGTCGCCACTTCGGACGAGCTAGGCACATTGACGCAGTCGTTCAACACCATGACGCGGCAACTGTCGGACGCCCGCAGCGCCGTCGAGCGCAACCGCGCGGCGGTGCAGAACGCCAAGGCCCACCTGGAGTCGGTGCTGGCCAATATGTCGGCCGGCGTGATGGTGCTGGACCATGAATTCCACCTGATCAGCTGCAACGACTCGGTCGAGCGCATTTTGCAGCAGGCCGGCGTGACCATGATCGGCCAGCGGCTGGACGATATCGACGGCCTGCAGGAATTCGGCGGCGCCATCGTGGCCGCGTTTGCCAGCCAAAATGCGCAATCGGCCGCCGGCCGCAACCTGACGCGGTTACACTGGCAGCGGCAGATCGAAGTGCCGCGCCAGTCGGCCGGGGTCGAGGGCAATGATTTGACGCTGCTGACGCGCGGTTCGCGCCTGCCGGTCGAGGGTGGTAGCGGCTATCTGGTGGTGTTCGACGATATCTCGGACGTGATTTCGGCCCAGCGCTCGATCGCCTGGGGCGAGGTGGCGCGCCGGCTGGCGCACGAGATCAAGAACCCGCTAACGCCGATCCAGCTGTCGGCCGAGCGCATGCAGATGAAGCTGGAAGACAAGCTGATGCCGCAGGATGCCGAGCTGCTCAACAAGGGCACCACCACCATCGTCAACCAGGTGGCGGCGATGAAGCGCATGGTGGACGACTTCCGCGATTACGCGCGCACGCCGCCGGCGGTGCTGGGGCCGCTGGACCTGAACGCGCTGATCGACGAGATCCTGCACCTGTATATCAGCGGCGAGGGCAACGACATCATCCATCCGCAGCTGGCGCCCGGCCTGCCGCTGGTGATGGGCGATGCCACCCAGCTGCGTCAGGTGATTCACAACCTGCTGCAGAACGCCCAGGACGCCATGGCGGAACTGGCGGGCGGCGCACCGCAGGCGCGCATTGACGTGATCACCGAAGCCATTCATTATCAGGGCGCGGACGGCAGCACGCGCACGGCGGTGCGGCTGGCGATCAGCGACAACGGCCCCGGTTTCGCACCGAAAATCCTGGCGCGGGCGTTCGAGCCGTACGTGACGTCGAAGGCGCGCGGCACCGGGCTGGGCCTGGCGATGGTCAAAAAAATTATCGAAGAACATGGCGGACGGATCGATATCCAGAACCATGGCGATAGAAGTGGCGCGTCGGTGTTGATTTTGCTGTTAAAGTTAGCACCGGCGTCGCAAAATAGCTAACGGCTACGAGTACAAAAATCATTGCCGTCGCAAGACGGCGAAATGAGGAAGGCAAGGGAAGATGGCAAACATTCTGGTAGTTGACGATGAAATGGGTATCCGCGAGTTGCTCTCGGAAATCTTGAGCGACGAAGGACATGCAATACAACTGGCGGAAAACGCCCAGCAGGCCCGCGAAGCGCGCGCCCAGGGTGCGCCGGACCTGGTGCTGCTCGATATCTGGATGCCGGATACCGATGGCGTCACGCTGCTCAAGGAATGGCAGCGCGACGGTTTGCTGACCATGCCGGTGATCATGATGTCGGGCCATGCAACCATCGATACGGCGGTCGAGGCGACCCGCATCGGCGCGCTGAACTTCCTGGAAAAGCCGATCGCGCTGCAAAAGCTGCTGAAGGCGGTGCAGGCCGGCCTGACCCGGGCCCAGGAAACCGTGCGGGCGCCGGCCCTGGCGCCGCGTCCGGTGGTGGCGGCGCAGCCGGAAGAGACGCCGGCGCTAGGCGGTTTCGCGGTGCAAAACCCGGCGGCGGCGATTTCCGTGCGCGGCGGCGCCACCGTGGCCGGCGCCGACAACCATATGTTCAACCTGTCGTTCGACCTGCCGCTGCGCGAGGCGCGGGACGCCTTCGAGCGCATGTACTTCGAGCACCATCTGGGCCGCGAAGGCGGCAGCATGACGCGCGTGGCCGAGAAAACTGGCCTCGAACGCACCCACCTGTACCGCAAGCTCAAGCAGCTGGGCGTCGAGCCGGGCAAGCTGGCCAAGAAAAACGCCTGATTGTGAGCGTCACCGCCGACACCGCTGCCATCCATCCCCGGCAGCCGGTGCCGACCTGGCTGGTCACCGGTCCGCGCGCCGGCGCGCGCGAGGCCGCCATTGCCGCCCTCCTGCCTAAGGAAGGGGCCAGCACCATCATTCTGGAGGGTTTGTCGGACGGCGGTTCGGCGTTATCCTTTGATCCCACGGAAGGCCCGGTTCCCTTTGATACCGTGCCGCAAGTGTTGCGTATCGCTCCAGGCTGCCTGCATTGCAGCGGCAATCTGATTTTGCGAGTAACATTAAACCGTGTGCTGCGCCGTCCCCCCGCGCGGTTATACATCAGTCTGGCCTCTGCCGAGCACCTGGAACAATTGCGTTCCTGGTTGTCCGAGGCGCCCTACGGGGCCTTGCTGGAACTGCAAGACGACATCGCGGCCTAATCCCAGCCCGCTGATTGGCCTTGAATTGGCCCGTTTTCGACCCCAATTGGGTGTTGAAGGCGGAAACGCAGGTGTTTCGCCCCCTTGAGAAAGGAAGCAAAATGAACCTCATCTACAACAGCGAGCAATACAGTGTTGTCGAATTCGGCGTCGACCGCAACCTGGACGCGTTGCGTTTCGGCGGCTATGAAATTGTCGACAAAGGCGGCAAGCGGGAAATCTTCATCGCCGGCGAACTGGCGAAAAGCTTCCGCCGCGACGTCAACGAGCTGATCGCCGGGGAACCGACGATGGCCGAAATCGACGAGTTTTTAGGCAGTTACGATGAGTTGATGAGCCAGCCCGTGTTACTGCATTAAAAAGGGCCGGCCGGTACATGGCGTGGTTATAATCACGCCATGTGCCAACTCCTCGGAATGAATTGCAATGTCCCGACCGACATTGTGTTCAGCTTTACCGGCTTCGCCATGCGTGGCGGCCAAACAGATACCCACCACGACGGCTGGGGCATCGCCTTCTTTGAGGGCGCCGGCGTACGCCATTTCGTCGATCACCAGGCGGCGGTTGCTTCTCCGATTGCCGAGTTGATCAAGCGTTACCCGATCAAATCCACCAATGTCATCGCCCACATCCGCAAGGCCACGCAAGGCCAGGTGATGCTGGAAAATTGCCACCCGTTCGTGCGCGAGCTGTGGGGGCAGTACTGGGTGTTTGCCCACAATGGCGACCTGAAGGAATTCGAGCCGCTACTGAATGGCGCCTTCCGCCCGGTTGGCACCACCGACAGCGAACGGGCCTTCTGCTACATCCTGCAACAGCTGCGCGCGCGCTTCGGCGACCAGCGGCCGCCGCTCGATGAACTGCGTTCCATGCTCAGTTCGCTGGTGCACGAGATCGCCACGCACGGCACCTTCAATATGATGCTGTCGTCGGGCGGCGAGCTGTTCGCGCATTGTTCGACCAATCTGTTCTACCTGGTACGCCAGCATCCGTTCGAGACCGCCAAGTTGTCGGACGAGGATGTCAGCGTGGATTTCGCCCAGGTGACTACCCCCAACGACCGCGTCGCCATCATCGTCACCCAGCCGCTGACCACCAACGAGCAGTGGACCGCCTTCCTGCCGGGCGAACTGAAACTGTTTATCGACGGTTGCCCACAATAAACTCAACCGTACGCCGCACCCGGTATAAATCAGATAAGATTTATATTAATTTACAGCGTCGTCGAGGTTTTTTGTGCCCATTACCGCCACATCCGGAAGCGCCACCGCCACAGTGGTCCCGCATCGGCCATCGTGGGCGGACATGCAGAAGAATTATCCCGCCAGCAGCGTGAGCACGCAGACGCTGTACGACAGCCAGATCGGCGGCAAGTTTGTCAAACTGTACGCCCAGCCCGGCTATGAAAACACCTGCGCGGTGCGCATGTCGTACGGGCTTAACCGCAGCGGCCTGAAGCTGCCGAAAGCGGCCGGCGCCGGCGCCAGCATCCAGGGTGGCGATGGCTACTGGTACTGGCTGCGGGTGACCGACCTGAAGGCCGAACTGGCGCGCCGCTTCAAGGGCGCCGATGAGGAACTCGGTCTGACCGTGATTCCCAAGACGCTGCTGACGAACGATGCCGAGCTGACCATCCAGTTCAAGGAACGCGTCAAGCAAGGGCAGGCCTTCATCGACACCAAGCTGGCCGGCAAGAACGGCATCGTCGCGTTCGAGGTCAGCGGCTGGGGCGACGCCTCCGGCCACTTCACGCTGTGGGACGGGAGCGCCAAGACGCTGGCCTACGCCGACGGCCATAACGACCCGAGCAACAACGATTTCTATTTCTGGCTGACGCAGGTGAATCCGGAGCGCACGCGCCTGATCCAGACGGTGCGGGTCAAGTTCTGGGAGCTGAAGTAATGAAGGCTGTGTTTGCCGCGCTGCTCGTGGCGCTGATGACGGTCTCCTGCAGCGCCGCCGAATCCTGCCCGCCCACCGCGCAGCAGGGCGACTGGGACGCCGCCTGTTTCGCCGGCAGCGGCCAGCAGCGCCAGGTCAAGCCGGCGCATCTGGCCAAGATCGCGTTCGACCACAGCGGCCATGCGGTGATCCGGATCGCCGAGACGTTGGAGATGGTGGCGGTGGACCGGCGCGGCAGGGTGGTGGTGCCGGGAATTTATTATGCCACCGACTTCGATTATCCCAAGCCGCGCGGCCATCTGGGGCGCTTTGTCGATGGCGGCAAGTGCGGTTATTTCGATGTGCGCGATTTCAAGGTGGCGATTCCCGCAATCTACGACAACTGCATGTCGTTCATGGACGAGAGCGCCAGCGTGTGCCAGGACTGCACGGTGTATTGCACCGACGCCGATTGCCACGACAGCCTTTTTGTCGGTGGCAAGGGATTGCAACTCGATCGGCGCAACCGCGTGCTGCGTCAGTTTGACTTGCCGACTATCGCGCAGGCTTGCCCGGGTGGGCAGTCGGGCATGCTGAAGCCCAAGGGCGGCGGCAAGTCCTGGCTGGACTGCCCGGAAGACCCCACTTCGCCGTTCAAGATGGAGACATCGCATGGCAGGTGAAATCATTCGTCAGGGCGACAAGACCAGCCACCACGGCACGGTGGTGGAGGGCTCGCCGTCCGACATTTGCCATGGCAAACCGGTGGCGTTTATCGGTCACAAGGTGTCGTGTCCTAAATGTCCCGGCACGCACACCATCGTCGAAGGCGTGGTAACCACTACGCTGTACGGCAAGGGCGTGGCGGTGGCTGGCATGAAAACTTCGTGCGGGGCGGTGCTGATCGCCAGCCAGTTCACTGACGTGGTGGAAAACGCCGGCGGTGGCGCAGGCGGCGGTGGTACGGCGGCAGCAGCGGCGGCAACGGAAGCGGCGGCGCCGGTGGTGGCTGCTGCTGCGACTGCTGCAGTGGCAGCGGCTGTCGCGGCCGTGAGCGCCGACCAGCCGGCCGAAAAGGAAAAGAAAGTGACGCGCCTGTACTGGTCGTATGGCGACGACCTGCAGCCGGTGTCGCGCAAGTCGCGGTTTTACGTCGATCTCAACCTGCACGTGGAAACCGAAAACTATGCCGCCGGCGACAGCGTCGAGGTCGATATCGCCAATGACGACGGCAGCGACGTGGCGACCGGCGTGCCCATGCTCAAGGCCAAGGGCACGGTGGCGGCGGATGGCACGGCCGTCTTCAAAAACGTGTTTTCCGGCAAAACGGTGGATATTTCAGCCAGCGCATGATGTAAATTCCCCAAGACATCGCGGTTTATTACTGTCAAAATGGAACGTGCAACAGACCGTCTTTTGATTTTGGACCCGCGATGATCGATCTCACCCTACATGACAGCGGTCCCCGGAGCTTGCGCGTGCGCGAGTTTTACCTGGGGCGCCAGCCTATTCTGGACCGTAACCAAGCCCTGTTCGGCTATGAGTTGCTGTTCCGCAACGCTCCAGTGGGGCCCGCCAACATCACCGACGACCTGAGCGCCACCGCGGCCGTGATCGCCCATGCCTCGCAACTGGGCATGGAAAAAACCATCGGCGACGCGCTGGGCTTCGTCAATGTCGACGCTAGCGTGTTGATGAGCGATATCTTTTCCTTTCTGCCGCGCGAGAAGGTGGTGCTGGAAATCGTCAACACCATGCCGGCCACGCCGGAGATCCTTGGGCGCATCCGTGAACTGGCCAGTCACGGCTTCCGCTTTGCGCTGGACGATGTGACCGGCGAAAACGAGGACGTGCTGGCGCTGCTGCCGCTGGTCGACTACGTCAAGATGGACATGCGCAATATTCCGCTGTCGACGCTGTCCAAGCTGGCGCCACGCTTCCGCCAGGAGAAGAAAAAGCTGGTGGCGGAGAAAGTAGAAACGCGCGAGGAATTCAAGAATTGCCTGGACCTGGGTTTTGACTACTTCCAGGGCTATTATTTCTCCAAGCCGGTGATCATGAGCGGCAAGAAGCTGTCGCCGTCGCAGCTGGCGGTGATGGAGCTGATGACGCTGGTCACGTCCGACGCCGACAATCAGGAAATCGAACGCGCCATCAAGCGCGACGTGTCGTTGGCCCTGAACCTGCTGCGGCTGGTTAACACACCGGCGGTCGGCGCGCGCCAGCGCATCGATTCGCTGAGCCAGGCCGTGACCATTCTCGGCCGCCGGCAGTTGCAGCGCTGGCTGCAAATCATGCTGTACGCCGAACCGAGCAAGCGCGGCCACAGCATGACGCCGCTGTTGATGCTGGCCACCACGCGCGGCCGCCTGCTGGAACTGTTGGCCGGCAAGCTGCGCCACAACCAGCGCGAGGTGGCCGATATTGCGTTCACGGTCGGCATCATGTCGCTGATGGATACGCTGTTCGGCATCCAGATGGAAGAGATCCTGGAGCAGATTCCGGTCGGCGACGAGGTGCGCGATGCGTTGCTGCATCGGGGCGGTTTCTATGGCGACCTGCTGAAGCTGGTGGAATGCATTGAACGGATCGAGGAAATGGATAACCACATCGTGCCGACGCTGCGCGACCTCGCCATGTCCACCGACGAGCTGGTGGAGCTGGAAATGGCCGCGTTCGAATGGAGCGACAACGTGGTGCGCTACGCGCTGTAGCACACCACGTGCGCCGGGTCAGGTCGCATGGCCTGCGCCCGGCCAGTGCTTCACCAATTCCGGATCGGTGCGCATTTCCCACAGCGCCAGCACCGCCACCGCAATGCCCACCACCAGCGCGTTCCACATCAGCTCGCGGTTGTCCGCCAGGCGCAGCACCCATGGCGACACCGCCACCCAGATCCCCACCAGCAGATTCAGCACCACCGCCCAGAAGTAGGTCTTGTACAGATCAAACGCCGCCAGCAACGCGATCACCGCGCCCGAGATAAACGCCGTCCACGCCTGCACGGACGGAATCGGATAGCCAAACACCCAAGGCGTGATGAAAAACCACAGGCCCAGCAGCAGGATCAACTGGTCTTGCCAGCGTTTGACGGATGGATTGTTTGCCATATTGCCTCCCAGAGTAGTCAGGCCGCCGGATGGCGGCGTCTTACTTAGTCCGCCCGCAGCCGGTAAAAGTTCATCGCGGCTTGCCAATTTGTCATGGCAACGCTATCCTGCAAGTCAAATTGAACAGCACGGAGGTGACGGTGTTATTGAGCGTGGAGCAAATTTCGAAGTCCTACGGCGCGCGCAAGGCCGTCGATGAGGTGTCGTTCAAGGTGCAGCGCGGCCAGACCGTCGGCCTGATCGGTCCCAACGGCGCCGGCAAGTCGACCACGGTTGGCATGATCTGCGGCCTGCTGCGCGCCGACGCCGGCCGCATCGTGCTCGATGGCGACGTCATCGGGCAGGGCGCCAGCGCTGCCAAGCGCAAGATCGGTTTCGTGCCGCAGGATCTGGCGCTGTATGAGGATTTGTCGGCGCTGGAAAACCTCAAGCTGTTCGGCGCGCTGTACGGGCTGAAGGGCAAGCAGTTGAAGCAGCGCTGCGATCAGGTGCTGGCGCTGGTCAACCTGGCCGACCGCGCGGCAGACGCGCCCGCTACTTTCTCCGGCGGCATGAAGCGCCGTCTCAACATCGCCGCCGCGCTGCTGCACGAGCCGCAGCTGCTGATCCTCGACGAGCCGACCGTCGGCGTCGATCCGCAAAGCCGCAACGCCATCTTTGACACGCTGGAAGCCTTGCAGGCGCAAGGCCACTCGCTGATCTACACCAGCCACTACATGGAAGAAGTGGAGCGGCTGGCCGACCATATCGTGATTATCGACCACGGCAAGGTGCTGGCCGATGAAACCCCGGCCGCGCTGTACCACCGCCTGCCGGCACAGGCGGCGCTGGCAGTGGAGCTGGCCAATGAGCCATCGGCGGCGCTGCTGGCCGGCGTGCAGGCGCTGGACGGCGTGACCACCGTCGAACGCAGCGGCGCCACGTTGAACATCGGCCTGGCGGCAGCGTCACAGGCGGCGCCGGTGCTGGCCTGGCTGGACGGGCAGGGCCATGCGCTGCTGCATTTTGCCACCGCCCGCACTTCGCTGGAAAACATCTTCCTCAACCTGACCGGCCGCAGCCTGCGCGACTGAGAGAACACCACATGACTGCATTGATAGCCCTGATCCGCAAGGATCTGATTCTCTACCTGAAAGACAAGCGTGCGCTGATGCTGCACCTGCTGATGCCGGTGGTGCTGGCGGCGTTCTTCGGTTCGCTGTTCGGAGGCGATGGCGGCGGCGACAGCACCAGCAAGATCGATCTCGGCCTGGTGGTGCAGGACAAGTCCGAGCAAAGCCAGAAAATCGCCGCCGGCCTGAAGGCGGACAAGGTGCTCAACGTGGTGGAGTTGAGTCAGGATGAGGCGCAGGCTAAGGTTCGCAGCGGCAAGCTGCCGGTGGCGGTGGTAATCCCGGCCGGCTTTGGCGAGCAGGCGTCGGCGGCGCTGTTCAGCGGCCGCGACAAGCCGCAGCTGCCGCTGTATTACGACCCGTCGCAATCGACGGTGCTGGCGATGGTCAAGGGTTTGCTGACGCAGCAGGTGATGCAGGTGACCAGCGCATCCGTCATGAGCGGCAAGAACACCCAGGCCACCGACAAGTATCTGGCCGAGTTGCCGGCCGCTGCCAGCCGCAGCCCCGAGCAGGCGCAGCTGGGTGATTTTCTCGTCAGCCTGAAGAAGTTCCAGGACCAGCGCGCCGCGGCACGAGCCGCGCAAACCGCGCCGGCTGCCGCTGGTGACAGCGCTGCTAGCGCCGTAGCGGACGCCGCCGCAGCGCCTGGCGGTATGACCATGCCGTACACCACGCAAGAAGAAGCGCTGAGCAGCGGCCCCAAGTACAACGGCTACGCGCACTCGTTCGCCGGCATGGGCGTGCAGTTCATCCTGTTCATGGGGATTAATCTCGGCATCAGCATCCTGCTGGAGCAGCGTCAGGGCATCTGGAGCCGCTTGCTAGCCGCGCCGGTATCGCTGTCGACCATCATCCTGGGCCGCGCCGTCGCTGGCGCCATCATCGCTACCGGCCTGATGGTCGCCATGTTCGTGTGCGCGGTACTGATCTTCAAGGTGCAGATCACCAGCGTGCCCGGCTTCATCGGCATGGCGATTTGCTTCGGCCTGATGACGGCCGCCTTCGGACTGCTGATCGCCGCCTTCGGCAAGACGCCGGAAGCGGCGCGCGGCATCGCCACCTTTGCCACGCTGATCCTGGTGATGCTGGGCGGCGCCTGGGTGCCGTCGTTCGTGTTCCCGCAATGGATGCAGACCGCCACCTTGGTGGTGCCGACCCGCTGGGCGGTGGATGGCCTGGACGCCGTCACCTGGCGCGGCCTGGGGCTGGACGGCGCCGCGCCGGCGATGGCGGTGCAGCTGGGCTTTGCCGCCGTGTTCGGCGCGCTGGCGGTGTGGAAATTCCTGAAAGACCAGCGCCGCTAGTGCCCGTCATTCCGGCTGATGCCGGAATGATGGTTGACGGTTACGACAGGTTGGGCGCCAGCCAGCGCTCCAGCTCGGCCTTGTCGACGCCACGGCGTTTGACCATGTCGTTGAGCTGGTCCTCGCCGATTTTGCCGACCACGAAGTATTTCGACTCCGGGTGGGCGAAGTAGAAACCGGACACCGCCGCACCCGGATACATGGCGTACGAATCGGTCAGCACCATGCCGATTTCTTCGGCCTGCATGGTGTTGAACATCTCGCGCTTGACGGTGTGTTCCGGACAGGCCGGGTAGCCCGGCGCCGGACGGATGCCGACATACTTCTCGCCGATCATCTCCTCATTGCTGAGCTTTTCGTCGGCCGCATAACCCCACAGATCGGTCCGCACGCGCTCGTGCAGGTACTCGGCAAACGCCTCGGCCAGACGGTCGGCCAGCGACTTCAGCATGATCGACGAGTAATCGTCGTGCGCGTCTTCAAAGCGCTTCTCGTACTTCTCGATGCCGAGGCCGGCAGTGACGGCAAACATGCCGATGTAATCCTTGATGCCGCTGGCCTTCGGCGCGATGAAGTCAGCCAGGCACTGGTTCGGACGCTGCACGCCATCGACCACCGGCTTGACGCCTTGCTGGCGCAGGCCGTAATAGGTGAAGTCCACGGTCGAGCGGGTATCGTCGGTATAGATTTCGATATCGTCGTCGTTGACGGTGTTGGCCGGCAGCAGCGAGATGACGCCATTGGCGGTCAGCCAGCGGCCGTCGATCAGTTTCTTCAGCATGGCCTGGCCTTCCTCGTAGACCTTGCTGGCCGCCTCGCCCACCACCTCGTCGGTCAGGATGGCAGGGAAGGGACCGGCCAGGTCCCAGGTCTGGAAGAACGGGCCCCAGTCGATGTATCTGGCGATGGTGCCGAGGTCGACGTTTTTAAATTCGCGGCGGCCGATGAACTTCGGCTTGACCGGGGCAAACGCCAATTTCATCTTGTTGGCGCGGGCGTCGGCCAGCGACAGGATCGGCAGCGCCTTCTTGTTGGCGTGCTGTTCACGGATGCGCTCGTAATCCTGTTCCAGATCGGTGATGTACTGGTCGCGCGATTCCGGCGTCAGCAGCGATTGCGCCACCGATACCGAACGCGACGCATCCGGCACATACACCACCGGACCGTCGTAGTTGTGGGCGATCTTGACCGCCGTGTGGGCGCGGCTGGTGGTGGCGCCGCCGATCAGCAGCGGAATCTTCAGCATGCGGAAGTGTTCGTCGCGCTGCATTTCCTTGGCCACGTGGGCCATTTCTTCCAGCGACGGCGTGATCAGGCCGGACAGGCCGATGATGTCGGCATTCTCTACCTTGGCGCGCGCCAGGATCTCGGAGGCCGGCACCATGACGCCCATGTTGACTACTTCAAAGTTATTGCATTGCAGGACCACCGACACGATGTTCTTGCCGATGTCGTGCACATCGCCCTTGACGGTGGCGATGACGATCTTGCCCTTCGGCTTGGCGACGATGCCGGTGCGTTTTTCTTCCGCCAGCTTTTCTTCTTCGATGTACGGAATCAGGTGTGCCACGGCCTGCTTCATCACGCGCGCCGACTTGACCACCTGCGGCAGGAACATCTTGCCCTGGCCGAACAGGTCGCCGACGATGTTCATGCCGTCCATCAGCGGACCTTCGATCACGTGGATCGGGCGGCCGCCCTTGGCGGCCACGGCGGCGCGCATTTCTTCGGTATCTTCGGTGATCCACTGGGTGATGCCGTGCACCAGCGCGTGCGCCAGGCGCTTTTCGACCGGGGCGTTGCGCCATTCCAGGTTGGCGGCGTCCTGCTTGCCGGCGCCGGCTTTCAGCGTGCCGGCGATTTCGATCATGCGTTCGGTGGCGTCGTCGCGGCGGTTCAACACCACGTCCTCGACGCGTTCGCGCAGTTCGGCCGGCAGGTCGTCGTAGACGCCGACCATGCCGGCGTTGACGATGCCCATGGTCATGCCGGCCTTGATGGCGTGGTACAGGAACACGGTGTGGATCGCTTCACGCGCCGGGTCGTTGCCGCGGAACGAGAACGAGACGTTGGAGACGCCGCCGGAAATCTTCGCGTGCGGCAGGTTTTCTTTGATCCAGCGGGTGGCGTTGATGAAGTCGACCGCGTAGTTGTTGTGCTCTTCGATGCCGGTGGCGATGGCGAAAATGTTCGGGTCGAAGATGATGTCTTCCGGCGGGAAGCCGACGGTGTCGACCAGCAACCGGTAGGCGCGCTCGCAGATTTCGATCTTGCGTTCGAAGGTGTCGGCCTGGCCTTTTTCATCGAAGGCCATGACGATGACGGCGGCGCCGTAAGCCAGGCACAGCTTGGCCTGGCGGATGAATTCCTCTTCGCCTTCCTTCATCGAGATGGAGTTGACGATGGACTTGCCCTGCACGCATTTGAGGCCGGCTTCGATCACCGACCATTTGGACGAGTCGATCATGATCGGCACGCGCGAGATGTCCGGTTCCGAGGCGATCAGGTTGAGGAAGCGGGTCATCGCCGCTTGCGAATCCAGCATCGCCTCGTCCATGTTGATGTCGATTACCTGGGCGCCGTTTTCCACTTGCTGACGCGCCACGCTCAATGCCTCGTCGTATTGCTCGTTGAGGATCATGCGGGCGAAGGCTTTGGAGCCGGTGACGTTGGTGCGTTCGCCAACGTTGACGAACAGCGAGCTGTCGTCAATCGTGAACGGCTCCAGGCCCGACAGGCGCTGCGCCACCGGCACCTGCGGCAGGCTGCGCGGCTCGACGGTCGACAGGATCTCGCCGATGGCCTTGATGTGGTCCGGCGTGGTGCCGCAGCAGCCGCCGGCGATGTTGACGAAGCCGGCTTCGGCGAAATCTTTCAGCAACGCCGAGGTGTCGGCCGGCAGCTCGTCGAAGCCGGTGTCGCTCATCGGGTTGGGCAGGCCGGCGTTGGGGTAGATGCAGACGAAGGTGTCGGCGATCTGCGACAGCTCTTCGGCGTACGGACGCATCAGCGCCGCGCCCAGTGCGCAGTTGAGGCCGATGGTCAGCGGCTTGGCGTGGCGCACCGAGTTCCAGAACGCCGGCACGGTCTGGCCGGACAGGATGCGGCCGGAGGCGTCGGTCACGGTGCCGGAGATCATCAGCGGCAGGCGCTCCTGCGCCGGATGCTCTGCGTAGAATTTTTCGATGGCGAACAGTGCGGCCTTGCAGTTCAGCGTGTCGAAGATGGTTTCCACCAGCAGCAGGTCGACGCCGCCTTCGATCAGGCCCTTGGTCTGTTCGTAATACGCATCCACCAGCTGGTCGAAAGTGATGTTGCGGGCTGCCGGGTCGTTGACGTCGGGCGAGATCGACGCGGTCTTCGGCGTCGGGCCGAGCGCGCCGGCGACGAAGCGCGGCTTGTCCGGCGTGCTGTACTTGGCGGTGGCGGCGCGCGCCAGCTTGGCGGCGGCCACGTTCATTTCGTAGGCCAGGTGGCCCATGTAATAGTCGTCCTGCGCGATCCAGGTGGCGCCGAAGGTGTTGGTCTCGATCAGGTCGGCGCCGCCGGCCAGATAGCGCTCGTGGATTTCCTGGATCACGTGCGGCTGGGTCAGCGTCAGCAGCTCGTTGTTACCCTTGACGAACAGTTCGCGCGCACCGGAGCCTTCCGGCGCGGCGAAGTCGATGAACTGGCCTTGCGGGCCGCCGCGGTAGGCGGTTTCATCCAGTTTGTACTGCTGGATGATGGTGCCCATCGCGCCGTCGAGGATCATGATGCGGCGGGCGAGAATGGCGCGCAGCTGGGCATCGGTCTTGGACATGACGGGACGGGACACGTTGTTATTCATTTAATATCTCTAAGGTCGTGGGGAGGCGCGCCGGAAGGCTGAGGGCGGTCTAAGATTATACGGCATCCCTGAATATGCTTCAGCCAACAGCGGCATCGCCGCAACAATCTGCTGTTTCGTCTATCTGATTCACCTCAACAGTGGCTCTCCGCAGGCAGCGCACCATCCAACAGTGTGCGCCAAATCGCGCTCTATACTGAGACGGAGCGGCCATGAAATTTGTATGGGACGAACGCAAGAACCAAAGCAACATTAAGAAGCATGGTGTGAGCTTTGATGAGGCAAAAGAGGTATTTGATGGCCTTCCGGTAGTTTATTTCGACGTTGAGGGGCCATTGGGGGAAGATCGCTATGTAGCCATTGGCTTTTTAGGTTCGCGATTGCTGGCGGTGGTATTTGTAAATCGGGAAGCTGACACGACGAGAATTATCTCGGTCCGCAAAGCGTCAAAGTCTGAGGAGAAGCGATATGGACGAGGATATTGATTTGAGTGATATTCCTGAACTGGGTGAAGAATTCTTTGCGAAGGCACGAAGACTTGGACCATTGGTTGAAAAGAACAGTGTGGTTGTTGATAGCGATATCTACGAATGGTTTAGGTCCACCCTTCCTGAGCCAGAGCGTTCGAAGCGGATTAGTCAGGTGTTGCGCATCTATATGCAGCGCTATCAGGCGAGACTAGCGGCACTTGGCTAAGGCTAGCGCGTCGGCCAGGCGGTCGTTGCCCCAGTACATTTCGGTGCCGACGAAGAAGGTGGGGGCGCCGAACAGGTGCAGGGCCTGGGCTTCGTCGTTGCGGGCGCGCAGGCGGGCTTTGTTGTCGTCGGACTGGGCGGCGGTCAGCAAGGCTGCGGCGTCGAGGCCGATGCCGGTGAGGATGGCGGCGATCACCTCCGGGTTGCCGATGTCTTCGTCATGCTCAAAATTGGCCAGCATGACGCGCGCGCAAAATTCCGCCATCCACGGCTGATGCTCGCCCAGCAACGCCACGCGCGCCGCCAGCAGCGAGCGGCGTGGAAACTCGGACGGCTGGCGCCACGGCAGCCCATACTTGGCGCATTCGCGCGGCATGTCCTTCCACACGTAATCGCCCTTGTCCTTTTGCAGCACAAACGGCGAGTTGTCCCAGCCCTGCGCCTGGAAGATCGGCCCCAGCAGGAACGGCTTCCATTGCACGATCACGTCTTTTTGCCGCGCCAGTCGCAGCACGCTGAGGTAGCTGTAATTGCTGGCAAAATCGAACCAGCAGGTGATTTCAGATGCGGACATAGCAGTCTCCTTTATACTTCCTGATTTGCACAGTTTAGGAAGTGTAGATGAATATCACTTTGACCATGCGATTGCTGTGCGCCGTCGGCGCGCTGGGGCTGGCGCTGAATGCGCAAGCGGATAGTCTGGCGTCGTCGGCGTCGAGCGCGAGTTCGGCCTCCAGCGGCAGCGTGTCCGATTCGCTGGCCGGTTCCAGCAACAGCTCGAACAACAAAGGCCACCGGACGGCGGACGCCGATTACCGCATTATCGAAATCGCCGCCACGCCCGGCCGCGCCGAGCGCACCCGCGTCACGCTGCAGGCCGACGATCCCGACCAGCGCATCGTACTCGACTTGCCGCACACCACCTTCGACAAGCAGCAGCTGGCCGTCGGCGATACGATGTATGCGCATAACCGCGTGTACGGCATCGAATTCGGCCGCGCCGATAATCGCCAGCCGTTCTATCTGGTGCTGGCCGATGAGTGGTATGGCGAACTGGCGTCGCGTCCGCTGAGCCTTTGAGACTCGTCCGCACGCTGGCGCTGGGCCTGTTGATGGCCGCCGCCACGGCTGGTCAGGCGCAGGCTTCGTCCGGCCGCTTCTGCGACCGTTCGCATGAGCTGAGCGCGGCCGAGCAGGACCGCCTGCTGCGCTTCGCCGCCGTGCTGCGCGACGAGCTGGCCGCCACCGACAACGGCGTGGCGCTGGTCAGCCGTTCCGGCCTCGACCTGTCGCGCTTTCACATCCGCTATTCGCATGGCGCGGTGGCCTGGCGTTCGGAGCAGGGCGCGTGGTCGGCGCGCCAGCTGTATTACGCCTGCGATGAGGGCCGTCCGCGCATCTACGATCAGGGCCTGGCCGGCTTCGCTATGGGCACCGACGATCCGCAACTGGGCTATGTCAGCATTGTGCGCCTGCCGCCGCAGGCGGTACTCGCGCTGAGGCCGGCCTTGCTAGATACCTCGCGTGCCTTGCACCTGCTCTTCGCGCAGTACAGCGCCAACGCCTACGCTTACGGCCTGCAATACCAGAACTGCAATCAATGGCTGATCGAAATGCTGGCCGCCGGCTGGGGCGATCTGCCGGATGGCGACGATTTACGCGAACGCGCGCAGCAGTGGTTGCGTGAGCAGAACTATGCGCCGCAGCCGGTCGAGGTCGGCTCACGCTGGCTGATGCTGGCGTCGTATTTCGTGCCGCTGCTGCATCTGGACGATCACCCGGATGAAGACCGCGCCGCGCTTCAGCTGCATATCAGCCTGCCCAGCACGGTGGAGACGTTTGCGCGCGACCGCTTTCCGCAAAGCGAACGCGTGGAGATCTGCCATGACGACAAGCAGATCGTCATCCATCGCGGCTGGACGCCAATCGCCGATGGCTGCAAGGCCGGCGACGGCGACCGCGTTGTATCGCTCACTGACTGAAGCGTCGTCGCCACACCACACTGCTTACATGCCGGCCGGGGAACGCCGATGCGCGGATGTAGCAATCATCAATAAACCACGCTGTCACATGGATGAAGCCACGCGCTTCCAGAAAGCGGCGAATCGCCTGCCGCGTCGGCTGGTGATTGTGTTCGACGGTAATGACGTTGAACGTGTGGCTATCGAATGGGAAACTCTTCAGCAATAACAGCTCAGTGCCCTCGGTGTCCAGACTCCAGTAGTCGATCACTGGCGGCGCCTTGGCCAGTGCCAGCGCGGTGGCGAGCGTCATGGTGCGCTTGCTGACGAGGGGCGGCAAACCGTCGGCGTCCAGTGGCAGGCGCTGGGTTCTGACGGCGTATGCCAGTTGTTCCGGACCGAATTCATTGAACAGGCCGCCCAAGGTGCCGGCCGCTTCGAGGAAGGGCAGGTCGGTCTCGCGGTCGTACAGGCAGGCATGCAGGCACATGCAGCGGCGCGTATGGATCAGCTTTTGGTAAAACCCGTCGTTGGGCTCGACGCACAGGCCGCGCCAGCCGAATTCGCGCTCCAGCAAGACTGTGTTGCTGCTGCGGATGCCATCAGCGGCGCCGGTGTCAAGGAAGAATCCGTCGCGCTGGCCGTTGAGTAATTGCAGCACCAGGCGGTCCTGGCCGAACTGGGACGACATAGGCGCACCTGTCAGCGATGGCGGCCGAAGGCGGGGGAGCGCCATGCGCTGTTGTGCCGGCCCCAGCGCGTTTCCAGGTCGGGGCGGCTGCTGAGGCTGCGGTGCAGTTGATCGTGTTCCCGCTGGCCATACAGCATCGTGACATTGATGCGGTGATGTTCGAATCCCGGTTTGAAATGTACTTCGTGGGTGCCGTGGAACAGGTCGGAATTGAACAGCACGCAGCGATTGCGGCGATACGGAATGTAGGTCGCCCGCGCCCGGTTCTCGCGCAGGAAGGCTTTGATGATGTCGGTGCGGCCGTTGTAGGTGTGGAAGTCCCACGCTAGCGGCGCGTCAACGTCGTAGACCTTCATGCCGCCGGTGTCGGGGGACAGGTTGCAGTCGTCAGGCGTCAGCCAGAAATTGACGTTGACGGCGGCGAAGTCGGCGTGCAGGTTCACGTCGGCCGGCAGGTCTTCGGCATTCTTGAAGCCCCAGATTTGGCGCAGCGGGTAGCGCGATGTAATGACACGCGGCAGTGCCGCCTGCAACTCCTCGGCGACCTGTAGCAGCAGCGGGCAATTAAAGCCGTCCTGGAAAAATGCGCCGAAGCGGCCGAAGGCGTAGCGGATGCCGGTCCACACCGTTGCTTGCATGGCGAAGCGGTGCAAGCCTTCCAGTGCTGGCGGCGTTAAAAAATCGTCGATGACCACCAGGCCCTCGCCATGTTCGAGAAAGCGCGCTTCGATGTCGCGCGGATTCCAGCTGGGCGATAGTGCGCGCTCCACACGGCCCACTTCCGGCACGTGGACGATGCGGTTGTAGGTGTTGCCGATCAGTGCGCGTTCGGCGTCGCTCATTTCTTTGCGTGCTTCCGTTTGGCCGGCGGCCGCCATGCGGTCGGCGAGGTGGCGGTAGATGTTGATGGTGGCGTCGAATGTGGCGTCCAACAGCCCCAGTTGGCGCAGATAGCCGAACTGGCCGGCGTCGTGGCGCAGCTTGCTGACGGTGAGGATGTCGCGCGGGACGCGGGGCAGGGCTTGCCCGGCAGAGCGGCGCTCGGGATGCCATGGGCTGCGCCAGCGGTAGGCCAGCAGCTTGCCTAGCTCGCCCATCAAGATGAAGTCGCCTTGTTGCATCGCGCGCTCCAGCGCGGACTGGGCCCAGTGGTAGGCGGAATCGCCGGCGGCCATTTCCTGTTGCCAGAGCGCTTGTGCGGCGTTGATCTCGCCGTTGCTTAGTAACGTGAGCAGCCGACGGCGTCGGGCCGCCGGCAAGGCGTTGTCGGCCGGCGTGGCAGCGGCGGGGAGCAGGTCGGCCAGGCTCATGGCCGTTCGCCCGGGCCTTGCTCGGACCAGAAGTCTTCCAGTGCGCCGGAGCGTATCAGGTGGCGGGCGTAGCTGGTCAGCGCTTCCAGCGTGATGATGACGTGGCTGGTGCCCAGGAAGCGTTCGGTGTTGAGCGTGGTGGCGGTGGTGATCGGCGAACGTGTCATGCCGGTATGCGTGAACGGCGTGGTGCTCGGATGGGTCTTGTCGGTGGTGTCGGTGATGTAGGTTTTCCACGTGACGGCGGTCAGCGTGGAGTTCAGGTCGGTGCCGGTGGCGTCGGTGGCATCGGTGGCGTCCGTTCCGGTAGCATCCGTGCCCGTCGTATCGGTGCCGGTGTTGTCGGTACCAGTGGTGTCGGTACCGGTAGCGTCCGTACCGGTGGCGTCGGTCGCGTCGGTGCCGGTGCTGTCTGTGCTATCGGTGCTGTCGGTGCTGTCGGTAGCGTCAGTGCTGTCGGTGCTGTCGGTGCCGGTGCTGTCGGTGGCATCGTCCGTGCCTTCTTCACCGAAATGGTGCCAGCGGCCGAAGATCACTTGCAGCCAGTTGTCGTCGAGCTGGATGCGCGCGGTGTCATGCAGCGCAAAATGCGCCAGCGCGGACACGACATGCGGCGCGCGTTGCTCGACCACGGCGGCGGAAAAATCCCGCACAAAGCGCTGCTGCGTGATGGGCTCTTGGCCATCGCTGCGCATGGCGTAATCCCGCAGCCAGGAGATCAGGTAGTTGTTGGCCAGGCAGGAGTAAATCAGGTAGTTCATCGCAGCGGCTTTGTCCGGCGCGATGCGCTTGCCATTGATGTATTCCGATGCGATCTGGGCCGGGTCGGTGATGAACTGTTCGCGCAGCAGAAAGTCCGATGCCAGCGCGCGGAACAGGGCATCAAGGCGCCGTTGCAGCGCTAGTTGTTTCCGCGTGCCACCTTTGTGAGCGTCCATGATGCCTCCTCGATTCCTATGGTTGAGGATCGAGTCTAGGCAGGAAAATAAAGGGGGTCTATTTAAATGGCGTGAAGATTTGATGAGCGCCAAACAACGGCGGAATATTCTTCCGCCGTGTGCCCAACGATTAGTTCAGTTCGGTGACGAACTTGTCGCGCGGACGGCGCACTTTTTTCAGGTTGACCAGCCAGTCGCTCTCGGCCTTGCGGTAGCCCACCGGCAGGATCACCACGCTGCGCAGGTGACGCTCTTTCAGGCCCAGGATCTGGTCGACGGCGGCCGGATCGAAACCTTCCATCGGCGTGCTGTCGACGCCTTGTTCGGCGGCGGCCACCAGCGCGATGCCCAGGCCGATGTAAGCCTGGCGCGCGGCGGCGTCAAAGTTGGCTTGCTCGGTGCGTGCGGCAATAATGCCGTGCAGCTGCTTGCGATAGGCTTCCCAGCCTTCGTTGACGAAACCGCGCACCTCGTTGGTGTAGTCGAAGGCGGCGTCGATGCGCTCCGGGGTGATATTGTCCCAGGCCGCGAACACCAGCAGGTGCGAAGCGTCGGTCACTTGCGCCTGGCCCCACGCCACTTCGCGGATCTTGGCGCGCAGGTCCGGGTTTTTCACCACGAACACTTCAAACGGCTGCAGGCCGCTGGAGGTCGGCGCCAGGCGGATCGCTTCCAGGATGTGATTCAGCTTCTCGTCGTCCAGCTTTTGGGCAGCGTCGTAGCTCTTGGTGGCGTAGCGCCAGTTCAGGTGGTTGATTACGTCGGTCATATCGATACTCCTGGAGGTTATATGGCCTGCCTAAGCAGGCTGAGGCGGACCACCTTATAATAAGTTTCAAGTCAACTTGAGGGTCAAGCGAAAAATGAAAATCGGTGAACTTTCCCGAATGTCAGGCATGGCTGCCTCGGCGATACGGTTTTACGAAGAGCAGGGATTGCTGGCGCCGATCTCGCGCACGGCGTCCGGCTACCGTCAATATGCCAGCAATGCACCAGATCGCCTGAAGCTGATCCAGGGCGCGAAGAAGCTGGGCTTTTCGCTGGATGTGATTCGCGACATGCTGGATGAAAACGGCAAATGCTCGATCGAAAAGACCATGCAGCAATCGGCCATTCTGTTGCGGGAGATCGAGGAACAGCAGGCGGCGCTGGAACGGCGGCGGCAATCGCTGCTGATCCTGCGCGCCAATCTGGACAACTACCAGAGCGACAATCCGTGCCCTGGCAATCAGACGGTGAACTGACTAGCTGAAACTCAGGCCTTCCAATGGGAAGCCCTTGATGAACTCGGCGGCAGGCAAGCGCTTGCCGCCCGGTTTTTGCAGCGAGGTCAGGCGCAATGCACCCTGGCCGCAGGCGACCACGATGCCATGCTGCGCATCGGCCGACAGCACCTGGCCGGCGGCGCCGCTGCCTTCCACCACTTCCGCACCCCACAGCTTGACCACCACGCCGTTGACCGTGCCATGCGCACCCGGGAAGGGATTGAAGGCGCGGATCTTGCGGCCGATCTCGACGGCGGATTGCGCGAAGTCCAGCGCCGCTTCTTCCTTGCTGATCTTGCTGGCGTAGTTGACGCCTTGTTCCGGCTGCACCACCGCTTCCAGCTGCTGGTGCTGGTATTTGTTGAGCGCCTCGACAATCATCTTGCCGCCCAGCGCCGCCAGCTTGTCGTGCAGGCTGCCGGTGGTGTCGCTGTCTTCGATGGCCACTTTTTCAATCAGCAGCATCGGGCCGGTATCCAGGCCTTCCTCCATCTCCATGATGGTGATGCCGGTCTCCGTATCGCCCGCTTCGATGGCGCGATGGATGGGCGCGGCGCCACGCCAGCGCGGCAGCAGCGAGCCGTGGATATTGAGGCAGGGCTTGATGTCCAGCGTGCTGCGCGGCAGGATCAGGCCGTAGGCGGCCACCACCATCACGTCATACGGCGTCGATAGCAGGCGCTGGTGCGCGGCCAGGGCTTCCTCGGCGCGCTGCGGGTCCTTGCTGTCCATGCGCAGCGACAGCGGCTGCAGCACTTCAATGCCGTGCGTGACCGCGTATTGCTTGACGGCCGAGGGCTGCAATTGCATGCCGCGGCCGGCAGGGCGGTCCGGCTGAGTCAGCACCAGCGGGATTTCAAAGCCCGCCTCGTGCAGCGCTTGCAGGGCCGTGGCGGCAAATTCGGGCGTACCCGCGAAGATGACTTTCATGGCTTAGTAGCGACGGCCCTGGGCGCGCAGCTGGGCTTCACGCTGCATGCCGCGTTCTTCCTTCTGCAGCTTGGCCTTGATGCGGTTGCGCTTCAGCGGCGACAGGTATTCGACGAACACCTTACCCAGCAGGTGGTCCATCTCGTGCTGAATGCAGACGGCCAGCAGGCCATCGGCGTCGACTTCAAACGGCTGGCCCTTGACGTCGAAGGCGCGCACCTTGACCTTGGTCGGCCGCTCAACGCCGTCGTACACGCCCGGCACCGACAGGCAGCCTTCTTCGTAGACTTCCTTGTCATCGCTGGCCCACAGGATTTCCGGATTGATGAAGGCGGTCAGCGCGTTCTTTTCTTCGCTGATGTCGATCACCACGACTTGCTCGTGAACGTCGACCTGCGACGCGGCCAGGCCGATGCCGGGCGCGTCGTACATGGTTTCGGCCATGTCGGCGACCAGCTTGGCCAGACGCTCGTCAAAAACGGTAACCGGCACTGCAACTTTGTGCAGGCGTGGATCGGGGTAACGCAGAATATTTAAAATAGCCATGATAACGAAGTGAAAACTATGTGATTTCCCTGCTAATGCAGCAAGCGCGCGACGCATGATGGGAGCGCGGTTTCGCTTGCTAGTTCAGGGTTTTATGGGCAGAATTTGATTCAATTTAGCAAGCTTTACTGCTTTGCTGCCGTGCACCCGTGGCGCACTTACTGGATCTATTAATGAAAAATTTTAGCACAGTCGGTAGCCGCCTTGTGGTTGCGGTGCTGGTTTTTGCCGCCGCCACCGCTTCGGCGGCGCCGCTGACCTGCGAATTCCGCGCCGACGCCCCCGACCAGCACGTGGTGGTCAAGGGGGACACCCTGTGGGATATTGCCGGTACGTTCCTGCAAAAACCCTGGTGCTGGCCCACCGTCTGGGACATGAACCGCGACGACATCGCCAATCCACACTGGATTTATCCGGGCCAGATCATCTGGTTCGACCGCGCCGCCGGCCGCTTGCGGCTGGGGCAGCCGATTGCCGCCAACAGCGGCGTCAACGACCCTGCCGCCGAGCGCCTGCGTCCGCGCGTGCGCACCGACGGCCTGGGCGTGGATGCCGTGCCGTCGATTCCGCCGGGCGTGATCGAACCGTTCCTGACCCAGCCGCTGATTATCGAAGATGACGAATTGAAAGGCGCGCCGCGCATCGTCGCCACGCAGGAGGGGCATGTGTTCTTGGGCAAGGACGACAAAGCCTATGTGCGCGGCGAGCTGGGCGGCAATAGCGCGTTCCAGGTATTCCGTCCGGGCGCGCCGCTGAAAGATCCTGTCAGCAAGCAGATCATCGGCTACGAAGCCTTTTATTTAGGCACGGTCAAATTGCAGACCGAGGCCAAGCCGGGCGCCGGCAGCGACGTGCACACCTTCACGGTCACCACCGCCACCCAGGAAATTGGCAAGGGCGACCAGCTGCGCGCCGTGCCGCCGATGCCGGTGCGGAATTATGTACCGCACCCACCGGCCCAGCCGGTCGAGTCGCGCGTGGTGTCGGTGTACGGCGGCGTCACCCACGCCGGTCAGAATCAGATTGTCAGCATTAATCGCGGAAAGCTTGACGGACTCGATGTCGGCGCCGTGCTGCAGCTGTACCATGCGGGAGCAACTGTCAGCGATTCCACGGCCAAGAAGGGCTGGTTCGGGCGCGAGCAGCAGGTCAAGCTGCCGGATGAGGAAGTGGGCAGCTTGTTTATCTTCCGCACGTTCAAGCATATTTCCTATGGCTTGATCATGCAGGTGACGGCGCCAGTGCAGATCGGCGATGTCGCCAAGTCGCCGGAGTAAGCTGCGCCGTGCAAGCCACGGATTCCCTTGCCGAAATGACGCCGCCAGCGCTGGCCGACTGGCTGCGTCTGCAACAGACCGACGGCGTCGGCCTGCTGACCGCGCACAGCCTGCTGGAATACTTCGAGACGCCGGCCGCCATCTTTGCCGCCAGCCGGGCCAAACTGCTGGAAATCGTCAAGCCGCACCAGGCCGGCGCCTTGCTGGCGCCGCCGCCGGCCGGTCTCGGCGCCCAGCTGGACGCCATGCTGGCTTGGCAGGCGCAGCCGGGCAACTATCTGCTGCCGCTCGACCATCCCGCCTATCCTGAATATTTGCGCAACATCGTCGGCGCGCCGTTGCTGCTGTTCGTCAAGGGTCGCGTTGAGCTGTTGCCGCAGCGCTCGGTGGCGGTGGTGGGTTCGCGCAACGCCAGCCGCCAGGGGCTGCTGAACGCCGAGCACATGGCGCAGGCGCTGTCCGAGGCTGGCCTGACCATCGTCTCCGGCCTGGCGCTGGGCATCGACGCGGCGGCCCACGTCGGCGGCTTGAACGGCCCCGGCAGCACCATCGCCGTGCTCGGCACCGGCGCCGACCGTATCTATCCGGCCCGCAACGGCGCGCTGGCGCGGCGCATCGCCGAGGAGGGCTGTATCGTCAGCGAATATGCGCTCGGCACGCCGCCGTCGCGCGACAGCTTCCCGCGCCGCAACCGCATCATCAGTGGGCTGGCGCGCGGGGTGCTGGTGGTGGAGGCGGCCGCCAAGTCCGGCTCGCTGATCACCGCCGAACTGGCGGTCGGGCAGGGCCGCGATGTGTATGCGGTGCCCGGTTCGATTCATGCGACACTGTCCAAAGGCTGCCACCAACTGATACGCGAAGGCGCCAAGCTGGTGGAAACCGCCGCCGATGTGTTGCAGGCGATGCAGATGCTGGCCGACGGCGAGGCCGGCGCCCGGCCCGCGCTGGACGACAGTTTCGTCGACCGGGTGTTGCTGGCGATGGGCGACGATCCGGTCCAGGCCGACGTGCTGGCGCTGCATCTGGGCCAGCCGGCCGGCGAATTGCAGGGGCAGTTGCTGGCGCTGGAGTTGGCCGGACTGCTGGAACGCTTGCCGGGCGGCATGTTTCAAAGGCTACGTGGCTGAACAGCACTTGTCTCCGATTCGTGTTAACTGATAGAGTAGAGCCATGTTCGACGTCCTTGTCTATCTCTACGAAACTTATTACCGGCCCGATGCGTGCCCGGAGCCGGCCGCATTGGCGAAGAAGCTGTCAGCCGTCGGTTTCGATGATGTCGAGATTTCCGAGGCGCTGGTGTGGCTGACCGACCTCAACGCCATCGCCGGCGTCGAGCAGGCGCTGACGGCGGCCTCCACCGGCACCCGCTTCTACGTCGAGGAAGAGCAGGACGCGCTGGGCGGCGCCGCCATCGGTTTCATCCAGTTCCTCGAATCGGCCAAGGTGTTGTCGCCGCTGCAACGTGAAATCGTCATCGAGCGCGCGCTGGCGCTGGAAGAAATGCCGGTCTCGCTGGGCAAACTCAAGGTCATCGTGCTGATGTTGCTCTGGAGCCAAGGCAAGGAGCCGGACGCGCTGATGTTCGACGACCTGTTCGGTTCCGACGAAGACCAGGCCCCGCGCCTGCTGCATTAATTCCCCTCAAATAAATACTTTCGTGCAACAATTGGCTGCGCCGGCGCGGCATGCTTGCGGTTCTTGCGGCAATCCGCTTATTATTTGCGCTTTGATAAGACTGTGACGCAAACGTGCAGATTGCTGCGCGATCCATGTATGATGCGCATCTGTCCTCCCCTCAAGTGTTACAAACGAGATACTAAATATGAGCAAAACCCTCATCATCGCCGAGAAACCGTCTGTCGCGAATGACATCGCGAAGACGCTGGGCGGCTTCACCAAGCACGATGAGTACTTTGAATCCGACGAGTACGTGTTGTCCTCCGCCGTTGGTCACCTGCTGGAAATTGCCGTCCCGGAAGAACACGACGTCAAGCGCGGCAAGTGGAGCTTCGCCCATCTGCCGATGATTCCGCCGTATTTCGCGCTGAACCCGATCGCCAAGACCGAAGCGCGCCTCAAGGTGCTGAACAAGCTGATCAAGCGTAAAGACGTCACCACCCTGATCAACGCATGTGACGCGGGGCGCGAAGGTGAACTGATCTTCCGCCTGATCGCGCAGAACGCCAAGGCCAAGCAGCCGGTCAAGCGGCTGTGGCTGCAATCGATGACGCCGGGCGCGATCCGCGACGGCTTCACCCATCTGCGCAGCGACGAAGACATGCTGCCGCTGGCCGACGCCGCCCGCTGCCGTTCCGAGGCGGACTGGCTGATCGGCATCAACGGCACCCGCGCCATGACCGCGTTCAACTCGAAAGAGGGCGGCTTTTACCTGACCACCGTCGGCCGCGTGCAGACGCCGACCCTGTCGATCGTGGTCGAGCGCGAAGAAAAGATCAAGAAATTCGTCTCGCGCGACTTCTGGGAAGTGCGCGCCGAGTTCGTGTGCGCCGCCGGCGTCTACGAAGGCCGCTGGCTGGACACCAAGTTCAAGAAGGACGAGAACGATCCGGAGAAACGCGCCGAGCGCCTGTGGAGCAAGGCTGCGGCCGACTCCATCGCGGTCGCCGTGCGCGGCAAGCAGGGCAACGTCACCGAAGAATCCAAGCCGACCACCTCGATGGCGCCGGGCCTGTTCGACCTGACCAGCCTGCAACGTGAGGCCAACTCGCGTTTCGGCTTCTCGGCCAAGAACACGCTGGGCCTGGCCCAGGCGCTGTACGAAAAGCACAAGGTGCTGACCTACCCGCGTACCGATTCGCGCCACCTGCCGGAAGATTATCTGGACACCGTCAAGCAGACGCTGGACTCGGTCAAAGAGAATAATAATTACCACCAGTTCGCCAAGCAGATCCTGGACAAGGGCTGGGTCAAGCCGAACAAGCGCATCTTCGACAACACCAAGATTTCGGATCACTTTGCGATCATCCCGACCACCATCGCGCCGAAGAATTTGTCCGAACCGGAACAGAAGCTGTACGACCTGGTGACGCGCCGCTTCATGGCGGTGTTCTTCCCGGCGGCCGAATTCCAGGTCACCACCCGCTATACCGAAGTGTCGGGCCACACCTTCAAGACTGAAGGCAAGGTCATGACCAATCCGGGCTGGTTGGCGATTTACGGCAAGGAAGCCGACGACGGCGACAAGGACGCTCCCAACAACAAGACGCTGGTGGCGGTGGCCAAGGGCGAGAAGGTGTTGACCGACAAGGTCGACGCCAACGGCCTGGTGACCAAGCCGCCAGCGCGCTACACCGAGGCGACGCTGCTGTCGGCCATGGAAGGCGCCGGCAAGCTGGTGGAAGACGACGAACTGCGCGATGCGATGGCCGGCAAGGGCCTAGGCACGCCAGCGACGCGCGCCGCCACCATTGAAGGTCTGATCTCCGAGAAGTATCTGCTGCGCGAAGGCCGCGAGCTGATGCCAACCGCCAAAGCATTCCAGCTGATGACGCTGCTGCGTGGCCTGGGCGTCAACGAGCTGACCGCGCCGGAGCTGACCGGCGAGTGGGAATACAAGCTGTCGCAGATGGAGAAGGGCAAGATCTCGCGCGAAGAATTCATGCGTGAGATCGCGCAGATGACGCAAGTGATCGTCAAGCGCGCCAAGGAATACAACAACGACACGATTCCGGGCGACTACGCCACGCTGACCGCGCCGTGCCCGAACTGCGCGCACGTGGTCAAGGAAAACTATCGCCGCTTCGCCTGCACCCATTGCGAATTCTCGATGAGCAAAACGCCGGGCGGCCGCCAGTTTGAAATCGCCGAAGTGGAACAGCTGCTGCGCGACCGCACCATCGGCCCGCTGCAAGGTTTCCGCTCGAAGATGGGCCGTCCGTTCGCCGCCATCCTGCGCATCGTCAAGGACGAGGACATCAAGAACTACAAGCTGGAGTTCGACTTCGGCCAGAACGACGATTCGGAAGATTCGGAACCGGTCGACTTCACCGGCCAGACGCCGCTGGGCCCGTGCCCCAAGTGCAACGGCAATGTGTACGAGATGGGCCTGGCCTATGTGTGCGAAGCCACCGTCGCCAAGCCGAAGGCGTGTGATTTCCGCAGCGGCCGCATCATCCTGCAACAGGAAATCCTGCCGGAGCAAATGGCCAAGTTGCTCAACGATGGCAAGACCGACCTGCTGCCGGGCTTTATCTCGCAGCGCACCCGCCGTCCGTTCAAGGCCTTCCTGGTGAAGGGCAAGGACGGCAAGATCAGCTTCGAGTTCGAAGAGCGCAAAGCCAAAACGCCGGCCAAAGGCAAGGCGGCTGCGGCGGCTACTGAAGACGGCGCGTCGGAAGAGAAAAAAGCACCGGTGAAAAAGGCGGCGGCGGTCAAAAAGGCTGCGGCAGTCAAAAAGCCAGCGGCGAAGAAACCAGCCGCAAAAAAAGCAGCGCCTAAAAAAGCCGCTGCGACTGCGGAGTAAAACAGAACGGGACACGCAAGTGTCCCGTTTTTTTTATGGCGTGAGCTGTTGCAGCGCCGCCGTCAGCTGCTGCATGGCCGCCGTCACGAAGGTGGCAAACATTTTCTTGTGCGCCTCGTGCAGTTCTGCCAGCTTGTCCACCGTCTCCAGCGCGCGCCGCGTGTCGGCCGGCGTCGCCACGCTATCGAGCGTGAATAGCTGATCCGACCGCAACGCCGCCTGCGCCCTATCTCGCAGTGGTAAAGGTTTATTTTTGTCTGCCGCCTCGGCACCGGTACGCGCGAAGAAGCAACCGTGTCCTGATTTTAGTACAAGGTAAAGCTCAGTGTTTTTTATGTTGACTCGACGGTTAAATGGGATTTAAATATTAACTCATTCGTTAATAAGTAAATTATGGAACTGGATCGGGTATTCGAGGCTTTGGCGTCCAAGCCAAGGCGACAGATTCTGGCGTATTTGTCGGAGGCGGAGTTGTCGACTTCCGATCTGGCCGCACGCTTTGAAATGAGCGCGCCGGCTATCTCACGCCATTTGTCGATATTGGAAAATGCAGGGCTGGTGACCAGTGAACGCCGTGGGCAGTTTGTGCTTTATAAGCTGAACGGCGATAGCCTGGTCAATACGCTGACCTCCTATGCCTTTGAAGTATGTCCAGTGGGACGGCCATTGAAACGCGAATCAAAAGCACTCAGCAAGAAAAAGAAAACGACCTAGCAAGAAATCCTTCAAGGAGGTCTTAGATGGAGCAGCACCGTGTCCGGGTCATCGCGCCCTCTGATGTGGTTGTCGGTGAAGTGCGCTATGCGCCGCGGAAGTCGTTGTGGTTGATTGCGATGGCGGGTACGGCCCTCATCGGCGGCTGGCTGACGTTCAGCTGGGTGGCATGTGTCGTCTTCCTGATGACCACTGCAACAGTGCTGTTGTTTGGCCATTCACTGGGAAGCCATCGCAAGTTGATCCACAACAGCTTCCAGTGCCCGAAGCTGCTCGAATATGCGCTGGTTTATCTGGGCGTACAGGTTGGTTTGGCTGGGCCGTTGAGTTTGCTTCGCCAGCATGAGTTGCGTGACTATGCGCAGCGTTTGCCGCAGTGCCACGACTATTTGCGTCATGGCCGCTCGATATGGCGGGATGCATGGTGGCAGCTGCACTGCGAACTGCATCTCGCGAATCCGCCGGTGACTCATATCGAAGCGCAGATCGCGGATGACCGCTTCTACCGTTTTCTTGAACGCACCTGGATGCTGCAGCAGCTGCCCGTTGCGCTGCTCCTGTTTTATCTGGGCGGTTGGTCGTATGTCGTTTTCGGCACCTGCGCGCGGGTAACGGCCGGAGTATTTGGTCATTGGCTGATAGGCTACTACGCTCACAATCATGGCGAGATGCGTTATGTGGTGCGTGGCGCGGCTGTGCAAGGCCGCAATCTCCGCCTGACTTCATTGCTGACCATGGGCGAATGCTGGCACAACAATCATCATGCCTTCCCAGGATCGGCACGCCTGGGACTGCGGTTGGGGGAGTGGGACCCCGGCTGGTGGGTACTGGTTGTGCTGCGCCGCTGCGGCTTGGTCTGGGGCGTCAAGCTGCCGGGCGACCTTGCTGCGCGTCCGGAGCTGTGCGCGGCCGAGGATACAACTGGTAACTTTTCTTACGAAAGTCAGGTCGTCCTTGGCAGCGCTGGGTGCGTTGAAGGTACAAGAGCGCTGATCAACAGCGGTCTGCCAACCCACAGTAAAGGAATCACGCCATGAAAACCAACACCCTGATGCTTACCGCCGGCCTGTTTTCGATGATCAGCGCCGCCGCCTTCGCGCAGACGCCTGTGGCCCAGGTTCAGCACGACAATGCGCAGATCCGTCAGGATTCCAAACAAATTCATCAAGACACCCGCGAGATCAAACACGACAACGCCGTGATCGCTGTGAAGAAGGACGAAGTGGCCGCCGGCAAGCAGCAGCTGCACGCCGAGAAGCAGGAAAGCAAGGCGCTGGCCCATGCCGAGCATCAGGATCTGAAGCAGGGCAATCTGGCCGGCGCCGCCCAGCTGGAGCAGGCGCGCCGCAACGAGCAGGTGGCCATCAAGCAGCAAAAGCAGGAAATCCACCACGACCAGAAAGTGATCGCGCATCACGCCGTGGACAAGCACGCTACCCAGGTGGCGCGTCAGGAGGATAAAGTCGACCGTCACATCGACACCGCGAAACGTGATCACGACGCCAACAAGATCTGATTGTCATGGTGATCAAAGCCGGACGCCACCAGGCGCTCCGGCTTTTTAACGCTTGCGCGCGGCCGCACAAGCCACTATATTGAATCCATCATGACCCTCGCTCTCAACACCGTCACCTCCAATGCGGCTTATCAGCCGTATGTGCCGACGGTCGGCCAGAATTCGACGGCGGCTGCGGCCTTGTCGTCGCAAGCGGTCAGCTTGTCGGCGCAGTCGGCCGTGGTGGCGTCGCTGGGCGGCGCGACTGGCGCAACGGTGTATTCAGCCAGCGGTTTGCTGAGCAGCTTGACACAAGCGGGCACGCAGGCAGAAGCGGTCAGCGTGCCGGTAGACGGCAGCCAGGTCGACACCGCCGACAGCGCGCAGTTGGCGCAAGATCAGGGCATCGTGTCGACGCTGGCCACCAGCAGCACCGCCGCCGGCGTCTACTCCGGCAGCGGCACGGCCAGCGACGGTCTGTCCGATCAAGCCTCCGCCAACTGGGCGGACCTGCTCAAAACCAATCCCAATCTGGCCGGCACCGTCATCTCCAGTTCGTTCGACATGGGCATTGTCAGTACGCTGCACGTCACAGCGTAGTCACACCTAGGCATTAAATTAATTGCCGTGCTAAACTATTGATTCTTTAGGGCAATCCATTTTCTACTGCCTGAATCGCGGTTTCAATAGTAGCAATCTTCTTTGTTTTTCAACATTGCCATTACGGCACGGTACTCATGAATAATTTAAAAATTGGCACGCGCCTGGCGGCGGGCTTCGGCTTGGTATTGGCAATGATGATCCTGATGACGGTGATCGGCATTCGCCATATGCATTCGGTGGCCACGGCCACGCGCGACATGATGCAGCAGCCGCTGGCGAAGGAGCGCATGATCAGCGACTGGTATCGTTTGATCCACACCAGCGTGCGCCGCACCTCGGCCATCTCGAAGAGCACGGACCCGTCGCTGGGCCCGTTCTTTGCGGAAGACACCAAGCTGTCCACGGCCGAGATCAACAGCCTGCAGCAAAAGGTCGAGCCGCTGCTGGAAGGCGACGATGAGAAGGCGATGTACAAGGACATGACCGCCAACCGCAAGCTGTACGTGGCCTCGCGCGACAAGATCGTGGCGCTGAAAAAGGAAGGCAAGCTGGACGAGGCGGCCGAAGAGCTGGAGCAGCGCTTCATCCCTTACGGCAAAGCCTACCTGGGTTCGCTGGGCGGTTTGCTGGAGCATCAGCGCAAGAGCATGGACGGCGAGGCCGAGCGCATCGAGGCGTTGTATGAAACCAACCGCACCTTCATGGCCATCTTCGGGCTGGTGGTGCTGGCGCTGGGGGTCTTCTGCGCCTGGCGTTTGACGCGCGGCATCACCGTGCCGCTGGGCCAGGCCGTCGAAATTGCCGAAGCCGTGGCGCACCGCGATCTGACCTCGCATATCGAAGTCAACAGCAGCGACGAAACGGGCCGCCTGCTGCAATCGTTGCAGAAGATGAATGATGGCCTGATCAGCATCGTCACCGAAGTGCGCAACGGTACCGAGAGCATCTCGACCGCCTCCAACCAGATCGCCGCCGGCAACCTGGATCTGTCGGGCCGCACCGAAGAGCAGGCCTCCAGCCTGGAAGAGACCGCCTCGTCGATGGAAGAACTGACCGCCACCGTCAAGCAAAATGCCGACAACGCGCGCCAGGCCAACCAGCTGGCCGTGAAAGCGTCGGAAGTGGCGCAGCGCGGCGGCGGCGTGGTGGCGCAGGTGGTCAGCACCATGGATGCGATCAACGGCTCCTCACGCAAGATTGCCGACATCATCAGCGTGATCGATGGCATCGCCTTCCAGACCAATATTTTGGCCTTGAACGCGGCAGTAGAAGCGGCGCGTGCGGGCGAGCAGGGCCGTGGTTTCGCGGTGGTGGCGTCGGAAGTGCGCAACCTGGCGCAGCGCAGTGCGGCGGCGGCCAAGGAAATCAAGACGCTGATCGACGATTCACTGGACAAGGTGGATGCCGGCAGCATGCTGGTGTCGCAAGCCGGTAGCACCATGACCGACGTGGTGGACAGCATTCAACGCGTGACCGACATCATGGGCGAGATCACCTCGGCTACGCTGGAGCAGAGCAGCGGCATCGAGCAGGTCAATCAGGCGATCGGCCAGATGGACCAGGTCACGCAGCAAAACGCCGCGCTGGTGGAAGAAGCCGCCGCAGCAGCAGCCTCGCTGCACGATCAAGCCGATGCGCTGACCGCCGTGGTCGCCGTCTTCAAGCTGCGTTAATTGTTTATTGCGCTTGCAGCTCGACGTTGATCATGTTGTCGTCGGGCTTGCGGTCGATGAGTTTGTTGTCGGGGTCGATGCCGGCTTTGGCCGGGCGGCCGCTGACGATCACCGTGTAGCGGTTCTCTTTCTGGTCGATCAGCTTGCGCTCGCGCAGCAGGCTGTTGCCATCCTTGTCGTCGACGCCGATGTCGATCCAGTCTTTCAACGCCGCGTCTTTTTCCTCGCCCTGTTCGCCGGCCCGTACCTTGGCCGCGTTGACCGTGAAGCTGACTTCATATTTGCCATCGCTGAGCTTGCGCGCGGTGGCGGATACGGCATGGTTTTCATACAGCACGATGTGGTTGAACAGGTCGTCGATCAGGTAAGCCTGGTCGGGCGGCGTGATCTGGCGCAGCGCCGCTACCAGCACGTCCACGCCCGGATACGGCCCCGTCTTGCGGCCGTATTGCGCCAGCATCTCCTTCAGCGCGGCGTTGACCTTGGCCTCGCCCAGGATGTCCTGCAACTGATACATCGCCAGGCTGCCCTTGCGGTACTGGATGTAGTTCTGGTTTTCATTCTCCGCCAGCGGCAGTTCCTTCTTGCGCTCCAGCGCGCGGCCCATCAGATACTGCTCCAGGTCATAGTGCAGGAAGCGCCGCATCTTGCTGGGACCGAAGCTTTTCTTCATCACCATCAGCGCCGAGTACTCGGCCAGCGTTTCGCTCAGCACGCTGCTGCCGCGGGTGTTGCCGGCCACTAGCTGATGGCCCCACCACTGATGCGCCACTTCATGCGCGGTGATGTAGAACGGGTAGTCGATGTCTTTCGGATTTTTGTCGTTGACCTTGGCGATGAAGCCCACCGATTCTGAATACGGGATGGTGTTCGGATACGATTGCGCAAACTGCGCATAGCGCGGGAATTCGACGATGCGCACCAGCTTGTGCTGGTACGGTCCGAAATTTTTGGTGTAGTAGTCGAGCGATTCCTTGATGCCCTTGTCCATGCGCTCCAGGTTGTACTCGTGGCCGGGATGGTAGTACAGCTCGATGCCGACGTCCTGCCACCAGTCGCGCTTGACCAGATAGCGCGCCGACTGGAAGGCGTACATATTGAGGATCGGCTGTTCCATCTTGTAGTGGAAGTAGCGGCGGCCCTTGCTGCCCCAGTCCTTGATCAGGGTGCCCGGCGCAATCGCGGTCTGGTCGGCGCTGGTGCTGACGGTGGCGTCGAAGTTGATCCAGTCGGCGTCGTTGCCGGCGAAGTTGTTGGCCAGTCCGCCCGCATCGTTGCGCGGCAGCATGCGTTCGCGCGCCGCCAGCTGGTGTTTCTTGCGGTCGCGCGCATCGTTCAGTTCCCAGTCCTGCTGGTAGCCGATGTGCGGCATGATGCCGTTGTTGAAGAAGGTGCCGTTGGCGATCACCGGGGTGTCCTGGCCGAGGCCGAGGATGCCGCGCGGTTCGTAGCTGAGTTCGAATTCCATCGCCAGCAGCGCGCCCGGCGCCAGCGGCTTGCTCAGCTTGTAGGTGTAGAAGCCCAGCGCGCGGTCTTGCAGGCCGTTGCGCACCGGCTGGTCGAAGCGTACCCGGTACAGCGTGGTGGCGTTGTCCTGCGAGACGATGATGTCGCTAACCGGCTGTGTGCCCTTGTTCTGCAATACGTAGCGGCCTTTGACGTTGAGCGTGCGCTGCGCCGGCCAGATGTCGACGTTCAGCTTGACGTCGTTGATGCGCGGCTGCGGGATCACCGCGTATTGCTTGTACCGGCGTTCGTAGTCGGCCTTGTCGCTTTCCTTGCGGTAGGCCGGTTTGTAGTCGTTGGCGATGTGCTGGTTGTAGAACAGCACGCCGCCGGCGCCGGCGAAGATCAGCACGCCGATGGTGATGCTGGCCAGTACCGGCATGCTCAGCGCATGGCGCGCCAGTTGCAGGCGCTGGCGCCAGCCGTCGTTGGTGCCGCGCGCCCAGAACAGCAGCGAGGCCACCACCAGCAGCAACGCCGCGCCGGCCCAGTAGGCTTCGTACCAGCGTTCGCGCAGCAGGAAGTGGCCGTAGCCGTTCATGGCCGAGTAGGTCAGGCCCGGCATGTTGCCGTAGATGAGCAGCGGATTGTCCAGACCTACCGTGCCGGCCGTGACGCTGATGATGTAGTAGACGATCATCGCGAAGTAGGCGATGTAGCGCTGGTTGATGATCACTTGCAGCGCGATCGCCAGCACCGCCGTCAGCGCGTAGCCGGGCAGCAGGATCAGGAACAGATGGCGCAGGTACAGGCCCGGCTCCAGCAGGAAGTAGCCCTGGCAGATCTGCACCGCCATGCCGCTCAGCATGACGATGAACAGCAGCAGCGCCTGCAGGCCGATCAGCGCGAACAGCTTGGACAGCAGCGGCAGCCAGCTCGGCACCGGCAGCGCGTCCAGCATCTGCGCCATGTGGGCCTCGCGTTCGCGCCAGATCAGTTCGCCCGCGTAGAAGGTGGTGATCACCATCATGAACAGGGCGAAGGTTTCGCTGACCACTTCCAGCACCTGGTAGGTGACCGGGTAGGTGTTGGTGCCGTACATCGAGCCGAGGTCCAGCGCCGAGGCCAGCATCATCAGCACGCCGGCCAGCACGATCACCAGGAAGTAGATGTTCTTGGTGGTTTCGCGCAGGTTGAGCCAGCTGCTCTTGAGCAGCAGCCAGCCCAGGCTGCGGGCCTGGAAGTCCGGCGCTTCCTGCGTGTTGGCCGAGGTCTGCGACAGCTGCTGTGGCATTTCGCCTTCGCCGGTGCTGCTGGCGCGGCTGTGGCCGCTATCGCTGGTGGCGATGAAGTGGAAGCGCCAGTAGCCCATCAGCAGGCCCAGCAGCGCGGCCGAGGCCCAGATCACGCGGTTCAGCAGATAGACATCTTCCGGCCACACCATGCGCGTATTGCGTTCGATGATGGGCCAGTATTCGGTCAGGCGAATCACGGCGGTGGTGCCGAACGGGTCGATCAGGGCGGCGAAGGTTTTGTAGTCGAGGTCGCGCGCCAGACCGGGCGCCACCATGTAACCGACCAGCATCACCACGCTGGCGATGTAAACCGGCAGCATGCGCCGCGTCAGCGCGGCGAGGATGAAGAACACGGCGCCGAAGATGAAGATATTCGGCAGGATGACGATCAGGTAGGGGATCACGTAGGCCAGCGCTGGCGGATGGGCCAGCCGCTCGGGATCGATGCCGGGGATGAAGCTGCCCAGCCAGGCGCCCAGCACGATGCTGGTGAAGATCACCGCCAGCGTCAGGTAGGCGCCGAGGAAGCGGCCGAACATGTACTGGTGCTTGCGGATCGGCGCGCTGAAGAAGAAGTGCTGCATGCCGTATTCAAAATCCTGCTGCACCGAGCGGCCCATCATGGCGGCGATCACCACCACGCCCAGCGAGCCGAGGAAGCTGGTGGTGAACATCAGCGAGCGCGGCGAGTCGATCAGCTGGCTGCCGAAGGTGATCGAGGCGCCCTTGAAGAAGCCGCCGGCGGCGGCCATCCACAGCATGGACAAGGCCAGGAAGCCGAGGAAATAAACCCAGGTCGATGGCAGCTTGAGGCGCTGTCGCGCTTCGAAGAGGGCGATGGCAAGCATGAGACCGTCCTTAATCGCAGCTGTTCGCGGCGCGGTGGCGGCCGGCGATGGTGGCGAAATAGACATCTTCCAGGTCGCCGATGGCTTCCTCGAAGCCGTCGCCCGGATCGTCGTCGCTGTAGACGTGGATCAGCGTACGGCCCGACAGCAGGCGCGACGAGATCACCGGGTGGCGCAGCTGGAACGATTGCAGGTCGCTTTTGTTGATGAAGCGGGCCCAGATCTTGTCGCTCACTTCGTGGATCAGTTCCTGGGTTGGCCCGCACAGCAGCAGATGGCCTTTGTTGATGATGGCCATGTTGGCGCACAGGTCGGCCACGTCCGACACGATGTGCGTCGACAGGATCACGGTCTTGTCTTCGCCGATGTCGGACAGCAAGTTGTGGAAGCGTACCCGTTCCTGCGGGTCGAGGCCGGCGGTCGGTTCGTCGACGATGATCAGTTTCGGGTCGCCCAGCAGCGCCTGGGCGATGCCGAAGCGCTGCCGCATGCCGCCCGAGAAACCGCCGAGGCGCTGGTGGCGCACTTCAAAAAGATTTGTTTGTTGCAACAGACCATCGACCACCTCGCGCCGGCGGTGGCGGTTGCTCAGGCCTTTGAGCACGGCGAAGTGGTCCAGCATCTCGTAGGCGGTGACTTTCGGGTAGACGCCGAAGTCCTGCGGCAGGTAGCCCAGCTGGCGGCGCAGTTCGTCTTTCTCGTCCAGCACGTCGAGGTCGCCGAAGAACACCGAGCCGGAATCGCATTCCTGCAAGGTGGCCAGGGTGCGCATCAGCGTCGACTTGCCGGCGCCATTCGGGCCGAGCAAGCCGAACATCCCGGTGGGGATGGTGAGCGAGATCTTGTCCAGTGCGACCACGCCATTGGCGTAGGTCTTGGACAAATTGCTGATGCTTAATTCCATACTAACTCCTGATTCTGCGCGAACAACCACTTTTCACATGATGGCATTGTATTGAATTTGATCCACACAGGGGGGCGCCATTGCGATGGGCCGCATTATGCTGCGCCAGAGTGCAAAATCGGCGGCACAGGCCGCAAGCTGAGTTCGGTGGTTGAATAGACAACTTGCGGTCGTGGCAACTTAGTTTCTGAATAACACCTGCTCGCGGTTGAACCACCAGCGGCACAGGGCCAGCAGTAGGCCGGCGGTCAGCGCAGTGGACAGCAGGATCACCGAGAACATGCGGTAGTCCATGGTGCCCTTGACCAGTTCCTTCATCGCCAGCGCCACGTTGGTCAGTGGCACCATGGCCCAGCGCCAGTTCAGCTCGACACCCGGCAGCAGCGCCACCAGGGTTGGCAGGATGGTCACGATGATCAGCGGCGAGATCATGCCGGCCGCTTCCTTGTAGCTTTTGGCATAGATCGAGATCGACAGCAGGATGGCGGCGAAGATGGCGGCGGTCGGCACCAGCATCAGCGCCACCATCGCCAGGTCGAGCGGGCCGATGGCGTGCAGCATCTGCACCAGGTCGCTGCCGACCAGGCCGCCGAAGAAGTGGATCAGCACGCCCACGCTGACGATCATCAGCAGCGCCGAGGTCAGGCCGACGGTGAACAGCATCAAAAACTTGGCCAGCACGATGGCGCTGCGCGAGACCGGCGCCAGCAGCAGGGTTTCCAGCGTGCCGCGCTCCTTCTCGCCGGCGCCGGTGTCGATCGCCGGATACATCGCCGCCATCAGGCACACCATCAGCAGGATGTAGGGCAGCATGCCGCCGATCACCGCGCCCATTTGTTCGCGCTTGTCGGCGGTGGAGTGGTCTTCCAGCTGGATCGGATCGAGCGTGTAGGCCAGCTGTTCCTTGCTGAGATTGAAGCGCGCCATGGCCTGCTGGCGCAAGGCGCCGTTCTCTGCGCTCAGCACCGCCAGCACGCGCTTGCGGGTGACGTCGACCGTGGCGGCGCTGTTGTAATGCAGTTCGATCTTGCCCTGCTGCTGTGCCGCCAGCTGGCCGGTCAGGCCGGCCGGGATCACCAGCGCGAACTTGATGCGCTCGGCGCCAATGGCGGGCTTGATGTCGTCCTGGCTGGCCAGCACGATTTCATGGAAGCCTTTTTCGCGGGCGAAGCGTTCGGCCAGCTGCGGCGCATGTTCCTTGCCGAAGACGGCATACGTCATCTCGGCCGTGCTGGCCTGCTTGAACAGCGTCGACGACAGGTAGCCGAAGCCGGAGAAAATCAGCGGCATGCCGAACACCGGAATGAACACGGTGAAGATGAAGGTGCGGCGGTCGCGCACCAGTTCCAGCAATTCCTTGAGGTAGATGGTCCACACGGCTCAGGCTCCCTGGTGGATGACGCCGACGAAGGCATCGTACAGATCGGCGCTGCCGCCTTGCTGGCGCAGCTCGTCCATGCTGCCGTGGAAGGCGGTCTTGCCATGGTTGATGATGCACACCCGGTCGCACAGCTTTTCCACTTCGTGCAGGTGATGGGTGGAGAAAATCAGCGGGACGCGCAGCGCCTTGTAGCTGGCGATAAAATCCAGCAGGATCTTGGCCGACATTACGTCCAGGCCGGTGGTCGGTTCGTCGAGGATAACGATGTGCGGCTCGTGCACAACCGTACGGGCGATCGAACATTTCTGCTTCATGCCGGTGGACAGCTGATCGGCCCGCTTGTTGCCGAACTCGTGCATTTGCAGCAGGTCGAACAGTTCATCGCAGCGGCGCTTCAGGTGGGCCGGTTGCATGCCGTGCAGGCGGCCGAAGTATTCGACGTTTTCGCGCGCGGTCAGGCGGCCGTACAAACCGGTCGAGCCGGACAGGAAACCAATGTGCTGGCGCGCCGCCAGCGGGTCGGCCAGCAGGTCGATACCGTTGGCGTGGATGCTGCCGCCGTCCGGCTTGAGCGCGCTCGACAGCATGCGCAGCGTGGTGGTCTTGCCGGCGCCGTTCGGTCCGAGCAGGCCCAGCACCTCGCCCGGCGCGCAGCGGAAGCTGACGTCGCGCACGGCGTGGAACCAGCCGTCGTGATCGCGCGGATCGCGCGCGGCCGGTGACTTGCTGCCGCGCGATGGCAGGCGAAAGCGTTTGGCCAGGTGGCATACCTCGATCATCGGACTGGTCCCAGGTTAAAAGTTTCAAGAATAGCATGCAAAAATTCTTATGCGCAAGCTACTGATTGTAGAGAACTCTTGCTATAGTCGCACATAGGAGCGGAGCGAAAAATGAGTCCTCAACTAAAGGAAAAAATCCTGGCGGTGATGCAGTACGGCGTCGACCGCGAAGAGTCCACCGGTTTCTTCCGCGTGGCGCTGGGCCTGTATTACTTGGCCGGCCTGATGACCAAGGAAACGCTGGACTTCGCCGAGCTGGATGCCGATTTCAACCGCTTCATCTACCACGCCATCGGCCGCGGCCACAGCATCACCAGCGTGCTGCAATACATGAGCGGCGAGAAAGTGGTGCGGGTGGTCGAGTCCAAGCGCTTCCTGAAAGCTTTCGCCGAGCATTGCGATGAGGTGCCGGTGGAAAATATTCCCTTCCTGCTGGGCCTGAACCTGGGCGTGGCCAAGGACATCTCGAAGATCGACGTGCGCGGGCCGGTGGCCGACTACATCGAGCGCCAGCGGCAGCTACGTGAGGCGGCAGACGCAAAATAAACAGGCGCTCCCTTATAATGGGATTTTCCATCGCAGACACGAGTTCGTTTATGGCCGCCTATCACCACCATCCCCTGGACCGATTCATTGCCGGCGCCGACAAGGCGCTGCGCGTCATTGCCGGCGTTGCCTCGGCATCGCGACCGAGCCCGGCGGCGCGCGCGGCGGATGCGGAAATGAGCGAGGCGGAACGCCGCCATGCGGCCGGCCTGATGCGCGTCAACCATGTCGGCGAAGTGTGCGCGCAGGCGCTGTACAACGCCCAGGCGCGCTTTGCCCGCACGGCGGCGATCCGCGAACAGTTCGAGCATTCCAGCCGCGAGGAAGAAGACCATCTGGCCTGGACCGCGCAACGGCTGGGCGAACTGAACTCGCACATCAGCGTGCTCAATCCGCTGTTCTACGGCGGCGCCTACGCGCTGGGCACGGTGGCGGCGGTGCTGGGCGATGCGCGCAGCCTGGGCTTTGTGGTGGAAACCGAACGCCAGGTGGAAGCGCATCTGGCCAGCCATCTGGACAAGCTGCCGCCGCAGGACGCCAAGTCGCGCGCGATTGTCGACCAGATGCGCCTCGACGAAATCGAACATGGCGCCGCCGCCCAGCGTCTTGGCGCGGTCAATGTGCCGGCGCCGGTGCAGGGCGTGATGGCGGTGATGGGCAAAGTGATGACCACCACCGCTTACTACGTTTGATGCTAATATCGCAGCATGATCAAGCAACCATCCCGATTCGGAGCGTGTTCCCGCAGGCCATAGAAGCCTGCTGATCGTATTTGCACATCTACAGTTTTCTAAAGGCCACAGCGAGTTTGCTCCTGTGGCCTTTTTCTTTTTGGAGCGGCCATGGAGTTGATGTTCTACGACACTTACGAACGGCGTTTGCGTCCTTTCGTTCCTTTGCAAACCGGTGCGGCGGGCTTGTACGCCTGCGGCCCGACGGTCTACGACTATGCCCACATCGGCAACCTGCGCACCTATCTGTTCGGCGACCTGCTGCGCCGCGTGCTGGCGCTGAACGGCTATGCGGTCAATCACGTGATCTGCGTGACCGATGTCGGCCACCTGACTTCGGATGCCGATACCGGCGAGGACAAGATGGAGAAGGGCAGTCGCCGCACCAGCCAGTCGGCATGGGAAATCGCCGCGTTTTACACGCGCGCCTTCCAGCAGGACATCGCCGCGCTGCACATCCTGGCGCCGGCCGTGTGGGCACGCGCGACCGAGCACATCCAGGAGCAGATCGACTTCATCGCCGATATCGAGCGCAATGGCTTTACCTACCGCACCGCCGACGGCATTTATTTCGACACGCAAAAACTGGAACGCTACGGCCACCTGGCGCGGCTGGATATCGGCGGGCTGCAGTCGGGCCACCGCGTCGACCTGCGCGACAAGCGCACCGTCACCGATTTCGCGCTGTGGAAATTCAGCGGTGCGCAGCAGCGCCAGATGGAATGGGACAGCCCGTGGGGCCGCGGTTTCCCCGGCTGGCATATCGAATGCTCGGCGATGTCGACCAAGTATCTCGGCGCGCTGTTCGACATCCACATCGGCGGCGAGGACCACATCCCGGTCCACCACAGCAACGAGATCGCGCAGCACGAGGCGTGCCACGCCCATCCGCCGGCGCGCTACTGGCTGCACGGCGCCTTCCTGAACGTGGATGGCGGCGACAAGATGTCGAAGTCGGCCGGCGAATTCCTGCGGCTGGACACGCTGGTGGAGCGCGGCTTCGACCCGCTGGCGTATCGTTATCTGGTGCTGTCGGCGCACTACCGTTCGCCGCTGACGTTCTCCTGGGCGGCGCTGGACGCGGCGCAAACTGCGCTCGGCCGCCTGCGACTGGCCTGGCGCCGCCTGCCGGATGGCGGCCAACCGGACGCCGGCTACCAGCAAGCCATGCAGGCCGAACTGAATCAAGACCTGAACACGCCGCGCGCGCTGGCGTTGATGTGGGAACTGCTGAAATCCGAGCTGCCGCCCGCAACGCAAAAAGCCACGCTGCGGTGGCTGGATCAGGTGCTGGGATTCGGTCTGGCGGAGTGGACGCCGGCATTGCTGGAAGTGCCGGACGCGGTGCAGGCATTGGTCACGGCCCGCGACCAGGCCCGCCAGGAAAAACGCTGGGCCGACGCCGACACGCTGCGCCAGGCAATCGAATCCGCCGGCTTCACCGTGCGCGACACGCCGGCCGGCGCCAGCGTGCAGCGTTAGGCGGCTTCGACGATCTCGAACGAGTGGGTGATTTCGGCGGTCTTGCCCAGCATGATGGAGGCCGAGCAGTATTTGTCGTGCGACAGCGTGATGGCGCGTTCCACCTGCTCGGGCTTCAGGCCCTTGCCGGTGACGACGAAGTGGAAGTTGATCTTGGTGAACACTTTCGGCTCGCTGTCGGCGCGCTCGGCTTTCAGCACGCATTCGCAGCCGCGAATGTCGGCGCGGCCTTTTTTCAGGATCAACACCACGTCATAGGCGGTGCAGCCGCCGGTGCCCAGCAGCACCAGTTCCATCGGCCGCGGCGCCAGGTTGTGGCCGCCGCCTTCGGGTGCGCCGTCCATCGTCACCAGGTGGCCCGAGCCGGTCTGGGCCAGGAAACTCATGCCCGACGGGCCATTCCAGCTAACTTTGCATTCCATTGCATTCTCCGTAAGAAAAACTTTGTCCACATTGTAATGGAGCGCGCAAACCCTGTGTTTGTGCGGCTTGCGCAGTAGATGGGGCTTGACGCCAGACCCCGCAAGCGGTTATAGTTGTCGGCTTTCCATTCGCTCAGGAAAGTAAATAAAAAGGCCGAGTCCGCTGAAGCAATGGCGGAACCACCATATGAGCGGTAATTTCTATATACAGAAAGTCATCACATGAAAACTTTTTCCGCTAAAGGACATGAAGTCCAGCGCGACTGGTTCGTGATTGACGCGACGGACAAAGTCCTCGGACGTGTTGCCAGCGAAGTGGCACTCCGACTGCGCGGCAAGCACAAACCTGAGTTCACCCCTCACGTCGATACCGGCGATTTCATCGTCATCATCAACGCAGGCAAACTGCGCGTGACCGGCACCAAAGCAACCGAGAAGACCTACTACCGTCACTCGGGCTACCCAGGTGGCATCTACGAGACCAACTTCCTGAAAATGCAACAGCGTTTCCCAGGTCGCGCTCTGGAAAAAGCCGTCAAGGGCATGCTGCCAAAAGGCCCACTGGGCTACGCAATGATCAAGAAGCTGAAAGTGTACGCCGAAGGTTCGCACCCGCACGCTGCCCAGCAACCTAAAGCACTCGAAATCTAAGGAACTGACATGATCGGTAACTACAACTACGGCACCGGCCGTCGCAAGAGTGCAGTGGCTCGCGTTTTCATCAAAACGGGCACTGGCCAAATCATCGTTAACGGCAAGCCAGCAGCGGAATACTTCTCGCGCGAAACCGGCCTGATGGTTATTCGTCAACCTCTGGAACTGACCGGCAACGTTGAGCGCTTTGACATCAAAGTCAACGTGCACGGCGGCGGCGAGTCCGGCCAGGCAGGTGCAGTGCGCCACGGTATCACCCGCGCCCTGATCGACTACGATGCAACGCTGAAGGGCGATCTGGCACGCGCCGGCTTCGTGACCCGCGATGCACGTGAAGTTGAACGTAAAAAAGTTGGTCTGCGCAAAGCACGTCGCGCAAAACAATTCTCGAAGCGTTAATTCTTACGCTCTGGTGCGCTGCTTGCGGCGCATCACCGAAAAAGCCGCCGGCCTTGTGTCGGGCGGCTTTTTTTCCATCTGGCTACGGTCATACGGTTGTCGCCGTTGCCTGATAAAATGGCACCTCACACTCAAATTAAGGAAGAACAATGATCAAAGTTGGCATCGTCGGCGGCACCGGATACACCGGGGTAGAACTGCTGCGTTTGTTGGCAGTCCACCCGGATGTGGAACTGACGGCAATCACCTCGCGCAAAGAGGACGGCTTGCCAGTCGCTGATATGTTCCCATCGTTGCGCGGCCGCGTGAACCTGAAATTCTCGTCGCCGGACAACGCCGACCTGACCCAGTGCGACGTGGTGTTCTTCGCCACCCCGCACGGCGTCGCCATGGCCCAGGCGCCGGCGCTGCTGAAAGCCGGCGTCAAGGTGATCGACCTGGCGGCCGATTTCCGCATCCAGGAAAAGGCCGTGTTTGAAAAATGGTACAAGATCGAGCACACCTGCCCGGACCTGCTGGAACATGCAGCCTACGGCTTGGCCGAACTGAACCGCGAAGACATCAAAAAAGCCAACCTGGTCGCCAATCCAGGCTGCTACCCGACCACCATGCAGCTGGGCTACTACCCGCTGCTGAAGAACGGCCTGGTCGATGCCGGTTCGCTGATCGCCGACTGCAAGTCGGGCGTATCGGGCGCCGGCCGCAAGGCGGAAATCGGCACGCTGTTCTCGGAATCGTCGGACAACTTCAAGGCCTACGGCGTGGCTGGCCACCGCCACACGCCGGAAACCTCGGCCCAGCTGCAACGTTTCACGTCGGACAAGGTCAGCCTGATCTTCACGCCGCACCTGGTGCCGATGATTCGTGGCATGCACTCGACGCTGTACGCGCGCCTGACCAAGGACATCAGCAACGAAGACTTGCAGAAACTGTTTGAAGACCAATATAAGGACAGCGCCTTCGTCGATGTCATGCCATTCGGCTCGCATCCTGAAACCCGCTCGACCCGTGGTTCGAACATGCTGCGTCTGGCCTTGCACCGTCCGGACAACGGCAACACCGTGATCGTGCTGGTGGTGCAGGACAATCTGGTCAAGGGCGCGTCCGGCCAGGCGGTGCAGTGTATGAACCTGATGTTTGGTCTGGAAGAGACCACCGGCTTGATGCAGATTGCCCTGTTGCCTTAAAACCCGCTGTTTTTGCGGGGTCCGCAGCAGAACTTATCTTCAGGGTCTATAATGGACCCTAATTGTTTTCTCGTAGGAGTTAGAAATGAACGCTGTTGCCGAAATGCCAGCACCTATCGTTTTCACCGATAGCGCTGCTGATAAGGTCGCCCAATTGATCGAAGAGGAAGGCAATCCCGACTTGAAACTGCGCGTATTCGTGCAGGGCGGCGGCTGCTCCGGTTTCCAGTACGGCTTCACCTTCGACGAAATTGTCAATGAAGATGACACCACCATGGTCAAGAATGGCGTCCAGCTGTTGATCGATTCGATGAGCTACCAGTACCTGGTCGGCGCGGAAATCGACTACAAGGATGACCTGGAAGGCGCGCAGTTCGTCATCAAAAACCCGAGCGCTACCTCGACCTGCGGTTGCGGTTCGTCGTTCTCGGTATAAGTTTTAGCTTTACCCGCCAAAAGGCAGCCTGCGGGCTGCCTTTTTTCAGGTCTGAAGTCTAAAGCGATCTAGGTTTTATTCTGCTTGGGCAAAGATTAGACTGACTGAGATTGTTTCTGTTTCTCAACATGTCGCCTATAATCTGCAGCGCGAACCCAGTAGTCCTCACCCGGAAAACGGAGCCAGATAAAACGCCATCCATTGCGGCCTTTCGTGTGCCGATTGGCGAACATCGAGGGCGTCAAAGATCTGCCGTCGTCCATGCGTATGCGGTTATGGGTAACTTTGGCAAATTCCTGGGAGTGTTGATAGTCGGTCCGTAGTCGGGTTCCATCTGGAAGAAAAACATTCTTCCATTGAAATCCGTGCATAGGCGGGCCACTCCTGCGTAGCGCCAGTCGTTCGGTTTCTACCGTCAGCCAACGCTGAACAAGTTCTGTCACGAAGGCGCCTGTTTTTACGCCTGGTCGTGTCTCCAGTAGATGAAATTCCAGCTCCAGAAAAGTGCTGAGCGGCAGGTGTACTTCGGCCATCGGTACGTGCGTCATGATGAAGTCCTTTCGAAACGAGTCTAAAGGTTGGACCTCAGAACGGGATTATGGTTCGGTTTAGACTTTCGGCCTCGAAAAAAAGACCGGTTTAGACTTGTTGGCCAAATTTATAGACGTGTTTAGACTTTGATCACGCAGTTTTAGACTTTACTAGACCGCTTTATAGCGAAATAGACGGTTTTAGACTGAGTTCTGATTTTAGGCCCCCCAGACGCCGTTGCCTTATTGGCTGAACATCTTGACCAGGCTGTGCGGGGCGTCGGGGCCGTAGAGGATCTCGTGCAGGTCGGCCGCTTCGGCGGCGGCTTGGGCGCTGCGGGGGAAGAGCGCTTGCTCGTAGGCGGCCAAGGCTGCTTCGACGTTGCCGGCGTGCGCGGCGATAGACTGGGCCAGTTCGGCGCCGTCCAGCATGGCGAGGTTGGCGCCTTCGCCGGACGGGGCCATCAGATGGGCGGCGTCGCCGACCAGGGTGACGCCCGGCACGCGCTGCCAGCGGTGGTCTGCCGGCAATTCGCGGATCACGCGCAGCACGGGCGGCGTGTCGCTGTCGGTGATCAGCGCGGTCAGCGCTGGCGCCCAGCCGTCGAATTCGGCGGCAATGCGGGCGGAAGCCGTGGCCGGGTCGGCGCAGGCGTCTTCCAGCCATGTCTCGGGTTTGTTGAGCGCGATATAGGCGTGCAGGACGCCCTCCGGTTCGCGGTGCGCGAGGATGCCTTTGCCCGGCGCGACGGCAAACAGCGCGCCATCGCCGACCGCCGCTGCACTGGCCGGATGGCGGCGGTCGCTGTCGCGCAGCCAGGTCTCGATCAGCGAGATGCCGGCGTAGGTCGGTTTGGCGTCCGACAGCAGGGGGCGGACCTTGGACCAGGCGCCGTCCGCGCCAACCACCAAGCCGCAGGTCACCACCGTGCCGTCGGCGAACGTCAGCTGATGGCGGCCGTCGCCGAGCGGCGTTACCTGCGTCAGCTTGCGTCCCCACTGTACCGCGCCCGCCGGCAGCGATTCCAGCAGAATGCGGCGCAGTTCGCCGCGCTGCACTTCGGGCCGGCCGCCGCTGCCGTCGTCGAGTTGCTCAAACAATACCGCGCCGTCGTGTCCCAGCACGCGCGTGGCTTGGCCGCCGGGATGGATCAGCGCATGGAATTCCTCAAACAGACCGGCCGCCTTGATGGCCAGCTGGCCGTTGAAATCGTGAATGTCGAGCATGCCGCCTTGCGCACGCGCCTGGGCCGAGACTTCTGCTTCGTAGATGGTCGCGGCGATGCCGTGAACGTGCAGCACGCGGGCCAGCGTCAATCCGCCGAGGCCGGCGCCGATGATGGCGATAGAGGTCGTTGTCATGTTTATCTGTTAATGGAACGTTGTTCCACAGGGATTTTGCGGCAGGCGGCCAGATATGTCAAGATAGCGGCCATGGCAAAAAACACCCCCCGCCGCGAACAGGCGTTGACGCGCGAGCGCATTATTGAAGCATCGATCAGTCTGCTGGACAGTCGCGGCGAAAGCGGCTTGACGTTCCGCGCGCTGGCCGAGGAATTGGCCACCGGCGCCGGCGCCATTTACTGGCACGTCGCCAACAAGAACGACTTGATGACCGCCGCCTGCGATGCGCTGGTCGCCCGGACGCTGGATCTGCCGGTGGCGGAGGCGGCGCCGCAGGACGTGATCCGCGCCGTGGCGCTCGGCATGTTCGATGCGATTGACGCCCATCCGTGGATCGGCTCGGCACTGGCGCGCGCGCCGTGGCAGTCGCCGATTGTGCGTCTGCTGGAGCGTTTGGGCCAGCAGGTCAGGGCGATGGGCGTGGCGCAGGCTGGGCAGTTTGCCGCGGTGTGTGCGCTGCTGAGCTACATCCTCGGTGTCAGCGGCCAGAACGCGGCCAATGCGCAGCTCGGCAAGGAACTGGGCGGCGACCGCGAGGCGATTCTGGCGCAAGTGGCCGGCGTGTGGTCGGCGCTGGATCCCGATGCGTATCCATTCACGCGCAGCATCGCGGCGCAGTTGCGCGAGCACGATGACCGTGCTGATTTCCTCGTCGGCATCGACCTTATTCTGCGGGGGATGACGGCACAAACGTGATGCTGACCGCCGTCGGCGCTTCGGCGGCGATGCCGGTGTTGATCAGCAGTCCGCTGGCGGGATCGATGCTGAATACGTTCACCGTGCCGCTGCGCTGGTGTGCGACCAGCAGCCAGCGTCCGGATGGATGGATCGCCATGGACCAGGGCATTTCGCCGCCGCTGGCGATGCGTTGCACGAAGCTCAGTTCGCCGTTTGCGGGGTTGACGCGATAAGTCACCAGCGTGCGTTCGCCGCGGTCTTCCACGTAGATGAAACGGCCATCTGGGCTGCGGACGATTTCGGCGCCGCTGCGCGTGCCGGTGAATTCTGCGCTGCTGGTGGCCAGTGTCTGGACCGGCGACAGGGTCGCTTGCTGCGCGTCCCAGCGCAGTGTGGTGACTTCGGCGCTTAGCTCGTTCAGCAACCAGACGCTGCGGCCGTCAGCGCTGAACACCAGATGGCGCGGGCCGCTGCCCGGCGGCGCCGCGTAGGCGCGCGTCGCTTCGCCGGCCGGCGGCGAGGGCGGCGCGTGCTGCGCCGGCTGGGGCACGGCAGGCGGCAAGGTCGTCAGCGCGTGCGTGGCGCGGTCGAGCGCATAAATGAACACGCGGTCGGCGCCGAGGTCGGGCACCAGCGCATAGCGGCCGGATGGATCGACGGCCGCGCTGTGCGCATGCGGCGCGGCCTGGCGGCGATGCGGGCCGCTGCCGCTGGCCTTGATGGTGCTAACCAGCGCTCCCAGACTGCCATCCTCCTGCACAGCGATACTGGACGCCGAGCCGCCGCCAAAGTTGGCCGCCAGCAGCGTGGCCGATGGCGCATCCAGCCACAGGTAGGTCACGCCCGCGCCGCCGCTGGGCGCCGTATTCAGCCGGCTCAGCGCGCCGCTGGCATGGTTGATGGCAAACGCCACCACAGCGCCATCCTGGCCCGGCTGGTCGTCCACCGCATACAGCACCGCCAATTGCGGATGCGCCACCGTCCAGGTCGGCCGCAAGCCCTCGGCCACCGTGCCGATCACCTCCAGCTTGCCGCTGGCCGCATCGAAGCGCAACGCCCGCAACTGCTGGCCCTGCGATCCCACATACACCAGATCGGCATGCGCCAGCCCACCGCTCAACGCCATTACCATCGCCGCCAGCCAATGCTTCATTGTTTCGCTCCAAGGTGAACAGGAATGGTCGGCCGGAATAGCCGGTCGCGCTGCAGCAGCGCCGGGAACCAGCGCATCCACAGTGCGGTAATCAGCAGTGTCGCCGCGCCGCCCACCAGCACCGCGCCGACCGGCCCCCACCATTCCGCCGCAACGCCGGCGCGGAACTGGCCCAGCTGGTTGCTGGCGGAAATGCTGGTCGCATGCACCGCGCCGACGCGGCCGCGCAGCGCGTCATCGGTTTCCACCTGCACCACCGAATGGCGCAGCACGGTGCTGACGATATCGGCCGCACCCATCACGGCCAACACCAGCAGCGCTGCGGGCAGGCTGGTGCAGACGGAAAACACCATCGTCGTCAGGCCGTAGATGAATACCGCGGCGTACATGCGGCGGCCGATGTGATGCTCCATCGGCCAGCGCGTCATCAACGCTGTCATCAGCAGGCCGCCGACGGCCGGCGCCGCGCGCAGCAGACCCAGGCCCCAGGCGCCGGTGTGCAGGATGTCGCGCGCGTAGATCGGCAGCAGCGCCGTGCCGCCGCCCAGCAGCGTGGCAAACAGGTCGAGCGACATGGCGCCCAGCACGGCCGGATTGTGGCGAATGAAGACGAAGCCGGCAAACATCGCGCCCCAGCTCATCGTCTCCTGCGAGCGCGGCGGCGACGGCGCCTTCACCCGCAGCGCCAGCCCGACCGAGAGCAGGAACATGGCCGCGCACACGCCATACGCCACGCCGGGGCCGCCGACATACAGCACGCCGCCCAGCGCCGGTCCGGCCACCATCGCCAGCTTGTTAATCGAGGCGTTGACGGCCAGCGCCTGCGGCAACTCGCGCACCGGCACCAGCGCCGGAATCAGCGCCTGCTGCGCCGGCATCTGTAGCGAGCGCGCCACGCCGATCAGCACGCACACCGCCAGAATCGCCTGCGGCCCGACCCAGCCGGCCGTGCTGCCCCACGCCAGCGTGGCCGCCGCCACGCACTGCAAGGCCAGGCTGGCGGCGAACACATGGTTGCGGTCGGCGCGATCGACCAGCAGGCCGGACGGCACCGTCAGCGCCAGCGCCGGCAGGAACTGCACCAGTCCCACCAGCCCCAGGTACCAGGCGCTGCCGGTCAGGTCGTAGATTTGCCAGCCCAGCGCGACGGCGATCATGTTATTGCCGAAGACGCCGAGAAAGCGGGCGACCAGGTAGCGCCGCAAGGCGGCGGGCAGCGCGAAAAGAATGCTCATGCTGCCAGAATAGAACAGGTCGCGGCCGCCGTCACGGCATAAAAATGACATTCGCCGGTACTTTTGCACGCCAACGCCTGCACAAAAGTACCAGCGATTTTCACTTTTGTTTAAGGACTTGCGCCGATCTTGTCACCATACTGTGTGCTATGGTCGGCAGGGTGTCCGATCTAACAACAATTATTCAGGAGCACACATGGATCGCAGAAAAGTCCTTCGCCTGTTTGGCACGGCCGCCGTGGCGGCGCAGCTGCCAATGGCCCTGGTTGCCAAGGCGGCGGAAATGAAGAAGAAAGGCGTGATGCTGATGAACCGCATCGCCCCCTCGGTGTCCGAACTGTACATCGCCAACCTCGACGGCGGCAATGAACGCAAGCTGCTGGCCGAGTCGGCCTTCGATTACAACGCCACGCTGTCGCCCAGCGGCTGGCTGACCTTTACCTCCGAACGGCGTGGCGACGGCCAGTCCGACCTGTACCGCGCGCGCGCCGACGGCAGCGGCATCGAAGCCATGGTCGCCACCGATTCGATGGAAGACGCCGGCGTGCTGTCGCCGGACGGCAAGACGCTGGCCTTCGTCTCCACCGCCAACGGCTACCGCGCCAACATCTGGGTGCGTGACATGGCCAGCGGCAAACTGAAGCAACTCACCGGCATCGGCCAGGTGCAGGGCAAGGCCGGCAAGCCGGATGGCTATTTCCGTCCCAGCTGGTCGCCGGACGGCAAGTGGATCGCGCTGTCGAGCGACCGCGATACCGAATGGACCGGCCACGACGGCGGCCAGGGCTGGGAGCACACGCAAGAGCTCAGCATCTACCTGATCCGCCCCGACGGCAGCGGCTTGCGCCAGGTGGTGGCGAAGAAGGGCTATTGCCTCGGTTCGCCGCAATGGTCGCCGGACGGCAAGCGCATCGTGTTCTACGAAATGACGGTGGAAGCCACCTGGGGTGCGCGCCGCCCTAACTACATCGGCAAGGCGTATTCGCAGATCGTCTCGGTGGACGTGGCGACCGGCAAGGACCGCATCGAGCACACCAGCGGCACCGATTTGAAATTGCAGCCGCAGTACCTGAGCGCCACCGAAATCGGCTACCTGATCAAGTACGGTCCGAACGAAGGCCTGGCCTACACCTCGCAGCGCGCGCCGCTCAGGCAGGCCATGTTGCGCTCGCCAACCTGGACGCCGGACGGCAAGTCGGTGATCTACGAAAAAGTCGCCTTCAAGCCGGTGCGGCCGCTGATGAAACCCTTGTTCAGCTGGGACCCGGACTACGATTATCGCCATGTCGACGTCTACCCGCTGATGTCGCGCGACGGCTGGATCGCCTACACCGACAAGCAGACCGGCAACAGCTCGATCTGGATCATGCGCGCCGACGGCTCGGACAAGCGCAAGGTGTTCGAATCCGAAGGCCATGGCCTGGATGTCAGCAAGGTGCGCATGGGCCTGGCCGGCGCCTTCCAGCCGTGCTGGTCGCCGGATGGCGAGTGGATCGCCTTCGGCCTCGGCTACTGGTTTGCCGAACGCAACACCATGACGGCCGCGCTGTGGCGGGTCCGCCGCGACGGCACCGGCGCCGAGCAACTGACCGACGGCACGCTGCACTCGGGCTTCCCCAGCTATTCGCACGACGGCAAGGAACTGGTATACCGGGTCTGGAGCGACAAGGAAAAGGGCTTGCGCATCCTCAACCTGGACACGCGCAAGATCCGCACCCTGACCGATGGCCTGGACAACCTGCCGGGCTGGTCGCCGGACGGCAAGCGCATCGTGTTCACCCGCCGCCGCGCCGAGGACGGCAACTACGACGTCTACACCATTCAGCCCGACGGCAACGGCCTGTTCCGTGCCACCGACCACGAATCGAGCGACGGCCACGCGGTCTGGTCGGCCGACGGCCGCATCCTGTGGAGCGGTTCGCAGCACGGCTTCCGCGACGAGGCGGCGCTGTACGAGCAAACCTTCCAGCAGTACGGCCAGATCTACGTGATGAACGCCGACGGCAGCAACAAGCGCATCCTGACCGACAGCAAGTGGGAAGATTCGATGCCGCTGTATTTGCCCGCCAATTAATTCTTGGCGCTGGTGCGGAACTGGCTGGGTGTCTGCCCGACTTCGCGGCGGAAGAAGCGGGTGAAATAGGCGGCGTCGTCAAAGCCCAGCCGGAAGGCGATCTGCTCCACCGGCAGATCGCTGAAGATCAGGCTGCGCTTGGCTTCGGTGACGATCCGCGAATGAATGATTTTGGTCGGACTCTGTCCCAGCGCCGCAGCACAAGCGGCGCGCAACTGCGCCACCGATAGCGCCATCAGCGCGGCATAGTCATGCAGCCGCAGGTTCTTCCCATGATGTTGATTCACCAGCTCGCGGAAGCGTTCGGCCTGGCGCACATTGGCCGGGTTGGCGCTGCAGGGTTCGAACTGGCCGTTGGGCATGGCGCGGATCAGCGTCAACAGTAGCAAGGTCAGCAGCGCTTCCAGCGCGGCCGCGCGGCCGATGGCGCTGGCCAGCATTTCCTGCTCCAGCCGGCGTATCAATTGATAGGACTCGCGCTCCACCTCCGGCGCATAGGACAGCGACACCAGGCGCGGGCCGGACCACAGTTGGGTCAACTCCGGCAGGCGGGCGTTGATCTGCGCCAGGTAGCTGACTTCGATGGTGACCACCCAGCGGTCCAGGTCGACCTCGTAGTCGAGGCCGTGCACGCAGTCGGTCGGCAGCAGCAGCGCGCAGGGGCCGGCGAACGGCAGGCGCTGGCCTTCGAGCGTGATGACGCCGCGTCCCTCGCGCACAAAGATCAGCTGGCCGTATTCCGGATGCGTATGGGGTTCGATCTGCCAGCGGCCGCTATTGGCGACGTGGCCGACGTGCACGAACCAGTTTTCATCCTGGTGGTGTTCGACGTACAGCCGCAGTCGCGGGACCGGTGTCATATCGATGACGCGGCGCGTTTCAATGGCGGCGCCGGCGCGGCCTGTTCTGCCTGCACTTGCTGCGCCGGCGGCTTGAGCAGAAAGCGCGCCAGCGCCGGCAGCAGCACCAGCGCACCGATCATATTGACGATGAACATGAAGGCCAGCAGCACGCCCATATCCGCCTGGAACTTGATCGGCGACAGCGCCCAGGTCGCCACGCCGAGCGCCAGCGTCACGCCGGTCAGCATCACCACGCGGCCGGTGAACAGCAGCGCGCAGTGATAGGCCGGCGCCAGCGGCAGGCCGAGCCGCATCTGCTGCAGCATGATGCTCAGCACGTACAGCGCGTAATCGATGCCGATGCCGACGCCGAGCGCCACCACCGGCAACGTCGCCACCTTGAGGCCGATGTTGAGCCACACCATCAGCGCTTCCGCCAGTATCGAGGTCAGCATCAGCGGCAGGATGGCGCAGGCCACCGCGCGCCAGTCGCGGAAGGTCACGTAGGCCAGCACCAGCACGGCGGCGTACACCAGCAACAGCATTTCGTGATTGGACTTCTCCACCACGGCGTTGGTGGCCGCTTCAAAGCCGGCGTTGCCAGCGGCCAGCAGGAATTGCGCATCGGGACCATCGTTCTCCTTGGCGAAGGCTTCCACCGCGGCGCTGACGCGGCGCAGCGTGGCGGCCTTGTGGTCGGTCAGGTAGACCTGCAACTGCAACAGCGAAAAGTCCGCGTTGACCAGGCTGCGCGGCGCACGAGAGCTGGCGGTGTTGAGCGCGGCCTGATTCGGTTGCAGCTCGTACCAGCGCGGGTTGCCTTCGTTCATGCCGACCGCCGTCTGGCGCGCCAGCGAGGCCACCGACTGCGTGGTTTCCACGCCGTCCATCTGCCGCAGCCGCCACTCCAGATCGTCGACCCGCTCCAGCACCGACAGCTTCATCGCCCCTTGCACCGGCGTGCGCACCATGATCACCAGCACGTCGCTGCTGGTGCTGTAGTGCTGGGTGAGGTAGCTGTTGTCGAGGTTGTAGCGTGATTGCGGCCGCAGCTCCGGCGCGCCGGCGTCGAGGTCGCCCACTTGCAGCAGGCGGCTGGCGTACAGGCCGTAGCCGCCTAGGGCGACGGCGACGCCGATGGTGGCGACGGCCCAGCGTGGTTCGGTAAATTTGCATAGGAAAGTCCACAGCGTGCGGCCATCGCCGATCTGCTGGTCGGCGCGGGCGGCGCGGCGGGCCGCCCTGGCGCTGACGCCGGTGTAGCTGAGCAGCACCGGCAGCAGGATCAGGTTGGTGATAACAAGGATGGCCACGCCCAGGCTGGCGGTGACGGCCAGGCGGCGGATGGCCTGGATATCGAGCATCATCAGCACGGCGAAGCCGACCGCGTCGCAGGCCAGCGCGGTGAAACCGGCCATGAACAGGCGGCGGAAAGTGAAGCGGGCCGCCACCAGCCGGTCCATGCCGCGGCCGATGTCCTGCATGATACCGTTCATCTTTTGCGCGCCGTGGCTCATGCCGATGGCGAACACCAGGAACGGCACCAGTACCGCGTACGGGTCGAGCGTGTAGCCCAGCAGCGGCAGCAGGCCGAGTTGCCAGACCACCGCCACCAGCGAGCAGGTCACCACCAGCAGGGTGCTGCGGATGCAGCGGGTGTACCAGTAGACGATGGCGGTGACGATGGCGGCGGCCAGGCCGAAGAAGGCCAGCACCTGGGTCAGGCCGTCGAGCAGGTCGCCGGCGACTTTGGCGAAGCCGGTAATGTGCAGTTCGATGCTGTCGGAATGGTATCTGGCGCGCAGCTGTTCCAGCGCTTGCGACAGCGCGGCGTAGTCGAGCTCCTTGCCGTTCTCGTCGCGTTCGGCCAGCGGCACCAGCAGCGCGCTGGACTGGAAGTCGCGCGCCACCAGCTGGCCGACCTCGCCGGAGCGTTCGATATTGAGGCGCACGCGGGCCAGCGCGGCGGCGGAGCCGTCGTAATCGTCGGGGATGACGGTGCCGCCTTCAAAGCCGTGCTCGGTGACGGCGGTCCAGCGCGTCGATGGCGTCCACAGCGATTTCAGTTGGCCGCGCACCACGCCGGGCAGCAGGAAAACGTCGTCGTTGAGGTGGCGCAGGGTATCGAGGTAATGCGGGTCGAGGATGCTGCCGTTGCCTTTGTGCTCGACCACGATGCGCAGGCTGTTGGCTTGCGAGACCAGCTTCTTGCGCTCGGCCAGGTAGTTTTGCAGGTAGGGGTGGTTCATCGGCAGCATGCCGTCGAAGCTGGCGTTGGGGACGATGTGGCTGGCCTGCCAGCCGAGCAGCACGGTGACCAGCAGGCAGAACGCCAGCAAGGCTTTGCGGTAGCCGAAGACGAGGCGTTCCAGGCGGTTGCCGGAGTGGGGATCGAAGGGAGCGTGGTCGTGAGGCTTGGTATTCATGGCTGTGCAGCTTTAGAAGAGGTGGCCGGGACGGCGGCGGTCAGGCTGGCGGCGGGCAGGCGCAGCAGGCCGCGGGTGCCGGTGACGATCAGCGTGCCGTCCGGAGCGACAGCGGCACCGGTGAACGGGAAGCGCGTCTTCAGCCCCAGGTTGATGAAGCTCTGGCCCTGATCCTTGCTGGCGACGATCTGGCCGGCGGAGCCGAGCAGCAGCACGGTGTCGTCGGCTAGCTGCAGGCCGGTGATCAGCGCGGCGTCAACCGGTGTCTGCACTTCGGTCCACGGTACGCCGGGCTGGGCGCTGCGGTAGACTTTCCCGCGCAGGCCAAACAGCATCAGCGTGCCTTGCCTGGTCGCCAGGCCGCCGAACAGGCTGCCGCTGGCGGGCGAGGTTTGGGCGGCGAATGCGGCGTCCGGCGTATCAGCGCGCAGCAATACGCCTTGTTCGCCAAACAGGTATTGCTCCTGCTGGCGTTCGGCGATGCCGTAGTAGGTGGCGCCGTTGGGATTCGGCAGGTTCTTCATTTGCGCCTGCCAGGTTTTGCCGCCGTCACTGGTGGTGTAGGCCAGGCCATAGGCGCCGACGACCAGCAGCGAGCCGTCGGCGTGCAGGCGCAGGTCGAGGAAGGGCTTGTCGGCGCCTTCGTCGACCAGACGCCGGGCGTCTGCCAGTAGCAGGTTCAATGGATGGTCGGCGTTGTTGGGATCGGGCTTGACGGCGTCCCAGGCTTGCTGGGCGGCTTGTTCGGCCAGCGCGGCGGCTTGCTGGCCGTCGAACACGCGCTGCCAGCTGGCGCCGCCGTCGGTGCTGTGCAGGACGATGCCCATGTTGCCGACCGCCCAGCCGTCACGCTGGCTGGCGAAGCGCAGGGCGGTCAGTGAGACGCTGACCGGCACTTGCGCCTGTGTCCAGTGTTGGCCGGAGTCGTCGGAGTAGATGATGAGGCCGCGCTCACCGGCTGCCACCAGGCGGTTGCCGCTGCGCGCGATCGCCAGCAGGTTGGCCAGCTCCGGTCGCGCCACCTTCAGCGCCGGCCGCCCCAGCGCCGCCGGTAATTTCGCCACCGAGTCGGCCGCGCCGGCGCTGGCGGGCAAGATGCTAGCCGCAGCGGCGACAGGCAACGCCGCTTCGGCGCCGACCAGCAGGGCGTCGGCGGCGAGGGCGGCCAGGGCCGCCAGCACGATTGCGGCGTGGCGCCGCAGCATGATGCGAAGCGGCTTCATATCAGCGTACGCCGCCGCTGGCCAGCGCGCTGGAGGTGAACTTGGCCAACTGCTTGGCGTCGTAATCCTGATATGACACGCCGCCCGTCTCGTTGATGGCCGCCGCATACACCCAGCCGCCGGTCAGCAGGTCGAACCACGTATAGCTCAAGGTGCTGGCCGACGGCTCGTCGCCCGCCACCAGCGTGAACGCCTGGCCAGTCTTCCACAGCTTGCCCTGTGCGTCCCAGGTATCGGCCAGCACCGCCTGCCAGGTATCCTCATCCAGATACAACCGGCGCTTGGCGGCGACGTTGCGCTTGCCATTGGCCAGTGACGCCTCCAGCACCCACACGCGATGCAACTCCCAGCGCACCGCGTCCGGATTCAACGTGCCCTTGCCGATTACCGCATTGACCGGCTTGCGGAACAAGCCGTTGTTGTTATACGGGATGTAGATCTCCTTCTTGCCGATCAACTTGACTTCATAGCGGTCCTGCGCACCGATGAACAGATTGACGTCATCAAAATTGGCCAGCCCGGCCGCCGACGCATCCGGCGTGTCGTACACCAGCGAAGGCGACTTGCGCACGCGGCGCTGTCCCGGCACATACTGCCAGCCGTCTTTTGGCTTGCTGTAGTTGTCAACATAATCGATGGTCATCAGCGCCTGGCCGGCGTTGGCCGGCGGCTCGGTCACGTCCAGCCGTGCCCGCGCCCACTCGCCGCTGAAGCCATCCGGCTTGCCCTTCGGATCGTAGTAGGGATAGGCCAGGCTGGTGCGCTGACGGTTGGTCAGCACGCGGTCGCCGTTGGCCGTCATCACGTATTTATCGGCGGTGAACACGGTCAGCTGGCCGCGATAGCTCAGCATGTGATTCCACAGCGCCTCATGCCCATTCTTCGGCACCGGGAAGGGGATGCCGCCATACGCGCCTTCCACCGTCAGGCCGCCGTTGGTCAGCTTGGCGCGCGTGGCGTTGGCCGCCACCGCATCGTAGATCGCCTGCGAAAACACGGCGCTGCGATGCGACGGATAGACGTCGATGCGCATGCCCGGCCACTTGGCCAGCAGCGCCTTGGTGCCGTCGCTCAGCTTGTCGGCGTACTGCGCCACGTTGGCGCTGGTGATTTGCAGCAGCGGCTTCTCGCTGGCATACGGGTCCGGGCGCTTGTTGTCGGCGCCAGGCTTGGTGTCGACCGGCTTGCCGTCCCAGGCCGGAATGCTGCCGTCCTTGTTGGCGGCGCGCTCGGCGCCGAGCGGCGTCAGCGCGCCGGATTTCAGGTTGGGCGCTTGCGCGAACGCGCCGGCGACGATGGTGGCGAGGCCGGCGGCCATCAGCTTGCGAATATTTTTGTTCATCTCGATGTCTCCACTTGATCAGAAGCTGGTTTGCACGCTGAAGCGCACATAGTCGCGGTCCAGCAAGGGCTGGCTGGTGGCCTTGCCGCGATAATTGATAAAAGTCAGGTTGGCGATGTACTTGGTCAGGTAGGTGCCGGTAATGCCGACGGCGATTTCGCCGCCGTGGTCCGGGCTGCCCGAGAACGGGAACGCGGTGTCGATCACCGACCGGCCTTTGAAGGCCCAGCCGACATTCAGCGGCACGCTGACGTCGAGGCCGGACAGTACCTGGTACCAGGTCGGCGTGACCACGATGCGGCCGCCCCAGGCGGTCTTGTTCAGCGCGGTATCGACCTTCTCCGGATTGTCCTGCACGCTGTTGATGTGATTGGCCGATAGTTCGCCCACCACGCTCAGGCCGTCCCAGCCAGCAGCGGCGCCGCTGACGATGGTGGTGGATAGATTGAGGTGCGCGGTGCGGCCGGTCGGATACGGTGTGTGGTCGTTCAGCCAGGCAGCCGTCTGGCCGACCGGCAGCACCACCGTGCCCTGCTTGGCGTTGAGCGCCTGACCGTCGCGTATTGACGCTTCCAGGCCGATGTTGGCGATGCCCACCAGGCGCGAGATGCTGGCGCCGAACGACTTGACGCCGTTCGGCACGGCCAGGTAGTAGGTGCGGGTGGCCGCCTGCGTCACCACTTGCGTCGAGGTGTCGTTGTAGCGGATGGCGTAAAAGCCCAGGTCGGCGTCCAGCAATTCGCTGCGGGTGTTGAGCGCGAAGCCGACGTTGTTCGGCAAGTCGCCCTTGGCCAGGCCGGCGTTGCGCAGCTTGAGCGGACCGGCCCAGATCGACTCTGCGCCGTCGCCCAGCATGTCGGTCGAGCTCAGGTAGCTGCCGGCCGGATGCAAACGGGTAGGGCGGTACTTGAACTGCACATAGCCTTCGATGCTGGTGTCGTTGGTCAGTTGCAGCGTGCTGGACAGCTGGGGCACCGGGATGGTGGTTTCCTTGGCCTGCGTGCCGGGAATCGACAGCTTGTACAGGTCGATCGGCGCCATGCCTTTGGCGATGCCATTCATGCCGAAGAACAGCGTGGTGCCCCAGATCAGCGAGTGCTGGCCGAGGCGGTACGACAGCGTGGTGTCGCCGATCTGGCTTTTACCGAATACAAACCAGTCCAGCATCTCGGCGTTGCGGCCGGCGATGCGCGCGGTCTCCGGCGCAAAGCGGTTGGCGCCGACGCTGACGTTGTTGGTGGTGGCGGTCGAGCTGTTGGAGGTGTTCTGGTTGTACACCGAGTCATACCAGGCCGCCGCGCTCAGGCGGATGCCGAAGCCATCCTTCTGCGCGTCAAACTCCGACAGGATGTCGTAGCGGCTGGAAATCAGCCCGGTGCTGAAGTTGCGGTCGCCGTCGTCGTTGTTGACCTTGGCGGCGCCGGTGGTCAGCAGCGGGTTGGCGGATTCCACCCGCGCGCCGGCGCTGTATTTCAGCGTGTTGTCCCAGCGGATTTGCCACTCGCCACCGGGATTGAGGTCGGTGGCGTGGGCGCCGCCGCTCATCGTCGTGGCGATGGCGGCTGCAATTGCTAACTTCTTCATGTTGTCTCCGTTGTTGTAGTTTTTAAACGGGTACTGCTGTTTTATCCGAGGCTGCCGGTGATGTCGTCGAACAGTTCGTCGACCGACAGGCGCCGCGGGATAATCTTTTGATCGAGGGCCCAGTCGATCGCCAGCTGGATGCCCTTGCGGTTGGCCTCCAGCCCGATCGGCGGGAAGATAGCCGGCACGCCGCCCTCGGCCTGCTGGCGGCCGGCGATCAACATGCGGTAGATTTCGCGCACCACGTCGGGATTCTTCTTCGAGACGTCGGCGTGCACCACGAAGAAGTGGTTGACCGGCACCACGCCCTCGCGCTCGAACCATTTCAAGGCGGCGTTGTGGGCGTCCGGCACCAGCGTGCGCACGCGTTCGTCTTTCGGCATGTCTTCGCCGAGCAGGGCGGCGGCCAGTTCGCCGCGCATCATCAGGTCCGGGATCGACGAGCCGGCCGGCAGGCGCTGGCAGTTGGATGGATCGGTGTACTCGGCCAGGTGGCCGTCGCCCAGCGTGCGCCACAGGACTTTGTCGAGGTCGACGCCGTATTCGTGGCGCAGGATGCCGCGTATCCACAACGCCGTGGTCTGCGTGTAGGTGCGCACGCCCACTTCGCGGCCTTCGATGTCCTTCGGATCGAGGTGGCCGAAGTCGATATTGAAGCCGGCGCAGTGGTGCTGAAAGCGGCCCGAAATCGGCGCCGGCAGCAGCACGTACGGCTTGCCGTAGGCTTTGGCTTGCAGAAAGGTGACGATGGCCAGTTCGCCGGCGTCGAATTTGTTTTCGCGCACCATGGCCTTGAAGCCATTGTGCGCCGGCGTCGGGCCGCAGAAATCCAGTTGCACGATGTCGGAGTGGACGCGGCCATCGAGCAGCGCCTTGGTGACTTTGTATTCGGACAGGTTGGTGCGCAGTACGGTAGTCATAACGGTTCCTTGTGGATTAATACAGGCGGACTTCGATCAGCGTCGGGCCTTGTTCGCGGGCGGAGTTGGCCATGGCTCTGTAGAAGCCCTCGGCGCTGTCGACAGCGACCGACGGCACGCCCATGCTGGTGGCCATCGCCAGCCAGTCGATGCGCGGCTTGTCGATGTCGATCATGGCCAGCGCCTTGGGGCCGGGTGCGCCGGCGCCCATGTTGGCGTATTCGGCCTTGAGGATGGCGTAGCTGTTGTTGGCGAAGATGATGGTGGTGACGTTGAGCCCTTCGCGTGCTTGCGTCCACAGCGACTGGATGGTGTACATGGCGCTGCCGTCGCCGACCATGCAGAACACACGTCGGTCCGGACAGGCCAGCGCGGCGCCGGTGGCGACCGGCGTGCCGTAGCCGATCGAGCCGCCCATGTTGTTGATCAGGTCGTGCGGCGCGGCGCCGACCGTCAGCCCCATGGTTTCGCGGCCGGTGGTCAGCGATTCGTCGACCAGGATGCAGTGTTCCGGCAGTGCGGCGGCCAGCGCGGCGGCGATGCTGGCCGGAGTCAGCGCGCCTTGCGGGATCACGGCCTCGGCGCGTGGTTGCAGCATGGCTTGGGCCGTGTTGGCGTCCAGTGCGTCCAGCAGCATGTCGAGGGCAGCGGCGCTGTCTTCATCGGCTTCGCTCAGCGTGTGGACCACGGTGCCGGGGGCTTTCAGCAAGGATGGCTTGTCCGGATAGCTGAAGAAGGCGATCGGTTCGGTGGTCTCCAGCGTGATGATGTGCTTGAAGCCTTTGAGGAATTCCAGCGCCTGCGGCACCGCGTACGGGATGCGCTCCAGCGTGACGCGGCCGGCGCCGCGTTCGATGCGGGAGGTGAAGAACTGCGTCGCCAGGCGGCAGCCGGTGGCAGCTTTCAGCTTGCCCGCCAGCTCGACCGCGCGGCCACGGGTGGCGCGGTTGGCCAGGATCACCAGCGTTGGTTCGCCGGAGCGCAGCACTTTGGCGATGGCGTCGATGCGCGCCGGTTCCGGGCGCTTGATTTGCGGCGCCAGTCCTTCGGCTGCGGCGATGCCATCAGCGCCGCCGACGCCTGCCGCCGCGCCAGTCGCATCGGCGCGGCCCGCGCCGGATGCACGCGGTGGCGCGGCTTGTGCGCTGGCTTCCTGCCATGACGCGTCGCCCGGCAGCAGCAGGGTGGCGATCTGGCCGGGATGCTCGCTGGCCTTGGCAATTGCGGTGCTGACGTCCCACGCCACCGAGTGCGGCGACTCGACGCGCCGCACCCAATGGCTCAGTGGCCGCGCCAGCCCTTCGATATCGGACATCAGCGGCGGATCGTATTTCAGGTGCGCCGCCGAATGCTCGCCGACGATATTCACCATGCCGGACGAGGCGCGCTTGGCGTTGTGAATGTTGGCCAGTCCGTTCGCCAGGCCGGGGCCAAGGTGCAGCAAGGTCGATGCCGGCGTGCCCTTCATGCGGTAGTAGCCATCGGCAGCGCCGGTGCATACGCCTTCAAACAGGCACAGCACGCTGCGCATGCGCGGGTTTTCCAGCGCCTTCAGGAAGTGCATCTCCGACGTGCCAGGATTGGCGAAGCAGATATCGACTCCCTGTTCGGTCAGGGTCTTGACCAGGCTCTCGGCGCCGTTCATCTCAGTACCCCGCCATTTCGCGCGCCTTGCCGATCACGCCATAGCTGCGCTGCGGCGCCGACATCAGGAAGCTGTAGCCTTCCTTCAGCAGCCGTTCGTAGTTGCCGGCGGTGACGTGCGGATTGCCGACCTTGACGCCATGCTTGTGGCAGGTCGCCACGATCTGCGCCATCGCCGCCAGCACTTCCGGGTGATCGTACTGGCGCGCCAGGCCCAGCTCCTGCGACAGGTCGCCTTCGCCGATCAGCACGAAGCCGATGCCGGGCACGTTGGCCAGCATATCGTCCAGGTTGCCGATCGCCTGCGTCGATTCGATCATCAGGCCGCACAAAATCTCGCCCTGTGGCGCGAGTGGCCAGACGTCGGCCTTGGCGTAGTATTCCTGCTGCGTCAGACCCCAGTAGCGCGAGGCATTCATCGGGCCGTCGCCGCGCACGCCTTTCGGCTCGTACAGCGGCGCCTGCTTCGGCCGCGCATAGCGGCACGAGGCCACCGCGTTATAGGCTTGTTCCACCGTCGCCACGTGCGGCGTGATGACGCCGTACACGCCGCGATCCAGTACCTGCTTGGCGAACGACTGGTTCATCTCGACGCCATTGGCCGGAATGCGCGCCAGCGGCGTGACCTGCGGCGCCAGCGAGCCGGCGGTGGCGATCTGCTTGCGGTTCAGCAGATATTGCAGCGAGTCGCCCAGCGCCGACACGTCATATGGGTTGTGCTCCATTTCGAACACGATGCCGTCGTACGGTGCGTCGCTCATGTCGATGGCGGACTGCTTGTCGATTTTCGAAAACGCGGTGAATGCGACTTTGCCCTGTTCCCAGGCGCGGATGATGCCGTTCAGGCGGGTATTGCTCATGATGTCCTCGTTGATAAAGTTATTGTTCTGCGTTCCAGTACATGAAGCCCATGCCTTCGCCGGTGCCGGCGGCGGTGCGCCAGCAGGGGACGTAATCGACCACGGTCATCTCGGCGCCGGTTTCCTCGACCGCTTTCATGACGCTCACGTACAGCTTGATTTCGGAAGTGCCGGACTGGTAGTAGCCGTCCGGGATGGCGGCCAGGCCGTCGTAGTCGTATTCGCCCAGCATCTTCATGACCTGGTGGTCGAACTCTTCATCGTTGACGAAGTGCGACAGGCCGCCGGAGGCGAAGATACCGACCCGCACATCCTGTGGCCAGGCCTTGATCGCATCGCGCAGCACGCGGCCGAACTCGATGCAGCGCGCCATCGACGGCTGGGTCGGCGGGTAGAAGCAGTTCATGATCACCGGCACGTGCGGCGGCGGGTTGTCGTCCATGATCTGGTGGTACACGAAGCTGTAGGCGTGCGGCGCCACCGGATAGTCCGGCAGCGGTTTCATCCAGACGTTGTCCGGCCACTTGAACAGGTCGGTCAGGTCGAAGCCTTGTTGCTGGAAGGCGTCGATCAGGTGCTTGGCCAGCGCCGGATGGCACGGGTGAGTGACGTGGTGATCCGGCGCGTACACCGAGCGCTGCGGTGGGCCGTTGTGCACTTCCGCGCCGCTATAAATCGCGATCGACGGCGAGAAGTCGAGGAAGATTTCCTTCTGGTCCTTGCCGAGGATGATGGCGATGTCGATCTTGGCGGCGCGGTAGGCCTCGGCCATTTTGTCGAGCGCGGCGCGGCAGCGGGCGGCGCGCGCGGTGCGTTCCTCGATGGTCAGGTATTTTTCAAACGCGGCCTCGCGGTGCGCTTCCAGTTCCGGATAAGTCCAGGTGCGGTTGCGGAACCACAGTTCCGGATTGTTGCGGTCGCGTTCACCGTTGGTCAGCCAGTCTTCCGGTTTCTGGCCCAGCATGCCGCTGTGCGGTACAGCCATGCCGAATACGATTTTTGCCATGGGTATTCCTCTGTTGGTTTTATTGGTCAGGCCGCGCTTTTGCGCGCGCCTTCTGCGGGGGCGTTGGCCGGTGCGGTGGGTTCGGTCACTTTCGGCGCCCACTCGGGCCGGAACAGCACGGCGGTGGCGACGGCGCCGATGATCAGGAAGACGAAGATCACCATCATCGGCAGGTCATAGCTGCCGCTGATGTGCAGCAGCCAGCCCGACAAGCTGGCGGCCACACCGCCGGCCAGGCTGGTGGCGACCTGCTGCACGCCGGTGACGGCGCCGATCGCCTGCTTGGGAATCAGCGTTAGCCGCGACAGCGCCAGGTTGTTGGCGGTGGCCAGGCCCAGCAGCGACAGCGACAGCACGTTCCAGAACAGCGCCATTTCCAGCGTGTCCGCATAGGCGCCCAGCAGCACGGTGCAGCCGCCGATGAAGCCGGCGATGATGAAGGCCTTGCGCACGGTGACGGCGTTGCGGCCGCTGGCGATCACGCGGTCGGCCGCCCAGCCGGCAATGGCGGCGACGATGGCGATGCCGGCAAAGCTGAAGAAGGTGTACAGCCCCGACTTGGCCAGCGACAGGCCGCGCTGCTCGACCAGGTAGGCCGGCATCCAGCTCATGCAGTAGAAGGTGAAGTAGCCGTAGCAGAAGTTGGTGATCATGCCGCCCCACACGACCGGGCTGGACAGGATGGAGGTGAAGGTCACCGACGACGCCTTGCGCCTGGCCGTGGCCAGTTGCTCCTTGTTCGGAAAGTCGTTGCGGACCAGTCCCAGCCAGGGCACCAGCCACAGCAGGCCGACGATGCCGGTGGCGACGAACATCACATTCCACGAGTAGTTGACGATCAGCCAGGCGCCGACCGGCGCACCGATGGCCGGGCCGAACTTGTTGCCCATCGCCAGCAGGCCGACCGCCAGGCCGTTCTGGCTCTCGTCGAAGTTGTTGCGGATCCAGCGGTAGCTGGCCGGGATCACAATCGCTTCGGTGGCGCCGATGATCAGGCGCATGATCACCAGCGCGGACAGGGCCGTCACCGCCCCCATCGCCGCCGTCGCCAGGCACCAGGCGGCAAAGCAGATCGCATACGGCCACTTGACGCCGTAACGGTCGGCCACCACGCCCATCGGGATCTGGAACAGGCCGTAGGACCAGAAGAAGGCGGCGTTGATCCAGCCGCGGTCCACGCTCGACAACGCGAACTCGCGCACGAAGTTGTGGTCCGCCAGCGCCGAAGAAATACTGGTGCGGTCGATGAAGGAAATCAGCACGCCCAGTGCCAGCAGCCCGAGTATGGTCCAGCGGCTGGCTGCGCCGTGTTTGTTCGTCTCCATATATTCTTTCTCGGCGCTCAGGCCAGGCTTGGATACAGCTGTTTGGCAGTCTTTTCAAAGATCCAGGCGCGGTCGTCGTCGCTCAGCGAGGCCAGCCCGTGCTGCGCGGTGGCGAGGATCTCGGCCAGCGTGCCGGGCGACGTCGGGAAGTTGGAGCCCCATGCCAGCCGCTGCGCGCCGAACGCTTGCACCACCGCCGGGAAGAAGGTGGCGGCGCTGGCTTTCTCCTTCTTGACGTCGCCGAAGATGCGCGGCGTCAGCTTGAAGTAGATGTTGTCCAGCGGCGCAAGGTCGAACATCGATTGGGCGTTGGCGTACGGCGCGCCATCGAGCACGTCCGGGCGACCCAGGTGGTCGAGGATGATCTTGACGCTCGGGAAGCGCTTGGCCAGCGCGGTCACTTGTGGCAGGCCGACCGGGCCGGTCTGGATGCACATCGGTAGATTCAGCTCGGCGCACAGCTCCCACGCCGGGAACGAGCGCGGATCGTCCAGTTCGCTCGGATCGAATTCCTTGGTGCTGCCGCCGGTGAACAGGCGCAGGCCTTGCAAACCGCGCGCGTGCCACTCGCGGATGCGTTGCGGTGCGTCTTCCTGCAACACGTCAACCGAGCCGACCGCGACCAGGCGGTCCGGGTATTTGTTGCAACCGTCGACCACGTAGCTGTTGTCGAAGCCGTAGGTGGTCGACGAGTGCACCACGGCGGCCTTGGCGACGCCGGCTGCGTCCATGGCGGCGATCAGCGCTTCGACCGTGCTGGGGCGTTCCTGCGACCAGTCGGAGCGCTTGCCAAACAGCGGCGCCGGTGGATAAGCCTGCTCGTCGTCCGAGATGATGTGCGGGTGGATGTCTACGATGGCAGTCATATTATTTACCTTGTGCTTTCAGGCGTTGATCCAGGCGCGGGAACACGCGGCGCGCGTTGCCTTCGAAAATCTTGTAGCGGTCTTCATCGCTCAGCGCGGCGATGCCATCGACGTAGCGCCTGGTGTCGTCGAAGTAGTGGCCGGTGCAGGGATCCTTGCCGCGCACGGCGCCGATCATTTCGGAGCCGAACAGCACGTTGTCGGCCGGGATCACCTTGGTCAGCAGCTCGACGCCGGGCTGGTGGTAGACGCAGGTGTCGAAGAAGAGGTTGTCGAGCAGGCCTTCCAGCGGCCGCTCCATCATCTCCAGCGACATGCCGCGGTAGCGGCCCCAGTGGTAGGGCACGGCGCCGCCGCCATGCGGAATGATCAGGCGCAGCGTCGGGAAGTCCTTGAACAGGTTCGATTGCAGGATCTGCATGAAAACCGAGGTGTCGGCGTTCAGGTAGTGGGCGCCGGTACCGTGGAAGCACGGATTGCACGAGGCGGCCACGTGGATCATGGCCGGCACGTCGAGGTCGCACAGCGCTTCGTACAGCGGATACCACTCGCGGTCGGTGACCGGGGTGCCGGTCCAGTAGCCGCCGGTCGGATCGGGATTCAGGTTGCAGCCGACGAAGCCCAGTTCCTCCACGCAGCGGCGCAGCTCGGGCACGCTGTTCTTTGGCGGCGCCAGCGGCGATTGCGGCAGCTGGCACACGGGCGCGAAATTGTCCGGGTACATTTGGGTGACGCGGTGCACCAGGTCGTTGGAAATCTCCGCCCACTCGATGCTGGTGCGCTCGTTGCCGAGGTGGTGGCTCATCAAGCCGGCAATCGGCGAGAACAGCGTCAGGTCGCCGCCGCGCTCCTGTTGCAGCTTCAGCTGGCCGCCGCCGACCGCTTCGCGGATCTGCTCATCCGAAACGAAGGCTTCGGCGCGCGACGGGCCGTTGGCCGGATCGTTGGCGAACTCCACCTGCTTGGCGCGGAAGTCGCGGAAGGATTTGGGGACGGTCGTAAAGTGACCGTGGCAATCGATGATCATGGTGTCTCCGTTTTATTGTTAGATCGCGTTCGGATCGACGAACAGTTCGTGCAGCGCCATGCGGCGCGGCGTCAGGCCCTGCTTGAAGGCGGTCGCTTCCAGCGTCTCGATGGTCTTCAGGTTGTCGGCAATGCCGTAGGGCAGCGGGTCGTGGCCGACGATTTCTTGCAGCGCCTGGTATTTCTTGTCGGTGATTTCGCCCGAGTCCAGCTTGGCCAGCCATTCCTGCTTGGCCTGGTCGAAGGCTTTGTAGAGCGACTGCGCGATCCACGGATGCTCGGCCAGCACCGAGTCCTTGACCACGATGGTGCCGTGCATCGGATAGACGCCGGTGCGGGCGTAGTATTCCTTTTCGATTTCGGCGGCGTTGGGCAGCAGGTCCGGATAGTCGGCTTCCACTTCCTGCCAGCCGCCGGTCGGCGCGCCGGTGCGGCCAATGCCTGCCGCGCCTTCCAGGCCGGCCACCAGTTCGCCCTTGGCCATCATGTCGGCCAGCGAGGTGTCGGCGGCGGCGTGGATGACGTTGGCCGGCAGCTTGAGTTGGGTGACGTGTTCTTCATCGTCGACCACCCAGGTGACCTTGGAGGCGTCGAGGCCGAATTCGTCGATCAGCACCTGGCGGTTCCAGACGCCGGTGGTGACCGAGTAGGCGCGCACGCCGACTTGCTTGCCTTCCAGGTCTTTTGGGTGGTTGATGTTGGCGTCCGGCCGCACCAGCAGGCCGCCGTGGTGGAAGCGGCGCACGACGAAGATCGGCAGTGCGACAAACGGCGCACCGTAGGCGCGGGCGATGATGTAGGTGGTGGGCGCCAGTTCGCAGACATCGAATTCGACATCGCGCACCATGCGGCGGAAGGCGCCGATCTGCGGTTTGACGGTGACGAACTCCGCTTCCACGCCCTCGATCGGAATCGAACCGTTCTTGATGGCGATGGTGTGGGGATGATCGGCGATGGCGATCTTGAGCTTCACTTTGGTGGCCAACTTCATTCTCCTTTGATTTGATGGAGCAAGAATAGAAGTTGGGCCGGCGCGCGTCTCTACACAAAAATTACATTCGCTGGCACTTTTGTACGCACGTATTGCTACTGCCAAAAGCGGGGGCTATAGTGCAGCACAGGAGGCGACAATGACTTCAAATGCGATGACAAAGTATCAACGCGATGCCAACGGCAAACCCCGACTGACGACCGTGCCCAAGGTGCGGCTGTATGTCGAGAATCCGGAGGAAAAGGACAACTGGTTCGTCAACATCGGCCACGTGACCGAACGTGGCCGATGGCGCACCGAGCCGCACGCACACCCGCACTACGGGCAGGTGATCTTCGTGCGCAACGGCCGCGGCGTGATGAATCTGGAAGGGCATAGCGTGCCGTTCGAGGCGCCGTGCGCGCTGCTGCTGCCGAATGAATCGGTGCACGGGCTGGACTACGAGGTGGACGTGGACCGCTGGGTGGTCACCATCGAGGTGTCGTATCTGCAGCAGATCAACAGCAAGCTGCAGGACTTCATCAAGCTGTGGGCGTCGCCGCGCGTGATCCCGCTGTCGTATGCGGCGGAGTCGGCGGAGGAGTTCTTCAATGTGATCAGCAAGCTGTCGCATGAAGTGGCTGCCAAGACCATCGGCCATGTGGTCGGCACCGAGGCGCTGCTGACGTCACTGCTGCTGATGCTGGTGCGCGGCGCGCACATGGAGGAGCTGGAAAGCAAGGTCGCCAGCGGCAGCGAGGTGCGGCTGGCCGACCGCTTCCGTGAGCTGATCGATCAGCATTACCGCGAGAATCTGCAATTGCAGAATTACGCATCGATGATGGGGGTGTCGCTGGTGCAGTTGCGGGCGGCGTGCGCGGCGGCGGCGGGGCAGAGTCCGACCAAGATGATCCATGCGCGGCTGATTACCGAGGCCAAGCGCAACCTGATCTTCGGCGATATGGCGATGGAGCAGATTGCGTACTGGCTGGGCTTCACCGACGCGGCGTATTTCACGCGCTTCTTCCGCAAGGAAGTGGGGCAGACGCCAAGCCAGTTCCGGATTGTCGCGCGCCGTTCTTAGCGGGAACCGTTTACCCCGAACGGCGACGCACAAGGGTCTGACCCCGTGCGGGGTCAGACCCTGACCTTTTGGGGTGACTGCGCGGCTTAATCAGCGCGGGTAGAGTGCGCCGAGAACGCGTTCGCCCTTGGCGCCGGTGACGGCCGGCAGGTTGCCGGCCAGCCGTTCCATGAAGCGGTAGCCCAGCCACGCGAACGCCAGCGCTTCCACACAGTTGGGCGCCACGCCCAGCGCCTGCGTCGACGCCACCATCACCTGATTGCCCAAGGCTGCTCCCAGCGCCTGCATCAGCACGCTGTTGTAGGCGCCGCCGCCGCAGATATAGACCGCATCCGCGCCGCCGCCATAGGCCTTGATGGCATCCGCCAGCGTGACGGCCGTGTATTCGGTCAGCGTGCGCTGCACGTCTTCCGGCGCGGCCGCCGTGTGCGCTGCCAGGCGCGCATCCAGCCATGCCAGATGGAACAGCTCGCGGCCGGTGCTCTTCGGCGCCGGACGCGCCAGATACGGCTCTTTCAGCAGTTCGTCCAGCAAGGCCGGCACCACCTTGCCGCTGGCCGCCCACGCGCCGTCGGCGTCGTATTCCTGGCGGCGGTGACGGTGGATCCAGCCATCCATCAGTACATTGCCGGGACCGGTATCGAAGCCGACCACGCGGCCATCGCCGCTCAGTACGCTGATATTGGAAATGCCGCCGATATTCGCCACCACGCGCGGCTGGCCCTCCTTGCCAAACAAAGCCTGGTGGAAGGCCGGCACCAGCGGCGCGCCCTGGCCGCCGGCGGCGACGTCGCGGCTGCGGAAATCCGCAATCACATCAATGCCGCACAGCTCGGCCAGCAGGGCAGGGTTGTTGGTCTGGCGCGTAAAACCCAGCTCGGGACGATGGCGGATGGTCTGGCCATGCACCGCCACCGCGCGCACATCTTGCGGCGCGCGGCCCGAGACGCGCAGCAGCTCGGCCACGCACTGGGCGTAATACTGCGCCAGCTGGTTGGCGGCCATCGCCTCGCGTTCGATCTCATTGTCGCCGCTGGCTTGCAGCGCCATCAGCTCGGCCCGCAGCAGCGGCGGGAAGGCGATGTAGGCCGCCGCCACCGTGGTGGTGGCATCGCCGTCAAACTGCGCCAGCGCGCCGTCCACGCCGTCCAGGCTGGTGCCCGACATTAAACCGATATACAACGTCATTACCTGCCTCGCGATCTGTGTGGTTTAGCGCACGGAAGAAACGTGCTCAACAGCGCATGATAATAAAAAAACAGGCCGCTAGGCGGCCTGTTTCAGAAAGCTTATTTGGCGGCGACTGACGCCATGCGGGTACCGCCGCCTGATCCGGCCGGGCGCAGCAACGCGAAGCGGTGCATCATGTCGTTGGAATAGACTTTGAAGCGGCTCATTTCGGACGCCGTCAACGGCGCCTGGGCCTGCACGTTCATTTTGCCCGGGTCTTTGGCTTCGCCAGCGACGCGGAATTCGTAATGCAGGTGAGCGCCGGTCGACCAGCCGGTAGTGCCGACGTAGCCGATGATGTCGCCCTGGCTGACGCGCGCGCCTTTTTTCAGGCCTGGTGCAAAGCGGCTCATGTGGGCGTAAGCGGTGGTGTAGTTGCTCCAGTGCTTAAGCACGACGAAATTGCCGTAGCCGTTCTGGGTGCCGGCGAAATCAACCACGCCGTCGCCCGCTGCGCGGATCGGGGTGCCAGTCGGCGCCGGGAAGTCGATGCCCTTGTGCTGTTTCCATTGGCCGGACAGCGGATGCACGCGCATCGCGAAACCGGACGAAATACGCGAAAACTCCACCGGCGATTTCAGGAACGCTTTTTTCAGGGATTTGCCGTCGTAGCTGTAGTAACCGCCGCCTTGCTTGCTTTGCGGATCTTCAAACCACACCGATTGATAGGTCGTGCCTTTATTGGTCAGTTCGCCCGCCAGCACACGACCGGCGCGCACGAACTCGCCATCCTGCCAGAACGTCTCGTACACCACGTTAAAGCTGTCGCCGCGCTTCAGGTCGCCGCGGAAGTCGACGTTGGTGGAGAACATCTCAATGATTTGCTTGACGATATTGTCCGGCAGCTTGGCGCCATCTTCGCTGGAGTCGGTTGCCGCGTACAGGGTCGAGGTAATGTTACGCGCGTGCATTTCGACGCGGCGTTCCAGCTTGGCTGGCTCGGCGCTGGCAACGAAGCCGTTGCCCTGGCGGGTGATCTTGATGTTGGTGACTGGATCGTCTTTGCCGTCCACCACGGTGGCGCGCAGCCACTGCAGGTTGCCCTCGTCGTCGGTCTGCGCTTGTACGCGCTTGCCGGTCTTGAGCTGCATCACGCCTTTGGCAACCTTATCTTTTTTGATAAAGTTCTCGGCTGCATCGTCGTCCACGCCCAGGCGGGTCAACAAGGTGGCCAGCGTGTCGCCGGCGCGAATTTTCTCTTCGTGCACGAAGTGCGCGTTAGAAGACTGTTGTTCCAGGCTATTGATCTGTGCGCTCAGGTCAGGAACCACAACCGCTTCCTGAACAGTTTTCACGGGCAGATCCGACGCGTCAGGCGCGAGCGGCGCTACGCCTGCCGCACCAAAAGCACATACTGCGAGAAACAATGCAGACGCGCTGATGATGCGCGCCTTGCGCGTAGAACCTAGCAGACCGAACAAGCGTGAGCTTGTGAATTTATGTATTTGGTTCATGCAATCAGTTAAAATTTGCCGCTTGAACTATTCAGGAACGTTTTATTTCTTCTAATTATCTATTTTGTTCGTTTTCGTGCGGCAAGATTGATGGATCGGGGATTATAGCAAACTCCTGCGCCTGACTACCTTTTTCTGAAAAAACCGTAAAAAAATCATGACTACTTCTTCTTCGATACCGTCGGCTCCCTCTAAAGCGTTGCCTTTGACTGACAACGTCCTGGAGGCGCTCGCCATCACCAAACGCGGTGTCGACGAGTTGCTGATTGAAAGTGAGTTCGCCCAAAAGCTGGCGCGCTCGGAACAAAGCGGTGTGCCGCTGCGCATTAAGCTGGGCCTGGATCCAACCGCGCCCGACCTGCATTTAGGCCACACCGTGGTGCTGAACAAAATGCGCCAGCTGCAAGACCTCGGCCATCAAGTGATCTTCCTGATCGGCGACTTCACCTCGATGATCGGTGATCCGTCCGGCCGTAACGCCACCCGTCCGCCGCTGACCAAGGAACAGGTCGAGCAAAACGCGATGACTTACTTTAAGCAAGCCTCGCTGGTGCTGGACCCGGCCAAGACCGAAATCCGCTACAACTCCGAATGGTGCGACCCGCTGGGTGCGCGCGGCATGATTCAACTGGCCTCGCGCTACACGGTGGCGCGCATGATGGAGCGCGACGATTTCACCAAACGCTTTAAAAATGGCACGCCGATTGCCGTGCACGAATTCCTGTACCCGCTGATGCAAGGCTACGACTCGGTGGCGCTGAAGTCCGACCTGGAACTGGGCGGCACCGACCAGAAATTCAACCTGCTGGTCGGCCGCGAACTGCAAAAGGACTATGGTCAGGAGCCTCAATGTATTTTGACCATGCCTCTGCTGGAAGGTTTGGACGGCGTTGAAAAAATGTCGAAATCGAAGAACAACTACATCGGCATCACCGAGCCGGGCAACACCATGTTCGCCAAGATCATGAGTGTTTCCGACGAGATGATGTGGAAATACTTCGACTTGCTGTCGTTCCGCTCGATCGCCGATGTGGCTGCGCTGAAGGCTGCCGTGGCCGCCGGCGGCAATCCGCGTGACGCCAAAGTCGCCATCGCACAGGAAATCGTCGCACGTTTCCACTCGCAGCAGGCCGCCGAAGATGCGCTGGCCGACTTCGTCAACCGCTCGAAAGGCGGCATCCCGGACGACATTCCGGAGGTGGCGCTGGGCGGCGCGCCGCTGGGTGTGGCCCAGTTGTTGAAGCAGGCCAACCTGTGCGCGTCGACCTCGGAAGCGATGCGCATGGTCGAGCAGGGCGGCGTGCGCGTTGACGGTACCGTGATCAGCGACAAAACCTTGCAGCTGCAAGCCGGCACTTTCGTGCTGCAAGTCGGCAAGCGCAAGTTTGCGCGCGTGACCTTGTCGGCATGATCGCGCTGCTGCAACGCGTCAGCAGTGCCAGCGTGGTGGTCGATGGCGCGACCATCGGCGCCATCGACGCCGGCTTGCTGGTGCTGGTGTGCGCCGAGCGCAACGATACCGAAAAGGACGCGGACGCCTTGCTGACCAAGCTGCTGGCTTACCGCGTGTTCGGCGACGATGCTGGCAAGATGAACCGTAGCGTGACCGATATCGCCGGCGGTCTGCTGCTGGTGCCGCAATTCACGTTGGCGGCCGACACCAAGTCCGGCACGCGGCCGTCGTTCACGCCGGCTGCGGCGCCTGCCGATGGCTTGGGTTTATTTAGTTACTTTGTCGAACAGGCGCGCGGGAAGCACGCCAAGGTGGAAGCCGGCCAATTCGGCGCCGACATGAAAGTGTCGCTGACCAACGATGGCCCGGTAACCTTCTGGCTGCAAACCAACGCGAAATAGGCAATGAAGCTTTCCAGCGACAGTTTCCGCAACCGCGCCGCGATGCCGGCGGTGCACGCAGCCGGGGGCGGCAACCGCCACCCGCAACTGCGCTGGCGCGACGTGCCGGCCGGTACCGCCTCGTTTGTGGTGCTGTGCCTGGCTGCGGACAGGCCGGATGGCGATTTTTGTCACTGGAGCGTGGTGAACCTGCCGCCGACAATGTTGTCGCTGGCCGCCGGCGCGCTGCCCGGCAATGCCGAAACCGTGCTGGACGGCGTGCCGCTGCGCCAGGGGCTGAGCGACAACGGCCGTCCCGGCTATGACGGCCCCGGCCCGTTGCCGGACGCCGCCCGCCACTATATTTTCCGCATCTACGCGCTGGACGTGCCCCGGCTGGAACTGCCGGCCAGCTTCTGCTGCGCCGACGTGTTGCGCGCCATTTACGGCCATATCATCGATGAAGCGCAGCTGATCGGCGCATATCCTAACAAATAAGCCTACTAATGACTCACACCACCATTCTGCTGATCCGCCACGGCGAGACGGCCTGGAACGCCGTGCGCCGCCTGCAAGGCCATATCGACATCCCGCTGAACGAGGAGGGCGAACGCCAGGCTGCGGCGCTGGGCCGCGCGCTGGCCGCAGAAAAGCTGGACGCCGTACTCAGCAGCGACTTGCAGCGCGCCATGCAGACAGCCCAGGCGGTAGCCGCGCATCATGCCGGCATCACGCCGAGCAGCGATGCGCAGCTACGCGAACGTGCCTACGGCGTGTTCGAAGGCATGCTGTACCAGGACATACAGGACGAATATCCGGCCGACTTCCAGCTGTGGCAGTCGCGCGATATCGACGCCATGATGCCGCACGGCGACCGCATGGCGGAAAGCTTCCGCCAGTTTTACGACCGCGTGATCGCCGCGCTGCGCGGGGTGGCCGCGCGCCATCCGGGCCAGACCGTGGCGGTGGTGGCGCACGGCGGCGTGCTGGAGTGCGCCTACCGCGAAGCGCGCGGCATCCAGCTCGACAGTCCGCGCGACTTCCAGGTCAAAAACGCCAGCATTAACCGCTTCGACGTCGCCGACGGCAAGTTGGTACTCACTAGCTGGGGCGAGGTGGACCACCTTGCGCCGGCCGCCATGGACGATGTTATTTAGTTCATGCTTCATAACGGCCAGGCTGCACATTTGCCGAATACATAAAAAATAGTGCTTATTATTTGAGCAGACCTTCGGTTAAAATAGACGGTTCCCTCTCCCGACATTCAGGTATCGTCAGTGCAAATCGGCCCTCATCTACTGCGTAACAACGTTTTTGTCGCTCCCATGGCGGGCGTGACGGATCGTCCTTTCCGCCAGCTGTGCAAGGAGCTGGGCGCGGGCTATGCGGTGTCTGAAATGGCGGCCTCCAACCCGCGCCTGTGGGCGACGGAAAAGAGTTCCCGCCGCACCGACCACACCGGCGAGATGGAGCCGAAAGCGGTGCAGATCGCCGGCGCCGATCCCAAGGATCTGGCCGATTGCGCGCGCTTCAACGTCGAGCGCGGCGCGCAGATCATCGATATCAATATGGGCTGCCCGGTCAAGAAGGTGTGCAACGCCTGGTGCGGCTCGGCCCTGTTGCAGGACGAAGAACTGGTCAAGCGCATCGTCGATGCGGTGGTCGGCGCGGTGGATGTGCCGGTCACGCTGAAGTTCCGCACCGGCTGGGACCGCGACAACAAGAACGCGCTGAACATTGCCCGCATCGCCGAGGACGCCGGTATCGCCATGCTGACCCTGCATGGCCGCACCCGCGCCGACGGCTACAAAGGTGACGCCGAGTACGACATGATCGCGGCGGTCAAGAAATCGGTTTCAATCCCGGTGGTGGCCAACGGCGACATCACCTCGCCGGAGAAGGCCAAATTCGTGCTGGACTACACCGGCGCCGACGCCGTCATGGTCGGCCGCGCGGCGCAGGGCCGGCCGTGGATCTTCCGCGAGATCGATTATTACCTGCGCACCGGCCAGCATCTGCCGGCGCCGCTGGTGGACGAGGTGCGGGCGCTGATGGACGAGCACCTGCGCGGCCACTACGCCTTCTACGGCGACTACCTCGGCGTGCGCACCGCGCGCAAGCACATCGGCTGGTATGTGCGCGACCTGCAGGGCGGCGAGGAGTTCCGTCAGAAAATGAACCTGCTGGAATCCGTCGACGAACAGTTACTTGCCGTCGACCAATTCTTCGAATCGCAATGGCGGTACGGCGAACGGTTACAATACCGCCTCGCTGAAGATTTGCAGGCCGCCTGAACGGCGGCGAGAGAGTACAAAAAAGTCACATCATCAGAAGGGCAAACGTTTCCAGCCATAAGCCGGGCGATTTGCCAGCGTTATAGATTAATTAGCCGAACGACAAGAAAATGAGCAAAGAAAGTATCCAGGAAGTAGTCCAGAAGAGTCTCGAAGAATACTTCGCCGACCTGGGCGAGCAGCAGGCTTCGAACATCTACGACATGGTCGTGCTGACCGTCGAGAAACCGATACTGGAAGTGGTCATGACGCGGGCCGACGGCAATCAGTCGCATGCCGCGCAGATGCTGGGCATCAACCGCAATACCTTGCGCAAGAAATTACAGGAACACGGCCTGCTGTAAAAGCGCCCGTTCTATCCGGCATGAAGTGGCTGGGGACAGCCGCTGTTGCTGACCGAATATTTAACCACCTCGCCTTTCATCGCCATGATTAAACAAGCTCTCATCTCCGTCTCCGACAAAACCGGTGTGTTGGACTTCGCCCGCGCGCTGTCCGCCATGGGTGTCAACATCCTGTCGACCGGCGGCACCGCCAAACTGCTGGCCGACAACGGCGTCGCCGTGACCGAAGTGGCCGACTACACCGGTTTCCCGGAGATGCTGGACGGCCGCGTCAAGACGCTGCACCCGAAAGTGCACGGCGGCATCCTGGCCCGTCGCGATTTCCCGGACCACGTGGCCAAGCTGGAAGAGCACAGCATTCCAACCATCGACATGGTGGTGGTCAACCTGTACCCGTTCCAGGCCACGGTCGCCAAGGATGACTGCACGCTGGACGACGCCATCGAGAACATCGACATCGGCGGCCCGGCCATGCTGCGTTCCGCCGCCAAGAACCACAAGGACGTGGTGGTGATCTGCGACCCGGCCGACTACGGCGTGGTGCTGGCGGAAATGAAGACCACCGACAATGCCCCAGGCTACGTCAGCTACGAGACCCGCTTCACGCTGGCCACCAAGGTCTACTCGCACACCGCGCAGTACGACGGCGCCATCGCCAACTACCTGACCAGCCTGGACGCGACCCGTTCGCACGGCAGCCGCAGCGCCTATCCAGCCAAGCTGAACGTGGCGTTTGAAAAAGTGCAGGACATGCGCTATGGCGAGAATCCGCACCAGTCGGCGGCGTTCTACCGCGACGTCATCAAGACCGACGGCGCGCTGGCCAACTACAAGCAGCTGCAAGGCAAGGAACTATCGTTCAACAACATCGCCGACGCCGATGCGGCGTGGGAATGCGTCAAGAGCATGGGCGGCTTCGACCAGTCGGCCGCCTGCGTCATCGTCAAGCACGCCAATCCGTGCGGCGTGGCGCTCGGCAGCAATGCCGTCGAAGCCTACAAGCGCGCGCTGCAGACCGATCCGACGTCGGCGTTTGGCGGCATCATCGCCTTCAACGTCGATGTGGACGCGGCCGCCGCGACCGAGCTGGCCAAGCTGTTCGTGGAAGTGCTGATCGCGCCGTCGTTCACCGACGAAGCCAAGCAGATCCTGTCGGCCAAGCAGAATGTGCGTCTGCTGGAAATCCCATTGGGCAACGGCGTCAACGCGATGGACTTCAAGCGCGTTGGCGGCGGCCTGCTGGTGCAGTCGGCGGATTCGAAGAACGTGCTGCTGGCCGACGTCAAGGTGGTCAGCAAGAAGCAGCCTACCCAGCAGGAACTGCAGGACATGATGTTTGCATGGCGCGTGGCCAAGTACGTCAAATCGAACGCCATCGTCTTCTGTGGCAATAACATGACGCTGGGTGTGGGCGCCGGTCAGATGAGCCGTATCGACTCGGCCCGTATCGCTTCGATCAAGGCGCAGAATGCTGGCTTGTCGCTGGCCGGTTCGGTGGTGGCGTCGGACGCCTTCTTCCCGTTCCGCGACGGCCTGGATGTGGTGGTTGACGCCGGCGCGACCTGCGTGATCCACCCAGGTGGCTCGATGCGCGACCAGGAAGTGATCGACGCCGCCGACGAGCGCGGCGTGGTGATGGTGTACACCGGCACCCGTCACTTCCGCCATTAATCGGTCGCCGCAAAGCGGCCACAGCTTCGTTGCGCCGTCTCGCCGTGCATTCGCACTGTCTTCGACGGCGACGCCTCGCTGTGACCACGTTGCGGCAACCTCATTCGCGCTAGAAAGCCCGCATTGCTTGCGGGCTTTTTCTTTACTGCATACAATCCCCTAATGATAATTCTCGGCATCGACCCCGGCTTGCGCACCACCGGCTTTGGCGTCATCCACAAGCAGGGCAGCAAGCTGCTCTACATTGCCTCCGGCACCATCAAGAGCGGCGAGGGCGGTTTGCCGGCGCGGCTCAAGGTGATCCTGGACGGCGTGGGTGAAGTCGCGCGCACTTATTCCCCGGACTGCGCCGCCATCGAACAGGTATTCGTCAACGTCAACCCGCAATCGACGCTGCTGCTGGGCCAGGCCCGCGGCGCGGCAATCTGCGCGCTGGTATCAGCCGAGCTGAGCGTGGCCGAGTATTCGCCGACACAAATCAAACAAGCGGTGGTTGGCACAGGCCGCGCGGTCAAGGCGCAGATGCAGGACATGGTCGCGCGTCTGCTGAAATTGCCCGGCCTGCCAGGCACCGATGCCGCCGATGCGCTCGGTATCGCCATTTGCCACGCCCACAGCCGCGAAACGCTGACGCTGATCGCCGGCGCCACCAACACCACCGCCAACGGCCCGCTGGCCGGGCTGCGCATGCGGCGCGGCCGGCTGGTTGGCTAAAATTTTCTAAGGTCTCACTCATGATTGGTCGTCTCTCCGGTATTCTGCTCGAAAAAAATCCGCCGCAATTGCTGGTGGACGTAGGTGGCGTCGGCTATGAAGTCGATGTGCCGATGAGCACTTTCTACAACCTCCCGGGCGTCGGCGAGAAAGTGGTGCTGTTCACGCACCAGGCGATCCGCGAGGATGCGCATCTGCTGTTTGGCTTCGGCAATGCCGAGGAGCGCGCCGTGTTCCGCCAGCTGATCAAGATCACCGGCGTTGGCGCGCGCACGGCGCTGTCGATTTTGTCCGGCATGTCGATCGCCGATTTGTCGCAGGCGGTGACGTTGCAGGAAGCGGGGCGCCTTGTCAAAGTGCCTGGCATCGGCAAGAAAACCGCCGAGCGGCTGCTGCTGGAGCTGAAGGGCAAGCTGGGTGCGGACATCGGCGCCGGTGGCGTCGCCGCTGTGCCCGACGCGAAATCCGACATCCTCAACGCGCTGCTGGCGCTGGGCTACTCCGACAAGGAAGCCTTGCTGGCACTCAAAACCGTCCCCGCCGGCGCCACCGTCTCCGACGGCATCAAGCAGGCGTTGAAGGCGCTGTCGAAGGGCTGATCGCCCAATGCAGGGTAAAATACCTGTATGAGCATACAGACCGACAGTTTTACCGAACAGCGCATTATCGATGCTGCGCCGTCTTCGCCAAATGAAGAGGCGATCGAACGCGCGCTGCGGCCCAAGCATCTCGATGAATATGTCGGGCAGTCCAAGATCCGCGACCAGCTGGAGATCTTCATCTCCGCCGCCCGCAATCGTAAGGAGGCGCTCGACCATACGCTGCTGTTCGGGCCGCCAGGCCTGGGTAAAACCACGCTGGCCAACATCATCGCCCGCGAGATGGGCGTCAACCTGCGCCAGACCTCCGGCCCGGTGCTGGAACGCCCCGGCGACCTGGCCGCCATCCTGACCAACCTGGAAGCCAACGACGTCCTGTTTATCGACGAAATCCACCGCCTGTCGCCGGTGGTGGAAGAGATCCTGTACCCGGCGCTGGAGGACTACCAGATCGACATCATGATCGGCGAAGGCCCGGCCGCGCGCTCGGTCAAGCTCGACCTGCAACCGTTCACGCTGGTCGGCGCCACCACCCGCGCCGGCATGCTGACCAACCCGCTGCGCGACCGCTTCGGCATCGTCGCCCGGCTGGAGTTCTATACCACCGATGAACTGACCAAGATCGTCAGCCGCAGCGCCGCGCTGCTGAAGGCCCACATCGACGAAGACGGCGCCCGCGAAATCGCTCGCCGCGCGCGCGGCACGCCGCGGATCGCCAACCGCCTGCTGCGCCGCGTGCGCGACTACGCCGAGGTCAAGGGCAACGGCGAGATCACCAAGACCGTGGCCGACGCCGCGCTGGTGATGCTGGATGTCGACACGGTCGGCTTCGACGTCATGGACCGCAAGCTGCTGGAAGCGGTGCTGTACAAATTCGGCGGCGGCCCGGTCGGCATCGGCAACCTGGCGGCGGCCATCGGCGAAGCGGCCGACACCATCGAAGACGTGCTGGAACCGTACCTGATCCAGCAAGGCTTCCTGCAGCGTACGCCACGCGGCCGGGTCGCGACGCCGGCCGCCTACAAGCATTTCGGCATGAGCCCGCCGCGCACCAATCCGAATGGCGAACTGTGGAGCGATCTGTAATGCAGATCTGGGTCGACGCCGACGCCTGTCCCGCCGTCATCAAGGAAATCCTGTACCGCGTGGCCGACCGCATGCAGATGCAGGTGACGCTGGTGGCCAACCAGTTGCTGCGGGTGCCGCCGTCGCGTTTCATCCGCTCGGTGCAAGTCCCGTCCGGCGCTGATGTGGCGGACCAGGAGATTGTGCGCTTGCTGGAGCCCGGCGACCTGGTGGTCACCGGCGACATCCCGCTGGCCTCGGACGTGCTGAAGAAGGGCGGCTACGCGCTCAATCCGCGCGGCGAGTTCTACACCAACGACAATATCGCGCAGATGCTGACCATGCGCGCCTTCATGGATGAGCTGCGCGGCAGCGGCGTGGATACCGGCGGCCCGGCCGCCTTCAGTCAGGCCGACCGGCAGAGTTTCGCCAACAGCCTCGACCGCCATCTGGCCAAGCACAAACGCAGCAGCAATGGATGAACTGCGCGCCATCTCGACCTTTATCCGCGCTGCCGAACTGGGCAGCTTCAACAAGGTCGCCGAAGCGCAGGGCACCACGCCGCAGGCCGTCAGCAAAACCATCCGCCAGTTTGAGCAGCACCTCGGCGTGCGCCTGTTTCACCGCACCACGCGCAACAGCACGCTGACCGAAGAGGGCCAGCGTTTGCTGGAGTCGATCAAGCCCAGCCTGGATGGCGTGGTTGGCGCGCTGGCGCGGGCCCGCAGCGCCGCGCGCGAGGATGAAGGACTGATCCGTGTGGCCGCCTCCGGCTCCATGGGACGCCGCATTCTGATGCCGCTGCTGGCCGAGTTTCAGTTGGCCTATCCTGGCATCCAGATCGATCTGATCCAGGATGACGCCTTCAGCGATCTGGTGCATGACCGCATCGACGTCGGCTTCCGTGGCGGCAATGCGCCGGAGGCGCAGATCGTCAGCCGGCGGCTGTTTCCGGTCCAGCAAATCGTCTGCGCTTCACCGGACTATTTGCAGCGCCACGGCGCGCCGCGCAGCCTGGAAGAATTGGCGGCGCACCGCTGCACCGCCTATCGCCAGCCTGGCAGCGGACGGGCCATGGCCTGGGAATTCGAGATCGATGGCGAGACGGTGTTCCACCACGTGCAGCCGGTCCTGCTCAGCAACGATCCCGAGACCGAAATGCACGCCGTGTTGGCCGGCATCGGCATCGGCCAGATCGACAGCATCAACGCCAGCGCCGCCATCCGCGCCGGCCAGCTGCAACCGCTGCTGACCGAACATCTCAGCGAGCGCATGGGGTTTTACCTGTACTTTCCGCAGCGAACCGACATGCCGGGCAGGGTGCGGCGCTTCATCGACTTTGTGGTGGCACCGCTGCAGGACAATGAGCAGTTCTACCTGCCCGCCGCCGAGATGAAGCGATATCAACTTTAAGTTGCTACTGAAACGGTTTATTGCGACTACTTCGGTTGCGATTAATTTTCTATAGTTCCCTGTCTTTCAACCCAACAGGAGAACGCATCATGAAAAATCGTGTAGCTGTCATTACCGGCGCCTCAAGCGGCATTGGCCTTTTCACCGCCAAACTTCTGGCCACGCGCGGCGCCAAAGTGGCGTTGTTGGCGCGTCGAAAGGACGTATTGGAACAAGCGGTGAGCGAGATTCGCGCGGCCGGCGGCGAGGCGCTGGCGCTGATGGTCGACGTCACCGACCAGGCGTCGGTGGACGCGGCAGCGGCGGCGGTCGAGCAGGCTTACGGTCCCGCCAATCTGGTCTTCAACAATGCCGGCGTGATGCTGCCGGGCGCGATCGAGGCACGTGAAACGGATGTGTGGCAACACCAGATCGACTTGAACGTGACCGGCGTGATGCGCGTGATCTCGGCCTTCGTGCCGCAACTGGTCAAGAGCGCGGAGCAGGGCGCGACGGTGGATCTGATCAACACCTCGTCGATCGCCGCGCAGAATATCTATCCGTACTTTGCGGTCTATAGCGGCACCAAGGCCTATGTCAGCCACCTGAGTCGCCACCTGCGCGCGGAGCTGGGACCGAAGGATATTCGCGTGTCGCTGATCGAGCCGGGCATTACCGAGACTGAGCTGCAAGGCCATTGGACCTTTCAGGGCGCCAAGGACTGGCTCGCCGGAGCGGCGCGAAGCATGGAATTCCTGCAGCCGCAGGACGTGGCGGAAGTCGTCGCTTTCCTGGCGGCACAGCCGAAGCACGTGAACCTGCAGCAGGTGGTCGTCATGCCGACCAGGCAGGCTACGTAATCACTTCTTGTCGATGCGCATGGTCGGCACGAAGCGGGTCAGGTAGATGGTCACGCAGGCGCCGATCAGCACGATCAGCAGGCGCACCCACAGCATGTCGGTGCGCCAGACCGAATAGCTCATCGAACCCCACATGAAGACCAGCACCCAGATCTTGCCGCGTAGCGGAATGCCGTGGCCGTTCTCATAATTGCGCAGGTATTTGCCGAACACCGGGTTGGTTTGCAGCCAGTTGTGCATGCGCGGCGATGCGCGCACGAAGCAGGCCGAGGCCAGTAATAGGAATGGCGTGGTCGGTAACAGGGGCAGGAAGATGCCGAGTACGCCCAGGATCACCGCCAGGATGCCGACAACGTTGAGAATTATTTTCATTTGGCCAAATCGTATCACCTTGCGTTAGACTATGACAAAATGATAGCGCTAACTTAAGGAGGGGACGATGACGCAACGCTTGCTGGCCTTGGTGGCTGGTTTAACAATGATGGCCGGCGCCCACGCCGACACCCAGTACAAAATCCTGGTGCTGGCCATGTCGAGCAAGTACCACTACGAATACATCCCGGTAGCGCGCGACAGTCTGGAAAAGCTAGGCAAGCTGCACGCCTTCGAGATGACCTACACCAACAAGCCGGAAGTCTTCGATGGCGATCTGACCCAGTACGCCGCCGTGATGTTCCTCAACACGCCGCCGGAAGAACTGAACGAGGCGCGTCGCAAGAAGTTTGAGGCGTACATACAGCACGGTGGTAACGCCATGCTGGTACATCGCTCGCTGATCATTCCGCCCAACACCTGGCCGTGGTTTGAAAAGCTGATCGGCCGCCATGTCGGCACGCATCCCATGCTGCAAACCGGCGTGGCCGACGTGGTCGATAAAAAATTCCCCGCCACATTCGGCCTGCCGGATCACTGGATCTGGAGCGATGAATGGTATGTGTTTGACGATCCGTACAAGATCAAGATCAACCCGGTGCTGAACGTCGACGAGACCAGCTACGACCCGACCAAGATCTGGCCGGGGCAAGTGTCACACGGCATGGGCAAGGAGCATCCGGTCAGCTGGTATCACTACGTCGACCAGAGCCGTGTGTTCGTCACGGCGCTGGGGCACGATGGCAATATGTACAAGGACCCGCAATACCTGGCCCACCTGATGGGCGGCATCTGGTGGACTGCCACCGGCAAGGGGATCAAGCAGTAATTACTCCTGGCGTACCCAGACTTGCGAGCGGCCCAGCATCGGCACGCCGATGTAGCCGCGCACGCTGAGTTTCTTGCCGCCGTCGGTCAGGTGCATTTTACTCTTGTAGACCTTGCCGTTGTTCGGGTCGAGGATTTCGCCGCCGGCGTATTCATCGCCGTCTTTCTTCAGGCCGGACAGGATGGTCATGCCCAGCACCGGCTGGTCCTTACGGGCGTCGTCGCATTTATCGCATTTTGGCGCCGGGTCTTCGTTGGGCTCGCGGAATAGTTGTTCGATCTTACCTTGCAGGACGCCGTTGGTTTCCGTGATGCGGATCAGCGCCTTGGGCTTACCGCTGACGTCGTCGATGTTTTTCCAAAGGCCGACCGGCGAGGTGTTGTCGGCAAAGGCCGGGGAGATGCTCAGCGCAGCTGCGGCGAGGAGGGCGAGGAATTTCATTTTTGGTCTCCAAATAGTTATTGTGTGGGTCCATTATACGAACTGACCGACCGTGCTAATTAGAGGCTCTCATCCAATTTCCTACACACCGGTGCGGCGCGCGCCGATGGCGATGGCCGGCTGGCGCCGCTAGCATGGGGCACCATTTCAAGGAGAATTGCCATGACTCAGCATGATCAATCAATCGGCGGCCCCGGCGCTGTCGACGGCATCGCCGGCAGCCCCTCTGGTACCGAGGGCGCCACCAGCGGCGCCGGCATCGACAAAGGCGCGCCGCCCAAGCGGGACAGCGGCCCCGAGCGCCACCCAACGCCTGCACTCGGCGGCAACAGCACCGACAGCCGCCAGTCCACCAGCGGTGTGATGCAAAAAGAACCACGTGAAAACGTCGAGGAACGGCAACCCGGACCGTGATTACACGAAAAGTCTAAAATGAGATAATATGTTCAGATGACGAAAACATCTGAACATCAAAACCTGCTTGCGCAAATGCAGCAGGTGGCCGAGGGCCTTGGAAAGACGCTGGCGCCGTTTTGCGAAGTGGTGCTGCATGACCTGACCCAGCCGGAGCACGCCATCCTGGCGATCCACAACAACCTGTCCGGCCGCGAAGTCGGCGAACCCGCCACCGAGCTCGGCTTGGCGCGCGCAGCCGATCCGGCCTTCGAGCAGGTCATTGCCAACTATCCCAACACATTCCCCGATGGCCGGCTGGCCAAGAGCACCTCGGTCGGCATCAAGGACAGCGATGGCCAGTACATCGCCGCGCTGTGCCTGAATGTGGACCTGACCGTTTTCCGCAGCCTCAACAGCATGCTGACGCAATTCGGCAGCGTGGACACGGCGATGGCCGTCAGCGAAACCATGGCGCCGGCCGGCGCCGACGCCATCCGCCAGCGCATCGACCAGTTTGCCGCGCGGCTCGGCACCACGCCGCGCGCACTGAAAGCCGACGAGCGCAAGGCGCTGATGCGCGAGCTGAAAGAAGCGGGCCTCAGCGATGTGCGGCGGGCGATGGACATCGTCGCCGCCTATCTCAACGTCTCCCGCGCCACCGTCTACAACGACGCACGCTAAATCACCACAGGAACCATCATGAGCGAACAGAAACTGCCTACCTTTGAAGACGTGGTTGCCGCGTCCGAGCGCATTGCCGGCGTCGCGCACCGCACGCCGGTGCTGACCTCCAGCACCGCCAATGCCGAGCTGGGTGCGGAGATTTTCTTCAAGTGCGAAAACTTCCAACGCATGGGCGCGTTCAAATTCCGTGGCGGCTATAACTCGCTGGCCAGGTTCACGCCGGAGCAGCGCAAGGCCGGCGTGGTGGCGTTCTCGTCGGGCAATCACGCGCAGGCGATTGCCTTGTCGGCCAAGCTGCTGGGGATTCCGGCCACCATCGTCATGCCGCATGATGCGCCGGCCGCCAAGGTGGCCGCCACGCGCGGCTACGGCGCGCAAGTGGTGATTTACGACCGCTACACGGAAGACCGCGAACAGATCGGCCGCGACCTGGCCGCCAGGCATGGCCTGACCCTGATTCCGCCGTATGACCATCCGGACGTGATTGCCGGACAGGGCACGGCGGCCAAGGAGTTGTTCGAGGAAGCGGGACGGCTGGATTATGTGTTCGCGCCGCTGGGCGGTGGCGGCCTGCTGAGCGGCACGGCGCTGTCGACGCGGGCCTTGTCGCCGTCGGCCAAGCTGTTTGGTGTGGAGCCGGAGGCGGGCAACGATGGTCAGCAATCTTTCCGCAGCGGCAGCATCGTGCACATCGAGACGCCGAAGACGATTGCCGATGGCGCGCAGACCCAGCACCTGGGCAACCTGACTTTCCCGATTATCCAGCGCGACGTGGATGACATCCTGACTGCCAGCGACGAACAGCTGCGCGCTGAAATGCGCTTCTTCGCCGAGCGCATGAAGATGGTTGTGGAGCCGACCGGCGTGCTGGGCCTGGCCGCCGCACGCGCGATGAAGGAGCAACTGCAAGGCAAGCGCGTTGGCATCATCATCAGCGGTGGCAACGTCGATATCGCCCGCTATGCCGAACTGCTGGCTATCACGCCGATTTGACGTTGACGTCGCCAGGCCAGCAGGCCGAGGCCGGCCGCCATCATCGTGTAAGTGGCCGGTTCCGGCACCGAACTCACCAAGGTCACGGACGTAATGGCGCCGGCGGCCGTCAGCCAGAGGGCGTGCGGGGCCATGCCGGTGCTGTAATAGTAGCGGAATGTGCCCTGGGGGAACGGCGTCAATGAATCGGGAATGTGGTTGTAGGTCAACGCAGTGGCGGATGGATCGGCAACTACCAGCCCCAAGCTTTCCGAGCCGCCCGTGTTGAGATCGCTGCTGACGCCCCAATACACGGCGTCCTGCCACGGGCCTAGCGCCTGGTTCTGGGTGGTGAATCCGTAACTGGCATTGGCGGCATTCAGCGTGTAAGGATTGTTGCCAAAGGTCGCGGTGAACGCGTTTTTCCCTGCGGCGGCGTCATATGTGTTGACCGTGCCGCTGCCGGACGGACTGCTGTAGCTTAAGGGCGTCGACGTCCCAGTGTGAAGCTGCCATGCAGGACATCACCCACCGAGAGTCCTGCCGACAGCGAGCCGGCCAATAAAACACTGAGCTTCTTCATTTGCTTCTCCTCGGTGGGGCGTTCGCCCATACCATACTAGTCCACCGTGGGTGGAAGTCAAACGAGCAGCAGCAATGATCAGCAGCGTTGCTTGCGGCGCTGGCGCCAGCCGATCAGGGCCAGGCCGGCCACCAGCATGCCCCAGGTTTCCGGCTCTGGCACGGCACTCACGCGATCCAGCGAGGTGATCGCGCCGAAAGCGGTGAAGGTGTTGCCGTCTTGCGTGCTGCCGCCGAAGTAGAAGCCGTTGAGGCTGGTGAACTGATTTAGGTAGCCGGGAATGCGGCTGCCGTTCAGCACGTGCTCATTGTCGGCAGTGAAGTTGAACTCCAGTGTGCGGTCGCCTGCTGCAGTGACCACACGGAACTGGTCGGACAGGTAGGGGTTCTTGTAGATGATCTGCAGTTCTGACGAGTTGGCTGCCGACTGGTAGCTCACGCTGCTGTTGTCGAAACTGAGACTGGCGCTAGTTAATGGTGAGGCGCCGCTATAGGTCGGTCCCCATTCCGGACCGGCTTGCATGGGCGTGCTGGTGTCGTAGCTGATCTGGCCATGAAAGTCCAGATAGGTCGTCACCGTCCCGTCATCCGTCAGCACCGAGCTGACGTTCATCGGCCAAGGCTGGCTGTGATCGTATTTGTAGATGGCGCTGACGTAGCCGGAATAGTTGTACGTCACCTGCTCTGCGTGCGCTGTTGCTGCCAATACCAGCGCGCTGGCCAACCCTGCGAAGTATTTTTTCATATGAACCTGCTTTAATTTAAAGTGGCATTAAAGCATTTAATTGAGGTTTTATCAAATGGCAAAATGAAAAAACCGCCCGGCGTGAACCGGGCGGCTGGTCGGCGATCAGGCCAGAAACTTACGCTGCAGGCAGCTTGGCGATCTGCTCGCGCATCTTGTCCAGCGTGGCGGTGAAGTTGGCGACGCGTTCCTTCTCTTGCGCCACCACTTCGGCCGGCGCGCGGGCCACGAAGCTTTCGTTCGACAGCTTGCCGTTGGCCTTGTTGATCTCGCCTTCCAGACGGGTGATCTCCTTGCTCAGGCGCTCACGCTCGGCTTTGACGTCGATCTCCACTTTCAGCATCAGCTTGGTCGTGCCAACTACCGCCACGGCGGCCGGCGAATCCGGCAGCGCGTCAACGATCTGCACTTCGGCCAGCTTGCCCAGCGCCTGGATGTAGGGTGCGCACAGCGCCAGCGCGTCCTTGTCGGCGGCGCTGCCCGGCTCGACGATCAGCGGCACGCGCAGCGACGGCGCCAGTTGCATTTCGCCGCGCAGGTTACGGGTCGCATCGATCAGCGCTTTCAGCTGTTGCATCCACGCCTCGGCCGACTCGTCGATGTTGGCGGTGTTGGCGATCGGGTACGGCTGCATCATGATCGAATCACCGGTCTTGCCGGCCAGCGGCGCAACGGCTTGCCACAGCGCTTCGGTGACGAACGGAATCACTGGATGGGCCAGGCGCAGCACCACTTCCAGCACGCGCAGCAGCGTGTGGCGGGTGGCGCGTTGCTGGCCTTCGGTGCCGTTTTGCACCTGCACCTTGGCCACTTCCAGATACCAGTCGCAATACTCGTCCCAGACGAACTTGTAGATGGTCGAGGCGATGTTGTCGAAGCGGTAGTCGGCAAAGCCCTTGGCCACGTCCAGTTCGGCTTTTTGCAGCAGCGAGATGATCCACTTGTCGGCGTTCGACAGGTCGGCTTCGGACGCCGAGCAGTCTTTGCCTTCGGTGTTCATCATCACGAACCGGGTGGCGTTCCACAGCTTGTTGCAGAAGTTGCGGTAGCCTTCGGCGCGGCCCAGGTCGAAGTTGATGTTGCGACCCAGCGAGGCGTACGAGGCCATCGTGAAGCGCACCGCGTCGGTGCCGTAGGCGGCGATGCCTTCCGGGAATTCCTTGCGGGTGGCCTTGGCGATCTTCTCGGCCGCTTTCGGGTTCATCAGGCCGGTGGTGCGTTTCTCCACCAGCGCGTCGATGCCGATGCCGTCGATCAGGTCGATCGGGTCCAGCGTGTTGCCCTTGGACTTGGACATTTTCTGGCCCTGCGAGTCGCGCACCAGGCCGTGCACGTAGACGGTCTCGAACGGCACCTTGCCGGTGAAATGCAGGGTGAACATCACCATGCGTGCCACCCAGAAGAAGATGATGTCGAAGCCGGTCACCAGTACCGACGATGGCAGGAAGGCTTTCAGGTCCGGGGTTTCTTCCGGCCAGCCGAGCGTCGAGAACGGCACCAGCGCGGACGAGAACCAGGTGTCCAGCACGTCGTTGTCGCGGCGCAGCGGCGTGGTGACGCCTTGCGCGGCGGCCTTGGCGACGGCTTCCGCTTCGGTCTTGGCGACGTAGATATTGCCGTTGTCGTCGTACCAGGCCGGGATCTGGTGGCCCCACCACAGTTGACGCGAGATGCACCAGTCCTGGATGTTGTTGAGCCACTGGTTGTAAGTGTTGCTCCAGTTTTCAGGGACGAACTTGATGTCGCCGCTGGCGACTTTTTCCAGCGCCGTTTCGGCGATCGATTTGCCCGGGAAGAACGTGCCTTCCGGCGCCGGCTTGCTCATGGCGACGAACCACTGGTCGGTCAGCATCGGCTCGATGACGACACCGGTACGGTCGCCGCGCGGCACCATCAGCTTGTGCGGTTTGACTTGTTCCAGCAGACCCTGCGCTTCCAGGTCGGCGACGATTTGTTTGCGGGCCGCGAAGCGGTCCAGGCCGCGATAGGCTTCCGGCGCGTCGTCGACGATTTTTGCTTCCAGCGTCAGGATCGATGGCATCGCCAGCTTGTGGCGCTGGCCGACGGCGTAGTCGTTGAAATCGTGCGCCGGGGTGATCTTCACGCAACCGGTGCCGAAGGCTTTGTCGACGTATTCGTCGGCGATGATCGGGATTTCGCGGCCGACCAGCGGCAGCTTCAGCATCTTGCCGACCAGCGCCTGATAGCGCTCGTCGGTTGGATCGACCGCCACGGCGACGTCGCCCAGCATGGTTTCAGGACGGGTAGTGGCCACGGTCAGGTGACCGCTGCCATCGGCCAGCGGATACTGGATGTACCACATCGAGCCGTCTTCCTCTTCCGACACCACTTCCAGGTCGGAGACGGCGGTGCCCAGCACCGGATCCCAGTTGACCAGGCGTTTGCCGCGGTAGATCAGGCCTTGCTCGTGCAGGCGCACGAAGACGTCGGTCACCACTTTCGAGCGCGTCTCGTCCATGGTGAAGTATTCGCGCTGCCAGTCCGGCGAGGCGCCCAGGCGGCGCATCTGGCCGGTGATGGTGGAACCGGATTTCTCTTTCCACTCCCAGACCTTCTTGATGAACTCTTCGCGGCCGAGGTCGTGGCGCGAGATTTTCTGCGCGTCCAGCTGGCGTTCCACCACGATCTGGGTGGCGATACCGGCGTGGTCGGTGCCCGGAATCCAGGCGGTGTTATGGCCGAGCATGCGATGGTAGCGGGTCAGGCCATCCATGATGGTCTGATTGAATGCATGGCCCATGTGCAAGGTGCCGGTGACGTTCGGCGGCGGCAGCTGGATGCTGAAAGAAGGTTTGCCGGCGTCGAGGGTGGCGGTGTAGTAACCGCGCGCTTCCCACTCGCTACGCCAGAACTGTTCAATGTCGGCAGGCTCGAAAGACTTGGCTAATTCCATGATATGGCTAATTAAATTGGGCGAAACAGCCATTATAAATGACGCGGCACAGCATTGAGCCGCGTCTGCTGGAAAATTATCAATATGCAAACCGTAGCGGTTTGGTTTTCGTCACAACCGAACAACTTTCCCAGCGTTAGCATGCTCGTGTAGCAATGCAGGAAAGTCGGCGTTTTCTTGGAGACTGAAAATTATGGTGAATTGGGAACTTGCCGCGTGGGTTTTGGTCAATTTAGGTGTGCCAGCTTTGGCAGCCACGCTTATTGCATTGATATTGCTGCTCACACCGTGGTCGTCACTATGGCTGAAAATGATGTGGCGTTCCTTAGCGGATGGTCAGCTATATTGGGTGGCGGTAGCCTTTTGTGCATCAGCTTTGTCGGAGGCGTCAGAATATCGAGATCTGGCCGGTCCAACTGCGTCGATGTTCCCATGGGGACCAGTATTATGGCTGTTGATATTGGTGATTACGGGAGGCTCCCTTGTTACCTGGGTGTATAACGAAAGCGTTAACTCAAAGCAAGATCGGTCGAACGCTTCGAGCGCTGCTGCAGATAGTAGAAAATTTCAAAACAAACAAGTCGTCTACTCAATTATTGTCACCTTGATCGCTGGTGCAAGCTTCACACTGATTCATGCGTCGACGGTGGAAGCCCGTAAAAAACAACAGGTCCCTGCATTAGCAAACGCAGGGACATGCTTAAAACTAAAGGATGGTGGGAAATGACATCGATCTTTAAGCGTAATAGAAAAGAAATTTCTTTAGACTCCGTCAAGATTGCCTCTTGGGTCGAGCGGTTGCGAGTTTTAGCTGTCATTATCGGCGTAGTCGCCATTGCCGTCGCTACCACTTTCAGTACCTTTTGAGGCAGGCCACATCAGGCGGACTGGATGTGTTGTGCGGATAACGGCAGCTGGCGCACGCGTTTGCCGGTGGCGGCGAACAGGGCGTTGGCGACGGCCGGGACGATCAGCGCGGTCGCCGGTTCGCCGATGCCGCCCGGCTTCTCGGTGCTGGGCACCAGCGTGACGTCGATCTTCGGCATCTCGTTCATGCGCAGCACCGGATAGTCGTGGAAGTTGGTCTGCTGCACGCGTCCCTTGTCCAGCGTGATTTCCGCCCCCAGTGCCGACGATAGTCCGAACGCGATGCTGGACTGGAGCTGCGCCTCCACCGTGTCCGGATTGATCATCTGACCAAGATCGGCCGCCACCCACACGTGATGCACCTTGATGGCGTGGTCCTTGTCGACCGAAATCTCGGCCACCTGCGCCATATACGTGTCGTAGCCCTCCATCAGTGCGATGCCGCGATAGTGGCCTTTCGGCAGCGGCTTGCCCCAGCCGGATTTGTCCGCCGCCAGCTTCAGCACCTTGGCAAAGCGCGGCTGCTTGTCCAACAGCGCCAGGCGGAACTGGTACGGATCTTTGCCGGCGGCGGCCGCCATCTCGTCGATGAAGCTTTCGTTGGCAAACGCATTTAGCGCGTGACTGACCGAGCGCCAGTAGCCGACCCGCAGGCCGCTGTCGTGTTCGATCAGTTCCTGCGTCATGTTGGGAATATCGTAGCCAACCACCGCCGCTTCGGCCATGAACGGGTCCAGCGTACCCTTGGGCAGGCCGAAGGCGCGTTGCGAGATCGATTGCGAGGTCAGCTGCAAGGTCAGCGCCACCGGCTTGCCGTTGGCGTCCAGGCCGCCGGCCATGCGGTGCAGCGCCATCGGCCGGTAGAAGTCGTGCGTGGTGTCGTCCTCGCGCGTCCACAGCAGCTTGACCGGCTTGCCGACCGCCTTGGAGATTTCGGCCGCCTGCACGGCGAAGTCATATTCCAGCCGCCGGCCGAAACCGCCGCCGAGGAAAGTGGTTTTCACCGTCACGTCTTCCGGCTTGAGGCCGATGGCGGTGGCGACATTGCCCTGCGTGCCTTGCTGGAATTGCGCCGGCCCGATCACCAGGCATTTGCCATCCTTGTACGAAGCGGTGAAATTCTGCGGCTCCATGGTCGCGTGCGCGAGCAGCGGCGACCAGTATTCGGCGCTGAGCTTTTTGCTGGCGCTGTTCAGCGCCGCCTTGGCGTCACCGGTTTTCTTGATCGGGATGGTGGCGTCCTTGGCGTTGCGGATGCCGTCCTGCATCGAAGCGTTGTCGATGCGCGCCACCGCGCCTTCGTCCCATTGCACCGCCAGCGCTTCGCGCGCTTTCTTCGCATGCCACCAGGTATCGGCCACCACCGCCACGCCGTCGCGGATCTGCACCACGGCGGTCACGCCGGGCATGGCCTTGGCCTTGGCGGCGTCGAAGCTGGTCGGCTTGCCGCCGATGACCGGACACTGCTCCAGCGACGCATACACCATGCCGGGCAGCTTGACGTCGATGCCGTACTCGGCGGTGCCGTTGACCTTGTAAGCCGTGTCCAATCGCTTGGTGGGCTTGCCGATGACCTTGAAGTTTTTGGCTTCCTTCAGCGTTACTTTTTTCGGCACCGGCAGCTTGGAGGCCGCCTCGGCCAGCTCGCCATAGGTGGCGCTGCGGCCGCCGGGACCGGTGACCTTGCCGTCGGCCGCGCGCAGTTGCGCGGCGTCGACATTCCACCTGGCCGCCGCCGCATTGACCAGCATGGTGCGCACCTGGGCGCCGGCGATGCGCAGCTTGTCCCAGCCGTCGCGCACCGAGGTCGAGCCGCCGGTGATTTGCGCGCCGAGCAGGGCGTTGGTGTAGACCGGCGCCACCGGCGCGATCTCCACCTTGATCTTGCGGATGTCCACCCCCAGCTCTTCGGCGATCAGCATCGGCATTGAGGTGTACACGCCCTGGCCCATTTCGGAACGGGCCGACAGCAGCGTGATGGTGTTGTCGTCGGCGATGTGGACCCAGGCGTTGGGCGTGTGCAGCGTGCCGGCCGCCACGGCCTGGTCCAGTTGCGCGGGCAAGAACACGCCCAGCGTCAGTCCGCCGCCGACCACGGCGGTGGTTTTCAGGAATTCCCTGCGATTGGTCGTCATGGCCGTCTCCTTATGCCTTGCGCATTTCTGCGGCGGCGGTGTGGATGGCGGCGCGGATGCGGTTGTAGGTGCCACATCGGCAGATATTGCCGCTCATGGCGTTGTCGATGTCGGTATCGCTGGGATGCTTGTTGGTGCTGAGCAGCGCGGCCGCGCTCATCAGCTGGCCGGACTGGCAGTAGCCGCATTGCGGCACGTCGTGGGCGATCCAGGCTTTTTGCAGCGGGTGGGAGTTATCTTTGGACAGCGATTCGATGGTGGCGACTTTTTTGCCGGCGACTACCGAGACCGGCGTCTGGCAGGAGCGGATCGGTTGGCCGTCGAGGTGGACGGTGCAGGCGCCGCACAGCGCCAGGCCACATCCGAACTTGGTGCCGGTCAGGCCGATTTCGTCGCGGATCACCCACAGCAGTGGGGTATCCGCTTCGGCCTGCACACTGACTTCTTTGCCGTTAAGCTTGAACTGTGTTGCCATGCCTATCTCCTCGTTATGATTAGGAATATTCATGCCGCGAAGATCAATATAACGTATTTCAACGACAAAAAGGAGACTTGCATGATCCCAGTTTTAGAAGCCGTCAGCCTGCTTGTGGACGGCGCCATCGCCACCATCCGCCTCAACCGCCCGGACAAGCTGAACGCGATGAACCTTGCCATGTGGCATGACATTCGTACGGCCTTCCGCTACGTCGACGAGACGCCGGCGATCCGCGTCGCCATCCTGGAAGGCGAGGGCAAGGCCTTCACCGCCGGCATCGATTTGCAGATGATGCTGGGCGTCGGCGCCCAGGTGCGCGACGAGTGCGACGGCCGCACGCGCGAAAACCTGCGCCGCGTGATCCTCGATTTGCAGGACACGCTGACCAGCCTGGAGCGCTGCCGCAAGCCGGTGCTGGCGGCCGTGCATGGCGCGTGCGTCGGCGGCGGCATCGATCTGATCTGCTGCGCCGACATGCGCTACTGCGCGGCCGACGCCTGGTTCACCATCAAGGAAATCGATATCGGCATGGTGGCCGATGTGGGTACGCTGCAACGCTTGCCGCGTCTGATCGGCGAGGGCATGGCACGCGAACTGGCCTACACCGCGCGCAAATTCGACGCCGCCGAAGCCAGGGAGATGCGGCTGGTCAACCGCGTGTTCGAGTCGCCGGACGCGCTGCGGGCCGGCGTGCGGGAAATCGCCGAGCAGATCGCCGCCAAGTCGCCGCTGTCGGTGCGCGGCGTCAAGGAGATGATCAGCTACGCCCGCGACCACACCATCGCGGACGGCCTCAACTACGTCGCCACATGGAATGCCGCCATGCTGATGTCATCCGATCTGCAGGCGGCCATGATGGCCGGCATGAGCAAATCCGTGCCTACCTTCAAGGACTGAGGCGCCAGGTGTCGCGACCGGCCGCCTTGGCCTGGTACAGGGCGAGGTCGGCGCGCTTGTAGAGCTGCTCGTGGCTTTCGCCGTCGCGGTAGATGGCGGCGCCGATGCTGGCGCTGATTTCGATGGTGGCCTCGCCATACGACAACGGCAGGGCCAGGTTGGCGAGAATGCGCGCACACACCGGTTCCAGCGTGGCGCCGTCACCGGTATGGGCCAGCAGCACGGCGAACTCATCGCCGCCCAGGCGGAATGGCCGGTCGGCTTCGCGCACGGCGGCGCACAGGCGGTCGGCGGCGGCGGCCAGCAAGGCGTCGCCAGCATCGTGGCCGTGGGTGTCGTTGACCGGCTTGAAGCGGTCGAGGTCGACCAGCAACAGCGTGAAGGCGCCGCCGCCCCGTTCGGCCTGCGCCACCAGATGGCGCAGTTCGTCGTTGAACAGGCGGCGGTTGGCCAGGCCGGTCAGCGGATCGCCGTAGGCCAGCGTTTCCAGCTGTGCCTGGGTGGCGCGCAGTTCGGCGGTGCGCGTCTCGACCATGGCTTCCAGTTCGCGCTGGCGACGCCGCAGATAGGCGGTGCGGGTCTGCACCAGACCGGCGCCCGCCAGCAGCGCCAGCGCCAGCAGCGCCAGCCGCGCTTCCGGCCGCTGGTGCCAGGCCGGCAGCACCCGCACCGGCACTTCGAGCGGTGCGGCCCAGTCGCCGTTGCGGTTGGAGCCGCGCAACAGCAGCACATAGTCGCCCGGCGGCAGGTTGTTGTAGCTGGCGCGACGCGAGGTGGCCTCGGTCTCGACCCAGTGCGAGTCGAAGCCTTTGAGCTGGTAGGCGTAACGGTTGCGCTCCGGCGCCGAATAGTCCAGCGCGGCGAATTCGACCGAGAAGCCACGTTCGCGCGCGGCGGTGGTAACGGTGATCGGCGCGGCCTTGCCGCCGAGGCCGGCGTTGTAGGGGCCGACCGGCATTTCCCTGTCGTTGAGCAGGATGCGGGTGACCACCATCGGCGGCTTGTAATGCCAGCCGGACAGCGCCTGCGGCCGCACCACGGTCAGGCCGGACAGGCCGCCGAACACCAGTTCGCCCTCGGTCGTGACGGTGCCGGAATTGGTCCAGTACATCGGCACCTGCACGCCTTCGCCGGGGCCGAGCGGCTGCACCGTCAGCGAGCGCGGATCGATGCGCGCCAGGCCGGCGTCGGTGCTGGCCCAGATCATGCCCTGGCGGTCTTGCAGCAGCTTATTGGCGCCGCTGTCGGGCAGACCCTGCTGCATGCCGATCCGGCGGAAGCGGCGGCGGCCGTCGGCGTCGGTGCGTTCGAGAATGACCACGCCGGTGCCGAAGTTTGACAGCCACAGCCGGCCCTGCGCATCCAGCAGCAGCGACGACACGTAGCCGGGCGGCAGCCGGTCCGGCGTGCCGAGGTCGGCCGGCATGATTTCCACCACGTCCGGCCCCAGCCGCGCCAGCCCGGTGCGGGTGCCGACCCAGACATCGTCGCCGGCCGGCAGGATGACGGTGACGCGCGGATCGCCCAGGCTCTTGCCTTCGTGGCGCAGCAGGCGCGGCGTGCCGCCGCCGGCCGGCAGGTCGAGCGCCCACAGGCCGTCCAGGCCGCCCATCCACAGCGTGCGGCCGGTTACCGTCAGGTTCCACACTTCTTCCTCGTCGCGCCGCTGCGGCAGCGCCACGCGCTGCACGCTGCGGCCGTCAGCGCTGGCGCGGAACAGGCCGTGCTGGGTGCCGATATAGGTTTCGCCGTCGGGGCCGGCCGCAGTAGTCAGCACGCGGCCCGGCGGCAGGCCATGGCTGCCCGCCAGCTGGCCGCTGTAGCCGCGATACGGATCGATCAGTTCGACGCCGCCGCTGATCAGACTGAGCCACAGCTTGCCGTCCGGCGCGTTCATCACGCTTGGCACGCTGAGTACGCCGCTGCGGCCCGGGGCCAGGTGGCGGATGGTGGCCACCGCAGCCGGCTGCGGCGCGTGCTGGCTGATGCCGGCCATATTGGCGGCGTAGATGATGCCGCTGCGTTCGCGGAACATGGTCAGCACGTCGTTGTCGGCCAGGCTGTCCGGGGTGTCGCTGCGGTGGTGGATGCGGCGCGTGGTGTGGTGCGGCACATCGAGCACCACGATGCCGCCGTTGGCGCCATTGGTGCCGAACCAGATTTCGTCGGGCGTGGCTTCGACAATGGCCGCCACCCGTTCGTTTTGCAGTGTCGGCTGGGCGCCGCTTTCCAGCACCGGCGTGGCGTTGGCCGCGCCGGCCGCCAGCAGGTAGGCGCCGCTGGTGCGGCTGCCGATCCACAGCCGGTCGGTGCTATCGCGCAACAGGCTGTTGACCGGCAGGTTGGCTTTGCCGCCCAGCGTCACCTGTTGCACCGGCAATCCCTGGCGCAAGAGGAACAGGCCGCGCCGGGTGCCGGCCCACAGCACGCCGTCGGCGTCGCGCAGCAGCGTGTCGATGCCGCCCTCGGGCAGTGTGGCGGCGCCCAAGCTGTCGCCCAGGCGGTCGAAGCGGCCGTCGGCGGCCAAGTGGTCGAGGCCGCTGCCGGTGGCGATCCACAGGCCACCCTGGCCGTCGTCGGCCATGGCCGCCACGCGCGGATCGCGCAGGCCGCTCGGGCTGGCACGATAGCGGATGAATTTGTCATGATCGGGATCATAGCGGGCCAGCCCGCCGGAGCTCATGCCGGCCCACAGCCGGCCCTGACTGTCGACGTGCAGACTCATGATGAAGCTGTCGGGCAGCGCGTCCTCGCGCGCGTCGGCCACGTATTTGACATGACGGTTGCCGTCCCAGCGGGTCAGGCCGGCCTGGGTGCCGATCCACAGAAAGCCCTGGCGGTCCTGGGCGAAGCACAGCCCGCTGCTGAGGTCGGCATGGACGGTGTGCTTGAAGGAGGTATGGCTGAGGCCGGTCCAGCGCTCGTCGTTGCCGGCATGGGCCGGCGCCAGCAGGCTTAGCATCAGACACAGCGCGGCGGCGGCGCGCGACAGGCGGGCGGGGGACGGGTGGACGTTGCTTTGTGGCATGAGCACACTATACCTGAGCGCCAGCGGGACGCCTGTCGGATTTTTGCCACTTTCCGCCGGAGATGGTTATAATCGTCGCGCCACCGCATTGGTGGCAAACGCTAGGGGTCCTGCGGCGCGCGAACTGAAGGTGCGCGGCGCGGGTGAGAAATACCCTCCGAACCTGATCTGGATAATGCCAGCGAAGGGAAGCTCAGGATGCCGTGCCGCCACCCGTATGTTGATGCGCGCGCCGTTGTCCCACCTCCTTTGCTGGCTCCTGTAGCCCAACAAAGGAGCCAAATGAACGCCAACCTGAAATTCGTGTCCGCCACCGCCACGGTGGACGAGGCAGCGATACAGCCACTTCCCCATTCCCGCAAAATCTATGTGCAAGGCAGCCGGGCCGACATCCGCGTGCCGATGCGCGAGATCACGCAGGCGGATACGCCGGCCTCGTTCGGCTTCGAGGCCAATCCGCCGGTGACCGTCTACGACACCTCCGGCCCATACACCGATCCGGCCGCGCAGATCGACATCCGCTCCGGCCTGGCCGAAACGCCACGCCTGCCGTGGATACTGGAGCGCGACGATACCGAGCAGCTGGATGGTCCGACTTCCGTGTACGGCAAGGCGCGCCTGGCTGATCCGGCGCTGGCGGAACTGCGCTTCAACCTGCACCGCCAGCCGCGCCGCGCGCGCGCAGGCAAAAACGTCACGCAGATGCACTACGCGCGCCAGGGCATCATCACGCCGGAGATGGAGTTTGTCGCCATCCGTGAAAACCTGCGCCGCAAGGAGTACATCGAGAGCCTGAAAACCTCCGGCCCGATGGGCCAGCGGTTGGCGGAGCTGATGGGCCGCCAGCATCCGGGCCAGAACTACGGCGCCAGCATCCCCGATGAGATCACGGCCGAATTCGTGCGCTCGGAAATCGCCCGTGGCCGCGCCATCATCCCGGCCAACATCAACCACCCGGAAGTGGAGCCGATGATCATCGGCCGCAATTTCCTGGTCAAGATCAACGCCAATATCGGCAACTCGGCGGTGACGTCGTCGATCGGCGAGGAAGTCGAGAAGATGACCTGGTCGATCCGTTGGGGCGGCGATACGGTGATGGATCTGTCGACCGGCAAGCATATTCACGAAACGCGCGAATGGATCATCCGTAATTCGCCGGTCCCTATCGGCACGGTGCCGATTTATCAGGCGCTGGAAAAGGTCAACGGCAAGGCCGAAGACCTGACCTGGGAGATTTTCCGCGACACCTTGATCGAACAGGCGGAGCAGGGTGTCGACTACTTCACCATCCACGCCGGCGTGCTGCTGCGCTATGTGCCGCTGACGGCCAAGCGCATGACGGGCATCGTCTCGCGCGGCGGTTCGATCATGGCCAAGTGGTGCCTGGCGCATCACAAGGAATCGTTCCTGTACACGCACTTTGAAGACATCTGCGAGATCATGAAGGCGTATGACGTCTCGTTCTCGCTGGGCGACGGCCTGCGTCCCGGCTCGATCTACGACGCCAACGACGAGGCCCAGCTGGGCGAGTTGAAAACGCTCGGCGAACTGACGCAGATCGCCTGGAAGCACGACGTGCAGGTGATGATCGAAGGTCCGGGCCACGTACCGATGCAGCTGATCAAAGAGAATATGGACCTGCAGCTGGAACAGTGCCACGAAGCGCCGTTCTACACTCTGGGGCCGCTGACCACCGATATTGCGCCGGGCTATGACCACATCACTTCCGGCATCGGCGCGGCGCAAATCGGCTGGTACGGCACGGCCATGCTGTGTTACGTGACGCCGAAGGAGCATCTGGGACTGCCGGACAAGAACGACGTCAAGGACGGCATCATCACGTACAAGATCGCGGCGCATGCGGCCGATCTGGCCAAGGGCCATCCGGGCGCGCAAATTCGCGACAACGCGCTGTCCAAGGCGCGCTTTGAATTCCGCTGGGACGACCAGTTCAATCTGGGCCTCGACCCCGACAAGGCGCGCGAATTCCATGACGAGACCTTGCCCAAGGATTCCGCCAAGGTGGCGCATTTCTGTTCGATGTGCGGACCGCATTTCTGTTCGATGAAGATCACGCAGGAGGTGCGCGCGTATGCGGAGAACGGCATGCAGGTGAAAGCGGTGGAGTTCATCAAGAACGGCGCAGAGCTGTACACCAAGGCGTGAATCATGATCGAGATTGAATTGAACGGCGCGCCGCATCGCGTGCCGCCGCAGCAGACGCTGGATCAATTGATCGATGCGCTGGCCCTGAGCGGCCAGGCGCTGGCGCTGGCGGTCAACCGCAACGTGGTGCCGCGCCAGCAATGGGCGGCGTGGGTACTGCAAGCGCAGGACAAAGTGGATATCGTGCGCGCTATCGGTGGCGGCTAAATGGAGATTGAGATGAGTGATGTGTTGACGATTGCCGGTAAGGCGTATCAATCGCGGCTGCTGGTGGGCAGCGGCAAGTACAAGGATTTGCAACAGACCCGCGAGGCGACCGACGCCGCCGAGGCGGAAATTATCACGGTGGCGATCCGCCGCGTAAATATCGGCCAGGACCCGAAGGTGCCGTCGTTGCTGGATGTGCTGCCGCCGTCGCAGTACACCATCCTGCCGAATACGGCGGGCTGCTACAACGCCAGGGACGCAATCTACACGCTGCAAATGGCGCGCGAGCTGCTGAACGGGCATAAGCTGGTGAAGCTGGAGGTACTGGGTGACGAGAAGACCCTGTTCCCCAATATGCCTGAAACGCTGGTGGCGGCGGAGGAGCTGGTCAAAGACGGCTTCGATGTGATGGTGTATTGCAGCGACGATCCAATCCAGGCGCGCATGCTGGAGGATCTCGGCTGCGTGGCGGTGATGCCGCTGGCCTCGCTGATCGGCTCCGGCATGGGCATTCTGAATCCGTGGAATCTGTCGCTGATCATTGAGCAGGCCAAGGTGCCGGTGCTGGTGGATGCCGGCGTCGGCACGGCGTCGGATGCGGCGATTGCGATGGAGCTGGGTTGCGATGGGGTGCTGATGAACACCGCCATCGCCGGCGCGCAGGACCCGGTGCGCATGGCGCGCGCCATGAAGCTGGGCGTGCAGGCGGGCCGGGAGGCTTATCTGGCGGGGCGGATCGCGCGCAAGTTTGCGGCGTCGCCGTCATCGCCGATGGCGGGCCGACTGGCATGAGTGGCATGAGTGGCGTCGATGCGCGTCCCTGTGTGCTGGTGTTTGCCGGGCTCGATCCGTCCGGCGGCGCCGGATTGACGGCGGACGCGCAGGCGATGGCAGGGCAGGGTGTGCATGGGCTCACGGTCTGCACGGCGCTCACCGTGCAGGACAACGACCGTGTGTACCACGTGCAGCCGGTGGCGGCGGAGCTGGTGTTACGGCAGGCGCAGGCCCTGGCCGGCAAGATGGCGATCAGCGCGATCAAGATCGGCATCACCGGTAGCGCCGCCAACGCGCAGGCGATTGCGGAGTTCATCGTGTGGCTGCGCGCGCGTGGCGATACGATGCCGCGCCCGGAACTGCCGGTGGTGGTGGACCCGGTGCTGGCCAGCGGTCATGGCGACCTGCTGTCGCGTGACGACGCGGTGCAGGCGCTGGCGCCACTGCTGCCACTGACCACCGTGCTGACGCCCAACGCCCCGGAAGCGCAAGCCCTCAGCGACGCCAACCAGCCCGACGCGCAAGCGCAAGCCCTGCGCGCGCGCGGCTGCCGCCACATTTTGATCACCGGGGGCCATGGCGATGGCGATGAGGTCATCAACCGCTGGTACGGCCCCGGCGCGGCCGATGCGTCCAGCCGTCTGGGCGACGACTCCGCCGGCGGGCCGACGGCGCTGGCGCCCGGCCACGCCGGCACGCAGCATCGCACATGGCGCTGGCCGCGCATTGACGGCGCCTTTCACGGCAGCGGCTGCACGTTGGCGTCCGCCATCGCCGGGCAGCTCGCGCTGGGCCTGCCCACCGCCGTGGCGCTGGAACATGCCCAGCATTATGTCTACCACGCGCTGCGCGATGCCTACGCCATCGCCCCCGGTCAGCGCATCCCCTTACGATAATCAGGAAATCACCATGCAAGGACTCTACCTCGTCACCCCCAACTGGGACGACACCGACCGCCTGCTGCAATTGACCGAACAGGCGCTGCAAGCCGCCCCTATCGCGCTGCTGCAATACCGGCACAAGGAAGCCGGCCCCGACCAGCGCGCCGAACAGGCCGCCGCATTGCTGGCGCTGTGCCGCCGCCACAACGTGCCCTTCATCGTCAACGACTTCGTGGAATTATGCGAACAGCTGGATGCCGACGGCGTCCACCTCGGCGGCACCGATGCCGAAGTCGCCGCGATCCGCAACCGCCTGGGCCAGCAAAAAATCATCGGCGCTTCCTGCTACGGCGACATGCCGCGCGCGCTGCACGCGCAGGACGCCGGCGCCAGCTACGTCGCCTTTGGCGGCTTTTACCCGTCGCGGGTCAAGCAATACGCGGTCACCACCCAGCCGGCCATCCTCGACCAGGCCCGCGAACTGATCCGCGTACCGACCGTGGTCATCGGCGGCATGACCCCGCAAAACGCCGCTCCGCTGGTGGCCCGTGGCGCCAATATGGTGGCCGCCATCAGCAGCGTCTATCAAGCTGAAAGTGTGGCGCAGGCAGTCGGCCAGTTTCATACGCTTTTCGTCCAGCAATAAAACGCTTGGAGTGCGGACGGTTTTCCGCTTTATAATGGAATCGTCACAATTGCCTGAGGTAGCCGCCCCTATGCCTTTAACTTCCGCCAATCCTAAGCGTCTGATCCTCATTGTCGACGACGATCCTCTGCTGCTCGACTTCCTTGGCGAAGTCCTGGGCCACGCCGGTTATGACGTCGCCAAAGCCTCTTCTGCGGAACAAGCCCTGCAAGCCATCGCCCAGCGCGAGCCCGACCTGGCGCTGCTGGACATCCATATGCCCGGTATGAATGGCCTGGAACTGGCCAAACAGCTGCACGCCACCAGTTCGGTGCCGTTCATGTTCCTGTCCGGACGCGGCGATGCCGACGCCGGCAAGCAGGCCGCCTCGTATGGCGCGGTCGGCTTCCTGGTCAAGCCGGTTGATGAAAAGCAGCTGATGCCGGCGTTTGCCGCGGGTCTGGCGCGCGCCGACGAGATCCGTCAGCTGCGCCGTACCGAGCTCAACCTGAATGCGGCGCTGGCCGCCGGCCGCGAAACCAGCCTGGCGGTGGGCCTGCTGATGTGCAAATTCCAGACCGACCGCAACACCGCCTTTGAGGTGCTGCGCGACCACGCCCGCTCCAACCGGCGCAAGGTCAACGAGGTGGCGGACCAGCTGCTGGCGGCCGAAGAGACCCTCAACAGCTTGCATGCTGCATTCAACAGCCGTCTCAAAAAGTAGACGCTCAGGGTAATTTTTCTTGCCCTGCGGTACTTTTGTTATACACTATGGTCTGAGCGGCGGATAACCCATCCGCCCGCCTCAGCAGCGGCAGGGCCCTATTCGCGCCCGTCGTTTCACTGGTCGCCTCATCCTGCGCCACATCTGATTTCTTCGGCCCAACTCCGCCGAGCTTGCATTTAGCTTACCAAGCGGAGACAGCCATGACCAACGATCACCCTACAAGTACCTATCGTCCGTTTACCGAAGAGACGGGCGGCGCCATCGGTTTTTCCATCTTTGCCGCCGCACCGCGCGTGCTGCATGTCGACAGCGACCACGACGCCGCGCTGGTGCTGACCGCGCTGCTGGTGCCTGAAACCCAGGTCACCCATGTGCCGACGCTGGCCGCCGCGCTGACGCTGCTGCACAGCGAAAAGTTCGCGCTGGTGGTGCTCGACCCGGACCTGCCGGACGGCGACGGCGTCGACCTGCTGGCCGAGGTGCGTGTGCACCAGCCCGACACGCGGGTACTGATGTACTCGGCGCGCCATCCGGAACACCACAACGCCGGCAGCGCCTTCCTGCCCAAGCCGTGGACCTCGCCGCGCCAGCTGTGGCGCACCGTGTCCGACCTGCTGGGCATCGGCCCTGCGATGCCGGTTGAACCCCAATAATCGCGTTATTGATAATAAATACAGGATGACGTCGTCCTGACCTTGTTGCGTGACTGGCTGAGATGATAGTCTGCCGGTTCACTCAATCAGGATACCCAGATGACGTCACCTATCAAACTCGCCATCGTCGGCGTCGGCAAGATCGTTTACGACCAGCACTTGCCAGCCATCACCGGACAAGCTGCCGACTACGCGCTGGTCGCGACGGCCAGCCGCAACAATACCATCGACAACGTACCAAGCTTCCCGACCATCGAAGCCATGCTGGCGGCCGATCCATCGATCGAGGCCGTGTCGCTGTGCATGCCGCCGCAATACCGCTACGCCGCCGCGCGCACCGCGCTGGCCGCCGGCAAGCACGTGTTCCTGGAAAAACCGCCGGGCGCCACGCTGTCGGAAGTGGCCGACCTGGAAGCGTTCGCCGCCGCGCAGGGCGTCAGCCTGTTCGCCAGCTGGCACTCGCGCTATGCACCGGGCGTGCAGCCGGCCAAGACCTATCTGGCCGGGGAAAAGCCGACCGCGATGCACGTCATCTGGAAAGAAGACGTGCGCCAGTGGCACCCGAACCAGGACTGGATCTGGCAAGCGGGCGGCCTGGGCGTGTTCGATCCGGGCATCAACGCGCTGTCGATCGTCACCGAAATCCTGCCGTCGGCCGTGTTCCTGACCAAGGCCGCCCTGGAATTCCCGGAAAACCGCGACGCGCCGATCGGCGCCGACCTGCACTTCCAGGATGCCGACGGCGTCAAGGTGCACGCAGAGTTCGACTGGCGCCAGACCGGCAAGCAAAGCTGGGACATCATCGTCACCACGGCAAAAGGAGAAGTGCGCCTTGCCGACGGCGGCTCGCGCCTGTGGATCAACGGCGAAGAGCAGACGCTGGCCAAGGAAGCCGAATATCCGTCGCTGTACCAGCGCTTCGCTGAACTCATCCGCGCCGGCAAGTCCGACGTGGACGTGGCGCCGCTGCGTCACGTGGCCGACGCGTTCATGCTGGGCCAGCGTAAAGTGGTGGACGCTTTCCACGACTGATTTGTTATCATGATGTTCCAACGCGAAAGGAACATCATGAAAACCAAAGCAGCCGTTGCCTGGCAAGCGGGCAAGCCCCTGACGATTGAAGAAGTCGAACTGGGCGGCCCGCGCGAAGGCGAAGTGCTGGTGGAAATCAAGGCCACCGGCATCTGCCACACCGATTACTACACCCTGTCCGGCGCCGATCCGGAAGGGATTTTTCCCGCCATCCTGGGCCATGAAGGCGCCGGCATTGTGGTGGACGTCGGTCCGGGCGTCAAATCGCTGAAAAAAGATGACCACGTCATTCCGCTGTACACGCCGGAATGCCGCCAGTGCAAATTCTGCCTGTCGCAAAAGACCAACCTGTGCCAGTCGATCCGCTCCACGCAAGGCCGCGGCCTGATGCCGGACGCCACCAGCCGCTTCTCCATCGACGGCAAGCCGATCTATCACTACATGGGCACGTCGACCTTCTCCAACTACATCGTGGTGCCGGAAATCGCGCTGGCCAAGATCCGCGAAGACGCGCCGTTCGATAAAGTCTGCTACATCGGTTGCGGCGTCACCACCGGCGTCGGCGCCGTGCTGTTCACCGCCAAGGTGGAAGCGGGCGCGAATGTGGTGGTGTTCGGTCTCGGCGGCATCGGCCTGAACGTGATCCAGGCCGCCAAGATGGTTGGCGCGGACAAAATCATCGGCGTCGATATCAATCCGGCGCGCCAGGAAATGGCGCGCAAGTTCGGCATGACCCACTTCATCAACCCGAACGAAGTGGAAAACGTGGTCGACCACATCATTCAGCTCACCGACGGCGGCGCCGACTACAGCTTTGAGTGCGTCGGCAATACGACCTTGATGCGCCAGGCGCTGGAGTGCTGCCACAAAGGTTGGGGCAAGTCGATCATCATCGGCGTGGCGGCGGCCGGCCAGGAAATCTCTACCCGTCCGTTCCAGCTGGTGACCGGCCGTGAGTGGAAGGGCTCGGCCTTCGGCGGCGCCCGTGGCCGCACCGATGTGCCGAAGATCGTCGACTGGTATATGGAAGGCAAACTCAATATCGACGACCTGATCACCCATCGCCTGAAGCTGGAAGACATCAACCAGGGCTTCGACCTGATGAAGAGCGGCGAGTCGATCCGCTCGGTGGTGCTCTACTAAAAGCTGTGCCCCGATGGATGTAGAAAAAAAGTTCTAGACTTCGCAATCTAGATAATTTATTCTACATCCATCGACTCGGAGGGCGGCATGGATCTCAATCTCAATTTCTCGGCGGGCAGCGGCGATGAATAGCCTGCTGCCAGCTATCGTGTCCGCCGTGGGCTGGGCACTGCTGCATTTTATCTGGCAGGGGCTACTGATCGGCTGGGCCGTCACGCTGGCCATGCACCTGCTGCGCAAGGCGCGTCCGCAGACGCGTTACGCCGTGGCCTGCGGCGGCATGTTGTTGTGTGCCGCGCTGCCGCTGTCGAGCATCATTCTCCAACTGAGCGACCTGCAGGCCAGCGGCGGTTTTGGCGCGGCGCAGACCGTGGCCGTGTCCGGCGCGACCGATAGCGCCGGCGCCCTGATCAGCGATAGCGCGCTGGACAGTCTGAAAGACCTGTTACGCCGGCAACTGCCGTGGGTGGTCGGCTTGTGGCTGGCGGGCGCGGCCTTGATGGCGCTGCGCCTTGCTATCGGACTCAAGTGGGTGGCGGACCGCACGCGTCCGGGTGAATACACCACCGATCCTTACTGGCAGCGCCGCTTGTCCGAGCTGGCGCGCCGTTTCGACATCGATTTTCACGTACGACTGGGCGTCGCCGACAAGCTGGACAGCCCGATCACGGCCGGCTGCTGGAAGCCGATCGTGCTGGTGCCGACCGCGCTGATCACCGGCATGCCGGCCGATCTGCTGGAAGCGCTGCTGGCGCACGAGCTGGCGCACATCAAGCGGCACGATTACCTGGTCAACCTCATACAAAGCACGATTGAGATCGGGCTGTTCTATCACCCTAGTGTTTGGGCACTATCGCGCAGGATACGGATCGAGCGGGAACAAATCGCCGACGACCTGGCCGTGGGTATGCTCGGCCAGCCGCAAAGGCTGGCGCAAGCCTTGTCGCAACTGGATCGCTTTCAGTTCGACACCACCCAATTAGCCCATGCGGCTCACGGAGGAAATCTCATGTCTCGTATCAAACGCCTGCTGCGTCCCGATGTTGAACCGGTCAGCTGGAAAATCGCCATGCCGCTGGCTGGCCTGCTGGCGGCCGGCGCCATGTTCTATGCCCACGCCGCCCCACCTCCGCCGGCAGCGCCAGCACCATCAGCCGCGCCGATGGAAGCGGAATCGCCTGCCACGCCTGCCGTGGCGGCTATCGCGGATGTGCCGGATGCGCCTGACGCACCTGATGCACCCGAGCTAGTGGCGCAAGTTTCTCCGGTCGCCCCGGTTGCAGCGGTGGCGCCAGTGGCGGCAGTAGAGTCGGTGACCGAAGAAATCGCACCAGCCGCCCCGGCTGCTCCCGCCGCACCAGCTGCGCCAGCCGCACCAGCCGCCCCAGCCGCCCCGGCGGCTCCGGCCGCTCCCGCCGCTCCGGCCGCCCCATCGCCATTGCTGGGCGTGATTGGCGCCAAGGTCAGCCTGGCGGGAGACACAGGCGTGCTGCGGATCAAGAGCGATGAGGTGCGTTCACGGCCTCCGAAGGGAGAGCGTAGCGCCTACGCAATCGTGCATGCCGGCAGCGACAGCATGACCGTGGCGGCCAGCACTGCGGAAATTCGCAAAGTGGCGCAGTTGCGGGCCACGATGAAAAGCGATTTCCTCTGGTTCCGTGATGGCGACAAAACCTATGTGCTCAAAGATCCCGCCATGCTGGCCCGTCTGGACGAAGTCTGGATGCCGGTTAACCGCATCGGCAGCCAGTTGGAGGAGCAGGGCAAGAAAATGGATGCGCAAGGGAAGATCATGAGCGCGATTGGCGAGCAAATCGGCGCTATGGGCGCTGAGATCGGCAAGCAGGCTGTGCGCAACGCGGATGGTGAGCGGCGCGAAATCGAGCGGCTGGCGCGCGCCCAGGAAAAAATTTCCCGCCGCGTTGAGGACGCCGCGCGCGATATGGCCTACGACCGCACCCCGGAAAAGCTACGTGCGTTGCAAGCGCAGCAAGCGCTCCTGCAGGCGCAACTGGCGCCGCTGCAAAAGCAGATGGCCGAGCGCCAGAGCGAACTGAACGCAAAAATGAGCAAGCTGCATGAACAGGAAGGGCCGATGAAAGCGCTGCATGACCAAATGACCGCCGCCAGCCGTCCGATGGGTGAACTGAGTGCGCGTATGGGTGAGCTCAGCGCCAAGCATGCCGACGCGGTGCGCGAAGCCGAACGCGCGATGCAAGCGCTGATGCAGGAATCCCTGCAAAACGGCAAAGCCGTTCCCGCACCATCCGCTTGAACTGCGAATTTTGCATCCCGGTATAATCACGGGATGCAAAATCTTCTCCACAACCTTAACGAGGAACAGCTCGCCGCTGTCACCTTGCCCGCGCAGAGCGCCCTGATCCTGGCGGGCGCCGGTTCCGGTAAAACCCGTGTCCTGACCACCCGTATCGCCTGGCTGGTCCAGACCGGTCAAGTGTCGCCCTCCGGTATCCTGGCCGTGACCTTTACCAATAAGGCCGCCAAGGAGATGCTGACCCGTCTGTCCGCCATGTTGCCGATTAATACGCGCGGCATGTGGATCGGCACCTTCCATGGCCTGTGCAACCGCCTGCTACGCACCCACCATCGCGACGCCGCCTTGCCGCAGACCTTCCAGATCCTCGATTCGCAGGATCAGCTGTCGGCCATCAAGCGCCTGTTGAAGGCCAATAACGTCGATGACGAGAAGTTTCCGCCGAAGGAGATCATGTACTTCATCAACGGCGCCAAGGACCAGGGCCTGCGCGCCGACAAGATCGATCCCTACAACGCCGACGAGCGCAAGAAGGTCGAGCTGTACCAGCTGTACGACGATCAATGCCAGCGCGAAGGCGTGGTCGATTTCGCCGAACTGTTGCTGCGCACCTATGAACTGCTGCTGCGCAACCAGCCGTTGCGCGAACATTATCAGCAGCGCTTCCAGCACATTCTGGTCGATGAGTTTCAGGATACCAATGATCTGCAGTACAAGTGGTTGAAGCTGCTGGCGGGTCACGGCACCCAGCGTGGCGGCGTGGTGTTTGCCGTCGGCGACGATGACCAGTCGATTTATGCGTTCCGTGGCGCCAACGTCGGCAATATGAGCGCGTTCGAGCGCGAGTTCAACGTCAAGAATTTGATCAAGCTGGAGCAGAATTACCGCTCGCACGGCCACATTCTGGACGCGGCCAACATCCTGATCGCCAATAACAGCAAGCGCCTGGGCAAGAATCTGCGCACCGACGCCGGCCACGGCGAGCAGGTGCGCGTCTACGAAGCCAATTCAGACCTGTCCGAAGCATCGTGGATTATCGAAGAAACCAAGAACCTGATCCATGACGGCGCATCGCGTAGCGAGATCGCCGTGCTGTACCGCTCCAATGCGCAGTCGCGCGTGATCGAGCATGCGCTGTTCTCGGCCGGCATTCCGTACCATGTGTACGGCGGCCTGCGTTACTTCCAACGCGCCGAGGTCAAGCACGCCATCGCGTATCTGCAATTGATGGACAACCCGCACAACGATTCGGCCTTCTTGCGCGTGGTGAATTTCCCCACGCGCGGGATCGGCGCCCGCACGCTGGAGACGCTGCAGGCCGCTGCCGAGCAGTACCGCATCTCGCTGTACGCCGCCGTGCCGTACATCACCGGCAAGGCGGGCACGTCGCTGTCAGGCTTCGTCAAACTGATCGAAGGCGTGCGCTTTGAAACGCAGCAGATGGCCTTGCCGGAACTGGTGCGCATCGTACTGGAACAATCCACGCTGCTTACTCACTACGCCACCGAAAAAGAAGGCGCCGACCGCATCGAAAACTTGGAGCAGATGGTCAGCGCCGCCACCCAGTTCCTGTCGGAAGAGGGCTACGGCCAGGGCTCGCCGGCGCATCTGGGCCCGCAGTCGCAGGCGCAGGCTGGCGACGCCATCATCAACCAGGATGGTATCGAGATCCTGGATGCGGATGCGCCGCTGTCGACCGTAATGTCGCCGCTGTCGGCCTTCCTGTCGCACGCCTCGCTGGAGGCCGGCGACAACCAGGCCGCCGCTAGCCAGGAAGCGGTGCAGATGATGACGGTGCACTCGGCCAAGGGGCTGGAGTTCAACAATGTCTTCATCACCGGTCTGGAAGAGGGCTTGTTCCCGCACGAGAGCAGTTCGCGCGAGCACGACGGCGTGGAAGAGGAACGCCGCCTGATGTACGTGGCGATCACGCGCGCGCGCGAGCGTCTGTACCTGAGCTTCGCGCAGACCCGCATGTTGCACGGCCAGACCCGCTACAACATGAAGTCGCGCTTCTTTGAAGAGTTGCCGGAAGAGTCGCTGAAGTGGCTGACGCCGAAGGTGCAGCCGAACTGGTTCGGCGCCAAGAAGTCGGCCTGGGACGAAGCGCCGTTGGTGGGTTCGGACAAGGCGCTGGCGCAGCAAATTTCCAGCAAGGCGCTGGCGGCCAGCACCGGCTGGCGGCTGGGCCAATCGGTGGCCCACGCCAAGTTCGGCGAGGGCGTGATCGTGAATATCGAAGGCAGCGGCAATAACGCCCGCGCTCAGATCAACTTCGGCAGCGCCGGCATGAAAGTGCTGGACCTGAGCATCGCCAAGCTGGAGAAAATCTAGAGCGGCTTGTTCAGGTCGATCACCTCCGGCAGCGCCGGAGGCGTGCCGAATATCTGCTTGTAGGCGGCATACAGCATGCAATGCACCAGCACCAGCGAGATCAGGAACAGCGTGAAGATGGCGGCCACGGTCAGGCTCGATATGCCCAGCACCAGCACCACCAGCTGCACGCCGACGAAGTACATCAGGTGCAGCGCGATCACGGCGACCACGAACGCCTTGATGCCACGCAGCACGCCGACCACGCTGAAGAACAACGCCTTGGTCAGTGCCATCTTCTGCCAGAAAACCAGCGGCGCCGTCAACGACATCAGCAGCCAGCCGATGATGTAGATGGCCGATCCGGCCAGCATGCCGCTGAACAGACCTTCCACATCGTCCGGCTTGATCGCGCCCTTGGCCTGCGCTTCGCGCAAGGCGTTGATGGCGTCGCCGGACAGGCTGTAGATCGCCACCATCGCCAATACCATCAGCACGCAGTTGATGCCGCCGAGCAGCAACAGCTGCTTGCGCATCGGCGACTGCACGCCCACCAGCAGCAGGTGCGGCATGGCGCGCCGGCCCTGGTCGACCTCGGCGCAGCCCTGCAGCAGGGCGATGCTGAACAGCGGCATCATCACGCACCAGACGATCTGCCCCAACACTGGCAGCAGCAGGATGAAGAACGACGAGAACATGCAGATGAACAGCAGCGCCATCAGTCCACCGGGCTGTTGGCGGAACAGGTGCAGGCCCTGTTTGACCCATTGCCAGCCTGCGCGTGCGGGAAGTTTTTCCATCAGAACAGTCCTGGCGCCGGGGTGGCGATGCGTTCGCGCAGGATGCGCTCAAAGTGACCGGGATCGTGCGGCGTCAGCATTTCGGCTTCGCGCGGACGGTAGAAATCATACAGGCGCGACAGCCAGAAGCGCAGCGCGCCGGCCCGCAGCATCGGCTGCCAGGCGGTGTGCTCGGCGGCGGTGAACGGCCGCACGGCGTGGTAAGCGTCCAGCAGGGCGCGCACGCGTGCGGTGTCCAGCACGCCAGTGTCGAGGTCGATGCACCAGTCATTGACGGTGACGGCGACGTCGAACAGCCAGGTGTCGCAGCCGGCGAAGTAGAAATCGAAGAAGCCGGTCAGGCGCTCGCCGTCAAACATCACGTTGTTGCGGAACAGGTCGGCGTGGACCGGGCCGGTTTGCAGCTGCTTGTAGATGTCGCAGGCGGCGAAAGCGTCCTGGAAGTGCACTTCGGCCCGCAGCAGGTGCGCTTGCTGGTCGGGGATGAAGGGCAGCACTTCCGGTGTGGTGGCGTGCCACCAGGCCAGACCGCGCAGGTTGGGCTGCTGCAAGGCGTAATCCTGGCCGGCCAGATGCATTTTGGCCAGCATGGCGCCGACGGCGGCGCAATGCACCGGCTGCGGGTCCATTTGCGAACGGCCCTCCAGCTTGCTGACGATGGAAGCCGGCTTGCCGTGCAGGGCGACGATCAACTCGCCTTTGTCATTGGCTACCGGGGCCGGCACCAGCACGCCGCGCTCGGCCAGGTGGCGCATCAGGTTGAGGTAGAACGGCAGTTGTTCAAACGACAGGTTTTCGAAGATGGTGAGTACATACTCACCGTGCTCTGTCGTCAGGAAGAAATTGCTGTTTTCAATGCCGGAACTGATGCCTTTGAGCTCAAGCGCTTTGCCGAGCGGAAATTGGGTGATCCACTGGGCGACATCGTCCAGCGCTACCGGGGTAAAGACTGCCATGTGAAAAGTATGTAGTTCCGTGGTGGTTTATTTGGCCGGAGGCGGTTGTGGCGGTGGATTGTTGTCCGACGCGGCGTCGTCTTCCGGTGCTTTCTTTTTCTTGCCGAGGTCGAATTCGAACAGCGTCCATTGCGCGCCGCGCGGGGCGCCGCTCATGGCGTCGCCCGGCACGGAGGTGCCGACCGGGTGGTTGGGACGCAGGATATAAGTGCTGGGACCGCTTTTGACGGTGGCTTCGACCACATTGCCGCTGTTATCGCGGCGTTCGGTAATCTTGGTTTCCGCCGGCTTGGCGCTGATGGTGACCGGATCTTCGGTCACTTCTTCCAGTTTTTCCATTTTTGGCGGCGCCTGGCTCGGCGTCGACTGCGCAAATGCCGTGTGGGCGCTGAGCGTCAGCAGCAGGGCAGGCCAGAGGAGGGAAGTGCGCTTCATGATGGGTCGCCTTTAGCAGAGAGATGGCTGCGGAATTTTTATGTATGATCCATTGTAACAAACAGACACCCATCGCTGTGCTTTCCCTTCGGGGGAGGCGGGGTAATTGCCAATTTTTAAACTTTGCTGCGCTGCCGGACGCCGGTCAAAACCTGCGATAATGTTGCATTCACGCCCAAGCATCCTCACTTAGTACCTATGCAAAATACCCTGTTGTTAGTAGACGGCTCCAGCTATCTTTATCGCGCTTTCCATGCGCTGCCCGACCTGCGCAGCGCCGACGGCCACCCGACCGGCGCCATGCACGGCATGGTCAATATGCTGCGCCGCCTGCGCGCGGACTATCCGGCCGCCTACATCGCCTGCGTATTCGACGCCAAGGGCAAGACTTTCCGCGACGATATGTATCCGGAATACAAGGCCACGCGCGCCTCGATGCCGGACGACCTGCGCCTGCAGATCGAGCCGATCCACGAGGCGGTCAAGGCCATGGGCTGGCCGATCCTGATGGTCGAGGGCGTGGAGGCCGACGACGTCATCGGCACGCTGTCGTACGAGGCGGCCAAGGCGGGCATGAACGTGGTGGTGTCCACCGGCGACAAGGATCTGGCGCAGCTGGTCAACGACAAGGTCATGCTGATCAACACCATGACCAACGAGAAGATGGACGAGGCTGGCGTGCTGGCCAAGTTCGGCGTGCCGCCGAACCGCATCATCGATTACCTGACCCTGATCGGCGACACCGTCGACAACGTGCCGGGCGTGAGCAAGTGCGGGCCGAAGACGGCGCTGAAATGGCTGAGCGCCTACGATTCGCTGGATGGCGTGATCGCCAACGCCGACAAGATCACCGGCGCCGTCGGCCAGAACCTGCGCGATGCGCTGGCATGGCTGCCGAAGGGCCGCGAACTGATTACCGTCAAGCTGGACTGCGACCTGACCGGCCACATGGTGTCGATCAGTGAATCGCTGGTCGCGCGCGAGGAAGACAAGGAATCGCTGCTGGCCTTCTTCGGCAAATACGGCTTCAAGACGCTGCTGCGCGAACTGGGCGTGGCGGCCAGCACGCCGGCCGGCGCGCCGGCCTCGACCGTGAAAGTGTCGCTGGACGCGCCGGTCGGCGGCGCAGCCTCCATGAATGGCGACCTGTTCGCCGAACCGGTCATCGCCACTTACGAAACGGTCAGCACCGACGCGCAGCTTGACCAGTGGATCGCCCGCATCCATGCCGCCGACCTGACCGCGGTCGATACCGAAACCACTTCGCTGGAACCGATGACGGCGCAGCTGGTCGGCATTTCGCTGTCGGTCAAGCCGGGCGAGGCCTGCTACATCCCGGTGGCGCACGCCTACCAGGGCGTGCCGGCGCAACTGGAGCGCGAGCATGTGCTGGCCAAGCTCAAGCCGTGGCTGGAAGACGCCAGCAAGCTCAAGGTCGGCCAGAACCTCAAGTACGACAGTCACATCTTCGCCAACCATGGCGTGTCGCTGCAAGGCATCCATCACGATACGCTGCTGGAATCGTATGTGTTTGAATCGCACCGCACGCACGACATGGACAGCCTGGCGCTGCGCCACCTTAACCACACCACGATTCCGTTCGTGGACGTGTGCGGCAAGGGCGTCAACATGATCACCTTCGACCAGGTGGCGATTGACCGCGCCACCGAGTACGCGGCGGAAGACGCCGACATCACGCTGCGCCTGCACCAGAACATGATCGGCGAGGTGGAGAAGGACGAGAAGCTGAACTTCATCTACCGCAACATCGAACTGCCGACGGCGGTGGTGCTGCAAAAGATCGAGCGCAACGGCGTGCAGATCGACGCCGCGCTGCTGGCGCAGCAGTCGAACGAACTCGGTGCGCGCATCGTCGAGCTGGAAGCCAAGGCGCATGAGCTGGCCGAGCAGCCGTTCAACCTCGGCTCGCCGAAGCAGATCGGCGAGATTTTCTTCGAGAAGCTGAAGCTGCCGGTGGTCAAGAAAACCCCGAGCGGCGCGCCATCGACCGACGAGGAAGTGCTGCAAAAGCTGGCCGAGGATTATCCGCTGCCGAAAGTGCTGCTGGAATACCGCAGCCTGTCCAAGCTGAAATCGACCTACACCGACAAGCTGCCGAAGGGCATCAACGCGCAGACCGGCCGCGTGCATACCAATTACGCACAGGCGGTGGCGGTGACGGGACGCCTGGCGTCCAACGATCCGAATCTGCAAAACATTCCGATCCGCACCAAGGAAGGCCGCCGCATCCGCGAGGCGTTTGTGGCGCCGGCCGGCTCGCACATTGTGTCGGCCGACTATTCGCAGATCGAACTGCGCATCATGGCGCACATTTCGGAAGACGAAAACATGCTGCGCGCGTTCGCCGAGGGCGTGGACATTCACCGCGCCACCGCCGCCGAAATTTTCGGCGTCGCGCCGGAGTCGGTGGAAAACGAACAGCGCCGCTACGCCAAGGTGATTAACTTCGGCCTGATTTACGGCATGAGCGCGTTCGGCCTGGCCAGCAACCTGGGCATCGAGCGCGGTGCGGCGCAGAGCTACATCGAGCGTTACTTTGCGCGCTTCTCGGGCGTCAAGCAGTACATGGACGACACGCGCCTGCAGGCCAAGGCGCGCGGTTATGTGGAGACGGTGTTCGGCCGCCGCCTGTGGCTGCCGGAGATCAATTCGCCGAACGGCCCGCGCCGCCAGGGCGCCGAACGCGCGGCAATTAACGCGCCGATGCAGGGCACGGCCGCCGACCTGATCAAGCTGGCCATGATCGCGGTGCAGAACTGGCTGGAAACCGAGAAGCTGGGCACGCGCATGATCATGCAGGTGCACGATGAACTGGTGTTGGAAGTGCCGGACGCCGAGCTGGAACTGATCAAGCAGAAACTGCCGGAGCTGATGGCCGGCGTGGCGCAATTGAAGGTACCGCTGATCGCTGAAGTAGGGGTTGGCAGCAACTGGGATGAAGCACACTAAACCCGGCAGTTCAGGGTCGGACCCGTGCCGGGTCAGACCCTTGCTGTGCTGGGGCTAACTATGGAGGATGCTGATGGACGATTTGACGCGTGATGCAGAGAGTTTGCTGACTAAAACCAGGCTGTCGGACGGCGTCGATCGCCGCGGCTTCCTGAAGACCGCGCTGGGCACCGGCTTTGCCGCCGCCACGCTGCCGGTGATGGCGCAAAACGTCATCAAGACCGACACGGTTGGCCTGACCGCCGGCACCATCGTTCTCAATATCGGCGGCCAGGATGTGCCGGTCTACCGCGCCCAGCCGGAAGGCAAGACCAACCTGCCGGTGGTGCTGGTGATCTCGGAAATCTTCGGCGTGCACGAGCATATCGCCGACGTCGCCCGCCGGTTTGCCAAGCAAGGCTATCTGGCGCTGGCGCCGGATCTGTTCGTTCGCCAGGGGGACCCGACCAAGGTCGCCTCCATCGCCGACCTGCAACGCGACATCATCGCCAAAACGCCGGACGCGCAAGTGTTGACCGACCTCGACGCGGTTGTGGCCTGGGCCAAGGTAAGCGGCGGTAATGCCGACAAAATCGCCATCACCGGCTTCTGCTGGGGTGGCCGCATCACCTGGCTGTACGCCGCGCACAACCCATCGATCAAGGCCGGCGTGGCCTGGTACGGCCGGCTGATGGGGGACAGCAACGCCAACTTTCCCAGGCACCCGGTCGATGTTGCTGGCACTCTGACGGTGCCGGTGCTGGGCCTGTACGGCGCCAAGGATACCGGCATCTCGCAGGAGTCGATCACCGTGATGAAAGCAGCGCTGGCCAAGGGGCCGAACAAGTCGACCTTCATCATCTACCCCAACTCCGGCCACGCCTTCCACGCCGACTACCGGCCGAGCTACGTCGAAGCCGACGCCAAGGACGGTTGGGGCCGCACACTGGCTTGGTTCAAGCAAAACGGTGTCGTTTGAGCGGTTTTAAGCAAAAAAGCATGCTGGGGAGTAAAATAACGCCCCGGCCTGCGCGACAGCGCGCACCGCCCAAGCATCAGAGGCTATAACATCGATCCCGTACTTATCTCCATCTTATTGGCAACCACACTGGCTGGCGTAGTGAGCATCACTGCGGCGGCCGTGTTCTCGTTTACCTTGCTGTCCAAGGTGGTCGAGCGCATGGTCAGCCTGTCGGTCGGCATCATGCTGTCGACGTCGCTGCTGCATGCGTTGCCGGAAGCGTTCGAGTCGCAGGCCAGCGCGCGCAGCTTGTTCGCCACGCTGCTGGGCGGGCTGCTGGCGTTCTTCCTGCTGGAGAAGCTGGCGATCCTACGCCACTCGCATCATCACGAGCACGACGGTCACCACCACCACCACGGCCATGACAAGCACGAAGCTGGCAAGGCCGGCTGGATGATCCTGGTCGGCGACGGCATGCACAACTTCACCGACGGCATCCTGATCGCGGCGGCCTTCCTGGCCAATCCGGAACTGGGCCTGGTGACCGGGCTGGCGATTATCGCCCACGAGATTCCGCAGGAAATCGGCGACTTCATCGTGCTGCTCAACGCTGGCTTCTCGCGCACCCGCGCCTATGTGTACAACCTGCTGTGCAGCTTGTTGGCGATTGCCGGTGGCCTGCTGGGCTATTACACGCTGGACCGCGCCAGCAGCCTGATCCCCTATGTACTGGTGTTCGCTTCATCCGGCTTCATCTACATTGCGCTCAGCGACCTGATGCCGCAAATGCAGCGCCGCGCCACCCTGCGCGAGACGGTGCCACAAGTGCTGCTGATCGCGGCCGGTGTCGCCATTGTCGTGTTCCTGATCGGCACCCACCACTAAGCAGACTTGGGCGGGCCACCGTCATCTGGTGAGGTGCGGCAGTCATCAATGTGTAACAGAATGTATCGCTGGTCAGCAGCCGTCCCGGGCGGCGGGACCCCGTGCGGGGCCGGCTTACTGGAGAGTCGGACACCCACCTGCGGCGGCGGCCGGAAAATTGTAAATCAACGTTTCAGCAAGTGCAGCGTCTTTACCACAATACGCTGCCTTGCAGCATTACCTATGTGCAATGGAACGCTATAATCATCCGCTGCATGGCCGCAAGGTCCATGCGCCGCGACTCTCACTACAATTAAAGGAATTCCTCGTGAACCGTACGCTTGTCAGCGCTGCCTGCTGCGCCTTATTCTTCCTATCCTCCCCATCGCATGCTCAGCAAACATCCGGCATCGACCTGAAAACGCTGGACTCGGCAGTGCGTCCGCAGGATGACTTCTACGGCTACGTTAACGGGATCTGGACCCGCAACACCGAAATCCCGGCCGATAAATCGACCTGGGGCACCTACATTGAACTGCGCGAAACCGCGCAAGGCCAGCTGCGTTCGGTCATCGACGCCGCCGTGAAAAATCCCGGCAAGGCCGGCAGCGAGACGCACAAGATTGCGGACCTGTACACCAGTTTCATGAATGAGAAGGCGCGCAATGCGGCCGGCTTCAAGCCGCTGCACGGCGACCTGGCGCACGTCGCGGCTGTCAAAGACAAGAAGGATCTGCCGGCGCTGTTCGCCTACCTGCAACGCAACAGCATCCAGACGCCGTTCTCGGCGGGAGTATCGGTCGATGCCCAGGATCCCGAGCAGTACACGCTCAACGTCGGCCAGTCCGGCCTGGGCCTGCCGGACCGCGACTACTACCTGAAGGATGACGACGCCAAACTGAAAGGCGCGCGCGACAAGTACCAGCAACACATCGCCACGCTGCTGGCGAAGAGCGGCGACAAGGATGCCGCCGCCCACGCCGCGCAGGTGCTCGACATCGAGACCCGTCTGGCGAAGGTGCAATGGACCCGCGTGCAGATGCGCGATCCGGTCAAATCGTACAACCGCGTCGACTTTGACAAATTCAGCGAACTGGCGCCGGCGTTCGACTGGAAGGCCTACTTTGCCGCCAGCGGCATGTCGCCGAAAGCCTCGTCGGCCGTGGTGCGTCAGCCAAGCTTCCTGACCGGCTTCTCCGAAGTCGTGGCCGATGTACCGCTGGATGCATGGAAGAGCTACTTCAACTGGCGCATCATCGAAAGCTACGCGTCCTACCTGGACAGCGACACCGTCAAGGAACGCTTCGCCTTTGAAGGCACCGTGCTGCGCGGTGTGCCGCAAAGCGAACCGCAATGGCAACTGGCGCTGCGCTTCACCGACAGCGCGCTCAGCGACGCGGTCGGCAAGCTGTACGTGAAAACCTACCTGGCGCCGGAAACCAAGCCGCGTGTGATGGCCATGTTCAACAACTTCGTCGCCTCGTTCAAGGAAGGCATCGACAAGCTGGACTGGATGGGCCCGGAGACCAAGAAAGAAGCGCAAGCCAAGCTGGCCGCGCTGCGTCCGAACATCGCCTACCCGGATAAATGGCGCGATTACAGCGCGCTGAAAACCCAGCCGAACGATCTGATCGCCAACGTCCGCGCCTCGCGCGCCTGGGCTCGCCAACGCAACCTGGACAAACTGGGCAAGCCGGTCGACCGCGAAGAGTGGTCGATGACGCCGCAAACCGTCAACGCCAGCTACAACCCGTCGCTGAACGCGATCACGATTCCGGCCGCGATCTTGCAGCCGCCGTTCTTCAACGTCAAAGCGGAAGACGCGGTCAACTACGGCCTGCTGGGCATCACCTTCGGCCACGAAATCAGCCACGCGTTCGACGACTCGGGCAGCCAGTACGACGCCAAAGGCCGCCTGCGCAACTGGTGGACCGCCGACGACCGCGCCGCCTTCAAGGCGCGCGCTGCCGGCCTGGTCAAGCAGTACGGTTCGTACAGCCCGGTGCCGGGTTACTTCATCAACGGTGAATTGACGCTGGGTGAAAACATCGGCGACAACTCCGGTTTGTCGCTGACGCTGAAAGCCTACCAGCGTTCGCTGGGCGGCAAGCCATCGCCGGTGATCGACGGCCTGACGGGTGAGCAGCGCCTGTACATCGGCTTCGCGCAGAAATGGCGCGCCAAGCTGCGTCCGGAAGCGGCCATCGCCCAGATCAAGAGCGACCCGCACTCGCCAGGCGAATTCCGCGCCAAAGGCACCGTGATGAACCAGCCAGGCTTCTACGAAGCGTTCGGCATCAAGCCGGGCGACCCGATGTACCTGCCGCCTGAGCAGCGCGTGATCATGTGGTAATGATGCAAGTTGAGACGCCTTGGCCTGTTGTATTGGGTTTTGCGGCGTCTCAATTGTGTATATCTCGCCATCATAGTCACTCGGAGTATGATGGCCAGATGAACGCCAGACAAAACAAGCAAGCTGAATCACTCGCGGCACTCAGCCCCGAGGATCTGGCTCGCCTGGATCGCATGGCTGCCTTGACGCAGCTTAGCCAGGCGCGGCGTGAGGCGCTTTCCCATTCCCAAAACTGGTCATGTCATCGACTATCGTGTGACTAAATCTGAAATTCGTATTACACGATGGGCGCGCCAAAAGCGCAAAGCTTAGCCGCGGGCGGTGGTATGCTAATCAACATGGAGTGTTGGAGACCACGCTATGTCACACATCACAAGCACCAAACGTAGTGCCGGGATGGTTTTTGGCGATTTCTTCGCCCTGATTGGCGTCATGGCCTTCATGGGTGGCAGCCAAACCATCGGCGCGATCCTGTTTGTCGGCGGCATCGCCCTCTACACCACAACGGCCGCCGCCCGCTGGCTCATTGCTAAGATCGCCAGCCGATAGCGCACCTTGCGCCCCCTTAGTCGTCCACGCTTTGCGCCCGCAATAGCCGGGCGTATGCTGTGTAAGCTGGCAGTGCGCTGGTCAGCCAAGGCCCAGCACTCTTTAGAGCAAACCCTGGCCCATATTAACGCAGAGCGAAATCTTGGTTTTGCGCTGGATGCGGCAACGGCGTCAATCTTAATTGCCGGTCGCAACCGGTCGGCTGGCATCACCCACCCACTCGCTCCACGACCCCGGATACAGCGCCGCACCCGGCATACCGGCGACTTCCAGGGCCAGCAGGTTGTGACAGGCGGTGACGCCGGAGCCGCATTGCATGATGGCCTCTGGCGCGCTGGCGAACAGCGGCGCAAACTCGGCCTTCAACTGCGCGGCGTCCTTGAAGCGGCCATCGGCGGTCAGGTTGTCTTTGAAGAAGCGGTTCTTGGCGCCGGGGATGTGGCCGCCGACCGGGTCGATAGTTTCGTTCTCGCCGCGATAGCGGTCGGCGGCGCGGGCGTCGACCACGGTGCGTGTCTGCGTCGAGAGGTTGGTCACCACGTCATCCACGCTCACCGTCGAAACCAACGAATCGCGCTCGCTGATTGTGCCCGGCGTGCGGCGTTCGGCGTGCGTCACCATCGGCTGGCCGGCCGCTTGCCACGCCACCAGTCCACCATCCAGCACTGCCACCGCCGGATGACCGACCCAGCGAAGCAGCCACCACAGGCGCGCCGCGAACATGCCGCCGTGCGCGTCGTAGGCGACCACTTGCGTGTCGTCGTCGATGCCCCAGCCGCGCAGCGTTTCGATCAGGGCGGCGCGGCCCGGCAGCGGGTGACGGCCCTGGAATTTGCCGTCCGCCCCAATCTTTGCGCCCGACAAATCCGTGTCCACGTTGGCAAACTGTGCGCCGGCGATGTGGCCGATGGCGAAGCTGTCGAAGCCCGCGTTCGGATGCATCAGGTCGTGGCGACAATCGAGGATGACCCATTTCGGGTCGTCCAGATGTTGGGACAGGGTGGCGGCGTCGATCAGGGTGGTGTGCATGAACGGTTTCCTTATACTTCGCTGGCGATGGGGTCGGTATCGGCAATAGCCTTGCCTTTGTCGGTGCTGCGGGTATTGTAGAACGTTGCGGCCATGCCTGACGCGAGAATGATGCCGATGCCCGCCCAGCTATGCCAGTCGAACACGTCGCCGAAGATAAACACGCCCCAGACGCTGGAAAACACGATGCCGGTGTACTGCAGATTCGCTACCACCAGCGTGTTGCCGAGGCGGTAGGCACGCGTCATGGCGATCTGCGCGCTGGTGGCGCACACGCCGATGGCCAGCAGCAGCAGGCCGCTGCGTACACTTGAAATCGGATGCCATACCGGGCCGTCGCTGCCACCGGTCAGGAACACGCCGACGATGCCGGCCGCCAGGTTCATGACGGTGAAATAGAACACCACGCGGTTTTCCGGCTCGCCGGCCAGGCCCATTTTGCGGACCTGCATGTAGGCGGTGGCGGTAATCACGCTGGACCCGAGCGCGATCAGCGCCGGCGTCAGCTGGTTGGCGTTGAAGGCGGGACGCAGCAGCAGGGTGACGCCGACAAAGCTCAGCCCCACGGCCACCATCAGCGGCCATTTGATGTCGCCCTTGGCGTGCCACCAGCCCATGGCGAACAGCCAGACGGCGATCCAGATCGGCGACATGTAGTTGAGCGTCATGGCGGTGGCCAGCGGCAGCTGGCCGATCGAGTAATACCACAGCCACAGCGAAGTGACGCCGATCAGGCCGCGCCACACGTGGGCGCCCGGCATGGCGGTGCGGAAGGTTTCGCCGCGCAAGGTGATGATGGTGCCGAGGGTGATCACGCCGACCACGCCCCGGTACATGACCAATTCGGATGTTGAGAACTCTGCGGAAGCCAGCTTGACGCAAACCCCCATGACCGCAAACATAAAACTCGCAAACAACATCCAAAGTGACTGCATCGTAAAACCTTATAAGTCCATTTTGCGTTGGTACCACTCGTGGAAGTGTTGCATGCCGTCTTCCATCGGTGACTGGTACGGCCCGCCGTCCGTCTCGCCGCGCTCCATCAGGATCTTGCGGCCGGCGTCCATGCGTTGGCCGATTTCGTCGTCCTCGATGCAGGTTTCCATGTAGGCGGCGCGCTCGGCTTCGATGAATTCGCGCTCGAACAGCACGATTTCTTCCGGATAGTAGAATTCCACCACGTTCTTGGTGCGGTTCGGGCCTTCCGGCCACAGGGTCGAGACGATCAGCACGTGCGGATACCATTCGACCATGATGTTCGGATACAGGGTCAGCCAGATGGCGCCATACGGTGGCGGCTCACCGCCACGGAACTTCAGCACCTGTTCCTGCCAGTGCTTGTAGACTTCCGAGCCGGACTTTTGCAGGCCCTTGTGCACGCCCACCGTCTGCACACTGTACTCGCGGCCGAAATCCCAGCGCAGGTCGTCACAGGTGACGAAGCTGCCCAGGCCGGGATGGAAGGGCTCGACGTGGTAATCCTCCAGGTAGACTTCGATGAAAGTCTTCCAGTTGTAGTCGCAGTGGTGCACTTCCACATGGTCCAGCATATAGCCGCTGAAATCGAGGTCCTTGGTGACCGACAGGCCATTCAGCGCGTCCATGACGTTGTAGCCGTTTTGCTCGAACAGCAGGCCATTCCAGTTTTGCAACGGGGTCTTGGGCAGGTTCAGGCACGGCGTCTCGGGGAAGTGCGGCGCGCCGATCAGCTCTCCCTTGAGGTCGTAGGTCCAGCGGTGCAACGGGCAGACGATGTTGTTCGTATTGCCACGGCCGTTGAGCATCAGCGCCTGCCGGTGACGGCAGACATTGGACACCAGTTCGATGCCGTCGGCGTTACGCACCAGCATACGGCCTTCATTCTCGGCGGCGAGGGTGGCGTAGTCGCCGGCGTTCGGCACCATCAGCTCATGTCCGACATAACGCGGACCGGCTTTAAACAGTTGCTGCATTTCTCGCTGCAGTAGCGATTCGTCAAAATAGACGCTTACCGGAAGTTGCGCAGTTGGCCGCGCTAGCTTGGCGTGGGTACCCAGATCGGACATCCAAACCCCCCTTAATTAATGTTCAAACCAAGAAGAGACAGAATCCGTAAAGACCCGCATACGAATGCGTTGAGGTGGTATTTAGGACGGAACCGGCGATTATACCGTGTTTTGCGCTCGACTAACAGTGTGCTGTGCTCGTTTATTGTGCAAAAAATTGCAATAACTGCATGCTTGCAAGGCAAATGGGGACGATTGCGATAAAATCCAGAGTCGCCGCTGCATGGCCCGCTAATGTTCCACCTGATAAGATGGTTTGTTCTAAAATACCGGGTTACACTGCGCGGGCCTCACGTGTGCCAAGCATGCCAAAGATAACTGAGTGACTATGTCTAAGAAATTAACTGCCGACGCGACCGCCGCCGCCCTCGCTCCCGCTTCGTTTGAAGAAGCGATGGCGGAACTGGCGCAGCTGGTCGCGCAAATGGAGGCAGGCCAACTGCCGCTGGAAGCTTCGGTGGCCGCCTACGCGCGCGGCTCGGCGCTGGTGCAGTTCTGCGCCGCCCAGCTGGAAAAAGTGGAATCCCAGGTCAAAGTGCTGGAAGGCGAGATGCTGAAACCCTTCGTCGTCACCGGCGAGGGCGAACAATGAGCGCCTTTGACGACTGGATGAAAACCGTGCAGGCCGGATCGGAAAACGATTTATCCGGGTTCCTGCCTTCTTCCGATGTGATCCCAACCAAATTGCACGCGGCGATGCGCTATGCGCTGCTGGGTGGCGGCAAGCGGGTGCGTCCGCTGCTGGTGTACGCGGCCGGTGCGCTGTTCGGCGCCGATTCGGCGACCCTGAGCCGCGCCGCTGCCGCCGTCGAAATGATCCATGCCTACTCGCTGGTGCACGACGACATGCCTTGCATGGACGACGATGAACTGCGTCGCGGCAAACCGACCGTGCACATCGCCTACGACGAAGCCACCGCGCTGCTGGTCGGCGACGCCTTGCAGTCGCAAGCCTTCATGGTGCTGTCGGCAGCGGACCAGATTCCGCCGGCGCGCGTGCTGGCGATGGTGCGCCTGCTCGGCGAGGCCTCCGGTTCGGCCGGCATGTGCGGCGGCCAGGCGATTGATCTGGACAGCGTCGGCGTCAGCCTGACGCTGGAGCAGCTGGAACGCATGCACCAGCTGAAGACCGGCGCCTTGCTGCGCGCGTCGGTGGTGCTGGGCGCCTTGGCCGGCAAGGATTTGTCGGACGAAGAATTGAGTGCGCTGAATGTGTATGCGCGCGCCATCGGCCTGGCGTTCCAGGTGGTGGACGATGTACTCGACGCGACGGCCGATTCGGCCACGCTGGGCAAGACCGCCGGCAAGGATGCCGCCGATAACAAGCCGACCTACGTTTCCATTTTAGGTCTGGAACCGTCGCGCGCACTGGCGGAAAAATTGCGGCTCGACGCGCACGCAGCGCTCGCGCCGTTTGGAGAAAAAGCTTTGCGATTACGCGAACTCGCGGACCTGATCGTGCAGCGGAAGGCATAAATGAACTTGCTCGAAAAAATAGATTCCCCGGCCGATGTACGCAAACTGCCGTACAGCCAACTGACGCCGCTGGCGCATGAACTGCGCGCCTACCTGCTCGATTCCGTATCCAAGACCGGCGGCCATCTGTCGTCCAATCTCGGTACGGTGGAACTGACGGTAGCGCTGCACTACGTGTTCAACACGCCGCATGACCGCATCGTCTGGGACGTGGGCCACCAGACCTACTCGCACAAGATCCTGACCGGCCGCCGCGACCGCATGCACACGCTGCGCCAGTTGGACGGCATCTCGGGCTTCCCGAAACGCGACGAATCGGAATACGACACCTTCGGCACCGCGCACTCGTCGACCTCCATCTCGGCGGCGCTGGGGATGGCGCAGGCGGCCAAGATCAAGGGCGAACATCGCCACGCGATCGCGGTGATCGGCGACGGTTCGATGACGGCCGGTATGGCGTTCGAGGCGCTGAACAACGCCGGTGTGCAGGACGACGTCAATCTGCTGGTGATCCTGAACGATAACGATATGTCGATCTCGCCGCCGGTCGGCGCGCTGAATCGCTATCTGGCGCGTTTGATGTCCGGTCAGTTCTACGCCGCCGCCAAGAACGTCGGCAAGTCGGTGCTGCCTGGCCCCGTGCTGGAACTGGCCAAGAAGCTGGAAGAACATGCGAAGGGCATGGTGGTTCCGGCCACGATGTTCGAGGAATTCGGCTTTAACTACATCGGCCCGATCGACGGCCATGACCTGGACTCGCTGATCCCGACGCTGCAAAACATCAAGCACCTGAAAGGCCCACAGTTCCTGCACGTGGTGACCAAGAAGGGCCAGGGCTACAAGCTGGCCGAGGCCGAGCCTATCCTGTATCACGGCACCGGCAAGTTCAATCCGGCTGAAGGCATCAAGCCGGCCGCCGCGCCGGCCAAGAAAACCTACACTGAAGTATTTGGCGACTGGCTGTGCGACATGGCCGCCGTCGACAAGAAACTCGTCGGCATCACGCCGGCCATGCGCGAAGGCTCGGGCATGGTGCGCTTCAACCATGAGTATCCGGACCGTTACTTCGACGTCGGCATCGCCGAGCAGCATTCGGTGACCTTTGCCGGCGGCCTGGCTTGCGAAGGCCTCAAGCCGGTGGTGGCGATCTACTCGACCTTCCTGCAACGCGCCTACGATCAGTTGATCCACGACGTGGCGCTGCAAAACCTGGACGTGACCTTTGCGCTGGACCGTGCAGGCCTGGTCGGTGCGGACGGCGCCACCCACGCCGGTAACTACGATCTGGCTTACCTGCGCTGCATCCCGAACATGGTAGTGATGGCGGCGTCGGACGAAAACGAATGCCGCCAGATGCTGACCACCGGCTACCAGTACAACGGTCCGGCAGCGATCCGCTATCCGCGCGGCGCCGGCATCGGCGCGGCGATCAAGCCTGAACTGACCACGATTGAAATCGGCAAGGGCGAAATCAAGCGCACTGGCCAGAAAATCGCGATCCTGGCGTTTGGCTCGATGGTGGCACCGTCCATGGCCGCCGGCGACACGCTGAACGCCACCGTGGCCAATATGCGCTTCGTCAAGCCGCTGGACGTGGAACTGGTCAAGCAGCTGGCCGCCGATCACGATTACTTCGTGACGGTGGAAGAGGGCTGCATCATGGGCGGCGCCGGTGCTGCCGTGGCGGAAGCGCTGGCGGCGGAAGGCATTGTCAAGCCGGTGCTGATGCTTGGCCTGCCGGACAAGTTCATCGACCACGGCGACCCGGCCAAGCTGCTGTCCAGCGTGGGCCTGGACGCCGCCGGCATCACCGCTTCGATCAAGCAGCGTTACCTGAGCGACGAGCCGCGCCTGGTCGTTAATAACGGCTAAGCACACGCGCTACTTCGGCGGCCATCGCCTCGTATCCCGCATCGCCGGGGTGCAGGTGGTCGCCGCTGTCGTAGCGCGGTTGCATGCGTGACGGCTGCTGCGGGTCACGCAGCAGCGCATCCATATCGGCCACCGCGTCGAATTCCGCGCTCTCCCTGATCCATTGATTGACCTGCCGGCGCAGCGCGTCCTTGGCTGGCGTGTAGTAGCCGTCGATGGCTGTGCCTTCAAACGGCGGCAGCGTGGCGCCGATAATGCGCACCTGGCGCGCGCGGGCCTGGGCGATCAGTTGGCGGTAGGCGGCGATCATGCGGTTTAACGTCATCGGCGCTTCATGCGGGGCGAAGATGGATTGCGGCCAGCCGATGTCGTTAGTCCCCATCAGCACAATCGCGGTGCGGACGCCGGGCTGCGACAGCACGTCTAGCTCGAAGCGCGCCGCCGCGTTGACGCCCATGCGGTCGCCCAGCAGGCGCGCGCCTGAAATGCCGGCGTTGACTACCGCCACACCGCCGGGGCTGAGGCGCGCGGCGAGGTAGTCTGGCCATCGATGGTCCTGGTCCGGCGTGGAGCCATTACCATCAGTGATTGAGTCGCCAAATGCGGCGACCACGCCCGCAGCCGGTCTCGCCGCCGCCGTTGCCATCGCCCCCGTCGCCATCGCCTCCGACGCCGCTGCCGTCGCCGTCTCAGCTTCGGCAGGCGCCGCCACCCAGATACCGCTGAGCAGCGCGCGGCCGTGCAATGGCTGGGCACCCGCCAGCGTGGCGTCGGCAGTGCGATTGCCATCCACAATCACGCCTGTCTGCTGCGCTCCCCAGTGAAAGGTCGCCAACGGCGTATGCTCCGGCAGATACACGCTGACGGCAAGTTTTTCCAACGCCGCCACCGGCATCTCCAGCGCATCGCTAAGGGCAGGGGCGCCGGGCGGAATCACCAGGCTGACCTGACCGCCGAAAGTCAGCGGCCGCATGGTCTCTCCGGCGCGTCCAACACGCACCTCGCCCACCACGAGCGGCTGCGTGCCATAGCGGTTCGACAGCACCACGCGCAGCCGCGAACCGCCGATGCTGATGCGCGCCGTCTCGCGCACCGTCTGCCGCTCCAGCACCGCCGGCACCCCGGACGGCAGCGCAAACTCGCTGGCCTCCCAGACCGCATGAGGACTGGCCTGCCAGGTCGCCAGCCAGTTTTCCGCCGCCTGCGGCGTAGTGATGATGGCTGCCAGCGTGGCAGCTGCAAGGTATCGCTTCATGATGCTCTCCTGTCGAAAAGCCCACGATAGGACATTCCATTCAAGCCCAGAAGATGGCAATTGTGACTATACTTCATTCAAATATCGAATGAGGATCAGATGGATACCATCCGTTCGCTACGCTGCTTTGTGCGCGCCGTTGAATTGGGCAGCCTGTCCGCCGTCGCCCGCGAGGAAGGCACAACACAGCCAACCGTCAGCAAAATAGTCGCTGCGCTGGAGCGGGAACTGGGCGTGCGGCTGCTGGAACGCAGCACCACCAGCTTGCAAGCCACGCCGCAAGGCATGCGCTTCTACCAGCGCGCGCTCGGCGTGCTGGCCGAATATCAGGAAGCGGTAGCGGAAGCGCGCGGCCAGACCGAAACGCCGGCGGGTCTGATCCGCGTGAATGCGCCGGCAGCGTTTGGGCAATTCTGCCTCAACGCCATGCTGGCGCCTTTCCTGGCGCGGCATCCGCAAGTTGACATCGAACTGATACTCGATGACCGCATGGTCGATCTGGTCAAGGAAGGCGTCGACATCGCCGTCCGCCAGGGGCGCGAACTGCCGCCTGACGCGATTGCGCGGCTGGCCGGAAGCTCGCCGCGCCAGCTGGTGGCGTCGCCGGACTATCTGCGTGCGCACGGCAAACCAAAGCAGCCGCAGGATCTGGCGCGCCACGACTATATCCGTTTCGCCTGGCTGGCTGATGGCGATCTGCTCACATTGTACAACGGCGAACATACCGAAACCGTGCCGACGCGGGGGCGTTATCGCGTCAATCATGCACTGGCTATCCGTGAAGCGCTGGCAGCCGGCGGCGGCATTGGTCTGTGCCCGCTATGGCTGGTGCAGGACTTGCTGGACAGTGACGCATTGGTGCGCGTGCTGCCTCGATGGCATGGGCAAGAGCAGCCGCTGCACCTGCTGTCGCCGTCGCGCCGCTACCAGCCATTGCGGGCACGATTGCTGCTGGACTATCTCGCAGAACAAATCGCTCTGCTGCCGGGATACAACGCTTCCTGAAATTTCCTTGCGTAGCGGGTAAGCTGTCCTATATTGATATAAACAGTTTATATCAGAGGATGACATGAAAACCGCTTGCGCAACCTTGTTACTGCTGCTAGCCTGCACCGCGCAGGCGCAAGTGCCGGAATCCGGCCGCGCGCAGGAGCTACTGTACAGCGCGGCGGAAGTGGATGCCGGCATGGAGGAACGCTATATCGACCGCACAGTCGATCTGGCGGCGGCCGGCAAGCTGGATGAAGATCGCGCGCTGCTGGCGCGCCTGCGCTACATCAGCGCCGAACTGATACGTGTGGCTATCGAATTGAAACCGGAAGCGGCGCAATGGCAGTGGGAAGTCCACACCACCAGCGATACCGAAGTGGATGCGATCTGCATGGCGGGCGGGAAGATCCTGGTCGGCAGCGGCTTCGTGCACCAGCTGGCGCTGACCGACGGCGAGCTGGCGACGCTGCTGGCGCATGAAGTGGCGCACGCGGTGGCCGAACATCATCGCGAAACCTTTTCGGAGGCGATGCTGGTGAATCGTCTGCCGGCCGTGCCACTGGACGTGGTGATGGCGCGGCTGGATAGCGACCTGTCGCTGCAAATCCGCTTGTCGAAGCTATCGAGCTTGCAGGAATCCGAGGCCGACCACCTCGGCATGGTGCTGGCGCACCGCGCCGGCTGGTCGGCGGAAGACATCGTCAGCTTCTATCGCAAGCTGGCGGAAGGGGAGCAGTCCGCGCTGATCTCCGGCGCCTATCCTGCCAACGCTTCGCGTCTCAGTATGGCACGCGGCATGGCGCGGCTGTTTGGGGATTAATCGCGCTTGCGTTCGTGCTGCCACAGCACGTCGCTGCCGCCGGCGTAGCGGTTCAACACGCGCGACAGCACGAACAGCAGGTCCGACAAGCGGTTCACATACTGGCGCGGATGTTCGTGGATGGTCTCGGCCTTGCCCAGCGTGACGATGCTGCGTTCCGCACGGCGGCACACGGTCCGGCACACATGCGCCTGCGACGATGCGCGCGATCCGGCCGGCAGGATGAATTCCGTCAGCGGCGGCAGCGTGGCGTTGTACTTCGCCAGCAGCACATCCAGCCGCTCGACATGCGCTTCCTTGATCATCTGATAGCCCGGAATGCACAGCTCCCCGCCCAGGTCGAACAGATCGTGCTGGATGGTGATCAGCTCCTCGCGCAGATCGGCTGGCATGTCCTCGCACAGCAGCAGCCCCAGATGCGAATTCAGCTCATCCACCTCGCCGATGGCGATAATGCGGATGCTGTCCTTGTCGGTGCGGCTGCCGTCGCCAAGGCCAGTCGTGCCGCCGTCACCGGTACGCGTGGCGATTTTAGAAAGTCGGTTACCCATAATGTTCAGCCTCTGATTGGTTATGCACCGAAGAATACAACAACGGGCCTCTGATTTGTGCTTACAATCGTGTATCTGTGTTTTCAGGCGTGAGCACCAATGAACACTGTTACTGATCCTGGCGGGCGGCGGGCGGAGGTGGCTGCGGCGTTGCAGCATGTGCTGCCGGCGCGTGCCGTGCTGTCGGCGCCGGAGGATACGCGTCCCTATGAGTGCGACGGCCTGGCCGCTTATCGGCAGCTGCCGATGATCGTCGTATTGCCGGATAGCGAAGCGCAGATTGTTGCAGTGCTCAAGGTGTGCCATGACTTGAACGTGCCGATTGTGCCGCGTGGCGCCGGCACCGGTTTGTCCGGCGGCGCCATGCCGATTGCCGAGGGTGTGGTGTTGTCGACCGCTCGAATGAACCGGATCGTGCGCATGGATGCGACGTCGCGTACCGCAGTGGTACAGCCGGGCGTGCGCAATCTGGCGATTTCGGAAGCGGCGGCGCAGTATGGGTTGTATTACGCGCCTGATCCGTCGTCGCAGATCGCCTGCACTATCGGCGGCAATGTGGCAGAGAATTCGGGCGGTGTGCACTGTTTGAAGTACGGTCTGACGGTGCACAACGTGCTGCGCGTGCGCGTGGTGACCATCGAGGGCGATGTGGTGGAACTCGGCAGCGGCGCGCTCGATGCGCCGGGGCTGGATCTGCTGTCGGTGTTCATCGGTTCCGAGGGCATGCTGGGGATTGTTACCGAGGTGACGGTGAAGCTGGTGCCCAAGCCGGCTACCGCGCGCGTGATCATGGCGTCATTCGATGAGGTGGTCAAGGGGTGCCACGCGGTGGCGGCGCTGATCGCCGCCGGCATCATTCCCGCCGGCCTGGAGATGATGGACCAGACGTCGTCGCGCATGGTCGAGCCGTTCGTCAAGGCCGGGTATGACACCGATGCCGCCGCCATCCTGCTGTGCGAGGCCGATGGCACCATCGAGGAAGTGGAAGAGGACATCACGCGCATGTCGGCGGTGCTGAATGACGCCGGCGCGATTGCGATTGCGGTGTCGCAGTCGGAGGCGGAGCGGCTCAAATTCTGGTCCGGCCGCAAGAACGCTTTTCCCGCCGCAGGCCGCATCTCGCCTGACTATTACTGCATGGATGGCACCATCCCGCGCAAGCGTCTGGGCGAGGTGTTGGCCGGCATTGCGGCGATGGAAATCAAGTATGGCCTGCGCTGCGCGAACGTGTTCCACGCGGGCGATGGCAATCTGCATCCGCTGATTCTGTTTAATGCGAACATCCCGGACGAGTTCCAGCGCGCCGAAGCCTTTGGCGCGGAGATTCTCGCGTTGTGCGTGGCAGTGGGCGGCACCATCACCGGCGAGCATGGTGTCGGCATCGAGAAGATCGATTCGATGTGCGTGCAGTTCACGCCTTCGGAGCTGGAGGCATTTTTCTCGGTGAAGCGCAGCTTCGATCCGGCCGGCCTGCTCAATCCGGACAAGGCGATTCCGACGTTGCACCGCTGCGCTGAATTCGGCCGTATGCGCGTCAGCGGCGGCGCGCTGCCGTTTGCCCACCTTCCACGCTTTTGACGATGACTGACTACACCGTTTTTTTCGACCGTATTCGTGCCGCCAGCGCTGCCAGTACGCCATTGCGTTTGCGCGGCGGCGGCACCAAGGATTGGTATGGGCAGGCGCTCGACGGCGAGGTACTGGATACGCGCGCCAATAGCGGCATCATCTCGTATGAGCCGACGGAACTGGTGATCACGGCGCGCTGCGGCACGCCGCTTGCGGAGATTGAGACGCTGCTGGCGCAGCACCATCAGATGCTGGCGTTTGAGCCGCCGCGCTTTGGTCCGGAATCCACCATTGGCGGTGTGGTGGCCAGTGCGCTGTCCGGCCCGCGCCGCGCCAGTGCTGGTGCGGTGCGCGATTTTGTGCTTGGAGCGGTGTTGATGGATGGCCGTGGCGAGGTGCTGCGCTTCGGTGGACAGGTGATGAAGAACGTGGCGGGCTACGACGTTTCGCGTCTGCTGGCCGGGTCGCTGGGCACCTTGGGCCTGATCCTGGAGGTTTCGCTGAAGGTATTGCCGGTGCCGCTGCGCGAAGCCAGTCTGCGGTTTGAGATGGCGGAGATCGATGCGCTCGCGCGTCTGAACGAATGGGCCGGGCAGCCGTTGCCGATATCGGCTAGTTGCTGGCATCGGGGTGTGTTGACCTTGCGCCTGTCCGGCGCAGATGCGGCGGTAGAGGCGGCGCAGCGTCGGCTGGGCGGACAGCCAATTGCAGACGCGGATGCGTCGAACTTCTGGGCATCGTTGCGCGATCAGACGCACGCTTATTTTAACGGCGGTAGCTTGTGGCGCATGTCGGTGCCGTCGCATGCCAGTGCGATTATCCTGCGCGGTGAGCAGCTGATCGAGTGGGGTGGTTCGCAGCGCTGGCTCAAGGCGGATGATGCGGATGCGGACAGCATACGCCGCACGGTTGCTGCTTCGGGTGGCCATGCCACCTTGTTCCGAGGCGGCGACAAGGGGGTTGGCGTTTTCCATCCGCTGGCGCCGGCAATCGCAAAGATTCATGAACGTTTGAAGCAGTCGTTCGATCCTGCTGGGATCTTCAATCCAGGGCGTATGTATGCAAACCAATCTCGCTGATTTCATCAAGCGTACGCGCGAGGGCGAAGAGGCCGATGCGATTCTCCGCGCTTGCGTGCATTGCGGATTTTGCACGGCGACGTGTCCGACGTATCAGTTGCTGGGAGATGAACTGGATGGGCCGCGCGGTCGCATCTACCTGATCAAACAGGTGCTGGAAGGTGAGCCTGTGACTGCCAAGACGCAGCTGCATCTGGACCGCTGTCTCACTTGTCGCAATTGCGAGACCACCTGTCCGTCTGGTGTGAAGTATGGACGGCTGCTGGATATCGGACGCAAGGTGGTGGAGGAGCGGGTGCAGCGTCCATTGGCGGAGCGGGTCAAGCGCAAGGTGCTGGTGGAGGGCTTGGCGCGCAAGGCGGTCTTCAAGACGGCATTGCGGGCGGGGCAGGTTTTACGGCCGTTGCTGTCGCCGGCGATGCAGGATAAAGTGCCGCGCCAGCAGCCTGCCGGCGTGTGGCCGGCGCGTGAGCATGCGCGCAAGATGCTGGTGCTGGAGGGCTGTGCGCAGCCGGCCATGGCGCCGAATATCAATGCCGCCACCGCGCGCGTGCTCGACGCGCTGGGCGTGCAGTTGATCGTGGCGCCGAGGGCTGGATGCTGTGGCGCGCTGCGCCATCATATGAATCAGCAGGAGGCGGCGCTGGATGATATGCGCCGTAATATCGATGCGTGGTGGCCGTATGCGCAATCCGGTGCGGTCGAAGCGATTGTGATGACCGCATCGGGCTGCGGCGTGACGGTGAAGGAGTATGGCCATCTGCTGGCGCATGATCCGGCGTATGCGGACAAGGCGCAGCGCATCTCGGCGTTGACGCGCGACCTGAGCGAGATCATGCCGCAGTTCGAACCGGAACTGGCGCGGCGGGCGAAGAGTGCTGCGGGGCGCGTAGCCTATCATCCGCCTTGCACGCTGCAGCACGGCCAGCAGATTCGTGGCAAGGTCGAAGGTGTATTGCGCGCGGTGGGCGTTGATGTGATGCTGTGTGCGGACAGCCATTTGTGCTGCGGCTCGGCCGGCAGCTACTCGCTGTTGCAGCCGGAGCTCTCGCTACAACTGCGCGACCGCAAGCTCGCCAACCTGCATGACACCGGCGCGGATACCATCGTCTCCGCCAACGTCGGTTGCAGCGCACATCTGCAATCCGGCACCGACAAGCCGGTGATGCACTGGATAGAACTGCTCGACCGCGCCTTAAATTAATACCAGTTGCGAGGTGCCACCAGCCGGCTCGCCATGCAGGCTAACAATCGGCGGCAGGCTGGCCGCTGCCTGCCACACCGGCGCAGCCTTGTCGAAGCTGCCGACCCACGCCAGCACATCATCCGCCGGCATCGGCCGTGCGATGCCGTAGCCCTGTACCAGATCGCAGCCGAGGCGCATCAGCATGGCGCCATGCTCGATGGTCTCCACACCTTCCGCAATCACGCCCAGCCCGAACGAGCGCGCCAGCCCGATCACCGCGCTGACCAGGTGCAGGTCGTCCCGGTCCACCAGCATATTGCGCACGAAGCTCTGGTCGATCTTCAGCACATCGGCCGGCAGCCGCTTCAGGTAGGACATTGACGAATAGCCGGTGCCGAAATCATCCAGCGCAAAGCTGATGCCCAGCGCCTGACACGCCAGCATGATGCTGCGCACGTGGGCGATGTCGCTCAGCGCGGACGATTCCAGAATCTCCAGCTCCAGCATATGCGGCGGCACGTCCGGGAACTCGGCCAGGATGTCGGTCAGCCGCTCGACGAAATCGTGACGCTGGAAGTGGCGCGCCGCGATATTCACGCTGATCACCCAGTCCGCATCGAACGAACGCCACGACTCCAGCTGGCGCAGCGCCTCGCGCAGCACCCATTCGCCGATATCGACAATCACATCGCTGTGCTCCACAATCGGCAGGAAGTCGCCCGGCGCGATGATGCCGCGCAGTGGATGCTGCCAGCGCAGCAGCGCCTCCATGCCGACGATGCGGCCCTTGCGCATGTCCAGCTTGGGCTGATAGAACAGCACCAGTTCATTATCGTGTACCGCCGCCCGCACTTCGGTGCGGCGGTTGTGGTGGGTGCGGACCTGCTCATCGAGGTCGGCGTCGAAGAAGTGATGGCGGTTGCGGCCCGTGATTTTGGCCTGGTACAGCGCCTGGTCGGCATGCCGCAGCAGGTTATCGGCGCTGATGTCATTGCCGGTGTAGACCGCGATGCCGACACTGGCAGACATGCTGACAGCCTTGCCGCTACAGACGTAATCGCGCGCCAGTGCTGCCATCAGTTTGCTCATGGCGTAGTCGATGGCGGCGCGATCGTTCAGTTCCGGCAGCAGCAGCACGAATTCGTCGCCGCCCAGGCGCGCCACGTAGTGACGCTGGCCGGCAAAGTCATGCAGGCGGCTGGCGGCCTGCTTCAGTACCTCGTCGCCCACCGCCTGGCCCATGGTCTGGTTCACGTGCTGGAAGTGATCGAGGTCGAACAGGCACACGGCCAGCAGATAGTTATGCTCGCGCGCGCGCTGCACTTCCTGCTCGAAACGCAGCGCCAGCGCGGCGCGGTTGGGCAGGCCCGTCAAAATATCGTGATTGCTCTGCCACGAAATCTGCTGCATCAGCTGGCGGCGTTCGGTCACGTCGCGGAACACCAGTACCGAGCCTTGCACCTCGCCTTGCGGCGTGCGGATGGCGTTGGCGGTGTATTCCACGGTGCTGGTCTGGCCGGCGCGGTTGCGCAGGCTCTGATTGCCGACCTTGACCACTTCGCCGCCGGCGTAAATCTGTTTCATCGCCTTCAGCAGCGAATGCTGGCCGAAGTTATTCGCCAATACAAACACCTGATGCAGCTCCATGCCGCGCGCGCGCGACTCCGGCCAGCCGGTCAGTTGCTGCGCCACTTCGTTGATGGTGTCGATCTTGCCGTGCAAATCGGTGGTGATGACGGCGTCGCCGATCGACGCCAGCGTGACTTCGATGCGGTCTTTCTCCACTTGCAGCTGCTGCTGCGCCAGCAGGGTGCGGGTCAGCTGCGCGCTCAGGTCATTCTGGCTTTGCTGTAGCTTGTGCACCAGCGCCTGCACACGCTGCGCCATGTTGTTGAAGGTGGAGGCCAGCATGCGTCCCTCCAGCGTGCCGCGCACCGGCAGGCGTACATCGTGGTCGCCGGCCTGGAAGCGGTTGGTGGCGTCGGCCAGGCGGCGCAGCATGCGCTTGTTGGCGAAGATAATGATGCCCAGCAGGGCGTAGATAATGGTCACGTTCAGCGCCGAGATCACGGCCTGCTGATGGACATTGCGCCAGACGCCGTTGAGCGGCTCGACCGGTTCGAAATCCAGCGTCAGCGTGGCGTCGCCGACGGCCAGCGTGCGGCTGTTATGGACGATAGGGCTGAGCCGCGTGAACCAGCCCGGATATTCGGGCGCCGCATGCGCGCTGCGCAGCGCTTCCAGATGGCCGCCGGCATAGTCGAGCCGCGCGGCGTCGAGGTCGGCGTTGAGCAGCAGCGCCGAGGACAAGGTCGCATCCATGCCGGCGCGGTCGGGCGCCGCCAGCGCAGGCAGCAGCGCCTTGCTCAAATGCGCGGCCAGCTCATCGGCATCATGCTGATAGCGGGCGTTGGCATAGGTGGTCTCGGACTCCAGCATCAGGTGATACCGTATGCCCACCACCATCGCGATGATCAGGAAGATGGGCAGGAACAGCCTGGAGTACATCCCCATCCGCAGCCAGGGTGACAGGATTTTTCCCATGAAGGACATAGACGACGGATTCAACACGAAATGACCAAAATTCATTATTACCTAAAAGTTAAGCGCTGACACGTTTTTCGGAAAACGTTTTCGGCATTTAACCTTTGTACTGGACATTTTGTTGTCGAGATCACTCAGCCAACAGCTTTTCAATGTCGGCGATCAGCTCTTCCGGCTTGGTGGCCGGGGCGTAGCGGTTGTAGACAGTGCCGTCCTTGCGGATCAGAAATTTTGTGAAATTCCACTTGATGCCTTCGGTGCCCAGGATGCCGGGCGCGTCTTTCTTGAGTTTCTGGAACAGCGGGTGGGCATGCTCGCCGTTGACGTCGATCTTGGCGAACAGCGGGAAGGTGACGCCGTAGTTCTTTTCGCAGAAGGCGCCGATCTCGTCGGCCGCGCCCGGTTCCTGCGCGCCGAACTGGTTGCACGGGAAGCCCAGCACTTCAACGCCTTTGTCCTTGAATTGCTGGTACACCGCTTCCAGCCCCTTGTACTGCGGCGTGAAGCCGCACTTGCTGGCGGTGTTGACGATCAGCAGTACCTTGCCCTTGTACTGGCCCAGGTCGACCGGCTGGCCGTTCAGGCTGTCGGCGGAAATATCGAAAATCGTGTTCATTAAATGAGTCCCAAATGTTCAGTGCCGGCCGACAGGTCGCGGTTCTTTGCGGCCTTGCCTTCCAGCTTGATGGTCAGGCGCAGGTCGTTGACGGAGTCGGCGTTGCGCAGCGCGTCCTCGTAGGTGATCAGGTCGGCTTCGTGCAGGTCGAACAGCGACTGGTCGAAGGTCTGCATGCCCAGCTCGCGCGACTTCTTCATCAGCTCCTTGATCTCGTGCACCTCGCCCTTGAAGATCAGGTCCGAGATCAGCGGCGAGTTCAGCATGATTTCGATGGCCACCGCGCGGCCCTTCGATTCCTTCTTTGGAATCAGGCGTTGCGAAATCATGCCTTTCAGGTTCAGCGACAAATCCATCAACAGCTGCTGGCGGCGTTCCTCGGGGAAGAAGTTGATGATGCGGTCGAGCGCCTGGTTGGCGCTGTTGGCGTGCAAGGTGGCCAGGCACAGGTGGCCGGTTTCGGCGAAGGCGATGGCGTGGTCCATGGTCTCGCGGTCGCGGATTTCGCCGATCTGGATCACGTCCGGCGCCTGGCGCAGCGTGTTCTTCAGCGCCACCGCCCAGTCGTCGGTATCGACACCAACTTCGCGCTGGGTGACGATGCAGTTCTTGTGCGGATGAACGAACTCGACCGGATCTTCGATGGTGATGATGTGGCCGTAGCTGTGTTCATTGCGGTAGCCGACCATGGCGGCCAAGGTGGTCGACTTGCCGGAACCGGTGGCGCCGACCATGATCACCAGGCCGCGCTTGGACATCACCACATCCTTCAGCACTTCGGGCAGGCCGAGTTCCTCCAGCTTGGGGATGTCGGAGTTAATGGTCCGCAGCACCATCCCGACCGCGCCCATCTGCACGAAGGCGGAGACGCGGAAGCGGCCGATGTCGCCGGGGCTGATGGCGAAGTTGGCTTCCTTGGTCAGCTCGAAGCCGGCGGCCTGCTTGTCGTTCATGATGGAACGGGCCAGATCGAGCGTGTGGGCGGCGGTGAGCGGCTGCGCCGACACCGGTGTCATCTTGCCGTCGATCTTGACGGCCGGCGGGAAGCCGGCGGTGATGAACAGGTCCGAGCCCTTCTTGGCCAACATCAGGCGCAGCAAGTCGAACATGAATTTTGAGGCCTGATCGCGTTCCATTCTGTGCTTTCTTTAACCGGGGAAGTTGTCGGGCGACTTGGCGGCGCTGCGGGCGGCGGCGCCACTGATGATGTTGCGGCGGACCAGATCGGTCAGGTTCTGGTCCAGCGTCTGCATGCCGACGCTGCTGCCGGTCTGGATCGCCGAGTACATTTGCGCCACTTTGGCTTCGCGGATCAGGTTGCGGATGGCCGGCGTCGCCACCATGATTTCGTGCGCCGCCACGCGGCCGGTGCCGTCCTTGGTTTTCAGCAGGGTCTGCGAAATCACGGCCTGCAGCGATTCCGACAGCATGGCGCGCACCATTTCCTTTTCATCGGCCGGGAACACGTCGACAATACGGTCGATGGTCTTGGCCGCCGACGAGGTGTGCAGCGTGCCGAACACCAGGTGGCCGGTCTCCGCCGCCGACAAGGCCAGGCGGATGGTTTCCAGGTCGCGCAGCTCGCCGACCAGGATGCAGTCCGGGTCTTCCCGCAACGCCGAGCGCAGCGCGTTGTTGAACGACAGCGTGTGCGGTCCCACTTCGCGCTGGTTGATCAGGCATTTCTTGGATTCGTGCACGAACTCGATCGGGTCTTCGATGGTCAGAATGTGGCCGTATTCGTTTTCGTTGAGGTGGTTGACCATGGCCGCCAGCGTGGTCGACTTGCCCGAGCCGGTCGGCCCGGTCACCAGCACCAGCCCGCGCGGTTTCAGCGCGAACTCGGCGAAGATCTTCGGCGCGTTCAAGTCTTCCAGGCTGAGGATCTTGGACGGAATGGTGCGCAATACCGCCGACGCCCCGCGCTCCTGGTTGTAGGCGTTGACGCGGAAACGCGCCAGGCCGGGAATCGCGAACGAGAAGTCGACCTCCAGCATTTCCTCGTAGGCCTTGCGCTGCGAGTCGTTCATGATGTCATAGATCATGCCGTGCACGTCCTTGTGCTCCAGCGGCGGCAGGTTGATGCGGCGCACGTCGCCGTGCACGCGTATCATCGGCGGCAGCCCGGCGGACAGGTGCAAGTCCGAAGCCTTGTTCTTGACGGAGAATGCGAGTAGTTCGGAGATGTCCATTTATAATCCCTGTGCCCAGACGTCCATGTGGCGTGTCTTAACGATTTTTACTCGATGATTATGTCCCTGATCCGCCAGAACTTGCAAGCCATCACCGCGACAATTGTTGCCACTGCCCAAGAATCGGGCCGTTTGCCGGACGCCGTGCGGCTGCTGGCGGTGTCCAAGACGTTTGGGCCGGAGGCGGTGCTGGAGGCGGTTGACGCCGGCCAGCGCGCGTTCGGCGAGAACTATCTGCAGGAGGGCGTGGACAAGATCCAGGCCGTGCAGCAGGCGTTGGGCGAAGCCGGGCCGGCGCTGGAGTGGCATTTCATCGGCCCGATCCAGAGCAACAAGACGCGGCCAATTGCCGAAAACTTCGCCTGGGTCCACACGGTCGAGCGCGAAAAGATCGCGCAGCGGCTGTCCGAACAGCGGCCGGCCTCGCTGGCGCCGCTGCAGATTTGCTTGCAAGTGAATATCAGCGGCGAGGCCAGCAAGAGCGGCGTCGCCCCGCAAGAGGTGGCGGCGCTGGCCGACAAGGTCGCCGCGCTGCCCAATCTGACCTTGCGCGGCCTGATGGCGATCCCCGAGCCGACCGACGACTTCGACCAGCAGCGCGCGGCCTTCGCCCAGCTGCGGACTCTCTACGACCAATTGCGCGCCGACGGGCTGGCGCTGGACACACTGTCGATGGGCATGTCGGCCGACCTGCGGGCGGCGATTGTCGAGGGCGCCACCATCGTGCGCGTGGGCAGTGCTATTTTTGGCGCGCGCCAATATAACAAGGCTTGAATCATGAAAATTGCATTTATCGGCGGCGGCAATATGGCTGCTGCCCTGATCGCCGGCCTGGCGAATAAACTGACCGCCGGCGCCAACATCCACGTTGTGGACCCGAACGCGGACGCGCTGGCGCGGCTGCACAAGCAGTATGGCGTGACCACGGCTTCGGGAACCGATGCGGTGGTCGGCGCGGCGGATGTGATCGTGCTGGCGGTCAAACCGCAAAGCATGCGCGAAGTGGCGGCGCAGCTGCTGCCGTTCATCGATGCGGTGCGGCCGCCGCTGATCGTGTCGATCGCGGCCGGCATCCGTGGCGCCGACCTGTCGCGCTGGCTGGGCGGCCATGCCGCCATCGTGCGCTGCATGCCGAACACGCCGGCGCTGATCGGCAAGGGCATCACCGGCATGGTGGCCATGCCGGGCGTCAGCGCCGAGCAGACCAAGGCCGCCGACGACATCCTGCGCGCAGTCGGCCCGACCGTGTGGCTGGATGACGAAAGCAAGATCGATGCGGTGACGGCGGTATCGGGCAGCGGCCCCGCCTACGTGTTCTACTTCATCGAGGCGATGCAGCAGGCGTCCGAGGAAATGGGCCTGAGCGCGGAGCAGGGCAAGCAATTGGCGCTGGCCACCTTTACCGGCGCGGCCCAGCTGGCGTTGCAATCGAGCGAACCTGTATCGCTGCTGCGTGAACGGGTCACGTCGAAAGGCGGCACCACTTACGCCGCGCTGACCAGCATGGAAAACAGCGGCATCAAAGCGTCCATCATCACCGCCATGAAAGCGGCCGCCGCCCGCGGCAAGGAGCTTGGCGACGAGCTGGGTTCTGCGTGATCGCAGTCGGTCTCCGCTATCCACGTCCACGGCGCCCGGCTGCCGGCCGCCGTGCTGGTCTTCTCCGGCGTGGAAGCGCCGCAGAAGCAAGTTACGCCTGCAAGTTTATTTACGGCTGATCAGCACGCCAAGGAGCAGGCCGATGGTGGCGCCGACGGTGACGGCTTTCCATGGATTGTCGCGCACGTAGACGTTGACGCTGTCGGCGGCGTCGCGGCTGTGGGCCAGGATGCTGTCTTCCAGTTTGCGCAGGTCGCTGATGGCGGTGCGCAGCGTGTCGTCGAAGCGGATGCGGGCGGCGGAGGCGGCTTCGCTGACGTCGTCCGCGCTGTCTTCCAGCCATTTTTCGGCGTCATTGATGGAACTTTTCAGGCCGTCTATCAGTTTGTCGCGGGTATTGGCGCCTGCGGCCTGGATGTCGGTAATGTCGTTCTGACTCATGGTGACCTCGTTAGTATGCACTGGTGGGAAAAGAGAACCAGTGTAAGTATCGGTCAAGTCACCACTTTGCGCGCGCTCAATTGGCGAAGCGAACGCTAGCGCAGCGCGTAATCCAGCGCCACCCCGGCAAACACCGCGCCGCCCAGCCAGTTGTTGTGGCGGAAAGCGTAGAAGCAGGGATCGCGTTCGCGGTTGCGGATCAGCGTGTAGTGGTAGCAGGCCATGCCGGCCGCCACCGCCAGCCCGGCAACAAACCACAGGCGCAGGCCCAGCTGCCAGCCGCACAGCAGCAGAATCGCCAGGTGCAGCGCGTAGCAGAGCATGATGATGGCGACGTCGTAGCGGCCGAAGGTGATCGCCGAGGTCTTGATGCCGATCTTCAGGTCGTCGTCGCGGTCGACCATGGCGTATTCGGTGTCGTAGGCCAGGGTCCAGAACACGTTGCCGACCAACAGCAGCCAGGCCACCGGCGGTACGTTGTTCTGGATCGCCGCGAACGCCATCGGGATGCCGAAGCCGAAGGCGATGCCGAGGTAAGCCTGCGGAATCGCGAAGAAGCGTTTGAAGTAGGGATAGGTGCCGGCCAGAATCGCCGCCACCACCGACAGCTGCTTGGTCAGCGCATTCAGCGGCAGGATCAGGCAGAAGGCCACCAGCGTCAGCCCCACGGCAATCGCCACCGCTTCCTTGCCGCTGACGCGGCCGCTGGTGATGGGACGCTGGGCGGTGCGTTTGACAAACTTGTCGATGTCCTGGTCGGCGTAGTCGTTGATGGCGCAGCCGGCCGAGCGCATCAGGAAGGTGCCGAGGATGAAGATCAGCAGCAAGTGCCAGTCCGGCACGCCGCCGCTGGCCAGCCACATCGCAATCAGCGTCGGCCACAGCAGCAGCACGGTGCCGATCGGTTTGTCCATGCGGATCAGACGAAGGTAGAGGCCCAGCTTGTTCATATGTCACTTCGGGTAACAGGAAAGCGGTGATTATCGCAAATCCTGGAGCCCGGTGTCATGCGTCGGAGCAGAGGGTGGTAATGCCCGGCAGGTTGCAAGATGCCACCACGTCGCAGACGGCGTCGATGGCGGCCTTGCGGGTGAAGCTTTTGCGCCACACGATAACCACGCGGCGCGACGGCGCCGGTTCCTCGAACGGGCGGAACTGCAACATGCCTTCCTTGGTGTCCATGTCCGGCACCGAGGCGCGCGGCAGCACGGTCAGGCCGATGCCGCTGGCCACCATGTGACGGATGGTTTCCAGCGACGACCCTTCAAAGGTGCGCTGCATGCCATTGCCCGGCGCAGAGAAACGCGCCATCTCGGGACATACTTCCAGTACCTGGTCGCGGAAGCAGTGTCCGTTACCAAGCAGCAGCATGTTTTCGGTCTTGAGGTCGTCGGCGGGGATTAGCTTGCGCTTGGTCCACGGGTGCGCGGCCGGCATCGCCACCACGAATGGCTCGTCATACAACACTTGCATGGCCATACCGTGTTCCGGCAGCGGCAGCGCCATGATGGCGGCGTCCAGCTCGCCCTGGCGCAGCATCTCCAGCAGCTTGACGGTGAAGTTTTCCTGCAGGATCAGCGGCATCTGCGGCACTTTGTCGATCATGCCTTTGACCAGCGGCGGCAGCAGGTAGGGGCCGATGGTGTAGATCACGCCCAGGCGCAACGGTCCGGCCAGCGGATCCTTGTTCTGCTTGGCGAGTTCCTTGATGGCGGCGGTTTGTTCGAGCACGCGCTCGGCCTGCGCGACGATCTGCGCGCCCAGCGGCGTGACCGAGATTTCGGCGCCGCCCCGTTCAAACAGGACCACGCCCAATTCGTCTTCGAGTTTCTTGATGGCGACCGACAACGTCGGCTGGGCAACGTAACAGGCCTCGGCCGCATGTCCGAAGTGCTTCGCCCTTGCGACGGCGACAATGTATTTCAGTTCGGTCAGTGTCATGAAGTTATTTGAACACAGGCGATGCTGGGATGCAATAAAGGAACGCCAAGTTGAGCTATTGTAGCGGAATATAATGCTGCGACAATCCGAAAGGCGATATATGTCCTCAACATTTGGTCCTGAAGAAGCCCAAGCCTATCTGCACAAGCTGCTGAAGGTGATGCACCACACCGGCGGTTCGGACTTGTTTATCGCCGCCGACTTCCCGCCCAGTATCAAGGCGCAAGGGGCGATGAAGCCGTTGAGCCAGCAGAAGCTGACCGGCAGCGTGACGCGCGCGCTGGCGTTGTCGATCATGAACGACAAGCAGCAGCGCGAGTTCGAGACTGAGCTGGAATGCAATTTTGCCATCTCGCTGCCGGAGGTGTGCCGGTTCCGCGTCAACGTCTTCGTGCAGCAACAGAATGTGGGCATGGTGATCCGTACCATCGCTTCCGAGATCCCGACGCTGGAAAAGCTGGAACTGCCGGAGGTGCTGAAGGACATCGTCATGACCAAGCGCGGGCTGGTACTGGTGGTGGGTGGCACCGGTTCCGGCAAGTCGACCACGCTGGCGGCGATGATCGATTACCGCAACGCGAATTCGGCCGGCCACATCATCACGGTGGAAGACCCGGTCGAGTACGTGCACAAGAACAAGGGCTGCCTGGTCACACACCGCGAGGTCGGCGTTGATACGCTGTCGTGGCACAACGCGCTGAAGAACACGCTGCGCCAGGCGCCGGACGTGATCCTGATCGGCGAGATCCGCGACACCGAAACCATGGAGCACGCGATCGCCTTCGCCGAGACCGGCCACCTGTGCCTGGGCACGCTGCACGCCAACAACGCCAACCAGACCATGGACCGTATCATCAATTTCTTCCCGGAAGAGCGGCGCAACCAGCTGCTGATGGATTTGTCGTCCAACCTGCGCGCCATCGTTTCACAGCGGCTGATCCGCACCGAAGACGGCAAGGGCCGCAAGGCGGCGATTGAAATCCTGCTCAACACGCCGACCATCGCCGAGATGATTTTCAAAGGGAATTTCCAGAGCATCAAGGAGATCATGCAGAAATCGCGCGAGCTGGGCATGTGCACCTTCGACCAGGCGCTGTATGAACTTTATAATAAAGGCTATATTGCCTACGAAGAGGCGCTGCGCAATGCCGACTCGGCCAATGGCCTGCGCCTGCAGATCAAGCTGCACGGCGGCCGCGCCGAACCGGGCGAGGGCGGCGGCGCCTTTGGCGCGCTGAGCATCGAACAAGACGCAGCACCAGACGACGAATCCAAAACCTAGAAACCAACCATGCCTCAATTTGAAGACAAGATCTGCTCCCGCGAACAACTGGCGGCCCGCGTGGCGGCGCTGCCCAAGCCGGTGGTGCTGACCAACGGCGTATTCGACATCCTGCACCGCGGCCACGTCACCTACCTGGCGCAGGCGCGCGCGCTGGGCGCCTCGCTGGTGGTGGCGGCCAATACTGACGCCTCCGTCAAACGTCTGGGCAAGGGCGACGACCGGCCGCTCAACACCGCCGCCGACCGCATGGCGGTGCTGGCCGCGCTGGAGTCGGTCAGCCTGGTGGTGGAGTTTGACGAAGACACCGCGCTGCAAGTGGTACAGCAGGCGCGTCCGGAAATCTACGCCAAGGGCGGCGATTACCAGATGGATGCGATTCCCGAGGGTCAGGCGGTGCTGGCCTACGGCGGCCAGGCGGTGGCCATCGATTTCGAGCATGACCGCTCGACCACTAAGCTGCTGACCAAAGTACGTACCCACCAGCCATGAGATTGTTGCTGATCGCCTTCGCCACGCTGGTGTTTCTCGGCGTGCTGTGGGGGCCGGCGTTCGCGCTGGCGCTGCGCTACTGGCGGCGTGGCGACGCCCGCGCGTTCAGTCCGCTGCGCTATCTGTATCCGGCGCAGTTGATGACCACGGTGGCGCTGGCGTTCGGTGCCGACGTGTTCGGCTTCCGCCAGCCGGCCGCGCTGCTGGCCGGCATCACGCTGATGGTGGGCGTGCTCGGCGCCGGCTTGCTGTTCCTGATGCGCTGGGTGCAGCGCTGGCGGGCGTGAGCAACGGTTACACCGACGTCGTCGCGCAGCGCATCGCCGCGCGTGAACAGCGTTATGTGTTGCCGGACGGCGGCAGGTCGGCTGATGTCGCGCCGCAGATGTTGCGCCAGCATTTCACCGTCGGCGCCGAGGCGCGCAACTTGCAGGCGCTGGCGTGGAGCGACTATGTTGGCCGTACCCTGGAAGTGCCGGTCACGCGCGGCCAGGTGGCGAGCGGTTTTTTCGGCGAGCTGGACACCTATGTGTTGAAGGACCTGGTGTTCCTCGACAGCCGCACCGATCCGGTTTGCCAGCGCCGCACCAACGCGCGCATCTCGCGCGATGCGGTGCGCGACTATGTATTCCATGTGGCGGTGGATGGCGTGATCGAAACCGTTACCGGCCCGCAACAGCGCAAGGCGGAACAGTTCAGGCCCGGCATCCTTGCGCTGGACATGGGCCAGCCGATGCAGATGATGCGGCCCGGCCGCGCGCGGGCGCTGGCGTTCTTTGTGCCGCGCGCCACGGTGGAGGCGGAAATCCTCGACGCGCCGGCCCTCCACGGGCGGGTGGTGACCTACACCACGCCGCTGACGCGGCTGATTCTGGACCAGGTGGTGACGCTGTGCCGGCAGTTGCCGCAACTGTCCGACGCCGAGGCGGCGCAGGTGATCCGCACCTGCGTGCAGCTGATCATCGCCGCCTTCGGCAAGCAGGCGCGGCTGGCGGAAGGTGCGCGCGCCGCCGCCCACGCGGCGCTGCGCAGCCAGATCCAGCGCTATATCCAGGCCAATCTCGGTGAGGACACGCTGACGCCGGACAGTGTCCTGCGCCAGTTTGCCATTCCGCGGCCGACGCTGTACCGCATGTTCACGCACGAAGGCGGGCTGGGCGCCTACATCCGCCATTGTCGATTGCGGGAGGCCGCTAATGAGCTGGTCCGCTCGCCCAAGGTGGTGGTGACCGAGATCGCTTATGGGCTGTGCTTCAGCAGCGCGTCCGACTTCATCCGCGCCTTCCGCCGCTGCTACGGCATGACGCCGCAGGAGTTCCGCATGCAGGCGCTGCTGCGCGAACTGGGCCAGCGCTAGAACGCCGGCATCCTGCCGCGCAACGCAATGTAGAAAGTCAGCGCCACGTACGGCTGGCGCTTGTCGGGCGGCGTGGCGCCGCCGGCCGTGGCATGCAGGGCATTGTGCCCCGACGGCGCGGCGCAGTGGTAAGGCGCCGGCGTGGTTGCCGGGCTGTTGCTGTTGACGCCGAAACTGTCGCCCGGCTGGCGCGGCGTCAGGCCGCTGCCGACGCCGTGGCCGCAGACCGCGCGGCCGGCCAGGTTCGGCAGGCGGAAGTGTGTGGTGCCGTTGCCGCCATAGGTGGCGCCGATCAGCGCATACAGCTCGGGATAGGCCTTGGCGTCGATCAGCCTGCCATCGCACAAGGTCCAGTCAGGCGGCGCGGCGCCAAAACCGAAAATCTGGATTTCGCCGATAAATGGAATGCCCACCATCTGCTCCTACGCCGCGCGCGACGGGAAAGCGCCCCGCGCGGCAATGCAAAATGACGCGGTGAGGGTGGGCATCCGATTGCCCTGCGGCGCGCCGGCGGCGACCGGCAAGCTGTGGCCGGCATCGGTGTCGCTGGCGCCGCCCGCAGCGGCATGGCACTGCGCCGGTGAGGCCTGCGGATGCAATGCCGGCGCCTCCCGGCCGCCATCGTCGCCCACCACGTGGCGCTGGGCGCCGTGGCCGTCGCCCAGCCCCTGATGCACCGGCACGCGGCCGCGCAAGTCCGGCACGGCGAAGGTGGTGGCGCCATCGCCGCCGTAGGTAGCGCCGAGCAGCATGAACAATTCTTCATGGTGCTCGATCTGATGGAGGCTGCCGTCGCACGGCAGCCAGCCTTGCGGCGCGGCGGCGAAGGCCAGCATACGAATCTCGCCGATCATCGGCGAGTCGGCGCCGTGCAGCGCGATGCAGAAGTTGACCACGAGTGATGGCTGCAGGTTGGCATGGCTGAAGGCGTGCGCCGCGACTGTAACCGCTGCGCTGGCTGATGAGGCCTGGGCGGCGGCATGCCGGTGCTGGCCCAACGGCGCGAGTTCGGCGCCGCCGCGTTCGTTGAGCGCGTAAGGCGTCGGCGTCCAGTCCGGATCAGCCGACCGGCCGGCACCGACCGGCGTAGCACCTTGCAGGTTGGGCACGGCGAAGTCGCGCACGCCGTCACCGCCGTACAGGGTGCCGATCGCCTGGAATAATTCCGGGTGCTGCCGGATCGACAGGCACTGGCCATTGCACGGCGCGAAATTCCGGGGTGTAAAGCCGAAACCGGTCATGACAATCTGGCCAACGTAGGGTAGGGACATGCTGCTCTCCGATAAATTACCCGGGCAGATTAGGCAGGGCGCCCGACGACGTCAATCCACGGAAAGTTTTTTTTCGGATAAGGTTGTATTTCCGTAAAAGTGAGACAGGGTGCCGATGGCGACGCGGCCACGCGCCTAGAATCGCGCGGATTTGCCGGCGACGATGCCGCCTGTATTAGACTGCTGGCATGCCTACTCTTACCGCCAGTGAAATCGATGTGCGCAGCTACGCCGCGCCATTCTCGGACGCGCACGACTTCGCCCAAATGGTGTTGCCGCTCAAGGGCAAGCTGACGCTGGACATCAACGGCGTCGGCGACGTGGTGCATCCGCTGCGCGCCGGCTTCATTGCGCCGGGGCTGGTGCACACGCAGTTTTCGCGGGAGCCTAACCAGTCGCTGATCCTGGATTTCGACCTCGCCACCGTGCCGCCCGACACGGCGGGGCGGCTGGCCGAGCGTCCGTATGCGCCGATCGGCGCTGCCGCCGGCAAGCTGATCGACTTCATGGGCATGATGCACGCGCAAGGCACGGCCAGCACCGCCGTGCTGACGCATTGGACGCCGTTGCTGCTGGAAGCGTTAACCAGCCAGCCACTGCGTCCGGCCTCGCGCCTGCAAGCGGCGTTGACGCAGTTCGAAGCGGCGCCCGGCCAGCCGTGGCAGACCGACAGCATGGCGCGGGTGGCATGCATGAGCGTGAGCAGCCTGCACCGCGTGTTCCGCGAAGAACTCGACACCACGCCGCAAGCCTGGCTGAACGCGATGCGGCTGCGCTTTGTGTGTCGCCAGCTGGTGGAGTCGTCGCTACCGATTGCACAGCTGGCCACGCTGGCCGGCTACGCCGACCAGAGCGCGCTGACGCACGCCATGCGGCGCGCGATGGACATCACGCCGCTGGCGTACCGCAAGCAGAACCAGACAAAAATCCGCTAGTCCCACACAATCCTTGCGCGCCGCGCGCCGCCACAATGGTTCCCGGAAAAGGAGAACTGTATGTGGTATGGCGTGTTATGCGGCCTGGCGGCCGGAGCCTTTTGGGGCATGATTTTTGTGATGCCGCGCTGGCTGGCGGAATTTTCGCCGATGGAATTGGCGCTGGGGCGCTACCTGGCCTATGGGCTGATTACCTTGTTACTGCTATTGCCGCGCCTGAACGGCCTGCTGCGCCGCGTGACGCGCGCCGAGTGCGCCGTGCTGCTGCGCCACGCGCTGGCCGGCAACGTCGTCTACTACCTGCTGCTGTCGACCGGCGTGCAGTTGGCGGGCGTGGCGGCGGCGTCGCTGATTATCGGCCTGCTGCCGTTGAGCGTGACCTTGCTGGGACGGCGCGACCATGGCGCGTTGCCGCTGCGTCAACTGGCGTGGCCGCTGACGCTGGTGGTGGCGGGCATCGCCTGCATCAATGTGGACGTGTTCACCCACGCCCAGGGCGGGTCGCAGCCGTGGGCCACGGTGGCGCTGGGCATGCTGTGCGCGTTTGGCGCGTTGCTGTGCTGGACGTGGTACGCGGTGGACAACGCCCGCTTCCTCAAGCGCAATCCGCAGTTCAGCGGCGCCGAGTGGTCGGGCCTGTACGGTCTGAGCACCGGCGTGGTGGCGCTGGCCCTGGGGACGCTGGTAATGGCGTTTGGCGGCGACGGTGCGGCGGGGCGCGACTGGCTGCGTTTCTGGAGCGTGGTGACGATCGTCGCGCTGGGCGCATCGGTGATCGGCAACCAGCTGTGGAACCTCGCCAGCCGGCGCGTGCCGGTCACGCTGTCGGGTCAACTGCTGCTGTTTGAAACCTTGTTCGGTCTGTTGTACGGCTTCCTCTACCAGCACCAGATGCCGCGTCCGCTGGAACTGCTGGCCATCGTGCTGTTGATCGCCGGCGTCGCCTGCTCAGTGTGGATGCATGCGCGTCCGCCGGCCGGTGCGCTTCAGGCGCCGCCGGCGTAGCCGTTCTGACGCCAGGCTTCGAAGACGACCACGGCGACAGTGTTGGACAGGTTCATGCTGCGGTTGTCGGGCCGCATCGGCAGGCGGATGCGTTGCGCCGGCGGGAAGGTTTCGCGCAGCGCTGGCGGCAGGCCGGCGGTTTCCGAGCCGAACACGAACACGTCGCCCGGCTGGAACCTGGCTTGGGCGAACGGCGACGAGCCGTGCGTGGTCATGGCGTACATGCGCGCGGGGTCGGGCTGGACCTCGGCCAGGAAGGCGTCCCAGTCTTCGTGCACCTTCATGCGGGCGTATTCGTGGTAGTCCAGGCCGGCGCGCTTGAGCTTGGAGTCTTCCAGCGGGAAGCCCAGCGGTTCAATCAGGTGCAGCTGGGCGCCGGTGTTGGCGCACAGGCGGATGACGTTGCCGGTGTTCGGCGGAATTTCTGGGTGAACCAGGACGACGTGGAACATGCTTTTTTCCTTTTGCTATATCAGTGCGGCGGCGTGCGGGCGAACACGAAGTTGCTGACCCGCGCGGCGCCGTGGCGTTTTAATGTTGCCGCCACTTCATTCAAGGTGCGGCCGCTGGTCATGACGTCGTCGACGACGCCGATGTGGCGGCCTGCCACCAGGGCGGCGTCCGGCACCGCGAAGGCGCCGGCGATGTTCTGCTGGCGCCGCTCGGGCGCGACGCTGCTCTGGGCGGCGGTTTCGCGTACACGGTGCAGCAGTTGCGGCGCCAGCGCGATGCCCAGGCCGCGTGCCAGCGGCCGGGCGATTTCCAGTGCCTGGTTGTAGCCGCGTCCCGCCAGCCGGCGCGGTCCCAGCGGGACTGAGCAGAGCAGCGCGGGCAAGGCGATGCTACCCCGGCCAGCACGGCGTCGCGCAGCAGCCGGGCGCACAGCGGCGCCAGCGCCAGACGGTGGCCGAATTTCAGTTGCAGCACCAGCTGATCGACCGGCAAAGCATAGTCGGCAGCGGCCAGCGTGCGGTCGAAGGCCGGCGGCGCGGCCAGGCAGGCGCCGCATAGGTGACCGTCAGCCGGCACCGGATTGGCGCAGCGCGGGCAGCGGGCGATGGCGGCGGCCGGGCCGAAGAATTGCGCTTCGCAGCCGCCACACAAGGCGTCGTCGCTGTCGCCGCCGCACAGGGCGCAGGCGTTGGGCAGGAGATGACGCAGCAAACCGTGCGCGCTCCGTTGCAGCAGCGCGCGCAGCCTGGCGCCGCCCGCTGGCCTCGCAGCCGGCGCCGGATTGGCCGCCGGATCGCCGTCCGCCGCCCCGATCTTGTCATTCATGCCACGCCTCCGCCCTGAAAACCGCTCCGGTCGTCGTCGCGATGGCGTTCAACCATGTACACTGCCGACATTATCGCACTACAACGACCTATCATCATGCAAGTCCCCGCCAATCCCCCGAAACTGAGCGCACCGATTGACCTGGAGCGCGTCCGTCAGCTGTTTTCCCGTCCGCAACGTATTGCCCCGGCCGATTTTCTGCGCCGGGAAATATCATCGCGCATGTTCGACCGGCTGGAATTGATTAAAATAGCGCCTTCGCGCGTTTTGGACGCCGGCTGCGGCGCTGGCGCCGATCTGCCGTTGTTGCAAAAAGCCTATCCCGCCGCCCATATTCTGGGACTGGACGCGTCCGAGCCGATGCTGCGCGCGGCGCAGGGACCGGGCGCCCGCCAGTCGTCGCTCAATCAGTTGTTGAGCAAGCTGCTGCCGTCGAAGAGCGGCCTTGACCTCGTCGGCGGCGATTTTGCCGACTTGCCGCTGGGACCGAACTCGCTGGACCTGGTCTGGTCCAACCTGGCGCTGCACTGGCACCCGCAACCGGACCGCGTGTTTGCCGAGTGGCGCCGCGTGTTGCGGGTCAATAGCCTGCTGATGTTTTCCTGCTTTGGCCCGGATTCGCTGCGCGAACTGCGCACCGCTTTTGCCGAAGCCGACCTGGCGCAGCACGTGTTGCCCTTCGTTGACATGCACGATTTCGGTGATCAGCTGGTCGAAGCCGGGTTTTCGACCCCGGTGCTGGACATGGAAACCATCACCGTGACCTACGATACGCCGCTGGCGTTGTTGTCCGACGTGCGCGCTTTGGGCGGCAACCCGCTCACCACGCTGCGCCGCAGCATGATGGGCAAGGCGGCCTGGCAGCGCATGCTGGACACGCTGGAAAGAGGCCGCCGCAGCGACGGCAAACTGGGCCTGACCTTCGAGGTTATCTACGGCCACGCGTTCCGGCCGGCGCCGAAGGTGACTTCCAAAGGCGAAGCGATTATCCGCTTCGATCCGCCGCGCAAGCCGCGTTGAATGCGGGTTTCATGTTGCCATGCGGCGTAGGGCCGTATGGCAACACCATAGTTTATTGCTTGATGTGCTACGTTTTTGTTCTATATAATCAATCACTAACTTTGCCACCATGGCAAACAAGGTATCGAATACGAACGTGCAGTGAATTAAGCAGAAGCATTAAGCAGAATCGCGCATCCAACGATGCGGTGGTTGTTTAAGGAGCGTCGCCGGTTCAGTTCACCGATAGCCGGCAAGACGTTAAAAAAAATATTTTAATTTCTTGGGCAGTTGGGGAAAACATGACATATGCGAAGCGACTTCAAGCGTTGATGTTCGGGCTGGCCATGCTGGCAGCCGGGGCAACAGCGTGGGCAGCTGACACCGCAACCGGCGCCGCGGCCGGCACCTACGGCGCCGCCACCGGGGGTACCGGTGGCCCCATAGCCGGCGAATTGAACCTGCAACCTCCCGCCACCCGCATCGCCACCGAAGTCTACGACCTGCACAACTGGATGATGGGCGTCTGCCTGGTCATCTTCATTGCGGTGTTCGGCGTGATGTTCTATTCGATCTTCAAGCACCGCAAGTCGCTCGGCCACAAGCCGGCCACCTTCCACGAATCCACCGCCGTCGAGGTGGCCTGGACCATCGTGCCGTTCCTGATCGTGATCGGCATGGCGCTGCCCGCCACCCGCACCGTGGTCGGCATGAAGGACACCTCCAACGCCGACATCACCATCAAGGTCACCGGCATGCAGTGGAAATGGGGCTACGATTACCTGAAAGGCGAGGGCGAGGGGATTTCCTTCCTGTCCAACCTGTCGACGCCGCGCGCCCAGGTCGGCGCGCCCGGCTTTGCGCCGACCGAGAAGCGCGGCGACAACTACCTGATGGAAGTCGACAACGAGGTGGTGGTGCCGGTGCACCGCAAGATCCGCATGATCACTACCGCCAACGACGTCATCCACTCGTGGTCGATTCCGGCGTTTGCCGTCAAGCAGGATGCGATTCCCGGCTTCGTGCGCGACGCCTGGTTCAAGGCCGAGCACACCGGCACCTTCCGCGGCTATTGCTCGGAACTGTGCGGCAAGGAGCACGCCTTCATGCCGATCGTGGTGCGGGTGGTCAGCGACGCCGACTACAAAGTCTGGGTCGACGGCAAGAAGAAAGAAATGGCCGCGCTGGCCGATGATCCAAATAAAACCTGGACCATCGACGAGCTGAAAACCAAGGGCGAAAAAGTTTACAGCACCAACTGCGTGGCCTGCCACCAGGCCAACGGCCGCGGCTTGCCGTCGACCTATCCGGCGCTGGACGGTTCGCCGGTGGTCAACGGACCGAAAGCGGAACAAATCAGCGTGCTGTTGCACGGTAAAAAGAGCGGGAAATATCCCGTCGAAATGCCTTCTTGGAAGCAATTGTCGGATACGGATATCGCGGCTGTCATTACTTACACCCGCAATAGCTGGACGAACAAGGCTGAGGAAAACATCGTTCAACCGGCCGAAGTTGTGGCTGCACGTAAGTAATCAGGAGCGTTACAGATGAGCACTACTACTTTGGATCACGGCCACGATCACGATCATGCGCACGACCATCCACATGGTCCGGCGCGCTGGCTGTTTGCCACCAACCACAAGGACATCGGTACGCTGTACCTGTGGTTCTCGTTCATCATGCTGCTGTCCGGCGGCGTGCTGGCGCTGATGATACGCACCGAGCTGTTCAAGCCCGGCCTGCAATTCTTCCAGCCTGAATTCTTCAACCAGCTGACCACCATGCACGGTCTGGTGATGGTGTTCGGCGCCATCATGCCGGCCTTCGTCGGCTTCGCCAACTGGATGATCCCGCTGCAAATCGGCGCTTCCGACATGGCGTTTGCGCGCATGAACAACTTCTCGTTCTGGCTGCTGCCGCCGGCGGCGATCCTGCTGGCCACCTCGTTCCTGGCGCCGGGCGGCGCCACCGCCGCCGGCTGGACGCTGTACGCGCCGCTGTCGACGCAAATGGGACCGGGCATGGACATGGCCATCTTTGCGATGCACCTGATGGGCGCCTCGTCGATCATGGGTTCGATCAACATCATCGTCACCATCCTCAACATGCGCGCACCCGGCATGACCTTGATGAAGATGCCGATGTTCTGCTGGACCTGGCTGATCACCGCCTACCTGCTGATCGCCGTGATGCCGGTCTTGGCCGGCGCCATCACCATGACGCTGACCGACCGCCACTTCGGCACCTCGTTCTTCAACGCCGCCGCCGGTGGCGATCCGGTGATGTACCAGCACATTTTCTGGTTCTTCGGCCACCCCGAGGTGTACATCATGATTCTGCCGGCGTTCGGCATCGTCTCGCAAATCCTGCCGGCGTTCGCCCGCAAGCAGCTGTTCGGCTACGCCTCGATGGTGTACGCCACGGCGTCGATCGCGATTCTGTCGTTCATCGTCTGGGCCCACCACATGTTCACCACCGGCATGCCGGTGACGTCGCAGCTGTTCTTCATGTACGCGACCATGCTGATCGCGGTGCCGACCGGCGTGAAAGTGTTCAACTGGATCGCCACCATGTGGCGCGGCTCGATGACGTTTGAGACGCCGATGCTGTTCGCGGTCGGCTTCATCTTCGTGTTCACCATCGGCGGCTTCACCGGCCTGATCCTGGCTGTGACGCCGATCGACATCCAGCTGCAGGACACCTACTACGTGGTGGCGCACTTCCACTACGTGCTGGTGGCCGGCTCGCTGTTCGCGCTGTTCGCCGGTTTCTACTACTGGTCGCCGAAATGGACCGGCCACATGTACAACGAGACCATGGGCAAGACCCACTTCTGGCTTTCGCTGATCACCTTCAACATCACCTTCTTCCCGATGCACTTCCTGGGCCTGGCCGGCATGCCGCGCCGCTATGCCGACTACTCGGCGCAGTTCACCGACTTCAACATGGTGGCCACCATCGGCGCCTTCGGTTTCGGCCTGTCGCAGGTGTTCTTCCTGTTCTTCGTGATCCTGCCGACCATCCGTGGCGGCAAGAAAGCCGAAGCCAAGCCATGGGAAGGCGCGGAAGGCCTGGAGTGGACCGTGCCGTCGCCGGCGCCGTTCCATACCTTTGAAACCCCGCCTGAGTTCAAATAATCATGAACGGGCAAAAGAAGCCGAATAACCTGCGCACCGCCTTGATCCTGTTCGGCCTGGCGGCGTTCTTCTTCGCTTCAGTGTTCGTCAAGCGCATCTGGCTGAGCTGACATGACCGAGAACAAAAAGCTGCTGGGCAAGCTGATCATCATCGCTACGGTGATGTTCGGCTTTGCTTACGCGCTCAACCCGTTCTACCGGCAGATCTGCGAAGCGTTGGGCATCAACGTACTGACGCAAAAGGACGGCACAGTGGCGCTGGACCAGAACACGCAGGTAGACAAGAGCCGCAACGTCACCATCGAGTTCGACGGCAATGCGCAGGGGCCATGGCGCTTCCGGCCCACGCAGGCCAGCATGACGGTGCATCCGGGCGAGCTGAACACGGTGATGTACGAAGTGGTCAACACCCAGCCGCGCGAGATGAATGCGCAGGCGATCCCGAGTTACGCACCGCAGAACGCGATGCCGTATTTCATGAAAGTGGAGTGCTTCTGCTTCAAGCAGCAAACGCTGAAGCCGAAGGAAGCGCGGCAGATGCCGGTGGTGTTCTACATCGATCCGAAGCTGCCCAGGGATGTGAAAACCATCACGCTGTCGTACACCTTCTTCGAGGTGGGCGGCGGGCTGGTGAAGACGGCGGCCAACTGACATGACGGACAAGCCCGGCTTTCTGTATTCGCTCAAGGCCGTATTGTGGTCGTTCGTGGGATTGCGCCGCAAGCGCGATTTCGACGCCGACCAGCAGGGACTAAATCCGCTGCACATCATCATCGCGGCCTTGCTGGCGGTGGCGGTGTTCATCGGCGTACTGATAACAATCGTCAAAATCGTAGTCGCTAAATAAGTGAAAATGGGGAGATGAAGATGAGTTCAACAAGTTCACAGGGCGCCGCGGCACCGTATTACTTCGTGCCCGGTCCCTCGCGCTGGCCGCTGCTGGCCGGCTTGTCCATGCTGGTGACCATGATCGGGGCCTCGGCCTGGGTCAATGATGCGTCATGGGGCCCGGCCGCCAATCTGCTGGGCATCCTCGGCACGATTACCGTACTGTATTTCTGGTTCGGCGACGCCATCAAGGAATCGGAAGGCGGCTTGTACAGCCAGCGCATCGACCATTCCTACCGCTGGTCGATGAGCTGGTTCATCTTCTCGGAGGTGATGTTCTTCGGTGCCTTCTTCGGCGCACTGTTCTATGCGCGCAGCATCTCGATGCCGTGGCTGGGCGACCTGGACAGCAAATTCGTCTGGCCGGACTACGCGCCGTCCTGGGGCGGCGCCACGCCGGCCGGCACCGTGGAGGCGTTCCAGACCATGGGACCATTCCCGATCCCGACCATTAACACGGCCTTGCTGCTGACCTCGGGCGTAACCCTGACCATCGCCCACCACGCGCTGCGTGCAGGCCATCGCGCGCAGACGGCGATCTGGCTGTTCGCCACGGTTCTGCTAGGTGCGGTGTTCATGGGCTTCCAGGCGTATGAGTATCACCATGCCTACACCGAACTGAACCTGAAGCTGACCTCGGGCATCTACGGTTCGACCTTCTTCATGCTGACCGGTTTCCACGGCTTCCACGTGACGATGGGGGCGATCATGCTGTCGGTGGTGCTGTATCGCGTGCTGAAGGGCCATTTCACGCCGGAGAACCACTTCGCGTTTGAAGGCGCAGCCTGGTACTGGCACTTCGTCGACGTGGTGTGGCTGGGCCTCTACGTGGTGGTCTACTGGTTATAATGGCATACGCCGCAAAAGCCGCACACGGTGCGGCTTTTTTTACGCCTGATTAAGCCCCGAAGCGTAGCGCAAGCTGCGGGGTCTGACCCCCGAACGGGGTCAGACCCCTATCTGCCGCAGTGCGGGTTGTTAAACGCGGATGCCTTTGGGCTGGATGTAGCCGAGCTTGTAGGCCAGCAGGATCAGCAGGAATAGCGTGATCGACAGCGCCACCCGCACCGCCAGCGAGCGCACGGTGTTGTTGCTGCGGCCCTTGTCGCGCATCAGGAAGAACAGCGCCGATCCCAGGCTGCCAAGGATCAGCATGAATGCAATGGCAATAGCAATTTTCATTTCATGAGGGAGTGGCGATTTGATCGAGGTTCCATTGTAATGGCGTTCCGCTTTAAATTGATTCCTTTCGTCGCCACGGTCCTCGTCGTGGCGCTCGGCATACAGCTGGGCAACTGGCAGGAGCGCCGCGCCAACGACAAGATCGCCTTGCAGCACAAGCTGGCGCAGGGCGTCGAGGCGGTGCCGCTGGTGCTGGACGGCGCGCCGCTGGCAGCCGACGCCGTGGCCTGGCGCCGCATCACCGTCAGCGGCGAGTTCGTGCGCGACTGGCCGGTGTATCTGGACAACCGCCCGTACCAGGGCCGGGCCGGATTCTATCTGCTGATGCCGTTTAAAATAGCGGGATCGAACATGCACGTGCTGGTGGCGCGCGGCTGGCTGCCGCGCGATCCGGCGGTGCGCGACAAGTTGCCGACCTACGCCACACCGGACGGCGTCGTCACCGTGCAGGGCGTGGCGCGGCTCAACGCCGGCCATGTGATGGAGCTGGGCACGACGCCGCCGCTAACGCCCAACGCCATCGTGCAAAACGCCGATCCGCTGCAGGTGGCCAAGGACAGCGGCCTGACCATGCAGCCGTTCGTGGTGGAGCAGGGCATGCCAGCCCAGCCCGCCGGCGACGATGCGCAGCTGGTGCGCGACTGGCCGGCGCCGTCGCTGGGCGTGGAAAAACATCAGGGCTATGCCTTCCAGTGGTACGCACTGTCGGCGATGGCGGTTATCTTCTTTGTGGTGAACGGATTCAGACGTGGAAAAAGCAAATAATCAATCGCGCGGCCGCTGGAAGCTGTTGCTGGTGCTGGCAGTGTGCGCGGCGCCGCTGATTGCGTCATACTTCACCTATTACGTGATCAAGCCGAAGGGCGGCGTTACCAATTATGGCGCGCTGATCGATCCGCGCCAGTACCCGATTCCGTCCATGGCCAGCACCACGCTGGACGGCAAGCCGGCGCGGCTGGAGGATTACAAGGGCAAGTGGATCATGTTGAAAGTCGGCCCGTCCGATTGCCAGCAGGACTGTCAGGACCAGCTGTTTGCGATGCGCCAGCTGCGTACCATGCAGGGCAAAGAGATGGAGCGCATCGAACGGGTGTGGCTGATTACCGATAATGAGCCGCTGGAAACCATGCTGCTGCGCGTGAACGACGGCACCCGCATGCTGCGCGCGCCGGCCGCCGTGGTGGACAAGTGGCTGCCGCTGGAGGGCGGCAATGCGCAGGACCGCGTGTCCGATCATGTGTACCTGATCGACCCGCTGGGCAACCTGATGATGCGCTTCCCGAAAGGCGCGGTGTCCAGCGATGTGGAGAAGGTCAAGCGGGTCCAGAAGGACATCGCGAAATTGTTGAAGGCTTCGGCCATAGGTTAAGTTTATGCATCTCACTCTCGCACAAATGGCGGTGACGGCGCTGCTGATCGCGCTGCTGCCGGCCGCTATCGTCTGGACCTCGTCGGACGCCAACAAGTACCGCAAGCTGGTGTGGGTCAGCGTGTTCCTGACGTTTGATTTGATCGTGTTCGGCGCCTTCACGCGGCTGACCGATTCCGGCCTCGGCTGCCCTGACTGGCCGGGCTGCTACGGCGCCGCCAATCCCTTCCTCGCGCATGACCAGATCGTCGCGGCCGAAGCGCTGATGCCGACCGGGCCGGTGACCGTATTCAAGGCATGGATCGAGATGATCCACCGCTACCTGGCGATGACGATCGGCGTGCTGATCGTCGCGATGATGGCGCAGTCGTGGAATCAGTGGCTGAAAAATCGCCGGGCCGAATACGCGCCATGGCTGCCGACCGCGCTGTTCTTCTTCGTCTGCCTGCAAGGGGCGTTTGGCGCCTGGACCGTGACGCTGAAGCTGCAACCGGTGATCGTCACCATCCACCTGCTGCTGGGCATGGGCCTGCTGGCCATGCTGGTGTGGTACGGCGGCCGCCAGAATCACCTGAACGCGCCGCGCACGCTGGTCAGCGCCTCGCCGCCGGCCATGCGCAACATCCGCATCCTGGCCGGCGTGGCGGCTGCGCTGCTGCTGGTGCAACTGGCGCTGGGCGGCTGGACCAGCACCAACTACGCCACCTTGGCCTGTACCGACTTCCCGCTGTGTGGCGGCAAGCTGGTGCCCGAAATGGACTTCGAGCACGGCTTCACGCTGTGGCGCGAGCTGGGCAAGACGGCCGCCGGCCACTACCTGCCATTTTCGGCGCTGACGGCGATCCACTGGGTACACCGCAATTTCGGCTTCATCGTCGCATTGGTGGCGGGCTATGCCGCGTGGCGCGCGTGGGGGCACGATGTGCTGCATAAAACCGCCCGTAACATCGCCCTGGTGCTGGGTGCGCAGATCATCACCGGGGTGGCCACCATCTACCTGAGTTTCCCGTTGACCATCGCCGTGCTGCATAACGCCGGAGCGGCGGCGCTGGTACTTTTGCTGACCATGTTAAACTACAAGGCTAAGTACCAGTACGACATTGCAAAAAAGGCAGCTTCGGGCGCCGCGCATCCTCCTTCGTCGACGGTACGGCATTGATTAAGTTGCCCTCATGACCACGCAGACCGTAACCTCCAAACACCCGCCGCTCGCCGCGCAGTTCTGGGCGCTGACCAAACCCCGCGTCACCATGATGGCGGTGTTCTGCGCCGTCATCGGCATGTACCTCGGCATCCCGAACGGTTTGCCGAGCCTGTCGCTGGTGCTGTATGCGACGGTGGGTATCTGGTTGCTGACCGGAGCAGCGTTCGCGGTCAACTGCCTGGCGGAGCGCGAGGTCGATGCGCGCATGGCTCGCACCGCGCGCCGGCCGATGGTGATGGGCGACATCACCGTGACGCAGACCATCATCTTTGCGCTGGTGATCGGGGGCGCCGGCATGTGGGTGCTGTACACCTTCGTCAATGCGCTAACCATGTGGCTGACCTTCGTCACTTTCCTCGGTTACGCGATTATCTACACCATGATTTTGAAGCCGGCCACGCCGCAGAATATCGTCATCGGCGGTCTGTCGGGCGCGATGCCGCCGGCGCTGGGCTGGGCGGCGGTGGCCAACGATGTGCCGATGGAGGCATGGCTGCTGGTGATGATCATCTTCGTCTGGACGCCGCCGCACTTCTGGGCGCTGGCGCTGTATCGCCGCGACGATTACGCCCGTTCGGGCCTGCCGATGCTGCCAGTCACGCACGGCATGAAGTTCACGCAGTTCCACGTCTGGCTGTATTCGATCGCGCTGGCGGCCACCACGCTGCTGCCGTACGCGGTGCAGATGAGCGGCCTGATCTACTTGGTCAGCGCGGTGATCCTGAACGCCGTGTTCCTGCATCACGCCTGGAAAATCTACCGTCACTACACCGACCTGATCGCCCGCAAAGCCTTCACCTGGTCGATCATCTACCTCGGCCTGCTGTTCCTGGCGCTGCTGGTGGACCACTACATCAAAATCTGATCACTCCTGTTTTTCTTCCTTGTTCGGTGGCGGAACAGGAGGTGCTTTTGCCACCATGGTCTGCAGTGTGGATGAAATGCTCAGTCCCACAGAGAATGCCAGCAGCGGGCGCAAGGTGGAGCCATCAAGAATATACAGCCAGGCGAGCGCGGCTCCTGCACATGGCCAGAATACAAAGAAAGTCCAGTATCTCAAGTCTTTGGAAGTACGCTTGTCCGCAGATTTTTTTCCGTCCTCCCAAAGATCCCTCATGTTCCAGACAAAGCCTCCAGCGGCGGCAATCGCTACGAGCTGCCATGTTGCGAGCGGATCGATGGAGGCCATGTTATACACCAACTTTGTTCGCCAATAAATCCAACAGTCGATGTCGCCATGTTGAATCTGCAATGTATTTTTCCGCTGTTGTAAAGACCGACTGTCCGCTGGTATTGGTGTTATAGGCTCGCATAAAAGCCCCGCTTGTTTCCAGTAACGTTAATACGATTTCTAAAGGTATTTGGGTTTCTTTGGATAAGCTTATCGGCGTCCGCCAAACGTACTTGGATTGCCGGATTGCGGTACGAATCTTTTCTTTGGCGTCGCTTTCGTTCATGATGGCCTCCATGGCGTTATCATGTGGTTAGACCTGCCTCAGCAGACCAAGTTCAACTTACAGACCTATCTCGATGAAAAAAGTTCTCGCCTTTGCTTTGATTGCTGTTTCCCTGTTGGCCGCGTGCGGCGAGAAGAAGGCGGAGGCGCCGGCCAAGGTGGTGTTCCAGGGCACGGACCTGACCGGCGCGTCGTTCGCCAGGGATTTTGCCCTCACCGACCACAACGGCAAGCCGCGCACCATGGCCGATTTCAAGGGCAAGGCGGTGATCATGTTCTTCGGCTATACCCAGTGCCCGGACGTCTGCCCGACCACGATGGCCGAAATGTCGGAAGTCATGAAGCAGCTCGGCCCGCAGGCCGATCAGGTGCAGGTGCTGTTCGTTACCGTTGATCCTGAGCGCGATACGCAAAAGCTGCTGGCCGAGTACGTGCCGGTGTTCGACAAGCGCTTCCTCGGCCTGTACGGCACGCCGGAGCAGACCGCCGCCGTCGCCAAGGAATTCAAGGTGATGTACGCCAAGGTGCCGGGCACCACGCCGGGCAGCTATTCGATGGACCACACCGCCGCCAGCTATGTGTTCGACAAGCAAGGCAAGATCCGCCTGCTGCTGCGTCCCGGTCAGCCGACTTCCACCACCGTGCATGACCTGAAACTGCTGTTGTCCTGAGCGCCGGAGGCCGCATGCAGCAGCGCTTCCAGCCTTTCACCCGCCTGGCCGCCGTCATCCTGCTGGTGATCGGCTGTTTGGTCGTGCTGCGGCCGTTCCTGGCGGCGGTGCTGTTTGCCGCCGCCATCACCATCTCCAGCTGGCCGCTGTACGAGCGCCTGCTGGCGCGGCTCAAGCAGCGCCGCACCATCGCCGCGCTAGTGATGAGCATCGGCCTGACCCTGCTGATCATCGTGCCGCTGACGCTGGTCACGTGGAATATCGCCGATAACGCCTCGTCCTACTACGACCAGATCAAGGCCAACCTCGACAGCGGTACGCTGGACCCGCCGCTGTGGCTGAAGGATGTGCCGCTGGTGGGCGAGATGGTCGATACCTACCTGCGCAAGCTGCTGCACAGCCGCGAAGAGCTGCTCAACGTCGCCAAGAACCTGCTGGAGCCGGGCCGTCGCCTGTTGCTGGGCGGCGGCATGGTGCTGGGTTCGGGCGTGGCGCAGGTCAGCCTGGCGGTGTTTGTCAGCTTCTTCCTGTACCGCGACGGTCACGCCATGTTGCAGGCGCTGGCGACCGGCATGGACAAGCTGATCGGCGAACAAAGCGTCACCGTGGTCGATACCGTCAGCCGCACCGTGCGCGGCGTCATGTACGGCTTGCTGGGCACGGCGCTGGCGCAGGCGGCAGTCGCGGCGGTCGGTTTTTTGATTGCCGGCGTACCGGCGGTGGCGCTGCTGTCGGTCGCCACTTTCCTGTTATCGCTGATTCCGGTCGGGCCGCCGCTGATCTGGGGCGGCGCCACCATCTGGCTGTTCAACCATGGCGACACCGGCTGGGCCATCTTCATGTTCGTCTGGGGGATGTTTGTCATCAGCGGCGTCGACAACGTGGTCAAGCCGATGCTGATCTCGCGCGGCAGCAGCTTGCCGTTTATTCTGGTGCTGCTGGGCGTAATGGGCGGGGTGCTGGCGTTTGGCTTTGTCGGCCTGTTTATCGGCCCAACGCTGCTGGCGGTGGGCCTGGGTCTGCTGCGCAACTGGACTGCGGACCAGCTGCATTCTTGACCATCAATCCTGGTCGGCGTTGTCTTCGGTGTCATCCTTGGGGATGACCTTGACCAGCAGGATGCGCGGACCATTCATTTTCTTGGCGACGATGTCGAAGTGGCGGAAGCTGATGCGCTGGCCCTGTTTCGGGATATCGCCCAGCTTCAGCATCAACAGGCCGCCGACCGATTCCACTTCCTCCAGGCCGAGCTCTTCGTTTTCGATATCGATGCCCAGCGTGCGTTCCAGCGAGAAGATCGGCAGGCTGGCCTTGCCGATCAGCGTGCCGTCCGGCTGCTTGAGCCAGTCGTTTTCGTTGAGGCGGAATTCGTCATGGATCTCGCCGACCATCGCGCCCAGCAGGTTGTCCAGCGTGATGAAGCCGACCGGGCGCTTGCCCTTCTCGCCGATTAGCGCAAAGTGCGGCGCGCCGTCGCGGAAGCGGCGGAACTGCTCCAGCGCGGGTGTGCGGGCGGAAATCGTCTCGACCGGACGCAGGAACGGCACCAAGTCCGTCACCGGACGGCCCGACTGCATGGCGAAGAACAAATCCTTCAGGTGCACCACGCCCAGCACGGTTTCGCCATCCTTGTCGTAGTAAGGATAGCGGCTGAAGCGGTTGCGCAGCATGGCGGCCAGGTTGTCGTTCAGCGGACGGCTGGCGTGCAGGCTGATCACTTCATTAATCGGACGCATCAGGTCGGACACCGCCAGGTCGCTGAAATCCAGCGAGTGCGCCAGGATGTTGCGTTCGTCCTGGTTGAATTTTTCGCCCGGCTGGCTGGTGCGCAGAATCAGCTTCAGCTCATCGACCGAATAGTGGCTGTCATGGCCGCCCTTGCCGGACAGGCCTGCCAGGCCCAGCACCATATTGGCGCTGGCGTTCAGCACCCAGATGAACGGGTACATGGCCCAATAGAAACCATACAGCGGAATCGCGCTCCACAGGCCGACCACTTCCGGCATGCGGATCGCCAGCGATTTTGGCGCCAGTTCGCCGACCACAATGTGCAGGAAAGAAATCACGCCGAAGGCGAACACGAAGGCAATGCCATGCACCAGTTCGGGCGAGGTGATACCGATCAAGGTCAGCAGCGGCTCCAGCAGGCCGGCAAAGGCCGGCTCGCCGACCCAGCCCAGGCCCAGCGAGGCCAGCGTAATGCCCAGTTGGCAGGCGGACAGATAAGCGTCCAGTTCACCGTGTACTTTGCCGAGGATGCGTCCCTGTATTCCTTTAGTCTTGGCGATGGCGCGGACACGCGTTTTTCGCAGAGTGACGATGCCGAATTCAGCAGCGACGAAGAAACCGTTCAAAGCAACCAGGAAGATAGCGAGAACGACAAGCAGGAAGTTTTGCATAGGGGCCGAGCGGCAATTTACGTAGTTGAAACCTGCATCTTAAACGACTCGGCGCTTGTGCACCGCAAAATATGTTCATGCGAACAAGCCGCTATGCACCTCATTCAGGATAGCTTCGATGGCCGGATGGGTGATTTTTCGGGCGTTGGAGATGGCGTAAAAGTGCTCGCGCAGCTCGGGCGCGTCGCCCACCAGCACGGCGCCGAACTGGTCTTCGATGTCCTGCGCCAGCGCCGATGGCGCGAAGAACAGCCCCAGGCCGTTGCGGCCGAAGGTGTTCAGCATGGCGTTGTCCTCGAACTCGCCGACGATTTCTGGCCGCACCTGGCGCTCCACCAGCCAGGCGTCGATGCGGCCGCGCAGCGCGTTGTTGCGCGTGGGAACCAGTAGCGGCGCGCCATGCAGGCTGTCCGGGAAGTTGCGGCGGTATTTGCGCGCCAGGCGCGGCACGCCAAACAGTTTCATGTCGCTTTCGCCCAGCAAGTGGCTGAAGACTTTCAGGCTGCCGCCGGCGCGCACCGTGCGGTCGGTCAGCACCACGTCCAGCTTGCCCAGCGCCAGGTCCGCCAGCAGATTTTCAAATTCATCTTCCATGCACACCAGGCGCACGCGGGTGTCCATCTGTTGCGTCGCCTGCAGCAGGCGGAAGGCGATCAGCTTGGGTAGCGAGTCGGAGATGCCGACCGCCAGCCGCATCTTGTCGGTCTCGGCTTCTTCCAGCGCGTCCTGCAACTGGTCGCCCAGCAGGAAGATCTGGTCGCAATAGCTGAGCGCCAGCTTGCCCGCCTCGGTCGGCACCAGCCGCCGCCCTTGCGGTTCCAGCAGCTGCTTGCCGACCGATTTCTCCAGCGACGCCAGCTGCATGCTGATGGTCTGTACCGCCAGACCCAGCCGCTCGGCGGCGCGCGTAACGCCCCCTTCCTTGGCCACCATCCAGAAGAAATACAAGTGTCTGAAATTCAATCCGCTGTTTTTCATGTTCTGATTTTACGAAGTAATACTTCAATTATCTTCTATTTTTCAATGCGTCGGTTTTCTTTACACTGCGTCCATCGATTAATAACTACGAGAGAAAACGATGAAGCACTTCAGGATTTCTTTCCTCGTCAGCTTTCTCTGCCTTGGCTTGGCAGGCTGGTGGGGCTATGAGCTGGCAGGGTGGGGCGGCGCGTTGTCGGCCTTTGGTATCGCGCTGATTCTGGCGGCGATGGAAGTTTCGCTGTCGTTCGACAACGCGGTGGTCAACGCCTCGGTGTTGAAGACCTGGGACGAGTACTGGCAGAAGCTGTTCCTCGGCGTCGGCATCATCATCGCGGTGTTCGGCATGCGGCTGGTGTTTCCGCTGGTGATTGTGGCGGTTGCGGCCGACATGAGCATCGTCGATGTGTGGACGCTGGCGCTGAACGATCCCAAGACCTACTCGACGCACCTGACCAATCACCACGCGGAAGTGGCGGCTTTCGGCGGCATGTTCCTGCTGCTGGTGTTCCTGAATTTCCTGCTGGATTCGGAGAAGGAAACGCACTGGCTGGGTAACTTCGAGAAGAAACTTGGCTCGCTGGGCAAGGTCTCATCCATCTCGGTAATGATCGCCATCGGCGTGCTGATGGGCTGTATGGGGCTGGTGGCGGAAGGCCAGAAGCTGGTGGTGCTGATTTCCGGCCTGTGGGGCATTCTGATCTATGTCGGTGTCGATGGCATCAGCAGCCTGCTGGAGAAGGAAGAAGAGGGCGGCGGCAACGTCGGCGACATGGTCAAGCGCGGCGGTATCGGTGGCTTCCTGTACCTGGAAGTGCTGGATGCATCGTTCAGCTTCGACGGCGTGATCGGCGCCTTTGCGATCACCACCGACGTTGTGATCATCATGCTGGGCCTGGCGATCGGCGCGATGTTTGTCCGCTCGATGACGATTTACCTGGTGAAGAAGGGCACGCTGGACAAGTTCCTGTATCTGGAGCACGGCGCCCACTACGCCATCGGTATCCTGGCCGCGATCATGTTGGCAAGTATGAAGTATCACGTACCAGAAATTTTCACCGGCTTGATCGGCGTCGCGTTCATCGCCGCCTCGGTGTGGTCGTCAGTCCGCCACCGCCGCAAGCAGGAAACCATCGCCGTCACGGCGTAACAGAACCCGGCGGGCCGTTTTATACGGACAACGGCCCGCCGCCTTGTAGTACCTAGTCCGGTTTTCATTTAAGGAGCATCAAAATGGCAATCAGTCTGCAAAAAGGCGGCAACGTTAATCTGAGCAAGGAGGCCCCTGGCCTGTCGAAAGTCACGGTCGGCCTGGGTTGGGACGTGCGTTCCACCGACGGCAATGCTTTCGACCTGGACGGCTCGGCTTTCCTGCTGAAAGTAGACGGCAAGGTCCGCAATGACAGCGACTTCATCTTCTACAACAACCTGAAATCGACCGACCAGTCGGTGGCCCACTCGGGCGACAACCGCACCGGCGCCGGCGATGGCGACGACGAAACCGTCACCATCGACCTGACCAAGGTGCCGGCCGATGTGGAACGCATCGCGATCTGCGTCACCATCCACGAGGGTGACGCCCGCAAGCAGAATTTCGGCCAGGTGCAGAAGGCGTTCATCCGCACCATCAATGCCGGCAGCAATACCGAAATCGCCCGCTACGACCTGTCGGAAGACGGTTCGACCGAGTCGGCGATGATCTTCGGCGAGGTGTATCGCAATGGCGCCGACTGGAAGTTCAAGGCCGTCGGCCAGGGCTTCAAGGGCGGCCTCGGTCCGCTGGCCGCCTCGTTCGGCGTCGGCGTTTAACTTGATCTGAAAGGACTCGCAATCATGCCTGTATTTACCATCACCGGCGACGTCGATCCATTTCTGCATGTGTCGATGCGCCAGGGAGAAAAAATCTACTGCGAATCGGGCGCCATGGTGATGATGGAAGCGGCGCTGGACTTGAAGGGCAAGGTTACCGGCGGCATCGGCGCGGCCATCATGCGGCGCTTCGCCAACGGCGAGTCCTTCTTCCAGCAGCACATCGAGGCGGTGCGCGGCGACGGCGATTGCCTGCTGTCGCCAACCCTGCCCGGCGCGATGCAGACGCTGGATCTCGGCAACCAGCAGTACATGCTGAGCGACGGCGCGTTTGTCGCCGCCACCTCCGGCGTGGAACTGAAGGTGCGCACACAAAGCCTGGGCAACGCGCTGTTCGCGGGCAGCGGCGGTTTCTTCATCACCGAAACCAGCGGCGTCGGCCAGGCCGTGGTGTCGGGCTTCGGTTCGATCTCGCAGCTGGAGGTGGAACCGGGGCGCGATGTCATCATCGACAACTCGCACGTGGTGGCCTGGGATAGCGCGCTGCGCTACGAGATCTCGGTGACCACCGGCGGCAACAGCGGCTTCCTCAGCAATCTGGTGAACAGCCAGACCAGCGGGGAAGGCATGGTGCTGCGCTTCTCGGGCAAGGGCAAGATTTTGATCTGCTCGCGCAACAGCGCCTCGCTGCAAGCCTGGCTGACGCGTCAGTCGGCATCGTAAAATTTAAGGAGTCAACATGACAGTCAATTTAAGCAAGGGCCAGAAAATCTCTCTGGAGAAGGAAGCCGGCGGCGCGCTGGGCCGCGTCACCATGGGTCTCGGTTGGGACGCCATCAAGAGCAAGGGTTTCCTCGGCTTCGGTTCCAAGACCGAAGCGGTCGACCTGGACGCTTCGTGCGTGATGTTCGACGAAGGCCATCGTCCGGTGGATGTGATCTTCTTCCGTCAGCTGAAAAGCAAGGACGGCAGCGTGGTTCACACCGGCGACAACCGCACCGGCGCCGGCGATGGCGATGATGAGCAGATCAACGTCGACCTGAACGCGGTGCCGTCGCAGATCAAGAGCCTGGTGTTCACGGTGAACAGCTTCACCGGCCAGACCTTTGCGCAGGTGGAGAATGCGTATTGCCGTTTGCTGGATGCGGCGAGCGGCAAGGAAGTGGCGCGCTTCAATCTGTCGGTGCAGGGACCGCACTCGGCGCAGATCATGGCCAAGATCTACCGTCATAACGGCGAGTGGAAGATGCATGCCATCGGCGAGAACGGCAACGGGCGGACCTTTGATGACCTGCTGCCGCAGATCGCGACCCACCTCTAATAATCATCCTCGGCTGTAGCTTTGGGCGGAGCACTGTACCGGCAGTGCCCCGCCTTTTTTTTTGCAGATGGCACCGGCGCAACCCGCACACCGCTGCGGCCAGGGTCTGACCCCGTACGGGGTCAGACCCTTTCGTTCGGGGTTAGAACGAGTGACGCAGGCCGACGCTGAACATGGTGGTGCGGGCGTCGATGTTCTGGCCGGCGCCGGAGAACAGCGGCACTTCCTGCGTGCCCAGCGGGATCAGGATCGCGCCAGGACCGCCAGCCAGCGGCAATGGCGTGGCGCTGCTGACCACCGTCTTGCCCCGCTTGTCCTTGATGCCGCCAAAGCGGCTGTACACCGCGGTGCGCTTGGAGAAGTTGTAGTCCACGCCCAGCATCAGGCCACGGTCTTTGCCTTCGGTGTAGTTGGTGAAGCGGGTGTCGAGGAAGATCGCGCTCAGGTCGAACAGGCCGATCGGATGCTTGAGCGTTGCGGTCCAGGTGCGCACTTTCGGATCGGTGTTGCCGCGCAGCGAGAACTTGGCTTCGTGGCCGCCAATCGCAATCGAGGTGCCGACGCCAGGGATGGTGTATTTCACCGCGCCCATGTAGGAGCTGAATTTCTCGCCGATGAACAGCGGCACCAGCGTGGTGCCCGACACCACGCCGATCGGCACGTTGTCGAAGTTGTTGCGGTGGTAGGACGCCAGCGCGACGATATTGTCTGCGCGGTAGGCCAGCAGCGCGCCGGCAGTCTTGCCGCGGCCGCTGGCGGTTTCCGCGCCAGCGGTCTGGCCGCCGACGATCTGGCCGGTGGTGCCGGTCGCTACCGGCGTCGAGGCGGTGGCTGTGGCGCGTGCGGCGCTGATGCCGGTGCCGATGCCGGAGTTGGTGGCGTAGGAGACGATCGCCGTGATCGGTCCCTGCTTGATCGCATAGCTGAGCTGATTGTCCTGCCACGTCTGTACGGTGTTAACCACCAGGCCGGCGCCGAAGAAGTCGGTGCTGCCCAGGGCTTCCGGTGTCACCAGGTAGTAGCCGATCAGCATCGGGCTGGCCTGGCGGCCAGCCTTGATTTCGCCTACCGGCGTGGTCAGGCCCACATACGCCTGGCGGCCGAACAGACGGTTGTCGTTGGCAAGGCCGCCGTTGTCGATGGTGATGCCGCCTTCCAGCACGAACAGGCCGCGATAGCCGCCGCCCAGATCTTCCACGCCTTTAAAACCGATATTGCTCTGGCGCGTGTGCGACGGGCTCAGCCGCGTGGTGACGCTGGCCGGCGCGGCGATGCTGTTGGGAACGGGCGTGGTGCCGCTGACGCCAAATACGGTGCCCTGGACGTTGCCCTGGCTTTTGTCGATCCGGTCCAGCCCGACATCGAGCGTGCCGTAAATGGTGACGGAAGATTGCGCGGCGGCTTGGCCGGCGAACAAGGCGAGTGCAGTCAAGCACGCTGCGGATGCGGCGGTTCTCTTCATGTGGTTTGTCTCCGATATTTTTGGTTGTGTTCGGTAGCTCGACTCTATAGCAGTCCCGACAAAATGGCACGAGTGTTCGCATAATTCGTGGCTGGAATAACACACTTGCAAATGCGAAGCTACGCTAGCGTTTTGCAAGCCGTTGTGCGCGCACGCGGCACATGCGGCAGAATGTCGGGCATTGAATTCAATGCGGCAAAAAAGGCGGCTTATGCAAAGCAGTACGCAGTCGCCGGTCAACAGCAAGTGGATCGCCTTGCTGGTGGCCGGCGCGTTTTTTATGGAGAACCTGGACGGCACGGTGATCACCACGGCGGTGCCGGATATCGCGCACTCGTTCGGCGTGGCGCCGCTGGCGTTGAACATCGGCGTCAGCGCCTACTTGCTGACGCTGGGCGTGTTCATTCCGATCAGCGGCTGGGTGGCCGAGCGCTTCGGCGCGCGCCGCGTGTTTGCGGCGGCGCTGGCGATCTTCACGCTGGCGTCGGTGTTGTGCGGCATGGCCAACAGCCTGAGCGAATTCGTCTGGCTGCGCGTGCTGCAAGGCGTGGGCGGGGCGATGATGGTGCCGGTCGGCCGTCTCGTCGTGCTGAACAACACGCCGAAGGAAAAACTGATCTCGGTGATCGCCACGCTGACCTGGCCGGCGCTGGTGGCGCCGGTGCTGGGACCTCCGGTCGGCGGCTTCATCACCAGCTATGCATCGTGGCGCTGGATTTTTTATCTGAACCTGCCGCTGGGCGTGATCGCGCTGGTGCTGGCGTGGTGGCTGATTCCCGACCAGCGCGCCGCCGAGCCACGGCCGTTCGACTGGCCCGGCTTTCTGCTTAGCGGCAGCGCCTTGCTGTTGCTGACCTGGGGCGCGGAAGTGGTCGGCGGCCAGCATCCGGACTGGCGGGAGGCGGGCGCTTGCCTCGTCGCCGGCGCGCTGTTGCTGGCAGCTTTGGGCTGGCATCTGAAGCGCGCCGCGCACCCGCTGATCGACCTGTCGTCGCTGGCGATACCAACGTTCTCCATCACGATCATCGGCGGCTCGTTGTTCCGCATGGCGATTGGCGCCGTGCCGTTTTTGCTGCCACTGATGTTCCAGCTGGGCTTCGGCCTGGACGCCTTCCATTCCGGCCTGCTGGTGATCGCCGTCTTCGCCGGCAACCTGATGATGAAGCCGGCCACCACGCCTCTCATCCGCCGCTTCGGTTTCCGCCCGGTGATTCTGGTCAACGGCCTGGCCAATGTGACCACGCTGGCCGCCTGCGCCTTGCTGACCCCGGCCACGCCGGTGTGGGTGATCGCCGCCGTGCTGTTTGCTGGTGGCCTGACGCGTTCGATGCAGTTCAGCGCGCTCAACACGATAGCCTTCGCCGATGTGCCGCAGAAGCGTATGGCGGCCGCCAACACCTTGTTCAGCACCGCGTTCCAGGTGGCGCTGGGCCTCGGCGTGGCGCTGGGTGCGAGCGGCGTGCGCCTGGGCCATTGGAGCGCGCAGCAGCTCGGCATCGGCGACTGGACGGCCATCGATTACCGGCTGGCGTTCCTGCTGGTGGCGCTGGTCAGCCTGCTCGGTCTGGCCGATGCGTTGCGTCTTAGCCCCAACGCCGGCGAGCAAGTTGCAAGGGGCGCCGCCCGTTAAGGATATAATGTTTCCATGGAAAAACTGAAAGACTTCTCGCAGATCGTCGAGCAAGCCACACGCGGCGAGCTGGTGTTCCCCACCAGCGTCAACGCCGTGCTGCGCCTGCAACTGGCGCTGGCCGATCCCGATAGCGAGATGGACGAGGTGATCCGCAAGGTGCTGGCCGAGCCGCTGCTGGCGGCCCGCACTGTGGCGCTGGCCAATGCGGCGGTGTTCAACCGCAGCGGCACGCCGGTGACCAGCGTGCGCGCAGCGGTGCAGCGGGTCGGCTACCGCAACCTGTACACCATGGCGGCGGCGATGGTGGTGCGCCAGTTCGGCGCCCGCATCCGCGATCCCGAGCTGCGCCGGCAGGCCGATCAGCTGTGGCGCCACACGGCGCACGTGGCGGCGCTGGCGTATGTGATCGGCCGCAAGCTGACCTCCACCGATCCGGACACCGCGCTGTTTGCCGGCATCGTGCACGAGGCCGGGGGCTTTTACTTGCTGTCGCGCGCCGACGACATTCCCGGCCTGCTGGACGATCCTGCCGAGTGGATGGGCGCGGCGCAGGAAATCATCGCCCGCGAGATGATGAAGAAGATGAGCATTCCCGAGCCGGTCAGCCAGGCCATCGTGTCGCTGCGCGGGGCTACGCTGACGCCGCCGCCGCTGGGCCTGCGCGACACCTTGCTGATCGCCAAACGCCTGGCGCCGGTGCGCTCGCCGTTGGCGGCAGGGCAGGACAGTCCGTCGCTGACCGGTTTTATCGATGATAACGCGCTGCTCGACCAGATCCTGCTGGAATCGGCCGACGAAGCCGCCTCGATGAGCGCGGCGCTGCTGGTCTAAGCCCTAATTTGTGGCAAAAATGATGTTGTAGATATAATGCACGCGCCAATCCGTGTATCCTTATAGTCGTCATACAACAACTCAACCGCCATGAATCAGATCGCATCAGTCCCCGCCGCCGCATTGCCGAAGAAGAAGCACCGCAACCTCGCCCAGGGCGTGGTGGAGAGCTTCACCGGCAGCATCCAGGCCGGCACGCTGAAACCGGGCGAAAAACTGCCGACCGAGTCGGTCATCATGGAAATGCACGGCGTCAGCCGCACGGTGGTGCGCGAAGCCATTTCGCACCTGCAGGCCGCCGGCCTGGTGCAGACCCGCCACGGCATCGGCACCTTTGTGCTGGAGCCGCAGCCGACCAATATCTTTGCCGCCGACACCATCCGCACCATCGGCGACGTGCTGTCGATCCTGGAGCTGCGCATCAGCCTGGAGACCGAAGCCGCCTGGCTGGCCGCCAGCCGCCGCACCGACGAGCAGGTGACGCTGATGGACGCCGCGCTGAAGCGCATCGTCTCGGCGCCCAACCGCGCGGTGGCGGTGGAATCGGACAAGGCGTTCCACCTGCTGATCGCGCAGGCCACCGGCAACCGTTATTTTGTCGACATCCTTAGCGACTTGGGCAATACCATCATCCCGCGCGCGCGGCTGGATTCGGAGCAGCTGGCGCACGATGATCCGAAAGCCTACCAGGAGCGCGTCAACCGCGAGCATGACGATATTTACCATGCCATCCAGCGCAAGGATGCCGAAGCGGCGCGGGCCGCCATGCGCACCCACCTCAGCAACAGCCGCGAGCGCCTGCGTCGCGCGCAACAAGAGGTGAGCGCTTAGCACTGAAATAAGCAACAGCGCAGCAAGCGATTGACAGCTTTACGTGAAATCGCTTGCTTCGATCCAGATCTAGTTGTACGATGTCATACAACACGACGAGATATCGTTCCTCATTTCACCAGACGTTAATATTGGAGACTGTAATGCAACCGAATGACCTGAAAAAAATCCTTTCCTCCGGCCTGCTGTCGTTCCCTGTAACTGACTTCGACGCGGAAGGCAACTTCAACAAGTCGACCTATGTCAAACGTCTGGAATGGCTGGCCCCATACGGCGCGACCGCGCTGTTCGCCGCCGGCGGCACCGGCGAGTTCTTCTCGCTGACCCCACAGGAATATCCTGAAATCATCAAGACCGCCGTCGACACCTGCCGTGGCCAGGTGCCGATCCTGGCTGGCGTCGGTGGTCCGACCCGCGTGGCCGCTGCCTACGCTAAAGAAGCCGAGAAAGCCGGCGCGCAAGGCCTGCTGCTGCTGCCGCATTACCTGACCGAAGCGTCGCAAGATGGCCTGATCGAACACGTGGCGGAAGTCTGCAAAGCCACCAACCTGGGCGTAGTGGTCTACAACCGCGCCAATTGCCGCCTGAGCCCAACCTCGCTGGCGATCCTGGCCGACCGTTGCCCTAACCTGATCGGCTTCAAGGACGGTATCGGCGACATCGAACTGATGGTGTCGATCTGGCGCAAAATGGGCGACCGCTTCAGCTACCTGGGCGGCCTGCCAACCGCGGAAGTCTACGCCGCAGCCTACAAGGCACTGGGTACCCCGGTGTACTCCTCGGCCGTGTTCAACTTCATGCCGAAACTGGCGATGGACTTCTACCACGCCGTGGCGTCGGACAACCACGCCGAACAGAACCGCATGATCGACGAATTCTTCCTGCCATACCTGGACATCCGCAACCGTAAAGCCGGTTACGCCGTGTCGATCGTCAAGGCCGGCGCCAAGCTGGCGGGCTACGATGCCGGTCCGGTGCGCGCACCGCTGACCGACCTGACGGGCGAAGAAGTTGAAATGCTGCACAAGCTGATGCTCAAGCAGGGCGCGCAGTAATCGGCTAAGCTATAGCACAATAAGCAAAAATCAAAGCGCGGCTTCGTCCGCGCTTTTCACACATTAAGGAGTCACCATGCAAGTAGTTGGCGAAATGATTATCGGCCGCACCGCGGTTCAAGGCAAAGAAGGCACCGTCAAGGCCATCGATCCATCGCGTAACGTGGAAATCGAACCAGCGTTTGGCCTGGCCGGCGCTGCCGACCTGCAACGCGCTGCCGAACTGGCTGACAAGGCGTTCGACATCTACCGCGCCACCGGCCTGGAAGAGCGCGCCAAGTTCCTGGAAACCATCGCTGACCGCATCCTGGATCTGGGTCCGACCCTGATCGAGCGCGCGATGCAGGAAACCGGCCTGCCGCAAGCCCGCCTGGAAGGCGAGCGCGGCCGTACCGTCGGCCAACTGCGCCTGTTCGCCAAAGTAGTGCGCGAAGGCCGCTTCCAATCCGCCACGCTGGACAGCGCACTGCCAGACCGCGCACCGGCCCCACGTCCAGACCTGCGCCTGCGCAAGATCGGCCTGGGCCCGGTTGCCGTCTTCGGCGCCTCGAACTTCCCGCTGGCGTTCTCGGTGGCTGGTGGCGATACCGCCTCGGCACTGGCAGCCGGCTGTCCGGTCATCGTCAAAGCCCACTCGGCTCACTTGGGTACTTCGGAACTGGTCGGCAAGGCGGTCGCCAAAGCCGCTGAAGAGTGCAATATGCCGGAAGGCGTGTTCTCGATGCTGATCGGCTCGGGCCAGACCATCGGCCAGAACCTGGTGTCGCACCCAGCCATCAAGGCCGTGGGCTTCACCGGCTCGCGCGCCGGCGGTGTCGCGCTGATGCACACTGCGGCTGCCCGCAAGGAACCGATCCCTGTGTACGCAGAGATGAGCTCGATCAATCCGGTGTTCCTGCTGCCAGGCGCGCTGGACAATCCTAAGCTGCCACAACAGTTCGCTGATTCGCTGACGCTGGGCGCCGGCCAGTTCTGCACCAACCCAGGCCTGCTGATCGCGCTGAAATCCGACAAGCTGCAAGCATTCGTTGACGCCGCTGCCGGCACCATCGGCGCCAAGCCGTCGCAGACCATGCTGACCCCAGGCATACACAAAGCCTACACCAGCGGCGTGAAAGGCCTGGCTGGCGTGGATGGCGTCAAGCAAGTGGCGATCGGCCAGACCGGCGACCTGCCATGCGGCGCGCAAGCGTTCCTGTACCAGGTCGAGGCCAAGCGCTTCCTGACCGACACCGCGCTGGAAGGCGAAATCTTTGGCCCAACCTCGCTGCTGGTGGTGGCCGAGAACGAAGAAGAACTGCTGGCTGTGGCCGAGCACCTGGAAGGCCAGCTGACCGGCGCCGTTCACGCTACCGCCGACGACAAGGCGCTGGCCGCCAAGCTGCTGCCGGTGCTGGAGCGCAAAGTCGGCCGCATCCTGTTCAACGGCTTCGGCACCGGCGTGGAAGTGGCGTACGCCATGGTGCACGGCGGCCCGTTCCCGTCGACTTCGGACAGCCGTACGACCTCGGTTGGCGCCTCGGCCATCGATCGCTTCCTGCGTCCTGTGTCGTACCAGGATGTGCCAGCCTACCTGCTGCCGGAATCGCTGCAGGACGCCAACCCGCAGAACATCCCGCGCGTGGTGAACGGCGATCTGGTCTGGAACGGCTAAGGTGGAGCGCGTAAGCGGCGTTTCCTGCACGGTGGGCGAAAGCCCGACGTGGAGCGCGGCGGAATCGGCGTGGTACTGGGTCGATATTCCCGCCAAGCGCGTGTGGCGCATGGATGCATCCAGCGGCGCCACCCGCTATTGGGACACCGCCGAAATGGCCGCCTGCGTGGCGACCAAGGCCGGCGGCGGCCTGATTGCGGGCATGGAGACCGGCATCTTCAGCCTGGAGCTGGGCGAGGCGCAAGCCGCGTCCGCGTTCAAGCTGGCGACGCCCGCTTCGGGCCTGGGTGAAGGCATGCGTTTCAATGACGGTCGTTGCGACCGTCAGGGCCGTTTCTGGGCCGGCACCATGTTCATGGACATGGGCGCCGCCAAGGCGGTCGGGCAGCTGTATCGCTACGATGCGGGGCGCGGTATTTCGGCGCCGTTCGTATCCGAGCTGCTGACGCAGAACGGCACGGCGTTTTCGCCGGATGGCCGCATCATGTACCTGTCGGATTCGCATCCGCAACGGCGCATGGTGTGGGCCTTCGATTACGACATCGCCGTTGGCGTGCCAAGCAATCGCCGCGTGTTCGCCGATATGACGACCTATGCGGGCCGTCCGGACGGCGCGGCGGTCGATGCCGATGGCTGCTACTGGATCTGCGGTAACGACGGCGGCTGCGTGCTGCGCTTCACGCCGGACGGCAAGCTGGATCGCCGCATCGACGTGCCGATGCTCAAGCCATCCATGTGCGCCTTCGGCGGCAAGGATCTGGACACGCTGCTGGTCACCTCCATCGTCTCCGGCAAGCCCGAAGATGCGGAGTGGGGCGGGGCGGTGGCGCTGCTGCGTCCAGGTGTGAAAGGCGTTGCCGAAACGCCGTTTGGAGCATGATGATGGGGCGGATACTTTTGCGGTGTCTGCCCTTTTTCTTTGCGGCCCTGCTGGCCGCATGCGCGACCGGGCCGCGCGAAAATGTGTACACGAATCCCATTATCCACGCCGACTATTCGGACCCGGATGCGATCCGTGTCGGCGAGACGTATTACCTGGTTTCTTCCAGCTTCAATAACGCGCCGGGACTGCCGCTGTTGCAGTCGCCGGACATGGTCAACTGGACCCTTGTCGGCCACGCCCTGCCGCAGCTGGTGCCGCAGGAGGTTTTCGCCAAGCCGCAGCATGGCAAGGGCGTGTGGGCGCCGAGCCTGCGCTACCACGACGGCAAGTTCTGGATTTTCTATCCCGATCCCGATTTCGGCATCTACGTGATCACGGCGACGTCGTTCGCCGGTCCGTGGACCGCGCCGCATCTGCTGGCGGCCGGCAAAGGGCTGATCGATCCGACGCCGCTGTGGGACGATGACGGCCAGGCCTATCTGCTGCACGCGTGGGCGCGCAGTCGCGCCGGTTTCGCCAACGTGCTGACCTTGCGCCGCATGGCGCCGGACGCCAGCCGCCTGCTCGACGACAAGGGCACGGTGATCATCAACGGCGACAAGCTGCCGAAGTACACCACGCTGGAAGGGCCTAAGTTCTACAAGCGTGACGGCTACTACTACGTGTTTGCGCCGGCCGGCGGTGTGGAAACGGGCTGGCAGTCGGTGTTCCGCTCGCGCCGTATCGACGGGCCGTATGAGGACCGCATCGTGCTGGCGCAGGGCGGCTCGTCGGTCAACGGTCCGCATCAGGGCGCGTGGGTGCAGACGCCCCAAGGCGAGGACTGGTTCATCCACTTCCAGGACAAGCGCGCCTATGGCCGCGTGGTGCATCTGCAGCCGATGACGTGGCGCGATGGCTGGCCGCTGATCGGTGAAGACATCGGCGGCACGGCGGGCCAGCCGGTGCTGCGCTATCGCTTGCCGGTAAGCGGACAGGCAGTGGCAGCGCCGCCGACCAGTGATGAATTCAAAGGGCCTGCGCTCGGCCTGCAATGGCAGTGGAATGCGAACTGGCAGCCGTCGTGGTACGCGCTGGATGGCGGCAAGCTGCGCCTGTTTGCGCAGCCGCGTGACGGTAATTTGTGGGACGTGCCGTCGCTGCTGCTGCAAAAGCTGCCGGCCGAAACCTTCACCGTCGACACCAAACTGGATGCTGCCGGCCAGGCCGAAGGCGGCGTTGCGGGCCTGGTCATGTACGGCGCCGATTACGCCTGGCTGGGCACGCGCCGTCTCGACGGCCGCACCCAGCTGGCGCTGGTGAGCTGCTACCAGGCCGACGTCAAATGCCACGAGCAGCAGGAGGCGGGTGTTGAGCTGCCGTCGCCGCAGGTGTGGCTGCGCATGCAGGTGATCGCCGGCGGCGTCACGCAATTCTCGTACAGCGTGGACGGCAAGAAGTACACGCCGATCGGCGCCCAATTCACCGCCAAGATGGGCCGCTGGGTCGGCGCCCAGATGGGGCTCTTCAGCGCCGGCAACGGCGGCCACGCCGACATTGACTACTTCCGCGTCACGCCCTGATTCGTTTGGCCTGGATCAAACGACCGCAGCGCACCACCGCAGTATAATTTTCCCTCACCATGCGGAGGTGCATCATGCGAACCATGACGTTGAGTCTGCCAGAAGAAATTGACGACTTCCTTAATACTTTTGCTTGTGAACAGGGGATCAGCAAAGCAAGAGCCATGAAGGGGGCATTCTCGCTTCTGAAGATTGCCTACGACCAGAAGCAAAAAGGAGATGGTTCATCGCTGGGTTTGGTCCAGCGCATGCCTGACAATTCCTTGCGCGCTGTTGGTGTGGTGACAGGCGTACGATGAGTCCGCCGAGCGAACAAGAAGTCGATCTTTTTTCGTTTTACTTCACTAGCGGCACCAAGAAGTGATCACTGCTTCTTCAGTGAGCGCCTCATTCGGAGCGGCTTGCGCGGCGGCGGCAGACAATAACAGCACGGGCAGGAATCGCATGACTGGCCTCCTTGAGTGTAAGGCCAGTATATGCCAACGCCCACGCGCTGCGGTGGCGGCGATGCGACGCTCGTCAGCGCATCAATGCGGCGGCGCCCAGCCGCCCAGTACCCACGCTGGGTTGCTGTAGTTACGGATGGTGTCGGCATCGCGTTCCATCGACAGCTGGCGTGAGGCTGGATTGCGTTGGCTGACATCCACCGGCGTGCCGTCCGCATTGCGGCTGTTGAATTCCCAGAATCGCACGTTGGCCGCGTCGCCGTCGATCTGCCCCCAGCCGGCGGGACTGATGCCGCTCAGCGTGGCGTTGATCAGTACTGCTTCCGCATAAGGATAGTTGTTGCCCTTGTTGGCCGGCAGGCGCGCCAATTCAGTCGGTCCGGCAAGCGCGGTAAAGCGGCAGTCGACAAACACGTTGCCGTGATTGGTGGCCGGATTACGAATCCACATGAAGGCGTTGCGCGACTGGATGTCGCAGCGTTCAAAGAATGCCGGACCGCGGCCGAGGATCGTGTCGCCGTGACCGACCACTTTGACGTCGGGCAGATACGTGCTGCCGTTGACTTGCAAGGCGTCGCCGGAGCCGATGACGGTGGTGTTGGCGACGATGTTTTCCGAGCCGGTGATCAGCAGACCTTCGGCCTGGCCTTGTAGCGTGGTTTCCAGCGTCAGGTCGCGCAGGTGCACGCCTTTGACGTTATCCGCCGCGAACGCCGCACGACGCGACGGGAAGGTGCCCGGCTGCTCGTTGGTGCTGATGTTGGCCGGATGGGGATTGAATACCTCATTGTTCGCGTAGTGAATGCGGACCTTGTCGCGGTGTTCTCCCTGCACGGTGATGTTGGACTTGTTGCGGAAGTAGACGATCTCCTCGTAATCGCCACTGCGCACGAAAATGGTCACGCGTTTCGCTGGATGATCGGGCACGTAATCCAGCGCGCCTTGCACGGTGCTGAAGTCGCCCTTGCCGTCGGCGCTGACCACCACGCGCTGCGCGTCAGCCGCCGGGCCGCGTGGCTTGGTGCTGAACTCCCACGGCTTGATCGCGTGGCCGAACACCGCGTCGTCAATCTGCACGCGATAGCGCTTGCCGTAGTCGAGCAGGTTGTTATGCGGGTAGATGGTCGCGGTCTTGTCGCGTACGATCACAGGAAGGAAGTGGAAGCCGTCCGTAAAGCCGCCGATGATGGTGAGCTGGTATTTGCTGCCATCGCCTGGTTCTGCGCCGGCGGACGGTGTGCCGGCTTTGGTGTTGGCATTGGTTGCGCGCGGGCCGTCGGTGTAGACGTAGGGCGTGGCAAGGTAGGGCGCTGCCGGCAACTTGGTGCGTTCGGTGGGGCCGGCCGGGATGCTGAGATCCAGCGTGTCCACCAGCCGTCCGCTGGCGGTGTCGTAGATGCGGATCAGGCCCGCGCTGCCCAGCACCGGCGGCTGGTCGAAGCGTAGCGTCAAATGCGTGTCGGGATTGACTTGCCGCGCGCCGGCAGCGGGCAGCACGGTGGTTGCCGCGCCGCCCGGTGCAGCGGCGATCAAGGCCAGGGTGCAGAGCAGGCGCGGAATCATCATCGCACCTCTCAGGCTGACAGTACGGTGTTGTGCACCTTGTCGCCAATGGTCACATTCTTCAGCGTCATGTTCTTGACGTTGAAGAGGAACCATGGCGACGCGGTATTCACCGGCGTGCCGAAATCGCAATCGCTGATCGACACATTTGTCACCGGGAACACCGGCGGCATCGGCTGCGGACCGTTATAGTCCGACGCCACCGGCCCCAGAATCACAATCGCCTGGAAGCAGGATGCGGTCTTGCCGTCCTTGCTCACGTTGCTGGCCTTGACGTTGGAAATCTGGATGTTATCCACAATCGGCGGGCGAATGCGGACGTTGTCGCTGATCGGCGTGTAGTCGCAATCGAAGGTGACGATGGCGCCAGCCGCCGTGGCCACGGTCTTCGACTGGATCGGCGAACCTGGCAGCGATGCGTAAAACGACGGCGTAATCTGCACGCCATTCGGCACCGTGCAATCGCGCACGTAGAAATTGCGCAGGAAGCCGCCGCGATTCATATTGGTCTTCATGCGAATCGCCGTGTTGAGCGGATTGGTTTTCCAGTTGGCGTTTTCAAACACCAGCTTTTGCGCAAACACGTTCTGGATGCCGCCCGCCATCTCGCTGCCCAGCGTTACGCCGCCATGGCCGCTGTGCATGATGCAGTTCTGAATCACGATATTCTGCGAAGGACCGTACTGCGTATCCTGATCCTTGCCGGCCTTGATGGCGATGCAATCGTCGCCGGTGTCGAAGGTGCAGTCTTCCACCAGCACGTGATCGCACGCCTCCGGGTCGAAGCCGTCGCTGTTGGGACCGTGGCTGTGCATATACACCTTGCGGATCACCAGATTGCGGCAGTGGACCGGGTGGTGCTGCCAGAACGGCGTGTTCTGTACTTTGTACCCTTGCAGCAGGACGTTGGTGCAGCCGATAATCTGGATCATCGGCGCGCGCAGATAGTGACCGACGCCGAAGATACGCTTGGACAGCGCCACGCCGGCTTCCGACAGCGCCGGCAGGTACTGCGCATCGGCGCGCCACTTGTCGCCTTCACCTTGAATCAGCAGGCGTTCCGCCTCGGTCAGCGCTGGCGCAATGGTGGCCAGCGACTCCGCGTTGAGCGGATTGACGGTGTTCTCCGACATCTTGCCGGCCTTGAAGTTGGGCGTGGTGCCCTGGCCGATGGAGTTGATGGTTTTCTGCTTGCCCTTCCAGGTCCACCAAGAGTCGCCGGCGTCGTTGAACGGCACGCCGCCTTGACCATCCAGGATGGAGGTCCAGTCGTCACCGGTAAGGGCGATGTTGGTCTGGCCGTAGGCGTACACCAGCGGCGAATAGTTAAGACAGTCGTTACTCTGCCAGCGCGAGATGGTCAGCTTGCCGTTCTTGCCGCAGTCAATGTCGCCATACTTGGCGTAGTCCGCCGGATTCTGGCTAAAGTAGACATGCGCGCCTTTGGCCAGATGTACGTTCACATTCGACAGCAGCACGATCGGGCCGGCGCAGTACCAGTCGCCGGCAGGAATCAGCACGCGGCCGCCACCCGCCGCGTTGCAGGCTTTGATGGCAGCCTTGATGGCGGCGTAGCAGTCGGTGGCGCCTGCGGCCGGCGTGCCCAGGTCTTCCTGGTCTTCGTGCGAGATCCACGCCTTCACTTTGCTCAACTTGCACGGCTTGGCGCCGTAGGTGGTGATGTTGAAGTCCTTTTTGCGGAACACCAGCGGCTTGGATACGTGATCGATGATGCCTTGCGCCTGCAGCCACGGATCGGGCGCGGTGGCGGCGACGGCGGGGATGCTGAGCGTGACGCCAGCTGCCGGCAAGGCTTTCATTAAATTGCGGCGTTGGTTATTGATGGTCATGCTGTGTTCCTTATTCATCTGAATTATTGAACTCACCGAGGAAGATCTCTGGCGGCGAAGGCGGTTTGCTGTAGCCGAGATCCTTGACGGGATCAATGCCGGCGCTAATCAGGTTGTTCCAGTGGTCGTCCGAGTTGTACTGCGCCGGGCGGAAGGAGATCGTGCCTTTCTTGTTCCAGTCGGCCCACGGATGCTGACGGTTGATGTGCGCGCCGATGCGCGAATTCAGCACCACCATTTTTCCGACGGCTTCGAGCGAGACGCGCGCGATGGTGCCGGTTGGCGTCTTGTAGACGTTGACGGGACCATAGGTGCAGCGGTAGCCGTCCAACGCCAGCGGCGCATACGGCGTGCAGCGCGACCCGGCGAACCACTGGCGCAGCAGATAGAAGTCGCCGTTCTTCTTGCCCTCGTGGGTGAAACGGCAGTTGTCGAAGACGAAGCCATACTTGGTCTTCAGATAGGTATTCGGTGCGGCGGTGTAGGACACGCCACGGTCGCCCAATGTACGGATCTCGGTCTGGTAGAAATAGGCGGTACTGTCGCCGAAGATGAAATCGACGTCGCCTTCGATATACGATTTGTTGAAGAAGCTACGCACGGTGCTGCCGGTTTGCGGCGACTTCAGATACAGCGTGTCCTGGAAGCCGATCAGACGAATGTTTTCAAACTGCGCCTTGTCGGCGCTGTCCACGCTCAGCGCCAGCGCCTGGTGGTGGACGTTGTTGATGTTGGGGAGTTCTTCGGCGCGGGCGTTGCCGGTGTCTTTGTTGTAGCCGTTTTCAAATGTCAGGTTGCGCGCCTGGAAGCCGTTATTTTGCGTCCACACGGTTTGCGTGCCGAAGGTGCCGATCTGCGTGCGGTCCTTGATGGTGGCGTACATCGCCTGCACCGCCGGCGGGGCCTTGGCGAACTGCGGGCCGGCCACGGCGTCGTAGGCGGCGCCGGTCATCGAGGCTTCCAGCCTGGCGGTGATGCGCGTCGTCGCCGCGTCCTTGCCGTCGCCGTACAAAGTGATCGGCGCGGCGGAGGCGGGGACGTAGACCAACTCGGAATATACGCCGGGCTTCAACAGAATGTAGAGGCGCTTGCCCGCGCTGTCCAGCACCGCGCGGCTGACGGCTTCCTGCACCGTGTTGAAGGTACGGACGCCGTCTGCCTTGGCCGCTTTGTCGACGATGTAGTCGGGCGTGAAGACGGCGCCCTTGGCCAGCGGGTCGCTGAGCGGATCCCACGGGTCGATGCTTTCCTTGCCGGCCACACCGACGTATTTCAGCACTTCGCCGTATGAGAACTGCCTGGCTTGATCCTGCGTCAGCTGCGGACGTGTGCTGACCGCCGCGCTTTCCGGGAAGGGGACGAAGCGGCTGGCGCAGTTGCTGGTGTCGCCGCTGGCGATCGCATCGCCAGTGATGCGGGCGAATTCGATCTTGCGATCGGCTTTGCCGCTGATGCTGACGTCATGCAGGTGCGCCTGCACCGGGCGCTGTTCATCGTAGCCTTGCACCACCACGCGTCCAGGCGAAACGCTGTGCACATCGTCGAAGTCGATGTTGGTGAACACCGGTATTTGCGTGCCCTGTGCGTCCTTGGCGTAGCGGGTGCTGATGTCGATCGGCGTTTTTACGTCGCGCAGGCATACATTGCGATAGCTGACCTGGTCCACTACGCCGCCGCGCGATACATCGCTCTTGATGCGCAGGCCGGAAGTGGTGCCGTCCATGCTCAGGTCATCTACCAGCACATGCCGCACGCCGCCATTGGTCTCGCTGCCGATCGACATGCCATGGCCGCTGTAGAAGCGGTTATGCACGATCGAGATATTTTCGGTCGGGCCGTTGTTGCCGGCCTTGACGGCGACGTTGTCATCGCCGGTGCGGATATAACTGTAGGCGATAGTGACGTTGCGCGACGAGATAGGATCGATGCCGTCGGTGTTGCGCGCGTTGGCCGGCGTATCGATGCGCATGCCCCAGGCAGTAAAGCCATCCACCTTGTTCAGGGTGACGTGGAAGTTGGGCGAGTTGCGCAGCGTGATCTTGTGCAGCGTGATGTTCTGCGCGTTGGTGATTTCGATCAGGCGTGGTACGTTCTGGCGGGCGTCTTCCTTTTGTGCGCGACGCGCCAGTTGCCACCATGATTCTGTGCCGCCGTCGACTACGCGGCCGCCCTGGCCATCGATGACGCCTTCACCATAGATGCCGCTACCCTTGGCGTTGTCGATGGTGATGAAGGGTTTGCAGCCGCGTCCTTGCTTGTCGATGGTGCCGCAGGTGCCGGCGCCACGGTCATACAGTTTGGGATTGCTGCTGGCTTGCAGTGTGGCGCCGGCGTCCACCAGCAGGCTGACGCCACTGCGCAGCGTCAACGGACCGGCGACAAAGCGCTGCTTCTCGTTGCTGCCCGAAAGGCGCACGGCGCGGCCGGCGGGGCATTGGTCGATGGCCGCCTGGATGCGCGCAGTATCGTTGGTTGTCGCATCGGCGGCCGGGCCGGCGGTCAGCACAGTGCACGATGGCGGCGCGACAGGTTCGGTGACTTTGCGGCTGTCCTGCGCGTGCGCTGGTGCGCACAGTGCAGCGAGTAGCGAGAGGGGAACGAGGGAAACGAGGCGGCGCGCTATCACTGCTCGCTCTCCGGCTTGAACTGCCCGGCCAGATCCGGTACCGCGCGTTTGAGTTCATCCATCACCATGCGCGAGAAGTATGCCGAGCCTTTGACGCCGACGTGGGTGCGGTCGAATGCCGACTTGGCGGCGCCTGCCACTTCCACCTTGCCGGCGGCCGGCGCGACGCCGTAGTCGGCCGGACGCGGCACCATCGCCAGCGTGTCGGCTTCGTCCTGGCCCATGGCCTGCACCGCGGCGTAGCTTTCCGCATTGAGGTCCAGCAGCGGCACGTGCTGCGCGGCTGCGGTGGCGCGGATGACGTCCGCCCAGGGCGTCAGATTATTTTCCAGCACGCCGTCCTTGAAGGTGCGGCGGGTCAGCGGCGTGACCAGCACCGGCACGCCGCCCAGCGCTTTGACTTCCTGCGCGTAGCGCGTCATGTTGACCGGGAATTCGGTTTTCAGGTCGGTCGAGCGGCCCGGCTTGCCCGGCTGGTCGTTGTGACCGAACTGGATCAGCACATAGGTGGCGCGATAGGCGGCGGCGCCGCGCAGCAGGCCTTCCACTTCGTCCCAGCGGCCTTCGGCGCGGAAGCTGCCGGAGCTGCGGCCGCCCTTGGCCAGGTTGATACAGGTATTGGCGCGGTTGACGCGCGCGCAGAAGGCGTCGCCATAACCGCTTGTGTTGGCCATGGTGGAGTCGCCGACGAGAATGATGCGGACTGGTTTTGCCGGTGCTGGTGCTGGTGCTGGTGCGGGAGCGTCGGCGGCGTATGCGGCGCCGGCCAGCAGGAACAAGGTTGCGGCGGAGGAGGTGAGGAATTTCATGGTGCGATCCGAAAAAAAAAAGGGCGCCGGCCGTGATGCGGTCCGGCGCCCCATACTCAGGCGGAGTGACTCAGTTTATGCAGCCACGCTCTCATCAGAAAGTGTAGGTCATGCGTACGTTGTACGCGCGGCCGATGGCGCTGCCGGCGCTGCTCAGGTAACCATAGGTGTACAAGCTGCTGTTGGTGGCTGGTGGCGCCACGTTGAACAGATTGGTGATGCCGGCGGTAACCTGGATATTCTTAAAGCCGTTGTACGTGGTGGTTGCGTTCCACAGCTTGTAAGAATTGATGTTGCGCCAGTACTGCTTGGCCACCAGATTCTGGTCGGTGTACTTCGAGTTGTAGTTCTGGGTCAGCTGGCTGCTCCAGTTACCCGCAGCCCAATTCAGTTTCAGCGTGTGCTTCCAGCGGTAGGTGATGATCGGGAAGCTGGAAGTGGTGCCGTTGCTGGCCAGGCCGAACTGGCCGATGTTCGACACGTACGGGCTGCCGTTATACAGCTGGTTGTCGAACTGGGTCAGGTAGGTGCCATCGATCGCCACCTTGAAATCGCCGTAGGCGGTTTTCGGGAAGTTGTACGAACCCGAGACGTCCACGCCGGCAGCCTTCTGGCCACCCAGATTCATGATGGTGTTGTTGATGTAGTTGATGGTGCCGTCGGCGTTACGCACGAAGTACGAAGCGTATTTGACCGGGTCCAGGAAGTAGACCTGTTCTGGCAAGTTGGCCAGCATGTCGGTCATCTTGATGTTCCAGTAATCCAGCGAAACCATCGCGTTTTTCACCGGTTCCATCACCACGCCCAGCGTGAAGCCTTTGGACTTCTCTGGTTTCAGGCCGGCGTTGGAGCCGGTCTGTTTAGGCAGCGTGGTGTTGCAGACGGTCGACGCCACATAGCCTGGCAGCGCGGTGCCGGTGCCGGCCACGCCTGGCGTGCCGCCTGGGCACAGGACGGGATCATCCCACTTGGCGGCGGTCAGGCCGGTGGCGCCAGGTAGGCGATAGCCGTAGGCGTCGAACAGGGTCGGTGCGCGGAAGCCGGTGTTGGCCGAGCCGCGGAACATCAGCTGTTTCGATGGCTCCCAGCGGAAGCTGATTTTCGGATTGATGGTGTTACCGAAGTCGCTGAAATGGTCGTCCCGCACGGCGGCGTTCAGTTCCAGCGTTTTGGTGACCGGCACGTTGATCTCGGCGAACAGCGCGGCGACATTACGCTGACCTTCGCCATGCGATGGCGTGGCGTTGGCGTAGGTGACTTCGCCGCTGATCGGCAGCTTGGTGTCTTCGGTAGTGTCACGGTGCAGGTCCACGCCCACGGCCAGTGCCAGCGAACCGCCCGGCAGTTCCATCAGCGCGCGGCTGACGGTGGCGTCGACGCCGGTGAAGGTCGATTTCGAGTAGCGGTTTTTGGCGCCGTCGACGCTGATCGTGTCCAGGTAAGCCGCGCCATCGGCGTCTTGCAGGCCGAATGGATTCAGCTTGCCGTTTTTCAGACCGTCCAGCAGGCCCTGGCCTTTGTAGTAGCCGGAGTAGTAGTAGTTGCTGCGCTCGGAAACGCCGATCACCAGGCCGGCCTTGTAGTCCCAGCCTGCCATGGTGCCTTCGTCCACCACCGCGATGCGCTGGTTCAGCTGCACGTCCTTGGTGGTGGCCAGGCCGCCATCGGCCACTGCCCAGGTCACGGTCAGCGGTGCGTTGTTCAGGCCTGCCACGGCAGGCACGCCGCCGCTTTTGCCCGGGTACCATTTGCTGGTCGATGGCAGAATGGCGGCGACGCCATTGACGGCCAGCGCATTGGTCGGGTTCTTGGTGCCGAGGATGAATTCTTCGCCACGCGAGTAATCGATGGAGATGACGTGGTCTTCGCTCAGCTGCTTGGCGGCGCGGGTGTAGAAGGTGACCTGCTGGTTGGCGTACAGCGCCGTGCCGTACTCGTTGTTATCCAGTACGCAGGTACCTTTCTGGCCGACGATCGAGTACGGCGCCAGGCAGCCACTGGCCGCATAGGGGTTCTGTGCGGTTTTGTTGGTCGGCGTGGTGAAGTTGGCCGGCGTGGCGTTGCCGCCGGTGCCGAGCGATGGCGCGCGACCCAGTGCCGTCAGCATTGCGGCGGTGCTCAGGTAGGCGCGGTCTTCGGAACCCAGGCGGGTGCGCTGGTGCGCGTCTAGCGTGGCATAGAAGCTCCAGCCGTCGCGTTGCAGATTGCCTTTGCCCCAGGTGACCGTGGCGCGCTGCTCGTCGCCGCCGCCTTTTTTCTCAGGCTGCACGGCTTGCGCCGTCAGTTGCAGGCCTTCGTACTGGGTCTTGGTGATGAAGTTGACCACGCCGCCGATGGCGTCGGAGCCGTAGATCGAGGACGCGCCGTCGCGCAGGATCTCGACGCGGGCCAGGGCGCTCATCGGAATCACGTCCAGATTGGCGTAGCCGTCGGAGATCGCTTCGTTGGCCAGGCGGCGGCCGTTCAGCAGCACCAGCGTGCGGTTCACGCCCAGGCCGCGCAGATTGATGTTGGTGCCGGAGCCGGCGTTCGACGGCGCCAGCGACGCCGATTGCGGCAGCGCCATCATCACGTCGGCGAGGGTGGTCATGCCTTGCTTGACCAGGTCTTCGGCCTTGATGGTGCTGACGGGCAGCGAGGCTTCATTGGCCACGCGCTTGATGCTCGAACCGGTCACTTCGACGCGGGTCATCGGGCCTTCGCCGCCGTCCTGGGCGTAGGCGGTATTGGTCAGGGTGAGGACGGCCAGACTGATTGCGGTGAGCAGCAGGCGCGGTTGGGCGGAACGGTTCTGGACCGGTTTCTCGGACTTCATGGTGTTGTCTCCTTCGTCTCTTGAATAAAGTTATACGCAGCGCTGAACAGCGCCTGCGTGAGTGGAGCACCTCGCGTACTCCGTGCCGCTGTGACGAGGGCCGCTGTGCAGGGTGCAGAGGGGAGGCCGAGGTCAAGCCGGTCGATAACTTGATTACTTTTTGCGCGGCCGGCTTCGAGGCCGGACCTGCGTTACTACGGGTGTTGTGGTTCTGTTCTGTTATCCGCGCGAGAAAGTGCGGGTCACGCGTTCCAGGTGGGCGCGCATGGCTTTGCGCGCCGCCGCCGGATCGTGGTCGGCAATCGCCTCCAGGATGCGGCGATGGTCTTTCAGCGTTTCCTGGCGCAGTTCCTCGGTCTGGAAGTGTTCTTTCAGCTTGTGCCACAGGCGGCCGCGCTGGTCCCACAAATAGGTCAGCGATCCGACCAGCGCGCTGTTGCCGGTGGCGCGCGCAATGGCCAGGTGGAAGTTGCGGTCGGCCTGCTCGTTGCTGGAATAGTTGTCGTGGTTCTTTTCCATCTCCACCACCGCTTGCAGGATGGCGTCGATGGCGCTGTCGGTGGCCACGCGGGCGGCGATGGCGGCGATCTCGGATTCGATCAGGCGGCGCGCGGACAGCACTTCAAATGGACCGGGACCGGCTTCCGGCAGATCGCTGTCGGCCGGCTCGGGCACCTCGCTGACGTAGACGCCGGAACCGCCGCGTACTTCGATCACGCCGCCCAGTTCCAGCGCGATCAGCGCTTCGCGCAGCGAGGCGCGGCTGACACTGAGCTTGGTGGCCAGGTCGCGTTCCGACGGCAGGCGTTCGCCGGGGGCGATGTGTTCATTGCGGATGAGTTCCTGGATGCGGTCCGCCACCACGCGATAGAGGCGTGGCTCGTGAGCGGAGTTCTCGACAGGAAGAACGGTCTTTTTCAACATTGCTTGTCTCGTGTGTATGCGTGGCTTATTGATTTGCCATCTGGTCAGGCCATTCTAAGGTGGTCAGACCAAATGCGCAATGTGGACTAGCCAAATTTATTTTATACTGGCATACTGAATTCATCGAGCGACCGTCCGGCCCCTGTGTTTAATAGGCAAAACCCTAGGAAACATGCGGTATCCAGACTGTGGCGTGCAGGCCACAACCCACCAGCTGGCCGGCCAATAACAGAAGTGGTCAGACCACTTTACGAGACCAAAAAACAACGTAGGAAAGCCCATGACCACACCGACGAGCGCCGCCAATACGCCGCGCTACATTCTCATGCACGACAACGATAACGTTGCGATTGTCGTCAACGACGGCGGTCTGGCCGCCGGCGCCGTGTTCCCGAATGGCTTGACGCTGCTGGAAGCGGTCCCGCAAGGCCACAAGGTGGCGCTGCGCGACCTGGCCAAGGGCGACCGCGTGATCCGCTACAACGTCACCATCGGTTTCGCCGCGAAGGACCTGCCGGCCGGCAGCTGGCTGGCCGAACACAATGTCGAGATGCCGGCCGCGCGCGAGCTGGAAGGCCTGCCGATCGCCACCATCAAGCCGCCGCCAATGGACCCGCTGGAAGGCTACACCTTCCAGGGATTCCGCAATCCGGACGGCAGCGTCGGCACGCGTAACATCCTGGCCATCACCACCACCGTGCAGTGCGTGTCGGGCGTGGTGGAATTTGCGGTGGAGCGGATCAAGAGCGAGCTGCTGCCGAAGTACCCCAACGTCGACGACGTGGTGGGCCTGGAGCACACCTACGGCTGCGGCGTGGCGATTGACGCGCCGGGCGCGCCGATCCCGATCCGCACCATCCGTAACATCGCGTTGAACCCGAACTTCGGCGGCCAGGCCATGGTGGTCAGCCTCGGTTGCGAAAAACTGCAGCCGACGCGCTTGTTCCCGAAAGGTTCGATCCCGATCCAGAACGCCGGCGGCGCCGATCCTGGCCTGGTCTGTCTGCAGGATGCGCAGCACGTCGGTTTCATGTCGATGATCGATTCGATCATGAAGCAGGCCGAGAGAAACCTGGCGGAGCTGAACAAGCGCCAGCGCGAAACCGTGCCGGCTTCGGAGCTGGTGGTGGGCGTGCAATGCGGCGGCAGCGATGCCTTCTCCGGCGTGACCGCCAATCCGGCTGTGGGCTTTGCCACCGATTTGCTGGTGCGCGCCGGCGCCACCGTGATGTTCTCGGAAGTGACCGAAGTTCGCGACGGCATCGACCAACTGACTTCGCGCGCCACCACGCCGGAAGTGGCCGAGGCCATGATCCGCGAAATGGCCTGGTACGACGCTTACCTGACGCGCGGCGGCGTTGACCGTAGCGCCAACACCACGCCGGGCAACAAGAAGGGCGGCCTGTCGAACATCGTCGAAAAAGCCATGGGCTCGATCGTCAAGTCGGGCAGTTCGCCAATTTCGGGTGTACTGTCGCCAGGCGAGAAGCTGACGCAGAAAGGCCTGATCTACGCCGCCACACCGGCCAGCGATTTCATTTGCGGCACGCTGCAACTGGCGGCCGGCATGAACCTGCACGTGTTCACCACCGGCCGCGGCACGCCGTACGGCCTGGCCGAAGTGCCGGTGATTAAAGTCGCCACCCGCAACGACCTGGCCAACCGCTGGCATGATCTGATGGACATCAACGCCGGCCGCATCGCCAGCGGCGAAGCCACCATCGCCGATGTCGGCTGGGAGCTGTTCCAGATGCTGCTGGACGTCGCCAGCGGCAAAGAGACGTGGGCCGAAAAATGGAAGCTGCATAATGCACTGGTGCTGTTCAACCCGGCCCCAGTGACGTAAAAAAATAAATAACGGAGACAAGCATGGCAAAACCATTCAAACGACTGCTGCTGACCGGCGCCGCCGGCGGCCTCGGTAAAGTGCTGCGCGACCGCATCAAGCCGTGGGCTGATGTGGTGGTGCTGTCGGACATCGCCGATCTGGGCGAAGCGCGCGAGGGCGAGGAAATCGTCGTCTGCGACCTGGGCGACAAAGCGGCCGTCATGAAGATGATGGAAGGCGTGGAGGCGGTGCTGCACTTCGGCGGCATCTCGACCGAGAACACCTTCGAGAACATCCTGCACGCGAACATCCTCGGCACCGCCAATATCTACGAGGCGGCGCACAAGCTGGGCGTCAAGCGCATCGTGTTCGCCAGCTCGAATCACACGGTGGGCTTCTATCGCAACACCGACTACATCGACGCCACCGCGCCGACGCGTCCCGATTCGTTCTATGGCGTCAGCAAATGCTTCGGCGAACAGTTGGCCAGCTATTACTGGGACCGCACCGGCCTGGAGACCGTGAGCCTGCGCATCGGCTCCTCCTTCCCGGAACCGAAGGACCGCCGCATGATGGTCACCTGGCTGAGTTACGACGATCTGGTGGAAGCATTGCGCCAGTCGCTGTTCGCGACGCGCGTGGGCTTCACCATTTTGTTCGGCATGTCGAACAACGATGTAGCGTGGTGGGACAACAGCAAGGCGGCGCATCTGGGCTACAAGCCGAAGGACAGCTCGTCGCAGTTTGACGCCAGCTTCCCGGACAGCGGCCAGTATCCGGACCAGAATGCATCCGTGACTTACCACGGCGGCGCGTTTGCGCTGGCCGAAGTACGCTACAAGGATTGACGTGCCAATTCCTCGACCCACGCGATGAACACCCGCAGCCTGGCGCTGAGATGACGGTTCTGCGGATAGGCGAGGTATAACGGCATCGGGGCGAGCTGCCACTCTTCGAACAGGGGAGTCAGCTCGCCTTTTTTTACGTGCGGTTCCGCCATGTAGCGCGGCGCCCACAGCACGCCCATGCCGGCCACGCCGGCGGCCATGTAGGCATTGCCGTCGTCGGCTGCGACGACGTAGCGGCCTTTCAGTTCCAGCGATTCGTCTCCGCGCCGTATTTTTATCTCGGCGATGGTGCCGCTGGCCGAGCGCAGAAAACCGACGATGCGGTGTGGCTCGTCCTCCAGTTCACGTGGGTGTTCTGGTGTCCCCATCGCCTTCAGATAGGCTGGCGCCGCGTAGGCGCCCAGCTGCAGGTCGGCCACATGCCGCGCCACCAGCGATGGCACGGTGACCTCGCCGCCGCGGATCACGCAATCGACGTTCTCGCCGATGACATCGACATTGCGGTCGCTGACGCCCATGGCAATCTGGATCTCCGGATAGCGCTGGTGGAACGCGGGCAGCGCCGGCATCAGGATCAGTCGCGCGAAAGGGCTGGGTACATCGATGCGCAGGCGCCCGCGCGGCGCCGCCTGTTCGCCGGCCAGCACGTCATCCGCATCCTGCAAGTCGCCGAGTACAGTAGAAACGCGCTCATAGTAGGCCGCGCCTTCCGGCGTCACCTTCACCTGGCGGGTCGTGCGGTGGAGCAGCTTGACCTGCAAGCGTGCCTCCAGCTGCTGCACTAATTGCGATACTGTGGTTTTGCTCATATGGAGCGTCTGCGCGGCCTTGGTAAAGCTGCCGGCTTCCACTACGCGCACGAAGGCCAGCAGAGTGTCGAATCGGTCCATGGGATTGTGTAGAAATCGCAAACAGTCATTGTACGTCCTGCGTGTTTATCGGGCGGCGCCCTGGTTGTAGAGTGGTGGTGTTACTTATTCAGGGAGTTCATCATGACTGTTCGCGACGTTGTATTTCCACCCGGCCGCCAGGCGCTGTATGAGCGGAACCGTTATTCGCCGGCGATCCGTTCCAATGGCCTGCTGTTCGTCTCCGGGCAAGTGGGCAGCCGGCCGGATGGCTCGCCGGAGCCGGAACTGGAGGCGCAGGTTCGGCTGGCGTTTCAGAATCTGAACGATATCCTGGCGGAGGCTGGCCTGACCTTTGACGATGTGATCGACGTGACGGTGTTCATGGTCGATCCGGCTTCCACGTTCGAACGCGCATGGCCCATTGTGCAGGAGTTCTGGGGCGAGGCGCCGCATCCAACCTTGACCGGCGTTGGCGTCACCTGGCTGTATGGCTTTGATTTCGAGATCAAGGTAATCGCGGCCTTGAAAGCGTGACGGCCTGGCCGCTCAAGCGGTAGCTGCGCCGTGGCTGGAAAACCGGCTGCGGTACTGTCCGGGGCTGACACCCAGCTGGCGCTGAAACACGCGCCGCAAATTCTGTTCTTCTACATAGCCTGTGTTGGACGCGATGGTTTTCAGCGGCAGCGCCGTCTTTTCCAATGCGCGGCAGGCGGCTTCCAGCCGCATCGCTTCTACCATCTTGGCCGGTGTGCGTCCCAGCTGGCTGGCGTAACTGCGGGCGAAGGTGCGCGGCGTCATGCCGGCTTGTTCGGCCAGACGTTCCACGGTAAGGTTCTCGTGCAGGTTAGCGGCCACCCAGGTGTGCAGGGCGTCAAAACGTCCGCCTTCCTGTGACTGCGCGGCCAGCGGCACGCTGAATTGCGACTGGCCGCCGGAACGCTTGATGAACATGACCATCTGCCGCGCGGTTTCGATGGCGACCTGGTGGCCGTAGTCTTCTTCGATCAGCGCCAGGGTCAGGTCGATGCCGGCGCTGACGCCGGCCGAGGTCCATACCGCACCGTCCTTGATGAAGATTTTGTCGGCGTCGATATCGACTTGCGGATGCAGTTTGCGCAAGCGGTCCACCCATTCCCAATGCGTGGCGGCGCGCTTGCCTAGCAGTTGTCCGGCTGCGGCCAGCAGGAAGGCACCGGTGCACACGGAGCATAGCCGCCGCACGCGCGGCGCCTGCTGCGCGATCCAGTTGACCAGCGCCGATGGCGCGTGGAATTCCTGGCCCTTGCAGCCGCCTGGCGCGATCAGCGTGTCGATGGGCTGGCCGTCCACGGCGGCGATGGATACTGTCATCACCGGCAGTCCGGCGCTGGTGGTGATCAAGCCGCCGCTGGCGGAAGCGACGATGGTTTCGTACAGCGGCGTGCCGCTGCCGCTATGGCGCTTGCTGGCGGTGGACAGCGCTTGCAGCGGGCCGCTCAGGTCCAGCAGGTTCATGTCGTCATAGGCCAGCAGGACGACGCGCAGGGTGGTGTGGGCTTTCATCGGTAGGAAGGATACTCCAGTTCCAGCGCGACCAGGAAGGCGGTGCGGTGGCCGTAGCGCTGCGCCAGTTCTTCCAGTGTGCGGTCCAGCGCTTGTCCCGGGAGGGCAGCGGCGGTTGTCGGCAGCGCTGGCGGCGCATCGGCGTCGGTGGCGGCGTAATCGGGCAGGATGGTCAGGCCGTGCTGCGTCGGCAACGCGCTGGTGGAGTCGGCAATCGTGTAGACCTGGCTGCGCTTGGAACGCGCCCACGCGTCGGCTGTGAAAGCCAGCGTGACTTCATCCACGCCTGGCGCGACGGTGATGCCGATCCGCTCGGCCGAGTGGAACCACTGATTGGTGTAGCCGGTGATGTAGGCGCCCAGATTGACGCCCAGCCGTGGATGGAAGATGTCGCTGTTGTGCGTCGTACTCCAGTCGGTGACGCCGATGTCGCGGGCCACGGCGCTGGCGCGCGCGTTGCCGGCGATGGCTTCCACCAGCGCCAGTGCGGTCGGCATGGCAGCGCTGACGCCGGCGCTGGAAATGACGCGGCCGTCGGCAACGTAACGCACGTTGGACAGCCATTCCGTGTCGGGATAATGCTCGCGGCGATAATCGCCGGTGGCCCAGTGCGCAGTGGCGCGGCGGCCCTTGAACAAGCCAGCATTGGCGACTACCAGCGCGCCGTCGCAGATGCTGACGATGGTGGCGCCCTTGGCGCCTTGCGCCGCCACCCAGGCCACCAGCGTGGCGTCGTTTGGCTTGACGACGGCCGGCACGATGACGTAGTCGGCGCCGTCGGGGAAGCGAGCGTCGAAGGTGGTTATGGTGTCTTGCGCCTGAATGCGCAGCGCGGGCTTCATCGTCATCGGGCCTGGCTGCGTGGCGACGGCGATGACCTGTGCGGCGCCTGAGCGCGCCAGCACGCCATAGGGAATCGCGAAGTCGGTCAGCTCGGTGCCGCCGTTGTAGCCGACCACGGCGATGACCGGCTGCGCGCGCGCATGCGGGTTGGAATAGGTTGGAATATCGCCGGCGACGGCGAGACGGCAGAACAGCAGGAGGGAGAGGAGTAATGATCGCATGTGGCCATTATCTTCACGCTCCCGTGCTGCGGAATGACATAAAACAGTCAATTCCTGCCAGTGCTGCTACCACCAGAATTGCAGCGACAGGATCACGGCGTTGTAGGCAGCGTGCACCAGCATCGGCGCCAGCAGCGTCTTGCTGCGTTCATAGGCCCAGGCGGTGCAGAGTCCCAGCACGAACACCGGCAGCATCGACGCCGGCGGGTGGACCACCGCGAAGATTGCGGCGCTCATCAGCATTGCTTGCGGCGCTGCCATTGAACGTCGCAGACCGCCGTAGATCAGCCCACGGAAGATGAATTCCTCGCACAGCGGCGCGGCCACCACGGCCAGCGCGAGAACCCAGCCGCGCGCGCCGACCAGCTTCGGCCCATCCTTCATCAGTTCGACCCACAACGCCGTGTGCTGCATCAGCGTCAGATACAGCACGCCCACCACGCACGCAGCAGCGGCGGCGACGGCGGCGCTGCGCAGCGATACGCCGGCGTGCATGCCGCGCACGATGACCGGCACGCCGGCCGCCTTGTTGCGCCAGTAGACGAAGCGCATCAGCAGATAGATCACCACGCCGGCTATACCGAATGCGAAGGTCATGGCGCGCAGATCGGATTTGCCGATGATGAGCAGCGCCAGGCCTTGCAGAATGAAGAAGGCGGTGGCGGCGATCAGGCCATCGGCGGCGGAGACGCGCGCCGGCGGCGCGGCGGCAGGGTCGAGCAGGTAGGGCAGGGCATCGCGCGCTTTCTGCCACAGCGCCAGCGCCATCGACGCCACCAGCACCATCACTACCAGCTTTTGCGACCACACGTTGCTGTAGATCGACCAGGTGTAGAAGCTGGCCAGCAGCATGTAGAGGTAGACGTAGGTTGGCCGCACGCGCGTGCGCGCATCCACCGCCAGCGGATCGCAGGCGAACACGCCCAGCGAAACGGCGATCATCGAGTAGATCGGAATGCCGATGAACACCGTCAGCACCAGCACCAGCATGCTCCAGTCGAAATCCGTGGTGTACCACGCGGTGATGCCGAGGACGACGGCCGGATACACCATCGTCAACCCACCCCACAGCTGCGCCTTTTCCTTCAACACGCTTTCCAGCGAGCGCGGGACGGTGTACATCAGCCACAGGACCTGGCCTTCGTTGTTCAGCGTCTGGAATGCCGACAGCATCAGCACGTAGACGCCGATGCCAAAGGCGATGGCGGCGGCCACGAGGTGGTGATCGCCCAACTCCGCCAGGCTATTGAGTTTACCGTTGAACATCATCTGGCTGCCGACGATGATAATCGGCAGCAGCAAGGTCTGGAACAGGAAGTTGCGGTCGCGGCTCAGCAAGCGCAGTTCGCGGCGCTTGATCGGCGACAGCACGGTGGACAGCAGCGTCGCCATGCCGCGCGGGGCGGCGCTGGGTAGCGTGGTGCGCGTGCTGGTGCGCACACTTTCGCGCGAGCCGGAATTGACCACGCCATGGCGCAGCTGATGACGCAACAGCGCCATACCGCCCCACATCAGCGGCATCACTTGCGCTAGCAGCAGCGCCACGCTTGCGGCCAGCTGCGTTGCGTCCTGCGCCTGGATCGCCTGCAGCACCATGCCGGGCGGCGTCCAACGCAGCCACGACGGAGACGCGCGTGCCCAGTCCATTGCAAACGCATTCGCCTGCGGCATGCCAAGGGCCATGACGAAGTAGATCAGCGGCAGATTGACCAAGCCCGTGATCGCCTGCATGTTGCGCAGCTGCGCGGCGGGTAGCCACATGCGCAGGCCGGTGTCGGCCAGCGTGTGCAGCATCGATGCCAGTGGCAGCAGCACGGCGGCCGCCAGCAGCGCGATGGGCAGCGCGCTCCAGGCGTAGCCGGAGTGCCAGGCGATGACACTGTACGCCGACACCAGCGCGAACCAGCCGGCGACGTTGCTGGCGCTGCGTTCCAACACGCGGCCCCACAGCAGTGTGCTGCGCTTCACCGGCATCGTCACCAGCCATTCCAGATCCCAGTCCGGCTGCGCCAGCTCCCTGCTCCCCAGCGGCATCAGCACGGCGATCAACAGCAGCATGGTGAGTTCCATCGTCAAGCCGTTCATCAGCGCCGGCGCGAATGGCGCGGTGGCCAGCTCCTCCTCGGCGACGTGCAGTTCGGTATGATGTTCGCCATGGGCGTCGATGAAGCGGCATTCACTGGCGGGCACCAACTGGCACTGCATGTTGAGCACCACGTTGTTGGATACGCTGACGAAGGAGAAGGACATGAACAGCACCATCACCGCCGTCAGCACCCACAGGCTGCTGCGCTTGCCGCCACTGGTGTCGCGCGGCTTTTTCTTCTTGAAGCGGAACAGGTTGTTGAACACCATGTTGCGCTGGCGCGTCAGGCGCATGCGCGTCATCAGCCAGATGGTGTGCAGCGCGGTCATTGCGGCGTCTCTTCTACGGCTTCGTCGGTGATCTTCAGGAATACGTCTTCCAGCGATCCGCTGGCGGAGGACTCGGCGCGGATCTGGTCCAGCGTGCCGGTGGCCACCAGTTCGCCGCGATGGATGATGCCGACGCGGTCGCACAGCTTCTCGGCCATGTCCAGCAGGTGGGTGGAGACGAAGATGGTGACGCCGCGCGCCGCCGCCGCCAGCAGGCGTTCCTGCACATCGCGCGAGGCGCGCGGATCGAGGCCGTTGATCGGCTCATCGAGGATCAGCACCACCGGATCGTGGATTAGCGCGCAGGCCAGGCCGAGACGCTTCTTCATGCCCAGCGAGTAGTTGACGGCGTAGTCTTCGCCCGCTTCGGTCAGGCCGAATTCCGCCAGCAGGCGGTTGCTGCGTTCCGCCGCTTCGACGCGCGGGTAGCCATGCATCTCGGCGACGAATTGCAGGATCTCGCGGCCGCGCAGGTAGTCGTAGAAGACCGGCGTGTCGGGCAGATAGCCGACGCGGCGTTTTACTTCGGCCGGCTCGGCGTGGCAATCGAGACCATCGATCAGCACCCGGCCGCTGCTCGGCACCAGGATGCCCATCATCATGCGGATGGTGGTGGTCTTGCCGGCGCCGTTGGGGCCGAGGAAGCCGAACACTTCGCCGCGCTGCACGGTAAGCGTGAGGGGTTTGACGGCGTTGAAGCTACCGTAGACTTTGGACAGGCCTTGAAACTCGATCATGAAGACACCGGCAATGTTATGAAATTACTACATCATCATAACACTGCTGGCGCGGGGCTTACTGCTTTGCTGATTGCTTCGGATAGAGGCTCATGCCAAAGCGTTCGGTGCGCGGCATCCAGTTGCCGGTGATGTCGGCCGAGGCCAGCACGCGTTCGGCGCGGCCGATCAGCAGCGCGCGCGGGACCAGGCCGATGTAGCGCGAGTCCGCGCTGTTGTCGCGGTTATCGCCCAACATCATGTACTCGCCGGGCGGCACCACCAGCGCGGCGAAATCGCGGCGCGCCTTGATCTGCGGCAGAAACTGGATCGCGTGGCGGCTCTGGCCGACGGATTCGCTGACCTGCACGGCGGCCAGGTCGCCGACGCCCTGGATGTTTTCCACGCCATGGCCGAGCGCCGTGTAGTCGGCCGCCTGGCCATTGATGATCAGCTCATCGTTGCGCATTTCGACGCGGTCGCCCGGCAGCGCAATCACGCGCTTGATCAGCCGCGTGCCGTTGACCGGCGACGAGAAGGTGACGATGTCGCCCCGTTGCGGTTCGCCAGTAGGGTGGATGACGATGTCGGTCAGCGGCACCTTGACGTTGTAGGCCAGGCGGTTGACGAACACCACGTCGCCTTCCAGCAGGTTGGGGTGCATGGAAGACGAGGGAATCGGGTTCCAGTCGGCGACCGCAGTGCGGAAAATCCCGAACAACATCAGGAACAGTAAAAAGCCCTTGTTGGCGCGCATCCATTTTTTCATGTCTTCTCCCAAGTGAGTGATGTTCTTGCCAGGTGGCCGGGATTAATATTGTGAGCAAATTCTTAATCATGGCTTAGCCGCGGGGTTTCCATGCAACTTTACGATCTGCCGTTCCAGCTGTCGGACGAGGTGCGCGAGTACGCGGCTGGCTTGGTCGGCAATAGCATGCGTGCGCTGATGAGCGAACCGGAGGAGGGGCGCAGCGGACTGGCGGACCTGCCGACGCTGGTGCGCTCGGTCAGCCGCCTCGATCCGCCGTCGCCGTTATTTTGTACCGGCGACTGCCCGCGCCACCTGTTGGCGTGCGAGCTGGCGGTCGACGCCTTGCAGGCGTGGATGGCGTTGCAGGCCTAGTGCGCGGTCTTCTGCACCAGCGCGCTGCCGACGCCGTGGCGATGGCCTTCGCTGACCGCCGTTACCGTGCCGTCGGGATTGAACACCAGCGCGTTGGCGGCGCCGATTTCTTCCGGCGTCTTGCTCCAGTGCTGGCCGGTTTTCTCCAGCGCCTGCGCCTGCGCGCTGCCGGTGAAACCCGGCTCCACATCGGTCGCCATGCCATTGCGTTCTGACAGCCGCGGCGCGTTGACCGCGTCCGGCATGCTCATGCCCAGGTCGACGTAGTTGAAGATGGTTTGCAGCACGGTAGTGATGATGGTGGCGCCGCCCGGACTGCCGACCGAGAACGCCGGCTTGCCGTTCTTGAAGGCGATGGTCGGCGACATGCTGCTGCGCGGGCGCTTGCCGGCTTCCGGCACATTCGGCGCCGGACCGGAGAAATCGAAGTCGGTCATCTCGTTATTCAGCAGGAAGCCGTAGCCTGGCACCACGATGCCGCTGCCGCCCCACGATTCAATCGTGTAGGTGTAGGAGACGATGTTGCCTTCCTTGTCCGACACGGTCAGGTGGGTGGTGTGCGCGCCTTCCGCAATCAACTTGTTGGCGTTGGGCCGCAGCGGCACGCTGACGTCGTTCTGGAACGGATACGGATCGCCGGCCGGCGCCTGCACGCTGGCCTGCTCGGGATTGATCAGCTCACGGCGGCGCGCGGCGTAGTCCTTGCTCAGCAGGCCGGCCACCGGTGCGTCGATGAATTCGGGATCGGCGAGATAGGCGTTGCGGTCGGCGAAGGCCAGGCGGCTGGCTTCCAGGTACAGGTGTTCGGCCTTGGCGCGCGGCATGGCTTTGAGGTCGTAGCCTTCGAGGATATTCAGCGCCTCGGCCACCGCCACGCCGCCGCTGCTCGGCAGCGGCATGCCGTACAAATCGTAGCCGCGATAGGTGCTGTGCACCGGCTGGCGCAGGCGCGCTTCGTAGTTGGACATGTCGGAGAGCGTCATCTTGCCGGCGCTGACTTGCTTGCCCGGCGCGGTGGCTGGGGCGTTGACTGCATCGACCACCGCGCGCGCCATTTTGCCGCTGTAGAAGGCCTTGACGCCGCCGGCGGCCAGTTCGCGATAGGCCTTGGCCAGATCTGGATTGCGCAGCGTGCTGCCGGCGGGCAGGGCTTTGCCGTTCTTCAGATACAGCGCTGCGGTGGCGGGGAACATGGCGAATTTGGCCTCGTTGCCCTCGATCAGATGCGAGAAATTGTCGCTGACCTTGAAGCCCGTGCTGGCGACATCGATGGCCGGCGCCAGCACCTGCTTGAACGACATCGAACCGTAGCGGTCCAGCGCTTCATGCCAGCCGCGCACCGTGCCCGGCACGCCGACCGACATGCCGCTGGCCACTACGGTGTCGAAGTCCAATTCCTTACCGTCCTTCTGAAACACGGTCGGCGTGAAACTGGCCGGCGCGGTTTCGCGGTGGTCGATGGTAATCACGCGCTTGTCCTTGGCCAGATAAATCACCATGAAGCCGCCGCCGCCGATGCCGCAGCTGAACGGATCGGTCACGCCCAGCGTGGCGGCCGCCGCCACCGTGGCGTCGATCGCATTGCCGCCCTGGTTGAGGATGGTGATGGCGGCTTGCGACGCCTGCTCGCTGATGGTGGCGACAGCGCCGCCAGTGCCGGTGGCCACCGGCGTTTTGGCGGCGGCCGGCAAGGCCAGGGAAACAATGATGGAGGAAACGAGAACGGTACGGAAGGGACGGGCGCGGGACGAGAGGGTCATGTGGGCAAGCTTTAAGGTGGGTTAATGTTGCTCACCTTTAAGCTTACCTGATAATCCGGCGGCGTCTCATTTTTCGCCGGCACCTGTTGCGGCTGGAACCCAGCCAGTGTGAAGGTCAAACCATTGCGCGTGACGCTCGGCGTGCCGTTGGGCATGTTGTCGGACAGGACGAAGTTGCTGGCGCTGCCGTCCGGCTGCAGCAGCGCAAAGCTGAAGCTGATGTAGCCCGCCCAGACGCACACCGCGCCTGGGTGGCAGCGGCTGTCGTTGACACGTTCCAGTCGCACCACCGGCGCGCTGGCGGCGATGCTGGCGCTGGGATTGGCGACAGCGGCGCCGGTGATGGTCGCGCTGGCGCCCTGGCGCAGCACATAGACGGTGGTGAAATGCGCAGGCGCGGCAAGGGCGCGGCTGTTAGCGGCGCCGCAGGCGTACAGGGTGGCCATGATCGCGGCCAGCAATGGCAGCACGATCAGTTGACGAAATATAGTTGTTTTCATGGTAGACCTCTTGCTCAATTGAAGGCAAGCTTAGCAAAAAGACCATGAGCGTGGCGCACGAACGGCACGAGGTCAGCGCTAGCTCAAGGAGGCGCCAAAAAAAGTGCCGCGCGGCGCGAACGCCGGCGGCAGCTGGGGAGACTACTGTGCGGGCTTAGACGTAAGCAGCCAGCGCACCTTTCATTTTTTTCAGCGCAGCGGCTTCGATCTGGCGGATGCGTTCGGCCGATACACCGAACTCCGCAGCCAAAGTGTGCAGCGTGGCGCCGGAACCGTCGTCGTTCGCCAGCCAGCGGGACTCGATGATGCGGCGCGAACGGGCGTCCAGCTTGCCCAGCGCTTCTTCCAGTCCTTCCGATTGCAGACGCGTCACCTGTTCCGCTTCCAGCACGCGGGTCGGCTCGGAGGCTTCCGACGACAGGTAGGCGATTGGCGCGAACTTGTCATCTTCATCATCGGTCGGCGATTCCAGCGCGATGTCACGGCCGCTCAGGCGCGTTTCCATTTCGATCACTTCCTCGCGCTTGACGTCCAGCGTCTTGGCCAGTTGATCGATCTGGGCAGGCGTCATCGCATCCAGGCCGGTCTTGTGGCTGCGCAGGTTGAAGAACAGCTTGCGCTGGGCCTTGGTGGTCGCTACTTTGACCAGACGCCAGTTCTTCAAAATGTATTCATGCATCTCGGCCTTGATCCAGTGCATGGCGTACGACACCAGACGCACACCCTGATCCGGGTCGAAACGTTTGACCGCTTTCATCAGGCCGATATTGCCTTCCTGGATCAGGTCGCCATGCGGCAGGCCATAACCCAGGTAGCCACGGGCGATCGATACCACCAGGCGCAGGTGGGACATCACCAGCCGTTCGGCGGCGCCGAGGTCAGCCTGGTCTTTGAGGCGTTTAGCCAGCGAAATCTCTTCGTCATGCGTCAGCATCGGCAGGCGATTGACAGCCGAAATGTAAGCATCCAGGTTACCCAGGTTGCCACTAAACCCGAGTCCCAGAGCACTGTTTTTGGCAGGTACCACGGACATCATAGTCATTTTCGTTTCCTTCGCTTGAATACTGCTTGAGAGCACTTATGTACTCTGATGGACATATATTAGCACTCTCTATCGATGAGTGCCAATCACCCAAAATAAATGGGCCTGATAGTAGAACACTATCGGGAGTCCCGATGTGTTTAGAATGCGCGATGGATCTTAGGGCGGGCTTAATGATGGAAAACATCCTAAGCCTGGGGGATGGCGCGTTCCGTGCGCGGACGCACGAAACGGCTGGGGATGTCAGTTAAGGCGGGCGGTGTGGCGCTTGACCGAGAGGCGGGCGGCGATCAGGCCGAGCGTGGCAGACAGGGCCAGCAGGGCCGCCATGGCCGCCGGCGGCAGCGGCGCCAGTTGAAACTCGGATGCGTACAACCTTGCAAATTCAGCAATCGCGGTGTTCAGTGGCCGCAATGCCGCCGTCACGGCGCCCAGCGCCAGTGCGCCCGCGCCCAGGCCCAGCAGCGCGCCGGTGTAGTAGAAGGGGCGGTGGATGAAGCTGTCGGTGGCGCCGATCAGCTTGGACACCAGGATTTCCTCGCGCTGGGTCAGCACCTGCAGGCGGATGGTGTTGAAGATCACCGCCACCACCACCGTGCCCAAGGTGGCCGCCAGCAGCAGCAGCGCCAGGCGCAGGATGTTGATCAGCGCGGCCAGGCGCTTGACCCAAGCCGAGTCGACCTGCACGGTATCGACACCCGGCAGCGCGCGGATCTGCTCGGCCAACTGGTCGACGTCGCCACCGGCCTGGGCGTTGCGGAAGGCGTCCAGCTTCAGCACGTAGCTGTCCGGCAGCGGGTTGTCGCCGAGCGTGGCCAGTACATCGGCCAGGCCGTTCTTGTCTTTCAGGTTATCCAGCGCTTTTTCGCGTGGCGTGAAGACGATTTTGGCCTGCTTGTCCTTGACGGTCTGGCGCAGCTGCACGGCCAGCGCTTCGGCCTGGTCGCGCGGCGTGTCCTGCTTCAGGAAGACGCTGATTTCCGGATCGACCGACAGCGTTTCCGACATCGGCCGCACATTGTCCAGCAGCGTCACGCCCATGAAGGGCAGGGCCAGCGCGATCGCCACGACTAATATATTGAACAGGAAGCTGCCCGGCGAACGGCGCAGGTGTACCAGCGCGGCGGATAAGGCATAGCGGTGTTGGCGGAACCAGTAGGTCATGCTGCTTCTCCCACCTGGCCACGGTTGAGGTGGATGACGCGCGCGGCGGCATCCAGCATCTGTTCGTCGTGGCTGGAGATCAGGCAGGTGACGCCGACCGAATTGAAGGCTTTCAGCGCATCCAGCACTTTGTTGGCGCTGGCGCGGTCAAGATTGGCGGTTGGTTCGTCGGCCAAGATCACTTGCGGCCGGTTGACAATGGCGCGCGCGATCGATACCCGTTGCTGCTCGCCGCCGGACAGGGCCAGCGGCTGGGCATTGGCGCGGTCGCCGAGGCCGACTTTATCGAGGGCGGCGCGGGCGCGCTGCTCGGCCTGCGTGTGGGAGGCGCCGGTCACCAGCAACGGCAGCATGACGTTGGCCAGCACGGTGCGGTCGGTCAGCAGCCGCTGTTGTTGAAAGATCAAACCCAAGTTGCGGCGCAGGAAGGGCACGGCCACCGGCTTGATGCGGCTGATGTCCTGGCCGTTGACGATGACCTGGCCGGAAGTCGGCCGCTCCATGGCGGCGATCATTTTCATCAGGGTGGATTTGCCAGCGCCGGAAGGGCCGGCCAGGAAAACCAGTTCGCCTTTTTCCACCGTGAAGGAGATGTCGCGTAGCGCCATGACATCGGTGGAGTATTGTTTAGAGACGTTCCGGAATTCGATCATAGAGGTCTGGTGAGTAGGATTAGCCAAGCAGTGCTTCTACAAATTCGGCAGCCACAAACGGCTGCAAGTCTTCAATCTTCTCGCCCACGCCGATGAAGTACACCGGCACCGGACGCACGCGCGCAATCGCGGCCAGCACGCCGCCCTTGGCGGTGCCGTCCAGCTTGGTGATCACCAGGCCGGTCAGCTTGAGGGCGTCGTCGAAGGCCTTCACCTGCGCCAGCGCATTTTGCCCGGTATTGCCGTCGATCACCAGCAGAGTTTCGTGCGGTGCGCCGTCCATACCCTTGCCGAGCACGCGCTGGACTTTTTTCAGCTCTTCCATCAGGTGCAGCTGGGTCGGCAGGCGGCCGGCGGTGTCGATCATGACCACGTCCATGCCCTTGGCTTTGCCGGACTGCACGGCGTCGAACGACACGGCGGCCGGATCGCCCGAGGCTTGCGAGATCACGGTGATGTTGTTGCGCTGGCCCCAGACCATCAGTTGCTCGCGGGCGGCGGCGCGGAAGGTGTCGCCGGCGGCCAGCAGCACCGACTGGCCGTGCGTCTGCATGTGCTTGGCCAGCTTGCCGATGGTGGTGGTCTTGCCGGCGCCGTTGACGCCGGAGATCATCATCACGGTCGGCGTGTGGCGGCCCAGCACGAACGGGCGCTCCAGCGGCGTCAGCAATTCGATCAGCAGCTGTTTCAGCGCGGCCTTGACGGCGGCGGCGTCCAGCAGCTTGTCTTCCTTGACTTTGCGTTTGAGTTCGGTGAGCAGGTATTCGGTGGCGTCGACGCCGGCGTCGGACATCAGCAGCGCCGCTTCCAGCTCGTCGTACAGGTCGTCGTCGATCTTGGCGCCGATGAACAGCACCGACAGGTTGTTGGAGGTTTTGGACAGGCCGGCTTTCAGGCGCGCCATCCACGATTGTTTACGTTCCGCCGGCTCTTCGATCGGCAGCAGGTCGGGAACGTCGGGCGTAACGGCGGCGGGAGTGGTCGCGGAAACCACGGCCGGGGCGGCGACAGGCGCCACAGGCGCTTCGGGAGCGACAGGTTTTTTCTTGAAGAAGCTGAACATGGATATGTAAATGGGGTGCTGGCCAGCACGGGAATTTGCCTATTTTACCAGAGCGCCACCCCGCACAGCCAAAGCACAGGGGTCTGACCCGTACGGGTCAGACCCCGCGACGGATCGGAGTGCGGGGTACTAGCCAGCCGCCAAGATTGCGGCACGCGCGCGCCATTCGGCAATCGCGCCGGCCAGACCCGCCAGATCAAACACTCGCACATAGGGCGGCCGGCGCTTTTTTAGCGCCGTATTGCCGCCACCCGCCCACAGGTCGGCGCAACCGGCCAGCCGGGTATGCAACTCAGCCAAGCCATCCAGCGCCTGACGCGGATTCATCGCCACCGAGAACGACAGCGCAATGATGTCCACCCGTTGCGCGCGCGCCGCTTCCACGATATCGAGCAGCGGCGTCTGCACGCCCAGCGAAATGCAATGCGCGCCTTCGGCCACGCACATGGCTTCGGCCATCAGCAAGCCCAGGCCGTGACGCTCCTGCGGTAAGGTTGTCAGCAAAATGCGCGGTGCGCTCAAGTTGCCGTGATTGGCCGGCGGCATGGCAAAGATCGCGCTGCGCATTACCACCGTCAGCGACTCTGTATATAAGTGTTCTTCAAACGTCGCCAACTGGCCGCTGGCCCAGGCTTCGCCGATCAGCGTCGTCAGCGGCGCCACCAGTTCGATGACGAAACGCTTCAGCCCCATCATCAGCAGCGCCTGGGACAGTCGGCGGCGCAGCTCCTCCATCTGATGGCTCTTGCATAAATCCAGGTAGCTTTGCAATTCCGGCGCCGGCGCCGGCGGCGTGTCGCCCTGGCCGCTGGCCTTGCCGGTTAACGCCTGCAATTCGTCGGTGCTGTACTGAATCACCTTGCCGGGGCGGAAGCCCAGGTCGAGCAGGCGCTTGACCAGACGCAGCTTTTGCACTTGTTCGATGGGATAGACCCGCTCGCCATTGGGATCGCGCAGCGGTTGCGGGAAGTCGTAGCGGCGTTCCCAGACGCGCAGGGTTTCCTTGGCGACGCCGGTATCGCGTTCGACGTCGCTAATGCTGCTGGGTACGAGTTGTGGGGTAACTTTATTAGTCATCAGATATAGGCAAGCTGCACGGGGGCGGGGTGCGCTTTGGCATTTTACCTGCGTTTTTGATGAGAACGGGCGGCAAAATTGCCAGTAAGTGAATCCATTTCATGCACCAAAATTGTGCGTTGGTGCAAAAAACTGCACCGATATGTCTCCTGAATACAACAGGTAGCAATTTCTTACAATTCGGTAACGTCATGCAACTTCCTGCGCTTTTTACAAAATTTACTACACAAATAAAGCTGTAATACTAGGAGCAAAGTTGGTTTGTGGCCTATTTTGCTTGAGAAAACCGCCGAACAAAGTCAGGGATTGTTAGCTTATTACCATTTGGTAGAGAGGAGTGTGCAGGGGGTTCAGTATAAAATAGCGTCAGAAATAGCAATGTGGCTATTTTTACTTGGTCCGACGAAGAAGTGGTACACACCGTGTTCATCGTGCGGAAAACCTGGCCTGTTTCGCTTGATCGGCAGGAAATATTGCGATGCGGTAAAATGCCGCTGCTTTGAAAAACAGACAAGTATGCAGACGATTCAGTATGAATGGTTTTACACTTGTTGAAGTTTCTTGGCATCAGTATAGTGCCGCCTCCGGCGCCCCATGAGGGCGCTGCGATAATAGCCGGCGTAGATTGATCGGCAGCAAGTGAACGTGTTCCATGATTGGAATGCACAGTGGCAGCTGGGGAGTTTGCCCTCACGCACACAACGGCACAAGCCGTGAAGCACCGAACACGCCGCACTACTGGCTTATTTTTACAGCAACACAACTGAAGGAAACACGTAATGAAAAAATCCCTTATCGCTATCGCCGTACTGGCAGCAACCAGCTCCGCAGCATTCGCTCAGTCGAACGTCACCATCTACGGCATCCTGGATGCTGGCATCACCGCAGAACGTGGCGGCGCCCAAGGCAACGTCACCAAAGTGACCAGCGGCGCAGCTTCGGCATCGCGTATCGGCTTCAAAGGTACTGAAGATCTGGGCGGCGGTCTGAGCGCTATCTTCAAACTGGAAACCGGCGTTAAAGTTGACGACGGCACCCTGGACAACACCACCAGCACCCTGTTCAATCGTGAAGCCTATGTTGGCCTGTCGTCGAAAACCGCTGGTTCGCTGACCCTGGGTCGCCAGTACACTCCGTACTACGAAACCCTGCGCGACGTTGGTGATCCATTCGCAATGGGCTACGCTGGTACCGCTAAAAACCTGTTCCCAGTTGCCAGCTACATGACCCGCAACTCGAACGCTGTTGTGTACAAAACCCCTAACCTGAACGGCTTCACCGGCGCTGTTTCGTACAGCCTGGGCGAACAGCAGGGCGACGCATCGGCTGCCCGTCAAGTTGGCGGCTCGCTGGGTTACGCCAACGGTCCTCTGAACGTTGCTGTTGCTTACAACATGAAAAACAACGACACCACGGTACTGAAAACCGCCGGTGTTGGCCACAACTCGCTGGTCGCTGCTAACTACGACTTCAAAGTTGTGAAAGTTTTCGCAGCCTTCTCGAAAGACAAGGGCCAGGGTTCGGCTCCAATCAACGGCGCAGCTAGCGCAACCGCAACCACCAACGCGTTCGGTTACACCTTCGCTCAAAGCGCTGACAGCCAGGACGCTCTGATCGGTCTGACCGCACCAGTGTCGGAAGCCGGCACCGTGATGGCTTCGTACATCCGTAAGAACGACAAAGAGTCGTTCAACCGTGACGCTGACCAGTGGGCCATCGGTTACAACTACGCTCTGTCGAAGCGCACCAGCACCTACGTTGCTTACGCTAAGATCAAAAACAAAAACGGCGCAGGCTACACCGTTGGTAACAACACCGAAGCCGGTACGGGCGACAAGGCCTTCAACTTGGGTCTGAAGCACTCGTTCTAATCTGATTATTCAGGTTTAGACTCAACAACGGCTGCCTTGTGCAGCCGTTGTTCATTTCCGAAAGCGATAAAGAATGACACGACGTGCCCTGTTTGCCGGCGCCATCCTGCTGGCCTCCTGCGCCGTGCTGGCCGCCCCTAAGACAACCAAGAAGCCCGGCATGCTGCCGCGCTACGGCATGCTGGTGTTTTCCGATTTATGCATCCACGCCGACAGCGGCGAATTCGGCGGCCAGCGCATCACGCTGCAGCGCTTTGCCGAAGTGGATACGATTTTGTATGAATATACCGCCGGCGGCCTCAGCTGGCCGGTGGTGGCCAGCGACGTGACCATCGATCCGCGCGGCCAGCAGCTGTATTTCACCGTGCGCCCGCCGGACGAAGACGAACGCACCATTAGCGGCAAGCTGGCCGATGGCGGCAAGACGCTGGTGCTGGATGGCGGCTATTGCGGCGATGAGGCGGTGCCGATGCGGCTGCCGCTGGTGACGGACTTCGGCCGCAAGGCCGGCGTGTGCCGTGCCTGCCCTGTGCCCAAGCCCCAGAAGGAAAAAGAAGAAGACAAGCCGCTGCAGGACAGCGGCTCCACCACGACCGCCGGCTTATGACTTAGCAGATTTGGCGGCCTGCGCTGCCGCCGCCTGCTGGCGGATGGTCTCCAGCGTGGCGCCCGGCGTGATCAGGTTGCCGTCGTAGCGAAGCTCGATCAGCGCCGGCAGGTTGTGCTCCCGCGTATGCGCCAGTGCGCGTTCCAGCGCCGGTGCGAATTCCTCGGTCCTCGTCACCACTTCACCCGTACCGCCATAGGCCACCGACAGCGCGGCGAAGTCCGGATTGTGCAGTGTGGTGCCCGACACGCGGCCCGGATACTCGCGTTCCTGGTGCATGCGGATGGTGCCGAACATGGCGTTGTTGAACACGATGATGATCACGCCGGCCTGATATTGCACTGCCGTCGCCAGTTCCTGGCCGTTCATCATGTATTCGCCGTCGCCGGCAAAGGTGATCACCGTGCGCGACGGATCGATGATCTTGGCCGCCACGCCGGCCGGCACGCTGTAGCCCATGGCGCCGCTGGTCGGCGCCAGCTGCGTGCGCATGCCGCCGTAGCTGTGGAAGCGGTGCGCCCAGGTGGCGTAATTGCCGGCGCCGTTGGTGATGATGGTGTCATGCGGCGCCAACTGGTCGATCTGTTGCACCACCTGCCACAGGTCCAGCGGCGCTTGGCCGTCCTTGAAGATGGCCGGCTGCTGCTGCCACGCTTTCAGCTCGGCGCGCGCTTCGGCCACCGTGTGTTGCCAGGCGCCGGCATCGACCGGCTGCATGGCCGCCAGCATCGCCGCCACCTGCGGCATGCCGCTGTTGATCATCACTTCCGCCTGGTAGACGCTGCCCAGTTCCTCGGCATCCGCATGCACGTGGATCAGGCGCTGGCTTGGCACCGGCGCTTGCAGCAGGGCGTAGCCGCTGGTGGTCATCTCGCCCAGGCGCGGGCCGATGGCGAGGATGACGTCGGCCTCGCGCACGCGCGCCGCCAGCTTGGGATTGATGCCGATGCCGACATCGCCGATGTACTGCGGGTGTTCATTGTCCAGCAAATCCTGGAAGCGGAAGGCGCAGCTGACCGGCAGCTGATTAGCTTCGGCAAAGCGCTGGATGTCGGCACAGGCTTGCTGGTTCCAGCCGCCGCCGCCCAACAGCAGCAGCGGTTTTTTGGCGCCGGCCAGCAGGCCGCGCACGGTGTCGATCTGCGCGGCGGACGGCGAGGCTTGCACCGGCTGGTAGCAGCGGGTGTCGGCCACGCTGGCCCTGGTGGTCAGCATATCCTCCGGCAGCGCCAGCACCACCGGGCCGGGACGGCCGCTGGTGGCAATCTGGAAGGCGCGCGCGATGTATTCCGGCATGCGGTCGGCACGGTCGATCTGCGTCACCCACTTGGCCATCTGGCCGTACATGCGGCGGTAGTCGATTTCCTGGAAGGCTTCGCGGTCGATGAAGTCGCTGCCGACCTGGCCGATGAACAGTATCATCGGCGTCGAATCCTGGAACGCCGTATGCACGCCGATCGAGGCATTGGTGGCGCCGGGGCCGCGCGTGACGAAGCAGATGCCTGGCTTGCCGGTCATCTTGCCGTAGGCATCGGCCATGAAGGCGGCGCCGCCTTCCTGGCGGTTGATGATGAAGCGGATGTCGGAATCGTGCAGGGCGTCGAGCACGTCCAGGTAGCTTTCGCCGGGGACGCCGAAGGCGGTGTCCACGCCGTGGATCTTCAGGGCGTCGACCAGGATCTGGCCGCCGGTGCGGGATGGTTGCGTCATTGTGGTGAGCCTTTTGCGGTGAAGGTATCACGGCATTCTACGGCGGCGCCGGACGCGCTGCTTTGGCAATGGCGACACCAAATTTCAGATTTGCAGGCGCGGACTGGTACAATAGCGCCCGAAGCAAGCCAGACAGCCGCTGGTCAGCGTGTAATGCCTGACGGGAGGAAGGTCCGGACTCCATAGAGCGGGGTGACGGTTAACGGCCGTCCGCTGAAAGTCCCTCACGGGATATAAAGCGAGGAATAGGGCCACAGAGACGAGCGTATTAAGTTACGGTGAAACGCGGTAACCTCCACCTGGTGCAATTCCAAATAGGCACGCGATGATGCTGCTCGCGGAGCGTGCGGGTAGGAAGCTTGAGCGCTGGAGTAATCCAGCGCCTAGAGGAATGGCTGTCATAGCGCAGGTTCGCCTGCGCCGTAACAAAATCCGGCCTATCGGCTTGCTTCAACTAACAACCATTTTTTCGCGATGAAAAAATATATTCTTGCTCTGGACCAGGGTACGACCAGTTCGCGCGCCATCCTGTTTGACCATCAGGGCCAGATTTGTGGCTGCGCAGCGCAGGAATTTCCCCAGCATTTCCCCCATCCCGGCTGGGTCGAGCACGACCCGCATGACATCTGGCTGAGTCAGCTGGCGGTGGCCCGCAAGGTGCTGGCCGATCACCATGTCAATGCGCACGACGTGCTGGCCATCGGCGTCACCAATCAGCGCGAGACCACCGTGGTGTGGGATCGCAAGACCGGCGAACCGATCGCCCCCGCCATTGTCTGGCAGGACCGCCGCACGGCCGATATTTGCGACGCCTTGCGCGCTGACGGCAAGGCCAAAAAAATCACTGATATCTCCGGGCTGGAACTGGATGCCTACTTCTCCGCCACCAAGCTGAAGTGGCTGCTGGATCACGTTCCCGGCGCGCGCGAAAAGGCGCGCCAGGGCGGGCTGGCTTTTGGAACGGTGGATAGCTGGCTGGTATACAAACTGACCGGCCAGCATGTGACCGACGTCAGCAATGCGTCGCGCACCATGCTGTTCAACATCCACCTGATGCGTTGGGATGTTGACCTGCTGCACCTGTTCGATATTCCGGAGCAGGTGCTGCCGCAGATCGTCTCCTCCAGCGAGGAAGTGGGCAACACGCATGCCAATCTGTTCGGCGCGCCGATACCGGTGGCCGGCATCGCCGGCGACCAGCAGGCGGCCACCTTCGGCCAGGCTTGCCATCAGCCGGGTATGGTCAAGAACACCTACGGCACCGGCTGCTTCATGCTGATGCATCTGGGACGCCACCCGGTGGCGTCGCACAATCGCCTGTTGACCACGGTGGGCTGGCGCGTCGATGGCGCCACTGATTATCTGCTGGAAGGCAGCGTCTTCATGGGCGGCGCCACGGTGCAGTGGCTGCGTGACGGACTGGGCATCATCAAATCGTCGGCAGAGGTGGAGGCGCTGGCGGCCAGCGTGCCGGACAGCGACGGCGTATTCATGGTGCCGGCTTTCGTCGGCCTTGGCGCGCCGCACTGGGATGCTTACGCGCGCGGCGCGCTGTTCGGCCTGAGCCGTGGCAGCACGCGTGCGCATATCGCGCGCGCCGCATTGGAAGCCATCGCCTACCAGAGCGCCGAGCTGATGGCGGCGATGCAGAAAGACGCGTCACTGCCGCTGACCGAAGTGCGCGCCGACGGCGGCGCCGCCCGCAACGACCTGCTGATGCAATTCCAGGCCGACTTGCTGGGCGTGCCGGTGGTGCGTCCCAAAGTGACCGAAACCACCGCGCTCGGCGCCGCCTATCTGGCCGGCCTGGCGGTCGGCTTCTGGGACACGCAGGAGGAAATCGGTGCGCAATGGATTTGCGAACGCCGCTTCGAGCCTGCCATGAGCAGCGACCGCCGCGCGGAATTGCTGGCCAAATGGTCGCGTGCCGTCGAGCGCTCCAAGGATTGGGAAAACTGAATTAGCCCAGCGAGGCGACAAAGTTGTCGATCGCCTCAGCTACGTCCTGTGGCGATTCCAGCGGCGACAGGTGGCCGGTGTCTGGCAGCACATGCAGCCTCGCTTGCGGAATGCGCGACAGCAGTTCCGCCTGTAATACCTCTACCGGATCCACCTTATCCAGTTCCCCGGCAATGACGATGGTCGGCACGGCGATCTTCTGTACCGCATCGCTGATGTCCTTGCGGCTCGTGTAGTTGGGCCACGCGACGCGCGCTTGCGGGGCGCCGCGCAAGCTGTCGTCGATCACTTGTTCGCGCTGGCTGGCGCTGAGCGGCTTGGCGGTCAGCATGTGGTCGATGCTCATGCCCACCGACTCCGGCGAGTTGTAGGCGCTTTCCATTGCGGCGCGCGCTTCCGGCGGCAGCGCCAGCGGCGTCGGCGGCGCTGGCGCGACCAGCACCAATCCCATTAATCCTTGCGGCTGGCGTGACGCCAGCAGCTGGGCGATCTTGCCACCCATGGAATGCCCGATCAGCACGTACTGCTTCAGCGTCAGCGCAGCAATCAGGTGCTCGATGTCGGCGGCGAAGTCGGTCAGGGCGTAGGCATTGTTCTCTGCCGCGTCGGAATCGCCCCAGCCTCGCAGGTCGGGCGCAATGGTGTGGCGGCCGGCTGGCAGGGCGTCGATCACCGCCTGCCAGGTGCGTGACGAGCCGCCCCAGTAGTGCAGGAAGACCAGCGCGGGCCCTTTGCCGCTTTGTTCGCTGACGTGAAGCCGGATATTGTTGACGGTGATATGCATGGCGATACTCCTTGATGGATAACTGGCCTCCATTGTAGATTCGCGCAAATGACGTGATAATCCCCCTGTCATTATCATAAATCGATCGTAATGTGATCGAATGGAGCTGCTGTGGACCGTTTTGCGTGTATCTCCGTCTTCGTGGCGGCAGTAGAAGAGGGCAGTCTGGTGGCTGCCGGGCGCAAGTTCGGCCTGTCGGCATCGATGGCGGGCAAATACCTTGGCGGGCTGGAGGCTGAGCTCGGCGTGCGTCTGCTCCAGCGCAGCACGCGCAGCCTGAGCATCACCGAGGCCGGGCAGGCCTATTACGCGCGCTGCAAGCGTATCCTGGAAGAGTTTGAAGAGGCCAACCAGGAAGCCAGCGACAACGCCGCCACCCTGCGCGGCCGGCTGCGCATCGCCGCCCCGGTCAGCTTCGGCGCCTTGCACATGGGCGACCTGGTAGCGGGCTTTCTGGCCGAGCACGACCAGGTGACGGCCGAAGTGATCCTGGACGACCAGTACACCGACCTGCACACGGCCGGCATCGACGTCGCCATCCGCATCGGCCGGCTGCCGGACTCCGAGCTGGTGGCGCGCCGGCTGGCGCCGTGCCGCATGGTGTTCTGCGCCGCGCCATCCTGGCTGGCGCTGCATGGCACGCCACAAACCCCGGCCGATCTGCGCGATGCACCACGCCTGGCCTTCAGCGGCGCGGTCACCGCCGGCGACTGGAACATCACCAACGCCGCCCGGCAGGTGCACACCATCGCCGGGCCGCTGCGCGCCCAAGCCAACAATATGCAGCTGTTGCTGTCGATGGCGGTGGCAGGCCTGGGCATCGCCTACGGCCCGACGTTTGCATTCGGCCCCGCCATCGCCGAGGGCCGGCTGGTGCAACTGCTGCCCGGCTGCGTTGCCGAAGAACTGGTGGTGCAGGCGATTTATCCGAGCGCCCGCCACTTGCCGTCCAAGGTGCGCAGTTTTGTCGATTACCTGGCCGGCGCCTTTGCCGGCGACCCTGTTTGGGACGATTTTCAGCGCGTATAATAGCGTTGATGCGCTGCAAAATTTGTATAGACAAGTTGCGCTGTCGCTGTTGCCATGAAGTAAAGTTGAGTTAGTTGCTGGTGTTTTGTGAAGGTTCCCTCATTCCGCGTGAGCGCGCTGTTGATGCGCTTCTCGTCTCTATCCCGCGTATTTTCCCTGCCCATTCCCTGGTTGTCTATTTGCTACCGCAATGTTGGTGCTTTGCAACTTTATGCATTTAGATCACTATTTTTAATCGCATAATTTTTAACCAAAACACATGGGTATAGATGAGGTGTCACCTTCACAACCTTACATAAGTACTTAATTTATCGAACTATTTTGTTTCTAGCTGGCTTCAAGGAATCGCGCTAAGTCCTTAATTTCATTAATAAAATCCCTGTTTCGATTGGCTGAAAGCGCTTGACCACGATTCTTGCATCCTCTAAAGTGGGCATCTGTGTGAAAAAGTGTCTTTTTGTGGGAAATTTTGCCTGACTTAGCGGACAGGGGAGATGAAATACGAATGGCCATAGTTTCATGCTCCGCTAACCATACTGAGGTCAAAAGGTAATCACGTGTTTCAAGGCGCGTCCGCAATCAATCTCGATGCCAAAGGCAGGATGTCCATCCCTGCCAAGCACCGTGACGCGCTGTCGATCCAGTGTGAAGGCCGCCTCACCCTGACGCGCCATCCCGACGGCTGCGTCATGCTGTTCCCCCGTCCTGTGTGGGAACAACACCGTCAACAGATCTCCGCCTGGCCCCTGCAAGCGCGCGCCTGGCAACGCATTTTCCTCGGTTACGCCACCGACGTGGAAATGGACACCGCCGGCCGCATCCTCATTTCGCCCGAACTCCGCGCCGCCGTCGGCCTGGACAAAGAGGTGATGATGATGGGCATGGGTTCCCACTTCGAGATCTGGGACGCCGCCAAGATGGCGGAAAAAGAGCAGCAGGCCCTGGAGGCCGGCACCCCTGATGTACTTGCCAATTTCTCCTTCTAAGGCCCCCTTTCATGACCACGACAACGGTGCCTGAATTCCAGCATCGCACGGTGCTGCTAGACGAAGCAGTCGATGCGCTGGCGCTGGCCGGCGCGCGCGCCGACGGCGTGTTCGTCGACGGCACCTTCGGCCGCGGCGGCCACTCGCGCTTGATCCTGTCCAGGCTGGGCGCCAAGGCGCGCCTGGTGGCGTTCGACAAGGATCCGCAGGCCATCGCCACCGCCGAACAGATCAACGACCCGCGCTTCACCATCGTCCACGACAGCTTTGCCACCATGCGCGAGTCGCTGGCGGCCAACGGCGTCGATCAGGTGGACGGCATCCTGCTCGACCTGGGCATCTCGTCGCCGCAGGTGGACGACGCCGCGCGCGGCTTCAGTTTCCGCAACGACGGCCCGCTCGACATGCGCATGGACACCACACGCGGTATGTCGGCGGCGGAGTGGCTCGCCACTGAAAACGAACAGACACTGGAAAAGGTGATAAAGGAATATGGGGAAGAACGGTTTGCTTTTCAGATTGCAAAGGCGATTGTTGCTCGCAGGGCAGTCGAGCCAATTTCAACCACACGACAGCTTGCCGGCATCGTGGCAGGCGCGGTCAAGACTCGGGAAAAGGGCAAGGATCCGGCAACCCGCACATTTCAAGCTATCCGGATTTTCATCAATAAAGAGCTTGAAGACCTTGAAGTCGGTCTGACCCAGGCCTACGCTAGTCTGGCGCCGGGTGCGATCATCGCCATCATCAGCTTCCACTCGCTGGAAGACCGCATGGTGAAGCGCTTCTTCGCCTCCAAGGCCAACGTCGAGCAGCCCGACCGCCGCCTGCCGATCCGCGCGGTGGACCTGCCGCAGCCGGAACTCAAGCTGCTGGCCAAGATCAAGCCGTCAGACGAGGAAGTCGACGCCAATCCGCGCGCCCGTTCGGCGGTGATGCGCGTGGCGCGCCGCCTGCCGATTCCTTCGGATGCGGAGGCTGCATGAGCGGTAAGATCAACCTGGTGTTGACGGCGTTGCTGGTCGCGTGCGGCCTGTCGCTGGTCAACGCGCAGTACCAGGCGCGTCACCTGTTCATCGAGCTGGAACGCGCGCAGACGCAGGCGCGCCAGCTGGACATCGAATGGGCCCAGTTCCAGCTGGACCAGTCGACGCTGGGCAAACACGCGCGGATTGAAGAAATCGCGCGCCGCGATCTGAACATGACGCAGCTGACCGCCGCGCGCACCCAATACCTGACGCCGGAGCCAGCAAAATGAGCCGCTCCAACAATGTGAACACCTCCCGCGTGGCCGCCTCCAAAGGCGTGGCCTTCTCCAAGAGCCCAGTGCTGGCAGTGCGTCTGCCGACCTGGCGTTCGCGCGTGGTGCTGTTCGTATTGTTCGCCGCCTTCGTGGCGCTGGGCGTGCGCGCATTGTGGTTGCAGGGCGTGTCGACCCAGTTCCTGCAAAAGCAGGGCGCCAGCCGCTATATGCACACGCTGGAACTGCCGGCGACGCGCGGCAAGATCACTGACCGCGACGGCCAGGTGCTGGCGTCGTCGGTGCCGGTCAAGGCCATCTGGGCGATCCCGGAAGACGTGCAGGAAGCGCCGCCGGCCAAGCTGAAACAGCTGGCCAAGCTGCTCGACATGACCGACGCCGAGCTGCAGAAAAAACTCGACTCGGACCGCAGCTTCGTCTACCTGAAACGCCAGGTGGAGCAGGACGTGTCTGACCAGATCGCGAAGCTGGATATCGACGGCATCCAGACCCGCAAGGAATACAAGCGCTTCTACCCGCAGGGCGAAGTGACAACCCACGTGGTGGGCTTCACCAACGTTGAAGACCAGGGCCAGGAATCGATGGAACTGGCGCAGCAGAAAACCCTGCAAGGCATGACCGGTAGCCGTCGCGTGATCAAGGACCGCCTGGGCCACATCGTTGAAGATATCGAGTCGGTGCGCGAGCCGCACGACGGCAAGGACTTGACGCTGTCGATCGACAGCAAGATCCAGTACATCGCGTTCACGCAGGTGAAGGACGCGGTGGAGAAGTTCCACGCCAAGGCCGGTGCGGCCGTGGTGCTGGACGTGCACACCGGCGAAGTGCTGGCGCTGGCCAACTGGCCAACCTACAACCCGAACGACCGCTCCAAGCTGACCGGTGAACAGCTGCGCAACCGCGTGATGACCGACACCTTCGAGCCGGGATCGTCGCTGAAGCCTTTCACCGTGGGCCTGGCGCTGGACGAGAAACGCATCACGCCGCATACCATGTTCGACACCGGCGCCGGTTCGGCGCTGATCGGCGGCCATATCATTCACGATACGCACCCGCACTATCTGATCGACGTGCAGACCATCATCCAGAAGTCCTCCAACATCGGCACGTCGAAGATCGCGCTGGGCATGCCGGCACAGGATATGTGGGAGATGTTCACCAAGGTCGGTTTCGGCCAGCAGCCGAAGTGGGGCTTTCCCGGTGCGGTGGCGGGCCGCGTGCGTCCGTATAAATCGTGGCGCGTGGTCGAGCAAGCCAATATGAGCTTCGGCCAAGGTATCTCGGTGTCGCTGATCCAGCTGGCGCGCGCCTACATGATCTTCGCCCGCGATGGCGACATCATTCCGCTGTCGTTCCAGAAAGTGACCGAGGCGCCGCATGGCACGCCTGTGGTCAGCCCGAAGACCGCCGCTGAAATGCGCGAAATGCTGGAAATGGTCACGCAGCCAGGCGGCTCCGCCGTCAAGGCGCAAGTGCCGGGCTATCGCGTCGGCGGCAAGACCGGTACCGCGCAGAAGGTGCTCAACGGCCGCTACTCGCAATCCAAATATATTGGTAACTTCATCGGCATGGCGCCGATGTCGAATCCGCGCTTCATCATCGCCGTCATGATCGACGAACCGGGCGGTCCGGTGCACGTCGGCGGCGACGTCGCCGGTCCGGTGTTCTCGGCACTGGCGGCGCAGGCGCTGCGCGCCAAGAACGTGGCGCCGGACTCGGACCTGACCCATATCATCATTCCTGAATCTGCAGCACAGGGGAACATGTGACGACTTCTACTTTCGACCCTTTGGCTATTGCAGCCGCAATCCGCAAGCTGGCGCCAGGCGCGCAGTTGGCGTCGGATTCGCGTCGCATCAAGCTGGGCGATGTGTTCTTTGCCTATCCGGGCGACGCCGGCGATGGCCGCAGCTTTATCGACGGCGCCATCGAACAGGGCGCGGCGCTGATCGTGCTCGATCCGGCTGGCTTTGCGTGGAACGACAAGTGGAGCGTGCCTTACCTGACGGTCGAGGACCTGAAAAAGAACGCCGGCGTCATCGCGCACGCTTTCTATGCGCAGCCGGATGCCGGCATGTTCACCGTGGCCGTTACCGGCACCAACGGCAAGACCTCCAGCGCCGTGTGGCTGGGCCAGGCCCTGTCGCGCGGCGGCGAACCGGCTGCCGTCATTGGCACGCTGGGTGTGGGCGTGTTCCGTCCGCGCGGTGAAGTGGATTACGACGTCACCGGCTACACAACGCCGGACGCGGTGCTGCTGGCGCGTTCGCTGGCGGACCTGCGCGACAAAGGCGCGACCTCGCTGGCGATTGAAGCCTCGTCGATTGGCCTGGAACAGGGCCGCCTGTCGGGCATGCGCTTCGACGTGGCGCTGTTCACCAACTTGACGCGCGACCACCTGGACTACCACGGCACCATGGAAGCCTACGAGGCGGCCAAGCTCAAGCTCTTCCAGTGGCCTGGCCTGAAAACCGCCGTCGTCAATCTGGACGATCCAGCGGGTGTGCGCATCATCGATCACCTGAAAGCGCAGGCTGCGCCGCTGGCCGGCGAGATTCCATTGATCGGCTACACGCTGCACGACAGCACCGCGCGTCCGGACATCGACGGCGTGCTGATACTGCGCGCCAGCCAGCTGCGCGCAGGCCGCAGCGGCGGCACCGAATTCCATCTGGAGTGCGCGCTGGGCGTGGCGCAAGTGCGCACGCATCTGGTGGGCGGCTTCAATATCAGCAATGCGCTCGGCGTGATGGGCGCGATGCTGGCCAAAGGCCTGGGCCTGCGCGCCGCCATCGAAGCGGTGGAAGCACTGGAGCCGGCGCCGGGCCGCATGCAGCAAGTCGGCGGCCATGATGCACCGCTGATCGTCATCGACTACGCACACACGCCGGACGCGCTGGAGAAGACCCTGGCCGCGCTGCGTCCTGTGGCCACCGACCGCGGCGGCCAGCTGTGGTGCGTGTTCGGCTGCGGCGGCGACCGTGATCCGGGCAAGCGTCCGCAGATGGGCAAGCTGGCGCAGGCCGCCGACCACGTGCTGGTCACCAGCGACAATCCGCGCAGCGAAGATCCGCATTCGATCATCGAACAGATTTTGGCCGGCATGGACCAGAACAATCCGGCATCGACGGTGCAGGCGCTGGATGACCGCGCCGCCGCCATCCTGTCGGCAGTCAAGCATGCGGCCAAGCCGGATGTGATCCTGCTGGCCGGTAAAGGCCACGAGCCGTACCAGGAAATCAAAGGCAAGAAGCTGCCATTCTCCGACGCCGATCATGCGCAACTGGCGCTGTCGGCACGCTTAACCATGATGAGGACGAATTAATGCGTGCAGCACTCGCACAAATTCTGCCTTCCCTGACCGGCGCCCGCCTTGTGGGTGACGGCGAAGTTGTATTCAACGGCGTCTCCACCGACAGCCGTAGTGTCATCGCAGCCAATCTGTTCGTCGCGCTGCGCGGCGAAGTGTTCGACGCTCATAGCTTCCTGCCGCAGGCAGCGGAGAAGGGCGTCGCCGCCGTCATCGTCGAAGAACTGCCGGACGGCTTTACGCTGCCGGCCATCGTGGTGCCGAATACGCTGGTGGCGCTGGGCCAGATCGCCAACTACTGGCGCAAGCAGTTCAGCATGCCGGTCATCGGCGTCACCGGCAGCAATGGCAAGACCACGGTCAAGGAGATGATCTCCGCGATCCTGGCGGCAGCACACGGCGAAGAAGGCCGCCTGGCCACGCGCGGCAACCTGAATAACGAAATCGGCGTGCCACTGACGCTGTTCCGTATGGACGCCAGCCAGCATTCGGCCGTGATCGAGATGGGCATGAACCATCCGGGCGAAATCGGCCGCCTGGCCGCCATCGCCGGCGCCAACATTGCCATGGTCAACAACGCCCAGCGCGAACACCAGGAATTCATGCACACCGTGGAAGCAGTCGCGCGCGAAAACGGCGCCGTGCTGGCCGCGCTGCCGACCGACGGTGTCGCGGTATTCCCGCATGGCGACGAGTTCACGCCGGTGTGGGAAGAGCTGTCGGCCGGGCGTCGCATGCTGCGCTTCGGCTTGAGCAAGGAAGCGGAAGTCAGCTGCACTTTCCGCGCCAGCGATTTCGAAAGCGAGATGTTCATCACTATCTGCGAAAGCGAGGCCGATACGCAGCAGTTCTTCGTGCGCCTGCAAGCGGCCGGTGAGCACAACGTGCGCAATGCGCTGGCTGCGGTGGCGTGCACTTACGCCGCCGGCATCGCGCTGGAAAAGATCAAGCTGGGACTCGACACCTTTGCGCCGGTCAGCGGCCGCCTGCAGAAGAAACAAGCCGCCAATGGTGCGGTGGTCATCGACGATACCTACAACGCCAATCCGGATTCGGTGCGCGCTGCCATCGACGTGCTGTCGAAAGCCGCCGCGCCGCGCATTCTGGTGCTTGGCGATATGGGCGAAGTCGGCACGCAGGGCCGCGAGTTCCACGAAGAAGTCGGCGCGTACGCGCAAACGAAAGGCATCGAAACGGTGCTGGTTACAGGCGAACTGGCTGCGCACATCAACGGCGCACGTGTTCGTCATTTTGAAAACTTTGGCGATTTGCTGGCTGCTGTCGAAGCAGCGGTATCGCCTGATGCAACTGTATTAATCAAGGGCTCCCGTTTCATGAAAATGGAGCGGGTCGTGCAGCATTTGATTGGGTCGCAACAAGCTAACAAGGAAAGTCACTAATCATGCTGCTCTGGCTCGCACAATTTTTCCAGCAGGACGTCGGGTTACTCCGGGTGTTCAACTTCATCACGTTCCGCGCGGTGTTCGCCACCGCGACGGCGTTGTTCATCGGCCTGGCCGCTGGTCCGTTCGTGATCCGCAAGCTGACCGCGATGAAGTATGGCCAGGCCGTGCGTACCGATGGTCCGCAGACCCACCTGAAAAAACAAGGCACGCCGACCATGGGCGGTGTGTTGATCCTGCTGTCGATCGCGATTTCCACGCTGCTATGGTGCGATTTGTCTAACCGTTTGATCTGGCCTGTGCTGATCGTCACGCTGGGCTTCGGCGCGGTGGGCTGGGTGGATGACTACCGGAAGGTGGTGTACCAGGACCCGGAAGGCATGCGTTCGCGCGAAAAGTACTTCTGGCAGTCGCTGGTCGGCATCGCCGCCGCGCTGTACCTGGCGTTTTCGGTGTCGGCGCCGAGCACTTCGCAGGTGTTCGAGCTGTTTTTCGCCTGGGTGCGTTCCGGCTTCGAGATGGACCTGCCGCCCAAGGCTGACTTGATTGTGCCGTTCTTTAAGACCATCAGCTATCCGCTGGGCGTGTGGGGCTTCATCGCGTTGACCTACTGTGTCATCGTCGGCTCGTCCAACGCCGTTAACTTCACTGACGGCCTGGATGGCCTGGCCATCATGCCGACGATTATGGTCGGCTCGGCCCTCGGCCTGTTCGCTTACCTGACCGGTAGCGCCAACTATTCGAAGTATCTGTTCCTGCCGCATATTCCTGGCGCGGGCGAACTGATTATCTTCTGCGGCGCGCTGGCTGGTGCTGGTCTGGCGTTCCTGTGGTTTAACACCCATCCGGCGCAGGTGTTCATGGGGGACGTCGGCGCGTTGGCGCTGGGCGGCGCGCTGGGCACCATTGCGGTGATCGTGCGTCAGGAGATTGTGTTGTTCATCATGGGTGGCATCTTCGTTGCGGAGACGGTGTCGGTGATGATCCAGGTGGTGTGGTTCAAGTACACCAAGAAGCGTTATGGCACCGGCCGTCGCGTGTTCCTGATGGCGCCACTGCATCACCACTTTGAACAAAAAGGCTGGAAAGAGACCCAGGTCGTCGTTCGCTTCTGGATTGTGACGATGATTCTGGTACTGGTTGGACTCTCAACGTTGAAACTGCGCTGATGATTTACGACGGCAAAAACGCACTGGTTTTAGGGCTGGGAGAATCCGGCCTGGCGATGGCGCTGTGGCTTGCCCGCAGCGGCGCGCGCGTGCGCGTGGCCGATACGCGTGAGTCGCCGGATCGCCTTCCTGCTTTGCGTGCCGCCGTGCCGGATGCGGAATTTGTCGCCGGCCCATTTGCCGCGTCGCTGCTGGAAGGCGTGGACTTCGTCACCGTCAGCCCGGGCCTGGCGCCAGGCCGCGACTTGAAAGAGATTGCGCCGGCCGCCGCTGCCGCCGGCATTGAAGTGTGGGGCGAGATCGAACTGTTCGCGCAGGCGCTGGAAGCGCTGAAGGCGGAACGCGGCTACGCGCCGAAAGTCATCGCCATCACCGGCACCAATGGCAAGACCACTGTCACCACGCTGGTCGGACAGCTGTGCGAGCGCGCCGGCAAGACCGTGCGCGTGGCCGGCAACATCAGCCCCGCTGCGCTGGACGTGCTGCGTGAAGTGCTGGACGCCTCGCCAGCGCCGGCCGCCCCGGCCGGCCAGGACGCATCCGATGCCGCGCCAGCCGACGACGCCGTCGCTCCGCCTGCTGCCGACGCGCCATCGCCCACCACGCAGCTGCCGGAAGTCTGGGTACTCGAACTCTCGTCCTTCCAACTGCAGACCACCTTCACGCTGGAAGCCGACGCGGCGACCGTATTGAACGTGACACAGGATCACCTGGACTGGCACGGCGACATGCCATCGTACGCCGCCGCCAAGCACCGCATCTTTGCCGCCAATACCGTGCGCGTCCTGAATCGCGACGACGCCACCACCATGCGCATGGCCAGCGCCACCGGCCATAACGTCACCTTCGGCACGGACGCGCCAGTCCTGCGCGACGACCTTGGCCTGAACAACGAGCGCGGCGTGCTGTGGCTGGCCACCGCCGTTCCGGCCGAAGAAGAGGGCGAACCGAAGAAGCGCAAAAAGAACGATCCTCCGCCACCGCCAGTGGAATGCATCGTCAAGAACCTGATGCCGGCCGACGCGCTGCAAATCCGCGGCGTCCACAACGCCGCCAACGCGCTGGCCGCGCTGGCTCTGTGCCGCGCCATCGACCTGCCGCTGGCGCCGCTGCTGCACGGCCTGCGCGAATATCGCGGCCAGCCGCATCGCGTGGAACTGGTCAGCGCCATCAATGAAGTTGAATACTACGACGACAGCAAAGGCACAAACGTCGGCGCCACCGTGGCCGCACTGAATGGACTGGGCAAAGCCTTCACCGGCGCCAACCAGCGCCTGGTGGTCATCATGGGCGGCGACGGCAAAGGCCAGGACTTTGCGCCATTGGCCGACCCGACCGCGCAGTTTGCCCGCGCCGTGCTGCTGATCGGCCGCGACGCGCCGCAGATTCGCGCCGCGCTGCAAAACACCGGCGTCGCGCTGGAAGACTGCGGCACCGACCTGCCGCAAGCCGTCAAGCGCGCCAGCGAACTGGCGCAAGCCGGCGACGCCGTGCTGCTGTCGCCGGCTTGCGCCAGCATGGATATGTTCAAGAACTACGCGCATCGCGCCCAGGTGTTCATCGACACCGTGCGTGACATCGCTCTCGACGCGGGACAGGAGATCTGATGCCGCTCCAGCTGCCATTCCGCTTTGGCGCCAAGTCGGCCGAATCGCCGATGGATAGCCGCGCGCGGCAGTCGAAGATGATGGAGTACGACCAGCCGCTGGTCTGGGTCACCCTGTTGCTGATGCTGCTGGGGATGGTGATGGTGTACTCGGCATCCATCTCGCTGCCGGATTCGCCGAAGTTCGCCAACTATGTCCGCTGGCAGAATACCTACTTCCTGCAGCGCCAGGCGATGTTCATCGCCGTGTCGCTGATCGCCGGCCTGTTCGTGTTCCGCATCCGCATCGCCGACTTGCAGAAGGCCGCGCCGTACCTGTTCATCGGCACGCTGGTGTTATTGGTGGCGGTGCTGATTCCCGGCCTGGGCGTGGTGGTCAACGGTGGCCGCCGCTGGTTGTCGCTGCGCGTGTTTAACGTCCAGCCTTCGGAATTGATGAAGGTCGTGGCCGTGCTATACGCCGCCGACTACACGGTGCGCAAACAGCAATACATGCACAAGCTGACCAAAGGCTTTATGCCGATGGCGGCGGCGGTCGGCTTCGTCGGCCTGTTGCTGCTGCTGGAGCCGGACCTCGGCGCTTTCGGTGTGATCGTCTGCATTGCCATGGGCATCCTGTTCCTGGGCGGGATCAATGCCATCTGGTTCGGCGGTATCGGCGCCGTGCTGGTGGTGATCTTCGGTTCCATCATCGCGCTGTCCAAGTTCCGCCGCGAGCGCTACTTCGCCTACCTCAATCCGTGGGAAGAAGACAACGCGATGAACAAGGCTTATCAGCTGACGCACTCGCTGATCGCTTTTGGACGTGGCGAGATTTTCGGCGTAGGCCTTGGCGGCAGCGTCGAGAAGCTGCACTATTTGCCGGAAGCGCATACCGATTTCCTGCTGGCGGTGATCGGTGAAGAACTGGGCCTGGCCGGCGTGCTGGTGGTGATCGCGCTGTTCTACTGGATCATCAAGCGCGCCTTCGATATCGGCCGCCAGGCCATCGCCATCGACCAGACCTTTGCCGGCCTTACCGCCAAGGGCATCGGCATCTGGATCGGCGTGCAGACGTTTATCAACATGGGCGTGAATCTGGGTTTACTGCCAACCAAGGGCTTGACCCTGCCGCTGATGAGCTATGGCGGCACGGGTGTTGTGATTAACTGCGTCGGACTCGCGATCCTGCTCCGGATCGACTACGAGAACCGGGTTCTGATGCGTGGTGGCAGACTATGAAACGATTGATGATTATGGCGGCCGGTACGGGCGGTCATATTTTCCCTGGCCTGGCGATCGCGCAAACCATGCGCGCGCGCGGCTGGGAAGTGAGCTGGCTGGGCACCTCCACCGGTATGGAGCAGGACCTGGTGCCCAAGCACGGCATCGCCATGGACAGCATCCACTTCACCGGCATGCGCGGCAAGGGCATCAAGCACTCGCTGGGCGGCGCGCTGAAGATGGTCAAGGCGTTCAAGGATTGCTTCAGTTTCATCGGCCGCCGCAGGCCGAGCGTTGTGATGGGTATGGGCGGTTATGTGACCGTGCCGGGTGGCCTGATGTCGCGCATGCGCGGCACGCCGCTGGTGCTGGTGAACGCCGACGCGGCGCTGCTGCTGTCGAATAAAACGCTGGTGCCGTTCGCGGACCGGGTGTGCTTTGGTTTCCCTGCCAATTTCGGCAGCGCTGCAGGTAAAGCAGTGGTCACTGGTAATCCGGTGCGCAAGGAGATCCTGGACATGGCAACGCCGGCCGAGCGTTTCGCCGGCCGCGAAGGTCCGTTGCGCATTCTGGTGGTGGGCGGCAGCCTGGGCGCCAAAGCGCTGAACGACAGCTTGCCGGCCGCGCTGGCGCTGATCCCGGAAGGCCAGCGTCCGCTGGTGACCCACCAGTCGGGCAAGAAGAATATCGATGCGCTGCGGGCGGCGTATCAGCAGGCCGGCGTAACGGCCAACGTGGTCGACTTCATCGACGATATGGCTGCGGCTTACAGCGTTGCGGATCTGGTGATCTGCCGCGCCGGCGCCATCACGGTGTCGGAACTGACTGCGGCCGGCGTGGCCAGCGTGCTGGTGCCGTTCGTGGCCTCGACCACCAGCCACCAGCGCGACAACGCGCAGTGGATGGCGGCACAGAAGGCGGCGATTCACATGCCGCAAACGGAATTGAGCGCGCAAGCAGTTGCGACGCTGTTGGAAACGCTGACCCGCGCCGCCTGCCTGGCCATGGCCACGGCGGCGCGCGAGGTCGGCAAGCGCGATGCGAATGAAGCAATCGCACAGGTATTGGAAGAATTAGCATTGGATAAGCTGTGAAACACAAAGTACAGAACATACACTTCGTCGGCATCGGCGGCAGCGGCATGAGCGGCATTGCGGAAGTGCTGCTCACGCTGGGCTACACCGTGTCCGGCTCGGACCTGGGCAGTAACGCTGTCACCCAGCGCCTGGCCGATATGGGCGCGATCGTGTATCAGGGCCACGCGGCGGAAAACATCGGCAAGGCGGACGTCGTCGTCACCTCCACAGCTGTACAGCAGGACAACCCGGAAGTTGTGGCGGCACGCAGCCGTAAAGTGCCGATCGTCCCGCGCGCGCTGATGCTGGGCGAGTTGATGCGCCTGAAGCGCGGCATCGCCATCGCCGGCACGCACGGCAAAACCACCACCACCAGCCTGGTGGCGTCCGTGCTGGCGGCGGGCGGTCTCGATCCGACCTTCGTTATTGGCGGCCGCCTGACCAGCGCCGGCGCCAACGCCAAACTGGGCACCGGCGAATACCTGGTGGCGGAAGCCGACGAGTCGGACGCTTCGTTCCTGAATCTGACGCCGATGATCGAAGTGATCACGAATATCGACGCCGATCACATGGAAACCTACGAGCACGATTTCGAGAAGCTCAAGCAGGCTTTCGTCCACTTCACGCACCGTCTGCCGTTCTACGGTCGCGCCATGATGTGCATCGATGATCCGCATGTGCGCTCGATCCTGCCGCAGGTGACCAAGCCGGTGACCACCTACGGCTTCGCCGAAGATGCGGAAGTGCGCGCCGTGAACGCGCGCGCCGTCGGTGTGGAGATGCACTTCACCGTCAAGCAGGAAGGCTATCCGGACCTGGACGTGGTGCTGAACCAGCCAGGCATGCACAACGTGCAGAATGCCTGCTCGGCGATCGCCATCGCGCGCGAGATCAATATCCCGGACAGCGCCACGCAAGCCGGCCTGGCTGGCTTTGCCGGTGTTGGCCGCCGCTTCACCAAATATGGCGATGTGGCCATTCCTGGTGGCGGCGCATTCACGCTGGTGGACGACTTCGGCCATCATCCGCTGGAAATGGAAGTGACCATGGCCGCCGCGCGCGCCGCCTATCCGGGCCGCCGTCTGGTGCTGGCGTTCCAGCCGCACCGCTACAGCCGCACGCGCGACCTGTTCGAAGACTTCGTCAAAGTCCTCGGCGCGCCGGACGTGCTGGTGCTGGGCGAGGTGTATGCCGCCGGCGAAGCGCCGGTGGTGGCGGCCGATGGCCGCGCGCTGGCGCATGCATTGCGCGCACGCGGCAAGACGGAACCGATTTTTGTTGAGGTGATCGGCGATATGCCGGAGACCATCATGGGCGTGGTGCGTGACGGCGATGTCGTCATGACCATGGGCGCAGGCTCGATCAGCGGCGTCCCGGCCAAACTGACTAATTATCCAAAGGTCTGAATCGTGAGTACCCTGAACCTTCAAGACGCAAAATCATTCGGCAAGGTAGGCGTGCTGTTTGGCGGCCGTTCCGCGGAACGTGAAGTATCCAATATGTCCGGCGCCGGCGTGCTGGCGGCGCTGCTGAGCAAGGGCATCGACGCCCACGCCTTCGATCCGGGCCAACGTTCGCTGGCCGAACTGGCGGCGGAAAAGTTCGACCGCGTGTTCATCGCGCTGCATGGCCGCTACGGCGAAGACGGCAGCCTGCAAGGCGCGCTGGAACTGCTGGGCATTCCCTACACCGGCAGCGGCGTGATGGCCAGCTCGGTGGGCATGGACAAGATCACCACCAAAATCGTGTGGCTGAACGCCGGCTTGCCGACGCCGCGCTACGCGGTGCTGAACGCGCAATCGGACCTGGCGGCCACCGCCGCCGATCTGGGCTTGCCACTGATCGTCAAGCCGCCGCATGAAGGTTCGACCATCGGCATCACCAAGGTCAGCGAAGCCGGCGCCTTCCAGGCCGCATACGACATTGCCGCGGCGCTGGACGACTCGGTGCTGGCGGAGGAATTTGTCACCGGCCGCGAATTTACGGTGGCCATTCTGGGTGGCGGCGCCGCTGCACGCGCGCTGCCGATCGTGGAGATCGTCGCACCGGAAGGCAATTACGACTATCAGAACAAGTACTTCACCGACGACACCAAGTATCACTGCCCGGCCGTGCTGCCCGAGGCGCTGACCGCCGAGATGCAACGCATCGCGGTGGAAGCCTACCGCGCGCTGGGCTGCGAGGGCTGGGGGCGCGTCGACGTGCTGCTGCGCGAGCGTGACCAGAAGCCGTTCCTGCTGGAGGTGAATACCTCGCCGGGGATGACCAGCCACTCGCTGGTGCCGATGGCGGCGCGCGCGGAAGGCATCAGCTACGAAGACCTGTGCGTGGAAATCCTGCGCACGGCGCGTTTGAAGATGAAGGGATAAGCAGTAGATGTGGCAAGACGCGAAGGCTTTGAATGCAACCGCCAGCGGCATCGTTGCGATGACGCTGCTGGCCTGCATAGCAGCCGGCGTGTGGTGGGTGTCGCAGCGGCCGATGTTCAACCTGCGCACCATCCGTATCGAGAGTATCGGGCCGCAGGACGATTTGCGGCATGTGAATCACCTGACGCTGCGTAACAACGCGCTGGGTCGGATCAAGGGCAACTTCTTCACCACCAACCTGGATGCGGTACGCCAGGCGTTTGAGTCGGTGCCCTGGGTACGCCGCGCAACGGTACGCCGCGAATGGCCTGACCAGCTGATCGTGGCGCTGGAAGAGCATGAGGCGTTGGGCACCTGGGGCGAGGATGGCAGGCTGCTGTCGACCAAGGGCGATGTGTTCACCGCCAACCTGGCCGAGGCGGAAGAGGATCACGCGCTGCCGGAGTTTGATGGTCCGGACGGCAGCGAGAAGGAAGTGCTGTCGCGGTACGACGAGTTGCGCAACTGGTTCGCGCCGCTCAAGCTGGTGCCGCAGGCGCTGTCGCTGTCGGGCCGCTATGCGTGGACGGTGAGGCTGGATAACGGAATGAGCGTGGCGCTGGGACGGGAACAGACCAGCACCACGTTGAAGGAAAGGGTAGACCGGCTGGTGGGCATTTATCCGCAGCTGGTGGAGCATCTGCCCAATATAGAAACGATCGACATGCGGTACCAGAACGGTTTGGCGTTGAGCGCGCAGGGATTGAAGATCCCAGCGGAAGGCGCGAAGCCAAAACCATTAGTGAAAAAACCGGACACCAAGCATAACTAGCAGGCAGAGAAGAAATGACTAAAGACGCGAAAAACCTGATCGTCGGCCTCGATATCGGCACCTCCAAGGTGGTGGCCGTGGTGGCCGAGGTGATGGCCGATGGACGCCACGAAGTGATTGGCCTGGGCCAGCACGAATCGCGAGGCCTGAAGAAAGGCGTGGTGGTCAACATCGAAGCGACCGTGGAATCGATCCAGCGCGCGCTGGAAGAAGCGGAGCTGATGGCCGACTGCAAGATCCGCAATGTCTACGCCGGCATCGCGGGCAGCCATATTCGCAGCTTCAATTCGAGCGGCATGGTGGCGATCAAGGACAAGGAAGTGACGGCGACCGACGTAGCGCGCGTCATTGAAACGGCAAAGGCGGTTAACATACCGACCGACCAGCAACTGCTGCACACCGTGCCGCAAGAGTTCATCGTCGACAGCCAGGAAGATGTGCGCGAGCCGATCGGCATGAGCGGCATCCGCCTGGAAGTCAAAGTGCACATCGTCACGGGCGCGGTATCGGCGGTGCAGAACATCGTCAAGTGCGTGCGCCGCTGCGGCCTGGAAGTGTCGGACCTGATCCTGCAACCGATGGCCTCCGCCGACGCGGTGCTGACCGGCGACGAGAAGGAACTGGGCGTGGTGCTGATCGACATCGGCGGCGGCACCACCGACGTTGCGGTGTTCTCCGACGGCGCGATCCGCCACACCGCCGTGATCCCGATCGCCGGCGACCAGATCACCAACGACATCGCGATGGCGCTGCGCACGCCAACCACCGAAGCGGAAGAGATCAAGATCCGCTACGGCGTGGCCAAGCAGGTGCTGGCCGATCCGGGCGAATCGCTGGAAGTGCCGGGTCTGGGCGACCGCGGTCCGCGCAACCTGTCGCGCCAGGCGCTGGCGGCGGTGATCGAACCGCGCGTCGAAGAGCTGTTCGCGATGGTGCACCAGGTGGTGCGCGAGTCGGGTTATGAAGGCGTGCTGTCCTCGGGCATCGTGCTGACCGGCGGCACCGCGATCATGCCGGGCATGGTCGAAATGGCGGAAGACATATTCCTCAAGCCGGCGCGCCTTGGCACGCCGGACTACCGTGGCCAGCTGGCCGACGTGGTGCGCAGTCCGCGCTACGCGACCGTGCTTGGCCTGTTACAGGAAGCGAAAAAGCAGTACCTGCGTGGTCACATCGTCACGCGGCAGGATGGATCGGTAAAGGCAGTCTGGCAGCGCATGAAGGAATGGTTCCTCGGGAACTTCTGAGGCAGGGCACACACAAATTTTTTTATATTAAACCGCAGTTTTCAATCTCCAGTTCTCCTACAATTATGAGGACTGGCGCTTGGAAACCGCATTCTGATAGGGAGTCACATCATGGAGTTCGATATGGTCGATAACGCAGCTTTAGGCACCGTCATCAAGGTCGTCGGCGTTGGCGGTGCGGGTGGCAATGCGGTGCAGCACATGATCAACAAGGGCATGTCGGGCGTCGAGTTCATCGCCGCCAACACCGACGCGCAAGCACTGGCCACCTCGAAGGCCGACAACATCATCCAGATCGGCGAGACCGGCCTGGGTGCAGGCATGAAGCCGGACGTCGGCCGCAAGCTGGCGGAAGAATCGCGCCAGCGTATTGAAGACTCGCTGCGCGGCGCGCACATGGTGTTCATCGCTGCCGGCATGGGCGGCGGCACCGGTACCGGCGCGGCACCGATCGTGGCCGAAGTGGCAAAGTCGCTGGGCGCGCTGACCGTGGCCGTGGTGTCGAAGCCGTTCTCGCACGAAGGCCAGAAGTGCATGGACATCGCCGATGAAGGTCTGGAACAGCTGTCGGCCAACGTCGACTCGCTGATCGTGATCCTCAACGAAAAGCTGGAAGAGATCTACGAAGACGAATCGCTGATCGAATGGCTGCAACACGCTGACGATGTGCTGAATAACGCGGTCGCCGGTATTGCCGAGATCATCAACGTGCCGGGCCACATCAACGTCGACTTCAACGACGTCAAAACCATCATGGGCGAGCAGGGCAAGGCCATGATGGGCACCGCCACCGCCTCCGGCGTGGACCGCGCGCGCATCGCCGCCGAACAAGCCGTGGCCTCGCCGCTGCTGGACGGCGTCGATCTGTCGGGCGCCCGCGGCGTGCTGGTGAACGTCACCGCATCGCGTGGCCTGAAAGGTAAAGAGATCAAGGAAGTCATGGCGGCCGTGCGCGCGTTTGCGGCGCCGGATGCGTCGATCGCACAAGGTATCGCCTACGACGACGACATGGGCGACAGCATCCGCGTGACCGTGGTTGCGACCGGCCTGGGCAAAGCCAAGAAGCACGTGCAACTGGTGCCGCAGCAGATGCTGCGTACCGGCACCCACAACAGCCCGATGATGCCATCGGCTGCCATGGGTGGCGCGGCGGCGGCGCAAGGTATGTCGATGGGCGCCACCGGCGGCATGGGCGGCGGCGCATCGCCAGCCTTCGACGGCATGAAGGCGCCGGCGGTATGGCGTCGCGAATCGGCTTCCGAGCAGGTGCGCGCGATGGAGAAGAACGGCATGGAAACCTACGACATTCCAGCCTTCCTGCGCAAACAGGCCGATTAAGGCATACTGCCGGTTCTATTCCGGGAAGAGCCGCACCTCGGGTGCGGCTTTTTTTATATTGATACAGATAAAGGAGTCATCCATGACCATCAAAATCGGCGACCAATTGCCAGAAGGCAGTTTGTCCGAATACATCGAAATCGAAACCGAAGGCTGCTCGCTGGGTCCGAACACGTTCAACGTGCAGGACCTGGTCAAGGGCAAGACCATTGCCATCTTCGGCCTGCCAGGCGCGTTCACGCCAACCTGCTCGGCCCAGCACGTGCCGGGTTATGTGCAGCATGCGGAAGAATTCAAAGCCAAGGGCGTGGATGAAATCTGGTGCATCTCGGTCAATGACGCGTTCGTGATGGGCGCCTGGGGCCGCGACCAGAAGGCCACCGGCATCGTCCGCTTCATGGCTGACGGCAACGCCGCATACTCGAAAGCACTGGGCCTGGACGCCGACTTCAGCAAGTTCGGCATGGGCACCCGCTCCCAGCGCTACTCGCTGCTGGTAGTGGACGGCGTGGTCAAGCAATTGAATGTCGAACAGGGCGGCAAGTTCGAAGTGTCGAACGCTGAAACCCTGTTGGGCCAGCTGTAATCAAGACGGCGCCAATGGCGCCGTTTTTTTACCACCAGCCGTTGTCCTTCAAGACCAGCTTGCGATAGTAATCGGTGTTGGAACGCAGCATGCACCATGCCGCTGCTGCGATGTTGACGCCAAATTTCAGTGGACCCAATTCGTTGTCTGGCGACGCCAAATCAATCAGCATGAGTGGCACAAAACCCAGCAGCCAGTAGACGAGCGCTTTGCGCCACATACCTTTGACGAGAAAGTAAAAGGGGCCGAAAAGAAACGCCCAGATATTCCAGGTCATGCGGAAGTGTTCGCCAAAGCTGAGTTGCTGACGCATCGGCAGGCCAGGGCCACCGGCCTTCTCGATCAAATCAAAGCGTATGCGCCATATTTGCGAAATGTCGTCCGGCAGATCGGCTGGCGGCATGGTTGTTCCGCAAGCGGTACAGTTGACCAAGGCCGCGAGATTCTCCACGCCGCAATTCTGACAATTGGACATGACGTGCTCCATGTGGAAACAGGGAAGCTCATCATGTCATCCGTATGACCGAATAATTTTGATTTGCAGCAACTAAACTAGCCTTCCGCCTTGATGACGTTGCGGATGACGCCGATGCCGGTGACTTCGGTTTCCATCACGTCGCCGGGCTTCATGAATTCCGGCGGCTTGCGGCTGAAGCCGACGCCGGAGGGCGTGCCGGTGGTGATGATGTCGCCCGCGTCCAGCGTCATGCCGCGCGATAACTCGGCGATGATGCGCGGAATCTTGAAGTACATCTGCTTGTAGCTGGCGTTCTGCTTTTCCACGCCGTTGACGCGGCTGATGATGCGCGCGTCGTCCAGATTCAAGCCGGCCGCTGTGACGATCCATGGTCCCATCGGGCCATAACCGTCCAGGCTTTTGCCTTTGAACCACTGGCCGCCATGGCGCTTCTGCTGGACGTCGCGGGCGGTGGTGTCGTTATAGACGGCGTAGCCGAACACGTGGTTCATCGCCTGCTCTTCTTTGATGTTGCGTCCGCCACGGCCAATGACCACCGCCAGTTCCGCTTCCCAGTCCACCTGCGTCGAGTTGCTGGCGTCGAAGGGGATGGTGTCGAACGGGCCGTTCATGGTGTTGACGCCCTTGGTGAAGAACACCGGATTGGCCGGGTACTCGTTCACCACGCGGTCGACGCGCGCCGCTTTGCCTTCCTCAAAATGATCGAGGTAATTCCAGCCGACTGCGTAGATGTTGGCGCGTGGACGCGGAATCGGCGACAGCAGGCGCACGTGGTTGACGGTGGGACGCATAATGCGCAGCAGGGCGGCGCGCTCGGCCAGTGCATGCACCTGCACCAGGCCCGGGTCGCCGCTATCGATCAGCGACAGCATGGAATCGGGATCGAACGCCAGCTTGACCTTTTGCCGCTTGGCTTCGGCGCCGACATCGATCACCTGGCCGTCATCGAACACGACGCCGACACGCGGCTTGTCATGCTGACCCGGCGCGAAGGTGACCAGGCGCAGGCCCAGCTTGGCCGCCAGCGGCGCAATGGCGCCGATCTGTGGCGCCTCGGTCTCGACCTCGGCCGCAGCCGCCTGCCCCAACACGCCCACCGCTGCACTGGTGGCGCCCAGCTTGAGAAAATTACGACGATTTTCCTGCATGCCTGTCTCCCGATGTGAGTTTCGGATGATTGTATGCGATCTCACGCCACTGCCGATGACCGGCTAGGTCACTTGCTATAATGGCAGCGACGGCGTCCCGCGCCGTGCTGGCTCCGGGCGTCGCCATGATGACGTTCTCTCCATCGGGAGCTTCCTCTGTCCAGTCGTCAAGAAAATCTGCACAGCATCTACGCGATGCTGACTGCGGTTGCCATGTTCTCCTTCATGGACACCAGCATGAAGCTGCTGTCCGCCCATTATCCCGCCATGCAGGTCACGGCGCTACGTTCGCTCAGTTCGCTGCCGCTGCTGTGCGGCTACATGCTGTACCGCGGCGCGTTCAAGACGGTGCTGCGCGTGCGCTGGCCGATGCACGTGTTCCGCGCCGTGCTCGGCATCGCCATGCTGACTACCTTTGCCTACGGCCTGAAGTCGCTGTCGCTGGCCGAGGCGTATTCGATCTTCTTCATCGCGCCGGCGCTGATTACGGCGCTTTCTGTCTGGGTGCTGAAAGAGCACGTGGTGGCCGGGCAGTGGGTGGCGATCGCGGTCGGGCTGCTGGGCGTGCTGGTGGTGCTGCGGCCCGAAGGCACGGGCTTTCTGTCGCTGGGCGGCCTGGCGATTCTGGCGGCGGCGGCCTGCTATGCGGTGTCGGCCATCAGCGCGCGCGTGCTGGCGCGCACCGACAGTACCGAGGCTATGATGTTCTGGCTGCTGACCTTGATGGCGGTCGGCGCGGTGGCGCTGTCGTACAACAGCTGGGTGCCGGTGCGCGCCGAGCATGGCTGGATACTGCTGGCGCTGGCCTTGTCGGGCTTCTTCGGCCAACTGGCCATCACCAAGGCATTTAGCACCGGCAAGGCGTCGATCGTGGCGCCGTTCGAGTACACGGCGCTGGCCTGGGGCGTGGCGATCGACTGGCTGTTGTGGCAGGCGCTGCCGGACGGCTATACGCTGCTCGGCGCCGGCATCATCATCGCCAGCGGCGTCTACCTGGTGCGGCGCGAAGCGGTCCATGTTGAAGCCGAGCATCCTTGACCACAGTTCGCTATAATCGCCTGATGTTAAAACAACGCACTATCAAAGAACTGGTCCGCACCACGGGTGTCGGCCTGCACTCCGGCACCAAGGTCGAACTGACCTTGCGCCCGGCCGCGCCGGATACCGGCATCGTGTTCCGCCGCGTCGACCTCGACCCGATCGTGGAATTCCCGTCGAGCGCGATGGCGGTGGGGGATACCCGCATGGCCTCGGTGCTGGTCAAGGATGGCGCACGCGTCTCCACTGTCGAGCATCTGATGTCGGCCTGCGCCGGGCTCGGGATTGACAATTTGTATATCGAAGTCAGCGCCGAAGAAATTCCGATCATGGATGGCTCGGCGTCGTCCTTCGTATTCTTGTTGCAACAGGCGGGTGTGCTGGAGCAACCGGCGGCCAAGAAGTTCATCCGCGTGCTGAAGCCGGTGGAAATCCGCGAAGGCACGGGCGACAAGGAAAAATGGGCGCGTTTGCTGCCGCATGACGGCTTCAAGCTGGACTTCTTCATCGAGTTCAATCACCCGGCGGTGGACGGCACGCAGCAGCGCGCGCATGTGGATTTCGGCGATGTCTCGTACGTGCACGACGTGGCGCGCGCGCGCACCTTCGGCTTCATGCAGGACGTGGAAATGCTGCGCGGGATCGGCCTGGCGCGCGGCGGCTCGCTGGAAAACGCGATTGTGATGGACGAGTACCGCATCCTGAATTCGGATGGTCTGCGCTATGAAGACGAGTTCGTGCGCCACAAGATCCTCGACGCGATTGGCGACCTGTACCTGGTCGGCCATCCGTTGCTGGCCAGCTACGAGGCGCACAAGTCCGGCCACGCGCTGAACAACCAGCTGCTGCTGGAGTTGCTCAAGCATCCGGACGCCTACGAAATCGTCACCTTCGACAGCAACGACGCCGCGCCGCAATCCTACGTGCGCCAGATGGCGCGTGAGTGGGCACTAACTTAAGTTGTTAGCCGCCGCCGGCGCGGCGGCGCGCCACCATGGCCTTGACGGCGTCGATCAGCTGGCTGTTCTGCGGACTGGCTTCCAATGAGCTGCTGAGCTGATCGAAGGCGTCCACCGCCGCCGGCGGCAGTTCCAGCGCCCGCATCTTTTCCTTGATTTCGACCGCCTTGGTCATCTGCACCTTGAGCTTGACGGCGGCTACCTGCCAGCCGCGCCGCGCCAGCGTGTCTTGCAGCTTGGGCAATTGCTGCTTCAGCTTGGCCGCCAGCGCCGTGGTCGGCAGCGACAGCACCAGCTGGCCGTCCTCGAACGCCAGGATTTCGCAGTGCTTGAACATGGTGGGCAGGCAGGCGGCGCAATCCTTCTGCAGGCGCGCCATGCGTTCGACAGCCGGCAGCAGCGCCGCCATGCGGTCGTTGCGGCGCAGGAAGTCGGTGGCGCCGACGGCAGTGGGGCGTTTGAGCGAGATATTGGAGGAGTTGAAGCGCATGCGGCGAAACATATCACAGATCGCCCACCCACCCTAAAATCCTTACCAGCGGTTAAAATCGGGTTGATTTTGTGACATTGTTCACCTAGCGGCTATTGTTATATAGGCCAATATCCCAATGTACGCCCGGACGCGTGATAAAATCACCGTCTTTTGCCATAGTCCAACTCAGTGCGTCAAGGCGCAGAGCTTTTTTTAACGGCGTTTTTTCAAGAACTCAAGCATGTCTTTTCTGACCAAGATTTTCGGCAGCCGCAATCAGCGCCTGCTCAAGCAATACCAAAAAACGGTACGCGAGATCAATGCGCTCGAACCGGCAATGGAAAAACTGTCGGACGCCGAGCTGCAAGCCAAAACGCCCGCCTTCAAGGCGCGCATCGCCAATGGCGAGACGCTGGACCAGATCCTGCCGGAAGCCTTTGCGGTCTGCCGCGAAGCGTCCAAGCGCGTGATGAAGATGCGTCACTTCGATGTGCAGATGATCGGCGGTATGGTGCTGCATTACGGCAAAATCGCCGAAATGGGCACCGGTGAGGGCAAGACCCTGACCGCGACCCTGCCGGCCTACCTGAATGCGCTGTCCGGCCAGGGCGTGCACATCGTGACCGTCAATGATTACCTGGCGCAGCGCGACGCCGAGACCATGGCCAAGCTGTACAGCTGGCTGGGCCTGACCACCGGCATCAACCTGTCGCAGATGGAGCATGCCACCAAGCAGCAGGCTTACGCTTCGGACATCACCTACGGCACCAACAACGAATTCGGTTTCGACTACCTGCGCGATAACATGGTGTTCGACGCCAAGGACCGCGTGCAGCGCGTGCTGAACTTCGGCATCGTCGATGAAGTCGACTCGATCCTGATCGATGAAGCCCGTACCCCGCTGATCATTTCCGGCCAGGCTGAAAACCACACCGACCTGTACTACAAGATCAACGAGCTGCCTAAGCTGCTGACGCTGCAAGTCGGCGAAGAAACCCCGGACGGCAAGGGCAAGGTCGAGGTGCCAGGCGATTACACCAAGGACGAAAAAGCCCACCAGGTGCTGCTGACCGAAGCCGGTCATGAAAAGGCCGAGCGCATTCTGACCCAGATGGGTCTGCTGCCGGAAGGCGCTTCGCTGTACGACTCGGCCAATATCACGCTGGTGCACCACCTGTACGCGGCGCTGCGCGCACACGCGCTGTACTTCAAGGATCAGCACTATGTGGTGCAGAACAATGAAGTGGTAATCGTCGATGAATTTACCGGCCGTCTGATGACCGGCCGCCGCTGGTCCGACGGTCTGCACCAGGCAGTCGAGGCGAAAGAGGGCGTCAAGATCCAGAACGAGAACCAGACGCTGGCCTCGATCACCTTCCAGAACTACTTCCGCATGTACGCCAAGCTGTCCGGCATGACCGGCACGGCCGATACCGAAGCCTACGAATTCCAGGAAATTTATGGTCTGGAAACCGTGGTGATTCCACCGAACCGTCCATCCGCCCGCAAGGACCGCCAGGACCAGGTGTACAAATCGGCGCAGGAAAAATACAACGCCATGATGCTGGAAATCCGCGAGTGCTACGAGCGCGGCCAGCCAGTGCTGGTGGGGACGACCTCGATTGAAAATTCGGAACTGCTGTCGAGCATCCTGACCGGCGCCGGCCTGCCGCACAATGTGCTGAACGCGAAACAGCACGCCCGCGAAGCGGAGATCATCGCCCAGGCCGGTTCGCCGAAAGCCATCACCATCGCCACCAACATGGCCGGTCGTGGTACCGACATCGTGCTGGGTGGTAACGTTGAAAAACAAATCCAGTTCATCGAAGCCAATCCGGACCTGAGCGACGCCGACAAAGCCGCCCAGGCCCAGGCGCTGCGCGACGGCTGGCAAGCGCTGCACGAACAAGTGGTGGCCGCTGGCGGTCTGCATATCGTCGGCACCGAGCGCCACGAATCGCGCCGCGTCGACAATCAGCTGCGTGGCCGTGCCGCCCGTCAGGGTGACCCCGGCATGTCCCGCTTCTTCCTGTCGCTGGACGATCCGCTTCTGCGCATCTTCGCCGGTGACCGCGTGCGCGCCGTCATGGACCGCCTGAAGATGCCAGAAGGCGAACCGATCGAGGCGGGCATCGTCAGCCGTTCGATCGAGTCCGCACAGCGCAAGGTTGAGGCACGCAACTTCGATATCCGTAAGCAACTGCTGGAATACGATGACGTCGCCAACGACCAGCGTAAAGTGATTTACCAGCAGCGCAACGAGTTGCTGGAAGCGGTCGATATTTCGGAACTGATCCAGTCGCTGCGTCACGGCGCCTTTACCGACCTGGTGCGCGAATACGTGCCGGCGGAATCGGTGGAAGAACAGTGGAACCTGAAAGGCCTGCAGGCAGCCCTGGCTGCCGAATGGCAGATCGACTTGCCGCTGGTGTCGATGGTGGAAGCCGAGCCTAACCTGAACGACGACGAGATCCTGGAACGCGTGATCGCGGCTGCCGATGCGCTGTATCAGTCGAAGATCGACATCGTCGGCAAGGAATCGTTCGGCGGCTTCGAGCGCAATGTGATGCTGCAATCGGTGGACTCGCACTGGCGTGAGCATCTGGCGGCGCTGGATCACCTGCGTCAGGGTATCCACCTGCGCGGCTATGCGCAGAAGAATCCGAAGCAGGAATACAAGCGCGAAGCGTTCGAACTGTTCGGCCAGATGCTGGAAATGATCAAGAACGAAGTGGTCAAGCTGATCATGACCGTGCGCATCCAGTCGCGTGAGGAGATCGACGCGGCGGAAGCGGCGATGCAGCAGTCGCACGTGGAAAACGTCAGCTACCAGCACGCCGCCTTCGACCCGAGCGCGGCGCCGGAAGATCTGCTGGCGCCACCGCAATACGCCGGTCTGCCGCCGGAACTGCAAAACCTGAGCGGCGAGCAGCTGATGGAACTGGGCCTGAAGGTCGGCCGCAACGATCCATGCCCATGCGGTAGTGGCAAGAAGTACAAAGCCTGCCACGGCAAGCTGGCGTAACAAGCCGGACTGTTAGACAATAAACCCGTAACGCTGAAAAGCTTTACGGGTTTTTTATTTGGCAAGATATCGGAGGCGCGTCATGCAGCAGACTTTGGATGCGGATATCGCGACGATCGCGAAGATCAGCGCGGTGCCGACGATACTCGAAGCGGTGGCCGAGCTGACCGGGCTGGGCTTCGTCGGCATCGCGCGGGTGACGCCGACGTCGTGGCATGCCTGCGCCGTGCTGGATAAACTCGGTTACGGACTGGAACCGGGCAGCGAACTGGATATCAGCACCACGCTGTGCCAGGAAGTGCAACATACGCATTGCGCGGTCATCATCGATTCGGTCAGCGAAAGCGAGCAATACCGCGACCACCATACGCCCCGGATCTATGGTTTCGAGAGCTATTTCTCGATTCCCCTGTACCGCCCCAGCGGCGAATATTTTGGCTCCCTGTGCGGACTGCACCGGGAGAAAGCCGAGCTCAACAAGACAGCCACGCGCAATACGCTGATGCTGTTTGCCGACCTGATCAGCCGTCAGCTGGCCAGCGAAGTGGTGCTGGACGAGGCGCAGGCCGCCCTCAGCGACGAGATGAAGACCGCCAAGTTGCGCGAGCAGTTTATCGCCATGCTGGGTCACGACATCCGCACGCCGTTGAGCACCATCATGAACGGCACCGAAATCCTGCGTCTGCGCGCGCCGGAATCGCTGAAGCCGCTGTTGGACACCATGCACCGCAGCAGCCACCGCATCGCGTCGCTGATTGATGACGTTACTGATTTTGCGCGCGGGCGCATGGGCGGCGGCATCTCGCTCAACCTGCGCCACGAGAGTCATCTGGAAACCTCGCTGCAGCAGGCGATTGCTGAGCTGCAAAGCGTGTTCCCGCAACGCCAGATTGTCGCCGAGCTGCCGCAGGGTATTGCGCTGTTCTGCGATGCGCCGCGCCTGGTGCAGCTGTTGTCCAATCTGTTGAAGAACGCGATCATCCACGGCAGCCCGGCGGCGCCGGTGCAGGTGGAGGTGCAGCAAGCCAACGGCATGTTTGAGCTATCGGTGCGCAACAGTGGGCCGGCCATTCCGGAGGAGAAGCAGGCGCAGCTGTTCAAGCCGTTCTGGCGTTCGGACAATGCGACCGGTGGACAAGGCCTCGGACTGGGTCTGTTCATCGCCTCGGAGATCGCCATTTCGCACGGCGGCGTGCTGGAAGTGATTTCGACCGACAACGCCACCACTTTTACTTACCGTGCCCGCATCGCCGGCCCGGTGCAGGCGTAATTCTCTTACTGGGCCGGCTTCTTGTCGTCCGCCAGGATGCCGTAGCCGGAAACGCGCCATACGCCATCCTTCTCGCGCACAGTGGTCACGCTTTCGCGGACGTTGTGGTTGTTCTCGTAGTCGGCAACATACTCAAAGGTGATGGTGGCCGGCTTGACGGTGGCTGACTTGTAGCTACGGCCTTTCAGCGTGCCGAGCGGCAGATGGACGGTAGTGGCCAGCAGGTTCCAGGCGAGCTTGGGCATATCCTTGCGCACGCTTTCGGCGCCGCTGTTCCAGGCGGCGGAATACTCTTCCGCATCCATCAGCTTCATGAAACGCTCGGTAGCGGCACGCGCATCGCTCACCTCCTTGGCGCCCTGGGCGAACACGCCGCCGCTGGCCAACAGCATGGCAGCCAGCACAAGGGAAGACATTTTCTTCATCATTAAATCTCCGGGTAAATGGACTCAGTACATCCTAAGCTGGATTGCCCGGACAAGTCATCCGCATGCGATGAACTGCAAAAAATGGCGACCCAACTGTAGGGTTCGCAGGGATTTTGTATTGCGTCAAGGCGGTCCAATGGCGCTCGGTGATACTGGCCGGATGCCAAACGCCGCCCCATCCGCTCGCTATGACTCGCCTTGGAAGGCGGCGTTGACGCATGCTTTCCGGGCCTTCATGCGCTTCTTTTTCCCCGTGCTGAGTGCCGAGATCGATTGGACCAAGCGGCCGCGCTTCCGTGACAAGGAACTGGCCGGGATCAATCTTGGCGGCAAGCCAGATGGTCTTGTGGCTGACAAGCTGGTGGAAGTGGCGCTCCTTGACGGCCGGATACAGTGGGTGCTGGTCCATGTGGAAGTGCAGGCACAGCGCGATGCGACGCTGGCACGACGCGTGCTCGACTACAACTACCGAATTTTCACGCAATATGCGCAGCCGGTCGCCAGCCTGGTATTGCTGGCGGATGACGATCCGCGCTGGCTTCCGCGTGCATTCCATAATGAGGTGCTTGGCACGGTGATGGGTATCTCTTTCGCCAGTGCCAAGCTAATGTCCTATGCGGCCCGTACTGAGGAATTGCTCGCATCGCACAATCCGTTTGCCTGGATTACATTGGCCCACCTGCGCACGCAGCAGGCCCGGCATGATCCTGCTCAGCTCTATGCAGCCAAGTGGCAGTTGACCAAGCTTCTGTATCAACATGGGTGGCGCAAACAGCGCATAATTGTGCTGTTCAAAGTAATCGACTGGATGATGGCCTTGCCTGAACTGCATCAGGAGCGTTATTGGCGGGCTCTTCTTAAGCTGGAAAAGGAGCGGAAGATGGAATGGATCAGCCCACTGGAACAGGCTTTCATCGACAAAGGCTGGCGCAAAGGCCTGAAGAAAGGCCTTGAGCAAGGCATGGAGAGAGGGCGCGAACAAGGCCTGGAACAAGGCTTGGAACAAGGGATTGAGCAGGGCTTGGCGCTGGGCCGCAAGGAAGGCGCGTTGGCGCTGCTTGAGCGGCAGCTCACACGCCGTTTCGGCGCGTTGCCTAAAACTGTGCGGAGCAAGCTGGCTAAAGCCACGCTGGAGCAATTGGAAGCCTGGAGCGATGCGCTACCGGAATCGCAATCGCTGAAACAGGTGTTCGACTAAGTAACCCCGGATAACTTATTTATTCTCCCGCTGCGGCGCCACGCGCGGCAGCAGCATGCGGATGGTGGTGCCGGCGCCCAGCGATGAGTCAATGCTGATGCGCCCGCCCAGCACGCCGGTGACGATGTTGTAGACGATGTTCATGCCCAACCCGGTGCCGCCCTGGCCCATCTTGGTGGTGAAGAAAGGATCGAATACGCGCTTGAGCACGTCGTCGCTCATGCCGCTGCCGTTATCGCTGAACGCCAGCGCGATGCTGTCGCCTTCCAGCCGCTCGGCGCTGACGGTGATGGCGGCGCCGTGGCGCTGTTCAAACGCGTGCGTCAGTGCATTGGTGATCAGGTTGTTGAGGATCTGGTACAGGCCGCCCGGATACGAATCCAGCACCAGCCCGGCCGGAATCTGCAGCGTCACTTCGCACGGCACCCGGCGCAGGCGTGGCATGTAGGTGGCGATGGTGTCCTGCACCGCCGCCAGCAGGTCGAACGCGCGCCGCTGGTCATTGGTCTGGTCGACCGCGATCTGCTTGAACGACGCGATCAGCTCGGCCGCCTTGTGCAGCGAACCGGAAATCAAGGTGCTGGCGGTGCACACCTCGTCCAGGTGCGCGGTCAGCTGCGAACGGCGCAGGTTGCCGGCGCTGACCTGCTGTTCAAAGTCCAGCACGCGGTCGTGCAGCGCGGTAGAGGCCAGCAGGCTGTTGCCGATCGGCGTATTCAGCTCATGCGCGATGCCGGCCACCAGCGAACCCAGCGACGCCATTTTTTCCGACGACAGCAGCTCATGCTGCGTATGGCGCAGCGTTTGCAGCGTGGCGTTCAGCTCGCCGTTGGCGCGTTCCAGCGCGGCCGAGCGTTCGCGCACCCGGCTTTCCAGCGAGACGTTGAGATCCTTCAGTTCGCGCTTGGCGTTCAGTTCCTCGGTCAGGTCCAGCAGCGCCCAGATGATGACATCGCTGCCATCCTGGGTCAGTGATGACGACCAGATCGCGACGCTGCCGACGCTGCCGTCGGGCAGCAACACGCCGGCAATCGCGCCTTGCACAGCGCCTTCCGTGCGATAGATTTGCCAGATGCGTTCGCGCTCGACCGCGCTGGCCCAGAACGGCACTTCGCTGCTGCGTTTGCCGACGATATTGTCGGCGGCGCTGCCGAAGGTGTGCCGCACGGCGCGGTTGGCGGCGACGATGCGGCCTTCGCGGTCGGACACGGTCAGCGGCAGCGGCGCCATGTCAAACAGCGTTTTAAACCGTGCCTCCGATTCCGACAGCCGCCGCTGCGATTGCTCCAGCTGCGCGATGCGCTCGCGCAGCGCCGCGCTCATGGTGTTGAGCGTGCGTGTGAAGATAGCGATTTCATCGTCGCCATGCACCGGCAGCGCCTTGCTGTAATCGCCCAGCGCCATCTGTTGCGATTCCCCGGTCAGCGCCTGCAGCCGGCGGCCGATGCCGTAAGTGAAAATGTAGAACATCAGCACCCCTAACGCAAAGCCGAACAGGGCAATGACGCAGCTCTGCACCAGCACCTCGTCGCGCGCCTGGCGCAAGTCTTTGGTGCTGAGGCCGAAGTTGATGCTGCCGATGCGGTTGTCGGCCAGCAGCAGCGGCGCGCGCGCGTGCAGGGTGGCGCCGTCGATCAGCGTGCGCGCGCCTTTGAAGTTGGCGCCGGGCTGGCGCAGTTGCGGGGGCAACGGCTGGTCGCGCTTGCCGACAGCGATGATCGGGCTGTCGTGCTCGTCGAGGATGGTGAGATAGCGCAGGAAGCTGTCGTCCGGATCGGACAACATTTCGGTGAGGTAGTTATTTAGTTCGGGCAGCCGTCCGCGCGTGGCGTAGGGGCCGAGGGAGAGATTGAGGGTAACTGCATATTCCTGGGCGACGCGTTCGGCATTGCTGTTGACCGCATGGTTCATCAGCCGCAGGCCGTTCCAGATCAGCAGGCCCACCACCAGGGCCTGCACTACGGCACTGAGCATCAGAAACTTCGCGCGTAGCGATAAACTCAAAACGGTCACTCCTTTTGGCGAGGCCAGGAGCGCACGCGCCTGCCGCGCGGATGGCGCAGCAGGCTGGCAGGGCGACCTGGATTAAGGCAGGGTCAAAATCACTTTGACGGTATCGTCAACTGCCGACTTGTCAATATACCCGATTGCTTTCGGATCGGCAGCAACTGCTTTCTTGACGTCAGCACTGTTTGGAAATTCCTTCGGCGGCGTGGCCTTTCCGGTAAACACCAGCTTGGACCACAGCGCTTTGACCTGCGCCGCGTCCTTGTCCGCTACTTTTTTGTAGAACTCGTTACGGATGGCTGAACCGTCGGCCTGGTCCACCGGCGTGAACAGGTTGGATTTGCCGAGGAAGAATTGCGACGCCTGTTCCGAGAACATGCGCGTGGCCGGATTCTGCTTGCTGACGATGACGACGATTTCGGCCGAGGCCGGGAGGGCAGCTGCGCCAAGGGCGGACAGCAGCAGAACGCTGAGTAATTTTTTCATTATGGTGTCTCCCGATCAGAATACGAAGTCCAGGCCGGCAGCGACCACGGTAACGTCTTTGTTGTAGCCGGCGGCTGGCACGTTGATCAGCAGGCCCGATTTGGCTTTCGGCTTGACGCGATCGACCTGCACTTTCAATGCGACCGATTTGGCGAAGTCCCAACGCACGCCGACGATGTCCGAGGTTTGCTCGGCCGACGCCAGCAGGCCGGTGACGGCGGTGTTCAGGGCTGGCACGCGGGCCAGCGCGGCCGGCGTGGTGACCGAGCTGCCGGCGCCTTTGGCCGAAGCATGGGCGTAGTAAGGCAGGACTTTGCCGATGCGGTAGCCAACCATGGTGTACCAGGAATTGGTGTCCGGCAGATAGACCGCTTCCTTGGCGCGGCGCTGCGCGTACTCGGCCTGGGCCACGATGTTGTTCCAGTCCATGGTGCCGCCGATCGAGGTGAAGGCGATCTTCTTGCCGGTGGTGAAGGTCAGGTCCGACGCCAGTTGCTTGAAGCCGACGCTGTTGAGCGTGGTGGTCAGGCCGTTGATCGGTTGCAGGTCGTTGATGTGCATGTCCGCGCGCGCATGGGCGAAGCGCAGCAGGAACGGACCGTATTCGCCCGACACGCTCAAACCGGCGGCTGGTGCGCGGTAGGTGGCGGTCGAACCGGCGCCGGAGGAGACGAACAGCTTGCCGCGGCTGACGCCGGCGAAGGCCTGGGCCGTGAAGTTCAGCTCGCCAAAGGCGTGCTGGTAGTTGATGTCGGCGCCATCCGAGTTTTCAATCGGGTTCTGGCTGTACATCTCGATCGGCGGACGCATCATGGTGTTGGCGTAGCCGACGTTCTGGTAGTCGGAAATCAGGAAGGTCGGCACCACCACGCGGCCGACGCGAACCGACACTTCATCGTTGATGCGGGCTTTGAGGAAGGCCCAGGTCAGGTCAGTGGTGAAGCTGTGTTCGGTGGCCTTGCGGGTCAGCACCTGCGCGGTGCCGGACAGCCAGTCGTTGATCTTGTAGGTGGCTTGCAGGCCGAGGTTGGTGTCGAGGCCGATGCGGGTGCTGTCGCCGACGCCGTCGGCCTGGTTGTAGCGTGCAAATTTTACGTCGTCGGTATTGCTCTTGGCCACGCCCACGGTGCCGAAGCCGCTGATGCTCAGGTTGCCGTCATCCATTACGCCAGCTTGCGCCTGCATGGCGGCGGTGGCAGCCAGTACGGCAGCTACTAAAAGTTGCTTTTTCATGAGTTCATTCCTAGGGGGTTATTGTCGGTGTGACGGTGGTACCGTCTTTATATTTATGAACAATGCGGGGATGGGGCATTCGGTTCTCACCTTAAATCAGTTTCCTCAAAGCATGAAAGAGGAAAACGATAAACCGAACGATCGTACTAAATTTATGTGGTTTTTCTGCAAAAAAACCTGTAAAAACAGCAGGTTGTACGATATCTCTCCAGTAATTTTTTAACAAATTTGATGTTCTGTTATCGGCGTACTGGTGGTTACTGCCACGCGGCCGGCGGATCAGGTATTACAATAGCGGCTCCTCTTTTCACCCACGAGATCACGAATATGGCCGTCAATTCCCCCCTGCCCATCGCCGCCGACCTGAAGCCCGTAGCGGGCATTGAAATCGGCTATGCCGAAGCCGGCATCAAGAAGCCGAATCGCAAGGATGTGCTGGTGATGAAGCTGGCGCCGACCGCCACCGTGGCCGGCGTATTCACGCTGAACCGCTTCTGCGCCGCGCCGGTGCAGATCTCCAAGGCCCACCTGGCGGCCGCAAGCGCTAACTCCGGCGCCAGCGGCAAGCCAATTGCCGCGCTGCTGGTCAACACCGGCAACGCCAACGCCGGCACCGGCGAGCTGGGCCTGTCGCTGGCGAACGAAACCTGCGCCGCGCTGGCCGCGCAGCTGGGCGTGGACGCGGCACAGATCCTGCCGTTCTCGACCGGCGTGATCCTGGAGCCGCTGCCGGCCGCCAAAGTGATCGCCGGCCTGCCGCAAGCCATCGCCGGCCTGAAGGCCGACAACTGGTACAACGCCGCCGAAGCCATCATGACCACGGACACCCAGCCGAAAGCCGGCTCGCGCACCGTCACCATCGGCGGCCACACCGTCACCATGACCGGCATCTCCAAAGGCGCCGGCATGATCAAGCCAAACATGGCGACCATGCTGGGTTACCTGGCGTTCGACGCCAAGGTGGCGCAGCCGGTGCTGGATCAGCTGGTCAAGCATGCGGCCGATCACTCGTTCAACTGCATCACCATCGACGGCGACACCTCGACCAACGATTCCTTCATGCTGATCGCCACCGGTGCCGGCGCGCTGGAGATCACCTCGGTCGAGCAGCCGGAATACGCGCAGCTGCGCGACGCCGTGACCGAACTGTCGCTGTTCCTGGCGCAAGCCATCGTGCGCGACGGCGAAGGCGCCACCAAGTTCATGAGCATCATCGTGGAAGAGGGTGCCAACGTAGAAGAGTGCCGCAAGATCGCTTATTCGATCGGCCACTCGCCGCTGGTGAAAACCGCTTTCTTCGCCTCCGACCCCAACCTGGGCCGCATCCTGGCCGCGATCGGCTACGCCGGTGTCGACGACCTCGACGTCAGCAAGTTGAACCTGTACCTGGACGATGTGTGGGTGGCCAAGAACGGCGGCCGCAATCCGGACTACAAGGAAGAAGACGGTCAGCGCATCATGAAGCAGAGCGAGATCACGGTACGCGTCAAGCTGGCGCGCGGCGCCGCCACGGCCACCGTGTACACCTGCGACCTGTCGCACGATTACGTGTCGATCAACGCCGACTACCGCTCGTAAGATGTCGGCCGCCCTCGACCAATTCCTCGCGCGTGCCGAGGCGCTGCTGGCGCGCGTGGAAGCCATCCTGCCGCCGGCTGCGCCGCAGCCTGAGTGGGAGCGTGGCTTTGCATTCCGCTGGCGCAAACGCGCCAACGGCCCGAGCTATCTGCAGGCGGTGGCGCTCGTGTCCAACATCGCGCTGGACGACTTGCAGCACATCGGTCCGCAGAAAGAGCAGATCGAGCAGAACACCCGCCAGTTCGTCGCGGGCAAGCCGGCCAACAACGTGCTGCTGACCGGCGCGCGCGGTACCGGCAAGTCGTCGCTGATCAAGGCATGCCTGAACCAGTTCGCCAAGGACGGCCTGCGCCTGATCGAGGTCGACAAGGCCGACCTGGCCGAGTTGCCGGACATCGTCGACCTGGTAGCGGCGCGGCCGGAGCGTTTCATCATCTTCTGCGACGACCTGTCGTTTGAAGAGGGCGAGAGCGACTACAAAGCGCTGAAGGTGGCGCTGGATGGCAGCATCTCGGCGCAGTCGGACAATGTGCTGATCTACGCGACCTCGAACCGCCGTCACCTGCTGCCGGAGCGCATGTCCGACAACATGACGTACAAGCACGACGAAAACGGCGACCTGCATCCGGGCGAGACGGTGGAGGAGAAGATTTCGCTGTCCGAGCGCTTTGGCTTGTGGCTGACGTTCTATCCGTTCCGGCAGGATGACTACCTGGCGATTGTCGGCCACTGGCTGGCCTCGCTGGGCTGCAGCGAGGCGCAGATCGAGGCGGCGCGGGGCGATGCCTTGCGCTGGGCCTTGCAGCGCGGTTCGCGCTCGGGCCGCGTGGCGTGGCAGTTCGCCAAGGATTACGCGGGGAAGCTGGCATGAAGCCGGTCGATGTGGCGGTGGGTATTTTGGTCAAGCCGAATGGCGATGTGCTGCTGGGACAGCGTCCGGCCGGCAAGCCGTACGACGGCTATTGGGAATTCCCGGGCGGTAAAGTCGATCCGGGCGAAACGATACTGGAGGCGTTGAAGCGCGAGTTCGTCGAGGAACTGGGTTTGCAAATCCACAGCGCCGAGGAGTGGTGCGGCGTGGAATACGTGTATCCGCACGCGCACGTGCGGCTGCATTTCTACATCAGCCGCGACTGGTCAGGCGAACCGCAAAGCCTGGAAGGCCAAGCGTTCGCGTGGCAGGGTGCGGTGGGGGTGGAGCCGCTGCTGCCGGCGACGATACCGCTTCTGGAATGGCTGGAGCAGGTGCGCTACAGCTAAACCCTGCAAAAACGAAGGGGTCTGACCCCGTGCGGGGTCAGACCCCGGCTCCGGTGTGCGGGTCTGGTTACTCTTCTTCGTGCGGGTCTTTCGGCGGCGCTGCAGGAATCGCATACTTTTCCTCAGCCCAGGCGCCGAGGTCGATCTTCTTGCAGCGTTCCGAGCAGAACGGGCGATACTTGTTTTCCGGTTTCCACTCAACTTTGGCGGAACAGGTCGGGCATTCAACAACAGTGGTCATGAGAGCGTACGTTAGAAGTTACAAAGCGTGAGCTCGAATGGTACATCATCTTCCAGCGGCTTGGGTTTCAGGTCGCCGCCTTGCGACGTGAAGCGCACCCACAACATATACTTGTTGGCCGAAATCTCCGGAATCGCCCCCTGCGACGCATCCAAGGTCAAGCGCAGCATCTGATATACCTTGCCCTGCAACATCTGCTGATAGCTGCCGGCCACCGCAATCATCTTCACCGGACCGCCCGAATCGCGCAGCAGGCGCAGCACCAATGCCAGCGCATCAAACAGCGGCGCCAGCGGCGTGAACCAGGTAATGATGTCGTTAAAGCGCGCCTCGGCCGGACGCTGCTGCCAGGCGTAGTACGACGGCAAATCAAACTCGCAAGCGCCGCCGGGAATAATGGTGCGGCCGCGGATGCTCATCAGCCACTCGTTGTCGCGCACGTTCTGGCCAGTTTTGCCCTGTGCCGCCACCAATGCGCTGCTGACGCCGTCCACTTCGGACAGGATCGCATCCAGCATCTCGGGCGCCACGTTGGGATTCATGCGGTAGCCCAGCAGCGTTTGGCGCTGGCGCTCCAGTTCTTGCAGCAGGTCGGATTTCAGATCGGCGCGGCCGGCGACTTCCAGCATGTCGAAGATGGTGGACAGCGCGACGTGGTGCTGCATCGGATGTTCTTGATGCACAAAGAACTTGAATTTCTCGTACAAATCCTCCAGGCGCAGCAACGTGCGGATGCGCTCGTTGAAAGGATATTCGTAGACGATCAAAATAACATCCCTCTATAGATGGACCTGAATTCTCGTGATTTTGAAGCAAGCCAAGCAAAATTACAAACGTTGCGAAGGCATTATTGCCCTAATCTGCGAAATTACCAGCGAATTTGCAGATATAAGGCATGTAAGCGCTCGACTTGGGCCTCCAACTCCGCGATTCCTGCATTATTGACAATGACATCATCCGCCGCCGCCAGCCTTTGCGTCCGGCTGACCTGCGCCGCCATGATGGCGCGGACCTGGGCCTCCGGCAAATTGTTACGCGCCATCACGCGGGCAATTTGCACCTGCTCCTCGCAGTCTACCGCCAGCACGCGTGCGACGCGCGCACGCCATGTCCCCGATTCGATCAGCAGCGGCACCGCGTAGATGACGTAGGCGCCCGTGGCGGCCGCGCCGGCCGCCAGCGCGGCGTCGCGGATGCGCGGATGCAGGATGGCTTCCAGCCGCGTCTTGGCGCCGGCGTCGCTGAACACCAGTTCGCGCATGCGGGCGCGGTCCATGGCGCCGCTGGCGTCGGCAAACTCGGCGCCGAATTCGGCGACGATGGCCGGCATGGCCGGACCCTGCGGCGCGGTCATGCTGTGGGCGATGAGGTCAGTGTCGACGATGGTGGCGCCGCGCGCCGCAAACATGTCGGCCACGGTGCTCTTGCCGCTGCCAATGCCGCCGGTCAGGCCGACGGCAAACGGGACGCTGCTCATGGATGGACGATGCCCATGGTGAGCGCGGTCAGCGGCGCGCCGTACAGCATGGCGATCAGGCCGGCCGCCGCCAGGTAGGGGCCGAACGGAATCGGATTATTGCGGCCGCGCTTGGCAAACACGATCAGGCCGATGCCAACCACCGCGCCGACCACCGACGACAGCAGGATAATGGCCGGCAGCATGCTCCAGCCCATCCACGCGCCGAGCGCGGCCAGCAACTTGAAGTCGCCATAGCCCATGCCTTCCTTGCCGGTCGCTAGTTTGAACAGCCAGTACACCGCCCACAGCGCCAAATAGCCGACCGCCGCGCCGATCACTGCGTCCTGCAATGGCACGTAGGTGCCGTTGACGTTCATCAGCAGGCCGGCCCACAACAGCGGATAGGTCAGGTCGTCCGGCAGCAGCTGGGTATCGGCGTCGATGAACGTGAGGGCGATCAGCAGATACAGGAACAGCAGCCCGGCCAGGCCGGACCAGCCGCTGCCGAAGCGCCAGATCACCAGCGCCGACAGCGCGCCGGTCATCAACTCGACCAGTGGGTAGCGCGGTGAAATCGGCGCCTTGCAGTTGCTGCATTTGCCGCGCAGCGCAAGCCAGCTGATCACCGGGATGTTTTCCATGGCGGTGATCTGGTGTTGGCAATGCGGGCAGGCCGAGCGCGGCACCATCAGGTTGTAGCGGGTGGTGTGCGGCAGCGGCTTGTTGCTTTCTTCCGCCACATAATTGTCCGATTCGCGCTGCATCATGATAGGCAGGCGGTGAATCACGACGTTGAGGAAACTGCCGAACAGCAGGCCGAACAAACCGGCGATGAGACTGATGGCCAGGTCGCCAGCAGGGGCAAACAGCAGGGTCGATTGCAGCATGGGGCGTCAACAAGCGTGAATGATCAGGCGCCCAGTGTAAAGCATTGCTGCAACATTGCGGCTGCTTTTTCGATTGCACTACCCCGTCCGGGAGATAGTCAAAACATTGGTTCAATGGCAAGGTGGTTGCTCCGTTTACACGCTCGGAGCAAATCTTGTCGTCACCTATTATTTTGCTGCTCGGGCTACTGCTGACCTGTGTGGCGCTGGGCGTCGCCGGGCTGCTGCGTTGGCGGCGCGCGCGGCGCGTCTACGAAGACCGCCTGCGCCAGCTGGCGGAACGGGAGCGCGTGGCCGCCAGTCTGCACGACACGCTGCTGCAAAGCATGCAGGGTATGATTTTGCGCTTCCAGGGCGTCGGCCACCGGCTGGCGGTCGACAGCCCCGAGCGCGCCACCATCGACAACATTCTCGACCAGGCCGACGACGTGTTGGCCGAGGGCCGGCACCAGATTCTGGCGCTGCGCGTGCCGGTGGTCTATGGCGATAAGTTGAGCCAGGCATTGGCGGCCATCGGCCAGTCGCTACAGGACAATTTCGGCATCCCGTTCAGCATGGTCGTCAGTGGCCGGTCGACACCGCTCAATGGCGACCGCAGCGAAGACCTGTACGTCATCGCCCGCGAAGCGCTGTACCACGCGTTCCAGCATACCCAGGCCAGCAGTGTCGAGCTGGAGCTGGTGTACGGCTGCGAGTTCTTTTCAGTGTATGTGCGCGACAACGGCGCCGCTACTTCGACGCTGCTGGCCGGGCTGGCAGCGATGCGCGAGCGGGCTGCGCGGCTGTCCGGTACCGTCGATGTGCTGACCTTGCCGCAGCAGGGCACCGAGCTGGTGATCAAGGTGCCCGGCGCCGTGTGCTATCAGACGCCGCGCCAGCTGGGCTGGCGCCACCGGCTGGCGGCGTGGCTGCATCCGTCAGACCACCGCGCCTAGCTTGAAGATCGGCAGGTACATGGCCACCACCAGGCCGCCGATCAGCACGCCCAGGATAACCATGATGGCCGGCTCCATCAGCGCCGACAGCGAGGCCACGGCCTCGTCCACTTCGTCTTCGTAGAAGTCCGCCACTTTGCCCAGCATGGCGTCCAGCGAGCCGGATTCTTCGCCGATGGAGACCATCTGCGTGACCATGTTGGGGAACACGTCGGCGTTCTGCATCGCTACCGTCAGGCTGGTGCCGGTGCTCACTTCGGTCTGGATCTTGCGCGTGGCGTCCAGGTAGACGGCGTTGCCGGCCGCGCCGCCGACCGAGTCGAGCGATTCCACCAGCGGTACGCCGGCCGCAAACATGGTCGACAGCGTACGGGTCCAGCGGGCGATGGTGGCTTTGCGGATCACTTCGCCAAACACCGGCAGGCGCAGCAGCAGCTTGTCCATGAAGCGCTGCATTTGCAGCGAGCGCTGCCAGGCGCGGAAGAAGAAATAAATGGCGGCGAACAGGCCGCCGAAGATGACGTACCACCATTTGACGAAGAATTCCGACAGCGCCATCACGAACAGCGTCGGCGCCGGCAGGTTGGCGCCGAAACTGGTGAACACTTCCTTGAAGGCCGGCACCACCCAGATCATGATCACCGCCGTGACCAGGAAGGCCACCGCCAGGATCGACACCGGATAGGTCAGCGCCGACTTGATCTTGCTCTTGATGGCGATCGTCTTTTCCTTGTAGATCGCCAGCCGCGTCAGCAGGTCTTCCAGGATGCCGGCCTGTTCGCCGGCGCCTACCAGGTTGCAGAACAGCGGATCGAAATACAGCGGAAACTTGCGGAATGCCTGGTTGAGGCTGGTGCCGGTTTCGATATCGGCGCGCAAGTCCATCACCAGCTTGGACACCGACGGATTGCCGTGGCCCTTGCCGACGATGTCGAACGATTGCAGCAGCGGCACGCCGGCTTTCATCATCGTCGCCAGCTGGCGCGTGAACAGCGTGATGTCCTTGTCGGTGACTTTCTTGCCGGAGCGGTACACCTTCTTCTTGACCTTGGTGACCATGATGCCCTGGCGGCGCAGCGTGACGTTGACCACCGCCTCGCCGCCGGCGCGCAGTTCGCCGCGCACGGTCTTGCCGGTTTTGTCCTTGCCTTCCCAGGCGAAGACCGATTCCTTGACCTGATTGCCCGCGCTGCGCGATAGTGCCATGATCTTGTCCCGTTATTCGTTGGTGCAGCCGAGCACTTCTTCCAGGCTGGTGAGGCCGGCCTTGACCTTGACCAGCCCGGACTGGCGCAGCGACTTGACGCCTTCCGCCTCCGACTGCGCGGCGATCTGCATCGCGTTGCCGTGCGCCAGGATCAAGTTTTCGATCGCGGGCGTGATCGGCATGATCTGGTAGATGCCGACCCGGCCCTTGTAGCCGCCGCCGTTGCAGCGTTCACAACCGACCGGTCCGTAGGGTTTCCAGCTGCCGTCCAGCTCCTCCGGCTTGAAACCGGCCTTGATCAGCAGTTCGGGCGTGATGTCGACCGGCTGCTTGCAGCTGCACAGGCGGCGCGCCAGGCGCTGGGCGGTAATCAGGATCACCGACGAGGCGATATTGAACGACGCCACGCCCATGTTCATCAGCCGAGTCAGCGTCGACGGCGCGTCGTTGGTGTGCAGCGTGGAGAACACCATGTGCCCGGTCTGCGCCGCCTTGATGGCGATGTCGGCCGTCTCCAGGTCGCGGATCTCGCCGACCATGATGATGTCCGGGTCCTGGCGCAGGAAGGACTTCAGCGCCACCGGGAAAGTCAGGCCGGCCTTGTCGTTGACATTGACCTGGTTCACGCCGGGCAGGTTGATCTCGGCCGGATCTTCGGCGGTGGAGATGTTGATGCCAGGCTTGTTCAGAATGTTGAGGCAGGTGTACAGCGACACCGTCTTGCCGGAGCCGGTCGGGCCGGTCACCAGCACCATGCCGTAGGGACGCTGGATGGCGTCCAGCAGCAGTTCGCGCTGGTCGGGATCGTAGCCGAGCGAGTCGATGCCCATCTGCGCTTGGGTGGCGTCGAGAATCCGCATCACGGTCTTTTCGCCGAACAGCGTCGGCAGCGTCGAGATGCGCAGGTCGACGGTCTTGGTCGGCGAGACGATCAGGCGCATGCGGCCGTCCTGCGGCACGCGCTTTTCCGAGATGTCCAGCTTGGCCAGCACCTTGATGCGCGAGACCAGTTTTTCCTTGATCGAAATCGGCGGCTGCGCATGCTCCATCAGCACGCCGTCGACGCGGAAGCGGATGCGGTAGAACTTTTCAAACGGCTCGAAGTGCAAGTCGGAAGCGCCGAGGTTGACGGCGTCCATCAGCATCTTGTTGAGGAAGCGCACCACCGGCGCGTCCTCGACTTCGTTGGCGGCGTTGTCGGCGGCGGCGCTGGCAACTTCCTCTTCCTCGGCGAACTGGATTTCGGCTTCGTCGCCGGCCAGGTCGGCAATGCTTTGTTCGCTGCTCTTGTTGAGGCGCGCCAGTAGTTGCAGCAGCGCGTCGTGCGCCACGATCACCGGTTCGACGGTGGACTCGGTCTGGAACTTGATCTGGTCCAGCGCCTGCGTGTTGGTCGGATCGGAAATCGCCACTGACATCTTGTTGCCGCGCTTGGACAGCGCGATCACGCGCTGCGTCTGCATCAGCTTGTTGTCGATGATCTTGGCGGGCAGGGCGTCGACGCTCAGCGTATTGACGTCCAGCAGCGGGTAGGCGAAGGTTTCAGCGCAGAAGGCGGCCAGCGCCTTCGATTCAATCGCGCCGCTGGACAGCAGCACGTCGATGAAAGCCTGCTTGTCCGCGACTGATTTTTTTTGCAAGGCTTCGGCCTGGACGGCGGAAAGCCGTCCTGCTTGCATCAATGCCCGCGCCAGTCCCGGCATCGGGGCGCTTGGCACTGCGTTCGGGAGGACTGCGGCCATAGAAGCGTCGGTCAGGTTGGAGGAGGCAATCTCACAATCATGCTCTCAGGCATTATTTTTGTAAAGCCCGCTTAACCGATTTTACTCCGCTCTGTTGCGCCCGCCCACGCGTTTGCGTGGTTTTACCGGTGCTAGTGGCCGGGTGGGCGTCGCAATTTGACGACTTTGATGGCCTGGTCGTGCACCTGCACCACTTCAATGATGCACTGGTCGACCTTGATGCTGATTGGCGCGTCTGGAATTTCTTGCAACAGTTCCAGCAGCATGCCGTTCAAGGTCTTGGGACCGTCGAGCGGGAAGCTGAGGCCGAGGCGCTTGTTGACATCGCGCAGCGGGGTGGCGCCGTCCAGCAGGCATTCGCCGTTGCCGTCCCAGCCGAAGCTGTCGGCCTTGGCAGCGCCCGGCGTGGACGTGGTGAATTCGCCAATCATTTCTTCGATGATGTCGTCCAGCGTGACCAGGCCCTGCACCTCGCCGTATTCATCGACGATGATGCCTAGCCGTTCCTTGTTCTCCTGGAAGTACTGCAACTGGGTGAACAAGCGGGTGTCTTGCGGGATGAAATAGGGCGTGGTCAGCAGTTCGCGGAAGTGCTCGATGGTCAGCTCTTCTTCCTGGTTCAGCAGCGCGACCGCCTTGCGCACGTGCAGGATGCCGACGATGCGGTTGATCTCGCCTTCGTAGACGGGCAGCTTGTTGTGGTAGCAGGTGGTCAGCTCACGCTTGATTTCTTCAACCGGCAATTCCAGGTTGAGCGCCTCGACCTGCGCGCGCGGCGTCATGATGTCTTCGACCGAGACGGTCTCCAGGTCGAACAGGTTGAGCAGGATGCTCTTGTGCTTTTGGGGGATGAAATTACCTCCCTCCAGCACGATCGAGCGCAGCTCTTCCGGCGACAGGCGCGGATCGTGGGCGTGCGAGCCGGCCTTGATGCCGAACACTTTCAGCAGCTGCGACACGAACAGGTTGACGAACCAGATCATCGGCTTGGCCAGCGCCATCAGCGGCTTCAGGATCATGCTGGTTGGCAGCGCGATTTTTTCCGGGAAGGTGGCGCCGATGACTTTCGGCGAAATCTCGGCGAACACAATCAGCAGGAAGGCCACCACGCCGGTGGAAACGGTGATCACGTTATCGTCGTGGCCGAAGGTCTGGATCGCCAGCGAGGTGACCAGCGCGGTGGCGGCGGCGTTGAACAGCGTATTGGCGATCAGTACCAGCGACAGCAGCTTGTCGGTACGGTCGAGCAGCCACAGCGTGGTGGCGGCGCGTCGGCTGCCGCGCTTGGCTTCATGGCGCAGGCGATAGCGATTGGCCGCCATCAAAGCGGTTTCCGCCATCGCGAAGAAGGCTGAACACAGGATCAGTAAGAAGAGTGCAAGCAATTGCACCCAAAGGGGCACGGTATCCAAGGGTCACCGTAAAGAATCTTGCATGGGAGGGTGGCGAACCGGTCAGGCGCCAGCAGAAAGCAACAGTCTTGAATTCTAAGTCAATGATGAGTTGGATGCAAGTTTGTCCATGCGGCGGGGAGCGCCGTCTCAGGCAAAGACGTCGATCAGGCCGCCATAGCCCGTCGTTGGGGACGAGGCCGCCGATGTGGCGTCGGGCGGCGGGGCAGCCTGGCTGCCGGGGCGACTTTGCGCCTGCGCGATGCGCTGTTCAATCTGGCTGATGCGGGCTGAGATGGCCTGGATATCGGCCTTACCTTGCGGGGTTTTGGCGGACGCGCAATTGACGCAGTCCGATAACTGTTTTTGAAAACGCTCCAGTTGTGCCTGCAAACTGGTGGCGGACGGCGCCCCTCCGCCATAGGAGGGAGAGGCGGTCGCTGAAGCGGCTACTGTCGGGACTGATGACATGGCGGATACTCAGGCGTGCCCGGCGTGGTGGCCGGGCGCAGCCACTATTTTTTCATCGCGTCTTTAGCCATCTCATCCTTCTTCATGTCGTCCTTTTTCATCTCGTCCTTGGCCATTTTGTCTTTGTGCATCGGCTTTTTCATGGCATCTTTTTTCATGCCGTCCTTGGCCATGGCGTCCTTGGACATCTCGTCTTTCTTCATCGCGTCCTGGGCGTAGACGGCGCCGGACATCATCAGGCAAGCGACGATCAGGGTGGTGGTGATTTTGTTCATGATGTTTCCTTTGTGAGTAAATGAGACAACGTGGGTACTGCTACTGCATGGCGGTCAACTGCCGCCGAACCAGTTATAGCCCTGGTCTTCCCAATATCCACCGGGGTAGGTATTGGTGACGAAGATGGCTTGGATGTGTTTCGGATTCTTGTATCCCAGCTTGGTCGGCATGCGCAGCTTCATCGGAAAGCCATAGCGTGGCGGCAGGGTCTGGTCGTTATAGCTCAGCGCCATCAGCGTTTGCGGATGCAGGGCGGTGGCCATGTCGATACTGGTGAAGTAGTCGTCGGCACATTTGAAGCCGACATATTTCGCGCTCAGGTCCGCGCCGACGCGGCGGAGGAAATGCGAGAACGGCACGCCGCCCCATTTGCCGATCGCGCTCCAGCCTTCGACGCAGATGTGGCGCGTGACTTGCGACTGCTGGGGCAGGGCGCGCAGTTGGGCTAGCGTCCATGGCTTACGGTCGGCGATCATGCCGCTGAGCTCGAGCCGCCAGCTATCGCCATCGACCTCGCGGATTTCCTCTTCGCCGTAGTAGGCGTTGAACGGGAAAGGCTGGGCGATCATGAAATCGGGATAGGTCGGCGCCAGACGGGTGGGATCGAACAGCAAGCCCTGGACGCGGTCGTTAAAGCGCGAGATGCCGGTCAGCGCCGCGTCGATGCTTTCCTGGTTGTCGGGTGCGCAACCGGTGAGCAGGGTCAGGCCGCCAAGCGTCAGGCTGCGCTGCACGAAGGCGCGGCGGGATGGCTGGGCGATGCGGCCGATGGCGTCTGCCAGCATGGCGGCGCCCTCGGCGGGAATCTCGATCTGGCGTTTCTTAAAGCGTTGCATCAGGATGTCTCTCTTTTCATGATTAGCGGCCGCGCAGCATGGCCAGCAGTGTGCGCGGTACCAGCGCCACCATCACCACATGCACCACGATGAAGCCGCACAGTCCGGCCATGGCGAAGAAGTGCACGCGCCGCGCCGCCTCATAGCCGCCTACCAGTTCGCGCAACAGCGGAAATTGCACCGACTTCCATAGCACCAGTCCGGACAGCACCAGCACCACGCTGTCGACCATGACGAACACATAGGCCAGCCGTTGCACGCTGTTGTAGTGGCGCGGATCGGCATGGGCCAGTTTTCCGCGCAAGGCGGCGCCGAGGTCGCGCAGTACCTGGCGTGGCATAATCGGGAAAAATTGACGCCGCAGGCGACCGGAGAACAGGTTGATCAGCAAATACAGGATGCCGTTGGCGAACAGCAGCCACATGGCGGCGAAATGCCACTGCAAGGCGCCGCCCAGCCATCCGCCCAGGGTGATACCGCGTGGGATGGCGAAGTCGAAAAATTGCGTGGCGTTGTAGATGCGCCAGCCACTGGCGACGAGTAACAGCACCGCCGTGGCGTTGAGCCAATGCGTCAGCCGCAGCCAGAGCGGATGGATGGTGCTGTGTGCGGCGATGGCATTCATACGGAATCGGTCGGGATTGTCGTTGGCGATAACAGGTAGTTCGCAGCCGCACCGGCATCGGTTACAGGGAAGTGATCAAATTTTTTTTGCCACAGGCTGTAACCAAAGGCGGCGATGCAACGAATACCTGAGGTGGATCCTTTACGCAGCACTGAATTACGCCTGCATGCCTTGTTCTCGCAAGGCACGGCCGGTGACGCCCTGGCATACCGTCGCTTCCTGCAGGCGACGGCAACGCATTTGCGCGCCTTTTTGCGGCGGCGCCTGAGCCGCTGGCCGGACGAGGTGGAGGATCTGGTACAGGAGGCGCTATTGGCGATCCACAATCAGCGCCTCAGCTACGATACCGGCGTGCCGTTGACATCCTGGGTGTACGCGATTGCGCGCTACAAGCTGATCGACTGGCTGCGGCGGCATGCCCGGCAGGACAGCCTGCACGACTCGCTGGACGACGTCGACGAGGGGGAGCATGCGCTGTTTTCCAGTAGCGACGAAGCGGCCGGCGACGCCCGGCGCGACCTGACCAAGTTACTTGCGCTGCTGCCGGAGAAGCAGCGCGATGCAATCATTCTCACCAAGCTGGAAGGTTTGTCGGTACGCGAGGCGGCGGACAGCTTGCAGATGTCGGATGCGGCCATCAAGGTCTCGGTCCACCGGGGCTTGAAAGCACTGGCGACCATTTTAAGAGAAGCGACATGAAGACCGATGACCTGATCATGATGTTGTCCAGCGGGCCGGACGTGCGTCCCGCGCCGCGGCCGCTCACGGCCAGCCTGTTGCCGTTGTCTGCGGGTTTGCTGGCCTGCGTGGTGCTGATGCTGGTGTTGCTGGGCGTTCGCAGCGATCTGATGCAGGCGGCGGCCTTGCCGGCGTTTTGGCTGAAAGTGTCGTTCTCGCTGTTGCTGGCTTGGGCTGGCTGGCTGGCGGCGAAGCGTCTGGCCGCGCCGGGCGCGCGCATAGCGGCGCTGCCCTTGTATCTTGGTGCGCCGGTGGCGGCGTTGTGGTGCATCGCGGCGATCCTGCTGTGGCAAGCCGGTCCCGAGGCGCGCACGCCGCTGTTCTGGGGCGCGACGTGGCGTTACTGCCCTTTGCTGATCGCACTGTTGTCCATGCCGCTATTCATTGCCGCACTGCGCGTCATGCGTGGCCTGGCGCCGACGCGTTTGCGTTTGGCTGGCGCGGCCGCAGGGTTTGCAGCTGGCGCCACGGCGGCCTTGGTGTATTGCCTGCATTGCCCTGAGATGAGTCCGGTATTTGTCGGCTTCTGGTATCTGTTGGGCATGCTGATCCCGACCGCGCTCGGCGCCTTGATCGGCCCACGCGTGCTGGCCTGGTAGCGTTACAGGTCGGACAGCGGCGTGTCGGCGCCGGCGTTGCCTGCTTCCAGCGCTGCAATCAGGATGTCGAGATCGTGTTCCAGCCGGATCAGGGTGGCGGCATCGATGGACGCCAGCGCATCGGGCAGCACGCCGGCAAATGGCATCGGCGCCTTTTCCAGACTGCGCTCCCCGGCGGGCGACAGCGTCATCGTCACCATGCGGCGATCGCTGCTGCTTTTTGCCTGTTCAATCAACCCTTGCCCCAACAGCGTCTTGACCAGATTGCTGGCGGTGGTCTGATGAATATCCATCTTGCTGGCCAGTCCGTTGACGCCGATTCCCGGATGCTGCTGAATCACGCTCAGCGCCCACAGCTGTGAGCCGCCGATGCCTGCGGCTTTCTCAACGTTGCGGAAATGGGTTTTGACCGCATTAAAGACAATGCGGAATTGACGCAGGACGCGAGTTGATGGCGCTGCGTCCAGTTGATTCTCATGCATGGCTGGACACTAACAAAAAGACATTGGCGTCGAGTTTAATTGACAGAGCGGTTTCGCGCAAAGTATATTTGTACAAATGTATTTTTCCGCCACCCATGAAAACCAAGCACAACATCACCGCGTCCTTCAACCGTGAATTTCGCGATTGGCGCCTGTGGGCGACCCGCGCCATTGTGGTCGCCGCCGCTTGCGTCGCCGGCCTGACGGTGGTTGCCTTTACCTGGCTAGGAGAGGAAGCGCTTGGGCTGTTCATGGACGTCGTGCGTCTCTACCCCTGGGCCACGCTGGTATGGACGCCGCTGTGTGCGGCAGCAATCGTCTGGGTCACACGCCGCTACTTTGCTGCGGCGGCCGGATCGGGCATTCCGCAAGTGATGGCCACGCTGGACCCCGCCGCGTCAGCGCCGGCCCAGGGCAGGCTGGTGTCCTTCAAGCTGAGCGTGGCCAAGGTGGCGTTGACGACCTGGGGCTTGCTGGCCGGCCTGTCGCTGGGCCGCGAGGGACCATCGGTGCAGGTCGCCGCCGGCATCATGCTGACGGCGCGCCGCTGGCTGCCCGAGCGCACCGCCGTCACCGCACACGGCTTGCTGGTGGCGGGCGGCGCGGCCGGCATTGCAGCCGCATTCAATACGCCGCTGGCCGGCATCATGTTTGCGATTGAAGAGCTGTCGCGCACGCCGGAGCAGCGCAGCAGCGGGCTGTTGATGTCGGCCATCGTGCTGGCGGGTTTGATGGCGGTCTCGGTATATGGCAACGCCACCTATTTCGGCATTATTCATGCGAGCGGAATCGATCTGTCGTTGCTGCTCCCCGGCTTGTTGGTCGCCGTGATCAGCGGCGGGCTTGGCGGCCTGTTCTCGCGCCTGCTGCAAGCTTCCCTGAGCGGAAATGGACGCGATTTCATGTCACGCTTGCGTGGTGCGCGTCCGGTGCTGTTCGCAGCGGTGTGCGGGCTGCTGGTGGCGGTGATCGGCTTCGTATCGGGCGGCGCCACATTCGGCAGCGGCTACAGCCATACGCGCGATATGGTGGCTGGACAGGAGACATTGCCGGCTCTGTTCCTGCTGTTAAAGTTTGTCGCCACCTGGCTGACCACCTGGTCGGGCGTGCCGGCCGGCATCTTCGCGCCGTCGCTGGCCATCGGTGCGGCGATTGGCAATGACATTGCGTTGTTGCTGCATTCACCGAATGCCACTGCGCTGATTGCGCTCGGCATGGTTGGCTTTCTGGCCGCCGCCACGCAGGCGCCGTTGACCTCGTTCATCATCGTAATGGAGATGGTCGACGGCCATTCAATGGTGCTGAGTCTGATGGCGTGCGCGATGGTGGCGCGTACCGTGTCACGCGTCATCAGTGCGCCGCTGTACAGCGTACTGGCGCAACAGCAACTCAGCAATGCGACGGCCTCCGTGGCCGCCGTTCAATAGTGGAAGACGAGCGGCAGGGCGGGGCGGAAGTCCTTGCTCAGGCCACGGGCTGTGTGGTCAAAGCTGATTTCCAGCAGGTGTGCATCGCCTTGCGCCAACTGGATGCCGCTGGCCAGCGCTGCTGGCGAGAAGGCGGTCAGAGACGGCATCGTGCAACGCAGACTGGTGATGCTGCCGAGTCCGGCGGCATGATCCAGCGGCTGGCGGCGGTCATCGGCGAAGTGTTGCGGCGCCTTGCCGGCCGAGGTGGAGAACCACATCGGCTCCGACAGCGGCGCGTCGGCGATGCCGATGGTCATCCCCGACGGCAGGTAGGCGGGCGCGTAATCCCAGGTGGCAAACGGCACGGCAGGACGGAAGCAAATGCCGAACGGCGAGGCCACGCCGGTATCGCCGGCCGACAGGCGCTCGCGCAGCATGGTCGGCCTGGTCTGCGCGTTGGCGACTTCCTCCGCATCGGCAATCCACAGCAATTCAATAAACGCGTTGGCGAAGAAGAAGCGGCGGTTGGCCGTGCCTTGGCCGGGATGCGTGTTGCCGCTGCCTTCGCTCAGGCCGAACGCGCGCAGCAGTTCGGCTTCGGCGCCTCCGGGCGATACGCGAATGAAGATGTGGTCTATTTGCATAACAAAAAAGCGTGCGCGGCAATCGGCGCGCCGTTTTCCTGTCGTGCATCCAGCGCTTGCGTAGCCAGCACGGTGAAGCCGCTGTCGGCGGCCAGGCGGCGCAAGTAGTCTTCCGTGTGGGCGTAGCGGTTGGATGGACGCAGCATATAGTCGGCGCCATCGCCGGCTTCGACCGAGAAGCAGAAGCGGCCGCCAGGACGCAGCGCCGCATGCACCGCGCGGAATACCGGCGCTAGGTCGCCGATATAGACAAAGACGTCGGCCGCCACCGCCAGATCCCAGCTGGCGTCGCGGCCGTGCAGGTAGCTGGTGAGGTCGGCACAAGTCAGCGAATCGTACAGGCCGCGCTCGGCCGCCTTGTCCAGCATCTGCTGCGACAGATCGACGCCATCCAGCCGGCGCGAGTAGGCGCGCAGGTAGGGCGCGCACAGGCCGGTGCCGCAGCCCAGGTCCACGGTGGACAATTCCGATGCCGGCGCCACATGGCGCAGCAGCGCGTCCAGCACAGCCGGGGTCTGGTAGCCCAGCACTTCAGTCAGATGCTGGTCGAAGTGATTGGCGTACTGGTCGAACAGCGAGCGCACGTAGTCGTTCGGCAGCGTGGCCGGCGTTGCGCCTGCGCCGACCGAAGCCAGCGCGAAGGCGATGGTTTGCGGATCGTCGCCATGCGCCAGCGCGGTGCGGTAGGCGGCAATCGCTTCGTCGCGCCGCTCCATCGAACGCAGCGCGTTGCCGCGTTGGTAGTGGGCCAGCGCGTAGTCCGGCTTGTGCTTCAGGGCCTGGTCAAAGCTATCCAGCGCTGCTTCGAATTCGCCCAGGCGCTGCAGCGATGCGCCTTGCGCGCTGTAGGCTTCGGCCCAGTCCGGGCGCAGGTGGATGGCGCGGTCGAAACTTTCCACCGCTTCCGGCAGATAGCGCAGGCAGTGCAGGGCATTGCCGCGCGCCAGCCAGGCGTCGGCGTAGCGGTCTTTGATATTGAGCGCATCCTCGGCCGCGCCCAGCGCGTCAAGATAGCGGCCCAGGTCTTGCAGCACGATGGCGCGGTTGCTGTGCGCTTCGGCATAGCTTGGCTGGATGCGCAGCGCGTGCTGGTAGCTGTCCAGCGCCTCGTCCAGACGGCCAAGTTTGCGCAGCGCGTTGCCGCGATTGCTCCAGGCGAGCGCATAGGATTGATTCAGTGCCAGTGCGCGCTCATGGCTGGCCAGCGCCTGTTCGGCGTCGCCGGCATCCAGCCAGGCTACGCCGAGGTTGCAATGGGCGTTGGCTTGCGTGCTGTCGACGGCGATGGCTTGCGAGATCAGTTCGATGGCGCCGGCCGCGTCACCCTGCTGGCGGGCGATCACGCCCAGCAGATGCAGCGCGTCGAAGCGGCGCGGATCGAGTTCCAGCACTTGCCGGTACAGGGCTTGCGCCGGTTCGAACCGCCCCTGCTGGTGCAGTTCGACGGCTTGTTGGAGGAGGGAGGCAAGCAGGGATTCAGTCATAGTGTCCGCATCTTAGCCGATGCGTGAATTCTCTCCAATTGTTTCAATTTGACAATATTGTTCAGCGTGTTAGCATTTGAGTAATGCCAACTTCATTAAATCGCCATGCGCCGACCTCTGTTTATGCTTGCCACCGCGTTCCCCTTGATGGCCTTGGGGCAGGCAATGCCGCCCCTGGTGCCGGTGACCAGCTTCGCCAAAATGGACCAGTACTACAACCCGGTGATGTCGCCCGATGGCAAGCATCTGGCGATCACGGTGCGGGTGCCGGTTGGCGCGCGCACGGTGCCGATGGTGAGCTTCTATAGCCTGCCTGATCTGAAGCTGGAGGGCATGGTGCGCATGCCGGTGTTCGAGGTGCCGGCCGACTATACCTGGGTCAGCAACAAGCGGGTGCTGGTGCAGAAGGCGATTGAGGTGGGCAGCCGTGAACAGCCGCAGTCCACCGGTGAACTGCTGGCCATGGACTACGACGGCAAACAGCAGCAATATCTGTTTGGCTGGAACGTGGCGCAGTACGGCCGTAACCGCTACGCCCCCGATGATGGCTATGCCTATCCGGTCTACGTCTACAAGGCGGCGAATGACCACTTGTTGGTCGGCACCTTCCAGTGGGACCTGGACCAGAGCGCGCTGTATGACTTTGATACCCGCACCGGCATTCGCAAGCTGGTCACCACGCTGAAATCGCCGAGCGCGTCGTTTGTGGTCGACAATGCCGGCAAGCCGCGCTTTGCCACCGGCACTGATGAGGAAGGGCACGCCCGCGTGTGGCGCCTGAATGACACCACGTCGGACTGGGAAGTATTTCCGCTGCAGAAGCAGGACACGCGCCTGACGCCGTTCGGCTTTTCGCCTGACAACCGCAGCTTTTATGCGTGGCAGGCCGAGGATAACGGCCGCGTTAAAGTGGTCAGCGAAGACCTGGCGGGCGGCAACCGCAAACTGCTGGCCGAGGACGCGCTGGGCAATGTGGGAACGCTGGAGTTTGGCGGCGCCGATTCCACGCCGCTGGCGGTGCATTCCGCCGTCGGCCGGCCGAAAATCACTTACCTGGACCCGAGTAATCCGGACACGCCCTTGCTGCAGGATATGGCGCGCCAATTCCCGGACCACACAGTCAGTCTGGTGAGTGAATCGGCGGACCAGAATCAGGTCCTGTTCTGGGTGGTGAGCGATCGCGATCCCGGCGCTTATTATCTATACAACCGCAAGGCCAACAAGGCCGAGATGCTGTTCGCGTCGATGGAAGACATCGATCCGGAGCAGATGGCCACGCGCCAGCCGATCAACTTCCAGGCGCGTGACGGCGTGACGATTGATGGCTACCTCACGCTGCCGGCGTTCAAGACGGCGAACAAGCCGCCGCTGATCCTGATCCCACACGGCGGCCCTTACGGCAGACGCGACAGCTGGTACTTCGACAGCGACGCGCAGTTCCTGGCCAATCGGGGCTACGCTGTGCTGCAGGTGAATTTCCGCGCCTCGGGCGGGCGTGGCTTCGGCTTTGAGCGCATGGGCTATCGCGAGTGGGGCGGCAAGATCATGAACGATCTGGTCGATGGCGTGAAATGGGCGGTGGCGCAGGGCGAAGTCGATGGTTCGAAGATGTGCGTCTATGGCGTCAGTTTCGGCGGCTACTCGGCGCTGATGCTGGCCGCGCGCGAGCCGGACCTGTTCAAGTGCGCGGTTGGGTATGCCGGCGTATATGACGTCGGCCTGTTGCAGACTGAGGACGGGGTCGCCGGCAACAGCCGCCGCATTGCGTGGAACAAGCGCATATTTGGCGAGGACAAGGCCGAGTGGAACCGCTATTCGCCGAACCTGCAAGCGGCCAGCATCAAAGCCGGCGTGCTGCTGATCCACGGCGGCAAGGACAAGCGCGCACCGAAGGAGCATGCCTTCCTGATGAAGGCGGCGCTGGAAAAAGCTGGCCATCCGCCGGAGTGGTACTACGTGGATTACGAAGGCCACGGTTTCTACGACACCGAAAACCAGGCGGAAGTCTACCGCCGGCTGGAGACCTTCTTTGCCAAGTACCTCGGCAAGCAGCGCTGATCAGCTGCCGCGATAGGTCGAGTACGCCCACGGCGAAACGACCAGCGGCACATGGTAATTCTGGCTGGCATCGGCAACGCCAAAGGCCAACGTCACCTCGTCGATAAATTTCGGCTCCGGCAGGGTGACGCCTTGCACGTCGAAATAGGCACCAGCGCTGAACACCAACTCGTATTTGCCCTGTTTTAGTGCGTCACCCTCCAGCAGCGGCGTGCTGCAGCGGCCGTCGGCGTTGGTCACGTCCGACTTCAATAGTTCGCGGCCCTCCGGCCCCACCGCGTATAAAGCCACCTTGACGCCGGCGCCCGGCTTGCCTTGGGTGATGTCGAGAACGTGCGTGCTGAGTTTGCCCATTGTGTGGTCCTATATCCGTAGGTGACGAGTATCTATTGTACAAATCATATACCGCCATGCGCATTGGCATATATGATTAAGGATATATTCCCCATAGACTTGCCTGCGCCATGACCACTTACGACAACTACCCGCGCGACATGATCGGCTACGGCCCGAAAGCGCCGCATGCGCAGTGGCCGAACCAGGCCCGCGTGGCCCTGCAGTTCGTGCTGAACTACGAAGAGGGCGGCGAGAACAATGTGTTGCACGGCGACGCCGGCTCCGAGACCTTCCTGTCCGAGATCATCGGAGCGGCCTCCTTCAGCAACCGCCACATGAGCATGGAGTCGCTGTACGAGTACGGCTCGCGTGCCGGCTTGTGGCGTTTGCTGCGCATGTTCGAGGAACGCAAGCTGCCGCTGACGGTGTTTGGCGTGTCGATGGCGTTGAAACGCCATCCGGAGGCGGTGGCGGCGTTCCAGCAACTTGGCCACGAAATCGCCTGCCACGGCCTGCGCTGGATCACCTACCAGAACATGGACGAAGCCACCGAGCGCGCGCACATGAAGGAAGCGGTGGACATCATCCGCGAACTGACGGGCAGCGCGCCGCAAGGCTGGTACACCGGCCGCGATTCGCCGCAGACGCGCAAGCTGGTGATGGAACACGGCGGCTTCCGCTACGACGCCGACAACTACGGCGACGACCTGCCGTTCTGGCAGAAGGTCGGCTACACCAATAGCGACGGCGTGGCAGTGAGCGCGCCGCAGCTGATCGTGCCGTACACGCTGGACACCAACGACATGCGCTTCGCCGCCGCGCAAGGCTTCAACTCCGGCACGCAGTTCTTCGATTATCTGAAGGACGCCTTCGACGTGCTGTACGCCGAGGGCGATCCGGAAGGATTGAATCAGCCGAAGATGCTGTCCATCGGCCTGCACTGCCGCATCGTCGGCCGGCCGGCGCGTGCGGCGGCGCTGGCGCGTTTCCTCGACTACGTGCAGAGCCACGACAAGGTCTGGATCACGCGCCGTATCGATATCGCCGAACACTGGCGCAAGGTCCACCCATTTGCTGAATGAGATTGTGATGTCCGAACCGATTCGCTTTTACTTCCGTGGCGCTGTGCAGGAGATCCACGACGCCGCGCCAACCCGCACCGTGCTTCAGCATCTGCGCGAGGATCTGCATTGCACCGGCACCAAGGAAGGCTGCGCCGAAGGCGATTGCGGCGCTTGCACGGTGGTTGTCGGCAGCCTGAATGCGGCCGGCCAGCTGGAGATGAAGGCGGTGAATTCCTGCATCCAGTTCGCGCCTACGCTGGACGGCAAGGCGCTTTTCACGGTGGAGGACATGCAGCAGCCGGATGGAACGCTGCATCCGGTACAACAGGCGATGGTGGAATGTCATGGCTCGCAGTGCGGCTTCTGTACGCCGGGCTTCGTCATGTCCTTGTGGGGCATGTACCTGGATAAGGACGGCCAGCCGGCGCAGCGCAAGGAGATTGACGACTGCCTGTCCGGTAACCTGTGCCGCTGCACCGGCTATCGCCCGATCATCGACGCGGCGCACCGCATGACCGAACTGCCGAAAGTGTCGTTCGATCGCGCGGCGTTGACGCAGCAGCTGCAAGCCTTGCAGCGCGAAGCCGGCTCCACCTACACCGCGCGCGGCCAGTCGTTCCACGCGCCGCGCACGCTGGAAGAACTGGTGGCGCTGCGCGCTGCGCATCCGAAAGCGACGCTGCTGGCCGGATCGACCGACATCGGCCTGTGGGTGACCAAGCAGATGCGCGAACTGGGCGATATCATTTATCTCGGCCACGTCAGCGCGCTGCAACGCGTGCAGCAGCAGGACGGCATGCTGGAAATCGGCGCCGGCGTGTCGCTCAATGCAGCATACGAAGCGCTGTGCAAGCTGTATCCGGCGCAGCTTGGCGAGTTGTGGCAGCGCTTTGCGTCGCTGCCGATCCGGAATGCGGGCACGTTAGGCGGCAATGTCGCCAATGGTTCGCCGATTGGCGATTCGATGCCGTGGATGATTGCGCTGGGCAGCGAAGTGGTGCTGCAAGGTCCGTCCGGCCGCCGCGTGCTGGCGCTGGAAGCCTTCTATCTCGATTATCAGAAAAAGGATATGCAGGCCGACGAATTCGTCGCCGCCGTGCGCGTGCCGCTGCCGCGCGCGGACGTGCAATTCCGTACCTACAAGCTGGCCAAGCGATTCGACCAGGATATCTCGGCGGTGTGCGCGGCGTTTGCGTTCACGCTGGATGGCGACAATGTGGTGGATGCGCGCATTGCGTTCGGCGGCATGGCGGGCACGCCGCGCCGGGCGCCGCGTGCCGAGGCGTCGCTGACCGGCCTGACCTGGAGTGAAACCAATCTGCGCGTGGCGATGGACCAGCTGGCGCAGGATTTTGCACCGCTGTCGGATATGCGCGCGTCCAGCACCTATCGCATGCAGACGGCGCAGAACCTGCTGCGCCGCTTCTGGCTGGAGACGCGCGCCGATGCACCGCTTGCGGCCGATGCCGTCAACGCTTTCGCTTGCCGCGCCTGAAAGGAGCCGTCATGAATCAACCCGTTGCTCCCGCCGCGATCGCGGAATCCGCATGGAAGGCCGTGGGCGTATCGCGTCCGCACGAATCGGCCGAGCTGCATGTGTTGGGCCAGGCCACTTACACCGACGATATCCCCGAGTTGCAAGGCACGTTGCACGCGGCATTGGGTTTGTCTTCCAAGGCGCATGCGCGCATCACGGCGATGGATCTGGCGCCGGTGCGCAGTGCGCCGGGCGTGGTGGCGGTGTACACGGCGGCCGATATCGTCGGCACCAACGACTGCGGACCGATCATTCATGACGATCCTATCCTGTCGGCCGGCGAAGTGCTGTATGTCGGCCAGCCGATCTTCATCGTGGTGGCGGATACGCACGACAATGCACGCCGCGCCGCCCGTCGCGCGGTAATCGCCTATGACGAACTGCCGGCGATTTTCACGCCGCAGGAAGCCAAGGCCGCCAACTCGTATGTGCTGCCGCCGATGCAACTGACGCGCGGCGACTACCAGACCGCCTTCGAGATGGCGCCGCGCGTGGTGAAGGGCCAGCTGTTTGTCGGCGGCCAGGAACAGTTTTACCTGGAAGGCCAGATCGCCTATGCGATTCCGAAGGAGGAAAACGGCCTGCTGGTGCAGTGCTCGACGCAGCACCCGAGCGAAATGCAGCATGTGGTGGCGCATGCCATCGGCGTGCACTCGCACAAGGTGCAGGTGGAGTGCCGTCGCATGGGAGGTGGCTTCGGCGGCAAGGAGTCGCAGTCGGCGTTGTGGGCGGCGTCGGCCGGCATTGCAGCGTCCAAGTTGCGCCGTCCGGTCAAGCTGCGTGCGGATCGCGATGATGACATGCTGGTCACCGGCAAGCGCCATTGCTTCTTCTATGAATACGAAGTGGGCTACGACGACAGCGGCAAGATCCTCGCCGCCAAAGTGGATATGACCTTGCGCGCCGGCTTCTCGGCCGATCTTTCGGGGCCTGTGGCGACGCGGGCGGTCTGCCATTTCGATAATACTTACTATCTGTCGGACGTGGATATCCGCGCCGGCTGCGGCAAGACCAATACGCAATCGAATACGGCGTTTCGTGGTTTCGGCGGCCCGCAGGGGGCGATTGCGATTGAGTACATCATCGACGAAATCGCGCGCAATCTGGGACGTGATGCATTGGATATTCGCCGCCAGAATTTCTACGGCACGACTGAGCGCAATCTCACGCCGTATGGCCAGGAGATTGTCGATAACGTCATCGAGGCGCTGACGGCGGAGCTGGAACAGACCAGCGAGTATCGCACGCGGCGCAAGGCGATCGAGGCTTACAACGCTTCCAGCCCGGTGCTGAAGAAAGGGCTGGCACTGACGCCACTGAAGTTCGGCATCGCCTTCAACGTCACGCATTTGAACCAGGCCGGCGCGCTGGTGCATGTGTACGTGGACGGTTCGGTGCTGGTCAATCATGGCGGCACGGAGATGGGGCAGGGCATTAACACCAAGGTGCTGCAGGTGGTGGCGCATGAACTGGGCCTGGACCTGTCGCACGTACGCATCACGGCGACCGACACCAGCAAGGTGGCGAATACGTCGGCGACGGCAGCGTCCACCGGTGCGGACCTGAATGGCAAGGCGGCGCAGGATGCGGCGCGGCAGATTCGCGAACGATTGGCGGCGTATGCGGTCAAGCTATATGGCGATGACGATGGTCAGCCGGTGCGCTTCTTCGATAACCATGTGCACGTCAACGGCCACAAGGTGCTGTTTGCGGAGCTGGTGCAGAAGGCGTATCTGGCGCGGGTGCAGTTGTGGTCCGACGGTTTCTATGCGACGCCGAACCTGCACTGGAATCCGAAGACAATGAACGGCCATCCGTTCTCTTACTACGCTTACGGCGCTGCCGTGTCGGAGGTGGTGGTCGATACGCTGACTGGCGAATGGAAACTGCTGCGCGCCGATGCGTTGTACGACGCCGGGCGTTCGCTGAATCCGGCCATTGATATCGGCCAGGTGGAAGGGGCGTTCATTCAGGGCATGGGCTGGCTGACCACTGAGCAGTTGTGGTGGAATGCGGCGGGCAAGTTGATGACGCATGCGCCTTCCACATACAAGATTCCTGGCATCTCCGATTGTCCGGAGGATTTTCGTGTGAAGCTGTACGACAATGGCAACGTGGAGGACAGTATCCATCGCTCGAAGGCGGTTGGCGAGCCGCCGTTGTTGTTGCCGTTTTCGGTGTTCTTTGCGATTCGGGATGCGATTTCCGCTGTGGGCGGGCACCGCGTCAATCCGCCGTTGAACGCGCCGGCGACCAGTGAAGAGATTCTGCGGGCGGTGTCCGCGGTGGAAATGGCTTCGTAATGAACGAGTGGCTGACAGCGCAGGTACTGGAACCGGCAGTGCTGGTGACCGTGGCGATCGTGGAGGGCTCCGGCCCGCGCGAACCCGGCGCCAAGATGCTGGTGACGGCGCGCGGCCAGCACGATACGATCGGCGGCGGGCATCTGGAAATGTGCGCGGTGGAGTTGGCGCGCGAGATGCTGAAAGGCGCGGCCGGCCAAGGCATGGCTGCGAGCGATGTGGCGGCAAAGGGCGCCAGTGCGCGGCTGGAGCGCTATGCACTCGGGCCGACGCTGGGGCAGTGCTGCGGCGGCGTGGTGCACCTGGCGTTTGAGCTGATCGGCGACGAACTCGCCGACGTGCTGGCAGGCCTGCGCAAGCGCCGCCGCGACGACAACTGGCGCCTCAGCGCCATCGACGGCCCGGCTATGGCGCTGCTGCTCGACGCGGACAGCGCAATCGTTGCCGGCGCCGCTGCGGGCGGCCGCGCCGATCGCATCGAGCGTGGCATAGACGGCACGAGCGGCATCAGCTGCGATATTGCAGTGGTGGCGGCATGCGTGCGCACGGCCGCGCCAGCGTTGGATCGCGAGCGCGGCACGCACATCCTGCGCGATGCGGCCGGTCGTCGCTGGTTGGCCGATCCTTGCCTGGCGCCGCGCGCGCATCTGGTGCTGTTCGGCGCCGGCCACGTTGGCGCGGCCATCGTGCGCATGTTGGGCGAGTTGCCGTGCACCGTCACCTGGGTCGACGAGCGCGAGGATATGTTCCCTGCCAGCCTGCCTTCCAATGTCGCTATCGAAGCAACCGATATGCCGGAAGCCGCAGTCGCCGCTGCCCCGGCCAACGCCAGCTACCTCGTCATGACCCACAGCCACGCGCTGGACCAGCGGCTGTGCGAAACCATCCTGGCCCGCGACGACGTCGGCTGGTTCGGCCTCATAGGCTCCAACACCAAGCGCGTGCAGTTCGAGCGCCGCATGGCCGCACGGGGACTGCCGCAAGACCGCATCGACAACATGGTTTGTCCCATCGGCCTGGCGGGTATCTCCAGCAAACTCCCCGCCGCCATCGCCGCCTCCGTGTGTGCACAGTTGCTGATGGTGTGGGAGCAGCAGCAAATCGCCGCCCTCAGCGCGCCAGCAAGACTGGCCGTCGCAAGCTAAACTACGCATTCAGATTCAAGAAAGATCATCATGACCACCAACCTGCAAGCCTACCGTGGCAGCTTGCTGCACTTTCTCGCCGATCCGGCTTTCAGCGATAAATCGCATGACTGGCACGAAGACGGCCTGCTGATCGTCGCAGACGGCAAAGTGCAGGCAGCCGGCGACTACGCCACGCTGCACACCACGCTGCCAGCGAACACCGTGGTCCACGACTACAGCGGCAAGCTGCTGATACCAGGCTTTATCGACACCCACGTCCACTACCCGCAGAGCGACATGATCGCGTCCCCTGCGGAAGGCTTGCTGCCATGGCTGGAGACCTACACCTTCCCGACCGAGCGCCAGTTCGAGGACACCGTGCATGCTGCCAACGTGGCCGAGTTCTTCCTCGATGAACTGCTCCGATGCGGCACCACCACCGCCATGGTCTACTGCACCGTGCATCCGCAATCGGTGGACGCCTTCTTCACCGCCAGCGAACAGCGCGGCTTGCGCATGGTGGCCGGCAAGGTGATGATGGATCGGAACTGCCCCGACTTCCTGCGCGACACCGCCGAATCCGGCGCGCGCGACACCGAGACGCTGATCCAGCGCTGGCACAAGCGCGGCCGCGCGCTGTACGCCATCACGCCGCGCTTCGCGCCAACCTCCACCGAACGCCAGCTGCAACTGGCCGGCGAACTGGCGACTGCCTATCCGGACACCTTCATCCAGACCCACGTGTCGGAAAACGAAGCCGAATGCGCGTGGGTGCGCGAGCTGTTTCCCAATTCGCGCAGCTACATCGACGTCTACGACAGCTACGGCATGATGCGTCCGCGCGCCATGTATGGCCACTGCATCTGGCTCAATGAACGCGACCGCCAGCGCATGGCCGAAACCCAGTCCGCCGCCGCCATTTGCCCGACCTCCAACCTGTTCCTCGGCAGCGGCCTGTTCGACTTTGAACGCGCCGACGACGCCGGCGTGCTACTCTCGCTGGCCACCGACGTCGGCGGCGGCACTTCGTTCTCCATGTTGCAAACGATGAATGAAGCCTATAAAGTAGCGCGCTTGAAGGGCAGTTACCTGCCGGCCTTGCGGATGTTTTACCTGGCCACGCTGGGCGCGGCGCGCAGCATGCAGCTGGAAGGCACGATCGGCAATTTCACCGCCGGCGCGGAGGCCGACTTCATCGTCGTCGATCCGCAAGCCACGCCGCTGTTGCAGCGCCGTACCGCGCGCAGGGAGAGCCTGGAAGAGCTGCTGTTCGCGTTGGCGTTGCTGGGCGACGACCGCGCGATCGCCGCGACCTATTCGGCGGGCCGCCAGGTGCATGTCCGTGAAACGACTTAATTAAGGATACACATGAAGAACAATCTCAAAGCCCTGGCGCTGGCCGCCGCCGTGCTGTGCGCCATGCCGCAGGCGCACGCCGCCAACGCCAACGAAGAGGCTACCAAGCGCCACTTCGCCGCGCTGGTCGCACCGGGCAAGGAGCCGAAACTGGCCGAACTGACGATGTTCTTCACCATGATGCCGAAGGGCGGCGACCTGCACCACCACTACTCGGGCGCGATCTACGCCGAGCAGTATCTGGAGTGGGTGGATAAGGAAGGCTTCTGCGTCAACAAGACCAGCTACACCATCGAGAAGACCAAGCCTGCCGCCGGCTGCCTGTCCGGCCAGGATGTCATGAACGACAACACCGTGCTGGCCAACCTGCTGCAGCGCTGGTCGGACAAGGACTTCTACAACCATAGCGGCATCCAGTCGCCGCCGGACCGCCAGTTCTTCGACACCTTCGCCTATTTCAACCCGGTGGCGTCGACCAATGCGGTGGACGGCGTGCAGCGCCTGAAGCAGCGCGCCATCCAGGAAAACCTGAGCTACATCGAAACCATCTACGAGATCGCGCCGATCGCGCAGGATGCGGACTTTGACAAGAAGGCGCTTGCCGGCGGCGTTGGCGACGCCGATTTTGCCGCGCTGAGCGCCAAACTGGATCAGGACCAGCCCTACCAGGGCTGGATCGGCGCCTATCTGAAAAACGTCGAAACGGTCAGCGCCGGCATCGACGACGCCAACTTCACGCTGCGTTACCAGCCGTTCGCGCTGCGCTTCCTGGCGCCGTCGCAGGTGTTTGCGCAGATCGCCTCCAGCTTCAAGCTGGCGACCTCGAATCCGAAGATCGTCGGCGTGAATATTGTCGGACAGGAAAGCGTCAACGTCTCGATGCGCGACTACGCGCTGCACATGCAGATGTTCAAATTCCTGAAAGCGAAGTATCCGAGCGTCAAACTGGCGCTGCACGCCGGTGAGCTGTCGCTCGGCATGGTGCCGCCGGAAGGCCTGACCTTCCACATCAAGGACGCCATCGAGGTGGCCGGCGCCAGCCGCATCGGCCACGGCATGGACATCGCCCACGAGAGCAATCCGCTGACGATCATGAAAGAAATGCATGATAAGAAGATCGCGGTCGAGGTCAACCTGAGCAGCAACGATTTCATTCTCGGCATCAAGGATCAGGCGCATCCGGTGACGCTGTACCGCAAATATGGCGTGCCGTATGTGTTGTCCACAGACGACGCTGGCGTCTCGCGTAACAATTTATCCGGCGAATATGTGCTGTACGCGGCGCGCTACCAGCCGGATTACGCGGAAGTGAAAAAACTGTCGTATGACAGTATTCGCTATTCTTTCCTGGCCGATGCGGATAAACAACGTCTTTTAAAAGCCCTGGACGGTAAATTCGCCAAATTTGAGGCGGAGATCGCCGGCTCGGACGCCAAACCCAAACGTTAAAAGATCTACAACCCCTCCAAATAGCCGGCGGCCTGTCCCGCCGGCTTTGCTTTTTATCAAAATTGCGGCGTTTTTCTGTCGCAGTTTTGCTACACATCAGAGTTTTCTCTCTAATAGTTGCCATGAACGAAATTCATCGGCAGCTGATGCTCTTATAATTCCGCCCGTTCCCTACCTCAGCATCCCTCTGAACTTGCTAATTAATTAGCATTTGGCGCGCATTTATATGTTTTTCCACTCAATGGTGTAGCAAAAACGTATTTGTCGGGGCCTGTTTTGACATGCAATAGTGGTAGATAGTTAGAGCAAATTAGCAACTTTTGTTGTCATGCCAGTGTCATTTTCGGCCATTACACTCTCGCCTTTGTGCAGAGAAAAATTAGCTCTTCGGTATCGAATTCGGAAGTTTTCTCACGTTTTTATATAACACTCTAAGGGGTTTTGAATGCAATCCAAACAATCTCCGGTCTTGCGCTTGAGCGTAATCGCCGTAGCAGCTCACCTGGCCGCGCTGTCGGCTGGCGCTGCTTTCGCACAGGAAGCTGCCGAGCCAGCTGCTGTTACTCCAGGCAAGGCCGAAGTGGTCATCACCGGTAAAAAACTGGGTATGGGCCTGATGGTGACCGAAGACGCGCCAAAAGCACGTTCGACGATTACTGCGGAAGAATTGGAAAAGCAGCGCCCAACCGGCAATGCTTATGAAGCACTGGAAATGCTGCCAGCAGTGAACAGCTTCAACTACGACGCAACCGGCCTGTTCGGCGGCGGCCTGACCCTGCGCGGCTTCAACTCCGACCAGATCGGCGCCACCATCAACGGCGTACCAGTCAATGACTCGGGTTCGTTCGCTGTCTACCCACAAGAGTACGTGGACCAGGAAAACACCTGCTCCGAAACCGTGACCCAAGGTTCGACCGACGTTGACTCGCCACAAGTTGGCGCGACCGGCGGTAACTTCGGCATCACCACCTGCAATCCGGAAGACAAGCAACGCGTGCGCGTGATGCAGACCCTGGGCCAGCTGAACCTGACCAAAACCTACATCCGCTTCGACAGCGGCCTGTTCTCGGACAAGCGCTCGAAGTTCTTCATCTCCGCCTCGCACGCTGAAGCGGACAAGTGGAAGGGCGAAGGCGGCGCCAAGCGCGACCACATCGACGCCGGCTTCAACTACGACTGGGATCGCTTCAACTACATCCACGGCACCATTCTGTACAACGAAGCCATCAACAACAACTTCCTGAGCATGACCAAGGCGGAGTTGGCGACGAACGGTTACTTCTACGACTACACCACCAAGTTCCCTGGCCACGTGACCCCAGGCGCTGGCGCACAGAACGACACCGCACCATCGCCGGTTTACTACGGCCTGGCGCTGAACCCGTTCCGTAACGTGATCGCTTCGGCCACTGCCAAGTTCCGTCTGAACGAAGACACCGACATCAAATTCGTCCCGTACTGGTGGTACGGCTACGGCACCGGCGGCACCCAGCAGCAGCTGATCACCGAAGCCAACGTGGCCATCGTCAAGGACGCCGGCACCGGCGTCAAGACCGGTTCGATCGACTTGAACGGCGACGGCGACACCAAGGATAAAGTCCTGATGGCCGAAGGTTCGTTCACCCGCACCAGCCGTCCAGGCTTCAGCGCCGCGATCACCCACACCATGGGCAACCACACGCTGCTGGCCGGCGCCTGGATCGAGCGCGCCAACCACGAGCAAACCTCGCCGATGGTCGCCATCAACAACGACGGTTCCTACGATCCGTGGCTGCAGTCGAACAACATCTACCGTCCAGACGGCACCAAGCTGCAAGTGTACCGCGACGTCAAGACCGTATCGACCGCCTACCAGGCTTTCGTGCAGGACACCTACACCGCGATGGATGACCGCCTGACCCTGAACTTCGGCGTGCGTACCCCGCACATCAAGCGCGACTTCACCAACTTCGCCAACGAAGGTTCGCTGCCGCTGTCGGGCAAGCAGTACAGCGTTGTGCGTACCTATGACGATATCCTGCCGCAACTGGGCGCGCGCTTCAAGGTCACCAACGACGACCAACTGTACGCATCGCTGGCCAAGAACATGAAGGCGCCAGGTAACTTCATCTACCTGCCAAACAACGGTAACGTCGCACTGGTCAATGGCGTGCCAACCGTCGTCAATGACGTGAAAGAAGAAGTCTCGTGGAACCTGGACGTCGGCTACCGTCACCAGGACAAGAACTTCATCGCCACCTTCAACGTGTACTCGATCTACTTCAAGGACCGTCTGGCAACCGCGTACGATCCAGTAACCGACACCAAGGCCACCACCAACGTCGGCAACGTGCGTAACAACGGCTTCGAAGTTGAACTGGGTAACACCCCGATCAACGGCTGGGCGTTCTACGGCTCGCTGGGTTACTCGAAATCGGAAATGCAGGACAACCTGGCCACCACCAAAGGCGCCGCGCCTCTGGCGACCAAGGGTAACGAGTTCCCGCTGACGCCTAAATGGAAAGTCGGCGTCAGCGCCGAGTACCAGGATGGCGCGTTCTACGGCCGTCTGAAAGCGAAGACCACCGCGCGTCAGTACAGCACCATGACCAACGACGAATACGTTGGCGGCTACACCCTGCTGGGTCTGGACGCTGGCTACACCTTCCCTAACCAGGGCTGGCTGAAACGTCCGAAGATCACCATGAACGTGAGCAATCTGGGTAACAAGCAGTACCTGAACCCGGCCTCGGCAACCGCTACCAACGCCCTGGCTTACCCAGGTGTGACCGCCAACAAGATCTACTACTATGCTGGCGCACCACGCTTCCTGTCGCTGACCTTCTCTGGCGACTACTAATCGTCCCGGTGGCGGGCTTCCGGCCCGCCATATCGTGAGTACGACACAGGCCCGCAAGGGCCTGTTTTTCTTTGTATCCGCAATGTTTCCATACTGCTGGCGGAACCTTGAATACGCTATGCTGCACACCTTATGAAAACACATACCTCTACCCTCATCACCGCGGCCTTGCTGGCCGCGTTGGCCGGCTGCGCATGGCGCCAGCCGCTGCCACCGGGCGTGACCGAAGTTCAACTGGTGGCGCTGAATGATTTCCACGGCAATCTGGAAGCCAGCAAATACGTCTGGGACAGCGCCGCTGGCGGCGGCGAGCGCACCATCCAGGCCGGCGGCATCGACACGCTGGGCGCGGCGCTGCAAGCCTGGCGCAAGGACGATCCGGAACTGATGGTGGTCGGCGCCGGTGACCTGATCGGCGCCAGCCCGGCCATCTCGTCGATGTGGGCCGACGAGCCGACCATCGGCGCCATGAATCTGCTCGGCCTGCGCGTGACGTCGGTCGGCAACCATGAATTCGACCAGGGCCGCATTGAGCTGCTGCGCCAGCAGCAGGGCGGCTGCACCTCGCCGCGCGCCGACAAGGCGTGCAAATTCGACGGTCCATATCAAGGCGCGCAGTTCCAGTATCTGGCCGCCAATGTGATCGACATGCGCACCCGCAAGCCGGTGCTGCCGGCGTATAAGATCGAGACCGTGCATGGCGTGAAGGTCGGCTTCATCGGCACCGTGCTGCGCGCGACCGCCGAGTCGGCGCTGGCCTCGGGTATCGCCGGTCTGGAGTTCGTCGACGAAGCGGACGCCATCAACCGCCAGCTGCCGGAACTGCGCAAGCAGGGCGTGGGCGTGTTCGTGGTGCTGATCCACCAGGGCGGCCGCACCACCGACAAATTTGACCAGCAGGATTGCAGCAATCTGAAAGGACCGATCGTCGATGTGGTCAAGCGCCTCGATCCGGCGATTCGTCTGGTGATCAGCGGTCACTCGCACCAGGGCTATCTGTGCAAGGTGGATGGCCGGCTGGTGACGCAGTCCGATATGGGCGGCCATGTGCTGGGCCGCATCACGCTGCAAGTGGACACCGCAACCAACACCGTGCGCGAGGTCAGCGCCAGGCAGGAGGTGATGGTGCCGGGCACGTGGCCGGCCGATCCAGCGCTGACGGCATACCTGAACAAGGCGCGCGAGCAAAGCGCTGCCGCGCTGGCGCGTCCGGTGGCGGTCATCGCCGTGCCGAGCGTAAAACGCGCCAAGGATCACGTCGAGGAGTCCGCGCTGGGCGATCTGGTGGCCGATTCGATGCTTGCGGCGGGCCGTCCGTACGGCGCGCAGATCGCGCTGCAGAATCCGGGCGGCATTCGCCAGGATCTGGAGACGGTAGCCGGCAACCGCGTCACGCTGGGCAAGGCGATGGCGGTTCTGCCATTCGGTAATACGCTGGTGGCGATGAACCTGCGCGGGTCGCAGATTATCGAACTGCTGGAAGAGCAGTGGCTGGAGGACCGCGACGCCAAGCGCGGCTTGCTGCAACTGTCGGAAGGCTTTACCTATCAATGGGACGCCAGCAAGCCGGAAGGCAGCAAGATCGTGCCGGGCACCGTGAAGCTGAATGGCGCCAAGCTGGAGATGGACACCTCGTACCGGGTGGTGACCAATAACTTCCTGGCCGAAGGCGGCGACGGCTTCCCGGCCTTCAAGAACGGCAGCAACCGCGCGCCGACCAGCATTCGCGACATCGACGCGCTGACCCAGTATCTGGCCAGGCGTGAACAGGATGGCAAACCAGCCGGCGCTGCGGCGCCGCTCAAGCGTTACGTACAAAAGGAACAATGATGCGTCGACTTTTACTTTCCGCCCTGGTTGCGGCCAGCGTGCTGGCTGCGCCGGCCCGCGCGGAGTTTTCGATTCCCGGCTTTGAACTGGTGCAGACCGCGCCGGTGGAAACGCCGCTGCATAGCGATGACTTGCGCAATCCGGCGCAGGTGTGGAGCGAGCTGTTTGATCACGCCAAGAGCGAAATCGTCATCGGCCAGTTCTACGCCGTCATCAAGCCGGGCAGCGTGTTTGAAAAAGTGGTGGAGCATCTTGAAGCCGCCGGCAAGCGCGGCGTTAAGATCCGCTTCCTGCTGGATCAAAAAGGCGTGGGCCTGTCGGAGAAGCCGACCATTGAGCGCCTGAAGGCGATTCCGAATATGGACTTCCGCATCCTGGACGTGAATAAGCTGACCGGCAACGGCATCATTCACGCCAAGTACCTGGTAGTGGATGGCGCGACCGCTTACATCGGCAGCCAGAATTTCGACTGGCGCTCGTTTGAGCACATCCACGAAACCGGCTTGCGCATCACCGATCCGAAGGTTGTGGCGCAAGTACAGGCGATCTTTAACCAGGACTGGAATGCGCAGGCGCTGATCTCGCAAGGCAAGCCAGTGCCGGTGTTGAATGCGACGCCGGTGGCGCCGAACATTCATCAAGACACCTTCCTGCTGGCTAGCCCGCAGCAATACAACCCGGCGGGCGTCGGCAATTCCGAGGCCGGCCTGCCGGCGCTGCTGGCGGAAGCGAAAAGCGAAGTGCGCATCCAGTTGCTGGACTACGCGCCGTTGAGCTACGGCCCGAAAGGCACGCGTCCTTATTATGCGGTGATCGACAACGCGGTGCGTTCGGCGGCCAATCGCGGCGTCAAGATCAAGCTGATGGTCTCCAACTGGAACCTGGAAAATCCGGCGCAGGTGTACCTGAAAAGCCTGGCGATCCTGCCGAACGTGGAAATCCGCGTGGTGACGCTGCCGGTGGCGTCGACCGGTTTTATTCCGTTCGCGCGCGTCATCCACAGCAAGACCATGGTGATCGATAACCAGATCGCCTGGGTCGGCACCAGCAACTGGAGCGGCGGCTACATGGACTTGTCGCGCAATCTGGAAGTGGTGATGCGGAATGAGAAAATGGCGCAGCGCCTGGCCGCGCTGCATGAGCAGACCTGGTCGTCGTCGTACGCGCAAGCGCTCGACATCAACAAACAATATCCAAAGCCAGCGAAAGGCAGTCCCGAATGAAAAAGCTTGCATGCATACTGGCGCTCAGCAGCGCCTTCGTCTCCGTCAACGCCCACGCGTGGGGCAATGACGGCCACCGCGCGGTTGGCGCGATTGCCGATCAGCTGATCGTCGGCAGCAACGCCGAGAAGCAGGTACAAGCCTTGCTGCTGCCGGGCGAGAGCCTGGCCAAGGTGGCGTCGTGGGCCGACTGCGTCAAGGGTACTTACTGCGGCCCGCAAACGGAGGAGATGGTGGCTTACACCACCGCCAATCCGAAGCACAGCGAATACCACTACACCGACGTGCCGTTCCAGCTGTCGCACTATCAAGACCACGGCGTCGGCACCACCGACCATGATATCGTGCAGACGCTGAAGCAGTGCATCGCCGTACTGCAAGGGAAGGGCAATGCGACCACCAACCCGCACAACTTCACGCCGCGCCAGGCGCTGTTGATGCTGACCCATCTGACCGGCGATATCGCGCAGCCGCTGCATGTGGGCGAGGGCTACGTCGGCAAGAACGGCGGCTTCGTGCTGCCGACGCAGAAGCAGCTAGACGACAAGGAAGCCTTTGCCACGCAGGGCGGCAATAATCTTCAGCTGGATGATATCAAGCTGACGGCGAACAGCACGCAGCAGATTCCTGCCGCGCCGGTGGATGACAGCAAGCCTGCACCTGCTACGCCTGCGCGTCCGCCGCAGACCACGCGCGCGTTCCATTCGTACTGGGACACCACGGTGGTCAACTACGCTTTCCGCCGCATTGGTGCGCGCACGCCGGAGCAGTTCGCCCAGATGGTCATCGCCGGCAATCCGGTGGTGTCGCCAAACAGCGGCGATCCCGTGACGTGGCCGTATGAGTGGGCCGATCAGACGCTGGTGGTGGCCAAGCTGGCGTATGCCGACGTGGTGCCGGGTCCGATGGCGCAGCAGACCAGCAAGAACGGTGATGTCTACAACGTGTGGCCGCTGGCGATTCCGGACAACTATCCGGTGCCATCGTCGGCCGCCGCTAAGGCGCAGCTGATCCAGGGTGGCTACCATCTGGCCGCCGTGCTGAAAGCTATCTGGCCGTAACCCGTCGCTCCCGCCTGCGCGGGAATGACGGCGTTGGTTTATTTGCCTTTAACGGGATCGAACCAGAGTTCGCCGCGCGACAACGGCGTCTCTGGTGGCAGGTGCGGATTTTTAATGTGCAGCACGCGCCGCTTCGTCAGCCCGCCCGCCTTGATGCTCTCGCCCTTGAACTGCTGGAACAGGGTGTTGAGCGAACCATCCTTGATCATCATCTCCATGCCGTCGCTGATGCGCTGCGCCAGCAGCTTGCCTTCGGCGTCGCGCCGCGTGAAAAAGTACAGCGGCAGCGGATACTGTAGCAGCAAGGCCGGCTCCATCGCCATGTCCGGATAGCTCGGGCGGCGTTCGATATATTCGCGTTGCGCTTCGTCGATGCCGCGTGAGAACCAGTCGAAGCGCCCGGCCGACAGCATCGCAAACAGTCCCCTATAGCTGGTGCCTTCCACCACGGTGAAGCCGGCGTTGCGCAGGATCGGCACATCGACCCAATCCCTGCCTTGCCCCACGCGGAGCTGGCGCAGATCGTCCAGCGTGTGCACGGCCGCGAAACGCGGCAGGTCGGCAGAGCGCACCAGGAAAATACGGTAGCCCAGCAGGCCCTTATCGATGGGCAGGCGCACCGGTATGTATTGCCGCTCCAGCTCCGGCGACGTCGCGCGTGCGAGGACGTTGATGCGGCCACCTGGCGTCAGCAGCTCTTGCGCCACGCGCTGCGGCGACATCGCCTGGGTCGACTGCTTCAGTTCAAACGGCCATAGCGCGGCGTGGTCTTTTGCAGCGCCACGCGCAGCACCGCCCAATCGTATTCGTAACGACTATCCGCATCGTCAAGGCTGGTCAGCGGATACACCACTTCCGTCACCGCGCCACATGCACCGGCCGCCAGCCACAAAGCAGCTACCCATAGGTACGATGCATTGCGCTTTTGGGGACGTGAAGGCTGGTTCATCCTCGAAGTGTGACATTGTGGCGCATTACCGGCAAGCGCTGCCGTCGCGGTGCATAATAATGGCATGAACCGATTTATTTTTATTGCATTGTTATTTGCGCTGCCCCTCGCCGGCGCCGCGCCGGTGGGCAATCCGAAGAGTGGCGCGTTGCTGTTTCAGCGTTGCGCTTCTTGTCACGCGGTGGGGCCGTTTGCCAGTGGCGGCTATGGGCCGCAGCTGAATGGCATCGTGGGCCGGCGCGCGGCCTCGACCAAGGATTACAAGTATTCGGACGCGATGAAGAAGTCCGGGCTGACGTGGGACGAAAAAACGCTGACCGCCTATCTGCGCGCGCCGCACGATGTGGTGCCCGGAACCAGCATGCGCTTCTGGGGCATCAAGGACGAACAGCAGCTGGCCGATGTGATGGCATATCTGAAGACCTTCAAGCCTTGATGACGTCGATGTCCAGGCTGCGGTAGCGTGCCAGCAGCGCCTCCGGCGCGTCGTCGTTGACCACGATGGCGCTGACCTGCGACAGCGGCGCGATCTGGTAGGGGGAGGCGGTGTCCAGCTTTTCCGGCGACGCCAGCACCACGGTGCGCTGCGCCATATTGCTGATGGCGCGCTTGACGCCCGCCTCATCGAAATCGCCGGTACTGATGCCGCTCTCCGGATGCACGCTGCACACGCCCATGAAGTAGATATCGGTGCGGATCTGCGCAATGGCCTCCAGCGCCGATGGTCCCATCGCCACAATCGAGTGCTTGAACAGGCGGCCACCGATCAGGATCACTTCAATCAACGGATGTTCTGCCAGTTCCACCGCCACCGACGGACTATGCGTCACCACCGTGCATTGCATATCCCGTGGCAGTGCGCGCGCCAGTTGCACGGCGGTGGTGCCGCCATCGATGAACACTACTTGTCCCGGCGCGATCATGGCCGCAGCGGCGCGCGCGATGGCCGGCTTGGCGTCGCTGGAAATCCGCTGCCGTTCGGCGAAATTGCCCATCGCTGGCGAGGCCGGCAGCGCGCCGCCATGCACGCGTTGCAGCAGGCCTTCGCTGGCCAGATCGCGCAGGTCGCGGCGGATGGTGTCTTCCGATAGTCCCAATTCCTCGCTCAGTGATTTTGCGACGATCTGCCCATCCTGGCGCAGACGGGCGAGCAGCAGTTCTTTACGGTGGCGTGTCAGCATATGCGTGAAATTTCTTGATGTTGCACGATATTGCATGATATCGTAAAAATACGCAACCAGGAGATCGCCATGCCCGAAGACCGTATCCGCATCCATCAGGTAGAAACCCTGTCCGACGACTGGTTCCTGCTGAAGAAGACCACCTTTGACTACCGCCGCCGCGACGGCAGCTGGCAGCGCCAGACGCGCGAAACCTATGACCGCGGCAACGGCGCCACCATCCTGCTGTACAACCGCGCGCAGCGCACGGTGCTGCTGGTGCGCCAGTTCCGCTTTCCCACTTACGGTAATGGACACGACGGTTTTCTGATCGAGACGGCGGCCGGCCTGCTGGACCATGCCAGTCCGGAGGAGCGCATCAAAGCAGAGGTGGAAGAGGAAACCGGCTACCGCGTCAGCGAGGTGCGCAAGGTGTTCGAAGCCTTCATGAGTCCCGGTTCGGTGACCGAGCGGCTGTACTTCTTCGTTGGCGAATACGATGCGGCGTCACGCACCGGCGACGGCGGCGGTATTGCGGAGGAGGGTGAGGATATCGAAGTGCTGGAGTTGCCGATGGCGGAGGCCCTGGTGATGGTCGCCGACGGCCGGATCGCCGACGGCAAAACCATCATGCTGCTGCAATACGCAGCCTTACATTTACTGGCCGCTTAGCGCGACTTGACGAACGGTGAGCCCAGCGCTTTCGGCGCCACCGACTTGGCCATCAGGCCGGCCAGCACGATCACGGTCAGCACGTACGGCACCATCTGGATCATGGCGCCCGGCAGGCGGCCGATGACTGGCAGCTCCACGCCTTCGATCTGGATCTGCACCGCGCCGAAGAAGCCGAACATCAGGCAGCCGAGGAAGGTGTACAGCGGACGCCAGTTACCGAACACCATGGCGGTCAGCGCCAGGTAACCGGCGCCGGCCGACATATCGCGCAGGAAGAAGCCACTCTGCACGATCGACAGATAGGCGCCCGAGAACGAGCACAGGAAACCGGCGATCAGCATCGCCATGTAGCGCTGGCGCTCGACGTTGACGCCGGCCGCGTCGGCCGCATGCGGGTTCTCGCCGCAGGCGCGCAGGCGCAGGCCGAAGCGGCTGTGATACACGACCCAGTGCACCAGCGGCACCAGCGCAAACGCCAGGTACACCAGCACCGAGTGGCCGCCGATCAGATGGGCGTAGAACCAGCCGAGGAAGGGGATGTGTTCCACCGCGGCGGAGCCGGGCAGCACCACGTCGAACAGGCGCGCCGAGCCCAGGTCCGGCGTGCGGCCGCCTTGCTGGAAGAAGTACTGCGCCACCACAAAGGTCAGGCCGCTCATGGCGATGTTGATGGCGATGCCGGCCACCAGTTGGTTGCCCTTCTGGGTGATGGCGATGTAAGCCTGCAGGCTGGCCAGCAGCATCGACACCACGATCCCGGCCATCACGCCGTACCATGGATTCTGCGTGGCGAAACCGACGGCGGCCGAGACGAAGGCCGAGGCCAGAATCTTGCCTTCCAGGCCGATGTCGATCACGCCCGAGCGTTCGGCGAACAGGCCGGCCATGCCGGCGAAAATCAGCACCGGCGCATTGCGCACGGTCGATACCAGGATACTGCCGATATGGAGGTCGTCAAAAGTCATATCGTTCTCACTTCTTCAGTTTGAGCATTTTGGCGATGGCCGGCGCGTACAGGTTTTCCATCGCGCCGCAGAACAGGATGATCAGGCCTTGCACCAGGATCACCATCTCTGGCGGGATGTTCTGCTTTTCCAGCGACAGGTCGAAACCGCCCTGCGTCAGCGCGCCAAACAGGACTGCCGACAGGAAGATGCCGACCGGATGCTGGCGGCCCATCAGCGCAATCGCGATGCCGATGAAGCCCGCGCCGCCGACGAAGTTCAGCGACAGGTAGTGGGTCGAGCCCATGATGGAGTTGACCGAACCCAGGCCGGCCAGCGCGCCAGAGATCAGCATGACGATGATGATCATCTTGCTGATGCGGATGCCGGCGTAGTGGGCGGCGTGTTTGTTCAGGCCCGTGGCGCGCAGCTTGAAGCCCCACGAGGAACGCGACACCACCACGCCATAAATCACCAGCGCGATGATGGCCAGGAAGAAGCTGATGTTGAGCGGCGTCTCGCCGAGGATCGGGAACCACTGGTTCAGGCGCGGCATCTCGGCGGCGGCGGCAAACGCGCGGCTGGCCGGATTCTGCTCACCGGCCGGCACCAGCTTGACGATGATGGTGTTCATCAAGGCGCCGGCGATGTAGTTGAACATGATGGTGGTGACCACCACGTGGCTGCCGCGTTTCGCTTGCAGATAGCCGGGCACAAAGGCCCACAGCGCGCCAAACAGCGCGGCGCCCAGCATGCCGATCGGGATCAGCAACCAGGCCGACAGCGAACTGTCGAAGGTCAGCATGGCCAGCGTCAGGCCAAGGCCTGCGAAGTACATCTGGCCTTCGGCGCCGATGTTGAACAGGCCCGCTTCCATGGCGATCGACACGGCCAGGCCGGTGAAGATGAAGGTCGAGGCGTAGAACAGCGTGTAGCTCAAGCCTTCCGGATTGACCACGGCGCTGTTGACCAGGATCGCCAGCGATTCGGTCGGGCTCTCGCCCAGCAGGTGGATGACCAGTGCCGTCACCAACAGTGCCGACAGCAGGTTCAAAAGGGGCATTACAAAGCCGGTTGCCCAGCGTGGCAGGTCTTTATTCATGATTTGTGTTCGCCCCCCATCAGCAGGCCGATGCGGGTAGTGTCGAATTCTTCAATTTTCAGTTCGCCGGTGATGCGGCCGCCGCACATGACCAGAATACGGTCCGCCAGCGCGCGCACTTCTTCCAGCTCCACGGAGACCAGCAGGATCGCCACGCCTTCGTCGCGCAGCTTGAGCAGCTGCGCATGGATGCTTTCGATGGTGCCGATGTCCACGCCGCGCGTCGGCTGGCCGACCAGCATCAGCTTCGGCTGCGCCAGCACTTCGCGCGCGATCACCACCTTCTGCTGATTGCCGCCGGAGAGCAGGCCGATACGCAGGTCGTGGTTATTTGGACGGACGTCGAAGCTCTTCATCAAGGCGTCGCAGCGGGCCGCGATGGCTTTGAAGTTGAGCAGGCCCCACTTGTTTTTCAGCTTATCCTGATAGCCGAGGATGGTGTTGTGCATGACCGAGAAGGCCTTCACCACGCCGTCGCGCAGGCGGTCTTCCGGCACGTGGGCGATGCCCAGTTCGCGGAAGGTGCGCGGCAGGCCGTCCGGATCGGAGCGGCCATTGAACGGCAGGTCCTTGCCCAGGAAGGCCAGCTTGCCGGAAGTCGGCACGCGCATGCCGGCCAGGATTTCCATCAATTCGCTCTGGCCGTTGCCGGAGACGCCGGCAATCGCCACGATCTCGCCGGCGCGCAGCGTGAAGCCGATATCGGCCAGCAGCTTGACGTCCTGGTCGTCGCGCAGTTGCAGGTTCTCGACGTGCAGCACCGGCGCGCCAGGGTTGTACGGCGCGCGCGGCAGGTTGTTTTCGATCGGACGGCCGACCATCATATTGGCCAGCGCTTCCTTGGTGGTGCCGGCGGTCGGCACGGCGCCAATCACGCGGCCACCGCGCATCACGGTCACGGTGTCGGTGATGTCCAGGATCTCCTGCAGCTTGTGGGTGATCAGGATGATGGTCTTGCCCTGTTCCTTGAACAGGCGCAGGATCTCGAACAGCGACGCGGTTTCCTGCGCGGTCAGCACGGCGGTCGGTTCGTCCAGGATCAGGATGCTGGCGCTGCGGTAGATCTGCTTGAGGATCTCGACCCGCTGCTGCGCACCGACCGACAGGTCGTGGATGGTGGCCAGCGGATCGACGTCGAGGCGGTAGCGGGCGCAGATTTCGCGCAGTTCCGCTTCCACGCTGGCGCGCTTGGCCTTGAGCCGCACGCCGCCTTCGCTGCCCAGCATCACGTTATCGAGCACGGTCATGTTCTCGACCAGCATGAAGTGCTGGTGCACCATGCCGATGCCGAGGGCAATCGCCTCCTGGCTGTTGTGGATGCGACGCGCCTGGCCATCGAGCAGGATTTCCCCGCCGTCGGCGCGGTAATATCCGTACAGGATGCTCATCAGGGTCGATTTGCCGGCGCCGTTCTCGCCCACCAGGCCATGGATGGAACCCTTGGCGATGGTGAAGTTGACGTCCGTGTTCGCTTTGACTGCTCCGAAATGCTTGGAGATGCCGCGAAATTCTACTGCTGGCTGCATAGGATCGTTTTTTATCTAAGTAAAACGCGCCGCGCGGGGTAATTCCCCGGCGGCGCGTTTAATGTTCAAACAGGTTTTAGACTGGGCAGGCAGTGCCCGAGCGGATGTCGATGACCTTGATCTTGCCATCGATAATATCCTTGCGCGCACCCAGCACGCGCTTTTCGATTTCCGGCGTGATCAGCTTGCGGTTGTTCTCGTCCAGCGCCCAATCGACGCCGCCTTCCTTGATGCCCTTGGCGGTGACGCCGGCCTTCCAGGTGCCGTTCTTCATCTGCATGAAGGAATCGTAGACGGCGTTGTCGACGCGTTTGACCATCGAGGTCAGGATCGAGCCAGGGTACAGGCTGTTCTGGTTGGAATCGACGCCGATCGCCAGCTTGCCTTTTTCCTTGGCGGTTTGCAGCGTGCCCAGGCCCGAACCGCCGGCCACGGCAAACACTACGTCGACGCCGCGGTCGAACTGCGAACGCGCCAATTCGCCGCCCTTGGCCGGGTTGTTCCACGAATCCGAGGAGGTGCCGACCATGTTCGAGGTCACGTCCACCTTGGGATTGACGGCTTTCGCGCCTTGCGCGTAGCCGCAGGCAAAGGTGCGGATCAGCGGGATATCGACACCGCCGATGAAGCCCAGTTTCTTGGATTTGGAAGCCATGGCCGCAGCCACACCCACCAGGTACGAACCTTCTTCTTCCTTGAAGGTGATGGAGTTGACGTTGGCGCCTGGCGCCACACCGTCGATCAGCACGAAACGGACTTTCGGGAATTCTTTGGCGACCTTTTGCACGGCCGCCTGCTGGGCGAAGCCGATCGAGGCGATCAGGTCGAGGTTTTTGCGGGCGAGGCCGCGCAGTACCTGTTCAGCCTGGGTATCGCTGGAGGCTTGCACCTCGATGAAATTGATGTTGGTCTCTTTTTTGAAGCGCGTGGCGCCTTCGAAAGCGGACTGATTGAACGACTTGTCGAACTTGCCGCCTGCGTCATACACGATGCCCAGTTTTGGGTCAGCCGCGGACGCGCTGGCAGCGATAAACAGTGCTGCAACCGTCAAACTAAGTTGTGAAAGTTTCATGAATAGGCTCCTGGAAGAACGGTATTGTATATTTTTATTGGCCGTTAGATGCAAATCGCGGTCGGTTTATTCCTCTAAATCCCTGATTCCACGCAGTAAGTGCTAGCAACTTGCTAAAAGCTTGTCAGATTGGCAGTATGGTGCTTTCATGTCGCACCGCAACAACAGCCGTCACCAAATTAAATATTTTTATATTGTTGCTTTTTTGTCCGTCTGGAAAAAACAAACGGGCCCGGCAGATCGTTGTCCATCACCTTGTTTCATAGAGCAAGCCGCTATTTGCCCTGCGCTGCGGTCAATTTCCCACTATGCATCAGCCCGAATATGTACGACAAATTCATTTTTTCTTGGTTATTTATTCAAAATAGATATGAATCAAGTCATACAAAAGGTACGTTTCTTGCATTTTTTTCCGTGCTAGCATGTTTTGTAATTAACAAATACCACAACGACATAACAGGGAGCAGGACACAATGAGCAAACAAGGTTTCGCAGTGCGATCGATGATCGCCCTGGCCATCGCCAGCGCTTTTCCGCTGCAATCGGCCCTGGCCACCGAAGTAACGGCAGCCGCTGAGGGACAGGACACTCCGGTCGCCGGCGCCACGCCGTCCACCGCCAACCAGCTGGAAACGGTGATCGTGACCGCCCAGCGCCGCGCGGAAAACATCAAGGACGTGCCGATGTCGATCGCCACCATCAAGGGCGACAAGCTGGACGCGGTGACCGCCGGCGCCGGCGACATCCGCGTGCTGTCCGGCCGCACGCCGTCGCTCAACATCGAGTCCGACTACGGCCGCGCCTTCCCGCGTTTCTACATCCGCGGCCTGGGCAATACCGACTTCGACCTGAACGCTTCGCAGCCGGTTGGCTACGTGATGGACGACATCGTCCAGGAAAACGCCATGCTGAAGGGCTTCCCGATCTTCGATACCGACCAGGTCGAGGTGCTGCGCGGCCCGCAGGGCACGCTGTTCGGCCGTAACTCGCCGGCCGGTGTGATCAAGTTCGACTCGGCCAAGCCGGTCTTCAAGCAGGAAGGCTATGTCACGCTGGGCATCGGCAACTACTCGGCCAAGAATGCGGAAGGCGCGTTCAACTTCCCGGTCAGCGACACCGTGGCGCTGCGCTTCTCCGGCACCAGCCAGCACCGCGACGACCGCGTGCACAACACCAATCCGACCGCCGGCAAGGGTACCCAGGACTTTGAAGGCTACGGCGATAACGCCTTCCGCCTGCAGGCGCTGGTCAAGCCGAACCAGGACTTCGACGCGCTGTTCAACTACCACCAGCGTAACTATCACGGCAGCGCCACGCTGTTCCGCGCCAACATCATCAAGCAGGGCACCAACGATATCGTCGACGGCTTCGACTATGGTTCCTACCCGACCGACGGCGTCAACTACCAGAAACTGGAAACCAAGGGCGGCAGCATCCGCCTGAAATACAACCTGGGCGACATCACCTACCACTCGATCACCGGCTATGAAAAGCTGAACTTCAACAGCCGCGCCGACGTCGATGGCGGCTATGGCGCCGTGTTCGCGCCGCCGTATGGTCCCGGCCGCATTCCGTTCCCAGTCGAAACGGCCGACTTGCTGCCTAACCATAAGCAGTTCACCCAAGAGCTGCGCGCCGAGTCCAATTACAAGGGCCCGCTGCAATGGATCGGCGGCCTGTTCTACTTCAACGAATCGATCCAGATCGACAGTATCGCCTTCGATTCGCTGTCGCCAGGCAATCCGCAAAGCCCGGCGTACTCGCGCCAGTTCCAGAAATCGAAATCGTGGGCAGCCTTCGGCTCGCTGAACTACGCTGTCTCCGACAAGCTGAAAGTGCGCGGCGGCCTGCGCTACACGGACGACAAGAAGGACTTCTTCGCCTCGCGCACCGACTTCGACGCCACCAACACGCTGGTGACCGTGCCGAACACGCTGAACAGCAAGACCCACAACGTCAGCTGGGACCTGAGCGGCACCTATGAGCTGGACAAGAACACCAACCTGTTCGCGCGCGCCGCCACTGGCTACCGCGCCCCGTCGATGCAGGGTCGCCTGAGCGCGCTGACCGACGTGCCGACCCAGGCCGGCGCCGAGAAAGCGCTGTCGTTTGAAGCCGGCGTCAAGCAGGACCTGTTCGACCGCCGCGCCCGCCTGAGTGCGGCTGTGTTCCAGTACCGCGTGAAAGACAAGCAGCTGACCGCCGGTAGCGGCACCGTCAACATGAACCGCCTGATCAACGCCGACAAAGTCACCGGCCAGGGTATCGAGCTCGATCTGCAAGCCAACCTGGGCTACGGCTTCAGCGGCTCGGCCGGTTACAGCTTCAACGATACCGAGATCAAGGACAAGAACGTGCGCGTGCAGTACTGCGGCAACGTCGCCAACAACGCCGGCCTCGGTTGCACCCCGACCAATGCCCCAGCGCCTGGCTTCCCTGGCTACTCGCTGATCGACGGCAATGACCTGCCGCGCGCGCCGCGTCACCAGGCCAACTTCACGCTGAAGTACAGCACCGAAGTGGCGAATGGCGAACTGTATGCGCTGACCGACTGGACTTACCGCAGCAAGTACAACTTCTTCCTGTACACCGCCACCGAGTACACCGCCAAGCCGCTGACCGAAGGCGGCCTGCGCGTGGGCTACAAGTGGGGCGATGGCAAGTATGAAGTGGCAGCCTTCGGCCGCAACATCACCAACAAGATCGTACTGCTGAGCGCAATTGAGTTCGACAACCTGACCGGGATGCTGAACGAGCCGCGCACCTACGGTGCGACCTTCAAGGTCAACTTCTAAGGTTAGAATCCCCGCTCCGTGCGGGGATTTTTCTTTGGGAGCCAGGTGTGAATCAGACTGTCGTTAATTTGTGGCCGCTGCTGGGCGTGGCCGTCATCATCGCCGGCTTCGTGCTGCGCGCGCATCCGGTGCTGGTGGTAATCGCCGCTTGCTTTGTCACCGGCTTTGCCGCCGCCATGCCGGTCGAGCAGTTGCTGGCCACGCTGGGCGCGGCCTTCGTCAAGACGCGCAACCTGCCGATGATTTTGCTGCTGCCGATTGCCGCCATCGGCCTGCTGGAGCGGCATGGCTTGAAGGAGCATGCGCAGGCATCGATCGCGCGCATCAAGTCCGCCACCACCGGCCGGCTGCTGATTGCGTATCTGGCGATCCGTGAACTGGCGGCCGCCTTCGGCCTGACCAGCATCGGCGGCCATCCCAATATGGTGCGGCCGCTGATCGCGCCGATGGCGGAAGGCGCCGCCGAGGTGCGTTATCCGAATGTGACGATGGAGATGCGCTACCGCATCCGCGCCATGGCCGCCGCCACCGACAACGTCGGCCTGTTCTTCGGCGAGGATATCTTCGTCGCCTTCGGCGCGATTGTGCTGATGCAGACCATCCTGCGCGGCGAAGGGCTGGAAGTCGATCCGCTGCACATGGCGCTATGGGGCATCCCGACCGCCATCTGCGCCTTCATCATCCATTCGTGGCGGCTGTACCGTCTGGACCGGTATCTGGCACGGAGCGCGGCATGATACTCAAGGTCGAATACTTCTACTATGTGCTGGGGGCGATGCTGCTGATGGTGGCCTGGATGGCGCTACGCGACCGGCATAATCCGCGCCGTTACAACAGCGCCTTGTTCTGGGCCTTGTACGCGGTGGTCTACCTGGCCGGCGAACAGCTGCCGCCGGTGACGGCGGGACTGATGATGGTGGCGATGGCGCTGATTGCCGGTTTCGGCGGCGTCACGCTGGGCCGCTACGGCGAACGCACGGCGGAACAACGGCGCGATAGCGCGCAGCGCCTCGGCCACAAGCTGCTGATACCGGCGCTGCTGATTCCACTGACCACCGTGATCGGCTCGACGCTGTTCAAGGATGTGAAGTGGGATGGCCTGTTCCTGCTCGATCCGAAGAACATCACGCTGGTCAGCCTGGGTTGCGGCTCGCTGTTCGCGGTGGCCACGGCCTGCTGGCTGACGCGCTCCACGCCCTTGCAGGCGATGCGCGAATCGCGCCGGCTGATCGATCATTTGGGCTGGGCGGTGGTGCTGCCGCACATGCTGGCGGTGCTTGGGCTATTGTTCACCGACGCAGGCATGGGCAAGGCGGTGGCGCACGTGGTCACGTCGTACATCAATATGGACGTGCGGCTGGTGGCGGTGGCGGTGTACTGCATCGGCATGGCGCTGTTCACCATCATCATGGGCAATGGCTTTGCGGCGTTTCCGGTGATGGCGGGGGGCGTGGGGATTCCGGTGCTGGTCGGCGTGTATCACGCCAATCCGGCGGTGATGGCGGCGATCGGCATGTTCAGCGCTTATTGCGGCACCTTGATGACGCCGATGGCGGCCAATTTCAACATCGTTCCCGCTGCGCTGCTGGAGCTGCCGGATAAAAACGCCGTGGTCAAAATGCAGGTGCCGACGGCGTTGCCGTTATTGTTAGTGAATGTAGCACTGCTTTATTTTTTGATGAATCTGTGAGAGTCTTCCGGGTTAGATACAGGATTCTCGGAGTAGTCAAGATGAAAAAGATAATATTGTTAACTGGCTTTGAGCCATTTAACAAGGAGACCATTAACCCGTCCTGGGAAGCAGTGCGGCAGCTGGATGGCTGGCACGAGGGCGAGTTTGTGGTCCATGCGCGGCAGCTGCCATGCGTCTTTGGTCGCGCGCTGAAGGCGGTGCACCAGGCGGTGGAAGAACTGCAGCCGAGTATCGTGATCTCGGTGGGGCAGGCGGGCGGGCGGGTGGATATTTCGGTGGAGCGCATCGCCATCAATATCGACGATGCGCCGTATGCGGACAACCAGCAGCGGCAACTGATTGACCAGCCGATTGTGAATGGCGGTCCGGCGGCTTACTTCTCCACCTTGCCGATCAAGGCCATCGTGCACGAATTGCGCGAAGCGGGGCTGCCGGCATCGGTATCGCAATCGGCCGGCACCTTTGTGTGCAACCACGTGTTCTATGGGCTGATGCACCAGGCGCACGAGTGGGGCACCACCATGCGCGCAGGCTTCATACATATTCCGTATCTGCCGCAGCAGGCGGCCCGCCATCCCGGCACCGCCAGCATGAAACTGGAAGACGTCGTGGAAGGCCTGCGCATCGCCGTCCGCACCACACTCGCCCACACAGTCGATGTGCGCGAGGCGGGCGGCTTGACGCACTAAGACTGCGGTTTGTAGAAGAGATTCATTCGGGCGCGTCTGCAACATCAGACGCGATCCAGCCTGTGATGTTGCTGTTGTCGTCCTTCTGATACTTTAGCTTGTAAGGGACGCGTAGCTGGCTTGGTTCGAAGTCGGCTGGATTGCGCGTGATCACCACGCGGCCAAGTACTTTGGCTGTAGCGCCGATAATCGCGTCGGGCGCCTTGATCTTGCGCTTGGGCGTTCTAGCGAGGCCGGCTGAACGAATAGTTACTGCTGTCGCCATGATGGCGTCGTCCGGGTGTACAACCTGGACGTTCAGCATTTTCAAGAACGTTTCGAACTTTAAGGTGTCGGCCTGGGTCTTGCACCCGACCATTACCTCCATCCAGGTAAGCGAGCTGATAGCGAAGTCGGAAAAATATCCGAGTTCTACCTTAGCCTTCGGCACGCCATTCATCAAGTCGATGAGAATATTCGTTTCAACAAGTACCTTGGTCACCATTCCTTGCGTATCTCCTGCTGAAAGGCGAGGCCGTCTTTTGGCACGTCATCACGATCTTTCCACATGCCAAAGACCAAGTCGAGCGCCTGCATGCGCTTTTCTTGATTGGCATTGTTTGGGACGTGCAGGGCAGCTGCTGCGTTTGGGCTGTCGGCAATGGTTTGAGCTGCAATTTTTCGCAACTTTCGCTTCGGGATTTTGGCAGGAATGCTCATATGAGCCTCACTAAAATTGATGCGCTTATGGTGAACACAATACCATGCCTACACACCATATGCCTGCTGCGCGTACCCTTTGCGCAGCAGGCTTCTCGGGCTTTTAGTTGTTGCCGGTAACGCCCGCAGCTTGTTCGATCACTTTGGCTACTTCGGCTGGGTGGACGATGAAGGTCGCGTGGCTGCCATTGATTTCGGTGATTTTGCTGCCGGCGCGTTTGGCCATGAAGCGTTCCAGGTCTGGATTGACCGTGCGGTCAGCCGTCGATACGATAGCCCAGCTCGGCTTGGTTTTCCAGGCGGCCTGGGTGATCGGCGCGGCGGCGGTTTGGACTGCCGGCAGGACTTGTGCGCGGGCCATGAAGTTGGCTTGCGCGGCCGGCAGGTCGGCGGCGAAGTCGGCGTGGAACAGGGCGTGGTCGAAGTACAGCTGGCCGTCGGCCGTGGCTTTGACGCCTTCGCTTGCAGGCGGCGTTTTTTTGACCAGCGTCAGCAGGCTTTCGCCGGCGTCCGGCGCGAATGCGGCGACATAGACCAGGCCTTTGACTTTGGCGTTGTTGCCGGCTTCGGTAATAACCACACCGCCATAGCTATGGCCGACCAGGATGCTGTCGCCATCCAGCGCGTTGACGATGCTGTTGGTGGCTTTGACGTCTTCGGCCAGCGAGGTTTCCGGTTGCTGCACCACGGCGACGTTGAAACCGTCACGGGTCAGGATGTCGGCCACACCCTGCCAGCCGGAACCATCGGCGAAGAAGCCGTGGACCAGGACGATGTTCTTGACCGGTGCCGCCATGGCGGCGGGAGCGGCGATGGTTGCGGAAGTCAGGGCGAGGGCTGCTGCGATGCGGGTCATGGTGTTCATGTTGATTCTCCAAAGTTGGTTAAGTGAGACCAGTGTATGGAGATCAATCAGGGCGAAGAAGGCGTGTTGTTATCCTATGAGTGCCACTCATAGGCAGTTACGGCGTACACCGTAGTATCGGTGTTGTACCACCGCTCGACGCCGCGATAGGTCATGCCCAGCCGCCGCATGATTTTTTCCGAATTGGTATTCTGCACGTGGCAGACGGCCACCAGTTGCTGGCTCTTCAACGTATCGAAGGCGAAGCTGGCCATCGCTTGCGCGGCTTCCTTCGCGTAGCCCTTGCCTTGCGCATCGGGAATCAGGCGCCAGCCAAGTTCCAGCGGGTTGTCAGGATTGCGTTCGATATGCTGGATGCACCCGGCGCCAATCAGCCGCCCGGAATCGCGCTCAATGAACGCCCACCACGAATAACCCAGCGTGGCCCACGCGGCCTTGACCCTGGCGATGAAGGCCGTGGTTTCTTCCGGCGTCTCCGGCCTGCCGGTGATGTAGCGCATGACTTGCGGGTCGCTGTTGAGCGCTCGCAGGCCATCGTAGTGCTGGTCGTCGAAGGGCTGCAATTCCAGCCGGGCGGTGGACAGAACGGTCATGTTTAAGTCTCCCGCGACGGCGGATTGAGGATGTTCAGGAAAGCCCGCACTACCGGCGCATCATCGGTGGTGGTGTAGGTGATGTACAGGTTGGCCGAGGGCGGATTGCTGCGGATCGGCACGAACACCACGCCCGGCCAGCCGATGCGGCTGGTGGTCTCCGGCATCAGCGCCACGCCCAGTCCCGCGCCGACCATGGCCAGCAGCGTTTGCGGTTCGGACGCCTCCTGGAAAATCGTCGGCTGGAAGCCGGCCTTCACGCAGCACTGGATCAGATAGCGCGGGAAGGCCGACTTGTCCAGGGCCAGCGTCAGCATCGGCTGGTCGGCGATGTCCATCAACTCGATCGCATCCTGCTTGGCCAATGGGTGATGCTCGTTGAGCGCCACGCACACGTCTTCGCGGAAGCACAGTTCCTGGCGCAGGTTGTCGTTTCTCAGTCCATCCTCATCCAGCCTGGGCTCGCGCCAGAAGCCGACGTCGATCTGCTTGGCGCGCAGCGCGTCGTATTGCAGCGTTGGCCCCAGTTCGTGCAGGGTCCACGTCACGCGCGGGAACTTGGTCTGGAATTCTTCCAGCAGGCTGGGAATCGGTCCCCACATCGCAGAACCGACGATGCCCACCCGCAGCCGGCCCACTTCACCGCGGTCGATCTGGCGGATGGTATCGATGGTCATGCGCATCTTGGCCAGCAGCTCGGCCGCTTCGTTCATCAGCGCCTTGCCGGCCACCGTCAGTTCAAAGGTGCGGGTGGTGCGGGCGAACAGTTTGACGCCCAGTTCACTCTCCAGCTTCATGATCTGCTGGCTCAATGGCGGCTGCGAGATGTGCAGGCGCTCAGCGGCGCGGCTGAAACTCTTTTCTTCAGCGACGGCGAGAAAATACTTGAGTTGTTTCAGATCGATGGACATGGCGGCGCCTGATGTCGGCTAGTGTGGGGACTGCATGGCCACCGCCAGCGCGGCGCCGCAACGGGCGTTGTTCTTCACCAGCGCGATGTTGGTCACCAGGCTGCGGCCTTCGGTCAGCGCCTTGATGCGCGCCAGCAGGAACGGCGTAACGTTCTTGCCGGTGACGCCTTGCTGATCCGCCTCTTGCAAGGCCTGTTCGGTGATGCGGTCGATTTCTTCTTTCGGCATCGCCTCGGCGGCCGGCACCGGATTGCTGACGACGACGCCGCCCTTCAGGCCCAGCGCCCACTTGGTGGCGATGAAGGCCGCCTGCTCGTCCGGCGTATCGAGCTGGAAGTCGGCATTGAAGCCGCTCTCGCGGGTGAAGAATGCCGGGAAGCCGCGCTGACCGACGCTCACCACCGGCACGCCGTGGGTTTCCAGGTACTCCAGCGTTAAGCCGATGTCGAGGATGGATTTGACGCCGGCGCATACCACCGCCACCGACGTCTGCGCCAGTTCCTGCAGGTCGGCGGAAATGTCAAAGCTGGTCTCCGCGCCACGGTGCACGCCGCCGATGCCGCCGGTGACGAATACCTGGATGCCGGCCAGTTCGGCGCAGATCATGGTGGCGGCCACGGTGGTGGCACCCAGTTTGGATTGCGACAATACGTAGGGCAGGTCGCGGCGGCTCACTTTGATGGCGTCGCCGGCGGTGCCCAGCAACTCCAGCTGCTCGTCCGACAGGCCGACACAGATTTTGCCGCCGATGATGGCGATGGTGGCCGGCACGGCGCCGCCGTCGCGGATGATCTGTTCCACTTCACGCGCCATCTGCACGTTTTGCGGATACGGCATGCCGTGCGAGATGATGGTCGATTCCAGCGCGACGATCGGTTTGCCGGCGGCGCGGGCGGCAGCCACTTCCGGCGAGAACAGCAGGTATTGGTGCATGGCTTTATCCTTTACTTGGGAACAGCGGAGCGCTGAGATCAAAATCATGTATTTCGTCGAGGATGTCGGCGGCCAGCACCGGCGACACGGTCTCCGGGCTTTCCAGCGTCATGGCGGCGACTTTCAGGCCGCGGCGGCAGGCCAGCGTCAGATCGTCGCTGCCTTGGTACAGCGACCAGCAGACGGCGGCCGAAAACGCATCGCCGGCGCCGGTGACGTCCACCACCTCCACCTGGTGCGCGGCCAGCCACACCAGCTCATTGCCACGCGTGTGATACACACCCTGGCTGCCGCAGGTGACGATGACGTCCCTGGCGCCTTGCGCGCACACTTCATTGCACGCGGCGCGCACGTCCGCCTCGGTCGGCAAGGCGCGGCCGACGCGGGTATCCAGCTCGCCGCGATTCAGGATCAGCAGCCGCAGGCCGCCCAGGTCCGCCGGCAGCCGGGCCATCTTCGGCTGCGAGACGGCAACTATCACCAGGGGCACGTTGTCGGTGCGCGCACTTTCCAGGAGCGCTGTGATGCTGTCGGCAGGCAGGTTGAGATCGGCCACGGTCATGGCGGCGGCTGAGCGTTGGGGCAGGCGGCTGGCCAGGAAGGCCGGCGTGATGCGGTCGTACAGTGCCATGTCGGCCAGGGCCAGCACCAGTTCGCCCTTGTCGTCGAGGATGGCAGTGTAGGTGCCGGTGGCGACGTCCTGCAGTTTGAGGCTGCCACGGGTATCGATACCAGCCGCATCCGCGTGGTCTTGCAGGTTGCGGCCGGCGCTGTCGTCGCCGACGGCGGTCAGCAGCGCCACCGGCAGGTTCAGACGGGCCAGGTTTTCGGCAATGTTGCGCGCCACGCCGCCGTAGACTTCCTCGGCGGTGGCGGGATTGGAGGTGCCCAGCTGCATTGTTTCAATGGTGCGCAGCTTGCGGTCCAGGTTGGCGGCGCCGATGCACATCACCGGACGCTTGTCCGGCAGTACGTAGGCGCGGCCGAGCAGGCGGCGTTCGCGGATCAGGCCGGCGATATGGCCGGCCACGGCGGAACGCGACAGGCGCAGTTCCACCGCCAGGTCCTGCTGGGAGATGAAGGGGTTGGCGCGGATCAGCTGGTAGAGCTGTTCCTTCTTCGAGATGTCGGTCACGGTAGTGGCCCTGTTAAACAATTGTCTTGAATGGTAAACATTAGTTTGAATCGAGTCAATCGCGCGTCCACGGCTAAGTTTCGCTTGGTTTATAATACCCGCGATTTATATCACTTTTATATAAATAGCTAAGAAAAATGGTATTTGCCATACATATGCACGATGATGCATAGTGCCAGCTTCCCCAGCCACATCAAAAAATTCGAGGATTTCCATGTCTAATAACTCCCCATTCCAGGCAGCCGACATCATTCGCGCCCGTCTTCCAGAAGGCTTCAAGCCGCGCGTTGCGATGATTCTCGGTTCCGGCCTCGGTGTGCTGGCGGAACAGATGACCGACGCGGTCACCATCGGCTACGACGAACTGCCGGGCTTCCCGATCTCCACCGTGCACGGCCACGCCGGCGAACTGGTGATCGGCACCTTGTCGGGCGTGTCGGTGGTGTGCATGAAGGGCCGCGGCCACGTCTACGAAGGCTACGGCCTGGGCGTGATGACCAGCGCCGTGCGCACCATGAAGCTGCTGGGCTGCGAAATGCTGTTCGTGACCAACGCCGCAGGTTCGCTGCGTACCGAAGTGGACGCCGGCGCGCTGGTCGCGCTGACCGACCATATCAACTACCTGCCGGGCACCCCGATGATGGGCCCGAACGATGAGCGCTTCGGTCCACGTTTCTTCAGCATGGCCAACGCCTACGATGCGGAGCTGCGCGCGCTGCTGCACACCTCGGCCAAAGAGAAAAACGTCACGCTGCATGAAGGCGTGTACATCGCCTACGCCGGTCCTAACTTTGAAACGCCTGCGGAAATCCGCGCGTTCAAGACGCTGGGTGCGGACGTGGTCGGCATGTCGGTGGTGCCGGAAGTGGTGTCGGCCCGTCATTGCGGCCTGAAAGTGGTGGGCGTGTCGGCCATCACCAACCTGGCCGAAGGCCTGTCGCCGTTCCCGCTGTCGCATGACCAGACCTTGAAATATGCAGCGATCGCAGCGACGTCGCTGATTGAAGTGATCCTGGGCTTCCTGGGCAATGTGGCGAAAACGCCGCAAGCTTAAGAATCCGACAGGGGCGGCGCGGTCCGCCCCTTTTTGCTTTTAGGAGTTCATTATGAAACGCGCATTTATCCTGCTGCTCGATTCGTTTGGTCTGGGCGCCACGCCCGACGCGGCGAAGTACAACGACGTCGGCGCCAATACCTTCGGCCACATCGCGGCCAGCGTCGCCAAAAGCGGCAAGCCGATGTCGCTGCCGACCATGGAAAAACTGGGCCTGACCGCCGCCGCCCATCTGGCCAGCGGCGAGTGGGCCACCGGCTTTACGCAACGCGAAGGCTTCACCGCCGCCTATGGCGCCGCGCGCGAGCGTTCGACCGGCAAGGACACCCAGTCCGGCCACTGGGAAATCGCCGGCGTGCCGGTGGAATTCGACTGGGGCTACTTCCCGAAAACCGTGCCGTCGTTCCCGGCCGAGCTGACCGCCAAGCTGCAGGAGCTGACCGGCGTACCGGGCTTCCTCGGTGACTGCCACGCCTCGGGCACGGAGATCATCAACAAGCACGGTGACGAGCATGTCGCCACCGGCAAGCCGATTATTTACACCTCCGCCGACTCGGTGCTGCAAATCGCCGCGCACGAAGAATCGTTTGGCCTGGAGCGTTTGTACGAAGTGTGCGAGATCGCCTTTAAACTGGTTGAGCCGTACAACATCGGCCGCGTGATCGCCCGTCCATTCACCGGCGCCAACGGCAATTACACCCGCACCACCAACCGTCACGACTACGCGGTGGCACCGCCGGCGCCGACGCTGCTGGACCACGTCAAGAACGACGGCGGCGAAGTGATCGCGCTGGGCAAAATCAGCGACATCTTCGCCACGCAAGGCGTTTCGCGCCTGGTCAAGGGCAAGGACAATATGGCGCTGTTCGACGCGCTGCTGAAAGTGGCCGACGAAGCCGGCGACAAGTCGCTGACGTTCGTGAATTTCGTCGACTTCGACCAGGCCTTCGGCCATCGCCGCGATGTCAACGGCTACTCGAATGCGCTGCACGAGATGGACGCGCGTCTGCCGGAGTTCATCGCCAAGCTGCAACCGGACGATCTGGTGGTGATCACCGCCGACCATGGCTGCGATCCAACCTGGCCAGGCTCCGACCACACCCGTGAACACATCCCGATGATTTTCTTCGGCCCGAATGTGAAAGCGCAGTCGCTGGGCATTTCCGAAACCTTCTCCGATATCGGCCAGACCCTGGCCCATCACCTCGGCGTCAAACCACTCGCAAACGGAACCAATCTGTTATGAGCATCATTACCGATTTCAAACGCAATGAAGCCGTCCCGCTGGACCTGGGCTGGATCAATCACATCCACGTGAACAAGAGCGCCGCCGACCGCCGCGCCGCCAGCCTGGCCAACCGCCGCACGGTGAAGAAGGAATACCAGGCCGCCTGGCTGGTCAAGGCCATCGGCCTGATCGACCTGACCACGCTGTCCGGCGACGATACGCCGGGCCGCGTTGAACGCCTGTGCCGTAAGGCGCTGCGTCCACTGCGCGCCGACCTGGTGGAAGCACTGGGCCTGCAAGACGTCAAGCTGGCCACCGGCGCCGTCTGCGTGTACCACGAGATGATCAAGCCTGCGGTGGAAGTGCTGCAAGGGCGTCTGCCCATCGCCGCAGTGTCGACCGGCTTTCCGGCCGGCCTGACCAGCATGGAAACCAAGGTGCGCGAGATCGAACTGTCGGTCGCCGCCGGCGCTTCCGAGATCGACATCGTCATCACCCGTCAGCACGTTTTGACCGGCAACTGGCAAGCGCTGTACGACGAGATGCTGGCTTACCGCAAAGCGTGCGGCGAAGCGCACGTCAAGGCGATTCTGGCGACCGGTGAACTGGTCACGCTGGAAAACGTCGCCAAGGCGTCGTGGGTGTGCATGATGGCTGGCGCGGACTTTATCAAGACCTCGACCGGCAAGGAGCCGGTCAACGCCACGATCCCGGTGTCGCTGACGATGGTGCGCGCAATTCGCGAATACCACGAGCAGACCGGCTTCAAGATCGGCTACAAGCCGGCGGGCGGCGTCGGCACGGCCAAGGCCGCGCTGCAGTACCTGACCCTGATGAAGGAAGAACTGGGCAACGAGTGGCTGGAGCCGCACCTGTTCCGCATCGGCGCTTCCAGCCTGCTGACCGACATCGAGCGTCAGCTGGAGCACTACGTGACCGGTAACTACTCGGCCGCACACCGCCACGCGCAACCTTAATTACGGACACGTCATGCCAACCATCAAAGAGATCCTGAACACCATGGAATACGGCCCAGCACCGGAAAGCACGAAAGAAGCGCAAGCGTGGCTGGAACAACGCGGCCGCCAATTCGGCCTGTTCATCAACAACGAATGGAGCGAAGCCGGTGAGCTGTTCGCTTCCATCAATCCAGCCAGCGGCGCCAAGCTGGCCGACCTGACGCAAGGCAGCGCGGAAGATGTCGACCGCGCCGTCGCCGCCGCGCGCGCCGCGCAACCGGGCTGGCAGGCACTGGGCGGCCATGGCCGCGCCAAGGTGCTGTATGCGATTGCGCGCCTGATGCAAAAGCACGCGCGCCTGTTCGCCGTGCTGGAAACGCTGGACAACGGCAAGACCATCCGCGAAACGCGCGATGTCGACCTGCCGCTGGTGGCGCGTCACTTCTACTACCACGCTGGCTGGGCGCAACTGCAAGCCGAAGAATTCTCGGACTACCGCGCAGTGGGCGTGGTTGGCCAGATCGTGCCGTGGAACTTCCCGCTGCTGATGCTGGCGTGGAAAATCGCCCCGGCGCTGGCCGCCGGTAACACCGTGGTCTTCAAGCCGGCCGAATTCACCTCGCTGACCGCGCTGCTGTTCGCTGACATCTGCGTGCAGGCCGGCGTGCCGGCGGGCGTGGTCAACGTCATCACCGGCGACGGCCGCGTGGGCGAAGCCATCGTCAAGCACGAAGGTATCGACAAGCTGGCGTTCACCGGTTCGACCGAAGTCGGTCGCCTGATCCGCGAAGCGTCGGCCGGCAGTGGCAAGAAGCTGTCGCTGGAGTTGGGCGGCAAGTCGCCGTTCATCGTGTTTGAAGATGCGGACCTGGACGCTGCGGTTGAAGGCCTGGTCGATTCGATCTGGTTCAATCAGGGCCAGGTGTGCTGCGCAGGTTCGCGCCTGCTGGTGCAGGAATCGGTACAGGATAAATTCCTGGCCAAGCTGCGCGCGCGCATGGACAAGCTGACCCTCGGCTCGCCGCTGGACAAGTCGATGGACATCGGCGCGCTGGTCGATCCAGTGCAGAAGCAGCGCATCGAAGGCCTGGTGCAATCGGCGCGCGACGAAGGTTGCACCGTGTACCAGCCAGCCTGCGAACTGCCGGCCGACGGTTCGTGGTTCCCGCCAACCCTGATTACCGGCGCTTCGACCGCCGCCGCCGTGGCGCAGGCCGAAATCTTTGGCCCGGTGCTGGTGGCGATGAGCTTCCGCACTCCGCCGGAAGCCGTGCAGCTGGCAAACAACACCGTCTACGGCCTGGCCGCATGCGTGTGGACCGAGAACATCTCGCTGGCGCTGGACGTCGCACCGGCGATCAAGGCTGGCGTGGTGTGGATTAACACCGCCAATCAGTTCGACGCCGCTTGCGGCTTCGGTGGCTACCGCGAATCCGGCTACGGCCGTGAAGGCGGCCGCGAAGGCATGTACGAGTACCTGACCGCGCTGTCGGAAGATGCGCGTCCTGCTGCGCCAGTGGTGGAAGTGAAGGCCAAGGCCAAAGCCGCCGTGCCGGCCGGCAGCCCGTTCGCCATCGACCGCACGGCCAAGCTGTACATCGGCGGCAAACAGGCCCGCCCTGATGGCGCCTACAGCCGCGCGATTCACGGTGCTGATGGCGCCTTCATCGCCGAAGTGGGCGAGGGCAGCCGCAAGGACATCCGCAACGCGGTGGAAGCTGCGCACAAGGCCACCGGCTGGACCAAGGCCACTGCGCATAACCGCGCGCAAGTGCTGTACTACATTGCGGAAAACCTGGCCGCGCGCGGCGAAGAATTCGCGGCACGTATCGCTGCCATGACCGGCACCAAGAACGCCGAGAGGGAAGTGCAGGCATCGATCGAGCGTCTGTTCTACTGGGCGGCGTGGGCCGACAAGTACGACGGCCTGGCGCATCAGCCGCCGATGCACGGCATTACCGTGGCGCTGAACGAACCGCTGGGCGTGATCGGCATCGTGTGCCCGAACGAGGCGCCGCTGCTGGGCTTTATCTCGCTGGTGGCGCCGGCCATCGCGCTGGGCAACCGCGTGGTGGTGGTGCCGTCGGAAGCGCATCCGCTGTCGGCCACTGATCTGTATCAGGTGCTCGATACGTCGGACCTGCCGGCTGGCGTGGTTAATATCATCACCGGTTCGGCTGATGAACTGGCGCGCACGCTGGCAACGCACGGCGATATCGATGCGGTGTGGCGTCACGACGGTTCGGCCGAAGGCTGCGCTGAAGTGGAGCGCCTGTCGGCATCGACGCTGAAGCGTACCTGGGTGGGCGGCGCAAAAGGCCGCGATTGGTACAGCACCGCGCAAGCGGGCGGCCGCGCCGTGCTGGCGCATGCGTCGCAAGTCAAAAATATCTGGATTCCTTACGGCGTCTAGGACCCCGGACAGAAGGGTCTGACCCCGTCCGGGGACAGACCCTGGCGCCGCCGCAGTGCGGGGTTCGCGGGTGCCGCGTGCCTCCACTGCGGCGTTATCACTTTAGTTTCACGGAGAATTCCATGTCCTATTTACCCCAAGAGATCATCCGCAAAAAGCGTGACGGCGGCATTCTGTCGGCCGAGGAGATTCAGTTCTTCGTTGGCGGCATCACCTCCGGCGGCGTGACCGAAAGCCAGATCGCCGCGCTGGCGATGGCGGTCTACTTCAACGACATGACCATGGACGAACGCGTCGCCTTCACGCTGGCCATGCGCGACTCCGGCGAAGTGCTGGACTGGCGCTCGCTGGACCTGAACGGCCCGGTGGTCGACAAGCACTCCACCGGCGGCGTCGGCGACGTCGTCTCGCTGCTGCTCGGCCCTATGGTCGCAGCCTGCGGCGGCTACGTGCCGATGATTTCCGGCCGTGGCCTGGGCCACACCGGCGGCACGCTCGACAAGTTCGACTCCATCCCCGGCTACACCACGGTGCCGGACAATGCGCTGTTCCGCAAGGTCGTGAAAGAAGTCGGCGTCGCCATTATCGGCCAGACGTCGTCGCTGGCGCCTTCGGACAAGATCTTCTACGGCGTGCGCGACGTGACCGCCACGGTGGAATCGGTCGCCATGATCACCGGCTCCATCCTGTCGAAGAAACTGTCGGCCGGCCTGGATGCGCTGGCGATGGACGTTAAAGTCGGCAGCGGCGCCTTCATGCCGACCTACGACAAATCGGTGGAACTGGCCGAGAGCATCGTCAAGGTGGGCAACGGCGCGGGCATGATGACTTCCGCCATCCTGACCGACATGAACGAATCGCTGGCGCCATACGCCGGCAACGCCGTTGAAGTGCGCGGCGCGATCGACTACCTGACCGGCAAGTCGCGTCCTGCGCGTCTGCACGAAGTAACGATGGCGCTGTGCGCCGAGATGCTGGTGCTGGGCAAACTGGCGGCGACCGAAGAAGAAGCGCGCGCCAAGCTGCAAGCGTCGCTGGATAGCGGCGAAGCGGCCGAACGCTTTGCGCGCATGGTGACGGCGCTGGGCGGTCCTGCGGACCTGATGGACAATCCGGACAAGTATCTGGAACGCTCGCCGATCATCGTGCCGGCACCGGCGCTGGTCTCTGGTTATGCCGCTGCGGCCAACTGCCGCGAAATCGGCCTGGCGGTGGTATCGCTGGGTGGTGGCCGTCGCCGCGCCGCCGATCCGATCGACTTCGCGGTCGGCCTGACCGACCTGGCGGGCTTGGGCGACAAGATCGAAGCCGGCCAGCCGCTGGCGATGGTGCACGCGCGCACGCAGCAAGCGGCCGAACAAGCCATTCGCGAAATCCAGGCGGCGTACCAGATCGCCGATGCCGCGCCTGCCGCCAACCCAGTCATCTACCGCACCATCAAACCATGAACAAACCAGAACTGATCGCCGAAGCCGCCGCCGCGCGCCTGAAGGCTTACGCGCCTTACTCCAACTTCAAGGTCGGTGCTGCGCTGCTGACCAACGACGGCAAGGTGTTCCACGGCTGTAACGTGGAAAACGCCGCCTATGGGCTGTGCAACTGCGCCGAACGCACCGCGTTCTTCAGTGCCTTCGCCCACGGCTACAAGCAGGGCGATTTCGAGCAGCTGGTGGTGATCGGCCAGACCGACGGCCCGATCGCGCCATGCGGCGCCTGCCGCCAGGTGATCCTGGAACTGGGCGGCAACGAGCTGCCGGTATTGCTGACCAACCTGGAAGGCGACATCTTCGAAACCACCGCAGCGGAACAACTGCCGAACGCCTTCGGCGGCGCGGACCTCAAGAAGAAGTAATGGCCCACAAGAAGACGATTGATGTGCAGGCAGCGGTCGCCATTGCGGCGGCCGAAGCCATCGCCGCCAAGACGCAAGGCACGTTCGGCGTCGGCGGTCTGATGCTCGACCAGCACGGCAACGTGCTGCAGTCGCTGCACAACAACGTCATTAAGGACGGCCTGGTGTTCGACCCTACCGCGCACGGCGAGCGCCAGTTGATCGACTGGTACTACGCCGAACGCGCCAAGGGCCGCGAACTGCCGGCGCCGCAGGACATCACCATCGTCACCTCGCTCGACCCGTGCTGCATGTGCAGCGGCGCGATTCTGGCCGGTGGCTTCAACGTGGTGGTGGCCGCACCGGACCAGGCGTCCGGCATCAATTACGACAACAGCGCCGCCTTCAAGGTGCTGCCCGAAGCGCTGCGCGCGCAGGCCGGCGACAGCTTCAGCTACCCGGCCATCCTCGGCTCGTCGCTGTACGCGCGCGCCGCGACCGGCGCCGCGCCGAAGTCTTTCTTCATCGGTAAGACCATCTCCGAACCGACGCAGGCCTTATGCTCGCTGGTGTTCGAGGCCACATCGGCCGACGTGATGGCGATGCTGAACAACGACCTGCCGCAGCCAGCGCTGAAAGATCCTGCCACGCTGCCAGCCGATCACGCCATCGTGCGCGCGCTGAAGCAGCAGTATCCGGACGCGCTGACTTACCGCTGCGCGCCGCACCAACCCAATGCTGGCCTGGCGCCGTTCCTGCTGCAAGCCATGGCGCGCGACCGCGAACATGGCGGGGCAGGGGATGCGGTGGCCTTGCTGGATTCGTTCGGCAATCTGCTGTTATGCATGGCGGGCCGGATGACGCAGTCGGGCATCCGCAGCGCCTTCATGGAAACCACGCGCGCCTACGCGCAGCTGCGCTACAAGCTGCTGAACGGCGCTTCGGCCGCGCAGCAGGACGATGTGCGCCACTACCTCGGCCATCCGAAAGACGGCACCTTCGTCTTCGCCAAAGGGCCGGACGCCAGCGCCGTCAGCTACATGAACCTGGGCGCCTACGGCTCCACCATGGAAGGCCCGCTGCCACTGGAGAATCCTACCCAGTTCCAGTACGTGCTGCCCTCGCTGCCGCCCGCCGAACTGGCCGCCCTGTGCGCCGCCATGCCACCCCTCTACCGCAACATCATCCGCATCCAGCCGACGCAAGTGGCTGACGTCGCGCTGGTCAACGCGCTGTCTTAAGCGTAGGGATCGTAGGTGCCGATGCTCCAGATGTGACCTTCGGGGTCGCGGCAGGTGAAACCGCGGCCGCCGTAGTCTTCGTCCTTGATGTCGAGCACGATCTGGCCGCCGGCTTCCAGCACGCGGCCGTACACATGGTCGGCGCTATTGACCACCAGATAGGCGCTCTGCGTGACGAAGCCGCCGGTTTCCATCGGCTGCTTGAGCAGGCGGCCGTATTCGGTGTCGAACACGGAACCCAGCATGACCATGCTGTTGCCGAAGGTGAGCTGGGCGTGGGCGATGCTGCCGTCCTCGTTGGGTACCACGAACTGCACTTCAAAGCCGAGGGTGCTGCACAGCCAGTCGATGGCGGCCGGCGCGTCGCGGTAGCGCAGGCATGGTATGACGCCGCAATGCGTTTGCTTGGGTATGCTGGACATCGTTCCCTCCCTTGAGTGAAGCAATCCAGTATACGCCGATGGCTCGCCGATGCGATTACATTTGCTGGAATAAATGGGTGTGGCCGCGGCTCACTTCCAACAGTTCTGGATGGTTGCGGATGCGCACCATCTGGCGGCCGCGCAAGTCACGCGTGACTTCTTCGATGGCATCCACGCGCACCAGCGTCGAGCGGTGGATGCGCCAGAATTCGTCCGGGTCCAGTTCGTCCGCCAGCTCCTTGAGCGTCTTGCGGATCAGGACTTCCGATTGCTCGGTCTGCACCCGCGTGTATTTTTCATCGGCTTGGAAGAACAGCACTTCGCGCGTCGAGATCATGCGCAGGTTGGCGCCAACCACGGCCTGGATCCAGCGCAGGTAATCGGTCTTGGCCGCCGCCGGTTTGCTGTGGTGCGACAGCAACTGGCTCAGCTGCCGCTCGATGTTGGACGGCTGCTGGCCGATCAGCGATTGCAGCCGCGTGCAGGTGGTCTTCAGGCGCTCACCGCCGACCGGCTTTAGCAGATAATCCAGCGCGCCCTGTTCAAACGCTTCAATTGCGTACTGGTCGTAGGCGGTGACAAACACCAGGTGGCAGCGGTTGAACAGCATGCGCGCCGCTTCAATGCCGGACAGGCCCGGCATGCGGATGTCGAGGAAGACGATGTCCGGCTGGTGCTTGCCGGCCAGCGCTACCGCTTCGATGCCGTTCTCGGCTTCGGCGACAATGTTCAGCGCCGGCCAGGCTTCCTGCAAGCGGCTGCGCAGCTGCTGGCGCATGCCTTCTTCGTCGTCGGCGATCAGGGCGGTGGGTGCATTCATTTGGAACTCGCGGCAAAAATATCGGGGGCGTAGGGAACACGGATGCTGGCGCGCGTGCCGCCGGTCAGCGGCGCTTCGATCACCAACTGCGCGCGGTTGCCGTACTGGATGCGCAGGCGTTCGCGCACATTGGCCAGGCCGAGGCCGTCGCCGGCGAAGGCGTTGAAGCCGACGCCGTCGTCGCACACATCCACCTGCAGCATCTGGCCGTCGACTGCGGCGCGGATATCGATGCGGCCGCCGGCGATCTTTGGTTCCAGTCCGTGCTTGATGGCGTTTTCTATCAGGATCTGCAACATCATCACCGGGAAGGTGGCGCTCAGCATTTCGTCCGGCACGTCGATCGACACGGCCAGCCGCGAGCGCATGCGAGCCTGCATGATGGCCAGGTAGGCGCGCGACATTTCGATCTGCCGGCCCAGCGTGCCGGAACCCTTGGCGCGCATCTGCGGCAGCGTGGCGCGCAGGTAGTCGATCAGGTTCTGGTGGATGCGCGCCGCCTGCGGCGGATCGGTTTCGATCAGCTGGCCGATCAGCGCCAGGGTGTTGAATAAAAAATGCGGCTCGACCTGCGCCTGCAAGGCCGCCATGCGCGCCTCGACCACGCGCCGTTCGATGCTTTCCTCGTCGGCGTGCGATTCGGCGTTGCGCGCTTCCAGCTCGGCCTTGCGCTTGCCGCCGGCCAGCACCTTCAGGCCGAACGACACCAGGATGAAGCCCCAGGTCTGGTCGTTCATGTGGAACAGCGAGGCCGACAGGATCAGCAACAGCAGCCAGATGATGACCAGCTTGCGCCACTCCACCTGCGCCAGCCAGTCAAAGAAATGCCACCAGACGCTGACTGCGGTTTCGCCGATTTCGCGGACGATGTCCAGCAGGCTCTTGGCATTTTTATAGCCGGCCTGGGCCAGCCGGTGCTTTTTCATTCAACGTGCTCCTGGGCGCGTTTGGCGCGGCGGCCGCCGACGACGCAGGCGCCGACCGCCACCTTGATCAGCATGAAGGCCACGAACAGCACCAGCGCCAACGGCAGGATCGAGAACAGGAAGGCCAGCACCAGCGCCGCCCCCAGCAGGGCCGGCGGCGACATGCGGCCGATCAGGCGTCCGGCGTAGCGCAGCATATTGGTCAGGGCCTGGAAAATTTCGTCGATGAGAGCGGTGGCTTTGTTCATTTGGTTGTCTCCATAAAGGCGTTGCGATGAGAGCACTGTAACAAAGCCCTGCAACGCCGCGTAGTGGATTCCGATCAACTGCGGTTTCCCGGGCATGGCCGGTTATTGCGCAGGATGAATGGCGGCTTTCCACTCCCTTGCCAGCAGGCCATAGATGATGCTGTGGATATCTGATTGCTGAAAGTTTCCTAATGGGAAATGCCGGTGGGTTTTTACTCTGGATCGACGATAAAATGCTAAAAATGTATTTTTCTCTGGGGAATCTCATGATACACTTAATGCAATTAAATTTATGTTTGAGTAATTCATCGTAAATCCACGCTGTTTTCTCCCAAGGACGAACATGACCGCACGCCGCCTGACTCTGATCGCCGCCGCCGCAGCCACCCTGCTGGCTGGTTCCGCACACGCCACTACCGCGCTGACCGCCAAGGATGCGGTGACGCAGTTTAACGTTATCGCCTGGAACGATTACACCACCACCTCGCACGTGCAGGGTCGTACCTTCGTCGGTAACAACCTGATCGGCAACGGCGCCGTGCTGAGCCAGGAATCCGGCAAGATGCCGGCATCGGCGTTTGCCGGTGTGACCGTGATCGGCAGCATCAGCGGCACCACGATTGAAAACGGCGGCGTGTATGCCGGCAGCATCAGCAATTCAATCATCAACAATGGCTCGTCCTACATCAAGGGCAATTCGACCAATACCAGCTACAACGGCAGTGGCAACTACTACGCCGGCGGCACCGTCAGCGGCGGCAACCGCAACCAGCAACAGTCGGGCACCGCCAATGCGCTGCAAACCGGCTACAAGGATGCGGCCCAGAGCACCGGCGTCAGCAATACCAACGATATGGCTAACATTGTGCAGGGCTACTCGGCCTACCTGAGCCTGCTTCAGTCCACTGGCGGCACCATCGATTTCAGCAGCGACAAGCACACCGTCACGTTCAACGCCAAGGCCGACGTCAATGGCGTAGCGGTGTTTGATCTGACCAACATCGAAAGCGACATCTTCAACAGTACCGTTACCGACTTCAAGTTCAACCTGAATGGCGCCTCCGGCGTGGTGTTCAACACCAACGATGCGGACCTGACCCTGAACGTCAATACGAACCGTGCCGACCTCGGCGGCAAGCTGGTGTGGAACTTCGCCGGCGCCAGCACGGTAACCGCCGACAAGACCTTTGACGGCCAGATCCTGGTGGCGAATGGCACCTTCAGCAATCTCAGCGCCAACGTCAACGGCGGCGTGTATGCCAAGAACGTGATCTCGACCGGCGAAATCCACCAGGTGACCCTGGCGGCGACGGTGCCGGAACCGGAGACCTACGCCATGCTGCTGGCTGGCCTGGGCATGATGGGCTTCATCGGCCGTCGCCGTCGGCAGGCGGCTGCGGCACGCTAATCGCCGCCAGCACCATATCGACGATGACCTTCTCGGCATCGTCGAAATCTTTTTTGGTCAGCTGTTTGCGGTTGAGCACCAGCGCCATCTGGGCCGAGAAGTCCGCATAGGACTGCGTCATCGCCCAGATCGCAAACAGCAGATGGGTCGCGTTCAGCGGCGCCATTTTCCCCTCGCTGATCCAGCGTTCAAACACCTCGATATCCTTGCGCACCAGCGGCACCACGCGGTTCTGTATCTGGCCGCCGTACAGCGGCGCGCCGCTGATCACCTCCATCGCGTAGACGCGCGACGCCCACGGATTCTCGCGCGAGAATTTCAGCTTGGCCTGGACGTAGGTGCGCAGCACTTCACGCGGCTCCTGGTCGGCGGCGGCCAGGCTTTCCATGCGCGCCAGCCAGTCGTCCAGCACTTCGTCCAGCACGCGCTGGTAGAGCGACTGCTTGGTGGGGAAGTAGTACATCAGGTTCTGCTTCGACAGGCCGGCGTTTTCCGCCACCGTGGCGATCGAGGTGCCTTCGTAGCCGCATTCGGCAAACACGCGCACCGCTTCGGCGGTGATCTCGGCTTCCAGCTTGTCGCGGTTGAGCAGGCGACGGTTGATTTTTACTGTCGGCATATCAGTCTCAGGAAGTTGAGCAGTTGCGGATGGTCGGCATACGCCACGTTGAAGCGGAACCAGATCGCCTCCGGCGCGCGCAGCATGAAGAAGTCGCACGGCGACAGCAGGATGCCGTGCTTGAGCGCCAGGTCGGCGATCACCTTGCCGTTCCACGCGGGCGAGGGCGCGTCGTGCCAGCCGGCGCTGACGAACATGCCGCCGCGCGGCCGCGCCAGCAAGGTCATGCCGACGTCGCGCAGGCTGGCCATGGCGCGTTCGCGGCCGGCGTCCAACTGCGTCACTAGCTTGTCCACCATGCGCCTGTAGGGGCGGGCGGTGATGGCATGGTAGACGGCGCGTTCGTTGATCTCGGAGGTGGTGAGGCCGGTCAGCATCTTCACCCGCAGCAGCTCGGGGATCAACGACGATGAAGCGCTGATCGAGCCGACCCGCAGCACCGGCGACAGCGTCTTGGAAAAGCTGCCGACGCGGATCACGCGTCGCAAGCCGTCCATCGCCGCCAGCGAGGCTTCGCCGCGTGGCGCCAGTTCGCGGTAAATGTCGTCCTCCACCAGCCAGAAGTCAAACTGCTCGGCCAACGCCAGCAGCCGGTGCGCCTGCGCCGCGCTCAGCGAGGTGCCCAGCGGGTTTTGCAGCACGGTGTTGACGAACATGAGCTTGGGTTGCGTCAGCGCGGCCTGCTGCGCCAGCAGGTCCAGATCCAGCCCGTTTTCGCCGCGCGGAATGCCAACCGCGATGCAGCCATGGTGGCGAATTAACGACAGCAGATTGCTGTAGCCGGGATCTTCGACAAATACCGTGTCGCCCGGCTTGGTCAGCGTGCGCAGGATCAGGTCGAAGGCGTGGGTGGCGCCGTGGGTCAGCAGGATTTGCTCGGCTTCGACCGGGAACAGTTCGTCGCCCAGCGTGGCGGCCATGTGTTGGCGCAGCGTGGGGAAGCCGAGCGGGTGACCGTAGCCGCGCAGGCGGTTGGCCGGAATCTTCATGGCCTGGCGCACGGCGTCGAGGATGGTGTCTTCGCCATACCACTCGGGCGGCAGCCAGCCGGCGCCTACCGGCAGCGCTTCCGAGACGCCGGAATACAGTTCGGGCGTGAGGGCGTCGATGGCCAGCGGCGCGGCGCTGGGAGCAGCCTGCAGCAGCGTGGCCGGCAGGTCCTGGCGGGCGACAAAATAGCCGGAACCGCGCCGCGACGACAGCAGGCCAAGCGTCACCAGGCGGTCGTAGGACTCGACAACTGTAAAGGTGCTGACGCCATTACACTTGGCGAACTGCCGTACCGACGGCATCTTAGTTCCCACGCGCAACTCCCGGCTGCCGACCATGCTGCTGATGGCGGCCACGATTTGCTCCACCAGACTGTCTTTGTGCCGGCGTTCGATGGCGACGCAGGGCCAGCTTGCCGGCCCGCCGGTTTGATCGATGACAGCACTTGCCTCTTCCATCCTTGACTCCACGCAGCGAAAGTGAAACTGTAGTGTTTTTGTTGCCAGTACGGTTGGACAGTTTGATGAATTGTGTATCTGTGCCATAGTTGTTGCGCTGTCTATTATTGCATCATCATTTTGCCAACTGGTAAATTTTTTTACGGTCTGTCAAAAAAATCCGAAAGCAGTTGTTTCATAGGAGAGGTGCATGAACGAGTCTCGACCAGTATCGATGGAATCCTTCTGGATGCCATTTACGAACAACCGCGATTTCAAGGCGCATCCGCGCCTGCTGGTGTCGGCGGAAGGCATGTACTACAAGGACGTGGACGGCCGCAGCATCCTGGACGGCGCCGCCGGCCTGTGGTGCGTGCCATGTGGCCACGCGCAGCCGAAGATCGTCGCCGCCGTGCGCGAGATGGTCGGCCAGCTGGATTTCGCGCCGACCTTCCAGATGGGCCACCCGGCCGCCTTCGACCTGGCGGAAGCGCTGATGGAATACACCAACCATCGCTTCGGCCACGTGTTCTACACCAACTCCGGTTCCGAGGCGGTAGACACGGCGCTGAAGATCGCGCTGGCGTATCACAAGGCGCGCGGTGAAGCCAGCCGCACGCGCTTCATCGGCCGCGAACGCGGCTACCATGGCGTCGGCTTCGGCGGCATTTCGGTGGGCGGCATCGCCGGCAACCGCAAGCCGTATGGCGTGATGCTGCCGGGCGTCGATCACCTGCCGCACACCCACAATCTTGAGAAGAACGCCTACACGCGCGGCGAGCCGGAACACGGCGCCAACCTGGCCGACGAACTGGAACGCATCGTCACGCTGCACGACGCCTCGACCATCGCTGCAGTCATCGTCGAACCGGTGGCCGGATCGACCGGCGTGCTGATTCCGCCGAAGGGCTATCTGAAGCGCTTGCGCGAGCTGTGCACCAAGCACGGCATCCTGCTGATCTTCGATGAAGTGATTACGGGCTTCGGCCGTTTGACCACGCCGTTCGCCGCCGACTACTTCGATGTCGAGCCGGACCTGATGACTACCGCCAAAGGCCTGACCAACGGCACCATTCCAATGGGCGCGGTGTTCAGCAAAAAGCATATCCACGACGCCTTCATGGACGCGCCGGCCGGCATTGAACTGTTCCACGGCTATACCTACTCGGGCCACCCGGTGGCTTGCGCCGCTTCGCTGGCGACGCTGGAAGTGTTCAAGGAGCAGAAGATACTGGAGCACGCCGCCGGCATGGCCGAATACTGGGCCGACGCCGTGCATTCGTTGAAAGGCCTGCCGCACGTGATCGACATCCGCACCATCGGCCTGATCGCCGGCATTGAGCTGGCGCCGATTGCGGGCAAGCCTGGCGCGCGCGCATTCGCCGCCTTCAAGCAGGCGTTCGAGGACGGCATTTTGATTCGCGTGACGGGCGACATCATCGCCTTGTCGCCACCGCTGGTGCTGGAGAAAAAACACATCGATGAGTTGTTCGGAAAGCTGAGGGAAGTACTTAAAAACCTGGACTGAGGAGAAACACCATGCTGGTTGGCGTCCCAAAAGAGATTAAGAACCAGGAGTCCCGCGTTGGCCTTACCCCGGCCAGCGTGAAGGAACTCATTTTGCGTGGTCATCAAGTATTGGTACAACAAAACGCCGGCGCGGCCATCGGCCTGACGGACGCGATGTATGAAGCATCCGGCGCCACCATCGTCGCCGACGCCGCAGAAATTTTTGCGCGCGCGGAGATGATCGTCAAGGTGAAGGAACCGCAACCGCAGGAATGCGCGATGCTGCGCGAAGGGCAGATTCTGTACACCTATCTGCACCTGGCGCCGGACCCGGAGCAGACCAAGGCTCTCGTGGCGTCGGGCGCTGTCTGCATCGCGTACGAAACCATCACCGGTCCTAACGGCGGCTTGCCGCTGCTGGCGCCGATGAGCGAAGTGGCGGGACGCATGTCGATCCAGGCCGGGGCCGCGCATCTGGAGAAATCCAAGGGCGGAATGGGGTTGCTGCTAGGCGGTGTGCCGGGCGTGGCGCCAGGCCATATCGCCATCATCGGCGCCGGCGTGGTCGGCACCAATGCCTTGCAGATGGCGGTGGGCATCGGCGCGCGCGTGACCATCCTCGATAAGAACGTGGACCGCCTACGCCAGCTGGACCTCGTGTACGGCAACCGCGTCGCCACCATGTATTCCAATGCGCACTCGATTGAGGAAGCGGTGCTGGATGCGGACCTGGTGATCGGCGGCGTGCTGGTGCCGGGAGCGGCGGCGCCCAAGCTGGTCACCAAGGCCATGATCGCGCGCATGAAGCAGGGCGCGGTGGTGGTGGATGTGGCGATCGACCAGGGCGGCTGTTTTGAAACGTCGCACGCCACCACGCACGAGCAGCCGACGTATGTGGTGGACGGCGTGGTGCACTACTGCGTGGCGAATATGCCCGGCGCAGTGGCGCGCACTTCGACCTTCGCATTGAACAACGCAACGATAGGCCATGCGGTAGCGCTGGCCGACAAGGGTTGGCAGAAAGCGCTGAAAGCCAATCCGCATCTGAAGAATGGTTTGAATGTCTGCCAGGGCAAGGTCACTTATGAAGCGGTGGCGCACGGCCTTGGTTATCACTACGTAGACGCGGACAGCCTGCTAGGTTAAGCCGCACACTTGAAAGAGCATCATGGATACCATCACCCATTTCATCAACGGCGTTACCGTCGATACGCAAAGCGGCCGCCACGCAGACGTGTTCAATCCCGCATTGGGCGAACCGGTAGCCAGGGTGGCGCTGGGCACGGCGGAAGAAGTTGACGCCGCCGTTCGCGCCGCCGAGCAGGCATTTCCTTCGTGGTCCGCCACGCCACCGCTGACGCGCGCGCGGGTGCTGTTCAAGTACCTGCAACTGTGCCAGCAGCATGTGGACGAATTCGCGGCGATGATCACGCGCGAGCATGGCAAGACCTTTGAGGATGCAAAGGGCGAAGTGGCGCGTGGTATCGAGATGGTGGAGTTTGCGGTCGGCATTCCGCAGATGCTGAAGGGTGAATTCACCGACCAGATTTCACGCGGCATCGATGCGTGGTCGATGCGCCAGGCGTTGGGTGTGGTGGCGGGCATTACACCTTTTAACTTCCCGGTGATGGTGCCGATGTGGATGTTCCCGGTGGCGCTGGCTTGCGGGAACACCTTTATTCTCAAGCCTTCCGAGCGCGATCCATCGGCATCGCTGCTGCATGCGCGCTTGCTGAAGGAAGCCGGTTTGCCGGATGGCGTATTCAATGTGGTGCAGGGCGATAAGGTCACCGTCGATGCGCTGCTCGATCATCCTGTGGTGCAGGCAATCAGCTTTGTCGGCTCGACGCCGATTGCGGAATACATCTACTCGCGCGGCTGCGCTGCGGGCAAGCGCGTGCAGGCTTTGGGTGGCGCAAAGAACCATATGGTGGTAATGCCGGATGCGGATATGGAGATGACGGTGGATGCGCTGATGGGCGCCGCCTTCGGCTCGGCCGGCGAACGCTGTATGGCGATTTCCGTGGTGGTCGCCGTCGGCGATGCGGGCGACAAGATTGTCGATGCACTGGCAAAGCGCACCGCTGCACTGAAAGTGCGCGACGGCATGGCGTCGGATGCCGAAATGGGGCCGGTAGTCAGCAGCGCCGCTAAGCAGCGTATAGAGCGCTTGATTGGGGAGGGCGTCGAGCAAGGCGCCAAATTGGTGGTCGATGGACGCGATCACAAAGTGGTCGGGCGCGAGAACGGCTTCTTCATCGGCGGCACCTTGTTCGATCACGTTACGCCGGATATGACGATTTACAAGGAAGAGATTTTCGGCCCGGTGCTGTGCATGCTGCGCGCGCCGGATGTCGGCACGGCGGTAGAGCTGATCAATCGCAATGAGTATGGTAACGGCGTGGCGATCTACACGCGTGACGGCGGTGTGGCACGCGAATTCGTGCGGCAGATTCAGGTCGGCATGGTGGGCGTGAATGTACCGCTGCCGGTGCCGATGGCGTTCAATAGTTTTGGCGGCTGGAAGCGCAGTCTGTTCGGCGATCATCATGCCTATGGTCCGGAAGGCGTGCGCTTCTACACGCGCCACAAAGCGGTGATGCAGCGTTGGCCAAATACCGCCAGCGCTGGCGCGGAATTTGCATTCCCACAGATGAAATAATTCTCCACCGAGGACACCATGATCGAATCGATTAGCTATCTGCCGACATCGAAGGAAGCCAATGAATCATTGGCTAAACACTTCACCGACCTGGCTCCGGCGCTGACTGCGCGGCAGGCTGCGATTGAAGCATCGCGCTGCCTGTATTGCTACGATGCTCCATGCACGCGCATCTGCCCATCGGAGATCGATGTCGCCAGTTTTATCCGTAACATCCACGATGAGAATATCAACGGCGCCGCCGTCGGCATCCTCAAACAGAACATCCTCGGCGGCAGCTGCTCGCGCGTCTGTCCGACCGAAATCCTGTGCGAAGACGCCTGCGTGCGCAATCACGATGCGGAAGGGCAGCCGGTGAAAATCGGCCTGCTGCAACGCTACGCCATCGACAATATGCAGCTGGAAGAGCATCCGTTCAAGCGCTTCGCCGCCACCGGCAAAAAGATCGCCGTGGTGGGTGCTGGTCCTGCCGGCTTGTCGTGCGCGCACCGGCTGGCGATGCTGGGCAATGATGTGGTGGTCTACGAGGCACGCGAAAAATCCGGCGGGCTCAATGAATACGGCATCGCCAAGTACAAGCTGACCGATAACTTCGCGCAGAAGGAAGTCGATTTCCTGTTGGAGATCGGCGGCATCACCATCAAGCATGGGCAGGCGCTGGGCGTCAATGTGCAACTGCGCGATCTGCATGCTAGTTACGATGCGGTGTTCCTCGGCCTGGGCCTCGGCGCCAGCAAGCAAATGGGCCTGACCGGAGAGGATGCGCCTGGCCTGCTTGCTGCCGTCGATTACATCGCCGAGCTGCGGCAGTCCGATGACCTGAGCAAGCTGCCGGTGCCATCGCGCGCCATCGTCATCGGCGCCGGTAACACGGCGATCGATATGGCGGTGCAGATTCAACGCCTCGGCGCCGATGAAGTGACGCTGGTCTATCGTCGCGGCTTCGAGGCGATGAGCGCCACTGAGCACGAACAGCATATCGCGAAAGAGAATCAAGTCCGCATGCGTACCTGGGCGCAGCCGCAGCAGGTGCTGCTGGATGATGCCGGCCGCGTGCGCGGCATGCGCTTCGAGAAAACGGCGGTGGTGAATGGCCGCCTGGCCGGCACCGGCGAAACGTTCGAGATTGCGGCTGACGCCATCTTCAAGGCCATTGGACAGAGCATGGATGAAGCCAGCATCAGCGATCCGCTGGCGACAACGCTGAAGCGCGATGGCGACAAGATTTATGTCGACGACCAGTTCCGCACCGTCCTGCCGGGTATATACGCCGGCGGTGACTGCGTGGCGCCGGGGCAGGATCTGACGGTGCAGGCGGTCCAACACGGCAAGCTGGCGGCGCACGCCATCCATCAAGACATCAACGGTTTGAAAGAGGCTGCATAATGGCTGACCTGAGCATAGAATTCTGCGGCATCAAATCCATCAATCCGTTCTGGCTGGCCTCCGCGCCGCCAACTGACAAGGCTTACAACGTGGTGCGCGCATTTGAAGCGGGATGGGGCGGCGTGGTGTGGAAAACGCTCGGTGAAGATCCGGCGGCCGTCAACGTGTCGTCGCGCTACTCGGCGCATTACGGCAAGAACCGCGAAGTCCTCGGCTTTAACAACATCGAGCTGATTACCGACCGTTCGCTGGCGCTGAACCTGGAAGAGATTACGCAGGTGAAGAAGGACTGGCCGGACCGCGTCATCATCGTGTCGCTGATGCTGCCTTGTGAGGAACGCCTGTGGGCTGACATCCTGCCGCTGGTGGAAGCTACCGGCGCCGATGGCATCGAACTGAATTTCGGCTGCCCGCACGGCATGCCGGAGCGCGGCATGGGAGCGGCGGTGGGCCAGGTGCCGGAGTACGTGGAGATGGTCACGCGCTGGTGCAAGCAAAATACCAGGCTGCCGGTGATCGTCAAGCTGACGCCGAACATCACCGACGTCCGGGCACCGGCGCGCGCGGCCAAAGCCGGTGGCGCCGATGCGGTTTCGCTGATCAACACGATCAACTCGATCACGCATCTTGACCTCGATCAGATGGTGGCGTTTCCGATTGTCGGCGGCGCCAGCACGCACGGCGGTTACTGCGGTTCTGCGGTGAAGCCGATTGCGCTGAATATGGTTGCCGAGATTGCGCGCGATCCGCAGACGGCGGGCCTGCCGATTTCCGGCATCGGCGGCATTGGCAACTGGCGCGATGCGGCGGAGTTCATGGCGCTGGGGTCGGGCTGCGTGCAGGTGTGCACGGCGGCGATGCTGCATGGCTTCCGTATCGTTGAAGAGATGAAGGACGGCTTGTCGCGCTGGATGGATCAGAAGGGCTACAAGAGCATCGCTGATTTCGTTGGCAAGGCGGTGCCTAATACCACGGACTGGAAATACCTGAACATGAATTATCAGGTGATCGCGCAGATCAACCAGGACGATTGCATCAAATGCGGCCGCTGTTACGTGGCGTGCGAAGATACGTCGCACCAGTCGATCAATCAGCTGATCGATGCGGTGACTGGCGTGCGCACGTATGAAGTAAACAAACAGGAGTGCGTTGGGTGTAATCTGTGCGAGATCACCTGTCCGGTGCAGGGTTGCATCACGATGGTGCCGCAGGATACCGGCAAGCCATACATGAATTGGACGCAGGACCCTCGCAATCCGCGCGCGGAAAAGGTTGTAGAAGCTGCGTAACGGCGGCGCATGCGTACCCCAAAGCAGAAAGGGGTCTGACCCCGTGCGGGGTCAGACCCCGGCGGAGCGCAGTGCGGGGTGAACGCAAGCCTCAAGGTACGAAACTTGCAGTGGTGTACGGAGACATCAACCCTTTGGAGAACGCCTCGTGAGCATTGAATCCCCTGGCAGCACGCAACTCTGGAACGAAGACCTCGCGCCGACCACGGCGGCACAGCGTACCTGGCGCTGGTATCACTTCTCGGCGCTGTGGGTTGGCATGGTGATGTGCATTCCGGCTTACACCTTGTCCGCCAGTTTGATCGAAGGCGGCATGTCGGGATACCAGGCGGTGCTGACGGTGTTCCTGGCCAATGCCATCGTGCTGCTGCCGATGCTGCTGATCGGCCACGCCGGCACCAAGTACGGCATTCCGTATGCGGTACTGGCGCGGGCGTCGTTCGGCACTTCCGGCGCCAAGCTGCCGGCGCTGATGCGCGCCATCGTCGCTTGCGGATGGTACGGCATCCAGACCTGGTTCGGCGGCTCGATGATCTACACGCTGATCGGCGTGATGATGGGGGGGGAAGTTGGCGGCGGCAAGATCGCTGGTCTTGGCATCAATGCTGCGCAGCTGCTTTGCTTCCTGGCTTTCTGGGCCATCCAGTTCTACTACATCGTGCACGGCATGGAGTCGATCCGCAAGCTGGAGACTTATACCGCGCCGCTGAAAATCGCCATCTGCTTCGTGCTGCTTGGCTGGGTGCACAGCAAGGCCGGCGGCTTTGGCGACCTGCTGTCGGCGCCATCGCAGTTTGTCGAAGGCGGCAAGAAGGCTGGCCAGTTCTGGACCACGTTCTGGCCTTCGCTGACGGCGATGGTGGGCTTCTGGGCCACGCTGGCGCTGAATATTCCCGACTTTACGCGCTTCGCCAAAACCCAGCGCGACCAGGTGATCGGCCAGACCGTCGGCCTGCCGGTGCCTATGGGCCTGCTGGCGGCGATGGCGGTGATCGTGACGTCGGCCACGGTGGTCTTATACGGCAAGGCGATCTGGGACCCGGTCGAACTGTCCAGCCGCATGACTGGCGTAGCGGTGCTGGTGGCGCTGGTGATCCTGCTGATCGATACGGTGTCGGTCAACCTGGCCGCCAATCTGGTTGGCCCGGCGTATGACTTCTCTGCGCTGGCGCCCAACAAGATCACCTACAAAACCGGCGGCTACATCACCGCCGCCATCGCCATTCTCATGATGCCGTGGAAGATACTCGAATCCACGCAAGGCTATGTGTTCACCTGGCTGATTGGCTACTCGGCGCTGCTCGGTCCTATCGCCGGTGTGCTGATCGTCGATTACTACTTGGTGCGCAAGACGGAGCTGAATGTCGGCGACCTGTATCGCGCAGATGGTCAATACTCGTATGGCAAGGGCTGGAATACGGCGGCGCTGGTGGCGTTTGTGATTGGTGTGTTGCCGAATATTCCTGGCTTTCTCAACGCGGCGTTCCCGGCGTCTTTCCCCGGTGTGTCGGAAACGTTTAAAACGATTTATACCTATGCATGGTTCGTTGGCATCGCCATTTCGGCCGTGGTGTATGGGGTTCTGATGAAAGGGAAGACCGTGTCCGCAGTGCGGACAGCGGCCCACCCGTAAGGAGACGCTTTATGAAAACTATCATCCGTGGCGGCACAGTCGTCAACGCCGACCGCGCTTTCCGCGCCGATGTGCTGTGCGATGGCGACAAGATCGTCGCTGTCGGCGAGAATCTGGAAGTGCCATCCGGCGCCAAGGTGATCGACGCCGGCGGCCAGTATGTGATGCCGGGTGGGATCGACCCGCACACGCATATGAACCTGCCGTTCATGGGCACGGTGACGCAGGATGACTTCTACACCGGCACCGCCGCAGGGTTGGCCGGCGGCACCACCAGCATCATTGATTTCGTGATTCCGGCGCCTAAGCAGAACCTGATCGAGGCTTACCACCAGTGGCGCGAGTGGGCCAGGAAGTCGGCCGGCGACTACACCTTCCACGTCGCGATTACGTGGTGGGATGAGACGGTACACCGCGACATGGAGATCCTGGTGCGCGACCATGGCGTCAACAGCTTCAAGCACTTCATGGCGTACAAGAACGCCATCATGGCCGACGACGAAACACTGGTAAAGAGCTTCCGCCGCTGCCTGGAGCTGGGTGCGATGCCGACCGTGCATGCGGAGAACGGTGAGCTGGTGTATCAGCTGCAGCAGGACTTGATCAAGCGCGGCCTGACCGGGCCAAGTTCGCATCCGCTGTCGCGGCCACCGGAGGTGGAAGCGGAAGCTGCCAACCGCGCGATCGCGATTGCCAACGTGATGAATACACCAGTCTACATCGTGCATGTGTCGTGCGCCGAGTCGCTGGAAGCCATCACCCGCGCCCGCGCGCATGGCCAGCGCGTGTATGGCGAGGCGCTGGCGGGTCATCTGGTGATCGACGACAGCGTGTACCAGAGCGATGACCAGGAATTCGCTGCGGGCCACGTGATGAGTCCTCCGTTCCGCAGCAAGCATCATCAGGCGGCCTTGTGGCAAGGACTGCGCGGCGGGAACCTGCATACTACGGCGACCGACCACTGCACCTTCTGCGCCGAGCAGAAGGCGATGGGCAAGGATGATTTCACCAAGATTCCGAATGGCTGCGGCGGCGTGGAAGATCGCATGTCGGTGGTGTGGGACGCGGGCGTCAACAGCGGCATGCTGACGCCATCGGAGTTCGTCAAGATCACGTCGACCAATACGGCGCAGATTTTCAATATCTATCCACGCAAGGGCGTGATTGCGCCGGGCGCGGATGCGGACGTGGTGGTGTGGGACCCGGAGGGAACGCGCACCATTTCGGCATTGACGCAATTCGCCAAGGGCGGCTTCAATGTGTTTGAAGGCCGCACTGTACGAGGAATTCCCAGCACCACGCTGTCTGCCGGTAACGTCGTGTTCCATCGCGGCGTGCTGATGGCGGTGGAGGGAGCGGGCCGCTATATCAATCGTCCGGCGTTCAAGGCGACGTCGGCACGCCAAGGTTAAGGAGCAGCATATGAAGATTAATGGTGACCGCCTGTGGGCATCGCTAATGGAACTGGCGAAAATCGGCGCGACGGAAAAGGGCGGCGTCAAGCGCCTGGCGTTGACGGATCTGGACAAGCAGGGCCGCGATCTGGTGGTCGGCTGGGCCAAGGACGCGGGGTTGTCGATTACGATCGACCAGATCGGCAATGTCTTCATGCGCCGCGACGGCACCAACAACGCGCTGCCGCCGGTGATGACCGGCAGTCATATCGACACCCAGCCGACCGGCGGTAAATTTGACGGCAACTATGGCGTATTGGCCGGACTGGAAGTGGTGCGCACGCTGAATGATTTGCAGATCAAGACCGAGGCGCCAATTGAGGTGGCTTTCTGGACCAATGAAGAAGGCTCGCGCTTCGTGCCGGTGATGATGGGTTCCGGCGTGTTCTGCGGCGCGTTCTCGCTGGAGACGGCGTATGCGGCCAAAGACGTCGATGGCAAGACCGTCGGCGACGAGCTGGAACGCATCGGCTACAAAGGCCCGCAGGTGCCGGGCGATCATCCGATCGGCGCTTACTTTGAAACGCATATCGAACAAGGGCCGGTGCTGGAAGATGCCGACAAGGTGATCGGCGTGGTGCCGGCGGTGATGGGATTGTCGTGGTACGACTGCGTGGTCACCGGCATGGAAGCCCATGCCGGCCCAACGCCGATGGGACTGCGCAAGGATGCGCTGCAAGTGTCCACCAGGATCATGCAGGAAGTCGTCGCCATCGCCAACCGCTATCCGCCATATGGCCGCGGCACGGTGGGCATGGTGCAGGTGTTCCCGAACAGCCGCAACGTAATACCCGGCGAGGTCAAATTCAGCATCGACCTGCGCAATGTGAACGATGAGCTGTTGAACACCATGCACGAGGAGATGCTGGCGTTTATCGACAATGTGCGCAGCGAGTCGGGACTGAAGATCGAGATCGAGCGCGTGTCTTATTATCCGCCATGCCCGTTCCATCCGGAGTGCGTGGATGCTGTACGCAACGCCACGGCGAAGCTGGGCTATTCGACCATGGACGTGGTGTCGGGCGCCGGCCATGACGCTATCTACGCCGCGCGTCTGGCGCCGGCGGGCATGATCTTCGTGCCTTGCAAGGACGGCATCAGCCACAATGAGATCGAGGATGCCAAGGCCGAGCATCTGGAAGCCGGTTGCAATGTGCTGTTGCATGCGATGCTGGAGCGCGCCCGCATCGTTTGACCGGTGGCCGGGCTGAGGGCATACTGCGTCGCATGCACACCGACCCTCAGCAAGCCTATCTCGATGCCAATCACATGATGGCCGCCGGCGACGACGCCGGCGCTGAGGCTTGTTATCTGCAAGCGCTGGCGCTGCAACCGTGGCATGTCGCGGCGCGCGCCAATCTGGGGTATCTGAAGGAGCAGCAGGGTGCGGTGGCGGAGGCGGAGTTCCATTATCGTCAGGCGATTGGGCTGATCCCGGATCACGCGCAGCTGCATCAGAATCTGGGGGCGCTGCTGTTCAAGGAGAAGCGGCTGGCGGAGTCGGAAGCGGCATTGCGCACGGCGGTGCAGTTGGCGCCGGATTCCCCTACCGCGTGGAGCCAGCTTGGCGCGGTGCTGGTGTGTGCACATCGGGAGCCGGAAGGGGAGGCTTGCTATCGGCAGGCGCTGGCGCTCGACCCTGAGCATGCGCGGGCGCAGTTTAATCTCAGTTATCTGCTGCTGCGTCAGGCGCGCTTTGAAGAAGGCTGGCGCATGCTGGAAGCGCGCTGGCAGTTCGATCATTTCCCGTTGTCGTTTGATTGTCCGTTCTGGAATAGCGAGCCGTTGGAGGGCAAGTCGATTGTGATTGGGCTGGAGGCGGGGCATGGCGATATGATTCATTTCTGCCGTTACGCACTGATGCTCAAGGCGCGCGGCGCCAGGCGGGTGGACGTGGTGTGTCATCCGGGCTTGCAGCGGTTATTCGCCACGCTGGCGGGCGTGGATAGCGTGCATGCGCTGGGCGAGGCGCTGTCCGGTGGTTGGGATTATTGGACGCGGCCGATGCGCTTGCCGGGATTGTTTGGCACCGAGATAGCCAGCATTCCGTCCGACGTGCCGTATCTGCACGCGGAGCCGGAACTGGTAGCGCAATGGCGCGACGCGCTGCCGCAGCAGGGACTGCGCGTAGGCCTGGCATGGCGCGGCAACGCCAACTTTGAGAACGACGCGGACCGCTCGCTGCCATCATTGATGGCGCTTGCTCCGCTGGGTGCAGCATCTGGTGCGGCGAATTTTATCAGCCTGCAAAAGGGCCCAGGCGAAGCCGAAGCATTGACGCCGCCGGTGGGCATGTATGTGCATCCGCTTGCGTCGCGCTTGCAGGACTTCGCGGAGACGGCGGCGTTGATCGCCAATCTCGATCTGGTGATCAGCGTGGACACGGCGGTGGCGCATCTGGCCGGCGCGTTGGGCAAGCCTTGCTGGCTGCTGCTGCCCGACTATCGCTGCGATTGGCGCTGGATGGCGGACCGCGACGATACGCCGTGGTATCCGTCCATGCGCCTGTTCCGCCAGCCGCGCGGTGGCGGCTGGTCGCCGGTCATCGAGCGGGTGGCGGCGGCGCTGGTCAGCCTCGGAAGTAGTGCTGCGCCAGATCCTCGATAAGTCCCGGACCGGCAGGCTGCCAGCCCAGTTGCTCCCGCGTTTGCGGGCTGGACGCCGGGCAGTCCGCGCCGAAGAAGCGCGCCAGGAAGCCGAAGTGCTCCGGCGCTTCTTCCGCCGCCAGACTCACGGCCGGCACCCCAAGCCCCTTGCCGATCACCTCCGCAATCTCCCGCGTGGCGACACCTTGTTCGCCGATGGCGTGATAGCGCGCGCCAGCCACGCCATGTTCCAGCACTAGCCGATAAAGCCGCGCCGCATCAAAGCGATGCACGGCTGGCCAGCGGTTGCTGCCTTCGCCGATGTACGCCGATACGCCTTTGGCGCGGGCGATGTCCACCAGTCTTGGCGCGAAGCCGTAATCGCCATCGCCGTGTACCGACGGCGGCAGGCGTACCAGCGATGAGCGCACCCCGCGCGCGGCCAACGCCAGCGTGAGCTGCTCGGAAGCGGTACGGTGCTGCGCCGGGCCTGCTGGATCAGGTGCGTCGTTTTCGGTGCCTACGCGGCCATGTGGCAGCAGCGCGCTGCCGGAGGTGGTAATCAGCGGCTTGCCACTGCCGGCCATCGCTTCACCCATGGCTTCAATGGCGCGGCGGTCAGTCTCGCCGGCGGCGTTGAAGTCCTTGAAGTCGTGGATGAAGGCGGTGTGGATCACGCCATCGCAAGCCCGTGCGCCGGCAGCCAGTGCGTCGAGGTCCGATAGTTCGCCGCGATGCACGGCGATGCCGCGCTGGCGCAACTTCTCGGCACCGTCGTCGCTGCGCGCCAGTCCCAATACCTCATGGCCCGCGCCCAGCAGTTCCTGAATGACGGCCGAGCCTACCCAGCCCGTGGCGCCTGTGACGAATACTTTCATGTGCATCTCCCTTGTGTCGATGGCATGCATGATAGAAGATGCGCGGCGGACGATCCATGCTATAGAATCCGTATTTTCTTTGCGATCGTCCGAATCATGGATCCCTTATCAGACGTACTCTCTCTGCTCAAACCGCGCAGCTACATGGCCGGCGGCTTCGACGCCGGCGGTGACTGGTCGCTGCAATTCCAGAAACATGAGGGCATCAAGTGCTACGCCGTGGTCTCTGGCCAATGCTGGCTGGCGGTGCAGGGCGTGGCCGAACCGGTGCTGCTGAAGGCCGGCGAATGCTTTCTGCTGCCGCGCGGCCTGCCGTTCCGTCTGGCCAGCGATCTGTCGCTGCCGCCGCAGGATGCGCTGGAGCTGCTGCGCCGGCGGCGCGAGGCCGGTGTGGGCGTCATCAATGGCGGCGGCGATTGCATGCTGGTTGGCGGCCACTTCGTGTTCAACGGCCGCCATACCAGCATCCTGCTGGAGGCGCTGCCGCCGATCTCGCACGTGCACAAGGAGTCGGACCGCGAATCGCTGCGTTGGTCGCTGGAGAAGCTGGTGCAGGAGTTGAAGGAACGCCGGCCGGGTTGCGTGCTGATTGCACAGCACATGGCGCACATGATGCTGGTGCAGGCTTTGCGGCTGGTGCTGGCGGAAGAGGAGAGCAATGGCGTCGGCTGGCTGTATGCGCTGGCCGATCCGCAAATCGGCGGCGCCATCGGCGCGCTGCACAGCGACCCGGCGCAGCGCTGGACGCTGGAGACGCTGGCGCAGCATGTCGGCATGTCGCGCTCCACGCTGGCGCTGAAGTTCAAGCAGACCGTTGGCGCGTCGCCGATGGAATACCTGACGCGATGGCGCATGCTGCTGGCCGGCGACCGGCTTGTACATTCCAGCCAGCCGGTGTCGGTGATTGCGCAGGCGCTGGGCTATGAGTCCGACAGCGCCTTTAGCACGGCCTTCAAGCGCGTGATGGGCTGCTCGCCGCGCCAGTATGTGCGCGATCAGGCGGCAGCTTAGTCGCGATAGCTGCGCAGGAAATCGAGCAGTACGCGGGCGGCGATGTCGGCATCGTCGGCAGTCATTGTCTCCAGCGGATTGTGGCTGATGCCGCCGTTGCCGCAGCGCGTGAACAGCATGGCGACGTCGGTGATGGCGGCCATCGCCATCGCATCGTGGCCGGCGCCGGACAGCAGGTCGAAGCGCGGCAGGCCGGCGCGTTCGATGGCGTCGCCGAATTGCTGCATCAAGCGTGGCGCGCACGGCGCGGCGCTGGCGTTCAGCAGCGGTTGCAGCGTGAATTCGATCTGGCGGCGCGCGCAGATAGCGGCGATGCCGTCCATGACGTCCTTGACGGCGGCCAGGCGCACGGCATCGTCGGCGGCGCGGATGTCGAGCGATAGTTTGCAGGCGCCGGGGATGACGTTGACCGAGCCATTCGGCACTTGCAGCTGGCCGACCGTGCCGACCAGCGACGGCGCTTGCGCGCAGCGCTGTTCGACCAGCAGCACGATTTCGGCGGCGGCGGCGGCGGCGTCCTTGCGCATGTTCATCGGCGTGGTGCCGGCGTGGCTGGCCAGGCCGGTGAGCTCGAGCAGGTAGCGTGAGCTGCCGGCGATGGCGGTGACGACGCCAAGTGGCAGGTCGCGCTCCAACAGCACTGGCCCTTGTTCGATATGGACTTCCACAAAGCCGAGCAAGTCGGACGGATTGCGGGCGATGTCGGGGATACGCGCCACGTCGTGGCCGGCGGCCAGCAGGGCGTCGCGCATGCTGACGCCGTCGGCGTCCGTCTGGTCGAGCAGCGACAGGTCGAAGCGGCCAGTGATCGCGGTGCTGCCGAGGAAGGTGCTCTTGAAACGTACGCCTTCTTCTTCCGCAAAGCCGATCACCTCCAGATGGAAGGGTAGCTTTTCGCCGCGCTGGTGCAGGTGCCGGACGATGGCGATTGGCAGCAGGATGCCGAGGCGGCCGTCGTACTTGCCGCCGTTGCGCACGGTGTCGTAGTGCGAGCCGGTGATCAGTGTTTTGGCGTTGGGCGAATCTGAGCGGTAGACGCCGGCGACATTGCCAACGGCGTCGATGTGCGCATCCATTCCCGCTTCGCGCATCCATTCCAGCAACTGGGCGGCGGTCTGGCGGTGGGCGGGCGTCATGTAGGCGCAGGTCAGCGCATTTTCATCATCGCTCCATGCGGCCAGGTCTTCGCTCCACTGCATGATGGCGGGGCCGAAGTCCAGTTGCACGGCCAGCAGGTCGTTGAGGCGAATCTCGGCGATGCGTTTGATCTGGCGAAGGCATTCGGCGATTTCGTCGGCGCGCTGGTTTTTCAGGCGGCGCGCGAAGGTGGCGATGACGCTCTGGCGCGTGAGCCCTTGTCCGGTCGGGCCCTTGACGGCCAGGATGAAGGGGAAGCCGAATTTGGCGTTGTAGTCGGCGTTCAGCTGGTGCAGCGTGGCGAATTCCTCGGCGCTGCACAGGTGCAGGCCGGATTTGGCCTGTTCGCTGGTCGATTCCGCCGTCAGCTGGCCGGCGACGGCGGCTTTGCCGGCCAGTTCCGGGTGGGCGCGGATCAGGCCCAGTTGCTCGTCCAGCGTGGCGGCGCTGACCACATCCTGCAAGGCCAGCTTCAAGGCGGTGACGTTGGCGAACGGACGGCGCGCGGCGGCGCGTTCCGGTATCCATGGCGAGTGCTCGTAGATGCCGCGCAGGCGTTCGACGAAGGTGGCGCTGTCGCAGCTGTTCAGATCTGGGAGTGTGGTCATCATGGCTCCATCATAACGCGCCAGCAGCGCTGCGATATATGCGGTATGCGGTACGGTTTATATGACTGCGCTTACTTCTGCGTCAGCGCCTTGGCGGCCGCACCTACCTGCTCGCGCAGCCATTTGTGTTCCGGCGCCTGGTGCACGCGCTCGTGCCACAGCTGGTAGAAACGCATCGGCGGGAACTGCACCGGCACGCTGTAGGTCTTCAGCGGCATCTGCTTTTCGTAGTGGCGCACGAACTGGCTGCCGGTGGTCAGCACCAAATCGGTCTGCGCCAGCATGTTGGGAATCAGGCCGAAGTAGGCCGATTCCACCACCACGTTGCGTTGCAGGCCCTGACGCTCCAGGTAGTCGTCGATGACGCCAACGTAGCCGGGCAGGATCTGGGTCGGCGCCACATGCGGCAGCGTGAGGTAGTCGTCCATCGACATCTTGTCGGCCGGCGTGCGCAGTGCATACGGGCAGTCGGCACGCATCACGCAGATGATCGGGTCTTCGAACAGCTTGGACATGTGCAGGTGCTCGGGCGGTTCGTCCCAGTTGGCGATGACCAGGTCCATATCGCCGTCCGACAGCAGGCGCACATAGTCGGAACCGGCGCCCAGACTGTGGATCTTGATGCGGCTATTGGGCGATCCGCGCCGCAGCAGTGCCACCAGATTGGGCAGGAACAGGCTGTCCAGATAATCCGGCGCGGCGACGTGGAAGGTGCGCGCTTCGTCCTGTGGCACGAAAGGTGCCTTCTTGAGGAACAGGTTCTCGGTTTCGTCGAGAATGCGCTTTGCTGGTGCAAGCAGGCTTTCACCATGCTGGGTCGGCACCATGCCGCGCGCGCCGCGCACCAAAAGGGGATCGCCGGTCAGCTCGCGCAGTTTGCGCAAGGACGCGGAGATGGAGGGCTGCGGCTGATTCAGTTTGAGGGCGACGCGGGAGACGTTTTTCTCGACCAGTAGCAGGTAGAGGATGCGGATCAGGTGAAGGTCCAGGTGTTGCGGCAAAGCGGACATGAGTTTGTTTCGTTTATACGGGAATGGATATGTCCAATATACTCTAATGTTCATGTAGCCGGAATCAAATCCGTTTATCTTCTGTAAATTAGCCACATTTTGACCTTGAAAATTACATGGAATATCTGATCCCGTATGGCCTTGAGTGGGCGAACCTGCTGGTGCGCTGGCTGCACATCGTCACCGGCATCGCCTGGATAGGCGCCTCGTTCTACTTTGTGTGGCTGGACAATTCGATCCGGCCGCCGGCGCCGGGATCGGATCTGGCGAAGAAGGGCGTGTCGGGCGAGTTGTGGGCGGTGCATGGCGGTGGCTTCTACAATCCGCAAAAGTACCTGGTGGCGCCGGCCGAACTGCCGAAGGAACTGCACTGGTTTAAGTGGGAGGCGTATTCCACCTGGCTGTCCGGCATTGCGCTGCTGACCATTGCCTACTACTTCAACGCCCAGGCGATGATGATCGATAGGTCGGTTGCTGACATCAGCAGCTGGCAGGCGGTCGGCATCGGCATCGGCACCCTGGTGGTCGGGTGGACGGTGTATGACCTGCTGTGTCGCTCCCCGCTGGGCAAGCGTGATTTGTGGTTCGGCGTGGTGATCTTTGTGCTGATCGTGGCGACGGCGTATGGACTGACGCATGTGCTGAGTGGACGCGCGGCGTATATTCACATTGGTGCGCTGATCGGCACCATCATGGTCGGCAATGTGCTGATGCTGATCATTCCGGGCCAGCGCAAGATGGTTGACGCGATGTCGGCCGGCCGCACGCCGGACCCGATCCATGGGCAGAAGGCCAAACAGCGCAGCGTGCACAATAACTACTTCACGCTGCCGGTGCTGTTCATCATGATCAGCAACCATTACGCGATGACCTACCGGAACGACCGCGCGTGGCTGGTGCTTGCCTTTATTATGGCGGCCGGCGTGTTCATTCGCCACTTCTTCAACCTGCGTCACAAAGGACGCGTGGAGTGGCGTTATCCGGCGATTGGCGCGCTGTTGCTGGCTGGCGTGGCGGTGGCGATTGCGCCGTCCAAGCCGGTGGCGGTGGCGCCGGCGGCTGATCCGGCGGCGGCTTTCGCCACGGTGCAGGCGGTGGTGGCGCAGCGCTGCGTGGCGTGCCATTCAGCGCATCCAACGCAGGCCGGCTTTGCGGCCGCACCGCTGGGCGTGGCGTTTGATAACGCCGCCGAGATTCATCAGAACGCGGAAAAAATCTACAAACAGGTCGTGCAGACCAAGGCGATGCCGCTGGCTAACCTGACCAATATGACGGACGCGGAACGGACGCAGATCGCGGCCTGGTACGAGTCCGGTGCAAAATGAAGGAACAAGCAATGAACAAGCAAAAGCTGGCCGAATGGATCGACGCCCACTTTGACGAGGAAGTCGGCGTGCTGCAACAACTGCTGCGCGTGCCGACCGATACGCCGCCCGGTAACAATGCGCCGCACGCGGAGATGGTGGCGGATCTGGTCAAGGCCTATGGCTGGACGGCCGAGAAGCACGTGGTGCCGGAACAGGCGGTCCACGATTACGGCATGCAGAGCATCACCAATTTGATCGTGCGCCGCCCATACGCGGCGGGCGGACCGACCGTGGCGCTGAATGCGCATGGCGACGTGGTGCCGCCGGGCGATAACTGGACCTATCCGCCGTATGGCGGCGTGGTGGAAGATGGCTTTATCTACGGCCGCGCGGCGGCGGTGTCCAAGTGCGACTTCGCGACCTACATCTTTGCGGTGCGCGCGCTGGAAGCGCTGGGCGTGCCGCTCAAGGGTGGGCTGGAACTGCACTTCACCTACGACGAAGAATTCGGCGGCCTGCTGGGGCCAGGCTGGCTGCTGGAGCAGAAACTGACCAAGCCGGATTATGTGATCGCGGCGGGCTTTAGCTACAACATCGTCACCGCGCACAACGCCTGTCTGCAACTGGAGGTGACGGTGCACGGCAAGTCGGGCCACGGTGCGATGCCGGAGACCGGGCACGATGCCTTGCAGGCGGCCACGCGCGTGCTGAACGCGATCTACGACCAGCTGCCGGAGCTGAAGAAGATCAAGTCCAAGATCGCCGGCATCGACTCGCCGACCATGCTGGTGGGCCGCATCGACGGCGGCACCAACACCAACGTGGTGCCGGGCAAAGTGGTGCTGAAGATGGACCGCCGCATGATCCCGGAAGAAGATCCGGTGGCGGTGGAAGCGCAGGTGCGCGCGCTGATCGAGGAAGCGGTGCAGGGCGTGCCCGGCATCACGCTGGAGATCAAGCGCCTGCTGCTGTCGCATGCGCTGCGCGAGCTGTCGGGCACGGAGAAGCTGGTGGCCAGCATCCAGCAGAATGCCGAGACCTTCATCGGCGAGAAAATCCCGGCGCAAGGCACGCCGCTGTACGCCGACGCACGCCTGTACGGTGAGCACGGCATCCCCGCCGTGCTATACGGCGCCGGTCCGCGCTCCGTCCCCGAATCCAACGCCAAGAAGGCGGACGAGCGCCTCAATCTGGAAGACCTGCGCAAGGCCACCAAGGTGGTCGCCGCCACGCTGTTCGACTTCCTGGCCGCTACCTGACGAAATATTTGCGGTGTAGTTCTTCTTTCACGCCTTGCGCTTTCAGGCGGCGGGCGGCGGCGTTGATGCCGGCAACCAGCGCGCGCTGGTCGGCGCCGATGTAGATGTATAGTCTCAGTTCTTCCAGCGGTTTGCCGGTGCCGCCCTGCGACAGCATGGCGCGCGAGGCGGCACTCAGGCTGCCGTCATCGTAGACGCAGGCCTGGTCGCGGCCCTTGATCACCATTTCCAGGCAGGCCGGCACGTTTTGCACGTCGTGCGGCCGCAGGCGCGGTTGCAGCGCTTCCAACCTGGTCTGGTAGATGTAGATGCCGCGCTTGTAGCTGACGCTGCGTGCGCTGGCGGCTAGCTGTTCCCAGCTGTCGATGACCGGCTGGCCTCTTGGCGTGAAGACATATGTGTGTGTCTGCACAAACGGCTCGTCGATCCGCAGGTATTGTGGATGCTTGTGGCCATATTCCTTGACCCGACCCATTTCTCCGGCGAGGCTGCCGTCGCCCAGCATGGCTTCGCTGCGCCGACCGGGCAGGCTTTGCAGCGCGCAGCGCTGGTGGACTTCTGCGCACAGCCGTTGCAGGTAATCGCTCGCGTATGCGAAGACGACCGTCTCGCTTTCATGCGTGGTGCCGAAGATGAGCGTGTCCGGCCCCTGCGCGGCGGCGCTGGCGGCGAGCGTGGTGGTCAGGAGTGCGGACCAACGGCGGGGCATGGGGTATCCGTTATTTTTATCGGCGTGGCAGGCTATCATAGCTGATCGGGCTTTGCCGTATGATATGAGCATTATTGACTGAGCAGCTATCCTGTGCACCGATACGATTTAATCAGTTGTCACGATTGCGGCGTGCTGCACATGCGCCGCCCGGTACGCCCGCGCGAGAAGGCGCGCTGCGTGCGTTGCCGGTCGGTCCTGTATCGCGGCATCTATTCGGACGCCAGCCGCATGGCGGCCATCACCATGGGCGCGGTGTTCACTTTTCTGATTGCGCAGTTCTTCCCGATCGTTCAACTCGACGTCGGCGGTTACAGCACCAGCGCCACGCTGCTGGGCGCGATCCGCGTGTTGTGGACCGAGCATATGGAACTGGTGGCGGCAGTGGTGTTTCTGTTTACGATGGTGCTGCCGGCGGTGGAACTGGGCTCTTTGCTGTATGTGACGCTGTCCTTGCGCAAGGGCCGGCGGCCGCCCGGTTTCGATCATCTGCTGCGCGCGGTGGGCCTGGCGCGACGCTGGGGCATGACCGAGGTGCTGATGATCGGCATCCTGATCACCATCGTCAAGATGACCAGTCTGGCCGAGGTAATTGTGCAGCCGGGCGTGTTCGCTTTCGGCGCGCTGACGCTGATGCTGGCGATCGTGGTGTCGTTCGATCCCAAGATTTTGTGGAATATCGGCGAGCATTTGCCCGGCCCGCGCCGGGTGGCGCAGAAGACGTTTCACTACGCGGCGCTGACCAAGGGCGCGCCGCTGCTGGCCTGCCATGCCTGCGGTCTGGTGGAGTCGCTGAAGTACACGGTGCGGCACCAGTATTGTGCGCGTTGCGGCGCGCGCCTGCATCGGCGCCATCCGGATAGCGTCGGCCGCACCTGGGCGTTTTTGCTGGCCGCGGCGATTCTGTACATTCCGGCCAATCTGCTGCCGGTGATGTATACCCATTCGCTGTTCGGCAAGGAGGACGACACCATCATCAGCGGCGTGGTCTACTTCTGGACCAGCGGTTCGCCGGCGCTGGCGGTGATTATTTTTATCGCCAGTATTGTGGTGCCGGTGCTGAAGCTGGCCGCGCTGGCGCTGCTGGCGTGGACCACGCAGCGGCGCTCGCGCTGGCAGCCGTTGCAGCGCACGGCGTTGTATCGCGTCGTCGAGTTTGTGGGGCGCTGGTCGATGCTGGATATTTTCGTCATTACGCTGACGGTGGCGCTGGTGCGCTTCCAGTCGCTGGCGGTGATCACGGCCGGTCCCGGTGCGCTGGCGTTTTGCGCGGTGGTGGTGCTGACCATGATCGCGTCCATGCAGTTCGATCCCCGCCTGATCTGGGATCCTATCGATACACACGGAGAGAAGCATGTCTGATAACGAGAACGGCCAGCCGCCGTTGCCCGAGCCTGAAGTGGAGAAGCCTAGCCGCATGCCGTCGCTGGTCTGGCTGATTCCCCTGCTGGCGGCGATCATCGGTGTGATGCTGGTGGTGCGCATGGTGATCGATCAGGGGCCGACAGTGACGGTCAGCTTCCGCAGCGCCGACGGGCTGGAGCCGGGCAAGACCAAGGTCAAATACAAGGACGTCGATATCGGTTTGGTCAAGACGATTAAGCTGGACGGCGATCTGTCCAAGGTGCTGGTGACGATCGACATGACCAAGGAGGCCAAACGCTTTACTGCGTCCGATACGCGCTTCTGGGTGGTCAAGCCGCGCATTGGCGCCAGCGGCGTGACGGGTTTGAATACGCTGTTGTCCGGTTCCTATATCGGCGTCGATGCCGGCAAGTCGGAAGAAACCACGCACGAGTTCACGGGGCTCGAGAAGCCGCCGCAGGTAACGCGCGACGAGAAGGGGACGTCGTTCGTGCTGCACGGCGAGTCGCTCGGTTCCATCGATGTCGGTTCGCCGATTTTCTATCGCCGCATCCAGGTCGGGCAGGTGACCGGCTTCGATCTCGATGAGAAGGGACGCGGCGTCAAGATGTCCGTGTTTATCGCCGCGCCGTACGATCAATATGTGGGCAAGAACTCGCGCTGGTGGCATGCCAGCGGGGTCGATGTGCGGCTCGATTCTTCGGGCTTCAAGGTCAACACGCAGTCGCTGGCGGCGCTGCTGGTGGGCGGCATTGCGTTCGAGTCGGTCAACGGCCAGAAGCCGTCGGCCGCGGCGCCGGGCGGCAGCGAGTTTCTGCTGGCGGCCGACCAGGCCAGCGCGCTGCGCGAGCCGGATGGCGTGGCGGTGACCACGGTGCTGTACTTCGACCAGTCGCTGCGCGGCTTGTCGGCCGGCGCTTCGGTGGACTTCCGCGGCATTGTGCTGGGCGAGGTGCGTTCGGTGGGCGTGGAGTTCGACCCGGTGAAGAAGAGCTTCCGCATGCCGGTGACGGTGGATATGTATCCGGCGCGGCTGGGCCGCAGCTTCGCCCAGACGGTCGGCACCAACGAGGACCGTTCGGCCGGCACGCAGGTGCTGGAGCGGATGGTGGCGCGCGGCCTGCGCGGCCAGCTGCGCACCGGGAATCTGCTGACCGGCCAGTTGTATGTGGCGCTGGACTTCTTCCCCAACGCGGCGCCGGCCAAGATCGACACCACCCAGGAGGTGGTGGAGCTGCCGACCGTGCCTAACAGCCTGGATGAGTTGCAGACGCAGGTTTCCAGCATCGCGCGCAAGCTGGATAAGGTGCCGTTCGAGGAGATCGGCAAGAACCTGCGCGATACGCTGAAGAGTGCCGATGTGCTGATGAAGCGTCTGGATGCGCAGGTGGTGCCGGAGTTGAAGGACACGCTGGCGGCGGCGCGCAAGACCTTCCACCAGGCCGACGAGCTGCTGCAGAAGGATTCGCCGGCGCAGTCGGACTTGCGGGAGGCGTTGCAGCAGGTGACGCAGACGATGCAGTCGCTCGATGCGCTGGCCGATTATCTGGAACGGCATCCGGAGGCGCTGATACGCGGTAAGGTCGATAAAAAAGGAGATCAGAAATGATGCGTGTATTTGGCCCGGTGATGGTTGCGGTGCTGGTGCTGGGCGGCTGCGCGAGTTCGCCGCCGGAGCACTTCTACAGTTTGAGCAATGGGCTGGGCATGGCGCAGGCGCCGGCGGCGCGCGCGGCGTATTACATCGAGATGCCGGCGGTGACGGTGCCGAAGCAGCTGACGCGCAACCAGCTGCTGGTGACCACCGGCGAGGGGCGGATGGACTTGCTGGAGCAGGAGCGCTGGTCGGCGCCGCCGGCGGCGGAGATTGGCCAGGCCCTGTCGCTGGCGGTGTCGGGCGAGTTGGGCACCATCGATGCGTTCCGCACGCCGGTGCCGGAGCAGGCGACGGTGTACCGCATCAGCACCAATGTGCAGCGCTTTGAATCGGCGCCGGGGCGGTATGCGCTGATCGACGCGGTGTGGAGCGTGCGGCAGGTGGGCAGCACGCAGGTGCTGACTTGCCGCAGCGTGGCGCGGGAGACGGTCGGCGCCGGCTATGACGCGCTGGTGGCCGGCCATCGCCGCGCGGTGGCTCGCATCGGCAGCGACATCGCCAAGGCCGTGCGGGCGCTGGCCGCCGGCGATAAATCTGGCTGCTGAAGGTCGCTGCTAGGACGGTATCAAGCCAGCCGCTACATAGCCTGCGATCAGTTGATCATAGACTGCGATGTCACATCGGCTGCGGGCGATCAGCTGCGCGCCTGCGACGGCGGCAAAAATGGCTTGGGCGCGGATGTCGGATTGATCGCTCGGGACGCTGTCAGCGGCGAGTAGCACTTGTGTCAACCAGGCGATGTTCACCTCGGCGAATTTGCGTACTTCGAGCTTGATCGGATCGGGAAGATCGTCCGTTTCCGCCGCCATGAAACTGCACAGGCAGATGCGATTGTCGCGGTCGAGGGCTTTGCGAAAAGTGTCCGGATACCGGCGCAGCCATGCCAGCGGGTCGCCCACCTCTTCGCGTATCGCCTGCAGCGCGGCTTCCGAGTCTTCCCAGTAGCGCCTGGCGACTGCAGCCCCGAGATCGGCCTTGCTGGCGAAATGGTGGTACACGCTGGCGGCCTTGATGCCGACGGCGCTGGCCAGGTCACGAATGTTCAGGCCGTTATAGCCATGCGCCTGCGCCATCCTGGTTGCTTCCATCAGGATCTTTTCCCGCGAATTTGCTTCCGCTTCAATCTTCACTGTCACTCCAGCCGCTAAAAAGTGTTGACACCGCGCAGTATAACGCACTATCGTTAACCTACCAAACGTTAGGTAGGTAATGCGGGACGACGTTTTAATCAATTTTTATTCAGGAGTAATCATGACTTCGATGACGGTGTACGATTTTCCGGTCGGCCCCTATCCGACGCGCGTGCGGATTGCCATTGCAGAGAAGAAGCTGCAAGCGCAAGTCCGGTTCAAGATGGTCGATTTATACAAGGGCGAGCACAAGACGCCCGAGTTTATCGCGCAAAAGAATTACTCGGGAACGCTGCCCGTGCTGGAACTTGACGATGGGACGCTGATTGCCGAATGCACCGCCATCACGCAATATCTTGATACGCTCGATGGTGCGCCCAGCCTTACCGGCACGACGCCGCTGCAGCAGGGGATGATTCACATGATGAGCAAGCGCGCCGAAATCGAATTGCTGGACGCGATCAGTGTGTATTTTCACCATGGCACACCAGGCCTGGGGCCGTCGGTGGAGCTGTACCAGAATCCGGAATGGGGATTCCGTCAGCGTGACAAGGCGATCCGGGCATGCATTACTTCGATACCGTGCTACAGCGCCAACCGTTCATCGCGGGTGCGGAATTCTCGATGGCCGATATCACGGTGATCGGCGGCCTGGTGTTCGCTGCCATTGTCGAACTGGAGATTCCCGCTGAGTGCCGCGCCTTGCGGGCCTGGTATGAACGGATGAAGCAACGCGACAGCGTGATCGTCCAGCCGGCCTTTTCCAGCTAAACGGCTGGGACGCCACCGGCGGCGACGGCCATGCAGGCCTGTGGATTGATGCACAGCGTCGCTTCGAAATGCGCGCGCAGTGCCTGCACTTTCGGCGTGTGTTCGCGGCTGCGCTGCCACAGGATGTGCAGCGGCAGGCCCTGGGTGGTCAGCTGCGGCAGGATGTTGACCAGGCTGCCGTCGCGGATTTGCTGGTCCACCAGCCAGGTGGGCAGTTGGGCCAGTCCCAGTCCTGCGACCACGGCGGCCACTTGCGATTCGGCCTGGCCGAACACCATGCGGCCGTTGATGTGCTGGCGCGCCAGCGGGGCGGCGCCTTCCTGGATGCGCCACGGTTGCGTGCTGCCGTCGGCGCGGCCGTACAGGATGGCGTCGTAGGCCGGCAGGTCGGCCGCGCGCTGCGGCGCGCCGTGGCGGGCGATGAAGGCCGGGGCGGCGCAGAAGATCAGTTGTTCGTTGCCAAGGTGGCGGTAGCCCACCGCCGCCGGCCAGGCGTCGTCGCCGCCGATGCGCACCACCAGGTCCATGCCGTCTTCGATGACGTCGACAAAGCGATCGGTGTAGGTGATGTGCGGCGTGATGTGCGGGTAGCGGGCGGCAAATTCCAGCAGCGGCGCCAGCACGTTCATGCGGCCGAAGGTGGCCGGCAGGTCGATGCGCAACCGGCCGCCGGCAGGATGTCCTGATCCGACAGCGCGCGTTCGGCCAGCGCCAGTTCATCGAGCATGCGCACGCACGAGGCGTAGAAGGTGGCGCCGGCATCGGTCAGTGTCAGCTGGCGCGCGCTGCGGTCGAACAGCTGTTTGTGCAGCCGGTCTTCCAGCCGGGCGATGGCTTTGCCGACCGCGGAGTTGGTCAGGTGCAGGCGGGTGGCGGCGGCGGTGAAGCTGCCGGCGTCGGCAACGGCGACGAAGGTTTCAAGGCCCTTCAGGCGTTCTGTGGCGCTCATGGAATTTTTTTCTATGGTTTGCTGGAATAAGCATCCAACATGGGAAATTTTTTCTTGTCTATGATGTCCGGTGTTTTTTACCGGGTCAAGCTCCATGTTTACTTCTGTTTTGCTGGCGGTCGCCGCGTTTGTGATTGTGACCACCGAATTTTTGATTGTCGGCTTGCTGCCGGCGCTGGCGCGCGATCTGCATATCGCGGTGGCGACGGCGGGGCAGCTGGTGACGCTGTTCGCCGTGGTGGTGATGGTGTGTGGGCCGTTTCTGACGGCGTGGCTGGCCAATGTCGAGCGCAAGCGCTTGTTCATTGCGATTCTGCTGTTGTTCGCGGCGTCGAATGGCTTGGCGGCGCTGGCGCCGAACGGCTGGGTGCTGGCGGTGGCGCGGCTGTTGCCAGCGCTGGCGTTGCCGGTGTTCTGGGGCACGGCCAGCGAGACGGCGGCGCAGATCGCCGCGCCGGGCCAGGGCGGGCGCGCGGTATCGCGCGTGTATCTGCGCATTTCCGGCGCCATGCTGTTCGGCATTCCGCTGGGCACGCTGGCGTCAGATGCGATCGGCTGGCGCGGCGCGTTCGGGCTGCTGGCGGCGTTGTCGTTGTTGATTGCGGTGCTGCTGGCGGCGTGTATGCCGACGGCGCGCGCGCACGAGCCGGTGCGCATGGCGGATCAGTTGCAGATATTGAAAAGCCCCTTCTTCCTGGCCAACGTGGGCTTGTCGGTGCTGGTGTTTACGGCGATGTTCACCGGTTATACCTATCTGGCTGAGATGCTGGAGCAATCGGCCGGTGTGGCGCCGGGGCGGGTCGGCTGGTGGCTGATGGGCTTTGGCGCCGTGGGCCTGCTGGGCAACTGGCTCGGCGGCTTGTGGGCCGGACGGCGACCGTTGGCGACGACGGCGGTATTCTGCGCGGTGCTGGCCGTCGGCATGGTGGCGAGCATGGCGTTGGCCGACGGCGCCGGCGGCGGCGGCGCGTGGTTTGTGCTGGCGCTGGCGGTGTGGGGCATCGCCAATACGGCGCTGTATCCGGTATGCCAGATCCGCGTGATGCAGGCGGCGACGCAAGCGCAGGCGCTGGCCGGCACCATCAATGTGTCGGCGGCCAACGGCGGCATCGCGCTGGGCGCCCTGATTGGCGGCGGCAGTATTGCCGCCTGGGGCGCAGGCAATATCGGTTACGTGTCCGGCGCGATTGCCTTGCTGGCGGCGCTGGCGGCGGCGTTTATCCGGCGGCCTGCATGGCGGCGGTGATTTGGGCGCGGAGCCAGGTGTTGGCGGGGTCGTTGTCGACGTTGGCGTGCCAGTACAGGTAGACGTCCAGCGACGGCATGGTCAGCGGCAACGGCAGGATCTGGTTGGTGAATTGCTGGTTGACGATGCGCGCCAGCCGGTCGGGCATCGTTAGCGCCAGGTCGGTCTGGCTGACCACGCGGCAGGCGGCGAAGTAGTGTTGGCAGCGCAGGCGAATCTTGCGTTGCAGGCCTTGCCGGCTCAGCTCGACATCTTCCAGTCCCGGCCCGCGCCGGCGCGAGCTGGTCTGGATGTGTTCCATTTCCAGGTAGGTGTCCAGCGTCAGCGCGCGGCGCTTGACCAGCGGGTGGCCGCGCCGCACCAGTACCACGGTCTGGTCGCCGGCCAGCTGCGCGCGCCGCACGTCGTTCGGCAGCGGCAGCAGCACATCGATGGCGGCGTCCAGCGTGCCAGCCGCCAGTTCGCTTTCCAGTTCGCGCCGGCTCACTTGCAGGGTGTTCAGCGTGGCCGACGGCGCCGCCGCCGAGATGCCGGCCATCAGGCCCGGCAGCACGCTGGCTTCCAGCACGTCGCGCACCGCCAGCGAGAAGTTGCGCTCACTGCTGGCGGGGTCGAAGTGCGCGGCGCCGCTCAGCGTGACTTCAAAGCCGCGCAGCGCGCGCCGCACCTGGTCGATGATGGAGCGGGTCAGCGGCGTCGGCGTCATGACGTGGCCCTGGCGCTCGAACAGCGGGTCGTCGAACAGCTGGCGCAGGCGGTTCAGCGCGTGGCTGATGGCCGGCTGCGTCAGGTTCATTTTAAGGCTGGCGCGGGTGATGCTGCCTTCCGCATAGATCGCTTCCAGCACGATGAATAGGTTCAGATCGACTTTTGATAGATGCATGGAATTTATCCATTTCAATTAATTCTATTCATTTGATGAATTATAGGCCGCCCGGTAAGCTACAGGTCTGACGGAGGAGGCGAGATGGGACAAATTTTTCTGGTGCGTCACGGGCAGGCCTCGTTCGGCAAGGCCAATTATGATCAATTGTCGGAGCTGGGCTTTGAGCAGGCGCGCCTGTTGGGACAGTGGTATGCGAATACCCGCCAGACTTTCAGCAAGGTGATTACCGGCGGCATGGTGCGGCATCGGCAGACGGCCGATACGTGTCTGTCGATGGTGCCGCGTAAGCAGCTGCTGGAGACGGAGTGGGCGACCGATGCCGACTTCGCCGAGTTCGATCATCAGGAGGTGCTGCTGCGCCATTGTCCGGAGTTTGCCGATGCGGCGGCGTTCAAGGCGCTGCTGGCCAGCCATGTCGATCCGCCGCGCGCGCTGGAGCATGTGTTCCGCGCCGCTATGCAGCGCTGGATGGGCGGCGCACATGACGGCGACTACGCCGAGACCTGGCCGGCTTTCCGCCGCCGCTGCGTGCGCGCGCTGGAGCGGCTCGATACCGACAGCCGCCAGCAGACCACGATGGTGTTCACCTCCGGCGGTGTGATTGCGGCGCTGATGCAGCATCTGCTGGGCTTGCAGGATTTCCAGGTGATGGAGCTGAACTGGACGCTGGCCAATTGCGCCGTCACCAAGCTGATGCAGCGCCCCGGCCAGTTCACGCTGAGCTATCTGAATAATTACGCGCATCTGGAATGGCTGGGCCAGCCCGGCGCGATCACCTACCGATAATAACGACCAGGAGACTTCATGGATTTCGATTACAGCCCGAAAGTACAGCAACTGCAAGCGCGTCTGCGCGCTTTCATGGATGAGCATATTTATCCCAACGAGCATGCGTTCCACGCCGAGGTGGACGCCAACCGCGCCGCCGGCAACGCCTGGGTGGCGACCAGGATCATGGAAGAGCTGAAGCTGAAGGCGCGCGCGGCGGGCCTGTGGAATCTGTTCCTGCCGGACTCGGAGCATGGCGCCGGTCTCACCAATCTGGAATACGCGCCGCTGTGCGAGATCATGGGCCGCGTGCACTGGGCGCCGGAGGTGTTCAACTGCGCGGCGCCGGATACCGGCAATATGGAAGTGCTGGCGCGCTACGGCACGCCGGAACAGCAGCAGCAATGGCTGGTGCCGCTGCTGGATGGCCGTATCCGTTCGTGCTTCGGCATGACCGAGCCGGCGGTGGCGTCGTCGGACGCGACCAACATCGAAAGCTCGATCGTGCGCGATGGCGACGCGTACGTGATCAACGGCCGCAAGTGGTGGTCGTCCGGCGCCAACGATCCGCGCTGCGCGGTGTTCATCTTCATGGGCAAGAGCGATCCGCACAATGAAAACCGGCACCAGCAGCAGTCGATGATTTTGGTGCCGCGCGACGCGCCGGGTCTGACCATCCTGCGCCATCTGCCGGTGTTCGGCTTTGACGATGCGCCGCACGGCCATGCGGAAGTGGTGTTTGACAATGTGCGCGTGCCGGCCGGCAATCTGTTGCTGGGCGAGGGCAGGGGCTTCGAGATCGCGCAGGGCCGGCTGGGGCCGGGACGGATTCACCACTGCATGCGGCTGATCGGGCTGGCCGAGCGGGCCTTGCAGCAAATGTGCCAGCGCAGTCTGGCGCGGGTGGCGTTCGGCAAGCCGGTGGCGCAGCAGGGCGTGACGCTGGAGCGCATCGCCGAGTCGCGCATCCTGATCGACCAGGCGCGCCTGCTGGTGCTGAATGCGGCCCATATGATGGATACGGTCGGCAACAAGGTGGCTGCCAAGGAAATCGCGATGATCAAGGTGGCGGCGCCGAACATGGCTTGCCAGGTGATCGACTGGGCGATCCAGGTGCAGGGCGGTGGCGGCATGGCCGATCCCTTCCTGGCCCACGCATACGCCAGCGCCCGCTCGCTGCGGCTGGCCGACGGGCCGGACGAGGTGCACCGGGCGCAGATCGGCAAGATGGAGCTAGCACGTTACAAGTGATTATTCCAGCGCTGAGGTAATCGTTTTCCGTAAAACTGTTGCGCGGCTTTCTCACAGGTGTCGACTTCGTGTTGACATCTGTAAAAGCCTGCTTTAATCTTTGTCACCACGCAAGTTAAACGATTAACTAAAACAAAAAGCTGGAGACGACGATGAAAAAACCTATCCTTCTGACGCCGATGGCGTCGGCCCTCGCGCTGGCCTTGCTGTCCCTGAACGCCCACGCGCAACAAGAAGAATCGACTAGCAAACCCGGCACCCTGGAGACTGTAGTCGTTACCGCAAATAAACGCGTCGAAAAATTGGAAAGCGTTCCAATGGCGATTTCGGTGATGAGCGAGCAGGAAATCCAGCGCACCAATATCCGCGAAATCGAGGACGTGGTGGCGATGATGCCGTCGCTGACCCTGAACTCGGGCACCACCGCCGCCAACAACGCCATCTTCATGCGCGGCATCGGCACCGTCTCGGTCGGTATCGGCGTCGAGTCGGACGTGGCCGTGATCATCGATGACATCCCGATCGCCACCCAGTTCCAGGCCTTCAAGGACCTGGCCGACGTGTCGCGCATCGAGGTGCTGAAAGGCCCGCAGAGCACGCTGTTCGGCAAGTCGGCGGTGGCCGGCGCCGTCAACATCGTCACCAAGCCGATTTCCGGCCCGATGGTCTACCGCGCCAGCACCTATCTGACCAATGACAACGAGTGGCGCGTCAACGCCTCGGCCGGCGGCCAGCTGGACGAGCACTTCGCGCTGCGCCTGTACGCCGGCAAGAGCCGGCTGCCGGGCACCTTCCACAACCTGACCGACGGCAAGGATGTCAACGGCTCGGGCGGCAAGACCTTCATGGCCAAGCTGCAATGGAATCCGACCGATACGCTGCAGGTGGACCTGTCGCCGCGCTATAACTTCCAGGACAATTCGCGCGGCGTCACCGCCGTCAACGGCTTCAACCTGCGCACCGGTTCGGCGGCGGCCGGCAATGTGGTGACGACGCCGATCGGCCTGAATGGCGTGTACCTGAACGGCAATCCGCTGCTGCCGGCCACCTCGGTGCTGGCCGGCATCAACGTCAACGATCCGAATAACCGCAATGTGCGGCGCGATTTCCCGACCGGCCTGATTTCCAGCGACCGCGGCGTCGGCCTCAAGGTGTCGTGGACGCTGCCGAACGATGCGCAGCTGATGTCGATCTCGTCGTGGAGCAAATACCTGGCCAACGACTTCCGCGACCAGGACTTTACCGACGTGCCGACCATCGCCGTCGCCGGTTCGACCATTCCGACCGTGGGCAACAACCAGTTCGGCACCTACGACATCCGCTCGAAGACGCAGGAGCTGCGCTACGTGTCGCCGGACTCGGGCAGCGTCAAGTACGTGGCCGGGCTGTGGCTGGCGCATAACGAAATCTACCGCCACTTCATTCGCGGCTATTGCGTGGCGCCGACCGTGTGCAGCGCCAATTCGCCGTCCAGCCCGACCAACTACTACACCGACATCTACAACACCAACAAGGCGGTGTTCGGCCAGGCGTCGTGGGAGTTCATGCCGACCTGGACGCTGACGGGCGGCCTGCGCGTCAACGAAGAGATTTCCGGCTACCACTACAAGCGCAATTACTACACCGACCAGCTGACCGAGGCCTCGTTCAAGCCGGGCCCGGTCGGCGTCGACCAGTTCCAGAGCACCGGCAACAACGACCGCGCCACCACCGGCAAGGTCAGCCTGCAGAAGCAGGTGACGCCGGAATGGATGGTGTATTCGCAGGTGTCGACCGGTTACAAGGGCGAGGCGTATGACGTGACCTCGGGCCTGAAGGCGGTGGCGGCGTTCCCGATTCGTCCGGAAACCAGCCAGAGCTTCGAGCTGGGCACCAAGGCCAATCTGTTCAACAATCGCATGTCGATCGCGGCCACGTATTTCAAGTCGGATTTCTTCAATTACCAGCAGAACGTGACCTACGTGCTGCCGAACGATCCGACCATCTACAGCCAGCTCAATTCCATTCCGAACATCGCCACCCATGGCTTTGAACTGGATGTCAACGCGCTGGCGGCCAAGGATCTGAATGTGAATGCGGCGCTGGCGTTCACGCTGCCGACCATCGAGAAGTGGGCCAATGGTCCGTGCTACAGCGATTCGACCAATGTGGCGGTGGGCGGCACCAAGCTGGCGGCCAACGGTTCGATCGCCGGCCAGAACAGCGCCTGCTTCCCGATTGCGCCAGGGTCGACCACTGGCGTGCAGAATCTGGACAATTCGAACTTCCCGGGTACGCCGAAGATCAAGCTGAATATCGGTGCCACCTATGAGTTCAATGTGCCGAAGCTGCCGCTGCGGGCCTTTGTCAACGCCAATGTGCGCTATCAGAGTAAGTATTACACCAATATCAACAACGATCCAAACTCGGTCAACGATCCGTACAGCATTACCGATGTGGGCTTCGGCGTGCGCGATCCGCAGGACAAGTACAAGCTGAGCTTCCGCGTCAACAATCTGTTCGATCGCTTCTATATTCCGAATGCGAACGCCAGCGGTCCGTCGTCGTTCCGTGCCGGCCCGACCGCCACGTCGCCGCAGGTATCGGCCAGCAGCTGGGTGCCGCCGCGTGATGTATTCCGCTACTTCAGCGTCAAGCTGGATGTGAAGTTCTGAGCGTTATGCGTTGTGTGAATCTCTGGCATCAGTAATATAAATTGGATAAATAGTTTGGCCGCAGGCATGATTGCACCTGTCTCCTCTATTCTCCTCCAAGGAAATAGATTTAGCCCGCTCTCGTAGCGGGCTTTTTTTTATTCAAACGCGACGTCTTCCAGGCGGAAGCGGAACTTGCGCCGCTCGGGCGAGGTCCAGCCTTCGCCCGGCGTGGTGTCGCGCGGCCGGGGCGGCGGTTCCGCCGGCGGTGGCGGCGCTTGCAGTTTCTGTTGCAAGGCGGCCAGCAATGCGGTGATGGGGGTGTCTGGCGCTGCTGGCATGGCGACGACCGGGCGGGCTGCTTGCTCGGCCAGTTCCTGACGCAGCCGGCCAGCATTCTTGAACTGCTTGTCTTCAGGACGCTTGATGTAGAGGTCCATCCAGGCGTTGCGGAAGGAGCGGGCGAAGGCTTGCGCGAACTGGTTGGGCGACACCGATCTGCCTTTGTGGATGATTTCGTCGCCGACCACGCGGGCATAGTTGTACTCGCCATAGCTCCACGAGCGCAGCTCGGTGCCGTCCGGCAGAAATAGCGTTTTCCATTGGTAGCCGCGCACGCTGGCCGGGTCGTTGCCGGCGGCCAGCTTGCTTTGTTCTCGCAGCCAGAGCTCGATGGCGCTGGTGACCACTTCGGAGAGGTCTTGCGTGCCGCCGCGCAGTTTTAGTTGCGAAATCAGGCGGAGCAGGGTGTCGGTGTCTATTTGCAGACTCACTGTGGATTTCATCCTATTTCTCCTTCTATTTTTCACTGTTTTCCTCTATTTAGATCGACAGTTCGCGGAATAGTTCAATGCAAATGAAAATAGTGAAAAATAGTGGCGGAAATAGAAGATTTGCCACAGGGCTGTGGACTGGGCACCCCTGTATATATCCTCGCAGGGCTAGGCTGCGCGCGCCAGTGGCAGCCACAGGGTGAACAGGGTGCCGGTGTCGTTAGATTGCCAACTGACCTTGCCGTCCACCGAGGCGGCGCGGCGGCGCTGGTTTTGCAGGCCGCGGCCGCCTGCGTGGCCCAGCGCTTGCGCCACGTCGAAGCCGCTGCCGTTGTCGGAGATGTGCACCTGCACGCCGTCGACGCCGTGGGTGGTGGCAACGCGGATTTCGGTGGCGCGCGTGTGGCGCAGGATGTTGGCGATGCTTTCCTGCACAATGCGCAGGATGTGCAGCGCGCTCGAAGGATTTAGCCACGGCAGCGTCGGCAGTTCGCGCACTTCCCACAGCAGCTTGACGCCGGTGCCTTCCAGCCGTGGTTCCAGGCGGAAGCGCAGGGTGGCCAGCAACAGCAGCAGGTCGGCCTCGACCGGCTCCATCGAATCGATAGTCAGCTTGAGGTCATCCAGACAATCTTTCAATATTTGAGAAACGCGTTCGTCGCTGATGTTGCCGCGCTCGACCGAGCGGATCGCGCTGATCAGCGAGGAACCGAGGCCGTCGTGCATGTCCTGCATCAGCCGCTGGCGCTCGTCGCTGATGGTCTGGCGCAGTTCGATCTCGCGCAGGCGCTGGTGGCTGGTTTCCAGTTCCGCTTCGCGCGCTGTCAGCCGCTCGGCCAGGCCGGCGTTGACGCGCTCGACCTCGGCAATCGCGTCGACATAGCGGCGGTACATCAGCACGCCGAAGGTGATAAAGCACACGGCCGGTGCATACGCCCCCAGATACCAGCCTTCCGCGTTGATGATGTTGTTTTGCAGCAGCCAGTCCGACATGCCCATGGCGGTGCAGGCGAACAGGCCGTAGACCACCAGCCGGCCTTCCGGCGAATGGCGCCAGCCGGCCACGCAGGTAATCATGCTCATCACCGGCGCGATCAGGTAGACCAGCGGCGTCACGGTCGGCATATTCGGCAGCACCGCCAGCACCGGCAAGGTCAGCACGCCGATCAGCAGCGTCACCGCCACCAGCGCGCGGGTCAGCCAGACCAGCGGCCGCTGGTGCAGCTGACACAGGAAGACGTGCACCGCCAATACCAGCCAGAACAGCGAATTGACGGTCAGCCACGCGAACCAGTCATTCTCGACCGGCAGGTCGACATAGAAATGCAGGCCGCGCAGGAAGGAGGTGACGGCCAGGTTGAAGAACAGCAGGTAGGCAATCTCCTGCGGCCGCCGCAGCCAGACAAACACGGAAAAAACGCCGACCGCCATGAAGGCGGCGCTGAGCATGGCCGGCAACTGCTGTTGCAGCCACAGCCGCACGTGATAGGCCGACTGCAGCACATTGGCTGGCCTCAGCCGCAAGGATGACAGCGCCGTCTGCGAGGCCGGGCTGTGTTCCAGCCGCAGCAGGATCTCGCGCACCGGCGCGCTGCCGGCATGCTGGTCCAGCGTGCACCACAGCGGCGTGCGGGTGCTGTTCCAGGCCGGCCCCTCCGCCTGCGCCTGGTGCGCCAGCTTGCCGTTGATATACACCGCGATGGTGCCGTCGGTCTTGACGCGGATGCCGTACAGGGCCAGCAGCCGGGCCTGCACGGGCAAGCCGTCCACCACGACTTTCAGCCAGCTGATGCGAACGCCGGGCGGCACTTGGCCGGTGGCTCCGGCCCCCGCGCCGGCAGCGGCCTGGCGCAGCAGCGCAATCGACGGGCTGAACGGCAATGCCACCAGTTGCCACGCCGGCGGCAGATTGGCGCTGTCGACCTCGGCCGGCGGCGCCGTATAGCCGGTGGCGACGGTTTCCTGCCACCCGGCCTGGGTCAGGTGCAGGCTGGCGGCCGGGCCGTGGCCGCCGTCGTTGTCGAGATAGAGCGACGCCGCCGCCAGCAGCACGGCAAGCGAGAACAGCAGCAGTAAATTGCCCAGCAGGCGCGGCGGACGCGCCATCAGGACAGCAGGCCATGGGTGCGCGCCTCATAAATCGCCTCGGCCTTGGAGGTGACCTTGAGCTTGCTGTAGATGCGGCGTACAAAGGTGCGCACGGTGAAGTGCGACAGCTGCATCAGGCCGGCGATCTCGTGCACCGTGAAGCCCTTGGTGATGTAGTCCAGCACTTCCTTCTCGCGTTGCGACAGCAACGGCGTGGCCTCGGTGGCCTCGGCGGTGTCGGTGGCCTCGGCAGCAGCGCCGGCGGGGCTGACCGGCGCGCTCGGCGCATGGCGGAAACGTGCCAGCACCTGGCGCGCGATGATCGGGCTGATCGGGCTGCCGCCGTTGGCCAGGCTGCGGATCTCATCGCTCATCTTGGACGGCGAACTGTCTTTCAGCAGATAGCCGGCGGCGCCGGCCTCGATCGAGCGCATCACATGGGTCTCGTCGCCGAAGTTGGTGCTGACCATGATGCTGCAGCTGGGCCAGTGCAGCGCGGCGGCGCGGATCACCTCGATGCCGGAACCGTCCGGCAGGCCGAGGTCGACCAGCAGCACATCGGCCGGCGGCCCGGCCAGCAGCGCCAAGCCTTCGGCCTGGGTGGCGGCGCAGCCCGCCAGCCGCATGTCGGCGCTGTCCTGCACCACCACGCTGAGGGCGTGACTGAAGTCCGGATCATCTTCGACAATGGCGACGTGGATGGGGCGGGGATCTTGTGGGGCGGCTGGATTCATGTAGGCATTTTACGCGGATGACGGCGGCGGACGGCAGCCAAAACGGGGCTTGTAGCACATTCGTGCTACATACAAGAAGTCAGCGCGCCACATAAAATTGACACCAGTTTTATAGGCTCCGTTATTTCCCATGCAAGTCCCCCATATATTGCCGTCCGCGGCTGCCCGTGCGCCGCGCCGCCACCTGCTGGAATTGTCGCTGACCGGCCAGCCGCGCGCGTGGCGGGTACGCGAACACCGCTACCGCTGTAACGGCTATGGCCGCGCGCGCTGGGGCATGGACCTGGAAGGCGTGATGGCGGTGCTGGCCGCCGAACATCCGCGCGCCCAGGCCACGCTGCGCCACCAAGTCGACCGCCTCAGCGGAGAACAATGGCTGGAACTGACGGTGCCGGCGATGGCGCCCGGCCCCGGCCCGGCGCGGCTGCGCTATATGTTCGACGCTGACTATGCACGGCTGTGCGAAGTCCACGTGTATTGGATCAGCAGCGGCGACCCGTCGCAGGAACAGCGCCTGCCGCTGGTGCAGGCCGCCACGCGGCTGGCTGTCGACCTGATGAGCTACCGCTGGTCCGGCCTGACCACCTTGCGCGGCGCCGTGCGCGGCCCCGGCGCCTTGCTGCTGTTCTCCGGCCGCGACGAGGATGGCGCCAGCGTCGAAATCAGCCTGGACGGCGTGGCCTTCGACGTCGAGCAGCCGGGCACGCCGGGACGGCCGGAGCACCGGCCGGCGCCGCGCGGACCGGCGGCGCTGCGGCTGTCCTACCTGGCGGGCAACTGGCCGCCGCGCGCATAAGGAGGCTGTGCCGGCTGTATGCGCATACAGTATAATTCTGGCATGACGCATCCCGCACAAACCGGCTTCATCCTGACCCGCCACTGGCGCGACACGCCCAGTGGCACGGAGATCGATTTCTGGCTGGCCACCGACGACGGTCCGCGCAAGGTGCGGTTGACCGGGCAGACCTCGGTGGCCTTCGCCGAGGCGGCGGTGCAGGACGCCATCACCGCCCAGATCGGCCCGCAAGCCGGCATCGCGCTGCGCACACTGCCGCTGAAGACCTTCCAGCAGCAGCCGGTGGTGGGCGTCTACGCGGCGCGCTACAAGCAGCTGACCGCGCTGGAGCGCACGCTGCGCGAGCACGGCATCAAACTGTACGAGGCCGACATCCGTCCGCCCGAGCGCTACCTGATGGAACGCTTCATCACGGCTGGCGTGCAGACCGAGGGCGGCCACGCCAGCGGCAGCGTGATCCACAATTGCAAGCTCAAGCCGGCACCGGACTACCGGCCGGCGCTCAAGATGGTGTCGCTGGACATCGAAACCAGCGCCTACGAAGACCTGTACTCGATCGCGCTGGAAGGCTGCGGCCAGCGCCAGGTGTACATGCTGGGCGAACCGCCGGACGCCGATGCCGATGCCGACGACGAGGCCGCCGCGCCGGCCATCGACTTCGAGCTCGAATACTGCGCCACGCCGCGCCAGCTGATCGAACGCCTGAACGGCTGGATGGCGCGCCACGATCCCGATGTCCTGATCGGCTGGAACGTGGTGCAGTTCGACCTGCGCGTGCTGCAAAAGAACGCCGACAAGTACAAGGTGCCTCTGGCGCTGGGGCGCGAAGGCAAGGGCATCGAATGGCGCGAACATCCGGGCAAGCAGGGCTATCTGTTCGCGCCGCTGCCGGGCCGCATCGTGCTCGACGGCATCGACGCGCTGAAGGCCGCCTCGTGGATGTTCCCCTCGTACAGTCTGCAAAACGTCTCGCAAGCGATGCTGGGCGAAGGCAAGGACATCGGCGACGACTACGACAAGATGGCGGAAATCGAGCGCCGCTTCCAGCACGACAAGCCGGCGCTGGCGCTGTACAACCTCAAGGACTGCGAACTGGTCACGCGCATCTTCGCCAAGGCCAACCTGCTGGCCTTTATGATCGAGCGCGCCACCGTCACCGGGCTGCCGGCCGACCACCTGGGCGGCTCGATCGCGGCCTTCAACCACCACTACCTGCCACGCATGCACCGCGAAGGCTACGTGGCGCCGAACGTGGGCGACGTCAGCGGCGGCGCCTCGCCGGGCGGCTTCGTGCTCGATTCCAAGCCGGGGCTGTACGACTCGGTGGTGGTGCTGGACTACAAAAGCCTGTACCCGTCGATCATCCGCACCTTCCTGGTCGACCCGGTCGGCCTGGTCGAAGGCGAAATCGCGGCCGATCCGGCCACCGTGGTGGAGGGCGTCAACGGCACCGTGTTCTCGCGCGACCGGCACTGCCTGCCGGCCATCACCACCGACCTGTGGCAACAGCGCGACGCCGCCAAGCGCGCCAAAAACGAGCCGCTGTCGACCGCGCTTAAATTGCTGATGAATTCCTTCTGCGGCGTGCTGGGCGCCACCGAATGCCGCTTCTTCAATCCCCGGCTGGTATCGTCGGTGACGCTGCGCGGCCACCAGATGCTGAAGCAGACCCGCAAGCTGGTCGAGGCCGAAGGCTACGATGTCATCTACGGCGACACCGACTCGATCTTCATCTGGCTCAAAAAGGAACACCCGCCGGCCGCAGCGCTGGCGATTGGCCAGCGGCTGGCCGACCAGATCAACCTGTGGTGGCGCACCATGCTGAAGGAACAGCACGGCCTCGACTGCCACCTCGAAATCGAGTTCGACACCCACTACCAGAAATTCTTCATGCCGACCATCCGCGGCACCGAGCTGGGCAGCAAGAAGCGCTACGCCGGGCTGGCGGTCAACGCCAAGGGCGAAGAGGAAGTCATCTACCGTGGCCTGGAAGTGGCGCGCAGCGACTGGACGCCGCTGGCGCAGCAATTCCAGCAAGGGCTGTTCACCCGCATCTTCAAGGACCAGCCCTACCAGGACTACGTGCGCGACTACACCGAGCGCACCCTGGCCGGCGACCACGACGACCTGCTGGTGTACCGCAAGCGCTTGCGCCAACCGCTCGACGACTATAAAGTCAACGTGCCGCCGCAGGTGCGCGCCGCGCGCCTGGCCGATGAATACAACCAGGCGCAGCGCCGCCCGCTGCGCTACCAGAACGGCGGCTGGATCAGCTACGTGATGACCACCGGCGGCCCCGAGCCGCTGGAAGCGCTGCGCTCGCACATCGATTACGAGCATTACCTGACCAAGCAACTGCAACCGATTGCCGACGCCATCCTGCAGCCGATGCACGACAGCTTCACCAGCCTGACGACGGCGCAAGCCAGCCTTTTCTAATTGAGCCAAAGGAGACAACATGAGCGTATTCCAGCAACTGCACGACGGCCGCCAACTGCTACACCTGCCCAACGCCTGGGACGCCGGCAGTGCGCGCCTGTTCGAGAGCCTGGGCGCGGCCGCCATCGCCACCACCAGCGCCGGCGTGGCGTGGGCGCAAGGCTATGCCGACAACGACCATCTGCCGGTCGACAGCGCCATCGCGGTGGCGGCCAATATCGCCCGCGTGATCACGGTGCCGCTGTCGGTGGATTTTGAACACGGTTATTCGGCCGACCCGGAACAGGTGGCGCGCAACGTGCTGCGGCTGATCCATGTCGGCGTGGCCGGCATCAACCTGGAAGACGGCAACGACGCGCCGGCGCTGCTGGCCGACAAGATCCGCGCCATCAAGGCGCTGGCCGCGTCGTCGGAGATCTTTATTAACGTCCGCACCGACGTGTATCTGAAAGGGCTGGCGCCGGAAGGCGAGCGCGTGGCCGAAGTGCTGAAGCGCGCCGCGCTGTACAAGGCCGCCGGCGCCGACGGCCTGTTCGTGCCCGGCATCTGCCTGCCGGAAGAAATCAAGGCGGTCGCTGCCGACGCCGGCTTGCCACTCAACGTTATGGACTGGCCGGGCCTGCCGCCAGCCACCGAATTGCTGCAACTGGGGCGGTGCGCCTGAGCGCCGGTTCCGGCATTCCGCAGGCGCTGTGGTCGGTCGCGGCCGGCATGGCCAAAGGCTTCCTGGACACCGGCAGCGCTGGCCCTCTGATCGCCAAGGCGATGCCGTACGGCGACCTGCAGGCGCTGTTCCTGCCGGCTCAGATCAAGCCTTGACCTTATTGCCGTAGAAGGCCACGATCTGCAACAGGCCGCCGGCCATGGCGAAATTCTTCAGCAGATTGATCAGCTGATTCTGGTCGGCCAGATTGTTGTGGAAGGCCAGCGCGGTGACGATCGAGAACGCGGCCAGAATGGCGGCCACGATGCGGGTCTGGAAGCCGAACACCAGCGCCAGGCCGCCACCCAGTTCCACCGCCACCGCGATGGCAAAGCCGAGCGTGGCAAATGGCAGCCCGGAGGAGGCGATGTAGCCGATGGTGGCGGCCGGCGCCATGATCTTGCCGATGCCGCTGAAGACGAAGATGGTGGCCAACAGCACGCGGCCGACGATCGAAATGGTATTGCTGTTCATGATAGTGATCCCTGTCTGATTAAATTAAGTTTGCTGCGCGCAGCTGCTTGCCGATGCGCTGGATTTCCTGCTCGCCCTGCGCCAGCGCCGCCGCATTGGTATGCACCGAGTAATAGCCGGTGACCAGATCGTGCGGATGCTTGACCGCCGAGCCGAGCACGAACTCGGTCGCCCCTTCCGCGACAAACTCCAGCGCCGCTTCGCCTTCCTCAAACACCGCCAGCTCGCGGCCGATGGTGGTGCGGCCGCTGCCGGTATCGGTAACTAAGGCTCCACTCGCGACCGCCACCCAGGCCACCGTATGGCCGGCCGGCGGCGTGTAAGTCCAGCGTTCGCCGTCAGCCAGCTTGACGTGCAGATAGCTGAGCGACGCACGCGGCTGGATCGGGCTGGCCGCAGCGCCATGGCGACCAAGGATTATGCGGGCTGGCCCCACGCTTGGCACCTGATCGGAAGACAGGTAGCGGCTGTCGCAAGGACCGTTTTCATCTTCCGGCGGCAGCGCCAGCCACAGTTGGAAACCGAGCGCGCTTTCGCCCTCCGCCGGACCGCCGTCATGCCAGACGCCGTTGCCGGCGCTCATCCACTCGACGCCGCCGGTGCGCAGCACGCCTTCCGCGCCGGTGGTCTCACGGTATTCGATGGCGCCGTCCAGCAGCACCGTGATGGTGGCGATGCCCGAATGCGGGTGCATGCCCATCTTGCCGCCGTCGCCGGCCGGCAGGTGAAAGCGGTCGAGGAACACGAAAGGCTTGATCAGCTCACCGGCGTCGCCGGGACTGGCCAGGCGCGTGATCGGGCCACGGGTATGGCCGGCGGTGCGGAAAGCGACGTTACGTTGATTCATGATTGGCTCCTGATGTGATGGGGCCATCTTAGGCCGCCCGCATCCATCTGAATAGCCTATATAATTCGATGGATCATATCCAAGGAGTGGATACATGCTGGACGCCTTGTCGCTCGACCAGTTGCGCACCTTCATTGCCGCCGCCGACGAAGGCAGCTTTTCCGCCGCCGGCCGCAAGCTGCGGCGCGCGCAATCGGTGGTCAGCACCACGCTGGCCAACCTGGAGCAGCAAGTCGGCTTCGCGCTGTTCGAGCGCACCGGCCGCTACCCGCGCCTGACCGAAGCCGGCGCCGCCTTGCTGGAACAGGCGCGCGCGGCGGTCGACGGCATGAACGCCTTCAAAGCCAAGGCGCGCACGCTGGGCGAAGGGCTGGAGCCGGAACTGGCGGTGGCGGTGGACGTGATGTTCCCGATCGCCACGCTGACGGCGGCGGTGCAGGCGTTCCAGCAGCAGTTTCCCGCCACGCCGTTGCGGCTGTACGTGGAAGCGCTGGGCGCGGTGGTGCAGCCGCTGCTGGATGGCCACTGCCGGGTCGCCATCATCGGTTCGCTGCCGGAGATCCCGGCCGGCTGCGCCTCGGAGTTTTTGCTCAGCGTGGCGGCGGTGGCGGTGGTGGCGCCGACCCATCCGCTGGCCGCGCTCGGCGGGCCGATCCCGCACGAGGAGGCCGGCAAGCATGTGCAGCTGGTGTTGACCGACCGCTCGACGCTGACGGCCGGACGCAACTTCGGCGTGATGTCGACCCAGACCTGGCGCCTGGCCGACCTCGGCGCGAAGCACGCCTTCCTCAAGGCTGGTTTAGGCTGGGGCTATATGCCGCTGCACATGGTCGAGGATGACCTGCGCAGCGGCAAGCTGGTGCGCATCAACATCGAGCTGCACGCGCGGCTGGGGCCGGGCTTCTCGATGCACGCGATTCATATGAAGGATCACCCACCGGGACCGGCGGGGCGGTGGTTCGTCAACCACCTGAAGCAGAACTAGCGCAGCAGGCCGCTCAGGCCGTCGAGATGGGCTTGCGCCGCTTGCTGCGCCGCCGTCTCCATCTGGCGGAACTGCGCCAGCACGGCGAGGCCGGTGTCGGTCAGCTGGGCGCCGCCGCCGTGCGAACCACCGGCCGCGCTCAGCACCAGCGGTTGGCGGAAGCAGCGGTTCATCACATCGACCAGCAGCCAGGCGCGCCGGTAGGACATCTTCATGCGCCGCGCCGCGCCGCTGATCGAGCCGGTGTCGGCAATCGCCGCCAGCAGATCGGCCTTGCCGGGGCCGAAGGCCACCTCATCGTTGTGGAGTACGCGGAGTTTCAGATTCAGTTCGACAGCCATGACGGACGGGCGCAGTAGGGATGCGCCAGTATGCCTTAAAAATTCCGGCGGCAGGGCGCGTGCTGGCGCCGCACCAACGGCACGATCAGCGGCTTGCAGCGGCAGCCTGACAGCGTGGCGATCCAGCCGGCCAAAAATTGCGTAGCGGCCGCCTGCGCCTGCTGCCCATGCTGGGCCGTGTCGGCGCGCAGTTGGTGCAGCGTGACGTCCGGCGTGGAGGCGATCTCCAGCGCATGGCCGATCAGCCACTGCTCCAGCCGGTGCGGCTCAAACTCCGGATGGAATTGCAGCGCCAGGCAATGCGCGCCCCAGGCAAAGGCCTGGTTCTCGTACAGCGCGCTGGACGCCAGATGACGCGCGCCGGACGGCAGCGCGTAAGTGTCGCCGTGCCAGTGCAGCACGGCCGGCGTTTGCGCCAGATAGTCGGCCATGCCGGCGAAATCGTCGCCCTCGCGGCCCAGCGTCAGCGGCGCCCAGCCGATTTCCTTGCGCGGGCCTGCCTCCACCCTGGCGTTCAGCGCGGCCGCCATCAACTGCGCGCCGAGGCAGATGCCGAGGGTAGGGCGGTCTTCCAGCAGGCGCTGGCGCAGCCAGTCGATTTCCTCCGGCAGCCACGGATAGTCGGCGCTGTCGTAGACCGAAATCGGGCCGCCCAGCACCACCACCAGATCCGCCGCCAGCGGTGGGTGCGCGGCCAGCGCATCGACGCCCGCCTCAATATAGCGGATGGCGTAGCCTGCGCGCGCCAGCACCGGCTGTAGCAGGCCCAGGTCTTCAAACGCCAGATGGCGCAGTATCAGCGCGGTCTTCATTCGACAATCTGCCGTACTTCCACCGTTTGCAGCCACTTCACATGGCGCGGGCCGGTGCGGATATCCTTACCCGAAATTAGTGCCAGTGGCCCTTCGGCCGGCGCCAGCGGCTTGCCGTCGCGCTCGAACAGCACCAGCACCGAGTCGCCCAGTTCGCTGTTAAACAGCTCGCTCCACGAAAACACCACTTTGTAGCCGTCGCTGGCGCTGGCGATCACGGCCAGCTTCTTGACTGTGTTGTGGTCGGCCGTTTTGACCTGCGCACGCTCCAGCAGCGCCCGCAGCCGCACGCCGCGCAGCACGCTGGGCGGCGCGCCGGCGTCGCGGCCGGGCAGGCGCAAGTCGACGATCTGGTCCGCAGGAAACTGGCGCAGCGCCGCCGCATCCAGCGTCAGCGGCTGCGTCACCGCGCCGCCGATCGCCACCTGACCGGCTACGGCCGCAGCCCCGACCGGCGCGGCCGACGCGGCCGGCGGCGCATCGTGCGCCCAGGCCGGCAAGGCGACCGCCAGACAGGCAGCCAAAACCAGCTGCCGCAACAAATCGGACATCGGTGCTCCTTCAAAAAGCGTTATATAGGAAATTATACAGCGCTTATGGTGCGCAGCCCGGTAATGCGCTATATTCCAATGTATATAGCGTTTTCACGGTCCTCCCATGCCCTTCCTGCCCGCCCAACCTGCGCCGCCGCACTTCATTCACCGCCTGCTGAACGTGCCGGCCGATGCCTGCTGCGCGCCAGAAACCACGCCGTTCCTGGCCGCCCCGGCGCCGGCGCCACGCCGCGCCAAGCTGGCCGAGCTGGATTCCAACCTGCATTGCTCGGTCATCGGCACCTGCCTGACCACCGGCGAGCTGCGCAAGCTGGTGCCGCGCCACGCGGCACAGCTGGACCGCAAGACCGCCAGCGACCTCGACATCCACCACACGGCGGTCGAGCTGTCGATGCAGGGCGAGGCCGCCGCCAAGGAATTGCACAAGGCGCTCGATACCCGCCACGCGCTGGCCATCAAACGCTTCAAGCCGGCCGACCAGGAGGGGCTGGCGCAGCTGTGGGCCGATGCGCTGGCGCAGGGCGACGTGCCGGGCGCCTACTGGGCCTTGCTGACGCATCCGCTGTGCAGCCATGCGCTGCGGCGCCAGGCCTTCGGCGATGTTCACATGCTGTCGCACCTGGTGGGCGCCTCCAACCGCGCCGACTTGCGCCGCCTGAACGCGCTGGAAGAGGAGTGCGCGCGCCTGCGTGAACAGAACGCCGCACTGCAAACCCGCGCGCAGGAACAGGCGGCGCAGCACCAGCAGGCGGTCGAAGTGGTGTCGCAGCAGGCGATGGAGCTGACCCGGCTGCGCGAACGCCATGCCGGCCTGGCCCATGCGTCCGCCGCCGACCAGCTGGCGCAACTGCGCGACCTCATCGCCGCGCGCGATGAGCAACTGGCGCAGCACAGCGCGCGCAGCGCCGACCTGGCAGCGCGGCTGGCCGCCAGCGACGCCGCCGCCGAGCTGACCCGCAACGCCGCGCGCCAGCTGGGCGCCGACGCCGAACAGGCGCGCGTCGAAGTGCAGGCGCTGGAACAGGCGCTGCTGCAAACGCTGGACAATGACGACGACAGCGCCACGCTGCCGTCGCTGCACGGCCGGCGCGTGATGTACGTCGGCGGCCGGCCGCAATCGAACCAGTTGCTGGCGCGGCTGGTGGCCGCCGCCGGCGGCGAATTGCTGACGCACGACGGCGGCATCGAAGACCGCAAAGGCATGCTGGCGTCGCTGCTGCCGCGCGCCGACATGGTGGTGTTCCCGGTCGACTGCATCAGCCACAACGCCATGCACGTCACCCGCCAGCTGGCCGCGCGCGCCGGCATCCCGTGCCATCCGGTGCGCAATGCCGGCATCGCCAGCTTTGTCGAGCTGATGCAGCGCGAAGTGACGCAACTTCAGCGGGCCTGAGCGCGCTTGCCGCGCTTGCGTGAAGTAGCGAACTTACCCGCCCGTGGCCGGCGTGCATGATGGAACACCTCAGTCATTTACAGGAGGTCACCATGCCACGAGGAGCCAGTCCCAAGCGCGAGCACGAATACCAGAAGCTGGAACGCCAGTTCAAGAAGGAAGGCCGCTATAAAGGCCGTGAGGAAGAAGTCGCATCGCGCATCGTCAACAAACAACGCGCCGAAAGCGGCGAGACGGAAAAATACCACCACAAGCCGGTGCGCCGTTCGGCCTCGCGCCGCAAGCACCGCGTCGCCCGCCGCAGCCGCAGCAGCACCGCGCGCAAGTAGCCGCCACCCGCGCGCCGGCAGCACCATCCGCCCGCCGGGCTGGCTGCTCCGGCAGCCGCAACCGCATGCTGCTGTCGCTTGACACCGGAATCGATTGCGCTGGCCGCCAAAGTACGCGATGATCCTCTGAAAACGATTTCAAAATAACAGAGGAGACCTATGCGACAAATCATCACCTTGCTGGCGCTGGCCGGCGCGGGCGTCACCGCCACCGCAGCCGACGGCATCAAACTCAACCAGCTCGGCTTCCTGCCCGGCGCCGACAAGGTCGCGGTGGTACCCGATGGCGCCGCGCGCGACTTCAGCATCGTGCGCGCCGGCAGCGACACCGTGGTGCAATCCGGCACGCTGGGCCAGGCCACTAAGGCCCCCGAGTCCGGCGACACGGTACGGCTGGCGCACTTCGCCAGCCTGAAAACGCCCGGCCGCTACCAGCTGCGCGTGGCCGGCTTGCCCGATTCGCCGCCATTCGAGATCAGCGCAAGCGCCTATCAAGCCGTCAACGCCGCCGCCCTCAAAGCCTACTACTTCAACCGCGCCGGCATCGCGCTGGACGCCGCCCACGCCGGCATCTACGCCCGCGCCGCCGGCCATCCGGACACGCAAGTGCTGATCCACGCCTCGGCCGCTTCGCCGGCGCGTCCTGCCGGCAGCCTCATCTCCAGCCCGAAAGGCTGGTACGACGCCGGCGACTACAACAAATACATCGTCAACTCCGGCATTTCGACCTACACGCTGCTGGCCGCCTACGAAGACTTCCCGGCCTACTTTCAGGCGCAGCGCCTCAACATCCCGGAAAGCGGCAACGGCGTGCCGGACATCCTCAACGAAGCGCGCTGGAACCTGGACTGGATGCTGACCATGCAAGACCCGGCCGACGGCGGCGTCTACCACAAGCTGACCAACCTCAAGTTCGACGGCATGGTGATGCCGGCGCAAGCCACCGCGCCGCGCTACGTGGTGCAGAAAACCACCGCCGCCGCGCTCGATTTCGCCGCCGTCATGGCCACCGCCAGCCGCGTCTACGCACCATACGATGCGGCGCTGGCCACGCGCATGCGCAGCGCTGCGCAGCAGGCGTGGCGCTGGGCCCAGGTCCATCCGCGCGACTACTACCGCCAGCCGGCCGACGTCGCCACCGGCGAATACGCCGACAACGACGTCAGCGACGAGCAGGCGTGGGCCGCCGCCGAGCTGTACATCACCACCGGCGACAATGCCTACTACCAGGCGCTGCACGCGCCCGAGCAGGCCATGACCGTGTCCGCGTGGAGCGACGTGCGCGGCCTGGCCTGGCTGTCGCTGGCGCGCCACCGCACGACGCTGGGTGCCGCCGCCGACCAGGCGCTGATCGCCAGCCGCGTCGACGGCCTGGCGCAGCAGCTGGCCGCCGCCTGGCAGCAATCGCCATACGGCATCACGCTGCAAAAAAAGGATTATGTGTGGGGCAGTAACGCCGTGGTGCTGAACCAGGCCATGGTGCTGCTGCACGCCTACCGCGTGAACGGCAAGCGCGCCTACCTGGACGCTGCCCAGTCCGGGCTGGATTATGTGTTGGGCCGGAATGCTGTCGAGCTGTCCTTCGTCACCGGCTACGGCACGCGTTCGGCGCTGCATCCGCACCACCGGCCGTCGGTGGCCGACGGCATCGCCGCGCCGGTGCCGGGCTGGCTGGTGGGCGGTCCGCAGCCGGGCCAGCAGGACCAGCAGGGCTGTCCGCAGCCGTATCCGTCGGCACTGCCGGCGCGTTCATACCTGGACCACGCCTGCTCCTACGCCAGCAACGAAATCGCCATCAACTGGAATGCGCCGCTGGTGTATGTGTCGGCCGGCCTGCAGGCGCTGACGCCGGCCGCTCCGTAATCTCCGCGCCAGCGACCGGGTTCCTGTTGGCGGAGTTCTAATGACTTTTTGGCAAAATTCAGTATGATGGAGGCTGCATCGGCATTCGAACCCGGGAAAAGGACAGCGCATGGATTGGACTTCTGGCTACGTTTCGGACATTGAATACACCTCGGGCTTTTACCGCGAACAAAGCCCCGCCTGGCTCAACTTCGTGTGCCTGCTGAACGGCATTGAGCCGGTCGATTTGCAGCAGCCCTTCACCTATTTTGAACTGGGCTTCGGCCGCGGCCTGACCGCCCAGCTGGTGGCCGCCAGCCATCCCAACGGCCAGTTCTACGCGGCCGACTTCAACCCGGCCCACGTGGCCGGCGCCAGCGCGCTGGCAAAACAGGCGCAGCTGTCCAACCTGACGCTGCTGGAAAACAGCTTCGAAGAACTGGCCCACGGCCAGGCCAAGGCCGCGCTGCCGCAGTTCGACTTCATCACGCTGCACGGCATCTACAGCTGGGTGACAGCGGAGAACCGCCGGCACATCGTCGACTTCATCGGCCGCTACCTGAAGCCGGGCGGCGTGGTCTACCTGAGCTACAACGCCATGCCGGGCTGGGCGCCGGCCTTGCCCTTGCAGCGGCTGCTGGTGGAATATGCCGACGCCTTCCCCAACCGCAGCGATGTGCAGATCAAGGGCGCGACCGAATTTGTCGGCCAGCTGGAGGCCGTCAAAGCCGGCTACCTGAGCGCCAATCCCGGACTCAAAGTCCGGCTGGACAGCCTGAAAACCGCCAGCCCGCACTATCTGGTGCACGAGTATCTGCACAAGCACTGGCAGCCGCTGTTTCATGCCGACGTCGCGCGCGACCTGGCGGACGCCAAGATGACGTTTGCCGGCCCGGCCGACCTGGCCTACGCCTATCCGATGGTGTTCCTTAACGACGAGCAGCGGCAGCTGATCGAGCGCCTGCCCCATCCGGAAATGCGCGAAACGCTGAAGGACTACCTGCTCAACACCAGCTTCCGCAAGGACGTCTTCGTGCGCGGCGCCCAGCACATCGGCGCGCGCCGCCAGAGCGAACTGCTGGCGCAAGTTGGCCTGGCGCTGACCGTGCCGCGCCCCGCCGCATCGGCCAAGATGAAATTGACGCTCGGCGAAGTGAATGGCCACGAGGCGCTATACAACGTCGTATTCGACACGCTGGCGCAACGCCCGCATACGCTGGCCGAACTCCAGCAATTGCCGGCGCTGGCGGGACAGAATATCCACGCGCTGGCGCAGGTGGCGGCCTTGCTATCGGCCTCCAACCAGGCGGTGTTTTACTTCCCTGTGCCGGACAGCGCCGATCACACCGCCGCCGCGCGCCTGAACGCCGCGCTGGCGGCGCAGACCCGATATGGCGACGAACACCAGGCGTTATGCGCGCCCTTGCTCAGCAATGGCATCGCGGCCAACTTCCTGGAACGGTTGTTCCTGGCGGCGATTCATCAGCAGGCCGAATTGACGCCGGAAAGCCTGGCGGGGGTGGCCTGGCAGATCATGGCGCCGAGCGGACGGCGCTTGCAAAAAGATGGCGTCACGCTGCAATCGGAGCAGGAAAATCTGGCGCTTCTGGAGATCCACGCCAAAGGCTTCCTCACGATCGGCCTGCCGCTGTGGCGCACGCTGCAAGTGCTGTGAAGCGAGGTCGCGTTGGCCTGTGCCTGATCTTCATATCGGCCCGCGCCTCCGGCAACCAGGGCCTCCTCGACTGGATCGCCGCGTTGCCGGACTTCTCGCTATTCCGCTGACGGCCGCGCGCCGCGCGTCCACGCGAAGGCATAAAGCGCCAGGGTCAGTGTCACCATGCCGACGCCCAGTAGTTCCAGCCCGTCCTCGGCCACTTGGCAGCGGACGCAGACCTTCGACATCAACAACTGCAAGCCGCTGACGGTGCACAGCACGATAATCGGCCAGCCGATGCGGTGGCGGAATTGCTGTATCGCCTGCTGGCCGGCGGTGACCGAGATGCGCGCGGTGGCGTAACCATCCAGCGCATCGGTGAACGCCATCCCCAGCACAAACGCGCCGGCCACCTGCAATGCGCTCCAGCTGCCGCCACCCAACTGGGTGGCGGCGTAACCCCAGGCCAGCGACTGCAGGATACTCTCCACGCCTAGCGCAAACAGCATGCCGATGCCGAACGCGGTCAACGGCCGCACCGCCGTCAATGGCGCCAGCAACCGCGCGCCGATGGAATTGACGCTGCGCGCCTGCATGGGCCGCAGCAAGGTGCGCGCATTCAGCGCCGCCAGCGCCAATAATAAAATCCCCGGCAGCCATTCCAGCCAGTCCATCGCATGCAGAAAACTGGAATCCGGCTGTAGCCAGACTGATGCCAGATCGGCCAGCGCCACGATCAGCAGCACGGTCAGGCCGTGGCCCAGCGCGAACAGACCGCCCATCCACGGCGCGCTGGCCGGCTGCGCGCGCATGGTCAAACCGTCGATGGCGGCCAGGTGATCGGGCGCCAGGCCATGGCGCAAACCAAGCAGCAAGGCCAGTTCGATTGTCGGAAGTGCTTCGTTCATATACAATCCTTAATGCAAGTTAGTTGCGTTAATTATAGAGCTGATCCGGTCCTGGCGCTTGGATGCCATGACAACGGCAAGGGCATTCGGGTAGAATTCGGCTTCATACGTGAATGGTGCCCTGCATGCTTGTCAGCTGCGGGGTGAAACGGGAAGCCGGTGACGCGCACGATTTGCATCGTGCGCCAGTCCGGCGCAGCCCCCGCTGCTGTAAGCCTGACGACGTTGACCGAACGCCACTGCGCATCGCGCGGGAAGGCAAGGACAGCGAAGGATGAAGGCCAGCCAGAAGACCGGCCAGTCACGATTAATGCGCCAGGCCCGGGGTGTGGCTTTGCCTGTTAGATGTTCGTCGCTCTCCGTATGCATCACTGCCATCGCACGCTTTGCCGCGTGTGTGTTGGTGCGCGCCTGCGTCTGCGCGACGGATTCCGCCAACCATTCATCATAGAGATGTTGTCATGACCGATTCCAGGCACTCCGCCAGTACGACCACCATTGCCGTTATTGTTTCCCTGCTGTGCGCCGCCGGCGCCTTTGCCCAACAGGCCGACGAGATGCAGACCGTCACCGTGCAGGGCACGTCCACCAGTCCCGCACTGGGACTGGCGCGCCAGAGCGGCACCGCCAGCCGCCTCAATCTGACGGCGCAGGAACTGCCGGCGAGCGTCGACATCCTCAGCGCCGACACCATGCAGGCGCGTGGCGACCTGCTGGTGAAGGATGCGGTCACCCGCAGCACCGGCCTGACCGACATCAGCTCACCCGGCAATGGCGTGGCCTATTCGGCGCGCGGCTTCACTGGCAACGGCTCAATCGCCTTGCTGGAAAACGGCCAGCGCCCGCAAGTCGGTTCCGGCACCGCCACGTATCCGGCCGACCCATGGGGTTATGACCACATCGAAGTGCTGCGCGGTCCGGGATCGGTGGTGTACGGCAGCGGCACCACCGGCGCCACCATCAACGCGGTGCGCAAGGCGCCTAGCCGTACCAGTTCATTTGAAGCGATGGCCGGCATCGGCGGCGGCGAAGCGGTACGCGCCGGCGTCGGCGGCACCGGCGCGCTGGGCGAACATGGCGCCTTCCGCATCGACGCGTATGCGGACCACAGCGACGGCTTTATCGACCGTGGCGACTCGCGTCACGGCAAGCTGCTGACCAGCGTGCATTACGCGCTGACGCCCGATCTCGACCTGGATATGCAGCTCGACCATCTGGAGCAAAAGCCGCAGCGCTACTTCGGCACGCCGCTGGTGAATGGTGGCTTGTCGCGCGCGCTGCGCGACCAGAACTACGATGTCAGCGACGCCGATATCCACTTCGTTGACGACAAGGCGCAGGCGCGCCTGACCTGGCGCTATTCGCCGGCGCTCACCATCAGCAACGAGCTGGCCTACATGAAGGCGCGCCGCAACTGGCGCAATGCCGAGTACTATCACTACGACGCCAGCGCCAATGTGGTCGAGCGCAGCGACTATATCGCCATCCATCACGATCAGGAACAGACCGGCAACCGCCTGGAAGCGCGCTGGAACAACGGCGCCAATCGCGTGGCGGCCGGCTGGGAAGCGGCCGTGATCAACTTCCTGCATACGAATAACTCGCCGTACGGCGGCTCGTCCACCGTGGCGCCGACCGGCTTCGATCCCGGCGTATTCGATAGCCCGGACCCGCTGCTGCCGAACTTCTCGACCCACACCGTCACCACCGCCTTCTATGTGGAAGACGCCTACAGCATCAACGATAGCCTGCTGTTGCTGGCCGGCCTGCGCCATGACCGTTACAAGGTTGATCGCGTCAGCCTGCTGGGCGCGGCCGGCTTCAGCTCGACGCTGCAAGCGAACGCCGCGCGCCTCGGCCTGACGTGGAAGCTGGCGGCTGACACCTCGCTGTACGGCCAGGTGAGCACCGGCAGCGATCCGGTCACCAGTTTGCTGTCGCTCAATCTGGCCAATAGCCGCTACAAGCTGACATCCGCGCGCCAGGTGGAGGCGGGCGTCAAGCAATCGCTGGCCGGCGGCAAGGCCGAATGGACGGCGGCGCTGTACCACATCAGCAAGGACGACATCATCACGCGCGATCCGACCAACCCGGCGCTGTCGGTGCAGGGTGGTTCGCAGACTTCGCGCGGCGCGGAAGTCACGGCCAGCGTCGCGCTGGCGCAGGCCTGGCGTCTGGAAGCAAATGCTGCTTACACTGATGCGCAGTTTGACCAGCTGCTTGAAGGCGGCAACCAGTCGCGCGCCGGCAATCGACCGTCCGACGTGCCGAAGGTGTCGGCCAACTTGTGGCTTAACTACCGCTATCGCGGTTGGCGCGCATCGGCCGGCGTGCGCTATGTCGGCGAACGTTTCATCGACAACGCCAACAGCCAGACAATACCTGCCTACACGACGTTCGATGGGTCGCTGGGCTGGAACTACAGCCGCAATGTGCTGGTGCAGCTTAACCTGCGCAACCTGACCGACAAGCTGTATGCCAGCACCTCGTACAGCGACAGCCAGTATCTGCTGGGCGATCGCCGCCATGCCGAGTTGACCGTGCAGTGGCGCTACTGATCATGGGCTCCTGGAAGCGTCAGCTGCACCTGTGGCACCGCTGGCTGGGCATCGTGCTTGGCTTGCTGGTGCTGCTATGGTTCGGTTCCGGCATCGTCATGATGTATGTGCCGTATCCGTCGCTGACGGAGCAGGAACGCATGGCGTGGCTGCCGACTATCGATGCGCGCCAGGTGCGGTTGAACGCGTGGGATGCGTGGCACGCCGCCGCGCATCCCAATCGCGCCGATGCCGCCGCGCCGGAGGCGTTGCCGGCCGAAGTGCGCATGACCACCGTCGCCGGCCGTCCGGCCTACCACTTCAAGGCCGACGGCCATTGGCTATCCGTCTGGGCCGATACCGGCCAGCCGGTGCAGGTCACGCCGGCACTGGCGATGGCCAGCGCGCGCAACGCCGCACCCGGCGCGCAAGCACTGTCGGCGGAGCTGATCGACATCGACCAATGGAGTTTCGGCAGCCTGCAACATCACCGCCCGCTGTACCGCGTCCAAGCAGACGACGCGGCGGGCAGCCTGCTGTACATCTCCAGCCGCACCGGTGAACTGGTGCGCGACACCACGCGCAGCGAACGCGCCTGGAACTGGGCCGGATCGGTGATCCACTGGATCTACTTCACGCCCTTGCGCACGCACGGCCAGCCCTGGCGACAGGTGGTGATGTGGACTTCGGGCGCGGCGCTGTTGCTGGTGATGCTCGGCATGGCGCTGGGCATTCAGCGCCTGCGCCTGCGCCGCCGTTACGCCGGCGGCCGGCGCTCGCCATATCGCGGCTGGCAAGCATGGCACCACTGGCTGGGCCTGAGCGTAGGCGCGTTGATGATGACATGGCTGTTCAGCGGCTGGCTGTCGGTCACACCGTTCGACTGGCTGTCATCGCCGGGCATCACGGCGCAGGACCGGCTCGCATTCGCCGGCGGCCCGCTGACCCGCGACGACCTGTCAATCTCAATAGCCTACACGGTGCGGAAGCATCCCGGCGCAATGGAACTGACATGGCTGCGTGTTGATGGCCAGCTTTATCTGAGCACGCTGGGGCGCACGCAGCGGCGCCTGCTGGACGCACATACCGGCGCGCCAGCAGGCCCGATCCCACAAGCGCGCCTGCTGCACGCCATCCAGGCCATGCGTCCCGGCGCGCAACTGCAATCCGTGGAAACGCTGACCAGCGAAGACAGCTACCACTACAGCCACCACAACACCGCTGTGCTGCCGGTATTACGCGGGCGCTTCGCGCTGGCCGACGACACCACGTTCTACATCGACCCCGCCCAAGGCCAACTGGTTGGCTATTCCGACCGCAACAGCCAATGGAACCGCTGGCTGTTCAACGGCCTGCATCAACTGGACTTCGCCGCCGTCTTGCGCGCGCGGCCGCTATGGGACGTGCTGGTCATCATACTGTGCCTGCTCGGCGGGACGGCAACGCTGGCCGGCATGGTGCTGGGCTGGCGGCGCTTGCGCAGGCGCTAGGGTTAGGCGTGGCAGCGCGACTGGCTGGCCGGTGCTTTCCACTTTGGCAGCGATAACGCAAAATGCTCGGTCAACCCCTGCGAGATGGCGATGCTGGCGGCCTCGGTGCGGCTGCTGGCATTGAGCTTGACCATAATGGATTTGACGTGAAACTTCACCGTTTCGGCGGCGATATCCAGCTGGCGTCCGATCGACTTGTTGCACAGGCCTTGGGCCAGCAGCTGCATCACATCGTCCTCGCGGGTGGTCAGCGTGTTACGGCCCGGCAAATGGGCCTGCCGCGCCAGCTCGCTGCACAGGAAGAAATCGCCGCGCGCTACGCTCTTGACGCCGGCAATAAAGTCCTCGACCGAGGCGGTGTTCAGGATCACGCCATGGATCCCATGGCGGAACGCGCATTCGATGGCGTGGTTGCGCGCGCTAGCCACCACCACCAGCACGCGCGCCCCGGCATAGGTCTGCGCGCCGGTGGCGAGGTGTTGCGATAGCGTGGGAACGGCGGCGCCGTCCACCACCAGCACCTGCACCGGTTGCGGTGTGCCCCCGGTGTCGACCTGGACGATGTCGCCAGCCTGCTGGAGCGCCGCGCAGGCGCCGGCCTGCAACAGCGGTTCGCGGATCTGGACGGCGACATGGATGAGCGACTTGGCTGCGCTGATGTTCATTGCAATTTCCTGGCTATTAATGAAGGCATGCCGCTATCATCGCCAGTCAGCGCTACCGCGTCGAGTTAGCGCTTGTTGTAAGTTGTGAGCCGCCGGTTTCCGGCAGGTGCACGGTGGCGATCAGCGCCGCCACGCTGGTGGCGGCGATGCACCAGGCCGGCGCCATCGGGTCGCCGGTGCGGGCGATCAGCCAGGTGACGACAAACTGTGCGCTGCCGCCAAACAGCGACACCCCGACCGAATAGATCAGCGCCAGCGCCGAGGCGCGCTGGGCGGCCGGGAACAGCTCGCAAATGGTGGTCAGCACGGCGCCGGCGGTGAGCGCGGTCAAAAACGCCAGCGTGGCCGAGATGAGTTGCAGCGCCATCGCGTGCGGGTGGGCGATCAGCCAGCTGAACATCGGCAGGCAGACCAGCGCCGTGAGCAGGCGCGGCCAGAACATCAGCGGCCAGCGGCCATAGCGGTCGGCCAGATGGCCGCCCAGCAGCGCGCCGACCAGCATGGTGAGACCGGTGGTGATGGCGGCTTGCAGGGCGTCCGCCGGCGGCAGGTGCAGCACGGTGGCGCCGTAGGTGGTCATGTAGCTGCCGATGTAGGTCGACACGGTGCCGCCGGCGATGACCAGGATGCCCAGCACCACATGCTGGCTGCACCACGGCAACCGCACGGCGTGAGCGGTGGGGGCGCTGGCGGCGCCGGCCTGGCTGGCCAGCGTTTCCGGCATCTGGAAGCGCAGGTAGAGCGCGATCGGGATCAGCAAGGTGCTGATGGCAAACGGTACGCGCCAGCCCCAGTCCTCCATCTGGCCGGCGCTGAGCGACAGCGACAAGCCCATGCCCAGGGCCCCGGCCAATGCGGTGGCAATGCCCTGGCTGCCCATTTGCAGCGCCACATAGGTGGCCCGCTGGTGTGGCGGCGCGCCTTCCAGCAGGAAGGCGGTGGCGGGGCCGGTTTCGCCGCCGAGGGCGAAACCCTGCACCAGCCGGCATAGCGTGATCAGCAGCGGGGCGGCCAGGCCGATGGTGGCGTAACCGGGCGTCAGCATCAGTGCGACCGTGCCGAGCGTCATCAGGATGGCACTCAGCAGCAGCGCCGGGCGGCGTCCGGCCCGGTCGGCATAGCGGCCGATGACGATGCTGCCCAGCGGCCGGGCGACAAAGCCGACGCCGAACACGCCGACCGACAGCAGCAACGCCAGGTCGGACGCCGCGCCAGGGAAAAAGACCTTGCCGATGGTTTGCGCAAAGAAGGCATAAGCGACGAAATCGAAGAACTCCAGCCCGTTGCAGATGACGGCGGCCAGGACGATCGCCTTGGCGGGACGCGTGGCGGCCATGCTAGAGCGCGACCGGGACAGCGTGCGCGGCGTCGCCGGCCGGGTGGCCGAGCAGCGCGCGGGCGCGCGCCAGGTCCGGTGAGTGCTCGTGCCGGGCGGCGTCCACCAGCGGCAGCAGCAGCGCCGCCGCGTCCACGGCGCCGTGCGCCTGGCGCAATTGCACCAGCGCCACGCTGGCGCGCAGCTGTTCCGACCAGGCGCCCTGTTGCTGCGCCAGCGCGATCGCCGCCAGGAAGCTCTGTTCGGCGTCGGCATGGCGGCCCATATTGGCCTGGCAGCCGCCGCGCGTGGTCAGAAATTCGGGCAGGCGCAGCAGGTCGCCGCCGCGCCGGATGGTGGCTTCGGCCTGCTCGCACATCGACAGGCTGGCGGCGTGCAGCGCCAGGTCGGACAGGCCCTTGGCCATCAGTGTCAGCGCCATGCTGGTCAGCATCTCGTAACCGTAGTCGTGCAGCGACTCCACCGCATCGCGGATGCGCTCGCCGCCGGCGGCCGGCTGTCCTTGCAGCAGCAGTACCTGGCCGTACAGGATGTCGGCGGAGTTGCGGTACGGTTCCAGCGAATGCTGCTTGCCGACCCGTTCCAGTTCGTCGGCGACGGCGGCGATGCGCTCGACGTCCTCGGCATAGCTGTAGACCGAACCGGCCCAGATCAGCGCCAGGCAGTAGGTGACCGCGTGGCCGTAGTGTTTGGCCTTGAGAATGGTCTCTGCCGCCAGTGCGTAGGCCTGGGCCGGATGGCCGGTCAGCCACAGTGTCCGGCTAAGGCCGCACAGCGCGCGGATGTGGTATTCAAAGCCCACCCGGGAATCGAGCACCTGTGGCGCGCTGGCCGCGTAGCTGAAGCAGTTCTCCCAGTGCTGCCGGGCGGCCTCGACCTGACCGGTCAGGTGCAGGCAGACGCCCATCAGCGCATCGACCATGAAGCGCGCCTGCGGATCGTCGCGCCCCTGCAGCAGCGACTGCGCCTGGTGGCCGATGGCCAGCGCCTCGGTGTACGCGCCTTCCCGGTGCAGCAGCACCAGGTAGCCGCTCAGCAGTTGCAACAGCTCCGGCAAGTCGTCCAGCTGCTCGGCCAGCGCGATGCTGCGGCGATAGGCGGCGCTGGCGCGGCCGTTGCGGCCGCTGCCGAGGAACATCAGCGACTGGCCGAGCGCGCGCTGCAGGCGCATTTCCAGCTGCGAACCGGCCAGCGCCGGCGGCAGGTGTTGCAGCGCCGCCTGCGCCCAGCGCGAGCATTCGACCAGCTGCGAGTGCTGCAGCAGCAGCGGGCAGGTCTGCGCCGCCAGTTCGAGCGCGCGGCCGACGTGCCGGCGGTCGAGCAGATACCAGTCCAGCGCGGCGCGCAGATTGGGCAGGTCTTGTTCGATCAGGTCGGCGTCGGGCGACTGGCCGTCGAAGCGGCCGATCCAGCGCTGGAAAAATTCGGCGTGACGCTGCGTCACCGCCGCCAGTTCATCGGATACCTGCAACAGGTTGCGGCAATACGAGCGGGTGGTGTCGAGCATGCGGTAGCGCAGCGTGGCGCCGCCGGCGTGCACCGCCACCAGCGACTTCGACACCAGATTGGCCAGCAGCTCCATGGCCGCAAACTGGTCCTGGTCGGGACAGCAGATGGCGATGGCGGCCTCCAGCGAGAACGTGCCGGTCAGCACCGACAGCCGGCGCAGCAGCAGCCGTTCCGCGTCCGGCAGCAGGTTGAAGCTCCAGTCGAGCGTGGCGCGCAGCGTCTGGTGGCGGGCGTTGGCGGTGCGGCGGCCGGGCCACGACAGCGAGGCACCGGCGTCAAAATGCTGGGTGACGGCGTGCAGGCCGAGCGCGTCGATGCGACTGGCGGCCAGCTCGATCGCCAGCGCGATGCCGTCCAGGTCGCGGCACAGGCGCGCCACCAGCGGCGCATCGTGGTCCGACAGCATGAAGTCGAGGCCGCCCGCGGCGGCGCGCTCGACAAACAGCCTGACCGCCGGGTAGGCCAGCGCCTGCGCGCCGGTCAGGGTGTCGCCGTCGGGGGGCAGGCCAGCGGTTGCAGGCGGTAGACGTACTCGCCGGCGGCGCGCAGCACTTCGCGGCTGGTCACCAGGACGCGGACCTCGGGGCAGTTGCGCAGCAGGCTCTCGACCAGCGTGGCCACTTCATCGATCACGTGTTCGCAGCAGTCGAGCACCAGCAGCGCCTTGCGTTGGGCCAGATGCACTTCCAGCGCGCGCGGGTCGTCGGCGCGGTGCGCCATGCCGAGCGCGCCGGCCAGGGTGGCCAGTACCAGTTCGGCTTCGGTGATGCAGGAAAAATCGACGAAGTGCACATCGCCGGCGAAGTCCGCACGGGCCGCATGCATGGCGGTGATCGCCACCGTGGTCTTGCCGATGCCGCCGGCGCCGACGATCGACACCAGCCGGTAGCGCGCCAGCGCGGCGGTCAGCAGGCCGACTTCCTCGTCGCGGCCGAGCACCTGGGTCGACAGCGACGGCAGGCGCGGCGGCGCGTCCGGTCTGACGGCGGCCGGGCGGTCGGCCGCCGCCGCCGCCGCGGCGATGCGGTGCACCGGCGCGACAAAACTGTATCCCTGATTGGCGACGTTGACGATGTAGCGGTGCTGGCCGGCGCTGTCGCCCAGCGCCTTGCGGATGGCGACGATGTGGAAGCGCAGGCTGCCTTCCTCGACCACCATATTCGGCCACACGGTGGCCAGCAGCTCGCGCTTGCCGACCACTTCGCCGGCCGAGGCCACCAGCGCGATCAGCACGTCGAGCGCGCGCCCGCCCAGCCGGACGGCGACGCCATCCTGTTCGAGCAGGCGTTCGGCCGGTGACAGCGTAAACGGACCAAATTGAGCGCGCCACTCGGCATTCATTGATTAAGCACCACGTTGATTGAGCAAATACTTCACGATTTTAACTTATTTCCTTCGAGCTAACCGAGCCGGCCTCCGCCCGGCGCCCCGGCGGCGCTACCCGTTTGGGTGGTTGCCGCGGTCTGGCGCGGCGCGCACACTGCCGGGCACATACAGCAGATGGGGAGAGGAATGCGCGTCAATAATGTCGTGCTGGTGCATGGGGCGTTTGTCGATGGCAGCGGCTGGGAAGCGGTCTACAAGCTGCTGACAGCGCAGGGCTACCATGTGCACATCGTCCAGCACCCCACCATCTCGCTGGCGGCCGACGTGGCGGCGACCAAGGCTGTGCTCGATTTGCAGGACGGTCCGGTGGTGCTGGTCGGCCATTCCTATGGCGGTGTGGTGATTACCGAAGCGGGCCACCATGCCAAGGTGGCGCGGCTGGTTTACCTGGCCGCGTTCGCGCCCGACTGCGGCGAATCGGTGCAAAAGCTGTGCGCCATGCCGTTGCCCGGCGCGCCGCTGCCGCCGATGCTGGCGCCGGTGCGCGGCTTTCTGCGGCTGGACCAGGCCAAGTTTGCCTACGCTTACGCCGCCGACCTGCAGGCCGAACGCGCCGCTTTCCTGGCCAGCGCGCAGCAGCCGCTGGGACTGGACGCCTTCACCGGCGAGGTCGGCATGCCGGCGTGGCGCTCCAGGCCCAGCTGGTATCTGGTGGCCAGCGCAGACAATATGATCGCGCCGCTGGCGCAACAGCTGATGGCGCAGCGCGCCGGCGCCGCCGTGACCGAAGCGCGCAGCAGCCATGCGGTGCATGAATCCCATCCCGGCGCCGTGGCCGAGCTGATCGACCGGGCCGCGCGCTACCTGCGCTAGGCGGCGCTACTCGGCTCCGTGGGACCAGCCGGGCAGTTGCGCGCGGCGCGCCGACAAGGCCAGGAAGGCAGCGGCCAGCAGCAACAGGGCCAACGAACCGAGCAGGTTGGCGTGGTAGCCATAGCGCGCATACAGCAGGCCGGCCAGCGCCGAACCGAAGGCGATGCCGGCAAACACAAACGACGCCGTCACCGCCAGCGCCACGCCGCGCAGTGCGGCCGACAATTCCACGATGCGGCGCTGCTGCGATGGCCAGACGATGTCGGTGGCGAAGGCCCATAACAGCAGTACGCCGAACAGCAGGGCCAGCGTCGGCGGCGCCAGCAACAGCAGCACCAGGTCCAGCGCCAGCAAGCCCATGCCGGCCAGCAGCATGGCGTCGGCGCTGTAGCGGCGGGCCGCCCGCACCACGAACAGATTGCCCAGCACACCGGCCACGCCCAGCACCGCCATGCCGGCCGAGACCGTATGTGCGCTGCCATGGAAGACGTCGCGGATGATCGGCGCGATGAACGCATAGGTGGTGTAGGCGCCGGCGGCGATGAAGAACACCACCAGGTAGGCCGGCAACAGCACCGGATCGGTCAGCACCCGTCCCAGCGTGGTCAGCGAAATCGCCTGGCCGCCGGCCTGTGCCGGCACTGCCAGGCGAATCAGCACCACCGTCAGCAGACCGGCGGCGGCGACCGCGACGAACAGCGGCCGCGCGCCCCAGGCTTGCGCCATCCAGGCCGACAGCGGCATGCCCACCAGTCCGGCCATGCTCAGGCCCAGCAGCACCATGGCGATCGCGCTGCCCTGTTGCTTCGGTTCGACCAGACCGGCCGCCAGCGCGCCCAGCACCGGGCCGATCAGCGCTGCGCCCAGTCCCATCACCACCCGCGCCACCAGCAGCGCGCGATAGTCCGGCGCCAGCGCGAAGGCCAGCGCCGCGCTGCTGAACACCGCCAGCCCGATCAGCACCTGGCGGCGCCGCGGCAGATGGCCGAACGCCACCTGCAACAGCGGCGCCGCCAGCGCGAAGGTGACGCCGAACACGGTGATCAGCAGCGCGGTCTGGGCGTCGCTGAGTCCCCATTCGGTGGCAATCGCCGCCAGACTGCCGACCACCGACAGCGCGCCGGTGGCCTGCACGAAGTACGCCAGGCTCAGCGAGCGCAGCGCCAGTGCCGCAGGGCGGGCGATGGCGTCCATGGCTTAGTGGCCCACCGGGATCGGATTGTCCTTCATGTCCTGGTTGAAGGCCTGAACAAAGCCGTGCTCGCCGGAGCCGGGGTTGTCGCGCAGCGCCTTGATGCCATCGATATAGACTTCATCGCGGCCTTGCGCCAGACCCTGCATGGTGTCGGCGACGAAGGCCGGCAGCGGCATGGCGCGCGGGTCGCCGCTCTTGTGGACCAAGTCGGTATCGACCCATGGCGGAGCGATTTCCACCACCCGCACGCCGCTGCCGGCCAGCGCAAAACGCTGCGACAGGGCGTAGGAGTGGATGGCGGCCTTGGTGGCGGAGTACACCGCGTTGCCGGCCAGCGGCACAAAGGCCAGCACCGACGAGTTGTGGATCACCACCGCATCCCGCTGCCGCTTGAGGTGCGGCAGCAGCGCCGACGTCATGCGCACCGGACCCAACAGGTTGGTGGTGATGGTGGCGACGGCGGTGGCATCGTCGATGGCGCCGGCGGCGTCGTCAAACGGCATGATGCCGGCATTGTTGAACAGCACGTTCAGGGTCGGGAAATCCTTGACCAGTTGCGCCGCCACGGCGGTGATCTGCTGCGGGTCCTGGATGTCCAGCTCGACGCTATGCATGCCGGGATTGGCCTTGGTCACCTCGTCCAGCAGCGCCTTGCGGCGGCCACTGATGATGACCTGGTTGCCCAGTTTGTGGAAGGCCTCGGCGATGCCGCGACCGATGCCGGAGCCGCCGCCGGTGATGAAGATCGTATTGCCGCTGGTTTTCATGATGACTCCTTTCGGTTGAGTTGATGCAGGCCATTCTGCGCTTCCCGGCAATGTTCATCGGGACATTAAACACGCAATTCGGGACATCATTAATCTCTATAAAAAGCCATAAACTGGCGTAAAATACGTTTTTCTATAAAAAAAGGACACGATCATGAGCAAGCGTATCGGCCTGGTGATCTTTCCGCAATTTCAGGCGCTGGACATGGCGGCGCTGACCGTTTTTGAGTTCGCCAACTCCCTGCTGCCGCAGCCGCTGTATGAACTGTCCACCTTGTCGCTGGCCGGTGGCGCGGTGAAAAGCTCCAGCGGCGTGGCGCTGGACAGCCTGCCGCTCGGCTGGGGCGGCTACGACACGCTGCTGGTCGCCGGCGCCATCGGCATGCCGGGGCCGCAGCCGGAACTGGAAGCGGCGCTGCTGGCCAGCGCCGGCGTGACGCGCCGCATCGCCAGCATCTGCACCGGCGCCTTCGTCCTCGCGCGCACCGGTCTGATGGACGGCAAGCGGGTCACCACCCATTGGGCGATCGGCCGCAAGCTGCAGGAGCAGCATCCGACGCTGGTGGTGGACGAGGACAAGATTTTCGCCCGCGACGGCGCGATCTGGTCATCGGCCGGCGTTACCGCGTGCATTGACATGGCGCTGGCGATGGTGGAAGAAGACCTCGGTGTCGAGATCGCCCGCAAGGTGGCGCGGGCGATGGTGGTGTACCACCGCCGCAGCGGCGGCCAGTCGCAATTTTCCGCGCTGGCCGAGATCGAGCCGAGTTCGGACCGCGTCAAGGAAGCGCTGCTGTACGCACGCGACAACCTGCACCGCGACCTCAGCGTGGAGGATCTGGCCGCGCAGGTGCACTGGAGCCCGCGCCACTTCAGCCGCGTGTTCCAGTCGCAGACCGGGATGGCGCCGGCCAAGGCGATCGAAAAGCTGCGGGTGGAAGCGGCGCAGGCGCTGATTGACCAGGGTCACTCATCGATTGGCCGTATCGCCGACATGACCGGCTTTGGCGACGAGGAACGTCTGCGCCGTGCCTTCCTGCGCGCCTTTGGCCAGCCGCCGAAAGTGTTCGTGCAGCAGGCGCGTTCACGCAACGATCATATCTACCTGTCGTAAGCCGGACCGCCCCGGCCAAAGGTGTAACCCTTTTCGGGGCTGCCCGCGTGCGAGTTGGCTGCCTACAATGGCGCTTGATGCCATTTCAGGAGTCCATGATGCAAATCCCGATGTCGCGCGCCGCCATGATGGCCGGCGCCGTCGCGCTGGCGTTAAGCGCCGCCCTGTCGCCCGCGTACGCCGCCGGCCAGATTCACAACAATCATCAGGAGCATGGTATGAACGGCACCACCACCGCAGTCCCGGCCGCGGCACCGCAAGAGCTGCTGAGCGCTTACGACTATCCGACGACATTGACGCGGCTGGTCAGCGCCTTCGAAGGCGCCGGCATGACGGTCTTTGCGCGCATCGACCATAGCGCCGGCGCCGCCGCTGTCGGACTGGGCATGCCACCGGCCACCGTCCTCATCTACGGCAACCCGCGCGGCGGCACGCCGGCCATGCTGGCGGCGCCAGCGCTCGCGCTCGATCTGCCGTTGCGCGTGCTGGTGCGGCAGGACGACACCGGCGCCACCCGTGTAGCGTTTCACTCCGCGCTGGAACTGGTGCGAAGCGCCGGCCTGCCGGACCAGCTGGCCGCGCCGTTGCTGAAAGCGGAAACGCTGATCGCCGCCACCGTAAAGCCATAAAGCTGATCCGTCAGAACGCGTGACGAATGCCCAGGTCGAAAGCCGAATTGCCGCTGCCCGGATCGCCATTGCTGCCGACCGTATAGCCGGCGCCGTTCTTGTTGTTGATTTTGGCGTAGGCGATATAGGTGTTGGTGCGCTTTGTCCAGGCGTAGGAATAGCCGATGCCGAACTGGCTGGCGTCCTGGTTCCATTGCTTGTCGTTCTTGTGCAGGTAGGACGTCATGATGGTGCCGCGCGCGCCGACCGGCACGGTGGCGCCGACCAGCAGGTCGGAACTGTCGGTGCTGGCCTTGGGCGCGGTGCCGTAAGCGTTGGCCGACGGCAGCACGGCGCTGTTGTAGCCCTTATCCTGGCTGTAGGAAAAGAATGCCTTCAACACGTGGAAGTTGTAGTTCGCCACGAACAGCAGGTTGTGTCCCAGATCATGCGATACCAGCGGCGCGTCCGGCGTCACGCTGTCGCTGTTACGGCTGTTGTAGACCAGCCGGGTATTCAGGTTGCCGTTGCTGTAGGCCAGTGCGGCGGCGTACTGGCGACCGGCGGACTGGCTGCCGGCCTGCTCGCCCATGCTGTAGGTGACTTCGCCTGACAGGCCCTCGTAGGACGGCGTCGCGTACGCCACGGTATTGCTGGTGCGGGTGTTGGGGCCGACCAGCGGGAACAGGTTCTTGGAGGTGCCGGCGTAGCCCAGGCCGAACGGATCGCCCACTTCGCCCAACGCCTTGTACAACGGATTTTTCTGCCGGCCAAACGTCAGCATGCCGAGCGACCGGCTGTTCAGGCCCACCAGCGCCTGGCGGTTGCCGAAGGCGTTGGCGACATCCGATTCGCCGGTGTCGACTTTAAAGCCGGATTCGAGAATGAACAGTGCTTGCAGGCCGCCGCCCAGGTCCTCGACGCCACGAAATCCCAGGCGCGAGACGGAGCCGACCCCGCTGGTGACTTTGCTGACATTGCCGGCCGCGCCGCCGCGTTCGGCCACCAGGCCCGCATCGACAATGCCGTAGATGGTGACATTCGATTGTGCGCTGGCGTTGAAGACGAGGCCGTACATGACGGCCGTAGCCAACCAGGTTTTATTCATGGTGATGCCTTTTGGGAGGTGTTACGGCGCGACTGCGCCGCAGGACTGATCAGGCTCCGGGTGATCGGTGGGCGATGGTGCCCGGAGCCGCAAGGCGGTGATTAACCGCGGTAGAGCGGATTGGAGGCGACGTAGACGCGGACGTTGCCGAGCTGGACGCCGGCGGGACTGATCTTGTTCAGATCGAAGGACGTGGTTCCCGGGAAGGTGCTGACGTTCCACGTAAAGGTCTGGCCGCCCACGCTGAACTGCACGGTCTCACCGTTTTCGACATTGACCCACTTGGTATCGCCGTTGATCACGATGGTGCGGGCCGCTGCGGTGGCCGGCGCCAGCGTGCCGTAGTCGGCGGCGGTGCCGCTCGGGCCGGCGGCCTGGGCGCTGGCCATCATGGCGGTGGAGGTCAGGCCGATCAGGGCCAGGGCGATTACGTTGCTCTTAAAGTTAGACATGCTATTACTCCGATTTGCTCATTTTTGGTTTATGTTTGTATCGGCATGGTGTGTCGATGTTGAACGACATCGACAGAGTGATTTGCGATGTCGTCTGATTGAAATTATAGACAGGCAATTTATGGATGGCATGAATTCTAAGGCGATTTTCAAGTCGAAAAATTCATGATTGATTTCCTGGCCGCTTCTCAAACACTTCCTTTATCACCGGCATGGCCGAGAAGACGCTGGGCCAGCCGGAATAGAAAGCCAGTTGGGTCAGCATCTCCGACGCCTGGGCTTGGGTCAAACCGTTGTCCATGGCGCGGTTGAGGTGGTACGTGATTTGCGCGACTTGGCCGTTGGCGATCAGCGCACTGACGGTCACCAGGCTGCGGTCGCGTGGCGCCAATCCTGGCCGCAGCCACAGATCGCGGAACAAGACTTCGCCGGTGTATTGGACCACCCCGGGCGACACCGCGCCAAAGTTTGCGGCAACCTGCGTGGCGCGGGCGGCTTCCACCTCTTCGTTGAGGGGCAACAGCTTGTCGCCCGCTTGTGGCAATTGCGCGGCGCTGATGCCGCGCGCTTGAAAGACCTGCTGCGTGATGTTGGCCGCATCCACCGCATTGCCCCAACCCCCATAAAACGCCAGGTGGGTGATGATCTCCGAAATCTCGCCCGGCTTGACGCCGTTGTCTAGTGCCAGGCTGACATGCTGCTGCATTTCAGCAGTCTGATTGCGCGCAATCAGCGCCGCCAAGGTGACCACGCTGCGGTCGCGCGGGGACAGACCGGGGCGGTTCCATACTTCGCCCATCAGGCGTTGATCGGCATATTGTTGCAGGGCAGGTGCTACGGCTTGCAGGCTGGAGGATGATTCCATTGTTGCTCCTTGGTTGGTGGTTGCAGGTGCTGCCTGCGCCGTCGCGGTAGCGATGGCGAATGCAGCGCTGATCGCTGTCAATTTCTTCATGTGAACCTCAGTGTGATGGTGTCAGGAGCACTGCGCACAGCATGCAGCCGAGGCCGAAAAACGCCATGGATGCGCCGAGCGGCCAAGGCGTGCCGTTCGACAGCATGCCGACCAGGGCGGAGCCGAGAATGCCGGTGCCGAACTGGCTGGCGCCGATCAGCGCCGATACGGACCCGGCGACTTCCGGGAACAGGTTCAGCGCGCCGGTGATGGCGTTGGCGGCAATCAGCCCCGTGCACGAGATGAACAGGAACAAGGGAATCACCAGTCCGGCCAAACCTCCCCAGCCGGAGGCCGCAGTGATGGCAACGCTGATGCCGAGGATGCCGGCGGCAAGCGCACCGGCCCGCATCAGCCGGTCGCTACCCCAGCGCGCAACGAAACGTACGTTGAACAGGTTGGCGGCCATGATGCCGACCGAACCCAGTGAAAACAGCAAGCCGTAATACTGCGGCGGCACATGGTAATAGCTGATGTAGGCGAAAGGCGTTCCCGCCACATATGCGAAGATGCCGCCGTACAGAAAGCCACCGACGCCGGCGTAGCCGAGCAGACGTGGCTGCCGCAGCAGCGCGCCATAGGTGACGAACACGCGTGACAGCGGTTCACGTATGCGGCGTGTGGCTGGCAAGGTCTCCGGCAAGGTGTACAGCAAGCCGAGCGTGACGAGGCCGACCGCGACCAGCAGCCAGAAGATATCGCGCCAGCCGGCGAATTGCAGTATCAGGCCGCCGACGCTGGGGCCGAGCAAGGGTGCGATGGCGGTGACGATCATCAGCGTCGACATCGTCTGCGCGGCGCGGCTGCCGGCATACAAATCCCGAACGATGGCGCGTGCCAGCGTCACGCTGGCGCAGGCGCCGACCGCTTGCAACGCACGCCAGGCGATCATGCTTTCGACGTTGTTCGACAGCGCACAACCTGCGGAGCCGACGATGAACAGGATCATGCCGATCGCGATCGGCAGCCGGCGGCCCAGGCGGTCGCTGAGCGGTCCCCAGAACAGCTGGCCGAGGCAAAAGCCAACCAGGTAGCCGGAGATGGTCAGCTCGACGCCGCCGGACGCCGTGTGCAGGGCGGCGCCCATGATAGGCATGGCGGGAAGGTAGATGTCGGTGGAAATGGAGGCGAAGGCCATCAGCAGGCTGAGGATGGTCAGCGTCCACAGGTCATGGCGTTGCGCCGTTGCGGTGGACATCAGGGCTGGTAGCGGTAGTCGCTGTCGGCGACCTTTTCCATCCACTCGACGCCCTTGCCACTGGCCATGCCGGTCAGCGCCAGATGGGTCATGGAGGAGGTGGCCGAGGCGCCGTGCCAGTGCTTGACGCCAGGTGGACACCAGACGACGTCGCCGACGTGCAGTTCGGTGACTTTGCCGCCCAAGACCTGGGTCCAACCGGTGCCGGCGGTAATGATCAGGCGTTGGCCGGTCGGATGGGTGTGCCAGGCGGAGTGGGCGCCGGCAGCGAAGGTGACATAGGCGCCGGAATACGGCGTGGCCTCGGTCGGCGCAAACAGCGGATCGACGCGCACCTCGCCGGTAAAGTAGTCGGCCGGCCCTGTGCTTGACGGCAGGCTGCCGGCGCGCGTGATGGTTTGGGTTTGGGCCATGGCATGGCTGGCGCAGGCCATCAGCAGCAGGGCTGCCAGGCGGTTGATATTCATGGAGAGTCCGCTAAGGAGTGAGATCGATAGCCGAACTGTATTAGCAATTTGCCTGTGTATCTAGGCCGTAAAATTGCATGCCCATATGTATGGCATGCATAAATGGCGTTTGCTGCTTCAACCGCGATAGCGCAGCGTGTCGACCACCAGGTTGAACGCCGGCGACGATTGCCGGCGGCTTGGATAGTACAGATGATAGCCGGGAAACGGTTGGCACCAGTCGTCCAGCACCTGTATCAGCCTGCCTTCGGCGATGTCGCGCTGAACCAGGTCTTCCGGCACATAGGCCAGCCCGTAGCCGTCCAGCGCGGCCGTGAGCATCTGCGGCGTGCTGTTGAAGATCATCTGCCCTTGCACCTGTACCTGGACGGCCTGGCCGTCTTTTTCAAATTCCCAGGCGTACAGGCCGCCGTGGGTCGGCAGGCGCAGGTTGGCACAGTTATGGGTGGTGAGGTCTTGCGGCAGCACCGGCTTTTCGCGCCCGGCAAAATAGGCCGGAGCGCCGACCACGACCAGGCGGAAGTCCGGGCCGATGCGCACCGCGATCATGTCTTTCGCCACCCGGTCGCCGTGGCGCACGCCGGCGTCAAAACGCTCCGCCACGATGTCGATCAGGCCGTAGCTGATCGAAATCTCGACCTTCAGGCCCGGATACCCGGGCAGCAGTTGCGATAATCTCGGCCACAGTATGGTGCTGGACGCGTGATCGTGCGCGCTGATGCGGATGGTGCCGGCCGGCTTGTCGCTCATCTCGCTCAGCGCATCGAGCTCGGCGTTAATGCCTTCGTAGTAGGGACCGATGTTGGCCAGCAGGCGCTCGCCGACCTCGGTGGGAGAGACGCCGCGCGTGGTGCGCGTCAACAGGCGCATGCCGAGTTTGGCCTCCAGCCCGCGAATGGTATGGCTCAGGGACGATTGCGTCAGGCCCAGTTGCGCCGCCGCGCGCGTGAAGCTGCGCTCCCGCGCCACCACCACGAACGCGGCCAAATTGTTGAGGTCGATACGTGCCATATATGAATCCGCTGCATGTCAGTTAGTGAAGATTACCACCTATTCGCATGAATCAGGCTTCGGTACATTGCAGACCTGCGTGGTTTTTCTTCTATTTTCGATCAGGTGGCATACATGAAATTCTCTTTTAATGAGCAGGTTGCGCTGGTGACCGGCGCGGCGTCCGGACTCGGTCTCGCCGCCGCCAAAGCATTTGCGCAAGCCGGGGCGACGGTGGTGCTGTCGGACTGGCACGAGGGCGCGCTGGCTGCGGCGACCGCAGAAGTCGCGGCGCTGGGCGGCAAGACGCTGGCGATCCGCTGCGACGTGGCCGATGATGCGCAAGTCGAAGCGATGATCGCGCAGGCGGTGGCGGCCTTCGGCAAGCTCGACTTTGCGTACAACAACGCCGGCGTGCAGAACGTGCTGGCCGAAACGGCCGACGCCACGCGCGACGATTACGACCGCGTCATGTCCATCAATCTGGGCGGCGTGTGGAGTTGCATGAAGTTTGAGTTGCAGCAGATGCGCAAGCAGGGTAGCGGCGCCATCGTCAACTGCTCGTCGCTGGGCGGGCTCGTGGGCGGCGCGGAGCGGGGCGTCTATCACGCCGCCAAGCATGGCGTGATCGGGCTGACCAAAAGCGCGGCGCTGGAATTCGCGGCGCGCGGCATTCGCGTCAACGCAGTGTGCCCCGGCCTGATTCAGACGCCGATGGCGGACCAGATGATTGCCGGCGGCCAGGGCGAGGCGCTGGAAGGCATGCTGAAAGCGGTGCCGATGGGCCGCTACGGCCGCGCCGAGGAAGTCGCCGACGTGGTGCTGTTCCTGTGCAGCGACGGCGCCAGCTTTGTCACCGGCCAGTCGATCTCGGTCGATGGCGGCTTCATCATGCGTTAAACACTCAAACAATCGAAAGGACATACCATGGAACTCAAACGTGTAGGCAGCATGCCATCGGCCAAAGGGCCGGAGGCTTATTTCACCGGCCAGGTGCGGATCGAAATGTTAAGCTCGCCCGCAGCGCCGGCGCGCACCTCGTGCGGACAGGTGACGTTTGAACCGGGCGCACGCTCCGCCTGGCATACCCATCCACTGGGCCAGACCCTGATCGTCACGTCCGGCTGCGGCTGGACGCAGTGTGAAGGCGAAGCCAAGGTCGAAATCCGCGCCGGCGACGTGATCTGGTGCCCGCCCGGCCACAAGCACTGGCACGGCGCCACTGCGACCACCGCGATGACCCACATCGCAGTCCAGGAAGCGCTTGATGGCGTGGCGGTGGTGTGGCTGGAGAAGGTCAGCGACGAAGATTATCTGAGCCCGGTGAGCGAATGGCACGCGCATGCGCACGATTAAGTCAGCCACAGTGAATCAATGAAAGGACGCATTACATGACAGTCAAAGCATATGGCGCCCACGCTAGCGACCAACCTCTGGTGTCAATGGACATCACCCGCCGCGAACCGGGCGCCCACGACGTCCAGATCGACATCGCCTTTTGCGGCATCTGCCATTCGGACCTGCATACCGTGCGCGCCGAATGGGCCGGCACGTTGTTCCCTTGCGTGCCGGGACATGAGATCGTCGGCCGCGTCGCGGCAGTGGGCGATCACGTAACCAGCCACAAGGTGGGCGACCTGGTCGGTGTCGGCTGCATGGTCGACAGCTGCCAGCACTGCGCGGACTGCGAAGAGGGGCTGGAAAACTATTGCGACAACATGGTCGGCACCTACAATGCGCCGACTGCGGACCAGCCGGGCTGGACGATGGGTGGTTACGCCCAGCAGATCGTGGTGCACGAACGCTACGTGCTGCGCATCCGCCATCCGGAACAGGACCTGGCCGCCGTCGCGCCGCTGCTGTGCGCCGGCATTACCACCTACTCGCCGCTGCGTCACTGGAAGGTGGGGCCGGGCAGCAAAGTCGGCGTGGTCGGCATCGGCGGTCTGGGCCACATGGGCATCAAGCTGGCGCATGCGATGGGCGCGCATGTGGTGGCGTTCACCACCTCCGAATCCAAGCGCGCCGACGCCAGGGCGCTCGGTGCGGACGAGGTAGTGGCGTCGCGCAATGCCGACGAGATGGCGGCCCACGCCAAGAGCCTCGACTTCATCCTCAACACCGTGGCCGCGCCGCACGACCTGGACGCCTTCCTGGTGCTGCTGAAACGCGATGGCACCATGACGCTGGTCGGCGCGCCGGCCACCTCGCACCCGTCGCCGAATGTGTTCAACCTGATCATGAAGCGCCGCGCGCTTGCCGGGTCGATGATCGGCGGCATTCCGGAAACCCAGGAGATGCTGGACTTCTGCGCCGAACACGGCATCGTCGCCGACATCGAGCTGATACGCGCCGACGACATCAACGCCGCCTACGAACGCATGCTCAAGGGCGACGTCAAGTACCGCTTCGTGATCGACAACGCCACGCTTGCGGCCTGAACGCGAGTGCGGGTGTGGGAGAGCAGACGACGGTCTTGCATTTCGTCTGCTCAGTTCGCTGCCGTGTTGAACAACTCGCGGTCGTCGATCAAGCCCCTGTCCATGGCGGTGACGACTGCCTGAGTACGCGTTACAGAATCGAGCTTGCGCATAATGGTTTTGACGTGGGCTTTGGCGGTATTCATGGAGATGTCCAACGCTTTGGCGATGGCTTTATTGCTGTGGCCCTTGGCGAGCAAGTGCAAGATGCCCCCTTCGCGCACAGTCAGCGAGCTCTGGGTCAGGCTGTTGGCGATCTCGGCAACCAGACTTGGCGTGATGTAGCGGCGTCCCTGCGCCACCGCCCTGACGCCGGCGACCAATTCGTCCGATGTCGCGTTTTGTAAGATGTAGCCCTGGATGCCATGTTCAATGGCGGTTCGGATCTGGCGCCCCTGGCGGTAGGGGGTAACGATCAGAATCGCTGGCGCTTTATGCCCCAACGCTTTAAGCGTTTCCGTTCGCATCATCAGGCCATTGCTGTATCCGGTCACAATTACCTGCACGTCGCTCAACGATTCATGTTGAGCGAACGAGCGGACGATGGCGAACTCCGCATGCGGGTATAGCGCAGCGGCCATTCCTGCTTCAAGCAAAGGTTCGCCATGCGTGACATGGACGGTGATAGGGCGGCTCATCGTGTGGTGAGTTTCAGGATGCATTGAGGACCTGACTGTAATTGGTCGGTCGATCAGGCGCAACAGGTCACGGGGAATGTTGTCTATGCGTGCAAGAAGCTGACGGAACAGCATGAAAGGCGTTGGTTCAGCGCGGCGGACAGCGTGTCATACCAGGCTATTGTGGTCGGGGCGAGAGGATTCGAACCTCCGGTCTCTACGTCCCGAACAATGTGAATTTAGGTCATGGAAGGCTAAACGTATTAATTAATTATACATGAATCCTTTAAAATCAATATGTTATGTTTTCGTTCGGTTGTTTTCGTGAACTTTCTCGAACCTGAATCTGCGATGATTTGGCACAGAATTGGCACAGATTGGTACAGTTTTCAGTTGATGTAAGACCACGGCTTTCGGACCGAAATGGGCTGGGAACCGACCTTCCCCTTTGTTTTATGGCAACGTTTTGCAGGTCGCTTCGACATAGCCTATCCGGCCACGTATGCCCGAAATCGTTGGTATGAGTTTAGAAGACGTGGCTCAATCCGTACTTCAATAAAGTCGGACGAAACGCTGCGCTGGGCTTCATGAGAATGGCGTGCATAGTGATTACGGCGTACGCATGTACCACGCGACGTTATGTAGAAAAAGTACGGCGAGTTCGCCTTTGCTACGACAGATGACACGACCGAGCTAAGTGGGTTTGGAAGGGGTGAACTGCCGTCAGAATGTCGATGATATGGATAGGACGAGAGGAGGTCGGGCGCTGGCCCTAAGTAATTTTTGGATGAAAACTTAGAGTGGAAGTCTCGGCGGGAAAGCAAAAACTGTCGCTTTAACCCCGCACAATCACTGAGGTCCGCTCTAACAACGGAGACGTATCAATGGACGAGCGTCTTAGACGCGAGCTAGGCTGGGGTCTTGTGAAAATGAAGAAAAGTTAGTTACCCCGAAAATTGGGGCGCGGACAGCGATGCACTCGACTTTGAATGGTTAGGGCTTACAAAGAGGCCGCCCTCGATTCTGTCATGTGGAAATGTCAATTGGCTCACAGCATTTTCATCACTCTGCTTCGTCACCGCACGAGCATTCGTACGATAGTTCCATAGAAATGCAGTAGTAAGCCATCAATAGGGCCTGCTTGGCTATAGGTGTTGCTGCTGCCCTGCCTAACTAGGTAGGCAGTTCCGTGCTTCTCTAGCCCTCATGCGCATTATGGCGTCCGAGCGGTTAGATTGAGCGGTAGCCTTGCGATGGGTTGGCGAAATTTTTGTTTTTTCAATCTCCATCTCGGGCGCTAGTTGGACGGATTCCGTTCCATTTGTCCCTCCAAGCACGCGGTTGAGCCAGTCATAGATGACCTGGGAGTGCCAGCGGACCAAGCCTCCTAGCCGCTTTGGTTCAGGAATGTCACCAGACTTAATCATTTTTTCGATGTTGCGAACGGAGCATCCGACTATTTCGGCAACATCTTCCTTACTCATGGCTCTTATTTCGATATTCATAAATTTAAGATGAATTTTCAATTCTAGTAAATACTGCTTCGTTTCATGTCAGGTCACCATTAACTCACATTTTTAATAAACTTCAAATTGCTATTTTTGCACTATTGGTATAAATAATTATATTTCTAAAGAAAATCGTTATTTTTTAAGAGAAAAAAATCTGATATGTTTTTATCGTAAATTTATCTATTTATACACCTGTGGAAATTTTGCATCAGCATCGTGAATTTGACATTAATAATGCTGCACAGCCTGGGCGCCGCGAACGAGGACAAGGAAGGGCGTTCCGTAGGGGGAGGTCACCTCATAACTCACTTCTTGGTTCGTAAGCTGAGCAAAAATTCTTGTCGGATAGCTAAACCTCGAAATGAGAAGCGAGATAAATAGAACACTTTGAGCGACTCTTGACAGCGTGAGGTTGGACTATGTCCACCTCGCCGAGGCCGTATTCACCATTATTCTCATAATGGTGATTAGTGTCTGGCGATGTCACATGGCAACTCTCATGTGAATGCGAAAGGCGTGCTTCTAAGAAATCCTTCCTGTACTATCTCTTAATGTAAAAAAGCTATCGCGCTTGGAGCATCGGAGGATGCGTCGAGTTAGACCTTACGAGAGGTTTTAATGAAATATCGGAGCAAGGGCAAAGCGCTTTCCGCCGAAGTTATGGCAGCGCTATTGGATGGCGATGATGAGACATTGCCAGGCGATGTATTGATGCACGAGGAAGATGTTCTTAAGATGAGGCGCTTGCTTAAGCCATTTCATCTAAGAACTGCACTGGAACTCTCGGCGGCTTTGCTCACGCTTCCACAGTTGCAAGCGTCGACACCCCGCATCGAATGTCTAATTCATCTTGTCGCGAGTTCTTGTGCGGGAAAACGGAAAGCAACTGACCAAGATATCGCCAGGTGGTTGAACAGAAATCTGCATGGCACTCCAGCTTGGCGTATGGAGGACCCAGCTGAGGATGTGTTCGTCGGGAATGTCAGCACCCAAACGGGCAACTTCAGGATTCTTCAGGACGCCTACCCCTATAACGATTGCTATCTTTCGACTGTTCTTAACAGTGCGTTCTTCCTTGCGCGAGGAGTACAAGAATTAAATGCACCTTTGAAAAGCGTTCTTGCACTGCTGAAGTTGAGTGAACAGACGTGTAAAAGGCTCGGCTTAAAGCGATGGTCATTAGAAGATTCAGAAAGCCATTCCGACATCTTGGTTGGGAAGTCTGCCGAATTGGTCGAAAGGGGGCGTACGCTTCAGTTCAATGTCGATGGACTACGTGAAATCGGTATTGATATCAACGATTTGGAGCCGTTCTTATTAGGTGCATGCGCAATCGATGACAGCTCTCCAGGGACTATCAATCGGATTGATAGTCCCCTACGTGACCGGCCATTAGTTAAATTTGGGGATGTCATATTGCTTGCGCTTCCGAATGCTGTTGCTAGCGCATCAAAGCGTTTCCTTATTCGACACATCGAGCATCTAGGCCTAGGACGTAAAGTATCCGATAGCATCGCGGAATCTCAGCTCAATCAAGTTCTAAACTGTTTTTCGAGGTTAGGTGTAGAAATCAAACATGATGATAAGCAATTTCCTGAAATGGAAAATGCGATTAGCTTTGACTTCGTTTACGAGCCGAGGCATGTGGTCCATCTTCTGGTGCTTCTGGATGATGCCGATGTATCGATGAGCGAAGGTGATTACTCTACTGGGGACTATACGAAAGCTCAGCTTACCGCCTTACGTAGCCGTATCGAAGAGAGAAGAGTAGAACTCGAGTTGCGCTCGGGTTTTGATAGAGGGACTTTGGTGGTGGTCTTTGGAGGCATTGGGCGTCAGCGGGTTTTGGCGCTGCCACCTGAGAAACCTAACTGGGACACAATAAGCTTTGACGTCCCAGACATTGATTTACTTTTAAATTTTGGCACTGAGGAATTTCGAAAGCTTCTGAAATGTCAGCAGCAGGCACGATGGCTACGGGAGACAGGCGTAAATGTTTACAATCCGAGCGGTGCCTTTGGTCAGTACTGCTATTGGACCGCTTCTGACTATAAAATAGTGCCTCACTGGATACCGCTTCGCGACAGTGGGCCTATACCGCTTCTTGGAAACTTTTTGGCTGTTGTCCGTCAAAGATTCAGAGATTTGAGCGATGAGCATGTGGTTACGAATCGAGACGGAAAATTCCTCCCTGTCGCACGCTTCGGCCGAGATTCTTTTTTTCAATCCCATATAAAGGCTCCGCTGTATGCTAGCCCTTTAGCCGCAGAGAACGGATATCTCGCTGCGGCCGCCAAATCAGCAAACGGATATCGCTGGTTAATCGTAAAGATTGACGGCCTACCCCCCTCAACTAGAAGGACCGCATACGAGATATGGTCTAACTTTGCGAATAAGTTCTTTGAGTTGGCGGTAGTGTTGGATTCGCTATCATCCACCGGGCACGCTCCAACTTTGGAGGTTCATGTTGATGTCAGTCGGGTGAATGAAATGGAGCAGACTGGTATGGGCTCTTACACCTCATCTCCCTTTGATGCGACGATAAGACCCATCTCAAATGGTGGGGCCTTGATTCGATTACCACCGAACTTTTTCGATGGATTCATGCGTATTGATAATGCGGCCGAGAGGTCTTTTCTATTGAAGGTTGGAGCGGCCCTGGTCGCTGCGTCGCATACTATCGGAATTACACTTTTACCCGGGATTGCATCGAAGGCTTGTGATGAGGTTTTGCCTTTAGGTGGTGGGCGACTTATCCATATATTTCCTAGCCGTTTGGCAATTGACAATATTCTGAACCGCGTTGAAGAAATCCCCTCGTTTGTCGATGATGCTGACGTGAATTTCGTTCGTATAGGGTTGGTCAGAGGGTTTTCCATAGACAAGCCAAAAAGAGTTAAAGGCAAAGACAACTGCATCCGTTTGCTGAATGGCATCGTCGACAGTCTTTGGGGGAGAATTCGCACCTTCTTGAAGTCCATTGAAAGAACTAGCCTATTGACCGAGGGGTTTCGCTCGATTGAAGCACTCCATGCGGAAAATTCTCAGTGGAGAAATTCCGCGCAAGCGGTGCTTGCACTGCATGGGGCAGATGCCATTTCGTCCGCTTTTAAGAGGGACCAGGACCGAAGCAGAACGTCACTCGCTACCAGAATTTTATTGGAAATGGCTATCTGTGAGTGCCCGGTGCAAGATGGGGGCGTGCTCGCGCTCAGCGAATATGAATCGTTATTGGCATTGATTTCCGTGCTAGTTGAGGTCGCATATGACTCTGACGCCATTCATGGCGAACTCGCGGAGGCTGAGTTGGTTGTCTACCCGAACGGTGAGTATCATTTAGATAGACGGTATCGTAAGACAATTATGGCTCCTTTTGTTTCTAACCAATTCGCTTCGGAGTTTCAAGACGCAGCTGTCGAGTACGAAGCCAAGGTCACACCGAGAGAAATTTCAGATAAGGATTTGGAGTCGCCATATTCAGCCGAATTTTCCAAATCTTTCGCCGCCGAATATAAGCTAACTCCTGATGAATTACTCCTTTGCTGTTCTGAACTTATAGACCTTGCCGTTGTTAAGGACTCAGCGGTGGTTGTAAGTACTTGGGCGGAAATTAAGAAGCGTTTCACAGAGAATCGGGGTCTCAGCGAAGCGGTATGTGATGCGTTCGTTCAGACGTTTTGTTTGGTTTCGCGGCAAAAGTGGGATAAGGCTCCTCCGCCGTTCAAGTTCCGAGACATTGCACCTTGGTTGTTCCGTCGACGTTTGTCTATCATGATTCGTCCTGTGCTGATGGACGGTTTGGATTCTGATAGCCGCGTCATTTATGGTGCTAGCCAGTTGAGTCACAGCTGGAATTATTTTGTCTCTAGAAGCGAGGTTGGTCGGTTTTCCAACGACTTCTTTGAGAGTGAGGAGATGCGACTCTATGTCGGTCGAATGGTAAATAAACAGGGAGCGGATTTTGAAAACCAAGTGGCTGATGTACTTCGCTCAGAAGGTTGGAAGGCCATAACGCGGATACAACTTACAGCTCTTGGGGGGACTCAGGCGCAAGGAGATTTAGACGTGCTCGCATGGAAGCCATGCGGACGTGTATTGGCTATTGAGTGTAAATGGCTCCAGCAGGCCAGGACAGTAAAAGAAGTTGCGGAGGTGCTTGCGAAGTTTGCGGGTGAGGAGCGCGACAATTTGCAGAAACACTGCGCTCGAATGGTCTGGCTCAAAGCGAATCCTCGAGAGCTCTTGCGCCTAACGGACATCACGGAATGCAATTTGAGGCTACTAGGGCTACTTGTGACTGATAGAGATGTCCCAATGATGTATGTGAATGACCTTCCTATACCGGCGACTGACGTTGTACCTCTGCGTGCGTTGACTGCTCGACTTAAGAGCTGAAAAGTACCATTCCAGTAAAGAGCGAGTCGAAATCTGGTTAGTCCCCCAGGCTTTCATTGCGGGAAGTTTGATGGTGTTCCAAGGCACTTTGATGCCTGATGTCTGGATACTTTGATGGAATATAGAATGCAGAAAAATATTGGCTTATTTTTAGGGGCTGGAGCATCGTACGAGGCAGGAATGCCCCTCGTATGGGAACTGACCCAGGAAATTCGGACGTGGCTGACTCCGGAGAAGCTGAGGCAATTCAACGTTGGATGGCGAGAGCAGGGTGGCGGACACCCCGACGAAGTAATCAATTCGTTTATAGACATCCTCCAGCGAGCTGATGTCCACTACGAAAGTTTGCTGGGGTTCTTACAAGTTCAGTTTCGTCGACCTGGGGCTAACTCGCAGCATTACCACTCCTTGTACTCGTGGCTAGTGCAGACGGTGTATTACAAGCTTTATTTCAGGCATGTGCAAAATTTGCCGTTCTTCGAAAAGCACCTTCCTTTCTACTCAGGTATCAAAGTCCTTGCTGAACAGAACAATCCGCTTTGGGTTTTCTCCCTCAATCACGACTTAGTTCTAGAGGCGTTAGCTGCCCAATTCGATATTCCGATACATTCTGGATTCAGTAATAGAACTATTAGTTTGCCTTGCCGAGCTTCTCATGGGGGCATCGTCGGAGCAATTCAGGCCGAGGTTTTGAGTGAAGTGGAATTGAAGAGCGGCACGTCAATGTTCCAAACTACTGGATTTCGAGGAATTAATTTGCTAAAAATTCATGGGGCGCTTGACGTTTTTACGTACAACGATGGGAACGACCTTTTAAAGATTTTACCGAATGAAGCAAGTGCAAAATCAGTACTTGAGTCGTTACGGGCAGTGAATGAAGATTTGTTTTTCCCGGAATCCAGCTCTCCAAACGGGCGCGTTAATGTGCAGAACGAAATCGCTTACGCCGATGCATTAGGCGAGATGCAATTCTTGCGCCGTACCATATTGGCCGGAGCCTATAAGTTCGACAAGCGCCACGGGCAGGTACTTCCTAATGTGCTAGGCCCAGTTTAAAGTTAATCTGAATTTTGTGACGACGTTAGTTTGCATTGGATATGGCTTTGGAGATTTGCATATAAATTCCATAATCCGAGAATGGCTTGAACTGAGTGCAGCTCGTCGCTTAGAAATCGTGAACCCTGGCATTGATTCTATTCCCCCGTCTTTACTTCATCTGGCTCTTCAAGTAGAAATTATTCCAGAGGGCACTACGGATTATTTTGACTCTGTAGCCGGAATAACGAGGAACCGAAGAGAAAAGTTGGAGAAACGGCTCCATGTTTGTGCAAGGCGGCTTGGGCACAAGCGCTTCTGGGACGGGTTGAAGGCATTCAATGAAGAAAACTTCTCAGACGAAGTTCGTAAAATGGCGGAAGAGATGAAAATTACTTCGTTAAGGTCTGACGCGTCCGGTTCATCGGTCTTTAAGACTTCGTTCGGCGACCTCGATGATTTGGAAGAAGACAGACTTGAACGTTTAGCATTACATCTTGAAGCGTTGCCGCAATGAGGCCTAGGTTAGGTGATTGGCAGACTCCATAGTCGCAGTGTGTTGTCTTGGTCCAGCGGTCTGCCATTTCTATTTCGGGTGCTAGTACGCCCAAACAATCACTTTACGTTAAAAGTTAGCCCTTCACCTCCCGATGTAGTTGTCGTTGAAAACTATTGAGGGAGAACCCAGCCGTACTTGAGTTTTTTAAATAGTGTTGTTATTTCGCTAGCTTTATGAGCATCTTTGAACGGAACTTTTGTTATCATTCGAATGACTGACTGCCGTGCAAGTTTTTGGAGTAGAGTGAGGTCCCCAGAGCTGATGTCACTCTTCCCAGCATGTGCGATACCCGACCGAATACCGTAGAGACGTCTGACATCTTTCTCTATGGCCATTTTCTCATCAACACCTTGACCAAGTAGTAGCGCTACACTCTCTGAGATTTGAGCAGCGATTCCTTTTGTGAGAAAATCACTTTGCTCATTAAAGAGAATTTCCAGTGCTATTGCCGCTTTTATGAATGCGCTGGACTGCACATTCTCGGCGTATGATTCGCCAATCCAATCTATGGCAAGCAAAACTCGTTTCCCCATTTCTGACGGAGACGCGCTACCGAGCATACTCCAAATCGTGTCAAACCCATTTTGATGTTTGATGAGATAGTCGTTGTCAATGGGAAGGGGCTGTGTAGCTCCTTTGCGCTGTGTGGACGCGGCACTCCATTCATCCGTGAAGACGAAGGCAGAATTTCTGCTTAACCCGCTATAGTTTAGAATGCCTACGTCAAGCGAGGTCTTGGGTTGTGCAGTAATAAATCTAATGATACGTTCGAACTGCTCAAACAACCCATCCGCAATTTCCAATGCTTTTGAGTCTTCTCGCGCGCTTACTTTGACTCTGATGAGATATGCGGTTGGATGGTCTAGCAATGACGCGGTAAGTCTTCCTTGGACTTCCAAATCAAGTTCAGGGGCATGTTTTTCGGTACTGTAAATTGTGAACGGGCCTAGCGTAACTGGCGCCCCCCCTTGGTCATCGTAATGCCGGAGATTGGCCTAAAGACATCGTGGACACTAACTGGTAAGGACAAAATTTCTTGTAAAAATGCTGTAACTTCCGCAGTTTGAACCTCTGTTTTACTCAAGACGTAGTCTGCTATGAACGGAGCAACTCTTTGCTCAAACGACTCCAATGTTAACGTTGGTGCAATCGTCTTTTCTTCTTCGTATAGAGCGGTAAGTGCATCTACGTATTGTATTGCGGTGTCATACGGTATCGATATACCGCACCCAAAACCCCGGTAGGTTCCATCGTGTTCTAACGTGCCACCCGGAATCGCGCTGGAAATCAGATTTTTGACGATTTGAACTCGAGATGGTTTTTGGCTCACAACTATCCTCTTAAATGAAAGCAATCTTGATTGCTATGCTACAGTAACTCTGAGGGGATGTGGATGGTCGATGTCGCTTTCGATGTGCTCTGCGAAGACCGGCGCATGGGCGGGAGCGGTAAAAAAATTGCATCTTTCTCATCTGGTGAAAGGCCGACCTTCGCATGTACCAACACTTTTCTTCGTAAGGGCGTCGTGTGACCTATAAATTCTTACCTCCCACCCCTTTGCTCCCGTATTCGCACAGCGAATTTCGTACCAGATTTTATGTAATTAATCGAACGTCGGTTAGCGCTCGAATATATTGGATTGACGAAAATTTTAATAAACAATTTTTGTCGGAAGTGAAAAGCGATTGCGGGTACCATTGCTATGTGTTTATAACCCATCCATTGTTTGTGGAACATATAGGTAAGGAAAGTCTGAATTTTCAGTTTTACGCTGAGCACGTAGACCTATTTGAGTTGACTGAGGGTGGTCCGCTGATTTGGAGGCACGGGAATGATTGTTGGTCCGGAAGTCAGGGATTCGGCGTGATTGACGTCTCAGCTTCGTTGGGATTACCGTTAGCATTGCCGGTTAGCTCGGAGTTCGCATCGAATTCTGAAGCGTTGAACCTCATTAACTGCTCTTCAGCTTGGGCCGCAGGCCATTTTGGAAAGGGCGTTACCGTCGCAATTTTGGATGCTGGAATTGCCCCCCATCCTCTGATTTCTGGGAAGGTGATAGGCAGTTTTGATGCCATCGTTGGCGATGGTACCTTTAGCTACGACCCGGGCTATCACCCCGACCACGCTCTTGGCGTTGCTTCCATAGTCTCTGGTTGTCACTCTGTCGCAAGTGCAGAACGCTTGATTGCGGGCGTTGCGCCGGAAGCCAAACTATTAAACATTCGCTGCACAGGAAATGCGAGGTATAGTGATTCAGAAGTGATGCGGCGCGGGATTTTGTGGGCTGTTTCTGCCGGTGCGAAAGTCATCATCATACCGGTAAATGGACCCGACAATTTTGTTGCCCCTCTTGTTATGGACGCGCTTAGTCATGCAAAGAACAACGGCGTTGTTTCGATAATTATTGGGGGGAATTTTCATACCTGGGGAGGGACTGCTTATGCTTTAGCTGCGAAGCATCGGCTCGGACTTGCCGTAGGAAATTACGACGTAAAAGGGGGATGCCCGTTCCCTGAGTCCAATGTACCTGGTGAAATACTTTTCCCTTGGGTAATGGCGAATTCGTCAGGGGTATTTCCCACATATAAGATGACAGCCGAGCAATTCGATAATGGGGGAAGCTCTTTCGCAGGTCCTTACGTGGCGGGTCTTGCTGCGCTCATTTTTGAGAAACACCCGACGGCATCTCCTGATGAAGTTGTCGATAGAATTACCTCTGGTGCGCGGCTGCTGTAAGTCAGCAGGTATTGAGGCCTTTCACTCAAATAGGTCGACTTGCCGTTGGGGAGACCTCGGGTTTGTGGTGTCATCTGCCTCCACAGCCTTCGCAGTCTTTGGCGCTGGTCGAGCATGCATAAGTTCAGCCGGATATAGCTGGACGAGTGCACGCGCGAATTCCGGATTCGTCGAGCTAAGCCAATCGTCATAGTCCTCAGGCCTCAGGATGGCGACGCCGCGCTTCTCTTCGTCGGCATGAAAGCGTTTGAGTAGCGGATGCTCATTCGCGTTCAGTGTGAAGTGAGTGAACGAGTTTTTGATGGTGCCGTCTTTCTCTTCCCACGTGCGCCACATGCCAGGTAATCCGAATGGTTCTCCGTTCTCCATCTCAATCGCCCATCGCTCATGCTCGCCAGTCTCCCAGTTCGGTTCAAAGACTGCAAGCGCAGGCACGATGCAAAGCTGCTGTTGAAGCCAGAACCGTTTGTAGTTCACCTTGCCGGTGACCTCTTCGAACCGTGCATTCATTGTGTCCATGCGAATCCGGGGTGGCTCAGGTGGCTCTTTGCCTTGAGCCTTTGCTTTCTCAACAGCCCTTGCGTATTTCGCTTGTTCTTCTTCGGTGAGCTTTTTGTACGGCCGATGAGCCTGAGGCACGAAAGCGTAAGTGCCGAGCAGGCCTTTACGTTCGCCTTTCTCGTCGTGGATGATGAACGGCGCCTGGTAGTCGCGATAGATTTCCTCGCGCCAGTCGTCGTTCACTTCGATTGGCGTGCGAAACCAATCGAAGGCCATCTGGCGGCTAACGGTGATGTAGTTGACGCACATGGGCTTTGCTCCGAGTTATTGCAAAGATTGCTCGCCAGTGCTGAATATTGGGTTAATATTTAACCAATACGATGACAGCCTGCGGAGGAAAAATGCCATTTAATACGGTTTATGGAAAATTAAGTTCTAATATTCAAATATCTAGAGTTAAATTTTGCCCTTACAGTGAAAGAGAAGATTTTCTGGAGGCAGTGGTCTTGGCGCTTAAGCAGAAGTCTCCGCTAGTGTACATCGGAACCATGGATATTACAGACATAGACATTGAGGCCGCATCGCACATCGCTTGGTTGCGTGCTCATACGTACACCCTCTCGCCGGATAAGTATTCAGTTGAAAATCATCGTATTGGTGCCATTGGGGAGTGGTCTTTGCTCAGGCCTATCAAATGCCAGGATGCGGTTAAGACAGTTAGTTTAGTTTCGTTCAGCGGAGTTCCGGAGCCTGATTTTTCGTTCGTTTTTTTTGACTCCGCAACTCAGAAATCTGAAGTTTTCCACTTCGATATTAAGAGTACAGCGTCGAAAAAGAATAAGTGCTTTTACTACAATGCGGCTAAGCATGATGAAAAGGGGGCTCCTCACATTCTGGGCATGGTATTGGACTTGAACATCAAGATTGCTGATGTCTTCGTAGTCCATGCCTCTGAATTATTTACAGAAAAATCCCTCGCTGTTCTTCGTGCCGAAAATGAGTACAAGGCGGGTGACCCCTTTGGTAGTTTGCACGCCAACTTAATTTAGCGAGGTTGTCCGCCGTCAATGGTTGGCTTTAGGGAACGCGAATGGCACAGGAAACGAGCTAGTGGAAGTTACGCGACCGTGTCTCAAGTTCACCGAGCAGATGCGAACAGTCAACGAGGCGCTTCGCTATCAGGTTGCGAACGCCTTGTTTGGACTGCCAGATACCATACACTCCAAGCAATTGTGAGGTCATCAACTCGCGGCGCTGTTGGTCTACAAGACTTGGCCACACGATGATATTGATGGTGCCGAACTCGTCTTCAAGCGTCAAAAAAATCACGCCGTTTGCCGTCTCGGGACGCTGTCGCACAGTGACGATTCCACAGCCTCGTGCGAGTTGTCCATCGTCGAACGTGTTCAGGATTTCTGATGGTGTGAATCTCATTTTGTACAGGCGGTCACGTAGCAGTGAAAGTGGGTGTCGTCCCAGTGTTAGACCGATGTGCCGGTAGTCTGCGACGATGTCTTCACCCTCGGTCGGAGCTGCCAACTCGAGCATAGGCTCGGCAATTCCTGCTTCCTTCAATAGTCCCTTATCCGGAACGCTGGCTGCGGCATTCCACATGGCTGTGCGACGATTGCCAGTAAGTGATGCCAGTGCATTTGCCGAAGCGAGTGCTTTCATGTTCTCTTTGGTGAGGTCTGCCCGCATTGCTAAATCACGGGTGCTCTCGAACTGCCTTGCTGCACGTGCTTCCTCAATCCGGAACGCCGCTTCCCGCTCCATACCTTTTATACTGTTTAGTCCTAATCGTACAGCGGGCAATCGATGACTGGACGGCTCCAAAGAAGCCTCCCAGCTGCTTGTACAGACGTCGATAGGACGTACCTCAACGCGATGGCGTCGGGCGTCCTGTACTAGTGATGAAGGGCTGTAGAATCCCATCGGCTGACTGTTAAGAAGAGCTGCTAGGAACTCGGCTGGATGATGGCACTTCAACCAGCTGCTTGCGTAAGCCAGCAAGGCAAACGAATGTGCATGAGACTCAGGAAAGCCATACTCCGCAAAGCCACGTATCTGGCCCACAATCGATTTGGCAAATTCGGTGGTGTATCCACGTTCCGCCATACCGGCCATGAGCTTGTCTTCGAACTGCTCCAGACCTCCTTTGCGTTTCCACGCAGCCATCGCGCGGCGAAGACGGTCTGCCTCACCTGGCGAGAAACCTGATGCAATCATCGCTATGGACATCACTTGTTCTTGGAAAATCGGAATGCCCAAGGTACGGCTCAACACCGATTCGAGTTGAGGCGGATAGTCCACTGGGTCCTCGCCACGGCGCCGACGAAGAAATGGATGAATCATTCCACCTTGGATAGGACCAGGACGAATAATGGCTACCTCAATCACAAGGTCGTAGAACTCCCTGGGCTGCATCCTCGGTAGCATCGACATCTGAGCGCGGGATTCGATTTGGAAGACACCAACGGTATCGGCCTTCGAAATCATGGCGTAGGTTGCAGGGTCTTCATGCGGGATGTCACTCAGTTCAAATCGTTCACCTCTCTGCTGAGAAATGAGTTCGAGCGCGCGGGACATGCATGAGAGCATACCCAATGCCAAGACATCAATTTTCAAAAGTCCGACTGCATCGATGTCGTCTTTGTCCCATTGAATTACGGTACGGTTGGGCATAGCCGCATTTTCAATCGGGACCAGACGTGACAACGGGCCTCGTGAAATTACGAAACCACCTGGATGCTGTGACAGATGGCGTGGGAAGCGCATCATCCGGTCGGCAATCTGCCCCCACTGGTCGGCAACGAGAGAGTTCGGTTCGAATCCGCATGTCAGCAGTCGTTGCTGAAGGTCAGATTGCCCACCCCAGCCGTGACTGGCCTTCGACACCTTATCAACAACCGACAGGTCTACACCCAAGGCTCGGCCAACATCGCGAATGACGCTGCGTGGGCGATAGCAGATGACCACGGCTGTGAGTGCTGCTCTAACCCGGCCATATTTTTCGTAGATGTACTGAATGACTTCTTCCCGACGCTGATGCTCAAAGTCCACATCGATGTCAGGAGGCTCGTTACGTTCACGCGAGATGAATCGCTCAAAGAGTAGTGTTCCGCGCGATGGGTCAACTTCTGTAATACCCAGGCAGTAGCAGACAGCAGAGTTTGCAGCGGAGCCGCGTCCTTGGCAAAGAATTTTTTGAGACCTTGCAAATCGAACGATGTCGTAGACCGTTAGGAAGTACGGTTCATATTCCATTTCACCGATAAGAGCTAGCTCGTATTCAAGCTGGTCCTGTACGTTTTCTGGAATGGCTTGTGGGTAGCGCCAGTGCGCCCCGATGTAGGCTTGTTCTCGAAGATAAGCTTTGGGTGTCTTCCCTTCAGGTGCAATCTCACCAGGGTATTCATACCGCAGTTCATCGAGAGAGAAGGAGCACTGCTGCGCGACGCGGATAGTTTCGTCTAATGCAGAACGTGGATAGAGAATGCCTAGCCGAAGGCGAGAGCGTAGATGTGCTTCAGCATTCGACGCGAGACCATAGCCGCATTGGGCAATTGGCTTTTTCAAACGAATGGCAGTCATTGTGTCCTGCACTTCTTTCATCGACCTGCGATGCATCATCACATCCCCCGTTGCGACGAGGGGAAGACTAAATTCTTCTGATATCGCTTCGACCATTGCGCGATGCTTGTCATCCTCCGCGCGATAGTGAAGCGTCAGAGCCACACGTGCTCGACCAGGTGCGCATCTAACAAGCCATTCGGCTTGCCGCGCGACATCATCAAAATCGGCGTTGTATGTGGGGCATAGAATAAGTTGGCAGTCTGGTAGACCTCTTAGATGTGCGTACGTAGCCACCGGGGTAGCGATGTCCCTCGGGTGTACCAAATACTGTCCTTTATCTGCCCGACGCCGCGCATCCGTGATTAACTCACTTAGATTGCCATAGCCATTTCGGTTCATAGCCAAGATGAGCAGTGTGAACGAAGGAGAGCCGTCTTCCGGCGTTACCACCATCTGGCTGCCAATAATCAGATGAAGCCCAATCTCTTTGGCTTCGACGTGTGCCTTCACTACACCCGCGAGTGAGCACTCATCTGTAATGGCCAGCGCACTGTATCCGAGTTCCGCCGCTCGCTGAACTAGAAGCTCAGGCGGAGAGGCGCCTCTCAGAAATGAAAAGTGGCTTACGCATTGGAGTTCAGCATAGTCGGGTAGCGTGAGTTCCGACTTAGTCTTTTGCTCGTCCATCAGAATTTCCCGTGCAAGTACCAGGCGCCACCAGGCACTCGCTCCAGATAAATCCAGTAGCACGACGCATCTGAGGCTTGCGCAATATAGTAGTCACGCGCGGCTGTTTGGCCGTTCCACCAATGTCCTTCAATGCGCTCGGGCCCTTTAATTATCTTTAACGGCGAACCATAGAATGGACGGTCGTCCCGGACCAGTAGCTTATGCGGCTCGTCCAGCAACCAGAATGGGCGCTCAAACGCCTTGACGTCTTCCGTCAATTTTATAGGAGTCTGGCTTATCGGAATCCACGCGTTAGAGGCTTCTGGCACGTGGTCTGGGGTCTCCACAGCTACCAGCACGTTTTCAGGTCCCAAACGGGCGCTAAGCAGCTCCATGAGGCGCTTTCGGTCAGCCGGACTTCCTCCAGGTTCGGGAAATAGGTCGTCAGTCAGCGGAACCATGGCTGCCAAGAGTCGCACTTCAAGGCGAACCCCGATTACCGGCGCCGTCAATTCAACGCGAGGTAATCGTTCTTTGAGGAGTCGACTCATGTGGTCGATACGCCAGGCTGGTTCCCCCAAACGAATCTCGACTTCAGTCGCGGGAATGGCTTCTCGACCGCGTTCGTGTTCCAGCATGAACGCGAAAGTATTCACCGCCTGCTGGCGAGCTACCAGCCAACCAACGAATTGTTCCAGCAACCCTGTCGCACCGTCCAGTAAAGCCTCTGCATGCTCAACCCTGTCGAATGTTTCGATACGAGCACTGAAGGTCTCAGGAATGGCAATCCATTGAAACATTTCGGGGGCCAGCCCATAGGCGAGGTCCAATTCCTCGAGGACCTGCTTACTCATCCTGCGCTGTACACCTTGGCGGGGAGGCGACGTAAGGCGGCGAGGTCGGTAGCGCCGATGCCCGCTAGCCATTCCAGATGAGGTACAGCAGCGGGCAAGTAATCACATGGGATGCGGTCCAGCTGCCGCTCCAGCGAAGCCATCTTCACAGTTCGACGTAGCAAGGCCAAGCGTCTTGATAGTGGCAGACGAGCTAGCAGCCAAGCGCCCAACGCAGTAGGCCCGGTTCCAAGTCGAACGGTTACGCCTACAGCTTGCGTGCTTGCTCGAATCCTTCTACCTATCGCCGCACGCCCCCGAAAAAGTCCTAGACTTGCGGTGACGTCCAGCACAATACTTGAGTCGCCAGCGTGCGCCACTTCCGGCGTGAACTGAAGCAGTGCCAAAGCGATGGCATTGCGAGTTATTTCCTCACGCTGAAGGTCTCGCTCTAACACGACGGTTGACGGCGCCACTGCGGATACTCCGCCTGGCCGCATACCGACACGAACCCCTAACGCATAGGCTTCACGCGATACCGAAATGACTTTCCCTTTTTCGACAACGACGTAAGGCGCCGGGTCACACCAACGCGGCCTGACGGACTCGAGTGGTAGGAGTGGGAGATGAACGCTTAACCAGTACCGCATTTTGCTCATCCAGGAATCGTTGACGTGCTGGCATTTTGGCCAGTGGAATAATTAGTGGTTGGTCGTGATGCGGGCCACGTCGCTTAATAACTTCTGCTGATATTCCGCCTGCCGACGGTCGTAGTGCTATTCGAAGTGGCGCAGGAGAGGCATCAGCAGCGGCGCTTAAGGGGCGTAAAAGCCAAAATGTTGTGTCCGTTGATTGCGCTGCTAGATTCAGTCGACGAAGGGCTTCATTGCGTATGTTCTTCTGCCAGAGTAAAACCGCTCCAAAACCCCCATTCCGTAGAATTTGCTCAGTCGACCATAGGGCATTCGCCGTCGTGGGGGCACGAATCCAAAGAAGATTTGGGCAGTGCAATCCCAGGAATTTGCATGCGGCCGAGTTGGGGCGATGAGGGGGCTCAATAAACGCGACATAACGGCTTTTGGATAAATTTGCGAGAGCCGGGCGCAGCAGGTGCATTTCTCCAATCCCAGGCTGTTGAAGTAGGAGCTCTACTAAGGTGGACTGAGGCCAGCCTCCCTCGGGCAACTCCGCGTCCAGGCACTCATACCCAGAAGGAGAGGACAAAGTGCGGCTGCGACTCAATTCGTCTGCGCGCCAAATGTGTTGCCGCAGGGTGGCCTCAGCAATACGCTGTTCTTCGGACGATGTTGTGAGAGGTGGCGCAATCATGAGAGTGCATTTTTTACTGTATGTATGTACAGTATTACTATAGACCGCCAATGCATCGGTAGTCAAGTTGCCAAGTAGCTACTGAATGCACCAAACGCCTTTTGCTTGCAGGAATGGAGGCATTTCCCTCTGGCTTCGTTTGAAGAATGCGGCTGTCGATTTGAGTTTGAAAGGCTATAAAGTTTAGCTTGCCATGAAACTGTTTATATGCACCCGGTATGTACATTGCCTTGAACAGAAATTTGCTTCTACTTAAGTTGTAGAAACGCCTTTCCTCTTTGACGGAAAGTAACTATTATTGATTGTAAATTTTTAATTTACTTGCATGTTGGAGAACGCGTTGAGTGACCAAATCGCTTTTGTTGACCCTGGATTTGCGGACAATCCCGAACCACGCTGTCCATGCGTATTGTTGCTGGACGTATCGGGAAGTATGAGTGGCGCTGCAATCACCGAGTTGAATGCTGGCTTAGCTACCTTCCGGGATGAGCTCGCAGCAGACTCTTTGGCGATGCAACGAGTTGAGGTTGCCATAGTTACCTTTGGCCCAGCCCAAGTTGAACTACCATTCACTTCGGCAGGCGCTTTTTACCCACCAGTGCTTAATGCGCGCGGCGATACACCCATGGGCGCGGCTATTACTCAAGCATTAAATTTGCTGAAAGACCGGAAGGCAGAATACCGAGCAAACGGGATTGCGTTTTACCGTCCATGGGTGTTCTTAATTACTGACGGAGCTCCAACGGATACATGGCAAAACGCTGCGGCGGAAGTCAAAGAAGGGGAAGCATCTAAGGCATTTGCGTTCTTTGCGATTGGTGTGAAGGGGGCGAACATGGAAATTTTGAGCCAGATTAGTGTGCGTTCTCCGTTGTCGCTACAGGAGCTCAAATTCCGAGAGTTGTTTAGCTGGCTGTCGAACTCGCTTCGTTCGGTATCTCGTTCCACTCCCGGTACTGAAGTTCAGTTAAGTGCTCCCACTGGGTGGGCTTCAGTTTGAGCTGGTACGCGATTGGGGCGTCCGTCACCGGTACCTCGCACATATCCACGAATCGCGTCTGTGAGGATAGCTGCTGGTTTCAGACGGATACGCTTCCCAATGGACCATTTCTAGCGGTATTCGTCGCGGATGGGGCGGGTAGCGCCTCGCATGGAGAAATTGGCGCAGAGCTTGCAATGCAAGCGGCGGCTGAGAAAGTCGCTGAGAAGACGGCTAAAGGAGAGTTTGGGATTGCGGATGAGTTAGCCGTTGAATGCGTTTTAGCTATCCGCATGCGTCTAGAAAGTTATGCAGCTGAGCATAGCTTGGTCATGCGAGACTTAGCGTGTACCTTCTTGGGTGTCGTCTCCCTTCCTCAAGCTTCGCTAGCGATGCAGATTGGAGATGGCGGCATTGTGTTAAACGCTGGCAAAGGGTTGGAGCTGGCGATAGTTCCGATGTCAGGCGAATACGCAAACATGACTAGCTTTGTCACTGATGAGAACGCTGTAAAAGCCTTGCAGACGCGCGAATATATAGGCCAGTTGACGGAGGTTGCCGTTTTCAGCGATGGATTGCAGCGGATAGCACTACAGTTGGCGACCAACACACCACATGTTCCGTTCTTCAGTCCTTTTTTTGATGCGTTGCGACGCGCGACGCCTGAAGATGAGGATGCTTTGCATCAAGCATTGAACAACTTTCTAAACAGCGAGCGCGTTAATTCGCGCACTGATGACGATAAAACTCTGGTCGTCGCAACCTTTAATGAATGACAGAAGTGGCAAAGGCATTTGTTACGTCGCGGGGAGAATCCGTAACCATCAGTCGAGAGCTCGGTCGTGGTGGGGAGGGGAGTGTATTTGAGCTTGCGCCGGAGTCGCACAACGTCGCAAAGATTTACCACAAAGTCCCTGATAAAAAAAAGCAGGATAAGCTTCGCTTCATGGCGACACGCTCGTCAGAGAAGCTCCTCAAGTATGTCGCTTGGCCACAATCAACGCTGAGTGATTCCAAGACCGGGGCTGTCGTCGGTTACCTAATGCCCAAGGTGACCAACCGTTCGTCTATTCAGATGCTGTACAGTCCCGCTCATCGTAGGCAAAATCACCCGAAGGCAGGGTGGGACTTCCTGCTGTTTATCGCGAGGAATGTCGCTGCGGCATTTGAAGTGCTTCACGCGGAGGGTCATATTCTCGGCGATGTGAACCAAGGCAACGTCATGGTCGGTAAGGATAGCACTGTAGTAATTATTGACAGTGATTCCTTTCAGGTAGAAGCCAACGGAACTGTGCACTTTTGTGAAGTTGGAGTATCTCACTTTACTCCCCCGGAGCTACAAGGACTCTCTTCGTTCTCAGGCTTTCGTCGTACGATAAATCACGACAATTTTGGCCTCGCGTTGTTGATTTTTCATACCTTGTTCGGAGGACGACATCCATACGCGGGTGTCCCGCAGAGAGATGGTGTCGGGGACTCTCTTGAAAGCGACATTAAAGAATTCCGGTATGCCTATGCCAAAGATGCGAAGCAGAGGGGAATCGCGCCTCCTCCACGTTCAATCCCGACATCGATGTTGCCTTCTGAGGTGGAACAGCTTTTTCATCAAGCATTCACTGAGCAGGGGCGCGCACTTCCCGACCTACTGCTAGCCAGTGGGTCGCCGCATTGGATGCTGTTCGTGGAAGACTAAAAAAGTGTGCTAACTCGGTTTTGCATATTTATCCAGGCCATCTCTCCGAATGCACTTGGTGTGCGCTAGAGAAAATTGGGGTTTCCTATTTCACCGATATGGGCGCTGCATATGTGCGGCCCGCTACAGGCTTCGACCTTGGGCGATTCTGGACTCTCTTGGAATTGGTTAAGCCTCCAGCCCCTTTCGCCTTGCCAGGTATGCCTGATTTCAACCTTAGCCCAACGCCACTTTCGGTGGATGCGTTGGCGGATAGTGGTCAGTTGTGGATTAGGATATTAGCTATTTTGGGCGGAGTTTTGATGGTCGCTCAATCGCTGAAGCTGATTATCCCCGCAGTGATTGTCGCGTTTTGGGGATGGCATTTTGGTAGCCCCAAAGAAAATAAGGTCCGTGCCGATGAGCATCGGAGAAGGAAGCAAGCGCGTGACTCTGCAAAGTTAAACTTCGACCGCCTTGTACAGCAAGTGAAAGCATCCATTGGACCACAAGGATTTGTTGCGAAGAAAACTGAACTGGAGAAGCTGCGCGATGAGTACAAAAAAATTCCCGAAATGGAGCAGCGTGAAATCACTCAACTGAAAGACACCGCGCAAGCAAGGCAGAAGAAAAAGTTTCTCGAACAGTGCTTCATAGACGTGGCAACTATTCCGAACGTCGGTCCGGGGCGGAAGGCCGCGTTACGCTCTTTCGGTATCGAAACGGCAGCCGATGTAACGAAGCACGCTGTGATGCAGGTCAAGGGTTTCGGCGAAAGGAATACAAGGGCGATGATGGATTGGAAGGCGAGTTGTGAACGTAAATTTGTTTACAACCCAAGCGTAGCGTTCACTCCAGCAGATACAAACGCAATTAGGAAAAAATTCGGTACAAGGGCCGCCCAGATTGAACGAGCCCTTGAGGCGGGCTTGGGAGAACTGAAGTCGTTTGCTGCGGTTTCGGAAAGTAGAAAAAAGGTAGCGCTGCCTAGTTTAGAAGCTGCGGCGAAACAGCTCGCGCAAGCTGAACAGGATTTGTCAGTCTTCTAGATGGATTCCCACAGATGCGGATGAGGGATATCGTTGAAGCAGCCCTGTCGCTTTAGAGTTTTCACCATCATTTATATAATGGTGAAATTTATATAATGGTGAAAGCTTGCGAGAGGGCGTTGTCGAAGCGTTTCGCTGCCCCCCGGCGGAACTAGCACTCGGGAATGCTCTCTAGATAAGGGTAAGCAAGATGAAGGCGACACATTCAGGGAGGGGCGCATTCGGGGTGGCTTGGTGTGGGAGCTAACTGAGGCAAGCGTTGTCAACTGATATGGTAAAGCTTTTATCCGAGAGCTTACTATGTCAGACGACCTCAAGAATCGTGGTGGCCAAGACCGCCTGCGCATCAACGTCAATGAAGAGCATGAAGTCCGCTACTGGACGCAAGAGTTGAACGTAACCAAGGAAGAGCTTGAGCGAGCGGTAAAAACAGCGGGCGTGATGGCCGTAGACGTTCGTAAGCACTTAGGCAAATAATGCACCGATGGCCAGCCTATTTCGGCGCGTCCGGGTCGACCAACCAATGCCCGAGACATCGAGCTATTTGAGCACGCCCGACGGGCGCTACTTCATCGTCCGTGGCAGGTTGTGGCGCATGAGCAATCCGGCTCTCAGCCCGGAAGTTAGACAGCATTGGGTAGACAAGCTGATGGATGCGCGCCGGACGGTCGCAATGGCACTTAAAGCCCACGACTCAAAAGCTGAGAAGGCTGCGAGAGCAAATGTGGATGCGGCCAAACGCGCACTCGGTGAGCGAGGGCCGGTGTGGTGGACGGACGATGCGCCGGATTTTAACCGCAGACTAGTCAAGAACACGCCGTACGCGGATTGGTATGCTGCATTGCCAAGCGATTGACAAGCAGAGTCGATGGGGCATCCTATAAAGGCTATGTCAAATCAAAATAAGGACAGCGCCCCAGCGTAGGGTCGTATGATAGGACTAAATAGCTACCTGATACATTTGGAGATTTGCTAAACGTATGCCCCTTCAAATAGTTTTCAACGGTTTGCTTAGTCAGCTCCGGTTCATCAGTAAAAATGACAATCACGTAACCGCCGGGATACGGCGACCCCTTCAATTTTGAAAACCGCTTCGCTTTTTTTGTGAGCAAGGAGCTTACAAGGTCGATGAATTTCGTCCGGTCCCATAAAGCCCAGTCATATACTCTTCCTGCTTTATAAGCTTGTATTGCAGCACCATCGACAAGCTCCGTGAGTTCGAACGCTAAACGCTCACCTAAAAGCGAAAGAGCCTCAAGGTCAGGAGGGTCGTTTCCTCTTCCTCTGAGTTTGAGCTCGTGAAAAAAGAGCTTACCATCAAGCTCAAGGCTCTCTGCTAAAGCCTTCGCCGCACCTAGTTCCTCTTGGTCCCTATCGACGGACCAGCCAAAGAAGCTAGCGTAGCCACGACTTTCTAGCCGAGCTTTCCGCATAAGCTGCACAATTTCTAGTTCCTCTTCGTGCGTCATCTATTCATTCTCACTAATCAGCCTGCCGGTAGCGGCCTCGTGCAACTCTAACTCAGCTGAGAGCTGGTGGTAGCTCAGGTCCGAGCTGTTACAGTTAAGCAGCTAAGTCTGGCTTCGTCGGATTGCCTCCAGGACGAGCTCGAGTTCGGGGCAATGAATTCGCGGGTGAGTGGACTGAAAAATTTAAACCCATGAAAACGTGCGAGGTCCGATACGAGCACCAGAAACTGTGGAGCTTCCTCCCTGATATCGCAACGCACAGATATTTCTGCGCCGACATCATCTTCGAAAAGTATGTCGATGCGATTGCCATTTTCCGGGCCAAAGACCAGCCAGTTTTTCAACATCTGCCAAGGCGGCCCCATGTAGTGAGCCAACTCCTCTTGCACCTTGTAGACCATGGAAAGAGGCAAAGGCGGTGGCTGCCACCCATCGCCCGTTTGGCGAGGCGCTGGAGCGTCGTAATCCACGATGTACAGGTCGAACTGCCAAACGGCCATGTTGTCACCTCATTCAATCCGGTCCCAGAACATACTAAGTGTACTCCCGCCGGGTTTCCTATATTTCTGCTGTTAAACCTAAACCTTTAAGGCGGAGTGATTGGCACTCAGCTAAATACCATGATTCGCGACACATCTCTCCATCTCACCATTGCATAGCGTCAAGGGCGCGTTCTTCGTTCACCACCTTCGGCGTCCTAAGCAGGCTAGTGCCCGCTTTGGCAGCGAAACAATCAACTGGCAAAAGTCACACCGGATGACGCATGGGATGGTGCATCTAAAGATTTCTTCAATGGCTACCAAAGGATTCTGACCCGAAGCCTGGGCGCAGTTGGCTCGCTTCCTGCTGTCGGTACCAATAAAAGGTCATCTATTGACAAGGTAGTTAGCCGAGGATATTGTTGCCCATGATTTGAGAAAGTTGAGTGTGAGTGGGTGCAAAAACCCATCTGGAGTGACTAAGAGAATCCCGCACGCAACGGCCGCCTAAGCGGCCGTTGTGCCATCTGCTGCCAACGCAAATCTGCCTACACGAGCTTGCGCGCAAGCGACGGCTCAGGGGAACGGCCCACATAACCAACAGAAGCTGCTAATGACTGAAATTGCCCTGACCGAAAACGGAAAAGAATATCGCGCGGAATACGAGATTTTTGATGACATGCTGGTCGTGTATCTGCCCGATGGAGACATCAGGCAGACAGTGCTCAATGGAGGCATCAAGCCACATATCGCGGCAATGACTCATTTGCGTTCTTTCGCAAGCACTAGCACTCGAGCTGGTGTCTGAGTTCGGCCATAAGCGGACCTTGCTAGTTTCGATTCTACGGACTAGCCCTGCGAGGACATTGATAGGGGATGGACAATGCACTTGCACCGTCAAGAATTCATGCCGCGCCTTCGAGAAGCGCTGACTGCTTCCTGGGACAAACAAACCGCTTATATGGGAGTCGAAGAAATAGGAAACGCAGCACTAGGGCAGTGCTACCCGACGTCTAGGGTAGTGCAGCACTACTACCCTAAGACCGAAATTTTCAAAGGAACAGTGTGGACCGGGGAAGCTCTTGAGGTGCACTTTTGGAACGGTCTACGTCTCGGCGATGAGTGGTATCACATCGACTTGACGTGGCAACAGTTTCCAGTTGGTTCCGTCGTTCAGGAATTCGTAGTCATCGAACGTCGGGAACTGAATGATAGCGAAGGAACAGTAATACGCTGTGCGTTGTTGCTAAAGCGGGTTGAGGACTATATAAAAGCTAGCCTAAGCGTTGCTATGTAACGGCAAACAACCATCATCCTTCATTTACAATTATTGGAGGCTTATGCCAACGCTCTCCACGCTTATTCCTGATGCAGACGCTATTTTGGCGCTTCAACCCGAAGAGTTGGCTGGGCTCGGACTGGAGCTCATCACTTCTATTACTCCTGAAGATGGGATTGGTTCACCGCTACATCCGACATCATTTACACATCCGCAAACGCTTGGGACGTTCCCATCAGAAAAACGCAAGGAAGTGGAATATGCGATGGCCGAGGGATGGAACTGGCTGCTCCGTGAAGGGATGATTGCCCCGGTCCCGGGGGAGACGTCCGGCTGGCACTTTGTGACACGAAGGGGAAAGCAGTTGCGTGACCGCGCTGGAGTCGTGGCTTACGCTAACTCAGTTCTGCTCCCACGAGGCATGCTGCATCCGTCTATTGTTCAGTGCTGTTGGTCTGCCTTTATGCGAGGCGAATACGATACAGCGGTTTTCCAAGCTTTTCGAGAACTCGAAGTCGCAATTCGGCTAGCTGGCAATTTTTCTGCTGATGATTTCGGTGTGCCATTGGCGCAAAAAGCCTTTGGCGAAAAAGGCCCCCTTACGGACAGAAATGCACCGTCCGGCGAACGTGTAGCCCTGCTCAACATGATGACTGGAGCGCTGGGTTCCTACAAAAACCCTCATAGTCATCGCAAGGTGCAGCTCAGTGCCATGGACGCGAGTGAAATGATTGTGTTGGCTAGTCACTTGATGAAAATAGTGGATGCACGACGAGCCACGTAGCTATTTGTGCGTTTTAACGTTCTCGGTCTCATGTAGGCGAGGTCATCGGTGCCATACGTGGGACTGACTCTTTAGAACTCGTTAGACGAAGAACCGTAGAAATTGTTGTGAATGTCAATGCCTCCGTGAGCTCCGGCTTCTGGGTTAATCAGCGGCAGCCCTGTGGCCGGGTTGATGTACTCATTGTTATCGATGCCCGGACCGGCATTGCTAAAATTTGATTCCATCGGAACCGTGCCTATAGCGCCCAGCACTTTGAACACACCTACGATTCCACCGATGACCATTCCATCCTCGTAAGTCTCGCGTCTCATCAGCTGCCGGAGAACGTCTGCAAAACCGCTCGCTTGCAGCATGTGAATAATCATCATGAAAATCGTCATACTTGCCGTGGCCTTGACCATGGGAAGACAAATGATGTGAACCAGCACTCTGATGAAATTGCGAAAATAAATACCCACAGCCGCCCTCAAATTTTCTTGAACGTTGTGATGTCGATTCGTACGCCATCAGTTTTGAGCTTGAAGCTGCGGTCGACTTCGATGCCCGATACAGCATCGTAGCGGCCGGGTGCATACTGAGAAGCGCAGCTCCGGTAGTCTTCGCTAGCGGAGGAGCACAGGACACGTTCGATTACCAAGATACCGTCGTCGATGCTCCGCGCTATAACCAAGTCCTTTGTCGAATTCATCAGCCAAGCACCAGCGATGGACGCGAAATTTATAGATGTCATTCGGTCTCGAGGAACCGCTGCGGGCAACTTAAGGTTGATGATGCCGGGGATGGAATAAATCTCCAGCGTGGTCACTCCGCCGATTCGATTGCCATAGTCCTGCTTCGTCCAGTGCGGAGGGACACCAGGATGCCACTTCTCGGCAATGACGGAGAACGCTTTGTATTCCTGGTCGAGTTTAGCAAGGTCCATTTCACGTAGCACACCGGTTTCGCCAATCACCAAAACGCCGGGCTTAGGGGCTGGCGTCAACGCCTCAGCCAAAGCTTTTTTGGCCGCTGACTTTTGTGCATTTTCCGCAATTTGGCTGCGGACGCGAGCTACATCGGAATCTGACGGAGCTGAGCCGGTGCCGAAACGCATGCCGTCCTTCGTGGCAACGCAACCGACTAACGATACTGCTATTGCGGCAGCGCAGATACCTTTGAACATGATTACCTTTGAAATTTGATGGGCTAAGAAATGAGTGATAACGTCAGCTGTACGGTTGAATTGCTCTGCTTGAGCATCGACGTACTAGCCTGCATCAACATCTGCGAAGAAGTTGCGTTCGCCGATTCGGTGGCATAGTCCGTATCCATGATTCGACCCGTGGCCGCCTGTGTATTGCTGAGCATCGTGGCCAGGTTGTTGTACGCGTGCTCAAGCGTATTTGAGACTGCACCAGTGGCACTGCGAACACCTGCCCACGCGTTAATCGCCTCAGACATGTTCTCGATAGCGTCAGATGCATGTGAGGTCAGAACATCCTCTAGCTGGCTGTTACTGTAAGCGAGGCCTACTCCCAAGGTATTGAGAAGCGACGAGCGAATATCACCCGTCAGCACGTCAGAGCTACTGTCGCCGATTTGGAATTTCAACGGCTGCATAAGTTTGTCCGAGCCAGCGGCACCGGTATCGACATACAGCGATTCTCCGTTGTATGTCGTCGCTACCACGTCCCAGGCGTGCCAGAAGAGGGCCACAAACTCGCCCTGGAGCGCAGTTTTGTCGGCCTGCGTGGTCGAGGCATCTGCTGCTTGGATTGCCAGGTCATGCATCCGGCTAAAGGCATCCACCATGCTGCCCGCCACCGTATCAGCAACCTGCATCAGCGAGATGCCATTTTGGATGTTGCGCATTGCCACCGTCATGCCAGAGCTCTGCGCAGAGAGCCGTGTAGCGATTTGCAGACCTGCGGCATCATCCATTGCGGAGTTTACGCGATAGCCGGTCGACAAGCGCGTGGCCGAGGTAGTGTTCGCCCTCGAAGCGCGCGTGACAGCATTCTGAGCGCTTAATGATGCCGAGTTTGTGTGCACACTAAGCATGCCGTATCCCGCTTCGTAATGCTCGGTTTACCTGCTCCGCGAGGTAACTGTAGTCACGGCTTTCGCTATCGATTATGACAACGTGTTCTGCCATATCACTCTCCATCAATTCGCGAGCATACTCGGCTGTGTCGATTATCGCGAAAGCCGCGTCGGCACTAGCGTACTTGCCAAGCCAGCAGCGAATCTCATCGGTACGATTGCTGGCCCGCCGCACCGGCGTGCTCCAATTCTCTGACAGCTGGGTAGCCATTTCTGAAAGTCCGAGGTTGTTAATGTGGTTTCGCATTAGGGCTGCCTCGAACCCTGGCGCGTAAACGCTCGTGAAGATAAGGTGTGCTTGTCGACGCGAGCGATTGCGGTCAGTGCTGCGGCCGCAGGGCTTGCAAATTCCGCCTGAGCGTCCGACGTCAGACGCGGCTTTGCTTACACTCTCCAACGCCATCAGCGAGCGAAATGCTGGCTCCAGATAGCCCGGCAAAAAAGAGTCGAGCGATAAAAAAATTATTGGATGCATGTGAAACGGTATAAATCGTTCGGCCTATGGATGCAGGCGGTTGCCTTCAAGGTCATAGATTTTTGAGAAGCTCAATGCGGCCATAGGCGGCTTTCCTTTGCTTACGATTTCATTGGCCCCACCGAGTGTTTTCTCCTCGGCTTTTTTGCACGCACCGTCTGCATCCTTGCAAACTAGGCGTATGACCACCGGCGCTTTCAATTCACCGTAGTTCGTTTCATCGAAAATGCCTACGTACACATCGACTACATCGCCTTTGTGTAATTGTGGAATCTGGTCTGGGACTAGGGCCCGTCTGTGAACGCTGCCCATCGGTCGCGGCGCATAACCGCCGTAGCCAGAACCCATCTGTACTGGTTCGCGTTGGAGTTCCATTTGAAGTGTAGCCCGTCGACGTTGTACGACGCAGGCTTGAGAACCTTGTCGTCGTGCTCGCCCCAAGTCACGGTCATCCGGACAACGTTGCCATCGACGAGCTTGAGCAGCCCCTCGTCGTGGATAGGACGCATCGCGCAGCCCGAAACAGCTCCGCAAATCAATGCTACGGCAGAGAGATATCTTTTCATATGGTCGCTTTAACTCGCCGTGTGCGTGCCTACTTGGCTTGCTGCTTCAACGGCTGGCCTTTTAGGTCATAAAGCTTTGTGAATGTCACAAGGTCCATCTCAGGCGGACGCCCCTTGCTGACGACTTCGTTTTCGCCGCCGAGTTCCCTCTTTGAGCGGGCTTTGCATTCGCTGTCTGCTGCACGGCATACCAGGCGGAGGACTACCGGTGCGCGTAATTCCGAGTAGTTAGTCTGCTCTTCATTGCCGAGGTAAACGTCAACCCAGTCATAGCGTTTTAAAGCAGGGACGCCGTCAGCGACCAATGCACGACGAAATACCATGCCGTAGATATCGCGCCGTGTTCCGGCGATGGTTTGGACCCAACGATATTGATTGGCCTCCGGCCCCCAGTGAAAATATTTCGCTTCATTGTTATAGAACGCGGGAATTTGAGCTCTGTCGAATCTGTCCTCCCATTCCACTGACATCCGCACTACGTTGCCGTTCACATGTTTGAGAACCGCAGAATCTGACAGCGGCTTAATGACGCAGCCTGAAATAGCGGCCGTCGCGCCCATAGCCACCATAGCGTTACCAATAAGGCGCTGCATCATTGGGCTGGTCCTGCGCGATAGTAAGCGGGCAGTCCCGCACTTGGGTCTTTTTCCGCACCGGTTTGCGCTGGTACTGGGAGGTCGTTCCCAAACGCCACTAGGTCAGTGTTGCAGAATTTTTGTTGTCTCAAGCACTCTTCGAACGCGCCCTCCTGAGCCAGCCGAAGGGATTTCTTGCCGATGGCCGCACCGCACCCCAGCTGTCCACATGCGACCGCATACCATCCGACTGTATCTGTATGCCCATAAACTCTGCAAACGGGTACCACACCACGTTTTCTAGTCTCAAGGTCACAAAGCGCCAGTGCGTACTCATCGGCCCGTTCGATTGTTGCGCCTTTACCAACATACGATACGGAACCCAGGTTGTTTGAGATTGCTACTGCGGTAGCAGCAGACGCCGAGTTGGAAGCACAGACTACTAACGCAAGCGCAGTGACGACGTTTGTAAGAGTGCGAATCAATGTTGCAGGCATGTTTGTCCTTGAATTTGCGGGCTAAACGGAGGGCCGAGTCTTAAAATAAAAATTTAAATTGCGTTTCGGAAATAATTGTAAGGCTGAAAAGGGGTTGATGTAAACCGGGGTGAATCAAAAAGGGTTGATGTTTGCTGGGTGGCATCATAATTCCGGTTGACTCATGCTCTGAGGATGCCCACATCCGAAACCCCATCCCATTTTCGATTGCACCACGCTGCCGTCCTACGGCAATTGAGAGCAGAGGCGGGACTGTCTCAACCTGCGCTGGCAGGCATCGTCAAACGACACAGGACGTGGATTTCGAAAGCTGAAAGTGGCGATGTAAATGTCACCGTCGATACCGTTGACCTAATCAGGTCTGCGTTGCTGCCTAGCGAAAGAGGCAAACTGCCGTTACGCATGCGTATCGCCAAAAAAATATTTGATGCTCGCACGGGCATGCACCCTCCTATGTCGCAAGAGGCGTTGTCAATTACGGCCGGGTGCAACCTTAAATACGTGAATCAGCTCGAACTTGGACTTGTCGGGACTACACTGGACCAGTTGGCCAAAGTCGTGGACGTGCTCCAACTCGACTACAACGAGGTATTTGATTAGCCGCCAATCGCGACCGGGGCAATCACCACTTGCACTGTGCGCCCCAACCATGAGTCGCTAGGCGCTGCTGGCACAAAGCTCTCAGCTAGTGCGCCGCACTTAGTGCACCGTGTGTACATTTCAAGCGATGCGGGTCGTCCGCCGAATTCAGCCTGTTTCTCAGGGCTCAGCGCCGCAAAATGCTCGTTAAAATCATTCACAGCGACTACGGCGTCTGCCTCGGAAATTCCAGAGTGAACCTGATTGCAAGTGGGACATTTGAAACTACCTAAATTTTTCATTTAATTCCTGCTCCGACACAGCTCAGCATTTAGCGTACATCTCCCTGGCGCAGTTCGACGAGCTTCGCCATCGGCAAGACCCGTTTAATTTCAGCAATGGCGTCTTGGGCGGCGGCTCCCAGTGACGCTGCCTCTCGACTAAACATTAGAGCCACATGTCCGCGTTTGCCCAAACCCACGGTCGCATCCGTTGGGCCTGCCTGTCCCAGAATTTCAACGATTTCATCGACACCCTCCACGCAGCGCGCTGTAGAAAATACTAGAGTGAATTCGTGCTCCATTATTTCCGGCCAAGTCCTGCACTAAGAACTCTCCGTGCGGCCTTCAACTGCGGAAACAGAAATCCGGCAGATGCGTTGCAAAACACAGTGCACTGTTCAAGATGTGAACCTACTAGCGATTGTCCGCTCAGCACATCATCAATAATCACGTATGGCGCCGGTGCCATCTGCCGCGAACCCTTCCACGCATATGCATCAAGCCAGGCATCTATTTCAACGAGGCGATACGAGTCGTCGTCGCGCGGGGTGCACCAGTGTTCATGAAGGTTCCCGGCCACGAATGCCATGCCGGTAGCTTCGAACGTTGCGAACAACTGCTCCCGCGTAAGGTGTAACGTCCACGACGAACTGATTACAAACCATGGCCGAAATTCTTCGTTCAGCAGACGTAGATTTTCAACAGCATGACTATAAAAAATCTGCTGCCAAACCTCGACGGCATTGACAGTCTCGTCACCGGCTAGCGCGAGCAGTACCTGCGTTGTGTTCAGCGTGCGATGAACACACAGGACATCGTCGATATCGAGGAATATCACGGGTCGTTGGTCAGGAAGTGGAATCATGCTTGGATGCGCTTCTTTTAAATTTTCAAACTCGAATGTCGCCATCGCATTTTACCTACCTTTGATTCTTCTAATCCGCAATGGCGGCATTCTTATCGGACGAGCCTCGCCTGTGAAAGGCTCTAGCTCGCTAAATTTTCGTGTACGCGGTTCGCTCGCAGAAGCCTCGTCCGGTGTGAATTCGAACCCAAGCGAATGAAGGTAAAGTTCAAACGAGTCGTCACCACGCCATGCCATCTCAAGAATTTCCGATGCCTTCGCCGGGTTGATGAACATGAGGCGCCGCACTAGCCAGCACAGCAAAGCGTATCCGAATAGGCGGTCCACAAATTGATTCATAACCGGCGGCCGTCGTCTATGATGGCAATTCCCAATTAAGCTTCTCGGCAGTACGTCGAATTGTCCAGCACATCTCGGCATCGGTTCCCCAGCCCGACTTCAGCAACTGATTCAGCAGCTGCTTTAGGATTTCACCCTCCGAAAAGCACGCGTATTTACCGCTTCGGTTTCGCATGCATTTGGCCGCAAGTTGTTCCGCGAGGTCTTCACATATTTCGAAACGCGCAGCAACTTCATCGCTATCCTGCTGCGAAATGTACTCCCCGGACGCCCCGTCTCGTATGACTGCGAGTTTGGGCTGAGCGCCTGAAATCGAAGCCGTGTTCGCACTTCGTGGAAAGTCTGAGGGTACTTCCGAGGAGTTGGTCAGCGAGCTCATCAAGGACGTCCCGAGCAGAAGTCCGCGTATGCCTTTGCAGATGCTAAAAGGCCGCCGCGTTGCAGGATATGGGCCTTGGCTTTTGCACTGGCAAGAAACCATGGTTGTATTGAGGTCGGGATGTCGTCGACGAAGATGAAATCTGGGCCACCAGCCGTGGCAGAGTATGTCAGTACTTCAGTTGCGGCCGACCCCGAATTTCCAATCCTCGAATCACAGATTTTGAGCAGGAATTGGAGAAGGGCGAACAGGTCTTCTGGGATATCCAGCCCTCTTATCGGCGCAGTCATTCGTAGTACCGGGCCGTCGACCACTAGACGATTTGCCGTTGCGCTGCACACGAAATTCGCAACGCAAAGTGGTTCTGCGTTCGCCGCTACTGCGCCAGTATCGGCGAATGTAAATCGGATTTCAGCTTCTGTGAACATGCCTGCTTCATAACCGAGCTCCTGGGCGAATTCTGCCAACCCACGTGACAGCATGGCAAAGCCAGATTCCTGCCATGGCATATACCCGGCTATTTCCCTGACTTCAGGAAAATAAGGTCCATGTAGCGTGGCGCTCAGGCCAGTATCGGCACGGTTAATAGTCAGTCCGAACTGACCGTTAGCGTCGTCGACACGGTATTTGATTTCTGCATGCAGCATTGATGCTCCTCAACTATGCAAATTTCGGCCTAACACTGAGATAGGGAGAGGGCAGAGCTCCGCCACGGCACTCTGGAGGAGCGCTGTTGTCAGACCGGGATACATGTAGGGATTGTAAACAGAAACCGATGTGCTGTAAACGGATTGGACTTAAACGGATTGGACTTAAAAGTATCTGGTGTGCGAGCGATGGATGCTGCACCCTCACGCGCATGAGCGAAAAGGAAATTAAAAATAGACTACGTTTGGCCTGTGCTCAGCACGTTAAAGAGGCACGGCTTAAGCTAAATCTGTCCCAGATTGAATTTGCTAAATTGGTCGGAATGGACCGCTCTTACTACGCTAGAGTTGAAGCCGGACGAACGAACACATCTCTGGACACCCTCGATAAAATTAGAGGGTTGCTGTTCATCACAGTTCCTCGGTTCCCGACTTTAGTCGAAGAAGTTGGACGCAGGATTTCGGTCGCGCGGGAAGGGCGGTTTTCACAGGAAGCCTTGTCTGAGGCAGCGGGCTTGGGCCTTTTTTATGTTGGACGTGTTGAGCGTGGAGTCACTAATCCCGGCTTAGACCAAATCGAAGCAATAGGCACGGCTCTCGGCATATCCTCTCTAGACCTCTTAGCCCTATAGTCGCCACCAAATTGTTCCTTTGCTGACTAGGCTCTCGCTTACAGGCGAACGGTATGTCCCTGGCGGTTTGCATTTTTTGTGAGCGCCAAGAATTGCAAGGTCCAACGGAAAATGCCATCCTCATTGAGGATGGCAGCGTAATTAATTTGTTGCTACAGCTTTCTCAGCTTCTGACTCAGCTTGTTTCGCAATCTTCGCAGCTTCGAATGCGATGATGAGCAAAGTGCCTGTGGGTTTGCCATCACGCGAAGTGTAAAAGTCGGCTTTCAATTTTCCTGTGACCTTCACAAAATCTCCCTTGAGGAGCTTCGGGTCTTCGTCTTTCATGATTCGGACGGTGTACCAGGTGGGGGCATCATCTTTGCCACGCTGACTCTCACACATCCGAAACTCGTAATAGCCTTTGCCACTAATCTTGCCGACCTTACGTTCCGGTGCGGTCGCTACGTTTCCAAATGCCTGCATGTTATGTCCTTTTTCTAGAAAGAGGAGTTGGCAAAATTGCGCTCCTAAAACGTATAGCAACAATTTGTAGTGGCCTCATTCCATCATAAATTTGAGCGTGGGGCGGACCAGAGGCCCAAGCTCAGAGGACGGCGATACGGTAAGTGGTTACCCTCAAACCATTGAAGATGAGTAGACTTATTGGGTATGTTTGACTTAAAAGCAGGAAGGCCAATGGGAAGCATCTGAAGCACAGCGTGACCCATACAGAAGTCCGCCTGCCCGGTTGGCGTGTCGCCTGCTCGATATACCTCAAAAACGTCGTCACCGATGTGCACTAATCTGATGTTGTTGGCGCTTTCGGTCAATATATTGTCCCGCGTCGCGCACGCTAAATCCATTAGTCTAGTGCGCATCCGCTTCAGGTAACCTGGGGCCGAAAAATGAAGTGAGATACGTTTCAAAGAGGCCTGCTCTAACGGGATTCCGTGTGCGCTAGCGATGACACTGAGTTCCTTTCCCATTTTGTGGAGAAGTCCGACTAGCCTTGCCATCCTAGATGAACCGCGCTCACTTGTATCGACTTCAATCCAGGTAAGCCCATCATCTTCGGTCGCTATCGCGTCGGGCAAAAGTGTCACTTTCTTGCTTCTCAATTTCAGGTCTGATTCGCTGCCTCGCTTTGGCGATGGCGTGACTTGGAGAACGCCTCGGTTCTGATGTTTTGTGACGCTTCCTTTGCCAGCGCTGAGCATCCGCATGATTTCGCTTTCAGTGAATGCTTGAACCCCCCTTGCCTCAAAACTGAGTGTGACGAAATTTATCCATAACGTGTGCGTCGGATTTGTGAGTGTCGTGGCCCTGCCTACTGATGACGTCGCTTGAAGTCCCGTTGACCTGAGATATGCAGCACCGGCGCTTGTCAACGCATAGAATGTTTGATGATGCTCACTTAAAAACTTTCTAATCGCGCCGCGTTTCAGAAGCAATTTAACCGAGCGCCGTGCCGCTTTTTGTGCCGCAGTGTAAGGACGGTCGGCGAAACAGTTTGCCGCGACATCTAACGTTCTGACGATACGAAAACGTTCGAAGCATCTCAAGGTCTCGATGGCAATCCGCTCTTCCATGCTCCTCGGTTTATCAGTGGAGGAGGGGGCGCCGCCGCTTGGTTCGCTATTTCGCTTGCGCGATGGTGGACGTATTTTCGGCCTAGTCCGGCGTGATGGCGCAGCAGTATCAGCAACGGTATCGACCGATGTGCCGCAGTCTGTGGGTGGTTGAGTGCCAACGTTCGCAGACGTGGGTACTAGCGGACTGCGCGTGGCAGTGGTCATCAAATGTGAGCGCGTCGGGAAATGTTCTATCGGCGTAGTGTTCGTATTCAAGGATGGCTGCTTCATCAGGCCTTTCATCGCAAAAAGTATTCGAGGGCGGGCGAACCGCCGGGTTCCCTCCGCGCGATTCGTATGTTCCGTCGTATAGCAACTCTGCTCCCAAGCCTAAGTGACCCAAGGGGGACAGGCGCGGCATCTAGTTCGTGCCCCCAATGCCTCGATGTACGGCGTGATGCGGGCAGGGGGCAAATGTACTTTCCCCTTATCCCACCTCGCTCGCTTGTGCGAGCGCCATCTCTGTTCTCGTCGCTGCGTGACCCGGAGCGATTGTGCTTCCAGTCCGGCTTCGCCGGGGCGCAACCCCGCCGACGACCCCTAATGTTCTTGCAATGCCACAGTTCTCCGTGGGTACGTCGGCACGCAGCCGTGACCCAACATGCGTACCATCTTGGCTTCCCCAAATTGCAAGAGCAAACGTGTTTCCGTTGCAATTCGTGGCCCCGCGCCAATTGCCTCGCACAGGTGCTCGAGCGAATCCAACGCATCATGGCATCCGCGTCGGCGGGGTTGCGCCCCGCCTCAGCCGTCCCCAACCGCGAGCAACTCACTCCTCTTTAACCCGACCCTGTGGACAGCCGCGACTCATGCACGCGGCGAACCTGCACACTATGCACACTCCTGAACGTCGTGCAGCGCCTCCTGCTACAGCCTTCGGGGGCCAATGTCTGGCGCCATCAGGCAGGACCTTTATGTGCTTCGCATGCGTGCTACGCGAGGGTGAGGGCGCCATCCATTGATACGCAGGCACTTCCTCTCCGAACCTAGATGTGGCATGCCGCAAGATTAGCCGCCCGGCAGTTGCTATACATATCTTTAAACTTCGATGGAGAACAAAATGCAAGTACGAAGACGCGGCAACTGGATTCACCTTTTGAAATCGAGCTATCACCGTTACGACGAGCTCAGTAAGATTGGTGGCCGTTCAACGCTGAGCCTCGTTCACAAATTTCCCGCAAGCGCTACTGAAGTTCCGCAAAATATCAAGGACGCTCTCACGGCTGAAGAACTTGAGCGGGTCATGAACGTCGCAATTATCCCCGCGCGAGAAGAGCAAAAAAGGCGTATCGCTCTGGAAGCACAGGCACGTGAAGCCAGCAAGCGTCACGAAATTGACCCTAATTGGCGACTAGCGCGTGCTATTGAAGTTATGGGAGATGTGTCTGATTCGATTCAGCCTCTGAGCCCGGAACTCGATTTCGACCGGCTGGCAGAAATCATAAATTGCTGCGTCAATGCAGGGATTCGGGCAGGTTCTCTTTGCGGAGAGTCCGTCAATTCAGTCAGCAAATTGCTTGGCGTGTTGGCGAAAGCTACCTCTGAGATTGCGCATTACGTTTCTGGTACTGCGTTTCCCGGCACGGAACGAGGCAGCGCAAAGGAAGGCCCGATGCACGTGGCCTGGACCCAAACAAAGAGCGCGCACGGAGCACTGTTGGTCGCGTTGCAGAAAAAGCGCTACGCGCAGAAGCGGAACCGCTAACAGTAGGTTGTACCCACTTCAGTTTGGATTTTGGTTCCTTTGGGCGCGTGGCGCCCTTCTTATCAGCTGACGTTAGTAGCGTCTCTGCCATAATTTCAATTCGTCTGCCAGGTTGATGCGACATGTCAAAAGCTGAACCTTACTGTCGGGCTGCTATGGCGCGCACGCAGCGAAGTTTTCTCTGACAGTGTCTCTTTATGGCAGCTTTTCGCTCCTACTGCATTCTGTTGTTTTTTTGTGGCGTTTAAATGCCGGGTTCTAGGCTATGTGTCACTCGTGATGCTGCGTGCCATGTTGGCTCACGCTGCAACCCTAAAAATAATTTCAATGGATAAGCTTTTAGACGTAGATGAATTGGCACACCTGCTAGGCCGCAATGCTGGAACGATTAAAAAAGACCTGAAGAGAAACCCGTTCGCTGTTCCACCCCGGGTGCACCTACCAGGTACTCGCTTGCTCCGTTGGAGGCCTCGAGATGTCGAGCAGTGGCTCGAGGAGCATATCGTTGAAGGAGGACAGCGATGAGCTTCGACCCGCATGCGTTTGCTGAACACCTGGCGTCGTTACAGAGGTTCAAGCAAGATGACAATTTATTGTATGAGTGGACCGGAACCCACTGGAATGTACTGGGTGACGAGGCTGCCGAGCGGAATGCCTATCATTGGCTGGTCGCTAATCAGCGTGAGTATGCAACGACTAGAAACGCGGCAAGCGCGGTGGGGTCGGCGAAGCATTGGGTGGACGCTCTTGGGCCTATAGCCGATGAGATGGTCGTGCCGTGCATGAACGGTTACGTCAAAATATGTGATGGTGTTCCAAGCCTGTCGGATGCTGACCCTGCCATGGGACTTCGACATGTTCTCTCATGTGCATTTGACACAGCGGAGCAATCCTCGCCATGTTTTTCCCGGTTTATTCAGCAAGTCTTACCGGACGCTGAAGTGCGAGCTCGTGTTCAGGAATATGTCGGCTACACGCTGACATCTGATACCCGGTATCAACGAGCCCAACTGTGGTTAGGAAGTGGAGCTAACGGGAAGGGTGTGCTCGCCAACATAGTGCAGGCCTTGCATGGACGTGCGGAAGCGGTGCGTCTCGACGAGTTAGATGGTTTCGGGCTATCTGCACTGGTTGGCGCTAGCCTAATTTATTCTGATGAAGTGCCTCAAGGCGCTATCCAAGAGCAGGTCCTGAAATCCGCAATCGCGGGTGAGCGAATATACATCGACAGAAAATACAAAGAGCCAGTAAGTGCGCGTCTTCGTGGTAAGTGGCTGGTGCTAGGCAACCATTTGCCTTTGATACGTGACCACTCGACAGGATTCTGGCGCAGATGGGATGTGGTGCCTTTCAATATCACAATCAGCGAAGAAAACCGTGACCCGATTCTTGCGGAGAGAATTATCGAAAACGAACTAGGGGGAGTTTTAACTTGGGCTCTCGAGGGGTTGATAAGGCTTCAAAAACGCGGGGGATTCTCCGCGAATGTTCCGGCCGCGATGGCGGAATTAATTCAGGAAGTTAAGGCGGAGTCCAACGCCGTGCTTGCGTGGTGCGAAGATTGCTCGATTCAAAAAAGAGTCGGATTGCAGACTCGAAAAAGCGAGGTGTACTCGCATTTCCGGGGGTGGTGTGAGCGGAATGGGCGCCGAGCAGACGGTGATGCGGCTTTTTGGAAGAAGCTCAAAGCCATTTTGAACTTGGAGGTGGATAACCAGAGGGGGAGGGTCGAAAGAGGCGGTGCGCCAGTGAGAGTTTGCCCCATAGACCTTTCTGGTAGTGTCTAGGCTAGGTAGGGGCAGTAACGTATGAAAACGCCTTCGGGCGTTTTTTTATTGAGTGGTGAATACGATGTCGCGGCGGGTCGAGCAGACAAGCTAGAACCTGGCACAGAAATCTCCAATGAATTATTCGCATTTCCCGCTGTGTCGGGTGTGTCAGGCAAACCACCGAAAAAACTATGAGCCATCTGTTTTACCCTCTTTGGTTTTTCAAAATGACTCGACACACCTGACACACTTTTGGTCTTCCGTTAAAAAAGAATGATATCCCCGTGTCAAGGGCTTGTGAGCCCACCCGACACACCCTGACACGCTCGACACAATATTTGCCGAGCAGGGCATGTCGAAGCCGGACGAGTGAATGTGCGCCCGCCCATCCCGCATTCGTTGTCCTTCAGTGACCTTCGTTTTAACTAGGGACACGGCATCGATGTTGGCGTCGAATTGACCACCTCTGCCACATTGAAGCCTACACCAGCTTTGTCGCGACGGTGCCCGCGATGAGTTGTCACCTTGTCTTCGTAGGCGAGCGCTTCGTCTAACATCTGTGCCATGTATGTAGTGAAGAGGTGGGAATAGCGCAGTAGCATTCGAACGTCGCAGTGCCCGCTCAATTTTTGGAAGTCGATGATTGCGAGTTTGGAGGTCTCTGCCACGCGAGTTATCGTTTCATGGCGGAGTTCAGGGAAATTCAGGGCTTCCACTCCCGCACGCTTCGCGATGCTCCACCAACCTTTGCGCAATGCCTCTTCTGAGCAGTTGAACACCGTGTCAGCTGTTTTCGGTAATTCCTTAAATATTTCAACTAATCTCGTCCGCAACGAGAGGGAGAGTGGGCGACCGGTTTTTGTCTCTACCAGGAACGCGAAATGCTCGTCGACGTCGACGTCCGTCCAATTCAGCGCCGGGGCGTCACTCATGCGGGCGGCGGTTATTTTCTAAAATTGAAGAAATTTTCGAAATTGGGATAATCCGCGTTCCTACACTTTTAACTGGAATGTCCCAGTGCATTAGATGGAATTTAGAAATGAAAGAAAGTTCAAATTACTCGGAGAGATTTCTCGAGATTGTCTCGACCGCACCTACTTATGAACCCGGTACCGCAGAAGCGCTGCTAGTTCAGATTGTTTCGGACTATGCCTATGACGAGGATTTGGCATACGAGGACGCTGCCCTTACGCTGTCACGGCTTCCCCGATATGACGGTGGGTTCGGGGTCAATATTTGGGTGGAGGACGACGGCGCAAAGACGACGGAGTTCACTGCCTCCGACGATTGCACATGGATGGATTTAGAAAGTGTTGTGGAGGCGGTAGCCAAGGGCGTCGAAGCCTGGTTCGATGATGACTGGGTTCGTAAGCGATAAGGGCGAACAGTATCCTTACGCCGTTCACACGGCGTTTAAAGGAAAAATAAAATCGGAAAAAATAGACGAGAGAGTGAGGAAGCGAGGTAAGGAAAGTAAGCGGGGGAATTTATCAAAAAATCCCCCGCAATCCCCGATACATACTCAACCATAATTTTTCGTAGCCCCAAGCCTGAATTGACTTGACTGGTGTGGCTTACCAAACCCGCATCCCGGTACAGGCTGGAATGGCCGAACAGCACCTTCGGGCATCACCTCAGTAAATCGAGCTTCAATGGAGAGCCGCTCAGCTATCTTGTGCGGCGCAATGGGATGACATTTGACGGACGCGCTTCCGCATCTGCCTTAGTGATGCGGGCGACCTCCGCGAGTTTTAGGCGTTTTCGGCCGCGATGTTTGGAAGATGATTCCGCTGCGCTGAATGCCTCGTCCAGTTTGTGCGCCATATGTTTGGTGCACAGGTGAGCATAGCGTAGAAGCATCCGTACATCCCGGTGCCCACTAAATTTTTGCAAATCAATTAGTGAGAACTTCGCGGTCTCTGCCACTTGACTGATACCTTCATGGCGCAGGTCGTGAACGTGTAGGTCACTAATCCCTGCTCTTGCCACAATGCGGTCCCAAGCCTTCCTCATGTTTGATTGGGATATTGCGAAAACCTTTTCGGTCCCATCTTCCTGAAGAGCTTTTAGAAGGTCGACCAAATCCATTCGCAATGGTAGCGAGCGAGAATGTCCGTTTTTGGTTTCTGCCAAAAACGCTGAACGGCCATCATAGTCGACATCGGTCCAATTCAATTGCAATGCTTCGCCCAGCCTTGCGGCAGTCATGACTTGGAAATTGACGAACGTCTCGAATAGTGGGACGTGTGTATATTCTTCCTTTGCCTGAGCTCTGGCGCTTTGGAGTGCAGATTTTAAATAGTTCTTTTGCTGATAAACGGTAGGTAGCTGCTTTGCCACTTTGCGGTCTTCGGTAACTAATTCTTCCACACGCAACTGCATTGACCTCTGCGCATCCTCTTCGACAGCCGATGTGATGAGGCGTTCGAGTTCATCTCCCTTTAGGCGACGCTCCCGCTCATTGTTGTAGGTAGGGCGGCGAACAGCGTCCATGGGATTGTCGGTAAGGTGATACTTCCAAATATTAATCGCCACAGAGAATACCGAACGCATCGCGTCAAGCTCCCTATCGACCGTCGCAGGTTTCACGTTGGTCAGACGCTCTTCCTTGTAGCGCTCGATATCTTCGGTCGTGATTGTTGCAAAGGGCTTACGCATCCATTCGATTGCTTTGGTTGGTACGCGCATTTGGACAGCCGGACGCTTCGTCGGCTTGCCTGTTGTAGTCTCACTGGATTTCGCTGCGGCCTTACCATCGGACGCGCGGACGTCTTCTAACCATCCTTGGTATTTGTACTTGCCAGATTTATCCCAACCTTTTGTTTTCGGGCCTTCCTCTGCCATGTAGCGGACCACAAGGTGTTCAAAGGTCACGTTATGGCCTTTGGCATAGTCGGTAAAGATGCTGCTTCTCCGCTCTGCCTCGATACGTGCCATGGCATTTGCAGCCTCTTCCTCAGAGGGGAACGTCTTCTGAAATAGAGGGTAACCCGTTTGCCGAATGCGGACCAAAAAAGCGTCGTTTTTCCGGTCACGCTTAGCTTTGAGACCTAGGTCCTTCTCAATTCTTCGCTTATATGCCTCCGCCTCATTTAGTTTATCAAATGGGAATTCGGAGTACAGGTCTGGGCGATTCTTGACGTGAACAAAGTGACGGGAGCGATTGGAGATGGTGGCCATAAACGTGTTTTTCCTGAAGTTGAAAAAGACGTTTAGCAACCTCGACCTAGCCATTCTACCGGCAAAATTGCCGAGCGGCAAATGCTGATGTCTGGTACAGATTTGGCACAGATTTGCGTATGGCACAGAATTTGGAGAGCCGTCCCCGCAGAAAACCTATATAAAATCAAGGATTTCTGGTCGGGGCGAGAGGATTCGAACCTCCGGTCTCTACGTCCCGAACGTAGCGCTTTACCGGACTAAGCTACGCCCCGACTGTGATGTTAATTACACCAGATTTCCCTTTCCTTATCAACTGTGGCGCGCTCGCCTACGGGGTCCCACATCGGCAGATTTTTCTTGCTGCTCGGCAATCCAAGTGCTACAGTCAAATCCTCTCCGCCGCTGGTCCCAGTGCCCGTCCTCCGGCCTAGTCGAGCGCCGCTACGCGCCCTCGCCCCGGTTCACCATCCGTCGCTGCGCCTCTCGATGCGCGCCGCTACCGGGGCCCAGACCAGGAAACCAACATGACCGATCTCTCCACCGCCGTGGCGCCCGCGCTTGCCATGCAGCGCGCCGTCACCGTGTTCGACGCCATCAACCGCACCCAGGGCGTGGTCGAATACGATCCCGACGGCCGCGTGCTGGACGCCAACCAGAACTTCCTCGACCTGATGGGTTACACGCGCGACCAGATTACCGGCCGCGACCATCGCATCTTCTGCTGCCAGCAGTTCATCGGCTCGGAAGCCTATGGCGACCTGTGGCGCAAGCTGGCGCTGGGCGAGTCGGATACCGGCGAATACAAGCGTCTCACCAGCGGTGGCAACATGGTCTGGCTGCAAGGCTCGTACAACCCGGTCTTCGATGACGACGGCAAGGTTGTCAAGGTGGTCCAGCTGGCGCGCGATATCACGGTGCGCAAGACCCGCGCCGCCGACCACGACGGCAAGATGGCGGCGATCCACCGCGTGCATGCGGTGACCGAGTTCAGTACCAGCGGCGCGGTGCTGTCGGTGAACGATAACTTCACCACCATTTTCGGCTACTCGGCGGAGGAGGTATTGGGCAAGCCGCACCGCTTGTTCTGCGACCGCGACGAGGCGCAGTCGCCCGAGTACGCGGAGTTCTGGCAGCAGCTGGCCGCCGGCGGTTTCCAGGTCGGCAAATTCCGCCGCGTCACCAAGGATGGCCGCCGCATCTGGATCAGCGGCTCCTACAGTGCCGTGCTGGGACCCGACGGCGATCCGGTCAAGATTGTCGAGTACGCATCGGACATCACCACCGTTATCCACGGCAACCTGGAGTTCGAGGGCAAGGTGGCGGCGCTGGACCGGGTGCAGGCGGTGGTGGAGTTCGATCTGGACGGCCGCGTGCTGCGCGCCAACCAGAACTTCCTCGACGCCTTCGGTTATGCGGCCGACGAGCTGCTGGGCGGTAGCCACGCCATGCTGTGTGAAGCGGCGTTCAGCCAGTCGACCGAGTACCACGGTTTCTGGCGCCACCTGGCCAGCGGCGGTTATCACGCCGGCGAGTTCAAGCGACTCACGCGCGATGGCCGCACGATCTGGGTGCAGGCTTCGTACAACCCGATCTTTGACGACGAGGGCAAGCCGGTCAAGGTGGTCAAGTTTGCCACCGATATCACCGAGGCCAAGACCCGCGCCGCCGACTCCGCCGGTCGCAACGCGGCGGTGGACCGGGCGCAGGCGGTGATCGAATTCGATCTGCAAGGCCGGGTGCTGACCGCCAATGAAAACTTCCTGGCCGTGATCGGCTACGAACTGGACGAGATCAAGGGCCAGCACCACCGCATGTTCTGCGATGCGGAGTTTGCCCATTCGCCGGAGTACATGACGTTCTGGGACCGGCTCGGCCGCGGCGAGTTCCATGCCGGCGAATTCCTCCGCCGTACCAAGCAGGGCAAGGATATCTGGATCCTGGCCTCGTACAATCCGATCTTCGACGCCGACGGCAAGCCGTACAAGGTGGTCAAGTTCGCCACCGATGTGACCGAGCAGAAGCGCCTGCATGCCGACATCAAGAGCAAGCTGGACGCCATTGGCCGCTCGCAGGCGGTGATTGAATTCGATCTGCGCGGCGAGGTGATTTCTGCCAACGAGAATTTCCTGCGCACGCTGGGCTACACGGTGGATGACGTGCTGGGCCAGCACCACAGCATGTTCTGCGAGCCGGAGCTGGTGCAGAGCAGCGAGTACCGCCACTTCTGGGCCAATCTGGCGCAGGGGCTGTACCAGTCGGGCCGCTTCCGCCGCCGCGCGCGCCATGGCGCCGAGGTGTGGATACTGGCGACCTACAATCCCATCCTGGACTTCAATGGCAAGCCGTACAAGGTGGTCAAGTTCGCCATGGACATCACCGAGCAGGTGCTGCGCGAACAGGCCATTACCCAGAAGGTGCAGGCGATTGCGCAACTGCTGGCGGGGCTGACCAATTCCATCAACGAGATTGCGCGCGGTTCCGAGCGCTCCAGCGGCCTGGCCGGCCAGACGCAGAGCGAGGCGCACGAGGGCGGCCAGCTGGTCGATTCGGCGCGTGCCGCCAACCAGGCGATTCAGACTTCCTCCGGCGAAGTGCACGAGATTGTCGACGCCATCGGCGACATCGCCGCGCAGACGCATCTGCTGGCGTTCAACGCGGCGATTGAGGCGGCGCGCGCGGGTGAGCATGGCAAGGGCTTTTCGGTGGTGGCTAATGAGGTGCGCAAGCTGGCCGAGAAGTCGGCCGGCGCGGCGCGCGAGATTTCCAAGCTGATCAACCAGACCGTGAGCCGGGTGGACGAGGGCACGCGCTTGTCGGGCGAGGTGGAGGCGGCGTTTGCGCGCATCGTCAAGTCGGTGGCGACCACGCGCGAGTCGATCGCCAGCATTCACGAGTCGACTGCCGCGCAGGCCGCCGCCACCAGCGACGTGGCCGGGCTGTTGCAGGATCTCGAACGCATGACGGCCAAGGCCTGATATGGCTACCCACGCCAATGGCGCGCTGGCGCCGCATGTGGTGGTGCAGATAGGGGCGGCGCGCATCGGCATTCCAGCCGATAGTGTGGTGCGCGCGCTGTCCGCGCCGGAGCAGTACACGCCGTTGCCACGCCGTCAGGGCGCTTTGCTCGGCATGCTGGCGGTGGATGGCTTGCCGGTGCCGGTGATCGATCTGGCTTGCTGGGTGGCGCTGGCTGGTGCCGATGCTGGAGGCTTGGGCGGACGGCCGCGTGTGGTGTTGCTGCGTGCCGGTGAGCGCATGGCGGCTTTGCAGGTCAATGTGCTGGAGCCGATGGCGGCGTTGCCGGCTGGCGCGGTCATGCGCTTGTGCCATGACGATGATCCGCAGCAGCTGTTCCACAGTGCTGCCGTGCTGCCGGACAGCGGCGAGTTGCTGGCCTTGCTGGAAGTCGACCAGTTGTTCGATCTGGCGCATAGCTGGTGTGTGGCGGCTGATGTCGATACTTCGCCGGTGGCGGCGCAACAGGACAGCGCTGTCGATGATATGCACACCTGGGCGCTGGTGGAGGCGGGCGGTGAGTGCTTGGCGCTGCGGGCCGATGATGTGGCCGAAGTCACGGCGATGCCCGAACTTGAGGCGTTTCCCGGCGGTAGCGGCGTGGCGCTTTGCCAGTGGCGCGGCGGCCATCTGGCCGTGCTGCCGTTGGCGCGGTTGCTGGGCAGTGGCGCCTCGTCGCCGGCGCCGTTGTTGGCGGTGCTGCGGCGCGGTGAGCATGCGCTGGGCCTGCCGATTCAGTCGGTGCGCGAGTTGCGTCAGTTGCCGGGTGGCTTGCAAGGCGTGCGCAGCGATGCGCCGGGACGTTTGCCGTGTGTGACCGTGACCGGCGACGATGGCGCGCCGTTGCGGCTGGTCGATACGGAGGCGCTGTTTGCCATGCATCCAGAGGCTGCGCTGAATCTGGCGACGCCGGCGGCATCCGGCAGCATCGCGCGTCGCAATGAGCAGACTTATGTGGTGCTGGATGCGGGCGGCAAGCTGGCGTTGCCGATCGATGCCTGTGAGGAGGTTTTGCACGTGGAGCAGGAGGAGTGCGTGCCGTCACCGGATGGCGTGGAGGCGACGGTGAATTGGCGCGGCGCCACCATCGCGGTGCGCGATTTGCGCAAGGCAAGCGCAACGGCCGGAGGCATGGCGAACGCCGCAGCGGCGACCGTCGGTACGGTGCCGGCGACGGCCACAGGGCTGACGACGACGGCCACCGCTACGACGACGCGGCGCGGCAAGGTGGCGCTGGTGGTGGTACGTACGGACGCGGCGCCGGTGGCGCTGGCGGTGGATCAGGTGGTCTCGATGATCACGCCGGGTGGCGCCGAGCTGACGCGTATGCAGCGCGGCGGCGAAGCGGTCGAGCTGCTGATCCTGAATGAGGAAAGCGGTAGCAGCACCTACCGCATCGCCGACGCCGCCGCGCTGGTGCAGCGCCGGGCCTGATAGATGGAGGTCGCTTGCATGACAGAATTTAGGTAACATGCTACGTCTCCGCATTCGTTACCGCTCCATGAAGCAGCCCGGCACCTCCCCACAACTCAATCTCGGCATGATCGCCGCCACCGTGCTGCTGCACGGCGCCGTCATGTCGGCCAACGAACTGCTGTTTCGCAACACCGAGTTCATGCAGGGCATTGGCTGGATCTATATCCCGGCCGGCACCCGCTTGCTGTGCACCTTGCTGTTCGGCTGGGCTGGCGCGGTAGGGCTGGTGATCGCGGGCTGGATCGCTTGCTTCTGGTACTACTTCCCCGGAGACGCGCTGCGCTCGACCACCGGCGCCATGGGACCGTATCTGGTGTATCTCGCCGCCCGCCATCAATTCGGCTGGCGCTCCTCGCTGACCAATCTGACGCCGCGCCGGTTGCTGTGGTGTGCGCTCGGCTGCTCGATCGCCAGCCCGCTGCTGCATCATCTGTGGTTCGCCCTGCATGGTGACAGCAACCTGTTGCCTGGCTTGTTCGTGATGTTCGTTGGTGACCTGATGGGCACGCTGATCGTGCTGTACACCGCCAAGTGGCTGTTGTCGCAGATGCCGGGCGCAGCAACCGTGCGCTAAGCGCGTGTGCTAGAATTTATAACAATAACCTGTTTTCCTTCCCACCATGTCCAGCCCCAAACGTCCGGCCGATATTTATTTGCGCTTCCTGCAGTTGACGGAAGCCTTGCGCGGATTGCCATCGCTGCCGGCGCTCGATCCGCTGGAGGAGCGCATCCTGGCCATCGTGGCGCGCGCCATGCAGGACGAGGAACGCCTGTCCGTGCGCGACATGATGGCCAAGAAGGAGTTGGGTGCGCCGGCCACGCTGCACAGCCGCCTGACGTCAATGCGCGAGAAGGGCTGGATCATGCTGAGCGATACCGAAGACACCCGCCGCAAGCAGATCGAGCTGACCCAGGCCGCCTTGCTGCACTTCGATAAATTGTCGAAGTGCCTGCTGCAAGCGGCCAAGCAGAATTAACCTCACCGAAATCGTACTTAAAATTGCTCTGGAACTCAGCGTAATTTAGATTTAATAGCTTCTACACAGAACGGCGATTCTATGCACACAGGAGTGATCTACGCCATGCTGGCGGCCTTGTTGTTTGGCGCCAGCACGCCTTTCGCCAAGCTGTTGGTGGGGCAGATGTCGCCATTTGCGCTTGCTGGGTTGCTGTATCTGGGCAGCGGCGTCGGACTGCTGGTTTGCTACGTGGCGCGCGCGGCGTTGCAGCGTCATGCGCAGGAGCGGCCGGCGACGTTGAGCCGTAGCGACTTGCCGTGGTATGCCGGCGCCGTGCTGGCGGGCGGTGTGGCGGGCCCCGTGCTGCTGATGCTGGGATTGGAGAGCGTCTCGGCATCGTCGGCATCGCTGTTGCTCAACATGGAGGGCGTGCTGACGGCGATGCTGGCCTGGTTTGTCTTCAAGGAGAATTTCGACCGCCGCATTTTTATCGGCATGCTGCTGATCGTCGCCGCCGGCGTGCTGCTGTCGTGGGATCACGCGGCGTCGCAGGGCGGGCTGTGGGGCATGGTCGCGGTGATCGGCGCCTGCCTGTGCTGGGGCATCGATAACAATCTGACGCGCAAGGTGTCGGCCAGCGATCCTTTGCAGATTGCCTGCATCAAGGGGCTGGTGGCGGGTTCGCTGAATCTGGCGATTGGCCTGGCGATGGGCAGTCGGCTACCGGCATCAACTACTGTCCTGCTGACCGGCGTGGTGGGATTCGCCGGTTACGGTTTGAGCCTGGTGCTGTATGTGCTAGCGCTGCGTCACCTGGGCACGGCACGCACCGGCGCCTATTTTTCGATGGCGCCGTTTGCCGGTGCGGCATTGTCGCTGCTGATGCTGGGCGATGCGCCGGATGCGCTGTTCTGGATTGCCGCTGCGCTGATGGGCGGCGGCATCTGGCTGCACCTGACCGAGTCGCACGCGCATGAGCATGAGCATTTGCCGATGGCGCACGCGCATCTGCACCGCCACGATGAGCACCATCAACACAGCCATGACTTTGAATGGGATGGGGCCGAGCCGCATGCGCATCCGCACCAGCATGCGCCGCTACGGCATAGTCACGCGCATTATCCGGACATCCATCACCGCCATGAGCATTAGACGCGCCTAGACGATCTGCCGCGCCAGCGCGCCGCCGTCGCCTTGCCAGAATTCGCGGTCGGCCTGGCGCACGCGGTTGGCGGCTTGCTGCATGTGTTCGATGGCGGCGGCGCGCGCGTTTTCCGGTGAGCCGTCCGTAATCGCCGCCAGGATCTGGCGATGTTCCTGCAATACCTGCGCCGCCAGCTCGGCCCGTCGCGCTTCATTAGCGCGGGTGACTTGTACCGCCGAGCGGATCGGCGTGGCAAACATTTCCACCAGCCTGGCCCAGGCGCTATTGCCGGTCGCCTGGGCGATCAGCAGGTGGAAGTGAAAATCTTCTGCTACGCCGTCCTGGCCATTGGCCACGGCGGTTTCAATCCGCAGCAGCGCGCGTTCCAGTTCCAGCAACTGCGCCGGCGTGCGGCGCAATGCCGCCAGTGCTGCGGTTTCTCCTTCCAGTCCTTGCCGCACTTCGATCACATTCAACAGCGATTCGATGGAGGCGGCCGTCAGTGCATCGGCCGCTGGCGCCGGCAGTCGGCTGACAAACGCGCCGCTGCCTTTGCGGGTGTCGAGCACGCCTTCCTGTTTCAGCAGGGCGATGGCTTCGCGCACGATGTTGCGGCTGACCTGGAAATGGGTCGCCATGGCCTGTTCCGACGGCAGCCGCGTGCCGACCGCCAGCCCATCGTCCTGAATTTTCTTGCGCAACGCGACCGCGACGCGCTGGCCCAGGGTGCCGGCGGTAAATGCCGATTCAGCTAAAGCGGGGGACTGCGGTTTATCCATGATTATCAGCGTAGGGTGGGTCAAATGCGCCGCTATTGTAGCGACCGCACAGTCACAAAGCACGCCGGCCAGCAGAATGCTTATCGATTCATTAATTCATAAATGAACCAAAAAACTGAAATGCGCGTATTATTCTGCCTCATTAAGAACAACTTAGAACAGATTTAATACAATCTGAAAGGCTAATCATGAAAGTCATTGGCATCTCTCCCCATCGGCGCAACTTCCTGCGCAAGGCGGTTTCGGCGGCTCCGGCGGTGGCGTTGCTGGCCGGCGCAGGCGTGGGCGTGGCCGCTAGCGTGGGACCGGCGGAGGCGTATCGTCCGAGCTATTTCAACGAGTCGGAATGGACCACCCTGAAGGCGCTGGTCGAGCGCCTGATCCCGCCCAACGCCGATGGGCCGAGCGCGCTGGAAGCCGGCGTCCACGAGTTCATCGATCTGCAAATGAACACGCCGTATGCGTACGGCAAGCTGTGGTTCATGCAGGCGCCGTTTGTGCCGTCCAGCCCGGAGTTCGGCTACCAGTTCCACATGGCGCCGCGCGATTTGTACCGCAGCGCTCTGGCCGGGCTGAACCAGGCCACGCAGCACAAGCTGGGCAAAGTCTTCAGCGCACTGGATGCGGCCCAGCAAGACGCCATCATCGGCGAACTGGAGAAGGGCACGCTCGCCATCGGCGAGGTGCCGCCGGCGACTTTCTTCGGCCAGCTGCTGCAAAACACCCGCGAAGGGTATTTCAGCGACCCTGTCCACGGCGGCAACAAGGACATGGCGGCCTGGAAGATGATCAATTTCCCCGGCGCGCGCGGCGACTACATGGATTGGGTCGAGCAGTACGGCAAGCACTACCCGCTGCCGCCTGCCTCGATCGCTTAAGGAATCACAATGGCAGATATCACACTGAAAAAAGTCGAAGTGGTTATCGTCGGCTTCGGCTGGACCGGCGCCATCATGGCCAAGGAATTGACCGAGGCCGGCATGGAAGTGCTGGCGCTGGAACGCGGCGAATACCGCGACACCTATCCGGACGGCGCCTATCCGAAGACGCTGGATGAGCTGACGTATATCCAGCGCAGCAAGCTGTTCCAGGATATGTCGAAGAGCTCGTTCACTTTCCGTCATGCGGTGAGCGGCGTGGCTGTGCCGTATCGCCAGATCGGCGCCTTCAAGCCGGGCACCGGCGTTGGCGGCGCGGGCCTGCACTGGTCGGGCCAGCACTGGCGGGTGCTGCCGGAAGAGCTGCAACTGAAAACGCACTACGAAAAACGCTACGGCAAGAAATTTATCCCGGAAGGCATGACCATCCAGGACTTCGGCGTCAGCTATGAAGAGCTGGAACCGCATTTCGACTTCGTCGAGAAGGTGTTCGGCACCTCGGGGGTGGCCTACAAGGTCAAGGGCGAAGTGGTCGGCGCCGGTAATTTCTTCGAGCCGAGCCGTTCGGACCACTACGCGCTGCCGCCGCAAAAAGTGCCGTACACCGCGCACCTGTTCCAGAAGGCGGCGGCGGAAGTCGGCCTGCATCCGTTCGTGGCGCCGTCGTCGAATGCATCCGGCCCGTACACCAATCCATATGGCTGCCAGATGGGTCCATGTAATTTCTGCGGTTATTGCTCCGGCTTCGCCTGCTACAACTATTCCAAGGCTTCGCCGCAGGTCAACATCATGCCGGCGCTGCGCCAGGTCAGCAATTTTGAACTGCGTCCCAACTGCAATGTGCTGCGGATTAATCTGGATGGCAGCGGCAAGAAAGCCACCGGCGTTACCTACGTCAATGCGGACGGCAAGACCGTCGAGCAACCGGCCGATCTGGTGATCGCCAGTACCTTCGCCTACAACAACGCGCATTTGTTCCTGGTGTCCGGCGTCGGCAAGCCGTATGACCCGGTCAGCGGCGAGGGTGTGGTTGGCCGCAACATCGCCTACCAGACCATGTCGACCGTGCAGATGTTCTTCGATCCGGACAAGAACACCAATCCCTTCATCGGCTCAGGCGGCAACGGTGTGGCGGTGGATGACTATAACGGCGACAATTTCGACCACGGTCCGCTGGGCTTCGTTGGCGGTTCGCCGGCCTGGTGTAATCCGGCCGGCGTCAAGCCGATTGCCGGCATCCCGGTGCCGAACGGCACGCCGGCCTGGGGAGCTGGCTGGAAAAAGGCGGTCAAGGATAACTACGCCAATACGGTGTCGTTCGACGTCCACGGCGCCAACATGGTCTACCGCGACTGTTATGTCGATCTAGATCCGACCTACACCGACCAGTTTGGCCAGAAGCTGCTGCGCTTCACCTTCGACTGGAAGGACAACGACATCAAGATGAGCCGCTATGTCACCGACAAGATGCTGGCCGTGGCCAAGGCGATGGATCCGAAATCGATCCACGTCTCGGTGAAAAACTTTGGCGACCATCTGGACCTGCGCAACTACCAGACCACGCACTGGGCCGGCGGCACGGCGATGGGCACCGATCCCAGGACCAGCGTGCTGAATCGCTATCTGCAAAGCTGGGATGTGCACAACGTGTTTGCGGTGGGATCGAGCGTGTTCCCGGTTGGTATCGGCTACAACCCGACCGGCCTGGCGGCGGCGCTGACTTACTGGTCCGCCAAGGCGATCCGTGAGCAGTACCTCAAAGATCCTCGTCCACTTGTTGCCGCGTGAGCCATCCATGACTAAACATATTTCCATAAGCAAGGGCATCGCGGCCGTGTTGCTGGCGCTGGTTGGCGCAAGCAGCTGGGCCGCCGATCAGCAGTTGATCAAGCATGGCGAATACCTGGCGCGCGCCGGGGATTGCTTCGCCTGCCACAGCGTAAGTGGCGGCAAACCATTCGCTGGCGGCCTGGGCATGGCGACGCCGATCGGCAAGGTCTATTCGTCCAACATCACGCCTGACAAAAAGGCCGGCATCGGCGGCTGGAGTTTCGCCGACTTCGACAAGCTGATGCGCACCGGCGTGAGCAAGGCCGGCTACACGGTGTATCCGGCCATGCCGTATCCATCGTATTCGCGCCTGAGCGAAGCCGATATGAAAGCTTTATACGCCTACTTCATGCAAGGCGTGCAGGCCGACCCGACGCCGAACCGCAAATCCGACATCGCCTGGCCGCTGTCGATGCGCTTCCCGCTGACGATCTGGCGCTGGATGTTTGCGCCGAAGCCGGCGCCGTATCAGGCGCCGGCCAGCACGGTGGTCAATGCCCAGTTGTTGCGCGGCGCGTATCTGGTCGAAGGATTGGGCCATTGCGGCGCATGCCATACGGCGCGCGGCGTCGGCATGCAGGAGAAAGCGTTGACCAGCCTGGATAGCACTGAGTATTTGGCGGGCGGACAGGTCATCGATGGCTGGGCGGTACCGTCGCTGCGCAACGAGCATGGTGGCGGTCTGGCGGCGTGGAGCCAGGCTGACATCGTAGCGTTCCTGAAGAGCGGCCGCAACGGCCACACCGCGTCGTTCGGCGCGATGAACGATGTGGTGGCGCATTCGACGCAGTATCTGACCGAGGCGGACCTGACCAGCATCGCCGGTTACCTGAAGTCGCTGCCGGCGCGGAATGACGCCAAGCCGTTTGTCAGCGATCCGTCGGTGGCGCAGGCGCTGTACAACGGCAAGCCGGCTACCGCTGGCGCACTGACTTACCTGAACAAGTGCGCGGGTTGCCACCGTTCGGACGGCCAAGGCTACGCCAAGGCGTTTCCGGCGCTGGCGGGCAATGCGGTGTTGCAGACTGCTGATGCCACGTCGGCCATCAGCATCATCCTGTCCGGTGGCGCGGTGCCGGCCACGCATACGGCGCCGTCTTCGTTGACGATGGCGCCATATGCCAAGGAATTGAACGACGAGCAGGTCGCCGAGGTGGTGAATTTCATCCAGACCAGTTGGGGTAACAAGGGCGGCACCACCACGGCCAAGCAGGTGGCCAAGGTGCGCAAGACAGCGGTGCCAGTCCAGCCGCTGACCGCTGCCGCCTATGCCGCTGGCCGCAGTGGTACGCTGCTACGGCCGATCGTGGAGGCAGGCCCGATCGACAAGCGCGATACCAAGTAGCGCTTATGCGATCTGCATGATGCGCAGCAGGTTGGTGGCGCCCGGCGTGCCGAAAGGGATGCCGGCGGAGATGACGATGCTGTCGCCGGCATGGGCAATGCCTTCGCGCTGGGCGGTGCGGCCGGCCCATTCGCTCATCTCCATCACGTCCACCACGTCGTGGCAGAGCACCGGGTAGACGCCCCAGGCCAGCGCCAGGCGGCGCGCGATGGCGATGCGCGGCGTCATGCCGACGATGGGGCGCAGGGCCGCTCGCGCGCCATGCGTAGCGCGGAATAGCCGGAGCTGGTGTAGGCGACCACCGCCGCAACCTTTAACGCCGAGGCCACGCTGCGCACGGCCACGCCGATACCGTCCGAGGCCAGCGTGCCGCCGCCATCGCTGACGCTGGCGGCGACCGTGTCGCGATAGTGCGGATCGGCCTCGGTCTGCGCGATGATGGAGTCCATGATGCGCACCGCATCCAGCGGATACTGGCCGGACGCCGATTCGGCCGACAGCATCACCGCATCGGCGCCGTCGTAGATGGCGGTGGCGACGTCGGAGGCTTCGGCGCGCGTGGGCACCGGCGCGCTGACCATCGATTCCAGCATCTGCGTGGCGACGATGACCGGCTTGCCGGCCTTGCGGCAGGCGCGCACGATGCGCTTCTGGATCGCCGGCACCTGCTCCGGCGGCATTTCCACGCCAAGGTCGCCGCGCGCCACCATCACCGCATCGCTGGCGGCGACGATGGCTGCCAGGCTGTGGATGGCGGCCGGCTTTTCCAGCTTGGCCACCACGCCGGCGCGCACGCCGACGATGCGCTTGATCTGTTCAATGTCCTCTGGCCGCTGCACGAACGACAGCGCCACCCAGTCCACGCCCAGACTGAGGCCGTAGTCCAGGTCCGCATGGTCCTTGTCGGTCATGGCGGACAGCGGCAGCACCACGCCCGGCACATTGACGCCTTTGCGGTCCGACACGCGGCCGCCGACGACCACCCGCGTCTCCGCGTGTTCGGGGCCGAAGGATTCCACCCGCAGCCGTACGCGCCCGTCGTCGATCAGCAGTTCGGCGCCGACTTCCAGCGCGGCGTAGATTTCCGCGTGCGGCAGCGGTGCGCGGCGCTGGTCGCCCAATAGTTCGTAGTCCATGTCGAGGCGAAAGGCGTCGCCGGCGCGCAGCGTGACCGGGCCGTCGGTGAAGGCGCCCAGACGCAGCTTGGGGCCTTGCAGGTCGAGCAGCACGCCGATCGGACGGCCGCTATCGCGTTCGATGGCGCGGATGATGTCCAGCCGCTGTTTGTGGTCGGCATGGCTGCCGTGGCTGAAGTTCAGGCGGAACACGTCGGCGCCGGCATCGAACAGCGCTTCGATGGTGGCGCGGTCGCTGCTGGCCGGGCCGAGCGTGGCGACGATTTTGGCGTTGCGTTGGCGGTGCATATCAATTCCCCGTGATGAGTAAGGCGCGGAAGTCGTTGACGTTGGTGAGCGTGGGGCCGGTGACGACGCTGTCGTCCAGCGTCTGGAAGAAGCCGTGGCCGTCGTTGTTATCCAGACTGTCGGCGGGGCGCAGGCCGGCGGCAAAGGCGCGCTGCAAGGTGTCCGGCGTGATGAAGGCGCCGGCGATTTCCTCCTGGCCGTCGACGCCGTCGGTGTCGCCGGCCAGTCCATGCACGTTGGCCTGGCCTTGCAGCGCGATGGCGCAGGACAGCAGGAATTCCACATTGCGGCCGCCGCGTCCTGTGCCGCGCACAGTGACGGTGGTTTCGCCGCCGGATAGCAGCATGCAGGGTGCGGCGAACGGCTGTCCATGGCGCGCGGTTTGCAGCGCGATGCCGGCCATGACTTTGCCGACCTCGCGCGCTTCGCCTTCGATGCTGTCGCCGAGGATGTGGGCGGGGACGCCGTGTTGTGCGGCCACGCGGGCGGCGGCTTCCAGCGCCATTTGCGGTGTGGCGATGATGTGGATTTCGTTGTTGGCCAGGCGCGGGTCGCCGGGTTTGATGGATTCGCCACGGCCGCTGCGCAGCACGTCCAGCACGCGCTCGGGCAGGTCGATGCCGTAGCGCTGGCTGATGGCGAGGGCGTCGGCGCAGGTGCTGGCGTCCGGCACGGTGGGGCCGGAGGCGATGTCGCGCGGGTCGTCGCCGGGAACGTCGGAGATCAGCAGGGTGACGACTTTGGCCGGGTGGCAGGCGGCCGCCAGCCGGCCGCCTTTGATGGCGGACAGGTGGCGGCGCACGCAGTTCATTTCGCTGATGGTGGCGCCGGAAGTCAGCAAAGCCTGGTTGATCTGTTGTTTGTCTTCCAGTGTGATGCCTTCCAGTGGCAATGGCAGCAGGGACGAGCCGCCGCCGGAGATCAGGCACAGGACGGTGTCATCGGCGCTCAGACCCTGCACGCGGTCGAGGATGCGGCGGGCGGCTTGCAGGCCGGCGGCGTCCGGCACTGGATGCGCGGCTTCGACGATCTCGATGCGCTCGCAGGGGACTGCGTAGCCGTAGCGGGTGACTACCAGGCCGGTGAGCGGGCCAGGCCAGTTACGCTCCACGGCGCGCGCCATTTCGGCCGAGGCCTTGCCGGCGCCGATGACGATCAGGCGGCCTTTCGGCGCGGCCGGCAGTGCAGGTGGCACGCACAGCGCCGGCTGCGCGGCGGCGATAGCGGCGTCGAACATCCGGCGCAGCAGGCCGCGCGCGGCGACGTCATTCAGCGCGTTCATGCTGACGCCTTGTGGATGACGGCGATTTCGGCGGCTGGACGTTCCGGCGCATCGTCCACCTCATATAGCGAGCGCATTTCCTCTTCGGTCGCTTCGCCATTCAGCACGCGGTGCATGCGTTCTTCGTCCACCGCGCCGACCCACTTGGCGATCGCCATGGTGGCGACGGCGTTGCCGATGGTGTTGGTAATCGCCCGCGCCTCGGACATGAAGCGGTCCACGCCCAGCAGCAGCACCATGCCGGCCACCGGTATCTTGCCCATCGACGCCAGCGTCGCCGCCAGCGTGATGAAGCCGGAACCGGTCACGCCGGCCGAACCTTTGGACGTCACCATCAGCACACCCAGCACGATAAACTGGTCCATCATGGTCAGCGGCGTATTGGTGGCCTGCGCGATGAAGATCGCCGCCATGGTGTAGTAGATGCACTGGCCATCCGGATTAAACGTCACGCCGGCGGGAATCACCAGGCCAACCACCGGCTTGGATACGCCCAGATGTTCCAGCTTGCGCATCATCTGTGGCACCACCGATTCCGACGACGAGGTGCCCAGCACCGTAAAGATCTCGTCCTTGATATAGCGAAGGAACTTCCACAAGCTGAAGCCCGATACCCTGGCCACCACACCCAGCACGCCAAACACGAACGCCACGCAGGTCAGGTACATGCAGCCCATCAGCTGGCCCAGCGACAGCATCGAACCGGCGCCGTATTTCCCGACGGTGAATGCGATCGCGCCAAACGCCGCCAGCGGCGCCACGCGCATGATCATGCCCACCACGACGAACATGCTGTTGCTGAACGCCTCCAGGAAGTCCACCACCGGCTTGGCGCGGCGGCCCATGTGCGACAGGGCGATGCCAAACAAGGTGGCAAATACCAGAATTTGCAGGATGTCGTTCTTGGCCAGCGCATCAACCACGCTGTTGGGAATCATATGGAGCAGGAAGTCGACAAAGCCGCCGGTGTGCGTGGCGGCGGCGGTGTAGCTGGCGATGCTGTGCGTGTCCAGCGTGGCCGGATTGACGTTCATGCCGGCGCCGGGCTGGAAGATGTTCACCACGATCAGGCCGAGCGCCAGCGCAAAGGTGGACATTACTTCAAAGTAGATCAGCGCGCGCGTGCCGACGCGCCCCAGTTCCTTCATGCTTTCCATCTTGGCGATGCCCAGCACCACCATGGCAAAGATCACCGGCGCGAACACCATCTTGATCAACTTGATGAAGGCATCGCCCAGCGGCTTGAAGTCGGTGCCGAGGGCGGGATAGAAATGGCCGAGCAGGCCGCCGGCGATAACGCCGATCAGCACCTGCACGTATAGCTTGCCGAAAAATCGCTTGTACATGATGTCTCCTTTATGTGTTCCCCCGCGTGCCTCCCCGGCTCTTGTCGGCTGGTGGAGGCGGGTTTTGGATCAAGTGGATCAAGCGGCTTTGCGCTCCTTGTCGGCGGCCAGGTGGGCACAGACGGCGTTGGTGACGTCGACCGTGGTGGCTTTGCCGCCCAGGTCACCGGTGTGCAACGACGGCGTGGCGGTGACGGCTTCGATGGCCTGCATCACGCGCTGTGCGGCTTCGTGCTCGCCCAGGTGCTCCAGCAGCATCACCACCGACCAGAAGGTGCCGACCGGGTTGGCCAGGCCTTTGCCCATGATGTCGAAAGCGGAACCGTGAATCGGCTCGAACATCGAAGGGTAGCGGCGCTCCGGATCGATATTGCCGGTAGGGGCGATGCCCAGGCTGCCCGCCAGCGCCGCCGCCAGGTCGCTCAGGATATCGGCGTGCAGGTTGGTGGCGACGATGGTGTCCAGCGTGGCGGGCTTGTTGACCATGCGCGCGGTGGCGGCATCGACCAGTTCCTTATCCCACTTCACGTCCGGGAAATCGCGCGAGACTTCCAGCGCAATCTCGTCCCACATCACCATCGCGTGGCGCTGGGCGTTGGACTTGGTGATCACGGTCACCAGCTTGCGTGGACGCGATTGCGCCAGCTTGAAGGCGTAGCGCAGGATGCGTTCGACGCCGACGCGGGTCATCATGCTGACGTCCGTTGCCGCCTCGATCGGGTGGCCCTGGTGCACGCGGCCGCCGACGCCGGAATATTCGCCTTCCGAGTTTTCGCGCACGATGACCCAGTTCAGGTCTTCCGGCTTGCAGCGCTTGAGCGGGCCATCGATGCCGGGCAGGATGCGGGTTGGACGCACGTTGGCGTATTGGTCGAAGCCCTGGCAGATTTTCAGGCGCAGGCCCCACAGCGTGATGTGGTCCGGGATGTCCGGATCGCCGGCGGAGCCGAATAGGATGGCGTCCTTGTTGCGCAGCGCATCGAGGCCATTCTTCGGCATCATCTCGCCGTACTTGCGGTAGTAGTCGCCGCCCCAGTCGAAATCTTCAAACGTAAACTGGAAGCTGTTGCTGGCGGCGGCCAGCGCGGCCAATACCTGCTGGCCTGCGGGCACGACTTCCTTGCCGATGCCGTCGCCTGGAATGGTTGCGATGTGGTAGGTCTTCATTGCTGTCTCCTTGAAAGTGAATGGGTCTACTTTAAGGAATGGACGGCGCGCGTTAAGGTGGCTAAACTCAATCCATTATCAACCTTGGACTCCACAATCGATGAGCGGCGGATTTCAACCGGCGGAGCTGAGTTTTATCGTCGCGCTGTCCAATGCGGGCAGCTTGAGCGGGGCGGCGCGCGAACTGGGCATCACCACGTCGGCGGTCAGCAAGCGGCTGGCGTTTATCGAATCGCGCATCGGCGTACCGCTGGTGAACCGCACCACGCGCCGCATGAGTCTCACGCCGGAGGGCGAGGTGCTGCTGGAGCATGCGCGCCGCATCCTCGGCGAGATTGCCGACCTGGATCAGCTGCTGACCAATTCCAAGGGCGTACCGAAAGGGCAGTTGCGGGTCAACGCGACGCTGGGCTTTGGACGGCTGCATATCGCGCCGGCGATTTCGCAATATGTGCTGAAGTATCCGCAGGTGGATGTGCAGTTACAGCTATCAGTCGATCCGCCGCCGCTGACCGACGACCAGTTCGACGTCTGCATCCGTTTCGGCGCGCCGGCCGATACGCGCGTGATCGCCAGGCGGCTGGCGGCCAACCGGCGCTTGCTGTGCGCCTCGCCCAAATATCTGGAGCAGCATGGCGAGCCGAAATCGCCGGCGGAGCTGGCGCGGCATAACTGCATCTGCATCCGTCAGGGTGATGAGGCGTATGGCGTGTGGCGGCTGTTCACCGGACGCGAAACTGGACCTGCGACCGGACGCACGGCGGACGCGGTGCGGGTGCGCGGCAACCTGACCACCAACGATGGCGAGATCGCCGTCAACTGGGCGCTGGACGGTCACGGCATCCTGATGCGGGCCGAGTGGGATATCGAGCGCTATCTGCAAAGCGGGCGGCTGGTGCAGGTGCTGCCCAACTTTAAGACGCCGGATGCGGACATCTATGCCGTGTACCCGCAGCGGCACCAGTTATCGGCGCGTATCCGTACGTTTGTCGATTTTCTGTCCGGGAGCTTCAAGCGTTTCAAATAAGGTGGTTGAAAAAACCACATCTTGGCAAGTTTTTTGCTTTGTAAAAATACCAATGTGGTAAACATAAGCAACTGCCCTCATTTGGGGCGCCAAGGAGAAGATCGGACATGGATATTCGACGTAAACTCATCGCATCCGCCGTGCTGGCGGCGTTCAGCGCCCCGGTTTGGGCACAGCAGTCGGACGAAATCGAGGTCGTGAAGGTGACCGCGCAAAAGCGCAAGGAAGATCCGGCCAAGGTGGCGATGAGTATCAGCGCCGTCACCGGCGCCCAGCTGCAGGCCGAGCATGTGCGCGATATCACCGACCTGACGCGCGTGGTGCCGAATATCTCCTTCACCGCCGCCAGCGGCAACGGCGGCGCGGGGCCGGGCACCTCCAACGTCGAGATCCGCGGCATCAGCTCGACCGCCGGCGCGGCCACGGTGGGCATCTACCTGGGCGACACGCCGGTCACTGTCGGTAACGTCTACACCATGGGGAACATCGAGCCGCGCTTCTTCGACATCGACCGGGTGGAAGTGCTGCGTGGTCCGCAGGCCACCTTGTACGGCGCCAGCTCGATGGGCGGCACCATCAAGTTCGTGCCGAACGAGCCGGATCTGAAAGAGCGCGAATTCACCACCTACACCGAAGGCTCCAACACCAAGGGCGGCAGCGCCAATTACGCCGCCAATGTGGTGGCCAACTTCCCGCTGATACCCGACGAACTGGCGCTGCGCATCGGCGTGCAGGCGCAGCACACGGGTGGCTTTATCAACCAGGTGGACGGCGACGGCAAGGTGCTGGCCAATGACATCAACAAGATCAACGACCAGGAATTCCGCGCCTCGCTCAAATGGAAGCCGACGCGCAGCCTGACGATTACGCCGTCGGTCTACTACCAGCGCATCGACGCCAAGGACATCGCCGCCTTCAATCTGGACCTGCCGCTGTACCAGGCGCAGAAGCAGGTGCGCGAGCCGTCGATCGACAAGCTGCTGGCGCCGAGCGTCACCGTCAACTGGGATCTGGGCGCGTTTGATCTGACTTCGGCCACCAGCTACTTCGAGCGCAAGTTCGACCGCACGCAGAATGGTTCGGCCTACAACAGCTATTCGCTGTCGACCTTCCTGACCTCGACGGCGGATGGCGGCAAGGCGCCGCCGGAACTGATCGATGCGATTGCCGGCCTGCCGTCGGCTGTGTACCTGAATAACCAGGTGCGGCAGGTATCGCAGGAATTCCGCCTGGCGTCGCGCGCCTATGACGAGAAGGTCTCGCCGTGGACCTGGCTGGCCGGCGCCTACTTCTCGCGCCAGCACACCAACATCATCGAGAACGATCCGATCTTTGGTGTCACCGACGTCTTCAGACAGTATGGTTTTGATATCGCCGATCCGGACCTGTTGCCGGATGCGCGTCCCGGCCAGTTCCCGAACGATAATTCGTTTGCCGGTGCCTTCCACTATCGCGAGAAGCAGGCGTCGATTTTCGGTGAGTTGAACTACTACTTCACACCGACCGTGCATGCCACCGTCGGCGCGCGCTACCTGAAGGCGAATACCACGCTGGAGCAGCGCAACGGCAATTACCTGGCCGGCGCCGGCAACAACAGCGGCGCCGAGACGGATTCCAAAGCCTTCACGCCGAAGTACGCGCTGACGTGGGAAGTCAATCCGGCCAACACTGTCTACACCAGCGTGGCCAAGGGCTTCCGCCTGGGCGGCGCCAATATCTACGTACCGACCACCACTTGCGGACCTGACCTGGAAGCGAACGGCATTGAGGCCGGGCCGCCGGCATATTCGCCGGACAGCTTGTGGAGCTATGAAGTGGGCAGCAAGTCGCGCTTCCTCAACAACCGTGTGACGCTGAATGCCGACGTGTTCTACGTGAAGTGGAAGAACATCCAGCAGGGCGTGTACCTGCCGACCTGCGCCTACACCTACAACGCCAACGCGGGCGACGCCACCACCAAGGGCTTTGAGTTCGACCTCAAGGCCAAGCCGCTGCCTGGTTTGACGCTGAGTGCATCGGGTGGCTACGTGAAAGCGGAATTGTCGAATGATGTAGGCAGCCAGAATGGCGTAGTCGGTGCTATTGCCGGCGCGCGCATTCAGGGCGTGCCGAAATATAACGCTGCGGTGAATGCGACGTACAACTTCTCGGCGTGGGAGCGGCCGTCGTTTGTGATGGCGGGTATGCAGTGGGTTGGTTCCAGCCGCGGTTCGCTCGATCCCGAGCAGACCGACTACGAACGGCCGGCGTATCACACCACGGACTTCAGCGCCGGCATGACGTTTGGCTCGTATGCCTTCACGGTGTTTGTGAAGAACGCGTTCGATACCGACACCATCATCCAGCATCCCCAGGTGGCGTCGATCGTGCAGGGCTATCGCCTGACGCCACGCGCCATCGGCGTCAGTCTGGCCACCAAGTTTTAAGCCATAATGCTGCCTTTGTTATTCAGCACAAGGGCAGCATCATGAGCGTCACCATCTATCACAACCCGGTCTGCGGCACTTCGCGCAAAACGCTGGAAGCGATCCGCGCCAGCGGCGTGGAGCCGCAGATTATCGAATACGTCAAACAGCCGCCATCGCGCGCGCAGCTGCAGGAGCTGATCGCCAAAGCCGGCATCAGCGTGCGCCAGGCCATGCGCAACAAGGGCGACCTGTATGCGGAACTGGGCCTGGCCGATGCATCGTTGTCGGACGACGCGCTGCTGGATGCGATGATGGCGCATCCAGTGCTGATCGAACGCCCGTTCGTGGTGACGCCCAAAGGCGTGCGCCTGTGCCGTCCGTCGGAGCTGGTGCAGGAAATCCTCTGAGGAATGTGATTCATGCGACTCTGCTGGGCGGTCGGACTGTGCGTCATCAATAGACCGTGCAATAGAAGGGGCTAGCATCGTGTGACAGCGTGACTGGAGAAAATCTATGCGTGATCTAGCGAATCTGTTCCATCAGATCAATCGGGTTTTACCGGAACAACAGAAATTGCTGTCATTCCCACCTGAGATGCTAGCCGCTGAGGCTATATCGCTACTTGATCAACATGGTTATTCGCAAGCGCCCGTTGTTGTCGGTGGCACAGTGCTGGGAGTTTTTTCGTTTCGTTCATTTTCTTTGCGGTGTGCAGATTTTTCCTTTGCCCATGCGCAGAAAGAAAGGCGTGGTCCGGGTCAGTTCACTGTGGACGAATGCATCGAACATTTCCAGTACGTTCTCTTTACTGAAGAGTTGCAGAATACCTTTGACGTAATGGAACGGGATAATGGCGTGTTGGTCGGTAGTCCGGACCGGCTTCAGGGAATTCTCACACCGATGGATTTGCTACGCTATCTTTACCGCGTTACCAGCCCGTTCGTCATGATTTCCGAGATCGAGACTGCCTTGCGCGCGTTGATGACACAAGCAGTGGCTCCCGCGGAGCTCGTCGCCTGCTCTGACCGTGCACTGACGCAACTCTATGGGGCTGGCAAAGTTCCCGATACGTTGCTGCAAATGAGTTTTGAGGATTACCGTAGCATTGTTTCCCACGGCGACAACTGGCCAAAGTTTGCGCCCGTACTCGGTGCCAACAGAGTTCGTATCTCAACGAAATTGAGTGAGATAAGTAAGCTACGAAATGATATATTTCATTTCAAACGAGAGATGACGGTCCAAGATTTTGGTTTGCTAAGTAGTCACCGTAATTGGCTCCTGATAGAGGCAAAGAAAGCTGATCTGCGTGGAAAGGGGAACCCCCATGATTAAGCAAGGCACTGTCCCACGGCCGCATGAACTCGCGCCTTTCCAGAAAAAATTTATTGATGAATTTCTCGCGCCGCATTCGGATATGCGCCTATGCCAGTTGGCTTGGCCGGCAGGTACTGGAAAGACACTAACCACAGCGCACTTAATCCAGCGCTTGTTCGCGCAACTGCCGGAGGCGCGCGTGCTGGCGATCTTTGAACTCGACTTCCTCCAACAGTCCTTCTTGGCGACGCTCATTTCGCTGGACATCAGGGCGAGCGTTATTGACCGTTACGCGTATCGTGAGATGGAAGATGCGGCGCTAGCCGGTAAGCCAATGTGGCCGGGTGGTACAACTTATTTGCTAGGAAAGAATCTCATCGCGCAGGAAGATATCTTGAGCAGTCTATGTGCCGTGGATTGGACGTTGCTTGTCCTTGTTTCAGCTGATCAGCTATTGGTGTCGGAGACGCTATTAGACAGGTTTTCTTCAGCATCACCCAACCTGAGGATATTGGCATTGTTGGATGTGGCGAATAGAGAAATGCCAGCTCCGGTATCAAGACGTACTTGGTCAACGGTGGAGTTTGACTGGAGTGAGTTCGACGGCATGATGGACGCTGCTGGAGCGCGATACAGTCAGCCTGATGTCCAAATTATTACCACACGTCCAACCCGGATTGAAGCCAGCATGAATGCATCTGCCGCGACGCTAGTGAACTTGGTGAATGAGCCTGTCTTCCATAGTGCGGCGGTGGCGGAGGATTTGGTGTGGCGTTTCAAGTCGAGTCCCATTGCGCTGGAAGAGGGCGCGCGAGTGCTTAGAAATCGTCTTGCTCATGGCATGCCATTCTGGTTCCCTTCTGATTCGGCTCATACGGATTCCGATCTCGTTAAAGTGGCTTTGGAACAACCTGCGAAAGCAAACCAACTTTTGCTAGCGTTGACAGCGTATCTTGATGCGATTGATAACTTGCCTATCGATTCTAAATTAAACGCTTTCAAATCTCATGTACATAGCCATATAAGGAAGAGCGGAATTTTCCAGCATGTGTGTGTCTTTTCCTCATACTCCTCCACCTTGCGTTATCTGCAGACGTTATTGCAAGAGATGGACGTCCCTGCTTATCTATTACTTGATGATGTTTCGGTGAGTGAGCGCCAGAAGGCCATACAAGGTTTTATTGCCCATGGCGGGCTGTTACTTGGATCAAATTCCTTGCTGTCGAGCGGCGCGGACTTTGGCTACGTCAATAGCTTGATACTCTATGATTTGCCCTTCACAAAAACTTTGCTGAATCATCTTTATGGACGCTTCGGACGAGGACGCCGTGTTAAACCGCTGAGCATCGTTGTTTTTGATAGCCCGAATTTAGGGGCCTTCAATAATCTGAACGTAGCTCAGGCGTTTAATGAAATGGCGCATCTGGCGGGCTAACGAAGAAGCTTCTGTCTTTACTCGAAACATGGCAAGACGTGGGCGGCGATTTCCTTCATTGTTTCCGGCAGCGGGCGCTGGTTGCGGCGCAGGTGCAGGCCGATGTGATCGACGCCGGCGTCTTTCATCGCTTGCAGTTCGGCGATCAGGCCATTGCGGCCGACTGACGCGCCGAAGCGGTGACGGCGCAACGGTGCATCGGGATCTTCCAGCAGGTCGAGGTGGATGAAGCTGATGTAGGGCTTGTCGCCCGCCACTTCGCGCCACAGCGCCACGCGGCGCACGTGGTCTTCCGGCGCGCCGGGGTAGGCCAGCCAGCCGTCCATATTGGCGCCCACCCATTGTGGCGTTTGCTGTGCCAGGCCGGCTACCAGCAGCGGGATCGGTTGCGTCACGCGCGGCAGCAGCTGGATGCCGGGTGGCCAGGCGGGATCGTGGCCTGCGCGCAGCAGTGCGACCTGTTTGCGGAACTCGGCGCCGCGGCCTTCAAAATCCTTGTCGAAGATCGGATACTCCACCGGGCGGTCGCCGCTGGCGGCGCCTAGCAGCAGGCGGCCGTTGCTCAGCTGTTGCACGGTGGCGGCCGATTTCATGGTCAGCACCGGTTCGCGCAGCGGCAGCACCACAGCGGCGGTGCCGAGCAGGATGTTGTTGGTGATGCCGGCCAGGTAGCCGAGATAGCTGAAGGTTTCGAACACTTGCGCGGCATCGCCGAAAGAGGGATCGTACAGCGGCACGTCACGCACCCACAGTGCGCGGAAGCCCAGTTGGTCGGCCAGCACGGCCAGTTCGGCGTGATGCTGCATATCCGGCTCGCCCGGCAGGCGGCCGCTCTCGCGGCGGGCACGGTCGCCGGCCGGTGACCAGTCGTTATCCAGCGGCAGTTCCAGGCCGACCGAAAAGCCGCCTTGCGTCAGTTTATCCAGCATGATGAGTCCTTGCGAAATCGAAGGCCCCAGTCTAGGCCTGTCGAGCGCAAAGAAAAATCCGTGCCGGCACAAATGATCCTTGCGCCGGCCGCAATGAAAAACGGCGCCTGAGGCGCCGTCGTTGTTTAGTGGTTGCGGTTGACCGAGAAGTGGGCCAGTTGCAGCAGCGATTCTTTGTAGATGCTGTCGGGCAGGTCGGCGATGGCTTCGGACGCGCGCTGGGCGGCGATCACCGCTTGTTCGCGCGTGTAGTCCAGCGCGCCGCTGGTGGTGATGGCAGCCAGGATGGTGTCGAAATGCTGCTCGTCGCCATTCTCGATGCACGAACGCACCAGCTCGCGCTGTTCCGGCGTACCGTTTTCCATCAGGTAGATCAGCGGCAGCGTCGGCTTGCCTTCGCGCAGGTCGTCGCCGACGTTCTTGCCGATTTCGCTGGCGTCGCCGGCGTAGTCCAGCACGTCGTCGATCAGCTGGAACGCGGTGCCCAGCGAGCGGCCGTATTCGCCCGCCGCGGCGATTTGCGCGTCGTTAGCGCCGGCCACCAGTGCACCGAGCTCGGCCGCCGCTTCAAACAGCTTGGCGGTCTTGGAACGGATCACTTGCAGGTAGCGCTCTTGCGTCACGTCCGGATCGTGCATGTTGAGTAGCTGTAGCACTTCGCCTTCGGCGATGATGTTGGTGGCGTCCGACAGGATCTGCATCACGCGCATATTGTTCAGACCAACCATCATCTGGAACGAACGCGAGTACAGGAAGTCACCCACCAGCACCGACGCGGCATTGCCGAACAGGGCGTTGGCGGTGGCGCGGCCACGGCGCAGCGACGATTCGTCGACCACGTCATCGTGCAGCAGGGTAGCGGTGTGGATGAATTCCACCACCGCCGCCAGCTCATGGTGCGCCGTTCCTTTATAGGACCAGGCGTTGGCCACCAGCAGCACCAGCACCGGACGGATGCGTTTGCCGCCGGCACTGATGATGTACTCAGCAATTTGATTGACGAGCGGCACCTCGGAGTGCAGGCGTTGACGGATCACCGCGTTGACCGCGTCCATATCGGCGGCAATGGTGTGGGTGATGGTGTTTTGGGTGGCGTTTTGGGTAGCGGCAGACAAGGCGAACCTGTGCAGTTAGACTAATGGTGGCGAGATTATACGTCATGGCCCCGGCTACAGGGGCGTCAGCCCCACGTTAGAGGCAATTACATTGCTGTAATGTTAAGCACCACGCCGAAAAAATTGTTTGACATACCATGTCGTCCGACATTTGTGAATAGTTTTTGACGCAAATTTGGTTCCTGTGTATAATCTGCGGTTCTTCGGTTTATCCGGGGATTTTTATAAACATTTGAGAGGTTTCAAATCATGTACGCGGTCATAAAAACCGGTGGCAAACAATACAAAGTTGTCGCTGGCGAAAAACTTAAAGTAGAACAGATACCGGCAGACATTGGTTCCGAAATCACCATTGACCAAGTCCTCGCCGTTGGCGCGGGCGACAGCATCAAATTTGGTGCTCCCCTGGTCGAAGGTGCGAAGGTTCTGGTTACTGTTGTTTCCCACGGCCGTCACGAAAAAGTGACGATCTTCAAGATGCGTCGTCGTAAGCACTACCAAAAGCATCAGGGTCACCGTCAGAACTACACCGAAATCCAAATCGTTTCGATCAACGCGTAAGCGTATCGACACTTTTTTTAGTATCCAAGGAGCTTTAGCATGGCACACAAAAAAGGCGGCGGCACAACGCGAAATGGTCGTGACTCGGAATCAAAACGCCTGGGCGTTAAGGTTTACGGCGGTCAAACGATCAATGCAGGCGGCATCATCATTCGTCAACGCGGCACCCCAGTGCGCGCCGGCGAAGGTGTAGGCACCGGCAAAGACCACACCCTGTTCGCTCTGGTGAACGGCGTGGTCAAGTTCGTTAAAAAAGGTGAAGGCTCGAAACAGTTCGTCACCGTAGTAGCAGCAGCGTAATTTACGCTCCGGCCTCTTCAGGGGGCCGTTTGTAAGGCGCAAGCCTTCAATCGAAAGGCTCTGCCCATAGGTAGAGCCTTTTAGTTTTATGGCGGTACATCATGAAGTTTATCGACGAAGCAAAAATTGAAGTAATCGGTGGTGACGGCGGCAATGGCTGCTCGTCGTTTTGCCGTGAAAAATTCCGCCCGTTCGGCGGCCCTGACGGCGGCGACGGCGGCAAGGGTGGCTCGATCTGGGCCATAGCGGACCGTAACATCAACACCTTGGTCGATTTCCGCTTCTCCAAAGTGCACCGCGCCGGCAACGGCGAACCTGGCCGTGGCGCCGATTGCTACGGCCGTGGTGCCGATGACATGATGCTGCGCATGCCGCTGGGCACCCTGATCATCGATGATGTCTCCGGCGAGATTCTGGCCGACCTGAGCGAGCACGGTCAGCAGGAGCTGCTGGCCAAAGGCGGCGAGGGCGGCTGGGGTAACATCCACTTCAAGACCTCGACCAACCGCGCACCGCGTCAAAAGACGCCGGGCAAGGAAGGCGAAATCCGCACGCTGCGCCTGGAACTGAAGGTGCTCGCGGACGTGGGTCTGCTGGGCATGCCGAATGCCGGCAAATCGACCTTCATCACCGCCGTGTCGAACGCGCGTCCGAAGATCGCCGATTACCCGTTCACCACCTTGCACCCGAATCTGGGCGTGGTCCGCGTGTCGCACGAGAAGAGCTTCGTGATCGCCGATATTCCTGGTCTGATCGAAGGCGCCGCCGAAGGTGCGGGCCTGGGTCACCAGTTCCTGCGCCACCTGTCGCGCACCGGCCTGCTGCTGCACATAGTCGATCTGGCGCCGTTCGAGGCGACGGTCGATCCGGTCAAGGAAGCCAAGGCGCTGGTCAATGAACTGAAAAAGTACGACGAAGATCTGGTCGACAAGCCACGCTGGCTGGTGCTCAACAAGCTGGACATGGTGCCGGAAGCGGAACGCGCCAAAAAGGTCAAGGACTTCATCAAGAAGTTTGGCTTCAAGGGCCCGGTGTTCGAGATCTCCGCGCTGAGCCGCGACGGCACGCAGGAACTGGTCAACGCCATCCAGAAGCACCTGGAAGAAACGCGTCACACCGAGCAGCGCTCGGAAGAAACGCAGATGACCGAAGAGGCGCGCGGCATTTCGTCGATCGATCCGGACGATCCACGCTTTAAAATCCTCGACTAATCCTCTGCATCACCGGCATAATCAGTGATCAGCTGATTATGTCTTTCCATCTCGGCGCCCGTCCTGCTCATCGCGGGGCCGGCGACTGTTAGCGGCAAAGCAGGGCAACCAGCCCGCCAAATCACAGCAGATTTTCCTACGCTTGTTTTGAGATTGTCGCCGCCATGAATTCCGTCATACAAAAAGCTACCCGTATCATTATCAAGGTTGGATCGTCGTTGGTCACCAACGATGGACGCGGGCTCGATCACGCCGCCATTGCGCGCTGGGCCTCGCAGATCGCCGGCCTGCGCGCGTTGGGCAAAGAGGTGGTGCTGGTGTCGTCCGGCGCGATTGCCGAAGGCATGCTGCGCCTGGGCTTCGAGCAGCGCCCGACCGATATCCACGAACTGCAAGCCTGCGCCGCCGTCGGCCAGATGGGCCTGGCGCAGATTTACGAAACCAGTTTCCGCGCGCACCAACTGGGCACCGCGCAGGTGCTGTTGACGCATGCCGACCTGGCCGACCGTGAGCGCTACCTGAATGCGCGCTCGACGCTGACCACCTTGCTGCGCCTGGGCGTGGTCCCGATCATCAACGAGAACGATACGGTGGTCACCGACGAAATCAAGTTCGGCGATAACGATACGCTGGGTGCGTTGGTCGCCAATCTGATCGAAGCCGATGCGCTGATTATTCTCACCGACCAGCAAGGTTTGTTCAGCGCCGATCCGCGCAAAGATCCGTCGGCGGTGCTGATCCAGCACGGCCGCGCCGGCGATGCGGCGCTGGAGGCGATGGCGGGAGGCGCCGGCAGCAGCCTGGGTCGCGGCGGCATGCTGACCAAGATCCTGGCGGCCAAGCGCGCCGCCAAGTCGGGCGCGCATACCGTGATCGCCTATGGCCGCGAGAATGAGGTGCTGGCGCGGCTGGCTGGTGGTGAGGTGATCGGCACTGAGCTGGCGGCGCAGACCGGTCATCTGACGGCGCGCAAGCAGTGGATGGCGGATCATTTGCACACCGCAGGCCAGGTGGTGCTGGACGCCGGCGCGGTGCAGAAGCTGACCGGCGAAGGCAAGTCGCTGCTGCCGATCGGCGTGGTGGAGGTGAAGGGCGAATTTGGCCGCGGCGCGGTGATCACGTGCGTGTCGGCGGACGGTGTGCCGGTGGCGCGTGGGCTGTCGAACTACACCAGCGCCGAGACGCGCCGCATCATGCGCAAGCCGTCGAGCGAGATCGAGGCGATCCTCGGCTTCGTCGAAGGGCAGGAACTGATCCACCGCGACAACCTGGTGCTGGTCTAACCCGCAGGGCCACACAAGGGTCTGACCCCGTACGGGGTCAGACCCCGCGTATGCGCACGCTTTGGGGGAGTGTCAGGCGTTCGTTGGCGCTGGCGTCTTGTTTCGGTAGTCGCACAAATCGATCTGGATACAGTTCCAGCATTCGGGTTTGCGCGCCTTGCAGGTGTAGCGGCCGTGCAGGATCAGCCAGTGGTGCGCATCTTGTAGAAACTCTTTCGGCACAAACTTCAGCAGCTTCTGTTCGACGATGTCGACATTCTTCCCCGGCGCCAGCCCGGTGCGGTTGGAAACGCGGAAGATGTGGGTGTCCACCGCCATGGTCGGCTGGCCGAACGCGGTATTCAGCACTACGTTGGCCGTCTTGCGGCCGACGCCTGGCAGGGCTTCCAGCGATTCGCGGTCTTCCGGCACTTCGCCGCCGTGCAGCTCGACCAGCATACGGCAGGTGGCCATGACATTCTTGGCCTTGGTCTTGTACAAGCCGATGGTCTGGATGTAGGTCCGCAATTCCTCTTCACCCATATCCAGTATGGCCTGCGGCGTATTCGCCACCGGGTACAGCTTGCGCGTGGCCTTGTTGACGCCGACGTCGGTGGCCTGCGCCGACAGCAGCACGGCGATCAGCAGTTCAAACGGTGTGGTGTACTCAAGTTCGGTTACAGGATGGGGATTGGCGGCGCGGAAGCGCACAAACATTTCGTAGCGTTTTGCTGCGTTCATTCTTGCTCTTGTTCTTTCTTCAGGCGCGTGCGCTCCATGGCGGCGGCGATGATGGCGCGCTTGCGTTCCAGCGCGGCGGCCGATGCGGCGTCGGCCGGTTCGATGGTGTTGACTTTCTCCAGCTTGGCCGCAGCCTTCTCCGCCAGGCGCGCGTCGTTCTCTTGCTTGTCGCGTTTGAGGCGGAACGTGCGGAAGTCGTGGCGTTCGCGCGCGGCGTCGGCGTCGGCTTGCGACCACGCGTCCCAGCCGGTGGTCTCGGTGATCGGGTACATGACGATGCAGTCGACCGGGCAAGGCGCCACGCACAAGTCGCAGCCGGTGCACAGCGACGGCGCCACGGTGTGCATCAATTTGGCGGCGCCGATGATGGCATCGACCGGGCAGGCCTGGATGCACAAGGTACAGCCGATGCACAGCGCTTCGTCGATGTAGGCCACCGCGCGCGGCCGCTCAAGGCCATTCACGGGATTCAGCGGGATGACCTTGCGGCCGGTGACCGACGACAGCCGGGCGATGCCCTCGGCGCCGCCGGGCGGGCACTGGTTGATGTCGGCCGCGCCAGCCGCGATGGCTTCCGCATACGGACGGCAGCCGTCGTAACCGCACTTGGTGCATTGCGTTTGCGGCAGGACGTCTTCGATGCGGTCGGCGAGGGTTTTGTCGGTAGACACGGCGTGGCGGATGGCGTTAAAGCGCCATTATAGTAAAACGCCCCGTCAGACGGGGCGTTATCCACACGATCAGCCGTGTTTCTTGATGAAGGCGGTGATTTCCGGACATACCATCTCGCGCCAGCGGCGGCCGGAGAAGATGCCGTAGTGGCCGGCGCCTTTGACCACCAGATCCTGCTGCTTGTCGGCCGGGATGTTGCTGCACAGGTCGTGCGCGGCCTGGGTCTGGCCGGCGCCGGAAATATCGTCCAGCTCACCTTCGACGGTGAACAGCGCCACCGACTTGATGTCGGCCGGCTTGACCAGCTTGCCGCCGACCAACCAGTCGCCCTTCGGCAGCGAAAACTCCTGGAACACCGTCTTGATGGTGTCCAGATAGTATTCGGCCGGCATGTCCAGCACGGCGTTGTACTCGTCGTAGAACTTGCGGTGCGCCTCGGCGGTTTCCTCGTCGCCCTTGACCAGGTGTTCGTAGAAATCGCGGTGACTCTGGGCGTGGCGGCTCGGGTTCATGGCGACGAAGCCGGCGTGCTGCAGGAAGCCCGGATACACCTTGCGGCCAAAGCCCGGATAGTTTGGCGGCACCGGATAGATCACGGTGTTTTCAAACCACGAGTATTTCTTCTCGGTGGCCAGGTTGTTGACGGCGGTCGGCGATTTGCGCGGGTCGATCGGGCCGCCCATCATGGTCATGGTCTTCGGCAGTTTCGGATCGTTGTCCGACGCCATCAGCGAAATCGCCGCCAGCACCGGCACGGTCGGCTGGCAGACGGAAATCACGTGCACATCCGGACCCAGGTGGCGGATGAAGTCCTGCACGTAGTAGATGTAGTCGTCCAGATGGAAGGCGCCTTCTGAGACCGGCACCATGCGCGCATCGGTCCAGTCGGTGATGAAGACGTCATGGCTGACCAGCAGGCCGCGCACGGTGTCGCGCAGCAGCGTCGAGTGGTGGCCAGAGAGCGGCGCGACCAGCAGCACGGTCGGCTGGTTCAACGCCTTGAACTGCTTGTCATTCAGGTCTTTTTTAAAGTGAATCAGGCGGCAGAACGGTTTGTTGACCGCCACGTGTTCGATGATGCCGACCTTTTCGCCCTTGATCTCGGTAGTGTCGATCTCGAATGCCGGTTTTTCGTAGTCCTTGCCCAATCGGTACATCAGTTCGTAGCCAGCGGCGATGCGCTGCGCGAACGGGGTGTGCGCCAGCGGCGACACTGGATTGGTGAACAATTTGGCCGAGGCGTCCGCCCACTGCATCAGTGGCGTAAGGAACGAACGCTGCATTTCATGGAGTTGGTAGAGCATGACACATCCCGATTCTTATAAGTTTGGTGCGGTGCACCAATATGACATCATAAGCCAAATTATAGGCGCTGTGTTTTTGGCGTAAAAGCATTTCCATGTACCGCTGAGCAAGACTACGTACTATCCACAGACAATCTTGTAAGAAAGAATAATACTGCTGCGGGCATAAAAAAAGCAGCGTTTCCGCTGCTTTCTTGTAGGACAGTTGCCCGAGTTCGGTGCTTAGTCGAACACTGGGGTTTCCACGCCCAGCACCTTGTGCAGTTTCGGCGAGGTGGTGGTGTACTGCATGTGGATCTTCTTGTCCGGGAAGATGTATGGCGCGGCGCCGAAAGCGGCCAGCGCTGCTTCGTGGAAGCCCGACAGGATCAGCTTCTTCTTGCCCGGGTAGGTGTTGATGTCACCCACGGCGAAGATGCCCGGCACATTGGTTTCAAACTTCTCGGTGTTTTGTACTTTCAGCTGGCGGCGCTCGATGTCCAGGCCCCATTCGGCGATCGGGCCCAGTTTTGGCGACAGGCCGTAGAACACCAGCAGCATATCCAGCGGCACGCGGCGGGTCACGCCGTCGGCGGCGGTCACTTTCAGGTGCTCCAGCTTGCCGTCGGCCGAGGTTTCGAAGCCGGTGGCGGTGCCGATCAGCAGCTGCATTTCGTAGTCGTCGCACAGGGCTTTCATCTTGGCGACCGAGGCTGGCGCGGCGCGGAAGTCGTCGCGACGGTGCAGCAGCACCACCGATTCGGCCTTGCCGACGAAGTTCAGGGCCCAGTCCAGCGCGGAGTCGCCGCCGCCGCAGATGACCAGGTTCTTGCCTTCGAACTGCGCCGGGTCTTTGACCTTGTAGTGCAGCTGGCTGCCTTCGAAGACGTCGATGCCGTCCACTTTCAGCGTGCGGGCCTGGAACGAGCCGACGCCGGCGGCGATGAAGATGGTTTTGGCGATGAACTGGGTGCCGGCCGTGGTTTCCACGTCAAAGCGGCCGTCGTCGCGGCGCTCGACCTTGGTCACTTCCTGACCCAGGTGGAAGGTTGGCTCGAACGGTTCGATCTGCTTCAGCAGGTTGTCGGTCAGTTCCTGGCCGGTGCACGATGGCACGGCCGGGATGTCGTAGATCGGCTTGTCCGGATACAGTTCCACGCACTGCCCGCCCACGGCGCCCAGCGAATCGATGACGTGGGCCTTGATTTCCAGCAGACCCAGTTCGAAGACCTGGAACAGGCCGACCGGGCCGGCGCCAATGATGACGGCATCGGCTTCGATGACGCCAGGTGGTGTAACGGTGCTATTCATACGTGTTTTCCTGTGATTTCAGTAGTGCAGCGTCCATGCCGGCCGCGTGTTAGCGGGCCAGCAGCTGCAGTTTTTCTTTGACGTCCTTGAACTGTTCCGCATCCGGCAGCGCAGGAATAGTCTTGGTGATCGACGGCCATTTGCGTGCCAGATCGACGTTGATCTTGATGAATTGTTGCTGGTCGCCTGGGACATCCTCTTCGGCGTAGATGGCGTTGACCGGGCATTCGGCCACGCAGACGGCGCAGTCGATGCACTCGTCCGGGTCAATGGCGAGGAAGTTGGGGCCTTGGCGGAAACAATCTACCGGGCAAACATCGACGCAGTCCGTATAACGGCAGGCGATGCAAGATTCGGTGACAACGTGGGTCATAACAGTCCTATCAATGTTGGTGTGCTGGCGGCTTCGGCGGGCGGGGCAGTGCCGGCTAACCTTGGCAAAGCACTGTATTTTAAGGTAATTCGCTATTTCTCACAAATTGGGCTTATATACAATACATATAAGCAAATTCATTCGGCGAAAGCGTCATACGTTGCCTGGCCGTTTGGAGACTGGCGCGGCGCGGGCGCAACTGGCATCATGGCGGCTTTGTTTATTGAGCGAGAAGCCACATGGCGGATATCAACATCGTCCAGGAACACCACCTGGCGCCGGAGCAGGCCCGCGCGGCGGCCCAACAAGTGGCCGACAAACTGGCCGAGCAATTTGAACTGACGTGCCGTTGGGAAGGCGATGTGCTGCGCTTTGAGCGCAGCGGCGTGAACGGCGCGCTGACGTTGCTGCCGAACCAGGCGCAGCTGACGATCGACCTGGGCTTCCCGATCAGCATGATGGCGTCGCAGATCGAGGCCAAGGTGGCGGAAAAAATGCGGACAGTGTTTGTTGGCTAAAAGACAAAAGGCCCGGATGGGCCTTTTTTACGTCATGCGACCTGATTACTTCAGGTCTTCGATCAGGTCGATGTACAGCTGCTTGGCTTCGTCCTGGGTTTTGCCTTTCAGCTCAGCCCATGCGTCGAACTTGGCGCGGCCGACGAAGTCGGTCATGCCCGGACGCTCGCCGGTTGCATCGCCGCTGGATGCCTGCTTGAACAGCGCATAGATTTTCAGCAGCGTCAGGTTGTCGGGACGTTCCGGCAGGTTCTTCGAGTCCGCCTGGGCCTGTTCAAACTGTTCTTGCAAACTCATACCGCGCTCCTTGTTGTGTGGTTGATCACCGCATCATAACCGCAGCGCTGGCAAAAGCCGCTAGAGTGCGCGCTCCAAAACAGAACGGCGGCCATGCCGGGAATGATCCCGCATGAACCGCCGTTTCCGGTGCCCTCGCGGGCACGCGTAAAACTCCGGAAGAATTACTTCTTCTTCGTCGGGTTGACAGCCGATTTCAGCGTGGCGCCAGCCGAGAATTTCGGGGTTTTCGACGCAGCGATCTTGATCGCTTCGCCGGTTGCGGGATTGCGGCCTTTGCGTGCAGCGCGTTTGGCTACGGAGAAGGTGCCGAAGCCGGTGATGCCTACCGTGTCGCCTTTTTTCAGACGCTCGGTGATGATGGCGATCAGGGTGTTCACTGCGCCGTTGGCGGCAGCAGCGGACAGCTCGGTGCGTTTCGCAAATTCTGCAATCAGTTCGCCTTTTTTCATTACTACCTCCTTGGTTATTGGAGCGCGCAGATTAGCATAAATATTGTTAAAAGTAATGGTTTCTGTACGAACTCTTGATGAAGCAAGCCTTGTAGTGGCTGCCTCGCTGCGCTGCAACGCGAACAAGGCCTTGTATTTAAAGGGTTTCTGCGCTTTCTGTAAAACCGCATTCCGGTCAAAAAAGGTTTATGATTGAACGCATAAAGGACAGCGAAGATGAGCTTTTCAGACGAGACACTGATCGCGTATGCCGATGGCGAACTGGACGAGGAGACCCGCCAGCAGGTCGAACTCGCCATGCGCCATGACAGCAGCCTGGTGCGCCGGGTGGCGCGGCTGCGCGCGGCGCGTGACGAAGGGGTCTATGCCGATCAGCGCAATCCGTCTGGAGGGCGCGCGCGCCAGGGCGCCAATGTGGTGCAGCTGGCGGCGGTGCGGGCGCAGCGTCTGGCCGCGCAGCAGGCGGTGCGCAAGGCCACGCGGCGGCGTTGGAGCTGGCTGGAGTGGAGCGCGCTGGGACTGGTGATGGTGATGGGGCTGGCGGCCGGCAAGTTTGGCCTGGCCAAGTGGCAGCCGACCTGGTTCAGCGGCGAGCCGGCGCCGGTGCCGACCGAAGTGGTCAGCCGCAATGGCTGGCTGGTGGCGCAGGGCAAGCTGGCGGCGGTGTTGAGCCAGCAACTGGGCGGCGCGGCGGCGCAGGCCGAAGGCGAAGTGCGCGTGGGTCTGAGCTTCCTGTCGAACGAGGGCACGTACTGCCGCAGCTTTACGCTGGTGGGGATGACGCAGGATCTGGTGGGGATTGCTTGCCGCGCCAGCGAGGAGTGGCGCATACCGGTGCTGGTGCAGAATGCGCGGCCGATGCCGTCGACCGGCGGCTACCGCATGGCGGGAACCGAGATGCCGACGGCGCTGCTGGAAGCGATCGACCAGCGCATCGTCGGCGGCATGCTCGACACGCGAGCAGAGCTGGAAGCTTTACGCCGCAACTGGCAGCGTTAAAGCTAAGCTGGCTTAAACGCCCAGCAGTTCAACGTCAAAAATCAGCGTAGCGTTTGGTGGGATGACACCACCAGCGCCGCGCGCGCCGTAGCCCAGTTCGGCTGGAATGATCAGCTGGCGAGCGCCGCCAATCTTCATGCCTTGCACGCCTTCGTCCCAACCGCGGATGACCATGCCGGCGCCCAGGGCGAACTCGAATGGATCGTTGCGGTCTTTGCTCGAATCAAATTTCGAACCCTTGCTGCCGTCGTCGTTTTGCAGCCAGCCGGTGTAATGCACGGTGACGTTTTGGCCGGCTTTGGCTTCTTCGCCTTCGCCTACGGTCAGTTCGATGTATTGCAGGCCGGAGTCGGTAGTAATAGTGGACATGATCTTCCTTTCATTAGAAACAGGGCAGAATTGTAGCAGGGCCACAGTTCCCATGAAGATTTGTCGGCTTTCGTCTCGCCTGTGTCTGGTTTGCACGTAAAATAAGACTTTGTTCATCTCGGCGATTTTCTCCATGCTCCGCAGTCTTGTTTTCTCCAGCGTCCTGATGGCTTTCGGCGCCGCCCAGGCTAATGTCGTCGTAGTCCTTAATTCCCGCGACGCCACCGTGCAGTTGCTGGACCAGGCGACCTACAAGGATCTGAACACCATCCCGGTCGGCAAGGAGCCGCACCACCTGATGGCGACGCCGGACAATAAATCGCTGATCGTCGCCAGTTCGGTCGGCAACGAGCTGATTTTCCTCGATCCGAAAACCGGCCAGCCACAGCGCACCATCAAGGGCATCCTCGATCCGTACCAGATCGGCTTTTCGCCGGACCAGAAATGGTTCGTGTCGAACTCGCTGCGGCTGGACCGCGTCGACCTGTATAAATACGACGGCGCCAATATGACGCTGGCCAAGCGCCTGCCGCTGGCCAAGCTGCCGAGCCACATGGCGTTCAACGCCGCCAGCAATATGGTGTTCATCACCCAGCAGGGCAGCGACCAGGTCAGCGCCATCGACCTGAGCACGCAGACCGTCAAGTGGACGCTGCCGGTCGGCAAACTGCCGGCCGGCATCGCCATGACGCCGGACGATAACTATCTGCTGGTCGGCATCATGGGCAGCGACTACGTGGAAGTGATCGACTGGAAAGCGCAGAAAACCGTCAAGCGCATCAAGACCGGCATGGGTGCGCACAACTTCCGCTCGGCCGGCGATGGACGTTATACCTACGTCTCCAACCGTGTTTCCAATTCGATCAACATCATTGATCAGAAGACATTGGAAAACGTCGGCCAGATCAACGTGCCCGGCGGCCCGGACTGCATGGAAATCACCGACGACGGCAAGACCATGTGGGTGACGCTGCGCTGGATTAAAAAAGTGGCGGTGATCGACCTGCAAAGCCGCAAGGTGATCAAGACGATTCCGGTCGGCCGTTCGCCGCACGGCGTGTTCTTCTTTAACTCCGCACAACGCTGATGAAGCGCGCTGCGGCCCTGGTCATGCTGACGCTGGCGGCGCCGTTGCAGGCGGCGCCGGCGTGCAAGGGTACGGTCTATTTGACCTTCGACACCGGCAGCCAGTCGCAGGCCGAGCTGATTGCCGATACGCTGAACCGGCACCAGATCAAAGCCACCTTCTTCCTGGCTAACGAGAAAACCGTGCGCGGCGATTACTCGCTCGATCCGTCCTGGTCTGTATATTGGAAGGCGCGGGTGGCGGAGGGCCATGCGGTTGGCGCGCATACCTGGGACCACGCGGTGTTCGCGCGCGATGGCGCCAACGGCACGGTGGTGGTCAAACCTGGCTTCGGCCCGCAAGCCGGCAAGCTGGCCAGCTGGACGCCGCAGCAGTATTGCGAGCAGCTCAAGCGCGTCGATCAGCGCTTTGTCGAACTGACCGGTGCGCATCTCGATCCGCTGTGGCGCGCACCGGCCGGCCGCACTTCGCCGCGCCTGCTGGACATCGGCAAGGCCTGTGGCTATGCGCATGTGGGCTGGTCGCCGGCCGGCTTCTCGGGCGATGAACTGTCGAGCGAAAAGTATCCGAATCCGGTACTTTTGCAGAAGTCGTTGCGCGACCTGCGCGGCGGCGATATCGTGCTGATCCATATGGGCATCTGGTCGCGCAAGGATGCGTGGGCGCCGGCCAATCTTGAACTTCTGATTAGCGGTCTTGAGCAGAAGGGCCTGTGTTTTGACACGCTGCGCGCGCATCCGGATTATAAAAAATGATAGAAGCAATCTCTGACTGGCTGGGCGTGGCGCAGGGCTGGTTGTTTGAAACGGCGATCCAGCCGCTGGTGTTCCAGCTCGGCTTCGGCGCATTCGTCGAGGACGCGTTCGAGGGCACCGAGTGGCTGTTGATCGGCCTGCTGGAACTGGCGCTGCTGTTCCTGGTGCTGCGGCCGCTGGAGTCGCTGATTCCGGCGCAGCAGATCACCGATCCGCGCGCGCGCTGGAACGATTTCCTGTACACGGTGCTGCACCGGATCGGCGTGTTCTCGGTGCTGATCTTCTTTACGCTCGATCCGCTGATGGACGGGCTGGCCGGCTGGCTGCGCTTGGACGGTTTCCATCCGTTCAACCTGGAAGCGCTGTGGCCTGGCATCAGCCCGCTGGCGGCGTTCGCCGTCTATTTCGTGGTGCTGGATTTCTTCGATTACTGGTATCACCGCGCCTCGCACCACTTCAACTGGTGGTGGGGCTTGCACGGGCTGCACCACAGCCAGCAGAACATGAACCTGTGGAGCGACGACCGCAATCACATCCTCGACGACCTGCTGCGCGATGTTTACATGGGCGTGATCGCGCTGGGCATCGGCGTCGAGCCGGCGCAGTATGTGATGCTGGTGTCGTTGTCGCGCATTTTGCAGAGCCTGCAACACGCCAACGTCCGCATCCATTTCGGCTGGCTGGGCGAGCGGCTGCTGGTGTCGCCGCGCTATCACCGCATGCACCATGCCATCGGCGTTGGCCACGAGGGCAGGGATGGCAAGCCGGGCGGCTGCAATTTTGCCGTGCTGCTGCCGGTCTGGGACATCATTTTCCGCACCGCCAATTTCACGCCGCAGTTTGTCGCCACCGGCATCCGCGACCAGCTGCAAGGCCGCGACTACGGCCGCGGCTTCTGGTCGCAGCAGGCGCTGGGGTTGCGCCGCATGATTGAATACGCACGTAAGGATGTCGTCTGATGAGTAACGTTTTCCGCGCATGGGGCCGCGCTTTCTTGTCCCAATGGCATGGCAAGATGCTGATGATGAGCATCGTTCCCTTCCTGCTGGCGCTGGGCGTCTGGGCGGTGGCGCTGTATTTCTACCTACAGCCGCTGGTCGATTACCTGCATGCGCAGTTTGCCGACCATAATCTGTTCGCCACCAGCACCAGCTGGCTGCGCAGCCTCGGGCTGGGCACGCTGACCTCGGTGGTGGTGCCGCTGATCGCCATGCTGGCGTTGCTGCCGTTGATGATTTTGACCGCGCTGATCTTTATCGGCGTGGTGGCGATGCCGCTGATCGGCCGCCATGTCGGCTTGCGCCACTATCCGCAGCTGGAGCAGCGCAAGGGCGGGTCGGTTGTCGGCAGCGTTGGCGTGGCGCTGGGCGGCATGGCGATTTTTATCGGCCTGTGGATACTGACCTTGCCGCTGTACGCCTTCCCGCCGCTGGCGGTGCTGGTGCAGGCGCTGCTGTGGGGCTGGCTGACCTGCCGCGTCATGGTGTACGACACGCTTGCCGATTACGCCAGCACCGAGGAACGCCAGCAGATCCTGCGCGAACACCGCTGGCGCCTGCTAGTGATCGGCGTGGTATCGGGCGCGGCCGGCGCATTGCCGGGCGCGATCTGGCTGGGGGGCGTGATGGCGGTGGTGATGTTCCCCTTCCTCGCGGCCATCTCGATCTGGCTGTATGTACTGATTTTTATCTTTACCGGCTTGTGGTTCGCGTACTATTGTTTGGATGCGCTGGCGCGGTTGCGAGCTCAGGAAGTCATAGAAAAGGAATAGACGATGGCAATCGGACTCATCATCATTGGCGACGAAATCCTGTCGGGCAGGCGCGTCGACCAGCATTTCCCCAAAGTCGTGCAGATGCTGGCGGCACGTGGCTTGCAGCTGACCTGGGCCGAGGTGCTGCCGGACGATCCGGTGCGCATCACGGCCACGCTGCAACGCACCTTCGCCACCGACGACATCGTGTTCTGCTGCGGCGGCATCGGCGCCACGCCGGACGACCACACGCGCCAGGCTGCGGCCGACGCGCTGGGCCTGCCGCTGGTGCTGCACGAGCAAGGCAAGCTCAACATTCAGCAACGCATCCTGCAAATGGCGCAGGAGGCCGGCCAGACCGCCGACCTCAATTCCGACGAAAACCTGCACCGCCTCAAGATGGCCGAGTTTGCCGAAGGCGCGGCGCTGATCCCCAACCCGTACAACAACATCGCCGGCTTCGCGCTGCGCAAGCATTACTTCGTGCCGGGCTTTCCGGTGATGGCGTGGCCGATGCTGGAATGGGTGCTGGACAACCACTACGCCGACCTGTTCAACCGCGAACCGCACCTGGAACAATCGGTGTTGGTGTACGAAGCGGCCGAGTCGGCGCTGACGCCGCTGATGGTGGCGATCGAGCAGCAGTTCGCGCGCGTGAAAGTGTTCAGCTTACCGAGCGTCGGCGACGCCAATACGCGCCGTCACATCGAACTGGGCGTCAAAGGCGAACCCGTGCAGACGGCCACGGCCTTCATCCAACTGTGCGACGAATTGCGCAAGCTTCAGGTAGAGTTCAAGCCGACTTAGTCCGCTTTGTGACAGTCGAATGACACGGCGTTCCTTCTTCGGAGAGAGCGCCGTTGTTTTTTTGCGAAAAACAAACGGTGCTTTGCATTTATTGTGCGTCTGCTCCCATCGGCATCGCGCCGATGTGGTGCAATGGAAGCTAGCAAGATTGACTTGAAACACGCGATGCTCCCTCCAAATACACCTGAATCATCCGAGGCCCATCTGGCGCAAGCACAGATGGACCCACCACTACCGCCGGACGAAGGCGCACCCAAGAAAAGCAAACGCACCCGCAATGCCTTCCTGCTGGTGCTGCTGGTCGGCGTGTCCTTTACGATTTACTGGGGCTACCGCGAAACGCTGACCTCATCGATGCAGGCGCGCATCTTTACCGACCTCGCCAGCAAGATGACGTACAAGGTCGAGAAGGGCCCGAGCAAATCGATCCGCTTCCCGCACGACAGTCCGTACGACGAGCGGCTCGGCTATGCCGGCCTGCCGGACTACATCGGCAAGCTCAGCCAGCGTGACTACAAGGTCGCGGCGCAGGCGCGCATCTCGCCTAAGATGGCCGAGCTGGCCGACATGGGCGTGTTCGCCACCTACCGCGAAAAGACCAAGACCGGCCTGACGATTTACGATTGCCGCGCACAGGAACTGTTTGCCGCCAGCTATCCCGAACGCATCTACAACAAGTTCGACGCCGCGCCTAAGGTGCTGGTGAGCAGCCTGCTGTTCATCGAAAACCGCGAGCTGCTGGACAACACCTATCCGAAGCGCAACCCGGCAGTGGAATGGGACCGGCTCGGCAAGGCGGTGCTGGAGAAGACCGCCAGCGCAGTCGGCGGCGGCCATCGCGCGGCCGGCGGCAGCACGCTGGCCACACAGATCGAAAAGTATCGCCACTCGCCGGAAGGCCGCACCGGTTCGATGAAGGACAAGCTGCAGCAGATGGTGTCGGCCAGCCTGCGTTCGTACCAGGACGGGCCGGAGACGCTGAAGGCGCGGCGCCGCATCGTGCTCGAATACCTGAACACGGTGCCGCTGTCGGCCAAGCCCGGCTATGGCGAAGTGAACGGTATCGGCGACGGCATGTGGGTGTGGTACGGCCGCTCGTTTGACGACGTCAACAAACGCCTCAATGGCAAGCTCGACAATCCCGATGCGGTGACCGCGCTGGTGTTCAAGGAGGCGCTGAGCCTGATGATTGCGCAGCGCCGCCCGAGCTACTATCTGGGCGACGGCGCGGCCGACCTGGAAGTGCTGGCCAACAGCCACTTGCGGATTCTGGCCAGCGACGGCGCCATCACGCCGGCCATGCGCGACGTCGCGCTGAAGCAGGTACTGCATCCGGCCACCGGCAACGGCTTGCAATCGGCGCCAGCGCAGACCTTTGTCAGCCGCAAGGCCTCGAACGCGATCCGCAACCACCTGGCCAATCTGCTGGGCGACAACCGCATGTACAACCTCGACCGGCTGGACCTGACCGTGGTCAGCACGCTGGACGCGCAGGCGCAGACCGCCGTTACGCAGGTGCTGCGTGACTTGCGCGATCCGGAGAAGGCCAAGGCGGCCGGCCTGACCGGCAAAGGCATGCTGGGCAACGGTGATCCGGCCAACGTGGTGTACAGCTTCACCTTGCTGGAAAAGGGCGAGCAGAACAATCTGCTGCGCTTGCAGACCGATAACTTCGACCAGCCGCTGGACATCAACGAAGGCGCCAAGCTGGATCTGGGCTCGACCGCCAAGCTGCGCACGCTGATCACCTATCTGGACATCATGGACCAGCTGCACAAGAAGTACGGCGGCATGGACAACGCGGCGCTGGGCCAGGTGAAAGTCGATCCGCAGGACAAGCTGACACAGTGGGCACTGGATTACTTCAAGACCCTGCCGGTCGGCCAGCGCGAGCTGACGCCGATGCTGAATGCGGCCATGGAGCGCAAGTATTCCGGCAATCCGGGTGAGGGCTTCTTCACCGGCGGCGGCTTGCATCACTTCGGCAACTTCTCCAAGGAAGATAACAACAAGATCCTGACCGTGACCGAAGCGCTGCGCCACTCGACCAACCTGGTGTTCGTGCGGCTGATGCGGGACGTGGCCAAGTTCTACATGTTCTCCAATCCGGGCTCGTCGGCGTCGCTGCTGGCGGACGCGGACGATCCGCGCCGCGCCGGCTACCTGGCGCGCTTCGCCGACAAGGAAGGCAAGGAATTCCTGGGGCGCTTCTACGCCAAGTACAAGGGCAAGCCGCCGGAAGAGATCGACAAGACCCTGCTGGCCAACATCCGCAGCACGCCGGTGCGGCTGGCGGTGATCCATCGCACCATGTATCCGCTGGCCACGCAGGAGCAGTTTGCGGCCTTCCTGAAAGAGAACTTGCCGTCGCAGAACGAGGTGCCGGAAGAGCGCGTGGCCAAGCTGTATGACCAGTATGCGATCGGCAACTGGTCGCTGGCCGACCGTGGCTATCTGGCCAGCGTGCATCCGCTGGAGTTGTGGATGGCGGCCTATCTGCGCCTGCATCCGGGCGCGACCTTGAGCGAGATGACCAAGGCCAGCGAGCAGGAGCGTCAGGATGTCTACCAGTGGCTGTTCAAGACGCACCGCAAGCACGCGCAGGACAAGCGCATCGCCGGCCTGATCGAGGTGGAAGGCTTCATGGAAATCCACAAGCAGTGGAAGAAAATGGGCTATCCGTTTGAATCGCTAGTGCCGTCGTATGCGACCACGCTGGGCGCCTCGGCCGACCGGCCGGCCGCGCTGGCGGAGCTGATGGGGATTATCGTCAACGGTGGTGTGCGCAAGAGTTCGCAGCGCATCACCTCGCTGCACTTCGCCAAGGATACGCCGTACGACACGCTGGTGACCAAGGCGCCGCCGACCACCAACGAGCAGGTGATTGCGCCGCAAGTGGCGCGGGTGGCGGCGGATGCGATCCGTGGCGTGGTGTCGGACGGTACCGCCAAGCGGGTCAAGTCGGCGTTTGTGGCAGCCGATGGTTCGATCATTCCGGTGGGCGGCAAGACCGGTACCGGCGACCAGCGCTTTGATGTGTATGGCGGTGGCGGACGGCTGATTGAATCGCGCTATGTGAACCGGTCGGCGACGTTTGTGTTCAATATCGGCGAGCGCTTCTTTGGTTCGATGACGGCGTATGTGCACGGGCCGGAATCGAAGAACTATGACTTCACCAGCGCGCTGCCGGTGCAGCTGCTGGTGGTGCTGGCGCCGAACTTGATGCCGTTGATTGAGCCGCATGCGGCGCCGAAGCCCGGCACAACGCTGCCGGTGGTGAAGGTTGGGGCGTAGCGCCCGAAGTCGCGAAAGCGCCACTGCAGGCCTGCGGCGGGTAATTTCTACCCCGCCCACCGCATACCAGGGTCTGACCCCGTTCGGGGTCAGACCCTTTTTTTGTCTTGCGGGTTTCCCTTGCATAGTTGCTGATTTATTGGCAAGGTGTGAGCCCATGAAACCTATGCGCCACCACATGTCCAAGATCCTCAAGTTTACCCAGTTCTCCTTCCGGGATCTGATCGTCGCGGCCGCGCCGACGGTGCTGACCATCGTCGGCATCTGTCTGCTGGCCTACTGGCTGGTCGACCCGGCGCCGCCGCGCACGGTGCGGCTGGGCACGGGTCAGGAAAACTCGGCCTACGAGGACTTCGGCAAGAAATATGCGGCAGCGCTGGCCAAGCACGGCGTCAAAGTCACGCTGGTGCCATCGGCCGGTTCCAGCGAAAACCTGCGCAATCTGAAAGAAGGCAAGGTCGATATCGCCTTCGTGCAAAGCGGCTCGACCAACGAGGAAGCGGCCGAGCGCGAAGGCCTGTCGTCGCTGGGCAGCCTGTTCGTTGAGCCGCTGTGGCTGTTCCTGCGCGAAGACAAGGGCAAGCCGCCGATCACCCAGCTGACGCAGCTGCGCGGCAAGAAGATCAATTACGGCGCCAAGGGCGCCGGCTCGCCGCGCCTATTCCGCCAGGTGCTGGAGCTGAATGGCGTCGAAAAAGACGAGGTGCAGAAGTTTTCGCTGGCTAACACGCCGGCCACGGTGGAGTTGTTGGAAGGCCGCATCGACGGCCTGGTGTTTACCTCGGCGCCGGAAGCGCCGCTGATCCAGATGCTGCTGCAAACGCCGGGTATCAAGCTGTTCGATTTCAGCCAGGCCGAGGCGTATTCGCGCAAGCTGCCGTTTTTGACGCACGTGGTGCTGCCGCAGGGCATTGTTGATCTAGGCCGCAACATCCCGTCCGAAGACTACAACCTGATCGCGCCGACCGCCACGCTGGTGGCGCGCGATGATTTGCATTCGGCGCTGGTGGATTTGTTCGTGCAGGCGGCCTCGACGATTCATAGCGGCGCCGGCTGGTTCCAGCAGCAGGGCCAGTTCCCGTCGGCCAAGTACACCGAGATTCCGGTCGATCCGGAGGCGGCCAAGTTCTACAAGAGCGGGCCGCCGTTCCTGCAGCGCTACATGACCTTCTGGCTGGCCAATTTCTTCGACCGCATGTGGGTGCTGGTGGTGGCGCTGGGCGCGCTGATCCTGCCGCTGTCGAAGGTGATCCCGCCGCTGTATGTGTGGCGTATCCGCTCACGCGTGTACAAGTGGTATGGCCAGCTGCGCGCGGTGGAGCAGAAAGTGGAGGAGGCCCAGGAAGCCACCCGTATGCAGGTCTACGAAGAGCAGCTGAAGCGGCTGGACGAGATCGAGGAGCTGGTCAACCAGGTCTCGATCCCGCTGTCGTTTGCCGATGGCCTGTATGGCTTGCGCAGCCACATCCAGTTCGTGCGCAAGCGCATTCTGTTCCTGATTGCGGAGGCCAACCCCACTGCGACGCAGGGTCTGACCCCGGCCGGGGTCAGACCCTAGAATACGCGGCGATCGCCGGTCGAGGCGGCCGTGGGTTAAGCGCCGATCCAGGGCAGGCCGGCGTGGCACCAGCCGCTGATGTTCTTGCGGTGGCCATGCTCGTCCTTGTCGCCCTCAAAGCCCTCCAGGATGTCGTAGCAGTGCTGGTAGCCGTGTTCGGTCGCCAGCTTGGCTGCACCACGCGAGCGCACGCCGGAACGGCACAGGAATAAAATCACCTGATCCTTGCGGGCGATACCGTTCAATTGCTCGATAAATTCTTGGTTGGTATTGCCACCTGGATAAGTCGCCCACTGGACCGCACCATGTTGGGCTTCCGGGATCGCCACCCGTCCCACCCAGTCACGCTCGGCATTGGTGCGCACATCGATCAGCTTGACGGCGTTTTCCGCACTGATCAATTCATAGGCTTCCTGCGGCGTCACCGCGCCGGCATAGGGCCAGTCCTTGCTGCGGCTACGGGCAAGGGCGAGGATCTCATCTATTTTGCTCATAAGGTGTTCCGGTAATAAGTTTAAGTTTATTATAGGCGTCCGTGCCCGGCCCGCGACTGCGACGCACCAAAACCATGCGCTTTTCAGTAAATATCCTAAAATGCACTTATAAGGTGCAAAATGTGAGAAACGCACTAAATAGGTGCGTGATTGTTCTGCTGTAAATTGTGGCACTTGAACACGCCCGCCAATTTTAGAATGATTTTGGCCGCGCGTTCAAAGACGCTACCAACATATCGATAGTCGTTCTGTGGCTGGCATGGATACTGCTTAGTAAGGCCTCACGAGTTCCACACATTCCCTTTAGGAGATACGCATGGCAATGACAGCCGCAGAAGTTCTGAAAATGGTCCAGGAAAACGAAGTCAAATTCGTTGATTTCCGTTTCGCGGATACCCGTGGTAAAGAACAGCACGTTACCGTGCCTGTGTCGGCTTTCGACATCGACAAGTTTGAATCGGGTCACGCATTTGACGGTTCCTCGATCGCCGGCTGGAAGGGTATTGAAGCATCCGACATGATTCTGATGCCTGATCCAAACACCGCGAACATCGACCCGTTCATGGAAGAGACCACGCTGTTCATGCAATGCGACGTCATCGAACCAGCGGACGGCAAGGGCTACGACCGCGATCCACGCTCCATCGCCAAGCGCGCTGAAGCCTACCTGAAATCGTCCGGCATCGGCGACACCGCCTACTTCGGCCCGGAACCAGAATTCTTCATCTTCGACAGCGTGCGCTGGAAGATCGACATGTCGGGTTGCTTCGTCAAGATCGATTCCGACGAAGCGTCGTGGTCGACCGGCGAAAAAATCGAAGGCGGCAACAGCGGCCATCGTCCAACCGTCAAGGGCGGCTACTTCCCAGTGCCACCAGTGGACAGCTTCCAGGACATGCGTTCGGAAATGTGCCTGATCCTGGAATCGCTGGGCATCCCGGTTGAAGTGCACCACCACGAAGTGGCTGGCGCTGGCCAGAACGAAATCGGCACCAAGTTCTCGACCTTGGTTGAGCGCGCCGACTGGACCCAGAACCTGAAATACGTGGTCTGGAACGTCGCCCACAGCTACGGCAAAACCGCGACCTTCATGCCAAAACCTATCGTTGGCGACAACGGTTCGGGCATGCACGTGCACCAGTCGATCTGGAAAGACGGCAAAAACCTGTTCGCCGGCGACGGCTATGCCGGCCTGTCGGATACCGCGCTGTACTACATCGGTGGCATCATCAAGCACGCCAAGGCACTGAACGCGATCACCAACCCAGGCACCAACTCGTACAAACGCCTGGTGCCAGGCTTTGAAGCGCCAGTCAAACTGGCGTACTCGGCGAAAAACCGTTCGGCTTCGATCCGTATTCCACACGTGGCCAATCCAAAAGGCCGCCGTATCGAAACCCGCTTCCCGGATCCACTGGCCAACGTCTACCTGTGCTTCTCGGCACTGATGATGGCGGGTCTGGACGGTATCCAGAACAAGATCCATCCAGGCGAAGCAGCGTCGAAAGACCTGTACCACCTGCCGCCGGAAGAGGACGCACTGATCCCAACCGTGTGCGCCTCGCTGGAAGAAGCGCTGGACGCCCTGAACAAAGACCGCGAGTTCCTGACCCGTGGCGGCGTGTTCAGCGATTCGATGATCGATGCTTACATCGAACTGAAAATGCAGGACGTGCAGCGCATGCGCATGACCACTCACCCTGCTGAGTTCGACATGTACTACTCGCTGTAATCACCGGGCGCTACGGCGCTGGTGAAGCGGTATCCAACGCGGGGCGAGCTGATGCTTTCCCCGCGTTTTTATTTGGATGCTGTATATTCGGGTGGACTGTTCCACCCACGGATTTACGAATGACAATGAGTTTGAAACTGAGTGTGTTGCTGGCGTTGTTGGCCTCGGCGGCGGCGCATGGACAGATCTATAAATGCCAGCCGCCCGGCGGCAGTGTCGAGTTCACCGACATCAACCGTGGCAGCTACTGCAAGCTGATGGATCTGCCCGGCATGACGGTGCCGGCGCCGGCGCGGCGTAGCGCTCCTGCGGCGCCGCGTGCTGCGCAACCGCTTGCCACGCCGGGCGAGTTCCCGCGTGTCGACAGCGCGGAGCAGAAGGCGCGCGACGCCGACCGCCGCGGCATTCTCGAAGACGAGCTGAAGAACGAGCAGCAAAAGCTGGCCGAGCTGCGGCGCGAATTCAACGGCGGCGAGCCGGAGCGGCGCGGCGATGAACGCAACTACGCCAAGTACCAGGAACGGGTGGCCGCGCTGCGCGACAGCATCAGCCGCTCGGAAAAGAATGTCGATGCCTTGAAACGTGAGATCGCGAATATCCGATGAGCATAGTGAATAAGATCGCGGCCCGCGCGGCCGCCGCCATCCACCGGCCGCCGTCGCTGGCGGGGCTGGAACTGCTGGCTTCGGCCGTGGTGCTGCTCGACGCGCAGGGCCATATCGCCTACGCCAACGCGGCCGCCGAGAACCTGCTGGAAAGCTCGCTGAAGGCGCTGTCGCGCCAGACGCTGAGCGCGCAGTTCCTCAATCCGGACGAGCTGGAACATACCTGCGCGCAAGCGCGCGAACACAAATTCTCCGACTTGCGCCAGGACCTGGCGCTGGAGCGTCCCGGCCGCGAACCGCTGCATGTGCACAGCATCGTGTCGGCGGTAGAAGATCCGGTTGGCGGCGTGCTGATCGAGCTGCGCGAGAACCAGCAGCATCTCAAGCTGGACCGCGAAGAGCGCATCCTCGACCAGAGCCAGGTCAACAAGGAACTGATCCGCAACCTGGCGCACGAGATCAAGAATCCGCTGGGCGGCATCCGTGGCGCCGCGCAGTTGCTGGAGATGGAACTGCCCGGTGCGCATGCGGTGCAGCTGCGCGAGTACACGCAGGTCATCATCAAGGAAGCCGACCGCCTGCAAACGCTGGTGGACCGCCTGCTGGCGCCGCACCGACGGCCGCACATCGTCGGCGACGTTAACATCCACGAAGTGCTGGAGCGGGTGCGCAGCCTGATGCTGGCGGAGTTCCCGTCCGGCCTGACGATTCTGCGCGATTATGATGCGTCGATTCCCGAGTTCCGCGGCGATAAGGAGCAACTGATCCAGACCGTGCTGAACATCGCGCACAACGCCGCTCAGGCGCTGGCGGCACAGATCGACGGCGGCGAAGCGCAGATCGTTTTCAAGACGCGGGTGGCGCGCCAGGTGACCTTGGCCAAGGTCCGCTACGGGCTGGCATTAGACTTGCATATCATTGACAATGGACCGGGTATCGCACCCCAGATCCGCGACCGTATCTTCTACCCATTGGTTTCAGGCAGGGAGGGCGGCAGTGGGCTGGGACTGACCTTGGCACAGACCTTCGTGCAACAGCACATGGGCGTGATCGAGTGCGAGAGCCGGCCTGGATGTACGGATTTCCGTATTTTGCTGCCGTTGCCATAAGCCGCGGCGGGCATTGCGGACCGTGTCCCTTGATTGACGATCATCGCGGAAAAAATACAACACATGAAGCCAATCTGGATAGTAGACGACGACGAATCGATCCGCTGGGTACTGGAAAAAGCACTGGCCAGGGAAAACCTGGCGACCAAGAGTTTTGCCAATGCGCGCGACGCCATCGCCGCGCTGGAGTACGAGACGCCGCAGGTGCTGGTGTCCGACATCCGCATGCCGGGCGACTCCGGCCTGGACTTGCTGCAGCTGGTGAAGTCACGCTTCCCCGGCCTGCCGGTCATCATCATCACCGCCTTCTCCGACTTGGATTCCGCCGTGGCGGCGTTCCAGGGAGGCGCGTTTGAATACCTGGCCAAGCCGTTCGATATCGACAAGGCAGTCGAGCTGATCCGGCGCGCGCTGGACGAAAGCCTGCGCGAAACCAGCGTTGAATCGGGGCCGGCGGAAACGCCGGAAATCCTCGGCCAAGCGCCGGCCATGCAGGAGGTCTTTCGCGCGATCGGTCGCCTCTCTCAATCGAATGTGACGGTGCTGATCACCGGCGAGTCCGGCTCCGGCAAGGAGCTGGTGGCGCGCGCGCTGCACAAGCACTCGCCGCGCGCGGCACAGCCGTTCATCGCGCTGAACACGGCGGCGATCCCCAAGGATTTGCTGGAGTCCGAATTGTTCGGCCACGAGCGCGGCGCCTTTACCGGCGCCCAAACGACGCGTCGCGGCCGCTTCGAGCAGGCCGAGAACGGCACGCTGTTCCTCGATGAGATCGGCGACATGCCGTTTGACTTGCAGACGCGTTTGCTGCGGGTGCTGTCGGACGGCCATTTCTATCGCGTCGGCGGCCACCAGCCGCTGAAGGCGAACGTGCGCGTGATTACCGCTACGCACCAGAATCTCGAACAGCGCGTGCGCGAAGGCTTGTTCCGCGAAGACTTGTATCATCGCCTGAATGTGATCCGTTTGCGCTTGCCCAGTTTGAGGGAGCGGCGCGAGGACATCCCTATTTTGGTGCGTCACTTCCTGGTGCAGAGCGCGAAACAACTGGGCGTGGAAGCCAAGCGCATGAGCGATGCGGCGTTGCAGTTCTTGTGCAGCTTGGAGTTGCCGGGCAATGTGCGCCAGCTGGAAAACCTGTGCAACTGGATCACGGTGATGGCGCCGGGGCAAACGGTGGAGATCAAGGATCTGCCGCTGGAACTGTCGCAGGAGAAGGCGGGCAGCACGCCAGCGCTGACGGCGACGCCAGCCGAAAGCTATGGCGCTCCGCAGCATCATGGCACGGTCACACCGGCGCCGGTGGCGGAGACGGGTGGCAGCGCGCACGTGTCGCCGGACGCGTGGCTGGGACTGTTGGAGATGCAGGCTGCCAGCATGCTCAGCGGCGGTCAGCAGGAGGTGATGGCGGTGCTGGGACGGCAGTTTGAGTCGGCGCTGATCCGCACCGCGCTCAAGCACACGCACGGCCGCAAGAACGACGCCGCGGTACGTCTGGGGATTGGCCGCAACACCATCACCCGCAAGATCGCCGAACTCGGCATCGACGGCGCCAAGGACGACTGACGCCACCCGTCGTTCCCGCGTGTGCGGGAACGACGTTACATTAGCGCTACCGCATCGGCGCCGGCGGCAATCCGCATCGGTGCGTCGGCGGTGGTGGCGGCTTGCCACACCGCCTGCGCCACATCGATGGCGTGCGTCACTTCTTCCGTGGATTGTGCCCAGCCGGCAAACACATGCTGCGCCATGGCCGCGTAGGCTTCCGGAATCGCGCCCTGCATGCGCGGCTGCGCGTTGGCGCCGAAGCTGGTGGTCGGCGCGCGTCCCGGCAGCACCAGGTTGACGCGCACATTGCATTGCGCCAGTTCCAGCGCCAGCGATTCCGTGAACGCATTCACCGCCGCCTTGCTGGCCGTGTACACCGACAGCAGCGGCAGCGATTTCAACGTCACGCTGGAGGTTACGTTGACGATCACACCGGCCTTACGCTCGCGCATCTGCGGCAGCACCGCCTGCGTCATTGCCATGGTGCCGAAGGTATTGGTCTCGAATACCTCGCGCACCTTGTCCAGGCTAATGCCTTCCAGCGCACCCAGCAAGCCGATGCCGGCATTGTTGACCAGTACGTCGACCGGGCCGGCGGTTTCGATCAGCTTGCTGATGCTATCCGGATCGGTCACGTCCAGCGGCAGCACGCGCAGATGTGGCGATGCCGGCAGCAGATCGGCGTTGGGCGTGCGCATGGTGGCGATGACTTTCCAGTCGCGTTCCAGGAAGTAGCGGGCGGTTTCCAGGCCAAAGCCGGACGAGCAGCCAGTGATGAGGATGGTTTTCATGGGAACTCCTGTTGGGTGGGTATGACAGCACTGTAGCTACCCATCGCCGGACTTGCTACAATCGATAGTCCATTTTTCGTTAGCAAGCGTCCAGACATGACCGATCCCCTCGATGAAGTAGTGAGCTTGCTTCAGCCACGCATCCGCTATTCCAAAGTCGTCAGCGCCGCCGGCCCGTGGCGTGTGCAGCGCTCGCATGAAGGCCAGCCGTTTTATTGCGCGGTGCTGGAAGGCGCCAGCCTGCTGACGGTCGGTGACCGGGAACCGCTGCCGTTGCAGCAGGGCGATTTCGTGCTGATCCCGGAGTCGCATGCGTTCTCGATGAGCAGCGTGCAGCCGCCGCCAGCCGCCGCACTGGACATGGCGCCGCTGGCCTTGCCAAACGGCGAGTTCCGCTTCGGCCCGCCGGACCGTCCACCCGAGGCGGTGCTGCTGATCGGCCATTGCGCCTTCGATTCGCCGGATGCGGCGCTGCTGGTGTCGCTGCTGCCGCGCCTGATCCATGTGCGCGGCGAAGCACGCTTGTCGACGCTGGTGCAGCTGGTCGGTGACGAATCGCGCGCGCGGCGGCCGGGGCGGGAAGTGGTGCTGGCGCATCTGCTGGAAGTGCTGCTGATCGAAGCCTTGCGCGCCAGCGCCATCAGCGCCGCGCCGGGCCTGCTGCGCGGCCTGGCCGATGAACGGCTGGCACTGGCGTTGCGGCGCATGCACGAGGAAATGACCGCGCCGTGGACGGTGGCGCAGCTGGCCAAGGAGGCTGCGCTGTCGCGCTCGGCGTTCTTTGAGCGCTTCAGCCGCGCCGTGGGGGTGGCGCCGATGGAGTACCTGCTGCGCTGGCGCATGGCCAAGGCCAAGAACCTGCTGCGCCGGCAGCAGGGCAACGTGGCCGAGGTGGCGGGGCAGGTGGGCTATGGCTCGGCCAGCGCGTTCAGTGTGGCGTTCACGCGGCACGTCGGCGTGTCGCCGACCCGGTATGCGTCGTCGCCCACCGCCACAATGGCCTGAAAAGAGGTTTTTTCGTCCTCTCGGCCACTGCGGTGCGGCATACACTGCTTCCATCAACTTACTTTGACGGGAGCAAAAAATATGAAAACCGCATTCATTACCGGCGCGTCCTCGGGCATTGGCGCAGTCTACGCTGACCGTCTGGCGCGCCGTGGCTACGATCTGATCCTGGTGGCGCGCGACGCCGCCAAGCTGTCGACGCTGGCACAGCAGCTGCACGCCGCCACCGGCCGCCAGGTCGACACCATCGCCGCCGATCTGAGCGTGACAGCCGACCTGCGCCGCGTCGAGCAGCGCCTGGCCAGCGATAGCAGCATCAGCCTGCTGGTCAACAACGCCGGCCTCGGCGCGGTCAAGTCCCTGGTCGATTCCACGCCGGAAGAACTTGATACGCTGATCAACGTGAACGTCACCGCGTTGACGCGCCTGACCCGCGCGGTCGCGCCCGGCCTGGTGGCGCGCGGCGAAGGTGCGATCATCAACATCTCGTCGATTGCCGCGCTCAAGCCGGAGCTGCTGAACGGCACCTATGGCGGCAGTAAGGCCTTCGTGCTGGCGCTGACGCAATCGCTGCACCACGAGCTGGGCGACAAGGGCGTGCAGGTGCAGGCGGTGTTGCCGGGCGCCATCGGCACGCCGTTCTGGGGCCGCTCCGGCCTGCCGCTGGAACATCTGGACACCGCGATCGTCATGACGCCGGAAGACCTGGTGGACGCTGCGCTGGCCGGTTTCGACCAGCGTGAACTGGTGACCTTGCCATCGCTGCCCGACGTCAACGATTTCGTCCGCATGGATGACGCGCGCAAGGCGCTGGCGCCGAATCTATCGCATAGCAGGCCGGCCGCACGCTATTTCAAAGCGGCTTAAGCCGTCCCAGCGCGCTTGAGGTAAGCTCTTGGCTGTGAAGCCAGGGGCTTTTTCTTTTTCATGGAATGCGTATGCTGATTAATTGTGTGGCCTATCAGGACGGTAAAAAACTGGCCGACATTGCGGTGGAAGACATCAGCGAATATGTCGAGAAACCGGAGACGTTTGTCTGGGTGGCCCTGCACGATGCGGAGCCGGAAGAGCTGGCCGTGATGCAGCACGAGTTCGGTCTGCACGAACTGGCCGTGGAGGACGCCAGCCGCGGCCACCAGCGGCCCAAGATTGAGGAGTATGGTGATTCGCTGTTTGTGGTGGTCAAGACCATCGAGTGCCACGACGGCGAGGTGGCGGTGGGCGAGGTCGATATCTTCGTCGGCCAGAACTATATTCTGTCGTCACGCGACGGCAGCAGCCAGCAAGGTTTCAAGAGCGTGCGCGCACGCGCCGAGAAGGAGCCGCACATGCTGCGGCTGGGCCCGGCCTTCGTGCTGTACGCGCTGATGGATACGGTAGTGGACCGTTACTTCCCGGTGCTGGACATGCTGGAAACCGAACTGGAAAAAATCGAGGAGCTGATCTTCACCCAGGGCCGCCAGCGCGACAACATCCAGCGCCTGTACGAGCTCAAGGGCAAGGTCACCACGGTGCGCCATGTGGTGGCGCCGCTGATGGAGGCGGTGGGCCGGCTGCACGGCGGCCGCGTGCCGGCGATGTGCCAGGACACGCAGGAATACTTCCGCGACGTGCACGATCATCTGCACCGCATCAGCAGTTCACTGGACGGGATCCGCGACACGATTGCCACGGCGATCCAGGTCAACCTGTCGATGGTGGCGATTGACGAGAGTGAAGTGAACAAGCGGCTGGCGGCATGGGCGGCGATCTTTGCGATCGTCACGGCGTTTGCCGGGCTGTGGGGCATGAATTTCAAATACATGCCGGAACTGGAATGGAAGTTCGGCTATCCGATGGCGATTGCCGTCATGATCAGCGTGTGCCTGTACCTGCATCGGCGTTTCAAGAAAGCCGGCTGGTTATAAAAAAAGCCCGCGCGGCTTGCACCGCGCGGGCCTGATTCAAACGCTAGCGATTAGAACTTGTAGCCAGCGGTCACGTAGACGAAGCGGCCACGTGGATCATACTGGTTGATGTCGTAGCCGGCCTGGAACTGGTTGGTCACTGCGGTACCAATCGGTTGTGGCTGCTTGTCGAACAGGTTCTTCACACCCAGTGCCAGGGTCAGGTTTTTGATGCCTTTCCAGGTCACGTTGGCGTCGTAGGTCGCTTCAGCACCGATGAACACTTTGTCGTCGTTCAGGTCGTGACCAACCTGATAGCCGGTACGGAAGTTCTGGATCAGGGTGGTGGCCCATGGACCTTGGCTCCAGGTCGCAGCCAGCTGGTGTTTCCAGCGCAGGACCACGCCGCCGTTCTGCGCGCCGATGACCGGGGTGCCGGTATCGTCAACGATGGTGCCGACTTTGTGCGAGATTTCGCCGCCTGGGCTGGTCTGGTCGAAGTCATCCATGTAGGTACCGTTCAGGTTCACGTCCAGCTTACCGAAGCTGAAGTTATCCTTCCAGTTGGCGAACACGTCCAGACCCTGCACATTGGCGTTGCCGGTGTTGGCCAGGGTTTGCTTGATGCTCTGGATATCGTTGCCCAGCAGCGTGACCAGGCCGGCGTAGGCCGGATCGCCAGCGCGGAAGCGCGACACCACTTCCTGTGCCGACGGGGTGGCCAGGATGTCACGGATGTTGATGTTGAAGAAGTCAACACCGATGCTGGTCGACGCCACTGGCTGCCAGACCACGCCCAGCGAATACTGTTTCGACTTCTCTGGCTTCAGGTTCGGGTTGCCGCCGGTCAGCGAATTGACTTGCAGGCCGTTTTGCTTGGTGCCCGGATCGTTGAACTGTTCCGAGGTGCCCAGGGTTTGCGGGGTCCACAGGTCGACCAGCGACGGTGCGCGGAAGCCGGTGCCGTAGGAACCGCGCAGCACCAGTTCCTTGACTGGCTGCCAGCGGAAGTTGCCTTTCCAGTTGGCGCTGTTGCCGACGTCGTTGTACTTGTCGTCACGTGCGGCCAAGTTGATTTCCAGCGATTTCAGCACAGGAATGCTCAATTCGCCGAAGGCCGAGTTGACAGTGCGGCTGCGGTCGATCGGCACCACGGAGCCGCCCAGGCCGGAGATGTCGCCCGACTCGTAGGCTGCGCTTGGATCGGTCGTATATTTCTCTTTGCGCGACTGCAGACCCAGCGCGTATTGCGGGGTGATGCCGGCCACGTTGAAGAAATCGCCGGTGATCTTGGCGTCGAAGGCGTCGCTGGTCGACTTGGCGTTCAGGAAGGTGCCGCTGAAGGCTGCGCCTTTCAGCTGGTCAGCCAGGGCGCCGGTTTGCACGCCGCCTGCCGCCCATGGGTTCCAGTTGCTGTTGTTGATGATTTTTGCGTAGGCAACTTGCGAGAAGTAGCCGGTGGTGACCGCGCTTTCCAGCTTGGACTCGTTGTGGCTCAGACCGACTTCGTAGTCAGCAAAACTCAGCGTGCCCTTGGCGCCGACCACGATGCGTGCCTGTTTGGCGGTGTCGACGTTCTGGCGTGGGCCGTAGTCGAAGACGCGCGAGGTGATCGACAGTGGCTGGCCGATCAGCGAGGTGAAGCCCTGGCTGGTCAGGTACGGCACGGCGATCGACTGGTAGACGGGATTCGATGGCATCAGCAGCAGGGCTGGCGTCACGCCTTGCTTGTCAAACTCGCCGTCGGTGGCGAAGAAGTCGGCGCGGGCCGGCGAAGGCTGATAAGTCTGGGTCACCTTGCTCTGCGAGTACAGCAGATCGGCGAACAGCTGATGGTTCTCGTTCAGCTGGTAGGTCAGGTTGCTGGTGAAGTTGTACAGTTCACGATCCGGCGTCAGGCCGACGTCCGGGCCGCTGTCGTAGGCGCAGTAAGGTGCACCCTTGGCGCCGACGGCGATGGTGCTCATCTTGATGGTGCTGCATTTGTCGCCGATGGCCAGCGGATTACCGAAGCCGGAACCGCCGTTGCTGAAGCCGGTAACCGGGCCGTTTTGCAGATCCCAGGCGCCCTGGATGTTACCCTGACCGGTAGCGGTCGAGTTGTAGTAAGGCAGGCGGGTGGCCGAGGCAGCATACGAACGGTCGCGGCCGAACAGTGCTTTTTCCTTCTCGTAGGAGGCCGACGCAACGACGTTCAGTTTGTCGTTGTTAAAGCCGCCGGTGATCGAGGCACGGCCATTCTGGCCGCCGCCGCTTTCGCTTGGCGAACCGTAGGTGCCGGTGACTTCGATGCCTTCCACGCGCTTCGACAGGATGAAGTTGACCACGCCGGCCACGGCGTCAGAGCCGTACACGCCCGAAGCGCCGTCTTTCAGGATTTCCACGCGCTCAATGGCGGCCAGCGGAATGGCGTTGATGTTGACCGAGGCGCCATCGCTACCGGCGAAAGCGGCCAGACGGCGGCCGTTGACCAGCACCAGCGTCCGGGTCGAACCCAGGCCGCGCAGCGAAATCGACGACAGACCGCCGGTCGAGCTACCCGCGCCCGTGGCGTTGGTGGTGCCGCCGGCCGACGAGAATGCCGAGATCGATTGCAGCAGTTCTTCGGTGCTGGTGGCGCCGGTCTTGGCGATATCAGCCTTGGTAACGACCTGCACCGGCAGCGACGTTTCATTATCGACGCGCTTGACTGACGAACCGGTGATTTCAACGCGTTGGATCACAGGGGTATCCTGTGCAAATACAGGCTGGGCCAGCAGGCCGGCGCCGATCAGCGCCGCGCTGCCCGAAAACATCAGGCGCACTGCACGCGAGATTGCGGTTTCCATCATCATTGGTTGAGCTCCTAGGATTGTTGTGTAACGTCACATTGGAAGACGTGCCAGGAATAATTTTTCTTAGTAAATTATCCAAGATAAGCATGAAACCACTGGAAGTCCTTGGCGGTCAATTGTCAATGTGTAATGACAACAGAATAAACAACACTTTCGGTCATTTCTTACCCAAAATAGGGACCACTTTTACACAAAAATACAAAGTCTTTCGTCGATAAACTACTAAATGTGATAGTTACCCGTTTTTTCTTCACCCAGATTCATGGCTGGTAACGTTACAATGAGGCACTTAGCCACTCCCGGAGCCAGGCCATGAGCGATAAAAACAGGCTGTTCGATGCCGAGGACGGCCGCCTGCTGGCCGAGGCGGCGCTGCGTTCGATTACCGACTCGACCGCCCGGGCCCGCGGCGACGATTTCCTGCGCATCCTGGTGCGCGACCTGGCCCAGGCGCTGGACGTGCAGTACGTGATCGCCGGCCGCGTGGCCACCCTGGCCGATGGCGAAGGCATCCGCACGCTGGCGGTGTGGGGCGGCGCCGACTACCTGCCCAACCTGGAATACAGTCTACGCCACACACCATGTCAGGATGTCACCGCGCAGTGCATGTGCTTCCACGGCAGCGGCATCCAGGCCGATTATCCGCAAGACACGCTGCTGGTCGAGATGCAGGCCGAGAGCTATATCGGCATGCCGATGATCGACACCGAAGGGCAGACGCTGGGCATCCTGTCGGCCATCGACATCAAACCGATGGACGAGGACAAGCGCCTGCTGGCGCTGTCGCTGCTGTCGATCTTTGCCGCCCGCGGCGCCGCCGAACTGCAGCACCAGGACCGCGAGCAGCAGCTGGAAGCGACCGTGCAGCGCCGCACCGAGGCCCTGCTGGCGGCGCAGGCGACGCTGGTGGAGCAGGAAAAAATGGTGGCGCTGGGGACGCTGGTGGCGGGTGTGGCGCATGAAGTCAACACGCCGATCGGCGTCGCCGTCACGGCGGCTTCCACCATGGCCAGCTATGCCGACGACCTGATCAAGTGCGTCAGCGGCGAGCGCGTCAGCCGGTCGGAACTGCTGAACACGGCACAGCGGCTGCGCGAGGGCGCCCAGCTGATCGAGCGCAACCTGGCGCGCGCGGCCGACTTGATCGGCAACTTCAAACAACTGGCGGTGGACCAGGGCAGCGCCCATGTATCGGAAGTGGGGGTGCGCGAGCATGCGCTGAGCGTGGTGTCGGCGCATGGGCCGGAACTGCGCAAGGTGGGGATCAGTGTCGAGGTCGACATCGCGCCGGAGCTGCGCACGCGGCTGGATGCGGGACGCTGGTCGCAGGTGCTGTCCAACCTGCTGATGAACGCCGCCAAGCACGCCTATCCCAACGGCGGGCCGGGCCAGGTGACGCTGGCGGCGCGGCTGGCGCTGGAAGGCGGCGTGCGCTGGCTATTGCTGGAGTTTGCCGACGATGGCGTCGGCCTGAACGGCGAGGTGCGCGAGCGGCTGTTTGAACCGTTCTTTACCACCAAGCGCGGGCAGGGCGGTTCCGGGCTCGGCATGCATATCGTGTACACGATTGTGCACCAGATGGGCGGCCACGTGGCGGTGGCGCCCGCCGCGCCCGACAGCGCCGGCTGCCGCATCAAGCTGCGGCTGCCGGTGCGCGACTAAGGTCAGGCTTGCTGCGCGGCCAGCGACAGCGCTACCGCTTCCGCCACCTTGATGCCATCGACGCCGGCTGACAGGATGCCGCCCGCGTAACCGGCGCCTTCGCCGGCCGGGAACAGGCCCTTGGTGTTCAGGCTTTGCAGCGTGTCGTCGCGGCGCTTGATGCGGATCGGCGACGAGGTGCGCGTCTCCAGTCCGGTCAGCACGGCGTCATGCTTGAAGTAGCCCTTGAGCTGCTTGTCGAACGCCGGGAAGGCTTCGCGCAGCGCCGTCACGGCGAATTCCGGCAGGATCTGCGCCAGGTCGGTCAGCGTGATGCCCGGCTTGTACGACGGCACCACGGCGCCGAAGTCGGTCGAGGCGCGGCCGGCGACGAAATCGCCCATCAGCTGCCCCGGCGCATTGTAGGTGCCGCCGCCCAGGTGGAAGGCTTTTTCTTCGAGGTCACGCTGGAAGGCGACGCCGGCCAGCGGGTGGCCCGGATAGTCGACTTCCGGCGAAATGCTGACCACGATGGCGCTGTTGGCGTTGCGCTCGTTGCGCGAATACTGGCTCATGCCGTTGGTGACCACGCGGCCCGGCTCGGACGCCGCCGCCACCACCGTGCCGCCCGGGCACATGCAGAAGCTGTACACCGCGCGGCCGTTGGACGCATGGTGCACCAGCTTGTAGTCGGCGGCGCCGAGGATCGGATGGCCGGCGTTGGGGCCGAAGCGGCAGGTGTCGATCAGCGACTGCGGGTGCTCGACGCGGAAGCCGATCGAGAACGGCTTCGCTTCAATGTAGACGCCGCGTTCGTACAACATTTCAAAGGTGTCGCGCGCGCTGTGGCCGATCGCCAGCACCACATGGTTGGTGACGATTTTCTCGCCGCTTTCCAGCATCACGCCGCGCACCTGGCGGCCATCGGCGGTTTCTTCGATGTCGATGTCGGTGACCTTGCTGTTAAAGCGGTATTCGCCGCCCAGCGCCTCGATGTTTTCGCGCATCGATTCGACCATTTTCACCAGCCGGAACGTGCCGATGTGCGGCTTGCTGACGTAGATGATTTCTTCCGGCGCACCGGCCTTGACGAACTCGTTGAGCACCTTGCGGCCGTAGTGCTTCGGGTCCTTGATCTGGCTGTACAGCTTGCCGTCGGAGAAGGTGCCGGCGCCGCCTTCACCGAACTGCACGTTGGACTCCGGATTGAGCTTGCGCTGGCGCCAGAAACCGAAGGTGTCGACCGTGCGTTCGCGGACGATCTTGCCGCGTTCGAGGATGATGGGACGCAGGCCCATCTGGGCCAGGATCAGCGCCGCCAGCAGGCCGCACGGGCCGATGCCGATCACCACCGGCCGCTGGAAATCCGGGTGCGCGGCCAGCGCCTGGCCGTCGGCGACGTATTTGTAGCCGGTGTCCGGCGACGGCATCAGGTGCACATCGTGGTGCAGGCGCTGCAAGACCTCGGCTTCATTGACCACATCCACATCCAGCGAATAGATCAGGACGATGGCGGATTTCTTGCGCGCGTCGTAGCTGCGCTTGTAGATGGTGAAGCCGCGCAGGTCGGCGGCCGGGATGGCCAGGCGCGCCAGGATGGCGGCCGGCAGTTGCTCCGCGCTGTGGTCGAGCGGGAGTTTGACTTCGTTTAAACGCAGCATGATGGGGGTTCCAGAAATTGCACGGCTCCGTAGCTAGCGGAGATTCAGGCGATATTTTACCCTGACTGGCGACCCCGGCGTCAGGTCAGCCGCTCAGGCCAGACCGCCCCAGGCCGCGCTCAGCACCGACACCGCCGCCAGCGCCGCCGTTTCGGTGCGCAGGATGCGCGGCCCCATGGCCAGCGGCAGCGCGCCGTGGCGCAGCGCCAGGTCTTCCTCTTGCTCGCTGAGGCCACCTTCGGGACCGACCACCAGCGTCACCGCCTGCGGCGGCTGGTGACGCGCCCAGTCGGCCAGCGACTGTTCGGCGCGCGGCGTCAGGATGATGCGGCGGTGCATGTCCTGCTGGGTGATCCACTGTTTATAGTCCTGCGGCGGGGCCAGCTGGGCTAGCCGGTTGCGGCCACTCTGCTCAGAGGCCGAGACAATGATGCCGCGCCAGTGCTCCAGCTTCTTTTCCGCGCGCTCGGCCGACAGCCGCACCACGCAGCGCTGCGCCGCCAGCGGCTGGAAGCCGGAGACGCCCAGTTCGATGGCTTTTTCGATAATCCATTCCATTTTGCTGCCCTCGGGCAGGGCCTGCGCCAAGGTGACGGCAAACGGCAGTTCAGCCTCGCGCGCGGTGTGGGCCTTGATGTCGGCGCTGGCGCTGCGGCGAGCCAGTTCGCTGAGGCTGGCGGTGTACTCGCCGCCGTCGCCGTTGAACAGGGTAATCAGATCGCCCTGGGCCAGGCGTAGCACCTGCACATGGTGGGCGACCGCCTCGGGCAGGGCGACCAGTTGGCCGATGGCCAGCGGCTGGGAGACATAAAAGCGGGGCATGAGGATCCGATCAAATGGTAAGCCGCCATTTTAATCGCTGCCGCAGCCGTGAAGAAGTCGAGCAACCGCTGGTAAATAACGCCCCGGTACGGTGCATATTAATTCCGTTCTGGTGCAAAGTAACTTTCATATGCACCAGCAAGTTTCACGGAAATCAAGCCGCAGAATTTTGTTCTGGCAGGTGGCCTGAAAGGCCTTGTGCGGGAAATTTTATATCGATATGCGGATTTTGTTCAAAATAATCCACGGAGGTTTGTGCGGATCAGACGCATGAAATCTGCCGTTTCATCATAAATTATTTATCGCGATACTTACATAAAATTAATACGGTTTTCGCCAATTTTTCCAATTCCCGTTGTTTTATTGCATAACAAAAGTTGTATTGTTGACACACTTGTTTGCTGCATGTTTTTATGAATGTATGGGCGAAGATTACACGTCCGTAATGTTTGTAAATAGATCTCCAAAGAGAGACAAAGGGTATTGTTGCCTACAAGGCAAAATTTATTCAAATTGGGAATACACTCATATGTTAAGAAAAACTGTTCTTGTGAACGCGTTGTCGCTCGCCTTTAGCGCGGCAGCCCTGTCGGTCGCAGTTGTGCAGCCAGTTATGGCGCAGTCCAATGCTTCCGGTAACATTTTCGGTCAGATCGACTCGCCGTCCGGCGCCTCGATCCAGGTTGAAAACAAGGAAACCGGCCTGAAGCGTACGGCGCTGCCGGAATCGGGCGGCCGCTTCCAATTGTCGGCGCTGCCAGTCGGCCGCTACACCGTGCAACTGATCCGCGACGGCAAGGCCGTGCAAACCACCGAAGTCGAGGTACAGATCGGCCAGGGCGTGGACGCGTCGTTTACCGCCGCTGTGCAAGCAGTGCAGGTGACCGGCCGCCGCAGCCGTATCGACGTGTCCAGCACCAACAGTGGCGCGACCTTCACTGCCAAGGAACTGGCCAAGCTGCCAATCACCCCGTCGGTGGCGTCGATCATCCAGCTGGCGCCGAACACCACCCGTGGCGACTCCCGCTACGGCGACGGCAACGCGCCAAGCTTCGGCGGTTCGGCGGCATCGGAAAACGCCTTCTACATCAACGGTTTCCCTGTCACTAACGTGCTGTTCCAGGTCGGTACCTCCGAGCTGCCGTTCGGCGCGATCGGCCAGGCACAAGTGCTGACCGGCGGCTTCGGCGCGGAATTCGGCCGTTCGACCGGCGGCGTGATCAACATCTCGACCAAGAGCGGCACCAACACCTGGGAAGTGGGCGGCAGCGTCAGTACCGAGCCGAACTCGTTGCGTGCGAAAGCCAAGAACATCTACTATGGTAAAAACGGCCAGGCCACCGATGGCAAGCTGTACACCTGGAACCAGGACAACACCCGCGACAGCACCATCGCCAACGTGTTTGTCGGCGGCCCGATCATCAAGGACAAGCTGTTCCTCTACGCCAACCTTGAGCGCACCAAGACCGACATGGACAACACCCGCGTCAATGCGGACAGCGCGACGGCAGCCCTGACCGGTTGGGAAGAGCGGCGCGACACCATCAACCGCGGCCTGGTCAAAGTCGACTGGAACATCAACGACAACCACCGCCTGGAAGCGACGTACATCACCGACGATCCGAAGTCGGAACGTTCGTACTACGGCTTCAACTACACGCCGGACACCGCCGGCTATCTGACACATGGCAGCACCAAGAATGGCGGTGCGCACTATGAAAGCTATGGTCCGACCCCGGTGGCGGCCCGCGTCGGCGCCGACATCCGTATCCTGAACTACACCGGCAATCTGTCCGACGATGTGACGGTAACCGCCATGATCGGCGGCAGCACCACCCGTCACGTGTTTACGCCGTTTAATTACAACCCGAATGTGTTCCAGGTGTCGGCCCCGGCCGCCGCCCGCATTCCTGGCTTCAACTACACCACCACCCAGACCACCTCGGGCAGCATCCTGACCGACGGCGCGCAAGACAAGCAGAAGGTGATGAACCTTAACCTGCAATACAAGGTTGGCGATCACACCGTCCGCGCCGGTATGGACCAGAACAAGATCAGCTCGGTGGCCGGTACCAGCCGCGCCGGCGGCGGTCTGTGGGTCTACGCGATTGCCACCAACCCGAACCTGCCGATCAATGGTTCCGTGCCTGCGCCTGCCAGCAACGGCGGCTACGGCACCCAGGGCTACTATGTGAGCCGCAACCTGACCTCGGGCGTATCGACGCCGTCGGTCGACCAGGATGCGCAATACATCGAGGATACCTGGCAAGTCACGCCGAAGATCATCCTGAAGGGCGGCCTGCGCAATGAGCAGTTCACCAACTTCAACGGCGACGGCCAGGCGTACATCTCGATGCGTCACCAGTTGGCCCCGCGTCTGGGCGCTACCTGGGATGCGCTGGGTGATTCGTCGCTGAAAGTGTTCGGGAATCTTGGTCGCTATCACCTGCAAATGCCGACCAACGTGGCGGTCCGTGCAGCTGGCGCTTCGCTGAATACCCAACAGTACTACACCTACACCGGTACCGATCCAGTGACCGGTGCGCCGACCGGCCTGACGCCACTGGGCAGCCTGTTCTCCGCCAACAACGAGTTCGGCCAGTCGAAAGACCCGCGCCAGGTAGCGGCCCAGAACATGGACTCGCTGTATCAGGATGAGCTGATCCTGGGCTTTGAGCGTGCCTACTCGGCTAACCTGAACTTCGGCGCCAAGCTGACCTACCGCAAACTGAAATCGACCATCGATGACTTCTGCGACCAGCGTCCGTTCGACAAGTATGCTGCCGAGCACGGTATCGAAAATCATTTCGTATTCGGTTGCGCACTGTTCAATCCAGGCAAGGACAACGACTTCCTGGTCGACTACGCTGGCGATGGCGTGAAACTGACCAATGTGCACCTGACCGCTGCCGAGCTGGGCTATCCAGAAGTCAAGCGTAGCTATGCCGCGCTGGACCTGTTTGCCGAGCACCCGCTGCGTAACGGCTGGTACGGCAAGATCAACTACACGCTGTCGCGCAACTCCGGCAACACGGAAGGCCAGACCCGTTCCGATTCGGGCCAGGCTGATGTGTCGACCACCGCCGTGTTCGACTATCCAGAGCTGACCCTGAACTCGGACGGCCTGCTGCCTAACGATCGCAAGCATCAGCTGAAGGCGTATGGCTTCTACCAGTTCACCGATGAACTGAGCGTTGGCGGCAATCTGCTGGTCGCTTCCGGTCGTCCGAAGAACTGCATCGGCAACCTGCCTGACTCGTACTACACCGCAGGCAACCCGGCAACGGATTACGGCTCGGAGTTCTTCTTCTGCAACGGCGAAGCTGCACCACGCGGTTCCCGTGGCCGTATGCCTTGGGACACTCGTCTGGATCTGAACGTGGCCTACCAGCCGCGCCTGGTCAAGGGCCTGGTACTGAAGGCTGACGTGTTCAACGTCTTCAACCGTCAGACCGCGCAGAACCAGACCGAGTCGTACAACACCGGCAAGGCAGTCAACGCCCTGTACGGCAACGTCATCAGCTACACCGCGCCCCGCTCGATCAAGCTGACTGCGGAGTACAACTACAAGTTCTAAACGATCAGGGCCGCCGGCATGCCGGCAGTGTCTGACGCCAAATGCCGCCCGGTGCGAACCGGGCGGCATTTGTCATTTGTGTGTCCCAAGTGCTCATTTATAGGCCAGCCAGACTGGCTCTGGTAAAATAATGGGCTCTGCAAGCGCCGCTCTTGCTCACAGTTTCCATACTTCCGTGATATCTACGATGACTTTTACGCTCCCACACCCACAAAAGGCTAACGCGATCCGCGCGCTGGCAATGGACGCCGTCCAGAAGGCCAATTCCGGCCACCCAGGCATGCCGATGGGCATGGCCGAAATCGCCGTTGCACTGTGGAGTGGCCATTACAGCCATAACCCGGCCAACCCGAAATGGGTGAACCGCGACCGCTTCCTGTTGTCGAACGGCCACGGTTCGATGCTGCACTATGCGCTGCTGCACCTGAGCGGCTACGCAGTGACCATGGACGACATCCAGTCGTTCCGCCAGATGCATTCGAAGACCCCGGGCCACCCGGAAGTCGGCTACACCCCGGGCGTGGAAACCACCACCGGTCCGCTGGGCCAGGGTCTGGCTAACGCGGTCGGCATGGCGTTGGCGGAATGGCTGCTGGCGAGCGAATTCAACAAGCCGGGCCTGGATGTGGTCGACCACTACACCTATGCCTTCGTCGGCGATGGCTGCCTGATGGAAGGCATCTCGCACGAAGCATGCGCGCTGGCCGGCACGCTGGGCCTGAAAAAACTGATCGCCTTGTACGATGACAACGGCATTTCGATCGACGGTAAAGTCGAAGGCTGGTTCACCGACGACACCCCGGCCCGTTTCGAGGCCTACGGCTGGAACGTGATCCGCGCCGTCGATGGCCATGACGTGGCCGCCGTATCGGCCGCCATCGAAGCCGCTAAAAAAGCGGACAAGCCAACCCTGATCTGCTGCAAAACCATCATCGGCAAGGGTTCGCCGAACCTGCAAGGCGGCGACAAGGTGCACGGCGCCGCGCTGGGCGACAAGGAAGTGGCGGCGGTGCGCGAATACATCGGCTGGACCTCGGCCCCGTTCGAAGTGCCGACCGACGTGTACGCAGCGTGGGACTTCAAATCGGCCGGCGCCAAGCTGGAAGCCGACTGGAGCGCCAAGTTCGCCGAATACAGCGCGAAATACCCGCAAGAAGCCGCAGAACTGAGCCGCCGCATGGCCGGCGAACTGCCAGGCAACTTCGACGCGACGCTGGCGGCCGGGATCGCCGCGACGGTCGAGAAGAAAGAAAACATCGCCACCCGCAAGGCCAGCCAGAACGCCATCCAGGCGCTGGCGCCGGTGCTGCCGGAATTTCTGGGCGGCTCGGCCGACCTGACCGGCTCCAACCTGACCAACTGGAAAGAAATCACCCCAGTGCGTTCCGGCCAGCCAGGCAACCATATTAATTACGGCGTGCGCGAATTCGGCATGTCGGCGATCATGAACGGCGTTGCCCTGCACGGTGGTTACATCCCGTTCGGCGCCACCTTCCTGACGTTTGCCGACTACAGCCGCAATGCGCTGCGCATGGCCGCGCTGATGAAACAGCGTTCGATCTTTGTGTTCACCCACGATTCGATCGGCCTGGGCGAAGACGGCCCGACCCACCAGTCGGTCGAGCACGTTTCGTCGCTGCGCCTGATTCCTAACCTGGACAACTGGCGTCCATGCGACACCACCGAATCGATGGTGGCGTGGGGCGCGGCGGTCAAGCGCAAGGATGGTCCTTCGACGCTGATTTTCTCGCGCCAGAACCTGCCATACCAGGAGCGTAGCGCCGAACAGATCGCCGATATCGCCCGTGGCGGCTACGTGCTGCGCGAAGCGGCCGACGCCGTGATCACGCTGATTGCCACCGGTTCGGAAATCGAACTGGCCCAGGCCGCCGCTTCGGCGCTGGCTTCGGAAGGCATCATCGCGCGCGTGGTGTCGATGCCGTCGACCGACGTGTTCGACCGCCAGGAAGCCGCCTACAAGGCCAGCGTGCTGGTCAAAGGCGTGCCCCGCGTAGCGATCGAAGCCGGCGTCACCGATTTCTGGTACAAGTACGTGGGTCTGGAAGGCGCCGTGGTCGGCATCGATACCTTCGGCGAATCGGCCCCGGCAGGCGTATTGTTCAAACACTTCGGCTTCACGGTGGAAAATGTCGTGGCAAAAGTCAAAGCGGTCATTGCTTAATCTATAATTGCTGGTTGCATTAACTATATTTCTAATCAGGAGCAAAGTATGACGATCAAAGTTGCAATCAATGGCTATGGCCGTATTGGCCGTAATGTACTGCGTGCTTTCTACGAAGGCGGCAAAAAACAAGACATCCAGATCGTGGCAATTAACGATCTGGGCGACGCCAAGTCGAACGCCCACCTGACGCGTTACGACACCACCCACGGCAAGTTCCCTGGCACCGTGGAAGTGGACGGCGACAAGATGATCGTCAATGGCGACGTGATCCGTGTGTTCGCGCAGCGCAACCCGGCGGAAATCCCATGGGGCGAGCTGGGCGTGGACGTGGTGCTGGAGTGCACCGGCTTCTTCACCACCAAGGAAAAAGCGTCGGCCCACCTGAAAGGCGGCGCCAAGAAAGTCATCATCTCGGCCCCGGGCGGCAAGGATGTCGACGCCACCATCGTCTACGGCGTCAACCAGCACGTGCTGAAAGCGTCGGATACCGTGATCTCGAACGCCTCGTGCACCACCAACTGCCTGGCCCCGCTGGTCAAGCCGCTGAACGACGCTATCGGTCTGGAAAACGGCCTGATGACCACCGTCCACGCGTACACCAACGACCAGGTGCTGTCGGACGTGATGCATGAAGACCTGCGCCGCGCGCGCTCGGCCACCCATTCGATGATCCCGACCAAGACTGGCGCCGCCGCCGCAGTGGGCCTGGTGCTGCCTGAGCTGAACGGCAAGCTGGACGGCTACGCGATCCGCGTGCCGACCATCAACGTTTCGCTGGTGGACCTGTCGTTCATCGCCAAGCGCGACACCACCGTGGAAGAAATCAACGCACTGATGAAGGCCGCTGCTGAAGGCGACCTGAAAGAAGTGCTGACCTACCAGACCGAACCACTGGTGTCGGTCGACTTCAACCACAACCCGGCGTCGTCGAACTTCGATTCGACCTTGACCAAAGTGTCGGGCCGCCTGGTGAAAGTATCGTCGTGGTATGACAACGAGTGGGGCTTCTCGAACCGCATGCTGGACACCACCGTGGCGCTGATGAACGCCAAGTAATTCCCGCTGTTCCATAAAAAAACCCTCACGGCCTGCGCCGCGAGGGTTTTTTTTATGCCATGACGCTTAGCGGAATTTGTATTCCGCCGTCACGCGCACCATGCGGCCCTGGACGTCCGCCGTGCTTTGCGGAATCACGGCACCGCCGTCGAAGTTGAACGCGCGCAGGTCGACCGGCGGCGGGCGGTTGGTTACGTTACGCACGTACATCGACAACGTCAGATCCTTGATGCCGGCGTAGCTGAGGTTGTAATCCAGTCGCTCATAGGCCTTGATCTGGCAGTCGTTGGCGTTCCAGCCCAGATCCTTGCAGCCTTCGAGCGTGTACTTGTCGTCGAAATAGTCGGTGTTCAGCTTGGTTTTGCTGTTGTAGACCAGGCGCAGGCTGTTGGTGAATTTGCCGGTCTGCAGCGCCGCGGTGAAGTTGGCGACGGTTTTCGAGTAGCCGTAGCGGCCGGCCAGGTTGTCGCCGTAGTCGTTCAGCGTCGAGCTGAAATTCTTCAGGTCCAACAGGTAGGTCGCGTTGGCGCCCAGGTCCAGGCGGCCGTAGCGGGTGTCGAAGCGCGACGTGGCGGCGAGGTCGAGGCCGCTGGTCTTGGTGCGCGATACATTCTCGAACTGGCCCGTGGTCGACAGCAGCTTGCCGGCGGTCACGCCGTACTTGGCCCGCTCGTCGGCGCTGAAGGTCTTGTCCTGAGACAGCGGCGCGCGGTTGATGACGCCCGGCGCCTGGTCGGCTTCCGCCGCCAGCAGGTCGTCCACCGATTTCAGGCCGATTTCATCCTTGCGCTCGATGTGCCAGTAGTCCAGCGAGACGCTGGTGCCCTTGACCGGTTCCAGCACGAAGCCGGCGGTGGCGCTGCGGGTGATTTCCGGCTTCAGATTCGGATTGTTGCTGACGATGCTGGCCACACCGGCCGCACACTCGTTCTGCTGAACGGTATCGGCCCGCGCCAGCAGCAGGGCCTGGTTCGGATCGCTGGACGGCAGGGCGTTGCCGGCGGTGCGCAGGTCGCGCGCCAGTGCCTGGGCCTGGTCGCACCGCTTGGGATCCTGGGCGCTGACGAAGGCGAACTTGCTCGATTGCGCGCTCTCGGTCAGGTTGGGGGCGCGGAAGCCGCCCTCGAAGGTGGCGCGCAGCATCAGCGCCGGCGAGGCCTCGAAGCGGGCCGCCACTTTTGGCGACACGTGCGTTTTAAAGCCGGGGAATTTGTCGACGCGGGCGGCGCCGACCAGTTCCAGCTGGCTGGTGACCGGTAAATTGAGCTCGGTAAACACCGCTTCGGTGGTGCGACTGGCATCCGCCGTGGCGGCGCCATAGCCGACGATATCGCCGGACAGCAGGTTGTCGGTCGGCGTGATGTGGAATTTTTCATGCCGGACTTCGCCGCCGACGGCGATGCCGATGGCGCGGTCGCCGATCTTGCCGATTTCCCCCGTGATCTTGCCGTCGATGAAATATTGCGTGATTTTGCCGTCATAGCCTTGTTCCGGGAACAACTGGCGCAGCACCTCGGGCGAGTTGACCTGGCCGAGTTTGTAGCCATGGTTGAAGAAGTTCGGGTCCGCCGCCGTGTATTCGCAATAGCCGGGGAAATTGGCTTCACAGTTGGGGTCGCCTGCCAGCGTCTTGGTGTAATCGCCCACCAGGGCCTTGAAGCCGCTGTCGCTGATGGCGCCGTTGTTGCGCGACTTGGTTTTGCTGCCCATCACGCCGACTGCGGTGTCCCAGTCGTATTTGCCGGCCCAGCTGCCGCGCGCGCCGGCCAGCACCCGGTACTGGTCGCTGTCGTTGGGATTCTGATCCGGCGCGTCGGCATAGCGGTAGCGCAGCTCCAGCGGTTCGCCGGTGGTGTTGAGCGGCGAGTCCGGCGACAGGAAGCGGTAGCCGAACGCCTTGCCCAGGCCGGTGCGCGGATCGCCCCAGATCGAGTCCGAGCTGTTCGAGCCGTACGTGCCCGGCGCGCCGGTATAAGTGGTCTTGGTTTTGGAGTAGAGCACTTCGGCGTAGCCTTCAGTGCCGTTGCCCAGATTGAGTTTGCCGGATACCAGAGCATTGACGCGGTCGGCCTTGGGCACCGCCTCGAAGTGGGCGAAGCGGTCGAACACGCACAGGCCGGCGGCGCTGACGGTGGCGCAGCCGGCGATCGGGCCCTGGCCGATCAGGTTGCCGGGGTAGGAGAAGGTCGACGGCGCGCCGCGGTTGCCGAACATCAGGCCACTTTTAGGCGCCACAGTGGCGAACTTGTCGCCGTAGGCCGGGTTAATGTCGTCCAGCACGTCGCGCCAGATGACGTTGTCCCGGTGAAACACTTCCACGTTGGCTAGCACGTTGTAGCCGTCGTTGGCGTAATTGCCAAAGCCGGCGGTGATGCTGGCGGTCTTGGTCTTGAATTGCTCATTTGCTACTGACTGCTCGTAGTTGCCGCGCAGCTGCACGCCCTGGAAATCGTTGCGGGTGATGATGTTGATGACCCCGGCGACGGCGTCGGAGCCATAAATCGCCGAGCCGCCATTACGCAGAATTTCCACCCGCTCGATGGCGTCCAGCGGCAGCGCATCCAGATTGGTAAATACCTCGTTGTAATCGGCTAGCGCATAAGGCGCCACGCGGCGCGAATTCAACAGCACCAGTGTCGACTGCTTGCCGAGATTGCGCAACGATGCCGAGGAGGCGCCGCTGGCAAACGAATTGGAACCGCCGATATCGGACAAGGAACTATTGGAGGAAGTCAGCGTGTCGATAATATCGCGCACCGAATTGACACCAAGTCGTGCAATATCTTCACGGCGCAGAATCTGCACCGGTGTCGACGTTTCAGTATCAATCCGTTTAATATTGGAACCGGTAATGATAACTTTTTCGAGCGGTTTGGCGCCTTCATCCTGGGCCAATACCACGTGCGATGAAGCTAATGTTAAGGCGACGGCGATCACGCCGCTTTTCAAGGCAATTTTATTCATTCAAGCTCCCTGGGGTTTTTAAAAGATTATTTTTTTAATTACAAAGTCAGTATAGGTGACGTATCGTAGAAAAACAGCATGATGGCCTGAAAAACAACACCATCTGCACCAAGATGTCGCATAGAGAACACCTGCACGGTTTAGGTGTGCCGATTGTTGGTGTGATTAAGCCAATTTTTGGCATGGGCTGGGCGCTGCGGACGAAAAAAAAGCCGGGATTAACCCGGCTGCCTGGTGGTGCTGCATGCTTATTTGTACGCGCCAGACCCTATCAGAAAATCGTCGACCCGCTCGACATAACCTGCTTTCGATTCCACTGTTTTAGTGACGGGATTCGGCCATTTAAAATCTACGGTGCCTGAGCCTTTGGTTTTAGCGACTTCAATCATTTCCTTGATCATTAACTTTCCCTCATTATCTTTCAGGCCGATTAATGATTTACCCACCATCTTGGGATTATTCCCGTGCGCTAGTGCGACGCCATTAAAGTCGTACACATAAATATATAAATCGCGATCGTGGAAAGTCGTATTGGTCGGATCGGAAATCGCCGCGAAGGTTTTCTCCTTGCCATCGGATTTCACCATGGCCACCGCTTTTTTAACCATGGCCACAGCTTCTTCCTTGCTGCCTTTTTCCGCAGCCACTGCACCACCACATAATGCCAGACTGATTACCGCTGCTAATAAGGTCTTCATGCAAGTTCTCCTCTTATGATTATGTCTATCCATATTAGCGCAGCTGGCGGATGGTGTAGTCCTGGCTGTTGCTAACTGGCAACGTCCTCGCCGAACAAGCTGTTCCACAGAGCCCGCACTTGTGCCGCCTCGGTTGCCACCAGCGCCGGATCGATGCGCGCCAGGTCCTGGCCTTGCAGCCGCAGCTGGTGTTGCAGCTTGCGGTATTTGCGGTAGGCATCCGCCACGCTGGCCGACAGCGGGCCGTCGATCAGGCCCAGTTCGGCACAGATGCGCAGCAAGGCGATATTGCCAAAGTTGGCGGTCAGTTCAGGATAGGCGGCCGCGTGTTGCAGTACCAGGAACTGGACGATGAACTCGATATCGATCATGCCGCCCGGATCCTGTTTGAGGTCGAACAGTGCGCTGTGGTTCGGCTTGGCGTCCACCATGCGCTTGCGCATCGCCAGCACTTCCTGCTTCAGCGGACCGTCGGCCGGCCGTTCCTTGCGCAGCACGGCTTCGCGGATCTGCTCGAAACGTTGTCCGATCGCCAAGTCGCCGGCGCAGTAGCGGGCCCGGGTCAGGGCCTGGTGCTCCCATACCCAGGCCGCACTGGTCTGGTATTTCTCGAACGACGACACCGACGACACCAGCATGCCGCTGGCGCCGTCGGGCCGCAGCGCGGTGTCGATGTCGAACAGGATGCCGGCCGAGGTGTGCGAGGTCATCCAGGTGATGAAGCGCTGCGCCAGCTTGGCGTACTGGGCAGGCGCTTCCTGGTCGGGGTCGTCATACAGGAAGATGACGTCGAGGTCGGACACATAGCCCAGTTCCTTGCCGCCCAGCTTGCCGTAGGCGATGACGGTGAACAGCGGCACCGCGCGGTGGCGCGTGGCCACGGTCTGCCACACCGCCTTGATGGTGGCGGCGACGATGGTGTCGGCCAGCGCCGACAGGTGGTCGGCCAGCTTTTCCACCGTCAGGTCGCCGGCCAGGTCTTGCGCCAGCAGGTGGAACAGCTGGACGTGGTGCACTTCGCGCAGGATATCCATCTGGCGCTCGGTATCGCCGGGATCGGCCGCCAGTTGCAGGTCGAGGTCGGCGGCCAGCGCGGCCGGGTCGAACACGGCGTTGCGCAGGCGGTCGTCCAGCAGCTCATCCAGCAGGATAGGGTGCTGGCTGAGGAATTGCGCGGCCCAGCCGCTGGCGTGCACCATGCGGATCACGCGCGCCAGCGTGTGCGGATATTCGGTCAGCAGCGACAGATAGGCCGAGCGGCGCGCGATGGCTTCCAGGAAATCCAGCAGCCGGCCCAGCGTGGCCAGCTGGTTGCCGCCGCTCGATTCGCTGGCGGCCTGGATGATCAGCGGCAGCGCGCTGTTGATCAGTCCTTGCAGGCGGTTGCGGCTGGCTTCCGGCAGCGATTGCAGGCGCGGCGCCTGCCAGGTGGCGAGCAGGCGCTTGGTGGCGTCTTCCGGCGCCTCGAAGCCGAGTGCGGTGAAGCGAGCCACCATGGCTTCGCGGTTGTCGGGATCGGCGCATTCGTTGCTCGATTGCAGGTCGATATCATTGTCGCTGCTTTCGGTCTTGTCCGAGAACATTTCGTCGAACTGGCCGGCGACGAACTGGCGGTGGGCTTCCAGCTGGGTCAGCAGGGTGGCGACATCCGGCAAACCCATCATTTCGGCCACGGTCTGGCGGTCGGCGTCGTTGGCGGGCAGCGTGTGGGTCTGGGCGTCGTCCAGGTATTGCAGGCGGTGTTCCAGATTGCGCAGGAAGGTGTAGGAAGCCAGCAGTTGATAGACGATGGCGTGACTCAGCAAGCCTTTCTCGGCGATGATGCGCAACGTGGTGCGGGTCGAGCGGTCGCGCAGGGCGGCGTCGCGGCCGCCGCGGATCAGCTGGAATACCTGGGCCAGGAACTCGATTTCACGGATGCCGCCACGGCCCAGCTTGACGTTGTTGCTGCGGTCCGGGTGCAGCCGCTCCTGGCGGTTGACCTCGGCGCGGATCTGCGCGTGCATATTGCGGATGGCGTCAATCACGCCAAAGTCCAGGTAGCGGCGGAACACGAAGGGCCGCACAATCGCGTCCAGTGCGGCAATATCCTCGGCGCGGCCGGTGACAGCGCGCGCCTTGACCCAGGCATAACGCTCCCATTCGCGGCCCTGGACGATCAGGTATTGCTCCACCATGCCCAGGCTGGCGGCCAGCGGACCCGAGTTGCCGTTGGGTCGCAAGGCCATATCAACGCGGAACGTGTAGCCATCTTCGGTGATCTCCGCCAAAGCGGCGATCAACCTCTTGCCGAGGCGGATGAAGAATTCGTGGTTGGACAGGCTGCGCTGGCCCGCAGCGGCGATGGTGTCGCCATCTTCCGGGTAGACGAAGATCAGGTCGATGTCGGACGATACATTGAGTTCGCCGCCGCCTTGCTTGCCCATGGCCAGCACCATCATTTCCTGCGGCAGGCCGGATTCGTGTCCGGTCGGCACGCCATGGGCCGCCACCAATTCGGCGTGCAGCTCGACCATGTGCTGCTGGATAGCAAAATCGGCGAAGCGGGTCATGGTGGTCACCACTTCCGCCAGGTTGGCCTTGCCTTCCAGGTCGCGCCGGATCAGAGTGCAGACCAGCAGATTGCGCAGGCGGCGCATGGAACGCACCAGCGGCAGACTGTTTTCTGCTTCTTTACGTAAATAATCCGCCAAATCGATGTCGGCAAGCGATAATTGCGATAGTTCATCTATTTTCACAGCACGATCGGGCGCGGCGGCCAGCCAGCGTTGATAAAAACGGGAAACTGTCGGGGATACGGGCGATGAACTCATAGAGGGATAAGGTAGAATTGCTTTGACAACCGAGTTTAGCGCGAGTTTCGTACTTATTTGATGCATGGCCTGATTTATTAGCGTATTAATGCAAAAACCAGAAGAGGAGACCGTGACAGGCGAAGGGCCATTGGCCGCGCGCTGGCACCGGCTCCGTACCGCCTATCGGATCTGCAATCTGGCCACCCATCATGTGCTGGGCTTCATCCTGAAGCTGGTACTGCTGCTGTATTTTGCCTTCACCATCCTGTTCCTGACACTGCGCTATCTGGTGCTGCCGAATATCGACCATTACAAGGGCGATATCGAGCGTGCCGCCAGCAGCGCGGTCGGCAACCAGGTGACGATTTCCCGTGTGTATGCTTCATGGAACGGCTTCCGTCCCAACCTGTTCCTGGGCGATGTGGTGCTGTACGACCCGCAGGGGCGCCCGGCGTTGAGCTTGCCGAGCGTGTCGGCCACGCTGTCGTGGTGGACGGCGGTGACGGGCAATCTGCGCTTCCGGTCGCTGGAACTGACGCGGCCCGACCTGTCCATCGTGCGCGAGACCGACGGCCGCCTGTATGTGGCCGGCATGTTCATCGATCCCAACAAGCCGAGCGACGGCAAAGGGCTGGACTGGCTGCTGCTGCAGCGCGACATTGTTATCCGCGACGGCCGCCTGCAGTGGACCGACCGCCTGCGCAATGCGCCGCCGCTGGCGCTGGACAACTTCCAGCTGGTGCTGCGTAACGAGTGGCTGCACCACCAGCTGTCGGTACGCGCCACGCCGCCGGCGGCGCTGGCACAGCCGCTCGACTTGCGGGCCGACTTCACCCATCCGGCATTCGGCGCCCGCATCTCCAACTTCTCCATGTGGAAGGGCGAGGTTTACGCCGACATCCGCAATACCGATTTACAGGGTTGGAAGACCTGGGTCGATTATCCGTTTGACCTGAGCAAGGGCCACGGCTCCTTGCGCGCCTGGGTCGGGGTCGACCAGTCGCGCCTGACCGGGCTGACCGCCGATGTCGGCCTGAGCGACATCACCGCCGTGCTGGGCAAGGACTTGCCGTTGCTGGACTTGCAGCAGATGAGCGGCCGCATCGCCGTGCATGAGGATATCCGGCCGCCGGCGGCGCGCCAGGGCGCCACCACGCCGCGCTTCGGCGCGCTCGGCCACAGCCTGGAACTGCACGATTTGATGCTGACCACACGTGACGGGCTGGTGATGGCGCCGACCTCGCTGTCGGAAAATTATGTGGCCGCGGCCGGCGCCAAGCCGGAGCGCTTCGAAGTACGGGCCCGCCAGCTGGACCTGCAAACCCTGGCCGGCCTGGCCGAGCGCTTGCCGCTGACCGAACGGCAGCACAAGATGGTGGCGGGCTTTGCACCGCGCGGCCTGTTGCAGAATTTCTCCGCCGAATGGCAGGGCGCCTTTCCGGCTTTGCAGACCTACCGCGTCAAAGGTGACGTGGTCGGACTGGGGCTGAAGCCGCAGCCGCCGCGCCTGGCGCAGCCGAAGAGCGGCAAGACGCCGGCAATTACCGGCATGCCGGCGATTCCCGGTTTCGACAACCTCAGCGGCTCGATCGACGCCACCGAGCGCGGCGGCAGTTTCAGCCTGACCTCGCAGCAACTTGTGCTGCAGATGCCGGACTATTTCGCCGAGGCGTCGATGCCGTTCGATCACCTGAACCTGAAGGCGCGCTGGTCGTTTGAGGACGACAACCAGCTGCTGTTCCAGATCGATTCGATGGACTTCGAGCAGGAAGGCATGCGCGGCACCTTGCAGGGCACGCACACCATTTCGCTGGCCGGCAAGGGACCGGGCAAGGCCGACCTGAGCGGCACGCTGACCGGCTTCCAGATCAACCGCATCGGTCGCTATCTGCCGATGCAGACGCCGCACGACCTGACTCACTGGCTGACCGGCGCGCTGGAAGGCGGCGTCGCCAGCGATGTCACGATCCGCCTGCGTGGCGACCTGACGCATTTCCCGTTCAAGGACGACAAGGCGCGCGGCGAATTCCGTGTGGCCGGCAAGCTGACCGACGCCAAGCTGAATTACGAGCCGGGCTACTATCTGCACGACGGCAAGGAACTGGGTAAGGATGGCCAGCCATTGCCGCTGTGGCCGCAAGCCGAACACATCAAAGGCAGCTTCCTGTTCGAAGGCGCGCGCATGGAAATCCGCGGCGACACCGCCACCACCGCTGGCGCTGCGCTGAGCAATGTCAAGGCCGTGATTCCGGACTTGAGCGTGCACGATTCCATGCTGGAGATCGACGGCAACGCCGCCGCGCCGATGCAGGAGTTCCTGCGCTACCTGACCATCAGCCCGGTATTGGACTGGATCTCGCATTTCACCGACGAGACGCAAGCCAGCGGCAACGCCAAGCTGACGCTGAGCCTGCGCATTCCGCTGGCGCACGCGATCGACACCAAGGTCCAGGGGACGGTGCAGCTGGCCAACAACGACATCGTGCTGATGAACGATTTGCCGGTGGTGCAGTCGTCGCAGGGCAAGATTGAATTCAACGAGCGCGGCGTCAACCTGAACCAGATCAGCGGCAATTTCCTCGGCGGCCCGGTATCGATCACCGGCGGCACCCAGAAGGATGGCGCGATCATCGTCCGACTCGGCGGCCTGCTGACCGCAGACGGCTTCCGCCAGGCCTTCCAGATGCCGGCCATGCAGCGCCTGGCCGACCACTTCAACGGCGGCACGCGCTACAGCGGCACGGTGACCGCGCGCGATCACCAGGTCATCGTCGCGGTCGAGTCGTCACTGACCGGCCTGGCGCTGGACCTGCCGGCGCCGGCCAACAAAACCGCCACCGACAGCATGCCGCTGCGCTTCGTGCTGACCAGCGGCCTGACGGCGGACGCGGTCGGCTTTCTGCATGACGATATCCGCATCAACCTCGGCAGCGGCATTGCCGCGCGTTATCAGCGCCAGAAGCAAAGCAAGCAGCACTGGAAGCTGGTGCGCGGCGGCATCGGCGTCAATACGCCAGCGCCGGAGCCGGACAGCGGCCTGGCCTTCAATATCAGCATGAACCAGCTGAGCGTCGACAACTGGCTGGACTTCGGCGACGTGATCGCCGGCCCGGCCGCTGCCGGCTCGGCGGCGGCGCTGGCGGCGCCGTCCGAAGCCAGCGATTTCACCCAATATGTCATGCCCGACGCCATCGCCGCCCGCACCAGCGAACTGGTGATTGGCGGCCGCAAGCTGGAAAACGTGGTGGTCGGCGTCACCCACCGGAAAGGCATGTGGCAGGCCAGCATCGATTCCACCCAGGCCAACGGCTACGTCACCTGGGCCGAACCATCCACTGGCGCCGGCCTCGGCAAGGTGACGGCGCGGCTGTCGTCGCTGGTGATTCCAGAGTCGGCCTCGAGCGACGTGCAGGCGCTGCTGGATGACAAGAGCGCGGCCGCCACCATTCCGGCGCTGGACGTGGTGGTTGAACGCTTTGAACTGTTCAACAAGCCGCTGGGCCGGCTGGAACTGCAAGCCAACAACGCCCAGCTGGCCAATGCGCGCGAATGGCGCGTCAGCAAGCTGTCGCTGATCAATGCCGACGGCGAGCTGAACGGCACCGGCAAGTGGGTCAGCAAGGATGGCGTGCACGACACCAGCCTGAATTTCAATCTCGGCATCATCGATGCCGGCAAGCTGCTGGAGCGCTTTGGCTATCTCGATACGCTGAAGGGCGGCAAGGGCTCGCTGAAAGGCGATATCGCCTGGAAGGGCTTGCCGTACTCGCTGGACCTGCCGAGCCTGTCCGGCCAGATCACGCTGAATGTGGAAAAGGGCCAGTTCCTCAAGCAGGACCCGGGCGCGGCCAAGCTGCTGGGCGTGCTGAGCCTGCAAGCCTTGCCGCGTCTGCTCAAGCTGGACTTCCACGATGTGTTCTCGGAAGGGCTGGCGTTTGACGGCATTACCGCCAATGCCTCCCTGAATCACGGCATCCTCAAGACCGACAACTTGAAAATGCACGGTGTGGCCGCCACTGTATTGATGGACGGCAGCGCCGACATCGCCAATGAGACCACCAATTTGCATGTGGTGGTGATTCCTGAGGTTAATCTGGGGACGGCGCCGCTGGTGTACGCGCTGGCGGTCAATCCGGTGATCGGCCTCGGCAGTTTCCTGGCCCAGCTATTCCTCAGTGCGCCGGTGATGAAGGCGCTGACCTATCATATGGAAGTTGCCGGGCCGTGGAAGGCGCCGGTCGTCACCAAGCTGGACGCCACCAAGCTGGAACCGTCAAAGGGATCGCCATGAACCATACCGTCGCCGCCGTACAAATGATTTCCTCGCCCACCGTGGATGAAAACATCGCCACCGCGCGCCGCCTGGTCACCCAGGCCGCCAACGACGGCGCCGGGCTGGTGCTGCTGCCGGAATACTGGGCCATCATGGGCCTGGCCGACAGCGACAAGGTCAAGGTGGCCGAGCCGCTGGGTACCGGGCCGATCCAGGACTTCATGGCCGGTCTGGCGCGCGAGCTGGGCATCTGGCTGATCGGCGGCACCTTGCCGCTGGCGTCGGACGATGCCGAAAAGGTCATCAACACCACGCTGGTGTACAACCCGCAAGGCGAGCACGTCAGCCGCTACGACAAGATCCACCTGTTCGGCTTTACCAAGGGTACCGAGTCGTACAACGAATCGAAGACCATTGTGCCAGGCACGAATATCGGTGTGTTCGAGGCGCCGTTCGGCAAGGTCGGCATGTCGGTGTGCTATGACTTGCGCTTCCCGGAGCTGTTCCGCGCCATGGGGCCGGTGTCGCTGATCGTGCTGCCGGCCGCCTTCACCTACACCACCGGCATGGCGCACTGGGAAATCCTGCTGCGCGCGCGCGCCATCGAGAACCAGTGCTACGTGCTGGCGGCGGCGCAGGGCGGCATCCATCCGAACGGCCGCCGCACCTGGGGCCACAGCATGCTGATCGACCCATGGGGCACGGTCAAGTCGGTGCTGGCCGAGGGCGAGGGCGTGGTGCAGGGCGTGATCGACCCCGAATACATGCAAGGCGTGCGCGACAGCCTGCCGGCGCTCAAACACCGGACCATGTGATATCCACTACAATGCCGGTAACACCTAACAGAAAGCATCACCATGAAGCCATTTGAACCGAACCTGTCCACCCTGGCCGTAGCGCGCGATATCCTGCTGACGCCGTTCGGGCTGGACGAAGGCAAGCTGCTCAAGACCTTGGGCAGCATGTTCACCCACAAAGTCGACTACGCCGACTTGTATTTCCAATTTACCAAAAACGAAGGCTGGAGCCTGGAAGAGGGCATCGTCAAGACCGGCAGTTTCTCGATCGACCAGGGCGTCGGCGTGCGCGCGGTGTCGGGCGACAAGACCGCGTTTTCGTATTCGGACGAGATTTCCGAAGCGGCGCTGATGGATGCCGCCTCCGCCACCCGCACCATCGCCCGTGCTGGCGCTGGCAAGATCAAGGTGGCTGGCGCGATGAACCAGGTCGGCGGCCGTTCGCTGTATCTGCCGCATGATCCGCTGGTGTCGCTGGACGCCACCGCCAAGGTGCAGCTGCTGGAGCGCATCGAGAAGATGGCGCGCGCCAAGGATCCACGCGTGGTGCAGGTGATGGCCAGTCTGGCCGGCGAATACGATGTGGTGCTGGTAGTGCGCAGCGATGGCGTGCTGGCGGCCGATATCCGTCCGCTGGTGCGCGTGTCGCTGACCGTGATCGTCGAGCAGAACGGCCGTCGGGAAATGGGTTCGTCCGGCGGCGGCGGTCGCTACGACTATGGTTACTTCAGCGATACGCTGCTGGAAGAGTATGCGACCGAGGCCGTCAAATCGGCGCTGGTGAACCTGGACGCGCGTCCGGCGCCGGCCGGTCCGATGACCGTGGTGCTGGGCCCTGGCTGGCCGGGCATCCTGCTGCACGAAGCGATCGGCCACGGCCTCGAAGGCGACTTCAACCGCAAGGGTTCGTCGACTTTCTCCGGCCGTATCGGCGAACGGGTGGCGGCCAAGGGCGTCACCGTGGTCGATGATGGCACGCTGGCGGATCGCCGTGGTTCGCTGAATATCGACGACGAAGGCAATCCGACCCAGTGCACCACGCTGATCGAAGACGGCATCCTGAAGGGCTATATCCAGGACACCATGAACGCGCGCCTGATGAAGATGCCGGTGACCGGCAACGCCCGCCGCGAATCGTTCGCGCACCTGCCGATGCCGCGCATGACCAACACCTACATGCTGGGTGGCGACAAGGATCCGGGCGAAATCCTGGCGTCGGTGAAGAACGGCCTGTATGCGGTCAATTTCGGCGGCGGCCAGGTCGATATCACCAACGGCAAGTTCGTGTTCTCGGCCAGCGAAGCGTACATGATTGAGAACGGCAAGATCACCTATCCGGTCAAAGGCGCGACCCTGATCGGCAATGGTCCGGAAGTGCTGAACCGCGTATCGATGATCGGCAACGACATGAAGCTGGACCCGGGCGTGGGTGTATGCGGCAAGGAAGGCCAGAGCGTGCCGGTGGGCGTCGGCCAGCCAACCCTGCGGATCGACGGCGTGACCGTCGGCGGTACTGCCTAAAACAAAAAAGCCCGGCATGCCGGGCTTTTTAACATCCTTAGTTCCTTAGAACTTGTAGCTGGCCTTCACGTAGAAGGTGCGGCCCAGCGGGTCCGTGAAGCGTGGATCGTAACCGCTCTGGAACGTCGTGCCCTGGTTGGTGTACGGCGGCGCGCTGTCAAACAGGTTCTTGATACCCACCGTCAGGTCGGTATTCTTGAAGCCCGTGTAGCTGCTCGACAGCGAGTAGGTCGAGTACGCCCGCACCTTGTGGTAGTAGGCATCCGCCACATCGTTCTCATCCACGTAGCCGCTCAGGTACTTGTTGGAGAAGCTGGCGCTCCACGGACCTTTCTTCCAGCTGATGGTGGCGTTGTGCTTCCAGCGGAACACCGGCGCATTGTCGCCATACACGCCGACGTTTTCCACGAACTCGCCACCGGTTTCGTTCTGGTACTTGTAGCTGTGTACCCAGGTGCCGTCGAACTGGAAGCCGAAGTCGCCCACCGAGGTGCGCGGCAGTTTCCAGCGCAGGCTGGTGTCGATGCCGGAGGTCTTCACTTCACCCAGGTTGTCCAGCACGGCGTTGACGTACTGCAGCGTCTTGCCGTCGGCCGAGTAGACGAAGTAGTTCTTGTACTTGTCGTAGTTGTCGAAGATGGTCGACTCCGACACGGTGCCGATCGAATCCTTGATCTTGATGTTGAAGTAATCGAACGACACGCTGACCGCGCTGACCGGCTCGAACACCACGCCCAGCGCGAAGGTCTTGGATTTCTCCGGCTTCAGGTTGGGATTGCCGCCGCTGCGGATGTACTGCTGCTGGTTACAGGCGATGTTCGGATTGACGCCATCGCCGGCCACGCCGTTCGGGCACAGTTTCGGATCGTCGTACGCATTGCTGGTGAAGGTCGAGGTGGCCGGGCCATGCAGGTCGTACAGCGTCGGCGCGCGGAAGCCGGTGTTGTACGAGGTGCGGAACAGCACCTGCTTGCTGGCTTCCCAGCGCAGGCCGATCTTCGGATTGAAGCTGCCGCCGACGTCGTTGTAATGGTCGTAACGGGCGGCGCCCGACAGTTCCAGCGTCTTGGTCAGCGGCACGCTGATCTCCGAGTACAGCGCGGCGATGTTGCGCTGGCCGGCCTGGTCTTGCGCGTCGGCGTAGCCGGAACTCGACGCCTGCGACGCCAGCGCAGTGTTGACGTCGTAGGTGGCCTTGTCGTGGCGGAATTCCGAGCCGATCGCGAAACCGACGCCGCCTGCCGGCAGCTGGTAGATCTCGCGGCTGACTTTGGCGTCGACGCCGACGCTGGTCATCTTGGCGGCAAGGTATTCGCCGCGCAGCTGGGCCGCGTCGATGTAGGCGGTGCCGGCGGCCGACTGTTCGCCGAACGGATTCAGGATGCCGCTCAGTACGCCCGCTTTCATCAGCGAGTCATTGGTGTAGCCGCCGATGAAGGCGCTGGCGGCCTTGCTGATGCCGTAGGTCAGGCCAACGTTGTAATCCCAGCCGCCCACCAGGCCTTCCGATGCCACCACCAGGCGGTCAGAGATCGAGGTGTCGTAGCCCATGCGGTTGCCGGCGGCGACCGTGCGCCAGTTGATGGTCAGGTCCTCGCCGGTCAGGCCGGCCACGGCCGGCACGCCGGCGCTGCCGCCTGGATAGTAGGGGCTGGCCGAGGTCATGGTGATGCCCGTCAGCGGCGACGGCGCGATGCTGCTCTGGTTGGTCGAGCGGCTGTGCAGGTATTCAATCGTGGCGACATTGTCTTCGCTCAGCTTGAAGGTGGCCTTGCCCAGGAAGGACTCCTGCTGCGTCTTCGGAATGTCCTGGATGTAGGCGATGGTGTCGGTACGGCAGGTGCCGTTGGCGTTCTTGATCAGCCCTTTGCCGACGCAACCGCTGGCGTAGTAAGGGTTGCCGGTGATGCCGTTGTCCGAATAGAAGTTGCCCGGCTGCGAAGTGCCGCTGCTGTTGTTGATGCCCTTGTCGGGACGCACGCTGGTGCTGGAGAAGTCGCGGTCGGCGGCCTGCAGCGCGGTCTGCTTGTGCAGGTCGATCACGCCGAACACATTCCAGCCGTCCTTGTCGAGGTCGCCGTAGCCGCCTGACAGGTTGAGGCGCGACTCGGCGCCGGCGCCGCTGGCTTGCGGCTGGTAACGCTCGACGCTGACAGTGGCGCCGGTCACCGAACGCTTGGTGATGAAGTTGATTACGCCGCCGATGGCGTCAGTGCCGTAGATGGCCGAGGCGCCGTCGCGCAGCACTTCGACGCGTTCCAGCGCCGACAGTGGAATGATGTTGAGGTCAACCGACGAGCCGTTGAACGGGTGGCTGGCCAGGCGGCGGCCGTTCAGCAGCACCAGTGTCTTGTTGCTGCCCAGGCCGCGCAGGTCGGCGGTGGCGATGCCGCCGGTGCCGGAGCCGACCGACTGGCTGCTGCCGGTGACGCTCTGGTTCATCGACAGCGTGTTCATCACTTCGGCGGCGGTGGTCAGGCCTTGCTTTTCGAAGTCGGAGGCTTTGATGGTGGTGATCGGCAGCGCCGTTTCAGTGGCCAGGCGCTTGATGCTGGAACCGGTCACTTCCACGCGCTGGATCGGTGCCTCATCGGTTTGCGCTTGTGCTGCGTGCATGCCGACCAACAGGCCACCGGCAAACAGCGCACGCAAGGTACGGGACATCGCTCTTTCAATCATCATTGTTTTAACTCCTGCATGGATATGGGAATGGGTGTTTGCTTTTTGAGCAAAGGCCATCAGACCATTGGGACAGGAGGCGAACAATGACGCTTGAACAAGACCGCGCCGTGCAAAACGTTACAGATGTAAAGCCGGCGTTGCACCGGCGGCGCGGCCGAACGGGCGGGAAGGCGCGCGCCGCCGCCGTCCCGCCCGCATTACAACTGCTTACAGTTCCAAGGAAATTTACCTGAGTGTGCGCAGTGTAAATTTATGTCAGAACTTGTAGGTGATGCGTGCATACCACGTCCGGCCGAGCGGATCGGTATAGCGCGGATCGTAGCCCTGCTGGAAGGTGGTGCTCTGGTTGGTGAACGGCGGGTCTTCATCAAACAGGTTGCGCACGCCCACCGTCACATCGACGTGCTTGATGCCGGTGTAATTGCCCGACAGCGACCACACCGAATACGCTTTGACCTGGTTGAAGAACTCTGGATCGACGCCGTTCTGATCGGTATAGCCGGACATATAGCGGTTGGTCAGCGAGGCGCCCCACGGCCCTTTGTTCCAGCTGATGGTGGCGTTGTGGCGCCAGCGGAAGACCGGCGTGGCGTCGGCGTAGCGGCCGACATTCTCGGTGAACACGCCGCCGCGCTCGTTCTGGTAATCGTAGTTGCGCACCCAGGTGCCGTCGACCTGCAAGGAGACGGCGCCGTACGGCCCTTGCGGCATGCGCCACAGCGCGCTGGCGTCGACGCCGCTGGTCTTGACTTCGCCCAGGTTGTTGGTGATCAGCGAGACATCGTCGAGGCGGGTGCCGGCGGCGTTGTAGTGGAACAGGCTCTGGTACTTGGCGTAGTCGTTGAACACGGTCTGCTCGGCCAGCGCGCTGATCTGGTCGCGCAGGCGGATGTTCCAGTAGTCGAGCGACAGCGTCAGCGCGCGCACCGGCTCAAACACCACCCCGGCGCTGTAGGTCTTGGAGCGCTCCGGCTTGACGTCCGGATTACCGCCCTGGCGCTTGTTCTGCTGCTGGTCGCACGACAGGTTGGGATTGGCGCCGGCCACCGGTACGCCGCCCGGGCACAGCACCGGATCATTCCACGGATCGGAGGTGTTGGTCACCGTCTGCGGGCCGTGCAGGTCGAACAGCGTCGGCGCGCGGAAGCCGCGGTTCCACGAAGCCCGCAACAGCAGCGGCGTGACCGGCTGGTAGCGCGCGCTGATTTTCGGCGTGAAGCTGCGGCCGACGTCGCTGTAGTGGTCGAAACGGGCGGCGGCGTTGAGTTCCAGGTTCTTGACGACAGGGGCGTTGAGTTCGGCGAACAGTGCGTAGATGCGGCGGTCGCCCGACTGGTCCTGGGCGTCGGCAAAGCCCGAGCTGGAAGCCTGCGACGCCAGCGCGCGGTTGACGGAATACAGCGCGCGTTCCTTGCGCGCCTCGGCCCCCAGCGCGAAGCCGAGTGCGCCGCCTTGCAGCTGCGTCAGGTCGCGGCTGGCGCGGGCGTCGAGCGCGGTCGAGCGCATGCGCGCGCGCAGGTATTCGCCGATCAGCAGCGAGTCGTTAAGGTAAGCCAGGCCGGCCGCGCTCTGCTCGCCGAAGGGATTGAGCAGCCCGCTGCCGACGCCGTCGATCATACGCTGATCGATCACGTAGCCGCCGGCGAAGGCGCTGGCGGCCTGGCTGATCGAATGGCTCAGGCCGGCGCTATAGTCCCAGCCTTGCAGCGTGCCTTCGGCGCTCAGCACCAGGCGGTCGGCGGTGCTGGTGGAGTAGTCGGCGCGGCGGCCGGTGACCAGCGGCCGCCAGCTGATGTCCAGGTCTTCGCCGGTCAGGCCGGCCACGGCCGGCACGCCGGCGCTGCCACCCGGATAGTAGGGACTGTCGCCGTGCATGATCAGGCCGATGCCGGCCAAGGGCGGCGGCGCCACCCGCGCGGTGTTGGTGCTGCGCGCGTGCAACGCTTCCAGCGCCAGCGTGTGGTCGTCGCTCGGCTTGTACGACAGCCGGCCCAGATACGATTCCTGCTTGGTGTAGGGAATGTCGTCGACTTCGCGCGTGTAGTCGTAGCGGCAGGTCGGTGAGCCGGTGGTGTTGGGGATCGACGAAGGCGGCAGGCAGCCGCTGGCGAAGCCGGGATTGCCGCTGATGCCGTTGTCGGAAAAGAAGTTGGCGGGGAAGGGCGTGCCGCTGGTCTGGCTGACGCCGCGGCTGGGGATCACGCCGGTGGCCGAGAACGGCCGCGCGGTGGCCGGCAGCGCCAGTTGCCGGTGCACGTCCAGCACGCCGAAGACGTTGAAGCGGTCGGTGGCGAGGTCGCCGAAGCCGCCGCTGAGGTTGAGGCGGCGCTCGCTGCCGCCGCCTTCCTCCTGCGGCTGGTAGGCTTCCACCGTCACTTCGCCGCCCTTGACCTGGCGCTTGGTGATGAAGTTGATGACGCCGCCGATGGCGTCGCTGCCGTACACCGCCGAGGCGCCGTCGCGCAGCACTTCGACCCGGTCCAGCGCCGACAGCGGAATTACGTTGAGGTCGACGCTGTCGCCGATGATCGGGTGGGCGGCGATGCGGCGGCCGTTCAGCAGCACCAGCGTGCGCTCGCCGCCGAGGCCGCGCAAATCGGCCTGCGACTGGCCGCCGGTGCCGGAGCCGATCGACTGCGCGCTGGACAGCGAAGTCTGGTTCATCGGAATACTGTTGAGCACCTGCTGGGCGGTGGTCATGCCTTGGCGCGCGAAGTCTTCGGCGCGGATCGAGGTCAGCGGCAGTGCTGTCTCGCTGGCGATGCGGCGGATCAAGCTGCCGGTGATTTCCACCCGTTGTATGGTGGGTTCCGGTTCCGTAGTCTGGGCGGCGGCGTTGGCCGCCAACAACGCCATGGCGAGCTGCGTGTAAAGTCGTTTGGTCATCATGTTTCTCCGGGGAAGTAGCCGCATTGCGGATGCATGCGCAGCCTTTCAGTTTTGCGGTGTTCAATTAGGTGAAACCTGATCTGCATCAGATGTGCGCGATAAAGCGCTTGCCAAACGGCGCAAGTTGTTGTTATAGTCGTTGAACACTTTACGGACCGACATGACCCACTTCTTCTTTACCGGCTGGTTTTACTTTAGCTTTCCAACCCTTCAGGCGGTGGATAGCGGCCGGTGCACGTAGAAGCAAGACGAGTCCCAGCAGAATCCTCAAAAAACCGCCTCCTCCCGAGGCGGTTTTTTTTTACCCATGTTTTTAGATCACTTGGAGAACAGCAATGCCCCGTACCGATGATTTACGCATCCGCGAGATGAAGGAATTGACGCCACCGTCCCACCTGATCCGCGAGTTTGCGTGCACGGAAGCAGCGGAGCAGACTGCCGCCAACGCCCGCGTGGCGCTGCACCGCATCCTGCACGGCCAGGACGACCGCTTGCTGGTGGTGATCGGCCCGTGCTCGATCCACGATCCGAAGGCGGCGATGGAATACGCGCGCCTGCTGGCGCCGCTGCGCCAGCAGCTGGCCGGCGACCTGGAAATCGTCATGCGCGTGTACTTCGAAAAGCCGCGCACCACGGTCGGCTGGAAGGGCCTGATCAACGATCCGTACATGGACAACAGCTTCCGCATCAACGACGGCCTGCGCATGGCGCGCGAGCTGCTGCGCGACATCAATGAACTGGGCCTGCCGGCCGGCACCGAGTTCCTGGATGTGATTTCGCCGCAGTACATCGCCGACCTGATTTCGTGGGGGGCGATCGGCGCCCGCACCACCGAGTCGCAGGTGCACCGCGAGCTGGCGTCTGGCCTGTCGTGCCCGGTCGGCTTCAAGAACGGCACCGATGGCAATGTGCGGATTGCAGTGGATGCGATCAAGGCGGCCTCGCAGCCGCACCATTTCCTGTCGGTGACCAAAGGCGGCCATTCGGCGATTGTGTCGACCAATGGCAATGAGGATTGCCACATCATCCTGCGCGGCGGCAAGGCGCCGAACTACGATGCGGCCAGTGTGGACGAGGCGTGCAAGGCGATTGCCGGACAGGGCCTGGCGCCGCGTCTGATGATCGATGCGTCGCACGCGAATAGCTCTAAAAAGCCGGAGAACCAGGTGCCGGTGTGCGCCGATATCGGCGGTCAGGTGGCGGCGGGCGATACGCGGATTGTCGGCGTGATGGTGGAGTCGCACCTGGTGGCGGGGCGGCAGGATCTGGTGCCGGGCAAGGAGCTGACGTACGGTCAGTCGATTACCGACGGCTGCATCGACTGGGACAGCAGCGTGCAGGTGCTGCAGGGCTTGGCGGCCGCCGTGCGTCAGCGCCGTCTGGCGACGCAAGCCGCCGAAGCGGCCGCCAAGTAAGCTGCCTGGTCCTAGAAGCTATAGGTTCCGCGCAGGTATAACGCGCGGCCGACCGGATCGGTGTAGCGCGGATCGTAGCCCTTCTGGAACAAGGTGCCCTGGTTGGAGAACGGCGGCTCCTTGTCCAGCAGGTTCTTGACGCCGGCGGTCAGGATGAAGCCCTTGAAGCCGGTGTAGCTGCCGCTCAGATTCCATAGCGCATACGACGGCACCTTGTTCAGGTACTGGTCCTCGATGTCCAGGTTCTGGTCGGTATAGCCGGATTTGAAGGACTGCGCCAGCGTCGCGTTCCAGTCAGCCAGACGCCAGTTCAGCGCCAGGTTGTGCTTCCAGCGGAATACCGGATTGTTGGCCGCATACCGGCCGACGTTCTGGATGAACGGACCGTCGCGTTCGTCCTGGTACTCATACTTGTGCACATAAGTGCCGTCCAGCGTCAGCGTGAAATTGCCGGCCTGGGTCGCACCCGAACGCAGCGTGACGCTGACGTCGACACCGTCGGTGTTGACCTTGCCCAGGTTTTCCTTCAAGTCCAGAATCGCATACGGCGAACCATCCGGATTGCGCAGGAAGCGCGCCTGGTATTTCGCGTAGTCGCCATAGATGGCTTCTTCCGGCAGCGCGTTGATCTTGTCCTTCAGGCGGATGTTCCAGTAGTCGATCGCCACCGTGGCTTGCGGCACCGGCTCCAGCACCACGCCGACCGAGAAGGTCTTGGATTTTTCCGGGCTCAGGTTCTGGTTGCCGCCTTGCAGCTTGAACTGTTGCAGGTCGCAGTCGCGCAGCGGGTTGGCGATCGGGTTGGACGACAGCACGCCGCCCGGGCACAGGATCGGGTCGTTGTACGAGTTGTTGGTATCGTTCTTCGACTGCGGCGCGTTCTTCTCGAACAGCGTCGGCGCGCGGAAGCCGGTCGAGGCCGAACCGCGCAGCAGCACTTCCTTGGTCGGCTGGTAACGCAGGCCCAGTTTCGGATTGGTGGTGCTGCCGACGTCGCTGTAGTCATCGTAGCGGGCGGCCAGGTTAACTTCCAGGTCCTGCAGCAGCGGCATGTTGATCTCGCCGAAGATCGCCTTGATGGTGCGGGCGCCGTCGGTCGATTGCGAACCCGACAGGCCGGACGACGACGCCTGGCCGGCGATGTCGCGATTGACGAAGAAGTCGGCTTCTTCGCGGCGCAGCTCGCCGCCGATGGCGACCGCCAGCTTGCCGCCGGCCAGGTCCATCAGGTCGCGGCTGGCCTTGGCGTCGATGCCGGTGTTGCGGCTCTTGCCGTTCTGCACCTGGCCGCGCAGCGCGGTGCTCGCCAGGTAGGTGGCGCCGGTGGCGTCCTGCTTGCCGAACGGATTGAGGATGCCGTTGGCCACGCCGGCGGCGAATTTGGCGTCGTTGACGTAGCCGTTGGTGAAGTATTCCGCCGATCGGCTTTCCGACAGCGTGAAGCCGGCCTTGTAGTCCCAGCTCTTGAACAGACCTTCGGCGCTGAACACCAGGCGGTCGGCCGCGCCCTTGGAGTTGATCTCACGCTGGCCGGCTTCGGTCGGTCGCCAGTTGACCGACAGCGGGTCGCCCGACAGGCCGGCCACCGCCGGCACGCCGCCGGAATTGCCCGGATAGTATTTGCTGGTGATCGGCAGCAGCAGGCCGGTTTGCGGCGGCGGCGCGGTGTGCGACACCACGTCGTTTTCCGAGTGCAGGTATTCGATCGACGCGAGGTGGTCGCCGTTCAGCTTGAAGGTGGCCTTGCCGAAGAATGAGGTCTGCTTCTGTTCCGGCAGGTCGTCGATCTGGCGCGTGTAATCCTGGCGGCAGGTGCCGTTGCTGGAGATCGGCAGCGACAGCGGGGCGTCGCAGCCGGCGGCAAAGTACGGATTGCCGGTGGCGCCCGAGGTCGGGTCGAAGTAGTTGCCGGGGAAAGTGGTGCCGGAGGTCAGGCTCAGGCCGCGGTCGGGAATCACGCCGGTCTTGGAGAAGTCGCGCTGCTGCGAGGTCAGGATGTCCAGCTTGTGATAATCGAACACGCCGAAGACGTTGTAGCCGTCGGTGTCGAGGTTGCCGAAGCCGCTCGACAGGTTGACGCGTTTCTCGTCGGCGCCGTCCTTGCGTGGCAGGATGGCTTCGGCGGTGATGGTGGTGGTCTGCACCGAGCGCTTGGTGATGAAGTTGATCACGCCGCCGATGGCGTCGGTGCCGTAGATGGCCGAGGCGCCGTCGCGCAGCACTTCGACCCGCTCCAGCGCCGACACCGGGATGATGTTGAGGTCGACACTGGCGCCGTCGTACGGGTGATTGGCGATGCGGCGGCCGTTCAGCAGCACCAGCGTCTTGTCGCCGCCGAGGCCGCGCAAGTCGGCGCTGGCCTGGCCGCCGGTCGGCAGGCCGGAGCTGTTGCCGCCCACCACGTTGCTGGAGCCGAAGCTGGAGCTGTTGGACGGAATCCGGTCCAGTACTTCCTGCGCCGTGGTCAGGCCCTGCTTGATGAAGTCGTCGGCCCTGATGACGGTTAGCGGATTGGCGGTTTCGGCCGCCAGCCGCTTGATCGACGAACCGGTGATTTCCACCCGCTGCATCGGCGCGTCGGTTTGTGCGTGCGCCATCGGCGCGATCAGTCCCAGGCCCAGCATGCCGCCCGCATAGATATGGCGCATGGAACGGGACAGTACAGTCTCTTTCGTCATTGCTCTACTCCCAAAGCGTAATCGTCTTATTATCAAATCAACTTCCTGATGGAAAGTTGGTGGCTGGTTATGACCGCCGGTAAGGAAGCCATTGCCTGATAATTAACTGCCTGCGGTGGGGTGTCAAATATGTAAAGATTATCTGTTTGTAAAAAACAACGACGAAAAAAAAGGGCCGTGTGGCCCTTGATGTTTTTTGCAGCGGCTGCTTTACAGCATGTACGGGCCGTGCGAGTAGTGCTTACCCAGCGTTTCGAAGGCGCGGCGGATGATGCGTTTCCACGATGGGGTCGTTGCTGGCTTGGCTGGTTTGGCGGCGTAGGTGGCGGTAGCGGTGGTCATGGAAGCTCTCCTGTGTACTGCAGTGAATGTCGATGGGTGTAGATTACAGGAAGCTCAGATATAAATATAATTCTATGTTCTGATACGTTTCATAGCGAAAGTGGATATCTCTGAGCATATGAGATATGCGCAGTGTGAATAATAAAAAAGGCCGGCGTGCGCCGGCCAAAGGTATTGTTATTGCGTTTGTTTAGAACTTGTAGGAACCATTCAGGTAGAACTGACGACCCAGCGGATCGGCATAACGGCCGTCGTAGCCTGACTGGTTGCCGCCGCCGGCGTTACGAATGGTAAATGGCGGGGCGATGTCGGCCAGGTTCTTGATGCCGCCGGTCAGGGTGAAATTCTTGCCCAGTTGCGCCTTGGTCTGCCAGTCGAAGGTGGTGTACGACGACACCTGGCGCGTGATCGGCACGTAGTTGCCCAGCGAACCGTCGGCCAGCACTTCGCGCACCACCGAGTCATCCTCGTTGTACACCTGGTCGGTGTAGCCGGAGTGGTAGTTGGCGGTCAGTGCATGGGTGAAGCGGCCGGTGTTCAGCGACGCGGTCAGCTTGGAAATCCAGCGGAAGGTCACTTCCGAGTAGGAGTTGAAGCGGCCGATGTTTTTCTCCAGGCCGGTGCCGGGCGTGGTCTGCTCGGCTTTCGTCATGAAGGTGCCGGTCCACTGCAGTGCGGCCTTGCCGAGCGCGGTCTTGACCTTGTAGCTGTGATCCCAGTCGATGCCCTGGTAGTGCGAGCTGGCCAGGTTAAACGGCGTCAGTGCGGCGACCAGCACGTTCTGCTTCTGGATCGGATCGAAGTAGGTGCGCAGCAGGCTGTCGTACACGGCAGGGTTGTTGAACACCAGGTCTTCCGACAGGGTCTGGATCTGGTCGCGCAGCTTCACGTCCCACCAGTCGAAGCCGATCGACAGGTTATTAACCGGTTCGATACGGATGCCGAGCGTGGCCTGTTTCGACTGTTCCGGACGTAGCGCGCCGGCGCCGGTGGCGGCGTTGCCGCCGGACAGCAGGCCGTATTCCGACGAGCCAGGGTTGCACAGCTTGAAGCGCGGGTCGCTGGCCGAAGTGATCGGGCAGGCGTGGAACGCCGAGGAACCACCGTTGACCAGCGGCTTGACGATGTTGGTCATGGTAGGCGCCTTGAAGCCGGTGCCGTACGAACCGCGGATCAGCACCGATTCCACCGGATTCCAGCGCAGCGCCACTTTGTAGGTGGCCTTGCTGGCCGATTCACCTTGCTTGCCCGGCGCAATCAGGTTGCCGTCGGTGTCGAAGTTCTGGTTATTGGTGACGGCGCTGAAGTCATCGTAACGGCCGGACACCGTCAGGTCCATATTCTTCAGCACCGGCAGCAGCAGCTCGCCGTAGGTACCCCAGTTGTTGCGCTTGGCGTCGATCGGCAGGGCGCCGGCGCCGCCGCCGACGATGGCGTCGGTGAAGTCGGGCTGCTGCTTGTTCTGGCCCTGCGAGAACGCATCCGGCGCTTCCGAATATTTCTGCTGGGTGAAGTCGGCGCCAAGCGCCAGCTGGGCGACGCCGGCCGGCATCTTGAACACTTCGGTCGAGGCGCTGGCCTGCAGCATATCGATCTTCGACTTGGTGACGTTGAACTCGTTATGCAGCACGGCCGGGGCCAGCACCGCCTGCGAGCTGCCCGATGGCGCGAACGGGTCGAACTTGCCGGACGCGACCAGCGCGTCGAACATGTTCAGCGACATGTAGCCGCCGGCGGCGGTATCGGTCTGCTTGTTCTCCGAGTGGGTGTAGGCGGCGCGCCAGTCGTAGCCCTTGTAGCTGCCGTCGAAGCCGAAGGCGGCGTGCTTGGCGACGGTCTTGTATTCGTCGGCGCGGCCGCCGGCGTCGACCAGGCGCAGGTTCATGGTCACGCTGTTGACGGTGGCGCCGGCTGGCACGCCCAGCTTGGTCAGGTAGGGCGTGATGTACTTGGCGTACAGCGGGCTGCTCAATGGCAGGCCCAATGGTTGCGCCGGGGCGGCGTATTGCGCGGTGTTGCTGAACGACGAGATCAGGCCTTCGGCGAAGAAGTTGGTGTTGTCGTTGACCTTGATGTTGAGCGAGGCGAAGCCGCTGTCGCGCTTCAGGCCCGGCGTGTTTTCCACGGTGGCGGCGTAGTCGTACAGGCAGCGGTTGCCGACCTTGAACAGGTTCGCGCCGTTACAGGCGCCGGTGGCCAGCAGGTTAGGGCTGAACGCCACGCTGCTGGCGGTGCCGTCGGCCTTGGTGTATTTGACGGTGGCGGTGCCGGGGATCGAGTTCGAGCTCAGCTGGTAAAGGTTGTAAGCCTTGCCGTTGGCGTAGAACGGAATCACGCCGCTTTGCGAGAACGGCTGGTCTTTGGCGTAGGAGGCGGTGCTTTCATCGTGGGAAGCCGACAGCAGGATGTTGAAACCGTCTTTGTCGAGGTCGCCCCAGCCCTTGGAAATCGAGGCGGTCGAGGTGGTGCCGCCGGTGCTGCGCGGCTGGTTGTAGGACGCTTCGATGATGGCGTCGGTCTGGTTTTTCTTCAGGATGAAGTTGACCACGCCGGCAATCGCGTCGGAACCGTACAGGGTGTTGGCGCCGTCGGTCAGGATTTCGACGCGTTCGACGGCCGCCAGCGGGATGCTGGCCAGGTTGACGGTGGAACCGGAGGTGGACGGCGCCAGGCGGCGGCCGTTCAACAGCACCAGCGTGTAGCCTTCGCCGATGGCGTGGATCGAGGCCGTTTGCAGACCGCCGCCACCGCCGTTGACCGACATCGACGAGGTGGTGAAGCCTTGCATCGATGGCAGCGTGGCGATCAGGTCGGCCACGTTGGTGGCGCCGCTCTGTTCGATCTGCAATTTCGACAGGGTTTGCACCGGCAGTGCGCCTTCGGCGCTGATGCGTTTAATGCTCGAACCGGTGATTTCCACGCGCTGGATCGGTGCGTCGTCCGTGCTTTGGGCCAGGGCGGTGTGCATGCCGAGCGCCAGACCACTGGCGCAGATGAGGCGGACCGACCGCGATAATACGGTTTCAACCATCATTGATGTAGCTCCCAATTAAAACGATAAACAACGGGTGTATGTGTGTAATTTTTTTTATCCGAATGAGGACGTGTCCATCCCTTTCGTTAATTCATATGAACATTTGGGACAAATTACTGTCAATGTGGAAACCCTTACGAGCATGAAAGGTCGCCGTCAGTCGAGGCGGGATCAGCGCGCCTCAAATGCGGGAAGGACGCGCTCTAATTTGGTGAGCCGCGTTAGCGCGTCGAAAGAAAGACAGGGTTGTGATTTAAAAGTGAGTAAAAATATTGTGTGCCGCAAGGCGCGTGCACTCGTTTGGTGAATGTAAATTTCTGTTAATCCACGTTCATGTTGTTACATTTCGTTGCATTAGCCCCACACAGGTAAAATCATGTAGCCTTGCAACCTCACCGGAGATTGCATGTTTGCTTACATAATTCGCCGCCTATGGCAAATGTTGCCGACCATGCTGGGCGTGGTGCTGCTGCTGTTCGTGCTGTTTAACTGGGTCGGCGGCGATCCGGCTTATTTGCTGGCAGGCAAAATGGCGGATGCGGACAGCATCGCCAATATCCGTCGCCAGCTGGGTGTGGATCAGCCGTATTACGTGCAGTTGTGGATTTTCATCAAGCAGATCGCCAGTTTTGATTTCGGTCTGAGCTGGGCCACCGGTGAGCCGGTTGCCGAGCTGATCGTCACCCGGCTGGGGCCGTCGCTGGCGGTGCTGGCGCCGCTGACGGTGCTGGAAACCGGCATCGGCATCGCGCTGGCACTGGCGGTCGCCTTTGTGCGCGGTTCGCTGACCGACCGCGCGCTGATGCTGGCCTGTACGGTGGGGATGTCGATCAGCATCCTGGTCTACATCATCGTGTGCCAGTACGGACTGGCGTATCGGCTGGGCTGGTTTCCGGTGCAGGGCTGGGGCGGCTGGCGCTATGCGGTGCTGCCGATCCTGATCGGGCTGGCGGTGTCGCTGGCGCCGACCTTGCGCCTGTTCCGCAGCTTTGTGCTGGATGAGGTGGGGCAGGATTATGTGCGTACGGCGCGCGCCAAGGGGCTGAGCGAGCGGCGCGTGATGTGGGTGCACGTGCTGCGCAACGCGGCGATTCCGATCCTGACGCATGTGATGTCCAACCTGCCGGCCTTGTTCATCGGCGCGTTTTTGCTGGAGCGTTTCTTTGGCATTCCGGGCATCGGCAGGGAGGTGATCCTGGCGGTCGAGCGCAGCGATTTTCCGGTGATTAAGGCGATTACGGTGTACGTGGCGGTTGCCACGATGGTGTTCAATCTGCTGACCGATCTGCTGTACCAGGCGGTCGATCCACGGGTGAAACTCGCATGACGGCCTGGCAGCGCTTGCGCGCGGACCGGGTGGCGATGGCGTCGTTGGCGGTAGTGGCGGCGTTCCTGCTGATGGTGGTGCTGTCGGCCATCGGGCTGGTCGCGGCAGACTGGGAGGAGGAGGCCGGCGTCAGCTACGCCCCGCCAACTTTCCTGGGTGCTGACACTGCCACCGCGGCGGCAGCGGCCACGCAGCAGCAAGCCTTGCCCGACAATCCCTTCGATCCGCTGGCGGCGGATATCCGCGAACTGCGCGCGCAACTAACGGCGCGCGGGCCCGCGGCCGGCGCTGAGCGGCGCGCGACCTTGCCGTTCGGCGCCGACAAGTGGGGTCACGACGTCATTAAGAAAACCATCAAGGGCGGCCAGACTTCGATTGTGGTCGGGCTGGTGGCGGCCGCGCTGGCAGTAGGGCTGGGTTCGCTGTTCGGCGCGCTGTCCGGCTACTGCGGCGGCGTGGTGGACGATGTATTCAACTGGTTCTACAGCGTGTTCACGGCAATTCCGTCGGTACTGATGATCCTGGCCGTGGCGGCGGTGCTGCAACAGAAGGGCGTGCTGACCATCGTGCTGATTCTCGGCCTGACCGGCTGGACCGGTCCGTACCGCCTGATCCGCGCCGAATACCTGAAGCACAAGACGCGCGAGTACGTGCTGGCCGCCGACGCCATCGGTGCCTCGCACTGGCGCCGCATGTTCACGCATATTTTCCCCAACGTCAGCCATGTGGCGCTGGTGCAGCTGTCGATCCTGGTGGTCGGCTTCATCAAGGCGGAAGTGATCCTGAGCTTCCTCGGCTTTGGCGTGCCGGTTGGCACCGTCTCGTGGGGCAGCATGCTGAACGAGGCGCAGAACGAGTTGCTGCTGGGACGCTGGTGGCAACTGGCGGCGGCGGCCAGCGCCATGGCCGTGCTGGTGACGGCGTTCTCGCTGTTCACCGACGCGCTGCGCGACGCCCTCGACCCCAAGGTGAAATCATGAGCTTGCTCGAAGTACGCAACCTGCGCGTCGCCTTCCGCCTTGACCGCCACAGCACTACCGAGGCGCTCAAGGGCGTCAGCTTCAGCGTGCCGCACAACGCCACCGTGGCGCTGGTGGGTGAGTCGGGCAGCGGCAAGTCGGTGGCGTCGCTGGCCGTGATGGGCTTGCTCGATCCGGCGGCGGCGATGGTCGATCCGTCCAGCAGTATCTGCTTTGACGGCCGGGAGCTGCTGGCGCTGGACGGCAAGCAGCGCCGCGCGCTGTGCGGCAAGGACATCGCCATGATTTTCCAGGAGCCGATGTCGTCGCTCAATCCGGTCTTCACGGTCGGCGCGCAGATCGCCGAGGTGCTCAAGCTGCACATGGGCATGAGCCGTGCCCAGGCGCGCCGCCGCACGACGGAATTGCTGGAGGAGGTCGGCATTCCCGATCCGGCCGCCCGCATCGATGCGTATCCGAACGAACTGTCCGGCGGCCAGCAGCAGCGCGTGATGATCGCCATGGCCATCGCTTGCGAACCACGGCTGCTGATCGCCGACGAGCCGACCACCGCGCTCGACGTCACTATCCAGCAGCAGATCATGGAGCTGATCGCGCGCCTGCAAAAGCGGCGGGCGATGTCGGTGCTGTTTATTACGCACGATCTCGGGCTGGTCGCGCAGATTGCCGACCACGTCATCGTCATGCGCCACGGCGAGGTGCGCGAGGCGGGACCGGCGCAGCAAGTGCTGCAACAGCCGGCCGACGCCTACACGCGGGCGTTGCTGCATTGCCGTCCGACACTGGAGGCGCGGCCGTGGCGGCTGCCGGTCATCGCCGATTATCTGGACGGCGCGACGCCGCCACCGCAGCCCGAACGCCGGCGCGGCGCTTCGCCGGACGATATGCCGCTGCTAGAAGTGCGCAACCTCAGCAAGCACTTCACGCTGCGTGAAGGCTGGTGGCGCCAGCGCGAATTTCACGCGGTGAAGGACGTGTCGTTCACGCTAGCGCGCGGCAAGACGCTGGGCGTGGTAGGGGAGTCCGGCTCCGGCAAGACCACGGTCGGGCTGACCTTGTTGCGGTTGCATCAGGCCAGCGGCGGCAGCGTGCTGTTCGATGGTCGCGACCTGCTCAGCCTGTCCGCGCGGGAGTTCCAGGCGTACAAGCGGCGCATCCAGATCGTGTTCCAGAATCCGTATGCGTCGCTGAACCCGCGCTTCACGGTGGGCGATATTTTGCTTGAGCCGATGCGCATCCACCGCATCGGCGCCGATGAGCAGGCGCGCACGGCGATGGCGCTAGCGCTATTGGAAAAGGTGGGACTGCCCGCATCTGCCATGTCCCGCTATCCGCACGCGTTCTCCGGCGGCCAGCGGCAGCGCATCGCCATCGCCCGCTGCCTGACCTTGCAGCCGGAAATCCTGGTGTGCGACGAGTCGGTGTCGGCGCTGGACGTGTCGGTGCAGGCGCAGGTGCTGAACCTGCTGCAGGATTTGCAGGATGAGCTGGGCCTGTCATACATTTTCATCTCGCATGACCTGTCGGTGGTGAAGTACATGGCCGATCAGGTGATGGTGATGAAACAAGGACAAGTCGTGGAATTGGCCGACGCCGACGCGTTGTATCGTAACCCGCAACATCCTTACACGCGGGCCTTGCTGGCGGCGATCCCCCGCAGCGGTTAAGCGTTTTTTAAGTTAAGATATCTGTATGGCGAATTTAATCCTCCTGCTCCAAGAATATGGCGTCCTGATTGTGTTCGGGATTGTGCTGGTCGAACAGATCGGCATGCCGATTCCTGCGTTCCCGATTCTGATCGTGGCCGGCGCCATGTCGGTCGATGGCGACACGCCGTGGATCTCGGTGCTGGCGGTGGCCATGCTCGCCTGTCTGATCAGTGACAGCTTCTGGTTCCGCGCCGGCCGTTTCTACGGCAAGCGCATCCTCAAGCTGCTGTGCAAGATTTCGCTGTCGCCGGATTACTGCGTCAGCCAGACGGAAGACAATTTCAAGCGCTGGGGTCCGAAGGCGCTGATCGTCGCCAAGTTCATCCCCGGGTTTAACGTGATTGCGCCGCCGCTGGCCGGCGCGCTGGGTACCAGCCGTGGCACCTTCCTGTGCTTCAGCGTCATGGGCAGCTTGCTGTGGGCCGGCACCGGCATCGGCATCGGCGCCTTCTTCCATACCAGTGTCGATCAGTTGCTGGATATTCTCAGCACGATGGGCTCGACCGCGTTGATCGTGCTGCTGGTGTTGCTGGCCCTGTTCGTGGCGTTTAAGTATGTCGAGCGCAAGCGTTTCCGCCAGTCGGTGGAGATCGACCGGATCACCGTCGAGGACTTCAAGCAGCTAATGGACCAGGGGCATGAGCCGATCCTGATCGACGCCCGCAGCGCCACGGCGCAAATGCTGGACCCGGCCGTGCCCGGCGCGCTGCTGTTTAATGGCGGCGAGCTGAGTGCGGAGATTGTTGGCCTGGATAAGAGCCGGCCGATCATCGTGTATTGCAGCTGCCCCAACGACGTGACCGCCGCGCATGTGGCCAAGAGCCTGATCGGGCAGGGCTTCCATCGCGCCCGTCCGCTGCATGGCGGGCTGGAGGCGTGGAATGCCGCTTTCCGCAGCGAGTCGCTGCCGCAGGATACGCCCGCGTCGGTCTAACCCGAACAGAAGGGGTCTGACCCCGTCCGGGGTCAGACCCCGGCGCAGCGCCTTGCGGGTTTCGCAGGTGCCGCACGCTTTTACCGCCAGTCAAGTCCACTCGCCAGCATGCCGGTAGTCATACTACGCGGCTAATTCCCGCATTTCCCAATTTCTGTAGCAAACTGTACTAAAACTACAAACTTCGCTTGCCTGTTGGGGCGAGTTACCTTAAGCTTAAGCCTCAACTATTTTCGCTCAATCATGACAGCTCAGTCCGTACAAACGCCTCCCTCCCTGACCACTGTATTCCCTGGTGGCCCGCGTCTGCTGGCGGACATCGGCGGCACCAACGCGCGCTTTGCGCTGGAAACCGCACCTGGCCGGATTGAAGCGATCGAAGTGCTGGCGTGCGCCGCCTATCCAACCCTGGCCGCCGCCCTGGTTGCGTATCTGGCCTCGCCGGTTGTCGCCGAGGCTGGCGTGACCGGTATCCGCAACGGCGCCATCGCCATTGCCAACCCGGTTACCGGCGACATGGTGCGCATGACCAATCACCACTGGGCGTTCTCCATCGAGGCGCTGCGCCGCGAAGTCAACTTCGACACGCTGGTGGTGGTCAACGATTTCACCGCGCTGGCCAGCTCGCTGCCGCAGCTGTCGGCCACGCAGAAGCATCAGGTGGGTGGTGGCGTCGGCGTGCCGGGCACCCCGCTGGGCCTGATCGGCGCCGGCACCGGTCTCGGTGTCTCCGGTTTGATTCCAGGCAAGGACGGCTGGACCGCGCTGCTGAGCGAAGGCGGCCACGTGACCTTCTCGCCAGCCAATCCGACCGAACTGGCGATCCTGCAATTTGCATGGAAAGAATTTGAACACGTGTCGGCCGAGCGCCTGATGTCCGGCGCCGGTATCGAACTGATCTACCGCGCGCTGGCCGATATCGGCGACCTGCCGGCGGAAAAGCTGAGCGCCGCCGAAATCTCGCGCCGCGCGCTGTCCGGCGAATGCGCACTGTGCGACGAAGTCATCGAGGCGTTCTGCTGCATGCTGGGTACGATTGCCGGCAATATCGCCGTCACGTTAGGTGCGCAGGGCGGTATCTATATTGGCGGCGGCATCGTCCCGAAGCTGGGCGAGCGTTTCGACCGCTCCGGTTTCCGTGCCCGCTTTGAAGCCAAAGGCCGTTTCGACAAATACCTGGCGGCGGTGCCGACCTGGGTGATTACTGCGGAATACCCGGCATTTGTTGGCGTTTCTGCCATTCTTTCGGATCGACTTGCCGCCGTGTAAGTTAGATTGCCAGCTTCCGTTACATTTCGATGTCGGTGAAATGCGCTTTTTGTGCTTTTATCAGGTACAATTCGCGTTGTTGGATGAAACGTCTGGCTTCCTGCCCACGTTTTACGTAGAAAGCAACAGCTTCGGCGGTTGCCGGCAAGTCCCTCCTTCCCGCCGGGTGCGCATAGGCCTTGGTGTCGGAAAAGCAGTTCAGCGAGTCCTCCCGCACGTGTCATTGACTCACTGAATGTGATTGATTTCTTTCGATTTTGCTTATGGATACAGTTGAGGCTAAAAAAGTCCTCGAAACCGCCTTGCTATGCGCCCGTGAGCCGTTGTCGATCCACAGTCTGAAAAAACTGTTTGTCGAGCTGGACGATCAGGACCGGCCGCGCGGCCCCGGTGTAGGCGCCGATACGATCAAGGAATTGTTGGAAGAATTGCGGCTGGACTGGGCCGGCAAGGGCGTCGAGGTAATCAGCCTGTCGACCGGCTGGCGCTTCCAGAGCCGGCCGGAGATGAAGCTGTATCTTGAACGGCTGAATCCGGAAAAGCCGCCGAAGTATTCGCGGGCCACGCTGGAAACCCTGGCCATCATCGCCTATCGCCAGCCGGTGACGCGCGGCGACATCGAGGAAATCCGTGGCGTGGCCGTCAATTCGCAGACGATCAAGATGCTGGAAGACCGTGGTTGGGTCGACGCCATCGGTTATCGCGATGTGGTCGGCCGTCCAGCCTTGCTGGGCACCACCAAACAGTTTTTAGATGATTTGGGCTTGAATTCGCTGTCCCAGCTGCCGCCGTTGCAGCAAATCAGTGATGGTCAGAACGCGATGGAAACCCTGGAAGCGGCTCTGCAAGAGAACTTTGAGAAAGCGGCGCAGCAGGACGGTGCCGACCATGCGGACATTGAGCAAGAACCCGGCCCTGCGCCAGATTTAACGGTTGACGCTGAGCACAACCAAGAAACGAATAATGAACAAACCTGATACCCCAGAGATCATCGACGCACCCGCGGCGGACGTAGTCGCCAAGCCTAAGCGCCGTACCAAAGCCCAAATCGAGGCCGACGCTGCCGCCGCCACTTCCGGTGACGCGCCAGCCGCCAAGCCGAAAGCCAAGGCCAAGCCAAAAGCGGAAGCTGCTGAAGCAGTCGCTTCCAACACGCTGGCGCCAGTGAAAAAAGCGCGCGCCAAGAAAGCCGACGTCGCCGTGGAAGCCGCCGCACCGGCAGCGGAAGCAGCAGCTGCCGAGCCGGCCGCCAAGCCAGCCGCCAAGCCGCGAGCAAAGAAAGCCGCACCAGCCGCTGATGCGGTTGTCGCCGAGGCATCCGCCGCGCCGGCATCGGCGCCTGCCGCTGATGCAGCGCCGGCCGAGGCCGGTGAGCGCGTTGAGCGCCAGCAGCGTCCACGTGGTCCGCGCCAGATGCGCGAACAGCGCGCTGTCCGTGAGGCGCTGAACCCGCGTCCTGAGCCAGTCGCCGTTGAAGCGGGCGAGGCGCAAGCGCCGAGCGGGGTTGAGGGCGCCGAAGGTGCAGCACCAGCCGCTACCGACGGCAAACCACGCCACGAGCGCGGCGACCGCAACAATGCGCGCAACGGCAAGCCGCCGCGCAACGGCGGCAAGAACGGCAAGCAGCGCGGCGGTCAGAACGCCGGCGGCAAGCCAAACGACGCGGATGCCGCGTTCTCCTACGTGACGTCGGACGCGTTCGACAGTGACGACAGCAAGGGTCGCCAGCCACAGAAAGCGGCCCGCCGCGACCTGACGGCGGATGACGATGCGCCAAAGCTGCACAAGGTGCTGGCGGAAGCCGGCCTGGGTTCGCGCCGCGACATGGAAGAGCTGATCGTTTCCGGCCGCGTGTCGGTCAACGGCGAGCCGGCCCACATCGGCCAGCGCATCCTGCCGACCGATGCTGTGCGCATCAATGGCAAACTGATCCAGCGCCGCGTCAGCAAGAAGCCGCCGCGCGTGCTGGTGTACCACAAGCCAGCCGGCGAGATCGTCTCGATGGATGATCCGGATGGCCGCCCATCGGTGTTCGATCGCCTGCCGACCATGAAGGCTGGTAAATGGCTGGCCGTTGGTCGCCTCGACTTCAATACCGAAGGCCTGCTGCTGTTCACCACCTCCGGTGACCTGGCGAACCGCCTGATGCACCCGCGCTACGGCATCGACCGCGAATACGCGGTGCGTACCCTGGGGCCGCTGGAAGAAGGCATGCGCCAGAAACTGCTGGGCGGCGTCGAGCTGGAAGACGGCGTGGCGCAGTTCTCCAAGATCGCCGACGGCGGCGGTGAGGGCATCAACAAGTGGTACCGCGTGATCATCGGCGAAGGCCGTAACCGCGAAGTGCGCCGCATGTTTGAAGCGATCGGCCTGACCGTGTCGCGTCTGATCCGTACCCGTTACGGCGCGATGACCTTGCCAAGCAGCCTGAAACGCGGCCGCTGGGAAGAGATGGAAGAGAATGCGGTGCGCGGCCTGATGGCTGCCTACAGCATCGAGAAAAAAGGTGGTGGCGATGCGCCTGCGCCAGCTGCGGCTGCCGCCGCGCCGCGCGGCAAGGGCCAGCAGCAAGCCAAGCCTGCCCAGAACAAGGGGCCGGAAAAGCGCGGCCGCAACGGTCAGGGCGATCAGCATATTGAACGCGGTAACCGTCGCGACGAGCGTGACTTCGACGATGACGACGAAGATGACGAGAACGAGCCGAACTTCAACCGCGCCGACACCAGCAACGCCAACGCGTTGCCATTCGGCAAGCCAGCCCGCAACGGCGGTCGTGGCCAGGGTGGTGGTTTTGGCGGTGGCGCCGGCGGCGGCAATGCCGGTCGCGGCGGCAAAGGTCGTCCGGCTGGCCAAGGCGGCCAGGGGCAGACGTCCAGCCGTCCGGGTGGTCGTCCGCAGGGTATCGGCGGTTACGCCGGCGGCCGTCCGCTGGGCGAAGGCCCGGCGCCGCGCGCGCAAGGTCAGGGCGGTCGTCCGCAAGGTCAGGGCGGTCAGGGCCAGGGCGGCCAGGGTCAGCCACGTGGTCAGCAAGCCAAGGGTCCGAGCCGTGGTCCGCGTCAGCCGGATCCGCTGCAAACCACCTTCGGTTTCGGCGCATCCAGTGGCGCGCCGCGCCGTGGCCAACCGCCGCGCGGCGGTGCTGCCGATCATGGCATGCCACGTCGCCGCAAAGGCTGAGAGGTCGCTTCAAAAAGCCCGCAGCTTCGTTGCGGCTCCTCGTCGTGCAGGTGCACTGCCTTCGTCGCCGCGCCTCGCTGCGTGCATTTTGAAGCAACCTCAGGCAGCTTTCGCCTTGTTGTAAGTCTGCTATGCCGCCTGTGCGGCATTGCAGCGAACTTCATATAAGGTTATAATATGCAGCCTAGTAGAAGTTCCAATTGCGTCTCGCAGCGGAACTCTTCATCTGGCTGGGTGTTTTAGAAAGATGGGCAGATGCCCATTTTTTTTTTGTTGAACCGTTTTAAACGGCTTGTTTTGCACCATATAAACAAGCCTTGGACTGGAGAATTTCTTGCAGCTTCTGGATTTAATTGAAAAGACCGTTGTCGGTCTGGGCTACGAGCTAGTTGATGTCGAACGGGCCGAGCGCGGACTGCTGCGCGTGTTTATCGATTTCAACGCGGAAGATGCCGAAGAAAAAGGCATGATCACCGTGGAAGATTGCGCCACGGTCAGCCATCAGTTGTCGCACGTGCTGACGGTCGAGAACGTGAATTACGAGCGTCTCGAAATCTCGTCGCCGGGCCTCGATCGTCCGCTGCGCAAGCTGTCCGATTTCAGCCGTTTTGCCGGCAGTGAAGTCGTGATCAAACTGCGCGCAGCCATGCCGGGTACGAACAACCGGAAATCGTTCACGGGTGTCCTGCTGGAACCCGTCGGCGAGAATTTGTCGTTGGAATTTGAAAGTAATGAAGGTCCGGCGCAGTTGGATTTTACGCTCGCCGATGTGGATAAGGCACGCTTGGTGCCGCAGGTGGATTTTAAGGGACGCAAAGCATGAGTCGCGAAGTTTTGTTATTGGTAGACGCGCTGGCGCGTGAGAAGAACGTCGATAAAGATGTCGTTTTCGGCGCACTGGAATTCGCGTTGGCGCAAGCCACGAAGAAACGGTATGAGGGTGAAGTAGACATCCGCGTTTCGATCGACCGCGAGTCGGGTGAGTTCGAATCCTTCCGCCGCTGGCACGTGGTGCCGGATGAAGCTGGCCTGCAACTGCCGGACCAGGAAATCCTGCATTTCGAAGCCAAGGAACAGATCGCCGATATCGAAGTGGACGACCACATCGAAGAGCCGATCGAATCCGTGGAATTCGGCCGCCGCTTCGCGCAAGACACCAAACAGGTGGTCCTGCAGCGCGTGCGTGATGCTGAACGTGAACAGATCCTGGCCGACTTCCTGGAACGCGGCGACTCGCTGGTCACCGGCACCATCAAGCGCATGGAGCGCGGCGACGCCATCGTGGAATCGGGCAAGATCGAAGCCCGCCTGCCACGCGACCAGATGATCCCGAAAGAGAATCTGCGTATCGGCGACCGCGTGCGGGCTTACATCCTGCGCGTTGACCGCAATATGCGCGGCCCGCAAGTGATCTTGTCGCGCACCGCGCCGGAATTCATCGCCAAGCTGTTCGAGCTGGAAGTGCCGGAAATCGAACAGGGCATGCTGGAAATTAAATCGGCGGCGCGCGACGCTGGCGTGCGCGCCAAGATCGCGGTCTACACGGCCGACAAACGCATCGACCCGATCGGTACCTGCGTCGGCATGCGCGGTTCGCGCGTGCAGGCCGTGACCGGTGAGCTGGGCGGCGAGCGCGTCGACATCGTGCTGTGGTCGGAAGATCCGGCGCAGTTCGTCATCGGCGCACTGGCCCCGGCCAATGTGTCCTCGATCGTCGTTGACGAAGAGAAGCACGCCATGGACGTGGTGGTGGACGAGGAAAACCTGGCCATCGCCATCGGCCGCTCGGGCCAGAACGTGCGCCTGGCGTCCGATCTGACCGGCTGGAAAATTAACATCATGACGGCCGAGGAATCGGCCGACAAGGCAGCCCAGGAAACCGCCGCGATTCGCGCGCTGTTCATGGAAAAATTGGATGTCGACCAGGAAGTGGCCGACATCCTGGTGGAAGAAGGCTTTGCCAGCCTGGAAGAAATCGCCTACGTGCCGATCTCCGAAATGTTGGAAATCGAATCGTTTGACGAAGATACGGTCAACGAACTGCGCACCCGCGCCCGTGACGCCCTGGTTACCGAAGCGATCGCTTCGGAAGAAGGCCTGGAAGGCATGGACGAGGCGCTGGTCGGTCTGGAAGGTATGGACCGCATCACCGCCGGCAAGCTGGGCCTGGCTGGTATCAAAACGGTAGAAGCGTTTGCCGGCCTGGCTTATGACGAGTTCGGCGCCATTCTGGCCCTGTCGTCTGACCGTGCACGCGCACTGATTACGAGTGAATTTGAAGATGTGACCGACGATGAGATGAAGTTGGTTGATGCGAAGTACGACGACCGTGCCAAAGGCTTGCAAGCCAAGGCCTGGAGTCTGACTGAATCTGCAAAGGCTTAATTTGATTATTTTTATCATCTCCGCGACACATAGAAAAGAGGACTGAATGGCGAGTAACAACGTAGCCCAATTTGCCACCGAACTGAAGATGCCTGCAGACTTGCTGCTGACGCAGCTGCGTTCTGCCGGCGTCGAAAAAAGTTCGGCGTCAGATCCATTGTCGAAAGAGGATAAGGATAAGCTGCTCGATCACCTGCGCCGTACCCATGGCGCCGGTGCTGAAGAGAAGAAGAAAATTACGCTGACGCGCAAGGAAACCACCGAGATCAAGCAGGCCGACGCCAATGGCAAGGCCCGCACCATCCAGGTCGCCGTCAAGAAGACGCGTACCTTCGTGCAGCGCGACGAACCGCTGACCACCACGCCGGCGCCAGCGCCTGCGCCCGTGGTCGATGCGGCCGAAGTCGCACGCCGCGAAGAGGACGTCAAGAAACAAGCTGAACTGATCGCCCGTCAGGAAGCGGAACTGCGCGAAAAGCAGGAGCGTCTGGCCAAGCTGGAAGCGGATAAAGCCGCCCAGGACAAAGCCAACGCCGAAGCCGCCGCCGCCGCCAAGAAGGAAGCGGAAGCCGAAGCCAAGGAAGAAGCCAAGAAAGCTGCCGCCGCCGCCAAGGCCGCGACTGCTGCGCCGACTTCGGCTGCGCCGGCCGCGCCTGCGGTCGACACCGCGGCGGAAGACGCGAAGAAAAAAGCTGCTGCCGAAGAAGCCAAGAAAAAGGCTGCTATCGTCGCCAAGGAAGCTGCTGATCAAGCCGCTGCCACTGAGCGCGCCCGTCAGGCTGTTGCCGACGAAGTGGCCCAGATCAAGGCCATGATGAACGCGCCACGCCGCGCCATCAAGGCGCCTGAGCCTGCGCCTGCGCCAGTCAAGCCGAAAGTCGCCGAAGGCACGCTGCACAAGCCAGCCACCGGCGCGACCGCCAAGCCGGGCGACAAGCCAGGCGACAAGAAACCTGCGGTCGGCACTGCGGACAAGAAATCGATCAAGTCGGCCAATGTGTCGTCGACCTGGTCGGACGACGCCAAGAAACGTGGCGCACCAGGCGGCCCGAACAAAGGCCGTAGCGGTCCAGGCGCCGGCACCGGTCGCGACAGCTGGCGCGGTGGCAAGGGCGGCGGTCGTCGTCATCATCAGTCGGATGATCGCGAGACCAACTTCCAGGCCCCGACCGAAGCCGTCATCAAAGACGTGCACGTACCGGAAACCATCACCGTGGCCGAACTGGCGCACAAGATGTCGGTCAAGGCGTCCGAAGTCATTAAGCAGCTGATGAAGCTGGGCCAGATGTGCACCATCAACCAGGTGCTGGATCAGGAAACCGCGATGATCGTGGTCGAGGAGATGGGTCACAAAGCCCACGCTGCCGAGATGGACGATCCGGAAGCGATCCTGGCCGACCAGGGCGAGCATGCGCACTTTGAATCGGTGCCGCGCGCACCGGTGGTCACCGTCATGGGTCACGTCGACCACGGTAAGACCTCGCTGCTGGATTACATCCGCCGCGCCAAAGTGGCGTCGGGCGAAGCCGGCGGCATTACCCAGCACATCGGCGCATACCACGTGGACACCCCGCGCGGCATGATCACCTTCCTGGATACGCCGGGTCACGAAGCCTTTACGGCGATGCGTGCCCGCGGTGCGAAAGCGACCGACATCGTGATCCTGGTGGTGGCAGCCGACGACGGCGTGATGCCGCAGACCAAAGAAGCGATCGCTCACGCGAAAGCAGCCGGTGTACCGCTGGTGGTGGCGATCAATAAGATCGACAAACCAGGTGGCAACGTCGACCGCGTGACGCAAGAACTGGTTGCCGAGAGTGTGGTGCCGGAAGAATACGGTGGCGAATCGCCATTCGTGCCGGTATCGGCCAAGACCGGCGAAGGCATCGACAACCTGCTGGAGCAAGTGCTGCTGCAAGCCGAGGTGCTGGAACTGAAAGCGCCGATCGATGCGCCGGCCCGTGGCCTGGTGGTCGAAGGCCGTCTGGATAAAGGCAAGGGTCCGGTTGCGACCGTGCTGGTGCAGTCCGGTACGCTGAAACGCGGCGACGTGATTCTGGCGGGTTCGTCCTTCGGTCGCGTTCGTGCGATGCTGGATGAGAACGGCAAGCCGATCAACGAAGCGGGTCCATCGATTCCGGTCGAAATCCAGGGTCTGACCGAAGTGCCGCAAGCCGGTGAAGAAGTCATGGTCATGGCCGACGAGCGTAAAGCACGTGAAATTGGTCTGTTCCGTCAAGGTAAGTTCCGCGACGTGAAACTGGCCAAGCAGCAAGCGGCGAAGCTGGAAAACATGTTCGGCCAGATGGCCGAAGGCGAAGTCAAAAACCTGCCGCTGATCGTCAAGACCGACGTGCAGGGTTCGCAGGAAGCGTTGGTCAGTTCGCTGCAGAAACTGTCGACCTCGGAAGTTCGGGTCCAGATCGTCCACGCTGCGGTCGGTGGCATCACCGAGTCGGACGTCAACCTGGCGGTGGCCTCGAAAGCAGTCATCATCGGCTTCAACGCCCGTGCTGATGCCCAGGCCCGCAAGCTGGCCGAGTCGAACGGTGTGGACATTCGCTACTACAACATCATTTACGATGCGATCGACGAGATCAAATCGGCGTTGTCGGGCATGTTGGCGCCAGAGAAGCGCGAGACCGTTATCGGTCAGGTCGAAGTACGCCAGGTTATCCTGGTGTCGAAAGTCGGCGCGGTTGCCGGTTGCCTGGTCACCGATGGCGTGGTCAAACGTTCGTCGTCGGTTCGCCTGCTGCGCAACAACATCGTGGTGTGGACTGGCGAAATCGACTCGCTCAAACGCTTCAAGGACGACGCCAAGGAAGTACGCGCCGGTCTGGAGTGCGGCCTGTCGCTGAAGAACTACAACGACATCCAGGTGGGCGACTCCCTGGAAGTGTTCGAAGTACAGGAAATCGCTCGTACCCTGTAATTTCGGACGCACACAGCAGCATCTGGTAAAGTGGACGGGGGCATCAGCTCCCGTCCACTTGCCGTTTATGGAATCATCATGGCAAAACATAGTAAAAACATCCCCCAGCGCGGTTTGCGCGTGGCCGATCAGATCCAGAAAGACCTGTCCGAACTGATCGTTTTTGAACTCAAGGACCCGCGCGTCGGCATGATCACGCTGGCCGAGGTGCAAGTCACCCCGGATTACGCGCACGCGAAAATCTTCTTCACCATGCTGAAGGATGATCCGGAATCGGTCAAAAACACGCTGGCCGGCCTGCACGCCGCCGCCGGCTACCTGCGCAATATGCTGGGCAAGCGCCTGCATATCCACACGCTGCCGCAGCTGCACTTCGTGCACGACACCTCGGCCGCGCGCGGCATGGCGATGTCGGCGCTGATCGACCAGGCCAACAGCACCCGCTCGCTGGACGACGGCAAGGAAGACGGCGAAGCGTAATGAACCAAGCCCGTACCAAACGCGTCCGCGATCTGGTGGACGGCGTGCTGCTGCTCGACAAACCGGTGGGCTTTTCCAGCAACGATGCGCTGATCAAGGCCAAGCGCGTGCTCAACGCCAAGAAGGCCGGCCACACCGGCACGCTCGATCCGTTCGCCACCGGCCTGCTGCCGCTGTGCTTCGGCGAGGCCACCAAGTTTTCGCAGGACCTGCTGGAAGCCGACAAGACCTACGACACCACCGTGCACCTGGGCCAGACCACCGATACCGGCGACACCGAAGGCGAAGTGATCGACACGCGCGACGTCAACGTCACGCTGGAGCAGATCCACGCCGTGCTGGCGCAGTTCCGCGGCCCGATCAAGCAGGTGCCGCCGATGTATTCGGCGCTCAAGCGCGACGGCAAGCCGCTGTACGAATACGCCCGCGAAGGCATCACGCTGGAACGCGAAGCGCGCGACGTCACCATCCATAAGCTGGAATTGATTGCGTATCAAGCGCCGTTCCTGAAGCTGTCGGTCACCTGCAGCAAGGGCACCTATATCCGCGTGCTGGGCCAGGACATCGGCGAAGCGCTCGGCTGCGGCGCCCATCTGAACGCGCTGCGCCGCACGCAAGTCGGCGCGCTGACCACCGAGCACATGATTACGCTGGATGAACTGGTCGCCCACGAAACGCCGCTGACGCTGCTGTCGCCGGTCGACGCGCTGCTGTCCAGCTTCCCGGCGGTGCAACTGAACGCCGAACTGGCCAAGCGCTTCCTCAATGGCCAGCGCCTGGCGCTGGGCAAGGAACCGTCGGTCAGCGTGCCGGCCCAGCAGGGCCGGGTACGCGTGTACCTGGACGCCAAGCTGCTGGGCACGGCCATCCTCGGCGAATACAGCATCCTGCAGCCGGAACGATTAATCGCCTTCGTCGCCGAATAAAGCGGTGAAGTTGCATCGCAACATGCTATACTAGCTGGCTACCCGTACGACTTGTACGCACCTGAAGTTTTTCCCCAAGATAACGACCATGTCTACTACTAAACGCGCAATTCGCAATATTGCAATCATCGCCCACGTTGACCACGGTAAAACCACCCTGGTTGACCAACTGCTGCGCCAGTCCGGCACCTTCCGCGAAAACCAGGCGGTTGATACCCGCGTGATGGACTCGAACGACCTCGAAAAAGAGCGCGGCATTACGATTCTGTCGAAGAATTGCGCGGTTGAGTACGAAGGCACCCACATCAACATCGTTGACACCCCAGGCCACGCCGACTTCGGCGGCGAAGTGGAACGTGTGCTGTCGATGGTTGACTCGGTTCTGCTGCTGGTGGATGCCCAGGAAGGCCCAATGCCACAGACCCGTTTCGTGACCCGCAAGGCGCTGGCCCTGGGTCTGAAGCCGATCGTCGTGGTCAACAAGGTGGACCGTCCGGGCGCGCGCGCCGACTGGGCCATCAACCAGACCTTCGAACTGTTCGACAAGCTGGGCGCCACTGACGAACAACTGGATTTCCCTATCGTTTACGCTTCGGGCCTGAACGGCTACGCCGGCCTGACCGAAGACGTACGTTCGGGCGACATGAAGCCGCTGTTCGACGCCATCCTGGAACACGTGCCAGTCCGTGACGACAATCCGGACGGTCCGCTGCAGATGCAAATCACCTCGCTGGACTACTCGTCGTACGTCGGCAAGATCGGCATTGGCCGCGTCAACCGCGGTACCGTCAAGGTCGGCCAGGACGTGCTGGTCATCAATGGCCCAGGCGCTACCCCAATCAAGGGCCGCATCAACCAGGTGCTGAACTTCAAGGGCCTGGAGCGCGTGCTGGTGGACGAAGCGGTTGCCGGCGACATCTGCCTGATCAACGGTATCGATGAAATCGGTATCGGTTCGACGCTGTGCGCCACCGACACCCCTGATCCGCTGCCGATGCTGACCGTCGACGAGCCGACCCTGACCATGAACTTCATGGTCAACAACTCGCCACTGGCTGGCCGCGAAGGCAAGTTCGTGACCTCGCGTCAACTGCGCGACCGTCTGGACAAAGAACTGAAAGCCAACGTGGCACTGCGCGTTGCGGCAACCGAAGACGACACCACCTTCGAAGTTTCGGGTCGCGGCGAACTGCACCTGACCATCCTGATCGAAAACATGCGTCGCGAAGGTTTCGAGATGGCTGTATCGCGTCCACGCGTGGTGTTCAAAATGGTGGATGGCGTGCGCCATGAGCCGTTCGAGCAACTGTCGGTTGACGTTGAAGAAGCCAATCAGGGCGGCGTGATGGAAGAACTGGGTCGTCGTCGTGGCGATCTGCAAAACATGGAATCGGACGGCAAAGGCCGTGTGCGTCTGGAATACCGTATTCCAGCACGTGGCCTGATCGGCTTCCAGGGCGAATTCATGACCCTGACCCGCGGTACCGGCCTGATGTCGCACGTGTTTGACGCCTACGCTCCGGTAGACAACACCAAGGGCGAACTGGGCGGCCGTCGTAACGGCGTGCTGATCTCGCAGGACGACGGCGCCGCTGTGGCCTACGCGATCTGGAAACTGCAGGATCGCGGCCGTATGTTCGTGGTCCACAACGACCCAGTGTACGAAGGCATGATCATCGGTATCCACTCGCGCGACAACGATCTGGTGGTCAATCCGATCAAGGGCAAGCAGCTGACCAACGTGCGTTCGTCGGGTACCGACGAAGCCGTGCGCCTGGTGCCGCCGATCCAGATGTCGCTGGAGTACGCCGTGGAATTTATCGACGACGACGAGCTGGTGGAAATCACCCCGAAATCGATCCGTCTGCGCAAGCGCTTCCTGAAAGAGCACGAGCGCAAGAAGGCTTCGCGCGAAGCATAAGCCTCCCTGAGAGCGCTTTTAAAGAAACCGTCCGGTGCAAACCGGGCGGTTTTTTTTATTTCTAACGGTATTTTTCGATACTTGGCGTTACTGGCGGTTACATTACGTTACGCAGGAATTTACATTCCGTTACCCGCGATACAAAACGGTGCATGACGATACAATGGGACGCATATGGCGCTTCGTATCCGGGATGCACCATTTTGGTTAAAGCGTATTTATCTAAATTAAATTCTTAAATATTTTGTTTAAGCTAATTTAAAACGTTGTTAATCCATGTTAAGTAAAATAAATGCCTAAAAATAGCGGTGCAGTGACGCTGCAAAATGGTGATTTTGTGCACCAGCGTGGTACATTTCTCATCAAAACAACACTGCAACGTTGTATTAATGATGAAATTATTCCTGTGCAATTGACATCACTTTAGGCAACATGGTCTGATCATTCCACGGGCTCATTCTTAGATTGTTAAGAAACGCTCTCTAAAAGTTGGTAGAAAAAGCGCTTTTTGGTTACAAAGAGTCGTATTACTAAAAAAGCTGGACGGTGGAAAACACACCCACTTACTACCGCCAGCCTACTAATCGGGAATTGAAAAAACTATGTTGAGAAAAACTGTGATCGCGCGCGCTTTAACAATCGCGTTTGGTAGCGTTATCGTCGCTGCGGGTGTCGTCCAGCCAGTTATGGCGCAGTCGAACTCCAGCGGTAACATCTACGGCTCGATCGATGCGCCAGCCGGCGCCTCGGTATCGTTGACCAACACCGAAACCGGCCTGAAGCGTGCCATCAGCCTGGACGCCAGTGGCCGTTACCAGGCAACCGCGCTGCCAGCCGGCCACTACCGCGTGGAACTGCTGCGCGATGGCAAAGTTGCGCAAACCACCGAAGTCGATGTTCTGGCTGGTCAAGGCGCCAACGCGTCCTTCGCCGCTGCCGCCGTCCAGGCCGTGCAAGTGACCGGTCGCCGCAACCGCATCGACGTGTCCAACACCAACAACGGCGCCATCTTCACCGCCAAGGAACTGGAAAAACTGCCAGTCGCCCAGACGCTGAATGCCATCGTGCTGCTGGCACCGAACACCACCAAGGGTGATTCCGCGTTCGGCAACACCTCGTCGTTTGGTGGTTCGGGCGTGTCGGAAAACTCGTTCTACCTGAACGGCTTCCCGATCACCAATCCGCTGAGCCAGCTGGGTTCGATGGAACTGCCATTCGGCGCGATCCAGCAAGCATCGGTGATGACCGGCGGCTTCGGCGCCGAATACGGCCGTTCGATCGGCGGCGTGTTGAGCGTGACCTCGAAGAGCGGCACGAATACCTGGGAAGGCGGCGCGATGTACAGCATCGAGCCGTCCAGCATGCGCGCTTCCTATAAAAACATCAACTACGCCAAGACCGGCGACGTCAACAACGTTGGCACCGACGGCAAGCTGGACCTGCGCCGCGACAACCGTTCGGTCAGCAGCCAGCAGTATGGCGCCTACCTGGGTGGCCCGATCATCAAGGACAAGCTGTTCATGTTCATTGCCGGTGATCAGACCATCGGCAAGGATTCGTATGTCGGTTCGACCTCGGTCACCAACCCGGCCACCATCAACCAGAGCGGCTGGAACCAGAACCGTTCGCAGGAAAACCGTTGGTTGGGCAAGCTGGACTGGAACATCAATGACGATCACCGCCTGGAGTTCACCAGCGCCGGCGACAGCAGCCAGACCCGCTACCAGAAATACGGCTACACGCTGAATCCGAACAATCCTAACGCTGCCGCGCAGCTGGACGGCGTACCGAACGGCCAGTTGTACTCCTCGGCCGTGGGCAAAAACCTGGGGCCAACCGATCCTGAATTCCCAGGCACCCCAGGCGCCACCGTCAACATGCTGAAGTACACCGGCAACTTGACCGACAACCTGGTGATCACCGGCCTGTACGGCGTACTGAAGAGCAAACACGGCGTCAGCTACGAAGCACTGGGCGCGAATGCCGGCACCGGTGGCGTACCGCCGACCATTACTTACGGCACCACTGCCAAGTGGGGCGCGATCGATCCTGCGCTGTACCGCAACTACAATATCTTCCCTGGCTACATCAGCAGCCCAGGCGAAGATGAAACCAAAGCGGCACGTTTCGATCTGGAATACAAGCTGGACAACCATACGCTGCGCGCCGGTATCGACTCCGCGAAGCTGAATACATCGGCAGCCGGTCAGGTCCGCAGTGGCGGTTCGTCGTGGGCATATAAATACGTTGGCGCCGCCAACGTCGGCCAGACCATCAACCTGTCGGGCGCCCGTCCTGGCAACGTCGCCGACTTCGGCGGCTCCGGTACCGCCGGCTACTACGTGTCGCAATCGATCTTCAACTCGCTGACCTCGGCTGCTGCGAAGCAATCGGCGCAGTATGTGGAAGACCGCTGGCAAGTGCGCAAGGATCTGCTGCTGACGCTGGGTCTGCGTAACGATTCGTACAGCAACTCCACCGGTGACGGCGCCAAATTCGTCGACATGAAGCACGAAGTGGCGCCACGCTTCTCGGCGTCGTGGGATGCCAACGGCGACGCCTCGCTGAAGATCTACGGTAGCGCCGGTCGTTACTACCTGCAACTGCCAACCCAGGTAGCTGCCCGTGCCGCCAGCCGTTCGACCTACACCACCCAGGAGTTCACCTACACCGGCATCGATCCGAATACCGGCGTACCGCTGGGCCTGAAGGCAGTCAACACCCCGGTCTCGTCGGACGGCGAATACGGCCAGGCCAAGAACGTGCAGTCGGTGGTGGCGGCCGATTTGAAGCCTAACTATCAGGACGAAATCACGCTGGGCTTCGAAAAAGCCTTCAGCCCTGACCTGAACTTCGGCGTCAAAGGCACCTACCGCAAACTGGGCGCTGGTATCGATGATAGCTGCGATACCCGTCCAATTCTGAAATTCGCAGCCGAACACGGTATCGATATTCAGAACACCGGGGCCGTCAACTGCTTCATCTTCAATCCAGGCCGCGATGTCAGCCTGTGGGTGGACGGCAACGATGCAGCCGGTAATCCGGTGGTCACCGGCAAAGGCCAGATTGCCCACTTCACCGCTGCGGAAATCGGCGAGCCAGACGCCAAGCGTACCTACGCCGCACTGGACTTCTTCGCCGAGCACCCGATGCGCAACGGCTGGTATGGCCGCATCAACTACACGCTGTCGCGTAGCACCGGCAACATGGAAGGCCAGACCCGTTCCGACACCGGCCAGACCGACGTCGGCACTTCGGCAGGCTGGGACTTCCCAGAGTTTGCGCCGGGTTCGGACGGCCTGCTGCCGAACGACCGCAAGCATCAGCTGAAGATGTACGGCTTCTACCAGATCACGCCTGAAGTGACCGTGGGTGCGTTCGCGCTGCTGCAATCGGGTCGTCCTAAGCTGTGCCTGGGCACCAACGACGCGGCCGATAACGGCAGCGATCCGGCTTACCCGCTGGGTCAGATCTACGGCGGTCCTGGTTATGGCGCCGAGTACTACTACTGCGGCGACAAGCCAAGCCCACGCGGCAGCCTGGGTCGTATGCCTTGGGAAAAACGTCTGGATCTGAACCTGGCTTACTCGCCACAACTGATCAAAGGTTTGACGGTGAAAGTGGACGTGTTCAACGTGTTGAACAAGCAAGTGCCAATCAGCACCAACCCAACCTATGATGACGGCGATAGCAGCGTGATCACCGCCAAATACGGTGAAGTGATGAGCTACCAATCGCCACGTTATGCCAAGTTCACGGTGGAATACAACCACAAGTTCTAAGCCCTGTGTAATGGCGCCGGCAACAGGGCGCCACTCCACCAGAAACCGCAGCCTCGGCTGCGGTTTTTGTTTGCCTTTTCCGTTCCGCTGGGTACTTTTGTGCGTGGCAGCATAAACGCAACGGAGGATCTCGGTGAGCGAAGACAAGAGCAATCCCTGGCTGAATTGGCCAGGCAATCCCTTCAACCTTGCCCAGCAGGCAAGCGATTACTGGATCGACGCTGCGCAGCGCTCGGTCCTGTTCATGGACGTGCTGCGCCAGCGCGGCGATGAACGCAACCACCGTGCCGAGCAGACCGCGCCGCACGTGCTGACCTTTGCCTTCGACGTGGTGATGGACGGCCGTCACCTGGAGCGTCCGGTCAACTACGGCCTGCTGCACATCCAGCAGCCGGACGGCGTCCAGCCAGATCCCACCAAGCGTCCGTTCATCGTGTTCGACCCGCGCGCCGGTCATGGTCCCGGCATCGGCGGCATGAAGCATGACAGTGAAATCGGCGTGGTGCTGAAAGCCGGCCATCCATGTTATTTCGTCGGCTTCACGCCGCATCCTGTGCCGGGCCAGACGATTGAAGACGTGTGCCGCGCCGAAGCGCAATTCATCGCCAAGGTGGCCGAGCTGCATCCGCACGCCGACGGCAAGCCGGCGCTGATCGGCAATTGCCAGGCCGGCTGGCAGATCATGATGACCAGCGCGCTCAATCCCGACCTGGTCGGGCCGCTGGTGCTGGCCGGTGCGCCGCTGTCGTACTGGGCTGGCGTGCGCGGCAAGAATCCGCTGCGCTATCTCGGCGGCATCCTCGGCGGCACCTGGATGACGGCGCTGGCCGGCGACCTGGGCAACGGCATTTTCGACGGCGCGCAGCTGGTCGAAAATTTCGAGAAGATGAATCCGTCTAATACACTGTGGAGCAAGAACTACAACGTCTACTCCAAGATCGATACCGAAGCGCAGCGCTTCCTCGACTTTGAAAAATGGTGGGGCAATCCGGTGCTGCTGAACGCCGGCGAAATGCAGTACATCGCCGACTCGCTGTTCGTCGGCAACCGACTGAGCGACGCCGCGCTGCTCGACAGCGCCGGCCACCGCATCGACCTGCGCAACGTGAAGTCGCCGATCGTGGTGTTCTGCTCGTGGGGTGACGACATCACGCCGCCGCAGCAGGCGCTGGGCTGGGTGCTGGACCTGTACGAGGACGACGCGGCGCTGGTGGCCGGCGGCCAGACCATTATCTATTCCATGCACCAGAGCATAGGTCACCTGGGCATCTTCGTATCGGCCTCGGTGGCCAACAAGGAGCATGAGGAATTCACCGCCGCCATGGACATGATCGACATCATGCCGCCCGGCCTGTACGAAGCGGTGTTCCTCGATAAAGACGAGGAAATGCTGCAAGCGGAAATTGCTGCCGGCGACCTGGCGGCCGGCGATTACGTGATGCGGTTTGAACGCCGCAACCTGGACGCGCTGCGCGCATTGGGCGGCAACGATGTGGCCGATGAGCGCCGCTTCGCCACCGTCGCCCGCGTGTCGGAAATCAACAAGGGTCTGTACCAGACCTTCGCCAGTCCGCTCGTCAAAAGCCTGGTGACCGAAACCAGCGCCGAACACCTGCGCGAGGCGCATCCGCTGCGCCGCCGCTACACGGCGTTCTCCAGCAAGAATCCGCTGCTCAACAATATTCCGGCGCTGGCCGAAAAGGTGCGCGCCGAACGCCGGCCGGTGGCCAAGGACAATGTCTTCCTGCAGATGCAGGAGGCGTGGTCGAAGCAGATCGTCGAGTCGCTGGACCGTTACCGCGATATCCGCGACCAGGCCACTGAAAGCATTTTCCTCGGCGTCTACGGTTCGCCGGTGTTGCAGGCGCTGGTGGGCTTGAGCACGGACGGCGGCAAGCCGCGGCGCATCGGTCGCGACATCGCGCGCGAAGCCGCCACCAGCGCCAATCGCGCGGCGGCGGCGCTGAGGACCAAAGAGGGCGGCCTGACCGAAGCCATCATTCGCGGCTTGCTGTACATCTTCCGCAGTCCTGAAATGAGCGCGGCCGACGAGCGCGCGTTTGCGGCAATACGCCAGTTGCGCTTGCGCACCTCGGATGACAAGGAAATGAGCGTGACCTCGCTCAAGCAGATCGTGCGCGAGCAGTACGTGATGCTGCAGTTGAACGAGGCGGCGGCGCTGGCTGATTTGCCATTGCTGTTGCCGGAAGAGCCGGAAGCGCGCACCAACGCGCTGGGCATCGTGCGCCAGGTTGCTGGCGCCACCGGCACGCTGACTGGCGACGCTGCGGTACGGCTGGAGCGAATTGCGGAAATGTTCGGTCCGTCGGCGCCCAAGCTGGCGGTGGTGAACGGCAAGAAGAAGGGCGGCTAGTCAGACCACACAGCGTTCTAGCGCAGCTCCTTGCGCATGAAGACACTGTGGGGATCATCCGGATAACCGCCGTACGGGCCGCAGTGCTCGAAGCCGTGGCGCTGGTAGAGGGCGATGGCTTCCGGTTGCGACGGCCCGGTTTCCAGCACCATCAGCGGGCAGCCGGCGTCGCGCGCGGCCTGTTCCAGTGTGTCCATCAGCCGGCGCGCCAGGCCCTGGCCGCGCGCCGCCGGCTGCACGTACATGCGCTTGATCTCGCCATATTCCGGCGACAGCACCACCGCGCCGCAGCCGACGATCACGCCCTCCACATCGCGCGCGACGGCGAACTTTACTTCCGGCTGCATCAGCGCGTTCAGGTCGAGCGCGTAGACGGATTCCGGCGGATACAAGGTCAGATGGTAGGCATCGAGATCGGCGATCAGGGCGATGACCTCCGGCTGGTTGGGGGATTCAAAGGTGATGTGCATGCGCGTCAGTATAGCCGCCGGCGCCGCCGGGCGTATCGCGTGGACCGGAATAAATTCACGCGCTACCATTGACGTATGAACCTGCCTATTGCTCCCCATCCGTCGCCCCGCACGCCCGCCCGTTCCATCGCCATGCTGGTGGCAATGCTATTGTTATCCGGCCTGGTGACCGTCATCGTCGCTTATCTCGCGCTGGAGTGGATGCCGTGTCAATGGTTCGGCTCCAGTTTTGAAGGGGCGTGCGGTTACGGTGCGCTGTGGACCGCTGCCGGCGTGGCCGTGTTGCTGTGGCCGCTGTTATTTCTCGGTGCCGCCGCACTGTATTTCCGTCGCGGGCGGGACGCTGCTGTCGTACCGGCCGCCGCGCCGCCAGCGCGCCTGGTGACGCAGTGGCGCGTGGTGCTGGCGCTCACCTTGCTGGCGCAATTATTGCCGTTGTTGCTGGCGTTCACCCATGTCGACTTGTCGCCGGCGGCGGATACGGCGCTGCGGTGGCTGACCTTGCTCATGCTGGTACTCAACGCCGTGTTGGTCTACCTGATCGCCGCGCGCAGCCAGCGACAGCTGCTGGCATTGGCGCTGGCGCTGATTGCCGTTCTATTCGGCTGGATGGGGGCGGCGGGCGTCGGCATTTACCTGCATAGCGAACTCCGCCGTCCTCGTCCTGCAGGCTAGTCCTTCGAGCCTGGCGAAATTGTTTTGCTGACGTTGCCGTGTTCGTCGAGCATCTGGATCAGTGGCGCGCCGTCGGCGCTGACCAGCAGCATCATGCGCACCCGGCCCTGGGCGTCCTTCAGTTGCAGCGCCGAGCCTTTGTCGCGCGTGTTGCCCAGCCAGATGCGGTTGACGCTCAGGCGTTCTTCAGCGCTCAGCTTTTGCCAGTAGGCCTCGCGCTGGTCGGCCGGCAGTTTGCGCGCTTCGTCGCCGAAACGCTGGATGTCGGCCATCGAGGTTTTCTGAAAGTAGGGCACATCGTTGATTTTGACGCCGGTTTGCTGGTGGTTGGCGCTGTCGTTGTTCATCAGCTGTAGCGCCTGGTCCTGGCGGAAGCGGTCGAAGGTCAGCGACAGACCGGACGAGACCTTGCCGTCGTCGCTGATGCTGCCTTTCTGGATCAGGCCGCCGTTCTCGGTGCCTTCGTCGTTGATGAACAGCATGCCGGCGAAGGCGCGGCGGTCGGGCCGTGCGCCTTCCTTGCCTTGCATGAAGTCGCCGGGGAATTGCGCGCGGTTCGATATCACCAGCCGCTTGGTGCCGTCCGGTTCGACGATGTTGATGCGGCCGACGGTGATTTCGTCAAACTCGGCATGCTTGCCCGGATCGCGCGCGCCGGTCAGCAGGACTACGGCGATGAGGCCGCCGGCCATGGTGGCGGCGCCGGCAAAGAAGGCCTTAAGCTGCGACATGGCGACCTCCACCGGCTTTGCGCATGCGCCATTCGACCACCACCAGCAAGAATCCGCTAAACATCAGCAGGGCGCCGAGATATTGCAGGATCTTGTTTTGCATCGGATGCACATAGGCGACGTCGGCCAGCTCAAACTTGCGCTTGCCGTTGCTGGCAGGCTCGAAAAACACGCCGCCGCGATTGCCCCAGACCTCGATGGTCTGCACCTTGACGCGGTTGGCTTCGAAGTCGGCCTGCGATTTCAGCGATTCCTGTGCGGTGACCGCGCGCGCCGCCGTTTTCAGACTCTCGATTTTGGGGAACTGTTCGAAAATCTGGTCCGATTCGCCGTCCAGGATCACGCCCTGCGACTTGTATTTATACAGATTGTTGGCGAAGAAAATGCCGTCGTTGGCGGCCAGCATCATCGCAAAGCCGAGCAGGCAGGCGGCCGCCGCACTCCAGACGTATTTGCGGGTGTCGTGCACACGGCGCTGCACCTCGCCGTTGAGGAACTGGCTGACTTCCGGAATGTGGCGCAACGAGCTTTGCAGAATGGTGCGGTCGATATCGGCCAGCAAATCCCTTGGCGTCAGTTGCAGCGATTTAACGATGGTGCTGAACATATCGGCCGACGGCTGCGACTTGTCATTTTCCAGTTTGGACAGATACGACTGCTCGATGCCGATCGCTTCCGCGAATTGCGGCTGCGTCAGATTTTTATCGGTGCGGATCTGTTTCAGCTTCTCTCCAAAATTCATTCTCAAGACCTTTCCAGGGTGGACATGAAACGTATTCTTGGGTATTCATGCAAGAATGGAAAGGTGAATATGGTGGAATATGCAAGAATTTCAGCGTTTAGCGGCGGTATTCCTGCACTTGAGGCGTTTCCAGCTGGCGGAAGAACTCCTTCATGGCGGCGCCATAGCGCTGCGTGGCATCCTTGCTGATCCAGCGCATCTGCGCCTGCGACAGCACGGCGGCGCCTTCGGGCGAGGCCAGCAGGCGATCGAGGTGGCGGATCGCCTCGCGGCCCCAGGCGGTACGCGGACAGGCAATGCCACCCACCAGCAACCCCGGCCCGCCGGCCAGCGGCACCGATTTCAGGCTGGCCAGTTCCGGACTTTGCAGGATGGCGTGCGTCATCACAAAGTCCAGTTCGATGGTGTAATCGGCGCGGTTCAGGGCCAGCATGGTCAGGATGTTGCGGCCATAGTTGCCGGGTGCGACCCGTTTCAGGCCGGGAGCCGAAGCGGCATCACCCAGCAGCGCATCGATGGCGGGACCGTAGGAGCGCTTTTCCACCACCAGGCCGCGCAGTTGCGGCACGCGCAGCAAGGCCGCCAGATCGGCCTCGCCGCGCGCATTGACGGGGAGGGCGGCCAGCACCGCCGGCCGGACGATCAGTTGCGGTGGCGGCAGCAGGTAGGCATTGCGGAAATACGCCAGCTTTTCCCGCTCGGGCGTGCGCAGCGCGTTGGCAAAGCAGGCATGCTGGCCCGAAGCGAGCTGCGACCACACACGGTTGGGATTGGCATACAAGAAGCGGTGCTCGGCTTGCGGCCAGCGGCTGACCAGATAGCGGACCACCTGATCGGCCATGCCATTGCCCGGCTTGCCGTCGATGAGTTCGCCGACCGGCGGAAAGTCCGACATCAGCCAGGTGATGGTCTCGGCGGCCCGCGCAGGGGCATTTGCCAGCATCAGTGCGGCGATGAGTGCACTGGAAGTGAGTAACAACCACACGGCTGGCGTCCTTGCTTGGGGAGGTGTCCGGTAAGGGTAACTGAAGTTGCGCTATAATGTCGACCCTTCCGCGATTCCACTGCGTAGCCATCATGACCATCATCACTCTGCCGACCGCCGACCAAGCACCCGTAGTGCCAAGCCGCCGCCTGTCCGTGGCGCCGATGATGGACTGGACCGACCGCCATTGCCGCGTATTCCACCGTCATATCAGCAAGCACACGTGGCTGTACACCGAGATGGTGACCACCGGCGCGCTGGTGTATGGCGACGTTGAGCGCCACCTGCGCTTCAACGAGGAAGAGCATCCGGTTGCGCTGCAACTGGGCGGCAGCGATCCGACCGATCTGGCCACCAGCGCCAAACTGGGCGAAAAGTGGGGCTACGACGAGATCAACCTCAACTGCGGTTGCCCGTCCGAACGCGTGCAGAAGGGGGCGTTTGGCGCCTGCCTGATGGCCGAACCGCAGCTGGTGGCTGACTGCGTCAAGGCGATGCGCGACGCGGTGTCGATCGACGTCACCGTCAAGCACCGCATCGGCATCGATGACGTGCAAAGTTATGACTTCGTCCGCGATTTCGTCGGTAAAGTGGCGGATGCCGGTTGTACGACTTTCATCGTTCACGCCCGCAATGCGATCCTGAAAGGGCTGTCGCCGAAGGAAAACCGCGAAATCCCGCCGCTGAAGTATGACTATGCCTACCAGCTCAAGCGCGACTTCCCTGACTTCGAAATCATCATCAACGGCGGCATCAAGACCGAAGCCGAAATCGATGAGCACCTGAAACATCTGGACGGCGTGATGCTCGGCCGCGAGGCGTATCACAACCCGTTCGTGATGGCAAACTTCGACCAGCGCTACTACGGAGACACCACAGCGCCGCTGACCCGCGAACAGGTGCTGGAAGCCATGATTCCCTACATTCAGGCGCAGCAGGCCCAGTATGGCCCGCTGGGCCTCAAGCTCAACTCCATCACCCGTCATATGCTCGGCATCATGACCGGCCTACCGGGCGCGCGCGCGTTCCGCCAGACCCTGTCCAACTCCAAAAAGCTCGCCCTCGGCGACGCCAATCTCCTGCTCGAAGCCGCAGCCCGGCTGCGTATTGCTGCGTAGAACTACGTATATTGACAAACTTTCATTGGCTGTGGTGGCATTTCCACACAGAAAGTTCGTTTGCGTATTTTCCGGGCAGTAATTGCTTGCTTTGAGGCAAAATTTGCATCTATAATTCCTGAATATACACACATATCCACCGACTTTCGTGCTGTATTGGGGTTCCAAAAAACGACACGCATTCTGCTGGTGGAGCTGCAAATTTTTGCATTCGCAGTCATTGTTTGCTACTGTCATAGCTTATTACTTAGCAGCAAGGGTTTTGTTCCGATGGCATCCCTAAGGGTGGTGTCATCCATGGCAACTTCTATCAACTGTGTCCCTTAAGAAGAAGACGAAATGAATTTAGCAAAAATGAAAGTCGGTACCCGTCTGGGCCTTGGATTCGCCCTGGTGCTGGTGTTCCTGGTGGCCGTGACTGCCGTCGGCATCCTGCGCATGTCGCAGATCCAGAACCGTCTGGACCACGTTATCAGCGTCAACAACGTCGTCTCCCGCCTGGTGCTGGATATGCGCAACAACGTCGCCGAGCGCATTAACTCGCTGCGCGTGCTGACCATGATCGCCGATCCGGCCGACATGGAACAGGACATGAAACGCATCAAGGAATTGTCCGGCGCCTACACCGAGTTCCAGGACAAGCTGAGCAAGCAGTTCGCGGAAGAATCGCTGCCGGAAGAGAAAAACCTGCTGATCGCGGTCAAGGAAGCGGAATCGGTCGCCATGCCGGCGATCGCCAAAGCGTCGGAACTCTGGCTGGCCAGCAAGCCTGAAGAAGCCACCCGCGTACTGGTGAAAGAAATTCGTCCAGCCCAGAAAAAATGGATGGCGTCGCTGGAACAACTGGGCGCGCTGGAAGACAAGATGAACGCGCAGATGCAGGTGGATGCCGCCAATGGCTTCTCCAGCGCCCGTACCTTCATGATCATCATGGGCCTGCTGGCCGTGGCGATCTCGGTGGTGGCGGCGCTGGTCATCACCCGCGGCCTGCTGAAGCAGCTGGGCGGCGAGCCGGACTATACCGCCTCGATCGCCGGCAGCATCGCCGCTGGCGACCTGTCGATCTCGATCAACACCACCGGCGCCGACAAGAACAGCCTGGTCGTGGAAATGCGTGAAATGCGCAACAGCCTGCGCGACATCGTCAGCCAGGTGCGCACCGGTACCGAAACCATCGGCACCGCCTCGCGTGAAATCGCCGCCGGTAACGTCGACCTGTCGTCGCGTACCGAAATGCAGGCATCGTCGCTGGAAAAAACTGCATCGGCCATGGACGAGCTGACCTCGACCGTGAAGCAAAACGCCGACAACGCCCGTGAAGCCAACCAACTGGCCTCGGCCGCTTCGGATGTGGCGGTCAAGGGTGGCCAGGTGGTTTCGCAAGTAGTTGACACCATGAGCTCGATCGATGCATCGGCCAAGAAGATTGTTGACATCATCGGCGTGATCGATGGTATCGCTTTCCAGACCAACATCCTGGCGCTGAACGCCGCAGTGGAAGCAGCCCGTGCCGGTGAGCAAGGTCGTGGCTTCGCCGTGGTGGCGTCGGAAGTGCGTAACCTGGCGCAACGTTCGGCCGGTGCGGCAAAAGAAATCAAGATGCTGATCGATGACTCGGTCGAGAAGGTCGGCGCCGGCACCAAGCTGGTCGGCCAGGCCGGTGTGACGATGGATGAGGTAGTGTCGTCGGTGCGTCGCGTGACCGACATCATGAGTGAGATCGCCAACGCCAGCCAGGAGCAGAGCGCCGGTATCGCCCAGGTCAACCAGTCGATCATCGAGATGGACAGCATGACCCAACAAAATGCCGCGCTGGTGGAAGAAGCCGCCGCCGCAGCACAAAGTTTGCAAGATCAGGCCAGCGAGCTGTCGCGCGTGGTCAGTGTCTTCAAATTGGTGGAAGGCGAGGAGCGCGCGCCGGTGGCAGCGCCCGCAATGGCCACCAGAGCAGCCGTGGTCAAGCCTATCGCTGCCGCCCGTACGCCAGTGAAGAAACTGGCTGCCAAGCCGGCGCCTGCACCGGCCGCCAAACCGAAAAAAGTCGCCGCAGCAGCCAGCACCGCCGGGAGCGATGAGTGGGAAGAGTTCTAAGCAGTTCTGAAAATTATTTGCCGCAGTCTGCCGTCCGCTGTTGTGGACAGATGGCCCGCTGTGGAGTTCGTTTAACCAGTCATTAATAACAAATTGTTGGGAAATCGTAATATGAACAAGTCTGTATTCGCCGCTGTCATCCTGTCCGTCGCCACCTCGGCTGTGTTTGCTGCTGAAGTGCCAGCCTCGCTGTCCGACAAGAACTGCAAAGCGGAATATCCAAAAGCCTCGCTGCTGAACGAAGAGCAGGGCGACGTCTCGATGTCCTTCCTGGTCGGCGCCGACGGCAACGTGATGGATTCCAAAGTGGAAAAGTCGAGCGGTTACAAAAACCTCGACAAAGCCGCGCTGAAAGCACTGAGCGCCTGCAAATTCAAACCAGGCACCAAGGATGGCGCTGTAGCCCAGACCTGGACCAAGGTCGACTACAGCTGGAAGCTGTAATTAGTCTCAAACAGGCTCTGCATGGGTAGAGCCTGCACGCCGGATTCTTACACTTTTGGGGAAATCAGATGTTTACAAATAAGCGTTGGTTGAGTGTGATCGCAGCAGTGCTGATGTCGGGCACCGCTTTTGCCGCCGAAGTTCCTGCATCGTTCGATGCCAAGAACTGCAAGGCTGAGTATCCAAAAGCCTCCCTGATGAATGAAGAGCAGGGTACCGTGTCGATGTCCTTCCTGGTCAAGCCGGACGGTAGCGTTGCTGATTCCAAAGTCGACAAAAGCAGCGGTTTCAAGAATCTGGACAAGGCCGCCATCAAGGCGCTGAGCGCCTGCAAGTTCAAACCAGGCACCAAGGACGGCGCACCGGCCGAAACCTGGACCAAGGTTGATTACGCCTGGAAACTGGACTAATCTGGCCGAAGGTGGCCGCGTGCTGAGCAAAAAGGAACCGACTGCGGTTCCTTTTTTTTCGGCTCTCATGAGGGTTGTAAGCAACTGTAATGGCGCAAGAGTGCCGCGCGACTTCCTTATATAGTACGATCTGGATTGAGGAGAAAACCGCCATGAAAACTTTTGTTATCGCCGTTGCCGCGCTGGCGGCGCTGACCGGCTGCGCTACGCAGCGTCCAGCTTATTACACCACTGCCCGCGTGCAGGATCCGTATCAATGGCACACCGTGTCGGTGTTGCCGTCGGGTTCGCAGGCGCAATCGGGCACGTGGACCGAGGAATTGCCGCCGCAGCCGCAGCAGCAGTCGCGCGTAGTCTACAGCACCGAGCCGGCCTATAGCACCAGCACGGTCTATGTGACGCAGCCGGCGTACTACGCGCCGGCGCCGGTATATTACGCTCCGGCACCATCGTATTATTACCCTCCGGTATCGATCGGCCTCGACTTCTCGTTCGGCCGCTGGTGCTGTGGCGGTGGCCGTGGTTGGGGTGGTCGCGGCTGGGGTGGCTATCACCGCCGTTAAGCAGTTGCGGACGTAAAAAATCCCGCTGGCGCCTTGGGGCGCACAGCGGGATTTTTTTTTATAGCGCCGCTTAACGCAGCACGTAGATCGATGCCTGGCTCAGGACGTTTTCCGAGCATAACTCGTAAGCCGAAGCGCCCGCCACGACAAGCAGCAAAGCACCAAATGCGATGTGTAGATAGCGTGCCATGACGGGCTCCTGAAAAGAAGGTGGAAACTGGAATGACTTCAGAATAGTCCACGATCCACGTTTCAGGCATCAGCCGAATGTCCGACAAAATGTAGGACAAAAGCTCGTCTCTAGCTTTTCAACAACTTTATTTGGTTTTCCACAGGGTGACCGGACCGGCGGGGGCGGTGTCGAGCGCGTTGGACACGCTCAGCCACTGCTCCAGACGTTCCGGCTGTTTCAGGTGAATGCCCATGCCATCGATGATGCCAATCTGTTCCAGCATGCTGGCGCTGATCTTGGCCTTGGAGACGGTGGGGCGCCCATGACCATGCGGTCGTAGGCCTTGCGCGCCTTGTTCTCCCACTTGTGCAGGCTGGTTTCGTCGAAACGGTTGGCTTCGAAATAAACGGTCAGCGTGCCATCCGGGTTGCCGAAACCAACGATGCCGGAGCCCATGCGGATGGCGGCGTTGTTGCCGGCGTCAAACGCTTCGGACGGGACAAAGACTGCGGCGCGACCGTCGGTATCCGGACGGCCAATCGGCGTGTCTTTGCTATAGGTGCTGACTTCAATAATAGGTTTTTCTTGTGACATACACTTACGCGTTTTCAGGGGATAAGTCGAGCTAGGCGGGGTTTGCATGGGGATGCAAACGACCGTTCTATTGTAGCGTTAACCTAGTTCCAACGGGCAATAGACGTGGTCAAAATGTTGTAACGTTACGCATTAGTAAGGACATTCGGCTATAGTTGGCAACATGATAGCGACGGAGGCCGGCATGCCAGCACACCAGCGACTAAGCGTGTTCATCATCGACGACGACGGCATCACGCGCAGCCTGTTGCGCGTGATCATACACGGCGACCACTACGATGTGGTGGGCGACGCCGGCACCGCCGAATCGGCGCGCTTGCGACTGCGCTCGCTACGCGCCGACATCATCTGTCTGGATGTGGTGATGCCGGATGGTAACGGCCTGGAATTGTTGAACTGGATCAGCGAGAAGCAGCCTAAGGCCGCCGTGCTGATGGTCACCGCCAGCACCGACCGCAGCACGGTCGAACAATCCCTGCGCAACGGCGCCAAGGGCTACATCGTCAAACCCTTCAATCCCGGCACCGTGATGAATACGCTGGATAAAATCGCCGCCCAAATCCACGCCCAGCGCGCCGCCGGCAAAGCCTAAAGATAGCGCACGCAAGCCACCATCGCGCCAATGATCGCCACGGCGAAGCCTGCCATGCGCCAAGTGAGGTGGTAAATCGCATCGGATAGTTCGGCCTTGCTGGCAAACGTTTGAGTAGCGTGCGTCTGGAACGCCTGCAGATTGGAGCTGATGGCGACCACGTCCGCCTTGGTGGCGTAGTTTTGCTGGAGGCTGATGAGAACATCAAGTTTGCCATTGATGACTGCTAGCTCTTCCTTGGTGGCGTAGCTGTGCTGGAGGCTCAGAAGGGCATCCAGCTTGCCGCTCATAATGGCTAGTTCTTCCTTGGTCGCGTAATTGGATTTGATAACCGCAACCGACGTGATGAGATCGTCCATGGCCGCAGACTTTCTTTCTGTAGAAGATGAATGATCATCTGGCCCCTCTGATTCGATGTCAAGCAAGCTCGTGTGCGCTATGGCAGCCTCCGTCTTGTTATCGATGCCGCATACATGCCGCTGTCGGCGCAGACGTAGAGGTGGATCAAGCGCCGGCCTGAAACGCAAAAAGCCCAGTCCGAAGACTGGGCTTTTCACTTAATTCTTTGGGGTGGCTGATGGGGCTCGAACCCACGACAACAGGAATCACAATCCCGCTGCACATTGACATTAAGTATTTGATTGTCATCGGTTTTTTCGATAAGTTTTTCCGACGCCAACACGATTTTTCTCACCAAACCATGCGGGTTTGGTGAGGGGTGTCGGTAAATTTTAACGGCGGCATTACACTTTTATCCGTCAGTGGGAAGGGCCGCTAGCGCCTCAAAGCCGCCACAGCCACGAAGACTACCGCAGGCACACTATTGAGGTTATCTCGACGCTGCCTTTACTTCAGTTAACGGTGGAAGAGGCCGCACTCCCTTAGAAGTGTGACTCGACAGAAGCTGAACAGTCTTCTGCACCGACGAATCTGCATAGAATGAAGCGGAACTTACATTGAAGTTGATGGATAACCCCGCTGCAGCATTCACAACAGCGCTTGGGATATTTACGCCGTTCGCCAAGTCACCATCGTCGTCAACAATCATGAGGAAGGCGAGTAGGTTTTGCACCGCATCATCATTAGGGATGCCGCTAACTGCAAAGAATTCAAGTTGGTACAAATTTTCCAAGGTGAACGCCTGAGCGTTGAGTTCGGTCATCTGATATAGCCGAATTGAGCCGATATGAAATTCTAAAAGTTTTGTCCCGTTAACGGTAACAGGAAATAATCCGTCTTTGTCGGTCGTTCCACTTTGACCAGTTGCATCTGTATAGTTCAATCCCGATATAACTGGTTTCTTAAATCCCCGATAAAGCACGGAAGGTTGCACAACAGGAGGTGTCACCACCACAGGAGGGGTTGTAGGGGTTGTAGGTGTCGTTGCAAGACCTCCGTGATGCGAACACGCACCTTGCTTACCTGCCGATTCGGTCGTAGTCCCGTCAGCGCAATATGCAAATGACCCGCCACCACTTCCGCCTCCGCACGCAAGAAGTCCACTAGAGATGGTAATCGCAACAATTACATGTGCAATAAATTTCATAAAATTTTACCTAGGTAGATGATGTGAAGAACTAAATGGATGGGTTCTCATCTTCAATCTCTAGCCCCTATGAATAATTGCGTTGTTCAAGGCTGCGATAACGTCATTTAGATAATGGCGCTGGTATGTCACCAGCGCTGTCGTCTCTCCGGCTGAGGTAGACAACAAGATATGGTAGATGGTTTTTTGTTGATAAAGATAGTAAGCAGCAACAGCACTAATGATTAGTCCCACGGCCAAACTAGAATTAACCATAATGATGATGCCGATAAGTAAAACTATAACTCCAGCAGTTCGACTAGGTTTTTTTTCATAAGGTTTGACCGAGGTGACATTATTCATCGCGTAGGTCTGGCCGCCGTTGATAAAACGTGAGTTTGTCACTTTGACATCGCCATACTCGAAGAAAATGCGCTCGTCCATATCACTCCCCAGTAAAATAAGTTATCGTTCCAATATCTTACTTGCTTTCCTGCTGGGAATATACGTGAATTGTCACAATGGCTACGACAAGGCGAGCGGCAGATTGTAGCCGAAAGCGGTCTGCCTAGAATCGTTGCTAGGCCAAGTGGGGCTAGTAGCATAAAATTCTGTCACTCCGTTGGACTTGCCTTGCGAACTTTGCGGCGGTCGTAATGTCGATGGGTCGTGGACGGGTTGGCGTGCGCAGCAAAATCGTATGCATCGGCTGAGCGCTTGTCCAACTTAGTCGTGATCGCGGCCGGCCTGATGTCGAGCGGCGCAAAATACTGCTCATGTTGGGTTAAGGTCTTCTCGGTGACGGCTTCGTCAATGGTCGAGACGTACGCGAACATCACTTCCTGCCAAGAGGAGGTCAAACCGCCCTTGGTATAGCACCGTCCGCCAACTGCTGGGAACATGAAGGCCGACTCCGTTGGCCTAACGCGGTGGTCGCTCTTAATACGCTTGATCCAGTAGTAATAGGTCGGTTCTTTCATGCCGACGGCGGCGGTGGCACGCTTCGCACTTTCGCCTTTGGCTATTCGAATGGCAATGCGCGCCATCAGTTCATTGACCTCTACTGGCACTGCTGGCATGAAGCTTTGCGCCTGATAAATCCGCTTCACGACCATCCGTAGGCGAGGCGACCATTCGCGCAGTTTCACGACCTCGGCTTCGCCGCGCTTTCGTTTGGCGCCAGTGGCGATGACGCCCTGTGGTGTACATGCTGCTTTTTGCATGGGGCGGACCTCTGCGGTCCTGAAGCCGGTCAGGTAGGTAAACAGTGCCATACAGCCCATCAACCTTGTGGTGCGATTTTCCTGCCGCCTGCACCAGAGATAGAATCTGACCACTTGCCGCCGGCTGATGCTGCGTGTGTTCTTTTCAGTCTTGTTCAGCATCATGTCCGTGAAAGGATTTGCCTCCATGACGCCCCACCGCACAGCGTAATGGCAAATGGTAGACATGAGTGATAGTTCTTTGTTCGCCTTGGCTGGGGCGCCGGCATTGGCACGCGCGTCCAGATACTGATAGCCATGCACGGTCTTGAGTGAGGCCGGCGCCATCTGACCGAAGAACGCTTTAAGGTTCTTGTAGCCAGATGACCGCACTGATTTCCCTTCCTTGGACTGATCGCGGTAGTGCGTAGGCGCCACCTCGTCTTCGAAGCGTTCAATCAGAGATGCAACAGACCCCGCGATCACTTGACCCTGTTGAATGTCCAGCGCTTTGCGACGAGCGATGCGTTCGGCCTCGGCAATGGCCTGGCGGTCGCCAAGCGGCGCCGTTGATAACGTTTCGGTCGTTTTATCGACGTGCTGATAGTAGAAGGAGACTTTACGCTTTCCGACATATTTCTGGATGCGCTCGGCGCCGGACAGAAATTCCCTACGCGAACGCGGTGAGGTTTGGTGCTTCGGCATGTTTTATAGTTACTTTCGTTTCGATGATACCCAGCTTGCGGTCGTGGTACGCGCGGGCCACGCGTGGCAGGCCCGTTGAGCCGACTTCAAATTTCCAGCGGTTCGAAGTCAGCCAAGAAACCATTTTGCTTCGCTGGTTCGGCTTACACTCGATCAGTTCGGCCAGTTCATTGGCGGTGAGATAGTTCACGGTTCGGTCCTTTCTGGCGCTTTGTCAGGCTGTTTGGTGGGAGTGTTCTCACTGGGCAAGCATGGGAGATAGTGCGTGACCTCCGCGATATGCATGAAGTCATAATCGCCGCCGTAGCACTTCCAGTTGCCGTCTTCTTGGTAGTCGGCCATGCCGAACCCTTCTTTTCCATCTATAGTGACGCCACGGACAAAGAAGCTGTTGGAGACCATCATTTCTCGACCGGTGCATTCGTGGCCGGTGCTGGGCTGCGCGTCCTTGACGCTAGTCCATCCGCCGGCAGCGCGGCGGCGCAGTTCTTGGGTAAGATCGGAGTAGCGCTTAATCGCGCCATTTGCGGCTTTAAGCGCCTCGCTGACTTCGCAGTAGCCTACATATACTCTAGCGGCGGACAGGTTTCCCGCGCGCAGATTGGCAAGCGTGATATCTTCGTAAGGCGACTGCTGAGGCTCGTTGCCAGCAGCGACGGTGGACCGCAGGTCAGACAGCGCAATGGCCAGCTTTTCGATGTGGTCTGCCGCTTCGAGGTCCAGTGCAGGTGGCTGGACGACAGTTTGACCGGCGACGGTACGGAGCCTGTAAATTAGATCTTGGCTATCTAATGGTAGGGCCGGATTGGTGCGAGGATAGAGATTGGTCATAAAGTTTGTCGTGTAACGATTTTAAGCCGTGACCAACAGCACGAGGTAGGTGCTGCTGGCGGCCATAATGGCGAGCATCACCAAATCAAGGATCAGTTCTTTATTCACGGGTCAGGCTCGGCTTGGGGTTGGAAATGGCCACGCTGCCGGAGGTATGACTCGCGTTTTCTTGACGGTGACAGAAGGTCCGGCTGTGGACGGTTCCGGCGTGCCCGCTGGTGGCTTGCGCGTCAGAGTCAGCGTTTTGCGTACGGGCGCCTCGTCGCTTGCGGCATCTGGCATCGCGACGTCCATAGCGTCCAAAGTGCGCTCAGCCAAGTCAGTACGCTTGTCATAGAGGCCAGCGCTCAGCTGCTCAGACACGACAATATCCATCAGCAGCAGCTGCACCTCGGCCATCGGCGCGTTGTCGATAAATTTGCAGACGGCCTCGTCACTGAAGTTGCCCCCAAAGTCCTCTGGATTAAACAGGTGGCCTATGAGGTCGTCAGGGAACGTGCAGTTATTGTTATAGTCCCTGAGCAGCAGCTTCGTTAATTCGCGCAGCAACTGCGTGGACATGCCGTGTTTCTGTGCCCGGCCGCGAATGGCGAGATAGAGATTGGTGCGGCGGGTCGTCGCGGCGGCGACCGATTCCTTCGCTTCAGGTTTGGATGGGACATGCGCATCAACCTTTGCTGTGTCCTGGACCGCGATCTGTTGATCGGGTGCGGACGCGTCAGCTTGGTCCGTCACGGGAGGTTGTTGCGCTTCCGCGAGGCAGGCCCCCGCGGCTTCAAGCGCTGCTTGTACGGCAGCGCGTGAGTACAGGGCGGCAAGCCCACTGGCTTCCTTGAGGTAGCCGATTGCCGGAGGCATATCGTCGGCGCGCAGGTACGTAGCGACGTTGCCTTCCATTTTGGTTTTCGGGTTCACTCGTTTGAACGTGTATAGCGGCGTGCCCATCCCTACCTCATCAAATCCTGCCACGAAGATTCGGTTGTAAAAGGGCCGGCACGCGTCGCCTTCAAATACGGGAATACCGGCTTTGCGTGCCTGGACTTCGACGGACGCCTGGCGTTTTTCTTCGTTCGCTTGATGCGCCTTGCCTTTGTCAGCAAAGCAGTTCGGATCGGTGCAGACGTCTGCACCAATGCCTTGGAACACCTCGGGCTGGTTACCGGCGCGCTTAGGGCATGCCGTGCAGCTGCCAGCTTCGGGTAGCAGCTTGGCATCCTTGATCGGGAACGCGGCTTTCTTCAGGTTGAGCATGTAGCGCTCTTGAATCCAGTCTTTTGCCTCTCGGACGGACATCGCCCCGGCCTTGCCGCGCGGCGTCATGATCTCGTCAAGTGCGCGGTTTTGGAGCTCTGGTACGGGGATGCGTGCGACGAGTAGCGCGGTAGATGCGGGCAGCGCTTCCTTGTCGGCCATGAACAGTTCGCGCGCCTTCAGCGACAGCGCGCAAAGTTTCAGGCTGGCGTAAATATACGCCTTGCTCTTCTTCGTGATTTTCATCAACTCTGGCACGCCGAAATTAAAGGCTTGCATCAATGCCTGATAGCTATCCGCTTCCTCCAGCGGATGTGGGTCCTCGCGCTGGATGTTCTCCAGCAGTCGAATTTCTGCTGCTTGCTGGTCATTAAGACGCTTCACGATTACCGGTGCGATGGCAAGCTTGGCGATGATGGCGGCGCGGAACCGACGTTCGCCCGCCACGATTTCAAAGCGCTGCGGATGCTGCGAGGTAATTGGAACTGGGCGAATAACTATCGGCTGCAGCACGCCCACAGACAGCATGCTTTCGGCCAACTCGTTAAGGGTCTGCTCGTTGAACCACTTGCGGTTGTCGGGCGACACGCGGAGTTCGTACAGCGGTTGGAATTGATAGCCCTCGGTCACGAGTTCGTCAACGACAATGACTCGGTCGGCTGGCATGGGCACAATGGGTGCAGGAAGTACGACAAGTTTCGACATGGTTCGGGCTTTCAGTTAATCGCGGTCGTTGGCCGCGAGGCTTTTGAAATCGATCTGTTGGGGGCTGGATTTGCGACGTGGCGGCTTGCGGGCGTAAGTGCGAACGGCGACGCCCAAGGTGGGATGGCTCAATGCCGTCTCCAGCGGCGCCGCGATGCGCAACGCCTTACGTGCTGCTTCGAGGCTCGCGCGGTCGGGTTCGGCCGGGCGCACGCTGATAGCGCAAGGCGTTTCGCCCTGCTTGTGCGCGGCAGCTTCATAGGCTTCGATGCTGCTTGCTGCCTTCGTCTGGTAGGTCAGCGTCGTGGCCGCAGTGCGGACCATTACGCAGAAATCGTTGAGTAAACGCTGTTGGCTTTCGACGGCGCACCGCAGATCATCAGCAGTGTCACCTGATGCCCGCCGTTCCCGCTAGCGCGAAGCAATTCGACGGCATTACTGGCCGCGACAGCAACTGCGACGAACGACGATGCGACCGCTGCTGCACACTCCGCAAGTGCGAGTGGGGCAATGTGGTCAGCGGAAGTCATGCGGGCACCTGAGGTTGGATCGGCGCTTGACCATGTGCAGACGTCTGCACACGTTGAACGGGCGGATTAAGTTTGCGTGCTGCGATGTAGGCATGGCCTGTGAGCCCTGCATAGGGATCGTCCACACACCGAATCACGCGGACACGGTCACTTATAGAAGTTTTGGAGCCTGCACTATTCATTCAGTCCTCTCAGACGGTTAAGTTGCCTGAGACAAACTATAGCAAATGATAGGCTTTATGGACAAGCAAATGCTAGGTTTATCTAAATCATTTGCTAGGACTTTTTTGGAATAAAGGCACGCTGAATCGTGCGCGTTTGGATATATAGAAAAAAAGCCCGCTCAAGGCGGGCTAGATCGGAACGCACTAAGTGCTAACGTGGGACGCCAGCAGTAGAGCAGTCGGCACTCTCCACTTGCTTCCAAATTTTGTAATTCGCGTCGTCTTTCGCCTGAAGGTATGCTGCCGTTACCAAGCCGGCCTGGACACAGCGGTCCATTGGGGTGCCTGAAGCTTTAGCAATCTCGTACTGAGCAACCGAGTCAGCCGCCACCTGATTATGAATGTCTCCGAGTTGTTTTGCTGCTTGCTTCTCCAGTCCGCCGCCGAAGTAGAACCAAAGTACGCCGACCGCAACTAAGCCACCGAATATTGCAGAGGTGGTGTTGGTTTTATTCTTCGGTTTAACCCCACATTGCGGGCAGGTTTTAGCTTCGCTGCTGATCTTCGTCCCGCACTCGTGGCACGCTTGTAACGCCATTTTTTTCCTCTTTGGTGGGCACGCAGGGACAATCCCTATATGCACGATAATAGTGACTGGATGATATCAAAATTTCCAAAGGGAAATGTAACCAAATGTCACACTATTATGCAAAAAAATGTCCGCATTTGCGGACAGGAGGGGTACTTCAGCGTCGCCGTGCTTTACGGCGATGCTCTGCCATGACACCGATAATTCTTAATTGTTCAGTATCGCTGCGCAACGTGGGATAGTCATCATTAAGGGGCGCGAGTTCAAAAACCTCCTTGCCGTCCTTGTCGATCCCGCGAGGTCGGTACTTCTTGAAAGTTGCCTCTTCGCGGCCGTTTTTAGCAGCGACATATTCGCCTGGCCTTGGCTCCCATTCTGGTTCGATTACCACAATGTCGCCGGGCATAAACTCCGGGGACATGGAGTGTCCTTCTATCACAAGGGCAAATGCCCATTGCGAGTAAGTCTCGTCGGTGAAGATGGCGGCGAAGCCGTCGCCCACCTCATACGGTTGAGTTATTTCCTTCAAAGCACCTGCCTGTATCGCCGAAATTACGGGTATTACCCTTTTTCCTAACGCGGCCGCTGCCACGTTGATGTCGAATTCCTCTTTCCGCTCAGAAAGAGGCGGTAATTTACCACTAATTACTTCGGGCGTGGACTCCACTTTGTCGAGCGACAGTGGAGCTAGTCCCGCTGCCTTTTCCATGGCTCTTGCGGCCTTTTCACCGAAATTTTTGCCTCCTCGATATTTTTCCGATAGCACTTGCGACAGGCGGGCTTCGTCAATGCCGAACTGACGGGCGAACGCCGCGACATTACCTTCCGTGCAACGGTTGATTTCGGCTCTGAGGTTCTTGCGGCGGATTGAATTCATGTCCATGTCGGGATTAAAAACGAAATTTAGCATTTGCGACACTATCAGTTGCTTGACCATATACCTATCAGTTGCTAAAGTTGCGGCATGAAAAAACTTCTCGACTATCTAAACAAAATGCCGGTAGCTGATCAGGAAAGTTTTGCAAAGCGATGCTCAACTACAGTCGGCTACCTTCGTCAGATCGCTTACGGACATCGTGAGTGTCAACCTGCGCTCGCTATAAACATAGAGCGTGAATCACAGCGCGCCTTGCTGTGTGAAGAACTTTGCCCGCTCGGCGTTGATTGGGCGTACATCCGCGCAGAGCGCCGTCAAGGTCGTGAGCGGCGAACGGTCCCGGAACGGCGGATGCCAGCTGTTGGCGAGAAAAGCGGAACGGGCACGAGCTAAAGCCGTGCCCGCATCAGCAGGGATTCAGGTCGCTGTGCAGCTGACGTACTTGAGACTTTAATCCTCATAAGATTTTTTTGAAACCATAATTTTTTGGAAATTGTATGGATCTCCGTAAAGCAGTAGTGAAGATGGTGAATTCCGTGAATGGAGGGTGGACGGTCGTCGCCGCCCACTTGGGCATGACGGAAAACGCCTTGCGTAACCGCGTGTATGAAACAAAGGGGCAGCAACTGTCTGATAACGACAAGCTAGCATTGCAGGACTTGTCCGGGACCACACATTTCGTTGAGGCCTTTGCCGCTGCAAGCGGCGGCACCTTCGTGCGCTTGCCCGATATGGGTAAGCTGGAGCACGACTCTGTGCATGTGATGTTTAACCAGATGTACTCGCAGCTGGGGGAGCATTTCAAGCTCTTTATGGCAGCTGTAGAAGATGGCGTGATCGACTCAGCTGAACGAAAAGATATTCAGGCCCACGGCGCGGAACTCCATCGCACGGTGGCGCAATTGCAAGCGCTCATGTTGGGCATGTATAGCCGCGACACTGGCGAAGTAAAGGTTGGTTCGCACGCGGAGGCGGCCCATGCATAACTTCGAACTTCCACGCCGCAGCAGCACGCCTTTCCTGTTCCTGCGCGCACTACACAATATTGGCAGCGAAGCCTCGGTGCAGGATCTGATGCGCGTGCGTAACTGGCGTGGCAAGGCCGACGCTTTCCGCGTGGACGTGGTCGAGCGCCTGAAGCGCTGCCGCCTGATCGATGTCACCGGCGATTGGTTGGTCCTGACCAAGCAGGGCCTGGACTATTTGGGCGTGGCGCCAGTCGTATCCGGCCCACCGCCTGAGCCAGTCGGCGCACCGTACGCCGGAACCAAGAACCCCCTGAATCTGTCTCGCCACTGCGCACCGCGGCCTATTCGCGCCGGCGCGCTGGACTATATGAAACTGCCTTCTCGCATCGGCGTTGAGTCCGTTGCCTACAAAGGGCAGATCGCCGCCAGCGCGATAGCTGGCTCCGTCACATAGGAATTATCCCTCTCAATATGAACTACTACCCACATCACATCGGTGATTTCAATAGCTCGACCCGGCACCTGACGCGCATGGAGCGCGGCATTTTCCGAGACATGCTTGATCTGTATTACGAGAAGGAACGCCCATTGCCCGCCGACGAACGAACACTGTTTCGCCGCCTGCTGGTGATTTCGCCCGAAGAAGTCGAGGCAGCGCAGCAAGTGCTGGCCGACTTCTTTACACTCACGGACGAAGGATGGTTCAACGAGCGCTGCGCAGCGGTCATTGCCGACTACCATGCGAATCTGAAAGCAGCAGCAGCTGGTGGGCGCGCGCGCGCTTGGGCGGCCGAAGAAAAGCGTCTGCGTGCGGATATCAAGGTTGGTGACATTGTCAGTGCTGAGCGGCGCCTGCTGGAATTTGTAGAGCGCTTCGATGACTCGCCTGAAACCGTAGCCATGACCGAACTGCTGGCCAGCTTGAAGCGTCCGCCGCAAACTGGATTCGACTTTGAACCGGTAAAGAACCGCGATGCAACCGCGATTGATGCGCGGTACAACCCCGGTTCGGATGTGATCGAACCGCAAGCGAACCGCGATGCAACCGCGATTGATCCGCGTTTATCAAACGCTGAAGCCAACCAAAACCAAAACCAAAACCATAACCAAAACCAAGTTAACACCCCAACACCGTCAACACAGAGCGAAGACCCCGCGCGCGGGGCGGTGGCCCTCAGCATCGAGTTTCGCAAGCACGGCGTGAAAACTCAGCCGGCAGACCCTCGCTTGCTCGAAATGGCTTCGCAGGGAGTCACGGCTGAGACGGTCGCGGCAGCGTGCGAGGAGGCGAAGCGCACAAAACCGGACGGTTTGAACCTGGGCTACGTCAAGGGCATCTTGGAGCGCTGGTCGCGTGAAGCCGCCACGATCAGCGTGGCAGGGGCGCGGCCACAGGGCCGGCAGCCCGTAGGCGGTGTAACGGCTGCGCGAGCAGCAACGATTGCAGGATTGACGGGAGGAGGCGTGCATGGTGCAGCCGGCTACATCATCGACATCGACACACCAACCGCTGCCCATCAGCTGGGTTGAATCGCTGTTCAAACGCATGTCGTGGGCATACGGCTCCCGATTCGCGGACATGTGGGCAGGTGTCGATCCGGTGGAGTTGAAGCAGTATTGGGCGCATAGGCTGGGTGAACTGTCGAACGCGGAATTGACGACCGGATACCGGATGTTGGAGTCGCGCGATTGGCCGCCGACGCTGCCGGAATTCATCAAGTTGTGCCGGCCGAATCTCGATCCTGAAGTCGCGTTCTATGAGGCGCTGGAGCAGGGGCGAAAGCGGGAGTTGGGCAATCCGAATGAGCCAGACGTTTGGTCGCATGCGGCGATTTACTGGGCGTGGGTGAAGATTGGAGCGTTCGCGATAGCGAATCAGGGGTATCAGGTGCTGCGGCAGCGGTGGATGGAAGTGTTGAGGGAATACGCGGACGATCCGAATTTGCCTCCGGTGCCGGTGAAGCGGCAAGAGCTAGGGGCGCCTGGCAAGACACGGCTGCAACCTGAGCGGGCGAGAGAGTTGCTGGCGCAGCTGCGCGTCAAGTCGATGCCGATGCGCTCAGGCTTGCGGCAGACGGACTGGGCCGATGCCGTGCTGGAGCGGCACGAACGAGGTGAAAACGTCAGCATCGCAGCGCTGGAATTTGCGCAGCAGGCAAAAGGGCTCAGGCCATAACGAATACGAATGAACGGGTTGAAAGGAAGTTGTAATGGGTGCAGTGCTGGAGATTGACGGCTTGGTGTTTGTCGAAGAAAAGGCGGACGTGTTGGGGAAACCTGTCGCGCCTGTGCGCACGCACGGCCTGCCGCCGATGGCGCAGCGTGAATTTCACGCCCGCATGGAGAACTGGCGTCGCGTGGTGATGGGCGGCGGCGGATCATCGGCGGCCGTGTGCGCCAGTTGGGCACGCTGGTATGTCGCGCTTCGCACCTCCGAGGCGCCGCCACATCAGGACGTGCTGGACGAGAAGTACAAGCCACCACGTCCGCTGGTTTCGGCCGATGAATTGGATGGTTGGCTCGTTGAGGAGGCTTACCGCAAGCTTGGCGATTTCAACGACCGCATGGCGTTGAAGTGCCGCCACATTTACGTCTTCGATGACGCAAGAACTCGCACTCGTCTCAAGGGCGTCCGTGGATCGCATGTGCGCCTTGTGATCGCTCGCGCAGAAAATAATTTGAAAACGATCTTGAAAAGTTTTGAATAGCCGAATACCATTCGGTCTTCAACTTGCCTGCCGGGGTGTCCCGTGCCTACAGCCGATTAGGCGTCTCCTTGATGGAGGCGTTTGTTCGTCTGTAGTATGAGACCGATAAAGCCTAGTCAAATATTGACTGGGCTTTTTTCTTGATGTTCCGCTTCATGACGATACAATCGGTGTTCTTAATCACCGAGGAAAATCATGGACAAAACCGAATTTGAAGCGCTAAGAAAGCGGGTCGTAAGTCAGGTGAAGCTTGCTCCGCGATATGAAACAATGCTCTTGAACGTTCTGGGCAACTTAGTCGGAAGAATGCAGGCTGACGCGGGTGTTGATGACAGGTATATTTCCGCCGATTGGGGAAAGTACGAAAATGGCGGTTTAGATTTTATTCTGGCATTTAAATTCGATGATATGGAGCTTCAGACCGATCTGCTGCCGTTGAGAGTCGAGGTCGGCATACGTATGCAACTCCTGCCCCAAGATAAGATCTTGCGATTTAGTTTTAAGAATGAGGTGCGAACAGTCGATCTGCGGTCTGATGAGACTGAGATTTCGCAACCGCTTCAACCAGTAATTGATATCGTCGACGAAATAGTGAAGCGTGAGGTTCATGCATTCTTTGTATAGGTATCCACGGTAAGATGGACTTATATATAGCCCGCGTCTCGCGGGCTTTTTTTTTCGGCCGTGGCCATGAGCACGGCGGCGTTGGGCGATAACCTAAAGCGCAAGAATTCTCAATGACGAAAGGTGGTGATCTGTCTCAATCCGCTGTAAAGCGGTGGATACAAGCTGCGTTTCTCCTTTGCCCGGTCCTCCGGGCTTTTTTATTCCAGTAGTGCAGACGTCTGCACAAGGGTGCGTATGGACATCTCAGTACAGACAAACTTGCCGCAGATCCAGCGCCAGTTTGGTGCGCTCATCGACAAGCAGTTGCCCTTTGCTACAGCCACGGCACTGACCGCGCTGGGCAAGCATGTGCAGGCGGACGAGAAGAAGCAATTCAGCCGCGTGCTGGACAGGCCTACGCCGTTCACGCTGAACGCTGTCGGCGTCAAAGCTGCACGCAAGAGCGATCTGCGCGCAATCGTGTACGTCAAGGATAAAGCCGCCGGGTATCTGGCGCCGTACGAGAGCGGCGACGTCCAGAAGGTCAACGGCCGCGCGGTGCTGAACCCGAAAGCGTCGCCGGTCAACCAGTATGGCAACTTGCCCCGCAACCTCATTGCCCGGTTGAAGGGGCGCTCTGATGTGTTCATCGGCCCGGTCAAGACCAAGGGCGGCGAGGTAATCAACGGTGTATGGCAGCGCCCGTACATGCGCGGCGGCAGCGGCAAGGTGCGGGGCAATTCAAAGCTTGGTCGTGGCTACAACACTTCCGGCGCGCTCAAGCTGCTGGTGCGCTTCACCGATCCGCAGCAGACCACCAAGCGCCTCGGCTACCGGACGACAGCCAAGACCAGCATCGATAGGAACTTTCAGGCCGAATTCACGCGCGCCCTGGCTCGCGCGACTGCGACCGCGCGCTGAGCGAAGGCCGCAACTGCCCAATAGATGTGCAACGGGTCCCTCCTGGTGGTCTCTGTATCACGGGCATTGCGCGCCGCGATCTCGCGCTACGCCAAAAACTTTTCTAAGGGGGTTGTATGGTGGACCTTCAGTCTCCCATGACGCAGACAGCGTTCGGCCTGTTGGTCGGAATCAGTCAGCAAGCGGTCAGCGACTTGCTGCGCCGCGAGGTGCTGCACGCTGGCGGCACTGGCGAAATCTGGCTCCATCAGTATTGTGCGCACCTGCGCGAGCAAGCAGCTGGCCGCGCCGCTGCCGGCGAACTGGATCTGGCCGGCGAGCGTGCGCGCCTGGCGCGCGCCCAGTCCGAACGCATCGAGATGCAGAACGCGGAAACGCGGCGCGAGAGCGCGCCGGTCGTGCTGCTCGAAATCGCGCTGGCGTCGGTCGGCCGGAAAGTCGCGGCGATCTTGGAGGCGGTCCCGGTGAAGATCAAACGCCGCAGCAAGAACCTGACCGCCGAGGACATCGAAATCATTACCGCCGAAATCAACAAGGCGCGCAACATCGCCGCCTCGGCCCAGTTCGACATGGAGGACCCCGATGGATCTAAGCGAGATTCAGAGAGCGATACGGAGCGGCCTGAAGTCGCTTGAGGCGCCAGAGCCGATCCGCCTGTCGGAATGGGCGGCGAAGCACTTCTACCTCAGCGCCGAATCGTCCTACGTCGAGGGGAAGTGGGAAGCGTACCCGTTTCAGCCGGGCATCATGGACGCATTCAGCAACGACGACATCGAGGTCGTTGTCGTCAAGAAGTCGGCGCGTATCGGCTACACGAAGATGCTGGTGGCACTAATCGCGTACATCGCGCACCACAAGCGCCGCAATCAGGCGGTGTGGCAGCCCACCGACGATGACTCGGACGAGTTCGTCAAAACCGAACTGGACACTATGTTGCGCGACGTGAAGGTCATGCGCGAGGTGTTCCCGCAGGGCCGTGGGCACGACAAGCGCGACACGCTGAGCGGCAAGATTTTCCTGGGCTCGCGCCTTTACACCAAGGGCGGCAAGGCCGCGCGCAGCTACCGCCGGATCTCGGTGGACTACGCCATCCTGGACGAATTGGACGGTTTCGATATCGACATCGAGAAGGAAGGCAGTCCCGACAAGCTGGCCGGCAAGCGGGTGGAGGGCGCGGTGTTCCCGAAAGAGATCATGGGGACGACGCCGAAGCTGAAAGGCTTCAGCCGGATCGAGGCGCGTGAGGAACAGTGCGATCTGAAAATGCGCTTCCATGTGCCTTGCCCGTCATGCGACGAATACCACTCGGTAGAGTGGGGCGGCAAGGAAAAGCGCTACGGGTTCAAGTGGGTGGACCGCAACCCTGCCACGGTGGGGCATGTCTGCCCACACTGCGCCACACTGTACACGCAGGCCGATTACCTCAACGTCTGGCAGCGTGGGCGCTGGATCGCGCAGGACGGCACGTGGATCGATGCCGAGGCGCGCTTCCGAAATGAGGCCGGCGACATTGTGCCGCCGCCGCGCTCCGTGGCGTTCTTCGTGTGGACCGGATACAGCCCGCAGGCCACATGGGAGCAGATGGTGCGTGACTACCTCGCTGCGGTCGATAAGGCCCGTGCCGGCGACACCAGCGAACTGAAGACGTTCACCAACACCACGCTGGGCGAGACCTGGCAGGAGGAAGTGGAGCAGACGGAAACCGATGCGCTGAAGCGGCGTGCCGAACAGTATGCGCTGCGCACCGTCCCGCGCGGCGGCTTGGTGCTGACTGCCGGCGTGGACGTGCAAAGCAACCGCTTTGAGATTGTCGTGTGGGCACACGGCAGGGGCGAGGAAATGTGGCTGGTCGACCACCACATCATCGACGCCAACCCGGCCGACGAGCGCGACTGGGAGGAAAAGCTCGATCCGTACCTGCAGTTGGTGTTCCGCCATGAGGGTGGCCAGCTGCTGCCGATTGAATGCACGGCCATCGATACCGGTGGCCACTTCACGCACCAAGCGTACAACTTCTGCCGCACGCGTGCGCGCCGCAAGGTGTACGCCGTCAAGGGCGACAGCCGACAAGGCCAGCCTGTGAAGGGCCGCAGCAGCTTGCAGGACGTGAATCATCGCGGCCAAGTCATCAAGCGAGGCGTAAAGCTGTGGATGGTTGGCACCGACACGGCGAAGGACTTGATCCACGGCCGCCTGCAGGTCGAGCAGCACGGCGCCGGCTTCGTCCACTTCGGCGCCGGCCTGTCCGACGAATTTTATGAGCAGCTGACCGCAGAGGTCCGCGTGCTGCAAAAAACTGCCACGGGCGAGCAGTACCGCTGGGTGAAGCGGCGCCAGCGCAACGAGGCGCTGGACTGCACCGTGTACGCCGTCTTCGCCGCGCACAGTCTGGACCTGCACCGCTACACCGACAAGATGTGGGCGAAGCTGGAAAGCGTCGTCAATCCGCCGATGTCGGACCTGTTCGACAGTCCACCGCCGACTCAGGCCAGCGTCGCGGAGCCGCTGCCTGTGGGCGAGTTGGCTGAGCGCGTGGTGCAGGTGCTGGAAGCGGTCAGGAAAGTGGCCGAGGAGGGGCCAACCGTGCAGGTGAAAGCCGCGCCGACGGCGAAGCGAAGCCGGCTCGCCGGATTACTGAATAAGGGGTAAAACATGCAATTCAATCCACGCGGCGGCCTGCTGGCCGGTATGCAGACGTCTGCACTGCAAACGGCGATCAAGGCCGCGCAGCAGGCGTACATCGACCTGTCCACGGGCGCCAAGGGCGAGTCGTACTCGTACACGCAGGGTGACGGCTCAAAATCGGTGACGTACACCAAGGCGGATCTGCCGGCACTGTCGGCGCTGATCCAGTCGTTACAGGTGCAGCTGGGCATCGTGCCCCGTCCGCGCCGCGCCATCGGTCTGAGGTTCTGATGGAAGCCGTCTCGTTGCTCGACGCTCACGGCAAGCCGATAGCGTCCCGGCGCCCGTCGATGCTCCACGGCAGCAACGTGCCATACGACGCCGCCGACCGCACCGGCCAGCATATGTCGGAATGGAATCCGTACCTGGGCTCGCCTGACGGCGACCTCAACGTGCACCGCGACATCATCGTCGCCCGCGTGCGCGACCTGGTGCGCAATGACGGCTGGGCATCCGGCGCGGTCACGCGCATGCTGGACAACGTGATCGGCGCCAACTTCCGGCCGATCTTCAAGCCGGACTATCTGGCGCTGGCGGCCCACACCGGCATCAAGGCGTTTGACCACGTGTGGGCGGACGAATTCAGTCAGCAGCTGGGCGGCAGCTACCGCACGTGGGCCGGCGACGTCGGCAAGTATTGCGACACGCAGCGCAACCAGACACTGGCGCAGATGTTCCGGCTGGGCTTTCGCCACAAGGTGGTGGAGGGCGACGCAATCGCCATGCTCCACTGGTTGCCCGACCGCGTGGCGCCCGGCCGCGCACGCTATGCCACGGCGGTGCAGCTCATGGACCCTGACCGGCTGTCCAATCCCCAGCTAAAGCTCGACACGCAGACCATGCGCGGCGGCGTGGAGATCGATTCCTATGGCGCGGCGGTCGCGTATCACTTCCGCCGCGCGCACCAAGGCGACTACTTCGCGGCGGCCAAGTCCGCGACGTGGGACCGCGTGGAGCGCGAAACCGAGTGGGGGCGCCCCATCGTCGTGCACGACTTCGATCTGGAGCGCGCCGGCCAGCATCGCGGCGGCGCCGGCATTTTTGCCCCTGTGCTGCAGCGGCTCAAGATGCTGGCCAAATATGACGGCGCCGAACTGGACGCGGCGCTGATCAACGCGATCTTCGCTGCGTACATCGAATCGCCTTATGACCACGCGATGGTCGAAGGCGCGTTGGCCGGCGACGACGACCTGGGCGCCTACCAGACAGACCGTGTGGCGTACCACCAGTCGGCGGGCCTGAAGCTGAACAACGCGCGCCTGCCGATCCTGTATCCGGGCGAAAAGATCAACGCCGTGACGGCGACGCGGCCGAACCCGAACTTCCGCCAGTTCGAGGCGGCGGTGCTGCGCAACGCGGCTGCCGCCACCGGCCTGTCGGCCCAGCAGCTGAGCAACGACTGGTCGGACGTGAACTACTCCTCGGCGCGCGGTGCGCTGCTGGAGGCGTGGAAAACGCTCTCGCGGCGCCGGCATGACTTTGGGGCCGGCTTTGGTCAGCCGATTGTGGCGGCGTTCGCGGAGGAAGCGATGGAAGTGGACGATCTGCCGCTGCCGGCCGGCGCGCCCGCGTTCCACCTGTTCCGTGGCGCTTACACCCGCGCCAAGTGGATGGGGCCGGGCCGTGGCGTGATCGACTCGCTGAAAGAGCGTCAGGGCGCCGTGCTGGGCATGGACTCGGGCCTGTCCACGCTGGAGGATGAAGCCGGCGAAATGGGCGGCAGCGACTGGCGCGAGAACGTTGCGCAGCGCGCCATCGAGATCCAGCGCTTCAAGGAACACGGCATCGCTCTGCCGCAGTGGGCTATCGGCGCGCAAGAGGGCGGCGCCACATCATCATCGGAGGCATAAGTATGAAATTTCCATTCCTGGCACAGCGGCTGTTCAACACGCCGCTGGCGATTACGCCGGGCAAGGCAGAGGTGATCATGGCGGCGCTGGCCGAGCGCATGGGCATCGCCCAGATGCAGCGCAGCGTCAGCATGATGGACGATGACGATTACGACTATACCGGTCCGGGCGACAACCCGCGCACCGGCTATGACGTGGTCGCCGGCACGGCCATCGTGCCCGTTGCCGGCACGCTGGTGCAAAAGCTGGGCACGCTGCGGCCGTATTCCGGCATGACCGGCTACGATGGCATCCGGCAAAACTTCCTGACCGCGCTGGCGGACCCCAAGGTCAAGGCCATCGTGCTGGACGTGGACAGTCCCGGCGGCGAGGTGGCCGGCTGCTTCGATCTGGTGGACACGATCTACAAAGCGCGCGGCACGAAGCCGGTCCGCGCCATCCTCAACGAGGCCGCGTACAGCGCCGCGTACGCCATCGCCAGCGCTGCCGACAGCATCTATGTGCCGCGCACTGGGGGCACCGGCAGCATCGGCGTGATCTGGATGCATATGGACTGGTCGAAGGCGCTAGATGCGGCGGGCTTCAAGGTCACGTTTGTGACGTACGGCGACAGCAAGGCAGACGGCCATCCCGAAATCGAACTGTCGCCGGAAGCGTATGCGCGCTTCAAGGCGCAGATCGACAGCATGGGCGAACTGTTTGTCGAAACCGTCGCCCGCAATCGAGACATCCCGGCCTCGCAGGTTCGGGCAACTCAGGCCGCAACTTACATGGGGGCGGCCGGTGTATCGCAGGGGCTGGCAGACGGCGTGATGGCGCCGGACGCGGCATTCAGGGCTTTGCTCGCAGACATTAACTAACCACAGAAGGACCAAGCATGAAGAAGGGCACCAAAGTAAAGAAGGCGTTCTCGTTCGCTCACCTGATCGGCATTGGCGCCGCGCGCGCTGACGGCGATCAGGACGGCGATGAGCAGGACGAACGCGAACAGCGCGACGGCGAAACCGACGAGGAATACGCGAAGCGCATGGAAGAGCTGGACAAGAAGGAAGCCGAGGACGATGACGACGACGACCCCGACGTCGAGGACGAGAGCGAGAGCGACAAGGAAAAGGCTGCGCGCGCCAGCGAACGCGCGCGCTGCGCCGCCATCTTTGGCTCCAAGGCTGCGGCTACCCGTCCCGATTTCGCCGCGCACCTGGCCTTCGAGACCGACATGAGCGCCAAGCAGGCCGTGGGCATGCTGAACGCCTTCGCTGCCGGCGCTCCTGCCGGTGCCGCCAAGCCCAAGTCGCTGGGCAGCCGTATGGCCGGCGTCAAGGTGCCGAACGTCGGCGCCAGCGCTGCCGCAGCTGCTGCGCCGAACGCCACGCAAGCGGCGGCTGACGCGATCCTCGCCGCTGGCCGCGCGCGTCGCGGCGAGAAGTAATCCCTCTTTTTGACAACGAAAGGATAGTATGGCCGTTCCTACTACTACCATCGGCGCGAACCCGCAGTTTCCGGGCGCCGTGGCGCAAGTGTTCAATCCCGATCAGCTGATCGGCGGCAATTTCAAACTGGTGACCGACACCGTCACGCTGGGTGCGGGCAACCTGCCGCGCGGCGCGGTGCTGGGCCAGATCACCGCTAGCGGCAACTACATCCTGTCGGTCAAGAGCGCCACGGACGGCAGTCAAGTGCCGAGCGCCATCCTGGCTGACGCGACCGACGCCAGCGGTGGCGCCGTCACCACGGGCGTGTACCTGACCGGCGAGTTCAACGTGACCGCGCTGACCTACGACGCGACCTGGACGCCGGCAACGCTGAAGACCGCGCTGCGTCCGCTGGATATGTTCCTGAAGAACGTGGTCAGCGCGGTCGATCCGGCCTAGCGCCCGTCCGCGCCGCACAAGGTCCCGCTTCACGCGGGATTTTTTTTATCCTCTCCTATTGAAGGAATCGCAATGCCATTGAGTGGTAATACGTTCGCTTTCGACACCAACGCCCTGATTGCCGTGGTGCCGAACCTGAAGCGCTCCCAGCAGTTCCTGCTGGACCGTTTTTTCCCCAACGTCACCATGAGCGACACCGAGTATGTGTCCATCGACGTTGACGTCGGCAAGCGCCGCATGTCGCCGTTTGTCTCGCCACTGGTCGAAGGCAAGCTGGTCGAGCAGCGCCGCGTGCAGACCAACCAGTTCAAGCCGGCCTACATCAAAGACAAGCGCGCGCCTGACTTGCGCAAGCCAGTGCGCCGCGCCATCGGTGAGCAGATCGGCGGCACGCTGACCGGCGCCGAGCGCGAGGCGGCCAACGTTGAGCTGGAAATGACCGATCAGCTGGACATGCTGGATCGCCGTCTGGAGTGGATGGCGGCTCAGGCGCTGATCAACGGCACCGTCACCATCACCGGCGAGGGTTTTCCTACCGTCGTCGTGGACTACGGCCGCGACGCTACTCTGACCGTGGCCAAGACCAGCACCGGCAAGTGGACGCAGTCCAATATCAGCGCCGGCACCGCGTCGCCGTCGAACGACGTCGCCGCCTGGGCGCAGCAGATGCTGAAGAAATCGGGCGCCGCGCCGACCGACATCGTGTTCTCGACCAGCGCGTTCAACGCCTTCAAGCTGGACCCGGCGCTGCAGGGCGCAATCATCTATCCGAAGATGAGCGATTCGGGCAACTCGATCAACGCCGCCGCGCAGATCCAACTGGGCGCCCAGTACCAAGGCAAGTGGGGTCAGTACGACCTGTGGGTCTACAACGACTGGTACGTCGACGACAACAACGTCGAGCAGCCGATGATTCCGGACGGTTCGCTGGTGATGACCGGCGCCCAGCTGCAGGGTACGCGCGCGTTCGGACAGATCCTCGACCCCGAACACAACTACGAGTCGCTGCCGTACGCGCCGAAGACCTGGGTGGAGAAAGACCCGGCGCAGCGCATGCTGATGATGCAGTCGGCCCCAATCGTAATCCCGGCCCGTGTCAACGCGGCCATGTCCGCACAGGTGCTCTAAATGGCAAAAAATGATCAAACCATGGTCACGGTCAAAGTGGCCCCGCGCAAATCCGTCTACGTCGGCGCCGAACTGAAAGGTCCGGGCAGCCTGATCGACCTGACGCCGGAAGATGCCGAGGATCTGCACGGCAAGGGCTTCGTGGTCGATCCCGACGACGACGGCAGCGACCAGCCCGCGCAGATCGGCAGCGCCGCAGCATGATCGACTGGGACGCACTGGTGATCGGGCCGTGCGTCGGGGTGTTCGGTGAGCCGGTCATCTTCACGCCGGTAGGCGGCGACCCGGTGGAAATCGATCTGGTGTACGACGAGGGCAACAAGGATGTGGCGCTGGCCGGTGGTACGCCGCTCAACTCCTCAAACCCCATCGTCAGCGGCCAGATGTCGGTCTTCCCGGTCGAGCCGCAAACCGGCGACCGTATCCTGATCAAAGGAACGGGCGAAGAATTTGCCGTAAGCGATGTCGACGACGACGGAAAGGGTGGCGTGGTGCTGTCCCTGAACTACGTGGGGCCGGGCCTGTGAGCGCCGTACCGATCACCGCGCGGCGCGAGATCCGGCTTGCCGTCGTGGCGGCGTTGAAAAATGTGCCCAGCGCGACGGACATCGATTCGCCGGGCGATTGGACGACGCAGCTGGCCAGCCTGCCTGCAATTCAGGTGCGCGCGCCGAGGGGCAGCAAAGAACCATTAGGCCGCGGTGCGCCGTCGTACACGTCGGTGGTGCTGATCGAGATCGAGACGAAGGTGGTGGGCAAGACCGGCGCCGAGGCGCAGGACCTGCTGGAATCCTTTGACGCCGAAGTCGAAGTGGCGCTGCTGACCAACCACAATCTGGTGGCGATGACGCAGCAAATGAGCTTCGAAATCGAATCCGAGATCAACGCGGAGGGCCGCCACCACTACGGCGGCTCGAAGTGGTCGATCCGCTGCGAGGTGGCTGAAATGTTCGATCCGATCTATGAAGCGCCGTCCGGGGCGCAGCCGGTCGCTATCCCGTTCCAAGGCATGGATGTGCACGCCGATCTGGCCAACGTGTATGACCCCACGCGTACCTATCCGAACGCAGCGTTTTCAGACGCGGTAAAGCCGGCGCCGCGCAGCGCCGGACCGGATGGCCGCGACGAAGGCGGTCTGTCTATCAATTTTCCTCAATAGGAGATGTTATGTACGTCATACCCGCTCAGGGCCTGAGCATCCGTGACCCGGATCTGCAGGACCTGTTGCCGGAATCGGGCCGCTTGGTGCCCGATACCGATTACTGGTTGCGCCGCGTGCGCGACAAGGATGTCTTCGTGGCGGAAGCGCCAGCGCAAGACGAGGCGCCGGAGCCGGCGCCAACCGTCACCGAAGGGAGTGAGCAATAATGGCGATTAGCTTCAAAAACGTTCCCGCCAACATCCGCGTGCCGCTGTTCTACGCCGAGACGGACAACTCGCAGGCCAACAGCGGCCAGTCCACGCAGCGCGCGCTGATCATCGGCCAGATGACCAGCGCCGGCAATGGCGTGGCCAACGTGCCGGTGATGTCGCAGGGTGTCACCGACGCCGCACAGGTCGGCGGCGTCGGCTCGATGCTGCACCTGATGACACAGGCTTACCGCCTGAACGACACCTTCGGGGAAGTGTGGTATCTGCCGCTGGCCGACGACGCAGCCGCCACGGCCGCTGTCGGTTCCATCGCTTTCACGGCGGCGGCGAGTGCCAACGGCACGCTGAACCTGTACGTCGGTGGCGTCAAGGTTGCCCTGCCGGTGCTGACGACGCAGACCACGGCGGCGCTGGCCACGGCGCTTGCTGCGGCGATCAATGCGACGCCGGGCCTGCCGGTCAGCGCAACGGCGTCGACCGCCACGGTCACGCTGACTGCGCTGAACAAAGGGCCGTGCGGCAACGACATCGACCTGCGCCTGAATTACCTGGGCACGCGCGGCGGCGAGGTGACGCCGACAGGCCTCGCGGCGACCATCACGCAGATGGCCGGCGGTGCGACCCCGCCGAATCTGACCAACGCGTTCGCCAACTTCGCCAATCAGGCGTTCGACTTCATCGTCTGCCCGTACACCGATGCGACGAGTCTGAACGCTGTGCAGGCGCTGCTGAACGACACCACCGGCCGCTGGAGCTGGTCCACGCAGCTGTATGGACACGCCTTCGCGGCGCTGAAAGGCACGGTGGGCGCGTTGACCACGGCCGGCCTGCTGCGCAACGATCCGCACACCTCGATCATTGGCGCGTACGACAGCCCGACGCCGACCTGGCTGTGGGCCGCGTCGCTGGCCGGCGCCGCCGCCAACAGCCTGCGCGTCGATCCGGCGACGCCGCTGCAGACGGTGGTGATTCAGGGCGTGCTGGCGCCGCCGCTGCAGTCGCGCTTCCTGCTGACCGACCGCAACACGCTGCTGTTCGACGGCATCTCGACTTTTACGGTGGGCGACGACGGTACGGTGGCTATCGAAAACCTGATCACCACCTACCAGAAGAACGCCGCCGGCAACGCCGACAGCAGCTATCTGGAAGTGGAGACGCTGTTCACGCTGGCGTACGTGCTGCGCCAGATGAAGAGCGTGATCACCAGCAAGTATGCGCGTTCGAAGCTGGCCGCCAACGGCACCCGCTTCGGCCCCGGCGCCAATGTGGTGACGCCGAACCTGATCCGCGCCGATCTGATCGCGCAATACCGCGCACTGGAGCAGCAGGGCGTGGTGCAGAACGGCGACGCCTTCAAGGCCAACCTGATCGTGCAGCAGAACACGCAGAACCCGAACCGCGTAGATGTGCTGTGGCCGGGCACGCTGATCAACCAGCTGCGCATCTTCGCCCTGCTGGCCCAGTTCCGCCTGCAGTAATCGTCCGCGCAAGCAGACAACCACGCCGCCTTCGGGCGGCTTTTTTATAGGGAAGTGAGATGGCAGATACCACCAATCGGCTGGCCGGCACGGCATTCATCGCCGTGGACGGCCAGACCTACATGCTGGCCGGCGACCTGGCGTATAGCCCGTCGGGCGTCACGCGCGAGACGCTGACCGGTCAGGACCGTGTGCACGGCTACTCCGAGAAGCCGAAGCAGGGTTCGATCAGCGCAACGCTGCGCGATGCCGGCGGCCTGTCGGTAAAAGCCTTCAACGCGATGACCAATGTCACGGTCACGTTGGAGCTTGCCAACGGCAAGACGATTTTGGGCCGCAACATGTGGACCGTGGAAGCTCAGGAGGTGAAAACCGCCGAGGGCACGTTTGAAGTGAAGTGGGAAGGTTTTAGCGTCGAGGAGGTTTAAAGATGGACATCAACAACAACGAGCAGGGCGACGACAGCGCCGTAGCAGTCAACCCGGATGAAATCACGATCACCCTGCGTAAGCCGGTGACCGTGGGCAAAACGGCCAAAAGCGACGGCGTCACTTACGACTCGCTGGACCTGCGCGAGCCGAACGCTGGTGAACTGGAGAAGGCGTCCAAGTCGGCGACCGACATCGGCGTGGTGCTGAACCTGATTTCGCTGGTGGCCAAGGTGCCGCGCGCGGTAGCCGAGGGCTTGTGTCAGCGCGATCTGAAAGAAGCGTCCGATTTTTTGGCACGGTTCAACGAGGACGCCCCGGCAACTGGCGAGAATGCGTCGCTGAGCTGACCAAGTATTACGGGTGGGGGCCGCGCGATGCGTGGTCCCTGACCTGGTCGGAGCTGAAGTGGTGGAACGAGCAGGCTCTACGGATGATCGAGGCGTCTAAAGATGGCAAATAATTTTCAAATCACGATCACGGCCATTGACCGCGCAACTGCGGTCGTACGCCGGATCAACGCCGGCATGGCGCGCATCACGCAGCCGATCACGAACATCCGGCGCGCGGCCGGTGCGCTGTCTAAGGAACTGGGGTTCGACAAAGTCGGCGCGGCCGTCGGCGGCGCCGTCAAGAGCGTGCGCCAGCTGGGCGGGCAGCTGATGTCGCTGCTCGGTCCGCTGGGAATCATCGCTGGCGGCGGCACGCTGGCCGGCATCGCGGCATTGGCGACTGAGTGGGGCCGCATGGGTTCCGAAATCTCCCGCAGCGCCTCGATGCTGGATATGAGCGCCGGGAAGCTGCAGGCGCTGCGTGGTGCTGGCGCGCTGGCAGGGGTGGGTGCGCATGAGCTTGAGAGCGGCCTGAAAAGCTTGGGTGACACGATGGAGGACGCGCTCTATGGGCGCAATCAGCAGGCGCTGGTGGTGTTGAACCGCCTGGGCGTTGGCATCCACAAAACGAAAGACGGATCGATCGATGCGGCGCGCGGGTTCCGCGATCTGGCCGGCGCGATTGCCGCTACAAAGAATGTGCAGGTGCAGGGCCTCATCGCCCGCACCTTTGGCCTCGAAGCTGCCTTGCCGCTGCTGCGCAAGGGGCCGCAGGCCATCGAGGAATATGAGCGCAAGGTGGCCTCGCTCGGCGGTGTGATGGGGGGCGAGGCTCTGGCCGCCGCCGTCAAGTTCAAGGAGTCGTTGAGCTTCCTCGATATCGCAGTGCAGGGCGTGCGCAATACGATTGGCGAGAAGCTGCAGCCGGTGATCGGTCCGCTGATTGAGCAGCTGACCGCATGGGTCGCCGCCAACCGCGAACTGATCTCGACAAAGGTCGCGGAGTTTGTGCAGGGCGTGGCGGACTGGATTTCGCGTCTGGACTTCAAAGCCATTGGTGAGCAGGTCCGCCAGTTCTGCTCGGATATCGAAACGCTGGTCGACAAGTTCGGAGGCTGGCAGAACGCTGCCGGTGCCGTCGTGCTGGCGATGAATGCCGGCCTATTGGCTGGCGTGATCGACCTGGGCCTTTCCATCGGCAAGCTGGCCGTCGTCTCCGTCCCGGTGTTGATTCGCGGCTTTGGCTTACTGGCGGCGGCGACCGACGCGTCGCTGGTGCCCGCCATCGTGCGAGGCCTGACCAATGCGGCGCTATACACGGCAACGCTGGCCGAAATGGCTGCGGGTATTCCCGTGGTCGGATCGTTGCTTGGAGGGCTTTCTATGGGCTTTGCGAGCGTCGGCGCGGCCATCGCTGCCACGCCGGTAGGCTGGCTTATTGCCGGGGCCGTCGCGGTGGCGGCATCGGTCTACGCGATCTACAAGAACTGGGACAACATTACGGCGTACTTCAGCGAGAAGTTTGCGGGCATCAAAGCGGCCTTCCAGAAGAACTGGCTGAACGGCATCGTCAAGGCGCTGTGGGAATTCAACCCGGTCAAGATACTGGCCGATGCCATGAATGGCCTGTCCAAGTGGTTGTTTGACTTCGATCTGTACGACGCTGGCAAGAGCCTGATTAATCGGCTGATCGGCGGCGTGAAGTCGGTTGCTACGATGCTACCCAAGTCGGTGCTGAAGTTCCTCGGCATCGAGGGATGGGCGAATGCGCCGGTTCAGGTGTCGGCGGCGGTGGCGCCGGCTACTGTCGCCAAGACCTCGGCGCCGGTCCCGCCGTCTGGTGTTATCAAGACGCCAGCACCGGGTGCGCCGACTGTGCAGACGTCTGCACAGCAAGCTGCCGCGCCGCTGGGTGTGCGGAACAACAACCCTGGCAACTTGCGTCAGTGGGGCGATATGCCGCGTGACGCGAAGGGTTACGCCATGTTCCCCACGCCGCAGGCAGGGCTGGATGCCGCCATCAAGAACCTGCGCGCCCAGCAGCAGGTGCATGGCCTCAGCACCATCGAGGGCATCATCAGCAAGTGGGCACCGCCATCGGAGAACAACACCGGGGCTTACATCTCGGATGTGGTTAAGCGCACCGGGTTCGGCGCTAAACAGCGCCTGAACCTTGATGACCCCGCCACGGTGGCGCCGCTCATTTCCAGCATCATCAAGCATGAGGGCAATGGCGCGGCCTACAGCGAAGAAATGATTAACAAGGCCGTCGCCGCCCAGCTGGGCTCGGCGCGCGACAACGCGCCGCAATCGGGCGGGCCACAGCAGGTAGAAATGTCGCTGACGCTGCATGGACTGCCTGCCGGCGTCACAGCCAGTGCGCAGACGAAGGGAGGGCAGACGACGCCCGTCCGCGTTGCGTACTCCATGCCTACGGGAATCACACCATGAGTATTGACCAACTGACCGGCGGCGCCCAGTCGCTGGCAAATGCGGTATCGAGTGGCCAGAACATCACCAACCGATTGGCCTCCGATGTGGGCGCGGGCGGCGGCGGTGATTCCGGTTCGTGGATGTCCAAGCTGCGGCCGGCATCCTTCCGTGGCGTCCCGTTCAAGGTGCTGGAGGGCCAACTGAAGTTCGGGCGCCGTAGCGTCATCCATGAGTATCCGTTCCGCGATACGGTGTGGGTGGAGGACCTTGGCCGCGCCGCGCGGCGCATCGCGTTCACCGGATACATCTTCGGTGACGACGTGATCGCTCAGCGCGACCAGCTGATGAAAGTGTGCGAGGAGGTCGGCGCGGTCGAGGGCGGGGAGCTTGTGCATCCAACCCTCGGCCGGATCACCGTCAGCCTTGCGGACGGCGTCGGCTGCGCTGAGCGTTGGGATCGCGGGCGTGTGTTCGAGCTTGCGTTTTCGTTCGTAGAGCAGGGCAAGCGGATTTTCCCCAACTCCACAGTGGATACGCAATCTGCGGTTTCCACCGCCGCAGAGAAAGCCAAGGCGGCGGCCAAGGCCAACCTGATCAGCACCGCTGCCGGCGCACTCAAGTCGGGCCTGTCCGTGGTGGGGCAGGCGACGTCGGCGGTGTCCAGCTGGGCACGCTCCGCGCAGCGCCTGGTCAACGATGCGACGAACCTGTACCACTTCGTGCAGACCATGCCGGGCGAGTTCGGCCGGATGTTCGGCAGTAACGCGACGCGCTCGTCAGGCGCCGCCACGACGGTCGATAGTCTGGTGGCGCAGGGCGCTGCAAATCGCGCCAAGGTCGCGGTGGCGGCCAGCAAGCTGTCCAGCACCGCCGGGGCGCTCGCCGCTGTCTCTGGCGTTGCGGCGCCGTCGAGCGTCACATCGGCCAATGCCAGCAGCGCGGTGCCTCCAGCCGTGTCCACGGCGCTATCAGCCTACGTCGACGCGGTGCATGCGCTTGTTGCGGCGGTGGCGGCAGCGGCGCCGTCGCCACCGGATGCACTGCGATTGCTTGCCGGGCTGACTGCAGCCGCGCCGGCCGTGCCGGCTAGCCTTGGGAAGCCCGTCTACCCTGTCAGCCCGGTGGCGCCGCCGACCAGCGCGCAGGCGGCCGCATTGATGGCTGGCGCAACGGCGGACCTTTTCCGCCGTGCCGGCGTGATCGAACTGGCGAAGGCCAGTGCGAGCTACAAGCCGTCGTCCAGCGATGATGCTGTCGCGGTACGTCAGCAGGTAACGCAGCTGCTGGACGATGAAATGCAAGTGGCGGCCGATCAGGGACAGGACGACAGCTATCAGGCGCTGCACGTCGTCCGTACGGCGGTCGTGCAGGATCTCGCCGCGCGCGCGGCCGACCTGGCCAGCATGGTGCAGGTCGCTACGCCGCATTCGGTGCCGGCGCTGTTTCTGGCGCAGCGGCTCTACCGGGATGCGGCGCGGGCCGACCAGTTGATCGCGGAAGCCAATCCTATCCACCCGGCGTTCATGCCGCCGACGTTCAAGGCGCTGGCGCGATAAATCGGGCCTCTCTACGGCCGTCCAAAGGAAAAACGATGCAAGACGATCTGACTCTCGTTGTCGGAGGTATGCGCCTGTCTGGCTGGGATTCGATCCGGGTCACCGCTGGCATCGAGCGCTGCCCGAACGAATTCGACATCACGATGACGGAGCGCTTTGCCGGCGAGCTGGCGGGCGCCTCCACGGTCGTGAACGCCGGCGACGCCTGCGATGTACTGCTTGGCGACGATGTGGTAATCCGTGGCTATCTCGACCGGTTTATCCCGACGATCAATGCCGGCCAGCACGCGATACAGGCGGCTGGGCGCGGACGCTGTCAGGACCTTGTCGACTGCGCGGCGGAATGGCCCGGCGGCCAGATCACCGCGTCGAGCGCGCTGGGCGTGGCGCAGAAGCTGTGCGAGCCATACGCGTTGTCGGCCACGTGCCTGGGAGATGCTGGCGGCCCAATACCCCTGATGGTGCTGAACAATGGCGAAACAGCCTTCGAAATCATCGAGCGCGTGTGCCGGTATAGCGCGCTGCTGGCTTACGAAGGGCCGGACGGTAATCTGGTGCTCAGTCAGGTGGGCACGGCAAAGGCGGCAAGCGGCTTTCAGCAAGGCGTGAACGTAACCAGCGCCTCGTGCGCGTTTTCGGCCGATCAGCAGTTTTCCGAATACCTCGTCGTGCGCATGTCGATGGACGTGCTGCAGGACGCGGGCGACGCCGGCAACACGGTCGAGACCGTGACCAATCCGAACATCAAGCGGCATCGGCGCCGGGTGATCGTGTCCGAGGGCGGAGACATGGGATCGGACGTGGCGAAGCAGCGTGCGCTGTGGGAGTGCAGCAGGCGCTGGGGCCGCGCGGCGCAACTGCGCCTGACCACTGATAGCTGGCGTGATTCGTCCGGCAAGCTGTACACGCCGAACACGCTGGTGGACATCGATATCCCATTCCTCAAGATCGTCAAACGCAGCTGGCTGATCAGCGAGGTGACTTACCGGCGCGACGCCGAGGGCACGGCGGCCGACCTGGTGATCATGCCGCCTGAAGCGTTCGCGCCTGAGCCGATTCTCCTGCAGCAGGGGCCGGCGGAACTGGGGCAGCAATAGGAGAACCCAATGAGTGAGATTTATGCCGCCATCGAGAGGGTGTACCGCCGCGTGCTGCTGGTGGTGGGGCGCGGCAGGATCAAGACCGGGGCAGACGATGGGCCGGCGCAAAAGCAGCAGGTGCGGCTGAGCCAGTTCGAGACGTTTGACGACATCCCGAGGTTGTCCGAATACGGCTTTAACTCCATGCCGCCCGAGGACTCCGACGCGGTCCTGATCTTCGCCGGGGGCAATCGCCGCGACGGCGTCATCATCGCCACGGGAAACCAGACCTACCGCATGCGCAACCTCAAGCCCGGTGAGGTGTCGATTTCCGACAACCTTGGCCAGTCGGTCTACCTGACTCAGGGCGGCATCGTCATCGACGGTGCCGGGCTGCCGGTCCTTGTGCACAACACGCCGTCCGTCACGCTCGACACACCGACCGTGCACGCGACCGGTGACGTGGTGATCGACGGTGCGCTGCTGGTCAGGAAAGACGCCACGGTCGAGCAGAACGTGCTGGTGGAGCAGAGCGTCACAGCGAAGGGCGACATCTCCGACCACGGCAACAAGTCGATGAAGGCGATGCGCGACGTGTTCAACGGCCACGATCACGCGGTGGCCAGCGTCAAGGCGGGATCGGACAGCGTCAAGACCAACAAACCAAACCAAACCGAATGAGCGATACAACGATTATCTGGGACCCGAAACAGGGCATGGGTGACTGGGCGCTCGACGGCGCGCAGCTGGCGTCGGGTAACGACCTGCTGACGGCGGTCTACATCAGCCTGTTTACCGACCGCGTGGCCGGCGCCGACGACGTCATCCCTGACGGCTCGCAAGATCCGCGCGGCTGGTGGGGCGATGGCGACGTCGTCATCGGCTCGCGTCTCTGGCTGCTGCGCCGCGCGAAGCAGACCGTCGAGACGCTGAACCTTGCGAAGGACTACATCACCGAGGCGTTGCAGTGGCTGATCGATGACGAGGTCGTCGGTAGCTTCGACATCACGGTCGAATGGACGGCGGCCGGCATGCTGGGCGCCAATGTGGTGGCGCACAAGCCAGCCGGCGGCCCGACTTCAATGCAATTTTTCTGGAACTGGAACAACTGACATGCCCTACGCAAGACCAACACTATCCGGCCTGCAGGAGACGGTGGCCAGCGACATCGCGGCCAGCCTGAAGGGCTCCGACGCGCTATTGCGGTTTTCCAACTTGGGCATTACAGGCCGCGCGCAGGCGGGGCTGGCCAACATGCATTACGGGTATCTGGACTGGATCGCAAAGCAGGCGGTCCCATTCACGTGCACCGACGAATTTCTGGAAGGCTGGGCCGCGCTGAAAGGCGTGTTCCGTCAGCCGCCGACCAGCGCCGCAGGTGTCGTCACCTTCAGCGGCGCCGCTGGCAAGTCGATCCCGGTGGGCGCCGGCCTCGCGCGCAGCGATGGCGTCGCCTTCGTTTCTACATCGGCGGCCGTCGTCGCGGCGGACGGCACGGTCGCGGTGCCGGTCGCCGCTGTAGCCGATCCGGCTGGCTTGGCCGGCGCGTTTGGTAACACACCGGTCGGCGCCACGATGACGTTGTCGCAGTCCATCGCCGGCATCCAGTCAACAGGCGCTGTGAGCGCGGAGATCAAGGGCGGCGCGGATCTGGAAGGTAGCGACAGCTTGCGTAGCCGGATGCTGGCGGCCTATCAGCAGGCGCCACAAGGCGGCGGCCTGAGCGATTACGAGAGCTGGGCGAAAGCGGTGCCCGGCGTCACCCGCGCCTGGTGCGTGCCGAACGGCTTCGGCGTGGGCACGGTGGTGATCTTCACGATGTTTGATGAGGTGCGCGCCAGCGGTGGCGGCTTCCCGCAGGGAACGGACGGCGTCGCCGCTGCCGAGAGGCGTGGTTTGCCAGCGAGTGGCGACCAGCTGGTGGTTGCCAATGTCCTCTACAGCGTGCAGGCGGTCGTGGGACTGGTGTACGCCGCCGCGCCAACCGCGCTTGCGGTCGATCTGACCATTCAGGGCCTGCCCCCAAGCGTGCAGTCTGCGGCCTCTGCGGCTGTGGCCGCGACGCTGCTCACGCTGGGCCGGCCTGGCGGCACGATTCCGTATGGCGCGCTCTGGTCCGCCATCGCCACGGCGGCAAACGGCAACGCCTTCACCGTCACGCCGACCGCCGACATTGTCTGCGGCTTCGGCCAGCTGCCGGTGGTCGGCACGATCAGTTACGGGGGCTGAAGATGGCTGCTCCTTCATTCAGCGCGGCCGATTACCTCGGCGCGCTGCAGGCGCTGATGCCGCGTGGCCGGATCTGGCCGCGCGACGTGTCGTCGGTGCAGGCCAAGGTGCTGGCCGGCTTGACGAAGGTCTACGAGGCTCAGAACCAGCGCGCCAACAACCTCCTTGTCGACGCCTTTCCGCAGACCGCGCTGGAGCTGCTGCCCGAGTGGGAGGCGACGCTCGGGCTGACGGCGACCAGCGCCGGCCCGGCCGCTACCTTCGCCGCGCGGCAGGCGCTGGTGGTGGCGCGGCTGATCGGCGCCAACGGCATCGCGGCCGGCGACTTTGCCGATTACGCGGCGCTTCTTGGCTACTCGATCACGGTGGCCGGCAATGCGCCGTTTCGCTGTGGTCAGAGTCGTGCCGGCGCGCACGTCGGTGACGTCGACCGCATGTTCGAGTGGATCGTCACCGCGCACGCGCTGCCCTCGATGCCGTTCGGGTCTTACGGTCCCGCGCTGCTGCAGCAGGAAATGCAGCGCCTGGCGCCGCCGTACGGCTTCCTTAAATTCATTTTCAACTGAGGTGACAGATGTATCAAATTGATGTGCCAAGCGCCTCGCCTATGCTGCCGGCGGGATCAGCGCCGGGCGTCGCCGGCTATTTCACCGACGGTAGCGTTGCCGGCGGCATTGACCCCACGGTGGTGCCAGCGGAGTTTCTGAACGCCGTGATGCTTGAATTGCTGGGCATCGTGACGGCGGGTGGGGTGGCTCCCACAAAAGGCTCGAATGGACAGGTGCTGCTCGCGATTCAGAATCTGATCGAAGCGCGCTCAGGCAACTATGCGCTCGATACGGGCGCGGCTGGTGCCTACGTCGTTGTTTTGAGCCCGCCACTCACTGCGTATCCCAACGGGCTGCAAGTTCGCTTCCGAGCCACGCATCCAAATGCCGGAGCCTGCACATTGGATGCCGGTGCTGGCGTGCGCCAGTTGGTGCGAGACGACGGCGCACCGCTGCAACAGGGCGACATTCCCAATAACAGCGTGGTCAGCGCGACCTACGACAAGCCGGCGGACGTGTTCTTGCTCAACAGCGTGGTGCCCTCGCAATTCGGGAGCATTGCGAAGCTGAACATCGGTGCCGGGCTGATCAATGACGGCGCCGGCAACCTTGCCTTTAATTTTGCCGGACAAGCATCGGCAAACTATTTTTATTCACAATTTTGAGGTGACTTTATGGCATCAGGAAAGCTGGGCTCTGCCGACCTACCAGCCGGCGGTGCGGACACACTGATTTGTACGGTAGCGGCCAATCAGGCAATCAACGTCCGGTTTGCGAATCGAAATGCGGTTCAAGTGCGCGTGCGCCTGTCTATCGGTACTGGCGCCAATCCGTCAAGCGCGGATTACGTGGATTACGACGTTGCAATTCAACCTTATGGAGTTCTGGAGGATACCGGCATCGCTGTGTCTGCTGGAGAGAAGGTTTGGGCACGTAGCGATACTGCAAATGTAAGTGTTCGTGCCCACGGCATGTAAAGGAGGATCGTAATGGGACAAGTAGCAACGCAGGCGGCTGGCGCAATCGCGGGTTCGCTGACAATCAATGGCGCCCTGCCAACCCAGAATGTGCCAGCGGGCTTTTTGGGCATATTCGGTGGCGGGCAATACCGTATGTATGGCTCGCCCGGCACTTACAGCTTCGTCGTTCCGTCGGGCGTGACATCGATTCGTGTGCGCGTAGTCGGTGCGGGTGGCGCTGGTGCTGTGGGCATTGCGGCACAAGCAGCGACTGGTGGCTCTACGAGCTTCGGTGCGCTCATTTCGGCGACTGGCGGAATGGGGGGATATGGCACAAACAATGTGGGCGGCATTCCGACCGGCGGCGCGGGAGCCGGCGGGGCATTTCAGGCTGCTGGCGGCAATGGCGGCTCCTCGACAAATGCCTCTAGCGGCGGCGGCGGCGGTGCGGCAGGGTCGCAGCTGGGCGACGGCGGCCGTGGCGGAAACGCCGCCGGTTTGAATAGCGCGGGAGCGGGTGGCGGGATTGGCGGTAACGCTGGGGCTGATTACGTGCTGGTTAACAGCAAAGGAGGCGCCGGATCTGCATTTGGTCCTGGCACGCTGACCTACGCAGGGCCTGATGCGGCCGGCGGCATTGCGCAAGCTTCCAACGGCGCAACCAATCCAATCAACGCGACGTTGCGCTTCCCTTTTGACGGTTTTACGGGCGGCGGCGCAGGTACGCCTACCGCAACGGCCGTTGCAGGTTATCGTGGTGGACCGGGTGCCGGCGGTGGTGCGGCCTTCGCAGCAGCGCCGGGCGATGGCGGCGCAGGTGCGGGTGGTGGTGGCTCGAATGCCCAAGGCCTCGGCGGGAATGGCGGCGTAGGTGGGGGTGGTGGTGGTGCAAACGGTGGCGCCGGCGGTGCCGGCGGCGGATATGCGCACGGAACGTTCGTGGTCACGCCGGGTACGACTTACACCGTCACTGTCGGCGCGGGCGGGTACGGCAACGGCAGCACTGGCAACGGCGGCAGCGGGCTGTGCGCGGTGGAGTTCTGATCGTGGAGCACTGTGAAGCTTGTAAATTTTTTCTCCCGCGTGGCGAAAGTCAAGGGCTCTGCCGTCGTTATCCGGCGACCCCGATTGTGGCCAATGGCGGAATATGCGCGCAGTTCCCTCCGATGTGCAACGAGGGTTGGTGCGGTGAATTCAAATCGAAAACTGGAGGGGAACAATGACCACCTACGCAAGAAACGTCAACGGTACGGCCGTTGATGTCACCGAGACTGATCCGGCTGAAATTTTCCACCCTGAGCTGGCTGAGGCGTTTGTGGTGGTGCCGGATGGAACCGAGAACGGCGCAACCTTCTCCGGTGGGAAGTGGACCAACCCTGCTGTCTCGACACCTGAACCGTTGGTTGGTGCTCTTCCTATGCTCACACCTATGACGCTGTACATGGCGTTTAAGCCGGCCGAACGCATTGCGATCAAAGCATCTCAAGATCCGATGGTTCAGGAATTCTGGGCTATGTACCAGTTGTCTGTGCAGTTGGATAAGCCGACCGATCCGAATCTGGTATCGGTGCGTATGGCGATTGCCTATCTGGCGTCGCCGGTCGATCCTGGCCCCGGCGCGGGCATCCTCGAAGGCCCCGAGCGGGTCGACGAAATCCTCGCGGGCATTCCGCAATAACAAAGCATCACCCCATCAGCCGCCTTCGGGCGGCATTTTTTTGTCTATTGAAAGGAAGTTATGCGTGATACCCATGTCCCTTCGCACTCCGACCAAGAACGCTTGGCGCGGGTGGAAACCGAAGTGGGTTTTTTGAAGGAGATGTTCAGCGAGGTAAAGTCCGCGCTGCTGCAGGTGGCCGACGATATGCACAAGCTGGCGGTGCTGGAGGCTGAGCGCGCGGAGGACCGCCGCACGATCAAGCGCGTGTTCGAGCAGTTCCGCACGGTGAACGACTTCGCCGGCCAACTGGACGCGCGCATCACGCAGGTGGTTAACAGCGTCGCCGCGGCCGAGACGCGCCGCATCGAGGCGGAACTGAAATCGCGCAATCGCTGGCTGTGGGAACTGGCGCGCACGGCGCTGGCCGTCGCCGTGGCGCTGGCACTGTCGAAGCTGGGAGTGCACCTCGTATGAAGCCCGACGACTTTATCGCCCGGTTGGCGCCGGCAGCCATCGCCTCGGCCAAGGAGAGCGGCATCCCGGCAAGCTTCGTCATCGCGCAGGCGGCGCTGGAGTCAGGCTGGGGCACCGCAAAGCCCGCTATCAACGCGCTGAACCTGTTCAACATCAAGGCCGACGCCAGCTGGCCCGGCCCGGCCTGGCAGATGGCCAGCCAAGAGTACGTCGCCGGCCGCACCGTGGTCGTGCCGGCGAAGTGGCGCATGTATCCGACGTGGCAGGCCAGCGTGGAAGATCACGCGGCGTTCCTCAAAAAGAACAAGCGCTATGCGGCTTGCTTCCTGCCGCCGGACTGGACGTCTCCATCCGCGCGCGAGGTGCTGGCCAAGTGCGGCAACAGCGCGGCGCTGGCCCGGCCGGCGTGGTTCGCCATGCAGATCGCCGCTGCTGGCTATGCGACCGACCCCGCTTATCTGGACAAGGTCTTGCAGGTGCTGCGCGGTCACAACCTGGTTGGCTTGGACGCTCCACGCTAACCGCCCATACAGCCGCTGCGCGCCCGCCAGCGGCTTTCTTTTACCAATCTGGAGTACCAATATGTCTCATAAAGAGAAAGTGATTCTGCACGTCCTGCTGGGCTTCGTCGGCTATGCCGTCTGGGCGATGATGGCCTTCTTTGATCCGTCGTTGCGCCACGATTTCCTCGTGTTCAACATCGGCATGGCCACCGGCACGATTGGTCTGGCGCTGCGCGACATGAAAACCGCTTCCGATGCTTCGGCGGCGGCTCAAACGCCACTGCCGCCGCCGGACCCGGTCGAGCGGACGATGATTGTCTGCGGCCGTACGTCGAGCGTTCCGCAGGCGCCGCCACCGCGCCCAGCTGCTGCAGAGGCCGGCTTCGCGCGCGTCAGCGTCATGGCGGCTTTGGCGATGTCCATGCTGGTCGTGCTTTCTGCCTGCTCCTTGGTGCCGCAGAACGTCAGCGCGGTGCAGGAGGGCGTCGCGCAAACGGTCGTGCAGTCGTCGGAGCGCACCATCTGCCGCGACATCCCCATTGGGACCTGGCTGCGCCTCTATGGCGCGAATGCGGACCGGCTGAAGGGCTGGCAGGCGCTGTGTTTCAATCCGGTGACGGCGCCGCTGAATGCTGAAACCATCGCCGCTATCCTGAAGTTGTATCCCGGCTTCGTGGCGGCATCGACGGCGACACCGCCCCCGGTAACGCCGGATACGTTGCCGGGCGTGGCAGCTGCGGTGCAGTCGGGCGCTGCGGTCCCGGCGAATGGTGAGGTGGCGAAGTGACCGCCGCGTTTCGCAATTCCCTGGAGGTGGAATGCGTGGACGACACAGCCAGTAGCGGGCGTGGTATCTGGCGCCTGACAGCGCCGCTGCGTTATTACTCGGACGTTCTTGGTCGTGAAATCGAGATCGAGGCAGGGTTCCTGACCGACTACGCCAGCGTGCCACGCATTCCGTTCGCTTATTGGCTGTTCGGTGACACCAGCCACCGTGCGGCGGTAGTCCATGACTGGCTGTTCCACCATCACGAAATCTGCGACGAGGCTACCGCAAACAAGGTGCTGCTGGAGGCTATGACGGTGGAGGGCATCCCCGCTTGGCGCCGCGCAGGGATTTACGCGGGCGTTGTGGTGGGTGGCCGGGCTGCTTGGTTGGAGGACGGTCGCAGCAGCGGCCATTCGATCACAGACGGGCGTATTGTTTAAGCTGTGCAGACGTCTGCATTCAGTCTTTCGGCTTGCCAATCTTGGAAATGCTCTCCCACATTTCTTTCGCCACTTCTGGACTGGTGCGTAGGAAACGAGTTGAGTCAAATGACTTAGAGGCGGCTAAAAAGCCATCTTTCTCCTCTTCTGCGGGAGGCAGGTTTTCCCAAAAGCTGGCGAGCCTTGAGATGAAGTCCAGTGTTTCGTCGTCGAGCGTGCGATTTTTAATGTTCTGGACTATCCGCGCTGACCGGTCGAGATCTTCCTTGAACCAGAATGTCAGGTCGGCGCCTTGAATCCACGGGTCCGAAACCTCGTGCGAGTTTGCGCCCGGCGGCAATTTTTCGAGATCGATGATGCAGCCGTCGATTCCTGATGGCCGCAAAACGGTGACGTAAAATTTTGACATTTTTTCAATCCCGATAGTGATCAGCCGAATAGCTGTGTCAACTTCAAAAAAGACAGAGCGCCCGGACTTGCTGCGCTAACAGCAAGTCCGGGCCTCAATCCACTGAGTAAGCAGTGAACCGAGCAAGGCTCTGCACCTCGCGCGAGGCGGCAGAAGTCTAGCACAAATGAAAATTAAAGGTTTACCTGTGGCAATACCAATCATTCCATGGATCGGCGGAAAACGCCGTCTCGCTGACCGCCTGATCCCCCAATTCCCTCCTCATTCCTGCTACGTAGAGGTGTTTGCTGGTGGCGCGGCGCTGTACTTTATGCGGCCGCCCGCCGACGTGGAGGTAATCAACGACATCAACGGCGACTTGGTCAACCTCTACCGCGTCGTCAAAAATCACCTGGAGGAATTTGTCCGGCAGTTCAAGTATGCGCTGTCGAGCCGCGACGTGTTTAAATGGATGCAAGACACACCGCCGCACGTGCTGACGGATATCCAGCGCGCTGCACGCTTCTTCTACCTCCAGCAACAAGCGTTCGGCGGCAAGGTGCAGGGCCAGACGTGGGGCACGGCTACCACGGCGCCACCGATTAACCTGCTTCGCATTGAGGAAAATCTATCCGCCGCGCACTTGCGCTTGGCAAGCGCGTACATTGAGAACATGGACTGGCACAAGTGCATGGAGCGCTATGATCGTCCCCACACTCTGTTTTATTTGGATCCGCCGTATTGGGAAACTGAGGGGTATGGTGTCGACTTCCCGTTTTCCGAGTACGAGCGAATGGCCAAACTGATGGCGTGTCTTAAGGGCAAGGCGATCTTGAGCATCAACGATCACCCCGATATCCGAAAAGCGTTCGCTGCGTTCCAGATGGACACCACTGGCATTTCTTACACGGTGGGTGGCGGCGGCAAATCCGTTGAAAGGCAGGAATTGATTATCTATAGTTGGGACAGGCAAGCGGATCCCGTTGGGCTGTTCTGATTTTTGTGCAGACGTCTGCACGGTGGATTCCAGTGTGACGATTCGTCGATCATGCGCCAGTGTGATCGATGCTTCAAAACTTGCGTGCTACTTTTGCGACACGGTTTTTAAAAGCGCGTCGTTTTGACGTTCCGTCGCTTACCATACTTTTTTCGATTGCTCAAATTATGTACGCGCTTTTAGGGTATGTGATATTCTTCAACCATAAATAGCCGGATCCGGCTACAAAAATGGCGCTGAGAGGGGAACCTCTCAGTGCCATCGAGGCTAGCTGAAATATTGGCTAGCAAATTGCAACAATTGCGGTATAGCAATTACAAGCGCCGATGCGATGCTGCATCGGAGGGAAAAGTAGTTTTCCCCTCGCTTGACAGTCAGTCTGATTGTCATTAACGCTTCCTCCTTTCTAGTGAGGCGACTGGCACGGCACCTGGGTCTCTTGGCGGGGATTAGGTGCCGTGTTCCTTTTGCGCTACTCATCTGTCATCTATATTACCAAGTTTTTGATGATGCGAAATCAGGCCTCGCTTGCAACCACGCATTTGCCCCACTTTGTTTGCAAAAAACAAGCAAAAGTGACTTAAACAAAGTGTGGGCTGCTTAGTTCGCACCTGCCCCAAATTTTGGATTTGGTACTAGATGTAGTTGTGATCTGTTTTTAATTACTACATTTTGTGTTTTGAATTTTATGTAAGTTTATTCTATTTGCAATCTGTTCTATCTATATTCGGCTTCAAATTTTTTTAAATTACATCTATCAAAATGATTTTGGCCCAATCGATTGCAGACAGTTTTTTCATTACTGAGGTGAGAGATACGCTAATAAATTTGTTCCGAATGAAAAAAAAGACCCACTAAAGCGGGTCTCCTATGTGCTACGCAGCTACAAGTTCCAATTGTTTTCCTAAGCTCTCAAGGGCTTCTTCAACAGTATCAATTTTTGTGGGGTGGTGAAGATCAACTAAGCGATTGACCACCTGAGGTGATGTTCCCATGCGGCGTGCGAGTTCAGATGGCCCGACCTTCTGAGCGACCATTTCGTTCAGCAGCAAGATTTTGCACGCCGCACTGGCGGGCAATGAGATTAAGCGCTCCCCCTGGAGGGCGGGCGAAGGAGGGGGCACAGCGCGCCGATCCTCAAAGTAGAAATCCATAGCTGAAATAAGAGCGCTAGCAGCTTCAGCGGCTGCTTCGGCCTCGTCCTCGGCCTGGGTGATTGCTTCAGGAATATCCCTGAAGGTAATGACAAAGCCGCCCTCTTCGGCGGGTTCAAAGTGTGCTGGATACTTCATAAAACTCCTTCCCATAGGGAGATATGCTGGTGGTGCGATCTGTGGGACAAGCCCCTTTCGGGCCTGTCTCACTTCAGTTTGAGTTGCTTTTTGATGCCTTCTACGGTCCCAGTTTTAAGTTCCTTGGCGGGGTGTCGCGGAAGTATGGTTTTTTGCCCGTTCAGATAGACTTTCAAGTGATTCGTTCCATCTTCGAAAGTCGCTCCTTGTTGTCTGAGCCATCTCACGAACTCGCTCTGCTTCACTGCACCTCCATGTTGTTGCGATGTAGTGATATTAAACAAAAACGTTTAAATAATCAACTGAAATTTAAGCGTTTTTGTTTAATCTTTCTCCAGTGTTCTGACGCCCTTGCTGTGCACTAAATCACGAAATATACTGTATAAATGTACAGTCAAACTCATTCCTTTATTGCGCCTGGAGGCTGCCCCATGACCGAGAAGCCGAAAGGGCAGAAGGTGGCGGTTACCTTTATGCGTGCCGATGGCCTTAAGTTATCTTATGCAGATCTCATGGCGACTGAGCCTTTGATAGGCTATATCCGCCGCGAGGATGGATTCCAGGCCGGTTCAGGCATGGCGTACCGGACCCACAGTCAGTTGGTGATACTGAGCGATAACGTTACAAGTGTGCCCGTGGCACATCTGAACAATCCGGCGCTGTTCGATTGGAACGCCGATGGCGTGATCTATGAGGGGTGGATTCTCGTTCGAGATCCCGAAACCGAGAAAATGCGACAGGTAGTGCAGATGTGGTGGATACGAAATCTGGAGGTGCTATCTGTGCGGCCCGAGATCGCTCCGTTTAAGCTAAAGTCTGGCGCTCGCAAAACTTAGGCGTCAAGCTTGGTAGAATCCGGCAATCGGTGGCTATCTCGTCCAAAGATGAGATAACATGATTGATCTAATTTTAATGGCCTGATAATGACCCTCAATTCTGCTGTGCTAAAGTGGATCGAAGAGAGTGGCTTTCCGCTCGAGATGGAGGTGGCTAAGGAGTTTCGTAGAGCTGGCTTCGAAGTGCTGCAAAGTAGTATCGTTCTTGACGGCCAAGAAGGAAAATCTAGAGAAGTAGATGTACTTGCGCGAGATCCCGATCTTATTGGTTACGTTGACATTAATTGTGTAATCGAGTGTAAGGTTTCCAAGGCGCATCCTTGGGTTGTATTCGTCGCGGACGATGTATTGGAAAATTACAATAGGCTTCATTCTTTTTGCGTATCTTCACCGGACGCGAAAGAGGCAATGTGGGAGGAGTTCCGAAGGGGGACCGTGATCAGGGGATTGTTGCCAGAAACGAATCGTTGCGGGTACGCGGTCAAACAAGCCTTGGGTGGAACCGATCACTCCTACGGAGCAGCGATAAGCGTGCTAAAGGCGTGCGTCAAAGTTGTTTCTGAATTGCCGGGAGTTAAGAGTTTTCCTCAGATCAAGTTTGCGTTTCCCCTGATCGTAATAGACGCGCCTTTGTTCGAGTGCTCGTTAAACGACCATGGCGAACTGGTGCTTGAGGAGGTTTCGGAAAGCAGATTCTTATATGCTGCTTATGTGCCCGAATATGCGGGCTGCTGTATCACAATAGTTACTAAGAGAAATTTACCGGCTGCCGCGCTACGTTATCGCGCTGTGGCTAATGCCTTGCGGGAAACATTTGCCTAGGCGGCGAATTTTGCCCGATGATTTAACGTAAGAGAGTTGTCTGCGCTATCGTGCTTGTTGCTTCACGTGCAGGCAAGGTCAGCCCGAGTTTGCATGATATGACGCTTTTGCGCGGAGGTCGTATCTTGGGCGTAGGCGGCACATTGCAGCGCCGGACACAGTTCACCAGAGGAGAAGGTGTGTATATGGGAGAGCTGGCCTGTAGCTGCTTTTTTTGAGAACGCGAGGGCATCATAGTCCTCCTCCATTTCTCGAAGGTCGAGCCAAGTTTCTTTCCATAAAATTCCGCCGGGCTGTGGGATGCCCAAGTAATAGCCTGGACGATCTCCATCTTGAGTGCAAGCTGGCACGCTGGGTCGGTTATATTGTTGACTTGTAAGTAGCCGATAAACAATGTCCCCATCTGGCCTAATTGCCAGAACTAATAAATGCTTGGTCAGCGGTTGGCCGGTTGCAGCGTCGGCGTAATAGGCTACATGCTGCCAGACTTCGCCTGGCGCCGGCATCAATAACCGCCCTCTGCAGGTGGGATGGCTGCGCCGCGCGATTCTCGAGCAGATTCAAGAATCAATTCCCGATTAGCTGCGCCTTCAGGAATGGCCAATTCATAGGGTATCGTTTGATGATCGCCAGCACCATCCGCCCAGATCTTGTCCCAAGCGCCGTTCTGCTCGTGAGTAATGTCAATCATTTTTTGTGATTTATTGGCGAGATACTGGTTGCAGAGCGCGTCCAAAATCTTCAGTTGACGGGGGGTGAAATCTTCGTCGTCAAACTCTACCCCGTCACGAACATGTACTGTTTCACGTACATAGTCATACTGAGGCTCCCGTATGATTTCAATTGCTTCTGAGAGATCGTCGCGCAAAGTTTTCCATTCGCGCATGAGTTCCGCTGGGACTGGGCCGAACTTCCAAGCCTCGTAATCTAGCCCGGTGACGCTCTTGCCAGTCTGCTTGAAGTGCTCAAAATCCATCATGTAGAGCAATTTGAAAAGCTTAATCTTCCCGCATGCCTCTGTATTCTTTGAAAAGAACACGATGGCATTCTTCAGTCGAGAGCGTGAGATTGAAGTTTTCATAACTTAAGTATAGCGAAATTGGGACGCGTGTCGAGCAAACAGTACAACAAAAGTTACTTTTGTGCTGAACGGCAACAATCTAGATGGTGGCAACGATGCTTGATCACAAGTGTAGGAGCCAGAGCTGAGTGCATCTGTATGCCAATGCACGGGTCGACGAAAAAAAAGCCGCCCGAGGCAGCTTTTAGTTCCACTCTATCGGAAAATCCCAAGTTGAGTCGGAAAATTCGTCAATCGCAAATTTTTAGCGTACGTAACACGCTGATTCCTAAAAGGAATTTGGGGTGGCTGATGGGGCTCGAACCCACGACAACAGGAATCACAATCCTGGACTCTACCAACTGAGCTACAGCCACCACTGTCTTACTACTACTCGCTGTTCAACTACTGCTGAACAACGAGCCAGAATTATACAAGCCAGTTTCGATTCCTGCAAATTTAATTTTCGAAACTTAATGATGACCTAAACATCAACCTTTTCCACCGCCGGCTTGAGGTCCAGCAAGTCGGCAAATGCCTGCGCCAGGGCAGCCGCATCGCCGGTGGTATAGCCGCGCAATGTGGCGACGCCATCCGCACTATGCGGCAAGCCGGACGCATCCAGCAGCCGGCCCAGCTGGCGCGCCACGGCGTCACCGGTATCGATCAGCACCACGTCGCCGCGCGCGTGATCGCGCAGCACGCGTTCGATGCCGGCGCGGACGAACGGGTAGTGGGTGCAGCCGAGCACCAGCGTATCGGCACCCTGGTCCAGCAGCGGCGCCACGTAGTGTTCCAGCATGGCGGCGATGGCCGGTGCGGCCAGATCGCCTTTTTCGATCTCATCGACCAGTCCCACCGCCGGCTGCAACAGGAACTCGGCCTGCGTGGCGGCGCTGATCTGCTCGCGCAGTTGCACGAACTTGTCGCCCTTGAGCGTGCGCGCCGTCGCCAGCACGCCCACCTTGCCATTGCGTGTGGCGGCAGCGGCCGGCTTCAGCCCCGGCTCCACGCCCACCACCGGCAACTCGGGATATTTGGCGCGCACCGCCTTGATGGCGGCCACGGTGGCCGTATTGCAGGCCACCACCAGCGCCTTGGCGCCGTGCGACAACAGGAAGTCCGTCACCGCCAGCGCGCGCTCGACCACATACTGCTCGGTCTTGTCGCCATACGGTGCGTGGCCGGAGTCGGCGAAGTACATCAGATCTTCATGCGGCAGCTGCGCGCGGATGTGGCGCAGCACCGACAGCCCGCCCACGCCGGAATCAAAAACCCCAATCGGGGAGCCGGGAGAGCGGGCGATGTGCATCAGGCAGTCACAACAGGCACGTTGAGCTGCTCGATGCGGGTCTTCCATTCCGCCGGGCCGGTGTTGTGCACCGACGTGCCTTGCGAATCGACGGCCACGGTGACCGGCATGTCGACCACGTCGAACTCGTAGATCGCTTCCATGCCCATGTCGGCAAAGCCCAGCACTTTCGATTGCTTGATCGCTTTCGACACCAGGTAAGCCGAACCGCCCACCGCCATCAGGTAGGCCGACTTGTGCTTCTTGATCGACTCGATCGCCGCAGGGCCGCGCTCGGCCTTGCCGATCATCGCGATCAGGCCGGTTTTCTCCAGCATCATGTCGGTGAACTTGTCCATGCGGGTGGCGGTGGTTGGGCCGGCTGGGCCGACCACTTCATCACGCACCGGATCGACCGGGCCGACGTAATAGATCACGCGGTTCTTGAAGTCCACCGGCAGTTCTTCGCCCTTGGCCAGCATGTCCTGGATGCGCTTGTGCGCGGCGTCGCGGCCGGTCAGCATTTTGCCGTTCAACAGCAAGGTCTGGCCTGGCGTCCACGAGGCGACTTCTTCCTTGGTCAGCGTGTTCAGGTCAACGCGTTTCGATTTCTCGGTATCCGGCGCCCACGACACGTCCGGCCAGGTCGACAGCGGTGGCGGCGTCATGTAGGCAGGACCGGAGCCGTCCAGCACGAAGTGACCGTGGCGGGTGGCGGCGCAGTTCGGGATCATCGCCACCGGCTTGGAAGCCGCGTGGGTCGGATGCATCATGATCTTCACGTCCAGCACGGTAGTCAGGCCGCCCAGGCCTTGCGCGCCGATGCCCAGCGCATTGATCTTGTCGCACAGTTCGATGCGCAGTTCTTCCAGCTTGTTCTGCGGGCCGCGCTGCTTCAGCTCGAACATGTCGATATCTTCCATCAGCACTTCCTTGGCCATCAGCATGGCCTTCTCGGCGGTGCCGCCGATGCCGATACCCAGCATACCTGGCGGGCACCAGCCGGCGCCCATGGTCGGCACGGTTTTCAGTACCCAGTCGATCAGCGAATCGGACGGATTCATCATGATCATCTTCGACTTGTTTTCCGAGCCGCCGCCCTTGGCTGCGACCTTGACATCGACGGTATCGCCTTCGACCAGTTCCATGTGGACCACGGCCGGCGTGTTGTCCTTGGTGTTCTTGCGGTCGAAGTGCGGGTCGGCCACGATTGACGCGCGCAGCTTGTTGTCGTCGAAGTTGTACGCGCGGCGCACGCCTTCGTTGACGGCGTCGGTGACGGTGCCGGTGAAGCCTTCAAAGCGCACACCCATGCCGATCTTCAGGAAGACGTTGACGATGCCGGTGTCCTGGCAGATTGGACGCTTGCCCTCGGCGCACATGCGCGAGTTGGTCAGGATCTGCGCGATGGCGTCTTTCGCGGCCGGGCTTTGCTCGTGCTCGTAGGCGCGGGCCAGGTGCTCGATGTAATCGGCTGGATGGTAGTAGCTGATGTACTGCAGCGCGGCGGCAACGGATTCGATCAGGTCTTCTTGCTTTATGATGGTCATGATGTTCTCGCGGGGGTTAATGGGATTCGTTGTGCGTCATCGTAGTGATGCGGTCGGTGTAGGAGATGGCCAGTGCGGACAGCAGGAACACCACGTGGATCACCGTTTGTGCGATCAGCGTCTTTTCATCGTAGACGCTGGCGTTGATAAAAGTCTTGAGCAGATGGATCGACGAAATGCCGATGATCGCCATCGCCAGTTTGGTCTTGAGCACGGAAGCGTTGACATGCGACAGCCACTCCGGCTGGTCTGGATGGGTGTCCAGATTCATGCGCGAGATAAACGTCTCGTAGCCGCCGATGATCACCATCACCAGCAGGTTGGAAATCATCACCACGTCGATCAGGCCCAGCACCACCAGCATGATGGTGGTCTCGGTCAGCTTGTTCGCCGGCGCCACGGCGGCGGCGCCGTCGGCGGCCACTGGCGCGTGCACCGCGACCGCTTCCAGAATGTGCTGCAGCGACGAAGCATTGCCCATCGCTGCGCCGATCAGGTCCTTCAACTCAACCCAGAAGTGGAACACGTAGACGCACTGCGCCAGAATCAAGCCCAGGTACAGCGGCAGTTGCAGCCAGCGGGTCATGAAAATAAAAGCGGGCAGCGGACGCAGCTTCTGCTTAGGATCGGTCATTACGGCAAAACTCCTGGAAATGGTGCAGACTATGAAGATTGCCGACATTTTACACGCGCTGTCGAGCGACCGCATCCGATCGCTGCGTTGAATTATTGGTAAAATTGTCCGGCACACCATCCTCCGCCGGGGATGAGCAGGCTGTAAGGGCGCAGTAAGCGATACCGTTTATGTTGCTAAGCAAACGATTACAACATTTGGAGACACCATGAGCAGCACTACCACCCAACAAGGTCCACAGGAATCCCGCGTCTTCGCGCCACCGGCGGCGTTTGCAGCACAAGCTGCCGTGTCCGGCATGGATGCCTACAACGCGCTGTGCGCGGAAGCCGAAGCCGACTACGAAGGCTTCTGGTCGCGCCTGGCGAAAGAACATCTGGACTGGCAAACGCCGTTCACCAAAACCCTCAACGAAGACAACGCGCCGTTCTACAAATGGTTTGAAGACGGCAAGCTCAACGTCTCGTACAACTGCCTCGACCGCAACCTGACGAACGGCAACGCCGACAAGACCGCCATCATCTTCGAAGCGGACGACGGCCAGGCGACGCACGTAACGTATAAAGAACTGCACGAAAAAGTCTGCAAATTCGCCAACGGCCTGAAGTCGCGCGGCATCAAGAAGGGCGACCGCGTCATCATTTACATGTCGATGTCGGTCGAAGGCGTGGCCGCGATGCAAGCCTGCGCGCGCATCGGCGCCACCCACTCGGTGGTGTTTGGCGGCTTCTCGGCCAAATCGCTGCAGGAGCGCATCATCGACGCCGGCGCCGTGGCCGTCATCACCGCCGACGAACAACTGCGCGGCGGCAAACACCTGCCGCTGAAAGCCATCGTTGACGAAGCGCTGGCACTGGGCGGCTGCGACACCATCAAAGACGTGATCGTCTACAAACGCACCGGCGGCGCCATCGCGTTCAAAGAAGGCCGCGACCTGTGGCTGCACGACCTGGTCGAAGGCCAGTCGGCAGTATGCGAGCCGGAGTGGGTGGAAGCCGAGCATCCGCTGTTCATCCTTTATACGTCAGGCTCGACCGGCACGCCAAAAGGCGTGCAGCATTCGAGCGGCGGCTACCTGTTGTGGGCGGCGCTGACGATGAAATGGTCGTTCGACCTGAAACCGTCCGACGTCTATTGGTGCACCGCCGACATCGGCTGGGTGACCGGCCACAGCTACATCGCCTACGGCCCGACCGCAGTCGGCGCCACGCAAGTGGTGTTTGAAGGCGTGCCGACCTATCCGAACGCCGGCCGCTTCTGGGAAACCGTGGCCAAGCACAAGGTCAACATCTTCTACACCGCGCCGACCGCGATCCGTTCGCTGATCAAAGCCTCGGACGTGGACCCGAAAGTACATCCGAAAAACTACGACCTGTCGTCGCTGCGCCTGCTGGGCACGGTGGGCGAGCCGATCAATCCGGAAGCGTGGATGTGGTACTACACGCAGGTGGGCGGCGAGCGTTGCCCGATCGTCGACACCTTCTGGCAGACCGAAACCGGCGGCCACATGATCACCCCGCTGCCGGGCGCAACGCCAATGGTGCCGGGTTCGTGCACCTTGCCGCTGCCGGGCATCATGGCGGCGATTGTTGACGAGGCGGGCGTGGACGTGCCGAACGGGCAGGGCGGTATCCTGGTCGTGAAACGTCCGTGGCCGTCGATGATCCGCACCATCTGGAACAATCCGGAGCGCTTCAAGACCTCGTACTTCCCTGAAGAGCTGGGCGGCAAAATGTACCTGGCGGGCGATGGCGCGATCCGCAACAAAGACACCGGCTACTTCACCATCACCGGCCGTATCGATGACGTGCTGAACGTGTCGGGTCACCGCATGGGCACGATGGAGATTGAATCGGCGCTGGTGGCCAATCCGCTGGTGGCGGAGGCGGCGGTGGTCGGCAAGCCGGACGACACGACGGGCGAATCGATCTGCGCGTTCGTCGTGCTGAAGCAGGCGCGTCCGACGGGCGACGAGGCCAAGAAGCTGGCGCTGGAGTTGCGCAACTGGGTGGCCAAGGAAATTGGTCCGATCGCCAAGCCGAAGGAGATTCGATTCGGCGACAACCTGCCGAAGACGCGTTCGGGCAAGATCATGCGTCGCCTGCTGCGCGTGCTGGCCAAGGGCGAGACCATCACGCAGGATGTGTCGACGCTGGAGAATCCGGCAATTTTGGAACAGCTGAAAGAGACCTCGTAACCGCGTCATTCCCGCGCAGGCGGGAATCCCAGTTGGTGTGATGACGTACCGGCAAATAATGTTGGTACTCGCTGGAATCTTTGCTATAATTCGGCGCTTCCCGTGGTTTGGGAAATGCAGGAGAGGTGGATGAGTGGTTGAAGTCGCACGCCTGGAAAGCGTGTATAGGGTCAAACCTATCGGGGGTTCGAATCCCCCTCTCTCCGCCAAAGACACAAAGCAAAAAGCCACCCTCGGGTGGCTTTTTTGTTTTGTGCGTGGCGGAGAGAAGCAGAGCCCCTGCGGGCTCTGCGCGGGGGATTCGAAGGCATCGCCCCTACCGGGGCGAGCCGCTTCGAATCGTCCATCTGCCACCGCTGCGCGGTGGCGCGCCGGAGGCGCAGCGCGAAGCGCAAATTCCTTAAAGCATCATTTCTCACAATAATCCCCAAGTCTGCGCGCCCCATACTCCCGTGTGGAAATCCGCGCATTTTCTTTCTTAGCAAGATGGTATGCTTTATAAGCTAGAGACAGCCGTAACGCGCGATTATTGCCGGGTTCAGTCGAGTTCAATGTGGAAGACCAGATTTATGGCAGAACGAATGGAACTTCGGCAATGTGTGGGGATAAAGGCAGTGGTTCAAGCAGTCGGTGTTTCGTCTTTGCATGCAATAGTTAACGAGTCGAATGCCGTATTAAGTTTACGTGTGCCGAACGTGCTTGCGTTGGAACCCCCTGAAGGCGGCCTTCGGCGAGAACCGGACCTTGCGATCATGTCTAGTTTGACCTATGACCTTATGATGTAAATCTTTTTGATAACCTATGGCAGTTTATTTTAATCTTGGCCACGGTACCAAGTCGCTAGCACACTCGGCAAAGTACCCCTGGGCATATGATATTGATATTTGCTTTGATGCAGTTCGACATCCCATAGCTTTTAGCGAGGGCGTGGGGTTCGGCTCGGTAGGTTGCGCCGTAGCCGCGACTGAAGCCTTGGATCAAAAGTGGCGCGAGCACTTTGAAATCACGAAATTATTGTGGCTTATTCCATACATTGAGAATCTAGCACAAGGGATTCCGCTACCTCGAGCCGAGATTATAGGCCGCTTCAGAGAATTGAACAGCAGGAAACCCGGCAGTTATGAATCGAAATTCTCCTGACGGCCACGAACGGACGATTGATTAAAGCTTTATATTCTATGTATATAATTCCTGAAGAGGCAGCATGGATTGGTCGGCTGCCATTTGAGAGTCAACTTCGCTTTCTAGCGAGGCTGAGCTTTGAATTAACTGTCGCAGGCCGCAACAGTTATGAAGTCGGCACAGACAATCTTGAGCATCCACAGCAACTTCGGCGAGTGAACGAAATTCAGCATACTATTAGCGCGTGTCTATCGCAACTAATTAATGGCACTTGTCCGGATGGTTTCGTGGAAGCTATGGCTGAAAGGATTTTGAAAAAACAACATACAGAGTTGGATGGGTGGCTTCAATATTGCTGGGGTCAAGCGAAGAGCCGGCTAGTACCGGCCGAACCATATTAAACTAGCTGTTATCTCCCACAAGCAAACGGATGAAACTAGATTGAGAAGAGAATGTGCATAGAACCAATAGAGCTTGAAATGAGAGTATGCCCTTGTGGTTGCGAGCAACCCGTACCTGTATATATTGGGACGCTTCATTATGGGGAAGAGAATTTTGTTAATTTCACTGTAACTCATATGGAGCATTGCTCTAGCGGGCCCCATGTTTGGTTAATGCTTGGCTCTGGATCTTGGTTCGCTGATGACGACCGTAATTGCTGGGTTACTCTACATTTGTACTCAGACAAAGAGAATATTATTACTCGTGTGTCAGATCCAAAAGACTCGCCATTCTGGCGCTGGAAGGTTGATGATGACCGCTACCTAAGTAGAGATGAAGTGCTAGCACAAGATGGTGGAAAAGAATGGGCGATTGAGCGACGTTTGGATTTTGAGGAGCATCACAGCGCAACTGCGCAGTTCTTGCACCGACACATATTGGACAATGATCCAAGCGCTGTTGGAGAACAATGCTGTTAATAGTCGATACCGGCCAGAAGCCGACAGTGGCGGCTATGAGCAACGAGGTGGGCGGCGCTATCGGTGGGCAAAGGCAGACTTGGCCTGCCGCGGGGGAAATTCGATAGGCGAAATTCAACTCGGACCAGTGTGAACCCGTCATTGACGGTATCCGCGTTGCATTAGGTGAATTACGTTGTGGCATGTCGAACGATACTGGCGCGGTTACAATAATGCCGCCAAGCTCTGAGAATAGCGAACTGTCTTGAGCGCTGAGTTTAGGCTCCCAAGTTCGGCCAACACCAGACTTTCTTGAAGCGCTGGGCTTTATTTTCCTTGAAACTGAACTAAATGAGATTTCTCAAGAGAAACCGCCTGCCGAAGATTACGGCTATTAAGCTATATTCCATTGGTGAGCCTGAGAACCGGGAACTGCTGCTGTCACGTATCCTAAGCGCACTGCAGGAGACCTTCGGTGCATTGCCCGAGGAATTCGATATTAGTGGACCGTATGGCATCAGAAAGGGTAGCTCCGTTGGGTATCGCGTCTTTCAGAACAAACTTAAAAAAATAGGACACGAAAAATACTACGCCTTGAGTGCAGAAAACAACGGCCAATTTGGATTTAATTTGCTGTTAGGAGCACACATAGCGGCGTTGTCCTATACAGAGTTGGTGCTTTGGTATGCCTCAGAAAGTTACTTGGTTGATTTCTTGCAATTTGTGGAGCCCATCCTCGGGCCTTTAAATGCTGCGTCTGGATTTGATATTGAGATTGCCGATGGTCATTCGATAAATACCGAAGCAAGAATTAAAAAAAGCATTTTTGGTTCAATCTCTATCAGGGTGGGGCATGAGCATTTGGCTTGGTTATCATCCATTCACGAAGGTGCAATTAGAGGGCTCTTCAGGAATAACATCGTCAATAACGAACAGCTTCTAGTCTTGGCGACCCGAGGCATAAAGCCGACAAAGACGTTGTCCAATGGACTGCACTATATATGTTGTCCCGGATGAATATGGACTCTCGCGTTGGGGCGCGTTCCGTAAAAATGGCGACGGTCCGATTTGGGGCAATGGCGGACTGTGCTGTTCAATGCTTAGTATCATTTTTTATTTTAAATAATTATTAAGTAAGCGGTTTATAATTGAGGGTATCTTGGTTTGAGAAATTTCAACTAGAATACGTGGCGCTTTCGTAATATAAATTGTCTCTAAATCAAAAATCCCAAGCCGCTTTAATGTCTGTTACAGTGGCTTTTTAGTTTTCCCGCGTTGCGCCATGTTGTTGAACTACGCGGCTCCTAGTCAAGATAAATCCCACCGCCATCTTTCCCAGTTACCGAGCGTATTCTTTCCTAATCTCGGCGTTGGCGCCGGTCGCTTCCTCACCACTAGGCCGGCGACCCTTGCGATACCGTTTATTGATTCAGCCTGCCATTGGCACCGTGGTCGCCAGCCAAGCCTCAAACAGCGCACGGTTTTCCGGCTTGGTCAGCGGGTACAGGCCGATGATGCTGGCGCCGCCGCGCACCTGTTCCAGTACGAAGTCTTCGTAGCGTTCCATCGGCACCGCGTCGCGGGCAATTTCCTCGGCCAGGTGGGCGGGAATGCAGACCACGCCGTCGTCGTCGCCGACCATGATGTCGCCGGGATAGACCGGTACGTCGCCGCAGCCGATGGGGGCGTTTATGTCCAAAGCATGGTGGCGGATCAGGTTGGTCGGTGCTGAGGGGCCGGAGCACCAGGCCGGAATCTCCAGCTTGGCGATTCCGCTGGCGTCGCGCAGGCCGCCGTCGGTGACGATGCCGGCCACGCCGCGCACCTGCATGCGCGTGGCCAGGATGCTGCCGGCCGAGGCCACCGACACGTCGCCCCGGCAATCCATCACCAGCACTGCGCCGGGCGGGATTTCCTCCACCGCCACCCGCTGCGGATGGCGCGGGTCCAGGAAGGCGTCGATGCCGTCGAGGTCTTCGCGCGCCGGGATGTAGCGCAGCGTGAAGGCCGGACCCGCCATGCGCTGGCCTGTCTTCAGCGGTCGCGCGCCCTGGAGGAAGACGTTACGGAAACCCCGCTTGAACAGCAGTGTGGTCAATGTCGAGGTGGCGATGGTTTTCAGGATCGCCAGCGTTTCGGCCGATACGGTGATGGTCATGGCTGTACTCCGGTGCGTTCAAAGATGGTGTGGCTGAAGCTGACCAGGCTGCTGTCGATGTGGTTCAGGCGGTAGTATTCGTCCCACTTGGCGGCGACGGTGGTGTGCTTGCCGGTGTCCGGATCGAGCGCCTGCAGGTAGTCGCCGAACTTGAAGTAGATCTGGCGGTCGTCCGCCTTGATGCGGGTGAGCGGCGTTTTCAATTCGCCTCCGCTCGCGGTGCGCGCCGTGACCAGCGCTTCGCCGGCGTTGAAGACGATGTCCAGGTCGAAGCCTTCACCCGAATGCACGGTGCCCAGCGCGGTGGTCGCTTCCTTGCCATCGGTGCCGAGGATGCGCACCAGGATGTCGAACACGCCGTTGCCGGCCTTGCCGTCCAGTCCCTGTTTGTCGGCCGTGTCCTGCACGTAGACCTTGAGGATGGTGTCCAGTCCTTCCACATGATATTGGGCGACGATGGTCTTGGCGCCGGCGGGCAGCGTTGGCGTCACGCGCGCGGCGAAGTGTTCGTGCGTTTGCGCGGCGCTGAGGCGCTGCTTGTCGGTGACCTTGATTTCGTTGCGGTAGCCGTGGCCGTGGCCGGAATCGTATTTCGACGTCAGCGCGCTGAAGTTCAGCGTGCCGACGTATGGCGATGGATAGGGCGAGTTGCCTTCCACCGCGAACAGTTTTTGCAGCGCGGCCTGCGGCGTGTAGCTTTGCGCGGCGGCGGGCAGCGCTATCGTGGCCAGCAGCGACAGGGCGGCGGCGTGGAGGGCGGTTCTCATTTCAGCATTCCTTCCAGGGTGGGTTGCATGGCGTCGGCCCACAGCTGGTAGCCGGCGGCGCCGGGGTGCAACTGGTCGGGCATGATGGTGTTTGGGATGCGGCCGTCCTGGCCGAGGAACACGTGGTTGATGTTGAGGAAGCGGATGGTCTTGCCGTCATCGAGCTTGGCCAGGTCCTGGTTGACGGCGTCGATGGTCTGCATGCGTTTGGCCGCTTCGGCGACGCCAGCCTCGGTCACCGGCGCGCCTTTCGGATCGCGCGGTCCGCGTGGGAATATGCCCAGCAGCAGAATCTTCGTCTGCGGCAGCTTGGCGCGGATCATCTCGACGATCTTGCGGTCGGCGGCGGCGATTTCCTCGGCCGTGTAGTCGAGGCTGTTATTGGTGCCGAGCATCAGCACCGTAACCTTGGGCGAGATGCCGTCCAGCTCGCCGTGCTCGATGCGCCAGATGACGTTCTGCGTGCGGTCGCCGCCGATGCCGAAGTTGGCTGGCTGATATTTGCCGTAGTAGGCGTCCCAGATATGCGGGGCAATCTTCCAGCGCTCGGTGATGGAGTCGCCAAGGAACAGCAGGCCGACCGGGCCGCTTTTGCCGCGCGCGAGAATGGCTTCATGCTTTTTGAGGAAGGTGCCGTCGTCCTTTTTCTCGAACGCTTCCGAGGCGCTGAGCTTGGGACCGGCGGCGTAGGCGGTGAATTGGCTACTGGTCAGCAGCAGCGCCAGCAGCAGGCTTTTATAGAAATTCATGGTGGTCTCCTGTTTAGTTATTCGGCTGCACGCGCACCACGGCGCCGCCCAGCCAGATTGACACAAATACCAATGGCAGCAGCAGCGCGCCAAGGATGAAGAACGGGGTGTAGTTGCCGCCGGTGGTCAGTTCCGGCACCAGCTGCATGCAGATGATCACGCCTAGCACCGCCGACGTACCGCTTAGTCCGGCCAGCGTGCCGACGGTTTTGCCGGAGAAGAAGTCGCTGGGCAGGGTCTGGATGTTGGTGATGGCAGCCTGGAAGCCAAACAGGATCACGCCGATGGCCAGCACGGCCAGCAGCGGCGTCTGCGCGGCGGCGCTGAGCAGCAGGGCAGGCAGCATCAGCAGCAGGCCGATGGCGATCACCAGCTTGCGGGCGCGGTCGACCGACCAGCCGCGTTCCAGCAGGCTGCCGCACAGCCAGCCGCCGGACAGCGCGCCAGCCGCCGCGCCAACGTACGGCACCCAGGCGAACATGCCGATCTGCTTGACGTCGAAGTGGAATTTTTCATTGAGGTACAGCGGCAGCCAGCTGACGAACAGCCACCACACCGGATCGATGAAGAAGCGCGCCGCGATCACGCTCCAGCTCTGGCGATGGCGCAGCAACTGGCCCAGCGTGGGCACGTATTCGTTCTGCACTGTCTGCACCGTTTGCTGCTGGCCGTGCAGAATGTACTGGCGCTCTTCTTCGCTGATCCACGGATGCGTGCCGGGGCCGGATTTGTAGACGATCAGCCATGGCACGATCCAGATGAAGCCCAGGCCGCCGATGAGGATGAAGGTGGTCTTCCAGCCCACGTAGGCATACAGGAAAGCCACCAGCGGCGGCGCGATGACCGAGCCGAGCGAGGCGCCGGCGCCGAAGATACCTTGCCCCAGCGCGCGCTCGCGCACCGGAAACCATTCGGCGATGGCCTTGGTGGCGCCGGGCCAGTTGCCGGCTTCGCCGACGCCCAGCATGATCCTGAACAGGCTGAACGACAGCGCCGAGCGCGCCACGAAGTGCAGGGCGATGGCGCCGGACCAGACCACGATCGATAGCAGGAAGCCGATGCGCGTACCGAGCGCGTCGAACAGTTTGCCGAACAGCGACTGGCCGACCGCGTAGCCGATCAGGAACACGGTGATGATGTTGGCGTAGTCGCGCTTGTCCATGCCCAGATCGGCCGCGATGCCCGGCCACATCACCGCCAGCGCCGAGCGGTCGATGTAGTTGATGATGGTGGCGATGGCCACCAGTGTGATCACCAGCCAGCGCAAACCTTTGATTGTTTTCATGCCTTTGTCTCCGTTATTTTTGTGGGGCAGGCGTGTCAGGCGGAAGCCAGTTGTGCGCGGGTGGGCAGGCCTTCGCAGTCGCCGCGGAACTGCACCACGCGCGCGCCGATGGCGTTGCCGCGCGCGGCCGCCTCGCTGAGCGGCAGGCCGTCGAGCAGGCCGCTGATGACCCCGACCGCGAAGCCGTCGCCGGCGCCGACCGTGTCCACCACTTCGCGCACCGGCAAGCCGGGAATGATGCAGCTGCCACCGTCGGCGCTGGCGGCATAGGCGCCGCGCGGCCCCAACTTGACCACCACGTGACGCGCGCCGCGCGCCAGATACCAGTCGGCGATGCCGGCGGCGTTGTGGCAGCCGGTCAGCAGCTGTCCTTCGGCCAGTCCGGGCATCACCACGTCCGCCTGGCTGGCCAGCGCATTAATACTGGCTATCATCTCCTCCCGCGACGGCCACAGGCGCGGCCGCAGGTTGGGATCGAAGCTGACCAGCCGCCCCTCCGCGCGCGCCTGCCGCGCCAATGCCAGCGCCAGCTCGCCGCAGCCGGTCGACAGAGCCGGCGAAATACCCGTCAGGTGAAGCAGACGCGCCTGCTGGAATTCGCTCCCCGCCGCCGGCAGATCGTCCAGCGACAAATGGCTGGCGGCCGAACCGCGCCGGAAATACTCCACCTGCGGATCGCTGCCGTCGGCCACCATCTGCTTGAGCATGAAGCCGGTGGGGTAGCGCTCGTCCGTGCGCAGATTACGCAGGTCCAGGCCCTCGGCCATCATGAACGAGCGCAAATGCCGGCCCAGGCTATCCTGCCCCAGGCTGCTGATGTAGCCGACCTTAAAACCTAGCCGGCTCAGTCCCACCGCCACGTTCAGCTCGGCGCCAGCGGTGGCGCGTTCGAATTCGCTCACCTCCTCCAGCAAGCCGGGCTGACGGGCGATCATCAAGGCCATCGCTTCGCCCATGGTGACTACATCAGGTATCTGCATGCGTGAGGCTCCTTAGAACTTCAGTGTGGTGGTCAGCGTGGCGGCCTTGCTTGCCGGCAGGGACAAGCGCAACACGGAGCCGCGTTCTTCCTTCGGTCCCTTGTCGACGTTGCCCGGCGGGCCTGCCGCCACCACGATGCCCGGGGCGATGATGGCTTTGACGCCGGCGGTGGCGACATCCACTTTCAGCGATGCCGGCTGGCCGGGCACGACGAAGCTGTGCGCGCCGGTCTGCGTGATGGCGCGGTCGCCGTGTACCTGCGCCGTCAGTATCACCGGCTTGCTGGCGCTGAGGGTATCGGTCACGGTCCACACGCCGCGTGCGTAGCTGAAGCGGCGCTGCAGCTTTTCCACGCCCAGTTCCGGGCGGTAAGCGCCGGCCAGGTCGGCGACGATGTCGGCGCGGTCACGCTCCAGTTTGGCGCTGGCGATGCGGATGCTGTCCAGCCGTGCGTACGGATAGTCGCGGAAGGCGTCGTGGCCGCCGCCTTCGTTGGCCTGGCCCTGGTCATCGATCAGCAGCGTGTTGCTCAGGTTGCTTTTCGGGATGCCGGCGTAGCCCATCGGGCCGGTCAGGTAACTGCCGCCGCCGAACAGGATGAAGCTGCCCGCGTCGGGATGCGAGTGGCCCATTTCCAGGTGCCAGTCTGGCAGCTTGTCGAGCACGTGCGCCACGTGGTGGCCTTCCGGCGGACCGGCGCGGAAGGCGAAGGCGGTGGCCTTCGGCGTCCAGTCGCTGCGCCAGTAGACGGTGCCGAGGTCTTCGAAATGGTGGTGCGGCGTCATGGCCGACATCGGCGACGATTTCAGCGCTGGATCGCGCCACAGCAGGGTCCAGAAATCTTCCGCGCAGACGTGGCCCAGGGAAGCCATCCAGTCGGCCACGCCTTGCGCTTCCGGATTCTTGAAGCGCGCCGCCAGGCGGTACAGCAGGTTGTAGTTGGAGTTGAGCTTGCTGCCCGGGTGCGTGCGTGCCGGCTCTTCGCCGACGCGCGAACGCGTAATCGGGCCTTCGAAGGCATCGCCGAAGTCGTAAATGTCCTGGCCGTTCGGCGTGATCGAGTGGGCGATGTACAGGTGCGCCTTGCTCAGCGCCGGCGTGTCGTACAAGTCGTCGCCGGCGGCGTGGGCGAAGGCGTCCAGCGCGTGGATGATCCATGGCATGGAGAAGATCCAGTATTCCACGCCTTCGTAGAAGTAGCCGTCCGGCGACGCGACTTCCAGCACGCGCGTGAAGATGGCGCGTGACAGCGCCGCCCACTGTGCCGCCTCCGGGGTGTCGTCCCACACCGCATACGCCGCAACGGCCAGGCCGGCGATCGGGATGAAGCAGTGGTTCTGGCTGTACGAGTACGACTTGCCCGGCTTCGGCGAAAAGTGCCTGGCCAGGATGCCGGCCTGGCGAATCAGCTTGTCGCGGTAGCGCTTGCGTTCTTCCTCGGTCAGCGCGTCGTACAGCAGGTCGTAGCCGGCGCCCAGACCGTACAGCAGATGGCCGGCGGCGAGGTCGATGTCCGGCTTGCTGAAGGTGTAGCCCCAGACTTCATAGCTGACCGCTGCGTCCATGTAGCGCTTGGCCGCTTCCAGGTATTTGGTGTCGCCTTCGATCTGGTAGGCCAGCGCCGCGCCGATGATGCCGATGGCGGTGTTGTTCTGCGCGCGGCGTTTCTGCGCCGGCGCGGCGGCTGGCGCTTCGCGCATGGCGATCAGGCCGGCAAGGCCCTTTTGCCATTCGGCGCGCTGGCTGCCCTTGGCGCGCTGGCGCAGGTCATCCAGGCCGGCCTTGGTGGTGTAGACGCGCGGGTGCACGCCGCGCAGTTCGGCGCGCAGTGCGGCCGGGTGCGCTTGCATCAGCGTTTCCAGCGGATGCGGACCGCCAGTCACTTTGCCCTGCATGGTGCCCAGCGACTCGCGCGCATCCTGCGCCAGCGCACTGGTCAGCGAAAACGCGGGCAAGGAGAGGGCCGCAGCGCCAAGGAAACGGCGCCGTGTGAAGGTGTGATTCATCGATGGCTCCGGAAGGGAATCAGTAGAGGCCGAGGCCGCCGTTGACCTGGATGATTTCGCCGGCCAGGAAGGCGGCGCGTTCGGAGGCAAGGAACACCACCACGTTAGCGACGTCTTCCGGCATGCCTTCGCGGCGCGCCGGTGTGCGTTCGGCAATGGCCTGGCGGTTGGCTGGCGTGTTGAAGGTGTCGTGGAAGCGGGTGGCGATCAACCCCGGCGAGACGCCGTTGACGCGGATGCCCAGCGGGCCGACTTCCTTGGCCAGCGCGCGGGTGAAGGTAGCAATCGCCGCCTTGGAGGCCGCATAGTGCGCCGAACCCGGGCCGCCGCCGTCGAACGCCGCCAGCGACGACATGGTGATGATGGCGCCACGGCCGCGCGGCTCCATGCGCTTCAGCGCCGCCTGGCTGATCAGGAAAGTGGTGGTGAGGTTGAGGTTCAGCGCCTCGTTCCACAAGGTCAGCGGCATTTCCGACACGCGGCAGCGCTGGATCAGGCCGCCGATGTTGGCGAACAGGATGTCGATCTCGCCGATGGCGCCTTCCGCTTCGGCGAACACCTGTTCGGCGATCTTGTCATCGGTCAGGTCGGCCTTGATGGCCTGGGCGTTGCGGCCGAGCGCGCGGATCTGCGCCACCACGTCCGCCGCTTCGTCGGCGCTGCTCCAGTAGGTCAGTACGACGTCGGCGCCGGCCTGCGCCAGTGCCAGCGAGCTGGCTTTGCCGATGCCCGAGGCGCCGCCCATCACAAGTGCACGTTTTCCGATAAGTTCCATGGCTATGTTCTTTCAGGTAAAAGGTTGAGTGGACTACTTGGGTGGCGCCGCGGTGGACGCCCGTACGATCAGTTCCGGCGCAAACAGCTCGCCGCCCGCCGTCGCCGTGTTCGGCGCGAGGATGCGTTGCACCGCCGCGTCGGCCATGGCCTGGATCGGCTGGCGTAGCGTGGTCAGCGGCGGGTCGTTGGCGGCGGAGAAGAAAATATCGTCGATGCCGATCAGCGAGAAATCCTGCGGCAGCCGCTTGCCCAGTTGCTTGAGGCCGATGCCGATGCCGATTGCCATCATGTCGTTGATGGCGATGGCGGCCGTGGGCTTGCTGGCGGCCGACAGCAGGCGCGCCGCCGCGCTGCGGCCCAGCTCGAACAGCTGGGTGTCGCCGTGCAGGTCGGTCGGTGCATCGGTGGCGTCGGCGATGACCAGCTCGCCGCTGACACCGGCCGCCGCCGTCGCCTGCTGGAAGCCCTTCACGCGGTCCTGGCGGTTCAGCGTGAACGGCGGCGGCGTTACCAGCGCGATGGCACGGTGGCCCAGCGCCACCAGGTGTTCCACCGCCTTGGTGGTGGCCGCCACGTTGTCGACCGAGATGGTGGTGATGCGCTCGTGGCTGTCATCGGAACGCTTGATGTCGAACGCCACCACCGGGCAGCGCGCCGTCATCGCCACCAGGTGGTCGGTGTCGTTCAGCGCCGAGCCGGTGATGATGCCCTGCGCGCCATAGGCCAGCAGGTCGGCCATCACGGCACGTTCCCGCTCCGGATCGCGGAAGGTGCTGAAGGTCATCACGTGGCAGTGGTGGCGCGCGGCGGCCGTCTCCACCGCGCAAGCCAGCGAACCGAAGAACTGATTGGCCAGCGACGGCACCAGCAGTCCCACCATGGAAGCCACACCCGTTTTCAGCTGGCGGGCGGCGTTGTTGGGCCGGTAGCCCAGCTGTTCGATCGCCTGCTGGATCTTGCGCTGGGTGTCGGGCCGCATCTGCTCCATGCGGTTGTTCAGAAAATTCGAGATGCTGGTGGTCGATACGCCGGCCAGTCTCGCTACATCCTGAATTTTTGGTTCGCTCATGATTTCCTTGTTGAGTGTTATGCGCTCAGAACGCCACGTCCAGCCGGATCGAGGTGTAACGGAACGCGTCGCGGGCGGGTTGCCAGCCGTAAGATCTGATATCGGAACCGCCGGTGGCCTTCTTGAAGTTCAGGAAGGAGCCGACGTTGCCGACAGCATAATGGTGGTCGAACAGGTTTTTGACGCCGAACGACAATTTATATTTACCCTTGGCGTCCTTGATCGAGGCGCCGAGGTCGAAGATGCCATAGCCGGGCCGCTGCAACGACGGGTCCTGGCTGATCGCGCCCTGCACCTTGGCCTGGGTGCGCCACTGGGCGTTGATCGCCGCCACGTACGGCATCCACGACACCGCCGGCAGCGTGTATTCGCCGCCCATGCTGGCTTTCCATTTCGGCGCGTTCGGCATCATGCCGCCGCTGGCGTCGCGCAGGAAGGAGCCGGGTACCAGCTGGTTGGGAATGGTGCAGTCGGTGGCGCCGCTGTAGCACGGGCCCTGGGTCCAGTCGCGCACCACGGCGCGGGTGTAGGCCATGCTGGCGTTGACCAGCAGCGCACGGGTGGCCAGCACGGTGGCGTCAGCCTCGAAGCCGCGCGTCTGCAGCGATGGAATGCTGTACAGCACGCTGGCCTGGCTGCCGTCGGTGAAGCGTTCGGTGGCCGAGGTCTGGTAGTCGCGGAAGCGGGTCTGGAAGATCGCCGCGTTCAAGGTCGCGCGGTTGTTCCACAGGTTGGCCTTGAAGCCGGCCTCGAAGCTGGTGGCTTTTTCCGGCGCCAGCGGCAGGTGGGCGAATACGTTGACGTTGTTGGCGCCGCTGGTCATGTCGTAGGCCACGCCTTTGTGGCCGGTGGAGGCGGTGCCGTACACCATCATCTCGTCGTTCAGGTGATAGGTGTAGCCGACCTTGCCGGTGACGGCGTTTTCCTTGTTCTGCGGCGCCACGTACAGGTTCTCGCCGGTGTGTACGTTGTTGGCAGCAGTCGACGACAGGCTGTCGATGGTGTGGAACGAGTAGTCGTTGGCCTCGTGGTTGTAGCGCAGGCCGGCGCTCAGGCTTTGCTTCGGCGCGAAATCCCAGTTGGTGTTGGCGTAGATCGCGTGCGTCAGGCTGCCCGAGTTGGTGTCGTAGTTGGTGTAGTTGGTTTCCTTGACGAAGGCATTGCCGCGCAAATAGGTGCGGTACAGCGTGTTACGCGCCGCCCACAGGCCGACCAGGTAGCGGAAGTTGCCGCTGTCCGGCGACGTCAGGCGGAATTCCTGGGTCGAGGTCTTGCTCTCGAGCGTGCCGTTAATCATCGGCGACTCGGCGATGCCCGATGGCTTGCCGGCGGCGTTGACCTGGTAGTAGGTGGAGATCAGGTCGATGTTGTCGTTGTCGCGGAAGTCGTTGGACAGGTTGTTGTCCACCGACGTGATCGAGGTCAGCGAATGGCCGGCCAGCGGCGAGCTCTCCGGGAAGGCGTAGTTGACGCGCACACCCAGCGCACGGTCGGTCGCTTCCAGGCCGGTCGGCGAGTCGTTGCGGATCTCGCGGTTCCACTGGCTGACGTGAATGCCGCGCAGCACGGCGGTATTGGACAGCGCCGTGTAGTTCTTGTTGTACAGGTAGCCGACGCCGTCGCCAATCGAGGTGATGGCGGCAGTGTTGCCGGTGGCCAGCGAATGGTCGAAGCGCGGCGTGATCAGCACGTCCAGGTCGTTCGACAGTTTCCATTGCAGCTTGGCCATAAAGGTCTTGGCGCCGGAGCCGTTCTGCATGCTGTCGTTGGTCAGGTTGTGCAGCATGCCGGGGAAGTTGGTCTTGCTGGCGTACAGACGCATGCCGAAGGTGTCGGTCAGGCGGCCGCTGAGCGAGGCGGCGACGCGGTATTCGTGGTCGCTGGTGTCGTAGACGCTGACGCGGGTCTGCATCGGGCCGGCGCCGATCGGCTTGGTGGTCATGACCACGGCGCCGGCGATCGCGCTCTTACCGAACAGCGTGCTTTGCGGGCCTTTCAATACTTCGACGCGGGCCATGTCGGTCATGTCCTTGAACGCCTGCTGGGTCTGGGCGTAGGGGATGTCGTCGACCAGGATGGCGACGTCGCCCTCGATGCCGAGGTTGTTCGACGTGGTGCCGATGCCGCGCATATTGATGCTGTTGGTGCCGACCTGGGTGCCGACCGAGACCGACAGCGCCGGCGACAGATTGATGATGTCCACCAGTTCGCGCACGTTGTTGCGCTGCATGGCTTCTTCGCTCAGTACCGAGATCGAGGCCGGCACGTCTTCCAGTTTTTCTACGCGGCGGTTGGCGGTCACCACCACCGATTCCAGCTTCAGCTGGTCGGCGGCGGGCGCTACTGGTGCAGAATCGCCGGATTGCTGGGCATGCGCGGGCAGGGCGCCCAGCAGGCTCAGCGCCACGGCGGAGGCGAGCGGCGTCAGCCGGAAAGAGGGGCGGCGGCGCAACGCGCCGGGCGTAATTGGTCCAGTCATCATAGTCTCCGTTATCTTATATTTATCATCTTGGAACTGCAACGATTTACTGTATCGATACAGTAAATCGGGAAAAAAATATAGCGGTGAAACGTACGGCGAAAATCCGGGTATGGCTGAATCGGTTTACTGTATCGATTTACTGTAACGATGCAGTAAGCATAAACCAACGAGTGACGATGTCAACAGTTTTTTGTGCTCGCCAATAGACAAGAGCCGCACGGAGGCGGCTCTTTGCATTTTTACATGAACGAAATCAGGACCGTTTCAACTGCCCGATAACGCTGGCTACTTTGGTGGTAATCATATCCACTGCCGGGCCATTGGCGCCGTGCGGAATGATGATGTCGGCATTGCGCTTGGTTGGTTCGATGAATTGCTTGTGCATCGGACGCACCGTTTCCAGGTACTGGCCGACGACACTTTCCACCGAGCGGCCGCGTTCGGTGATATCTCGTTGCATGCGGCGGATGAAGCGGATGTCGGAGGCGGTGTCGACATAGATCTTCAGCGACATCATGTCGCACAAGTCCGCGTCATACAGCGCAAACAGGCCTTCGATCACGATGACCGGGGCCGGTTTGACGGTGATGGTACGGTCCGAGCGGTTGTGCAGCGTGAAGTCGTACTCCGGCATTTCGATCGTTTCGCCATTGCGCAACGCCTGGATGTGTTGCACCAGCAACGACCATTCGAAGGCCTGGGGATGGTCGTAATTCTGCTGGGGACGCACTTCAGGGCTGAGGTGGGTCTGGTCGCGGTAGTAATCGTCCTGCATTACGACCGAGACCATGTCTGCGCCGAACGCGGCAAGCACTTTCTGGGACACAGTGGACTTGCCACTGCCGCTACCGCCTGCGACGCCAATAATAAACGGTTGGAAGGAAATCGTATTCATGCCGAATGATACCGGAACCGCGACCGAACTAACAGAGACCGGCCCGGTCCCCAATGAACCGTATGATGAAGAACTGACCATGATTGCGCCCTTTTCATTGCCGAACTGATATGCTTTCACGGGGCAGTCACCTCATCTATTTACGGGAGCGCTTTTGAACGTGCGTTTGAATATCCTTGCAGCCGCATGCTTGTCGATTGCCTTGTCCGCCTGCGCCGCATTGGAGTCGTGGAAGCCGGACGACAGGTACAGAGAGCTGCCGTATGCCCAAGGCAAACTCGTGGAGGCTAAATACACGCGGCATAGTTGTGCGATGTGCCCGACGGGTAGCACTGGAGAGAGCGCGTATTTTTTAGGGGATAAAAGATACGCCATCCAAGATGTTGGTCCGCAGGCCGAGCGACTGATTGTCGCGATTCAAAAAAAGGAAGGCTGGCAGAAGTTAGGGACGAACTTCTACAAGGAGGATCGCTACTTCTCACCCATCAGGATTTTGTTGATCAGTATCGATCCCATCGTGGTCGTGATGGTGCCTTGGCAACACAAGACGAACCTGCATACCGGTTTTGCTGAACATAATTTATTGGAAGAAGCGCACTCGTTTTCCGAGACTGTTTATCAAGGCAATAACTACACCTTCATTCCGCTGTATTGGCCACGCAATCTTGATATGCCCATCGAGATCCGGCATTCTTTGCCAGCTGGCGTCTCACAAGCAAGGGTGGTCACCGCTAACCGAGATATAACGACTGTCATTCGCGACGGCAGGACTGTTGTGGAGCTCGATGCGTACAGACTGGTATTCAATCCCGCAGCGGATGGCAAGGTACTGACATCGTTCGAGCCGCGTTGAAGGAGCTGATGTGAAAAAATATGCTGGATGGTTGCTGTTGATGCTGGCATTGCCGGTGCATGCGGGCGATCCCTCGTCCGCCGTGGCTGCGGTGGCCGACGCGCCGCCCGAAACACAGGTGCGTATCCTGAAGATTGTCTTCAACGATATGTTTGGCTCGCGCGCCGAGTTAAAGGCGAAATTCGTCGCGGCTTGCCAGGCGCGGGAAAAGGCTGCGCCAGCATCGGCCGCCACGCCGGCCAAACCAGCCAAGCCGCTATCGGAGGCTGCCCAGCAGAAGGCGGGAGAGCTTTCGCAGGAGGTAGTATTGGCTGCGCTGTGCAGCGGCCCCGCGCGCCGGCAGGTGGAAGCGGCTTTGACGCCGCCGGCACGCTAATCAGTCGCCGAGCGCTTATGTTTTGCGCAAGGCCAAACTCATACTCTGCTTAATTTTCAAGAATAGGACCTCTGAATTCCACAAGAGGTGTCGCCATGCTTGGAATGGGCTGTCCTGGCTTCTTATGCAAGGCGCGGCAGCGACTTCACTCAGCTTGACGTGTCCAGAACGATATCCGGATCGGGGTTCTACTGTGATTATCAGTCAGCAGACGGGACTCGGCTGGTATATCAGCTTCCGATGATGATAAAGAAGTGTGTAACTGCCGAGAAGATCGTTCGACACCAGCTGGTCGCTGCCAGTATTCGGTGTGAATAGCCAAATTTATTTTTCTGTGACCGAAACTTTTCCGCTGCCGTTGACGAACCTCCGATATGGCCATGATCACATGGTCACTAATCCATCAACAGGAGTTCACAATGGCACGTCTCGGGACCTATCTGGCGCAAGCTACGCTCTCAACTTTCCTGGCGCTTTCGGCGTCCTATGCGCTGGCGGCGCTGCCTGAAGGCGCGAAAGCCCCGGATTTCCAGTTGGATGCGGCGCTGGCCGGCAAGCCGACTACGTTCGCATTAGGCAAAGCACTGCGCCAGGGTCCTGTGGTGCTGTATTTCTTCCCAGCCGCATTCACCCAGGGCTGCACCCTGGAAGCGCATGAGTTCGCCGAGGCAACGGATGACTTCCGTAAATTGAACGCCACCGTCATCGGCGTCACGGCCGGTAATGCCGACCGCGTTGCCGAGTTCTCGAAGCTGGAATGCCGCGACAAATTTGCCGTTGCCGCCGATCCGGGCGCCAAGGTTGCCGCGCTGTATCACACCCAGTTCACCACCAAGGACGGTAAAGCGCTGTCCGAACGCACCTCGTTCGTGATTGCGCCGGACGGCAAAATTCTGCTCAGCTACACCGATCCAAACCCGGAACTGCACATCAAGAAAGCGATGAGCGCTGTCGAAGCTTGGCATAAGACCGCCAAATGACCATGCTGACCACCCTTGCGGCCGCCTTTCTGGGCGGACTGATCCTCAACTGCATGCCGTGCGTCTTTCCGGTGATTTCACTGAAAGCGTTCGGCGTGATCCGTCATACCGGCGACCCGAGGGCGGTGCGTATTGATGGCCTGGCGTTTCTGGCCGGCGTGGTCGTCACCATGATGCTGCTCGGTGGCGCGCTGCTGATGGCGCGTGCTGGCGGGGCGGCGGTCGGGTGGGGCTTCCAGTTGCAGTCGCCCGTGCTGATTGCGGCGCTGGCACTCGTCATGCTCGGTTCGGCGCTGAATCTGATGGGCGTATTTGAAGTCGGCCTCTCGGTGCAACGCATCGGCGGCGTTGGCGCCTCGCAAACGGGGCCGCTTGGCGCGGCGCTGACCGGTGCGCTGGCCATTATCGTTGCCACGCCTTGCACGGCGCCGTTTATGGCTGGCGCGATCGGCGCGGCGTTGGTGCGTCCGCCGGTTGAGGGCATGGCGATTTTCCTGGCGCTCGCGCTCGGCTTTGCCGCGCCGTTCACGGCGATTTCCCTGGTGCCTGCCTGTGCCCGGCTTTTGCCTAAGCCCGGCGCATGGATGGCAGTCCTCAAGCATGTGCTGGCTTTCCCGATGCTGGCTGCCGCTGCGTGGCTGGCGTGGGTGCTGGATCAGCAGGCAGGTTCCTCCGCGCTGGGAACGTTGCTGGCTTCATCGGTCGTACTGGGCTTTGCCGCCTGGATTTATGGACTGGCGCAACAGCGTCTGCTGGCTGGACGATCGTACCGGTTGCTGCTGGGCTTTTCGATTGTGCTGCTGGTTGGTCTGACGGTGCCTCTGGCCGATTTACCCAAGACCAGCGCTGATGGCGCTATCGCCAGCGCTGGCCCGTCCAAACCGATGTCGTCGGCAGCGCCAATCGCATGGACGCCGCAGGCGGTAGAGGCACAACGCAAAAGTGGCAAGCCGATCTTCGTCAACTTCACTGCGTCCTGGTGCATTACTTGCCAGGTGAATGACAAGGCAGCGTTATCCACCTCGGCGGTGAAGCAAGCCATGGCGCAAACAGAAACAATTTACATGGTCGCGGATTCAACCAAATATAATCCCGATATTGACCAGGCCATCAATCAGTTCGGCCGAGGCGGACTTCCGGTGTATGTTGTCTATCCAGCTGACGGCGGCGAGCCCACGCTGCTGCCGCAACTTCTGAGTCCGGAAATCGTCATATCCGCCTTGCAGCACGCCTCAAAAAAACGGTCGTAAATAACATTGGGAACGAGATTTGATCGATACCTCGCCAGCGGAGAGCCTTGCTTCAGGAGCTGCCTGGGCGCAGCTCATGGTGCGGGCTCAGGATGGCGATCAAATTGCCTATGCCCGTTTGCTGAAGGCGATCGTTCCCATCATTCGCGGCATGGTGAGGCGCAAGATCTATCACGATGACGCCTTCGTGGAAGACGTGATACAGGACGTCTTGCTGACGGTGCATCGGGTGCGCCACACCTATGACCCAGCCCGCCCGTTTTTACCCTGGCTGGCGGCGATTGCTTCCGCGCGCGCGATTGACGCGTTGCGCGCGCGTGGCCGCCGCCAAGGCTGGGAAGTGCTGGACGAGGAGGCCGTGTTCGCGCATCCCGATGGATCGATCGCCGAGGCGCATGACACCATGGCGGCCCATCAGCAACTCGACGGCATGCTGAGCCGTCTGCCCGACCGTCAACGGCGGATGGTCGAACTGGTGCATATATCTGAATTGAGCCTGACTGAAGCAGCGACGGCCACCAGCATGACGCTGTCGGCGGTGAAGTCCTTGCTGAACCGCGCTTTCACTACGCTTCGCCGAAATGGAAACACAGACCATGAATAACCATGATGCCCTGATTGAACGCCTCAGCCGCGACGCGACTCCGGTGACAAGACCCGCGTCGCCGTGGCAGCGGGCGCTGGGCTGGATGCTGGTGGCGCTGCCATGCGGTTTTCTGGCCTCGTTGACGATGCCCTCGGCAGCTGCGAACTGGTCTGACCCCGGCGCACTGTGGGCGGGCTTGGGCATGCTGTTGTCGCTGGGCCTGGGTGCATTCGCCTTGAAGAGCGCATTTGCGCTGAGCATCGCCGGTCACAAGGCGCAGTGGCGATGGCTGGCCGCGTTTTCGGTGGCGTGGTTGCTGGTAGAGCTGCTGCAAATCACCAGTTCAGGCGATCCCATCGGGCACTTTGGCGAGGGGATCTACTGCTACACCTTCATGATGATTGCCGGCATACCGATGATGGTGGTCGTGGTCGCAGCACTGCGACGGACACGTTCACTGTATCCCGCCAGGAGCCTGGCGATTGCTGGCCTAAGCGTCGCGGCGATGTCGCAGATTATCCTGGGGTTCTGCCACCCGGTGGCGGGCGAGTTGATGGATTTGATGATGCACTTCGCCGCCTCCCTCACGCTGATTGCCGGGGCAGTGCTGGCGGGCCGGCGCTGGATTGCCGTGCCGCTGCTACAGCGGCACCGGCTGCGCTGACCAGGCTTGCGCGCGGCGGCGGGCGACCACGCCGATCAAGCCCAGGCCGACCAGCAGCATGGCGTAGGTTTCCGCTTCCGGCACGACGGCCGTCAGTGTCCAGTTGGCCGGGACAGTCCATTCAGACGGCTCGCCGGCTGTGCCGAGGATTTGTGCCAGATGATCAGGCGGGCCGTAAGGAACCAGCAGGAAGCCATGGGTAGCTGCCCCAGTGGAAGGGTCGTCATCGAAGAAACCGAAGTTATTGTGCACCGCGTTGAACGACGCGACAGCATGGCCCGCCCAGTCGCCCTCCGGGGTAAAGAAATACGAACTCAGCGAGCCGCTATGCGGGAAGGCGACGCCGTTCACCGATACCGAAATATGCGACAGGTCGACTACCAGGTCACCGACGGTGGTGCCGTCGAACGAGCCGGTGGCTTTATTGCCGTCGCCAAAGGTGTAGGAAAAATTATAAGTCATCGCCTGGGCGGCGGCGCCAGCCAGCAAAGACAGAGCCAGTGCGGCCACACGTACAAACCTATTCATCGGAATCCCCTAGTTAGTTGGTTGTTAGACTGCCTAGACTGCTTGTTAATTTTACATTTAATTATGAAAAAGAAAACACTTTTCCAGGACAGATGCTAATTCCGTAATCATTTCCGAAAAGAGTGTGTTATCGTCGCAACCATTACAAAATGATTGCGCAATCATGAAAATACGGGGACTACGCTGGTGGATGATCAGTTTGATCATGCTCGGGGCGGTAATTAACTATTTAACGCGCAGCACGCTGGCGGTGGCGGCGCCAACGTTGCTGACGGAACTGGGCATCAGCACCAGGGAATATTCCTATATCACGGCAGCCTTCCAGGGCGCCATCATGCTGCAACCGCTGTGCGGCTACGTGCTCGATGTGATCGGCCTGAAGTTTGGCTTTGCCATGTTTGCCGCTGCCTGGTCGGTGATCTGCATGGCGCATGGTTTCGCTACCAACTGGCATACGCTGGCGGTGCTGCGCGGTATGCTGGGGCTGGCGGAAGGCTCGGCCAATCCGGCCGGCATGAAGGCGGTATCCGAATGGTTCCCGGCCAAGGAGCGCGGCATGGCCGGCGGGATTTTCAACATCGGCGCTTCGTTCGGCTCGATGCTGGCGCCGCCGCTGGTGGTGTGGGCCATCCTGCATTACAACTGGCAGTCGGCGTTTGTGATCACCGGCGCGCTGGGCCTGGTCTGGGTGGCGGCGTGGCTGCTGCTGTATGACGCGCCGGCGCGCCATCGCCGCCTGTCGCAAGAGGAGGCGCAGCATATCGCGGCCGGGCAGGAGCAGCATCTCGAAGGCGACGGCAAGCGGCCGTCCATTCTCAGCATTTTGAAGATGCGCAATTTCTGGGGCATCGCGCTGCCGCGCTTCCTGGCCGATCCGGCGTGGGGCACGCTGTCGTTCTGGGTGCCGCTGTACCTGACCACGGTGCGCCATTTCGACCTGGCGCAGATTGCGATGTTTGCCTGGCTGCCTTTCCTGGCGGCGGATCTGGGCTGCCTGTTCGGGCCGATGGTGGTGCTGGCGCTGCAAAAGCGCGGCGTGCGGCTGATCAATGCGCGGCGCGGCGCCTTCACGCTGGGCGCGTGCATGATGATGGGCGTGGCGTTTGTCGGCTTTGTCGATAGTCCGTATGCGGCGATTGCCTTGCTTAGCCTGGCCGGCTTTGCGCACCAGACCTTGTCGGTCACGGTGATCACGATGTCGTCCGATCTGTTCCGCCGCAACGAGGTGGCGACAGTGGCCGGCATGTGCGGCACTTTCGGCAATTTCGGACTGCTGATTTTTTCGCTGATGATCGGCGGGCTGATGGCCTCCGTAGGCTATACGCCGTTCTTCGTCAGCCTGGCGGTGCTGGACCTGGTGGCGGCGCTGCTGCTGTGGACTTTGGTGCGAGAGAAAACTTCATGATTCAAAATCCCATCCTGCGGGGCTTCAACCCCGATCCGTCCATCGTGCGCGTGGGCGATGATTACTACATTGCGACGTCCACGTTTGAGTGGTATCCCGGCGTGCAGATTCACCATTCACGCGATCTGGTCAACTGGCGTTTGCTGACACGGCCGCTCACGCGCGCCAGTCAGCTCAATATGCTGGGCGCCCCCGATTCATGCGGCGTGTGGGCGCCTTGCCTGACGTATGCGGACGGCTTGTTCTGGCTCATTTATACGGATGTGAAGCGTTATGGCCGCACCTCCACCGGCGGCGCCTCGGGCAGCGCGTCCTTGCGCGATTTTCATAATTATCTGGTGACCAGTCCGACAATTGAGGGGCCGTGGTCGGAGCCGGTGTATCTCAACAGCAGCGGCTTCGATCCGTCGCTGTTTCATGATGACGATGGCCGCAAGTATCTGCTGAACCAGCTGTGGGATCACCGGCCGGGCAGCAACCGCTTCAATGGCATTGTGGCGCAGGAGTATTCCGAGGGACGATTGATCGGCCAGCGCCAGACTATTTTCAAGGGCACGGCGCATGGGCTGACCGAGGCGCCGCATCTGTACAAGCGTAACGGCTATTACTATCTGCTCACGGCGGAGGGCGGCACCGGTTGGAATCACGGCGTGACAATGGCGCGCTCGCGCAATCTGAACGGGCCGTATGAGTTGCATCCGGATCAGACCATGCTGAGTTCACGTCACCGGCCCGACGTGGCGTTGCAGCGCGCCGGCCATGCGGATCTGGTGGAGACGCAGGATGGCCAGACCCATATGGTGTATCTGTGCGGCCGGCCGTTACGCAATCGCGGCACTTGCACGCTGGGGCGTGAGACGGCGATTCAGTCAGTGGTGTGGGGCGATGACGGTTGGTTGCGCACGCTAGATGGGCAGGGCACGCCGGAGTTGCAGGCAGCGTCGCCAGGCTTGCCGGAGCATCGTTTTGCCGATGACCCGGTGCGGGAGGAGTTTGATGCGTCGCAGCTGCCGATAGCCTTCCATTGGCTGCGCACGCCATGGCCGGAGGAGTTGTTCAGTCTGACGGCGCGGCCGGGGCATTTGCGGTTGTATGGCCGCGAGAGTATCGGCAGCACGTTCCGCCAGTCGCTGGTGGCGCGGCGGCAGCAGGCGCATTGCTACAGTGCGTCGACGGTAGTGGAGTTTGAGCCGGAGCATTACCAGCAGCAGGCGGGGCTGGTGTGTTACTACAATGCGTCCAAGTTCCACTACCTGTACATCTCGCACGATGAGGTGCTTGGCAAGCACTTGCGGGTGATGAGCAGTTTGCCCAACCATGTGCAGACCGATACGTTTACCGCGCCGATTGCGTTGCCGCCGGGCTTGCCGGTGGAGTTGCGGGTGGAGGTGGATGAGGAGCGCCTGTACTTTGGCTACCGGCTGGGTGACGGCGCGTGGCAATGGTTGGCGCAGCAGTTTGACGCCAGCATCCTGTCGGACGAGGCCAACGCCCCCGGCATGCCGAACTTTACCGGCGCGTTTGTGGGCGTGGCATGCCAGGATATGGCGGGCACGGCACTGCATGCGGACTTTGATTACTTCGAGTACCGCGAACGGGCGTACTGCATCAATCCGAAGGCGGCTGTTTAGGCGGCTTTTTCTCTTCTTGTGCTCGCTTGAGGAGGATGGCGGTTTCGGCGACGATCCGCCTGACTTCTGCCTGGGTTTCCGCCATTTCCTTGCCGGCGCTCAGCGCGGCCAGCATGTTGGAGTAGAGTGCGGCGTTGAATGCCGAGATACCGAGAACGGCAGCCAGGACGCTGCTGACGCCGGTGACTACGATGGTGGTGCGTAGACTGGCGATGCTAGTACGCATCTCTGCAAGGCGTCATGGTGGTTTAGACCGCCGATTGCGAGCACAAGTTCAATATTGTTGTGCCGATTGGTGATTTTCGTAATTGCGGTGCGTGGCGGGGCATCGCACAATGGTGCGCATAAAAATACGTGAGACATCCCCATGAATATCCGCCTTGCCGCTACCCTGGCTGTGCTATCGTCGTCCGCTTTCGCGGCGGCGCCCAATGATTTGAATGTGTATACCGGCCAGCCGCTGGCGTCCGGTAGTATCGTCATTTCGGATTTCGACTCCGCCAAGACGATGACGGGCGCTGCGGCCGAGATTCCCAAGGCCGACAATGGCGTGGTCGCCGCCAGCAAGTCGGCCAAGGCGAAGAAGGACGATGCGCTCACACTGAATTTCAACAAAGCCTGGTACGCCAGCCTGCGCATGCAGGGCGGCGAGCCGGTTGACCTGCGGCCCTATCTGGACAAGGGCGTGCTGGCGCTGGATCTCAAAGTGGATGAATTGGCCGAAGGCGGCCTGAGTTTTCGCGTCAAGTGCGGCGACCAATGCGAGCGCGGCGTGCCGTATGTGATCCCGGCGCGCGCGGCAGAGGGCAAGGGCTGGCAGCATCTGGTGATGTCGGCCAGCTGCTTCTACCACGAAGGCGACGATTTCAGCCAGATTACCCAGCCGTTCGAGCTGAACGGCACCGGCAAAGGCAAGGTCTCCATCGCCAACGTCAAGTATCAGCTGAGCGGCAAGCCCAACGTTGCATGCCCCGATTACAAGACCGTCTCGGTCACGCCGGACAAATTGAACGAGTCATGGTCGATCAGTTGGTGGACCACGCGCCACGAGAAAAAGCTGGCCGACGTCAAACAGCTGGGCAAGAGCGCGCAAGTGGTCTTCATCGGCGACTCGATTACCGAGGGGTGGGAAAAGAGCGGCGTGCCGGTCTGGGACCGCTATTACAAGCCGCTGAACGGCATCGCCCTCGGCTTTGGCGGCGATCGCACCGAGAACGTACTGTGGCGTGTGCAGCATGGCGAAGTGGACGGCCTGGCGCCGAAAGTCGCGGTGCTGATGTTCGGCACCAACAACACCGGCCATCGCCAGGAAGATCCGAAGACCACGGCCCTTGGCATCAAGCGCAATATCGAGGAATTGCAGCAGCGCCTGCCGGACACCAAGATCCTGCTGCTGGCGATTTTCCCGCGCGGCGAAAAGCCGGACGACAATCTGCGCCGGATTAACGAGCAGGTCAACGCCATCATCGCCGGCTATGCCGACAACCAGAAGGTGTTCTTCCTCGACATCGGCAAGGCTTTCCTGCAAGCGGACGGCACGCTGTCGCGCGACATCATGCCGGACCTGCTGCATCCGAACGAGAAGGGTTACGAGATCTGGGCCAAGGCCATGGCGCCAACGCTGCAACAGTTGCTGCCGGGCGCGGAAAAGTATGCGTGGGATAATGTCTCGATCGGCGGCAGCGGCTTTGTCTCCGGCCTGATCACCAGCAAGACCGAGCCGGGCCTGATCTACGCCCGCACCGATGTCGGCGGCGCTTATCGCTGGGACGTAAAAAAAAACGCTGGATTCCGCTGATGGACTGGGTGTCCGATAAGGACACCGGTCTGCTCGGCATCGAATCGCTGGCGATTGACCCGTCATCGCCCAACAAGCTCTACATGACCGCCGGCGTCGCCTACCTGAACGGCGGCGCCAGCGCGGTCCTCAAGTCCGACGATTACGGCAACACCTTCAAGCGCATCGACGTCACCAGCCAGTTCAAGGTACACGGCAACGGCATGGGGCGCGGTAACGGCGAAAAGCTGCAAGTCGATCCGGACAACGGCAAGATCCTGTACGTCGGCACCCGCGCCAACGGCCTGTTCAAGAGCACCGACGAGGGTTTAAGCTGGCATCGTCTGACTGGGCTCGACATCACCACCACCAACAACCAGAACGGCATCAGCCTGGTGCTGCTCGATCACGGCAAAATCTACGTCGGCGTCTCGCGCTTCGGCGAAAATATGTATGTATCGGCCGACGGCGGCCAGACTTTCCGCGCCATGACCGGCGGCCCGCAAAAGCTGATGCCGCATCGCGCGGTGGTGGCGAACGGCAAACTGGTGCTGACCTTCGCCAAAGGCGCCGGTCCGCATGCGGACAAGGCCAAGGACGAGGGGCTGGAGGAGGGCGGCGTGTGGCAGTACGACATCGCCAGCGGCAAGTGGGCGGATATCTCGCCGCCGCTGAACGCCGCCTATACCGGCATCACCGTTGATCAGCGCAATCCGCTGCGCATGGTGGTGTCGACCATCTCGCACTACGACATGCGCGGCGGCATCGGCGACCAGTTCTACGAAACCGTGGATGGCGGCCGCAGCTGGAACAGCATCGTCGCCAAGGGCGTGCAGATCGATTCCAACGGCGTTAGCTGGATTGCCGGCAGCTTCATCCACTGGACCGCCAGCATCGAGTTCGATCCGTTCGACAGCCAGCGGCTGATGGCGGTGTCCGGCAACGGTGTGTTCGTCTCCGATGACATCCACGGCGACAAGCCGGTGTGGAAGTTCGAGGACATCGGCCTGGAAGAATCGGTGCCGCTGAACCTAGTCAGCATTCCCGGCGGCCCGGTCATTTCGGCGATCGGCGATTACGATGGCTTCCGCCATACCGACGTCACGCATTATTCGCCGATCCACACGCCGACCATGGGCACGACCTGGGGACTGGATTATGCCGCGCGCAATCCGAACGTAGTGGTGCGCGCCGGCAAAGCGATGTATCTCTCGAAAGACATGGGGGTGACGTGGGCGAAGACCGCCAGCATGCAGGGCGCGCAGGGCCAGGTGGCGCTGAGTGCGGACGGCAAGGTCATCGTGCACTGCCCGGAAAAGTCCAGCACCTGCTACCGCTCTGCCGACGAGGGCGCGACCTGGTCCGAGGTCGCGGGTTTGCATACGGAGCGAGGCCGCGCCGTCGCCGATCCCGTTGATGCCCGCAAATTCTATGCACTGGCTGGTGACCGACTGCTGGTCAGCACCGATGGCGGCGCCAGCTTCGCGCCAACAAAAGCGCGGTTGGCCTCGGCGCGCGGTTCCAAAACCGTGCGCGCCATGCCGGGCCGTAGCGGCGACGTCTGGGTGGCGCTGTACGACGGTGGCCTGGCACGCTCCACCGATGCCGGCGCCAGTTTCGCCAGCTTGCCCGGCGTCAGCTATGCGGCGGCGGTCGGTTTCGGCAAGGCCGCGCCGGGGGCCAGCGACCCCACGGTCTACATCTGGGGCGAGGTTGGCGGCGTGCGCGGCGTGTTCCGCTCCATCGACAGCGGCGCCAGCTGGCTGCGCATCAATGACGACCAACATCAATATGGCGGCCCCGGCGACGCCCAGTTCGTCGTAGGCGATATGAACACCTTTGGTGTTGTCTATATGAGCACAGCGGGCCGGGGCATTGTGTTCGGTAAGCCGAAAACGTAATTTCCTTAAGGTATTTAGTCAAATTCGTTATGGATGAAGCGAAATTTTTCATATCTGCACCACGCGGGCGGGCTGTAGTATCAAGACGGCCAAATTCGTCCTGGAGCGGGGTAGTAGAGATGCAGATGAAGTCACACCGGATTGCGCTACTGTTCAATGCAAACAAAATCTTCGACCGCGAGGTCATCGCGGGCATCGCCGCGTACCTGAGTTCCACGCGCGCCAGCTGGGATTTGTTCCTGGAAGAGGACTTCCGCCTGCGCCTGCCCGGCATCGAGAGCTGGCAGGGCGACGGCATCATCGCTGACTTCGACGATCCCGCCGTGGCCGAGGCCCTGACGCGCAGCCGCGTGCCGGTGGTGGCGGTGGGCGGCTCGTACGAGAATCAGGCCGCCTATCCGGACGACGTGCCCTATGTCGCCACCGACAATTTCAAGCTGATTAAAATGGCGCGCGATCACCTGATCGAGGCCGGCCTGCGCCACTTCGCCATGTTTTCGCTGCCGGAAGCGCAGACCAACCGCTGGGCGCAGGAGCGTGAACACGCCTTCCGCACGCTGATGGGACAGGACAAGATGGAGCCGCATATCTACCGCGGCCTGGGCACCAGCGCGCCGTCGTGGGATGCGGCGGTGGAGCAGCAGATCCAGTGGCTGCATAGCCTGCCCAAGCCGGTCGGCATCATCGCTGTGACGGATGCGCGCGCGCGCCAGCTGATGCAGGCTTGTATCATGGCCGGCATCGCGGTGCCGGAGCAGGTGGCGCTGATCGGTATCGACAACGATCCGCTGGCGCGCATGCTGACCCGGATTCCACTGAGTTCCGTCATCCAGGGCGCGCAGGAGATGGGCCGCACCGCCGCCCACCTGCTGGACCAGATGCTGCACGGCGTGCGCATGAGCGGCACGCGGGTGCTGGTGCCGCCGGTCGGCATCAATGTGCTGGCGTCCACCCAGCACGAAGCGCCCAAGCATCCGCACGTGATGCGCGCGCGCCACTTCATTCGCCAGTACGCCTGCCAGGGCATCAAGACGCACCAGGTGGCGGAGTATGTCGGCATTTCGCGCTCGTCGCTGGAGTCCTACTTCCGGCAGGAGCTCAATTGCAGCGTGCATGATGTGATCCTGCGCTTCAAGCTCGATGCGGCGACGTCCATGCTGGCGCGCGGTGAACGCAGCATCGCCGAAGTGGCGTTGTGCTGCGGCTTCACGTCGGTGCAGTATATGCACGCGGTATTCAAGCGCGAGCTGGGATGCACGCCGCGCACTTATCAGGATCGCGCCATGATGGGCATCGTCGATGACGGCTCGGCGCTGCCGCCGCCGGAGCTGGCGGCGTAATATCATTGCCGCGATTGGTGATTTTCGTAATTGCGGCTTATGTTTAGGCGGGTCAGAATCCTCCAGCTATTTTGGAGAACAGACCTTGGAAAAAAATTACAACACGCCGCGTGAGCAGGCCATCTATCCCAGCCTCGCCGGCAAGCGCGTGGTCGTCACTGGCGGCGGCAGCGGCATCGGCGCCGGTATCGTCGAGGCGTTTGCGCGCCAGGGCGCGCTAGTCACCTTCCTTGACATCGCCGAGAAGGATTCGCGCGCACTGGCGGCCAGCCTGGCTGCGCTGCCTGCGCCGCCGGCCTTCGTGCCGTGCGATCTGACCGACCTGCAAAAGGTGGCGCAGATCTTCGAGACCATCGGCGCGGTCGACATCCTGGTCAACAATGCCGCCAACGACGACCGCCACGAGATTGCCAACGTCACGCCGGCGTACTGGGAAAACCGCATGGCGGTCAATCTGCGTCACCTGTACTTCTGCGCGCAAGCCGTGGTGCCGGGCATGCGCGCGGCGGGCGGCGGCGTGATCCTCAATTTCAGTTCCATCTCGTGGCACCTGGCCTTGCCGGAGCTGACCCTGTACATGACCGCCAAAGCCGGCATCGAGGGCATGACGCGCGGGATGGCGCGCGATCTTGGCCGCGACAACATCCGCGTCAACAGCGTGATTCCAGGCGGCGTGCGGACGCCGCGCCAGGAAGCGTTGTGGCATACGCCGGACGAGGAGGCGCGCATGCTGGCCGGCCAATGCCTGCCGCGCCGGGTGGAAATCGCCGACGTGGCGGCACTGACCCTGTTCCTCGCCTCCGACAGTGCGGCGCGCTGTTCGGGACGCGAATACTATGTGGACGCGGGTTGGTACGGCGCGTGATGTAACATAGCGGTGCAATGCGCGGTGTAGTGTTTAGTTGGGCATAGAACTCGGCAGCATAATTGGAGACTTAATTGATGAAGAAATTACTGAGCACGGCGGCTATTGCCGTGATGATGGCTTTTGCAGGCGGTAACGCCATGGCCGACGCCAAAAACCCGAAGATCGGCTTTTCGATCGATGACCTGCGGCTGGAGCGCTGGGCGCGCGACCGCGACTACTTCGTGGCCGCCGCCGAACAGCAGGGCGCCAAGGTGTTTGTGCAGTCGGCCGACGCCAGCGAGCAGCGCCAGATCGCCCAGATCGAGAACCTGATCTCGCGCGGCGTGGACGTGCTGGTCATCGTGCCATACAACGCCACGGTGCTGACCAACGCCATCCGCGAAGCGAAGAAGGCCAAGATCAAAGTCATTTCCTACGATCGTCTGATCCTCAACGCCGATATCGACGCTTACATCTCGTTCGATAACAATATGGTCGGCCAGCTACAGGCGCAGGGCGTGCTGGCGGCGAAACCGAAGGGTAATTTCTATCTGCTGGGCGGCGCGCCGACCGACAGCAACGCCAAGATGCTGCGCGAAGGCCAGCTGAAGGTGCTGCAACCGCTGATCGACAAGGGTGACGTCAAGATCGTCGGCAAGCAGTGGGTCAAGGACTGGAGCCCGTCCGAGGCGATGTCCATCGTGGAAAACGCGCTGACCGCCAACGGCAACAAGATCGACGCCGTAGTGGCCTCCAATGACGCCACCGCCGGCGGCGCGATCCAGGCGCTGGCTTCGCAAAAACTGGACGGCAAGGTCGCCGTGTCGGGCCAGGACTCCGATCTGGCGGCCGTCAAGCGCGTGATCGCCGGTACGCAGACGCTGACCGTGTACAAGCCATTGAAGCTGATCGCGTCGGAAGCGGCCAAGCTGTCGGTGCAGCTGGTGCGCGGCGAAAAGCCGGCCTTCAACGCCAAGTACAACAACGGCTTCAAGGAAGTCGATTCGGTATTCCTGAAACCGATCGCGCTGACCAAGGCCAATGTGGACGTGGTCGTAAAAGACGGCTTCTATACCCAGGCCCAGTTGGCGGCCAAGTAAGGTATGCGTTCTATGGGCTCCCGTCTGCGCGGGAGCGACGGTGGCGCGTCATTCCCGCGCAGGCGGGAATCCATGCTGCATACGCTCCGCCTGTCACCTTTCGAGAATCCCCATGTCCGGCTATTTGCTAGAAATGAAGGACATCGTCAAAAAATTTGGCGGTGTGCCTGCGCTCGACGGTATTGACCTGAAGGTCAGTCCGGGCGAGTGCATTGGTTTGTGCGGCGAGAACGGCGCCGGCAAATCGACCCTGATGAAAGTGCTGTCCGCCGTCTACCCGCACGGCACCTGGGACGGCGAAATCCTGTGGAACGGCGCGCCGCTGAAGGCGCAATCGATACGTGAAAGCGAAGCGGCCGGCATCGTCATCATCCACCAGGAGCTGATGCTGGTGCCGGAATTGTCGGTGACCGAGAATCTCTTCCTCGGCAACGAGATCACGCTGCCGGGCGGCCGCATGAATTATGCGGCCATGAACCAGCGCGCCGAAGCGCTGCTGAAAGAACTCAAGCTGGATGACGTCAACGTGGTGCTGCCGGTGTCGAATTACGGCGGCGGCCATCAGCAGCTGATTGAAATCGCCAAGGCGCTCAACAAAAACGCCAGGCTGCTGATTCTCGACGAGCCATCGTCGTCGCTGACGGCGGCGGAAATCCAGGTGCTGCTGGATATTATCCGCGGCCTGAAGGCCAAGGGAGTGGCCTGCGTCTACATCTCGCACAAGCTGGATGAAGTGGAAGCCATCTGCGATACCATCGTGGTGATACGCGACGGTAAACACATCGCCACCACGCCGATGCAGCAGATGGATGTGCGGCAGATCATCGCGCAGATGGTCGGCCGCGAGATGAACCAGCTGTATCCGCAGCTGGAGCGCACGCAGGGCGACATCGCGTTCGAGGCACGCAACGTCACCTGCTACGACGTCGACAAGCCGGAACGTAAAAAAGTGAAGAACGTCTCCTTCCAGCTGCGCAAGGGCGAGATCCTTGGCATCGCAGGGCTGGTCGGCGCAGGCCGCACGGAGCTGGTGTCGGCGCTGTTCGGCGCCTATCCCGGCGTGAGCGAGGCCGAGGTGTGGCTGGATGGCGTGAAGATCGATACGTCGACGCCGCTGAAGGCGATCCGCAACGGCCTGGCGCTGGTGCCGGAAGACCGCAAGCAGCACGGCATCGTGCGCGATCTGGATGTGGGGCAGAACATCACGCTGTCGGTGCTGGGCCGCTACTCGCGCTTCAGCCGCATCGACCGCGAGGCTGAACTGAAAACCGTGAGCGAGGAAATCGCGCGTCTCGGCCTGAAGACGGCCAGCCCCTTCCTGTCAATTACCTCGCTCTCGGGCGGCAACCAGCAGAAGGCGGTGCTGTCCAAGATGCTGCTGACCCGGCCCAAGGTGCTGATCCTCGATGAGCCCACGCGCGGCGTGGACGTCGGCGCCAAATTCGAAATCTACAAGCTGATGCTGGAGCTGGCCAGTCAGGGCATGTCCATCATCATGGTGTCGTCGGAACTGGCCGAGGTGCTGGGCGTGTCCGACCGCGTGCTGGTAATGGGCGAAGGGGAATTGCGCGGCGATTTCGTCAATCAGAATCTGACTCAGGAAATGCTGCTGTCGGCAGCGATACATCAATGAATCCAACAAAAATCAAACAGCTGTTCACGCAGTACAAAATCCTGGCGCTGCTGATCGCCATCGCCGTGATCTGGGCTTTCTTCAGCTTCAAGACTGACGGCGGTTTCATCTCGCCGCGCAACCTGTCCAACCTGATGCGCCAGATGGCGGTGACCGGCGTGGTGGCGTGTGGCATGGCCTTCGTCATCATCGCCGGCGAGATCGATCTGTCGGTCGGCTCGCTGCTCGGGCTATTGGGCGGCATTGCGGCGGTGCTGGACGTAACGCACCATATGCCGGTGGCGGCCACCATCGCGGTGGTGCTGGCGTGTGGCCTGGTGCTTGGTCTGTTCAATGGCTGGCTGACGGCGTATGCCGGCATCCCGTCATTCATTGTGGGCCTGGGCGGCATGCTGGCGTATCGCGGCATTGTGCTCGGCGTGACGGATGGCGCGACGGTGGCGCCGGTGTCGGATTCGCTGGTGCAGCTGGGGCAGGGCTATCTGCCGCCACAGATTGGCGTGGCGCTGGGCGTGGCCTTGTTCGTGCTGGCGGCGGTGCTGATCTGGCGCCAGCGAGTGAACCTGGCACGCCACCATCTGCCGGTGCCTGCCTTATGGCGTCATGGCTTGCGCCTTGCCGCGATTGGCGTGGTGTTGTTCGCATTTGTGACCACGCTGAACGAATACGAAGGCATTCCGCTGCCGGTGCTGATGCTGCTGGTGCTGCTGGGGATCTTCAGCTACGTGGCGACGCAGACGGTGTTCGGCCGCCGCATCTACTCGGTGGGCTCGAACATGGAGGCTACGCGGCTGTCCGGCATCAACGTGCAGGCGGTGAAGCTGTGGATCTTCGGGATCATGGGCCTGATGTGCGCCCTGGCTGGGCTGCTGAACACCGCGCGGCTGGCGGCGGGTTCGCCATCGGCCGGTACCTCCGGGGAGCTGGATGCGATTGCGGCCTGCTTCATCGGCGGCACTTCAATGCGCGGCGGCTCCGGCACCGTGTACGGCGCGCTGATTGGCGCGCTGGTGATGGCGTCGCTCGACAACGGCATGTCGATGCTGGACGTCGACACCTACTGGCAGATGATCGTCAAGGGCGCGATCCTGACGCTGGCGGTGTGGGTGGATGTGGCGACGCGCTCGGGCCGTCGTTAAACGTTTTTTTTCAACGCGGCCCGCGCAGCCGGGCCGCGTATCTGTAGGATTCTCGCGACGATTGCTGATTATCATTCTGCGCATTGGTGATTTTCGCAATTGCCACTCAATTGTGTAACTTGCACAATGGTCTAAAGTCGCGCGCCGTGGCACCCCGCCGGCCGGCAGCAGCGATAAAAAAATACAGACGAGCGAGACCTTATCAATGACGACCAGTTTAATGCGCTGTCCAGCGCCGGCGGGCTCCCTTACCCCGCAGATTCCCTTAACCCCCACAGATGACGAGAAATACCAATAATAAGTGGCCAAAGAGCCATGACATATTCGTATAACTTTGGAGAGTGTAGATGAAACAGTTCAAAAAAACGGCCATCGCGATGGGCCTGGCCCAGATGACGATGATGCTGAGCGGCGTAGCCCTGGCCCAGACGACCGATGCACCAAAGACCAATGACGCGCCGGCTGCAGAGCCGGTAGCGGTGATCGTGACCGGCCAGCGCGCAGCGCTGCAATCGGCGCAGAAGATCAAACAGAATTCCGATGAAATCGTCGACTCCATCGTCGCCGAAGACATGGGCAAGCTGCCGGACCGCTCGGTGACCGAGGTGCTGCAACGTGTGGTCGGCGTGACCATCGACCGCACCATGGCCAAGGGCGACCCGGAGCACTTTTCGGTAGAGGGCTCGGGCGTGTCGATTCGTGGCCTGAGCTACGTGCGCTCGGAACTGAATGGCCGCGATTCGTTCTCGGCCAACGGCGGCCGCTCGCTGAACTTCGAAGACGTGCCACCAGAACTGGTGTCCGGCGTCGACATCTACAAGAACCCATCGGCGGAACAGATTGAAGGCGGCATCGGCGGCCTGGTGAACCTGCGCACCGCCATGCCGTTCGACTACAAAGGCTTCAAGGCCGCCATCTCGGCCGACCGCACCTGGTCGGAACTAAAGAAGGGCAAGACCTCGCCATCGTATTCCGGTCTGGTGTCGGATCGCTGGAAAACCCCGATCGGTGAAGTCGGCGCCTTGCTGGATCTGGCCTACTCGGAAAGCGCGACCCGCACCGACGCCTTCCAGGTCGAGCCGTACTATCCACTGAAGGACGCCAACGGCAATTCGGTCTACGTGCCGAAAGGCGCGCAATGGCGCACGCTGGAATTCAACCGCAAGCGCGAAGGTGCTTACGGCGCGCTGCAATGGAAAAAGGACGAGTGGTCGAGCGGCCTGACGTACTTCAAATCGAAGTACGAAATGAAGTGGGACGAGCAGGCGATCTTCGCCCAATCGAGCCCGTACAACATCCGCGTCTCGCCTGATTCGACTTTCAATGCGCAGGGCGCGCTGCAGACTGGCACCCTGACCGATTCCACCGGCGCCGGCATCAACTTCGGCGACGACACGCGCGCCGCCAACCGCAAGTCCGACACCACCGACCTGTCGTGGAATCTGCGCTGGCGCAAGGACAGCTGGACTGTCACCACCGACCTGCAGCACATCAAGGCCAAGACCAACAGCTTCGACTCCACCGTCGCTACCGCCATCCAGCTGCCGAAGGAAAGGCTGGACCTGACCGGCAGCGTGCCGAATCTGATCTTCGACGCCTCGGACCGCGCCTACCTGGCCAACCCGAACAACTACTATTGGGCCTTCACCCAGGAGCATCTGGACCGCAGCACGGCCAAGGAAAACGCCTGGAAGACCGACGTTAAATACGACTTCGATAATCCGGTGCTGCGCGACGTGCGTTTTGGCGTGCGCTTTACCGACCGTTCGGCCACCACCACCAACAGCAACCCAAGCTACAACTGGGCTGCCATCACCCAGCCATGGCAGGGCGAGATTTCGCATCTGGCTTACCTGAGCGATCCGCGCTTCTCGGGTAACACCAATCTGCATAGCTTCAATAACTTCTTCAACGGCAGCGTGTCCGTGCCGTCGGTGGTGTTCCCGAACGTGTCGCTGGCACAGGGCTATCCAGGCACCTACGCCACGCTGCACACCTACCACGATCTGCTGTGCGCGGAAGCGGGCAACACCTGCGCGCCATGGACGCCAGCCACCTTCGGCACCGATCCTGCCGGCACCAACGACCAGTCGGAAAAAACCAAGGCGCTCTACGGCCAGATGCGTTTCGGCTGGGATGATCTGAAATACCCGATCGACGGTAATGTCGGCCTGCGCTACGTGAAGACCGATTCGACCGCGCATGGTTACACCGTGTTCACCGCGAACCTGCCGACCGGCCCAACCCAGGGTGTGCCGATTCCGACCATTTCGCCGTTTTCGAAGGCCCAGGACTTCGACAACACTTACCACAATGTGCTGCCTAGCCTGAACCTGCGCCTGAAGGCCACCGACACGCTGCAGTTCCGCTTTGCCGCCGCAACGGCGATCTCGCGTCCGGACTTCACGCAGCTGCAGGCTTACACCACGTTGTCGCAAACGGCCAACACCACCACCGTTAACGGCGTCACCACGGTCAACAGCGTGGACCTGAGCGGCACCGGCAGCGGCAATCCTAACCTGCGTCCGACCACGTCCAAGCAGCTCGACGTGACCATGGAATGGTATTTCGCGCCTACCGGTTCGTTCACCGCAGCGGTGTTTAACAAGCGCCTGAAAGACATCATCATCAACCAGGTGTACAACTACCAGTTGCCGGACACCAGCGGCAAGCTGCAGAACTTCACCACCACCGGTCCGGTCAACGGCGCCCGTGGTTATGCGCGCGGCATCGAGCTGGCTTACCAGCAGTACTTCGACAAACTGCCAGGCGCCTTGTCCGGTCTGGGCGTGCAGGCCAACTTCACCTTCGTCGACAGCAAGCGCGATCTGTACAACCCGGTGTACTCGAAATACTGCACCGGCGGCGACAGCGCGACCAACGTCAACCTGAACCTGAACGGTTGCGACACCAACGGCACCACCTTCGGCAATCTGCCGCTGGAAAACCTGTCGCGCCAGTCGTATAACCTGGCGCTGTTGTACGACAAAGGCCCATGGTCGGCGCGTCTGGCCTATAACTGGCGTTCGAAGTCGCTGCAAGGCGTGAACGTCAACGGCACCAAAGGCGGCGACGGCACGGACTCCAATCCAGCCAGCCCGACCTACGGCCAGACCAATGTGGCCTGGGCGCTGCCTACCTGGGCGGATTCCTACGGCCAGCTGGATGCATCGGCGTTCTACAAATTCAGCGACAAGGTGTCGCTGGGCGTGGAAGCGCAGAACCTGACCGACTCCACCTACAAGCAGCTGATGCAGCAGAATATCGGTATGATGGGACGTGCATGGTTCAAGACCGGCCGCCGCGTAGTGGCTAAACTGAGCTACGACTTCTAATCTCTGAAAAAGGCTTAATCACGATGAAGCAAACCGCCCGCCAGCTTGTTACCAGTTTCAGTTTTTTAATGGCCGCAGCTGGCGCGGCGGCCGCCGCCTCCCAGCTACCGCAGATCGTGAAGAAGGACGGCCGTTTCGCCTTGATGGTGGACGGCGCGCCTTTCGTCATCCTCGGTGGCCAGGCGCAGAATTCCAGTAATTATCCGCTGGCCCTGAACAAGGTCTTCGCGGCGATCAAGGACATGCACGCCAACACCCTCGAAATCCCGGTCGCCTGGGAACAGATCGAACGGGAAGAGGGCAAGTTCGATTTCAGCTACGTCGACACGCTGGTGGCAGAAGCGCGCAAGAACAAAGTCAAACTGGTGCTGCTGTGGTTCGGCACCTGGAAGAACACCGGTCCAAGCTATACGCCGGAATGGGTCAAGTTCAACAACGCCCGTTTCCCGCGCATGGTTTCAAAGGACGGCAAGATCACCTATTGCCTGTCGCCGCAGGGCGAAGAGACGCTGAAGGCCGACAAGAAGGCCTTTGTGGCGCTGATGGCCCACATTAAGAAGATCGACGAAGCGCAGCGCACCGTGATCATGGTGCAGGTCGAGAACGAAGTGGGCACCTACGGCTTTGCGCGTGATTATGCGCCGAAGGCCGAAGCACAGTTCAATCAACCGGTGCCGCAGGCGGTGCTGGACTATAAAAAATCCCCTGTGCCGCTGGCCAAGAGCGGCACATGGAAGCAGGTCTACGGCGACTACGCCGATGAATACTTCCACGCGTACTCCATCGCCAGCTATATCGAGGAAATCGCCAAGGCTGGTCGCGCCGTCTACAACCTGCCGATGTACGTGAATAACTCGCAGCGCGATTCGACCGAAGACCCGGTCAAACCGTGGCATGAGAACTTCGCCAGCGGCGGCCCGACCTATGACGTGATCGATATCTACCGCGCCGCCGCGCCGCATATCGATTTCGCGGGTCCGGATATTTACGGCCCCAACTCGAAGAAATTCAACGCCTCGCTGCGCCTGTTCCAGCGCAAAGACAATCCGCTGATGGTGCCGGAGATGAGCAACGCCGCCGAATACGTGCGCTACACCTATCTGGTGCTGGGCAAGGGCGCGATCGGCTTCTCGCCGTTCGGCATCGACTACGCGGACTACAGCAATTTCCCGCTCGGTCACAAGGCGATCGACAAGACCATGGTGGAACCGTTCGGCAAAATCTACGCCGCTTTCCGTCCGATGGAGCGCCAGTGGGCCAAGTGGGCGTTTGAAGGCCGCACCTACGGCGTTGCCGAAGGCGACGACCGCGAGCCGCAAACCGTGGACATGAAAGGCTGGAAGGCCACCGTCTCGTTCCGCGAGTGGCAGTTCGGCGAGCGCGAATACTTCAAGGACATCAAGGACGTACCGGCGGGGACCGAGATCCCGAACGGCGGCGTATCGATCGCGCAGATCAGCGACAATGAATTCATCATCATCGGCCAGCGCGCGCGCGTGAAGATCGATCAAGCCGAAGGCAAGTCGTCCATGTGGGGCCGGGTTGAAGAAGGCCATTACGACGCCGCCGGCAAATGGATCATGGAACGCAACTGGAACGGCGACCAGACCGACTATGGCCTCAACCTGACCGGCAATCCGGTGGTGTTGAAGGTGACGGTTGGTACATACTAAATAAAAGAACGGAGACGATATGCGCTTTACGACGATCGCCACGGCTGTAGCCGTGCTTGCGGCCGGCCATGCGATGGCTGGCACTTTTGAAAAAACCGCCACCGGTGTGGTGATCAAACCGGACACCGGCGCCGCCAGGGAAGTGCGGCTGGAAGTCATGGCCGATAATATCGTCCACGTGGTGAAGCTGGATCAGGCGGCCAAATCGCTGACCCCATCGCTGATGACCGTGGCCGCACCTGTTAGCGGTAACTTCAGTGTCACCCCATCGGGCAAGGACAGTGTCACGCTGAAGGCGAAAAAAATCTCGGTGGCGGTGTCGCTGGCGACCGGCCAGGTGCAGTTCTTTAACGCCGCCGGTAAAGCGTTCCTGACGCAACAGGCGGAGAGCATGGCGCCGGTGGATATCGACGGCAAACCGTTCCTGGCGGTGAAGCAGGGCTTCAACTACGGCACCAAGGACGCTTTCTATGGTCTGGGCCAGCATCAGAATCACCAGATGAACCTCAACGGCGAAGATGTGCTGCTGATGCAGCACAATATGGCGATTGCCGTGCCGTTCGTGGTGTCTGATAAAAACTACGGCGTCCTGTGGGACAACAATTCGATCTCGCGCTTTGGCGACAGCAAGCCGTATGCGTGGCTGAGCCGCGACCTGCAACTGACTGATGCCGATGGCAAGGCCGGCGGCCTGACCGCGCGTTATTACATCGGTGACAAGCTGGTATTCACGCGCCAGGAAAAGGACATCGCCTACCAGTATCTGAAGGACGTGGCCGAGAACTGGCCGAAGGAAGTCGATCCGAAAGCCGCCAATCTGAAGGTGGTGTGGGATGGCGCGATGGCGTCGCCGAAAGCGGGCGTGCACAAGATGCAGCTGTATTCATCGGATTACGCCAAGCTGTCGTTGGACGGCAAGGAGATCATGGACGTGTGGCGCCAGGGCTGGAATCCGTGGTATCACAATTTTGAGGTGAAGTTCGAGTCCAACAAGCCGGTCAAGCTGCACCTGGAGTGGAAGCCGAGTGGCGGCATGGTCGCCATCACCCACAACGATCCGCTGCCGCAGGACGAGCGTCACTCGCTGACCTTCTCGTCGGAAGTCGCGCAGGGCATCAACTACTACGTGGTGAGCGGCGAGAATATCGATAACGTCATCGCCGGCTACCGTCACCTGACCGGCCAGGCGCCGATGATGCCCAAGTGGGCATATGGCTTCTGGCAGTCGCGCCAGCGCTACGAAACGCAGGAGCAGTTGCTGGGCGTGCTGCGCGAGTACCGCAAGCAGGGCTGGCCGGTCGATAATATGGTGCAGGACTGGTTCTACTGGCCGGAGAACGGCTGGGGTTCGCACGATTTCGACAAGGCCCGCTTCCCTGATCCTAAAGCGATGGTGGATGAAGTCCACAAGGCCAACGCACGCATCATGATTTCGATCTGGGGCAAGTTCTACGCCAATACCGACAACTACAAAGAGCTGGCGTCCAAGGGGTATATGTGGACCAAGAACGTGGAGGACGGCGCGCTTGACTGGGTCGGCCCTGGCTACAAGAACAGCCACTACGACCCGTACACCAAGGAGGCGCGCGACATCTACTACCGCCAGATGAAACCGAAGCTGGTGGACCTGGGCTTCGACGCCTGGTGGATGGATAACACCGAGCCGGATGTGCTGTCGAATACGCGTCCTGCGGACTTCAAGAAGCTGATCGGCCCTACCGTGTATGGCGGCGGCGAGATCACCTTCAATCCGTATAGCCTGGTGCATACGGAAGGCTTTTATTCGCACCTGAAGAACGATCAACCGGAGAAGCGCCAGTTCATCCTGTCGCGTTCCGGCTTTGCCGGCATCCAGCGTAACGCCACCGCCGTGTGGAGCGGCGACACGGCCAGCCGCTGGAACAATCTGTATGACCAGATTTCGGCGGGCGTGAGCATTTCGATGTCGGGCATTCCTAACTGGACGCACGACATCGGCGGCTATGCGCAGGAGACGCGTTTCCAGGTCGGTGAGGTAGGCTCGGCGCAGGAGAATCGCAGCACCGGCATCAAGCAGGGTAATCCGGAGGACATCAAGGAATGGCGCGAGCTGAATCTGCGCTGGTTCCAGTTTGGCGCGTTCTCGCCGCTGTTCCGTTCCCACGGTGAAGTGGTCAAGCGCGAGATCAACGAGATTTCGCCGGCCGGTTCGCCGATGCGCGAATCGATGGTCTGGTACGACCAGCTGCGCTATCGCCTGATGCCTTACATTTATTCGACCGCCGCCGAGACGCACTACGAGTCCGGCTCCATCATGCGCGGCCTTGTGATGGACTTCCCGCAGGACGACGCGGTGAAGAACATCAACGACCAGTACCTGTTCGGCCACAACATGCTGGTGGCGCCGGTGTACGTGTACGGCGCGCGCGAACGCAGCGTGTATCTGCCGAAGGGCGCCAACTGGTACGACTTGTACACTGGTGAATTGCACAAGGGCGGCACCACGGCCACCATCAAGGCGCCGGAGACGCGCATGCCGGTGCTGGTGAAAGCCGGCGCCATCGTGCCGGTCGGCCCGCTGACGCAGTATGTGGATGAGAAACCGGATGCGCCGATTACGCTGGTGGTCTACACCGGCGCCGACGGCAAATTCAGCCTGTATGAAGATGATGGCGTCAGCAACGCGTATCTGCGCGGTGAGGCCAGCCGCATCCCGCTCAGCTACAATGACAGGACCGGCGTGGTCACCATCGGCGAGCGCGCGGGCCAGTACAAGGGCATGGTCGCCAAGCGCCAGTTCAAGGTGCGCTTCATCAAGCCTGGCGTGTCGAGCACCGACAACTTCGACGTGGCTGACAAGACGGTCAGCTACGAGGGTAAAACCGTTACTGTGAAGCGTTGAACATGAAGACTTTGACCGCAGCTGTTTTATTTGCGCTGGGTGCGTCGGCCATCGCCGCGCCAGTCGCCGATCGCCATATCGTGGTGGATGCCGCCGATGCCGGTTCGCCGCGCGACCGCTTCGCCGATCTGTCGGTGGGTTCGGATTATCCGGGCACGCTGATACGCGACGACAGCCTGGCGCAGCTCAAGACTGCGAAGGACGAACTGGGTTTCCGCTACATTCGCTTCCATGCCATCTTCCACGATGTGCTGGGCACCTACAAGGAGGTGGACGGTAAGCCGGTGTACGACTGGACCAAGCTGGATTATCTGTACGACCGCTTGCTCAAGATCGGCATCAAGCCGTTTGTGGAGCTGGGCTTTACGCCGCTGGCGATGCGCAGCTCTGACCTGAGCATCTTCTACTGGAAAGGCAACACCTCGCATCCCGATCCGAAGAAGTGGGCAGCGCTGGTGGATGCGTTTGTGCGTCACGCACAGGAACGCTATGGCAAGGAAGAGGTGCGCAGTTGGTTCTTTGAGGTATGGAACGAGCCGAATCTGGACGGCTTCTGGGAGAAGGCGGACCAGAAGGTGTACTTCGAGCTGTTCGACATCACGTCGCGCACCATCAAGGCCATCGATCCGGCACTGCGCGTCGGCGGTCCGTCGACAGCGGGTGCGGCGTGGGTGCCGGAGTTCCTGGCGCATGCCAAGTCTGCCGGCTCAGTGGTGGATTTTGTCACCACGCACACCTATGGCGTGGACGGCGGCTTCCTCGACGAGAGCGGCAAGGAAGATACCAAGCTGTCGCCATCGCCCGATGCTATCGTCGGCGATGTGCGCAAGGTGCGCAAGGAGATGGCGGAAGCCGGCCATCCGGAGATGCCGCTGTACTTCACCGAGTGGAGCACCAGCTATACACCGCGCGATCCGGTACACGATTCGTATATCAGCGCGCCGTACATTCTGAGCAAGCTCAAAGCCACCGAGGGCATTGCGCAGGGTATGAGCTATTGGACTTATAGCGATCTGTTCGAGGAGCCGGGGCCGCCGACCGCGCCGTTCGAGGGTGGCTTTGGTTTGATGAATCCTCAGGGGATACGCAAGCCGTCGTGGTTCGCTTACAAATATCTGAATCAGCTCGGCGATACGGCGGTCAAGACGGGCGATGTGCAAAGCTATGCGGCGAAGGATGGCCGTGGCGTGCAGGTGCTGGCGTGGGACTTCCAGACGCCGAAGCAGGGTCGCAGCAATCGCGGTTTCTACACCACGGTGCAGCCGACGCGTGACAGTCAGCAGGTCAGTGTTGATCTGAAAGGGCTGAAGCCTGGCGCGTATTCGGTCAATGTGTACCGCACCGGCTTTGAGGCGAATGATGCGCATACGGCGTATCTGAAAATGGGTTCGCCGAAGACGCTGACGCCGAAGCAGGTGGAGCGCTTGCAGGCCTTGACGACAGACCGTCCGCAGACCAGCACTGTGCGCGTGCCGGCATCCGGCGCGGCCAGCGTAAAGGTGAAAATGCGCGTCAATGATGTGGTGCTGATCAAGATAAATCCGCAATGAAGTCTGCGCTGTTGATTGCCGCCTTTGTCGCGGCTGGCGCGTCGGCCGCGCCGGATCTGACCTTGCATTATGCGCAGCCGGCGCCGGATACGGCGGCGGGCTGGGAGAAGGAAGCGCTCCCCATCGGCAATGGCCGCATCGGCGCGATGATTTTCGGGCAGTTGGCGCGGGAGCGCTTGCAGTTCAATGACATCACCCTGTGGACTGGCGACACCCAGGCGATGGGGGCGTATCAGCCGTTTGGCGATGTCTACATCAATCTGCCGGGGCATCAGCAGGGGACGACGGGGTATGCGCGCCGGCTGGATATTTCGCAGAGCGTGCACACGGTGAGCTATACGCACAATGGCGTGCAGTTCAAGCGCGAGGCGCTGGCCAGTTATCCGGCGCAGGTGATTGCTGTGCGGCTGACTGCCAGCAAGCGCGGTCAGTACACTGGTTCCATTGAACTGACCGATATGCATGATGCGCAGATCAGCGCGCAGGGTGATCGCATCACAGCGACAGGCGCGTTGCCGAATGCGCTGAAGTACGCCAGCCAGGTGCAGGTGCTGAACGAGGGCGGCAAGCTGGCGGTGGCGGGCAACAAGATCACCTTTACCGGCAGCGATGCGATCACGCTGATTCTCGGCGCCGCCACTAGCTACGCCAACGACGCCTCCCGCCGCTTTCAGGGCGAGCCGCCGCTGCCGCGCGTGGAAGCACAGGTGGCTGCGGCCAGCGCCGCATCTGGCGCGTGGGCGAAGCTGCTGGCGGCGCATCAACGCGATTATGCCGCGCAGTTTGGCCGCGTGAGCGTGGACTTCGGCGCTGCCGCGCCGGCCCGTCGCGCGCTGACGACCGACAAGCGCATCGAGGCCTACACGGCCGAAGGTAATGATCCCGAATTGGAAGCGCAGTTCTTCCAATACGGCCGCTACCTGCTGATCTCCAGTTCTCGCGGCTCACTGCCCGCCAACCTGCAAGGCCTGTGGAACAATAGCCTCACACCGCCGTGGAATTCGGACTACCACACCAACATCAATATCCAGATGAACTACTGGCCTGCGGAGCCGGCCAACCTGTCCGAGCACGCCAAACCTTTCCTCGACTTCGTGCAGGGCATGGCACCGGTTTATCGCCAGCTGGTGGCCGACACCGCCGCCAAAGCCATCGCCCATCCGGAGTCCGTGCAGATGTCGCAGCCAGACCTGAGCGGCGAAGCGGTGCAGCGCGAAGAAACCTTCGTCAGCGCCAAAGGCAAGCCAGTGCGCGGCTGGACCGTGCGCACCGAATCCAATCCATTCGGCGCGATGGGCTATGTGTGGAACAAGACCGGCAACGCCTGGTACATGCAGCACTTCTGGGAACACTACGCCTACACGCAAGACAAGATCTACCTGCGCACGGTCGCCTACCCGATGATGCAGGAAGCCGTCGCCTTCTGGGAAGACTATCTGAAAGAGCTGCCGGACGGCCGCCTGGTCGCGCCGCTCGGCTGGTCGCCCGAACACGGCCCGATTGAAGATGGCGTCAGCTATGACCAGGAAATCATCTGGGATCTGTTCAACAACACCGTGGAAGCCGCCGACGCGTTGGGCGACACCGCTTACGGCAACCGCATCGCCGCCATGCGCGACAAGCTCGCCACGCCGGGCATCGGCAGCTGGGGCCAGTTGCTGGAATGGATGGACGAGAAAAAAGACAAAGTGCTCGACACGCCAGGCGACACACACCGCCACGTCTCGCACCTGTTTGGCCTGTTCCCCGGCCGCCAGATCTCGCCGACGCAAACGCCGGCATTGGCCAATGCCGCGCGCAAAACCCTGGCGGCACGCGGTGATGCGGGAACCGGCTGGTCGATGGCGTGGAAGACCGCATACTGGGCACGCTTGCTGGACGGCGACCACGCTTACAAAATGCTGCGCGGCCAGCTGGCCAAACCCGGCGCGCGCGCCGCACAGCAAAGCGGCCAGGGCACGGAAGTGAATAACGCGGGCGGCACCTATCCGAATATGTTCGACGCCCACCCGCCATTCCAGATCGACGGCAATTTCGGCGCAACCGCTGCCATGTGCGAGATGCTGATGCAATCGCAGACAGGCGAAATCCATCTGCTACCGGCGTTGCCAACGGCATGGCGCAACGGATCGGTCAAAGGACTGCGCGCACGCGGTGGCTACGAGGTCGATCTGGACTGGGCCAACGGCAAACTGACCGCTGCCACCATTCGCCGTGTCGCCGGTGAGGGGGCCGGCAAGGTACGCTATGGCGACAAGGTCGTGTCGCTCGATCTCAAGCCTGGGCAGAGCAAGCGTTTCGGCGCAGGCTTGTAGCGCGGGCGCTCAAACTGGCGCGGTCCGCGAGCGCCATTTGCGATAACGCCTTGCCTGCAAGGCGGCACGTAGCTGATCGATGATCAGCGTGAACAGCGGATTATAACGTTCGCCATCGGCGTCGTTCGTCGCGCTGCCATCGCTCAAGGCGCGCAGCCGCCGCCTGACCAGCGCCATCGCCGCCAGGCTGCCCATTGCCTTGTCTTTCCAGTTGAGCGGCGGTGTTGTCGCCGATGGCGTGGCACCGGTCTGCCATTGATGCGGCAAGTCCGGCACGACCGATAGCGCCGTCCCAATGCCCGCCATGGCCACGCCGCTCTTGACCACTTCCTCCGCGATCACCTGGCGTGCGATACCGCCGGTGGTCATCAACGGCATGCGCGCGACGGTGGCCAGTTCTTTTGCAAACTGCAGGAAGAAGGCTTCCCGCGCCAGCGTTCTGCCATCGGCTGTGCGGCCCTGCATCGCCGGGCTCTCGTAACTGCCGCCAGACAGCTCGATCAGATCCACCGGCAGCTCGTTCAGCATCAGTACCACCTCGCGCGCATCATCTTCCGAAAAGCCGCCACGCTGGAAGTCGGCGGAATTCAGTTTGACGGCGACGCTGAAGCCCGGCGCCACGCGCTCCCGGATCGCACGGATCACCTCCAGCAGCAGACGCGCGCGGTTGCGCAAGCTGCCGCCCCATTCATCATCGCGGCGATTGGTCAGCGGCGACAGGAACTGCGACAGCAGATAGCCGTGGGCGGCATGGATTTCCACCCCATTGAAACCCGCCTGTTCGGCGGCGGATGCGGTATCGGCAAAGCGCCGGATGACTTCCGCGATGTCGGCCGCAGTCATGGCGACCGGCTGGGCAAACAATTTACTGTGCTTGCCCAGGTCGAGCGCCACGGCGGACGGCGCCCACGCCAGGCCGCCCAGATTGGCCATCACCTGCCGGCCCGGATGGCTGATCTGCATCCAGATCTGCGCGCCATGCTGGCGTGCTGCCTGTGCCCATGTGGCGAACGGCGCCAGCGGCGTGCCCGCTTCCAGCGCAATGGTGCCGGGGCCAGTCAAGGCGCGGCTGTCGATCATCACATTCCCGGTGATGAGCAGGGCCGCGCCGCTTTGTGCCCAGCGCTGGTACAGCCGGTGAATGGCGCCGCCGGGGAGTTGGCCGGCATCGGCCATGCCTTCTTCCATCGCGGCTTTGGCGAGGCGGTTGCGCAGGATGCTGCCGTTTGGCAGGGAGAGTGGAGAAAACAGCATGTCACGTCCAGATGAGTGAAGGAGATGAGGCATGCTAAGATTGAAGTTCACTTTAAGGTCAAGCGAAAAATGAAGATAGGCGAATTGGCCGAACGTTCAGGTATTGCGGCGTCGGCAATCCGGTACTACGAGAAGGCGGGCCTGATGCCCAAGGCGCAGCGTGGTCAAAATGGCTACCGCGCATATGACGAGGGTGCGATGGAGCGCCTTCACGTTATTCAGGTAGGGCAGCAGCTTGGCTTTACGCTGGAAGCCATCCGCGCGGTGGTTGCGCTGGAGGGATCGGCGCTGCACGAAGGCTTGATGCGCAATCTCGATGCCCGTCTTGTGGATATCGACCATATGATGCAGGCCCTGGTCGAGCAGCGCGCGGCGCTGCTCGACACCAAACAGAAAATTCAGGCGACGTGGGAGAAGCGCGAATGCCCTGCGAGCCTGTGAGCGCGCTTACAGCGTACGCGCCAGCCAGTCGGCGGTGAGGTCCATGACGCGCTGCGCAGCGCTGCTGCCTGGCGCGAAGACGTTGAAGATGTGGTCCGCGCCGCCGATCAGTGCTGCTTCCGCAGGCTTGCCGCCAACGAGTTTCAGCATCTGCGCATCGGCTTGCGGCAGAAAGTCGCCGCTGCCGCGTATCGTCAGAAAGGCGCCCGGATATTTCGGCAACGACTGGTCCAGGTTCACGCCACGGAAGCTTTCGTAAAACTCACGCTTGGTGGTGATGCGTTTCCAGCCCTTGACGTCCTCGCTGGCGACGCCGTCGCGCAGCGCTTTCTGCGCCAGCGGCGAGGAGGCCATCTGCTGCCACTGGTCGCCGCTCGGCGAAGACCACAGCACCATGCTGCGGAACCACTGTGGATGCCGGCCGCTGGTGACGATGGCGGTGGTGGCGCCCAGGCTCCAACCCAGCACCGCGCTGTGCGCCGGCTGCACGCCCGGCTGCTTCTGCAGGAAGGCATATGCCGCCTCAGTGTCTGCGAGGCGCGAGTCCAGCGTCGATTCGATGTCGCTGCGGTTGCGGTCACCTTCGCCACGGAAGTTTACGCGCAGGGAGGCGATGCCCATTTGCGCCAGCCGTGCCGACATGCGCTTGCTCAGGTCTCCGGCGCCGTTCATGTCGTCGGCAAAGCCGTGCAGGAACAGCACGGTGCGGCCATCCCACGCGCCGTCCGGGGTGACCCAGGCGCCGCTGACGTCCGGCGCGATGGTGACGTTGTGTTCTCCGGCGTGCGCCAAGAAGGTGGAAGCGCTCATGGCGATAGCGGCGACGGTGGATGCTAGGCGGCGCATCATGGCTGCTCGGCGACGACTTCGGCGCCGCTCAGGAAGTTGACGATCAGCGGATTCACCACATCGGCATGCGTGATCGGTCCCATATGGGCGGTCGGCGTGGTCAGCGCGCTGGCGTTGGGCAGCGACACGCCCAGTTGTTCGACCAGCAGGCGGGTGGAGGCGGGGCTGCGCGCGCCGGCCATCACCAGCGACGGCATTGTCAACATGGACAGATCGTCCAACGTTGCCGGTTCGCCCAGCAGTGCCTGGAAGTCCAGCTTGACCTTGGCGATTTGCGCCGCCATCTTGGCTTGCGCGCTTTCCGGCGCAGCGTCGAAGGCGCCGGCGCGGTTCCAGTAGTCGATGAAGATGCGGGTGGCGTCGCGGTCGGTGGCGCTGGCCTTGATGCGCTCGACCACGCCGACGATTTCCGCCTTGGCCGGATGCGCTGCCGGCAGCAGGTGAAAGGCCACCGGCTCGAACAGCGTGAGCGACTGCACGCGCTGCGGCATGCGGCGCGCCATGCGCAGCGCGCAGGCGCCGCCGAAGGAATGGCCAACCAGGTGAAACGCTTCGCCCGGTTCCAGCCGCGACGAGATGGCGGCGATCACCGCGTCCACCTCGTGCGCGAGTGTGTGCACATAATCGGCGCCGGCGTCGGCCGGGAAGGGCGAAGCGCCGTAACCCTGCAAATCGACCGCGATGCAGCGGTAGTCATCGCCCAGTTGCGCGGTCAGCGACTGCCATTGGGACTTGGAACTCATGGAGCTATGCAGCAGGACGACAGCAGGTTTCATTGTCAGCGAATCATGAAAAAAGCGAAGCGCAGATTATACCGGGTTGCGCTATCTACCTTGAGAAAGAGACAATCGCCTCCATGTGTGGTCTATACCACGCCGCTGCAAATTTTGTACGATACGCGTATGGCGGCATCGTGGGACAAGAGTAGAGTAGGAACTATGAATCATTCTAAAAAAGTCGCGGGCCTGGCAGGCATCGTCAGTGTGCTCTGGATGGGATTGACCGCAGCGGTGGCCGCCAATCAAAAGCGGATACTGTTTAATCCATTGGGCAGCAGGCGTGAAGTGCTGAAGCCTTACAGTTCTGGGCACCGCACCCGGCCTATCGTGGTGCGCGCCAAGGACGGAACGCGCCTGTCGGGCTGGTTGATGACGCCGCCGGTGGCGGGGCCGCATCCGGGCGTGGTCTACTTCGGTGGCCGTTCGGAAGAAGTGTCGTGGGTGGCGCGCGATGCCGGCAAGCTGTTCCCCGGCATGGCGGTGCTGGCGGTGAACTACCGCGGTTACGGCGATTCGCACGGCGATCCGGCCGAAGCACACTTTGTCGAAGACGGCCGCATGCTGTTCGACTGGCTGAGCGAGCGCCATCACGTTGATCCGAAGCGGATTGCCGTCGTCGGCCGCAGCCTGGGTTCCGGCGTGGCGGTGCAGGTGGCGATGGAGCGCGATGCCAATTCCATCGTGCTGATCACGCCCTACGATTCGATCCTGGCGCTGGCCAAGCGCAAGTTCAAGACGCTGCCGGTGGACTACTTCCTCCAGCATAAATTCGAGTCGGTGAAGTATGCGGAGCAGATCAAGGCGCCTGCCTATGTGCTCCGTGCGGCGGTGGACGACATTGTGCCGCACTCGCACACCGACATGCTGGTGCAGAAACTGGGTACGCTGCACGCCGACGAAACCGTGCCGGACTCCGATCACCTGAATATCCCGTATCTGGAATCGACCCAGACGCGCATCGCCAGTTTCCTGGTGAGCCGCTTCAGTGCTTAGCGCTGCCTGATAGCTGGTGATGCAGGCGGCGCAGGCCTAGCCACACGGCGCCGATCACCAGTGGCACGGCGATGCCGGTCACCAGGTCCGGATTCACCGGCACACTGCCGGCCTTCAGCGCCTTGCCCACATAGCCCACCAATCCCAATGTGTAGTACGAGATAGCCGCCACCGAAAGGCCTTCGACCGCCTGTTGCATGCGCAGTTGCTGGGCCGCGCGCGCGTCCAGCGATTGCAGGATCCTGCGATTCTGCTGTTCCTGCTCGATGCCGACGCGTGTGCGCAGCAGGTCATTGCTGCGGGCGATACGCTTGGCCAGCGCTTCCTGCCGCTGCGCCACCGAGGTACAGGTGTTCATCGCCGGCGCCAGGCGGCGACCCATGAACTCCGCCAGCGTCGGCGTGCCTTCGATGCGGATCTCGCGCAGCTCCGTGATGCGCGCCTGTACCAGGTTGAAGTAAGCCTGCGAGGCGGCGAAGCGGTAGCCATTGTTGACCGAGATTTTCTCCACCCGTGCAGCCAGGCCGGTAATGCGCGCCAGCAGATCCTGGTCCTCGTTGCCTGCATCGTTGACCAGCGTCGCGGTCAGCGTCGCCAGCTCGTTCTCGATGCTGCTCAGGTCCGGCTGCGTGGCTTCCGCCTGCGGAAGGCCGAGCAGCGCCATCATGCGGTAGGTCTCGATTTCCAGCAGGCGGCCGACCAGGCGGCCGGGCTGGAATTCGCGCAGCCGCTGGTCGCGCACCACGAAGCGGCTGAAGCCATCCGGCTGGATCAGGAAGTCGGTCCACACTTCCGCATTGCCGCCGGTGCTGCTGCCCACCAGCGACTTGCCCTGGAACAGATCGCGGATGCCTTCGGCGAAGCTGTCGTCGCTGCTGTCGTCCTTGCACAGCAGGACGTGGGCGGCGACGATGATCTTGCCGTTCAGGCCCGCCAGCCATTCCTGCGGCACGTGCTGCAGCGGCATGCGCTCGAACGAAGCGCGGCAGTCCAGGCCTGGCTCGCCGGGTTCGACGAAGGTGTAAGTGGCGAACTCGGTGTGGCATTCCCACTTGAGGCGGAAGCGGCCGAAATCATGAAAGAAGTAGCGCGCCTGAGGATGCGGTGTCGCCACGCCATAGTGTAGGCACAGCTGCTCCAGGATCTGGTGCTGGCTGGCGCGGTGATTCAGGCGCGAGGGCTGGTCCTGTTGCAGGTACAGCGCGAAGTGCGTCAGGCTTTCCGGCGCCTGCAAATGCAGGAACGGGCGCGAATGAATCTCCGCAGACAGCGGTACCCGCATCGGATGATTCAGCTTGGCGAAATCGGCGTTGGCGCGATAGGCGAGCGACATGAAGGTCCTTAAAAAACTAAATAATGGGTGGTATGTCCGGCACCCACAGCAGCAAGTCGGTAACGCCGATATCGACGCCGGCCTGCGTCAGCAAGGTGCTGGCCTGGCCGCGATGGTGGGTCTGGTGATTGAAGAAGTGCAGCAGCACCAGTCCGAACTCCTTGCGGTAGACGTCACCGCGCGTGCTGCGGTACTCGAAGGTGTGGGCCAGGTCGGCGTCGCTGATCTGCGGTATCCAGTCAGTAATGATGGCATCCAGCGTGGCGCGGTAGGTACGTAGCGCGGACAGATCGTCGCCGAAGGAGTATGTCAGGCCGGAAGGCTGGGCCAGCGCCTGCGTCGCTTGCAGCGCCGGGAACTGCGCCGGGTGCGTGCTGAATCGTTTGAGCCAGATGGTGTCAGCCGCCAGCAGGTGATTCAGCGTGCCGGCCAGCGAGCCAAAGAACGCCTTCCGGTCGGCCGTGAATTCGCCTGCCGGCAGCCTGGCTGCGGCGTCGTACAGGTTCTGGTTCATCCCGGCGTTGTAACGGGCCAGCAGGGCGAAGTACGCGGGTGTCGTCATGCAGTAATCAGGTTAGGGTTCGATTGCAGGAAGATCTGGCTGTTCAGCGCTTCCAGCATTTGCGTGCGCTGAGATCCGTTCAGCCTCGGCTCGCCGACGCGCTCCGGCTCCAGCGTGTTCACCAGGTCGCGCGTCAGCGAGTTGTCGGATGGCGTGCTTTGGTTGCTCTGCATTTTGCCAAGGCTGAACTGCTTTACGCCCATCAAGTGGTGTGCGTGCTTCTCCAGCGTGGCCGTGGTCAGCACACCCTGATCGTAGCCGATGCTGGTGCTGCTGCTGGCCGTGTCGTCGATGGTGATGTACTTGTAGTTCTGCGATTGCGGCGCCAACGTCAGCGCCAGTACGGCGCCGGCTTTCACCGGCGCGTGATAGTGCGCGTTGAGGTGCGACTGCTGCTGTTGCGAGATGCCGCGATTCATCTGCGAGGTGCCGGTGATGCTGGTCTTCTGCGACAGCTCGTAGGAGAACGTATCCTTCTCCGACGGGCGCGCGGGATTGGACGGCACCTCGGTCTGGGCGAATGAGGCGGTGAAGTCGGCCAGGCCGGTGGTCATGGCCCGGTCCTGGTCTTCCAGTGCGATGCTTTGCGGCGCGGCGGCGGGCGGCGTGCCGTAGTCGCTGTTCATGCCGGTGAAGGCGTCCTTGAACATGGCGATCATGGTGCTGTCGCCACGGCCGCGCGCACCCGCTTCGTCTACCTGGCCCAGATAATTTTTCAACGCGATGGCCTGCTGTTCCTTGCTGCCCCAGCTGGCGGACTGGCTCAGGTCCACGCCGATTTTGGCGCTGCCCGCCGGACCGTTAAAGCTGACCGTGCGCTGACTGTTATCGGCGTGGAATGCCAGCGTTTGCGTGTCCTTGGCGTTGATCTTGACCTGGCCCTTCAGGTCCACCGACGCCAGCGCACTGCTGTCGAATTGCGTCAGGCCGGCCAGGTCGATGCGCGGCGGGTCTTCGGTCAGGCCGTCGATCGATTTCTGGAAGGCGTCCGACAGCTTGCCCAGCGCCTTGCGCTCGGTCTCGGTGAGGTCGCCGTCCACGGTGGCTTCCACCGCGATGCTGCCGTCGCCGGCATCCAGCTTCAGTTCCACCTTGGTGCCGCTGCGTGTGGTGATGCTGAGCGAAATCTGGTTGTCGCCCATGCCGTGCTGCGACACCTGCGACGGCGACACCAGCATGTCGTAAGTATCGGCCTGGGTGCCGCCGGGCGCCACCTGCGCCGTTTGCGAGAAGTTCGCACCGTCGTAGGCCACCTGTTTCAGCAGCTCGCTGCCCAGGCCCTTGAGCCGGCCGGCCAGCGATTCGTTGTCCATGTTCTGCGCCATCAGGGTGGCGGAGGTGCTGCGGGTGCGGTTTTCCCACACCAGCGCCTTGGTCGACACCGGCGCCGCGCCGTTGGCACCCAGCGACACTACAGTGGATGAACCATTGCCTGCCTTGCCGGTGGCGCTGGACGTGGACGCGGACGTGTTGACGCCTGCGGCGGCCGAAGTGGCGGCGGCTGGCGTGGTCCGGTTGAGGGAGGATATCGTTGTCATAACCTGATTATAGGCCGGTTTGGCAGCGTTGAAACCTCCGCGAAGGGAGGCCTTTCAGGCTGCCTTGTGCAGGCCCGGCGCCGGGCGTTGCTGATCCGGCGTGTACGGGCTGGCCTGCAATTCATGCAGGGCGTCGAAGGTGATGAACTGGCGTGGCCGCACCACGTCGGTGCCGTAAGGCGCTACCGAGACGGTCCACAGGCCGGCATCGGCGGCGGCGCGCAGGGCCGGCACGGCGGTGTCGATGACGATGGCGTCCTGCGGCTGCACGCCCATGGCGTTGAGCGCGTAGGCATACGGGCCGGTGCCGGCCGGGCCGTCGAAACTGGCGGCGCCGGCGACCACGCTGAACAAACTGGTGACGTCGGCACCGAAGTAACGCTCCAGCAGCGCGCCGGTGGCGGGCGCCGGCAGGTCGGTCAGGATGCAGATTTTGCAGCCGGCGGCTGCCGCGTCTTCAATCAGTGTCAGCGCGGCGGCTTGCGCCTGCGGTGGACGCGACAGGATCGCCTGATGAAACTCGCGGTGCTTGTCTTGGAATAGTTCTGCCACGCGCTGCTTGTCGCGCGACAGGGGCGGCGTGGCGACGGCGGAACCGATGGCGCGGGCGTAGCCATGTCTGGCGGCGGCTGCGCGCAGCGCCGGCAACGTCCATCGGAGAGACAGGCCGGCGTTGGCAAACGCCGCGTTGCAGGCTGCCAGGTGCAGGGCCTCGGTGTCGAACAAAACGCCGTCCAGGCCCAGGAAGATCACGTCGATGCTCATGCCACGCTCCCCTTAATGATGTCAGATAGGCTTCAATATAGAGGTACAATCGGCAAAAGAAAAATTAAAGATTCTGGATAATTAATAAGGAATGCTTATGCATCACGTCAGTTTTCGCCAGTTGCAGTCGCTGGTCCTGGTGGCGCGGCACGAGAGCGTGTCGCGCGCGGCGGACGCCATGCACCTCACGCAGCCGGCGGTCTCGCTTCAATTGCGCACGCTGGAAGAGATCACCGGCATGGCGCTGACGCGCAAGGACGGCCGCAACATCCAGCTGACGGCGGCGGGGGAGGTGATGGCCGACTTCTCCGAGCGCATCCTGCGTTTGTGGGAGCAGGCCACGGACGAACTGGCGGCGCTGCAGGGCGTCACCTCCGGTACGCTGCGCATCGGCGCGGTGACCACGGCGGAGCACCTGCTGCCGCCGTTGCTGGTGCCGTTCACGCTCAAGCGGCCGGACGTGCGCCTCAAGCTCCAGGTGGGCAACCGCACGGAGATCATCAACATGCTGGCGCGGCACGAGATCGAACTGGCCATCATGGGCACGCCGCCGCGCGAGCTGCGCACCAACGCGGCCCGCTTCGCGCGCCACCCGATGGCTTTTGTCGCCAGCCCGTCGCATCCATTGATGAAGAAGAAAAAAATCACGCTCAACGACGTGATGGCGGCGAACCTGCTGGTGCGTGAACGCGGCTCGGGCACGCGCACGGCGGTGGAAAAGCTGCTGCGCGAGGAAGGCCACGCGGCGGAATTCGGCTCCGAGGTGTCCAGCAACGAGGCAATCAAGCGCATGGTGTCGGCAGGGCTGGGCGTCGGCTTCCTGTCGGTCCACGCCTGCGGACTGGAATTCGAAACCGGCTTGCTGGCCATGCTGCCGATGGCGCACAATCCGGTGGAAGCGGACTGGCATATCATGCACCTGACCGACCAGCCGATTCCCAAGGTGGCCGCCTCGTTCCAGGACTTCGTCATCGAAAACGGCCAGGAGCTGGTGCGCAAGGAACTGGAGAGCTTCTACAAGCAGCTGCGCAAGCGTCCGGCCGCGTACCGGTAAAGTTGCCTATACAGTGGTGGCGACTGTTTGTGAAAGTGTACTGGTCAATGCCAGTACACTTCACCGTACAATGCAAGCACACCTTACGAACGGATACCGTCATGTCGCCCGAACTGTTGCTGCCCCTGTGTACCTTTGTTGCCGTCAGCTCCATCACGCCCGGCCCGAACAACACCATGATCCTGGCCTCCGGCCTGAATTACGGCTTTGTACGTTCGCTGCCGCATCTGTTCGGCATTACCTGCGGTTTTTCCTTCATGATTTTTGCCACGGGACTGGGACTGCATGCGGTGTTCGAGCAGGTGCCTATGCTGCAAATCATCCTCAAATACGGCGGCGCGATCTATTTGCTCTGGCTGGCGTGGAAGCTGGCGCACGCGGCGCCGATGACCACCAACGAGGCCGCGCTGTCCAAGCCGATGGGCTTCTGGAACGCCGCTGCCTTCCAGTGGATTAACCCCAAGGCCTGGGTGATGTCGCTGACGGCGCTGACCACTTATCTGCCGCAAGGCTTCGGCGCGGGCGACGCGGGCCTGCTGGCCGGCCTGTTTGGCGTGATCGGCACCTTCTGTGTCGGCTGCTGGGCCCTGTTCGGCGTGGCCATGCGCCGGGTGCTGCAAAATCCGCGCTCGGTGCGCATCTTTAACGTGGTAATGGCATTGGCGCTGGTGGCCACCCTGTATCCGCTGCTGGCCTGATACCATAGCGTTTTACCGGATTTTTAGGGAGTGCCCATGTATCGTCGAATTGCGCTGGCGTTGAGCGCCACCTTGCTGTCTGCCGCCGCCGGCGCCGCCGCCATTACCGTGCCATCCAACCTGATGTTGCCGGAAGCAGACCGCGCCGCGCGCGGCTATGTGGAAAGCTGGATCTTCAGCATCGAGCTGGAAGGGGAGGAGCTGACCGGCATGAACGCCTGCCGCAAGATCCTGACGGAGCGCGGCTTTGCGCCGACCCTGTCCAAGACCGCCAGTTCGGCCTTGCCGGCGCTGCACTTCAAGATCTCCGGCCAAAAGGAATACGCGCAGGCCAGCACCGAAGCGGATGATGCTCTAGCCGCCGTGCAGCAGGCCAAGTGCAAGGGCACGCTGAGCTGGACCGTGACCTCCAAGCCGTCCCGCCGCTGATTCAGCGCGTGTGCGGCAAGCGCAGCGCGTGCAGGCGGCTGCTGATGGCATTCAGGTCGGCCGGCTGCATCAGCTGCTGCGCCACCAGGTAGCCACGCGCGAACTGGATCGCGCCGTCGGCTGGCGGGTGCTGCTGCGCCAGTTCTTGCAGCAGGCGGTCGGCCACCACCAGATCGTTGTGCTGCCCCAGTTCTTCCTGCGCGGCGGCGAGCGCTTTCAGATAGGTGCGCGTGCCCTTGTCGCGATACAGCGCGTGGAAGAACTCCAGCGCGTAGCGGCCGCGCTTGGCGGCGATGCGGGTGCGGTGCGCGCTGGCCGGATCGCTGTCGTTCATGCGGGCCGCGCGCTTCAGCAGCGATTTGTGCAGTTGCTGCAAGGTCTGGCGCGAGAACTGCGCGGCCGAGCCATTCAGCAACGGCGCGGTTTGCAGCATCCATGACCCCAGTGTCAGCATCAGTTTGGTGTAGCGCGGCGACAGCAAGGCTTGCGCAGCCTCGCGCCGCTTGGCTTGCGCGGTCTGCTGCGCCAGCGATTGCAACTCCATCAGGCTGTGCTGGCCGCCGGGGGAGGCGTCGATGTGCTGTAGCGTGGAGGTCAGCATCACGTCCCAGTCGCGCGCGGCGCCCAGCACCGTGCCCAGCCAGCTGATGTCTTCTTGCAGTGCCGGCGGACATGGCGCCACCGGGTCGAACAGTTTGATGGCCGACCGCAGGCGGCGCACGCCGACGCGCATCTGGTGCAGCGTTTCGGGATCGTCGCTGTCGATGACGGCCTGTTCATTGCGCTGGATGTGCTCCAGGCAGTTGCCCAGCACCGCCGGCAGCGCATCGGACAGCGTGGCGTCGGCGTCCAGCTCCAGCGCCCTTGCGCGGAATGGCGCCTGGCCGGTGTCGCGCACCAGCTGGTAGCCGCGCTGGGCCTTGTTGATGTTGCTGATGCGCAGCGGGATGTCTTCCAGTAGCTGCAATGCAAACGCGTACAGCCCGGCCGGATCGCCGTCCTTCAATTCCAGTTCGATTTCGTTGACCGGCACGCGCTGCGTCTTGCGCTCGATGTGGCCGACGTCCAGCGCCACTTCGATGCGATTGCCGTCGATTTCCAGATCCCATATGTGACGCTGCACGTCCACCAGAAACAGCGGCTCCAGCCGCTCCTTGAGGTTGGTCTCGTCCAGCACGGCCAGCCATTGCGGATCGTCGCCGATCAGCTTGCGCAGCTTGCCGAGACGCGGCCACGAGCGGTCGACCACGCCTTCCCATTCATTGCGGCTATGCAAGCCGCTTTGCACGCTGCCGCCGGCCTTCATGGTCTGTATCCATTCGCCATCGACCTTGCGCACGCGCAGGCCGGCGCCGTGGCGCAGCAGGTGCAGATCGGGCGTGTCGAAATAGCGCGCCGTCAGTTGCTGCACGCGCGTGGGCTCGCCGAGCAGCGGATGATGCTGTACTTGCTCGTTGTGTTCCGGCGCCAGCAGGAGTTTGAGTTCGACTTCCATCGGTTCAGTGTACGAAAAAATGATGAGATACGGCGCACCGTTTCAAGGCTGGCGCGGCAGGGTTTGCAGAAGTTGCGCCCAGGCAGGCGTGGCGTCGCGCCAGAAGGCATCGATCGTTTCCGCCTGTATATCCAGGCTGAGAAAGCGGGCGGCCGGCAGCATGGCGTCGCGCAGCAGAACCTGCGGATCGGCGCCGGTATCGAAGGCTTGCGCGCCGGTTTGCTTGGACAGCTTTTCGCCGACGTCGTTGACCACCACCGGCACATGCAGATAGGTCGGCTGCGGCAGGCCCAGCACCTGTTGCAAATACAGCTGGCGCGGCGTGGAATCGAGCAGGTCGGCGCCGCGCACGATGTCGGTGATGCCTTGCGCACCGTCGTCCACCACCACCGCCAGCTGGTAGGCCCAGTAGCCGTCAGCCCGGTGCAGCACGAAGTCGCCGACCTCGGCGGTCAGATCCTGGCTGTAATGGCCGGCCCAGCGGTCCTCGAAGGAGAGCACGCAGTGCGGCGTTTGCGGCACTTTCAGGCGCAACGCGCGGCCGACTTTGCCCGGCGCCAGGCCGTCGCGGCAGATGCCGGGGTAGATCAGCGCCTGCGCTTGCTGGCCGGTCAGATTGAGCTGCGAATCGGCGATTTCGCGGCGCGAGCAGCCGCAGGGATAGACCAGGTCGCCCAGTTGCTCCATGGCCTGCTGGTACAGCGTATAGCGTTGGGTTTGCCAGGTGACCTCGCCGTCCCAGTGCATGCCGCAGCGTCGCAGTGAGGCGAGAATGTGTTCGTCAGCGCCGGGCACGTTGCGGCCGACGTCGACGTCCTCGATGCGCACCAGCCATTGTCCGTGATGGACTTTTGCGTCGAGATAGCTGGCCATGGCCGCCACCAGCGAACCGATGTGCAGAGGGCCGGTAGGCGACGGCGCAAAGCGGCCGATGTAGGAAGTGCGTGCAGTCATGCCGCCATTCTAACGCGGTGGTCGGTTGCGATTGCAAATCGCATACAATGTGCGCGCGGAAAAACCGCACTCACCACTGACCAGGACATCACAACAATGAAGACCTCCTACGTAGCATCCGCGCTGGCCATGAGCCTGGCGCTGGCATTTCCCGCTTACGCTGCCGACGCCGGCAAAACTGCCGTGGTGCAGGAAGCGCCGTTGCGCGCGCATCTGCAGTTTCTCGCCAGCGATTTGCTGGAAGGCCGCGGCACCGGTCAACGCGGCGGCGACCTGACGGTGGCGTATCTGGAAGCGCAAGCCATGGCGCTGGGACTGAAGCCGGGCAACGGCAACAGCTTCCGCCAGCCGGTGCTGATCGCGGGCGTCAAGACGCAGCCGGCCGACAGCACGCTGAAGCTGGAAGCGGGCGGCAAGCCGCTCGACATTTCCTTCGGCAAGGATTGGGTGTTTTCGCCAGGCGATGCAACCGCAGTGCACAGCTTCAATGCGGACCTGGTGTTCGTCGGTTACGGCATCACCGCACCGGATGAACAGTGGAACGATTACAAGGGCATGGACCTCAAAGGCAAGATCCTGGTCATGATGGTCAATGACCCGCAGCCGACCGCCGAGCAGCCGAACCGTTTCAACGGCAAGGGCCTGACGTACTACGGCCGCTGGACCTACAAGTTTGAAGAAGCACAGCGCCAGGGCGCGGCCGGTGTGCTGCTGATTCATACCACGCCGACGGCGTCGTACGGCTGGAGCGTGATCCAGAACAGCTGGTCGGGCGTCGAGCGCTTCCAGCTGGCGGCCGGCACGCTGGGAACCCAGCTGCAAGGCTGGATGACGGACGACACGGCGCGCGCGCTGTTCACTGCGGCCGGACAGGATCTGGATGCATTGCGCGCGGCTGCCGAGAAAAAGGACTTCAAGCCGGTACCGCTGGCCGCCAGGCTGAACGGCGAAATGAAGGCGGCGGTGCGCAAGGTCGAACAATTTAACGTGGCGGCAGTGGTGCCGGGCACCGATCCCAAGCTGAAGGATGAAGTGGTTATTTACAGCGCGCACTGGGATCACTTGGGCAAGCAGGGCGATACGGGAGACACGATTTTCAACGGCGCGGTAGACAACGCCTCCGGCTCGGCGGCCCTGCTGGCGATGGCGGCGGAAGCGCAACGCGTGCCGGCCAAGCGCAGCCAGATGTTTCTGTGGGTAGCGGCTGAAGAGCAGGGATTGCTGGGCAGCGCCGCCTACGCCTCGTCGCCGCTGTGGCCATTGGCCAGGACGGCGGCCAATCTGAATCTGGACAGCCTGAACTTCGTCGGCGCCACGCGCGACATCGGCACGCAAGGCAGCGAACGTACCGAGTTGGGCAAGCTGGCCGAGACGGCAGCCAAAGCGATGGGCATGCAGATCGCGGCCGCCAAGCCGGATCTCGCCGGTGGCTATTTCCGCAGCGACCACTTCAACTTTGCGAAAAATGGCGTGCCGGCGTTCTCGATCGAATCGGGCCGGGACTACATCAAAGATCCGGCAGCGGCGAAAGCCAAGGCGCAGGCCTACGGCAAGCGCTACCACCAGGTCAGCGACGAATACGATGCGAGCTGGGACTTGTCGGGCATGGTGCAGACGGCCCAATACACGCTCAACCTCGGCCGCCTGATCGCCAACGCCGCCAAGCTCCCCGAGTGGAAAGCCGGCGACGCCTTCGCCGTCCCGCGCAACGCGAAGTGATCTGTTGATGTGCCTAAGTAGCTGAGTTCATGCAGCGGATACGGTGTCAGGATTGACACCGTATCGTGCATGAACAAAAATGAGCTACAGGATCAGGCATTATCTGTCTCCCAGCGGCCAGGACGAAGTGAGCGTCTGACTATCGCGTCTGCGCGACAGGCAAGCGCGCGTAAGCATTACGCGCCGCCTGAATCGGCTTGTGGGCGGCAATTTTGGCGATCACCATTATTGCCGGGATGGCGTGTAGGAGTTGCGGATCTCTGTAGCCCGCGCCTGTTCACACTGGCAGGATTGGAAACAAAGAGGCACGATATGAGAGACCGGGACCATGATACGGCGATGGCGGAGCTACTGGCAGCAGATCACGCCTACGCGACTGAATTGTTGCGCAGCGTTCTGTCTGACGGTAATGCGGCTGAACTGGATGTCACTTTGCGCCAAATGTGGCTCGCCTTCGGTATTGAAGGCGAGACAACATCGTTAAAAATGCTGCTCGCCGTCGTCGATCATATGGGAATGCAGCTCTCCATCGCGCCTAATGAAAGCCGAGGGTGATGGTGGTGCCGGTCAGGTCGATGCCTTTGATCGAGATGCTGCCGAAGCTGCTGCCTTCGGTGCCACGCACGCGGATGTTGTTGAAGGCGATTTCGCCGATCGATGACGGTAGGTTCAGCGTCAGGCTGCCGTCCTTGTTGAGCGTGGCGGCGGCTCTGCTGGCGTCGTAGACGACGTTTTTCATGCTGGTGTCGGCTTCGAGGAAACCCAGCACCGGATTCAGTAGCTTGCTGATGTCGCCCACGACTTCCAGGTTGTTGCTCCTGGCGTGTTTGACGGCGTTGACCAGGTCGTCGCTCAAGCCCTGCGCCGAGGTGTCGCCCAGTTCTTCTTCGCTCAGCGCGCGCAGCGCACGGGTAGCGGGGGCGCTGGAGCTCATGGCTGCCGCAGGCAACGCGGTGGCGGCGTAGGTCTCCATCGGCGCCAGCAGCGAGGTGGCGATGGCTGCCGCCAACCGCAGCCGTCGTTGCTTGCGCAGTGCGTCTTCGATGTGCTGGTGGGTGATGAGGTTGAGCTCGGCGAAGATGTCGCCCAGCCGCTGGCCGGTCTGCCGTTGCAGCGCGATCGCGCTGGCCAGTTGGTCCTCGGTAATCAGCTTCTGTTTGACCAGCAGCTGACCCAGCAGCGATTTATTCTGATTGTTTGTTAGCCATCCCATGGCTGTCTCCTTTTTTATGCTGGATGTCCGACGGCGCCATGCCGAACCAGCGTTTGCATGCCCGGTAAAATGCGCTCGGCTCCGAGAAGCCCAATTGGAAGCTGAGCATCTTCAGCGACAGCTCGCCCGCGCTCAGCGATTGCCGCGCCAGTTCGCGCCGGGTGTCGTCGACCAGGTTGGTGAAGCTGGTGCCTTCTTCGGCCAGCCGGCGCTGCAAGGTGCGTTCGCTCATCATCATCTGGGCGGCGACGTCGTCCCGGTGCGGCGGGCCTTTCGGCAGCAGGCTGGCCAGCAAGGTCTGCACCTTGGCGCTGAAGGTTGGCGGTTCGGCCGCCGCCAGCGAGGCCAGTACCTGTTCGCCGCCGCCGTTGATTAGCGGCGGAGTGGCGGGCAGCGCGGCGACCAGGTCGGTATCGGAAAATTCCATGACGTTGTGCGGCATGGCGAAGCGCACCGGGCAGCCGAAGGTGTCTTCATAGGCGCGGGCGTTGGCCGGTTCGGGGAACGCGTATTCCACCACCACCGGCGCCACGTCGTCGCGGCCGGCGGCGCAGCGTAGCGAGCGCAACAGCACGCACCAGACGAAGTCGTAGCGCTGCTGCGGCACCTCGCGCCGCGCACCGGGCAGCAGCAGGCCAACGCGGGTGTGGCCCTGGAAGCGCTCGATCGAGCTTTGCACCGTCGGCGACACCAGCATGATGTGGCCCATCACGCCCAGCCAGCCGAGCCGGTGCGGCGCCGAGATTTTCAGGCCGATCAGCGGATCGCCCGACTGCGCCACCAGCAGTTCCCACAGGTGGCTCAGTTTGTCCGACAGCGTCAGCGCATCGCACGCCAGGCCGTCGCCTTCGTCCAGGCCGGCTTGCTGGAACAGCGCATCGGCCTGCACGCCGGACTGCGCCAGCCGTGATTTCACGCCGCGCACCAGATGCAGGGCGGAAGAGTACGTCATGGCGTGACCGCAGCGCGCAGGCGCAGGCCGATTTTTTCTTTCAACCCTTGCAGCTTGGGATCGATTACCGCGCGGGTGTCGGTCGCCACGCCTTCGCCCAGGGTTTTCTGCATTTCCGGCAGCATGGCTTCAAACTTTTTCTTGACCGGCGACTCCAGGATGGCGATCAGCTGCTTCAGCTCTTCTTCCGTGTAGCGTTCGGCCAGCATCGGCGCGATGGTGATGGGAATCAGCTTGTCCGCGCTGGCGCGGGTGATCGGCGTGGCCTCGTTCATGAACTGCTTGGCTTCGCCGACGATGTCGGTCATGGCCGCGTCGCGCTTGTCCGCTGCGGCGCGTCCTTGCAGCATGGCGCGCGCCTGCTGCACGGCGTCGGCCACCGGCACTTGCAGCATCGATTGGCCGATGTTGTCGATGTTCCACAGCTTCAGCACGTGGTCCACCAGCGCCTGCTTGGACGCCGAGACCGGCGCCGCGTGCGCGTGCAGGCAAGCCGCGCTCAACGTCAGCAAGGCCAGGTGATGTTTTATTTTTCTCATGATGTGCTCCTCCAGATCAGAAACGCTTGTTGATTTCAAAGCCAAAATAACGGACGTGGATGTCGCCGCGCACGTCCTGTCCCGCGTACGGGTTGTAGATGATGTTGAGGAAGGTGTTGCAGTTCATATTGCAGCTGGTATTGGCCGGTGCGTTGAACTTGCCGGTCATGTACGAACCGGTGATGTTGATGTCGGTATTCTTGTTCAGCTTGAAGCCGATGCCGGCGCTGAGCAGCCGGGTGTCCGGCAGCGGCGCCAGCAGATCGATCTTGTCGGTCGGGACCGAACTCTTGCGCGGCTCGAAGCCGAGCCGGATCGACAGCCGGTCGATCGGATTCAGTTGCAGCCCGTAAGCGAAGTTGACCACGCTCTTGTAGCCGCGCGGGATCACCAGCTTGCCCGAGTCCGGAATCCCGTACAGCCGCGCCACCTCCAGCAGCTTGACGCTCTGGTCGAACTGGAAGCGCAGCGCATCCCATTCGCTCCAGCGGGCATAGCTGGCGTCGACGTTCAGCTGGATGTATTTCACCGGCTTGAGCTTGATGCCGACTTGCAGGTGGGCAGGGAAAGGAATGGTCGCGCTCATATTGCCCTTCTGCTCGGCCGGAATCGACGACGGAAAGCCCAGCACCGCGCCGGCGATCGGTCCCAGCAGGCTGGCGTTCATGCCGCGTACAAAGTTGCGCAACATTGGATCGGTGGTGAACACGTAGTTGCCGGTGTAGTGGGTTTTCGAGCCGCCCTGGTAGACCGCGCCGATCGCCAGCTTGGGCGACGGTTCCCACAGCACGCCGAAGTTGATGGTGGGGTCGAACGGCGCGGTCAGCTCCACCCGCATATTGGCCGCCTTCTTGAACGGGCTGACCATGCCGTCCTTGCCGCCGCCGCACACGCCAAAGCCGAACACGTCGATGATGTTGCCGCCGTCTTCCGGACACCAGCCTTTTTGCAGCTGGCCGAACACGCCCAGCAATTCGTTGGGGAAGCGCATGTTGGTGTCGACCACAAACGCCGCGTGCGCGATCGGCACCGAGACGCCGAAGCGCAGCGTGTCCGAATACTTGTAGCCGACCGACGGCGCGGCGTACACCAGCCGCTGGATCTGCAACTGCCGGCCCTGGTACTGGCCAGGATCGTTGGGATCGGTGGTGCGGTCCAGGCTCATCGCCTGCGCCATATAGCTGTCGGTGGCGAAGGTCCACGGCGAGCCGGCCTTGTTCCACGCCATGCCGATGCCGGGCACGGCCACCGCCGGCAAGCGCCAGCCCGGCATGCCGTAGCCGGGCACGTACATGATCTGCCGCACCGGTCCGGTGGAGGTGTTGGACAGCGGATCGTCGCGCCAGCCGCCGACGTCGAAACCCTGGCCGGGCGTGAAGCTGGCGCTGGTGCGGATCGACGCCACGAAGTTGTGGATGCTTTCGCTGTCGCCGGTCAGCCGCGCCAGCCCGGCCGGGTTGAAGTGGATCGACTGGATGCCGGGCGGATCGGCCGTCACGGCATTGCCCATCGCCATGGCCACCACGCTGGTGGTCAGGTTTTCGGTCAGCGCAGCATGGACCGGCGCAGCAAACGCGCAGGCCACGGCGGCGGCGATGGCGAGACGGCGCATCATTACAGGCTCAGCGGAATGTTCATGCCGACCACCAGGTTAGGCGAATCCGGCGTGACGCCGATGCCGACCGAGAAATTGACCGTGGTCTTGGGTGAGATGCGGTAGCCCAGTCCCAGGTTGAGGATGCCCGAAGTCTGCATGTGCGTCTTGGCCTCCAGGCCGTCGGCAAAGCGCAGCTTGGAACCGGCCGAAATCGCTTCCTGGAACGACACCGTGGTCGAGATGCCGTACGACAGCGCATAGGCGAAGCCGACGCCGAAACCGAAGCTGCTGCCGGGCTGCACACGCGTCAGGATGCGCGAGCCGTTGATCTGCCACAGGTCTTTGGCCGGCGCGCTGACCGTGTAGTTGAGCGAACCGAACAGCGCGACCGGGTCGACGATCTTGTTGACGTTGAGGCCGACCGTCAGCGCGCCGACGCCGCTGCCGGTCGCTTCGCCGGTGCCGGCGATGATCTTGAACGGGCTGCGGCCGGTCGGCAGGCGGACGTTGCTGACCACGGTGAGATTCGGCGTGTCGCGGCGCGCCTCGAACGGCTGCCAGCGCACGCCGGCGCTGATGTCGCCGAGCGAATTGGACATGCCGCTGCGCGCCGCCGTGTCGGCATAGCGCGAGATCAGCGGCAGCGTAACGTTGGTGGTCAGGTTGTCGCGCAGGCCGTAGTCGGCCGACAGCGTGTTGGTGACCGTGTGCGAGTTGTTGTTTTCGATGTTGAACAGCGTGGCGTTGCCGTTGGCGATGTCGGTGACGATGCGCTCTTCGCCGACGTAGCTGTAGCTGAGGTCATAGTTCAGCGCGATCTGGCCGGTGCGGATTAGCGAGTATTGCTTGTCGACGGCGGTCAGCGTCTGTTTCAGCAGCGCGCTCTGGTCGCCTTCGCCTTCCTTCTTGGCCAGCGCGTCGCGCGCATCGGCGGTGGTGGCGGTGGCCGCAGGGGGCGTTTGTTGGGCGAGGGCAGAGGTCGCGGTCAGCGCAACGGCGACGGCAATAGCAGTGGTACGGAACATCATATCGGCTTCCTTGTGAGAGTGAGTGCGCTGGGGAGGGGTTAGTTACGGTGCATCCAGGTGCCGGCCGCGCCGGAATTGACGGCGCGCATCAGCAGCAGGGCGCTGTTGCTGAGCGCTTCCTGCCGGCCCTTGCCGGTCACGCGGTCCATGTCGACCACGCCCAGTTCCTGGTCGTTGAGGGCCAGCTGGCCGAGCGGCGCCTGGCCCTTGGCCGGCGAGATGATGAACAGGGTGTTCTTGTCCCACCAGCGGGCGAACTCTTCGACCGAAAACACGATGTTGCCGGCCGAGGGATCGGCCAGGTAGACCACACCGTCGCGGATGCCGCGCAGCACCACGAAGTGCTTGGCGCCGGCATAGTCGATCGGCACGATGGCCGGCTCGGTCAGTGTCTGCAAGTCCTTGATCTCGGCCTTGAAGCCGGCGCCGGACAGGCCCATCGAGCCGACGTAGCGCTTCATGTCGAGCAGCGAAAAGCCGCGCCGCTCGATGATCTTGTCCTTCTCGCCCTTGTCCAGCATGCCTTCCATGGCTTGCTGCTCGTTGACCATCACGCCCAGGTGGTAGTTGAGGATGGTGACCAGCGCCGCCGAGCCGCAGCTGTAGTCGAACGCCTGACGGACGATGTGTTTGTACTTGAGTTCGGAGAACGGCTCCATCTGCACCGACTGCACGTAGCCGCCGCCGCCCAACTGCGTTTGCGGCATCTCGAACTGGCTCTTGGGCCGGTCCTGCGGTTCGTGTCGCGACATGACACCGGCGCCGCCGATCAGCACGGCGACCACACCCAGCAATAGCATCAGCATGGGCTAGCCTCTTACGCGGGCGCGCGAAAACGTGTCGGCTTGCGTAGCGCTGGCGTGCGCTCCGCCCAGAGGCGTCGGGCGCCCCGTTGTTGTGTTCATGCTGTCTCCGTTATTCTAGATTAGTACGGTCGTGCTTTATTTAAGCGGCAACTCGTCTTTTCATTTTTGTAATTTATTAACGCATGTTTGGGCTTGCCATCGCAGCTACTTTTTTAGAAATGTGACTCTAGGTTTTCTTCTGCAACTTATGCTATCGCGCGCAACAGTGCAGCAACCGCCGCGTCGCTCTGCTGGCTCCCGGGGCCAAGCGGTTGGCTTTGGCGGTCAGCGCGACGAACTGGACCCGTGGCGGCAACGACTCATAAGATTGTTTTTAATTAATAGTCAAATATTAAGAGTTTTACGAAAAAAACCAACCACAACCGGAGATACCCACATGCAGACCATCAAAACCATTCTGGCCGCCGCCCTCGCCACCGCAGCTTTCTCGGCCTCGGCCATGACCCCGATCCAGGATGCCGAGCTGAGCACCGTCAGCGGCCAGGACGGCGTCTCCATCGCCGCCAACCTGAACATCAAGATCAACTCGTTCACCTACACCGACACCGATGCGCTCGACGCCAACGGCCTGGGCGGCGGTTCGGTGTCGTTCAACGGCATCAAGGTCAACGGCCTGATCGCTGCCAACATCGACATCCTGTCGCGCAACTCCTTCCTGGCAGCGGCGACCGCCGCCGGCGTGACCAATCCAGGCACCTTCTACAACGCCACCACCGGCGGCGACGTGGTGCAGATCGCCATTCCGCAAAGCGTGGTGGCCGATGGTCACTACCTGAACGTGTCGGTTGACGCCATCAAGATGGGCAACAACGCTGCCTCGTTCGGCTCGGTCGCGATGAACCAGATCGACATGCGCGGCACCACCGTCTGGATCTTCGCGCACTAATCGCGCGGCGGCTCGTGACGCATGTAGCTTGGCTTGGTGCGTCATGGCGCTGGCAGTAACGGCGGCCTAACATGGTTGTCGCGGTAACCAAAAAACATAACCCAAACATACATATTTAGGAGACTGATTCCATGCAAATCATCAAAACCGCAGTCGCAGCAGCCCTGGCAACCCTGGCCTTCTCGGCGTCGGCCATGACCCCGATCCAGGACGCTGAACTGAGCACCGTCAGCGGCCAGGATGGCGTGTCGATCGCCGCCAACCTGAACATCAAAATCGATTCCTTCACGTACACCGATACCGATGCGCTGGACGCCAACGGTCTGGGCGGTGGTTCGGTATCGTTCAACGGCATCAAGGTCAACGGCCTGATCGCGGCCAACATCGACATCCTGTCGAAAGCCTCGTTCCTGCAGGCTGCCGGCGCCGCGGGCGTGACCAATCCAGGCACCTTCTACAACCCAGCCACCGGCGGTGACGTGGTGCAGATCGCCATCCCGCAAAGCGTGGTGGCGGATGGTCACTACCTGAACGTGTCGGTCGACGCGATCAAGATGGGCAACAGCGCCGCTTCGTTCGGCTCGGTCGCCATGAACCAGATCGATATGCGCGGTACCACCGTGTGGATCTTCGCTCACTAATTGGCTGAGCGACGGCGGTTCCTACCGGAGCCGCCGCTGTTTTCCTCCATGATTTTTCCTCCATTGCGCCGGCTGCTGCCGGGCCTGGCCCTGCTGTGCGGCATGCACGCGGCCACGGCCCAGATGCAGCCCATGAGCGAAGACGAACTGTCCAGCATTCACGGACAGGGCATCGTCACGATGACCAATACCAGCCTGGGCGGATACGATTTCAGCAAGGTCGCGCTGGAGGCGGATATTTCGCTGAGCGCCAACCTGCGCAATATGCGGTTGGGCCAGTACGCCTACGCGCCGCGCAACGGCGGCGGCGCCGATCTCGACATCTCGCTGATGCAGTTCGGCCGCAGCGACGGCACCGACGCGCAGCGCCTGGTGCAGATCAGCAATCCCTATTTCGAATTTGTGTACAAGAACGCGGCCGATGGCGCTTCGCGCGAGGCGATCGGCATGCGCTTTGGCTTTGAGTCGATCAGCGGCGATATCGGTTTGCAGATCAAGACCCTGTCCGGCTCGATGCGCGTGACCGGCACGGCGGCCGACGGCAGCGCGCTGGTGCTCGACTCGCGCACCGACGCCCTGGGTGGCAAGCGCTGGGATGGTGCGTGCAGCGGCTCGTGCCTGTCGCTGGCGCAGCTGGGCGGCGTGACGGCCGGCGACGCCAGCGGCGGCAGCCGGGATTTCTGGGTCTCCATGCTGAAGACGGCCGTGCAATTTCCGACAGCGGCGGGCTTGCCGGCGTCCGATCCGGCGCAGGCCGGCGTGTGGCTGAACTGGCGCGATAAATTGCAGGCGCTGAACACCAGCGGCATCACGCCGCCCAACTTGCCGAAGGGGCGTTGATGCGGATGCTGCCTGGCTTGTTGTTGATGGTGGTTGCGTCCGCCGGCGCGATGGAGCCGCTGAGCGACAGCGTGTTGTCGTCGGTGCGCGGGCGCGATGGCGTCAGCTTCGACCTGAACGGCTTTGCGATGAGCGGCGATGCGCGCGTCACCTACACCACGCCGACCGGCGCCAGCCTGTATGCGGAAAAATTCGCAGCGTCGCGCAGCGACAGCCTGTTGCCGTTTTCCGATCCGTATCGGCTGGATATCGTGCCCGGTGCGCCGGGGCTGGCGGATGTGATCAACATCGCCTTTCCGGTCAACGCGAATGGCGAGCAGCGCTGGCAGATGGCGTATGACTGGGGCGTCGGCGCCAATGGCGTGGTGCGCGAGCAGGGCAGTGTGGTGGTCAAGGATATGGTGCTGACGGGCGGCGGCCTGCAGTTCACCACGCCACAGGTGAATGACGGCATCGCGTTTGGCGCGGCGCTGAAGCTGGACATCGGGCAGCTGTCGTTCCAGCCGCGCGGGCGCGATGACGCGACCGAGGCGATGGTATTGAGCGGCATCCACATCGGCGGTGCGGATGGCGGCACGTGGGCGATTGCCAATGTGGCGTCGCAGCCGGCGGTAATCAATGCGTTGAATGATGAGTCGGGCCCGCGTTTGCATATCGGCATCGACTGGCCGGATGCGCGTTATGGCAATGGCCAGGCGCCGGCGGGCAGCATTGCGGTCGACAATATCTCGTTTGTCAGTCCGGGACAGCCGACGGTGGATCTGGGCTCGTCGCGCATTGGATCGATTCAGATCCAGTATCTTGATATCAAGTTCAAGCAATGAAGCGCGGCTTGCTTTGCTTACTGATGGGGATGGGCGTGGCGCAGGCGGGGGAGTTGCGGGCGCTGGATGACCAGGAATTGTCGCAGGTGCGCGGCGGCGATGGCATCAGCTTTGCGGCGCATGTGGTGCTGAACGATCCGACGCTGGTGGGGGCGGTCAGCGATAGCCGCCTGTCGCTGGGCTTCAGCGGCGGCGGGCAGAATCGCTACATCGTGTTCAAGAATGTGCGCGGGACGGTGGACATGTTCGCCGTCAGCCTGGGCGTGCAGACGCGCACGGATGGCGGTGGCGACTATATTGCGATTGGGCTGCCGGGCTATGTGCGCTACACGAACTTCGGTTTCGAATCGCTGAGCGTGCAGAACGATCCGAGCGCGCCGGTGACGGGGAACCTCGGCAGCCTGAATATCAACGGCACCGTGTCCTTACAGGGACAGGTGCGGTTCTGGGGGCATTAACGCTTTTCGGTGGCGAACACGCACAGCGCGATCAGCGGGAAGCACAGGCCGGTCCACAACACGCCGGTCCAGCCGTGCGCGGCAAACATCCAGCCGCCCAGCGACGAGCCGATCGCGCCGCCCATGAAGAACAGCGCCATGTACAGCCCGTTCAGGCGGCTGCGGATTTCCGGCGGCAGTGCAAAAATCGCCCGCTGTCCGGTCACCAGATTGGCCGAGACGCCCATGTCCAGGATGATCGAGGTCAGCACCAGCACGCCCAGGTCCACCAGGCGGCTGCTGTGGATCGCCAGCGGCATGGCGAACGCCAGCACGCCCAGGATCAGCGCAATCATGGTGGTCGAACGGCTCTTGCCCTGGTCGGCGCGGTGGCCGGCAATCGGTGACGCAATCGCGCCCGCCACACCGACCAGCGCAAAGATCGCCACGCCGGTCTGGCTGATCTGGAAGTACGGTCCGGTCAATTCCAGCGACACGCACGTCCAGAACAAGCTGAAGGCGCCAAACATGCAGGCCTGGTACGCGGCGCGGCGACGCAGCACCGGCGTGGCTTTCAGCAGATGCCACATCGAAGCCAGCAGGTCAAAGTAATGCATGTCGCCGTGCGGCTGGCGCTGCGGCAGCTTGGCGCGCAGCAGGAAAGCCAGCGCCGCCGTGGTCATCGCCGACAGCACGAAGATCGCATGCCAGCCCAGCGCATCGGCCACCAGGCTGGCCACCGGACGCGCCAGCATAATGCCCATCAGCAGGCCGCTCATGACCTTGCCGACGGTCTTGCCGCGCGTTTCAGGATTCGACAGATGGGCCGCGAACGGCACCACAATCTGCGCCGCCACCGAGCCGAGGCCGATGCACAAGGCGGCAAACAGGAACAGGTTGGCGCTGCTGGTCACCGAGGCCGCCAGCAGGGCTGCCGCCGTCACCAGCAGGGCGATGAAGATCAGCCGGCGGTTCTCCAGCAAGTCGCCCAGCGGCACGATGAACAGCAGGCCGATGCAATAGCCGATCTGCGTCAGCGTGACGATCAGGCCAGCGGCGCCAGGATCGAGGCCGGTGGCGCGGCTGATTGGACCGATCAGCGTTTGCGCGTAGTACAGGTTGGCGACAATCAGGCCGGTCGCGATGGCGAACAGCCAGACCATGCCGGGGGATAGGTCTTGATGGGCTTTGGATTCGCTCACGTCAGGCTCCGGAAATTTGGAAAGGCCGACATTCTAACGGCCCCGGCCATTTCCTGCTGAGCGCGAGCACTTTACAGTCCGGCCTGCTCGCGCTTCAGTGTCTGGTGAACCTCGGCGGTGATTTCGTACGAACGCAGGCGCTGCGCGTGCTCGTAGATTTGCGAGGTGATCATCAGTTCGTCGGCGCCGGTGCGGGCGATGAAGTCCTGTAGTCTGGCGCTGACCGTGGCCGGCGAACCGATGGCGGTGCACGACAGCACCGAATCCAGCATCGCGCGTTCCGGCATGCCCAGCGTGTCGAGGTAGCCGGCTTTCGGCGGCGGCAGTTGCGAAGGGCGGCCGGTGCGCAAGTTGACGAACGCCTGCTGCATCGAGGTGGCGCGGAAGTGCGCTTCTTCATCGGTATCGGCCGCGAACACATTGAAGCCGAGCATGACGTAAGGCTTGGCCAGCTGTGCCGACGGCTGGAAATTGGCGCGGTACAGCGCCATCGCCTGCTGCATCATCTGCGGCGCAAAGTGCGAGGCGAAGGCAAACGGCAGGCCAAGATGCGCGGCCAGTTGCGCGCCGAAGGTGCTGGAGCCGAGTATCCACATCGGCACTTTCGCGCCTTTACCCGGCACGGCCAGCACGCGCTGGCGCGGATTGTCGGACATATAGTCCTGCAATTCCAGCACGTCTTTCGGGAAGGCATCGGCGTCGGTTTCGAGGTTGCGACGCAGCGCGCGCGCGGTGGTCTGGTCGGAGCCGGGCGCGCGACCGAGGCCGAGGTCGATACGGCCGGGGAACAGCGCTTCCAGCGTGCCGAATTGTTCGGCGATCACCAGCGGGGAATGATTGGGCAGCATGATGCCGCCGGCGCCGACGCGGATGGTCTTGGTGCCGCCGGCCACATGGGCCATCACCACCGCCGTGGCGGCGCTGGCGATGCCCGGCATGCCGTGGTGTTCGGCCAGCCAGTAGCGGTTGTAGCCCCAGCGTTCGCCGTGCTGGGCCAGGTCCAGCGTGTTATGGAACGAGGCTGTCGGGTTGCTGCCTTCGGCAATCGGGGACAGATCGAGGATCGAAAATGGAATCATGGGCGGTAATCTTTCTGGTAATGACAATCCCATTGAAAGTGTGTGGGTATAATCCTTTCAAGATGGATAGACAAGCATACACAGATTGGGCCAAGCGTGCAGGCCACGCCCTGATTACAGTGATCGTTACGATGGGAACCGCCGCCGCGATGCCGCCATTGCCGCCGCTGGTGGTGGCGGTCGACAATGGCACCGAGATGCCGATGGCGGGCTTTCGCGATAATCATCTGACCGCAGGTTTTCACAAGGAGCTGGGTGAGGCGCTGGCGGGCAAGCTGGGCCGCGAGGCCAGTTTCCTGCTGCTGCCGCGCAAGCGTATCGCCATGGCGCTGGAAAACGGGCAGGCCGATCTGGTCTGCCTGTACCTGCCGGCCTGGCTGCCGGGCCAGTTTGAATGGACGCGCGGCTTCTTCCCGGTGTCGGAAGTGCTGGTCAGTGATACCACCGTGCCGCAGCCGCATATTCTTCAGGATGTTACCGGAAAACCGGTGGCGACAATCTTGGGATATTACTATCCCGAATTCGATAAGGCGTTAGGCCAGGGTTTTATTCGCGATGATGGTCATTCGTCATCAGGCAATCTGCGGAAAATGGCGGCCGGCCGTTTGCATTATGCTATTACCCAGAAAAACACGCTTGATTATTATCTTAAGGTTGGCGAGAAACTATCGATCTATCCGCCATTGGTGGTAAAGAGCTACAAGGCCCAGTGTGCGGTGTCTGCCAAGGGCCAGGTGCAGGTAAATGAGGTGAATAAGGCAATTGAAAAGCTGATTAAAGAAGGAAGTGTGAGCAAAATAATCAGCAATTATCAAAATAGCCTTAAATAATGTTTTATTTTTCCGACGGTTTTAAAAAATAGTTTCTGGCAGTGCCCGGCACTGAATTACTATTGGAATCAATAAGGCGCCCGTCTTATTCTCTTTTATTCCAATGTAAATATTATGAAACCGGGAATTCTGTTCGCTTTCCTGCTGGCTTGCTGCCAGCTCGTTTTTGCAGCCGGCACGCTGGAGACGTCGCTCCAGCATCGCGGCCAGTTGTTCCGGGTGACGCATGACGGCAAGACCAGCTATCTGTACGGCACCATCCACGTGGGGCGTGACGGTTTCTATCCGCTGGACGCAGTGGCGTCGCGCGCGCTGCTCGATTCCACGGCGCTGGTGATCGAACTCGATATCCGCGAAGACAAGCAATTCCAGGTGGCGCTGGCGCGCCATGGCCGCTATCCCGAAGGCGACTCCATCCAGAATCATCTGACCCCGGCCACGCTGGACAAGACCGTGCAGGCGCTAGCGCGTGCCGGCATTGCGCTGTCGACGGTGCAGCAGTACAAGCCTTGGCTGATCGCCAACCTGCTGGTCGGCGCGGAAATGGAAAAGAACGGTTACCAGCGCAGCCAGGCGGTGGAGTTCGCTTTGCTGGCGGCCGCGCAAAAGCAGGACAAGACGGTGCGGGAGCTGGAGAGCGCAGATTATCAACTGAGCCTGTTCGACGCGCTGGACGCACAGCAGCAGGAGCAGTATCTGCTGGAAAACCTGGCCGACCTGGCCGATGGCGATTCGCTGAAAAAATCGCAGGCGCTGGTCGAGGCCTGGAATGCAGCCGACCGCACCGGCATCCAGGCCGCCTGGCATAACGCCACCAGCGGCGACAGCATTTCCGCCGGCTTCATGAATCGCGTGCTGCTCGGCAAGCGCAATCCGGAGATGGCGGCCAACATCGAACGCATCATGCAGCAGGACCAGGTGGCGTTTGTCGGCGTCGGCCTGCTGCATCTGGTGGGCGATGACGGCCTGCCGCAGTTGCTCAAGCGGCGCGGCTATCAGGTCGAGCAGCTGTACTAAGCTGTACTAGTACGGCCGCACGCTGCCGTTGCTGTAGCGGATGCGGTCGCCGACCTTGTAGCTCGGCATCGATTCTTCCACCACCATCTGGTTGCTGCCGTCATCCATGCGCAGCATCACGCGATAGACCTTGTCGGTCGGCGCGCCCATGCTGCCGCCGGCCGCTGCCGCGCCGGCAGTGCCCATAGCGCTGAGGCCGGCATCCTGGCGCTGTAGTTGGTCAATAGCCTGCACGACGCCGTAGCTGGTTTGCGCTTGCTGGGGTGTGGGACCGGCCATCATCGAGCCGGTGCTGACCGGCGCCGCATCGCTGGCGGTGCTCGTGCTTTGATTGGTCCTGTCGGCGCAGGCCGTTGCGCTGAGCATGCACAGCGCGATCATCCATCCTGTTGAGTTCTTCATGTTTACCTCCCTCGAAATATCTTCAGAGAGGCGCGGGGCCGCATCGTTCCTATACCTTCGGTTACTATTGATGTACATCAATTGAAACATGCTACCTGCACGCAATAATTGTTCGGTATCACTTGAAAGGATATCGATATGTTGACACGCGTGACAGATACTATTATCGAAGAGCTAATTGATGCCACCTGCAGCGATACCCGCAGCCGGCATTTCTTCCTGCATGCACTGCACGGCCTGGTACGCGTGGCCAAGGCCGAGCAGCTGCAAGAGTTGCGGATGGACGTGAAGTTATCGACCGGCGAAATCAGTCAGCCGGAAGGCTGCGATAGCGACTCCAGAGCGCCCACATGAAGCCGGCCGTCAGCATGGCTGCCGTGCAGTCCACCATCCAGTCCGACACCGCGCCGTGGCGGTACGGGAACAGGCTTTGCACGCACTCGTCGATCGCGCCCATCAGGGCAATGGTTAGCACCGCCTTGCCGGCGCGTTGCGACGCTGTGCCGCTGCCGCCGGTAAAAATTAAAAAGGTCAGGCCGGCATAAGCCAGCGAATGCAGCACCACGCCGGAAGCGACTTCGCCGATGTCCTGGCGCGCGCCGGGAATCGAACCGAGAATCAGGATCAGCAGGTACAGCGCAATGGCGGTCCAGTAGCGGAGGCGGGCGTGGGAAGGGGTAAGGAAGATTTGCTTGAACATGGGGCAGACAATACCATGCACTGCAATAAAACGGGAGTGGTGCACCGGACCCCGGTGCACCTTTTCTTCAGTCATGCCTATCGGTTGCATGTACTTAAGATGTGTCCAGTATAGGCAGCGTTTGTGACGCCGTTATGACAGCGAACAATTTCGCTGAACAAAAAAAAAGCCCGCTGACTTGAGCGGGCTTAAAACTATTTTCTTGGAGGAGAATAGTGGAGACAGGAGCTATTATGCGGCGTCGCAAGATATGTGTCTAATTGTTCTTTCAGATACCAGACATCAGGCTAGGGCATAACTCTGTCATTTGACGGGGACCGTGTAGTTCAGCGCCAGGCGGCCGCCGTCCACGTACAGGGTCTGGCCGGTCATGTAGCTGGCGTCGTCGCTGGCCAGGAAGGCGGCGATCGAGGCGACTTCTTCCGGCTCGCCGCAGCGGCCCATCGGCGTGCGCGACAAAATGGTGTTGCGCGATTCCGGGCTGGCCATCACGGCTTTCTTGGCCAGTTCGGTCAGGATGGTGCCGGGACCGATGCCGTTGACGCGGATGCCGTACTCGACCAGGTTGAGCGACATCACCTTGGTCAGCTGGTTGATCGCGCCTTTCGACACCACGTAGGGCACCTGGTTCGGAATCGCCAGCTCGGCGTTGACGCTGGACATATTGATGATGCTGCCGCTGAGCTGCTTGGCCATCACCCGCGCCACCGCCTGGCCGCACAGGAACATCGACTTCAGGTTGATGCGCAGGACGCGGTCGAAATCTTCCTCGCAGACGTCGAGGAAGTTGGCGGCGTGGGTGACGCCGGCGTTGTTGATCAGGATGTCGATGCGGCCGAAGGCGGCGAGGGTGGCAGCCACCATCGCGTCCACATCGGCCTTTTGGCTGACGTCGGCGGCGAAGAAGCGCGCCTGTTCGCCCAGCGCCGTGGCGGCGTCGGCGCCTTCCGGCTTGATGTCCACCAGCATGACTTTGGCGCCTTCAGCGATCAGGCGCTGGGCACAGGCCAGGCCGATGCCCTGGGTGGCGCCGGTGACGATCGCGACTTTATCGGTTAATTTCATGGGAATGTGCTTTCTGAGGTGGAGATGGCAAATTTTAACAGGCTGTTTTAGTAGCCCGCCATGGTCAGGTTACAATAGAGGGTTTGCATTTTTCATTAGGGAGCCGTCGTGACTTTTATCAACAAATTATCCGCCGCCTGGACGGCCAACGACTCCCTGCTGTGCGTGGGCCTGGACCCGGACATGGCCAAGTTGCCGGCCCAGTTCCAGAACGACCCGCAAGGCATCTTCCACTTCTGCCGCGAGATCATTGACGCGACCGCCGACCTGGCATGCTCGTTCAAGCCGCAGATCGCCTATTTCGCCGCGTTGAGCGCGGAAGGCCAGCTGGAGCAGATTTGCGCCTACGTGCGCGAGCATTATCCGCACATTCCCTTGATCCTGGACGCCAAGCGCGGCGACATCGGCGCCACCGCGCGCCAGTACGCGCGCGAAGCCTATGACCGTTACGGCGCCGATGCGGTGACCGTCAATCCGTACATGGGGTCGGATTCGGTGGAACCGTACATGGAATGGAGCGACCGCGGCGTGATCATCCTGTGCCGCACCTCGAATGCGGGCGGTTCGGATTTGCAGTTCCTGGACGTCGGCGGCAAGCCGCTGTATCAGCACGTGGCGCGCCTGGTGGCGGAGAAGTGGAACAGCAACGGCCAGTGCGCGCTGGTGGTCGGCGCCACCTTCCCGGAAGAGCTGGCGCAGGTGCGCGCGATTGTCGGCGACATGCCGCTGCTGGTGCCGGGCATCGGCGCGCAGGGCGGTGATATTGCGGCCACCGTCACCTCGGGCCGCACGGCCAGCGGCGCCGGCATGATGATCAACTCGTCGCGCGCCATCCTGTACGCGGCGCCGCAAGCGGGCGAAGACTTCGCAATGGCCGCGCGGCGCGTGGCGGAAGAAACCCGCAGCGCCATCAACCAGCATCGCGGCTAAGCAGTCCTCTTACTGCTTGATGAAGACTGGATCGGCATCGCCGTCCAGCGGGGCGATGTCGAACCATTGCGATGTCGCCCTCCCATCCGCGTCGCTGCCGAAGCGGATGCGGAAATTGCTGTTGGCCTCGTAATAAAACTCGGTCGGCGACAGCGCCAGCAGCGGCAGCCATCTGCCATCCGCCGGATAGCGCACCTGCAAGCGGCCATCCTTGACCTGGAACGTGTAGCGTTCATTGCCCTGCGTGTAGACGCCGGCGCGCTGTTGCAGCACGCCGTCCGCCAGCGTCTGCGGCGTTGGAGTCGGCAGCGGTGGCGCACTGCCGGCAGCAATGGTGGCGATGCGGCGCGCAGTCGAGGGCAGTCCGAATTGCGGCGAGTCGTCGCTATTGCTCATCATCGACACAATCACCTTCGATTGCGGGATGTACACCACTTCGGCATGGAAACCCTGGACGTCGCCGCTGCTGCGCAGGTAAGGCTGGCCGGCCAGCGTGTACGGGCGGATGCCGTAGCCGTACGGCACGCGGCCGCCGTTCTGCAACGTAGCCTGGGTGTTCATCGCCTTCAGGCTGGCCGGCTTGAGCACGGCGCCGCCTTGCAGCGCGACGGTCCAGCGCACCAGGTCGGCATTGGTGGAGGCGTAGCTGCCGCCGCCAAACAGCAGGCTGCTGTTCCAGCGCACGGCAAGCTGCGGGCCGCGTTCATAGGGCGTGACCATATCCTTGATCAGGCCGGCAGTGTGGATGAAATAGGTATGCGTCATGCCCAGCGGCACGAAGAACTGGCGCGCCAGGTAGGCGTCGTATTTTTCACCGGACAGCTGCTCAATAATCATCCCCAGCAGCGTGTAATTGACCGACGAGTAGGCGTAGGCCGTGCCCGGCGGCGCCAGCAACGGCGTGGCGATGGCCTGGTCCAGCAGCTGTTGCGGCGTGTGTTCTTCGAATGCCTGCTTGCGGAAGCCGGCGTCGGTGAAGACGTTGGCGATGCCAGAGGTGTGCTGCAGCAAGCGTTCGACGGTGATGTCGTTCCACGCTACCGGCACGGTGGGGAAATATTGGCGGATCGGCGTTTGCAGATTCAGCTTGCCGTCCTCGACCAGTTTCATGATCGCGGCCGCCGTGAATTGCTTGCCCACCGAGGCGGCATGAAACACGTGGTCGGGCCGGATAGGGACGTTCAATTCGACGTTGGCCAGGCCATAGCCCTTGTTGAGCAGGGTCACGCCGTCCTTGATCACCAGCACGGCGGCGCCAGGCCGATTGCCTGGGAATAGCCGCGTCAGTTCGGCATCGATGACCTCGACCTCGGCGTTGCTGGTGGCGGCGCTGGCAGCCGGTATCAGCGCCGAGGTGAGCAAGATGGCGGCGTTGGCGGCTTTGAGCAGTTGCATGGTATCCCCCTGAAATAATAATGTAAGGACATCATATGTTCAGGGGGCAATCTCCAGCCAGCGGCGTGCGATGGATGGTGAAAATGGCGTGCCCGGCCGCAAATCGCCGGGCTGGCCGGACTTATTGCGCCGGCGCTACCATCTCAGCGTATTCGTACAGGTCGCCGAGGATTTGCTCGGCGCGCTCGTCGGCGTGCTGCTGCAGTTCGTCGATCTGGGCGAAGAAGTCATCGATGGTGCGGCTGCCGCCCACGCCTTCGTAGAAGCGCGCGGCGCGGTGCTGTTCCCAATGCTCGACTTCGGTCTCCGACAAGGTCTCCGGGAAGTTGCGCGCGCGGTAGCGGAACAGCAGCTCGGCCAGGCGGGCGTCGCCAAACGCCGGGGACGCCACCGCCAGCCGCGCCGGCGATTCGCGCCGCAAGGTGTCCAGCAGGCGGCGGTCGTCTTTGCTGATGAAGCCGTTGTACAAATCCTCATCCACGTCCAGCGGCGCACTGCGCGGGCGATGGAATACTTCTTCCCACACCGCGCCGAGGTCGCGTCCGGCCGCCGCAATCGCCGCGTGCGCCTTGCCCTGTTCCAGATCGATGCCCCATTTGGCCGCCATCGCCGGCGACAGGGTCTTCAGGTTGGACACCAGCATCGGCGATTTATTCAGGTGGATGCTTTTCACCGGCAAGCGCGTCACGCCTTCCGGCAGCGCGTCGGCGCGCGAGAAGATGCGGGTGCGGATGGTGTCGGCGTCCAGCGTGAACAGCTCGCTCGGATCGTAGGTGCAATCCCAGACAATCACTTCGTTCTTGTTGGTTGGATGCGTGCCCAGCGGATAGACCAGGGCGATGCAGCCGCGCTCGGTCGGGAACATGCCGGACACGTGCAGAAACGGCTGGCGCAGGTTGGTGGCCAGATGCATGCCAATCTCGTCGGCCACGCGGTCTTTCTTGTGCAGCGCGAAGCAGAAGTCGAACAGTTTCGGCTGGTGCTGGCGGATCAGCCGCGCCAGCGCGATGGTCGCGCGCACGTCCGACAGCGCATCGTGCGCCGCCTCGTGCAGTAGCCCGTTGGCCTTGGCCAGGTCTTCCAGCCGGAAGCTGGGCTTGCCGTCTTCCTTGGTCGGCCACTGAATGCCTTCCGGCCGCAGCGCGTAGGTCATGCGCACCACGTCCAGCAAGTCCCAGCGGCCGCAGCCGTTTTGCCATTCGCGTGCATACGGGTCGATCAAGTTGCGCCAGAACATGAAGCGGGTGATTTCGTCATCGAAACGGATGGTGTTGTAGCCGACGCCGATGGTGCCCGGCTGCGAGAAGGCTTGCTCGATGGTCGCCGCGAATTGATGTTCGGCCACGCCCCATTCCAGACATTGCTGCGGGGTGATGCCGGTGATCAAGCAAGATTGCGGATCTGGCAGGAAGTCATTGGCTGGCTTGCAATACAGCATGATCGGATCGCCGATCTCGTTGAGCTCGGCGTCGGTGCGGATCGCGGCGAATTGCGCCGGGCGATCGCGACGCGGAACGGCGCCAAAAGTTTCGTAGTCGTGCCAGAGAAATGTCTGATTTGTCATAAGGTGCTACAGAAATTTAAAAAACTGCCGATAATTTAGGCATCTACACTGAGGAGCAACATTATGGCTACTCCCGTCTCGCTGACTTCAAGCAACACCACCAATGCCGCCACCCAGGTCCAGGCCAAGGATGACAAGCCGGTGTCGGTTGCCGCCAAGGCCAAGGCCGATCTGAATGCCTCCATCGTACAGGCTTCCTTGTCGGTGTCGATCAGTTCCTCGAACGACCAGATGTCGGTGGTGCTGAAAACTGCGCTGACCGGCATTAACGAGGCGCTCAAGAAGGACGGCTTCGGCGATGACGCCATCCAGAATGCCGCGTCGCAGGATAATACCCCGGAAGGCACCGCCGGCCGCATTGTATCCTTGTCGACCGGGTTTTTCGAAGCCTACAAGCAGCAACACCCCGGCGAAGACGAGGGTGAATTGCTGAACAAGTTCATGGATACGATCAAATCGGGCATGGAACGCGGCTTCAAGGAGGCGCGCGAAGTGCTGCAGGGGCTGAACGCGCTGAATGGCGATATTTCGTCCAATATCGACAAGACCTATGAGCTGGTGCAGAAGGGCTATGACGATTTCATCGCCGCGCATCAGGCGAAAACTGATACCGCTGCGACCGGCGCCAGCACCAGCAACACGGCCGCCAGCGCCACGGCTACCGACAAGGCTGCGGCCTGATCGGCTCAGGCCGCGACCTGATTGCGGCCCAGTTCCTTGGCACGGTACAGCGCCGCGTCGGCGGTCGCGATCAGATCGTGCTCACTTTGCTGCGGCCGCAGCACCGACACCCCAGCGAGGCCGTAATGTGCGGCAGCGGCAGGCGCATGTCGGTGAACACCTTGGCTTGCCGCATGCGCTCGCACAGCCGCTCAGCCACCGACGCCGCCACCTTGTCGCTGGTGTCCGGCAACAACACCATCATTTCTTCGCCGCCGTAGCGCACCGCGAAATCGGTCGGCCGCAGCGCGCCGCTCAGCACCTGGGCCGCCGCGCGCAAGGCTTCGTCGCCGGCCAGGTGGCCGTGGGCGTCATTGAATTTCTTGAAGTGATCCAGGTCGATCATGATCAGCGCCAGCGGCGCGTTGGAGCCGTGCGCGGTGGCCACCATGGTCGGCAACAGGTCGTTGAGCCAGGCGCGGTTGTACAAGCCGGTCAGGCCGTCGATCATCGACAGCTGGCGGTAGAATTCGCCCAGCTTCTGGCGCCGGCGCAGCTGCGCGTTGGCGGCGCGGATGCGGAACGACAGCAGCCGCAGCAGGTTACGCGCCAGCACATTCGATTGATCGATCAGTTGCCAGACGATGTCGGCCTCGACCACCAGCACTTCGCTTTCCTCCAGCGCGGTGGTGGTGGACAGATTGGCTTCCTCATCCAGCACCGACTGTTCGCCCACGCTTTCGCCCGGCAGGATCTTGCTGATGGTGCCGTCGGCCATGCCGGAACGCGTGTCGCTGGCCACCGACAATGCGCCGCGCAGCAGGATGTACAGGCGCGCGCGGTTGGACTCGGCAATCGCCTCGCCGGCATCCAGCGACATGATGGGGCAATGGGCCAGCAGTCTGGCGATGACGGCGTCGTCGTCGGAGTTGCGCAGCAGCTGCAAGTCGCTGATCCGATAGCTCGATGAGCCGAATGTGCTGATTTGTTTCAAGGATGTCTCGCAGGATGCCAAAAGGCAATCATTAGTTCTGGAATTATCATATCCGAAAACGTTAGAGGCGTGGTTCAATAACGGCATTGCAACCAACTGGAAACAACATGAGCTACCTTGACGCGCTGGGAGTCGCCCATCAGCCCGATCCGGATGCGCGCATCGTCTCGCTGGTGCCGTCGATTACCGAGTTGCTGTGCGACCTGGACCTGGCCGCGCAAGTGGTGGGGCGGACCGGTTTCTGCATCCATCCGTGGGACGTGGTGCAGCAGATTCCCAAGGTCGGCGGCACCAAGGACGTCAACCTGGACAAGATCCGCGCGCTGGCGCCGACCCATGTGGTGCTCAATATTGACGAAAACGAAAAGCCGACTGCCGATGCGCTGGCCGAATTCGTGCCGAATATCATCGTCACCCATCCGCTGCGGCCGTATGACAACGTCGCGCTGGCGCGCCTGATGGGCGGCGTGTTTTGCCGCAAACAGCAGGCCGCCGACTGGTGCGCCGCGTTCGAGGCCGAATACGCGCTGCTGCAGGCCGCGCCGAAAGGACCGCCGCAAACCATGTTGTACTGCGTGTGGCAGGACCCGTGGATGACGATCTCACGCGATACCTATATCGCCCGCATGCTGGAGGAAATCGGCTGGAGCGTGCCGGAACTGGGCGAGGAGCGCTATCCGGCGTTCCGCTGGTCGAGCGAGTTGATTGCGCAAATCGATGGCGTGCTGCTGTCCAGCGAGCCGTACCGCTTCACCGAAGCGCATGCGGAGATGCTGGAACGCCAGATCGGCAAACCGGTGCTGCTGGTGGATGGGGAAATGATGTCCTGGTATGGCAGCAGGTCGCTGCAGGGACTGCGCTACTTGCGGGAGCTGGCGCTGGCTTAAGCGCCGGCCCCGCGGCAGCAATTACTCTTCTTCGGCTTCGGCCACTACGGCGGCCGAGACGGCGCCGGTGCCATCGGCATGACGTTTATGGGCATTGAGCTTGCCCACAGCGGTTTCGATCGAGCGCTTCAGTTTTTCGGTGGCGCCGCTGATGGCCTGATGCAAGGTGGCGGCGTGGTCGCTGACCGCGATCGGCTGCAAACCGGTGAGGCGGGCTTCCATCAGGCAGCGGTTGTCGCCGTCTGCGGATTTCTGGCCAAGGTTGTCGCTCAGGTGGACTTCGACACGGGTAATTTGTTCGCCGAAGCGGTGGAGGGCATTGCCTACGACGGTTTGAACATGTTCGTCCAGACCTGCGTGATTAGTGATGGTTTTGTCGGTATTCACTTGGATTTGCATAGCTTGCTCCTGTTGTTTGACTACGAAACCATCTTACTCCTTCCAGGCTTAAGTGGGCGTTAATTGCTTAACGTCCACTTGATCTGGATGCTATTTCGCCGCCGTCTTCAGTCGCGCGATGCTTTGTTTGGCTTCCGCCATGTCGGGCCAGAACCCCAGCACGCGCTGATAGGCGTCGATCGCCAGGGCGTTGTCGTGATGCCGGTCGTAAGCCATGGCGAGATAAAACACGGCGCGGCCGCTGTCGGGATACAGGCTGGTGCTCAACTGGTAAATTTCAATGGCTTCGGGGTAGCGATTGACGTCGAGGAATTTTTCGCCCCAGGCAATCAGGCTGCGCTCGTCCGGCTTGAATTCGGCGTCGCGCTGACGCATGTCGCGGTAGATGCCGGCCAAATCCTTGTGGCCGTGTTTGGCGAACCGGGCGGCCATGGTGGCCAGGGTCGGCGGCGCGCCTTCGGCGTGGTGCGCATCGACCGCCAGCAGGTGGGCGGGCACATTGTTGGCCGCCGGCTTGTTGTTCATGAATGCGAGCGCGGCGGCATCGTTGCGCAGGTAGGCATTCAGGAAGGCGAGCACGTAGCGGCCCATCCAGCCATGCGCCAGCGTGGCTTCTTCGCGCGAGTATTCGTCAAAGCGCAGCTCCGGCCCCAGGCGCAGCGATTCCGACTGGAAGGCGGCGTGCGTCATGGTGTACATGGTGACGTTGTACAGGTCCGAGAACTTCATCTGGTTCATCAGGCTGTAGGTCGGTACTTGCTTGACGCGGTTCATCAGCTCCGCCGTGTAGGGCTTGCCGCCCAGGTACAACATGGGTAGCGCCAACCGCTCGGGCGTCGCATAAGCCGCCTGCTGCACGATGGCCGGGAAGTAGCGCACCGAGCCGTCCAGCGACACCAGCGCCGAGATGCGGTCGTCCCTGGCGGCGGCCAGCACGTTGGCCAGCCCGCCGAAACTGTAGCCGATGGCCGCCACGTGGCTGTCGTCGGCCTGCGGCAAGGTCGCCGCGTAGCCGAGCAGGAAGGAGATGTCGCGCGCCTGCGCTTCGGCGGAGTCGATGTCGAGATTGATGCTGCGCGTGTGCATGCCGATGCTGGCGCTGGCAATCACCAGGTAGCCCTGGCTGGCGAGGTATTCGCACAGGTCGGCGTTATCGTAGGCGGCGGCGCTCGAACCCGGCGCGTAGATCACCACCGGAAACTTGCCGGCGAGTGCGGGGGCATCGCGCCGGGCCAGCATGGTCTGCGCCAGCGCGGCCTTGCTTTGTTGGGCGTCCAGGTTCGGATAGTTGTCTTGCATGTAGCTGGCGACCGCGCCGCTTGCCTCGGCTTCCGGACGCTTGAACTGCTCCTCGGTGGCGCCGGTGCGCAGGTAGTCTTCGTAGCGGATGGCGGCGCCTTGTTTCTCGGCCGGATACCAGATCAATGCCTGGAGCGGACGCGCGCGCTCGCCGGACGTCGGCAGGCCGGTGACGAGATCGATCTTGTCCGGATAGGCGCGCGCGCGATCGTAGAGCTGCGCGATGCGCAGCCCCACCGCATACGGGCCGGGGCCGCCCGGGAAGGCGGGGCCGGCGGCGAAACTGCTTTGGGCAGCGAGACCGAACAACAGAATCAGCAGACTTTTGCGCATAGTTGGTTTAACCGTTCAGCAGTGAGGCGGCGAGGTTGATCGACAGGCCGAGAACGGCCAGGTTGTAGAAGAAGCACAGCACCGACTGGCCCAGCACCACTTTGCGCAACTGGCGCGTGCGCACGGTCACGTCCGAGGTCTGCACCGCCACGCAGATGGTGAACGAGAAGTACAGGAACTCCCAGTAATTCGGCACCACGTCGTCGTCCGGGAAGCCGAGCGCCTTGTCGTCGCTGTTGTCCATGTAATACAGGTGGGCGTAATGCGAACAGAACATGATGCCGACCATGAACCACGAGCCGACCAGCGTCAGCACCGCCAGCGTGTAGCGCAAGGCCAGCGCTTCGTCGGGCAGGTTCTTGGTGGTGGCCAGCTGCAGGACGATGGCGGCCAGGCTGACCAGCACCGCCAGCGACAGCACGGCCAGGATCACCGGGCCTTTTTCATCCTGGCGGCAGGCGGCGCGCTTGATGTCGTGCTGGTCGGCCTTGGCCATCATCCAGCCCATGGTGGCGATGTACACCCAGACCAGGATGTCCCAGCAGGCCATCACCCGCGTCAGCCACGGCCAGTGGCCCGGCAGCAAGGGGGCGGCGATGAGGCCGCAGACGATCGCCAGGCTCAGGTGAGGGCGGCTGTGGATCAGGCTGGGCCAGCGGATGCGCAAACTCATTTCTTGTCCTCGTGTGGGAAGCGGTCCATGCGCGACAGCACCGGGAACAGCACGGTCCACGCAGCGACGACGCCGAGGGTGGCGGCGCCGCCGAACAGCACCGCGCGCGTCAGGCCCATCCAGCCGGCGGTGATGCCGGATTCAAATTCGCCCAGCTCGTTGGAAGCGCCGATGAACACCGAGTTGACGGCGCTGACGCGGCCGCGGATTTCATCCGGCGTTTCATACTGTACCAGCAGGTGGCGCACGTAGACGCTAATCATGTCGCCGGCGCCCATCAGGAACAGCGCCACCAGCGCCACCATGAAGGTGGTGGTCGATCCCAGCACCAGCGTGCCGGCGCCGAACACCGCCACGCCGCCCAGCATCCAGGCGCCGACCCGGCGCGTGATCGGGAAGAAGGCCAGCACGATCGAGCACAAGGCCGCGCCAATGCCCGGCGCGCTGCGCAGCGCACCGAGGCCGCTGGGGCCGATGTGCAGCACGTCATGCGCCAGCGCCGGCAGCAGCGCGGTGGCGCCGCCGAACAGCACGGCAAACAGGTCGAGCGAAATCGCGCCCAGCACGATTTTCTTGTTCCACACGAAGCGCAAGCCTTCCAGCACCGTGTGCCACGAGGCCGGACCGCTGGCGCTGGCCTGCTTGACCGACTTCACCAGGCACATCATGACCACCGACAGCAACAGCAGCGTGGAGGAAATCATATATACCGTTTTTGGCCCGGCCAGGTAGAACAGGCCGCCCAGGGTCGGCCCCATGATGACGGCGACGTGGAAGCTGGACGAACTCAGCGCCACCGCCTTGCTGAAGCTTTCCTGCGGCACCAGGTTGACCAGAATCGCCTGCGTGGCCGGCCCCATGAAGGCGCGCGCGCTGCCATACACCACCAGCACCGCAAACACCGGCCACACGGCGCTCAGCCCGGTGTAGGTGAAGGCCAGCAACATCAGTCCGCACAGCAGCTGGGCGCCGAGCGCCAGCGCGATCAGGTTGCGGCGATCGTAGCGGTCGGCCGCGTGGCCGGCCAGCAGGATCAGCAGCAGGAACGGCAGGAACTGCGCCAGCCCGATCAGGCCGAGGTCGAACAGGTTGTGCGTCATCGAATAGACTTGCCAGCCGATGGCGACGTTTTGCATCTGTACCGCCAGCGTGGCCAGCGTGCGGGCAGAGAGGTAGAGGGTGAAGTTGCGGTGACGCAGGACGCTGAAACCGTTGCGGGAAGTGCTGTCTGACATTGCGGCTTTCTAGGAGCAGAGCCTGGGGACTCTGCATCCCGAAAGCCCTGTGAGGTTGGATGCTGTTACTTGTTGAGGTCGGCCTCGGAGGTGAAGGCGTCGGCGTAGAACTCTTCTTCCGGCAAGCCGCACTGTGCGACAAAGTCGGTCTTGGCCGATTCCACCATCACCGGCGCACCGCAGGCGTACACCTGGTGGCCGGACAGGTCCGGCAGGTCGGCCATCACCGCCTGGTGCACATAGCCGGTGCGGCCGGCCCAGTGGTCTTCCGGCATCAGGTTGGACAGCACTGGCACGTATTTAAAGTTGGGCATGCTCATGGCCCACTCGCGGCACAGCGCGTCCATGTACAGGTCTTGCGGACGGCGGCCGCCCCAGTACAGCGTCATCTGGCGGGTCGAGCCTTTGGCGCGCAGGTGTTCGACGATGGCCTTGATCGGCGCGAAGCCGGTGCCGGAGGCCAGCAGCACCATCGGCTTGGCGCTGTCCTCGCGCACGAAGAAGGTGCCCATCGGGCCTTCGAAGCGCAGGATGTCTTTTTCTTTCATGGTGCCGAACACCTGGTCGGTGAACAGGCCGCCCGGCAGGTGGCGGATGTGCAGCGCCAACGGCTGGCCTTGCTCCGGCGGCGAGGCCAGGCTGTAGCTGCGCCGCTTGCCGTCCTTCAGCATGAATTCGATGTACTGGCCGGCGCGGAATTTCAGCGTTTCATTGGCCGGCAACTGCAGCGTCATGACGACTACGTCGGACGCGACTTTGTCCAGCGTCGCCACGCGCGACGGCATCTTGCGGATCGGATAGTCGTCACTGCCGGCCACTTCGCGCGCTTCGATCACCACGTCGCTGTGCGGCAGGGCGCAGCAGAACAGCGACATGCCTTTGGCTTCCTCGTCCTTCGGCAACGCCCGTTCCTGGTGCGGCTTGTGGGTGATGTCGCCGGACAGCACCTTGCCCTTGCAGGAGCTGCAGGCGCCGTTCTTGCAGCCATATGGCAGGCCGACGCCGGCGCGCATGGCGGCGCTCAGGATGGTTTCGTCTTCTTCGCAGCTGAATTGGTGACCGCTGGGCTGTACAGTGATGTGAAACGTCATACGATAGGGAGCTGGGCTATAGGCAGGAAACCCCTTATTTTACCTCAGTCGGCGGGTTCGGCTGGCGGCCGCGATGACTGGCTGGGGACGTCAACTGTTTCACCGCTGCCTGGCATATGTCCTTACAATCTCGGCATGAAAACTTCCAACTTTAACCGCCCGCGCCTGCTGATTGTCGGTTGCGGCGATGTCGGCATGCGCCTGCTGCCCTTGCTGTCCCACCATTTTCGCGTGTTTGCCACCACCAGCCAGGCGGCACGCCGCGCCGAACTGCGGGCGGCCGGCGCCGTGCCGCTGGTGGTCGACCTGGATCAGCCTGCGACCTTGCGGCGGCTGGACGGGCTGGCGCCGTGGGTGGTGCATCTGGCGCCGCCGCCGGCCGACGGTGTACTCGACACCCGCACCCGCAACCTGACGGCGGTGCTGCCGGCCGGCGGCCGGGTGGTGTATATCAGTACCACCGGCGTGTATGGCGACTGCGGCGGTGCGCTCTTCGATGAAAGCCGGCCGGTGGCGCCGCGCAACGCCCGCGCGCTGCGCCGGGTCGATGCCGAGCGTACCTTGCGGCGCTGGGCACGGCGCACCGGCACCGCGCTGTCGGTGCTGCGGGTGCCCGGCATTTATGGCGCCGACCGTCTGCCGCTCAAGCGTTTGCAGCAGGGCACGCCTGCGCTGATCGAGGCGGATGACGTCTACACCAACCACATCCACGCCGACGACCTGGCCGCGATCATCGTTCGTGCGCTGTATCGTGCGCTACCTAACCGTACCTATCATGCGGTGGATGACAGTGACATGAAGATGGCGCAATATTTCGATGCGGTGGCCGATGCGTTCAGGCTGCCGCGCCCGCCGCGCTTGCCGCGCGCGGAGTTGCAGAAAGTGGTGTCGCCGGCGCTGTTGTCGTTCATGTCGGAGTCGCGCCGCTTGCGCAACGATCGCATCAAGCGTGAACTGGGCGTGCGCCTGCGCTACCCGACGGTAGCCGCAACCCTGGCGCTGCCAGAGTGTAAAGATATGTAAAGAAGCAATAAAAATTAAGCTGTTGCAATTTTATTGTGGCATTTTTGTGTCAAGATTATAAGATGGCTTGTTTGATGCATATCAAATAAATCATCACATGTTAAGATATTGTTAGCCATCTTCCACGAAGGAGTGCGCGCATGTTAGCCACTTTGCAGCCGACCAAGGAGCAAGTCCGCGCCTACATGCTGCAGCGCCAGCGGGATTTTGGCCATTGCCCACCTCCGGTGCCGGAAGAAATCCGGCGCCAGCTCGGCTGGCATTGCAGTGTCCACCATGCTGAGCATTCCTCCTCTTCCACGTTGTTCTTCCCAGGCACGATCGCCCAACTGGCCACGCTGATGGCAGTTGAATGGTGCTTCCTTGCCGCCGGTGTCGCCCGTCCAAGCTGATCTTTACATTGTTTGATACTTCTTTTTACAACATAAATCGTCACTACCACACAAAATAGGGTTAGAATCTCTCTAAATCTCACAGAAAGCTTTGTTGAGTTAGCCCTTTTGTAACGAAAGCATGTATTATCTCGGTTAAGCACTAAAACGCGGCATAAATGTTCGTGGTTTCTCGTGCTTCAATGGTAATTGAGCTAAAAATTTTTCTTACCCATGTGTCGTTTTTTTGCTAAAGACGGCAGCGAACTTACTTAAATCACTATGTCCCTCAAAGAAATCACGGCGTCGCCGACCTACAACCCGAACCGCGTGCTGGACGCGATCATTGAGAAACTGCAACTGAAAAACGATGCAGCTCTGTCCCGCGCACTGGAAGTGGCCCCACCGGTCATTTCCAAAATCCGCCACAACACGCTGCCGATCGGCGCGACCATCCTGATCCGCATGCATGAGATTAGCGATTTCAGCATTCGCGAACTGCGCGAAATGATGGCGTCCTGATAACGGACACCCAAAAGAAAACGGCGCGTACCCTCAGGTAACGCGCCGTTTTTTTTAGCCCGGTCAGCTTCAGGCGGAAGTGCTGATGGTGGTGCCGATGCGCTGGCCACTGGTGTTGACGGTGGGCGCCACGGCGGCCTGAGGCGGCGGCGGTGGTGGTGTCTGCGCCACGCGTTCGGCGGGCTGGTCCACCGGTTTTACCTGTTCAGGCTGGCGGGTAGGGACGGCTTGCTGGATCGCGGTGTTGCTGCTTGGGGCGATGGTATTGACGGCCATGATGCACTCCGATCATCTGTAGACGCCCCAGTATGCCACTTATTTCAGCAGGTCGCCTGATTTTTGTGTATCAGAGCGGCTGCGACAGGCGCGGACGCAGGCTGTAGAAGCTCGACTGTTGCGCCGCTACAATAGCTGCCTCGGCGGCTACCACGCTGGTGTTGAGCACGCCCGAATGCGCGATGTCGCTGGCCAGTACGCCCGAGTGCGCCACGTCGGCCGCCAGTACGCCGGAATGGGCAATATCGCCGGCCAGCACCCCCGAGTGCGCCACGTTGGCGGCCAGCACGCCGGAGTGGGCGATGTCTTCCACCAGCACGCCCGAATGCGCAAATGCGGCGACGCTGGCGCGCACATAATCTTCGCCAAACGTATCCTCGTACAGTTCCTTCATGCGCTGGCCGACGCGGATGTGGGCCGCCTCGTCATCCTCGCCGCGCAGGCCGATGTAGGGGAAGTGGTGCAGGTAGTGGCCGAACACGGCGTCGCAATCGGCGTGGTATTTCACCGTGTCCAGGATATGGTAGTGCCAGAAGGTGTCGACATCGACCAGCGGCGCGGTCTGCTCGTGCGGATACTTTTTCATCAGGAACAGAAAGCGGCGGTACTCGAACTCGACCGCGTTGGCGCGTTCCAGCGTCCAGCCTTCACCGGACTCTTCGTGCATCAGCTTGACTTTGATCGGCTCCAGGTCCAGGGCGGCAATAGCGTGCGTGCTTTGGGCATTCATCAGAATTTCCTTTGCTGTATTGATGCGGGTTGAAAAGGCTGGGAATGCCTTTAATTTTGCCCGCAGGAGACAGCTGTTCCTTGAGGTTAATCAATATTTGAAAGGAAACTCACAGCGCCATGTCGCGCGCGGAGGACGGCGACGAGGCTGGCGACTGCGCTTGCGGCGCCACGCGCGCGGCATCGCTGACCGGCACCGCAATCGCCACCGTGGTGCCGCCGTTGGGCGTGCCGCTGATCGAGCAGGTGCCGCCCAGCAGGCTGATGCGTTCTTCGATGCCGACCAGGCCGAACGAGCCGACCTTGTTGCGGCTGCTGTCGCGCACGCCGATGCCATTGTCGCTGATGGTCATGCACAGCATGCCGCCGGCCTGCACCAGCTCGACCCGCACCAGGCTGGCGTGGGCGTGTTGCAGGATGTTGCTCAGCGATTCCTGCAGCACGCGGAAGAAGGCGGTGGCGCGCTGGTCATCGATATGGATTTCGATATTATGGTCGATCAACTCGCAGACCATGCCGGAGCGCGTGCGGAACTGGGCGATCTGCCATTCCACCGCCGCGTTCAGGCCCAGGTCCAGCACGGTGGGACGCAAATCGTTGATGATGTGGCGCACGCTCTTGATGCTGCTGTCGATCTGGCTCAGCATGCGCTGCGCGCGCGTGTGCAGGCGCGGATGGCGGTGGCGCGTGCGGGTTGTCAGCAGGTCGACGTCGATGCGCAGCACCAGCAGGTTCTGGCCCAGGTCGTCGTGGATTTCGCGGGCGATGCGCTTGCGTTCTTCTTCCTTGATGTGGTCGGCGTGCGCAGCCAGCCGGCGCAGCTTGTGGTGCGACTGTTGCAGCCGGGCCTGGCTGGTACGCAGTTCGCGCGTCATTTCCTTGGCCATCTTGACGGCCCGCATGCGCGACGACGACAGCGTGTGGAACAGCAGGTAGAACAGCAGCGAACCGGTGAAGCCGCACAGCATCGCCAGCCACGGCAGCCAAGTGTCGAAGCGGCTGTACCAGGCGGCCTTGGGGGCGCTGAAATGCGCGTTCCAGTGGCGGTGGTGGAAATCGATCGGCAGCACCACGTTGAACAGGTCGCTGACGCGCGCCGCCGCGCCGGCCGGATTGCTGTCGAACAGCTGCGGCGGCGGACGGGACGCCACGCCGTCGCTGACATCGACCAGCACCAGGCGGGTGTCGCGCACTTGCATCTGTTCCAGCGCCGCCTGCACCAGGCGCGGCACGGAGAAGCCGATGCCCACCGAGCCGATGTAGGCCGCACGCCGTTGTTCCACCGTTTGCAGCGGCGCACCGCTGCGGTAGACCGGCAGGCGCAGCGCCAGCCCGGCCCCTTGCGGCTGGTGGATGCTGTCGATCGGCAGGCCCGACGCGCTCAGGTCGCCGGAATCGCGGCCGTGCCGCAGCGCCTGCGCCACCGGGCTGCGCCAGCCGATGTCGCGGCCGATCTTTTCGCGGAACTCGGCCAGCGGTTCGATCATCGTCAGCACCCAGTATTCGGGGCGCTGCGGCGCCGGGTCAATGCTGATCCGCGCCGGATAGCCAAGCGTCTGGTCGCCGGTGGCGGTCGCCTCAAAGGCGGCGCGTCCGGCATCGGTGAGGTAACGGGCGTAGTTGATGTTGTCCAGCGCTGGAAACTGGCTGGCGATATTCAAGCCTTGTACATAGCGGTGGAAGCTGGCGTGGTCGACATTGTCCGAGGCGTGGAAGAAGCTGGCTGTGCCGCGCAGGACGTCGGTGTAGGCGTTCAGCCGAGAATTGATGTTGTACTGGGCGTTTTGCGCCTGATGCCGGAAACGCTCGCCGGCGTCGTACTCGATGGTGCGATTCGCGGCCAGGTAAAACAAGCCGCCGATTCCGAGCGACAACAGCACGCCCGCCCACCAAACCGGCCGGGAAGCGGGGAATAGCTGTTTGTGGGCGAAGGCCATAGTCTTTTGACTATAGAAAACAACAGTTCACCTCGTCAAGCAATTTTGCAAAAAGCTTATGATCGTTGACGTTTAGTTACTTCCGGGTCAATAAAAAACGGCGCCACGCGGGCGCCGTCTTAGCGAAGGGCAGGCGGCTTATTTGGCGACCCAGCTGTCCTTCAGCGTGACGATGCGGTTGAACACCGGCTTGCCTGGCTGCGAGTCGACGCGGTCGGCCACGAAGTAGCCGTGACGCTCGAACTGGTAGCGCTGGTCGGCTTGCGCGGCCACCATGCCCGGTTCCAGGTAGGCGGTGACCACTTCCTTGGCGTTCGGGTTCAGTAGCGAGATAAAGTCCTTGCCGCCGGCGTCAGGCTGGGCGTCGGTGAACAGGCGGTCGTACAGGCGCACTTCGGCTTCCACGGCGGCGGCGGTCGACACCCAGTGGATGTTGCCCTTGACCTTGTAGGTGTCCGAACCCGGCGTGCCGGACTTGGAATCCTCGAAGTATTTGACATGCACGGCGATGACCTTGCCGTTCTCGTCCTTGTCGAAACCGGTGCACTCGGTCACATAGCCATGGCGCAGGCGCACGCGGCTGCCCGGATTGTCGCCGATCGGCGGGTAGTAGCGGAAATAGCCCTTGACCGGCACTTCCATGAAGTCTTCCTCTTCAATCCACAGCTCGCGCGAGATCGGGAAGGTGCGCACGCCCATTTCCGGGTGGTGCGGGTGGACCGGCGAGGTGCACTCTTCGCTCTGGCCTTCAGGATAGTTGTCGATGATCAGTTTCAGCGGACGCAGCACGGCGGTGGCGCGTGGCGCTTTCGGGTCCAGGTCTTCGCGCACGCAGCCTTCCAGCGTGCTCATGTCGATCCAGCCGTCGGCCTTGGTGACACCGATGCGGTCGCAGAACAGGTGCAGCGCTTCCGGCGTGTAGCCGCGGCGGCGCAGGCCGACGATGGTTGGCATGCGCGGGTCGTCCCAGCCGTCGACGATTTTCTCTTCCACCAGCTGGCGCAGCTTGCGCTTGGAGGTCACCACGTAGGTCAGGTTCAGGCGCGAGAATTCGTACTGGTTCGGCACCGGCAGCGTGAAGAAGCCGCCTTTCGACAGCGTCGCCAGCAGCCAGTCGTAGAACGGGCGGTGATCCTGGAATTCCAGCGTGCAAATCGAATGGGTGATGTTCTCCAGCGCGTCCGAAATCGGGTGCGTGTAGTCGTACATCGGGTAGATGCACCAGGCGTCGCCGGTGCGCACGTGGTGCGCGTGGCGGATGCGGTAGATCGCCGGATCGCGCATATTCATGTTCGGCGAGGCCATCGCATCTTCGCTGATCTTGGCACGCAGAATGTGCTCGCCGTCGGCGTACTTGCCGGCTTTCATGTCGCGGAAGATCTGCAGCGATTCGGCGGCCGGACGGCCGCGGAACGGCGAATTGGTGCCCGGCGTGTTGAAATTGCCGCGATTGGCCGCCATATCGTCAGCCGACTGGCTATCGACGTACGCGTAACCCTGCTCGATCAGCCATTCGGCCATGGCGTACAGCTGGTCGAAGTAATCCGACGCGTAGTGCAGGTGATGTTCGACCGAGCCGTCGGCCTTGGGATAGTCGTAGTCGAAGCCCAGCCATTTGACGCTGTCGATGATGGTGTCGACGTATTCCTGCTCTTCCTTGGCCGGGTTGGTGTCGTCGAACCGCAGGTTGCAGCGGCCATGGTAATCGCGCGCCAGGCCGAAGTTCAGGCAGATCGACTTGGCGTGACCGATGTGCAGGTAGCCGTTCGGCTCCGGCGGAAAGCGGGTGATCACGCTCGGCAGGCCGGCGCGGTCGTGGGTGCCGGCGGCCAGGTCGTGTTCGACGATGGCACGCAGGAAATTGGAGGGTAGTGCTGGCGCTGGGCTGTTTTTGTCGTTGCTCATCTGGAAGTTTGGATTACGCAAAAGTTCTATATTGCTGCATTTTACCGTATTGCCAGTGGGGATATGGCGGCGCGGTATAATGATCGATTAATTTGCGGTGGGTTTGTCACCGCATCACGGCCCGGAGTTTCCAAATGGAAAATTACTACAACACACTGGGTATCGCGCCGAACGCCAGCGAAGATGAGATTAAAAAGGTCTATCGTTCCCTGGCCATGCGCTTCCACCCGGACCGCAATCCCGAACCTGGCGCGGATGCGCGCTTCAAGGCTGTCACCAAGGCGTACGAGATCCTGTCGGACCCGGCCAAGCGTGAGGAATACAACCAGAGCCTGAACCACCGCATCATCATCGACGCCGAAGCCGAAGCCTATCAGCTGTGGCGTTCGCTGTTCGCGCTGCAGGGCACCACGCTGCCCGTCGCGTAATTACCTATTTAGCAAGAAAGCAAGCAATGAGAAAAGTACACCCTGAGTTCGCCTATCAATCGCGTGAGCTGGAAGGCCAGATCGAAGGCATCCTGGGCGATCCGCCGGACCGCAAGAACTACCAGCGCATGGTGGACGCGCTGGTGGGCGAGTACGCCCAGGGCGGCGGCATTGAAGATGTGAACATGCTGGCGTTCGCGCTGGTCGATCACATCGAGTTCAGCAATCCGAAAGGCCTGCTGGCCGAGGCCGAAGACTACGAGTTCGGCGACGCCGCCCGCGTGTTCGCCATGGCTGAGTGCAAGGGCGAAGAGGCGGCCAAGATGTACGCGGCGATTGCCGAAAGCATGCCGGACCTGGCGCGCCAGGCCATCATCACCGCCTTCCTGCATAAAAATCCGCGCAAGTGGGACGATGACGATCAATCGCTGGACCAGCTGTCGGCCAATGACGATGGCGACGATATCGACGACGAAGACGCCGCTTCCGACGACTTCGCGCAAATGTTCGACCGGGATGGAGAATAAGCATGTCCGATAATTCGAATCTGCCTGCCCTGAGCAAGCAAGTGACGGAACTGGTGCTGGCCGGCTCGCTGAGCCACGCCGAACAAGCTTTTGCCGACGCCGCCGACCAGTTCGGCGACCTGGCGGTGGTGGAAGTGCTCAACAACATTCCGCCGCAAGTGACGGCGCTGCACATGGCCGGCTTTGACGGCGGCAAGATGTCGCTGGCGACCTTGCTGGTGCCGCCGAAGGCGTGGGCCGACAGCCTGGCCTTCATCGCCGCCACCTGGCCGGACGACCAGATCGAGGACGATCCGGAGCGCATCGCCGAGGCGCTGTTCACCCACATCCACGGCGTGGTGTTTTCCACCGACGACGAAGAGCGCCGCAACGAGCTGCTGGCGGCCGCGTCGGCCACCGACCATGGTTCGACCGCGTTCGCCATCCTGTTCTCGATGGCGCCGAAGGAAATCCTGGAAGTGGCCGGAGAGATCATCTCCAAGGGCCCGTACCTGACCGGCCAGACCACCTCCGACAACGACGTGGTGCCGCTGGCGATTGCGCTGGCGCAGGCGTCGGAAGACGGTTGGGACCGCGCGCTGTTCGAGCTGTTCCCGGAATTCCGCCACAGCGCCGACCTGGCCGACGCCGAATATGACGATGATCCGGACGCCGAGCCGACCATCCTGCAGCGCTCGACCAAGGAATTGCTGTACCGCTTGCGCAAGCAAGTGCCGTCCACGCGTGTCGCCAAGGCGTCGCGCCGTTCGGTCGGCACCAACATTTTCTCGTGATCGGTGGTTGATCGATGCTGCCAGCAATCGTAAGAGAAAACCTGCCGCGCCTGACGCGCGCGATCAAGCAATTCGCGGTCGAACCGGACGATGAGGCCGCCTACGCACTGGCCGATGAACTGACCGGCATCACCGCCATGGTGGCCGAGAAGTTCACCAACGACCGCACCGCCGACGGCATCCAGAAGGCCATGCAGCTGACGGTGGGCTGCGTGTCGCTGGGGCTGGACCACGAACTCCCCGACGATGACGACGAGGCCGCGCTGGGGCTGCTGATCGAGGAGGGCGCCGAGTATGCGTTCCAGGTCGGCTTCCGCATGGTCAAGGAACTGGCGACGCTGCCGGAAGACGCGCTGGTCGGCGAGTACGATACCGATCCGGTGTATGCCGCGCGGCGCCTGCGCGACAAGTTCGTCGACATCTGCCAGGCCGATCCCAACCAGAACTGGAACGGCAGCGCGCGCTACGCGGTGCAGTTCAAGCAGCGCAAGGAAGTGCAGGCGGTGGTGCGGCTGGCCGGCTGGCTGCGCCGTCACAACACCGAAGGCCCGGTCAGTGATGCCGACCTCAACGCGGAAGGCGTGATTGCGCTGGCGATCATCTTTGCGGTCGAGGGCGGCGGCCGGGTGGTGGCGCGCACGGGGCAGAAGGAGTTCGAGCGCTTCGTCAAATCGGTGCGCAAGAACAAGCCGGACTACGAGGCCGGCTGGGCCGAGCTGGTGGCCAAGGTGCCGGTGCAGCATCATCCGGTGCTGCTGGAGCGCATCGACAGCTATCGCCAGAGCTGCACCGTACTGCAAAACATCAAGGGCCGCACGGCGATGAAAACGCTGTTCGCCGAACTGGAAAACTACGCCGGCTCCGAGCTGGACGCGGACTACTCGTAGGCTCGTGGTTCCGGCGAACGCCGGAATCCATGCTGAGCATGCGTTCTATGGATTCCCGCCTGCGCGGGAATGACGGCTGGCTTCGGCGGCCACCTCCACAAACGCCGCCACCAGCGGCGAGATCGCATCCTTTCTTTTGGCCAGATATAGCGCCGTGGTGGCCTCGGCGTCCGCCATCGGCCGGTAGCACACCTCGTTCATGCGGATGATGTCGAACGAACTTGGCAGCACCGACACGCCGCAGCCGGCCGCCACCAGACCGATGATGGTGGAGGCCTCGCCGGCCTCCATCGCAATGGTCGGCTTGAAGCCGGCCTCGCGGCACAGCCGGTTGATCTGCGGATGAATCCCGGTGCCGGCGCTTTCCGGATACATCACCAGCGGCTCTCCCTTCAAATCACTGACGGCAATGCTCTGCTTCTGCGCCAGCGGATGGCCGACCGGCAGCACCATCACCAGCGGATCGCGGCGCAGGATGGTCAGTTCCACCGATTCCGGCAGCGTCAGTTCCGGCGGCCGCACCAGGCCCAGGTCCAGTTCGCGCGCAGCCAGCGCCTCGATCTGGCCGATGGTCGACATCTCCTGTAAGGTCAGCTGCACGCCCGGATAGCGCTGGCGGTAGCGGTTGATCACCGCCGCAAACAGCGGCGTCAGCGGGGTGGAGAAGGTGAAGCCAACCCGCAACTCGCCGGCCTCGCCGCGCTCGGCCCGGCGCGCGGTCTGCATCGCTTGCTCGGACAGGGCCAGCACGCGGCGCGCATCTTCCAGGAACAGCTTGCCGGCCTCGGTCAGACGCACCCAGCGCTTGCTGCGTTCCAGTAACTGGGCACCCACTTCGGCTTCCAGCATCTGGATCTGGTGGCTCAACGGCGGCTGGCCGATATGCAGCCGCTCGGCGGCCCGGGTGAAGCTTAGTTCTTCGGCAACGGCAACGAAGTAACGCAGGTGACGGAGTTCCATTATCTTTTTAAAGTATAGCTAACGCCTCAAATATATATTGGACAGCTTAGTGACGCAATCCTAAGATGAAGTCATCGACCCTCGCAGGATCATCATGTTATCCGCCACCATGCCCCGTATTGCCCTCGGCAGTCCCGAATTCAAACGCAGCAACCGCGCCATGTTCTTCGGCGGCTTCGCTACGTTTGCACTTCTGTACTGCGTGCAGCCGCTGATGCCCCTGCTGTCGCATGAATTTGCGCTGACGGCGGCCCAGAGCAGCATGGTGCTGTCGGTGTCCACCGGCGCACTGGCGGTGTCGCTGCTGGCCTCGAGCGCCATTTCGGAACGCCTCGGCCGCAAGCCGCTGATGGTGGCCGCGATGGCGGTGGCCGCCGTGATGACGCTGCTGTGCGCGTTCGCCCACAACTATCCGCAACTGCTGGTAATGCGCGCCTTGCTCGGCGTGGTGCTGGGCGGCATGCCGGCCATCGCCATGGCTTACCTGGGCGAGGAAATCGAACCGACTTCGCTGGGGCTGTCGATGGGCTTGTACATCAGCGGCAGCGCTTTTGGCGGCATGGCGGGGCGAGTGATCACTTCGGTGCTGAGCGACCATTTCTCGTGGCGGCTGGCGCTGGCGGCGGTCGGCGTGGCTGGTATTTACGCGGCGTTTGAATTCTGGCGCAGCCTGCCGCCGTCGCGCCATTTCACGCCGTCCAGCGGCGGTTGGCGCGCGCTGCCGGCTGGTTTCAAACAGCACCTGTCGGATCAGGGATTGCCGTGGCTGTTCGCGCTGGCGTTCCTGCTGATGGGGGCGTTTGTCAGCCTGTATAACTACATCGCCTACCGGCTGCTGGGCGGGCCGTTTTCGCTGAGCCAGAGTGTGGTGGGGGCGGTGTCGTTCTTCTATCTGCTGGGGATTTACAGCTCGGTGTGGGCCGGTCGCCTGGCCGACCGTTACGGCCGCCGCAATGTATTGTGGATGATGGCCGTGATCATGTTCAGCGGTTTGCTGCTGACCTTGTCCAACTGGCTGCCGCTGATTCTGGCGGGCGTGGCGGTGTTCACCTTCGGCTTCTTCGCCACGCACTCGGTGGCCAGCAGCTGGGTAGGACGGCGCGCTACCAGCAACAAGGCGCTGGCGTCGGCGCTGTACCTGTTCTTTTACTATCTCGGCTCCAGCGTGGTGGGTTCGGCTACCGGCATCATGTGGGGCCGCGCCGCGTGGCCGGGCGTGGTGGCGGTGCTGTCCTGCTCGCTGCTGCTGGCGCTGGTGGTCGCGCTGCGCTTGCGCACGCTGGCGCCGTTGGTACAGGCCGAGCGCTGACGCTGGCCTTGGCCGCTAGGACGAACGCAGCAAGGCGGCGAAGGCGTCCGGCATCAGCGGGCGGCTGAAGTAGTAGCCCTGGATCTCGTCGCAGTCGTTGCTGCGCAGGTAGTCCAGCTGCGGCGCGGTTTCCACGCCTTCGGCAATCACTTTGAAGCCCAGGCTATGGCCGAGCGCAATCACCGAGCGCACGATGGCGGCCACTCTTGGCTCATCCAGCATGTCGCGCGTGAAGGACTGGTCGATTTTCAGGTAGTCGACCGGGAACTGCTTCAGGTAGGCCAGGCTGGAATAGCCGGTGCCGAAGTCGTCGATCGACAGGGCGATACCGAGCTGCTTGAGGTTTTCAATCGCCGCCACCGCCTCGTCGACGTTGTGCATCATCAGGCTTTCGGTCAGCTCCAGCTCCAGGTATTGCGGTGCGAGGCCGCTGTCGTCGAGCGCGGCGCGCACTTCCTCCAGCAGCGCCTGATCGCGGAACTGTCGTGCCGACAGGTTGACCGCCACCCGCAGCGCTGGCAGGCCAGCCTGCTGCCATGCCATCGCCTGGGTGCAGGCCATGCGCAATACCCAGCGGCCAATCGCGACGATCATGCCAGTTTCTTCCGCCACGCCGATGAAACGGGCCGGCGACACCGACCCCAGCGTCGGATGCTGCCAGCGCAGCAGCGCCTCCATGCCGGTCACCGCGCCGCTGCGCAGATCCAGCTTGGGCTGATAGACCAGGCTCAGTTCCTCGCGCGCCAGCGCGTGACGCAGTTCGGCTTCGATCAGGGCCCGTTCGGCGACGCGCGCATGCATGGCCGCTTCGTAGAACTGCACCTGGTTGCGGCCGGCTTCCTTGGCGCGGTACATGGCGATGTCGGCGTGCTTGAGCAACTGCTCCGGCTCGGCGCCATCGGCCGGGAAAACGCTGACGCCGATACTGCAGGTGACGGCGACCGTTTGCTGCGCCAGGGTCAACGGCGCCGCCACCGCTTGCTGCACCAATTGCAGCAGGCTGGCCATCGGCCGCTGGTTGGCCACCGGTAGCAGCAGCAGGAATTCATCGCCGCCGAGGCGCGCCACGGTATCGCCCTCGTTGACGCAGGCGCACAGGCGGTCGGCGACCGCGCGCAGCAGTTCGTCGCCGGCCTGATGGCCGAGGTGATCGTTAGTTAGCTTGAAGTTGTCGAGATCGATGGCGACCAGCCACAGGCTGTGGCCAAAGCGTTGCGAGAAGGTGATCGCCTGCGCCATGCGGTCGCTGAGCAGGACGCGGTTGGGCAGGCCGGTCAGCGCGTCGTGGTTGGCCTGGTGTTCCAGCTGCGCCTGATAATCGAGGATGGCGGTCATGTCGGTCAGTACGCACACGTGGCGGCCGATGGCGTCGTCGGTCGCCGGCACCGGCGCCACGTGCATCTGGGTCCACAGTTGCGCACCGTCGCGGTGGCGGATGTGCAGCAGCAGCGTCACTTCCTGGTGTGACAGCATGGCGGCGTGTACTGCCTGCTGATGATCGTCGTTCGCTTGCAGGCCCAGCAGCGTTTCCAGTTGCTGGCCCAGCACGTTCTCCGGCGCATGGCCCAGCAGCTGGGAGAAGGCCGGGTTGGCGTATTCAACGCGGTCGCCATCGGCCGTATGCTGGGTGATGACGACGGCGTTGACGCTGGCCTCCAGCGCGCGGCCGCGCAGTTGCAGTTCGGCTTGCAGCCGCAGGCGTTCGGTGATGTCGTGCGCGAACACCAGGCGGCACGGCCGGCCGGCCAGCGTGACCGCGTGCGAGGAAATGTCCACCTTAAGCCGGCTGCCGTCGCGCCGCACGTGGGTCCACGCGCCGGACTGGTCGGCGCCTTTGCGCGGCGTCGCCGCCAGGTTCTGCTCCAGCCGTTCCACCTCCTGCGGCGGGCGGATGTCGCGGATCGTCATGTGCAGGAATTCCGCTTCCGTGTAGCCGTACTGGGCTACAGCGGCAGCGTTCACCACCATGAAGCGCAGCGTTTCCAGGTCGTACACCCACATCGGTTGGGGATGGGCTTCGAACAGGTATTTGAAGCGCAGCCGCGATTCGTAGACGTCGTAATCGTCGAGCGGATAAGCCAGGCACAGGTAGGAGGGCGGCTGCGCATTCGCACGCCATTCGATGGTCTGGGTGACCGGATGGCTGCTGCCGTCGTGGCCCACCAGCTCGACTTCGCCGCGCCAGTGGCCGCGCATGCGGGCGGTGGGCAGTGCTTCGCTTTGCAGCATCGGCAGTACCCAGCCGGCGTACAGCTGCGCGGCCGGGACGTCGTCCGCAAACGGGCCAAGCAGTGAGTGCATGTGGGCGTTGCACGCCAGCAGGCGGCCGGCTTCGCTGATGACAAAGGCAAAATAAGGACTGTCGCCGAACATCTGGTCGAACGCACTACCTTGCGATTTGCTAGCCAGTCTTCCCTGCTGTGTCCGCTCGCGCTTGGGGGCGCGGGTGGAAGCGGGCTGCGGAGGTAGTTCCATGTCGGGGCATTCAGGTGAGGACGGGTTGCCTGATATTAGCAGAAGGATGTGGCCGCATGAAGTACGGCTGGCTGGGGCGTGGCGACAGGTTTATTTGATTGCGGGCTGATCTGCGTCAGTGTCCGGGCTGATCGGCGCAACTGCCGGGGGCGGTGTTGGTCTCATCCGCACGGGCAGCTTTGTGCCCGCCATATTACAGGAGACCATCATGCTGCATCCGAACGATATCCAGCACCGGTTTTATTTTGTTGAGCGCGCGGTCCGGCTGGCGGCGCAGGCTGCTTCGGCGGAACCTGGCTTGCCGCGCGAGTTGCGCAATTGCCTGGAGTTGATGGACAAGCACGTCGACGACGCGCGCGAGATCTTGCAGGCGGCGGAAGAAGCCCGCGTGCGCAAGCTGGTGCGCGACCTCGACCTGCTGGCCGAGCGCGCCAAACGCATCTGTAACTACATCCCGACCTTGTCCGGCCAGATGAAAGGCGCGGTCAGTCACATGCACAGCCAGATTCAGGAACTTAAGCGTGACATGAGTGTCTGAAGGGAGCAGGCCGCCAGTACGGGGCCTGATAAATCATGGACCATAGAAAAAGTGTAAAAAATCGCGCGGATCAGGAGCGTGAGCGATTGCGCCGCTAGCGGTGAGCTACAGCACGCCCTTCGCGCGCAGGGTGGCGATGTCGTCGTCGCTGCGGCCCAGCAGGTCGCGCAGGACGCTGTCGGTGTGCTGGCCCAGCAGTGGCGGGGCGACGGCGTTGTCGGCCGGCGTGACCGACAGGCGCATCGGGCTGCGCACCAGCCTGGTGGTGCCGGCGGTCGGATGCGGTACTTCCATCACGATGCCGCGTGCTGCCACTTGCGGATTGCGGTAGACGTCGTCCAGGTCGTTGATCGGGCCGCATGGCACGCCGACCGCTTCCAGCGTAGCGATCCAGAAATCGCGCGGCTGCTGCAACACCATCTCGGCCAGCAGCGGCACCAGTTCGTCGCGGTGCTGCACGCGCAGCGGATTGGTGGCGTAGCGCTCGTGGAACGCCAGGTCGCCGCGGCCGCCGGCCTCGACAAACTTCTGGTACTGCCCGTCATTGCCGGTGGCGACGATGATGTAGCCGTCCGCACACTGGAACGTCTGGTACGGCACGATGTTCGGATGCGCATTGCCCCAGCGCTTGGGCGGCTTGCCGCTGTTCAGATAATTGCTGCCGGCATTGGCCAGCATCGCCACCTGCACGTCCAGCAGCGCCATGTCGATGTACTGGCCTTCGCCGGTGCGGTCGCGGTGCGTCAGCGCCGCCAGGATGGCGATGGTGGCGTACATGCCGGTCATCAGGTCGGTCAGCGCCACGCCGGCTTTCTGCGGGCCGCCGCCGGGCAGGTCGTCGCGCTCGCCGGTCACCGACATCAGGCCGCCCATGCCCTGGATCAGGAAGTCGTAGCCGGCGCGGTGCGCGTACGGACCATCCTGACCGAAGCCGGTCACCGAGCAGTAGACCAGGTCGGGCTTGATGGCTTTCAGCGAATCGTAGTCGAGGCCGTAGCGTTTCAGCTGGCCGACCTTGTAGTTCTCCAGCACCACATCAGACTGGCGGACCAGTTCGCGCAGCAATTGCTGGCCGTCGGCGCTGGCGATGTCCACCGTCACCGAGCGCTTGCCGCGATTGGCGGACAAATAATATGCAGCTTCGGTGGTGTTGTTGCCGTCGGCGTCGCGCGCGTAAGGCGGACCCCAGGCACGGGTGTCGTCGCCGTTGCCGGGACGTTCGATCTTGATCACATCTGCACCGAGATCGGCCAGATTTTGCGAGCACCACGGTCCCGCCAGCACGCGGCTCAGGTCGAGCACGCGAATATGGCCTAGCGCTTTTGGAGCTGTCATGATGTGTTTCACCTTATGAGTACGAACAATCAGGCCGCTAGTGTAGTGGCTCAGTCGTTCGGCTGCACGTGGTTTTTTTGCAAGCCGGCGGCCACCGCCTGCGCGGCCCGCCAGCGCTGGGACGGCGAAGGGTAATCGCTGCGGCCGAAGCGGGGCGACTCGCTGGCGCGCATCATCTTGCGGAAATAGCCGCTCAGCTGCGCCGCCGGCCAGCCGGCGCGCCAGGCCAGCAGCAGCCCTTCGCGGTCGGCTTCCTGCTCCTGCGCGTAGTTGGTGTCGGCCAGCAGCGCCATCAGCTTGCGGTCGTTGTCCACGGCGTATTCCAGTTCGGCGAACGGTCGCGTCGACCAGACCGGCGCCAGCCGCAGCGCCGCCTGGTATTCCAGCAAATTATGATACAGCGCGGCGTGCTCGATTTCATGCGCCAGCAGCATGGCCAGTTCAGCGTCGCTCAGGCCGAGGCGCTCGACATAGGCCTGGCTGACCAGAATTTTGCCGCCGGCCATGCAGTCGGCGTTCTGTTCGGCGGTGGCGGTGGTGTGGACTTCCCAGGCCCATTGCGCGGTGTCGGGATAGTCGCGCTGCGCCTGCGCGATCAGCCCGCCGGCGATGCGACGCACCCGGGCGGTGAAATCGGCGTCGAGGTCAATGGCGTGCTCTGCCAGCCGGCCGGCATAGATGGCGGCGGCGCGGGCCATGATCTCCTCCTGCGTCGGTTCGGCGGCCCGGCAGGCCGCTGCCGCTAGCAGCAGCATGATAATTTGTGATAACTTTGCCATCCTCATCATCATCAAAGGCGCAACCATGTGGCCCTATCCCAAAATTGTTGCCCATCGCGGCGGCGGCACGCTGGCGCCGGAAAACACCGTAGCCGGCTTGCGCGCCGGCCTGGCGCGCGGCTTCCACGCCGTCGAGTTTGACGTGATGCTGTCGCGCGACGGTATCGGCATGGTGGTGCACGATCCGGAGTTTGGCCGCACCGTGGCCGGGCAGGGCAGCGTGGCCGGCACCGACGCCGTCGACCTGTCCAATATGGATGCCGGCAGCTGGTTTGGCGCTGAATTCCGCGACGAGCCGATACCGTTCTACACCCAGTTCATTGACTTCTGCAAGGCGCAGCGCATCTGGATGAATGTGGAAATCAAACCGGCCGACGGTTTCGAGGCGGCCACCGGCGCCTGGGTGGCCAAGGTCACACGCGACAGCTACGCCGCCGAACTGGTCACCGGCGATTCGGCCGGCTATCCCTTGCTGTCGTCGTTCAGCTACGACGCCCTGGCCGCCGCCCGCGACAGCGCCCCCGAACTGCCGCGCGGCTACCTGCTGGACACCATCCCCGCCGACTGGCAGCAGCAGGCGCAGGCGTTAGGCGTGGTGGCCATCCACACCAACCACAAGCACCTGACGACCGAGCTGGCGGCGCAGATCAAGGCCGCCGGCTACGGGTTGTTCTGCTACACCGTCAACGATCCCGAACGGGCGCGCGAAATCCTGGCCTGGGGCGTGGACGGCTTCTGCACCGACCGCATCGACCTGATCGGCCCCAGTTTCGCCTGAGGCTCCAACAGGATTATTTTCCATTCGCGTGACAATCCGGGTAGACATTCCGGCGATCGGCTCTATGCTGATTTCAGAATGTCGAAGGGGAGGACATGCAGCTTGCGCTAACGTCCTATGCGGTTGCCACGTATCTGGACGCCGCCTTGAATCACATGGACATTGCGGTGTTCCTGGTCGATGCGGAGTTGCGCCTGTTGCACGCCAACGCCGCCGCCGGCGCGCTGCTGGAACGTGATACGGCCTTGCGCCTGCACGGCGACAAGCTGTTGCAGGACGCCGTCTGCGGCGACAAGTCGCTGGCGCAGCTGGTCGCCGCCGTACTCGCTTCGCCACACGATACAGCGCATCTGCATGCCCTCAGTTTACCGCGTCGCAATCGCCAGCCGCTGCTGCTGACGGTGGTGCCGTTTCTGCCGCCCGAAGAGCTGGCCGCGCTGCCGGCCTGCGCGATTGTGATGGCCGGCGACCCCGAGGCGCACCGCCTGCCGCGCCAGCTGTTGATGCAGCTGTTCGACCTCACACCGGCCGAGGCCGGCGTGGCGCAGGCGCTGGCGCACGGCGAAGCGCTGGAAGACATCGCGGCCGCGCTCGACATCAGCCTGCACACCGTCAAGACCCATCTGCAGAAGCTGTTCCGCAAGACCGGTACGCGCCGCCAGGGTGAACTGGTGTCGATGCTGCATGGCGTGCCGGCCGCATCGTTGTGTGCTCAGTCGTTCGAGTGATGTATCTGCCGCTATCGCTGCCTAGACTTGTGACACGCTGCCGGCTGGCGGTGTCACATCAACAAGAGAAGTCAACAAGACAGGGAGTGGGGAAATGAAAATTCAATGGCTGTTGGGTTTGGCGCTGTGCGCCAGCATGAGCGCGCAAGCGCAGCAGAGCGATGAGAGCGTCACCGTCCCGGCGCCGCGCCTGAGCATCGATCTGCCGGACCACCGCTATCGCATGGAGGACTGGCAAATGCGCCAATTCCGCGGGTCTTATACGCTTGACAACGGCCAGACGCTGCACCTGCGCGGCGGCGGCACGGCGGTGTACGGTGAAATCGACGAGCTGGGGCCGCACCGCATGGTGGCCATCCGGCCCAACACCTTTGTGGCGCTGGACCGCAAGCTGCAGGTGCGGATCGACTTCGATCAGAACGACGATGCCGGCGGCGAGGTGCTGATGGCCGTGCCGCAACGCAACCTCGCCAGCGGCGAAATCACCGAGCAGGTAGTCAGGCTGGCGACGCGTTAGTTGGGGGAAGTACGGGCTGGCTGTGGCATAATCGTTCTTTTGCACCAGCCAGCTATTTACCTCATAACGACATGAAATCATCTGAAATCCGCGAGAAGTTCCTCAAATTTTTCGAATCTAAGGGTCATACCATTGTCCGGTCCAGCCCGCTGGTGCCAGGCAATGACCCAACCATGCTGTTGACCAATTCCGGTATGGTGCAGTTCAAGGACGTGTTCCTGGGCCTGGACAGCCGCCCGTACTCGCGCGCCACCAGCGTGCAGCGCTGCGTACGCGCCGGCGGCAAGCACAACGATCTGGAAAACGTCGGCTACACCGCGCGTCACCACACCTTCTTCGAAATGCTGGGCAATTTCAGCTTCGGCGACTACTTCAAGCGCGACGCCATCAACTTCGCGTGGGAACTGCTGACCAAGGTCTACCTGCTGCCGGCCGACAAGCTGACCGTCACCGTCTACTTTGAAGATGACGAAGCCTACGACATCTGGGCCAATGAAATCGGTGTGCCGAAAGAGCGCATCATCCGTATCGGCGACAACAAGGGCTCGCGCTACGCGTCGGACAACTTCTGGCAGATGGCCGACGTCGGCCCATGCGGTCCGTGCACCGAGATCTTCTACGACCACGGCGCCGACATCTGGGGCGGTCCTCCGGGCTCGGCCGAGGAAGACGGCGACCGCTTCATCGAAATCTGGAACCTGGTGTTCATGCAGTTCAACCGCGACGAAGCGGGCGTGATGCACAAGCTGCCGAAGCCATGCGTGGACACCGGCATGGGCATGGAGCGCCTGGCCGCCGTGCTGCAACACGTGCACTCGAACTACGAGATCGACCTGTTCCAGAACCTGATCAAGGCCGCCGCGCGCGAAACCGGCGCCACCGACCTGGAATCGAAATCGCTGCGCGTGATCGCCGACCACATCCGCGCCGCCTCGTTCCTGATCGTCGACGGCATCATTCCTGGCGCCGAAGGCCACGGCTACGTCCTGCGCCGCATCATCCGCCGCGCGCTGCGTCACGGCCACAAGCTGGGCCAGACCAAGCCATTCTTCTACAAGCTGGTGGAAGACCTGGACATCGAGATGGGCACCGCCTATCCGGAGCTGAAAGAAGCCAAGGCGCGCGTCGCCGCCACGCTGAAGGCGGAAGAAGAGCGCTTCGGCGAAACGCTGGAAAACGGCATGAAGATCCTGGAAGCGCAGCTGGCCAAGGATCCAAGCAAGCTGGACGGCGCAACCGCCTTCACGCTGTACGACACCTATGGTTTCCCGCTGGATTTGACCGCCGACATCTGCCGCGAACGCAATATCACGCTGGATGAAGACGGCTTCAACGCCGCGATGGAGCAGCAGAAGAAAACCGCGCGCGCCGCCGGCAAGTTCAAGATGGCCGCCAACGTTGAATACAGCGGCGAAAAAACCAAGTTCATCGGTTACGATGACCTGAGCGTGGAGGCGAAAGTGATCGCGCTGTACGCCAACGGCGCATCGGTGCAGGAACTTAAAGCAGGCGAGCAGGGCATCGTGGTGCTGGACACCACGCCGTTCTACGCCGAATCCGGCGGCCAGGTTGGCGACCAGGGCGAAATCAAAGCCGCTGGCGGTCTGTTCACCGTGGAAGACACGTTGAAGATTCAGGCCGACGTGTTCGGCCAGCACGGCGTGCTGACCCAGGGTTCGCTGAAAGTGGGCGAGATCGTCGCCGCGCAGGTGGACCTGCACAAGCGTGGCCGCACCATCCGTAACCACTCGGCGACCCACCTGATGCACAAAGCCCTGCGCGAAGTGCTGGGCGGCCATGTGGCGCAAAAAGGTTCGCTGGTCGATCCGGATAAAACCCGTTTCGACTTCAGCCACAACGCGCCGCTGACGGCCGAGCAGATCGCTGAAGTGGAAGCCAAGGTCAACAAAGAGATCCTGGAAAACCACGCCACCAAGGCGCAGCACATGTCGTTCGACGACGCGGTCAAGCACGGCGCCATGGCGCTGTTCGGCGAGAAGTACGGCGACGAAGTGCGCGTGCTGGACATCGGCACCTCGAAAGAGCTGTGCGGTGGCGTGCACGTGCAGCGCACCGGCGATATCGGCCTGTTCAAGATCATCGCGGAAGGCGGCGTTGCTGCCGGCATCCGTCGCGTGGAAGCCGTGACCGGCGAAGGCGCGCTGGCGCTGGTGCAGGGTATGGCCCGCAAGCTGAACGAAGCGGCCTCGGCGCTCAAATCGAATCCGGACGAGCTGATCGTCAAGATCGGCGCCGTGCAGGACCAGGTCAAATCGCTGGAGAAAGAACTGGCGGCGCTGAAGTCCAAACTGGCTGCCGGCCAGGGCGACGAGCTGGCTGCGCAAGCGGTCGACGTCAACGGCATCAAGGTGCTGGCGGCAACGCTGGACGGCGCCGATGTGACCGGCCTGCGCGAGACCATGGACAAGCTGAAGGACAAGCTGAAGACGGCCGCCATCGTGCTGGCTTCGGTCAACGACGGCAAAGTCAGTCTGATTGCCGGCGTCACCGCCGACACCACCTCGAAGGTCAAGGCCGGTGAACTGGTCAACTTCGTTGCACAACAAGTGGGCGGCAAAGGCGGCGGACGCCCCGATATGGCGCAAGCCGGCGGTACCGATCCAAGCGGTCTGCCGGGTGCGTTGGCAGGTGTTGCCGAGTGGATCGGCTCCCGCCTGTAAAGTTGCAAATCCGGCTGTAAAGCTGTGTTAATGCGGCCTGCGTGCGACTTGGTGTCGCCAGCAGGCCGTTGTCGTCTGGGGCGGACTGTTGTATACTTTCCAGCTTGCGTTGCGAACTTGCAACGTACAACGAACTATTTTGGTGCAGCGCGTCATCCCCTCTAAAAAGGAGTAGTATGGCGACACCTCCCCACAAACGAGCGGGTTTCTTGATGAGCGAAACAATACTAGAAAACGATACCATCGAATTCCACAAGGAATTGGATGCGCGCGGTCTGAACTGTCCGCTGCCGATTCTGAAGGCCAAGAAAGCCCTTTCGGAATTGCAGAGCGGTGAAGTGCTGCGCATCATGGCGACCGATCCTGGCTCGGTGCGTGACTTCCAGGCTTTCAGCAAACAAACCGGTAATACCCTGTTGTCGCACGTCCAGACTGGCCGTGAGTTTGTCTTTTTGATGCAGCGCAAATAACAGCCGCTGCATTTTCTCCCCAAGAATTTCGTCTGGAAGATTTATTTTTTAGACGATTTCTACTAGCGAAAAATAGCACGATCGTGCTTTGATTTCTTGTGCGGGGCAGATTTCTCATATAATCTAGCCCACATTATTTAGTCCCGAATTCATCTTTTCCCAAAGGCACAGCTATGAAAGTCTTGGTACCCGTCAAACGTGTGGTCGACTACAACGTCAAGGTGCGTGTGAAGTCCGACGGCACCGGCGTTGATATCGCCAACGTCAAAATGTCGATGAACCCGTTCGACGAGATCGCGGTGGAAGAAGCGACCCGCCTGAAAGAATCCGGCAAAGTCACCGAAGTGGTGGCCGTGTCCGCCGGCGTGACGCAGTGCCAGGAAACCCTGCGCACCGCGATGGCGATCGGCGCCGACCGCGGCATCCTGGTGGAAACCACCGCCGAACTGGAACCGCTGGCCGTGGCCAAGCTGCTGAAAGCGCTGGCCGACAAAGAGCAGCCACAGCTGATCATCCTGGGCAAGCAGGCCATCGACGACGACTCCAACCAGACCGGCCAGATGCTGGCTGCGCTGCTGGGCTGGCCGCAAGCGACCTTCGCCTCGAAAATCACGCTGGAAGACGGTAAAGTCACCGTCACCCGCGAAGTGGACGGCGGCCTGGAAACCCTGGCGCTGACCCTGCCGGCCATCGTCACCACCGACCTGCGCCTGAACGAGCCGCGCTACGTGACGCTGCCGAACATCATGAAAGCGAAAAAGAAACCGCTGGATGTGACCAAGCCGGAAGACCTGGGCGTCGATGTGACTCCGCGTCTGAAAACCGTGAAAGTCGCCGAGCCTGCGAAACGCTCCGCCGGCATCATCGTCCCGGACGTCGCTACCCTGGTCGCCAAGCTGCGCACCGAAGCTAAAGTTATCTAAAGGAATCTGAACATGGTCGCATTAGTTATCGCAGAACACGACAACGCCAGCCTGAAGGCCAGCACCCTGCACACCGTGACCGCAGCGGCGCAAGCCGGCGGCGATGTGCACATCCTGGTGGCCGGTTCCAACGCGGGCGCCGTGGCAACCGCTGCCGCCGCCGTGGCCGGCGTCTCGAAAGTCATCCACGCCGACGCCGCGCACTTCGCCGACGGCCTGGCTGAAAACGTCGCCGAGCAGGCGCTGGCCATCGCTGCCGCCTACAGCCACATCCTGGCGCCAGCCACCGCCTACGGCAAGAACATCCTGCCACGCGTGGCCGCCAAGCTGGACGTGGCGCAGATTTCGGAAATTACCAAGGTCGATGCGCCGGACACTTTCGAGCGTCCGATCTACGCTGGTAACGCCATCGCCACCGTGCAGTCGAACGACAAAGTCAAAGTCATCACCGTGCGTTCGACCGGTTTCGACGCTGCTGCCGCCACCGGTGGTTCGGCTGCGGTGGAAACCGTGACGGCGGTTGCCGATTCGGGCAAATCGTCGTTCGTCGGCCGCGAAGTGGCCAAGTCGGATCGTCCTGAGCTGACCGCCGCCAAGATCATCGTTTCCGGTGGTCGCGGCATGGGTTCGGGCGAAGCGTTTAAAGTGCTGGAACCGCTGGCGGACAAGCTGAACGCCGCCATGGGCGCCTCGCGCGCTGCCGTCGACGCCGGCTTCGTGCCGAACGACTGGCAAGTCGGCCAGACCGGCAAGATTGTTGCGCCTAACCTGTACATCGCCGTCGGTATCTCCGGCGCGATCCAGCACCTGGCCGGTATGAAAGATTCGAAGACCATCGTCGCCATCAATAAAGATCCGGAAGCGCCGATCTTCTCCGTTGCCGACTACGGCATCGTAGGCGACCTGTTCGATGTCGTGCCACAACTGGTAGCCGAACTGGGCTAAGCGCGCATAAAGCACACCTGAGGCCACGCTGATCCGGAACGCCGGATTGCCGTGGCCTTTTTCTTGGAGAGACGAGATGCCATACCAACCACCCATCAAAGACATGCTGTTCGTGATGAACGAACTGGCCAACCTGCAAGCGGTCAGCGAACTGCCGGGCTGTGAAGACGCCACCCCGGAAACCGCCGAAGCCGTGCTGGAAGAAAGCGCGAAATTCGTCGCCGCCGAAATCGCCCCGCTGAACCATGCGGCCGACAAGGAGCCGAGCTATTGGACCAAAAACGGCGTGGTGACGTCGAAGGGCTTCAAGGAAGCCTTCCGCCAGTTCGCCGACGCCGGCTGGCAAGGCCTGCAACACCCGACCGACTTCGGCGGTCAGGGCCTGCCGAAACTGGTCGGCACGCCATGCGTGGAAATGCTGCACGGCGCGAACATCTCGTTCGCCCTGTGCCCGCTGCTGTCGGATGGCGCGATTGAAGCGCTGCTGACGGCCGGCAGCGACGAGCAGAAAGCCATCTACCTGGAAAACCTGGTGACCGGTAAATGGACCGGCACCATGAACCTGACCGAGCCGCAAGCCGGTTCCGACCTGGCCGCCGTGCGCACCCGCGCCGAGCCGCAAGGCGATGGCACCTACAAAGTGTTCGGCACCAAGATCTTCATCACGTATGGCGATCACGACATGACCGACAACATCGTCCACCTGGTGCTGGCGCGCACGCCGGATGCGCCGCCGGGCGTGAAGGGTATTTCGCTGTTCATCGTGCCGAAGTTCCTGGTCAACGCCGACGGTTCGCTGGGTGCGCGCAATGATGCGCATTGCGTGTCGATCGAGCACAAGCTGGGCATCAAGGCCAGCCCGACTGCGGTGCTGCAATTCGGCGACAACGGCGGCGCCATCGGCACGCTGGTGGGCGAAGAGAATCGCGGCCTGGAATACATGTTCATCATGATGAATGCGGCGCGCTTTGGCGTCGGCCTGCAAGGCATCGGCCTGTCGGAACATGCGTATCAGCATGCGCTGGCGTATGCCAAGGACCGCGTGCAATCGCGTGACCTGACCGGTTCGCCGTCCGGCGTTTCGATCATCCATCATCCGGATGTGCGCCGCCTGCTGATGAATATGCGTTCGCAAACCGAGGCGGCGCGCGCGCTGGCCTATGTAGGCGCTTCGCTGTACGACCAGGCGCACCATGGCGCCGACGCCGAGGCGCGGGCGCACAACCAGGCGGTGTACGAGTACCTGGTGCCGATCATCAAGGGCTGGTCGACCGAGCTGTCGCAGGACGTGACGCGCGATGGTGTGCAGATCCACGGCGGCATGGGCTTCATCGAAGAAACCGGCGCGGCGCAGCACTACCGCGACGCCAAGATCCTGACCATCTACGAAGGCACGACGGCGATTCAGGCCAACGACCTGATCGGCCGCAAGACGGTGCGTGACGGCGGCAAGATCGCCAAGGGACTGATCGCCCAAGTGCACGCCACCGAAGCGGAACTGGCCAAGCTGGACGGCGCCGATTTCGCCGCCATCCGCCAGCACCTGGCGCAGGGTGCGACCGAGCTGGAAGCGGTGGTGGAGTACGTGGTGGCCAACATCAAGTCCGACATCAAGGGCGTGTTCGCCGGCAGCGTGCCGTATCTGAAGTTGGCCGGCATCGTGCTGGGCGGCTGGCAGATGGCGCGCGCGGCGCTGGTGTCGCAGCAGAAGCTGAACGCCGGCGATGGCGACGCCAGCTTCTACAAAGCCAAGATCGTCACCGCGCGCTTCTTTGCTGACCACTTCCTGTCGCAAGCATCGGGCATCCGCAGCTCGATCACCGACGGCAGCGCCGGCGTGCTGGCGCTGGACATCGAGCAGTTCTGAGCGCTGCGTCTTGAACGGGCGAAAACCTCGCCCGGCTGATCAGCGGCGCACCAGCGTGCCATTGGCGTTTTGCACGCGGTCGCCGCTCAGCATTTTTGGATCGTGGTCGAAGTTGAAGGCGGCTTGACGGCCGTCGTTATATTTGACGTGCACGGTCCACAGTTTGCTGGATTTGGCTTTCTCTTCAATCTTCTTGCCGGCATAGGCGCCGCCGGCGGCGCCCGCCACGGTGGCTAATTGACGGCCGTGGCCGCTGCCGACCTGGTTGCCCAACAGGGCGCCGGCCACGCCGCCGGCGATCAGGCCCAGCGCGCTGCCTTCGCCAGATTTTTCACCCACTACGACGGACGTCACCTTGCCGCATTCATGGCACGCGCCTGGCTTGCCTGCGTTCTTGTATTGGTCGCGCGCTTGCGCCATGGCCTTGTCGTATTCGGTCTTGGCGTCACGCAGGCATTGCATGCGCTGGCTGGAATCGCGCTCGTCGCCGCACAGTTTCTTGTCGTCCGCATAGCGGGTGGCGATACGTTTGGTGTCGGAATCGAAATGTTGCTTTGGGCTTTGTGCCTGAGCGTTAGCGGACAGGGCGGCCAGCAGCAGGCCGGCCATCAGGGTGCGTTGGGTCATGTGGTTCTCCTTTTTTTGATGCTGATTGAATCCAATACGATATTGCTTGCGTACAAGCTGTATTCTTAGTGAGGTCAGCATGAAACAAATCACCATCCATCCCGCGCGCGTCGACCGCGAAGCGTATGCCATCGTTCGTATGAGCCAGGCCGCGCAGCGCTTGCTGAAGGCCAGCAGCATGGCCGATGAGATTCGCGCAGGTCAATGGGTGCTGGCCTGGGCAGTGGCAGCCGGCGTGCGTCCTGCGGCGCGGCTGACCGCGACCTTGCGTTCCATGGCGTCACTCAGCCTTCATTGAGCGCAGCGAGCGTTCGCGCTCGCGGCGCGCTTCGTAGGTCTTTAAATTAGCATAGGCGATTTTCAGCGTCGGTGCGGCGTGATGCTGGCCGCGCGCCAGCATGTCGCCGACGATGTGATCGGCCTCGATCGCGCTCCCGCGTTGCAAATCTTTCAGCATGGATGCGGTGATCGGCGATCCGGCCGCCGTCAGCATGCCGTGGGCGCGTTCGCTGGGGTGCTGGCGGGGCGGGAAGCCGTGGCTGGTGGCGATGGCGTTGCATTCTTCCAGTAAGGCCAGCGTGACGTCGGTCTGGCCGGCGGCAACGATGTCGCCGACGCTGCCGCGCAGCAGGCAGGTGGCGCCGGCCAGCGAGGTGATGAAGATCCACTTCTCCCACATTTCCTGGCGGATTACGCTGCTGGCGCGGGCGTCGAAATTGGCGCCGGCCATGGCGTTTTCAATCGCGGCCACGCGCGCCGAGGCGGTGGCGTCGAGTTCGCCGAATACCAGTGCGTGGGTGTCGTTCAGATGCTGGACGTCGCCTTGCTCGTTGAGCGTGGCGGAAATCAGGCACAGGCCGCCCAGCACGCGCTCCTTGCCGAAGCGCGCGGCCAGCCGTTCCAGGTGCGCCATGCCGTTTAGCACGGGCAGGATGGCGGTGTTCGGGCCGACTGCGGCGGCGAAGGATTCCATGGTGGCGTCCAGGTCGTAGGCCTTGCAGCCGACGATGATCACGTCATAGTTCTGCGTGAGCTGCTGCGACAGCAGATGCGGCGGCGCCGGCAGTGTCAGATCACCCTTGGGGCTGCTGATGCGCAGTCCGTGCTGCGTGAGCTGCGCCGCTCGGCCAGCGCGCACCAGAAACGTCACGTCCTGGCCGGCCGCCAGCAAGCGTCCGCCAAAATACCCACCCAGCGCCCCAGCGCCGACCACCAGAAATTTCATGATTGAACTCCGCGTATCAAATCGATGTTAGCCATAAGCGCCGCCGGTGTAGAGCAGGTCGAACAGGCGGGAGAGGGTGGCGATCAGGCCGCCGGCGCCGATCATCATGCTGGCGACCAGCACCACGGCCACCGGCCAGTGCGTGTCCGACTGCCGCCCGGAGCTGGCGTTGTGGCGCGCGTCCCATTTGTCGTCGGGCGTTACGCCTATTATCAGCGCTTCGAGGAAACCAACCAGGCCGGAGACGATGATCGGCAGCAGCTTGTAGAAGCCATCCGCCTGCGGCGCGATCTGTGCTACCAGCCAGGCCGCCGGCAAGCTGGCCAGATGGGCCCACAGCCACGGATCGCGCCAGCCGCGCAAGTACAGCCGCTGTGCGCCGAGGCCGCCCAGCAGGAAGGCCAGCAGGGCGGCAAGTGTCTTGTTTTTGTGACGGGGCTGGTGCAAAACGGTCATGATTGTCGATCCGATAGCCGGGAATCCAGCAGTATCAGGCATAATACGCCCCCCGGCACGCCTTTTTTACGGGTAAGCCTATTGCCCCGAGTGCCGGAACAAGGGATAATCTTTGATTACCCCAACATGCCCAATTATTTCATTAACGCTTGCTGCCTCGCGGCAAAGCTTGCTATAATTTGCGGCTTTTTCCGTCCTAGCACAAATTTTTTGGAAATATTATGGTCGTTATTCGTTTAGCTCGTGGTGGCGCAAAAAAGCGTCCTTTCTTCAACATCGTTGCAACCGATTCGCGTAATCGTCGCGATGGCCGTTTCATCGAGCGCATTGGTTTCTACAACCCAATGGCTTCGGGTCAAGAAGTCGCCCTGCGCATCACCGAAGACCGTCTGGCTCACTGGCAAGCTGTTGGCGCACAACTGTCGCCAACCGTCGCTCGCCTGGTTGCTCAGAACAAAAAAGCAGCCTAAGCAAGTCTGGTTACCGGTTTGACCGATAAGAATGCATCCGGGGTGCAAATCCCCGACGATCTGGCACAGGTAGGCTTTGTCTTCGGTGCTTACGGCGTTGCAGGCTGGGTCAGGATTCGTCCTTTCTCGGAAGATGCGGATGCACTCCTCAAGGTCAAAACCTGGTGGTTGGATAAGCCGGCGCTGTCCGATGTGGAAGTCCTGCAGGTCAAACTGCATGGCGGCGACGTCGTGGCGCGGCTGGTCGGCGTGACTGACCGGAACGTGGCGGAAGCGCTGAAAGGCGCCGCTGTCTTCATTCCGCAAAGCCGCTTCCCGGTCTTGTCCGACGATGAGTTTTACTGGACTGATCTGATCGGTCTGGAAGTAGAGAATCTGCAAGGTGAGCACCTCGGTACGGTGACTGACATGATGAGCAACGGTCCGCAGTCGATCTTGCGCATTACGCCAGCCGCAGCCGCAGACGCCAAGCCAGAAGAAGTTGCGGCGCAAGAGCGCCTGATCCCATTTGTCGACGCGTTCATCAACAAGGTGGACAAGGAAGCCAAGAAGATCATTGTCGACTGGGGCCTTGATTACTAAGCTGTGCAAAACATTGAGGGCGGTTCGCCATGCAATTTGATGTCGTAACCCTGTTCCCGGAAATGTTTGCCGCAATTACGCAGTCGGGTGTGACCCGGCGCGCGTTTGAACAGAATAAATGTGGCCTGTCGCTGTGGAATCCGCGTGATTTCACCACCGACAATCACCGTACCGTGGATGACCGCCCCTATGGTGGCGGCCCCGGCATGGTGATGCTGGCCAAACCCCTGGAAGCGACGCTCAACGCGGCGAAGCAACGCCAGACCGATGCCGGTCTGCCCGCGCCCCGCGTCTTGTTCATGTCGCCCCAGGGCAAGCAGTTGACGCACGAACGCGTGATGCAGCTCAAGCAGGAGCCCGGTCTGGTGATCCTGTGCGGCCGCTACGAAGCAGTGGACCAGCGCTTGCTGGACCGGGTGGTCGATGAAGAAATCAGCCTCGGCGATTTCGTGCTGTCCGGCGGCGAGTTGCCGGCCATGGCCTTGATGGATGCGGTGATCCGCCAGATTCCCGGCGTGTTGAACACCGATGCCTCGGCCATCGAAGACAGTTTCGTCAACGGCTTGCTGGATTCGCCGCACTACACGCGGCCGGAAACGTATGAAGGTGTGGGCGTGCCGCCGGTACTCATGGGCGGCAACCACGCCGAGATAGAAAAATGGCGCCGCCAGCGCATGCTGGAAGCGACCGCGCGCAAGCGACCGGATTTGCTTATCAAAGCGCGTGAGGCAGGACTGCTCACCAAGCGCGACGAGCAATTTTTGGCAGGCCTCTGAGCCTGCTTGTTATAACCCCATCCTCTACTGGGCAAGCGTGGCAACACGCATAGCGCGCCAGCACGATGGTTTATGGAGTCATTAAAAATGAACCTGATTCAACAACTCGAGCAAGAAGAAATCGCTCGTCTGGGCAAAAGCATTCCTGATTTTGCTCCTGGCGATACCGTGATCGTTAACGTTAACGTAGTCGAAGGCACCCGCAAGCGCGCCCAGGCTTACGAAGGCGTGGTCATCTCCCGTCGTAACCGTGGCCTGAACTCGAACTTCATCGTTCGTAAAATATCGTCCGGCGAAGGCGTTGAGCGTACCTTCCAACTGTACTCCCCGCTGATCGCTTCGATCGAAGTGAAACGCCGCGGTGACGTACGTCGCGCTAAGCTGTACTACCTGCGTGATCGTTCCGGTAAATCGGCACGTATCAAAGAAAAATTGCCAAACCGTCGCCCAGCGGCGAAAGCAGCCGCGTAATATCGGTTGTGTTTGGAAAGGGCGCCCGCAGGCGCCCGATAAAAGGCGCCACTGGCGCCTTTTTGCTTCTAAGGAGTCCCGCATGGCCCAGCCACCTTTCGATCCCCAGCAACTGCCGATAGACGCCATCGCCGGCGAACCCGCCATCCTGCCGGAGCGCCTGGCGCCGGCCTGGCTGCGCGCCCGTTTTGCCGCGCCGCCCGCGGTGTGGTCGCCGGAAGGTAGCGAACGCGTGCTGCCGGCCCGCGCCGGCCGCGCGCCGACGCCGGCTTCGGTGCTGATTCCGCTGGTGCAGCGCGCCCATGGACTGACGGTGCTGCTGACCCAGCGCAACGCCGACCTGACCGACCATCCGGGCCAGGTCAGCTTTCCCGGCGGCCGCGCCGAGGAATACGATCGCGACGCGGTCGACACCGCGCTGCGCGAGTCGGAAGAAGAGATCGGCCTGGCGCGCCACCATGTCGAGATCCTGGGGCGCTGCCCGATTACCTGACCGGCACCGGCTACTGCGTGACGCCGGTGGTGGGGCTGGTGCAGCCGCCGTTTGACGTGGTGGCCGACCCGTCCGAGGTGGCCGCCATCTTCGAGGTGCCGCTGGCCTTCCTGATGGACGGCGCCAACCACCAGCGCCTGTCGGCCGAGCTGCCGAATGGCCGCCGCAGCTTTTATGCGATGCCGTACGAAGGTTATTACATCTGGGGCGCGACGGCCGGCATGCTGCGCAACCTGTTCCATTTCTTGCGCGCAGACTAAGAACTACGCTATCGTAGCGGGCATTAAGGCTATGCCAATGCAAAAGGACGTTTAATGACTTTTCTTTCCATTTTATGCGCGCTGCTGATAGAGCAGATGAAGCCGCTGCGCGCAGACAATCCGATCTACGCCGAAATCAAGAGCCTGGCGTTGCGGATGGAGACCTGGTTCAACGCCGGCCACTCGACCCACGGCCGCATGGGCTGGTTCCTGATGATGGCCATCCTGATGATCCCGACCGCCGCCATCTACTGGGTGCTGCGGCATTACGACTGGTTCCTGGCGGCCTTCGCCTGGAACGTGCTGATCGTCTATCTGACCCTGGGCTTCCGCCACTACAGCCACTATTTCACCTCGATCCAGCTGGCGCTGAACGCCGGCGACGAAGCCGCTGCGCGCGCCTTGCTGGCCGAATGGACCAAGCTGGACACGGTCGGCATGGAAGTCTCGGAAATCGCCCGCATCGCCGTTGAGAAGTCGCTGGTGACCACGCACCGCAATGTGTTCGGCGTGTTCTTCTGGTTCCTGATGCCGCTCGGCCCGGCGGGGGCGGTGATGTACCGCGTGGCCGAACACCTGGCGCGCGCCTGGAACGAACCTGAGCACATGCGCAACGAAGCCTTCGGCCAGTTTGCCTCGCGCGCGTTTTACTGGATCGACTGGATTCCGGTGCGCCTGACCGCCGTCGCCTTCGCCGTGGTCGGTAACTTCGAGGATGCCATTTACGCCTGGCGCAATTTCGCCCATCGCTGGTCCAACGAGGCGATCGGCATCATCCTGTCGGCCGGCGGTGGCGCCATGGGCGTGCGCCTCGGCACGCCGGCGGAAAACGCCGTCAAGGCGCAGATGGTGGACGCCACCACGGTCGATATCGAGATCGAACCGGACGTGATGCCGGGTGACGAGCCCAACATCCGTTCGCTGCAAAGCACCGTCGGCCTGGTGTGGCGCGCACTGTTGTTGTGGATGATGCTGTTATTGCTGTTGTCGAGCGCCTGGTGGCTCGGAGCATCGCCTTAACGGGTACAATAGCGGTATTGCTCTGGTGCAGGAATTAACCATTTCTGCACCAAAGTAGGAAGTATCAGGAAAAAGTCCTTACGTATCAAGGTCTTACTTTTTTAGGTCTTCTATAAGATATAATACGTAAGTCCCTTCCTCTCTACGCAGAAGCAGCCGCGCCTATGTCAGTTCAAAAACCGGCAGAACAGCAAGATTCGTTCTTCATCGTTGGCCAGACCAGTAATGGCCGCCAGTTCCGTCCCAGTGACTGGGCTGAGCGCCTGTGTGGCGTGATGGCCTGTTTCAAGCCGGAAGGCACCGGCGGCGGCCGCGATTCCCACCTGCAGTTTTCTCCGTATGTGACCCCAACCGTGGTCAATGGCGTCAAGTCCGTCGTCGTCAACGGCAAGTTGCGCGACCTGGAACCGCTGGCCTATCACTTCGTCCTCTCGTTCGCCAAGGATAACGATCTGCAAGTGGTCGACGCCTGCCTGTTGCCAGAGAAAAAATAAGCGCAGAGTTAATTTTTCCTTAAGGTACTACCCACGCCGACGGCACCGGCGTATGCTGCACGTTCCTATGTTTTTTCTCTGAGAGACTATGAACAACAGCCGTCTGAAACACGTCGCCGCCGCCAGCCTTCTGCTGTGCGGAATGTCCTTCGCCGCTACCGGAACCGCCTGGGCCGCCGCCGCTCCTGTCGCGGCATTGCCGGCCGGCGTGGTCAAGGGACCGTCAGTCGAAGGCATTACCGAGTACCGGTTGCCGAATGGCCTGAAGGTGCTGCTGTTCCCGGATGCTTCCAAGCCCACCGTCACCGTCAACGTCACGTATCTGGTCGGCTCGCGCCACGAGAACTATGGCGAAACCGGCATGGCGCACTTGCTGGAACACCTGATGTTCAAAGGCTCGCCGAAGAACAAGAACATCCCGCAGGAATTCGCCGCGCGCGGCATGGAGTTCAACGGCACCACCGCCAACGACCGCACCAACTACTACGAAGTGTTCCAGGCCAGTCCTGAGAACCTGAAATGGGCGCTGGACATGGAAGCTGACCGCATGGTCCATTCCTACATCGCGCGCAAGGACCTGGATTCGGAAATGACCGTGGTCCGCAACGAATACGAAAGCGGCGAGAATAGCCCGTTCGCGGTGCTGCTGAAGCGCATGCAGAGCGTGGCCTACGACTGGCATAGCTACGGCCGTTCCACCATCGGCAACCGCAGCGACATCGAGAACGTCAAGATCGAGAACCTGCAAGGCTTCTATCACACCTACTACCAGCCGGATAACGCGGTGCTGCTGGTGGCTGGCAAATTCGATCCGGCGCAAACGCTGCAATGGATTACCAAATCGTTCGGCGCCATCCCGAAACCCAAACGCGCGCTGCCGCCTTTCTGGACCGTCGAGCCGACCCAGGATGGCGAGCGCAGCTTCATCGTGCGCCGCAAGGGTGACGTGCAGATCGTCGCGCTGGGCTACAAGATTCCGAGCGCGCTGCAGCAGGATAGCGATGCGCTGAGCTTCATGTCCGAGATCCTCGGCGACACGCCGACCGGCCGCCTGCACAAGCAGCTGGTGGAAAGCGGCAAAGCGGCGCAGGTGTTCAGCTTCGGCGAGACCGGCTATGCGCCAGGCCTGCAAATCATCGGCGCGGTGGTCAAGGCCGGCCAGCCGCTGGAACCGGTGCGCGATGCGCTGATCGAAGCGGTGGAGAGCTTCGCCAAGACGCCGCCGACCGAAGAGGAGATGGAACGCACCCGCCGCAACTTCGCCAACAGCATCGAGAAGTCGCTCAACAATCCGCAGCGCGTGGGCGTGACGCTGTCGGAAGAGATTTCGCTGGGCGACTGGCGCTTGCTGTTCCAGGGCCGCGACAAGCTGCCGAGCATCACCTCGAAGGAAGTGGCCGATGTCGCCGCCCGCTACCTGAAGCGCGATAACCGCGTGGTGGGTGAGTTCATCCCGGAAGACAATCCGCAGCGCGCCGAGATCCCGTCCGCACCGGGCGTGGAAGAGGCGATGAAAGGCTTCAAGGCCAAAGAGAATGTGCTGACGTCGGAAGTCTTCGACCCGACCAACGACAACATCAACGCCCGCACCGAAATCAACACCATCGGTGGCCTAAAAGTGGCGCTGCTGCCGAAGAAGAACCGCGGCGAGACGGTGGCCGTCACACTGCAACTGAACTGGGGCGACGAGAAAAACCTGGTCAACACCTCGGTGGTCTCCGCCTTCACCAGCGAGATGCTGATGCGCGGCACCAGCAAATACAGCCGCGAACAACTGGCCGACGCCTTCTCCAAGCTGAAGATCACCGGCGGCCCGCAGCGCTTCGAGACCACCGGTCCTAACCTGGACGAAGCCCTGCGTCTGGCGGCGCATGTGCTGAAAGAGCCAAGCTTCTCGCCGACGGAATTCGAGCAGTTGCGCCAGCAGTGGATCGTCGGCCTGGAAGCGTCTCGCAGCGAGCCGCAGGTGCTGGCCAGCCAGGCCATCGAGCAGCACTTCAACCACTATCCGCAAGGTGACGTGCGCAATTCAATGAGCATTGATGAGCAACTGGCCGCGCTCAAGGCGATCAAGCTGGAAGACGTGATTGCCTTCCACCGCAATTTCTATGGCGCCAGTCACGGCGAACTGGCTATCGTCGGCGATTTCGACAAGGCTGCGGTGAGCAAGACCATCGCCGACAACTTCACCGGCTGGAACAGCAAGGCGTCGTATGCGCCGGTGCTGACCACCAATGTGGACAAGGCGCCGCTGCATGTGATGCTGAATGCGCCGGACAAGGAAAACGGCTTCTACACCGCGCGCCTGAACGTGGACCTGAACTCCAACGACGCGGATTATCCGGCGCTGGAACTGGCCAACTACATGTTCGGCGGTGGCGGCTTGAAATCGCGTCTGATGGATCGCATTCGCCAGAAGGACGGCCTGTCCTATGGCGGCGGCAGCGACCTGCGTCCGGGTTCGCTGGACCGTGCCGGCAGCTTCTCCGTCGCCGCTATCGCCGCGCCGCAAAACCTGAAGAAACTGGAAGCCGCGATCCGCGAAGAGCTGGACCGGGTGCTGAAGGATGGCTTCACCGAGGCGGAGCTGGTCAACGCCAAATCGGGCCTGCTGCAAATGCGTCAGCAGAACCGCGCCAAGGATACGGCGCTGGCCGGCGGTTGGGCGCGCAACCTGTATCTGGGCCGCACCTTCAGCTGGAGCAAGGAGTTTGAAGCCAAGCTGAATGCGGCCACGCTGGCGCAGGTTAACGCTGCCTTCCGCAAGGCGGTCGATCCGGCCAAGCTGTCGGTCGCGATGTCGGGCGACGAGGCCAAGGCAGGTGCACCGGCTGCGGCTCCGGCGCCTGCTGCGGCGAAGTAAGCGTCAGAACTTCGGCAAACGGTCCAGCGTAATCACGCGCGGATCGTTGTAGACCTTGCGCTTATGCGCACCGGTGTTGTGGTACTCGCCAGTCCAGAAGTTATCCTGGCTGGTGACGCCCGCAGCACCGGCGGCATCATTCCACACCATGAACCACAACCACCACTCGCCAGCGGCAGCGCTTTGCGCCGGATCGGGAATGTAGCCGGTTTCGGTCAGCGCAATCGGCTTGGCGTGCTGCTGCGCCTTGCGGTACGCCGCGCTGTAGGTCTTGTCGTAGATGTCGTAGCCAGTGATGTCCACCACATCATCGCCCGGATACCAGGCCGGATCTTGTCCATTCCATACCCAGATCAGATTGTGCAGGCCGTGCGTTTGCGTCAGGCGCGTGTACATGTGACGCCATAGCGCGATGTAGGCGGTGGCCGGTGCCACGCCGTCGCTTCGCGGGCGTCCCCACCAGAACCAGCCGCCGGAGCCTTCATGCAGCGGGCGCCAGAGCACCGGCACGTTGGCGTCCTGTAGCCGCTTCAATTCGACAGCGATGCGGTCGATGGCGTCATCGATCCTGCGCCAGTCCTGATCGGCCGGAATGGCGTAGGGCGTCTCCTTGGTGTAGAACTTGCCGTTCTCCATACGCCAGTGCCAGTGAAAACTCACCAGTCCACCCTTGTGCGACCACGCGATAGCTTCCTCGGTCTGGTGGCGGCCATCGGCTTCGCTGGCGTCGTAGTAGTTCATGAAATCGTATCCCATCAGCGCCGGGTACTTTCCGGTATCGTCGTGCACCCGCTGCGCCATATCGACATCGTCGCGCCAAGTCAGGTCGGACTGGCCGGCGATGATTTTCTTGCCCCAGATGCCGAGCAGATAGTCGTAGGTGGCTTGGGTTCTGGCGTCGCGCGGCGCGGCGCTGGCGGAACTGAGGGCGAGGGTAAGCAGGAGGAGGGAGAGGTAGCGCATGCCTTCAATGTACCGCCGCGCGCCGTCGCCATCAATGGCATGGCCTCAGTTTAGCGAGTTGCGTGCACGTTTTGTGGTTATGTACTATCATTAGTTACATGAGACGAGATAGCAAACTTTCCTCCATCCTGCACGTGCTGCTGCACATGGCGCACGGCGACAGGCCTTTTACATCCGAAGAACTGGCGGGCTTCCTGGACACCAATCCGGTGCTGGTGCGGCGCGTACTGGCGGGGCTGCGGGAGCGCGGCTACGTTGGTTCCGACAAGGGGCACGGCGGCGGCTGGAGCATCACCTGCGACCTGCACGAAGTCACGCTGCACGATATCTACGAAGCGGTCGGCTCGCCCACCGTGTTCGCGATGGGGAATCGCGTCGAACAGCCGCAATGCCTGGTGGAGCGCGCCGTCAATGAGTCGCTGGGCAGCGCCTTCGATGAGGCGGAAGCATTGCTGATCTCCCGGTTTAAAGACGTAACGCTGGCCGAGCTCCGCCAGCTTCAACACACATCACAAGGGAGTGCAGCATGGGCATCGATGAATTCGACGTGATTGTTATCGGCGGCAGCTACGCCGGACTGTCGGCCGCCACGCAACTGGCGCGCGCCCGCCGCCGCGTGCTGGTGATCGACGCCGGCCAGCGTCGCAACCGCTACGCCAGCCATTCGCACGGCTTCCTCGGGCAGGATGGGCGCGAAGGCGCGGCCATCGCTGCCGACGGCCGCGCGCAGCTGATGAAGTATCGCACGGTGAGTTGGCGCGAAGGCCTGGCCACGCAGGCGGTGAAGCACGAAGATGGCTTCCGCGTGACGCTCAGCGATGGCAGCGCGGTCCATGCGCAGCGGCTGGTGCTGGCCACCGGCATGGCCGACGAACTGCCCTCGATTCCCGGCCTGGCCGAGCGCTGGGGCAGTAGCGTGTTCCACTGCCCGTACTGCCACGGCTACGAATTGAATCAGGGTCGCATCGGCGTGCTGGCGACTGGCCCGCACTCCTGGCATCACGCGATGATGCTGCCCGACTGGGGTCAGGTGACCTTCTTCCTCAACGGCGCTTTTGAGCCGGACGAGGAGCAGCTGACCAAACTGGCGGCGCGCGGCGTCACGATTGAACGCACGCGGGTGCAGGCAGTCAGCGGCACGGCCACCGTAACGCTGACGGATCACCGCGCGCTGGTGCTGGATGGCTTGTTCGTGTTGAGCCGTCTGCACAGCGCCAGTCCGCTGGGTGAGCTGCTGGGCTGCGAGATGGAGGACGGGCCGATGGGCCGTTACCTGCGCACCGATATGATGAAGGCGACCAGCGTGGCCGGCGTGTATGCCTGCGGCGATGCGGCGCGCATGGCCGGCAGCGTCGCGTTTGCGGTGGCGGATGGCGCGATGGCCGGCGTCGCCGCGCACCAGTCGCTGGTGTTCGGACTGCCCGTTGCAGCCTGACGTCAGAGGTCTGAAAGAATCGCCGGCATGGCGGCGCGCATATGGTCGATAAAGCTGCGCAAGCGCGCCGGATAGTGCGGCGCGTGCGGGTAGACCAGGTACATCGGCAGCGGCGTGGCTTGCCACTCCGGCGCCAGATGCAGCAGCGTGCCCTGCGCCAGTTCGTCGCGCAGCGCCCATGAAGACACCACGCACACGCCCATGCCCTGCACGGCGGCGTTACGGACGGCGAACAGGCTGTCGGTGCTCAGGCGCGGTTGCAGCGTCAGTTGGTGGCTTGCGCCGCTGGCGTGGTGCAGCGTGATCTCGTTGCGGTAGAAGGTGCGCAGGGCCAGCCAGGGAAGGGCAGCCAGTTGCTCGGGATGCGTGGGCAGCGGCCGAGCGGCTAGTAGTGCAGCCGCGGCGACCGCGATGCGCGGCACGTCCGCTAGCTTGATGGCGATGACCGATGGGTCGCTCACTTCGCCGACGCGGATGGCACAGTCGATATTCTCGGCGATGAAGTCCGGCGTCCGGTCGTGCAGCAGCCATTCCACCGACACGCGCGGATGGCGCAGCAGGAAATCGTTCAGCGGCCCAATCAGCTGCTGCTGGCCGAAGGCGTGCGGTGCGACGATGCGCAGCAGTCCCGCCGGTTCTTCGCGCGCGTCCTGTACGTCGGAGGTCAGCGCGCTCCAATGTGACAGCAGTTCGCGCGCGTGCGCCAGGCAGCGTTCTCCATCCTCGGTCAGCTGCATGGCATGGGTGGAGCGTTGCAGCAGGCGCAGGCCGAGCATGCGTTCCAGCGCTTGCAGACGGCGGCTGATGGTGGGTTGCGTGGTGCCCAGCTGCGTGGCTGCGGCGGACATGCTGCCGGCTTCCACGATGCGGACAAAGGTCTGCATCAGCTCTATGCGGTCGGCGGCGTTGGACGAGGTGGTCATACGTTCAGCGTATAACATTTGTACGCACCGGTCCACTACCGTGCGCGGCGCCGGTGGCGCATACTGGTTGACTCACCAAGTATCGGAGGTATGCAATGAAAGTCAGCTTTATCGGGATAGGTAGCATGGGCGCGGCGATGGTGCCGAATCTGGTACGGGCGGGCCACAGCGTCAGCGTGTGGAACCGCAATCGCGCGGCGGCGCAAGCCATCGACGGCGTCACGGTGCTGGAGTCCCCGGCCGACGCCTTTCAGGCCGATGCGGTGATGACCATGCTGTCCAACGACGATGCGGTGCGCAGTGTGATCCTCGACAGCGGTGCGCTGGCCGGTTCCAACAAAAACTGCGTCCACATCATGATGGCGACGATTTCGCTGGCGCTGGTGGACGAACTGGCTGCGCGCCATCGCGAGGCCGGCATCGCCTATGTATCGGCGCCGGTGTTCGGCGTGCCTGCGGCGGCTGCGGCGGCGCAGTTGAACGTGCTCGCGGCGGGCGATCCGCAGGCCATCGCCCGCGTGCAACCGCTACTGGATGCGGTGGGCCGCAAGACATGGCTATTGGGCGAAGATCCCAAGCGCGCCAACGTGGTGAAAATCTCCGGCAATATGATGATCGCGCAGGCCTTCACGGCGATGGGCGAGGCGGCCTACCTGAGCGAGAGCTATGGCGTGCCTGCGGCCGATCTGCTGGATGTGCTGACCAATACGCTGTTTGCGGCGCCGAGCTATCAGCGCTACGGCGGCTTCATCGCCACCAACACTTTCGAGCCGGGCTTCAAGCTGCCGCTGGGCCTCAAGGACGTCAACCTGGCCCTGTCGGCGGCTGAAGCTAAGGGCGCGCTGCTGCCGGTGGCGGAGCAGGTGCGCGAGAATATGCAGGATGCGATGGCGCAGGGCTTGCAGGACCGCGACTGGTCGGTGGCGGCGACCATCCGCCGCAAGCGCTAGGGATTCAGGGCTTTGAGGGCGGCCAGCAGCGCATCGAAGGCAGGGCTGGCGCTGCTCACCGCCTGCCCATTCTTCCACCAGTAGTTGACCATCATGTTCAGTGGCCCGGTGGACTGCACATGATGCCACCAGAAGGTGGGGATATAGAGAGCGTCGCCGGGCTGCAGGTCCGCCACCAGGGCCGCCGCTTGCGCGTCGCGGAAGCGTGGGTGCAGCGCGTAGTCCGGGTCACGGAAATTGACCATGCTGATCGGCGTCGGCGTCGGCGCAAAATCCAGCGGACCGATATACAGATTGTCCACCTGCGCTGGCGGGAACAGCGTAAAGCGCCGCGCGCCACTGACTACGCAGGCCAGGTTGGACGATTCGTCAAAGTGCGCCGGTGTGGTGATGGTATTGCCTAGCCACAGGCGCGGACGTGTGGACGGCGGCAGCGCCGGCGCCACATTCTCCTGCGCGAAGCGCGGCAGGCAGTCGTCGATCAAGGCGCTTTGCACCGCCACCGAAGGCGGCGCGTCAAATTGCGAATAGCGCGCCAGCTGCTCGATCACGCGCGCCACAGGCACCTTGTTGCGAACGAAGTTGAAGCCTTGCATATCCGGCTTGTAGAACAGCCGTCCGCGCTCGGCGGGCGGCGTCATCACGGCGTCTATTTCAACATCGCTGGCCAGTGCGAGCACATATTGGCACAGCGCTTCCGGCGACTGCTGCGCGGCGCGCACGGCCGGCCAGTGGCGCACAAAGCCGCGCAGGATGGCAGGACGATAGCTGGCCGCTACTTCGCTGAAGAAGCGCGCCGGGTTCAGGTCGTGGTATTCGATGGGGGTGTTCATGCGACGTATGATGGCATAAAAAAGCCCGCCAGGGCCGGGGAGGCAGCCAAGGCGGGCACAGACTACACAATGAAGCTGATGAGTACTAGATTAGTACTTGATATGCAGACCGGCGTAGTACTGCGCGCCGTTGGCGTAGAAGCGCGCCGGTTGATCCTTGTTGTAGATGTAGTTCTTCAGGATCGGGTTGTTCAGATTCTGACCGCTCAGCGTCAGCACGATGTTCTTGCTGATGTTGTAGTTGAACGATGCCGACAGGGTGCCGGTCGAATCCTGATACAGCGGCGTGCCACGGTCCTGCGCAGCCAGGAACGACGAGCGCCATGCGTAGCTTAAGCGGGCATTGAACTTGTCGTTTTCGAAGAAGATGCCGCCGTTGGCGGTGGTCTTCGAAGCGCCCAGCATGTCGCATGGATCGCCGGAGGTCGAGAATTGCATCGCCGGGCAGGCGCCGAAGTCCAGGTGCGAATCGGTCAGCGTGACGTTGCCGTCGATGCCGAAGCCCATACCCACCGGAATTTGCGCTGCCAGTTCCATGCCCTTCACCTTGGCGCCGACGTTGATCGGCGAGGTGATGGTGTAGTCCGCGAAGACCGCCTTGTTCTGCTCTTGCGAAGCGCGGGTGTCGAGGAAGTTGCCGACGCTCGAACCATAGCCCACGTAGTCCTTCAGGTCCATGTAGAACAGGCCAGCCGACAGCAGGGCGCGCGGTGCGAAGTACCACTGCAGCGACGCATCCAGGTTGGTCGACTTGACGGGCTTCAGTTGCGCGTTACCGCCGTTACCGGTGTGGGTTTCGTCGGTCAGCAGCACGGCGCCGCCCAATGCGCCGTAGTCGGGACGGGTCATGGTGCGCGAGACGCCCAGACGGGCCACCAGGTCGGAGCGCAGGTCGAACTTCAGGTTCAGGCTAGGCAGCGGAATCGTGGTGTTGTTGTCGATCGCCGTTTGCTTGACGAAGCCGCCCCACGGATAGGCTGGCAGGTTGCCGCCGGCCGGCTGGTTAGGCAGGATCTGATAGCCGTTGGAGGTGCCTTCGGTGCGCACGATGCGCAGGCCGACGTTACCGCTCCAGCCTTCGCCTTCCAGTTCACCCTGGACGTAGAACGCCTTGGTGTTTTCCTTCAGGTTGAACATGTCCTGGTAGTAGGTGCGGCTGACATCGCGGTTGGAGTGCAGGTCGCCCCACGCTTGCAGGATGGCCGGGTCCAGCGCCCAGACGTTTTTAGGGAAGTCGCCGCCCAGGTCGCTACCGAAATTGCCAGGGTAGGTGGTGCCGTTCCATGCCGGGTTGGTGCTGGTGCCGCCGACGTCGGTGTTGGCCCAATTAGGACCTTGCGCCACTTCGAAGTTGGAGCGGGTGTGGTGGGTGCCACGGATGCCGAATTTCAGCTCGCGCAGCGGGCCGGAGTCCAGCTGGAAGGCGGCGTCGATCTGGCCGTAGGTCTCTTTGTCGTCGGTGCTGGCAGGCGATACGCCGAACACCCAGTCCAGCGGGGTGCCGGTGAAGACGGCGGTATTAATGTTCGGGAATTTGACGGTGGCCGGCGAACCCAGGCCGTTCAGCTGGTAGCTGGCGCCGGAGTTGTTGACGTCACCTTCAAACACGCCCTGGCTAGGCGTCACGCCTTTGCCTTTGGTGGAACCGGCTTTGGCGGTGAACACCAGGCGGTCGGTGGCGCGCCATTTACCGTCCAGGTCAAAGAACTCGGTTTGTGCGTAAGCGCCTTCGCGCACGATGTTGTCGACGATGCCATAACGCAGCGGCGCAGCAGCGGTGCCTTTATTGGTGAACGATGCCGACACCAGCGTGCCGTTGCGGATCACGTAGCCCGGATCAGGCGCGACGCCGGAACCCAGCATGCCCGAACCGTTCATGTCGGTCATGTAGTTGGTGTTGTAGTTCGACGCGTCCATCTTCGAACGGAAGTAGGTCGCTTCCAGCGAGAAGTCGCGGCTAGGCTTGAATTGCAGGTCGATCAAACCGCCTTTGCGCTTGCGCTCCTGCTGGAACAGCGAGGAACCGATCAGGCGCGGGAACCAGACGTTGGCCAGGTCCGGATTGGTCTTCACGGCGGCGTTGGTCGGTGCAACCTGGGTCCATTGCAGCAACTCCTGGCCATCGCGGCGCAGCGAGCGCTTTTCCGAGAAGCCTTGCACCATTAGGCCCAGCGTGCCGGCTTCGTTCTTCCAGTTGAACAGGCCACTGAATTGCGGATCGGTTTTTTCCGCCAGGTCGGAATACACCGCCTGCACGGTGGCTTCCATCGAAATCGCGTTTTTGAAGTCCAGCGGGTGACGGGTCTTGATGTCGATCGAGCCGCTCGAACCGCCTTCCACCTGGTCGGCGGTCGGTGCTTTGTAGACCACTACCTGGCCGACGATTTCCGACGGCAGCAGCGAGTACGATGCGGAACGGCCGACGGCGCCGCCCACCTGGTCCAGCACAAACCAGTCGCCGGTCGATACGGCGTGGCCGTTGATCAGGGTCTGGGTCAGCGAAGGCGCGGTGCCGCGCATCGAGACGCGGTCGTTTTCATCGAAGCCGCCCGAACCTGCGCCGGAGGTCGAGATGTTCACGCCCGGTACGCGTTGCAGCGAGTCGGCCACGTTCTTGTCCGGCATTTTGCCGACGTCTTCCGCAGTAATCACGTCGACGTTGCTCGACGCATTACGCTTGACCGACAGCGATTGTTGCAGCGAACCGCGGATACCGCTGACGATCACGGTTTCCGGCTCCTTGTCGGTCGCTGCCTGCTGCGCCTGTGCGTTCATCGCGACGCTCAGCGTCAGGATGGCCGCTGCGGTCGCGATGGGCGTTAGTTTGGACATTTTGATGTTATTCGAATTGTGGTACATGTTCCCTCCCGTTGATGAAGGCTCCGCCGAGCCCGCTTGATTGTTGATGTGTTTCTTGTTCACCTTTAAAACCAATCCAACGCCAATATACTCGCGTTTCAATACCAGATCACTACCACTTTAAAATTCTTTTTTGTTATGTTGTATGCAGCATACAAAGTGGCTTTTAAGTAACGTGGTAATACCGGATCGCGGGTGGTATGGATGCCGTTTGTGCGCCGTTGCAACACAAATAAAGCCTTTACCTAAAGGGTGTATGCCGTAATGATGAAAATTTTTGCAGCAGCGGCGGGAGGGCGTGGATTTCTGCTGGTCTTTTTTTGGTATTATCGTCGAACAATGATAGAGAGGATGTCTTATCGTCATGAAAAACGATCAAACGAGTCCACTGGTACACATCCAGCAGCACCTCAATGAGACCAGTAACCTGCCTCTGTATCAACGTCTCCAGCGTGCCTTGCGGTCGGCTATCGAACTGCATTTGCTGAAGCCCGAAGACGCCTTGCCGGCCGAGCGCCAACTGGCGGCCGACCTGGAAATTTCGCGCATCACGGTGCGTAAGGCCATCGATGGCCTGGTCAGCGAAGGGGTGCTGATACGCCGGCCCGGCTCCGGTAACTTCATCAATACCCGCATCGAAAAGAACTTCGCCAAGCTGACTTCTTTTTCCGAAGACATGCGGGCGCGCGGACGCACGCCGCGCAGCGTGTGGCTGAAGCGCTCCGAAGGCACGGTGACGCCGGACGAAGCGATGCGGCTGCGGCTCAGCCCCGGTTCGCGCGTATTTCGCTTCAACCGCATGCGCTATGCGGACGAGGTGCCGATGTGTCTTGAGTACGCGACCATCGTGGCATCCTGCCTGCCGTCGCTGGATGCGGTGGACGTGTCGATGTACGACGCGCTGGAACGCTCCGGCAATCGGCCGGTGCGGGCGTTGCAGCGTTTGTCGGCACTGCTGCTGAACGCCGAGCAGGCCACGCTGTTGCAGGCGAAGGAGGGCGATGCCGGCCTGGCGGTGGAACGCCTGGGCTTTTTGCGCGACGGACGCGCGGTGGAATTCTGCCGCTCCTACTTCCGTGGCGATATGTATGACTTTGTGGCGGAACTGAATGCGAGCTAATTTGATTTTGAGTGCGGCCATGCTGGCTGCGTTGCCGGTGACTTCTGTCGCGGCGTCTGAAGTCGTCGGCTACTATCCGGGCTGGAAGCACGAGACGTTTCCGGTGTCGTCGGTGGATGCCGCCAAGCTGACCATGGCGCTGTATGCGTTTGTGGACCTGTGCTGGGACGGCAAGCATGGCAATGCCGATCCAGCCATCAACGATGTGGCGCCGTGCCAGCAGCCGCTCAACGGCGCACTGGCGTGGCGCGACGAAGCGGCCGACGGCGCCAACCTGCGCGCGCTGGTGGCGCTGAAACAGCAGCATCCGCAATTCAAGGTGGTGATTTCGGTCGGCGGGTGGAACTGGTCAAACCGCTTTTCCAACGTAGCGGCATCGGCGCCGGCGCGCGCCAACTTTATCGCGTCGTCATTGCAGGCGATGCGGCGCTATGGGCTGGATGGCGTCGATCTCGATTGGGAATATCCCGGCGAGGCCGGCGTGCCTTGCGTGGCGGGCGAAGTGTGCGCGCGGCCTGAGGATAAACAGAACTTCGTGGTGCTGGCGCGCGAACTGCGCGCGGCGTTCGACAAGGCGGGCAAGCAGGATGGCAAGCGTTACACCATCACCATCGCCGCTGGCGGCAACGGCAATTATGTCGGCGATGGCGCGTGGGTGAAGGAGCTGGCGCGGAGCCTGGACTGGATCAATATCATGGCGTACGACTATCACATGCCATGGGAGAAAAGCACCGGCCATCATGCGGCGCTGTACGCGGACGCCAGGGACCCGGCGACGGCCAACGGCTTTTATGCATCGCGTTCTGTGCAGCGCTATCTGGACGCCGGCGTAACGAAGGATAAGCTGGTGCTGGGCGTGCCGTTCTACGGCTACGGCTGGAAGGGCTGCGCGGCGGGGCCGGATGGCGACGGGCAGTATCAGCTTTGCCAGGGCGGCGTGACCGATGGCATCGAGGGCGGCAATTCGTATGGCTATGGGCAGGTGCTGCGGCGTGGGGCGGGATATCAGCGCTACTGGAATGCGTCGGCGCGCGTGCCGTATCTGTATAACGCGGCGGAGCAGGTGTGGATCACGTATGAAGATCCGGTGTCACTGGGGGAGAAGACGCGCTATATCAAGCAGCAGGGCTTGCGCGGTGCGATGTTCTGGGAGTTGAGTGCCGATAGCGACGGGCGGTTGCTGCAAGCGCTATCGGACGGCATGCGTTGAACCCCGAAGGGCCACGCGGGGTCTGACCCCGCATGGGGTCAGACCCCAACCGCTGCGCAGCGGTTGGGGGAAAAGCTTACTTGGCTTCGGCCGGTGCGATTTTCGGGCCGGTCGCGTACATGATCCAGTAGCGTGCCAGGTCGGCGCGCGGATCGGTGCCGGTGGCCAGTGGCTTCAGCACTTCAACGCCTTCGTCCTTCTTGCCGGCGATGATCATGGCGTAACCCAGACGCAGCTTGGCGTCGTCAGGATTCTTGGCCACGCCTTTGGCGATACCTTGCTTCATCAGGTCGATGCCTTTATCGCCTTGGCCCATGGTCACGAAGATGTAACCCAGATTGACCAGGCCAACGCCGTCTTTCGACTTCTGCGCCGCTGCGATGCCGCTTTCGATGTTTTTCGCATCGTCCGCTGCACCCTTGTTGGCGCTGGCGCGGATGCTGTCCAGTTCCTTCTTGTCCTTGCCGGCCGGGATGGCGCCTGGGTAGGCCTTGTCCATCGCGGTTTTCGCTTCGGTGAAGAAGCCGCCCAGCACGGCCAACTGTGCCTGATCGACATAGTCTTCGGTTTCCATCTTCGACGGTGCGACCACGGACTTGATGCGGTCCATGTCCAGGTCCAGACGGTTGTTGTAGGTCTTCTTGCCGCGGGTGCGGTTCAGCAGATCGTTCCAGTAATCTTCGGTCGGGTAGTAGCGGGTCAGCTCTTCGACGGCTTGCAGATACAGGACGGTGTCCTTGGTCTTGATGCCGACGTTACCCAGCAGGTTCAGGGTGTCTTTCGACGGCGCGGTGCCAGCGGCCTTGGCGGCTTCGATATCCTTCAGCGCTTCGGTCTTGGCGGCAGCAAAGTCGTTCTTCAGGAAGTACGAACGGACGATGAACTGGCGCTGCTTGTTCTTGTCGCCCGATTCGGTACCATAACGCTCAAACCATTTGATGGCGTTGTCGTAGTCTTTCAGGTTGCTGTAGTAGATGCCGGCGACAGCGTCGATGAAACGCAGCTTGTCTTCAGGCTTCAGGCGGCCCGACTCGATCATCGCTTGCAGACCCTTGACAGTCATCTCGTGGTTGCCCGATGCCTGGCCCAGTTGCACGCGCATCTGGTTCAGCACGAAGTCTTCGTATGGGGTGATGTTCGGCATGGCGGCCGACTGGTCGATGCGGGTCTGGACTTCGGTGAAGTTCTTGGCATCCAGCAGAGGCTTGATCTGTGCTGGATCGATCAGTTTGAAGATCTCAGGGCGAACGGCGTCTTTCGGTGCTTCCGGCGCTTTCTTTTCTTCAGCGGCGTGGACTGGGGCCATGCCCACGATGGCGGGAGCGGCGTTCAGGCCGATGGCGGCCAGGAGCAGGCTAATACGAGCAAGACGGGAGTGGGACATGGTTATCCTTCAATCAAACACATTGGGAATGTAAACCCGCGTATTGTTACACAAAACCGGCTGAAACTCCGAATTCAACCGTGTCGCGGCGCAGCGCCTGGCCGCTGCTGTTAAATAGCAGGCAACGGGCTGGCGGCAGGTGTACGCGCGCGCGGCCGCCGGCATGCAGCGGCGCGGCTTCGGCAGGCTGCTTGACAGCGATCATCTCCGGCAGGCCGGCCAGCGTGGCATAGGCAATCGACTGGTCGCCGAGGTACTCCACATGGCCGATGCCGACGTCGATCACGTTGTCCTGCTGCTGCGAGGCGATGGACAGATGTTCGGCGCGCACGCCCAGTGTGACCTGGTCGCCGACGCTCACGCCTTGAACCGTCGCGACCTTCACCACGCCGCCGCCGGACAAACGCAGCGAAGCGTAGGTGTCGTCCGCCGCGACGATCTCGCCGGGGATAAAGTTCATCTTCGGTGTGCCGAGGAAGCCGGCCACGAACAGGTTGGCCGGTGCGTTGTACAGTTCATGCGGCGTGCCGACTTGCTCGATGCGGCCGCCGTTGAACACCACGATGCGCTGGCCCAGCGTCATTGCTTCCACCTGGTCGTGGGTAACGTAGATCATGGTGGTTTTCAGTTCGCCGTGCAGGCGGCTCAGTTCCACCCGCATCTGCACGCGCAGGCTGGCGTCGAGGTTGGACAGCGGTTCGTCGAACAAGAATACTTCCGGCTTGCGCACGATGGCGCGGCCGATCGCCACGCGCTGGCGCTGGCCGCCCGACAGTTCCTTCGGCTTGCGCTTCAGCAGCGGCGTGATTTGCAGGATGGCGGCGGCGCGTTCGACGGCCGCCTGCACTTCGCCCGGTTTGCGGCCTGCCAGCTTGAGGGCGAAGGCCATGTTCTCGAACACCGTCATATGCGGGTAGAGCGCGTAGGACTGGAACACCATGGCCAGTTTGCGTTGCGCCGGCGCGATGTCGTTGGCCAGCACGCCGCCGATGTGCAGCGTACCGTCGCTGATGGTTTCCAGGCCGGCGATCATGCGCAGCAGCGTGGACTTGCCGCAGCCGGACGGGCCGACGAAGACCATGAATTCGCCGTCGGCGATATCGAGGTCGATGCCGTGGATGACCGGCGTTTTGTCGTAGTGCTTGACGATGCCTTTGAGGCTGACGCTGGCCATGTGCTTAGACCACCTGTCCTTCGGCCGGCGCGGCCGGGGGCTGCGGACGCGCGGCCATTGGAATTACCTGCGACAGCACCGCGACCGGAATCGCGCACACCATCACCCAGATGAAGAAGTGCTGATAGCCCAGCGCGATCTGAATGTCGCCGCTGAACAGCTTAAACAGTACAAGGCCAAGCTGCATGATGCCGGTGGCGAAGGCGTAATGCGCGGTCTGGTATTTGCCGGGCGCGACCACCTGCATCATGTACAGGATCAGGCCCACGAAGCCGAAGCCGTAGCCGAACATTTCGACACTGAGCGCGGTGGCGATGATGGACAGGTCGGTCGGCTGGTAGTGGGAAAGCAGATAGAAGGCGACATTCGGAAGGTTGACCGCGAGGATCAGCCACAGGATGGCGCGCTTGAGGCTCAGCCACGAGGTGAAGTAGCCGCCGGCGATGGAGCCGACCAGGAACGCCACGGTGCCGACGGTGCCGTACACCGCACCCACTTCGGCGGTGCTCAATCCCAGGCCGCCGAGATTGCGCGCCTCGCGCAGGAACAGCGGGCCGATCGACTGAACCTGCGCCTCGCCGGCGCGGAACAGGATGATGAAGACGATCGAGACCCAGATGCCGGGCTTCTTGAAGAATTCGACGATGACCTCGCGCAGCGTGCGCGCGATGGAGGCGGCGTTGGTGCCGGCGCTGACGGTGTTCCTCGCCAGCGGCAGCGACCAGCTGTTGTACAGACCCAGTGCGATCATCATGCCGCCCAGGATGCAGAAGCAGATGGTCCATGCCGGCACCACGCCGATAGTCTTTTCAAAGTGCCCGGCCAGCAGCAGCAATGCGCCAGTGGTGAAGAACTTGGCGGCGTTGAAGAAGGTGCCGGTCCAGCCGGCGTACTTGGCCTGGTCTTTTTCATCCAGGCTGGTGATGTACAAACCGTCGCACGCGATGTCGTGGGTGGCGGCGGAAATGCCGACCAGTGCCAGCATCGCCATGCAGGCGGCGAACCAGAACGGCGCTTGCAGCGCCAATGCCACGCCGCCCAGGCACAAGCCGCCGAAGACCTGGAAGAAGGTCACCACCAGTTTTTTGCTTGGCGCCAGTTCCAGGAAGGGACTCCACAACGGCTTGAACACCCAGGCAAAGCCGATCAAGCCAGTCCAGTGATTCAGCTCGTCGTTGGGCACGCCCATGCTCTTCAACATCTGGTTGGCCACGATGGCCACGGCAAAGAAGGGCAGGCCTTGCGCGAGATACAGGCTGGGTACCCACAGCTTGGGATTGCGGATCGAATCGATGCTCATGAAGCGTTATCTCCTCCAGCCCGTCATTCCCGCGCAGGCGGGAATCCATGCTGAGTATGGACTCCCGCCTGCGCGGGAGCGACGGTGTTGGTTTATTTGGTAAAGCCTGGCACCGGTGCGTTGCCGGTGGCTTGCAGCTCGCCGGACAGCCAGCCGTTGATGGCGTCCAGCGCCGGCTGGGCGAAGCCGTAGGTCATCAGCGCCGGCGCGGCGATGTCCAGCGCCTGATACGGATTCCACAGCGCCAGGTGCAGGTCCGGACGCCAGGTGTCGCGCGCGTGCTGGCCGTAGCGCAGGCGCGAGGTGGAAGCCAGCATGGTGTAGCGACCGTCCTGCGGCAGCGCGCTCCAGTCGAAGGTGTCGGCGTCGGCGAAGGTGACCAGCTCCACGTCGTACAGTTTGCGCAGCGAATCGGCCACTACGCCGGCCGGCACGCCGGCTTCCGAGACGCCGTCGCTCACCACGTCCTGGCGCGCGACCAGGCGCACCTTGTCGCCGGCGGCCGGACGTTGCGGCGCACCGGATGGCCCGTCGTAGGCGGTCAGGCTGCGGCGCCAGCCTTCGGCCATGATGTCGCGGTCAGCAGCGTCTTCCTTGTACGAGCGTGGCTTGCACGGGTAGGCGCGGGCCAGCGCCGACAGGCGGTCGAGGCGCGTGGCGATGTCCGCTTGCGACAGTTCGCCCGAGGCGATGGCGGCGGCGATGGCGTCCAGCGTTTCGTTCTGCGTTTCGGTGGTGCCCAACGCCATCACCATGTCGGCGCCGGCGGTCAGCGCGCGCACGGCGGCGTTGCCGACGCCATAGCGGCCGGCGATGGCGTGCATGTCCATGCCGTCGGTGATGACGATGCCCTTGTACTGCCACTCATCGCGCAGCAGGCCAGTGAGGATGCGGCGCGACATGGTGGCAGGATTGTCGGCGTCCAGCGTCGGGTAGACGATGTGCGCGGTCATCATGGCCGGTGCGGCGCCGGAGGCAATGCGGAACGGCGCCAGTTCCAGGCGGTTCAGTTCTTCGACCGGCTTGTTTACGGTCGGCAGGTCGCGGTGCGAGTCGACGTTGGTGTCGCCGTGGCCGGGGAAGTGCTTGACGCAGCACGCCACGCCTTCCGCATGGCTGCCAGCCATCCACGCCATCGCCAGTTCGGCGGCGCGCTGCGGCTCGGCGCCGAAAGAGCGTTCGGCGATGACCGGGTTGTGCGGGTTGTTGTTCAGGTCCAGCACCGGTGCGAAGTTCCAGTTGAAGCCCAGCGCCTTGACGGCGCGCGCGACGGCGGCGCCGGTGCGATAGGCCAGGTCGGTGTCGTTGGCGGCACCCAGGCCCATGGCGGCTGGCGGCGCCGGCACCCAGGTCGAGCGCACCACGGCGCCGCCTTCCTGGTCGATGCCAATCAGCGCATCCTGGCCCATGACGGCGCGCAGGTCGGCGGTCAGCTTGGCTAGTTGTTCGGAGTCGGTCATGTTGCCGCGGAAGAGACAGACGGCGCGGATGCCGTTCGCCTTGAGGAAGTCGGCGGTGTCCGCATCCAGCACGGTGCCGGGGAAGCGGATCATGATCAGTTGGCCGGCTATTTTGCGATTAACTGCGCTGAGTTCGTTTTGAGTTGTCATTTCACTGCTCCGTCCATGCCGCGCATGAAGAATCGTTGGGTAAATAAAAAGGCTGCCAGCGTGGGCAGGATGGTCAGCACGGTGCCGGCGGCGATCACGCGCGTGCTGCTGCCGAAGGTGCCGCGCAAATACAGCACCCCGACCGACAGCGGGAATTCATCCGGCTTGCTCATGACGATCGAGGGCCAGATGTATTCGTTCCATGCTTCCACCGCCGTCAGGATGCCGACCGTGGCTAGCCATGGCGCGATCAGCGGCAGCATGATTTTACTGAAGATGATCCATTCCGACGCACCATCCACGCGGGCGGCGTCGATCAGGTCTTGCGGGACTTCCTCGAACGCCTGCTTGAGCAGCAGGATGCTGACGGCGTTGACGACATTGGGCAGGATCACGCCGGCGTAGGTGTCGACCAGACTGAGTTTGGTGACGGTGATGAAGTTGACCAGGAAGTTGACTTCCGACGGCAGCACCAGCGTGGCCAGGATCAAGCCGAATATCAGCTTGCGGCCTTTGAACTGCATGCGCGCCAGCGGATAAGCGGCGGCGGAGCACAGCAGCAGTTTCCAGAACACGGTGCAGGCGGCGATGAAGACCGAGTTGCGGAAGAAGCTCCACATTGGGATGGCGCGGAATACTTCGATAAAGTTGTCCAGCGATGGCGCTTTCGGCCAGAAGGTGGGCGGGAAGGCGAAGATATTCCCTTCGGTGGAGAGCGCGGTGACCAGCGTCCACCAGAACGGGAATACGCATACCAGCGCGATGGCGCACAGCAGCAGGTAGTGGGCGATGGTCTTCATCGGTGTTTGGGTTTGAGATAGCGCAGGCACACCAGGGCGATGCCGATGCAGAACAGCGAGACGATGAAACTGGCGGCCAGTGCGCGCGGCAGCTTGAGGTGCTTGAGGCCCTGGTCGTAGGCGTAATACAGGCCGGTGAAGGTGGAGTTCATCGGGCCGCCCTGGGTCAGTACGTCGACTTCCTGGTACGCCTTGAGCGCGGCCAGCACCGACAGGACGGAGCAGATCATGATGGTCGGGCGCAGCATCGGCACGGTGATTTTCCAGAATCGCTGCCAGCGGTTGGCGCCGTCGAGAATGGCGGCTTCCTGCATGTCGGCGGGGACGGCTTGCAGGGCGGCGAGGTACATCACCATATACCAGCCAAGGCCGCGCCACAGCGTGACGAACATGATGGCGAACAGCGCGAGGGTGTCATTGGACAGCCAGCCGACCGGCGCGCCGACCAGGTGGCAGGCCCTCAGCACGTAATTAAGCGCGCCCTGTTCGTGGAACATGAAGCCCCACATGATGCCGACCACCGAGACGGTGGTCACCACCGGCACGTAGAAAGCGGCGCGGAAGTAGCGGATGCCGGGCAGCTGGTTGTTGACCAGCACCGCCAGACTGAGTGCGCCGATCTGCACGAAGGGCACCATCAGCAGGAACAGCAGCGAATTTTTCAGGCCGGTGACGAACATCTCGTTGTCGAAGATGTAGCGAAAGTTGTCCAGGCCAACCCAGTGCGTTTCGCGTATCAGGCTGTAGTCGGTGAAGGCCAGCAGGGAGCCGAAGGCGACGGGCCAGAAGGAGAAGATGGCCAGCAGGATTAGCGCCGGCGCGAGGAACAGCCATGCGGTCAGCTTGCGCATCAGCGGATTCCCTGTGCGGCGAGTTTCTTGTTCCAGATGGCGACTGCCTGGTCAAGCGCTTGCTGGATGTCCTGTTTTCCGGTGACGCCGGCTTCGACGGCTTTCACCAGATAGCGGCGCAGTTCATCGTAGTCGGTGATTCCGGCCACATACAGCGTGTGCGAATGCGGCATCGAGACGGCGCCTGCGGCGACGGCTTTCTCGGCTGCGCCGGCGTTGGACGGTACGGTAGTGAAAAATGGATCATTGGCCGCCTGCGCCATCGCCGGATAGACGCTGGCCTGTTTGGCAAACGCCAGCTGATTGGCGTCGTTGGTCAGGTAGCGGGCGAATTTGCCGATGGCTGGCAGCAGTTTGGCGTCGACGTTCTTGGGCACCGCGTAGTGAATCAGCCAGCCGCCATCGGCGATGCCGGTCGGGCCGAGTGGCGCGGGGGCGACGTCGGTGATGGCATAGATGTCCTTGGCGTCGCTCTCGATGCGCTTGACGGCGGTGGGCGGCGCCAGCAGCATGCCGAGGCGGCCGCCCTTGTAGGCGTCGATCGCGGCGGGGAAGTTATCTTCGGCGAACAGCGCGTCTTTCAGCAGGCCGCCGGCCTTATAGGTCTCGGCCAGCTTGCGGATCAGTGCCACGTGGCCGGGGGAGTTGAACACCGCTTTGCCATTGGCGATGACGGCCAGACCTTGCTGCATCATGAGGCCGTCGATCTTGGACAGGGCAGGGCACAGGCCCGCCTTGCCGGTGCGGGCGGCGATCTGGCGGGCGAACAGCAGTTGTTCGTCCAGCTCGCGCGGCGCATGCGGAATACCGGCGGCTTTGAAGATCTGCGTGTTGTAAGCAATGACGGCGACGTTGCTGTACATCGGGAAGCCGTAGGTCTTGCCGTTGAAGGTCAGGTCTTGCAGCGTGCTGGCGAGGTAGCGCGGGCGGGCTTCTCCCAGCAGCTTGTCGACTGGCGCGAGCAGGCCGTCGCGGGCGAATTCGTCGGCCCACGGGACGTTGAGGTTGACCAGCGCCGGCGGCGTGCCGGCGACAATGCGCGTGACCAGTTTGGTCTGGATGATATCCCACGGAAAGTCGACCCATTCCACTTTGACGCCGGGATTGGCGGCTTCGTAATTGCGCACCAGCGTTTCGTAGTAGGGGGTGAATTTGGGCTTCATGCTGAAGGTCCAGAATTCGATTTTTTGCGGGGCGGCGTTTGCAGGGTTTGCGAGGAGGCCTGCTAGTGCCAGCAGCCACCCCGCACGGCGATATGCCGGGGTCTGACCCCGTGCGGGGTCAGACCCCTTCTGCTTGCGGGGTCGCCCGGACGCAATCATCAGTTGGTCTTGGTGACTTTGCTCAGGTGGCGCGGCTGGTCCGGGTCCATGCCGCGCGCGGCCGACAGCTTTGCCGCCATCACGTAGAACGCCTGGATCGCGACGATCGGATCGAGATCCGGCGTGGCTGCAATCGGCAAGGTCAGGTCGCGTTCCGCCACATCGGCCGGCGCCGCCAGCAGCACGCGCGCGCCGCGGCCGCGCATCTCGGTCGCCAGCGCCAGCAGGCTGGCCTGGGTCGGGCCGCGCGTGGCGAAGATCACCAGCGGGTAGCCTTCTTCAATCAGCGCCATCGGACCGTGCTTGATCTCCGCGCCGCTGAACGCTTCCGCCTGCAGCGCCGAAGTCTCCTTGAATTTCAGCGACGCTTCCAGCGCCACCGGGAAGCTGATGCCGCGTCCCACCACCATGATGTTGCGCGCCGGCGCCAGCACTTCAATCGCCGGCGTCCAGTCTTCGGTGGTCGCTGCGCGCAGCGATTCTGGCAGGGCCTCCAGGCCGGCCAGTAGTTCAGGATCGTTCTGCCATGCGGCGACCAGGCGTGCGCTGGCCACCAGGCTGGTGATGAAGCTCTTGGTGGCTGCCACGCTTTGTTCTTTGCCGGCTCGCAGCGGCATCGCATATTCCGCCGCTTGCGCCAGTGGCGAGTCGATATCGTTGACCAGCGCGATGGTGGTTGCGCCGCCGTCGCGGAAGTAGCGGATCGGCTCCACCACGTCCGGGCTCTGCCCGGATTGCGAGATCGAGATGGCCAGCGTGTCGCGCGTGATCAGCGGTGATTTGTTCAGCGTCACCAGCGACATCGGCAGCGACGCCACCACGCGTCCCAGACGCGCCATGATCAGGTACGCCGCGTAAGCGCAGGCGTGGTCCGAGCTGCCGCGCGCGATGGTCAGCGCGGTCGAGAAGGAAGTGCTCCTCAATTTGCGGCCCAGCTCCGCGTATTGTTCGCCATCATGCGCCAGTTGCGTGGCGACGCAATCCGCAGCGGACAGGGCTTCTTTCAACATCATTGAGGTCACAGCAATTCTCCTTCGATATAGACGGCTTTGAGGTTCAGGTCACGGTCGAGCACTACAAAGTCGGCGAATGCGCCGGGGGCCAGGCGGCCCCGCTCTTGCAGGCCGAGATAATCGGCCGCATACGTTGAGACCCGTGCCGAGGCATCCGCCAGATCGAGGCCGAGTCCGACCAGGTTGCGCAGCGCCTGGTCCATGGTGAGCGTACTGCCGGCCAGCGTGCCATCAGGCAGGCGCACGCCGCCCATGCACTTCATGACTTTATGACGGCCCAGCATATATTCGCCGTCCGGCATGCCGGTGGCGGATGTGGAATCGGTGACGCAGTAGAGATTCGGGATGCAGCGCAGCGCGGTGCGGATCGCCCCCGGATGCACGTGCAGCAGGTCGGGGATCAGCTCCGCGAAAGTGCCGTGCGCCAGCGCCGCACCGACCATGCCGGGTTCGCGGTGATGCAGGCCGGGCATGGCGTTGAACAGGTGGGTGAAGCTGCGCGCGCCTTGCGCCAGCGCGGCCACGCCGTCTTCGTAGGTGCCCAGCGTGTGGCCGATCTGCACCCGCATGCCGGCGTCCGACAGTTCTTTGACCAGACCCTGATGGCCTTCGATTTCCGGCGCCACGGTGATCACGCGCAGCGGCGCCAGTTGTTCCAGTTTTTCGACATCGGCCAGCGTGGCGGAGCGCGCGTACGGCGGCTGCGCTCCGAGCTTGCCGGAATTGATGAACGGACCTTCCAGATGGGCGCCCAATACGCGCGCTTCGCCTTTGCCACGCTGGACGGCGGCCTTGCCGATGCCGCGCAGCGCCAGGTCGATGTCTTCCGCCGGCGCGGTCATGGTGGTGGCCAGCATGCTGGTGGTGCCGTGCCTGGCGTGGATGGCGGCGATGGTGTGGACGGCGTCGCCGCCTTCCATCACGTCCTTGCCGCCGCCGCCGTGCACGTGCAGGTCGATAAAGCCAGGCAGGATATACAGTTCTTCATTCAGCGCCGGATCGACGCTGCCGCCGATGATGGCGGCGATGCGTTCGTCGAAGGTGATTTCACCGTGGACCCAGCCGGCTGGCGTGAGGATATTGCCTTTGATTGCGTCGTGCATGGTCTCAGTCCTTCAAGCGCTGGCGGATCAGGCGCAGCGCGCCGGCGGCCGAATCGCCCTGCGGCGCGACGAGGCGCGGCAGTAGCGCGGCAGGCAGGTACGGGTGCAGCGGCGCCGCCAGGCCGCCACACAGGGCGATCGGCAGCTTGCCGCTGGCGTCCAGCGCATTGGCCATCAGTTCCACTTCGTGGCCGGCGGCCAGCAGGATGGCGCGGGCGACGGCGTTGCTGTCGCCGTGTTGCAGGACGACGCGCGCCAGTTGGGCGTAATTGGTTTGGGTGGCTTGCGCCAGCCAGGTCTGGATGGCGTCCCGCTCGCCGCCGCACGCGCGGGCGACATCGGTGGCGAAGGCGTCGGCCGGCAGGCGGCCGTCCAGCACTTGCTGCACGTGGTTGATGGCGCGCAGCCCCATCCACGCGCCGCTGGCTTCGTCGCCGGCCGGGAAGCCCCAGCCGCCCACTTCCACATGGCGGCCATCGGCCAGTTTGATTTCGCCGACGCTGCCGGTGCCCAGCGCGATGATGGCGCCCGGCTGGCCGGCGTGCGCGCCGAGCACGGTGGTATGGCCGTCGCTTTCCAGCGCTACGCGGGCGTAGCCGGGATTGGCGGCGACGAATTCCGCCGCCCATTGTCTGTTATGCACGCCCGCCAGGCCGAGTCCGATGGCGATGCGCGCTGGTTCTGGCAAGTCGAGGCCGGCCGCGCGGAAGGCTTGCGCGGCGGCGTCGGCGACAGCGCTCCAGGCCTTGGCGATGCCGTGCATCAGACCGGACGGGCCGCTGGCGCCCTCGGCGAGTTGGACCCCATCTGCGCCCGCCAGGCGTACCCGGGTGCCGCTGCCGCCGCCATCAACGCCGATGAAAAATTCGATCATGTTTACCTGAGAAAGCTGTGGCCGGAGTGGCCCGCGATGAGGGCACTATAGGTTAGCCAAAACCAGCTTGTCAACAGGTATTTAACTGGTATTAGAAAATATCGAAGTGGACTGTTGTTGTTCTATTGTAATTATCCGGTAAGTGGTTGTTTTTACGCGTTAAAAATGATTTTGCGCGCTTGCCGCCGGTGTGGCATTTGGCATGCCAATTTAGCGCTGGTAGGTAACCAGATGGGTACGGGTGGCGTCGACTTTGTCGGCCACCGCGACCACGGCGTTGCCGGGACCGTTAACGCTGACGTCGGTCTGACGGGCGGACAGTTGGCGCGCGTCGAGGTCGCCCGAACCGCTGACTTGCGCGCTCAGCGTGGCGGTGGCACCGGACAGCATCATGTTGCCGGGGCCGGTGAGGCGGGCGCGCACGCTTTGCGCTTCCAGCCCGCGCACGGTGAGGTCGCCCGAGCCGTGCACTTCGGCGTCGAGTTTCTTGATGTGGCCGGCCAGGCACGCTTCGCCCGGGCCGCGCAACACGGCGCTGGCGGATTCGGTGCTCAGGGTGCAGGCGTCGAGGTCGCCGGAACCGTGCACTTCGGCGCGGATTTCCCGGGCGCTGCCGCGCAGGGCGACGTTGCCCGGTCCGTGCAGCGCCGCGCTGACGCGGTTGGCGTGGATGTCGCCGATGTCGAGGTCGCCGGAGCCGTTGACCACCACGTTCAGGTCCTGGGTGACGCCGCTGGCTTCGACGTCGCCGGGGCCGTTCATTTGCACATTGAGGTTGCCGGTCTGCAGCGCTCGCAAGTCGAGGTCGCCGCTGCCGTTGGCGGTCACGCTCAGGCCACCGACCTTGCCACTGGCGCGGATATCGCCGGGGCCGTCCGACACCAGCGTCAGTTGCTGGCCCTGGAAGCGTTGCAGCTCGACGTCACCGCTGCCGGCGTTGCGCAGGCTTTTCAGGTTGGCGGCGCTGATGCGGATGGTCATCTCGCGCTGGTTGTCCTTGCCGAAGCTGAAATTAAAGTGCCACCCGTTGCGCTGCTGGCGCGGCTGACGCACGGTCAGCGTGTCGCCGTTGACGCTGGTTTCGATCTCGGCGAACTGGCGGCGCAGGCCGGACAGTTCGATGCCGTTGCCGGCGTCGGGCGTGACGATTACGCGGAACGGGCCGATCAGGTTGATGTTGCTGAACGCGGCCACGGTGCGGGTTTCGGTGCCGTAGCTATTGTCCTGCTTGTCAGCGGCCAGGGCGGGGGCGGTGACAGCGGTGAGGAGCAAGGTGCTGGCCAGCGCGGCGTGTCGGAGCGTCTTCATGTGTGGTCTCGGTGGGTAAGGTGGTGAAGGCTGGACAATATGACAAAGGACAGGCGCCGTCGCGCTGCATGGGATGGATGCGCCAAAGCGTGGGATCAGGTGCAAAAATCCGGGGCTGAACTGCAGCGCGCATTGCGGCTTAATATCTGGCGCGCACGGCCGATACTGTTTGTGTGGCCCCGCTGCGGCCGTAATGTCATAATGGATGCACCAATATGCCGATGAGACCGGCGTGCGCGGGTGAAAAAAGGAGCACACATGATTAAATACCTGGGAACCCGAAGTACCAACGATGGTGGTGTGCTGTACGTTTTTTTGATTAATGGCTTGCAGAAGGAAATCAAAGAGCATTCCTTGAAACAGTATCCCGGCTGTTATGAAGCATTGCCGGCCACGGCCAAGGCGCGCATCAGCGCCAACCGCGCGTGGCTGTCCAAGACGTAATGCGCTGGGGCTGCCGTCTGCTGCCGGCGTTTGCGCTGGCGCTGCTGTGCGTGACCGCCGGCGCGCAATCGGTGCCGACCACCTTCGGTACCATCGTCGGCAACGGCCTGCTGTGCCGCGACCATACCGATAACCTGTACTACTACAATTACCTGGTCAAGCATTTTGGCAACTGGTACAAGCACGAGGGCGGCGCTTACTGGTTCCGTACCGCCGGCGCTTCGCTGTGGGGCACCGAAATTTCCGAGGTGATGGTCAGCGACGATACCAGTACCTATATCTTTGTCGGCGCGGTGGCCGAGGCCACGCCGGAAAACCTGGAAAAGGCCATCATCCAGCAAGTCGGCACGCATTACACGGTGATCGACACGTCGGCCAATCCGGTGCGCGAGGCCAAGCCGGCCAGCCGCATCGTGTATTTCGATACCAAGGCCAAAATTTACTGCGCCAAATTCAAGCCGTTGCCGCCGGTGCAGCCGCCGCCGGTCCGACAACAGCTAAAATAGGGAACCGCGCACTCCCAAGGTTTTCATGTACACGCATTTTTTCAATCTGAAGCAATCGCCGTTTTCCATTGCGCCCGATCCCCGTTATCTGTTCATGAGCGAACGCCATCGCGAGGCGCTGGCGCATTTGTTGTATGGCATCGGCTCGGGAGGCGGCTTTGTGCTGCTGACGGGTGAGATCGGTGCCGGCAAGACGACGGTGTGCCGCTGCTTCATGGAGCAGATTCCCGACAATTGCAAGCTTGGCTACATCTTCAATCCCAAGTTGTCGGTGGAGGAGTTGCTGCTATCGATCTGCGACGAGTTTGGCGTGGTGCTGCCACCGCAGGGAGCGGGCGCGGTCAGCGTCAAGACGTATGTGGATGCGATCAATGCGTATCTGCTGGAGAGCCATGCGCAGGGCCGCAACAATGTGCTGATCATCGATGAGGCGCAGAATCTGTCGGCCGAGGTGCTGGAGCAGCTGCGGCTGCTTACCAATCTGGAGACTAGCGAGCGCAAGCTGTTGCAGATTATTCTGATCGGCCAGCCGGAGTTGCGCACCATGCTGGCGCGGCCGGAGCTGGAGCAGCTGGCGCAGCGGGTGATTGCGCGTTATCACCTGGGTTCGCTGTCGGAGGCGGAGACCGGAACGTACATCGAGCACCGGCTGGCAGTGGCGGGGGCAACGGCGATTGCGCCGTTTCCGCGCAAGCTGATGGGGCTGGTGCATGCGCTGACCAAGGGCGTGCCGCGCAGGATTAATCTGCTGTGCGACCGGGCATTGCTGGGGGCATACGTGGAAAACCAGCCGCAGGTGACGCGGACGATTTTGAAGCGCGCCGCCAGTGAGGTGTTTGCCGGGCCGGATGCGGTGGCGGCCGGCATGGGCGCCGGCGTGCGTCCCGGCGCTGGCGCGCGCTGGCCGCTGGTGGCGGCGGGCGTGCTTGGCGGCGTGGTGATCAGCGCGCTGGCGTGGCAACTGGCGTCGCGCGAGGCGCGTTCCGTGCTGGCGCATGCGCAGGCGGCGACGCCGGCGGTGGCGCCGGCGGCTGTCCCGCCTGCGCCTGTCGCCGTGGTCGCGCCGGTTGGGACCGACAGTGCCGCCGCGTTGCGCCAGTTGGCCGGGCTGTGGGGTCTGACGCTGACAACCGGCGATCCGTGCCAGACGGCGGCGCGCGCCAATCTGCGTTGTCTGCAAGCGAAAGGCAGCCTCGAGGACGTGCGCTTGCTGGACCGTCCGACGATGCTGAAGCTGCACGACGATCCCGCCGCGCCCAATTACGTGCTGTTGACTGCGCTGGACGAGGGCAACGCCACCATCGTCGCGGCAGGCGGCAAGCCGCAGACCTTGAGCGTTGACGCCCTGGCGGCGCGCTATGACGGCGAGTTCGCCACCTTCTGGCGCGCGCCCAAGGCCTGGCGCGACGAGGTGCGCAGCGGCGACCAGGGGCCGGATGTCGATTGGCTGGCCAAGCGCTTGTCGCAGATTTACGATCTGAAAAAACCACAGGAAAACCAGCCGTTGGACGCGGACTTGCGCAAGCGCCTGACCGAGTTCCAAACCGCGCAGAGCCTGAAGGCCGACGGCGTGGCCGGGCCCAAGACCTTTATCCGCCTGTATCAGCTGGGCGGCGTGCAGGAACCCCGGCTGCGGTAATGGTCAGATTGCGCGGCCGTCGTGATGATGTACGGGAATGGCCGCCAGATCGATCCCCTCGATGCAGCGCAGGTTGATAGCCGCCGTCGGCGTCCCGTCCGGCGCAGTCGCTTCGGCGTAGGGGTGAATGCCGCAGTGTGGGCAGAAGCGGTGTGCGATCTTGTGCTGGTTGAACAGGTAAGCCTTGGCATGTTCTTCCGGCGTGAGCAGTTGCATCTGCGTGCGCGGCACGAACCACAGCAGCGATCCCTTGCGCTGGCAGATCGAGCAATTGCAGGCGAGGGCGGAGGCAATTTCGCCTTCCGCCTCGAATTTGATGTTGCCGCAATGGCAGCTCCCGGTGTATTTCATAGTGCCTCCATATAGTGATGCAGTTGCTGGAAGAATGCACGCCAGCCGCGTTCATGGTTATCGCGCGCCTGGCTGTCGACGAATCGGTCGTGGACAAATGTCAGCTCGGTGCCATCGGCTACCGGGGTCAGCGTGATGCTCACGCGTGACACCCGCTCTGGCGTGGTATGAAATGCCCAGTTGAACACCAGGCGTTGCTGGGGCTGGACTTCGAGATATTCACCGGCCACTTGATTCTGTTCACCGTCTGGCGATTGAAACGCAATGCGATAGCGGCCGCCCACGCGCAGGTCGATTTCCGCCAGGGTGGCGATGGTCTCCGGCGACGGCCCGAACCAGCGCATCAGCGCTTGCGGGTCGGTCCAGGCGCGCCAGATCTGGTCGGCGCTGGCGGCGTAGTGTCGGACGATGCGGACCTCTCCGGTGCTTGTTTGCATGTTTCCTCCTGGTGATATAGGTAGCGTCCCAGCGCGTCCAGTTGGGCGTTCCAATAGCGGTCGTAATGGGTAATCCACTGCGCGGCCTGCTGCATGGTGCTGGTTTCCAGCGAGCAGCGGACGATACGGCCTTCTTTGGCGCGGGCAATCAGGCCGGCGGCTTCCAGTACCGCGAGATGCTTCATGAAGCCGGGCAACGACATCGCGTGCTGCTGCGCCAGTTCGCTGATGGTGTGGCTACCCTGTTCCAGCTGCGCCAGCACGCGCCGCCGTGTGCCATCGGCCAGCGCGGCGAACACCAGATCGAGTTGTTGATCATTATGCTTAACCATGTGGTTAAGTATTCTCCGGCCGCGCGGCTTTGTCAAGCGCCGGGCTTACGTTAAGATGGTGCGATATTCACCTCGGTTACTGCTATGTCTTATATCTTGGAAGCGCTGAAGAAGGCGCAAGCTGAACGCCAGCTGGGCAGCGCGCCGACCCTGCACGCGCCGACCCTGCAGTCGGCGGAGGGCGCGGCGCCTGCCCGCTTTAGCAAGCCAATGCTGTGGACGGTGTTGGGTATGGCGGTGTTGATCGGTGTGCTGCTGGTGCTGGTGTGGCGGCCGTCTGCGCCGGTACCGGCGTCGCCTGCGGCCGCCGTTGCACAGCTGCCGGTGGTAGCGTCCGCGCCAATCGCTGTGCCTGCCGCTCCCACGCCGCTGCCGGCGCCGGCGGCGGACTTGCCTCAGTCGGTCGCCAACCTGGCGCGCGCGGCCGTTCCTGAGCAGCAGGTGACGGCGCCTCCGGCGGCCGCCGCGATCCCGCCGACGTCCTCAGCGGCGCCGGCCAAGCCGGTGGCGGTGACCGCCGCCGACGAGCCGGTCGTCAACCTGCGCGACTTGCCGGAGCCGATCCAGCGCGCGATTCCGCCGGTGGCGGTGGGCGGCTACATCTATTCCAAGAACGCCGCCGACCGTTTATTGCTGGTCGATAAGGTTCTGCGCCATGAAGGCGAGGAAGTCGCGCCCGGCCTGCTGCTGGAGAAATTGCAGCCGAAAGAGGCCGTCTTCAACTTCCGCGGCTACCGTTATCGCATTCCCTATTGAATCGTAATCCGCCTGTCATAAAAAAATGATATTTTCTTATTGTTGTGAACTCAGCAAAAGGAAAAATCATGAAACAAATGAAGTGCCTGCCATTCCTGATCGCCGCCGTGGCCTACGTGCCGCGCGCCCACGCGGCCGAGGTGGTCCAGTCGGTTGAACCCAGCAGCATCAGTCTGCTGCTGATTTGCTTCGGCCTGATCGTGCTGGCCGGCGCGCGCCAACCTAGCAGCATCAAAGTCGAGGAGTAATCGGCCCTGCTGCGCCCGCCAACTGTTGCTGCGTATAATGACGAGCATCAATAGGATGGTGAGGTAAGGCAATGCATCAAGTAAGTCCCACGTTCGCGCGCAAGGTGCTGGGAGTGGTCGGCACATCGGGCAGTGGCAAGACCACGCTGCTGGAACATTTGCTGACGCAACTGGCGGCGCAGGGTCTGAAGGTCAATGTCATCAAGCATAGCCACCACGATTTACAGTTCGAGCCGCCGCACAAGGACAGCGCGCGCCTGCGCACCGCCGGCGCGGCCGAGGTGATGGTCGGCTCGCCGTTCCGCTACGCCATCATTCATGAGCTGCGTGACGCGCCCGAGCCGACGCTGGACGAACAGCTGGCGCGCATGTCGCCGGCCGACCTGACGTTGCTGGAAGGCTTCAAGACGTATCCTATCGACAAGCTGGAAGTGCACCGGCTGGAAAACGGCCGGGCGCCGCTGTATCCGCACGACGAGCGGGTGGTGGCGGTGGCGGCCGACCATCCGCGTCCGGATGGCTTACGCGCCAACCTGGCGTGGCTGGATCTGAATCAGCCGGCCGAGGTGCTGGCCTGGTTGCTAACGCATCTGAAAAAAACTTCAGTGCAGGGCTAAAGTTGCCGGTGCGGCCTCCGTTAATTAGGGATAGCTATTAATGGAGGTACGTATGGACGTTACCGGTATTGCTCAACTTTCAACCACGATGGCTGACACTGGCACCAAGCAGGCGGTCGGCGTTGCTGTATTGAAAAAAGCTCAGGACATCCAGGCATCCAGCGCCAGCGCGCTGATCGAGGCGATTCCGCCTGTGCCGAATCTGCCGTCTCACCTCGGCAACACGATTAACACCAAGGCCTGACCGGCCGCCGGCGGACGCGTCCTGCGCCGCCTCGTTGTTCCGCGCAGATCCTGCTGCGCGGCGCGTGTTTGCGCACGCCTTCTTTCCCTCGTGATGATCCAGATGCGGAGCCGCCATATTGCTGGTAGGCTGCTGGTGTTTTTATTTTTAATTCAGGAGATTCAGCATGAACAAACGTCAAGCCTTGATCGCAGCGGCGCTGGCGACGGTGTGCGCGGCGCAGGTAGCCCCGGCTGCTGCGGCCGATGACAAGGAAAAATGCTACGGCGTAGCCAAGGCTGGCCAAAACGATTGCGCCAGCAGCGCGCATTCCTGCGCCGGCCAGTCGAAGACCGATAGCGCGCCGGGCGAGTGGAAATATGTGCCGAAGGGTACGTGCGAGAAGGCCGGCGGCAAGACCACGCCGCCTGCCAAGTAAGACGGATGCCGGCGTCGGCGGATATGGCGCGCGCAGCGGCCGCGCTGGGCGTCGGCGTCGGTTTGCGGGCGCCGCATTACCGGCAATTCCTCGACCATCGGCCGCGCGCCGGCTGGTTGGAGGTGCATAGCGAGAATTATCTCGATGCGGGCGGCTGGGACTGGCATGTGTTGGAGCAGCTGCGGCGCGATTATCCGGTGAGTTTGCATGGCGTTGGCCTGGGGCTGGGCTCGGCGCGCGGTTTTTCAGATGAGCATCTGGCGCGCGTGCGGGCGCTGGTTGAGCGGGTTGAGCCGGTGCTGGTGTCCGAGCATTTGTGCTGGGGCGCGGTGGCGGATCGTCAGCTGAATGACTTGCTGCCGCTGGTGCTGGATCAGGCAGCGCTGGCGCTGATGTGCGCGCGCGTGGACCAGTTGCAGGAGGCGTTGGGGCGGCAGGTATTGCTAGAGAATGTGTCCACGTATGTGCGCTTCCATGCGGATGCGATGAGTGAGGCGGCGTTTCTGGCAGCACTGGCGGCGCGCACTGGGTGTGGCCTGTTGTTGGATATTAATAATTTGTATGTGAATCAGTGCAATCACGGTGAGGATGCGCTGGCGGCCATGCTGGCGATTCCACCGGGTGTGGTGGGCGAGATGCATCTGGCCGGGCATCTGGTGACGCCGCAGGCGGTGATTGATCACCATGGCGATCGGGTGGCCGAGCCGGTTTGGCAATTGTACGAGGCAGCTTTGCAGCGTTTCGGTGCCGTGCCGACCTTGATTGAGTGGGATACGGATCTGCCGTCGCTGGACGTGCTGTTGACCGAGGCGGACCGCGCCGCAGCGTTGCATGCCCGCGCCGCCGCGCCGGCCAGATCACCGGCCACGCTGGCAACGCTACCGGGCGGGGTTGCCGCACCGCCGGCCGCCGCCGCAGCGCCGCCAACCGTGCCCACTGTGCCCGCCATCCTGGCTGGTTCCGCCGCCGCTGTCGAGGCTGGCGACGGCAACAGCATGCTGGCGGATGCGCAGCAATTGTTTGCCGGCGCGCTGCTGGACGACGATTTGAGTGCTCAGGCGCTGGCGCAGTTCAAGTCCGCCGACAGCGAACATCGCTTCGCGCTGTATCGCGGCAACCAGAGCGCCACCTGGTACAAGACGCTGGCGGCCACCTATCCGGTGGTGCTGGCGCTGGTGGGCGACGAATTCTTCGGCGGCCTGGCGCGCGCTTATGGCCGCGCGCAACCGTCCGACAATCCCGATCTGAACCACTTCGGCGCGCGCTTCGCCACCTTCCTGCGCGACTTCCCGCATGCGGCCCAGCTGCCGTATCTGCCAGACCTGGCCGCGCTGGAATGGGCCTTGCATCGTGCGCACTATGCACCGCAGGCGGACGGCCTCAGCGCCGCGCAACTGGCGGCCATCGCGCCGGATCAAATCGAAGAGACCACCTTCCGTCTGCATCCGGCAGTGCAGTTGCTGGCGTCTAAGTGGGCGATAGTGCCGCTGTGGCTGGCGCACCAGCCGGGCAGCGATGTGGCGTTTCCGGAAGAAATGGCGGCCCCCAGCCAGGCGCTGGTGGCGCGACCGCAGTGGCAGTCCGTCGTGCTGCCGCTGGACGCAGCGGCGCACGCCGCCTTGCAGATACTTGCGCAGGGCGGCACTTTTGGCGCCGCGCTAGATGCAGCGTTTGAACTGGACGAGGCGTTTGATGTGGCAGCTACGTTGCAGCAATGGCTGGCGCAAGCAGTGCTGGTGACTTAGTCCGGTTTGTCCGCGTCAGGTGTCGCGCTTGAAGGCGCGCAGCAACTGGGCTTCGCCGGTCAGATCGCGGTGCAGGCGGGCGGCCACGGCGGTCAGTTCGATCATGCGGTCGATGTGCACGTCCTCGAACCGGGCCAGTTCGGCGGTGGCATTTTGCAGCGCATCGGCCAGCTTATTGCGGGCCACCTGGTACAGCGTGCCATGGTACTGGTCGGTGTTTTTCAGCAGTTCTTCGGCATTTTCGATCACTTGCCGCAAGTCGCCCAGCAAGCTCTCCTGGGTGGGGCTGAGTGGTTGCTGACCGTCCATGACATCCCCCTTTAGGCGAACTGGTTGAAATGACAAGCCCGCCTACTATAGCGAGGCCGGGGCGAACCGGCTTGCGCAAGATCAAGCCTGCGCCAGCGCAGTTTAAAGCTTACATCATAATTTCCATAATGCAAGTAATATTACGTTGCAACCACAGTAATATGGATGTCGCCCACGCGCACTTGCTGGCCCGCGCGAATTTTCGCGGTCTTGCGCAATTCCTTTTTGCCGTCGACTTTGACGTCGCCGCTGGCGACGATCATCTTGCCGGCGCCACCGCTGTCGCACAGGCCAACCAGTTTCAATAACTGATTCAGCTCAACAAACTCGCCGTTTAATTCGAAACTTACTTTCTGCATTTTATCCTCTGGTGCCATGATGTGAAGGTGGTGCTGCCCCCGCTTAAGTCTAGTGTAGCGGCATTCCGACAGGCGCGCAGTTTACCCTATCGACGCAACGTCAATCCGATTGCTAGGTAGAAAAGAAGTTGCTATTCTGAGGTAACTGCTGCTTTTTCAGGCAGAGCGCAACGACCTTCCAGCGAGTTGCATCATGAATAAGTTCTCTTTGACCTTGGCAACAGCCAGCCTGCTCGGCGCCGACGCTCTGGCGGCTGATCAGCTGACGCCGCTATCCACTTTCCCCTGGTATGAACCGCGCGCCAGCGCGACTTTGCTTTTCGACTCGGCCGACCGCCAGACGGCGCTGGCCGAGACCTTGCAGCAGGCCGGCACGCGCCGTTTCAGTGCGGTGACTGGCATGCCGCAGCTGCATTTCGGCGCGCTGCCGGACAATCTGAGCTTGCTCGATCCGCTCGGACCGGTGCTCAACGAGCGCGGCAAGCGCTGGCTCAGCAGCGCCGACTTCGAGAAGAAAATGGGGCGCGGCACTGGCATCCTGACGCTCGGCATCCTGCGCGAGGCGGGCGGGGCACCGGGCATGCAGCAGAGCATGTCGATGATGCTGAACACGCGTCCAACCACCACCTTCACCTCGCTGTCGCTAGGCTATGCGCTGACGTCGCGCAGCGCGCTGATGGCGATGGCGTCGTATGGCAAGACCGAGGGCATCGGCAGCCCGGACAGCCTGCTGGCGCAGGTGTCGTCGGTGCGCACGGTGGCGTACAGCGTCGGCTATGTGCGGCGCCAGTGGCTGGCCGACAACGACCGGCTGGCGGTTACCTTATCGATTCCGGCGCGGGTGCGCACCGGTACGCTGGAATACGGCGGCGCGGCGATCAATCTGGCGCCCGCGCCGGGCGCGCTGGCGCTGGGTGTGCCAGTGTTGAATCTGCGGCCTACCGCCACCGAGCGCGACCTGGAATTCAGCTACACCCGCCTGTTCGGGCGCGAGGGCAGCAAGGGGCGGCTGACCGGGGCGCTGATGTGGCGCGTCAATCCCGGTCATGACGCCAACGCGCCCGCGGACGCGCTCATGGGCGTGCGCTACTCCTACGGCTTTTAGCCTTTGGCGCCCGGCCGCGTCATGGCCAGCGGCACGATCCACTGCTCGAACTGCTCGGCGGTGACGTAGCCCAGCGCCAGCGCCGCCTCTTTCAAGGTCGTGCCTTCATGCTGCGCTTGCTTGGCGATGGTGGCGGCCTTGTCGTAGCCGATGTGCGGCGCCAGCGCCGTGACCAGCATCAGCGAACGTTCCATCAATTCCTCGATGCGGCCGCGATTCGGTTCGATGCCATGGACGCAATGTTCCTCGAAGCTGCGCATGCCGTCGGCCAGCAGGCGCGCGCTTTGCAGGAAATTGTGGGCGATCATCGGCTTGTACACGTTCAGCTCAAAGTTGCCGGAGGCGCCGCCCATGGTGATGGCAACGTCGTTGCCGAATACCTGGCACGCCAGCATGGTCAGCGCTTCGCACTGGGTCGGGTTGACCTTGCCCGGCATGATAGAGCTGCCCGGCTCGTTTTCCGGGATGCTGATCTCGCCCAGGCCGGAGCGCGGGCCGGACGCCATCCAGCGCACGTCGTTGGCGATTTTCATCAGCGCGGCGGCCAGCGTTTTCAGCGCGCCGTGGGCGGACAGCAGGGCGTCGTGGCCGGCCAGCGCGGCGAATTTGTTGTCGGCGGTCTTGAACGGCAGCTTTAACGCATGATCCAGCTCGGCGGCGATGCGGGTGGCGTACTCTGGATGCGAATTGAGACCGGTGCCGACCGCTGTGCCGCCGGCCGCCAGTTGCAGCACGCCGGGCAGCGCCGCTTCGATCGCGTGGGTGGCGAAGTCGAGGTGGGCGACGTAGCCGGAAAATTCCTGGCCCAAGGTCAGCGGGGTGGCGTCCTGCAGGTGGGTGCGGCCGATTTTAACGATGTCGGCGAAGGCCTCGGCCTTGGCGTGCAGGCTGTCGCGCAACTGCTTGATGGCCGGCAGCACGTTATGCGCCAGCGCCTGGGCGGCGGCGACGTGGATGGCGGTGGGGAAGATGTCGTTGGACGACTGGCCCTTGTTGACGTCGTCATTCGGGTGCAGCTTGCGTTCTTCGCCGCGCACGCCACCCATCAGCTCGGACCCGCGGTTGGCCAGCACTTCGTTCATGTTCATATTGGACTGCGTGCCGGAGCCGGTTTGCCACACGGCCAGCGGGAATTCGCCAGGGTGGCGGTTGGCCAGCACTTCGTCGGCGGCCTGGGTGATGGCGATGGCTTTCGGGCCGTCCAGCAGGCCGAGGTCGAGGTTGACGCGGGCGGCGGCGCGTTTGACGCTGGCCAGCGCGTGAATCAGTTCCAGCGGCATTTTCTCCGTGGAGATGCGGAAATGTTCCAGCGAGCGCTGGGTTTGCGCGCCCCACAGTTGGGCGTCGGGAACGTCGATCGGGCCGAAACTGTCACGTTCACTACGGGTGCTCATGGTGAATCCTTGGTAGTAAAAGAAGGTATTTGAGTGTAGCGCAGTTTGCAAAAATTAACCGAGGGCTACAAAATTGGGAATTTCCGCCGTTATAGCTGTTATACCTTTTGAATTCTCGCCTGACCGCGATCCTGGATGATGCCGCTTAAGTCTTTGCTAACTTCGATTTGCGCCCTGGCCGTGGCCGGCGCCACGCTGGGCGTCTCTGCCGCCGAGCTGGGGGATATCGCGCCGCGCTCGTATATCGGCCAGCCGCTGGCGGTGGATATCGACCTGGTGGCGCTGACGCCGGAGGAGGTGGCGGGTTTGCAGGTGCGGCTGGCGGACGGCAATGTGTATCGCGGCGCCAATGTGACCATGAATCCGGCGCTGGCGTCGGTGCGCTTGCAGGTGGAGCGGCGTGGTACCAGGTCGGTATTGCATGTGACGACCACGCGGGCGGTGGATGCGGATTATGTGCATTTGTATGTAGAGCTGGGCGTGCCGGGCAAGCAGGATGTGCGGCTGGCCACGGTGTGGTTGCAGAAGGATCCGAATCCGCCGGCGCCGGTGGTGGTGGCGCCGCCTGCGCCTGCCGTGCCGCCAGCCAGCGCGATGACACCGGCGCAGGCGGAGCAAATTACGGCGCAAGCCAGGGCGGCGCGGTTGGCGGGCAGCGGAGCGGCCCGGACGGCGCCGCAGACGGCCCCCAGCGCGACGACGGGGGCTTCGGCCGCGACGGGTAGCGTGGCGAAGCCGGCCGGCGCCGAGGCGGCTGTGTCCAGCGGTGTCGCGAGCGGCGCGTCGACGGCTGCGGCGCAGGTGGCCGGGCAGGCGGCCAATTCGGTGGCCGGTGCAGCGTCGAGTGCGCCAGCGCGGGATCGCAGCAAGCCGGCGCCGTTGCCGTCGGTGCATGAGTCGGAAACTGGCGTGCCGGGCGAGGTTAAAGCAGCGGGGCAGGCGCGGCGGATCGCCGGCGTGTGGGTCGGCGCGGATGGTAAGGTCCTGAAGACGCCGCCACGCGAGGAGGTGGCCGAGGTGCCGGTCGGTGTGGCGCAGGCATTGTTGCCGTTGGCGCCGCTGCCGTTGCCCAAAGGCGTCAAGCGGCCGGCGCCGGTTTCCTGCGCGCCGAGCGGCATCAGTGCCAAGGAATGCGTGGCGCTGGATAATCATAACGCCGAGCTGTCCAGCAAGCTGCTGGAGCTGGAAGGCAAGATGAAAGCCTTGCAGGGTGCGCTGGGTGGCGCGTCACCAGCAGCTATCAGCGCGGGTGCGCAGCAGGGCAAGGCAGCTGCGGCGCATGGCGCGGCGACAACGCCTGCGACGGCAGCAAGCGCGCCACAGGCTGCGGCAAAGGCGCCTGCACTGTCGGCGGCGCTGGCGGCATCCGGCGCAACTGCGGGGGCGGCGCACGGCGAGCCGGCAATCAAGGCGACGTCTTCGCCGCCTGGCGCAGCGTCGCACGGTGCTTCGGCGGCGGCCAGCTTGTCGGCGCAGGGTCGCACGGAGATGAATGCGGCGCAGGCGGCTACAGGGGCGGAGGGCAGTGCGGCGGCATCGGCCGCTGCTTCGGCCGCCGCGTCCAGCGAGGCAGCCAGTGTGCCGGCTGGGCCAGTCAAGAAGATCCGCGTGTTGCCCAAGCTGAAGTATAAAAAGGAAAAGCCGCCCGAGGCGCCGACCGATTACACCATGCCGCTGGTGGCCGGGGCGGTCGGCCTACTGGCGCTGCTGGGCGCGGGCTTCCTCTGGTGGCGCAAGAAAAAATCCGGCCGTGGCCCGCTGCAAATCTGGCAGGGCTTCCGCAAGAAGAAACCAGCCGACGCTGCGCCAGCCGCCGAGCCTGCGCATGCACCGACAGCCGAATCGGTGGCTTCGTAATGCGTTAAACGCATAAGCTTATTGCTGGAAGCTCTGTCTTCACTCAAACGATCTGGGGTATAGTGTTTGGCGCTATTTTCCCACCATTGAAAGAGTCCCATGAGCGCAGCAGAACACTATCAGGCCTTCAAGCAACTCGGCCTCAAACTCGACATGTCACGCGGCAAGCCGGCGCCGGAGCAGCTGGACCTTTCCAACGCCCTGGCCGAAGCGCTGCCGACTTACAAAGCCGCCGACGGCACCGATGCCCGTAACTACGGCGGCACCATCGGCCTGCCGGAAGCGCGCGCGCTGTTCGCCGAGCTGCTGGACGTGCCGGCCGCGCAAGTCGTAGTTGACAGCAGCGCCAGCCTGTCGTTGATGCACGATGTGATTGTCTACAGCCTGCTGAACGGCGTGCCCGGCCATGCGCCATGGGTGCAGAATCCGGTGACCTTCCTGTGCCCGGTACCGGGCTATGACCGTCACTTCGCCATCTGCGAAGCGCGCGGCATCAAGATGATCAATGTGCCGATGAATGCCGATGGTCCGGACATGGATCTGGTGGAAAAGCTGGTGGCGGAAGACGCCAGCATCAAGGGCATGTGGATTGTGCCGAAGTACAGCAATCCGGGCGGCGTGGTGTACTCGGATCAGGTGGTGCAGCGCCTGGCGGCGATGAAGACGGCGGCGCCGGACTTCCGCCTGCTGTGGGATGACGCTTACCGCTTCCACCATCTGGGTGAAAAAAATGTGGCCGTGGCCAATATCCTGGCGGCGTGCGAGACGGCCGGCAATCCGGACCGGGCGATTGTGTTCGCGTCGTCGTCCAAGATCAGCTGGGCAGGTTCGGGCGTGGCGGCGCTGGCAGCCTCGCCGGCCAATATCGCCTGGTGGACCAAGCTGTCGGGCATCCGCAGCATCGGCCCGGACAAGATCAACCAGCTGCGCCATGTGCGCTTCCTGAAAGACCTGCCGACGGTGGAAGCGCTGATGGAACAGCATCGCCAACTGCTGAAGCCGAAGTTTGACGCCGTGCTGGCGCAGTTCCAGGCGTTGCTGGGCGACGTGCCGGGCGTGTCGTGGACGCATCCGGACGGCGGCTATTTCATCGATCTGATTACGCCGGATGGCGCCGCTAAGCGCACTGTGGAGCTGGCCAAGGAGGCGGGCATCGTGCTGACGCCGGCTGGCGCGGCGTTCCCGTATGGCCTCGATCCGCTGGACCGTCATATCCGCATCGCGCCGAGCTTCCCGTCGCTGGCGGAAATCAACCAGGCGGCGCAGGGGATTGCATTGTCGCTCAAGCTTGCGTTAGCGAGCTGAGCATAAAAAAAGCGCCTTACGAGGCGCTTTTTTATTGGGGCGGCGGCTACGCTTACTGGCGGGCCATGCCGGGGATGGTGTTCATCCATGGATCGGTCACGTCGCGGATTTCGCGGTCGTTGGCCAGGATTTGTTTCAGCAGATCGATCTTGCGCAGGCGTTGGCCGCCGTTCAGCGCCGTCACGCCGGTGCTGGCAGCCCGTGCTTCAGTAGCGCACTGACCTTCCAGCTGGCTCAGGCGGTCCATATCTCCCATGCGTGCAGCGGCAGCCATTTGATTGGTCAAACCGGCAATGTTTTCGTACATCGAGAGGACTTCGGAAGAGGTCATAATTCCACCTGGCTAGTTAGCGCGGAGTACCGCATGTCCTGATTAACGTCGCCTTGAGCGGGAACTTTAGGGCTTTTTGAAAAAAAAAGTGAAAAAAAATCCGCCTGCGGTTAAACAGGCGGATTTTGATGTCGAAAGTTTACTTATTTGACCAGTTCTTCCAGGCCGGCGCTCAATTCATCCGGCGGCGGCATGTCGTCGATCAGGGCGTTGTCGTCCAGGCCCAGTTCTTCAGCCAGGTCGGTTGGGTAGCAGGCGGCGATCTCTTCGTCGGTCAGTTCGGCCTGGGCCACGCGCGCGCGCCAGGCGGCCAGCGAAACCACGGCGGCCAGGCGGTTCAGTTCGCCATTGTGATGTGGTTCAGGGAAGGCCACGATGGTTTCCGAGAACGCGACCGGGAATTTCCAGCGCTTGGCCAGTTCGGCGCCGACGTCGGCGAAGGTGTAGCCCAGTGAGGCGCGCTCGGCGTCCAGGCGGCGGGCGTCCATCGGACCGGCGACTTTATCCAGCGCCATCGCCTGTTCCGGCGCGGCCGAGTGGATCACCAGCTGGCCGATAGCGTGCATCATGCCGATGGTGAAGGCGAGGTCGGTGTTTTCCTTGGTTTTCTTGGCGATCCATTTAGCCGACACCGCAGTGTGCAGGCTGTAGCGCCAGAATTGCTTCAGGTCGAGGCCGGGCACGGTCTTGAAGCCACTGACCAGGCCGGAGCTGATGACCAGCGTGCGCACGGTGACGAAGCCGAGCATCAGCACGGCGTCTTCGACGGTACCGATGCTGCGCGAGACGTGGTAGTAGGCCGAGTTGGCCAGACGCAGCAGCTTGGCGCTCAGTACCGGGTCCGTCGACAATTTCTTTGCGATCTCTTCGGTCGAGACGCTGGCCTTGTCGAAACTGCTGATCAGCTCTTCCACGACTTTAGGCGCGGTCGGCAACGCAGTTGGATTCTGGAACAGGGCATCAAGTTTCATATTTAATCTCCTCGGTGTTAATTGCGTTGCTATAAGCTAACTATATAGGGAAACTTCGTATAGCAGAAGGGATTTGGCGGCTTTCGTCGCTTTTCAGTATGGCGGTATACTCGCCGAATGAAAATTGAAGCCATTACCCAGACCACGCTGCGACATTACGAGCGGACCGCCGAGCAGTTCTTCGCTGGCACCATCGATCATGATGTGAGTCAGAACATTGCGGCTTTGCTGGAGGCGATCGAGGCGCCGGCACCGTACCGCTTGCTGGACCTGGGCTGCGGGCCAGGCCGCGATTTGAAGACGTTCAAGACGATGGGGCATGAGCCGATCGGCATCGATGGCTCGGCCAAGTTTGTCGAGATGGCGCGCGGCTACAGTGGCTGCGAAGTGTGGCAGCAGGATTTTGTTGAACTCGATTTGCCGGCGGCGTTTTTCGATGGCGTCTACGCCAATGCTTCGCTGTTCCACGTGCCCAGCGCGGCGCTGCCCAAGGTGCTGCGTGACTTGCACGCGTCGTTGAAAACCGGCGGCGTGTTGTTCAGCTCGAATCCGCGTGGAGATAACAGTGAAGGCTGGAACGGCCCGCGCTACGGTAGCTACTACGACTATGAAACCTGGCTGCGTTACCTGACCGAAGCAGGCTTTGCTGAGGTCCAACATTACTACCGTCCAAGTGGTCTGCCGCGTGAGCAACAGCCTTGGTTGGCCAGTGTGTGGCGCTGCGTTCGTCAGCGCACGGAAGCATCGACTTGAGCAGCCTATAGTAGAACCCATGCACACAACACTGGGTTGTGTCACTAGCTACGAAGGAGTTCATCATGAACAAGGATCAAGTCAAAGGTACTCTGAAAGACGTCGGCGGTAAAATTCAGGAAGAAGCCGGTAAACTGGTCGGCAGCTCCGAGCAGCAAGCCAAGGGCCTGAACAAACAGGCTGAAGGTAAAGTCCAAAAGGGCTACGGCGACGCTAAAGAAGCCGTCAAAGATACCGTGAACGACATCAACAAGGGCAACCGTTAATCGGGCCTGCGATGAAAAAAAAGCCGCTGATCTCAGCGGCTTTTTTCTGTTTGCTATTAACGATTACTTCGATGTTTCGGGCTGCAAGTTCTTCTTGAAGAAGGCCTCGATGTTGCCGTACACATGGCGCTGCGGCGCGCGGCCGGAGATGCCGTGCTTGGCGCCTGGGTAGGTCATCAGATCGAAATGCACGTTACGCTTGACCAGCGCGTCGATCATGCGCGTGGTGTTGGTGAACAGCACGTTGTCGTCCGCCATGCCATGCATCAGCAACAGCGGCGATTTCAGACCATCCAGATGCGAGTACACGCCGCTGTATTCATAGCCAGCCGCGTTTTCTTTCGGCGTGCCCATGAACTGCTCGGTGTAGTGGGTGTCGTACAGCGACCAGTCGGTCACCGGAGCAACCGATACGCCCATGGCGATCTTGTCCGACGCTTCCGCCAGCAGGCGCAAGGTCATGAAGCCGCCGTAGCTCCAGCCGAACACGCCAATGCGCTTGGCATCCACGAAGCTCTGCTTGCCCAGCCACTCAACGCCAGTCAGCTGATCTTCCACTTCCACGCGTCCCAACTGGTGGTAGTTGGCGTCGGTGAAGGCGCGCTCACGACGTGACGAACCACGGTTATCCAGACGCCACACCACAAAGCCTTGCTGCGCCATGTACTGGTCGAAGAAGTTGCCCCACCGACGCGACACGTGCTGCGAGTGCGGGCCGCCGTAGGTCGACAGGAACACTGGATATTTTTTCGACGCGTCAAAGCCGCTTGGCTTGATGATCGAGTAGTACAGCGTCTGGCCGTCCTTGGCTTTCAGCGTGCCGTATTCGGTTTTCAGGTGCGCGTCCTGATACTTGGCGTATGGATGGCTGGCGTTCAGTTCGTTGTGTTCCAGCCATTCGATCATGGCGCCGTCCGGCTTGCGGATGCTGACTTGCGGCGGCGTGTCCGGGCTGGAATAGGTGTCGACAAACACTTCGCCGTTGCGGGCGAAGGACGAATCGTGCCAGCCGTCGCCTTGCGTCACGCGGGTCGGCTTGTCGGCGGTGCTGCCGTCCAGCTTGAGCGCATAGGTCTGGCTGTCGATGACAGCGTCGCGGTTGGACTGCACGAACACGCGGCCGTTTTTCTCGTCCAGCGCCAGCAGGCGGTCGATGCCCCACTTGCCTTTGCTGATGGCGTGCTTCAGCTTGCCATCCAGGTCGTACAAGTACAGGTGCTTGTAGCCGTCGCGTTCGGACGACCAGATGAAGCTCTTGTTATCCGACAGGAAGCGAAGGTCGTCGAAGATGCTGACCCAGGTCGGCGAGGTTTCGGTGATCAGCACTTTTTGCGCCAGCGTGGCGGCATCCACCGACACCAGTTCCAGTTTCTTCTGGTCGCGGCTCTGGCGCTGGAACAGCAAGGCTTTGCTGTTGGCGCTCCAGTCGGCGCGCACCAGGTAGATGTCCTTGTTGGCGCCGAGTTCGACGTCGCGGATCGCGCCGGTTTCAGGCGAAACAATTTTCAGCTCGACCAGCACGTTCGGATCGCCGGCGGCCGGGTAGCGCTGCTCGACCACTTCGGTACGGTCGGCGAAGATTTCAAAGCGGCGCACCACTGGCACCGGTGCTTCGTCGTAGCGTTTGTAGGCGATGGCGGAATCGTCCGGCGCCCAGTAGTAGCCGGTGGTCTGCGCCATTTCTTCCTGCGCCACGAATTCGGCTTCGGCATTGTGGATGGTGCCCTTGCCGTCGCTGGTCAGCTGCTTTTCCTTGCCGGTGTTGAGATCGATGACGAACAGGTTCTGGTCGCGCACGAAGGACACATAGCGGCCCAGCGGTGAAATCTTCGGATCGAGCACGTTGCCGGAAGCGACCATGCGCGCGCTGTCCGGCTTGGCGACATCGATCAGGTACAGGTTGCCGGCGATCGGCACCAGCAGGCGCTTGCCGTCCGGCGACCAGCTGTAGCTCAGAATGCCTTTCAGGCTGGCGGTGCGGGCGCGCTCGCGGCGGGCCTTCTCGGCGTCCGACAGGTTTTCTTCCGGCACCAGCACTTTGGAGTCGACCAGGCGGTGCGTGGTTTTGTCCTTGAGGTTGTATTCCCACAGATCCAGCTGGAACTGGTTGTCGTCACGGCCGCGCAGGAAGGTGACGCGGGCGCCGTCCGGCGACACTTTCAGGTTGCGCACGCCGGGGCCGCTCAACGACGGATCGTTGTGTATGCGGTCCAGGGTCAGTTTTTCTGCGGAGGCGTTGGCGCCGGCCAGCAGGGCAAGGAAGCAAAGAATGAATCGCATGGTCTCTCTCTAATTGGCAGAATCCAAGACGATACCAGACGCACACGCCTGTGGCGAGACAGCAAGATTGGGAATCCGCGCCGGAAAACCGTTTTTCCTTCGGCGTCGGGCCGCCTGGACGGCCGGCTAGGACCGTGCTGCCCGGACACGCGCCAGCGACAGGCGGTGCAGCGACCAGCTGAGCAGCACCGCCGCCACCGTCAGGCCGATGGTCAGGCCGATCCAGAAGCCGGCCGCCGCCATGTCGTGAGCCAGTCCAAGCCAGCAGCCGAGCGGCAGTGCGAAGCCCCAGAACGCCAGCAACTGGATCTGCATCGGCTGGCGCGTCACCTTGTAGCCGCGAATCGCGCTGGAGGTGGCCACCTGGGTGGCGTCCGACAACTGGAACAGCGCCGCGAACACCAGCAGATGCGCGCACAGCGCCTGCACCGCCAGGTCGGAAGTGTAGGCGGCGGCGATCTGGTGGCGCCAGGTCACCATCAGCAGCGCCGACAGCACGCCGAACGCCAGCGACATGCCTACGCCGACCCACGCCACAAAGCGCGCCCGCACCGGATCACCTTCACCGACCGCCTGGCCGACGCGGGTGATCAGCGCAATGCCAAAGCTGAGCGGCACCATGAAGGTCAGCGAACTGAAATTCAGCGCGATCTGGTTGGCGGAAATTTCCACCACGCCGTAGCGCGCCACCAGCAGGCTGACCAGGCCAAAGGCGCTGACTTCGGCAAAATAGGTGATGCCGATCGGCAGGCCAAGGCGCAGCATCGGCTTGATCGCGGCCCATTGCGGGCCTTCCCAGTGGCTGAACGGATAAGTGGCGCGGTAGGCCGGCGCGCGGCGGATCCACAGCAGCATGGCGCCCAGCATCAGCCACATACACAGGCCGGTCGATACGGCGCAGCCGAGGCCGCCCAGCGCCGGCAAGCCCCAGTGGCCGAACACCAGCAGCCAGTTAACCAACACATTGAACAGCAGGCCGAGGATGGCGATCACCATCACCGGCTTGGTTTCGTTGATGCTGGTGCTGTAGCCGTAGAGCGCGCGGTAGGCGGCCAGCGGCGGCAGACCGATACTGATGATGTGAACGAACAGCTCCGCCTGCCGCTGCACATGCGGCGCCAGGCGCAGGTAGTCGAACACCAGCGTCGCCAGATTGGCCAGCAGCATCGCCACCAGGCCGACGCCGAGCGCCTTCCACAGCGACTGCCGCACCGCGTGCGGGATTTTATCCAGCGCGCCGGCGCCAACATCGTGCGCGACGATGCTGTTAATCGCCATCATCACGCCACTGACCGTGACCAGCACGATGGCCCACACCGAGGCGCCGAGCGACACCGCCGCCAGTTGGTCGGCGCTGGTGTGGCCGGTCATGGCGACATCGGCCACGCCCATGCCGACCGTGGCCAGCTGGCCGATCAATACCGGCCAGGCCAGCTGCCACAGGGCGGCGCTTTCGCGGCGGATATTGGACAAGGTAAAGGTATGCGGCATCGGCGAGGAGGAAATAAAGAGGTTACAGAATCGTACAATTTTACTGGGTTGCCAACACTTTTGCGCGCTATCATGTTCACTCAGCCTGATTCCGGAGACGCCATGCCCCCATATTTCGCCACCGCCACAGTGGTGCTTGCCTGTTGCACCGCCGGCGCGGCCGCCTGGGCCGGCGACATCACGCTGTACACGCGGGCCAATCTGGGCGGGCCGGCGATCACGCTGCACGAGGCGGTGCCGGACCTCGATCTGCAAGGTTTCAACGACAAAACCTCCAGCGTTATCGTGCACAAGGGCACCTGGGAAGTCTGCGCGGAAAAGCACTACAAGGGCCAATGCCGGATCTTGCCGGAAGGCGAATACGCCGAGCTGAAGGGCTTCGACAACATGATCTCGTCGGTGCGCGAAGTGGACGCCAAGCGCGCCAAGGCGGGCGCCCGCTGAGGCGCTGTTGATTTTTAAATAAATCTCCGTTACTGTGGCGGCGGGGCGGATCTTTCAAGCCGGCCTGTTCTTGCCGCGTGCAGGAACAGCCTCTGCGGGGTTACCCCGTGGGATATTTATTGTTCAGCACTTCACCGCCTGAGCCCCGTTGCGCTAGCGCGCAAGATAGCTCACGCATCACGAGACTCGTTGAAGGCGCTCCGCCCCTACTACCGCGCATGGCCATTGAGAAACTGACTTTGCTGGCACTGGCCGACACAATGCTCGCCGCCGAGGCCAGCCTGGCCAGCCAGCTTGCCGCCTGCACCCGCGTGTTCGACGCGCCGCAGCCATGGGCGCCGCAAGTGTGCGCGGCGCTGCTCGAACGCACCGGCGACAACTTTCACTACTTCAGCCGACAGGAAATCGCCGACATCCTGCTGCAATTGCTGGTCCCAGCGCGCGCGCAAAGCGACGCCGATGCCAACGATGCCGAGGACGACGCCGATGCCGATTTCGACAGCGCGCCGCTGGTCACCGACCTGCCGCCGGTGCGCCGCTACTGCATCGATCCGCCAATTCGCCCGCCGCAAGCCGACTGGCTGGCTGCGCTCGGCCTGCCGCCACTGCACAGCGTCGGTGCGCTGGCCGCGTGGCTGGACGAACCGGTCGGCGCACTAGCCTGGCTGGCCGACCAATGGCGGGTGCCGCGCGACGAGCAGACTCGGCTTCAGCACTACCACTACCGCTGGGTGCCCAAGCGCAGCGGCGGCCTGCGCCTGATCGAAATTCCCAAGGCGCGGCTGCGGCGCATCCAGCAAACAATCCTGCGCCAGATCCTCGACCTGGCGCCGCCGCATGCGGCCGCCCACGGATTCCGGCGCGGCCGGTCGAGCGTCACGCACGCCGCCTTGCATGCCGGCCGCCAAACCGTCGTCCGCATGGACCTGAAGGGTTTTTTCCCAGTATCCAATATGCGCGCATCGTCGCGCTGTTTGAAAAACTGGGCTACCCGGATAAAGTGGCCAGCCTGCTGGCGCGGCTGTGCGTGAACCGCACGCCGAACGGTGCGTGGCGCGATCGCAAAGTTGCCGAGGCCGTGACGTGGAGCGAACGCCAGGCGCTGAAATCGCCGCACCTGCCACAAGGTTCGCCATGCTCGCCGGCGCTGGCCAACCTGTGCGCCTACCGGCTGGACATTCGCCTGACAGCGCTGGCGCAATCGCTGGGCGCGTCGTACAGCCGCTACGCCGACGACCTGGTGTTTTCCGGCGATCACGATTTCGCCCGCGCTGCGGAACGTTTTCACATCCAGGTCGCCGCCATCGCGCTGGAAGAAGGTTTCCGCGTCAACACCCGCAAGACCCGGCTGATGCGCGAGGGCACGCGCCAGCAGGTGACGGGCGTCGTCATCAACCGCCATCCCAACATTGCCCGCGACGAGTACGATAAACTGAAAGCTACGCTGACCAACTGCGTGCGGCACGGACCGGCGTCACAGAACCGCGAAGGCCGCACCGACTTCCGCGCCTACCTGGCCGGCCGGATTTCGTATGTCAACATGGTCAACGCCAACCGCGCAACGCGCTTGCAGCGGCTGGCGGACGCCATCGTTTGGTCCTAGGCGGCACATCGGGGTGTACCTGAAGAGAGGCGCGGCGGTGGCGCGTTTACGGGTACACTCAGGCTAAAGCGATAACTGGAGTGCGCAACGTGGAATACAAGGATTATTACCAGACCCTGGGCGTGGCCAAAACGGCCAGCGAGGACGAGATCAAGAAGGCTTACCGCAAGCTGGTCCGTAAATACCATCCGGACGTCAGCAAGGAATCGGACGCCCAGGCCAAAACGCAGGAAATCAACGAAGCCTACGGCGTGCTGGGCGATGCCGAAAAGCGCAGCGCTTATGACGAACTGGGCCGTGGTCATCAATACCGCGCTGGTCAGGAATTCCGTCCGCCGCCGGATTGGGGCCGTGGCTTTGGCGGTGGCGGCGCAGGTGGTCCCGGCGGTGCGGGGCAGGGCGGCTTCGGCGGCGTCGACAGCGACTTTTTCTCCGACCTGTTCGCCAACTTCGGCGGCGGTGGCGGTGGCCGCCGGCGCCAGCAGGCGCCGCAGCGCGGCGAGGACAGCCACGCCACCCTGACCATCGACCTGAGCGACAGCTACCAGGGCGCGACCCGCACCATCAGCCTGATGGTGGCCGAGCGCGACGCCCAGGACCGCATCGTCACCCGCGAGCGCAACCTCAGCGTCAACATCCCGAAAGGCGTGACCGCCGGGCAGCAATTGCGCCTCAGCGGTCAGGGTCAGCCGGGCGCCGCCGGGCCGGGCGACCTGTATCTGGAAATCCAGTTCCGCGCCGATGCGCGCTACCGCCTCGACGGCCGCGACGTCTACCAGACGGTGCCGGTGGCGCCGTGGGAACTGGCATTGGGCGGCGAAATCGAGGTGACCACACCGTCCGGCAAAGTCAATGTCACGGTGCCGGCGGCGTCGCAGAGCGGACGCAAGCTGCGGCTGCGCGCGCGCGGCCTGCCGGGCAAGGAAGCGGGCGACCTGTATCTGCTGCTGGAGGTGGTGCTGCCGCCGGCCACCAGCGACAAGGCCCGCGAACTGTATCAAACGATGGCGCGCGAGCTGGCCTTCAACCCGCGCGCGGGAGGATGAACATGGCAAGCACAATCGTGACAGCCGTGGTGATCGATGGCGACGCCGCGCTGACGCTGGAAGAACTGGCGCAAGCCTGCGCCGTGGAACCGGACTGGGTGGTGGCGCGGGTGCGCACCGGCATTTTGCTGGACGAACGCGCCAGCGCCGAGCACAGCACCGTCTGGCGCTTCACCAGCGCCGACCTGGTGCGGGCACGCCGGCTATGCCAGATCGAACGGGCGTTTGAGGCCAACGACGATGTGGCGGCGCTGGTGGTCGATCTGTCGGAAGAAATCCGCCGCCTGCGCGGCAAGCTTAGCGCCGCCGGAGTGCAATAGGCGCGGCCACCGCCATGCCGGCCACCGCCATGCCGGCCGGCGCTGCGGCGTTGGGCGGGCGCGGCAGGTCGGCCAGCGGCTGGCGGTCGGCGAGCGCGTGATACGCATGTGGCGCGCCGCCGACGTAGGCGCCGGCGCCGTGGGGCGTGTGTGCGGCATGAGCCGCCGCCGCAGCCAGCTCGTCGGCCTCGCGCGCATTCAGTGGCACCGGTATGCCGGGCTGGTCCAGTTCGAGGAATTGTTGCATCAGCCAGCGCGTGGCCGGGCCCGGCTCCTCGTCGCCCCGGCGGATCACATACAGCGGGAAACTGAACGAACTGCCCTCTGCGATTTGCAACTGCACCAGGCGGCCGGCGTCCAGATCCCACTGCACGAACTCGACCGGCATATTGCCCCAGCCAATGCCGTTGCGCAGCAGCGCATGCTTGGAGCTGAGATCGCCCAGGCGCCAGTCGCGCAGCGCCAGCACGCCGAAATCCTGGCCGGCGGTCAGCGTGCTGCGGTCGGTCAGCACCAGTTGCGTGTGTTCGCGCAGCACGGCGGTCGGCACGATGCCCTCGATCTGCGCCAGCGGATGGTCGGGCGCCACCACCGGCACCATGGTCACAAAACCGCAAGCCTGGCGCTCGATCACGTCCGGCGTGCCGGGCATCCAGCCGCTGATGCCGATGCGGCAGGTCCCGTCGGCCACCAGTTCGGTCACCGCGCCCAGCGCCTCGGTGCGTAGCCGCATCGACACGGTCGGAAACTCCTTCTGGAACGCGTGCAGGATGCGCACCAGCTTGCAGGTGGAGAACATCACATCGACCACCAGCGACACCTCGGCCTCCAGCCCGGCCGATAGCGCCTTGGCGCGGGCGCGCATGCCGTCCACCTTGAGCGACACCGCGCGGGCGTCGGCCAGCAGCGCCTTGCCGGCCTCGGTCAACGTCGGCTTGCGCTTGCTGCGGTCCAGCAGCGCCACATTCAGCTGCTCTTCCAGGTTGGCGATGGTATAACTGATAACCGACTGGGTACGGTGCAGCGCCCGCGCCGCATGGGCAAAACCGCCATGGTCGATGACGGCAATAAACACGCGCAGCTGGTCGAGGGAGGGAAGGCCGGGATCACGCATAATCGATTTTCTCGATAAGTAGGATTGAAATAAACCGCATTTCATCGATATTATAATCGCTTTATGATGGCTGCAACTCCCACTCAAAGGAAACACCATCATGGCCAACATCCTCCACATCGACAGCAGCGTGCGCAGCACCGGTTCCCTGACCCGCCAACTGGGCGGCGAATACATCGCCAAACTGACCGCCGCCAATCCGGCCGCCACCGTGGTCACCCGTGACCTGGCCGCCAATCCGCTGCCGCACCTGACCGAACAAGTCATCGGCGCCTACTTCACCCCGGCCGAGCAGCGCAACGCCGAGCAGGCCGCCGCGATCAAGACTTCGGACGCACTGGTCGACGAACTGCTGGCTGCCGACACCATCGTCATCGGCGCGCCGATGTACAACTTCTCTGTTACCTCCGGCCTGAAGGCGTGGATCGACCACGTGGCGCGCGCTGGCCGCACCTTCCAATACGGCGCCAACGGCATCGAAGGTCTGGTCACCGGCAAAAAAGTCGTGGTGTTCGTCGCCAGCGGCGGCGTCTACAGCGAAGGCCCTGCCGCCGCCTATGATCACATCACCACCTACCTGCGTGCAGTGCTGGGCTTCCTGGGCCTGACCGACGTCACCTTTATCGTCGCTGAAGGTGTGGCAATGGGCGAAGAAGCCGTCGCCAACGCGCTGGCCAAGAACCGCGCCGAGATCGACGCTATCGCCGCTTAAGCGTCGTCTCCCCAACAAGCCCCCACCGCGCCCGGCGCCGTGGGGCTTGTTGTATCATGAAGGCCTCTCGCCTTGGAGCCCTACATGAAACGCAATCTGCATCTGCTGCTGATCGACCCGCAAAACGACTTTTGCGACCTGCCCGCCGGCTACCTGCCGACCGACCCGGTCAGCCGCCAGCCGCTGGCGCCATCGTTGCCGGTGCCAGGCGCGCATCAGGACATGCTGCGCGTCGCCGGCCTGATCAATCGCGGCCGCGCCGGCCTGAGCGCCATCAGCGTCACGCTCGATTCGCACCACCGCTTCGACATCGCCCACCCGACCTACTGGATCGCCGCCGATGGCGCGCCGGTGGCGCCGTTCACCGAAATCAGCGCCGCCGATGTCCGCGCCCAGCGCTACCTGCCGCGCCATCCGGGCGGCCTGCCGATCACGCTGAACTACCTGGACCGGCTGGAAGCGGCCGGCCGCTACAAACTGATGGTATGGCCGGTGCATTGCGAAATCGGCAGCTGGGGCCACAATGTCCACGCCGACGTGCGCGCCGCCTACGGTCACTGGGAAGAAGCGGCGCTGGGCATCGTTGCCAAGCTGGCCAAGGGCTCCAACCCGTGGACCGAACACTATTCGGCGGTGCAGGCCGAAGTGCCGGACGCCGACGATCCCGACACCCAGTTCAACACCCGCTTTGTGCGCGGCCTGGCCGAGGCCGACCGCATCTACGTCGCGGGCGAGGCCGGCAGTCACTGCGTCAAGGCCACGGTCGAGCACATCGCCGATTACTTTGCTGCCGAGTACGGCCCTGCTTCGCTGGCCAAGCTGGTGCTGATCACCGACTGCATCAGCCCGGTCACCGGCTTCGACGCCCAGTACCAGGCCTTCCTGCAGGCCATGCAGGTGCGCGGCGTGCAGCTGATGACCGCCGCCGACGTGCTGCCGGAACTGCTGGATAACGCGGGCAGCGCCGAGGCGGTGTCTGCATGAAAGCGCCGATCGTCCGCAGCCTGCTGGAAACCGACTTATACAAATTCACGATGTGGCAGGCGCTGCTGCATGGCCATCCGAACTCGCACACCGAATACGAATTCGTCTGCCGCAACACGCCAACTTTTCCGCTGACGGAGCTGGTGGAAGACATCGAGCGCGAACTGGATCACCTGTGCTCGATGAGTTTCCGCGATGAGGAACTCAGCTACCTGCGTTCGCTGCGCTACATGAAAAGCGACTTCGTCGACTTCCTCACCGTGTTCCGCTTCCAGCGCAAATTCATCGACGTGCGCGCCGACGGCGACACGCTGAGCATCCACGCCGCGGGTCCGCAGGTGCACGTGATGGGCTTTGAAATTTACGTGCTGTACATCGTCAACGAACTGTATTTCCGCCGCTTCGACCAGGCCGCAGCGATGGCGGAAGGGCGGACCCGGCTGACCGCCAAGATCGCCAAGCTGAAAGCCTTCGGCGCCGAGCCGGCGCGCCACTTCCCGTTTGAACTGTCGGACTTCGGCACACGCCGGCGTTTTTCCGGCGTCTGGCATGACGAAGTGGTGCAGCGGCTGGCGCGCGAAGTGCCGGAATATTTCAAAGGCACCTCCAACGTCTACCAGGCCATGAAGTTCGGCCTGATCCCGATCGGCACCATGGCGCATGAATACATGCAATCGTTCCAGGCGTTTGGCGTGCGGCTGCGCGACTTCCAGAAAGCCTCGCTGGAGGCGTGGGTGCAGGAATACCGTGGCGACCTTGGCATCGCGTTGACCGACGTGGTCGGCATGGATGCCTTCCTCGACGACTTCGACCTGTATTTTGCAAAATTGTTTGACGGCTTGCGCCACGACTCGGGCGATCCGGTGGTGTGGGGCGAAAAAGCCATCGCCCACTATGCAGCGCTGCGCATTGACGCGCGCACCAAGCGGCTGGTGTTTTCGGACGGTCTCAACCTGGATAGCGCGATTGCGCTGTACCGTCATTTCGCCGACCGCATCATGACCGGCTTCGGCATCGGCACCCATCTGACCAACGACGTCGGGCTGGCGCCGCTGAATATCGTCATGAAGCTGGTGCAGGCCAATGGCCAGTCGGTGGCCAAATTATCCGATTCCCCCGGCAAGACGCTGTGCAAGGATGAAACCTTCCTGGCCTACCTGCGCCAGGTGTTTCATCACCCGCTGCCGCCTGCCGGGTGAGTTGGATCAGGCCTCGGTGGCGCCAAAGCCGCTGAGGATGCTGTCTGCCTTGGCGCTTTCATCATCGTCGTAGACATCGATCGACAGCATCGCGCCGGCGCCGGCGTGTTGACGGGCGGCTGCGGCTGCGGCGGGACCGCCGGGCGTCAGCGAGTCGAGCAGATTGCCGACCATGCTGGTGGCGACGTCAGTCGGCAGCGGCGTATGCTTGGTCAGCTGCACGCTGGACTGGGGGAAACCGTTGGACAGCAGGGCGCTGCGGGCGCTCTCGGCATCAGATACTTGCGGGAAATTGCGATGAATCGTGCGGGACATAATGGCCTCCTGTTATTGTTTTAAAAACCGGCGATTGCCGTGCTGAAATGCTCAACCTTGGGCGGCTGGGCGAAGAAACCGCCGACCAGCGCGCGCCAGTCCTGAAAGCCCTGGCTGCCGCGAAACTCCACCGTGTGATGCTCCAGCGTCGCCCAGCCGATCACCAGATGATAGGTATCCGGGCTTTCGATGCCCTTGTCGAGGCGCATCGACTGGCAGCCGCTGGCCGCCTTGAAAATCGGCACCGCCTGTGTGACGGCCGCCTCGAACGCGGCGTGGGTATCGGGCTTGATGGTGATCTCGGCGATCTCGTAAATCATGGACAGTCCTGGCAGTTGATGATGCCCTATTGTGCCTGAACTGCGGCAGGCGTGCGCAGGATGAAACGCATCGCCTGGTGCGCCAGCTCACGCACATCGGCACCACTGCCGGGCTTGTACCACTGCACGGTCCAGTTGAGCGCGCCGAAAATCAGCAGCCGGTCGAATTGCGACGGCATTGCCCAGTCGCCCGAATGGTGGAGTTCGGCGATGGCGCGGTCCCACACCGCCTCGTAGCGGTCCTTCAGCGCCGTGATGCGCTCGCGCGAGGCGTCGTCCAGCGAGCGCCACTCGTACAGCAGCACGGCGATGAAATGGTGGTCGGGCGCCAGCAAGGTGTGCAGATGGGCTTCGACCAGCCGGTGCAGCATGGCGCTGGGTGCCAGCGGCAGGGCGGCGATGGCCTCGATTTCGGCCAGCGAGCGCTGCATGCCCTGTTCCATGATCGCCGCCAGGATCTCCTGCTTGCTCTTGAAATGGTAAAACCAGCTGCCGGCCTGGATGCCGGCGGCGGCGGCGATATCGCGCACCGTGGTGTTGTCATAGCCCTTGGTGCGGAACAGCAGCGCCGACTTCTCGATCAGCTCCGCGCGCAGGCCGCCGCCTTCGCCTTTCTGCGGGCGGCCCCGTTTCTTGGGACTGGGAACAGCGATCGCGGCGGCATCGGGCATGGCAGTGGTGTGCTGAAGTGATGACAATGTCATTCTAATCCAGTGCGCACGCCAGATTCACAAATCCGGCTACGGTGTGCTGCAATGCAACAACAATCGCACCTTTGCGCTAGATCAGGCACAGAGCAGATTGCCGTCCTAAGCTCGACGCTAGACCAGGGAGAGAGGCCATGAACGCACCGGCTCAGCTTGACAACCTTAATCGTGCTCGCGAGGATGAGGACATGGACAACGCCAATGACACCCTTAGAAGCGAGATGGGCAACGGATTCCGGGAGACCAATGCCCGGATCGACATCATGTACCGCGAATCCAACCAGCGGATGGATGCGTTGCATCGCTTGGTTGATGAAAGCATTGCAGAATTGCGCAGGGAGACGACTGAAAATATTACGGAATTACGTCGCCAAACCACTGAAAACATTACGGAATTTCGGAAGGAAGTCAACGAGCGCATCGCTGAATTGCGACGCGAAGTTAACGCTCGCGTCGACCGCCTGGAGGACCGCCTGGAGGCGCAGCGCCGCGAAACACAGGAGAATTTCCGGCTCATTGAAGCCAAGATCGACCAAGTGCGAAGCAATGTCGATGTGCACTTCAGGTGGCTGGTTGGCTTGATGTTGACCAGCATGCTGGGCATCGCCACGCTGCTGGTCAAGGTCATCTAGGAGTGTTGGTGCCGGTATATTTCCCGACCGCCGGCGCCGGTAGTAGCAGCCCGAGGGCGCTAATAAGTCGTTCTATGTGAGAACTGTGTGCATCATAACGCCCGAATATGACGGGCGTTTGACGTCCATGGCGGGGGACTGCAAAGTGCTGTAGAATAGAAGTTCTGTGGGGCCGACCTGGTTTCGACGTGGGTTGCAAAGCAGAGCAGGGCATACCGAGGCCTGGTTACCTCGTAAATACACCCAGAAATCAATAACTGCAAACGATAACTCGTACGCACTGGCAGCCTAAGGGCTGTTAGCTCCTAAACGCTTCTTCCCTGGGGCGGACCGTTAAAAGTCAAGGAGTCATTTACAGGGAATCGCGCTGTGACGGGTCACTTGAAGCAGCGCTAAATCTAAGGTGAATCGCTTGTCCAGAACGTGCACATCCGTGCTGTACAGGTTAAATTAAATGATAGTGCTAAGTATGTAGAACTGTCTGTAGAGTGCTTGCGGACGCGGGTTCGATTCCCGCCGGCTCCACCACTCGGATAAAAAACAAAAGGCCCCGCGCTTGCGCTCGGGCCTTTTATTTTTTATTCCGCCGTTAGCGCATGCGGCGGGGATCGAACCCGCGGGACGCGGGGCGTAGCGGGGAATTCGGCTCGCATGCGAGCCGCCCGCGAAGCGGCTTTGCGCTTGCAAGCGCAAAGCCTCTCCGATTCGTCTGACTCAAAAACCGCCGGGAGGCGGTTTGCGCCCTGAGTCCAAAGTGGAATCATTTAACTTGTGCCTGGAATGATGATGTAACTCAATCTGAAGATGCTGGTGCCGGAGCTGGTTTGCTTTCAGCATAGCGTTGATTTCATCGATGGCAAAGGGCGTCTCGTCTTTGACAGACTACTCGATTGCTTCCCAGTCGGGCCATGCTTCGGCTGGATGCATGATATAGCGCCAGTGCGGTGCAACGGCGCGCAATTCAATCAGGTCGAGTTCCACTGCATGCCGCACATCCTGCATTGAAAAAGAATGGCCCCCAGGATGATTGTGGGAAAAACCACTGTTGTTGACGCCAATTAGCTCGCTGGCCGAGAATAGAACATTGCTTGGCGTACCAATTTTACGAAAGATGAGTGAGCCGTCAGGTCGGAAGAAGGCACCGTTCTCATTGAAGTCATGACGAACGGCGTCCTCAAATTGCACCGCCGCTAAACGGAACGGCGTGGAGATATCTGGACTGACCTGAGGACAGTTTGGGTCATACACAGAGAAATCCCAAGAATTTTGCATGACGGCTACCAGAGCGAACGAGCAAGGAGTCTTGTCCATCGACTGATAGTAAAAGGCTGCGGTTGGGTTGTTTTGATCGGTCACAACCACAGCTTGATTCTCTCAATTAGAACCCAGGCGCCGGCACTTCCGGGATCTGATTGTGCAGACTGGCGTTGATGACGTTCCAACCCCGGATCACGGCGATTGCGTAGCTCAGTTCGGCGATTTCGTTGTCGGTGAAATGTTCTTTCAGTTCGGCGAAATCGGCGTCGCTGGGCTGGCGATGGGGCAGGGCGTTGACGGCTTCGGCCCAGTTCAGCGCGGCGCGTTCCAGTGCGCTGAAGAACGGCGCTTCGCGCCAGCCGGCGACGGCGTTGAGGTGGCGCGGTTCGGCGCCTTGCTTGATCAGGTCGCGCCAGTGCATGTCGATGCACACGCCGCAGCCGTTGAGCTGCGACACGCGCAGGTTGATCAGTTCCACCAGCCGGGCACCCAGCGAACTTTTCTTGACCGACGCCGACAGCGCGATCATGGCCTGCAGATTGGCAGGGGCGAGTTGGAAGAAGGGAATGCGGGCAGCTTGGGTCATGATGACGCCTTTCACAGTATGCGGCAGGCACACCATGCGCCTGTCATATCCTGTAAGACGCGCCACCTGCACCGCTTGTGACAGCTTTTAGAAAATAGTCTGCGGCACACCCGCCAGCTTGTCCGGATTGCGGACGATGAAGACGGCGATGATGCGGTCGTTGTCAATCAGGAAGGACTGGGCCGACTCCAGCTTGCCGCCGACGTAGCGCAGCAGTCCAGGTTCACCGTTGATGCGCGCCTGCCGGTACATCACTTGCTGCGGATATTGATGTTCCAGCGACCAGAACGATCCCGCCACGCGGCCGGCGCCGTGCAGCACGCGCAGGTAGGAATTGACTTTGCCGCCGCCGTCGGCCACCAGTTGCACATCGTCGGCCAGCAGGGTCTTCATGGCGGCGCGATCGCCATTCTGGGCGGCGGCCATGAAGCGTCCCAGCAGCGCCTGATGCTGTTCCCTCGGCACGGCAAAGCGCGGCTGTTGCTGCTGCACGCGCTGCTGCGCCCGGTGCACCATCTGCCGGCACGCCGCTTCGCTCTTGCCCAGCATGTCGGCGATATCGGCGTACTCGTGTTCAAACACCTGGCGCATCAGAAACGCCGCCCGCTCCTCCGGCGACAAACGCTCCAGCACCCACATGAACGCCATCGACACCTCACTGGCCAGCTCGGCGCTGCTTTCTGGCGTGCGCTCGTCCAGTTCGACGATCGGCTCCGGCAGCCACCAGCCCACATACGTGCTGCGTTCGCTCAGCCGCGCGCGCAGGCGGTCGACTGCCAGCCGGGTGGCGATGGTCACCAGCCATGCTTCCGGCGATTGCACTTGCGCACGGTCGCTGCCGTGCCAGCGCAGCCAGGCGTCCTGCACCACGTCGTCGGCGTCGGCGCGGGTGCCCAGCATGCGGTAGGCGATGGAAAACAGGCGCGGCCGCAGTGCCGCAAATAGCGAGGAGTCAGTCATCATGAACCTTAGACGCGCCAGGCGGTCAATCTGTGACAGCTTACCTTATCCGGAATGCGCATTTGCTTTTTTGGAATCATTCGTCGTCAGGCCGCCGCCTTCGCGCTACCTTGGGAAGGCCAACTAAGGAGACAATATGAAACTCGAAACCATCGCCGTCCATGGCGGCTACAGCCCTGATCCAACCACCCGTGCCGTCGCGGTGCCGATCTACCAGACCGTGGCCTATGCATTCGACGACACCCAGCACGGCGCCGACCTGTTCGACCTGAAAGTGCCGGGCAATATCTACACCCGCATCATGAATCCGACCCAGGATGTGCTGGAGCAGCGCGTCGCCGCGCTCGAGGGCGGGGTGGCGGCGCTGGCGCTGGCGTCCGGCCAGGCCGCCGTCACCTACGCGATCCAGACCATTGCCGAAGCCGGTGATAACATCGTCGCCGCCGCCACGCTGTATGGCGGCACCTACAACCTGTTCGCCCACACGCTGCCGCAGTACGGCATCACCACCCGTTTCGCCGACGCCCGCGACCCGGCCTCGTTCGGCGCGCTGATCGACGCGCGCACCAAGGCGGTGTTCATCGAATCGATCGGCAACCCGCTGGGCAATATCACCGATATCGCGGCCATCGCCGCGGTCGCCCACGCGCACGGCGTGCCGCTGATTGTCGACAACACGGTCGCCACGCCGTACCTGCTGCGGCCAATCGAGCACGGCGCCGACATCGTGGTGCATTCGCTGACCAAATACCTGGGCGGCCACGGCAACTCGATCGGCGGCGCGATTGTCGATTCCGGCAAGTTCCCTTGGACCGAGCACAAGGAGCGTTTCAAGCGCCTCAACGAACCGGACGTGTCCTACCACGGCGTGGTCTACACCGAGGCGCTGGGCCCGGCTGCCTACATCGGTCGCGCGCGCGTGGTGCCGCTGCGGAATACCGGCGCGGCGCTGTCACCGTTCAACGCTTTCCTGATCCTGCAAGGCATCGAGACGCTGGCACTGCGCATGGAGCGGATTGTCGACAACACGCGCAAGGTGGCGCAGTTCCTTGGACAGCATGGCAAGGTCAAGTGGGTCAATTACGCCGGGCTGGAAGACCACCGGGACCACGCGCTGGCCGTCAAATATCTGGGCGGACGGCCGTCCGGTGTGCTGACGTTTGGCGTGCAAGGGGCGTGGAGGGCGGCGCGCGCTTTCAGGATGCGTTGCAACTGTTCACGCGGCTGGTCAATATCGGCGATGCCAAGTCGCTTGCCTGTCATCCGGCCTCGACCACGCACCGCCAGCTCAACGAGGAAGAACTGGCCAAGGCGGGCGTGACGGTGGATACGGTGCGCCTGTCGATCGGCATCGAGCACAGCGACGATCTGCTGGCCGACCTGGAACAGGCACTGGCGGCGGTGTAAGCCTTAGCTCTTCTTTTCCGGCACCGGCACGCGCTCGACGATGACATTGCCGTCGACCACCCGGCAATCAATCACGTGGTTGCGCGAGACGCTGGTGTGGCGCGAGTGGAGGTCATGGTACTTGCCGGCTTCTTCCAGCCGCAAGTCGATGCGGAAGCTTTCCAGGTTATTGCTGAGCGCCACTTCGGCCACGCGCTGCTTGCGGATATCGGCTTCCTTGTCGCTGCGGCCGTGCATTTCCGGCCCTTCGAAGTAGCGGATCAGCGCACATTCGATGACGTCGATGCGGTCCTTCAGCAGCATGTCGGTGGCGACCGGATTCTGGTTGACGTCCAGCTCGGCTGGATCGCCGTCGGCCGACATCACTTCCACATTCATGCGCTGGATCAGCAGCAGCATGTCGTTGTCTTCGCTCTGGCGCTGGTGCACGCGCTGCACCGGCGTCAGGCGCGCGCGCGCCAGCCGGCCCAGCGGGTCCTTGGTCTGGCCGACGTACTGCACTTCGCTGGCGAAGGTGTACGGGTTGTCGTACTGCTGCAGCAGGTCGTGGATCGACAGCGCCTCGATCAGGCCGCCCCAGTTGAGCGTGATGAACTGGTCGGTCAGCACCACGGTCGGCTTTTTCAGCGTGGCGGCGAACGGCACCGTCAGCTCGATGGTCAGCGTGTCTTTTTTCTCTTCCGTGCCCACCAGCAGCGGCACCGTCAGCTTCAGCGAGAAGAAGCCCCAGCTGGTATTGCGCGACGGGTCGAAGCGCACGCGCGGGCGGCTGATGGCGAAATACAGCAGCCGCTTTTCGCTGGTGGCTTCCAGGTCGAACTGCATGCGGCGCAGATGGCGGCCAACCGGGTCGCGGATATCCGGCACCGGCGGGAAGCCGGCGATCAGGTCGTACCAGTGGAATTTGGCGTCGGCCACGGTGACCACCCAGGTCTGCGGCGCGGCGGTGCGTTGCGGCATCAGCGGCAGCAGCTCTTCCATGTCGTCCGGCGGCGGCGCCAGCAGGTCGTGGAAGGGTTCGGGAGCTTCCTCGAACAGCGCGCCTATGCCCAGCTCTTCCGGCGACGGATCGGGATAATCGTCGTCGTCATTGCTCATTTGCGCGCTCCGTGGTGTCATAGTCCGGTGATTATAGTGCTTCCGATCTGATATTTCCATGCGGAAATGTGTCGGCGCATCAAGAATCTATCCAATGTAACACTACTCAGGACTTGCCGCCTTTCACTGGCGCCGGCAGTGGCATCGACGCAACCTGGGCCTGGCCGTCGGCGATGAAGCAGCTCAATATATGGCGCTTGGCCGAGGTGACAAACTCCGAGCTTACATAATTATAGAAGCCGGTTTCCGGCAATTCCAGATCGATGGTGTACTGCGCCAGATTGTTGGCCACCTGCACCGCCGCCAGCCGTTCGCTGCGGGCCTTGCGCTCGTCCAGCGGGCGCAGGCGCGGCGCGCTGCCCTCGAAGTAGCGGATCAGCGCCGCTTCGATCACGTCCACGCGCTCGGCGTGCAGGATGTCGGCCGGCAGCGCGTATTCATTGTGCGGCAGCGCGGCCGGGTCGCCGTCGGCGCAATTGACCTCGACCTCGACGCCCAGCACCAGGATCAGCGTGTCGTACTCCATGCCGCACTGGGCACGCAGCTTGTGCATGGCGCCCAGCCGGCCCTTGCCGAGACGGCCGTCCGGATCGCGGGTCTGGCCGACGTAGCTGACTTTGCTGGGCAGCTTGAGCGTGTGGGCGTAAGTTTGCAGCAAGTCGTGCACGGAAAACACTTCGACCAGGCCGCCCCAGTTGAGGCTGATGAAGTTCTCGGTCAGGATCACGGTCGGCTTCTTCATGGTGGCCGCGAACGGCACCTTCAGTTCCACCGTGATGGATTCCTTGGTCTGCTCGGCGCCCATCAGCAGCGGCAAGGTCAGCTTGAGCGAGAAGAAGCCCCATTGCACCACGCCGGCGATGTCGAAGCGCACGCGCGGGCGGGTGACGGCGAAGAACACATGGCGCTTTTCCGCCGTGGCCTCCAGCTCGAACTGCATGCGGCGCATGTAGCGGCCGATGGGATCGCGGATGTCCGGCTTTTCGGCAAAGCCGGCAATCAGGTCATACCAGTGATATTTGGCGTCGGCCACGCGGACCATCCAGCTTTGCGGCGCGGTGGTGCGCTGCGGCAGGGTGGCGAAGGAGTCTGTCAATGAACCAGCATAGGGCTGCGGGAGTTGGGCAGCCTGCTCAGGAAAATCCATTTTGCACCATCGGAAAAAGTTGAGTGTCGGCGACTGTCTCTTTTTCCGATCAGCGGGGTCTTGGCTTTTAGGAAATAAGTAGTGCTACGCAGTCATGGCAGCAGACTACGCCAACTATGTCCGTACGGCAATAAAAATCAATGGTGCGCTGCGCTGCGGCGGCGCCAAACCAACAGTTCAGGCCGCCAATGCGTCGCCGGCCAGCGCCGCCTGGATCAGCGCCAGCAGCTCGGCCGGCTGCCGGAACAGGTAATCGGCCTGCCAGCTTTCCGGCGACGTGGTGCCGCAATAGCCCCAGCTGCAGGCGATGGTCAGCATATTGGCGGCCTTGCCGGCCTGGATATCGCGCAGGTCGTCGCCGACATACCAGCACTGTTCGGGCGCCAGCTTGAGGCGGCTGGCTGCTTCCAGCAGCGGCGCCGGGTGCGGCTTGGCGTGCGCCGCGGTGTCGCCGGAAATCGCGCAGGCTGCGTGGCCGAGGCCGATCTGCGGCAGCAGCGGGTCGGTAAACCGTTTCGACTTGTTGGTGACCACGCCCCATTGCAGCCCGGCCGCCTCGATGCCTGCCAGCAGTTCCGGGATGCCGTCGAACAGCCGGCTGTGGACCGCGATGGCGGCTTCGTAATTGCTGAAGAACTCATCGCGCAGCGCCAGGTAGCCGTCGTCGTCCGGCGTCAGGCCGAACGAGGCGCCGATCATGCCGCGCGCGCCGGCCGAGGCGGTCGGACGCAGGATCTCGTAAGCGGTCGGTTCCAGTCCGCGCGTGCTGCGCAGCAGGTTGACGGCGGCGGCCAGGTCGGGCGCGGTGTCGGCCAGCGTGCCGTCGAGGTCGAACAGGATGGCGCGTGGCGCGGCAGGTGTGGTCATGGTCATATCAACAATCAAAGCGGACGGCGGGCGGCCACCAGGTAGTTGACGCTGGTGTCATCGTTGAGCGAATAAATCTTGGTCAGCGGGTTGTAGCCCATGCCCTTGAAGCCGGCCACTTCCAGCCCGGCGCTGCGGATGTACTGCGACAGCTCGGACGGCGTGATGAATTTGTCGTAATCGTGGGTGCCCTTGGGCAGCATGCGCAGGAGGTATTCGGCGCCGATCACGGCAAACAGATAAGCCTTGGGATTGCGGTTGAGCGTGGAGAAGAACAGGTGGCCGCCCGGTTTGACCAGCGCGGCGGCGGCGCGCACGATGGCGCCCGGGTCCGGCACGTGTTCCAGCATTTCCATGCAGGTGACCACGTCGTACTGGCCGGGCTCCTGCGCGGCCATGTCTTCGGCAGCGATCAGCTTGTAGCGGACGGCCACGCCGGATTCCAGCGAGTGCAGGTCGGCCACTTTCAGGGCTTTTTCGCCGAGGTCGATGCCGGTGACGGTGGCGCCCTTGCGCGCCATCGATTCGGTCAGAATGCCGCCGCCGCAGCCGATGTCGATCACGTTCTTGCCGGCCAGCGACGCGCGCGCGTTGATCCATTCCAGGCGCAGCGGGTTAATTTCGTGCAGCGGGCGGAACTCGGAGGTCGGATCCCACCAGCGGTGGGCGAGTTCGGCGAATTTTTGCAGTTCTAATGGGTCGGCGTTCATGTGTTTGTGTGCAAATGGGATGCGCTATTTTACCCCGCACTGCGCTTGGCCGGGGTCTGACCCCGTACGGGGTCAGACCCCTTTCTGCGCTTTCTGCGTTAGGGGCGAAAAAAAAGCCCCGCCGGAGCGGGGCTTTCCTTGCGGCGGTCAGCGATTACTTGCTGGTGCCGACTACTTCGATTTCTACGCGACGGTTTTTAGCGCGGCCTTCTGCAGTTTTGTTGTCTGCAACTGGCTGTTTCTCGCCTTTACCTTCGGTGTACACGCGGTTAGCTTCAACGCCTTTGGAGATGATGTAGGCTTTGACAGCTTCAGCGCGGCGTACCGACAGCTTCTGGTTGTACTCGTCCGAACCCACCGAGTCGGTGTGACCGACAGCGATGATGACTTCCAGGTTGATCGAACCCAGTTTCGAGGTCACGTCGTCCAGCTTGGCTTTGCCTTCTGGTTTCAGGACGGCCTTGTCGAAGTCGAAGAACGCATCCGCTGCGAAGCTGACTTTTTGTGCGGTTGGCACTGGTACTGGCACTGGTGCTGGGGTAGCGGCCGGTGCTGGCGCAGGGGCTGGTGCAACTGGTGGCGGAGGTGCGACGCACTTGCCGTTTTCCAGCTTCTCTGGCTCAACGCACAGTGGCAGATCGCAACCTGGCACGGCATCAGCCGGGGTCCAGTAGCCGGTGCGCCAGCACAGGCCGAACGGGTCACGGGCGATGATGCCGCGGGCATCTTGTACGTAGGCGCTCTTCGGCGTCGACGCTTTGATGTCCTGGGTCACTGGCGCGTACGGAGGGGCGGTCGGCGCAGTTTGCGCGATAGCCGAGCCGGCAAATGCAGCCGAAATAGCCAGCATCGAAATCAGTTTTTTCATATTTTTCTTCCTTTCGGGGGTGATATCCGCAGAAAACTGCGCGACTTTGTGTTGCGTGGGAAGAATTCTACCACGCAGGGGCGTCACACTCATTTCCCGCTTGCGAATCAAGCAATTGACTTCTCGTCCATTTTGCCACAAGCGACTTGGGTCGTAAAAAAAGCTCCAACATGGCGGCTTTTCGCGTTCGACCAAAATGTTGTTTTGTTGCAACGTGATTGTCGATAATAATTGAGTAATGTGTCATGAATATTACAACTTGTTACGTGCGCGCAGTGTGCGCTACACCGCATGAATACGGCCTCGGCGCGGAAATGCGCTAGTTGCCTTGCGCGCATGCTAAAATCGACCGCTTGCCTGTCTCTTGGGAGAGGCTTAATAAACCACAGTAAACGACCGGCCAATGGATCAATTCGCAAAAGAAACAATCCCTATTTCCCTCGAAGAAGAGATGCGCAAGAGCTACCTCGATTACGCCATGAGCGTGATCGTGGGCCGCGCCTTGCCGGATGTGCGTGACGGCCTCAAGCCTGTACACCGCCGCGTCCTGTACTCGATGCACGAAATGAACAACGTGTGGAATCGCCCCTATGTCAAGTGCGCCCGTGTGGTGGGCGAGACCATGGGTAAGTATCACCCGCACGGCGACGCCTCGATTTACGACACGCTGGTGCGCATGGCGCAGCACTTCTCGCTGCGCTATATGCTGGTTGACGGCCAGGGTAACTTCGGCTCGGTCGATGGCGACGGCGCGGCGGCGATGCGTTACACCGAGTGCCGTCTCGACAAGATTTCCAGCGAACTGCTGGCCGATATCGACAAGGACACGGTCGACTTCCAGCCCAACTACGACGGCAAGGAAAAAGAACCGACCGTCCTGCCGACCCGCATTCCCAACCTGCTGATCAACGGCTCGTCGGGTATCGCCGTGGGTATGGCCACCAACATCCCGCCGCACAATCTGCATGAAGTGATTGCCGGCGCGCTGCACGTGCTGAACAATCCGGAATGCTCGATCGACGAGCTGATCGAACTGATCCCGGCGCCGGACTTCCCGACCGGCGGCACCATTTATGGCGTCTCGGGCGTGCGCGACGGTTACCGCACCGGCCGTGGCCGCGTGGTGATGCGCGCCAAGACCCACTACGAAGAGTACGGCAAGGACGGCGGCCGCACCGCCATCATCGTTGACGAACTGCCGTACCAGGTCAACAAGAAATCGCTGCTGGAACGCATCGCCGAAAACGTCCGCGACAAGAAGCTGGAAGGCATCAGCGACATCCGCGACGAGTCCGATAAATCGGGCATGCGCGTGGTTATCGAGCTGAAGCGTGGTGAAGTGCCGGAAGTGGTGCTGAACAACCTGTACAAGCAAACCCAGCTGCAAGACACCTTTGGCATGAACATGGTGGCGCTGGTCGATGGCCAGCCCAAGCTGCTGAACCTGAAGGAAATGCTGTCGTGCTTCCTGTCGCACCGCCGCGAAGTGGTCACCCGCCGCACCGTGTTCGAGCTGCGCAAGGCGCGCGAACGCGGCCACGTGCTGGAAGGCCTGGCGGTCGCGCTGGCCAATATCGATGATTTCATCGCCCTGATCAAGGCCGCGCCAACCCCGCCGGTGGCGAAATCGGCGCTGATGGACCGTTCGTGGGATTCGTCGCTGGTGCGCGAGATGCTGGCCCGGACCGGCGAAGGCACCACCGTCGGCGGTATCGAAGCGTTCCGTCCGGAACATCTGCCGAAGCACTACGGCATCCAGGCCGACGGTATGTACAAGCTGTCCGACGACCAGGCGCAAGAGATTCTGCAAATGCGCCTGCAACGCCTGACTGGCCTGGAACAGGACAAGATCGTCAATGAGTACAAGGACGTGATGGCGGAAATCGCCGACCTGCTGGACATCCTGGCCACGCCGTCGCGCGTGACCACCATCATCACCGACGAAATGACGTCGATCGTGGGCGAATTCGGCGATCCGACCAAGGACCCGCGCCGTTCCAACATCGAGCACAACGCCAGCGACCTGAACACGGAAGACCTGATCACGCCGCAGGACATGGTGGTGACCCTGTCGCACACCGGCTACATGAAGGCGCAGCCGATCTCCGAGTACCGTGCGCAGAAACGCGGCGGTCGCGGCAAGCAGGCCATGGCCACCAAGGACGAGGACTGGATCGACCAGCTGTTCATCGCCAACACGCACGATTACATCCTGTGCTTCTCCAACCGCGGCCGCCTGTACTGGCTGAAGGTGTGGGAAGTGCCGCAAGGCTCGCGCAACTCGCGTGGCAAGCCGATCGTCAACATGTTCCCATTGGCGGACAACGAGAAGATCACCGTGATTCTGCCGCTGTCGGGCGAGAACCGCACCTTCCCGGAAGACCACTACGTCTTCATGTCCACCAGCCTGGGCACCGTGAAGAAAACGCCGCTGAAAGACTTCAGCAATCCACGCAAGGCCGGCATCATCGCGGTCGACCTGGACGAGGGTGATTTCCTGATCGGCGCCGCGCTGACCGATGGCGAGCACGATGTGATGCTGTTCTCCGACGCCGGCAAGGCCGTACGCTTCGACGAGAACGACGTGCGTCCGATGGGCCGTAACGCCCGCGGCGTGCGTGGCATGAACCTCGACGAAGGCCAGCGCGTGATTGCGCTGCTGGTAGCCGAGAACGAGCAGCAGTCGGTGCTGACCGCCACCGAGAACGGCTTCGGCAAGCGTACCCCGATCACCGAGTACACCCGTCATGGCCGCGGCACCAAGGGCATGATCGCGATTCAGACCTCCGAACGGAATGGTCGCGTGGTGGCGGCAACGCTGGTGGAACCGACCGATGAGATCATGCTGATCACCACCGGCGGCGTCCTGATCCGCACCCGCGTATCGGAGATCCGCGAGATGGGCCGCGCGACCCAGGGTGTGACCCTGATCGCGGTGGAAGACGGCACCAAGCTGTCCGGCCTGCAGCGCGTGGTCGAGACGGACATCGACGAAGTCGAGCTGGAACCAGGCCCGGATTCAGCGACGGAGTAAAACTCACTCTGTGAGTAGCCAGCGGGGCCACGACTATTGCGCGACAATAGAACTGGCCCCGTTTTATTAATACCGTCATTCCCGCGCAGGCGGGAATCCATACGCAGCATGGGTCCCCGCCTGCGCGGGAACGACGGGCTGCAAAAGGAATGCAACGTGACTCACATCTATAACTTTTCCGCCGGCCCAGCCGTACTGCCGAAGGAAGTGCTGACGCAAGCAGCCGCCGAAATGCTGGACTGGCACGGCAGCGGCATGTCGGTGATGGAGATGAGCCACCGCGGACCGGAGTTTATGTCGATTTACAAGGCGGCCGAGCGCGATCTGCGCGAGCTGCTGGCAGTACCGGACAATTACAAGATCTTGTTCATGCAGGGCGGCGGACTGTCGCAGAACGCCCTGATCCCGTTGAACCTGCTGGGCCACAAGCCCGCCGGCGCAACCATCGATTTCATTCACACCGGTTCGTGGTCGGGCAAGTCCATCAAGGAAGCCGGCAAGTACGCCAACGTGAACATCGCCGCGTCGTCGATGACGTCGGTGCCGCCGCAGAGCAAGTGGCAGCTGACGCCCGGCGCGGCTTATCTGCATATGTGCACCAACGAGACCATCGACGGCGTCGAGTACGACTTTGACGGCGGCGTGCCGGATGCGGCCGACCCGCGCCTGGCCGGCGTGCCGCTGGTGGCCGACATGTCGTCGCATATTTTGTCGCGCGAGATCGACGTCGCCAAGTACGGTGTGATCTTCGCCGGCGCGCAGAAAAACATCGGCCCGGCCGGCGTCACCATCGTCATCATCCGCGATGACCTGCTGGGCCACGCGCTGCCGGCTTGTCCGTCGGCGTTCGACTTCAAGCTGGTGGCCGACAACGAATCGATGTACAACACGCCGCCGACCTATGGCATCTACATCGCCGGCCTGGTGTTCCAGTGGCTAAAAGCGCAGGGCGGCGTGGCCGAGATGGAGCGCCGCGCCAAGGCCAAGGCCGAGCTGCTGTACGCCGCGCTGGACGTCGACGATTTTTATCAGAATCGCGTGGCGCTGCCCAACCGTTCGCGCATGAACGTGCCTTTCTACCTGAAGGACGAGAGCCAGAACGAAGCATTCCTGGCCGGCGCCAAAGCGCGCGGGCTGCTGCAACTGAAGGGCCACAAGTCCGTCGGCGGTATGCGCGCATCGATCTACAACGCGATGCCTATCGAGGGCGTGCAAGCGCTCGTAGACTACTTGAACGAATTCGCTGGCCGATAATTCCATGAACGATAAACTCAAACCCTTGCGCGAACGGATCGATTCGATCGACGCCCAAATCCTCGACCTGCTGAACCAGCGCGCCAAAGTCGCGCAGGAAGTGGGCCATGTCAAAGCCGAAACCGGCGCGCCGGTGTTCCGTCCAGAGCGCGAAGCCCAGGTGCTGCGCGGCGTGGCCGACCGCAATCCCGGCCCGATGGGCAACGCCGAACTGCAAACCATCTGGCGCGAAATCATGTCCGCCTGCCGTTCGCTGGAAAAGCGCGTCACCGTGGCCTTCCTCGGCCCGGCCGGCACCTACAGCGAACAGGCGGTGTACGAACAATTCGGCACCGCCGTCGATGTGCTGCCGTGCGCCTCGATTGACGAAGTGTTCCGCGCCACCGAAGCCGGCACCGCCGAATTCGGCGTGGTGCCGGTCGAGAATTCGACCGAAGGCGCGATCGGCCGCACGCTCGACCTGCTGCTGCATACGCCGCTGACCATCAGCGGCGAAGTGTCGATCGCCGTGCGTCACAGCCTGCTGACCGGCAGCGGCAATATGGACGGCGTGACCGCCATCTGCGCCCACGCGCAGGCGCTGGCGCAGTGCCAGATCTGGTTGAACAATAACTACCCGGACCTCGAACGCATCGCCGTTTCCTCCAACGCCGAAGCGGCACGCATGGCGCGCGACGACCACAAGCTGGCGGCGATTGCCGGCGAACGCGCCGGCGTGCGTTACAGCCTGGGCACCGTCAAGGCCAACATCCAGGACGACCCGCACAACCGCACGCGCTTTGCGGTGATTGGTTCGCTGCAGGCCGGCCCGTCGGGTGAGGACCGCACCTCGCTGGCGCTGGCCGCGCCGCACAAGGCGGGTTCGATTTACCGCCTGCTTGGATCGCTGGCGCAGCACGGCGTGTCGATGACGCGCTTTGAATCGCGTCCGGCGCGCACCGGCACCTGGGAATACTATTTCTACGTCGACGTGCAAGGCCATGTGCAGGATCCTGCGGTGGCCGGCGCGCTGGCCGAATTGCAGAGCAACGCTGCCTTCTTCAAGGTGCTGGGTTCCTACCCGGTCAGCCTGACCTGATAATAAAGAGAGACACCATGACCAAGAACTACGGCCCGGAATACATCCGCGCTATCGCTCCTTACCAAGCCGGCAAACCGATCGCGGAAGTCGCGCGTGAATTCGGCCTGAATGAAGCCAACATCATCAAGCTGGCCTCGAACGAAAATCCGTTCGGCGTACCGGAATCGGCCAAACAGGCCATGGCCGACGCCGTGGCGGAACTGGGTCGCTACCCTGACGCCAACGGCTTCGACCTGAAAGGCGCGCTGTCCAAACGCTACGACGTGCCGGCGGACTGGATCACGCTGGGCAACGGTTCCAACGACATTCTGGAAATCGCCGCGCACGCGCTGGTGGAACGTGGCCAGTCGATCGTCTACTCGCAGTATTCGTTCGCGATTTATGCGCTGGCGGCGCAGGGCGTCGGCGCGCAGCACGTCGTCACGCCGGCCAAGGCCTATGGCCACGATCTGGCGGCAATGCTGGCGGCGATCCGCGACGACACGCGCCTGGTGTTCATCGCCAACCCGAACAACCCGACCGGCACCTTTATTCCGGCCGCCGAGATCGAGGACTTCCTGGCCAAGGTGCCGTCGCATGTGGTGGTGGTGCTGGACGAGGCGTACAACGAATTCCTGGCGCCGCAAGACCAGTTCGAGTCGGCGGAGTGGGTCAAGAAGTATCCCAACCTGCTGGTATCGCGCACCTTCTCGAAGGCGTACGGCCTGGCCGGTCTGCGCGTGGGCTTTGCGATTGCGCAGCCGGCGCTGACGGATCTGCTGAACCGCGTGCGCCAGCCGTTCAACGTCAACTCGCTGGCGCAGGCTGCGGCCATCGCGGCGCTGAACGACAAGGACTTCCTGCAGAAGGGTGCAGAGAACAACACCGCCGGCTACCAGCAATACGTGGCGGCGTTCGACAAGCTGGGACTGCAGTACGTGCCGTCGTTCGGTAACTTTGTGCTGGTCAAGGTCGGCGACGACGCCGGCGCCGGCGCGCGCGTGAATCTGTCGTTGCTGAAGCAGGGCGTGATCGTGCGTCCGGTAGGCGGCTATGGCTTGCCGGAGTGGCTGCGCGTGTCCATCGGCCTGCCGGAAGAGAACGAAGCTTTCATCGAGGCGCTGACGGTCGCGTTGGCGGAGTAAATGCTGAACAAAGTCGTTATATTTGGCGTAGGCCTGATTGGCGGTTCGTTTGCGCTGGCGCTGAAAAAAGCCGGTGCGGTGCGCCAGGTTGTCGGCGTCGGCCGCTCGGCGGCGTCGATGGCGCGGGCGCTGGAGCTGGGCATCATCGACAGCATCGGCGTCACTGGCGAACCATCGCTGGCCGCTGCGCTGCATGGCGCCGACCTGGTGCTGCTGGCCGCGCCGGTGGCGCAAACCGCAGCGATCCTGGCGACGATTGCGCCACATCTGGCGGCAGGCGCCATCGTCACGGACGCCGGCAGCACCAAGTCGGACGTGGTGGCTGCCGCGCGCCAGGCGCTGGGTGACAAAGTCGCGCAGTTTGTGCCCGGCCATCCGATTGCCGGCCGCGAGACCAATGGTCCCGACGCCGCCATCGACCATCTGTACATCGGCAAGAAAGTGGTGCTGACTGCGCTGGCAGAAAACAGCGAGGCGGATATTGAGCGCGTGGCCGCTGCGTGGCGTGCCTGCGGTGCCCTGATCCATCGCCTGACGCCCGAAGAGCATGACAAGGTGTTTGCGGCGGTGAGTCATCTGCCGCATTTGCTGGCGTACGCGCTGGTGGACGATGTGGCCAACAAGCCGCATGCGGATTTGCTGTTCCAGTACGCCGCCAGCGGCTTCCGCGATTTCACGCGCATCGCCGGCTCGTCGCCGGAGATGTGGCGCGACATCAGCCTGGCCAACCAGCCGGCCTTATTGGCGGAGCTGGACGCGTACATGGCACAATTGACGCAGTTGCGCGCGCACCTGGCTGCCCACGACGGAGCCGCGCTGGAGCGTGTTTACAGCAACGCTCAGCATGCGCGTCACCAATGGATCACGGCGATAGAAGCCGCCGAGGCGCCGCAGTCGCCGGATAAAGCAGGATAAAGAAGTTAGCCGCCGTCGCTCCCGCGCAGGCGGGAGCCTACAGAACGCGCGCTCAGCATGGATTCCCGCACGCGCGGGAATGACGGTGCTGGCGCTAAAGGAACAATATGACTCACGAATACCTCGACCTGCAAACGGTCGCCCACGTTGAAGGCACGGTGCGCTTGCCGGGTTCGAAATCCATCTCCAACCGCATCTTGCTGTTGTCGGCGCTGTCGCAAGGGCAGGTCGCCATCGTCGATCTGCTGGCGTCGGACGACACCGCCGTCATGCTGGCCGCCCTGCGCTCGCTCGGCGTGCAATGGACCGAAGAGCAGACCGCCACCGGCACCATCCACCACGTGACCGGCGTGGCCGGCGTGCTGCCGAATAAATCGGCCGATCTGTTCATGGGCAACGCCGGCACTGCGATCCGTCCGCTGACCGCCGCGCTGGCCGTGATCGGCGGCGACTACACGCTGCATGGCGTGCCGCGCATGCACGAGCGTCCGATCGGCGATCTGGTCGATGCGCTCAACGCCGCCGGCACCAACGTCGAATACACCGGCAACCCAGGCTTCCCGCCGCTGCACATCAAGCAGGGCAAGATCACCACCCAGCGCCTGTCGGTGCGCGGCGATGTGTCGAGTCAGTTCCTGACCGCGCTGTTGATGGTGGCGCCGTTGATGGCCAAGGACCACGCGATCACCATCGACGTTATCGGCGAGCTGATTTCCAAGCCGTACATCGAAATCACGCTGAACCTGATCCGCCGCTTCGGCGTGCAGGTGGCGCAGGATGGCTGGGCATCGTTCACCATCCAGCCCGGCCAGGTCTACCAGTCGCCCGGCACCATCCACGTTGAGGGCGATGCGTCGTCAGCGTCTTACTTCCTGGCGGCCGGCGCGATCGGCGGCGGTCCGGTGCGGGTCGAGGGCGTGGGCAATAACTCGATCCAGGGCGACGTCCGCTTCGCCGCCGCGCTGGCGCAGATGGGGGCGCAGATCACCATGGGCGACAACTGGATCGAGGCCAGCGCCAACGGCCCGCTGAAGGCCATCGACGCCGACTTCAATCACATTCCCGATGCCGCCATGACCATCGCCATCGCCGCGCTGTATGCGGACGGCCCGTCGACGCTGCGCAATATCGCCAGCTGGCGCGTCAAGGAAACCGACCGCATCGCCGCCATGGCGACCGAGTTGCGCAAGGTCGGCGCCATCGTGGAAGAGGGCGCGGACTACATCAAGGTCACGCCGCCGGCCGCGCTGTCGCCTGCTACCATTGACACTTACGACGACCACCGCATGGCGATGTGCTTCTCGCTGGTGTCGCTGGACGGCGCTGCCCGCAAGGGGGCGTTGACCCGCATCAACGATCCGAAATGCGTGAACAAGACGTTTCCTGAATATTTCACCGCGTTTGCGAAAATTGCAAAATAACTGATATGCCAACTTCCCAGATTCCAGTCATCACCATCGACGGCCCGACCGCTTCCGGCAAGGGCACGGTCGCTCACCGCGTTGCCGACCAGCTCGGCTTCCATTATCTGGATTCCGGTGCGCTGTACCGCCTGACCGCGTTGTCGGCGCTGCGCCGTGCCACCGACCTGGCCGACGAGCACGCGCTGGCCAAGCTGGCCGAGCACCTGCATTGCAGTTTCCAGGGCGGCGACATCATTTTGTCGCATGAAAACGTCACCGACGCGATCCGGGCGGAAGAGGTCGGCAACACGGCCTCCAAGATCGCGACCTTCCCGGCCGTGCGCCATGCGCTGACGGGGCTGCAACTGGGTTTTCGCAAGGCGCCGGGGCTGGTCGCCGACGGCCGCGACATGGGCTCGGTGATCTTTCCGCACGCCCAGTTGAAGGTGTTTTTGACGGCGTCCGTTGCGGCGCGCGCGGGGCGCCGTTATAAGCAATTGATAGACAAGGGTTTTTCTGCTAATATGGAAGACCTCCTGATGGATTTGCAGGCCCGCGACGACCGTGATACGAAACGGAGCATCGCGCCGCTGGTCCCGGCGGAGGGGGCTTACGTGCTCGATACCTCGGAAATGAACGCTGATGAAGCGGTCGCCCAGGTCTTGAAATGGTATGCCGGTAGCACCAAGTAGTACCTTTTATTAACCTAACCCAGTTGAAGGCGCATACCGCGTACCTTACTGGTAACCTGGAAATACAATGTCTAATATGGAAAGTTTTGCAGCCCTCTTCGAGGAATCCCTGTCGCGTCAAGACATGCGTTCGGGCGAAGTTATTTCGGCTGAAGTCGTTCGTCTGGATCACAACTTCGTGATCGTCAACGCAGGCCTGAAATCGGAAGCTTTCATCCCTGTTGAAGAATTCAAAAATGACCAAGGCGAACTGGAAGTCAAAGTAGGTGACTTCGTTTCCGTGGCCATCGAATCGCTGGAAAATGGTTTCGGCGATACCATCCTGTCGCGCGACAAAGCCAAGCGTCTGGCTTCGTGGCTGGCACTGGAAAAAGCAATGGAATCGGGCGAGATCGTCGTCGGTACCGTGAACGGCAAAGTCAAGGGCGGTCTGACCGTTCTGACCAACGGCATCCGTGCCTTCCTGCCAGGTTCGCTGGTCGACACCCGTCCGGTCAAAGACACCACCCCATTCGAAGGCAAGACCCTCGAATTCAAAGTTATCAAACTGGACCGCAAGCGTAACAACGTGGTTCTGTCGCGTCGCGCCGTCATCGAAGCTTCGATGGGCGAAGAGCGTCAGAAACTGATGGAAACGCTGAAAGAAGGCACCGTGGTAACCGGCGTCGTGAAAAACATCACCGACTACGGCGCGTTCGTGGATCTGGGCGGCATCGACGGCCTGCTGCACATCACCGACCTGGCATGGCGTCGTGTGCGTCACCCATCGGAAGTGCTGACCGTTGGCCAGGAAATCACCGCCAAGGTCCTGAAGTACGATCAAGAGAAAAACCGTGTTTCGCTGGGCGTGAAACAACTGGGCGACGATCCTTGGACCGGTCTGTCCCGTCGTTACCCACAAGGCACCCGTCTGTTCGGTAAAGTGACGAACCTGACCGACTACGGCGCGTTCGTAGAAGTCGAGCAAGGCATCGAAGGCCTGGTACACGTTTCCGAAATGGACTGGACCAACAAGAACGTCGCTCCAAACAAAGTTGTCCAACTGGGCGACGAAGTAGAAGTGATGGTTCTGGAAATCGACGAAGAGCGTCGTCGTATTTCGCTGGGCATGAAACAGTGCAAAGCCAATCCATGGGACGACTTCGGCGTGACCCATAAGAAAGGTGACAAAGTCCGCGGCGCGATCAAATCGATCACCGACTTCGGCGTGTTCATCGGTCTGGCTGGCAACATCGACGGCCTGGTGCACCTGTCCGACCTGTCGTGGACCGAGTCCGGCGAAGAAGCCGTACGCAAGTTCAAGAAAGGTGACGAACTGGAAGCCATCGTTCTGGCCATCGACGTTGAGCGTGAGCGCGTGTCCCTGGGCGTTAAGCAACTGGAAGGCGATCCATTCAACAACTACGCCGCCATGAACGACAAAGGTTCGCTGGTGACCGGTACCGTTAAATCGGTTGAGCCTAAAGGCGCCGTGATCCAACTGTCGGAAGAAGTTGAAGGCTACCTGCGCGCTTCGGAAATCTCGCGTGACCGCGTGGAAGATGCTGGCACCCACCTGAAAGTCGGCGACTCCGTCGAAGCTCTGGTGATCAACATCGACCGTAAAGCACGTTCGATCCAGCTGTCGATCAAAGCGAAAGACTCGGCTGACACCGCTGAAGCGATGAAATCGATCGCTTCGGACAGCAGCGCCGCTTCGGGCACCACCAGCCTGGGCGCACTGCTGAAAGCCAAGCTGGACAACAAGAACTAAGAACTAGTCGATGACTAAGTCCGAACTGATCAACCGCCTGGCTGAGCGTTATTCTCAGCTGGTGGCCAAGGATGCGGAATATGCCGTCAAGACCATTCTAGATGCGATGACCAACGCTTTGTCGACTGGTCAACGCATCGAGATCCGCGGTTTTGGCAGCTTTGCCCTCAACAGCCGGCCACCGCGCATCGGACGCAATCCGAAGTCGGGCGATAAAGTGATGGTGCCCGAGAAAAGGGTGCCTCACTTCAAACCGGGCAAGCAGTTGCGTGAACGGGTTGACGCGATGGTCGGGCAACCGATCATCGAGGACTGAAGCATTCCATAGTTAAGTAAAAGCGGCGTCCGATGGATGCCGCTTTTTTTTTGTTGCCCGAGGTGCGATACTGGCACCCTCGTACACCACTCCACAGGACAACGGCTGATGAAATTCATCTCCACCCTTATTGGTTTTGTCATCTTCATCCTGTTTTTTGGCTTCGCGCTGAAGAACACGCAGGAAGTCGACCTGCATTTGTTCCTGCACTATGAGCTGCGCGGCCCGCTGGTGCTGATGCTGCTCGGTTTCTTCGTGTCCGGCGCCGCGCTGGGTGTGTTGGCGCTGACGCCGACCGTGTTCCGCCACCGCCGCGAAACCAATAAACACAAAACCACCATCAACACGCTGCAAAGCTCGGCCCAGCAGGTTACCCGCCAGCCGCAGCCCGACAGCGTCACTACCGAATAACAGCACTCGCACAATCACAAGCACATGGAATTTGAACTCTGGTGGTTACTGGGCATCCCGGTCTTCTTCGCCCTCGGATGGCTGGCGGCACGCGTCGATATACGTCAATTGATTTCGGAGTCGCGCACGCTGCCGCGCGGCTATTACAAGGGCCTGAACTTCCTGCTCAACGACCAGCAGGACAAGGCGGTCGACGCCTTCATCGAAATTATGCAGCTGGACCCGGAATCGGCCGACATGCACTTCGCCCTGGGCAGCTTGTTCCGCCGCCGTGGCGAGACCGAACGCGCCATCCGCGTGCACCAGAATCTGCTGGCGCGTCCCGACCTGCCGCAGCTGCAGCAGGAGCAGGCGCAGTATGAACTGGGCATGGATTACCTGAAGGCCGGCCTGCTGGACCGCGCCGAAGAAACCTTCAACACCATGCTGCAAGGGCAGTACGGCGTGCAGGCGCGCCGCGCGCTGCTGGAGATCTTCCAGCGCGAGAAGGAATGGCCGCGCGCCATCGAAGCGGCCATCGGTCTGCAGGAAGCCGGCGCCGGTTCGCGCCAGAAGCAGATCGCGCAGTTCTACTGCGAGCTGGCGCAGGACGCGCTGGTGCACCTGCATCCGGAACAGGCGCTGGAGCTGCTGGAGAAGTCGCTGCAGGCCGACCGCGTCAACGTCCGCGCCACCATGCTGACCGGCGACGCGCAGCTGGTGCAGGGCGACGTCGAAGGCGCGCTGATGACCTGGCGCCGCGTCGAGCAAATCAGCGTGCCGCACGTAGCGCTGGTGGCGCAGCGGCTGATGGACGGCTACCGCAAGGTCGGCCGCCCGCAGGAAGGCGTCAACCTGCTGAAGTCTTATCTGGAACAGGCCTCGTCGATCGATCTGATCGAGGTGGTCTACAAGGCGGTGCTGGAGCTGGACGGCATGGACGCAGCCAAGCAGCTGATTTCGAATGAGCTGCGCCGCACGCCGACGCTGCTGGGCCTCGACAAGCTGCTCGAAGCGCGCCTGATGGATGCGCCGCCGAACCTGGTATCGGAGCTGTCGATGGTGAAGAACCTGGTGCACAGCTATACGCAGAAACTGGCGCGCTATCAGTGCAGCCATTGCGGTTTCAAGGCGCGCCAGTTCTACTGGCAGTGCCCTGGCTGCAGCCGCTGGGAGACCTACCCGCCGCGCCGCACCGAAGAATTAAATGTTATGAACTGACGTCATTCCCGCGCACGCGGGAATCCATGCTCTGTATGGGTTCCCGCCGACGCGGGAACGACGGTGACGAAAGACTGCAAACTATGAAAATCACGATTATCGGCACCGGCTACGTCGGCCTGGTCACCGGCGCCTGCCTGGCGGAGCTGGGCAACGATGTGTTTTGCCTGGACCTCGACCAGCGCAAAATCGACCTGCTCAACAGCGGCGGCATCCCGATCCACGAACCGGGCCTGGCGGAAGTCGTGGCGCGCAACCGTGCCGCCGGCCGCATCCAGTTCTCGACCGACGTCGCCGCTTCGGTGGCGCACGGCGATGTGCAGTTCATCGCAGTCGGCACGCCGCCCGACGAAGATGGCTCGGCCGACCTGCAATATGTGCTGGCGGCCGCGCGCAACATCGGCCAGCACATGACCGGCTTCAAGGTCATCGTCGACAAGTCCACCGTGCCGGTCGGCACCGGCGACCGCGTCAAGGCGGCGCTGCAAGAGGCGCTGACCGCGCGCGGCGTCGCTGCCACCTTCTCGGTGGTGTCGAATCCGGAATTCCTGAAAGAGGGCGCGGCGGTCGAGGACTTCATGCGTCCGGACCGCATCGTCATCGGCCATGACAAAACGCCGGAAGGCCAAAAAGCTGCGGCGATGATGAAGAAGCTGTACGCGCCATTCAACCGCAATCACGAACGCACCTTCTGGATGGACGTGCGCTCGGCCGAATTCACCAAGTACGCCGCCAACTCGATGCTGGCCACGCGCATCTCGTTCATGAACGAACTGGCCAACCTGGCCGACCGCGTCGGCGTCGATATCGAAGCGGTGCGTCACGGCATCGGCTCCGATCCGCGCATCGGCCACAGCTTCCTGTACGCCGGCGCTGGTTATGGCGGTTCCTGCTTCCCGAAAGACGTGCAGGCGCTGGAGCGCACGGCGCGCCAGTACGATCAGGATCTGCTGATCCTGCGCGCGGTGGAAGCGGTCAATGACAAGCAGAAGCTGGTGCTGGGCCAGAAGGTCGTCAAGCGCTTCGGCGAAGACCTGAGCGGCCATCATTTCGCCATCTGGGGCCTGGCCTTCAAGCCGAATACCGATGACATGCGCGAAGCGCCGGCACGCGTGCTGGTGCGCCAGCTGCTGGACGCCGGCGCCACGGTGGCGGTATACGATCCGGTGGCGATGGAAGAAGCCAAACGCGTACTGGCGCTGGACCTGAGCGCGGACGAACTGGCGCGCGTGCGCTTTGCCAGCAGTCCGATCGACGCGCTGAGCGGCGCCGAGGCGCTGGTGATCGTCACCGAGTGGAAGGCGTTCCGCAGCCCCGACTTCGTCAAGATCAAGACGCTGCTCAAGCATGCGGTGATTTTCGACGGCCGCAACCTGTTCGCACCGGAAGCCATGGTGGAAGCGGGCTTTGAATACCACGGCATCGGCCGTTCCATCCTGACCCGCAGCTGAACGAGGCGTAATGTGACGACGAATCTGGATAAAGTACGCATCCTGGTGGTGGGCGACGTCATGCTGGACCGTTACTGGTTCGGTGATGTCAGCCGCATTTCGCCGGAAGCACCGGTGCCGGTGGTGCGCATTGCCCGCCGCGAAGCGCGTCTCGGCGGCGCCGCCAACGTGGCGCGCAATGCCGCCGCGCTGGGCGCGCAGGCCGGCCTGTTGGGCATTGTCGGCGCCGACGAGGCGGGCGACGAAGTGCAGCAGCTGCTGGAAGGCGGCGGCATTCGCAGCTACCTGAAACGCGACGCGGCGATTTCCACCATCATCAAGCTGCGCGTGATCGGCCGCCAGCAGCAGATGGTGCGCATCGACTTCGAGGAAGCGCCAACCGACACCGTCTTGCGCGACAAGCTGGAACAGTTCAAGACGCTGCTGCCGGACTACGACGTGATCGTGCTGTCGGACTATGCCAAGGGCAGCCTGGTGGCAGTGGCCGACATGATCGCCGCCGCGCGCGCCGCCGGCAAGGTGGTGATGGTCGATCCGAAGGGCGACGATTTTACCCGCTACGCCGGCGCCACGGTGCTGACGCCGAACAAATCGGAATTCAAGCTGATTGCCGGTTCGTGGAACACCGAAGAGCAGCTGACCGCCAAGGCGCAAGCCATGCGCAAGGAGCTGAAGCTGGACGCGCTGCTGCTGACCCGCTCGGAAGAGGGCATGACGCTGTACACCGATGGCGCGCAGTTCCACATGCCGGCGCAGGCGCGCGAAGTGTTCGACGTCTCCGGCGCCGGCGACACCGTGATCGCCACCATGGCCTGCATGCTGGGCACGGGCGCAGGCTGGCAGGAGGCGGTGGAAACCGCCAACCGCGCGGGCGGCATCGTGGTCGGCAAGCTGGGCACGGCCACCGTCACGCGCGAGGAATTGTTCGCGTCCTGATCGGTCTGGCAGTCAAGGCCCCGCAGCGGTGAGAACCGTGCGGGGCTTTTTTCTATTTGATGTGATAATTATTTGCCAACATCAAGAGGAGAGCAGGCGATGGGCCGTTTTGGGATATTGCTGCTGTGGGCCTTGCTGGCGCAGCAGGCGCTAGCCGACACCGTGCAGGAGCGCACGATTGCGTCCGCCACCTCGCCGCATCAGACCTACCGTAGCGGCAAGCCGGTGACGGTGCACTACGCGCGGCTGGATGGCTACGCCAACCTGGGCGACGGCAACGATGCGCTGCTCACCTCGCTGAAACAGAGTGTGCAGGATTGCGCCAGGCACAATCCGTCCGCCAAGCCGGTGACGGAATGGCCCGTGCTGATGTGGCCGCACCGGCAGGAAGTCTACGCCACCGCCAACCGCCGCATTGAATATGAAACGGGCGCCACCTTTCTGGTGCATCCGGGCGATTGCACGCTGATGAGCGAAGTGGTGTCGAATGCGACGCTGCGCTCGTCCGGCCGCATTTGCATGATCGACCTGGTGAAGAAAATCGCCAAGGGCGACTGCGGCCGCAACGGCCAGGCCGATGCGCCGATCCCGCCCAAGCCGACCCAGAGCCTGGAGCAGATCATGAAGCGCATGGCGCAAAATCCCGCCATGGCCGCGCAGGTGAAGATCATGGAAAGCGTCACGGCGACCCGCACCGGCGAACGGCGCGTGATCAAGGGCGCTAGCTGCGATGTCTGGCGCCAGAAGATGGGCACGCTGGGCAGCGACTCCACCTATTGTATGTCGAGCGGCGGATCGTTCATTCCCGCCCAGGCGTTCGAGGTGGGCGGCATGGGTGGATTGATGCTGGACAACGACAATCCCAGGAGCTGGCGCATGCATGCGACCGATGTCAAGATCGACACCCAGGTCAACGACGCCGTGTTCACGCCGTATATGGCGGGCGGCTATACGTTTGAAAAATAAGCGGCTTGATCTGGCTCAGGCGGGCGCGTCAACGCTGGCGTGGCGCTGCCGTTATGGTCGGTGCAAGCTGCGATGGTCGCGCTTGCAGATAACCAAGGAGACATCATGATCAAGCAACTGATACTGGCGGTGGCCGCGCTGGCGGCCAGCATCACGCTGGCCTGGGCCCAGGTCGACGTCAACAAGGCCGACGAGGCCGCGCTGGACAGCATCCGCGGTCTGGGACCGGCCAAGACCAAGGCCATCCTGGAAGAGCGCAAGAAAGGCGAATTCAAGGACTGGGCCGACTTTGAGCAGCGCGTCAAAGGCGTCGGCGAGAAGAGCGCCATCCGCCTGTCGGAAGCTGGCTTGCAGGTGAATGGCAAATCGAAGGACGGCGCCCCGGCCAAGGCCGCCACCAGCGCCCCCGCCAAGTCTACCAAGTAACAGCCAGGCCGCGCACCGGATGACGCCGGGCGCGGCACATGAGATGATGCGGGCTATGAAAATCTCCCGCATCCTCCACGCCGGCTACGTCTTTGAAAGCGGCGCCACGCAGATCCTGTTCGATCCGGTGTTTGAAAATCCGTTCAGCCGGAATTGCCACGCGTTTCCGGACGCGCGCTTCGACCTGGCGCAGGTGCGCCAGCTGCGGCCGGACGCGGTTTTCATCTCCCACTTCCACGACGACCACTGCTCGATGGAGAGCCTGGACCTGCTGGACCGCGCCACGCCGATTTACCTGTACTGCGTATTCGACGAACTGTTCGCGATGATACGCGCGCTAGGCTTTGCCGACGTGCAGCCGCTGGCGGTGGATACGCCGGTCAGCATTGGCGCCTTCGAAGTAATCCCACGCCGCGCGCTGGACGCCGATGTCGACTCCATGTTCCAGATCCGCGCCGAAGGCCTGAATGTGCTGAACGTGGTCGATGCCTGGATGGACCCGGAAACGCTGGAACAGCTCAAGCCCTACGCACCGTGGGACATGGTGCTATGGCCGTTCCAGACCATGCGCGAAGTCGACGTGATCGCGCCGTCGCGCGCTGCACGCGGGCCGGTGGCGCTGCCGGAAGAATGGCCGCAGCAGTTGCAAACGCTGGCGCCGCGCTACGTGGTGCCGAGTTCCTGCCAGTTCCAGCAGGAACCCTGGTCGTGGTACAACCGCGCGATGTTCCCGATCACCTACCAGCGCTTTGCGCAGGAAGTGGGCGAGTGGCTGCCGTCGGCGCAGGTGGTGCGGCTGAATCCCTCGGTGTCGGTGCTGCTGACGGCGGATGGGCTGACGCCAGCCGCGCCGCTGCCATGGGTGCTGCCGGTGGGCGATCAGGACATCGATTTTCATTACGACGAAAACATCGTGCCGCCCGCCACCGCCGACATCGCGCGCCACTTCGCGCCGCTGACGGCGGAGCAGGCCGCGCAGGCGTTGGAGTTCTGCCGCACCGACCTGATAGAACGCTATGAAGAAATGGAGCTGCCGGACGACAGCTACTTCGCCACGCCGTGCGTTTGGCAGCTGGCGGTCTACGATCACGCGGGCGGCGTAGAGCAGTTCCGCTACCGCGTGCGTGGCGACAGCATCGCGCTGGTTGGCGACGAAGAGGCGCCGACTTGGACCACCGAAATTCCACTGGCAAAGCTGTACGCCGGGCTGGCGCTGGGCGAGTCGCTGACATCGATGTACATGCGTATCAACGGCGCACCGGAAGATGCCGACATCGTCGATGATCCGCTGATCCGCTGCCTCTTCAACGACGCCATCGGCGCATATCAAGCCGCGCAGCTGCGGCGTTTGGGAATCACAGTATGAAGAAGATGCTTCGCCTGCTGGCGTTATATGCCGCCACCGCGCTCACGGCGCCCGCGCACGCGCAATCGGTCGCCTTCACGTTCGACGACGGCCCTCGGCTGGAAGAGACGCCGCTGCTGTCACCGCAACAGCGCAACCAGTCTTTGCTGGATGCGCTTGCGGCGCACAAGGTATCGGCGGCGCTGTTCGTCACCTGTGGCTTTGGCGCCGACAAGCCGGCCGGCTACGCGCTGGCGCAGGCCTGGGGCAGGGCGGGGCACGCGATCGGCAACCACACCATGACGCACCTGGACCTGAACAGCACCGACGTCACGCTGGCGCAGTACCAGCAGGAGATCACCGACTGCGACCGCATCACCTCCACGCTGCCGGGCTATCAGAAATGGTTCCGCTTCACCTTCCTGCGCGAAGGGAAGACGCCCGAGAAGCTGCAGGGCATGCGCACCTTCCTCCAGCAGACCGGCTACCGCAACGGCTACGTCAGCCTGGACACCAGCGACTGGCGGCTGGACGAAAAATTGAACGAGGTACTGCGCGCCAACCCCAAAGCCGACCTGACGCCGATCCGGCAAGCCTACCTGTCGCACCTGCGCCAGCGCGCCGATGCCTACCGCGCCATGTCACGCCAGCTGGTCGGGCGCGACATCCCGCAAGTGCTCCTGTTGCACCACAACCTGATCAACGCGCTGTGGCTGAAAGACGCGATCCAGCAATTCAAGGACATGGGCTGGACCATCATCACGCCAGCGGAGGCGTTTGCCGACCCGATCTACCAGCAGCCTCCGGAACAGCAGCGCGGCGGCCAAAGCCTGCTGTGGTCCATCGCCCGCAGCAAAAACCAGCGCAAATTCCCCGGCTGGGAGCGCCTGGTCGACGACGGCGATTTCGAAATTGACGCGCTCAAAGCGCAAGGCCTCTAATCATTGCGATGGTCACATGAGCATATTGAAAAGCCTCACCGGCGCGCTGTCGTCTTACCAGCGGCATCTCAATGAGGTGTTGCAGCTGATCGCGAGTTCGGACTCGGTTCCGTTGCTGGTCGAATATTCCCGTGATGGTTCTGGCTATGTTCGCGAGGCGGTGCTGGCGCGCTGCGTGGCGTTGGCGCGGCCAGAGTTGCTGGCGGTGGTGGCGGAACGCCTCAACGACTGGGTGCCGCAAGTGCGTAGCGCCGCGCGAACCGCTTTGGTGGCGCTGCTGCCGTTTGTGCCTGCACCGCAATTGATGGCGGCGCTTCCTGCGATACTGCGTTTGCACAGCGGCGGCAGGGGAGACTATGCCGCCTGGCTGGAAGAATTTGAGCAGATACTGTTGCAGTCGGTGACGGTCGACGACATCCGCGCAGCGGCGACCGGCAACGATCTCCAGGCTGCGCGTGCCGCAGTGCATTTGCTCGACAAGCACGCCTTGCTCGAACCGGCGGCCGTGATTGAACTCATCGTGCACCGAAGCGACGACATCGTACTCGCCCTGCACGGTGCGGACATGTGCAGGCGATTGCCGCTGGCGCAGCGGGAAGCGCTGTATCGGGTCGCGTCGCATTCGCACTTCGGCGCCGTCCGGACGTTGGCCATGCGGGCGTTGCTGAGTACCCTCGGTGACGATCGCCTCGAAATTGCCATCGCCGCGCTGATGGACAAGCAGTCATCCGTCCGCCACACCGCAGCGCATTACCTGGTCGCGCAGGGCTTCGACGTGGCTGCGCACTATCGAGGCTTGCTGGAGCAAGGCGACGCCACGGTCAAGCGTCTGCAAATGAGCCTGATCATGCTTGCCGCCTTGCGCGACGTGGCCAGCCTGGAGCTGGTGCAGTCGTTTGTGCATAGCGCGTACCCTGCGCTTCGCCTGACGGCATTGTCGGCCTGGTTCAAACTGGCGGAGCGTGACAAGGATGCGATTGCGCTGACCGCGATGCACGATGCGTCGCCGCGCGTGCGCAAGTTTGCCGTGCAACTGGTGCTGCGGCACGGCGCATACATTCCGTTCTCCGCCATTCTCCAGCAACTTGCCGTCAGCGAGGACGTGGTGCTGGTGATGCAGCTGGCCGAAACCAACCGCTGGAACTGGCTGGAATGCGCCGCGCGCGTCTGCTTGCAGCGCGGCGTGGAAGAAGCGCGCCGGCTGGGCCTGGAGAGCGCGTTTGTGAAGTGGTTCGCCAGCCCGCAGTGGCTGAATAATTCAGACCACGAGCAGCGCGTGTTCCTGCTATCGGAGCCGGTGATGTCGGCCTTCGGCCAATTGCTCCTGCCGAAGCAGTTGGCGCTGCTCCGGCAGGAGTTAATGCGCTAGTCAGGCCCACTGAGACGCATCCATGATCGAAAGCATAGGCCAGCGCTCAATTAATCTTTTCGACGTTATACGTTGCATGAAGACGTCGGCACTTGCTCGCGTGGCGTTGTGTCGAACCTTTAAGTCAAACAAATCCTGGAGGCCATGCGGCGCAATCGCCTCGATGGTATCGTCCGCGTTGAGATTAACGCCGACACAGGTGGCGTACTCCGGCCACGTTGCAATCCCATCTTCCAGTGAGCGCAGCGGCGGCACAATTTGGCCGTGCGCTTTCAAGAACCATTGATGGATCAAAGCCTGGTTCGTCACCTCCCAGCGAACGGAGGGGGATATGGCGAGGAGTCGCCTGGTGAGTTTCTCATCTTGCTTTTCGTCGGCGGTATTGTCGTAATACGTCACGTCAACATCATCGTAGCGGGAAGGTTGGCTGAATCCATGCAGATGGTCCCACACCAGTCCCCTCACGACTCCGGCGCCAATACACCAGGATTGCAGATGAAGACTTCTTACCGCTGCCAGCAGCGCCATCAATGTTGAAGAAGAACGCACCAATCGGATCAGGCGTTCTTCCAGTTCTTGGTCATGGTCGCTCATCCGGTGTTACTGCGCTACCTTGTCAGCCGGCAGGTTGGCCAGGAACTGGTGGATCTGCGCCACCACCGCCGCGCCTTCGCCCACCGCTGCTGCGACACGCTTGGTGGACGACGCGCGCACGTCGCCGATGGCGAATACGCCCGGCACGCTGGTCTCCAGCGCGGCGCGCGATGGCAGGTCGCGCGGATAGACGCCGTTGGCGAAGTTGGCCTTGCACTGCGACTTGGTGACGTCGAAGCCGGTGCGAATAAAACCATGCGCATCGACATCCACGCCACAATCGCCCAGCCAGCCGGTATTCGGATCGGCACCGATGAACAAAAACACGCGGCAAACGTCGTAATCGCATTCTTGCCCGCTCTTCGCATTGCGCGTGCGCACTTGCTTCAGGCCGTCTTCGTCACCCTCCAGCGCGACGATTTCAGTCGTCGTGTGCAGCGAGATATTCGGCGTGGCGGCGATGCGGTCGATCAGGTAGCTGGACATGGTGGACGACAGGCTGTCCTTGCGGATCAGCATGTGTACCTTCTTGGCATAGCCCGCCAGGAACACCGCCGCCTGTCCAGCCGAGTTGCCGCCACCGACCAGGATGATTTCTTCCGTCTTGCACAGCTTGGCCTCGACCGGCGACGCCCAGTAGTACACGCCATTGCCCTCGAACTGCTTGAGGTTGGCCAGCGACGGCCGGCGGTAGCGCGCGCCGCACGATAGCACCACGGTCTTGGCCTTGAGCATTTGCAGGCTGCCGCACATTTCCACTTGCAGCGGATAGGTGTCGCACACCAGCCGTCCGGCCGGCGCCGGAATGGCGATCTCGACGCCGAACTTCTGCGCCTGTACGTAAGCGCGTCCAGCCAGCGCGCGGCCGGAAACGCCGGTCGGGAAGCCGAGGTAGTTTTCGATGCGCGCACTGGCGCCGGCCTGGCCGCCGTAAGCGCGGGTTTCCAGCGCCAGCACCGACAGGCCTTCCGACGCGGCGTACACGGCAGTCGCCAGCCCGGCCGGACCGGCGCCGACCACGATCACGTCCCACACCTTTTCGGTATCCAGTTCCGGCAGCATGCCGAGGCAGCGGCCGATGTCGACCACGGTCGGATTTCTCTTGACCGCGCCGTCCGGGCACACCACCAGCGGCAGCTCTTCCGACTTCGGTTCGTAATGCTTCATCAGGTCGGCGGCCTGCTGGTCGTGTTCCGGATCGAGCACCACATGCGGATGGCCGTTGGCCGCCAGGAAAGTTTGCAGCGTGTGAATGCGACCGTGGCCGCGCGGACCGACGATGACCGGTCCGCCCGACGCCTGCTCGATCAGGCCAACGCGGCGCAGGATCAGCGCCCGCACGATGCGCTCGCCCAGATCGGCATGCGCCACCAGCAACTGGCGCAGCGACTCCGACGGCACCACCAGCACTTCGACGTCGCCCACCGCATGGCCGTTGCCCAGCGCCGGCCGGCCCGACAGCTGCGCCACTTCGCCGCTGAACTGGCCGGGCAGGTGGGTGGTCACATACGAGGTGTTGCCGAGGCCGTCATAGCGGTTGACTTCGATGCCGCCCTTGAGCACCAGCATCAGGCCGAAACTGGTCTTGCCGGCTTCGAAAATCGTCTCGCGGTCCTTGAAGCACACCACATGGCCGAAGCGGTGCATGTGGCGGATGTCGGACGCACTCAGCGTCGGGAAAATCTGGTGTGCGCGCTGCTCCAGATCGAGCGTGGTGCGGGGCGTCGGCTCGTCCGGAGTTTCTTCCGGCAGGAGTTCGGAGGGGGAGGTAGCCATGGTGAATCCGGGGATGTGAAGATGGTTGCACAAGTGTTGCCAGTCTAGCCGATGCGGCACCCTCCGTGCAAAGTCTTATGGGGTAGTCGGCCGCTTTAAGGCAACTCGGCTAAAATGGTTGTTTTGGCGAACCTACACATAATAAGACGATGGCTTACAAGACCCTGCAAGATACGATCGGTAACACGCCGCTGGTGCAACTGACGCGCCTGCCCGGCGCCGACGCGGCCGCCCGCAACAACATCATCCTCGGCAAGCTGGAAGGCAACAATCCGGCCGGATCGGTCAAGGACCGCGCTGCGCTGTCGATGCTGATGCGGGCCGAAGAACGCGGCGACATCAAGCCGGGCGATACGCTGATCGAAGCCACCAGCGGCAACACCGGCATTGCGTTGGCGATGGCGGCCACCATTCGCGGCTACAAGATGTTGCTGCTGATGCCGGAAAACCTCAGCGTCGAGCGCCGCCAGAGCATGGCCGCCTACGGCGCGCAAATCATGCTGACGCCGAAAACCGGCGGCATGGAATACGCGCGCGACATGGCCGAGCAGCTGCAAAAAGATGGCAAAGGCATCATCCTCGACCAGTTCGCCAACCAGGACAACGCCCGCGCGCACTATGAAGGCACGGGCCCGGAAATCTGGCGCGATACCGATGGACGCGTGACCCACTTCGTCAGCGCCATGGGTACCACCGGCACCATCATGGGCACCTCGCGTTACCTGAAGGAACAGAATCCGGAGATTCAGATCATCGGCGCCGAGCCGGAAGAGGGTTCGTCGATTCCCGGCATCCGCAAATGGCCGGAAGCCTACCTGCCGAAAATCTACGACCGTTCGCGCGTCGACCGCGTGGAAGCCGTGTCGCAGGCAGCGGCCGAGCGCATGGCGCGCCGCATGGCGGCCGAGGAAGGCATCTTCTGCGGTATTTCAGCGGCCGGCGCCTGCGAGATTGCGCTGCGCATCTCGCAGACGGTGGAGAACGCCACCATCGTGTTCATCGTCTGCGACCGCGGCGACCGCTATCTGTCCACCGGTGTGTTTCCAGCTTAAAACGCCAGCGTCAACGCAACAACGCCCTCGTCCCTTGCGTAAAGGGAAGGAGGGCGTGCTGACAGGACTAAGTAACGCGGGCTGGATTAGCCGTTGTTGCTGCCGCCTGGGGTTTCGCCTTCTTTAGGCTTGAATTGCTTGTCGCTGATGCGGAACTTGTTGCGGCGGTCGCCCATCAAGTAACGCAGGTCACGGATGCTCAGATCGCTTACTTCGTGCATGCGAATCAGCAGCGACGCACCGACCGGCAAGCGGTGGTGACGGATTTTGCTGATCACAGGCGGTGCGACTTCCAGCGCGCGCGACAGCGCTGCGTCGTTTTTCAGGCGCAGGTTCTCGATCAACGTATCGAGCAGGCGGTTGGGATTGTATTGCAGCAGATCATCGCCATCCGCATCGTTGTTCATGTCTATGCCGACTTGGTTTGTCATGTCGTCTTTTCCTTCTGTAAAGTTGTCCTGCAAAGTACAACACTCGGAGCTTTGCTGCGTCAATGTCCATCCTTACCAAGGGAGAATTCACACACGGACACGGATTTCAGGATAACAAGTTTCATAATATATACACAATTGTACAACACTCCGCAATCTAATACTCAGCAGCAATACAAAAAAGCTCTTCCCGCAAGGTATTGTTGTCGGTCTGCAACATTGTGTGAGAATTATACACCGACTTGTGTGATAAGCTCAGTCGTGCACGCTTTGTTTATCGATTAAAGTTAATTGTATAACAATTGCGTTGTAAAGCAGCTCACTGAACACTGCGAATATCGCGAGTTTGAACAAACTATTGCCAAGTGTCAACAAAACAATACCGCGCATGACCGCACGGTACAAGTCGATTTACGCTTGCTTACATTCCTGAAGCGCTTGTTGACGTCAAAGGTGTGCCTGCGGCGCCGCTACGCTCCAGCCGTACCGTCCGTCCCAACTCCACCACCGACATCGCGTAGAAGTAGCTGCGGTTGTACTGCGTGATGGCAAAGAAGTTGGCGTTGGCCAGCCAGTATTCGGTCGGCTCGGCGCCATTCTGCAAGTCCACCAGACCATACAATTGATCCGGCGCCGGCGTGGCGGTGGTGACGCCGGCCGCGTTCAGTTCGCCGTTGCGGTACTTGGCCGTCAACCCCTGGTTCAGCAGGCTGTCCCAAGCGCGGTTGGGCGACACGGTGGCCGCATACACCGGCGGCCCGGCCAGCTCGCGCTGCCAGCCGTGCGCGGCCAGGAAGGCCGCCACGCTGCCGATCGCGTCGCTCGGGGAGTTCAGCAGATCGATGGTGCCGTTGCCGTCGAAGTCCACCGCATATTTCATCAGGCTGCTCGGCATGAATTGCGGCATGCCCAGCGCGCCAGCAAACGAGCCTTTCAGCGACAGCGGATCGGTGCCGCTCTGGCGCGCGAACAGCAGCGTGGCTTCCAGTTCGCCGCGGAAGAATTCCATCCGCTCACGGCGCTGCGGCGCTTCTGGATACGAGAACGCCAGTGTGGTGATGGCGTCCAGCACGCGGAAGCGGCCGGTGTTGCGGCCATACACGGTTTCCACGCCGATGATACCGACGATGATTTCGGCCGGCACGCCGTACAGCGATTCGGCGCGATTCAGCGCCTCGGCATTGTCGTTCCAGAACTTGATGCCGGCGTCGGTGCGCACCGGATCGATCATCAGCTTGCTGTAGGCTTGCCAGTTCTTCGGTTTGCCGGGCGGCGCCGGCTTGACCAGCTGCACGGCGGCGTCCACATAGCGGACTTGATTGATCAGCGTGGTCAGCTCGGCACGGTCGAAGCCGTCGCGGGTGGCGATGTCGTCGAGGAAGGCGCGCACTTCTTTCCAGTCGCCGAAGTTGACGAATTCGCCGGTGTAATCGATTGCCGGCACAGCTTTCTTGACGGGCGCTTTCTTGGCTTTCTTCTTGGACTGCATGCTGGGCGGCAGCTTGTAGCCGTACTGGTCCACCGGAGCGGCGTGGCTGGCGGCAAGGGTGGCTGCGCTCAGCAGCAGGGCGGTGATCAAGGTCTTCATCGGCATAAGGGTAGCAAGGTTGTCAGCGTCGCCAGCGACGCCGAACGTGATTCGGTCCCGCCGGCGCCATACTTCAGCATACCGTACAGGTGCAAAAACTGCTCCATGGCAGCGTGTTTTTCCGTGCTGGCGGGCATGGTCCGCAGCCGCGCCGCATAGCTGCGCGGGCCTTCGGACGGCGCCCGGCCGTAGCCGTGGCGTAGCTGCTGCCGGCAGAAGGCCGCGTACAGCGCCTCCAGCGCATCGACCGGGCGGCGCGCGCGCTGCCAGCGCAGCACGGCCAGCAAGACCGCCACCAGCACCGCACCGAGTGCCGTGCGCCAGTGGCCGAACATGCTGCTTAGTTCCTCAAGGAAACTCCGCTGCCTATCGGGATTGTAATCCAGTACCCATTGATTCCAAGAATTATTCAGTGCGGCATAGGCGAATCTGAGTTGCGCCAGCCACGAATCGGGATTGTTTTGCAGGTCCAGCAACGGCGCCAGGCCGAACGGGGCGGGACGCGGCAAGGCGCGCGCCAGGTTGCGTTCGACCCGTTCGGGGGCGACGGCGGCGGTGGGGTCGACGCGCTGCCAGCCGCCTTGCTGGCTCCAGATCTCGGCCCAGGCGTGGGCGTCGGACTGGCGCACGGTCAGGTAGCCGTCGACCGGATTGCGTTCGCCGCCCTGGTAGCCGGTGACCACCCGCGCCGGCACGCCCATGGCGCGCATCAGCACCACGTAGGCGCCGGCGTAGTGTTCGCAAAAGCCGGCGCGGGTAGTGAACAGGAAGTCATCGACCGCGTTGGCGCCGGTGAGTGGCGGTTCCAGCGTGTAGCGATAGTCTTGCGTGCGGAAGCGGGTCAGCACGGCATTGCTGAGTTGCTGGACCGGCGCGTCGGCGGGGGTGGCGGCGCGCAGTCGCTGCGCCAGCGCCAGCGTGCGCGGGTTGAAACCGGCCGGCAGTTCCAGCCAGTGCATCATGCGCTGCGGGCTTTCTCCGGCCTGCAGCGTGTAGTCGAGATAGGCCGCCGCGTCGTAGCGCACGCGGTGGGTGACCGGCTCGGTGGTGAATTGCTCCATCTCGTCGCTGTCGCGCAGGCGGAAGCCGGGCACGCTGAGATCCGGCGCGGCCAGTTCCAGCAGCGCCAGCCAGCGCGTGTTGCTGGGCTCCATGGTGGTTTCGTAGCGCACCGGTGCGCCGCGCGCGTGGATCGCCACTTCCAGCCGCTGTAGGCCGCGTTTGCGCGGCACGCGGGTCCAGGTGCGGCCATCGTAATCTCCCAGCACGATGCTGCGCCAGTACAGCTGCTGCTGTGCCGGCACCGCGCCGGCAAAGCGCACGCGGAACGCGATGTCGTCCGACTGCGCCAGCGACGACAGCGTGCCCGGTGCCATGCTGTCGTTCAGGCCCGAGCGCGCGCTGTTGGCGTCGCCTGGCAGTCCCCACAGCGGCCCCTGAATGCGCGGGAAGGCGACAAACAACAGCAGCGCCAGCGGCGCGGCCAGCGCGCCGACCTTGAGCGTGATGCGCAGACGGTGGGCCAGCGTCGGCACCAGGCTGGTGTACTGAAACGACTGTTGCGCGGTCAATAGCACCAGCAGCGTCAGCACCGTCCACAGCGCGGTCGGCATCGACTGCGAGTAGAGGAAATTGGTCAGCAGGACGAAGAAACTGAGGAAGGTGACCACGAAGAGGTCGCGTCTGGCGTGCATCTCCAGCAGCTTGAAGGCCAACAGTAGCACCAGCATGGCGACGCCGACCTCGCGGCCCAGCAGCGTGTGATAGCTGCGGTAGACGCCGGCCATGGCCGCCACCGCGATCGGCACCAGCAGCCAGGTCGGCGGCATGCGCTTGCCCAGCCAGGTGATGGCCGCGCGCCACAGCAGCGTGGCGCAGGCGAGGGCGCTGATCCACAGCGGCAGATGGGCGAAATGCGGTGCCAGCACCATCAGCGAGGCGGCCAGTAACAGCAGCGTGTCCGACTTGTCGCGCGTCAGCCGCAACGCCAGCCGCGCGCTGCTCATCGCTGGCCATCCAGGCCGAATAGCGCCAGCGCCTGCAGGCAGGCGGCGCGATGGGCTTCGCCGTGCGCCGGGCCGTAGTCGTGCTGGGCAAGGCGGAAGCGGTAGGGCAGCGCGCGCTGCTCGGCCTCCATTACCCAGCCGGTCATGCGCGACAGTTTCTGCTCCAGATCCATCTGCAACGGCAGCGCGGCAAAATCGAGCGCCAGTTCTGCCACCGCGCCGCCTTCGAAATGCTTGGTCACCAGTTGTCCGCCCAGCGCCGGATCGTGGCGCGCAATCTGCCGCCACGCCAGATGCCGCATCGGATCGCCGGCCTGATACGGCCGGATGCCGGCAAAATTATCCAGCCCCACCGTACCATGTCCATCCTCGCTGGCCGCTCCCGACGACGGCAGCGCCACTGCCGGCCATTCCGGCGCCGGATACACCAGCACCCGCGCGTCCGGCTGCCAGTAGCTCCACGCCTTGAACAACCCAAGCGGAAAGCGCGTCACCAGCCGCACGCGCGGCGCGACCAGCCAGCCGCGTTGCCGCGCCGGCGCCGACAGACTCACCGCGCTGTCGCCACCCGCCACCACATCGACCGCCTGGCGCGGTTCGCCGTCAGCCTGAAAGCCCAGCCACACCGCATAACGATCGCGCCGGCTGCGGTTGCGCAGATACAGGTCGAACTGCGCCTCTTCGCCGGCAAACACCGGCGGCGCGCGGCCCGGCGCCAATTGCAGCAGCGCCAGGTTGCGGGCGGTGAGCACCATATCGGCCACCGCGCAGGCGCCGGCGAAGAACGTCAGCGCAAAGCCCAGGCCCAGGTTGTAATTCAGCGCGCCGACCAGCATCACCAGCAGCAGCACGGCAAACATCATGCCGGCGCGGGTCGGCACGATGAACACGCGGCGCATGGTGAGCGTCACCGTGCCCGGTTCACTGTCGCGCAACTGGAACAGCCACTGGTCGCGGCCTTTTTTGTACAGCGCGTGCAGCACGCCGGCCATTTACACCGGCACCGACGCTTGCAGTTGCAGCACCAGGTCGCGGCTGGCCAGGGCCACGCCGTGCGCCGATTTCAACGGCCGCAGACGGTGCGCACACACCGGCACCAATACCGCCTGCACATCCTCCGGCAGCACATGGTCGCGGCCTTCCAGCGCCGCCCACGCGCGCGCCGCCTGTAACAGCGCAATCGCCGCGCGCGGACTCAGTCCCTCCGCGAACATGCCGTTCTGGCGCGAGGCCGCCGCCAGCGCCTGCACATAATCGATCAGCGAAGCCGACGCGTGAATCTGGCGCAGCGCTTGCTGCGCCTGCATCAGTTCATCCGCCGTCATCGCCGCCGGCAGGGTTTTCAATAGCGCGCGCCGGTCTTCGCCCATCAGCAGCGCGCGCTCGGCGGCGGCGTCCGGATAGCCTAATGAAAGACACATCAAAAAACGGTCGAGCTGCGACTCGGGCAGCGGGAAGGTGCCGACCTGGTGGGCCGGATTCTGGGTGGCGATGACGAAGAACGGTTCCGGCAGCGCGCGCGTGACGCCGTCGGCGCTGACCTGCCGTTCCTCCATCGCCTCCAGCAAGCCCGATTGGGTCTTGGGCGTGGCGCGGTTGATTTCGTCGGCCAGCAGAACCTGCGTGAAGATCGGCCCCGGATGAAACACAAAGCCATTGCGCTCACGCTCGAAAATCGAAATGCCGTTGACATCGGCCGGCAGCAAATCGCTGGTGAACTGGATGCGGTTGAAGCGCAGCCCCAGCGAAATGGCCAGCGCGTGCGCCAGCGTGGTCTTGCCGACACCAGGCACATCCTCGACCAGCAAATGGCCGCCGGCCAGCAGGCAGGCCAAGGCCTGGCGGATCTGCAAATCCTTGCCGACGATGATGCTGCCCACTTGGCGGGCTACCGCATGCAATTTTGTGGTCATGATATGTATGGTAGATTAGCGCCTAGAAGCGATTCTATGCGAGAAACCGCTTGTCGCAGCAAAAAAACGAGACACCAAGTCACATGAGCACAGCCATCTACACCCATCCCGACTGCCAGCGCCACGACATGGGCGACTGGCATCCCGAATCGCCGGCACGTTTGCAAGCCATCGCCGACCAGTTGATTGGCTCGCACATCAGCGACCTGCTGGATCACCGCGAAGCGCCGCTGGTCGATCCGGCCGACCTGGCGCGCAACCACAGCGCCAACGCCATCGCCATCGTGCGCGACAACGTGCCGGCCGAAGGCGACACCTATCCGATCGACGGCGACACCTCGCTCAACGCCTGGAGCTGGCGCGCCGCCCAGCGCGCGGCCGGGGCGGCGGTGGCGGCCACCAACGCGGTTATCGACGGTGAAATCGACAACGCGTTTTGCTCGGTGCGTCCACCCGGTCACCACGCGCGGCCGGTCGAACCGATGGGTTTCTGCCTGTTCAACAACGTCGCCATCGCCGCCAAGCACGCGCTGGATGTGCGCGGCCTGCAGCGGGTGGCCATCGTCGATTTCGACGTCCACCACGGCAACGGCACCGAAGAAGCTTTCAAGAACGAGCCGCGCGCGCTGATGGTTAGCTTCTTCCAGCACCCGTTGTATCCGTACTGCGATCCGCAGCCGATCACCGACCACCAGGTCAACGTGCCGGTGCCGGCCCACACCAAGGGCGACGTGGTGCGCCAGATCGTGACGGAAAAATGGCTGCCGGCGCTGCATACTTTCCAGCCGGAGATGATCTTCATCTCGGCCGGCTTCGACGCCCACCGCGAGGACGACATCGGCGGCATGGGGCTGGTGGAGGCGGATTACGCATGGATTACCGAGCAGATGATGGAGGTGGCCAGGCTGTACGCCAAGGGCCGCATCGTCAGCTGTCTGGAAGGCGGCTACAACCTGTCGGCGCTAGGCCGCAGCGTGGTCGCCCATCTGAAGGCGCTGGCCGAGATTTAAGCCAGCGCCGGCACCGTCAGGGCGCCTGCTTCAGGTTCTTGTCGAGGAAGGCTTCCACCCGCTGCCAGAAGGCGATACGGGTCTCTTCCTTGCTCCAGCCATGGCCTTCGTTGGGATAGGTGATCAGCTCGACGTTCGGATTACTGCGCTTGACCGCGTCGTAGAAGCGGGTGGCGTGCACGATCGGCACACGCCTGTCTTCCAGGCCGTGCGCCATCAGCAGCGGCTGTTTCAGTTCAGCGGCGCGCAGCAGCGGCGAATACTGGCGGAAACGGGCGGCGTCGGTGGCGTTGTCGGGATCGCCGATCAGCGTGCGCATGCCGTACTTCAGGTTCTCCTGCGATGCGTCCGAATAGGTGGTGCTGAACAACAGGTCGATGTCGGTGACGCCGGCCCATTCCACGCCGCAGCGGAACACTTCCGGATTCTGGATCAGCCCCATCAGCGTGGCATAGCTGCCATAGCTGGCGCCCATGATGCCGATGCGCTTCGGATCAGCCCAGCCCTGTTTGACGGCCCACTGCGCGGCGTCCACCAGATCGGTTTGCATGGCCATGCCCCATTGCTTCAGGCCGGCGTTGAAGTGGTCGGCGCCGAAGCCGGTGCCGCCGCGGAATTCCGGCTGGATCACCACATAGCCGCGCGAGGCCAGGAACTGCGCCTCGCTGTCCCAATCCCAATACGCGCCGCGCACGGCCGGACCGCCATGCACCAGCACCACGGTCGGACGCGGGCCGCTGGCTTTGCCGGGCGGCAGCGTCACGTAGGCCGGGATGCTGCGGCCGTCGCGCGCCGCAAAGCGGTGGAGATCGCGCAGGCCCATCTCGGCGGCCTTGATGTCGGGATGGGCGTAGCCCAGGCCATCCATCTTGCCGCTGTCGCGGTGGTAGATGATGTATTGCGGGGGCTGGCGGTCGGAAGTGGCCACCACCAGCAGCACCGGCGCCGTCAGGCATTCGTCGGCGCAGAACACGCTGTTGTTGGTGGTGGTCAGCATACCGTCGATCTTGGCCTGTTCGGCCTTCAGCGCCGGATGCATCCAGTAGGTGGTGCCGGCGTCGGTGTACAGGTGCAGGCCGACCAGGCGGCGGCTGGCGTAGTCGATCACCGCTTCGCCGCAGTAGTCGAAGCCGGGCACCGAGACGATCGGCTCGGCGTCGATCTTCATCGCCTTCAGGTCGTAGCGGAACAGCGCGCCGTAGCCCTTGTGGTTGGCTTGGACGTACAGCGTGTCGTCACCGTCGAAGAATTCGGGCGAAAAACCTTTGCCGACGATGCAGTCGTCGTTGTTCAGTTCGCGCCATTCGCCGCCGAGGTCGGAGCGGTAGGAGGTGGTGCAACGGCCCTTGCGCTGCGAGACCGCCACGCGCGGCACGCCGCGATTGTCGGCCAGCCACGTCAATGCCGAGGTCGGCTGCGTGCCTTCCAGGCCGCGCAGCTGGCGCGTGCGGGTGTTCAGGCGGTACAGGCGCGCGTGGTCGGGCGAGGGGTCGATGTTATTCCAGAAGTATTTCTTCAGCAGGATGTCATCCGAGCCGTCGTGCATGACGTCGAAGAAGGCGTAATCGGAAGTCAGCAGCTTGCTGGCGATGAAGCTGCCGGTCGCCTCCTGCTGGTGCTGCAGGTTGCCGGTGATCAGATGCGCCAGGTTGCTGCCGTCGCGGTCAGCCGCCATTTCGTCGAGGTTGCCGTTGAATTCGATGCGGCGGTTCTTGATGGTGAAGCCGACGCGGTTCTCATTGATCCAGTGGACCGCGATGATCACTTCCTCGTTGGAGGTGCGGATGATGTGTTTGTACTTGGCCGCGTCGGCCGTTTCGTGCACGGTCAGCACGCTGGCGCCGCCGGGCAGGGTGGTCACCATGGTGACGTAGCCACCTTTCGGCGATAGTTCGACGTGGTTGGCTTTCGGCGCCTGGAAAAAATTCTCGGCACTGGGGGCGGCGAGCGCTGGGCCGGCGAGCAAGGCACTGGCCAGCAGCAAGAGGGAGGTCACACAGCGGTGGATCACGATAAGGCCATTTATGATTGGTAATTATGCAATCATAAATGGCAACTTATCTATTGGCAACGACTTTTTGCTGCCGGTAAAACGGCTTATTGCTGATGCACTGCCTGGCCGTTCTTGGCCGACCAGCGGTACAGGCTCCAGACGATGGCGGTGCCGACCACCAGCGCGATGGTCATGGTCGTACCTTCGCTCATGCTGTTGGCGACGGCCAGCGGCTCGCCTTTGCCGGACAGGACGATGAGGCCGGCCAGCGCAACGTTGAACAAGCTCTCGCCAACGATGAAGCCGGACATCACCAGCACGCCGATGCGCTTGGCCGACTCGCCGCCGGCGCGCTTCTCTACCGCGCGGTCGAATACCCAGCCGGCGACGGCGCCGATCACCACCGGGGTGATCACTGCGCTCGGCAGGTAGATCGCCAGGCCCACGCCCAGCGGCGGCAGGCTGTACTTGTCGTTGCTGGATTTTTTCAGCACGAAGTTAATCAGCACCAGCGCCAGGCCGATCAGCACGCCGTAGCCCAGCAGTTTCCAGTCCAGGTTGCCGCCGATGACGCCCTTGGCCAACGTCGAAATCAGCAGCGCCTGTGGCGCGGCCAGCGGCTCGTTGGAGATCGCATCCAGATTCGGCGCGCCGACGAAACCGTTGGCGTGGTTCAGCAGCTCTAGCACCGGTGGCACCACGCACGAACCGGCGGCAACGCCGATCAGCAGGCCGACCTGTTGCTTCCATGGGGTAGCGTTGACCAGCTGGCCGGTCTTCAGATCCTGCAGGTTGTCGTTACCGATCACGGCCACTGCAAGCACCACGGTGGTGACGAACAGCGCGAAGGCGATCAGCGCCTGCGCCACTTCCGGCCCCATCACGCTGCGGCCGACGAAGCCCACGCTCAGCGCGGCGCCGAGAATGGTCAGGATGGCGATGCCGGACACCGGCGAATTCGACGAGCCGATCAAGCCCGCCATATAGCCGCAGACAGCGGCGGCGAAGATACCGGCGATCAGGATATAACCGACGCCCACCGCCACCAGCGGCACGGCCAGCGACATCAGCGGGCCGCCTTGCAGGAAGCTGGCCAGCAGCCAGCCAGCCGGCACCAGCGCGATCAGCGTCACCAGGCCGACGACGAAGATCGGCATATCCATTTCAGTGCGGTCCAGCACGGCGCCTTCGAGCTTGGCTTTGCGTGCGGTGTCCATGGCCGATTTCAGGCCGCCCAGGATAGGCTTGGCCAGGCCGGCCAGTGTGATGATGGCGGCAATGCCGATCACGCCGGCGCCGATCATGCGCACTTCCTTGGACCACACGCCCAGCGCGTGGCCGGCGGCATCAACGCCAGCGGCGGCCGGCGTCAGAGATGTCATCAGCGGCACTAGCACGCCCCAGGCGATGATGGTGCCGACGCCCATGGCGACACCGACCGTGATGCCCATCAGGTGGCCGGCGCCGATCAGCGCCAGCGAACTCGATGCACCGATGCCGGTGGCGCCGGCGCCGGTGCGGAAGTAGATCGACACTTCGGCCGCCAGCAACTTGGCGGCGGCGCCGGCGGCAAACAGCGCCGACGTCAGCGCGCCCCAGATCACGGCGCGCAGGCCAGCTTTGCCTTCAGCGGCGCCGGCACGCGAGGCCATGCCGACTTTCAGCACCTCGGCGGCGGCCACGCCTTCCGGATACGGCAGGTTCGATTGCGACACCAGCGCGCGGCGCAGCGGCACCGTGTACATCACGCCCAGCACGCCGCCGATGGCGCAGGCGCCAAAGGTCGGCCAGAACGGCACGTGAGCCCACCAGCCGATCATCAACAGGCCGGGCAGCACGAAAATCACCGACGCCAGCGTGCCGGCGGCCGAGGCGATGGTCTGCACGATGTTGTTTTCCTGGATGGTGGCATCCTTGAATGCGCTCAGCAGGGCCATCGAGATCACGGCGGCCGGGATCGAGGTGGCGAAGGTCAGGCCGACCTTCAGACCCAGGTAGACCTGGGCTGCGGTAAATACCAGCGTAATCAGAATGCCCAGAATAATGCCGCGAAGGGTGATTTCCTTCGGGTTGGACGGTGCAGCTATGCTCATCTTCAGCACTCCGGAGTTGTTGTTTGTATAATTTTGAAAGTAAGGCGCCCCATGATAAACGAATACCGGGCTGGTTAGCAGGTAAAATAGCAGGTTGTCAGAACGTTTTTGAAGGTCAGAGCATGTCGATACAATGGTACCCAGGGCATATGAACGCCGCCAAAAAGAAGGCGGCGGAACAGATGGAAAACACCGATCTGGTGATCGAAGTGGTCGACGCGCGCCTGCCCGAAGCCAGCACCAATCCGATGGTGGAGGAGCTGCGCAAGTTCCGCCAGCGTCCGTGCCTGAAGATCCTCAACAAGATCGACCTCGCCGATCCGGCCGCCACGGCGGCCTGGGTGGCGTACTACAACGCCCAGGAAGGCGTGACCGCGTATGCGATGACCACCAAGAAGCCGGCCGACGTGGCGCGCATTCCGGACTTGGCCAAGCAGCTGGCGCCGCATCGCGGCGTGCCGACCAAGCCGCTGCGCATCATGATCATGGGGATCCCCAACGTCGGCAAGTCGACGTTGATGAACGCGCTGCTGAAAAAACGCGTGGCCAAGGTGGGCGACGAGCCGGCCGTGACCAAGCAGCAGCAGAAGCTGTACCTGGACAAGAACACGGTGCTGGTCGATACGCCCGGCATGCTGTGGCCGAAGATCGCGCTGCCAAGCGATGGCCTGATGCTGGCAGCCAGCCACGCGATCGGCTCGAATGCGCTGATTGAAGAAGAAGTGGCGGAGTTCCTGGCCGGCGAGCTGCTGCTGCACTATCCGGAACTGCTGGTGGCGCGCTATGGCTTTAAAGACATCGAAACGTTTGACGCGATCGGCGTGGTGGAAGGCGTCGGCATGAAGCGCGGCTTCCGGCAGAAGGGCGGCGACCTGGATTACGAGAAGGCGTCGCACACCTTCCTGGGCGACTACCGCAGCGGCATCCTGGGCCGCATCTCGCTGGAGACGCCGGAGACGCGCCGCGTGCGGCTGGAGCAGCACGACGCTGAAATGGCAGCGAAGGCCGCCGAAAAAGCCGCCATCGCCGCCGAAAAAGCCAAAGCCGCCGCCAACGGCAAGCGCGGTACGTAATTAGCACCCAACCCGCAGGGCAGAGCAGGGGTCTGACCCCGTACGGGGTCAGACCCCGCGTCGGTTCGGGGTGCGGTGCAGAAATTTACGCCGCAGCCTGGCCGAAGCGGAAACTGCTCACGGCCAGGCCGCCCATAAACGCATCCTCGTGATACGGCATGGCGGCGGCTTCCTGCTCCGCCGCGCCCAGCACCACCATCAACGGTAGCAGATGCTCTTCACGCGGATGCGCCATGCGCGCAGCCGGCGCTTGTTCCCACTGCATCAACTGCGCCGCCCGCTCCTGCGGCGGCAGCGCCATGGTCTGCTGTAGCCACGCGTCAAACGCGTGCGAAGCGGACGCCCCGGCCGCATTGAACGCGCGCAGATTGTGAAAACTCAGCCCGCTGCCGATAATCAGCACACCCTGGTCGCGCAACGGCGCCAGCAAGCGGCCGATCTCCAGATGCTCCTTCGGATCGAGGCCATAGCGCAGCGACAGCTGCACCACCGGCACATCGGCGTTCGGATAAATCGGATACAGCGCGCTGAAGGTGCCGTGGTCGAAACCACGCTGGTCATCCAGCACCGCCGTGTGGCCGCCCGCTTCGAGCAGCTCCTTGACCTGCGCCGCCAGCTCCGGCGATCCCGGCGCGGCGTACTGCACTTCATAGGTATGCGGCGGAAAACCGCCGTAGTCGTAAATCATCGGCGGCTTGGGCGAGGACGACAGCATGAAATCGCGGCCCTCCCAGTGCGCGGTAATCACCAGCAGCGCTTTCGGCGTGACGCCGATCTGGCGCGGAATATCGCGCAGCGACTCATCCAGTTTGGCGTAAAGATGGCCAACCTGGTCCATCATGAAGGGCCATGGGCCGCCGCCGTGGGACAGGAAATAAGTAGGGAGTGTCATAGGAGTTCCTTTCATCCTTCACTATAAGTACGGCGGCCTCCCGTATCAATGGGGTAAATATAGATGGATCGTATCGAAATCCTGAATGATCGATGGCGCGCCTTGTCAGGCGTATAATGCCGGCTTCTGGTGCCCGCCTTGCGCAAGCAGGTGAGGTTAAACGGGAAACACAAAGCCGCTGTCGCCCTTCGAGCGCCGGCCAAGGTGTGCTGCCCCCGCAACGGTAACGCCGGCGTCATCGCCGTGCCAGCCCGGATATCGGCCAGATCAGGGGGAGGTCGCAGCGCGGCTTCCGTACACTTCCAGCTTGCGGGGACGCAGGCGGATGTCTCTTTTGAAAATGATAAACCATGAACGCCTCCGTACTTCGCCCGCGCCTGCTGGCCGCCGCTGTTTCCCTGTGCTTCGCCGTACCCTTCGCCGCCCAGGCTGACGATGCCGGCGCCGGCGCCGGCCTGACGTCGGTTGTCGTCACCGGCGCCCGTTTCGACGCCGAACCGTCGCTGGCGCCGATCGGCGCCACCATCATCAGCGCCGACGAGATCCGCCGCGCCGGCTCCAGCGACGTCAACGCGGCGATCCGCAAGATCGGCGGCGTGTACGGCCGCCAGAGCCTGGACGGCAGCCCGGATTACGGCCTCGATCTGCGCGGCTTCGGCACCAACAGCAGCCAGAACATGGTGATCGTGGTGGACGGCGTGCGCCTGTCGGAAAATGAATTGAGCAACGCCATTCTGTCGACCATCCCGATCGACACCGTGGAGCGCATCGAAATCCTGCGCGGCGGCGCCAGCGTGTTGTACGGCGACGGCGCCACGGCCGGCGTGATCAACATCGTCACCAAGCGTCCGGGCCAGTACAGCAGCCGTGGCAGCGTGTTCCTCGAAGGCGGCCAGTTCCACGCGGGCGAGGCGCGCATCTCCGCCGCCCAGGCCTGGAACGGCTTCGCCGCCGACGCTACACTGGACCACCAGCGCAGCGACAACTACCGCGACAACAATGAATTCAAGCAGACCAACTTTAGCGGCGGCGCGCAGTGGTACGCCAATGAATTCGACCGCATCGGTTTCCGCTACGAAGGCGCGCGCCAGGACATGCGCTTTGCCGGTTCGCTGACCGAAGCGCAATTTAAGACCAATCCGCGTCAGACCAACACCCCGGACGACAACGGCTCGCTCGACAGCGACCGCCTGACCGTGTCCGGCCAATACCGCCTGTTCGGCCATGATGTCGCCGCCGATCTGTCGTACCGCAAGAAGACCGTGGAATCGACCTATGTATTCGGCGGCTTCCCGTCGACCACCACCTACGACAGCAAGCAGCTGCAATTCTCGCCGCGCGTGCGCAAGCTGGGTGCGATCAACGGCATGGTCAATGAACTGGTGGCCGGCGTCGATTTCATCAAATGGGAACGCACCACGGAGTCCGGCTACTCGGCCGCTGACGCCAACCAGAAATCCAAGGCGATCTACCTGCGCGACGAACTGCGCTTCGATCCAGTACACGAAGGTCGCATCTCGGCCGGTGTGCGCCGCGAAATCTTCGACAAGGACTTCGTCGACCCGCTGGCCTTCGCCGGCTACAACGTGGTGCAGGGCCTGAACGCGTGGGAGCTGCAAGCCAGCTACATGCCGGTATCGAACCTGACCGTGTACGGCAAACTGGGACAGAGCTACCGCGTCGCCAACTCGGACGAAAATGCCTACACGCCGGTGTTCAACAAGCCGCTGGCGGCGCAACAGTCGCATGATGCGGAAGTCGGCGCCAGCTACGCCAACGCCACGCAGAAAGTCACTGCGCGCGTGTTCCGCAACAACCTGACCAACGAGATCTTCTACGATCCGACATTGAACGGCTTTGGCGCCAACACCAACCTGGATCCGACCCGTCGCCAGGGCTTCGAGCTGGATGCTGAGCAGCGCATCGCCGCCGCCTGGACCGTCAATGGCCACTATCAGCACGTGCAGGCCAAGTTCCGCGAAGGCGCCAACAACGGCCGCGAAATGGTGCTGGTACCGAAGAACGTGCTGACCGCGCGCCTGAGCTGGACCCCAGGCAGCGGCCAGACCGCCGATGTCGGCGCGCAGTGGGTGGACAAGCAGCGCTACGGTTCGGACTTCGACAACAGCTGCTCGGGCGAGATGCCGTCGTTCACCACGCTGGACGCCCGCTATGCGCGCAAGTTCGGCCAGTGGGAGTGGGCGGTGTCGGGCCAGAACCTGGCGGACAAGCATTACTTCTCGCAGGCGTTCAGCTGCAAGGGCGGGATTTATCCAGCCGATGGCCGCCAGTTGAAACTGTCGGCCCGCTATGAGTTTTAAAACCCGGTTCTAAGCAGGGCTTAAGGCTGGCTTAATACCCCGGCCAAAGCCTTGGAAAAGTGGTAATCTCCCCGCGTTTGCCACTTATTTCACACTTGAAGGATAGTTATGCGTCTGCTCAATTTGCTGCGTCCACTGATTGCCACCGTCGCCTTTATGGCCGCTGCCGCCGGCGCATCCGCCGCCGACTTCAAGGATGGCCTGGATTACAACTCGGTCAACGGCCCGGCGCCGGACACCGGCAAGAAAGTTGAAGTGCTGGAGTTCTTCATGTACCACTGCCCGCACTGCAACGCGCTGGACCCGGACCTGGCAGCGTGGGTCAAGAAGAACAGCGACAAGATCGTGTTCCGCCGCATGCACATGGGCGACGATCCGCAGGCCAAGGCGTTCTACACGCTGGAGTCGATGAACCTGCTGGGCAACGGCATGCATGAGAAAATCCTGCGCGCCATCCACGTCGACCACAACCGCCTCAACACCGATCAGGCTTTGCTGGACTTCGTGGTCAAGAACGGCGTGGACAAGGCCAAGTACCTGGAGACCTTCAACTCCTTCGGCGTGCAGACGAAACTGAAACGCGGCCAGCAAGTGGCAAATCAGTATAAACTCGATAGTGTGCCGGCAGTGGTCATCGACGGCCGTTACACCACCTCGCCAGCCGTGGCAGGCCATGGCCTGACCTCGGCGGCGGCCGCACATACGGCGATGTTTGCGGTGATGGATAGCCTGGTGGCGAAGTCGCTGCAGGAACGCGCCGGCAAAAAGTAATCAAGGAAGGACGGGTAGGGCAATGAAATTTCCACGCAACGATCGTGAAGAGGCCGAGCAGCAGGTCATGAAGATTTACAAGGAATCTTCGCCCGCGCTGGAGACCTTGTTTGAATGGTCCTACATCAACCACGTGGCGTGGAGTCTGGTGATTGTGTTCCTGGGCGTGATCCTGTGGATGGGCGTGGCCCTGGTGAACGCCGAGAACCAGCGCAATGCGCTGATCACCAAGCAGTGCCGCGACCCGATCTTCAAGACCGAGCTGGATAAAAAGTGCCTGCGCAGCGTGCAGTCGCGCGATCACTGGTGGGAACATCTGACGTATGCGATGTCCCACCTCAGCCCTGAGAAGTAAATGAAGCCGGTGCTCCTGGTGACCGGCAGCAGCCGTGGCATCGGCGCCGCGACCGCACTGTTGGCCAGCCGGCGCGGTTATGCGGTATGCATCAACTACGTCAGCAACGCTGATGCCGCCGAGCGCCTGCGCGCGCAGATCGTGGCGGAGGGCGGCGAGGCCATCGCGGTGCAGGCCGATGTCGGTATCGAGGCCGATGTGCTGCGGCTGTTCGCCACCACTGACACGCAACTGGGTCCGCTGACGGCGCTGGTCAACAACGCCGGCGTGCTGGAACAGCAGGGCAAGCTGGCCGATATGTCGGCCGAGCGCCTGCAGCGCGTTTTGAATACCAATGTCCTGAGCTACTTCCTGTGCAGCCGCGAGGCGGTGCGGCGCATGTCCACCGCGCGCGGCGGACAGGGCGGCGGCATCGTCAACGTCTCGTCCGGCGCGTCGCGCCATGGCGGTGGCAATGTGTACGTCGACTACGCCGCGTCCAAAGGCGCGGTGGATGTGCTGACGCTCGGCTTGTCCAAGGAAGTCGGCCCGGAAGGCATCCGCGTCAACTGCGTGCGGCCGGGGATTATCTACACCGAGATCCACGCCAGCGGCGGCGATGCGGACCGCGTCGACAAGCTGGCCTCCAGCGTGCCGCTGGGACGCGGCGGCCAGCCGGAAGAAATCGCCGAAACCATCCTGTGGCTGCTCAGCGAACAGTCCTCCTACGTCAGCGGCGCCATCGTCGACGCGGCCGGCGCGCGCTAGCGATCTTCAATCACAGCTTGAAAGTGCTTCAAGCGCTGGCCGCATTCCCCGGCCGCGCGTGCGCGTGCAGAATGGTGCATCCCCTCTACGAAAGGAAGCACCATGAAAGCTCTGATCTTTGCCAGCCTGCTGGCAGCTGGCGCGGCCCACGCCGACCCCGTGACCGACGCCGCCCGTACCTACGCGGCTTTCTGGAATACCGGCGACCCAGCGCTGGCGCGGCAAGCGCTGTCCTCCGACTTTATCGACCGCACGCTGCCGGCCGGCCGGGAGCAGGGCGTCAACGGTCCGCTACAAGCTTCAAAAGGATTTCGCGCCGCCGTGCCGGACCTGAAAGCGGAAGCTACCCATGTCGTGCCGAATGGCGACCTCGTGTCAGTGCGGCTGCACTTCACCGGCCATTTCACCGGCAAGTTCGGCGAGGTGCAAGGCAAGGGCCAGGCGATCGACTTCCAGGCCTTCGACCTGTATCACGTGGTGGATGGCCGCATCGCCGAGAACTGGCATCTGGAAGACAACCTGACGCTGTTGCAGCAGATGGGCATCATGCCAGATCCGCAAAGCGCTGCATCAAAAACGCAATGAGCAGGGCGATGCGCGGCGGTTGATAGCGGTTGCGGTGGTAGAGGATATTCAGCGGCGCGCTGTCGGTGAAATATTCGTCCAGCACCGTCGCCAGCCGTCCGCAGCGCAGGTCGTCGGAAATATCCAGGATCGATTTGTAGGCGTAGCCCTGACCCGCAATCGCCCACTTGCGGATAATCTCACCGTCGTTGCTCTGCTGCGTGCGGCGCACGCGTACCGACAGGCGCTCGTCGGCGTCGTCGTTGCTGCAATAGCGCCAGTCCTGCATCGGGCCGAGCGCGGTCACCAGCACCAGCGTCGGCAGGTCGGCCAAGTCTTCCGGCAGGACCGGGCCGCCGGTTTGTGCGATCAACGACGGCGCCGCGCACACCACGCGCCGGCTTGGCGCCAGCACGCGCGCCACCATTTCGCTGTCGGCCAGTTGGCCGTAGCGCAGCGCCAGGTCGATATCGTCCTGCACCATGTTCGAGGTGTTGTCGCTCAGCGTCAGCGCGTACTGCACTTCCGGATACTGCGCGCGGAAAGCGTCCAGCATTGGCATCAGCACATTGCGGCCCAGATCCGATGGCGCCGAAATTTTCACCATGCCACGCACGCTGGCGGTGCCCGAGTGCAGGCTCGATTCCGCCTCCGCCATCAATGCCATCGCCTGTTCGCTGAAGTGGCGATACAAAATGCCTTCCTCGGTCAGCCGCAGCTGGCGCGTGGTGCGCTCGAACAGCTTGACCTGCAACGACGCTTCCAGGCGCTGGATGCTGGCGCTGGCCGCCGCCGGCGACATGCCTTGCTTGCGGCCCGCAGCGGAAAAGCTGCCCAGCTGCGCGGCGTCGAGGAACAGGCGTATCAGGTGGCTATCCATGGATCACCACCGTGCAGGTGGTGCCGGCCACCAGGTCGAGGTCTTTCGGCTTGGCGTCGATGTGGATGCGCACCGGCACGCGCTGTGCCAGCCGCACCCAGTTGAAGGTCGGGTTCACATCGGCCAGCAGTTCGCGGCCCAGGTTCGCATCGCGGTCGGTAATGCCGCGCGCGATGCTTTCGATATGGCCTTGCAGCACGGCCTGGCCGCTCATCATATGCATTTCCACTTTGTCGTTCACTTTCAGCAGCGGCAGTTTGGTCTCTTCGAAATAGCCTACCACGTAGAACGACGACGCGTTGATCAGCGCCAGCTTGGCGGCGCCGACGGCGGCGAAGTCGCCCGCATACACATTCAGGTTGGTGACGTAGCCGGTGACCGGCGCCCGCACCACGGTGCGTTCCACATTTAGCTGCGCCAGGTCGCGCGCGGAAACGGCGGCCTGGTATTGCGCCGACGCGGTGCCGACTGCCGCCTGCGCGGTCTCCTTGCTTTCGGCCGAGACGATCGAGCTGTCGAGGTCCGCGCGGCGTTTAGCCTCGTTGGTGCGGCGGCCTTTTTCCACTTGCTGCGACGCCAGCAGCGCCTTCGACTGCAGCAGCGCGTTTTCATAGCGCGCCTTGTCGATCACGAACAGTACATCGCCTTTTTGCACTAGCTGATTGTCGTGTACCAGCACCTCGGTGACGATGCCGGAAACATCGGCGCTGATGGTGATGACGTCGGCCTTGACGCGGCCGTCGCGGGTCCAGGCCGATTCCATGTAATGGTCCCAGGCGGTGCGGCCAGCAAACAGCGCGGCGCCCAGCAACAGCATGGTCAGACAAAAACGGAAAATTTTAGATGCGCTCACAGAAGGCTCTCACGGAAAAATGAAGGTGTTATTTGTACAGCGTGACCAGCAAGGTGCTGAAGATGCAAACGAACATGCATAGACGCACCAGCGCCGGGTGCCAGCTGTTGCGGTAGGCGCCGACGTAGCTCAGCGCCGCGTCCAGCACCAGTTGCAGCACCGCGCTGAGGAGGAATACCGGCAGCACGCCGGGCAGCAGCACGCCGAAAAAATCGACTTCACGCGGCAGGTGTTGGAACATGCGGTTCTCCTGAAAGCTGGTCCAGCAAGGACGTGTAAATGGAATGCAGATCGGTGAGGGCCATATGCAGCCGCGCGCGGCGCTCGGGATGGGCGTCCGGCAGTGCGGCGCGCACCGCCGTCCCGGCTTGTAGCACGGCGTCCAGCGTGGCCTGGCCGGTGGCGGCCGACGGCGTGTCGAGATAGGCGGCCAGCTGGCGCAGCACCGTTTCCAGGCTGTCGCGCGCAGTGCCGGCATGCGAGGCGGCGATCAGCTGGCGCAGCTCGATGGCGGCGTGACCCAGTTCCAGCAAGGTCAGGCCCTGGCGCACCACGGCGCGGGTGGCCGCATCCGGCACCGGACCGGCGGTGGCGTTCAATTGGCTCAGTAAGTCGCGCACGCGGTTGTCGAAGCGGCGCTTGAGGCGGTGCAGGCGCGCGCGGCACGCATTCTGCGCCTCGCGCCACAAGGCCGCCGCCACGTGGCCGCGATGGCCCATCGTGTGCTCCGGCAGCACCACCTTGAACATCAGGAAGGCCACCACCACGCCCATGGTCAGCGCCAGTTCGTTGCTGATGAAGGATTCGACGTCGTAGTGCATCAGGTTGGCCGGCACCACCAGCGTGGCGGAGAACATGCCCATGCCGATGCCCACGCCGGACCAGCGCGGACTGCTGGTCAGCCACGCGGCCATGGAAAATAGCGGCAGCGCAGCCAGCACCATCGGCCAGTAGCTGTCGGCCTTGGACACCATGAAGAATTCGGTGACGAAGGCCAGCGGCATGGCGATGAGGAAGCCGATCGCCACCTGCTGCACCAGCGCGGTCGGGCGCGGCGACGACGACGCCAGTGCGCAGAAAATGGTCGCCATCAGAATGGCGTTGACGGTGGCCGGCCACGCCAGCCAGTACCACATGGCGGCCGTCACCAGCAGCGTGGCGCCGGCGCGGAAACCGCTGGCGACGATGATGGCGGGCGGCGTCTTGGGCGAATAGGCGCCCGGATCGCTGACCTGCTGGCGCTTCTGCTGCGCCAGGCTGTGGTACAGCGCGGCGAAATCGGCCAGGTTGCCGGCGAAGCGCTGCAGCAGTTCCATCGCCGTATCGAAGTCGATCTGCTGCGCGCGTTCCAGCTCGGGGCCGGCGGCCAGTTGGGTGCGCGCGGCGGCGCTGTCGTCGGCCAGCTTGTTGCGCATCTGCGCCAGCCGGGCCGGCGTCAGTTCTTCGCTCATGGCCTGCGCCAGATGGGCGTACATCGGTTCCACCAGCGCCAGAACCGGGCCTGCGCCGGCGGCGCGCAGGCGGTCGCTCAGGCGATGCAGCGTGTAGAAGGTGGTCAGCGCCGTCATGAAGGCTGCGTTGAAGGCGTGCAGCTGGCGCGTTTGCGAGCGCGAATGGCCTGCTTCAAAGAAGGCGGCGGCGCGGCCCGATTCCAGCGCGGCGATATCGGCGGCGAACTTCAGGTGGCTCAGTTCCGCGTCGGCCGGCGTGATACGGTGCTCCAGCACCTGGCGGCAAAAGCCGATGAAGCCGGCGTAGCGCGCCTGCACGGTGCGCATCACGGCGCCGGAATGACGGCGCGGGAAGAATACGTCGTGCACCACCGCCGAGCAGATGATGCCGAGGCTAACCTCGGTCACGCGGGTAACGGCCAGCGTGAACACGCCGGACGGCGCATCGACCGACGGCACGGCGATCATCACAGCCGTGTAGCCGGCCAGCACAAAGCTGTAAGACTGCTGGTTGCGGTGCATGGCGGCGCCGCCGGTGCACAGCGCCACCCACAGCGCCAGGCCGAGGAACAGCACCGGCGGCGATTGCGGGAACAGCGCCACCAGCGCCAGCGCGGCCGAGCAGCCGACCAGCGTGCCGAGAAAACGGTGCAGGGCTTTTTCCAGCACCATGCCGCTGCTGGGCAGGGCCAGGACGACGGTGGTGGCGAGGGCGGTGTAGGGGGCTTCGAGGCCGAGGCGGAATGACAACCACAAGGCGGCAAACGCGGCCAGCATGGCCTTGGCGACGAACATCCAGCGCTGGCCGTCCGTGTCGGCCCAGGCGCTGGTTTCGGCTTTGAGCCAGTGGAACGCTCTGCGCGCCGCGCTGTGGTCCGGAGAGGGCGAGGCGGCGGGAGAGGCGTTCATGTGGTCTGGATTTGCTAGGTGAGTGATTCTAAATTATCGAGCTGCCGCTTCAGCAGGCTTTCCAACAGTTTGACTTCTTCCGCGCTGTAGCCGTCATAGGCGCGGGTGGTGGTGCTCCAGACTTCCGGCAGCACTTTCTCGGCCAGCGCGCGGCCGGCGTCCGTCAGCGAGATCATCACGCAACGGCGGTCGCCCGGCCGGTTGCCGCGCGTGATCAGGCCCTGGGCTTCCAGGTCATTGCAGACGCGCGTCAGGTTGGCCGGTTTTTCCATGCAAGCCTCACCCAGCGTGGACGCGGTCGAGGTCTCATTGTCCGAACCGTATAGCACCGCCAGCACCATGTAGCTGGCGTCTACCAGCTCGTATTTGCGCAGTGCGGCGTTACTTAAATCTTTCATCCGTTTCTGGATGTGGTAAGTCATGCGCAACAGCCGCATCAACTCCTCAGGGAACTCCGGTATTCGGCCATGGATATTTTTAAGGCGCTTTTTAGTCGCTTCAAAACTACTCATTGCCACTCCTATGATATTTTTCTGTAAAGGACCTGATTGTACTATTTAAAGTGTCAATCAAAAATCCAGTTTAATGCCTCCGCCCAGCGCCGACATCAATAAAGCGTAATTATCCAGCTGTTTACTCGCCACTTGCGCCATCTGCTGCTGTTCGTTCAACAATGTCAGCTGGGCGTTGATCACGTTCAGCGTATCGGTCAGGCCGGCGCGATAGGCCTGCTCGGACAGATGCTGCTGGCGGCGCGCCGATTCCAGCGCGCGTTGCGCCAGCTTATCCTGCTCTTTGACCGATTCAATTTTCACCACCGCGTTGGCGACGTCCGACATGGCCTGGATCACTGTGGCGTTGTACTGCTCGACCGCGCCGTCGTACACGGCGGTCTGGTTGCCCAGCTGGCTGCGCAGGCGGCCGCCTTCAAACACCGGCAGGCTGATGGCTGGCGTGATGCCGCGCATGCGCGAGCCGGCGTCGAGGAAGTGGCCAAAGCCCAGCGACTGCATGCCGACAAATGCCGCCAGGTTGACGTTCGGGTAAAAATCCTTCCTGGCGCCGTCGATGCGGGCGCCGGCCGCTTCCACGCGCCAGCGCTGCGCCACGATGTCGGGACGGCGGCCGACCAGTTCCGCCGGCAGTGTCGATGGCACGGCGGCGCCGTGGCCTTCCTTGAGGGTCAGCGTCGGCCGGGCGATCGTGTCACCGTCGCCCGGTCCTTTGCCGATCAGGGCCGCCAGCTGGTTGCGCAGCAGGGCAATAGCTTCGCCGTATTGCTCATGCTCGCGCCGGCCAGCCGGCAGCGTGGTCTCTATGCTCGTTACATCGATATCGCTGGCCAGACCGGCCGCCTTGCGGCGGCGCGTGATCTCCAGGATGCGCTGGCGCTGCGCCAGGTTGTCGGCCACGCTGTCCTGCAACGCGTACTCCAGCGACAGCTGGATGTAGCTGCGAACAATCGAGGTCTCCAGCGTCAGGCGCGCCATTTGCGATTCGGCGGCAGCCATGTGGACGTCGTCCAGCGCAGCGGCCAGCGCATCGCGATTGCGACCCCACAGGTCCAGATCGTAGGAACCGGATAGCGTGGCCGTGTTCTTCCACGCGTAGTTCCCGGCGAGTGGCGCGGGGATCGTGCTGTGCGCCGAGTACAACTCGCGGTCGGCCGAAGCCGAGGCGTCCACACGCGGCAGCGTTGCGGCCTTGGCGACGCCGGCCAGTGCTTCGGCCTGACGTACGCGGGCCAGCGTGGCGCGCAGATTCGGGTTATCGCTCAGGGCGGCGTTCACCAGTTGATTCAACTGCTCGTCGTGCAGCGCTTCCCACCAGCGCTCGTCCGGCCAGGCGATGTTTTCGCTGGCTGCGGCGATGGCCCGGCCCGGATTCAATTCCGTGGGCTTGAGTTGGGTGGCTTGCGGCTTGATGTTACCCATGTCGGCGCAGCCGGCCAGGACGGCCAGCGCGCAGGCGAGCATGGGAACAGCAAAGCGAGACGAGAGCTGGTTCACGGTCGGATGCTTAGTGTTTTACAACCTGCTTGCGGGTCTGGGCGACGTCGAAGTCGGCTTCGGTTTCCAGCAGCGTGCCGTTTTTGCGCGCTTCCAGGTATTCGGCCTGCACTTCGGCGCGGGTTTTGCCGACAGGGGCATCTGCCTTGGCGGCTTTGGCGACTGGTGCAGCCGGTGCAGCCGGTTCTTCGGCGAAGGCGTTGGTGACCGTGGTCGCGGTGGCGGCGATCGCAAAGGCGGCGGTGGCGGCGGCGCTCAGCAGGTGTTTGATGGTTGTGCTCATGATGTTCTCCGTTTTCGATAAATATAACTATAGAGATGAACATTACATTTGTAAAGTAAAAAATTCCTATGGGCACGATAGTGTTTATGCGCAGCCTTATGCGATGCGGCGCACCGAACTGGGGCACGAACCGTGTTGTAATGTGATTTTTATGGCAAGGAGGCGATCATGGCTGACAGCACTTTGGACCCGGACAACATTCCCGCAGGCACCGATCGTGTATTGGGACGAGGCCACGGCACACGCGCCTTGGGCCCGAGCGACAATTCCGACAGCGGCAGCGATGTGACCGGGGAACCGGATAGCGAACTCGATAGCGACACCGATGCCGAAGGCACCGGCGAGCGCGGCGGCGTGGGCATGGGCGAAGAAGGCAGCGACATCGGCTTCGACCGGGTCGAGACCATGCCGCTGGTGGACGGCGAATTCCACGAGGCCGTGCCGGCAGACGAGGATCTCGAGCGTGACGTGCCGCCGCAGCCGCCGCGCGAAGAGCGGCGCGACTGGTCGCGCAGTGACTAAAATCTAGCTGGCGGCGTCCATCACGTCGCTCAGCCAGTCGACAAACACCCGCACGCGCGGCGACAGCTGGCGTTGTTGTGGATACAGCACCGACACCGGCATCGGCCGCGGACGCCATTGCGCCAGCACTTCGCGCAAGGCGCCGCTGCGCAGTTGCTGGTCGAGGTGATAGCGCGGCGCCTGTACCAGGCCCAGGTCATGCGTGCAGCAGGCCGCATACGCCTCGGCGCTGGCAACCGACACCTTGCCCGGCAGGGTGATGCTGCGCTCTTCGCCGTCGACGATGAAATCGAACGGGAACAGTTTGCCGGTGCTGGACGAGAAGAAGTTCACCGCCCGGTGGCCTTGCGTCAGCAGGTCGTCCAGTGTGAGCGGCGTGCCGTATTGTTCAAAATAAGCGGCACTGCCGCAGGTAACTTGCTGCAGGCTGGCGACGCCCCGACCCACCATGCTGGAGTCGCGCAACTCGCCCACGCGGAGCACGCAGTCAACGCCATCCCGCACCAGGTCGACCAGGCGGTCGCCCATGCCGATTTCCAGTTCCATCTCTGGATAGCGGGCGAAGAATTCCTTCAATCGCGGCAGCACATAATGCTGCGCCAGCGTCCCCTGTAAATCCACACGCAGCTTGCCGCGCGGCGCCACGCCGCTGTTGCCGAAACCCGCTTCGGTTTCCTCCACGTCGGCCAGGATGCGCACGCAGCGCTGGTAGTAAGCCTGGCCGTCCAGCGTGGTGCTGACGTGGCGCGTGGTCCGCTGCAGCAAGCGCACACCCAGCCGCGCCTCCAGCTGCTTGATGGTGTAGGTGGCGGTGGCGGCGGGTATCTGCAAATCCTCCGCCGCCTTGCTGAAACTTTCCAGCTCGACGATGCGGGTGAAAATGCGCATGGCGTTGAAACGGTCCATTTATTTATGCGACGATGAACCGGCCCACAAGTTGATGGCGCCTTCCTGTGCCTGGGCGTCGATCTGCGCCAGTTCTTCCGCGCTGAAGGAGAGGTTCTGCAGCGCCGCCACGTTCTCGCGGATTTGCGTGGCGTTGCTGGCGCCGATCAGCGTGGAGGTGATGCGTTCGTCGCGCAGCACCCAGGCCAGCGCCATTTGTGCCAGCGTCTGGCCGCGCCGCTTGGCGATTTCATTCAAGCCGCGCACCCGTTCCAGATTGGCTTCACTCAGGTGCGACGGCAGCAGCGAACCGCCGCCCGGACGGTTGACGCGCGCATCGGCCGGCACGCCGTTCAGGTATTTGTCGCTGAGGATGCCCTGCGCCAGCGCGGTGAAGGTAATGCAGCCGATGCCTTCCTGGCCGAGCGTATCGAGCAGGCCTTCGGTCTCGATCCAGCGGTTCAGCATATTGTAGGAAGGCTGGTGGATCAGGCATGGCACCTTCCACTCTTTCAGCAAGCGCGCGGCTTCGGCGGTTTTCTCGGCGGAGTAGGACGACACGCCCACATACAGCGCCTTGCCCTGCTGGACCGCATGCGCCAGCGCGCCCATGGTTTCTTCTAGCGGCGTGTCCGGGTCGAAGCGGTGCGAGTAGAAGATATCGACGTAATCGAGGCCCATGCGTTGCAGCGATTGATCGAGGCTGGCCAGCACGTACTTGCGCGAACCGCCGCCCTGGCCGTAAGGACCGGGCCACATATCCCAGCCCGCCTTGGTGGAGATGATCAGCTCATCGCGGTAGGGTTTGAAGTCCTGCTTGAAGTGGTGGCCGAAATTGGCTTCGGCGGAGCCGTACGGTGGACCGTAGTTGTTGGCCAGGTCGAAGTGGGTGATGCCGAGGTCAAACGCCGTGCGCAGCATTTCGCGCTGGGAGGCGAGAGTATTGGTGTCGCCAAAGTTATGCCACAGCCCGAGCGACATCGCCGGCAATTTCAGCCCGCTGCGGCCGCAGGTGCGGTACAGCATGTCATCGTAACGGTGCGGCGCGGCGAGATAGGTCATCGAGGTCTCCGGGTTAGGTTGAGTCCAACGATTATAGTCGCGCCGCGCGTTTCAATCACTGCTCAGCAGAAAACTGGAGATGTCCTTTAGGAAGTGGCTGCTGTCAGCGGAGATCACCAGCGTGCCGGGTTTGATGAGTTGCGGGCTGTCGACTAGCACCAGTTTTCGCACGCGATCTGGATAACGGGACGCGTAGGCGATGGCTAGTTCGCTGCCTTGCGCATAGCCGAGCAGGTCGATCTGTTCGCGCTTCAGGTAACGGCGCAGCGCTTCGAGGTGATCGGCAGTCGGCTGGTCGCCGCTGGCCGGCATGTCGTAGGCCACCAGCGTGAAGCGCTGCGACAGCTCGGACGAGCCGGTTTCCCATGGTGGCGACAGCATCACCAGCAGCGGCCCTTCGCCGCTCACCTGGTAATGGGTGGGGATGCCGTTGAGGCTGACCTGATGGCTGCCCGGCAGTAGCGGCGAGATATACGCGCCGCGCGCCACATCGCCGGCCGGGCCGGCGCCGGTCTGCGCCATGGCGGTGGCGGTTGTTGCCAGCAGGGCGAGCGTGGCGGCCAGGTATTTCCAGTAACCGAGCGGGTTCATCATGTTCTCCCCAAAAAAAAGCCCGCATCAAAGCGGGCTTCTCATTACGCTGCCGGCATCGCTCAGGCGAAGTTGGCGGCAGCGAAGTCCCAGTTGGCCAGCTTGAAGAAGGTTTCCAGGAATTTCGGACGTGCGTTGCGGTAGTCGATGTAGTAAGCGTGTTCCCACAGGTCGACGGTGATCAGCGCTTTGGCATCGGTGGTCAGCGGGGTACCGGCGTTCGAGGTGTTGACGATGTCCAGCGAACCGTCGGCTTTTTTCACCAGCCAGGTCCAGCTCGAACCGAAGTTGCCAACGGCCGACTTGGTGAACTCTTCCTTGAACTTGTCGAACGAACCCCACTTGGCGTTGATGGCGTCAGCCAGCGCGCCGTCTGGTGCGCCTTTGCCGGTTGGGGTCAGGCTGTTCCAGAAGAAGGTGTGGTTCCATACCTGGGCCGAATTGTTGAAGATGCCGCCCGACGATTTCTTGACGATTTCTTCCAGCGACAGGTTTTCGAACTCGGTACCCTTGATCAGGTTGTTCAGGTTGGTGACATACGTTTGATGATGCTTACCGTAGTGGTATTCCAGCGTTTCTTGCGAGATGGCCGGCGCCAGGGCGTCGATGGCATATGGCAGAGGTGGCAGAGTATGTTCCATTGTTCTTCCTTTGGTGTGAGTTGGTTTTTGAAAACCGGGTATTTTTGGCGAAACGATCATTATTGTAAAGCGGTTACGCCGTCCCTGCTGAAAACACCCGGGATTCGTGTGGATACTTTACTTAGCGGCGGCGCGTGGTTTCGCGCACGATCAGCTCCAGCGGCGGCACTTCGCCGCGCGCTTCCTCACCGTTGATGATGCGCAGCAAGGCCTGGGTGGCGATGCGGCCGATGTCGTACAGCGGCTGGCGGATGGTGGTCAACGGCGGCGTGGTGTACGACGAGCCGGGCAAATCATCGAACCCGACCAGCGAAATATCGTCCGGCACGCGGATGCCCTTGCGGTACAGGGCCAGCCGCGCGCCATAGGCGCTCAGGTCATTGGCGGCAAACACGGCGGTAAATTGCTGATGCGTATCGAACAGGCGGTTCATGGCCAGCATGCCGCTGGCCTCATGGTAATTGCCCTCGACGATCAGGTTCGGATCGACCGCGATGCCGGCTTCCTGCAGGGCGCGCTGATAGCCGGCCAGGCGCTCGTTCGCGTCGATATTGTTGGCGGGGCCGGAAATGAAGGCGATCTCGCGGTGACCCAGTTCGATCAGGTGGTGCACCGCCAGATAGGCGCCGTATTCATTGTCCATCTTGAAGCCGAGCGCGCTGCGGGTATGCAGCGCGCGGCCGGTGGAGACGATCGGCCGCTGGCCGGAAAACGCCAGCACCGCCTCGTCGCCGATGCGGCCGGACAGTAGGATGATGCCGTCCACCTTGCGCGCCAGCAGCAGGCGGATGCGGTCGGTTTCTTCTTCCGCATTCCAGTGGCCGCTGACGATCACCGAGGCGTAGCCGGTGCCTTTCAGACCGTCGTCGACGCCGCGCAGTGTTTCGTCAAAGAACGGTGATGAGATATCCTGCACCACGATGCCGATGGTCATCGAGCAGCCTTTTTTCAGGCCCTGCGCCATCTGGTTGGGAGCGAAATTCATCTGCGCGATGGCGGCCAGCACCGCCTGGCGCTTGTCGTCCGATACCTTGGCGGTGCCGTTCAGAATCCGGGAAACCGTACTGGGCGACACTCCCGCCTGGCGTGCAACATCCATCAAGGTTGATGGGCCGGAGGAGTGGGAAGTGTCTGCCAAAGTATTACCTGTCGATGTAGTTATGAAAACCTTTTCGCAGAAGGTTACCATAAATTCTCCGCCTGTCAGGCAATTTGAATACTCCTGGCAGATTGACTTTCTGCAGGTGGCGGTATTTAATGAAAAAGCGGCTTGAAATCGTTTTCATAACAACACGTGACATATAATTAAGCCGCCAGAGCTAGAACAACAAGAGACAGAACGGGAAGAGACATGAAACGCGATTCATTTTCGCACCTCGCGCACGGCCCGCGCATCCTGGCCGACATTGGCGGCAGCAGCGCCAGCTTTGGATTGGAAACGGCGCCCAACCAGATCGAAGCAATCTGGATCGCCGAATGCGCCGCCTATCCGACGTTGGGGGCGGCCATGGTGGCCTATCTGTCGCAGCCGGCCACGGTGGCGGCGGGCGGCTATCAGGCGCGTTTCGCCGGCATCGCCATCGCCAACCCGATCGACGGCGACTGGGTCACCATGACCAACCACCACTGGTCGTTCTCGATTGAGGCGGTGTGTTCGCAATTCAGTCTGAAATCGCTGGTGGTGGTGAACGACTTCACCGCGCTGGCCAGTGCCTTGCCGTACCTGGCGCCGGAGCACAAGCACCAGGTTGGCGGCGGCATCGTCCGCAGCGGCGCAACCATTGGCCTGGTGGGGGCGGATGCGGGGCTGGGCGTGTCCGGCCTGGTGCCGGCCGGCGACCGCTGGATCGCCATCGATAGCGAGGGCGGCCACGCCACCTTCGCGCCGATGAACGAGCGCGAGATCGATATCCTGCGCTATGCGCGGCGCTATCACGAGCATGTATCGAGCGAGCGGCTGGTGTCCGGCATCGGGCTGGCGCTGGTCTACCGCGCGCTGTGCGAACGGGCGCGGGTTGAGCCGCAGAATCTGGGCACGGCCGAGATCATGGAGCGCGGCGTGCACCGGCTCGATCCGGTGTGCGAGGAGACTCTGCTGGCGTTCTGCGAGATGCTGGGCACCGTGGCTGGCAACGTCGCGCTGACTCTGGGCGCCAAGGGCGGCATCTACATCGGCGGCCGCACGGTGCTGAAGATGAGCGAGTTCTTCGAACGCTCAGGCTTCCGCGCGCGCTTCGAGCAGAAGGGCCGCTTTTCCGATTACCTGGCGCATATCCCCACCTACGTCATCACCGAACAATATCCCGTGCTGATCGGCATGTCGGCGATGCTGTCGGCAGCTTAGTCCGACCACTGCTTGAGCGAGGCGGCGATGCGCGCGACAAGCGCATCGTATTGTTCCCGCTGTGCGCTCTCATATTCCAGCCTGAATTTCGCGCACTGTACGCCGTTGGAGATCAACTTATCGTAGAAGATGCGGGTGCCTATAGTGCCGGATACCACCGCTAAAGTTTTGGTCTGCCGGCTGTAGGTGACTTTGAGCGCGCTATTTTGCTGGTGATCGGCCAGGAAGCGCGCCGGCGAGTACAGGCCTTCTCCGCAATAGCTGGCCGATGCGGTCAGACGCGCGTCGTTGGCCGGCGAGATGAACACCTGGCCATTGCCCGCATCCGGTTCGCCCTGACCGGCGAACGATGCCGGATAATCGACCGAAAAATTATATTTGTTATTAACGTAGCTTAGAAACTTTCCCGCCGCCGAGGTGACGGTGGAATCGCTGTCGTTCTGCGCTGGCTTGGCCGCCGTCACGAACGGCGACAGCAGGGCTACAGTCAGTATCAATATTTTCATTGCGAGGTCTGTACCTTGTCGATGTCGATCTGGGCGCTGCCTTCCGCCAGGCGCACGGTGACGGTGCTGCCTGGTTTCAGTTGCGACGGCGCGCGCATGACGACGCCTTTGTCGTCGGTGACGATGGCGTAGCCGCGCTCCAGGGTGCGCTGCGGATTCAACAGTTCCAGCTGCGAGGCCAAGGCCGTTAGCGCGTCGCGCTGCTGGCTGACGCGCGTCTGGATGCTGATCGCTGCCCGATGCTGCAAGCTGGTCAGCACCGAGCGCGCCGCAGTTACCTCCGGCCTGCGCGCGCCGAGACGGCCGCTCAAACGGTCCAGTTGATGCCGCGCCTGCGACAGTGGTGCGCGGTTGGCGTGCGTCATTGCCGTGGCCAGTGCGCGCAGCTTGTGGCGCTGCTGTTCGATCTGCGCGCTCGGGTTCAACAGGCGGCGCGTGTAGCCATCCAGCGTCTGCTCCGCATCGTTGACGGCGCGGCGCATGGCGCGGCGAATATCAATCACGTCGGCCTTCAGCGAGCCGATCCAGTCCGCGCGCGGTGTCACCGCCAGTTCCGCCGCCGCCGTTGGCGTGGCGGCGCGCAAGTCGGCCGCAAAATCGCAGATCGTAAAATCTGTCTCGTGGCCGACGCCGGAAATCACCGGCATGCGGCAATTGGCCACCGCGTACGCCACTTCCTCGTCATTGAACGACCACAAATCCTCGATGCTGCCGCCGCCCCGGCACACAATCAGCACATCGCAGTCGGCGCGCAGCGAGGCCGTATCGATGGCCGCCGCGATCTTCTCTCCCGCCAGCTGGCCCTGCACCGGCGTTGGATACAGCACCACCTGCACATGCGGTGCGCGCCGTTTCAGCGCGGTCAGCACATCACGCAGCGCCGCCGCCTGCGGACTGGTGACGATGCCCACCGTGCGCGGGAACATCGGTAGCGCGCGCTTGCGGTCCGCATGGAACAGGCCGGCCGCATCGAGCTTTTCTTTCAGCCGCTGGAAGGCCTCGAACAGCGAGCCAACCCCGGCGCGGCGGATGCCCTCCACATTGATCTGGTAATCGCCGCGTGCGCCGTACAGCGTGACCAGCGCGCGCACCTCGACCTTGTCGCCCTCGCGCGGAATGAAGTCGGCATATTGCGCGCGGCCGCGGAACATCACGGCGCGCACCTGCGCGCCGGTATCTTTCAGCGTGAAGTACCAGTGGCCCGATGCCGCTTTGGTGAAGTTGGAGACTTCACCCGAGATCCAGGTCAGTGGAAAAGTGCGTTCCAGCAGCCGCGCCACCGCCTGGTTCAGCGCGCTGACGGTGATGACCGGGGCGCCGGTCGGGGCGGAATCGTTACTGTCGTCGGGCGTCATAAATTTCAAAAGTGGAAACTATCCACACTATGTGAGATTGGTCACACAGCGGTCACAGAGCATCTAAAGCGGTAGGTATTATAGATAAATGCCTGATTTTAAAGGGGAAACATTTGTGCCGTATTTGCGTGCACAGAGGAAAAACCCTTACGGATCAAGCACTTTGCCATTACCCATGGTGGTTACACACAAAGTTATCCACAAAAGATGTGTGAAACTTCAGTGACCGATAGCCTTTTTCTTGTTGTTGATTTTATCATGCTTAAAATTTGCGCACGGAAATTATATTGTGACGAATCAATGACTTAAGGTTGGCGATGCACGGTTTCACACACTTTTATCCACAGAATTTGTGCAAAACTCTGTAGTTGTCCCGGATTTGCGTGGGGAAGTGAATATCCCGAACGGACAGGTGACAGGCGTTTCCGGCCCATCGGACCCCCACCAAATGCCGTGCTAGATTTTTACGCATGGCAATAAAATTATTACGAATCAATGACTTGGATTTGTAACTTGCGCCTTGCTAACAATCTTATCCACATAAAATGTGCAGAAGTGCACAGTTGGCGGCGATAGTTGAAAGCGATTGATCGCTTTCCTGTCCGGGTCGGTGGATAAGCTCGTTTTGGCCCCGAAAACAGGCCGAAAACAGCTCGCTGCTACATTTTTACTCACGGCAAAAAATCCCTTTGAAATCAATGACATTTCTCCTTATGGGACAGCTTGCGCACAATCTTTTCCACAGTTAATGTGGGGAAGTGCACAGGCTGTTTTCCCCGCCAAAAGCATGCGTTATTTTTGCGCAAGGTATAAATAACGTTATAAATCAAATAGTTAGTTAGAGCGGGTGTTCTTTGCTCACAACGTTGTCCACAGAATGTGGGCATAACTGTGATTAACTGTGCGCGCCTGCGTGATTTTTAAGCGTAGTAACTATTTCCTTGTGGATCAACCACTTAGGACGTAAGCGATGGTCTTGCACACATCATTGTCCACAGAAAATGTTGAGAACTCCGCCAGACACTTGCTGAGTTTCGCCCAACACGATACATTGCGCCATTCAAGTATCGATTTTCTACACAGGAGTTCGTTTTGCTCGCCATATTCCAAGCTGCAGGTTGGCCTATCTGGTTATTGTTGATTGCTTCCATCGTCGCAACCGCCCTGATCATCGAACGCTTGCTGTATCTGCGCCGCAGCAAGATCCTGCCGAAGAAGTTGCTGGACGAAGTAGTGCAGGTCTACCGCAGCAACCACATCACTCCCGACATCATCGACAAGCTGGAAAAAAGTTCGCCGCTGGGCATCGTGCTGTCGTCGGCGTTGCGCAATGTGGACGCGCCGCGCGATGTGATGAAGGAATCCATCGAAGAGGCGGGCAGCGGCGTGGCGCACACGCTGGAACGCTTTTTGACCACGCTGGGCACCATCGCCACGCTGGCGCCGCTGATGGGCCTGTTCGGTACGGTGGTCGGCATGATCGAGATCTTCGGTTCGCAGAACACGGCCGGTTCCAATCCGGCGGCGCTGGCGCACGGCATCTCGGTGGCCTTGTACAACACCGGCTTCGGCCTGGCGATCGCGATGCCGACGCTGGTGTTCTACCGCCACTTCCGCGCGCTGGTGGATAGCTTCATCATCGACATGGAACAGCAGGCGGTGAAGTTTGTCGACATTGTTCACAGCAAGCGCAAGTAAGGACGGATCATGAATTTCCGCAAAGGCCAGCGCCGCGAGGATCCGGAGATCAACCTGATCCCGTTTATCGACGTGCTGCTGGTGATCCTGATTTTCCTGATGGTCAGCACGACCTACAGCAAGTTCACCGAATTGCAGATCACGCTGCCGACTGCCGACGCACAGAAGGCCACCGACAAGCCGTTCGAGCTGAACGTCACGGTGGACGCCAAGGGCAACTACACCATCAACGGTGAGCCGGTCTCGTTCCGTGATGTGAACGGCTTTGCGCAAGCGATGCGCGAGGCGGCGAGCAAGGGCGGCGACGCCGGCAAGTCGCCGGTGGTGATCGTCAATGCCGACCAGTTCGCCATGCATCAGATGGTCATCAATGTGATGGAAGCGGCGCGCATTGCCGGCTATGAAAAATTGACCTTTGCCGCGCAAACCGGTGGCACGAAATAACCGTCATTCCCGCGCAGGCGGGAATCCATAGAACGCTCACCCTGGACGCTCAGCATGGGTTCCCGCTTGTGCGGGAACGACGTGCGGGCGAAATCGCTTGTCTGATCCTCATCCTTCTTCCCTTGAATCGACGCTGACCCGCAACTGGCTGCGGCGTGGGCCGCTGGCGTGTGCGTTGTGGCCGGTGTCGCTGCTGTTCCGCGCGCTGAGCGGGCTGAGAGTAGTCTTGTTCAAGGCCGGCGTGCTGAAATCGACGCGGTTGCCGGTGCCGGTGGTGGTGGTGGGGAATATCTACATCGGTGGCACCGGCAAGACGCCGTTGACCATCTGGCTGGTGCAGGCGCTGCAGGCGGCGGGCATGCGGCCAGGGGTGATTTCGCGCGGCTTTGGCAGTTCGGAAGAAGGCGCGCGCGAAGTCACCGCAGCCTCGACGCCGGCGCAGGTGGGCGATGAGCCCTTGCTGATCAAGCAGCGTACCGGTGCGCCGGTGATGGTGGGACGCGACCGTGCCGCCACCGGGCTGGCGCTGCTGGCCGCGCATCCCGAGGTGAATATCCTGCTGACCGACGACGGCTTGCAGCACTACAAGCTGCAACGCGACGTGGAAATCATTCTGTTTGACGGCCGTGGAGCAGGCAATGGCTGGCTGCTGCCGGCCGGGCCGCTGCGCGAACCGGTCAGCCGCCGGCGCGATTTTACAGTCATTAACACGCCGCAGCTGACCGATACGCTGGTTCGCGCGGTGGACCCCGGCACGGCGGGGTCTGAACCGGTGCGGGGTCAGACCCCATATGCGCGGACGGCGGCGATTCAGATGACGCTGGTGGGGGAATACGCCGAGCAACTCCGGGACCGAACCCAGCGCAAGCCGCTGACAGAACTCGCCGCGCACCCCGAGCTGCGCATCGTCGCCGCCGCCGGTATCGGCAATCCGTCCCGTTTCTTTGGCATGCTGAAAGGCGCCGGCCTGCACGTCATTGAACTGCCACTGCCCGACCATCACGACTTCCAGGACCGTCCATTTGCCGCACTCAATGCTGACCTGATCTTGATGACGGAGAAGGATGCAGTAAAATGTGCGCAAATTGAAGAACTCAGAGACGACCCCCGCTTGTGGGTCGTCCCGGTAACAGCGCGCATCGACCGCGCGCTGGCCGACCAAATTGTGGAGAAATGTCGTGGACGCTCGATTGCTTGATATCCTGGTATGCCCGGTCTGCAAAGGCCCTCTGGAGTACGATAAAAAAGCCCAGGAAATGATTTGCAAAGGCGACCGCCTGGCTTATCCGATCCGTGACGGCATCCCCATCATGTGGGCCGACGAGGCGCGCACCTTGCAGGACAAGGCCGAATAACGTGTCTTTCATCGTCATCATTCCGGCCCGCCTGGCTTCGACCCGTCTGCCGAACAAGCCGCTGGCCGACCTCGGCGGCAAGCCGATGGTGGTGCGCGTCGCCGAACGCGCTCAGCAATCCGGCGCGTCGCGCATCATCGTCGCCACCGATCATCCCGACATCCAGGCCGCTTGCCAGCAGCACGGCGTGGAAGTGTGCATGACCCGCGCCGACCATCCGTCCGGCACCGACCGCATCGCCGAAGTGGCGCGCGCGCTCAACCTGCCGGCCGACGCTGTCATCGTCAACCTGCAAGGCGACGAGCCGCTGATCGACCCGACGCTGCTGCAAGCGGCGGCCGCCCGCATTGGCGCCGAGGTGCCGATGTCGACCTGCGCCCATCCGTTGCACGACGTGGCCGACGCCTTCAATCCCAACGTGGTGAAGGTGGTGCTGGACAAGGCCGGCCGGGCTTTATATTTCTCGCGCGCGACCATACCGTGGAACCGCGACGCGTTTGCGCAGTCCAAGGAGACGCTGCCGGCCGGTTACGTGCCGCTGCGTCACATCGGGCTGTACGCCTACCGCAACGACTTCCTGCAAGCCTACCCGGCGCTGCAAGTGTCGCCGCTGGAATCGATCGAAGCGCTGGAGCAGTTGCGCGTGTTGTGGCACGGTTATCCGATCGCCGTGCACGTGACCGATGCGGCCCCGGCGCCGGGCGTCGATACGCCGGAAGACCTGGAGCGCGTGCGCCAGTACTATTGATTTATATCAAATACCCGTCAGTCGCCCGTCAGCTACCCCTGATATAACTAGCTTAACTGTGCGATATTCATACGGTATATCGGGGCGTTAGTGGCGTTCAAACTAAGTTTTGTGGTAAGTTTCGTACGATCCGATACTTACTAACCATACCAATATCTGTTTTTTAGGAATTTTTCATGCGTCTTATTCTTTTAGGAGCACCAGGTGCCGGCAAAGGCACTCAGGCTAACTTCATCAAAGAAAAATATAACATCCCGCAAATCTCCACCGGCGACATGCTGCGCGCGGCCATCAAGGCTGGCACGGAGCTGGGCCTGGCGGCCAAAAAGGTGATGGACACGGGTGGTCTGGTATCGGATGACATCATCATCGGCCTGGTCAAGGACCGTCTGGCGCAGCCAGACTGCGCCCAGGGCTACCTGTTCGACGGCTTCCCGCGCACCGTCGCCCAGGCTGACGCCATGAAAGACAGCGGCGTGGCGGTGGACTACGTGCTGGAAATCGCCGTGCCGGACGAGTCGATCATCGAGCGTATCGATGGCCGCCGCTGCCACCCAGGTTCGGGCCGCGTCTACCACGTCAAATTCAACCCGCCTAAAGTCGAAGGTAAGGACGATGTCACCGGCGAAGACCTGGTGCAGCGCGACGACGACAAGGCGGAAGTGGTTAAGAAACGTCTGGACGTGTATCACAACCAGACCGAAGTGCTGCTGGGTTACTACAATGATTGGGCCCAGTCGGGCCAGGCCGGCGCACCGAAATATCGCCGCATCGAGGGCGTCGGCCCGGTGGATGAAATTCGCGATGCAGCGTTTGCCGCGCTGTCGAAATAAGCGGTAAAGTAGAGCGGACCGATGGTCCGCTTTTTTTTCGCCAGTGCCATCCTGAATTTTTGAAGTTTTGCAGTTCGCACGTGAAGTGTGGTTTGTAGGCTTACTCCAACAAAAATAAAGGGGACAATATGGCAACCAGCTTATGGTTTGCAGTGGCCTGCGGCATTCTCGCCGTGGCGTACGGACTCTGGTCGCGCAGCTGGATTTTGCGACAGGATGCGGGCAATCCGCGCATGCAGGAAATCGCGCTGGCGATCCAGCAAGGCGCCGCCGCCTATCTGGCGCGCCAATACCGCACCATCGCCATCGTCGGCGTGGTGCTGCTGATCCTCCTGGGAGTTTTTCGAGACGTCAATACCGCGATCGGTTTCCTGATCGGCGCGGTGCTGTCCGGCGCCTGCGGCTTCATCGGCATGAACGTGTCGGTGCGGGCCAATGTGCGCACCGCGCAGGCCGCCACCAAGGGCATGAACGAGGCGCTCGACGTGGCCTTCAAGGGCGGCGCCATCACCGGCATGCTGGTGGTGGGACTGGGCCTGCTCGGCGTGGTGCTGTTCTATCTGTTCCTGGTGGCGGGGCTGGCGCCCGGCTACGATCTGCACCGGATTATCGAGCCGCTGATCGGGCTGGCGTTTGGCGCGTCGCTGATTTCGATCTTTGCGCGGCTGGGCGGCGGTATCTTCACCAAGGGCGCCGACGTTGGCGCCGATCTGGTCGGCAAGGTGGAGGCCGGGATTCCGGAGGACGATCCGCGCAACCCGGCGGTGATTGCCGATAACGTCGGCGACAACGTCGGCGATTGCGCCGGCATGGCGGCCGACCTGTTTGAAACCTATGTGGTGACCTTGATCGCCACCATGCTGCTCGGCGCGCTGCTGATGGGAGGGGCTGGCACCGCGGCGGTGGTGTATCCGTTGCTGCTGGGGGCGGTGTCCATCATCGCGTCCATCATCGGCTGCTCGATGGTCAAGGCCAAGCCGGGCAAGAAGATCATGTCGGCGCTGTACACCGGGCTGTGGTGGGCGGCCGGGCTGTCGCTGATCGGCTTCGTGGTGGTGACCTGGCAGCTGTGGCCGGACCAGACGATGCGCATCCGCATGATCGGCTGCACCGTGGTCGGCATCGTGCTGACCGGATTGATGGTCTACATCACCGAGTATTACACCGGCACCGACTTTCATCCGGTTAAGCACATCGCACAGGCATCGACCACCGGTCACGGCACCAACATCATCGCCGGCCTGGGCGTGTCGATGAAGTCGACCGCGTGGCCGGTGCTGGCGGTGTGCGCAGCGATTCTGGTCTCTTACCAGCTGGGGCAGCTGTACGGGGTGGCGATTGCCGCCACCTCGATGTTGTCGATGGCCGGTATTGTGGTGGCGCTGGATGCCTACGGTCCGATCACCGATAACGCCGGGGGCATCGCCGAAATGGCGGGCATGCCGGAATCGGTGCGCGCCATTACCGATCCGCTGGATGCGGTGGGCAATACCACCAAGGCCGTCACCAAGGGCTATGCGATCGGCTCGGCCGGGCTGGCGGCGCTGGTACTGTTTGCCGATTACACCCACGCGCTGGAATCGGCCGGACGCGCGATCACGTTTGATCTTTCGAATCCGATGGTCATCGTCGGCCTGATCATCGGCGGCCTGATTCCGTATCTGTTCGGAGCCATGGCGATGGAAGCGGTGGGGCGCGCGGCCGGCGCGGTGGTGGTGGAGGTGCGCCGCCAGTTCCGCGACATCAAGGGCATCATGGAAGGCACAGCCAAGCCGGAGTACGACAAGGCGGTCGATATGCTGACCGCGTCGGCGATCAAGGAAATGATCGTGCCGTCGCTGCTGCCGGTGGTGGTGCCGATTCTGGTCGGCATGCTGCTGGGTTCGGCCGCGTTGGGCGGCATGTTGATGGGCACCATCGTCACCGGCCTGTTCGTGGCGATTTCCATGACTACCGGCGGCGGCGCCTGGGACAACGCCAAGAAATACATCGAAGACGGCCACCACGGCGGCAAGGGCTCGGACGCACACAAGGCAGCCGTGACCGGCGACACGGTCGGCGATCCGTACAAGGACACTGCCGGGCCGGCGGTTAATCCGCTGATCAAGATCATCAATATCGTGGCCTTGCTGCTGGTGCCGTTGTTGCCTGCGACCGGCTGGCTGGCGGTGTCCGTGCCGGCGCCGATACCAGTGATTGTGCCGGCGCCGAACGAGATGCCACCGCCACCACCACCTCCGCCAGCGCCGCAGTAACGTTACGAATTGTTTCTGTGGCTTCCCTCCAATCGTGCGTCTGCTAATAATAGAGACAGGAGGGAAGACCATGAGCCTCATCAAACCAGCGGTATTGACCGCCGCATTCCTGCTCGGCATGCTGGTGTGCGAAGTCGCGTGGGCTGACCCCACCACGGACGAGTACGCCAAACTGCCGGTCTGCACGCTGAACGCCGATGGCACCAAGCTGGCCGTCGAGCCGTGCCGCACCGCGCCGGCCCAGAAACCGATGCCGCGCCGTCCCGTCCCGCAAACCATCGACCGCATGCCGCAGGCCCAGCGCGTGCAGTCGTTGCCGATGCCGGCTGTGTCGCCGTCGCCTTCGCTGCCGAGCTTGACAGCACCTTCGCGCGCCGCCGTGCCCACCACCAGTTGCGACGCTGCGGGCTGTTTCGGTGCGAATGGCGTGCGTTATAACAACGTCGGCAAGGGCGTCATGGGGCCGTCGGGCAAGGCGTGCACCCGCGCCGGCGGCGCTATCCAGTGCTAGTGAAATTATGCCTAAAAGCAATTTAAATTGTTTTTGAGATATTTTGATTTTTTTTGCTTGCATTCTGATAGAATGACTGCAATGCAATTGAAATTGATGCGCTTCAACTAGAGCGCTTCCCTTTGATTCGATCCGCCACGGCCTGATCGGATTATCGTCGGCCCAGAAATCGCCGGCAGTCATCAACACTACCTGTCATTTATCGGAGCTTGCGTCTATGCGCATCAAATCTATTCTGTTGTCCCTGTCCGCTGTCGCTGCGCTGAGCGCGAGCTTCGCCCATGCGTCGACCAACCTGGTCACCAACGGTGATTTCAGCCAGACCACCAACGGCAATAACAACCAGGTCGGCTACAAAGCGGGCGTGACTGGCGAAACCATGCTAACCGGCTGGACCAGCTACAACGGCAACAACGGCGGCTATAACTTCGTGTTGAACAACACCCAGGCGACCACCGACCAATCGGTCAAGTGGCTGAAGAGCAGTTTCACGCCGCTGACCAACGGTGGCAATTTCTTCGCCTCTGATCCGGTCTACCACCCAGGCGTCCTGTCGCAGACTATCAGCGGCCTGACCAGCGGTGACCTGTACACGCTGACCTTCGATTATGCGCTGGCCCAGCAAGTTGGTTTTACTGGAGCCAACACCAGCTACTGGAACGTGCTGTTCGGCGATGCAGTGACCGTGAAGCAGCTTGAAACCAACACGGTTTCGGCTGGTACCGCCTCGCAAAGCACCCAGTCGCTGAACATCGCCAACGGCGGCTTCAGCGGCTGGCAGAGCGCCAGCATGACCTTTACCGCGAAAAGCGCTAGCCAGGTGCTGTCGTTCTTCGCGGAAGGCACCGCGCCGGGCGCGCCGCCGTTCCTGTTGCTGGACAACGTCTCGCTGGTCGCTGCCGTGCCAGAGCCATCGACCTGGGGCATGCTGCTGGGCGGTCTGGGCCTGATGGGTTTCATGGCGCGCCGTCGCGCCGCCAACCGCGCCTGATCAGGCCGTCACCGGCACGCCCTGATGGGGTGCCGGCCCTGCGCCATGCCTCTCTCCCTGCACGAATTTGCCGCTGCCGTCCTGCGCCTGAGCCTTTGGCTGGTGGTGCTGACGGCAGTTTTCGTTCCGCTCGAACGCTGGTTCGGTGTCCGGCACGCGTCGCGCCCTCGCCGCGAATTGCTCCATAATATCGTCTACTACGTCATCAGCAGCCTGGTGCCGATCGTCGTGCTCAGCGTGCCGACGGCGCTGCTGGCGGTGGCCGCCCGACATCTGGTGCCGGACGCGCTGACCGCGGCGCTACAGTCGCTGCCGGCGTGGGTGCGGCTGGCGCTGATTTTCGTCGTCGGCGAAACCGGCTTTTACTGGGGACACCGGCTCAGCCATGAACTGCCGTGGCTGTGGCGTTTCCACGCGCTGCATCACACCACCGAGCACATGAGCTTCCTGGCCAATACCCGAACCCATCCAGTGGATATGGTGGTGACGCGGCTGTTCGGCCTGACCCCCCTGTACCTGCTGGGCTTGGCTGGTCCGAGCGTGGCGGGCAGCGGTGCGCCGGTGTTGCTGTTGCTGGTCGGCATGGCGTGGGGCTTTTTCATCCACGCCAATCTGCGCTGGCGGCTCGGTCCGCTGGAATGGCTGGTGGTGACGCCGGCTTTCCACCACTGGCACCACAGCCGTCACGACCACATCAACCGCAACTACGCGTCCACACTGCCCTTCCTTGACCGGCTGTTTGGCAGCCACTACCTGCCGCGTCACTGGCCGGCGGAGTACGGCACGGACACGCCGCAGGCACCCACCCTGGGCGGCCAACTGCTCGATCCATTGCTTCCAGCTAAAAAATAACCTTGCATGCTTCCGTGCGCCATCTGTGCGCTACAATGCTTACGTTTACGTAAACGTCAAATAGAATGGGAGACAGGCATGCAAATTCAAGATAGCGTATTCATCATCACCGGCGGCGCTTCGGGGCTGGGTGCAGCCACCGCACGCATGCTGGTGCAGCAGGGCGGCAAAGTAGTGCTGGCCGACGTGCAGGCCGAGACCGGCCAGGCGCTGGCGGCCGAATTGGGCGGCGTGTTCGTCAAGTGCGACGTCACCTCGGAGGCGGACGGCCAGGCCGTGGTCGCGGCAGCTTTGGCGCAAGGGACGCTGCGCGGCATCGTCAGCTGCGCCGGCGTTGCACCTGCCGCCAAGACCGTCGGCAAGGAAGGCCCGCATCCGCTGGAACTGTTCCAGCGCGTCATCTCCATCAACCTGATCGGCACCTTCAATATGGCGCGGCTGGCGGCTGACGCCATGAGCAAGAACCCGCCGCAAGCCAGTGGCGAACGCGGCGTCATCATCAACACCGCCTCGGTGGCCGCGTTTGACGGCCAAATCGGCCAGGCCGCCTATGCCTCATCCAAAGCCGCCGTCGCCGGCTTGACCTTGCCGATGGCGCGCGACCTGTCACGCAACGGCATCCGCGTGATGACCATCGCGCCGGGCATTTTCGAAACGCCGATGTTGATGGGCATGCCGCAGGAAGTGCAGGACGCGCTGGGCGCCATGGTGCCGTTCCCGCCGCGCCTGGGAAAGCCGGATGAGTATGCGTTGCTGGCGAAAGCCATCATCGAGAACCCGATGCTGAACGGTGAAACGATTCGGTTGGACGGCGCGATCCGCATGCAGCCAAAGTAGTACACAAATAAAACGATCTAAACGATTTCGTGTAGGATGCAACGTGATAGTGCGCGCGGCGCAGGCCGCGCGCTTTCATTTTGGAGAGTCCATGAACCGTATGAAGATCCTGGCGCTGAGCGTCGCAATGATCGGCGCACTCCACGCGCCAGCCCACGCCCAACGCGCCACGACCGCTGCCAAGACCGATGCGGCGCCGGAAATCCCCACCGGCTACGCCGACAAGGTCGGCAAGTCCTCGCAAAAATTCATGGTGGCCGCGGCCAACCCGCTGGCCACGCAAGCCGGCTATCAGGTGCTGAAGCAGGGCGGCGCCGCGATTGACGCCGCCATCGCCGTGCAACTGGTATTGACACTGGTGGAGCCGCAATCGTCCGGCATCGGCGGCGGTTCGTTCATGGTCTACGCCGACGGCAAGCATGTGCAATCCTACGACGGCCGCGAAACCGCGCCCGCCGCTGCGGACGAACATCTGTTCCAGGACAAGGACGGCAAGCCGCTGTCGCGTGAAGCGGGCATCGTCGGCGGCCGTTCGGTCGGTGCCCCGGGCGTGTTGCGCATGCTGGAGCTGGCGCACAAACAGCACGGCAAACTGCCGTGGAAAACCCTGTTCCAGCCGGCCATCGCGCTGGCGGAGAACGGCTTTGCGGTCAGCCCGCGTTTGAATGCGCTGATCTCGCACGACAGATTCCTGGCGCGCGATCCGGTAGCGCGCGCTTACTTCTTCGACGCCGACGGCAAGCCGCGCGCGGTCGGCTTTATCCTGACGAATCCCGAGCTAGCACGCACGCTGCGTGAAATCGCCGACGGCGGCGCGGACGCTTTCTACAAAGGCCGCATCGCCAACGACATCGCCGCCAAGGTGGCCGCGCATCCGACCAATCCGGGCAAGCTGACGGCCGCCGATATCGCCGGCTACCAGGCCAAGGAACGCGCGCCGATCTGCAGCGACTACAAGCAGTGGACCGTGTGCGGCGCGCCGCCGCCATCGTCGGGCGGCATCGCTATCGCACAGATGCTGGGCATCCTGTCGTACAAGGACATCAGCCCTTACAAGCCGGTCAATGGCCAGTTGACGGCGGAGGGCATCCACTTGTTCACGGAAGCGGGCCGGCTGGCGTTTGCCGATCGTAACCGCTACGTGGCCGATACCGATTTCATTCCCTTGCCAGGCAAAGGCGTGAGCGCCATGCTGGATAAGGGCTACCTGAAACAACGCGCGTCGCTGATCGGCCAGCAGTCCATGGGCACCGCGCCATATGGCACGCCTGCCTCCATGCAGGTCGCATGGGGCACCGACAACGCGATCCAGACGCCATCCACTTCGCACTTTGTGGCGGTGGACAAGTTTGGCGGCGCACTGTCGATGACGACGTCGGTGGAAGATGCTTTCGGTTCGCGCCAGATGGTCGATGGCTTCATCCTGAATAACCAGCTGACCGACTTCTCCTTCGATTCGCAGGATGCCGATGGCCCGATCGCCAATCGCGTACAGGCAGGCAAACGGCCGCGCAGCGCGATGTCGCCGACGCTGGTGTTCGAGAAGGGCACGCAGAAGCTGGTGCTGGCCACCGGTTCGCCGGGCGGCTCGGCCATCATCAACTACGTGGCCAAAGTGTTGGTCGGTACGCTGGACTGGGGACTGGATGTGCAGCAGGCTATCAGCCTGCCGAACATCGGCAGCCGCAATGGCCCTACCGAGCTGGAAGCAGGGCGCGTCAGCCGCGCGGTGGTGGCTGAGCTGAAGGCGCGTGGCCACGATATCCGCGAGTATGACCAGAACTCCGGTCTGCAGGGCATTCAGCGCCGCACCGTCAACGGCAAGCAGGAATGGTTCGGCGGCGCCGATCCGCGTCGCGAAGGTGTGGTGTTGGGCGACTGATCTGGCGCAAACAATCATTATTTTAAAAATAAGATTAAGTTTTAATTAAGTAGACTTGGAACCGTCTGTAACCCTGCATTGACGGTGCCAAGATGAAGTTCCTCGCACTGCTGTTTCTGGCGGAAGCGCTGCTGTTGCAATGGCTCGGCGGCGTGTATGCCAGCGGCTTTGGCGGCCATCCTGACGAGGCGGCGCATTTCGTCTCGTCGGTGATGGTGCATGATTTTCTGCTCCATCCCGGCGCCGGCCACCCGATGGCTTTTGCGCAGCAGTTTTACCTCCACTATCCCAAGGTCGCTATCGGTAACTGGCCGCCGCTGCTGCATGGGCTGCTGGCGGTTTGGTATCTGCTGTTTGGCGTGTCGCGCGCGTCCGCACTGGTATTGATGGCGGTGTTTGCAGCGGCTACGGCGGGTCTGATGGCGGCTGCCGCGCGGCGCTTGCTGTCGCCGGCGGCTGGCGTGTTTGCCGGTGCGGTATATCTGGCGCTGCCGTTGGTGCAGGAGTGCAGTGCGGTCGTCATGACCGAGCATCTGGTGACGCTGCTGATTCTGGCCAGCACGCTGGCGTTTGCGCGGTTTGCGCGCAGCCGCACGACGGTTGCTGCGCTGCTGTTCGGCGGCCTGACCTCGGCGGCGATACTCACGCGCGGCAGTGCATGGGCGTTGGCCATCGTGCCGCCGATTGTGATTGGGCTGACAGGGGAGTGGCGCCTGCTGACCAACTGGCGGCTTTGGCTGGCGGCGCTGATGGTCGGCGCGCTGTGCGTGCCTTGGTACGTAGCCACGCGCGGCATGTCGCCCAATGCCATGGTCGGCATCGACGCCACCGCACCCGCCGCGTTCTTCCAACAGGCCATGGCCTACTTTCCCTTAGCAGCCTTGCGCGCGATCGGCCTTGCACTGACGCTACTGGCCGCGCTGGGCGTGTGGCACACCATGCTGCGCCGCCAGCCATCGCCACGCCCGGTGGAGTGGCCGGCGCTGGCTGCCATGGCGATTGGCGTGCTGCTGATCCAGTGCGTGGTCCCCGCCGGCATCGAGCAGCGCTACATGCTGCAACTGCTGCCAGCGCTGGTGCTGTTTGCCGCCGCCGGCCTGCACTGGCTGACGATGTTCGGCGCGCCGGCTATCGCCTGGAGCGCCGCCACCATCATCGTCCTGCTGTCGATGTTCCACCTACCCGACACCATGCGCAACAGCGGCTACGATCAAATCGCCGCCGACCTGGCCAGCCAGCGCACACCAACGCTGCTACTCATCTCCGACGCCCGCGGCGAGGGCAGTATGGTCGCGGCCATCGCGCTGCGCGACAGCCGTCCGCACTCGCTGGCCCTGCGCGGCAGCAAACTGCTGGTCAGCGAAGACTGGCTGGGCCGCTCCAGCCACCCGCGCTTCGCCACCGACGACGCCATGCGCGCCATGCTGGACGCCATCCCCGTCAACGCCGTCATGATCGACCACGCCATCGAAGCCAATCAGATCCGCCACTACCACCAGCAAATCGAACAACTGCTTAAGGCCGATCCCGAACACTGGCAACGCCACGCGAGCTACGACATCACCCGCTACGGCCAACCGCACTCACACGCCGTCGACATCTACCTGCGCAAGCCACGCGACAGCAACGCCGCGCAAACCATCAACCAGGCCTACCTCGGCCAACTTATGCAACGCCAATGAAAGGGGACACGCCATGCAAGCCGACACCCTGTCGCCCAGCCTGACGCGGCAACCTGGCCGCTTCCGCGACTACCTCGCCATCGCCCGCTTTGACCACAGCACAAAACACATCTTCATCCTGCCCGGCGTCATGCTGGCCTACCTGCTGCGCGGCGTGCACACCACCCAGCTCGGGCTGGACCTGCTCCTCGGACTGATGACCGCCATCGCCATCGCCTCCGCCAACTACTGCATCAACGAATGGCTGGACAGCGCCTTCGACCGCCACCATCCGACCAAATCGCAGCGTCCCTCGGTGCAGCGCGAACTCAAAGGCAAATGGGTCTTCCTTGAATGGCTGCTGTTCCTCGGCGCCGGCCTGCTGTGCGCCTCGCGTTCCAGCGCCACTTTGACGCTGGTGGCGGTATTGTTCGCACTACAGGGCGTGGTGTACAACGTCCAGCCGCTGCGCACCAAGGACAAGGCCTACCTCGACGTGCTGTCCGAATCCGTCAACAACCCACTGCGCCTGCTGATCGGCTGGATCATCATCGATCCGACCTCGCTGCCGCCATCGTCGGTGATCCTGGCCTACTGGTTCGGCGGCGCTTTCCTGATGGCCGCCAAACGCTATTCCGAATACCGCGAAATCACCGCCACCCACGGCCGCGCGCTGCTGGTGCGCTACCGCGCCAGTTTCGCCGGCTACAGCGAAACCTCGCTCAACGTCTCGTGCTTCACCTACGGCCTGTTGTCGAACTTCTTCCTGGCCGTGTTCCTCATCAAATACCGCATCGAGTACCTGCTGCTGATGCCCTTCATCACCGCGCTGTTCGCGCAATACCTGGCGCTGGCCATGCAGGCCGGATCGTCGGCGCAGGCGCCGGAGAAGCTGTTCCGCGAACGTAGCCTGATCCTGATCGTCGCCGCAGTCGCCATCAGCTTCGGCGTCGCCACCTTTATCGACATCCCGGCTTTCGAATGGCTAGCCGGCCAACGCTTCATCGGCCTGCCGTAACATGGACTGGAACGCGGTCACCCTGGCGGTATTCGACGTTGACGGCACGCTGTACAACCAGCGGCGCCTGCGCCTGAAGATGGCGTGCGAGCTGCTGCTGCACGCGCTGCGCAGCCGCAGCCTGCGCGCACCACGCCTGCTGGCCGCCTACCGCCGACTGCGGGAACAGCTGGCCGATGACGAAGTCCATGACTTTGAACAGGTGCTGCTGACGCAAACGGCCGACCGTTGCGGACTGCCGCCGGCTACCGTGGCGGCGCTGGCCACTGAATGGCTGGAACAACGCCCCCTGCGCCATATCGCCGCCTGCCGCTACGACGGCCTGCCGGAGCTGTTCCAGCGCCTGCGCGCACGCGGCAAGCGCATCGCCATCCTATCCGACTACCCGGCGCAAGCCAAATTGCAAGCCACCGGACTGAGGGCCGACATCATCATCTGCGCCGGCGACGTCGGCGTCCTCAAACCCCACCCACGCGGCTTGCAGCTGGCGATGGCGCTGGCCGGCGCCGCCCCCGCGTCCACGGTGATGATTGGCGACCGTCCGCAACGCGACGGCGCCGCCGCCCGTCGCAGCGGCGCCCATGCGCTGATCAAGTCGCGCCGCCCGTTGCCGGGCTGGCAAACCTTTGCCACCTACCGTGACCCGCTGTTTACCGTGCAGCTATGAAAACCGCGTAGACCCTGATAACCTTGCAAGATGGGACTACAAAAGAAAACAGGCTTGATCCTTTCCGGCGGCGGCGCGCGGGCCGCCTACCAGGTCGGCGTGCTGCAAGCGATTTCAGAAATTTTATGGGAAGAGGGCTGGCCTCCGGCCCGTAATCCTTTTGATATCATCTGCGGCACCTCGGCAGGCGCCATCAACGCCACTGCCTTGGCTTGTCGGGCCGATAACTTCGGCGAAGGCGTGCAAAAGCTGCTCGACGTTTGGCAGCATATCGAAGTCGAACAGGTGTACCGCGCCGATTCGCTGGGCGTGATCCGTTCCGGCGCTCGCTGGTTGTCGCTGCTGTCGTTCGGCTGGCTGCTGCGCAAATGGCGCGCCGCGCCGCCGGCCTCCCTGCTGGACAACACGCCGCTGGTCGGCCTGCTGCACCGCATGCTCGACCTGCCGCGTCTCGACAGCGTGCTGTCCGAAGGCCTGCTGCACGCGCTGGCCGTCACCGCCTCGTCCTACACCGCCGGCAATCACCTGACCTTTTACCAGACCGCCGCCGACATCGCGCCGTGGGTGCGCATGCAGCGCGTGGCCTTGCAGGACCAGATCGGCGTCGAGCACTTGCTGGCGTCGTCGGCGATCCCGTTCATCTTCCCGGCCACGCCGCTGTACATGGGCGGCCACCGCGAATACTGCGGCGACGGTTCGATGCGCCAGCTGGCGCCGATCTCGCCGGCCATCCACCTCGGCGCCAGCAAGGTGCTGGTGGTGGGCGCCGGCCGCCTGACCGAACCGGCGCGCAGCGCCGCCGAAAAGAACGCCGCCCGCTATCCGAGCCTGGCGCAGATCGCCGGCCACGCCATGTCGTCGATCTTCCTCGACGGCCTGGCGGTCGATATCGAGCGGCTGGAACGCATCAACAAAACCCTGGCGATGCTGCCGCCCGAGCTGCTGGAAAAGACCCCACTTAAACCAGTCAAGCTGCTGGTGATCGCGCCGTCCGAACGACTGGACGATATCGCCACGCGCCACATCGGCAGCCTGCCGGCGCCGATTCGCACTATGTTGTCCAGCATCGGCGCCACCGAAGCGCGTGGCGCGGCGCTGGCGTCCTACCTGCTGTTTGAGTCCACCTACACCTGTGAGTTGATACGCCTCGGCCAGCGCGACACCTTTGCGCGCAAGAGCGACGTGCTGGCCTTCTTCGAATCCTGATTGCATGTCGAGTTTTAAACGCCTTTGCTGCTGCCTGCTGCTGCCGGCCTTGATGCTGTGGGAAGCCACGGCATGGGCCGGCGCGCCGCCGCGCACCTTGCGTTTCGAGCAGCTCAGCGTGGAGCATGGCCTGGCGCAGGAAACCGTGCTGGCCATCGCCCAGGACCGGCAAGGCTTCATGTGGCTCGGCACGCAGGCAGGCCTGACGCGCTTCGACGGCTATCGCACCATCACCTACAAGAGCGCCATCGCCGATCCGCGCAGCCTGGTCGACAACTGGGTGCGCGTGCTGCACCTCGATCCGACCGGCCAGCTGTGGATCGGCACCGACGGCGGGCTGGATCGCTACGATTCCGCTACCCGCACATTTACGCACTTCCTGCCGCGCGAATCGCCGCAGCGCGGTAACGGCAACCGTCACGTGCGGGCGATTGCCGACGATGGCGCCGGCGGCCTGTGGGTGGCCAGCGCCGACGGCCTGCATCACTTCGACCCGATTACCAAGCGCTTCACCAGTTGGCACCACGATCCGGCCGATGCCGGCAGCCTGTCCAACGACCATGTGGCGGCGCTGGCGCGCGACAACGCCGGCCGCCTGTGGGTGGGTACCGCTTCGGGCCTGGACATGCTGGCGCCCAGCGCCACGCGCTTCCAGCATTACGACGTAGACGCCAGTAGCGACAGCAAATTCAACTCGGTGACGGCGCTCCAGGTAGACAACGCGCAGACGCTGTGGGTTGGCACGCAGGGCGGGCTGGAACAATGGCGATTGCTGGCCGCCGAACCGCAACGCCGCCGACTCGGCGCGCGCGAGGGACTGCATGTGGGCGTCAGCGTCACCTCGCTGTACCAGGATGCCGAGGCCAATTTGTGGATAGGCTCACTGGCCGATGGTCTGTTCCGCTGGCTGCCGGCAGAGGAGCGCATGGTGCCGTACCGTCACCAGGTCGGTGATCCGCACAGCGTGGCGGACAACCAGATTTCGGCGCTGTTCCGCGACCGCGTAGGCACCTTGTGGGTCGGTACGTGGAACGATGGCGTCAGCCGGGTCGACATGGGCAGCGGCGGTTTCGCGCGCATCGTGCGCCAGGCGGAGCAGCCCAACTCCCTGTCGGACAACAAGGTGCGCGCCATTCTGTCCGACGGACACGGCAAGCTATGGCTGGGCAGCAGCGGCGGCCTGAATCTGTATGACCCGGTGAGCGGTGAGAGCAAGGTATGGCGCCACGATCCCAAGCGCGCCAACAGCATCAGCGATGACCAAGTCACCGCGCTGTGGCGAGAGAAGAACGGCAACCTGTGGCTGGGCGGTCCGGCTGGCATCAACCACCTCAATCTGACCACCGGCTCGATCCGCGCCGTCTCCTTCGTACGCGGCGATCCCTCCAGCGACACCATCCGCAACATCGTCCAGGACCGCAGCGGCATGTTGTGGATTGCCTCGCGCGGCGGCTTGCACCGGCTCGACCCGCAAACGCTGGAAGTGCGCACCTACCGCCACGATCCGGCCGACAGCAGCAGCCTGTCGGACAACGTGGTGCGGCCGATCCTGGAGGACCGCAAGGGCCAGCTGTGGGTCGGCACCTTCAACGGCCTCGATCTGCTCGACCGCAAAACCGGCGCCTTCCGCCACTTCCGCCGCGATGCCACCGACCCGTATAGCCTCAGTCACGACGAGGTGCACTTCCTGTACGAAGACCCGCGTGGCACCATCTGGGTCGGCACGGCGGCAGGACTGAACCGGATGGAGGTGACGGCCGACGGCGGCATACGATTCCGCCGCTACCTGCGCCAGGACGGCATCGCCGACGACGCCATCGCGTCGATCCTGCCCGATGAAGCGGGCAACCTGTGGATGAGCACCAACAGCGGCCTGTCGCGCCTCAACGTCGAAACGGGCCTGGTGCGCAACTACAGCGGCGCCGATGGCACCATCGAAGGCGCCTACTTCGACGGCGCCGCCTTGCGCACGCCGGACGGCACGCTATACTTCGGCGGCTTCAATGGCATCACCGCATTCTCGCCGACCGACGTGCGCGAGAACAGCGTGGCGCCGACGGTGGCGATTACCGACTTCCAGATTTTTAACAAGTCGATCAAGCCAGGGCAGGGCGACCATCCGGACGTACTGAAGACCGCGATTGAACACACCAGCGCCGTCACGCTGCCGGAATCCGATTCGGTGTTCTCGCTGGAGTTCGCGGCACTGCACTACGCGGCGCCGCAGCGCAACCGCTTCGCCTATCAGCTGCAAGGCTTTGACGAGGACTGGGTGGTCACCGACTCCACCAAGCGCTTCGCCACCTACACCAATCTGGACCCCGGCAAGTACCTGTTCCGCGTCAAGGCCGCCAACAAGGACGGCATCTGGAACGACAACGCGGCCACGCTGGAGATCACCATCCGTCCGCCGTTCTGGAAGACCTGGTGGTTCCGCACGCTGCTGGTGTGGGTGGGGTTGGGCGGGGCGTATGCCGTCTACCATGCGCGCGTGCGCAGCCTGCGCCATCAGCAACTGCGGCTGGAGCACCTGGTGGGATCGCGTACGGCGGAAGTGGAGCACAAGAACCAGCAGCTGCAACAGCAGAAGCACGAACTGGAACGCCGCAGGGTGGAAGCGGAAGCGCAGCGCGCCGAGGCCGAGCAGCGCCGCATCGATACCGAGCTTCAGAAGGAAGAAGTGGAGCAGGCTCACCGCAATATTTCGGTGCTGAGCGAACTGGGACGCGAGATGAGCGCCTCGCTCGACATGGAAACCACCATGCAGACGCTGTACCGCCACGTCAATCACCTGATGCATGCACCGATCTTCGGCATCGGCTTCGTGCGCGAGGCAGACGGCGTAATCGACTTCCCGTTCGCGATCGAAGGCGGCGTGCGCACCTATCCGTACCAGCGCCGGCTGGACCAGCCCAACCAGCTGGCGGTGTGGTGCCTGAGTCACCGCAAGCCGATCCTGATCAACGACTTCCAGAGCGAGTACCGCGACTACATGGACGAATCGGGCCTGGCGACGTTGACCCCATGCGTGCGCGAAGACGGCGAACCAGCCGCACCCGCGCATTCGATGATGTACGCGCCGCTGATCGTTGGCGACAAGGTGGTGGGGCTGCTCAGCGTGCAAAGCACGGAGCGCAACAGCTATCACCGCGTCCACATGGACATGCTGCAAACGCTGGCGTCGCACGCCGCCGCCGGCCTGGAGAACGCGCGCGCCTACCAGCAGCTGGAAGAGACGCTGCAAACGCTGCGCCACACGCGCGACCAGCTGATGGCGCAGGAGCGCCAGGTGCGGCTGCATACCGAAGAGCTGGCGCTGGCCAACCGGGCCTTGCAGGACAACGAGGAACGCCTGCGCTACGCCAAACAGAAGGCGGAAGACGCCACCCGCCAGAAGTCCGAATTCCTGGCCAATATGAGCCACGAGATGCGCACGCCGCTGGCCGGCGTGATCGGCATGCTGGGCTTCGCACTGCGCGACGTCAGCCTGGCCGCCGGCACGCGCGAGCAGATCCTGCGTGGCCAGGCCAATGCGCAGTCGCTGCTGTCCATCATCAACGACCTGCTGGACTTCTCCAAAATCGAAGCGGGCAAGCTGACCATCGAGAACATCGATTTTTCGCTGTCGTCGGCGGTGGAAAATGTGGTCAGCCTGTTTGAAGAGCAGGCGGCCGCGCACAGCGTCGGCTTCCGCCTGGAGTTCGGCGATAGCCTGCCGCAGTTTGTGGTCGGCGATCCGACGCGCTTGCGGCAGGTGCTGGTCAACCTGGTCGGCAACGCCTTCAAATTTACACAGCAAGGCATGGTGGCGATGCACGTCGAGCGTGTGCCCGATGATGGCACGGATAACCGCATCCGCTTCAGTGTCTCCGACACCGGCATTGGCATCGAGGCCGATGCGATCCCGCGCCTGTTCCAGCAGTTCGAGCAGGCCGACGCCTCCACCACGCGCCGCTACGGCGGTACCGGCCTTGGGCTGGCGATCTGCCGCCAACTGGTGGAACTGATGGGCGGCAGCATCAACGCCGTCAGCACGCCGGGGCAGGGAAGCACCTTTATGTTCGAGCTGCCGCTGCCGAACGGCGTGGCGCCGCCGGTGGTGCCGCATGTGCCGCGCGAGCCGCATAGCCATCAACTGAAAGTGCTGTGCGCGGAAGACTTCCCGACCAACCAGATCATCATCCGCATGATGCTGGAAGACCTGGGCCACAAGGTGGACATCGCCGCCAACGGCGCGCTGGCGGTCAAGGCCTGTTCGCTGACGCGCTACGATTTGATCCTGATGGACGGCCGCATGCCGGAGATGGATGGCGCCAGCGCTACACGCCTGATCCGCTCCGGCGGCCCGGATACCGCGCCGGTGCGCGACCAGGAACTGATGATCATCGCGCTGACCGCCAACGCCAGTGAGGAAGACCGCAGCCGCTACCTGGCCTCCGGCATGGACGACTTCCTCACCAAACCGATCGACGAGGACAAACTGCACTTCCAGTTAAGCCGCGCGATTGAACGCCAGTTACAGCGCGGCTTCCAGCTGCCGCGCATGCAGCCGCGCCGTCCTTTGCATCCGGCCGCCGGCACGCCGGAGCTGGATGCGATGTTTGGCGTGGCCCCGGCCTCGCTGGAGACCTCGCGCGTGGCGCAGCACAGCGGTGGCGCTAGCGATCTAAAAGCCCGGCTGCGCAGCGTCTTCAATCAGGACGCGCCGCTGCGGCTGGCGGACCTGGAGCAAGCGCTGACGCAGCGCGACAGTGAGACTGCCAGCCGTCTGCTGCATGGCATGAAGGGCAGCGCCGGCTACCTGGAAGAGCAGGAACTGCAAGCGCTGTGCGGCGATCTGGAACTGGAGGCGGACCATGGCAACTGGGAGCAGGTGGAGTCGGCCATGCCGCATCTGCGCCGCCTGCTGGAGCAGGCGCGGGCGGCTGGCACGCTATAGAGCGTATCTTCAAGCTTATTGACGATTATTGATGTAATATCATCACAAACCACCCGAGGAGCCACATGAAAGTTCTGGTAGTTGACGATGATGTCGTCTCACGCATGGTGCTGATGCACCTGATCGATAGCTGCGGCAGTTTCGATATCGTTGAAGCGGAGGACGGTGCCGATGCATGGCAGCAGTTGGAGGACGGCCTGCGTCCAGCCATCTGCTTCTGCGACCTGCGCATGCCGCGCCTGTCGGGTATTGAGTTGCTACAGCGGGTGAAGGGACATGCTGAGTTGAACAGCATGCCGTTCGTGCTGGTCACATCGGCCAACGACAAGGAAACCGTGCTGGAAGCCACGCGCGCTGGCGCCGCCGGTTACATCGTCAAGCCATTCCAGGCGGAGCAGGTACGGGTGCACCTGGTGGGGTTTCTCGACCAGGCGGCCAGCGGCTACGAACACCTGGCCGAAACGCCGGCCGATACCTTGCGCCGGCTGGGCATCAATGGCGAACGCCTGATTGTGTATCTCACCGGTTTCCAGAACCAGTTGACGGCTGCTGCTACCGATCTCGAAGTGGCGCTGGCCAAGGGCGATCAGCAGGACGCCAAGGTTCGCCTCGACCGCCTGCATGCCGGCTGCGTTACGCTTGGCCTGCACGGCGCGGCCGCAGCGCTGAAGAGTTTTACGGCGGAGCGCCTGTCCAACGAAGAGGTGCAGGCGGTGTTGTCGGACGTGGTGCGCGCCGTAATCCACCAGGCCGGCCTGGTGCGCCAGGAAGCCAGCTGATAATTTAACACTTGATGTTGAGATAGTTTAAGTTTAAAGTATCTGCGTTGCAGTGGATACCTGTCGACTTCCAACTTCAAGGCGATCATGAATCAACCTCCCGCAGCCAGCGCCTACACCGACCATTTCGCCCGCGACCATTTGCCGCCGCGCGAGCTGTGGCCGGAATTACGTTTCGACCTCCCGGAGTTACAGTATCCGCCACGCCTCAATTGCGTGGCGATGTTGGTAGATGAAGGCGCGCGCGCGCATCCGGAACGCATCGCCATTCGCGGCGCGCAGGAAGCGTGGAGTTACGCCCAGTTGCAGCACCAGGTTGACCGCATCGCCCATGTGCTGCGAGGCCCGATGCAGCTGGAGGCGGGCAACCGCGTGCTGCTACGGGGCGCGAATTGTCCGTTGATGGCTGCCTGCCTGTTGGCGGTGCTGAAAGCGGGCCTGATTGCCGTGCCGACCATGCCGCTGCTGCGCGCGCGCGAACTGGGCGCCATCGCCAACAAGGCGCAGGTCAACGCCGTGCTGTGCGCCGAGAGCTTGCGCGCAGAGCTTGAGGCGGCCGACCTGCCGGTTGAAGCGCGCGCGAAGACGCTGTGGTTCGGCGGCGCAGGCACAGCGGCGCTGGAAGCATTGACGGCAACGCAACCGGCGCAATTTGATGCGGTCGACACGGCGGCCGACGATGTCTGCCTGATCAGCTTCACCTCCGGCACCACCGGCATCCCCAAGGGTACGATGCACTTCCATCGCGACGTGATGGTCATCTGCGACTGCTTCCCGCGCTCGGTGCTGCACTCGCAGCGTAGCGATATCTTCATCGGCACCCCGCCGTTGGCCTTTACCTTCGGGCTTGGCGGCCTGCTGCTGTTCCCGTTGCGGGTTGGCGCCACGGCGGTGCTGCTGGAGAAGCTGACGCCGGAAACTCTGCTGAAAGCAATAGAGACGTATCGCGCAACCGTGTGTTTTACTGCTCCCACTTTTTATCGGCAGATGGCGGCGCTGGCGCCGCAGTTCGATCTCGCCAGTTTGCAGAAAAGCGTGTCGGCCGGCGAGGCACTGCCGCTGGCCACGCGCGAAAGCTGGCGGCAGGCCACGGGCTTGAATATGATCGACGGCATCGGCGCGACGGAACTGCTGCACATTTTCATCTCCGCCTCGGGCGACCAGATACGGCCCGGCGCCACCGGCAAACCGGTGCCGGGCTATCAGGCCTGCATTCTGGACTTGCAGGGCAATCCGGTGGGAGCGGGCGTGATCGGCCGGCTGGCGGTGAAAGGCCCGACCGGCTGCCGCTACCTGGCCGACGAACGGCAGCGCGACTATGTGCTGAATGGCTGGAACCTGACCGGCGACGCTTACGAGATGGACGCCGACGGCTACTTCTACTACCGCTCCCGGACCGATGACATGATCATTTCGGCCGGCTACAACATCGCCGGGCCGGAAGTGGAGGAGATATTGTTGCGCCATCCCGCCGTGGCGGAGTGCTGCGTGATCGGCAAGGCGGACCAGGAGCGCGGGCAGATCGTCGAAGCGCACGTGGTGCTGCGTGCCGGCCATGTGGAATCGCCGGCGTTGGCGGCGCAGTTGCAGGAATTCGTCAAGGAGCAGATCGCACCGTACAAGTATCCGCGCTCGGTCCAGTTCCTCAATTCCTTGCCGCGCACTGAAACCGGCAAGCTGCAACGCTTCAAACTGCGTGGAATCTCATGAACATATTGTGTATAGGTGGCGGCCCGGCAGGCCTGTACTTCGCGCTGCTGATGAAGAAGCAGAATCCATCTCACCAGATCACGGTGGTGGAGCGCAATCGTCCCTACGATACGTTCGGCTGGGGCGTGGTGTTTTCAGACCAGACGCTGGGCAATCTGGCCGAAGCGGACGCGCCGACTGCGCAAGCCATTGAAGCGTCGTTCAATCATTGGGATGATATCGATGTCTTCTTCAAGGGCGAGAAGGTGACATCGGGCGGGCATGGCTTCTGCGGTATCGGCCGCAAACATTTGCTCAATATCCTGCAGCATCGCTGCGAGGAATTGGGTGTGTCGCTGGTGTTTGAAACCGAGGTGACCGACGAGCAGCAATACAACGCGGATCTGATCATCGCTTCCGATGGTTTGAATAGCCGGATTCGCACGCGGCATATGGAGAGCTTCCAGCCGCAGATCGAGCAGCGTCATTGCCGCTTTGTGTGGATGGGCACGCGCAAGAAGTTCGACGCCTTCACCTTTGCGTTTAAACAGACGGAGCATGGCTGGTTCCAGGCGCATATCTACCAGTACGATGCGGACACGTCGACCTTCATCATTGAAACGCCGGAGACGGTGTGGCGCGCATCCGGCCTCGCGGAATTAAGCCAGGAAGAGTCCATCGCGTTCTGCGAACGCCTATTTGCCGACCAGCTGGATGGCCACAAGTTGATGACGAATGCGGCGCATTTGCGCGGCTCGGCGATGTGGATCAAATTCCCGCGCATCGTCTGCGGGCGCTGGGTGCACTGGAATGGCGCGGTGCCGGTGGTGTTGATGGGCGACGCTGCGCACACGGCACATTATTCGATCGGCTCCGGCACCAAGCTGGCGCTGGAAGACGCGATCGAACTGGCGCGCTGTTTTGCCTTGCAGGCGGATATGGCGTCTGCGCTGGCGGCGTATGAGAAATTGCGCGCGGTGGAGGTGCTCAAGCTGCAAAACGCCGCCCGCAATTCGATGGAGTGGTTCGAGAACGTGGATCGCTACACAGCGATGGAAGCGCCGCAGTTTGCGTACTCGATGCTGACGCGCAGCCAGCGCCTGTCGCACGAAAACCTGCGTCTGCGCGACGCCGCCTACGTGGACGACTACGAACGCTGGTTCGCGCAACGCGCCGCCGCGCAGGCCGGGCAGACGCCGCCCGGGGCTGCGCCCAGCGCTGCCGTCGCTCGGCCGTCAGCCGTTGCCGGCGCCATCCCATCGGCTGCACCGCCGATGTTCACGCCCTACAAAGTCCGCGGCCTCACACTAAAAAATCGCATCTTGGTCTCACCGATGGCGCAATACAGTGCGATAGACGGCGAGGTCGGCGACTACCATCTCGCCCACCTCGGCGCTCGGGCGCTGGGCGGCGCGGCGCTGGTGTTTGCCGAAATGACCTGCGTCTCCGCCGACGCCCGCATCACGCCATACTGCCCCGGCCTGTACACGCCCGAACACACGCAAGCCTGGAAGCGCATCGTCGATTTCGTCCACCAGCAAACCGATGTCGCGATTGCCGTGCAACTGGGCCACGCCGGCGCCAAAGGCTCCACGCGCGCCATGTGGGACGGCATCGACCAGCCCCTCGACAAGGATAACTGGCCGCTGGTATCGGCCTCGCCGCAGCAATACCTGCAAGGCATATCGCAAACCGCCCACGAGATGACGACGGAAGACATGGACCGCATCCTGGCCGACTTCGTGCGCGCCACGCTGGCCGCCGACGAAGCAGGCTTCGACTGGCTGGAACTGCACTGCGCGCACGGCTACCTGCTGTCCTCCTTCATCTCGCCACTGACCAACCAGCGCGACGACTACTACGGCGGCAGTCTGGAAAACCGCTGCCGCTATCCGCTGCGCGTATTCACGGCGATGCGCGCCGTATGGCCGCAGCATAAGCCGATGAGCGTGCGCATCTCCGCCCACGACTGGGTAGAAGGCGGCATTACGCCCGACGACGCAGTGCAGATCGCGCGCCTGTTCAAGGCAGCTGGCGCGGACATGATCGACTGCTCCTCCGGCCAGGTGAGCAAACAAGAAAAACCGGTATATGGCCGCATGTTCCAAACCCCGTTCGCGGACCGCATCCGCAATGAGGCCGGCATCGGCGCCATCGCCGTCGGATCAATATACGAAGCCGATCATGCCAACAGCATCATCGCAGCCGGCCGCGCCGACTTGTGCGCGGTGGGCCGTCCACACCTCGCCAATCCGGCATGGACGCTGACGGAAGCGGCGCGCATCGGCTACAAAACAATCGCATGGCCTAAGCAATACCTGGCGGGCAAACAACAATTGGAAAGAAATCATGGAAGATGAAGAACAGCTGGACCTCGCCAGCCGATTGACGAGTGACCATCACCAGTCGCTCAAACTTTGGCTGCGCATGTTGTCGTGCACAGTCAAGATCGAGAATGAAATCCGCAGCCGCCTGCGCGCGACCTTCGGCATCACGCTGCCGCGTTTCGACCTGATGGCGCAGCTGGAGCGCTACCCGCAAGGCTTGCGCATGGGCGAACTGTCGAAGCGTATGATGGTCACGGGCGGTAACGTCACCGGCATCACCGACCAGCTGGAGCAGGAAAAGCTGGTGGTGCGCGTGCCCGATCCCAAGGACGGCCGCGCCTACAGCGTCAAGCTCACGCCGGCCGGCCGCAAGGCTTTCGCCACCATGGCAGCGGTGCATGAAGGCTGGATCGCCGAACTGCTGCAAGACGTCTCCGGCGCCGACAAGACAACGCTGATCGACCTGCTGTCGGACATGAAGCAGAAGCTGAGGACCGAGCCATGAAATACCTCCCAGGCGAGCCGCAACAGCTGCCCGGCAACAGCACCGCGCTGGCCGGCTACCAGGCCAGCCACTTCCAGTTTGAAGTCAGCGGCGGCGTAGCGACATTGACGCTGAATCGTCCCGAGCGTAAAAATCCGCTGACGTTTGAATCCTACGCAGAGCTGCGCGACCTGTTTCGCGCGCTGGCCTATGCCGATGATGTCAAGGCCGTGGTACTCACCGGCGCCGGCGACAATTTCTGCTCCGGCGGCGATGTGCACGACATCATCGGCCCGCTGACCAAGCTCGATATGCCCGGCATGCTGGCCTTCACCCGCATGACCGGCGACCTGGTGAAAGCCATGCGCCACTGCCCGCAGCCGATCATCGCCGCAGTGGACGGGATCTGCGCCGGCGCTGGCGCCATCCTCGCGCTGGCGTCGGACATCCGTCTCGGCACGGCGCGCAGCAAGACCGCCTTTTTGTTCACGCGCGTTGGCCTGGCCGGCGCCGACATGGGGGCGTGCTCGCTGCTGCCGCGCGTGATAGGGCAAGGCCGCGCGGCCGAGCTGCTGTACACCGGCCGTTCGATGTCCGGCACGGAGGCCGAGCGCTGGGGCTTCTTCAACAGCGTGCAGGAACCGGAGGCCTTGCTGGACGCGGCGCGCGCTTTCGCGCAAGGCTTGGCCGACGGCCCCACCTTCGCGCATGGCATGACCAAGAAAATGCTGCATCAGGAATGGGATATGGGCGTGGACGAAGCCATCGAGGCGGAAGCGCAGGCGCAGGCCATCTGCATGGCCACCAACGATTTCCATCGCGCGTACCACGCATTCGTGGCCAAGCAAAAACCGCAATTCGAGGGCGACTGATGAGCGACAAGAACTACCTGGCGTGGCCTTTCCTGGAACCGCGCCACGCGGCGCTTGAGCAGGCGCTGGATGCCTGGGCCGCGCAGCACATCGCCGGCGCACATGCGGAGGATGTCGATGCAGCCTGCCGTGACCTGGTGCGCCAGTTGGGCGAGGGCGGCTGGCTGCGTCACGCCATCGGTGGCACGGCACACGGCGGCGTTAGCGACAGCATCGACACGCGCGCCATTTGCCTGATCCGCGAAACGCTGGCGCGCCATAACGGCCTGGCGGATTTTGCGTTTGCCATGCAGGGACTGGGTTCCGGCGCCATCAGCCTGTTTGGCAGCGAAGCCAATCGCGCCGACTACCTGCCGCGCGTGGCGCGTGGCGAGGCGATTGCGGCGTTTGCGCTGTCCGAACCGCAGGCCGGTTCTGACGTCGCCGCCATGCAGTGCGCAGCGACGCTGGACGGTGACCACTACGTGCTCAATGGCGAAAAGACCTGGATCTCGAACGGTGGCATTGCCGATTTCTATGTGGTGTTTGCGCGCACCGGCGAGCAGCCGGGCGCGCGCGGCATCAGTGCCTTCATTGTCGATGCCGATACGCCGGGCCTGACGATTGCGGAGCGCATCAACGTCATCGCCCCGCACCCGCTGGCGCGCTTGCAGTTCACCGATTGCCGCGTCCCCGCCGGCAAGCGGCTGGGCGAGGCAGGGCAGGGCTTCAAGGTGGCGATGGCCACGCTGGATGTATTCCGCACTTCGGTGGCCGCTGCGGCGTTGGGCTTTGCGCGCCGCGCGCTGGACGAGGCGCTGCAACGCGCCACGCAGCGGCAGATGTTCGGCCAGATGCTGGCGGACTTCCAGCTGACGCAGGCCAAGTTGGCCGAGATGGCGACCGGCATCGACACTTCGGCCTTGCTGACCTACCGCGCCGCCTGGCAGCGCGACCAGGGCCAGAAGGTGACCAAGGAAGCCGCCATGGCCAAGCTGCACGCCACCGAAACCGCCCAGCAGGTGATCGACGCCGCGCTGCAAATGTTCGGCGGTCTCGGTGTGGTCAGCGGCCAGACGGTGGAAACCCTGTACCGCGAAATCCGCGCACTACGCATCTACGAAGGCGCGACCGAAGTGCAGCAACTGATCATCGCGCGCGAATTGCTGAAGGAGGCATGATGGAGATACTGCAACCGCCAGGCTGGGCGCGTCCGCGCGGCTATTCGAACGGCGTGGCCGCCAGCGGCCGCCTGGTGTGCGTCAGCGGCATGATCGGCTGGGACGCGGAGGGCGTGTTCCACACCGACGATTTCGCCGGCCAGGTGCGGCAGGCGTTGCTCAACATCGTCGCCGTGCTGAAGGAGGCCGGCGCCGGTCCCGAGCATATCGTGCGCATGACGTGGTACGTGGTCGATAAAAATGAATATGTGGCGGCCTACAAGGAAGTCGGCGCCGTCTATCGCGAGATCATCGGCGCTCACTATCCCGCCATGACGGCGGTGCAGGTGGCAGCGCTGATTGAGGACCGGGCGCGGGTGGAGATTGAAGTCACCGCCGTCGCGCCCGGTGACGGCCGGGCCGTCTAGTCCGTACTCAACACCCCCCGGGCGCTGGAGGCCGTATTGACGCCGCTCTCGGCAATCAACACCAGGCTGATTGCGCCGGCCGAGGTTGATGGCCAGGCGAACGTGGCAGCGGTATCGTTTTGCAGGTAGCCGCTGTCGAAAGCCACTGCGTTACCGGTTTTCACCTGCAGCCGGATGCGGGCGCCGCCGGTGGCAACCGATTTGAAGCGCATCGTCTCGCCGACGATTGGCTTGGCCCAGCTGATCGTGCTGATATTGGTGTAGGTGGTCTGGCTGATGCGGTTGGCCGTGGTAGGGAACACAATGGCTTGCTGCCAGGTCTGGAAGCTGCCCGGTCCGGCCGTGTAGCCGCCGGTAATGCCCCAGGTGCCCCGCATGGACAAGATGCTGGCGGGCGCAGGCGCTGCTACGGTCTTGCCATTGCCGTCAACCCAGCTCTGTGCTGCCGTCACCTGGCGCAGGGCGGCGCGGATCAGTTCCAGTCCGGCCACCACATTGCCGTCCCAGCCGGTAGGCATCAGGTTGAAGTTGGCGCCGTTTTCCACATTGATCGCGAACGCCGTATCGTAGTTGGTGTCTACCACATAGGCGCCGTAAATCTTCAATGTGTTGGCGACCTTGCGCAAGGCTGGCGTGCTCAGTTTCGAGGTGTCGAACGATGCCGGCAACATCATCCTCGCGCCCAGCGGGATCATGCCGGTGTGCGTCGCCGCGTTGCTGTCGGCGGCGGTGGCCGGGTAGACATAGCTAGGGCTGCTGATGCCGTTGGACATGCTCTGGCTCGGCAATGACATGGCCAGCGCGTGCTTGTAATAAGCCGCGCCATCGTCGATCTCGTGCTTGCGAATCAGACCGGCGGCAGGCGCCACGCCCGACGCCCGCGCGCCCTGACTCCAATGATCCGCATCGCCAAAGCCGCGGCCATCGACACGGGTCCAGGAATACATGGCGGCGGTCCAGCGGCCATTGGTGACGCGCAACTGGTAGAACGAGTGCAGGATGCCGGTGGTGACATCGATAATATCGGCGTGACCGTCACCTCCGGTGGCTGGGACTACGCCGGCCGGCCAGTGGGGCAGGGTGATATTGCGATAGACGCCACTATCGGGATCGGCTACGCCAGTCTGGCCCGTCTTGCCATAAATCGTCACCGCCGGATCGCTGGCTTTGGCCATGAAAACACCGACGGACAGGGCGCCGCCGCTGACTACAGGTACCCAGGTCGGGTTATAAACCGGTTTCTTGATCTGGTAGGTGCCGAGCGTGGGATTAGTTGGTCGGGAATTCCATGGTGAATCTGCCGTAAACAGTTGATAGTAGTTGCCGAAACCGGTGGTGGCGGCATAATTGGTCTGCGCCTGTGCGACGCCGTTGCTGGTAAACGCAAGCGCAGCCAGCGTAAGGTAGAGCCCGGATATTATGCGGCCAGGCGTAAGTGCAACAGTCTTCATATCAGTTCCTCATAGTCAATAGGAGCTGTAGTCGACTTTTAACTGTGATAGACCCGTGAAACGTAAATTTTTATGGAAGAGATTCTAGCTGAAATAATTCAGATTTGTAAGATTTTTTAAAGAAAGATTTTACACATCGCTGCTGCGCCGCAACGCAACCCAGTACGAGGCTTTGCTATAATGTTCACGTCGCTATTGTGTTTATATTAACCTGGAGTCGTTCCCATGACCGTTAGCCGGAGTCTGCCGCGCTTTGCCGTGATTGATGCATTGCGCGCCCTCGCTTGTTTAGCGGTTGTGCTCTACCATGCCAAGGAAGGTGGGCATATTGCTGCGTTGCAGCAGGTGATGCCGGCCTTCTTGCTGACAGTGTTTGAGCAAGGTTCCAGTGGCGTTTCCATCTTCTTCGTGATCAGCGGCTTCGTGATCGCGCACAGCATGTATTCCGACAACGTCACTGGCGGTTACGCCGGACGCTTCATGATGAGGCGCTCGCTGCGTCTTGATCCGCCATACTGGGCGTCGATTGCGCTAGGCATTGCCGGCGCCTACATTTCGGCGAAAGTGGTGCCGGGCAAAGTGTTCTCTCTGCCGTCGTTCGAAAATCTGCTGCTGCACGTCACCTACCTGATCGACATTGCAGGGCAGCCGATGGTCAACGGCGTGTACTGGACCCTGTGCCTGGAAATGCAGTTTTATCTCAGTTTTGTGCTGCTGATGTGGATTGCCGCCCGTTGGGGCAAACGCATCGGCGTCGAGAATGCGCGCAAATGGGTGCTGCTGGGCGCGGTGGCCGTGGCGATGCTGTGGACCACGCCGTGGCAACCATTCGAGGTGCACGGCCTGTTCCTGGATCACTGGCACCTGTTCGTCATGGGCGTGCTGATCCGGTATGCGCTGGACCCGGCGCGCGTCCAGGCGCAGCGCATGTGGTGCGTGGTCAGCATCGTCTTACTGGGCGCCGTCGGTCTGCTATTCCATCCGACCGTCAGCGAATCGTTAGGCGTGGCGAGCGGCTTGTTCTTGTTGGCCGGATGTAAGTACGCCAAATTGCTGAGCTGGTCGGGCGGTCGGTTGTTGCAATGGCTGGGCTTGATTTCCTACAGCCTGTATCTGACCCACAACTTCGTCACCGGCGTGGTATTCCGGATCGGCTACAAGCTGACCGAGCGCACGGTGGTCACGGAATTGTTGTGGCTGGTGGTGGCGGTAGTGGCGTGCTGTCTGTTTGCCTGGGCCTTCTTCCTGGTGTTCGAACGTGTCGGCTTGCGCTTGAGCAAAATGGTGCTGTTACGGCCGCAACGGCCGCAGCCGGCTGCGGTGGCGGCTCCCGTCACGACAGTGTTGTAGGCGGCTAGCGTTTTGAGATGAGCTTGAGCACCTCGATCGCCTTGGTTACCGGTAGCCAGGTGACCAGGTCGTCGAATTCACCGCCCGGCGCATTGGGATTGGTTTGCACGGCGCGGCTGGCAAAGCTGTCGGTCGCCAGTTCATTGTTCTGCTCGTCGAGATTGTTCGACGCCTCATTTGCCTGCTGCACGCCTTGTGCGCTGATGCCCAGGTTGCGCTTGCCGCTTGAAAAGATCACTGCCACGGCACAGCGCGCAAGCGGGTCGCAGACTGGCTGCCCCACGCGGTAGCGAATGTTGTCGTCCTGATCGCGGGTCCACACTTTTTTATCCGCCAGCACCAGGTACGGCGTTACCGGTGCATTGGTATAGCCGGGCGTGACGCTGTAGCGCAGCAGTTTGCCCCAATCGTCCGCGCCATCCACACCCAGCGTGACCCATGGCAGGATGCCGGTGCAGGCGGCGGCATCGGCGCATGAGGTAGGGGATTCGCGGCCGTCTTCGGCGGATATCGCCGGCCTTGGTAGCCGGCCATGCGCGAGCAGGTAGCCGACCAGTGCCTCGCGCGCGCGCGCCACCAACACGCCGGAATGCGTGGCGCGAGCCTGTTCTGATGGACGCGGGAAGGCGCCGATCAAGGCGGCAGCGGCGCCCACGCCGAGTACGAGCACCAGCAACAGCAGTGCCGCACCGCCTTGCTTGTCGGTAGGTTGCAACCTATTACGGCCTGGTAAAGGGGAGGAATATCTGACCATTCTTCCGCATCCATTCCGGGTTGAAGTGATCGTAGTCTTTAAAGATTGCCATCTTAGAGTCCTCATCGTAAATCTTGCAACGCTTTTCTTGGCAAATCTGCGGTCGGAAAGAGAGTAAGTGGAAGTTAGGGTGACGTTTTAGGTCCGAGAAAAGTTGGTCGTAGCCTTTATTTTTTTCAAAGAAATCGCCAACTGGCAAGGTGTCGGTGGATTTGCCAAACCAGTATTGATCGCGCCATAGCTTGCGCGGAATGTTCACAGTGAACGATGGCGTCGAGTCCACCAGCGCAACTGTCACACCCTTGTCCAGAATTTCTTCCAGGGTTTGTTTCATTTGTTGTTCGGGCGGCAGCGTATTTTTACTGGCTGTGATCGGGGTACAGCTGTTGCCTGTATATCGGCAAAGTTCACTGGAGTCACGGGTATAGCCGGTCCAGTTTTGCGAAATAATCACAGTTTTGTACACACCGGACGTCGCCAGTCGATATGCTTTTTCCGCATAGCCGTGGCAGTTGTGATATTTTCCCGGTCGCTCGAACCCAATAATCATCGGACAGCCTGGTTTGACGAAAAATGTGGTATTCACTCGGCTATTCGATTGAAACCAGGAGTACAAGTGGCCAGCGTGGGAGTCGCCAATGACGAGCACTTTGTCGCCAGGGGCGTTCTTGTTGATATAGCAGAAGATATCCGCGTCATTTGATGCGGTGTTTGAACAAGCGGGATCCAGTGTAATGCTGGCGTCCGCCGCTTGCAGTCGCAGCAGATTTTCCTGATCTGGCACACGGAACATCAAGCCGCCGCTCTGAACGATGATGAAGGAAACGCCGACCAACACCGCCCCGGCGGCTATCAAGCTAACCAGGCCTTTGCCTAATGGCGCGACCTTAATCGCGCGCAGCTGTTCAACCAGCGCGTAGGAGATATAACCGAGCACCAGCGACAACGCCACGCCGGCAATCTTGGCCAGTTTCGGTTGCTCGTACAGCACGCTGGTGATAGTCAGTGCGATGACAATCGGCCAGTGCCACAGATAGATGGAATAGGATGCATCGCCGAGTTTCTGCATCAATCTGTTGCTCAAGACTAAGCTATGCTCATAGCTTGAATACAGGATCAGGCAGGCGCCCAAGACCGGCAGCAAAGCGTACGCATCGGGCCATTGGCTTTCCAGCGCGAGAAATTTCAGCAGGAATACGGTGAAGACAATGACCAGTATCCCAAGGTAGCTGCAGGCGCGGCCGTGTTGCTGTGGCAGCGGCCGGTTTTTTGCCAGCATGAAAACCAGGCCGCCGGCCAGCATCTGCCAACAGCGCGCGATGACTGAAAAGAAGCTGGTTTCGTTATCGATGCGCAGGCAGTAGATAAACGACGCCAAGGCGATGCACAGCAACAGGAGAGATAAATACAGGTTACGCTGCGGGCGTGAACCGAAAACTTGCCAAGCAAGGAACATGATCACCGGGTAGATCATGTAGAACTGCCATTCCACCGCCAGTGACCAGGTGTGCAGCAGCCAGCGATTGTCGATCGCCGACGAAAAATAGCCCTGTTGGGCCGCGTAGAAATTGTTCGAATTGAAGACTAGCGCATGGGCCGACTGGATGGCGAGACTGTTTAAATCCGCAGGCGGCAGCAAAAACGCACCCAGCAGGAGCAGCATGAGCACCATCGCGAAAAGCGCGGGCCAGATGCGGATCGCGCGGCGGTAAACAAAGCCGATGTAACTGAAGCTGTCGTTGGCCAGTGCACCCCAGAGTATCTTCGTCATCAGATAGCCCGAAATGACGAAGAAGATGTCCACGCCGATGAAGCCGCCCTTAAACACGCCGAGGTTGAAGTGATACAACACCACAAGCATTACCGCAACGCCGCGCAGCCCGTTGATGTCGGTTTGAAATCCTGATTTCCTAGTTGATTGAGCGGTTTGACCGGTAAATTTTGGCGATTGCGTCATTTGTTTGAGTTCGTTGCGCATGATTGAGAGAGTTCATTGGCTAACAAGCACAACGATAACTTTATATTATCATTATATGCTGTTGTGCAGCATTAACTGAGCCGCACTAAACTGCGGGTCTGTGCATTGCTTTGCCAAACGGGTGCAACTTCCCTGATTGATGGCCGAACTGTATAATATTTGGGGCCGTCACCATAGCACAATGGATAGTGCGTTCCCCTCCTAAGGGAAGGATACTGGTTCGATTCCAGTTGGTGATACCAGCACCGCGCCGCCGGTGGCAACGGCCGGATTGTCTTTAAATCGCCATCGGCCGTGTTGCGAACGGTACAATGCTCGCTCTATTCATCTTATCGTTTCCCATCGCACCGCTTGCGGACGGGGAGGCGAACATCTTCTATCTACTATGGCTGTCATCTCCCTTTCTTCGGCGCAACTTGCGTTCGGACACGTCCCGTTGCTCGATCATGCGGAATTTTCACTGGAAACCGGCGAACGCGTTGGCTTGATCGGGCGTAACGGCACCGGCAAGTCGTCGCTGTTGAAAATCATCGCCGGCAAATTCAAGCTCGATGACGGCTTGCTGGTCATGCAGCAGAATCTCAAGATCACTTATGTCGAGCAGGAGCCGGTGTTCGAACCGGAGATGTCGGTGTTTGACGCGGTGGCGTCCGGTCTGGGCGAGTTGCCGGCGTTGTTGAAAGAATACGATGAACTGACCGGCCAGTTTGGTCAGGGCAATGACGATGCGGTCATGGAGCGCATGCACGATATTCAAGTCAAGCTCGACGCCGCCGATGCCTGGAGCCTGGGCAACAAGGTCGAAACCGTGCTGGACCGCCTGAACCTGACCGGCGACATGCTGATGAAAACGCTGTCGGGCGGTATGCAGAAGCGCGTGGCGCTGGCGCGCGCGCTGGTCGCCGCGCCGGACGTGCTGCTGCTCGATGAACCGACCAATCACCTTGATTTCACCTCGATCCAGTGGCTGGAAGGCTTGCTGCGCGACTTCAAGGGCAGCGTGCTGTTCATTACCCACGATCGCTCCTTCCTCGACAACGTCGCCACCCGCATCATCGAGCTCGATCGCGGCCGTCTACTGTCGTATCCGGGCAACTTCACCACCTACCAGGTGCGCAAGGCCGAACAGCTGGAAAATGAGGAAGTGGAAAACGCCAAGTTCGACAAGGTGCTGGCGCAGGAAGAAATCTGGATACGCAAGGGTGTCAAAGCACGCCGCGTGCGCGACGAGGGCCGTGTGCGCCGCCTAGAGGCGCTGCGTCTGCAGCGCGCCGCGCGCCGCGATCAGCAGGGGCAAGTAAAGTTGGAGGTGTCGACTGGCGAACGCTCCGGCAAGATCGTCGCCGAACTGGAAAACGTCAGCAAGCGCTTCGGCGAGCGCGTCATCGTGCGCGACTTCACCGGCACCATTCTGCGCGGCGACAAGGTCGGCCTGATCGGCGCCAACGGCGCCGGCAAAACCACGCTGCTGAAAATGATCTTGGGCGAACTGGCGCCGGACGAGGGCGTCGCCAAGCTGGGCACCAAGCTGCAGGTGGCGTACTTCGACCAGATGCGCACCCAGCTTAACGAGGACGCCAACCTGATGGAAACCATCGCTCCCGGCAGCGACTGGGTTGAGGTCAACGGCCAGCGCAAGCATGTGATGAGCTACTTGAGCGATTTCCTGTTCGCGCCGGAGCGCGCGCGGTCGCCGGTCAAGACGCTGTCCGGTGGCGAGCGCAACCGCCTGCTGCTGGCGCGCCTGTTCGCCAAGCCATCGAACTGCCTGGTGCTCGATGAACCGACCAATGACCTCGATATCGATACGCTGGAATTGCTGGAGGAATTGCTGGAAACGTACACCGGGACGGTGTTCCTGGTCAGCCACGACCGCACCTTCCTTGACAATGTGGTGACGCAGGTCATCGTGGCCGAAGGCGAGGGCCGCTGGCGCGAATTCGTCGGCGGCTACAGCGACTGGGAGCGTGTGCGCGACACAGTTAGCGAGGCATCGGCCAAACCTGCCAAGGCCGCCGCCACTGCCGCGCCATCGGCCAGTGCCGACGTCGCTGCGCCGGCCAAACAGAAGAAACTCAGCTACAAGGAGCAGCGTGAACTGGACGAATTGCCACAGCAAATCGCCACGTTGGAAAACGAGCAGACCGCGCTGACGCTACAGCTGTCGGACCCGGATTTCTACAAAAAGAACGCCGCGGAGGCACGCCGCGTGCAGGCGCGGATTGAGGAAATCGAGGCGGAATTGCTGCGTGCGCTGGAGCGCTGGGCGGCAATCGAGGCGCGTAGCGCCGGTTAACGGTGTGGTGAAAATGCTGCGGTGCGGTATGGACAGTCAAGGTTGTCGCTATTATAATTTAAGCTGGCGACGGCTGGCCGCGTCGCAGCAGTTGGAAAGGGTGCCCGGCGACACAAACTGACAATAATTACCATTTTTTTGTAACAATGACATATCGTGTGGATGTTTTATTATCGCGGTGATACCATCCTGCTTATTAGAACTAGTTGTTGTTGATTGATTCACCCTCAAGGCGAAGAAAAATAAATGGTAAGTATCTTGCAGGTTAGTGCGAGCGCAACTAAGGTGCCTCAAAAAACGGTGTCAGCGGTATGAAACAGCTGCCTGGCTCCGCAAAAACTTTGCTGGGTGTGCTGCTCGGGTCTCTGTACACCTTGCCAGCAGCAGCGCAAATCAGCGATACCATCCAGCCTTTCGTCGGCGTCTCGATCCAGCATGACAGTAATCTGTTACGCCAGGATGCAGATCAGTATCCGGGGGTCGACTTTGCCGACACCTACAAGACAGCGCAAGCCGGGTTCACGCTGGAACGACCGATTGGCCGCCAGTTGCTGACCGGCACCGCGCGCGTCACGCGGGTCGACTATGACCACTTTAACGAACTTGACTATACAGGCAAGGACGGCAAGCTGGATCTGGCCTGGCTAGTCGGCAGTCATGTGACCGGCCACGTTGGCGCCAGCTATTCCGAAGCGCTGGGTGCGTTTAACGATTTCCACTCGTCCGAGCTGAATTTGCGCACGGATAAGAGCGTCTACGGCAATATCAACTGGAAGTTTCATCCAGAGTGGCAAGTGCATACCGGTTACAAGCGTGAAGTGTTCGCTTTCGACCTCGCTTCGCAACAATATAACAACCGTACCGAATCCACCACTGACGCCGGCGCCGATTACCTGCTCAAGAACGGCAGCAGCGTCGGCTTACTGTTCCGCCATATAAAAGGCGATTATCCAGTCACCTTTGTCGGCGGCGGTACGGTGTACGACAACAACTTTGTCAGCAACGAGGCCAATCTGAATGTGTCTTGGGCCTACAGCGCGATTTCCCAGGTGACGTTTATTGGCGGCTGGGTGCGCCGTAATTACGTGTTGGGCGACGCCCGCGATTCCAGTGGCGGTCATGGCCGCCTGGTGGCCAACTGGGCGCCGCTTTCGCATGTGCAATTTGGCGCCAGCCTGTGGCGCGAATTTGTTGCAGCCGAGGGCGTGTACGTGCACGGCGCCATGGCGACCGGCCAAAGCCTGAATGTCACCTGGACGCCGACCGCCAAGATCGAACTGGAGGCGAACCTGCAAAACGAGCGTCGCGCCTTCAATGCGCAGCCCGGCATCGTCAATCCGTTCAGCCCGAGCGATCGCACGCGCAGCGCTACACTCGGCGTAAATTACGCTGTGCTGCGCCAGGTTACACTCGGCTTGAACGTGGGCCGCTTTACCCGTGACGGCAGCGTCGCGGTGCAGACGACCACTTATCGTTCCAATACCGTTGGCTTCAGCGCCAGCGTCAAATTCTGAGCGCGCCATGACGGTTAACGACAATCACCTCGTGTCGGTCTTACAGCGCGTGATCGATCCGCTGATCGTCATGGGGATGCTGCTGGTGTGCACCGCACTGTGCGGCGGCAAATACACCGGCTACTCGCTGATCCTGATGATACTGGCGTTCTTCATTTCGTCGGCGGTGTTCCAGCACCTGGACCCGTATAACAAATGGCGGGGCGGCCGGATGGCGGCGTTCGTGCGCGACATCCTGGTCGGCTGGGCCGTCACCGCCTTGCTGCTGGTCGGCATCGGCCAGGTGAGCGGGATGGACGAGCGTTATGACCACGCAGTGGTGTTGCTGTGGTTTGCGCTGACCCCTGTGGCCCTGCTGTGCGCGCAGTTGCTGGCTCACCGCATCGGCGCGGTGGCGGACCATGGCGGCGACAGCGCCTCGGCGGTGATCGTCGGCGCCAATGATGTCAGCGTGCGCTTCGCCAACACCATCACGCGCAACCGCAGCTTGGCGCTGCGCGTGGCCGGCTACTTCGACGACCGCGGCGACGACCGCCGCCCGGACGGCATGAGCCAGCCGATGCTGGGCCGGATGAGCGAACTGGCGGCCTATGTGCGCGAGCACAAGACCAATATGATCATCATCAGCCAGCCGATCTCGGCCCAGCCGCGCATCCGCAAGCTGCTGGACGATCTGGCCGATACCACCGCCTCCGTGTATTTCTTGCCGGACATCTACGTCTTCGACCTGATGCAGGCGCGCTTCGACACGGTGGGCGGCATGCCGGTGATCGGCATCCGCGAGTCTCCGTTTACCGGCAGCAATAGCCTGGTCAAGCGCATCAGCGATATCGTGCTGGCGCTGCTGATCCAGATCATGCTGACCCCGCTCATGCTGGTGATCGCGCTGCTGATCAAGGCGACGTCGCCCGGCCCGATCATCTTCCGCCAGCGGCGCTACGGCCTGAACGGCGAGGAAATCATTGTCTACAAGTTCCGCTCGATGACGGTGATGGAGGACGGTGGTAAGGTGGTGCAGGCCAAGAAGGGTGACCAGCGGGTGACCCGGGTCGGCGCCTTCCTGCGCCGCAGTTCGCTCGACGAGTTGCCGCAGTTCATCAACGTGCTGCAAGGGCGCATGAGCATCGTCGGCCCGCGCCCCCACGCGGTGGCGCACAACGAGCAGTACCGCAAGCTGATCAAGGGTTATATGCTGCGTCACAAGGTCAAGCCGGGCATCACCGGCTGGGCCCAGGTCAACGGCCTGCGCGGCGAAACCGAAACGCTGGACAAGATGGAAGCGCGTATCGAGTACGACCTCGACTACCTGCGCAACTGGTCGCTGTTGCTGGATTTCGTGATTATTTTGCGCACAGTGTTGGTAGTATTGAAACGAGACGCCCACTAAGCAGGGTGCATCTTTATAATGTGACGGCGCATGGGCGAGGCCCGGCTGCTATGGCCATGTTTTTACTGAGGGGATATTTTGGATCACACCGTAATCGCCGGCCTGCCGGCTTCCGCGCCAACGCGCCGCGCACGCCGCTGGGCCACCGGCGCCGCCGTGCTGCTGATTGCCGCTGGCCTGACAGCCTGTGGCGGCAAAAAAGAGGCCAAATCTGGCCAGGCGCTGGTGAGCGTCGATGGTGAGGAAATCACCGCCTTGCAGGTCGCCGATGAAATGCAGCGGGCTAACGTGCCGGCCGCGCAACAGCAGGCCGCGCAACAGCAGGTGATCACTTCGCTGGTCGACCGTCAACTGCTGATCAACCAGGCGCTCAAGGACAAGCTGGACCGCGACCCCAAGGTGGTGCAGGCGGTCGAGCGCGCCAAAGCGCTGATCATTGCCCAGGCCTATATGCAGTCGCGCATCGGCGCGCCGGTCAAGCCGACCGACGCCCAGATCAAGGCCTACTTCGACCAGCACCCGGAGTTCTTCAGCCAGCGCAAGCTGCTGGAAATGCGCCAGCTGCAGATCCCGAATGCCAGCGTGGATGGGGCGCTCAAGCAGTTCATCGACACCGCCAAGTCGTTGGACGAAGTGGCGGCGTGGATGGATGGGCACAAGGTCCAGTACAACCGCACCCAGCTGACGCGCAGCAGCACCGACCTGCCGCCGGCGCTGAGCGCCAAGCTGCTGGCCTTGCCGAAAGGGCAGCTGTTCCTGCTGCGCGAGAACCTGGTCAGCACGCTGACCGTCATCACCGACATGCGCGATGCGCCGGTTGACCTGGCGACCGCCACGCCGCAGATCGCACAATTCCTGGTGGCCAACCACAACAAGGAAGCCGCTCAGGCGGAAATCACCCGCCTGCGCAGCGCCGCCAAGATCGATTATCTGAACAAGGCCGCAGCGCCGGCGCCAGCACCAGCGGCGTCCGCACCGGCGGCAGCGGCGCCATCGTCGTCGGCCGACGCGGCGGCGCGCGGTGTTGCCGGCCTGAAGTAAGCATTCTTTCCCAATTGATAGACTAAGCTAAAGCACATACTATGAAACGATATTTATTCTGGATGATGGCAGCGCTGCTGGCGTGCGCCTTTGGCGCCACCCAGGCCGCCGAACTGGTGCTGGGCACCGGCGATGTGGTCAAGGTCTCGGTCTACAACAATCCCGACCTGACCGTCGAGACCCGCGTCAGCGCGACCGGTTTCATCACCTATCCGCTGATCGGCCAGGTGGAAGTGGCCGGCATGCCGACGGCGGCGGCGGAAAAGAAGATTGCCAGCCTGCTGGTCAAGGGCGGTTACGTCAAGGACCCGCAAGTCAACATGATTGTCACGCTGATGCAGAGCCAGCAGGTGTCGGTGCTGGGCCAGGTCAACCGCCCGGGCCGTTTCCCGATTGATGGCGCCCGCAGCCTGCTTGATGTGCTCGCCCTGGCCGGCGGCATCAGCCCGGACGGCGGCGACTTCGTGACCTTGGTGCGCCACACCGCGTCCGGCGTCAGCAAGGATGCGATCGACATCGTCGGCATGGTGCGTGACGGTAGCCTGAAAACCGATATCGAACTGAGCGGTGGCGATGTGGTGTATGTCGAGCGCGCGCCGCACTTCTATATCTACGGTGAAGTGCAGCGTCCCGGCATGTTCCGCATCGAGCGTTCGATGACGGTGCTGCAGGCGCTGGCCGCCGGCGGCGGCCTGACCCCGCGCGGCACCGAACGCGGCCTGCGCATCAAGCGCCGCGACGCTAACGGCACGCTGCAGATCCTCGAAGCCAAGTTCGATGATCTGGTGCGGCCTGACGATGTGTTGTACGTAAAGGAAAGTTTATTCTAAGCGGTACCGCGCCACGCTGTTAGCCTGGCTGGTTGTGGAGCACAGCCAGCCGCAGATCTCTTTTGAAAGTCCATCATGAATCTCACTCAATTGTTCCTCGCCCTGCGCGCGCGCTACAAGATCGTCCTGCTGACGCTGGCTGTGACGGTCGTCGCCACGGTGGTGGTCAGCCTGCTGCTGCCCAAGACCTACAAGGCCAGCACCTCGATCGTCCTGAATAACAAGGGCGTCGATTCGGTGACCGGCGTTTCGCTGCCGGCGCAAATGCTGCCCGGCTATATCGCCACCCAGAGCGACATCATTCACAGCAAGAGCGTGGCGCTGAAGGTCGTCGACAACCTGCACCTGGCCGAACTGCCGGCGGTGCAGCAGCAATATCGCGACGCCACCGACGGCAAAGGTACCGACCTGCGCAACTGGCTGGCCGACCTGCTGCTTAACAAGCTCGACATTGAACCGGCGCGCGAAAGCAGCGTGCTGACCATCAGCTTCAAGGGCGCCGACCCGGCCTTCGTGGCGGCGGTTGCCAATGAGTTCGCCAATGCCTACATCCAGTTCAGCGTGCAGCTGAAAACCGATCCTGCGCAGCAGGCGTCGGGCTTCATCAACACCCAGATCAAGCTGCTGCGTGACCAGTACGAAACGGCGCAAAGCCGCATGTCGAAGTACCAGAAGGACAACGACATCTTCAACGCCGACAACCGCGTTGATGTCGAGACCAACCGCCTGAACGAGCTGTCGAGCCAGCTGGTTGCGGCGCAAAGCCAGGCGATGGACGCGCAATCGCGTTCGCGCCAGGCGGCCGGCAACGCCGGCACCTCGCCGGATGTGCAGAATAACGCGCTGATCCAGAACCTGAAGGCCAGCCTGGCGGTGGCCGAAGCCAAACTGGCCGATACCAGCCAGCGCCTGGCGCCGAATCACCCGCAATACATCTCGGCCAAGTCCGAGGTCGACAAGCTGCGCAGCAACCTGAACGAGCAAATCGCGATTGCCTCGTCCAGCGTGACCACCGGCGGCCAGATCGCCGTGCAGCGTGAAAACGAGCTGCGCAGCGCGCTGGCGGCGCAAAAGCAAAAGGTCATGGCGCTCAACACCGCGCGGGATGAGTTCACCGTGCTGGCCAACGAGGTGGAAAACGCCCGCCGCGCCTACGAGCTGGCGACCCAGCGTTACAACCAGACCTCGCTCGAAAGCAAGTCCAACCAGGCCGACATCGCGGTGCTGTCGCTGGCCACGCCGGCCGGCGCGCCATCCTCGCCACGGTTGCTCCTGAATGTGGCGCTGTCCATCATCGTCGGCCTGATCCTCGGCGCCGGCGCGGTTCTGCTGATGGAGCTGCTGGACCAGCGGGTGCGGTCCGCCGCGCATCTGGCGGAAACCTTCGGCCTCCCGCTGCTGGGCGTGATCGAACCGGCGGGCAAGCCGACACGGCGCGCCAAGAAACCCTTGCTGACTGCCCAGACCTGAGCCGCCCTGCGCCTCTCGCCCCATTGACATAGACGGAGCACCACACATGAATGCCAATTCTCCAGTTTCACCTTACCCGGTGACGGACGCGCGCGACAAACCCGCGCCGGCCGTCCCCGACCGTTCGATCGGCGCCATCCTGATCAAGCAGGGCCGCCTGTCGGTGGCCGACGCCGAACGCGTGCTGCGCTATCAGGTCGAAAAGAATCTGCGCTTCGGCGACGCCGCGCTGGCGCTGGGGGTGCTGACCGAGGCCGACATCGAGCTCGCGCTGTCGCGCCAGTACGACTATCCTTACCTGCTACCCGGCGAAAGCGCGATCAGCGCTGAAGTGGTGGCGGCCTACGAGCCGTTCACCAGCCGCGTCGAGTCGCTGCGCGCGCTGCGCAACCAGCTGATGTGGCGCTGGTTCGACACCGACGCCGAGCGCCGCGTGCTGGCCGTGACCGGCGCCGAGCGCGGCGACGGTCGCAGCTTCCTGGCCGCCAACCTGGCGGTGGTGTTTTCGCAGCAAGGTCAACGCACGCTGCTGATCGACGCCGACCTGCGCAACCCGCGTCAACATACCGTTTTCGGCCTGGAAAACCGCACTGGCCTGTCGAACTGGCTGTCCGGCCGTCCTGCCGCCGACGCCGTGCAGCGCGTGCCAGGCCTGGTCGACCTGTCGGTGCTGCCGGCCGGTTCACCACCGCCTAACCCGTCCGAGTTGCTGGGCCGTCCGGCGCTGGGCCAGGTGCTGCGCGAACTGGCGCCGCAGTACGACGTGATCCTGATCGACACCCCGGCCAGCGTTGAATGTTCGGATGCGCAGATGGTGGCCGGCCGCGCTGGCGCGGCGCTGGTGGTGACGCGCCAGAACGTCACCCATGTCGGCAATGTGCGCGATCTGGTCGGCGAACTGACCGAAGCCCGGGTCCACCTGGTCGGCACCGTGCTGAACAAATACTGATTCGGAATGCATATGCTGAACTCTACTGTGAGCGCGCCGCGGGTGGCGCCGCTGCCGGCGCTGCTGGTGCTGGCCGGTTTGCTGGCCGTCTACATCCCCAGCTTTATCGACCTGTTCCACGGCGCCTGGAGTTCGGACCGCAATGCCCATGGCCCCATCGTGATGGTGGTGGCCATGGTATTTCTGTATTTCCGCCTGAGCCAGTTGATGGCGCAGGATCTGTTGCAACGCGCGCCGCAGCCGCTGGCCGGCGCGCTGGTGCTAGTGGTCGGCCTGTTGAGTTATGTGCTGGGTCGTTCGCAGAACGTGCTGGTGCTGGAAGTGGGTTCGCTGATCTGGGTGCTCAGCGGGCTGGTGATCGCCGGCTTCGGCGTGCGTACCTGGCGCCGCCTGTGGTTCGCGTTTTTCTTCATGCTGTTCATGATCCCGATGCCGGCCTCGGTGGTCGACGTGCTGACCTTGCCGATGAAAATCGCTGTCTCGGCCGCTACCGAACATTTGCTGTACTGGGCCGGCTATCCGATCGCCCGCAGCGGCGTGATCCTCACCATCGGCCAGTACCAGTTGCTGGTGGCCGACGCCTGCGCCGGCCTGAACTCGCTGTTCACGCTGGAAGCGCTGGGCCTGCTGTACATGAATCTGGTGCGCCACCCGTCGCTGGTGCGCAACGTCGTGCTGGCGTCGCTGATCGTGCCGATTTCGTTTACCGCCAACACCATCCGCATCGTGTTCCTGTCGCTGATCACCTACCACCTGGGCGACGCGGCCGGGCAGGGTTTCCTGCACAGTTTTTCCGGGCTGGTGCTGTTCCTCTCGGCCTTGCTGCTGATCATCGGCGTCGATAGCGCGCTGAGCTGGCTGGTGGCGCGCCGCGGCGCCGGCCGCGATCCGGAGCAGAGCGCCTTGAGCCTGCCATCGGTGCCGGCCGGTACTTGGCAGCGGCTGTTCAACGTGCCGCTGGCGCCGGCTGTAGCCGTGCTGGCCGGCATGCTGGTCAGCATCGCCGCCGCCCATGCGTTGACCCCGCACATGACATCGGCGCCGCCGGCGCTGGCGCTGGATAAGGCCGTGCCGGCCCAGATCGGCGAGTGGAAACTGGTGCCGGATTCGGTGGCGCAGGCGACACTCGCCACCAACGACGAGGGCGGCGCGTTGACCGACCAGATCTATGACGAAGTCGTTACGCGCACCTATATCAATCCGCAGGGCACGCAAATGATGCTGGCGCTGGCGTATGCGCGCGAACAGCGCCAGGACGTCAAGTTGCATCTGCCGGAAATCTGCTACCCGGCGCAGGGCTACAAAGTGGTGACCTTGGCGCCCGCCATGCTGGCGGTAGGTCATAGCGGCGCCGCCGTGCCCGGCAAGCACATGCTGGCAGAGGGCAACGGCCGCACGGAAGCGGTCACCTATTGGACCCGCGTCGGCGACGCTTATCCGAACAGTGGCATGGGCCAGCGGCTGAAGATCTTCCGTGACGGCCTGCACGGCGTGGTCACCGACGGCATTCTGGTGCGCGCCTCAGTCATCGTGCGCGATGCGGCCGAGGCGCCAGTTGCGTACCAGCAGCAAGAAAGTTTCTTGCGGACGTTGGTCGACACCGTCCAGCCCGGCTCGCATCCGCTGGTGGCCGCCGCTCCGCAGGCGCACCAATGATAGCTGCTAGTCCGCCCATGTCGAGCATCTCCAAAGCATTCGGCAAGACCCTGATGACCACGATGGGTATGACCGTGGTGGGTTTCATTTCATCGGTGATCAATGCCCGGATTCTCGGTCCTGAAGGGCGCGGCCTACTGTCGGCAGCCCTGCTGATCTGCACCCTGTCGGCCAGCGTGGCGCAGTGCGGCATGGCCAGCAGCTATGTCTATCACTTCGGTGCGGCGCGGCGCTTTTCCTACCTGCGTCTTTTTATCTTTTCGATTCTCGGCGTCAGCGCGTTGGCGGCCGGCCTCTCGGCGGCAGGATTGCAGCTGAGCCATGCGATGGAACTGCATCAGATCTGGTGGTTAATCCTCACGTTTGCCGCGTTCACAGCGAGCCAGACCTATTTGTTCTCGCTCACGCAACTGCATTCGAATTTGCACTTTTTTAACGTCCTGCGCTTCGCTCAGGTATTCGGAAACTTGCTATTGCTGCTGCCGTTGCTGCTGTGGTTCAAAGTTGTAACTTTCGAACAAGTTATGATAGCGCAACTGTTGGTCCTGATCGGCCTTACGGTATGCGGGCTGTGGTGGACACGCGAAAACCGCATTTGGGCGCTCAAAGAGGAGCCCAAAGAGCCGGTGCGTACGTGGATGGTAGTGCGTTACGGCCTACACCAGCAAGGGATCGGCTTACTCGGTATTTTCCTGATCAACTTCGACAAACTGTTCCTGCTCAATCGCGGCACCATCAAGGAGTACGGATACTACGCGCTGGCGTTCACTACGTCACGCCTGATCGGCGCGGTGCAGGAATCGGTCTCGGTGGCATTGTTTTCCCGCTTCGCCGGTCGGGACGAACAGCAGTTGAGCCAAGCTGTGCGCAACGCGTTCCGAATGACGTTTATGCCGTTGATGACGGTGGCTGCGATCGGGGCTGCGGTGGCTCCCTGGGCATTGACCCTGGTGTACGGTAAGGCGTTTGCAGACATGACCATCCCATTCGCCATTCTGCTGTTCGAATGCGTTATCGGCGGATCGAGCTGGACCTTGGCACAACGATTCAACGCTGCCGGACAGCCTGGGTTGGTGTTGGCACGGCAGTTTGTGTCCATCATGCCGGTACTGATCGCGATTCCCTTCCTGCCGCATGAAAATACTTATGTATATCTGGCGTTGCTGATGTTGTGCGGTGCCTGCCTGCGACTGATCATGACCATCGTGCTGAGTGTGACCAAGCTCAAGGAACCGATGCCCGGCTTTCTGCCGACCAAACAAGATATCGCGATGGTGCGCAAGCTGCTGACGCGTTCCAAATGAATAACTGCATAACTGGGAGTATCCATGAAAGACCATCGTTCGATCATGTTGGAGTTGCAAAAGACGCATGACGTCATTTACGACTTACTGAAAGGCCAACCCTTCCATTACACCGATATCCCGATGCATGACAACATCGGTGATCTGCTGATCATGCAGGGAACATTGGCGTTCTTTAAGAAAAAGGGGCTGTCGCCGAAGACCACCTCCACCGCCTCGGGATTCGATCCGTCGTGGGTCGAGCCGGGCGACATTCTGGTGTTTCATGGCGGCGGCAATTTCGGCGACCTCTACACGAATATCAATGATTTGCGGGAGGACATTATTACCCGTTTTCCCAACAACCGCATCGTGATGATGCCGCAAACTATTTTTTTCTCGTCCGAAGCGAAGCGCGACCGTTCCGCATCGATATTCCGTCGTCATCCGGATGTGCATATCTTCATTCGCGACAGGGTTTCCCAGGGTATTGCCCGCTTGTTTTCCGATCACGTCTACCTGGTGCCCGATATGGCGCACCAGTTGTATCCAATCGCCAGCACCGGCAGCGGCACCGGAGTGCTGCGCATCGAGCGTGTCGACGTCGAAGCACCGCAGGTGCCTCAGTCGCTCAAGGATCTGCGGTTTGACACCCGCACCGATTGGGTGGAAGTCATTGGGACTGAAAAACGCTTTATCGACTTTGCATGGCGGCTCGAATGCAAATTCAGAGCTCACCGCTGGGATGTGCTGCAAAAGCGGCTCGGACCGTGGTACTGGGTTCCGATGGCTCAGCGTTTTTCAAACAAGGCAATCGACTTGTTCTCTGTCCATGACCATATTGTGACTGACCGCTTGCATGGGCATATCCTGTCATGCCTGATGGATAAGAAAAATACGGTTATCGATAACAGCTATGGTAAGAACTCTACTTACATCAACGAATGGACCGGGAACAGCGATCTGGTACAACTGGTGAAGGCCGAAGCGAACCCCGAGGCGGAAACGTGCGCATCGCCTACCTGATCTTGGCGCATAACAACCCCACGCACTTGCAGCGGCTCACGCAGCGGCTGCAGGCGCCGGGTATATCGTTTCACATCCATATTGATGCGAAGGTCGACTTGGCGCCGTTCGCGGAATTGGAGTCGCCGTCGGTGCAGTTTTGCGAACCACGGGTGAGCTGCTTTTGGGGCGACATTTCGCTGGTCAAGGCCACGCTGGAGTTGATGCGTTCGGCAGCGGCCGCACGGCCCGATGCCGACTATTTCGTGCTGCTCAGCGGCGCCTGCTATCCATTGCAAACGCCGGAGTATATTGCGGCGTTTCTGGAGCGCCATCGTGGCACCGAATTCATCGAGGTCTATCCATTGCCAAATCTGCAGTTTGGTAAAACGCTGGAGCGCATCACGCACTACTGGATACGCAAGGTGGGGCCGTTGGGCCGCTACCGCTGGCCGCTGCAGCACTGGATGAACCGCAATCTGCCTGTGCGTAATTATCAAAAGGCGTTGCGCGGCGGCGAGGCCGTGACCGGCTCGCAATGGTGGTGTTTGAGTGGCGAGGCGGTACGTTATGTACTCGACTACCAGGCGCAGTATCCGGCGCTGTACCGGTTTTGCAAGTTTGTCGATTGTTCGGACGAGTTCTTCTTTCAAGCCGTGCTGTGGAATTCCCGCTTCCGGAGCGCCATCAGTCACAGCTTGACTTATACGCATTGGGTGCCGGGACCTGGCAAGCAAAGTCCGGAGACCATCGACGCCAGCTATCTGGCGCAGTTCGGGCAGAATGTGATCCTCGATGCCGAGGAAAACAATTCGCCCAACGAAAAACGCGAGGTGCTATTCGCCCGCAAGTTTTCCGACGCGTCCGGCCCGGTGCTGGACCAGATCGATGCGCTGGCTGCCCTCCGTAGCGCGCACCGCGATGAATCAGAATTAACTAATCAGGGGTAAAAAAGTGGCCAAGATTGATATTTTGCTGCCGGTAAAAAACGGCAAGGACTTCCTGGCGGAATCCATCGACAGCATTCTGGCGCAAACTTTCCAGGACTGGCGCCTGCTGGTGCTGGATCACGGTTCGACCGACGGCAGCCGTGAAATGGCCGAGGAATACCAGCAACGTGATCCGCGCGTGGAAGTGCATAGTTTTCCCGAAGCGCGTGGTCTGTCCGGTCTGCTGAACTGCGGCCTCGATATCGCCGATTGCGAATTCGTCATGCGCCACGATGCCGATGACATCTGTTACCCGGACCGCATGGCGCTGGCGCTGGCAGCGTTCGCCCAGTACCCGGACTGCATCGCCATCGGCGGCCAGGCCGACGTCATTGACGCTAGTGGCAAGCTGCTGGGCGAGATGCTGATGCCGGTGGGCTCGGCGCGCGTCACCGCCGCCAGTCTGTTCCGTAATCCGATCGCCCACCCGACCGCCATGCTGCGCTTCGACGCGGTCAAGCAGATGGGCATCCGTTACGGCATCGACCTGTTGCGCGTGCTGCCGGAAGACCAGCGGCTGGAAGTGCCGGCGCTGGCAGAGGATTATTTCCTGTTCGGCCAGTTGGCCATTCTCGGCAAGTGCGCCAACATTCCGCACAAGCTGATCCGCTATCGCTGGCACGGCAATAATGTCAGCGCCACCCGCTTCGACGACCAGATGGCGGTGTCGCTGGACATTTCGCGCTCGCTGGCGCGCTCGTTTTGCATCATGCACCAGCTGCCATGGTTCGATCCGGCGCCCTTCTGCAACCATGGCGGCATCCTGCTGGACGTGGACGGTCGCGGCAATTTCGACGCCGAGTACGCGCGCATGGCCGACGCCGTCACGCGCGGTTTGGGCGATTCCGACGAATTGCGGCGCGAGTTGCGTTACCGCAAGGCCATCGCCACGCGCCGCGAAGCCAGTTTGCTGTGGCGCTTCCACCGCTTCCGTGCCGATAACACGCCGGAAGCCGGCGAGTGGACCGCCATCCGCTCCTGGTTGTTGCGGCGCTTCCCGGGCCGCCCGCGCATGAGCGTTGCCGGCCTGCCTGCCTGAGACTGCGCCAGACGCCATTTCGATCGATTACTTTGAGGTTCACGTCATGCCCGCTTTGCCGAAATTCCCCGCTTTACCCCGCCTGCCGGGATTCCTGCGCCAACCGTTGGGCACCAGCTATCTGGTGATTTGCGGATTGTTGCTGGCGGCAGTCGTGCTGGGCATGTTCACGCCGCTGTTCGTCGCCACCATGGGCGACAGCCCCTCGAAAATGTTTGCGTTGCCGGCGGCAATGGTGTTCGCGCTGTTGCTGATCTACGACCATAAGCTGACCCTTCTGGGCATTATTTTGTTCCGGGCAGCGCTGGACCCGGTGTTGTCGCTGACGCGGATTTCGTTGGCCGGCATCCCGCTGGGCGTGGGCGGGCTGCTCAACGCTTGCGTGATCCTGATTGCGATCATGCTGGTGTTCGAGCGTCCGCGCGTGGTGCCGGGGCGGGCATTCTGGGCCTGGACACCGTTCCTGCTGCTGCTCTGCGTGGGCGTGATTCCGTCCTACGAGCGAGGCGAGGCGATTCGCCAGTGCTTGGCGCTGCTGTCGTTTTTTGCCATGTTCATCAGCGGTTTTTATTTCGGCCGCACCCAGGCCGAGTTCCGCTCGGTCATGAAGGTCGTGGTTTGGTCGTCGGCTGTGCCGGCGCTATACACCTTCGTCGATGTGGGCTTGCATTATCACGCCGGCTTCCGCCTGGCCAGTACCTTCGGCCACCCCAACGTGCTGGCGTTCTACCTGACGGTGATCATCACGGTGGCGTTTTACCTGCTGCAGACCATGCCCGCCAGCTACCGCGGCTGGCAGCGGCTGTTCCTGATCGGCTATCTGTTCTTCCTGCTGATCATGCTGGCGATGACCCATACCCGCAGCGCCTGGATCGCCACCGCGATCGGCTTTGGCATGTACGGCGTGTTGTTCGACCGCCGCTACCTGGTATATATCGCGTTGGGGGGCGCACTGGCCCTGCTGGTGCCAGGCGTCGGCGACCGCTTGCTGGAACTGACCCGGGACAACCCGACCGGCAATGTTGCAGAGATGAACTCGGCCTCATGGCGCGTAGCTTTGTGGCAGAGTGCGTTTGGCTGGATGTCACCGCACAGCTTTGTCACCGGCAACGGCCTGCAAACGTTCCAGCATTTCTCGCCGACATTCTTCCCGTTAGCCGGCGGAATCCACTGGGAGGCCCACAGCATTTACGTTCAGCTCATCTTTGAAATCGGGCTGGTCGGGTTGCTCGCCTATCTCTGGTTGAACTGGCGTGTGTTCAAAGGGCTGCTGCCGCTCATTAAGGTCGACAAGCTGGCGGCGTTCTCGCTGATCGTGGTGCTGGTGAACTTCCTGATTTGCGCGTTCAGCGACAATATGTTCGACATTCTGGTATATGACTGGTACTGGTGGTTTGCGGTGGGGGCGGGCAGTTCGCTGGCGTTGAGCAAGACATTGACGCTGGCGCCACGCGCCAAGCCAGGGAAGCTGTGACGATGCCTACACGCCCTATGCATTGGACCGTGCTGGCCCCCTTCGTCCGCGACGTTGACCCGAAATGGATCTTCGAATATATCGATCCGGCGCTGCATGAAGTGGCGGCGGTACCGGCCCGCTACGACCACGACCGCTCGCGCCGCAGCGCCTCTGCGCGCGACTGGCTCGATTATTTCGGCCACGCGCTGTCCGGTTTCCTGGCCACCTTCCGGCGCGGGCGCAAGACTGGCATCATTACCACGTTCCCCCAGCTGGCCCTGATGGTGGCGCTGATGAAAAAGCTGACCGGGCGCAAGCAGTTGCCGCTGATCGCCTGGTGCTTCAACCTGGCGCAGCCGTACGGCGGCCTGAAAGGCAAAGTAGCGCGCTACTGCCTGCCGGCGGTGGATATTTTTGTGGTGCATTCGCACGCGGAAATCGATATCTACAGCCGCTGGCTGAATTTGCCGGCGTCGCGTTTTGTGTTTGTGCCACTGAGTGTGGCCGATCCGGTCAACGAACCGTGGAGCGAACGCGACAGCGAACCGTACATCGTGGCGCTCGGCACCGCCAACCGCGATTACCGTCTGCTGATGGAGGCGGTTGGCGAACTGGGCTACAAGACGATTATCGTCTCTGGGCAGCACGCGGTGGAGCATCTGACGCCGCCGCCTTGCGTCAGCGTGCAGTCCGGCTTGTCACTGAAGGAGTGCCACCGGCTGGCCGCATACTCGCGCATCAATGTGATCCCGATTGCCGATACCGATGCGCCGTCCGGCCAGGTGACGCTGATTGAATCGATGATGCTAGGGGTGCCCTTGGTAGCGACTGCGTGCGCCGGCACTACCGATTACATCGAGGATAACCAAGACGGCTTGCTGGTGGCACCCAAGGATACGGCGTCAATGGTCACGGCGCTGAAAAAACTGTGGAATGACCATAGCTTGCGCCAGCAACTGTCGGCTCAAGCCAAGCGCTCGTCGATGCAGAAGTTCAGTTTCAAGGCGGCATCTGCCAGCCTGGCGGTCTTGATGGATAAAATGGCAACCCGCTAAGCGACGGCATGTGCCGCTGGCATGCAAAAACGGCGCATCACCCGCGAGGGCGATGCGCCGTTTGTATTTTTACCGCCGCTATTACTGGGTCGGGGTCAGCGTAGCGCGCAGGGTCGAGGCTTGATTCACGCCGCTGTAGGCGGTCAATACAAACCACCCGCCGGTGGCTGGCCAAGTGACGCGGGCCGAGGCCTTGTCGCCAAGGGCGCCGGTGTCCGATACCACGGTGCCGCCACTGTACACCTGCATCTTCAGCTTGGCGCCACCGGTCGCGGTGACGGTGAACTTCTGCGCCGTGCCTGGAGCGACCTTGCCCCATACCACTTTATTGATACCGCTGGAATTGCCGTTGACCATGACGGTCTGGGTGGCGGCGGCAGGGAAATTCAGCGACTGGGTGATGGTGTCATACGTGCCGATCGCGGTACCGGAGTAGCGCGTCCATGGCCCTCGCATCGACAACTGGTTGGCCGGCGCTACGGCTTTAGGCGTCATCGGCTGACCATTGCCATCTACCCAACTAGAGGCAGAAACCACTTGGCGCAGGTTGGCGCGCATGCGATCCAGTTCGGCTGCCACGGCATTGTCCCAACCGCCGTTGTGTAGATCATATTTGACACCGCCCTCCACGTGAATTGCAAACGGCGTGCCGTCATTGCGATCCACTACATAGGCGCCGTAGCGTTTCAGCGTCTCGGCAACCTTGCGCAGCGCCAGATTGGCGATTTTCGAGGTGTCGTAGTTGGCAGGCAGCATCAGCAGCGCACCCTGAGGAATTTCGCCGGTATTGGTGCTCGCTGCATTGATATCCGCCGACGTGGCTGGATAAATATACGGCGTCTTGCCCGACAGGCCATTGTAGGTCATCGACATAGCCAGCGCATGGCTGTAGTACGGCTGACCGTCGTTGACTTCCGTAGCACGGATCATACCGGCCAGCGGAATTACGCCGGCTGCGCGCGAACCCTGGTAATAGTGCGCTGGATCGCCGAAGCCGGAACCCTTGGCGTCAGACCAAGCGTACAGCTTGGCGTACCACTTGCCACTGACCAGGCGCAGACCCCAGAACGAGTGGACGATATTGGTGACCGGGTCGTAAATGTCGGCTTCCTGGTCGTCATTGGAGGTCGGCACGACGTTGGCTGGCCAGCGCGGCACGGTGACGACGCGCGAGTTCTGGCTGTCAGGGTCGGCAACGCCGGCGGTACCGGTAATGCCGCTGATCGTGACCGGGCCGTCAGTGGCCTTGGCCAGGAACAGGGCGGACGAGGTGGCGCCGGCAGCCACGATCGGGTAATAGCTCGACTTCGGAATTACAAACGTGCCCAGCACCGGATTGATCGGACGCGAATTCCACAGGGAGTCAGCGGCGAACAGACGGTTGAAGGTGCCAAACGCAGGCGTTGCGGCGGGGGAAGCGGTTTGTGCGACTGCATTTAACACGGCAACGCTGAGGACGGAGCACGTGAGAACTTTGAGCAGGCGGCGCGAGGCGGGCGTGGTTTTATTAGTGAACATGTGGAACTCCTACCAAGGAAGTGGGTGTGAAATCGGTGACATGAAAAGATTATACACAGCTTTCTTGCCGTAGCGAAATTAATTAATAACCGCGTGATGTTTTATGGTGAGCGTACAACAGTTTAATTATTTTTTCCTGATTTAATTAAGTTAATACTAAATAAAAAGTCAAGAGCCGCATGTTTGCTGGGGAGGCGAGGTGTGTGCATGGTTGCTGGAGGATAGTTGCATTCAGGGTTGCTATTTAGTTTATTCAAATTTCATTTAAATAAAATTCTCTTTTTATAAGCAGAAATTAATATAAGTCCATTAATCGGATTATTATTATTTCCGAACTACTAACTACGTAATTTCTTTGCAATGTTCCTTGACCGTACCAAGCATGCGCGGACGGGCCGCTTGCGCCTAAGCGCTGTGCCAGGCTCGAGCTTCACACTTTAGACAAACGGCTGGAAATCATCCCTCTTTATATGGTGGTATAATAATTACAATTAAAATTAAAATACTTTAATGAATCACTCGTATCCAGGAGGAACAATTGGCTAAAATAGACGTTATATTGCCGGTTAGGAATGGCATCGATCTTCATGCGCAATCGCTCTGCTATCTGCAAAAGCGTGCAGTGTCCATATCGAGTGCTAGCCGTCGCGAGATGGGCGATCACTACAAGCGCCACCGATGGGGGTGGCCATGCAATTAAATAATATTCAATTTTTGCGATTTGTCGCAGTCTTCCTGGTTGTCACCTCGCATACCGTTGTCGAAATCTGGGGACGGCTTGGTTTCGCTGGTGAGTTCGGCTACTGGCACCAGGTCGGTGGTGCCGGGGTAGACATCTTCTTCGTCATCAGCGGGTTTGTGATCACCCTGTCCACAGCCAAGGCTGCTGCTGCCGGAGGCGCTGATGCCGGTTGGCATTTCCTGCTGCGGCGCATTATCCGCATCGTGCCGCTCTATTGGATTTACACGGCGGTCAAAGCGCTGCTGGTCGTGTTTGTCGGTTCCCGCGCCTTCAACTCGACCATCGCCCCCGAGTATTTCCTTAAGTCAATTTTCTTCATTCCTGCCACCAATCCGGCCGGCAACGTGTTGCCGCTGCTGGAGTCCGGATGGACGCTCAGTTATGAGATGCTCTTCTACCTGTCGTTTGCGCTAGCGATTTGGGTGCGCAAGCCGCCGTTGCGCTTCTGCCTGGTCCTGATGTCGCTGGTTTTTGCGTTGGGGGTGGTGTTTTCCGACCACGTGGTCATCGGATTTTTCGGCCGCACCCTGTTGTTCGAGTTCTTGTGCGGCGGCTTGATCGCGCGACTGTGGACGTGGCGGCGCCCGCTGCCCGCGTATCTCGCCCCGGCATTGTTGCTGTTCGCGGCGCTGGCCCTGTTTGTGTTCCCCGCTGCACAAGTGGACCGTCTGTTTGCCGTCGGTCTGCCCGCTGCCGCCCTGGTCATGGGCATGGCGTGGCTGGAACGCTATCGCGCCATCAGCCGTTTGAGCGGGCATTTCAGGCTGTTTGGCGACGCCTCCTACACCATCTATTTGTCGCATGGCTTGTCGATGCCGGTGTTTATCATGCTGGCCCAGAAAGCCGGCTTGCACGCGATGCCGGTCATTTTCGCTTTCACAGTCGTGGGTGTGTTCGCTGTCGGATGTGTGCTGTATGTGGCTGGCGAACGGCCGTTGACAGTCTGGCTGAATCGCCAAGTCGGCCGCAAAGTGGCGGTGGCGTCGACCACGTGACCAGCGGACGTAAAACAGGCGCATCAACAACCTTTTACGGTTGGTGATGCGCCTGTTGCGTTTGGCGGTGAGATCTTAGGGCGCCGTGGCGGCTGCAGCGCGTGACGGCATCACCAGATCATCCAGATAGGTAGCGGCGCGCCGGCTGTAGCTCGGCCGCATGTGCGTGGTGTCGGTATAGATCGGAGCCCCGTTGGCGTCCAGCACGTGGCAGGTGTTGCCTTGACACAGGGAGGTGGTAGGGTCGATCAGCTCGGCGCCAGTGTCGGCGGCGATCGCGATCAGCCGCGCGCGCGCCTCGGCATTTGCCTGGTTGAAACTGGTCAGGTCAACGTTGGGGATGTTCTTCAACGGATAGATACTGTCGAAGCGCGATCCCTGATACATATTGCGCGGATCGTAGGCTTGGCCGCCAGGCGGTTGCAGGACGATCACCACGCGCTTGCCCGCTTTGCGCAGCGCCGCCACCGACTGCTGCAGCGAAGCATAGGCCAGGTCTTGCGCGGCTGCGGACGGGAAGGGCAGGATCTGGGTGCCGGTATCGTACTCGGTAAGATTGTTGTATTTGTTGAAGTACGCGTACCAGGCCGCGCCGATCATCACGGTATGTACCTCCGGCTGGCTGGCCAGATCATACGCTGCCGCGATGGTCTCAGGACACAGCGGGAACTGGAAGCGCGGCAGGCGGATGGTGTGCAACACCGGCTGGCAACCGCCGCCGGTGGCAAAGATCACCGAATTGACCTGCTCCGGCTGGCGCGCCACCAATTGCTCCATATGCGGGCCATATTGCTGCACCAGCGAGTCGCCGATGAACACCGTCAGGCCGGGCGCCTTGCCGGTCAGCTGTTGAAACACGATGCCCTGGTGCCGGATCGGCTTGAAGGTGGCGCCCGGGAAGTCGAAATCGTTGAGCGCGTTCAGGTACACGTCGCTGCCGTGCACGTCAATCCGCTCGCGCAGCAGGCCGGCGTTGATGCCGAAGCCGATCACGGCCGTCAACGCGACACCCGTCACCAGAGCGCCGACCACGCGTGGCGTGTTGCGATAGTGGCGCAGCGGGGTTTCCAGCAGCCGGTAAGTCAGGTAGGCCAGCAGCAGCGCGCCAGCCATCAAGCCGATTTTGACCTGGTAGGACGGTTTTTCGCCATACAGGATAAAGGCGTAAGACAGCAGCGGCCAATGCCACAGATACAGCGGGTAACTGATCTTGCCGATGCCGGTGGCCAGGCGGTTGCCCAACAGGTGGCGGTTCACCAGCGTGGCCGGGCCGGCCATGATCAGCAAAAACGTTGCCGACACCGGCAGCAGCGCCCACCAGCCGGGGAACATGGCTTGCGGCTTGATCAGCGCGAACGCGCCGACCATCAGCAGTGTGCCGAGCGCGGCGGCCCAGCGCTGCTGCTGCAGGCTCCATGGGCGGCGGTGCAGATGCAGGTAGGCGGCCACGCCGCCGCTCATCAGTTCCCAGAAGCGCGACAGCGGCGAATAGAAGGCGGCGGTGGGATTGGTGGCGATGCTGCCGAGGTTGACCGCCATCGATGCGCAGAAGATGACGCCGGTCACCAGCAGGAAATTATAGCGTTTGGTAAACACCAGCCACAGGATCAGCGGCCAGGCGATGTAAAACTGCTCTTCGACCCCGAGCGACCACAGGTGCAGCAGCGGTTTGGTGCTGCCGGAGCTGTCGAAATAGCCCGATTCCGCCCACAGCACGAGGTTGGAGACGAAGCCGCCACCGGCCGCCACATGCTTGCCGAGCACGGTGAACTCGCCGTGCAGCAGCACTATCCAGCCGAACGCCAGTGTGGCCAGCAGCACCACCAGCAAGGCGGGGAAGATGCGGCGCACGCGGCGCGAATAGAAATCGAGGATGCTGAAGCGGCCTGCCTCCAGCTGTTTGAGCAGGATGGTGGTGATCAGGTAGCCGGAAATGACGAAGAAAATGTCGACCCCGACGAAGCCGCTGACAAACCACTGCGGCCAGCAATGGAACAGCAGCACGGCGGTGACCGCGACCGCCCTTAAGCCGTCGATATCGGGCCGATAGGCCAGCGCATGCGGTGTCGGCGTGGCGGAGCCGGGCAGGGGCGCGGTGCGCGCAGGCGGGGTGGCGGCGTGGGCGGTAACAGTCATGGTTGTGCGGGGCGTAAGGTAGCAGGGTGGTAAGTAGATGTCTGTTAATATTAGCACAGCTGTCATTGCTTCCGAGGCAACGACGCAGGCGAGCGCGGCGTTTTGTCGCGCCGCAGCAAAATTGGCAAAAAACACAGCATTACACGATTGATTCGTTTAAAATGCAAGTCATTATTATCTGTGCAACGTGCTTGCTCCGCAGGGCGCCGTGTGCAATGTGAGAGAAGGAAGCCATGAGCAAGGATGAGGACTGGGCGGCGGATTTGCGGCGTTACGCCATGCGGCGGCCGTTCCTGAAGGAGCAATCGATTTGGCCGATCTGGCTGTACCGCCGAGGTCGCCGCATTGACGGCATGGCGCCCGGCCTGGGCCGCCGGCTGGCGACGGCGCTGTACTGGTCGTTGTACCGCGTGATTGAAACCGCCTCCGGCATCACGCTGCCGAAAAGCGCGCGCGTTGGTCCCGGGCTGCGCATCTGGCACTTTGGTAACGTGATCATTCACTCGGACGCCGTCATCGGCGCCAATTGCACCCTGCGCCATGGCGTCACCATCGGCACCCGCGAGGAAAACGGCCCGGTGCCGGTGATCGGCGATGACGCCGACATCGGCGCCTATGCGCAAATTCTCGGCGGCGTCCGCGTTGGCAACGGCTGCCGCATCGGCGCCATGTCGGTGGTGCTGTGCGACGTGCCGGACGGCGCTACCGCAGTCGGCGCCCCGGCCCGTATCATCGCCGCCCGGCGCGACGCTGCGGCGGGGGCGGCATGAGCCCGCTGCTGTCCTTGCTGATGTACCCGTTGTATGGGCTGCTGATCCTGGCGGCGGTGCCGGTGACGGTGCTGCTGTTGCAGGCGCTGCTGGCGTTTGCGCGCCTGCGACCGGCGCCGGCCGCCAGCGGCCGCCGGCCGCGCCTGGCGGTGCTGGTGCCGGCGCATAACGAATCGGGTGGCATCAGCGCCACGCTCGACAGCCTGCGGCCCCAGCTGGTGGCGGGCGACCGCATCCTGGTGGTGGCCGACAATTGCAGCGACGACACGGCGGCGGTGGCTGCACGCGGCGGCGCCGAGGTGCGTGAGCGCTTCAGCGACACCGAGCGCGGCAAGGGGTATGCGCTGGACTTCGGCGTGCGCTGCCTGGCCGACGATCCGCCCGAGGTGGTGGTGATTGTCGATGCCGACTGCATCGTCGGCCCCGGCGCGCTGGACCGGCTGGCCCGTGACGCGGTGCAGCACGCGGTGCCGATTCAGGCACTGTATTTGATGCGCGCGCCCGGCGCCAGCGGCCTGAAGAAAATTGCCGAATTCGCCTGGGTGGTCAAGAACCTGGTGCGTCCGCTGGGTTTTGCGCGCCTCGGCCTGCCGTGCCAGCTGATGGGCACCGGCATGGCCTTCGACTGGCCGACGCTGAGCACGGCCGCACTAGCCAACGGCCACATCGTCGAAGACATGAAGCTCGGCCTTGACCTGGCGCGCGCCGGCAAGGCGCCGCGCTTCTGCCCGGCGGCCGAGGTCTACAGTACGTTCCCCAGCAACGACGCCGGCACCGCCGCGCAGCGCACGCGCTGGGAGCACGGCCACCTGAGCATGATCGTGTCGGCGGTACCGTCGATGCTGTTGCAGGGCCTGTTCAAGGGCCGGCCGCAGTTGCTGGCGCTGGCGCTGGACCTGAGCGTGCCGCCGCTGGCGCTGCTGGCGATGGTGGTCATGGCGCTGTTCGGCCTCGGCCTGGTGGCGACCGTGTTGAGCGGCGCAGTGCTGCCGCTGGCCTGGGCCGCGCTGCTGGGGCTGGCGTTTGGCGCGGCCGTGCTGCTGGCGTGGTGGGCCCATGGCCGCCAGGTGCTGGCCGGACGCGAGCTGCTGCTGGCGCTATGGTATGTGGTGCGCAAAGTGCCGCTGTATTGCCGTTTTGTGGTGCAACGTCAAGTTGAATGGGTGAGGTCAAAACGTGACAGCGAGTAATGCTTCTTTGGCAGTGGCGACCGGCCAGCCACCGTCCTACGCGCCCGATTTCCAGCGCCCCGTGTATTGCCTGCTGGGACTGCCGTTTGACGCCGTTACTACGGCCGAGGCCGAACAACTGGCGCTGGACGCGGCAGCCGCCCGGCGGCGCTGCTTTTTCTCCACGCCCAACCTGAATTTCCTGATTGCCGCGCTGAGCGACACGCCGTTCCGGCTGTCGGTGCTGCGCTCCGACCTGTCGCTGGCCGATGGCATGCCGATTATCTGGATGGCGCGCGCGCTGGGCATCCCGCTGACCGAGCGGGTGGCCGGCTCGACTGTGTTCGAGGGCTTGCGGGCCCAGCGCCGCGCGCCGCTGCGGGTCTACCTGTTCGGCGGCCCGGACGGCGTCGCCGCGCGCGCTGCCGAGGTCATCAACGCGGAACACGGCGCCATGGTCTGCGTCGGCAGCAGTTCGCCCGGCTTCGGCAGCATCGCACAGATGAGTTCGCCTGCGCAACTGGCCGCCATCAATGACAGCGGCGCCGACTTCCTGCTGGTGGCGCTGGGCGCGCAGCGCGGCCAGGCCTGGATCGAGCACAATCTGGCGGCGCTGCAGGTGCCGGTGGTCAGCCACCTGGGCGCGGTGATCAACTTTGTGGCCGGTAATATCAAGCGGGCGCCGCCACGCTGGGGCGCACTCGGCCTGGAATGGCTGTGGCGCATCAAGGAAGAGCCGACCCTGTGGCGGCGCTACTACCGCGACGGCCTGGCGCTGCTGCGCCTGGCCGGCGGCAAGGTGCTGCCCGGTCTGCTGGCGCAACGGCGCGCCCGCGCCCGCATCGCCCAGGCGCCGGCGCCGCAGCTGACGGTACACCGGCAGGGCGCGCAGGCGACCCTGGTGCTGGCCGGCGAATGGCACGCGGCCCAGCTGGCGCCGCTGCGTGCGGCGTTGGCCGAGAGCACGGCGACGCCGTCCGACATCGTGCTCGAGCTGGACCAGGTCAGCGGTCTCGACAGCGCCACGCTGGGCCTGCTGCTGCTGCTGTTCGGCCACCAGTCGCGCCTGCAACGCGGCTTCCGCATCGCGTCGCTGTCCGACGCCGCCCGACGCGACCTCGACCTGGCCTGCGTCAACTACCTGTTACAGCCGCTTTCCACATCCCCATCCTGAGGTAAATCATGAATATTCTCGTTACCGGCGGCGCCGGCTATATCGGTTCGCATGTCTGTGTGGAATTGCTGCGCAGCGGCCACCAGGTGGTGGTGCTGGACGATTTGTCGAACGCCGAGGCCAGCGTGATCGGCCGCATCGAGCAGATCAGCGGCGCCGCCGTGGTGTTCGTCCAGGCCGACCTGCGCGACCGCGCCGTGCTGCGCCAGCTGTTCGCCGCGCACGCGATCGACGCCGTGATCCATTTCGCCGGCCTCAAGGCGGTGGGCGAATCGGTGGCCGAGCCGCTGCGCTATTACGACGTCAACGTCTACGGCAGCATCGTGCTGTTCGAGGAGATGGCGGCGGCCGGCGTCAGGCAACTGATCTTCAGTTCCTCGGCCACCGTGTACGGCGACCCCGACCAGGTGCCGATCGACGAGAGCGCGCCGCTGCGCACCACCAATCCCTACGGCGCCTCCAAGCTGATGATCGAGAACATCCTGCGCGACGTGGTCAAGGCCGATCCGTCGTGGCAGGTGGCCTTGCTGCGTTACTTCAACCCGGTCGGCGCGCATGAAAGCGGCTTGATCGGCGAGAACCCGCGCGGCATTCCCAACAATCTGCTGCCGTTCATCGCCCAGGTGGCGGAAGGCCGCCGGGCCCGCCTGGCAGTGTTCGGCAACGATTACCCGACCGTGGACGGCACCGGCATGCGCGACTACATCCACGTGGTTGACCTGGCGCTGGGCCACGTCAAGGCGCTGGAGCGCCTGCAGCGCGACGGCAGCCTGCTGACCTGCAACCTCGGCACCGGCGCCGCCACCAGCGTGCTGCAGATGGTGGACGCGTTCGCGCGCGCCAGCGGCCGCCCGATTCCGTACGACATCCTGCCGCGCCGTCCCGGCGACATCGCCGTCTGCTACGCCGCCACCACGCTGGCCGACACCGAGCTGGGCTGGAAGGCCGAGCGCGGCATCGACCAGATGTGCGCCGACGCCTGGCGCTGGCAAAGCAGCTTCCTGGCCTGAGCGCGGCCATGGCGATGCAAGCAATGACGGTGCTGGTGACCGGCGCCGGCGGCTTCCTCGGCCGCGCCGTGGTGGCTGAACTGGCGCGCCAGGGCCACACGGTGCGGGCCGGCGCGCGCCGCCTGCCGGACCCGCGCCACTGGCCGGCCGGCGTGCAGCCGGTGCTGTGCGATGTGGACAGCGGCGCCGGCCTGGCCGACGCTAGCGCCGGCGCCGACGCCGTGATCCACCTGGCCGCCGCCATGGGCGCCAGCGCCCAGCAGCAGGAACAGGTGGCGGTGGAGGGCACGCGCCGTTTGCTGACGGCGATGGCGCCGTCCAGCCGGTTGCTGCTGGCCAGCAGCTTTGCGGTGTACGACTGGCAGCGTGTCGGCGAGGTGCTCGACGAACATAGCCCGCTGCTGGCTGACGACGCCGCCCCCGATGTCGATCCCTATGCGCGCGCCAAGCTGCGCCAGGAACGCCTGGCGCGCGCGCTGTGCGCCGAGCGCGGGATTGGCCTGACGGTGTTGCGGCCGGCGCTGATCTGGTCGCTTCAGCGGCGCGACCTGTCCTGCGTCGGGCCGGGCAATGCCCGGGCGCGGCTGGTGCTGGCGCCGGGCCGGCCGCTGCGCCTGACCCAGGTGGACAGCTGCGCCTCGGCCTTCGCCGCCGCGCTCGATCCGCGCGCGGCCGGGCACACTTTCAATATTGACGACGCCAGCGGCGTCACTGCCGGACAGTATGCTGCCGCCAGCGGCGTGGCGCTGCGCCTGCCGCTGCCGCTGGGCGGTTTCAAGGCGCTGGCGACGCTGGCTGGCGCGCTGCTAAAGCCGCTGGTGGGCGCGCCCCGTCTGCCGGGCCTGCTGGTGCCGGCGCGGCTGGCGGCGCGTTTCCATCCAGCGCGCGCCGGGCACGCCGCCTTGCAGCAGCTGCTTGGCTGGCAGCCCCCGGCCGCCGCCACCCGTTTCAACTAACCCGGTTTTCTTCATGCATATCGCCTATATCACCAGTGTTTACGCGCGCGCCAGCGACACCTTCATCCGCAACGAAGTGCTGGCGCTGCGCCAGCGCGGCCACACCGTGGACACCTTCTCGATCCGCCGCGCGGAGGCCGAGCAGGAGGTTGACCAGGAAGTGTCGCAGGAGCAGGCCAGCACCGACTACATCCTGCGCCAGCCGCCGCTGACGCTGTTGACGGCGGCGCTGCGCGAGACGTTGCGCAGCCCGGGCCGTATGCTGGCCACCGCGCGGCTGGCCTGGCGCACCCGCGCGCTGGGTGTGCGCGGCACGTTGCTGCAACTGGCTTACCTGGTCGAGGCGGCCTATCTGGCCGGACGCCTGCGCGCGCGCGGGGTGCAGGTGCTGCACAACCATGTGGCGGAAAATTCGGCCAACGTGGCGATGCTGGCGTCCTGCCTGTCCGGCGTGCCGTTCAGTATGACGGTGCACGGCCCCGGCATTTTCTACGATCCGCGCAAGTGGGCGCTGGCGGAAAAAATCCACCAGTCGGCGTTCACTGTCTGCATCACGCATTTCTGCAAGAGCCAGTGCATGGTGTTTGTGCCGCCGGCCGATATCGCCAAGTTGCATGTGGTGCGGTGCAGTGTCGGCGCGCCATTCCGCGCGGTCGAGCCATTGCCGATCCCGGCGGCGCCGCAGCTGGTCTGCATCGGCCGTCTGTGCCCGGAAAAGGGCATGCTGGTGCTGATCGAGGCGGTAGCCCGCTATGTGGCGGGCGGCGGCCGCTGCCTGCTGAATATCGTTGGCGACGGGCCGTCGCGCCAGTTGATGGAACAGATGATTGCGCGCCACGGCTTGCAGGACAGCGTCAAGCTGCTAGGCTGGCAGGGCAGCACGGTGGTGCGCCAGCAGATCGAACAGAGCCGCGCGCTGATCTTGCCGAGCTTTGCCGAGGGCCTGCCGATTGTGGTGATGGAGGCGCTGGCGCTGGGCCGGCCGGTGATTTCGTCGCGCGTCAACGGCATTCCCGAACTGGTGGTCAGCGGCCGCAATGGCTGGCTGACCACGCCGTCGGCGGTCGACGAACTGGTCGCGGTGCTGGCGCAGGTCTGTAGCGCCAGCCCGGAGGAATTGCAGCAGATGGGGCGCCACGGCGTCGACGACGTGCGCCGCCTGCACCACCTGGACACCGAAATCGACAAGCTGGAAGCCTTACTGGCCAGCGCGGCGCGCTAGCCAGCCGGCGTCTCAGGCGCGCGCCGCCTTCAGGTGCTCGGCCAGCCGCAGCGCCAGCGCGACGATGGTCAGCGTCGGGTTGGCGTGGCTGCTGGTCGGCAGCACCGCCGAACTGGCGATAAACAGATTGGGCACGCCAAACACCGCGCAGTTGACATCGACCACGCCATCGCGCGGGCTGTGCGCCATGCGCGTGGTGCCGATATGGTGGCCGCCCAGCGGCACCGAGGCGGCGATGCGTTCGCGCAGGGTGTCGGTGTCGAGTTGCAGGCGCGCGCCGGACTTGTGTCGCAGCGTGTCGCGCAGCAGCAGGAAGCCGCGTTCGGTGGCGTCGATGTCGTCGTCGCTGATGCGCCAGTCGACGCTGACGCGGCGCATGCCGTGGCGGTCCACCGCGTCGCCCAGCGTGATGCGACTGGACGCCAGCGGCGTCTGCTCGCAATTGAATTCGAGCGGGTAGCTGCCGTCGGCATTGGCCACCAGCGTGTAAGGCAGCTTGCGCTGCGCCAGCTTGCGCTGGAACAGCCATTCGGCGCCGAACTGCGCCAACTGCGGCAGGCCGGTGGCGACATTTTTCCAGTGCAGCAGCGCCGGCGAGCTGGACGCGCCTTGGCTGTTGTGCTGCAGAATCGCCCGGTATTCCGGGATCAGGATCGACTTGGCGAGGAAGATGGTGGACATCACGGCGCTGCCGTGGCTGGCGTCCGAATACTCGGGGAAGTGGAAGCGGAAGGCGCTGTTCAGCAGGCGGTGGCGGCGTTGCGCGTCGGCGCTGAACTGCAGCTTGCGGCGGCTGTAGACGCCGTCCACGGTTTTCTCGAACTTGAACGGAATCGGTTCGCTGGCGGTCACCTTGCCCAGCACGTTTTCAAAGTGGCAGGCATAGTAGCGGCCGACCAGGTCGTTGGCATTGCCCAGCTGCTTGCCGTCGCGCGCCGCGTGCAGCAGCAGGCGCGGCACTTCGATGCCGCCGGTGGCCAGCACGAACTGGCGCGCCGTCACCGGCAGGCGGCGGCCACCGCTGTCGGCCAGCGTGAGCGCGCTCACGCGATCGTCGCCGTCTTCCTTGAGCAGATCGACGCAGCGCGCATTCAGCACCACCGTGACGTTGGCCGAATCCTGCAGTTTTTTGCGGTAGCGCTTGCCGAAATCGGTCGGCAGGCTGTAGCGTTCGATGCGGTCGCTGAGCAGCACATCGTTGGCTTGCAGCGAGCCGATGGTGGGGCGCGCGCCCGGCAGCGCGGTGCTGCTGCTGAAGTCGGCGACGCCGGCGTCGCAGTAGGCCATCGCCCGCGGGTAATAGCGTGCCACGGCCTCGTACGCCAGCGGCCAGCCGCTGTTGGCGATGTAGTCGCGGGCTTCGAAATCGATTGGATCGTAGGGCACGCAGCGGCCGCCCCAGATGCCGGTGGTGCCGCCGAAGGTGGCGCGGCGGAACTGGGTGGTGGGCGGGTGCGGGGCGTTGGCCTGGCCGGCGTAGTCGTCGTCCAGCGCCGCATCGGGCGCATAGCCGCCCGACTCCAGCAACAGCACGCGCAGGCCGCTGCCGTCCAGTTCACATGCCAGGGTAATGCCGGCGGCGCCGGCGCCGACGATGCAGATGTCTGCGTCCAACGCTTGATGGGACGCGATCTCGGTGGCTGAAAAGATCATGCCGCCGCCTTTACTGATGTCATGGACTCTCTCTTGAAGTGTGGGCGCCATGGGCGCATTGGCATAAGGATAACAGAGCGAAGCGGGCCGGGCTAGGCAACGGTGTGGGTGGTATTTGTTGCATTGCAATAGCATGCGCTTTCACTGTGATTGGTGCAACTGTGCCGGGTGGGAGCTTGTGACGTGAAAGCAACGGCTGTTACCGGACGCGGAATCCGTGGCACAGGCGTCACGATTTTCATTTATCGTAGAGGTTGGCTAAAGGGCATGTGTTAAATTGACATAATGTCATCTGTTTTCGTTGGCTTTACTGCTATAGTTGCACGGGAATTATGTTACTTTTGCAATGCATGAAGGTGTGGATGCTGCGCAGCAGCACGTCGATTGCGTTTAACTAACAAAGAAGGAATGATGATGAAGGCGATGATTTTAGCCGCAGGGAAGGGCACCCGGGTACGCCCGCTGACCTATGATTTGCCGAAGCCAATGATACCGATCCTGGGCAAGCCGGTGATGGCCTACATCATTGAGCACCTGGCCAAGTACGGCATCAATGAAATCATGGTCAACGTCAGCTATCTGCACGAAAAGATCGAGGACTATTTCGGCGAGGGTGACCAATACGGGGTGCAGATCGGTTATTCCTTTGAAGGCTATACCCGCGACGATGGCGAGGTGGTGGCGCAGGCGCTGGGTTCGGCCGGCGGCATGAAAAAAATCCAGGAGTTCGGCGGCTTCTTCGATGACACCACGATCGTGCTGTGCGGCGACGCCGTCATCAATCTGGACATCAAGTCGGCGCTGTTCGAGCACCGCCGCAAGGGCGCGCTGGCCAGCGTGGTGTGCCGCGAGGTGCCGTGGGACAAAGTGTCCAGCTATGGCGTCGTCGTCAGCGAGCCGGACGGACGCATCAAGCAGTTCCAGGAAAAACCGAGCCGCGCAGAGGCGCTGTCGAATTTCGTCAGCACCGGCATCTATATCTTCGAGCCGGAAGTGCTGGACCTGATCCCGGCCGATACCGTGTTCGACATCGGTTCGCAACTGTTCCCGCTGCTGGCGGAAAAAGGCCTGCCGTTCTACGCCCAGAAGCGCAGCTTCAGCTGGATCGACATCGGCAGCGTTACCGATTACTGGGAAGTCTCGCAAAGCGTGATGATGGGCGAAGTGGCCCATATGGACATGCCGGGCCTGCAACACAGCGACGGCCTGTGGGTCGGCTTGAACACCCGCATCGACTGGGAAGGCACCACCATCGAAGGCCCGGTTTACATCGGCTCGGGCTGCAAGATCGAGGCCGGCTCGACGATTATCGGCCCGACCTGGATCGGCCATGGCAGCCACGTTTGCGCCGGTGCGCGCATCGTGCGCAGCGTACTGTTTGAATATACACGTGTGTTACACAATGTAAACTTTGAGGAAATGATTGTCTTCAAAGAGTACAGTGTCAACCGCGCAGGCGAGATGAAGCACATCTCTGAGTATGCGCGTGACGAATGGACCAACGCGCGCGATCGTCGTAACAAGCGCCGCACTGAAAGCGTCAGTGAGGCGAGCAAAAAAGAGGAAGTGGTATGAAAATTTATCCCGTGATCTTGTCCGGGGGCGCCGGCACCCGTCTGTGGCCGTTGTCGCGCGCGGCATTGCCCAAGCAGTTGCTGCCGCTGGTGTCGGACCAGACCATGTTGCAAGAAACGGTGGCGCGCGTGGCCGGCTGGCCTGACATGGCGCCGCCGCTGATCGTCTGCGGCAATGAGCACCGCTTCCTGGTGGCCGAGCAGATGCGTGAAAGCAAGGTCGCGCCGCTGGGCATCCTGCTGGAGTCGGTCGGCCGCAACACGGCGCCGGCCGTGGCCGCCGCCGCCCTGTATCTGCAGGCAATCGATCCCGAGGCCGTGATGCTGGTGCTGCCGGCCGATCACGTGATCACCGACGCCGCCGCCTTCCAGCGCGCGGTGCAGAGCGCGGTCGAGCTGGTGCGCGAGGGCGCGCTGGCCACCTTCGGCGTGGTGCCGACCGGCCCGGAAACCGGCTACGGCTATATCCGCCGTGGCGAGGCCAACGGCGCCGGCTACCGGGTCGACCGCTTTGTCGAAAAACCGGACCGCGCCACCGCCGAGGCGTTCCTGGCGGAGGGATCTTATTACTGGAACAGCGGCATGTTCCTGTTCCAGGCCGGCCGCTATCTGAGCGAACTGGCAAGCTTCCAGCCGGAAATGGCCGCCGCTGCCGAGCGTGCAGTCAGCCTGGCCTACCGCGACATGGACTTCTGCCGCCTCGACGAGGCTGCGTTCAGCGCCTGCCCGTCCGATTCGATCGACTATGCCGTGATGGAGCACACCCGCCACGCAGTGGTGATTCCGGCCGACATCGGCTGGAGCGACGTCGGCTCGTGGTCGGCGCTGTGGGAAGTCTCGCCGCGCGACGAGGCTGGCAACAGCCAGCGCGGCGATGTCTACCTGGATGGCGTCAGCAATAGCCTGGTGCGCGCCGACAGCCGCATCGTGGCGCTGATCGGCGTGCAGGATCTGGTGGTGGTAGAGACTGCCGACGCGGTGCTGGTGGCCCACAAGGACCAGGTGCAGCGCGTCAAGCAGATCGTCGACCACCTGAAGACCTCCGAGCGTACCGAGCACCTGTACCACACGCGCGTGTACCGTCCGTGGGGCTCGTACGAGGGCATCGATCACGGCGAGCGCTTCCAGGTCAAGCGCATCACGGTCAATCCGGGCGGCAAGCTGTCGTTGCAGATGCACCATCACCGCGCCGAGCACTGGGTGGTGGTCAGCGGCACCGCCCGCGTCACCTGCGGCGAGACGGTCACGCTGCTGTCGGAAAACCAGTCGACCTATATTCCGATCGGCATGAATCACCGCCTGGAAAATCCGGGTAAATTGCCGCTGCACCTGATCGAGGTGCAATCGGGGAGTTACCTCGGAGAAGACGATATCGTGCGGTTTGAGGACGTTTACCAGCGCGCGTGATGTTGTTTGAGCAAATGTTGCTAAACTGAATTCTTTTGTTGCAGAAAAACAAAGTCAAATATTTTTCTGATAATCAAAGAGGATTTTATGCTACTATTAATTCTAGTAGATTATTTCTCGTCTCAATGTTTGCTCACTCCCTACGGATTACACATGAAAAAATTCACCAAAGTATTGTTAGTTGCTTCCCTGCTGGCTGGCGCCGGCTTCTCCCAGTCGGTACTGGCTGCCACCAGCAAGCCGATTCCAGGTTCGACCGGTAGCCTGGCTACGCACACGGAAGCGCTGACTGTTAAGGCTGACGGCAATGGCGGTTTTAACGCCGATTTCGGTAATACCTGGGGTCAGTACATTAACGGCGTGAGCGGCGCGACCACGCAGAACAAGCTGTTCACCGATCTGTACACCTTCACCGTTGGTGGTCCTGCAGAAACTTCGGGCACTGTGTCGGCCGGCTTCACCTCCACCCAGGACGTGTACATCGGTGCATTCGACATCTACAACAGCGCTAACGTACTGGTTGTAAAAGGCGAGAATCAGGTTGTATCGAATGGCACCAACAAGAACGATTTCTGGGCGTTGCCAGATGGCGCGACCCTGAGCGCCGGCAACTACACCCTGAAAATCACCGGCCAAGTGCTGGGCAGCGCTGGCGGCTACTACGGTGGCGGCGTGAGCGTGACCTCGGCTGTGCCGGAAGCTGAAACCACCGCCATGCTGCTGGCTGGCCTGGGTCTGGTCGGTTTCGTCGGTCGTCGCAAAGCCAAGAAAGCTGCTTAAGCCATAGCCCCGTGCGGGCGCTTGGATAAAAAAGCCGTTCAGTGCAAACTGAACGGCTTTTTTCATGTTGCCGCAGTGCAAAGATGAGGTAAAAGCCGCTTATAATGGTTCGCATCAACCAATTTCCGACCTGCTTTGAGGCTGCGCCGTGCGATATTCTGTCATTGTCCTGTTTTGCCTGACCTGCCTGGCGCATGTCGCCGCCGGGGCGGCTCCCCTGACTGCCAACCAGCTTGCCGTGGTGGTCAATGACGAGGAGCCCAACAGTGTGGCCATCGGCGCGTGGTATCGCGAGGCGCGCCAGGTGCCGGAAAAGAACGTTGTCCATGTGCGCATTCCGCGCCATCCGCGCCGCCTGAGTGCGGAGGAGTTTGCGCCGCTGCGCAAGCAGATCCTCGGGCAGCTGGGGCCGGAGATCCGCGCGGTACTGATGGTGTGGACCGCGCCCTACGCCGTCGAGTGCCACTCGATCACGTCGGCGCTGACGCTGGGCTACGATGCCGACCAATGCGGCATGGGGTGCAACCCGGGCAAGCAGAGTCCCTTCTTCGATAACGACAATCCGCCGGCCAGTGGCGATCCGCGCATGCTGATTAGCATGCTCCTGCCGACCGAGTCGCTGGAGCAGGCCAAGGCGCTGATCGCCCGTGGCGTGGCCGCGCACTACTTCTCTTTTCCCGCCGCCACCGCGTACTACCTGAATACGTCGGACCGGGCGCGCAGCACGCGGGCGCTCTACTTTCCGCCCAATGGCCGCGTCACCACGCGTGAGCTGACCATCAAAAACATGAACGCCGACGTGCTGGAAGGGGCGCAGGACATCATGATTTACCAGACCGGCCTGCAGCGCGTCAGCAAGCTGGAAACCCTGAAGTTCCTGCCGGGCGCGCTGGCCGACCATCTGACCTCGGCCGGCGGCGATTTGCTCGGCAATTTCCAGATGAGCAGCTTGCGCTGGCTGGAGGCCGGCGCCACCGCCAGCTATGGCGCGGTGTCCGAGCCGTGCAACTACTGGCAGAAATTCCCGCAGTCGACCGTGCTGCTCAAGCACTACCTGCGGGGCGACACCGCCATCGAAGCCTACTGGAAGAGCGTGGCCTGGCCGGCACAAGGCGTCTTCATCGGCGAGCCGCTGGCGGCGCCTTACCGCCGCTGATGGCGGCTTTGTCTGTGCTTAGCGGGCGATACGCTTGAAGTCGCGCAGGCGGAAACCCATCGCCAGCAGCGCGGCAAAATACACCACTGCGCACACGCCGATCAACAGCAGCAGGGCGCCAGCGCGCAACACCGCGTGGTGCTGCAAGCCCAGCCAGTCAATCTGCTGCGCGCCCCACCATGCGGCGCCAGCCATCAGCGCGCAGGCGACCAGCAGTTTGGCGCAAAACACGGTCCAACCCGGCGCTGGATGATAGATGCCGCGCTTGCGCAGGCCAGCGTACAGGAAGGCAGCGTTGAGGCAGGCGCCCAGGCCGATCGACAGCGCCAGGCCGGCCACTTGCAGATAGGGCACAAACAGCCAGTTCATCAACTGGGTGGCGATCAGCACGCCGATAGCGATGCGCACCGGGGTGCGGATGTCCTGCTGGGCATAGAAGGCCGGCGCCAGCGTTTTGACCAGGATGATGCCCAGCAGGCCGGCGCAGTAGGCGATCAGCGGACGCGCCGACTGTGCGGCGGCTTCATCGGTGAATTTACCGTAGTGGAACAGGGTGGCGATCATCGGTTCCGCCAGCACTGCCATGCCCACCGCCGCCGGCAAGGCCAGCAGGAAGGTCAGGCGCAGGCCCCAGTCCAGCAGGCCGGAGTATTCGGTCTGGTCGCCATCGGCCTGCGCTTTTGACAGGCTGGGCAGCAAAATCGTGCCCAGCGCCACGCCCAGCAGGGCGGTCGGGAACTCCATCAGGCGATCGGCGTACGACAGCCAGGAAATGCTGCCCTCCACCAGGCGCGAGGCGATGCTGGTGTTGATCATCAGGCTGATTTGCGCGGCCGAAACGGCAAACACCGCCGGGCCCATTTTCTTCAGCACGCGGCGCACGCCCGGATCGCCGAGGCCAGCCACCGGATTCCAGGACAGCGTCGGCAGCATGCCGATTTTCATCAGCGCCGGGATCTGGATCGCCACCTGCAGCACGCCGCCGACAAACACGGCAATCGCCATGGCGTAGATGGGCCGCTCCAGATGCTGTTGCAGGAACAGCGAGGCCACGATTGAGGCCAGGTTCAGCAATACCGGCGTAAAAGCCGGGATCTTGAATTCGCGCCAGGTGTTGAGCACGCCGCCGGCCAGCGCCACAAACGCCATGAAACTGATGTAAGGGAACATCACGCGCGTCATCCAGACGGCGGCGTCGAACTCTTCCAGCCCGGTGGCGATCAGGTAGATAAACAGCGGCGCGGCGATGATGCCGAGGATGGTGACCAACAGCGTGGCCCAGACCAGGGTGTTGCCGACATGGTCGACCAGCTTCTTGCTGGCCTCCTGTCCCTGCTTGTTCTTGTATTCCGATAGAATGGGCACGAAGGCTTGCGAGAACGCGCCCTCGGCAAACAGGCGGCGCAGCAGGTTGGGAATCCGGAAGGCGACGATGTAGGCATCGGTCATGCCGCCGGCGCCAAAGGCGCGGGCAATCAGGGTTTCACGCAAGAGGCCGGTAATCCGGGACAGCATTGTCATGCTGGAAATGGCGGAGAGGGTGCGGAGTAAGTTCATGGGACGTGATTATAGTTGCTCCTGCTGGTAAACATCGCTATAATCACAGGCTGTACAAAATTCTGTTGCGCAGACATTAATGTTTGGCAAGCAGTAGTTTGACTCACACGGTTCGCTCTGATGGCAACCTTGGACGCACCTGTTTGCCAAACATTAACGTTTGCAAACGCATCATTTACCTGTTTAGGAAATTTCATGGCAAATACCGCACAAGCGCGCAAACGCGCTCGTCAAGCAGTTAAGCAAAACGCTCACAACTCGTCGCAACGTTCGACCCTGCGCACCGCGATCAAAGCAGTGCGTAAAGCGATCCAAGCTGGCGACAAAGCAGCTGCGACGACCATCTTCCAATCGTCGGTTTCGACCATCGACAGCATCGCTGACAAGAAGATCATTCACAAAAACAAGGCAGCTCGCCATAAGAGCCGTCTGGCAGCTGCCCTGAAAGCACTGTCCGCTTAATTCCCCTTCGCAGGGAACGCAAGCAAAAACCCGCACTGACCTGGTCAGTGCGGGTTTTGTCGTTGGTGCCGGAGTTGAGTAGGGCTTACACGGCCAGTCGAGTGCCCAGTCGCGCCATTACTTGCCGGCCGAGCTGGATGCCTGGTTTCTCGACCAGGTTGTACAGCACCCAGCCCAGCGCATAGCTGGCAGGGATGACGATGACGGCCACGATGCCGAGACGGGCGGCAAAATGCAGCTCGACGAAGCCGGCATGGCTCGCGCACAAGCCAGCCAGCGGGATCGCAAGCAGCAAGTGCGTCAAGTAGACGCTGTAGGAAGTCTCGCCCATGAACATGGCCAGTCTGCAGGAGAATGCCCGCCGCAGGCGTAATGTCACGGCGGCTACCGCCGTGCTGCCCGGTAGCGTGCCATTGTTCATCAAATAAAACATGCCTACCACCAGCAGCACGCGGGTGACGGCAACCTGCGAGCGTTCCAGCAGCAGCCAAAACATCGCCAGCCCGATGCTAACCATTAATCCCGGCAGCATGCTGCGCTCGGCGCGCGCATGGGCAATCCAGATGCCGATCAGGAAGACATACAGCTTGATCGACAAGAACGCCGGCATAGGGAAGGCGTTGATGAAATCGCGGAAAAACATGCGGATGAAGAGGCACAAGCCCACCAGCAGTCCGGTGGCTATCACGGGAGATAGTCGCGAGAACGCTATCATGATCAGCGGGAAAAACAGATAAAACTGCATCTCCAGGCCGATCGACCAGTCTGGCAGTGCAGTGCGGAACGCATAGTGCGGCACAAAGCTGAACAGGAAGCTGAAATGCATCAGGGCGTTGTCGATGCCTTGGTCGCTGTAGCGTGTCGGGGCAGTGCCAGTGTTCGGCCAGACTTGCGCTATCGCATGGCGGAAATGGCCCATCTCAGGGCCGACCATCAGTGCCACCAGTAGCACCGGGTAATAGAGTGGTGCAATGCGGAAGAAGCGTCGCAGCCAGAATTGATACACAGTGCGCGATGACTGCCAAGGCTCCTTGCTCTTGCGCGCGATGTAGTTATGTGCCATCAGGAAGCCCGACAGCAACATGAACAAATCGACCGCGAGGTCGCCCCAGGATAGTAACGGAATGTACTGGCCGCCGGTAAGAATCAGCAGGTGGGACAGCAGCACCCACAGCGCCGCCATGCCGCGCAGGCCGTCTAGCCATGGCAGGTGATTCGGCTCACCCGCTAACGCTGAATTGTTCTCCATTGCGCGCTCCGTTTGGTGAAAACAGCAAAATAGTTACTACTACTTAAATATTAACACCATTGCATTGTTTATTTTGCACCGCGGCGCGCCTTCAGCAAAAAATCAGGATTTCAGTGCTTGTGGCGCCACTTCTATCCACTCGCCCGGCATCAAGGGGTGCGTGGCCAGCGAAATCCCGCCGATCGCGGTGCGCACCAACCGCAGCGTCGGCAATCCCACCGCCGCCGTCATGCGCCGCACTTGGCGGTTCTTGCCTTCCTGGAGCGTAATCGCGAGCCAGCTGGTCGGCTGATCGGCGCGTTGGCGGATGGGCGGATTGCGCGGCCACAGCCATTCAGGTTCGGCAATGCGCACCGCCTTGCACGGCTGCGTCACAAAATCGCCCAGATTGAGCGGCGCCTGCAGCTTCGCCAGCGCCGCCGCATCGGCCACGCCCTCCACCTGCACCAGATAAGTCTTGCCCTCCTTGTGATCCGGATGCGCAATCGCGTGCTGCAGCTTGCCGTCGTCGGTCAGCAGCATCAGACCTTCGCTGTCGTAGTCGAGCCGGCCGGCAGGGTAGATGTTGGGAATGGTCAAATGGTCGGCCAGCGTGGCCTTGCCGTCCTGCGCCGAAAACTGGCACAGCACTTGAAAAGGTTTGTTAAAGAGAATCAGAGGCATTATCGAAAACTGAAATTGGTGTAGGCTTGAAAACCATGGCGCCTCACTACGTACTGGGGCATAATGTAAAACAGGCGTCTTATATCTTATAGAAGACTAGTATTTCCCCTCGGAGAACCACGCATGTCCCAACATATCCAAGTACCGGCGGACGGCCAGAAAATTACCGTCAACGCGGATTTTTCCCTGAATGTACCAGATAACCCGATCATTCCCTATATCGTTGGCGATGGCACCGGCCGTGACGTCACGCCGGTGATGCTGAAAGTGGTCGATGCGGCAGTGGCCAAGTCCTACGGTGGGCGTCGTCAGATCAAGTGGATGGAGATTTTCGCCGGTGAAAAATCGACCCAGGTCTATGGTCCGGACGTGTCCCTGCCCGAGGAAACCCTGGCGGCGGTCAAGGATTATGTGGTCTCGATCAAGGGCCCGCTGACCACGCCGGTGGGCGGCGGCTTCCGCTCGCTGAATGTGACGCTGCGTCAGAAGCTGGACCTGTACGTGTGCCTGCGTCCGGTGCGCTATTTTACCGGTGTGCCGTCGCCGCTGAAAGAGCCGGAAAAAACCAATATGGTGATCTTCCGCGAAAACTCGGAAGACATCTACGCCGGCATCGAATTCGCGCAGGGTTCGGACGGCGCCAAGCGTCTGATCGATTTCCTGGTCAAGGAACTGGGCGTCAACAAGATCCGCTTCCCTGAGACTTCCGGCCTGGGCATCAAGCCGGTATCGGTGGAGGGCACCGAGCGCCTGATGCGCAAGGCGATCCAATATGCCATCGACCATGACAAGCCATCGGTGACGATTGTCCACAAGGGCAACATCATGAAGTACACCGAAGGCGGCTTCCGTGACTGGGCCTACGCGCTGGCGCAGAAAGAATTCGACGCCGAGTTGATCGACGGCGGCCCATGGTGCAAGGTCAAGAATCCGAAGACCGGCCGCGACATCCTGATCAAGGATTCGATCGCCGACGCCTTCCTGCAGCAGATCCTGCTGCGTCCGGCCGAGTACAGCGTGATCGCCACCTTGAACCTGAACGGCGACTACATGTCGGACGCGCTGGCGGCGCAAGTCGGCGGCATCGGCATCGCGCCGGGCGCGAATATGTCGGACTCGGTGGCGATGTTTGAAGCGACCCACGGCACCTCGCCGAAATACGCCGGCAAGGATTACGTGAATCCTGGCTCGCTGATCCTGTCGGCGGAAATGATGCTGCGCCACATGGGCTGGACCGAAGCGGCCGACCTGATCATCAAGGCCATGGGCAAGGCCATCACCTCCAAGCACGTCACCTACGACTTTGCGCGCCTGATGGAAAACGCGGTGCAGGTCTCGTGTTCCGGCTTTGGCGACGTGGTGATTGAGCAGATGGAATAAAAAAAGCGGCCTCGGCCGCTTTTTCTTTTTGCGCGCTTAGCGCATGCAGAGTTGCAATGCCGTCTTCCAGTCCGGCAGATGACAGAAGCGCGTCATCAGGCGCTCGGACGACATCACCGAGAACTGCGGTCGCTTGGCCGGAGTAGGGTAGTCGGCGGTGGTAATCGGCAGCACATTGCACGACAAGCCAGCCTCCTCGATGATGGCCTGGGTAAACTCGTGCCACGTGGTCTGGCCCTGCGCGCTCAGGTGATAGATACCGCTGTTCTGGTCCCACCACGCATTGCCGCCGGCGTGCGCCTGCGACAGCACCTGCGCCGTGGTATCGGCGATGGTGCGGCTCCAGGTCGGCGCGCCGTGCTGATCGGCCACCACGCGCAGTTCGTCGCGCTCCTTGGCCAGGCGCAGCATGGTCAGCAGGAAGTTCTTGCCGCGCATGCCGTACACCCAGCTGGTGCGGAAGATCAGGTGCGGAATGCCGGCTGCGGCAATCGCCTGCTCGCCGGCCAGCTTGCTGGCGCCGTACACGCTCAGCGGACCGACCGCATCGTCTTCCACCCGCGCGGACGGCTGCGAGCCGTCGAACACGTAGTCGGTCGAATAGTGCACCAGCGCCGCGCCGAGCTTTTTCGCTTCTTCCGCCATCACGCCTGGCGCTTCGGCGTTGATGCGATAAGCCAGTTCCGACTCGCTCTCGGCCTTGTCCACCGCCGTGTAGGCGGCCGGATTGACGATCAGTTGCGGCTTGACGCTGCGGATCACCTCGCGCACCTGGTCCAGATTGGACAGGTCCATAACGTTGCGGTCCACGGCTACCACTTCACCCACGCCTTGCAGGCTGCGCGCCAGTTCGTAACCGACCTGGCCGGTGCTGCCGGTTAGCAGCACTTTCATGCGAACACCTCGGCGTTGGCCAGCAGCGAGGCCGCCTGGTCCTTGCCGGACAGCAGCGGCGCCGCTTCCAGCGCCGGCCAGTCGATGCCGATCGCCGGGTCGTTCCACAGGATGGCGCGCTCATGCTCAGGCGCCCAGTAGTCGGTGGTCTTGTACAGGAACTCGGCGGAATCGGACGTCACCACAAAGCCGTGCGCGAAGCCGGGCGGTATCCACACCTGGCGCTTGTTCTCGGCCGACAGTTCAATGCCGAACCACTGGCCGAAGGTCGGCGAGCTCTTGCGGATATCGACGGCGACATCAAACACCGAGCCGGCGGTGGCGCGCACCAGCTTGCCCTGGGCTTGCTGGATCTGATAGTGCAGGCCGCGCAGCACGCCTTTGGACGAGCGCGAGTGGTTGTCCTGCACGAATTCACCGGTAAAGCCGGTCAGCTCACCAAAACGCTTGGCGTTGAAACTCTCAAAGAAAAAACCACGGTCATCGCCAAAAACCTTCGGCTCCAGCACCAGCAGGCCTTCCAGTGGCGTCTTAATCACATTCATCGTTGTACCACCTTATCTTCCAAAATTTGCAGCAGATACTGACCATAATTATTCTTCTTCAGCGGCTCGGCCAGCTTGCGCAACTGGTCGGCGTTGATATAGCCCTTTCGGTAAGCGATCTCTTCCGGGCAGGCCACTTTCAGGCCCTGGCGTTTTTCAATCGTGGCGATGAACTGGCCGGCCTCCAGCAGCGAGTCGTGGGTGCCGGTGTCCAGCCAGGCCATGCCGCGGCCCATCACTTCCACATTCAACTGCCCCTTGTCGAGATACACCTTGTTGACGTCGGTAATTTCCAGTTCGCCGCGCGCCGATGGCTTAATGCTGGCGGCGATGTCGCACACCTGGCTGTCGTAGAAGTACAGGCCGGTCACCGCGTAGTTCGATTTCGGCTGTTTCGGCTTCTCTTCGATCGATACGGCAGTGCTGTTGTCATCGAACTCGACCACGCCGTAGCGTTCCGGGTCTTGCACATGGTAGGCGAATACCGTGGCGCCGTCGGTCTGCTCGGTGGCGTGGCGCAGCAGTGCATCGAGGTCGTTACCGTAGTAGATATTATCGCCCAGGATCAGCGCCGATGGTGCATCGCCGACGAACTCTTTACCGATGATGAAGGCCTGCGCCAGGCCGTCCGGCGATGGCTGCACGGCGTAGCTGATGCTGATGCCCCATTGGCTGCCGTCGCCCAGCAGATCCTTGAAGCGCGGCGTGTCCTGCGGCGTGGAAATGATCAGCACTTCACGGATGCCTGCCAGCATCAGCGTGGTCAGCGGATGATAAATCATCGGCTTGTCGTAGATCGGCAGCAGCTGCTTGGAAACGCTCATCGTCACCGGATACAGCCGGGTGCCGGAACCGCCTGCCAGGATGATGCCCTTGCGATTAGAAACTGGTGTGTTCATTGCTGGCCCTCGCGGTTAAAGTAATTGGTTTCCACCCACTTGGCGTAGCTGCCGGACTGCACGTCGGCCACCCAGGCTTGATTATCCAGATACCACTGCACCGTCTTGGCGATGCCGCTCTGGAAGGTCTCGGCCGGTTTCCAGCCCAGTTCGCGCTCCAGCTTGCGCGCGTCGATCGCGTAGCGGCGGTCATGGCCCGGACGGTCTTTGACGAAGGTGATTTGGTCGCGGTAGCTGCCTTCGGCTTTCGGCTTCAGCTTGTCCAGCATGTCGCACAAAGTATGGACGACATCCAGATTGGCCATTTCGTTCCAGCCGCCGACGTTATACGTCTCTCCCAGGCGGCCGGCTTCCAGCACGCGGCGGATCGCTGCGGCGTGGTCGGTGACGTACAGCCAGTCACGCACCTGCTGGCCGTCGCCATAGATCGGCAGCGGCTTGCCGGCTTGCGCGTTGGCGATAATCAGCGGAATCAGTTTTTCCGGGAAATGGTACGGACCGTAGTTGTTGGAGCAATTGGTGGTTAGCACCGGCAGACCGTAGGTGTGGAAGTACGAACGCACCAGGTGGTCCGAGGCTGCCTTGGATGCCGAATACGGGCTGTTCGGCGCAAACGCGGTGGTTTCGCTGAACGGCGCATCGTCCGGGCCAAGCGTGCCATACACCTCGTCAGTGGACACGTGCAGGAAGCGGAATGCCGCTTTTTCGTCCTCCGGCAGCGCCGACCAGTAGGCGCGCGCAGCTTCCAGCAGGCTGAAAGTGCCGTTGATGTTGGTGTTGATGAATTCACCCGGTCCGACGATGGAGCGGTCGACATGGCTTTCGGCCGCGAAGTGCACCACGGCGCGCGGCTTGTGTTGTTGAAACAACGCCAGCACCTGCGCCTGGTCGCAAATATCGCCGCGCACAAAGGTGTGGCGCGCGTCCTGTTTCAGCGACGCCAGATTGTTCAGATTGCCGGCATAAGTCAACTTGTCGAAGTTGAGAACCGGCTCGTCGGATTGGGCTAGCCAGTCGAGCACAAAATTGGAACCAATGAACCCCGCGCCACCTGTCACAAAAATCATTTGTTATACCCGCATGAAAGTTGAATTAGTTATAAGCATGATTTTACGACAAACGCATCTTGCACCGCACAAAATATTAGACTGAACAGAAAATTGAGGTGGGCGGATGTGTGGCCCAAAAAATACAGATGGCGCTTTGCACGGCACAATGAACAACGGCCCGGACGAAATAAATCGACCGGGCCGTAGGGCTGTTCTCCGGAGTGCGGAGTGCAGGAGGCTGAAATTAGCCAGCCTGGATATTGGAAGCTTGCTTGCCTTTAGGGCCTTGCGTGACTTCGAACTGAACTTTTTGACCTTCTTTCAAGGTCTTAAAACCGTTCATGTTGATTGCGGAGAAGTGAGCGAACAAATCTTCACCGCCGTCATCTGGAGTGATGAAGCCAAAGCCTTTGGAATCATTGAACCACTTAACAGTACCAGTTGCCATAAAAAGAACTTTCTAAATTAAAACTAGATCACACGAGCCATAAAAGCAAGAAGCTTCCTGCCCCTCTCCTCACGCCCACTTCTTATCAACGTGTACATTTCTGCACGAAGCCGATAACGCATTGTTAGCGGACCAATTTTGAATGTCAAGCAGATTTGTATGCATTTTGCTACTTTTCCCACGATTGGTGAAAACACAACTCTTGATTTTGCGGAATAGGGCGCCATCTGCGTCAAGTTCAGAAAGCGCGTAAGATGGAAAACAATTGGATATGTGCAGCGAAATGCACATTGCATCAACCCCGAAAGCATTAGAATATAAGCGTATGGCAACCAAGCATGACACCGAAACCCTCTTGGAGCGGCAAGCGCTGAAGCCGCCACCGTTGTACCAGGTGGCGCTGCTCAATGACGACTACACACCGATGGAGTTCGTGGTGGCCGTGATTCAGGAGTATTTCAATAAAGACCGTGAAACAGCCACGCAAATAATGCTCAGTGTTCACCGCTACGGCAAAGGAGTGTGCGGCGTGTTCTCAAAAGATATAGCCTGTACCAAAGTGGAGTTTGTTTTAACGCATGCGCGCAAGGCAGGCCACCCCTGCAATGCGTGATGGAGGAAGTATGATTGCGCAGGAATTGGAAGTAAGTTTGCATATGGCGTTTGTCGAAGCCCGACAGGCGCGCCACGAATTCATCACGGTGGAGCACTTGCTGCTGGCCTTGCTAGACAACCCTTCGGCTGCCGAAGTGTTGCGCGCATGCGCCGTCAACATTGAAGATCTGCGCAAAACGCTGACCAATTTTATTGGTGACAACACCCCGACCGTGCCCGGCACGGGCGAGGTCGATACCCAGCCGACGCTCGGTTTCCAGCGCGTAATCCAGCGCGCCATCATGCACGTGCAGTCGGCGTCGAATGGCAAGAAGGAAGTGACCGGCGCCAACGTGCTGGTGGCCATCTTCGGTGAAAAAGACTCGCACGCGGTGTACTACCTGCACCAGCAGGGCGTGACCCGCCTCGACGTGGTCAATTTCATCTCGCACGGCGTGCGCAAGGATCAGCAGTCCGACACCGCCAAGGCGTCGGAAGGCGTGGAAGAGGGCGCTCCAGCCGGCGAAGGCCAGAGCAAGGAAAGCCCGCTCGACCAGTTTACCCAGAACCTCAACAAATCGGCTGCCGACGGCAAGATCGATCCGCTGATCGGCCGCGAAGACGAAGTCGATCGCGTGATCCAGATCCTGTGCCGCCGCCGCAAGAACAATCCGCTGCTGGTGGGCGAAGCCGGTGTCGGCAAGACCGCCATCGCCGAAGGCCTGGCCTACCGCATCACCCAGGGCGACGTGCCGGAGATCCTGACGAATGCCGTCGTGTATTCGCTGGACATGGGCGCGCTGCTGGCCGGCACCAAGTATCGCGGTGACTTTGAACAACGCCTGAAGTCGGTCCTCAAGCAATTGAAGGACAACCCGAACGGCATCCTGTTCATTGACGAGATCCACACCATCATCGGCGCCGGCTCGGCGTCGGGCGGCACGCTGGACGCGTCCAATCTGCTGAAACCGGCCTTGGCCAACGGCCAGCTGAAGTGCATCGGCGCGACCACCTACACGGAATTCCGTGGTGTGTTCGAGAAAGATCACGCGCTGAGCCGCCGCTTCCAGAAGGTCGACGTCAATGAACCGACCGTCGAGCAGACCGTGCAGATCCTGCGCGGCCTGAAGTCGCGCTTCGAAGAGCACCACGGCGTGAAATACTCGTCGTCGGCGCTGTCGACCGCGGCGGAACTGGCGGCCCGTTTCATCAACGACCGTCATCTGCCGGACAAGGCCATCGACGTCATCGACGAAGCCGGTGCGGCGCAACGCATTCTGCCGAAATCGAAGCAGAAGAAAACCATCGGCAAGACCGAGATCGAGGACATCATCTCCAAGATCGCCCGCATCCCGCCGCAGACCGTCAATCAGGACGACCGCAGCAAGCTGCAAACCATCGACCGCGATCTGCGCAACGTGGTGTTCGGCCAGGACCCGGCGATCGAAGCACTGGCGTCGGCGATCAAGATGGCGCGCGCCGGCCTGGGCAAGACCGACAAGCCGATCGGCTCCTTCCTGTTCTCCGGTCCAACCGGCGTCGGCAAGACCGAGGTGGCGAAACAGCTGGCCTTCATCCTCGGCGTCGAGCTGGTGCGCTTCGACATGTCGGAGTACATGGAGCGTCACGCCGTGTCGCGCCTGATCGGTGCGCCACCGGGCTACGTTGGTTTCGACCAGGGCGGCCTGCTGACCGAAGCCATCACCAAGAAGCCGCACACGGTGTTGCTGCTGGATGAGATTGAAAAAGCCCATCCGGACATCTTCAACATCCTGCTGCAGGTGATGGACCATGGCACGCTGACCGACAACAACGGACGCAAGGCCGACTTCCGCAATGTGATCATCATCATGACCACCAACGCGGGCGCCGAGAGCTTGCAGAAGTCGTCGATCGGCTTCACCAACACCAAGCAGGCCGGCGACGAAATGGGCGACATCAAGCGCATGTTCACGCCGGAGTTCCGCAACCGTCTGGATGCGATCATCAGCTTCCGCGCACTGGACGAGGAAATCATCCTGCGCGTGGTCGACAAGTTCCTGATGCAGCTGGAAGAGCAGCTGCACGAGAAGAAAGTCGAAGCGATCTTCACCGAGAAGCTGCGCAGCTTCCTGGCGAAGAAAGGGTTCGACCCGCTGATGGGTGCGCGTCCGATGTCGCGCCTGATCCAGGACATGATCCGCAAAGCGCTGGCCGACGAACTGCTGTTTGGTCGCCTGGTCACCGGCGGCAAGGTCACCGTGGATCTGGACGAGAAGGACAACGTCAAGCTGGAGTTCCCGGAACCGCCGGATGCAGCGCCGGCGCCGCCACCGGAAACCGTCGAAGTCGAGTAAGCAAAAGCCCGCTTCCCAGCGGGCTTTTTTTCGTCTATACGCGCCGGACAGGCTGTGCCAGAATGGTCGTTACATTCGACAACCTTTCCGACACCGTCCCATGAACCTGTCCCGCCCGCTTGTCCTGATGCTGCTGTCCGCCGGTCTGCTGTCCGCCGCCGCCGTTGCCACCGCCGCCGATGCCTACTACCGCTATCCCGCCATCCGTGGCGACGCCGTCATCTTCACCGCCGAGGGCGACCTGTGGAAGACCTCGGCGCATGGCGGCCAGGCGCAGCGCCTGACCACGCACCCGTCGGCCGAGACCAACGCCGCCATCTCGCGCGACGGCCAGTGGGTGGCCTTCTCGGCCTCGTACGAAGGCGCGCAGGAAGCCTACGTGATGCCGCTGGCGGGCGGCCTGCCCAAGCGGCTGACGTTTGAAAACGGCGCCGTCACGGTGCTGGGCTGGACCGCGCAGGGCGAGGTGCTGGTCAGCATGGCGGGCGGCACCGGTCCGGGCCGCAGTTTCGTCATCGCCGCCGTCAAGCCGAACGACCTGGCGCGCCGCATCTTCCCGCTGGCCGACGCCAACGACGCCGTGCTGGCCGACGACGGCAAGACGCTGTACTTCACCCGCAACGGCCTGGCGCTGACCAACGACAACGTCAAGCTGTATCGCGGCGGCGCCTATGCGCAGCTGTGGCGCTACGACATCAGCGGCAATGGCGGCGCCAGCGAAGCGGTGCAACTGCTGGCCTCGGACAGCGGCAACAACAAGCGCCCGATGTGGTGGCAGGGCCGCGTCTACTTCATCAGCGACCGCGGCGGCTCGGACAATCTGTGGAGCATGGCCGCCGACGGCAGCGATCCGCGTCCGCTGACCCAGCACACCGACTGGGACGTACGCAACGCCGCCATGGGCGACGGTCGCATCGTCTACCAACTGGGCGCCGATCTGCACGTGCTGGACCTGAGCGCCAACAAGGATGAAAAGCTGGCGATCGACCTGGTGTCCGACTTCGACCAGCAACGCACCCGCCAGATCCGCTCGCCGCTGGAAACCTTGACCAACGTCCAAATCGCCGGCAAGTACGAACGCATCGTGCTGACCGCGCGCGGCCGTGTCAGCGTGGCCGGCACCGGCGCCCAGCGCCGTGTCGAAATCGCGATCCCGGAGGGCGCGCGCGCCCGCGACGCCGTCTTCAGCCACGACGATAAAGCCGTCTACGCCATCGTCGACACCACCGGCGAAAACGAAATCTGGAAATTCGCCGCCGACGGTTCCGGCAAAGGCGAACAGCTGACCCGCGACGGCACCAACCACCGCTGGAAACTGTACCCGTCGCCGGACGGCCGCTGGCTGGGCCACACCGACAAGAAAGGCCGCTTCTGGGTGCTGGACCTGGCCACCAAAACCAACACCATCATCGACGACGCCGGCAAGACCGGCGCCGGCGATTACGAGGAAATCCTGTGGTCGCCGGACAGCAAAAACCTGGCGCTGGTGCGCGCCGGCAGCACCGAGCAGCGCGACCAGATCGGCCTCTACAACCTAGATGCGAAGACGCTCAATTTCGTCACCAGCGACCGTTACACCTCGCGTTCGCCGGTGTTCTCGCCGGACGGTAAATGGCTGTACTTCCTGTCGGCGCGCAACTTCACGCTGGCCAACGGCTCGCCGTGGGGCGATCGGAATATGGGCCCGGTGTTCGACAAGCGCACCGGCATCTACGCGTTGGCGCTGCAACCGGACAACCGCTTCCCGTTCAAGCCGGACGATGAACTGAGCAAGCCGGCCGACAAGCCGGCCGAAGGCGCAACCGAGCAGGCGGCCGAAAAGGCGGCTGAAAAAGCCGCCGAAAAAGTCGTCGCCAAAGCCGCTGTCGCCAAGCCGTCCGGCAAAGCGCTGCCGGCCATCGTCTACGCGGGCCTGGCCGAGCGCCTGTACGAAGTGCCGCTGGCAGCGGGTAACTATCGCGGCCTGCAAATCGACGACAAGCGTCTGTACTTCATCGACGCCGACGGCGCTGACGGCAAGGCCGCGCTGAAAACGCTGGCCATCGCCAGCAACGAGCCGAAGCCGGAAGTGTTTGCGGCCGGCGTGCGCGAGTTCGATCTGTCGACCGACAAGAAGCACGTCTACTACCGCACGCTGGCCGCCACCGGTCCGGGCGACATGCTGGTGGTGGAGGCGGGCGCCAAGGCGCCGGCGGATGTCAGCAAGGCCAAGGTCAAGGTGGATGACTGGACCTTTGTTTCCAATCCGCGGCTGGAGTGGAAGCAGATGTTCAACGACGCCTGGCGCATGCACCGCGACTTCCTGTACGACGTCAAGATGCGCGGCGCCGACTGGCCTGCGGTGCGGGCCAAGTACGCGCCGCTGGTGGACCGCGTGACCGACCGCGCGGAACTCAACGACGTGCTGGGTATGATGATCAGCGAAGTCGGCGCGCTGCACTCGCAGATCGCGCCGGGCGACATCCGCCGCTCGACACCGGAAGGCACGCCGGCCGGCCTGGGCGCGCTGCTGACGCGCACGGCGGACGGCTATCGCGTCGATCACATCTACGCCAGCGAACCGGAACTGCCAACGCAACGCGGCCCGCTGGCGCAAGCCGGTGTCGATGTGAAGGAGGGCGACATCATCACCGCCGTCAACGGCAAGCCGGTGCTGGAAGCGCGCGACATCGCCGACCTGCTGCTCAACCAGGCCGACAAGCAGGTGCTGCTGCAGGTGAAGCGCAAGAACGACACGCGCCAGGTGATCGTGCTGCCGGTGAACATGACCAAGCAGTTCGCGCTGCGCTACAGCGACTGGGAACAATCGCGCGCGCGCCAGGTCGATGTTGCGTCCAAGGGCCGCATCGGCTATCTGCATCTGCGCGCCATGGGCGCCAACGACATCGCCGCTTTCGCGCGCGACTTCTACGCCAACGTCAACCGCGAAGGCCTGATCATCGACGTCCGCCGCAACAACGGCGGCAATATCGATAGCTGGATCATCGAAAAACTGCTGCGCAAGGCGTGGGCCTTCTGGGCGCCGCCGGGCGTGGCGCCTTCGCCGAACATGCAGAACACCTTCCGCGGCCACCTGGTGGTGTTGGTCGATGAATACACCTACTCAGACGGCGAGACCTTCGCCGCCGGCATCAAGGCGCTGGGACTGGGGCCGCTGGTCGGCAAGCGCACCGCCGGCGCCGGCGTCTGGCTGAGCGATAACAATCGCCTGAGCGACAACGGCATGGCGCGCGTGGCCGAGATGGGGCAATTCAATTCGCAGGACGGCCAGTGGCTGATCGAAGGTGTGGGCGTGACGCCGGACGTGGTGGTGGACAATCCGCCGCACGCCACCTATCAGGGCCAGGACCGCCAGCTGGAGGTGGCGCTGCAACTGCTGGATAAAAAACTGAAGGAGCAGCCGGTCAAGCCCTACAACCCGCAGGTGATACCGGGGAGGACTGTCCAGAAGTGAACAGTGGCGTGACCGGTGTGCCGGCGATAGCGTCCATTTCCGCACACCGCGCCCGCCGCCAGCGCATTAATTCATGTGGCATGGAGTTTGCAATCTGAACCCGCAAACTCACAATAAACGGGACACACATGGACTTTCGCATCGGCTGGCGCACGCTGATCCAGCAACCGGCTTACACCCTGACGGTCATCCTTAGCCTCAGCATCGGCCTGTCGGCAAGCCTGCTGCTGCTGGGCTTTGTGCGCTACTCGCTGGAGTACGACACGCATGTGCCGCAGGTCGATCAGGTCTATGTCGTCAAGCACCACTTCAATGTCGAACCGGCGTCGCCGCTGTTTGATATTGCGCCGATGTTCCTGCGCGAGGTGGCGCTGAAGACGCGCGGCGTGGCCGACGTCACCAGCTATATTCCGGCACGGCCCGAGATCACGCCGTTGACCATACGCGCTGGCCGCAACCTGATGACGGTGCGCGGCCTGATCGTGCTGCCGGGCTTCCCATCGCTGCTGGGCATGCGTGCATTGCAAGGCGACCTGGCGTCGGCGCTGGAGCGGCCGGATCGCTTCATCATCACCGACGTTGCCGCGCTGCGCCTGTTCGGCACCCGCGCTGTGCTTGGACGCACCATCACATCGGAAGGGCACGTGTTGCAAGTTGGCGCCGTAGTGCAAGCGCCGCCGGCCAACACCACGATCCCGTTTGAACTGCTGTTTGGCGTGAACGGCGCCGTCGTTGAGCCGGACATCCGCCACGAGATGCTGACCGGCGAACATGGCTGGATGACCAAAATGCTGCTGCGCTTGACGCCGGGCGCCTCTCTGCCGGCGATCCTGCAACGCCTGCAGCAGGCGGTCGACACCGCGCCGAGTCTTAACCAGTTCCCGCCCGAGGTGCGCGAACGTCTCGGCCAGCGCAAGGCGGTCGAGCTTTCCCTCTCGCCGCTGCGCGACGCCTATTTCGACCACAAGGTGGAGAACAGCTTTATCGCCTTGCCGGGCGACCGCGCCAGTCCGGGCCTGGTGTTTGGACTGGCGCTGCTGGCGGTGCTGATCCTGCTGCTGGCCGCCATCAACTACGTCAACCTGACCACCGTGCGCGTGCTGCGGCGCCAGCGCGAAATGGCGATGCGCAAAGTGCTGGGCGCTGGCGTGCCGCAGATCATGCTGCAATTCCTGCTGGAGTCGGTGCTGGTGGCGCTGGCGGCCACCGCGCTTGGCCTGCTGCTGGCGTGGCTGGCGCTGCCGGTCTTTTCGCAGCTGGTCAATCGCCAGCTGGATGCCATGTTTGTGCCATCGAATATCGTCGCGGCGTTTGGCATTGGCGCGCTGCTGGGGGTTGTCACGGCGGCCTACCCGGCGTGGATCGCGCTGCGTGTGCATCCCACGCAGGTGCTGGCCGGGCGGCCGGAGACCGAGTCGCGCAGCAGCCTGCAATGGCGGCGCGCGCTCACGGTGCTGCAAATCGGCGCTGCGATGGGATTGGCCAGCGTGACCATCGCCGTGGCATGGCAGACCGACTACGCCAACAGCGCCGCGCCGGGATTCGATCCCACGCCGATCGTGGTGGTCGACATGCCTGGGCACGTGCGGGCCACCGACAAGGCCAGGCAATTCTTCTCCGCCTTGCAGTCGCAGCCCGGCGTCGCCGGTGTGGCGATTTCCGAAGACCCGGTCGGACGACTGGATTGGTCGTGGACGCGCATGCTCAAGCGACCCGGAGGCCAGAGCGCATCGATGGAAATGAAAGCCGTCAGCGCCAATTTCTTTGAACTGTATGGCATTGCACCAGCTGCAGGGCGCTTGTTTCAGACCGGCGTAGATAAGGAAAACGATGCCGGCAGCATGGTGCTGAACGCGGTCGCCGCGCGCGCCTTGGGTTTCGCCAGCGCCGAACAGGCAGTCGGGCAGATCGTCTCCTTCACGGGATTCGACAACGTGGTGGTGTCGGCACGCGTGGTCGGCATCGCACCGGAACTTCGATTCCACTCGCTGCGCGACCAGCCGCGCGCAATCGCCTATGCGCTGGGGACGGCGGGCATGGTGCTCAGCGCGCGCGCCACCGGCGCTCCGTCCGACGTCGAACGCGCAGCGCGAGCGCTCTGGCCTGGCTACTTCCCGGACGCCATCCCCAAGATCTACCGCGCCGGCGAGGTGCTGAAACAGCACTATGCCGACGACGTGCGCATGGCCAGGCTGCTGGCGGTGGCGACCGGCATCGCGCTGGCCATCGCCGCCTTCGGCACCTACGCCTTGTCCGCCAACACCGTACAGCGGCGGGCCCGCGAAATCACGCTGCGCAAACTGCACGGCGCGCAGCGTACCGACGTTGGCCTGCTGATGCTGCGCGAAATCGGCACGTTGATTTTGGCGGCCGGCGTGATCGGCTTGCCGATCGCCGCCGTGGCAATACAGCGCTACCTGTCCGGCTATGTCGAACGGGCACCGGTGGGCTACTGGACCTTGCTGTTCGCGCTGGCGCTGACGCTGGTGATCGCGCTTAGCGCCATCAGCCGCCATGCCTGGCTGGCGATGCGCCTGTCGCCGGCGGAAGCGTTGCGTAGTTAGAGCGTTTGGCGGTGTCGTACAATGGCGCCAAATGATAAATATAACGACAAGCTTAAAACCATCTTCCAGAATCCGCCGCCGCCAGGCACTGGCCCTCGTATTGCTGGTAGTGTGCGGCGTCATCAACTACCTGGACCGCGCCACGCTGGCCGTGGCCAACGAATACATCCGCGCCGACCTGGGCCTGTCGCTGGGCCAAATGGGCTTGCTGTTGTCGGCCTTCTCGTGGAGCTACGCCTTGTGCCAGCTGCCCGTTGGCGCCCTGGTGGACCGGATCGGGCCGCGCTGGCTGCTCGGCATCGGGCTGGTAGTGTGGTCAGTGGCGCAGGCGGCTGGCGGACTGGCATCCACCTTCGGCTGGTTCGTCATCGCCCGCATCGCGCTGGGCATCGGCGAGGCGCCGCAATTTCCATCGGCGGCGCGGGTGGTCAGCAATTGGTTCCCGATACGCGCACGGGGCACGCCGACAGGCATCTTCAATTCCGCCTCCCCGCTGGGCGTGGCGCTGGCGCCTTTGTGCCTGCCGCCGCTGATCGCCGCGACCAGCTGGCACTGGGCTTTCTTCGTGACCGGCGCGATGGGACTCATGGCGGCGGTGATCTGGCTGACGCTGTACCGCGATCCCGTGCACCAGCAAATGAGCGCGGAGGAATGCGCTTATCTTGAAGTGGCGGAATCGCGCGACGCTGCGCCGAAAGCTGCTTCTACCTCCTGGCTGGCGCTGTTTCGCTATCGCACCACGTGGGGCATGATGCTGGGCTTCTTTGGGTCAGTGTATCTGAATTGGGTTTACCTGACATGGCTGCCGGGTTATCTGCGCACCGAGCGCCATATGGCGTTTGCCCATGTCGGCATTGCCGCCGCCATTCCGTTCATGTGCGGCTTTGCCGGTGCGCTGATCGCCGGCTGGGCTTCCGACCGCGTGGCGCGGCGCGCGGCATCGCCGCTGCTCGGCCGCCGCAATGCCGTGGTGGTCTCCACGCTGGGCATGGTGGCGTTCACGATTCCGGCGGCGCTGGTGGAGAGCAATGTGGTGGCGGTGGCGTGCATCTCCATCGTCATTTTCCTGGCAAACGCCTCATCGGCTTGCGCCTGGTCGCTTGCGACGGTGGCTGCGCCGCCGAGCCGCATTGCGTCGCTGGGGGCGTTGCAAAACTTCGGCGGCTTCCTCGGCGGCGCGTTGGCGCCAGTATTGACCGGCTATATCGCGCAGTCCTGGTCCTTCGTGCCGGCGCTGCTGACCGGCGCCGGCATCGCCTTCCTCGGCGCCGTGTCGTACCGCTACCTGGTGGTGCGGCCAATTCCGGAACTATAGGCTGGTCAACGCCTTGAACTGAGCGGCGCGGCGGCGCGAGACTTCCACTTGCAACTGATCGCGCAGCGTCAGATCCAGTCCGCCCGCGTCGTTAGGCTCGACCTGTTCGATGAAGTCGAGGTTGACGATGTGGCGGCGGCTGGCGCGGAAGAAGCGCTCAGGATCGAGCTTTTCTTCCAGCTGGTTCAGTGAACGCAGCATCAGTGGCTGCTGGTGCTCGAAGTACACGCGCGTGTAGTTGCCGTCCGATTCAAACAGACGGATGTCCCGCACCGGTACGAACCAGCATCGCTCGCCGTCCTTGATGAACAGCTTGCGCGCCGTGGACGGCGCCATCGCGGCAGCGGCCATGCGTTGATGCCGCACCGCGCAACGCTGCAAGGCCGCCGCCATGCGCGCCGCCTGGATCGGCTTTTGCAGATAATCCAGCGCGTTCACCTCAAACGCCTGCAGGGCATACTGGTCGAAGGCGGTGGTGAAGATCACCTCCGGCGCTTCCTCCAGCGCCGCCAGCATGTCGAAGCCGGAGCCGCCCGGCATCTGCACGTCGAGGAAAATCAGGTCCGGCTTGAGCGTGGCGATCTGCTGCAAGCCATCGGCCGCGTTGACCGCTTCGCCCACAATCTCGACATCGGGATGCGCCGCCAGCAGGCGTCGCAGTTCGGCGCGCGCCAGGCGCTCGTCGTCAATCAGCAATACCCGCATCAGGCAGCCTCCGGTAAAGTCATGGTGGCACGTACCCAGCCACTGTTTTCGGATAAATCCAGTTGCGCGTTGTCGCCCAGTGCCAGCAACAGGCGCTTGCGCGTGTTCACCAGGCCCACCTTGGTGGAATTCGCAAACGGCACAATCGCGCCGAGGTTGGCGATTTCAATATGCACCGCGCCGTTGTCCATGCGCTGCGCGCGAATACGGATCTCGCTGCCGGTGGGGCTGGCCTCCACGCCGTACTTGACGGCGTTCTCCACCAGCGTTTGCAGCGCCATCGGCGGAATGCGCACCTGATCGAGTCCAATGCCGATCTCCACGCTGACGCGCATGCGTTCTTCAAAGCGGATCTTCTCGATCGCCAGGTAAGCCTGCACCGCTTCCATCTCCGCCGCCAGCGGAACCGTTTCGTGATGGCCCGATTGCAGCGCGTAGCGCATCACACTGGCCAGCTGGTCGATCATCATGGCGGCGGCATCGGCGTCTTCGTAAATCAGCGCGCGTACGCTGTTCATGCTGTTGAAGAAGAAGTGCGGATTGACTTGCGCCTGCAAGGCGCGCAGCTCGGCGTCCTTAGCCGCCACTTCCAGCCGTAGCGCCTCCGACTCCGCGCGGTTGGCGCGACGCAGCGACAGCACCGCCATGTAGAAGATATTCCACACCAGGTAAATCGCCCACCACGACAGCAGGGCTCCCGGTACCCAGCCGAAGCCACGGTCCATGTGCGGCGGCTGAAACACCAGATAACCGACATACTGCGCCGCCGTGTGAATGGTCCCGAGCACCAGCACCGCGAGACCGACCATTTTCCAGCTGGTGCGCTGGCCGTTACGTATGCGCTGCTTCAGCAGGCGATGCCAAAGTTCGGTAATCAACACCCCGCTGACCGCACCCCAGGCCATCACCCACATCAGGCCCGGCACCCGCCACGCGCCGAGCGTGAAGGACATCAGCGGCAGGAAGCCCCAGCCAGCCAGCTGGAAGATCCAGTACCAGTTCAGGCGCGCGATTAGCGGACGTGTATCGTTCATGGTGCTTAGTTCAGGAAGTTATCGATGCGATCATACATCCAAGCCGGATCGTCGTACATGATGAAATGGCGGGCGTTGTCCGCCATCTCCACGCGCACGCCGGGCAGCTTGGCATACTGCGTTGTATAGACTGCGGCGATGGCTTCCTTGGGCGCGTAATCCTTGTAGGCGATCCACGTACCCAGTACCAGCGTCGGCGCCTTGATGCGGCTGACGTCATCGCGCAGGTCGTCCGACATCAGTTCCGCCATGCTGCCGATGACCGTATCGCGGTCGGACAGCTTACCGGCATCAAGTGCGCGGTCGATGTCTTCCTGCTTCGTGATCATGGTGCGCAGTGTGCGCAACTGGCCGGCGCGGAAGGTTTCGGCATCTTGCGCTTTCATGCCAGCGGCCATGCCGTCGGCTATTTGCTTGAGCTGCGCGCGGGTGATGTTCGGCGCCTGCGTGGCGCCCAGCGCCGGCAGCGAATCGACGATGACCAGGCGGCCCACCTGCTCGGGGTGATCGGCCGCCAGCTTCATCCCGAGATAGCCGCCCAGGCTATGGCCGATGACGACCGGGCGGTCGAACTTGTTGTCGCTGATGTAGGCGCTCAGCTGCTGCTCAACCGCCGGCAGCAGCGGCTCCTTGATGGCCGGCTGGCCAGCGAACCCGGCCAGCGTCAGCACGTGGCATTGATGCTTGCCGTTGCCGCAGTAATGCGCCACGGTGCCGTCCCACACGTTGCCGGACGACGCAAGGCCGGGAATCAGGATGATTGGCGCGCCGGTGCCGGTGACATCGACTTTAAACGCGGGATGGTCGGCGGCCGCAGCATGGCCGAGCATCATGGTGGCGGCGACGGTGGCGATGGTCTTGAGCAGCATGGTGTTCTCCGTTAGTGAGTAAGTGGAGCCATGCTATCGGCCTGCCATGGCGACGGCGACCACTACTTGATGAACGGTTTTTCCGGAGTGATGAACGGTCACACGCCGTCTTCGGCCTTCAGCTTGCGCCATAGTGTGGTGCGGCTGATGCCGAGATATTCCGCCGCAGCGTCGCGCCGGCCGCCGAAGCGGGCCAGTATGTCGGCGATGCGTTCGGTGCCTGGCGCTGGCGTGGGCAGGGCGGTGATGGCAGCCGTGCCCAGTTCCGGGGCGATACTCAAGATGAACGAGGGTGTCAACGCCTGCAGCGGCTCGGCGGCGAGGAACAATGCCAGGCGCTCGGTCAGGTTGCGCAGCTCGCGCACGTTGCCTGGCCAGCCGTAGCGCTGCAACAGCGGCGCGCACGCCGTCATCTCCGCATGCAGATTGGGATGCGGCCGCGCGCCCAGCGACGCCAGCGCATTCTTCAGCGACCATTCGGCCAGCGGCATTACATCCTCCGGCCGCGCGCGCAACGGCGGCAGCGTCAGACGCAGCACCGCTAGCCGGTAAAACAGATCGGCGCGGAAGCGGCCTTCCCGCACGCGCTGTTCCAAGTCGCAGTGGGTGGCGCTGATGATGCGTACATTGACCGGTATCGGCCGCGTGCCGCCGACCCGCACCACCTCGCGTTCCTCCAGCACGCGCAGCAAGCGAGTTTGCAGCGTCAGCGGCATCTCGCCGATCTCGTCGAGGAAAAGCGTGCCGTGATTGGCCGCTTCAAACAAGCCGGCATGGCCGCCGCGCCGCGCGCCGGTGAAGGCGCCTTCCTCGTGGCCGAACAACTCCGACTCCAGCAGCGATTCCGCAATCGCGCCGCAGTTGACCGCCACGAATGGCCGGTTCTGCCCCAACGTGCGCGGCGCCTCGCGGTGCATGGCCTGCGCTACCAGCTCCTTGCCGCAGCCGGTTTCGCCCTGTATCAGCACCGTGGCCGGCGACTTCGCATACAGCACCACCGACTGCCGCACCGTCTCCATCGCCGCCGAGTCGCCGCGCAGATCGTTGATGCCATGCCTGGCGCGCAACGTGTCCGTCACCACGGCGCTGCGCGCGCGGTTGCGGTTGGACTCCAGCTGCGTCAGGCGCGCCATCTCCAGCGCATCGTCGAAGGCGTGGCGGATCGAGGCCGCCGAGTAGACGAACACGCCGGTCAGTCCCGCTTCCTCGGCCAGGTCGGTGATGCGTCCCGCGCCGACAATCGCCTTGATGCCGGCCGCCTTAAGGTCATTGACCTGCGCCCGCGCGTCTTCCTCGGTCACATAGGTGCGCTGCGCCACGTCGAAGCCGAAGGTGGCGGAAAACTCGGCCAGCTCCGCCAGCCGCTCCTGATAGGTAATGATGCCGATGCGGTCCGATACGCGCCGTGCCCGTGCCAGCGCCTGCATCACATCGAAGCCGCTGAATTTGGCGATCACCACCGGCACCGACAGCCGGCCTTTCAGATACGCCGCGTTGGAGCCGGCCGAGATGATGGCGTCGCAGCGCTCCGTCGCCAGCCGCTCGCGGATATGTTTGGCCGCTTCCTCGAATCCCAGGTTGATCGGCTCAATCGTCGCGAGATTGTCGTATTCCAGCGTGATGTCGCGGAACAGGTCGGACAGGCGCGACACGGAAACCGTCCAGATAACCGGCTTGTCGTTGGCGTCGAAGGGCAGGGGCGTGGAATGTCGCATGTTTCAATTATAGTTCAAATTTGTTTCGTTGTTTCATTTTGAAACATGGTGTTGTGCGTAAGTGATTGATTTGTATAAGTTGATGCTCTGGCACACCCCTTGCAATACAGAGCGCAACTTCAACGCAATATCGAAAGGTCACAACATGAGTCACTACTCCGCAGGCGCCGCGTTCCGCCAAGCCGTCAAGGAAGAATCCCCATTGCAGGTGGTCGGCGCCATCAATGCCAACCATGCATTGCTGGCCAAGCGCGCCGGCTTCAAGGCGATTTACCTGTCCGGCGGCGGCGTGGCTGCGGGTTCGCTCGGCCTGCCGGACCTGGGCATCTCCAATCTGGACGACGTGCTGACCGACGTGCGCCGCATCACCGATGTGTGCGACCTGCCGCTGCTGGTCGATGTGGACACTGGTTTCGGCGCTTCGGCCTTCAACGTCGCCCGCACCGTCAAGTCGATGATCAAGTTCGGCGCCGCCGCCATGCACATCGAAGATCAGGTTGGCGCCAAGCGCTGCGGCCATCGTCCGGGCAAGGAGATCGTCAGCAAGCAGGAGATGGTCGACCGCATCAAGGCGGCCGTCGATGCACGCACCGACGACCAATTCGTCATCATGGCGCGCACCGATGCGCTGGCAGTGGAAGGCCTGGACGCCGCCATCGAACGCGCGGTCGCCTGCGTGGAAGCTGGCGCTGACATGATCTTCCCCGAAGCCATGATTTCGCTCGATATGTACAAGCAGTTCGCTGCCGCAGTCAAAGTGCCGGTACTGGCCAACATCACGGAATTCGGCTCCACGCCGCTGTTCACCGTCGATGAACTGCGCAGCGCCGATGTCGGCTTGGTGCTGTATCCGCTGTCCGCCTTCCGCGCCATGAACAAGGCGGCGGAAAACGTCTACGGCGCGATTCGCCGCGACGGCACGCAGCAGAACGTTTTGGACACCATGCAGACCCGCGCCGAACTGTATGACCGCATCAACTACCACGAATTCGAACAGAAGCTGGACGCGCTGTTCGCCGCACAGAAGAAATAAGAGGAGACACGAAAATGACCGAAGCCACTACCTTCAAACCAAAAAAATCCGTCGCCCTGTCGGGTGTCGCCGCCGGTAATACGGCGCTGTGCTCCGTCGGCAAAACCGGCAATGACCTGCACTATCGCGGCTACGACATCCTGGATGTCGCCACCACCTGCGAGTTTGAAGAAATCGCCTACCTGCTGGTGCACGGCAAGCTGCCGGCCGAATCGGAACTGCGCGGCTACAAGGCCAAACTGCGCTCGCTGCGCGGCCTGCCGCAAGCGGTGAAGTCGGCGCTGGAAGCCCTGCCGGCATCGGCGCATCCGATGGACGTGATGCGCACCGGCGTCTCGGTGCTCGGCTGTGTGCTGCCGGAGAAGGATGACCACAACGTGCCGGGCGCGCGCGACATCGCCGACCGCCTGATGGCGTCCTTCGGCTCCATGCTGCTGTACTGGTACCACTACAGCCATAACGGCAAACGCATCGAAGTGGAAACCGACGACGACTCGATCGGCGGCCATTTCCTGCACCTGCTGCATGGTCACAAGCCGCCGGAATCGTGGGTGCGCGCGATGCACACTTCGCTGATCTTGTACGCGGAACATGAGTTCAACGCTTCCACCTTCACCAGTCGCGTGATCGCCGGCACGGGTTCGGACATCCACTCGGCCATCACTGGCGCGATCGGCGCGCTGCGCGGTCCTAAGCACGGCGGCGCCAACGAAGTCGCTTTCGAAATCCAGAAGCGCTACGAAAATCCGGACGAAGCGGAAGCCGACATCCGCAACCGTGTCGCCAACAAGGAAGTGGTGATCGGCTTCGGCCACCCGGTGTACACCGTCTCCGATCCGCGTAACGTGGTGATCAAGGACGTGGCGCGCCAACTGTCCGAGGAAGCCGGCTCCACCAAAATGTATGACATCGCCGAGCGGCTGGAATCGGTGATGTGGGAGATCAAAAAGATGTTCCCGAACCTGGACTGGTTCTCGGCCGTGTCGTACCACATGATGGGCGTGCCGACCGCGATGTTCACGCCGCTGTTTGTCATCTCGCGCACCTCCGGCTGGTCGGCGCACATCATCGAGCAGCGCATCGACAACAAGATCATCCGCCCAAGCGCCAATTACGTTGGCCCTGAAGACCTGAAATTCGTCCCGATCAAGGACCGCAAATAATCATGAATACCGCATTCCGCAAGCCCTTGCCGGGCACCCAGCTAGACTACTTCGACGCGCGCGCCGCAGTCGATGCGATCCAGCCAGGCGCCTGGGCCAAGCTGCCATACACCTCGCGCGTACTGGCGGAAAATCTGGTGCGCCGCTGTGATCCGGCCACGCTCAACGCTTCGCTGTCGCAGCTGATCGAACGCAAGCGCGACCTCGACTTCCCGTGGTTCCCGGCGCGCGTGGTGTGTCACGACATTCTGGGCCAGACTGCGCTGGTCGACCTGGCCGGCCTGCGCGACGCGATCGCGCTGCAAGGCGGCGATCCGGCGCTGGTCAATCCCGTGGTGCCGACGCAGCTGGTGGTCGACCACTCGCTGGCGGTGGAGTGCGGCGGTTTCGATCCGGACGCGTTCAACAAGAACCGCGCCATCGAAGACCGCCGCAACGAAGACCGCTTCGATTTCATCAACTGGACCAAGAAGGCGTTCAAGAACGTCGACGTGATCCCGCCGGGGAACGGCATCCTGCACCAGATTAATCTTGAGCGCATGTCGCCGGTAATTCAGTCGGTGGATGGCGTGGCCTTCCCGGATACGCTGGTCGGCACTGACTCGCACACGCCAATGGTCGATGCGCTGGGCGTGATCGCCATCGGCGTCGGTGGCCTGGAAGCGGAAAGCGTGATGCTGGGCCGCGCCTCGTGGATGCGTCTACCGGACATCATCGGCGTTGAGTTGAGCGGCGAGCCGCAGCCGGGCATCACCGCCACCGACATCGTGCTGGCGCTGACCGAATTCCTGCGCAAGCAGAAGGTGGTGTCGTCGTACCTGGAGTTCTACGGCGAAGGCGCCGCGCACCTGACGTTGGGCGACCGCGCCACCATCTCCAACATGGCGCCGGAATACGGTTCGACAGCAGCGATGTTCTACATCGACGAGCAAACCGTCAAGTACCTCAAGCTGACCGGCCGCGAAGACGAAACGGTCAAACTGGTGGAAACCTACGCTAAAGAGACCGGTCTGTGGGGCGATGCGCTGGTCGGCGCGGAGTATGAACGCGTACTGAAGTTCGATTTGTCCAGCGTGGTGCGCAATATCGCCGGCCCATCGAATCCGCACAGCCGCGTGCCCACTTCCGAGCTGGCCGCCCGTGGCATCAGCGGTGTGGTGGAAAATGAACCTGGCTTGATGCCAGACGGCGCCTGCATCATCGCCGCCATCACCAGCTGCACCAATACCAACAACCCGCGCAATATGATCGCGGCCGGTCTGCTAGCCCGCAACGCCAACGCGCGCGGCTTGACGCGCAAGCCGTGGGTGAAATCCTCGCTGGCGCCGGGCTCCAAGACCGTTACGCTGTATCTTGAGGAAGCCGGCCTGCTGCCAGAGCTGGAGCAGCTGGGCTTTGGCGTGGTGGCCTATGCGTGCACGTCATGCAATGGCATGTCCGGCGCGCTCGATCCGGTGATCCAGCAGGAAGTGGTGGAGCGCGACCTGTACGCCACCGCCGTCCTGTCGGGCAACCGCAACTTCGATGGCCGCATTCACCCTTACGCCAAGCAGGCTTTCCTGGCTTCGCCGCCGCTGGTGGTGGCCTACGCCATCGCCGGCACCATCCGCTTCGATATCGAGAAGGATGTGCTGGGCCATGACGCCAGTGGCCAGCCGGTCACGCTGAAAGACATCTGGCCGTCGGACGAAGAGATCGACGCCATCGTCGCCAGCGCGGTCAAGCCGGAGCAGTTCCGCAAGGTTTATATCCCGATGTTCGCCAAGCAGGCGGATGACGGCATTTCTGTCAGCCCGCTGTATGACTGGCGTCCGCAGACCACCTACATCCGCCGTCCGCCGTATTGGGAAGGCGCGCTTGCGGGTGAGCGCTCGCTGAGCGGCATGCGTCCGCTGGCGGTCCTCGGCGATAACATCACCACCGACCACCTGTCGCCGTCCAACGCAATCATGATGGATTCCGCCGCAGGCGAGTACCTGCACAAAATGGGCCTGCCGGAAGAAGACTTCAACTCCTACGCCACCCACCGTGGCGATCACCTGACCGCGCAGCGCGCCACCTTCGCCAATCCAACGCTGAAGAACGAGATGGTGCGCGATGCCGATGGCAAGGTCAAAGCCGGTTCGCTGGCACGCGTGGAACCGGAAGGCAAAGTGCTGCGCATGTGGGAAGCGATTGAGACCTATATGGAGCGTAAGCAGCCGCTGATCATTATCGCCGGCGCCGATTACGGCCAGGGCTCGTCACGCGACTGGGCCGCCAAGGGTGTGCGCCTGGCCGGCGTGGAAGCGATTGTCGCGGAAGGCTTCGAGCGCATTCACCGTACCAATCTGGTCGGCATGGGCGTGCTACCGCTGGAGTTTCAGCAGGGCGTGAACCGCATCACGCTGGGCCTGGACGGCACCGAGACCTTCGACGTGATCGGCGAACGCAAGCCGCGCGCCACGCTGACGCTGGTGATCCATCGCCGCAATGGCGCGCGCATGGACGTGCCGGTGACCTGCCGTCTCGACACGGCGGAAGAAGTGTCCATCTACGAGGCCGGCGGCGTGCTGCAACGCTTCGCGCAGGACTTTTTGGAATCCGCGAAGGCTGCATGATGACGCACAAACCTCAGATGAAGATCGCCGCCACCTATATGCGTGGCGGCACCAGCAAAGGTGTGTTCTTCCGCTTGCAGGATCTGCCGGAGGCGGCGCAGCAGCCGGGCGCCGCGCGCGACCAGCTGCTGCTGCGCGTGATCGGCAGCCCGGACCCATACGGCAAGCAGATTGACGGCATGGGCGGCGCCACCTCCAGCACCAGCAAGACAGTAATCTTGTCGAAGAGCGCGCGGCCCGAGCATGACGTCGACTATCTGTTCGGCCAGGTCTCCATCGACAAGGCCTTCGTGGACTGGAGCGGCAACTGCGGAAATCTGTCGGCGGCGGTTGGCGCCTTCGCCATCAGCGGCGGCCTGGTTGATGCGGCCCGCGTGCCGCGCGATGGTGTAGCGGTGGTGCGCGTGTGGCAGGCTAACATCGGCAAGACCATCATCGCCCACATCCCGATGACCGACGGCGAGGTGCAGGAAACCGGCGACTTCGAGCTGGATGGCGTCACCTTCCCGGCTGCCGAAGTACAGCTGGAGTTCATGGACCCGGCGGCGGAAGAAGAGGGCGCTGGCGGCTCGATGTTCCCGACCGGCCAACTGGTGGACGATCTGGAAGTCCCCGGCGTTGGTACGCTGAAAGCGACCATGATCAATGCCGGCATCCCGACCATCTTCATCAACGCCGATGCGGTGGGCTATACCGGCACCGAACTGCAGGACGCCATTAACGGCGATGCGAAAGCGCTGGCGATGTTCGAAACCATCCGCGCATACGGCGCGCTGCGCATGGGTCTTATTAAGGACCTGAGCGAAGCGGCCACGCGCCAGCACACGCCGAAGGTGGCTTTTGTGGCGCCGCCGGCTGCTTACGTTTCGTCCAGCGGCAAGCCGGTGGCGGCGGACGATATCGACCTGCTGGTGCGTGCGCTCTCGATGGGCAAGCTGCATCACGCCATGATGGGTACCGCAGCGGTGGCCATTGGCACGGCGGCGGCGATTCCCGGCACGCTGGTCAACCTGGCTGCGGGCGGAGGCGCACGCCAGGCGGTGCGCTTTGGCCACCCGTCCGGCACCTTGCGTGTGGGCGCGGAGGCCGTGCAGCAGGACGGAGAATGGAGCGTGACAAAAGCGGTAATGAGCCGCAGCGCGCGCGTACTGATGGAAGGCTGGGTACGCGTACCCGCTTAAGCAGTCACACCTTGGAGGAGACATGAAGTACGCTGATTTTTATCAGCGCTCTATCGCCACGCCTGAAGCGTTCTGGCATGACGAAGCTGCGCTCATCGACTGGAACACGCCGTTTTCACAGGTGCTGGATTATTCGCAGCCACCGTTCGCCCGCTGGTTCGTCGGCGGCAAGACCAACCTGTGTCATAACGCGGTGGACCGCTGGTGTACAACGCAAGGCGACAAGCCCGCGTTGATCGCCATCTCCACCGAAACCAATACGGAGCGCAGCTACTCCTTCAACCAGCTGCACGTCGAAGTCCAGCGCTGGGCGGCGATGATGCAGTCGCTCGGCGTGCGCAAAGGCGACCGCGTGCTGATCTACATGCCGATGATCGCCGAAGCTGCATTCGCCATGCTGGCCTGCGCCCGCATCGGCGCGGTGCACTCGGTGGTGTTCGGCGGTTTTGCCGCCAACAGCCTGGCCAGCCGCATCGATGATGCGCGGCCGGTGCTGATCGTCTCCGCCGATGCCGGCTCACGCAACGGCAAACCGATTCCTTACAAGCCGCTGCTGGATGAAGCGATTGCGCTGTCCACCGCCAAGCCGGCGCGCGTGCTGCTGGTGGATCGCGGCCTGGCGCCGATGCAGCGGGTGGAGGGGCGCGACGTCGATTACGCCGCGCTGTGCGCTTCTCATCTGTCCGCGCAGGTGCCGGTGACGTGGCTGGAATCGAACGAGCCGTCGTACATCCTCTACACCTCCGGCACTACCGGCAAACCGAAAGGCGTGCAGCGCGACGTCGGCGGCTACGCGGTGGCGCTGGCGGCATCGATGAAGCACAACTTCTGCGGCCGCGCGGGCGAAACCTTCTTCGCCACTTCGGATATCGGCTGGGTGGTCGGGCACTCGTACATCGTCTACGGCCCGCTGATCGCCGGCATGGCGACCATCATGTATGAAGGACTGCCGGTCTGTCCCGATCCCGGCATCTGGTGGAGCATCGTCGAGAAGTACAAGGTGACGCGCATGTTCTCGGCGCCGACCGCGGTGCGCGTGCTGCGCAAGCAGCCACCGGAATTCATGCGCAAGCATGATCTGTCGTCGCTGAAGGCGCTGTACCTGGCCGGCGAGCCGCTGGATGAAACCACCTCCAGCTGGATCGCCGATGAACTGGGCGTGGCGATCATCGACAACTACTGGCAGACCGAAACCGGCTGGCCCATCCTGTCTATCGCCAAGGGCATAGAGGACTCGCCGACGCGCCTGGGCAGCCCCGGCGTCGCCATGTATGGCTACAAGGTCCGGTTGATCAATGAGACCACCGGCACGGAATGCGGCGCCGATGAAAAGGGTGTGGTGATGATTGAAGGCCCGCTGCCGCCGGGCTGCATGCAAACCGTGTACGGTGACGACCAGCGCTTTGTCGACACCTACTGGTCCGAGATCAATGGCCGCATGATGTATTCCACCTTCGACTGGGGCCTGCGCGACGCGGACGGCTACTACTTCATCCTGGGGCGTACCGATGATGTGATCAATGTCGCCGGCCATCGCCTTGGCACGCGCGAAATCGAGGAATCGATCAGCAGCCATCCGAATGTTTCCGAAGTGGCGGTGGTCGGTGTGGCGGATAAGATAAAAGGGCAGGTGGCTGTCGCCTTCGCGATTTTGAAAGACGCAGGTGCAGCAACCACCGAGCAGGATGTGATGTCGGTGGTCGACCGCCAGCTTGGCGCAGTGGCGCGTCCGGCGCATGTCTACTTCGTTACGCAACTGCCCAAGACCCGCTCGGGCAAATTGCTGCGCCGCTCCATACAAGCCATTTGCGAAGGCCGCAATCCAGGTGACCTGACTTCGATCGAAGATCCATCGTCACTTCAGCAGATTCAACGCGCGTTGTTGTAAGCACCCGGTAAGGCTGCTCTTCTATTCTGTGTGTAAGCTCGAATAGAAGAGCATCAATAACGGAGACACACAATGCAAGACGATCTGGTTCAACAGCTTAAACGCGACCCCAATTATCACGAGTTAGTAAAGACGCGTTCCCGCTTCGGCTGGTGGCTCACCGCCGCCATGATGGTGGTCTACTACGGCTACATCCTGCTGATCGCGTTCGACAAAGAATTCCTGGCAGCGAAAACCGGCGGTGGCGTTATGACCTGGGGCATGCCGATTGGCCTGTTCGTCATCGTCTTCACGGTACTGATCACCGGCGTCTACGTCCGCCGCGCCAATAACAAATACGACCAGCTGACGCAAGCCATCCACGCAAAGGTGAAAGCATGAGCACCTTGAAACGTTTGATGGCGCCAGCCCTGCTGGCAACTTGCGGCATCGCCCTGGCCGCCGGTGGAGACCTAGGTCAGGCCGAGCGCCAGCCTACCAACTGGACCGCGATCATCATGTTCGCCGGCTTCGTGTTGTTCACGCTGTTCATCACCAAGTGGGCCGCAAAGAAAACCCGTTCGGCGTCCGACTTCTACACCGCCGGCGGCGGCATCACCGGCTTCCAGAACGGCCTGGCGATTGCTGGCGACTTCATGTCGGCGGCGTCCTTCCTCGGCATTTCCGCATCGGTGTTCCTGAATGGCTACGATGGCCTGATCTACGCCATCGGCTTCCTGGTCGGCTGGCCGGTCATCACCTTCCTGATGGCGGAGCGCCTGCGTAACCTCGGCCGCTTCACCTTCGCCGACGTCGCCGCCTACCGCTTCAAGCAAGCGCCGATCCGCATCTTCTCGGCGTCCGGCACGCTGGTGGTGGTGGCCTTCTACCTGATCGCGCAGATGGTCGGCGCCGGCCAGTTGATTAAACTGCTGTTTGGTCTCGAATACTGGATCGCTGTGGTGCTGGTTGGTACGTTGATGATGATCTACGTGCTGTTCGGCGGCATGACTGCCACCACCTGGGTGCAGATCATCAAAGCGGTGATGCTGCTGGGCGGCGCCAGCTTCATGGCGTTTGCCGTGCTGGCGCAGTTCAGCTTCAGTCCAGAGGCGCTGTTCGCCAAAGCGGTGGAAGTCCACGCCAAGAAAGACGCCATCATGGGTCCGGGCACCTTTATCAAGGACCCGGTCTCGGCGATCTCGTTCGGCATGGCGCTGATGTTCGGCACCGCCGGTCTGCCGCACATCCTGATGCGCTTCTTCACCGTGCCTAGCGCGAAGGAAGCACGCAAGTCGGTGTTCTGGGCCACGACCTGGATCGCTTACTTCTACATCCTGACCTTCATCATCGGTTTCGGCGCCATCGTTTTGGTCAGCACCAATCCGGAATTCAAGGACGCAGCGGGCAAGCTCCTGGGCGGTAACAACATGGCTGCGGTGCACCTGGCCAAAGCAGTCGGCGGCAACGTCTTCCTGGGCTTCATCTCGGCAGTGGCCTTCGCCACCATCCTCGCGGTGGTAGCAGGCCTGACGCTGTCCGGCGCATCGGCTGTGTCGCATGACCTGTACGCCACCGTCATCAAAAAGGGCCAGGCCACCGGCGCCAGCGAACTGAAAGTGTCGAAGATCACCACCATCGCACTGGGCATCATCGCCGTGGTGCTGGGCATCGCGTTCGAGAAGCAGAACATCGCCTTCATGGTATCGCTGGCGTTTGCGATTGCTGCGTCGGCCAACTTCCCGGTCCTGTTCATGTCCGTGCTGTGGAAGAACTGCACCACGCGTGGCGCCACCATCGGCGGCTTTATCGGCCTGACGCTGGCGCTGGTGATGACCGTGCTGTCCAAGTCCGTGTGGGTCGATGTGCTGGGCAATGCCCATGAACTGTTCCCATATGCGTCGCCGGCCATCTTCTCGATGCCGGCCGGCTTCCTCGGCATCTGGCTGTTCTCGGTGCTGGACAAGAGCGACCGCGCGCGCATCGACCGCGCTGGCTACGAAGCGCAGCAGATGCGCTCCGAAACTGGTATCGGCGCTGCCGGAGCTGCCGCGCATTGATATAAGCATCACTTTGCAGTAAAGACAACGCCCGGCCTGACCGGGCGTTGTCGTTTTTAGAGGCACAGCACGAGTACATTCATAGCGATAGCCAGTAATGTGGTTTATTATCTGCCGACGATGCTCTCTGACGCCACCGATGCCACCGATGACCAGCGCGTCCTGCGCGAAGAACAACTGCGCCGCATGCTGCTGGAGCAGAAGGCCATATTTGATAACGCATCGGTAGGTATCCTGTTCAGCAAATCGCAGGTCATGATGCGCTGTAACGCGCGCATGGCCGAGATGTTCGGCTACGCGCCGGGCGAGATGGAAGGGCAACACTCATCGGTGGTGTTCGAGTCGACGGATGCTTACGAGGCATTCGGCCATGAGGCGACGCCGTTGCTGAGCATCGGTCAGCCATTCGAGCGGCAGGCCTGGCGCTTCAAACGTAAGGATGGCAGCTTGTTCTGGTGCCGCGTGCGCGCCAATGCGGTCGACTTTGAACATCGCGGCAGCGGCACCATCTGGATCCTGGAAGACGTAACGGACTCGCTGCAAACGCAGATGGAGGTCGAGGCCATCATGACCAACGCCTCGATGAGCATCCTGTTCACCAAGAACCGCATCATCACCCGCTACAACCGTGGCTTTGCCGAGATGTTCGGCTACGACGAGCACTCGGGCCTGACGCTGCCGGGCCGCGCGCTGTATCCGTCGCAGGAAGCCTACGACAAGCTGGGCGCCGAAGCCTACCCCTTCCTCTCCATCGGCAAACCGTTCCAGACGGAGATTGAAATGCGCCGGTCCGACGGCAGCACGCTGTGGGCGCAACTGATCGGCTACGTGGTCAATCCCGATGATCCGACGCAAGGCACGATCTGGGTGATCGAAGACCGCACCGAGCAAAAGCGTGCCGAGGAAGCGCTGCGCAACGCACTGCTGGAAAACCAGGCCATCCTGGACAGCGCGGTGCTCGGCATCTCGGTAGTGGAAGGCGGCTTCAATCTGCGCTGCAACCGCAAGATGGAAGAACTGTTCGGCTACGCGCCGGGCGAGATGAATCACCTGAGTGTGCAGGCCTTCTATGCCGACAAAGACGCCTGGGAGCAGGCGCGCGCGGCGACGGTGCGCGACTTCCGCGCCGGCCAGGTCAATGTCTCTGAATACGAGTTGGTGCGCAAGGACGGCACCACATTCTGGGCGCGCCTGTCGGGCCGCCCGTTCGATCTGGCGGAGAACAGCGGCCGTTCGGTGTGGCTGGTGGACGATATCACCGCCCGGCGCGAGGCGGCGGAAGCGGTGGCGCGCGCGCGCGACGAGCTGGAATTGCGGGTGCAGGAACGCACCGCCGAACTGGCCGGCGCCAACGCGCAATTGCAGGGCGAGATCGTCGAGCGCCGTCAGGCCGAGGCGCGTGTGCACCACATGGCGTATCACGACAGCCTGACCGGCCTGCCGAACCGCGCCTTGCTATCGGATCGCCTGGACCGCGCCATGCTGGCCGCGCAGCGCTTTGACCGCAAGCTGGCGGTGATGTTCATCGACCTTGACCGCTTCAAGACCATCAACGATTCGCTGGGCCACATGACTGGCGACCAACTGCTGAAGGAAGTGGCGAGCCGCTTGTGCCGCGCGGTGCGCGCCAGCGATACGGTGGCGCGGCTGGGCGGTGATGAATTCGTGGTGCTGGTGCCGGGCATCCGCGCGCCGGAGGAGGCGGGGCAGGTGGCCGAGAAGATCATCGAGGCGCTGGCCGAGAGCTTCCCGCTGGAAGGACGCAACCTGCACATCACGCCGTCGATCGGCATCTGTGTCTATCCCGACGACGGCGCCGATGTGGAAACGCTGATGCGCAATGCCGACAGCGCCATGTACCACGCCAAGGCCAGCGGCCGTAACAACCATCAGTTCTTCAAGGAGGCGATGAACCTGACGGCGGCGCGCCACTTCGAGCTGGAGACCAGTCTGCGCGGCGCCCTGGCGGCCGACGAATTCGAGTTGTACTTCCAGCCCATCATGGACATCGGCACGCGCCGCCTGCATGCGATGGAAGTGCTGCTGCGCTGGCGGAGAGGCGGCAAGGATGGCGAATTGGTGACGCCGGACCAGTTCATCCCCATCATCGAAGAAAATGGCATGATCGTGCCGATCGGTGAGTGGGTGATACGCCAGGCCTGCAAGCAAAGCATGCTGTGGCAAAGCCAGGGCATGACGCCGGTGCCGCTGGCGGTCAACCTGTCGGCGCGCCAGTTCATGCATCGCGGCCTGGTGGAGTCGATCCGCGCCATCCTCGATGACACCGGCATCGACCCGGCGCTGATCGAATTCGAAATCACTGAAACGGCGCTGATGCAGCACGGCGAACAGACGCTGGAAATCCTCGGCCATATCAACGCCATGGGCATCCGCCTGTCGATCGACGATTTCGGCACCGGTTATTCGTCGCTGGCCTACCTGAAGCGCTTCCCGGTCAAGAAGATCAAGATCGACCGCGCCTTCATCAAGGACCTGGAGCAGAGCGCGGAAGACCGCGCCATCGTGGCGGCGATCATCGCGCTGTCGAACAGCCTGCAGCTGTCGGTGGTCGCGGAGGGTGTGGAGACGGAAGGGCAGTATGCGCTGTTACAGCGGCACGGCTGCCAGTTCGCCCAGGGCTATTTGTTCTCGCAGCCGGTGCCGCACGCGACGGCCCAGCTGCTGCTGCCGCGCTGCTAGGCTGAATCAGGCGAAGGTGGCGATCACCGGCGTGTGATCCGACGGCTGGTCCCATTTGCGTGGTACGCGATCGATCACGCAGGCGGTGCAGCGCTGCTTCAATGCGTCCGACAGCAGCAGGTGGTCGATGCGCAGGCCTTTGTTCAGGCGGAAGCCGAGGCCACGATAGTCCCACCAGCTGTACGATTTATCCGCCTGCTCGAACATGCGGAAGGCGTCGGTCAGGCCGAGGTCCAGCAGACGCTTGAGCTGCGCGCGTTCTTCCGGCGACACATGCACCATGCCTTCCCACGCGGCCGGGTCGTGGACGTCGCGGTCTTCCGGCGCGATGTTGTAGTCGCCCACTACCGCCAGCTGCGGATGCTGCGCCGCTTCTTCCTTGATCCAGTCGTGGAAGGCGTTCAGCCAGGCCATCTTGTATTCGAACTTGTCCGAGCCGACCGCCTGGCCGTTGGGCACGTAGGCACAGACCACGCGCACGCCGTCGATGGTGCCGGCGATGATGCGCTGCTGCGGGTCGTCGAATTTCGGGTTGTTCTTGACGATGTCGTGGATCGGCAATCTGGAGATGATGGCCACGCCGTTATAGGTTTTTTGGCCCGTATACGCCACGTGGTAGCCGGCCGCCTCGATTGCCGCCAGCGGAAACTTGTCGTCCGTCAATTTTGTTTCCTGGATAGCTAGCACGTCAGTAGGATTTTCCTCTAGCCATTTCATAACGTGCGGCAGTCTTACGTTCAAAGAGTTAACATTCCAAGTAGCTAATTTCATGTAGTTGTACTTTCTAGCAAGTTCATGTGGCTTGCATCTTACAGCATCGAGATTTAACAGATCGATTATCACTTTGCAAACTTGTATGAAAAAACATGAAAAACCCTTCCTTTAATGGTGTGGCAGGGCCTAAAATGTTGCAAAATATGTGAAATCAAAAAAAAATTGCCAAGACTGTCTCGTCGTTGTCAAAATAGAACTGGAAACCAAGACAAAATAAGCAAAATAGAAATATACTAGTACAAATTGAGTGGAAAACTTGTGTTTCCCATTAGCAACTAAAACAGCGTAATTTATGTATCTTTTTGTGTTGTGATGACGCAAGAAATGATACTATACGGAAATTACTTGTGGTTTTTATAGTGAATGGCGCGTGGCGCATTTACAAAGGAATGAAAAAATGCGAACTGCATTTGAGGCATGGGCACAGCGCGATGGCCATATTGTACGCCGTCGTGAAGACAAGCCAGATGAGTATCTGGTCTTCGAAACACAACGCCGCTGGGTAATCTGGCAAGCGGCGCTGGAACATGGCAAACCGCCAGGCGGCCGCAAGACCGCTGCGCAGAAGGAAGCTGCCGCCGCTGAAAAGCGCGCTGCTGTTGCTCTGCAACGTCCACCGGAAATCAACCCTGACGAAGCGGCTGTCCGTAATCAGGTGCTGAACGAGGTGCTGGATGCCTTCTCGACGCTGGGCGGTGAACGCGGCATGGACGACATCCTGAAAGTGGTGCAGGGCCTGAAGAAGAAGCAGCAGGAACAGGCCGACGCACCGGTGGCTTCCAAGGTAATGGATCGCCACAACGCCTGAAGTTCAGGCAAGAAGCTGGAAGGCGTAAAGTGCAAGGCTTTACGCCGTTTGATCAAGCGACTGAAACCGCCAGCGGGCTGCTACACTGGTCTGTATCGATATTCCAGAGACAGACCATGTATCTCCGCCCCGCTGCAGCGGTCGCATTGTTCGCCTCATTGGCGGGCTGCGCTTCCCTGACCGAATCCACCGACCAAAACGTGCTGGTGCAAACCGTGCTTGATCACCGCGAGATCGCGGGTGTCGGCTGTGTGCTGTACAACGACATGGGCAAATGGTTTGTCACTACGCCGGCGCGCGTCACGCTGCGCAAGAGCGCGGGACCGCTGCGCATCGACTGCGAGAAGACGGGCAAGGGCTGGGCTTACGAGAAGGTGGATTCCAGGGCGGACGCCAATATCTGGGGCAACCTGGTGTTGACGGCGGGCGTTGGCATCTATGTCGACGCCAACACGGGCGCGGGCTACGACTACCCGTCGATACTGACGGTGGTCATGCGCCCGGCCCAGGACAAGGAAGACGGGCCGGCGCCGGCAGCCGGCGTGACCCTGTTCTAACTTAAACGCGATTGATCAGGAAGTTAGACAGCAGCGGCACTGGACGGCCGGTTGCGCCTTTCGCGCCGCCCGATTTCCATGCGGTGCCGGCGATGTCCAGATGCGCCCAAGTGTACTTGCGGGTGAAGTTCTCCAGGAACGCCGCCGCCGTGCACGAGGCGCCGCCCGGCGTGCCGATGTTGGCCAGGTCGGCGAAGTTGGACTTCAGCTGCTCGTTGTACTCTTCGCCGATCGGCAGGCGCCAGGCGGTGTCGCCGGCGTTTTTACCGGCGGCCATGATCTCGTCGGCCAGCGCGTTGTGGACCTCGTCGTCACGGGTAAACAAGCCGCTCTTGTGGTGGCCCAGGGCGACGATGCAGGCGCCGGTCAGCGTGGCGATGTCGATCACGGCGGCTGGGTTGAAGCGTTCGGCGTAGGTCAGCGCGTCGCACAGCACCAGGCGGCCTTCGGCGTCGGTGTTCAGGATTTCGATGGTCAGACCGTTCATCGAGGTGACGATGTCGCCCGGCTTGGTGGCGCGGCCCGACGGCATGTTCTCGCACGACGCGATCACGCCGATCACGTTCAGCTTCAGGTTCATTTCACCGATGGCGCGGAAGGTGCCCAGCACGGAAGCGGCGCCGCCCATGTCGTACTTCATCTCGTCCATGCCAGGACCGGCCTTGAGCGAAATGCCGCCGGTGTCGAAGGTGATGCCTTTACCGACCAGCACCACCGGCGCGTCTTTCGGTTTGCCGCCCATGTGCTTGATGATGATGAACTTCGGCGGCTGCTCGCTGCCATTGGTCACCGACAGGAAGCTGTTCATCTTCAGCGCTTCCAGCTGTTTGCGGTCCAGCACTTCCACGTCGAACTTGTAGTCCTTGCCCAGTTTCTTGGCGGTGTTGGCCAGGTAGGTCGGGGTGCAGACGTTGGCCGACAGGTTGCCCAGTTCCTTGGTCAGGTCCATGCCGTTGGCGATGGCCACGGCTTGCGCCAGCGCGATCTTGGTATCGGCGTTGCTTGGCACGGCCAAAGCGATTTTCTTGACGCCGGCCGGTGCCGGATCTTTCTTGCTCTTCTGGCCATCGGTGCGGAAGATCGACTCGTGGGCGCTCTGCACCACGCAGCGGATTGCCCAATTGACGTCACGCTCTTTCACTTCAGTGGCTGGCAGTGCGATAATAGCGTCGCTCGTGCCCAGGGTGGAGAACACCTTCAGTGCCGCAGCCACGCCGCCGGCAAAGCTTTTTTCGCTGACGGTTTCGTCGCTGCCCAGGCCCACCAGCAGCACGCGTTCGGCGCTGGCGCCTTTAACGCCGCGCAGCAGCAGGGTGGTGCCGGCTTTGCCGGTGATGTCGCCGGACTTGAGCGCGGCCGTGATTTCACCAGCGCCGTCCAGCGCCTTGGCAGCTTGCGACAGCTTTTTGTTCTCGAAGACCGCGACAGCGATCACGCCGGCTTTGGCCGTAGCGATGGTGTTTTTTGTGTCGAATGCTTTTATGCTAAAGTCCATTTGATTCTCCGTGTCGTGTACGTACTTAAAACTTGTGGTCCCGTATAGCGTATATATGGGCCAAACTACCGAATTATAATCTTCAATGATCTTTCAACGCGCCCTACGACGAGAAATGGCCAGTGCTGCCGGGGCCACCTTCACAGTGCTGTTCAGTATCAGCGTCACCTGGACCCTGATCGGGGTCCTCGGCAAAGCCGCCGGCGGCAAAGCCGCTTCGGGTGACGTCATCGCGTTGATCGCTTTCGCCGTGCTGAATTATCTGCCAACTCTCGTTATCCTCACCAGCTTTATTTCAGTGCTGATGGTGGTCACACGGACCTACCGCGATTCCGAAATGGTGGTGTGGTTTGCCTCGGGTATGAGCCTGCTGCGCTGGATACGGCCGGTACTCACTTTCGGCCTGCCGCTGGTGCTGATCACCGCCGGCCTGAGTTTCGTCGCCACCCCGTGGGCCAAGCAGAAAAGTATGGAATACGTGGAGCGCTTTGAAAAACGCGAGGATCTGCAGAAAGTCTCGCCTGGCCAGTTCAAGGAATCGGCAGCCGCCAACCGCATCTTCTTCGTCGAAGGCGTGGCCGGCAAATCGGCCGTGGTGCAGAACGTCTTTGTGAATACGACCGATGCCCGCGGCGACGCCGTCATCGTCGCGCGCGAGGGCGTGATCAACACCGGGCCGAAAGGCGAGCGTTATCTGGTGCTGAAGAACGGCCGCCGTTATCAGGGCACGCCGGGCAAGGCCGACTTCCAGACCATGGAGTTCGACAGCTACAGCATGCGCGTCACGCAACAGACGCAGGAACTGGAGTCCGATCACGAAGCAGTCGCTCTGCCGACCATGGATTTGCTCAAGCAAACCGGCAGCGTGGCGCGCGCGGAGCTGTTGTGGCGCATCGCCCAGCCGCTCACCTGCCTGGTGCTGATTCTGCTGGCGGTGCCGCTGGGCTTCGTCAATCCGCGCGCGGGCAGCTCGGCCAATTTGATTATCGCGCTGCTGGTGTTCTTCAGCTATAGCAACTTCGTCAAACTGGTCGAGGCCAGCGTCAAGCAGGGCCAGTTCAGCTTCGGACTGTCGTGGTGGCCGCTGCACGTGGCGGCGCTGCTGGTCGTGTTTGGCCTATTCGCCTGGCGACTGAATCTGAATCACCGCTACCACCCGCTGGCGGTGTTGGCCGCGTACAAGCGTTCGCGTAACAAGAAAGACTGATCGCATGAAAATCCTGCAACGCTATTTCGCGGTCTCGATACTGCAAGCGGTGGCCTTTGTGCTGGTGGCGTTTTTGGCGCTGCAAGCGTTCATGGACCTGACCGGCGAACTGCCTTCGGTGGGCAAGAATGGCTATGCGATCCAGTACGCCTTCCTATATGTGGTGGCGCAGCTGCCCAGTCATGTGTATGAAGTGATGCCGCTGGCGGCGCTGATCGGCACCATCTACACCATGGCGCAGTTTGCGGCGACGTCGGAATTCACCATCATGCGCGCGTCCAGCATGTCGACCGGCATGGTGGCGTGGATGCTGGTCAAAATTGGATTTGTGCTGGTGATTATCACCTTCATCTTCGGCGAGTTGATTACGCCGCGTACCGCGCCGATCGCCGAGAAGATCCGACTGAGCGCGCGCGGCGCCGCCATCTCGACCGAATTCCGTTCCGGCCTGTGGACCAAGGATATCGTCAAGGCCGACGGCATGACCGGCGAGGTCATTGGCTCGCGCTTCTTCAACGTGCGCCAGGTGAAGCCGGACGGCACGCTGATCGGCGTCAAGCTGTACGAATTCGACACCAACTTCCGCCTGCGCTCCATCACGCTGGCCAAGACTGGCACCTTTCAAGGCAATAACAAGTGGCTGCTGAGCGATGTGACGGAAAACCTGTTCAGCAATCCGCGGCTGATCAAGCCGGGCGCCGAGGCCAACCTGGAGAACAACTTCGCGCAGGAATCGGGCATGATCGAGACCCGTCACAGCGCCACCAGGGATCTGCTGTCGGAGATTACGCCGAAGATCCTGGCGGTGGCCGGCTCCGATCCGGACCGCATGTCGGCCTCCGAACTGGCGGTGTACACCCGCCACCTGCAGGAGAACAAGCAGGAGACCGAGCGCTTCAAGATCGCGTTCTGGAAAAAGCTGTTCGACCCGCTGACCATCTTCGTGCTGATGGCGCTGGCCCTGCCGTTCGGCTACCTGCACACGCGTAGCGGTGGCGTGAGCCTGAAAATCTTCGTCGGGATTATGATCGGCGTCAGCTTCCAGCTGGTGAATGCACTGTTCTCGCACCTGGGTGTGCTAAGCACCTGGCCGGCGATTGTGACGGCGATTGCCCCGAGTATGTTGTTCCTGCTGCTGGCGCTGGGCGCCTTGTGGTGGGTGGAGAGACACTGATGACCCAACGCGCACTGATTTTGTTTGCCCATGGCGCCCGCGCCGAATCGTGGGCGGCGCCGTTCGAGCGCTTGCGCGACCTGACCCAGGCGCGCGAGCCGGGTGTACGCGTGCAGCTGGCGTACCTGGAATTGATGTCGCCGCGTTTGCCGGATGTGGCGGCGGCGCTGGTTGCCGACGGCATTGTCGACATCACCGTGGTGCCCGTATTCCTGGGACAGGGCGGCCATGTGCTGCGCGACCTGCCGCTAATGATCGACGAACTGCGCATCGCCTATCCGCAAGCCGCCATCAAGGTGGTGGAGGCGGCTGGCGAGAATGCGGCGGTGCTCAATGCGCTGTCGGATTACTGCGTCAGCGCGCTGTCCTGATTCACGCGCCGCCAGACTGACAGCGGAATCTGTCCGTCCGGCCGCGCCGGGACGCGGTAGCTCAGTTCATCCCCTTTCAATTCGTAGCGGCGTTCCTGCCGCGTGCCTTCCCAATTTGAAAACGCCGCGCTCTCGATGACGAATGTCAGCGTGCGCGAAGGCTCGTCGATCGTCAGACGGCCGAAGTGCGTACTCGATCCCTCAACGGTGGCGCGGAACTCCTGTTCGCTGCCGCTCTTTTTGTCGCCGCTGGCGAAGCGCGGGCGGCCCTGCTGGTAGATCTGCACAGTGTAGCGGCCTTCGCTATCGATCATCATCAAACCGCTGGGGGCATCTCCGTAATCGTGCAGGCGCGCGCCGTCGGGCAGCAAGCGATCGGCTGCCACCAGAGTCCAGGTGCCGGCCAGCGGGAAGGGCTGGGCAGCCATCGCAGCCTGGTGCGCGGGCACCCACATCATCAGACAAAACAGACGGTTCAAGATTTTCATCGCATCTTCCTTTCAAATAAAGACACGATAGCCGTGAACGCGGATGCGCAAAATTAGCAAAACCTGCGCGGAATATGTGCATAATTGCACAATGAGCCAACCTAACTGGGACGACCTGCGCTTCTTCCTTGCCCTGCACGATGCCGGCACTCTGTCCGGTGCTGCGCGCGTGGCGGGCGTGGAGCACACCACCGTGGCCCGGCGCATCGACGCGCTGGAGGCGGCGCTTGCCGTCAAACTGTTCGACCGCTTTCCCAAGGGCTGGTCGCTGACGGCGGCCGGCAAGGCGCTGGTGCCGCATGCGCGCAATATGGAGGACGGCTTGCATGGTCTGCTGCGCGTGGCCGGCGGCACGGCGGAATTGAGCGGCAAGGTACGGGTGTCGGCGCCGCCGGCGGTGACGGCGTGGGTGCTGGCGCCGGGACTGCAACAGGCGCTGCATCGCTTGCCGGGCATCGAGCTGGATCTGCGCGCCGAGTTGAAGGTAACGGATTTGATGCGGCGCGAATCGGATATCGCCATCCGCTACAACCGTCCGACGTCGCCGGGGCTGGCGGTGCGCAGCCTCTCCACGGTGACCTATCGCTTATGCGCCAGTGAGGCTTATCTGGCGGGGCGTACGCCGGAGCAGTGGGAGTTCCTCGGCTACGATGAGCTGTTGCAGCACACGCCGCAGCATCACTGGCTGGAGAAGGTACGCGGCACGCGGCGCTACTGCATGCGCTCCAATGACCTGGGCACGTTGTACCAGGCCACGCTGGCAGGTGGCGGCGTGGCGGTGCTGCCGGATTATTTTCCCTTGTCGCCGCTGGTGCAGATCGAAGCGCCGACGTGCGCGGTCAAGCGCAAGCTGTGGATCGTCATGCACGAAGACGTGCGCCGCGCAGCTCCGGTACGCGCCGTCGCCGACGAGATCATCGCGCTGCTGTCTACCCGGTGAAGGTGGCTGCTCCAAGTCAGGTGCCGCAGTTGATTTTCCACGGAACGCCAAAGCGGTCGGTGACGATAGCGTAGCAGGGCGACCAGAAAGTTTTCTGCGGCGCGAGGATGACATGGCCGCCTGTTTGCAGGGCGTTGAAGTGGGTGTGGACCTTGTCTTCCGCATCCACGCCAAGCAGCACATAAAAGCCTCTCAGCCGTTGATACCTGCTGGCGTCGACATCCGCACCGGCCAGCTCCACGCCGTCGATGCTGATATTTGCGTGAACAATTTTTTCCCCATGCGACGCCGACACCGCCGGCACAGGCGAGTCCTTCACCTTAAGCATGGTCCCGATTTTGCCGCCAAGGTGGTCGGCATAAAAGGTGAACGCTTCCTCGCATTGGCCATTGAAGTCGATATGAAATGACAGGCTCATTGCTTCCTTTTTATAGCGCGTTAGGATCAAATCCGTAAACCCAGGAGTTGAGCAGGCCGTCGGAGCTTTCTATGGCAGTGATGTCCATGATCTGTTCCAGATAGCTGCAGAAGCGCTCGCGTTCTTCGGAGTCGGACTGCGTAAAACCTGCCATCGCTACTTTGAATTCGCCCAGCACGAAGCTCTTGCGGGTGTTAGGTGTCAGGCTGGACAGCAGGCGGTCAATCAATGTGTTGACGTGACTTTCGGCTTCGACGCGCAGCGCTTCGGTTGGCGCACCAGGGTAGAAAAAATCGGCGGTGAATTTTTTTGCGGCGCGCAGCGTAATAAGTGCGGCGCGTTCGGACTCGCCGAATTTGACGACTGGATCTGACATAGCTGATGTTGATATTGTTAAATAGTTACGGGAATTTAGCACACCCTATCGAGGAGGGCAAACGGCGCGGGTGGTGAGGACGTGGTCGATCAGGCCGTACTCCCTGGCTTGGGTGGCGGACATGTAGTTGTCGCGGTCGGAGTCTTTCTCGACTTGCGCCAGCGTTTGGCCGCTGCGCTCGGCCAGCAGGGTGTTGAGGCGGTGGCGCTGGTAGATCACTTCGCGCGCCTGGATTTCGATGTCGGAGGCGACGCCTTTCGAGCCGCCGTGCGGCTGGTGGATCATGATGCGGGCGTTGGGCAGCGCGTAGCGCTTGCCGATGGCGCCCGCCGCCAGCAGGAACGATCCCATGCTGGCGGCAAAACCGGTGCACAGCGTCGAGACTTCCGGCTGGATGAACTGCATGGTGTCGTAGATCGCCATGCCGGCATACACCGAGCCGCCGGGGGAGTTGATGTACAGTGAGATGTCCTTTTCGGGATTGTCGGATTCGAGGAACAGCAGCTGCGCGACGATCAGGTTGGCCGATTGCTCGGTCACTTCGCCCACCAGGAAAATCACGCGCTCTTTCAGCAGGCAGGAGTAAATGTCGAAGGCGCGTTCGCCACGGCTGGTGTGCTCGATTACGGTGGGGATGAGTGTCATGATGATCCTTTCGCGGTAAAGTGGAGTTGCTGTCCGCTTGACGCTTGAGGAAGTGGCCGACGTGACGGCAAAAATAAATATCGCTGGCCTGTCACAGTTGGCCGTCGTCCAGCGTCAAGCGGCATACTCACTGCAAAAGGAGAACCACCATGATGGACAGCGACGGCGCCATGTTCGAGCAATTGCGACCGCGCCTGAAGGCGATCAGCGCGCGCATTGTCGGCAGCGAGGCAGAAGCCGAGGATGTGGTGCAGGACTGTTTTCTGAAGTGGCATGGCGCGCAGCAGGGCGCCGTGGTGACGCCGGCTGCATGGCTGACCACCGTGGTGCAGCATCAGTCGATCGATCGTCTGCGCAGGCGTCTTCGCGATGCGATGGCTGCGCATACGGCGATGGAGATGACGCCCGAAACCCAGCCAGCGTCGCCGGAAGACGCCTTGCTGCGCCGCGCAGAACTGGGCGAGGCGCTGGCGCGTCTGCTGTCACGCCTGTCGCCACAGGAGCGCCTGTCGCTGGTGCTGCACGAAGTCTTTGAATGTGAACATGCCGACATCGCCTCGGCCTTGGGCACCAAGGCGGTGAATACGCGCCAATACCTGGCCCGCGCGCGCAAGCGTCTGCGGGCGGAGAGCGATGAGCCGCTGCCGGAAGAGAAATTGAGCCGTGAGCTGGTCGGGCGTTTTCAGCTCGCCATCAACAGCATGGATGCGCCGCTGGTCGTGACGCTGCTCACCGAGACGCAGCCGGTATCGGTATGCGAAGCACGCCGCCTGGGCGCCAGCGCCAACGACGCCCACTACAGCCTTGCACTGGCTGCCTAGCCTTAACCGCAACACAGCGATGTACTAGTAGCAACACCCGAGTTGCTTGTGGTAAAGTCAAAATCTTGCAATTAAGCTCGGGGTGACGCTTGGCCGTTTTATTGGGAATCGCAATTGTGCTGGCCGGTATCTTCGGCGGCTTCGTGCTGGAGGGCGGCCACCTTGGCCCCCTGTATCAGCCGTATGAATTGCTGATGATTGCCGGCGGCGCGTTAGGCGCGTTCGTCATCTCCAACGACGGCAAGGCGATGCGCGCCACCGTGGCCGCGATTCCTACGCTGTTCCAGGGGCCGAAGCAGACCAACGCACTCTATCTCGATCTGCTGTCCCTGTTGTATGACATTCTCGGCAAAATCCGCAAGGAAGGGCTGATGTCGGTGGAGTCGGATATCGACAAGCCGGAACAGAGCCCGCTGTTCGCCAAATTCCCGTCTATCCTGGCGGACCATCACCTGACCGAGTTCATTACCGATTACCTGCGGCTGATGGTGTCCGGGAATATGGACCCTTTCCAGATCGAGAACTTGATGGACAACGAAATCGAGGTCCATCATCAAGACGGCGAAATTCCGATCCACGCGATTACCAGGCTGGCCGACGGCTTGCCGGCATTCGGCATTGTGGCGGCGGTGATGGGCGTGGTCCACACCATGGGATCAGTGGGCATGCCGCCTGCGGAATTGGGCAACCTGATTGCGGCGGCGCTGGTCGGCACCTTCCTGGGGATTCTGCTGGCGTATGGCGTGTTTGGCCCAATCGCCAGTCTGCTGGAACGCAAGCTACAGGAATCGACCAAGATTTATCAGTGCGTGAAGGTGACCCTGATCGCAAGCCTGAACGGCTACGCGCCGACGCTGGCGGTGGAATTTGGCCGCAAAGTCATCTCCGCCGTGCAGCGGCCTTCATTCGGCGACATGGAGAGCCATTTCAAACAGCAGAAAACCAGGTAGCACCACGCTATATGCTTTACCTAACAGAGGGATTGCGAAATAGCTCCTAGACTGTGATTTCACAGACATAGGAGCTAGCCAGATGAGTATTCGCAGCCTTCTTTCTTCCGCCCTGATTGGCGCAGTCGCCAGCGCGCGGTCCATGACGCCGATGGCGACCCTCGCAGCGGCGCGTCTCGCGCACCGCAAGACCAGCGGCGAACTGTTTCTGCTCGATCGCCCGCTATTCAAATACGGCGCACTGGCGATGGGCGCCGGCGAACTCTTCGGCGACAAGATGAAGACCGCGCCTGATCGCACGGTGTTCCTGGGCCTGACGGCGCGCGTGGCAAGTGCCGGCATTGCCGGTTCTGCGCTGGCGCCAAAGGGCAAGGAGGCCGCTGGCGCTGCGGTCGCGGTGGCAACCGCGGTGCCGCTGGCTTATCTGACGCTGGCCGCTCGCAAGCGCGCCATGGCCAGTATCGGCCAGACTCGCAGTGGCTTGATCGAGGATGCGTTGATTGTGGCGGCAGGTATTGCAGTCGTCGCGTGGGCGACGCGCTCGAAGTCCAATTGACGCCGCGCGCTTATTTGCGCGGGACGATCTTGACTTCGTAAATCTTCGGCCACAGTTTGCCGGTGACGAACAGACGCTTTTTGTCGGCATCGTAGGCGATGCCGTTCATGACGTTTTCGGCATTCGGGCCTTTGCCGGCATCGGGGTACAGTTTGCTGAAATCGATCCAGCCGGTGATCTTGCCGGTGGTCTGGTCGATGCGGGCGATGGTGTTGGTGTGCCAGATGTTGGCGAAGATTTCGCCGTCCACCACTTCCAGTTCGTTCAGCTGGTTGACGGCGATGCCGTCCGCCGTCACCTTCACGCGGCGCACTTCGAGAAAGGTCTTCGGATCGAGGAAGCGCAGCGTGGCGCTGCCGTCGCTCATCACCAGTTCCTTGCCGTTCTGCGCCAAGCCCCAGCCTTCGCCGGGATAGGCGAACTGGCTTTTCAGTTCAAACGTCTTCAGGTCGAACACGAAGCCGGTCTGCGTCTGCCAGGTCAGGCCCACCAGCGTGTCGCCCCATACCGTCAGGCCTTCGCCGAAATACTGTGGCGGGATGTCCTTGCTCTGCAGGACCTTGCCGCTGGCCAGATCCACTTTGCGGATCGACGATTTGCCGTTCAGGCCCGTGCTCTCGTACAGGAAACCGTCGCGATACAGCAGGCCCTCGGTGAAGGCTTGCGTATCGTGCGGATAGCTGCGCACCACCTTGAAATCGTAGGTGGGTAGCGCCGCATAGGACGCGGCGGCAGGCAGCAGGGAGACGAGAAGGAGGGCTTGAGCGTAAATCTTTTTCACTATGCAGTCACCGAATTTTGTAGTTCAACCATGGCGTCCAGCGTGGTGCCGGGAGCATCCAGCTCCGCTTGCACGCAGGCGCGCGCTTCGGGCGCGTGCACCAGGTTGACAGCCTGCTGGCGCGCGCGCTCCGCCGCAGCAGTATCGCCGCAGCCGGTCAGCAAGTCCAGTACCAACGCCACTTCGGTGATGTAGTTGAAAACGTCGGCCAGCAGTTCGGCCATGCCGTCGTGCGTCAGCACGTTGATATGGCTCTTCTGTTCATTCAGATGGTCAGCCGCTGCCGCCAGGTGCTGCTCCGGGTCCGGCAGGTAGCGGCGCGCCAGCGTGTAGTCGCCGCACACCATCAGCGCCGGCAGCGCGATGTGGGCGGCTTGCTGCGCCAGCGCGTCTGGCAGTTGCTGGAACAGGTGATAGGTGTTTTGCAAGTCGCCCAGCTTGTCGTTGATGACGCTGATGTCGTTGAAAGTGCCGACGTCGGTGGAGGCGGCTAGCAATTGGGCAGTGAGGCGGTCGCGTTCCGCCACCAGCGCCTGGCGCGCGGGCAGGTATTCTTCCGCAAGCCTGGCCCACGCGGCCAGCACGTAGGACAGCCGCAGCGAGGCGGTTTCCGCATCGTTGGCGGTGGCGTCGAACAGCCAGGTGTAGTCCTGCAGAGCGGCGTCAAACTGGCCGGTGTCGTGGGCGTTCCAGGCGCGTTCCAGTCGTTGAACAATGTCCATTACTACCTCTTGTGGTGTGAGTGGACATTTTAATACCGATCGCGGGAAGTCAGGCGCGGAGTTGGGCGGCTATTGGGCCGCTACTCTCTGTATTGAGCGGCTGGTGGGGACGGGGACGCATCGCTTCGCCGATCATCACCAGCACCGGGCCGTGCGGCGTGCCGAGACCTTGCGTCAGCCGGGCGATATCGATGCGGTGGATGCGCTGGTCGGCGCGACTGACGTTTTCGATCACCACCACCGGCTTGTCTGGGGCGTGGCCATGGGCCAGCAGACGCTCGGCGGTGGCGATGGCTTCGCGGCCGCCCATGTACTGTATCAGCGTGTCGGTTTCCGGAATGGCGTCGTGGTCCGCGTGTTCCGGCGCGGTGGAGGAGGTGAAGAAGGCCACGCTGCGCGCCACCCCGCGTTTGGTCAACGGCTGTTTGCTGGCTGCCGCCGCAGCCAGCGCGGTAGTGATGCCGGGGACGATGTCGGCGTCGATGCCGGCTTGCTCCAGCGCGCGCAATTCTTCGTCGGCGCGGCCGAACAGCATCGGGTCGCCGCCTTTGAGGCGCACCACCAGCCCGGCGCGCTGCGCGGCAGCGACCAGTTGCTGGTTGATGACTTGTTGCGCCACCGAGCGTTGTCCGCTGCGTTTGCCAACCGGTATCTTCTCCGCTTGCGGGCACAGTTCCAGCATCTCGGGCGTCACCAGCGCGTCGTGCAGCACGATGTCCGCTTGCGCCAGCAGGCGCGCGCCGCGCACGGTGATGAGATCCTGGGCGCCGGGACCCGCGCCAATGAGATAGACCTTGCCGGGCATGGTGCTTACAGGCGGATCATGCCGGCGGCGACGGTCTGGTGGGTCACTTCATCGATCAGGATGAAGGCGCCGGTGGCGCGGATGTCGCTGTAGGCGTCGGCCGCCAACGGCTGCTGCACCGCCAGTTCGATGGTGGCGATGTCGTTCAGCTTCAGGCCCTCGGCCGAATGGCGCTGCTGCGTGTTGATGTCCAACAGCGATTCAATCGCCTTGACCTTGGCCGAAGTCTGCTTGGTGCCGTGCTTGATCCAATATTTGCGGCGCACGTCCAGCGGTTCGTCGGACATCCAGCAGACATCCGCCTTGAGCTGTTTGAGCTGCGTGGCCGGGCGGTCGGCGCTGGCCAGCAGGTCGCCGCGCGAAATGTCCAGGTACTCGTCCAGCAGCAGCGTGACCGACTGGCCCACCACCGCCGATTGATGCGAACCTTCCAGCGTGACGATGTCCTTGACGGTCGCGCTCTGGCCGGACGGCTGCACCACCAGCTTGTCGCCCACCGACACTTTGCCGGCTTCGATGCGGCCCATGTAGCCGCGGAAGTCGTTGGCTTCGTGGCCGTTGTGGCGCGCCACCAACTGCACCGGGAAGCGGAACGGCGCGTCGTGCGATTCGTCGTACACCGACAGCGATTCCAGCAGCTCGATCAAGGTCGGGCCCTGGTACCAGGCCAGCTTTTCGGTCCGGTCGACCACGTTCTCGCCGCTCAATGCCGACAGCGGAATCGGCGTGATGTCCTTCAGGCCCAGCGACGCGGCAAAATCGCCGTACGCCTTGACGATGCGGTTGTAGATATCCTGGTCGTAGTTGACCAGGTCCATCTTGTTGACGGCAACGATCACGTGCTCGATTTGCAGCAGGTGCGCGATGGTCGAGTGGCGCTTGGTCTGGATCAGCAGATCGACGCCGCCATCTTCGCGCAGTTTCACTTTCGAGACGTCCACCAGAATGATCACGGCGTCGGCGGTCGAAGCGCCGGTGACCATGTTGCGGGTGTACTGCTCGTGGCCCGGCGTGTCGGCGATGATGAATTTGCGCTTCGGCGTGGCGAAGTAGCGGTAGGCCACGTCGATGGTGATGCCTTGTTCGCGTTCGGCCTCCAGGCCATCGGTCAGCAGCGACAGGTCGACGGCGTCGCCGACGGTGCGTTTGTGCTTGGAGCGCGACATGGCGTCCAGCTGGTCGGCGAAGATGCCTTTGCTGTCGAACAGCAGACGGCCGATCAGCGTGGATTTGCCGTCATCGACGGAACCGGCGGTGATAAAACGCAGCAGGCTTTGTTCGTTGGTATTGGTGGTCATTAGAAGTATCCTGCTTTTTTACGGATTTCCATCGAAGCTTCGGACGTCTGGTCGTCCATGCGGGTGGCGCCGCGTTCGGTCACTTGCGTAATCGCGGTTTCAGCGATGATCTGCTCCAGCGTCACCGCGTCCGACGACACCGGGCAGGTGCAGGAGATGTCGCCGACGGTACGGAAGCGCACCACTTGTTTTTCGATGGTTTCGCCTTCGCGCGGCGGCGTCAGGTCGGTCAGCGGCACCAGCAGGCCGTTGCGCGGAATGACGTCGCGCTCGTGGGCGAAGTAGATCGGCGGCAGTTCCAGCTGTTCGCGGGCGATGTACTGCCACACATCCAGCTCGGTCCAATTCGAGATCGGGAACACGCGCATGTTTTCGCCTGGATGGACGCGGGTGTTATACAGGTCCCACAATTCAGGGCGTTGCGATTTCGGGTCCCACTGGCCGAACTCGTCGCGGAAGGAGAAGATGCGCTCCTTGGCGCGGGCCTTTTCTTCGTCGCGGCGGGCGCCGCCGATGCAGGCGTCGAAGCCATGTTCGGCGATGGTTTCCAGCAGCGTCACGGCTTGCGCGGCGTTGCGCGAATCGGTTTGCGGATTACGCAGGCGCACGGTGCCCTTGCGGATCGATTCCTCGACCGAGCCGACGATCAGGCGTTCGCCCAGTTCGGCCACGCGCTTATCGCGGAAGGTGATCACTTCCGGGAAGTTATGGCCGGTATCGACGTGCACCAGCGGAAACGGGAATTTGCCAGGGCGGAAAGCCTTTTCGGCGATGCGCAGCAGGACCACCGAGTCTTTACCGCCCGAGAACAGCAGGGCAGGGTTGCGGCATTCGGCCGCGACTTCCCGCATGATGTGGATCGCTTCGGACTCCAAAGCGTCGAGATGGCGCGCGTTCACGCGCGCGTTGTTTTCTACTAAAGCGTTCATTGGATTTCTTTCAAGCTGCGACAGATTTAATGCGTATCAGTTTGCCGTCAACGACATGCAGGCCGCATTCTTTCGACTCCGGATTTTCCCACCACCAGCGGCCGGCGCGCACATCTTCGCCTGGCTGGGTGGCGCGTGTACATGGCTCGCAGCCGATCGACGGGTAGCCCTGGTCGTGCAGCGCATTATACGGTACGCCATTTTCGCGAATATAGCGCCAGACGTCTTCCTCGGACCAGTCGGCCAGCGGATTAAACTTGGTCATGAAGTGGGCCGGATCATCCTCTTCCACCATCAGCGAACCACGGGTAGCGGCTTGGGCGCGGCGCTGGCCGGTAACCCATGCTTTCTTGCCCAGCAGTGCGCGGCCCAGCGGCTCGACCTTGCGAATGCGGCAGCATTCCTTGCGCAGGTCGACGCTTTCATAGAAAGCGTTCAGGCCATTCTGTGCGACGTAGGCTTCCACCGCTTCCGGCTGCGGCTTGTACAGTGTGATGTCATAGCCGTAATGCGCCTTTACCTTGTCCAGCATGGCCAGCGTTTCCTTGTGCAGGCGGCCGGTTTCCAGCGAGAAGATGCCGATGTCGTAGCCGCCCTTCAGGATCAAATCGGTCAGCACCATGTCTTCGGCCGCCAGCGACGAGGCGAAAACGGCCGGGGAAAAATCGCTGGCGATGCGGGACAGTGTGGCGCGCGTGTCCGCAATCAGCTTGCTCAGGTCAGTCATGTGCCACTCCAATCAGATGCCGGCGCCGTCGTTGTTGACCTCTGCTGGCAACGGACGTGCGTGGCGGCGGAACAGCGGCACCTTCTGGTCTACCGAGGCCTGATAGGTTTCGGAGAAGTCGGACAGGCCTTTTAGCGCATCGTGGACGTCGCGGTCCGAGCGCACCGAGTAGGCGTCAAACCCGACCCGCTGCATCGAGAACAGCTGGTCGCGCAGCACGTCGCCGACGGCGCGCAGTTCGCCGGTCCAGCCCAGGCGGGTGCGCAGGTTGTAGGCGATCGAGTAGCCGCGGCCATCGGTGAATTTCGGGAAGTCGACTGCGATCAGCGGGAACTGGTCCAACAGGTCTTTCAGCGTTTCCGGACGTTCGTCGGAGGCGATCCAGACGGCGATCTCGCCGGCGGCGGTACGCGCCGACAGCACTTCGCGCTGCACCAGCCACAGGCTCAGTGGCACGATGAATTTGCCGGCCGGGACGCTGACCGTGGCCGGATCGTGCACTGGCGCGCCATCCACCGGTTCGGCCAGGCGCAGCACCTGCCAGTCGTCTTCGACCACTTCACGGCCCTTGATAATCAAATTCTTAGACATATTCATCCTCTCCTACCAGGCGGCCGCCTTTTTCAGCGATCGGCGTGGCGTACACAAATTCCTTGAACGGTGCGACGCCCAGGCGCTGCGCACAGTCGGCAAACGATTCATCTTCAAAGCGTTCGCGCAAGTAGACCTTCAGCAGGCGGTCGATCACTTCCGGCATTTGCAGCGCGGAGAACGACGGGCCGATGATCTTGCCGATGGCGGCGTTGTTGCCCTGCGCGCCGCCGATCGACACTTGATACCATTCGCTGCCGTCTTTATCCACACCCAGCACGCCGATGCTGCCGACGTGGTGGTGGCCGCAGGCGTTGATGCAGCCGGAAATATTCAGTTCGATCTCGCCGATATCGTGCTGGAAGTCGAGGTTATCGAAGCGCTCCGAAATGGCGGCGGCGATCGGCAGCGACTTGGCGTTGGCCAGCGAGCAGAAGTCGCCGCCCGGGCAGCAGATCATGTCGGTCAGCAGGCCGATATTCGGCGTCGCCAGGCCGTGCGCCTTGGCTTCCTGCCACAGCGCGAACAACTGCGACTGCTCAACGTCGGCCAGCACCACGTTTTGTTCGTGGGTGACGCGCAGTTCGCCGAAGCTGTAGCGGTCCGCCAGGTCGGCCATGAAGTCCATCTGTTCGGCAGTGGCGTCGCCCGGCGGCACGCCGGTCTTCTTCAGCGACAGCACTACGGCCGCGTAACCAGGCTGCTTGTGCGGCTTGACGTTGCGGTTGACCCAGTTGGCGAAGGCCTTGTTGCCGGCTTGCGCCGCCACCACGTCCGAATCGTCCAGCTGCTTGTAGGCCGGCGGCTGGAAGTAGTCGATCACGCGCTGCATCTCTTCGATGGTCAGCGTTTCAGGACCGTCCTTCAGGTCGACCCATTCTGCTTCTACCTGGCGGGTGAATTCTTCCACGCCCAGTGCCTTCAGCAGAATCTTGATGCGCGCCTTGTACTTGTTGTCGCGGCGGCCGTGCTGGTTATACACGCGCATCACGGCTTCGGTGTAGGTCAGCAGGTGCTGCCAAGGCAGGAAGTCGCGGATCACGCTGCCGATGATCGGCGTGCGGCCCATGCCGCCACCGGCCATGAACTTGAAGCCGATCTCGCCGGCCTCGTTGCGCACTACGGTCAGGCCGATGTCGTGGATGGCGATCGCCGCGCGGTCTTCGACGGCGCCGTTGATCGCCACCTTGAATTTACGCGGCAGAGCGATGAATTCCGGGTGGAAGGTCGACCACTGGCGCAGCACTTCGGCGTACGGACGCGGATCGATGATCTCGTCGGCGGCAACGCCGGCATACGGATCGGAGGTGGTGTTGCGGATGCAGTTGCCCGAGGTCTGGATGGCGTGCATCTCCACCGAGGCCAGGTCTGTCAGGATATCCGGGGTCTGTTCCAGTTCCACCCAGTTGAACTGGATGTTCTGGCGAGTGGTGAAGTGACCATAGCCGCGATCGTACTTGCGGGCGATATGGGCGAACATGCGCATCTGCTTCGATGCCAGCAGGCCGTAGGGCACGGCAATCCGCAGCATGTAGGCGTGACGTTGCATGTACAGGCCGTTTTGCAGGCGCAGCGGCACGAATTCTGCCTCGGTCAGCTCATCGGCCAGGCGACGGCGTACCTGGTCGCGATACTGGGCGATGCGCTCTCGGACGATGAGATGGTCGTATTGGTCGTATTGATACATGAATATTCTTCCTGGATAGTCGCTGATTCCCCAAACTAGCGCTAATAGTAATAAACTTCGTCTTTATTCCAAACGACTTAGTCTTTATTTGCTTATATAAGGATTGGGCATAAGCATGGACGCTAATAATTTTAAGATGGGCCAGGACCTGCAATGAACCTTCATCAATTGCGCTTTGTGCGCGAAGCAGTACGCCAGAACTACAATTTGACCGATGCCGCCAAGGCGCTGTTCACCTCACAGCCGGGTGTCTCCAAAGCGATCATCGAGCTGGAAGAGGAGTTGGGGGTCGACATCTTTACCCGGCATGGCAAGCGGATCCGCGGTTTGACCGAGCCGGGCCGGCTGGTATTGCAGTCGGTGGAGCTGATTATGCAGGAAATCGACAGCCTGAAGCGCATCGGCAAGGAATACGCGGCGCAGGACAGCGGCAGCTTCACCATTGCCACCACCCATACCCAGGCGCGCTATACGCTGCCGAAAGTCGTGCAGGCCTTTATGGTGAAGTTTCCCAAGGTGAGATTGTCTTTATTGCAAGGCAATCCGCAGCAGATCGCCGAGATGGTGCAGCGCGACCAGGCCGACCTGTGCATCGCCACCGAATCGATCGCCGGCGTCACCGGGCTGGTGACCTTGCCATGTTATCAATGGGAGCATGTGGTGGTGGTGGCGCCCGACCATCCGCTGCTGCGCACCAAGCAGCCGACGCTGGAAGAGATCGCGGCTTTCCCGATCATCACGTATGATGGCGCCTTTGCCGGCCGCAGCAAGATCGACCACGCGTTTGCCTTGCGCGGCCTGAAGCTGGACGTGCTGCTGGAAGCGATCGACGCCGACGTCATCAAGACTTATGTGGAGTTGGGCATGGGGATTGGTATCATAGCGGGCATGGCGTTTGACGCCGAGCGCGACAAGAACCTGCGCGCCATCCCGGTCGGCCACCTGTTCGGCATGAACGTGTCGCGGGTGGCGGTCAAGCAGGGCGCCTACCTGCGCAGCTATATTTACACCTTTATTGAACTGCTGGCCCCAACGCTCAACCGCAAGTTGATCGAACAGGCCATGAGCGGTGAAAAAGAGAACTACGAACTATAAAGAAAGCATCAACATGATTACCAACCAGTTGACACAATATTACGCCGTCAACGCGGACAACTACGATCAGGTCTACGCGCAGGAAGAGCGCTTTGACGACCTGGATGATCTGCAAGAGATGGTGGCCGAGCTGTTCACCGGCCACAAGGTGCTGGAACTGGCCTGCGGCACCGCGTACTGGACCGACCTGATCGCGGAAACCGCGGAATCCGTCTATGCCACCGATATTTCTCAGGAAATGCTCGACCTGGCGGAAACCCGCGGTCTGGACGAGGACGTCGTCACCTTCGGCCAGATGGATGCCTTCGACCTGCCGGACGGCCTGGAGGGCCAGTACACCGCCGTGTTTGCCGCTGGCCTGTGGGCGCACTTGCCGCGCGAACAATACGACAGTTTCCTCAAAACCCTGCGCGCCAAGCTGGGCAAGGACGTGCTGCTGGTGCTGCTGGATGAATCGTATGTCGATGGCAATTCGATGGTGATCGCCCGCACCGATGCGGAGGGCAACACCTACCAGATCCTGACCGCCGACGACGGCCAGCGCTACGAGATCCTGAAGAACTACCTGACCGACAGCACGCTGCGCAAACGCTTCACCAACCATGCAAAGCAGTTCCGCATCGAGCGCTTGCAATATTACTATCTGTTGAGTTGCCGTCTGAAATGATGCCGAAGCCGCCTTGCGCGGCTTTTTTTTCGTCTACTGATGTTGGAATACAACAAATTAGCGTTGTCACATTGTTGAAGTAATTGATAGGCATGATTGCCGCCGTGGAATCAATAACGCAGTTTTTCTTCAACCTCAAGTAGAGAACATCAAGTGAAAAAACTTACTCTGGCAGCAATGATCATCGGCGGCTTCGCAGCGCAAGCCCAAGCTCAATCGAACGTGACGATCTACGGCCTGGTGGACGCCGGTATCGTGAGCGAGCGCGGTGGCGCAGCTGGCAACGTGACCAAAGTTACCAGCGGCATCGGTGGTCAATCCCGTCTGGGCTTCCGCGGTACCGAAGACCTGGGCAACGGCCTGTCGGCTATCTTCCAACTGGAAACCGGCTTCAAAGCCGATGATGGCACCCTGGACAGCACCAACACCATCTTCAACCGTCAAGCCTTCGTTGGCCTGAAAAGCAAAGAAGCCGGTCAACTGACCATCGGTCGTCAGTACACCCCACTGTACCTGGCACAAAGCCAGGTCGCCGACCCGTTCGGCGCAGGCTATGCCGGCACCATCAAAAACCTGTTCCCATCGGCCGGCGCCAACACCCGCGTCAGCAACGCGCTGGTGTACTCGACCCCAACCGCCGGCGGCTTCAGCGCCGACGCCCTGTACTCGCTGGGCGAGCAACAAGGTAGCGCCACTGCCGGCCGTCAATTCGGCCTGGGCCTGAACTACGCCCAAGGCCCGCTGAACGCGCGCCTGGTGTACAACAATAAGAACAACGATACCGCCGCCACCCTGACCACCGCAGCCAAGCAGCAGGACACCGGCCGCAACACGATGTTCGCCGCTAACTACGACTTCCAGGTGGTGAAGGCCTTCTTTGCCTACGGCGCCGACAAAGGCGTCAACAGCGCCGTGCTGCCAAACAGCGCCAATCCATACAACTACACCGTGGCGCCTAAGAACAGCACCGACAGCAACGAAGTGCTGGTCGGCGCGCAAATCCCGGTGGGTTCGGGCAGCATCATGGCCTCGTACATCCGCAAGAACGACAAGACCGCGTTCAACCAGGATGCTGATCAGTGGGCGCTGGGTTACCTGTACAACCTGTCGAAGCGTACCGGCGTGTACCTGGCGTACGCCAAGATCAAAAACAAAAACGGCGCTGGCTACACCGTGGGTAACAACAACGAAGCTGGTAGCGGCGACAAAGCTTTCAACGCCGGCATCCGTCACGCGTTCTAAGCTGGTATAGGCAGTTCCTGCGGCAGCGGCAGGCGGATCATGATCCGCGTGCCGCCGTCGCTGGCGATGGCGATATCGCCATGCAGTGCCCAGACGCGTTCGCGCATCCCGATCAGGCCGAAGGAAGTTGCTTTGTCCATGTCCTTTTCGGCGATGCCGCGGCCGTCATCATGAATCATCACATGCAGCGTCCCATCGTGGCGATACAGTGACAGCATCACCTCGCTGGCCTCGGCATGGCGGGCGATATTGGTCAGCGCTTCCTGCACGATGCGGAAGATGGCCGTGCTGTAATCATCGTCCAGTATCAAATCCTCTTCCGAAGCGTCCAGTGTGCAGGCGATGTTGTTGCGCTCGACGAATTCCTGGCGCAGGCTTTCCAGCGCAAAATACAGTCCTCCCTCATCCAGTGCGCGCGGCCGCAGATTGCTGGCGATGCGGCGTAGCGATGCGATGGCGGACATCAGCAATTCATCCATGCCGGCCTGCAGTTTGCGGGCGGCCGGATTGTGGCTGCTGTGCTTTTGCAGCAGCGCCAGGTCGCCGCGCAACGTCGCCAGCAGTTGGCCGAGATCGTCATGCAGTTCGCGCGCGATGTGCTTGCGTTCTTCTTCACGGATGGTCTGGAGCGCCGCCGACAGTTCGCGCAGCTGCGAATACGATTGCTCCAGCTGCTGCTGGACCTGGCCGCGCGCGGCCTGCAGCGGCGTTTCGGCGGTCTGGCCAAGGCGCCAGCTCAGGCGCGCGCCGAGGGCCAGCGCGGATAGGATCAACAGGGAAGTGGTGGCGCGGTTCATGGGTGGCTCCCTGCGGCCGAAGGACCGCGTGGAGTCACGCTAAAGCATAAACCGCTGAGGGGACTTGATTTACATCTGCTTGAACAGATGCAGGAAGCTGCGGCTGACTTCCAGCTTGTCGGAGCGGCCCTTGATCATCACCAGGTGGCGGCCGCGGATGTCACGGGTGACACCTTCGATAGCGTTGACGTTGACCAGCGTGGCGCGGTGAATTTGCCAGAACAGCGCCGGGTCCAGCTCGTCGGCCAGGTCGCGCACCGGCTTGCGGATCAGCGCCTCGTATTTCTCGGTCTGCACACAGGTGTATTTTTCGTCCGAGCGGAAGAACAGGATTTCCTCGACCGGAATCATGCGCAGGTCCTGGCCGATGCTGGCCTGGATCCATTGCAGGTGGGCCGGCTTGGGGGCGGCGATCTTCTCGGTCAGCTGCGCCAGCATGGCGGTGACGCTGGCGTTGATGTCGGCGCCGGCGGCTGCACCGGTCGCCACCTGTTTGCCCAGGCGGCCCTTGAGGCGGTCGACCGTCACTTGCAGGCGCTCCGGCTCAGGCGGCTTCAACACGTAATCGATGGCGCCGCGCTCGAAGGCTTCGACGGCGTAGGCATCATAGGCGGTGACGAAGACGATATTGCTCTTGTTGCCGATGACGGCAGCCGCCTCCATGCCGGTCTTGCCCGGCATGCGGATATCGAGGAAGGTGAAGTCCGGTTTGAGTTGGTCGACCAGTTCGATCGCCTCGTCGCCGTTCTTGGCCTCGCCGATAATGTCGAGCTCAGGCCAAACCTGGCCCAGGCGCATGCGCAATTGGTCGCGCATTAAACGTTCGTCATCTGCAATGATTGCTGTAGGCATGGTGCGGGTGTGGGTGGTTAGTTAAATTATTATTCAACGAATTGCGTTAATAAGCAATCATGGTGTTTTTTTAGCCAACTGGTATGGCACTTCGATGGTGACGATCACGCCGCTGGGGCTGTTGGCGGCGATCAGCAGCTGGCCTTGTTCGCCGTGCAGCAGTTTCAGGCGTTCGCGGATATTCGACAGGCCGAGGCCGGTGCCGTCGCTGGGTTTGGCGCCGAAGCCGAGGCCGTTGTCGGCGACGATCACGCGCAGCTTGTTATGGGCGACGTCGGCGCGTACCTTCAGCGTGCCGCCTTCCGGCTTGCCTTCCAGGCCGTGCTTGATGGCGTTTTCCACCATCGACTGCAGCATCATCGGCGGGAAGGCGGCGGTGCGCAGGCCGTCGGGGATGTCGAAATCGACCGTCAAACGCTCTTCCATGCGCATTTTCAGCAGATTCAGGTAGGCCTCGACCATGTCGGCTTCACGGCCGAGGTTGGTGATCAGCGCGCTGTCGCGGATTTGCGGGAGCACCGCGCGCAAGTATTTGATCAGGCTGCGCTGCATAGCCGAGGCGCGCGGCGGGTCGGTCTCGATCAGGTATTCAACCGATGCCAGTGTATTAAACAGGAAGTGCGGCTCAACCTGGGCTTGCATCATTTGCATCTTCGCTTCGCTCAGCTGGCGCTGCATGGATTCGCGCTCGGCGGCGGCGTTGGCCGACTGGCTTTCCTGCTCGGCGCGCTTTTTACTGCCCATCAGCGCCTTGGTGCCGAACAGGGCCAGCACCAGCAGCGTAATAAAGCTCTTGAACCAGGTGGAGGCCTGACCGTGGTAGCGGGCGACTTTCTGCTCGGCGGCGTCGTCCACGGCCTCTTCAATCGCGTTGGACAATTCTTCGCCGATTTGCGGCGGCAGGTCGATGTGGACTTCCTCGCCCGGCAGCGACGGCAGGGCAGGGACGGAGGCGGCGCCGTTCTTGCTGCCTTTGGAAGGTTTGGCCGGGGCGGCGGGCGCGGCTGGCGTTTCGGGCGTCTCGGCTGTTTCAGGTGTGGCTGGGGTTTCCGGGGTTTCCGGTGTTTCTGGCGTGGCCACCGTCGTGTGGTCGCCGCCGTCGTCGGTATTCTTGGTGCGGATCTTGCCGCGCGGGTTGAAGTGAATGCCGTTGTCGTCGATCAGAATATTGGTATCGCTGCCTTTACGCTTGGCACTGCGGGCTTGCTCTTCTTCCTGAATCGGGTTTGACGAAAACAGTTCATCCTGCAGGATGGAGCCGGCAATCAGCATCAGGATGGCAAACACCAGGAACTTCCACCACGACAGCTGGGTCACCCAGGTGGCGGTCGCGTCGAAGCCACGGTGCAGCCAGGTGCCGGCGGTCTTCAGGGTGTCTTGCACTTTAGGCGTAGGAAACATGAACGGCTTTCACTCTTAACATGATGCAAGTGTAACCAGCCATGCCAGGACGCGCCATGCGATTGCGACAGTCTGCAAAAAATGGCGACTGGACGGTATTTGCAGAGCAGGCACTTGCCAAAGTGAATTCGGCTTGCTATAGTTCTCCTCCTCGCAAAACGACGCATGCAAATGCAGCGAAAAGCGAGAAAAAGAAGAGCTTGACGAGATGTACGAAACGCCTCATAATCTTGCCTCTTCGCTGACAGACAAAACGCTTTGTCGGCATGCAGTACAGAATGATCTTTAAAAATTTACAGTCGATAAATGTGGGCGTTTGATGCTGCAACAAAAAGCATTAAATGCTCAACAAAGAAATATTCAGTAGAAATACTGTCAGTATTTTTGAGAAGAGCGAACCAGTGACCAGCAGTGGTCACAAACAGAGATTAAACTAAAGAGTTTGATCCTGGCTCAGATTGAACGCTGGCGGCATGCCTTACACATGCAAGTCGAACGGCAGCACGGAGCTTGCTCTGGTGGCGAGTGGCGAACGGGTGAGTAATATATCGGAACGTACCCTGGAGTGGGGGATAACGTAGCGAAAGTTACGCTAATACCGCATACGATCTAAGGATGAAAGTGGGGGCTCGCAAGACCTCATGCTCCTGGAGCGGCCGATATCTGATTAGCTAGTTGGTAGGGTAAAAGCCTACCAAGGCATCGATCAGTAGCTGGTCTGAGAGGACGACCAGCCACACTGGAACTGAGACACGGTCCAGACTCCTACGGGAGGCAGCAGTGGGGAATTTTGGACAATGGGCGCAAGCCTGATCCAGCAATGCCGCGTGAGTGAAGAAGGCCTTCGGGTTGTAAAGCTCTTTTGTCAGGGAAGAAAAGGCTGTGGCTAATATCTACGGCTCATGACGGTACCTGAAGAATAAGCACCGGCTAACTACGTGCCAGCAGCCGCGGTAATACGTAGGGTGCAAGCGTTAATCGGAATTACTGGGCGTAAAGCGTGCGCAGGCGGTTTTGTAAGACTGTCGTGAAATCCCCGGGCTCAACCTGGGAATGGCGATGGTGACTGCAAGGCTAGAGTTTGGCAGAGGGGGGTAGAATTCCACGTGTAGCAGTGAAATGCGTAGATATGTGGAGGAACACCGATGGCGAAGGCAGCCCCCTGGGTCAAAACTGACGCTCATGCACGAAAGCGTGGGGAGCAAACAGGATTAGATACCCTGGTAGTCCACGCCCTAAACGATGTCTACTAGTTGTCGGGTCTTAATTGACTTGGTAACGCAGCTAACGCGTGAAGTAGACCGCCTGGGGAGTACGGTCGCAAGATTAAAACTCAAAGGAATTGACGGGGACCCGCACAAGCGGTGGATGATGTGGATTAATTCGATGCAACGCGAAAAACCTTACCTACCCTTGACATGGATGGAATCTCCGAGAGATTGGAGAGTGCCCGAAAGGGAACCATTACACAGGTGCTGCATGGCTGTCGTCAGCTCGTGTCGTGAGATGTTGGGTTAAGTCCCGCAACGAGCGCAACCCTTGTCATTAGTTGCTACGAAAGAGCACTCTAATGAGACTGCCGGTGACAAACCGGAGGAAGGTGGGGATGACGTCAAGTCCTCATGGCCCTTATGGGTAGGGCTTCACACGTCATACAATGGTACATACAGAGCGCCGCCAACCCGCGAGGGGGAGCTAATCGCAGAAAGTGTATCGTAGTCCGGATTGTAGTCTGCAACTCGACTGCATGAAGTTGGAATCGCTAGTAATCGCGGATCAGCATGTCGCGGTGAATACGTTCCCGGGTCTTGTACACACCGCCCGTCACACCATGGGAGCGGGTTTTACCAGAAGTAGGTAGCTTAACCGTAAGGAGGGCGCTTACCACGGTAGGATTCGTGACTGGGGTGAAGTCGTAACAAGGTAGCCGTATCGGAAGGTGCGGCTGGATCACCTCCTTTCTAGAGTTTGCAGGATTCTTCGGAATCACTTTCAAGCGCTCACACTTATCGACTGTAGACAATAAAAGAACAGCAAATATTGGGGCTGTAGCTCAGCTGGTTAGAGCACCGTGTTGATAACGCGGGGGTCGTTGGTTCGAGTCCAACCAGCCCTACCAGTTGCCTGTATTCGTGGTACCCATAGGGGGATTAGCTCAGCTGGGAGAGCACCTGCTTTGCAAGCAGGGGGTCGTCGGTTCGATCCCGTCATCCTCCACCACCTGTTTTTACGTAAGCAAGAGATGCTTAGGTAAAAGCAGTATCGTTCTTTAACAATCTGGAAGAAGTAAAGTTTTATTAGGTGTGTGTCGACAGATACATGCCTGGGTAGTAAAACTCATCATCACAAAGTAGTAAATGCTTAGAACTATAGCCGTCAAGGTTATAGGGACAAGTGAATAAGTGCACATGGTGGATGCCTTGGCGATTACAGGCGATGAAGGACGTAGTAGCTTGCGATAAGCTGCGGGGAGCTAGCAAACAAGCTTTGATCCGCAGATTTCCGAATGGGGAAACCCGGCCCTTTGGGTCATCACTCACTGAATACATAGGTGTGTGAAGCGAACGCGGCGAACTGAAACATCTAAGTAGCTGCAGGAAAAGAAATCAACCGAGATTCCCAAAGTAGTGGCGAGCGAAATGGGAAGAGCCTGCACGTGATAGTCGGACTGATAATGGAATGCTCTGGAAATGGCAGCCACAGCGGGTGATAGCCCCGTACATGAAATCAGACCGGTGGTACTAAGCGTGCGACAAGTAGGGCGGGACACGAGAAATCCTGTCTGAATATGGGGGGACCATCCTCCAAGGCTAAATACTCGTAATCGACCGATAGTGAACCAGTACCGTGAGGGAAAGGCGAAAAGAACCCCGGGAGGGGAGTGAAATAGATCCTGAAACCGTGTGCATACAAACAGTAGGAGCGGACTTGTTCCGTGACTGCGTACCTTTTGTATAATGGGTCAGCGACTTACATTCAGTGGCAAGGTTAACCGCATAGGGAAGCCGTAGAGAAATCGAGTCCGAACAGGGCGATAGTCGCTGGGTGTAGACCCGAAACCAAGTGATCTACTCATGGCCAGGATGAAGGTGCGGTAACACGCACTGGAGGTCCGAACCCACTAATGTTGAAAAATTAGGGGATGAGCTGTGGGTAGGGGTGAAAGGCTAAACAAACTTGGAAATAGCTGGTTCTCTCCGAAAACTATTTAGGTAGTGCCTCAAGTATCACCATCGGGGGTAGAGCACTGTTATGGCTAGGGGGTCATCGCGACTTACCAAACCATTGCAAACTCCGAATACCGATGAGTGCGAGCTTGGGAGACAGACGTCGGGTGCTAACGTCCGGCGTCAAGAGGGAAACAACCCAGACCGCCAGCTAAGGTCCCAAAGATTGGCTAAGTGGAAAACGAAGTGGGAAGGCTAAAACAGTCAGGATGTTGGCTTAGAAGCAGCCATCATTTAAAGAAAGCGTAATAGCTCACTGATCGAGTCGTCCTGCGCGGAAGATGTAACGGGGCTAAGCCAGTCACCGAAGCTGCGGATATGCGTAAGCATATGGTAGGAGAGCGTTCTGTAAGCCTGCGAAGGTGTCTTGTAAAGGATGCTGGAGGTATCAGAAGTGCGAATGCTGACATGAGTAGCGATAATGGGGGTGAAAAGCCCCCACGCCGTAAGCCCAAGGTTTCCTGTTCAACGTTCATCGGAGCAGGGTGAGTCGGCCCTAAGGCGAGGCAGAGATGCGTAGCTGATGGGAAGCAGGTTAATATTCCTGCACCGTCGTATGATGCGATGGGGGGACGGATCGCGGAAGGTTGTCTGACTGTTGGAATAGTCAGTTTCTGCTTCATAGAAGGTGCTTAGGCAAATCCGGGCACGTAATTCAAGGGAGTGGGACGAGTGTACTTGTACACGTAGCAATCGGAAGTGGTTCCAAGAAAAGCCTCTAAGCTTCAGTCATACGAGACCGTACCGCAAACCGACACAGGTGGGCGAGATGAGTATTCTAAGGCGCTTGAGAGAACTCGGGAGAAGGAACTCGGCAAATTGGTACCGTAACTTCGGGAAAAGGTACGCCCTTGTAGCTTGGCTGATTTACTTCAGTAGGGCGAACGGGTTGCAATAAACTGGTGGCTGCGACTGTTTAATAAAAACACAGCACTCTGCAAACACGAAAGTGGACGTATAGGGTGTGACGCCTGCCCGGTGCTGGAAGATTAAATGATGGGGTGCAAGCTCTTGATTGAAGTCCCAGTAAACGGCGGCCGTAACTATAACGGTCCTAAGGTAGCGAAATTCCTTGTCGGGTAAGTTCCGACCTGCACGAATGGCGTAACGATGGCCACACTGTCTCCTCCCGAGACTCAGCGAAGTTGAAATGTTTGTGATGATGCAATCTACCCGCGGCTAGACGGAAAGACCCCATGAACCTTTACTGTAGCTTTGCATTGGACTTTGAACCAATCTGTGTAGGATAGGTGGGAGGCTTTGAAGTAGGGACGCCAGTCTCTATGGAGCCAACCTTGAAATACCACCCTGGTTTGTTTGAGGTTCTAACCTTGGTCCGTTATCCGGATCGGGGACAGTGCATGGTAGGCAGTTTGACTGGGGCGGTCTCCTCCTAAAGTGTAACGGAGGAGTTCGAAGGTACGCTAATTACGGTCGGACATCGTGATGATAGTGCAATGGCATAAGCGTGCTTAACTGCGAGACTGACAAGTCGAGCAGGTACGAAAGTAGGACATAGTGATCCGGTGGTTCTGTATGGAAGGGCCATCGCTCAACGGATAAAAGGTACTCTGGGGATAACAGGCTGATTCCTCCCAAGAGTTCATATCGACGGGGGAGTTTGGCACCTCGATGTCGGCTCATCACATCCTGGGGCTGTAGCCGGTCCCAAGGGTATGGCTGTTCGCCATTTAAAGTGGTACGTGAGCTGGGTTTAAAACGTCGTGAGACAGTTTGGTCCCTATCTGCCGTGGGCGTTGGAAATTTGAAGGGGGCTGCTCCTAGTACGAGAGGACCGGAGTGGACAGACCTCTGGTGTACCGGTTGTCACGCCAGTGGCATTGCCGGGTAGCTAAGTCTGGAAGAGATAACCGCTGAAAGCATCTAAGCGGGAAACTTGCCTTAAGATGAGATTTCCCAGAGCCTTGAGCTCTTTGAAGGGTCGTTCGAGACCAGGACGTTGATAGGTCAGGTGTGGAAGTGCAGTAATGCATTAAGCTAACTGATACTAATTGCCCGTACGGCTTGTCCCTATAACCTTGACGGTTATACGCATTTACTCTGATGATGAGTGGTGCTACCCCAACACAAAACTTTACTTCTCCCAGATTCGCTGCGTAGCCATGAGGCTGCGCGGCACACAAGTCAAAGCTTGATGACCATAGTAAGTCGGTCCCACCCCTTCCCATCCCGAACAGGACCGTGAAACGACTCTACGCCGATGATAGTGCTGCAACCAGTGTGAAAGTAGGTTATCGTCAAGCTAGTTATTTAGAGAAATCCCCATCAGCCTGAACGCGCTCAAGATCGCGCTCAGTGCAGGTGGGGATTTTTTGCGTTTACAGCGGTTCCAGGTTGGCGCCGCGCAGATTGACCAGCAGCGCATGGCCGTTGCTGTCGATACGAAACTCGCCGTATTTGGCCTGATCCCATCGTTTTCCCTCGCCTTCCTTGAAATACCACGCATCGCTTGCCGGCTGCAGACCACTTTGGGTATTCACCAGCTCGATCAGGATTTCATTCGTGGCCGGCGGTCCTTCGGATGCGGCGCGGCGGATGACCGCAATCCCTCTGTCGTCAATGGCGGCGACGACTTTGACGTGCCGGCCAACGACGTTCAGATCCGGCGAGCTGAAGTTGAGGCGCATATAATCGCCTTGTATCATTGAGCGCGGGTCGACCGGCGCCAGTGCAATAAAGACCGTTCGGCCGTTGCGTATCAGCTGCTCCTTTTGCCAGATGCCGCCGTTGACGACCACCAATACTGCCAGCAATGTCAGCGCCATCAGCTTGGGTATCTGACCAGGCTGCGCTGCGCTGCGCAGGCCGCGCGGTCGGCTTGGCCACCCGATCAGTCCAAAGGCAGCGCCGCTGGCCGCCATCAGGAGTGCCTTGGTGGTCAATGGCAGCGCCAACTGGTAATAGAAACAGCCAACAATCCACGCTGCCGCAACGGCGGCGGTTGTTGCCAGCAGCGGCCGTGCGCTGGTCGCACATATCGCCAGCACCAGCAGCGCGGCGCCGAGCGGGGGCATCATCCAGCACAGGGCGAGCAACAGCAAGGCTGCGAGCAACATACGCGGCATGCGGCAAGCCGGCCAGTGCCATGCCAGCCAGGCGGCGCCGGCGACGGCCAGCAGCAACGACAAGATGCGTGATAGTGGCGCGTCGCTGAAGTCGACGGCGACCTGGAAAGGTTCTGCCAGCACGCCGATCATGAAGCTCTGACCAGCGCTGTATGCCAATCCCAGCAACAGCATCGCGGCCCAGCCGGAAGCGATGGCGTCGAGTGCCATTGCTTCTTCCGCTGTCGTGCCGGAAACCGGTCGCGCGTCTGCCCAAGCCACGGTGGCGGTCCATACGAGCGCCGCACAATACAGCCCGTTTTGCCAGTTTCCCCGCCAAAAAAGGCGGTCTTCGCCAAACATCATGGCAAACGCCGCGCAGGCCAGCGCGCCCAATAAGGTGCGCAGCCAAAGTTGGGGGACTGCCCAGGCGGCGCCCAGGATTACCAGCATCAGTGCGGCGCTGGCCAGGACGGTCGACAGATCCCGGTAAAATCCGAAGGCCAGCAGCACGCCCGCCACCAGCAGCGCTGGAAAGCCGAGTTGTTCGACGAATTCGGGCGTATGGCGGCTGCGTAGCAGGAATAGGGCGGTGCCGAGGATCAGTACGCCAACTGTGTAAGTTAGCGACCCTCGTTCCAACGGTGAGCCCAGCGTGATGAACAGCACGGCGACGAGGGGGATCACCGCCAACCATGCCCCTAGCCCGGTCATCAAGACCACCGGCCAGGGACGCGCCGTGGATGTTGGTGCGGCGTCGGATGGCAGGATGTCGCCGGCCACCGCCGCTTCGATCAAATCGTTCAGTTTTTGGCTGCTCATGCGATGTGCTCCGGTTGATGCGTGTGCGCCAGCCCCAGGATCAGCTTGACCGTGAGGGCCAACAGCGCCGCCGCTACGCATCCCGTCAACAGGATTGCCGCAGTCGACACGCCTCCGCCTGCGATGAGTGTTCGCGCCAATCCGCCCATCAGCACGACGTTGGCGCCGAAGCCCAGGGCGCTGACGACGAACACGTCAAACATATTGCGCAGGCTGAAGACGAAGATCAGCGCAGCAATGCTGGTCAGCGTTACCATGTACATTGCGCTGAGCCGTGGACCAAGCAAGCTGTAGATGGCGACCCAGCATAGGCCTGCGGTCGCGTAGATCATAATCAAGCGCATCGGCCAAAGTCCGGCGCCGACGGGCGCAAAGCGGAACAGCGCCGCCAGCGCGACGGCTGGCACCCATGAGCTCAGGCTGGCCTCGAAAAATCCCAGGCCCGGCACAGCCCGGTAGGCCAGCCAGGTAGCGGTCAAGGCCACCACCGCCCATGCGGTCCACAGGACGTCGTGGCGAACGCCCAAGCAGAGCGGCACGGTCAGCAAGGCCCATACTGCGAATAGTTCCCATGGATCGGCGCCGGTCTGGTAGGTCTGCCCGAAGTGGGCGAACAGTCCGCCGCAGGTGATGAAGGCCACCAGCGACAGGGGCACGCGCGTGGCCGGGTGCCGCCAGGCGCCCAGCAGGGCAAGGATGAGCAGCGCCTGCAATAGCGCGAAGCGTCCGGCGTGCGATAGCGAGGGCCAATTGGCGGCGATCCAAAACAGGATGCCAAGCCCGCCGAGGGCGGCGCCCAGCACTGCCAGGCCGTGCTGCAGCCGCTGCGCGAGCGAAGGAGGAGGCTCGTCGAGTGCGGCAAGTTGGCGTAGGGCGGCATGTTGCTGGACCGATAGCTGGTACTTGTCGGTCAGGGCAAGAATGGCGAGACGGAGACTCATAAGCACCTCACAATTTGATGTATTGCTTATACAGTAACATTGTCTTTGTGGGCAGCGTCGTGACTTAATGCAACGTCAGCTCACTATTTGTGGGCAGCCGTGCGATTGAGTTGTATTATTTACCGGTGTCCACTCACCTGAGGTAGCTCCATGGCAGAAGCAAGAAAGTATCGCTTGGTAACGCGTAGCGATTTTGATGGTTTGGTGTGCGCGGTGCTGCTCAAGCATCTGGATTTGATTGACGAGATCCTGTTCGTTCATCCGAAGGATATGCAGGACGGTAAGATCGCGATCAGCGACAACGACATCACCACCAATTTACCGTATGTGCCGGGCGTGCACCTGGCATTCGATCACCATTTGTCGGAAACCATCCGCAACACCGGTGAGCGCAGCAATCACGTGATTCATCCCGAGGCGCCGTCGGCGGCGCGCGTGGTCTACGATTATTACGGTGGCCTCAAAGCGTTCCCGGCAGCATGGGACGACATGATGGCGGCGGTCGACAAGGGCGATGCCGCGCGCTTCAACGAGCAGGAAGTGCTGCATCCGGAAAACTGGGATTTGCTGAACTTCCTGATGGACGCACGTACCGGCCTGGGCCGTTTCCGCGAGTTCCGCATCTCGAACTACAACCTGATGATGGACCTGATCAATTACTGCAAGGACCACACGATCGAACAGATCATGGAACTGCCGGATGTGAAGGAACGCAAGGAGCTGTATTTCGATCACGCCGAGAAGTGCAAGGAGCAGATTCGCCGTTGCGCCACGGTGCACAAAAACCTGGTGGTGCTGGACCTGCGCAACGAGGAAGTGATCTTTGCCGGCAACCGCTTCATCATCTACGCGCTGTTCCCGCAGACGAATATCTCGATCCACGTGCTGTGGGGCCTGAAGAACCAGAATACGGTATTCGCCACCGGCAAATCGATCCTGAACCGTACTTCGAAGACCAATATCGGCGCACTGATGCTGGAATACGGCGGCGGCGGGCATGAGAATGCCGGCACCTGCCAGGTCGATAATGAGCGGGCGGACGAGGTGCTGGAAGCGCTGATCTACCGCATCAATAGCGAAGGCTGACAACATAAAAAAAGCGCCCTAGGGCGCTTTTCTCATTCCTGCTCAGGCAGGGCGATGTGATCGTCCGTGCTGAACTGGTAATCCTTGAACACGTGTTCCGCGCTCAGCAGTTGGTACTCGCCATCCGGCTTCTTGAACGAGGTGTCCTTCAGCTTGTAGGTGTAGTGGCCGCAGGTCCAGCAGTTGAAGTTGCGCATGTGGGTGCACAGGCAGGTCTTGTCCATCACCACCACGTTCTTCAGTTCAGGATGCGCCGCCACTTCGCGGTTGTACGAATTGATGTAGGCGCAGTTGCCGGTCGCGTCCAGCAGATAGCCGTACGATTCGCAGCCCGGACGAATGCCGGAGCCGATCGCCGGCGTATTCTTCAGCATCCGCATCGGATAGCCGGTCGGCGAAATGCCGTTGACGATGATGTCCTCTTCCGACGCCTTGAAGTATTCCTGCTTGACCTTGTCCGGCAGGCCGCACTCCTTGGTGACGGTGAAGCGGGTGGCCACCTGCACGCCTGCCGCGCCGGCTTCCAGGAACCGGACCGCATCGGAACCGGTGAAGATGCCGCCGGCCGCGATCAGCGGAATGTCCAGCTGCTCTTCCTTGAAGTAGGCCAGCAGTTCCAGCATGATGGTCATCAGGTCGTAGTCTTTCCAGTCTTCCGGACCGAAGCCCAGGTGACCGCCGGCCAGCGGGCCTTCGACAATGACGTAATCCGGCAGACGGTTCAGCTTGGCGTTCTTGCGCAGGAAGATCTGCAGCGCGCGCACCGACGACACGATAATGCCCAGCTTGGCTTCGCGGAAGCGCGGGTGGTCGGCCATCAGCGCGAACGAACCGAAGTGCAGGCCGGCCGACAGCGTGATGCCGTCGATGCCGGCGTCCAGCGCCGCGTTCAGACGGGTGCGCAGGGTTTCGCGCGGACCATTCATGGTCAGCTTTTCCATGCAGTTGACAAAGATCAGGCCAGAGCCCTGCTTGGCGCGCATGGTGGCGCCGATGTGCAGGCGTTGCGCTTCGGCCAGGCGTTGCAGGTCGAACTGCACCATGGACTTGTCCATGTTGTTGATGTTGTGCTTGTAGAGCTTGGTCTTGTCCTTGACGAAGCTGGTATCGAACTTGCGATCCGAGACGTCTTCCACCATCGCGTCGGAGATGTGACCGATACCGCCCAGGCGGGCCGCTTCCAGCGCCAGTTCCGAGGTCGAGATATCGACCCCCATTCCGCCGATCATGATGGGCACATACTCGTCATTGCCAAATCGCAGGCGGAAATCATCAACACGTTTCATTGCTATCCTTAGACTACCGAGGTTATTTGCGGTCGCGCGGCAGTACGCATGGTCGGGGCTCCGACTTATTCTACTCCATGTGTACTACAGCTATGTGACGGCGCGGCAGTGCTGGGCACGCCGCGCGGACGGACGGGAGATCAGTCGCGGAAGTTGTTGAATTCCAGCGGCAGGTCGGCGACATCCTTGCGCAGCAGCGCCATGGCGGCCTGCAGGTCGTCGCGCTTGGCGCCGGTGATGCGCACCGATTCGCCCTGGATGGCGGCTTGCACCTTCATCTTGCTGTCCTTGATGGCGCGCACGATTTTCTTGGCATCGTCGGATTCGATGCCGTTTTTCACCGTGATGACCTGGCGCACCTTGTCGCCGCCGATTTTCTTGATCTCGCCATCGTCGAGGAAACGGACGTCGACCTTGCGCTTGGCCAGCTTGGTGGTCAAGACGTCGCGCACTTGCTGCAACTGGAATTCCGCATCGGCGGTCACGGTCAGCTCGCGCTCTTTCTGTTCGACGGCGGCGCCGGTCCCCTTGAAGTCAAAGCGCGTGGCGATCTCCTTTTGAGATTGCTCGACGGCATTCTTCACTTCGATCATATCGGCTTCCAAAACTACATCAAACGACGGCATAACTATTTCCTTTTCGTGAGGCAAGCAGCACGCATGGATCCGGCTGCATCAAAGACTGATATTTTAACGGACAACCTGCCCGACGCCGCCATATCGGCGCTGGTTTTTTGCGTGTTTCGCTCTATAATCGATGAAATTTCCTGATTATTTTCTCATGCCCGCCCCATTTTCTGTCCTACATCAATTTCCGCTGCAGTCCCTCAACACCTTCGGCATCGCCGCCAGCGCGCGCGCCTATTTGCGCGTGACCGAAAAGGAGCAATTGCTCGGCGTTTATGCCGATGGCGCCTGGGCTACTTTGCCGAAGCTGGTGCTGGGCGGCGGCAGCAATGTGCTGCTGACCGGCGACTTTGACGGCTTGGTGCTGCACATCGCTTTGCAGGGCAGGGAAGTGCTGGAAGACACGCAACAACATTATTTGGTGCGCGCGGCCGCCGGCGAAAACTGGCATGCGTTCGTGCAGTGGACGCTGGCGCACGGCGTCGGCGGGCTGGAAAATCTGTCGCTGATACCGGGCACGGTCGGCGCGGCTCCTATCCAGAATATTGGCGCCTACGGTCTGGAAATCAAGGACGTCTTCCACAGCGCGACGGTGTTCGATCCGTGCAGTGGCGAGACGCGCGTGATGGATGCGGCGGCGTGCCGCTTCGGCTATCGCGACAGTGTCTTCAAGCGCGAAGAGGGCCGCCACCTGATCATTCTGGACGTGACGTTTGCGCTGCCCAAGCAGTGGCAGCCGAATCTGCGTTATGCCGAGCTGGCGGCCGAGCCGGGCCTGGGCAATGCGCCGACGCCGCAACAGGTGGCCGATGCGGTGATCGCGATTCGCCGCCGCAAGCTGCCCGATCCGGCGGTGATCGGCAATGCCGGCAGCTTCTTCAAAAATCCGGTGGTATCGGGCGCGCAATGCGCGGCGCTGCTGGAGCGATTTCCGAACCTGGTGCACCACGCGCAGCCGGATGGCAGCGAGAAGCTGGCCGCCGGCTGGCTGATCGATCAATGCGGCTGGAAAGGGCGCAGCCTGGGCGCGGCCGGCGTCTATCCGAAACAGGCGCTGGTGCTGGTGAATAACGGTGGCGCCAGCGGCGCCGACGTGGTGGCGCTGGCCAAGGCGATACAGGCCGACGTGCAGGCGCGCTATGGCGTGCTGCTGGAACCTGAACCTGTGTTCATCTAAGGACGGGCGGCCTGCACCAGTTCAATCGCGGTGTGGGCGTCTTCCGGGTAAACCGAGCAGCCGGTGTGACAGGCGGCGCGCAACGCGGCGTCGCTGATGCCGGGCAGCGGTTCGCCCGTTACCGACAGGCTGATACGATGCAGCTGGCTGGTGACGATCGAGCGCCGCGACGCCATGTTGAGGATCACGCCAAATTCATCATGGCCGATGCGCGCCACCAGATCGCCAGCGCGGCATTCGCGCTCGATGCGGCGCGAAATATCGGCCAGCGCTTCTTTCAGCGACGCGATGCCGTTGATGCGCACCACGGCCACGCCCAGATGGCCTTTGCTGGCCTGCGCCGCCGCCAGCTTGGCCTGTAACTGCTCATAGAAGAACGAACGATTGGCGGTGCCGCTGGCTTCATCCAGTGTGAGGCGCTGCTTCAGCACATTCGGTCCTTCCTGCGTGGCGCGCTGCATCAGCATCGCCGCCATATTCGCCAGCGGCTGGGCGATCTCCACTTCGTGCTCGTTGAATTCGCGCGGCTCTTTCCAGATCAGCTTCATGACGGCGATGGCGTCGCCGCCGGCGATCAGCGGCACGATCACCATCGCCCGCAGGCCGACCTTGCGGCACGCTTCGCGGTTGACGCGGTCGTCGGTTTCGCTATCGGTGCACAGCGCCGCCGTACGGCTGGTCAGCACGCGGCCGGACAAGCTGTTCGCCACCGGCATGCGCAAGCCCAGTTGCGCTTCGGCGATGCCGTTGGCCGAGCGATAGACGATGGCGTCATCTTCCAGCAGTTCGACCACGGCGCCGTCGGCGCCTGTCAATTCCACCGCGCGGGCGGAGGCCACATCCATGACGGCGGCGAGGTCATTACCCAGTCCAACCAGCTGGACCTGGGCGTCGATAATCGCGAGTAGTTTGTGTGATGGTATGTTCATGGTCGTAAAAAAAGCAGACCGCAGTCTGCTTTTGAATTTAGCCGAAGTGGCAAACGTAATCGACAGTTTCCACGGTTTCGATGTCGAACTTGCTGTTGCCCGGCACCTTGAATTCCTGGCCGGCGCCGTAGGTCTGCCAGTCGCTGGCGCCATCCAGCCGCACCTTGCAGACGCCGCCAACGATTTCCATGATTTCCGGCGCGCCGGTGTTGAAGGTCAGGCTGGAAGGGAAGATGACGCCGACGGTTTTCTTGCTGCCATCCGCAAGGATGACGGTGTGCGACACACATTTGCCGTCGAAGTAGATATTCGATTTCTTGACGACGCTGACTTGATCGATTTGAGCACTCATGCTGCGGTTTTTCCTTAGTTCGATGAGGTGAGACCAGACGTATCGTCCGCGCTCATCACGCGGTTGCGGCCAGCATGCTTGGCGGCGTACAGCGCCTGGTCGGCGAGGCGGATCAGCTCTTCAACCGAGGACGCCGGCGACGGCACCACGCTAGCCACGCCGACCGACATGGTCACCGAGGACAGCTCCGTGGTCGCCTGCGGATTTTCGATCGCGAGCTGCTCCAGATGGCGGCGGCACGACTCGGCCACGATCAGCGCCCCAGTCAGTGGTGTCTCCGGCAGGATAATCGCAAACTCCTCGCCGCCGTAGCGCGCGGCCAGGTCGGCCGGTCGCTTCAGGTGTTCAGTCAAAACAGCCGCCACCTTTTTCAGGCACAAATCGCCCGCCAGGTGGCCGAAGCTGTCGTTATAGCCTTTGAAGAAGTCGACGTCGCACATCAGCAGCGTCAGTGGCTTCTTGTCGCGCTGGCCGCGCTGCCATTCGATGCGCATGGTGTCGTCGAAGCGGCGGCGATTGGCGATGCCGGTCAGGCCGTCGAGGGCCGCCAGCTTTTGCAGTTCGATGTTGGCGTCGGCCAGCTGCTTCTGGCTCTCGCGCAGGAAGCGGAAGGCCTGGTCGCGCTGCAAGCGGCTGATGTGGGCGCCCGAGTGGTAGCGCACCCGCGCCAGTAGCTCCAGCTTGTCCGGCAGCTTGACCATGTAGTCGTTGGCGCCGGTGCTGAAGCTGTGCGCCTTGAGTTTCGGGTCTTCCTTGGCCGACAGCACGATTACCGGCACGTGGCGCAGGCTCTCTTCGGCGCGGTACTGGGTGATCTGGCCGAAGCCGTCGATGGCCGGCATCACCAGGTCTTGCAGGATCACGGTCGGCTGCAATTGCAGCGCCGTCTCCAGCGACTTGGTGGCGTCGGTCACGTAGTGGAATTCGATGTCCGGCTGGTCGCTGAGCATGCGCCGCACGGCTTCGACGATGATCAGCTGGTCGTCGACCAGCAGTACGCGTACCTTGAAGGTGGTGAGGACCGGTTCTTGATCTTGTACGATTACTTGTGCTTCGGACATCAGGTTTCTCTTAGGTTGTTAGCTACGTCCGCCCAGGGTGCCGCGCAAGACCGGTCCGATCTTCGCCAGCGGCAGTATCATTTGCGCCGCGTCCAGTTCCGCCGCCGCGCGTGGCATGCCGTACACCGCGCTGCTGGCCTGGTCCTGGGCGATGGTGGTCTGGCCGGCGCGCCGCATGGCCAGCAGGCCTTCGGCGCCGTCGCGCCCCATGCCGGTCAATAGTACACCAATCGCTTCGCCTTTCCAGTGCTGGGCCACGCAATGGAAGAAGACATCGACCGAAGGACGGTAGGCATAGTCCTTCGGATGGGCATCGTAACGCAAGCGCAGGTTTTGATCCAGCGTCAGGTGGTCGTTACTCTTGGCGATCAGGATGGTGCCGGCTACCAGTTCATCGCCTTCTTCGGCGGAGCGCACCGGCATCTCCAGCTGCTCGCCCAGCCAGCGCGCGAAGTTGTCGGCGAAGTGCTGGTCGATATGCTGCACCACCACGATGGCGCAGCCGCGCGGCGCCTTCCAGCCGGCCAGCAGCTTGGACACCGCTACCGGGCCGCCGGTGGAGGCGCCGATCGCCAGCAGCGCGGTGACCTTTTCGGTCTCCGGTTCATTGCTGGCATTGCCGTTGCCGCCGGCGTTGGCGGCGCTGCGCGGCAGCATGGCCTGGTTGCCACCGCTGTGGCGTATCAGCTTGTCCATGGTGCGGATCTTGGCCAGCAGTTCGGCGTCGCCGCCCGGCTGGCCTTGCAGCACCGGCGTGGCGGTGACGTCCAGCGCGCCGGCGCCCAGCGCGCGGAACACCTGGTTGACGTTATCCTGCGGGCGGCCGGTCACCACTAGGATGGCGCATGGGCTTTGCTCCATGATCTGGCGCGTGGCTTCCACGCCATCCAGCTCCGGCATGTTGAGGTCCATCAGGATCAGGTCCGGGCGGCTGTCGGCCGCCATGCGCACCGCCTCGGCGCCGGTACGCGCGATCCACAGCACCTGGTGCTCGGCAGTGCTGGCGACCACGCGGCGCAGCGCTTCGGCCGCCATGGCGACATCGTTGGCGATGGCGATCTTCATCTACGGGCGTCTCCAATCAGGTCACTGACGGCGTCGAGCAGCGTCTCGTCGTGGAAGCTGCCCTTGGTCAGGTAGTAGTCGGCGCCGGCCGACAGTCCGCGTGCGCGGTCCTCCGGCCGATCTTTATAGGACACTATCATGACCGGTACTTTATGCAGGTGTAAATCTTTTTTAATTAAGGTTACCAGTTCGATACCATCCATGCGCGGCATGTCGACGTCGGTGATTACCAGATCGTACTCGCCGCTGCGCACCACGTTCCAGCCGTCGATGCCGTCGATGGCGATATCGACCAGGAAGCCGCGGCTGAGCAGCAGCTTGCGTTCCATCTCGCGCACGGTAAGCGAATCGTCGACCACCAGGATGCGCTTGGTCTTGCGGCGTTCGGCGGCGTCGGACTTGGCCAGTTGATGCAGGCCGCCCTCGTGCAGCAGTTTGTCGATCGACAGCAGCAGGTCCGGCACGTCGAGGATCAGCACCGGGTCGCCGTTGTCCAGCAGCGCGGCGGCGGAGATGTCGCGCATCTTGCCGAAGATCGGATCGATCGCCTGCACCGCCAGGCTTTGTTCGCCGAGGATGGCGTCCACCACTAGCGCATAGCGACGCGCGCCGGCGCCGATCACCACCACCGGCAGCTCGCTGCCTTCGGCGCTGGTGTCGCCCAGTTCCAGCACCTGCGCCGCCGAAACCAGCCCCAGATGCTCGCCGCCGAAGTCGAAGAACTGCTTGCTCTCCAGCGTGTGGATGGCCGTTTGCGGCACCTTGAGCACGCGCTCGACCTGCACGATCGGCACCGCGTAGGCCTCGCCCTTGACGTCCACCACCAGCGCGCGCACGATCGATTGCGTCAGCGGCAGCGTGATGGAGGTGCGGAAGCCGACACCCAGTTCCGACTCGATGCGCACCGTGCCGTTCTGCGAGCGGATGGTCTCGTGCACGATGTCGAGGCCGACGCCGCGGCCGGAGATTTCGGTGATGTTGTCCTTCAGGCTGAAGGCGGGCAGGAACAGGAACTCCATCAGCTCCGCCGGCGACATGGCGGCCGCCATCTGCGCCGGCGCCATTTTGCGTTCGATCACGCGGGCGCGGATTTTTTCCAGGTCGACGCCCTTGCCGTCATCGCTGATTTCGATGCTCAGCATGCCGGCGCGGTGGCGCGCTTCCAGCACGATGGTGCCGGTGCCCGGCTTGCCGGCGGCGGCGCGGTCGGCCGCGCTGTCCATGCCGTGGTCGATAGCGTTGCGCAGCATGTGATTGATCGGGCTTTCGATCTTGGCCAGGATGTCGCGGTCCACCAGCGTGTCTTCGCCGACGATGTGCAGCTGGACGTCCTTGCCCAGGTTGCGCGAGAGGTCGCGCACCATGCGCGGAAAATGCTGCACGCCGTCGCGGAAGGGACGCATACGCATGGTCAGGACTTCGTCCACCATGCCTTGCGAGACCGCCAGAAGACGGCGTTCGTAGGCTTCGATGTCGGCGATGTGCTCCAGCACGAACTGCTTGAGTGGATGGGTCTTTTGCAGCGCCAGCAGCGACTTTTCTTTGAGGCCGGCGTCGGTGCTGTTGGAAATGGCTTCGTGCAGCTGCTCGATCAGCGAGAACAGGCTGCTCTGGTTGCGCTTGAAGCGCTGCAGGTTCTGCACGAAGGGATGCATCTGGTGCGCGTTGATGCGCGACTCGCTGGCCAGCGACAGCAGCTTGTCGAAGTTTTGTGCGTGCTTCATCGGCGCCACGGTGCGGCGCTCGTGCGCATCGTCGGCGGGGGCTGAGGCGGGAGCAGGCGGCGCCAGCGCCTCGCCGTCATTCCGGCGCACGCCGGAATCCATGCTGAGCGGATTGTCAGGCGTTCTGTGGGCCGCAGCGGCGGACCGTCCGTCATTCGCCGGAACGACGGGCGGTGAAAAATCGATCGGTTCGGGCAGGAAGGCGATGGTGCTGATCGAGTCCATGGTGCGCTTGATCTGTTCACCGTTGGCGGCCAGCCAGCCGTCTACTTCTGCGTCCTGAAGACGCGACAGCTGCAGGATCAGATCGACGCCGGCCAGCAGCACATCGACGCGGTTGGCGCTCAATGCCAGTTTGCCGTTTTGCGCGGCGATGAAAGCGTCCTCCATGCCGTGCGCCAGTTGCACCACCACTTCCAGGCCGACGATGGAGGCCGCGCCCTTGATCGAGTGCGCGGCGCGCATCATCGATTCGACTGCGCTGGCGTCGTCCTTCAGGCGTTCCATCGCCAGCAGGCCGTCGGTCAGTATCTGGGTCTGGCTATCGGCCTCCATGCGGAACAGGTCCAGCATGGAGAACTGGCTCAGGTCTCCGTTGTTATCCACGCTCATCGCAGGGTCCTCGCGAGTTGGTAGCCGATCAGCGCTTCGTCCAGCATGCCGATGCGCATGTCGTCATGCGTGATGACGCCGGTGAGGAAGCGCGACAGGCCTTTGTTGATGGTGGCGGCAGGCGCCTGCACGCTGGCGCTGGCGTAGCGCAGGATGCCGTGCAGATCGGCCACCGGCAGCGCGTAGGCCTGGTCTTCCCATTGGGTCAGCAGCAGGCGCGCGAAGGTATGGCGATGGGTGGCCGCTTCGCCTTCGCTGTCGTCGATGCCCAGCAGAGCGGCCAGCGACATGCACGGGTACAGCGTGCCGCCGACGTTGACGATGCCGCTCAGGCCACGCGAGGCGCGGTGCGGCAGGCGGTGCGGCGTGGCGATCGGCGCCACCGAGACGAACATGCGGGTCGGCAGCGACAGCCATTCGCGGCCGATGCGGAACACCAGGCAGGAGCTGTCCTGCTGCTGGCCGCTGGTGGCGGCCTGGCGGAAGTGCGCGGCCCAGTCTTTCTTGTAGCTGTCGCCGACCGGGCGTTGCAGGTTCTGCTGCGCGGCGCTGGCATAAACGTCGCAGTTGCGGCAGTGGACGAACTGCTCCAGTTTCTCGCAACTCTGGTCGCCATTGACGCCGATGACGTTCCAGCAGTCCTGGACGTCGATGGTGGCGGGGAGGTGGTTGTGCTCATGGTTTAGCGCCTTCAGGATGCTTGCTGGCGTTTGTAGATGCGGGCGGCGCGCGCCTTGAGTGCGGCGGCGCCGCTGGCGTCGTTATTGGCTTCGGCCAGTAGCGCCAGGTGGCATAGTGCTTCGTAGTGGTCCGGCTGCAGATAGATGCAGCGCTTCCAGTAGTCCTCCGCCATCTTCGGTTTGTTGGTCAGCTCATTGAGCAGGCCGAGGATGAAGTAGGCTTCGGCCGATTCCGGATGCTGCGCCAGATGGTCGCGGCAGTGCTTCTCTGCGGCCTTGACGTCACCCAGGTCGGCCAGGCGGCGCGCGGCGGCCAGCAGGTCGGCGGCGGCTGCCGGCGGCGCGCCAGGCGCGGCGGTCGGTGTCACTGCTTGACGCGTGGCCGGCGCGCGGCTGCGCAGCGGCGGCAAGGGCAGTGGCGTGGTGGTCGGCAGCGAAGGCGGCGAGGCGATGCTGCGAGCGGCAGGCGGTGGCGGCGCCTTGGCCGGCACGCGCGGCGCATGCGGCACGCGCGGCAGCTTGGCCGGCGCGGCGCTGTCCTTCAGCAGTCCGAAGGCCTGGTTGTACGACAGCGGCGTAAAACCATGCTGGCAGAACGACGGCACCTCGGCATAGCCGGCGAACAGTTGGCCGTCATCGGCCAGCAGCGCGCGCAGCTTGCCGATGGCGGCTTTGGTGGTCGGCTTGTCGAAGTAGATCAGCAGGTTACGGCAGAACACCACGTCGTAATAGCCGGTACGCGCCGACAGGTCGAACTCCAGCAGGTTGCCCTGCTTGAAACGCACCTGCTGGCGGATGCTGTCGTTGACGCGGTAGTCGCCGTCGCCGGCGCTGGTGAAATGAAGGTCGCGGAACGCCAGGTCCTGCGCGCGGAAGGCGTTGCGGCCGTAGATGCCGCTCTTGGCGCGCGCCACGCAGGTCGGGCTGATGTCGAAGGCGTCGACCATGAAGTTGGCGGCCGGGATGCCGGCGTCGGTTAGCACCATGGCGATGGTGTACGGTTCTTCGCCGCCGGCGCAGGGAATCGACAGGATGCGCAGCAGCCGGCCGGGCTCCGTCCCCAGCCGCGCGCGCACGAATTCGGTCATCGCGGCGAACGCCTGCGGGTCGCGGTAGAACCACGATTCCGGCACCACCACCAGTTCCACCAGCGCGGTCATTTCCTCCGGCGTCATCTGCCGCAGGTACGCTTCGGCATCGGCCGCCGCGGTTTGCTCCATGCGGTTCTTGATGGCGCGGTCGACCACCGCCTTTGACAGATTCAGGCCGGTGGCGGCGCGCAGCAGGGACTGGGCGGGCGTCATGCGTGGTTGTCCGTCGACTGGAACAGCAGCGCGCGCAACTCGGCCGGCAGCAACTGGTCCAGTTCCACCAGTTGCAGCATGCCTTGCGCGTCGCTGGCCACCTGGCCGAGGAAAGGCGCGGCCTGCACGCCGCTGTCACGCAGCTGGTCGTCGCGCACCTCCTGCACGCCCAGCACGCGCTCCGCGCGCAGCCCCAGTTGGTGGTGTGCGCCGTCCGGCGCCACGTAGTCGGCGACGATGATGCGGGTGTCAAAGTGGTCGGCGCCGGCCGGCAGGCCGCCGGCGCGGCATAAGTCGATCACCGGCACCGAGACGCCGTGCAGGTCCATCAGGCCGGCCACGCTGTCCGGCGCCAGCGGCAGCTGCTTGAGTTCCAGCAGCGGCAGCACGCGCACCACATCGCGCAGGCGAAGGCCGTAACGGTCGGCGCCGATGTGGAAGACAAGGAGTTTCATCGTATCTGCTCCGCCGGTCCGCTTACACCGCAACCGCGAAGTTGGCGACGCTGGTCTGCAAATCGCCGGCCGCGTACTGCAACTGGTGCACCGCTTCGCTGGTGGCTTTCAGCGATTCCACCGTCTGCTGGGTGGCGTCGTTCAGCTGCATCATGGTGGCGGTGATCTGCTCCGCGCCGACAGCCTGCGACTGCATCCCTTGCAGCACCACGTCGAACTGCGGCGCCAGTTTCTGCACCTGGTCCATCACGCCCGACAGCTGGTCGGTCACCTGGCGCACTTCGCCGACGCTGCGGCGGATCTCCTCGGAGAATTTGTCCATGCCCATCACGCTGGCCGACACCGCCGACTGCATCTCCTTCAGCATCTGCTCGATGTCCCAGGTGGAGACCGAGGTCTGATCGGCCAAACGACGGATTTCGGTGGCCACCACAGAGAAGCCACGTCCCGCTTCGCCGGCCTTTTCGGCTTCGATGGCGGCGTTCAGGGACAGGATGTTGGTCTGATCGGCCACCTTGGTGATGGTAATCAGCACGCTGTTGATGTTGGAGGCTTTCTCCGACAGCGCGGCCAGCTTGGCGTTGATCGAGTCGGTGGCCGAGACCATGTGCTGCATGGTGCTGTCCATGCGACGCAGGTTGTTCTGAGCGTCGGCGGTGGCGCTGGTGGTGTAGTCGGCCACCGCGGTGGCGTCTTCCATGGTCTTCAGCAGCTGCGAGGTGTTGGCCGAGATTTCCTTGGTGGTGCTGAGGATTTCGACGCTGGTCTGCGCCTGCTCGATGCCGGTGGCTTCCTGCTGCTTGGCCGAGGCGGCGATTTCGGTGGCCGAAGTGGTGACCTGGATGCCGGCCTTCTGCACGTTGTTCAGCAGCCCGCGCAGATTGTCGAACATGCGGTCCAGGCCTGCGGCCAGGCGGCCGATGGCGTCGTCGCCACTGACGTCGATCCTGCCGGTCAAGTCGCCGGCGGCGGCTTTCGACACCACGCCCAGCAACGAATCGACCTTGGCGCGCAACGCGTTGGTGTCGGCCAGTTCCCTGGCCTGGTTGTCCTGGATCGATTGCGCCATGCGATTGAATTCGGTCGACACTTCGCCCAGTTCATCGGCCGACAGTACCTCTGCGCGCGCCGCCTGGTCGCCGGCGGCGATGCGGTTGACCGCGTGGGTCAGGTTGTTCAACGGCGACAGCAGCGCGCGCACCAGCAGCCAGGCGACGCCCAGCGATAGCACCACGCAGACCAAGCCGCCGCCGGTCAGGATCATGCGCATCGATTCCTGCAGGCGCTCGGAGGCGAGCGAGCGCTCCACCAGCAGGCGCTTCTCTTCGGCTGCCGCGTCGTTCATGAATTTATAAATCTCGGCGATGCCGGAGCTGGTGGCGTTGGCCAGTTGCGGCGTGCGGCCCATGGCGTCGGCGGCGCCGGGCTTGTCGCCCAGCTCCTGGCGCATCTTGAGCTGCGAGGTGATGACTTCACCGCTCCAGACGTTGATCATTTGTTCCAGCTTCTTGAAGCGGGTCACCTGCACCGGATTGTCGGCGGTGAGCTTTTGCAGTTCGCCGATGGATCCCGGCAGGTCGCTCATCTCCTTGCGCGTGCGTTCCAGCCGGATTTCGGTGCCGGTCAGGTAGTAGCCGCGCGCTTCCACCTGGACTTGCAGCAGGTCGTTGCGCAGCACGTCGATGGCCTGGATCACGTCCATCGTGTGGCGGTCCCACGCATTGGCTTCGGACAGGCTGCTGAAGCGGTTGTAGGCGATGGCCAGCAACACCAGGATGATGGCCAGAATGGTGCTAAAACTGAGGTACAGCTTCTTCTTGATGCTCAAGTCATTAAACATTTTTTCTCCAGGGCTGGCGGGGACCAGATTGCAAGCGGCATTTTCCCACACCGGCCAGATTTAAGGTGTTGTCAGGCCGCGACCGAGAAGGTGGCGACGCTGGTCTGCAGGCCGCCGGCCGCGTACTGCAACTGGTGGACCGCTTCGCTGGTCGATTTCAGCGACTCCACGGTCTGCTGGGTGGCGTCATTCAACTGCATCATGGTTTCGTTGATCTGGGCAGCGCCGACGGCTTGGGACTGCATGCCCTGTAATACCTGATCGAATTGGGGAGCTAACTTTTGTACCTGGTCCATCACGCCGGACAGTTGATTGGTCACCTGGCGCACTTCGCCGACGCTGCGGCGGATCTCTTCGGAGAATTTGTCCATCCCCATGACGCTGGCGGAGACGGCCGACTGCATTTCCTTGAGCATCTGCTCGATGTCCCAGGTGGAGACGGAGGTTTGGTCTGCCAGCCTGCGGATTTCCGTGGCGACGACGGAAAAACCGCGTCCCGCCTCGCCGGCCTTTTCGGCCTCGATGGCGGCGTTCAGCGACAAGATGTTGGTCTGGTCGGCCACTTTGGTGATTGTAATCAGAACGCTGTTGATATTGCTAGCTTTTTCCGACAATGCCGCCAGTTTGGCGTTGATCGAGTCGGTCGCCGCCACCATGGTCTGCATGGTGCCGTCCATGCGCTGCAGATTGCCCTGGGCGTCGGCGGTGGCGTGGGTGGTGTAATCGGCCACCGAGGTGGCTTCTTCCATGGTGCGCACCAGCTCCGTGATGTTGGCTGAAATCTCCTTGGTGGTGCTGAGGATTTCGACGCTGGTCTGCGCCTGTTCGACGCCGGTGGCTTCCTGCTGCTTGGCCGAGGCGGCGATCTCGGTGGCCGAGGTGGTGACCTGGATGCCAGCCTTCTGCACGTCGTTGATCAGCCCCCGCAGGTTGTCGAACATGCGCGCCAGGCCGTCGGCCAGCTGGCCGATGGCATCGTCGCCATGCACCGTAATCTTGCCGGTCAGGTCGCCGGCGGCGGCCTTCGACACCACCGCCAGCAGCGCATCGACCTTGGACCTGAGCAGGTTGGCGGCGGCCAGCTCCTTGGCCAGGCTGTCCTGGATCGCCTGCGCCATCTGGTTGAAGGAGACCGACATCTGGCCCAGTTCATCGCGCGAGGTCACTTCCACGCGCGCATCCTGTTCGCCGCCGGCGATGCGTTCCACCACCGCCGCCAGCCGGCCGATCGGCCCGCCCAGCGCCTGCAGCAGCAGCGCGCCGATGATCAGCGCCAGCACCGTGCATACGCTGCCGCCCAGGATCAGCAGCAGCATCATCGATTCCGACAGGTCGGCCGAGTTCTTGGTGCGCAGCGCCAGCAGGCGCTTTTCTTCGTCGCTGACTTCGCGCAGCAGCTGGCGCACGTCGGCGATGGTCTTTGCGCCATTCAGCACGTCGGCCGATGTCGCCACCTGCTGCGATACGCCGACCTGCTTGTTGAGCGCGCGGCGTTTTTCCAGCAGCGGATGGATCACGTTGTCGATCCAGTTCTGCATCAGGGGGCCGAGCCGTTTGAGGCGTTCCTGCTGGCCGGGGTTGTCGGCGGTCAGGCGCGTGATCTCGTCCAGATGGTGGCGCACCGCCTCTTCCTCGCCGCTGATCGGCGCGGTGGTGCTTTCCTCGCCGGTCAGCATGAAGCCGCGGGTCGAGGTCTGGATCTGGATCAGCGAGGTTTCAATCTGCCCGGCCTCGAGCAGCACCTGCATGGTGTGCAGGTCCCATGTGCTGGCGGCGGAAAGCTTGGTGAAGTTGGTGTAGGCGAGAGCCAGCAGGATGACGATGATGGCGACGATGGCGCCGAATCCTGTGGCGAGTTTTTTCTTGATACTGAGGTTCTTGAACATGCTGGCTCCACTCCCGATCAGGACGTTGAACCAATGTATCAAAAAAATGGCCGCTCAGCGAGCGGCCATTGCTATCACGCGGTATTGACGACGTTATTGGCCGCGTTTCAGGCGCGCGTTGGCGGCAATGCGCATGCGCAGGGCGTTCAGTTTGATGAAGCCGCCGGCGTCTGCCTGGTTGTAAGCGCCGCCGTCTTCGTCGAAGGTGGCGATGTTCATATCAAACAGGGAGTCGGTTTTGGAGTCGCGCGAGACCACGATCACATTGCCCTTGTACAGCTTGACGCGCACCCAGCCGTTGACGGTGGATTGGGTGTGGTCGATCAGGGCTTGCAACGCGACGCGCTCCGGCGCCCACCAGTAGCCGTTGTAGATCAGCGAAGCGTAGCGGGGCATCAGGTCGTCCTTGAGGTGGGCCACTTCGCGGTCCAGCGTGATCGACTCGATGGCGCGGTGGCCTTTGAGCATGATGGTGCCGCCCGGGGTTTCGTAGCAGCCGCGCGACTTCATGCCGACGTAGCGGTTTTCCACCAGGTCGAGACGACCGATACCGTGCTTGCCGCCCAGGCGATTCAGTTCGGTCAGCACGGTGGCTGGCGACATGCGCACGCCGTTGATGGCGACGATGTCGCCTTTTTCGTATTCCAGGTCGATGTATTCGGCTTCGTTCGGCGCCTGCTCAGGGCTGACGGTCCAGCGCCACATCGATTCCTCGGCTTCGGCGCTTGGGTTTTCCAGGTGACGGCCTTCGAATGAGATGTGCAGCAGGTTCGCGTCCATCGAGTACGGCGCGCCGCCGTTCTTGTGTTTCATGTCGATGGCGATGCCGGCGTCTTCCGCGTACTTCAGCAGTTTTTCGCGCGACAGCAGATCCCATTCACGCCACGGAGCGATCACTTTGACGCCCGGCTTCAGCGCGTAGGCGCCCAGCTCGAAGCGCACCTGGTCGTTGCCCTTGCCGGTGGCGCCATGCGAGATGGCGTCGGCGCCGGTCTCGTTGGCGATTTCGATCAGGCGCTTGGCGATCAGCGGACGGGCGATCGAGGTGCCCAGCAGGTATTCGCCTTCGTACACGGTGTTGGCGCGGAACATCGGGAACACGAAGTCGCGCACGAATTCTTCACGCACGTCGTCGATGTAGATGTTCTCTGGTTTGATGCCGAACTTGAGCGCCTTGGCGCGTGCCGGTTCCAGTTCTTCGCCCTGACCCAGGTCGGCGGTGAAGGTGACGATTTCGCACTGGTAGTTATCCTGCAGCCATTTCAGAATGACGGAGGTGTCGAGGCCGCCCGAGTAGGCGAGGACTACTTTTTTAATATCGCTCATGCTAGTTCCAAGTGTGTGTTGAATTTATTCGTATCGGCGCGCGGGTTTAGATGCGGCCGAGTAGCAGATACTCGATCAGCGCTTTTTGAATGTGCAGACGATTTTCCGCCTCGTCCCATACCACCGATTGTGGGCCGTCGATGACCTCGGCCGCGACTTCTTCGCCACGGTGGGCCGGCAGGCAGTGCATGAACAGGGCGTCCGGCGCGGCGCGCGCCATCTTGGCGCTGTCGACGATCCAGCCGTCGAAGGCTTTCAGGCGGGCGGCGTTTTCTTCCTCGTAGCCCATGCTGGTCCAGACGTCGGTGTTGACCAGGTGCGCGCCTTCGCAGGCGTCGGATGGGTTGTCGAAGAAGGTGTAGCGGTCGGTCGAGACCAGCGACATGTCCATGTCGTAGCCCTTCGGCGTCGACACGTTGACGTGGAAGCCGAATACCTCGGCCGCCTGCAGCCACGAGTACAGCATGTTGTTGGCGTCGCCCACCCACGCCACCGTCTTGCCGGTGATCGAGCCGCGGTGCTCGTAGTAGGTGAAGATGTCGGCAAACACCTGGCACGGGTGATGTTCGTTGGTCAGGCCGTTAATCACCGGCACGCGCGAATGGGCGGCGAAACGCTCGATGATGTCCTGGCCGAAGGTGCGCACCATGATGATGTCGCACATGCGCGACATCACCTGGCCGGCGTCTTCCACCGGTTCGCCGCGGCCCAGTTGCGAGTCGCGCGTATTGAGGTAGATGGCGGCGCCGCCCAGCTGGTGCATGCCGGCTTCGAACGACAGGCGGGTGCGGGTCGAGTTCTTTTCGAACACCATCACCAGCGTGCGGTCGATCAGCGGGTGATAGATCTCGTAGTTCTTGAACTTGCGCTTGATGAGGTGCGCGCGTTCGATGACGTACTCATACTCGTCCAGCGTGAGGTCGGAAAACTGCAGGTAATGCTTGATCGGTTTTTGGATGGGCATAATAACAACTGACAGAATGGCTACGGCTTAGCCGAACAATTATAAAGGCAATTCGGCGAGTAGGGCTAATTACCGCAGATTATCCTGTCTATACAGGCACTTAGCTGTGGTAGTCCGGACGCGTTTGGCACTCTGTCAGTTGGGATTCAGACCGCCTTGCGCGAACGGCGGCGGGCGACCACGCCCAGCATGCCGAGGCCGGCCATTAGCATGGCGTAAGTGTCGGCTTCCGGCACGGCGCTGACGGTGATGTTGGCGTCCGGCGCGAAGTCGGCCAGGCGGCCCAGGCCCTGCACGCGGTTGTCGATCGACCACACGGTCCAGGTGTAGTCCTTGAAGGCCAGGCCCTTGGACGGCAGCAGCGCGGCCGACACGGTGGAGAAGATCTGGTTGCCGACGATGTGGGTGTTGACGGGGGTGGCGCCGATGCTGCCGGTGCCGTCCGCGCGCAGCGTGACGGTGGAATTGAATGTCACGCCGGGCAGGCCTACCGAGGCGAACGGCGCGTTGGTCGAGCCACCGACATCGAGGCCGAACACATAGGCGGCGCCGGCCACGCCGGCGATCGGGCCGGCGGTGGTGGTGCGGAACACGAACTCGTTGCTCGCGGCGTTGTAGGCAACATCGGCCGACAGTACATCGAAGGCGGCGTCGTGGCTGCCGGTGTAGACCGACAGGAAATCGTTGGGGGCGTCGGTGACGGCGTAGGCATTGGCTGCGGCGACGACGCCGGCGACGGTGAGCGCTTTCAGAAGCAGTTTTTTCATGTCAGTTATCCGGGTTATGGTTGTAGGGAGCGCGCCTGGGCACGCAAACCGTGTATTCCCGATAACATTCGAAAGGTTCAAATAAATTTACATAAGTGGTAACTTTAGTAAAATCACTCAGGTGTTCAATCGATCGCTAAGGGCGAGGTGATTGGACTGAGATTGGCTGGTACCCGCCAAAAGCAGACCAAAGTTTTATTGAAGCATGACATGCACTTTGCCACTATCCTAAGGAACTGAATGAATAAGCCGTGGTTTGGTCCGAAGCGAATTGGGGTTGGCATCTCTCCTGTGAGTTGGGAGGGATGGATTTGTGCGTTGGTTTTTATTGCTCTATTGGCCGCGCTACCTGCCATTTTTCAGATGCACAAGTTTTGGTTGTCAACTGTTGCTGTATGTGCAGTGCCCGCATTTTGTTACGTCATCTACAAAACATATGATGGTAAGCGCGAGAGTTAGGCAGATAATCGTGGCGAGGCTGGTGACGGCCAAGACAGGACATCATTTCGGAGGTAGCAGGGATGTTTATTGCTGAGTTAGCGCTTCATCTAATAGGTGACGTGCTCTTTTACAGCACGGGACGGCTCACACTTCTGACCTTGTCTCTAGGCCGCGTTCGGCCAATAACTCTGACGCAACTATGGCTAGTAAAGTCTGAGAGAGAACTCGCTATACAAATTTATTATGAGATTATAGCCGTGCAATTTCTTGGCATGGTGGTTATCGCCACTATCGCTATAGTTGCGGTACTCCTTTATCAATAAGCGTAGCCGTAGCCTTGGTTGAGTTCGGCCAATAGCTGCCAGAAACTTATATGGACAGATTAACGTGAAAATGAAATTATTCAGCCTTAGCGCTTTGGTGTTGTGCACATCTGTCGCCGTGAACGCGGCCGAAAGCGGCGACGTGAGTACCATGGCTGTCGCCAAGGGATTTGTGGGCGCTCTACAGCATCAACGCTTCAGGGACGCTGCATCGATGTTCGCACCTGGGGAGGTGGGAGATATTGAAATCATCGAGCAAAATTTAAGGAAAATTGATGATCGCCTTGGAGGATTTTCGACAATCCGTCCTATTGCAACCCTCCCTGACGGAAAGAGTGTCAAATTGGAGATTGCGTCACATAGAAGCCCTGCGTCGAGAGTACAGAAGTTTATTCAGATTAGATATGCCTCCACCGCCAGTGATGGACAACCTGTGTTTTACGAATTGAACCTTGCGCCTAACAGCACGCTCCCCCAGATTCTATCACTCGGGGTGCATTTCCTTTCAGAGGATGCACGTTCATCGAAACACGCGAATCAGATCGTAGCTGCATTCAACGATTAACGCCGGCGTCAGAGTGCGGCACACGGCGACAACCGGCCACTCGAACGGCCAGAAGCTGACGGAGAATTTAACATTGAATTTGGGACGTTAATGGAGATAGCAATCAAGATCGGTAAGTGTTGTTTGCTTCTACTGATCGGGATGTCGATCGCTATTCTATGGGTGTATTGCCACGGATTTTTGCCTCATGAGCTTTATGGCGGCAAGGCGATCAATCCCGATGCTGAACGGCTTGGTGGCATGATTACGCTTGCGGTCCTCTTTGCGGCCCCAGCTTGGCCAGTTAACCGATTGTTTCCAACTCGCACGGTTTTAGCTTCTGCGATAGTTGGGTGGATACCCTTGGCTTTATCTTTGGCTCTTGCGTACCAAACAAACATGGCGGTGAACTGCGCACTCTCAATAAATCTGGCGACTGTCGAAGGCGTGCTATGCTGGTTCGTAATTATCTTAGGTGCTTGGATTGTTAGAACAATATCGAAACCGCGTTTGTAGAACAGTCCAAAATCGGCCAGAAGCTGCCTTCTAAATAATCGAACTATCCAAGAAAGAAATTGCAATGGATATTCATGAGGATCCAGAGGTGAGCAAAGCAGAAAAAGTAACGCGCTTCGGTTGTGGCGCATTACTCGGTTTTATTTTTGGGCTCTATATTGTGGTTAAATATTCGTTTGATTCTATTGGATGCACTGTGGCTGTCATCATTGCCGCCATCTGTACCTGCGGATATCTTGCGTTGAAGTATGGCGACGAATTCTGGTATTCGATTTTTGATCGAGGTAGGTAACGCTCTGCCTTATGCAATGAGGCGGCTTCAGGCAGCAGTAGGCCAGAACCGGCCAGTCGAATATTATAGGAACTGTATGAATGACAGCCAAGATGGCTTGAATAATCGGTTCAAAGCCTATGGCTCAAGCAGTGTAGTCGCAGTTGTCCTTGGGGTAATTGTTGCATTTCTATCACTGACGCCTTCAAATTTTCAGGGGTTTGTCATACTTGGGTTAGTATCCTTGATATTCATATCTTTTGGGAGCGGCCTAGGACTCTACTGCTGGCGACTGCTTTACTTGTCTCGGAAGCTCCGTCTGTCCTTATGCGCTTACGTATTGTCTAAACGCTGTATAACGCTCTAATTCGCTCTAAAACGGTAGAGATCATTCTAAAACAAAATTTGCAGCCTTTATTTCGTCTATTTTTCGCCTAGGTTTTAGAACGATTTCTAGCGAAATAGAGCGTTCTCTAATCGATTTAGAGCTTTTTAAGGTATTTGAGCGTTGGCAATCAGGGGTTCCCTACATCCTGCTCAATGGTAGATGTGGCTGGTCGAGGGCAGTTTGTTCTCGGGCGCGGTGAGCGGCAGGTCGAGGGTGAAGGTGGTGCCGTCGCGGGAACTGTGCACGGTGATCAGGCCGCCCATCAGCGAGGTGACGATGTTGTAGCTGATCGACAGCCCCAGTCCGCTGCCGCCCTGGCCCAGCTTGGTGGTGAAGAAGGGATCGAAGATGCGCGACATGTGTTCGGGCGCGATGCCGCCGCCGTTGTCGCGGAAGCTCACCTGCACCCGGCCGTCGACCGGCGCCTGGGCGCGCAGCCACATGCTGCCGCTGCCGCCGGCCTTGCCGGCAAACGCGTGCAGCAGGGCGTTGTTGATGAAGTTGGCGATCACCTGACCATAAGGGCCGGGATAGCTGTCGAGCGAAATCGTCTCCGGCATGTCCAGCTCGATGCGGTGGCCGGCGGCGCGGATGCGGTTCATCATGGTCGCCACCACTTCCTGCGACACCTGCGCCAGGTTGAAGTCACGCCGCTGTTCGGTGGTGCGGTCGACCGCCACCTGCTTGAAGCTGTTGACCAGGTTGGCCGCGCTGGTCAGGCCGCGCATCACCAGCTCGTGCGCCTTGCGCGCGTCTTCCAGGTAGGCGGCCAGCGCCGAGCGTTTCAGGCCGCTGCCGTTCATCTGCGCTTCCAGTTCTTCGGTCTTCTGCACCAGCGTGCTGGCGATCAGCAGGCTGTTGCCGATTGGCGTGTTCAGCTCGTGGGCGACGCCGGCCATCAGCGCGCCCAGTGCGGCCAGCTTTTCCTGCGACACCAGCTGCGTTTGCGCGTCCTTCAACTGGCGATAGGCTTCGGCGTTGTCCAGCGCAATCGCGCCATACGCGCACAGGGTGCGGAAGATCAGCCGATGGCGCTCGCCGTAAGCATTGGCCATGGTGCTTTGCACGGTCATCACACCGAGCGTGCGTTCGCCGACGCGCAGCGGCACGTACAGTGCGCTGACCATGATCTGGGTGCCTGGGGCCAGGAAGATGTCGTCCGGGCCGGCGTTGGGGACGTAAATCTCGCTGCGCTCGCGCAGGCTGCGGGCGGCGTTGGCGCGCGGGTTGGCGACGTCGATGGTGTTACTGGCCAGCGGCTGGCCGTTTTCTATGCCGAACACGCGGCTGATGGTGTCGCAGCCGGGATCGCACAGGTAGATCGCCAGCGAGTTGGCCGGCAGCAGCGCCTGCACGTGGCGGTGCAGCGCCTGGAACACGGCGCCGGCATCAAGGTGGGTGGTGATTTCCTGCCCGATCGCCGACAGCCGTTCCAGGGTGGCCTTGGTCTGTTGTAGCAGGTCGACGCGGCGCGCTTCGGCGGCCGCCAGCTCGCGGTGATGGAAGCCTTCGGCGCGCGCGTGCTCGGTCTGGTGCTGCACCTGCATGGCGATGGCGCGGTTGGTGGCGTCCTGGCTGTGGGTTTTTGCGCGCGCCGCGGCCGCCTGCTGGGCGGCGGCGTAGGCTTGCTGGTAGTCGCCGATGTGGGCGTATTCGCGCGCCAGCGCTTCGTGCAGGTCGGCCGGCAGTGTGTAGCCGTTGATGTGGCCGGCCACCGCCAGCGCCTGGTGCAGGAAGTGCAGCGTGGCGTTGGGTTCGGTCATGCCGGCTGGCGGCGGCAACTGGTGGCGCAGGTGGATCAGCGACATCACGCGCAGCGCGGCGACGTGGTGGTAGCGGTCGGCCTGGGCTTGCGCCAGCTCGGCGGCCTGCACCGCCATCGCCAGCGCTTCCTGCGGACGGTCGAGGAAGCACAGCGCGTGCGCCTGACCGCGCCGGGCGATGCTCTGGAAGTCGGCGTGTTGCAGCGCGTCGCCGCGCACACCCAGCTGGCGGAAGGCGTCCAGCGCGGTCGGATAATCGCCCTGGTCGAGCGCCAGGTCGCCCCGGTATTGCAGCGCGGTGGCATAGCTGCGCGCGCCGGCCAGCGGTGCCAGCAGCTCTACCGCTTCCTGCAGCAGCGCGGCGCTGGCCTCCAGCCGGCCGAGGCGGCGCATGCTGTCGGCGGTGTGGGTCAGGCAGGCGCCGATGCTGCGCGGCCAGCCGGTCGGCCGCGCCAGGTCGAGCGCGCTTTCCATCCATTCCAGCGCCGCTTCGTGGTCGTTCAGCGCGGTGAAGTCGAGGCCGATGTTGATGGCGGCGGTGATGGCCATGCGCAGCTGGCCACTCTCCAGCGCTGCTTCGTAGCAGTGCAGGTAGTGGCCGGCGGCGGCGCCGAAATCGCTGGCCTGGCTGGCGGCGATGCCGTAGTAATCGTAGATCCAGCTGGCGACGCCGGGCTGGTTTTCTTCCGCCGGCGTGAAGCGTTGCGACCAGCGTTCTTGGGCACTGGCCAGGTTGCGCAGCACTGCCCAGCGGGCGTTGACGGCGTCGGCGATCGCGCAGCGTTGCAGGTCGCCGCCGGCGCGGGCGATGGCCGCCGTCTGTTCCAGTTCGGCTTCGGCGGCGACATGGTCGCCGCGGTCGATGGCGATCCAGGCACGTAGCCAGTGGGCGTCGGCGTCGCCGGCGGCCAACTGCAAGGCGGCGCAGCGCTGGCCAGCCTGTTGCGCGAGGTCGTCGGCGGCGTCCAGCTGACCATTCAGCCAGGCCGCTTCGGCGCGTACCAGTTGCAGGCGGGCGCTGTGGGCGTCGCGTTGTTCAGTGGGGAGGGCGGGGACGGCGCTGGCCAGCAGCGCTTCGGCTTCGGCCGCCAGGTGCAGCGCGCGCGGCGTGTCCCGCTGGCGTAGATGCCAGGCCAAGGGCAGCAGCAGCGACAGACGCGCCGGACCACGCAGCGGCGGCAGGGCGGCCTCCCACTCGGCTAACGCGTCGTCCAGCGCAAACATGTCCATCGGCTTCCCCAGGATACTTGCTCCAAGGCATTATAGACGCAAGCTTGTTGTTAATACAGTGTTTGTGATGACTCGTGCAACAGCTGGCCGTACAGGGTGTGGCGCATCTTGGCGATCTTGCCTTCGGCGACGGCGTCCAGCACCGCGCATTGCGGCTCGATCAGGTGGCGGCAATTGTAGAACTTGCAGTGACCCAGGTATGGGGCAAATTCTACAAAGGCGCGCTCCAGCATGCCCTCGCTCAGATGGTAGAGGCCGAACTCCTGGAAGCCGGGCGAATCGATGATCGACGAGGCCGGGCCCAGGTCGGGCAGCGTGTACAGGCGGGTGAAGGTGGTGGTGTGCTTGCCGGTGTCGAGTGCGGCGGAGATTTCGCGCACGGCGATGTCGGCATCCGGCACCAGCAGGTTGATCAGCGACGACTTGCCCATGCCGGACTGGCCGATCAGGATCGACGACTGGCCGGCCAGCAGCGGCCGCAAGGTGGCGACCGCGTGTTCCGGCGCGGCGGTGGCCGAGACTTCATGCACCGGGTAGCCCAGGTTGGCGTACAGCTGCACCCGCTCGCGGGCGCGCGGCAGGGCGGCGGCGACGTCGGTCTTGTTGAGGATCAGGTGCGCCTTGATGCCGGCCGCTTCCGCCGCCACCAGCGAGCGCGACACCAGGTCGTCGGTAAAGCCCGGCTCGGTGGCGACCACGATGAACAGTTGCGTCAGATTGGCCGCCAGCAGCTTGGACTTGTACTGGTCCGAGCGGTACAGCAGCGTCTGGCGTTCCTCGATCTTGTCGATCACGCCCTGGTCGGGCGAGGTCATGGTGATGTGGACGATGTCGCCCACCGCCACATTGGTCTTCTTGCCGCGCGTGACGCACTGCAGCTTGACGCCGTCCGCTTCCGCCAGGTAGTGGCGGCCGTGGGCGGCGATGATGATGGCGGTGCGCTGCTGGTTCGGGGCGTCGCTCATGCCGGCACCGCCGCTTGCTGGTACAGCGCGTCGGCCTTGGCGGCGCAGATGAAGTCGTTGTCGGTCAGGCCGTGGGCGGAGTGGGTGTCGTAGCGGACGACGCAGGTGTTGTAGGTGACGGTCATTTCGGGGTGGTGGTCTTCAGTGTGGCTTACGTATGCCAGGGCGTTGACGAAGGCCATGGTGCGATGATAATTCTTGAAGGCGAAGCTGCGCGTCAGGCGGCCGTGGTCGATCGTCCAGTCCGGCAGCAGCGCTTGCAGTTGCGCGGCCGCGCCGGCGTCCAGCGCGGCCGTGCGGGGACGGCAGCGGGCGGCCAGCAGGTCAGCGCGGGTGGTCATCATGACGCCGCCAGGTTCAGTTGACGGATGCGCACGCTGGCCGGCGGGTGCGAGTCGTAGAAGGCCGAATGCAGCGGATCGGGCGTCAGCGTCGAGGCGTTATCTTCGTACATCTTGACCAGCGCCGACACCAGGTCGCGCGCATCGGTATGCTTGGCGGCAAACGCATCGGCCTCAAACTCGTGCTTGCGCGAACCCAGCGACGTCAGCGGGTTGAACAGGAAGGTGAATACCGGCAGCACCAGCATGAACAACAACAGCGCCATGGCGTCGTTGCCCTGGCCCGGCAGCAGCAGCGGGTTGACGCCCAGGCCGTCGTAGAACCACGGCTGGGTCTTCAGGTAGCCCAGCAGCGCCAGGAAGCCCAGCGAAATCGCGAACATCATGCTGATGCGCTTGATGATGTGTTTCAGCTTGAAGTGGCCCAGCTCGTGCGCCAGTACCGCCTCGATTTCCTGCGGTTGCAGGCGCGACAGCAGGGTGTCGAAGAAGACGATACGCTTGTTGGCGCCGAAGCCGGAGAAGTAGGCATTGCCGTGGGCGCTGCGCTTGGAGCCGTCCATCACGAACAGGCCCTTGGAGGCGAAGCCGACGCGCGTCATCAGCCCTTCGATGCGGGCTTTCAGCGACTGGTCTTCCAGCGGCGTGAATTTGTTGAACAGCGGCGCGATCACGGTGGGGAACAGCACCATCATCAGCAGCTGGAAGCCGCTCCACACCACCCAGGTGTACAGCCACCACAGGTCGCCGGTCTGGTTCATCAAGGTCAGCACCACCCACGCCAGCGGCAGGCCGATGGCCGCCGCCAGCAGCGAACCCTTGATCAGGTCGCCGAAGAACAGGCCCTTGCTCATCTTGTTAAATCCGAAACGCTGCTCCAGGCCGAATTGCTTGTAATAGTCGAACGGCAGGTCGATCAGGCCGGAAATCAGCGCGAACGCGGCCAGCAGCGCCAGCTGGTAGACCATGCCGGGGCCGGTCGCCTGGAAAATCTGCAGCGACAGCCATTGCAGCCCGCCCAGCAGCGTAAAGCCGACCAGCACCACGGTATTGACCATCAGCGTCAGCAGGCCGTATTGGGTGCGGGCGATGGTGTAGTCGGCGGCCTTCTGATGGGCAGCCAACGGTATCTTTTCGGCAAATTCCGCCGGCACGGCGCTGCGGTGCGCCAGCACATGACGGAGTTGACGCGACGCCAGCCAGAAACGGACCAGCAGCGTCAAAATAATGAAAGATACGAACAAAATCGAAAACGCGAGTGAATACATTCTGTGCCTGTGAGAAAATGGCAGATTCGGATTAATTTAGCCAAGAGAAGAGAATTATGTCACAAGCTACTGATTTGCCAGAAGGTTCCGCCGCTGTACCCGCCGCGCCACGCCCGAATGAATTCAACCTGGTGTGGGTGGACATGGAGATGACCGGCCTGGAGCCGGACACCGACCGCATCATCGAAGTGGCGGTGGTGGTCACCGACATGCACCTGAACGTGCTGGCCGAAGCGCCGGTGTTCGCCATCCACCAGTCGGACGAAACCTTGGACAAGATGGATGCCTGGAACCGCGGCACGCACGGCCGTTCCGGCCTGACCGAGCGCGTCAAGGCGTCGACTGTGACCGAAGCGCAGGCGGAAGAAGAGCTGATCAAGTTCATGAAACTGTGGGTGCCGAAGGGCAAAGCGCCAATGTGCGGCAACACCATCGGCCAGGACCGCCGCTTCATGGTGCGCTACATGCCGAAGCTGGAAGCGTTCTTCCACTACCGGAATATCGACGTCTCGACGCTGAAGGAACTGGGCAAGCGCTGGAAACCGGAAATGGTCAGCGGCTTCAAGAAAGCCCAAAAACACACCGCGCTGGCCGACATCATCGAGTCGATCGAGGAACTGAAGTACTACCGCGAGCATTTCATCAAGCTGTGATGATCCGCCGTCTGCTGCTGGCGCTGGGCGCCTTGGCCGCCGCCGGTGCCGTTCACGCACAGGCGCAGGAGTTCGGCTACAAGGACTGGGCCGGCGCCTGCGACAACACCCGCCATTGCGAGATCGTGGGCTATCAGCGCGAGGAGGCCGAACTGCCGGTCACGCTGATGCTGGCGCGCGACGCCGGCGGCAGTGCGCCGGTGCAGGCGTGGCTGATGGCATTATCCGGCGACGGCGAAGCCGCCAACCTGAGCATCCGCGCCGGCAATGTCGTCATCCAGGGCATTAATGGCGTGCTCAAGCCGGAGCAGATCGCGCGCCTGCTGCCGGCGCTGAAGAAAGCCGACACGGCCAGCGTCACCGACGGCAAGCAGCAGTGGGAACTGTCCTTGGCCGGCCTCAACGCGGCGCTGCTGAAGATGGACGACCTGCAAGGCAGGGTCGATACCGCGACCGCGCTGGCGCGTCCGGGCAGCAAGCCGGCCAGCAGCGTACCGTCCGCGCTGCCGGCGCCGCTGCTGCGCGCCGCGCCAGTCGCGGCGACCCGCGCCAGCGATGCGGCGCTGCTGCCCAAGCTGCTCAAGGCGCTGCCGGCCAACGATTGCCAGGACGGCCCCGGCGCCGACGCCAGTCTGCGTCATCAAGTCGTGCGGCTGACGGGCCGTCAGGTGTTGCTGTTCGTCGAGTGTGTACGCGGCGCTTATCAGTCTTCCTACGCGTTGTGGCTCGCCAACGACAAGCCGCCGTATGCACCACAGGTGTTGCCGCTGCCGTTGCCCGGGGGCGAGCGGGACGACGCACCGATGGAACCGGAATTCAACAGGGGCGTGCTGCATACCTACGGCAAGGGCCGGGGGATAGGCGACTGCGGCGACGCCACCGAGTGGCTGTGGACGGCGGACGGCTTCCAGCTGCTGTCGGCGACCCGGGCGCCGATGTGTCGTGGCATGCCGGGCGGCGGCTTTCCGCTGCGGTTGTGGACGGCCAGGCGCTAGCAAGCGGGCTGTGATGCTGCGTTAAGCATGGGCGCGACGCTGTGCGCGGCAGGCGATGGCGGTGGCGTGGCGCACGGTAGCGCGCTTGCTGCTGGGCTAGAGTAGCCTGTCGCCTTCCACCCTGATTGCCTTCCATGTCCCGATCCTCCCTGATGTTGCTGTTGGCATTGCCGCTGTTGCTGCTGGCGCTGGCCGCCTGCTCGCCGTTGACGACGCTGAACGCCTTGTCGCCAGGCGGTGCTTCCGAACGTACGCTGGACCTGGCCTATGGCGACGGGCCGCGCCGCAAGCTGGACGTCTACCGCCCGCGCGAACTGCCGGCTGGCCAGACGACAGCGCCGGTGGTGGTGTTTTTCTACGGCGGCAACTGGGTGGCCGGCGAGCGCGGCGACTATGCGTTTGTCGGCCGCGCGCTGGCGTCGCGCGGGATCGTGGCGGTGATTGCCGATTACCGCCTGTATCCGGAAGTCAGTTACCCCGATTTTCTCAAGGACGTGGCGCAAGCCGTGGCGTGGACGCGCCAGCACGCCGCGCAATACGGCGGCGATCCGCAACGCCTGTTTGTCATGGGGCATAGCGCCGGCGCGTACAACGCGGCGATGATCGCGCTCGATCCGCGCTGGTTGGCAGAGCAGGGCATGGCGCAGTCGGCCTTGCGCGGCTGGATCGGCCTGGCCGGGCCTTACGACTTTTTACCGATAGAAAACCCGACCACCAAGCCGGTGTTTCACTTTCCTGGCACGCCGCCAGAGTCGCAACCCATCCGTCACGTAACGGCTGCAGCACCGCCAGCGTTGCTGATTGCGGCGCGCAGCGACCGCCTGGTGGACCCGGCGCGCAATACCGGCCGTCTGGCCGCCGCGCTGCGGGCCCAGCACGTGCCGGTAACGGAGCTGTACTACGACCGCGTCAGCCATACCACATTGGTGGCGACGCTGGCGGCGCCGCTGCGCTGGCTGGCGCCGACGCTCGATGATGTCGCCGCCTATGTGCAGGCGCCCCCTGCAAAATAAGCGGCAGCGGTGACGCCGCGCCGCGCGAATCGCGCGCCGTCTTTTTCCTTTTGGCATTAATATCCGCAGATATCAACTTACTAACAATGATCTGCAGAAACCATGTCCGATATCCTGGAACCCGTCCCGCCGGTCGTCTCGACCGAACCTCCGCCACCCGAGAAAAAGCCGCGCCGGTGGGGCCGCTACATTTTGTATGTGTTGGCTACGCTGGGCGTGCTGGCGATCGTGCTGGTCGGCGCCGCGTTCTATAAGGCCAATCAGGGGCCGGTGCTGGTCAAGATCGACGAGGCTGCCTCAATCGACGAATCGATGACACGCAACTACGGCAAATATTCAGCTGAACGAAAAGGCTGGATGTACGTCGACCAGAATAACCAGCCCTTCCTGGTGCGCGTGGTGCAGCAGGCGCGGATTGAGGCGGTTGGCGCCAGCGATGAGCTGTACTTCGTCACCAGCGGCATCCCGCTCAGCGGCGAAGCCACCGGCTTCTACGGCGTGTTCCAGATCCGCTCGGACGGCAAGGGCGGCGATGGCCTGGTCGAGATTAGCGACCCGGTGCGCGAGCTTTACGAAGTGCCGTTGAAGCCGGAAAACGTCCACTTCGAGGCGCTGTCCGAGACGCTGTGGGGCTGGGTGATCAAGGTGCAGAGCGGGCTAGAGCCGAAGCATGATCGTGTGACGGTAAGCAATGTGGTGCTGGCGCCGCACGGCGAGAGCATCGCCGAACTGGCCAAGTTCCGTGCCGCAGCCGACGCCGATCCCGGCAAGGATTGCGCGCAAGCCAATGCCGAATACGCGGAATGGGAAAAGCTGGTCGAGCGCTACACCAAGCGCTCCCCGGACGCCACCGACGAGGAAGTGGCCGCCGGCGCCGAGGCGGTGCAGCATCAGCCGGTTCGCTGCGAGCATGCGCGCTGGACCTATGCCACGGCGCCGGTCAACGGCCCGTTCCCGGGACCGTTGACGGTGACCGCCAAGGGCTCGCAATACGGTGCGCCGATGGAACCGAAGCGCTGGAAGCTAATGTTCGACAACAAAGCGTTTGTCTACAACGTGCCGGAGGAGTTGATGTACGAAGACCAGTACGGCGAAGAAGAGTAAAGCGTTCCTGCCTTGGTCCTGCACTGAGTTATTTCGCAGTCAGTACCAGCGGCACGGCCCGCGCCCAGCGGTTGGACGACAGCGAGAACGTCAGCGCGCGCACCTGGTGATACCAGCCGGCCGGCACATACAGCATGTCGCCCGGCTGCACCAGCACCTCGATCAGCGTGGCCTGGCGCGCCAGCGGGAAGCTGTCGTAGTCCGGTGCTTCCGGATCGAACGGCGAACCGAACAGCATGGCGCTGGCTTCCCTGGTGTAGAGGAATTCATCATGATGCGGGGGCGCCAGGAAGATGCGCTTGGTGCCCCAGATCTGCGCGAAGATATTGTCGTCGTAATCGCAATGCAGCGGCGTCAGCGTGCCGGCCGGGCCGACCCAGAAGCGCGCCGGGCCCATCTTGTCGAACCAGGTCGGCCAGTGGCACATGCTGTTCAACTCGCGCAATTCCAGATTGCCGAGATAGGGCGGCAGGCCTTCGGTGCGCGCGGCCAAGTCCAGATACTCGGCCATGGTCATGTCCTGCATGGCGCGGTCCGGCGCGAAGGCGGTGGTGATGTAATCGCCGACGCGGGCGCGCACCGCCATGTGGCCGTGCTTGTCGCGCAGCAGGTCCGGTGTGTGGGCGCTCAGCGGCCAGCGTCCGACCACGCCATCAATCAGAAACGGCAGCCCCTGGGCGGCGCGCTGGCGAAAATCGGCGGCGCTGAGTCCACGCACGCGTGGCACCGCGGTCATGGCCGGCAGCGCGCGTGCGGTCTGCTTGATCGCTTCGCGCATCGCATGGATGGAACTGACGCCACGCACTTGCGCATCGCGCTGCTCGCGCGCCAGCTTGTTGGCGGCCGCCTGTTCCGGCGTCTCGGTGGCCAGCACGCGCGGCGGCAGGTTCTTTTGCTTTCTTAACATCTCAGACTTGTATTCTCGGTGGGGGCGCCGCCATTGTAGCCCCGGCTTACTCGCAGACAAAGAACACGACGTCGCCAGCCTGCTGGCCGGGCAATGTGGTGGTCAGCCGGCACTGTCTGGCTTGCAGCGGGATCGGCTTGGCCAGCAGGATGCGCGACTGGCGGTAAACGCAGGCCATCCAGTACGGCGCCGAATCGGGCGGCAGACGCCACAATGTGACTTCGGTTTCGTCATGGCGCTCGGTCTGGTTCGGTACAAGATTGCCGCCATCGCTGGGATGCTCGGTGTACACCGTGACAGTGGTCAACGTGGCCGGCGGCAGTTCGCTGTCGGTCACCTGCTCCCACGAGCGGTCGCTGGTATGCGTGGTTTGCGCGATATCGATCACGCGCGGGCAGTCGAAAACCAGCGGCGCCGCGGCTGCGGGCAGGGTGGACAGCAGGCTGGCGACGACAAGCGGTAGATGGCGCACGGCGGCTCCTGGTTGACGGCGGGCCTTCCTTTATAGCGCCGCGCGCCGCCGCGCATATTGCGCAAGATTCAGGAAAACGCCTGCCACACCAGCCAGGCGTTGGCGGCCGAGATGACGGCGAACAGGAACCAGGCCAGCGTCGTGGTCCACCAGGCGTTGACGAAGTTGCCCATGATGCGGCGCTGCGATGTCAGACTGACCAGTGGGTACATGGCGAACGGCAGTTGCATGCTCAGCACCACCTGGCTCAGCACCAGCAGGGTGCCGACCGAGTGTTCGCCCAGCACGATGACGCCGATCATGGCCGGGATCAGCGCCAGGCCACGGGTAATGGCGCGCCGCTGCCAGCACGGAATTTTCAGCTTCAAAAAGCCTTCCATGATGACTTGCCCGGCGATGGTGCCGGTGAAAGTCGAACTCTGGCCGGACGCCAGCAGCGCCAGGCCGAACAGGATGGCGGCCAGCGCGGTGCCGGCCACCGGTTCCAGCAGGCGGTAGGCGTCGTCGATGTCGAGCACGCGGCTGCTGCCCGGCTGGTAGAACGCGGCCGCCGCCAGCACCAGGATGGCGCCGTTGATCAGCAGCGCCAGCAGCAAGGACACTACGGTGTCGATGCGCGACAGGCTGATGGCTTCGCGCCGCGCTGCATCGTCGCGCCGCACCACGCGCGTTTGCACCACCGACGAATGCAGGTAGAGGTTGTGCGGCATGACAGTCGCGCCAAGAATGCCGATGGCCAGGTACAGCGGTTCGCGCGACGACAGCGCGCTGAGCGACGGCACCAGCCCGGCCGCCACCGCATGCCAGTCCGGCTTGACGAACACCAGCTCGGCGAACAGGCAGATCGCCACCGTCAAGATCAGCCCCAGCACGATGGCCTCGACCTGGCGGAAGCCTTTGCCTTTCAGGCCCAGCACGATCAGCGTATCGAGCGCGGTCAGCGCCACGCCGACCGGCAGCGACACGCCGAGCAGCAGCTTGAAGGCCAGCGCGCAGCCCAGCACTTCGGCCAGGTCGCAGGCGATGATGGAAATTTCGGCGAAGCCCCATAGCGTCTTGCCGACCGCCGGCGAATATTGCTCGCGGCAGTGCACGGCGAGGTCCTTGCCGGTGACGATGCCGAGCCGCATGCTCAGGCATTGCAACACGATTGCGGCCAGGCTGGACAGCACAACCACGAACAGCAGCTGGTAGCCGAACTGCGAGCCGCCCTGGATCGCCGTGGCCCAGTTGCCCGGGTCCATGTAGCCGACCGAAATCAGCAGGCCGGGACCGGCGAAGCGGATGACTTTTTTCCAGAACGGATCGCCCTCGGGCACCGCGACGGTGCCGGCGACTTCGGAAGGGCAGAACGGCGCGGTGGCCGTGGTGGGCAGCTTGAAGGGCAGGGAGAACATAGGCATCCTGAACAATGATGCCTGCATTTTACTGGACGCAGAGGGACGCCGTCCCTCTGGCATTGCGCGGATTACTCGGCGGCGTCAGCGCCGTGGCACTTCTTGAACTTCTTGCCGCTGCCGCAAGGGCAGTCGTCGTTGCGGCCGACTTTCGGCTCGTCGCGCTTGACGGTCTCGACCGCAGGCTTGCGGCGCGGCACCCAGAATTTGTAGATGGCCGGCAGGTTGGCTTCCAGTTCCTGCGCCAGCTTGTGGGCCTTGACCGGATCTTCCACCAGCGGCAGTTCCTCTTCCTCGATCTCGTCGGCGCCCAGCAGGTAAATAGGACGCATCAGGTCGCCCACTTCGGAGTCCCAGATCGGGTCCCACGAACCCGGACGCAGCTCCATGCCTTCCCAGAAGCCCCAGCACCAGGCTTCGGCGTCGATCAGGGTCTGGCCTTCGTGCTCGTGCTCGACGAACAGCGGCTCGAATTCCTTCGGCGCCACTTCAAACGTCACCAGCACTTCGTTCATGAAGCGCATGATCAGCTCGAGGATGCGTTGTTCTTCCTTGTCGTGCTTGAACTTCGGCACGTCGGTTTCTTCCTTGCCCCATACTTTTTTCAGCCATTCGGCCGGCATGATGGTTTCCGGGCCGATCGCGATGGCGGTCAGGTAACCATGCAGGATGTCCATGGTCATGGCATCTTCAGGGCTGCGGTCGGACAGCAGGAAGCTGTCCAGTTCGTCGAATTCTTTTTCGCTCAAAGGCTGGTCGAGTTGCATATTTTGCTCTTTTTATTTGGGGTAAGCAGACAGTATACACGCCGCGCCCCGTACAATGGCGCTTATGACCGAATCCGCCTCCCATTCTCACCCTTATTCCTTGTTAAGCCCGGACTGCGTGCTTGACGCCCTCGACAGCATCGGCCTGCGCGGCGACGGCCGCCTGCTGGCGCTCAACAGCTATGAAAACCGCGTCTACCAGGTCGGCATCGAAGACGACAAGCCGCTGGTGGTCAAGTTTTACCGGCCCCGGCGCTGGAGCGACGACGCCATCCTCGAAGAACACGCGTTCACCCAGGAGCTGGCGGACGCCGAAATTCCAGCAGTGCCGCCGCTGGCGCTGCATGGCACCACGCTGCACCTTCATGCCGGCTTCCGCTTTTCCGTGTTCACCCGCCACGGCGGCCGCGCGCCGGAACTGGGCGACCCGGCGGTGCTGGAGTGGACCGGCCGCTACATCGGCCGCATCCACGCGATCGGCGCCGTACGACCGTTCGCCCACCGGCCGGCGCTGGACATCGACACCTTCGGCACCGAGCCGTGCGCATTCTTGCAGGACAATGATTTCATTCCGCTGGACCTGAAGGCGTCGTACGCCGCGATTTCCCAGCAGGCGCTGGACGGCGTGCGTCGTGCCTATGATCGCGCCGGCGAACTGCCGCAGTTGCGCCTGCACGGCGATTGCCACGGCGGCAACGTGTTGTGGACCGACGCCGGCCCGCACTTTGTCGACTTCGACGACGCCCGCATGGGGCCGGCGATCCAGGATCTGTGGATGATGCTGTCCGGCGAGCGGGCCGAGCAGGTGCGCCAGATGAGCGATATCCTGGCCGGCTACGAGGATTTCGGCGACTTCAACCCGCGCCAGATGCACCTGGTCGAAGCGCTGCGCACCCTGCGCCTGATCCATTACTCGGCCTGGCTGGCGCGGCGCTGGGATGATCCGGCCTTCCCGCAGGCATTTCCTTGGTTCAACACCCAGCGCTACTGGCAGGACCGCATCCTGGAGCTGCGCGAGCAGGTCGCGCTGATGGACGAGCCGCCGCTGGCGATCTGACCAATCCGAGAATAGGCGGGTGTTTCCGCCTCTTCTTACGGCTCGGCTAGCCTGATGGGTCCGTGATAATGAGAGCTCGGAAAATCCTCTCAGCGAGACTCTCATGCAAGCACAACTGGTCAAACAAGAACGCGACGACGCCACCCTGCTGCCATTGCCGATGGCCAGCGTGTCTGCAGACGACAGCGCTGTTCCGGCCCAGTTGCCGCGCGCCGCGATGGAAATGAAAGCCATCCAGGAAGCCATCGCCCGGGTCGAAGCCGAAGCCAAGGCCGCCTGCGCCGCCGAGAGCCGCGCCCACGCCGAATCCCGCGCCCGCGCGCTGGCCGAAGACCGCGCCGCCATCGACGCCGCCGCCGCCGCCGTGGCGCTGCAAAATGCCCAGGCCTCGGAAGCGGCGATCAGCGCCAACCAGGAACGGCTGGAATCGATGCGCGCCGCCGCCCAGGCCAGCGTGGCCCGGCTGGACGCCGTCAAGCAGGAAACCGCCGGCCTGCGCGCGCGGGCCGAAGCCGACAACCTGATTCGCCTGGCGGCTGAAGAACGCACCCGCGCCGAAGAAGAAAACCGCAAGCGCGCGCACGAACAAATCGCCACCGACGCCGAACTGGCGCAGCAGGCCGCGCGCGCCGCCGCCGAATTGCAAGAGCAGACCGAACAGGCCCGCCTGCAGGCGGCCGAACGCGTCGCCGCCGTCCAGGCCGCCAAGGAAGAAGTGGTCGGCATCGCCTCGGCCGACGCCCGCGTCGCCACGCTGGCGCGCGAACGCGAACGCCACGCCGCCGGCGCCCGCCAGACCGCCCAGCAACTGGCCGAAGCCGAAGCCGAAGCACTGGAACTGACCAAGCAGCGCGAACGCGCCGACAAGATCGCGCTGGAAGCCGCCTACAAGCGCTCGGCCGCCGAAGCGCGTGCGCTGGAAGAAGCCCGCGCGCTGGCGCACCTGGAGCAGGAGCGCGAACAAATCGCCCAGGCCAAGGCCGAATCCGAGCACAGCGCCGCGCAATCGCTGCGCCTGCGCCTGCAAACCGAGAAAGAAATCCGCGACACCGCCATCCACCGCGAGCGCATGGAAGCGGTGGCCGCCGCCAGCGCGCAAGCACGGCGCGAAGCCGACGCCCGCATCCTGGCCGCCACCGAAGCGCGCCTCGAAGTCGACAACCAGCTGCGCGCCGTGGCACTGGCCCGCGCGCAGGCCGAAGAGGATGCCGAACTGGCCACGCTGACCAAGGTCGAAGCGGAAAGCGCCGCACTGGATCAGGCCAAACAGCGCCAGGCCGCCGACGCTGCCGCCGCCGACGCCGCCCGCGCCGACAGCCTGGAACAACAGCGCGCCGCCGAGCTGGCCATCGAACGGGCCGCTCTGGCACGCGCCGCCACCGAGCTGGCCGCTAGCCAGAACGCCGCCGAGCAGGCGGAAATCGCCACGCTGGCGCAACACGTCGAAGCGCAGAACGCCGCGAACGCGCTGGCCACCGAACGTGCCGGCCGCGCCGCCGCGCTGCTGCAGGCAGAGCAGGAGCGCGCCGCCACCGAACAGCAGGCCATCGTCGCGCTGAACGCCAAACTGGACGCTGAACAACGCGCCACCGACGCCGCGCAACAGCGCGTGGCCGCCGAGCGCGCGCAAACCGAAGCGCTGCGTCAGCAGCAGGAAGCCGAGCAACGCCTGGCCGCCGCCGCCGAGCAGCAAGCCGAAGCGTCGCGCGTGCTGGCGGCGCAAGTGTCGGCCGAAGCCGAACAGAAAGCCATCTCTGCGCAAGCGCTGGCAGCACAAGCGCGACTGGCGGTAGAGCTGGGTGCGGTGCACGCCGAACGCGCCCGCGTGGAACAGGAAAAAGCCGTCAAGGCGGAAGAACTGCTGATTGCCGAACGTGCATTCATCGAAGCTGAGCGCAAATCGCTGGCGCTGATCGACCAGAAGCTGACGCAGCAGCGTGTCACCGCCGCGTCCGAAGTACGCGCTTCGCAAGCCATCGCCAGCCGCCTGGAAGCGGAGAAGAACATCGCCGCCAGCGCCCGTCAGCGCGCCGACGAAGCCCAGGCTGAAGCGCAAGCCATGCAGCAGCGCGAGCAGGCCGAGCAGGAAGCGACGCAAGCCGTTGCCGACAAAGCTGCCGCCCAGCAAGCGCTGCTGGCGACCGCGCAGGCGCACGCCGCCATGCAACGCAAAGTCGCCGACACCACGGCCGCGATGACCGCCGCCAAACAACAATTGCTGGAACTGGAAACCCGCCGCCTGGGCGCCGCGCAAAAAGTGTTGGCGTCGGTGCAGGCCAAAGTGACGGCGGAAGAAAACAACATCACCACGCTGGACGACGTCCGCGCCCGCAAGGAAGCGGCCCGCCAGAACCAGCCAGCCGAAGCCGGCAAAGCCGTCTGGCGCGCCCGCTAAAACTCCGGAGTTTAGAAGCTGTAGCCGAGGCCGATCAGGAAGAGGTCGGCGTCGCGGTGGTAGTCGGTGACCACGCGGTTCCATGAGGCTTGCGCCACCACGCGTTTGGCCAGGTGGTAGCGCCCGCCAATGCTGACCAGCCCCGCCTTGTGTGAACGCTGCCCATCGGCATCCGGCACCTTGGCGTTGAAGTAGGGACCAGCCCCCATGCCCAACTCGACTTTCTGATTCAGCGAACGGATCAGCCACAGCTGCGTGGCGACGCCGTTGCGCTTGCTCTGCGGGGTGTTGCCTTCGGTGATGGCAGTAACCGTCCAGTCTACATATCGGCCGACCGCGCGCCGGTATTCCAGCGCCGCAATGGCGGAGGTCTCCGAACTCAGGCTGTTGTTAATGCCCTGGCCGGCCATCAGGGTAAGCGCTTCGTCCGTGGTCGGGCCGCCTTCCAGATGCAGTTTGTCGCCCTTGACGCCGTTGAACTGGTAGCCCACGCCCAGCAACACCGAGGTGGTCGCGTCTTTGCCAGACGGCGAAATGCGGTTGATCTGCACCTGGTTGTACCAGCGGCTGTCCGCGTAGTGGTAGGTCGCTTGCAGGCTGTAGATGGGGGCCCAGCCGTGGTCGTTGGTGTACTTGGTGGTGCTGTCGCTGTGCAACTGGCTGGTGTCGAAGTAGAAGTACTGGCCGGCGCCGGCGCCAAAACTCCAGCCTGGCTGGTTGGGACCGGTCCGGACCCACACCTGGCCAGCCACGCCGTCGCGGTGGTGGTCGGTCGGGTGGCCTTCGTTCAGATAGAGCACGCTCAGCGCCAGGTGTTCGTTGACGGGGTGGGTGTAGGAGGCGCCGGCGCTGAAGGTTTGCTCGTCGGCTTCTTTGACGCGCAGTGTGCCGGCGTAGCCGGTCAGTTCCTGGGCCGGCGCAATCGCCGCGGCCGCCAGCGCCACAGCGCCTAATAGAATGCGTTGCATAGAATTTAATTGATGTCCGGCAAAAGGCCGAGTTTACCGGAAATCAAAAAATGCCGTCTGACAGTAGCGCAAAATGGCAGTCTTGCTTTTGTGTTATGGCTGCACGCCGACCTTGGTAATGTAATACTCGGTTTCGCCGAAGCACTGGGTCGGAACGCCTTTGTGCTGGGCGTAGCTGAGGATGACGCGCTTGCCAGTGGCGTTGGTCAGTTCCTTGGCCACTTGCGGGTCGCGCACGCTGAATTCAAACTTTTCCGGAATCGCACCCGGCATCGAGGTCAGCAGGATTTCGCCTTCCCAGGTCTTGCACACCCAGCCGCGGGTGGAGAATTTTTGCAGGTAGCCGGCGCGCTCGCCGTCCGAGTACGAGATGTGCAGCATGGCCCAGGTGTAGGCGGCCATCAGCAGTGCTGCGGCGGCCAGCAGGCCGATGAAGGTCAGGATTACGCGTTTGGATGTGGTCATGGTGAGCCTGGGTTATGCAATGAACGGGATGGTATCACGCGGCGTTCTGGCGCTTGTAGCGCACCGACGACCACAGCGACACCGCGATAAACGCCACGCCGGACAGGCCGGTAAACCACTCTGGAATATGGTATTTGACGCTGGCCAGCATGATCAGCGCCAGGATGCCGATCGCGTAATGCGCGCCATGCTCCAGGTAGACGTATTCGTCCAGCGTACCTTTGTGCACCAAAAACACCGTCAGCGACCGCACGAACATGGCGCCAATGGCCAGCCCCAGCATGATGACGACGACGTCGGTGGTGATGGCGAAGGCGCCGATCACGCCGTCGAAGCTGAACGAGGCGTCCAGCACTTCCAGGTATAAAAAGCCGCCGATGCTGCCCTTGGCCACAGCCGCAACGATCGGTGCGACGCCAGCTTCGGTGACGTCGTCGTCATCTTCCGGCGGGTCTTCTTCCAGCAACGAACTGATCCAGCCGACCGCCAGGTAGACGATGACGCCCACCACGCCCGCCGTCAGCACCTTGTACTGCTCGGCGTCCGCCACCAGCGACACGCAGGCAAACACTGCGGCCAGCGCCAGCAGCACCGCCAGGCTTTCGGTACCGTGCTGGCCGAGTTTTTCCTCGATCCAGCCCAGCCAGTGCAATTCTTTTTGGTCGTCGAACAGGAAGTTGAGGAACACCAGCAGCAGGAAGGCGCCGCCGAAGGCCGCCACTTCGGCATGGGCGCCGGTCAGGTACTTTGAGTACAACTCGGGCGTGGTGGTGGCCATATGCCACACTTCCAGCAGGCCCAGGCCGGTGGCCATGGAGACGATCAGCAGCGGGAAGATCAGCCGCATGCCGAACACGGCGACCACAATCCCGACCGTCAGGAACAGCTTGCGCCAGAATTCGTTCCAGTGGCGCAACACCGAGGCGTTGACCACGGCGTTGTCGAACGACAGCGACACTTCCATGATGCCCAGCACGGCGGTGATCCACAGCGCCTGCACCAGTCCGTTGACGCCACCGTGGTTGTAACCCCACCAGCCGGACAGCGCCATGAGGACGAAGGTGACGAGGAACGAGATTCTGAAGTGTTGCATGGTTATCTTTATTGAAATGAGAGCAAGGGGGATTTTATATTACTTGCTTCCGTCGCTGGGTTGCCATCTGCCATAATGTCGCCACAAAAATGTTAAGGATTTAACGATGGACATCGCTTACCTCGTCACGCCGCTGATTACCTGGGTCACGGTGGGGCCGATCAAGTTCCTGATTAATAGTGTCAAAGCACGCAAATGGGCGTTCAACCTGGTCGGTAACGGCGGTTTTCCGAGCAATCACAGCGCGGTGGTATCCAGCATGGCGACCCTGATCGCGTTGCGAGAGGGCATCGGCCACCCGGCCTTCGGCGTCGCCGTCACGCTGTGCTTTATTGTCATCATTGACGCCAACAGCCTGCGCCAGCACGTCGGCAAGCAGGCCGCCGCCATCAACCGCCTGGCCGAAGGCAACGACAAGCACAAGTGGCTGCGCGAGCGCATGGGCCATACGTTGGTGGAAATCGCCGGCGGCCTGTGCACCGGCATCGCCATCGGCCATATCGTCCACGCGATTTTCGGCCGCGGCTGATTCCCCTCCGGCCGGACGCTCTGTCCGGCCTGTCCGCCAAAGCGGACACTTTTCCCTTCCCGGCTTTACCGTTCATCCCCGTATTCGGCATTTCAGCCACAAATTCTGCCGTCCATCGCACTATGATTGACCTGATAACGTCGGTCGCGGATACTCCGTGCCCTGTAGTCTGGCTAAATTTTTAAGAAGCACTTAATAAATCTCGGAGAACTTTATGTTGCGTAAAACCCTGTTCGCTCTCGCCATTGCCTCCGCCCTGGTGGCGTGCGGCAAATCAGCCAAGGAGCCCGAGAAAGGCGCCAGCGCGTCCGCCTCGGCAACCGCAGCGAAAGACGAGAAAAAAGTGACCTTGCTGATGTCGCCGGAAGATACATTGACCATCGAGTCGGACGCGCTGGCGTCCGGCCCGGTCATTACCGGCTCGATCCAGCCCGAGCGCCGCGCCGACCTGCGCGCCGAAGTGGGCGCCATCGTGCTGCAGGTGCTGAAGGAAAACGGCGAGGCCGTCAAAAAGGGCGATGTGCTGCTGCGCCTGGACGAGACTTCGATCCGCGACGGCCTGACCTCGGCCGACGAAGCCACCCGCGCCGCCGAGCAGACGCTGGCCCAGACCCAGCGCATGTACGAGCGCCAGAAAACCCTGCTGGCGTCCGGCATGGTCTCGACCACCGCGCTGGAAGACGCCGAAGTGCGCCGCAACAACGCCCAGAGCGACGTGGCGGCCGCCAAGTCGCGGTCGGTGTCGGCGCGCCAGCAGCTGACCCGCACCGTGGTGCGCGCACCGTTTGACGGCATCGTCAGCGAACGCAAGGTGTCCAGCGGCGACACCGCCCAGGTCGGCAAGGAACTGATCAAGGTGATCGACCCGTCCAGCATGCGCTTCGAGGGCATGGTGTCGGCCGACAAGATCGGCGTGGTCAAGCTGGGCCAGCCAGTGCTGTTCCGCGTCAACGGTTATCCCGATAAACAATTCAACGGCAAGGTCAAGCGCGTCGATCCGGCCGCCAATTCGGTGACCCGCCAGGTCGAAGTGCTGGTGGATTTTGCCGACAATGTGCGTCCCGGCGTGGCCGGCCTATATGCCGAAGGCCGGGTCGAAGCGCAGACCACCTCGTCGCTGATGATCCCGCCGTCGGCGCTGGTCCAGGCCGGCGACAGCAATTATGTGTGGCGCATCAAGAATGGCGCGCTGGCCAAGGTGCCGCTGAGCATCGGCACCCGTGACGAACGCACCGGCCGCTGGCAGGTGTTGAGCGGCCTGCAGTCGGGCGACATGGTGGTGCGCGTACCGGCGTCCGGCTTCAAGGATGGCCAGAAAGTCGAACTGAGCACGCCGAAGGCGGTGGCATCGGCCTCGACGCCAAAAGTGTCGGAAAAATAACAGGATAAATCGCCATGTTCCTTTCAGATTTTAGTGTCAAGAAACCCATCGCCACGATCGTGCTGATCGTCGCGATGATGTGCCTGGGCCTGATGGCCCTGAGCAAGCTGCGGGTCAACCAGAACCCGGACGTCGAAGTGCCGTTCATCGTGGTGGCGATTCCGTATCCGGGCGCGTCGCCGGAAACGGTCGAGCGCGAGATCATCAACCGCGTGGAAAAATCGCTGAACTCGATCACCGGGGTCACCGAGATTAACAGTACGGCGGCCGAAGGTTCGGCCCAGATCCTGATCAAGTTTACCTTCACCAAGAGCCTAATCGAGGCCTCGGACGAGATCCGCAACGCCATCGCGGCGGTACGCTACAAGCTGCCGACCGAGATGCGCGAGCCGATTCTGCAGCGCATCGATCCGTCGGCGCAGCCGGTGATGCAGCTGGCGCTGTCGTCCAGCTCGCAGACCCACGCGGAGATTTCGCGCCTGGCCGAAGACAAGCTGGCCGACCGCTTCCGCAGTATCGACGGCGTCGCCTCGGTGAATATCGACGGTTCGCTGAAGCGCGAGCTGAGCGTGCTGCTGAAGGCTGAGAAGCTGCGCGAATACAATGTCTCGGTGGGCGACGTGGTCAACGCGCTGCGCAACCAGAACGCCAACGCACCGGTCGGCAAGGTACGTGGCGAGCTGGACGAGAAGAGCATCCGCCTGGTCGGCCGCATCGAGCGTCCGGAAGAGTTCCAGCAGGTAGTGGTCAAGCGCAATGGCGACGAGCTGGTGCGCCTGGCGCAGGTGGCGACGATTGAAGACGGCTTTGCCGAAGTCAACAGCCTGAGCGTGCGTTCCGGCAAACCGAACGTCGGTATTTCCGTGACCCGTTCGCGCGATGCCTCGACCGTGACGGTGGCCAAGAAAATCCGCGCCATGTCGGTGGAAATGCAGAAGGAAATGCCAGCCGGCACCAAGCTGGAAGTGACCGAGGACGACGGCGAAAACGCCGAGAGCAGCCTGAACAACGTGATCGAATCGCTGGTGTTCGGCGCCGGCCTGACCATTTTCGTGGTGTACGCCTTCCTGAACTCGTGGCGCTCGACGCTGATCACCGCGCTGTCGCTGCCGACCTCGGTGCTGGCGGCCTTCATCGGCGTCTGGCTGTGCGGCTTCACGCTGAACTTCATGACGCTGCTGGGCCTGTCGCTGGCGATCGGCGTGCTGATCGATGACGCCATCGTGGTGCGGGAAAACATCGTCCGTCACATGCAGCTGGGCGCCGACCGCCGCACCGCCGCGCTGAAGGGCACGGCCGAGATCGGCATGGCGGTGGCCGCCACCACCTTCTCGATCATGGCGGTGTTCATTCCGGTGGCCTTTATGCCGGGCATTACCGGTGAATGGTTCCGCCCGTTCGCGCTGACCGTGACCTGCTCGGTGGCGGTGTCGCTGGTGATTTCGTTCACGCTCGACCCGATGCTGTCGGCCTTCTGGGGCGATCCGCCTAACCACCACGATGCACCGCGCCGTGGCATCGAGAAATACTTCGCCAAGTTCAATCACTGGTTCGACCATCAGGCCAACCGCTACGGCAATGTGATCGAATGGGCGCTGCACCACCGCCGCGCGATGGGCATCATTGCGCTGGCCACTTTCGTGGCGGCGATCGGCCTGCAGGTCAAGTTTGGCGGCGCCAGCTTCGTGCCGGCGTCCGACTGGGGCACGATCGCGATCGATGTGCGCACGCCGTCGTCGTCGTCGCTGGAATACTCGCGCCTGAAGCTGGAAAAGGCGGCGGTGATCGCGCGCGGCATCAAGGAAACCAAGGAAACCAATAGCTACGTCAACCTCAGCGGCGGCCGCATCTATGTCGACATCGGCAAGAAGACCGAGCGCAAACGCGGCGCGATCGAGGTGGCCAAGGAATTGCGCGAGAAACTGGCCGGGCTGGTCGGCGCCGAATACACGGTGCTGGACGACTTGAGCAACGGCGCCCGCAAGCCGGTGCAGATTGAATTTACCGGCGCCGACTCGCGCAAGCTGATGGAAATCACCAACGGCTTCATGGACCGCCTGCGCCGGGTGCCCGGTGCGGTCGATGTCGGCCTGTCCGAGATGGATCCGAAGGACGAGCTGCAAATCGTGCTGAACCGGGGACTGGCCAACTCGATGGGCATCGCCACCGGCGATGCGGCGCAAGCGCTGCGGGTGGCGTTTGCCGGTATCGAGGTGGGCGACTGGGTCGATCCGACCGGCGAGTCGCGCGACGTGGCCGTGCGCCTGGCGCCGGAAGACCGCACCAGCGCCGAGAACATCGAGCGCCTGCCGATTTCGGTGGTGGGCACCAATCAGATGGTGCCGCTGGACCAGATCGCTGAAGTGACGATGGGCAAAGGCCCGTCCACCATCAAGCACAAGGATGGCAAGCGCGTGATTACCGTGACCGCCAACGTCGAAGGCCGTTCGCCGGGCGAGGTGACCACCGACGCCATGAAGCTGGTCAAGGATATCGATTTCCCGCCGGGCTACGGCCTGGCGCTGGGCGGCGCCGGCAAGGACATGCAGGAAGTGTTCGGCGCCATGGGTATTGCCCTGATCGCCGGTATCGGCCTGATGTATCTGATCCTGGTCATGCAGTTCGGTTCCTTCACGGCGCCGGTGGCGGTGATGTTGTCGCTGCCGCTGTCGCTGATCGGCGTGGTGCTGGGCCTGCTGGCCACCAACAGCACCATTAACCTGATGAGCCTGATTGGTGTCATCATGCTGATGGGCCTGGTGGCGAAGAACGCCATCCTGTTGCTGGACGCGGCGCGCAAGCGCCAGGAAGAGGGCTTCAGCCGCGAGGATTCGCTGATGTATGCGGGCCGCATGCGTCTGCGTCCGATCCTGATGACCACCTTCGCGCTGATCGCCGGCATGTTCCCGGTGGCGCTGGGGCTGGGCGAGGGCGGTGAGTTCTATCGTCCGATGGCGATTGCGATCATCGGCGGCACGATCACCTCGACCTTGCTGACGCTGCTGATGGTGCCGACCTTCTATGACAGTATCGAGATCAAGAAAGACAGCGCCATCGTCAAGCTGCATCGCCGCGCCGAGCGTTTCGGCATGATTCTGGCGGTGCTGTCGATCGTGATCGAGTTCTTGTTGTTCCTGGTGCTGCTGCGCTTCGTGTTCCGCTCGATCATGTGGGCGGTGCGCAAGGTGTTCGGCAAGGATAAAAATCCGCCGGCGCCACCAGCGGAAGCCGAACGAAAGATTGCCTAAGTGTAATTATCACTTAATCACAAGAAAGGGCCTGCGGGCCCTTTTTTACGTCCTGGGTGCAGAGCAACTGCTCGGTTTCAAGGTTTTAATTAGTACTCACACTCTAACGTCTTGCCTTTTTAATTGTTTTATTTATGTAGTATGCTGCTGGCCTTCCCGTACCAAAAGGCTACGGGACAAAAAAACCATTCATAAAGCGAGACTGCTATGCAACCCAAATATCTTCCCCTGATCATCGCTGCCGCCCTGAGCGCCATTTCCGTGGGCGCCAACGCGTCTGGTTACCGTTTTGGTTCGCAGAGCGTGGCCGGCCAAGGCACGGCGGACGCCAACGGCGCCGAAGCGGCCGATGCCTCGACCATCTTCTACAACCCGGCCGGCTTGAGCCGCCTGGACGGTACCCAGATCAGCGTCGGCGCCACCGTCGTGGTGCCGCACTCGACCTACAACGACAGCGGTTCGACCCACTTCACCGGCGCGCCGACCAACGGCACCCCGGCCAACGATTACGCGCCGAACGCGGTCACCGCGCCATCGCTGTACATCAGCAAGAAGCTCAACGACCAGTGGGCCGTGGGCATGGGCTTGTTCGTACCGTACGGCGCCAAGCTGGACTACGGCAACACCTGGAGCGGCCGCTACGCGCTGTCCAACATCAAGCTGGAGTCGGTGACGCTGAATCCATCGGTGTCGTGGAAAATGAACGAACACCACGCGTTCGGCTTCGGCATCGACGCGGAATTCATGAAGGCCGAGCTGGGCCAGGCGGTGGACGTGCCAGGCTCGATCGCCGCACTGTCGAGCGGCGCCGGCGCCGCACAAGGCGCCGTGCTGATCCGTCAGATCGCTGCCCTGGGCGGCAACCCGGCGCTGCTGCGCACGGCGGGCGATGCGCACGGTTCCAACGATGGCAAGGACTGGGGCTGGGGCTTCAACCTGGGCTATATGTACACGCTGGATCAAAACACCCGTTTCGGCCTGGCTTACCGTTCGTCGGTCTCGCACCAGCTGCGCGGCAGCACCGTGTGGGACTTCTCGAAAGTAACCACCGATCCGATCGTCAACCAGGTGCTGCAGGCAGCGTCGCACAAGGCTAACTCGGCTGCGCTGGTGTCGCTGCGCACGCCGGAGACCTTGTCGGTCAACGCCTTCCATCAGTTCAACTCGCAGTGGGCCGGCATGGCCGACGTCACCTTCAGCCGTCACAACCGCCTGGGCGACCTGGACATCCAGTTCCCTGGCACCACCGAAGGCGCGGAAGTGATTCGCCAGAATTGGAAAAACACCGTGCGCGTGTCGCTGGGCGCGAACTATGCGTACAACGAAAACCTGACCCTGCGCGGCGGTATCGCGCATGATCAGTCGCCGGTGCAGAACGCCGAGCTGACCCACCCAGCGCTGCCGGACAGCGACCGCATGCAGTATTCGATCGGCGCCAACTGGAAGCTGAGCCCACGTTCCTCGATCGATCTGGCGTACAGCTTCCTGGACTTCAAGGACGCCAACATCAATTACACCAACCAGTGCAACCCGCTGGCCACCACCTGCACCGGCAACGGCGAAACCACCCGTGGCGTGTATCAGACTCACCTGTCGCTGATCGGTCTGTCGTACAACTACAAATTCTGATTTCAGGACGGGGTAAGAGCAAAAAGGGCCTGCGGGCCCTTTTTTATTGCCTGTACTGCGGACGGCATCGGCGCAACCCGCACACCGCTGCGGCCAGGGTCAGACCCCATATGGGGTCTGACCCTTTCGTCTCGGGGGCATCAGGCGGCCTTGCGGTCGCTGTCGATGGCGGGTTCGGCGTCGCTGTTGAACACCGCGATGTCGGTTTCGCCCATCACCCGGCTGGCAACCGCGCCGGCGGTGACCGAGCCGCTGACGTTGAGCGCGGTGCGGCCCATGTCGATCAGCGGCTCGATCGAAATCAGCAGGCCGGCCAGCGCCACCGGCAGGTTCATCGACGATAGCACGATCAGCGCCGCAAAGGTGGCGCCGCCGCCGACGCCGGCCACGCCGACCGAACCAATCGTGATGATCGCCAGCAGCGGGGCGATAAAGCTGAGGGTGAACGGATCGATGCCGACGGTCGGCGCAATCATCACCGCCAACATGGCCGGGTAGATGCCGGCACAGCCGTTCTGGCCGATGGTGGCGCCGAACGAGGCGGCGAAGTTGGCGATGCCTTCCGGCGTACCCAGGCGCTGGCTCTGGGTCTGTACGCTCATCGGAATCGCGCCGGCGCTGCTGCGCGAGGTGAAAGCGAAGGTCAGCAGCGGCAGGATTTTTTTGGTCCAGCGCAGCGGATTCAGGCCCAGGCCGGAAACGATCAGCAGGTGCACCACGAACATCAGCAACAGCGCGCTGTACGACGCCAGCACGAAGTCGATCAGGTGCAGGATATCGGCGTAGCTGGAGGTCGAGACCACCTGCGCCATCAGCGCGAACACGCCGTACGGCGTCAGGCGCAGCACCAGCGTCACGATGCGCATGACGATGGCGTGCGCCACCTGCACAAAGCGCTCGAACGAGGCGAAGATGTCCGGTTTCTTGTCATGGATGCCGGTGGCGGCGATGCCGATGAACACCGAGAAGATCACCACCGCAATGGTGGAGGTCTTGCGGCCGCCGGTCATGTCGAGGAAGGGATTGGCCGGGATGAAGCTCAGCAACATGCTCGGCAGCGAAATCGCCTGCGCCGTCTCGACCTTGCCTTGCAGGTAGACGCCGCGCGCGATGTCGGCCGCCGAAGCGGTCAGGCCGACCGCGCTCAGGTGGAATACCTTGGCCATCAGGATGCCGATGCTGGCGGCGATCAGCGTGGTGATCATCAGCGTGCCGATGGTGAGCGCGCTGATCTTGCCCAGCGAGTTGATGCCTTTTAGCTTGAGGATGGCGGAGATGATCGATACCATGATCAACGGCATGATGATCATCTGCAGCAGTTTGACATAGCCGCTGCCGACAATGTCGAGGTAGTCGCTGGTTGTCTTCAGTTCGGCCGAGCCGGCTCCGTAGATCGCTTGCAGCGCCGCACCCAGTACGACGCCCAGCCCCATGCCGGTGAACACGCGCACCGAAAAGGAACCGTGCTTGCGCTGTTGCGCATACAACAGGCCGATCAGCGCCAGCGCCGCCAGCAGGTTGAGGATCACATTTATCGCCATGGCTTATTCCTTACTACAATGTTTGTAACCGATCGTGCATTTTATATGTCCGCTTAAACTGTTTAGCGAATATTTGGCTATATAAGTATGCAAAATTCATCTATAGAGTGTTGTAAATTATTTTCTCTCGGCAATTAAATAAAACTACACGAAGATTGTAGGCGTACAATTTCTTTATCAATAATAGCGGAGTACAGCGTATGGCTATCGCAAACATGAAAGTTGGTACCCGGCTAGGCCTGGGATTTGGGCTGGTGCTGGTGTTGCTGCTAATGGTGGCAGTGCTGGGTGTGTTCAATATGAGCACGATCCATGCCAAGCTGGATCGCATCGTCAATGAAAACGCCGTCAAGACCGAACTAGTAAATGAGATGTCGGAATCGGTGCACATTGTTGCGCGCATATCGCGCTCGGTGGTGCTGCTGACGTCGCAAGCCGATATTCGCATCGAGCTGGAGAAGGTAACCAAGGCGCGGGCCGCTTACAACGCTGCGCAGGATCAGCTGGGCAAGATGTCGGCTACGCCCAAGGGCATCGCCATCCGCGAACGCATTCTCGGCCTGCAAAAAATTGCGCGGCCGTTCAATGATCAGGTGTTCGAGCTGGCGCTGGCCAACAAAGACGATGAGGCCACGCAAATCCTGATGAAACAGGCTGGTCCGGCGACGCAGAGCTGGCAGGAAGCCATGGATGAATATGCGGCCCTGCAAAAAGCCACCAACCAGGCCGATGCGGCGGAGGCCTCCGCTGCGTATCAGCGCGCCCGCATGCTGATGCTGGTGCTAAGCGGGCTGGCGATTGTGGTCGGCGTGGTGGCGTCGATTCGTATCGCGCGCGGTCTGCTGCGTCAGCTCGGCGGCGAACCCGATTATGCGGCGTCGATTGCCGGCCGGATTGCCGCCGGCGATTTGACCGTGGTGGTCGATACGCAGAGCAACGATAACCACAGCATGCTGCACGCCATGAAGAAGATGCGCGATGCGCTGGCCGAGATCGTCGCCGAGGTGCGCGTCGGGACCGAGACGATTGCATCGGCGTCGTCGCAGATCGCCAGCGGCAACCAGGATTTGTCGGCGCGCACGGAGCAGCAGGCCAGTTCGCTGGAAGAGACGGCGTCGTCGATGGAGGAACTGACCAGCGCGGTGCGGGCGAATAACGATAATGCGCGCCAGGCCAATCAGCTGGCGCAATCGGCATCGGCGGTGGCGGTGCAGGGCGGGGCGGTGGTGTCGCAGGTGGTCAATACCATGGGTGCGATTAACGATTCGTCGCGCAAGATCGTCGACATTATCGCGGTGATTGACGGGATTGCGTTCCAGACCAATATTCTGGCATTGAATGCGGCCGTGGAGGCGGCCCGCGCCGGCGAGCAGGGACGTGGTTTTGCGGTGGTGGCGTCGGAGGTGCGGACGCTGGCGCAGCGTTCGGCTGCCGCGGCCAAGGAGATCAAGGAGTTGATCGGCAATTCGGTGGAGAAGGTGGAAGTCGGCAGCAAGCTGGTTGAGCAGGCTGGACAGACCATGGCGGAGGTGGTGTCGAGCGTGCAGCGCGTGACCGATATCATGGCCGAGATTTCCACCGCCGGCGATGAGCAGAGCGCGGGCATTGAGCAGATCAATCAGGCGGTTAGCGAGATGGATACGGTGACGCAGCAGAATGCGGCGCTGGTGGAGGAGGCTGCCGCTGCGGCCGAGGCCATGCAGCAGCAGGCGGCCAATCTGGAGCGCGTGGTGAGCGTGTTCCAGCTGGATGGCCATCAGCGTGTGGCCAAGCCAGCGCCGGTCGCCAAACCGTCGGCAGCCAGGCTGGCGATCGCCAAGTCGGCCAAGCCCGCTGCGGCCCGTCCGGCGCCAGCCATCAGCGCGCCGGCCAAATCGCAGAAGCGCGTGACCAGCAGCGCCGGCGGTGAGGGGGATTGGGAAGAGTTCTGATCGGTTAGGCGGTCAGCCAGATGTCGAAACTGGTCGCGCCGTCGTTGGTGGCGGCCAGGCGGTAGGCGTAGCCGTGCCGGTTCAGCACTTCGCGCACGAACAGCAGGCCAATACCTTGTCCGCCTTTCTTGGTCGTGAAGAACGGCGTGAACAACTGCCGCGCCGGCACATCGCCCAGCAGGTTGCCGCTGTCGATCACCGATAGCCGCACACGGCCGGCATCCTGCGCCAGCACGAAGTCGATGCGACGATTCTCACCGGCGCCGGCCTCAACGGCCTCCATCGCATTCTTCACCACATTGAGTAGCGCTTGCTCCATCAGATGTCGATCCATGGCGATGGCCGGCACCTCGTCGCATCGCTGCCAGGCGATGGTGATGCCACGGCTGCGGCACTGTTCACGATACAGGTACAGAATGTCGTCCATGATGTCGCGCACAGCGGCTGGACGCAGCTCCGGCGCCGGCATCTTGACCACCCGCGTGAAGCGTTCGATGAACTCGCCCAGGCTGGCATTGCGCCGCTGCACCGCCAGAATCGCGGTGCTGAAATCCTCGCTGTCCCGCTCGGCCAACTGGCTGCGGTAGTACAGCAACGAATCGAGCACCGAGCCAGTGGCCGCCACGGTGTTGTTGACCTCATGCGCCAGCACGCGGATCAATTTTTCATAGGTGGCTTTTTCCGAACTCTCCAGCTCCTCGGTCAATTCCTCGACCAGCAGAAAGTGGCGCGAGAAACCGCGATCGTAGAACTGCCCGCGCTGGCCGCGATAACGGCGGCCGTCGGCATCGGTCAGCAGTTGCGAATCGCCCAGCGGCAGCGCGTCCAGCTGCGCCAGCAGGCCGACGCCGGCCTCATCAATCTCCAGCGCGCAAGCGGCCAGCGTTTTACCTTTGGCGTCGCCCAGCCCGCGCAAGGCGTGCGCGCTGGCATTGAGCAAGCTGATGCGGCCGTCGAAATCGAACACGATCACCGCGCTCGGCGTCGCCTCCAGCAGCCGGTCGAGAAAGCCTTGTTGCTCGCCGATCTGCAAGCGCTCCTGATACAGCCGGCCCAACATGGTGTTAAACAGCTGCACCAGTTCGTTCAACTCCTTGTCGCTGCTGAGCTGCAAGCGGGCGGCATAATGCTGGTCTTGCAGCAGATCGTGGAAGTGGCGCGTATAGCCCAGCGGCTCCAGCGCGCGGCGCAGCAGCCACACGCCTAGCCCCAGGCTGAGCAACACCAGCATTTCCAGCCCCAGCATCAACGGCGGCTGCGTGCGGAACAGCACCACCGTGATCGCCAGAAATAGCAGATGCGCGCCGACCAGATAGGCGTACAAGCGCCAACGCAGGCTCATGGCAGCGCTTCGCTATCCGGCACGCTGCCGAGACCATGCCGTTCGAGCCGGCGGTACAGCGCCGTGCGGCTCAAACCCAGCGCCTTGGCCACGCGCGAGATATTGCCGTGATGCTGCTCCAGCGCATGCACGATCATGTGCCGCTCCACCTGTTCCAGCGTCATGCCATCCACACCCAGCCGTTGCGTGCCAAGCGCGCCGCCATGTTCGTGCTGCTCAGCGGCGACAAAGTCGGCCTGCCGCAACTCGCTGCTGCCGACCAGCAGCAGCGTGCGTTCCAGCGTCTGCTTCAACTGGCGGATATTGCCTGGCCACGGCTGCGCGCTGAGCCATTCCAGCGCCTGCGGCGCCAGCGTGGTGGTCGGCAGGCCATAGCTGGCCGCTACCTCGCCGATGATGTGTCGCGCCAGCAGTGGAATATCGCTGCGGCGTTCGCGCAACGGCGGCAGGCGGATGGTGATCAGGTTGAGCCGGTAGAACAAATCCTCGCGAAACTCGCCGCTGGCCACCAGTTCCGCCAGTTCGCGGTTGGTGGCCGACACGATGCGCACATCGGCCTTCTCGCTGCGGCTGGCGCCGACCGGCTGATAGGTCTGATCTTGCAGCACGCGCAGCAGCTTGACCTGGTCCGAGCGATTCAGTTCGCCGATTTCATCGAGGAATAGCGTGCCCTCGTGCGCGCTTGCGATATGGCCCTTGCGGTCGCTGCGGGCATCGGTAAAGGCGCCGCGCACGTGGCCGAACATTTCGCTTTCAAACAGCGTTGGCGTGATCGCCCCCATATTGATCTTGGTGATGGGCTTGCCGGTGCGCGGACTGTTGCGGTGGATGGCGTCGGCAATCAGCTCCTTGCCGCAGCCGCTTTCGCCGAGAATCAGCACCGGCGCGCGCGTGTTGGCCACCTGGCCGATGGTGGTCAGCACCTTCAGCAGGCGCGGATGTTCGCCGACAATGCCACTGAAATCGAACTGCGCATCGAGCGCCTGACGCGAGGCGTTGCCGGCCGGAGCAGGTGCGGCCGCCTCCAGCGTGGTGCGGATCAGCTCGGCGAGCTGGGTGTTGTCCCATGGCTTGGTGAAGAAGTTGGCGGCGCCCGCCTGCATGCCGCGTACCGCCAGCGCGATCGAGCCCCAGGCCGTCATCAGCAATACCGGCGGCGCCGGCTGCATGGCGCGGATGTCGGCCAGCAGCTGCAAGCCTTCCTCGCCGCTGGTTTGCAGCGAGAAGTTCATGTCTTGCAGCACCAGGTCCACCGGCTGTTGTTCTAACAGCGCCAGCGCCTGCCTGGGGCCGTCGGCGCACAGGGCTTCGTAGCCCTGCTGCTTGAGCACCAGGGCTAGCGATACCTGTACCGCGCTGTCGTCGTCGACAATGAGAATGCGTTGCTTGCGAGTAGAGTCCATTATTTATTCATAGTGCAGCGCTTGCGTCGGACTCAGGCGCGCGGCGCGCCAGCCGGGATACAGCGAACATAGCAAGGATAGCAGATAGATCACAGCGGCCGATAGCGCCGCCGCCATCACGAACACCTGCCAGTTGAGGCTGTCGCCGAACACGCCGGTCAGCGGCAGCTGCACCAGCAGCACCAGCGCGATCAGCATCGCGCCCGAGCTCAGCAGCAATTGCTCGGCGATGATTTGCTGGTAGATGCGGCCGGCGCTGGCGCCCAAGGCGCGACGCAGGCCGATTTCCGGAATGCGCTGCGTGGTGTTTTGCCACAGCACACCGAACAGGCCGAAGGCCACCATCACCAGCAGGAAGGCGGCGATTACGCCCAGAATGATCAGCGGGATCATCTGCGATTTGAGCATCGACCGGCGCGCTTCGGACTGCGGCGTAATCACATAGTTCCAGTCGCTGCGCACCTGCTTCAGTTTGGCGTTGAGCCTGGCCTCGAACATGCGCGGCGTACCGGGCTTTAGCTTGAGCATGATGTTGTAGGCCGCTTCCTTGCCCACACCCGGCACATAGCGTTGCAGCATGAAGTAGACCGGGTCCATCAATTCGCCGTGCGAGCGGAACTGCTCCACCACCGCTGCCACGCGGAAGCGCTCCGGCGTGCTCTTGTCGTGGGTGTGTTCGATATACAGCTGGCCCACCGCCTCCTTGCCGGGGAACAGCTTGTCGGCCAGGCGGCGATTGATCACGACCGGTGTAGCGGCGGCGCCGTCATCGGCCTTGGAGAACCAGTGGCCAGCGGACGCTGTCATGTCCATGGTCTGGAAATAGTCGTCGCTGACCGCCAGTCCGTCGATATTGAGCTTATTGCTGCCGTCGGGCAGCGTGTATTCGCCGGTCCAGCGCGACATTTCATAGGTCCCGAATTTGGCGAAGGCCACCGACTCGACCTCCGGCAGGTCGAGCAGTGCGCGCTTCAGGCTGTCGAAGACGGCCGCATCGTTGGCAATGTCGCTGGCCGTGCGGATGTTGACCGACCATTGGTTGCGCCAGTTGTGGCCCGTCGGCAGCTGGTACAGTTGGTGGTAGCGCAGGCCGAAGGCGGCGATCGCGAACACCACCAGGAAGGCCAGCAGGATCTCCAGGCTGAGCATCATGTTGCGGGACTTGCGTTTCCAAATCAGTTTTAGCAGATGGCGCAACATTATGCGGTTCCTTTCAGCGCATGGACCGGGTCCAGGCGCGACATTTTCCAGGCCGGGATCACGCCCGACAGCACGCCGAACACCAGCGTAATCAGCAGACCGTAACCGAATACGGCAAAGTTCAGGTGGACTGTGAGGTAGGGAATCAGGCCCGAGCCCTCCAGCCACCACAGCACGCCTGCCGCACACAGCAGGCCGATGGCGCCGCCGATCAGGCACAGCAGCACATTTTCTAGCACCAGCTGCGCCACCAGCTGGCGGCTGGTGGCGCCGAATGCCTTGCGCACGCCGATCTCGCTGCTGCGCTCCATGATGCGGCCGACGTTGAGGTTGATCAGGTTGAGCGCAGGCAGCGCCATGAACAGCAGCATCAGCACAATGACGCCGCCGATCAGCTTGCTGGTGCCGCCGTCCTCGTCCTCGCTGCTCAACAGCATCCGTGAGAACAGTTGCAGCTTGGAGTCGCCCCAGAATTTGGTGACGTTGAAAGCGTTCGGATCATCGTACTGCACGGTCTTGGCGACCGCCATGATCTCTTTCTTCAGCGCCGGCAGCTCGTCCGGCGAGCGCGCCATCATCAGTGCGCCATACTGGCCGAACAGGCTGTTCTTGTAGTCGCTCGATGGCTGGGCGCTGATTGGCGTCCAGATGTCGGAATAAGCGTTCATGTGCATTTCATCGCGCACCACGCCGATCACGGTGAAGATCTGGCCATTGGCGCTGAACTTCTGGCCCAGGTAGGTCTGGCCAGGAAACAGCTTGCGCGCGGTCGATTCGTTCAGCACCGCCACCATGCGGCCTTGCGCCACATCGTCGTCATTGATGACCCGGCCTTGCAGCACGGTGAAGTCGAGGATCTTCCAATATTCGGCATCGGTCAGGCGCATGTCGAGGCTGCTGATCCGGCCGTCCTGATAGACCGACACGCTGCTGGGAATGCTGCTTGTCACCGACACCAGTTCGGCGTTTTTCAGCGGCTTCAGGTATTTGTCGACCAGCTTGTAGCCGAGTGTGCCGCGACGGGTGCCGCCCTTGCCGGTATGTGACGATTGCATCATGACCATTTGCACGAAGCGGTCGCTCTTGCCTTCCACGCCGGTCGGATAGAAGGTATTTTGCAGCAGGGCGGTGGCTACCAGCAGCACCATCAGCGTCAGCACGATGCACAGCAGGTTGATGGCGGTGAACAGCTTGCGGCGCATGAAGACTTTCCATGCGGTCAGCAGATAATTTCTGAACATGAACGCCCCTTACGCGACCAGTTGGCCGTCGAACACGCGCACGATGCGCGAGGCCATTTTCGCCTCCTGCTCGTTGTGGGTGACCATGACGATGGTGGTGCCTTCGCTGTGCAGCTTGAGCAGGATGTCCATCACTTCCTGGCCCATCTTGCTGTCCAGGTTACCGGTCGGCTCGTCGGCCAGCAGCACCTGCGGCTGCCCGACAATCGCGCGCGCGATCGCCACGCGCTGCTGCTGGCCGCCGGACAGCTGGTTCGGATAGTGATCCATGCGGGCGCCGAGGCCGACCTTTTCCAGTGCCTCGCGCGCCAGCCGCTGGCGCTTCTTGGCCGACATCGCGCGGTACAGCAGCGGCAGCTCCACGTTGTCGATCACGCGCAGGTCGTTAATCAGGTGGAAGCTCTGGAAGATGAAGCCGAAGGTGCTGTTGCGCAGCTTGGCCACGTACTTGTCCTTGTATGAGGCCACCGGCGTGCCGCCCACCTCGATGGCGCCGCTGCCCGGTTTGTCGAGCAGGCCGATCAGGTTGAGCAGCGTGCTCTTGCCGCAGCCGCTCGGTCCCATGATGCTGACGAATTCGGCTTTGCCGACGTGCAGGTCGATGTCTTTCAGCGCCAGCGTTTCAACTTTGTCGGTCTGGTAGGTTTTGCTGACTTTGTTCAGGCGTATCATGTTTTCCCTCTTTTTTTATTGGGCCACGCGGACGCTGTCGCGGTCCTTGTAGCGGCTGGTGTCTGAAATGATGAGATGGTCGCCGGCGCGGATGCCGGACAGGATTTCCACGGCCTTGCCATCGCTGGCGCCGATGTTGATTGTGGTCTTACGGGCGACGCCGTCACGCACCACGAAAATATCCTGCGGGCCGCGGCCGTTGAACGCCGGGCCATTGTCAGCCAGCAGCGCGTTCTGCTTCTGCTCGGTCACGATGTTGACCTCCACCCGCAGCTTGTTGCGCAGCATGGGGTGGTGCGGCTCGGCCAGCGTGACCAGCAGCTTGACGGTGCCATTCTGGATTTCCGGTAGCACCGTCTGCACCTCGCCGTTGAGCTTGACGTTGCCCTGTTCCACCAGCACTTTCTGGCCGGCGCTGAGCGCGCGCGCGTGGAAGTCGGACAGCGAGGCTTCCACCTTGTAGTTGTTGAGCTCGGAGACCTTGGCCACCAGCTGGCCGGTGGCGACACTGGCGCCTTCATCAGCCAGCAGCCAGGTCAGCATGCCGGCGAACGGCGCGCGCACCTGGGTTTGCGCCAGCAGTTGCTGCTGTTCCTGCATCTGCTTTTGCAGGATGTTTTTTTGCAGGCGCGCGCCTTCGATATTGCTGTTGGTGACGAGCTTGTTGTCCTCGAGTTGTTCGCGGGTCTGGCGCAGCTGGATCTCGTTGCGTTTGACGTTGAGTTCGGCGGTCAGCAGGTCTTCGGCGGAAGCGCCGCCGGCCTTGCGCAGCGTCTGGTAGCGGACCAGACGGACGCGGGTGGCTTCCAGGTCGAGTTGCAGCAGTTCGATGGCGCTGGTCAGCTGTTTGCGCTTTTGCTCCATCTCCAGCGTCAACGCGACGATGCGGTTTTCCTGTTGCGCCAGCTGCTCCTTGAGGGCGTCGATGGCGAGCAGCAGGGTGCGGTTGTCCAGCTCCAGCAGGAGCTCGCCGGCCTGCACCTGCTGGCCGAGCTTGGCGTGGACCTTGGCGACGCGGGTCTGGATCGGGCTCGACACCAGTTCCTCGTGTACCGGGATGACGATGCCGGAGGCGTTGATGGTGTTGGCGATGCTGCCGACGCGCACGGTGGCGATGCTGACGTCGCCGGCATCGACGCTGGGGCTGACGGCGCGATTGATGGCCCAGGCCGTGAGGCTGAGTGTGGCCAGTACGGCGGCGACCGCCAGCACGGTATTGCGCTTGCGGCGGGAGAGGGTGGCGGTGGTGATGAGGGTATCCATGCCTCTTCTATTGCAAGCCCCGTGCCATACCTTTGACGAAAGGAGAAAGCTAGTGAAATCAAGGCGCTAAGCTGATCCGGCCATCCACCGCCGCGCGCGCACGTTGCCCGTCTCCGCTCACACCCGTCCGGAAACGGACACCTTTGAGAAAGGAGAGCTTATGAATACCCTTCAATTCATCGCCTGGATCTTCGTTCACATTGCCATCCCCATCTTCGCACCGATTGCCTTGCTGCCGTTTCTAGCGATAGGGCGTTCTGAACCGTCCAGACTTATGGTGATATCGACGCTATTTACCACCGCTTCGGCTGTGCTGTTTGGCTTCGCACATTACCTGATCGACTTTAGCTAATGGAGGCTGTCATGAGCAGATTGCTAGACGCGTTTTTCGAGTATGTCGCGGTGCGCAAGCAGCGGGAGCGCATGATGACGTGGATTGGCGTTACCTGCATGGTTATCGCTGTCAGCTATGCCATCGCTGTTGTCGCCTACGTCAACCTGCGCTAGCTCCGCAGCCGAAGCGATGTGGGGATTTACCAACAATTGATCTATGCCAATGTGTTAGGGTGGACCCCACGCGCTTCGCTCGTGGAGGAGACATGCATATCAAGATGCTTGCTACGTTGCTGTTGGCATACCCGCTGTTGGCCCAGGCCGATGAGAAAGACCAGATCGTCACCGACCGGCCGGATTTCGTCGAATCCAGTAACGTCGTCGGCGCCGGCCGCTTCCAGCTCGAAACCAGTTTCGCGCTGGACCGCAACAAGGCCAACGGCATCAAGGAACGCAGCTATTCCACGCCAACCCTGCTGCGCTTCGGCCTCAGCGATACGGTGGAAGCGCGCATCGAAACCGATGGCCGCATGCGTGTCGTTACCGACGACCTCAACACCGGGCAGCACGCCACCGAAAACGGTTACGCCGACGTCTCGGTCGGCGTTAAATGGCATGTGGCCGATGCGCAGGGCTCACTGCCGTCGATGGGGGTGCTGGCCCACGTCGACCTCGACAGCGGCTCCAGCGCCTTCCGCGCCACCGGCAAAGGCGGCTCGCTGCGTCTGGCTGCAGAGTGGGAACTGCCGGAGGACTTCAGCCTCGGCGTCATGCCCGGCATCGCCTGGCAGCATGACGATAACGGCGCGCGCTACAGCAGCGGTATCTTCGGCATCGTGCTCGGCAAGGAGTGGAACGAGCGCTTCCGCAGTTTCATCGAATATTCGGCGCCACAGATCGCCAGGGGCCGTCACGGCGGCAGCGTCACCACCTTCGATATCGGCGCGGCCTATCTGCTGACCGACCTGGTGCAGGTCGATACCGCGCTGTCTCGCGGCCTCAACAAGAATACGCCGGACTGGAGCTGGACGGTGGGACTGTCCATTAAATTCTAAACAGGAGAGCTCATGCGATTGACCATCAAGCAGCGCTTGTTGTTGATGAACCTGGCGACGCTGGTGTTCGTCAGTCTGGTGGGACTGGTAGGCTATTACGCGGTGCACGTGCTGGACGGTTCGATGGACGCCATCAGCACCAATAGTTCGGCGATGAAGGATCAATTGCAGGCCGATCAGGCACACGATGCGCTGCGCGCCGATGTGCTGGCGGCCCGGCTGGCGTCTGGCAAGAACGATCCGGCCGAAATCAAGGAAGTGCGCCAGGATACGGCCGAGCACATCGCGCTGTTCCGCAAGCTGATCAAGGATATGGACGGCGCCAGTACCGACGCCGAGGTGCGCCGCGCCATGGACCAGGTGCGGCCGGACGTCGAGCGCTACCTGAAAAGCGCCGAGCAGATGGTCGAGCTGTCGCTGACCGATCCGCCGGCCGCGCAAACCAGATTCCCCGCGTTTATGGACAGCTTCCGCGTGCTGGAGAAAAGCATGGCCGCGCTGAGCGACCTGATCGAGAAAAATTCCGAGGCCACCAAGGCGGTCGGCGATGAAGCGGTGGTCAAGTCGCGCATCCATATCATTGGCTTTGGCTTGCTGGCGGTGGTGGTGTCGCTGGTGGTGGGGCAGATGATTTCGCGCTCGATCCTGACGCCGCTGGGCGAGGCGGTGGACTTTGCCGCGCGCGTGGCCAAGGGCGATTTGTCGTCGCAGATCGCCGTGTCGGAGCAGGATGTTACGGAAACGGGCCAGCTCAAACGCGCCTTGCGCGAGATGAACGATAGCCTGCACGGCATTGTCAGCCAAGTGCGCGGCGGCACCGATGCGATTGCGCTGGCTTCCGGCGAGATTGCGGCCGGCAATATGGATCTGTCGGCGCGCACCGAGTCGCAAGCCAGTTCGCTGGAAGAGACCGCGTCCTCGATGGAAGAGATGACGTCGGCGGTGCGGCAGAATTCCAATAATGCGGGAGAAGCCAACACGCTGGCCTCGTCGGCGGCAGCCGTTGCCACGCGCGGCGGCGAGGTGATGGCGCAGGTGGTGACCACCATGGGCAACATCAACGCCTCGTCGCAGAAGATTGTCGACATCATCGCGGTGATCGAGGGGATTGCGTTCCAGACCAACATCCTGGCGCTGAACGCGGCAGTGGAGGCGGCGCGCGCCGGCGAGCAGGGACGCGGGTTTGCGGTGGTGGCGTCGGAAGTGCGCGGCCTGGCGCAGCGCTCGGATGCGGCGGCCAAGGAAGTGCGGCAGTTGATCGAAGCGTCGGCGGCGCAGGTGGGGGCGGGCAGTGCGCTGGTCGGTCAGGCCGGCGGAACGATGGAAGAAATCGTCTCCAGCATCCAGCGGGTGACCACGATTGTTGGCGAAATCGCCACCGCCAGCCGCGAACAGGAGATGGGCATCGATCAGGTCAATCAGGCCATCGGCACCATCGACAGCGCTACGCAGCAGAATGCCGCGCTGGTGGAGCAAGCCGCCGCCGCCGCCGGCGCGTTGCAGGAACAAGCAGGCCGCCTGGCCGACGCCGTTAAAGTTTTCCGTCTGGGTAGTTAAAAAAACAAGGTAAGCTTGGCATTTTGCTTACCTTGGTGGAGACGCATGACTATAACGACAACGACTTCCAGGTTGGATGTGATCGACGCACTACGTGGCTTTGCCATCGTGTCGATCATGCTGTTACACAATATTGAGCATTTCGATTTCTATTTTGCCCCGGCAGGGCTCCCGGTCTGGCTGAAAACGGTCGACAAGGCGATCTGGGACAGCCTGTTTTTCCTCTTCGGCGGCAAGTCTTACGCCATCTTTGCGCTCCTGTTCGGCGTCACTTTCTATATTCAGTATCACAACCGCGAACGGCGTGGCGAGGACTTCCGCGCCCGTTTCGCCTGGCGGCTGGTGTTGCTGCTGGCGTTTGGGTTGTTCAATTCGATGTTTTATCACGGCGATATCCTGAGTATTTACGCGGTGCTGGGATTGACGTTGATACCCGTAGCGCGTCTCAGTAATCGCTGGGTAGCGATTATTGCGGTGGTTTTATTGCTGCAACCGTATGCATGGTGGGAAGTATTCCAGGCCTTGCCGAATCCGGATGAGAAATTGCCCGATCCGGCATCGTGGGCTTATTTTGGTCGGGCCAATGATTATTTCGCCCATGGTTCGGCCTTGCAGGTTTGGACCGGCAATCTCACCAATGGAAAAGTCGGCGTGATTCGCTGGAGTTGGGAAAATGGCCGCATATTCCAGATTCCCGCTTTATTCATGCTGGGTATGCTGGCGGGCCGCAAGGGCTTATTTAGCGATCCATTATTCTGGCGTCGCGCACTACTTATTGCGGTAGTCCTGTTTATTCCATTTTATGCGCTCAAGACCTGGCCGGAATTATTGGGCGTAGGCGAGGCCGTGCGTCGTCCGTTGCTGGTGATTATTACCTCGTGGTCCAATGTGGCATTCATGGTGGTGCTGGTATCGGTGTTTGTGCTGCTATTTTATTCGCTGCGCTGCCTGATGTTCTTTTCGCCGCTCGGCCGCATGAGTTTAACCAGCTACGTGGTGCAATCGATTATCGGCACCTCGATTTATTATGGTTTTGGATTAGGCATGTATCAATATACTGGCGCCAGTTTTGCGCTGGCCATCGGCCTCGTGCTGGCGCTGGTGCAACGGCAGTTCAGCGTGTGGTGGCTGGCCAAGCATTCGCAGGGACCGCTTGAATCCGTGTGGCACAAGCTGACGTGGCTCGGCAGCCATGCCAGGAATTAGCGCGAAGACACCAAAATTCAGCTTGCAGAGGGCGTATCGTCGGGATCGGTCCAGACGATGCGTCCATGGCCGGCTTCGTTCAAGCGGATAACGAGCGCGTCGGCGGTGGTGTCAGGGAGATTGAATTCAAACTGTACGTCATTGGCATGTAGAACATTATTCAGTTCGGCGCCGGCTATTTCAATTTCGCGGCGCACTAAACCTTCCATGGCATACGGTGCGCTGCAAATTAGAAAACGCTGTTTGATAATGGCGATTTTCTCGGCCTTTAATAAGGCTTGTGCCACGCTGTCGGTATAAGCGCGCACCAGGCCGCCGGCGCCTAATTTAACGCCGCCGAAATAACGCACCACGGTGGCTAATACGCCTTCCAGATCTTGGTGGCGCAATACATCGAGCATGGGACGGCCTGCGGTGCCGCTCGGTTCTCCATCATCCACTGCCGCCGATTGACCGCCGGCTAATAATGCCCAGCATACGTGGGCGGCGCCGGGATGCTGTTCCCATAATGCCGCGACGATTTTCTGCGCACTGGCACGATCGGTCATCGGCTGAACGCATGCAATAAAGCGGCTTTTTTTAATCAGCAGTTCGTGATGAACGGCGATATTGATTGTCTGAGGCATGGGATTTTTCTGGCGAGACCGCGATGTAAAACCGCCGTATGGTGCCAGAAATCAGAGAGCGGCGCCATGTGGCTGGCGCCTGCGCGGTATAATCCGGGCCGAGCTCACCCATCTGATATGCCATGACAAAAGCCTCCGCCCCCTTCGTTTTATCCGCCGACGGCGACCCGGCGGAGGACGATGACCTGATGCGCCAGCTCGGCCTGACCGAGCGCGGCATCGCGCTGTCCAAGGCCGAGGGCAGGGTGTTCCTGCGCATCAGCGGCGTCGTCAAATACGGCGACCGGCGCGTGGCCTACGACCTGGTGCCGGCGCAAGGTGTGCTGGCCAAGTCGTCCAAATGGCGCAAGCTGGATGAGGACACCCGCTCCGGATTGCTGCTGGAACGCGCCAGCGAGGAAGTGGCGTCCGAGTTGCACGGCTACGTCAGCGACTTCGTGCAGGAGTTGGCCGACGCCTGCGACGATTGCGATATGGACGCCGAACCGTTCCTGCAGGCGCTGAATGACATGCAGATCTCCGAGCCGGCCGGCATGGTGTTCGACCGCATCCGCCTGCGGCTAGAGCACGCGGTCGAGCGCGATATGGAGGAGCAGCACGCCGAACGCACCCGCCAGAGCATCAATCTGGCCGAATATCCGGCTTCGTTCGACCTCGCGCGCCGCATCAAGCGCAAGTTCATCGCGGTGCTGGGACCGACCAATTCCGGCAAGACTCACCAGGCGATCGAGGCGCTGGCCAAGGCGCCGAGCGGCGTGTATCTGGCGCCGCTGCGTCTGCTGGCGCTGGAAAACTATGAACGCCTGCAGGAAATGGAGCAGCACGGCAAGCCGCTGAAGGTCAGCCTGGTGACGGGCGAGGAGCGGCGGCTGGTGCCGGGCGCTACCCACGTCGCCAGCACGGTGGAGATGCTGGATACGCAAACGCCAATCGACGTGGCGGTCATCGATGAAATTCAGATGCTGGCCGACCGCGACCGCGGCGCCGCCTGGACCGCCGCCGTCTGCGGCGCGCCGGCACGTATCGTCTACCTGGTGGGGGCGCCGGAAGCGCGGCGCGCCATCGAGGTGCTGGCGGCACGGCTGGAATGCGAGCTGGAGGTCCACGTCCTCAAGCGCAAGGGGCCGCTGACGATGGAAACCAACGCCGTACGCAAGCTGAGCGGTCTGCGGCGCGGCGATGCGGTGATCTGTTTCTCGCGCCGCGAAGTGCTGATGTGGCGCGATATGGTGACCGAGATGGGCCTGTCTGTCGCCACGGTGTACGGCAACCTGTCGCCGGAAGTGCGGCGCGCGCAAGCCCAGCGCTTCCGCGAAGGCACAGCCGACGTGGTGGTCGGCACCGACGCCCTCGCCATGGGCCTGAACATGCCGATCGCGCGCGTGGTGATGACCACCACCGTCAAGTACAACGGTTACGAAGAGGAAGAGATTCCGGCCGCATTGGCGCGCCAGATCGCCGGCCGCGCCGGCCGCTTCGGCGTGCACGAGGAAGGCCTGGTGGCCGGTTACGACAACGAGACCCACAATGTGATGCGCTCGCTGCTGCGCGAGAAGCCGGTGCCGCTGAAGGCCACCGGCTTTGCCGTCGCGCCGACGCTGGAGCATCTGCACCGCATCTCGTCGGTCACGCATGAGCATGGACTGGCCAAGCTGCTGAAGCGCTTCGTCCACAACATCGATGTGCCGGACGGCTTCTTCTATCCGCGCATCACCGAAGAGCAGTTCGAGCGCGCGGCCTGGCTCGATACCTTGCAGCTGTCGGTGGCCGAGAAATTCGCGCTGTCGCTGGTGCCGATTTCGTCCAAGGTGCCATCGTTGCAGAACGCCTGGGAGACCTGGGCCAAGGCGCTGGCGCACAAGAAGATCACGCCGCTGACTGCCAACGACCGGCCGCTGCATTACATGAACCTGCAGGAAGTGGAAGACGCGTGCCGCTTGTATTCGGCTTACGCGTGGCTGGCGTATCGTCAGCCGGAATACTTCCCGGACACCGAGCTGGCGCAGCGCCTGTCGCGCGAAGCGTCGGAGCGGGTCGATTCGATCTTGCAGGAGCAGAACTCGGCGGCGCGCAAACGCCAGCCGCGCAAGTTCCGCCGCTAGCCATGGACGCGGAACGCTGCCCCTTGTGCGGCCGGGTGCTGGGGACGGTCAATATCGACCGCCATCACCTGGTGCCCAAGACCTTCAAGGGCAAGGAGCAGTTTCCGATCCATAAAATATGTCACCGCAAGATCCATTCGGTGTTCACCGAACGCGAGCTGCTGCACAGCTACCACACCTGGGAAGCGCTGCGCGCGCATCCGGATATCCAGACTTTTATTGCCTGGGTGGCCAACAAGCCGGCCGGCTTTTACGTGCGCACCGACACCTCGGCGCGCAAGAAATCACGCTAAATGCTATCTGGTGCGTTTCTCGCGGAAAAATTCCCACGCCGCTTCGGCTGTTTCCAGATCGGCGTTTTGCAGACCGGTTAGCCAGTTGATGAAACGTGGATAACGCTTGAGGCGACTCGGTTCCGCATGACCGGCGCCGTCGATGCGGTACAGACCGACCTGGAGGTGGTCCGCCGCCTCGCCCCACATGTAGCGGGTGACGCTGGTGCGGCCTTGCGGGTCGCCGACCGGAAGTTTGACCACTACCGGCGTATCCGGCAGACCGGCCAGTTCGCGCCACACCTGCACGCTCTCTTCGATGCTTCGTACCGGCTCGGCAAAGCCGAATGCATACCAGGGTTTGCCGCCGTGATAGCGGATCAGCGGGTCGGCCGTGCAGCCAAAGATCAGCGCCGGCAGCGGCGTGCTGGGCATGGTGATGCGTCCGGGCGGCGGCATCCCGGCCAGTATGACTGAGAACGCCGCCAGCTTGTGCGGGAGTGCGATGGCGGCAGCGTACGCCATCCAGCCGCCGCGCGACACGCCGATCAGGTAGACGCGGGTCGGATCGACATGGTGGTGGTTGATCGCGTGCTCAATGAGGGCGTCGATGAAGGCCACATCATTTTTGCGCGCCACGCGCTCGTCCGACGCAAAGCAGTCGCTCCAGCCGCCGTTGCCGGCATCCGGCGCGATTACCACCAACTGCTCACGCGCCGCAATGTTCAGCCATAGCGACAGCGGTGACGGAGGAAACGCCAGCCCCAGTACCTGCTCAGCCGATGCGCCGGCACCATGCAGCACGACGATCAGCCCACGTCCGCCCGGCGTTCCCGCGGGCGGAGTCACCACCAGATAACGGCGGGTGCCTTCCGGCCGGTCGAGTGTCGCGGACATCGGCACCAAGCTGGCCGGGTTGCTATGCTCGTCAACGCCGATATCGCTATCCATCCGCTTCCTTTTTTTATCAGTGGCGGAAATTATCACCGACATTTGAACAGCTGCAAACAAAAAAGCCCACGAACCGAAATTCGTGGGCTTTTTTGATGAATCTTGGTAGGCCGTGCGGGATTCGAACCTGCGACCAACGGATTAAAAGTCCGCTGCTCTACCAGCTGAGCTAACGACCCAAGGGCCAGCATTGTACCGGCTGGCGCGCGAAAGTTCAAGCAACAGTGGAATGTTGGCAGGTTAATCATTAGTTGCTGAATTGTTTCGGGCGACACTGATCGGTCAACCTCGGCTATCATATCGGCCTGCTATAAAAATAAGCTGAATTTATCAGCAAGTTGACAGCAAGGAATACGAATGAATGTAGTTACAGACCCGATGCCTGGCCCGGTGAAGCCGGCCCCGTCGCAGTTTGGCTTGATTAATCTGTTGAAAGCCGGGGCGGCGCAATTGATCGTGCTGCACCATCTGGCGTTTTATGGCCCGATGTCCGATCACGTCCGTCTCATTTTCCCGGCCCTGATCGACTGGCTCGGCGGCAGCGCCCGCATTGCCGTCCAGGTATTCCTGGTCATCGGCGGCTTTCTTGCGGCCAAATCGCTAGCGCCGTCCGGCCACGCCGGCTATGGTCAGCCGCTGCGCGCCATCTGGCGCCGCTACACCAAACTGGCGCCGGCATTTTTCGCTGCGACGCTGATCGCCGCCGTGGCCTCGTCGTGGGCGGCGGAATGGATGACCCACGATTCGATTTCCGCCCCCGCCACGCTGAGCCAGCTGGCCGCGCATGCGCTGCTGCTGCACGGTGTGCTGGGCTACGCGTCGGTGTCGGCCGGGGCCTGGTATGTGGCCATCGACTTCCAGTTGTACGCCTTGCTGGTGCTGGCGCTGTGGGTCGGCGGCATCGTCGAGGGCCGGCGGCCGGTGACCTGGCTGATGCCGATGGCCGCCGCAGCGGGCGTCACGCTATCGCTGCTGTACTTTAATCTGGATGCCGATTGGGACAACTGGGCGCCGTACTTCTTCGGCAGCTACGGTCTCGGCATCATGGCGTGGTGGGCCAGCGATCCGCGCCGCAAGCCGGGCGTGGCGGTAATGTTGATGATGATGGCGCTGTTGCCGGCCGTGGCCGGTCTGGCGCTGGAGTTCCGCAGCCGCATCGCGCTGGCGGCCGTGGTGGCGTGCGCGCTGTTCCTGTTTGGCCGCGTCAAGAGCACCGACCAGGGTCGCGCATGGAGCGTGGTCCACGGCATGGGCAAGATCTCGTACTCGGTCTTCCTGATTCACTTCCCGGTGTGTCTGCTGGTGAACGCCGCCTTCACCCGCTTCGCGCCGGCTGAACCGGCATGGCAGCTGCTGGGCATGCTGGTGGCGTGGGCTGCCAGTCTGATGGCCGGCGCGGCTTTCCATCGCTGGGTGGAAACGCCGCTGAGCCGCATGATCAATGCGTTGGGTGAGCAACTGGCGGTGCGTGATGTGCATATGCCACGGCCGTTGCCTGTGCGCACTAACGGCGTGTCGTTGCGCTAAGAGGAGGTTGCTGAGTTATACCATTTTGGAATGCCATTTCGTAAAGAAGTAATAGATTGACATGGTTATGTCGGGCGTAAGATCAGACCGGCTACACAGATGTCATTCATAAAACTTACAAAATGGAGACAACATCATGGCTATACCTCACGCAACTCTGCGTCAAACCGTGCTGGCCGCGCTCATTGCCGACCTGCTGTTTTCCCTCAGCGCCCAGGCGCAAACCACCGACCAAACTGCCGACACCGGTCCGACAGTGGTGGTCAGCGGCATCCGTGCTTCGCTTAGCTCCTCGCTCAACACCAAGCGCATGCAGGATGGCGTGGTCGACGCCGTGTCCGCCGAGGACGCCGGCAAATTCCCCGATACCAATATCGCCGAATCGCTGCAGCGCGTCACCGGCGTGCAGATCCAACGCAACGGCGGGGAAGGGCGTTACATCTCCGTGCGCGGGCTGGGGCCGGAATTCAACAACGTGCTGGTCAACGGCCGCACGCTGACCAGCGATACCGGCGGCCGCGAGTTCTCGTTCGACCTGCTGTCGTCCGACCTGATTTCGAAGGCGCTGGTGTACAAGACCTCGCAACCGTTCCTGCCCGAGGGCGGCATCGGCTCCACGGTGGATATCCAGACTGCGCGGCCCTTGTCCGGCAAGGTCGGGCACACGTCGGTGGTCAACGTGTCGGAATCGTATGACTCCAACTCGGAGAGGAAAACGCCCAACATCAGCGGCATGTACTCGTTCGCCAACGCCGAGCGCAACTTCGGCGTGACGACCTCGCTGTCGTACACCGACCGCGCCTCCAAGCAGAACAAGGCGATTACCGATGCGTGGAATTACCGAGACGTCTCGCTGATCAACGGCGACCTCAATTCCAAGGGCCTGACCATGGCCGACGTCACCACCAAAAAACTCTACCTGCCGCAGAGCTTCGGCTACCAGCAGGAAAACGAAAGCCGCAAGCGCCTGGTCGGCAATCTGACCGTGCAATACAACCCGTCGCCGACGTGGAAGATGACTGCCGACGCGCTGTACTCGCGGCTGGACCAGCGCAACGACGTGATCGCCTTCAGCGACTGGATCAACCCGCAACTGCTGGGGGCGCAGGTGAATCAGAATAACCAGGTCACCAGCTTCCTGCGTCCGGGCGCGACGTTTTACGCCAACAATCCGGCGCTGTCCGGTCCCGGAAGCCTGCTGGGCGAGGCCAACTCCAACGACATGATCGTTAAAGGCGGCGACCGGCTGTCGATCACGCGCGCGTTCGGCCTGAATTCCAAGTGGGCGCTGGCGCCGGAGTGGAAGCTGGAGGGCGATGTGTCGACCTCGCGCACCACCTCGTACTCGCCGGATATGTGGGTGGTGGCCGGCATGGTGCCGAAGAATGGCGACGTACTGAGCTTTGGCGGCACGCCGTCGGTGGTGTTCGGCGACGGCATTGACGATCCGACCGCAGTGCGTGCGCACGCCGTCTCGAATGGCGACATCCGCAACCACGACAAATTGTCGGAAGGTCGGCTGGGCCTGAACTGGAGCCATGAGATTGGCTACTTCAAGGGCATCGATACCGGCCTTGGCTATTCCCAGCGCAGCGTCGACCGTACCGAGTGGAAGAACGATGCGTGGAATACCTTCAGCGGTTACCATCTGCCGCTGCCGTCGTCGCTGTTCACGGTGACGCCGATGGATAACTTCATGGGCAACGGCGCGCAGGTGCCGAGCGCCTACCTGAGCTTCGATCCGTATGCGTACATGAACTACCTGAACCAGCGCTCGATCCTGGCGCAGTCCAACGACCCGGCGCTGTACCTGGACACCACCAAGTACCCCAATGGCCCGATGGCGATCGACTATACCTTGCCGTCGATGTGGGGCGTGAAGGAGAAAGTCTCCAACTTCTTCGTCGACAGCAAGTGGGAAGGCGCGGGCTGGTCGGCCAATGCCGGCGTGCGCGTGGTGCATGTGCAGTCGAGCTCGACCGGTATCAGCCGTGTGCTGCTGTCGGCCACCAAGAGCCCGAACGACACCACCTTCATTTCCAACTGGGGACCGATGACCACCACCACAGTCGACAACAGCTACAACAGCGTGCTGCCGTCGGCCAACCTGAAGTTCGACCTGACCCCGGAGATGTTGCTGCGCCTGGCCGCCTCCAAGACCGAGACGCGGCCGACGCTGAACCAGATGGGCGTGGACAACTACTACGGCGGCCGCTTCGGCGATGTGCAGACCGGCGGCGGCAATCCTTACCTGAAGCCGATGAAGTCCAATAACTACGATGTGTCGTGGGAATGGTATCTGTCGAAAACCAACTACGTCAGCGCGGCGGTGTTCCAGAAATACGTGTCGGACTTTCTGGAAACGCGGCTGGTGGACATGAAGATTCCGCAGTTTGACGAAATCGTCCACGACACCCGCGTGCGCAACGGCCAGAAGGGCAGGATCAAGGGCGTGGAGATCGCCGGCCAGTATGCGTTCGACACCGCGATTCCGTGGTTGCGCGGCTTCGGCGTGACGGCCAACTATACGTATGTGGACGCCAGCGCCAGCCGCGAGGTGGACAGCAGTACGCCGGCGTGCGGTTATCCAGGCTTGTCGCCGCAGTCGTACAACGGTTCGCTGTTCTACGAGAACAGCAAGTTCCAGGCGCGCGTGAGTTACAACTGGCGCAACCACTTCTCGGTCGATTGCGGTGGCGGCAGCACCCAGCCACGCACCCGCGCCGCCTATGGCCAGACCGACGCCAGCCTGCGCTACAACCTGACGCCGACCTTGTCGCTGTACGCCGACGCCATCAACCTCAACAACGCGCGCACGCATGAATATGCGCTCAACGAGAGTCAGTTCCTGACGCTGGAAGATGTCGGCCGCCGCGTCAGCATCGGCCTGCGGGCGGCGTTCTAACGGCTGCAAAGACGCCAGCTTGCTGTTGTAAAGCTGGCGTCTTTTTCATTCCATTTCGACACTAATCAGTGTATTTCTTGCATTTCTTCATGCCGAGTGTTATCTTGATTTCATCGAGGAAATTATATTGTTTCCTTGGAAATTCCTAGCCAGGCGCCCGGAGACCCAAAATGCACACCATTCTCAAAGCCGTACTGATCAGCTCATTGTTTGCCGCCACTGTTGCCCATGCCGCCAATCCTGGCCCGGGCGCTTCCAGCGCGAACGACGTCACGTTGACGCATCACAGCGCGGACCAATTCGCTTTGGTTCAAGGCTCGCAGATCAATCCCGTCAATTCGACGGCCGGCTTTGCCAGCCAGTTCTTCGGCACTACCGGTGTCGCGGCGAGCGACTGGGTGCTGGCTGGCACGGTTGAGACCAGCAACAACATGGTGTTCAGCGACAAGGTGCTGGGCGACCAATTGACGTTCTCCCTGGCGCAAGCGCAGAGCGGCACGAACGGCACTTGGTCGATCACCAACAGCCGCAACGTCAACACCGTGTTCGACCTGGTGCTGTCGTTCCACGCCGGGAATAATGTCGGCAGCTTCCTGTTCGACCATCTGACGGTCGGCGCGGGGCAAACGGTGACCGGCGACTGGCTGATTCAATGGCTCAACAACGCTGGCAATGCCAACAGCGTGCCGACGTTCTCGAACGTGGCCTTCTATACCGCACCGGTGCCGGAACCATCCACCTACGCCATGATGCTTGGCGGACTCGCGCTGATGGGCTACGTAGCCCGGCGCCGCAAAGCCTGATGTAGAAAACGCCAGCTGATGCTGGCGTTTTTTATGGTGATGCCAGATCGCGCGGCCAGCTTGTGGGCGCGTTTCTGGCGGCCCCGATCAAGGGGCCTTTTTCTTTTGTACCTGGCGTTGCTGCTGCTTGCGCTGGGTTTGATTCTTGTTCTGTTTGGCTTCGTAGAGGGCGGCGGCGTCCAGCTTGGCTTGGGCGACGGTACGCAGCTCCTCCTTGTCATCATGCACGACAAAGTAATCGTTATCTTGCGCATCGACCACCAGCTTGATCGCAGCTTCATCGGTCAGGTCGTACATCTCGGTGAGCAATGTTGCTATCTCGTCTAGGAACTCTTCGTAAGTCATGGTGCGGTTTTCTGTTGATGAAAGATGGCGCCATTGTAGCCGTTTCAGCCGCCCAGCTGGGAATAGCCGTTAACTGCGCACGCAGTCATTATTGACTGATTGATCCAAAACAAATACACTCGGCCAAATATTGACTAATCAGTCCATAATTTGAGCGAGGAATAAAAAGTGAAAGCGATTGTGTATAACCGTTTAGGCGGCTCCGAGGTGCTGGAGTATGTCGAGCGGCCGGCGCCGTCAGCCGGCCGTGGGGAAGTGCTGGTGCGCGTTAATGTGGCGGGCGTGAATTTCATGGATGTTGGCGTTCGTCAGGGCATGGCGTGGAACGAGATGCCGTTCCCGCGTGGTATGGGCGTAGAGGGCGCGGGGCGGGTGGTGGCGGTGGGCGAGGGTGTGACCGGCTTTGAGCCAGGCCAGCGTGTCGCGTGGGTCTACGCGCCAGGCAGTTACGCGGAGATGGCGGCGATCCCGGCTGATGCGCTGGTGCATGTCCCCGAGGTCATTGACGATCGCACGGCGGCTGCCATCATGATGCAGGGGCTGACCGCCAGCCACTTCGCCACGGATTTCTATCCCGTCCAGCCTGGCGATGTCGCGCTGGTCCACGCGGCGGCGGGTGGCGTTGGATTGTTGCTGACGCAGATCATCAAGCAGCGTGGCGGCAAGGTCATCGGACGCGTGTCGTCGGCCGACAAGGTGGTGGCGGCAAAAGAGGCTGGCGCCGATCACGTGATTGTGGATGCCGAGGGTGCGTTTGCTGCGGAAGTCCTGCGCCTCACCGGTGGGGAAGGCGTGCATGTGGTGTATGACGGCTCGGGTCCGGCAACCTTCCAGGGCTCGCTGGACGCATTGCGTCGCAGCGGCACCTTCTGCTGGTACGGCCCGGTGCTGGGCGGTCCAAAGGATCTGAATATCATGAGTCTACCCAAGAGCATCAAACTCGGCTACGGCGTCTACCGCGACCACATCGCCACATCGGAACTGCTGCGCGAACGTGCCGCACGTTTGTTCAGCTGGGTGGCGGACGGAACACTCAAAGTGCGCATCGGCGGCGAATACAAGCTCTCCGATGCGGCGCATGCGCACGACGCTATCGCTGGTCGCGCCAGCGTTGGCAAGCTATTGCTGATCCCGGACGACGCAAGGTGATGAATTAGTTATAAACGCCGCCGATAAACGATTGATAGGCACGCCGGGTTTCCGGTTTCGTCATGGCGTTCATATGGCCTGCTTCTTGAACTGCTTCAAACCGTTTGTGCTGATTATTCAAACTGTCGAATAGTTCGCGGGAGGTGGCAAGCGGTGTCTGGACGTCGTTGACGCCGTTGATGATGAACACCGGGTCCTGATACGTCCGCAGTGCGGCGCGGTTGTCGATCGACAGCAGTTCCTGGTCCAGCTTGATGCGCACGAAGGGCTTGCCGTACCAGGGCACCATATTGTCCGCATACGCTTGCGCGCTGGTGCCGGTGCCTTCCAGCACGAGCGCGTCCAGATGCCGCTGTTTCGCTAGTGTGGCGGCGACAAAACTGCCAAACGAATGGCCGTGGACGACGAGTTTTCCGCTTGTCGTTGCCCGCACATGGTCATACAGGGCAAGGGTTTCCGCGTTCAGTTCTGGTAGGCCAAATGCAGATTCGGGCGCATCGCTGCGGCCAAAATCGTGATAGTCGTAGCTGATGAAATTGGCGTTCATCTCGACAAACGGCTTGGCGATGAATGCGCCATTCACATCAATCCGAACGCCGGAGCCCATGAAGTACAGCACCGTGAATTGCGCGTCCGGCTTATGCACGAAGATGCCCCGGCTGATGGCGCCGTCCGGGTGCTTGAATTCGATGTTGTCAATCTGGTACTCCGGCGCCGTCTTCTTCAACATTGACAGCTTCCCTGCGTCTCTGGGGATGAATTGCTTGGACGTTACGTCGACCGTGGAGCAGCCGGCTAAAGCAATGAGAAGTAAGCAGGTAAGTAGTTGACGCATATTTTCCTTGAGGACCGATAATCTATGGATTGCAAGAATAGCATCTTTCTCTGCTAGTTTGTTCGATCCACTATCCGGTCATGCACTGCGCTGAACCAGTCGCCTAGTTGCGATAGGTCGCCGTCAATCTTCAACTCGCCGGCGGACTGCAAATTTATGAACGCGGCGCGGAAGCGCGGGTCGTCACTCCGCAAGGTGTTGAGCGTGTGCGAGGCTGCTTTCGTTACCTCGACCGTGATGTCGCCTCGCTCCTCGTGCCCGGCGCCTAGCTGGAAGGCTGGCTTGCCATTGGTGATGTCAAAGCGCAGGCCCTGGACCAGCCCTGGACTCAGTTCGATACCGTCAATGTAGCGCTCCACCAGGCGAATATTGCACGCCGGTGGAAGTCCGGCCTGCATGGCGGCGTCCACTAGCACCTTGCCCACCATCTCGAACCACTGCGTTGTGCCGTGAGGTGTCGTATCCATCACGCCACCGTGAGGACGATCTTGCCGCGAATGTGGCCGACGGCCGCACGCTCGTGGGCCTTGCGTGCTTCGGCCAGCGGATAGGTGCTGTCGATGACGGCACGAATCGTTCCGGCATCCAGCATCCGCGCGAGTTCTGCGAGTTGCGCACCGCTGGAGCGCACTTGCGTCGACGACACCGTCACGCCCAGCTTCTCAGCCTCGTCGCTACCGGAGAAGCCCAGCGGGAATACAGGGAACAACGCGCCGCCACGCTTCAGCGTACGTAGGAAGCGGCCCGAAGTAGGACCACCCACCGCGTCGATGACCAGGTCGATATCGCGCACGACATCCTCGGCGGCAGTCTGGGTGTAGTCGATGATCTGGTCCGCGCCGAGATCCCGCAGCATTGCCGTGTGTTCGCCCGAGGCCACCGCAATCACACGGGCGCCGCGCCACTTCGCCAGTTGCACCGCGAAGTGGCCGACGCCACCGGCCGCGCCGTTGACGAGGACGGTCTTGCCTTCAAGCGGAACCGGCTCATGGCGATTCGGCTGCAAAGGATTCTGCACATCGTGGCCAAGCTCAATCATGAATTGCCAAGCGGTCAGCAGCGACATCGGCGCGGCGGCGGCCTGCACATGGTCGACGCCGGCCGGCTTGCGCGCCACTTCTTCTGCCGGCACGCTGACGTATTCGGCATAGGCGCGGCTGCCGCCCGCCAGACCGGTGGGGAAGCGCACCATGGCAAACACTTCGTCGCCGACGGCGAAGCCGGTTACATCATCCGCCACCGCAGCAATGACGCCCGATATGTCCGTACCCAGTATCAAAGGAAACGACACCGGCGGCTGCCATTCCGGCGGCAGCATCTTGTAGCCATCGCGCAGATACCAGTCCGGCGGGTTCACGCCGACCGCATGCACCCGCACCAGCACTTCGCCCGGATTGAGTTCGGGCATCGGCGCTTCTTCATACTGCAACACCTCGGGACCGCCGAAGGCATGTTGTCGAACTGCTTTCATCGTCGTGTTTGACATTGCTTTTCCTTTTGCGAGAATTGATAATGAGTACCGGAGCAAAGCTCCGATAATGTGGAGCGGTGCTCCGTTTGTGTTTCAAATATACGGAGCATGGCTCCGCTTGTCAAGTTATCTGATGCGTTCTGACGCCCAAAAAAATTACGATCATCTGTTTGAAGTGGGGCGCGAGGTCGTCGCCGAGCAAGGGGCGGACGCCTCCATGCGTGAAGTCGCGCGCAGGGCAGGGGTCGGCATTGGCACGCTCTACCGTCATTTCCCGTCGCGGGAAGCCTTGCTGGACGCATTGCTGCGCAAGAGTTTTGATCAACTGACGGCGAAGGCCGGCGAGCTTGAAAAGGTAGCGTCCACCGGCAATGCGCTGGTGTTGTGGCTGCGCGAAATGGTCACCCTCACGCACAGCCATCGCGGCGTTATCTCAGCGATGACGGTCGCCATCGCTGAGCCGGACTCGGCGCTTCACGCCTCATGCGTGTCGATGCGTGCGTCGGGTTCGCATCTGCTGGCGCGTGCGCAGGCCCAGGGCGAGGCGCGGCTGGATATCGATGGGGAAGATTTGTTCGCGCTGGTCAGCGCATTGGCGTGGCTGAACGATCAGCCGCTGTTCGCGTCGCGCGTGGACCGGCTGTTCCAGCTGATCGCCAGCGCCATCCTGGTGCAGCCAGCTGACTGAGGCGGTTTATGCCGTACGCGCGAACATCGCCGCCATGGCCGTGACGTCACGCCCCACGCCGCGATAGCCGATGAAGCGGCTGGCTTCGTCAAACATCGGCTCGCCGCTGACTTGCAGATACTGCACTGCGCCCGCTGCCGTGGCCCGGCTGTACACAAAGTCCAGGAAAGGCTTGCGCTCCGCGATATTCGACTGCAACAGCGCGCGTTCCTCGACATCCCAACCGTCGGTCTCGGTGCCGCCGATGCCCACCATGTCAGCCACCGGGCCGGACCAGTTGGTGAGCTCGCCCTCGGCATCTTGCTCCCAGTACCAGTCCGTCGACAATTCCGCGAAGCGTTGAAAGCGTGCCTCACTGGCGCGCAACTGCGCGGTACGCTCCTCGACCATCTTTTCCAGATGGCGATGCAGCAGGCGTACTTCCAGCATATTGTGGATGCGCGTCTCTACTTCGATCAGCTCGAACGGCTTGCTGACAAAGTCGCGCGCGCCGGCTTGTAGCGCGCGCAGCTTATGGCCGGGCTGGGCAGTGACCACCAGCACCGGCACATAGCCGTCCGGCTCGACTTCCTTGAGCGCTTCCAGTACTGCAAAGCCATCCATGCCCGGCATCTGCAGATCCAGCAATATCAGATCGTACCGATGAGTGCGATGCAGTTCGCAAACGGCAAACGGGTCCATGGTGCTGCTGACGTTGGTGTAGCCGGCGTTGCTCAGCATTTGTTCCAGCAGCATGACATTGGCCTCCTGGTCGTCAACGATCAGGACGCTGGCACGGAGTATGTCGGGTGATTCAATCATGATGGCATTCCAGTGTGTTCTGCTGCAAATTCAAGGGCCTGGTCCAGCGCGTTCATGAACTCGACGACATTGATCGGCTTGGTCAGATAGCGGAAGAAGCCAGCCTCCAGCCCTTTTTCGATGTCGCGCGGCATGGCGTTGGCCGACAAGGCCAGCACCGGAATATGCGCCATCTCAGGATCGTCCTGCAGGATTTTCAGACAACCGTAGCCGCTGATACCCGGCAGATTGATGTCCATTAAAATCAGATCCGGCTGGTAGGTTTGCGCCAACTGGATGCCGGTCTGGCCATCGATCGCGGTCAGCAGTTTGAGGTCGCTGCGGCGCAGCACCAGTTGCTCAACCAGCGCCAGATTGGCCGGGTTGTCTTCGATGTATAGCAAGGTCGCCAACGACGCGGCGTCCGCCGTATCCGACGGCAGCAATTCGTCCAGGTGCGCCGGTTCCAGCACCGGCTCGTCGCTGGCAACCAGCTCCACCCAGAATGTCGTGCCCACGCCCAGATCACTGTGGACGCCGATCGAGCCGCCCATCAGTTCGGTCAATTGCCGGGTCACCACCAGGCCGATGCCGGTGCCTTCCTCGGCGCCGTCTTCCTGCCCCAGCCGGTTGAACGGCTGGAATAATTTATCGACCTGATCGGGTGCCAGGCCGGCGCCGTTGTCGGTCACGCTGATGCGCACCATGCCGGGGCTGCCTTCTTCGCACGCCACTGCCACCATGCCGCCGCGGCGGTTGTACTTGACGGCGTTGGACAGCAGATTAATCATCACCTGTTTTACGCGCGTGCGGTCCGCATGCACGAAAAAGCGCCGGCTTAATTTCGGGAACACCAGGTGAATGCCGCGCTTGTCGGCCAGCGGACCGATCATCGCCTGGCAATCCTTGAACACTTCCGTCAGGCCCATGGATTCCTGCGACATGGTGACCTTGCCGGATTCGATCATGGCCAGATCGAGAATCTCGTTAATCAGTTGCAGCAGATACCAGCCGCCCTTGAGAATCTGGTCCAGCGACCGCTGTTGCGACACAGTCGGTGGCGGCTTCTCGGAGGCCAGCAACTGCGCAAAACCCAGCACCGCGTTGAGCGGCGTGCGCAACTCATGGCTCATGCTCGACAGGAAATCGGACTTGGCGTGATTGGCTTTCTCGGCTGCCGCGCGCGCCGCCTCCAGCGCCACATTGGTTTCCTGTAGCGCCAGCTGCTGTTCGCGCAGGCGCTGGTCCAGCTTGGATTGCTCGGCTTCCACCTGCTTGCGCGCCGTGTTGTCCGTGCCCATCAGCAGATAGCCGATGATTTTTTCATGCGCGTCGCGCAACGGGCTGACGGAGACGATGGCGGGGAAGCGGCTGCCATCTTTACGGATATACGTCAGCTCATAGATATCCTCGATCCCGCGCGAGGCCTTGAACACCAGCGCCTCGAAGCCGGGCTGAATCGTCATGCCCGCTTCCAGGCTGAGCGCGGCCGCGCGCGCGACGATTTCCTGGGCGTCCGAGATGCCGGCCGGTGTGATCTTGTTCACGACTTCCGCCGCGCTATAGCCCAGCATGCGTTCGGCGCCGACGTTGAAGATCTGGATCACGCCCTGCGCATCGGTGGCGATGCTGGAGAACGTTGCGCTGTTATGAATCGCCAGTTGCAAGGCATCGGCCTTGAGCGCATTACCTTCTGGGAGCATTACGGTTTTCATTTGACGCCCTGGCGTTGGCGCACGTCTGACATCAGCCGCGCAAATTCTTTTTTAACGACGTCGTAGCACTCGCAGACGTCTTTTTCCAGACCGACCCGGTCGATGACCGAGATGTGGCCGCGTCTGCAACTGATGTATCCCTGCGTCTGCAAGCGACCGGCCGCCACCGTCACACCTTCGCGCCGCACGCCGAGCATGTTGGAAATCAGTTCCTGCGTCATGGTCAACTCATTGGTCGGCAGACGGTCCAGCGTTTGCAGCAGCCAGCGGCACAACTGCTGGTCCAGCGTGTGATGGCGGTTGCAGATCGCCGTTTGCGACATCTGTGTGATCAACGCTTGCGTGTAGCGCAGCAGCAGGCGCATCACCGGCCCGGCGCGGTTGAATTCTTCCATCAGGATGTGCGACTTGAGGCGGTAGCCGTGGCCGGCCGTCTGCACCACCGCGCGGCTCGGCGTGGTGTTGCCGCCCATGAACAGCGAGATGCCGAGGATGCCCTCGTTGCCGACGCCGGCGATTTCCGACGAACTGCCATTCTCCAGCACATAATGCAGCGAGACGATGGCGGAGGTCGGGAAATACACATGATTGAGCACGCCGCCCGACTCATACAGCACATCGCCGAGGCGCATCATGATCGGTTCGAGGTACGGCGAAATGCGGTCGAACTCGGCGTCGAGCAGAGCGGCCAGCAGATGGTTTTGATTGGGGTTGTTGAGACGCATGGAGATATTGGTTATTCCAGTCGTCAACTAGGCGGGCGGCGAAGACGGCAAACGATGGCCGTCGTTCAGGGTAACACACATTGCGGTATGCCATCGTCCCCGCTGCGCGGCTGGCATGGCGTGGGCGTGGTAGCCCGCTGCCTGGCGTGTGTGTGTCAGAATTGGCGCTTCCGGTTTTTGAGGGGGCTTTTGATGAGGGCTAAGCATGTGGCGCCTGCTTCTTCGGCGGCGGAGGATGGTGGCCGGCCAGAAAGCGTCTGGGGCATTTTCCTCGTGTTCCTGCGGCTTGGCCTGACGTCCTTCGGAGGACCGGTTGCGCACCTCGGCTACTTTCGCGATGAGTTCGTGACCCGGCGCCGCTGGCTTGGCGAGCGAAGCTATGTTGACCTGGTCGCGTTGTGCCAGTTCTTGCCTGGGCCTGCCAGCAGCCAGGTCGGTATGGCGTTAGGACTTTTACGCCAAGGCTACGCGGGGGCCCTGGCCGCATGGGCTGGATTTACGTTGCCGTCGGCCGGCGCGCTGATCGTCTTCGCGTTGGGCCTGTCCCGCCATGCCTCGGCGATTCCCGCTGGCGTGCTGCACGGGCTCAAGGTGGTGGCGGTCGCGGTGGTGGCGCAAGCGGTGTGGGGCATGGCGAAAAATTTATATGCCGGCACGGTTTGGCTCTTGATGATGGCGATTGCCGCGGGTGTCGCCTTGCTGTTCCCGTCGGCGGGCGGGCAGGTCTGCATCATCGCCGCCGCCGGCATGCTCGGCGTGCTTTGGCTCAGGCCGGGACATGTCCTGGATCATGATCCGCTCCCGATCACGGTCAGCCGTCGCGCAGGCGTGATTTGGCTGAGTTTGTTTTTCATCCTGTTGGCGGGCTTGCCGATGTTGGGCGCGCTGCTGCGGCATCAGGCCATCGCCGACATCAACGCGTTCTACCGGGCCGGCGCCCTGGTCTTTGGCGGCGGCCATGTGGTGCTGCCGTTGCTGCAGGCGGCGGTCGTGCCGCCGGGCTGGGTCAGCAACGATGCCTTCCTGGCCGGTTATGGGGCTACGCAAGCCATGCCGGGGCCGCTGTTCACGTTTGCCGCCTTCCTGGGCGCTTCCATGAGCCGCGCGCCGTCCGGCTGGATCGGTGGCATGCTATGCCTGCTGGCGATCTTCGCGCCATCCTTCCTGTTGATCGCCGGGGCCCTGCCATTCTGGGAGCGTCTGCGTCGCAACCTGCGCATGCAAGCGGCGCTGATGGGCGTTAATGCAGCCGTTGTGGGGTTGCTGCTGGCGGCGCTCTATCACCCGGTCTGGACCAGCGCCATCGATGCCCCACCGGATGTCGCCATGGCGGTGCTGGCGCTCGTGGCCCTGATGTTCTGGAAGCTGCCGCCCTGGCTGGTGGTGGCCGGCGGTAGCGTAGTGGGGTGGCTGATCGGCGCGTAGCGTTGTAATTGCCATGAGCATGCCACGTCACATCATTGAGACGCCCGCACGCCGTCAGGCTGCGGCTTGCCTTCGATCCGGAAGTGCCTGAAGAATTTGAACTTTCGGCTCACGCCGCTCGGATCGGAAAGGAAGGGAAGGCAAAATTCCCGCTCGGCAAGCAGCACCATGCGCCAGACGGCGCCACCGAAGAAGCGAAACGTAAGCGCATCCGGTGGCTGCAGGCTTAGCTCCGCAAACGTGCCGGTGGAGTACATCGCGCCGAGCACTGCCGCATCGACTAATGTCATATTGGCGTCGAACATATAAATCCGCAGCATGTCTTCGAAGGGAATGTCATCGGTGAGGAAGGCGATGCGACAACCTTGCCATTCCAGGGCTGCTTCCAGCACCGTTCCGGTCACGATCAGCCCGGTAGGCTTGCCGTCAAACAGCAGTTCGGACGTCGCCAGCTCCGTATCCGAGTAGGCCGACGCCAGTCGTGCCGCGAATTCTGAGGTCGAAAGTAATCTCACGAGCTTGCTCTACCATATAAAGCCAGCGCCGAAGGCCGCCAGCGCGCCGCCAGCAAACGCACCTATTGTCACGCATACCGGAGCGCCGGGGCCGCACGCCAAACCTGCCAGAGCGCCAGCCGCGACACTTCCGCCGATGCCCGCAGCGGTGGTGACCAACTCCCGTTTGACCGCAGCGGACTTATTGCGAGCGGTGAGAACGTTATACGTCGATAGCGCTAACGACAGCAAAATGACGCTACGGCCTACGTATGACAACCGCAGTACATTGCGTGTGATTGTGGGTTGAGACCTACCGGCCGAGTCCACAATTTCGGCAAATACGCGGCTCTGCTGTGATGGGCTGAGCTTTTCGAAGACAGCATTTTTGCCAAACAACTTCGCGGTTTTTTCGGCAACCAGCGCATTCAGACCACGGCCCTCGGCCTTCTTGTGCTCTGCGAAGGCCCGGGCAACGGGCGTGGTACGCGATCTGGTGAGCTGCATGACGACGTTCCGGGTGTTATTGGCCTGCTCTGCTGCTTGCGCCCAAGTCATCCTCCCTTTGGCGACTTCCCGGCGAAGGGTGCCTGACATGGCTTTGATCTCGCGCGCGTAAATTTGGCGTGCGGTGGAATCAATTTCCAAATGCACCCCTACGCTGGCTGCGGTCGCTTCCAGTGATTTGATGGCGTTTTCGAATGCTTCTTCATCTGACTGCTGCATGGACGGCTCCTGTCAAAAGGTGTCAGACGAGAGTACCGTGTTGCAGGCTGAGGACATTGAAGCGGCACAATATGTTGGAAGGGGCCGATGTCCCGGCAATAGGTGTTTTGAATCTCCTTCGACGATTCGGGGGCATCAAGGAATCACGTTAGGGGGCCCGAGCTTGTGCGACCGCAACGCAGTTGCCTTGGCCGGTGCCGCGGAGTTCGAATCCTTGGATTTGGGGATATCAGGATCGGACTTGGCGTAGTTGACAATCAGGTCGAGGGCGTAGTGATCGGGGCGGATGGTGTTATCCGTGCTATTGACGCTAGTCGCTGCGACCCGCGTTATAAGGTTGGTGACAGTTTTCCCTATGCAAGTTAGGGTTGTTCGTCCGTCGCGATAGTATTTGCAGTGGACCAGAGAGCGACCAGAAACAAAAAAGCCCACGAACCGAATTTCGTGGGCTTCCTTGATAATTCTTGGTAGGCCGTGCGGGATTCGAACCTGCGACCAACGGATTAAAAGTGCGTTGTGCGGTCGGCGCTTGCGTACCAGCGGGCGTTGATTTTAACCGATTACTAGTAGGCGTAGGGGATTGGCTAGTTGAGGAAGCCTGTAAACGTGGGACCAGAACGGGACCAGATGCACGCCAAAGACCGGAAGGTGACCGGCGCTCGGATAGGGTGGTCTGAGCGCCTAGTAGTGTCGAACGTTCTTGGAAATGCATTAGCTGTTTTTGTTCGTGTAGTGTACTTTGTTAGATGGGGGATAGAGGGCGGCGAAATGAAACCAGATTCTACGCCTTCTTCGTTCACTTAAGCTTGAACTATCCGTGTGTATCAACATAAAACTTTATAAATTTATTGTGGAATTCATTAGTACATAGCGCACGGTGGGGCCAATCAAAACAAAACAATTTATAAAATTTAATTTCATTAAAATATTGAATTGTGCATCTACAGTAAGAAATCGATCGAATTTTCCTGATAAAGTTTTTCTTCATAAGTAAAAATTCTTTCTGCACGAGTTTCTATCAATGAGGTGCTTGAAAGCAAGTCATGCAGGAAATCATCACTAGTCAAGAAGTGAGAAACTAGTTCCACCTCCGAGAGCGACCCACTGTAGAATCTAGTCCTAAAACTTACGACATCCTCTGGAGAAGAGAAAATTCTATTTCCTGTCGAATTCAGATTTTTTGGACCACCTGATTTTACTTGCAACTGCTGCATCATCGCTCTACCAAAATTCCGTAATAACACCGAGGAATCTTCATTTGTCGTATCTGAGAATCGTTTCGCTAAAGCCAGTGTAGTTGCTTTAGAACGAACCGAACGAAAATCAAAACGAGTTTTTTTGTCAAAACGATTTGATCTATCGTTACTCCATATGGGATCGGATGTTTTTACCATGATTTTAAAATCCGCCAATGCGCGCTTCACTTTATCATCCGACATTCCAGAAAAAGCCTCGATATATGTCGTGAACCAAAACCATTTCTTGATCAATTCTTTCGACCGTGCGTAATCCAAGGCTTCATGCGCACCTATAGCAAGAAAAATAGTCTGAAATGAGTAGGGCACGAACTCCGGGGTCGGAATTCCTAAGTAATCGTCAAATATTCTAGCGGCATTAGCCAATGCACTGAACGCTTGTCTCAGCAGTTCTGGGTTATCGCGAATTAATTTTCCAACCTCTTTGGGTTCGGTTTTATATAAATTCAACCCACCCAATCCCTTGCAGACCTTCAATATCACATCATCATCCAAATCATCCCAAAATAGCGGAGACAAATACTCAGCCTTTAAGTTGATCAGTTGATCTTGAAGGTCGAAATCATTCTTCCAGGTAAGCGCGTGAATCATATGAATATCGCTCATGCGTGCGCCTTGACTATTAATCCTCTGGAATGTTGAGGTCGCAGCAGTTAAGTCATCCGTTGTAAGTGATAACAATGGAATCTTATAATCTCGAAACCTTACGGCAAGATCACTGCTCTGCTCAATCCACTCTTCCTTCCCAGTTTCTTCCAGCTTTCGCTGAAATTTAATTAAATCTAAGGTTTTAAAAAGAACGTTAAGCGGCATTAAGTCGCTATTTGTAGTGTTCGCGTCCGAAAAAACAAAGTCATCATCTGGGAATGAAAAATAAATAACCTTTTCATTGTCTAGGAACTCAGTCTCCCCATTATAGTTTACGACATCGTCAGCCGAGGGGGGATTGATTAACGCACCATAAAGAGTGCAAATTCGTTGCACTCCGTCAAGAATATATTGTTGAGGGCGAGGGTCCGAAGCCGTACCCAAAGGAAAACGGCCGATCCGCTTATAATAGGCGACCGGCGCATCGGTGGTTTTCCATATCATTATCGCTCCAATTGGAACACCTTCTCGGATGCTTCTCATTAGTTCAAGCTGCCGATCTTCCAACCAAATAAACGGGCGTTGAAAACGCGGAACTCTTAGTAATCCCGTAGATACGCCATCCAAAATCTGTTGAAGATATTGAATTGATGGTTCGCTATACGAGATATTCATTACTTTATCATTCATAAATATTCCATTACCATTTTGGAAAGCTCTTGAATCTCTGGCCAAGCCGACGAGTTTTTTAAGTGTTCCGTTGTTACGTAACCTTTTTCATAGCAGGAAGATAAATGATCGCCAAAACCCGTTTGTAGTACGGATTTATCAGGGTCGATAATTGAATCAAAAACTTCTCCGTGCTGAACGGATAATCCCGATTTCATATGAAAATGCTCTTGTTGGGGTTGCGTTAGCCTGGAGAAAGCCCTTAGGATCTTCTTTCGTGCAATGGTCAAGTCCTCATTCCCTTCTGCTACATATAACTCTATTGCAGGAATCGGAATGTAATTTTCAATTGCTCTTCGTTGTAGGCGGTAATGAGGTATTTCGAAATGCTCACAGACCTTTGTTGCCTTCTCTGCTTGCTTTGATGGGGTATCCGGAGCAATTGCATCGCTATCAAAGCAGGCAAATGCACGTAAATTTAATAAATTACGATTAGCCGCGTCATCTCTAAGTTTTTCAGTTAACTCAGTGATGCCTCCACAATTTTCGAATGTTAAAGCTCCTGACCGAATTAGACGTTCCATATCCTTTTTAATCTCAAGACCGAGCATTGAAAAAAGAAATCTTTTGTCAGCGCGACCATTTTCTACATAAATAAAAAATGTGCGAAGAATGTCATTTTTTAAAGTTAAAAGCGTAACTTCATTCGACTTTGGGGTCGGATTGGTTACCACATTGATTTGTCGCTTACTTTCTACAAAAATAGACGAGGTAAACTGTAGTTCTAGTAATTCACCTATGTCTTCTTCCTGTAGATGGTTTTTGCAAAAATCCAACCATGTGAGGTATACAGGGCTTAAAGTATCCTCAATTACAATCTGATGGCTTTGAGAGTAAGCCTCTTCAATTGCTTCTAAAATTTTTCTAGGGGATTCGGATGAAAATATACTCGTTGAAAAGTAAATCTGCATATCAGTTTTCCGTTCCTTTTTTATTTTTCATTTTTATAGAAATAATTCTTTTGGCCAGGTCGGGCGTGTAATTGAATATGCTTTTTGACCAAAGACCGCCAAGTGATCCATTTTGGTCAAATTCAAAGCCCTCGATTTGAGCATAACCATCTTCAGATTTCCTTATCCAGTTAACCCTGACGTTGCTAGCCTTTAGAATGTCATCTGAACTAATTACAGAAAGCTGGGTCGCAAGAAGCACATTTTCTGAATGCGTTTCAGCGATTATTCGTGCGCCGCTTGGGGCCGTTACTGTTGTGAAAAATATCTCGGCCAAATGTTCATGAACGGCGTCATGGAGATGTAGTTCTGGATTTTCGAAGATCAACAATGGATTTTTAATATCCGTTAGTGAGACTTGAGCAGCGGCACATAATACTATTACAGGTAAAACTTGTGCCATACCGGCGCCGTGATCTGCAATTGGTATTGCTGATGTCGGGCGCTCAACTGGCGCGAGCGAAATCGAAAATACCTCTTTATCATTTGAGACGGAACTTTCAGTAAATAAGATTCGTCCAGTCGCCTTTTCGTACCAAGTGCTTACTTTCGACGATATACTATTCCCCTGAGGATTGCTATTGTGCAGTAATTGAGTAACCTGTCGACCATCTGGAGAGAACTTGCTAGGGTAGCATGTGAGAGGAATATTTCTAGGTGGAACGCGACGAAGCGGACCAATCCAAATTACGGATTTGGCAAATGCCTCCAATGCCGCTTGCAGAGATAATACGTCTTCTTCCAAAATTGATAACTTTGATTGAAGAGCGGTCATTGGGTGTGGAGTTAATCCCTCGAATGACAATATTATCTTCTCGAATGTCTTTTTTTCTTTATTGAAGTAAACGCGATAATTAAACTGGTTAGCGTGCGGTGCGATGGCAAAATCTATATCGAGCTCACAGCGCCACATTTGTTTTTCATTGTCTGAAAACGTTATATCCGTAATAACGGCACTATTAAGGTCACGAACGTATATTATTGAATATTTAACTGTGAAATAATTTTTTCTCTCGGAATCCGAAAAAGTCAATTCAACCATGAGGGGCGAACCGCTTCCATTGGTGAAAAGGCCAGAAAAACTATGCTCTTCACCATCAACGTCAATAGGGGCAATTGGGTAGCGAGATTTGAAATTAATACTATGAGCTATTGAAACTAATAACCTCATAATTGAGCTCTTGCCAGCACTATTTTCACCGAAAATCAGCGTGAGAGATGCCAATTTTACCTCCGAACGGGCACGGAAACCTTTGTATCCCTCAACTGCAAAGCTATCTAATACGAAATCTGATTTTTTCATTTTGTAATATTTATTAAGTTATTTTTCTGAAGTGGTGGTCGAGTAGATTTCGTGCGGATTTGTGTTCGTGTCGAGATTGCGATTAATCAGTGTACATCGTACATCAGGAGGACAAAAGAGGCATGATTGACACCAATTTTGATGAGTCAAGCTACATTGCACCGTGACGGCATCAGAAGGGGCGACGGGTCGACCGATACAATTTGAATCGCTTGCCGACATATGGCTCTAGCTCAACCGCCTCTAATTGTAACCCTCGTGTGATTCTACGCTGGGCGGGGGGCTCCCATATGGAGCTCTTTAATCTTCCCTGCCGAACAAATTGAGCGATTTCTTTCTTAACCGCCGCTACCTTTGCGCGAGTGAACTCGTCATTCCGCTTCTTGGTAAGGTGCTGTAGGTGATCGATCTCTGCGCTGCGCTTGTAAGGGCTGTCTAATCGGATGGCTTGTCGCTCAACGTCTAGATGATGGACTTCAATGTCCCCGAGCGCTGATGACCATGCCAATTTTGAAAGCTCCTTGCCGAGTAGGCTGATTCGGCGCACCGGTAAGCCTAGATGTTCTTCAAAATTTTTTATGAACTTCTTGATTTTTTGAGTCGTGACTAGCGATGGCGTGATGACGTCGAACGCTGTGTAACCCGTAGAGCCGCTGCGACTTCGGCATACGACTGTCCGATAAAGTTTTCGAGATGGGATCTGACTAACTCTTGTTCTCTGTCTGTGAGCATAGGGTTTCAATTGTCGCCGAAAAGTAGCCATTTTGTCCGGACAATTTGCACCCGTAACGGACGGGGCGTGATAGACGGCTCTGTCGGCGGTTCTGAATGCTAAAAAATGTGGCAAGGACTGCCTGAAATGTGTGCAGGCCGAGGGCTGACAAGCCCTAATCTGATGGACTATAGTTCGTCCATTGGTTTGCACAACGCATCAAGTGATGCAGGAAAATCGGCATCTAGTTCTTTAATAATTCGGAGGCATTATTTTTAAAGAGGGATCGCACGAGGCAATCTTGCGCCTACGTGTTTCGGACCTCATCGCATCTCGCGGTAAGAAACAGGAAGAGGTGTCTGCTGGTTTTGTTCCAGGGTTGAGATACCTGCAGTACAAGTCTGGTAAGCATCGCTGGCTGTTACGTTACGTCGACCCAAAATCTAAGAAAAAAGATGTACATATACTTGGCCGCAATCTCGCGGGTGATGACTCGCGGTGAGGCCATGCGCTTAGATGGTGTCGATCATCATAAGCAGGGCGGCGCGATTCTCCTCGATTTTGTAGAGGGGATCGGCGCCGCCGCTAATGGTGATAAAGGATTTGGGACATTGAGCGATGAACTGGGATACGGCATCCTGTTCCTGAGCGCCGTTTGGCAGGTGAGGAGAGCTTCTCCAATTACAGTAGGTGCAATTCTTTTCGCATCCGAAGCCACGCTTCTTCCAGTTGACGATGATGGTGTGGTTTGATTTTTGCATGAGAGGGGTTAGGTTTTGCTCGGCAGGCTGAGCGTCTTTTTACTAGCTGCCGCCGGAGTTGGCGCGTCAAATGCCGACGGTATGGTGATCTCGATCTTCGTACCCTGCGGCGATAGAGCTGCTTGCTTCCAGGCAGTGATATCCGCCGAGAGCATGTGTTGAGATTCAGGGTCTTTTGCAGCGTCCAGCAAGCCTTCTTCGCGGAGGATGGCTGCGAGGAAGCCTGCGTTGTTGCTGCTGCGGCCTGTGAACGCCTCTTTCAACGCCTTGGAGGGGAATGGTTTCTCCGGATCACAGTTGCTCAAGCATTCCTCTACTCGGGAGAAGTTGACGATTTCCTTGCTGTAGTAGCCGCCGCCTTCGTTTTGGGTAATGCGGATGTGGAGGTGCGCTCGGTCATCACTGGCGAGCAGTTGGTATTTGATGCCGCCCTCCGACTGTTTGCCGAGCTTCTTGCATTTGGCGTCTTTGAGCAGCCAATAAGATACTGGCGCGTTTCGGCGTGTAGATGGTGCCGGTGTAGGCGCGGTGTGCGTTCGCCTCGTATGCGGCCATATTGCTAGCCTGGCTGCGGGTGGTGGTTGTAGTTTGCATGGTCAATGTCCTTTGCTGTCGGTGTAAAACGTCGAGTGGTGACTCAACGTTTTAGATTCTGTCACAAAAGAGACTGGCGAACAACAATAAGTGTTGACTCACGGCTCAACATTTATGGTTAATAGCAAACAGTTAGGATCATCGACGCCTCCCGAGATGGATGACTTGGCGGCTAAGTTGTCAAAGAACATCGCAGCGCGTCGGCGTGCGCTTGGGCTCACGCAGGCCCAGGTCGCAGAACGGCTTGGGGTGGATACTGAAACGCTCTCACGTTTCGAACGGGGGAGGCACTTGCCGTCGCTCGTGACGTTAGAGCGGCTGTCCTCTCTGCTGCACACTACGACCAGCGAATTATTGGCAGAGGAGCAGCGCCGACCTACCGACGAGGCTGAGGCTATCTCCTCATGGCTTGCCGCCTTGAGCCCCAGCGATAAGGAGTTCGCGTGCTCCCTTCTAAAGCAGTGCTGTGACTATCTGGCATCCCGCTCCTGATGGCTTGCGGCTAGGGAGATGCCTGGACTCTGTAGGGTAGGTAGCGCAAGATATTCTCTGTGATCATCCACTTCGTCATAATATTGCATATAGGGCAACCAAACGATATGAATGCAGTAAAGGAACCGCCAAAGGTTTTTATCTCTTACAGTTGGTCTGGAGTGGAGCATGAGCAATTCGTGATTGAGCTTGCCACGGCTTTACGCACTCACGGTGTCGATGCAATTTTGGACAAGTGGAGGCTTAAGCCGGGTCAGGACAAATATGTTTTCATGGAATCAATGGTTACAGATGCCAGTGTGGTAAAAGTCTTGGTAATTTGTGATCAGAAATATAAAGAAAAAGCGGATAGTCGTGCTGGCGGTGTAGGGACTGAAAGTCAAATTATTTCATCTGAGCTCTACTCCAAAGTAGCTCAAACCAAATTCATTCCAGTCGTGGCCGAGCGAGATGATGAGGGCAGGGAGTTTTTACCAGTCTTCATGAAAGGCCGGATCTATGTGGACCTATCGTCTGATGAGAAATGGGGCGACGGTTTGGATGAATTGCTTCGTCTGATTTACGACCAACCTATACATCCAGAGCCGAAGCTGGGAGAGGTGCCAGCGTTCCTCAAGTCTGACAGCGGTGGTCTGCCCACGGCAAAGGAACTACCGGGGCATTGAGAGCGATACGCGATGGCAAATCAAATCGCGAAGGTTTGGAGAACCTCTTCGTACGAAGCATGCTGGCTGAGATTAAGCAGCGATATGTCACGCCTGAAGGCAAAACTGGATATGATGAGGAAATCTATCAGGCGATTTTGCAAACCAAAGGCTTGCGGGATCAGTTTTCTGAATATGTCGAAGCGCTGGCTTCATTTTTGGGTGATGAACCTAAGGCGCTTAAACAGTGCATTTATTTGCTGGAGCAACTTGGCCAGCTTTTCGGCCCTCCGATTGAGAACGGAACATACGTAGAGGGATGGTCTGACCTCTACCGCTTCTTTGCTCTTGAAGCCGCGCTTATAGTGACCGCCGGGCTCTTACGGCACGAGCGCTGGCAGATGCTCCGGCATTGGCTGAAATACCCATTTCTTGTCCGAACCGATCATAGTGGGCCAAAAACCGAGAATATCATTGCGTTCGATTCATACCTTTCATCGATGGATGAACACCGAAACAATCGATTACGCCTCAACAGGGCATGTTTAACGGCAGACATGCTAAGGGAGAGATGTTCGCCGGAACATACCCCGTTCAATGAACTCGTTCAAGCCGATATGTTCCTGGGGTTGTTTGGAGTGGCTCAAATGAAGGGGCGCACTGAAACTAATTTTTACGGCAGCTTCTGGCGACCCCGTACCGTGGTGTATACGTCCGAGTCGCGACGGTCTCCAATATTTCTTAAGGCGGTCGATCCGGATATTCGAAACAGCATTCTTCTCGCCATAGGGGTGGTCTCGGGTGCAGATCTTGCGGAAAGAGTTGTCGAGGCGCGTTCCAAGACCGATGATTTCCGGTACTTGCTGATAGGTAGGATGCTTGGATTTAGTTTTGAGGATGCCGTAAACATGCAAGCTCTAACTAGATAACGGTATCACGAGGAGTTGATGCTGGCCCGAAGCTGGTCTTGGGATAAAGTCTGAACACTGCCATACGACGTAAAACGGCTTGCTAGCTTGTTAGAGGCTGAGGGAGTGGACCAGAAATGGACCAGAAAACAAAAACGCCAACCCGTGAAGGTTGGCGTTTTCGCTTGAGAATCTTGGTAGGCCGTGCGGGATTCGAACCTGCGACCAACGGATTAAAAGTCCGCTGCTCTACCAGCTGAGCTAACGACCCATAGGTATCTCACCTAGGTACTTTCGGAATGGTAGGCCGTGCGGGATTCGAACCTGCGACCAACGGATTAAAAGTCCGCTGCTCTACCAGCTGAGCTAACGACCCCCGAAAGAAGCGAGATTATAGAGGATCTGTCACCCAGCTGTCAAATACCCAGAGGTAATTATTTGGCGCCGAGACGTTGTTTAGCCGTCTCCGCCGCCGTCGAGTCCGGATACTGCTTGATCAGGTCTTGCAGCGTCTTCTTGGCGGCCTTGTCTTTCAGCTCGGTCTGGCAGCTGGCGATGTTGAGCATGGCGTCCGGCGCTTTTGGGCTATCCGGGTAGTTCTTCAGCACCACCAGCTGGGCCGTGATGGCGCTCTTGCAGTCGCGCTGGGCGAAGTAGGAGTTGCCCAGCCAGTACTGCGCGTTCGGCGCGTAGCTGGAGCCTGGGTAGCGCTGGACGAATTCTTGCAGCGCGGTGGCGGCCGCCTTGTAGTCGCCGCCGGTGAACAGTTTGGTGGCGGCGTCGTACGAACGCTGTTCGCCCGGATCGACTTGCGCGGTCTTGCCGTCGATGGTCACTTCGCGCGGTTCCAGCTTGCGCAGGCGGCTGTCGAGGTCGACGTAGAAGTCTTTCTGGCGTTTCTGGGCGTTGGCGATGTCGTTGGCCAGCACTTCGATCTGGCCGCGCAGTTGGGCGATTTGCTGTTGCAGCTGCTCGTTCTGGGTCACCAGATCCAGCGTGCTGGACTTGTCGGACTTGGTGTCGAGGCGGGTGTTGAGGTCGCTGCGCATCGCTTCGACCTTGGCGCGCAGGTCGAGCAGCGCTTTGCGGGCTTCGTCGTCGTCGAACAGGCCGGCATGGGCTTGCAGCGGCAGCCAGATGGTCGCGGCCAGCAGGGCGGCGCGGAGGCCGGTTTGGGTCAGTTTCTTCATGTCGGGCGCTTTCACACTAATCTAAATGGAAACGGGGCGGGCGCGGTTGAATCCGCGCGCCGCCCCGTATTATGCCTGTGACCCGGCAAAAGGGTAGTGCTTTTGATTACTTGTAGACGATGTCAGCACGACGGTTCTGTGCCCATGCCTCTTCGTTGTGGCCTTCGGCCTTTGGTTTTTCCTTGCCCAGCGAGACGGCTTCGATCTGCGATTCCGGCACGCCCAGGGTGGCCATCGACTTGCGCACGGCTTCCGCACGTTTCTGGCCCAGCGCCAGGTTGTACTCGGAGCCACCGCGTTCATCGGTGTTACCTTGGATCAGGATCGAGCGGGCTTTGTTTTTGACCAGGTAGGCCGAGTGGTTTTCCACCACTGGCTTGCCGTCGGCGCGCACCACGAAGCTGTCGAAGTCGAAGTAGACGCTACGGTTGGCCAGCACGCCTTTTGGATCATCCAGCGGATCCAGCGATTTGGTTTCCACTGGCGCCACGGTACGGGTGTCGGCTTGCGGCTGGACGGCTTTGTCGACTGGACGCTCCACCACTGGTACTGGTGCGGTTTCTTTCACCGGGGTCGACGAGCAAGCGGCGAGGATGGCGGCGGTGGTGATGGCAAAGGCTAAGCTGCTGAGTTTACGCATAATCATTCTCCTAGTAGTGACACAAAATTACTGCATGAACGGACCCCAGGTGGGCTCCTTGATATTGCCCGCCTGAGTGGTCAGGCGTTGCTTGACACGACCGTCGACCGAGACCACGGCCAGCGATTTGCGGCTGCCTGCCTGGGTGGCGTACATGATGTATTTGCCGTTCGGCGCAAAGCTCGGCGATTCGTCGTTGGTGGTGTCGGACAGGCGCAACTCCTGGCTGCTGGCCAGGTCCAGCACGTACAGCTGGAAGTTGTTGTCGCGGCGCGAGATGTAGGCCAGCGTTTTGCCGTCGGCCGAGATGCGCGGGCTGATGTTGTAGGCGCCGCCGAAGGTGACGCGCTTGGCGTCGCCGCCGTCCGGGTTCATGCGGTAGATTTGCGGGCCGCCGCTGCGGTCGCTGGTGAAGTAGATGCTGTTGCCGTCGGCCGACCATTGCGGTTCGGTGTCGATGCCGGGGCTGTTGGAGGCGCGGCGCAGGTTGCTGCCGTCGGCGTTGACGGTGTAGATCTGCGTATGGCCGTCTTTCGACAGCGCCACCGCCAGCTTGTTGCCGCTCGGGGCCCAGGCCGGCGCCGAGTTGCTGCCTTTTTCGTTGGCCACCACGGTGCGCGCGCGGGTGATCAGGTTCTGCACGTAGACCACCGGTTTTTTCTGTTCAAACGAGACGTAGGCAACCTTGGTGCCGTCCGGCGACCACGATGGCGAGATGATCGGCTCGTTCGAGCGCAGCGCCAGCTGTTCGTTTTCGCCGTCGGCGTCGGCCACCATCAGCTGGTAGGTGCGGCCTTCCTGCTTGACGTAGGCGATGCGGGTCGAGAACGCGCCGCGGATGCCGGTCAGCTTAAAGTACACGTCGTCGGCGATTAGGTGGGCCGACAGGCGGGTGAACTGGGCGGTCACGGCCTTGTCCAGGTTGGAAATCTTGGTCTGCTTGACGTTGTCGAGCAGCTTGTAACGGACGTCGTAGCGGCCATCGGCCAGGGCGTCGACGGTGCCGACCACCAGCGCATCGGCGCCTTTGGCTTTCCAGCCGCTGTAGTCGATGTTGTTGACGTCGTTGATGACGCCGGCGTCGATGATCTTGAAGGCGCCGCTGCGTTCCAGGTCGGCCTTGATGATTTCGGAGATCTTCTGTGGCGACACGCCTTCATTGGCGAAGCCGGCCACCGCCACCGGGATCTGGTTGCTGCCGACGCCGGAAATCTCGATCCGCATCTGGGCATGTGCGCTGCCCATGGTGGCGGCGATGACCAGGCCGGTGTAGAGCATATTCAGTTTTTTCATATCAGTGCATTTCCTTCAGCTTGAAGTCCAGGGTAATTTCGCGCTCTACCGTACCATCATTTTTTGTTGGGAGTGGTGACGATTTGCTAATCGCGTTCTCAATCGCGCTGTCGTAGGCGGACGAACCGCTGCTTTTTACCTTGCGGATACCAATGATTTCCCCGGTCGGCAGCTGGGTAATCGTGTAGCTGGCGGCCAGGCTGTCATCCTGCGAGCCGTAGACCAGATTGCTCTTGATCTTGGCCCGGATTTTCGATGCATAGCCGCCGTCAACCTTGCCGCCGGTCGATTGCGCGGCCGTGCCGGTGGTGCCTTTGGCGGCGGAACCGGTAATGCGGCTCATCTCGGCGGCGAAGGCTTTGTCCTTGGCGGCTTTGTCGGCCTTCTCGGCTTTTTCCTTGGCCAGTTTCTCGGCGGCGGCTTTTTTCTTGTCTTTTTCTTTCTCGGCGGCTAGGGCTTTGTCCTTCTCTTCCTGCTCGGCCTTTTCCTTCTCTTCCTTGGCTTTCTGATCGGCCTTTTTCTTGGCTTCCAGCTTGGCCAGTTTCTCGTCGGCTTCTTTCTTCAGGCGTGCCTGTTCCAGTTTCTCCTGACGGTCTTCTTCTTTTTTCTTGGCCTTCAGGCGTTCCAGCGCGATTTCCGGATCTTCCTTGGGCACCGGTGGCGCCTGCACCGGTTGCGGTGGCGGCGCCTTGACCGGTTCCGGCTCCGGCTCAGGTTCCGGCGCGGGCTTGGGTTCCGGCGTCGGCGCCGGCGGCGCGGCGTCCTGCACCTTCATGTCCCAGATTTCGGCCTGGACTTCGGTCGGTTCATTGTTCTGCCAGCTGACGCCCACCCACAGGAACATCAGCAACACGGCGTGCATCGCCACGGCCATCAGACCGGAGCGGAGGCCATTGTGTTGTCGCGGAACCTTGTACGGACCGTCGGCGGTTGCGGGTTTCATCGTTTGCACTGTGTTTTACTTGGTGGACAAGCCCACCCGGTTAATGCCCATCTTCTTCGCTTCCGAGATCAGCTGGATCACGTCGTCGTACTTGCTTTCCTTGTCGCCGGCAATCAGCACCGGGTAGTCGGGATGGTCGTTGTGGATGGTGCGCAGTTTCTTGACCAGCGCGTCGCGGTTCGGTGCGGTTTCCGGTGCGTCTTCATCCTTGCCCTTGACGCCGATCGACAGCGCGCCATTGGGCTTGATGACGATCTGCACGTAGTCGCTTGGCGGCTTGGTGGATTTTTCCGCCTTCGGCAGGTCGACCACGCTCGGGTCGTTGGCCGACGGCATCACCATGAAGATAATCAGCAGCACCAGCATCACGTCGATGTACGGCACGACGTTGATTTCGGATTTCAGCTTGCGCGTGCGGCCGCTGCGCATGCCGCCGGAGGAAGAGGAGCCCATGATGATTAACGCGATTGACGTTGCAGGATGTTGGAGAACTCTTCCACAAAGCTCTCAAAGCGGATCGCCAGGCGGTCCACGTCGTACGAGAAACGGTTGTAGGCGACAAACGCCGGAATCGCCGCGAACAGGCCGATGGCGGTGGCGATCAGCGCTTCGGCAATGCCGGGCGCGACGGCGGCCAGGGTTGCTTGCTGCACGTTGGCCAGGCCGCGGAAGGCGTTCATGATGCCCCATACAGTACCCAGCAAGCCGATGTAAGGCGACACCGAACCGACCGAGGCCAGGAAGGCGAGGTGCGATTCCAGCGCATCCATTTCGCGCTGGAAGGCGGCCTTCATGGCGCGGCGGGCGCTGTCGAGGATGGCGCCGGTGTCCATGGTTTCGCGGCTGGCAGTGTAAGTCGCCTTGGACTTGATGAACTCGCCCATGCCGGCTTCGAAGATGCGCGCCAGCGGGCCGCTGTTGGCGCGGTCCTTGCCGGCGTTCTGGTACAGCGCGTGCAGGTTGCCGCCGGCCCAGAAGGTTTTTTCAAATTCCACCGTCAGGCGGCGCGCCGACTTGATGGCGAACAGTTTGCCGAAGATATAGGTCCAGCTGGTCAGCGAAATGACGAACAGCAGCGCCATGATCAATTGCACGATCAGGTGCGCATTGGTGATGAGGGACAGGAAAGAAAGGTCTTGAGTGACGTTCATTGTTTATCAGTCGGTTTGGGTGGTGATACTGGTTTGGCGCATTTTGTCGGCAACGGCCGCCGGAACGGCGCGCGGACGCAGGGCGGAATCGACGCAGCCCACCTTGACCCGCGCCGTGTTCAGCAACTGTTGGCCGCACCAGGCTTCCTGCAGGAAGACGATGGAGGCGCGGCCGAGTTTTTCGATGCTAACTGTTAATTTTAGTTCATCATCCAGCTTTGCAGGCGCATGATACTCCGCGCTGACGCTTTTGACGACGAACAAGGTATCGTGTTCCGCCAGCAGTGTGTGCTGGTTCACATCGAGGGCGCGCAGCCACTCGGTGCGGGCGCGCTCGAAGAACTTGAGGTAGTTTGCGTAATAGACGATACCGCCGGCGTCGGTGTCTTCGTAATAGACCCGGACGTTCCAGATGAAATCTGCTGGCATGTTGTTTGGACTTTTATTAGTGAGCAACATTTTACGCGATATTGTTGTTTTGGTTGAACTTTATCAACTGGCGCGCAACGGTGCCTGGACGACAGTAAAGCGATTTACTTGCAACTTGCCAAGTATTGTAACAACCCTTTACCAATTATTTCATAATGGAAGCGCTGACTAAGCCTCTCTTAAGCAAAGGGCCGTGCGGTGCATGCTACCCCGCACGGCGAGTTGGGGCGGGGTCTGACCCCGTACGGGGTCAGACCCCGGAGTCGTCGTGCGGGTTAGCTGCGCTTGACGTTCAGCGGGCCGTAGCCCTGGCAAGTTGGCATCATGTCAATCCGGTTGATGTTGACATGCGGAGGGAGGGTGGCAATCCAGTACGCCGTGTTGGCGATGTCTTCGGCATTCAGCGGGGTGGTGCCTTCGTAGACCTTGGCGGCCGCCGCGTCATCCTTCAGGCGCACGTTGGAGAACTCGGTGCCGCCGCACAGGCCCGGCGCCAGGTTGGTGGTGCGCACGTTGGTACCGGCCAGGTCGGCGCGCAGGTTTTGCGTGAACTGGTTGACAAACGCCTTGGTGGCGCCATATACGTTACCGCCAGGGTAGGGTGTCGAGCCGGCGATCGAGCCGATGTTGATGATGGTGCCGCTGTTACGCGCGACCATGCCGGGCAGAATGGCGCGGGTCATGGCGACCAGGCCGCTGACGTTGGTGGCGATCATGGTGTCCCAGTCTTCCAGCGACGAAGTCTGCGCCGGCGTCACACCCAGCGCCAGGCCGGCATTGTTGACCAGCACGTCGATGTCGCGCCACTCGGCCGGCAGGCCGTCGAGCGCGGCCTGGATCGAGGCCTTGTCGGTCACGTCCAGCACGATCGGTCGGACGGCGTCGCCCAGCTCGGCCGACAGCGCCTGCAGGCGGTCTTCGCGGCGGCCGCTGATCAGAACCTTGTGACCGTTGCTGGCGAAGATGCGCGCCATGGCGGCGCCGAAGCCGGCGGTGGCGCCGGTGATGAAGACGATCATGATCTGTCCTTGGGGTGAGTGAAGAGGTGGACAAAATTGTAGCCGCAAATGCGGCCTACCGCTGAATTGCCTTTAATGCAATACATATTCTTGCTCAAATCTGGCGCATCAAATACAATTTGGGTTCCATTACGTCTCACGTAACTGGCGAAAAGCTGGAATGATCCTCAAAACCGCCTCATAATGGTGCGTTTTGGTCAATCGGCGAAAGGTGGGCATCCACCGGGAAACGTGAGATTTCAACAGCCGTTCGCCTGGGCAGCCCTCGATGGAAAGCACGAAGAGGCTGCCGGTCCGCTATGGCTTCTCTCTTTCGATCCAACTGCCAGTAACAAGTTACTCATTCGATTGGAGTTTTTTCATGTTCGCAAAAGATCATACCCTCGCCAGCGTAGACCCAGAGTTGTTCGGCGCAATTCAAAACGAAAACACCCGTCAGCACGATCACATTGAACTGATCGCTTCAGAAAATTACACCTCGCCAGCCGTGATGGAAGCGCAAGGTTCGCAACTGACCAATAAATACGCCGAAGGCTATCCGGGCAAGCGCTACTACGGTGGCTGTGAGTACGTCGACGTGGTCGAGCAACTGGCCATTGACCGCGTGAAGAAACTGTTTGGCGCGGAAGCGGCCAACGTCCAGCCTAACTCGGGTTCGCAAGCCAACCAGGGCGTGTTCTTCGCCGTGCTGAAGCCGGGCGACACCATCATGGGTATGTCGCTGGCCGAAGGCGGTCACCTGACCCACGGCATGCCGCTCAATATGTCCGGCAAATGGTTCAACGTCGTCTCCTACGGCCTGACCGCCGCCGAAGACATCGACTACGACGCGATGGAAGCGCTGGCCAAGGAGCACAAGCCTAAGCTGATCATCGCCGGCGCCTCGGCGTTCTCGAAAAAGATCGACTTCGAGCGCTTCGCCGCCGTTGCCAAAGCCGTTGGCGCATACTTCATGGTCGACATGGCGCACTACGCCGGCCTGATCGCTGCTGGTCTGTATCCTAACCCGGTGCCACACGCCGACTTCGTCACCTCGACCACGCACAAATCGCTGCGCGGCCCACGCGGCGGCATCATCCTGATGAAGGCTGAACACGAGAAAGCCATCAACTCGGCCATCTTCCCTGGCATCCAGGGCGGCCCGCTGATGCACGTGATCGCCGGTAAAGCGGTGGCGTTCCAGGAAGCGCTGCAGCCTGCGTTCAAAGAGTACCAGCAGCAAGTGGTGAAAAACGCCGACGTGCTGGCCAAGACCCTGATCAAGCGCGGCCTGCGCATTGTGTCGGGCGGCACCGAGTCGCACGTGATGCTGGTGGACCTGCGTCCGAAAAACCTGACCGGCAAGGAAGCGGAAGCGATCCTGGGTTCGGCCCACATCACCACCAACAAGAACGGCATTCCTAACGATCCGCAGAAGCCATTCGTGACTTCGGGCGTACGTCTGGGTTCGCCAGCGATGACCACCCGCGGCTTCAAGGAAGCGGAAGCGGAACAAGTCGGCAACCTGATCGCAGACGTGCTGGATAACCCGCACGACGCGGCCACCATCGAGCGCGTTAAAGCGGCGGTGAAGGTTCTGGCTGACAAGTTCCCTGTCTACGCCAAGTAATTGCAGTACCGTGACGCCGGCCAGCGCCGGCGTCACTTGACCAAAGCGCCACTATGAAATGTCCGTTCTGCCAGCATGAAGATACCCAAGTCCTCGATACCCGCGTATCGGAGGAGGGGGATTCTATTCGCCGGCGGCGGCGCTGCGGCAAATGTGATAAACGATTTACCACGTATGAGCGTATCGAACTGGTGATGCCGTATGTGGTCAAGAAGAACGGCAGCCGTACCGAGTACGCAGCAGCCAAGTTGCGCGGCAGCCTGGAGTTGGCCTTACGCAAGCGTCCCGTGGCGGCGCCGGCGGTAGATGCTGCAATTGCTTCAATCGAAGAAAAGCTGCTGACCAGCGGCCAGCGCGAAGTGGAAACCGGCTACATCGGCGAGCTGGTGATGCAGGAGTTGCAGCGTCTCGATAACGTGGCGTACATCCGCTTTGCCTCCGTGTATAAAAACTTTGAAGATCTGGCCGAATTCCAGAACGCCATTGCCGAAGTCGGCAAGCCTGCGCGTAAATAGCCCGGCGGTTGCGTGCCACCGCTGGCGCACGTTTGATACACCTCATATTCTCATCAATTCGCGCTGCTACCTTCTGACATAGTCTTTGCGACTTGCGGAGGTGTGCCGTGCGCGCCCGTGGCTTTACGCTGCTGGAAATCCTGATCGCCATGCTGGTGCTTGCCTTGGGCATTCTCGGCGGCGTGGCGTTGCAGCTGGCTGCGTTGCGGGCGCGGCAGCAGTCGGTGCTGCTGTCGCAGGCGACCCAGATGGCCACCGCGCTGGCCGAACGCATGCGCGCCAATCCCGCGCAGCACGATACCTATCTCACCTTTGATTACGATGCTTTTGTAGAGCCAGCGCCTGGTGCGCCAGCTGCGCTTTGTTACGCCGGTGCTGGCGCCGGAGCTTGCTCGGCGCAGCAGTTGGCGCTAGCCGACCTGTACGAAGCCAAGTCGCAAATGCGATCGCACTTGCCCGCCGGCCGCGTCGTTGTCTGCCGCGATGCCGGCTTGTGGAGCGGCGGCAAGCTGCACTGGTCATGTAGCGGCGGCGTTGCAGCGCCCACCGTGGTCAAGGTCGGCTGGCGTGGCAAGCGACCGGATGGCACGCAGGACAAGACAGCCGCCGGGGAATACGTGCCCAGCGTTGCGCTGGTGGTGGGAGCGTCACCATGAAGACGACATCCTGTGGCGGCTGGGGCATGGTCGAATTCCTGATCGCGGTTGCGCTGGGCTTGCTGGTGACCCTGCTGGCGAGCGGTCTGCTGGTGGCGGCCGGCAGCAATTATCGCAACCACAGCGACACCATGTGGCTCAACGATGGCGGCCGTTACGCCTTGCAGGTGATGGCGCAGGCGATACGGCAGGGCGCTTACGTCAACTGGGATCGCGATGGTGCGCCGCCGGAACTTGATCCTGCAATGTCCGCCTCCGTGGACGGCCTGGACGCCGCCACCATTACCCGCAACAGCGAGGGCATCGGCGCGCCGCTTCCATCGGTAGTCGCGGGCAGCGACGTGCTGGCGTTGCGCTTCAGCGGCTCCGGCGATGGCGCGAGTGGCGACGGTTCCAGCGTCAACTGCGGCGGCTTTGGCGTGGCCGGCGATACGCGCGGCTGGAGCATTTTCTATGTGGGCGTGGATGCCGACGGCGAGCCTGAGTTGCGCTGCAAATACCGCAGCGCGTCCGGTTGGGGCGCGGATGCGGTGGTGCGCGGCGTTGATTCGTTCCAGGTGCTGTATGGCGTCGATACCGATGCGCCGATGGACGGCGTACCCAATCTCTACCTCAATGCGACCGCCGTGACTGCAGCTTCGGGTTGGAAACGCGTGTGCACCATCAAGCTCGCCTTGCTGCTACACGGCGAGGGCAACACGCGACTCGATACGGTGAGCGCGACCTTTGATCTGTTTGGCTCGGCGTATGCCGATGCGCATCCAGACGATATCGGTGCGCGGGTAATGGAAGGGGATTTGCCGCAGGCGCAGCGCTTGCGGCCTCGTCGCATTTTCAGCACCACGGTGGCGTTGCGAAATCGGGATGGCTGAATCATGCGCAAGCAACGGGGGATTGTGTTGCTGGTCAGCCTGGTGCTGCTGATCATGGTGCTGCTGTTAGGCGTGTCGGCGGCGCAGTTGTGTTTGCAGGGTGAGAAGGCGGCGCGCGCCGAGCGCGATCGGGATGTGGCGTTTCTGACGGCGGAGGATGCCTTGGCAGATGCGGAGCGGGATATTCGGGCTAGCAACGATCCTTCGCGGCGGGCGGCGTTTGAGGGCGAGGATGCGTTTGGCGCGACGTGCGGGGCGGGTGGCGTCGGCTTGCGGTTGCGGGCGGCGGCTGGGGAGAAGGCGGTTTGGCAGGTGGTGGATCTGTCCGGCGTCGCGGACGATGGTGCATGCACGGTGACGCATGGTGCGTACACGGCAGCGGCCCTGCCGACTGGTGAAGGCTTTCTGCCGTTCAAGAAGCCGCGCTATCTGATTGAGCGGATGGAGTGCCATCAGCCGGGTGATGACGCGTCGGCGAGTGCCAGGCCGCAGTACTGCTACCGCGTCACCGCCATTGGCTTCGGCGCCAAGCCGGGGACGGATGTGGTTTTGCAAAGCGTATTCAGCAAGCCAGAGGAGAAGCCATGAGCAAATTGATGCGGATGGGGCAAGGCGGGCAAGGCCAGCGAGGTCCAAGAGGATCACACGGTCGACAGTTGTCACGAGCGACGCCCTGGCGACGGTGCTGGATGGTTTTGTTGCTCGTCTTGGCGAAGTGCGTCGGCGCGCCAGCGCACGCCGCGCCGGCGGTGGATATCGACAGCCAGCCGCTGGCGGCGGCGTGCAAGCCAGGCAAGGTGGTGGGCGGGACGGCAAACGGGCCGATGTTGCTGCGGCCGGCTGCGGCGTCTGTGTCGGCCTCGCCACCGTCGCCGCCCAGCGCTGGCGACCTGTATCAGTCCACGATGGACATTGGCGACTGGAGCGGCCATTTCTCGCGTTACATCTTGCCGGCTGGTGCGGCGGGCAGCGGTGGGGAATCTGTGCTGGCTTGGGACGCTGGCGCCATTCTCACCGGCAGCACCGGGCAGCCGCCAACGCCGACGCCGGAACAGCGCAACATCTACACCGCCATCATTCAGCCCAACGGCGTGCTGACCATGACGCCCTTCACCTGGCAGACGCTCTCGGCCGAACAGCAAGCCGCGCTCAATCAGTCCGACAACGCCGGCGAACAACGCCTCAATTACCTGCGCGGCGACCGCACACTGGAAGGCAAACCATTCCGCCAACGCACCAGCATTCTCGGCGACGCAGTCCATAGCACAGCCGTCTACGTCGGCGCCATCGACCACCGCGAAGCGGTCTACCTCGGCGCCAACGACGGCATGCTGCACGCTTTCGACGCCATCACCGGCATCGAACTCTTCGCCTATGTGCCGGACGTGCTGGTCGCCCAACTGCACCACCTGACCAAACCCACCTACGTCCACCGCGCTTACGTTGACGGCCCGGCAAGTACCGGCCAAGTCAGCATCAACGGCAAACAAAAAACCATACTCATCTCCGCCATGGGCGGCGGCGCTCACGGCGTATTCGCGCTGGACGTCACGGACCCAACACACTTCGCCGCCGGCCTCGGCGCGCTGTGGGAATTTACCGACCGCGACGATGTCTTAATGGGCAACGTCATCACCATGCCGCAGATCGCACAAGTGCGCGTGCAAGCCGGCGGGTTGCGTTACTTCGCCATCGTCGCCAGCGGCATCAACAACGATGGCGACGGCGCGCTGTTTCTGCTGGCCCTCGACAAACCCCGCGACCAGGGCTGGAAGCTCAACACCAACTACTACCGCGTTACCACGCTCGCCAGCGCACTCAGCGCGCCGGTGCTGCTGAAAGACAGCGAGGGCGCCTTGTTGTACGCCTACGCCGGTGATCAGCAGGGCAACCTGTGGCGTTTCGATTTCAGCGGCAAGGCACCGTGGCCCGACGCCATCGGGAAACCGCTGTTCGTGGCGCGTGACGCGCAGGGCCAGCGCCAACCGATCACTGAGCAGCCTTTGCTGGCCTACGCCAAGGTGCGCGGCTATGTCATCCTGTTCGGCACCGGGAGGCTGATAGAAAAAGCCGACCGCAGCGCGTCGCCTGTCACGCAATCGTACTACGGCATCATCGACAGCCTGCAGACGCCGCAGGAAGTGATTACTGGCCGCAAGCAACTGACGCCGCGTTTCCTCGACGGGAGCGGCGCATTGCTCAGCATCAGCGGCGCCCTCATGGATGCGCAGAGCAAGGGCTGGTACGTCGACTTTGTGCAGACCAACGAGCGCAGTATCAATGCCGGCGTGCTAACCGACGGCGCGGTGCTGTTCAACACTGTGTTGCCCGGCGCTGATATGTGCGCGGCCACGCGCAGCCGCAGCTACGCGCTGAGCGCAGTGACCGGACTGCCGGATGACGGCCGCTTCACCGCCATCTTGCCAAACAACGATGCGATTGTCGGCCTGATGCTGCCCGAGTACACGCCGCTGCCGCTGTTGCTTCCGCAATCAGCGATGGCGGGGCCGCGCGATGCCACGGGACGCCTTCTGCAAACAAAGAAGTCAGCGCTGGTGCAGGTCGCGGGAGCAGGGCAGGTGGCGCCGATTGGCAGCGTCAAAAGCACGCGCCGCACGGGGCGGTTGAGCTGGCGCGAAATCAGTAATTGGCACGAATTGCACGAGGCCGCGAAATGAAAGCCAACGGCTTCAGCCTGATCGAATTGCTGGTGGTGCTGGTGATCCTGGCCGTGCTGGCAGCCCAGGCCATGCCGGCGTATCAGCAGCACATCATCCGAACCAAGCGCGGCGAAGCGCAATCGGCGTTGCTCAAGCTGATGATGCAGCAAGAGCGCTTTCATTCGCAGAACAACACCTACATCGCATTCTCGGCCAGCAGCAGCGAACCGGAGGCCCGACTTTTCCAGTGGTGGAGCGGTGCCAAGCCACAAAGCAGCGCCTACGAAATCGAAGGCAAGGCCTGCAACGGCGAGACCATCCGGGAATGCGTGCAAATCGTCGCCACGCCCGGCACCCGCGCAGTCGATGCGCACTTTCGCGACGACGACTGCCAGACGCTGATGTTGACCAGCAACGGCCTGCGCCTCGCCAGCGGCCCGGCCTCCGGATGCTGGCTATGAAACATGCCGGCCTCACGCTGATCGAGTTGCTGATCATGTTGGTCATCGCCAGCGTGCTGCTCGGCGCTGCGGCGCCGTCATTCCACCAGTCGCTGCAACGCCTGCGCCTGCAAGCAGCCGTCAACGACTTGCTGGCTGCCATCGACCTGACCCGCACGCAAGCGTTGGCGCGCGGCAGCAAGGTGCTGATGGCGCCGCTGCAACAGGAATGGCAAAGCGGCTGGGTCGTGTTCCTCGACCAAAACGGCAACCGCCGGCCAGACGCGGAGGAAAAAATCCTTTACCGCCACGACCCGCTGCGCACCGACATCGTCATTACCTCCAAATTCACTTCTGGCAATAGCCCGGCCTATCTGGCCTACAACGGCACCGGCCGTACTTGTGCCGCCGGCAACAGCATCGCCGCCCGCTGGGGCACGCTATCGCTGACGCAGGGCGACCAGGCGCGCCATATCAAGATCAACATGCTGGGCCGCGTGCGCGTCTGCGATCCCGCCACCGCCTCTGCCAACTGCACCGGAGCCGACGATTGAACTAGCCTTTATAATGGCGCGATACCCAACTCGGCAGGAACAATGTGAACATCCTTAACGATCTTGAAGGCATGACGCTGGCGCTGGAATGGGCCGCAAAGGGCCTGTACAGCACCGCGCCGAATCCGCACATCGGTTGCGTGATCGTGCGCGACGGCCAAGTGATCGGCGCCGGCGTCACGCAACAGGCCGGCAGCGACCACGCCGAAATTCAGGCGCTGAAGGATGCGCAGGCGCGCGGCCACGACGTGCGCGGCGCCACTGCCTACGTGACGCTGGAGCCGTGCAATCACCACGGCCGCACTCCGCCATGCTCGGACGCGCTGGTGCGTGCCGGCCTCGGCCGCGTGGTGGCGGCGATGGAAGATCCGAACCCGCTGGTGGCCGGGCAGGGCTTGGCCAAGCTTGCCGCCCATGGCATCGAGACCAGCGTCGGCTTGCTGGCCGAACAGGCGTATGAACTGAACATCGGCTTTTTCTCGCGCATGACGCGCGGTCTGCCGTGGGTGCGCATGAAAACCGCCGCCAGCCTGGACGGCATGACAGCGCTGCACAACGGCGTCAGCCAGTGGATCACTGGTCCGGAAGCGCGTGCCGACGGCCACCACTGGCGCGCGCGCGCCGACGCCATCCTGACCGGCATCGGCACCGTCAAGGCCGATAATCCGCAACTGAACGTGCGCGCCGTCGAGACCCCGCGCCAGCCGCGCCGCATCGTGGTCGATAGCCGGCTTGATATTGACCTTTCCGCCAAAATATTGGAGGGAGGCGGGACGTGGATCGTGGCCGCCGTGCGCCATTCGGAGAAGGAAGCCGCGCTGGCCGCCGCCGGTCACGACGTCATCGTGCTGCCCAACGCCAGCGGCAAGGTCGATCTGCCCGAACTGATGCGCGAGCTGGGCCGCCGCCAGATCAACGAGCTGCACGTCGAAGCCGGCGGCAAGTTGAACGGTTCGCTGATCCGCGAAGGCTGCGTCGATGAGCTGCTGGTGTATCTGGCGCCGGCGCTGATCGGCGACGCGCAAGGCATGTTTGCCCTGCCGGCGCTGACCGACCTGGCCAACAAGAAAATGTTGAAATTTCACGAGGTTAAGCAGATCGGCGAAGATTTGCGTATCCTTGCCCGCTTCACTCATTAGGAAAAACTATGTTTACTGGTATCGTCGCCGCTGTCGGCAAAATTGAATCGGTCAAACCGCTGGAAGGCGGCTCTTTCGCAGGCGTGCGCCTGGACATCAACGCCGGCGGCCTGCCGCTGGCTGACGTCGGCCTGGGCGATTCGATCGCCATCAACGGCGCCTGCATGACGGTGGTGGAGAAGGACGCCACCAATTTCCGCGTCGACGTCTCGCGCGAAAGCCTGAACAAGACTGTCGGGCTGGATACGACCACCGAGGTCAACCTGGAAAAAGCGCTGACGCTGAACGAGCGCCTGGGCGGTCATCTGGTGTCCGGCCACGTTGACGGTCTGGGTGTGGTGCGCAAGTTCGAGCCGGTGGGCGAATCGTGGGAACTGGTGATCGAATCGCCGCACGAGCTGGCCAAGTTCCTGGCCTACAAAGGCTCGATCGTGGTCAATGGCGTGTCGCTGACCGTCAACCGCGTGACCGATATCGGCATCGGCGCCGACCTGGTGTGCCAGTTCTCGATCAACCTGATCCCGCACACCATCGCCGTCACCACCCTGAAGCACCTGAAAGTCGACGCCAAGGTCAATTTGGAAATCGACCTGATCGCCCGTTACGTCGAGCGCATGGTGTCGGTTGGCGCCGCCACCAAATAATTACTTCATCAGCGATTGCAAGGTTGCGCGCACACCGCTGCGCGTGACCGCCATCCACAAGCTGTTGTAGGTGGTGACCATGCGGGCGTGCTGCGTCAACTTCATGCCGCGGAAGCAGCTCAGGTCGAGAATCGCCGAGGGCGGGCCGTTGCGCACCAGCGACCAGTCCGCATTGCTCAGGCGCGGTTCGTTGACGTCGTAGCGGTCGCCGCGCGCATCCAGTCCATTCAGATACAAACGGAAACAGGCCAGCAGGAAGGCCACGCGGCGGCAGTTGAAGCCTCGGCTCAGCATGCCCTTGACGGTGGCGGTATAAAACACCGGAATCTTCGCCGCGCCATCGTGCGCCACGCGCGTCAGCTGGTCGGCAATCGCCGGATTGTTAAAGCGCTCCAGCACGCTGTTCTTGTAATCCTCCAATACCAAACCTTCAGGCTCGTCGAGCAGCGGCATGACGTCGTGTTCCATGAAGTTGTGCAGCAGCTGGCGCAGGTCGTCATCGGCTATGGCTTCCGGTACGGTGCGGTAGCCCAGCAGCAGGCCCGGATACGCCAGCATCATGTGCGAGGCGTTCAGCATGCGGCCTTTGATCGCTTCGTGCTGGGTCACGTCGTCCAGCAGTTCGACTCCGACGGCGGCCAGATCGGGGCGGCCGGCGCTGAAGCGGTCTTCGATCACCCATTGCGTGTACGGTTCGGCCAGCGCTGGCATCTGGTCGTTGACGCCGCTGGCGCTGTTCAGCGCGTCCGCCTGGTCGGCCGGAATGCCGGGCGCGATGCGGTCCACCATGCTGTTGGGGAAGGCCACTTCGGTGGCGATCCAGTCGGCGAGTTCCACATCCACCGCTTGCGCGTAGCTCAGCACGGCCAGACGGGCGGTGTCGCCGTTGTGGCGCAGATTGTCGCAGGACACCACGGTGTAGCCGCCGCTGCCGTTGTCGCGCCGGCGGCGCAGCGATTCGACCAGGTAGGCAAACGCCGAGCGCGGTGCACCGCCTGCCAGTTCGGCGGCGATGTCGGGCGCGGTCACGCGGAATTCGCCGGTCGCTTCGTTGAGGTTGTAGCCGCCTTCGGTGATCGTCAGCGTGACGATGCGGATGGCGGGATCGCTCAGGCAGCGCAGCACTGCTTCCGGATCGGCCGGCGCATGCAGGTAGTCGATCATGGCGCCGATCACGCGCGCGTTGGCGCTGCCGTCGGCGCCGGTTTCGGTCACGGTGTACAGGCCGTCTTGCCGGGCGAAGGCGGCGGCTTTGGCTTGCGCCTGCTCGCTGTCGCCCAGACCGATGCCGACGATGGCCCAGTCTTCATGGCCCGGCAGGTGCAGACATTGGTCAATGTAGGCGGCCTGATGCACGCGGTGGAAGTTGCCGACGCCGATGTGGGCGATGCCGGCGCTCAGCTTGCTGCGGTCGTAGCCGGGCAGGGCCAGCTCAGGGTTGTGTCGTTGCAGCGCGTCCAGCGTGGCGCTGGACAGGGGCGTGGTGTTCATCATCGGAACCTCCATTTCATGATCAGCACCGCGCAAGCGAGCACGAGGGTGATGCCGTTGTTGATGGCGATCGGCCAGGCCTTGATGCTGATGCCGTACATCAGCCACAGGAAGACACCGAAGCAGAAGACGCAGTACATGCCGGTCGAGACGCCTTCCGCCGAGCGGCGGCGCCAGATGAGGATTACCTGCGGCACAAAGGCGAGCGTGGTGCAGGCGGCGGCAATCAAGCCGAGAAGGTTGGAATCAATTTGCATGGTTCTCCTTTCGTATTTAATTAATAAATCAACTTGATTTATTAATTGAGCGAGAATTATACTACACAAATAAAATAACCTTCCATTTCTTGCCATGAACCCAACACAACGCCGGCTCGGCGCCAATGAGCGCCGCATGCTGCACGAGATCCGCCGCCACTGCAGCCTGGCCAAGGCCGAGCTGGCGCGCGTGACCGAACTGAGCACGCAAACCGCGTCGGTCATCATCAACCGGCTGCTGGACGAGCAGCTGGTGCGCAAGCTGGAGGTGCAGCGTGGCAAGGTGGGCCAGCCGTCGCAGCCGATTGCGCTGAATCCGTTGGGAGCGTACGCGATCGGCATCCAGATCGGCCGCCGCATGCTGAAGGTGGTGCTGGTGGATCTGCTCGGCACGGTGCTGGAGCGCTGGGAGCTGGCCTACGCCAGCCCGGACGCCGGACTGATATTCCCGGCCATCGAGCAGCAACTGGCGCGCATGCTGGCCACACTGGGGGCCGAAGCGGCGGCGCGCGTGTGCGGCGTCGGCGTGTCGGCGCCGCGCAATTTTGGTGAATGGGAAGAACTGCTACGCATGCCGGCTGCCGATGCGGCCGAGTGGGGCGGCATGGCCATCGGCCAGCGGGTGCAGGCGTTGACGCCGATGCCGGTCAGTCAGGCCAAGGATACGGCCGCTGCCTGTATGGCCGAATTGCTGGTCGGCCGCGGCCGCGGCCTCGCCAGCTACCTGTACATTTACGTGGATACGCTGGCGGGCGGCAGTCTGGTCATCAACGGCTGGCCGCATGCCGGCGTGCATGGCAATTCCGGCGCGGTCGGCTCGATGCCGATGCAGGCCGCGCGCGACGGTGCGCCGCCGCAGTTGCTGAACGTGGCTTCGCTGGTCACGCTGGAACAGCGCTACGAAGCGGCCGCCCTGGCGTCGGACGCCATGGCCGATGAGCGCGCCTTGCAGCAGCCGTGGTTGCCGCTGACGCAAGCCTGGCTGGCCGAGGCCGCCAATGCGATCGCCTACGCCATCTGTAGCGCGGCCTGTTTGATTGATCTGGACGGGGTGGTGGTGGATGGCCGTTGCGACCGCGCCTTGCTGGCGCAACTGCTGGCGCTGGTGGAACAGGAACTGGGCCGCTATAACTGGGCCGGCGCCGCGCGCCCCGAGCTACAGGCCGGCGAGGTCGGCGACGACGCCAAGGTGATCGGCGCGGCCTATTTGTCGCTGCATGCTAGTTTTGCGCCGCTGCAGGGCTAGCGGCAGCCGGCGCCGACAGGCTTTTCAGGTAGGCGATCAGGGCGGCGCGTTCTTCTTTGCTGCGCACGCGGAAATCCATGTTCTGGCCGGGGAGGAATTTTTCCGGATCGGTCAGCCAGCGGTCGAGCGAGGTTTCGTCCCACACCAGGTTAGCCTTGCGTAGCGCGCGCGAATAGTCGTAGCCCTTGACGCTGCCGGCGCGGCGGCCGAACACGCCGCGATGGTGCGGGCCGGTGTCGTCGACGTCCAGCGTATGGCACTCGGTGCAGCGTTGTTGCCAGACGCGCTGGCCCATTGCGATTTGCCGATTGTCCTGCGCCTGCGCGGCAGCCCCCGCCAGCAGAGCCAGAAAAAGCGTTGAGGCACGGATGAGTATGGTCGATTTCATAATCTGGCTGCGCTTTTTTGTTTGTATATTGCTTATACGCAATTGCATGGCAAATGGATTCACGTCGTTGCCAATAGTCATCTTAGCGGAATTCGATAAGAGTTTTGCAAGTTCGGTGGATAAAAGCGGGCTTTTGCGGTGGGGCGGGCGTAAATCCTTTAAAATAGCGGGTTAAGAAATACTCATGCACAGTCTTGAAGGAATAAAAAATGTCAATTTCCAGCACCGAAGAAATCGTCGCCGAATTGCGCGCTGGCCGCATGGTGATCCTGGTCGATGAGGAAGACCGGGAAAACGAAGGTGACCTGGTGCTCGCGGCGGACTTCGTCACGCCGGAAGCCATCAATTTCATGGTCAAGTACGCGCGCGGCCTGGTGTGCCTGACGCTGACCGAAGAGCGCTGCAACCAGCTGGAACTGTCGATGATGTCGACCAAGAACGGCACCGCGTTCGGCACCAACTTCACCGTCTCGATCGAGGCGGCCGAAGGCGTGACCACCGGCATCTCGGCCGCTGACCGCGCCAAGACCATTCAGGTGGCCGTGGCCAAGGATGCGCAGCCGGCCGATATCGTCCAGCCGGGCCATATCTTCCCGCTGAAGGCGCAAAAGGGCGGCGTGCTAATGCGCGCAGGCCATACCGAAGCCGGTTGCGACCTGACCGCCATGGCCGGCCTGACGCCCGCCTCGGTGATCTGCGAGATCATGAAGGACGACGGCACCATGGCGCGCCTGCCGGACCTGCTGGAATTTGCCAAGGAACACGATCTGAAGATCGGCACCATCGCCGACCTGATCCACTACCGCAGCCGCAATGAATCGCTGGTGGAAAAAGTGGGCGAGCGTCCGCTGAAAACCGCGCAAGGCGAGTTCCGCATGATCGCTTACCGCGACAAGCCGAGCGGCTCGGCCCACCTGGCGCTGGTGCATGGCCAGATCGAGAAGGGCAAAGAAACGCTGGTGCGCGTGCACCAGCCGGTGTCGATCCTGGACGTGCTGGAATCGGAAGCGACCACCCACTCGTGGAACCTGCCGGCCTCGCTGGCGGCGGTGAAGGCGGCCGACAGCGGCGTGATCGTGCTGCTGAACTGCGAGGAAACCGCCGAGCAGTTCTTCGCCCAGTTCGATGCGCTGGACAAGCCGGAAGCGCGCCCGAAAGGTCGCGCCGCCAGCATGGACCTGCGCAGCTACGGCATCGGCGCGCAAATCCTGCGCGAAGTCGGCGTCTGCAAGATGCAGTTGCTGGCCAGCCCGCGCAAGATGCCGTCGATGACCGGCTTCAATCTGGAAGTGACCGGCTACGTTGCCAAACCTGAATAATCAACCAACATACAAGAGGCCATCATGACCGTAGGAAGCTACGAAACAAACCTGAACGGCGAAGACCTGCGCATCGGCGTGGTACAAGCCCGTTTTAACGAAGACATCTGCCACGGCCTGCTGTCGGCCTGCCTGGCTGAGCTCAAGCACTTGGGCGTGGCGGACGAAGACGTGCTGCACGTGACCGTGCCGGGCGCGCTGGAAGTGCCGCTGGTGCTGCAAAAGATGGCGGAGTCGCAGCAGTTCGACGCGCTGATCGCGCTGGGCGCCATCATCCGTGGCGAAACCTACCACTTCGAGCTGGTGTCCAATGAATCGGGCGCAGGCATCACCCGCATCGGCTTAGACTACGGTATCCCGATCGCCAACGCGATCCTGACCACCGAGAACGACGAGCAAGCCGAAGTGCGCATGGCCGTTAAAGGCGCCGACGCTGCGCGCGTGGCGGTCGAGATGGCCAACCTGACCATCGCCCTGGAAGAGCTGAACCAGGATCAAGGCGACGACGAATAAATAGCATCAATACACGAAGGTAAGAATATGACTGAGAACACGACGCACGCTAACCCCAGCAAGAACCGCACGCCGCGTCACCGCGCGCGCGAGTTCGCGCTGCAAGGCTTGTACCAGTGGCTGCTGAACAATGAGTCGGCCTCGACGGTGGTCAACCACATCCGCGGCGCCCACGGTTTCGACAAGGCGGACGCCGAACACTTCACCGTGCTGCTGAACGGCGCCATCGGCTCGTCGGTCGAGCTGCGCGCGACGTTTGCGCCGCTGGTCGACCGTGGCATCAATGAGCTGTCGCCGATTGAACATGCGGTGCTGCTGATCGGCGCTTACGAGCTGAAGAACAACCTGGAAATTCCGTACCGCGTCGTCATTAACGAAGCGGTGGAACTGACCAAGTCGTTCGGCGGTATCGACGGCCACAAGTATGTCAACGGCGTACTGGACAAGCTGGCGCCGCGCCTGCGTCCGGACGAGGTCGCTGCCGACAAGAAGCGCTAAGCTTCCCTGGTATTGTTAAAAGCCACTCACGGTAGCGTGTAGTGGCTTTTTTTATTTGCGGGTTGACCGTGCAGGGGCGTGTCACACAGAATTGATTTTTAGATAATTCTGGAGTCGTCATCGAACCGCATTCCCCTGGCTGGAAACGGCGTGGCTGGCTGGCGCTGATCGCCGGCGTGCACGTGCTGGCGTTTTTATGCTGGCAGACGCCCCAGCGGCCGCTGGCGGCGTCTATTGGTCCACGTGAGGCCATCACCTATATATTAGCGCCCATCACGCCGCCGCCGCAGCGCAAGCCGTTGACGCCGGCGCTCAAGCCGCCGTCGCGCTTGGTGGCGCGCGCGGCCAGAGCGACGCCGCAGGCGCCGACCGTGCAGCCCCAGCCAATTACCACGCCGCCGGTGGCCGATCCGGAGCCCGCGCCGCCGCAAGCCATTACCCAGGCCGTGCCGCCTCCCGATCCGTTCGCACTGCCCGTCAAGCCGGAGCTAGACCTCAAGCAGCGCGCGATTGCAGGGGCTGCGGCGGGGGATAAAGCGGTGCTGAAAGAATCCTTCACACAGCGCGACCGCAAGCTGGTCAACGATGAAACCGCGCTGGCGGCTGCCATGGGCAAAGCTTATCGTGGAGGCGCGATGCGTCAGGTGGAAATGATTGCCGCCGATGGCAGCCGGATCACCAAATTCATTTTGCCGGGCGGCGGGGAGGTCTGCTACACGGCGGCATCCAACAACTTCAGCGGCGGGCGCGACCCGTTTCGGGATAGCGGGCGTGTTGTCGTCAGCAACTGTCCGCGCTGAGAACGAAAAAAAAGCCACTCGACCAGAGTGGCTTTTCGTTGTGCGCGGTGCGCTTACAGACCAGCGATCTGCGTATCGTTGACCGATTTTTCGGCAACAGCCACCGGCGCTGCTGGTTTGCTAGCCGAGGCAGTCATTACTGGATTGGTAGTCGGCACCTTCTTACCCGCCGAAACTTGCTTCAGGCGGTTGTACTCGGCCATGACCTTGCTGCCGTAACCATCATCGGTTTCGAACGCTGCCGCGCCGACGTAGCTCTTCAGACCGGCTTCCACCGAGCCGCCACGGGTCACGTAATCCTTGAGGATCAACGCGCCGACGCGGATATTGGCTACCGGGTTCAGCGCGGCTTGCAGGCCGCCCATGTCCTGGAACTTCTCATGGTGCACTTTAGACATCACTTGCATCAGGCCCTGCGCACCGACCGGGCTTTCCGCGAACGGATTCAGACCGGATTCGATCGACATCACAGCCAGGATCAGCAGCGGATCGAGTTTGATCTCACGGGCCGTCAGGTAAGCGGTCGATACCAGCATGTTGGCGGCATCACCGGCAACGCGGTAACGCTTGGACAGCCAGGTGGTCACCCATTGTTGCTGCTTCTGCGTGCCCAGCAGGGCTTTTTCTTCGGCCGTCAGCGGTGCGGCGGCGGTAGCCGGCGCGGAAGCTGCTGGCGCCTCCATCAGGGCCGTCAGCGGCGGCGCGGTGACGGCGACAGCTTCAACTTCCGGCGCATGGTTCAGGCTATTGCTCAAGGCTTTGGCCAGATCCGGACGAACAAACAGTACTGCCATTACTACCAAAGCGGTAACGCCTACGACGGTCAACGTGTGTTGGGCGGTGGTCAGCACACCCTTTGCCGAAATGCGCGTCGTGGAGAACCACGCGGCTGGCTGGCGAGCCATCAGACGGGCAAACGAAATTGCGCCGGTATTGCTATTAATCATATAGTTCCCCTGAAATGTCCGTAAAAGCGGGTCCCTGCCAGCGTTATACGCAGCTAACCAGGTGCTAATGCCGTGCATCAGAAATATCTCGTTCGTCGCCGCTGTAGAAAAGCGCGCGAGAACGCCATCATTGCTTGCTTGTTGCTGATCTCTCCCGCAGGAGTCAACCAGAATGCAATACAACTATTTTCGGGGAGGAAGGCAGACGCCTTTCGAAAACACTCCTTAAAATGTCATGTGGAGCCCCGACTCCGTGAATGAATGAGCGACAACTTAGGTAGTCCGCATGAGGTCCAGAGACCTGTCTCTCTTCAAGTAGGGTGGATTGTATGAGGCGTTTTATATCAAGTCAATACTAACGACAATCGTCTTTATAACTTTTAAATCTAGAATTTTGCCTTGTGTTCGGTGGAAAACCAATAAAATCAACCACTTGACCTGTATTTTTAAACAGTGCGCTTTAATGTAAGAAAATATTAAAAAACGATGAAATATTCCGATCTGCGAGATTTTATTTCTCAATTGCAAGGAATGGGTGAACTTACACCCATTTTGACCCCTGTTTCGCCACATTTAGAGATGACCGAGGTCTCCGACCGCGTTTTGCGGGCCGGTGGACCAGCGTTGCTGTTCCAGAATCCGACCGGCCACAGCATGCCGGTGCTGACCAATCTGTTCGGCACGCCGAAGCGCGTGGCCTTGGGCATGGGCGCCAGCGACGTCAGCGAACTGCGCAAGATCGGCCATGTGCTGTCGCGCCTGAAAGAGCCGGAGCCACCGAAGGATTTCAAGGACTTGATGGGCCTGGGCTCGCTGGTCAAAGCCGTCTGGGACATGGCGCCGAAGGAACTGCGCGGCGCCAAGTGCCAGGAAATCGTCTGGGAAGGCGCCGATGTCGATTTGTCGAAACTGCCGATCCAGCACTGCTGGCCGGGCGACATCGCGCCCTTAATCACCTGGGGCCTGGTAATTACTAAAGGTCCTAATAAGAAGCGCCAGAATCTGGGCATTTATCGCCAGCAGGTGCTGGGTCCGAACAAGGTCATCATGCGCTGGCTGGCGCATCGCGGCGGCGCGCTGGACTTCCGCGAGCACGCCATCCAGAGCAAGGGCAAGCCGTATCCGATCTGCGTCGCGCTGGGCGCCGATCCCGCTACTATATTAGGTGCGGTGACGCCGGTGCCGGACAGCCTGTCCGAATACCAGTTCGCCGGCCTGCTGCGCGGCAGCCGCACCGAGCTGGTCAAGGCCATCGGCAGCGAGCTGCGGGTGCCGGCGTCGGCCGAGATTGTGCTGGAAGGCCATATCTATCCGGACGAGAATCATCCATCCGGTTACGAGCATGCGCTGGAGGGGCCGTATGGCGACCACACCGGTTACTATAATGAGCAGGACTCGTTCCCTGTGTTCACCATCGACCGCATCACCATGCGCCGCGATCCGATCTATCACTCGACCTATACCGGTAAGCCGCCGGACGAACCGGCCGTGCTGGGCCTGGCGCTGAACGAGGTGTTCATCCCGCTGCTGCAAAAGCAGTTCACCGAGATCACCGATTTCCACCTGCCGGCCGAAGGCTGCAGCTACCGCATGGCAGTGGTGCAGATCAAGAAGCAGTACGCCGGCCACGCCAAGCGCGTGATGTTCGGCGTCTGGAGTTTCCTGCGCCAGTTCATGTACACCAAGTTTATTGTGGTGGTGGACGAGGACGTCAATATCCGCGACTGGAACGAGGTGATCTGGGCGATCACGACCCGCGTCGATCCGACCCGTGACACTACGCTGGTCGACAACACGCCGATCGATTACCTCGACTTCGCCTCGCCGGTGAGCGGCCTGGGCAGCAAGATGGGCATCGACGCCACCAACAAGTGGCCGGGCGAAACCACGCGCGAGTGGGGCACGGTGATCACCATGTCGCCCGACGTGAAAACACGAGTGGATCAAATTTGGCAGGAGCTCGGGCTGTAAGGTATAATGATGTCTGGCGGGCCCCTGCGCATTGTGGCATGGCCAACCTGGTCAGGTCGGGAACGAAGCAGCCACAGCTATTCACCATAAGTGCCGCAGATCAGGCTCGCCTCCTTATTCAACTAAAAGCCATGTGTGCTGAGACGCTCAAGATCGTCTCACGGCCACATGGCTTTTTTCAATTCTACTCAATCCGTTCTCGACTTGTTACAATGGTCGCTTTGGCATCCAGCTATCTACGGTAAAATCCCAGCATGTCCTATCAAGTCCTCGCCCGTAAATACCGCCCTCGGAACTTCGAAACGCTCGTCGGCCAGGAGCACGTGGTGCGCGCGCTGACCCATGCTTTGCATAGCGGCCGGCTGCACCATGCTTATCTGTTCACCGGCACCCGCGGCGTGGGTAAGACCACCTTGTCGCGGATTCTGGCCAAGTCGCTCAACTGCATCGGTCCGGATGGCAATGGTGGCATCACCGCCACGCCGTGCGGCGTGTGCGAGGCCTGCACGGCGATCGATGCGGGCCGCTTTGTCGATTACATCGAGATGGATGCGGCGTCGAATCGCGGCGTGGACGAGATGGCGCAGCTGCTGGAACAGGCGGTGTACGCGCCGAGCAATGCGCGCTTCAAGGTCTATATGATCGATGAGGTGCACATGCTGACCAACCACGCCTTCAACTCGATGCTGAAGACGCTGGAAGAGCCGCCGGAACACGTCAAGTTTATTCTGGCGACCACCGATCCGCAGAAGATTCCGGTGACGGTGCTGTCGCGCTGCCTGCAATTCAATCTGAAGCAGATGCCGCCGGGCCACATCATCGGCCACCTGGAAAACATTCTGGGGCAGGAAGGCATTAGCTTTGAACAGCCGGCGCTGCGCTTGCTGGCGGCCGGCGCCCACGGTTCGATGCGCGATGCGCTGTCGCTGACCGACCAGGCGATTGCCTACGCCGCCGGCGAAGTCACGCTGGATGCGGTGCAGGGCATGCTGGGGGCGCTGGATCAGTCGTATCTGATTCGTCTGCTCGATGCGCTGGCGGCGCAGGATGGCGCCGATCTGCTGGCGGTGGCCGATGAGATGGCGGCGCGCAGCCTGTCTTATAACGGCGCTTTGCAGGATCTGGGCACCTTGCTGCACCGGATCGCGCTGGCGCAGACGGTGCCGGCTGCGTTGCCGGACGACTTGCCGGAGTATGCCGATATCGTGCGTCTAGCCGCTGCGTTCGATGCGGAAGAGGTGCAGCTGTATTATCAGATCGCGGTACATGGCCGCAACGAGCTGGGCCTGGCGCCGGATGAGTATGCCGGCTTCTCGATGACCTTGTTACGGATGTTGGCCTTTCGTCCCGGCGTAGGCGGGGCAGAGGGACAAGCGCCTGCGGCGCCGGCGGTATCGCGCCAGGCGGCGATGGCGTCGGCGCGTGCTGCGGCTGGAGCCGGTGCAGCGCCGGCCCGCGCGGCCGCCAATGTCCAGGCGAATCACGCCAGCGTGGTGCCGCCGTCGGTCATCGCCGGCGCGGCCGCCATGGCGCGCAATGATGCGGCTGCCGCTGCGCCACGCACTGCCGCTGCTGCGGCGCCGGCCCCTGCGCCGCAAGCCGCCGCACCGGCGCCGCGAGTCGCATCGCCAGCGCCGCAAGCCGCCGCGCCAGCTCCCGCGCCGCAGGCTGCGGCACCGGCACCGGCACCGGCACCGGCACCGGCACCGGCACCGGCTTCCGGCGCGCCGATCAGCACCGCGCGCGCCGCCATTACCGCAGCTTTGGAGGCTGCACGCGCCGCCTCCCGCCCCGGTGCGCGTTCGTCCGCCCCTGCGCCAAGCGCGCCAGCCGCGTCCGGCGCTGCGCCTGCGGCACCAGTCGCCGCGCCGCCGAGTGCCGCGCCGCAAGCACCTGCTGCGTCGTACACGCCGCCCGCCGCACTTTCGCGTCCCGCACCGTGGGAAGACATTCCGCCAGCCGCCGATGGTGGCGCGGCGGTTCTGGAAGCGCCTGTCCGCGTGGCGCCGCCAGTGGCCGCACCGCAGCAGGTCGCGCCCGCCCCGCAGGCCAGGCAGCAAGCCGTTGAAGACGACGTACCATCCTGGGTCACCGAATTCTCGGACGACAGCGCAGTTGCCGCGCCAGCTTCATCGCATCCCTACGCGCCGTCGCCATCGGCGGGACAGCCTGAAGACCCGCACGCCATCGCCATGCCAGCCCGCGCCGCGCCGGCGCCCGCCAAGGCGCCGTACGCCTACGTGATCACGCCAGTCCCGGAACTCAACTGGGACGGCAACTGGCCCGCCGTGGCCGCCGCCTTGCCACTGCGCGGCACTGCCCAGCAACTGGCGATGCAAGCCGAGATGGTGAGCTGCACGTTTGAAGGCAACGCCGCCGTGTTCACGCTGCGCGTGCCGATCGAAACCTGGCGCACCCCCGGCAACCTGGAAAAACTGACCACCGCGCTGACCGAACGCTTCGGCCGCACGGTGCGCGTCGATAGCGAACTGGGCGCCGTCTGGTACACCGGCAGCGCCGAGGCGCAGGCCTACCGCGACGCCTGCCAGCGCGCTGCCGAGGACATCGTCGCCAACGATCCTTTTGTGAACAGCATGATCCGCGAACTGGATGCCTGGGTGGTCCCGGGCACCGTGGTGCCGCCGCAGTTTAGTGCGGCAGCGGCCGGCTGATCGCCATCTTTATCTAACACTCGGAGAACTCCATCATGATGAAAAACCAACTCGCCGGCCTGATGAAACAAGCCCAGGCTATGCAAGACAATATGAAAAAAGCCCAGGAATCGCTGGCGCTGATCGAAGTGGAAGGCCAGTCGGGCGCCGGCCTGGTCAAGGTCGTGATGACCTGCAAGAACGACGTCAAGCGTGTCTCGATCGACCCATCGCTGCTGGCCGACGACAAAGACATGCTGGAAGACCTGGTCGCCGCCGCCTTCAACGACGCCGTGCGCAAAGCGGAAGCCACCGCCGCCGAAAAAATGGGCGGCCTGACCTCGGGCATGAACCTGCCGGCCGGCTTCAAGATGCCTTTCTAAGGAACCATGGCCAAATCGCTGGAATTCCTGACCGAGGCACTGCGCCGCTTGCCTGGCGTCGGCCCCAAGTCGGCCCAGCGAATGGCGTTCCACCTGCTGCAGCATGACCGCGAAGGCGCGGACATGCTGTCGCGCGCGCTGCACCAGGCGGTCAACGCCGTGCACCACTGCGCACTCTGCAATACCTTCACCGAAGAAGAAGTCTGCGACACCTGTAACGACGAGCAGCGCGACCGTCGTCTGCTGTGCGTGGTCGAGACGCCGGCCGATCAGCTGATGATCGAGCAGACGCTGACCTACAAAGGCCTGTACTTCGTGCTGATGGGGCGGCTGTCGCCGCTGGACGGCATCGGGCCCAAGGACATTCACTTGGAAAAGCTGGTGGCGCGCGCCGCCGATGGGCTGGTCACCGAAGTGGTGCTGGCCACCAATTTCACCAATGAAGGCGAGGCTACCGCGCACTACATCAGCGAAATGCTGAAGGCGCGCGGCTTGCACGTCAGCCGTCTGGCGCGTGGCGTGCCGGTCGGTGGCGAACTCGAATATGTGGACGCCGGCACCATCGCCCGCGCCATGCTGGACCGGAGAGCGACTTGAGCAAGAACACTTCCGGCCCGTTGGCCGGCATCAAGGTACTGGAACTGGGCACGCTGATCGCGGGCCCTTTTTGTGCGCGCATGCTGGCCGAGTTTGGCGCCGAAGTCATCAAGGTCGAATCGCCCGATGGCGGCGATCCGATCCGCAAATGGCGCGTGCTGAAGGACGGCACCTCGCTGTGGTGGTCGGTGCAGTCGCGCAACAAGAAATCGCTGACCCTGAACATGAAGCATCCGCAGGGCCGCGAGATCGCGCGCAAGCTGGCGCTGGAAGCCGACATCATCATCGAGAATTATCGCCCTGGCGTGCTGGAGAAGTGGGAGCTCGGCTACGAACAGCTGAAAGCGCTCGATCCGTCCATCATCATGGTGCGCCTGTCCGGCTTTGGTCAGACCGGGCCGATGAAGGATTTGCCGGGCTTTGGCGCAATCGGCGAATCGATGGGCGGGCTGCGTTATGTGTCCGGCCATGCCGACCGGCCGCCGGTGCGCGTGGGCGTGTCGATCGGCGACTCGGTGGCGGCCCTGCACGGCGTGATCGGCGCCATGATGGCCTTGCGTCACCGCGACGCCACCGGCGGCAAGCTGAAAGGCGAGGGCCAGATGGTGGACGTGGCGCTGTACGAATCCGTGTTCAACCTGATGGAATCGCTGGTGCCGGAGTTTGACCATGCCGGCGTGGTGCGCGAGCGGACCGGTGGTTCGCTGCCGGGCATCGTGCCATCCAATACCTATACCACCAGCGATGGCGAGAACATCGTCATCGCCGGCAATGGCGACGCGATCTTCAAGCGGCTGGCGCTGGCCATGGGCCGCATTGACATGGCCGGTGATGCCGAGCTGGAGCGCAACGATGGCCGCGTCAGGCACACGCAGATGATCGACGACGCCATCCAGGCCTGGTGCGACACGCAGACCATCGACAGCGCGCTGGCGGTGCTGAAAGCGGCCGACGTCCCGGCTGGCAAAATCTACTCGGTGCGCGACATGATGACCGACCCGCAATTCCTCGCGCGCGAGATGTTCGAGCAGCATCAGTTCGCCGATGGCACGCCGGTCAAGCTGCCGGCCATCTCGCCCAAATTATCAGCGACGCCGGGTCACACCAAATGGCTGGGCCCAACGCTTGGCCAGCATAACGACGAAGTCCTGCAGTCCCTGGGCTACACCGCCGCCGCCATCGCCGCCATGAAGCAGGATGGGGTGCTGTAGTTCACACCGTAGCGAGCGCGGTTTGGCTGGCCAGCATGCGGTGGATTGTGTCGGGCGGCGAGGGATGGCCGAGGTAGTAGCCTTGCACCATGTCGCAGCCGTATTGTTCCAGCAGCACCAGCTGGGCGTCGGTCTCCACGCCTTCGGCCACGACGGCCATCTTCAGCCCGTGCGCCATGGCGATGATGGCGCGGGTGATGGCGGCGTTTTCGGAGTCCAGCGGCAGCCCGCTGATAAAGCTCTTGTCGATTTTCAGCGCGCGCACGTCGAAGCGCTTGAGGTAGTTCATCGACGAGTAGCCGGTGCCGAAGTCATCGATCGACAGATACACGCCGATGCCGCGCAGCTGTTCCAGCGTGGCCATGGTGGCGCGCGCATCGTCCATCAGCGTGCCTTCGGTCAGTTCCAGTTCCAGCAGCTCGGCCGGCAGGCCGGTGTCGTGCAGCGCCGACAGCACGATCTGCATCAGATTCTCATCCTTGAACTGCTTGGCCGACAGGTTGACCGCCACCCGCACCGGCGGCTTGCCCTGCGTCTGCCATGCCATGGCTTGCTGGCAGGCGGTACGCAGCACCCATTCGCCGATCGGCACGATCAGCCCGGTCTCTTCGGCCAAGGGAATGAATTCGGTCGGCGAGATCACGCCGCGCTCGGGATGGCGCCAGCGCACCAGCGCTTCAAAGCCGGTGATCTGCGCGCTGGCGACATCGATCTGCGGCTGGTACAGCAAGTACAGTTCGTCGTTCTGCAAGGCCTTGCGCAAGCCCACCTCCAGCTTGACGTGGCTCATGATCTGCATGGTCAGCGATGAGCTGTACAGCTTGGCGTTGTTCTTGCCGCAGTTCTTGGCGTGGTACATGGCGGTGTCGGCATACTTGAGCAGCGAGTTGCAGTCCTCGCCATCTTCCGGATACAGCGAGATGCCGATGCTGGCGGTGACGAAGATTTCGTGCGCGTCCAGCAGGAACGGCCGGCGCATCGCTTCCTTGACGCGGTGCGCGACGTTGAGCGCATCTTCCACCCGCTCCAGGTCGGGAATCAGGATGGTGAATTCGTCGCCGCCCAGCCGCGCCAGGTTGGTGGCGGCCTCGGTGCGCGAGATCAGGTCGCCCGGCCGCGTGGTTTCGCGCAGGCGTTCGGAAACGGCCTTGAGTAGATGGTCGCCGACGTCGTGGCCCAGCGTGTCGTTGATGCGCTTGAAGGCATCCAGGTCCATGAACAGCACGGCGAATTTCTTGTTAGCCTTGCGCGAGCGCGACAGCTCGGCTTCCAGCGTTTCCAGAAAGGCCTGGCGGTTGGGAATGCCGGTCAGCGAATCGCAATAGGCCAGACGGCGGATCTGCTCCTCGCTGCGTTTGCGTTCGCTGATGTCGCGTACCAGGCCCAGTACCTCGTCCGGTCCGGTGGCCACCAGCCGCGCCTCGAAATGGCGCACCGGCTGCGGCGCCGGATGTTCGCCGTGGCGCACGCGCGGCGCCGGGCCGGGTTGTGGCAGTTCGTAGTCCAGCGAGTGGATGTGCTGGGTGTCCAGCACCGTTTGCACCTGCTCCAGCATGTGTTCGGCGATGTCGGCCGGCAGCACCTGGCTCAGGTGCTGGCCGACGCAGCGCTCGGTGGAGAACACGCTGCTGGCCTCGTGGCCCTGTTCGTAGTCGAGGTAATAGCCATCCTTGTTCATGCGGAAGAAGGTGTCCGGAATGGCCGCCAGCACGGCGCGGTGCTGGGCGTCAGCGATGCGCAGGCGGCTGATGGCGTCGCTGGCGCGCAGCACGTACAGCACGCGGTGGCCGAGGATTGGCCAGTTGATCGGCTTGGAGACGAAGTCGGTGGCACCGGCCTCGTAGGCGCGGGTCACCGATTCCAGCTCGTCGCCGCCGGTGACCATGATGATGGGCACGCTCACCTGCGTTTCCAGCCGGCGAATTTCGCGGCACACGCTGAAGCCGTCCATGCCGGGCATGTCGACGTCCAGCAGCACCAGGTCGGGCGCCACGCTGTGGTAGCAGGCCAGCGCCTTGACGCCGTCCTCGGCCTCGATGGCGTCCAGGCCGACCTGGGCTAGCATCTCCAGCATCAGCAGCCGCATGGTGGGATCGTCGTCGGCGACCAATACCAGGCCGCGTTTGGGGGAAGTTGCCATGATCAGGTTTCCTTTTCCAGCATTGCTCCCAACGCCTGCCGCGCGGCCTGGAAAGATCGTTCCATGTCAGCCAGCAGGACAGCGGCGCCGGCGGTGGTATCGTTGCGTCCCAGTTGCTCCAGCTCTTTGCTGCGCTGGGCCAGTGCGTTGGCGCCGACATTGGCGGCGCTGGATTTGAGACTGTGTGCGCTCTTGCGCAGTTGTTCGGCATCGTCGGCGGCAATCGCCTGGCGCAGGGTGTGCAGGTGGCCCGGCGTGTCGTTCAGAAAGGCTTGCAGCACGCGTTCCAGCAGCGCGTCGCCGTTGGCCGGGCTGAGGGCGCGGATGTTATCCAGTGCTTGTTGGTTGATCGGTTCGTCATTGGGCGGCGGCGGTTCGGCCAGCGCGGCCGATGTAGCCGGCACGCGCGGCAGGCTGATCCAGCGCGACAATGTCTGGCCCAGTGCCTGCTGCGTGAAGGGCTTACTCAGGTAATCATCCATGCCGGCCGCCAGGCAGGATTCGCGGTCGCCTTGCAGCGCGTTGGCGGTGATGGCGATGATCGGCAGGCTGCGCGCGCGGCCGCGTTGCTGTTCGTGGCGGCGGATTTCGGTGGTGGCGGCAAAACCATCCATCACCGGCATCTGGCAATCCATCAGGATCAGGTCGAAATCGTCGGCCTGCACCGAGTGCAGCGCTTCCTCGCCGTTGCAGGCGCGGCTGACGTCCAGTCCCAGGCCTTCCAGCATGGCGCTGGCGACTTCGACGTTGACGGGATTGTCTTCCGCCAGCAGTACCTTGCGGCGCTTGCGCGGACGTGTGCCCGCCAGTGCGCCGGTGCTGAGTGCGCTGACCGGCGGCGCCGTCACCGCCACCGCCACCGCCATCGAATCGGCCAGGTTGGGCGGGCGCGGCGTCGTGGTTTCGGCCGCAGTCGCGTCCGCTGCCGGCCGGCTGTCGCGACCGCGCACCGGGGTGACGATGGCGTCGTACAGGTCGCACTCGCGTGGCGGCTTGATCAGTTGGAAGGCGACGCCGGCGGCGCGCCGTTGTACGCCGTCGGCGGCATTGCGCTCGGTGCTGAGCAACAGCAGGCGGGTGGGCGTCAGCGTGCGGTCGGCGCGGACGGCGGCCGCCAGCGCCAGGCCGGAAGTGCGCGGCTGTTCCATGTCGAGCAGCACCACGTCGTAGGGCTGGTCGCGTGCCGCCGCCTGCCGCAGTTGGGACACGGCCTCGTTAGCGGTGGCGCTGGCATGGCTGATGCGCCAGGCCGCCAGTTGCCGTTCCAGCGCGGCACGGCTGGCCGGTTGTTCATCGACAATCAAAGCGCGGATTCCCTGGGTTGCGGTGGATGGATCGTCGATATCGATACGACGTTTGTCAAAATTTACGGCAAACCAAAAGACCGATCCTTGAGTTAGCGCATGGTCGACGCCTATTGTGCCGCCCATTAATTCCACCAGTTGCTTGGAGATCGCCAGGCCCAGTCCGGTGCCGCCGTGCTTGCGCGTGGTGGAACCGTCCGCTTGCGAGAAGGAATCGAAGATGCGTGCGCGCGCTTCGGACGAAACGCCGATGCCGCTGTCATGCACCTCGAAACGCAGGCCGACCGATTGCGCATCTTCCTGCGCGACGACCACCTTGAGCATGATCTGGCCGCTGTCGGTGAACTTGATGGCGTTGCCGAGCAGATTGAAAATCACCTGCCGCAGCCGGTTGGGATCGCCGCAGATGCTGAGCGGGATGTTGTAGGCGATGTCCAGCTCCAGCCGCAACCCCTTGGCGTGCGCCTGCGGCGAGAACACATTGTCGATGTCGGCCAGCAGGTCGCGGAAATTGAAGTGGATGTATTCCACCGTCAGCTTGCCGGCTTCGATCTTGGAGAAGTCGAGGATGTCGTTGATGATCACCAGCAGATGCTCACCTGAGCGCTTGACCATGCTGGTGTAGTGGCGTTGCTGTTCCGTCAGGCGCGTGGCCAGCAGCAGCTCGGTCATGCCGAGCACGCCATTCATCGGCGTGCGGATTTCGTGGCTCATGGTGGCGAGGAAGGCACTCTTGGCCTGGCTGGCGGCCTCGGCCGAGTTCTTGGCTTTTTCCAGCTGCTCGGTGCGCACGCTGACCTGGCGTTCCAGCTGGTCGCGATATTCGGCCAGCGCGGCGTCGCGGCCTTCCACCTGCGCCAGCATGTCGTTGAAGCTGTCGATCAGCGCCCCCAGCTCGTCGCTGCGCTGGTGGACAATGCGCGGCGTCGCGTGACCACGGCTGACCTGCTGGGCGGCGGCGATCAACTGGCCGACCGGTTCGGCGATGCTGCCCTTGAAGCGGGCCGCCGTCAGCAGCGCCATCATGAACGACAGCGCGGCGGCGGCGATGGCGGCGCCGAGGTTTTTCAGGATGTCCAGCCACATCCGCAGTTGCGAACTTTCCAGCATCACCACGCCGACCGCCGTCTCGCCATCGCGCAGCACGCGGTAGACGCGTAGCGCCGGCGCCCATGGCGCGCCGCTGCGTTCGCTGCTGACGTCGGCCGCGCTGACGCTGGCGCTCAGCTTATCCGGTCCGGTCTGCTTCTGCGGCAGGCGCGGCGAGGTGTAGCGTGCCAGCAGCTTGCCGTCGCTGTCGTACAGCGCTGCTTGCAGAATGTCTTCCTCGACCGCCAGCGTGGCAAGGGTCTGCTCGGCCTGGTGGCGGTCGACGTACAACAGGGCGGTGCGGCTGTTGCTGCCGATGACGCCGGCCAACGATGAGAGTTGCTGACGCGAATCCTCGCTGTGGCTGAGCACGGCGGTGGCGGCAAATGCGACGAACACCAGCAGCAAGGCGCTACCAGTGGACACCACGGACATGATCGTGAGCTTTTGGCTCAGACCGGAACGTTCAAAGTTGAACATCGCGCGCCTCTCAATAAATTCCAATAGGAAAAATATATGTATCTGGCAAACTCGACATTGATCCTGGTCTAAGGCCGCACGTTTGCGCTGCCTCAAACAACGTGCGCGCGAGCGTCGCAAGCTAGGGGGATGGAACGCAAAAAAATCCTGTTCGTGGCCGAGGCGGTCACATTGGCCCACGTAGGCCGTCCGTTGGCGCTGGCGCAGATGCTCGACCGCCAGCGCTACGACGTGCACTTCGCCTGCGCGCCGGGTTACGAACGGTTCTTGCAGGGTAGCCAGCTCAGCAACTGGCCGCTGACCAGCATCGCCAGCGCGCGCTTCCTGGCTGCGCTGGCGGCCGGCAAACCGGTGTACGACGCGCCGACGCTGGCGCAGTACGTGCTGGACGATATGCGCCTGTTGCAGGAGCTGCGGCCCGATGTGGTGGTCGGCGATTTCCGGCTGTCGTTGTCGGTCAGCGCGCGGCTGGTGAAGGTACCGTATGTCAGCGTCACCAACGCCTACTGGAGTCCCTACGTAACGCAGCGTTACCAGGTGCCGGCGATTGCGCTGGCGCGCGTGTTGCCGATACCGCTGGCCGACAGCTTGTTCAACCTGGTGCGGCCGCTGGCGTTTGCCTTGCACAGCCGGCCGCTGAATCAGGTGCGTCGCGCCTACCGCCTGCCGTCGCTGGGGCACGATCTGCGGCGCATCTACACCGACGCCGACTACGTGCTGTACGCCGATATTCCGGAGATGTTTCCGCCGAGTGATTTGCCGGCGTCACATAGCTACCTGGGGCCGGTGATGTGGTCGCCGCCCGGCGAGTTGCCGGCGTGGTGGGATGGCGTGTCCGGCATGCGCGACATCGTCTACGTCACGCTGGGGAGTTCGGGGCAGGGCGGCTTGCTGCCGCAAGTGCTGCAGGCGCTGGCGCCACTGCCGGTGACGGTGATCGCCGCCACCGCCGGCAACGTCGACGTCGGCGTGCTGCCGGACAACGCGCTGGTAGCGGACTACCTGCCCGGTGAACTGGCGGCGGCGCGTTCGCGGCTGGTGATCTGCAATGGCGGCAGCCCGACCAGCCAGCAAGCGCTGGCGGCCGGCGTGCCGGTGCTGGGCATCGCCGGCAACCTGGACCAATATCTGAACATGGATGGCGTGCTGCGCGCCGGCGCCGGTGCCTTGTTGCGCTCGGACCGTCTGGCGGAAGAGCCCTTGCGCGAGGCTGTACTGCAACTGCTGTCGCAGCCGGAGTCGCGCGAGGGCGCGGCGCGGGTGGCGCAGCAATTCCAGCGTTACGATGCCGGCGCGCGGCTGGCGGGTTGTCTGGCGCGCATCCTGCAAAGATAGAAAAAGCGGAGCGGTGCTGTTTGCCGCTCCGTTGTCAATACCGCTGCGGCGGTCAGCACTGCACTTTGCGGCGCGTGCCCAGCGCGAGGCCGGCAAAGCCCAGTCCGATCAGTGCTAGCGTGGCAGGTTCCGGAATCGTGGCGAAACTCTGCGACGAGTCGACCTTCAGGAATGGTACCGTGGTGGGGGTGGAGCCATCCCACATGGTGGTGGGGGTAAAGAACGACGGCACGTTGGTGGTGCCGGTAAATTTGTCGACAAAGATGGAGCCGGTCACTGCATCCAGGTACAGCGGATTCACATAGTCGAGCATGAAGCGCGAGTCGAACGAGCCGGTGCCGACCGCGCCGCTGGCGCTGAAGCTGGAGGCGTTGAATACCAGATGGCCGGACAGGATCAGGATGCCGTCGCCGTCGCCACCGGCGCCGCCGCAACCGGCCGAGGTGCTGCCAGCGCCGTAGCAGCGCACGGTGTTGGGGCCGTTGCCGGGAACGGCGCGGCTGCCGTCGGTGAGGTTATCGAGGTAGATGGCCATGTTCTGCACGCCGGCGTGCAGCGGATCGACATCCATCGCCGCCGACTGGGTGGGCGGCAGGCCGAAGTTGATGGTGGTGGCGCTTTGCGCCGTCACCAGTTCCTGAAAGCGGACCAGTTTGGTGATCTCATAAGTGGTGTTCAACCCTGCTGGCGTGACGATGGCGGGGATGTTGCTATTCGACATAGTCCCGACCATCATTTGTGAGCGTAGTTCGGTCAAGTAAGGCGCGGTGGCGCCGGGGCCGACGATGCGCCCGGGAATGAAGCCGCTGGACAGGCCGGTGTCGGTGACGTTGGTCCACAGGTCGGCATAGGTGGTGTAGTTGCCCGTGCCGGTCGGGTCCAGGCCCAGCGTGGGGCCGGCACTGGCGGTCAGTGGCGCCGCCAGCGCGCCGGCCAGGATGGCGATAGCCAGCGCGGGTTGATGGGTGTTCATGTGTTCTCCTTGAAAAGGGCCACGGAAATTGAGGCCGTAGGTAAAAAATTCAGCCGCAGCGATAGAAAAAGGCAGAAAAAAAGCGGGCCGGCGCTGTTCTGCCGATCCGCTGTCAATACCGCTGCTGCGGTCAGGACTGCACTTTGCGACGCGTGCCCAGCGCGAGGCCCGCAAAGCCCAGTCCGATCAGTGCCAGCGTGGCAGGTTCCGGAATCGAAGCGAAACTCTGCGACGAGTCGACCTTCAGGAATGGCACTGTGGTGGGGGTGGAGCCGTCCCACATGGTGGTGGGCGTGAAGAACGATGGCACGTTGGTGGTGCCGGTGATTTTGTCGATGAAGATCGAACCGGTGACCACGTCCAGGTACAGCGGATCGACATAGTCAATCATGAAGCGCGAGTCGAACGAGCCGGTACCGACCGCGCCGCTGGCGCTGAAGCTGGCTTCGTTGAACACCAGGTGGCCGGACAGGATCAGCAGGCCGTCGCCATCGCCGCCCGCGCCGCAACCGGCCGAGGTGACGCCGGCGCCATAGCAACGCACGGTGTTGGGGCCATTGCCGGGAACCGCGCGGCTGCCGTCGGTGATGTTATCGAGGTAGATGGCCAGGTTCTGCACGCCGGCGTGCAGCGGATCGACGTCCATCGCCGCCGATTGGCTCGGTGGCAGGCCGAAGTTGATGGTGGTGGGGGTTTGCGCCGTCACCAGTTCCTGGAAGCGCACCACTTTGCTGATTTCGAAAGTGCTGTTCAGCCCGGCCGGAGTGACGATGGCGGGGATGTTGCTGTTCGACATAGTACCGACCACCATTTGCGAGCGCAGTTCGGTCAGATAAGGCGCGGTGGCGCCAGGGCCGACGATGCGGCCGGGAATGAAGCCAGTGGCCAGGCCGGTATCGGTAACATTGGTCCACAGGTCGGCGTAGGTGCTATAGGCGCCCGAACCGGTCGGATCCAGGCCGAGCGTGGGGCCGGCGCTGGCGGTCAGTGGCGCCGCCAGCGCGCCGGCCAGGATGGCGACCGCCAGCGCGGGTTGATAGGTTTTCATGTGTGCTCCTCGAAAAGGGCCACGGGAATCGAGGCCGTATCGTATCAAGAGCAAAAGCCTTGCCAGTGGATGCAAATGCTGTGGAATCAAGCACTTGCGCGGCTTTAGGCAGCGTTGGCGGCGGCCGGTGTAAAAATATCCGTCAGGCCGCGTCTGGTGCGGATTTGAGCTTGCGCGCAGGGATGCCGCCCCAGATTTCGCCGGCGCCGATGCGGGTATTTTTGGTAACCACGGCGCCGGTTGAGACGATGGCGTTATCGCCGATCTGCACCCCGGCCATCACCACCGCCTTGGCGCCGATGGTGACGGTGTCGCCGATCTGGACCGGCAGCAGTTCCAGCCGCGCGCCTTCCACCACGTGGGCGAAGATGACGGCTTCGTGGCCGATGATGGTGTTGCTGCCGATGCATGTCAGCGGCGGATCGAGCAGGGCGCCGGCGCTGTAAGTGTTGGCGCCCAGCCGCGCGCCCAGCGCCAGGTAGATCAGGCGCTGGATCGGCACCGGGATGAAGTGGGTGCAGATCAGCGAGTTAAACAGCAGCAGGTAGAACAGGCTGTTGACGTTGGCCACCAGTTCGTCGCGCGAGTGCTCAACCACTTCGCCTTCCGGCAGCGGCAGCACCAGCAGGAACAGGCGGTAGACCAGAAAGGCGTACAGGTAAATCAGCAGCACCGCCGCCAGCACCAGCGTCACCCCGCGAAAGTCGCCCAGCGGCAGACGATCAACCACCAGCGCGGTGGTGCCGATGGCCAGCGCCAGGATCACCAGCAGCAGCCACAGGAACACCGCCACCTGGCAGAATTTGATGGCGCGCATCAGCCGCCTCCATGCACCGGCACCAGCAGTTCGCGCAGGGGCCGCCGCAATGAGCGCGCCGTGGCCGGCTGGCCGGCGCCGATGCGCGCCATGAACACGGCCGCTTCCCAGTCCTGCTGGCCGAGCAGCGCCGCGCCCGCGCGCGACAGCTCGACGGCTTTTTCCTGCATGCCGGCGGTGCCGGAAAACACGCGGTTCTCGCGCACGTAGCGGGAGAAAATCAGCGGCGTCATTTCCGGCTGCATCTGCAAGCCGAGCGCGGTGGCGGTCAGCCAGAAGCGTTGCATGGCGCGGCCGGCGGCGATATAGTCGTCCATGCGCTGCGGCCGCTGCACCGCCACCAGCACCAGGTGCGCGGCGCAGGCCAGCGACGGGATCAGGTCCATCTGCAGGCGCGGCGCCAGCGTGCCAGCCAGCCAGGTGTTGAAGAAGCGCACGCGCTGCCAGTCCTGCATCACCCAGCGCATCAGCTTGGTGGTCATCGGGTCGGCGCCCAGCGCCTGGTCGGGAATGCGGTCTTCGCTGTACTGGGCGTTCCACTCGATGATGGACTGATGCACGCGGTGCGCTTCCGGCATGGTCAGGCGCAGCTTGGCGTTGCGGAACATCAGACGGGCGGCCGCCACGCGCTGGCTGCCTTCCAGCCAGTGCACGCGATAGCCGTCCGGCAGCGCGGCGGTCAGCGTGGTTTTTTCGGTGACGGTCAGCGGACGCCGGCTCAGCGGGCGGCGCTGCACGGCGCGCGGCAGGATGGCGTCGGCCAGCGGATCGGCCGGCAGACCGGGCGAGGGCACGAATTCGACGCTGATGGTGGGCCGCGCTTCGGGCGTGTCCATGTTGCGCGCGGCGCGCATCTCCAGCCCGAAGGTGCTGGCGGCGATGGCCATGGTTTCCAGCAGCGCGCCGATCGACATCTGGCTGGGATGGCCGTCGAGGTCGTAGACGCAATGGTCGCGCGTGTCGTGGCCATGGATCACCAGCCGGCGATGGTCCAGCACTTCAAAGCGCCACGGCTGGGTGTTGTCGCCGCTGGGCGCCCAGCGCGCCAGGTCGAGGATCTGTTCGAGTGTGGCGTCCAGTTGCTGTTCCATCCTGTTCATGGTTCCCCTCCTGGCCGACGCCGTCGGGCCAGCATCATCATCAGCCGTTGTAGCGGATGGCGGTTGCCGCCGGGACGCCAGGTGCGCACCAGCTTGTTGCGGAAGGCGTCGAACTGGTAGCCCCACGGGGCCGGCCGTACGTCGCCGCGGTTGAGTAAAATCTTCAGCGCTTCGGTGGCAGCGGCGCCGGCGCACAATTCGCAGCCCATGATGGTGGACGGGCCGCGCTGCTCCTTCAGGTTGATGGCCGACGGATCGACCAGGTAGCCCCCGTGCAATCCGGCCGGCGCCAGCCCGACCAGGAAGCGCAGGGCTTTTTCCATGTCCGGCTTGTCGCCCCAGCCGAAGTAATCCTCGAACGTCATGTGGCCGGGCAGGAAGCTCAGCACGGCCGTACCCATGCCCAGCGGCGCCGCCGTCACGGACGGAATGCCGAGCCGGGCGCAGGCGGCAAAGGTGGCCTGGCGCGCGTCGAAGGCAAAGAAATCCAGGCCGTCCACATACAAGTCTACTCCTTCAAAGAAGCTGGCGAGGTTGTCCTGGCGGATGCCGTCGGGGAAACGCACCAGTTTCACTTCCGGATTGATATCCTGCGCCATCTCGGCCAGCACCTCGACCTTGGGCCGGCCCAGTGTGCCCATGGTGGCGCCGACCTGGCGGTTGAAGTTGGCGATGTCGAAGGTATCGAAATCGGCAATATGGAACGCGCCGATGCCCAGCCGCGCCAGCGTCAGCAAATGCACGCCGCCGACGCCGCCCATGCCGGCGATGGCGATGCGCTTGTTACGCAGCGTGGCCTGCTCGTCATTGGTGACCCAGCCGATGTTGCGCGCGAACGCCTGTTGGTAAATAAATTGATGTGCCATGCGTCTCCCATTTTCCAGTTGGACACATGGGGACGGTCGAAAGTTCCGCCGTGGATGAAAAAAGCCGGCTCCTGGGAGCCGGCCTGTGATCAGCAACAGCCGCCGCGCTTGCCCGCGCCGCCGTAGCGGGCCTCCTGCCGTTCGCGGAAGAATTCCTCGTACGTCATATAAGGCTCGCCCGGATGGGTGGTTTCCCGGTGCGTGACGTAGACGTCGTAATCAGGCAAGCCCATCATCAGGCGCATGCTTTGCCCGAGGTAGCGGCCGGCCTTGGCGATGTCGCCCAGCATCATGGCACCTGCGGCGTCAGCACCAGCGGGCTTTCGTTGGCGGTCGGCTTGCTGTTGGCGCGTGCCGCCAGCACGGTGCGGGCGCCGAAGATCAGCACGCTCAACACGACGATCACGAAGAAGCCGGCCAGCGAGGCATCCAGGTAATCGTTGAAGATCACCTGCTGCATCTGGGCGATCGACTTGGCCGGGGCCAGGATCTTGCCTTCATCCAGCGCCGCCTGGTACTTGGACGCGTGGGCCAGGAAGCCGACTTTCGGGTTGGCGGCGAAAATCTTCTGCCAGCCGGCCGTCAGCGTGCACAGCAGCAGCCAGATGGTCGGCACGATGGTGACCCAGGCGTACTGGCCGCGCTTCATCTTGTACAGCACGCAAGTGCCGAGGATCAGCGCGATCGCCGCCAGCATCTGGTTGGCGATGCCGAACAGCGGCCACAGCGTGTTGATGCCGCCCAGCGGATCGACCACGCCCTGGTACAGGAAGTAGCCCCAGGCCGCCACGCACAGGCCGGTGGCGACCAGGTTGGCGAAGGTGTTTTCGGTTTTCTTCATGGCCGGCACAAAGGCGCCCAGCAGATCCTGCAGCATGAAGCGGCCGGCGCGGGTGCCGGCATCGACGGCGGTCAGAATGAACAGCGCCTCGAACAGGATGGCGAAGTGGTACCAGAAGGCCATCATTTCGCGGCCGCCCAGCACGCCGGACAGGATGTGGGCCATGCCCACCGCCAAGGTCGGCGCGCCGCCAGCGCGCGAAATAATGCTGTGCTCGCCAACGTCCTTGGCGGTCTGGATCAGCATTTCCGGCGTGATGTAAAAGCCCATCTGCGACACCGCCTGCGCGGCCGACTCGGCGGTGGTGCCGAGCAGCGCGGCCGGCGAGTTCATGGCGAAGTAGACGCCCGGATCAATGGTAGAGGCCGCTACCAGCGCCATGATGGCGACGAACGATTCCATCAGCATCGCGCCATAGCCGATGAAGCGGGCGTGGCTTTCGTTCTCGATCATCTTGGGCGTGGTGCCGGACGAAATCAGCGCGTGGAAGCCGGACACGGCGCCGCAGGCGATGGTGATGAACAGGAAGGGGAACAGCGAACCCGACCACACCGGGCCGGTGCCGTCGATGAACTTGGTGAAGGCCGGCATCTGCAGGTGCGGCGCAACAATCAGGATGCCCAGCGCCAGGCCGACGATGGTGCCGATTTTCAGGAAGGTCGACAGGTAATCGCGCGGCGCCAGCAGCAGCCACACTGGCAGCACCGAAGCGACGAAACCGTAGCCGATCAGCATCCAGGTGAGCTCGGTGCCGGTGAAGGTGAACATCGGCGCCAGCGCCGCGTTTTCCTGCACATACTGACCGCCGAAGATGGCGCCCATCAGCAGGATGAAACCGATGATCGACACTTCGCCGATGCGGCCGACGCGGATGAACCGCGAGTACACGCCCATGAACAGCGCGATCGGGATCGTCGCCATCACGGTGAAGCTGCCCCAAGGCGAGCCGGTCAGTGCTTTCACCACGATCAGCGCCAGCACCGCCAGGATGATGACCATGATCATGAAGGTGCCCAGCAAGGCGATATTGCCGGGAATCGGCCCCAGCTCGGCCTTGATCAGGTCGCCCAGCGAACGGCCGTCGCGGCGCATCGAAATGAACAGCACGATGAAGTCCTGAACCGCGCCCGCAAACACTACGCCGGCCAGGATCCACAGCATGCCGGGCAGGTAGCCCATCTGCGCGGCCAGCACCGGGCCGACCAGCGGGCCGGCGCCGGCGATGGCGGCGAAGTGGTGGCCAAACAGCACGTATTTATTGGTGGGGACGTAGTCGAGGCCATCGTTGAGCTTGCCGGCCGGCGTCTGGCGGCGGGCGTTCAGGCCCAGTACCTTGTCGGCGATGTACAGGCTGTAGAAACGGTAGGCGATCAAATAGACGCAGACGGCGGCGATGACGATCCAGATCGCGCTGATCGACTCGCCGCGGTGCAGGGCGACGACGCCCAGCGCCGAAGCGCCGGCGAGGGCCATAGCGGCCCACCCCAGCTTGCTTGCCAGGGTAGTTGGTGCGGTACTCATGCTTCCTCCAAGGTTTGCTTTGCCGCTTTTTGCGGCTTATGACTAGTATTCATCAAGCTGATATCAGTAACAAGCGCACCAATACGCACGGCGGCTGCGTACAACTACGTAGGCTGATGGGCGGGCGGGGGCGTAGAATCCCGGCTACAAGAATAAGGAGGGACGGCTCGATGAAGTTGCGGCAGAAGGTGATTTTTTTGGCAATCACACCGCTGATTCTGGCGCTGTGCGCGATCGCGCTGGCGGTGCGGCATCAGTCGGTGCTGCTGGCCGAGCAGCAGCGCGCCACCATCCAGCAGGCTTACCTGAGCAGCAAGGAAGCCGAACTGAAGCATTACGTGGCGCTGGCTTCGCACTCGATTTCGCATCTGTACGAATCCGGCCGCGACGACGAAGCCACGCGCCAAGAGGCGATGCGCATCCTGTCCTCGCTCAGCTACGGCGACGACGGCTATTTCTTCCTCTACGATATGCAGGGCAACACGCTGATGCATCCACGCCAGCCGGAGCTGGTCGGCCAGAATCTGTACGGTCTGCGCGACGAGTACGGCCAGCTGACCATCCAGAATCTGCTGCAGCGGGCCCGCGCCGGTGGCGGGCTGGAGCGGTATATGTGGGTCAAGCCGTCTACCCATAAGCCGGTGGCCAAGCTCGGCTACGTGATCGCCATGCCGAAGTGGGGCTGGATGATGGGCACCGGGATTTATCTGGACGACGTCGACCAGGCGCTGGCCAAGATCGACGTCCAGCAGTCCGGCAACATCCACAACACCATGCTGTGGATTGCCGGCATCGCGATTGCCGCCGCGGTGGCGGTGGCCAGCTCCGGCCTGGCGCTGAATATCAGCGAACTGCGGGTGGCCGACGCCAAGCTCAAGGTGCTGGCGCAGCGGGTGGTGGAGTCGCAGGAAGAGGAGCGGGCGCGGCTGTCGCGCGATTTGCATGACGGCATCAGCCAGTGGCTGGTGTCGATCAAGCTGCAGATCGAGGCCGGGATCATCCGGCTGACCAGCGGCCAGCAGCCGGCGGCGCAGGCGGTGTTCGAGCACGCCGCCGACCAGCTCAGCAATGTGATGGCGGAGGTGCGCCGCATCTCGCACAATCTGCGTCCGGCCATCCTGGACGACATCGGCCTGGCCGCCGCGCTGCATCACCTGGGCCAGGAGTACACCCTGAGCAGCGGTACTCCGGTACACTTTGAAGCGTCCGGCTGCACCGACGCCTTGCCGGACGTCGCCAACACCGTGCTGTTCCGGCTGGCGCAGGAAGCGCTGACCAATATCGAGCGCCACGCCGGCGCCAGCCGCATCGACATCACGCTGGCCGGCGAGGCGCATGGCGTGTCGTTGCGCATTCGCGATGACGGCCACGGTTTCGACGCCGAAGGCATTGCCCTGCATCCGCAGCGCGGCATCGGCTTGCGTAATATGATGGAGCGGATGGACGCCATCGGCGGCCGGTTCGCAATCCAGTCCTCGACCGACGGCACGGTGGTTTCCGCCTATGCCGCTAACAACAGTCCTATGCTATGACGAATACGATCAAAATCCTGCTGGTAGACGACCATCCCCTGGTGCGCGACGGGCTGCGCGCGCGGCTGGAAGCGATGCCGCAGTTTGAAGTGGTGGCCGAGGCCGGCGGCGCGGCGGAGGCGCTGGAACAGGCAGCGCGCCATCCGGCTGACCTGGTGCTGATGGACATCAACATGCGCGGCGTCAACGGCATCGAGGCCACTGCGCTATTCAAGCAGGCGTTTCCGCAGATCGCGGTGCTGATTCTGTCGATGCACGACAAGCTGGAATACGTGTCGCAGGCGATCCAGGCCGGCGCGCGCGGTTACGTGCTCAAGGATGCGCCCGGCAAGGACATCGTGGTGGCGATCGAAACCGTGATGTCGGGCGGCATTTATTACAGCACCGCGCTGGCCCGCCAGCTGGCCCAGCCGCAAAACCAGGACAACCAGCTGACCTCGCGCGAACACGAGGTGCTGCGCCACATCGCCCATGGCGAGTCGAACAAGCAGATCGCCCGCGCGCTCGACCTCAGCGTGCGCACCGTGGAGACCCACCGCCTCAACATCAAGCGCAAGCTGGGCATTGAAGGGCAGGCCGAGCTGATCCGTTTCGCTGTGCAAAACGCCCAGTAAGCACTGTGGCAAAAAAGCCTACAAGGTGACGTGAAAACTTAAGCAATGGTCAACAGAGCGTGTTTGTACGGCAATATCTGCTATATTCCTGCACCGACTGCCGCACCGTCGATTGGTCTTATATTGGTAATATTGCTTATCACATTACTATCTTCATGGTATCTGATTGCTTAAAGTCAATTGTTGATCTAAGATGGGGCGGATAACCCTGATGAGATATTGATGTCTGCGCCTGAAATCAGCCCGTTTCCACTGGTGGAATTACATGCGGTATCCAACGCTCATAATGAGTGGGTGGCACTGCTGTTCGAGGTATCGCCCGAAGCCGGCGACGCCTTCCAGGCTACGTTGACGCTGCTGAAAACGCCCGACGTGTTTGCCGCCCTGGCGCCGCTGGAGTGCATCCTGCCGGTGCCGCAGCCGCACCTGCTTGAACAATCCCAGCTGGAGAACCTGCCAGCCAACCGCATCATCCTGCGCGTGCCGGCCGGCGCCTGCGCCGACGTCGCCGTGCAGCGCAAACTGGCCGGCTATGCCGACGCCGGTTACCGCATCATGGTCGACGGCGTGGCCGAAGGCTCGGCCGCCACTATGTGCAGCGCCCGTTCGCTGATGGTGGACGCGTCGCTGACGCTGCCGCCGATGCTGGCGCTAATCGCCCAGCCGGGTCCGCATCTGGCGACCGCCATGCACAGCGAAGAACGCATCGCCGACTGCGCCAAGGCCGGCTTCAGCTGGTTCGCCGGCGACTTCGCCCAGTACCCTTCACAAGACAACAACGCCGGCGACGGCACCTCGCGCAAGCGCCTGCTGGCGCTGCTGGGCCTGCTGGCGCGCGACGCCGATTCGCGCGAGCTGGAAGTGCTGCTGAAGCAAGACCCGGCGCTGGCCTACCATTTGCTCAAACTGGTGAACTCGGCTGCGTTCGCGCTGAGCTCGCCGATCCACAGCTTCGGCCAGGCCATCAACGTGCTGGGCCGTCGTCAGCTGCAGCGCTGGCTGCAATTGCTGCTGTACGCGCGCCAGCAGGACGACGGCTTGGCCAACCCGCTGCTGCCGCTGGCGGCGGTGCGGGCCGCGATGATGGAAGGGCTGGCCAAGGAACTGGGCTGGGACCGCGACCAGCAGGACATGGCCTTCGTGGCTGGCGTGTTCTCGCTGCTGGACGTGCTGCTGGCGATGCCGATGACCGAAATCGTCGCCGCTCTCAGCCTCGACCTCGACGTGGTGATGGCGCTGCTGGACCGCGCCGGCCCGCTGGGCGACCTGCTCAAGCTGGTGGAACAGCACGATGGCGCCAGCCTGGAACAGGCCGGCATTACCCACGAAGCTTATTGGGAAGCGCAGTTGCAGGCTTACCACTGGGCGATTCAGGTGAGCAGGAACATCTAACCCATGCTCGCGCAACCCGGCTCCGATTTCCTGACCAACAGCGCGGCCTTGTGCGACGCGGTGTTGCGCTTGCGCGGCACCGCTCTGACCGAAGAGCTGGGCCGCATCCTGCGTGCCGTGCTCAATAGTCCGCTGGGCGAATACATCCCGGCCGATGCCGCCGCGCTGTTGCTGCGTCCGCCGATCGAAGCGGTGCAGGCCGCCAATGACGACGCTGTGCCGAGCCTGAGCCAGGACCTGTACTTCGACCAGCATTTCTTCGGCCGCTTCGTGGTCTCCGGCCGCACCGCCTACAGCGATCTCGACCGTCAGCACCTGAGCAGCCTGGCCAGCCTGGCGGCCAGCGTGCTGCAAGTCCATTCGGTAGCCCAGCGCACCACCCACGCCTACGTGCAGGTGGAAGCGCAGTTGCAGCACCAGGCGCAGATCCTCGACCAGATCCACGAGTCGGTGCTGACCATGGACATGAACGGCTTCATCATCAGCTGGAACAAGGGCGCCGAACGGCTGTTCGGCTACACCGCGGTGGAAGCGGTGGGGCGCAACATCCTGTTCCTCTACGATGACGAAGACATGGGCTTCCACGACGCTTTCCTAGAGCAGGGCGGGCGGCTGATGGAGGTGCGGCGCAAAAAGAAGAGCGGCGAGGTGTTCTGGGCCAGCCTGTCGCTGTCGCCGCTGTGCGACATCAACGACCGCTCGATCGGCCTGATCGCCTACCTGACCGACATCACCGAACGCAAGATGGCCGAGGAGCGCATCCACCACCTGGCCTACTACGACGCCCTGACCGGCCTGCCGAACCGCACCCTGCTGACCAAGCTGGTCGACCAGGCGTTGATGGTCGCGCAACGCAACAAGGCGCACGGCTGCGTGCTGTTCATCGACCTCAACCGCTTCAAGCTGATCAACGACACGCTGGGCCGCCACATCGGCGACGCCCTGCTGGTCGAAGTAGCGCACCGTTTCCGCTCGGTGCTGCGCGACCAGGACCTGGTGGCGCGGCTGGGCGGCGACGAATTTGCGGTCGGCCTGTTCGACATCGGCCAGCACTTCGAAGCGAGCATGGTGGCGCAAAAACTGCTCGCCACGCTGAACGAACCGATCTTCATTGACGGCCACGACTTGCGCGTGGGCGGCAGCATCGGCATCAGCGTCTATCCGCAGGACGGCGCCGACGCCGAAACCCTGCTGCGGCTGGCCGACATCGCCATGTACCGCGCCAAGCAGGAGGGCGGGGCGGACGGCGACCACGTCGCCTTCTACAGCCAGGACATGAACCAGGGCATGCAGGAACGCATGCGCATCGAAACCGGCCTGCGCAACGCGCTCGGCAACGGCGAGCTGCTGCTGCACTACCAGCCCAAGTATTCCATCCCTGACGGCAAGATCATCGGCGCCGAAGCGCTGGTGCGCTGGCGCCATCCGGTGCGCGGCCTGGTGCCGCCGTCCGAATTCATCCCGCTGGCCGAAGCGACCGGGCTGGTGGTGCAGGTTGGCGAATGGGTGCTGGAAACCGCGTGCGCGCAGGCGCAGGTGTGGAAAGACGCCGGCCTGCCGCCGATCCGGCTGGCGGTAAATGTGTCGGCGCGCGAGTTCACGGCGGCGTTGCCGGGGCGCGTCAGCGAAACCTTAAAGCGCTACGGCCTGGAGCCGACGTGGCTGGAACTGGAAATCACCGAAAGCACGCTGATGCACAACATCGACCGCGTGATCGGCATCATGGACAGGATTACCGCGCTGGGCGTGACCTTGTCGCTGGATGATTTTGGTACCGGCTACTCGTCGCTGTCCTACCTGAAGCGCTTCCCGATCGACACCTTGAAGATCGACCGCTCGTTCACCATCGGCATTCCGGAAGACACCAATGACTGCGCGATTGCCAACACCATCATCAGCATCGCCCAGCAGCTCAAGCACAAAGTGATTGCGGAAGGTGTGGAGACCGAAGCGCAGCTGGCCTTCCTGAAGAATTCCGGCTGCGACGAAGTGCAGGGTTACCTGTTCTCCAAACCGCTGGAAGCGGAGGCGTTCGAGCGTGCTTTGCGGGAAAATTGGTTACCAAATAGCGCTTACCGGGCGGCGTAGGTGGTCTTGGCTGTAGAAATCTGTATAATGCTGCACACTTAGGAAGCGTGGCCGAGTGGTTGAAGGCAGCAGTCTTGAAAACTGCCGACGGTGTGAGCCGTTCGTGAGTTCGAATCTCACCGCTTCCGCCAGGAAAAAAAAGAAACCGCCCATGAGGCGGTTTTTTTTGTTTCCTGGCGGAAGCGAGCAAGGCCCCTGCGGGCCTTGCGTGTGAGATTCGAAGGGCATGGCCCTACCGGGCCATCCCGCTCCGAATCGCCCATTTGCTGGCGCCGTGCGCCAGCCTCGCGCGCCAAGGGCGCGCGTTCTTCCCCTAATCATCTTTCCACGGCTAAGCCTGGTCCAGTCGCCTGCACCCGGCCTGATCCACGCAGATACCCCATCGCAAAATCAATGCCGATATTGTCACTCTGTCTAATCAAACTCCCTCATCGTATAATCAGACGGGATCGCTAAAGGCGAGTCGCCCTGGACTGAAAACCACCTTCAAATGCAAACACTCCTCCGTTCGGCCCTGCTATGCCTGATTCTCGCGGTGTGCACCTGTAGAGCCGCAGCGGCGCCGGACGAAGCGGCCGCCGACAGCAAAACGGAACTTTCCCAACCTGTCATCGACCTGCTGCACACAAGCTGGACGGCACAAGAAGGTGCGCCGGCCGGGATCAGCGGCATCGCGCAGACCCCCGACGGCTGGATCTGGATTGGCAGTAATTCCGGCTTGTACAAATTCGACGGCGTACGCTTCCTTCGCATCACCGGGCGGCAGGGGCCGATGGCGTCGCACATTTCGAATATCGGCGTGCTCAAGGATGGCCGGCTTTGGGTCGGCTATGTCTACGGCGGTGTCAGCATTCAGGATGGCGACGGCATGCGCCACTTTCCCACAGGGCCTGGCGGATTGCCGACCACCCTGGTCTATGATGCCGCGCTCGACGCCTCGGGACGTCTTTGGCTGGCGACCGCTGCCGGCTCATTTTATTTCGACTCGCGCTGGCATCCAGCGCGCCTGTCGAGCGACATGCCCGACGGGCGGTGTACTCCTTCCTGCTCGACCGGCAAGGTACGTTCTGGGTGCGATCGCAAGCGGGAGTGTTCGCACTGCCTCAGGGGGCCAATCAGTTCGAGCGCAAGCTGCGCGTCGCTGAGCGCGGCATGTTGGCGCAACACCCGGACGGCAGCATATGGACGAACAGCGAGGGCAACGCCAACCTTCAACTGGTGAAAGGCCCTGACCAGGGCGCTGCCCTGAAATGGAACCCAACCCTGCTATATATCGCGTTCGGCTTCGACCGCGACGGGTATCGGTGGATCGCAACGGACGTTGGCGTGGTGCGCGCCGGACCGGCGGGGACCGATACCACAGACCACCGTACCGGATTTGATCACGGGCTAACCGGCAATATCGTGTCCGCGCTATTCGAAGACCGCGAACAGAATTTTTGGGTGGCGACCGAGAACGGTCTTGATCGCTTCAGGAAACCGCGTCTGCGTGCATTAACACTGCCGACGTACGCCTTGGCCAATGCCCGTCCGCTCGCCGGCGGACGAGACGGCAGCGCGTGGGTAGATCGTTTTTTAGTTGCCGCGCCCAACGCTGTCCCGCAGGAGTTTGCCGCCTACCATGGCCGCGGATTAACCGCGCTCTACCGCGCTCCAGACGGTACCTTATGGGGTGGCGGGAGCGGCGAGTTCTGGACGCGCGAATACGGCGAGCGGCGCAACATTCCCTTGCCCTCGGACATTCCCGGCAATACGAATATTTTTGCGCTCGCACGCGACGGCGCCGGCGCACTCTGGGTTAGTTTTGGCCGTCAGGGCTTGCGTAAGTGGGCTGACGGACAATGGTCCAAGCCGGAAGGCATCCCGAAGCCGTCGCCGCTGGCGACTGCGGTGGCCGACCCGCGTGGCAGACTCTGGTTAGGATTTGTCGGCGGTCAGCTGGCGCTGGTCGATGGTGGCGCAGTGAGGTCTTTCGGTCGCGAGGATGGCTTGGCGATCGGCACGGTTGCCCAGATTTTGCCATCGGGCGACAGTGCGTGGGTGGGCGGCGAGAATGGCCTCAGCTATTTTGACGGCAAACGTTTCGCTTCCGTGGTGGGCAAGGGCGGCGAGCCATTCCCCGGCATTACAGGCCTGGTCCGCGCGCGCGATGGTACGCTGTGGATCAATGGCAGTACCGGTGTTTCCAGCATTGCGCCAGCTGAACTACAGCGTGCGCTGCGCGAGCCTGGCTACCCGGTCCGCTTTGGCCGGCTGGACTACCGCGACGGTCTGCGGGGCACGGCAAGCGCCGTTCTGCCGTTGCCATCTGCCACGGTCAGCGACAACGGTACCTTATGGTTTTCGACCACGGCGGGAACGTACGGTTTTGTCCCGGGCACGCTGCCACGCAACGCGATGGCGCCGCCGGTTTTCATCACCAGCATCAGAACCGACCATGCCGCGTATGCGCCGGTGGGCGGTGTGCTGCTCCCCGCCGGTACCGAGACGCTTCGACTGGACTTCACGGCCTTGTCTTACCAGGCGCCGGAGCGCATGGAATTTCGTTACCAGCTGGACGGCGTCGACCGGACGTGGCGCGAAAACACAGGCGAGCGCGCGGCCAGCTATACGAATCTTGGTCCGGGGCGCTATCGTTTCCGCGTCATCGCCTCGAACAACGACGGGGTCTGGAATAACGAGGGGGCGTCGATCACCTTCGAGATTGCCGCGCGGCCGACCCAGACCGTGTGGTTTCGCGCTGCGTGTATCGTCCTCGGCCTGAGCATCTTGGTCAGCCTTTATTTTTGGCGCGTGCGTCAGCTGCGGCGAAGGTACAGCGAGAGAATGCGCGAGCGGTTGGGGGAACGGGAGCGCATCGCGCGCACCTTGCATGACAGTTTCCTGCAGAGTGTCCAGGCGTTGATGATGCAGTTTGGTCTGATCAAATGGGAGCTGCCGGTCGATCATCCGATGAGGCTGACCATCGATCGTGCCCTCGACACCGCCGACGACGTGCTGAGCGAAGGCCGCGAGCATATCCTGGCGCTCCGCCTCAACCACGAGCTGAGCGGCGACCTTGAGGCTGCGCTGTCTGGCCTGGGGCATATCCTAGCGCCACGCCACGGCGCCCGCTTCGTGTTGCAGGAGTCAGGCGAGCGGCGCCCGCTGCGGGCGGCCGCAGCGGCCGAGGCCTACGCCATCGGCCGGGAAGCCTTGCTCAACGCCTTCCGCCACGCGGGCAGCGACGAGGTGACGGTGGAATTGCGCTACACCGCCAGTCAGTTTTCGCTGCAGGTGAGGGATACCGGATGCGGCCTCAACGCCGAGGTCTATCTGCGTGGGCAGCGTCCGGGTCACTTTGGCCTCGTGGGCATGCGGGAACGGGCGCACGACGTCGGCGGCACGTTGGAGATCCGCAGCGAGACCGGCAAGGGCACCACCGTCACGTTACGCCTGCCGGCGGGATCTGCTTACGTCAGCAAGGTGGCTGACAAGTTGCTGAGTGCCCGCCACAGTTAATGGACCAACGGCACGGCAATGGTCGAGACGGCCACTGCGGTGTTGGCGAATGGTGCTTTCATCGCCTGGCCAAAAATCCCGCTTCGTGGAAGCGTTCGCCAATGAGCTGGTGCGTGGCTGGGTCGGGATGCAGTGCATCCGGCAATGGCAGGCGGGCGTTGTCGTCCGGGCCATAGAGTTGCGTGCCGTCGAGGTAGTGGATGTTGGAATCGGTCGCTTGCCGTTGCTGGACGATGACTTGCAACTGTTCACGGATGACGCGCAGCGTGAGCTTGCCCTGGCGGACTTCGCTTTGCTTGCCGACGGCGCGGAACAGCAGGCGGCCTTCGCCCAACGCGGCGGCGTCGAACAGGCAAGGGCCGGGCGTGTCTTCGTGGATCGGGCAGTACAGCGGCGAGATCACCAGCAGCGGCGTATTTGGATGGCCGTCACGGATGGTGTCCAGGAAGCCGTGCACTGCCGGCGCGAAAGCGCGCAGGCGCAGCAGGTCGGTGTTGACCAGGTTGATGCCGAGTTTCACGCTGATCAGGTCGGCCGGCAGGTCGCGCATGGTGCGGGCGGTGAACGGGTCCAGCAGGGCGTTGCCGCCGAGGCCGAGATTAAGCAGGTCGACGCCGGCCAGTCCGGCCGCCACCACCGGCCAGATGCCGGAAGGACTGGCGGCGTTCGAGCCCGCGCTGATGGAGCTGCCGTGGTGCAGCCACTTGCGCTTGCCGGTCGCGGTCAGCGGCTTGATGGCGGCGTTGGCGCGCAGGTCGACCAGTTCGGTGGTTTCGTCGTGCGGCAGCCAGATATCGATGGTTTTATCGCCGTCGGGCAGGTCGGCAAAGTGCAGCGTTTGCGTTGCGCCAGGTTCGATGGCGGAGGCGCCGGCGGCCAGATCGATTCTCATGGTTTTGCCGCCCGGTGCGCTGAGCTGGCGCGCCAGCTTGCCGTTAATGTGCAGGTCGTAGACCCCATCCGGCCGCGCCGCCATGCCGACATAGGCGCGCTTGGTCGGCAGCGTATCGAGTTCGATGGAGGTCGCCGCTGTCTGGAACGACAGGCGCACGCCGGACGGCTGCGATTCCGCCATCGCCAGTTGCGCATCGGGACATTGGGCGCGGGCCCAGGCGGGCAGGCGATGGGGCAGCAAGCCTGCTGCAGTGCGCTCGACTTTAACGGCGCCGTGGATGAGATTGATCATCCCGGGATTATTTCCGAGCACCTTTAGGTTTGTCAATTTCCGTTGCCGCCGGCGGCAGAGATGGCTGGGAGTAAATAACGATGGGTGCGGGACTCTTGGGAGTGGATTGAGACACCAGTAGTGTGGTTGCCGAGATCGTGATGGCGGCACTGGCAATGGAGATGGCGGCCACCCATTTGATGAGTTCGCCCTGGCTTTTGGTGATTTCGCTTTGGCTTCTGGTCACTTCGCTCACGACTTTTTGCAGATACGCTTCCGTTTGGGCCCGTTGGAGTTCGTTTTCTTTCTGTGCGGACTTTAATCCAGCCTCCAATGTTTGGTTGAGCTGCACGAAGCGAGCATCGGTCGCGAGTTGATGCGCATGGGCGTCGCCGTTCAGTCTTTCGATGACGGCCTGCAGCTTCGCATCAATGTAATCTTTGTCGGTGGTCTCCATCGCGCCATTTTGCGCGCGCGATCTGGCTTGTCAATGACAGCGCGCAATTGCGGTTTACATTGCCTATCGCTCATCAGCTACGTTATGTGCGCTCCCTAACATTCGGATGCTCGTCACGCATTTACTATGAATGTTGGAACCGACAGGCTATAGGATGCGACGACATGAATAACCACAGTGACATCAATATGACGCGCCGCAATGTACTGATTGCAGGCGCGATTTCAGCGACGGCGGCGACGGTGCCGTTGTCCGCAGCGGAAGCGCAGCCCGCCACGGCAAAGCCCGCTACCACGCCGCCGCCCACCCCGGCCAAATTCTCTTTTGAAGTCAACGGCAAGCAGCAGACGCTGGAAGTCGACACGCGCACCACGCTGCTCGATGCCCTGCGAGAACATCTGCATCTCACCGGCACCAAAAAAGGCTGCGATCATGGCCAGTGCGGCGCCTGTACGGTGCATGTGAATGGCCGCCGCATCAATTCCTGCCTGTCGCTGGCGGTGATGCACAACGGCGACAAGATCACCACCATCGAAGGTCTCGGCACGCCGAACCAGCTGCATCCGATGCAAGCGGCCTTCATCAAGCATGACGGCTACCAATGCGGCTACTGTACGCCGGGGCAGATCTGTTCCGCCGTCGCCGCGCTGGACGAAATCAAGCAAGGCATCCCGAGTCACGTCAGTGGCGACCTCAACGTCCGGCCGCTGCTGAATGAAGCCGAATTGCGCGAGCGTATGAGCGGCAATATCTGCCGATGTGGCGCCTACTCCAACATCATCGATGCGATCACCGAGGTGGCGGGGAGGACCGCATGAGGGCCTTTACTTACCAACGCGCGCAAACGCCGGCCGAAGCTGCCGCAGCGGCGCAACGCACACCTGGCGCACGCTTTATCGCCGGCGGCACCAATCTGCTGGACTTGATGAAGCTGGAGATTGAAACGCCGCAGCATCTGATCGATGTGAACGGCCTGGCGCTCGACAAGATCGAGCAGATTCAGGGCGGCGGCCTGCGCATCGGCGCGCTGGTGCGCAATACCGATCTGGCCGCAGACCAGCGCGTGCGACGCGATTACGCCGTGCTGTCGCGCGCCTTGCTGGCTGGCGCCTCCGCGCAGCTGCGCAACAAAGCCACCACGGCCGGCAATCTGTTGCAGCGCACGCGTTGCCCCTACTTCTACGACACCAATCAGCCGTGCAACAAGCGTCAACCGGGCAGCGGTTGTTCGGCAATTGGCGGCTACAGCCGCAATCACGCGATCCTCGGCGCCAGCGATGCCTGTATCGCCACCCATCCGAGCGATATGGCGGTGGCGATGCAGCTGCTGGACGCTACCGTGGAAACCGTCAAGCCGGATGGCGCCACCCGCACCATTCCCATCGCCGACTTCCACCGCTTGCCCGGCAATACGCCGCAGATCGAAACGGCGTTGATGCCAGGCGAACTGATCACCGCTGTCACATTGCCGAAGCCGCTGGGCGGCGTGCACGTCTACCGCAAGGTGCGCGATCGCTCGTCGTATGCGTTTGCGCTGATTTCCGTGGCGGCCGTGGTGCTGCCGGACGGCAGTGGCCGCGTGGCGCTGGGCGGTGTCGCCCACAAGCCGTGGCGTGTGCCGGGCGCCGACGCCAGCATGCCGCAAGGCGCCAAGGCGGTGTCCGAGCAGCTGCTGGCCGGCGCCAAACCGAGCGCCGAGAGCGCGTTCAAGGTCCCGCTGGTGCAGCGTACGCTGGCCTCGGTGCTGGCTGATGTGAAGAAAGGCTGAACAACATGAAATTTGTCACTCCCGCCACCACCAATCCCATCGATCAACTGAAGGTGATTGGTCACGCCACCGACCGCATCGATGGCCCGTACAAAACTACCGGCACTGCGCCGTATGCCCACGAGCACCAACAACCGAACGCCGCCTACGGTTACGTGGTTGGCGCCGGCATCGCCAAGGGCCGCATCACGTCCATCGATGTCAGCCAGGCCAAGCGCGCGTCGGGCGTGCTGGCAGTCATCACCGCCGACAACGCGGGCAAGCTGGGTAAGGGCAACTTCAACACCGCCAAGTTGTTGGGCGGCCCGGACATCCAGCACTATCACCAGGCGATTGCGCTGGTGGTGGCGGAGACCTTCGAGCAGGCCCGCGCCGCCGCGCAACTGGTCAATGTCCAGTACAGCCAGGAGAAAGGCTCGTACGACCTGGCCAAGGTCAAGGATAAAGCCAAGGAGCCGGACGACAAGGAAGCCAAGGACAAGAAAGTCGGCGATTTCAACGGCGCTTTCACCGCCGCCCCGGTCAAGCTGGACGCCACCTACACCACGCCCGACCAGTCGCACGCGATGATGGAGCCGCACGCCTCCATCGCCAGCTGGCAGGGCGACAAGCTGACGTTGTGGACTTCCAATCAGATGATCGACTGGGGCCGCAGCGATATGGCGAAAACGCTGGGCATCCCGAAAGACAATGTGCGGCTGGTGTCGCCGTACATCGGCGGCGGCTTTGGCGGCAAGCTGTTCCTGCGGTCGGAGTCGCTGCTGGCGGCGCTGGGCGCGAAGGCGGTGAAACGGCCGGTCAAGGTCGCGTTGCAACGTCCGCTGATGATCAATAACGCCACGCACCGTCCGGCCACCATCCAGCGCATTCGTATCGGCGCGACGCGCGAGGGCAAGATCAGCGCCATCGGGCACGAAAGCTGGTCCGGCGATCTGCCGGACGGCAAGCCGGAAACCGCTGTGCAACAAACCCAGTTGCTGTATGCCGGCCCTAACCGAATGACCAAGATGCGGCTGGCGGTGCTCGATCTGCCGGAAGGCAATGCGATGCGCGCGCCAGGCGAAGCGCCGGGTCTGATGGCGCTGGAAGTGGCCATGGATGAAATGGCCGAAAAGCTGAAGATGGACCCGATTACCTTCCGCATCATCAACGACACCACGGTCGATCCGGCCAAGCGTGATCGCAAGTTCTCGACGCGCCGCTTTGTCGATTGCCTGCGCACTGGCGCCCAGCGTTTTGGCTGGGACAAGCGCCAGGCGCAACCGGGCAAGGTGCGGGACGGCCGCTGGCTGGTCGGCATCGGCATGGCGTCGGCGTTCCGCAACAACATGGTGCAGAAGTCCGGCGCGCGCGTGCGGCTGGATAGCAAGGGCCTGGTCACGGTGGAAACCGATATGACCGACATCGGCACCGGCAGCTACACCATCATCGCGCAGACGGCGGCGGAAATGATGGGCGTGCCGCTGAACCAGGTGCAGGTCAAGCTGGGCGATTCGGACTTTCCGGTATCGGCCGGCTCGGGCGGGCAGTGGGGCGGTAACAGTTCGACGGCCGGTGTGTATGCGGCCTGCGTCAAGCTGCGCGAACTGGCGGCGCAAAAACTGGGCCTCGATCCGACGCTGGCCGAGTTTGCCAACGGTAATGTGCGCGCCGATGGCCGCTCCTTCCCACTGACGCAGGCTGCCGCTAACGGCGAACTGGTGGTCGAGGATACGATGGAATACGGCGACCTCGACAAGAAGTTCCAGCAGTCCACCTTCGGCGCGCATTTTGTCGAGGTGGGCGTGGATGCCGCCACCGGCGAAACCCGTATTCGTCGCATGCTGGCGGTGTGCGCGGCGGGCCGCATCCTCAATCCCAAAGCCGCGCGCAGCCAGGTGATTGGCGCTATGACTATGGGGGCGGGCGCGGCGCTGATGGAGGATCTGGTGATCGACCAGCGTGGCGGTTTCTTCGTCAACCACGACCTGGCCGGCTATGAAGTGCCGGTGCATGCGGATATTCCGCATCAGGAAGTGATCTTCCTGGACGAAACCGACCCTATCTCTTCACCGATGAAAGCCAAGGGCGTGGGCGAACTGGGCATTTGCGGCGTGGGGGCGGCGGTCGCGAACGCCATCTACAACGCCACCGGCGTGCGGGTGCGTGATTATCCGGTCACACTGGATAAACTCATCGCGAAAATGCCGGAAGTATGAGTTAGTGCTATCCTGTTTGGACGGTATGAACAAGGAGGATATATGCCTGCTTCTCACGACACCTATACGCGCACCCAAGGGTTGAAGAAAACCTACGAGGTGGAATATACGGCCCTGCGTTACAAGATATCCCTGGGCGATAAAGTGCTCAAGGATATCGAACTGGGCCTGCAGTCGGCCCCGGTCTACGATCCGGAAATTGCGTGGCGACACGCGGTGGCCGATATCGAAAACCTGCGTGGCATGACCGAGCAATAGTATTCAGCGGCAGCCGGGGCTCAGCTCCGGCCGTTCGCGCGCTTGCAATCCCATCAGATCCGGCCGGTCGTACGGGATGTAATTCATCCAGAACCACGGCAGGCAAGTCTTGCCATAGACGTACTCTATGGCAGGGAAGAACATATTGTTCGCGTTGGAGCTATTGCTCAGCATGACGATGCCGTTGCGCGACTGGCGGAAACCCAGCGCGATGTTGTTGGTGCCATCGTCTGCGCCTTCCTTGAAGAACGCCGGCCCCAGCGGCGAGTTGTACAGCGGCCAGCCGATGCCGATCGACAGGCCGCTGCCGCGCCATAAATCCGTATCGCCGGGCCAGTGCGAGGGAAACTGCTGAACGGAGACTATGGCCATCTGCGGCGACAGCATCTCCCTGTACGCGGCGGCCGACAGGCCTTCGCCGCGCAGCACGCCCGCCATAAAGGCGGCGTAATCTCTAATTGTTGTATCCATCGAACCGGCGGCGCGGGCGTCGCTGCGGCGCTTGTGCGGGATGACGCTGCCGTCTTTGCCGTAGTGTGTGGTTTCGCGCCCGGCCCAGCTGTCACGCCACACCATGCTGGTGTCGCGCATGCCAAAGCGGTCGAATACACGCTGCTGCATCAGCGTTTCCAGCGGGGTGCCGGTACGCTCTTCCACCACGATTTGCAGAATGTTCAAGCCTTCGCCGGAGTACACATAACGGCTGCCGGGCGGATATTTGAAGTCCAGCTTGTTGTTCTCGTTGATGTAGCGCCAGTTGAGCAAGCCACTGGTGTGGGTCAGCAGCATGCGCGGCGTCAGCAGCCGCCAGCGTGGATCGTCCTTCAAGTCGGCAAATTTGGGATAGTCGGGGAGCGGCTTTTTGAGCAGCGCGGGCAGCGGCGCGTCCAGCGTCAGCACGCCTTCGTCGACCAGCTGCATTACCGTGTAGGCGAATACGGCCTTGGTGAGCGAGGCGGCGTACATGACGGTGTCGGTCCGCAAGGGGTGCTGCTGGTCGACATTGGCATAGCCATAGGCGTGGGTGTAGGTGACTTTGCCGTCCTGGATCAGCGCCAGCGCCAGGCCGGGCACGTGTGCGGCGCTCATCAGGCGCTGGACTTCGGCGTCCAGTCCCGGCGGCGGGACCGGCGGCGAGGGTGGCGCTGCGCATCCTCCAAGCATCACAACGGCAATCAATGCAGCGTAGCGGGGCAGGGAGGAGCGGCGCATGGTCAGTCCTTTCTGGGTTGGGCCGCGAACCAGGGTTTGAGGCGGCGGATGGCTTCTTCGATTTCCGCCGTGGAGACGGCGAAACTGAAGCGGATGAAGTATTTACCATCGACCGGATCGAAGTCGATGCCGGGCGCACTGGCGATGCCGGTGTCTTGCAGCAGGCGCTTGCAGAAGGCCAGGCTGTCGTCGGTCAGGTGGGCGATGCTGGCGTAGATGTAGAACGCACCATCCGGCGGCGCCACCGTGGTCAGGCCCAGTTCGGGCAGCGCGGCCAGCAGCAGGCGGCGGTTTTCGCGGTAGACGTTGATGTGGCCGTCCAATTCATCCAGTGCGTCGAAGGCGGCCAGGCCGGCGTGCTGGCTCAGCGATGGCGCGGTCAGGAACAGGTTGCCGCAGTAGGCTTGCGCGCGGTCGACGTGTTGCGGTGGCGCCAGCAGCCAGCCGAGTCGCCATCCGGCCATGCTGAAGTATTTGGAGAAGCTGCTGACCACCAGCGCCTGCGGTTCGTAGGCGAGGATGGTTTGCGCCGGTTCGACGTAGCTGAGGCCGTGGTAAATCTCGTCCGAGATGATGCGGATGCCGCGCGCGCGGCAGACTTCCGCGATGGCTTGCAGTTCTTTGGCCCTGATCAGCGTGCCGGTTGGATTGGCCGGGCTGGCGATGATGACGCCGTGCGGCGCGGGTTCTACAGCGGCCAGTGCGGCGGCGGTCAGCTGGAAACCGACCTCGGCGCCACAGGCGATTTCCGCCGGCTCCATGTGCAGCGCTTTTAGCGTGTTGCGGTAGGCCACGTAGCCGGGCCGCGCCATGGCGATGCGGTCGCCGGGCGAGAACATCGAACTGAGCGCCAGCACCAGCGCCGGCGAGGCGCCGCAGGTCAGGATGAACTGGTCGGCGTGGACCGCCACGCCGTAGCGTTCGTCGTAAAACTGCGCCAGCCGCTGTTTCAGCGGCGCGCTTTCCCAGTAGCCCATGCTTTCCGCGTCCAGCACGGCGTGTGCCCTGGCGATGGCGGCCTGCGGCGCGCCGGTGGACGGCTGGCCGAATTCCATGTGGATGATCGAACGACCTTCAGCTTTCAAGGCGTGAGCCTGTTTGCTGATGGCGATGGCGTGGAAGGGTTCAAGTTCTGCTTTCATGGCATCGATTATACTGTTGCTTGTTACATAAAAATAGTGAAGGCTGGCTGGGTATGGCAATACGTTGGAAGCGGTGGGGCATTGGTGCGGTGAGCGCTGTCGGTGTGTATGCATTGGCGGGAGCATGGCTGTTGCCGAGTGTGATCAAAAGCCAACTGCCCAAGTATGCCGAGACCGAACTGGAGCGCAAAGCCAGCATCGGCCAGCTCAGTTTTAATCCTTTCACGTTGCGCCTGGAGGCGCAGGATGTGCGCTTCACCGAGGCTGACGGCGCGCCGCTGTTTGCGGTCGGCGGGCTGGCGGTGGAGATGCAGTGGCGTTCGCTGTTCCGCCGCGCCTGGAGTTTTGCCGAGATTCGCATCACGCAGCCCGGCGTGCAGCTGGCGATTGCCAAGGACGGCAAGTTCAATATCGCTGAATTCCTGAAGACGCTGGAAAAGCACAAGAAGCCGGATGAGCCGGATTCGCCGATGCCGCGTCTGGTGATCGAACACTTTGTGCTGGATAACGGCCAGGTGGCCATGCATGACAAGCATGCCGGCTATGACGATACTTTCACGCCGATCACTTTCGCGCTAAACAACCTGAGCACGCTGCCGGATGAGAACGGCGATTACACGCTGAACGCGGATGCGGGCCTCGGTGGCAAGTTGTCCTGGAAAGGTGTGGCGGCAGTGAACCCAATTGGCGGCAGCGGTGTGCTGACGCTGGAGAATGTCGCCTTGCCCGGCCTGGCGACGTATCTGAAGTCGTTCTCGCGCGTCGTAGTGGAGGAGGGCAAGTTGTCCGCCAGGCTGCCGTACAAGTTTGGCTACAAAGATGGCAAGCTGGAAGCCAGTTTGGCTGGCGCTGGTCTGACGCTGAGCGATCTGTCGCTGAAGCGTGGCGCGGATGCGGCGTTTGTGAAGGTCAGGCAGCTGGCGGTTGGCGACGTGGGCGTCGATTTGCTGAAACAGTCGGTCAGCGTTGGCAGCTTGCAGTTGAACGGCGGCGCGCTGACCGTGCGGCGTGATGCAATGGGCGAGCTGGATGTGGCGAATTTGACGTTGCCGGCGCAGGTAGCGCCGCCTACTCCGGCGCCGGCCAAGCCAGCGCCTGCTGCGGCCAAGGGCAGCTGGAAACTGCAATTCAAGCAGATCGGCCTGGATGCAGTGGCAATCAATTACTTCGATCAGACCGTAAGTCCGGCGCTGAAAGTCAGCACCGACAACGCCCAGCTGAAACTGGCATTGCAGCTGGACGGTAGCAAACTGAACATCGCCGATGCAGATTTCTCGATGGATAACCTGTCGATGAGCGCCGGTTCGCAAGCACCGCTCAGGCTGTCGCGTGTTGGCTTTGAAGACGCTACGCTGGATCTGGATGCGCACAAGGCCAATGTGGGACGTTTGTATGCGGACGGCGGGCAGCTCGATTTGTCGCGGGATGCCAAGGGCCAGTTCCTGTTCCTGAACACGCTGCCGAAGGCGGGCAGTGGCGGAGCGGCAGCGGCCAAGTCGCCAACGCCTGCGCCGGCATCGGCCAGCACGCCGTGGGAAGCCGCCATCAAGTCGGTCGAGCTGAACAAGTTCGGCGCTCGCTTTGATGATGCCAGCACTGGCATCAAAATCAATTTGCAGGACTTCAATCTGAAAGTTCGCGACGCCAGCACCGACCTGAAAAAGCCGTTGGCGTTTGAAGGCGGCGTCGGCCTGCGCGAAGGCGGCCAACTGGTCGCCAAGGGCAAGGTCGTGCCGTCCACCGGCGCGGTCGATACCGATCTGAAGCTGAGTAAACTGGCGTTGGCGCCAGTGCAGCCGCTGCTTGGCAAGTACATCAAGCTGAAAATCGCCGACGGCGCCATTAACGCGCAAGGCCACCTGCGCACTGGCGCGGGTGGCAGCAAGACCGATCCGGCGCTGCGCTATGACGGTTCTTTTGAAGTGGCCCAGCTGTCGCTGAATGAACTGGATAATGACCGCTTCGCCCACTGGTCCAGCGTGCGTGCAGACAAGCTGGCGTTGAGCCTCAAGCCGGACTTGCTGGATGTGGCCGAATTGCGCGTGATCGAGCCGACCGCGATTCTGATTATCGAAAATGATCGCAGCTTCAATGCGCAGCGTTTGCTGGTGGAGCCGCCGGCGCCGGCCGCCGCTGCATCCTCATCTGCCCCTGCGGTTGCCGCAACGCCAGCAGCCAGTGAGCCATTCCCGGTCCGCATCCGCCGCGTACGTCTGCAGGACGCCAAGCTAGACTTCACCGACCTCAGCCTGCGTCCGCAATTCGGCGCGCACATTTACGAGCTGAACGGCATCATCACCGGTCTGTCGTCCAAGCGCGATGCGCGCAGCCAGATCGAGCTGGATGGCCGCGTTGACGAGTACGGCCAGGCGCGCGTGCGTGGCCAGCTGAACCCGTTCGTACCAGCCGATAACACCGACTTGAACGTGATCTTCAAGAACATCGACATGGTGGCGGCCTCGCCGTACAGCATGAAGTTCGCCGGCTACAAAATCGCGCAAGGCAAGATCTCGCTGGACTTGCAATACAAAGTGCGCAATGGCCAATTGGATGGCAACAATCAGGTGCTGCTGGATAACCTGACCTTGGGCGAACGCATCGACAGCCCTGACGCGCTGAAGTTGCCGCTGGAGCTGGCGCTGGCCATCCTCAAGGACAGTAACGGCCGCATCGATCTCGGCATCCCGGTGGCGGGCAATATGAACGACCCGAGCTTCAGCTATGGCGCGGTGGTGTGGAAGGCGTTGGGCAACATCATGACCAAGATAGTGACCTCGCCATTCCGCGCGCTGGGCAATCTGTTTGGCGTCAGCGGCGACAAGTTGGAAGCAGTGGAGTTCGACGCCGGCAGCGATGTTGTTCAACCGCCGGAGCGTGAGAAGCTGAAGCAGGTCGCGCAGATTCTGGCGAAGAAGCCGGACTTAAAACTTTCCGTGCCGGGCCTGTATAGCGAGGCCAATGATGGCGCCGCGTTGCGCGCGCAAGTGTTGCGTCGCGCTGTACTGGTCAAGGCAGACATCAAGCTGGCGGCAGCCGAGCAACCGGGGCCGCTGGATATCGGCCAGCGCAAAGTGCGCACCGCGCTGCGTGACCTGTACGCCGAACGCTTCGGCGCTGCCGAGTTGGACAAGGAGAAGAAGGCGGCCGAGGCCAGTGCCGGCGTTACCGATGCTGCCGCTGCCGGCGACACCGCCTCCGCCGCGCCCGCTGGCACCGCCGCGAAGAAGCTGCCGATGTTGCAGCGACTGGGCAAACTGGTGCAGGGCGAGCCGCAGGTGGCGGACGCCACGGCCTTCTACGGCAAGCTGCAAGCGCGTCTGGAGCAGAATCAGCCGTTAGCCAAGGACGCCTTGTCGCAACTGGGAGCGCAGCGTGCCGCAGCAGTGGTCGCGGTGCTGAAGGAAGCCGGCGCAACCACGGTGTCGGCCGCCGCACCAGCCACCACTGACAGCGCCGCCGGTAAGCCAGTCGCGGTGAAGCTGGAACTGTCGGCGAAATAAGATGACTGAATCGAATAAACACCCCGCCGGCAGTCCCGTGCTGGCGGGGCTGGCGCTGCTGTGCAGCCAGCTGTCGTTGAACCTCGGCGCGGCGATTGCCAAGCAACTGTTTCCCAGCATCGGTGTGGAAGGCGTGACGGCGTATCGCGTCGGCATGTCGGCGCTGGTGATGCTGCTGATCTTCCGTCCGTGGCGCACGCCGCTGACGCTGAAACAGGTACTTAACGTCGCCATCTACGGCTCAGTGATCGGCCTGATGAATCTGCTGATCTACCGCGCCTTTTCCCGCATCCCGATGGGCATCGCCGTGGCGATTGAAGTGGCTGGGCCACTGACAGTGGCGGTGCTGTCGTCGCATCGTCCGCGCGATTTCGTCGCCGTGTGCCTGGCGGCGGTCGGCCTGTATTTCCTGTTGCCGATCCATGGCCAGGTCGATCAGCTCGATCCGGTGGGTGTGGCGTATGCCGCCGGCGCGGCGGTGTGCTGGGCCTTGTACATCGTCTACGGCAAGCGGGTGTCGTCGATGTCGGGCGGGCAGTCGGTGGCATGGGGCATGTTGGCGGCGTCGCTGTTCATCGTGCCGATTGGCGTGGCGCATGCGGGTGCGTTGTTGCTGACGCCGTCCTTCATGCTGGTCGGGCTGGCGATTGCGGTGATGTCCAGCGCCTTGCCGTACACGCTGGAGATGCTGTCGATGCGCAGGCTGTCGTCGCGCACGTTCAGTATGTTCAGCAGCGCGGCGCCGGCGCTCAGCGCGCTGGCCGGCATGGTCGTGCTGGGCGAGCATTTGACGCTGATCCAGTGGCTGGCCATTGGCGCCATCGTGATGGCGTCGGCACTGACTTCCTTGCGCTAGCTCGAATCCGAAGCGCCGCGAGCGTATCGCTACAAACAGCTGTTTGTTGCTTTTGCAACGCGTTCGTGGCAGCATGGACGCTTCTTCCAAGGAGGTTGCCATGCAAGTCGCTCGTGCCCAACAACCGATTGCTGCCGCTGCCGTCACGCTGGTGCTGTGGATCTTCGCCGTCGCGTCGTTTTTGCCGCCGCTGTTCAAGTACACCAGCCAGTCGCTGCTGTTGATCATCGCCGCCGGCATCGGTATTTTCGTCTGCCTGGTGCTGCACCTGTTCTTCATCGCCATGGCCGCCAAGCGCCTGGACCGTTCGCCGGTGGCGTGGGTGCTGGTGTCGCTGGTCTTCATGCCGGTCGCCTCCATCATCGGCCTGATTTTGTTCGAGTGGTTCAGCGAACAGGAAAAGCAGACCACCGCCTAAAGCGCTTGCCAGACGTGGACGGGATCGTCTAGTATCGATCCCGATGCAACTGCATCAGCGTCGCTCGGACGGTTCCGGGCGCTTACGTGAGACATCCATGACTGACACCCCAACTCCGCGCAGCTTTGCGCGTATTGATCGCCTGCCTCCCTACGTTTTCAATGTCACCGCCGAACTCAAGCTGGCGGCGCGCCGGCGCGGCGAAGACATCATCGATATGTCGATGGGCAATCCAGACGGCGCTACGCCGCCGCACATTGTGAGCAAGCTGGTCGACACCGTGCAACGGCCCGACACCCACGGCTATTCGGCCTCCAAAGGCATTCCGCGGCTGCGCCGCGCCATCTCGCGCTGGTACAAAACGCGTTACGACGTCGAATTCGATCCCGACTCGGAAGCCATCGTCACCATCGGTTCCAAGGAAGGGCTGGCGCACCTGATGCTGGCCACGCTGGACCAGGGCGACACGGTGCTGGTGCCCAATCCCAGCTACCCGATCCATATCTGGGGCGCGGTGATCGCCGGCGCGAATATCCGCTCGGTGCGCATGACGCCCGGTGTCGACTTCTTCGACGAACTGGAACGCGCGGTGCGCGAGAGCTACCCCAAGCCGAAGATGATGATCCTCGGCTTCCCATCCAATCCCACCGCGCAGTGCGTGGAGCTGGAATTCTTCGAGCGCGTGGTGGCGCTGGCCAGGCAGCACAACATCCTGGTGATACACGACCTGGCCTACGCCGACATCGTATTCGACGGCTGGAAAGCGCCGTCCATCATGCAGGTGCCCGGCGCGCGCGAGGTGGCGGTAGAATTCTTCACACTGTCCAAGAGCTACAATATGGCCGGCTGGCGCGTCGGCTTCATGGTCGGCAACAAGGAGCTGGTGGCGGCGCTGGCGCGCATCAAGAGCTACCACGACTACGGCAGCTTTACGCCGGTGCAGGTGGCGGCGATTGCCGCGCTGGAGGGCGACCAGCATTGCGTCAGCGAGATCTGCGCGCAGTACCAGAGCCGGCGCGACGTGCTGCACAAAGGCCTGCTGGAAGCCGGCTGGCCGGTCGACAAGCCGAAAGCCTCGATGTACATCTGGGCCCGCATTCCGGAAGCGTATCGCCATCTCGGCTCGCTGGAATTCGCCAAGCTGCTGCTGGCCGAGGCCAAGGTTTGCGTTTCCCCCGGCATCGGCTTCGGGGAGTATGGCGACGAGTACGTGCGTTTTGCGCTGATCGAGAACGAAGCGCGCATCCGCCAGGGCCTGCGTGGCATCAAAGCCATGTTGCGCAAAACTTCCGCATAAATTTGCGGTGAGTTTAAGCCGCATCAAACTCTGTGCTTGATGCGGCGGCTACTGTAGCTCACTAGACCGATCAGAGGAGCTACCATCATGTCCGATTTTTCCACCGGAGCCAGCGCGCGTCGCCTGGTCAATGCAGTCCAAAAACTCGAACGCAATCTGGCCACCGCCGGCTTGCCGCGATTTGTGGCCCGCTTGCCGGTGTGCTGGCTGAGTTGGCACTATTGCCGGATGCTGGATCAGAAGATTGCGCGCATCAAGCGCATTCGCGGCAAGTTCGACCGCTGGGGACCAGCCATTCATGACGCCTCGCCGATAGCGCAAGAAAAAATGGAAATGCTGGATCTGGACCACAGCATGCGCACCGATATCGAATTTACCAAGAGCACCATGATGGAGCTGCGCAATTACTGTGTGGACATTGGCCGCATGTTCGAGCAGCTGGGCTATGAATCGGTGGGCTTGAAACGGCGCCAGACCACCTTCCTGGAAATCCTTGACGCGTCTTGCGCGTCGGCCAGCCGCATGCAGGACGCGCTGACGCGCCATGACGAGGCAGTGCTGGCCAAACTGCGGGCCGAGGCGGATGCCGCCGCAGCCCATTCCGCCCGCGCTTAGAACCCTTCCAACACAATCTTGCCTTTGGCGCGGTTGCTCTCCACCAGGGCATGGGCGCGCTTCAGGTTTTCGGCGTTGATCTTGCCGAAGCGTTCCGCCAGCGTGGTCTTGACCGCGCCAGTCTCCACCAGCGTTGCCACGTCGTTCAGCAGTTGATGCTGCTGCTGGATGTCGTCGGTCTGGAACATCGAGCGGGTGTACATGAATTCCCAGTGCAGCGACACGCTCTTGCGTTTCAGCGTGCGCACGTCGATGCTGGCTGGATCGTCAATCAGCGCGACCTTGCCTTGCGGCGCCACCAGCTCGCTGATCGCCGTCCAGTGGTGATCGGTCTGGTTCAGCGACGCCACATACGTCACCGTCGGCAGGCCGAGGCGGGTGATTTCTTCATTCAGCGGCTTGCTGTGGTCGATCACATGGTGGGCTCCGAGCTGCTTGACCCACTCGCCGGTTTCCGGACGCGAAGCGGTGCCGATGATGGTCAGGCCGGTCAGCTGACGCGCCAGCTGCACCAGGATCGAACCGACACCGCCGGCGGCGCCGATCACCAGCAGCGACTTGCCCTGGGTGGCGGCCGCATCACGGCTGACACCCAGACGGTCGAACAGCAATTCCCAGGCGGTGATGGAGGTCAGTGGCAGCGCAGCGGCTTGCGCGAAGTCCAGGTTCTTCGGCTTGTAGCCGACGATGCGCTCGTCCACCAGATGCAGTTCGCTGTTGGTGCCGGCGCGGGTCAGGTCGCCTGCATACCAGACTTCATCGCCGACCTTGAACAGGCTCACGTCCGGGCCGACAGCTTTCACCACGCCGGCCGCATCCCAGCCGATCACCTTGGCCTGGCCGTCGGCCGGCGCCACGTTGCGGCGAATCTTGGTGTCGACCGGATTGACCGAAATGGCGCGCACTTCGACCAGCAGGTCGCGGCCGCTGGCCTGGGGCGTTGGCAGTTCGATGTCGATCAGCGATTCGGCGTCTTCGATAGGGAGCGATTTGCGGTAGGCGATTGCTTTCATGGGATTCTCCAATGAAGTTGGGATGGAAGTATGATATTTTGTTTTTTAAAGAGAAAAAAGCGCCTTTTGGCGAAACTCTTTCAAAGGAATGACGAAAATTGCTGCGCTTAGACGATCTGACTGTATTTGTCCGCACTGCCGACCGTGGCAGCTTGTCGGCGGCAGCCCGCGAGCTGGAGATCTCGCCGGCACTGGCCAGTGCCGCCCTCAAGCGGCTGGAAGGCGAGCTGAAACTGCGCCTGTTCGCGCGCACTACGCGTTCGCTGCGGCTGACGGAAGAGGGCGAACATTATCTGCGCCATGCGAGCGAGGCGCTGCGCGTACTCAAGGAAGGGCACGATGCGCTGATCCAGGGGAAGGAAATCCTGGGTGGCACGCTGAAAATCTCGATGCCGTCCGACCTCGGGCGCAATCTGGTGGTGGGCTGGCTGGACGAATTTCAGGCGCAGTATCCGAAAGTGGTGCTGCAACTGGGCATCAGCGACCGCGTGTCAGATATGTACCGGCAGCCGATCGACATCGCCATCCGTTACGGCAAGCAGGAAGATTCCAGCCTGATCGCCTTGCCGCTGGCGCCGGAAAACCGCCGCGTGCTGGTGGCTTCGCCTGAATACCTGAAGCAGCACGGCAGGCTCCATTCGCTGGACGATCTGGCGCAGCACAACTGCCTGCGCTTCATGCTGGACGACGTCATTCACGACCGCTGGAGTTTTTACAGCGAACAGCACGCGACGCCGGACGTGGTGCATGTCAGCGGCAACCGCACTGCCGACGATGCCGACGTGGTGCGGCGCTGGGCGGTGGCCGGAGTGGGCATTGCCTACAAATCGCGGCTGGATGTCAGCGCCGACATTCGCGCCGGCCGCCTGCAAGTGCTGCTGCCCGATGCCCTGGGCGAACCGACGCCGCTCAACATGGTCTGCATGCACCGCGCGCAGATCACGCCGACGGTGCTGCAACTGCGCGACTTCCTGCGGGCTCAGTGCGAGAAAGCTTAAGGCGACCTGAAATTCGCCTGCAGTATGGTTGCGCTGCGACAAATTGCGCTTACCATAGCGTCAATAAAAATGATCGGGAGAGAGTGATGACCGAAACCCAGCGCGATGTCCTCAGCGCCGGATTTTCGCTGACGCTGATAGTGTTGGCGGCCTTCGTGATGCAGCGTTTCTTCCTGCCGCTGATATGGGCAGGCATTTTGTGCGTGGCGACCTGGCCGATGTATGTGCGGCTGCGCGCGCGCATCGGCCATCCCATTCTGTCGGCCGCCTTGCTGACCTTGGTGGTAGCGGCGATCTTCATCGTGCCGGCCTTGTTGGGCGTGGCGCAGGCGGCACGGCAGGCGCCGGAGCTGGCCAACTACATCGTCAGCGCCAATACCGATGGCGTGCCGGTGCCGGACTTCCTGGCCCACCTGCCGGTGGTTGGCGACTCCATCGCCGAATGGTGGCAGGCGACGCTGAGCCAGCCGCATGGCCTGGCGCATTTGTTCTCCGACCGCGAAATCAACGGCTTCCATTCGGCCAGCGACATCATCAAGGTGGCCGGCGTCGGCTTCATGCACCGCCTGGTAGACTTTGGCCTGGCCTTCCTGTGCCTGTTCTTCTTCTACAAAGACGGCGAAGTGCTGAACCGCCAGATCATGAATATCGGCAGCCGCTGGTTCAGTGAACAGCGCTGGGCGCAATACTCTGAGAAAATCCCGACCGCGATCCGCGCCACCGTCAACGGCCTGGTGCTGGTTGGCCTGGCGGAAGGCGTGTTGATCGGCATAGCCTACTGGCTGGCTGGTCTGAAGTCCGCCGTGCTGTGGGCGGCTGCGACCGGCATCCTGGCCATCATCCCTTTCGGTGCGCCGATTGCCTTCGTCAGCGCAGCAGCCGTGCTGGCGTTTGGCGGCGCGCTGCCAGCCGCCATTGGCGTGGCAGCCTGGGGCACCGTGGTGCTGTTTGTGGCGGATCACTTCGTGCGACCAGGCATCATCGGCAACGCAACGCGCTTGCCGTTCCTGGCCGTACTGTTCGGCATATTGGGCGGGGTCGAAACCCTGGGCCTGGTCGGACTGTTTATTGGTCCGGTGGTGATGGTGCTGTTTGTAACGCTGTGGCACGAGGCGCAAAGTCATCATGCGGATGTCGGCTAGCCAGTTGCCAAACCCAGGTGAGGAGCGCAAGCGAGGCTGCGGCATCTGCCGGCCTGTCTTGTGCATGGGTAGGGCAACTGGCGCCGGCAATCATTAGTGCGCCTTCGACTTCGACAGGATCAGCAGCCAGCGGCGGAACATCAGCACTTCCAGATGGCCAGCCTGCACGCCGGTATCGCATTCGATAATCGGGTTCACCGCATAGAAACGCTTGCGGAAGTCACGGCACACCATCATTTCGCGCCGACCCATGCGAACCATAAACGAGGTAGGCAGGTATTCGAGACCGAAGCGGGAGCCAAAGCTGCTATTCAGAGTGCTCATGACAGTTCCTTTTTTGTGGGAAGTTGTGTTTAACGAGGAGTTCAGAATAGCATAACTACTGTATGAATAAACAGGTACTGTGCAAATAAACAGTAAATTCGTTATTTTGTGATTTTTACGCCAACTTCATCGGCGGCTATGCGGGGAGGACCAACTATTAGCAAACTCATGAGTTTCGTCGAGGCAAGACTGTCTCCCGGCGGCGAATTCGGCCTGCATTTAACCGTCGGCATGGCGCTGCTGCTGGTTTCCGGGCTGGTTTTCCATGAACTGGCGGAGGCGGTCATGGGGCAGGCTGCCATCACGGTATTGGACTTGCAGGTAGCGCATTGGTTCAATGTGCACGCCTTCGAGCCGCTCACCAGCCTGATGGTCGGCGTCTCCGCCATGCATTCGGTGGCCGGCATGGTGCTGCTGTTTTGCCTGCTGGCCGGCTATTTATGGCGGCAGCAGGCGCGCTACTGGCTACTGGCGCTGGCGTTTGCGGTGCCGGGCGGGATGGCGCTGAACGTGGCGTTGAAATTCTTCTTCCAGCGTGCGCGGCCGGTGTTTGATGATCCGCTGGTAACGCTGACCACCTACAGTTTCCCCAGCGGCCATACCACCGCCGCCACCTGTTTCTATGGCCTGCTGGTCAGCTACCTGGTGATGGCGCGGCCGGCGTGGAGTGTGCGTGTGGGAACAGTCATCTTCTGCCTGACAATGGTATTGTTGGTGGCATTCAGCCGTGTGTATCTGGGCGCGCACTATGTCAGCGACGTGCTGGCGGCCATGGCCGAAAGCGTCGCGTGGCTGGCGGTGTGCATCACGGCGATCTCCACGCTGCGCCGTCGGCGCGAGGGTAAAACGGTATAAATAATATGGATAAAATCGTCGTCATTGTTAATGCGGGTGCCGGGCTGGGCTACTGTGGCGGCTGGACTGCCGCGTTGGAAGAGAAGTTCCGCAGTCAGGGCATCGACCCCGACATCACGCTGGCCAAGAGCGGCGACGAAATGATCGCGCGCGCCGAACGCGCGGTGAAGGAGGGCGCGCCGGTGGTGGTGGCGGGCGGCGGCGACGGCACCATCAATGCGGTGGCCTCGGTGCTGGCCGGTACCGAAACGCGGCTGGGCGTGCTGCCGCTCGGCACGCTGAACCACTTCGCCAAGGATCTGAAGATCCCGCTGGATCTGGATGCCGCGGTCGCCAACGTGGTGCATGGCCAGACCGGCAAGGTCGATGTGGGCGAAGTCAACGGCCGCATCTTCCTCAACAACTCCAGCCTGGGCATCTATCCCGACATCGTGCGCGACCGTGAAAAGCAACAAAAGCATCTGGGACGCGGCAAGTGGCCGGCGTTCGGACGGGCCATGTTTGCCGCGCTACGGCGTTTCCCGTTCCTGAATGTACGGCTGAAGATCAACGGCGACGAGCACCTGCGCCGCACACCATTCGTCTTCATTGGTAACAACGAATACCTGCAAGGATTGACGCTGGGCGCGCGCGAGCGCATCGACAGCGGCAAGCTGTGCCTGTACGTGGCGCAGAAACCAACCCGGCTCGGCCTGTTGCGCTACGCCGCGCATGCGCTGTTCGGCAAGCTGGAAGCGGCGCGCGATTTCGACGTATTGTCGGCGTCGTCGCTGGAAATTGAAACCCGCCACCACCATCTGCGGGTGGCCACCGACGGCGAAGTGACGCTGATGAAGCCGCCGCTATGCTATCGCTCGCGCGCTGCGGCGCTGTCTGTCATCGTTCCGGCCGTCTAGGAGAAGCGCATGCGCACCATCGTCCATTTATCCGATCTGCATTTTGGCCGCGTCGATCAGGATTTGCTGCGGCCGTTGCAGGAACTGGTGGTCAAGCTGGCGCCGGACGTGGTGGTGGTGTCGGGCGACCTGACCCAGCGCGCCAAGACCGAGGAATTCAAGGCCGCGCGCGCGTGGCTGGACACCTTGCCGGGGCCGCAGATCGTGGTGCCGGGCAATCACGACATCCCGTTGTACAACGTCGCCAGCCGCTTCCTGGCGCCGCTGCGCAAATACCTGCGCTATGTCACGCTCGACTTGGCGCCGGAATACGTGGACGATGAAATCGCCGTACTCGGTATCAACACCGCGCGCTCGCTGACTTTCAAGGATGGCCGCGTCAACAAAGAGCAGCTGGCGCAGATGCGGCAGCGCATGCAGGCGGTGGGGCCGGAGCACACGCGCATCATCGTCACCCACCATCCCTTCGATTTGCCGGACACATTTGACAAAGATGATCTGGTCGACCGCGCGCCGATGGCAATGCAGGCGTTTGCCGAATGTGGCGTCGACGTGCTGCTGGCCGGGCACCTGCACGCCAGCCACGCCGGCAACAGTGCGCAGCGCTACAAGATCAGCGGCTACGCGGCGCTGGTGGTGCAGGCCGGCACGGCGACCTCAACCCGCGGGCGTGGCGAATCGAATTCCTTCAACGTGCTGCGGGTGGCGCCGGACGATGTGGAGGTCGAACGCTACAGCTGGGTGGAAGGCACGGCCAGCTTCGAGAAAGTGCACACCGAATGCTTCCGCCGCAACGGCGACGTCTGGGCGATGGCCGCCGAAGCCTAACGCATTATTAGAGCCAGTAATCCATAAAGCGCGCCGCCCATTCCTTCATGCGGTTGGCCCACGGACGGTGGCGCCATTGTTCCAGCGTGATCAGGTTCGAATCGCGGATGTCTTCCTGGAAGGCGCGCTCCATTTCGTTGCCGAACGGTTCGCCCATGACGATCACGTTGAGCTCGCTGTTGTGCAGGAAGCTGCGGGTGTCGAGGTTGGTCGAGCCGACCGTCGACCAGTTGCTGTCGACCACGGCGGTCTTGGCGTGCAGGACCGCCAGCTTGAGCTGGTAGATTTTCACGCCGGCCGCCAGCAGGTCGTCGTAGAAGGCATGGCCGGCATAGAACACCAGCCCGCTATCCGACACCCCCGGCAGCACGATCTTGACGTCGACGCCGCGCTTGGCTGCCGCGATCAGCGCATCCACCGTCTGCCGGTCGGGCACAAAGTAGGCGGAGGTGATGTGGATCGATTTCTTAGCTTCCTGGAAGGCCAGCGCGTAGGCCTTGTAAATTTCAAACTGTCCGTCCGGATCGCTGCCCAGCACGCGCACCACCTTGTCGCCGGCAATCACCGGCTTGGGGAAGTAATCGGCTTCGCGCAGATCATCCTTGTCCTGCGACGCCCACTGGCGCACGAACAGCCACTGGAAGGCCTGCACCGCCGGCCCTTCGACTTTGATATGGGTGTCGCGCCAGCCCACGTCCTTCTTGCTGGTCGGCTTGGAGGCGGAGCGGAACAGCGAACTCTTGGCATAGGTGGCGCTGATATTGATGCCGCCGGTAAAAGCGATCTTGCCGTCGACGATCAGCACCTTGCGATGGTCGCGGTTGTTGAGCTTCCAGTCATTGCCGCTGACCTTGGCCGGGTTGACCGGATTGAATTCGATCAGCTTGATGCCGGCGTCGCGCATGCGCTTGAAGAACTCGGCCGGCACGCCGATGGTGCCGACGCTGTCATACAGGATATTCACGGTCACGCCTTGCTGCTGTCGTTCGATCAGCGCATCGGCAAACTTCAGCCCCAGTTCGTCCTGGTCGAAGATATAGGTTTCCAGATTGATGTTGTTGCGCGCACTGGTGATCGCCTCCAGCATCGCCTTCATGGTCTGCGGACCATCGAACAGCAAGGTGGTCTTGTTGCCGGCGATGAGGGGCACGCCGGTTGCCGCTTCCTCCAGCGCCGCCTGCTGTTGCAGGTCCAGTGTACCCTTGGCCCAGCGCTTGGCCAGCAACGCCTTGCTGCGCGCGCCACTCAGTTCGCCATTGGTGCCCTTGACGGTGGGCGTGGCCGCCGGTTCCAGCTTGTCGCCCAGCGCTGTCACATTCGGCAGCGATGCGCACGCGCCCAGCAAGCCCCAGCACATCAAGCCGAGGGGAATCCAGAAACGCATGCACAAGACTTTCATTGTGAGCCTTTGTCGATTAATTGAACGTCGTCGGAACTGCCAAACAGGAAGCTGATCGGACCGGCGCGGAAGCGCCGCCCCAATGCCTTGGTCAGCTGCCAGCCCTGCTTGAAACGCACCTGGCGCGATCGCAGTGCGACCCACAGCGCCAGGCCGAAGCTGACCAGCAGATTGACTGTCCCGATGGAAAGGAAACCTGCCACCGAGGTCACAACCAGTTCCCAGCTGACATTGTGATCGAGTCCAACAATTGCTGTCGCAAAGTTGGCTGACGAGAAGGTGACGTGGCGGATGTCCAGCGGTATGCCCAGCACGAAGCCGAGGAACGGCATGATGCCGAGCAGGATGCCGAAGCAGAAATTACCCATCAGCCCGCCCAGGTTGTTCTCCAGGTAGACGCCCAGCCGCTCCAATCGTTGCTGTCCCAGCAGCCAGCGCAGGCCGCGCAGTTGCGCGACGCGCTGAGCCCAGCGCGTGTACAGCGCCTTGTTGTCGTAGTAGCCCGAGATCAGGCCGGCCACGAACAGGCAGACGCCGGCAATCGCGGCGTAGATCAGCGTCGGCGCGTGGATCGGGTCGATGTCCTGCAGCAGATGCATGGCCTTCTCCGGCGTCACCAGGTGGTGGCCGGTCATGTAGGGCCACGCCATGGCGATCAGCCACGCGGTCGGAATGCAGATCGCCAGGTTGCCCAGCACCGCCATGTTCTGCGTGCGGATCACCCTGGCGCACAGCTCGGCCATGCTGTCGATGTCGATGTTGCGGCCGTCCTTGCTGTGCAGGCCGGAGGCGATGCGCGACGCCGTCATGGCCGGCTGCTTGGTCGCCACCGTGAAGTGCAGCAGGTGGATCAGCACGAAGCCGAGCGAGTAGTTCATGCTGAACAGGAAGGCCTCGACCAGCGGCGCGGCGCGCAGGTAGGACATCAGGATCTTGAACAGCGCCATGAAGCCGATGATCAGGCCGGCGCCGGCCGACGACACGAACATGCCGCCCAGCTCGCGCCGCGTGTCGGCCACGTAGTGCTCGCCGGTGTGGCTGGCGTTTTCGGTGACGTTGCGCGCTAGCAGGTTGATGTTGTCGCGCAGTAGGTCGCGCACCATGTATTTGTTGTTGTGCGCGTCGATCAGTTCGCGCGCCAGCGCGATCGCGGCCAGGCGGCGCGCGTGGTCGTGTTCTTCGCCGGGCTGGTGCACGTCCACCAGGAACAGCAGCTTGCGCATGCGGTCCAGGCTTTGCGTCAGCGACACCAGCAGGTAGGTCAGGGCGATGCTGGTGCCCTGGCTCAGCGCCTTCTTGCGGATCTTGGCAATCACGGTGTCGCACTGGTCGAGCATCACCAGCAGGTGGCGCGCGTCTTCAATCTCGACCTCCTGGCCGGCCAGTTGCCGGTGATAGGCGTCCAGGTAGGCGTTGACTTCGAAGTTCTGCACCATGAAGGGCGATTCGTAGGTCTCCATCTCGGTGTGGAAGTTGGTCAGGCGCGGCTCCAGGCCGATGGCACAGACGCGGTAGGACAGCGTGCGCAGCGCGTCCAGCAGGCCCGGCAGCATGACGTTGCCCAGATAGGGCTGGGCGTCGCGTTCGACGCGGTCCGCAGCGCGTTGCTCGGCATGCAGCACGACGTCGATCAGTTGCAGCCAGTCGTCGGCCGGCACGGCGGACATCCAGATGTAATCGGTGCGTTTGTAGGCGATCTGGTCGACCGCCTCGCTCAGGTAATCGTTGCCCAGCGCCGGTGGCAGGACGCGGTAGGCGATGCGGGTCTTCAGCTCGCTGAAGAAGCCGTCGTTGGACAGCACGCCGATCTCGGTGTACAGGCTGGCGTGGCGGCGTGACGCCAGCAGATTGCGCACGTAGTTGCGCAGCGCAATGGCTTGCGCGGGATTGCCTTTGAGTAGCTGGCACAGGGTGCGCACGTTGGCAGTGGCGCGCACGCCGTCGGTGGCGCGCTTAGGACGCAGGGTGTCAAACAGCGCGACCAGCGGGCCGATGTCATTGCTGTCTGCGTCGATGCGTTCCAGAAGTTCGAGCATGGAGATAGCCTCGTCAGATAAAACAGCAGTATAGCGGCAGCCTGGCCCCAAGTATGTACGCCAACGAACATACGTTTCTGCGACGAAATACGACAGCTGCGTGGTCATGCGCACAGAAAGCAGCAGGGGTGGCGACTACACTGGTTCCTAACCACTCACGCATTTTCGGCCCATTATGAAACCCGCTTTCCTCACGCTCGCTTTAATTGCACCGCTGAGCGCCCTGGCGCAGACAGAGGTGTATGGCGTGGTGGACGCAGGCGTTGTAGCCGACGGTGGCTGCCGCAGCGATTGCGCGCACACCAGGGTCGATAGCGGCGTTTCCAGCGGCTCGCGCCTGGGCGTGCGCGGCCGCGAAGAGCTGGGCAGTGGCACGGCGGCGGTCTACACGGTGGAGGCCGGTTTTCTCAACGATACCGGCGTCTCCGATCAAAATGGCCGGCTGTTCGGCCGTCAGGCGTTTGTCGGGCTCGATGGCCCGCTGGGCCTGGTGACGCTGGGCCGTCAGTACAACCTGGTCTACACCACGCTGACCGATGTAGCAGATCCTTTCCACGGCGGCATGGCGGGCAGCGCGGCCAATCTGGTTGGCTACACTACCAAGCGCTACGACAACACCATCAAGTACACCTCGCCACGTTCGCGCAGCGGCCTGATTGGTTCCGTCATTTACAGTTTTGGCGAGTCGCCCTTCAACAGCAAGGTCAACCGCGCATATGGCGCTACCATCGGCTACGAAAAGGGCCGCGTCAATCTGAGCCTGACGCACCAGCGCAAGGACAATCTGCTGGACGCCACCGGCACCACGCCGGCGGTCGACCAGTCGGCCAGCAATTCGCTGGTGGCGGCCAATGTCGACTTCGGCCGCTTTGTCGGCTATGCGGCGTATGGCCACAGCAAGGGCGACGGCAGTTCGCAGTGGGATGAGACCAATCCCTACGGCGCCGTCGCCCAGCGCGATCCGTCCACCAATAGCCGTGATGTGCTGCTGGGCGTGGCGGTGCCGATGGGCGCCACCACCTTGCTGGCCTCGGTTATCCATAAGGATGATCGTGGCCTGGCCAATCGCGATGCCAACCAGATCGCCATCGGCGCCAGCTACGCGCTATCCAAGCGGACCAATATCTACACCTCGGTCGCCAAGATCCAGAACCGCAACGGCGCCGGCTACACGGTCGGCAATGCCAGCAACCGCGGCAGCGGCGACCGCGCCGTCAACATCGGCCTGAAGCACGCTTTCTAGGCATCGGGATTGCTGCCAAGCGGGACAAATCTGGTGCTGTTGTCGAAGATCGTCGGCTGTAGCGAGACGATGGTCTGGAACACCCGCGCCGCGCGGTCCAGCGGCGCAATCACATTCCACGGCGGGAATGCCGGGTTCTTGTCGCCGACTGTGACGGGTGAATAGTTGGTGATGTCGATCTGCGCCGACAGGTTGCCGGCATGCTCCTTGATCAGCGTATCGATGCTCTCATCGAGTTGATTGAAGTAGTCGATGATCTCACCCACCACGTCCAGTTGCAGCCCCTTGGTCGCACCCAGCGAACTCAGCATGGTGCCGATGTTGAGCAGCTGCATCAAGACCAGCTCGTCTTCACCGATCTCGGTGCCCAGCTGGCGGATATCCAGCAGGTCCTGCACCGTTTGCTCATTCAGCTCGATGGTTTTGATCAGGCCCTTGAAGTAGGCGATGCCCATCTGCACACCGGCCGACAGCATATCGCCGACATCTTCCTCGGCGGCGGCGCCCACCAGCGTCACGCCTTGCTCGATCTCGGTGCCTGCCGTGTCAATGAAGGTGGACAGCACCGCTGCATTGTTTTCAGCGATATTTTCTTGCAGGCTGGCGATCTTGGCCCGCAAGCCGCTGATGACTGATGCCACCTTGCCCACCTCGGCCAGGACGGTATCGAAGTCCTTGTTGAACGCGGCCAGCGCCGCCGCCAGTGCGGTCTGATATTCCGTGACCGAGGTCGCCGCTCCCTTGATGTCGGCCAGTAGTTCCTCCAGCACGCCCTTGAACCGGTTCAACTGGTCGAGCAGGCCGGCTTCGTTCTTGTTGTAGGCGTTGTTGATCAGGGTGGGGTATTCCAGATCCATGTGCTCGGCAAACCGGCATAACGCCAGCAAGGTGTTCTGCACGGAATCCTTGATCGCCACGGTCTCGACCAGCGGATCGCCCGATTCCCATTGCGTGGCAATCTGGGTGGCGGTGTCGAAATGGGTGTCGATCGCGCCCATGATCAGGTTCAGCTGATCCTGGTTGAGCGTGGCATTCGGCGCCGGGATCGTCGGTTTTGCCGTTTCCAGCAGCACGTTGGCGGTCTGGGTATTTTGGCCATATGCGGTCGCCTGGACCACGTGGGCCACCAACTGGTCCGGCACATCAAAAATATTCACAGTCATTTTTCGCTCCTGTGGATGGGATTGTCAGGCCGCAGTCGGAGTGTTCACTACCTTGGTCATCTGCGATTGCGAGACCACCGCGGTCGGCACCGGCGTCAGCAGCGTATTGCACAGCGTTTGCAGCGCGTCATAATCCGATTTGACGTAGGCGGCGTCGCTGGTCAGATCGTCGACGCTGGCGTTGCCGGTGACGTCGCTGATGAAGCTGTCGATGTCCTCGGCGGCGGCGGTAAAATCGTCCGCCAACGACAGCAGCTCCTTGGAAATCGCTTCTGCCGCGTTCACGCCATTGCCCAGCGTGGCCACGGCATTCTTGATCGAGTACAGCGGATGCAGAATGGCCTGCTCATCTTCGGTCAACGCCAGGTTCTGCAAGTCGGTATTTTTTTGCGCGACATCAGCCGCCTTCTTGCCCACCATCTCGACCTCGCCAAAGGCGGTGAGGCCGGCCGCCACCCAGCCGATCGGATTCCAGAAATTGGTGACCGCAATCAGGCCGCCGACAATGCCTACCGACACCTCGCCAAAGGTTAGCCAGTTGATGTCTTTCTGCAGCGAGGCGATGTCCGAGTTCAGGGAGTTGACCTGATCGGTCAATTGCTGGGCCGCCTGCGCTTCCGTCAGCGTCGCCAGGTTGAGCGTCTTGCCATCGGCTGGCGGGATGGCGGTTTGTAAGGCCTGAAAATCGGAGTTCAGCTTGGCTTCCCAGCTTTGCAGCGATTTCACCGCGCTGTCGGTGTTGGTTTGCGCAGTCTGGACGCTGCCCTCAAGCTGCGTCGCGTTCTTCGCCATGCGCTGCAACTGCGAGGCCAGGGCGGTGCGGTCCAGCGTGCCGCCGTTCTTGTAGGCGATGATGGCCTGGGTGATCTGGCCGATGGTGATCTCGCCGTGCCGGGTATAGGTGGCGGCGGCGTTGACCACGTCGGTGATGCCGTTGATCTGTGTGGACAGCCCGCTGGCCGTGGCCTGCGCAGCCTTGAAGTCGGCGCCCAGTTGCGTGAGGGCGGTGTTGGCGGCATTGGTCACGGTGGCCGGCACCTCATCGTTGGCAGGCAGCTGCGGCGGCACCCCGACCGAGGTGATGTAGTTGACGAACGCTTGCATGATCTGTTGGTAGGCGCCGATGCTGCCGATGGTTTGTTGCAAATTGCCCGTGCCCAGTTTGGTAGCGAGGGGCGAGGTATTGGTGGTTGCGGCCATGCTGTTCTCCATATTGGTCAATCAGGGGTTGAAAGGCGGGGGGATGCGGTTTTCAGGCAATTTTGGCCAGCGTGGCGGCCACGCCTTGCCAGTCGGCGGTAACGTATTCGAGGTCGTCCTGCAGCGTGGCAGGGGAGGTGTCGGCGAGGATGCTGTCCAAGTCCTGCTGCAGCGTGCCGATCCCGTCGGCCAGGCCGCGCCAGGTGACTTCCAGCGCCGTCGCCACCGATGCGATACCTTGCAGCCGGTTCAGCATTTGCGATAGCGCGTCGATGGTATTGTTGTTGAGCATCAGGACATATTCATCCTCATGCAGCTGCTGCTCTTTATCCTCCAGCTCCTGCCGCAGGTGGCCAAATGCCATTTGAAACGCATGGCCGATCTGCTCGCAGCAATTGCCGCTGGTCATGTCGTGCATCTGCTGCATCAGCGACGCCGCTTCTTGTTGCAGGTTGGCATCTGTTTGTTCCAGCTGCTGCTTGTAGGTGTTCAAGCCTGCTGCGGCGTTGTCGGCCGCGTTCTGAAAGTTGGTCAGCAGCTGGCTGGCATTCAGTGCCGCCGAACGGATGGCGGTGGCGCCGAACTCCAGCGAGTTGAAACTGCCGCGCAGCAAGATGGCCAGCATGTTTTCCGGCTGTCCCTGCGCCTGCTGGGCCGTCTGGCCCAGCAGCGCGATGAATGCCCGCATGCGGCTAGCCACCACAGCCAGGTCTTCACGGGCGCTCTGGCCCATGTTCAATAGCGGGAAAATGAACTGCGACAACAGTGGAGCGAGTTGCTGCTGGACCTGCGGCGGTGCGCCCCGGACGGTATCAACCGTCTGGCTCAGCATCGCCACGGCGTTGGTCATCGATTGCAGGTTGTCGGCTAGTTTGGTGGTCTGCACGCCGACTCCCGGCGGAGCCGACAGTGCAGAGCGAATCGCGTCGTTACTCATAAAACCTCTTTTAGGGGCCAGGTGGACGGCGCCGCGCGGCTTCGGGACATGTAGCCGGTCCTGAAGCCGGCACAGCTTTACTGGTCGTTGATGGCGCGTGGCTGCTGCAGCGTGACGATGGCGTTCTGGACCACGGTGCGTTCGCCAACGCCGGTGGCGGTATACATATAGCTGGCTTTGCCTTCCTTCCAGCCGTTCGTCAGGGACAGCACCAGATCCAGTTGCGGCAGGATCGGCAGCGGTAAAAACGACACGGCGCTGCGCAGGACGATGATGCCGGGCTCGCCGTCCAGCGCCAGGAAGTAGCCATCGACATCGAAGGCCAATTTGTGCACGTTACCGATCAGGCTGGAAATGTTGGCGTGGCCACGCACGCTGCGGCGCGCCGTATCCACCGTCAGGTTGAGTTGCATGGTGGGCGTGGTGCCGGCGAGACCGGCGATGCTGTAGCTGACTGGGAAGAGTTCCATGATGGATCCATTCGTATCGTGAGTTGAAGGGAGGCGGGCTGTGCCCGTGGACAGCAAGATAGCGCCGCCGCCGTGTGGTCTCTAGTATCAGCAGGTAACAGTTGCTGCGGGTTACCGTAACAATAGGCCTGAGTCGGGAGGAAGTTTTGCGAAAAATCAATGGCTTACAATCGTAAGGTAATCGCAAGGCGGCAAGCTCTACAGCCAGATAGAGTTCATCCAGGCACCGCGCTGTGCACCGACTGGACTACTCTCCGAGACTGGATCGACGACCATGAACGCCATTATTTCTGCCGCCTCGAATCACCCAGTAATTTCCATGGAGAACGATGAACGCTGGCAAGCCGTACAGCAGGTACTGAGTAGTCCGGCGTTCGTCAAGGCGCCGCGCATGCGCGCCATGCTGGCCTTCCTCATGCACCGCAAACTGAGCGGGATGGAAGTGACCATCAATGAGTACGCGTTGGGGATAGAAGTATTTCACCGCGACGCGCGCGACTACGATACGGCGACCGACCCGGTGGTTCGGGTGCAGATGGGCCGGCTGCGCGAGCGTCTGGCCCAGTACTACGCCGCAGACAGCCATTGCGGCGGCCTGCAGATTGTGATTCCTCCAGGAACATATATCCCGCAGCTGACGCCACGAGCGGCGCCACCGCCGCAGTCGAAGCTGCGCCTGCGTCTGGCGCCATTGCGCATGCTCAACCCCGATAGCGAAGGCGCTACTGCGTTTGTCTCCGGGCTGGAGGAAGAACTCGCGCTGCAGTTATTCCAGCGCTGCGGCGGCGGACCTGAGCTCGCGCCGCAGCAGGCGCAATGGCTGGAAGTGAGTGTCCGGGTGGAGCCGCGTCATGCGCGCGCCTCGATCCGGCTGTTGAGTGCGGCCGGCGGCGATGTGGTGTTTCTACAGCGATGCGATTGCCATGGAGAACTCGGGATCAGCTTGCAGGAAGAGCTGGCCGTGGCAATCTTTACGGTGCTACAGCAGTTTAGTGAATAGGAATATTGGTTTCCTGAGGATCAACCGGGATGATGATGCCGGTTGAGGTATTCAAATACACGATGCTGAATGGGTAGTGAGCCGGCGCGGTATAGTCATCGTACAGTCCGACCGACAAACCGAACGAACCAAGCTGGTACTCGAACGGCGTTTTCGGATAATCACCGGTCACTTCGGTAATCGTCCAGCCGTTGCGGGCGGAAGGGCCATCAAGCAAAAACAGCGTGTAGGTCGGCTCAATGATCGAGAGGTCGCATTGTGCAATGCCGGTATGCAGCACGCCTTGGTAATCGATATACGTGTACGTGATCTGATTATTGACACCTATTGAGACCAGGATATGGCGCTGTACTGCGACAGGGTATTTCGGAGAAGTCGACATAACTGTTTCCTAGTGAGTAGAGATAAATTGGAGGTACGCATGATCTTGATACCCGATTTGCGCCAGCCGCGTGGCCGCCCGGTGGGCCGCTTCCTTGTCTTGCAAGCAAGTGCTGATGCGCACCCACGGCGCCAGCAGCTGATGGTTCATCGTTGACGTATTGTCATTGCCGATAATGCCATGAGCTTGCCTACAAGTCATCATTATTATTTTCGCATCCTGTTTTTGTTGTTGCTGGATGGCAGCCGTCAGCAGTAGCGATTCCACCAGGGCCAGCCGCGTGCTCAGGTTGCTGCGATTGGCGGCGTACAGGCGCGTCAGGTCATTCAGCGCGGCAGTGCCTTCCTGCTGCGCCTTGTCATGCTGGCCGCTGTCCAGCAGCGCCGCCGCCACGCGGGTACGGCCGACCGCTTCCCGGCGTGCCCAGGCGGCGTTCTTGGGGTCGCGCGCCAGCATGGTCTGCAAGGTGCCATGGACTTCGGTCAGCTTCGGCAGCATTTTCGCCGCCGGCAGCGTGTGCGCCAGCACGCTCAGGCGGTCCTGTTCCAGATTGGCCAGTTCGAACTGCCAGGCGCGGTTGTTGGGGTCTAACCGCATGATCTGGGTGAACAGGCGCTTGGCCTCGTCGTAATCGGCCAGCGCGTGCTCATCCAGGCCCACCGCCACGCTGATCCAGGCGCGGTGTTGCAAGGCAATGACATGGCGATGCACCCACAGCGATTCGCCGGGGAACTGTTCATGCAGGTGCAGCACCAGTTGCAGTTCCTGCGCATACAGTTGTTGCGCCGCGTGCAGCTCACCCAGCGCCTCTTTGGCCGAGGCCAGCCACGAATAACTGTCGGCCAGCTCGGCGGCCAGGCTGCGCGATGCCGGCGCTTTGTCGAGCGCGCGCCGTTTCAGGGCGATCGATTGCATGAACTCGGGCACGGCCAGGGCCGGCTGGCCGCGCGTATAGGCCAGGTTGCCGAGATTATTATGGGCATAGGACTGTTCCACCCACCATTCGCTGTTGTCCGGTTCGCGCTGATGCAGCAGATCGGCAAATTGCTGGTACTCGCGCCAGGCCTTGTCGGCCGCTTCCCAGTTGTTCTGATCCTTGTGCATCTGCCCGACCCAGTAGGCATTGGCGCCCAGGCTCTTCAGCACTTCGATGTCCTGCGGCGCCTGCGCATGCTGGCGGATCAGGATCGCATTGGCCTGCGTCAGCGCGTCAATCGCCAGCCGCGAGTCGCCGTGCGAACGGCCGACTTCGCCAATCACCTGCAAGCCCTTGGCGCGCAGCGTCAGCGCGGTGGGACTGCGGTCGTAGTCTTGCGAACCGCGCAGGTATTGCAAGGCCTTGCCGCTGACGCTTTCCAGGAAGTCCAGACGGCCCAGCGGCCGCAGCTTGTCGGCGAAGTCGCCCAGCATGAAATCCATCAGGCTTTCTGCCTCGTTGCGCCGTAACTCCGCCGAGCGCTTGGCCGCCATCGCGCTCAAGCCGAGTGCCGACGCCAGCACCGCCAGCGCGACAATCAGCGTCAATACCATCCAGCGCAGCCGTTCGCGATAGCGCACGCGGCGGTGCGAAACATGGATCAGCTCGTGTTCGATGTCGGTGAGTGTCAGCACGCCGGCCAGTTGCAACTCGCGCGCTTCCGCCAGCAATTTCCCGCTTGGCAGCAGCAAATCGTTGGGTTGGCCTTCGTCGCGCCAGCGTCCCGCCTGCTGCGCGAGCCGGCCGCGCGTGCGCAGAGCGTTGCGGTGGACCTCGATCCAGTCCGTCATGCGCGGCCAGCGCCGCAGGATGGCGTCATGCGCCACGCCAAACACCGGCGTGGCGCCGGCCAGATCGGTGACAAACAGCCGCGCCTCGACCAGCGCCGCCACCGCCTGATGGGCCTCTTCGCCGCGCAACGCCGACCACGGCGTGCGCTGGCTGGTCACGCTGTCGCCGTCGGGCGACAGCACGATCAGCAGCGACATGATGTGCGCCAGCGTGGCGCGCTGCGCTTCGGCCATGCCCAGTACCACCTGTTCGGCGCGTTGTCCGATGGCTCCCTCCAGATCGCCAAGCTGGTGGAAGGCTTCAAAGCTCAGTTCGCCCTGCGGGGTGCGCAGCCGGTACAGCTCCTGCAGGCAGTATTGCAGCAGGGGCAGGGCGTCCGGGCTTTCGGCCGCGCTGGCGCAGAGAATGTCGTCCAGCTGCGCCTGGGTTACCGGATCGATGCCAAAGGTTAGCTTGGCCGCCGCCGCCGGGCGGCGAATAATGTGGGCGATGTCGCTGAAACTGGGCGCGCTGAGGTCGAAATGGCCGCCGTGGCGCTTGCCTTCGGTCAGCACCGGATACTTGGCGATGCTCGGATAAAAATCGTTGCGGCAGGCGATCAGCAGCAAGACGGCGCGGCTGCGCGCCAGCTGCTCTAGTGCGTTGAGGAAGGCGCGCCGCTCCGACTCCATCAGCCGGTTGACGTTGAACAATGCCTCGAAACCATCGATAAAGATGGCGAAGCGGCAGCCGGGCCGCGCCGGCGCATGCGTGGCCAGCGCTGCCGACAGCTCGGCAATGACGGCGCCGCAGTCTTGCTCCAGGCGCACGCCAAGCGAGATCGCGTTTTCACCTGGGAAAGCCGAGTGCTCCTGCCATTGCAGATCGAGCAGGGCGCCGGCCAGCGCGGTGAACAAGGTTTGCTCGCCCTGGTCGCGCAGGACGAAGGTGGTGGAAGCCAGCACGCCGACCTGGCCGGGGTTCTGGATGCGGGTCAACGCCGGCATCAGGCCGGCCTGGATCAGCGAAGTCTTGCCGATGCCGCTGGGGCCCAGCACCATGGTCAGCGCGAACCCGCTGCGGACTTGATCGGTGACCGTCTCGACCAGATTGCGAATCACCTCGGTGCGGCCGAAAAACACGTCGGCATGTGCCTCGTCGAACGCCAGCAAGCCGCGGAACGGCGAGCCGGCATCCCAGCCGGTCAGGCGGGTGGCGTCGCGGGCGTTGAAATCGAGCGCGGCCACCGTGCGGTAGCCGCGCATGCGGATCGTCTCGATGTAGATCGGCGCCCGGGCGTCGTCGCCGAGCAGGCGGCGCAGCTGGGCGATATTTTTGTGCACCGGGCTGTCGCCGTGGAAGGTATGGCCCCAGCACTGCTCCAGCAGCTGCTCCGCGCTGACCACCTCGCCGCGCGCCCGGCACAGCGCCAGCAGCACGTCCATGGTGCGCGGCTCCATCTGACGCTTGTCATCCGCTTTTTCTATCGAATTGGTGGAGGGATCGACCAGCCATGAGCCGAATTGGAATGAATTTTTCACGTTGAACACATAGAAGATGAACCGCGTAATTGTTTTCCTAAAAACAATTTTATCATCTTTTTTATATTATCAACGAGTAAACTCAAGGCTTGGCGGGACAGTTCGCGGCGAGCCAGCGGCCGGTCGATTCCACCGTGGCTTGCTGAGGTCCGGCGCCGGTATTGTTGGTCACCTGCATGCTGGCGGTGTAGGCATTGTCGCCTTGCATGCGCACCTGCCCGCTGCCGCTGGAGGCTGGATCTGTGCAGTTGAACGTCACGTCCATACCACCCGCCACGGGCGTTTGTTTTGAGGTGCATTTGCCTTGCTGGCTGAGCGGCAGTTCCTTGCGCGCGGCCATTTCCGGCGTGACGCAGGCGGTCATGCGCAGGCTGCCATCGCTGCCGGCTTGCGGCACCGAGACGCCGTTCTGCGCCATCATCGCCTCCATCTGCGCGCGTTGCGCTGGCGGCAGCACAGCCAGTTGCGACAGGGCCGCGCTGACCGCCTGGTCAGTCTGGGCATTGCCGGTGCGGACCTTGCTATTCAATTCCCACCAGCCGGGTTTGATGGTTTGGGCGTGGGCCTGGATGGCCGTCAGCGCGGCCAGCGTGATCAATAATCGTTTCATTAAAGGTCTCCAGTAGAAATGAAAACGGCGCCCCAGGCGCCGTTTTAACCAATTGCGGAGAAGGCTACACGCCGCGTCCGCTAATCAGGCGCAGCAGCACCATGATGATGGCGACCACCAGCAGGACGTGGATGAAGCCGCCAATGGTGTACGAAGTAACCAGGCCCAGCAGCCACAGGATAAGCAGAACGACAGCGATGGTATAAAGCATGATTAATCTCCTCGGGTTGTGTTGAATTCATTATCAACAATACAGCGCCAGGCTTCTGTACGTTGCCGTACTAAAACGCTCAGTCCAGCGGACGCAGTTGGCCTTTGACGATGCGCACGGCGTCGCCATTGCGCCAGTCAGGCTGGTGCGAGGTGTGGATCACACGGCGGCTGCCGTTGTCCATGCGCACGCTGACGTCCCAGCTGGTGGTCTTTTTCATATTGCCTTCGATCTGGTTGCCGGCCACTGCGCCGCCGACCGCACCAGCCACCGTTGCCAGTTGACGGCCATGGCCGCTACCAACCTGGTTGCCCAGCAAGCCGCCCAGCACTGCACCGCCGACCGCGCCGGCACCGCTACCCTGGGCGCGATGTTCGATGGCGCGCACCGATTCGACCACACCGCAATTGCTGCATGGGGCGTTACGCGCTGCTTGTTCCTGCATCTGGCCCGGGCCTTGCGACATGGCGGGCGCCACGGCGGACGAACCTGCCGGCGGCGCATCGTTATAGGCCAGTTGCTGCGCTTGTTGCGGCGCCGGTGGCATGCCGCTCACTTGCACCGGTACGGTGGCGTTCGAGGTCGGCAGCCAACCCAGTATCGCCGCGCTGCCGACGCCGCAGAACAGCACCACCGCCACAGCGGCGATCACCATGATCGGATGAGTTTTTGGTTTGTTTGGGGTGTCCATGTGGAGTGTCCTTTTTTATTGGTTGAGGTCATGCATTGCAGTCGATATTCTGCTTGAGTGCATCTTTTGTCTCCGTGCGTCACCGTACATACATGGTGATTTATTGCCTTTACTCTGATCCCATGCATACCTCTATCTCACATTCTCCCGACGACGACCGTGGACAGCTCCGTCTGGCCAATAATCGCTTGCTGGCCAGCCTGCCAGACGACGATCAACAGCAACTCGCGGCCAAGTGCGAGACGGTGCGGGTGGATAACGGCCAGATCTTGTCCGAGCCTGGACAAGAGGTGCGCTACATCTATTTCCCCATCGATTGCCTGGTGTCGCTGCTCGGCGTGGCCGAAGGCCGCATGACGCTGGAAGTCGGCTCGATCGGCCGCGAGGGCATGCTCGGCGCGGCGGTGGTGCTGGGCCATGAACTGGCGCAGGTGCGCGCGGTGGTGCAGCGCTCCGGCCGCACCTATCGCATGGTGGCCGGCGATTTCGTCACCGAGTTCCACCGCATGGATTCCTTGCAGCGCTTGCTGCACCGTTATACGGACGTCCAGCTGGCGCAAGCGATCCAGATCGCCGTGTGCAGCCGCTTCCACGTGCTCGAAGCACGGCTGGCGCGTTCGCTGCTCATTACGCGGGACCGCTTGCAGTCGGAAAAATTCCATCTAACGCACGAGTTCCTGGCGCACGCGCTGGGAGTGCGGCGGGTGGGCGTGACCAAGGCCGCCAGCGCCTTGCAGAATCAGCGTCTGATTACCTACAGCCGCGGCAATATCGAGATTCTCGATTCGGCCGGCCTGGAATCCGCATCGTGCCATTGCTACGAAATGTTCAAGGACAAATAAGGACAAATCCGCCCCTGCTTCAAAGCAGGGAGGCATAAAAAAACAGACCCGAAGGTCTGTTTTTTTATGCCATCGTTAGATTAACGCGGTGGCTTTTGCACTTGGTTACCGATCACGCCACCAACGGCTGCACCGCCGACCGCGCCAACTGCGCTACCGCCGGTCAGTACCGAGCCGGCGACTGCGCCGACGCCAGCACCGACTGCGGTGTTGCGGTCTTGATTCGACATACCTGCACAAGCGCTCAGGCCCAGGGTAGCCGCCACTACAGCTGCGGTTGCTGCGATTCGTTTGACGTTGTTCATGATTTTCTCCTCTGGCAGGCAAGTCGCGGTATTGCGCCTCACCGATGGACACAGATTACGAAAATCCCGCGCGTGCTTCCGTTCGTCAGCACACATTAATGCCGAATCAACGTCTGGCAGCCATTCGTCTCGCCAGGGCCGGTGCTTACCAGCGGTACGATCGCGGCTACTGGCGCCACCACCGCCAAGGCCAGCGCGCTGCCGGCGCGCAAGGCCAGCGTGCCCTTGTCGACGCTGACATCCGGCGCTTTAAAGCTGCCGCGCACATAAATCGGTGCGCGCAGCGAAATCACCCGCACCGACTTGGCGTCCGGCTTCAGCGTCAGGTCCAGCTTCTCGTTGCCGAGGTTGACCGTGCCGTTGATGTCGATCCGCGCTTCCGAGGTATCCACCACAAACAGCCGCGACTTCATCACGCCATTGGCCACGGCGAAATCGGTGACCATGCAATTGAGCTTGACCTGCTTGTCACCGACCAGCTTGGTCAGCACCACGCTGCCGATGTTCAAGCCCATGGTCTCCAGCATCAGCTTGCTGACGCTGCCTTGCGTGACCGCGCCTTTCAGCTCGCCGTTGGATGCTCCCAGCAAGCTGGCCACCGAATTGCCATCGGCCGCCAGCGCCACATTCGCATTGATTTCGCCGACCGTAGCCTGCATGCCGTCGATTGACGGGAACAACTGCTTCAACTGAAGATGGCTGGCGGCGGCCTTCAGCGTGGCGCGGATGGCGTGCGGATTCACCTTGCCGCTGCCGTCCAGCATAACGGTGGAGGTGAAGCGGCCACCGGCGATATCGAAGTTCATCGGCGTCAGCGACAGCACGCCGTCCTTCAGGTGGATTTGCGTTTCCAGATTTTGGATCGGCAAGTTCTTCTCGCGCGTGATTTGCGCCGCCTTGAAGTTGACGTCGGCGTCGATGGCGGTCCAGCGGTCGGTGCGGAAGGTTTCCACCGGCAGCACCTTGTTACCCGGCTGGCGCTCTTCGGCGCCGCGCGCTTCCTTGCTGGCATTCGAGTCGGCGCCGATCAGCGGGCCGAGGTCGGACACTTGCAGCAGCTTCGACTGCACCGCGCCGCTCAGGCGCGAGCGCGGTTGGCCGGTCTGGAAATCCAGCTTGCCGGCGATGTCGCTCTGGCCGACCTTGCCGGTGAACTGATCGTAGACCCAGTGGCTGGCGTTGGCGCCCAGATTGCCTCTCAGGTGGCCTTCGGTGACGAAGGGCGGGGTTTCCGGCAGCAGCACGCCGGTCAGTGCATACAGCCGCTCCAGGCTGGGCCCGGACAGCTTGAGCCGCAGATCGAGCGCCGTCAGCGACGCCGGCTTGGTCAGCGTGCCCTCAAACACGATGTGTGTGCCGCCGAGGTCGAGGTCGGCCGAGAGCGGGAAGGGCGCCGTTTGCTGCTGCAAGAACAGCACAGCGCCAGCCTTGCCGCTGCCGCTGACGTTCTGGTTATTCCACTTGCCGCGCAGCTGCCAGGCGACGCCGTAGCGCGGATCGTTCAAGGTATCGACGTTGGCGCTGGCATCCACCTGCGTCATGGCATCGATGTAGCGCACCGTGCCTTTGGAAAACACCACGCGCTGCACGTCCAGCTTCCACGCCGACGGCTGGTCGTCATGGCCGAAGGTCCAATTGTTCTTGCCGTCGGCATCGCGTTGCAGCAGCAGCTTGGGACTATCGAAGCGCAGTTCTGGAATCGCGATGCGCTGGCGCAGCAGCGGCAGCAGTTCGACGGCAAACGCGAACTGGCTGACGCTGACCATCTCGCTCGGCGCCTGCATCGCGCGCGGATTGCCGATGTGGACGTCTTTCGCCACCAGATGCGGCATCGGCAGAATGCTGCCCTGTGGGCGCCACGCCAGCGCCAGGTCGCCGCGAATCTCGAACGGCCGCTCGATGGCCGCGCTGATCCGGTCATTCAGCCACGGCCGCGCGCGGTTCCAGTCGATGCTGGCGAGGGCGATGACCGCGATGACGGGGACGGCAACGACGACGCTGCCGACGGCGATGGCGATGCGGGTGCGGCGGGGAAGGGGCATGGCAAACCTGTGGTGTGGTGGTTGCATCATTCTACACACTCCGGCTTTTGTGCGGCACCGTACTGATGCCCGCGCCGCTTCGGCTTATAAAGTCACATCGCTTTCATATTTCGAGGAGAACAATAATGATGAACATGAATACGCAATGGCTGATTGGTGCAGCACTGTTGGCAGGTCTGGCCGGTTGCGCCAGCGACAAAACCCCGGCCACCGCCGATGTCGCCGTGTCGCGTGAAGCGGTGTCCGCTGCGACCGCCGCTGGCGCCGCCGATCTGGCCCCGGCCGAGATGACCTCGGCCCGCGAAAAGCTGATGCGCGCCAATCAGGCGCTGGCCGCCAAGGATTACAAAACCGCGCAAGACCTGGCGACGCAAGCGTCGGCTGACGCCCAGCTGGCGCAGAGCAAGGCCAACTCGGCCAAGGCGACCGCCGCCTCGGATGAGCTGCAGCAGAATATCCGCCTGCTGCGCGAAGAACTGGCGCGCGCCAACGCCAACGCGCAACAATAAACCGAACAATAAAAGGAGAATCCACCATGAAAAAATTCATTCTGCTGCCAGCCGCCTTTGCCGTGTCCGTGATGTTTGCCGCGTGCAGCAGCACCCCGACCACCACTAGCCAGCTCGACATGGCACGCGGTGATTTCCAGGCCGCCCAAAGCAACCCATCGGTAGCCGCCAACGCGCCGCTGGAATTTAAAGCCGCCGCCGATGCGCTGGACCGCGCCAACGCCGCCGCCGCCAAACGCGACAGCTTGGAGGAAATCGACAAGCTGGCCTATATCGCCAAACAGAAAATCGCTACCGCGCAGGAAGCCGCCAAGGCCAAGCAGGCTGAAGGCGAAGTCGCCAACGCCGCCCGCCAGCGTGACGAAATCCGCCTGCAGGCCCGTACTGCCGAAGCCAACCAGGCCCGCAACGCGGCCGACCGCGCCAAGACCCAGGCTGAGCAGGCCAAGGCTGACGCCGACGCCGCCCGTGCCCAGGCCGACGCCGCTGCTGGTTCGGCGCGCGAAGAGCAGGCCAAGAACGCCGCCCTGCAACAGCAGCTGGCCGACCTGCAAGCCAAGCAAACCGAGCGCGGCCTGATCATCACCCTGAACGATGTGCTGTTCAATGTCGACCGCGCCGAGCTGAGCCCGGAAGGCATGCGCACCGCGCAAAAGCTGGCCGACGTGCTGATGCAGGAACCACAAAGCGTGGTACTGGTCGAGGGCTTTACCGATAGCACCGGTACCTCGTCGCACAACCTGGACCTGTCGCAACGCCGCGCCGAATCGGTACGCAATGCGCTGATCGGCCTGGGTGTGCCAGCCGCCAAGATCGCCAGCCGCGGTTACGGTGAAGCGTATCCGGTCGCCAGCAACAGCGATGCCGGCAGCCGCCAGCTGAACCGTCGCGTGGAAATCGTGCTGTCGCAAAACGGCGCACCGATCGCGAATCGTCGTTAATTCGCATCGCTAAATTACCCGTTTTATTTGTACCTCTTACTTAGGAAGGAAAGACTCATGGCTGAATCCAATCCCACCCAACCGGCAGGCATCGATAAAGAAGCGATTCGTGCTGCCGCCCGCAATCTGGAAGACGGCCCGGTCACCGAAGGCTACCAAGGCAATCGCACCGAAGTCATCAAGATGCTGAACGATGCGCTGGCTACCGAGCTGGTCTGCATTGCCCGCTACAAGCGCCATTACTACACGGTAAGCGGCCGTGAGAACGCCGCCATCAAGGCTGAGTTCCTGGAGCACGCCACCGAGGAAGCGGAACACGCCGACTGGCTGGCCGAACGCATCGTTCAGCTGAATGGCGATCCTGATTTCAATCCAGCAACGTTGCTTGAGCGCAGCCATGCCGAGTATGATGCATCGGAAGACGTCCAATCGATGGTGCGCGCCAACCTGATCGCCGAGCGCGTGGCGATCGAGTCCTACCGCCAGATGATTGAAAAAATCGGCGATAGCGACCCGACCACGCGTCATCTGTTGATCAAGATCATGGCGGTCGAAGAAGAGCACGCGGACGATATGCGTGACATGATGACCGAGCACGGTTGACACAGTCTTTTGCAATTTGCTGTACAGTTTTCACATCGACAACCAAAACAGGAGCTTAATCATGCTGGAACAAAATATCAGTACCGTAAATAATGACGTGAAAACTCTGGTGAAAGATGCCCAGGCTCTGTTCACCGCCGCCACCGCCCTGACCGGCGAAAAGGCTGACGAACTGCGCGGCCGCGGCATGCGCGCGCTGGACAGCGCACTGGCCAAGGCCCATGAAGCCCAGGTCAGCGCGCTGGCTGCCACCAAGGAAGCCGCCAAGCACGCCGATGAATACGTCAAGGAAAACCCATGGCGTTCGATCGCAGCAGCAGCCAGTATTGGCCTGCTGGTCGGCGTGATCATCGGCCGCAAGTAAGCAGCCGTGTCGCACGACGAAAGCAATCGTCCGCCAGGGCTGATCGCGTCGCTGGGTTTGGTGACCCGCAATGCGATCGCCCTGTTGCTCAACCGGCTGGAACTGGCCGCGCTGGAGCTGGCCGAGGTGCGCAACCACCTGCTGCAACTGGTGCTGGTGTTCGCACTGGCCGTGCTGTTGGGCGGCTTTGCGTTGATTTATGCGTCGATCACCGTGGTCTACCTGGCGTGGGCGGCGATTGGCTGGGTTATCCTGCCGATCATCACCGCCGTGTTCCTGGTGGTCGCCATCGGCCTGATCCTGTATGCGCGCGCACTGATCCGTAGTGGCAAGCTGGCGTTGCCGGCCACCATGGCGGAACTCAAGTCCGACCGCGATATGCTGTTGTAAGGAGAGGCTGTGAGCAAGCACGAAGATGAGGCCGCACTGGCGGCCGAGAAGCTAAGAATCATACGTGAAGGCGAGTTGTGGCGCATTAAGCTGGTCCACTCGAAAGCGCTGGTGGGCCAGGCGCTGCAACCGGATGCCCTGATGCACGGCGCCATCGACCATGCGGTTGGCCTGGCGCAGGCGCGGCTGGGCGGACTGTTGCACTCCGGTGATGGTGGCGGCTTCAGCCTGAAGTCGCTGACGTCGCTGGCGTCCCTCGGCACGCTGAAAACGGTGATGCCGTATGCGCTGACGGTGGGATCGTTTATCGCTCGCCGCAAGCTGATCAAGCCGGTGCTGATACTGGCCACTGCGGCCGGTGTCGGCGTCGCGTGGCTGATGCGCCGCAAAACCTCACCGCAACAAGAGCAGCTTTGAGCACCGCGCCCAATCCGCTGAACCCCGCAGGCATGCGCGTCGTGCTGGTCCTGCAAGGGGGCGGCGCATTGGGGGCTTATCAGGCCGGCGTGTTCCAGGCGCTGCATGAACACCAGCTTGCGCCGGACTGGATCGTCGGCACCTCCATCGGCGCCATCAACGCGGCCATCCTGGCCGGCAATCCCTTTGAAGACCGCCTGACCCGGCTGCGCCAGTTCTGGCAAGGCATCGCCCACCGCGACAGCTACGACATGCGCCAGGTGCCCGATGCGCAACGCCGTTCCAATATCCTGCTGCAAACCTGGGACACGCTATTTCGCGGCGTGCCGGGCTTCTTTACGCCGCGCTTGTTCAGCGCCTTCGCCACCGGTGCGCCGGTCGATCCAGAACAGGCCAGCTTCTACGACACGACCGACCTGCACAACACGCTCAACGACCTGATCGACTTCGATTACCTCAACGCGCCGGGCGGCATCCGCCTGACCGTGAATGCGCTCAAAGTCACCAGCGGCACTTTGCGCAGCTTCGACAACCGCGACCTGACCATCAACGCCGACCATGTGCGCGCCAGCGGTGCGCTGCCGCCGGGCTTCCCGCCGGTACGCATCGATGGCGACCTGTACTGGGACGGCGGGCTATATTCGAACACGCCGCTGGAAACCGTGCTGGACGAAAGCAAGCAGGTCGATACGCTGTGTTTCATGGTTGACCTGTGGAGCGCCGATGGCGAAGAGCCGAAAACCCTGGACGAGGTGCAGACGCGGCAGAAAGATGTCACCTTCGCCTCGCGTTCGCGCCGCCACCTGGACGATTACGTCGCCACCCACCAGATGCGGCAAAAGCTGCGCGAGCTGTACGCGGCGCTGCCGGCCGATCAGCGCACGCCGGCGCAAACCGCCGAACTGGAAGCGCTGGGCTGTGGCAGCACCTTGCATGTGGTGCGCCTGCCGTATGCCGGGCGCGACTGGAATATGGCCGCCAAGGACATCAATTTTTCGCAGGGATCGATCGACTGGCGCTGGGATCAGGGCTATCAGGATGCGCTGCGCGCCATCAAGGCATCAGGCTGGCTCAGCTTCGTCTCGGAAGATACGCCGCTGGTGGTGCACGAGTTGCCGCCGCTGGCGGTGGCGCCCCATGCAGAACGGGCCGCCTGAGCGACCCGTTTTTCTTTACTTCTGTGCCACCAACTGCGGCACTTTGGCCATATCGTCCTGGTAGGTCTGCTGCGCCTCCTTGAGGCAGGCGCTGCGTTCACTGGCCGGGACTTGCTTGCAGCCTTGTTTGGCTTCCGCCAGTGCCGCGCCGATTTCCTTGCGCAGGATGCGCGTGCGTTCGGCGGTGCTCTGGTCGCCTTCAGTCCAGCGGGCAGGTTCGCCGCGGGCGATTTCCTGGTGTTGCAGCTGGACGTTTTGCGGTGGCGTGGTATCAGTTTGCTGGGCGTGTGCGGCCAGCGCCACCCCCACCATCATCACGCCGGTAACGATGCGATGAATCATGATGTCCTCCTTAGAGTCGACCGGTCAGCAGCATGATCAGCAGGATGACCACGATCAGGCCGGTAATGCCGCTTGGCGCGTAGCCCCAGTTGCGGCTGTGCGGCCAGGTTGGCAGTGCGCCGATCAGGGCCAGAACCAGAATAATCAGAATGATGGTACCCATGTAATTCTCCTTGTTTTAACGTGCGGTAGTTGTTTTTAGTAGCGGCGATTAATAGCGATACAGGCGGCCGTCGATCAGGCGCACGCGGTTGCCCACGCGCAGATCGACAATGCTGTCCTGTTGAATGATGCGGGTGTCGCCGTTATCCATGCGCACGCTGATCTGGTATTCCTCTTTGCCGGCATTGCGGTTGCCTTCGACGTTGTTGCCCACCACTGCGCCGCCGACTGCGCCGGCCACCGTGGCGACTGCACGGCCCGAGCCGCCGCCGACCTGGTTACCCAGCAGGCCACCGATCAGGCCGCCGGTCACGGCGCCGACGCCGGAACTACGTTGGGCTTGCATGATCTGGATCGAGTCGATGGTGCCGTAAGTAGACGAGTCGTTGCTGATATAGCCGATCTGTTGCGGCTGCTGGTTGCTGGCGCAGCCGCTCAATGCAGCGACGCCGGCAAAGATAGCGGCGGCAAGCGTAGTTGAGCGTTTCATGTTGTTTCTCCTGAAAAAGTGTGGGTTCAGAATAAACAACGGCGCATGCAAGGTCTGTGCGCTTACGCACGATGCCGCGCCGTGCGGAGTTTAGTACGCTAACGTACAGATGCGACGGCGGAACCAGCGTTTAATGGTGACATCGGTAGCAGAGACGCCCTCAAACGTCCCGCTGGCTGACAAACTCATTTAATTACTCTAAGGAGAATCGCCATGAAAATCGCACATAAAATCGCTACTGCCCTGTTCACCGTATCGCTGCTGGGCGCCATGACCGGCTGCGCATCGACCTCGACCAAAGAAGGCACCGGCGAGTATGTCGACGATTCCGTCATCACCACCAAAGTCAAAGCCAGCATCTTCAACGAGCCTAGCCTGAAAACCACCGAAATCAACGTGGAAACCTTCAAAGGCACCGTACAGCTGAGCGGTTTCGTGGCCCAGCCTGAAGATATCGCCAAAGCTGCCCAAGTGGCACGTGGCGTCAAAGGCGTGACCGCAGTGAAAAACGACCTGCACGTCAAGTAATTCCCCCGGCCGGCGCGCATCAGGCGCGCCGGCGCTTTACCTGTGAGTCATCATGAACCAGCCTGTCGATCTTCCTCGGACTCACGCACAGGCGCTCACCGCCGATGCTGACGTTCCTGCTGCCACCTCTCCCGCTGTTCCCGAAACTCCCCGTATTCCCCTGCATGTCAACGCGCGCGGCCTGGCGCTCGGCGTGATTGCGACCGTCGCCTTTGTCTGGGCGCTGCAATGGTCGCGCAACTTCCTGGTTCCCTTATTGCTCGGTATTCTGATCAGCTACACTTTGAGTCCGCTCGTGTGCTGGCTGGAACGCATCCGCATTCCGCGCGTGATCGGCGCGACGCTGATTACTGCCGCCATTCTGGGCGGCTCGGTGGTGGTGGCGGAAAAGCTGCAAGGCGAGTTCCAGGCCATTGTGGAAGAGTTGCCGACCGCGGGGCACAAACTGTCCAAACTGGTGTCGGAACACTTGCACAGCGGCGGCCCGAGCGCCTTGCAGCGCATCCAGGACGTCGCCACCGAGCTGCAGCAAGCCACCGCCGGCGCGCAGGAAAAGCGTGCCGCCCGCCGCGCCAGCGCCGCCTCGCCGCCCGATACCTTGCCGGTAATGGACTGGCTGTGGGCCGGCTCGATGGGCGTGATGGGCTTCGTCAGTCAGGCCACCATGGTGATCTTCCTGGTGTTCTTCCTGCTGCTGTCGGGCGACACCTTCAAGCGCAAGCTGGTCAAACTGACCGGTCCGTCACTGACCAAGAAGAAAATCACCGTCCACATCCTGGAAGACATCAACAGCTCGATCCAGAAATACATGCTGATGCTGCTGGTGACCAATGGCGCGCTGGCGCTGCTGATGTGGATCGCCTTGCGCTGGATCGGGCTGGAGAACGCCGGCGCCTGGGCCATCGTCGCCGGGCTGCTGCACCTGATGCCTTATTTTGGCCCGCTGCTGATCATGATGGCGACCGGCATCGTCGCCTTCCTGCAGTTTGAATCCTTGCAGATGAGTTTCCTGGTGATGGGCGCCTCGCTGGCCATCGCCACGCTGATCGGCACCGTAGTGGCAACCTGGATGACCGGCCGCTTCGCCCGCATGAACGCGGCGGCGGTGTTCGTCAGCCTGCTGTTCTGGGGCTGGCTGTGGGGCGTGTGGGGCTTGTTGCTCGGCGTTCCCGTGATCGTCATCATCAAGGTGGTCGCCGAGCGGGTGGAAGGCATGGAAGTGGTGGCCGAGCTACTCGGCGAGTGAGGTCTTGCGCAGGCTGCCCAGCTGGAGCGCATATTGTCTTGCAAACTCGGCGCCGAGGAAGAAAATCTGCGCCGAGTAATACACCCACATCAGCACCGCAATCATCGAGCCCGCCGCGCCGTAGCTGCTGGCCACGCCGCTGTTGCCGATGTAGGCGCCAATCGCATATTTCCCGATCGTGAACAAGGCTGCGGTGCCGATGGCGCCGATGGTGACGTCATGCCATGACAGTTTCACGCGCGGCAGCATCTTGAAGATCACGCCGAACAGCGCCGCAATCACCACAAAGCTGATCGCCAGATTGATCACCGTCAGCACAATACCGGCGTCGCTCCAGTAACTATCCCAGAACTTTTCCAGCAAGGTCAGCGCCGCGCTGACCACCAGCGACACCATCAGCAGAAACGCCAGCACCAGCACCATGCCGAACGACAGCAGGCGGGTGCGGATGGTGTCCCATACCGTGCCCTTGGTCAGCGGCGGCACTTGCCAGATAGCGTCCAGGCTGGCCTTGAGTTCGGCAAACACGGTGGTCGCGCCGAACAGCAGCAGGGCGCCGGCGACCATGGTGGCGAGCCGGCCTTCTTCCTTGTTGCGGGCGCCGGCCAGCACCGCCTGAATCGCTTCGGCCCCTTGCGCGCCGACCAGGCCGCGCAGTTGGGCGAACAGTTCACCCTGGGCCGCCTGCGGGCCGTAGAACCAGCCGGCCACAGCCAGCACCAGCACCAGGATCGGCGCCATGGAGAACAAGGTGTAGAACGCCAGCGCCGCGCCCATGCTGCTGCCGCGATGCTCGAACCATTCCAGCACGGTGCATTTCAGCACCGAGAAGATATTTTTTTTGTTCATAAAAAAAAGCCCCGCAACTTTCATTGCGGGGCTGTTAGTGGCGAGGGTTTATTGCACGCGACGTTCGATGGTGATTTGTTCCACTTCAACGCGGCGGTTAGGTTCCAGGCAGGTGATCAGGTCGGCACGTTTCTTGTCGTGGCACTCGACCACTGGATTCGCTTCGCCTTTGCCTTCAGCAACCAGACGGTTGGCAGCGATGCCTTTGCTGACCAGGTAGTCCTTGACCGCGTTGGCGCGGCGTTCCGACAGTTTCTGGTTGTACTTGTCGCTGCCCAGACGGTCGGTGTAGCCGGTGATGACCACGTTGTTGATGCTCGAGTCAGCATTCAGCGCCGCAGCGATTTCGTCCAGCTTAGGCGTATCGGCGGTCAGCTTGGCGCTGTCGAAGGCGAACATTTTGGTCGCCGACATCGTCACTTTTTCGAAACGCGCTGGCGGTGGTGGCGGTGGTGGCAGCGGTGCTGGTGGTGGCGGTGGTGGTTCCGACACTTGCGGTGCTGGCGGTGGTGCGGCTGGCGCTGGACGCGGTGGCGCATTGAACGCGAAGTTCAGGCCGACGGTCAGCAGGTAGTTGTTGCTCTTGCTGTTAGGGAATTCGTCACCGCGGATGAAACCATGCACATCACGGATGTCGGCCTGGAAGGTGGTGCGGTCGTTGATGTCGGCCTGGAAGCCCAGACCGGCGCTGACGTACGGCGAATTCTTTTTGCGCTCGATGTAGTTAGGCAGGTTGGCCTTGTCGCGCTCGGCGCCGATACCGATCAGCAGGAACGGACGGAACGATTTACGCGAGAACATGTACAGACCGTCTACGCCCAGCGTGTCTTGCTGGTAGCGTTGGAAACCGTCACGGGAGCGGCTGTAGGTGTAACCACCTTGCACATCCCAGTATTCATTGACGGCCTTGCCGAATTTCAGGCCGGCGCCGTAACCGCGCTTGTCGGTGGTGCCGAAGTCCGAGTCAGGCTTGATGCCGTTGACGCTAGGCTGGATGTACCACGACGGGTTGATGACCGGATCTTGCTGGGCCATGGCGGAGAACGACGCGCAGAGTGCTGCAACGGCGAAGGCGATTTTCTTGGATTTATTCACAGGGTGGCTCCCGATAGTTTAAAAGTTTCATCGTCAGCAATGTTGTTGCATCGCTGTTGGACCGAAGATTAGGCGACAAGGTGCGGTTCTTCCGTTCGGTACCGCACCAAAGTTTGCGCTGTATCAAATTTGTCACAAATCCCAGAACTAACGCGCCTCCCGATTGTCCCAGCGTAAAGCCATAGATGGTTCGCTAATGTTCGTTGACGCACAGACTGAAACCCTACAAACCGGCATTCTTGCGTCAAAGCCGTACCAATCCAGTTTAAAGGAGCGTTCCCATGCATGCAGTCAGCAAACAACAAACCATGGTTCAAAACGAAATGAAAGCGTCGCCGGAGATGCATTCCACCACGGCCCGCTTGACCTCGTTGATGGACCGGTCGACGCCGGCACCGCTGGATCGCAAACCAAGCCTGTCGATGGCGTCGATCGAACGTGTGCGTTCGACGTCGGCCACGCTGCGCCGCATCGAAAACATGCAAAAACTGATCGGCGAACTGTCGCTGCATGAGATGCTGGCCGACGAAATCGCCTGGTTCCTGAAGTTTTCGCCGTCCGGCGCCCGCAAATACATCCGCGACCTGCGCGAAGCCGGCGTGATCGAACTGGCGCGCTACGTCGAAGGCACCGCCACCTACCTGGGCAAAGCGGTCTACCAGCTGACCCCTGACCCGGAGCGCATCGCCGCCTTCCTGGCCGCCATCGCCCAGCCGAAGCGCGAAGGTGTGGCCCCACGCAAGGAACGTCCAGGCCTGCGCGAGCAAGCCATGGCCGGCAGCGGTCGCCATTTCCACATTCTGGCCGATGACACCCATTACGCCATCCGCGTCAACCGTGGCCCGGTGATGCGCGATCCGCTGGTCGCCGCCTTGTTCGGCAGCGCGCCATCGCAGCAAAAAGCAGAATAAACCGCGTCGCAGCGGGAGTATCATGAACAGCCGGCGCTTGCGTCGGCTGTTTTCGTATTGAAATGTTGTTATGCAGCCCCACCTAGCTGGCATTACATCTCACGGACCTGCGGCACATGGAAGCTTTGACCTGGATCGGCCTGACGGCGCTGGCGATCGCGCTGCCCTTCATTTACCCGCGCTGGCGCTTGCAGCGGGTGCTGGCCCGGCCATTGCCGCCCGAGGCGGTCGCCATCCTGCAGCATACTATTCCGGTGTACCGCAACATGCCGGCCGACTTGCAGCAACAACTGCGCAAGCTGGTGGTGCAATTCCTGCATCAGAAGAAGTTTGTCGGTTGCGCCGGGCTGGAGGTGACCGATGAAATGGCGGTCACCATCGCCGGTCAAGCCTGTCTGCTGCTGCTGAACCGGCCCAGCAAAGTCTATCCAGCCTTGCACACCATCCTGGTTTATCCCTCGGAATTTGTGGCGCAACGCGCCGAAGTAGGGCCGGGCGGTGTGATTACGCCGGGCCGGCAGAGCATGCTGGGCGAGTCGTGGGACGATGGCCGCGTGGTGCTGTCGTGGGACGATGTGCAGCGCGGCGCCGGCGACTGGACCGATGGCCACAACGTCGTGCTGCACGAGTTTGCGCACCAGCTCGACAGCGAATCGGGCCGCGCCAACGGGGCGCCATATCTCGGCAATCCGGCCAGCTACCGCGAATGGTCGGAAGTCTTGTCGCGCAACTTTCAGAATCTGCGGATGCACGCCATGCACCGCATGGAGACCGTGATGGACCCGTACGGCGCCACCAATCCGGCCGAATTCTTCGCCGTGGCCACCGAAACCTTCTTTGAAAAACCGTACCAGATGGCCGAACATCACGCCGAGCTGTACGAGGAATTCCTTAAATATTACCGGGTCGATCCACGCGCCTGGATGTCGCCGCCGCCACCGCCTGCGCCGCCGGAACCGCCGCCAGTGTCGTTCGCCTACAGCTGGTGATCACAGGATAATGGAGCCGTCGTCGGTGCGCTTGACGTGCAGCAGGCCCGGTTCCTCGTCCTCCAGCCGCTGGGCTTCCTGATCCGCCGCGCTCGGCGTCTTGCCGGCCTCGGCCAACAGGCGCTGGCGCTCTTCCAGCCCCTGCAGGATGTTCTGCTCCAGTTCCGACTGCTGCCACGGTTTGGAGATAAAGCGGAACACATGCGCCTCATTGATGGCCGTCATCGCCGTCTTGAAGTCGGTGGACGCGGTCAGCATGATACGCACCGTGGTCGGCGCCACGTCCTTCAGCGCTTGCAGGAAGTCGCCGCCGGTCATCTCCGGCATCATGAAATCGGACACCACCAGGTCGAACTCGCACACGCAGATGCGGTTCAGCGCGTCGAACGGATTGGTGAAGGTCTCGATCTGCGCGCCGGCCAGCGCTTTGCTTTGGCGTAGCGCCCGTTGCAGCGCGCTCAGCATATTCGGTTCGTCGTCCACCAGCAGTATGCGGCTCATGATAATTCCTCGGTATGGCGCACCGGCAGCAGCACGCGGAAGCAGGTGCCGCGTCCCACTTCGGTGTCGACTTCGATGCGGCCCTTGTGTTTTTGTACGATGCCGTAGGCCAGCGACAGGCCCAGCCCGGTCCCCTTGCCAACCGCCTTGGTGGTGAAGAAGGGATCGAAGATGCGCGACAGCGTGTCCGGTGCGATGCCGTTGCCGGTGTCTTCCACTTCCAGTTTGACGGTGTCGGCGTCGGCCATGCCGGTGCGCAGCGTGATGGTGCCGCGCTGCTCGCCCATGGCCTGGGCGGCGTTGACCACCAGGTTCAGCACCACCTGGTTGATTTGCAGCGGCAGGCATTCGATGGCCGGGATGTCGCCGTAGGCCTTGACCACGTCGGCGTGATATTTGACTTCGTTGGCGACGATATTCAACGTCGAATCGATGCTTTGGTGCAGATCCGCGCGGCTCCATTCCTGGTTGTTGTCGGCGCGCGAGAAATCCTTCAGGTCTTCGACGATGTGGCGCACCCGCACCAGTCCTTCTCCCGATTCGCGCATCAGCGCCGGAATGTCCTGGCGCAGGAAATCCAGATCGATACGCTCGCGCATGGCGCGCAATTTGGTGATCACGGCCGGCTGGGCGATGCTGGCCTCGGCCGCCTGGTAGGCGTCCAGCATCTCGAACAGCTGCTCCAGGTAATTCTGCAAGGTGCCGACGTTGGAGAAGATATAGCCGATCGGGTTGTTGATTTCGTGCGCCACGCCGGCCGCCAGCTGGCCGATCGAGGCCATCTTTTCGGCCTGCACCAGCTGTTGCTGGGCGGCCGACAGCAAATCGTTCAGTTCGGTCAACTGGCGGATGTCGTCGGCCAGCTTGTCATTGGCCTGCGCCAGCTGGGCGGTGCGTTTCTCGACAATATGCTCCAGGCTGTCGCGCGACTGGCGCAGCGCGTTTTCCGCCACGCGGCGTTCTGTGACGTCGCGCATGGTCTCGATGGCGCCGACCACGTGGCCCTCGGCATCGCGCAGCGGCGCGGCGGTGAAGTGCAGCCAGTGGCCGCTGGCGCCGATGTTGGGGAAGAAGTCTTCCGATTCGTAGGCGCCCGGGATCAGCGTGGACGGGTGGCTGTGACCGGGATAGTGGTCGGCGATATTGTCATCGCCATCGACGATCAGATCGCACAGCAGCGGCCGTTCCTTGATGTAGAACGGCTGCCATTGGTTGCGGGTGCCGACCATGCAGGCGCGGGTCCAGCCCAGCAGCTGCTCGCACGCCTTGTTCCAGTGGGTGATGACGTGGTGGCGGTTGACGGCGAAGGTAGCGACCGGATGGCCGTCAAAGAATTCGTCCAGCGCTACCTCGGCCTGTGTGGAAAGTTTCATCGTGGATTCCTAGTTGACCAATATCTGGCACATATCGTTGACCATCAGCGGGCAGTTTTCGCTCAGCTGCTGGCGCTGCGCATCGTCGAAGGCGAGGGTGGTCCAGGCTTGTTCGCGCTGCTCTTCGCTGGCGTCGGTTGAATCGGCCAGCCGATGCGCCATGCCGACCGCCAGCGCCAGGCCGGTGGCGTTGGCGCGGTGCTGGTGGCAGATGGCGTCCTGGATCGCCGGCGGGAAGTTCCAGTGCGCCGCCAGTGCGCTGCCGGCCTGCGCGTGGTCGACGCCGAACACGGCCAGCTCGGCGTCGGCGACACTGGCGTCGGCATGTTCGGCGCGCCATAGCGGCACCGCCGCGTACTCGTCGGGAAAGCGGGTGGCCAGCACCAGTGTGCCGAGGTTGTGCAGCAGGCCGGCGGTAAAGGCGGTGTCCGGACTTTGACGCAGGTGGCGCGCCAGCGCGCGCGCCCAGACGGCGGTGGCGATGGCGTGGCGCCAGAACAGGCCGAAGTCCAGCGCTGGCCCGGCCGTGGCCGGCACGGTGCCGATCACGCCGCAGGCGGTCACCAGCGTGCGCACGCTGTGCAGGCCCAGCACCGACATCGCCTGCTGGATGCTGGTGACCTTGGACGGCATGCCGTAAAAGGAGGAGTTGGCCAGCCGCAGCGTCTTGGCCGTGAGCGCCTGGTCGAGCGCGATGCGGCCGGCCAGGTAGTGCAGGTCGATATCGTCTTCTTCCATGCTGGTCAGCAGCTCGGCCACCACCGCCGGCAGCGACGGCAGGTCGTGCACGCGGCGCACCACCTCATCCAGTGCGATGTGGCTCATGGCGGCTCTCCCTGGCTGAGCGTGATCAGGCTGCCGCGCGAGGCCGAGTGCAGGCCCATCGGGTAGGCGGTGACGGTGTAGCGCACGCCGCCGATGTCGGCCAGATGGCCGGCCGGCGGCAGGCAGCCGTCGCCGGCGAACAGTTCCGGCAGCATGGTGCAGGCCTCGTTGCCAAGCAAGGCGCCGGCGCGCTGGAACAGGCGGCCGGCGGCGCCGTTGACGAACGCGATCATGCCGTCGTCATCCATGCCGATCACCGGCAGCGGCAATTGTTGCAGGATGTCGCGGGCGACGCCAAGACTGATCTCGTCGCGGTCGATCTGGCGCTGCATCTGATGCAGCAACTGCTCCATGCGGCGGTTGGCGCTGGCCAGCTCGTGGTTGGCGTTGCGCACTTCCATGTTGAGGCGGTGGTTGTCGTCGGCGATTTCCTTGAGGCGGAAGGCGTCGTGCAGATGGTCGCGCAGTTGCTCGTCGTTCCACGGTTTGGTGAGGAATTTGTAGATCGCGCCTTCGTTGACGGCGTCGGTCACCGATTGCAGCTCGGTATAGCCGGACAGCATGATGCGAATGGTGTCCGGCCGCAGCCTGCGCGCCTGGCGCAGGAAGTCGGCGCCGCTCAGGCCGGGCATGCGCTGGTCGGAGATGATGACGTCCACCGGCTGCTGCGCCAGCACTTCCAGCCCCTGTTCGCCGGAATGGGCGGTCAGAATCTGGTAGCCGTCCGGGCGCAGCAGGCGCTTCAGCGCCGACACGATGTTGACCTCGTCGTCGACCAGCAGCAGGCTGCGGTTGCGCGCCTGCACCCGCAACAGTTGCGGCGGCAGGCGGCGGTCCTCGCGCAGCAGCGCGCCGATGTCGGCCGGCAGCAATGGCGCGGCGTACAGTTCGCCCTGGATCAGGTCGCACAAATTGTCGCGCAGGAAGGCGCATTGGGCTTCGGTTTGCACGCCGTCGGCGGCGACGCGGATGCCGAGATGCAGCGCCATCGCCATCAGCGCCTGGCAGTGGGCGGCCGCGGCGGCGCTGTCGCTATCGTTCAGCGCGCGCACCACCGCACTGTCGAGCTTGATGTAATCGAAGGGATAGCGTTGCAGATTGCTGAGGCAGGCCGGGCCGGCGCCGAACTGGTCCAGCGTCAGGCTCACGCCCAGTTGTTTGAACCAGGCCAGTGCACTGCCGGCGGCGGCTGGATCTTGCATCAGCACCGCTTCTGCCACCTCCAGCGTCAGCGCCGCCGGGGTAATGTCGTACTGTTCCAGCAGTGCCGCCACGCCGGCGCCAAAGCGTGCATCGTGCAGCTGACGCGCGGTCAGGTTGAGGGCCACCTGGATATCGCTGCCATGCAGCGCGCCGCCTTGCCACAGCTGGCGGTCTTCGCAGCTGCGGCGCAGCAGGTCCAGCGTGTCGCCATGCGCCGGCCATGCTTCGACGGCGGCGACCGCGCCATTGCGCAAATCGACCAGCGGCTGGTAGCGCGGCGGCGAATCATCGAACTCCATCAGGCGTTCCTATCGAAATGGAAGCTGGCTGCTCGAAAATACTATCGACTGATTATTACGGATAAGCACGCGGCATTCAACCTTTTTCATGTGCGCGCGCGAACGGAAGCCGCTCGCCATGCGGGGCACACTGGGGCCACGTTAATCCAGGAGAACACCAATGAGCACGATTATTGCGGGCCATTTTCAATTGCAGGATGAAATCGCCGATGCGCGTCTGGCGTTGTTGAGCGCTGGTTTTGCGGCGGCACGGATCAGCGCCTTCTACGTTAACCCAGCCGGACAGCACGATGTGCACGAACTGGGCGGCGACCATGACAAGTCGCCCGGCGCCAAGGAAAGCGACGAGGGCGTGGTCAAGGGCGGCGCCACTGGCGCGGTCGCGGGCGCCGTCATCGGCAGCGCCACCATTCCGATCGCCGGGCCGGTGGGGCCGGTGGTGGGCGCGCTGGTCGGCGCGCACGTCGGTTCGCTGTACAGCCTGCACAAGATGAAGGAAGCCGGCGAGCCGGACGAGGACGGCAGCAATGTGCAGGCGCCGCGCAAGTCCGGCATGCTGATCGCGGTCGCGGTGGACGACACGGCGCAGGAGGACAAGGCGCTGGACATCCTGCGCCGGTTGCACGCGGCCGACATTGAACGGGCCGAAGGCACCATCAGCGGCGGCGACTGGGGTGATTTCAATCCGAATTCGCTGCCGGTGCCGGCCTGATGGCTACTGACTAGCGCAACAGTGTCAGCCTGGTATCTGCCATTCGGCTGGCGCTGTTGCTTATCTGAGACGATGGCGGCGCAGCATGCAATTTTCGGTATGATAGTCTGCACAGATCAACCGAAGAGCGGAGGCTGCAATGACGCAGGCATGGCTAGTGCTCACTCGTCCGGACGGACGCGACGTTGCTGCGCCGTCCGAGGCCCAACTGGCGGCGGCCCTGTCCGACGTCTACGGTGGTAACACGATCAGCCCCGACGGCGGCCCCGGCAGCGCGGTGCTGCGCTTCGGCTACGATGACGGCCTGATGTACGAAATGGAAGTCTCGAGCGGCGGTGCGGTGCGCTTTGCCGAATGGTCCGACCGCGATTGCGAAATCGCGCTGGCCTCGCCGCGCACCATGACCGTCAAGCAGCAGGCCGACGCCTTGCAGCTGTGGCGCCTGATGGCGCAGCGCCAGGTGGCCAAAATCCGCAGCCAGCCCTGGCTGAATGACGATTAGCTGACGATTAACGCCTGCCGTATTGTTCCAGCCGCGTCTGGCATTTGATGCACAGACGCGCTTCCGGTCGCGCTTCTAGCCGCGAATAGCCGATCACTTCGCCGCAGTTTTCACACAGGCCATAGCTTTGGTCCATGAATTTGACCAGCGCGTGGCGCACGATGCCCAGCTGAAGCGACGTCAGTGTGGCGGCGTCGTGCACGGCGGCGTGCAGCAGGCGCTGGCTGGCGTTGTCGGCCGGCGAGGCTTCCGCCACATGCGGCTGCGGCAGCCGCAGATCGGTGCTGCGGTCGAGGTCATCCGCGAGTTGACTGAGCAGCGCGGCGCAAGCGTGTTCCAGCCGTCCGTGTAACGCCTGCCATTGGTGATCGTCCAGTCCGTTCATAGCGCGACCTCCTTACGGCTTGGACTTGCGCGCTCACGATTGGTTCTACAGCGCCTCGATGTGCTGCTTGAGTTTTTCCAGCGGCTTGAGCATCTGCTCCGGCTTGCCGGACGCCACCGCCGCGCCCACGGACAGCAGTTCGCCGGCCAGGTCGACCAGATCCTTGAGACGGTCGATCTTGTCGATTTTTTCCTGTGCGCGCGCGGTCAGGTCCAGCAACTGCTGTTGTTGCGGGCCGAGGCCGGAAGCGGCCAGCACCGCCGCCTCCAGATACAGGCCGTTGGCGCGCTGGCGCAGCGCCACCTCGTTTTCAAACAGCGCCTGCGCCACGCCTTGCGAAATGCCGGGCAGGGCGCCGTCCGCCGCCGGCTGGCGAATCGCGCGCATCAGGCGCCGGTGCAGGGCGTCGGCATTGGCTGACAGATGATCGGCCAGCAGCTCGATCTGGGCTTGTTGGTTCGGATTTGCCATGGCCACTCCTTACTGTTTGGTCGGAAGCTGTTCGACCAGCGCGCGGTGGCGCTGTTCGATCAGGTCCAGGTTCTTGCGCGCCAGCGTGTAGCGCAGGCCGATCAGGCGGTACTCGGCCTGCTTCTCCTGCTGCTGCGACCTGGCGAGCGCCAGCAGCAGGCGTTCGCGCTGCGGATCGACAAACGGGATAGCGGATTCCAGCATGCCGAGGACGATTTTCTGCTCGTTGTCATTGCTCTTATCGTACAGGCGCAACAGCGTGCGCATGGCGTCCAGTACGTCCTGCACCGGCTGCTGGCCATCGCGCAGGATGTCGTTGACGGCGTTCTCCTGCATGGGCCGCGTGAGGCCGCGCGCGATCAGCCGCGTCAGGCCGGCGAAGGCGTTGACGTGGCGGCTGTCCAGGCCCGAGTCCGGCCATTCCTTGATGCCGCTGCCGATCGCCTTGACCTGGTCTTCCAGATCGTACTGGCTGTCGCCGGCCAGCTTGCCCAGCGTTTGCATATACGCTTGCAGGCCGTATTGCAGTTTGACGAAATCGTCGCAGGCTTGCTGGCGGCTGGCGTCGAGCTGGCGTTCGCGGGCGTCGGCTTCGGGTGACAGGTAGGGCTGCTCGCGCTGGTAGGTGTTGCGGTAGCGCTCGGTCAACTCATGGTAGGCGCCGAGCTTGGGCGAATCGGCGGCAAAGGCGCGCACCTCGGCCATGCGCGGCGTGCTGCTGGCGCAGCCGGTGAGAATGGCCAGCAGGCCCAGCATCAGGAATAAACGGGACAGTTTCATGGGCACTCCGCAGTTGGTGGGACGATTGTTGCCGTTAGTGAATATCTCCGTGTTGCGCGGGCGCAGACTACGTGGTCAGCGCCTGCCGCCAGCCGAGGCCGGTATTGGTGTCGCCGGCCGGGATGTACTCGCAGCCGAGCCAGCCGTCGTAGCCGAGCTGATCGATGTGGGCGAACAGGTGGCGGTAATTGATCTCGCCGGTGCCTGGCTCGTGGCGGCCGGGCGTGTCGGCCACCTGCATGTGCTTGATGAATGGCAGGTTGGCGGCGATGGTGTTGGACAGTTCGCCTTCCATGCGCTGCATGTGATAGATGTCGTACTGCAGGAACAGATTCGGCGCTGCAACCTCGGCGATGATTTGCAGCGCCTGGCTGCTGTGGGTCAGCAGGTAGCCGGGCATGTCGTAGTGATTGATCGGCTCGATCAGCAGATTGATACCGGCCGGCTGTAATTGCTGGGCGGCGTAGCGCAGGTTATCGAGATAGGTGGCGCGGGCGAGATCGAGGGGCGTGTCGGGCGGCAGTTTGCCGGCCATGCAGTGGACTTGCGTCACGCCGAGCGGGGTGGCGTAGGCGAGGGCGCTGGCTACGCCCTGGCGGAACTCGCCAACGCGGCGCGGATCGCAGGCCATGCCGCGGTCGCCGGCGTTCCAGTCGCCTGCCGGCAGGTTGAACAGCACCAGCTTGAGCTGGTGGCGTTGCAGCAACTCGGCAAGTTGCGTCGCTTCGTACGGATAGGGAAACAGGAATTCGACCGCCTCAAAGCCGGCCTCGCGGGCGAGGGCGAAACGGTCGAGGAACGGCGCGTCGGTGTACAGCATCGACAGATTGGCGGCGAATTTTGGCATGGCGGATAGCGGGGTGCGCGTTGGCAGAGTTGCTATCCTAGCCCAAATGTTCACTGTGTGGCGTGCATTCACCCCGCACGGCAACAACCTTGGGTCTGACCCGTGCGGGTCAGACCCGTTCTTGCTGGGGTTAGCGGCCGCGGCCGCCGGAGCGGTGCTGGGCTGCGGAGCGTGGGGCGCCGGCATTGCCGCCGCCGTTGCCGCGCGGAGCACCACCACCGTTGCCGCCACCAGCCGCACGCGGTTTGCTGCCACCGCCGTTACCGCCGCCATTGCCGGCGCCCGGCTTGCGCGCTGCGCCGCCTTGACCTTGACGGCCGCCGTTGCGATGGCCTGGGTTGCCGCTGCGCAGCTGAATCGGCTGTGCACGCGCGGTCGGGTCCGGCTCGAAGCCCGGAATCACTTCACGCGGCAAGGTCTGCTTGATCAGCTTTTCGATGTCTTTCAACATGTCGTTCTCATCCACGCAGACCAGCGATACCGCTTCGCCCGTCGCGCCGGCGCGGCCGGTACGGCCGATCCGGTGGACGTAGTCTTCCGGCACATTCGGCAGGTCGTAGTTGACCACGTGCGGCAGCTGGTCAATGTCGATACCGCGCGCGGCGATGTCGGTGGCGACCAGCACTTGCAGCTTGCTGTCCTTGAACTCCGACAGCGCCTTGGTGCGCGCCGACTGGCTCTTGTTGCCGTGGATCGCCATGGCTTTGATGCCGTCTTTGTCCAGCTGTTCCACCAGCTTGTTGGCGCCATGCTTGGTGCGGGTGAACACCAGCACCTGGGTCCAGTTGTTGGACTTGATCAGGTGGGCCAGCATCGGGTGTTTCTTGTCGCGGTCCACCGGGTGGATTTTCTGCGCGATGATTTCCACCGTCGAATTGCGGCGTGCGACTTCAATCGTCGCCGGGTTGGTCAGCAGGCCGTTGGCCAGCGCCTTGATCTCGTCCGAGAAAGTGGCCGAGAACAGCAGGTTCTGACGCTTCGGCGGCAGCTTGGCCAGCACTTTGCGGATGTCGCGGATGAAGCCCATGTCGAGCATACGGTCGGCTTCGTCCAGCACCAGGATTTCGATCTTCGACAGATCGACCGTGCCCTGGTCCATGTGGTCCAGCAGGCGGCCTGGGGTGGCCACCAGGATGTCGACGCCGTGTTTCAGTTGCTTGATCTGCGGGTTGATGCCGACGCCGCCGAAGATCACGGCGGAATTCAACTTGGTGTACTTGCCGTAGATGCGCACGCTTTCCTCAACCTGGGCCGCCAGTTCGCGGGTCGGGGTCAGGATCAGCGCGCGGATCGCGCGGGTCGAGGTGTTGCTGGTCAGTTTGGCGCCGACCGCGTCAGTCGACAAGCGGTGCAGCAGTGGCAGGGTAAAGCCGGCAGTCTTGCCGGTGCCGGTTTGTGCGCCGGCCAGCAGGTCGCCGCCATTCAGCACGGCGGGAATCGCCTGCTGCTGGATCGGGGTCGGCGAGGTATAGCCAGTGTCGGCAACTGCGCGCATCAGCGCATCGGACAAACCGAGGGAGGAAAATGACATATTAACTTTTTGTTATGATCGACCTGTCGCCACGGTGGGCGTCAGTCGCAGGCAATCGGTTGTTCTTGAGCTTGCGGTACAGGACTGGGCGTAGGCCGCAGCTTTCAGTATAACAGCTAAGTGCGGCTTATGTTTCGCTAAGGAAAGACAAAGGGCGCCGCAGCGCCCCTAATTTGTAACAAATTGTCGAACTAATGCGAAGTTATGCGAACGGCGTCAGCAGACCAATCATCTGGCCGAACACTTTCGGGCTGCCGGCCACGATGTCGCCTTTGAACAGGTAGTCCGACTCGCCGTTGAATTCGGCGACGATGCCGCCGGCTTCGGTGACCAGCAGGGTGCCGGCCGCGATATCCCACGGTTTCAGGCCTTTTTCATAGAAGCCGTCCAGACGGCCGCAGGCGACGTAGGCCAGGTCCAGTGCGGCGCTGCCGGCGCGGCGGATGCCCTGGCTGCGTTCAGCCATGATGCCGTACATTTCCAGGTATTCTTTCAGCGCTTTCGGGCTGCCGGTTTTGTAGCCGGTGGCCAGGAGGGCGTTGGCGATGCGGTCCAGCTTGCCCACGCGGATGCGTTTTTCGTTCAGGTAGGCGCCGGCGCCCTTGGTGGCGGTGAACAGGTCGTTGTGGACCGGGTCGTAGATCACGGCTTGCGTGATGATGCCGCGGTGCGACAGCGCGATCGAGATCGAGTATTGCGGGAAGCCGTGCAGGAAGTTGGTGGTGCCATCGATCGGGTCGATGATCCAGGTGTATTCTGCCTCGTCGTGCGCATTGGCGGAAGCGCCGCTTTCTTCGCCCAGGAAGGCGTGGTCAGGGTAGGCTTTGGACAGCACTTCGATGATGGCTTGCTCGGCAGCCTGGTCCACGTCGGTGACGTAGTCCTTGTGGTCCTTCTCGGTCACGATGACGCGGTCGAGGTCGAAGGAGGCGCGGTTGATGACGGCGGCGGCGCGACGAGCGGCCTTCACGGCCGTGTTAATCATTGGAGATTGCATGGACTTTTCCGTATAAAAATGCTAACGCCCGCCGGAAGCATTCCAGTCCGGCGGCACGAGAGGAGACAAAATGACAAAGAGCGGGGCGGTGCCAAGCTGTGAAATTCCGTGTGGCTACCGCGCGATTGCGCTATTTTAAATGAACCTGTCCCAAATCAACACGAATCTTTTTAAACATCGGGGATTTATTCGAGCGCTTCGGGTCTCCCGTGTGATCAAGCGCTGCCCAATCGGTGGCCTGGTGATTGTCAATCTGTCAAGCAAACGACCATCAACTTGAACCTCAGTTCGAAACTGCTGCCCTGTCCGATGCCCGCGCTATATGCGGTGACGCGGCCATGGTGCAGTTCCACCAGGCTTTTAACGAGCGCAAGCCCGAGCCCCAGGCCGCTATTTTTTCCATCGGTTGACAGCTCCGCCTGCGTATATAAATCAAACAGGTGCGGCATCAGCGATTCGGCGATGCCGATGCCGTTGTCCGAAATCTCAACCACGACCTCATCGTTTTCAATTTGCGCTTTGATAACGATGTCGCCACCGTTCGGCGTGTAGCGAACCGCGTTGCCCAGCAGGTTGCTCAACACCTGAACCAGACGTGTACGGTCGCCTAAAATCATACATGGTCTGGCGGGGAGGTCGACCTCCACCGCATGTCCCTTGATACTGATCGCATGCGATAACTGCTCGACCGCTGCCGTGATCACCGTCGAGATATCGACAGGCTGCGCGTGCATGGACACCAGGCCGCGGCTGACCCTGGATACGTCCAGCAGATCTTCGACCAGTCGGCTCATGTGCTTGACCTGTCGGGTGATCAGTTGACTCAGCTTGGTTGTTTGTTCGGCGTTGTGTGGGCTCGCTTCCAGCAAGCCAGCTGCCATGCCCGATGCGGACAGTGGACCACGCAGCTCATGACTAAGCGTGGACAGGAACTCATCTTTGCTGCGGCTGGCGGAAAGGAGAGCCGCCGCCTTGTCGCGCAACAGCGCGTTAAGACCTTCCACTTCCCGGTTGGTGCGCTCTAACTGGCTGGATATTTCGACCAGTTCAATCTGTTTAGCCTCGAGCGCGAGCAACGCTTGTGAGAGATCAACGTTTTGTCGATTGGCTTCGGACAGTGCGATATTGCTGGGCAGTTTTTCGAGGTGCGAAATCGCCGTGACGATGTCTTCAGGGGTATTTTTAGAAGTTTGGATGTCGAAGAACTTGTGCAGCACGATAAACAGGCCACGCTGATCAGTCGTGATATCGCATTCGTCCATGAAGCGCCTGGCCGCCACAACGCCGTCGCTACCGATTAACTCATTTTTCGCCTCAACAATAGCGCGCTCTGTCTGATGCCTGTCCCGCCATGCCATCTCAATTTCTATCAACAGCGCCCAGCGACCATGCAACGCCCGGAGGAGAAAGCGAATCGTACCGCCGGGTGCGTAATTGAAGGACGTCCGTGCCAGTTCGGAAACGGTGGTCGCGATACGAATCTGGTCCTGGTTGCTAAAGCCGCACAATGCAGCAATTTGCCTTGCACGCAGACGGGAGCCGATAATCTCAAGGTCGCCGCCGATCGCAAGCGTAAGTAATGTGTGCATCCGAACAGAATACAGTAGCGACGGCTAGTTGAGGCAAACTATTGCCGGGCGAATAGTTATGGGCAGGAGTATTCACCGGCGCAGGTTAAAATTGTATTCCGCTGCAAACCCTTGTTTAACGATCCGGAACGATCCCGCTATTTCATGAACCTGCCGCAAATCAACACCAATCTTTTCAAACAGCTGCGATTTATTCTGGTCGAAACCAGCCGCGCCGGTAACATCGGTGCGGTCGCGCGCGCCATGAAAACCATGGGTTACAGCGATCTGGTGCTGGTCACGCCGCGCTTCGAGAATGCGCTGCACGATCCGGAAGCGGTAGCCTTCGCCAGCGGCGCGCAGGATATCCTGGCCAGCGCGCGGGTGGTGGGCAGCCTCGCCGAGGCGCTGGAGGGGATTAATTTTGCGGCGGCGGTGTCGGCCCGCTTGCGCGAGTTTTCGCCGCCGGTATTGTCGCCGCGTCAACTCGCCGGCCAGCTGGTGGCGCAGCCTGAACTGCACGCGGCGCTGATTTTCGGCAATGAGCGCTTCGGCCTGCCGAACGAGCTGGTGGAAAAGTGTAATGTTTTGATTAACATTCCCGCCAATCCCGAGTATTCGTCGCTGAATCTGTCGCAGGCGGCCCAGGTGCTGGCCTACGAATGCCGGATGGCGCTGCTGGACGGCGCCGGCGTCACCCACACGCCGCGCTTGCCGGCGGGCGAGGCCAGCGAAGTGGGCTTTCACGGCGAGGCTGCCAGCATCGAGCAGATCGAGGGTATGTACGCGCACCTGGAGCAGGCGTTGGTGACGATCGGTTTCCTCGACGCCAGCAATCCGCGCAAGCTGATGCCGCGCCTGAAGCGGCTGTTCGCCCGCGCCCAGCTGGAGAAGGAAGAGGTCAATATCCTGCGCGGCATCGCCCGCCACATGACGGGCCGCCACGGCAAGGGAGAGTAATGAACTGGGATCATCCGCAACCGTACACGCTGGAACTGTCGCCGTCGTCCGCCGACATCGACGGGCTGGACCACACCAATAATGCGGTCTACGTGCAATGGTGCGAGAAGGCCGGCTGGGCCCATTCGGAAGCGCTGGGCCTGAGCCTGGCCGACTACCGCCGGCTGGACCGGGCGATGGCGATCCGCCACGCCGAATACGATTACATCCTGCCCACTGCCGCCGGCGAAGCGCTGTTGCTGGGCACCTGGCTGTACAGCACCGACGGCAAGCTCAATATGGAGCGCCGTTTCCAGTTGCTGCGCGCCATCGATGGCGCCACCGTGCTGCGCGGACGCTGGCAACTGGTGTGCATCGAGATCAGCAGCGGCCGCGCGCGGCGCATGCCGCAGGAATTCTGCGACGGCTATCTGCCGGCCGTGGTCGCCGACGGCGCGCCGGACTAGACGCCTTCCTCTAGTTTTGCCCGCTACACTAGCCGCAAAACCATAAAAATGGACGGAGACAATGCAAGTATCCCGCAGATCTTTTCTGAAGATCGGCGTGGCCGGCGCGTGCACCCTCGCAGCCGGCGGCGCCATCTATCGCCTGACCAACCCGGCCAGTTCCCCGCATCGGTTTGCTCTTGACGGCCCCGCCCAGGCAGTGCTGGACGCGGTCATCCCGGCCATGCTGGGACCGGCTTTGCCGGACGCGGCCGAAGCGCGCGCGGCGGCCGTCAACGCCGCCAGCCAGCGCGTGCGCGACGCCGTGCTCGGCCTGCCGCTGACCACCCAAAAAGAAGTGCAGGATCTGTTCGGCCTGCTGGCGCTGGGCCCGGCGCGGCGCTTGCTTGCCGGCGTGGCGGGCGGCTGGGAGCAGGCCGATCCGCAGCAGGTGGCGGCCTTTCTCAGCAGCTGGCGCACGCACAGTCTGCAAACGCTGCAAGTCGGCTATCACGCGCTGCACGACTTGATCATGGGCGCCTGGTATGCCGACCCGTCCACCTGGGAAGCGATCGGCTATCCGGGACCGCTGAAGGAGTTGCTGGCATGAGCGTGATTCCCGATCCAATCGCCGCCGGCCTGGCCGCCGGCTGGCAGGTCACCGACGGCGCGCAACTGCCAGCCGACCAGACGCTGGAAGCCGACGTGGTGATCGTTGGCAGCGGCGCCGGCGGTGGCGTGACGGCCGAGATCCTGGCGCTGTCCGGCCTGAAAGTCATCATTGTGGAAGAAGGCGCGCTGAAGTCGTCCAGGGATTTCAAGATGCGCGAGGCCGAGGCCTATCCGACGCTGTACCAGGAGTCGGCCGCGCGCAAGACCAAGGACAAGGGCATCACCATCCTGCAAGGCCGCACGGTGGGCGGCAGCACCACCATCAACTGGACCAGCAGCTTCCGCACGCCGGACATCACGCTGCGGCACTGGAACCAGCATTTCGGCCTCGGCGACTACACGCCGGCGACGCTGGCGCCGTGGTTCGGCATGATGGAAGAGCGTCTGCACATCAGCGACTGGCCGACGCCGCCCAACGAGAACAACGGCCTGCTGCGGCGCGGCGCGGCCAAGCTGAATATTCCGACCGGGCTGATACGCCGCAACGTCAACGGTTGCTGGAACCTCGGCTACTGCGGCATGGGCTGTCCAACCAACGCCAAGCAGTCGATGCTGGTGACCACCATTCCGTCCGCCTTGCAGCACGGCGCCCATCTGCTGACGCGCACGCGCGCCGAGCAACTGGTGATCAAGAACGACCGCGTGACCGAGCTCAGCTGCGTGGCGCTGGCGGCCGACGGCCTCAGCCCCACCGGCCGCCGCGTCACGCTGCGCGCCAAACACTTCGTGCTGGCCGGCGGCGCCATCAACACGCCGGCCTTGCTGATGCGCTCGACCGCGCCCGATCCGCATGGCCTGCTGGGCAAGCGTACTTTCCTGCATCCGACCGTGGTCTCGGCCGGCCTGTTTGAACAGCGCGTGGACGGTTACGCCGGCGCGCCGCAAAGCGTTTATTCTGACCACTTCCTGCACACCGAGCGCATCGACGGCCCGGTCGGCTACAAGCTGGAAGCGCCGCCGCTGCATCCGCTGCTGTTCGCCACCACCATGCCCGGCTTCGGCACGCAGCATGCGGGCGTGATGCGGCAGTTCCCGCATGTGCACGCCTTGCTGGCGCTGCTGCGCGATGGCTTCCACGCCGACGCGCCGGGCGGCAGCGTGGCGCTGGTGCACGGCGCGCCGGTGCTCGATTATCCGATCAGCGATTTCCTGTGGGACGGCGCGCGGCGCGCACTGCTGACGATGGCCGAGATCCAGTTTGCGGCCGGTGCGCAATCGGTCACGCCGGTGCATGAGCGCGGCGAGGCGTATCGCACCTGGGCCCAGGCGCAGGCCGGCATCAATGCACTGCCGTACAAGCTGTTGCAGACCAAGGTGGTGTCGGCCCATGTGATGGGCGGCTGCGGCATGGCGGACGACGAGCGGCTGGGTGTCACCAGTTCGCGTGGACGCTATCATGGCCTGACGAATCTGTCAGTACACGATGGCTCGCTGTTCCCGACCTCGATCGGCGCCAATCCGCAGCTGTCGATCTACGGCATCGTGGCGCGCCTGGCCAGCGGGCTGGCGCAGCAGCTCACCGGCCAGCCGGCGGTTCGCCCCACGGCTTCCTGAACGCGCTATCATGCAGTCATGATTAAACGACTGCTGATACTGCTGCTGGTGGTGCAAGTGGCTTGCATGGCGCTGCTGGGCACCGGCCTCTATTATTGGTGGCGCCCGGCATGGGAGGCGCAACTGAGCGCGCCGTCGACGGCGCTGTTTTACCTGGCGTGGGGCCTGCTGGCGGTGCTGCTGGTGCGGCTGCTGATCTCGGCCAACAACTTCTATCTGAGCTGGCGCGCCGGCAGCGTTACGCCGCCCGATCATGCGCTGAATCCGTTCAGCGCTGCCAATCTCTTCTGGCATGAATTCAACTCCTCGATGCTGACCTCGTCGTACTACATGCTGCGGCCGGTCGGCATGCAGTTGCAGCCGCCGGATCAGCAGCAAGGCTTGCCGGTGCTGCTGATCCACGGCTACGCTTGCAACAGCGGTTACTGGCTACCGATGAGCAAGCTGCTGAAGCAGGCGCGCATCAGCCATTACGGCATCGACCTCGAACCGCCGGGCGCGTCGATCGATGACTTCGTGCCGCAGGTGGCAGCGGCGGTGGAGCGCCTGCGCCGTGAGACTGGCAGTCCGCAAGTGATCATCCTGGCGCACAGCATGGGCGGGCTGGTGGCGCGCGCGTATTTGCGCGACTGCTTCCGCCGCCAAGCCGATGCGCCGGTGGCGCGCGTCATCACGCTGGGCACGCCGCACCACGGCACTGCACTGGCATCGTTTGGACCGGGTAGCAACGCGCTGCAAATGCGGCGCGATAGTCCATGGCTGGACGCGCTGGCCGCATCTGAGGCAAATACGCAACGGATGTTGTTCAGTTCCATCTACTCTGTCCACGACAACATTATCGCTCCGCAAGACTCCAGCGACCTGCCGGGGGCGCGCAATCTGGTATTCGGCGCCATAGGCCACGTGGCGCTGGGACGGCATCCGGACATCATGCGCTGCGCGTTGCAGGAAATCGCCGCCGCCGCGCCAGTGTGATTTTGTGTGAGGATCTTGCGCCCGCCTTCCTGTATGGTGGATCTGTGTACACGTGGCAAGGAAGGCGAGGCGATGGCGGTCGATTTCGGTGCTCTGATCCTGAACCAGATTCCCGACGCCGTGGTGATCACCACCACCGGCGGCGAAGTGGTGTGCTGGACCAACGGCGCGCGGGCCGTGTTCGGTTACACCAGCGCCGAAGCGGTGGGCTGTCAGCTCGATGCGCTGATCGTGCCGCCGGCCCTGGTCGGGCAGGGCGCCAGCCTGTCGCAGCAAGCCCAGGCAGACGGCGTGACCAGCTATGAATCGGTGCGCCGCGCCAAGGACGGCACGCTGATCTACATCGACAGTTCGTGCAAGCTGGTGCGCGGCGTCGGTGGTCAGCCCGACTATCTTCTGTGGAGCAAGAAAGACGTCACCGCGCTCAAGGTGCTGCGCGACGCCAAGCTGGTCGAGGCGCGCTACGACGGCATCCTGGAGTCGATGCCGGATGCGATCATCATGGCCAATGCGGCCGGCCGCATCGTGCTGGCCAACGGCCAGGCGGAGCGGCTGTTCGGCTATCCGCGCCACGCGCTGCGCGGCATGGTGCTGGAGACGCTGATGCCGCAGCGCTTCCGTGGCGCCCACATCGACTACCGCGCCGGCTTTGCCAGCGAACCACAGGTGCGGGCCATGGGCAGCGGCCGCGACCTGTACGGCCTGCGCAGCGATGGCGTCGAGTTTCCGGTCGAGATCAGCCTCAGCCCGATCAGCACCGAGGAGGGCACGCTGGTGATGAGTGCTATCCGCGATATCACGGAACGTAAACTAAGTGAAGTCGAGCTGCAGGAAAAAAATGTCGAACTGGCAAAGGCCATCGCCGCCAAGGACCGCTTCCTGGCCGGCATGTCGCACGAATTGCGCACGCCGTTGAACGCGATCATCGGTTTTACAGGTACTATGCTGATGAAGTTGCCTGGGCCCATCAACGACGAGCAAGGCAAGCAGTTGCGGATGGTGCAAAGCAGTGCCCGCCACCTGCTGTCGCTGATTAATGACTTGCTGGATCTAACCCGCATCGACTCGGGCCGGGTCGAGCTGGAACTGGGACCGCTGCCGTGCCGCGCGCTGATCGATGAAGTGCTCAGTTCGTTCAAGCCGCAGGCGCGTAGCAAGGGACTGGCGCTGGAATTCGATCCGGCGCCGGACGACGTGACGGTGTCCAGCGACCGCCGGGCGGTGCAGCAGATCCTGATGAACCTGGTGCACAACGCGATCAAGTTCACCAACAACGGCACGGTGCTGGTGCGGCTGGCCAGAGCGGTGGTGGGGCAGCGGCCATGCGCCACGATCAGCGTCAGCGATACCGGCATCGGCATCGGCGAGGAGCAGCGCAGCACGCTGTTCCAGGCGTTCTCGCAGTTGGACGGCAATGCGCTGCGCCAGTTCGAGGGCACCGGGCTGGGCTTGCATCTGAGCCGCAAGCTGGCGGCGCTGCTGCACGCTGAGATTTTATTTGACAGCGAATACGGCAAAGGCAGCGTGTTTACGCTGGCGCTGCCATTGGAAGAGTAACGAGGAAAGGGAATCGAACGTGTCAGCACGGATTCTGATCATTGAAGACAACGCCACCAACATGGAGTTGATGGTGTATTTGCTGCGGGCTTTCGGTTACGAGCCGCTGTCGGCCAGCGATGGCGAGGCGGGCGTGGCGGCAGCCCGGCGCGAACGGCCCGACCTGATCATCTGCGATGTGCACTTGCCCAAGCTGGATGGCTACGGCGTGGTGGCGGCGCTGAAAGCCGACCCCGAGGTGCGGCATATCCCGGCGCTGGCGGTAACGGCATTGGCGATGGTGGGCGACCGCGAGAAACTGCTGGAGGCCGGCTTTGACGGCTACATCGGCAAGCCGATCGAGCCGGACACGTTTGTCGCGCAAATCGAGTCTTTCTTGCAAGGGGTAGTGTCGTCCCCGGGTAATAAAAACGATACCGCCACGATCTTGATCGTGGACGATCACGTACTCAATCGTGAATTCCTGATGACGCTGCTGAGCTACGGCGGCCATCGGTTGCTGGAGGCCGCCAACGGCGCCGAAGGCTTGAAAATGGTGATGGCGGAAAAGCCGGACCTGGTCATCTCCGACATCCTGATGCCGAATATGGATGGCTACGAATTCGTCACCCGCATGCACGAGCACGCGGAGACGGCCGACGTGCCGGTGATTTTCTACACCGCCACCTACCGTGAACGCGAGGCGGTGGCGGTGGCCCAGTCGTGCGGTGTGCGCTGGGTGCTGCCGAAGCCGTCCGATCCGGAAGTGATCCTGGCGACGGTGCATGAGGCGCTCGGCATGGTCGATAACATCACTCCGGCCGAATCGCGGCCGTCGTTCACGCCGGAGCCGCCGCAGGAAGGCCGCCTGCATGATATCGATCACAAGGTGGCCGAGTACCTGGACGAGCTGGAGTCCAGCAGCCAGCTGATGAGCTTGATGGCGGCCGATAACACCGATTCGACGCCGGAAAACCTGACCCACATGACGCAGCGGCTGTCGCAGTCGCTGTCCAGCCTGCAAGCGGTGAGCCTGCGCTTGACCGCGCTGATCGAACTCGGCATCGAGCTGGGCGCCGAGCGCGATCCGCAGGCGCTGGTTGACATCGGCTGCCGCGTGGCGCAAAACATCTGCGTGTCGAAATACGCCTGCATCGGCGTGCTGGAGCCGGGTTCGACTGAACTGAGTTATTTCTCCAGCTGCGGCGCCGGCATGCCGACCCGGCAGATCGCGCAGACGCCGCGCGCCGGCGTGCTGCGCGGCCTGCTGGACCAGCGCCTGCCGTGCCGCATCAACGACCTCAACGGCGACCCCGCCACCATCGGCCTGCCGCCGACCCATCCGCCGGTGCATTCTTTCCTCGGCGTGCCGATCGCCTCAGGCGAGCGCACCCACGGCTGGCTGTACCTGGTCGACAAGCTGGGCGCCGACGGATTTTCGGAAGTCGATGAACGCGTGGCCGCCACGGTCGCGGCGCAAGTTGCGGTGGCGTTCGAAAACCTGCTGCTGTACGACGAAATCAAGCGCCACCACGCGCAGCTGACCCTGGACATGAACGCCCGCATCCGGCTCGACGAAGACCTGCGCCGCTTCCGGCTGGCGATGGACGCCACCGCCGACGCCATCTTCCTGGTCGACCGCGCCGGCATGTGCTTTGTCGACGTCAACGCCACCGCCTGCCGCATGCTGGGCTTCGAGCGCGAAGACTTCCTCAAGGTTGGTCCCAACCGCTCACTGGAAGGCGACCTGCACAAGCTGGAAGAACTGTACGACAAGCTGCTGGCCGGCGACCAGAGCGGCGCCATGACCGAGCTGCTGTTGCAATGCAAGGACGGCGCGCCGCTGGCGGTGGAAGTGCAGCGCCGCACGCTGCGTTCGGGCAGCAGCTGGATCCTGGTGGCGGTGGCGCGCGACATCACCGAGCGCAAGGAGGCCGAGCAGCGCCTGCTCAAGCTGGCGCACTTCGACACGCTGACCGGCTTGCCCAACCGTAGCCAGTTCTACGATTCGCTGGTGCATTCGCTGCGCCAGGCGGCCGAGCACAAATGGTCGCTGGCGGTATTGTTCCTCGATGTCGACCGCTTCAAGAACGTCAACGACACGCTGGGGCACACCATTGGCGACGAGCTGCTGCGGCAGTTCTCCAGCCGGCTGGTGGACTGTCTGCGCGTGCGCGACACCATCGGCCGCTTCGGCGGCGACGAGTTCGCCGCCATCCTGATGCTGCCGGAAGGCGCGCAGAACGCCATCGCCGTGGTCGACAAGATCCGCGAAACGCTGCGCAAGCCGTTCGACCTCAAAGGCCACGAGGCCACCGTCACGGCCAGTATCGGCATCGCCGTCTACCCGGACGACAGCCTCGAGCCCGATACGCTGATCCAGTACGCCGATACTGCCATGTACCGCGCCAAGGAAGCCGGGCGCGACGCTTTCCGCTTCTTCACCGCCGAAATGAACGCGCAGTCACTGGCGCGGCTGGAGCTGGAAAACGCACTACGGCGCGCTATCGACAACCAGGAGTTCGTGCTGCACTTCCAGCCCAAGGTGCACATCGGCAGCGGCCGCATCAGCGGCGCCGAGGTGCTGATCCGCTGGAAACGGCCGGGCCACGGCATGGTGTCGCCGGCGCTGTTCATCCCGCTGCTGGAAGAGACCGGGCTGATCGTGCGGGTCGGCAGCTGGGTGATCAACGAGGCCTGCCGCAAGATCGCCGAATGGCAAAACACCGGCGCCGGCGCGGTGCACTTGTCGGTCAACGTGTCCGGCATCCAGTTCTTCGTCGGTGGGCTGGAAGAAGAGGTGCTGAAGGCGATTCGCGAACACGATATCGCGCCGGAGCTGCTGGAGCTGGAGCTGACCGAAAGTTCGCTGATGTCCAACGCCGAGGAAACCATCAGCGTGCTGCAAAACCTGAAGGCGCTGGGGATCCAGATTTCCATCGATGACTTCGGCACTGGCTACTCATCGCTGGCCTATCTGAAGCGCTTCCCGATCGACAAGCTGAAGATCGACATCGCTTTCGTGCGCGAAGTCACCAGCAATCCGGACGACGCGGCGATTGTGCTGGCCATCATCAACATGGCGCACAGCCTGAAGCTGAACGTGATCGCCGAGGGAGTGGAGAAGGAGGCGCAGCTGGCCTACCTGCACCGCCACAACTGCGACGAAATGCAGGGCTATTATTTCAGCCGGCCGCTGCCGGAAGAGGAGTTCGAGGCGATGCTGCGCGAAGGCCGCCGCCTGCAGGCGCCCAGCGATGCGCAGATCGTCGACCAGCAGACCTTGCTGATCGTGGACGACGACGCCTTCATGCTGGATGTGCTGACCGATTTCCTGTCGCAGGACGGCTACCGCATCCTGACCGCGCAGACCGCCGCCGAAGGCTTCGACATCCTGGCGCGGCACCGGGTGCAGGTGATCCTGTGCGACCAGTGCATGCCGCTGATGAGCGGCACCGAGTTCATGGAACGGGTCAAGAACCTGTGTCCGGACACCTTCCGGATCATGCTGTCGGCCTACGCCGACCTGACGCCGATCATGGCCGCCATCAACCACGGCGCAATCGACCGCTTCTACACCAAGCCGTGGAAGGGCGCGGTGCTGCGCGAGAATATCCGTGAAGGCTTCCGCCTGCATGCGCAGGCACATGGGCCGCTGGCCGCGATCGGTTCAACAGCCGATACGGAAACCGTCAAGGAGTAGCGTTGGGATTTTTAGATTTCTTCCGTTCCACCCCTACCATAGAACAATTCGCGCAACGGGCCATGCAAGCCTTTGCCGATGCGGCTAATCCCTCCCAACTGCGCTACGACGCCGATGAATGCCGGCTGCTGGGCACCGGCGACGGCGCGCAAATCATCAACCTGGACAACGGCTACCGCGCGTATTGCGCCGCACCGCGCAAGGAGCGCGCCCAGGCGCTGGCGAATTTCGTCCGGGTATGATGGCGCCGCCGCTGCCGGCCAGCTTCGCCGCAGCGCGCGCCAGCCTGCGGCCCGTGATACGCGGGCGCGGCACGCTGGAATATCTGCGGCTGATGCCGGGGACGTTATCGGACACCAGCGTCAAGCCGCTGATCGACGCCTATGCACCGTTCAGCAGCGACAGCGTGATCATGCTGGCCTGCGATAGCGCGCATTCGATCCAGACGCTGACCGGCGACACGCTGATCGAGTGGGGCGTGTCGTTCGACGAGGCGCTGACGGTGGCCATCGATAATCTGCGCGACATGACGGTGTCCAACTTCGAACAGGTGGCGCCCGGCATTTTCCTCGGCGGCTGGAACGATGCCTACGAAAGCTCGCGCCTGCTGTTTGCCGATCTGTTCTATCGCATGGAACTGGGCGGCGAGCCGGTGGTCATGGCGCCGTCGCGGCACAAGCTGCTGGTGGCGTCCGCCAACCAGCCGGCAGCGTTGCTCGGCATGCTGGCGCTGGCGCGCATGATGGCCGAGGAAGAGGGCCGCCAGGTGTCGGCACTGATGTACTGCTTTGAGAATGGCAAACCGGTCGAGTACCTGCCCGCCGACGCGCAGGTGGCGCAACAGGCGGCCGAACTGAAAAAGCTGTTCCTGCTGGAGGATTACCAGTCGCAGAAGCAGATGCTGGACAAGCTGAACGACAAAGCCAGTCTGGACCTGTTCGTCGCCAGCTACACGCTGGTGCAATCGGAAGCGACCGGTCGCATCCACAGCTACGGCGTCTGGACCGACCAGGTCGATACCTTGCTGCCGGAAGTCGACAAGGTGGCGCTGGTGCGCTACCACGAGGAAAGCGGCGAGCCGGACATGCGGGTGGTGGACTGGACCGAACTGCGCGCGCACGTCAAGGAGTTGCACCACAGCGTACCGGGCTATCCGGCGCGCTACCGGCTGCAAAGTTTTCCCAGCCGTGAACTGCTCGACCGCCTGATCGTCACCGATCTGGGCAGCTGACACCAAGCAACCTTCAGGATCGAAACTTAGGTTACCATGGTGCATGAACCTGAACTTGAACCTGATACGTCTCGTTTGCGTCCTGAGCTGGCTTCTGGCCGGCGTGGCGGCGGCTGCGCCGCTGAAAATCTACGGCATGGACAGTGCCCCGGTCAGCTTCCTGAATCACGGCCAGGCCGATGGCTTCGTGGTCGAACTGGCGGCTGCGATCCAGCAGCGGCTTGGGCAGCGCGATCCGATTGAGATTGTGCCGTGGGCGCGGGCCAACACGGTGGCGCTGACCGAACCTGGCGTGCTGCTGCTGTCCATCGTGCGCACTCGCGAGCGCGAGCAGACCATGCACTTTGTCGGCCCGCTGTTCAATACCTGGGTGACAGCGTTCGCGCTCAAAGGCAAGGCTGCCGAGTGGCAGCGTGACCACACCGATCTGCACAAGTTGCGCGCTGGCGCGCGGCGCGGCAGCGTGTTCGTCAGCCTGCCCGTGGCGCAAGGTTACAACGTGGTGGATCAGACCAACACTTCCGTGACCGCCGCCAAGATGCTGATGAACCAGCGCTTCGACCTGTGGTTCGACGGCGAGGAACTGTACGACGATGCGCTGCGGCGCGCCGGCTATCAGCCGAGTGATGTCGAGGTGGCGTTCCGGCTGGACCCGATGCAGGTCTATTTTGCCTTTTCCAATGGCACGCCAGCGGCCACCGTGCAGGCTTGGGACAACGCGCTGGGCGAGATGAAGCGCGACGGCAGCTTCCTGAAAATCTACCGCAAATGGCTGCCCGCGCACCAGTTGCCGGCCGATGCCGCACAGAGCCATTAGTAACTATGCTCTAGTCCTGCTGGCATAGAATAAAATACCAGCACACAGCAATCACGGGATGGAAATGGCTAAGAAGTTGAAAAAGAACGACGACCAGTTGGCGGACGCGGTACGCATGTCGTCACAGGAAATCTGGCAGGCCGGCCTGGCTGCCTTCGCCAAGGCGCAGGAGGAGGAGGGCAAGTTCTTCTCGATGCAGCTGTTCGAGGAGCGCGTGCTGCGCGCGCTGAGCTCGATCGGCGTGCCGAGCCGCCAGGAAGTCGACGCGCTGCATCTGCGCATCGACCAGCTGAGTACGCAGCTGGCGGCGCTCGGCGAGCAACCAACAGCTGCTAAGAAAGCGACGCCGAAGGCCGATAAATCCGCCGCCAAAAAGCCGGCCGCAAAGAAGACGGCGGCTAAAAAGCCTGCTGCTAAGAAAGCGAAATAGCTAACTGGCGGCATCTGGCTGCTATGTGCGCGTAAAAGCAAGCGCTGGTGTTCCTCTGTGACGTGCATCGGTGTTATGCTTGCGCGAGAATAAACAGAGGTTCCTTGCTATGCTACAAAAAGCCCCCCGCCGCACCCGCGAACGCATCCTTGAGCTGTCCTTGCGCTTGTTTAACGAGTTCGGCGAGCCCAACATCACCACCACCGTGATCGCCGAAGAGATGAATATCTCGCCGGGGAACCTGTACTACCATTTTCGTAACAAGGACGACATCGTCAACTCGATCTTCGTCCAGTTTGAAGCCGAGATTGAACGCATCCTGACCGTGCCCAACGGCCGCCGGTCCAATATCGAGGACGTCTGGCTGTATCTGCACCTGATGTTCGAGCTGATCTGGCGTTACCGCTTTTTCTACCGCGACCTCAACGACCTGCTGTCGCGCAACCGCAAGCTCGAGCTGCATTTCAAGCAGATCCTGGCGCACAAGATCAAGGTCGCCAAGCAGCTGTGCGAAGACCTGCGCAGCGAGAAGTCGCTGGAAGCCTCCGACAACGCCATCGATGCCATGGCGACGAATATGGTGGTGGTGGCGACTTATTGGTTATCCTACGAGTACGTGCGCAATCCGCGTAAATACAGCGAACAGCAATCGATGGCCGACGCGCTGGCGCGTGGGTGCTACCAGGTGCTGTCGCAGATCGGCCCGTATTTGCGCAATGAGACGGCGCTGCTGTTCCAGAAATTGTCCGAAGAATACCTGAAGAAACTCAAGTGAGCCGAAGGAGGCTTTGATGGCGTGGACCGCTTTTCCGTACCCTGATCCGGCGTTTCGTTACACGCCGGAGACCCTGCAGGCGGCCTGGCCGCAGCTGCATGGCGGCGACCGCGAAGCGTTTCCCACGCACCCGTCGCTGGTGCAAGCCTGGATCGCCTTCCACGCCGGCGAGTTCGAGCGCGCCGCGCGGCTGGGGCTGGATGTGGGCGTCAACGGCTATGCGGTGGCGCACAAGGCGATCTGCATGTACGCCAATTATCTGGAACCGAACGACAAGCGCCGCTTGGCCACATTCGAATGCGTGGCCGAGCGCTGCGAGCGGCAGCAGCTGGAGCAGCCGGGCAATCCGGCCGGCTACTACTGGCATGCGTATGCGCTGGGCCAGTATGCGCAAGGCATCTCGGTGGTGAAGGCGCTGTCGCGCGGCCTGGGCACTAAAATCAAGCGCAGTCTGGAAATCGCCATCAAGCTGGAACCGCAGCGCGCCGATGCGCACGTCGCACTGGGCGTGTACCACACCGAGATCCTGGACAAGGTCGGTGCGGTGCTGGCCGGTCTGAGCTACGGCGTCAAGAAAGATGAAGCGTATCGCCAGTTTGAACTGGGTATGCAGCTTAATCCCGACTCGGCCATTGCCCGCATCCAGTATGCGCGCGCGCTGCTGATGCTGGACAAGAAAAGCAAACAGGCGCAAGCCATGGATTTATACAAGCAGGCCGCCTGCTGCAACGTGCGCGACGCCACCGAGCGGCTGGATCAGGACGCGGCGCAAAAAGAACTGGAAGAGGAAAAGTTTAGTGGTTAAAAATATTTGCGTGTACTGCGGCGCCAATGCCGGCATCACTCCCCAATACGCCGAGGCGGCGCGAGCGCTAGGCCAGGCGCTGGTGGCGCGCAACCTGTCGCTGGTCTACGGCGGTGGCAATGTCGGCCTGATGGGTATTATCGCTGACGAAGTGCTGCGTCTGGGTGGTGAAGTCACCGGCGTGATTCCGACTGCGCTGGTCGAACGCGAAGTGGGCCACACCGGCCTGACGCGCCAGTTCATCGTCAAGGACATGCATGAGCGCAAGGCCATGATGGCACAGCTGGCCGACGGCTTCATCGCCATGCCGGGCGGCATGGGCACGCTGGAAGAGCTGTTCGAGATGCTGACCTGGTCGCAGCTCGGCATTCACGCCAAGCCGATCGGACTGCTGAATGTGGACGGCTTCTACGACAGCCTCAACGATTTCATCCGCCACGCCGGCGAGCAGGGCTTTATCCGCCCGCAGCACGTGGCGCTGATGAATGTCGAAAGCGAACCGGAAGCGCTGCTCAGCCGCCTGACGAGCATCTGACCGCAGCTTACTTGAGCGTGGCGTCGAGCTTCTTGGCCATCTCGCCATGATGGGCGACGGTTGGCTCCAGCTTGCTTGCCAGCGCTTTGACGTCGGCGTCTTTCGCGTTGGCGATATCCTTCTTCAGCGCGGCGAGCACCTTGGTGTGGTCGGCAACACCGGCTTTGCTGACATATTGCTTGTCAAACGCGGCGCCGGACAGTTTCTCCAGGTCAGTGGCCATTTTCTTGTGTTCTGCGTCGGGTTCTGTCGGCAACGTCACATTCTTGGCGGCGGCGACTTTTTTGGTCTCATCCAGACCTTTGCCATGGTCGTCAATCATCGTTTGCGCAAATGATTTAACGTCGGCGTTGCTGCTTTTATCGAGCGCCAGCTTGCCAGCGGCGACTTCCGCGATGTTGGCTTGGGCGATGGCAACCAGGCGGTCGCTGTCGGCTTTGGCGATCGGCGTTTGTGCGGATGCGATATTGGCGAGGGCAAAGCTGGCGGCCAGCGCGGCGAATAGACGAGTGTGGGACATAGGTCTTCTCCAGTGTCGATTTAAGGGAAATGAATTGCACAGCAAAGGCGGCGCCTTTGATATGTTCATTGCATCTTTCTCGGTTTTCTGCAGATCGACTGTGCGCCAGCAAACGCCCACGCGTCAGCCCCAGAGACGTTCTCCGCCGATATCGAGCGACGTCAGGTAGAGGCGCAGGTCGAATTCATACTGGTGGTAGTTTGGCTCCATGTAGGTGCACAGCTTGTAGAACGGCTTGTCGTGCTGCTTCTCTTTAATGTGCGCCAGCTCGTGGACGGCAATCATGCGTAGGAATTCCAGCGGCACTTCCTTGAACATGGTCGCTACGCGGATTTCGTGCTTGGCCTTCAGCTTGCCGCCCTGCACGCGCGAGATCGAGGTGTGCAACCCCAGCGCGTGGTTGATCACATGGATCTTGCTGTCGTATTCGACCTTGTTGATCGGCTCGGCGTTGCGCAGGAATTCCGTCTTCAGCTCCTGCACGTACTGGTACAGCGCGCGGTCGGTACGCAGATCGTGCGGCTTGCTGTAGCGCTTGAGCAGCACTTCGCCCAGCTGGTTCTTGGCGATCAGCTGCGCGACTTGCTGCTGGGTTTGTTCGGAGTAGGCGCTGAGGTACTTCAGGTGGGACATGACGGCTGCAGAAAAATGGCGAACCGGGAATGTACCACAGCGCGGCTGCGGGTCAGGCTTTTGCGGCGTCGGCCAGCATCGCTTCGGCGCGGGTGATGGCGCGCTGCACGGCGGGCCGGGCCGCTACCAGCGCGTACCAGCGCTCGACATGCGGCGTGGCGCTGAAATCGATATTGGCGAAGGCGCGGCGCCACAGCCAGCCAAAATGGGCGATGTCGGCAATGGTATAGCTATCGCCTGCTACGTAGTCCTGCGTGGCCAGCGCGCGCTCCAGCAGCGCGAGCGTACGTTTGGCTTCGCCATCAAAGCGCGCAATCGCCGCCGGCATAGCTTCCGGCGCGACCTTCTGGAAATAGCCCGACTGGCCAAACGCCGGCCCCAGTCCAGACGCGTGAAAGAACAACTGCTCAAACACGCGTGCGCGCGCCACGCTTGCCGTTGGCAGTAGTTGCCCATGCCGTTCCGCCAGATACACCAGGATCGCGGCTGACTCGGTCAGCACCAGCTTGTCGGCCGGCGATATCAGAACCGGCACTTTGGCGTTCGGGTTGAGCAGCGTGAAAGCCTCGGTCTTTTGCTCCCCCTGGCGCACGTTGACGGCGTGCAACTGATAGTCCTGCGCAAATTCTTCCAGGGCGATGATGGCTTTGATGCTGTTGGGCGTGGCGAAGGCGTAGAGCTGGTACATGATGCAGTCCTGTTGTCGTTGGTAATGACGCTACTTTGCCGTTCGATGCGACGTCGCGGAAGAACGGACAAACCATATCTCTCATTCCTTAGGGGAATACGGTGACAGCTTAGCCATGCTTCGTTAAGATGGAGTAGAGGAGGAATGCTGTGGATCGTTTAACCCTGATGGAAATTTTTGTATGCGTGGTGGAGGCCGGGTCGTTTTCCGCTGCCGCGCGACGGTTGCATACCGGCCAGCCGGCCGTGTCGAAGGCCGTGGCGCAGTTGGAGGCGCGGCTGGGCACCCGGCTGCTGTCGCGCACTACGCGCGGCCTGACGACCACGGACGCCGGCCATCGCTACTACGAAGGCGCGCGCAAGACCATCAGCCAGGCCGACGAGACGGAGCTGGAGACACGTGGCGCCGGCGCCAGTCTGAGCGGGCGCTTGCGCGTCTGCGCCGGTCTGACCTTTGGCCGTCTGCACGTGGTGCCGAAGTTGGGGGCGTGGCTGCGCGAGCATCCGGCGCTGGAACTGGATGTGGTGCTGGATGACCGCCATATCGATTTGCTGGAACATGGCATCGACGTCGCGCTGCGGATGGGAGCGCTGAGCGACTCGTCAATGACGGCGCGCCGCATTGCGCAGGGCCGGCGGCTGGTGGTCGGCACGCCGGCGTATTTCGCGCAGCATGGCGTGCCGCAATCGCCGGCCGATCTGGCGCAGCATAGCGCGGTGCCGTATGTGCAGGACGCCGGCGGCAGCGGCCACTGGGTGTTTGAACGCGATGGCGAGCGCCAGCCGGTGACGTTGCAGGGACGGTTGCGGGTATCGGCGGCGGAGGGCTTGCGCGCGGCGGTGCTGTCCGACCAAGGGCTGGCGGTGGCGTCCGAATGGATGTTTGCGCCGGAGCTGGCCAGCGGTGAAGTCCAGGCGGTGCTGACCGACTGGAGCTTGCCGGCGATGGATGTGTGGGCGGTTTATCCATCGGGCCGGCTGGCGAGCGCCAAGGCGCGGGCGTTTGTGGATTTTGTGCAGGCGTCGCTGACGCCTGCGTGAGCGATCAGATTGCCGGCGCGGCGGGGAAGTCGACCGGTACCTGCGTCAATGCATGCAGGTAGTTGGTGATGATCTTGTCGCCGATGACCATGACCGTATCGACCAGTTGCCCTTTGCTGTAGCCGGCCGCGAGGAAGGCCGCCAGCAACGCCGGCTCGGCGTGGCCGCGGTTCAGCGTGGCGCTCTTGACCAGCTTGGCCAACGCATCCAGTTTGGCGTCGAACGCGGCGCCGCCTTTGCGGATCTCGATGATCTGCTCCGGCGTGAAACCGACCATGCCGCCCAACGCGGTATGCGCAGCCAGGCAATATTCGCACTGATTGACCTGGCTGACTACCAGGTTGATGACTTCGCGCTCCTTGGCGATCAGCGCGCTTTTGCCGTTTTGCAGCGTCAGGTAATTGCCCAGTGCGGTATCCGAATACGCCAGCGTGGCATACAGGTTGGGCACCATGCCCAAGCCTTTTTTCAGTTGTTCAAAGATGGCCTGATTGGCTGGCGTGACGCTGGCTGCGGTCGGCACGGGAAAGCGCGTCAGCGCCTGTTGCAGCGATGGCAGCAGCAGCGCGGTTTCCGGACGGCTGGTGTAGTCGGGATCGACTTCGGCGTAGAGGATCACGCCGTCGGTGTCGATCACGAAGCGGCCCGGCAGCGGCAAGGTCCAGCTATCGTCGCCGTTGAAGGAAGGCAGGTCGTTCTTCAGCGATTTGTACAGCTCGATCAGGTAATCCGGCATCTGGTAGCGGATGCCGAACGCGGCGGCGACGTCGTTGCCACTGTCGTTCAGCACCGGGAACGACAGTTCGTTCTGGCGCATGGCCTTGCGGCTGTTGGACGCGGTCTGCGGCGAGATGGCGACCAGGCTGGCGCCGAGCGCCTTGAGTTGCGGCAGTTCGGCTTGCAGCGCTTGCAGGTCCAGGTTGCAGTAAGGGCACCAGACGCCACGGTAGAAGCTGACTACCAGCGGACCTTGCTTCAGCAGTTCTGCCGAGCTGACCGGGTTGCCGTCGGCATCGCTCAGGGTGAAGGCTGGTGCGCGGTCGCCCACCTTGAGCGCGCCGTCGGCCAGGCCGGAGGCGCGCAAATCGGCGGTGGCGCGGTGCATGGTTTCGATCACCGAGTAGGGGACGTTGTAAGGCGGTTTGCCTGCTTCGAAGTCGGCTTTAAAGGCGTCCAGTTTAGCTTTGAGGGTCATGATGGTTTCCTGTCTGAGTGAGTTGGCCAAGCGCTGTGTGGCTGGCATGGAACTCAGTATGGAAGCGCATCGGTATTCCGTTAAGACACGTGGAGGCAATATGACTTATCCCTTTTGGGAATGGCTGTCAGAAATTCGCGTCAGCAAGACGGGTCTGCCCGATGACATTCTTCCGGCCAGTACCTGGATTACTCTGGCGCTATATAATTGAGTTTATTGCGGTTTAAATCACGGGAGTTGATATGTTGAAAGCAGGGGTAGTAATCGTATTGGCAGCGCTGGGCGCTTCGGCGTCGGCGGCGGACATCACGGTCTCGGCAGCAGCCAGCCTGACCAACGCCTTCAAGGAAATCGGCACCGCGTTCGAGAAGGAACACGCGGGTGACAAGGTACAGTTCAATTTCGCCGCTTCCGATCCGCTGGTACAGCAGATCAGCAAAGGCGCGCCGGTCGACGTGTTTGCTTCCGCTGACCAGGATGCCATGGACAAGGCCGACAACCTGAAACTGCTGGCGCCAGGCACGCGCAAGAACTTCGCCAGTAACAGCCTGGTGCTGATCGCGCCGCAGGGCGGCAAGGTGCCGGTCAAGAGCCTGGCCGACGTGACGCAGCCTGCCGTGGCGCGCATCACCATCGGCAACCCGGCCAGCGTCCCGGTCGGCCGCTACACCAAGGCCGCGCTGGAAAATGCCAAGCTGTGGGCCTCCGTTGAACCGAAGCTAATTCTCGGCACCTCGGTGCGCCAGTGCCTGGACTATGTGGCGCGCGGTGAAGTCGATGCCGGTTTCGTCTACGCCACCGATGCCGCGATTGTCAAAGACAAGGTCACCGTGGTGGCCACGGTGCCGACTGAAACGCCGGTGACTTACCCGATCGCGGTAATCGCCGCCGGCCCGCAAGCCGCCGCCGGCCGCAAGTTTGCTGACTATGTGCAGTCGCCGGCCGGCCAGGCCATTCTTGCCAAGTACGGTTTCGGCCGTCCGTAAGCGTGGAGTCGTTCGATCCCGCCTGGGTAGCGCTGCGCTTGTCGCTGAAGGTGGCCTGCTGGGCCACGCTGATTGATGTGGTGTTCGGCGTGGCGCTCGGCTACCTGCTGGCGCGCAAGCGCTTTCCCGGCCGGGAATTGCTGGACGCGGTGCTGACCCTGCCGATGGTGATGCCGCCTACGGTGCTGGGCTACTACATGCTGGTGATCATCGGCCGCAACGGCATCATCGGTGCGTGGCTGCAACAGCACTTTGGCATCAACCTGATTTTCACCTGGCAGGCGGCGGTGATCGCGGCGGCCGTGGTGGCGTTTCCGCTGGTGCTCAAGGGCGCGCGCGCGGCATTTGAGGCAATCGATACGCAGTTCGAGCAGGCGGCGCGGGTATTGGGCGTGTCGCCGTTCGGCGTGTTTTTGCGCGTGACTCTGCCGTTGGCGTGGCGCGGCGTGCTGGGCGGCACCTTGCTGGCGTTTGCCCGCTCGATGGGCGAGTTCGGCGCGACGCTGATGGTGGCCGGCAGCATTCCCGGCAAGACGCAGACGCTGTCGATCGCCGTGTACGAGGCCGTGCAGGCCGGCCAGGATGATCACGCCAACCTGCTGGTCATTATTACTTCCGTGGTGTGTGTGACTGTGCTGGTCGCCGCCAACAAATTGACGCCTAACCGCAATCCGCAAGCATGAGCACGCAATTCAAAGTCGATATCCACAAAACGCTGCGCTCCGGCGAGCGTGTGTTCCAGTTGCAGGCGTCGTTTGAATCGTCCAGCCAGCGGGTGGTGGTGTATGGCTCGTCCGGCGCCGGCAAGAGCCAGATGATGAAGGCGGTGGCGGGCCTGACGACGCCGGACAGCGGCCGCATCGAGCTGGCCGGACGCTGCCTGTACGACAGCGCCGGCGGCGTCAACCTGCCGGCGCAACAGCGCAAGGTGGCCTATCTGTTTCAGGACTACGCGCTGTTCCCGCATCTGAACGTGCGGCAGAACATCGGCTTCGGCCTGCAGCGCGGCTGGCGCAATCCGCTGGCGCGCGTGGATGGCGAGGCGATCCGCTACTGGATGGAAGCCTTCGAGCTGGACCATGTGGCGCACCAGTATCCGCACCAGTTGTCCGGCGGTCAGCGGCAGCGGGTGGCACTGGCGCGCGCGCTGGCGCCGCAGCCGGCGGCGCTGTTGCTGGATGAACCGTTTGCCGCGCTCGACCCGGCCCTGCGCGATCGCATGCGCGCCGAACTGGGCGCCTTGCAGCGTCGGCTGGAAATCCCCATGCTGATGATTACCCACGATCCGGAAGATGTGCGCGCCTTCGGCGATCACGTGCTGCGCATGGAAAATGGTAGCATCTTCCGCGTGGAGGAGAATGCGGCATGAGCATGGAATTACAAGGTAATGTCTGGATGACCATCGACGGCCAGAAGCTGGGCGGGCAAGACCGCGTGGCGCTGCTGTCGGCGGTGGCGTCGGAAGGCTCGATCACGGCGGCCGCCAAGGCGGTCGGCATGAGCTACAAAGGCGCTTGGGACGCGATCGAGGCGATGAACAACCTTGCCGGCGAACCGTTAGTGGAACGGGTGGCCGGTGGCAAGGGGGGCGGCGGCACGCGGCTGACGGCGCGTGGCGACCAGCTGGTGGAAAATTTCCGCAAGATCGATGCGGCGCACCGCGAGTTTGTCGCCCACCTGAGCAGCCAGTCGCATGCGCTGGCCGATGATTTTTTACTGATCCAAAGGATGAAGATGAAAACCAGTGCACGTAACCAGTTCAATGGCAAGGTCGTGGCGTTGAAGCAAGGCGCCGTCAATGATGAAGTGGTATTGGAAATCGTCGGCGGCCAGCAAGTGGTGGCCACCATCACGCGCGACAGCAGCGACAGCCTGGGGCTGGCTGTCGGCGTGGAGGCGTTTGCACTGATCAAGGCATCGTCGGTGATCGTGGCGACTGAGCTGGGCGACGTCAAGCTGTCGGCGCGCAACCGCCTGACAGGCAAGGTCAGCCGCGTGCAGCCGGGCGCGGTGAATACCGAAGTGAGCATCGAGCTGCCGGGTGGCGGCACCATCGCCGCCATCGTCACCAAGGATAGCGGTGAGGCGCTGGCGCTGGAAGTCGGCGTTGACGTCAGCGCCATTTTCAAGGCCTCCAGCGTCATCATCGGCACACCGGCCTAAGCGTCGGTCGAGCGGGTCAGCGCTTCCAGGGCGCTGATATCGCTTTCCATCTGCGCCAGCTTGCCGCGCACCAGGCCCAGCGCATCGCTGCCCAGCAGCAGGTGCGCCGGCGGCTCGGCCATTTCCGTCAACGCCAGGATGGCCTGCGCGGCCTTGGCCGGATCGCCGGGCTGCTTGCCGCTGCGTTCGGCACGGGTGGCGCGGATGGGATCAAACAGCTGGTCGTAGTCGGCGATGCTGCGCTGCGACCGTACCATCGAGCGGCCCGCCCAGTCGGTGCGGAACGAGCCGGGCGCCACGGCCGTCACCTGCACGCCGAACTGGCGCACTTCCTTGCCAGCCACCTCCGAAATGCCTTCCAGCGCGAACTTGCTGCCGGCGTAGTAGGCGATGCCCGGCATGGTGATAAAGCCGCCCATCGACGTGATGTTGATGATGTGGCCGCGCCGGCGGCTGCGGAAGGAGGGCAGGAAGGCTTTCATCATGGCCACCGCGCCGAACACGTTGACGTCGAACTGCCGGCGCATTTCTTCCAGCGGCGATTCCTCCAGAATGCCTTCGTGACCGTAGCCGGCATTGTTGACCAGCACATCCACCGGGCCGACCTCGGCCTGTGCCCGCGCAACCACGCCGTCGATGGCGTTGAAGTCGGTCACATCCAGCAGGTAGGCGTGCGAACGGCCCGGTTGCAACGCGGCGAAGGCATCGCGCGCCTGTTCGTTGCGCACCGTGCCGATGACGGTGTGGCCGGTGTCCAGCGCCGCCTGGGCCAGCGCCTGGCCGAAACCGCTGCTGACGCCGGTAATGAAGAAGAGCTTGCTCATGGTCTGTCCTTTCACTGAGAGCAGCCATGGTAGTGACGCCGGCGCCACGCGCCTATGTCGGAAGCTCTGCATCATTTGCCTGATTCTCTGAGCTGTATTCCTGCACCGGCATTCGGGCTTACAATCGCTGCATGAAAAATCGCATGGTGACATTGATGGAGCGGCTGGCGCCGGTCGAGGGCTACAACCTCAGCGTGCTGCCGGATGTGCGTTTCCTGCGCTCCGACCGTCCGCTGAGCCGCACGCCGGTGCTGTACGAGCCGGGCATCGTGATCGTCTGCCAGGGGCGCAAACGGGGTTTTCTGGGCGAGCAGGAATTCGTCTACGACGCCCAGCATTGCCTGGCGGTCGCCGTGCCGGTACCGTTTTCGATGGAGACCGAAGCCAGTGCCGAGCAGCCGCTGCTGGCGGTCTACCTGCGGCTAGATTTCCAGCTGACCGCCGACCTGTTGCTGGAGCTGGAAGAGCAGGGCCACGCGGTGACGGCGGAACCGAAAGGCCTGTATTCGACGCCGATGGATGAACGGCTGTCTGCTTCGGTGGAGCGCCTGCTGGAAGCGCTGGCTGATCCGCTCGACGCCGCGCTATTGGGGCCGGCCCTGGTGCGCGAAATCTACTACCGCGTGCTGACCAGCGTGCAAGGCGCCAGCATGCGCGCGGCCTTGATGCAGCAGGGCCGCTTTGCCACCATCGCCCGCGCGCTGCGCAAGATTCATGCGTCGTTCAGCGAGGAACTGGATGTGGGACAACTGGCGGCCGAAGCCCACATGAGCGTGGCGACTTTCCATCATCACTTCAAGGCCGTCACCAGCACCTCGCCGATGCAGTATCTGAAGGCGACCCGGCTGCATCAGGCGCGGCTGCTGATGCTGCGCCATGAGATGTCGGTGGCGGCGGCCAGTGCGCGCGTCGGTTACGAAAGCTCGTCGCAGTTCAGCCGCGAATTCAAGCGTCTGTTCGGCCGTAGTCCGGTGGAGGAGGTTGAGCATATGCGCAAGACCTTTGCCACGCCGGACCCGCAGCCGTCGCCGTGGTATGTGGCGGCGCACTAGCCGCACGACGCTAAGCGGCGAAGCGCGCCGGCGTGGTGCCGAGAATACGGCGGAACAGCGCGATGAAGCTGCTGACGCTGTCATAGCCCAGGCTCAGCGCCACCGTGGTGACGGAAGCGCCGCCGTTCAGCAGTTCCATGCCTTTTTGCAGGCGTGCTACCTGCCGCCATTCCACCACTGACATGCCGGTTTCGTTGCGGAAGTGGCGGGTCAGGCTGCGGCGCGACCAGCCCAATTGTTCGGCCCAGGCGTCGAGATCGGTTTCGTCGGCCGGGTCCTGCGCAATCGTGGCCGCCATCGTCAGCAGGCGCGGGTGACGCGGCATGGTCAGGTGCAGCGGATCGGGTTCGGCCGCGCGTATCTCGTCGAGAAAGACATTCATCACGCGCAGGCCGGCGGCGTCGGTCGGCGAACCGTTCGGCCAGCGGCACATGCGCTCCAGCAGCGACACCGCCAGCGGCGACATGCGCAGCGCCAGCGACTGCTCGGGAAAACCCACGCACAGCGACGGCGCGATATGGATGGTGTAGCCGGCCAACCCCGGCCGGAGGGTGTTGCCATGCGTACTGGCGGAGTGCGGCATGTACGGCGGAATCCAGCCCAGCCGTCCGGGTGGCAGGACCTGCCGGTTGCCGCCGGCCTCGATCAGAATCACCCCTTGCGCCGGAACGTACATCTGGCCTTCCGGATGGTGGTGCGTCAGCTTGCTTTTGCCCGCGCCGCCGTCGGTATGTTGTGCCGCCACGTAGATGGGAAGCTCGGGACTCAGTCGAATGTCGCCGTAGTAATTGCTCATGTTGTGGCCCGATCGCGTTATCAGTTGTCCGTTGGCAGTTAGCTATGGATCAATTCTACAGGCAATCTACGGTTTTTATCCATCGCAAGGAAAAGCCATGACGGCAATCGATACGGAAGGCGTACTGCAGCTGGTACGCGAGGTCGGCGCCGACCTGTGCGCCACGTTCTGGCGCAGCGCGCCGCTGGTGGACATGGACGCGGTGTGGACCGCCAACGAAACGCTGCGGCAGGCGCTGGCCGCCCAGTATCCGCCGATCGCCTGGGCCGACGGCCACCTCAGTGAAGCGTATGCGCAACGCGGCGAATACTGGATCGGCGACGCCATCGACGGCGCGCTGCAGTTTCTGCGCGCAATTCCTCTGTGGTGCATGTCGCTGACGCTGATGCGCGAAGGCGTGCCGGTGTTCACGGTGGTCTACGACGCCCTGCACGACGAGATGTTTCATGCACTGTGGGGCCATGGCGCCTGGTACAACGGCCAGCCTATCCGCGTCCGCGCGCGACAGCAACAAGAACTGGTGGCGACGCGCAATCTCGCGCCGACCTCGCTGCAACTGGCCTACGTGGCGTGTGGCCGGCTGGACGCGTTCTGGCAGGATGGCGCAGACGGTTATCTCAGCATCGGCGGCACGTTGCTGATCCAGGAGGCGGGCGGGGTGGCGACGCAGGCCGATGGCAGGCCATATCGCCTGACGTCGCCGAGTATCGTGGCGGCGCCCCCGGTCCTGCATGCGTCCATGCTGCAACGCCTGCAAGACCGGAAGGCGGCGTAACCCTACTGTTTGTTGCCGCCCTTGGCCGATTGCTCGGACGCGCCGCTGCGGTTTTTCTCTGCGTTGGCGCGGGCGGCGGACTGGCGGCTTTCACCGCCTTTGCGACCGATGGCCGCCATGTGTTCGCGGTCGCGGCTGACCGCCTCGCCGCCTTTCTGTCCGGCCCGGCGCGCTTCCTCCGAGTCGAATTCGTGCGCCGTGCCTTTCTGGTGCGCCGCTTGCCCGCCCTTGCTGGCGATGGCGCGCTGGGTGGCTTCATCCATGGCGGCAAAGCCGCGCTTGGCCGTGCCCTTGGGTTTGTCGTTCGTCGTGTTGTTGGCCATATAACCCTCCGTCAAATGGAAAAGAAACAGCAGCGTGCCTGCTGTTCTGTGTGGTTAGAGTTGCAAGGTTGACGGAAGTTCCAGTTAATGACGCAGTTGGCTGCCGGGTTGGAAGCGCGCCAGTTGTTCGGCGGCCTGGGCGGTCTGGCGGCTGGCTTCCTGCAACAGGTCGTCGGCCATGGCGGTGGCCGAGCGCCGCACCGCCGGCATGCGGTCGGCAGCGGTTTGCGTGATGACCGCCTGGCAGCGGCTCATCGCCTCGGCGACGCCGCGCTGGTAGTTGACCAGCGCCTGGCTGCCGGGCGTGAACTGGGCGATGAGGGCGGAACCGAACTGGCCGGCGCCCTGGCTGGTCAGCACGCGCTCCGTGCGGGCGCCGGCCTCGGCAATCAGTTCGCGGCCTAGCTGGAGGTTCAGCGCGCTGAGGCGATGCGCGGTTTCAAACATGCATTGCGACATGCCGACGTAGAGGTCGAGCACGTTGTCGATATGGGAGCGGACTAGGGGATGGGGAAATTGGGAAAACATGGTGGTCCTCGGCGTGGTGGCGGTACTGGAATAGACGCCGAGGCGGGCGGAAGGTTCCGCAGTTTTAAGGTGTCGCCACCTGCAGCACCAGCTTGCCGAAGTTTTTCCCTTCAAACAGCATGTTCAGCGCCTGCGGGAAGTTTTCCAGTCCCTGCACGATGTCCTCCTTGCTCTTGATTTTGCCGTCCTTCATCCAGCCGGCCAGCGCCGCCACGCCGATCGGGTAGCGGTCGGCGTAATCGAACACCACGATGCCTTCCATGCGGGCGCGGTTGACCAGCAGCGCCAGGTAGTTGGATGGTCCCTTGACCGCCGTGGTGTTGTTGTACTGCGAGATGGCGCCGCAGATGACGATGCGCGCCTTCATGTTGATGCGGGTCAGCACGGTGTCGAGAATCTCGCCGCCGACGTTGTCGAAGTAGACGTCCACGCCTTGCGGGCAGTGCTGCTTGAGGCCGTCCTTGACCGAGTCGTTCTTATAGTCGATGCAGGCGTCGAAGCCCAGTTCGTTGACGACGAAATCGCACTTTTCCTTGCCGCCGGCAATACCGACCACGCGGCAGCCCAGCTGCTTGGCGACCTGGCCGACGGTCTGGCCGACCGCGCCGGCCGCACCCGACACCACCACGGTGTCGCCGGCTTTCGGCTGCCCCGATTCGATCAGGCCGAAATAGGCGGTCATGCCCGGCATGCCGAGCGTATTCAGGTAGGTGGTCAGCGGCGCCAGTTTCGGATCGACCTTGTGGAAGCCGGCCTGCTTGTCGTCGCCGGCGCCGGTCCAATAGCGCTGCACGCCGGTGCCGCCCTGCACGTGGTCGCCAACCGCATACTTCGGCGACTTCGATTCCACCACCACGCCGACGCCGCCAGCGCGCATGACTTCACCAATGGCGACCGGGCGGATGTAGGATTTGCCTTCGTTCATCCAGCCACGCATGGCCGGGTCGAGCGACAGGTACAGCACCTTGATGCGGATCTCACCGTCGGCCAGTTCACGCAGCGGTTCGGTCACTTGCTGCCAGTCACTGTCCTTGACCATGCCGACCGGACGCGCGGCCAGGCGGAATTGCAGATTTGTCTCCATGGATTTTCTCCTTGTGTGGGGTGGGAATGACTATATCTCAAATTGCACGAGCGTGCTATTTTTGTCGTGAATGGCAAGGCATGCGACAATAGATCTCTTTTGTCCATATCTTCTACGGTCGTCATGAGTCATCCCGAATACATTCTGACACTCTCTTGCCTGGATCAGCGCGGAATCGTGCATCGCGTGTCGGGCTTCCTGGCCGAGCACGGCTGCAACATCATCGATTCGGCCCAGTTTGGCGATGGCGAATCGAAGCTGTTCTTCATGCGCGTGCATTTTTCGGCGGAAGACCGCAACATCAACGACGATCTGCTGCGCGCCGACTTCAGCCTGCTGGCTGCCGATATGAAGCTGGACTGGGAACTGCGCGACGCCCACTACAAGCCGCGCGCGATGCTGATGGTGTCGAAGATCGGCCACTGCCTGAACGATTTGCTGTTCCGCTACAAGAGCGGGCTGCTGCCGGTGGAAATTCCGGCCATCGTCTCCAACCACATGGACTTCTACCAGCTGGCGGCCAGCTACAATATTCCGTTCCACCACCTGCCGCTGGCGACCGGTGCGCCGGCCGAAGACAAGCTGGCGCAGGAAGCCAAAATCATCGAGCTGATGAACACCCACAAGGTCGACCTGGTGGTGCTGGCGCGCTACATGCAAATCCTGTCGCCGGGCCTGTGCACGGCGCTCAAGGGCAAGGCGATCAATATCCACCATTCCTTCCTGCCGAGCTTCAAGGGCGCCAAGCCGTATGCGCAGGCGCACCACCGCGGCGTCAAGCTGATCGGCGCGACCGCGCACTTTGTCACCGGCGACCTGGACGAAGGTCCGATCATCGAGCAGGACGTCGAGCGCGTCGATCATTCGATGGATGCGGACACCTTGTCGGCGATTGGCCGCGATGTCGAGTGCGTGGTGCTGGCGCGCGCAGTGAAATGGTTTGTCGAACACCGCATTTTGCAAAACGGCGATAAAACCGTCGTCTTTAAGTAATAAGAGAATCGAATGGCACTCAAGGCAACAATCTATAAAGCAGAACTGTCGATTGCGGACATGGACCGCAATTACTACGAAACCCATCAACTGACACTGGCCCGCCATCCGTCGGAAACCGACGAGCGCATGATGGTGCGCCTGGTGGCGTTTGCGATCCACGCGAACGAAGCGCTGACCTTCACCAAGGGCTTGTTCGACGTTGAAGAACCGGACCTGTGGCACAAGGATCTGACCGGCGCCATCGAGCTGTCGATCGAGGTCGGCCAGCCGGATGAGAAAGTGATCCTGAAGGCCTGCGGCCGTTCGGAACACGTCTACGTGTACAGCTACGCCGCCACCAGCCACATCTGGTGGAAAGCGCTGGCCAACAAGGTCGAGCGCTGCAAGAACCTGACCGTGGTGGATCTGGACGCTGCCGCCACCGAGCAGCTGGGCAAGATGGCGCAGCGCACGATGCAATTCCAGTGCACCATCCAGGACGGCCAGATCTGGCTGACCGACGGTACCGAGACCGTCGAGATCACCCGTGAAGTGCTGAAAGCCGAGCGCTAATTTCCCTTCACCACGGCGCCGCCCTTCATGACCCACTGGACTTGTTCCAGTGCGCGCACATCGTTGAGCGGCTGGCCGTCCACGGCGATCAGGTCGGCATATTTGCCGGCCTCGATGCTGCCGACCTTATCGCTCCATCCCAGTAAATCGGCGGCATTGACGGTAGCGGTGCGTATCGCTTGCGCCGGCGTCATGCCCAGCTTGACCAGCACGGCGAATTCGCGCGCGTTGAGGCCGTGTGGGTAGACGGCGGCGTCGGTGCCGAAGGCGATCGGCACGCCGGCCTTGATGGCCTTGCCGATGTTGATGCGCGCCTGCGGCAGCACCACCTTGGCTTTTTCCAGCAGCGGCGCGGGCAGCTTGATGGCTTCGGCGTTGTCGATCAGCCAGTCGCCCAGGTAGAGCGTCGGCACCAGATAGGTCTTGTGTTCCTTCATCAGCTTGATGCCTTCGTCATCGATGTAGGAGCCGTGTTCAATCGAATCGATGCCGGCCAGCACCGCCAGCCGGATGCCGTCGCCGCCATGCGCGTGGGCGGCAGCCTTGCGGCCGAGTCGGTGGGCCTCGCCAATGATGGCTTTCAATTCTTCCAGCGTGTACTGCGAGGTGCGCGGATCGTCGCCGAACGACAGCACGCCGCCGGTGGCGCAGATCTTGATGACGTCGGCGCCGTACTTGATGTTGCGGCGCGTGACTTTCAGCGCTTCGTCGACGCCGTCGGCCACGCCCAGGGCGGTGGACTTGTATTCGGGCGCGTGCATGGTGTCGTCGCAGTGGCCGCCGGTGATGCCTAACGGCGGGCCGGAGGCCAGAATGCGCGGACCGGGGACGTCGCCGTCGTTGATGGCGTCGCGCAGGCCGATGTCGGTATAGCCATCGGCGCCGACATCGCGGATGGTGGTGAAGCCGGCGCGCAGCGTGGTCAGCGCGTTATGGGCGCCGGTCAGCGTGATGCGCGGGATCGACTTGGCGATGATGCCGTAGCCGGCGTCTTCCGGGTGCCCCGTGATGTGGGTGTGCGCGTCGATCAGGCCGGGTAGCAGGGTTTTGTTGCCGAGGTCGATCACGGTGGCGCCGGCCGGGATCGCCAGCTGGCTGCCGGCGGCGGTGATCCGCTCGCCGCTGATCAGCACCACAGCCTGGTCGATGAGCTTACCGCTGCGCACATCGACCATGTGGGCGGCTTTGACGGCGGTGATGGCGGGGACGTCTGCGGCGCCGGCGGCGGCACAGGTTGACAGCAGGATGGAGACGGCAATCGCTTTCAAGTATTTCTCCCTTGTTGTGATGTTTTGTTGAGGAGAGCCAAACCACGCTCGCCACCTAGCGTACCCGGCAACGGGAGCCAACGCTAGAATATTTTGTCATGGCCTCCCGTCGCGACACTGTGTATAAGCAGCTGTTCTCCCATCCGGAAATCGTGCGTGATTTGCTGGTGGGCTTGTTGCCGGCCGAGTGGGCGCGGGCGTTGACGGTGGATGGGCTGGAGCGCGTCAACGCCAGCTACGCCAGCGACCACGGCAAGGCACGCCATGCGGATGTGGTGTGGCGCGCGCGGATAGGTGGCGAGTGGATGTACGTGTATATCCTGCTGGAGTTTCAGGCGAGGCCGGACAAGTGGATGGCGCTGCGGATGCAGGTGTATGTTGGCTTGCTGTATCAGGATCTGGTGGCGCAGCACCGCTTGAGCAAGCACGGCAGGTTGCCGCCGGTGCTGCCGATCGTGCTGTACCACGGCCGCCGCCCATGGCGCGCGGCGACCACGCTGGCGCAACTGATGTTGCCTCCGCCAGCCGGACTGGAACGTTTTCAACCTGGCCTGCAATATCTGCTGGTTGACCAGCATCATCATGGTGAGCGCGGTGACATCGTTAATCTGTTATTCAGGGTGCTACGCTGTCGTACCGAAGCTGAGCTCTGGGCGGTGGTCGAAGTGTTCGCGACGCGCATGCGCCAACCCGACCTGAAGCCGATACGCGAAACGCTGAGAAACTGGTTGCAGCTCACCTTGCAGGACGAACTTGGCGAAACTAAGATGGATCTGGAGGAGGACGATGCTATGCCAGCTGAAAGAAAATACAAGCTTAACGATGTATTGACCGACGAGTTCCTCGACCGTCTTTTGCAGCCACGCGAGGAGGGGCTAAAAGAAGGCCTGCTGGCCGGAATTCAGCAAGGCGAACGCGCGGCGCTGCAACGTCTGCTAACCGACTTACTGGCGGGAGCCGGTATGCCGGTTGACGCGGAGTCCAGGATTGCGGGCGCTGACAGCAGCCAGCTCAATGACTGGATCAAGGCGCTGTTTGAGGGCGCCAGCCCCGGCAGCTGTTTGCCGAGGGCTGAATGCTACAGGCTTATACGCCCAGCAGCGATACCGATTTGGTGTTCAGGTAGGCTTCCAGCGCCTCCGGACCACCTTCCGAACCGTAGCCCGAATCCTTGACGCCGCCAAACGGCATCTCGGCGCTTGGCGTGGCCGGCTGGTTGATCCACAGCATGCCGACTTCCACATTGTTCATCAGCTGATGCGCGTTCTTGATCGAACGGGTGAAGGCATAACCAGCCAGACCAAACGGCAGACGGTTGGATTCGGCAATCGCCTCATCCAGCGTATCGAAACCGCGAATCGCCGCCACCGGGCCAAACGGCTCGTCATTGAATACGCTGGCGTTCAGCGGCACGTCGGCCAGAATGGTCGGCGCGAAGAAGTTGCCTTCGTTGCCGATACGCAGACCGCCGGTAGCCACATTGGCGCCCTTGGCGCGGGCGTCTTCCACCAACTGGGTCATCGCCGCCACCCGGCGCGGATTGGCCAGCGGGCCCAGCGTCGTGCCTTCCACCAGGCCATTGCCCAGTTGCAGACGCTCGGCATGCGCCACCATCGCGCGGGTGAATTCTTCCTTGATGCTGTTATGCACCAAGAAACGGGTCGGCGCGATGCATACCTGGCCAGCGTTGCGGAACTTGGCGCCGCCTGCCGCTTCGACCGCCAGCGCCACGTCGGCGTCTTCCGCCACGATTACCGGCGCATGGCCGCCCAGTTCCATGGTCACGCGCTTCATGTGGGCGCCAGCCAGTGCGGCCAGTTGCTTGCCGACCGGGGTCGAACCGGTGAAGGTCACTTTGCGGATCACCGGATGCGGAATCAGGTAGTTGGAAATTTCCGCCGGATCGCCAAACACCAGGCCCACCGTACCGGCCGGCACGCCGGCGTCGATGAAGCACTGGAACAGCGCCGCCGGCGAGGCCGGGGTTTCTTCCGGCGCCTTGCACAGGAAGGAGCAGCCGGTGGTCAGCGCGGCCGCCAGCTTGCGCACCACCTGGTTGATCGGGAAGTTCCACGGCGTGAACGCGGCCACCGGACCGACCGGCTCTTTCAACACCAGCTGCTGCGCCAGCGGATTACGCGATGGGACGATACGGCCATACACGCGCATGCCTTCGGCCGCGAACCAGTCGATGATGTCGGCGCCGGCCATGGCTTCGGCGCGGGCCTGGGCCAGCGGCTTGCCTTGTTCCTGAGTCAGCAGGCGGGCGATCTGGTCGGCGCGTTCGCGCAGCAGGGCGGCGGCGCGGCGCAGCGTGGCGGTGCGCTCAAAGGCCGATACCTTGCGCCAGGCGTCAAAGCCTTTTTGCGCCGCCGCCAGTGCGCGGTCCAGGTCGGCAATGCTGGCGTGGGCCACGGTGCCGATTTCCTTGCCGGTGGCCGGATTCAGCACTGGAATGGTCTTGCCGCCGGTGGCGTCGCTCCATTCGTTGGCGATCAGGAGGCGGACGTTAGGGTAGTTAGTCGTGGTCATGAAAAATCTCCGGTGATGTATGAGAAGGGCGCCCGTAGCGACGCCCGAACACCCTCTACTTTGCCAGAAATTCGCCATTGCCGTATTGACGCCGCCAATTTCCCTCTTGGCAATGATATATTGAATGCATGAATAATTTCTCGCTCAAAGCCCTGGTGGCTGTCTCCCTGCTGGCTTGCGCTGGCGTCCATGCCGAGCCGCCGGCCGGCCAGAATGCCCTCGCCGGCCCGCAGATGCGGGTCGACGTCGGCGGCCGCAAACTGAATCTGTATTGCACCGGCAAGGGATCGCCGACCGTGCTGTTCGAGGCCGATGCCGGCCGCGCCGGCTGGGACTGGTCGGCGGTGTTGCCGGAGGTGGCGGCACGCACGCGGGCCTGCGTGTACGACCGCGCCGGTTTCGGCGCTAGCGATCCCATCATCCGCGCCTCAACGGTGGCGAATGCCAGCAAGGATTTGAATTTCCTGATCAAGAATGCCCATTTGGAAGGGCCGTTTGTGCTGGTCGGCGCGGGCTATGGCGCGCTGATTGCGGAGCAGTTCGTCTGGCGCTCGCGCGGCGCGGTGACCGGCCTGGTGCTGGTGGCGCCGCTCAAGGAGGACGCCTTGCCGGCCGATCGCACAGCCAAGCTGGATGCCGTGCTGGCCTGTCTGGCGGCGGCGGAGCAGGGCAAGGTCGGCGACGGTTGCGCGTATCCGGCCTCCAGCCTCAACGGCGAGATCGGCCCGGCGCTGGCGTCGGCGCAAGCAGCGCAGGTGCGCAAGCTGACTTATTGGAAGGCGCGGGCGTCCGAGCTGGATAGCCTGGAGATCAGCGCCGGCCAGGTGCGCACTGCGCGCAAGCCGTTTGGCGAGATGCCGGTGGTGGAGGTGTCGCAGGAAGAACCGGCGGCGATTGCCGCCGCCGTGTTGCAGGTACTGGGCAAGCTCAATCCTTAGAGCGGTGCGCCGCCCAGGCGTTTGATGGTGCCGGAGCCCATGATGCTTTTGCTGATCTGCGGATCGCCGTAGTAGTTGATGTCGCCCGAACCGGCCACGCTCAGGTTCAGCGATTTCTTGGCCCACACGGTGGCCTGGCCGGATCCGCCGATGCTGACCACCGCATCGCGCGATTGCAACTGGCCGACCTGCACCCGGCCGGAGCCGCCGATCGACACTTGCAGCCGCTCGGTGTTGCCGGCCGCTTTCAGGTTGCCGCTGCCGCCCAGCGCAATCGCCACCGATTCGCTGTCCAGCTGGTCGACGCTGAACGAGCCGGAGCCACCCACATCGATGGTGATGTGCTCGCCGCGCAGCTTGTCGGCGGTGACGTTGCCGGAGCCGCCGATCGACAGCTTGTCCAGCGTGCGCGCCAGTACGATGATTTTCATGTTGCGGGTATCCACCCGCAGGTTGTTTTTGGCCGGACGGATGCGCAGGGTGCCGTTGTCCACCTTGGTTTCGATCAACGGCTGGATGTTGTCGTCGGTTTCGACGATCACGCCTTCGGTGTTGCCGAGACGGATTTCGACGTCGCTGCCGACGCCGACCGTCAGCGCGTTGAAGTGGCCGACGTCGCGGTTCTGCTTGACGATCTTGCCGCTGCCTTGCACCCGCTCACCGCCGCTTAGCCAGCTGAGCGGACCGGCCTGAACGGCCACGACGGGAGCGGCCAGCAGGCCGGCGGACAGTAACAGCGAAGGCAGAAAATGGCGGCGGTTCATATTATTCTCCTGAAAGTCGATTGGCTTAAGTCTGCATCCTACGCAGCTCGGCCGGCGCCTATAACGGGCTTGCGACAGATTGCAGCCGGCGTGGCGCAGAATGCACAGCGCCGGGAATAGAGCGCGCATGAGGTATCATTCTGCCTATGCTTACTATAACCATCAAACAGGGCAAGGAAAAACGCCTGCTGGCCGGCGATATCCTGATCTACGCGACCGCTATCGAGCGCGTCGACGGTCGCCCGCAAGAAAAGAACAAACCCGGCGGTACAGCCATTCTGCAAACATCATCGCGCCAGTTTTTGGCGCGCGCCGCCTGGAATCCGTTATCCGAGGTGCGCGCCCGCGTCTGGAGCTACAAGGAAGATGAACCGGTCGATCACGCGATGATGAAACGCCGCGTGCGCGCCGCCATCGCCAAGCGCGCCGCCGCCGTGCGCGCCGCCGCGCCGACCGATCTGGTGCCGGTGATCCGCGGCGACGAAGACGGCTTGCCCGGCTTGCTGGTCGATAGCTGGGGCGGCACCAGTGGCTACCTGATCTGCCAGTTCCAGGCGGCTGGCGTGGATGCCTGGAAAGTGCCGATCGTGCAAGCGCTGCTGGCCGATACCGGCTGCCCGAATGTCTACGAGCGCTGCGATGATCTGATCCGCAAATCGGAAGGCTTGCCGATCTTTTACCGCGCGCTGGCTGGCGAAGAACCGCCGGATCACGTGCTGGTCACGGAAAAGGGTCAGCGCTTCAGCATGGATTTGCGCACCGGCTTTAAATATCCGAAGGTCCGCGCTTAAAAAGTTTCGGCGTTGCAAGTTTTTCTCTTATAATCATCCGGCATCCACGGAGATTTGAGCAGAGATGGAACACTACCAATCGTCGCAAATTCGTACCCTGAGCTACATCGAGAACGAAGACCACCCGGTCTTCGGCACGCTCGTCGAGCAGATTCTGCACCTGCTGAACTCCAAGCTGATTTTCAGCGACATCCTGATCCACCAGAACAGTCCCTTGATGCTGCGCCAGCCGAAAGGGCTGGTCGCCGTCACCGACTCGCCGATCACGCGCGAGGAATTGCAGGAATTCTTCGAGGTGGTCGAGCCGAACTGGGCGGAACGCATCCAGGACCGCGCCTTCGACCGCGCGGTCGATCTGCACACGGCCCGCATCCGCGCCAACTGCTTCAGCTTCCAGGGCCGCAAGCGGCTCGGTTGCGTGATTCGCCGCTTCCCAAAAGAACCGATGCCGCTGGCCAAGCTGGGGCTAGCTGAGCACGAACAGAATTTCGCCAAGCTGACCAGCGGGCTGGTGCTCATCATCGGCGATACCTGCCAGGGCAAGTCGACCACCATTGCCTCGATGCTGGACGAAATCAACAAGCACCGCTCCGGCCACATCATCACGATTGAAGATCCGGTCGAGACGCTAATTCCGCAGCGTCAGTGCGTCATCACCCAGCGCGAGGTGGGTTCCGACGGTGACGTCGAGAGCTTCTACCAGGGCGCGCTGGATGCGCTGCGCGAGCGGCCGGATGTGATCGTCATCGGCGAGATTCGCGACGCCCAGACGGCGCAGGAGGCGCTGGCGCTGGCGGAGGCCGGTCCGCTGGTGCTGGCTTCGCTGCACGCGCGTTCGACCGAACTGGGCCTGCAGAAGATGCTGCGCCTGCTGGGCAATACCGAAGCCCAGGCGCAAGCCCTGGGTCATGCACTGCGTGGCGTGCTGTGCCAGGCGCTGCTGCCGGCCGTGAAGGGTGAGCGCTACTATCTGGCCACAGAGTGTCTGACCAACAATCCACAGGTGACCGAGATGATCGCCAACGGCAAGGTCTCCAACCTGCGTATCTGGATGGAAGACCAGCCGGGCGAAGGCTGTCATACGATGAACACCTCGCTGCACGCCTTGCTGGCCGAAGGCAAGATCGCGGTGCAGGATGCCCGCAACGCGACCACTGACCGCATCGGCTTCGTCGAGCCGTAACGCTTAGTCCAGCGGCACTGCGCGGAAGCGGTTGACGTCGGTGGCGTTGACCGGCGGGGCGTTGTTGCCCCAGGCGCTGCGCAGGTAGGACACCAGCTGCGCCACTTCCAGATCATTCAACGTGTGGCTGAATGGCGGCATGCTGTAAGGACGCGGGTTGCCCGCTGTGGCCGGCGCAAAGCCGCCATTCAGCACCACGCGGATCGGATTGACGGCGTTGGTCATGATCAGCGCCTGGTTGCCGGCCAGCGGCGGATAGGCGGGCGACTGGCCCTTGCCTTCGGTGCCATGGCATTCCGCACAATGCTTCTCATACAATTTGGCGCCGGCGGCCAGGAAGGCGACCGCTTCCGGTGCGCCTTCGCGCTCAAAGGCCGCGGGCTTGGCTTCGGCCGGCAGCGCTTTCAGATAGGTGGTGATGGCGTTGATGTCGCCGTCATTCAGGTATTGCAGGCTTTCTTTCACCACTTCCGCCATCGGGCCGAATACGGCGGCGCGCGGCGACACGCCGGTTTTCAGCAGCGCCGCCAGATGATCCTGTTGCCAGTCACCGCGGGCGTTCAACGCCGGCGCGTACCAGCCTTGCGCGGGAATCACACCGCCGGACAGGCTTTCGCCTTCCGAGGCGCCGAGCGGGTTGCGCGCGCTGTGGCAGGCGCTGCAATGTCCCAGGCCTTGCACCAGGTAGGCGCCGCGATTCCAGTCCACTGATTGATTGGTCTCAGGGCGGAACACTTCTGGTTTGAAGTACAGCACGCGCCAGGCGGCCAGCGAGATTTGCAGGCTGTATGGGAAGCGCAGCCGGTGCGGCTGGTTAGCCTGGATCACGGCCGGTACGGTTTGCAGGTAGGCATACAAGGCGTCGGCGTCGTCGCGCGTGATGCGGGTGTAATTGGTGTAGGGGAAGGCGGGGTAGAGCAGGCGTCCGTCGCGCGACTGGCCGTGATGCAGCGCGCGCCAAAAGTCGTCGGTGGACCACATGCCGATGCCGGTGTTGCGGTCAGACGTGATGTTGGGAGCGATGATCGCGCCGAACGGTGTTTGCAGTGCGCGGCCGCCCGCGTAGGGCTGTCCGCCGCGCGTGGTGTGGCAGGACATGCAGTCGCCGGCCTTGGCAAGGTAGGCGCCCCGGGCGACGCGTTGATCGGCTGTCAGCGCGGCGATGGCGGCGGAGGGCGGGCTGTCGGCTGCCTGTCGGAACTGCATGGCCAGCAGGATGGCGGCGACCACGGCGGCGATCAGCGCGGCGGCGATAACGGTATAAACAATTTTCCTCATTTGGCGCCTCCGCGTGGGCTGGCGCTCGGTGCCAGGGCGGCGGGAGCGGCGGCTGATGCGGCCGTGCCAGGCGACGACGCCGCTGGTGCGGGCGCGCCTCCGGCCGGCGGCAGGCTGCCGCAGGCGATGGGCAGCGGCAGAGGGATGCTGGCGGCGGGGCGGGCGGCGGCGTCTGGCGTCTGCTTGCTGAGCCAGGACGACACGGCGGCGACGTCGCTATCGCTCAATCGGGCGGCGATGGTGGCCATGCAGTCGGGGGCGGTGGCGCGGCGGCTCTTGTTCTTCCAGTTGCCGAACTGGGCATTGATGTAATCGCTGGGCAGTCCCAGCAGTCCGGGAATGGCCGGCTCAACGCCGGTCAGCGCCGCGCCATGGCAGCTGACGCAGGCTGGAATATTCTTCAGCGGATCGCCCTGCCGCACCAGCGCCTCGCCGCGCGCCACTTGTGCCGCTGCGGCATTGCTGCCGCTGCCAGGCGGTGGCGGCGGGTAAGGCGGATGCTGGGCGGCGAAGTAATCGGCAATTTCGCGCAGATAAGCGTCCGACAGGTTGCCGACCATATACGTCATCATCGGATAGTGCCGGTGGCCATCCCGGAAATGGCGCAGCTGGTTGTACAGGTAGCCGGACGGCTTGCCGGCGATGCGTGGAAAGTAAGCGTCGCCGCGCTCCTTGACGCTATGGCAGGACAGGCAGGCGGCAATCCGCTGTTCCAGCGTATCGGCTGGTGGCAGCGGTGCGGCGGCGAGTGCGGCGGCGAAACCCAAGGCGGAAAAAATCGGCATACCCCTCCTGATACAGGCGGCGCATGGCGGCCGCGTGTCTAGGATAACCCGGTTTTAGGTGGTTTTGGCAATTTGACAGCTTTGAGCGGGGGCAACTTATTACCCAGCCCTAGCCAGTGACGGTAAACCCGCAACGCCACCTGGGCATCATCGGCCGCATACAGGATCTGTTTTTCGTTCAGACGCGGCAAAGCCCAATTGGTGGTGGAAATCTTTTTCGATTTTTGCAGCTTGCGACCGAAGAATTTGGCCACCGCCGTCTTGGCGCCGAGGTCGTTGCGTTGACCAGGCGTGCGCAGCGCAACCGACAGATCAACCACACCAGCGGTGCGGATATCCAGCTTGGCGTGCAGGCGCTTGACGTCGTCCGACAGGCCGAAACCGATCTTCAGCGGCAAAGGCCGTTCCAGAATCGCCAATAGCATGGCGCGAATGTGCGGCTCGGTGCTGGCGCCGATCTGGAACAGATACGCCTTGTTATCGGTGGCGAACTGGATCAGGTGCGGCCCGGTGGAGGTTTCGCCCCGCGTAAAAGTCGGCTTGGATTCGGTATCGAAGCCAATGGCGTCGCTGGCCAGCAGGGCGTCGCGCGCGGCGACGGCCTGTTCCGGCGTCACCACCATGTGCACATCGGCGATATGGATGCCGAGATACGGCGGCAGCTCTTCTTCTGCCGCCGCTGCCATGGGCTGATCGTCCAACTCAGCCAACTCAGCTCTTTTTGGCGAACTTCGCGGCCAGCTGGTTCAGCTTGTCAGCGTGCACACGGGCAGCTTCCTCGGCGGCCTTGGCTTCGCGTTCGGCCTTCTTGCGGTCGGCTTCTTTCTTGAAACGCTCTTGCAGCACCTGGGTCGCGTGGGCGCGGTGGGTGTCGGTCACTTCGGCGCCAGGGGTGCCGTCGAGGTCGTGACGGACCTTGGCTTTTTCCATGACTTTCAGATAGCGCAACGAACCGGTATGGATGCCCAGCGCCGTGCGCATGGTTTTGCGATCCAGCTCGGGCATCACAGCCAGCAGCTGCTTGTCGATTCCGATGCTCAGGGGCAGGAAATCGCGGAAAGCAGGGAATTGGGTTTGCAGGTGTTTCAGCAGGCTGCGCGGGGTTTGAGCGGCAGGTGCCGGCGCGGAGACAGCAGTGGCTGGCTCAGTGGCCGGAGGCTGGGGGGTAAGACTAGTGTTCATCGACTTCATAGGTTAAGCAACAACCGTCAGCATATCATGCTGCCCAGCGGATTGCAGTGCCTTTTGGGCTACTGTAGCGAATTGCTCATGCTTAGAATGGTGTTAAGACCTCTTGCAAACGTGCGTAGGTGCCCTAAATTGTGTATAATGCTCGACGCACCAACGGCAGGACGGTGTGATTCAGCTTGGTACAGGATGCGATTCGGATGGTCTGACCAAGGGCTTTTAGCCCTTCTCATTTGCCCTTCTCATTCTTCCCTGAAAAGAGAAACAAGCCCGTTGCAGGATGCGGGCTTTTTTTATTCCGCAGAAAATCGTCAGCTAAATTACAACATTTCCACCCCAGCGCACCTTCGCGGTCGGCGCGGGGTCTGCTTTTTTGTAATTTTCCGGCGCATAGCATTGAGAGATTTCTAATGACAAAACCGAAAACTTTAACGTTGTCCGTCAAAAAGCCCGCCGCCCGCGCCAGCGCTGCGCCATTGGTGGTGCCGAAGACGACTCTATCTTACGTCATCGATAATGAAGAGGCAGCGAGCAAAGTTACGGTTGTTAAAAAGAAAACCCGTCTGAGCGCCGCTGCCGAAGCCGCCCAGGCCGACGTGCAGTCGGCCGAAGTGGCCGATGACGCGACCAAAGTCGCCAAGGTGGCGCGCAAGAGCGCGATTCCTGGCGCGGTGGCCGATGAAGCGCAGGCCGTGACCGTCAAAGTGGCGCCGAAGTCCAAGCTGGTCAAGGCCAAGCTGGAAACGGCGCCGGTGGTCACCACCTCGGCGACCGCACCGTCGGTCAGCCAGGTAACCGATGCCGCCACGCTGGCGTCGATCGATACCTCGGGCTACCTGCTGCCGGGCGTTAAGGTTCCGGGCCGCCGTGGCCGCAAGCCGTCCGAATTCACGCCGGAAAACGACGAAGTCGCGGCACTGAACGCGGTCGAGCGCGCCGAACTGAAAGCCGTGTCGAAAGCACGTGAGCGCAAAGCCAAGGGCGGCGCTGACCTGCTGGGCCTGGATCCGAAAGCCTCGGCCGAGGAACTGGAAAAACGCCGCACCCAGATCAAGAACCTGATCAATATGGGTAAAGAGCGTGGCTTCCTGACCTATGCCGAGATCAACGACCAGTTGCCGGAAAACATCATCGATCCGGAAGCGATTGAAGGCATCATCGCGACCTTCAACGACATGGGCATCGCCATTTACGAGCGCGCGCCGGATGCGGAAGCACTGTTGTTGAGCGACAACGTTGCCACTGTTACCTCGGACGATGAAGTGGAAGCGGCTGCCGCAACCGCGCTGTCGACCGTCGATTCCGACTTCGGCCGCACCACCGACCCGGTCCGCATGTATATGCGTGAAATGGGCGCCGTAGCGCTGCTGACCCGCGAGGGCGAGATCGAAATCGCCAAGCGTATCGAAGAAGGCCTGAAGGACATGATCCAGGCGATTTCCGCCTGCCCGACCACCATCGCCGAAATCATTTCGCTGGCCGACAAGATCGCCGCCGACGAAATGAAGGTGGACGACGTGGTCGACGGTTTTGTCGATCCGGACGACGCCGCGCCTGCGCCTGCCGTGGTCGCCACCGCGACGTCGGATGACGACGAGGACGAGGAAGACGACGGCGAAGAAGAAGACGGCGACGTCGGGGGCGGCGCCGCCGGCTACTCGACCGAGCAACTGGCGCAGCTGAAAATCGCCGCGCTGGACAAATTCGCCTTCATCTCGGCCCAGTTCGAGAAAATGCGCAAGGCGTCGGGCGGCTATGCCTCCAAGGCGTATGTGACCGCGCAGGAAGCCATTTCGGCCGAACTGCTGGGCATCCGCTTCACCGCCAAGGTGGTCGAGAAGCTGTGCGATACGCTGCGTGGCCAGATGGAAGAAGTGCGCTCGATCGAACGCGCCGTGCTGGACCTGTGCGTCAACCGTTGCGGCATGCCGCGCGCGCACTTCATCAAAGTCTTCCCGGGCAACGAGACGGACCTGGACTGGGTCGATGGCGAAGTCGATGCCGGCTATCCGTACAGCACCGTGCTGGGCCGTAACGTGCCGGCCGTGAAAGAGCTGCAACGCAAGATGATCGACCTGCAACTGCGCGTGGCGCTGCCGCTGGCCGACCTGCGCAAGATTAACAAGCAGATGGCCGCCGGTGAAAAGCGCGCGCGCCAGGCCAAACGTGAAATGACGGTGGCCAACTTGCGTCTGGTGATTTCGATCGCCAAGAAGTACATCAACCGCGGTCTGCAATTCCTGGATCTGATTCAGGAAGGCAATATCGGCCTGCTGAAGGCGGTGGACAAATTCGAATACCGTCGCGGCTACAAGTTCTCGACCTACGCGACCTGGTGGATTCGTCAGGCCATCACGCGTTCGATCGCCGACATGGCCCGTACCATCCGCGTGCCGGTGCACATGATCGAAACCATCAACAAGATGAACCGCATTTCGCGTCAGATCATGCAGGAAACCGGCAGCGAGCCGGACCTGGCGACCCTGGCGCTGAAGATGGAAATGCCGGAGAACAAAGTCCGCGAAATCATGAAGATCGCCAAAGAGCCGATCTCGATGGAAACGCCGATGGGCGAGGACGGCGATTCGCAGTTGGGCGACTTCATCGAAGACAACACCACGCTGGCGCCGCTGGATGCCGCGCTGCACGCCTCGATGCGCAACGTCATCAAGGAAGTGCTGGATTCGCTGACCCCGCGCGAAGCCAAGGTGCTGCGCATGCGCTACGGCGTGGAAATGTCGAACGACCACACGCTGGAAGAAGTGGGCAAACAGTTCGACGTGACCCGCGAGCGTATCCGTCAGATCGAAGCCAAGGCGATGAGCAAGCTGCGCCAGCCATCGCGTTCGGACAAGCTGAAAACTTTCCTGACCCAAAACTAAGGTTCAGCAAAGCAAGCAAAAAGGGAGGCCATGTGCCTCCCTTTTTTTCGTGCTAATATTGCAAAATTAAAAACTTGTCCGGTTAGATAATGGATGAACCGCAATCGCTGAAGCCGCGTTACCGCACCATGTGGCTCGGCATGCTGGCAGGGCTGGCGTCGATGACGCTGGCGTGGACTTTGCACCGCATGCTGGAGGCCAGCCAGCGCCTGCCTGGCGATACAGTCTTCACGGATCATTCCGACTCGCCGATGTGGCTGCTGATACAGGTCGTGGACCTGGCCGGCGGCCTGGCGGCGGGCATGGCTGCGGCGCACTGGTCGCAGCGCTGGTCATGGCGGGCGGTGGCGGGGATACTGGCGGTGCTGGTGGTGAACGGGATGATGGCGACGCCGTCTTCGCGCGATGCTTTCCGCATGCTCCTGTCGATGCTGGCTAGTCCGGTGGGCCTGCTGCTGGGCGCTAGCTACTACCGCTATCGCGAGCGTACGCAGCCGGATGTGCATGTACTGCCGGCGCGCGTCGATCACGCGCAGGTGCCGGATACGCCGTACAGCGAGGCGGCCGTGGTGGTCGCGTTGAGTTTCGGCTACTTCATCCTCGGCTCGACCATTGCGGTGGTCTCCCAAAGCAGCGCGCAGGCGTTTTCCGATAACAGCCTGCTGGCGATAGTGGTGCTGGAGCTGATGCTCGGCGCCTGTGCGCTGGGCGTGCTGTATGCGCGCGGCTATCCGCTACGGACCTTGCTGCCGCGGCCGTCCTGGAGCGGTGCGCTAATTGGCGCCGCCTTGTATATGTTGACGGTGGGCTGCAATGTGCTGTTCACCGGTTTTGCATCGGACGACCTGACGCAGCCGGTTCAACGCCTGCTGGAAGGGCAGCGTTCGATGGGCGCGTTGTTGTTGCTGTCGCTGGTCAATGGCGTGTATGAGGAAGTCTTTTTGATGGCATTCCTGCAACGCGGCTTGCGCCGGCTGGGCGGCTCCAATGCGGTCGGCGTGGTGTTGCTGGTGCGGATGCTGTATCACACCTATCAGGGGCCGCTGGGCTTGTTGGCGGTAGCCATCTTCGGCCTGGTGGTCGGCATCTATTACTGGCGCAGCGGCCGGCTGTTTCCCGTCATCGTCGCGCACATCGTGGCGGATGTGTGGGCGCTGGCGTCGTGATGTGCGTATAACTCAAGGGAGCGTTATGAAAAAACTGTTGTTGATGTTGATGAGCCTGTCCGCTTCGGCGATGGCGCAGGATATCGTGCTCACCGGCCGGCTGGAATCTGCTACTTTGATACCGTTTGGTGCGGACAGCTGCAAATCGAAGAGCGGCACTACGCCGAACGCCGACGGCAGCACGCGGGTGACGATCTCCAATGCCTGCGGCTGCCAGGACATCAAGCTGAAAGTGGAGCAGGTCTACGCCGGCTCCAGCGCCAAACCGGGCGAGGTGGTGACCGTGCATGCCGATCTGGGTGAGTGGTGCAAACCGTCGCTGCCGGTGACGCGTGATCCGGTGCTGGTGCATATGCGGGGAGATGGCCTGTTCTACTGGTCGGAATTGACCAACAAGGATGGCGCATTGTACTTCGAGCCGGCGCGCTTGGCGCTCAAGGGCATCACGCCGCGCAAGGAACTGGCGCCACTGAATGCCTTGCCGGACATGCTGAAGCAATAAGGAGGTGATGATGGCCGACACCGGCGACTTGCACGGCAGCTGTTTATGCGGCGGCATACGCTATCGCGCCGCGCTGCCGGTCTTCCACGCCAGCCACTGCTACTGCACCATGTGCCAGAAGCAGCATGGCGCTGGCGCCGGCTCGTACGCGAATGTCGCCAGCGCCGGCTTCGTCATCGCGCAGGGCCAGGACTTGATCACGGAGCACCACTCGTCCGATGATGGCCGCCGTGGCTTTTGCAGCGTCTGCGGCTCCAACATCTACTGGCGCAGCACCGAGTCGCCCGATCGCATCGCCGTCACCCTCGGCACGCTGGAGCCGGAATACGCTGGCCCCGTCGAACGCGAACTCTACACCGATACCAAACCTGCCTGGCTGCCCAGCCTTAAGCCGGCACGGTGATGCGTAATGCATGCGAGGCCACGTGCAGAGTGCCGCCCAGTGCGCTCAGGCGTTGGCGCATGGCTGCTTCGGCCGGATTGGCGCCGCTGCATCTGCTGGAGTTGCCATTCGATGGCGGCGCTCAGGCCCAGTTCCAGCGTGACCGGATGCAGTTCGTTGATGATCTCGCGCACGTTGCAGATGCAACTATTCAGCGTGGACAACGCTTGCGCGGCGCGCCTGTGCAGCAGCGGTTGCGTGGCGCCTGTGCGGGCGTGCAGCATGGTGATGTCCAGCTTGAGCGCCACCAGATTCTGCGCCAGGTTGTCGCGCATGCCGAGCGCCAGGCGGCGGTGCTGGCTTTCGGTCGCCTCTTGCTCCAGTTCGGATGGACGGCGCATGATGTTTTAATTTCGATAACGATTTCAGGCGATTAATCCCAATTTTATCTATTTGTCATGTAAAAATGAAAACACCCCGACAAGCGGGGTGATGGTAGCGTTACCGTGTTGTTTTTAGCCGGTATTGCGCAGTCCGGCAGCGACACCGTTGATCGACAGGTGAATACCGCGGTGCACGCGTTCGTCGGCTTTGCTCTCCGACGACAGCGCGCGGTGGCGCTTGATCAGCTCAACTTGCAAGTGATTCAGCGGGTCCAGATAGGCAAAGCGATTCTGGATCGAACGCGCCAGCAGCGGGTTGCCGGCCAGGCGTTCGTTGGCGCCGGTGATGCTTTGCAGGATCTCCAGGGTGTTGGCGTGCTCGTCGGTGATGCGCTTGAAGATACGGTCGCGCAGTTCCTTGTCCTGTACCAGCTCGGCGTAGCGCGAGGCGATCGCCAGGTCGGTCTTGGCCAGCACCATGTCCATGTTCGACAGCAGCGTGGCGAACAGCGGCCAATGTTTGAACATCGCTTGCAGCTGCGACAGGCGCTCGGCCTGGTCGCCGTCGGCAATCCAGCCGCCGATGGCGCTGGCGAAACCGTACCAGCCCGGCAGCAACAGGCGGCACTGGCCCCACGAGAAGCCCCATGGAATCGCCCGCAGGTCTTCAATCCGCTTGGTCGACTTGCGCGAGGCCGGACGCGAACCGAGGTTCAGCTCGGCGATTTCGGCAATCGGTGTGGCGGTGAAGAAGTAGTCGGTGAAGCCCGGGGTTTCATAGACCAGATTGCGGTAGGCCTTGTAGGCGCGGTCCGAAATCTCGGCCATGATGGTCTCGAACTGGTGCAGTTGCTTGCTGTGTTCGGCGTCTTCCGGCTGCGGCAGCAGGCTGGCTTCCAGCGTGGCGGCGACCAGCAGCTCCAGGTTGCGGCGGCCGATGTCTTTGTTGGAGAACTTGGAGGCGATGATCTCGCCCTGTTCGGTCAGGCGGATCTGACCGTTGACGGTGCCATGCGGCTGCGCCAGGATGGCGTCGTACGACGGACCGCCGCCACGGCCGACGGTGCCGCCCCGGCCATGGAACAGGCGCAGCTTGACGCCGGCGTTTTCAAACACCTTGACCAGGTTGGTTTCTGCTTTGTACAGCTCCCAGTTGGAGGTGAGGAAGCCGCCGTCCTTGTTGGAGTCGGAATAGCCCAGCATCACTTCCTGGATCTGCCCTTGCTTGGCGATCAGTTGCTTGACCAGCGGGATGGCCATCACGGCTTCCATGATGCCGGATGCGCGTTGCAGGTCGGGGATGGTCTCGAACAGCGGGATCACCATCAGGTCCAGTTCAGGTTCAGCTTCCCCTCCGGCGAGGCGCAGCAGGCCCAGTTCTTTTTGCAGCAGCAGCACTTCCAGCAGGTCGGACACGGTCTCGGTGTGCGAGATGATGTAGTTGCGGATCGCGCGCGCGCCGTAGCGGGCACGGATCTGCCGCGCCGCGCGCAGCACGCCCAGCTCCGATACGGTCTCGGCCGAGTAGTTGATGTACGGCGAATTCAGCAGGCGCGGCTGCGCCAGTTCGCCCAGCAGCAGCGCGATCTTGGCGTCTTCGTCCAGCGCGGCGTAGTCGGCCTGCACGCCGGAGGTGGAGAACAGTTCCGCCAGCACGCGCTCGTGGATGTCGGACGACTGCCGCATGTCCAGCGAGGCCAGGTGGAAGCCGAAGATGTCGGCCGCGCGCTTCAGCGTGGTCAGGCGCGGCTGCACCAGCACTGCGCCGTGGTTGGCGGTCAGCGAGTCGATCAGCACTTGCAGGTCGGCGGCGAATTCGGCGGCGCCGTTGTACGGCTCGGCGTGACCGACTTCCTTGCGCAGGATGTTGGTGGCGCCCAACGCGCGCGCGGTCGAGGCCAGGCGGGCGTAGATGCCGATCAGGGCGCGGCGATACGGTTCGTCGGCGCGGTGGTCAGAGGTGTCGGGCGACTGGTCGGCCAGGGCTTGCAGTTCCGGCGAGCAGGCCACCATCAGCGTCGAGATCGACAGTTCGGCGCCCAGCGTGTGCGCTTCCTCCAAATAGAAGTCGAGGATGGTGGTGGCCTGGCGCGTCAGCGCGTGCGACATGGTGTCGCCGTTGACGTTGGGATTGCCGTCGCGGTCGCCGCCGATCCAGCTGCCCATCTGCACGTACGGTGCGGTGATGTGTTGCGGCTGTTCATCGTTGCCGTAGTGGTGGGCGATGTCCTGCTCGATGTCATCGTACAACCCGGGCAGTTCGCGCAGGAAGGTGATGCGGTAGTAGGACAGGGCGTTTTCGATCTCATCGGCCACGGTCAGCTTGGAGTAGCGCAGCATGCGGGTCTGCCACAGCGTGGCGATGCGCGCTTTCAGCAGGTGCATATTGGCGGCCGCCTCCTTGGGTGTCAGCGGCAGGTCGCGCTCGGCCAGCAGACGGGCGATGTCGTGCTCGGCGTCGAGGATGGACTTGCGCTGCACTTCGGTCGGGTGGGCGGTCAGCACCGGCGAAATCAAGGCTTCCTGGAAGAAGGTCGATACCGTCTCTTGGCTGACGCCGGCTTCCTTCAGCTTGCACAGCGCGTAGTTGACGCTGCCTTGCTGCGGCCTGGAGCCGGCCAGCAGGTGGGCGCGGCGGCGGCGGATGTGGTGCTGGTCTTCGGCGATATTGGCCAGATGCGAGAAGTATGAGAAGGCGCGCACCACCGAAATGGTTTGCTCCTTGGTCAGGATCTTCAGCATGCCGTCCAGCTCTTTGGCGGCGCCGGCGTCGGCTTCGCGGCGGAAGCGCACGGCGGTCTGGCGAATGGTCTCGACCACGGCGTAGACTTCCTCGCCCTCCTGGTCGCGCAAGACGTCGCCCAGCAGGCGGCCTAGCAAGCGTATGTCTTCCTTCAATGGCGCGTCTTTGTCGGCGCCCGGTTGTTCAGCAACGTGTTCGTTCAATGCACTAGATGGATTGGCCATGTGTTTTAAGTCACGAAAGGTGAAATATGTCGGTGCGTAGGCTTATGGCCCGGTTCTGCAAGAAGGTGAGCATGCTAAAATTTGTGATCTTAAACACGCGCGTGGTACTGGCTTGCGCCGGTTAGCGTCAGCTACAGCGAAAGAACTGGTTTTGAAAACATCCGAATTGGTACAAAACTCCCCGTCCAGATTGGTCATTGCGTCGCGGGAGAGCCGTCTCGCCATGTGGCAAGCCGAGCACGTCCGCGATCGCTTGACATTATTATATCCGCAGTGCGATGTCAAAATTGTCGGAATGACGACTCGTGGCGATCAAATTCTGGATCGCACCCTGTCGAAGGTGGGGGGCAAAGGCCTGTTTGTGAAAGAACTGGAAGTGGCGATGGCCGAAGGCCGCGCCGATCTGGCCGTGCACTGCCTGAAAGACATGCCGATGGAGTTGCCTGAAGGCTTCGCCATGGCGGCGGTGATGGAGCGCGAAGATGCGCGCGACGCCTTTGTTTCCAACGATTACGCTTCGCTGGATGAACTGCCGGCCGGCGCGATTGTCGGCACAAGCAGCCTGCGCCGTCAGGCGCTGATCGCCGCCCGTTATCCGCAACTGGTGATCAAGCCGCTGCGCGGCAATCTCGATACCCGTCTGGCCAAGCTGGACCGTGGCGAATACGCCGCCATCATCCTGGCCGCTGCCGGCCTCAAGCGTCTGGGCCTGGCCGAGCGCATTCGTTCGTTGCTGTCGCCGGAAACCAGTTTGCCGGCGCCGGGGCAGGGCACGCTGGCGATTGAAATTCCCGAGCGAGACGACGGTCTCGACTTGGTCGCGCTGCTGGCGCCGCTGCATCACGCGCACAGCGCGCTGGTGTCGATCGCCGAGCGCAAGGTGTCGCAAGTGTTTGGCGGCAGCTGCCAGATTCCGCTGGCGTCCTACGCCACCATCGACGGTGACCAGATGCACCTGCGCGCCATGGTGGCGACGCCGGACGGCACGCGCATGATCAGCGCCGAAGCGCGCGGCCCGGCCGCCGACGCCGAGGCGCTGGGCGCGCAAGTGGCCGAACTGCTGCGCGTGCAGGACGCCGAAGGCATCTTGGCCGCCTGCCTGAGCGAAGCGGCGCAAGCCGACGACGATGCGCGCTCGGCCGAGCTGGCCGCCAGCGCCGCCGGCAAGCCGGTCGTCTGATCTGAGGATGGCCGGCGCCGTCGTCATCACCCGTCCTCTGGCGCAAGCCGCGCCGCTGGCCGCCCGCGTGGCGGCCCTGGGCCGTACGGTCGAAGTGCTGCCGTTGCTAGATATCGCGCCGCTGGCCGATCAACGGCAACTGCAAGCCACGCTGGCCCGGCTGGCGGACTATGCGCTGGTGGCCTTCGTTTCGCCCAATGCCATCGATGCCGCGTTCGCCCATATACAACAGTGGCCGCCAGGCGTAACGCTGGCGGTGGTGGGCGAGGGCAGCCGCACCGCGCTCGCCGCGCATGGCGTCACGCCGGACCGCTACCGCATCGTCTGCCCGGCCGACAACGTCCCCAGCGACTCCGAACATCTGCTGCAAACGCTGGACCTGGCGGCCCTGAAAGGCCAGCCGGTGCTGATCATCCGTGGCGAAAGCGGCCGCGAGCTGATGGGCGACGGCTTGCGCGCCGCCGGGGCGCTGGTCGACGTGGTGCCAGCCTACCGCCGCTCGGTGCCGCCGCTGACGGCCGAACTGGCGGCCACGCTGCGCCGTTTGCTGGCGCAGCAAAACGACTGGATCATCACCAGCTCCGAAGCCTTGCGCGGCCTGTGCGGCATCCTGGCCAGATTGGACTTGCAGCACCCTGACGCGATGCAGCACAATAGCGTTGTAGCAATGCAACAACAGCATCTGATCGTGCCCCACGCCCGAATTGCCGAAACGGCAAATAATTTAGGATTTTCCAAGCTGACGCTTACCGGATCAGGCGACGAACGCCTGCTGGCCGCGTTACAATCATGCCTATGAACGATTTGCCTACTTTACCTGACCCAGCCGTCTCGTCCGCCAAAGCCAACGAGATCCCGCCTGCGGCCACGCCGCCAACGCAGTCTGAACCGAGCCTGCTCGAAACCCTGCAACAGCCGCAAATGCTGTCGGTGGGGATACTTGTGCTGGCGATCCTGCTGGCCGGCCAGACCTGGTATTCGCATGCGCGTGTCAGCAAGCTGCGCGAGGAAGTGGCGATGCGCCTGCAAAAGGGCGACGCGGTCAATGCCGACACCGGCAGCCAGGTGCACAGCGTGCAGGAAAGCACCAAGGAGCTGCAAGCCAAGGTCGCGCTGCTGGAAAGCAAACAGCAGGAAGCGCAGAGCCAGCAACTGGCGCTGGAGCAGCTGTATCAGGATCTGTCGAAAAACCGCGACGAATGGGCGCTGACCGAGATCGAGCAAGTGTTGTCGACCGCGTCGCAGCAGCTGCAACTGGCCGGCAACGTGCCGGGGGCGCTGATCGCATTGCAGAACGCCGACCGCAGCCTGTCGCGTTCCGACAAGCCGCAATTCATCACCATCCGCCGCGCCATCGCCCGCGACACCGACAAGCTGAAAGCGTTGCCGAGTGTGGATTCGGTCGGCGTCGCGCTGCGCCTGGACAACGCTATCGCGCAGATCGATACGCTGCCGATGCTGTCGGACGAGAAGCCGACGCTGCCGGCGCCGCCCGAGAAGAAAGTCAAAACCAAGGTCGTGCATGGCAAAGACGGCAAATCGGTGGTGGTCGAGCAGACCACCAGCCCATGGCTGCAAGCGTTGCAGGACGGCTGGAATGGCTGGAGCAGCGAGATGTGGACCGACGTCCGCCAGCTGGTGCGGGTGCGCAATGTGGACACGCCGGATGCGCTGATGCTGTCGCCAACGCAGGCCTACTTCATGCGCGAAAACCTCAAGCTGCGTCTGCTGAATGCGCGCATGGCGCTGCTGTCGCGTAACGAAGGTGCTTTCCGTGCCGACCTGATCGCGGCGCAGGACGCGCTGGTCAAGTATTTCGACACCCGCGCCCGTTCCACCCAGACCGTGCAGGCGCTGCTGCGTCAGGTGCAGAGCAGCAATCTCGCAATTGAGATGCCGACCCTGTCCGACAGCCTGAACGCGGTGCGCAACTACAAAGCGAAGCCATAGTCATGCGTTTATTTCTCTGGTTAGTCGCCATGATGGCCGCCGCCATCGGTATTGCCGTGACGGCGCGCTTCAATCCGGGCAATGTGGTGCTGTTTTATCCGCCGCACCGCATCGACCTGTCGCTGAACTTGTTTGTGGCGCTGGAGCTGGCGCTGTTCATCTTCCTGTACATCGTGATCCGCGCCTTCCGTGCGACGGTCAAGATGCCGCGCAAGGTCGCCGCCTATCGCCAGCAAAAGCGCGAACGTGATGGCAACAAGGGCTTGCGCGAAGCGGCGAAGGCGCTGTTTGAAGGCCGTTTCGGCCACGCCGAGAAGGCCGCGCTGCGTGCTTCCGAACTGCCGGAAAACGTTGGCGTCGCCTCGCTGATCGGCGCCCGCGCCGCGCACCGCATGCGCCAGTCGGCGCGCCGCGACCAGTGGCTGAACAAGCTGGTGGACGACAATGCGATGAAAACCGCGCGCCTGATGACCATGACCGAACTGCTGGTCGACGACCATCAGCCCGAAGCGGCGCTGGACGCCGTGCGCGAACTGAACGCCAGCGGCACGCGTCACATTCACGCCTTGCAGATGTCGCTGAAAGCGCAGCAGCAGGCCAAGAACTGGCCGGAAGTGTTGCGCCTGGTGCGTTCGCTGGACAAGCACCGCGCGCTGCATCCGGCCTTGTCGTCGCGCCTGCGTGAGCTGGCGTATGACGATTTGCTGTCCGATGCGTCGCACGACGCCGAATCGCTGCAGCGCGTCTGGAGCACGGTGCCGACAGCCGACCGCATCAAGCCATACGTGGCGTGCCGCGCCGCCGCCGCGCTGAATGCGCGTGGCCTGCATGACGAAGCGCGTCTGGTGGCGGAAGAATCGCTGGCCGCCGATTGGGACGACCGCGTGGTGCGCACTTACCGCGAAGCCGCTGCGCCGGCTGGTTCGGCGGCGTTGCTGATGCAGATCGAGCATTGCGAGAACTGGGCCAACGCCCGCCCGACCGACGCCGAACTGGCACTGACCTTGGGTTCGCTGTGCCTGAAGCAGAAACTGTGGGGCAAGGCGCAGCGCTATCTGGAGCAGGCCTTGTCGGACGCCGCCGACCCGCGCATGGTGCGCGAATCGCACCTGAAGCTGGCGCAGCTGCATGAAGCGCTGGGGCAGGAAGCAGAAGCCGCCAACCACTACCGCCAGTGCGCACTGGCGACAATCCTCTAAACAGAAGGCCGGTCATCACCGGCCTTTTTTTCGTCCGGATATTTTTTCTTCAGGTAGAGATAAACCCAGAGTGTCGCTGCCGATCCACCGAAGATGCCAATAGCGAGGACGATATACAGATAAATGTCTAAAGGCTTCATGCTGAACTCCGCACCGAGAAATGTTGAAATAGTATGAAGCCTAAGGTGGTGGACACCGCGCACAGCCCTACGCTGCCTGTTAGGACTGCGGAAACATTGATTAGTTCCGCATTGTGCTCACCGATCGTCGCAACCGCATAAAGCGCTCCATATGTGGCGATAAAAACAGTGGAAATGCTGTTCAGCAGTGTTTTGGATGCGTTATCCAGGGTTGGTATATGCGCGGTCTCGTTTAGGATTGAGACGTGCATAACCAGCCCTAAGGTGATGAAGTCTACCGTAGCCAATGGATCTACCGTCCCGGTCGTCGTAGTTGCCCAGCTTAGAAGCCGGGTCAGGATCGGGATCAGGCCGACCAGCAGGGTGTGGATCAGCCATTTGTTGTTGGGGGAAATCATGAGCGGACCTCGCTGCGCTGCGCCGGAACTGCAGTGTAAGCAGATCGCCGGGTGGCGCAGTTGAGGTGGCTCAGGCAGGGTCGGAGTCGGCTGGGTAGCCTTCGATTTTCCAGCGCAGCATGCCGCCGGCCAGGTTGGCGACTTTGGTGAAGCCTGCCTTGGTCAGCAGCACGCTGGCCTGCGCCGAGCGCACGCCGGAGCGGCATACGGCAACAATCGGTTGCGAGCGATCGAATTCGTCCATGCGGCCGGTCAGCTCCGACAGCGGCACCAGCGTGGCGCCGTGCAGGTGGCCCAGGCGGTCGATGAATTCCGGCGCTTCGCGCACATCGATAATCTGCACTTTGTTCAGCCGTTCCAGCAAGGCCATCGGCTCGATTTCCCACACGCCGCTGAAACGCAAGGTCAGCGGCGCCCAGTCCGGGGTGTCGGTCGGCGCGTCGCCTTCCGGCTTGCCGCAGCGCAGGTTGGCCGGCACCGCCACCGCGATCAGCTTCGGATGCGGCAGGTTGAGGTTGTTCATGTGGCCGGTGAAATCGCCGACATCGACGTCGCCGCCCAGGCGCGGGTTGTAGCGTCGCTCCTCCGCCACGCTGGTGACGGTGATGCCGCGGTAGTCGTGGGCAGGATACAGCAGGCAAGCGCCCGGCAGGCTGAGAATCTGTTCATGCACCGAGGCGAACAGCTGCTGCGGACTGCCTTGCTGGAAGTCGGTGCGGCCGCAGCCGCGTATCAGCAGGCTGTCGCCGGTGAAGGCCATGCTCTCATCGTCCAGCACATAGGTCAGGCAGCCGCTGGTGTGGCCGGGCGTGGCGCGCACTGTCAGGTGGCGCGAGCCGAAGGGGATGCGGCCGCCGTGTTGCAGGGGCGAATCGGCTTCGGCGGCACCGGAGGCGGCGGAGACGGCAATGCGGCTGCCGCTGCGCGCGCGCAGGCGCCAGGCGCCGGTGACGTGGTCGGCGTGGACGTGGGTGTCCAGCGTGGCCAGCAGCGTCAGGCCCAGTTCGTGCACCAGCGCCAGGTCGCGTGGAACGTGTTCGTAGACCGGGTCGATCAGCACCGCCTCGCCGCCATCACCCAGCAGATAGGTGTAGGTGGAAGAGGTGGGATCGAACAGTTGGCGGAAGATCATCATGCGTTATCCGAATAAGGAGAGCTGTTATCATAGCAAATACCCAACGGTGTTGCGCCGCACAAGCAATCTGTACTTGGATATAACGGCAAGGATTTGCCATAGCGTCTTTACCTAATGGCCGATTTTCGTTATCGCCATTCGGGCGAAACGAGGGCGAAAAGCACCCAGAGGTCTCATATGTGGTCGAAGTAATAAAATGTGAACGCACACGATTACCAATATTAAAAGACGGCGCGTGGCGGCAAAAGCCCTTGGGTAAGACACTCAAAATCAGCGACTTTGCCTGATCGTCACCTTCTTTTCGACGACTCGCTCGAAAATGTCGGGCAGCGCGTTGTCATCCAGTTCGAGCCATTTTCCGTAGGTGCACCATCGTCGTATCCTTGTGTCCCATCTGCTTTGCGACATAGAGCAGGTTGACGCCGGAAGATAGAAGAGTCGATGCGAATGTATGCCTGGTTTGATACAGCACCCGATGACGCACACCGGCCTTCTTGAGTACCGAGTTCCACTTGGTGGACACGCGCGAGGAGTCCTGCCAGTCGGCGTTATGGAAAGGATCGTGGAATACGAGGTCACCCTCAAGCAAGGTGTATTGGCGCTGGTCGAGGAGGGCCTGCAGTGCACCGCGCCGCAAGTCGATGGTGCGCCGCCCCGAGTCCGTTTTCGTCTCGTCCCGCGTGATACGGACGACCCGCGCGCGTTCCACTCGGACAGTGTTTTCAACAAGATCGACGGAGCTCCACTTCAGTGCCGTATGCGCGGTCGGCCGCACGCCAGTAGTGAAGGCGAACAGGAACATGTTGCGCTCCTGCGGCTTAGCGTTAGCAATGATCGCTTTGATCTCAGCTGCACTGAATGGATCCACCTCGTAGTCGACACGCTTTGCCTCTTTAGGCAGCAGCCTATTCAGTTTCACGCGGTCGAGTGGATTGGCAGCGATCAGATTGTCGTTCACCGCCGCCTCCAGCGCTTCACGGAGCGGGATCAGTAGTTATCTGATGCTCCGGTCTTTGAGATTTAGGACAATGATCCACTCGCGCAATAGCGCTGGCGTCAAGGCGACGACCTGCGCGGATGCAATGCCTTACCGGAAACAGCTATTGGAGAAGGTGAGATGACCATCAACTTGAGCAAATTTGCAGGTTTGGCCGTCGCCGTGCTGCTGGCCAGTTGCTCCAGCGTTCCTGCGCCGTCCACGCAGATCGTCCAGGTTCCGGTGCCGAGGCCCTGCGTGAAGGCCGCGCCGGTGCGCCGGCGTATGAGTTCGACCAGCTACCGGTTACGGCCAGCGATAGCGACAAGATTCTTGCTCTCTTGCGCAATTGGGCACACTACCGCAAATACACTGCTGACCTGGAGGCGATATTTTTAAGTGGTTGTTCTTAGTGGTTTTAGGTTAATAAAAAAATAAAATATCAGTTGCAAATTCAATAATTTCAGTTTTAAAATGGGACGCCTCACTGTGAGGATTGATTCGTTCCTTTTTAAATACATTTAAGGAGTTGTGCGATGAAGTTAATCAAGGGAGTTTGCGCTGGCATTAGTCTGTTCGCTGGAATTTATGCTTCTGCCGCATACACGGCACCGGCTGAGGGCGAGATCATTCGCTACTATGATGCGAATCATATTCAGGTCGGCTATTCCGAGCAAACGTGTACCGGCCGGACCAACTACATAGGTAATACGCACACCGATTACTATGAAATTGAAACCTACTCCTGTGGCTTCCCTCCTTATCATCCACAAGATCCCGCACCAGAGAATTGCGGTTGGGATCACTTCCTGGACTGTTAAGTAAGTAATCCAATGTTGCTGTCTGTAAAACGATTTGTTTGCGGACAGCAATCAAGTTTAAGTTGAGGAAGCGGCGCGTAAGCGACAGCTGGTCAAATTCTTACTCACAGCAATCTCAACTGGGCATTCGGCACCGGCGTCTGCGCCGACAGCTCTGGTTTTTGGCGCGCGGCGGCACTGGGAATTCCCACGCCCGCATCAGCTCGGCCGGGTAGGGACGTAGGAAGCTGCGTCCCCGCGCTGGATCCTTGCAACCGAGCCAGTCATCCCATTCTGCGTGCGGGACTACAACCAGCACTCTCTTCTCGTCGCCAGTCTTACGGAAGCTTCGTATTAGCGGCCGGTCGTCCGCGTTGATCGTCAGCGTGTGAAGCCGTGTTCATAGCCAGCTTCACAATCCCATTCGCGCCCCAGGCCGGCCACGGCTAACATCGATTCGTAGTCGGCGCCGAAATGCCTAGCTCGTGCCCTTTTGTAACATCGCCATTGCCTTTTCATAGGTTAGGTCGTAACGTATCGCAGTGAAACCATTGCTACCACCGTCAATTCCATAGCCAACATCCTGCACGGTGTCATAAGGGATTCTCGATGCTTGGGATATTTCCATCCACAGGTAGGATCGTATAGGCTCGGTTTGCTTCAGCAGTAGTTCATTGATGACCTGTTCCATCTTTTGTGCAGCAGCGTTGGCGGCCCGGACTTTCTCTAACCTCTTCGCGTTAGAACCGCGATAATTTTGTCGGGACACTTAGATGGGGTGCTTTACCAAGTGACGCTCCCAATTTTCATTAGTGGTGAATTTTACATCACTCTGAAAGTGTGGCGCTAAGATTCAGCGCAGCGCGCACAGCGCGCTTCTCGTCGGCGTAGTCGTGATGCATATAGTGGGCGCCGGACTTTGCTGCCCTGCATGACGTGATTCTGGCAGGGGTGAATGATGTCGAGCGACACGCCTAGCTGTTGCATCGTGGTGGGAACGGTACGGCGGTGGTGCGGCTGCACCCTCCAGTGCACTAGGCGCGATAGTCTGCCGGGCGAAATCTGGGCGAAAGCTCGAACCTTTCCACACCATGACAGCCCTATTGATTCTGTGAGCGCATCGTATGTATGGGCCTGCACTGGTTTGCAGAAGTCTTAACACCCCGTTCTGCGTTTGGATATAATGACGCGGTTAAACACAGCCTGTAAACAGAGGAAAATCCATGAGCTTGAACAAAGTGTCTTCCGGTAAAGACGTGCCTAACGACTTCAACGTCGTCATCGAAATCCCGATGAACGCTGATCCGATCAAATATGAAGTCGATAAAGAGTCGGGCGCGATCTTCGTTGACCGTTTCATGGGCACTGCCATGCACTACCCATGCAACTACGGCTACGTGCCGAACACCCTGTCGGCTGATGGCGATCCGGTTGATGTGCTGGTCATCACCCCGTTCCCGCTGTTCCCAGGCGTGGTGGTGCGCTGCCGTCCAATCGGCGTGCTGAAAATGACCGACGAAGCCGGTGAAGACGCCAAAGTGCTGGCGGTACCGGTCGACAAAGTGCTGTCGATCTACAGCCACTGGCAGAAGCCGGAAGATATCAACGAACTGCGCCTGCGCCAGATCCAGCATTTCTTCGAGCACTACAAAGACCTGGAAAAAGGCAAGTGGGTCAAGATCGAAGGCTGGCATGGTCCAGAAGCCGCCAAAGAAGAAATCCTGGCCGGCGTCGCCAACTACCAGAAACAGCCGGCAGCCTGAGTTTCAGTCTCTGCTGAGTAAAAAAAAGCCCCTCATTCAGAATGAGGGGCTTTTTTTATTTACAGTGCTATATCCGGCACTTTTTTCACCACGCCCGGCGCGGCGGGCAGGGCGCCGGCAACAAAGCCTTCCAGGCTAGGCGAGGCGATCGTCAATTGCAGGGTTTCTGCGGTGGCTGCCCATTCCGCCGCCAGCAAGTCCGGGTGCTCATTCAGCTTCTTGCCGTATGACGGCACGATTTCGCGAATTTTTTCCTGCCAGGCAGCGCTCTTGATCTGCTCCGGGAACACTTTTTCCAGCAGCGACAGCATGATCGCCGGCGAGGTCGAGCCGCCCGGCGATGCACCCAGCAAGGCCGACACCGAGCGGTCCGCCGACACCACGACTTCGGTACCCAGCTTCAGCACGCCGCCCTTGTCCGGCATGTTCTTGATGATCTGCACGCGCTGGCCGGCTTGCCACAGGCGCCAGTCTTCGTCTTTTGCTTCCGGCATGTAGCGGCGCAACGCATTCATCTTGTCTTCGCGCGACAGTTCCAGCTGCTGTGCCAGGTATTTGACGAGTGCAAATTCATGCGCGCCGACTTGCAACTGCGGAATGACATTCGACGGCGTGGTGGCTTTGGCGATATCGAAGTACGAGCCGTTCTTAAGGAACTTGGTCGACCAGGTCGCGAATGGTCCGAACAGCAGCACGGTTTTGCCATCCAGCACGCGGGTATCCAGGTGCGGCACCGACATCGGTGGCGAACCGGTATCCGCCAGGCCGTAGACCTTGGCCAGGTGGCGCGCGGTGATAGCCGGATTATCCGTCACCAGGAACTCGCCGCCGACCGGGAAGCCGCCATACTGCTTGGCTTCCGGAATGCCGGACAATTGCAGCAGCGGCAGCGCAGCGCCGCCGGCGCCGATAAAGATGTGGCGCGCGTCAATGGTCTGGATCTTGGACTTGTCCTTGATGTCGAACGCCGATACGCGCCACGAGCCATCGTCATTGCGGGTGATCGAGCGCACTTCAAAGCCGGTAGTAATCTTGCTGCCGTTTTTGCTCAGGTGCTGGTAGAACTGGCGGGTGATCGAGCCCAGGTTGACGTCGGTGCCGAGCGGCGAGCGGGTGGCGGTGACCATCTCGTCCGGCTTGCGGCCTTCCATTATGATCGGGATCCATTGCTTGATCTGGACCGGATCGGTGCTCATTTCCATGCCGGCGAACAGCGGCGAGGCCTTCAGCGCGGCGACGCGTTTGGTGATGAACTCGCGGTTCTCCGGACCAAACACCAGGTTCATGTGCGGCGTCGAATTGATGAATTCACGCGGATTGCCCAGTACGCCCTTGCGCACCTGGTGCGACCAGAACTGGCGCGAGATCTGGAAACTCTCGTTGATCTCGATCGCCTTGTCGATATGCACCACGCCTTTGTCGTCCATTGGCGTGTAGTTCAGTTCGCAGAGCGCGGAGTGGCCGGTGCCGGCGTTGTTCCAGCCGTTGGAACTTTCTTCCGCCACCTTGTCCAGACGTTCGAACACTTCGAAGGTCCATTTGGGCTCCAGCTCGGTCAGATAGGTGCCGAGCGTGGCGCTCATGATGCCGCCGCCGATCAGCAGCACGTCAACCGAACGGTCCGCCTTGGCGGCGCGGAACTGGCCGCCGAAGAAAATCGAGTAACCGCCCCATACGGCCGCAGCGCCTACAGCGGCGCCGATAAACTGGCGCCGGGAGAAACGCTTGCCACTGGGATTCTGGTTATCTGCTTGAGTCATGGGGATTTACCTTTCTGGGAAAATATTGAAAGTGATAGGCACTTTTCGGCCCTTGTCCCCGTGGTTTTGCGTGCATACCTTCGCTATCCGCCACAGCGGATAGCTGAAAGTATATTCACAAACCTTGTTCTTATGTTGAGTGCGTCGTGCGCGGTCAGGCTTGGCGAGCTTGCGCTGGCTGGTGTTCGAGGTTGGCTTCGGCTTCTGCCTCGGCTTCGCGGCGCAGGCGCGACATGTATTGCGGCGTGATGCCCAGGTAGGACGCAATTGCGCGTTGCGAAATGCGTGCTTCCAGGCCCGGATACTCTTCGCGGAACGCCGTCAGCCGCTCCTGCGCCGATGTCTCGCCGCTGTTATAGGCGCGCTGGGCCATGCTTTGCAGGCCGGCCATGGCGATATTCAGATGGTAATTCTGCATGACTTCGTGCTGCGCGCGCAGGTCGGAGGCGGTCTTCCAGTCCAGCGTGAAGCCGTGGATCGGCGTCTCGGCGATCAGGAACTGCACCGCAGGCTGGCCGCTTTCGCCGCTGATCAGGTCGGTCAGGGTGGTGGCCGATTCGCCTTCGCGGTAGAAGCGCAGCGTGACTTCCACGCCTTCGCGATTAAAGAAACCACTGCGGGCCACGCCGCTGGCCAGCCAGTGCACCTGCGTGGCCGGCGTGCCGGCCCGTTGCAGGTATTCGCCTTTGCGTACATGAAACGGCTTGGCGATGCCCGCCAGGATATTGGTTACATGGTTGTACGCGTCTTCGCTGACGTCAATCCGCTTCATTGTGGTGGCTTTGAAGCGGTTACGTTGTTTTATAAAATCTGCATTCATGCTGTCTTTGCCACGTTCCTAGAAAACTTTCCAAGGGGGCACAAAGTAAGGCCCGATCGAACTTGCTGTGAAGCAAACTGGATTATCCGCGGCTATTTTACTCCCTTACGTAAATTCCCGTACATTTTTAAGCCAGCATGCAAGCTGCGGCACCCCCAAGATGCCGCAGCATGGCCTTGATTTAGCCGCGGCCGCGCGCGAATTGCAGGGCGGTTTCAGCCACGCGCTTACCCAGATGTTCGGCCGTGCGCAAGTCGGCCAGCGGCGGGGCGACATCCGCACCCTGGTCGGCATTCGACTGCGCCGCCGCACCGAGGAAGAAGCCGAGACGGTTCAAGTCTTCTTCCGAACCGGTGCTGGAGTTGTTGCCCGGTGGCAGACCCAGGCTGATCCAGTGCATGCCGTGCTGGGCGGCGAAGATGGCGATCTGCTGCAGGCTGGCCAGCTTGTCGCCGGAGCGCGAGGCCGAGTTGGTGAAGCCGGCCGCCAGCTTGTTGCGCCAGGTGCCGCCGGCCGCGTACACGGCGCGCGAGGTGGCGTCCTGGAACGCTTTGAATTGCGCCGACGGACCGCCCATGTAGGTCGGCGCGCCGAAGATGATGGCGTCGGCCTGTTCCAGTTCCGCCCACGGCGCCTCGGCGCCATCGACCGGATACAGACGGGCCGTCACGCCTTCGACCCGGGCGGCGCCGGCGCTGACTGCTTCGGCCTGGCGCGCGGTGTGGCCATAGCCCGAGTGGTACACCACGGCGACGATTGCTTTGGTCATTTTGCTACTCCTGATGTGATTGGTGATCCACCAGCATAGAACGCAGCCGCCAATGTTGTTACGCCTGATGCGGGGGGTAACTTCTCTGCCGAAAGTCGTAGAGGCGGGCTGACCTCGTCCAGGAATTCGATGCGGCGTTCGGCGGCCAGGCGGCCAGGCAGTTCGCGTTCGAACTCGGCGCGATAGTGGCGGGGCAGGTGGTGCTGCAGGAAGTACTCGCGGTCGCAGCTCCAGGTTTCGTACACCACCAGTGTGTTGGGATCGTTCTGCGAGCGATGCAGCGTGCAATTCAGAAAGTCCGGCTCGCGCGACATATCCGTCAGCACCTGGCGCACGCCGGCTTCCAGCTCGGCGTAGCGTTCCGGCTTGGCCGGCAGGTGCACAATAAAAGTAAGGCGATTTTGTGAGGTCATGATGGGCTCCCTGGGATCAGGCGGCGAAGCCGCCGTCGATCAGCAGGTCGGCGCCGGTGACGAAGGCGGCTTCCGGACTGGCCAGGTAGGCCACCATGGCGGCGATTTCGTCGGCGTGGCCGTGGCGTGGAATCGCCATCAGACCGTGCATGGTGGCGGCGAAATCGCCAGTAGCCGGGTTCATTTCCGTGTCGACAGGACCGGGCGCGACGTTGTTGACGGTGATGCCACGGCTGCCGAGGTCACGCGCCATGCCTTTGACCAGGCCGGTCAGAGCGGACTTGCTCATGGCATACGCTGCGCCGCCGGCGAATGGCATGCGCTGGGCGTTGGTGCTGCCGATGTTGATGATGCGGCCGCCGTCAGTCATGTGCGCGGCGGCGGCTTTGCTGGCCACGAACACGGCGCGCACATTGACCGCCACGGTTTTGTCGAAGTCTTCCAGCGAGAACTGGTCCACTGGCCCCATCAGCAGCACGCCGGCGCTGTTCAGCAGGATGTCCAGGCGGCCGAAGCGGGCGGCGACGCCGTCGATGGCCTGAGTCAGTGCGGCCGCATCGGTGGCGTCGGCCTTGACGGCGATGGCGTTGCCGCCTGCGGCTTCGATTTCTGCAACCAGTGCTTCGGCGGCGCTGGCGGACGCGGCGTAACCGATTGCTACCGTTGCGCCTTCACGTGCCAGGCGGCGGGCGCTCGCGGCACCGATGCCACGCGAACCACCGTTGATGAAAGCGACTTTACCGTTCAGATTGGTGCTCATGATGTGTTCCTCTTGGAAGTGGTTAGTTGATGAACACAGTATGGGCGTCCGATTGCAGTGGCGGTAGTCATGAATGATCGCATTCATTTTCAACCAATGGTATCAATTAAGGCCGTGTGCCGCCCTCGACGGGAGCGCGCCAGCGCCGTCAGTCGTCGGCGGCTTTGAAGGGAATGTGCTCGGACAACTCGTCGATGTAGTCGTTCATGGCGGCGGTTTCCTGGGCCAGGAAATCGGCGATGGCGTCGGCGAAACGGCGGTCGGCCACCCAATGCGCCGACCAGGTCGGCGTTGGCACCAGGCCGCGCGACATCTTGTGCACGCCTTGCGCGCCGCCCTCAAAGCGGGCGATGCCGTGCTGGATACAGTAGTCGATCGACTGCACGTAGCAGGTTTCGAAATGCAGGCCGGAGACGAATTCCTGCGTGCCCCAGTAGCGGCCGTACATGATGTTACCGCCGACCAGGTTCAGCGCCACCGCCACTGGTTGCTCGCCGCGCCTGGCCAGCACGATCATCAAGCTGTCAGGCGTTTCCGCCAGCAGGCGCTGGAAGAAGGCCAGCGACAGATACGGCTTGGAGAAGTGCGCCTGGTAGGTCGATACATAGCACTGGTAGAAGAAACGCAGCACCTCGTCGGTGATGGCGCGGCCGGCCAGGTGCTCGAAATGGATGCCGGCGTCCTGCACGCGGCGGCGGTCCTGGCGCAGTTTTTTGCGCTTGTCCATTTTCATGGTGGCGAGGAAGGCGTCGAAGTCGGCGTAGTCCTGGTTCTCCCAGTGGAACTGCACGCCTTCACGCAGCATGTAGCCGGCATCGGCCAGCGCCTGCTTGTCCTGCTGGTCGGGGAACAAGATGTGCAGCGACGAGGTATCCAGCTGCTGCGCCAGTTGCAGTGCGGCGCGCGCCAGCAGTTGGCGGTCTTGCGCCGTGTGGGCCAGCAGCCGGCTGCCGGTCACCGGCGTGAACGGCACCGCCGACAGCAGTTTCGGATAGTAGGGGATGCCGTTGCGGTGGAAGGCGTCGGCCCAGGCATGGTCGAATACGTATTCGCCGCGGCTGTGCTCCTTCAGATAGAGCGGCATGGCGGCCTGCAGCACGCCGTCCCGGTGCAGCACCAGGTAGCGCGGCGACCAGCCGGTGCGGTCCGAGGCGCATTGCGTTTCGTGCAGCGCGTGCAGGAAAGTGTAGCTCAGCGTGGGATTGTCGCCCGCCAGCGCCTGCCACTGCGCCGGGTCGACCTCCGCCAATGAGTCGATGATCGTAAACTCTGCTTCTGCCACACTATCTCCTTCCACGTTGATGTGCCAGTCTAGCGCATGCGGGCGCGCTTTGCCCGTGCGATAATCGGATTTTGCGTACGCGAAAGACCCAACATGGCTTCGAATTTCTTCAATCTGTACACCCACGATTTTGCCCGCGTCGCGGTAGCCGCGCCGGTGTGCCGCATTGCCGATCCGGCCTACAACGCCGAACAGACCATCGCGCTGGCGGAACAGGCCGCCGCCCAAGGCGCCGCGCTGGTGGCCTTCCCCGAGCTGGGTCTGGCCGCCTATACCTGCGACGACCTGTTCCATCAGCGCGCCTTGCTGGACGGCGTGCTCGATGGCCTGGCGGCGATTCTTGACGCGTCCACCGACTGGAAGATGGCGGTGGTGGTCGGCGCGCCGCTGCGGGTGGAACATCAGTTGTACAACTGCGCGGTGGTGATCGCCAACGGCCAGATCCAGGGCGTGGTGCCGAAAAGCTATCTGCCCAACTACGGCGAGTTTTACGAGGCGCGCCAGTTCAGCAGCGGCGATTACGCGGTCGCCACCGAGATCGACCTGCTGGGCGAGCGCGTGCAGTTCGGCTCGGGCCTGCTGTTTGAAGTGGCCGACCTGCCGCTGCTCAAATTCCACGTCGAGATTTGCGAGGACGTCTGGGTGCCGGTGCCGCCGTCGTCGTTCGCGGCGCTGGCCGGCGCTACCGTGCTGGTCAACCTGTCGGCGTCGAATGCGCTGGTGGGCAAGGCCAACTACCGCAACCAGCTGGTCGGCCAGCAATCGGCGCGCTGCATCGCCGCTTATCTGTACACCTCGGCCGGCGGCGGCGAGTCCAGCACCGACATGGCGTGGGACGGGCAGGGCGTGATTTTCGAGAACGGCGAACTGCTGAACGAAGCCAAGCGCTTTGTCGACGAACCGTCGCTGACCTTTGCCGATATCGACCTCGAGCGCCTGTCGCGCGAACGCATGCGCATGAACACGTTCGCGCAATCAGTGCAGCGCCACGCGGCGGAGGTCGGCAAGTTTCGCACCGTGTTCTTCCCGCTAGAACTCGAACACGACCAGCCGCTGGCGCTGAAGCGCTGCATCGAACGCTTCCCGTATGTGCCGGCCGACGCGCGCCGCCGCGACGAGCGCTGCAACGAGGTCTACCACATCCAGGTGCAGGCGCTGGCCCAGCGCCTGACCACCAGCGGTCTTAAGAAAGTGGTGATCGGCATTTCCGGCGGTCTCGATTCGACCCACGCGCTGCTGGTCTGCGCGCGCGTGATGGACAAGCTGAAACTGCCGCGCACCAACATCCTGGCCTACACCATGCCCGGCTTCGCCACCAGCGAACGCACGCTGAAGCAGGCGCATGCGCTGATGAAGCTGGTCGGCTGCACGGCGCAGGAAATCGATATCCGCCCAAGCTGTATTCAGATGCTGAAGGATCTGAACCACCCGTACTCGGAGGGCAAGGAACAGTACGACATCACGTTTGAAAACGTCCAGGCCGGCGAGCGCACCAACCACTTGTTCCGCCTGGCGAACCACCACGGCGGGCTGGTGATCGGCACCGGCGACCTGAGCGAACTGGCATTAGGCTGGTGCACCTACGGCGTGGGCGATCATATGTCGCACTACAACGTCAACGCCAGTGTGCCGAAGACGCTGATCTCGCACCTGGTGCGCTGGGTGGCCGAGTCCGGCGTGATCGGCCGCAACGACGCGCAAGTACTGCTCGACATCCTCGGCACCGAGATCAGTCCCGAGCTGGTGCCCGGCGCCGCCGGCGGCCAGCCGGAGCAGCGCACGGAAAGCACCATCGGCCCGTACGAGCTGCAAGACTTCAACCTGTACTACGTGCTGCGCTTCGGCTTCAACCCGTCCAAGGTGGCGTTCCTGTCGCATACAGCGTGGAAGGACAAGGAGCAGGGCCGCTGGCCGGATGGCGAGCACGTCACGCGCAACCAGTACGACCTGGCCGCGATTGCGAAGAATCTCGGCATCTTCCTCGACCGCTTCTTCCGCACCAGCCAGTTCAAGCGCAGCTGCGTGCCGAATGCACCGAAGGTGGGCAGCGGCGGTTCGCTGTCGCCGCGCGGCGATTGGCGGGCGCCGAGCGATGCGCAAAGCGTTGTTTGGATGGAAGAACTACGCGCCATTCCGGTGCATGTGTAAAGAATAAGCTTATGTACATGGACAGCACGCGAGGGTCGATTACAATACAATCAAAGCATGCAGTCTGCTGCCCGGATTTTCGATTTGGATATAAGGAGAAGTCATGAAACAGATTACCGCAGTGATCAAGCCGTTCAAGCTGGACGAGGTGCGTGAGGCACTGGCTGAGGTCAACGTTACCGGTTTGACCGTCACCGAGGTGAAAGGCTTTGGCCGCCAGAAGGGCCATACCGAACTGTATCGCGGCGCCGAATACGTGGTCGACTTCCTGCCGAAAGTGAAGGTCGAAGTGGTGGTCGATGACGGCGTGGCCGAACAGGTGGTGGACGCTATCATCAAGGCGGCCCGCACCGGCAAGATCGGCGACGGCAAAATCTTTGTGCAAAACGTGGAGCAGGTGATCCGCATCCGTACCGGCGAGACGGGACCGGACGCCGTGTAAAACGCTTTCCACTTCATTTGAAATGCCGGCTTAGCCGGCATTTTTTTTGCCACTTATTGCCGATGTGGAAGCGCTCCCCAATTTTGCCAATTGAGTCAGTGGCAAAATAAAATCTACGTTGACAGCGTTTTCTAAGAATTTCCCCTTGTTACCTCTTGTTTAGCGAGTGAGGTTAAACAGCGACACTGAATCTGGAACTATTTGTTCGGTCATCGCATTAATGTTAGCTTGCATACACCGGCACGCGAGGCCGGATAAAAAAATGAGGGAGACATACTTTGATCACGCAACAGATGACGGCCGCTGCCATGGCCGTGCCCCCACTTGTCCCGGCTCCGGGACACTACACCGCCGCTTATTCGCGCACAAATGAAAACGTTGTCATAGCTTGCCCATTTTAAGGAGATGAAATGAGCAGCAATGACGTGCATGGCGGCCCGATTCGCAGGATTGTCATCGTCGGCGGCGGCACCGCCGGCTGGATGACGGCCGCGCCGCTGGCGCAGCGCCTGTTGCGCCATCCCACCCAGCCGTGCGCGGTGACGCTGGTGGAGTCGCCTGAAATCGGTACCATCGGCGTCGGCGAGGCGACCCTGCCGACCATCCGCGCCTACAATGCGGCGCTGGGGCTGGATGCAGACGACTTTATCGCCAGGACCCAGGCCAGCTACAAGCTGGGCATTGAATTCAAGGACTGGGGCCACATCGGCAACCGTTTCTTCCATCCGTTCGGCGATTTCGGTCCGCCGCTGGCGGGCATCGGCGCGCACCAGCATTGGCTGCGCCTGGCGCAGGCGTTCAACAGCATGCCGGACATCGAGAACTGGTCGGTGGCCTCGGTCATGGCGCGTCACGGCAAGTTCACGCCGCCGAACGAGCAGACGCCGGGCATGACCGACGCCTATTCCTACGGCTTCCATTTTGACGCCAGCCTGTACGCCGCCTATCTGCGCGACTACGCGGTCACCCGCGGCGTCGAGCGCGTCGAAGGCATGATTGTTGACGTCGAGCAGCATCCGGAAAGCGGCTTCGTCACCGCCGTCAAGCTGGCTGACGGCCGCCGCCTCGAAGGCGACCTGTTCATCGACTGCTCGGGCTTTCGCGGTCTGCTGATCGAAGGCGCGCTGAAGGCCGGCTACGAGGACTGGAGCGAATACCTGCCGTGCAACAGCGCGCAGGCGGTGCCATGCGCGTCGGTGGAACAGCTGACGCCGTACACCCGTTCGACCGCCAAGGAGGCCGGCTGGCTGTGGCGCATTCCGCTGCAGCACCGCACCGGCAACGGCTATGTGTACAGCAACGGCTTTACCAGCGACGCGCGCGCACGCCAGGTGCTGCTCGACGGTCTCGACGGCGCCGCGCTGGACGAGCCGCGCCAGCTGCGCTTCGTCACCGGCCGCCGCCGCCAGTCGTGGGTCAAGAATGTGGTGGCGATTGGGCTGTCGGCTGGCTTCATCGAGCCGCTGGAATCGACCAGCATCAACCTGATCGAAACGGCGGTCGGCAAGCTGGTGGAACTGTTCCCGGAGCGCGATTGCAGCCCGGCGCTGGCCAACGAATTCAACCGCGTGATGGGCGGCCGCTACGAATCGGTGCGCGACTTCATCGTGCTGCACTACAAGCTGACCAAGCGTAACGATTCGGATTTCTGGCGCTACTGCGCCGACATGGCGATCCCGGATTCGCTGCGCCACCAGATCGAACTGTTCCGCGAGACCGGACGGGTGGCCATCCTCGACCGCGCCGGCTTCGCCGAACCGTCGTTCGTGGCGATGATGATGGGCCTGGGCGCGATGCCGAAGCGCCATGACCCGCTGGCGGAGCGCGTCGACATTCGCGCGGTGCACGGCCACTTCGCCGAATTGCGCGACCTGATCACGCAGGCCGTCGCGCGCATGCCGGATCACGGCGCGTATGTCGCCGGCCAGGCGGCGAGCGCGGCAAGCAATCACAAACTGAGGGAGGCATAAACCTTTCAACGATTATTGGCGTCAAGTGAATCACAAAAAACCTACAAGAGGGAGAGAGACAAAATGAATAAATTACAGAAAACTGCGATCGCCGCTGCGGTCGCGCAGGTGGTTGTGCTGCACGCCGTGCCGGCATGGGCGCAAACTGCGGATACCCCAAGCGTCGGACCGGTGGTGGTGGTCAGCGGCCAGCGCGCCGCCCTGCAATCCGCCCAAAAACTCAAACAGGATTCCGACGAGGTGGTCGACTCGATCGTCGCCGAAGACATCGGCAAGCTGCCGGACCGGTCGGTCACCGAAGTGCTGCAGCGTATCGCCGGCGTCACCATCGACCGCAATATGGCGGGCGACCCGAACCGCCAATCGGTGGAAGGTTCCGGCGTCTCGGTGCGCGGCCTGACCTACGTGCGCTCGGAAATCAACGGCCGCGACGCGTTCTCGGCCGGTGGCGGCCGCTCGCTCGGCTTCTCCGACGTGGCGCCGGAACTGATGGCCGGCGTGGATGTCTACAAGAATCCGTCGGCGGAACAAGTGGAAGGCGCTGTCGCCGGCCTGGTCAATCTGCGTACCGCCATGCCGTTCGACTTCAAGGGCTTCAAGGGTACGGTAGGGGTGTCGGAATCGTATTCGACGCTGCGCCAGGGCAAACCATCGCCAACCGCCACCGTGCTGCTGTCGAACCGCTGGCAGACCGACATCGGCGAGATCGGCGCGCTGATCGACTTCGCCCATGCCAAGAGCCCGAGCCGCTCGGACGGCGTCGGCGTCGACCCGTATTTCCCGCACGTGAACTCGACCGATCCTGCGCTGTACGACCGCAACAAGACGCAATGGATACCGCTGGGCGTCGGCTACCGCTCGCAGGAATTCGACCGCACCCGCCGCGGCGATTACGCGGCCTTCCAATGGAAGCCGAACAAGGACCTGACCGCCGGCCTGACCTACTTCAAGACCCGCTACAAGGAAGACCTGGACGAGCACGTGGTAGCGTCGTCCGAGGACAAGTGGTATCAGCAGGTTGCCAGCGCCAATTCGGTATTCGACAGCAATGGCGCATTCCAGAGCGGCACCATCTCGAATCCGACCTATGGCGGTTCGCCGTTCAACAGCTCGCAGCGCATCAACACGCGTGAATCGAGCACCCGCGACATCTCGCTGAACGTGCAGTGGCGCGTGTCGCCGGACCTGACCTGGACCAATGACTTCCAGCACGTGCGCTCGACCACCGAGGGCTTCGACGCCGACGTCTCGACCGGCTTCATCCTGCCGAACCAGACCATGGACATGACCGGCAAGGTGCCACAGATCGGTCTCGGCTCGGAAGCCTACATGGCCAACGCGCACAACTACTACTGGGCCTACACCCAGGAGGCGCTGGACCGCGCCACGGCCACCCAGAAAGCCTGGAAATCGGACGTCAAGTATTCGTTCGACGATCCGGTGCTGCGCGACATCCGCTTCGGCGTGCGCCTGGCCAATCGCGAAGGCGACAACAACAAGGCGCAGAAGTTCTACAACTGGCAGGCCATCACCTTCCCGTGGATGGAAGGCTGGCAGATTCCCGGCGTGGCCCGTCTGGACGATCCGCGCTTCGCCGGCGGTGCGTCGTTGCAGAAGATCGACAACTTCTTCGGCGGCAAATACAACCTGCCGCCCATGCTGTTTGCCGACTCGGCCACGGTGCGTGGTTTCCCCGACCAGTGGAGCAAGATCCACGCGTACCACGACGTGCTGTGCGCGGAGCAAGGCTCGACCTGTGATCCGTGGAAACCGGCCACGTTCAACGACCCGGCCGCCACCAACACGCAGACCGAGAAGACCCGCGCCGCCTATACGCAGCTGCGCTTCGGCTGGGATGACCTGAAGTTCCCGATCGACGGTAACGTCGGTATCCGCTACGTGCGCACGCAGGGCGCCGGCAGCGGTTACGTCGCCTACACGCCGCCGTCCACGCCATCGGTGGGCACCGGCGTCAACGTTACCGGTCTGGATAAGCTGATCAACATCGCGCCGTTCGCGGAAGCGCAGTCGTTCAAGAATTCCTACGGCAACTGGCTGCCGAGCCTGAATCTGCGCATGAAGGCCAGCAACGAACTGCAATTCCGCTTTGCGGCGGCGAAAGCGATGTCGCGTCCGGACTTCAACCAGCTGCAGGTGCAGACCACGCTGAGCGGCACCCATCTGCAGACGGTCACCCGCGACGCCGCCGGCAACACCACCGGCGTGGCGTTCAACGGCACCAGCCTGACCGGCACCAGCGACGGCAATCCGCTGCTGAAGCCGATCACTTCGACCAACGTCGACCTGACCGCCGAATGGTACTTCGCCAAGGCCGGTTCGCTGACGTTCTCGCTGTTCAACAAGGACCTCAAGGACATCATCGTCACCAAGAACTATGCGTACACGGCGAACGATGTGACCGGCAAGCAGCAGACCTTCGTGGTGACCGGTCCGGTCAACGGCGCCAAGGGCTTTGCCCGCGGTTTCGAGATCGCCCACCAGCAGTACTACGACTTCGTGCCGGACTGGCTGCGTGGCATCGGCACCCAGGCCAGCTGGACCTACGTGGAAAGCGAACGCACGCTGAAAGATCCGGTGTACGAAGCATGGTGCTCGGGTAACGATGCGTCGTCCAACTTCAACCTCAGCATCAACGGTTGCGATACCGACGCGCGCGCGTTCGGCAAGACTCCGCTGCCGGGCCTGTCGCGTCACACGGTCAACCTGGCGCTGATGTACGAGCAGCACGGCCTGTCGCTGCGCGTGGCCTACAACTGGCGTTCGCGTTACCTGCTGGGTGTGAACCAGTGGGGCAGCCGTGGCAACAACGGCCTGAACACGAACCCGACCGCCAGCTCATTCCTGATCCCGACCACCAACAACGACCAGGCCTTCGGTCTGCCGTTGTACCAGGCGGCGTATGGTCAGGTGGATGCTTCGATCTTCTATGACTTCACGGACAAGTTCCGCGTCGGCCTGGAAGGCACCAACCTGGGCAATGCGTACACGCGCCAGATCATGCAGCAGCACTCGGGTGACTTCACCCGCCAGGTGTTCATGAGCGGGCCGCGTTACACCTTGCTGGCGCAGTACTCGTTCTAAGCGGAATTAATGGTGGCTACGGAGGTGCAGGTCGAACTTCCAGGTCACCAGCCGCAGAATCGCGATGAACGCCGCGCTGGTCCACAGCGCGGCGTCGTCGGACACCAGGTCGGCGTATTGCAGGCCGATGTAGAGCCAGGTGCCGAAGAAGGCACAGATGGCGTAAGGCTTGCCGTCACGCAGCACCATTGGCACTTCGTTGCAGACGATGTCGCGCAACACGCCGCCGAAAATGCCGGTGATCACGCCCATCATCGAGGCGATGAAGATCGGCATGTGGGCCGCCTGCGCCTGCGCCACGCCGGCCACGGCAAACAGGCCGAGACCGACCGCGTCGGCCACCACAATCACCCGTTCCGAAATGATCTGCTTGACGGTGCGCATCAGCGGCGTCGCCACCAGTGTCAGCACGAAGATCAGGATCACGTATTCCTGGTGCATGACCCAGAACAGCGGCCGCTTGTCGAGCAGGATGTCGCGCAGCGTGCCGCCGCCGAATGCGGCGATGAAGGCCACGGTGAAGACGCCGACGATGTCCATGCGCTTGCGGCGCGCCTCCACGAATCCAGATAGCGCGCCAACCAGGATCGCCATGATTTCAATGATGGTGATCAGCGAGACGTGAACCGGGACGTGCTTCATGTAGGCGTATGGACAAGGTTGCAATGCACATAGGCTAACATGGCCGCCTCAAGCGCGGTAGGGCTGTTGCATCATATCAACGTACGACACGTGTCAAACAACAGTTCGCGCACCCAGCTGCGCGCCGGATCGCGCTCGGTGCGCTGGTGCCAGGCGGCGATCTTGCGGAAGCCTGCGATCTCCAGCGGCGGTTCCAGCAGTGCCAGGCCATCGGTCAGCACCGCCAGCTTGTGCGGCACCACGGCGATCAGGTCGCTCACGCGCAAGAAGTCTTGCAGCACCAGGAAGCTGGTCACCGACAGGGTGACGCGGCGCGCGCGGCCCATGGCGGCCAATGCCGTGTCGGTGGCGCCGGCGAAAGGGTTGCCGCTGTACGAGACCAGCGCGTGGTCCAGCGCGCAGAACTGGTCCAGCGTCAGCGGGCCTTGCGCATCCGGGTGGTCGGCGCGCAGCACGCAGACGTAGCGCTCGTCGAAAAGGAAGCGTGTGTGCAGCTCAGGCGTGGCGGTTTCCGGTGTGATCAGCGCCAGGTCGACGTCGCCACGCTCCAGCTGCGTGAGCAGGCTGTCGTGCACTGGCTGCACCGCGACGCGGATGCCGGGCGCCTGCCGGCGCAGCGCCGACAGGAAGGGCACCATCACGGCGCGCAGCGCGTAGTCGGTGGCGGCGATGGTCAGCGTCAGCTCGGCGGTGGCGGGGTTGAAGCCTTGCGGCCGCAACATGCCTTCGACCTCGGCCAGCAGCTGTTTAACCGGACCGGCCAGGGCCAGCGCGCGGGTGGTGGGCACCATGCCGCGCTGGGCGCGCACGAACAGCGGATCGTCGAAGTGGTCGCGCAGGCGGGTCAGGATGCCGCTGACCGCCGGCTGAGTCAGCGACAGCCGCTCGGCGGCGCCGGTCACGCTGCGCTCGTCGAGCAGGGCGTCGAGCGCCTTGAGCAAGTTGAAGTCGAAGGTCCTGATATCAGCTGGCATGATGTTTAAAATAAAAAAGATCGATTGGATTTATTCTACGCCAGGTCGCATCATTGGGCTTTTCAGGGAGCCCTTATGAGCGACATTATCTGGCCGGCGGCATATCTGCCCGGCACCACCGACAACTACGTATCGAATGAAATCACCGTGGCGGGCCTCAGCGCCGCCGACGTCTGGGCGCAACTGGATAACACCGACGCATGGCCTGGCTATTACAGCAACGCGTCGGAGATCTGCTTCCACGATGGCAGCGGCCCGACGCTGAGCGCCGGCGCGCGCTTCCGCTTCACCACGTTCGGCTTCGCGGTCGAGGCGGAAGTGGTCGAGTATGTGCCGCCGGCGCCTGGTCAGGCGGCACGCGTGGCGTGGCATGGATGGGTGGAGGGCGACGCCGCTGGGCGGCTGGATGTGCATCACGCCTGGCTGTTCGAAGACTTGCCGGGCGGCCGCGTGCGGATCCTGACGCAGGAAACGCAAAATGGCCAGCCAGCCCGCGAGCTGGCTGTCACCACGCCGAATCCGATGCTGAATGCACATCAGGATTGGATCACTGGACTGGCTGGCGCTGCACGGCGCGCACTGGCAGGCGGACTAGAGAGCTAACCCGCACACCGGGAAGAGGGGTCTGACCCGTACGGGGTCAGACCCCGCGGCGGAGCGCAGTGCGGGTTTAGCGCTGAGGTTGCAGGGCGGCGCGCAGCAGCACGATCAACGCGCCTTCGCCACCTTCGTGATTGCGCGCCTGGCAGAACGCCACCACGCCTTTTTGCACCAGCCAGCTGTGCACCATCGATTTCAGTACCGGCTCCTGGCCGCGCGAGCCGAAGCCGCGTCCGTGGATGACGCACACGCAGCGCTGGTTGCGTAGCCCGGCTTTGCTCAGGAACGCGCCCAGCGCATCGCGCGCCTGGTCGCGGTTCATGCCGTGCAGGTCCAGCTCGTCCTGCACCGGCCAGTGGCCCTTGCGCAGCTTCTTCATTACATCCGGACCCACGCCCGGCGCCGAATAATTCAGCGCCGGATCGTCTTCCAGATAATGGTCGACTTCAAACAGGTCCGACAACGATTCCTTCAACACCGCCGCGTCGTCTTCCGCCTGCGTCAGCTTGCGGGCGGGGGCTGTCGTGGCCGCTGCGCCGACACCCTTGGGCACCGACGGCGGCACATAGCGGTCCGACACCGGCATGCGCTTGACGCCGCCCAGCGCGGTCTGGAACAGGTTGGCTTCCACCACTTGTTTCTTCTGCTGCTGGACGCGCTCCGCCTCCTTGACGGCGCGCGTTTCGGCCTGCTCCTTGAGCTGTTTGCTCAAGGATTTGAGGTCGGCGAAGTCTTTCAGGCCCACGGATTACTCCTGGCCTTCCAGGTAACGCTGGGCATCCAGTGCGGCCATGCAACCGGTGCCGGCGCTGGTGATCGCCTGGCGGTAGATGTGGTCCTGCACGTCGCCGGCGGCAAACACGCCCGGTACGCTGGTGGCGGTGGCCATGCCTTCGCTGCCGGTTTTGGTCTTGATGTAGCCGTTGTGCATGTCCAGCTGGCCTTCGAAGATGCCGGTGTTCGGCTTGTGGCCGATCGCCACGAACAGGCCGTGCACGGTGACGTCGGTGACGGCGCCGGTCTCGGTCGATTGCAGCTTGACGCCGGTGACGCCGCCTTCATTGCCCAGCACTTCCTGCAGCGTGTGGTTGTACTTGATCTCGACCTTGCCTTCGGCGACCTTGGCGTTCAGGCGGTCGATCAGGATGGCTTCGGCACGGAACTTGTCGCGGCGGTGCACCAGCGTGACTTTCTTGGCGATGTTCGACAGGTACAGCGCTTCCTCGACCGCGGTGTTGCCGCCGCCGATCACCGCCACGTCCTGGTTGCGGTAGAAGAAGCCGTCGCAGGTGGCGCAGGCCGACACGCCTTTGCCCATGAATTCCTGCTCCGACGGCAGACCGAGGTACTGGGCCGAGGCGCCGGTGGCGATGATCAGCGAATCGCAGGTGTATTCATGGCTGTCGCCGATCAGGCGAATCGGCTTTTCCTGCAACTTCACGGTATGGATGTGGTCAAACACGATTTGCGTGTTGAAGCGCTCGGCGTGCTGCAGGAAACGCTGCATCAGGTCCGGACCGGTCACGCCCATCGGGTCGGCTGGCCAGTTTTCCACGTCGGTGGTGGTCATCAGCTGGCCGCCTTGCTCAACGCCGGTCACCAGCATCGGGTTCAGGTTGGCGCGGGCTGCGTAAATGGCTGCGCTGTAGCCGGCAGGGCCGGAGCCGAGGATCAATACGCGCGCGTGTTTAGGAGTGGTCATGGCAGGCTTCTTAAATTATGTTGGATTAATCCGAATGTGGGGGCGCGAACAAGGGCGGCAAGGGCATGCCGCTATTGCAATTGCGCAAGCAATACAAGATTATAGTGCAAGCAGGGAATCAGGATGAATCGTGGGGGCGGTTGTTGCTCTTATGCCTTAGAATACCGCTATAGGAATATTTCCTGACCGCCAACGTTGCAACACCTTAATACCTATGAGCAGTAAAAAAGTTCAGGAACGCACGCCGCGCACCGCCGCAGCCGCCGCTTCCTCATCGTCCGGCTACACCCGCACGCCTACCGAACGCCAGCCCCTGCCGAACCGGCTGGTGCGGCTGCTGTCGGAGGCGCGCTGGCTGGCGCTGGCCGTGCTGGGCCTGTATTTCGTGCTGATCCTGGCCACCTACAACAAGACCGATCCCGGCTGGTCGCATGAGACGCTGGTGCCGAAAGTCGCCAATGTGGGCGGCCGTGCCGGCGCCTGGCTGTCCGACCTGCTGCTCTATATCTTCGGCATTTCCGCCTGGTGGTGGGCATTCTGCATGTTGCGGCTTGTGTGGAAGGGCTATCGCCGGCTGACCCATAAATATGTGCTGTCGACCGAACCGGAGCCGGAACACGCGCAGGAGGGCCTGATCCGCTGGATCGGCTTCGCGCTGCTGTTCATCGGCAGTGTCGGGCTGGAGTTTTTGCGCCTGCGCACGCTGACCAGCCATGCGCAGCTGCCGCGCACCTCGGGCGGTGTGCTGGGCGAGCTGATCGGGCATTCGGCGCATGTGGCGTTCGGCTTCACCGGCGCCACCTTGCTGCTGTTGCTGCTGTTCGGCCTGGGCTTCAGCCTGTTCTTCCATGTGTCGTGGCTGGCGGTGGCCGAGCGTATCGGCGGCGCCGTCGAGAACGCCATTGACTGGTTCATCCAGCGCTACCAGTACCGCGAAGACCGCCGGCAGGGCGAAGTGGCGGCCGTCAAGCGCGAGGAGGTGGTGGTGCACGAGCGCGCCAAGCACGTCGAGAAACATCCGGTGGCCGAGCCGTCGATCAAGGTCGAGCCGCAGGTGGTCACCGTGGTCAAGTCCGAGCGGGTCGAGAAGGAGCGTCAGGCCAGCCTGTTCAAGGATCTGCCGCAGGCGACCGGCGATGGCGCCTTGCCGGCCTTGTCCCTGCTGGATGAGGCGGCGGAGACACAGGAAACCATTTCCATCGAGACGCTGGAATTCACCAGCCGCCTGATCGAGAAGAAGCTGTCCGACTTTGGCGTGGACGCCAAGGTGGTGGCGGCCTACCCGGGGCCGGTGGTGACGCGCTACGAGATCGAGCCGGCCACCGGCGTCAAGGGCAGCCAGATCGTCAACCTGGCGCGCGACCTGGCGCGTTCGCTGTCGCTGACCTCGATCCGCGTGGTCGAGACTATCCCGGGCAAGAATTACATGGCGCTGGAGCTGCCGAATCCGAAACGCCAGATCGTGCGTCTGAGCGAGATCGTCGGTTCCAAGGTCTACCACGACAATCCGTCGCCGCTGACCGTGGCGCTGGGCAAGGACATCGCCGGCAAGCCGGTGGTGGCCGACCTGGCCAAGATGCCGCACTTGCTGGTCGCCGGTACCACCGGTTCGGGTAAATCGGTGGGGATCAACGCCACCATCCTGTCGCTGCTGTACAAGTCCGACCCGCGCGACGTGCGCATGATCCTGATCGATCCGAAGATGCTGGAGATGTCGGTGTACGAAGGCATTCCGCACCTGCTGGCGCCGGTGGTGACCGACATGCGCCAGGCCGGCCACGCGCTGAACTGGGCGGTCAACGAGATGGAGCGCCGCTACAAGCTGATGTCCAAGCTGGGCGTGCGCAACCTGGCCGGCTACAACGCCAAGATCGCCGAGGCCAAGAAGCGCGAAGAACATATTCCGAATCCGTTCAGCCTGACGCCGGATTCGCCTGAGCCGCTGGAGAAACTGCCGACCATCGTCATCATCATCGACGAGCTGGCCGACCTGATGATGGTGGTCGGCAAGAAGGTGGAAGAGCTGATCGCGCGTATCGCGCAAAAGGCGCGTGCGGCCGGCCTGCACTTGATTCTGGCGACGCAGCGCCCATCTGTAGACGTGATTACCGGTTTGATCAAGGCGAATATTCCGACCCGTATCGCGTTCCAGGTGTCGTCCAAGATCGACTCGCGCACAATTCTCGACCAGATGGGCGCGGAAGCGCTGCTGGGTATGGGCGACATGCTGTATATGCCGCCTGGCACCGGTTTGCCGGTGCGGGTGCACGGCGCGTTTGTGTCGGATGACGAGGTGCACCGGGTGGTCAAGCACCTGAAGACTACCGGCGAGCCGGACTACGTGGACGGCATCCTCGAAGGCGGCACGCTGGAAGGCGAGGGCGGCGGCGCCGATGGCGCGGCGCCGGGCGAAGGCGGCGGCGAGGCCGATCCGATGTACGATCAGGCGGTACAGGTGGTATTGAAGAATCGCCGGGCGTCGATCTCGCTGGTGCAGCGGCATTTGCGCATCGGCTACAACCGCGCGGCGCGCTTGCTGGAACAAATGGAAAATAGTGGCGTCGTCTCACCGATGCAATCGAACGGCAACCGCGAGATTCTGGTGCCGGTTGCCAGTGCAGAATAAAAAGGATAAACCGTATGAAGCGTTTTAAATCGATGGCCGTGCTGACTGCCGGCCTGGTGCTTGCCGGCGCGGCCAGTGTGGCCAGCGCCAGCGCGCTGGAACAGTTCAAGTCCTTCGTCTCGTCGACCAAGGCGGCCAAGGGCGAATTCGTTCAGACCCAGGTAAAGGGCACCAACGGCGACACGCCGAAGGCCAACAAGAATTCCAGCGGCACGTTTGTGTTTGCCCGTCCCGGCAAGTTCATCTGGACTTACTCGAAACCGTACGAGCAGGTGTTGCAGGCCGATGGCGACCAGATGTTCATCTACGACAAGGATCTGAACCAGGTCACCACCAAGAAACTGGGCGATGCGCTGGGCTCGTCGCCGGCCGCCATCCTGTTCGGCAGCAATGACCTGGAAAAGAACTTCACGCTGTCGGAGGGTGGCACCCGCGACGGCCTGGAATGGCTGAAAGCCGTGCCGAAAGCCAAGGACACCAGCTTCGAGCAAATCACCATCGGCCTCAAGGACGGCTTGCCGGCCGCGATGGAGCTGAAGGATTCCTTCGGCCAGACCTCGGTGCTGAAGTTCAGCAAGATCGAAAAAAATCCTGCGCTGAGTGCCACCAGTTTTAAATTCGTCATGCCCAAGGGCGCCGACGTATTCAATAATTAAGCCTCAGCGATCGCATTCCAACGCCGCAGCTGCGACGCTGCGGCGTTTTTCCATTTCAGACCATGGCAGATTTATTTTCCACCGAACCACGGCAGCCGCTGGCCGAAGCGCTGCGGCCCAAGACGCTCGATGAGGTCATCGGCCAGCGCCACCTGCTGGGGCCGGGCAAGCCGCTGCGTCTGGCGTTCGACTCGGGGCAGCCGCATTCGATGATTTTGTGGGGGCCGCCGGGCACCGGCAAGACCACGCTGGCGCGCCTGACCGCCAAGGCCTACGACTGCGAATTCATCGCCTTGTCGGCGGTGTTCTCGGGGGTCAAGGATATCCGCGCCGCGATGGAGCAGGCGCAGCACAAACTGGACATGGGCAAGCACACCATCCTGTTTGTCGACGAAATCCACCGTTTCAATAAATCTCAGCAGGACGCGTTGCTGCCGTATGCCGAATCCGGACTGGTGACGCTGATCGGCGCCACCACGGAGAATCCTTCGTTCGAGGTCAACTCGGCCTTGCTGTCGCGCGCGCAGGTCTACGTGCTGAAGTCGTTTGACGAAGCCGAACTGCGGCAGATGGTCGACCGCGCCCGCGACAAGGTGCTGACCCAGCTGGAGTTCGAGGACGCGGCGATCGACACGCTGATCGGCTATGCCGACGGCGACGGCCGCCGCCTGCTCAATCTGCTGGAAGTAACTGGCACCGCCGCCAACGCCGCCAAGACCAACAAAATTACCGCCGAGTTCATCCAGAACGCGCTGACCTTGAACGCGCGCCGCTTCGACAAGGGCGGCGACAATTTCTACGACCAGATCTCGGCCCTGCACAAATCGGTGCGCGGCTCGAATCCGGACGCCGCGCTGTACTGGCTGTGCCGCATGCTGGATGGCGGCGCCGATGCGCGCTACCTGTCGCGCCGCATCGTCCGCATGGCGTGGGAAGACATCGGCCTGGCCGATCCGCGCGCGATGCAAATCGCCAACGATGCCGCCACCACGTTCGAGCGGCTCGGCTCGCCGGAAGGCGAACTGGCGCTGGGGCAGGCGGTGATCTATCTGGCCATCGCCGCCAAGAGCAACGCTGGCTACAACGCCTTTAACGAAGCCATGGCGTTTGTGCGCAAGGACAAGTCGCGCGAAGTGCCGGTGCACCTGCGCAACGCCCCGACCAAGCTGATGAAGGAACTGGGCTACGGCCACGACTACCGCTACGCCCACGACGAGCCGCACGCCTACGCCGCCGGCGAAACCTACTTCCCCGACGACATGCGCGAGCCCGGCTGGTATCAACCGGTGCCGCGCGGGCTGGAAGCCAAGGTCGCCGACAAGCTGGCGTTCCTGCGACAGTTGGATAAGGACGCCGGGAAAAGCTAAGGAAAAATTGCATTGGGGCCGGCCCACCTCAACGTGCCATGCAGTTGCCTCGGAGCTCGGACACCCAGCTCCAACTTCCTCCTTGCGGTGATTACCTATGCCGGCTCGGTGGCTTGTGCTGCATCAATCCGTATGTTGGACCCCTGTCAAAGTTCGGCAACATCAGCGAGTAGATGATCAAGACTTTCATCTACTATGCGAGGTTGAATATGTCGTTCGTTTACAAGGAAGTGCGGTCGCTCGAAGGCAGGGACAAGGTTGGAAATGCAGAGTGCGTCACGCTAATTAAGGCATATACGAAAGCCGGCTGGACTGGTGGCTGGAGGCAAGGTGCCAGCGTAATGGGAAATCGCGCTTTGCCGCAGGGGACAGCGATTGCCAATTTTGTTGATGGTAAGTGGCCCGGCAAGGCCCACGGCAATCATTCTGCGTTTTATATGGGGCAGGTGTCGGACGGAATTTATATCCTCGATCAATGGCCTGGCAAGCCGAAGATCGGCAAGCGTTTCGTTCGGCGCCAGGGGCGGGATGCGCGGGGCAACTCATCAATCCTTCAGACAACGCCGATGCATTTTTCGTGATTGAATAAGGCATGAAGAAATTTCTCATTGCGACGGCAGCCGGTTGGCACGTATCGGCAGCACAAGTTTTTGCCGCTCCCGTCCATTATCAGTGCCCTCAAGAACTTCCCGCCGCTGCGGTACGGGTTCAATCTCAGCCTGGCTGGACGAGCTTTGTCGGCTCGCCACTCTATCTTCACGGCGCCGCCGCCGCTGATGGTCCGCCTGCCCGTCTTGGCATTTTGCGGGGCGAGGATGGCAAGAGGGGCAAGACGTCGTGGACGCAAAAATATTCGCTCGAAGGTACTTATCCGGAGGGAAAGTGGCTACGTTGCGATTATGGCGCATTGGGCGAAATTTCCTTGGGGATGCGCCTGCCTGACAACGTTAGAGCGTGCGTCGTTACCGGGAAAAAGGGTGTGCATGCAGGAGAAAACGAGTTCGATATCGTATGCTACTAGTTGCTATGCGGAGCGCGGGAAATGTTGTTAAGATATAACATTCAAGGGTTCGGGCATTAGAGGAATAGCATGCAGCAGAAGGTGGTCGACGATGTCGACATTTATATTGAAGGCGAGGGTGCCGAGACCATCGTGATGATCCACGGCTGGCCCGATACCTACCGCGTCTGGGACGCGCAGGTGGCCGAGTTGCGCCACCGCTACCGCTGCGTGCGCTTCACGCTGCCGGGCTTCGACATCACCAGGCCGCGCCGCTCGTATTCGCTGGACGCGATGATGCGCGTGCTGCTGCACATTGTGAACAGCGTCAACAACAAGGAAAAAGTCATCCTGATGCTGCACGACTGGGGCTGCGTGTTTGGCTATGAGTTCTACATGCGCAACAAGGCGCTGGTGTCGGCCATTATCGGCGTCGATATCGGCGACGCGCAATCGAAGGCCACCATCCGTTCGCGTTCGGTCGGCCAGAAGCTGATGGTCAGCGGCTATCAAAGCACGCTGGCGCTGGCCTGGGCCATCGGCGGTCCGGTCGGCACGGTGATGACGCGCACCATGGCGCGCGTACTGGGGGCGCCGTCGCCGCGCGAGCACATCAGCGTCGGCATGGATTACCCGTATTACATCCTGACCGCCGGTGCGGCCGGATCGTACAGTTCGCTCGTGCCGTTTGTGCCGAAAGTGCCGATGCTGTTCATCTACGGCACCCGCAAGCCGTTCATGTTCCATTCGCCGCAATGGACCGAGACCATGGCGGCGCGCGAAGGCTGCAAGGTGGTGGCGATGGAAACCGATCACTGGCCGATGATACGCCAGCCGGAACGTTTCAATGACGTCGTCACCAGCTGGCTGGAAAAACCAGCCGTTGACGAGGAAAACCAGGAAGAGGACGCCGCCTGAGCAGGCGGCGCTCGGCTTAACGCAGGCGGATTGGTTTCTGGTACGGCGCGAATGGCGGCGGCGGCAGCTGCGCCGAGGCGTAGGCCTGGCGGAAGCAGTCGGCTTTCTTGCCTTCGACGTCCGTGGTGCTGCGCGTCACTTTGCCCGAGGCGTCCAGCGTCAGGATGATCACCACCGGATGCTTGGAAATGTCGTGGCAGTTGCCGCGCTCGTCGAGTTTCTGCGCATTGTTATAGTTCAGCGAGATTTCTTCGTACTTGGTGGCTTTGTCGTTCGGGAACTGGGCGTTGAACTTGTTCATCTCGCCGGCGAAATTGGGATTGGCCGGTGGTGCTGGTTCGTCCTTGCCGCCGCCGCCCATGGTCGAGCAACCGGTGGCGATCAGCAGGACGGCGCTGGCTGCTGCAAGAGTCAGGATATTGGTCTTCATTTCTTCTCCTCATTGAATGTACTGTTGAATACATAGTACAAATTTCACCCATCTTGTGGCGCACGATTAGTTGCGTAGGAGAAATCCTACAGCGGCTCGGCGGCGGCGCGCGAGGTGCAGGCGGCGCACTGCCGGCGCCGTCTTTTTGCATTTCAGACGCTGTTTTTTGCGCTTCATCGCATCCCCGTGGCGGGCCATAACGCCTTTAGGTACAGTACAACCATACCGCAGCACTTACTGACCCACCACCCCAAGGAGCACATCATGAACATCGCTAAAAACATGGAAATCATCTTCGTCGCCGCTACCGTGATCGCCGGCGCCACCACCTTCGCCACCGCCGCCGACGAATACGATGCCGTGGTCGCCGCTCCGGTCGCCAAAGTGGTCGTGCTCGACAAAGCCGCCACCATGCCAACCGTGACTGTCACCGCCAAACGCCTGACCGCCGCCGAAAAAGCCGCGCTGTAATGGCGGCAGCCGGCGGGCTGCGCAAAACTCGCAAGCAAGTGGCGTCGTCTTGGTACAATGGTTGTTTTCGTTATAAACGCCTTTGCTCCCATGATTGATATCCAACTGCTCCGTAAAGATATAGCTACCGTCGCCGCGCGCCTGGCGACCCGCAAGTTCCAGCTCGATGTGGACGCGTTCAACGCGCTCGAGGCGGAACGCAAAGCGATCCAGTTGCGCACCGAAGAGCTGCAGGGCAAGCGTAATTCGCAGTCCAAGCTGATCGGCATGATGAAGGGCAAGGGCGAGGACACCTCGGCGCTGATGGCGGAAGTCGCCGGCCTCGGTGACGAGCTGAAAGCCAATGAAGCAAAACTGTCCGAGTTGCAGGCCACGCTGGGCGACTTCCTGCAAACCATCCCGAACCTGCCGCACGAATCGGTGCCGGTCGGCACGGATGAAAGCGGCAACGTGGAAGCGCGCAAGGTTGGCACGCCGCGCAGCTTCGATTTCGAGATCAAGGACCACGTCGACATCGGCGCGCCGCTGGGCCTGGACTTCGACACCGCGACCAAGCTGACCGGTTCGCGCTTCTCGGTGATGAAAGGCGGCATCGCCCGTCTGCACCGCGCGCTGGCGCAGTTCATGCTGAACACCCACACCGACGAGCACGGTTACACCGAGTGCTACACCCCGTACATGGTCAACGCCGATTCGCTGCGCGGCACCGGCCAGCTGCCGAAGTTTGAAGCCGATTTGTTCTCGGTGAAAAAAGGCGGCGCGGAAGGCGAGGGCGAGACCTTCTACCTGATCCCGACCTCGGAAGTGTCGCTGACCAACATCGTGCGCGACGAGATCCTGGCGGCCGAAGCACTGCCGCTGAAGATGACCGCCCACACCCCATGCTTCCGCTCGGAAGCGGGCAGCTACGGCCGCGACACCCGCGGCATGATCCGCCAGCACCAGTTCGACAAGGTCGAGATGGTGCAGGTGGTGCATCCGGACCATTCGTACGCGGCGCTGGAAGACATGGTCGGCCACGCCGAAACCATTCTGCAACGCCTGGGCCTGCCGTACCGCGTGATGTCGCTGTGCACCGGCGACATGGGCTTCGGCGCCACCAAGACCTACGACCTGGAAGTGTGGCTGCCGGCGCAGAATACTTACCGCGAGATTTCGTCGCTGTCGAACTGCGAAGCGTTCCAGGCGCGCCGCATGCAGGCGCGTTTCCGCAACGCCCAGGGCAAGCCGGAATTGCTGCACACGCTGAACGGTTCCGGCCTGGCCGTGGGCCGCACGCTGGTCGCCGTGCTGGAGAATTATCAGCAGGCTGACGGCTCGGTGGAAATCCCGGCCGTGCTGCGTCCGTACATGGGTGGACTGACCCATTTAAAAGCATAAATTTAGTCCTTCCATTTTCTCAACCACCTGCTATAATCTTGCCTTCTCGCAGCAGCAGGTGGGAAAAACGGAGAGGTGGCAGAGTGGTCGAATGTACTTGACTCGAAATCAAGCGTAGGGGCGACCCTACCGTGGGTTCGAATCCCACCCTCTCCGCCATTTGTTTGGATGTGAGAAAAAGTAGTAAAAATGCGTCACCAGGAGAGGTGGCAGAGTGGTCGAATGTACTTGACTCGAAATCAAGCGTAGGGGCGACCCTACCGTGGGTTCGAATCCCACCCTCTCCGCCAATATTCAGTAAAAAAGCCTCCGCAAGGAGGCTTTTTTATTTTCAGGCTACAATGCGAAAAATTATTAAGGAGCCAATTTGAAATCCCTTATCGCATTGTTGATATCCACCATGCTGGCCGGCGCCGCCCACGCCGCTACGCCTAATCCCACCCCCGACGACGTCAAGGCCGCGCACGACCTGCTGGCCTCGATGCAGGCCGAGAAAATGATGCGCATGACGGCCGGCATGAGCAAGTATGCGTCGCCGGAGCAGCGTAAGCAGGTGATGGACAAGGTCATCAACCTGCAGCCGGAATTTGTCTACACGCGACTGGCGACGCCGGTGGCCAAGCTCCTCAGCAAAGACACCGCGCTGGAGATGACCAGGTTCTACCAGTCCAGCTACGGTAAGAAAGTGCTGCACGATACCTATAACAGCAGCGCCCAGATGTATCCAAGCGCGCCCAAGCCAACGCCAGCCGAACAGGCCGAGCTGAAAAAGCCGGCTTACATCAAGGCCGACCAGGAATTCAAGGCCAACGAATCGGCCATCCACCACGAGACCTTCGTGCTGCTCAAAGAAATCATCAGCAGCAAATAACGCTCAGGCGCCGCAGCATTTCTTGAACTTCTGGCCGCTGCCGCACGGGCAGGGATCGTTGCGGCCGGCCTTGGCCACTTTCGGTTGCGGCGCGTGGAAGAAGGCGTTGATCTGCACCACGGCCGGCGTCACTTTGGCGGCTTTCACCGGCGGCTGGAACGGCGCCAGCAAGGCCGGCTGGCTGGCGCGCAGCGGCGCCCAGGCATCGTGGTTCAGCTGCACGCCGGCCAGGAAGCCGGCGCACCAGGCTTCGGCGGTCCAGCTACCGCCGCATTCGTAGATCGGCTCGAAGCTGGCCGGATCTTTCTCCAGCCAGGTTTGCATGTAGGCGTGGTGACGTTCGATCAGCGCCACCGCGTCGTCACGGCCGGCGCTATCGCCAGCGCCCCAGACTAGCGGCAACCAGGCCGCCGCCGGCGCGTCGACCGGACCGGCCACCAGCGCCGTCAGCAGGCCTTCCAGCCCGGCCACGTCCAGCGCCCGCGGGCCGACGGCGGCCAGCAGGTCGTCGAGTTGGTCGTATTCGTCATCGGTGAGGGGGGCGGTCGGGCTCATGGCGGCAGTCGGTGAAATTGGCAAGCCGCCATTGTACCTACTTGGCCTTGGGTGGCGCCGGTTTCTTGGCGGGAGGGTCGACGATCAGCACGTGCTTGTCGAGCGCGCCGGTTTTTTCCTGTTTGACGACTTGCACCGCCACCGGCCGGTGGTCGTATACCGAACGCGGCGCTTTTGGAGCCAGCATGATTTCCCCTCTGTTGTGTTGTTGAAACCGCAAATGGGAGCGATTTCCAATTTTACAAGTAGACAAAGATGTATACTTCCTGAATACTAGGGTTTCCACCATTCCGGAATCACACCATGTTCAAGAAGCTCGCTTTGGCTGTTGCCTTGTTGCCGCTGGCGGTACACGCCTCCAATCTGCCGGATTATCCGTTCATCCACACCAGCGGTGAGGCGATGCAGCGGATTGTGCCCGATCTGGGCGAGATCGATTTCGACATCAGCGCCTACGACGCCGATCCGGCGCTGGCGGTGGCGCTGGTGGCCACGCGGGCCGAGCAGGTGCGCGCCTTGCTGGCCAGCGCCGACCCCGAGGCCGTCACCGAGATCCACAATATGCGCAAGGAGATGCGCAAGCCGGAACCGGGCGAAGCGCCCGGCGCGCAGGCGTATGACATTCGCAGCTCGGTGCATATCGCCGTCAACGACCTCGGCAAGTGGCGCGCCATCATGCAGGGCCTGCTGGACATGCCGAATATCGACCACATGGCCACCACCTTCGGCCGCAAGGACCGTGAGCAGACGGAGCAGGAACTGACCGCCGCCGCCGTCAGGGATGCGCGGCGCCGCGCCGACGCCATCGCGGCCGGCTTCGGCAAGAAGGCGGGCGCGGTCACGGCCATCACCTCGGGCCAGCTGCGCAATCTGACCGGGTCGATCGGCCTGATGCCGGGCGATACGTATTTCCGCCGCGATACGCGCTCGGCCGCCGCCCAGTCGCCGGACAAGGATTTCCTGTCGTACGACCTGCTGAGCTGGTCGCAGACGGTGGATGTGATTTTCCGCATCAAGTGAGCGGCTGGCGGCCGGTGTGCGCTGGCGCACGCCGGCGCGCATTGCCGCCTTGTTTCTGGCTGCGCCTCCCCAACAATGAAGTCATGTTCACAGTGCAGGAGGACGCAGCATGCTTGACGCCCATACCACCCCCGATCCCGAAGTGCCGCCGCCACCGCCGGAAAAAGACCCGCCGCCCGACAACACGCCGGTGCCGCAGCAGGCGCCGATCGAAGAACCGACGCCACCCAAGCCGCCGATCAAAACCTGACGTTTCGCCGCCCATACGTGCGCCAGCGCACCGTCCGTTGCGTGGAACGGACGGTATTCTGGTTCCACGCTCTGCAATGCCGTGAGAATCTGTGACAGTCGTTGCTACACGGACACATATTTTAATATTTGTGTTCATCGTCACATTGGGGTCATGAAAGAGTTTCTATAATTTAGTCATATCGTCAGGTTCAGTTCACGGAGAGCAATCATGGGCAATTCATTACACAACAAAATCTACCTCGGCCGCCGCAGTGTCGCCTTGAGCGCGAAGCGTGTACAAGCCCTGATTTGCATTGCCGCCTTCACCAGCATCGGCCTGGTGTGGCTGGCCATCCGCGCGCTGCAATAAACCTGCATTGCAGTCTGGTTGCCGGCGCCGGCGCCGCCTGCGGCTTGCCGCCGTGCCGCCGTGCGCGTACCATGAGGGCCGCAGCAGTCTCTTATGGAAAAAATGGCAATGAAGAATGAAAAATTCACGCAGGACGAATATGACGCCCTGTACGAAATCAAACGCGGCATCAAGGGTGAGCGCGTCAGCGCCTGCATCGGCCGCAACACCAAGCGCCTGTCCGGCCTCAAACTGATCAGCATCGCCCATAACGGCCGCATTTCGCTGACCGACAAGGGCGAACAGACCATCTTCCTGCACCGTTGCGTGCTGGGTCTGCGCGCGGTCTCGGCCCAGCCGGGCGTGACGCTGGACGCCGATGTGGCGATGTTCCTCGGTAAAAAATCGCACGTGCTGGCGCGTCCGGAAGGCGGTTTCGAGATCAGCGACAAGGGCCGCGAATCGCTGGCCGACATCACCAGCCAAGGCTTCTGATCAAAACGCTCCACGGAGCGTTTTTTTTTGCTGTAAAGTATGGCTTACACAGCAATAGTGAATGCAGATTTGATATGACCACCAACACGCTGCACAAGTTCCGCAAGCTTTTCCGCGTGCTGGTCACTGCTGTGGTGGTGGTGTTGCTGATTGTGAGCCTGTTCGTGGTGCATGTACTGAACCAGAGCCGCAAGCGCTATTACGCGGCGGCCGAGGAAACCTCGCACAATCTGGCGGTGTCGCTGGAAAATTATCTGCACTCCCACTTCCAGGAGGCCGACCTGGCCCTGCGCCGCGCCGACCTGGAGTTCCGCACCCTGCACCAGCAGGGCCGTTTCGACGACGCCCAGTTCAGCGCCTACCTGCGCAGCCTGAAGGAGCGCCTCCCGCACGCGCAGGCGGTGCGCGGCGCCAATGCCGCCGGGCTGGTGGTGTATGGCGAGCAAATCGATCTGCAGCATCCGCAAGACCTCAGCGTGCGCGAATTCTATGCGCGCCTGGCGACCGCGCACGAGATGGTGTTCGGCGTGCCGGTGCAGTCGCGCATCACCGGCGAGTGGGTGCTGCCGCTGGTCTATCCGCTTACCCTGGCCAACGGCGACTTCGGCGGCACCGCCTATGTGCTGATGAACAATAGCCGCATCGACGAGGCGTTTGCGGCGCTGAACATCGGCGCCAATGGCTCGATCGTGCTGCTGGACGACCGCAGGCGCGTGCTGCACCGCTACCCGGACGTGCCGGACATGCAGTTCGGCAGTCTGGTCAAGGTCAACCCGCTGACCCAGGCCATCCTCGACGGCAAGCGGCAGCGCGCCAGCTATACGGTGGTCAGCCCGCGCGACCAGCGCGAGCGCACGCTCAGCATCGAAAAGATCGGCGCCTATCCGGTGTACGTGGTGGTGGGGCTGGCCAGCGAGGATTTCCTGGCGCCGTGGTACAAGGAGATCCGCAACGCCTCGCTGTTCCTGGCGGTGCTGCTGGGGCTGGCGCTGGTGCTGGTGCGCGGCGTGCAGTTCGGCCTGCGCGAGCAGTTCAAGGCGCTGACGGCGCTGGGCGAGTCGGACCAGGCCCTGCAACAATCGCTGGCGCGGCTGACGGCGTCGGAGTCGCGCTGGCGCTCGCTGACCGAGGGCTTGCCGCAAATGGTGTGGACCGCCACGCCGGCCCTGCGCATCGATTTCATGAGCCACCACTGGGAAAGTTTCAGCGGCCTGCCGGCGGAGCAGCTGATGGCCGGCGGCGACTGGTCGCGGGTGATCCACCCGGATGATTTGCCGACCCTGACGGCGGCTTGGCAACGGGCGCTGGCCGATGGCGACCAGTTCCGCTGTGACTGCCGGCTGCGTCGCCACGACGGCGTCTGGCGCATCTTCGACAACCATGCGCTGCCGCAGCGCGACGCCGACGGCGCCATCGTCAGCTGGGTCGGCAGCAGCACCGACAGCACCGAGCTGCGCGCCGCCCACGACGATCTGTTGCAGGCCAAGGAGGCGGCCGACAAGGCCGGCCGCGCCAAGTCGGACTTCGTCGCCAATATGAGCCACGAGATCCGTTCGCCGATGAATGCGGTGCTGGGCATGCTGCAATTGCTGCGGCAGACGGCGATGAGCGGGCGCCAGCAGGATTATGTCGACAAGGCGCATGCGGCCGCCAGCGCGTTGCTGGGCCTGCTCAACGATGTGCTGGATTTCTCCAAGGTCGAAGCCGGCAAGCTGGGGCTCGATCCCCATCCGTTCCGGCTCGACAAGCTGTGGCGCGATCTGGCGGTGATTTTGTCGGCCAACGTTGGCGACAAGACCATCGAGGTGCTGTTCCGCATCGATCCGGCGCTGCCGCCGATGGTGGTGGGCGATGCGCTGCGCTTGCAGCAGATTCTGCTGAATCTGGCCGGCAACGCCATCAAGTTCACCGAGCGTGGCGAGGTGGTGGTGTCGGCCCAGCTGGTGTCGCAGAGCGAGCACACGCTGTCGATCGCGTTTGCGATCCGCGACACCGGCATCGGCATCGCGCCCGATCAATGCGAGCGCATCTTCGACGGCTTTTCGCAGGCCGAGGCGTCGACGGCGCGCCGCTTTGGCGGCACCGGGCTGGGACTGGCCATTAGCCAGCGGCTGGTGCGGCTGATGGGCGGCACCTTGCGCGTGGTCAGCGAGGTGGGGCAGGGCAGTGTGTTCGATTTCGCGGTGGAGTTCGGCATTTCGGCGGTCCAGCCGGACAGCGCGCCGGCGCCGTTGCAGGATGCCTTGATGCGTGGCCTGTCCTGTCTGGTGGTGGACGATAATCCGGTGGCGCGCACGGTGTTGCGCGAGATGGCGGCCTCGTTCGGCTGGCGCGTGGAGGTGGCGGCCGACGGCTACGAGGCGCTGGAGGCGATTGCCGGCCAGGCCGCGCGGCGCAAGGCGTATGACGTGGTGTTCATCGACTGGCGCATGCCGACCATGGATGGCTGGGAAACCAGCCGCCGCATCCGCCAGCTGGCGCCGCAGGGCAAGACGCCGCTGATCGTGATGGTGACGGCGCACGACCGCGAGCTGCTGGCGCAGCGCCAGCAGGAATTGTCGCCGGTGCTGGACGGGTTTGTGGTCAAGCCGGTGACGGCGTCGATGCTGTTCGATGCGGTGGCGGATGCGCGGCTGGAGCACCGCAAGCCGGCCTTGCTGGCGGCGGTGGCGGTGCCGGCGCGGCGGCGCCTGGCCGGCCTGCGGCTGCTGCTGGTGGACGATAATCCGGCCAACCAGCAGGTCGCCAGCGAGTTGCTCAGCAATGATGGCGCGCAGGTCGAGGTGGCCAATTCCGGGGCGATGGCGCTGGCCGTCGTCGGGCGGCAGGGAGCGTTGCCGGATTTGATTTTGATGGATATCCAGATGCCGGAGATGGATGGCTACCAGACCACCCACGCAATCCAGGCGCGGCTGGGCGTGAACACGCCGCCGATCGTGGCGATGACCGCCAACGCCATGGCTTCCGACCGCATCGCCGCGCTGGAGGCGGGCATGGTCGATCACATCGGCAAGCCGTTCGATCTGGAGCAGTTGATTGAAGTGATCCTGAAGCACGCGCGCCGTGGCGGCGTGGCGCTGGCCGGTGCGCCGGCCGCTGTCGCGTGGCATGCCGACGCTGCAGCGAATGCGCCGCGCACTACCGCCGCTGTCAATGCGCCGCACGCCGCCGGCGCTGCCAATGCGTCACGCGCCGCCGCCGTTGCCTCTGCGCCCGATGGCGCCGCAACTGCGCTACGGGGTGGTGGCGATGGCGCCGTCGTATCCGGGCCGCTGCCCGACGCCGGCTTGAACAGCGCTGCCGCGCTGAAGCGGCTGGGGGGATTGGAGTCGGTCTATCTGATCGCGCTGCGCAGCTTCATCGCCGAGGCCGAAAAGCTGGCGGCGCAGCTGCAAGCCGCGCGTGACGATGAAAACTGCAACGCCGCCTTGCCGGCCCTGCACACGCTCAAAGGCCTGGCCGGCACGGTCGGCGCCGACCGCCTGGCGGCGCTGAGCTTTCAAGCCGAACTCGCCCTCAAGGAAGACGACGCCGTCTGGGCGCCGCTGGAGCAGGTGCTGGACGCCTGCCCCGGCGTCGCCGGCGACATCGAACAACTGCTTAGCGGAAGCCGTCCGCGCTGATCTCGATCTCGCTGACCTCGCCATAGGTCTTGGCGATCGCGCGGATCGCCTCGGCCTTGCCGACCAACACCGTTTGCAGCTGCTTGCGCGGGAAGTGCTTGTCGACCAGCGCCTTGGCCTTCTCCGGCGTCAGGCTGTCGACGTCGCGCGTGAAGTTGTCGATCTGCGCCCGGTCCACCCGGTTGGCGTACATATCGCCCAGCAGGCTGGCCAGCTGCTCGCTGGTTTCGTAGCGCGGCGGGAACTGGCCTTTCACATACGCCTTGGCCGATGCCAGCGTGGCGGCGTCGATGCCCTTGTCCCACAGGCGCTGGTAGGTCTTGTGCGCCAGCGCCAGTGCCGCCTCGGTTTTCGGCAGCGCGGTAAAGCTGCTGATGGCGAAGGTGCCGGTCTGCGCCAGCGTGGCGAACTGGCTGTTGGCGCCATACGTCAGGCCGGAGTTGACGCGCAATTCATCGTTCAGCCACGAGGTGAAGCGGCCGCCCAGCACCGTGTTGACCACTTGCAGCTGCACGTAGTCCGGATCGTTGCGGGCGATGCCGGCGCCGCCGATCAGGAAGGTGGTTTCGATCGCGTCCGGCTTGTTCACCAGCAGTACGCGGGCCTTGCTGGCCTGCACCTTGCCGTTGTCCTGCGCGGCCGGCGCCGGGCCGCTGGCTTGCCACGCGCCGAACAAGGATTCGATCTGCTGCCGCATCGCCGTTTTCTGGAAGTCGCCCACCACGATGATGGCGGCGTTGTCGGGACGGTAGTAGCGCTGGTAGTAGCCGCGCACGTCGCCCTGCTTGAGCGCGGCCATGCTGCTGATGGTGCCGCTGGCCGGGATGCCGTACGGGCGGTCGCCGAACAGCATGGCGCGGTAGTAGGTCTGCACCACGTTGCGCGGCGCTTCCTTGGCCTGCTTGATGCCGTTGACCTTGCGCGCGCGCAGCTTGGCCAGTTCGGCGTCGTCGAAGTTCGGCTGCTGGACGATTTCTGCGAACAGCGGCAGCAGCGCGGCCGTGTCGGCCTTGGCGAAGTTGGCTTGCACGGTGCTGGCCTCGGTGCCGGCGCCGCCGGCCAGGCGCGCGCCGCGATAATCAAACGCCTGGTCGATGCTGGCCTTGTTGTGGGCGGCGGTGCCGAGCAGCAGGGCGTCGCCGGTCAGATTGGACAGGCCGGGCTGCGCGCCGTCGTTGACGGCGCCGGCCTTGATCACGGCGCGCACCGCAATCAGCGGCACGTCGTGGCGTTCCATCAGGTACACGGTCAGGCCGTTCGGCAGGGTGACGGTGTCGAACTCCGGCAGGCGAAATTCGGCGGCGGCGGCCTGCACCGGCGTGGCGGACAGCACGCTGGCCGACAATGCGGCGGCCATGGCGGCGGCGATGGCGGCGCGGGCGGCGCGCTTGGCGCCGGCAGTCAGTGGGCTATTCATCGTATCAATCCTCCTTCGCAGCCAGCACGCCGACGGTGCGCTGCGATTTCTTCAGGTATTTGGCGGCGACGGCCTGGATGTCGGCCGGCGTCAGTTTTTCGTAGGCGGCGGGGGCGTCGAACATCTTCTTGTAGTCGCCGAAGAAGACTTCGTAATTGCCCAGCTGCTGCGCCTTGCCGTTGATGGTTTCCTGCTCGCGGTACAGGTTGACCAGCTTCTGGTTCTTGACCTTTTGCAGTTCCTCGGCCGTCACGCCGTCCTTGACCAGTTTGTCGACTTCGGCCAGCAGGGCTTTTTCCAGCGTTGCCGGTTCCACCTTGGCGGCGGCCACGGCGGACAGGTACAGCAGGCCCGGATCGAAGCCGTCCAGGCTGTTGGCGCTGACCTGCGTCGCCAGTTGCTGCTCCACCAGCGCTTTATACAGACGCGAAGTCTTGCCGTCGGCCAGCAGGCTTTGCAGCACTTCCAGCGCGTAGTAGTCGGGATTGCCGGCCTGCGGGATCTTGTAGGCGATGGTCAGGTTGGCCGAGGTGGCCGATTCCTTGGTGACGAACACGCGCCGTTCGCCGGTCTGCGGCGGCTCGACGGTGCGCACCGCCGGCGGCAGCGCGCGCTTCGGAATGGCGCCGAAGTATTTGGTGGCCAGCTTCTTCACCTCGTCGGCCTTGACGTCGCCGACGATCACCGACACTGCGTTGTTCGGCGCGTAATACGCGCGGAAATAGGTTTCCAGGTCTTGCTGGGTCCAGGCCTTGATGTCGGACTCGTTGCCGATCACCGACCATGAATACGGGTGCGCCATGAAGGCCACGCTGTTGACCTCTTCGCGCAGCAGCCGCATGTTGGAGTTCTCCAGCCCGGTGCTGCGCTCGGACAGCACCACGCCGCGCTCGCTGGCGACCATTTTCGGATCGATGCTCAGGTGGGCGATGCGGTCGCTTTCCAGCGTGAAGATGGTTTCCAGCGAGGTGGCCGGGAACCAGTCCTGGTACACCGTCAGGTCGGTGCTGGTGTAGGCGTTGTTGGAGCCGCCCTTGGCTTCCATGGTGCGGTCGAACATTTTCGGACCGAAGTTCTTCGAGCCGTTGAACATCATGTGTTCAAAGAAGTGCGACAGGCCGGTGATGCCGGGCGCCTCGTTGCGCGAGCCGACTTTCCAGAACGTGTACATATTGGCGTTGGGGATGCCGTGCGATTCGAGCACGATGAACTTCATGCCGTTGGCCAGCGTGAAGGTCTGCACCTGGTCGGCGCTGACGGCGGCGTGCGCGGTGACCGTCGTGCCGATGGCACCGATGGCGCCGATCGCCATGGCCAGGCTGGCGGCCAAAACTTTCCATTTCATGAGCGTTCCTTTTCAAGAGAAGCGCAAAGCATACAACTTTTCGACAACTATTTGCGAATGACAAGTTTAACGGCTAGCATGGAGTCAATGACAACAGGAGTGATGCAATGGAAAAACCGATGAACTGGGTGGAGCACGAACTGAGCATGACCGTGCTGATGACGCCCGATATGGCCAATTTCTCAGGCAACGTCCATGGCGGCACGATTCTCAAGTATCTGGATAGCGTGGCGTATGCCTGCGCCAGCCGCTATTCCGGCGCCTACGTGGTGACGCTGTCGGTCGATCAGGTGATGTTCCTGCAGCCGATCCATGTCGGCGAACTGGTGACCTTCCTGGCGTCGATCAACTACACCGGCAACACGTCGATGGAAGTCGGCATCCGGGTGGTGACGGAAAATATCCAGAAGCGGCTGGTGCGCCACGCTAACAGCTGCTATTTCACCATGGTGGCGGTGGACGAGCATCGCAAGCCGGTGCAGGTGCCGGCGCTGGTGCCGGAGACGGAAGAGCAGAAGCAGCGCTGGGAACAGGCGCTGCTGCGCAAGCAGTCGCGCCAGATGGTGCACGGCAACCGCAAGAAATGACGCTGGTGATGGATCGCCAACTGCTGTTTATCTGTTTCCTGACGTTCGTGATCCATCTGATTGGCACGCTGGCGTATTCGGTGCGTATCGCCGGGATTCGCACGCGCCGCGTTGCGGTGTCGCTGGCGCTGTTCAGCATTCTGGTGCTGGTGTCGCGCACCTCCAATTCTTTCCTCGGTCCGTTTTTGGCGAAGCGGGTGGAGTCCAGCATCGGCATGCCGCTGTCCGGCCCTGAGCTGCTGAGCGATTTTCGCTGGCTGCTGGTGTCGGCCTCGCTCGCCACGATTGTCGGGGCACTTTTGATTCCGACCTTTCAGCGCGTGTTTTGCCGGGCTGTGATGCACTTCCAGATCCATCGCTCGGTGCCGAAGCTGATTTTGCATGGTTTCTTCAAAGGCGGGCTGTCGTATGTGAAGGACAATGTCAGTTTGCCGCGCGCAGGCAATCTCGCTGGCTTGCGCGATGCGCACAGCGTGTCGCTGTCGGTCACGCTGTTGAATGTGGCCGCCACCGCGCTGTGGACGGTCGGCGTGTTCGCCGCGCTGTACGCTGGCGTGCTGGATCCGTCGGTGCGCGTGACATCCAGTACTTTGTCTTCAATCATCAACGGCGGCGCCACGGTGATGATGGCGGTGTTCATCGATCCGCATATGTCGGGCATGACGGATGACGTCATCGAAGGGAAGGTCAGCTAGACGCAGTTCCGGCGCGCCGTCGTGTGGCTGGTCGGCAGCCGCTTGTCCGGCACCTTGCTGGCGCAACTGCTGCTGGTGCCGTCAGCGCTCCTCATCACCCTCGTCGCCAAGGCAATTTGAGGGTACTACCCCTACCTATATTTTCTCGACCTCTAAAACCTCTAAAACGTCTAGAACGCTCTAATTTGAACTATTTCGCTAGATTTCGCTCTAAAACAGAGCGAGATTTTAGACGAAATAGAGCGAAATAGAGCGTTCTAGAGCAAATAGACGTTTTAGAGGAGGAGAAAATGGACCACCCACATCCACACCCAGACCGCCCAGACCCCCCGATAGGCAATATGCACCTGCCAGCCGAGCCGCCGCCGGCGCCAATGATGACGGCATCCCCGCCCGCCGTGCCGACGCCCGCTCCTGCGCTCGTAACAGGCCCCAGCGGCGGCCCGGCCGCAAGCCGAGGTTACCAATGGAAGCAGCTATTCCTGCCCAACGGCACAGAGCTGCGCACCATCTACTGCGGCCGCTCCACCTACGCCATCGTTGAAGACGAACAAATCATCAGCGAGGGCAAGCCGACCACGCCGTCGCGGCTAGCCAACCTTCAAGGCTGCGGCAGCCGCAACGCCTGGCAGACCGTCTGGCTGCGGCTGCCGGGTGGCACGCGCTGGCGGCGTGCCGCCGACTGTCGGCGTCTGGCCGACGCATAGCCGCATAGCCACCGCATAGCCACAAGCGGCGGCGTCATTCTTACTTGTTGCGGCGCGTGAGGAACACCAGGCCGGCGGCGATCACCGAGGCGGCCGACAGCGCATACAAGCCGCCCTGGATCGAGCCGGTCTTCTGCTCCAGATAACCGAACGTAGCCGGCGCCACAAAGCCACCCAGATTGCCCAGCGAGTTGATCAGCGCGATCACCGCCGCCGCGATACGGCTGTCCAGATAACCCTGCGGAATCGGCCAGAACAGCGACGATGCCGCCTTGAAGCCGATGCCGGCGAAGCAGATCGCCACGAACGCGAACACCGGCCCGACAGTGGTGGAGGCGAACATGCCGCACGCCGCCACGATCAACGCCACCGCCACCCACGCCTGCTGATTGCGCCAGCGCTGCGCCAGCGTGGCAAACATATACATGGCGGCGATCGAGATAATCCACGGAATCGAGTTGAACAAGCCGATCTGGAATTCCGAGAAGTGGCCCATCTTCTTGATGATGCTCGGCAGCCAGAACGTCGCGCCATAAATGGTCAGCTGGATCGCGAAGTAGATGAAGCAGAACAGCGCGATGCGCGCGTCCTTGAGCAGCGTGAACATGCTGGCGTGCTGCGGCTTTTTGGCATCGCGCTCCTTCTTCTCGGCGGCGATGACGGTGGCCAGCGCGCTGCGCTCCTCATTGGTCAGCCACTGCGCGTCCTCGGGGCGCGAATCGAGGAAGAACCACACCACGGCGCACAGCGCCACCGACGCCAGGCCTTCGATGATGAACATCCACTGCCAGCCGTGGAAGCCGCCGCCGTCAATCGACAGCAGCGCGCCCGACAGCGGACCGGACAGCACCGACGCCAGCGCCGAGCCGCTGAGGAAGATCGCCATTGCCTTGCCGCGCTCCTTGTTGGGCAGCCATTGCGTGAAGTAGTAGACCACGCCCGGGAAGAAGCCGGCCTCGGCCACGCCCAGCAAAAAGCGCATCACATAGAACGAGGTCTCGCCCTGCACAAACGCCATGCCGGTGGCGACGATGCCCCAGGTGCCCATGATGCGGGTCAGCCAGGCCTTGGCGCCGAAGCGCTGTTGCAGGATGTTGGACGGCACCTCGAACAGCGCATAGGCGAGGAAGAACACGCCCGCGCCAAAGCCGAACGCGGCCGCGCCGATGCCGAGGTCTTTCTCCAGATGCGAACGGACAAAGCCGATGTTGACGCGGTCAATATAGTTGGCGATGAACATCACCACGAACAGCGGCAGGATGCGCCACTTGACCTTGCTGACGGCGGTGTCGAGGATGGTAGGGGCGGCCGCAACGCCGCCGGTGGTGCTGGCGATGGTAGTCATGTTGTCTCCTTGTGGTGCTAGCGGTTGTTATTGTTGTTATCAGCGAACCATGCAAGGCATCTTGTTATTGAACTTCCAGCCGGGGATCAGGAACTGCATCGCCACCGCATCGTCGCGCGCGCCCAGGCCCATGTTGTTGTACAGGTGGTGCGCCTGCTCGATCGCCTCCATGTCCAGCTCCACGCCCAGGCCGCCGCGTTGCGGCACCTGCACCATGCCGCCCTCGATCTGCAGTGGATTCTTGGTCAGGTGCTGGCCGTCCTGCCAGATCCAGTGGGTGTCGATGGCGGTGATGTTGCCCGGCGCGGCGGCCGCCACGTGGGTGAACATGGCCAGCGAAATATCGAAGTGGTTGTTCGAATGCGAGCCCCAGGTCAGGCCCCATTCGTGGCACATCTGCGCCACCCGCACCGAGCCCTGCATGGTCCAGAAGTGCGGGTCGGCCAGCGGAATGTCGACCGATTGCAGCTGGATCGCGTGACGCATCTCGCGCCAGTCGGTGGCCACCATATTGGTCGCGGTCAGCAGGCCGGTAGCGCGGCGGAACTCGGCCATCACCTCGCGCCCCGAGTAACCGTTCTCGGCGCCGCACGGGTCTTCGGCGTAGGCCAGCACATCGCCCTGGTCGCGGCACAGGCGGATCGCATCCTTCAGCAGCCAGCCGCCGTTCGGATCGAGCGTCACGCGCGCCTGCGGGAAACGTTCGTGGATGGCAGTGACGGCCTCGATTTCCGCCTCGCCGGCGAACACGCCGCCTTTGAGCTTGAAGTCGTTGAAACCATAGCGCTCATACGCCGCCTCGGCCAGTCGCACCACCGCCTCCGGCGTCAGCGCCGCCTCGTTGCGCAGCCGGGTCCAATTGTCGGGCGCGTCGGCCGGCGTGGCGGCATAGGGCAGGTCAGTGGCCTGGCGGTCGCCAATGTAGAACAGGTAGCCCAGCATTTCCACTTCGGTGCGCTGCTGGCCCTCGCCCAGCAGGGCCGCCACCGGCACATTCAGGAACTGGCCCAGCAGATCAAGCAGCGCGGCTTCCAGCGCGGTGACGGCGTGCACGGCAATGCGCAGGTCGAAGGTTTGCAGGCCGCGGCCGCCGGCGTCGCGGTCGGCAAAGGCGGCGCGCGCCGCGTTCAGGATGGCGTTATAGCTGCCGATCGGCTGGTTCAGCACCAGCGGACGGGCGTCTTCCAGCGTCTGGCGGATCTTCTCGCCGCCCGGCACCTCGCCGGCGCCGGTGTTGCCCAGGCTGTCGGTGAGGATGACGATGTTGCGCGTGAAATACGGGCCGTGGGCGCCGCTCAGGTTCAGCAGCATGCTGTCGTGGCCGGCCACGGGAATGACGCGCATGGCAACAATGCGGGGCGTGTCGGAAGGTTGTTGGGTCATGATGTCTCCATAAATGATTGCGCTGTCATTATCATGGTAGCTCTGAACAGCAGCGTTTTCAAGCGAAACCGAAAATTAAAATGATTGAAAATGATATGTAATGCTACAATGGCACATCATCGAATATCATCATCGCCATGGACAACACTGCACTGCGCAGCCTGCGCACCCCGGAAGGCGAAGTCGCCGTCAGCGGCGCCACGCTGGTCGATGTGGCGCGGGTGGCCGGCGTGTCGCCGATCACCGTCTCGCGCGCGCTCAACCAACCGCACCTGGTGCGGCCCAATACCGTCGCCAAGGTGCAGGCCGCCGTGGCGCAGACCGGCTACGTCAAAAACATGCAGGCCGGCGCGCTGGCGTCGGCGCGCAGCCGGCTGGTGTCCCTGGTGCTGCCGACCATCTCGACGCCGATCTTCGCCGACATGGCGCAGGCCGCCAGCGACCACCTGACCGCCGCCGGCTACCAGGTCATGCTGGGCCTGTCGAGCTACGAAGCGTGGCGCGAGGAACTGCTGGTCGAGACCATCCTCAGCCGCCGGCCCGACGGCGTCATCCTGACCGGTTCGCTGCACACGGACAGCACGCGGCGCCGGCTGCAGGCTGCGCGCGTGCCGGTGGTGGAAACGTGGGATTTGACGCCGTCGCCGGTCGACATGATGGTCGGCTTCTCGCACGAAGAGGTCGGGCACGCGATCGCCCAGCACCTGCTGGCGCAAGGCTACCGCCGCATCGCCATCCTGGCGGTGCAAGACCCGCGCGCCGCGCGCCGCAACCAGGGCCTGCAGGCCGGACTGGCCAAGCACGGGGTCGAAGTGGCGGCGCTGCAGCTCATGCCGCTGCCGTCGACCTTCGCGTTGGGGCGCGATGGTCTGGCCGCGCTGCTGGCGCGCTGTCCCGACATGGACGCCGTGGTGTGCAGTTCCGACACGCTGGCGCACGGCGTGCTGACCGAAGCCATCGCGCGCGGCCTGGCCGTGCCGCAGCAATTGGCGGTGGTCGGCTTCGGCGACCTCAATTTTGCCGCCCGCACCTATCCGCCGCTATCGACTGTACGCGTCGATGGGGCTAATATCGGACGTATGGCAGCGCAAGCGATCCTGGACCGGGTGGACGGCAAGGCGGTAGCCCGCCTGAACGACACCGGATTCGAGCTGATCCAGCGCGGCAGCAGCTAAACCAAGGAGGCCGGCATGGAAATGAAGCGCATCAACGCGGGTAAATTGCGGGCTATCGGGTATGACGCCCGCGACAAAATGTTGCGGGTGGAATTTGACGACGGCAGCGCCATGGACTATAGCGGTGTCGGCAATGAAGTGTGGCGCAAGCTGTCGACCTCGGGCGCGGCGTGGAGCTACTACCGCGACAATATCGAGGAAGAATATACCGGGCGGCGCGGCGTGGTGCGCAAACCCACCACCCGCGCCGACCTCGAAGACCTGTTCAAGCCGCCGTCGGACAATTAGCGGCGGCGGCAACCGTGCACCCCGCACTGCGAAAGTGCGAAAGGGTCTGACCCCGTCCGGGGTCAGACCCCGACCTTTCGGGTTAGCGCCGGCGCGCGGCCGGGTCGTCGCTGCAGACATCGCGCAAGCTGGACGGCCGGTCGGCCGTGGCGTGCTCGGTAATACAAGCCAGGGTGGTCTTCACCCGGCCCAGCTTGCGGTCCGGCGTAATGGTGCTGACCACATCCACCTCCGCATAAAACGGCGTGCCCTTGACCGGCACCACGGTGTACGTCATGCGTACCGGCAACCACACGCCGCGCGAACTGTAGGATTTGGCCGACTTGATCGGCCCGCCTGCACGCTTCATCACCACCGGCGCGCTTTTGACGGTGCGCTCGGCCAGCTGCTCGATGGTCTGGCGCGCCGCCGCCAGGTGCACCGAATCCGGCGCGGCCGGATTGCAGCGCGCCTGGTGCACATCCGCCACCCGCGCCTCGGCCTGGGCCAGCGCCGCGCGCGCCTGGTTGACCCGCCCCGGCTGAGCTTCCAACTGCGCCGGCCAGCCGGCCAGCTCGGCATCGGCCCGCGCCACCTGCTCAGCCACTGCACCGCCGGCCGCCAGCGCCCGCTCCCGATACGGATCGGGCGTGGCGGCGTCCCACGCCAGCACCCGCTGCACCACCGCGCGCGCGCGCGCCGGATCGGCCTCGACCAGCGGCATGATCAGCGGCGCATTGAGCTGCTCGGTCAGCGCCATCAGCTCCGGCCGCCAGTCGCGCTCGAACTGCAACTGGCGCGCCATGCGCAAGCGCATCGCCAGATATAAGAAGGCCGCCTCGTCGGCGTTGCCGGCATAGCGCTGATCGATGGCGGCCGCGATCAGCAGCGACGGCTCCCGCAGCGTCTGCGGCGAACGCAGGATACCGTCGGCGGCGCGCTGCACGATCCGCGCATCGCACGACGCCAGCTGCGCCTGCACCACGGCGGGAATGGTGGGACTGCCGGCTTGGGCGGCGCCGGCCAGAGCAAGCAGGAAGAGGGCGGGCAGGAAGAGGGTGGGCAAAGTCGTTTTCATGCAGCGTAGCGTATCAGCGATTGCCGCCGGCTTGATTCCAATTGAAACCTGCCAGTCGCTGTGGTTTAATCGAACGATTCCTGCTCACCGTGACCACCATGACCGACGCCAGTCTCCAGCCCGCTTCAGCCCCGCAACCTGCCTGCCGCGTCGAGCGCTCCCCGGTCCACGGCAACGGCGTGTTCGCCACCCGCGACATCCTCCCTGGCGAACGCGTGATCGAATACGCCGGCCGCGAAATCAGCTGGGACGAAGCGCAGGCGCGCGCCGCCGCGCAAGGCGGGCCGCACAACCACACTTTCTTCTTCAGCCTGGCCAACGGCAACGTCATCGACGGCGGCGACGCCGGCAACGACGCCCGCTTCATCAACCATTCCTGCGAGCCCAACTGCGAAGCCATCGAGGAAGAAGACGGCACCATCTTCATCTACGCGCTGCACGCCATCCTGCAGGACGAGGAGCTCAGCTACTCGTACCCGCTGATCTACGAAGGCCGCCACACGCCGGCCATCAAGCGCGCCTTCGCCTGCCGTTGCGGCGCCGCACAGTGCAGCGGCACCATGCTGGCGCCCAAGCCGCGCCAGCGCAAGCCGAAAGCTAAGCCAGCGCCGGATGCAGGCTTCGTCCCTGGCTCAACAGCACCTCAAAATCCGCCACCGGCAATGCCGGGCTGAAGTAATAACCCTGGATCTCGTCGCAGCCGTGGCGGCGCAGGTAGTCGAGCTGGGTGGCGGTCTCCACGCCCTCGGCGATCACGCGCAGCTTGAGGTTGTGCGCCAGCGCGATGATCGACACCACAATCGCCGCCTCGTCGCCCTCGTGGATGTCGCTGATGAACGAGCGGTCGATCTTCAGCACATCGATGGGGAAATGGCGCAGATAGGAAAAACTCGAATAGCCGGTGCCGAAATCGTCGATCGACAGCGCCACCCCCAGCAGCTTGAGCTTGTGCAGCAAGCCCACCGCCTGCGTCACATCGTGCATGAACAGGCCCTCGGTCAGCTCGATGTCGAGGCAGGCCGGCGGCAGCCCCGTCTCGCGCAGCACCGCGGCGATCGACGCCACCAGCTGCGGCTCGCTGAACTGGCGCGGCGACAGGTTGACGGCGATGCGCAACGGCCCGTGGCCCGCATCCAGCCACAGCCTGGCCTGGGCGCAGGCGGTGCGCAGCACCCACGCGCCGATCGGCACAATCAGGCCGGTCTCCTCGGCCAGGCCGATGAAGCGGTGCGGCGCCACCATGCCCAGCTCCGGATGCTGCCAGCGCAGCAGCGCCTCCATGCCGACCACCCGGCCGCTCTGCACATCCACCTGCGGCTGATAGTGCAGCACGAATTCCTGCCGCTCCAGCGCGCTGCGCAGCGCACTCTCGATGCGCAGGCGCTCGCGCGCCTCCTCGTTCATGGTCGGCTCGTAGAACTGGGTATTGTTGCGGCCCAGCTTCTTGGCGCGGTACATGGCGATGTCGGCATGCTCGATCAGGCGCTGGGCCGAGGTGCCGTCGGCACCGTACACCGCCACGCCGATCGAACAGGTGACGAAGAACTCCTTGCCCTCCAACATCACCGGCTGCGTCACCGCGCGCATGATGCGCTGCGCCACATCGACCGACAGCGCCTGCTCCGGATACTCGGTCAAAATCGCCACGAACTCGTCGCCCGACAGCCGCGCCACCGTGTCGCTGCTGCGCACGCTGTCCTGCAAGCGGAGGGCGACCGTCTTCAGCAGCTGGTCGCCGGCCTTGTGGCCCATGCTGTCGTTGACGAACTTGAAGCGGTCGAGGTCGATCAGCATGACCCACAACGGCTTGCCGCTGCGGTTGGCGGACGCCACCGCCTGGTGCAGCCGGTCCTGCAACAGCACCCGGTTGGGCAGGCCGGTCAGCACGTCGTGGTGGGCGATGTGGTGAATGCGCTGCTCGGCCAGCTTGCGTTCGGTGATCTCGGTGCCGGTGCCGCGATAGCCGCGGAACTGGCCGGCGCGGTCAAACACCGGCTCGCCGCTGGTGTTGAACCAGTGGGTCTGGCCGTCCATCCCGACCACCGAATATTCCAGGTTGGCGAACGGCAGATGCGCCGCCAGCAAGGCCTTGTGTTCGCGGCCCTGGCGGTGATCCCACTGCGCCGGATGGGCGTCCCAGCGGGTCTTGCCGAGAAACAGCTGCGGGTCCTGCTTGCCCTTGTCGAAGAAGCCGCCGGTGATATTGGTGAAGCGGAACTGTTCGTCCTGCTCCCAGTACCAGTCCGACGACAGCGCCAGCAGGCGGCGGAAGCGGTGCTCGCTTTCCTGCAAGGCCTCCTCGGTGCGCTTGCGGGCGGCGACGTCATCGGCCAGCTGCGCGTTGCTTAGCTTGAGCGCGTGGGTGCGCTCGTCCACCAGCCGCTGCACCCGGGTCGAGCGCCGCGCCAGCGAATTGACGAAGGCCGCCGTCAGCAGCGAGAACAGCAGCCCGCCGAGCAGCGTCGACAGCGAACCGATGTGGTGCGGCAGGAACGGCCGCGGCAGCGGCGTCACCTGCACATGCCACGACTTGCCGGCCGCGCTGAAGGTGCGCACATACGGCTCGCGGTAATCGAAGGCCAGCCAGCGCTGCAGCGAGCGCGGCGCCGGCGCCTCGTCGCTGGCCTGGCCGCGTGCGTAGACCAGGTTGGCGGGGCGGATATCGTCGCCGATATACACTTGCAGCATCAGTTCGCTGTCATCCAGCAGGTCGGCCGCCAGCAGGATCTTTTGCACCAGATCGGCCGAGCGGATCACCGCGCTGGTGTTGCCGACCCAGGCCGCGCGCCGCTGCGCCACCGTGCCCAGCTCGGCGCCGGCGCGGTAGACCGGCATCATCAGCACAAAGCCCTGCTGTTGCGCGCGTTCCTGCGCCAGCCGCAGCAGCGGCGTGGTGCGCGCCTGGCCGCTGTCGACCGCCTCGCCGATGGCGCGCGCCATCACCGGCAGCGACGCCACGTCGAGCCCGAAGGCGGCCTCATTGCCCTCCAGCGGCTCCAGGTAATCGACGATCACGTGCTGCGCGCGCGGCGCCAGCGGCTGGTGGTTGGCGTCGTGCAGCTGGTAGCCGGGGAAACGCGCCTGCATCGCGGCCTGGTAGCGGGCCGCCTCGGCATCGTCCAGCACACGGTGGAAATTGAAAGCTTGCACGAACGGATAACGTTCCAGCAGCGGCCGCGTAAAACTGGCGAACTGCTCGCGGTCGACCAGGCCGACCGACTTGAACAGGCCGTTGAGGATGGTGACCAGCTCCAGCGTATCGTCCATGCCACGGCGGATCGCCGCCGCCCGCATGTGGCCGCGCTGCTGGTAGCCCAGTTCCATCTTGCTGTATTCGAGCGCGCTGACGGCCACGAACAGCAGGCCGGTCACGGCGCAGCCGGTGAGCAGGGTCAGGATGGCCGCCAGCGAGATCCGGGCGGACTTGCGGGAAGACGACGGCATGGCGCGCTTTCCTGAAGGCAGAATGGCTCGGCGCGGGCGGGGATGGGGACCGCAGGATTGCTAGCTAGTGTGTCACAAAACATACTTTGCGGACAGACTCATGTGTCAAATAACCACGCCGCCGGTGCGTTCGGCGCGCCGCTGCCGCAGTCGCAGCCGCAGCACCACCCAGTGCGCCAGCAGCCAGTTCAGCGGCGGCAGCCGCAGCCCGCCGTGGCGCGCCACCCGGCGCTGCATGGCCAGCGCCGGCGAGTCCGCTGCCGACGCGCCGCCCTTGACGGCGAACACGATGCGGTTATTGCCGGCGATGCCGGTGAAGCCGCAGATGCGGCCGCGAAACGCCCGCCGCAGCCGCTTCAGCATCGGCAGATAGTTGGGATCGTAGCTGAACAGATTGGCCACCAGCACGCCGCCCGGGCGCAGCGCGCGCTGGCTGTCGGCGTAAAAGCTGGCGCTGCCGAGCGCCGGCGGCAGGCCGTCGGCGTCGAAACCGTCGACCAGCAGCACATCGGCGCTGCGCGCCAGCGCCGGCATGTACGCGACCGCATCGGCCTGCACCACGCGGAAGCGGGCGTCGTCGGGCGGAATGGCGAACTGGTCGCGCAGCGCGATCACCGCCGGATCGAGCTCCAGCACCGTGATGCGCGCCTGCGGCAGATAGCGGTAGCAGAACTTGGCCAGCGAGCCGCCGCCCAGCCCGACCATGACGATGTGCTGCGGCTGCGGCTGGAACAGCACAAAGCACATCATGGCGCGGTTATAGCTGAGCACCAGCTGGTCCGGGCGCGACAGGCGCATCTCGCTTTGCACCATGCCGGGCGTGAATTCCAGCCGGCGCGTGTTGCCAACGGTGAGCACTTGCGGCGGCGGGCGGCGGGCGGGCGGGGTCAAGTTGTTTGGGGATGTGGATTTACGTGGGGAATCATAGTAGCATGGCGTTAGCACGGGCCAGCCCCTCGGCGGCCGACTTGGAGAGAGATACGATGTTTTTAGACCACCCTACGCTTACCGCCACCAACAGCTTCACCGAGCCGGACCGCCTGGAGCGCCTGTGCCGCGTCTACGGCTACGTGGCGGCGCTGGCCGACCTGGCCGGCAAGCAGACCTTTATTGAAAAAGTCAGCCAGCTGCACGACCACAAAGGCACGCTGATCGTGTTCTGGCACGACAGCCCGACCGAAGACGAAAAAGCCTTCTTCACCCAGGCCTGGTCCAGCAAAATGGGCGACGGCAGCACCAACGTCGAACACGAGGTCTGAGGCCCCGGGACTGAGCGGCTGCGGTCATGGATATCAAAACCCTGGTATTGGCGCTGGCACTGGGCAATCTGAGCCTGTGCGCAGCGCTGTTCTTTTTTGAGGCCGGCGCGCGCCGCAGCGGCCAGACCGCGCGCATCCACGCCACCTGGATGTGGGCCAAGCAATGCCAGGCGCTGGCCTGGTTCCTGTTGTATTGCCGCGGCGAGCTGCCCGATTTCCTGACCATCCCGCTGGCCAACGCCATTTTATTTGCCGGCTTCGCGCTGGACGCTTCCGCGCTATGGGAGCAGGCCGGCCGCCGCGTGTGGCGCAACTACCTGGTGCCGGCGCTGGGCGCCGGCGTCGGCGTCTACGTCGCGGCCTGGCTATTGCAGCTGCCGGCCGGCGGCCGCATCGCCATCGGCTCGGCGGTGACGGCGTTCTTCTTCCTGGCCGGCGCCGCCGCGCTGGGACGCGGCTGGCGCAGCGGCACCGTGCTGCGGCGCTATCTGGTGGCGCTGATGCTGGTGCTGAGCGCCGCCGTGCTGGCGCGCGGCCTGCTGTCGCTGCCGGCCATGGCGCTCGAGGGTTTGAATCCGGTGGCGGTGCAGTCGGCTGGCATCGTCGCGCTGTATCTGATGATGCTGGGCAACGCCTTCGGCTATCTGCTGCTGGTGCGCGAGCACGAACATGGCGAACTGGCGCGGCTGGAAGTGGTCGACGCGCTGACCGATGTGCCGAACCGGCGCGGCTTCTACACCGCGCTGACGCCGTGGATCGCGCTGGCGCGCCGTCCCGGCATGCCGACCGCGCTGATTATCCTCAACCTGGACCAGTTCAAGCGCGTCAACGACAGCTACGGCCACTCGGCCGGCGACATGGTCTTAAAAGCCATGGTCGACGTCTGCAAGAAGCAGCTGCGCGATTCCGACCAGATGGGCCGCCTGGGCGGCGCCGAATTCGCCATCCTGCTGCCGCGCACCTCGGCGGAAGACGCCGGCATGGTGGCGGAGCGCATCCGCCAGGCCGTCGCCGCCCTGCCGGTCAAGGCCGAAAAAGCCATCATCAACATGACGGCCAGCCTGGGCGTGACCACCATCCGCGCCGAAGACAGCACCGTGAGCCTGTTCAAGCGCGCCGACGAGGCGCTGCAGGCAGCCAAACAGGCAGGCCGCAACCGCGTGGCCGAAGCGCCGGCCGCGATTCTGTAACGCGGCGTCATCAAGGTGTCACAAACTAGGCCTATCGTGCTTATAATGGTATAAATCGTTTATTTTGATTCCTATATATGTACGCTGCCGTAGACCTGGGTTCCAATAGTTTTCGCCTCCACATCGGCAAGCACGATGGGGAGGCCATCCGCGTACTCAAAAGCGTGCGTGAGCCGATCCGCCTGGCCGCAGGGCTGGACGACAAGGGCAACCTGACGCCGGCCGCCATGCAGGCGGCCCTCAACTGCCTGAAAAACTTCCGCACCGTGCTGGCGGCCTACAAGCTCGATGCGGTGCGGGTAGTGGCCACATCGGCGATGCGGGTGGCGCGCAACGCCGCCGCCTTCCTGCCGGAGGCCGAACTGGCGATCGGCTATCCGATTGAAATTATCTCCGGCGAGGAAGAGGGGCGCCTGATCTACATGGGTGTGGCGCACGCGGTGGCGCTGCCCGGCGAACGCCGACTGGTGATCGACATCGGCGGCGGCTCCACCGAATTGATACTCGGCCGCGGGCCGGAAATCGAACGGGTCGAATCGTTCAGCGTCGGCACCGTCAAGCAAAGCCTGTCGTTCTTCATCGGCGGCCGCGTCGACGGGCCGTCGTTCGAGGCGGCCATCCTGTCGGCGCGCAGCCATTTCGAGGACGCCGCGCCGCCGTACCACCCGCAATTCTGGAAGCAGTGCTACGGCTCATCCGGCACCGCGCGCACCATCGCCGACATCATCGTCAAGAACGGCCTGGGACGCGAAGTCAACGCCCAGTCGCTGGAAGCGCTGAAACAGCGCTTCATCGCATTCGGCCACGTCGGCAAGATCGACATGCCGGGCCTGAAGGCGGACCGCGCCTCGACCATCATCGGCGGGCTGGCGATCCTGATTGGCCTGGTGCGCGAACTGGATATCCCGGTGGTGGTGCCGATCGAGGCCGGCCTGCGCATGGGCGTGATGTGGGACCTGCACCTGCGCTCGACCAAGCGTGACCGCCGCGAACAATCGGTGCAGGCCTGCGTCCAGCGCTTCCACGTCGACGAACGCCGCGCCAACCGGGTGGCGGTCGACTCGCTGGCGCTGTACGCCCAGACCAAGCCGGCCTCGGACCAATACGGCCGCCTGCTGTACTGGAGCGCGCTGCTGCACGAAATGGGCATGGTGGTGTCGCACACCGGCTACCACAAGCACGCCGCCTACATCGTCGAAAACGCCGACTTACCCGGCTTTACCGCGCGCGAACAGCGCACCATGAGCTGTTTGATCGTGTCCCACAAGGGCAATCTGCGCAAGGTGGGCGAGGCGCTCACCGAGATCGACTTCGCCAAGGCCATCGTCGCGTTCCGGCTGGCGGTGCTGTTCATGCACTCGCGCATAGACCTCGACTTCACCCAGATCAAGTTGCGTTTTAAAAGCCGCATCGAGCTGGAAATCCGGCGCGAGTGGGTGGCCGAGCACCCCACGCTGTCCTATTGGCTGGAGAAGGAACAGGAACAGTGGGATGAAGTGGGTGTAGACTTCCTGATCCGCACCACTGGCTAAAAATGGAGGCCCCATGCACGACAGGATCCGACGGTATTGCGCTTGCATGCTGCTGGTCTTGTCGTCCTGGGCGACGGCCGGCGACACCGTCACGCTCTGCTATGAGTCGCAGGACGTGCGGCCGTGGCGCACCGAAAAGGGCGACGGCCTCAATTTCGCGCTGCTGAAAATCGTCGGCCAGCGGCTCGACATCCAGTTCGACTTCCAGAGCATCCCGTGGAAACGCTGCCTGGCGCAGCTGAAGGCCAACACCGTCGATGGCGCCTTCGCCGTCAGCTACAAGCAGGACCGGCGCGAACTGGGCGAATATCCCGGCGGCGCCCAGCCCGACGCCAGCAAGCGGATGCACACCGATACCTACGTGCTGCTGCGCCGCAAAGGCAGCAAGGTAGGGTGGGATGGCAAGCATTTCAGCAACCTGGATGGCGCCATCGGCTTCCAGCTAGGCTACTCGGTGGGTGAAGTGCTGCGCGCACAGAACCTGGAAGTGGACGAGGGCAGCCAGCGCGCCGACGAACTGGCGCGCAAACTGATCGCCGGCCGGCTGGCGGCAGCGGCCATGGGCGGCAGCGACGCCGCCAACCTGATGCAAGGTCCGCTGGGCGCGCAGCTGGAACAGCTGCCGATTCCCATCATCGAAAAGCCGTACTTCCTGATCCTGTCGCACGCGCTGGTGGCGACCCGGCCGCAACTGGCGGCGCGCATCTGGAGCGCGATCGAGGACGCCCGCAACAGCGCCGCCTACAAAAAGCAGGCGGCGGAAGGCGTGCATCAGGGAGTGCATCATTAAGCGCCCGCTGGTCGACGGCGGCGGTCCGCTGACGCAGCTGCGGCTGGCGTGGCGGCGCAATATCCTGCTGCGCCTCGGCTTCGGCATCTTCGTCGCGGTGGCGCTGTCCACCGCCATCTACACCACCTATGTGATGCAAGCCTTGCGCAGCGAGGCCGAACAGAATCTGCACGAACGCGCCGAGCGGCTGGCGGCGGTGCTGTCGCAGGCGCTGGCGCGGCCGCTGTTCGACATCAACAGCGCCGCCGTCAACAGCGTGGTGGACGCCTCCGGCGCGACGCCGGAAGTGCTGGTGCTGCGCGTGCTGGCGCCGGGCGGCGCGGAACTGGCCAGCTATGTCTCGCCGCTGAAGGAGCCGGTGGCCTCGATCCGCGTGCATCGCGACATCCGCTTCAGCGACCTGCGGCACAGCTATCCGGTCGGCGCGATTGAACTGGTGTACTCGCGCCAGCAGATGGACAGCGACTTGCAGCGGCAGATGTTTAACACGGTGGCGGCCAACCTGCTGCTGGCGGTGGCGATCGTGCTGTCGATCTTCATCGTCGGCCGGCGCGCGGCGCGGCCGTTCGCCGACATCCGCACCGGCCTGGAAAAGCTGACGCGCGGCGAGACCGACATCAAGCTGTCCGGCATCGACCGCGAGGACCAGGTGGGCCGCCTGTCGGACGCCGTGCTGCGCTTCCGCGATACGCTGACGCGGCTGCGCGACGCCGAGCGCGAACTGCGCGACTTCAACGCGGAGCTGGAACAGCGCATCGGCGCCCGCACGGCCGAACTGTCGCACAGCATGCAGCAGGCGCGCGACAGTCAGGCCAAGTTGCAGACCATCGTCGACACCGCACTGGACGCAGTGGTGCGGATGGACCTGGAAGGCCGCATCGTCGGCTGGAACCGGCAGGCGGAGATCATCTTCGGCTGGTCGCGCGACGAGGCGCTGGGCCTGGAACTGGACAAGACCATCATGCCGCCGCGCTTCCGCTATGAGCACCGGCGCGGCATGCAGCGCTATATGCGCGGCACCAGCAGCGGTGTAATGAACACCCGCATCGAGGTGTACGCTTTGCGCCGCAGCGGCGAGGAATTCCCGATCGAGCTGGCGATCACGCAGGTCAAGACGGAGGAGCGCAACAGCTATGAATTCTGCGCCTTCATCCGCGACATCAGCGAACGGCGCGAGCGCGAACAAAAACTGGTGACGGCCAACGTGATGGCGGAAGCGGCGAATATCGCCAAGTCCGAATTCCTGGCCAATATGAGCCACGAGATCCGCACGCCGATGAGCGCCGTGATCGGCATGGCCTACCTGGCGCTGCGCACCGAACTGACGCCGCGCCAGCACGACTACGTCAGCAAGATCCACCGCGCGGCGCTGACGCTACTGGGCATCATCAACGACATCCTCGACTTCTCCAAGATCGAGGCCGGGCGGCTGGAAGTGGAGGCGATTCCGTTCGCGTTGGAAGAAGTGCTGGCGAATGTGCACAGCGTCACGGCGCAGCGCGCGGCCGACAAGCAACTGACCTATGAAATGGTGGTTGCGCCGGGCGTGCCGCGCTATCTGGTGGGAGATTCGCTGCGCCTCGGGCAGGTGCTGATTAACCTGGTGAACAACGCCGCCAAGTTCACGCGGGAGGGCGGGCTGGAACTGCGCTGCGAATTGCAGGGCGGGGAAGCCGACGGCAAGGTGGTGCTGCGCTTTAGCGTGCGCGACACCGGCATCGGCATGACGCCGCAGCAGAAATCGCGGCTGTTCCGCGCCTTCAGTCAGGCCAATGGCTCGACCACGCGGCAGTACGGTGGCACCGGGCTTGGGCTGTCGATTTCGCAGCAACTGGTGCGGCTGATGGGCGGGAATATCGACGTGCGCAGCGAGGTCGATCAAGGCTCGACCTTCCAGTTTGATTTGCCGTTTGCGCTGTCCGACGCGGCGTCGTTGTCGGTGCAGGCAGCCGTGCACCACGGCGTGAACCGGGACGTCACGCCGGGCGCGCCGCCACAGCGCAAGGCGCGCGTGCTGCTGGCCGAGGATAGCCCGGACAACCAGGATGTCACGCGCGAGCTGCTGGAGCTGCAAGGGCTGGCAGTGGAGGTGGTGGCCGATGGCCGCGAGGCGGTCGACCGGCTGATGGCTGCCGATCCGCGCACCTTCGATCTGGTGCTGATGGACCTCGGCATGCCGCTGATGGACGGCCACGAAGCCACCCGCCTGCTGCGCGCCGATGCCCGCTTCAGCGAATTGCCGATCATCGCCGTGACCTCGCATGCGGTGGCCAGCGTGCAGGCGCGCTGCCTGGAAGAGGGCATGCAGGATTACATCAGCAAACCGATCGATCCGCAGCGCCTGTACCGCGTTTTGTCACGCTGGCTGGGAATGCCGATGAAGGCGGTGCCGCCGCTGCCGCCATCGCCGCTGCCAGATGCCGCAGATGGTCCGGCGGCTGCGCGCAAGGCGCTGGAGGAGCTTTCTGCGCTGGTGGCGGAGTTTAGCGGCGATAGCGCGGACTATTTTGCGCGCTGCCGTTCGATGCTGGCAACGGTGCTGTCGCCGCAGTTGATGGCGCGGCTGGACCATCATATGGCGCAGTATGACTTTGAGGCCGCTGGCAAGTTGCTAGTCGACGCCATCAACAATGGGGAGGCAACATGAATTCCATTCATCGTGCGACGGTGCTGATTGTGGACGACACGCCCGACAATCTCATGTTGCTGTCCAATCTGTTGAAGGACAAGTACGCCACCAAGGTCGCCACCAACGGTGCGACCGCCCTGCAGATTGTGGCTTCCTCCAAAGTAGACCTTATCCTGCTTGATATTATGATGCCGGAGATGGATGGCATCGAGACCTGCCGTCGGCTGAAAGCAAATCCGGCCGGTGCATTAATTCCTGTCTTGTTCCTGACCGCCAAGAGCTTGCAGGAAGACGAAGCGCTCGGTCGCAGCGTGGGGGCGGTAGACTTCCTGCGCAAGCCAGTGAATCCTGATTTGCTATTCGCGCGTGTGGCGGCGCATCTGAAATGATATATACTGTTTATATTGTTGAATAACCTGGAGTGAATATGGCGACCAAACCAGCCACCAAAACCACCGTAACCAAACCTGTAGCAGTGAAGCCAGTCGCGCCGAAAGCAGCCGTCAAGCCTGTGGCCAAAGCGGCAGTCAAGCCAGCCGCCAAGCCGGCAGCCAAACCAGCTGCACCGAAAGCCGCTGTGAAGCCAGCGCCGAAAGTCGCCGCCAAGCCGGCGCCGAAAGCAGCTGCACCAAAGGCCGCCGCGCCGAAAGCTGCTGCGCCGAAAGCCGCACCAAAAGCCGCAGCGCCGAAAGCCGCCGCCAAGCCAGCTGCCACGAAAGCCGCTGCCCCTAAAGCTGCTCCGAAGACCGCTGCCAAACCAGCCGCCGCGCCGGAAGCCAAAGTCAAAGCCAACAAGGAAAAGCTGGTACGCGACAGCTTCACCATGCCGGAAGCCGAATATGCAGTGCTGGGCCAAGTGAAAAAAGCCGCCCTGAAAGCCGGTTTCGAAGTCAAGAAGAGTGAACTGCTGCGCATCGGAGTGGCGCTGATCTCGCAGATCGACCTGGCCACGCTGAAAAACGTGCTGGGTGGCCTGCCGCAGCTGAAAACCGGCCGTCCAAAGAAGGCCTGATTAAAAAACAACAGGTCACGAAAATGACATTTTCTTGTCATTTTCCTGAAGTATTCGCTGGTTACGCTTGCTTCGTCTTCCACACAAAAGGGATGAAGCATGCAAACCTCGATCATACAAGCGGACGTTCGAGCATCGTCCGGTAAACTGCTACTCAGTATGGCAAGCACGCCGGAACTGCGTGAAGTCCAGCGCCTGCGCTACAAAGTGTTCATCGAAACGATGGGCCTGACCGCCTTGGTGCGCGCCGACGGCCTGGATAGCGACGAATTCGACGAACACTGCGACCACCTGATCGTGCGCGACGCCGATACCCTGATGGTGGTTGGCACCTATCGCCTGCTAAGCGCCAACCGCGCCCGCAAACTGGGCCGCCTGTACTCCGAGGGCGAGTTTGACCTGGGACGCCTGAACAACATCCGCGGCCGCATCGTGGAAGCGGGCCGCGCCTGCATCCACCCGGATTACCGTGGCGGCAGCGTGATCATGCTGCTGTGGTCCGGCCTGGCCGAGTACATGCGCCGTGAAAACGCCGAATTCCTGGTCGGCTGCGCCAGCATCTCGCTGGCCGATGGCGGCCACAATGCGGTCGCCGTGTACCAGCAACTGACGGCCAAGAGCCTGGCGCCGATCGAATACCGCGTCACGCCGCATCTGCCATTCCCATTCTCCAAGCTGGAAGCTTCGCAAAAGCCGCAAGTGCCGCCGCTGTTGAAAGGCTATATGCGCTCGGGCGCGTGGATTTGCGGCGAACCGGCCTGGGATCCTGATTTCGAAAGCGCCGACCTGTTCCTGCTGATGCCTCTGGCGAACCTGGATTCGCGCTACGCCCGCCATTATGGCGTAGCCGACGCCCAACCTTTGGCAGCCTGACGCGCTTTTTCTGCCCCGTGTAAAATAAGCCGTTGTGCTTATTTTTTCGGGGCAGTCATGAAGTTGGATCTGGAGTCGAACAAAACGGGTTTTCAGGCGCGTCCGGTGCTGCGGCATCGCGGCAGCGACGCTACCCGCACGACCGACAGCGTCATCGAGGAAGTCCCGGTGGCGCTGGTGTTCAATGGCATCTCGCATGCCGTCATGATGGTCACCCCGCGTGACCTCCAGCCGTTCGCCATGGGCTTCGCCCTGACCGAAGGACTGGTCGCCAAAGCCGCTGATATTTTCGACATCGAAGTGCACGAGCATGCACGCAGCTTCGAGATCGACATCACCATCGCCAGCCAGGAATTTGTCCAGCTCAAGCAGCAGCGCCGCTCGATGGCGGGCCGCAGCGGTTGCGGCGTGTGCGGCATCGAAAGCCTGGAACTGCTGGACCTGCAACCTGAACGTATCGACGCCGCGCCGCTGCATGCGGAGGGCGCGCTGCAACCGGCGATTGCCACCGCCGCCTCGCAACTGGGCCAGTATCAGGAACTGATGCGGGCCACCGGCGGCGTGCACGCGGCGGCGTGGTGCGATGCGCAGGGCAATGTGCTGCGCGTATGCGAAGACGTCGGCCGCCACAACGCGCTGGATAAGCTGATTGGCCATCTGGCGCTGGACGGCGTGGACATGCGGCGCGGCTTCGTGTTCATGTCCAGCCGCGCCAGTTATGAACTGGTGCGCAAGGCGGCGCGCATGAATATCCCGATGCTGGCCACCATCTCCGCACCAAGCACGCTGGCGATCGACATCGCCGCTGAAGCGGGCATCAAGCTGGTGAGCTTCTGCCGCCAGGACAACTGCGTCGAATACACCTAGTATTTTTTGACGAATCCCACATACATGCGCCGCGCAACGAAGTGGTCGAAGCCGCGCTGGCGGAAGGTGCTGGCGTCGGTGCTGTAAGTGCGCTTGCTGCCGTCGAAGATATCGTTGGCGTTGACGGTCAGGCTGAGCGTTTTGTCGATCGCATGCTTCCATACCAGATTGACGCTGCTGGTCGCGCCGTAGCGGCCTAGCGGCGTAATGCCGGCCGACTGCATGTGTGCATCGAGCGACAGGTCGGCGTAGGCCGCCCGCACATTCACATACCCAGAGACGTCGTTCTTGCGCACCATGGCTGCGAGATCCGGCGTATCCAGCATCACGTAGTACACGCCGCCGTCCGCGCCTAGCTTCAGTTGCCCGTCCGGCTTCCAGTCGAGCGATCCGGTGATGCCGGTGGATTGCGCGCGGCCGCCGTTCTGGCGGGACGTGATCAGCACGTTGTCGGCAAAGCTGCGGGCATCGACCACCGTGTCCTGGCTGCTGCGGTAGAAGGCACTCAGGCTGCTGCTTAGCTGCGACGCTTCCGCATTGACGCCGATCTCCCATGACGTCAGGCGCTGCGGCTGGAGGTGTGGGTTGCCACGACTGAGATTCTGCGCGTCGATGTAGGTGGTGTAGGGATTCAGATCGAGCGCGCTGGGTGCTTGCAGGCTGCGGCGATAGCTGAACGTCAGGTCGGTCTTGTCGCTGTAGGCGTAGCGCAGGTGCAGGCTAGGGTTGATGGCGCGCCAGTGCTCCGTTTGCGCGGCCGGGCCGACGCGCAGCGCCATGCTTTCGGCGCGGGCACCTAGCAGCGCTTCCCATTTTTCGTGCCGAATCAGGTCCGTCAGATAGGCAGCGGCCAGCGTGGTTTTCACCTTGTAGGCGTTGGTGGTATTCAGGTCGGGCGTTTCCGCACCGGTGGCGGGATCGATGGCGGCCTGGTAGTTAGACAGGTCGTCCACCTTGTCTTGCAGGTCTACGCCAGCACCCCATTGGCCGCGTTCCGACGCACGGCTCCAGTCCAGCGTGGCCTGCGTGAGACGCCGCGCCGAGCGGGTGGTGGCGCGGCTGTAGTCGGTCGCCAGTGCTGGTGCGATGAAGACGTCGCGATACGATTTGTCGATCAGGCCCAAGGTGTCGCTGTGCTGAAGCATGGCTTTCAGCGCCGTGCCGCTGTCCTGGCGGCTGTAACTCAGGCTGGCGCTGTTGTCGGACTGCTGGTTCGGGCCATTGGAGATGCGGTGATAGGTGGCGTCGCCCTCGTTGAGCACATCGAACAGCGGGCGCGAACGGCGCGTGTTGCGCTGTGCCGACAGGCTGAGATTATCCGTCTTGCTCAACGCGTAATCGGCGGCCAGCGCTGCGCTTTCCACCACGCGGTGGACGAACACCGCCGATGCTTGCCGGGTTTGCCCGCGTTGGCCGCTTGCGCCGCTGACCGGGTGATTCCACTCGACGGCGGACTCGCGGATTTTCTGCGTGCCGTCATGGCGCAACGCCACGCTGCCATGCACGCTCAAAGCACCGCGGGTGAAGTCGCCATCCACGCCGGCATTCCACAAGCCCTGGTTGCTGGCGCTGCCGCGCAGCTGAGTGTGGGCGCCGGGCTTGCGGTTCCGCTTCAAGACGATGTTGACGATGGCGCCGCCATTGGCGTTGTAGGCGGCGGACGGATTGGTGATCACTTCCACGCTAGCGATGTCCGCGCCGCTCATGGTCTGCAACGCCAGCGCCCGGTCCTCGCCGGCGCCGGAGGTGATGGCGGTTGGTTTGCCGTTGACCAGCACCGTCACTTGCGGGTTGCCCTTGACCGAAATTTTGCCATCAGCGGACACCGACAGTTCCCGCGTGGCCTGCAACACGTCCTGCGCGCTGCCGTTGGCGGCCTTCGGTTGATTGGCTACATCGTAGACCGTCTTGTCGATCTTTTTGATGACCGCTTGTTTTTGCGCGGTCACCGTCACGGTTGGCGGCGCGGGGTCGTCCTGCTGCGCGTGCGCCACCATGGGCAGCGCAGCGATGACGAGTAGGAGGTGAGAAGAGTGCATGCCAGGGAGTATAGAAGCGCGCGGCCTGCGCCAACAGCGCGGCCATCCCAGACATCCGGGGTTTCGTCACATGGTCAGCGGCAGCCGCACTTCGGCGACGAAGCGGTCGCCTTGCAGGCCGGCTTGCAGCGAGGCCGCCGGATGCATCAATCGCAGCCGGTCGCGCGCATTGGCCAACCCCAGTCCCGTGCCCGGATTGGGCGTGGCGCCGGCACCGGCCGGATTGGTGACGCGGATCGACAGCGTCTCGCCATCTTGCGTGAAGCTCAGCGTGATATCGCTTGGCCCTCGCGGCAATCGAGGTCGTGGCGCAACGCGTTTTCCACCAGCGGTTGCAAGAGCAGCGGCGGGCATTCGATATCGTGCAGCAGATCGCTGTCGCCCTCGATGTGCACGCGCAGCCGGTCGCCGTAGCGCAGCCGTTGCAGGTCGAGGTAATCGCGCACGAACTGCAGTTCGGCGGCGACGGTGGTGGACGTGTTGCTGGCGCTGGCGGCCAGCGCATAGCGCAGCAGATCGCTTAAGCCGCTGATGCCGCCCAGGGCCAGCTTCTTGTCGCCATCGCGCACCAGTGCGGCGATGGCGTTCAGCGCGTTGAACAGGAAATGCGGTTCCAGCTGCGCGCGCAAGGCCAGCATGCGCTGCTCCTGCAAGGCCAGTTCACGTTCGCGCGCGTGGCGCCAGTAATGAATGGCCAGGATGGCGGCAAAGGTAGCGCTGGTCGAGAACCAGCCGACCAGCAGCATCTTCATCATCAGTCGCCACAGGTCGTCCACGCTGGCGATCCGCAGGTAGCCGCGCAGCCACGCCATGTACAGCCACTGCGCCGGCTGGAACACCATTACCAGACCCGCCAGCAGCACCACCACGTTGCGCGGCCCTCCGATCAGCGTCGGCCAGCGCGTCAGCGCCAGGCTTAGTCCCGTGCTTAAGACGATCAGCGGTACCGCGTACTCGATGAACCAGGTGACGAACAGCGTTGGGTAATGGCTGCCCAAGCCGCCGCGCAGATTGTCGCTATAGGTTTGCAGCGCCCCCAGCGCGCTGATCGCAGTCCACAGCACCACCGTGGAGGCGAAGGTTTTGGCGAAGCGCCATCTAGCCCTCATGCGCCGAGCGTTCCAGCAGCACCGGGATCGATTTGGAGGTCGGCGTGCCAGCGCCGTCGGCGGTGCTGTGCAGCGGCACCAGGCCATTGGTTTCAGGGAAGTAGGCACCGAGGCAGCCGCGCGGAATGTCGTATTCCACCAGCAGGAAACGTTCGGCGCGGCGCGTGACGTTGTCGTCCCATGCGCTGACCATGTCGACGTATTCGCCGTTCTTCAGGCCCAGCATGGCCAGGTCATCCTTGTTGATGAACACCACGCGGCGCAGGCCGTAGACGCCACGATAGCGGTCGTCCATGCCGTAAATGGTGGTGTTGTACTGGTCGTGCGAACGCGCCGTCATCAGCACCATCAAGCGTTCGCCGTGGAGCGTGCGGGCGCGGTGGATTGGCGTGTCGGTGTCCACCGCATGTGGGACGAACTGCGCGCGGCCGCTGGCGGTGCGCCATTCGCGTTCGCGCGATGCCACCCGCAGGTGGAAGCCGCCCTGGTGCGCCACGCGCGCATTGAAGTCGTGGAAGTCGTCGAACACCTGCTCGATCAACTCGCGGATGCGGGCGTAGTCGGCGCCGAGTCCCAGCCAGTCGACTTTGTCGCTGCCCAGCGTGGCGTGCGCCAGGCGGGCGACGATGGCGGTTTCCGACAGCAGATTGGCCGACGCCGGCTTGTTGATGCCATACGAAATGTGCACCATGCTCATTGAGTCTTCCACCGTCACGCCTTGCGCCACGCCGTTCTGCAGGTCGACCTCGGTGCGGCCCAGCGTCGGCAGGATCAGCGCTTGCTTGCCCATCACCAGATGGCTGCGATTCAGCTTGGTGGCCACGTGCACCGTCAGCTCGCACTTGCGCAACGCCTCGAAAGTAAGGGGCGTGTCCGGCGTGGCCATGGCAAAATTGCCTCCCATGGCGATGAAGACTTTGACGTCGCCATCCAGCATGGCCTGGATGCTCTCCACAGTATCGAGACCGTGTTCGCGCGGCGGCTCGAAGTTGAAGACTTTTTGCAGGCGGTCGAGGAAGGCCTTGGTCGGCTTTTCCTCGATGCCCATGGTGCGGTCGCCCTGCACATTGGAGTGGCCGCGCACGGGGCACAGGCCGGCGCCGAGGCGGCCGATCTGCCCGCGCATCATCATCAGGTTGGACAGCATCTGAATCGCCTTCAGCGCGTTCTTGTGCTGGGTCAGGCCCATGCCCCAGGTGCTTATGACGTTTTTGCCCTTGATGTAGATGTCGGTCAGCTGCTCGATCTGCGCGCGCGGCACGCCCGATTCGGCCAGCAGCAAGTCCCAGCTTTCGGCGCGCAGATCCTGCTCGAAGGCCTCGTAGCCGCTGGTGTGGCGAGCGATGAATTCGCGGTCCAGCAGGCTGGCTGCGCCGGTTGCCAGCACCTCGTCGTCGCGTTCCACCAGCCGCTTGGCGATGGCCTTGATCAGCGCGAAGTCGCCGGCCAGCTTGGGCTGGATGAAGACGGTGCTGATGGTGGTGCTGGAGCCGGTCAGCATTTCCAGCGCGTGCGCCGGGCTGGTGAAGCGTTCCAGGCCGCGCTCGCGCAGCGGGTTGATCGAGACGATGGTGGCGCCACGCCGCGCGCAATCGCGCAGTTCGCCCATCATGCGCGGGTGGTTGGTGGCCGGATTCTGGCCGAAGATCAGCAGCGTGTCGGCATGCTCGAAGTCTTCCAGCGTGACGGTGCCCTTGCCGATGCCGACCGTGCCCGGCAAACCGCGACTGGTCGGCTCGTGGCACATGTTCGAGCAGTCCGGGAAGTTATTGGTGCCGTACATGCGCACCATCAGCTGGAACAAAAAGGCCGCCTCGTTACCTGTGCGGCCGGAGGTGTAGAAGGTGGCCTGGTTGGGGTCGGGCAGGGCGTTCAGGTGGCGCGCCATCAAGGCGAAGGCGTCGTCCCAGCCGATAATCTTGTATTTGTCGCTGATGGCGTCGTAGACCATGGGATCGGTCAGGCGGCCATGCTGTTCCAGTTCATAATCCGACTGCAGCAGCAGTTCGGTCACCGTGTGGCGGGCGAAGAACTCCGGGTAGACGCGCTTGCTGGTGGCTTCCGCCGCCACTGCCTTGACGCCGTTCTCGCAGAATTCAAAGGTGGACGCGTGTTCGCGGTCCGGCCAGGCGCAGCCGGGGCAGTCGAAACCGTCCGGCTGGTTTTGCTTGAGCAGGGTCTTGTAATTGCCGCCGGCGACGCGTTCGCGCACCAGGTTGATCGCCACCTGTTTCAAGGCCCCCCAGCCGGCCGCCGGGTGCGTGTAAGGTGTGATGTGGCCTTCGGGCTTTTTGTTCATGTTGCAGTCCGGTAATATTTGATACGAGTATATTGTATTTTAGCCAAAGAGCGTAACACGATGGATGACGAAGTGATGACTGTGCTGGCCGGCGTGCTGGAGGCGCTGTGGCGCATCGAGGCCGAGTGGCCGGACAAACCTTGTTCGCTGGCCAAGCTGAGCAAACAGGTGCAGCGGCCGATGAGCGTGCTGCGCCGCCAGCTGACCATGCTGGAGGAGGCGGGGCTGCTCAGCATGGCGCTGGACGATGGCGGCATCACCGGCACGGTGGCGCTGAGCGCGGCCGGGCGCCAGCTGGCGGCCGATATCTTCCGGTAAAAAAACTGCTTGCATCTTGCCGGGGCGAGGTATAAAGTAATTGTACCGTTTGGTACAACTTAACTTTATTCAGAAGGTGCTCACCATGACTCGTCCGCCACTGCCACCGTTCACGCTGGAAACCGCCGCCCAGAAAGTCCGCGCCGCCGAAGACGGCTGGAATACCCGCAATCCCGAAAAGGTCTCGCTGGCCTACACGGAAGACTGCTTCTGGCGCAACCGCGGCGAATTCGTCACTGGCCGCGCCGCCATCGTCGGCCTGCTGCAACGCAAGTGGACGCGCGAACTGGAATACCGCCTGATCAAGGAATTGTGGGCGCATGACGGCAACCGTATTGCGGTTCGCTTCGCCTACGAATACCATGACGATTCGGGTCAGTGGTATCGCGCCTATGGCAACGAAAACTGGGAATTTGCCGCAGACGGCTTGATGCAGCGCCGCCTGGCCAGCATCAACGAGCATCCGATTGCCGCTGCCGACCGCAAATTCCACTGGGATATCAACGGCCCGCGTCCGGCGGACCACCCAGGCCTGAGCGATTTTGGATTTTAAACATGCCAAGAGTGATGGGAGAGCGGGGCGATGTGGTGCCGCTGCTGGCCGAGGTGTTCCGCACCTACGGGTTCGAAGGCGCCAGCCTGGCGCGGATTACCGAGGGCACCCGGCTGGGCAAGGGCAGCATCTATAACTTCTTCCCCGGCGGCAAAGAGGAAATGGCGGAGGCGGTGCTGAGCGAGATCGACACCTGGTTCCGCGACCAGGTGTTCCAGCCGCTGCGCCACGCCGCCGACGCCCAGCAGGGCGTGGCCGATATGTTCACGGCGGTCGGCCGCTATTTCCTGTCCGGCCGCAAGGTCTGCCTGGTGGGCGTGTTCGCGCTCGGCCATGAGCGCGACCGTTACGCCGTCAAGGTACAGGCCTATTTTGCCGAGTGGGTGCAGGCGCTGGCGGCGGCCCTGCAGCGCGCCGGCCATGACGCCGACGGCGCACTGGCGCTAGCCGAGGACGTGGTCGGCGGCATTCAGGGGGCGCTGGTGCTGGCGCGCGCGGCCGACGAGCCGGCGTTGTTCATGCGGGCGCTGGCGCGCATGCAGCAGCGGCTGGTTCCACCCGGAACCTGTTAATCGGGCGGCAGTCTAATCGGTTTTAACCCACTGGGCTGCCACCACCATGACTCCTCCGTTGACGCATGTGATTGCCCCCGGCCTGGCGCCGGACCTGCTGCTGCGGCAGATCTACCTGAATGTCCGCGATTTCGCCATCTTCACCATCGATGCCCAGGGTGAAGTCACCAGCTGGAACCTTGGCGCCGAGCTGGTGTTTGGCTACACGCCAGCCGAGATCATCGGCCAGAGCAGCGCGCTGCTGTACACCGCCGGCGACCAGGCGGACGGCGAGCCGTTCCAGGAAATGACGCTGGCGGCGCGCGGCGAACGGGCCGCTGACAACCGCTGGCACCTGCGCAAGGACCAGTCGGTATTCTGGGCCGACGGCGTGCTGACGGCGATCCGCGACGACCAGGGCCAGTTGATCGGCTACCTGAAGATCCTGCGCGACATCACCGAGCGCAAGCTGGCGCAGGACGAGATCCGCCGCCTGGCCACCATCGATGGGCTGACCGGCCTGGCCAACCGCGCCGCCTTCGATACGCGGCGTTCGGAGATGGTGTCGCAGGCGGAGCGCAACGGCCAGCTGCTGCTGTTGCTGATGATCGACCTCGACGAGTTCAAGGAAGTCAACGACGGGCTGGGCCACCAGGCCGGCGATCAGCTGTTGCGGCAGGCCGCGCAGCGCATCCGCACCGCCAGCCGCGAGAGCGACTACATCGCCCGCCTGGGCGGCGACGAGTTCGGCCTGCTGCACCTGCATCCGCCATCGCCGGCCAGCGGCGGCGTGCTGGCCGAAAAGCTGCTGCAGCACCTGGCGCGGCCGTTCCAGATCGGCGACTGCGAGGTCAGGATCAGCGCCCGCATCGGCATCGCCGTCTGCCCGAGCGATGCCGACACGCCGGACACCCTGCTGAAAAAAGCCGACCTGGCGCTGTACCACGCCAAAAATGCCGGCCGCAACCGCTACCACTACTACACCGAGGAACTGGACCAGCTGGCGCACCGCAAGAATACCGATCACAACGAGTTGCGGCGGGTGCTGCGTACCGGCGATTACTGGCTGGAGTACCAGCCGATTCTGGCCACCGACGGCCACACCATAGCCATGGAAGCGCTGCTGCGGCTGCCCGATTTCTTCGGCCAGCAGCCGGTCGACTATGTCATCGGCCTGGCCGGCGAACTGGGCCTGCTGCCGGAACTGGGCAAGGGCGTAATGCGGGTCGCCTGCGCGCAGCTGCGCCGCTGGTACGACGCCGGCGTGACCGGCCTGCGCATCTGCGTCAACACCTGCGCCAAGGAACTGCTGGACGACAGCTACCTGGCGCAGCTGGACGCGGCCCTCGTCGAGTTCGGACTAGCGGCCGGGGATGTGGAACTGGAGCTGACCGAGCGCGACGCCATCAAGCTGGAGCGTAGCGGCAGCCGCGTCATCGAACAGTTGCGCGAACGCGGCTTCATGCTGTCGCTGGATGACTTTGGCACAGGCTATTCCTCGCTCAGCTATCTGCGCGCGCTGCCGGTCAATACCATCAAGCTGGACAAGAGTTTTCTGCACGACGTGCCGGGCAATCCCGACGGTAACGCGGTGGTGTGCACGGTGATCCAGCTGGCGCAGAACCTGCGCCTGAACGTGATCGCCGAGGGCGTGGAAAATATCGATCAGTCGGCCTTTTTGGCAGGCGCCGGCTGCACCGCGTTCCAGGGCTTTCTCTACTCGCCGTCGCTGGACGCGGACGCCGCCACCCGCTGGCTGCGGCAGGGCGCTACGCCATAGCTACACCAGGCCGAGGTCGCGGCCCTTGGTGCCAAAGATGGTGGCCACCTGGCCGGCGTTCAGGCCGTACATGCGCGACAGCAGGCCGCCGAACATGGCGCGGTATTCGTTCAGCACCGGATAGTCGCGGTTCTGGAACAGCGTCGGCTGCTCCAGCCGCACCTGTTCGCCGTGCACCTTGCCGCCGTTGACGCTGCCGCCCATCACCCAGTAGACGGTGCCGTGACCATGGTCGGTGCCGCGGTTGCCGTTCTCGCGGAAGGTGCGGCCGAATTCGCTGACTACCACCACCACCGTGTCTTTCCAGTCTGGCCCCATCTCCTGCGCGAAGCCGGCCAGGCCGCGTCCCAGTTCGTCGAGCCGGCTGGCCAGGTAGCCGGTGGCGTTGCCCTGGCCGACGTGGGTGTCCCAGCCGCCGACGTCGACAAAGCCGATGTTGTACTTGTCCTTCATCAGTTTGGCGATGCGGCGCGCTTCCAGTTCAAAGCCCTTGGTGCTGACGGCGTTGCGGTTGGCGGCCAGCATTTCGCCGCTCATTTTTTTCATCACATCGTCGCGCACCTCGAAGCCCTCGTTGACCTGCTGCGCCAGTGTGGTGTGCTCGTACATGGCGGCGATCATCTTGGCCTGGCGCGCATCAACCGCCGGCTTGGCAACGCTGCGCAGCGCGGTGTTGGGCACTTGCAGGCCGCCCTGCATGATCAGCGGCAGCTGGTCGGTGAAAGAGATGGCGCTGGCGCGGTCGGCGTTGAGCGTGGACGCCAGCCGGTTGAGGAAGCCGGAGCGGTAGTCGCGTGTGCGGTCCAGCGCTTGGCCCAGTTCTATGCTGTCCTGCGTTTCGAAGTGGCTGCGCGACAGGTCCTCGGTGCCGGCGAATGGCACGAAGGCGACCTGGCCGGCGTTGAACAGCGGGTGAATGGAGTCGGCCAGCACCGGGTGCAAGCCCCAGTCGGCGTCGATCGGCAGCGTGGCGGTTTTTGGAATCGCGATGTTGGGCCGCACCTGGTAATAATACTGGCTGGAGACGGGCACCAGCAGGCTGGTGGCGTCGTAGCCGCCGCGCATGAAGACGAACAGCAGGCGCGTCTTGCTGGCCGGCGCGGCCCACAGCTGGCCGGCCATCGACGAGGCGGATAAGGTGGCCGAAGCGGCGGCCAAACTTTTGAGCAGGGTACGGCGTTTCATCGGGCTTCTCCTAGCGATGCATCAGTTCCGGCGATGACAGCAGCAGCGTGTTCCACTCCTGCGGCGAGGCGGCTTGCTCCAGCGCCTGGCGGGTGGCCGGCGCCAATGACGTTTGCAGCGACTGGTAATACAGGGCATTGGCCAGTTGCGGGAAGGCGACCTTTTCCAGCGGCTGCGCGCCTTCGGTCTTGAACAGTCCGGCATTGCCGTTGCCGATGGCCTTGGCGATTTCGAAACGGGTGATCATCTGGCCCGGGCTATCCCAGCCGGGCGCCATCAGCGGGTAGCCGTCCGGCGTCTGGCGGCCGTACAGCGGTTCGGCCATGCGATTGAGCCAGCCTAGCATCGGACCGGCGTTGAGGATGATCTTGTCGTCATAGGTCAGGCGCACCGCCGACACCACGTAGTGCACCGGGTCCTTGAACTTCTTGCCCAGCGATTGCGTGAACTCCGGCGCGTCGAACAGGGTGCGCAGCACGGCGGCGATGTCGCCGTCGCTGGACAGGAAGCGTGCCGCCATGCGTTCGACCAGCTGCGGCGGCGGTTCGTCGGCGACGAAGTAAATCGCCAGCTTGCGGCTGACGTAACGCGCGGTGGCCGGGCTGCGGCTCAGGCGGTCGAGCGCCTCGTCCACTTCGGCCAGGCCGCGGCCCTTGACGGTCTGGCCGAGGAAGACCTTGTCGCCGTAGTCGTGACGATTCGGATTGAACTCGAACAGGCCTTTTCGCACGTACTGGCTTTGCTTGTCGCGGCGGACATCGGGCGTCTTGTCGCCCAGGTTGACGCCGACGCCGGTGAGGATACGCGCCAGCTGCTGCACGTCGTTCTGGGTGTAGCCGCCGTCCACGCCCAGCGTGTGCAGCTCCATGATTTCGCGCGCATAGTTTTCGTTGATGCGGTTGGCGGCGTTTTGTTCGTTATCCAGGTAGCGGATCATGGCCGGGTGGTGCAGGGTGGAGGCCAGCAGGTCGCGGAACTTGCCCAGCGCGTGCGGACGGATCGCCTGTTCTTCGTAATCGCCCACCAGCACCCGCAGATTGCTCTTGCCCTGATGGACGTTGAAGTGGTTCATCCAGAACCACGTCATCTGCTCCTGCAACTGATTGGGTGAGTACAGATCGCGCAGCAGCGAGCGGGTGGCGGCTTCTTTCGCCAGGCGGCTCATCTCCTGCTGGTAGGCGCGTTGCGCGGCTTTCTTGGCGTCGTCGTCGACCATGGCCTTGTCGTAGTCGCGGCGCTGCTGTTCCAGCTCCTGCACCAGTTGCGGCAGCGGCTTTTGCGAAATCGTCATGGCGTCGATCTGCGCCTGCGCGGCAGCCGGCAGCACGGCGGCGCCAGGATGCAGCTGCCGTTCCAGCCAGGCGCTGTAGCCGATTTTCTCGGCCTGCCGGTAAGTGCTGGTGTTGACGCCCCAGCTGATGCGATTGAGCGCGGCGCTCAGCGCCACTGGATCGGCGGGCGCCTTGAGCGCCGGCGGCGCGGTGCTGGTGGTCGCGCAGCCAGCCAGCAGTAGGAGCAGCGGAGGCAGAAACGCGAGCGGACGGGTGATGGTCGGAATATGCATAGTCTCTAGAATATGCCATTTTTTTGCCGGTTCCACATGACGTATGTGTAAGCTGCAACGAAATGTTACAAGCCTGTGGCTTGTCTGATTTATCATGGTCGCTCCATTTTTTAAGGAAGCAGGCTTTATGCGTCTTATTTTCTCCGCGCTGATGGTGTTGGCCATGACGCCGCAGGTGCAGGCCGCTGTCACATTGCATGTCAGCTCCACCCAGCAGGATCGCACTTCGCAAATGGACGTCACGCTGGCGGACAGCTATCTGTCGGTGGATACCGCCAAGGGCCGGCTGGTGTACGATTTTGCGGCGCGCCGCCGCTACGCCATCAACACGGCGACCAAGGAGTACGCCGAGTATTCGCTATTCGACACGGTTGGCTTCCGCGTGGTGGAGATGCATAACCGCGACGTCTTGCGCGGCGCGGTGGCCGCCATCAAGGTCGATACGGTGCTGACCACCAAACAGGTGCAGGAGAACGAGCTGTCGGTGTTCAGCGCCGGGCCTGGCGTGGCCGAGGAAAAGACCGAGGGCGAGCAGCGCGTGTTCTATGTGGACGGCGTCAAGCTGGCCGCATGGAGCACCGCCGGCGTCAAGGTGTCGGCCACGGACGCCGCGCAGTTCACGCGCTTCATGCGCTATGCGCGCGGCGGCCATCCACAACTGCTGGAGCGCTTGGCCAAGGGCGGCGTGATTCCGGAAAACCTGACCTTGTTCCTCAACGAAGGCCGCGATATCAAGCTGGTATTCACGCAGGTACAAAACACTAAGTCGCCGGCTTACGATCTCAAATCCTACCAGCGCGAGATCAGCAAGGACGGTGTGGATGCGCTGTTTGATCGCATCGCCGCCGCCACGCCGCAGCAGCTGGACGCGCTGCGCGCCGAACATCCATGCGACGCCAGCGAGGACTTCAGCGACGCCCAGATCCTCGATACCATGCTGGGCAAGATGGAATGCATGCTGTCCACCGGCAGGCAGGTAACGCTGACGACCGAGCAGAAGCAGGCGGCTGCGACGTCGTCCTCGCTATCGCTGCTGTTCGCCGCCATCAATCCCGGCAAGGATGGGCAAATGGCGGATGGCGTCAAAACCCTGGTGGCCTTGCGCCAGCAGGCACCGCGCAAGGCCTATGTGCTGAAGGTGTTCGAGGCGAATAACCGCTTGCGCCTGAAGCAAGCCAAGGAGGCCAAAAGCCTGTTCATCGAGGCGCTGCAAGCCAATCCGATGTTGGGCGGAGCCTACAAGGATCTGGGCGATCTGCTGTTGATGCAGTACGATAGTGCGCGGGCCTGGCGCAGTTGGGATGCCGGCCGCCGCGTGTCGCCAGCCTTGCCCAACTTTGAAGCGGTCAACAAATTCGAGGCGGATCTGCTGGCGAAAAATCCACAATTCTTCTAACGAGACTATCATGCCTGCCACCGATCCGCGCGTTGACGCCTACATCGCCAAATCCGCCGACTTTGCGCAGCCGATCCTGGCGCATCTGCGCGCGGTGGTGCATGCCGCTTGTCCGGAAGTGGAAGAGACCATCAAGTGGAGCTTCCCGCACTTTATGTACAAGGGCATGATGTGCAGCATGGCCGCGTTCAAGGCGCACTGCGCGCTGAACTTCTGGAAGGCCGAACTGCTGATGGCCGCCGATGAAGTCAATCGCGAAGCCATGGGCCACTTCGGCCGCATCACATCGCTCAAGGATCTGCCATCCAAGAAAGTGCTGGCTTCCTACATCAAGCAGGCGATGAAGTTGAATGACGATGGCGTGGCTGCGCCTGCCCGTGCCAAGCCGGCGGCGCCACGTGCGCTGGAGATACCGGACGACCTGCAAACCGCGCTGGATGCGGTGCCGGCGGCGCGCGCGTACTTCGACGGCTTCAGCCCCAGCAAGCAGCGCGACTACGCCGACTGGCTGACCGAAGCGAAGACCGAAGCCACGCGCACGCGCAGGCGCGAACAGGCCATCGAATGGATCGCAGAAGGTAAGGCGAGAAATTGGAAATACGAGAAATGCTAACTGATACTAACTAGCTACTCGGTAAAGCGGCGTTCAGCGGGGTTTGGGCTGATCGCTACAGCGCTTGGGGCGCCGGATACCGCATGCCGACGCCTGGCATGGCAGAACAGTGTTTTTGTTCAATGCATAGACGCGGTCGACAGATCTTTCAGCTCGCGAATGCTGATATCTGATTTTTCATGCATACGCAGCAGGATCGTGGCACCAACTGCTAACTTCCGGTGACGGATCTTGCTGATGATCGGTGGTTGAACCTCCAGCACCCGACACAACTCCGCATCGTTCTTCAAGTTCATCTTTTCAATCAGCGTATCAAGAAGCTTGTTCGGGACAAAACTGGATGGTTCCAGTGCCCGAGCGCGATTCATGGCTTCAATCAACTCCAACTTCTTTTGACGTACGTTCATGGCTTGCTCCTCCTTTGCTCAAAACGTTAAAAAAAGTACGTTCCCGGCAAGGCTAGCGCCCACACTCGTTACGGTCTGAATGTGGTACGCGACTCAACATTCTTGATAACCATGCAAGTTATTTTCAATAATACTACGGATAAAAAAAAAGTGCAGGCTTTAACAATTAAATTATGTTGGTTATTGCTCAAACGGGTTGACGTTTGTTGTATCTTTTAGTCCATTTCTGGATAAAAGTAGGATTTTGTCTGTCTTTTTAGCAGCAAGTTGCGAATGTGTAACCATGATGGCGCAAGCGCCGGTGGCTTTAATTTCGCGCTGCAACAGCGTGAGGATGGCGTCGGCGGTTTCCGGATCGAGATTGCCGGTCGGTTCGTCGGCCAGCACCAGGGCCGGGCGGTGCACCAGCGCGCGGGCGATCGCCACGCGCTGCATTTGGCCGCCGGAGATTTGATGGGGGAAGTCCTGTTCGCGGCCGCCCAGGCCGACCGCTTCAAGCATCTCCGCCGCGCGTTCGGTCGGCAGGCCATTCAGCAGCAGCGGCAAGGCGACGTTCTGCAACAAGGTCAGATGCGGCAGTACGTGGAAGGCTTGAAAGATGAAACCCATGCGCGCGCGCCGCAGCTTCGTCGCGGCGTCGTCATCGAGGCCGGACATCGGGATGCCGTCGACGATGATGGGCGAGGCGGCCGATGGATCGGGCGTATCGAGGCCGGCGATGAGATTCAGCAGCGTCGATTTGCCGACGCCGGAATCGCCCATGATGGAGACGAATTCGCCGGCCTTGAAAGTCCATGACAATTGGTCCAGCACCGGACGGCCGTTGTAGGATTTGGAGAGCTGGCGAAGTTCGAGCATGTTTACCTTGTAAGTGCGCGCCGCATGGCGAAGCTGATGGCATCGACCAGCGCCACCAGCAGCAGCATGGCGAGGATGACGGTGGCGGCCAGCGGCATCTGGAACAGCGACAGGTGATACTTCAGCATCTGGCCAAGGCCACCGGCGCCGACCACGCCGAGAATCGCGGCGGCGCGGATATTGTTCTCCCAGCGGTACAGCGTATAGGACATCATCTGCGGCAGCGTTTGCGGCAGCGTGGCGTACATGAAGGCCGCGGTGGCGTTGGCACCGTTGGTGCGCAGGCTTTGTTCCGGCAGCGGCGCGGCGTTTTCCAGCGAGTCGGCAAACAGGCGTCCCAGCACGCCTGCGGTGTGCGCGCCGAGGGCCAGCGTGCCGCCCAGCGGGCCAAGGCCGGCTGCGATCAGCATGATGGAAGCCCACACCAGTTCCGGCACCGAACGCAGCACGTTCAGCACCGCGCGCATGGCGGCACGCGGCGCGGCGCCGAAGCGGCCCGATGCCGGCAGCGAGAAAGCGAGGCCGAAGATCACGGCCAGCAGCGTGCCCAGGCCGGACATGGCCAGCGTTTCAATCGCCGCCCAGAAGGTCTTGGCGAGGAAGCCGCTGGAAGTCTCCGGCGGCGCAAAGCCGGCCAGCAGTTCCGTCGTGCTGTTGATGGCGTCCACGGTGAAAAACTCGCGCCACTTCAATGGCAGCGTGGCGAAGCTGGCGACGATCAACGCCAGCAGCAACAGCATCAGGATGCGCATGGTCCAGTCGCGCGCCGGCGGTTTCGGCATGTCTGGATTCATCCCAGCCTCCTGCGCAGCACCTTGGAGAACTGGTCGGCCAGCGCCACCAGCGCGATGAATACCAGCAGCATGGCGGAGACTTCCGCGCCGTTCATGGCCTTCAGCGATTCATCCATGCGCTGGCCAAGACCGCCGGCGCCGACGAAGCCCATCACCACCGAGCCGCGTATCGCGCATTCCCAGCGGTAGACGGTATAGGACATCAGTTCCGAGGCGGCTTCCGGCAGCGCGCCATACAGCAGCGCGGCCAATCGCCCGCTGCCATTGGCCAGCAGCGTGTCGCTGGCGTGGGCGTCGGACGATTCGAGAATCTCGGCATATACCTTTCCCAGCATGCCGCAGTAGGTGAGGGCGATCGCCAGCACGCCGGCGGTCGGGCCCAGGCCGATGATACGCACCAGCAGCAGCGCCCATACCAGTTCCGGCACCGAGCGCAGGACCACCATCAGCCAGCGCACTGTCTGGCGTACGAAGACGGCGAGAGGGCGCATGCGCCCCGTGCCCAGTGCGGAAATCGACAGCTGCTCGTTGATGATCAACGTGGCTGGAATGGCGCCCAGCAGTGCGAGCGTCAGTCCGGCGGTGGCGATGGCCACGGTGTTCCAGGTTTCGCGCACCAGCATTTGCAGGAATTCGGCATCGTGGGCCGGTACCAGGAAGTCGGCCAAAAAGCGGCCGGTGGCGTTCAGACTTTGTTCGTCAAACAGTATCCACGGCTTGAATTCGGAGATCACCATGGTCGGCCACAGGATCACCAGCGCGGCGACGACCATGAAGATGCGGCGACGCAGGGCGGGGTCGCGGTGCACCGCCGCGTGGTTCAGCGTGGCGTCCATTACAGGCAAGCGCCTACGCCGAGTTTGACCGCCACGGCGTCGTGATCGTCGCCGGTCTTCGCAGCGGCCGGCGGCTGTTCGCCCTGATACAGCGTGGCGATCATCTGCGGGGTGACCTGGTCGCGCGGCAGATCGAAGGCGATGCGGCCGTCGCGCAGGGCGACGATGCGCTGGAAGTGGCCTAGCGCCAGGTCCACCTGGTGCAGGCTGCAAATCAGCGTGGCGTTGCGCGCCCTGGCTTCTTCGCGCAGCGTGGTCAGGGTCAGTTCGGACAGGGCGGGATCGAGCGCGGACAGCGGCTCGTCCACCAGCAGCGACTTGGCCGGCGACAGCAGCAGGCGCGCCAGACCGCAGCGCTGGCGCTCACCGCCGGACAGGCGGTCGACGCGCGCATACAGTTTATCGCCCAGATTGAAGCGCGACAGTGCCTGCCATGCGGCTTCCGGGTCTGCAGGCTTGAACAGCGATACCAGCGCGCGCCACACGCTCCATTGCGGCAGGCGCGCGGCCAGCACCGCCGTCACCACGCGCTGGCGCGGCGGCAGCGGCGGCGTTTGCGGCGCCAGGAACAACTGCGCGCGCAAGCGGTGACGCGACGCTTCGCCCAGCGTCCACGGCTCGACGCCGAAGGCATGGAAGCTGCCTTCGGACGGCTTGTGGGACAGGGACAGCGTCGCCAGCAGGGTAGTCTTGCCGGCGCCGGAAGGGCCGATCAGGGCCAGTTGCTCGCCCTGTTCGACGGTCAGGTTGATGGCTTGCAGCGCGGGGGCAGAACGCCCGCCGAGATGGCGGACGGTCAGGTCTTGCAGTTGATACGTTGGCATTTACTTCAGCAGGCCGGCGTTCTTGGCTGCGGCTTCGATGTTCTTGTAGTTGTCTACTTTGGTCGGAATGAACTTGGTTGCGCGTTGCAGGTCCATGATCGCTTTATCTTCAGGCTTGTTGGCATCCAGCGCCAGGAAGGCGTCGGTCAGCTTTTTCTTCAGATCGGCGTTCATGTCGGTGCGCACCGACCAGTTGTAATCGTAGTAGCCTGGGGTGGTGTAGAACACGCGCACCACGCTTGGATCGACCTTTTTGGCTTCGATCAGCTTTTCCCACACCGAGATATTCAGCGCGCCAGCATCGACCTTGCCGCCGGCAACGGCAGCCACGGTGGCGTCATGCGCGCCGGAGAAGGCGATGCGTTTCAGATCGGTGTCCGGATTGATCTTGGCGGCCAGCAGGTAGTAGCGCGGCATCAGGTGGCCGGAGGTCGAGGACTCGGAACCGAAGCTCAGGGTCTTACCTTTCAGGTCGGCCAGGCTGTTGATGCTCTTGCTGGTGGTGACGAACACCGAACGGAATTTTTCATCTTCGGCGCGCTGCACCAGCGGCGTGATGGCGCCCTTGCTGCGTTCATTGGCCTGCACGAAGGTAAAGCCACCAAACCAGACCATGTCGACCTTTTTGTTGATCAGGGCTTCCACCGAGGCGGCGTAGTCGGTCACCGGGGTGAACTCGACCTTCATGCCGATTTTCTTCTCCAGATATTCACCCAGTGGCTTGAACTTGCGTTGCAGCTCGGTCGGCGCTTCGTCCGGGATGGCGGAGACGCGGAACACGTGATCAGCCGATTGGGCTTGCGACCACGAAGCGGCCAGCATCAGGCTCGTTGCCAGCAGGGATTTGAGGGAGAATTTCATCAGTATTGCCCTTTTATGTGAGAAGTCGCACGGAACTTTTGGTACAGCGCTACAAAATGGATATTCAGCTATCATAGCAAAAATCCCCCCAAGGGATTGCCACCCCAATTAGATAGGTAGGGCATTTATGCAAGTATCCCGCTCCTCGGCGATCCGTGTTGTTTCGCCTCTCGCCAGCAACACCGCGCCTCAGCGGCCCGCGCACGGCAGTGCCGCGGTTATCGAAGAAATCACCGCCGGCTTGCTGGCGCGCGATGCGCATACTTCCCCCAAGTTCCTGTACGACAGCCTGGGTTCCAAGCTGTTCGAGGCGATTTGCGAACTGCCCGAATATTATCCAACCCGTACCGAAGCGAGCATCTTTGCCGCCTATGGCGCCGACATGGCGCAAGCGGTGGGCGATGGCGCATCGCTGATCGATCTGGGTGCGGGTAATTGCGCCAAGGCGGCAGCGCTGTTCCCGCTGCTGAAGCCAGCGCAGTACGTGCCGGTCGATATCTCGCGCGACTTCCTGCTTGGCGCGGTGGCGCAGTTGCAGCAGCGCTTTCCGCAGATCGAGATGACGGCGCTGGGACTGGATTTTTCCAGCGGCTTTGAACTGCCGGACAGTGTGCGCACCGAGCGCCGGGTGTTCTTCTATCCCGGTTCATCGATCGGCAATTTCTCGCCGGAGCAGGCGGTGACTTTCCTGCGCGGCCTGCGCGCCAATGCCGGCGCCGACGGTGGCCTGCTGATCGGCGTGGACCTGATCAAGGACCATGCGGTGCTGGACGCCGCCTACGACGACGCTTTGGGCGTCACCGGCGCCTTCAACCTGAACATGCTGCGCCACCTGAATCACCTGATCGGCGCGGACTTTGAAATCGACCAGTGGAAGCATGTGGCGTTCTTCAATCCTGCGTTGAGCCGGATCGAAATGCACCTGGAAGCGCGTTGCCCGCTGACCGTGACCTGGCGCGGCGGCGAACGCGATTTCGCGCGCGGTGAACGGATTCACACGGAAGACAGCTACAAATACACGCGCCAGTCCTTCGTCACGCTGCTGGAGCGCGCCGGCTTTGCCACTACGCGTATGTGGACCGACACCGACACCTGGTTCGCGGTGATTCATGCCCGGGCCAGCTGACATGGAACGACTTCTCGCGCGCTATGCAGCGGTGCGCAAGCACACCCTGGCGCTGGCGGAGCCGCTGTCCGATGAAGACTGCGGCGCGCAATCGATGCCCGATGCAAGCCCGATCAAATGGCATCTGGCGCACACCACCTGGTTCTTCGAGACGTTTATCCTGGAGCGCATGGAGCGCGACTTTGCGCCGTTCCATCCGGCGTTTCGCATCCTGTTCAACTCCTATTACAACGGCATCGGCGAGAAGCATCCGCGCGCGCAGCGTGGCCTGCTGACGCGGCCCGCGATGGCGCAGGTACGCGCTTACCGCGCCGACGTTGATGCACGCATCGCCCGCCTGATCGACAGCGCGCCGTCCGCGGAACTGGACATGCTGCTGACGCTCGGCCTGCAGCACGAGCAGCAGCACCAGGAGCTGATGCTTACCGACGTCAAGCACCTGCTGGCGCAAAGCCTGCTGCGTCCTGCTTACATGGACATACCGTTGCCGGCTGCCGCACCAGTGGCGCCACTGGCCTGGATTGCCTTCGACGGCGGCCTGACCGAGATTGGTCACAACGGCGGGGGCTTCAGCTTCGACAACGAGCTGCCGCGCCATAAACAATACGTGGCGCCGTTCGCGCTGGCTTCGCGGCTGGTGACCAATGGTGAATATCTCGACTTCATCAACGCCGGCGGCTACTTCAATGCCGCGCTGTGGCTGGCCGAGGGCTGGGACTGGGCGCGCACGCAAAACCTGAAAGCGCCGATCTACTGGTTCCAGGACGAGCAGGGCGCTTGGCAGGAATTCACGCTGCACGGCCCGCAGCCGCTGGACCTGAACCGGCCCGTCACGCACATCTCGCTGTTTGAAGCAGACGCTTACGCCCATTGGGCCGGCGCCCGTTTGCCGACCGAGTTCGAGTGGGAATATGCCGGCACGCTGGCGCCGCTGGAAACCGGTTCGCTGCATCCGTCCGGCGCCGGTGCCGGCGCAGGCTTGCAGCAGATGTTCGGCCACTGCTGGCAGTGGACCAGCAGCAGCTATGCCGCGTATCCCGGCTTTGCGGCAGCGGAAGGTGCGCTGGGCGAATACAACGGCAAATTCATGCTGAACCAGTACGTGCTGCGTGGTTCGTCGTCCGCCACGCCGGAAGGCCATGCGCGCGCCAGCTACCGCAACTTCTTCCCGGCCGGCGCGCGCTGGCAGTTCAGCGGCATCCGCCTGGCGCGATAGTGCCAGACGGAGGCGGGGCTAGGCCAGGTGGCGCGCGATGCTGTTGGGGACTGTCTATACGTGCCAGTCCGGCGTTCAGCGCCCGCCACGCCAACATTCTGCTCCAGGGGCAGCACGTCGATCTGCAAGCGGTCGGCATAGCTGTGCGCGATGGCGGCGGGATGGTCGGTAGAAGCGTCGTTTGCCACCAGCACCGCAAAATCGCGGAAATGCTGCTGCGTCAGGCTATCGAGCGTTTGCGCCAATGTTGCCGCAGCGTTGTGGGCGGGGATCAGTACTGTGACTTGTGCCATATTCTCTTGTTGATCGGGCATTAAGAGAAAACTCAGCTGAAGCGTTCGATCAGCCTGGCGACCTTGTCGACATCTTCCATGCGCCGGTGGGCAAAGCAGATATTGCAGAGCGTGAGGTAGTGGTTCCGGATGATCTTGTCGACGCTGGCCGCAAAATCCGCAGGCAGCGAGCCGCGCAGGTAGAACAGATACTCGATGAAATCGAGCTCGAATTTGTTGACCGTGGCCATATCGACCTTGACCCGCTGGTTCCAGGCGGTCGGGTCGCCTTCACGGTAGGCGGCGCCCAGCAGGGGCAGATACAGGGCGCCGCCGCGCATCGAGCCCCACACCTGGATAAAATAATCGATGACCGGCGGCTGCTGGAAAAACCACGCAGGCATGGTGTCGATCACGCTGCGCCGCACCAGCAGCGCCGCGGTCGGCATGAAGCCGCCGTCGCCTTCGATCACCTCGCCGGGCGCGATCAGCCGCGGTTGATCGCCGTGATCGGCATAATTGCCCGTGACCTGGTCATCGTTCCAGCGCACCCGGGTGGCGCGATGGAAGCACAGGTCGACATGGGGCAGCAGCTCCAGTGCGGTGCACTGCAAGGCCAGCTTGTCTGGCGAGGTCCAGAAATCGTCGCCTTCGCAGATCGCCAGCAGCTCGCCGGTGCATTCGGCCATGATGTACGGCCACATGGAAATCTGGCGGCTATAGATGTTTTGCGGCTGGCGGATGATCTTGACCGTATGGCGCGAGGTGGCGGCAAATTGCCGGTAGATGGCTTCAGAACCATCGGTCGAGGCATCGTCGTGGATCACGATCTCGATCGGCCGGTTCAGCTGTTGGGCCTCGATGCCGGCCAGGGCCTTGCCGAGATAATTCGCGTGGTTGTACGCCATGACCACCACCGAGACGGTTTGCGTTGCTGTCATTTTTCGTAGAGGAAGAAGGGTTCTGCCGGATTGATGCCGAGCTGGCCGGCATCAACCTCGATGCCCAGCGTCTGGTGGTTGCCGCCGATGTATTTCAGGCCGGCGGACGCGATGATGGTGAAAATATCGGTGCCGTACAGGCGCACATGGTCGGACTGGCCGAACAGCATCTCGCGCGTCACCACCGACGACGTCGATTCCTCCACGATGGTGCTGGGCAGAATGGACGAGTACGGCGTTTGCAGGATGGCCCGGCCGCCTGGCTTCAGTACGCGGGTCAATTCGCGGACCGCTTGCTGATAGTCGTGCACATGCTCCAGGACATGGTTGGCGATCACCAGGTCGAAATGGTTGTCGGGGAAGCCGATGTCCAGCATGTCGATTTTCTGAATCTCCGCCGAGTTCGGATACATGTCGGCAAGTATGTGCTCTTGCGGCTGCTGCTGCTGTACCAGCAGGCGCAGATAGCGCTCTGGCGCGAAATGCAGCACCTTGCCGCCGGCAATGCGCTGCAGCAGGCCTGGCTGGCTCAGGTAGATGAACAGGTGACGCTCGCGGTCGGTGCTGCCGCAGTGGGGGCAGCCGAAATTATCGAGATCCGAGCCGACCAGCTGGACTGCCTTTTGCAGCGGACTCAACGCAGCATAACCCTGGTGGTAGGGCAAAAATTGTTGCACGTTCTGCCGGCAGACTACGCAATATTTCATGGGGGATATCGGCGCCGTAGGGCGCTGTCCTTATAGTGAGTGGGCAGATCAGGAGGTGACGGCGTCGTCTTCCTCGATCTGGATCTTGACGTAATAGCGTTTGCCGTTCTCGGCGGTGAAATAGGCGTTGCGGAAGCTGCCATGCGTGGTGGCGCGCAGCAATTGCAGGTGTTGCCCCAAGGTGCCCACCGCAGCCAGATCCAGTTCGCACAGCTGCCGGTAGTCCTGGATGCTATTGTAATTGCCGTCGGTCGGCGGCGGCACGGTGTGGAAGCGGCCGCGGATGATGCTGGCGATGTGCTGCGCAATCAGGTGCTTTTCAGCCGCAATGACTTTGCGGTAGACCTCCAGCGAGGTGTCGGCCGGCGCGATCTGCACCGCCTGCTGGGCGATGATGCCGCCGTGGTCGACTTCGGCGTCCATCACGTGGATGGTGGCGCCGATCGGCAACCCGTTCAGTAGCGAGAACGCTTGCGGGAACCAGCCGCGGTTGTACGGGTTCAGGCCGGGGTGAAAATTGATGCAGCAGACTTGCTCCACCAGTTGCCGCGGAAAGATCTGCTTGCAGTGCAGGCTGAATACCAGGTCGTAATCGCGCAGCACGCGCGCCACGGTGGCGGGGTCCTTAATGTCGATGCTCGCTGCACCGATATCCAGCATCGCTTGCGGCGCGCGATTGCGCACGGTGTAGCAGAAATCGACCGCCAGCGGCTGGCCGAAATCGTGTTTTTCGAGCTCTGCGCGCAAATGCAGCGACAGCTCCGAGTTTTCGGAGATCACCAGCAGCCGTTGCACGGGGTGGTTCGGGCGCATGTCCATGTTAGCGTTGCCTGATCACGCGCGATCGGCCTGGGCGGCCAGGGCCGCGGCAGGATGGGCAGGGAGGCGACTGAGTACGGCGGGCATGCTCTTCCTTAATTCTTTTGTTGAGGTAATGGTGCCACGTTGCAGATGATGCTATAAGCAAGCTACTCCGTCAAGGCGGGCGTCCTACAGGCGGAAGCTGCTGACCACTTGGTTCAGTTCGCTAGCTTGGTCTTGCATGGCGGCGGCCGCGGCGGCCGCCTGTTCGACCAGGGCGGCATTCTGCTGGGTCACCTGGTCCATCTGGCTGATGGCGATGTTGATCTGCTCGATGCCGCTGCTTTGTTCGTGGTTCGCCAGCGTCATTTCCTCGACAATCGCGGTCACCCTGCGCACGCTGTCCTGCACTTCGCTCATGGTGTTACCGGCCAGGTCGACCAGCTGCGCGCCGGCGGCTACCTTGTCCACCGAGTCGTCGATCAGCTGTTTGATTTCCTTGGCGGCGCTGGCCGATCGCTGCGCCAGCGTGCGCACTTCCGACGCCACCACGGCGAAGCCGCGACCTTGTTCGCCGGCCCGCGCCGCTTCCACTGCCGCGTTCAAGGCCAGGATATTGGTCTGGAAGGCGATGCCGTCGATCACGCTGGTGATATCGACGATCTTGCGCGACGAGTCGTTGATGGCGTTCATGGTGTCGACCACCTGCGCCACCACCGCGCCGCCGCGCTGCGCGACTTCGGTGGCGCTCTTGGCCAGCTGATTGGCCTGCTGCGCATTGGCGGCGTTCTGCTTGACGGTGCTGGTCATTTCCTCCATCGAGGCCGCCGTTTCTTCCAGCGAGCTGGCTTGCTGCTCGGTGCGCGACGACAGGTCCATATTGCCGCTGGCGATTTCCGCCGATGCGGTGTTGATCGCACCGGTGCCGCTGCGCACGCGACCGACGATGTTCGACAGGTTGGCGCTCATCTGCGCCATCGCTTCCAGCAGCTGACCCATTTCATCGCGCTGGGTGCTGCTGATGTTGTGCGTCAGGTCGCCGGCGGCAACCGCACGCGCCACCCGCAGCGCCTCGCCGATTGGATCGGTGATGGAGCGCGTGACGCGCCACGCAAACGCCAGTCCGAGCGCCAGCGCCACCAGTCCAAGCCACGCCATCATCTGGCGCGCCATCGCGATGTCGTGCTTGACGGCGGCGCCGTTTTCTTCCACCACGGATTTCTGCAAGTCGTTCAGCTTGCGGATGCTGTCCTGCAGCCTGCCCAGTTTGGGCTGCATGTTGCTACGCAGGAGGTTGAGGGCAGCATCGCGCTGGCCGTCCGCCAGCAGCTTGCCCACTTGCGTGAACGAGGCCACGTACGCCTTGCGTTCATCGCCGATGCGCGCCAGCAGCGCCTTGCCGTCGTCGCGCGCAACCAGGCGGTTGAGCGTTTCCAGCGCGACGGTGATGGTCTTCTTGTTGGCGTCCATCTCGCTCTTGATGGCGGCCACACGCGTGGCGTCGTCGGTGGTGAAGAGTTCCAGAGTCAGGGCGGAGTTGGCGCGGGTGGTGGTGCTGACGGTGGCCGCTGCTTCGGCCTTGACCCAGTCATTGTCGATGATGGTGTCGTTGATGGTACCGATGCTGCTCAGCCTTTGCAGACCGATCCCGATCAGTATCGCCATCAATACCAGGACCGCGCCAAAGGCCACGCCGAGGCGCGCGCCGATTTTCAGATTCGAGATATTCATTCGGCTGCTCCATATGGTGGACATGGAAGCAGTATAGCGGGGAGGGTGATGATAAAGGTTGCACGGAGGGGACGCCTCCGCGCAACGGATTGCCCTAGCCTTAGGCCGAGATGGCGCCTTTGGCCTGATCCTCTTCCGAACGCACCAGCTGGCGATTGACGGCGCTCAGCACCGCCTTGAAGGAGGCGGTCAGGATGTTGCTGTCGGTGGCCGCGCCAAACAAGGTCGGGCCATTGGCCAGGCGCAGTTCGACATAGCACGCCGCCTTGGCGTTGGCGCCGGAGCCGATCGAGTGCTCGTGGTAGTCCATCAGTTTGATGTCCAGGCCGAGCGCATCGACGAAGGCGTCGATCGGGCCATTGCCGCCGCCTTGCAGCGCCAGTGGCGCGCCACGGTGCAGCATGGCGATATCGATCTGCACCGGCTCGTCGCTGCTGGTGTCTTCCACCATTTTGTGCGACTGGTAGGCGTACGGCGCGTTCTGCTCGAAGTACTCTTTGCTGAAGATGTTGTAGATCCCTTCGGCGGTGATTTCCAGGCCGGTCTGGTCGGCCACGGCTTGCACTGCGCGGCTGAACTCAATCTGCAGGCGGCGCGGCAGCACCAGGCCGAAGTCCTGTTCCAGCAAGTAGGCCATGCCGCCTTTGCCGGACTGGCTGTTGACGCGGATCACGGCGTCGTAGCTGCGGCCCAGGTCTTGCGGGTCGATCGGCAGGTAAGGGATTTCCCAGATCGCGCCTTCCTGTTGTTTGGCGAAGCCCTTCTTGATCGCGTCCTGGTGCGAACCGGAGAAGGCGGTGAATACCAGGTCGCCCACATAGGGGTGACGCGGGTGCACCGGCAATTGGTTGCATTCTTCAACCACTTTGCGCACTTCGTCGATGTCGGAGAAGTCCAGGCCGGGATTGACGCCCTGCGTGTACAGGTTGAGCGCCAGCGTCACCAGGTCGACGTTGCCGGTGCGTTCGCCGTTACCAAACAGGCAGCCCTCGACGCGGTCGGCGCCGGCCATTACCGCCAGTTCCGCCGAAGCGACGGCGGTGCCGCGGTCGTTGTGCGGGTGGACCGAGATAATCAGCGAATCGCGGCGCGCCAGCTTGCGCGACATCCATTCGATCTGGTCGGCGTAGATATTCGGCGTGCTGCATTCCACGGTGGACGGCAGGTTGATGATCAGTTTTTTGTTCGGGGTCGGCTCGAAGATGGCGCTGACGGCGTCGCAGATATGCTTGGAGAAGTCCAGTTCCGTCGTGGAGAACGACTCCGGCGTGTACTCGTAGCCCCAGTCGGTTTGCGGATGCTGCTTGGTCAGCTCCTTAACCAACTTGGCGCCGGTGGTGGCGATGTTGGTGATCTCTTCGCGCGACATGCCGAACACCACCTTGCGGAACACTGGCGCCACCGAGTTATACAGGTGGACGATGGCGCGTTTGGCGCCGACGCAGGAGTCCACGGTGCGGCGGATCAGCTCTTCGCGCGACTGGGTCAGCACGATGATGGTGACGTCGTCCGGGATGCGGTGCTCGTCAATCAGCTTACGCACGAAATCGAAGTCGGTCTGCGAAGCCGAAGGAAAGCCCACTTCAATTTCCTTGATGCCGATCTTGATCAGCAGGTCGAAGAAGCGCAGTTTTTTCTCGATGCTCATCGGCTCGATCAGCGCCTGGTTACCGTCGCGCAGGTCGGTGCTCATCCAGATCGGCGGTTTGCTGATCACGGCGTTCGGCCAGCTGCGGTCGGACAATTGGACGGCTGGGAAAGGACGGTATTTGCTCGCTGGGTTCTGCAACATCATGGTAATGCTCCTGGATCGGGAATATAGGGGACTGGCTAAACGCTGTGGCGAAGGGCTGCGGCGCGGCCACGGGATACTAGGCGCGGCAACCGATCGGTAGTTTTAGCAGTAGCGACAAGGCTGGGAGCATCGGTACAACTTTCCTGGATTTTGTGAAGACGGTGCGGCTTATGGCCGGCACGGGGTACAACTGAGACGCGGATTAAACGCGTGCTAGTAGACGCGCTGCTAGCGATAGGGCGCTGGCAGGCGATAGCAGGAAAGCGGATAGGTGCAGATGCGAGATCATTCCTTAAATGTAAGCGATCCGCGCCGCGCCCGTCAAGCGAATGTTTATTTGTTTGATTTGATTTTTTATCAATGTGGCCCTACCATCAAGGCTCTTTTCATAGAGGAGGATATCGATGCGCTGGATTTCTGCTGTGGTGTGGATGTTGTTTGCCGGCGCCGCGTTTGCCGCGCCGGCAAAGCCGGTGACGACGCCGGAGGATGTGGCGGCGATTACTGCGGTGACCGAGCAGTTCCAGGCCGCGCTCAAGGCCAAGGATGTGAAGGCACTGTCGTCGCTGCTGCTGCATTCGAATATCCTGTGGACGTCACCCGCGTCCGACAAGCAGGCGGCGAAGATGCGCGCGGAGACCGATGTCAATTTCGACGGCGTGAACGCTGGCGGCTATAGCGGCTTTGCGCAGTTCGTGAAGAACTCCAAGCTGCCGATCGAAGAGCGCTTCTACAACGTCAAGATCACCCAGGACGCCGATCTGGCCTGGGTGATGTTCGATTACGAATTTGTCGGCGACGGCAAGGTGGAAAACTACGGCATCGAGACCTGGCAGATGGTCAAGCGCGGCGGCCAGTGGAAGATCTTCTCGGTGGTTTGGTCGACGCACTTCCCGGATTAATGAGATGCGCAAGGGACAAATTGCCGGTCTGGCCTTCGTCTTCATCTGGTTTTTTGTCGGCGGCATCATGCACTTCGTCGCCACCGACACGGAAGCGCGCATTGTGCCGCCGTACATTCCGTGGCCGGTGGCAGCGGTGCTGGTCAGCGGCGTGTTTGAGCTGCTGGGCGCCGCCGGCATCCTGATCGGCCGCACGCGCAGGGCGGCCGGCGTCGGCCTGTTCCTGCTCACATTGGCGGTAACGCCGGCGCATATCTACATGCTGCAGCGGCCCGAGTTGTTCCCGGTGCCGCTGTGGGCATTGTGGCTGCGGTTGCCGATCCAGGCCGCCTTGCTCTGGCTGATCGCCTGGAGCACCTGGCGGCTGCGTCCCCAATAAATCAGCTGACGATCACGCCCGCTTTGCCTGCGGTCATGCGGCCGATGACGGCGGCCTCGCCGAACCCCTGGTCGCGGAACAGGGCCAGCACTTCCTCCGCGCTGCCGGCGTCGCACGACACCAGCAGGCCGCCCGAGGTTTGCGGGTCGGTCAGCAGCGAGTGCTGCGCCGGCGTGATGGTTTCGGCAAGCTGGACGTCCTTGCCATAGGCTTCCCAGTTGCGGCCCGAGGCGCCGGTGAAGTAGCCGTCCTGCGCCAGTTGCTCGACGCCAGGCAGCAGCGGGATGGCGGTCATGTCCAGATGCGCTTCCAGCTTGGCGCCGCGCGCCAGTTCCAGCAGGTGGCCCAGCAGGCCGAAGCCGGTGACGTCGGTCATCGCGTGCACGCCGGCCAGTTCGGACAAGGCCTTGCCGGGTTTATTCAGTTTGGTGGTGTTGGCGATCATGGCTTGGTAACCTTCGTCATCCAGCTTGCCTTTTTTGAGCGCGGCCGACAGCACGCCGACGCCCAGCGGTTTGCCCAGCACCAGCACGTCGCCGGCCTTGGCGTCGGCATTGCGCTTCACTTTCGACGGATGGATCAGGCCCATGACCACCAGGCCGTAGATCGGCTCGACCGAATCGATGGTGTGGCCGCCGGCGATGGGAATGCCGGCTTCCGCGCAGATCGATTCGCCGCCCTTGATGATCTTGCCGATGGTCTCCACCGGCAGTTTGTTGATCGGCATGCCCACCAGTGCCAGCGCCATGATCGGCGTGCCGCCCATCGCATACACGTCGGAGATGGCGTTGGTGGCGGCGATGCGGCCAAAGTCGTACGGGTCGTCGACGATCGGCATGAAGAAGTCGGTGGTGGCGATCAGCGCCTGCTCCTCATTGAGCTTGTAGACTGCCGCATCGTCGGCCGTTTCGATCCCGACCAGCAGTTCCTTCGGCACCGGGAAGCCATTGGAGTTCTTCAGGATCTCGGACAGCACGCCGGGCGCGATTTTGCAGCCGCAGCCGCCGCCGTGGGAGAAAGAAGTCAGTTTGATTGCGTCGTTGCTCATGGTGTGAATTCCCTGGTTAAGTCCTATGCAGCAGATTATCCACTAACTCCAGCAAAGCCGCTTGCTCCACGGCCGGCGCGAACAGCGGCGCGCGGGCGTCGCATTGCGCGCTCAGTGTGGCGTGGAAGCGTTCGTCCTCTATCACGCGGTCAATCAGGTGCGCCAGCGCGGCGGCGTCGCCGCACGGGAAGTAGCCCTGGTAGTCCTCGCCCAGCATGCCGCGGTTGCCACCGATGTCGCTGGCCAGCACCGGCACGCCGGCGCAAACCGATTCGATGATGACGTTGGCGCCGCCTTCCATGGTGGAGGTCAGCGCCGTGGCGCGGCTGCGCTTGAGGCGCTGGCGGGTGGCGGCATGCGGCATGGCGCCCAGCCACTGGTAGCGCGGCTGGGTGGCGGCGGTCGCCTGTGCGGCCTGCGCCAGCACAGCGTCCAGCGCGCCGCCGATATGGACCAGGCGCGCCGACGGTGCGCGCACCAGCGCGGCGGCGCGCATGAAGGTGAGCGGATCTTTTTCAGGCCGCAGGTGACCGATCATGCAAATGTCGGCATGCCGGCGAGCGGAAGAACGCATGGGCCGCAGCGTGGCGGCGGACTGGTAGATCACGCTGGTCTTGGCGCGCAGCGGCGGCGGCAGGGCGTTGACGCCGTCCGTCTGCAACACCACCAGCGCAGTGGCCTGCTGCAAAGAGCGCTGGGCGCTGGCGTCGCTGTGGATATCGCGATACAGGTCGGTGCCGGTCAGCAGCAGGATCGCCGGCCGGCCGGGATGGGTGCGGTGCCAGGCGTCGAGCGACGCCGCCGTGCGTCGAGCGTGCAGCGCGATCAGCAGGTCGGGCGGCGCGGCGGCGCCGGCTTGTTGTGCAGTGGTGCGGACGGGCCAATCGCCCGATATCGTCACGCGGTGGCGCGCGCGCAGGTATCGCGCCCAGCGGCTGGCGCTCTGCCAGTTGCCGTTGTTGGCGTCGGCGGCGGCCGGGCTGACGATCCAGATATGCGTTTTGGTCACTGGTGTTTTGCTTGAAAGTGATTACAATCGGCGCATGACCTCTACATTCAGGAATGCCACATCGCAGCAGTTGGCCGAAGCTCTCCAGCATGCCCGGGATTATACGCTGTCGCTGTTCGATTGTTTTGCCGTCGCCGGGATGGACGCGTCGGCGCGCGTGCCGCAACTGCGCATCATCAATCCACCGTTGTGGGAATTGGGCCATATCGCCTGGTTTGCCGAATGGTTCATCCTGCGCGAAGCGGCGTCCAGTCATCCGGCCGATGCCAACGGCAATTGCCTGCTGACCAAGGGCGACGACTGGTTCGACTCGGCGCGCGTGCCGCACCGCAGCCGCTGGACGCTGGACTTGCCCAGCACCGGCGGCGTCAAGACCTATTGTCACGAGGTGCTGGACCGGGTGCTGGACAAGCTGACGCGCGAACCGAACACCGACCAAGCGCTCTATCCTTATCGCCTGGCGCTGGCGCACGAGGACATGCACGGCGAAGCCTTCCTGTACACCTTGCAGACCCTGGGCCTGCCGGCGCCGGTGCGCACCGCAGCCGAAGCGCAACCGATGTTTGCGCCGTCCGAAATCGGCTTTCCCGGCGGGACCATCGAACTTGGGAGCCAGGAGGGCGATGGCTTCGTGTTCGATAACGAGCGCCAGGCGCACCGGTTCCATGTGGCGCCGTTTCGCATGGATAGCACACTGGTCAGCAACGCCCAGTATGCAGATTTCGTCACCGATGGCGGTTACGACCAGCGCCAGTTCTGGAGCGACGCCGGCGCCGCCTGGCTGATGCGGCAGGAGCGTTCGGCGCCGCGATACTGGCAGCGCGACGGCGCGCAATGGCGCACCATGCGCTTCGGCAGGCTGTGCACGCTGTCCGGCGCGGAACCGGTGCGGCACATCAGCCTGTTCGAGGCGCAGGCTTATTGCGCCTGGGCCGGTCGCCGCTTGCCGACCGAGGCGGAATGGGAGTATGCGGCCTTGTCGGGCCATCCCGCGTTTCGCTGGGGGCAGCTGTGGGAATGGACAGCGTCGCCGTTCGAGCCGTATCCGGACTTCCAGCCTGACCGGTACCTGGAATATTCCGAGCCTTGGTTCCACACGCATCAAGTGCTGCGCGGCGCGTCGTTCGCCACGCCGTCGCGTTTTGGTTCGGCCAAATTCCGGAATTTCTATGCCCCGGAACGCGACGATCTCTTTGCAGGTTTCCGCACCTGCGCCTGGCCGGGATAGTTTCTCATTTGGCCGATGCTCTGCTATGCTTTTTGATTTTCCAGCCAAAGGCGCCGTCCATGAAACTGAAGCACCTCCTTATTTCCGCCACCGTCCTCGGCGTCGCCGCACAAGTCAGCGCCGCTGACGAAGTGACCGTGATCCGCGCCGGCAAACTGGTCGACGTGGTCACCGGCACGGTGCTGAAGGACCAGACCATCATCGTTACCGGCGAGCGCATTACCTCGGTGGGCCCGAGCGCCTCGGCGCAGACGCCGGCCGGCGCCAAGGTGATCGACCTGTCGGCGCAGACCGTGCTGCCAGGCCTGATCGACGCCCACACCCACCTCACGGCCGATCCTTACCTGAGCGGCTACAACGCGCTGGGCGTGTCCGACACCCGCGCCGCGCTGTATGGCGTGCGCACCGCGCGCAAGACACTGGAAGCCGGCTTTACCACGGTGCGCAACGTCGGCGCCGGCGGCTTTGGCGATGTAGCGCTGCGCGACGCCATCAACGAAGGCGATTTCATCGGACCGCGCATGCGCACTGCCGGTTACGCCATCGGCATCAAGGGCGGCCATTGCGACGAGAACCTGCTGCCGCCGGACGTCAACTTCACCGGCCGTGGCGTGGCGGACGGCCCATGGGAGGCGCGCGCCAAGGTGCGCGAGATGGCCAAGTACGGCGCCGACGTGATCAAGATCTGCGCCTCGGGCGGCGTGCTGTCGAAAGGCGACGAGCCGGGCGCGCAGCAGTACACGCTGGAAGAGATGCAGGCCATCGTCAGCGAAGCGCACAAGCTGGGCCGCAAGGTGGCCGCGCATGCACACGGCGCCAGCGCGATCCACGATGCGATCGTCGCCGGCGTCGATTCGATCGAACACGCCAGCCTGATTGACGATGCCGGCATCAAGCTGGCCAAGGAGCACGGCACTTATCTGGTGATGGACATCTACGACGATGACTTCATCCTGCAGGAAGGCGCCAAGGCCGGCATGCTGCCGGAGTCGATCGAGAAAGAGAAGAAGGTCGGCCAAATCCAGCGCGATAACTTCCGCAAGGCTTTCCAGGCTGGCGCCAAGATGGCCTTTGGCACCGACGCCGGCGTCTACCCGCACGGCGACAATGCCAGGCAGTTCTACTACATGGTCAAATACGGCATGACGTCGATGCAGGCGATCCAGGCCGCCACCATCAACGCCGCCGATCTGCTGGGCTGGAAGGACCGCGTGGGTTCGATCAGCGTCGGGAAGTACGCCGACATCATCGCCGTCAAGGGCAATGCGGCCGACGATGCGACGGAGCTGACCAAGGTGTCGTTCGTGATGAAGGGCGGGGCGGTCATTCGTCAGTAAGGTCATCGCGCCTGGCCTGCCAGGGCATGACACTGGCTTGCCAGGCCATGCGGGCAGCGTAGGGAGAAGTTGTTTTTCTTTTTATACTGGCCGCATGCGTGTTTTTCTCCTTCTTGTTGTGGCGTTGCTGAGCGCCTGCGGTGGTGGTGGCGGTTCCTCCAGCGGCACCGTCACCGCGGGCAGTTCGGTGGCCTCTCCCTCCATCTCCGTCTCCGATCCCATTACCGTTGCTGCGCTGCCGGCCATGGCCGATGCGCTGGTGGTGGGCGACCATATTGTGGTGCGCTCGCGCTCCGATTCCTTCGTCACTGTCAACGGCAAGCCTGTGTATGCGGCCACGCGACTGAGCGTGGTGGATAGCCAGGGCAAGCTGCTGTCCTCTATTGATTACGGTTTTACGCTGGCCGCCGGCTACACCGGCGAGTGGCAGATGATGCTATCGCCGGATGGTTTCGTCATGGTGCAGGCCAGCGCCGGCACGCGGCTACTGCACTTCGATGCACAGGCGCGGTTGATCGGCACTGCCAGCGACCTTTATCCCGCAGGCGATTACGCGCCGGCCGAAAACGGCGGTGCGGCCGACGGCAACGGCTTCTGGCTGGCCACCACCTTCTCGCTGCTGCCGGTCACCGACAAGACGCAGTATCTGCTCAAGTTGTGCAAGTTCGATTTCAATGGCAAGCAGCTTACGCCGCCGTTCACGCTGTCCACTTCATCCCTGCATCCGCGCGTGGCGGCGGCCGGCGGCACAGTGCTGGCGGGCTGGATGGAAGGCGGCGGCGCGATGCTGGGCATGTGGCCCAACGGCGCCGGCGCACCGACCGTACGCTCCCTTGGCACTGGCGGCGCGCAGCCATATCCGCTTGCGCTCAATGGCGCCGGCAAGATGGGTGTGCTGTGGAACGGCAAAGCCACGACCACCGCTGCCGGCGGTGTAATGGGTGTGGCTCTCGACACCAGCGGCGCGCCGGTGCTGCCCACCGGTCGCACCGACCTGACGCTAGAGACGCTGTCCGCCAACTGGGCCGGCAATGTGCGCGTGGCGGATATCGATGCGCATGCCTTCAGCGGTGGTGTCGCCATCGCCGGCAGCGTGGTCGGCTCTTTCAAAGCCGGCGACCCGGTTGGCGACGTGCTGGTGCTCGCCGATTATGCCGTCAACGCGGCGCCGTTGTCGGCGCAAGCGCCGTTGATGCTGCGATTTACCCTGCCCGGCGGCGCGGCGCTAGGACCGTCGCCCGTGTTCCGCCAGATGCTGTTCGCCGACCACGCGTTGCTACTGGCCGGTGATGAAGCCGGTTTGAAGGCTTTCTACACTAAGCGTATCCCTTAGTCGCCTCTCTAAAGTGAGGAAAATGTAGCAGAATTACCTATTTGTCATAGACAAATCCATACTTTAATGGATAATTGCTCACCTAACGGCGCCACCGCGCCGTTTTTTTGCGTTCGTCCTTTACAAATAGGAAGTTGATGGAAGCGTTTAAAAAACTAAAAATAGGGTCGCAGCTGGCACTGAGCTTTGGCACGCTGACTGCGCTGATGCTGATCATGGCGACGTTTGCGATTGTGCGCATGTCGTCGATTACCAATGCGTTCCACGACGAGCAGCGCGTGATGAGCGAGAAGCTGGAACCGCTGTACGTGGCGCGTGAAGCGCTGGACCAAACCGGCATCGCGGCGCGCAATGCGTATGTGTTTGCCGATGCCGCAGCGGCAGCAAAAGAGCTGACGGTTGTCGATGAGCAGAAAGCCGTCTATCTGGCCGCCCTGGAGCAGATGACGCCATCGTATAAAGGCGACGCCAATTTCGCCAAGGTGCGCGAAGGTCTGCTGAAGATGGCCGATGCGCTCAAGCGTCCGCGCCAGCTGCGCGAGGCCGGCGACCTGGAAGGTTTTGCGGCCTTTCTGACCAATGAATGCAGCCCGCTGCGCAAGCAGATCGTGGCCGATATCGCGGCGGTGCTGAAAGCGTCACAGGATGAGACGCGCGCCGCCAGCGCCGGCGTGGATGCGCATGCCAGTGACGCCTTCCTGTGGATCGTGCTGCAAGCCGTGTTGTCGCTGCTGGTGAGCGTGTTGATTGCGTGGGTGAATACCCAGCTGCTGCTCAAACAATTGGGCGGCGAGCCGACCTACGCGACCGACATCGCCAACCGGATCGCCGAGGGTGATCTGTCGGTGACGGTGCAGGTCAAAGCCAATGATAAAACCAGCTTGCTGCACGCGATTGCAGCCATGCGCGACAACCTGTCGTCCATCGTTGGCCAGGTGCGTCAGGGCACTAACCTGATTGCCACGGCATCTTCCGAGATCGCCAGCGGCAATCGCGATCTGTCGGTGCGTACCGAGCATCAGTCGGAATCGCTGGAGAAGGTCGCCACCGCGATGGAAGAACTGACCGGCACCGTGCGCCAGAATGCGCACAACGCCATGCAGGCCAATACGCTGGCGGTGTCGGCGTCCGACGTCTCGGAGCAGGGCGGCCAGGTGATGGAGCAGGTGACCGTGACCATGGCGTCGATTAACGATTCGTCGAAGAAGATCGTGGACATCATTTCGGTCATCGACGGTATCGCTTTCCAGACCAATATCCTGGCACTGAATGCAGCGGTGGAAGCGGCGCGCGCCGGTGAGCAGGGCCGCGGCTTCGCGGTGGTGGCGACCGAGGTGCGCAATCTGGCGCAACGCTCGGCCGCAGCAGCCAAGGAGATCAAAGCGCTGATCGATGATTCGGTGGTGAAGGTGGGCGCCGGTTCCGAGCAGGTGCACAAGGCCGCCGAGACCATGCACGAAGTGGTGACCAGCGTGAAGCGCGTGACAGAGATCATGGGCGAAATCAGTGGCGCCAGCATGGAGCAGACGGCCGGCATTGAGCAGGTCAACAACGCCATCAGCGAGATGGATAGCATGACGCAGCAGAATACCGCGCTGGTGGAGCAGGCATCGGCCGCCGCGCAGGAGCTGCAAGACCAGGCCACCAGCCTGGCGCATGTGGTGGATGTGTTCAAGCTGGAGTCGCACACCGCCAGTGTGAGCGGCTTGCGTGGCCGTACGCGCAAGGCGTCGCCGCCGGTGGCTGTACCATCACTGGAAGAGGACGTACGCCGCATCGCCTGATTAATCGCTTGCATGTCGGAGTTGCGCATTCCATAATTGATAAATAATTATGGGGTGTGCATGAAGATAGGTTTGCAAACGTGGGGAAGTCATGGCGATATCAGGCCATTCGTGGCGCTGGCGGAAGGCTTGCAGCAGGCCGGCCATGAGGTGACGCTGCTGATCACCTGCGTTGACAGCGGTGCGTATGCCGGTATGGTGTCGCCGTCCGGCGTGAAGCTGCGAGTGATTGCATCGCCGGTGATTCCGCTGTCGGAAGCGGCGCGCATCGGCGAGGCGGCCATCGGAATGCGCAATCCGCTGAAGCAGATGACGATGCTGATGGAAGCTGCGTTCCTGCCGGCGGAAGAAGCGATGTTTGCCGCCGCGCTGGAATTGGCGGCGGAGTCGGACCTGCTGGTCGGCCACTACTTCATGTATCCCTTGCAGATCGCCGCCGAGCAGGCCGGCAAGCCGTATGTCAGCGTGCTGCTGTCGCATGTGGCGATTCCGAGTGCGCACAGCCATCCGATCGGGCTGCCGTTCGGGCAGAGCTTCCTGTGGTGGTTGAGTTGCTGGGCTTTGCAGAAAACGGCGGGGCGTTATCCCAACCGCCTACGGGCGCGTTTGAACATGCCATTGACGAAGGACTTCGTTAATGAAGTGTGGCTGTCGGACCTTCTGACGCTGGTTGCGGTTAGCCTGCAGCTATGCGAGTGGCAGCCGGATTGGCCGTCATCGATTCGGTTGTGCGGCTTCCTCGACATGCCGAATATGCAGATCGAAGGGCGCCTGACCGATGCGGTCGAAGCCTTCCTCGCTGCTGGCGATGCGCCGGTCTACATGACCTTCGGCAGCTGGACGCCGCGCGATATTCCCAATCAGACCGATCACCTCAAGCTTTTCACCGATGCCGCCACACTGGCAGGCCGCCGTGCCATCATTCAAAGTGATGACGCTGCGGCCTGCGGTTTCCATTCGGACGAGCGGGTACTGTACGTTTCGGCCTCACCTCACCATTTAATCTTCCCGCGCTGCGCTGCGGTGGTGCATCACGGCGGCGCCGGCACCACGCAATCGGTCACGCTGGCGGGCAAGCCGTCTGTTGTCGTCGCACACATCAGCGAGCAGGAACATTGGGGTAAGGAGCTGCGCCGCATCGGCATCGCAGGCAAGCCTTTGCACCGCCGCAGTGTGACCGCAAAACAGCTGGCGGGGCGTATCCGCGCAATCAATCCGGCAATGCAGGCCAAGGCGCCGCTGGTAGCGCGCGCGATGGCGCAAGAGAACGGCGTCGCGGCGGCGGTCCGACTGATCAACGCACTATCTGGAACCCGGTGAATGGAATTTCTTAAAATCGCATCGCTGTTTTTCGTCACCGCACTGGCGGAAATCGTCGGCTGCTATCTGCCATGGCTGGTGCTGAAGCAGGGTAAATCGGTGTGGCTATTGGCGCCGGCCGTGGTGTCGCTGGCGCTGTTTGCATGGCTGCTGACGCTGCATCCAACGGCGGCTGGCCGCACCTATGCGGCATATGGCGGCGCATATATTTGCGTCGCGCTGCTGTGGCTTCGCTTGGTGGATGGCGTGGCGCTGACGCGCTTCGATATCGCCGGCGCGGTGCTGGCTTTGGTGGGCATGACGGTAATTGCACTACAGCCGTCGCAGTAATTATTTCAACGTTGAGAAAAGGATGACCTCATGATGTCTCGATTTGTTTTGAAGTGTTTGCTGGTAATGGCTTCCGGTACTGCGATTGCCGCGCCGGTGGACGACGAGTTGACGGCGCTGGTCAAGCGTCACGCGGAGGCGCAAGGCAGCTTCGATGTGGCCACGCTGAAGGCGATCACCGCCGAAAATTATGTGGAGATTTCGCCGGTCGGCGAGGTCGATCCGCGCGAGAAGATGTTGTCGTTCTATGCGCCGGAGCAGAAGCGTCCCAGCCCGCAACTGAAAATCGATGAACCGTTGGTGCGCGTGTTCGGCGACAGCGCTGTGATCTACACACGGCTATCCTACACCATGGGCGCGGGCGAAACGGCGCGCACCTTTGCGATGCGCGCCGGTTATGTGGCGCAGCTCAAGGACGGTAAGTGGCTGCTGGTGTCAGCGCAGTACACTGGCATCCGCCCGCCCAAAAACTGATTACAGCAGCGATTCCGCCAGGTCTTTCAGGTCGTCCGCATATTCCAGCTCAACCAGCTGCTTGCGGGCGACGCCGCTGCGCCAGGCGGCGGTGGCGATCTTCGGCGTGACGCCGATCAGCAGGCGCGGGTCCAGCAGGCCTGGAACGATGTAGTCCTTGCTGAAGCGCGCATCGCTGCGTGCCATGTCGGCCAGCGCCACAACGCAGGCACGCTTCATTTCCTGGTTGATGGTGGTGGCGCCTGAATCCAGCGCGGCGCGGAAAAGGTAAGGGAAGCACAGCGCGTTGTTGATCTGGTTCGGATAGTCGGAACGGCCGGTGGCGATGATCGCATCCGGCGCCACTTCGCGCACCAGTTCCGGACGCAATTCCGGCTCCGGATTGGCCAGCGTGAAGACGATAGGATGTGCCTTCATGTTCTGGATGTCGGCCTGCGACAGCACGCCAGGACCGGATACGCCGAGGAATACGTCGGCGTCGTGCATCACGTCCGACAGCGTGGTGGCGCTGGTGTCCTGCGCCCAAGCGGCTTTTTCGCCGTCCAGATTGCGCGCGGTGGTCAGCACGCCTTTGCTGTCGCAGACGAAGATGTTCTTGCGTTGCGCACCCAGGTCCACCAGCAGCTCCAGGCAGGCCACGGCTGCGGCGCCAGCGCCGGAGCAGACGATTTTCACGGTAGCGATATCGCGGCCGGTCATTTCGATCGCGTTCAGCATGCCGGCGCCAACCACGATGGCGGTGCCATGCTGGTCGTCGTGGAAGACTGGAATCGACAAGCGCTCACGCAGCTTGCGCTCGATGTAGAAGCACTCAGGCGCCTTGATGTCTTCCAGGTTGATGCCGCCGAAGGTCGGATGCAGGGCGGCGATGATGTCCACCAGCTTATCCGGATCGCTTTCGTCGATTTCGATGTCGAAGGCGTCGATGCCGGCGAACTTCTTGAACAGCACGACTTTACCTTCCATCACCGGCTTGCCGGCCAGTGCGCCGATGTTACCCAGGCCAAGCACCGCGCTGCCGTTGGTGATGACGCCGACCAGATTGCCCTTGGCGGTGTATTCGTAAGCCTTGGTCGGATCGCGCTTGATCTCGACGCATGGCGCGGCCACGCCGGGCGAGTAAGCCAGCGCCAGGTCTTCCTGGGTGCTGACGCTTTTGGTGATTTCGATGGCGATTTTGCCAGCGCTGCCGGCACGGTGATAGGCGAGTGCCTTTTGTTCTATCGTGGTCATATTGTTTTGTAGTCCTTGTAAAGCGAAAAACGCCCGTACGAGCCTAAGGGCAGGTACAGGCGCAAACTGCTGGGGATTCAGTGTTTATGGGTAGAGGCCACGAACTTCACGGGCTTGCAGCACTCGGGTGCAAGCGAGGATGAAGGTGGCGGTTCGCAGCGTGACTTTCTTGTCCTGCGCAACGGCCCATACTGCATTGAATGCATCCTGCATGATGCGGGTAAGGCGTGCATTAATTTCATCTTCGCTCCAGAAGAAGCTGGAGAAATCCTGCACCCATTCGAAGTATGACACGGTTACGCCGCCGGCGTTGGCCAGCACGTCTGGAACGATCAGCACATCTTTGTCGGTCAGGATGTCGTCCGCTTCCGGCGTGGTCGGGCCGTTGGCGCCTTCCAGAATGATTTTGGTGCGAATACGCGGCGCGTTAGCGGCAGTAATCTGCTGTTCCAGTGCGGCTGGAATCAGGATGTCCGATTCCACGTCCCAGAAAGCGTCACGCGTCAGCTGCGCTTCGGCGCCAGGGAAGCCGGCGACGCCGCCGGTTTCGGCCACGTGGTGGTGCAGACGGGCGATATCCAGGCCGCCTTGATGCACCACTGTCGCGGTGTGATCCTGCACGGCGATGACTTTGGCGCCGGCTTCCGCAAACATGGTCGCGGCTACACCGCCGACATTGCCGAAGCCCTGCACGGCGACACGGGCGCCGGCAATCGCCACGCCACGTTTGACGGCGGCTTCACGGCCCACCACGAACACGCCGCGGCCGGTCGCTTCGCGGCGACCCAGCGAGCCGCCCAGCGAGATTGGCTTGCCGGTCACGACGCCGGTCGACAGGTTGCCTTCGATCATGGCGTAGGAGTCCATCATCCACGCCATCACTTGTTCGTTGGTGTTGACGTCGGGCGCCGGGATGTCTTTGTTAGGGCCGATAATCAGGCTGATTTCGCTGGTGTAGCGGCGGGTCAGGCGCTGCAGTTCACCACGCGACAGGGTTTTAGGATCGACACGGATGCCGCCTTTGGCGCCGCCGTATGGCACGTTGACGGCCGCGTTTTTCACGGTCATCCACGCCGACAGGGCCATCACTTCGGACAGGGTCACGTCCTGGTGGAAGCGCACGCCGCCCTTGCCTGGACCACGCGACATATTGTGCTGCACGCGATAGCCTTCGTAGTGCGCAATGCTGCCGTCATCGCGCTCGATCGGCACGTCGACGGTCAGAATGCGCTTGGGGCGCTTGAGGGTTTCGACCCAACGCGACAGGCTACCGAGGTGCGGGGTAACGCGGTCGATTTGCTGCAGATAGACACCCCATGGACCGAGATCTTCGGCGTTGAGGTACGAAGGCAGTGCGTGTTGTGCTGGTACAGAGGTCATGCTCAAGGCTCCCAATGAATTCGTTTGCTGAGCGCCGCTTGTGGCGGTGCTCAAGTGGCACGAATCCTACGCCTGGGCTTTTGAGGCGGCCAATGCTGTATGCGCATTTAGCTATGCAAAAGATGCATAGTTATCTTTCGGATACTGGTGTACGGGGTTTTTTGCGGCCGCCGTTCTGCCGCATTTCGAGGAATTCCCACAGTCGGTCGACGATCGGTTTGCCGCGCCGCTGCGCGGATGCGCGTTCGCGGTACAGGCGGATTTCCATTTCGATTTCCCAGTCCGAGGTGTCACCGTCGGCGCGCGCCAGCTGCTTTTGTTTGAGCTCACGCGTGACAGCGGATTCCGGTAGGAAGGCGACGCCGCGGCCTTCCAGCGCCATCATCTTCAGGCCTTCGGCCATGTCGGTTTCGTAATGCGGCTCAAGGTGCAGCGGCGTCTTGGCGTCGTTGAGGATCAGCTCCACCATGCGTCCCAGATAAGCGTTGTTGGTGTAGGAGAGGAAGGGCAGCGGCGCGCGCTTGGTGCCGGGCAGCGTAAATTCCGGCACCTTGTTCTTGTCGCAGCGGGCGTAGGCGCGCAGCGATTCGCGGCCCAGCACCAGCATGTCGTAGCGGCCGGGGTCCAGCTGCACCGGCTGGCGCGGATGGTGATAGCACAGCAGCAGATCGCAGCCGCCTTCCACCAGTTGCAGCACCGCGTCGTGGACGTTGAGCGCCATCAGGCGGCTGCGGATCGGCGCGAAATCCTGCTCCAAACCGGTCAGCCACTTCGGCACGAAGGTCAGCGACAGCGTGTGCGGCACCGCCAGATCGATGCTGGTCTGCGCGGCGGCGCGCTTGGAGCGCAGTAGCTCGCGCGCGCCGTTGATCTTGGATAGCATCTCCAGCGCCTGCTCGTAGAACACCACGCCTGCCGGCGTCAAACGCGTCGGGTAGGAAGTGCGGTCGATCAGGTCTGTGCCCAACCAGTTTTCCAGCGACTGGATGCGGCGGGAGAAGGCGGGCTGCGTTACGTGGCGCAGCGCCGCCGAGCGGCTGAAGTTATTGGTCTCGACCAGCGAGATGAAGTCTTCCAGCCATTTGGTTTCCATGCAAAGTCCTTTACGGTGTCGTCGATGCGATGCTGCGGATCGGCGTGAACAAATAAGCGCCGGCCGCGAACAGCACCAGTATGATGCCACCGCCGAGGAACAATTGCGACAGCGAGACCAGCGTCAGTATCCATCCGGTGGCAGCGGCCGACAGCGGCGCCAGTCCCATAAAGATGAACATGAAGATGCTCATGGCGCGGCCCATCATCTGCTGGGGTACGCGTTGCTGGATCCAGGTGAAGACCTTGATCTGCATATAGCCGGTCAGCAGGCCGAGGGTCAGCATCAGCAAGGCCGCCTGCCACACCGCATGCACCATGCCGAGTGGCGCCAGTAGCACGCCGGCGATGGCGTCGGCCGTCAGTATCATCGCGCCGAAGCTAGCGAAGCGCAGCCGCGCACCAAGCTTGGCCGAGGCGCCCATGCCGAGTAGCGTGCCGGCGCCGTGCGCGCCCATGATCAGGCCCAGGGCGGAGGCGCCCTGCAGCTGGCTGGCCAGCACCGGCAGCGCCACCTGCATCGCGCCGCCGATGAACAGCGACACCGTGCCCCAGTAGATGAAGCACAGGCGCATCGGCTCATCGTCCCACACCATGCGCAAGCCTTCACCGACCGAGCGCAGGACCGACTGCGGCTTGGCATCGGCGGTTGACGACGTTGCGACGGCTGGCTGCAGCGTCACCTTGGCCAGCGTCCATGCTGACACCAGGTAGCTCAGGCAGTCGAAGCCGAATGCCAGCGAGAGGCCGCGCGCGTTGCTTACGCCGCCGTTGCCATCGCCGGCAAAGGCCAGCAGGCCGGCCGCCAGCAAGGGGCCGATCAGCATGGTGACCTGGCGGATGCCCATCATCATCCCGTTGGCGGCTTGCAGATGGTCGGCGGGGATGGCCAGCGGCAGGATCGACATCCCGGATGGCATGGCGAACGCCTGCGCCAGACCCAGTCCCAAAGCCAGCGCGTAAATCAGCTGCAGCGCCAGGTGCGGCGAGATGGCGACCGTCAGCGACAGTGATGAACTTAGCGCCACGGTCGGCGCCGAGGCGATATTCATCACCAGTAGCGTCAGCAGCGCAAGCAGCACGGCGTTGACGTACTTGGTCAGCATCAGCACGCGCTTGGGCGAGTAACGGTCCACCAGTGCGCCGCCCACCAGAATGAAGACTGCGCGCGGAATGCTCATCAGCGCGATCACCAGTCCCAGTGCCAGCGTGTCGCCGGTCAGCTTGAGCACCAGCCAGGGCAGGGCGATCATGGTCAACTGGTCGCCCAGCGCGGAGATTACGCCGCCGCGCATCAGCCACTTGAAGTTGGTGTTTTGCTTGAGCGCGTTCATGAGTTGGAGGCGTTCATGCCGGCGATCAAGGCCAGCGCGTTGCTCAAGTCACCAAACTGCGACGGCGGGCAGCTGCGCAGCAGGTCTTTGCTGATCTGGTCGACCACGGTGACGGCGTTGTTCAGCAGTTCGCGGCCGGTGTCGGTGATGGCGGCGTAGGCCACGCGGGCGTCCCGCGGGTCTTGCTGGCGTTCGACCAGGCCGATTTTCTCCAGCGGCAGCAGGGTGCGGGTGACACCGGACGCGGTCAGGCCCTGGCGCTCGGCCAGGTCGACGCGGCGCAGGCGGCCACCGGGTGCGCGGCTCAGATAATGCAGCAGCATGAAGTCGCTGAAGCTGATGCCGTGGTAGCCGCCCAGCACCTGGTCGAGGCGGCGGACCAGGGTGGCTTGGGCGCGGGCCAGGCGCAAAGTGAATTCCAGGCTGGGGCTGATTGGCGTATCCATAGTTGCTTCCTTGTTGAGTTATGCTTGAATAATACTTGAGTAAGCAAGTATTGTATAGTTTTTATTCCGGAGTCGTTAAACTGTAAGAAAATTACACCAACTGGGGACAGCAATGCACATGGGTACCACCGAGATCTTCCTGATCGCGATGACAATTATTTTCAGCGTGCCTTATCTGATCTGGCGCCTGGGCGGCACGGACTACTATGCGCCGCTGGTGGTGGTGCAGATTATTGCCGGCATCCTGCTGGGGCCTGGCGTGATGGGACGCGCCTTTCCCGAGTACTATTCTTTCGTGTTCAATCCGCAAGTGGTGCAGTCGCTCAACGGCATCGCCTGGTGGGCGGTGATGATTTTCGTGATGATCGCGGGCATCGAGCTGGATCTGAAAAAAGCCTGGGAGCACCGCCGCGAAAGCACCATTACCGCCGGCCTGGCGCTGGGCACGCCGCTGCTGTTCGGCTGCGTCGCCGCGCTGGGACTGGTCGGCTACGCCGGCTGGATGGGGCCGAAGGCGCATGACTGGCAGTTCGTGCTGGGCGTCGGCATGGCCTGCGCCGTGACCGCGCTGCCGATCCTGATCCTGCTGATGGAAAAACTGGAGATCCTGCGCCAGCCGATCGGCCAGCGGATTTTGCGCTACGCCAGTCTGGACGACATCGCCATCTGGGGCGTGCTGGCGGTGATCCTGCTGGACTGGGACCGGGTCGGCCGCCAGGCTGGCTTCCTGCTAGTGTTCGCGGTGGCAACCAAACTGTTCCGTATGCTGATGGTGCGCATTCCGGAGCGCGACCGCTGGTACATTTCGTTCATCTGGCTGGCGGTGTGCGCGCTGGCGGCGGACTGGGCCGGTTTGCATTTCATGGTCGGCGCCTTCCTGGCCGGTGCGGTGATGGATGCCGAGTGGTTTAACCAGGAAAAGATGGACTTCCTGCGCGCTAATGTGCTGATGGCGGTGATGCCGGTGTTCTTCCTCAGTACTGGCCTGCGCACCAACTGGGCGATGGGCGGCTCGGCGGTGTTCCTGGTGGCGCTGGTGCTGCTGGTGGCGTCGGTGTCGGGCAAGCTGGCTGGCATCCACCTGGCCGGCAAGATCCTCAAGTGGGGACCGGGCGAGGCGTCGATCATCGGCTGGCTGCTGCAAACGAAAGCGCTGATTATGATCATTTTCGTCAATATTCTGCTGGACAAACAGATCATCACCAGCGAGACCTTCACCGCGCTGCTGTTGATGGCGATCGGCAGCACCATGCTGACGGTGCCGATGGTCTATCCAAAATTGCAGCGCGTGGCGCAGCTGATCTTCAAAACCAGCTGATATAATATGGGGATGAACGATACTACTCAACTCCCTCCACTGCCGGATCGTCTGTCGATTGATCCTCGCAGCAAATTCCACGTCGCCGCCGTGTTTGAACACGATGTTGGCATCAGGTTCAACGGCAAAGAACGCATGGATGTCGATGAATACTGCATCAGCGAAGGCTGGATCAAGGTTCCAGCAGGTAAGTCGCTGGACCGTTTCGGCAACCCGATGCTGATCAAGCTGAAAGGCACGGTCGAAGCGTTCTACCGCTAAGCACCGGCCTGCGTCAGAAAAGCCGCCTGGTTCGCCACGGCGGCTTTTTACATTGTGGCTTGCGGCTCGTCGTAGCGGCTGGCCGACGCCAGCAGCAGTTCCAGGAACACTTTGACGACCGGCCGGCATTCGTCGCTGCGCCAGTTCAGCATCATGGCCAGCGGCGGCAGTCCCTCCAGCCGCACCGCGCGCATGCCGGCCGGCGGCGCGCCCAGCACAAACGAGGTGCCCAGCATCAGGCCCATGCCGTCTTTGGCCAGCTGGATGCCGAACAGCGACTGCGTGGCCGCGAACACGAAATTCGGTGTCACGCCGGCCACCCGGCATGTCTCGACCAGGCCGTCGTACACGGGTGGATTGACTTCGCGGGCGAACACGATGATGTTTTCTTCCGCCAGGCTGCTGAGCGGGAGCTGCTGCATGCCGGCCCAGCGGTGCGTCTCGGGCAGCAGCAAGGCCCATGGCGATGCCGCCACCAGGCGGCTGCTGACCTCGGCGCAATGGGGCAGGGCGGCGTCCGCGCCGCGCAGCACCACGCCAATCCCGACATCGATTTGCGCGCGCATCAGGGCGGTGCCTTGCTGCTGGTTGAGGATCTCCTGGCGCTGCAGCCGCGCGCTGGGATAGGCATGTTGAAGCTGGCTCATCGCCCCCGCCAGCACCGGCAGGCTGGCGTATTCGGTGATGCCAATGGCAATCGCCATGTTCTCCTCGCCACCGGCGGCGGCGGTGCGCTGCGCCAGCTGGTCGAGATTGCTGATGATTTTGGCGATGCCGTCGCGGAAGACGATGCCCGCCGGCGTCAGCGCCAGCTGGCGCTGGTCGCGGATAAACAGTTTGACGCCGAGGTTTTCCTCCAGCCGCGCAATTTGCTGGCTCAGCGCCGGCTGCGTAATCGACGCCAGGTCCGCCGCCCGGCCGAAGTGCAGCTCCTGGCTCAGGATTAAAAAGTTTTGATACATTCTCAGTTCTGAGGCCTTCATTTTTTTAAACCTTTGCGCTGAGCGTAGCTACCCATTCTACGCGATGAATCTGGCGCAGAGGCTGCTTGGGGTCGCCACCACGGCGCGCCGAAGCGAAACGCCACGGTGGTGCCGGAACCGCTGTCGCTGCTGATGCTGAAGCGGGCGCCGAGGCCGGCGGCGCGTTCGCGCATGCCGTGCAGGCCGAAGTGTGTACGCAACTGTGGCTGGCGCAACACGTTGGCCGGAATGCCGCAGCCGTCGTCGGTGACGCGGATAATGGCCTGCGCCGCCTGCCATTCTTCGGTGATGGAAATGCGGCTGGCGCCGGCATGCCGCACGGCGTTGCGGATCGCTTCGGCGAGGCACATGAACAGTTCGTCGGCAAAGCCGTTGGCCTGGGACGACAGCGCGGCCGATAGACGCGACTGAAAGCGCAGGCCGGCCGGTTCGCAGACCGCGAGCGCCAGGGCGTCGATCCGCATTTTCAATGACGCGGATGTATTGGCCTGGCGTAGTTCATAAATCAAATCCCTGCCCAGGCTCATGGCCGCGCCGGTTTTCTCGGCGATCGCCTGCAGATCGGCCGCAGGGCTTTGCAAGGCCAGCACGATCATGTGACACTGCTGGAGGAAGTCGTCATGCAGAATGCGGGCGATGCGATTGCGTTCGCGTTGCCGCTCGCTGAACATCAGTTCCGTGAGCTTGTCCGGCGTCATGAAGACCTTGCGATTGCGCATGCGATGCTTACTCAGTTGGATCGCGCGGATTCTACGCAGAATAGATTGCGCTTTCCAATTAGAAATAATTATCTGCGCGATAAGAGTGGCTTATCGCGGCTGACGCGCCAAAACAAAGGGCCGAGGCCTGTGCGAGACAGGACTCGGCCCTTGACGCTGGTGGCGCGAGGCGGCTTAGTGGGTCGCCGGGTTGCCGCGCAGCTTGTCCAGCATTTGCAGCGTGGCCGGCACCAGGTTCATGATTCCGTGATACGCGCAGTACTCACAAAATGCCTCCTCCGGCGTCATCGCAGCGATACTGGCGTCGGAGTGACCGCGGCGGCGCAGGGCGCGCAGACAGGCGGCATCCATATTTCTGGAATTCATGCACTTTCTCCCTTTTGAATCTGATAAGGTTGGTGGGTGGTACGATAGTTGCCTACTGAAAATATTATAATAGAAAATGATTCCATGTGGAAATAAAAATGGTTTTTATTAACATTTTGGACAAATGGCTACGCGGCCTGGCGACGATGATCGTCGGTGGCGTGGCGACGTGCGCCGTCGCTGGGACGCCGTTGACCGTGGTGACCGAAGAATTTGCCCCGTACAGCTATGTGGAAAGCGGCGAGGTCAGCGGCTATTCGACCGAAGTCGTGCGTGCCGCGCTGGCGCGCGCGGGCATCGACTACAGCATCCAGATCTATCCCTGGGCGCGGGCGTTGCAAATGGCCACGGCGCGTCCCAATGTGCTGATTTACAGCATCGTCCGTACGCCGCAACGGGAAAACCAGTTCCAGTGGATCGCGGCGATTGCACCACGCAATGTCTACCTGTACAAACTGGCGGCGCGTCAGGACATTCAGATTCACGCACTGGCCGATTTGAAACCGTATCGCATTGCCGCTAATCGCGGCGATGTGGTCGAGGAGCAGCTGCACCAGCTGGGTCTGACGGCCGACCTGTCGGCCAAGGATGTGTTCAGCTTGCAAAAGCTGATCGCCGGACGGGTCGACTTGATGGTGGCGACGGAGTTGTCGATCGAAGGCGTGTGCCAGCGGGCCAATGTGTCATGCGCGCTGCTGGAGCGCGGCATGCAGATGCCCGAGATCAGTGGCTACTATGTGGCGGCCAGCCTGGGAACGCCGGTCGCCACGGTGCAGCGCTTGCGGCAGGCGTTTGTCCAACTGCGCAACAGCGACGCCATGCGGCAGAGCGCCGACAAGTATGGCGTAACGCCTGTCAAATAGCGGCGGGAGCGACTGGTGCGGCCGGCGCCGCCAGGTTGCGGTTCAGTCGCCACAGCAGGGCGCCGGCGACCAGCGACGTGCCGACCACCACGTAACCGACCGTGTCGAAGTGCTGCAAGCGGCCGTCCGCCCCTTGGGTGACGATGTGGCCGGACACCACCGACGCCAGGCCGCCGGCCAGTTGCTGGATCGATGCGCTGATGGCGTTGTACGAACCGCGCTGGGTCTGCACCGGCACCGTTGACGACAGCGCCTGGAACGGAATCATGCGCGAGAAGATACCGACGAACATCATGGTGTTGACCACCACCAGCATCCACAGCGGCACCCGGCCCAGATGGGTGTAGATCAGCACCATGGCGATCGACAACCCGGTGCCGAACAGGAACACGCGGAACTTGCCAAAGGCGTCCGCGGCGCGGCCGATCATCGGGCCGATGAAGATGGTGCACACGCCGGTGATCAGGTACACGGTCGGCAGGTGATGCAGATCGATGCCCATATTGTTGACAATATAGGCGCTGCTGAACGGCATCAGCATGAAGCCGCCGGTGGTCAGCAGGGCGGTGATGGCGAATGCCAGCAGGTAGCGCTTTTCCGTCACCGTGTGGAACAGGTGCATGAAAGCGCTGTGCTCCTGCGGTTTGCCGAGGTGGGCGTTGACCGGCTGCATTTTCCACGCCACCACCAGACCGCCGGCCAGCCCGAACGCTGCCATGGCGATGAACGGCACATGCCAGTTCCACTGGTTGGACAGGTAGATGCCGACCGGGATGCCCAGCACCTGGCTGGCGGCAAACGCGGTCTGGATCAGGCCCATGACGCGACCGCGCATTTGCGGCGGGAACAGGTCGGTCGAAATGGCCAGCACGATGGAGCCGATCACGCCGCCGAACAGGCCGGTGAAGATGCGCGCCGCCAGCAGGCTCTCGTAGGTCGGCGCCAGGCCGCACCAGACGGTGCCGATAATGAAGCCGGAATAGAAGAACAGCAGCAGTTTCTTGCGGTCGTAGCGGTCGGCGAAACCGGCCGTCAGCAGGCCGGACAGGCCGGCGGAGAAGGCGTAGGCCGACACCACCAGGCCAAATTGCGCCGGGCTGATGTGCAGGTCCGGCATGATCAGCGCGCCCAGCGGCGACATGATCATGAAGTCGAGGATCACCGCGAATTGCAGGAAGGCCAGCATGGCCACGACGATTTTCTGGTAGCCGCTGAACGGCGGCGCAGGCGTTTTCTTCATTCGTTATCTTTCTTTTCGGATGGGCGGCAGAACGGCGCGCGGTGCTTGAAGAACTGTTCGCGCTGCTGGAAGAACTGGCTGCGTTCTTCCGGCGTCATGGCTTGCCAGCGCTGCCAGTGTTCGCGCTTTTCATGCCAGTCGCGGTGATGGCCGCGAAAGCCGCCAAACAGGATGCGGCAGAGTAGCAGCAATCCCAAGGCCTGCCAATAGTTGACGGCATTGGCGCCGGGGAAGATGGTCGGGATCAGGCAATTCCACAACCACATGACAATGGCGCCCAGCGCAGCGGCGCCGGCCAGTATCCACAGGCCTTTAATCAGTTTGAATTTCTTGTAGCTCATATTTTCGTGACGCATTTGGTGGTACTCCTTTCATTCGTCGTACAGGGCTTGCAGGCGCTGGCGCAGGTACAGCACGGCGTAGCGCTTGCGGGCCAATAAAGTGTTGATCGAGACGCCGGTCTCCGCCGCCATCTCCTTGAAACTGATGCCGTCCAGCTCGTGGGCGATGAACACATCGCGCTGGTTGACGGGCAAGGCTTCCAGCGCGCGCTGCAGTTCTTCCAGCAGCATGGCGCGGGTGTAGGCCGCTTCCGGGCCGCCGTCAGGGGAGGGCAGCATCAGGTCGAGGCGGCAGTCCTCGTCCTCGTCGCCGTTGCCCAGGTCGTCCAGGGCGACTTCCTTTTTCTTGCGAAAGCGGTCGATGATGCGGTTGCGCGCCACCCGGAACAGCCAGGCGCTGACCTGTTCGATTGGTTCCGGCAGGTGGTAAGCCTGGGTAAACTCGTAGAACACGTCTTGCAGGATATCGTCGGCGTCGGTCTGGTCGGCCACGCGGCGGCGGATGAAGTGCCACAAGCGCGAACGCTCGCGCAACACGGTCGCGGTGATGGCCTGATCTTGCTCGGTTATTGTTGGTGGTGCGGTCATAGACAGAAAGACGGTCCAAGGCCAGGAATATTGTAATGCTCAGGATGATCTTTGGCGGAAACAATTTATTAAGATAGTATTGATAACATTTCCTCTAAATTCAGAGACGGATACAACAATGCAAAAAGTTCGGCTACTGGTATTTGGCTTGGTTGCGGCAGTGGCGTGCGGGTATGTCGCGCCATCACCGGCCAAGGCCTCCGGCGATATCACGTGTGGTCTGGGGCCGCCGCCAGGCTCCAGTGACTTTGCCACGTTTGAAGCACGCCAGGCGGCAGAAGTGCGGCGGGTTGGCTATGAAACGGTGTGCGAGGCGAACCTGGCACGGTTCGACATCGGTTCGGACCTGCGCCCGCTGGCAGCGGTGGTTTCGAAGTTGGATTTTCAACCGGTTGATTTGACCGGCACACCCTTCAACGCTTTTTCAAGTATCGGCGCGCTCGCCGAGGAAGTATCGGGGGTGAAATCGCGGCTGTATCGCAGCTTCCGGATGCCTGATGGGCACACCGTGACCTTGTTTGAAGACGATCTCTCGGCGGACGGGTTGCGGATGTATCGGGACCCGAAAGACGAGCCTGAGCGCATCAATGGTTTCCCCGCGCGCCTGGTGACCCTGCAAGCGCCGAATGGCAAGGCCATGTCGATCATCAGCTGGGTTGAGCACCAGCGTAGCTATGAGCTGTGGCTGGACGCTAACGTCATCCTGGAAAAGAAAAAACCAGCGTTGCTGGCGCTGGCAGCCTCGCTGCCTAAATCCGTCCCGGCGCGGAAAGATGTAAACCAATAACCGGATCGGTGCGGCTGGCCTGACCGGTTTCGACGTGGCCGGCGAGGCGGCGCAACCAGTGCGGATCGGCGTTCGTGGTGATGCTGAGGTCGTACCAGCCGTGGCTGGCGTCCAGCTTGCAGATCACGGTGCCGGTCTGGCCGGCGGCCACGGTGTGTCTGACCGGCGCGGCGCCGTAGGCGTTGTCGTTGATGAGAAAGTGGCAAGCTTGCCGGCCGTGCTGGTTGGACAGCAGCAGGCTGATGCTGCCGTCGGCGCGCTGGTGGCGGGCTTGCAGTTCCGGGCCGGCGCTGGCTATACCCTGGAATTGGCGCAGGAAGCCGTTGGCGCCATGCACGCGCAATTCGTAAGCGCCGTCGACATGCCACGGTTCGCTATCAATCTTTTTGCCCGCTTCGACCGTGTAGTACCACGGGCCGTTCACGTGCAGGCTGGAGTAGACGATGAAGGCGGCACCGGCGGCGCCATCGTTGGCGAAACTCAGTGCAAACTGCTGCGGACCAGTCGACTGGCCGTGCACCGCCAACTCGTACGGCAGCGCGCAGGCGCGACGCGGACCGCTGGCCGGCTGCGGCTCCTGCTTCGGCAACGTCTGGTTGACGGGTGGTTGCGGATACGGTTTGCCGGAGACGCGCGCATAGGCCGCAGTCGGCGGCACGCTGGCCGGCCAGTCGCGGTTGGGCGTGGTGAAATCGAAGACCGAGGTCAGGTCGCCGCATACGGCGCGACGCCATGGCGAGATGTGCTCGCATTGCACGGCTGAACGCTGCTTGCCTTTGGCCACCAGCCACTCTTCCAGGAAGCGTAGCTGCGAGGTGTGATCGAATAGCTGCGAGCACACGCGGCCACCGCGGCTCCATGGCGAAATCACCAGCATCGGCACACGCGGTCCGAGGCCGACCGGTTCGCCCTGATAGGTTTCGTGGACGCCGATCTCGGCCAGCGTGGTCTTGCCCATGGACGGATTGAGCGGCGCCAGGTTTGACGGCACTTGGTCGAAGAAGCCGTCGTTCTCGTCGTACATCAGCAGGAACACGGTCTTGGACCAGACATCCGGATTGGCCACCAGCGCCGCCAGCAGACGCGCGGTGATCTGTTCGCCGGCGTTGGGCGAGTTGGGCGAGTGTTCGGTGTAATCGTTCGGCGAGCAGATCCACGACACCTGCGGCAGGCGGTTGTGGCGGACGTCATCGGCGAAGCTGTTCACCAGCCAGTCGGCCGTGGTGCCGGTGGCGTTGGTGGCGGTTGAGCCCGGCGCCAGCGCGCGGCCTTTCTGGTACAGCGGCGCATCCTCCGCCAGACGGCTGCCGTCGGCGTTGACGCGGAAATTGCGGAAATAGGCTAGGTAGTTATCGCCGTAGTTATCCCATTCCTGATACACCTTCCAGCTGACCTGATTGGCTTCCAGCACCTCGGCATAAGTGCGCCAGTTGGGTGCGCCGTTGATGACCTCCGGCGTGATGTTGTCCAGCGCCGGATCGCCGTTGAAGTAGCCCGCCGCATTGACGTTGTACAGCTTGCCCATGGTGCCGATCCAGCCCTGGCTGGTGCCGGTCAGCGCGTACATGCGGTTCGGGTCGGTGGCGCCGAAGATCGAGCAGTGGTAGGCGTCGCAGATGGTGAAGGCGTCGGCCAGCGCATAGTAGAAGGGCAGGTCGCCACGGTCGAAGTAGCCCATCGATTGCGGCGTTTTGCGTTTGACCCATGCGTCCCAGCCTTGCCAGCTGGCTTGCGCGCCTTTCCACGTGTGGTCGGTGCCGAGCGAGAGCGCGCTGGTGTTTTTGGCGTCGAAGTGGAACGGCAGCACATGGCCGCCGGCAGCATCCGGCTGGTACCAGACCGGACGGCCATCAGGCAGTTTGATGGCGCGCGGATCGTCAAAGCCGCGTACGCCGGACAGTGTGCCGAAGTAGTGGTCGAAGGAACGGTTTTCCTGCATGAAGATCACCACGTGCTCAATGTCCGCCAGCGTGCCGGTGACATGGTTGGCGGGCACCGCCAGCGCGTCACGGATCAGGTCGGGGAACAGGGTGGCGGCACCGCCCGCACCAGCGGCGTAGCGGAGAAATTGACGGCGGTTGATCGACATGCTGGCAGAGGAGAAATAGCTGAAGCGCCGATCATAGCGGGCGAATGTGACAGGCCGATGGCGCGCCTAGCGCTTGTTTTTAGGCTCGACCTGGTCGAGCATGCGCATCACTTCCGCCGGTACGGTGTCGCCGCGTCGCTTCAGCAGAATGGATTTGTTGTCTGGCCAGGTGCAGGTCAGCGTCTGGTCAGCCTGCGCGTGGCGGCAGTTAATGTCGAATTCTGCTTTCATGCCCGGTACGCCTTCAGGAAGAAAAGGGTGCAGCACCAGTGTGTCGCCGTCCATTCTGGCGTGGAGCGGGAAGCCGATGAGCGTGCGCGGCCCCGGCTTGCCGTCATCGACACCATCGGTGCGGCGCGCCGGTGCGCTCGAACCGGCAGGGGCAGCAGCGCTGCGCAAAGCAGGGCAAGAATCCGTTTCATCTGTTTTCCAATTTGTAAGATGCAAAAAATACCATCACATGCTTTAATATGTCAATTTTATAATTTCCAAAAAGGAATATTGCATGGGGATGGTTTATTGCCGCGGCTGCGCCAAGGAGATTCACGAAACGGCGCCGACGTGCCCGCAATGCGGCGCACCGCAGTTTGCTGCCGCTGCACACAACCCGAATCGCTCGGACAAGGACTTCGCCGTCACACTGCTGCTGTGCTTCTTCGTCGGCTTCCTGGGCGTGCATCGCTTTTATGTCGGCAAGATCGGCACCGGCTTGCTGCAACTGTTCACCTTCGGCGGATTGGGCATTTGGGCGTTTATCGACTTCATCCTGGTGGCGCTGGGCCATTTTACCGACAGCGACGGCCGCGAAGTTACTTACCGCTGATCGCGTCCGCGCCCGGCCGGGCCATTTTGGCTTCCAGTGCCGCGATGAATTTCGCGTCCATCGGCATGCTGCCGGGCGCATTTTCAGCCAGCTGGATCTTGCTCCAGGCGCCGCGATAGTCACCCGTGTAGTACAGCAGAATGGCCCAGTTTTGCAAATTGGCGGCGTGATCAGGGTGCTGCTGGTAGATGGCGTCGAAGCGTTTGGCCGCGTCGGCCAGCAGTGCTTTGTCCTTGGTTTGCAGGCCGACTACCGACACGGCCTTGGCATAGTCCACCTCGAAATCCACATTGCCCCGCAATTGAGGCTCGGCCTCGGCCATTAGCTTGAGCGCCTCGGGACGCTTGCCCTTGGCGCTTTCCAGCACCGCCATGCCCCATAACGCCGGTCCATTTGAGTGATCCAACAGCCATGCCTGGTTGAAGCGCCGCATGGCGTCTTGCGGCGCATTTTTGCGCACCAAGCTCCAGCCGAGCAGTGCTACCTGCTCCGCCGCCTTGGCGCGGTCGCCGCCGGTCTGCCGGTCGACCTCATCGAGAAAACTTTGATCGGCAGCTTGCTGCTGCTCGGTTTTGGCCACCAGGCCGTACTTGGGCTCCAGATTGATATTCTGGGCGGCGACGGTCTGATGCAGGGCGGTGCCGAGAATCAGCGCGAGCAGGAGAGAAGTGAGGGATGTTTTCATTTCGACAGCATAGCATTTTATTTAATGCCTGAATCGCATCTGCGTTATCGCCATAACAGACGGTGGCTTTCGCGCGCACCATGATGGTGGTCCGCGAAAGCAACCCCGAAAGGCGAATATGAAACAGATGTCGAAGAAAGTGCTGGCCGTAGCACTGGTGGCTGCGCTCGGTTCTAGCTGGGCATTGGCCCAAACCGCTCCGCAAGGCCAGGCCACGCCTGCTGCGGATAACACGAAGATGAATAATCGCGACAAAGGCGATCCCGCACAAACGCCGCAAACGCAGTCGAACGCCAAGGCCGACCGCGACCTGCTGGCCTCGGTGCGCCGGACCATCGTCAAAGACAAGTCGCTGTCCACGTCCGCTCACAACATCAAGATCCTGGTCGAAAACGGCGTCGTCACGCTGCGCGGCCCGGTGAAAAGCGATGAAGAGAAATCCAAGGTCGAGTCGCTCGCCAAATCGGTGGCCGGCGTGACCAGCGTCGACAACAAAGTCGACATCAAAACCAACTAATTCGGAGAAACCATTATGAGTACTGCTGTCTATTGCATCGCCCAGGACCACGCCCACGCCGAGAACATCGTCAACAACCTGAAAGAGTCGGGCTTCTCAGCCAACGAGATCTCGGTGCTGTTCCCGGATAAATCCGGCACCCGCGATTTCGCCCACGAACAAAACACCAAGATGCCCGAAGGCGCGGCCACCGGCGGCATCGCCGGCATGGGCACCGGCGCGGTGCTGGGCTGGCTGGCCGGCATCGGCACGCTGGCGATTCCGGGCATCGGCCCATTCATCGCTGCCGGCCCGATCATGGCGGCCCTGGGCGGCGCGGCAGTCGGCGGCGCAGCCGGCGGCCTGATCGGCGGCCTGGTGGGCATGGGCATCCCGGAGTACGAAGCCAAGCTGTACGACGGCAAAGTCCGTGACGGCAATGTGCTGATTTCGGTGCACACGGATAAATCCGACCAGGTCAAACTGGTCAAGGAAATCTTCGAACGCAACAACGCGACCGACATCAAGTCGACCTCGGAAGCCAGCGCGCCATCGCACTAAGCTGATATCCCAATGAAAAAGGCCGCCAGAATGCTCTGGCGGCCTTTTTTTATCGGCTAACCGGGATTAACGGTCGCCGTAGGTGCGGCGTTGGCCGTCGTTGCTGCGTGGGTTGCTGCCTTTGTAGCCGCCGCCCTTGTAGCCTTCGCCGGTAGCGCTGCCTTCGCGGCGTGGCGCGCCGGCGCTGCTGCCTGGCTTGCTGAACGAACGCTGGCCTGGCTTGGCGCCGCCACGGTTGTCGCCTGGTTTCCAGCCGCCTGGACGTGCCGACGAGCGTGGCGCCGAAGCGGTTTTCTTCGGCTCGTAGCCTTCGACCACATTCACCGGAATCAGTTGCTTGGTGAAGCGTTCGATGCGTTTGACGTTCATGCCTTCTGCGTGGTTGACCAGCGAGATTGCGTGACCGTTACGGCCAGCGCGGCCGGTACGACCGATGCGGTGGACGTAATCTTCCGGGAACTTCGGCAGATCGTAGTTGAACACGTGGGTGATCGATGGGACGTCGATACCGCGTGCCGCGACGTCGGTGGCGATCAGGATCTTGACCGAACCGCGACGCAGGCTGTCCAGGGTGCGGTTACGCGCGCCCTGGTGCATGTCGCCGTGCAGTGCGGCAGCCGAGAAACCGGCGATGTTCAGACGGTCGGCGATGGTGTCGGCGTCACGCTTGGTGGCAGTGAACACCACAGCCTGATCCAGCGTTTCGTCGCGCAGCAGGTGATCCAGCAGGCGATTCTTGTGCGACAGATCGTCGACGAAGTGCACGCGCTGGGTAATGTTTTCGTGCTTGTTGGCGGCGCTCAGGATCTGGATCACTTGCGGATCCTTGGTGATGCGGCGCGCCATGTTGCCGACCACGCCGTCCAGCGTGGCCGAGAACAGCATGGTTTGACGGTTGGCCGGGGTGGCGGCAACGATTTTCTCGATGTCGTCGATGAAACCCATGTCCAGCATGCGGTCGGCTTCGTCCAGCACCAGGATTTCCAGTTGCGAGAAGTCGATCTTGCCCGATTCCATGTGGTCGATCAGACGGCCTGGGGTGGCCACCAGGATTTCAGGATTCTTGGCCAGCAGTTGCATCTGCTTAGGGTAAGGCATACCGCCCAGGATCGACACGGCCTTAATGCGGCGCAGGTTGACGCTGTATTTGTCGGTATTGGTGGTTACCTGCAGGGCCAGTTCGCGGGTCGGGGTCAACACCAGCATTTTTGGCTGTGCAGCTTTGAAACGTGGACGCTCGCCACGGGCACGGGCGGCTTGCATTTCTTGATTAGGAGTCTTGCCGGCGGTGGCCGGATCGATCTCGGACAAACGGTGCAGCGACGGCAGCATAAAGGCTGCAGTCTTGCCGGAACCAGTTTGCGAGGAAACTAACAAGTCCTTGCCTGCGATCGCGGCAGGGATGGCCTGCTGCTGAACTGGAGTCGGCGCGGTGTAGCCGGCGTCGGTCAGGGCTTTAATGATGGACGTGTTGAGACCAAGTGCTTCAAATGTCATGCTGTTCTTTCGTAAAAACCAAGCGTCCCCGCTGTCATAGCGGAACGCGAAATAGCAACGCCTACCAAAACGAAATGACTCAATCAGAATCGAAAGAAATTTCGGCACAAAAGCTTTGCGCCGGGACGGTGTCATGTAACGACACCAGAGGCGGGAGGGCTTTATAAGGGCACCAGGAATGATGCGCTGAGGCTGCGATGCTGCTTAACTTACTACTGGCTGAACAATCGGTGTCGCTTTGTTATCGGCACGCGCATTGCAGGCTAGACAGCTATTATGCCTTGTTTTGCCTTGTTTGTACAGCGTGCCTAAGGAAGCGCTCCTATCGTGCGCGCGGTTCATTGTCTTTAAGATAATTTATTGCTTTTATCAGCGACGGGGGACGTATGCGGTGGAGCACTGTTGGAATGGGTTGTCTGCTGGCGCAGATCTGCGTGGCGGCGCCGGTGACGGAATTGAAACCGCAGGAGCTCGCCGCCTTCGTGGCCAAACATGACTATGTGGTGGTGCAGATGACCTCGCCCGATTTGAGCTGCGGCTATTGCAAGGGCGCCGACGACACCTTCGACCGGGCGGCCGCCTTGCCCCATGAGCCCAAGCTGGTCTATGCACGGGTCCAGTGGAAGCCATGGCGCGAAATACCCGACTTCGGCCCGCTGGTGCGGGTGTACGGGGTGCCGGAGCAGTATGTGTTCCGCAACGGCAAAGCGCTGGGCGGTACTGGCGGACGTCCGGCCAGCGCCGCCGGGCTGTTGACGCAAGTCGATCAGGTGATCGCCGATCCGCCATTCCTGCGGCCGAAGCAGGAGCCGGTGGCCGACCAGCCGGTGCAGCCGCTCAGCGATACCGAACGCGCCAGCGTCAAGCTGGGCATCCGGCGCGATTTCCTCACCGCCGTCAGCAGCGCTTGCGGCCGTCTGTTCCCGGCGCACAAGGCTAACTACGATGGCGCCGTGCAAAGCTGGCGCTCCGCCAACGAGGCCGGGCTGAAGCAGGCTGATGTGCTGATGCTCACCCGCAGCAGTCGTGCCGACGCGCTGGCCATGCGTCCGCTGGCCGAGGAAGAGAAGCGCAGCTTGCAGTCGTGGCAGACCGGCAAGCTGGGCATTTCGCAGCAGGGCGCGCCGACAATGGCCGATTGCGACAAGTTCTACAGCAGCCTGGCCGGCTTACCGTGATTTGTATCTATTTGTAATCCCGTAACCCCGTTTTAGCCGCCATCACGATACACCCTGCAATGCCGGCATCAGCTGGCGCAAAGGGGATCGTTATGTGGAACAAAATAATCGTGGCCGGCTTGCTGGTGGTGGCGGGGCTGGCGCAGGCGCAGGAGCAACGCGCTAGTGCACCAATGACATTGCGCGCGCGGCCGCCGATGGTGCCGCCGCTGATGGTGGTGCAGGGCGCCGAGCAGCCGGTGCGGCTGCAAAGCCTGAAGGTGGACGCCGCGCTCAGCGGCAGCATGGCGCAGACCACGCTGCGCATGGTGTTCTTCAATCCGAACCAGCGTCCGCTGGAAGGCAAGTTGCAGTTCCCGTTGTTGCCGGGACAGCGGATCAGCGCCTTCGCGCTGGACCTGGAAGGCAAGATGCGGGCGGCGGTGCCGGTCGAGAAGGCGCGTGGCCGGCAGATCCTGGAGGCGGTGGAGCGCACCCGCATTGACCCGGCCTTGCTGGAGCAAACCCAGGGCAACAATTTCCAGTTGCGGGTGTTTCCGATTCCTGCGCAGGGCACGCGCACGGTGGAGTTGACATACATCGAGACGCTCGACCGCGAAGGCGCGAACTGGGCCTATCGCTTGCCACTGGCGTATGGCGAGCTGGAGCAGGGCGTGGCGTTGCACGTGTCCGTGGCCGGCGAGGCGCCGCCGCAAGCCAGCGGCAACATCGGCGACATCGTCTTCGAGCGCATTGGCGATGGCTACCAGGCTCAGCTGACGCGCGCGACATATTCGGCCAGCGGCGTGCTCAAGCTGCTGGTGCCGTCGGCGGCAGCGCCGCAAACCTATGTGCAGCAGATTGGCGGCGAAACGTATTTCCTGGCCGAGATGCCGGCCAGCACGCAGCGGACGCCGCGTGCGCTGCCCAAGGTGGTGGGCTTGCTGTGGGACAGTTCCGGCTCCGGCGCGCAGCGTCAGCACGATGCCGAATTGGTCGAGCTGGATCGCTATTTCAAAGCGGTGGGCAATGGCGAGGTGCGGCTGACCCGGCTGCGTGACCGGCCTGAAGCGGTGCAGCGATTCCGCATCGTCAATGGCGACTGGCAGACCTTGCGCAAGGCGCTGCAAGACACGGTATATGACGGCGCTAGCGCGCTGGCCGATTGGCAGCCACAGGCAGAGGTCAACGAGTACCTGCTGGTCAGCGACGGCTTGATGAATTATGGCGGCAAGCAATTCCCGCAGTTGTCGCCGCGCCAGCGCTTGTATGTGATGAACTCGGCGGTGTCAGCTGATACTGCGCGCTTGTCGGCGCTGGCCGAGCGCAACGGCGGCAAGCTGCTGACGGTGCAAGCCGATCGTCCGGGCGCGGCCGCCGAGATGTTATTGACCGACGGCCTGCAAGTGCGGCTGGTGAGCGCGCGCGGCGCGACCGATGTGTTGATTCACGACGACGATGCGCCGCTGGGCATGCTGCGCGTGTCCGGCAAGCTGATTGCGCCGACGGCGGAGCTGAAGCTGGAGTTGTTGAAGCAGGACAGGGCGACGCCGCTGCTAGTCGAGGTAGCGGCGAGTGCGCCGTCGCATCCATTGGCGGCGCGTACCTGGGCGGGCTACAAGCTGCATCAGCTGGAAGCGGATTACGAATTGCATCGTGCCGCGATTCGCCGGCTGGGTACCCAGTTCAGCATGCCGACACGCGAGACCTCGCTGCTGGTCCTGGATCGGCTGGAGGATTATGTGCGCTACGACGTGCAGCCGCCGGCCGAATTACAGGCAGCGTTCGACGCGCTGAAGCGGATGCGCGGCGGCGAGCTGACGCTGCGCCGGACTAACCAGCTGGAGCGGGTAGTGCAGCAATTCCAGCACAAGCTGGCGTGGTGGGAAGGCAATCATCCGAAGCCGATGCCATACCCGGCGTACCGTGAGAATAAGTTGACGCGGGTTGAGGTGACGGGGAGGGCGAACGGTGCGGACAAGGCGACCACCAATGAGCTGGCGATGCGCTCACCGCCGCCGGCACCGTCTGCATTATCTGCACCACTTGCACCGCCACCAGCGTCGCCTGCTCCTCCTGCTCCACCTGCGCCGGCACCGGAGCCGCTGTCGTATGCATCCGGCGTGTTCCAGCGCACGCCGAGTCCGGTGGTGATTGCCGGTGCAACTACTCGGCACATGCGGCCGGGTGCTGAACCTATGCAGCCATCCGGCGAGATCACGGTCAGCCTCAAGCGCTGGGATGCAAATTCGAGTTACATCGCCCGCATGAAGGCGGCGCGGCCAGACCAGCTGTATGCGATTTATCTGGACGAGCGGCCCTCGTACCTGAACAGCAGCGCGTTCTACATCGATGTGGCGGACCAGCTGTTTGCGCGTGGTCAGCGCGATCTGGCGTTGCGCGTGCTGTCCAATCTGGCGGAGATGGATCTGGAAAACCGCCAGGTGCTGCGCATTCTGGGCTATCGCTTGTTGCAGGCCGGGCAGCCTGAGCTGGCGATTCCGGTATTCGAGAAAATCCGCGAGCTGGCCGAAGAAGAGCCGCAATCGTTCCGCGATCTGGGCCTGGCCTACGCTGCTGCTGGCCATTTGCAGCAGGCGATTGACCAGTTGTACGAGGTGGCGATACGGCCGTGGGACGGCCGCTTTGCCGAAATCGAGCTGATTGCGCTGGCGGATATGAATGCGATTATCGCGTCGCCCGGCAAGGTGAAGCTGGACACCAGCCGCATCGATCCGCGTCTGTTAAAAAACATGCCGCTGGATATGCGCGTAGTGCTGAGCTGGGATGCCGATAATTCCGATATGGATTTGTGGGTCACCGATCCGACTGGCGAACGCTGCTACTACGGCCATCGCTTCACGGAGCAGGGCGGACGGTTGTCGGTGGACTTTACTGGCGGTTATGGGCCGGAGGAGTTTTCGCTGCGGCATGCGATGCCGGGCAAGTACAAGGTCGAGGCCAACTTCTTCGGCAGCCGCCAGCAGGTGGTGGCCGGTGCCACGACCTTGCAACTGAAATTGACCAGCGGCTTTGGCCGCGCCGGCGCACGCGATCAGATGGTGACGGTGCGGTTGAGCGGACGCGGGGAGACGGTGCTGGTGGGTGAGTTTGAGGTGAAGTAATCAGTTGATGGCGTCGATTCGCTTGGCCAGCTGTTCCGGCACTGGATAGTCGGGATAGGCCAGGTTGAATTTGCGCCATTCTTCGCGCGCGTCCTGGCGCAGGTCGGCTTTCAGCATTTCGTCGATGACGTGCAGCCACTCGGCGGCGCGGGCAGTATCGGCGGGCGACATGGCCTTGCGCGCGGAGCCGGTGACAGTGACCAAGGTCGGCGCCGTCGCAGCCGCAACGACGGTCGTAGCCGAGGTCGCAGGCGCGGGTGCTGGCGGTGGCGCAGGTGGTGCCGCATATGACAGCGGTGCCGAAATCGGTGCGCTTGCCACCGGCGGCGGAATGGCGGCTGCCAGATTGGCGATCGGGGCCGAGCGGGCGCGCACGAAGTGTTCCGCGGGTGGCGTGATGGCAATCGGCTCTGGCACTTTGTCGGCATCGGCCAGCAATGATGGCGCCGACTTGCCGGCCGACTCAGCGCGCAGTGTGGATGGCGCCGGCGCCGGTCGCGCAGCGCTCGGTGACGGCGCAATGTAGCCGCTCGGCGACGCGGCCGCGATGGTGACATGTTCTGGCGCTGCGGACGGCAGGGCAGGCGGCTCTGCCGCTTGCGGCGTGCTGGCGACTGGCTTCTGCTCTGGCGCCGCTGCTGTCATTTGCGCCTGTTGAGCATAGTCGCCACGCTGCCATTCCAGCGTCAGCAGTAAGACGCCGACCAAGCTGGCGGCCAGCGCTGCGGGCGCACGCCAGCGCGCCATATTGGCCGCCGGCCGCCGCGTCGCGACCTGCGTGACGCTGCCGGCTTGGGCTGCTTGTACAGCCGGCGCATTCTGCGTGGCTGGTGTAGTCTCTGCGGCTTGCGCCTGTTGCACCGTCTGCGCCGCGCGCTCCTGCGCCAGTTGCGCTTCAATCGACGCCATGATCGCGTCATTCACTTGCTTCGGCGCTTCCGGCTGCGCCAATGCTGCCAGCTGGCGCGACAGGTCGTCGCGGCCGGCGAGAAACTCGTCCAGCTCAGCATCATCCTGCAGATTGTGATCGCCGTTGCTCATGCCTGCTCCTCCTGCGCGGCCATGCCGGCCGACAGCTGTTCGCGTAATTTTCGCATGGCGTAGCGTAGCCTGCTCTTGACGGTTTCAATCGGCGCGTCGGTCAGTGTCGCAATCTCCTCCAGCGACAAACCACTGAACTGCTGCAACACCAGCGCCTCCTTTTGCTCGCCCGGCAGCGCCCGAATCGCCTGGTGCAGCGCGGAATTCATCTGCTGCGACTCCAGCTCCGCATCAGCCGCCGGGCCTTGCGGCTCCGGCGCTTCATCGGCGGACAGCAGCGGCGACTGGCGCTGCAAATCCACCAGCCGGTTGCGCGCGATCTGATACAGGAAGGTGCGAAAACTGGCGCTCGGCACATACCGCCCGCGCGCCTGATGCAAACCAATCCACGCCTCCTGCGCCACCTCATCCACCCAATCCCGGCGCGGTGAGCGCCACGCGACAAAGCGGTACAGCCCACGCTGATGGCGCTGGTACAGCTCGCGGAAAGCGGCCAGGTCGCCATCGGCGTAGCGCAGCATCAGGGTTTCATCGGAAGGCTCGGTTGACATACATGCAAGTGTAGCCGCATCACCAAACTGCCGCAATGTCTGGCGGTTTAATCTGCCGGTGCCGCCAATATCGCTTTCACTTGCTGCTTGCCCGCAACCGACAGCACCGGCTGTAACTGCCGATAGGGAACGGTCGTCGGTACGATGCACTCCTTGGCCCCGCTGCGCGCGCGCGGCAGGAACGTCAGGCCTTGCGCGGCCGGATAGATCAGTCCTTGCTCCAGTGTGAAGGTGACTTGCGCAGCGCAGTCAGGATTCGGATGACGGTAGGCTTGCCAGATCAGCTGCGACAGCGTGCCTGCATAGCTTGCCTTTTCGGTTTGCACTTCGTATTGGCTGGCAATGACGGCATCCGGATCGGACAGCCAGCGGAGGATTTCCACCTTCGCACCCGTTTGCAGATTCAGGATATCGGTCCGCGCATCGTCGAATCGATAGTCTTCTTCACAGGCGTGCGGATGATGGCGCGCGATCACGGCGAGGTCACTGGTCAGCAGTAGCAACTGGTCTTCGTACAGCGGAATGGCGAATTGCTGCGTCCGGTCGCGCAGCCAGGCGTAGGCGCGGCAGTTCAGCGCCATCTCCGCATAGTTCAGCATGGCCTGGTGTTGCGCGTCATTGATGGCGACGATCGCCGGCGCCTTGCCATACAGCCGGATGCTGCGCGCCTCGGGCATCACTGCCACGCCCACCTGATCGTAAGGCTGGCCGCCTTTCCGGCCTTTGGCGATATTCTTGATGAGACTGGCGTTGAGAGAGTAATAGCCCAGCGAATGCTCGGCTTTCAGCGGGAAGGTCAGGCGGCCATCGCCCGTGCGCCAGGTGCCGGTGAGCGTTTCGTCGTCGCCGCACTCCAGGCTAAGGTGGCCGAGCGCCACGCCGTCGGGATTGACGGCCTGCCACCCACCAGCGGGATCGGGGAGCAGGAAGTTGTCGTCCAGATGCTGATTGAGGAGGAAGCGGCCGGCCAGCTGCTTGTCTGCGCCCAGCCAGGGGCCGAAAGTCATGCGGATGGGCGCGTCGTCGATGAAGACCTGCCAGTTCTGTTCCAGGCAGTTGTCTTGCGCCTGGGCGGTGGCGCTCAGCAGCAGACAGGCGGTAAGCAGGATTCGTGGTGTCATGGCGGCAGATATAAAAAACGCCCTGTCGAGCAGGGCGTTCTGATGCGGTCGAAGCAGGAAGGCTTATTGGTAGTCTTCTGCGTTCAGGCCCATGACGTGCGAGAAGCCGCCGTCGACGTAGGTGATTTCACCGGTGATGCCGGAGGCCAGGTCCGACAGCAGGAAGGCGGCGGTGTTGCCGACTTCTTCGATGGTGACGTTGCGGCGCAGCGGCGCGTGCGACGAGGCAAAGCCCAGTAGCTTGCCGAAGTCCTTGATGCCCGACGCAGCCAGGGTCTTGATCGGACCGGCCGAGATGCCGTTCGAGCGGATGCCCAGCTTGCCCAGGTTTTCCGCCAGGTAGCGTACCGACGCTTCCAGCGAGGCTTTGGCCAGGCCCATGGTGTTGTAGTAAGGAATGGCGCGGACCGCACCCAGGTACGACAGGGTCAGCACCGACGAACCGTTTTTCAGCAGCGGCAGCGCGGCCTTGGCCATGGCCGGGAAGCTGTAGGCCGAGATGTCGTGGGCGATGCGGAAGTTCTCGCGGCTCAGGCCGTCCAGGAATTCGCCGGCGATGGCTTCGCGCGGCGCAAAGCCGATCGCGTGCACCAGGCCATCCAGCTGCGACCAGCTCTTGCCCAGGTCGGCGAACAGCGCGTCGATCTGCTCGTCGCTGCCGACGTCGCAGTCGAATACCAGCTTGCTGTCGAATTCAGCGGCGAATTCGGTGATGCGGTCTTTAAAACGTTCGCCGACGTAGGTGAACGCCAGTTCGGCGCCTTCGCGATGGCAAGCCTTGGCGATACCGTAAGCGATGGAACGGTTCGACAGCAAACCAGTGATGAGGATTTTTTTGCCTTGCAAGAACGCCATAGGGACTCCGATTGCAACTGCGTGCCGGGCTCGCTCTCGGAGCTGGCTGGCGACGTCAGTGGGGTTGTGTTTTTTTAGTGTGCGAGGTGCGCAAGTATTGCCCGACACGCAAGAGCAAGATTGTAGGACGTGTCAGCCTTGACTGCAACCTCTGAATCGCGGCCGCCGGCCCCGGCTACGCGGGGTCCGGCGGCGGCCATCAGTTGGCTTTGCGGTGTTTTTTGCTGCTGCTGTCGCGCGAGACGCGGGCTTTCACCAGCGAAACAGGGCTCGACTTGTCGGACTTGCCGGCTTTCGGCAGCTTGTAGCCCTTGGCCGTCTTGCCGCTGGCGCGTTCCGCTTCATACGAGACGGTGGCGCTTTCGGCCACGTCCGGGGCGATGTCGCCCACCGACGCCGAAATCTTCGGCACCAGAATGGTGGAGCCGGCTTTCAGCACCGAGTTCTGCGGAATATTGTTGGCCTGGCGGATGACTTCCGGCGAGGTGTGGAAGCGCGAAGCCAACGTACGGATCGATTCGCGCGCGCTGGTGATCTTGTGGGTCGACCAGGTGGACAGTTCCTTGGTCCATTGGGCCAGATTCAGGTGGAACTTCTCGGCGTTTTCCTTCGGCAGCAAAATCTTGGTCTGGTCGTCGCCGGTGATGACCGGGCGTTTGAACTGCGGATTGAGCGCCTTGAATTCGTCCACCGACAGCTCGGCCAGGTGGGCCGCCACGGTCAGGTCGATATCGCTGGTCTTGTCGACCGCCGTGAAGTACGGCGAATTGTCGATCACCGGCAGGTTCAGGCCGTATTGCTGCGGGTTGGCGACGATGTTCTTTACCGCCTGCAGTTTGGGCACGTAATTGCGGGTCTCGGCCGGCATCAGGTCGGCCAGGCTTTCAAAGTCGGTCGGCTTGCCGGCGGCTTGATTGCGTTTGATGGCTTTCTGCACCGAGCCTTCGCCCCAGTTATAGGCGGCCAGGGCCAGTTGCCAGTCGCCAAACATATCGTACAGGCGTTGCAGATAGGTCAGGGCGGCGTCGGTCGAAGCCAGGATGCCGCGGCGTTCGTCCTTGAAGGCGTCTTGCTTCAGGTTGAAGTCGCGGCCGGTGCCCGGCACAAACTGCCACATGCCGGCCGCGTTGGCGCTCGACAGGGCGTTCGGGTTGAAGGCGGATTCGATAAATGGCAGCAGCGCCAGTTCGGTCGGCATGCCGCGCTTTTCCAGCTCGGAGACGACGTGGAACAGGTACAGCGAAGCGCGCGCAGTGGTGCGGGCGATGTAGTCGGGACGGGTGGCGTACCAGTTAACATGCTTGGCCACCAGGTCATTGCTGACATCGGGAATCGCGTAACCGCTGCGAATCCGGCCCCACACATCTTTTTCGCGGAAAGCATCTTCGTCCACCAGTTTGGCGGACTTGGTTTTCAGGGAAGCGACATCGGGAACGGGGAATTTCGGCAGGGGAGACAGCGCGGTGGTGACCGTCGGCAGATCTGTTGCGTGCTCGTAGGCGTGGGACAGTGCGGGCGCGAGTAGCGCCACCAATGTGGCCAGGACTGCGGTTTTGGGAATGCGTGCTTGCATAGTTTTCCGTGAGTTAGCGAGAAGAAACTTCGCGTGGACTATGAATTAAACGTGGAGTGTACGAAGGTCCCTCCCATCAGTCAAGGAATATGTCACCCTTGTGACAAATTCTTATATGCAACAATTCCCGTTAAATAAGCGTCAGATGCCGGCAAATTGACAGAAGTAAATGAGGAACATAGGCGCGGTGGCGAAGAGTGCGTACAATCCTGCTTTTGTGTAGTGATTGAGGAATAGCAATATGAGCAGCCCCGCCATCGACCGCGATGTGGTCATCGCCGATACCGTCCAGTGGCTGGAAAAGGCCGTCATTGGCCTGAACCTGTGCCCGTTCGCCAAGAGCGTGCACGTCAAAAAACAAGTGCGTTACGTAGTCACCGAGGCGGAAACGCCGGAAGAGCTGCTGGAAAAGTTAATGGAAGAGTTACAGCATCTGGCCGACAACGATGCGGAAAAGATCGACACCACGCTGCTGATCCATCCGAACGTACTGACCGATTTCTTCGACTACAACGAATTCCTGGACGTGGCCGACGCCGCGCTGGAAGACCTGGGGCTCGACGGTTTCCTGCAAGTGGCCAGTTTCCACCCGCAGTACCAGTTCGACGGCACCGACGTCAACGACATCAGCAACTACACCAACCGCTCGCCGTATCCGACCCTGCACCTGCTGCGCGAAGACAGCATCGACCGTGCGGTTGAAGCCTTCCCCGAAGCATCTGATATTTTCGACAAGAATATCGAGACGCTGGAAAAACTCGGTCACGACGGCTGGGACAAGCTGATGGAAAAGCCATGAGCGACCTGCCGGTCCGTCCGGACACGCCGTGCGTGGCAGTCTGCTCGACCACCTTTGACGAAATCTGCCGCGGCTGCGGCCGCTCGGTGGTCGAGGTGGCGCATTGGGTGTCGATGACACCCGAGGCCAAAGAAATCGTCTGGCAGCGCATCCTGGCGCAGGGTTACCCGCGCCGGAATACCTGAGCCTGTAGATTAATACGAACCGATAAAGTCTTTTTTGCCAATTTCCAGGCCGTTATGGCGCAGGATGTCGTACGCGGTGGTGGCGTGGAAGTAGAAGTGCGGCAGCGCGTAGTGGAACAGATAGGTCTGGCCCACGAAATGCTTGGTCTTCTCGCCGCTGCCGGTGGTGATGGCGCGGTCTTCGCTGCCTTCGATCTGCGCCTGCGGCACGCTGTCGATATACGCCAGCGTTTTGGCGATGCGCGCTTTCAGGTCGGCAAACGTTACTTCCTTGTCTTCATACGACGGCACTTCCTGGCCACCCAGGCGGGCGGCCGCACCCTTGGCGAAATCGCAAGCGATCTGGATCTGGCGGGTGAACGGCAGCATGTCCGGGAACAAACGATATTGCAGCAGCGCGTTCGGATCGATCTTCTTGTCTGCGGCGTGCACTTCAGCCTTGTCAAGGATGGCGGTCAGGCTGTTCAGAATCTGCTTAAACACAGGAATGGAAGCGGTGTACATCGAGAACGTGGTCATGGTGAATTCCTATGTGTGGGAAAAGAGCCGCGATCATAGCGCGCCTGTGGGATTTTTGCCGGTTCTGGCATTTTTTTTGCATATTTGCGTAGCTATTCCGTGCATAATTCCTACTAAGTAACAACCTTAGACTGATGATGCAAATTAATCAATACGCAGTGCCGGTGCATGACTAGCACGATTTACCAAAGACTTCGCGCCCGCCTCAGTGCGCTGTATGGCCTGTCCATCTATGGCGCTCTGCTGTTGGTGGTATTCGGCGGCCTGGTCATCCCTGCGATTATCGGCAGCTACCTGCTGATCGGCGTGCACGAGCAGCAGTCGGCGCGCGTTGCGCTGAACGAATCGTTGCAGCGCAACGCCGACATCCTGGCGCTGGGCATGCAGGAATCCCTGTGGAATATGAATGCCGAATCGGCCCACTCGCTGGTCGAGTCGGTGATGCGCGACCGTTCGGTGCTGCAAGTGCAGGTGGTCGGCCAGGCCGATACCCAATTCATGCACGTGCGCTCGCCGCGCGTGGCCAGTGGTAACGTTTATCGTGCCGATCGCGAGATCCTGGTGCGCGGCGAGCGCATCGGCCGCATCATGGTGGAAATGGATGATGCCCGCAGCCAGCAGGAGTTGCGCGAGAAGCAGCTGTCCTATGTGTTTGTGCTGGCGGCGCAGCTGACCGTCTCGCTGCTGCTGATCGTGCTGTTCCTGAATGCGCGCCTGATCAAACCGTTGCGCAAGCTGATGCGCTTTTCCGACCGCCTGTCGCACGGCGACTTTGAAACCCGGCTGGACGTCACCGGCAGCGATGAACTGGGCCGCCTGGCGCAGCAGCTGGAGCAGATGCGGGTGGCGATCAAGCGCCTGTTCGAGGACATCGGCCAGCGCGAGGAACGCTTCCGCACCATCGTCACGCAGGTGCCGGGCGCCGTGTTCCGCTTCCGTCCGGACGGCCCGATTGACTTCGTCTCCGACGCCATCGCCGACATCTCCGGCTACTCGGCGGCGCAATTCATGCGCAGCACTACGCATTCCTGGACCAATCTGATTGCGCCGGAAGACCGCAAGAAACAGCGCCGCGTCATCGCTCAGGCGATTAGCGACGGACAGCCGTACGAAATCGAATACCGTATTCAAGACGCCGCCGGCGCGGTGCGCTGGGTGCAGGAAAACGGCCAGCCACAGCCCTCCGAGGCCGACCGCGATGCGCCATGGGTAGACGGCATCATCTCCGACATCAGCCAGCGCAAGCATAATGAAATGCGCATCGAAGCGCTGCTGGCCGAGCAGAGCGCGATTCTGGACAACGTGATGTTCGGCGTGATGTTCGTTCGCCACCGGACCATCGTCTCGGTCAACCGCCGCTGCGAAGAACTGTTCGGCTACGAAGCGGGCGCGATGACCGGCGCCTCGACCTCGATCGTTTTCATGACCGCGTTCGAGTACGAATCTGCCGGCGCGCGCCAGTATCCATCGCTGGCGCAAGGTGACTACTTCAGCGAGGAACGCCAGTACCGCCGCAAGGATGGCAGCACCTTCTGGTGCATGGTCAGCGGCTGTGCGCTGGACCAGAACCGCGCCAATGAAGGCAGCATCTGGGTGTATGCCGACATCACCGCGCGCAAGGAAGCGGAAGAAAAACTGCGCCTGTCCGCCACAGTCATCGAGCACATTGCCGACGGCGTGGTGGTGCTGGATGCTGAGGGCACCATTGTCGCCGTCAATCCGGCCTTCACCCAGATCACCGGCTACACCGAGGCCGAAGCGATGGGCCGCGACCGCACGCTGACGCGCTCCGGCCGCCACGAACAGTCGTTCTACGAAGATATGTGGCAGGAGCAGATGGACAAAGGCTTCTGGCGCGGCGAGCTTTGGAGCGTGCGCAAGAACGGCGAGATGTACCTCGAATTCCTGACCGTGAGCGCGGTGCGCGACACGCGCGGTCGCGCCACCCATTACGTCGGCGTATTCAGCGACATCACCAAGGCCAAGGAGTCGCAGGAAAAGCTGGACCACCTGGCGCACCACGATCCCTTGACGGCGCTGCCGAACCGCCTGCTGTTCCACGACCGCTTGCAGCACGCCTTGCTGCGCGCCGCGCGCGACGGCGAACAACTGGCGCTGCTGTTCATCGACCTGGATCGCTTCAAGAACGTCAATGACACACTGGGTCACCACATCGGCGACGAGCTGCTGAAGCAAGTGGCTAAGGCGCTGCAAGACCGCCTGCGCGAAGGCGATACGCTGGCGCGTCTGGGCGGCGATGAATTCATCGTGCTGCTGGAGAATATCGAGAACCAGTACGGCGCCAGCCAGGTGGCCGAGAAGCTGGTGCAGATGTTCGAGGAGCCGTTCATGGTGGCCGGCCACGAATTGTTCGTCACCTGCAGCGTGGGCATTTCGCTGTTCCCGGACGACGCGGCCGACCTGAATATGCTGATCCGTAACGCCGACGTGGCCATGTACCAGGCCAAGGCGCGCGGCCGCAATGGCTTCAGCTTCTACGCGCCGTCGATGACCGGAGAGGGCGTCGAGCGCCTGCGCCTGGAGACCTTCCTGCGCCGCTCGATCGAGAAGGAAGAAATCTTCCTCAATTACCAGCCGCAGGTGGAAATCGACACCGGTCGCCTGGTGGGGGTGGAAGCGCTGGTGCGCTGGAACCATCCGGAGTTGGGGCTGATCCCGCCGATCCGCTTCATTCCGCTGGCCGAGGATACGGGCTTCATCAACCAGCTGGGCAAGTGGGTGCTGCACGAAGCCTGTCGCCAGATGGTGCGCTGGCAGGACGCCGGCCTGCATGTGCCCAAGATCGCGGTCAACCTGTCGGCCAAGCAGTTCGAGCGCGGCTCCATTGTCAACATGGTGGCCGACATCCTGCGCGACACGGGTCTTGAGCCGCAACGCCTGCAACTGGAAGTGACCGAGTCTGTGATCATGAACACCGGCGACGCCATGGTCTTCATCAACGACCTGCACTCGATCGGGGTGGCGCTGGCGATTGACGATTTCGGCACCGGCTACTCGTCGCTGGCCTACCTGAAGCAGCTGCCGGTGCAAACGCTGAAGATCGACCGCTCCTTCATCAAGGACATCTCGACCGACGTGAATGACGAAGCGATTGCCATTGCGATTATTCAGCTGGGCAAGAGCATGAACCTGTCGGTGATCGCCGAAGGCGTGGAGACCGAAGAGCAGGCGGCCTTCCTGCTGCGTCATGGCTGCAATCTGGCGCAGGGCTACTTCTACAGCCGCCCGGTGTTGGCGGATGATATGCTGGTGCGCTGGAAAAAATAAAAACCAAGCAGGAGACGTTTATGCAGGGAGCGAAAAAACCATCGCGCCGCCGCTTTATCTTGGGCGGCCTGGCGGTGGGTGGCGCATTGGTGGTTGGCTGGGGCTTAACGCCGCCACGCCAGCGCCTGAATGGCAGTCATCCACTGCCGCTGGATGCCGACAGCGTGGCCTTGAACGGTTGGGTGGGCATCGGCAAGGACGGCACCGTGACCGTCGCCATGCCGCGCAGCGAAATGGGACAGGGCGTGTACACCGCGCTGCCGATGCTGGTGGCCGAGGAACTGGATGTGCCGCTGTCCGCAGTGCGCCTGGTGCAGGCTCCCATCGATAAAATCTTCGGCAATATCGCCATGCTCAAGGACGGACTGCCATTCCATCCGGATGATACGGGACGCCTGAAGTCCACCGTCAGCTGGGTGGTCGGCAAGGTCGCGCGCGAACTGGGATTGATCATCACCGGCGGCTCCTCCAGCGTCAAGGACGCGTGGGAGCCGATGCGCGAAGCCGGCGCCACCGCGCGCGCCATGCTGGTCGCCGCTGCCGCCACCGAATGGTCGGTCAGCGTAGTGGACTGCCGCACCGAGGACGGCCACGTGCTGCATGCGGATGGCCGCAAGCTGGCGTATGGCGCGCTGGCCGCCAAAGCCGTCAACGCCAGGCCTGGCGAAGTGCGCCTCAAGACGCCGCAGGAATTCAAATTGATCGGCAAGCCGCAGCCGCGCCGCGACACGCCCTCCAAGGTAAATGGCACGGCCATCTTCGGCATCGATGCGCGGCCGGCCGGCATGCTGTATGCGGCGGTGCGCATGTCGCCGGTGATCGGCGGCACGGTCGCCAGCGTGAACAGTGCGGCGGCGTTGAAGATGCCGGGCGTGGTCAAGGTGGTCGATTACTCCGCCTCGCTGACGGAAAAGACCGGCGCCGGCGCCGGCGTAGCGGTCATCGCCAAAAGCTACTGGCAAGCCAAGCAGGCCGCGCTGGCGCTGGAGATCCAATGGAATGACGGTCCGCTGGCCAAGCTGTCCAGTGACGCCATCTACGCCGACTTCGCCACGCGCCTCGACAAGGAAGACGGCCACGCCTACTACCAGGCCGGCGACATGGATGCGGTGGAAGGCAAGGCCGCCGGCGTCGCCAAAACGCTGAACGTGGAATACCGCGCGCCATATCTGGCACATGCAGCCATGGAGCCGGTCAACTGCACCGCGCAGGTCAAGGACGGCAAGGTGCGTGTGTGGGCGCCGACGCAGTCGCCGGGTTTTGCGGTGGAGGTGGCGGCCAAGGTAGGAGGCGTCTCGGCCGATAACGTGGTGCTGGAAGTGACCTTGCTAGGCGGCGGCTTTGGCCGGCGGCTGGATGTGGACATGGTGGCGCAGGCGGTGGCTATCGCCAAGCAGGCGGACGGCTACCCGGTGCAGATGATCTGGTCGCGCGAGGACGACACCACCCACGACGTCTATCGCCCGGCGGCGCTGGCGCGCTTCAGCGCCACGCTGGACGCGGCGGGCAATGTGCTGGGCTACGATAACAAGTCGGCCAGCGGCTCGATCGGCCACCAGTTCTTCAAGCGCAATCTGGGGCTGCCAGCAGGAGGCCCGGACAAGACCACGGCCGAAGGCGAATTCGATATGCAGTACCACTTCGCCAACCAGCGCATTCGTCATGTGATCGTGGATAGTGCGGTGCCGCTGGGGTATTGGCGTTCGGTCGGCCATTCGCATAACGCCTTCTTCAAAGAGAGCTTTATCGACGAACTGGCGCATGCGGCAGGCAAGGACAGCGTGACGTTCCGTCGCGACCTGCTGGCGCAGCACCCGCGCCACCTGGCGGTGCTCAATGCGGCGGTGGCCAAGGCCGGCACGGCGCCGCAAGGCCGCGCGCATGGCGTGGCGCTGCACCAGTCGTTCGGCACCATCGTCGCGCAGGTGGCGGAAGTGTCGGTGGAAGGCACGGAGATCCGCGTTCATCGCGTGGTCTGTGCCATCGATTGCGGGCTGGCGGTCAATCCTAATATCGTCGCGCAGCAGGCCGAATCGGGTGTGATCTTTGGCTTGTCGGCGGCGCTGTTTGGCGCCGCCACCATCAAGGACGGCAAGGTTGAGCAGAGCAACTTCCACGACTACCCGGTGGTGCGCCTGAACCAGGCGCCGGAAGTGGAGACCATCATCCTGCCAAGCACCGCGCATCCCGAAGGCATGGGTGAACCGGCCACGCCGCCGATTGCGCCGGCCGTCGCCAACGCCGTCTTCAAGCTGACCGGCAAACGCCTTCGCAGCCTGCCGCTGACACTTTTATAAAACGTTGCGCAGCAGGGTGCGCAGGTTGCAGTTGCGCTGCCAGTCGGCGCGCTCGCTGTTGTTGATAATCAGCTCCTGCAATTCCTCGTCGCTCTGGGCGGCGGTCGACTGCACCAAACGGTGGGCCACGCCGACGTCCGGCAGCATGGTGCCGAAGAAGGCCACCAGTTCGTGGTGCTGGATCAGCAAGGTAGGGAAGTTTTCCACGTCCAGATCGCCGACCACGTCGGCCTGGTCTTCGATGTCGATCCAGATCAACAGTTTGTCCGGATGGCGCGCCGCCAGTTCGTCGAACGTGGCGCGGTAGGATTCGCAGGTGCCGCACCAGGCGGCACACAGGCAGGCGACGATCCAGCGGTCGCCGGCCAGGGCGGCGGCGATTTCTTCGCGGTTGTCGGAATTCAGGGTCAGGCTAGGCATTGGCGTGGTCGGATCAGGGCGTGCTCGGCCCAAAAACGGTATTCTACATGGCCGCGCGGGGTCGCGCCTGCCAGCGCGGCGGGTTAAAATACGGCATGCTTACTATTCTTGCCATTGAAACCTCGTCCGAAACCGCTTCCGTCGCACTGCTGCGGGGCGATGACGTCCTGAGCCGCGTCTCCAGCGGCGTGCGTACCCATTCCCAGGCTGTGTTGCCGATGATTCAGGAGTTGCTGGCCGAAGCCGGCATCAGCTTGCCGCAGTGCGATGCGATCGCCTTCGGCTCCGGCCCCGGCTCGTTTACCGGCGTGCGCACTGCGTGCGGCGTGGCGCAGGGGCTGGCGTTCGGCGGCAAGCTGCCGGCCGTGCCGGTGGTGACGCTGGACGCGATGGCCCTGGCCTGCCATCAGCAGCATGGCGCCGCCGAGGTGCTGGCGGTGCTGGATGCGCGCATGGGCGAGGTCTACTGGGCGCAGTATCGCTTTGACAATGGCGTGCTGGTGGCGGTATCGCCGCCGGTGTTGTCGGCGCCGGCCGACGTCCAGCCGCAAGGTTCGCCGGTAATGTGCGGCAATGGCTTGTCCGCGTATGCCGAGGCGTTCCCGGCCGGCGGCTTTGCCGAGGTGATGCCGCATGCCGCGCAGATCGCGCAGCTGGCGGCGGTGGCGTTCGCCGCCGGTCACACGGTGACGGCGGCCGAGGCGCAACCGCTGTATCTGCGGAACAAGGTCGCCTACACGCAGGCCGAGCGCCGCGATATGGCCGCTGCGAAGGAAGGCGGCGCATGACGGCGCCGGTCTGGGATCTGGCGCGGCTCAATTACGAGCCGATGCAGGCGTCCGACCTCGACGAGGTGTTCGCGCTGGAGCAGAGTGTGTATCCGTATCCGTGGACCATGGCCAATTTTGTCGACTCGCTCAACAGCAATTACGAGGCGTGGGTGCTGCGCGAGCGCGATGGTCATCTGCTGGGCTATTTCCTGTTGATGGCCGTGGTGGATGAGTCGCATTTGCTGAATGTGGCGGTGTCGGCCGAGAAGCAGGGGCAGGGCCTGGGCCGGTTTTTGTTGAACCAGGCGGTGGCGTGTTCGCGCGGGCTGGGCATGGAGTCGGTGTTGCTGGAGGTGCGGCCATCGAATACGCGGGCGTTGCAGATTTATGAGCGCTATGGATTTAAACAAATCGGCCGCCGTAAGGGATATTACCCGGCGGCCCACCAGCAACGCGAGGACGCGATTGTGATGCGGTTCAAGGTATGAGTCAGTCTTCGGCACGTAGCACGGCCTTCCTGCAGGAGATGGGGGTTGGCGTGCAATGGAAATTGCGCAGTGGGGCGGCGGAGGCCGAGGGCGATGCGTTCGTTTCGGCGGTGCAGGCGTTGGCGGATGGTTGGCCAGAGGATGCTGCGCCATCGGCCGCCGCGCCGGCTGCCGTGACGCCGGCAGTTGCCGCACCCGCGCCGCGCGTCGCCGCACCCGCTGCGATGCCGCCAGCGCCGTCCGCCACCGCGCATGCAGTTGCGCGCGCAGCGCCTTCTATGGCGCCGTCGGTGCCGCCGGAGCCGCAAGCCAACGCTGCGGCAGATACGCCAGCCGTCGCCCGTGCGGTCCCGCCGGTGCAGGCGCCCGCAGCGTTCGCCGCCACGTCTGACGACGATTCGATGGCATGGTTTGACGATGCGCCGGTACCGCCCGTCGCGCCGCGCGCAGCGCCACCAGCAAAGCCTGCTGCCCGCGCCGCTGCGCCGATGGAAGCCGAACCGGCGCGAGAAGACACCGCCTGGTTTGATGACGCGCCTATGCCGCCGCCGTCCGCCACGCCATCGCGCTCTGCCGCCAACGCAGCGGCGGATGCATCGCTATCGGAAGCCGCGCCATCGGATCTGGCAGCCGCCTCATACGCTGCGGCCGAGCTGGCGTCCACGCCAGTCAGCGACGAAGCGATCGCCGGCATGGACTGGCCGACGCTGCAAGCCGCCGTGTCGTCCTGCACCCGCTGCCGGCTGTGCGAGACGCGCGTTGCCGCCGTTAACGGCCGTGGCGCCGAGCGCGCGACCTGGATCGCCATCGCCGCCGCACCGTCTGTGGCCGACGAGCAGGACGTGCAAGCCATCAGCGGCGAGGCGGGGCAGCTGCTGCACAACATGCTGAAAGCCATCGAGCTGAAGCCGGAAGCCGACGTCTACATCACCAACGTGGTCAAATGCCGTCCGCCGGAGCGCAATCCAACTGGCGACGAAGTCATCGCCTGCCGTCCGTATCTGGAGCGCGAACTGGCGCTGACCGGCGCCACGATGGCCATGACGTTCGGCCAGTTCGCCGCCAAGGGCCTGATGATGGGACCAGCTGCGCGCGGCAAGGTGATGTACTACGGCGCCAATCGGCTGCCAGTCGTCGCCACCTACCACCCGGACGACCTGCTGCGCAAACCGGAAGACAAAGCCAAAGCCTGGGCCGACCTGTGCCTGGCGAAAGCCAGTGATGGCTGACCCGCTGGCCGGCAGCTTTCAAGCCCTGTTTGATAGCCGCTGGCCGCACTTGACGCATGCGCATGTGCGCGCACTGGCGTGGCTGCTGGAAGCGCCTGATTTGCTCGATCCAGCATCGCCCCACTGGCAAGGCCGCATCGCCACGCTGGGCGCGGTATCTTCAGCCACGCAAGCATGGCTGAACGCGCTGGAGCAGGACCCGTCGCCGCTGGAGGCTGCGTTGGGCGGCAAGCACTATTCCCGCCTCGGCCTGTACGCTGAAAAGCTGATGGCCTTCTACTTCGCGGAGCAAGGCCAGTTGTACGCGCACGGCCTGCAAGTTCGCGCCGACCGCACCGACACCATCGGCGAATTTGACTTTCTGCTGCACGAAGGCGACCAGCTGGTCCACATCGAGTTCGCCACCAAGTTCTACCTGCTGGACGGCGCCGACAACCTCAACGGCCTGATCGGCCCCAACCTGGCCGATACGCTGGGCCTCAAAATGCGCAAGATCTTCGACAAGCAATTGTCGCTGTCGCAGCACCCGGCGGCGCAAGCCATGCTGCCGCAGCCGGTGGCGCGCGCGCAGGCGCTGGTCAAGGGCTGGCTGTTCTATCCGGACGGCGTGCAGCCGATGCCCGGTATCTCGCAACAGCACTGTCACGGCTTCTGGATGACGCAAACGCAGGCAGCGCAAACCCTGCCGCAGCAGCGTTACGCCATCCTGCCTCGACTGCAATGGCTGGCGCCGTTGAAGACGGCGGTCGCAAATAGCGTGGACCGCGAAGCGCTGCTGGCGGCCGTCACCGGACAGGATGTGCCGGTGATGATTGTCGCCTTGCAGGAAAAAGGGGAGTGGCTGATCGAGGAGCGGCGGGGCTTTATCGTCCCCGACGGTTGGCGCGCACAGGCTGCGCAGCGCCGCCATGACGGCGTGCTGCCAGCCTAAGGCTTAGTGCTTGGCTTCACCAATCAGCGCGACCGAATCGAACTCGCGCTGATTGCGCTGATGCTTGCGCAGGATGTACAGCATGGTGCCAGCCAGGAACAGGCCGAACAGCAGAATGATGATGTCCAAGTTCAAGTGCGCGCGCAGCATCAGCGAGTACACCGCCAGCATCGTCAGGATCGACAGATTCTCGTTAAAGTTCTGCACCGCGATCGAATGACCGGCGCTCATCAGCACGTGGCCGCGGTGCTGCAACAGCGCATTCATCGGCACCAGGAAGAAGCCGCCCAGCAGCCCCACCAGCACCAGCAGCGGATAGGCGAGCTTGACCGAATGCACCATGGTCATGCTCATCACGATCACGCCCATGGCGATGCCGACCGGAATCACCGTTAGCGACTTGCGCAGCGACACAAAGCGCGCCGAAATAACCGCACCCAGCGCCACGCCAATGGCCACCACGCCGACCAGACTGGTCGACTGCTCATAGCTCAGATGCAGCGTGCGGCTGGCCCATTCCAGCACGATGAATTGCAGCGTCTGCGCCGCGCCCCAGAACAGCGTGGTCACGCCCAGCGAAATCTGGCCGAGCTTGTCTTTCCACAGCATGCTGAAGCAGTTGGCGAAATCGGTGATCAGCTTGATCGGATTACGTTCCTGGTGGCCGTACTTGCAGCCGGTGTCCGGAATCCGCGTATTAAACAGTGCCGCCAGCATATAGATACCGACCACCACGCACAGCGCGGCCTGGGTCGGCGTCTCGATACCGGTGTCGATCAGCGGCAGGTCAAAGCCCAGCAGCATCGACGATACGCGGTCGCCCACCAGCGCGCCGCCCATGACGGTGCCGAAGATGATCGAAATCACGGTCAAGCCTTCTACCCAGCCATTGGCCGCCACCAGTTTTTCAGCCGGCAGCAGCTCGGTCAGAATGCCGTACTTGGCCGGCGAATACACAGCCGCGCCGAAGCCGACGATGGCATACGCCAGCAATGGATGAACGTGAGCGAAAATGAGGAGGCAACCGCCAACCTTGATCAGGTTGGAGATGAACATAACCTTGCCTTTGGGCATGGAATCGGCGAAAGCGCCGACAAATGCAGCCAACAGCACATAAAAGAGGGTAAATGACAGCTTCAGGAGCGGCGTAATCCACCCTGGAGATTTCATGTTTACCAGCAGGTCGATCGCAACAAAGAGCAGCGCATTATCCGCCAATGACGAAAAGAACTGCGCTGCCATGATGGTATAGAAACCACGATTCATTCTGGGATAGCCTGGAAAACTTATCTGGCTTGCTTTATACCATGCTTTGATCGTAACCCCCAAGAATTGAGCGGTGCGCACTGGGCCGCAGGCGGTAAAATAGCGCCTTCGTTTACTCTGTAGAAATGCGTCGTATGCCGAGGCCGATCTTAGCAACTATTCACGTTGATTCCATGAAGCAGAACTTGGCGCTGGCCAAGGCCAAAACCCCCAACGCCAAGGCCTGGGGCGTGCTCAAGGCCAATGGCTATGGCCACGGTCTGGAACGCGCCATGCGCGCTTTTGCCGCCGCCGACGGCCTGGCGCTGATCGAATTCGACAACGCGGTCAAGCTGCGCGAGCTGGGCTGGACCAAGCCGATTTTGTTATTGGAAGGTTTCTTCGGTCCGGAAGACTTGGTCACCATGGCTGACCACAACTTACAGGCGGCAGTCCATTGCGACGAGCAGCTGGCGTGGCTGGAAGCGGCGGCGCCGCAACTGAGCGCGCGTGGCATTCGCTTTGACCTGCACCTCAAAATGAATACCGGCATGAACCGTCTCGGCTTTACGCCGGAGGCGTTCGCGGCTGCCCATGCGCGGCTGAGCGCAATTGCCTGTGTCGCCAGCATCACGTTGATGACGCACTTTGCCAATGCCGACGATATCGATCATCCGCTGCTGCCGATCGGCGAACAGTTGCGCCGCTTCGAGCGCGGCGCGGCTGGCTTGCCGGGTCCGCGTAGCCTGTCCAATTCGGCCGGTGTGCTGCTGCATGCTGATTTAAAAAGCGACTGGGTACGTCCCGGCATCATGCTGTACGGCGGCACACCGGGCGGCGGCACTGCCGATGACTTTGGCTTGCAGCCGACCATGACGTTGAGCAGCGAAATCATCGGCGTGCAGGACATCGCTGCCGGCGAGGTGGTCGGCTATGGCAGCCGCTTCAAGGCCGATGTGCCGATGCGCGTGGGCGTGGTGGCGTGCGGCTATGCCGACGGTTATCCGCGCGTGGCGCCGGCCGGCACCCCGGTGCTGGTCGATGGCGTGCGCACGCGTCTGGTCGGCCGGGTGTCGATGGACATGCTGACCGTGGACCTGACCGAACTGCCGCAGGCCCGCCTCGGCAGCAAGGTGACGCTGTGGGGCCGTGGCTTGCCGATTGACGAGGTGGCCGAGGCCGCCGACACCATCGGCTACGAGTTGATGTGTGCACTGGCGCCGCGCGTGCCGGTGGTGGAAGGTTAAACGGATGGCCAAGGCAAAAACCAATTTCACCTGCAACGAGTGCGGCGCGATCGCCAACAAGTGGACCGGCCAGTGCTCGTCGTGCCACCAGTGGAACACGATGGTGGAAACGCCGGTCGAGACCGTCGGCAATAACCGCTATTCGCAACCTGCCCACCTGGCGCTGGCGCAAACCGCGCCGGTGCTATCGCTGTCCGACATCGACGCCATCGACGTGCCGCGCTTCGGCACCGGCATCGAGGAGTTCGACCGCGTGCTGGGCGGCGGCCTGGTGGCGGGCGGTGTGGTGCTGATCGGCGGCGATCCGGGTATCGGCAAGTCGACCTTGCTGTTGCAGGCGCTGGCCAATGTGTCGCATATGAAAAAGGTGCTGTACGTGTCGGGCGAGGAATCCGGCGCGCAGATCGCCTTGCGCGCCAAGCGGCTGCAAGTCGACGCGCGCGACCTGAAGCTGCAAGCCGAGATTCAGCTGGAGAAAATCCTCGGCACGCTGGCGGACCTGAAGCCGGAAGTGGCGGTGATCGACTCGATCCAGACCGTGTATTCCGATGCCTTGAGTTCGGCGCCCGGTTCGGTGGCGCAGGTGCGCGAATGCGCGGCGCAACTGACCCGCGTGGCCAAGCAGACCGGCGTGACCATCATTCTGGTCGGCCACGTGACCAAGGAAGGCGCGCTGGCCGGTCCGCGCGTGCTGGAGCACATTGTCGATACCGTGCTGTACTTCGAGGGCGACAACCATTCCAGTTTCCGTCTGGTGCGGGCGATCAAGAATCGTTTTGGCGCGGTCAATGAGCTGGGCGTGTTTGCCATGACGGAGAAGGGGCTGAAGGGCGTGTCGAATCCGTCGGCCTTGTTCTTGTCGCAGCACGATAACCAAGTGCCGGGCTCTTGCGTGATGGTGACGCAGGAGGGGACGCGGCCGCTGCTGGTCGAGATCCAGGCGCTGGTGGATGCCAGCCATCTGCCGAACGCGCGCCGCTTGTCGGTCGGGCTTGAGCAGAACCGGCTGGCGATGCTGCTGGCGGTGCTGCACCGTCACGCCGGCATCGCGGCGTTTGATCAGGACGTTTTCATCAATGCGGTGGGCGGCGTCAAGATCAGCGAGCCGGCGGTCGACTTGGCGGTGCTGCTGGCGATTAACTCGTCGATGCGCAACAAGGCGCTGCCGCGCGGTTTCGTGGTGTTTGGCGAGGTCGGCCTGGCAGGCGAGATCCGGCCCGCGCCGCGTGGCCAGGAGCGGCTGCGCGAGGCGGCCAAGCTGGGCTTCTCGATCGCCATGATCCCTAGCGCCAACGTGCCCAAGCAGCCGATTGACGGCCTGACAATTATTGCTGTTGATCGAATCGATGATGCCTTCAATAAGCTGCGCGAAATCCAATAACGTTGTATTGTTACGTGTTGTAATCGTTAATAGTGCACATTACGTAACTAAAGGGATAAGAAAGTGGTAGTCGATCAAAGGACAGGCGCGCGCAAGATCGTGCGTTCGAAGGCAGTCGTGGTGATGGATGGCATGCCGCCCATGCAAGGGCGCACGTTGGACATCGCCAGCACTGGCTTGTCGCTCACGTTTGATCATAAACTGGCGGCGGGCGATATCGGCATGGTGTCGTTTGAGTTGTTCGTCGAGGGCAAGGCGCAGGTGCTGTCTTGCCGCTCGCGGGTGAATTACTGCATTTTCAGCGGTGACCACTTCAAAATCGGATTCCAGTTCATGAATCCAGACATGGCCACCATGGCCACCGTCAATAAATTCCTGCGGTGACAGGCGCGGGCCCGGTGTAACGGGCGCGTGGCCTGATCAGTCGGTTGGCTTGCACCTGTTCCAGCGCGTGCGCCAGCCAGCCGACGCAGCGACCTACAGCAAACAATACGAACGGGGCGTCTTTCGGCAGGCCGCAGGTGGCGGTCAGTAGAGAGAGGGCGTAGTCGATGTTCGGCAGCTCGCCGGCCTTTTGTTCTGCGGCCACGGCCAGTGCTGCATGTGGTTCCATCTTCGGTAGCAGTTTGATCAGGGCCTGGGCGCGCGGGTCGCCGTCGCGGTAAAGCGGGTGGCCGAAGGCGGGCAGGGCGCGGTTGCTGGCCAGCCAGTCGCGGACGGCTTGGGCTGGGCTGCTGGCGTTCGCCTGGGTGATCAGTTGGGCGAATTGCTGCGCCGCGCCGCCGTGCAAGGGGCCGGTGAGTGTGGTGAAACCGGCCAGCACACCGGCTGCCAGCGAGGCGCCGGTGGAGATGGCGACGCGGGTGGCGAAGGTGGAGGCGTTTAGTTCGTTGTCGGCCATCAGTACGAGCGCACGGCGGATCAGGTCTTCATGCGTTTCGGCATGCCAGGCGTGGGCGAGACGGCGGCTGATGGGGCCGACGTTGCCGTCAGTGGCGTGGCCGCACGCGATCGAGCTGCCGTCGCTTGCGGCGCTCGCGGTGTGGCCGGCAGTGCTGCCGGCCGGCGCCGCGCTGCGACCATCGGTCATGGCGTCGACCAGTGTTGCGAGGACGCCGGCGGCTTCGGCGCGCAGCTCGGCGACGGGACGGCCGAGCGAGGGCGCATCGACTGCGCTGCGGCGGGCGAGGATCAGCAGGCCGGCCGCCAGCGCGCTGTCGGCGGCCATCTGCCCGCTGGCGCTGTCTGCTGTGGTTTGGCTGGCGCTGGTGGCCCAGATGGTGGCCGCTTCATCTGGCGGACATTCCCACAGCAGCGCGGCGACCTCTTCCAGACTGGCATTCTCAGCCAGCGTCGCGGCGTCGTGGCCGCGGTAGAGCAGGCGGCCGTCCAGCGCGGTGGAGATGGCCGACGGCAGCACCGGGTCGCCATACTGCATCGCCTCGCTGGAGACGATTTCCACTTTGCGCCGTCCGTTGGCGCGGCGCGCCATGCGCAGCACGTCGTCGCGGTGATACAGGCTGCGGCGCGGATCATCCCCATCCGCCTTGGCGCGAATCTTTCCCCGGCTGACGTTGGCGTACAGCGTTTGCGGACGAACGTTGAGCACGTCCAAAGCCTCGGCGGCGGTCATCCAGGCCATCATCATTTCCTATGTTGACACTTCAAGTCAAGATTGACGCTTGTGGACCAGCAGTCCTAAGCTGCGGGCAAGCATAACTTACCTGGAGCTGTCATGCCTGATTCCCTGCTGAACGCCGTTTGGCCGGCGCTGGACTTGCCCGCTGCGGCGCTGGACGCCGTGCAACTGGTGGGCGAGGGCGCGTTGCCGTCGTACTTTGACGTGACCGGTCTGGCGGCGGCCTCGGTCGGCGCGGCGGCGCTGGCGGTGCGCGAGTTGATGCTGGCGCAAGGTTCTGCGCCGGGCCGCGTGTTGGTGGACCGGCGGCTGGCGTCAATGTGGTTCAGCTGGTCAATCGATCCGGTGGGCTGGGAACGGCCGCCGTTGTGGGACGCGGTGGCCGGCGATTATGCGACTGCCGACGGCTGGATACGCTTGCACACCAACGCGCCGCATCACCGCGCGGCTGCGCTGGCGGTGCTTGGTTGCCACGCAGAGCGTGCTGCGGTGGCGCGGGCGGTGGCCGGCTGGTCCGGGCTGGCGCTGGAGGCGGCGGTGGTGGCGCAAGGCGGTTGCGCAGCGGTGATGCGTTCGCTGGACGAGTGGCGGGTACACCCGCAAGGCCAAAGCGTCGCCAGGGAGCCGTTGATCGACTTCTGGGCCGCAGCGCCGAACAGCGCAGCGCAAGGCAGCCAGCAAGCGCGCGGCCGCGCGGATGGCGCCGCCGCTGCGGCAGCCGGCGGCGGCCGGCGAACATGGATGTGGACTGCGGGCCGGCCACTGGCTGGGCTGAAGGTGCTGGATCTGACGCGCGTGCTGGCCGGTCCGGTGGCGACGCGCTTCCTAGCCGGTTACGGCGCCGACGTGCTGCGGATCGATCCACCCAGCTGGAACGAGCCGGGCGTGATTCCGGAGGTGTCGCTTGGCAAGCGCTGCGCGCGTCTGGATTTGACGCAGGCGGCCGATCGCGCCGTGTTTGAAGGTTTGCTGGCGGAGGCTGACGTGCTGGTGCACGGCTATCGACCGGATGCGCTAGAGCGTCTGGGCTTTGGTGAACAAATGCGTCGGCAACTTAATCCGGGCCTGATCGACGTTTCGCTGGATGCGTACGGCTGGACCGGCCCGCTGGCCGGCCGGCGCGGTTTCGATAGTCTGGTGCAAATGAGCTGTGGCATAGCCCAGCATGGCATGCAGATGCAAGGCGCGGACAAGCCGGTGCCGCTGCCGGTGCAGGCGCTCGACCACGCCACCGGCTATCTGATGGCCGCCGCTGTGGTGCGCGCGTTGATTGCCCGCCTTAATGACGGCCGCACGCTGCACGCCCGGCTGTCGCTGGCCCGCACTGCCTTGCTCCTGACAGACGCGCTGCCGTCCGCCTGCGTCGCCGACTCGGCGTCCAGCGTCACGCCATCGCCGGGCTCGACTGCGCATCCGCCTGCCGCCGCGCCGCTGGTCAATACCCTCGCACCAACCGGTGACGGCGACTTCGCGCCACAGCTGGAGCAGACCGAGTGGGGGCCGGCGCGCCGCTACCGGCCGCCGGTGGAAATTGCCGGCGCCGCCATGGCCTGGGACCGGCCGGCAAGCAGCCTTGGCTCATCCGCAGCGCGCTGGCGCCAGGAATAAGGGTAGAATCTATCTCTATTCACCGCTTTGGTGCATGTATCCATGTTGCATACTATGTAAGTACCAACATGGCGGACCCATCATGACAACTATCAGCAATACGACTAGCTCTACCAGCTCAGGCGTTTCGACCGACGTGTACAACCGCGTCGCGCAAACCATGGCCCCGGCATCCGCCGCTGCCAACAAGGTCAACGCGTCCATCACCAAGGATCAGACCAAGCTGTCGGCGCTGGGACAGTTACAGAGCGCCTTATCCAATTTCCAGCAACTGGTGGCCGGGCTGACTGGTGATGGCCTCAGCACCAGCGCCGCCAGCTCGGCCAAGTCGGTGCTGACAGCCACCTCGACCGGCAGCGCCAAGGCCGGTACCTACGCGGTAGACGTCAAGCAATTAGCCCAGGGCCAGTTCCTGACCAGCGATGATTTCGCCACCGACGCCAACGGCAAGGTCGGCACCGGCGCCACCACCACCGTCAAGATCGACTTCGGCACCGCCGGCGGCGACAAGGGCTTTGTCGCCAACGCAGCGCTGACCAGCAAGAGTGTCACCATCGACGCCAGCAACAACACGCCGGACGGCATCGCCGCCGCGTTCAAGGCGGCTGGCGTTGACGTCAGCGTGGTCAAGGGCAAGAACGGCGAATATTCACTGTCGATCGCGGGCGAATCCGGCGCCGCCAACAGCATGCGCATCAGCGTCAGCGGCGACGCCGCACTGAAGAATCTGCTGGCCTACGATCCGACCGGCACCCAAAAACTCACGCAGACCAGCGCCGCGCAGGACGCCATCCTCACCGTCGACGGCGGCAAGGAAATCAAGAGCGCGAGCAATACCATCAAGGACAGCGCCATCGCCGGCGCCACTTTGAACCTGGTCACGGCCGGCAAGAGCGACGTCACCGTTGCGGCCGGCGCCAGCCAGATAAGCGACAACCTGAAATCGCTGGTCACCGCGTATAACGACCTCAACGCCAAAATGCAGAAGCTGCAAAAGGGCGACCTCAAGTCCGACACCGCGATGAACCAGGCCGTCAACCAGATGAGCCAGCTGCTGAAGACCGGCGGCGGCAGCGTCTCGGTCACCAAGCTGGCCGCCGCCGGCCTCAGCCAGGACAAGGATGGCAACCTGGTGCTGGACGACAAAAAGCTGCAAGCCGCGCTGACCACCGATTCGTCCGCCGTGTCCAAGCTATTCACCACCAGCGACGGCCGTGGCATCGCCGACCTGCTGTCGGCCAAGGCCGGCTCGCTGAGCTCGACCAGCAGCGTGCTGAACAAGGAAACCTCGCTGGTCACCAACGACATCAAGAGCCTGACCGCCAAGAAAGCCAGCATGACCAAGGCGCTGACCGCCCAGGCCAACGCGCTGGCGGCGCTGTACACCGCCCAGGCCCAGACTGGTTCCGGCAGCGCGTTGAACGGCACCAGTACCGGTACCGGCACCCTGTTCGACATGCTGGGCTGAGCGCCGCACGGGTTTCGTAACGAATCCCTTGCATCCGGACCGGCTATGCCCGATCATCACGGCTTGTGCGTGTATCCATTTTCGGAGGTGTTATGGCAGGGAAGTTCGTTGGCGCGGCGCTGGTGGCTGCTGGTTTGATGGTAGGCGCGGTGCAAGGTGCCGTTGCGCAAGAGGAAAAAGTCCTCAATATCTACAACTGGTCGGACTACATCGCCGAGGATACGGTTAAGAATTTTGAAAAAGAAACCGGTATCAAGGTCCGTTACGACCTGTTCGATAACAACGAAATCCTGAACTCCAAGCTGGTGGCCGGCAAGTCCGGCTACGACATCGTGGTGCCGACCGCCCAATGGGCGCGGTTGCAGATCGATGCCAAGCAGCTGCGCAAGCTGGACAAGACCAAGCTGCCGAATCTGAAAAATCTCGACCCGGCCATCCAGGCCAAGCTGGCCAATATCGATCCGGGCAACGACTACCTGGTCGACTGGCTGTGGGGTTACACCACGGTCGGCATCAATGTCAACAAGGTCAAGGCCGCGCTGGGCGGCATGCCGATGCCGGACAATGCCTGGGAGCTGGTGTTCAATCCGAAGTATGCGTCCAAGCTGAAATCGTGCGGCGTGTCCTTCCTCGACTCGCCGTCGGAAGTGCTGCCGCCGGCGCTGATCTACGCCGGCAAGCCGGCTTTCTCGAAAAACGCTGCCGACTACGTGGAAGCGGGCAAGGTGCTGCAGGCGATCCGTCCTTACGTTACGCTGTTCAGCTCGTCTGGTTATATCAATGACCTGGCCAACGGCGGCGTATGCGTGGCGCTGGGCTGGTCGGGCGACATCAACATCGCGCGTCAGCGCGCCATTGACGCCAAGAACGGCAATGTGATCGAAGTGCTGGTGCCGAAGACTTCGGCGGCGCTGGTGTTCGACACGATGGCGATTCCAGCCGATGCGCCGCACCCGAACAATGCGCATTTGTGGATCAACTACATCATGCGCCCGGAAGTCCACGCCAGCCTGACCAACAAGGTGTTCTACGCCAACCCGAACGCGGCCAGCGTCAAGTTCGTGCGCAAGGATATCGCCGGCAACAAGACGGTGTTCCTGTCGGACGAGGACAAGAAGAAGATGGCTGCGCCGGAGCCGGTGCCGGCGGATATTCGCCGCAATATCACGCGCATCTACACCAAGTTCAAAACTGGCGTTTGACGCGCCTTTTTACCCCGCATGGCCAGATGGGGTCTGACCCCGTGCGGGGTCAGACCCCTAAGCGGCGATGCACGCGCGTCGCTAACAGCTGCGGGGTAGGTGGATGCTAGTCGTGATACCGGTCCAGCAAGCGATTTTTACTGCCACGCATTTCCTGTACCAGTTCATAGACCACGAGGGCGATCATGCCCCCGAACATCCCCATGGTGAGCAAGGTGAACATCATGATGGCCTCCCCCGAGTAGTTGATACAATTAAACTCTAGCAGATGGCGGAGGCTTTACAAGCCTATTTCACGACCAGGTCGGCTGCCATGACGGCTTTCAGATACACACTCAGCGGATCGCCCGGTTCGCGTTGCGCGAACCACCAGGCGCTGGCCTTGCGGATGTCCCATTCGAGGTCATCGCCGGTCATCAGCATCGACGCCACCTGACCCAACGTCGGCTGGTGGCCGACCACCAGCACCGACTCTTTATTGCCCGGCCAGTTGACCGCCTTGAGGATGTCGGCCGGATCGGCGCCCGGCGCCAGGTCGGTATGGATTTTGAATTTGCGGCCCAGCGCCTCAACCGTCTGCAAGGTGCGTACGGCCGGGCTGGACAGGATACGGCAGCTGTCCGGCAGCTGCGAGTTCAGCCATTGGCCCATGCGACGCGCCTGTTTCTGGCCCTTGACCGTCAGCGCCCGTTCCAGATCGGTCATGCCGGGCGCCGCATCTTCGGCCTCGGCGTGCCGCCACAAAATGAGATCCATGCTTTTCTCCTGAGTTATAGCTGGAAACACATTAGAAAACAGATCCCGCAGATGTCGCCGCGCCCCTCCCGGCGCGCGGCGGCTTATTCTCCCAGATGGGCGTTGGGCGTGCCCAGCGTTTCCATCAGATGCTGCTGCGCGCTGAACGGCGCCTGCTTGCTGCGCGCCTTGCGGCGCTGGTAGTGGCCGTCCGCTTCCAGCTCCCACGCATTCATATTGTCCTTCAGGTACGGCGTCAAACCCTCGGCCATCACCCGCCGCTTGAGCGCCTTGTCCAGGATCGGGAAGGCGACTTCGATGCGGCGGAACAGGTTGCGGCTCATCCAGTCGGCGCTGGCCAGATAGGTATCATGCGCCAGGTCGTTGCGGAAGTAGTAAATGCGGCTGTGCTCCAGGAAGCGGCCGATCACCGAACGCACCTTGATGTTTTCCGACAGCCCCGGCACGCCCGGCTTCAGGGTGCAGGCGCCGCGCACGATCAGGTCGATCTTGACGCCGTCCTTGGACGCCGCGTATAGCGCGCGGATCACCGATTCGTCCACCAATGCATTGATTTTAACAATAATCCGGCCCGGTCGTCCCGCGCGCGCAATCCGCGCTTCGTTGCGGATCGCCTTGATGATTTCGTTCTGCAGCGCGAACGGCGCCAGCCACAGGTGCGTGAGCCGGTGCGGCTTGGTCAGCGAGGTCAGATGGATGAACACTTCGTTGACTTCCTGGCTCATGCCCGGATGGCAGGTCAAGAGGCCGAAGTCGGTATAGAACTTGGTGGTGGTCGGGTGGTAGTTGCCGGTGCCGAGGTGGGCGTAGTAGCGCAGCTTGCCTTCTTCGCGGCGGATCACCAGCGCGACCTTGGCGTGGGTCTTCAGGCCGACCACGCCGTACACCACCTGCGCGCCGGCCTGTTCCAGCTTGTCGGCCCAGTTGATGTTGGCTTCCTCGTCGAAGCGCGCCTTGAGCTCGACGATGACCGTGACTTCCTTGCCGGCGCGGGCGGCGATAATCAGCGACTCCATCAGGTCGGAGTTCATGCCGGTGCGGTAAATCGTCTGCTTGATCGCCACCACCGCCGGGTCGAAGGCGGCGCTGCGGATGAAGTCGATAACTGTCTGGAACGACTGGTAAGGATGGTGCAGCAGGATATCGCGCTCGCGCAGCGCAGCGAAGATATCCTGGTTGCCCGGCTTGTAAGCCTGGCCGGGGAAGAACGGCGGGAAGCGCAGTTCCGGATTGTGGACGTGGTCCATGATCTCGTTCAGCCGCACCAGATTGACCGGGCCGTTGACCGCGTACAGCCGGCTTTGATGCAGGCCGAACTGGTCGAGCAGGAACTGTGACAGCTCGGGCGGGCAGTTCATCGCCACTTCCAGCCGCACCGAGGCGCCGAACTGGCGGCCGACCAGCTCGCCTTTGAGCGCCTGGCGCAGGTTTTTGACTTCGTCCTCGTCGACCCACAGGTCGCTGTCGCGGGTCACGCGGAACTGCGAGTAGCCGATCACTTCGCGGCCGGCGAACAGGTCCGAAATGTGGGCGTGGATCACCGATGACAGCAGGCAGAACGACATGCCGCCGCTTTTCGACAAATGATCCGGCAGACGGATCACGCGCGGCAGCACGCGCGGCGCCTTGACGATGGCGATCGCCGTGCCACGGCCGAAGGCGTCCTTGCCGCCCAGCTGGACGATGAAGTTGAGGCTCTTGTTAACCACTTGCGGGAACGGGTGGGCAGGATCGAGGCCGATTGGCGTCAGCAGCGGCCGCACCTCGGTGTCGAAGTAGTCCTTGACCCAGGCGCGCTGCGCCTCGTTGCGCTCGTTGTGGCGCACCAGGTGAATGCCGTGGGCCGCCATCTCGGGCAGGATCTGGGTATTCAACAGTTCATATTGGTCGGTCACCAGCGCGTGGCATTCATTGCTGATACGCGACAGCGTGGCGACCAGGGCAGGGTGGCTGGACAGCGCGCCGTCGCCGGCGCCGGCCGCCAGCAGGCTGGCGACGCGCACTTCAAAGAATTCGTCGAGGTTGCTGCTGGCGATGCACAGATAACGCAGCCGCTCTAATAAAGGAATGCTGCGGTCTTCCGCCTGCGCCAGGACGCGGCGGTTGAACATCAGTTGCGACAGTTCCCGGTCCAGGAAAGCCGAGTTCTTGTTTACTTCAGCATGCAAGTCAGGCTTCATGTGTTTTTGATCACTTTGCAGGTAGTTCCATTCTAGCGTGTTTAAGCCAAGAATGATTGCAACAGTGTAAAGAAGAAATATGACAGCCCCATGACAGACTCTGTCATAAATGACCGCGGATTATGACAAGGCGGCGTAACATAGAGGGATCACGCACTCAGTTTACAGAGGGAAGGGCGGTCTGCTTAACTATTTTTGAAATATTTTGACCATGTCATAAACATGTCATAAATGGCCGTTAGACTTCGCAGCATCCTAACCTGTCATAAAAAAGGACTTGAAATGCGACTGAAACAATTGATCTCCTCCCTGATGGTCGGCGCAGCAGCTGTCATGGCTTTCTCGTCGGCTGCTCACGCCGCCGATATGACCGGCGCCGGCGCTACCTTCCCTTACCCAATCTACGCGAAATGGGCAGAGTCGTACAAAGCCGCCACCGGTAACGGCCTGAACTACCAATCCGTCGGTTCGGGCGCTGGCATCAAGCAGATCAAAGCCAAGACCGTCGATTTCGGCGCATCGGACATGCCACTGAGCGTAGCCGACCTGGACGCTGATGGCCTGATGCAGTTCCCTGCCATCATGGGCGGCGTTGTGACCGTGGTTAACCTGGACGGCGTCGCCCCAGGCCAGATGAAACTGACCGGCCCGGTTGTGGCGGACATCTACCTGGGCAAAGTCACCAAGTGGAACGATCCGGCGATCGTCGCGCTGAACCCAGGTGTGAAACTGCCAGCGGAAGACATCACCGTGGTGCACCGCGCCGACGGTTCGGGCACCTCGTTCCTGTTCACCGACTTCCTGTCGAAAACCAGCGCTGAATTCAAAACCAAGATCGGCGCTTCGACCGCTGTGAAATGGATCGTCGGCGTCGGCGGTAAAGGTAACGAAGGCGTCGCCGCCAACGTGCAGCGTATCAAGGGTTCGATCGGCTACGTCGAGTGGGCTTACGCTAAAAAGAACAAGATGTCGCACACCCAGCTGAAAAACAAGGACGGCAACTTCCTGCAACCTGACGACGAGTTCTTCAAGGCCGCTGCCGCCAGCGCCGAGTGGACCAAGACCCCAGGCTTCGGCGTGGTGCTGACCGACCAGGCTGGCAAAAACTCGTGGCCAATCACCGGCGTGTCGTTCATCCTGATGCACAAATCGCAGGCTGACGCAGCCAAAGGCAAAGAAGTCATCAAGTTCTTCGACTGGGCCTTCAAAAACGGCGGCGCCGCTGCTACCGAACTGGACTACGTTCCACTGCCGGCCACCGTTGTCAAACTGGTGCAGGACTCGTGGAAAGCCAACCTGAAAGACGCTTCGGGTAAAGCCATCTACTAATCCGGATCGTCCCTTCGCCGCCGGCAAGTCAGGCGGCGAGGGGGTTAGCCTGCTACGCCCAATTGGACGCAGCAGGCTAGCTTACATCCACCGAGAAAAAATATGAGCGCAGATATCACTTCCACGCCACTATCCAAGCAAGGGCCAGCCATGCAAACCAGCACCGCGCAAATGTCCGCCGTGGAGCAGGCTGCCATGCAGTCGATGCTCCGCACCATGCGCAAGCAGCGCATCCAGGATTTCTTCTTCCACAAAACCACCATGATCTTCGCGCTGTCGGTGCTGGCGGTGCTGCTGGGGATTATCTTTTCGCTGATGGTCGGCGCCTGGCCAGCCTTCAAGGAGTTTGGCCCCGCCTTCATCACCACCGTCGAATGGGATCCGGTCAATGACCAATATGGCGCGCTGATCGCCATCACCGGCACGCTGGTCACCTCCGGCCTGGCGCTGCTGATCGCCTTCCCGGTGTCGTTCGGCATCGCGCTGTTCCTGACCGAAATCTGCCCTGCCTCGCTGCGCCGCCCGCTGGGCACGGCGGTCGAGCTGCTGGCCGGCATCCCGTCGATCATCTACGGCATGTGGGGCCTGTTCGTGTTTGCGCCGCTGTTCGGCGATTACGTGCAGCCGTTCCTGAAAAACACCATCGGCCACCTGCCGCTGATCGGCCAGTTCTTCAGCGGCCCGACCATGGGCATCGGCATCCTGACCGCCGCGCTGATCCTGGCGGTGATGATCATCCCGTTCATCTCGTCGGTGATGCGCGACGTGTTCGAGATCGTGCCGGCCGTGCTGAAGGAGTCGGCATACGGCCTGGGCTGCACCCGCTGGGAAGTGGTGCGCAAGATCGTGCTGCCTTACACCAAGACCGGCGTGGTCGGCGGCGTCATGCTGGGCCTCGGCCGCGCGCTGGGCGAGACCATGGCGGTGACCTTCGTCATCGGCAACGCCAACAAGCTGTCGTGGTCGCTGTTCGCGGCGGGTAACTCGATCGCCTCGACGCTGGCCAATGAATTCGCCGAATCGGACACCGTGCTGCACACCTCGTCGCTGTTCGCGCTGGCGCTGATCCTGTTCGTGATCACCTTTATCGTTCTGTCCGCCGCCAAGCTGATGCTGGCTGGCATGTCTCGCAAGGAAGGCGTCAAATAATGAGCGCAACTCTGGAAAAAGCCGCGATGAATCCGGTTTATCGCAAGCGTCTGCTGACGCACCGCATCGGCATCGCCATGTCGGTGTTCGCCATGTCGATCGGCCTGGCCGTGCTGGCCTGGATTCTGGTGACCCTGATCGTCAAGGGTTTCGGCGCGCTGAGCATCCACCTGTTCACGCAAACCACCCCGGCCCCGGGCAGCGAAGGCGGCGGCCTGTTGAATGCGATCGTCGGCAGCCTGATGATCGTCGGCCTGTCGACGCTGATCTCGACCCCGATCGGCATCCTGGCCGGCATGTACCTGGCCGAATACGGTGAAGAAAACAAGATCGCCAGCATCACCCGCTTTGTCACCGACATCATGCTGTCGGCGCCGTCGATCGTGATCGGCATGTTCGTCTGGGCCATGTATGTGGCCACCGCCAAGCACTATTCCGGTTACGCCGGTTCGGTGGCGCTGGCGCTGATCGCCGTGCCGGTGGTGGTGCGCACCACCGACAACATGCTGCGCCTGGTGCCGAACAATCTGCTGGAAGCCGCGTTTGCGCTGGGTGCGCCACGCTGGAAAGTGGCGATGACGGTGCGTCTGCGCGCCGTCAAGGCTGGCGTCATCACCGGCGTGCTGCTGGCGGTGGCCCGCGTGTCGGGCGAAACCGCGCCGCTGCTGTTCACCGCGCTGAACAACCAGTTCATGAGCGTCGACATGAACGCGCCGATCGCCAACCTGCCGGTGGTGATTTACGGCTACGCCATGAGCCCGTATGACAACTGGCGCGAACTGGCCTGGGGCGGCGCACTGCTGGTAACGTTCAGCGTGCTGGCCCTGAACGTGATTTCGCGCACCCTGTTTGCCCAAAAAGCCCCGAACTAATTATTTAAAGCGAATCCATACAATGAATACGCAACTGAGCCAAGAGAACGTCGTCGCCATGAACCAGGGCAAACGCAAAACCATCGAGATTTCCGGCCTGAACTTCTTCTACGGTAAGACCCAGAGCCTGCACAACGTCAGCCTGGATATCCATGAGCGCCAGGTCACCGCTTTCATCGGCCCGTCGGGCTGCGGCAAGTCGACCCTGCTGCGCACGCTGAACCGCATGTACGACCTGTACCCGGGCCAGCGCGCCGAAGGTTCGATCATGTACCGCGGCCGTAACATCCTGGAAGGCGGCCAGGATCTGAACATGCTGCGGGCCAAAGTCGGCATGGTGTTCCAGAAACCGACCCCGTTCCCGATGTCGATCTACGACAACATCGCGTTCGGCGTGCGGCTGTACGAAGACCTGTCGAAAGGCGAGATGGACGAGCGCGTCGAATGGGCGCTGAAAAAGGCCGCGCTGTGGACCGAAGTCAAAGACAAGCTGAGCAAGAGCGGCCTGTCGTTGTCCGGCGGTCAGCAGCAGCGTCTGTGCATTGCCCGCGGCGTCGCCGTCAAACCGGACGTGCTGTTGCTGGATGAGCCGACCTCGGCGCTGGACCCGATTTCGACCTCGAAAGTGGAAGAACTGATCAGCGAGCTGAAACAGGATTACACCATCGCCATCGTCACCCACAACATGCAGCAGGCGGCGCGCTGCTCGGACTACACGGCCTATATGTACCTGGGTGAGCTGGTCGAGTTCGGCGAGACCGACCAGATCTTCATGAATCCGGCCCGCAAGGAAACCCAGGATTACATCACCGGCCGTTTCGGCTGATCGACCTTTATAATATTAGAATCGAATTGGAGCGCAGCATGATCGGTGAGCATTCATCCAAGCAGTACGACAACGAACTGGAAGCCATCCGCAGCAAGGTGCTGCTGATGGGCGGCATCGTCGAGACGCAGTTCCTCGATGCCATGACCTGCTTCCGCATTGGTAACGCCGAACGCGCCGACCGCGTGATGCGCGAAGACGACGCCGTCAACCAGCTGGAAGTCTCGCTGGACGACGCCTGCAGCCACCTGATCGTGCGCCGCCAGCCGGCCGCCAACGACCTGCGCACCATCATGGCCACCATCAAGGTGATTACCGACCTGGAGCGCATCGGCGACGAAGCCACCAAGATCGCCCGCACCGCCAAGCAGCTGCACGCGCGCGGCGCGGTGACCGTCAACCATTACGAAATGGTGCGCGGCATCGCCAACAACACCAGCGACCTGCTGCATGACGCGCTGGACGCGTTTGCCCGCAACGACGGCAAGCAGGCGCTGCAACTGATCGCCCAGGACGCCGTGATCGACCACGAGTTCCGCTCGATCATGCGCAACCTGATTACCTTCATGATGGAAGACCCGCGTACCATCTCGGCCGCGCTGGACACGCTGTGGGTGGCCAAGGCCATCGAACGCATCGGCGACCATGCCAAGAACATCGCGGAATACGTGATCTATGTGGTGGAAGGCAAGGACATCCGCCACACCAAAACCATCCCGCTGCCGGACGACGTCCCTGCCCAAGCTGAATAAGTACCCATGGCATCTGATAAAACAACTGTACTGATCGTTGAAGACGAACCGGCGATTGTCGAGCTGGTGACGTTCTCGCTGCGCGAAGCCGGCTGGAACTGCTGCAACGTGCAGAGCGCCGGCGAGGCCTGGGATTTCATCCAGACCAAGACGCCGCAGCTGATCCTGCTGGACTGGATGCTGCCGGATTCGACCGGCCTGCGCCTGCTGTCGCGCATCCGCTCGGACCGTCAATTCAACGACATCCCGGTCATCATGCTGACCGCCAAGAGCATGGAAGAGGACAAGCTGGCCGGTCTCAACAGCGGCGCCGATGACTACATCACCAAGCCGTTCTCGCCGCGCGAATTGCTGGCCCGCTCCAAGGCGCTGCTGCGCCGCAAGGCGCCGGAACACGCGCAAGCAACCATGCGCGCCGCCAACATCATGCTGGACCCGGTCAGCTGCACCGTCTCCATGGACGAGCAGAAGATCGACATCGGCCACGCCGAATACAAGCTGCTGAAATTCCTGCTGGCGCATCCGGAACGGGTGTTCTCGCGCAGCCAGCTGCTGGACAAGGTGTGGGGCGATCATGTGGTGATCGAGGAGCGCACGGTGGACGTGCATGTGCTGCGTCTGCGCAAGGCATTGAAAGAGGCCGAGCACTTGATCAAAACCGTGCGTAGTGTAGGCTACATGCTGTCGGAAAAAACCTGAGTTTCACATGAATCCAAAACTGGTGTTCTGGGTGCCTGCTGCGCTGCGTACCGCCATCATCCTGGCGGGGTGCGCGCTGGCGGGTTGGATGTTCGGCTGGACGACCGGGCTGGTGCTGGCCCTGCTGGCGATGATGGCGCTGGTGTTCACCCAGCTCAGCTATCTCTACCAGCTGAGCAACTGGATGGACGATCCGCGCAGCTTCAAGCTGCCGGACGGCTGGGGCGAGTGGACAAACATCTTCTCGCGCCTGTACCGCATGCGCCGCGACGATGAAAAGAATCAGGCCGAATTGACCGAATGGCTGGCGCGCTTCCGCCAGGCCATGCACCTGCTGCCGGATGGCGTGGTGATCATGGACGACGTGTTGTTCCTGGAGTGGTGCAACCCGGCCGCTGAACAGCATCTGGGCCTGAGTAACGAGCGTGACAAGGGTATGCGCGTGACCAACCTGGTGCGCAATCCCGACTTCATGGATTACATCATCCTCGGCCGCTACGACCAGCCGCTGACCATCAGCTTCCGCGAACGCAAGCTGATCGTGCACATCATTCCGTTTGAAAACCGCCGCCAGATTTTGGTGACGCACGATGCGACTGAAACCGAGCGCATCGAGGAAATGCGCCGCGACTTCATCGCCAACGCCTCGCACGAACTGCGCACGCCGCTGACGGTGATCGTCGGCTTCCTGGAAATCGCCGCGCAAGAGGGACTGGATGCGGCCACCCGCGCCGCCCACCTGAAGCTGATGACGGAGCAGGGCCACCGCATGCAGCACCTGATCGAAGACATGCTGACCTTGTCGCGGCTGGAGTCGGTGGATTATCCGATGCGGCCAGACCCGGTCGACGTGCACCAGCTGATGGAGCAGGTGGCGCGCGATGCGCGGGCGCTGTCGGCGGGCAAGCATGAGATTACGCTGACGGTCGATGGGCCGAATGTGATGGGTTCGTACGAGGAATTGCACAGCGCGTTCGGCAATTTGGCCTCAAATGCCGTGCGCTACACGCCGGCCGGCGGCAAGATCCACCTGGTGTGGAAAGAGCACGAAGGCGGCGTCAAGTTCAAGGTGGAAGACACCGGCATCGGCATCAGCCCGGAACACATCTCGCGCCTGACCGAACGCTTCTACCGCGTCGACAAGAGCCGTTCCCGCGAGACGCAGGGCACCGGCCTGGGGCTGGCGATCGTCAAGCACGTGCTGCTGCGCCACAGCGGCACGTTGCAGATCAAATCGGAAGCAGGCAAGGGCAGTGCCTTCATTGTCTGCCTACCGAAGACGGCGGTGGTGCAGCAGCAGCCGGAACTGCTGCTACATTAATCGACCAGCTCGGCGGGCACCTTGCCGCCGTTTTGCGCCAGCTTGTTCATCACCTGACGGTGCAGCCAGACGTTCATGCTGGCTGGGCTGTCGGTGTCGCCGGCATAATACAATTCCTGCGCCAGTTGCTGGCGGACTTGCAAGCTGCTGCGCAACTCCAGCAACGCCAACAAATCCACGATCGAACTGCGCCAATCCACCGGCTGGACGACTTGCTGCGCCTTGTCGTTGAGGATGGCTTCGACATCGACGGCGCCCTGCTGGGAAGCCGACGATATCTTGAGGAATATATCGGCAAGGACGCCCATGATGGATTAGTCAGGCCAGTTGCTCGTTGTAAAATGCGGTCACCTTGTCGACCACGCCGGGTACGTGCTGCTCTGCCGTGGCGGCGATCTCCTCCACCTGCGCCGCCGTGATTTGCTCGGTCTGCTCGGGCGTCACATGCGGATGCTGGTCATCGCCGAAGTCACCAATACTGGCCGCCAGCGACACCACCATCTCGTGGCTGACATTGCTCAGCAGGCGGTTAACAATCTCGGCGCGTTGCTCAGCGGTACTAAGCAGAAACAGCTGGCTGATGGTGTGAGGCTCGGTTGGCGTATCGATAGCGGTGGTCATGTTGGCTCCTTGAAGTCTATGACAGCAAGTTAGCTGTGCCGCGACACCGGGTCTGTACGGACGCTAACTGAAGTAATCAGGATAATGCTTCGGCGAGATATAATTTTTCGTGTCCAGCGGCGGGTCTATCCGTTCCAGTGGCAGGTCGGCCAGCAGGGTCTCGATTTTTTCAGCATCCTGCACATTTTGTTCCGATACTTCATACCTGTTACCCACCGAAATCTTGATGGTGTTGGCGCTACACCAGACAAACACCGCAATCCCCATTATTTCGCAGTGAGCAGGCTGCTCGATCCACTCGGTGCCGGCAATCAGCGATGGGAATTGCACGAACACCTCTCCACGGTAGGATACGCCGAACTCCGGTTGCGGCGGCTTGGTCTCAAACCGCACCAGCGTAATGCCTAATTTGGCCATTGATAATTCCAGCTCTTCAGCTGTCCGGTAAGCGAAGGCAGCATTTAGCGAATCGCCGTCGTTCGCATGGCCGCCGAATGCGCGGAAAAAGCGGAAGAACTTCAGCCTTCGCGCCCAGGCGCGAAGCTCCGTTTCCGGATGCGTTTCAAATAAATACTGCTGCCATCTGTCCATCAGCTTTGTAACCCTTCATAGAAATGGTCCACGCAAAAGGCTCTACCCTTGAGCGCATGTTGCGTGCAGCCCTGTTTCAGGCAGATGGACGTATCCACACCGCCATGGTTCTCCAGCAGGCGTTCCTTTATCAAGGGCGCCATATCAATCGATTTCCATCCTTCGGACGAGGCCAGCTTGAGCGCGTACAGCGGCTGATATTTATCCCATTCATCGGTACGCCAAAGCTGGCCGCACGCGGCGCATTGCAATAGCTTGATCCAGTCGCCCGTATCAAGGCAGCGCATTCCTGCGACAAACTCCGCGTAGTTTTGACTGATTTCTACAAGTGCTCTTTGACTGCTACAGCGACAAACCATCGTTCTACTCCAAGGTCGGTTCTCACGGATATACAGATGGAAGTCCCATTTTCTTTCGGCGAGTATTTAAATTCTTAGGGTCGTCGATGGGGGCGACTTTGTTGCTGCCGTATTCGAACTCCGTGCCGTAAAGTTGGGGCTTTCCTTGTTTGACCAGTATCCGGTCGACCAGCCAGACGAATTTTTCATTGGGGATCTCTCCACGGCCATTAGCTGCCTTGACCATTTCGAAATACTTTAGCTGATAATCCAACGGCGCATGCTGGATGATCAGGAAGGCGGAGAATGCGGCGCGTTTCTTGTCCAGCGCACCGGGCCATCCGCAATGGCTCAGTAATTGCTCCAGTCTTCGCTGATTGGCTTCATCCGTATCTGAAATGCTTATTTCAAGCTGGTCTTTTTCCTTCAGATTGACACTGCTACCTCGGTGCTCATTTTCAAGGATCTTGATATAGCGTCCTCTCAATGCCTGATCCTGGCTGTGCATCCGCGCATATTCCCTGGCCAGTGCATTTTGTTGGCACTCGTCGGCAAATGTATGCATCGGTAGCAGCATGACCAGGGTTAGCGCGCATAAGCCGAAAGTTTTCATTGTCTGCCCCATTATTTCAATTGGACGATTTGCTGCCGGGTGCCATCGCTCAATGGCCTTGGTGTGACTGCTACTTGTATGCCGTCACCCGCAATCGCGACCGCTGCGAAACGCGGTGCTTGCGGGACGCCGTTCTCCGGGTAATTCACGACGACGCTGGACGGTTCGATTGCATGGCCGTTGAGCGACGGGCGGTGAAAGGTGATGGTCACGGCTGGAATCGCAGAGTCTGACCCATAGACTTCGACAAAAGATGCCAACTGGGAGCTGAGCTGAGCGTCGTCGCTATCCATCCTCAGTGATCCCGGCGTGCAGATAGTCTTGCCGCTTGCGTCTTTTATCGTGGCGGTAAGCCAGCTGTGCGAATTTTTTACTTCGCGGGTGACGGAGTAGACGTAGCTCCCGCTGTGCCAATGACAGGCAGCGCGCACGCTGACAAAATTCCCCTCGTATCCGGCGGCCTCGAAATGCGTTCCCGGTGGCCCCTGGGCATAATCCAGATCAATTGCTTGGCCGGTGGCCCAACGTGAGAATAGCGTTCCGCGTCCGAGCGGCACCAAGGTGCGCTCGCTGGCACTTGGCCAGCCGGCCACATGGGTTTGAACGCCACCGTAGAAGTTTGATCCGCCCACCGTTACCAGGCCGAGTGGCGCGATATAAAAATCGGCATCGTCCGGCACGTCGTTTGAGATATCGAACGCGATGCTCAGCGAATCCAGTTGTTCGTGCGCAGGCAAAGTCCACCAAAGATCCGCCAGGTGCCATGGATAGGCGGGCGGTGTATCGGCGGAGCGAGCAGGCGGCGAGAAAGCGAAAGCCGCCAAGGCCAGCGTGCCCAGCGTTGTTGCGTATCGTTGTCTTGCTGTGCGCATAGTCAGGCAACTATCCTGCGATAGAAAATCTGACAACAGAAAACTAACGCCAAGACAAAGAAGATAACGGAGAACGAAGTTACTACCTCCTCAGGTAAGACGGATGGAAATACCTTGTCGAAAACCGTGTAGGCCAATGAGAAGACATAGGCCACCGATAAGACCCACTGTTTACGCACGGCGAACGCAGTACACGCAACACCGGAAGCAACAAGACTTAAAATCGTCGTGGTTTGCATCTCAATACCTCGCAAAAATTTGTGCAAGCAGCTTATATCGGCCGTAGCGCCAGCAGGGATTTGAAGAACCATAATGCTTTGTTGATGTCGTCTTGCGTGTCGCCGTCCCAGTCGGGTGTTTCGGCCAGTTCCTGTAGCAGGCTCCGGATGCGATTCTCAATTTCTTGAAATTCGGCGGGGCCGCAGGCGGCAGCGATGGCAAGCCACTTGGTCTGCGGTATCGGCTCCCACGGCTCCAGCCCGGCTTTGGCTTGCTCCAGGATTTTTTGCAGATTACTCATGTCAGTAATATCCTGAATGCGTCGTGGCTGTTGGCGGTGTCTTCGACGATCACCTTGTCCACGCGCGCCGCGGGCGGGCCTTGGTGGCTCCAGGTGATGATGGTCTCAATGGCGGCAGGTTCGCCATTCACTTCGGCTTCGACCGAGCCGTCGCTGAGGTTACGGACCCAGCCGCGCAGGCCGAGGTTGCCAGCTTGCCGCGCAAACGAGGCGCGGTAACCGACGCCTTGTACCAGTCCTGTGATCAACAGATGTTTGGCCATTGATGCTCTCCTCGTTAGCCTCGGGCGGGGAATTGTTCCAGTTCCTTGATGCGCTGTTTGGCGCGATTTTGCATGCACTCGCTGTACATCACGTTGCGAATGCTACCGCCTTGCCACTTCGCGTATTCCGCCTGGCAGTCAGCCTCGCGAAACTTGACCCACAAGCGTTGGGCATCGACCAGCTTGGCCTTGATGCTCGCGGCATCGTCCATGCCGGCAACTTCCTTCAGTGTCTGCTGGTAGGTGGCGTTCAGCTGGCGCTCGACTTTTTCCGTTGCCTGGGACGCGCATTGATTGAGGTCGATCGTGCTGAAGGCTTTGTCGCAGTCCAGCGCGTAACTGTTGGTGGCGCAAGCGGCGAGCAGCAAAGGGAGGATCAGACGCTTCATAAAGTACCACTTCCTTTCATGGCCAATTGGCAGCTGTGCAGCACATCTTCATACGAGCGCGACACGTGGTCGGCGGTCGGGAAGACGCAGGTTTTCAAGTCGGCATTCTCAAACGGGCTAGGCAACAGCAGCGCGAAATGCTTGCAGTTCGGCAGTTCCTGGCGCATGCGCTCCAGCGTTTGCGCCATCAGCGCGCAATCGTTCAGCGGGTCAACGCTGACCAGGCAGACGATCGAGACCAGTTCCGGCGATGCTTCCGGCGGCGTTTCCTTGTCCAGATCTTCCAGGCTCATACTGCGCGCATCGATTTTTTGCTCGCGCAGGATGCGCACCAGGATTTCGGTGGCCAGCTCGGCGTACGAAGAACCCAAACCCATGCTCAGCACCACGCTCCCGGCCGGCACATCGAACGATCCCTGCCACTCGCCACTGTCGGAAATGCGCTGTTCGCGCAGTTCGCGGCCGATGCCGCCGCGTTTCAGCACGCTAGGGCGCTTGCGTTTCTTCCACCACTTGACGCTGCCGCTCAGCGCTTCGATCACGGCGATGATGGAGCCGGATACTTTTTCTTCTTCCACTGGTGTGATCGAACCATCCTTGAAATCGAAGCTGGCCAGATGCAGCGCCGGCAGCAGCACGCCGTCGCAATACTCGGCCAGCGATTTGTGCTGCATGTAGCGCTTGGCGCTGGTGACGATCTCGTGCGCGTCGCCGGACAGCGCGCGCTGGTAAAAATTCTGCGGCATGGTCAGCGCCGGCAGTTCGCCGAACATAATCTCGAGCACCTTCAGCGCGCGGATGTAGCGGCCGGCCACCACCAGGCACAAGGTCAGCGGCGTCGACAGCACCAGCCCGACCGGGCCCCAGATCCAGCTCCAGAAAATCGCCGACACCACCACCGACAGCGGCGACAGTCCGGTGGTATGGCCGTACAGCTTGGGTTCGATGGTCTGGGCGACGATGATTTCCACCGCCAGGAACAGGCCCAGCGTCATCAGTGCCATCGTCCAGCCGGGATCGATGGCGGCCGCCAGCACGGTGGCGCAGAACGCGGCCATCCACACGCCCACGTAGGGAATGAAGCGCAGCACGGCGGTCATGGTCCCCCACAGCAGCGCCTGGCCCAGGCCCATCAGGCTCAGTCCGAGCCAGATCGCCAGCCCGGTGGCGAGGTTGACCAGGAACTGCGAGATGAAGAAGCGCGACAGGCGTTCGCCTGCGTCGTTGACGGCGATGGTGGTGGCGCGCAAGTCACCGCCGCCGGCCAGGCGGATGAAGCGGTCGCGCAGCGATTCATGTTCCAGCAGCACGAAGATCAACACCACGAACACGATGCCGGCCGTTTCCAGCGGCGGCCACACGGAGGATGCGACCTTGGCCAGCAGCTGAAACGGCTTCAGCGCCGGCTCGTGGATTTCCACCAGCACCGGCGTCTTGACGCTGCCATCGTTTTGCAGCACGGGCGCAGGACCGTCGGCGTTGTCGCCGGTAAAGTGCTCGATCAGTTGCCCGGCCGGACCGCCCAGGCTGCCGAGCGTGCCGCGCGTCAGCTGGTCCAGCGTTTCGATCTTGCTGGCGATGGTGTCCTGGTACTGCGGCAGGCTGGCGCCCATCATGCCGACCTGCTGGATAATGACCGCGCCGATGGCCAGCAGCGTCACCGTCACCACCAGCACGCCGGTGCAGACCGAGGTGGTCTGGCCCAGCCCCAGGTGACGCAGCGCGCGCACGAACGGCGCAATCAAAAAGCTGAAGATGAAGGCCAGCGTGATGGGAATCAGCACGTCGCGGCCGAAGTAGAGCAGGGCTAGCACCGTGGCGGTGCCCACCAGGCCGGCCACGGCGCTGGGTAACGTGCGGGAAGTAAGAGAATCAGACACCGTCTATCCTGGCAGGGTAAGTAAAGCCAATAAAATGCACCGCGTTGAGGGCGATGTGAACCAGTATGGCGGCTTCGATGCGTTGCGTGCGGTGGTAGGCCCATGCGTAGCCGATGCCGGCAATGCCAGCGAGTATGCCATATCGCACGCCGCCGCCAAGGTGCGCGGCGCCGAACAGCAGGGCCGACACCGTCACCGCCAGCCATGGCCCCCAGCGGAAGCGCTGCAGCGCACCGGCCAGGCGTGCCTGCACCAGGCCGCGGAAGAACGCTTCTTCGGCGATCACCGTGAACAGCAGGTTGACGACGATAAAACTCAGCGTCTGCTGCGGCAGTTTGACGTCGATGCCGACCACGCCGGCGGCCAGTGCGAAGCCGAGCGTGGCCGCCACCGTCAGCACCAGCACTGGCAGTGTCTGGCGCAGCACGGTGCCCAGTTCGGCCCACGAGCTGACGCGCCGGCACAGCCAGGCCAGCACGAACAGGCCGACCGCTCCTTTGTCGAAATTGGCGTATTGCGTGAAAGGGAGGGCGTTGGCGGACAACTGCACACGGTCGATCAGCAGCGGATTGTTAAAGCCCGGTAGCTGGTGCATGGCCAGCGCCAGGGCCAGCAGGATGGTGACAGCCAGCGCAACGGCCCGCAGCGGCGCGGCACCTGCATGTCCGGCCAGCCAGGCGGCGCCGGCGAACAGCAGCAGCGCGATCAGCGCCGGCGCATGCAGCACGCCGGCCAGCAGACCGGCGCCCACGGCCGCCGCAAACAGCAGCGCCGGCAGCAGGGGATGGGACCAGACGGCGCCAATGGCGCAGGCCAGCAGGAGGAAAGTGAGCAGGGTAGGAATGGGCATCAAGCAGGGGAGGCAGGGAAATCAGGTGCGCTTAAGTTTCCCTTAATCATATCACTTTGCCCATGCCGGCATTTAGAAGCGGTAGATCAGTGCGGTCATCAGCATCGGCGTGGTCTTGCGCTTGGTCAGCGGGCTGTCTGCGGCGTCCGAGGCCAAATGGTTGACGCCGATGGCGCTGCGTACCGACCAGTTGGCGTCCAGTACATGATTCCAGTTGACGCCGGCCGCAACGCTCTCAAAGCCGGCCTTGGCGCTGTAGGCCTTGTAGCCGGAGGCGGCGCTCTGCGCGGCGGTGACGCCGAAGTAGGTCTGCATGCGCTTGTTGTCGCCATACACGGCCGAAGCGCCAAAACCGATCTGGTCGGTGGCGCTGGTGTACAGCGGCGCGTTGAGCCCGAGGATGTAGGCGGCGCCGTATTCGCGGTGGCCGAGATTCTGCTTGGTGGTCAGACTCAGGCCGACGCTGCCCAACTGGTAGCCGAGGCTCAGCAAGGCTTGCGCGGCGCCGTCGATGTCGCCCATGCCTTTCAGGGCGTCGGAGCCGGAGAAATAATTTTCCTTGTGGTCCTTGCGGCCGGCGTCATATCCCAGCGCAGCGCTCAGCGTGAAGTCGCCCAGCTTGGCCTGGTAGCCGATGCCGCGCTGGGTGCTCAGGAACACGCCGTTGCTGTAGGTGCGCTCCAGCACCGGCAAGGGCAGCACGCGGCTTTTGTCGCTGCCGGCATATTCCGGCACATACGCCAGGCCGATGCCGGCGGTGAAGCTGTCGCCTTTGTCGGGCGCGGCAGGGGCGTCTTCGGCAAAACTTCTGGCGCTAAAGGCGCACAGGGACAGGAGGGCGATGCTGATTGCGTGGCGCATGATAAGGGTCCGTTCAGTTGTCCGCCGGCACGAGGGGCTGGCGCAGACGGGCGAGTGTCCCACTGATAACGTTACGCCGCTATCGGCATGGCTGAAGTATCATTGGCTGCAATCTTTGGTATCGCCTGATGCACTTTGGAGCCTGATTATGTCCCTGACCCTGTATTACCATCCGCTGGCCTCGTTCTGTCACAAAGTGCTGATCGCGCTGTATGAGAGCGGCACGGCGTTCGACAAGCGCATCATCAACCTGGGCGATGACGCCGACCGCGCCGAGCTGGAGTCGATCTGGCCGCTGTGCAAATTCCCGGTGCTACGCGACCACGCGCAAGTGCGCGATGTGCCGGAAACCTCGATCATCATCGAATATCTGGACCGCCACTATCCGGGCCCGACGCTGATGATCCCGGCCGACTGGGACGATGCGCTGGACGTGCGCCTGTGGGACCGCTTCTTCGACAACTATGTGCAGGGGCCGGTGCAAACCATCGTCAGCGCCCACCTGACCGGCCTGAGTTGCGACCAGACCAAGGAACGCACCAAGCTCAAGACCGCCTACAAGATGATAGAAAAGCGCATGGCCACGCGCAGCTGGCTGTGCGGCGAAACCTTCAGCCTGGCCGATTGCGCGGCGGCGCCGGCGTTGTTCTACGCTTGCACGCTGCTGCCGTTCCCGGAGGAGTACCACCACCTGCAAAGTTATTTCGAGAGGCTGGTGACGCGGCCGTCGGTGCAGCAGGTGCTGGAGGAGGCCAAGCCGTACTTCAATATGTACCCGTTTGCGCAGGAAATTCCCGAGCGCTTTCTGTAAGCGTATTGCCGCACAGTGTGTGCGCGCGGATGGGTGAATCATGGCCTTTCTTCTCCAAGAAAGGACACACCATGGATAATCCGAATTCCTCGCGCCGTGCGCTGGTCGGCGCGGCTGCCACCGGCCTGCTGGGCGCCGCCATGGCGCCTGCCGGCGCGCAAAGCGGCGCGGCCGATGGCGCTGCAATACCGCCGAAAAACCCCGTGACCGCCTATCCGGCGCCGCCGTTTCCCAAGCAGCAGCAACCGTGGCCTGGCCTGACCAGCAAGATGGAGCCGCGGCCGGATCATGGCGAGACCAGCTACAGGGGTTCCGGCCGGCTCAAAGGCCGCAAGGCGCTGCTGACAGGCGGCGATTCGGGCATCGGCCGCGCCGCCGCCATCGCCTATGCGCGCGAGGGCGCCGATGTGGCCATCAATTATCTGCCGGCCGAGGAGGCCGATGCGCGCGAAGTGGTGGCGCTGATCCGCGCCGAGGGCCGCAAGGCGGTCGCCATCCCGGGCGATATCAAGAATGAGGCATTCTGCAAGAAACTGGTGGCCGACGCCGCCCGTCAGCTGGGCGGGCTGGATATTCTGGTCAATAATGCGGCGCGCCAGTTCTCGCGCGATTCCATCCTGGACATGACGACGGCGGATTTCGACGAGACCTTCAAGACCAATGTGTACGCGATGTTCTGGATCACCAAGGCGGCCGTGCCGCTGTTGAAGCCGGGATCGACCATCATCAATACAGCCTCGGTCAATGCCTATGATCCGGGCGAAAACATCATCGACTACGCCGCCACCAAGGGCGCGATCATGATTTTTACCAAGGGATTGGCCAAGCAGCTCGCCAGCAAGGGCATCCGCGTCAATGCGGTGGCGCCGGGACCGTTCTGGACCCCGTTGCAGGTGACCGGCGGCCAGCCGGCCGACAAGCTGCCGCAGTTTGGCGCCGATACGCCGCTGAAGCGGCCGGGCCAGCCGGCCGAGCTGGCCGGCGTGTACGTGTTGCTGGCGTCGAATGAATCCAGCTACGCCACCGGCCAGGTGTATGCGGCCGTCGGCGGCCACGGCGGCCCATAAGTCAGCCCGTCATCCCGCGCAAGCGGGAATCCATGCGCCGCCCACGCAGCGGCGGCGCGACGATCAGTTTCGATTACCCTCATCGGCACTTTGCACCGACGCTGCCTGCGGGAAAGCCTGATTTTGCGCGGCGATGTTGGCGAACTTGCTGGCTTCATCCGACATGTGCTTGCTGGCGGCCTGACGGCCGGCATCGGCCAGTTCGGTGGCGGTGCGCGCGGTCTGTGGCACGTGCTGTTGCGCCACAGTGTTGATCTCGGCCTGGAAGTCGGTGGCCACCTTCGCCAGTTGCTGATGGTAGCTTTGCAGCTTTTGCAGCAGCGCGCCGGCCTGCTGTGGCGCGGCTTGCGCACCGGTGGCGGACGGCGTTGTCTGCACCGAGCGCTGCAGCGCTGCCGTCGACTCGCTCAGCCAGTCGCGGCTGAATTGCACGTTGACCTCGGTCAGTTGGCGCAGCGAGCGCAGTACCGCCTGGTTTAAGTCGGCGTAGTAGTCGATGCGGGCTTCCGCGTGATTGCGTGCTGCCGGCGACAGCGTTTCAACAAACGAGTTCATAAGCTTTGCTCCTGGTGGGGGCCAAAAAGGGATGAATTGCGAGCGGGGAGGCGGGACGTTTTGGCCTTGCGTCCACTCCGTTATCATCGCAAATGTCGGCGCTTTATGGCACTCCTGAGCTTGCCGGAACTATTTGTTTTCTCTACTCAACAGATAACGCGGGCCGTGGCAGGAGAAGCAGCTGTTTCTGCCGGCCGTTGATGTAACGCACGCCGCTAGCATCAAAATAGGCATCCTCCTCCAGCATGATGTTGACCGGCTCGCGCCAGCCAGGAATCTCGGCTGTATTGCTCAGTTCGATCGAATAGGCGGTGCGCGGCCGCAGCACCTCGTCGCCGCTGCCCGGCACGCCGTTTTGCGCATCCCACATGCCGATCGCCGGTCCGGCCGCGTGGCCGTGGTAGCCGATCGGGTGGCTGTAGATGGTCGGACGCAGGCCCTCGGCCTTGGCCTGTTGTAGCGCCGCCGCCAGCATGGCGTTGCCGCTGCGGCCAGCCTGGAACTGCGACAGCAGGATGTCCTGCACGCGGTTGGCGCCGGCAAAGGCCTGTTGCAGGGCGGCCGGTGCAGCGGTTTCACCCGGTTTCAGTACATAGACATGCTGCTGGATGTCGGTGTTCAGGCGCAGGTAGGTGATGCCGATGTCGACGTGCAGCAGGTCGCCGGGAATGATGATGTCCGGATTGGCGCGCTCGGTATTCTGACGCTGGATTTCCACGGACGGATGGAACCAGGTGTCGTAGCCCAGATCGCGAATCTTCTGGCGGAACCACCACACCACATCTTCGCTGGTGGTAACGCCGGGCGTGATGACGTGCTCGGAAAAGCCTTCCTCGATGATTTTATGGGTGGCGTTGACCATCTGCGGGTAGATCTGCATCTCCCGTTCCGTGCGCGTTTCCAGCCAGCGCACCGCCAGCGGCTCGGCCGACACCACGCGGCCTTTCAGCGCCGCCGGCAGCGCCGCCATCAATTCGGTGTACTCGGTGTGGTCGATGCCGTCGGCGTGGCCGAAGGTGGCCGACGTATTCAGGCCGATCTTGCGCGGGTTGCGCGTCTTGATAATGTCCGCCAGTGCGTCCCACTGGTTGGGGAATTTCTTCTTGTCCCAGGACTGCTTGATGCTGGCGCCGACGTCATAGCGCGTTACCGCCAGCCGTTCCACCTTGCCGCTGGCGGCGTCGCGATAAAACACCAGTATCGTGCGGCGGCGGGCGTTGAGCCATTCGGCCGGCAGCATGGTTTTCAGTACCGGGTCTTCGTTGTATTCTCTCGACACCAGCACCCACATATCGATGCCGGTTTGCGCCATCATCTCCGGCAGCAACTGGTCGAAGCGCTCCGCCAGCAGTTGGTTGACAACGACGGCCTGGGCGCGCAGCGGCAGCACGTCAGCGGATGCCGGCGCAGCCAGCAGCATGGTGAGGGCAAGGAGAATTTTTTTCATGCTCAGATAGTGCTGGCGGTTTTTGCCAATGTCAATCAACAGTATTTATAATGCACATTGCATTCGCTAAGGAGAAGACATGGCAGCACCTTCGGTTTTTTATCTGCACGGCGGTCCGGCGCTGGGTCCGGTGTTTGAGCGTGCCCGTTATCCGGACGCGCCGCACGTCCACTGGTGGCATCAGCCGCTGGCCAAACCGTGCGCGGAGCGTCCCTATCTAGACCTGCTGGAAGCGACATTGACCGAATTCCGCCGCTTGGCCGCCGAAGCCGGCCAGCCGCTGACGGTGATGGCGAGTTCCTTCGGCGCCCATCTGGCGGTGTATCTGGCGCGCCAGGCGCCGGAGCTGATCAAGGATATCGTGCTGCTGGCCCCCACCTTCAATCCGGAGCAGGCCGCGCTGCGCCTGGCGCGCCGCGCCTTCCGCGTGCATACCGACCATCCCAACGCCGGCAAGCTGGCCGTGGCGCTGGGTATGTACGAGGATGATCCGGGCCGTCCGCGTTTCTGGGATGTCTTTGGCGCGCTGTCGCAACTGCCGGATGTGACGGAGCTGTATTTCGGTCCAAACGGCGGCGCCGAGGCGTCGCGTTCGTTCGCGGAGCTGATCCAGCAGCCGGGCGCCTTCGATGGCCCGACCTCGGTGGCGACTTCGGACGATTTCTCGGCGCTGGACCACACGCCGGTGCGCAGCGCGTTTGAGGGTCCGGTGTCGGTGCTGTTTGGCGCCTACGATCCGATGATCGACGCCGAACACGATCGCGCCATCTGGGAAGTGATCTTCCCGCAGGCCTCCTTCTTCAAGGTGGAAACCGGCCACTTCCCGCTGCTGGAACTGACGCTGGAAGCCTGCCTGTCTCCTGCCTGAGCAGGTCGATAGCCTCGCCCTCAACGAAGACCGCCACTGGCTGTAGTTCCGCGTTCAATACAACGATATCGGCCCACGCGCCCGGCGCCAGGCGGCCGCGCTCTGTCTCGCCCAGATAATCGGCAGGGTAGAGCGACAGGCGATTCGAGGCGTCGGCCAGCTCCAGCCCAAGGCTGACGAAATTGCGCAAGGCCTGGTCCATGGTCAGCACGCTGCCCGCCAGCGAACCGGTGGCCAGCCGCACGCAGCCCAGGCACTTGTACACGCGCTGGCTGCCCAGCGCATATTCGCCGTCGGGCATGCCGGTGGCGGCGGTGGCGTCGGTCACGCCGTACAGGCGCGGGATGGCCCGCAGCGCGGCGCGAATGGCGCCCGGCGAGACGTGTTCCAGGTCGGGGATGATCTCCGCATATTCCGCATGCGCCAGCGCCGCGCCGACGATGCCGGGATGGTAATGGTTCAGCGCCGTCATGCCGTTGTACAGATGCGTGAAGCCCGCTGCGCCAGCCTTCAGCGCGGCGACGCCGTCTTCATACGTGCCGTTGCTATGGCCGATCTGCACGCGGATGCCCAGTTCATTCAGTTGCGGGATCAGCGCCAGATGGTCGGCGACTTCGGTGGCCAGCGTCATCGCGCGGATCGGCGCCAGGGCGTGGTAGTCGCGCACCAGGTCCATGCTGCCGACTGCGACCGCATCGGCCGGCTGCGCGCCGAGGCGGTGGATGCTGAGGAACGGACCTTCCAGATGCACGCCCAGCATGCGCGCGGCGCCGGCCGGACGCTCTGCAATCACCGGCGCCAGTCCGCGCAGCGCGCGGCGGATGGAGTTGTCGGTGGCGGTCATGGTGGTGCCCAGCATGGCGGTGGTGCCGTGCTTTGCATGCGCGCGCGCCACGGTAGCGCCGGCGTCGCCGCCCTGCATGATGTCGACGCCGGCCGCGCCGTGCACGTGCAGGTCGATAAAGCCGGGCAGGATGGTCAGCGCGCCGTCGGCGTTGCTGTCTTCGGTGATGTGCTGGATGCGCTGATCGAAATCGATGCTGCCGGTGATCCAGCCGTCAGGGGTAAGAATACGTCCACTCAGCACGGCGTCACTCCGCAATCACCAGCTCAATGCCCGCTTGCAGCAGGCCTTCGCGGTATTCGTCATTGATGGCGGCGTCGGTAATGACCGTGTGCACGCGGTCCAGCTGGACGATGCGGTGCAGGCTGACGCGCCCGAACTTGGACGCGTCGGCCAGCACGATGATCTTCTTGGCCCGTTCCACCATCTTGTGATTCAGGCTGGCCTCCGCCTCGTGGTGCGTGGTGACGCCGAACTGCAAATCGAAACCATCGACGCCGAGGAACAGCTTGTCGAAGCTGTAAGCCTGCAAACAGGCTTCGGCCTGTGTGCCTTGAATGGACAAGGACTGCTTGCGCAGCAGGCCGCCGGTCAGAATCAGGTCCACGCCCTGCGCGTCGGCCAGCTCCCATGCGATATTCAGGCCGTTGGTCATCACCGTCACGTTCTGCGCCTCGCGCAGATGGCGCGCCAGCGAAATGGTGGTGGTGCCGGAGTCAATGATGATGTTGTCGCCCGCTTGCACCAGCCGCGCCGCATAGGCGCCGATGCGTTCCTTCTGTTCGTGGTTGATGGCGTCCTTCTGCGGCACTGTCTGCTCGGGCGGCGGGGTGCGCGCCAGCGTGGCGCCGCCGTGGCTGCGGGTCGCCAGGCCTTGCGATTCCAGCACGCTGAGATCGCTGCGGATTGTCACTGCCGAGACGCCCAGCTGCTCCACCAGTTCGTTGACCTGCACCGAACCGTGATCGGTGAGCGCTTGCAAGATCATGGCGCGGCGTTGACTGGTATGTCGCATGTGTTGTGCTGTTGATTTGTCAAAGATGGCAGCTTACCAGATCGCGGCCTGCCTGCCATCCATCATAAGAAAGCTGTGGCATAAATATCTTTCGTTTTGAATAAAAACAAAGATATATCATGCTAAAACGAAAGAAAACGTAAAAACAACAAGCAAAACAAATAAATCGAAAGCTTATTGTGTTTTCCTTCTTTGCTTATTACTATCCATACATAAGTCACAACAGCGAAACAACACCAGGCACAAACACGGGAGATTTGATATGGGTAGCAGAATCGAAAAAGGACTTCGGCGCAGCCTGATCGCGGCAGCGGTGGAGATGGCGGTATGTGGCGCGGCGTTTGCGCAGACCGAGCCGCCGGCCGCAGACGCCGCGCCGGTCGTGGTGGTGAGCGGCGCGCGCGCCGCGCTGGCCAAGTCGCTGGAACTGAAGCGCAACGCCGACGTGATTCAGGACTCCATCTCGGCCACGGAACTGGGCCGCTTCCCCGACGATAACGTCGCCGATTCACTGACCCACATCTCCGGGGTGTCGGTGTCGCGCACCCGCGGCGGGGAAGGGCAGTACATCAACGTGCGCGGCCTGGGTTCCGGCTACAACATCGTTACGCTCAACAAGCGCATCTTGGCCACCGACGGCGATGGCCGCGACTTCGCCTTCGACGTGCTGCCGTCGGAAGTGATCAGCGGCGCCGACGTGATGAAATCGGCCGAAGCGGCGCAGATGGAAGGCAGCATCGGCGGCTCGGTCAACCTGCGCTCGGCGCGGCCGATGGACAATCCCGGCTATCACGCCTCGGTGCGTGTCGAGGCCGACCACAACGACCTGTCGCGCAAGGAGGGCGGCAAGCTGTCCGGCGTGGTGAGTAATACCTTCAATAACAACACCATGGGCGTGCTGGTTGGCGCGGTGTTCTCGAAGCGCAAAGTGCGTACCGATTCGCTGGGCTACCAGACCTACAATCCGGATGCGCCGGGCAGCTACGACGTCAATGGCGACGGCGTGATCGGCCCTGGCGAGAGCAACCTGCTGGCGCCATGCTGCATCTCTTTCGGCTCCGTGTTCGAGGAGAAGAAGCGCGCCGCGCTGTCCGGCGCCTTTGAATGGAAGGTCTCGCCGACCTTCAAGATGACGGTCGACGGCCTGGCCACGCGCCTCGATTCGCCGCAAGTCGGCTACCAGCAATCGTATTATGTCGAGAACGCGCCGGGCCGCTGGTCCGACGTGGTGGTCAAGGACCGCCTGATCACCAGCATGACGGTGAAAGATCTGATCCCGGAAATGTCCAACGTGACCACCGACCGCGTGGTCGACACCATGCAGTTCGGCTGGCGCGGCGAATGGAAGCCATCCAACGACCTGAAACTGACCGGCGATTTGTATCGCTCGACCTCCAAGCGCAATTCCGGCGGCAAGGATACTTTTGTGGTGGCGGGCATCGCCGGCCATAACACCGGTTACTACAAGGCCAATAACGGCAGCTTCCCCGACATCCGCGTGACGCTGGAAGATGGCCGCGACCTGGCCACCGAACTGGCGGCGGGCCGGCTTGGCAACAACGACTACGGCGTGCACTTCACCGGCCTGACCGGCACCGACATCAAGGACACCGTCGATGGCGCCTCACTCGATGGCCGCCTAGTACTGAGCGGCGCATGGCATGCGGAAGCCCTGCAATTCGGCGCCAGCGCCACCAACCGCAAGAAGGACCGCAACTCGATCGGCAACGAGAAAAGCGGCGGCGCCTGCCAGTACTGCGATATGTACTCGACCACTTTCGGTTCGCTGGGCGCCAACGTGGTTTCGCCGATGACGTTGCCGAACTATATGCGCAACGCCGGCGGCAGCTTCCCCGGCAGCTTTATCAAATTCGACGTGCCGGCCTACCTGGCCGCGCTGAAAAAACTGGATGGCAAGCCGATACTGGACGCCGACGGCAACCCGACCGGCGACACCTTCGACGTCAGCAAGACGCAGCCGGTGTTCGTGCCGACCGACTCGTATTCGGTGACGGAAAAAACCGCGACGCTGTACGGCCAGCTGGAACTGGCGGGTGAGAACTGGAACGGCAATGTCGGCGCGCGCCTGGTGCGCACCAAGACCACGTCGCGCAGCGCCATCGACCAGATCATCTCTATCGACGATCCGACGCCGAACATCCCGACCAGCAGCCCGACCGTCACCTATAGCCCGGCGGTGCCGGTGTCGGAAGACGGCAGCTACACCAAGCTGCTGCCGTCGGCGAACATCAGCTGGTGGGCGCGTGAAGATTTCGTGGTGCGCGGCGCAGTGGCCAAGGTCATGGCGCGTCCGTCGCTGGACAAGCTGGCGCCAACCCGCACCGACAACACGCTGGACCGCAGCTACATCCTGAACATCGTCGGTGATCCGAAGCTGAAGCCGACCGAAGCGGTGCAGCAGGATCTGTCGGTGGAGTGGTACTACCGTCCGAAATCGGCCATCACGGCGGCCGTTTTCGCCAAGCAGATCAAAAACTTCGTCACCTACCAGACCGACGAGCATGTGGACATCGGCGTGCCGGGCTACCTGTACACCGTGACCCATCCGGTCAATGGCGACAAGGCCAAGGTGCGCGGCGTGGAACTGGGCGTGCAGCACCTGTTCGACAACGGCTTCGGCTTCAACGCCAAATTCGCCAAGACCTTCACCAAAGCCTATCAGAACGGCGAATACGTCGGCCAGCTGGAAGGCGTGGCGCCTACCGCGTCGTCGATCGGCTTCCTGTACGAGAAGGGCGGCATCAACGCTTCGATCTCGTTCGACTACACCGGCGAGTACACGCAGAGCACCAACGTGGTGGCTGGCTTCCCAAGCAAGGTCGATGCGCTGACCTGGGTGACGGCGTCGGCATCGTGGGATATTACGCCGCGTATCACCGTGTTCGTCGAGGGTAAAAATCTGGGCGACGCGGTGATGCGCTCGAACCTGGGCCGCGCCGATGCGATCAATGGCTTCGAAACCTGGGGCCGTACTTACGTAGCCGGCATGAGCGTGAAATTCTAACGGATGGACATGAACACAACGACGATACCAATCACTGCGCGCCGCACCGGCTGGCTTACGTATGCGCTGGCGACCACGCTGCTGTGGGGCGTGTGGGGCGCGGTTGCCGGCCTGCCCAGCGAGCATGGTTTTCCGGAGACGCTGATTTATGTGGTGTGGGCGCTGACCATGGTGCCGCCGGCATTGTTCGTGCTGGCGCGCGCGGGCTGGCGCGTGCGGCGCGACGGCCGCTCCATCGCCTACGGCCTGACCATCGGCCTGCTGGGCGCCGGTGGGCAGATGATCCTGTTCTATGCGGTGAAAGCCGGTCCGACCTATCTGATCTTCCCGCTGATATCGCTGTCGCCGGTGATCACCATCGCGCTGTCGTTCCTGTTCCTGCGCGAGCGGACCGGCGCGATGGGGCTGGCCGGCATTGTGCTGGCGGTGTGTGCGCTGCCGCTGTTCGATTACACGCCGGGCGGCGCGCCGCAGCAGTACGGCCTGTGGTTCGTGCTGGCGCTGGGCGTGCTGGTGGCATGGGGCTTGCAGGCCTACTTCATCAAGCTGGCCAACGCCAGCATGGACGCCGAGAGCATCTTCTTCTACATGACCGTCAGTGCGCTGCTGGTGATCCCGGTGGCGCTGGCGATGACGGATTTCTCGCAACCGATTAACTACGGTCCATCGGGACCGCTGCTGGCCGCCGCCACGCAGGTATTGAACGCGATTGGCGCGCTGACGCTGGTGTATGCCTTCCGCTATGGCAAAGCGCTGATGGTGTCGCCGCTGGTGAACGCCGGCGCGCCGCTGCTGACGACAGTCATCGCGATGGCGCTGGCGGCCTCGCTACCTACCGGCTACCGGCTGGCCGGCATCGGACTGTCGCTGGCGGCGGCGCTGTTCCTCGCGCTGCAACCGGACGAACCAACACAAGGAAACTGACGATGGATTATCTTTTGAATCTGGTTCAACGCCACAAGGCGGGCCAACCAGTCGGCATACACTCGGTCTGCTCGGCGCATCCGCTGGTGATTGAAGCCGCAATGGAATCGGCGGCCGCGCGCGGACTGCCGGTGCTGATCGAGTCCACCTCCAACCAGGTCAATCAGGATGGCGGCTACACCGGCATGACGCCGGCCGCCTTCCGCGACTTCGTATTCGGCATTGCCGACCGCACCGGCATGGCGCGCGACCGCATTCTGCTCGGCGGCGACCATCTGGGCCCGAACGCGTGGCAGGACCAGCCGGCCCATGCCGCCATGGCCAAGGCCGAAGTGCTGATCGACCAGTATGTGACGGCGGGCTTCCGCAAGATCCACCTGGACTGCTCGATGTCCTGCGCCGGCGATCAGGTGCCGTTGCCGGATGCCGTGGTGGCCGAACGCGCCGCGCGCCTGTGCGTCGTCGCCGAAACCGCCTGGCGCGCCGTCGGCGGCGAGGCGCCGGTGTACGTGGTCGGCACCGAGGTGCCAGTGCCGGGCGGCGCGCATGAAGACCTGGCAGAACTGAGCGTCACCACGCCGGAAGCGGCGGCGCAGACCATCAAGGTGCACCGGCAGGCGTTTGCCGCCGCAGGGCTGGAAGCGGTGTGGCCGCGCGTGATCGGGCTGGTGGTGCAGCCGGGCGTGGAATTCGACCATCACAAGGTGATCGACTACAAGCCGGAACGCGCCGTGGCGCTGAGCCGTCTGATTGAAGGCGAGCCGACCATGCTGTATGAAGCCCATTCGACCGACTACCAGACTCCGTCCAATCTTGCTGCACTGGTGGCAGGCCATTTCGCCATCCTGAAAGTCGGGCCGGGCCTGACTTTTGCGCTGCGCGAAACGCTGTGGGCGCTGGCCGACATCGAAGAGCAGATGGTCGGCATCGGCAAGGAGTCCGATTTCAAGAACACCGTGCTGGAAGTCATGCGCGCGGAGCCGGAGTACTGGCGCAAATACTATGTGGGTGATCCTCAGCGAGCCCGCTTCGACCAGCAGTACAGCCTGAGCGACCGCATACGCTACTACTGGCCGCATCCCGAGATCCAGGCCGCGCAGGCGCGCCTGATCGCGAACCTGGAGCGCGAAGCGCCGCCGCTGACACTATTGAGCCAGTATCTGCCATCGCAGTACGAAGCGGTGCGCGAAGGCCGCGTGCGCAACCTGCCGGCCGATTTGCTGAAAGAAGGCGTGGCCAAGGTGCTGCGCCAGTACATGGACGCCTGTGCAGGCGTCGCAACAAAGGAGTTGGAAACATGCTAGTAGTAGACAAGGACATTTTGGGTAGCAGCGCGGCGCATCTCGATAAAGCAGGGGCCGGCCTGACCGCGCGCGAAATCGCGCAGCAGCCCGCCGTCTGGCCGCAGATCGACACGCTGGTGGCGGATCACCGCGCGGCGCTGGACGCCTTCCTGGCGCCGCTGCTGGCGCGCGCCGATGTGCGCATCGTGCTGACCGGCGCCGGCACCTCGGCCTTCATCGGCGAGTGCCTGGCGCCGGCCATGCTGGGCATGGGCTGGCGCGCGGAAGCCGTGCCGACCACCGATCTGGTGTCCGGCCCGCAGCAGTTCCTGCAGCCGGCGGTGCCGACCTTGCTGGTGTCGTTCGCCCGCTCCGGCAGCAGCCCTGAAAGCCTGGCCGCCGTCACCCTGGCCGACCAACTGGTGGGCGAGGTGTACCACCTGGTCATCACCTGCAACGCGGACGGCGAGTTGTATCGCATGGCGCAAAACCGCAGCAACGCCTTTGCCATCCTGCTGCCGGATGCCACGCATGACCGTGGCTTTGCCATGACCACCAGTTTCACTTCGATGCTGCTGGCGGCATCGCTGGCCTTCGGGCTGCTGGCGCCGGGGGCCACGGCCGCGCCATCGGCTGCTGCATCGGAACTGCTGGCAAGCGCGCTGCCGCTGCTGCAAGCACTGGTGGCGCGCCGCTTCAAGCGCGTGGTCTACCTCGGCAGCAATGAGCTGCGCGGCCTGGCGCGCGAGGCCTCGCTCAAGCTGCTGGAGCTGACCGACGGCCAGGTGGTAGCGCTGTTCGATTCGCCGCTGGGCTTCCGTCACGGTCCGAAGACCATCGTCGATTCGGACACGCTGGTGGTGGTGCTGCTGTCCAACGATCCGCACGCGCGCCGCTACGACCTCGATCTGCTGCGCGAACTGCGCAACGACGGCCGTGCAGACCAGGTGCTGGCGCTGAGCGGCCAGGCGGCGCCGGAACTGGGCGACGCTGTGCTGGCGCTGCAAGCCGCGGAGCGTGCCGCCGAACTGGCGCTGGCGCTGCCGTACATCCTGTTCTGCCAATCGTTTGCGTTGTTGCAGTCGCTGGCGCTCGGGCTGCGTCCGGACACGCCGAGCGTGTCGGGCACCGTGAACCGCGTGGTGCGCGGCGTGACCATCTATCCTCTCGCCGGAGACGACCATGTTCCTCGGGGTTGACGGCGGCGGCACCAAGACAGCCTTCGCGCTGATCGACAGCGACGGCAAGGTACTGGCGCGCCATGAAGATGGCAGCGCCTACTACCTGGAAGTCGGCATGGACGGTGTCGCCGCCATGCTGGCTCGCGGCTGCGGCGCGCTGTTCGCTGCGGCGGGGGTGAAGCCTGGCGATATCGCCTTCGCCTTCTTCGGCCTGCCGGCCTACGGCGAGGACCGCGCCGTCCAGCCGCACCTGGGCGTGTTGCCGCGCGCGGTGCTGGGCCACGACCGCTACTTGTGCGGCAACGATATGGTGTGCAGTTGGGCCGGATCGCTGGCCTGCGCCGACGGCATCAGCGTCATCGCCGGCACCGGTTCGATGGCCTATGGCGAATTCGCCGGACGGAGCGCGCGTGCCGGTGGATGGGGAGAGCTGTTCAGCGACGAAGGTTCGGCGCACTGGATCGCGCGCGCCGGGCTGGCGCTGTTCTCGCGCATGAGCGATGGCCGCGCGCCGCGCGGGCCGCTGCATGCGCTGGTGCGCGAGCGGCTGGCGCTGGAAGAAGACCTCGACCTGTGCGAAGTGGTGTACGGCGAACTCAAAGGAGAGCGCAGCAAAGTGGCGGCCTTGTCTCGCCTGGTCGCCGAAGCGGCCGGGCAGGGCGATCCACAGGCACAGGCCATCATCGACGCCGCCGCCGCCGAACTGGCCGCGCTGGTCGATGCGGTGCGCGGTTCGCTTGGTATCGACGTCGGCACGAAGGTTGCGGTGTCCCGCACCGGTGGCCTGTTTGGCGCCGATGGGCCGCTCAGTGAGCCGTTCGAGCGCGCGCTGGCGGTGCGGTCCGGTGCTTACCTGCTGTCGCCACCACGCCTGCCTCCGGTGCTCGGCGCGGCGCTGTACGCCGCCCGCAGCGCCGGGACGCCGCTGACCGCCGCCGCGCTGGCGCGCCTGGCGGGCGCGCAATGACAACAAGGAGACATTCCATGCGTTGGACCGTGATATCCGCCATGCTGGCGTCGCTGCTGGCCGTGCCGTTTGCCGGCGCCGCCGACGGCTATACCATGCGCGACTTCGACAAGGTGTCGAAGATCGACGCCCACCTGCACCTGCATGGTGAGAACCAGGATGCCTGGCTGGCGCTGGCGCGCAAGGACAACTTCCGCGCGCTGACCGTCAACGTCGACTACCCGGACTTTCCGTCGCTGGCGCAGCAGCGCCGCGTCGCCATAGCGGCAGCCCGCCAGCATCCGCGGCAGATCGCCTGGGCCGCCACCTTTTCCACCGAAGGCTTCGAACAGCCCGAATGGGGCGCGGCCACGCTGAAAGACCTGGACGGCGCAGTGGCCAACGGCGCGGTCGCCGTCAAGGTGTGGAAGAACATCGGCATGAGCCTGCGCGACAGCCAGGGCAAGCTGGTGATGGTCGATGACCCGCGTTTCGATACGCTGTTCAACGGCCTGGCGCAGCGCGGCGTGATGGTGCTGGGCCACCAGGGCGAGCCGCACAACTGCTGGCTGCCGCTAGAGCAGATGACGGTAGAGAATGACCGCGAATACTTTGCTGCCCATCCGGCCTACCACATGTACAAGCATCCCGAGATGCCGAGCTACGAACAGCAGATGGCCGCGCGCGACCACCTGCTGGAAAAACATCCCAATCTGCGCTTCACCGGCGTGCATCTCGCCTCGCTGGAGTACGACGTGGACCGGCTGGGCCGCTTCCTCGACGCGCATCCCGGCGTGAATGTGGACGTCGCGGCGCGCATCGGCCAGCTGCAATACCAGTCGCAGCGCGACCGCGAGAAGGTGCGCGCGTTCTTCATCAAGTATCAGGACCGGCTGATGTACGGCACCGACCTGGCGCAATCGACGGAGCAGGACGACGCCGGCTTCGTGAAGGACATGGACACGGTATGGCGGCGCGACTGGCGCTATTTCGTCACCGGCGAGCGCTTCGCCGTGCCGGAGCTGGACAAACAGGTACGCGGCCTGTCGCTGCCGCGCGCCGTGGTCGACAAGCTGTATCGGATCAATGTGGAAAAAGCGTATCCGCAAGCGTGGCACTAATAAGGGAGACAGATGAAAAACCACTATGACCAACGCCGCCGCACCTTGCTGCAATGGCTGGCCGGCACCGCCGTCGCAACCACCGTGGGCGAGGCCGGCGCCGCCAATGTCGCCAAGGGAAAAGACGTGGCCCGCATCGGCGACGCCGCCATGGCGCTGGAGTTCGACAGCCAGCTGCGCTGTCGCGTGACATCGCGGCGGGGGCCGCGTCCGGCAGCGGTGACGGCCTTCGCATCCAGCGAACGCCTGCAACTGCCGAACGGCCGCTGGATCGAGAGCTTTGCGCTGGCGTCGCAGGCGGCTGATCGCGTCGGTGGACCGCATGGTCCCGGCGTGCGTCACCGGCTGACCGGTGTGGCCACCGAAGGCATCGAGAAAACCGTGGCCGTCACTTTCTATGAGCGCCAGCCCGGCTTCGCGGTCATCCGCGTCTCCTACCGCAACACGGCCGACAAGCCGTTGCTGATCGCGGCGTGGGCCAACAGCGCGCACACATTACGACCTGCGACCGGCCGCAAGGCGGAATTCTGGACCTATTCCGGCGCCACGCATCCCGACCGCCGCGACTGGGTGCAGCCGATGGTGCACGGCTTCGATCAGCGCAATTTCATGGGCATGAACGGTTCCGATTACGGCGGCGGCACGCCGGCGGCCGATGTCTGGCAGCGCGACTGCGGCCTGGCGGTCGGCCATCTGGATACCGTGCCACGCCTGGTCGAGCTGCCGGTGCGTGCAGTCGACGGCGGCGCCTCGCTGGCGGTCGAATTCAAGCGCGAAGCGACGCTGCAGCCAGGCGAGACGCTCGACACGCTGGAGACCTTCCTGGCGCTGCACACCGGCGATTACTTTGCTGCGCTGGACCAGTACCGTCAGGCGATGGCGGAGCGTGGCTTGCGCTCGCCGGATTGTCCGCCTGAATGCTATGAGCCGATCTGGTGCGCCTGGGGTTACGAGCGTGACTTCACGGTGCCGCTGATGGTCGGCACGCTGCAAAAGGCCAAGGAACTCGGCCTCGAATGGGCGGTGCTGGACGACGGCTGGCAGAACAACGAGGGCGACTGGAAGCTGGACGCCAAAAAATTCCCCGGCGGCGAAGCCGACATGCGCGGCCTGGTGCAGACCGTCAAGGACGCCGGCCTGAAAGCGCGCCTGTGGATCACGCCATTGGCGGTCGATCCCGGCTCGGACCTGCTGCACGATCATACCGACATGCTGTTGCTGGACAAGGAAGGCGCGCCGCAGCTGATCAGCTGGTGGAACAGCTTTTACCTGTGCCCGGCCTATCAGCCGACCATCGACATGACGCGCGACTGGATACGCAAGATTTTCGGCGAGTGGGGCTACCAGGGACTGAAGATCGACGGCCAGCACCTGAACGGCGTGGCGCCTTGTTACAACCCGGCGCACAAGCACGCACGGCCCGAGGAATCGTTCGAGAAGCTGCAGGACTTCTGGAAGATGGTGTACGACACGGCGCGCGAAATCAATCCGAACGCGGTGGTGGAGCTTTGCCCATGCGGCACCTCGTACGCCTTCCACAATTTCCCGTATATGAACCAGGCGCCGGCCTCGGACCCGCTGTCGTCCTGGCAGGTGCGCCACAAGGGCAAGACGCTGAAGGCGCTGATGGGCCGCAGCGCGCCGTATGCCGGCGATCACGTTGAGCTGAGCGATGGCGGCGACGATTTCGCGTCCACCATCGGCGTCGGCGCGGTGCTGTCGACCAAATTTACCTGGCCGGTCGATCCCAAACCCAAGGACAGCTTCTTGCTGACGCCGGAACGCGAAGTCAAATGGCGCAAGTGGATCGGCATTTATCGCGACAAGATGCTGGCCAACGGTGTTTATCGCGGTGAGCTGTACGACATCGGCTTCGACAAGCCTGAAGGCCACGTGGTGGAGAAGGGCGGCAAGCTGTATTTCGCCTTCTTTGCGCCACGCTGGGATGGGCCGGTCGAGATCCGTGGCCTGGGCGACGGACGCTGGCGCCTGCGCGACTATGTCGACGGCAAGGATTTCGGCGTGGTGGAGGGCGGCCGCAATCGCCTGACGCTGCGCTTTGAACACGCGCTGCTATTGGAGGCGTCGCGGGTGTGAGCCGGGCGCTGCCCGATCTATTGGTGTCATCCTTTTGAGGAGAATTGCCTGTGAATTTAGTCAAAGCTTTCGCCGCAGCCGCGTGCCTGCTGGCGTCCACGGCGCACGCCGTCACCATCACCGTCAGTCCGGGGCAGTCGATCCAGTCTGCGGTCAACACGGCCAATGCCGGCGACACCGTGCGGGTGCTGGCCGGCACCTACGCGCAGAAGGTGCTGATTTCCGGTAAATCCGGTAGCGCCACCGCCTTCATTACCGTGCAAGGCGATGCCGGCGCCATCATCAGCGGCAGCGGCCTGACGCCATCCGGCCGGGAAGGGCTGATCACCATCAAGAATTCGAACTATGTGCGGGTGCAGGGTTTTGAGGTGACGGGTCTGACGTCGAGCGGCAGCAATACGCCGGTCGGGATTCTGATCGAAGGGAATGGTGCGAACCTGCAAATCCTCAGTAACAAGATCCACGACATCAAGAACACCAGCACCTGCAAGGATCCGTGCTCGGTCGGCGCGCATGGCCTGGCCGTATTCGGCACCAACACCACCGGCGTGACCGATCTGCTGGTACAGGGGAATGAGGTGTACAAGAACGTGCTGCAGGCCAGCGAAGCGCTGGTCATCAATGGCAACGTCGACCGCTTCGAGGTCCTCGGTAACAACGTGCATGACAATAACAACATTGGCTTCGACTTCATTGGTTATGAGGGCGAGTGCTCCGGTTGTGGCGACAACGACCGCGTGCGCAATGGCCTGGTGCGCGGCAATACCTCGGCCAACAACTCCAGCACCACCAATCCATGGTACGGCGGCGAAGGTTCAGCCGGCGGCTTCTATGTGGACGGCGGCCGCAACATCATCTTCGACCGTAATATCTCGACCGGCAACGACATCGGCTTTGAATTCGCCAGTGAGCATAAAAACAAGGCGACCGAAGATATTCTGATGACGGGCAATTTCGTCTACAACAACCGTGAAGCTGGGTTGTCGCTGGGTGGCTATTCCTCCAGCGCCGGCCTGGCCCGCCGCATCAATGTGCATAACAATTCCTTCTACAAAAACCAGGGATGGGGCACCGAAGTGACGTTGCAGTACAAGGTCACCGCGTCGAACTTCAGCAATAACATCTTCTTCGGCAAAGGGACTGCGGCAGAAAGCTACCAGGTGGAAGGCACCGGCAATACCGGTAATAACTGGGGCGTGAATCAGTGGTGGGGCACCAGCACCAGTTCCTCCGGCCTGCCAGGAACGCTGAAAATCTCCAATCCACTGTACGTGGCGCCGGCAACCGGCAACCTGCATCTGCAAGCGGCGTCGCCATCGATTGACGCCGGCACGGTCGGCACGCCGCTGACCGGCTGGAGCTCGCCGCTGTGGACCCGTTATTTCCCGTCCGGCGCGATTCCGCTGAACGGCACGCAGGACATCGACGGCCAGGCGCGCATCGAAAACAGCCTGATCGATTTGGGCGCCGACGAATACGGCACGACGGCGGCCAGCAAGTAAGCGGGCAGGGCGGTGTACAATCTGGGGCGCTCACTCCCAGCCCATACACTGCCCATGCCATCACGCCGTATTGTCCTTGCCAGTTTAGCCATCCTCTCCGCAGCCGCCATTGTCGGCTGCAAAAGCCCTCCCGTTGCGGAGACCCCGGTGCTGCAACCGCCGCCGGAGGTGCTGCCGCCGAAGAAAATCAAGATCGGCCTGGCGCTGGGCGGCGGCGCGGCGCGCGGCTTTGCCCACATCGGCGTGATCAAGGCGCTGGAGGCGCAGGGTATCTACCCGGACATCGTCGTCGGCACCAGCGCCGGCAGCGTGGTCGGCGCGCTGTACGCAGCGGGCAATACCGGCTTCCAGCTGCAAAAGCTGGCCCTGGAGATGGACGAAGCGTCGATCTCCGACTGGGCGGTGCCGCTGTTCCGCAAGAACACCGGCGTGCTGAAAGGCGAGGCGCTGCAATCCTACGTTAACAAGGCGGTCAACAACCTGCCGATGGAGAAGCTGAAGATTCCGTTCGGCGCGGTGGCCACGGACCTCAAGGACGGCAAGCCGATCCTGTTCCAGCGCGGGAATACGGGCATGGCGGTGCGGGCGTCGTCGGCGGTGCCGGGCGTGTTCCAGCCGGTGACCATCAATGGCCATACCTATGTCGATGGCGGCCTGGTGGCGCCAGTGCCGGTGCGCTTTGCGCGCGACATGGGGGCGGACTTCGTCATCGCCGTCAATATCTCCACCCAGGCCGACGTGCAAGCCACCGTGAGTTCGCTGGACGTCATCATGCAGACCTTCTCCATCATGGGCCAGCGCATCAACGACTATGAGCTGCGCGATGCCGACATCGTCATCACGCCGCCGCTCGGCAAGATGGCCAGCAATGACTTCAATGGCCGCAACCAGGCGGTGCTGGCCGGCGAGCAGGCTGCCGCGCAGGTGATGGCCCAGATCAAACAAAAACTCGAAGCGAAACGCAAACCATAAGGAAGCATTATGCAAACCAAGCCATATCTCACTCTCGCCGACGTCAAGAAAATCGCTGTGGCCGCAGAAGCGGAAGCCGTGGCCAATAACTGGGCGGTCAGCATCGCCATCGTCGATGACGGCGGCCACCTGCTGTGGCAACAGCGTCTGGATGGCGCCAATGCGCTGTCGTCGCACATCGCCCCGGCCAAGGCGCGCGTGTCGGCGCTGGGCCGCCGCGAGTCCAAGCTGTATGAAGACGTGATCAACAACGGCCGCGTCTCGTTCCTGACCGCGCCGGCGCCGATGGCGGATGGCATGCTGGAAGGCGGCGTACCCGTCATCGTGGACGGCCACATCATCGGCGCCGTTGGCGTCTCGGGCGTCAAATCGAACGAAGATGCACAAATCGCCAAAGCTGGCATCGCTGCGCTGAACTAACCCCCGTTCCCCGCAAGGCACGAATGCCGTTTGGCTCAAAGCCAAGCGGCATTTTTTATTGGAGAATCGTCGCAGCATGCGAGCCGCATGTCTATAATGTGATATCGCCAGCGATATCGCTGCGATGCCATGACTCCAAAGCACTTGGCTAAAATCAAGAAGGTATTGCTGGAGATTCAGCGTTCACCACAGGGACGGAGGACGCTCGAATTCGAGGGGCTGGCCCGCGCATTGGGACGTGAACGTGACGGTCGTGGCAAGGAGCCAACCTGGTCGCGCCGTAGGGCGCCCGAGTTTTCACGGCCGTTGAGCATTCCGGCGCATAGCGCGACTGTCAAGGTGGGCACAGCGCGGTCCATTGTCAAGGTGCTGCTGGATGATGTGGCGGAATGGGAGCGATATTTTGAGGGTGGGTCCGATGGCGACAAAAATTGATGGCAAAATCCGGGCTATTCTGGCTCGCCCCTATGTGCGTCGCTTGCTGCCGGATGAGCAGGGTGGATACACTGCTTATATACATGAGTTTCCAGGATGCGTAGCGGAGGGTGAAACGGCGGATGAGGCGCTGGCCTGCCTGGACAAGGCTGCGTCGTCCTGGTTGGCGGTGTCCCTGTCGCTGGGGCAGCCCATTGCCATGCCGCTTGATCCGTTTCATTACACCGGCAAGATCGCGCTGAGGATACCGCGTAGTCTGCACAGCGATGTGGCGGAGTTGGCTCAATTGCAAGGCTGTAGCGTCAACCAACTGCTGGCGGTGGCGATCTCCGAGTACGTTGGCAGACAGGGCTTGCCGCAGGCGGATGCTCATCTGGCAAGCAAATAATCTGCCGGCGCTGCCTTGTCAGATAGGGTGGATTTGGTTATAATTCAAAGGTTTAGCCAAATCACATCTCTACCGTAGCGACTACCACTCACTCCATCATCAATTGACCATCCACCCGGGCCTGCGACGGCCGGGGATACTCGACGGTCGTCTGACGTGGCGCAGCTACGGTAACTTTATCAGGAGTTGCCCTTGCCGCCATTTTTTTCTGGCCCCGCCGTTCCAGCCATACTGGCCCTCGCTGACGGAACCATTTTCAAAGGTTTTTCGATCGGCGCCGCCGGTCATACGACCGGTGAAGTGGTCTTCAATACTTCCATGACCGGCTATCAGGAGATCCTCACCGATCCTTCCTACAGCCGCCAGATCGTCACGCTGACGTATCCCCACATCGGCAACTACGGCATCAACGCCGAAGACGTCGAAGCCTCCAAAGTGCACGCAGCCGGTCTAATCATCCGTGACCTGCCGCTGATCGCTTCCAATTTCCGCTCCACCCAGTCGCTGGGCGATTACCTGAAGGCCGAGAACATCGTCGCCATCGCCGGTATCGATACGCGCAAGCTGACCCGCATCCTGCGCGAGAAGGGCGCTCAATCCGGCGCCATTCTGGTCGGCACCCAGGGCAACGAGCCGTCGGCGTCGCAAGCGCTGGACCTGGCGCGTTCCTTCCCGGGCCTGTCCGGCATGGACCTGGCCAAGGTGGTGACCGTCAAGTCGACCTACGAATACACCGAAACCGAATGGACGCTGGGTGAAGGCTACGGCAAGCTGGCCGAAGCCGACCAGAAATTCCACGTGGTGGCCTACGACTTCGGCGTCAAGCGCAACATCCTGCGCATGCTGACCGCGCGCGGCTGCAAAGTCACCGTGGTGCCGGCCCAGACCACCGCCGAGGAAGTGCTGGCGCTGAACCCGGACGGCGTGTTCCTGTCGAACGGCCCTGGCGATCCAGAGCCATGCGATTACGCCATTTCCGCCGCCAAGGTCTTCATGGACAAGAAGCTGCCGCTGTTCGGCATCTGCCTTGGCCATCAGATCATGGGCCTGGCCTCCGGCGCCAAAACGCTGAAGATGAAGTTCGGCCACCACGGCGCCAACCACCCGGTGCAGGACCTGGACAGCAAGAAGGTCATGATCACCTCGCAGAACCACGGTTTCGCGGTCGATCCGAACACGCTGCCGGCCAACTGCCGCGTGACCCACGTGTCGCTGTTCGACGGCTCGCTGCAGGGCTTCGCCCGCACCGACACCCCGGCCTTCTGCTTCCAGGGCCACCCTGAAGCATCGCCTGGCCCGACTGACGTCGCTTACCTGTTTGACCGCTTCATCGGCCTGATGGAAGCTTCGGAGAAAAAATAAATGCCAAAACGTACAGACATTAAAAGCATCCTGATTATTGGCGCTGGCCCGATCATTATCGGCCAGGCCTGCGAGTTCGATTATTCCGGCGCCCAGGCCTGCAAGGCCCTGCGCGAAGAAGGCTACAAAGTCATTCTGGTCAACAGCAACCCTGCGACCATCATGACCGACCCGGAAATGGCCGATGTGACCTACATCGAGCCGATCACCTGGCAAATCGTCGAGAAGATCATCGCCAAGGAAAAGCCGGACGCGATCCTGCCGACCATGGGCGGCCAGACCGCGCTGAACTGCGCGCTGGACCTGCACCGCAACGGCATCCTGGACAAGTACAAGGTGGAACTGATCGGCGCGACGCCGGAAGCCATCGACAAGGCCGAAGACCGCTCCAAGTTCAAGGACGCGATGACCAAGATCGGTCTGGGCTCGGCCCGTTCCGGCGTGGCGCACTCGCTGGACGAAGCGTGGGCGGTGCAGAAGGAAGTCGGCTTCCCGACCATCATCCGTCCATCGTTCACCATGGGCGGCAGCGGCGGCGGCATCGCTTACAACGAAGAAGAATTCGAAGCGATCTGCAAACGCGGCCTGGAAGCTTCGCCAACCAACGAGCTGCTGATTGAAGAATCGCTGCTGGGCTGGAAAGAGTACGAGATGGAAGTGGTGCGCGACAAGGCGGACAACTGCATCATCATCTGCTCGATCGAAAACCTGGACCCGATGGGCGTGCACACCGGCGACTCGATCACCGTCGCTCCTGCGCAAACGCTGACCGACAAGGAATACCAGATCATGCGTAACGCCTCGCTGGCGGTGCTGCGTGAAATCGGCGTCGACACCGGCGGCTCCAACGTGCAGTTCTCGATCAACCCGGCCGATGGCCGCATGATCGTCATCGAAATGAATCCGCGCGTATCGCGTTCGTCGGCGCTGGCGTCGAAAGCCACCGGCTTCCCGATCGCCAAGGTGGCGGCCAAGCTGGCTGTGGGCTTCACGCTGGATGAGCTGCGCAACGAGATCACCGGCGGCGCTACGCCGGCATCGTTCGAACCGTCGATCGACTACGTCGTGACCAAGATCCCGCGCTTCACGTTTGAAAAATTCCCGACCGCCGACCACCACCTGACCACGCAGATGAAATCCGTCGGCGAAGTGATGGCGATTGGCCGCACCTTCCAGGAATCGTTCCAGAAAGCGCTGCGCGGTCTGGAAGTGGGCGTAGATGGCCTGAACGAAAAAACCAAGGACCGCGAGAAGATCGAAGAGGAACTGGGCGAGCCAGGTCCTGAGCGTATCTGGTACGTGGGCGACGCCTTCGCGCAAGGCTTCACCATGGAAGAAGTGCACCAGCTGACCAAGATCGACCCATGGTTCCTGATCCAGATTAAAGAGATCGTCGACCTGGAACTGTGGATGGATACCCAGAAGCTGGAGCAGCTGGACAAGACCACGCTGTACAAGCTGAAACAGAAGGGCTTCTCGGACCGTCGTCTGGCCTTCCTGCTGCAAACCACGCCGGCCGAAGTGCGCAAGTACCGCCATGGCCTGGGCATCCGCCCGGTCTACAAGCGCGTGGACACCTGCGCGGCGGAATTCGCCACCAACACCGCGTATATGTACTCGACATACGATGAAGAGTGCGAGTCCAATCCGACCGACAAGAAGAAGATCATGGTGCTGGGCGGTGGTCCTAACCGTATCGGCCAGGGTATCGAATTCGATTACTGCTGCGTACACGCGGCGCTGGCGATGCGCGAAGACGGCTACGAGACCATCATGGTCAACTGCAATCCGGAGACCGTGTCGACCGACTACGATACCTCGGATCGCCTGTACTTCGAATCGCTGACGCTGGAAGACGTGCTGGAAATCGTCGAGCTGGAAAAGCCGGTCGGCGTGATCGTGCAGTACGGCGGCCAGACCCCGTTGAAACTGGCGCTGGACCTGGAAGCCAACGGCGTGCCGATCGTCGGCACCTCGCCGGACATGATCGACGCCGCCGAAGACCGCGAGCGTTTCCAGAAGCTGCTGCAAGACCTGGGTCTGCGTCAGCCGCCTAACCGCACCGCGCGCACCGAAGCCGACGCCTTGGCGCTGGCGCAGGAAATCGGCTACCCGCTGGTGGTGCGTCCTTCCTACGTGCTGGGTGGCCGCGCGATGGAAATCGTTCACGAGCAGCGTGACCTGGAGCGCTACATGCGCGAAGCGGTCAAGGTGTCGAACGATTCGCCGGTGCTGCTGGACCGCTTCCTGAACGACGCCATCGAGTGCGACGTCGACTGCATCTCGGACGGCGACACCACCTTCATCGGCGGCGTGATGGAACACATCGAACAAGCTGGCGTCCACTCGGGCGACTCGGCGTGCTCGCTGCCGCCGTACTCGCTGGCGCAGGAGACCATCGATGAACTGAAGCGCCAGACCGCGCTGATGGCCAAGGGCCTGAACGTGGTCGGCTTGATGAACGTGCAGTTCGCGATCCAGAAGCAAGAGGGCCAGGACGTGGTCTACGTGCTGGAAGTGAACCCGCGCGCCTCGCGCACCGTGCCATTCGTGTCGAAGGCCACCGGCCTGCAACTGGCCAAGATCGCCGCGCGCTGCATGGTCGGCCAGAAGCTGGCAGACCAGGGCGTGACCACCGAAGTGGTGCCGCCGTACTACAGCGTCAAGGAAGCCGTGTTCCCGTTCGTGAAATTCCCAGGCGTGGACACCATCCTCGGCCCTGAGATGAAATCGACCGGTGAAGTCATGGGTGTCGGTAAAACCTTCGGCGAAGCCTTCGTCAAGTCGCAGCTGGGCGCCGGCGTCAAGCTGCCGAAATCGGGCAAGGTCTTCCTGTCGGTGAAATCGTCGGACAAGCCGCGCGCCGTGAAAGTGGCGCGCGACCTGGTCGACATGGGCTTCACGCTGGCCGCCACCAAGGGCACGGCGGCGGTGATTGCGGCGGCCGGCATTCCGGTCACCGCGGTCAACAAGGTAGTGGAAGGCCGTCCGCACATCGTCGACATGATCAAGAACCATGAACTGGTCCTGGTCATCAACACGGTGGAAGAAAAACGCAACGCCATCGTCGACTCGCGTGCCATCCGCACTTCGTCGCTGGCGTCGCGCGTGACGACCTACACCACCATCGCCGGCGCTGAAGCGGCGGTCGAAGGCATCCGCCATCTCGACGAATTGCGTGTGTACGATTTACAAGGGCTGCATAAAACCTTACACTAAGGTTTAATAAGGTTTAGGTAGTACCCGGACCACAGAGCTCGCGCTGAAGGTTGGCGCGGCCTCTGTGGTTTTCCATTGTAAAAACAGAGTAAATAGACAACATGACTTCAGTTCCACTTACCAAGTTCGGCGCCGAACTCTTGAAAGAAGAGTTGCACCAGTTGAAGACCAAAGAACGCCGTATCGTGATCGACGCGATTGCCGAAGCACGCTCGCATGGCGACCTGTCGGAAAACGCCGAGTACGATGCCGCCAAAGAGCGCCAGGCATTCGTGGAAGGCCGCATCGCGGAACTGGAAGGCAAGCTGAGCGCCGCGCAAATCATCGATCCAGCCACGCTGGACGCCGAAGGCCGCGTGGTGTTCGCCTCGACGGTCGACCTGGAAGACCTGGAATCGGGCGCCAAGGTGACCTACCAGATCGTCGGCATCGATGAAGCCGACCTGAAACTGAGCAAAGTGTCGGTGACCTCGCCGATCGCCCGCGCGCTGATCGGCAAGTCGGCCGGCGACGTGGTGGAAGTGCAGGCCCCATCGGGTCCGCGCGAATACGAAATTCTGGAAGTGCGCTACATCTGATGTTACTCGCCCGTACACGCCTGCTGGTCGCGACCCTGTGGGCCGGCAGTTTATGGGCGGTGGGTTATCTGGCCGCACCGACCCTGTTTGCCACGCTGAGTGATCGCGTGCTGGCCGGCACCATTGCCGGCAATCTGTTCACCAACCAGGCCTGGTTGTCGATCGCGTGCGCACTGGTGATGCTGGTGCTGCTGTGGGCGACCCAGACCAGCACCGGCGGCATTTTTGCCGGACCGGCAGCGAATATGGCGGCCAAATCGCGCCGTACCTTGCTGATTATCGTGCTGGTGATGTTGGCTTGCACGCTGGTGTCGCACTTCGGCTTACAGCCGATGATGGCGGCGCTGCGCGCGGCGGCGGGGCCGGGCGGTGTGATGGAGGAGGCGGCGAAGAATAAATTCGGCGTCCTGCACGGCATTTCCAGCGTGATCTATCTGATTCAAAGCCTGCTGGCTGCGTGGCTGGTAGTAAAACAATAAGCTATGTCATTGCCGCGCAGGCGGCAATCCATACTCAGCATGGATTCCCGCTTGCGCGGGAATGACCTTAGCCCAAGACAGTCTTTTTGGTCGACTTCTGACGCGCCTTGGCGCGTTTGATATTACCGCCCTGCGTAACGCGCTCATTCCCCTTCAGCACGACTTTGGTGACCGATGGTCGCTTGGTGCCGCTCGGGCTAGGCTTGACGATGGTGACTTCGCGCATGCCTTTGCCGGCGCTGCCGCTGCGGGCTTTCTCGGTTTCCACTTTCGGACGGTACAGCACCAGCAGCTTGCCAATATGTTGCACCGGCGCAGCCTTCAGCTGTTCGCAGATGGTTTCGTACATGGCGATACGGGCTTCGCGGTCGTCGCCGAACACGCGCACTTTGATCAGGCCGTGGGAATCGAGACCCAGCGCGATTTCCTTGAGGACGTTGGCAGTCAGTCCGTCGGCGCCAATCATGACGATTGGATTCAGGCCGTGGGCTTCGGCGCGCAGCGCGCTGCGCTCGGCGGGAGTAAGTTTGATCATAAAATTCTTTTAGTAGGTTCCTTAAAGGCAGTATTCTACGCGAATGGCTAAGAACAAATTAAACAAAAACTGGATTCACGACCATATTAACGACCCTTACGTGAAATTGGCCCAGAAAGAGGGCTATCGCGCCCGTGCGGCTTTCAAACTGAAAGAGATTGATGAAGAAGAGAAACTGATCAAGCCCGGCCAGGTCATTGTCGACCTGGGCTGTACACCGGGGAGCTGGGGTCAGTACGTGCGGCGCAAGCTGGCGGGCAAGGAGGGCGGCGGCATCAACGGCACGCTGATCGGCCTCGACATGCTGCCGATGGAGCCGATTGCCGACTTCCACTTTATCCAGGGCGACTTCCGCGAGCCTGACGTACTGCAGCAACTGGAAAACGTGGTGCAGGGGCAAAAAGTTGACTTGGTGTTATCGGATATGGCGCCTAACCTGTCCGGCATCCACGATTCCGACGCCGCCCGCATGGAGCATCTGATTGACCTGGCGATTGAATTTTCACAGGCCCATTTAAAACCCGGCGGCGCTTTGCTGGTCAAATGTTTCAAGGACATGGGATTCAACGATATTGTGCTGAAATTCCGTGCCGAATTTAAAACAGTAGTACAAAAGAAACCTAAAGCCAGCCGCGACAAGTCGTCCGAGATTTTCCTGCTCGGCCGTGGCCTGAAAAACCCAACCGACGGCATGGCATCGGCGCAACCTTTGGAATCTGATGGCTGGCACCCTTGATATTTGCTGAACAACCCGCACATCAAACCCCGGGAAAGCCGTTTTTGCCTTGATTGCGGTAAGATTTTGGCGAAATAATGTGCTTTTCAGCCGGTTTTTGACCGGCGCACGGCAGGTTTCTGGCAACGCCTGCCTATTGCGAGTAAAATCAGAGTTCAGCCAGGTTTATCGATGCGTCTCGCATCCAAGGAGTTTTCGTGAATAACATGTTTTCCAAATCAGCCATCTGGGTAGTCGTGGTACTGCTCCTGCTTATGCTGTACAAGCAGTTTGATAGCCATGGCGTAACCGGCGGAGCGAAACCAATCGCTTATTCCGACTTGCTGGATGACGTGAAAGCCAAACGCATCAAGGATGTCGTGATTGAAGGCGGCACCATCACCGCCACCCGCAGCGACGACACCAAAGTCCGCACCACCGCCACGCTGTACGATCGCGGCCTGATCGGCGACCTGCGCGACAACGGCATCCACTTCGACATCAAACCGCCTGAGGAGCCATCGTTCCTGTCGCAGGTGTTCGTGTCGTGGTTCCCGATGCTGCTGCTGATCGGCGTCTGGATCTTCTTCATGCGCCAGATGCAGGGCGGCGGCAAGGGCGGCGCGTTCTCCTTCGGCAAGTCGAAGGCACGCATGATGGATGAGACCAATAACACCGTCACCCTGTCCGACGTGGCAGGCTGCGATGAAGCCAAGGAAGAGGTCGGCGAGATCGTCGAGTTCCTCAAGGACCCGAGCAAGTTCCAGAAACTGGGCGGCCGCATCCCGCGCGGCGTGCTGATGGTGGGTCCTCCAGGTACCGGTAAAACCCTGCTGGCGCGTGCCATTGCCGGCGAGGCCAAAGTACCGTTCTTCTCGATTTCCGGTTCGGACTTCGTTGAAATGTTCGTCGGTGTCGGCGCCTCCCGCGTACGTGACATGTTCGAGAACGCCAAGAAGCATTCGCCGTGCATCATTTTCATCGATGAGATCGACGCTGTCGGCCGTCACCGTGGCGCCGGCATGGGCGGCGGTAACGACGAACGCGAACAGACGCTGAATCAGCTGCTGGTGGAAATGGACGGCTTCGAAGCGCAGTCCGGCGTGATCGTGATTGCTGCCACTAACCGCGCCGACGTGCTGGATAAAGCGCTGCTGCGTCCGGGCCGTTTCGACCGTCAGGTCAGCGTTGGCCTGCCGGATATCCGCGGCCGCGAACAGATCCTGAACGTGCACATGCGCAAAGTGCCGATCGGCACCGACGTTAAGGCCGACATTCTGGCCCGCGGCACCCCTGGCTTCTCGGGCGCCGATCTGGCCAACCTGGTCAACGAGGCTGCGCTGTTTGCCGCGCGTCGCTCGAAGCGTCTGGTCGATATGGCCGACTTCGAAGATGCCAAGGACAAGATCTACATGGGGCCTGAGCGTAAATCGATGGTCATCCGCGAAGATGAGCGTCGCAACACCGCCTACCACGAGTCCGGTCACGCGGTGGTCGCCAAGCTGCTGCCGAAGGCTGACCCGGTCCACAAAGTGACCATCATGCCGCGCGGCTGGGCCCTGGGCCTGACCTGGCAGCTGCCTGAGCACGATAATATTTCGGGCTACAAGGACAAGATGCTGGAAGAGATTTCGATCCTGTTCGGCGGTCGTATCGCGGAAGAGATCTTTGTCGGCCAGATGTCGACCGGCGCCTCGAACGACTTCTCGCGCGCCACCAAGCTGGCCCGCTCGATGGTCACCAAGTTCGGTATGTCGGATGCGCTGGGCGTGATGGTGTATGAAGATACCCAGAACGACGGCTTCATGGGGGGCAGCAACAAGACCATTTCGGAAGCCACGCAGCAGAAAGTGGATGCGGAAATTCGCCACATCCTGGATCAGCAATATGCGCTGGCCCGCAAGCTGCTGTCGGACAACCGCGACAAAGTCGAAGTCATGACCAAGGCGCTGCTGGAGTGGGAAACCATCGATGCAGACCAGATCAACGACATTATGGCCGGCCTGGAGCCGCGTCCGCCGAAAGCCGGCGTGACGATCCGCAAACAGCCACCTAGCGATGGCGGCAGCGGTGTATCGCCAAGCGTGACCGCACCGGCCTAAGCACGCCGGGCTGCATCAACCACCAAGGGGTGAGGAGCGATCCTCGCCCTTTTTTATTCCAGTGTCACATGCAATCTACCTTACAGTTTGGCCGTTTTAATTACCCGTGGCGGGGGCAGGGCGTGCGCGCCCGCGTGATGGGTATCCTCAATGTGACGCCCGATTCATTCTCCGACGGTGGCAACTACCAGTCGCTGGAATTTGCGCTGTCGCACGCCGAGCAGATGATCGAGGCCGGTGTCGACATCATCGACGTCGGCGGCGAATCCACCCGGCCCGGCTCGCCGCCGGTCTCGCTGGAAGACGAGCTGCAACGCGTGATGCCGGTGCTGTACGCGCTGCGCGACCTCGGCCCGGCGATCTCGGTCGACACCTACAAGCCACAGGTGATGCGCGAAGCCATCATCGCCGGCGTGGACATGATCAACGACATCAACGGCTTCCGCGCCCCCGGCGCGCTGGAGGCCGTACGCGACAGCGACTGCGCGCTGTGCATCATGCACATGCAAAGCGACCCGCAACACATGCAGCTGGCGCCGGCCTATACCGACGTGGTGGCCGAGGTGATCGCCTTCCTGCACGAACGCGCCGAAGCGCTGCTGGCGGCCGGTATTGATCCACGTCGACTGTGCATCGATCCCGGCTTTGGCTTTGGCAAGACAGTGGAGCATAATTACGCCTTGCTGAAGGCCACCGCGCGCCTGATTGACGAGCTCAACCTGCCGCTGCTGGCGGGGCTGTCGCGCAAGTCGATGGTGGGCGCGGTGACCGGCAGGCCGGTCGAGCAGCGCATGGCCGGCAGCGTCGGCGGCGCCTTGGCGGCGGTGGCGCAGGGTGCGCTGATCGTCCGCGTGCACGACGTCGCGGAAACGGTCGACGCCCTCAAGGTCTGGCACGCAGCACACTAAAATAACAACTTAAAAGAGCACACATATGTCACGTAAATATTTTGGTACCGACGGCATTCGCGGCCTGGTCGGCGAAGCACCCATCACCCCTGACTTCGTCATGCGCCTCGGCTATGCGGCCGGCAAGGTCCTGGCCAGCAAGCGAAGCGGCGCCAGCCGTCCAACCGTGCTGATCGGCAAAGACACGCGCATCTCCGGCTACATGCTGGAAGCCGCGCTGGAAGCCGGCTTTTCGGCCGCCGGCGTCGACGTCATGCTGGCCGGCCCGATGCCGACTCCGGCGATCGCCTACCTGACGCGCGCGCTGCGCCTGTCGGCCGGCGTGGTGATCTCGGCCTCGCACAACCCGTTCCAGGACAACGGCATCAAATTCTTCTCGGCCCAGGGCGCCAAGCTGCCGGATGCGGTGGAGCTCGACATCGAAGCCGAGCTGGACCAGCCAATGCTGTGCGTGCCGTCGGAAAAACTGGGCCGCGCCAAGCGCCTGGACGACGCGCAAGGCCGCTACATCGAATTCTGCAAGAGCACCTTCCCGAACGAGCTGGACCTGCGCGGCCTGAAAGTCGTGGTCGACTGCGCCCACGGCGCCGCCTACAACATCGCCCCCCACGTGTTCC